>JADJFX010000001.1 GCA_016708345.1 Candidatus Rhodoferax bjergmarkensis
AGATTCTCGTTGCTGCTGCTTTCGTGGAATTTGAGCGGGTCCCAAATTCGAAAGGGCGCTTCTATGCTGCCGGCCGAGGCCAGTCGAATGTAGATATGGTTTACCCCGGGAACCAAGCTCACTGGCATGACAAAACTGGGGTGCTTGATAGGTCTCTGGGCAAAAGGTTTTTCATCACCCAGCGCGTAGCTGGTGACAAGCCGACCACCTGCATAGTGAAAAAACTGCACGTCATCGATGAAGGTAATGGGGAGCTCTACCAAGCGCTGGGTGTTGTGTGCGTCTTGGTTGTCGATCTGGAAACGAAACCAGTAGGCATCCCGGGTGAATCCGAAATTGGGTGAGCGCCGGGTGATGGGCTGCCAGGCTAGATCGGGCGCGATGATGTGTGCGTGGGTGAGCGCTTTGGTGCGGTCGATCAGCATGCCCATGCGCGGACCGACATCAATACGGGCGGGAACTTGCCCTTGCACCAAAAAAGCAGGAAAGGTGTCCACCGTGCTTGCAGCAGCTGTCGCCACCTCAGTGCGATCCCGGGCTGCCACTTCAACCATGGCCAGAAGGCTCAAGGCAAATGCCAAGCAGCAAAGACCAAAGGCTCTGATGATCACAAGAAGTGTCTGCGCTTGGTACAAAGAATAAGGTTGACGAGCCTTGACCCCGGCACTGGCTCCACAGTTAGGGCTGCTTGGTTCCCCACCTGACCCGGTTGGCCGCTTCACCATGCGGGAAGGCCCGTCAGCCAATATTGTAGGGCAGAGTGAGAAGGCCACGCGCGCAGACCCAATCCCGATCAGCTCAGTTCACGGATATGACGCACCACCACCTGAAGTTGGGCCGCATCCATGCGCTCGATGAACTTGCGACTCACCGAGCTGATGAGCTTGGTGGCACCGGATATGCCCAGACGGGCAGATTGCTCGCCAACAAAGCCAACTTTGGCTTGTTTGAGCGCTTTCATGAAATAGTAGTCCATGCCGACTTCGGTCAGTTCGGCCACCAAGTCTGCCAACGACTGGCCATGCAGGGCAGCATCGGGCGCAGTTTCAATCGTGCTCAGAAGGGTATTGGTTTTGGTTCGCAGATCATTCGAATGGTGGAAGCGCAAGAAAGGTTCGCCCGCACCAGACGCTTTGGCAACAGGCGATTTTGCCGATTTGACGCTCGGTTGTGGCGCTGTTTTGCTCGCTGACTTTGCGGTGATTTTGGCTGAACTGACCATGCTTGCTGGAGGAATTGATCGCTGGCTTAACGGGAAATTGGCTGGCTAGCTGGAATTAATTATGGATCGAAATGAAGGGTTTCGGCGCGTTTTTGTGCATCTGGATTTTCTGGCGGCAGGGCTCCCGGGGAAGTCGCCGCAGAGCCTTAGAATCCCGGCATGTCTTATCTCGTGCTCGCCCGCAAGTACCGCCCCCGCAACTTTACTGAAATGGTGGGGCAGGAGCATGTGGTGCGTGCCCTGAGCAATGCTTTGACTTCGCAGCGGCTGCACCATGCTTATCTGTTCACCGGCACCCGAGGTGTGGGAAAAACCACAGTTTCGCGCATTTTGGCCAAGTCGCTCAACTGCCAGGGCTTGGACGGTCTGGGTGGCATCACCGCCACACCGTGCGGCGTATGCCAGGCCTGCACCGACATTGACAGTGGCCGTTTTGTGGACTACACCGAGCTGGACGCTGCCTCCAACCGGGGTGTGGATGAGGTGCAGTCGCTCCTGGAGCAGGCTGTTTACAAGCCGGTGCAGGGGCGCTTTAAGGTGTTCATGATTGACGAGGTTCACATGCTCACCAACACGGCCTTTAACGCCATGTTAAAAACTTTGGAAGAGCCACCCGAGTACCTGAAATTTGTGCTGGCCACCACCGACCCGCAAAAAGTGCCGGTTACCGTGTTGTCACGCTGTCTGCAGTTCAACTTGCGCCCGATGGCCCCAGAAACCATTCGCGAGCACTTGCACAAAGTGTTGCAGGCTGAGAACGTCCAGGCTGACCTGCAGTCCCTGCGTTTGCTGGCCCGCGCCGCGCGCGGCTCCATGCGCGATGCCCTGAGCCTGAGCGATCAGGCGATTGCCTTTGGCGGCGGTCAGCTCGAAGAAGCCACCGTGCGCCAGATGCTGGGCAGCGTTGACCGCTCCTACGTGTTTCGCCTGCTGCAAGCGCTGGCCCAAGGCGATGGAAAAACCGTGGTCGAAACCGCGGAAGTTTTGCGACTCAATGGCCTTAGCGCCGCCTCCACTCTGGAAGAAATGAGCACGGTGCTGCAACGCATGGCCGTGTTGCAGGCGGTGCCCACGCTGGCCTCGCCGTCGGATGATGCGGACCCCGAGGCCGCAGATATCGTCCAATTGGCGGCGCTGATGCCCGCCGACGAAACCCAGTTGCTGTACAGCATGTGTCTGCATGGCCGTGCCGAGCTGGGTTTGGCGCCGGATGAGTATGCGGCGCTGACCATGGTGTTGCTGCGCTTGCTGGCTTTCAAACCCCCGGCAGACCAGCAGGGGGCCATGGCTGAAAAAAAAAGCCTGAATAAGCCGCTCCCGCTCGTTGAACCTGCGCCATTAGCTATCAAAATTGAAGCAAAAACGGCACAGACTGAGGTGGCGACTCCAGTTCCGATGTCTGTGGCACCTACGGGGCCTGCGGTGCCTACAGTGGCTTCGAGTCAGGTTTTTGCGCCAGTTCAAGCCCCGGCTGTGGTGGAGCAGGTCCCTCCTGGCCAGCAGCTTGCAGTGGTGAACCTGGCCGTGGTGGCCCCTGGCCAACCACATACTTTCGAACAAAATAAGGCTTTAGCGCACGTAGAACCTGCGCAAGCAGCTACAAATGTTGTAGCAATTCCGGTGCGGGTTCAAGCCGATTCACGTGCCGAGGTGTTGGCCAGTCAGTCGGCCGCTGCGCAGTGGGTGCCGAGCGAAGATGGCGAATTCTGGCACCGCGTGGTGCAGCAGCTCATCGCCACCGACGCCGTCACCGCCCTGGTGCGTGAGCTGGCGTTGCAGTCACAGCTGGTGGCACGCGACACAGACCAGTGGCTGCTGCGGGTGGAGCGTGAGTCGCTGAACCAGCCGGGCAGCCGTGACCGGCTGACCACAGCCTTGCAAGCAGCAGGTCATACGGCGCGACTGGCGATTGAGGTCGGGCGCGTCACCGACAGCCCGGCCCGGCGCAACGCGGCGCTGGCGGCAGAAAAGCAGTTGGCTGCCGAAAAAATCATCTTCGACGATCCGTTTGTTCAGACGATGATGCGCGATTTTGGGGCGAAAATCGTGCCCGGCAGCATCAAACCGGGCTGATTGAGTTCACCGCAGCATCGTCATTCAAAAAAATTCATTCAAATCACCAACCAAGGAATCACTATGTTCAATAAAGGACAACTCGCCGGCCTCATGAAGCAGGCCCAGGCCATGCAGGACAACATGAAAAAAGCCCAGGATGAACTGGGCAATGTTGAAGTCACCGGTGAGTCTGGTGCGGGGCTGGTCAAGGTCACCATGACCTGCAAGCACGACGTGCGACGCGTCACCATCGACCCCAGTTTGCTGGCCGAAGACAAAGACATGCTGGAAGACCTGGTGGCAGCTGCTTTCAACGCGGCCGTGCGCAAGGCCGAGGAGACATCCTCCGAGAAAATGGGCAAGCTCACGGCTGGCATGCCGGGCCTGCCTGGCGGCATGAAATTTCCCTTCTAATTCCATTCCCATATCAATCCGGCATGTTGTTGCTTCGCCTTGCCCTCCCAGAGCATCTTCAAATGCTCTGGGACAAGCTACAGCACTGATCAAAGGCTTCGCGCCTGATGTCGCATCGATCTGGAAACGGAATAACTTTTACGTTTTAAGGGGTCTATGACTGACACCAACTCCCTTGAAGTTCTGATCCAGGCGCTCAAACGTCTGCCAGGAGTTGGGGTCAAGTCGGCCTCTCGCATGGCGTTTCATCTGTTGCAGCATGATCGTGCGGGTGCGCTGGCCTTGTCCCGTGCCTTGAAGCTTGCCGCCGAAGAGGTACACCACTGCGAGCGCTGCCATACGTTTACCCAGGCGGAGGTTTGCGCCACCTGCCTTGACCCCCGGCGCGATGCCTCCAAGCTGTGTGTGGTCGAAACGCCTGCTGACCAGTCGGCGCTGGAGCGTACCGGCGCTTACAAGGGGCTTTATTTTGTGCTGATGGGCAAACTCAGTCCGCTGGACGGCATTGGCCCCAAGGACATCGGTCTCAAAAAATTGTTTGACCGTGCCTGTGACGGCTTGGTGCAGGAGGTGATTCTGGCCACCAACTTTACCGCCGAGGGCGAAGCCACGGCCCATGTCATCAACGAAGGGCTCAAGGCGCGGGGGCTGCGTCTGACCCGCTTGGCCCGGGGCGTGCCGGTTGGCAGCGAGTTGGAATACGTGGATCTGGGTACCATAGCCCACGCTCTGGTTGACCGGCGCTAGCGAAAAATAGCCAGTATTCCTTTGCTTGGTCAGCGCGGCATCAGCTGCGCAGGCGCTGAGCCATGCCATGGGATAACCACAAACCCAGTTTGGGCTCCACAATGAGCGCATCGACCGATTGCAAAGGTTTGAGCATCGCCCGCCCGGCTGCAGCACCGGCCACCATGATGGCTGCGCCCAGTCCGTTGATGTCTTCGAGTGTGCGTGAAATCAGTGCAACCCCATGTGGGCCGCGGGTGGGTTGCCCCGTTTGCGGATCAAGAATGTGGTGGAAGCGTTGTCCATCGCGCATGAAGAAACGTTCGTAGTCGCCCGATGCGGCAACAAATCCTTCGCGCAGGCTCACGGTGCCAAGAATTTGCTCCGGCGAGCGTGGGTCGCGCAAACCGATACGCCAATCGCGACCTTGCAGTTGGCCACTGACCAGTACATCCCCGCCGCCGTTGAGCATGGCATTGCGGATGCCGTGGTCTTTCAAGACCCGCATACCGGCCTGCAAAATAGGTAACTTGGCGATACCGCCCAAGTCGATGCGCATGCCGCGCCGACGCAAGTATGCCGTCGATTTTTTTTCATCCAGCACCAACTGACGGTAGTCCACCAACGGCAATTCCCGCGCGATTTCGTCAGCAGGCGGGACCACGCCCGCGCTTTGGCTGAAATCCCAGCCAGTGAATGCGCCCACCGTGATGTCAAAGGTGCCCCCGCTTTGTTGCGAACGCTGTAGCGCCATTTGCAGCACGCTCAGCATTTCAGGCGTTACGGGTACAGCCTGCACTCCAGCGGCTAGGTGCAGCGCATGCACCGGATTGCCAATGCGGTAGCGACTGAGCATGTCATGCAGGCGCTGCATTTCAGAAAATGCGGCCGTCATTGCGACTTGTGTATCGATACCCCGGTCGGCCTGCACTGTCATGTCCACACGCGTTCCCAGGAGTGGGCGTGCGGCTTGCCGAACCGTGGGGTCGGCCAGGGCGGGGCGCAAATACAGGTGCAGTGGCCACCATTGGAAGGGTGGCCAGCAGGCGACGACGCCCACGATTTGGAGCCATGGGCGTCATACGTGGGGTGTTAGCGCGACTGCGCCACCATAAAGTCCACTGCGGCCTTGACTTCGTCGTCTTTCAGCGCAGGGTTGCCACCACGGGCGGGCATGGAGCCTTTGGCACCGTTGAAGCCTTCGATGGCATGCTTGTACAGCATGTCGTTGCCTTGGGCGATGCGTGGGCCCCAGTCGGCTTTGTCGCCTGGTTTGGGCGCTCCGGCTACACCGGCAGCATGGCACAGGGCGCAGGTCTTGCCATAAATGCTTTTGCCGACTGCGTTTTCTGCCTCGGGGGCGGCCGCTGCAACAGCCGGTGCAGTGCTGGGTGCTGCTGCAGCGGGTGCAGTGGCTTCGGGTTTACCGCAGGCGGCTAAAAGTGCGCCGCAAACCAGCAGCAAACCGACGAATTTCTTTTGCATCGAAAAATCCTTGTATCAAAAACTGAATTGTAGAAAAGGTAACAGACGCTATTTTCGCATCCCGTGACATGTTGCAAAAATAAGGCTATTGGGTGGCGCTTGATTGAGATAAATCAATTTTTTGATGAAAGGGTTAACCCGCAGTGACACAGTTGACCTAATATTCGCCCCAGCCTGAAATAATTGTTTAATCGGGCGAGTTAATTTTAAGGATAACTGATGAGCAAAGACCAAGCAGCCAGCGCCGAAGCATCCACCGTGTTCGGACGCCGCAAATTCATGAATACCGCAGCGCTGGCCGGTTTGGCTGGTGTTGTAGCCTGTACCGACAAAGGTGCTTCTACGGCACCTGCGGCAGCCTCCTCTTCAGCACCAGCGCCCGCACCGGCTGCCGTAGCTAAGCATGCAGCAGGCGCGTCGGTACATCTCAAGCCAGGAGAGTTGGACAGCTACTATGGCCTGTGGAGTGGTGGTCACACTGGCGATATGCGTGTTTTGGGTCTGCCATCTGGCCGTGAAATTCACCGAATCCCTGTGTTCTGTCCAGATGCATTGGTCGGTTGGGGCATTACCAACGAATCCAAAAATATCATGGGTACCAAGCCCAACGGTGAACTGCGCTACACCGTGGCTGACACGCACCATACCCATGCATCGTACAAAGATGGCAACTACGATGGTCGTTACGCTTGGATAAACGACAAAATCAATGGCCGCATGGCCCGTATCCGCTTGGACTACTTCACTTGCGACAAGATTGTCGAGATTCCGAATATCCAGGGTTTCCACGGAATTTTCCCGGACAAGGCTGACCCGGTTGATCCCAAGATCAACTACACCACCCGGGTTTTTGCAGGTGCTGAGTTCTCGATCCCCTTACCCAACAATGGCAAAGACACTGGCAAAGTAGAAGCCTACCGTTCACTGTTTACCTGTGTGGACGCCGAGAGCATGGAAGTGCGCTGGCAAGCCCTCATCGATGGCAACTGCGACTTGGTTGCAACTTCATACGACGGCAAATTGGCTGCGACCAATCAGTACAACACCGAAATGGGTGCGGTGTACGCGGACATGATGTCGGCTGAGCGTGATGCCTGTACTTTCTTCAACATTGCGCGTATTGAAGAAGCAGTCAAAGCCGGCAAAACCAAGACCATTGGCGACTCCAAAGTGCCTGTGGTCGATTGCACCCGCGCAGCCAATACGGATCCCAAGACCGCCTTGGTCGCCTATGTGTCGGTGCCTAAGAATCCCCATGGTGTCAATGCTTCGCCCGATGCCAAATACTTCATTTGCGCCGGCAAACTGTCTCCCACCGGTACGGTGATTGAGTTGGCCAAAGTGCTCGACTGGTTCGACGGCAAGATGGAAAAATTGGACGACGCCATCGTGGCCGAAGTGGAGCTGGGCCTGGGCCCACTGCACACTGCTTTTGACGGCCGTGGCAATGCCTACACCACCTTGTTCCTGGACAGCCAGGTGGTCAAGTGGAATGTGGACAAAGCGATTGCTTTCCACAAGGGTGACAAAACCGCCAAGTACGTGGTGGACCGCCTGGACCTGCAATACCAGCCGGGTCACTTGAATGCTTCGCAATCGGAAACACGTGCTGCCGACGGAAAATTTCTGGCCGTGGGTTGCAAGTTCTCTAAAGACCGCTTCCTGCCAGTGGGCCCTTTGCACCCCGAGAACGAACAGCTCATCGACATTTCCGGCGACAAGATGGTGCTGCTGGCCGACCACCCCGTGCGTGGCGAACCGCATGACTTCATCATCTTCAAGCGTGAACTGGTCAATCCCAAGCAAGTCTATGCGCTTGAGGACTTCCCATTGGCGGTTAAAGACCCTAAAGACAGCGGCATCACCCGCAACGGCAAACAGGTTACGGTGCGACTTACATCGCAGGCCCCAGCGTTTAGCATGACCGAGATCAAGCTCAAGAAGGGCGACAACGTGACCCTGATTTTGACCAACCTGGACAAGATCGAAGACCTGACCCACGGTTTTGCGATTCCGAAGTACAACGTGAACTTCATTGTGAATCCGCAGGAAACCGCATCGGTGACCTTTGTGGCGGATAAACCCGGTGTGTTCTGGGCTTATTGCACCCACTTCTGCCATGCTTTGCACTTGGAAATGCGATCGCGCATCATCGTGGAAGGCTGATTGGAAGAGTGAGTGACCCACCCGCGCACAGCCGGTGTGCGCAGGTGGGAATCACAAGGGGAATTCATGCTAGTTTTGAGTCAACGGTGGGTGGCCTGGTGGCCACTTTTTCTGGTGATGTTTTTGCGGTGGCGGTGCGCGTGCGGGCTCCGGCGCTTATGAAGCCACCTTGCCTGCCGAGTTGGCGACGGCTAAAGACATGTGTGCGCTGCTGCCTTGCGCGGAAGTTTTTCCGGGTGCAACCCATTTTTCGGAACGCAAGGGGCAACCTCCTTACGTAGAAGCCTACGGCGAACCGCAAGCGGATCAAAAAAAGCTGTTGGGCTATGTGATGCTGTCCACCGACATCACGGATACACCGGCTTACTCGGGCAAACCGGTCGTGACATTGATTGGTATGGACACCACGGGCCATTTTGTGGGCGTCAAAGTGCTCAAGCATTCAGAGCCCATTTTGCTGCTGGGAATCCCTGAGTCTGCGTTGCTGAACTTTAACAACCAGTACATCGGTAAATCGGTTGCGCAAAATATTGAGGTGGGCCAATCCCGTCCGGAAGAAAACATTCTGGGCCTGGATGCCATATCGGGCGCCACGGTGACGGTGATTGCACAAAACCAGGTCATGATGACCTCGGGCACCAACATTGCGCGCCAGGTTGGCATTCTGGCACCGACCGTGCGCGATGCCGCCCAGTATGTCGAAACCCGCAAATCCTTCACGTGGGATGAACTGGTCGAGCAGGGCAGCGTACAGCGCTTGCTGGTCAAGACCGAGCAGGTGGGGCTGGACCCCAGTTCAGACCCCTTTATTGAACTGTGGTTTGGCGATTTGAACCATCCCGATGTGGGCCGCAGTGTTCTTGGCGAACTGGGTTTCAGGAATTTGCGTGACCGCTTAAAGCCGGGCGAGCATGCGATTTTCATCGTTCGTACCAGGGGGGGAGAGTCCTTCAAGGGCTCCGGCTTTGTGCGGGGGGGTATTTACGACCGTATTCAGGTCAAACAGGGCGCTGATGCATTTACCTTTCGCGATCTGGATTATTTGAATCTGTATGGCTTATCGGCTCAAGGTGCGCCCAGTTTCAATGAGTCCGGCATCTTTCTCATCCGTGACAAGGCGTTTTCTGCAGCCTATCCATGGAAACTGTCGTTCCTGGGCAATCGGGTCGATCGCGCAACGGGCGCACGCAGTTTCACCAGTTTCGATTCCAAATACTGGCTCGCAGACGCCCTGTTGCAGGGTGGCCGTCCGGTTGTAGAGGAAGCTGCTGCGCCGTGGGTGCGGGTGTGGCAGTCGCGCGCCGTGTCAATTGCCCTGTTTGCGGCATTGCTGATTGCGGTGACCGTGGTGTATGCATTTCGCGAGCGCCTCACGCGTTTGTCGACCCACAAAAACAAGTGGCCGGTCAACGTGTTCAAGTACAGCGCCTGGGGCTTGAGTATCGGGTTTGTCGGCTTTGGTGCCATGGCCCAACCGTCTATTACGCAGGTGCTGACATGGTTTCATTCGCTGCTTTTTAATTGGACCTGGTCGCTGTTTTTATCCGACCCCTTTATTTTCCTGTTCTGGATCTTCATCATCCTGACCGTGTTTCTGTATGGACGCGGCTTGTTTTGCGGCTGGATGTGCCCGTTTGGTTCGCTGTCCGAAGCCCTGTTCAAGGTGGGCCGTGTGATGGGGCTCAAACGCTGGCAACGCCCGGTGCCGCAGCGGTTGCATGACCGGCTGAAATGGCTCAAATACGCCATCTTCTTCGGCTTGCTGACCGTATCCATGTTCTCCATGGGCTTGGCCGAAGTGTTGTCGGAAGTAGAGCCTTTCAAAACCACTTTTTTGGTCGGCATCACCAACAGGGCCTCGCCATATGGTCTGTTCGTGGCGGTTTTGTTGGGGCTTTCGCTGTTCATCGAGCGCCCTTATTGCAAATATATTTGCCCGCTGGGTGCTGCGTTGGCCATGCCCAGCACCTTTCGCTGGTACGGCTTGCGCCGCAAGCAGGACTGCAACAGTTGCAAGGCCTGTGCAGTCGGTTGCGGAGCGCAGGCCATTGATGCGGCGGGCCGCATTGACCACCGTGAGTGCCTGCACTGCCTCGATTGCATGGTGCTGTACACCGATACCAAGGGCTGCCCGCCTTTGGCCAAGGAGCGCAAGCGCCGGGAAAAAGACGGCCTGGAGATCACCCCCATTGGCGTCAACGGCTATTTCATTCCCATCCATCCTGCCACGGGTTTTGAGGCGCAAATCAGCACCAAGGCTGCCAATGGCCCCGATCCGCGCATGCCCACCGACCCGGTGGCACCTGCGCACAAGGTGGATGTCACACTTTTGGAGTGGATTTGGTTGGAGGTACGCGACCATCTGTGGCCTTGGACAGCCGAGGGTTGGGCCTCCAAACACGCGATCCATGTGGTTGGAATTATTCTGGCGCTGGCCGCCACGATCGCTTGGGGCTTGGCGGCTATGGGCTATTTGTCATCGAATGCGGTGATCGCCTGGTGGTTTGGCTGGAGCGTGTACGAGGTGGTGATTCGCCTTTCCGGGCACCGTTATGTCAAAGATGGCCCTTGGTGGCAGGACAACTACCGCTATGCGGGGGTGATGGACATGCTCAGCTATGTGGGCTTTAAAAACCTGTTGATTGGTGCGGCCTTGTTCCTCACGCTCAAAACATTCGGCTTCTTGCTGGCATGATTCACTAATGGTGTGCATGCGGCAGTTGGTGTGGTGTGGATTGGTACTCGGCTTGCTGTGGGGTGGTCGTGCGCACGCTGCCACGCTGCAGGTCAAACCCGGTGATGCCCTGCAAGTGGTGATTGACCGAGCGCAAGTTGGTGATGTCGTGGAAATTGCCCGCGGGCTGTACCAGGGCAATTTTGTCGTCAACAAGCCGCTGACCTTGCGCGGTGTGGGGCGGCCCACCCTGAGTGGCGGTTTGGTGGGCCACACCCTCAGCGTGGAGTCGGCCGATGTGGTGCTTGAAGGCCTGATTGTGCGGGACTCGGGTGATAGCCTGAAGGATCAAAACAGCGGTATCTACATCCGCCCCGGATCGCACCGTGCCGTCGTGCAGCACTGCACTTTGAGCTACAACCTGTTTGGGCTGTGGATTGAAAAAGCCAACGACGTGCGGGTGGAGGCCAACAACATCACCGGCAAGCGTGATTACAACTCGGCCCAGCGCGGCAACGGCGTGCAGCTCTACAACACCAAGGGCGCGCGCATCATTGGCAACCACATCAGCTTTGTGCGCGATGCCTTGTATGTGGATGTGTCGCACCACGCCATCTTCCGCAGCAACCGGCTGCACCACAGCCGTTATGGCACCCACTACATGAATTCCTACTACAACCTGTGGGAAGACAACGAGAGTTACGCCAACCGGGGCGGCCTGGCCTTGATGGAGGTGCGTGACCAGGTGGTGCGCAACAACCGCACTTGGGGCAATACCGACCACGGCATCATGCTGCGCACACTGCAGGACTCGGTAATTGAAAACAATGTGGTCGCAGGCAACGACCGAGGATTCTTTATTTACGACGTGGAGTACGCCACCCTGCGCGGCAACCTGGTGATGGACAACCATGTAGGCGTGCATTTGTCGGCCGGCTCCACGCGCAACATCGTCCAAGCAAATGATTTCATTGGTAACCGCGAACAGGTGCGTTACGTGGGTGCGCGCGACGAGGCCTGGGGTACAACCCCGCGCGACCCGTCTGGCAAAGGCAACCATTGGAGCAACTACCTGGGCTGGGATCGCGACGCCAATGGCGTGGGCGACATTCCTTACGAGGCCAATGACATGGTGGACCGCTTGAGCTGGCGCCACCCCAGCATGGCCTTGTTACTGGGCAGTCCCGCCGTGCAGGCCCTGCGCCTGGTTGGGCGGCAGTTCCCGGTGCTGCGTGTACCCAGTGTGGTAGATGCCTATCCCCAGGTGCAACCGTTTAACAAAAATTGGAGCGCATGGCGTGACAAATTCAAGCGTGAACGCTGATTCGGCAGCGATTGTGCTGGCGGGTGTCAACAAACACTACGGCAGCGTGCGTGCCGTCGATGGCATCGACCTGACCGTGCAGCGCGGTGAACTGTTTGGCTTGATCGGGCACAACGGCGCGGGAAAAAGCACCCTGTTCAAAATGATGCTGGGCTTGATGGCGGCCAGCGCGGGCACCATTCATGTGGCCGGTGTCTCGGTGCAAGGTTCAGACTTTCGCGCAGCACGGCGCAAGATTGGTTACTTGCCAGAAAACCTGGTCTTGTACGACAACCTGACTGCGCTGGAAACCATGCGTTTCTTTGCCAAGCTCAAAGGTGCCGATGTGGGGACATGCCCTGCATTGCTGGAAATGGTGGGCTTGGGGGCGTGGGCAAGCGCGCCGTGCATGAATTTTCCAAAGGCATGCGCCAGCGTTTGGGTTTTGCCCAGGCGCTGTTGGGCCAACCCAGCGTGTTGTTCCTGGACGAGCCCAGCAACGGCCTGGACCCCGGTGCCATACGCGATTTTTATGCGCAGTTGAATGCACTGCGTGCGCAAGGCGTCACCATCGTGATCACCTCCCACATCCTGGCCGATTTGCAAGAGCGCGTCGACCGGCTGGCGATCATGGTCAGCGGGAAAATCCAGGCTATTGGCAGCGTGCATGCCTTGCGCGAACAGCTTGATCTGCCCTTGTCGATCGCCTTACGCGGTGATTCCATGCAATTGACCGAATTGCAAAACCATCTGAAAAACATTGCGGGCGTCAGCATGGACATGGCGGCGGGTGAGGCCACCATCCGTTGCCCCCGCCCAGCCAAGATGGCCGTCCTGGCGGCGCTGGCTCCGTTGAGCCAGGGCCTGGTGGACTTGCACATCCACGAACCCTCCTTGGAGGATTTGTTCTTTGGACTCAGGAGCTGAGGGCTCGTCAAGCAATAACATGCACATTTGGCTCGTCAGTTTTGGGCGCATTGCGTCGTTGCAAACCGTTTGTTTAGCGGAGCTAAACGGCACACTTTGCGCCTAACACTGCATCCCAAATCTGACGCCCAAATGCACAATTTATTATTTAACGAACCCTACCCATGCTAAATATCGAATGGCGCCAGGTCGCCACCCTCGCGGGCAAAGAGTTTCGCGACCGCATGCGCAACCGCTGGGTGCTGGCCGTTGCGCTGGTGTTTGCGGTTTTCTCTCTGGTGATCACTTATTTTGGCGGTGCGCAGCAGGGCCAAGTGGGTTTGCGCTCGATTGAGTTCACCATTGCGAGCTTGGTGAGTCTGGTGATCTACCTCATCCCTTTAATTGCATTGTTGCTGGGTTTTGATGCCGTGGTGGGCGAGCGCGAGCGTGGCTCGCTGGACTTGTTATTGGCCTTGCCGATTACCCGCTTTGAGTTGCTGCTGGGCAAATACCTGGGCCTGGCTTGCGCGCTGACCCTGTCCACGGTGGCGGGTTTCGCGCTCGATGCCGTGTTGTTGTACCGCCAGTTCGGCTGGCCCGGGCTGTACCACTACCCGGGCTTCATGGTCAGCTCCGTTCTGTTGGGCTTGGCGTTTCTAAGCTGGCCTTGTTGCTCTCCGTGCTGACCCGTGAGCGCACCCGTGCCTCGGGCCGGCGATTGCGCTGTGGTTTGTTTTGTTCTGGTGTTTGACTTGCTGCTCTTGGGTTTGCTGGTGGCCAGCGGTGGCGAGTTTGGCGGCCAGGCCCTGGCCTACGTGTTGCTGCTCAACCCCGCGGATGTGTTTCGCATCCTGAACGTTTTTTCACTCGACCAGATGCGCAGCCTGTATGGCCTGACCAGCATCGTGCCCCCCGCACTGGCCAACCCCTGGCTGATGGGCGGTACCATGCTGGCCTGGATTACCGCGCCACTGGCCCTCGCAACCTGGAGATTTCGCGCATGAAACCTATTCGATCCACCCTTCGGTACACCCTTCTATTGGCCGCATTGTGCGCACTGGTCGGCTTGAGCGCCTGTGGCGAGAAGTCCGAGACCGCAGTGGTTCCCATGGAAATTGACCCCGCAACCACCTGCGATCTCGATGGCATGCTGTTGGCCGACTTTCCCGGCCCCAAGGCGCAGATTCACTTCAAGGACGAAACCAAGCCCACGTTTTATTGCGACACGGTCGAGATGTTTAACACCCTGCTCAAACCCGAGCAGGTCAAACCCGTTCGCGCGGTGATGGTGCAAGACATGGGCAAGGCCGACTGGGAGCAACCACGTGGCAACTGGTTTGATGCGCGTACGGGCATCTACGTGCTGGGTAGCAAACGCAAGGGTTCCATGGGCCCCACCATTGCCAGTTTTGTACAAGAAGCCGACGCCCGGGCCTTCGCCAACCAATACGGCGGCAAGGTGCTGCGCTTTGGCGAGATTACCCTGGGCATGGTCGATCTGAGCGGCGGTGCCCAGCAAGACACCCGCATGTGAAACACCCAAGCGCAAGCGTAGCTGTGGTTGTGCGCTTTGGCCTGATGATGTTCGGTGTTGCGCTGGCCAGCGTGCTGTGTACCGGTTCCGTACCCCTGGCGGGGCCGGCAGCAGCGCCGCAGGACGTCTGCATCGTGGCACCCCCGCTGCCTTACGACCCGGCTTCGGGCCTGGCATTGCACGCACCGCGCCCAGTGCCGCTTGATGCCCGGTGCCCCGTGTGTGGCATGTACCCGGCCCGCAACCTGGACTGGGCGGCGCAGGTGGTGTTTTCCAATGGCGACACCCATTTTTTTGACTCCCCGCTCACCCTGTACCAGTACCTGCACGACGTAGGGCGTTTCAGCCCCGGTCGCAGCGCCGCCGACATCGCCGCGCGCTACGTCACGGCGGTAGACACCCGCAGCTGGATTGATGCCGACCACGCCAGCTATGTGCTGGGTTCGAACGCAATGGGCCCCATGCGTGCAGGCAATCTGCCTGCCTTCGCGCATCAGCAAGCGGCCCAAGAGTTTGCGCAGCGGCGCGGCGGCGAGTTGGTGGATGCGGGACGGATCACGCCACGCATGTTGCAAAGCCTCAGTACCGGCCGTGTCAAACACCAGCATCCTTGAGTAGAGTGGAAGCGTAACGCAGTAGCCTTTGACTCTACTGAACCTAGTGCTAAACACTAGATCGTGCCGGTGAGTTGGCCGTGTCCCGCGTCGTGATTGACCGGCCGGATTTCGAGGTCAGTACCCAGCGCACGGCGTTCGTCGAACACAAAGCAGCCGCCCCGGTAGTGCGCGCCGTCGGTTTCTTCGAAGTATTTGAGAATGCCTCCTTCTAGCTGGAAGACGTTTTCAAGGCCCGCCTCGTGCATCAAAATGGCCGCTTTTTCGCAGCGTATGCCACCGGTGCAAAAACTCACCACCGTCTTGCCCGCAAGGTCCGCCTTGTGCTCGGTCAGCGCTTGGGGGAATTCGGTGAATTTGCTGATGCGCCAGTCAATGGCTCCTTCAAAAGTGCCGCAGTCCACTTCAAAGTCATTGCGCGTGTCGAGCGTCACCACCGGGCGGCCCACATCGTCAACGCCAGCTTCCAGCCAGCGCTTGAGCGTGGCGGCCGATACCGCAGGCGCGCGGCCGTTGGCCGGGCGAATGGTGGGGTGGTCCATGCGGATGATCTCGCGTTTGACCTTGACCAGCATTTTTTTGAAAGGAGAAGTTTGGGACCAGCTTTCTTTCGGTGCGATGTCGGCAAAACGCCCATCCGCATGCAACTGCGTGATAAATCCGCGCACCGCATCGGCTGGTCCGGCCAGAAAAAGGTTGATGCCTTCTTCAGCCAGCAAGATGGTGCCTTTGAGCGCGAGCTCCATTGCGCGAGCCAGCAACAGCTCGCGCAGCGCAGCAGCGTCGGGCAGGGGGACGAATTTGTAGGCGGAAATGTTGAGGATGGTGTTCACGGATGAGATTTTAGGCGGCCCGGCGCAAGCATGCCGTGTCGGGGGCATGCCCAAAAATACATAAGAAATAGGGCATTTGCGCAGGTGGAATATGCGCAACCAGCTATTCTTTTTATAGCGTTTGGCAACGCCTGCCGAGCAGCTGGCTTTGGAGGGCACAAACCTACAATACCGCTCTATGTTTGTTCACCTGCGCCTCCATACCGAATTTTCCGTGGTTGACTCCACCTGCCGCATTGATGAGATTGTCAAAGCCGCAGCGGCCGACAAGCAGCCCGCGCTGGCCATCACTGACCTCTCCAACCTGTTTGGTGCCATCAAGTTCTAC
This sequence comes from Candidatus Rhodoferax bjergmarkensis, assembly GCA_016708345.1. Lineage (GTDB taxonomy): Bacteria > Pseudomonadota > Gammaproteobacteria > Burkholderiales > Burkholderiaceae_C > Rhodoferax > Rhodoferax bjergmarkensis. Next base: position 16,264 of record JADJFX010000001.1, read on the forward strand.
AAAGAAGGGCGTAAAAGGGGGGTCAAACCCCTGATCGGCGCTGAAATCTGGCTCGAAGGCATGGGAAAAGACCCTGCCGCTTTGTCGCGCATGCTGTTGCTGGTGCAAAACAAGCAGGGTTACCTGAATCTGTGTGAACTGCTGGCGCGTGCCTGGACGCAAAACGCGGGCAAACTGCAGGCCACGGTCAAGCTGGCGTGGCTGAAAGAACTCAACGAGGGGCTGATTGCCTTGTCCGGCGCGCAGGCCGGGCCGGTGGGGCAGGCGCTGGTGCAGGGCGACCAGGCCCGCGCCATGGACTTGGCCTTGCAACTGGGCGGCATATTTGTGCACCGTTTTTACATTGAACTGCAGCGCGTGGGGCGGGTGGACGACGAAGCCCACGTGACCGCGGCCGTGCAACTGGCGGCGCGCCTGCAACTGCCGGTGGTGGCTACGCACCCGATTCAGTTCAATGAACCCGATGACTACGAGGCCCACGAGGCCCGCATCTGCATTGCCGATGGCGAAATTCTGAGCAACCCCAAGCGCGTGCGCAAATACACCCGCGAGCAGTATTTCAAGTCTATGGCGCAAATGCAGGCGCTGTTTGCGGATGTGCCCTCTGCGCTTGCCAACACGGTAGAAATTGCCAAGCGCTGCAGTCTCACCCTGGTGCTGGGCAAGCCGCAGTTGCCCGAGTTCCCGACGCCGCTGGTCGACGGTGTACGTATGTCGCCCGAGGAGTACTTTCGCTACGCCTCGCACGAGGGCCTTAAAGAGCGCATGTCGCACCTGTACCCCGACCCGGCAGAGCGTGCAGCGCAGATGCCGCGCTACATAGAGCGGCTGGAGTTTGAGCTGGTCACCATTTTGAAAATGGGATTTCCAGGCTACTTTTTGATCGTGGGCGACTTCATCAATTGGGCCAAAAACAACGGTTGCCCGGTGGGACCGGGGCGCGGTTCAGGCGCCGGCTCGCTGGTGGCCTATGTGATGAAAATCACCGACCTGGATCCGCTGCAGTACAACCTGCTGTTTGAGCGCTTTTTGAACCCCGAGCGGGTGTCCATGCCCGACTTTGACATCGACTTCTGCCAGACCAACCGCAACCTGGTGATCGATTATGTGAAGGCCAAGTACGGCAAAGATGCCGTGAGCCAGATTGCCACCTTTGGCACCATGGCTGCGCGCGGTGTGGTGCGCGACGTGGGCCGGGTGCTGGACATGAGTTACACCTTTTGCGATGGCATCAGCAAGCTCATACCCAACAAGCCGGGCGTGGCCGTTACCCTGCAACTGCCCCCGAAGGACAAGAAAAAAGACGACAAGCTGGTCTATGCCACCGAGGCCGAACCCGTTTTGGCTGAGCGCGAAGAAAAAGAGGAAGACGTCAAGCTGTTGCTGGAGCTGGCCCGCAAGCTCGAAGGCATGACCCGCAACATCGGCATGCACGCCGGCGGTGTGCTGATTGCACCGGGCAAGCTGACCGACTTTTGCCCGCTGTACCAGCAGCCCGGCAGTGACTCCGCAGTGAGCCAGTACGACAAGAACGACGTGGAAGCCATTGGTCTGGTCAAGTTCGACTTTTTGGGCCTGGCCACGCTGACCATTTTGGAGATTGCGCGCGAGTTCATCATGAAGCGCCACAAGGGTCAGGAGAACTTTGCCTTTGAAAACCTGCCGCTGGACGACCCCAAGGTGTACCGCTTGTTTTCCGAAGGCAAGACCGAGGCTGTGTTCCAGTTTGAAAGTCGTGGCATGCAGGGCATGCTGCGGGATGCCAAACCCACCCGGCTGGAAGATTTGATTGCCCTGAACGCCTTGTACCGTCCCGGCCCGATGGACCTGATCCCCAGCTTTGTGGCGCGCAAACACGGGCGCGAGGTGGTGGAGTACCCGCACCCGCTGGTGGCCAATATGCTCTCTGAGACCTACGGCATCATGGTTTACCAAGAGCAGGTGATGCAGACCGCGCAGATTCTGGGTGGCTACTCGCTGGGCGGTGCCGACATGCTGCGCCGCGCCATGGGCAAGAAAGACGCCGACGAAATGGCTCGCCAGCGCCAGACCTTTCGGGACGGTGCCGCCAAAAACGACATCAATCAGGACAAGGCCGACGAAATTTTTGACCTGATGGAAAAGTTTGCCGGCTACGGCTTCAACAAGTCGCACGCCGCCGCCTACTCCCTGCTGGCCTACCACACCGGCTGGCTCAAGGTGCATTACACCGCCGAGTTCTTTTGCGCCAACATGACGGTGGAAATGGACGACACCGACAAGCTCAAGGTCTTGTTTGAAGACGCGGTCAAGATGGGGCTGAGTTTTGAGCCGCCCAATGTGAACCGGGGCGTGGCGCGCTTTGAGCCCATCTCAGACAAACAAATTCGCTACGGCCTGGCCGCCATCAAGGGAACCGGTGAGCAAGCCATTCATGCGATCGTCGCGGCGCGAGAAGGGCGCGGTGTTGGCCCCAATGCCGAGGTGGTGGGGCCGTTCAAGAGTCTGTATGACTTTTGTTCCCGCGTTGACCGCAGTCGCATTAACAAGCGCACTGTCGAGGCTTTGATCAAAGCCGGGGCGTTTGACACCATCGGGCTCAACCGCGCCTCGTTGCTGGCTTCGGTGGACCGGGCTTTTGACTTTGGTGCAGCTGCCCTGGCCAATGCCAAGCAGGTCGGTTTGTTCGACATGGGGGGTGACGACGAGCACGGCTCCAGCACCCAGGAACCGGACTTGGTGGAGGCGCTGCCCTGGGGCATCAAGGAGCGCCTGACGTACGAGAAAACAGCCGTTGGTTTTTTTCTGTCTGGCCACTTGTTTGATGAGGTAACCCTGGAAGTTCGCCGTTTTGCCAAGCGTCAGATTGACGACCTGATTGACACCCGTGAACCGCAACTGCTGGCAGGTATCGTGACCGAGTTTCGCGTGATCAACGGCCAGCGTGGCAAGCTGGGCCTCTTCAAGCTGGACGACAAGTCCGCCATGATTGACGCCCGGGCCGAGGAAGAACTCATCAATGCCAACAAGCACCTCTTTAAAGACGATGAAGTTATTGTCGTGATGGGCAAGGTGCGTGACGACCGCTTCTCCGGCGGCAAGCAGCTCACCATAACTCAAGTTTGGGATCTGGACGGGGCGCGCTGTCGTTTCGGCAAGTACCTGCGCGTGACGGTGGACAAAAAAGTGCCCGATGTGGCGCGCATCCTCAAAGACTACCCGGCCCAGACCGAGCAAACAGAGCAGGGTGATTTGCTGCGGGGCATGAGCGTGCGCATGGAAATTTCGCGCCAAGTGGACGAACAGACTGCCTGTGCCGAGCTGCAACTGGGTGATGCCTATAAGTTCTTCCCCAGCAACGAAGCCCTGGCCGCCTGGCGGGTGCAGGCCGAGCAGGGCAAGGCGGCCATAGTTTATGACTGAAAAGCAGCCCGATGTCTGCCTCAGCCGTAAGACGCTCAAGCCCGGCGGGATCGGCCTTGCATTACTCCACATCCCCGTCGATATACAGCCAGCGCCCGTCCTGGCGCACGAAGCGGCTGGTTTCAATCATGCGTTCGGCGCGGCCATTCGTCTTGCAACGGGCCACAAACTCCACCACCCCGGCATCGCCCGCCATTTGGGTATGGCGCACCTCCAAGCCCATCCATTGCACGGGTGCCAGCAGAAGTTCCCCCGGCGCGGTGGACGGGTGCCAAGTGGCTAAAAGGTAGTCGATCAGGCCCAGCACATAGGCACTGTAGCGCGAGCGCATCAGCGCCTCGGGTGTCGGCGCATGGACTCCACGTAAAAAGCCGTCATGCCATGGTCCGCAACATTCGCAATAGCTTTTTCCGGTACCACAGGGGCATTCCCGCAATTTGATGGGCTGGTGGACTTTCATGGCAGTGTCATTTGGAAAAAAATAAGACGCAAGCGTACACCGTCGCATCACTAGTAGTCCGTTTCATCAAAATCGATAAAAAATGAAATTGATGGATTTTTTCGTCAGGCTAGGCGAGAGGAGGCGACATAGCCGTAGCTATGGCAACGACGAACAACGACACATGGCGGAAAAATGACACGATTTCATGTATCGGGATTGGTGAAACGGACTACTAGGCACGCGCAATAATCGCCCCACCGGGCGGATCTGAACGCATCGCATCAAGTTGTCCGCAGCTTTGCACCACCTTGGCTACATAAATTGAGTTATCGTTACGCCCGTTGAATTATTTAATTCACATCAATATTTTCCAAAATGATTAATTCCGGAGTGTCCATGCAATTTAACGTGAAAATTTCCATGACCTTGATCGCAGCTGCGGTCGCCATGGTGGCTTGCAGCAAAGTGGATGCACCTAGCGCAACAGTGGTCAAAATCGGTCACGTGAGTCCCACCAGTGGCGGCAGTGCCCATCTTGGAAAAGACAATGAAAACGGTGCCCGTCTGGCAATCGAGGAGCTCAACGCGGCAGGCGTCATGCTCGATGGCAAGAAAATCACGCTGGAGTTGATGGTCGAAGACGACGCGAGCGATCCCAAGCAAGGCACTGCGGTGGCGCAAAAACTGGTCGATGCTAAGGTTGCGGGCGTGATTGGCCACCTCAATTCAGGTACTACCATTCCGGCTTCCAAGTTGTACAGCGATGCGGGAATTCCCCAAATCTCCCCCTCAGCTACCAACCCAAAGTACACGCGCCAAGGCTTCAAAACAGCATTTCGCGTGGTGGCCGATGACGTTCACCTAGGCAGCACATTGGGGAAATACGCAGTCAATACTTTGAAGGGCAAATCCATTGCAGTCATTGACGATCGCACCGCATACGGTCAAGGCGTGGCAGATGAGTTCACCAAAGCGGTTGAGGCTGCAGGCGGCAAGATCAGTGCCAAGGAATTCACCACCGACAAAGCCACTGACTTCAGCGCCATCCTGACCACCATCAAAGCCAAGCAGCCAGACGTAGTGTTTTTTGGCGGCATGGATACGGTGGCAGGGCCGATGCTCAAGCAGATGAAATCCTTGGGTATCAATGCAAAGTTCATTGGTGGTGACGGTATTTGCACCACCGAGCTGCCCAAGCTCGCTGGTGAATCCATGGTCGATGAGCAGGTTTTTTGCGCTGAAGCTGGCGGTGTGGAAGGCGAAGCGAAGGCGGGGCTGGAAGAGTTCAAGACCAAGTACCAAGTCAAGTTCAATATGGACGTGAAACTGTACTCACCCTATGTCTATGATGCAACCAAGGTTTTGGTGGCTGCCATGGTGAAAGCCAACTCCAGCGATCCGGTCAAGTACCTGCCCGCATTGGCGGCTACCGCCGATTTCAAAGGCGTTACCGGCCCCATCACCTTTGATGAAAAAGGCGACATCAAAAACGGTGCGCTGACGCTGATGACCTTCAAAGGCGGCCAACGCACCACTCTGGCTGTGATCCGCTGACCTACCTGAGCGTGCGCGTAGGTCAGAATGTGCCAATAGGAAAAAAGTACCCTATGCTCACGCGGAAAGTACATGTTTTTTCCTTCGATCCACACAATGCAATTGAGTGTGCTGGTTTTGCACAGTATTTTTTATGGAATGTTTTCATTCGTCCTGTAAATCGGGCATTGCATCAGGTTAAAATCGAAAGACTGGAGCGGTGGATGAGCGGTTTAAGTCACACGCCTGGAAAGCGTGCGTGGGGTTAAACCCACCGCGGGTTCGAATCCCGCCTGCTCCGCCAGTAAGTCAATAAAAAAGCGCCCTTCGGGGCGCTTTTTTATTTTTCCTACCATTGTTTCTACCAATCACTGAAGTGCTTAACTTTGGTGTCAATTGAGACAACACGGACATCGTGGCCAGTGCTTATATAGTGCGTACAAACTAGTCCATCACATGAGCCGAACTGGCTAGCTCAACCACCACCGGCGTATGGTCGCTGGGGCGTTCGTTTTTGCGCGGGGTTTTGTCGATCACGCAGCTTGTGACCAAGGATTTCAGCGCATTGCTGACCAAGATGTGGTCAATCCGCATTCCGCGGTTGCGGCGAAAACCAAAATCGCGGTAGTCCCACCACGAGTAGCTTTTTTCAGGCTGCTGGAACAGGCGAAATGCATCGCTCAAGCCCATGGCAACCAAGGCGCGCAGGTGGTAGCGCTCTTCTTCTGTGCAGTGAATCTGGCCCTGCATACCAACCGGGTCCCACACGTCCAGATCGTCAAAGGTGATGTTGTAGTCACCCATCAACACTAGCCGGGGGTAGCGGGTTAGTTCGTCTTTGACCCAGTTGCGCAGACCCTTTAGCCAAGCCATTTTGTACTCGAACTTGTCGCTGCCGGGTTCTTGGCCATTGGGGAAATAGGCACCAATGACGCGAATTGGCTGCGCCGGGGCTTCCTGCGTGTCGATGTTGTAGGGGTAACTGGCGCACAAAACGCGAGCCATGTCGTCGTTAAAGCCGGGGATGTTTTTGACTACATCAGTGCCAGTGGCGCGCGAAAGCAGCGCGACGCCGTTGTAGGTCTTTTGACCAAAGGCGATGGCGCTGTAGCCAGCATTGGAAAAGGCGTCGAATGGAAATTTGTCATCTGTCATTTTGAGCTCCTGCAGCGCCAGCACATCGACCGGCGACCCCGTTGCGCTTTGGGTGGCCAGCCAATCCAGCACCTGCGGGAGGCGAACTGTCAGGGAGTTTACGTTCCAGGTGGCAAGTTTCATTTTGCGATCAGTTTTGCGCCCTAGTCTCTGCGCGGCTCAGTGTCCAAGCCAAGCCGATACCGGCCGACAAACCGTTGCTTTGAAGGTGCAAGGGGCTGGCACGGTTGGCACCACCTGCGTAGTTCTCATAGTGAAAAAATCCAAACAAGCGCACATCGGGACTGATGCTTTTGGACGCACTCAGCGCCAGCCGGGTGGCGATCAAACCCGCCTGAGCCTCATAGGACGGACGTGCGGCGGTCGCGTAGGTCGGTGCAACCTCATAAAAATAGCGGTTCAGTCTACGGTTACCCCACACTAGGCTGGCGCTGGTTGACGCGCGCCAGCCGTTGTTCAGATCGCGGGTCTCCAGCACCAGCTCGGGCTCGAACGATAAGCCCTGGCCTTGCACGCCGCTGTTGACTTCCAGCACGCCGCGTACCGGCAACACCAGCAGTACCCGGCTGCCAGCGCTGGGTCTGCCCAGAGTTGCTTTCATGCGTGGGCCAAATTCGACCAAGGTGCCTAGATCCGGCATTCCTTGGCGTGCAGCAATGTCTTTGGAGTTGGAAGGCAATGACGCAGCAAAGCCGACATCAAACTCATAGTCATCTGTGTGAACCATCCGCGCGCCCACCCCACCTCGATCCGCTCGCAGTACCTCGCCACGGTAAATCAAAAAGGGCAGTGCCAACGCGCGTGAAGCGCGATCAGGCGAGCCTGGATAGGCCGGTGTCGAGGCACCGCCGGCAAAGACGCCGACTTCCCACAAGGGCAGGGTGTTTTCTTGCGCTTGGGCGGTCGACATGGCTGTCAAGAATCCTACCCATAGAAGAAGGAATTTCATCGAGAGTACTTATGTGTGTGAATGAAAAGGGCTTCCACGATTGTCGGCTCAACTTTCGCGAGCAAAGCCGGATCTGTGCTGGTGGGGCACTGGCGCAATTCGGGTATTAGGCTGCTTGCAGCACAAATTATTACGTTTTAGCATTCGGAATGACTGTGGTTCAGGGGTTATAAGAGAGTTCTTACTTTGAAAGATGAAGATGATAAGAAAATTGACTGCGGCCGTGTTGCTCATGGGGTATTTGGTGGCAGGTACTGGCGCTGCTGAAACCTCAGTAGGGGTCTCGATTGGTATTCATCAGCCGGGCGTTTATGGCCGAATCGATATCGGCAATTACCCGCAGCCTGTGCTGGTGCGACCGCAGCCTGTGATCATTGTGCGGCAGCCGATGGCGGTGCAGCACCAGCCTGTTTATCTTTATGTGCCACCAGGGCATAGGAAGAATTGGAAAAAACATTGTCACCGCTACAACGCTTGCGGCGAGCAGGTGTATTTCGTGAAGGAGCAATGGGTCAGAGAGCGGTATGAGCACGAACAGCGCAATCGCCGAGAGGATTTTCGTGACGATCGACGGGACGACCGTGGCGACCATCGCGGCAACGGAAGTGGCCATGATAAGGGCAGACACGACCACGACAATCGCCGTTAAGCGCATACCGCAGAGAGCAACAAAAAGGCCGACGAAAGTCGGCCTTTTTGTTAAGCAGCTGAAGCTGATTACTTGAGATGCTTGCCAATCAGGCCAGCCATCTCGAACATGGACACTTGCATTTTCCCGAAGACTTCTTTGAGCTTGGCATCTGCGTTGATCATGCGCTTGTTGACCGCATCTTGCAGCTTGTTCTTTTTAATGTAAACCCACAATTGCTTCACAACTTCAGTGCGAGCCAATGGGTTGGAACCCACAATGGCTGCCAGCGCGGCGCTTGGTGTTAAAGCTTTCATGAACGCGGCGTTCACAGTGCGCTTTTTAGCGGGTGCTTTTTTCGCAGCTGGAGCTTTTGCGGGCGCAGCGGTTTTGGCAGGCGCAGCTTTTTTGGCTGGGGCTGCCTTTTTGGCCGGGGCGGTTACTTTCTTGGCTACAACCGCCTTTTTAGCGGGAGCGGCTTTCTTGGCCGGGGCAGCTTTTTTTGCCGGAGCTTTTTTTGCAGTTGCCATGATTTATTGTCCTTCTAGAAGTTGATTAATCACCAGCAAAAAACTGCTTCTTCACTGGCATGGCGGATGCTACTGGAGAAAGTGTGGGTTTCCAAGGGGAAAATAGTTTATTTCATTGGGGCGTGTTGTTTTTTCATTGGTGAATTCGGTGTCTTTTTCTCTGTAATCTGCCTTTGAATTGTCAAAGGCGCAAGCCATTGCATATGTATTGCAGAAGATGCTGCAACTAACACCGCTTAACCATACGGAATTTCTGTTTTACGGGGGTGTAATTTTCCTGAGGTCACGCTCTACAATTTTGAATTCGAAAGGACTTCAGATATGACCTCAAAATTTGCCACTTGTGACCTGTGTGATGCGCGCAAAAACGACTCCTCGGGTGATTTCAGGGTTCTGCCTCCTGTATTTCGTGATTTTGGCGGTGTGCGTAAGTTTTGCGGTCCGGTCGTCACCGTCAAATGCTACGAGGACAATTCCCTGGTCAAGGCTGCTGTGGACTCACAAGGTTTTGAGGATACGCCAGCTGGGCGCGTGGGCAAGGTGCTGGTGGTGGATGGTGGTGGTTCCTTGCGCCGGGCTTTGCTGGGTGGAAATTTGGGCGCAGCTGCGGCCAAAAACGGTTGGGCCGGTGTAGTGATTGATGGTTGCGTTCGTGATGTGGCAGAGCTCGCTGGCCAGCAGGTGGGGATTCGGGCTTTGGCCAGCATACCGCTGCCTACCGAAAAACGCAATGAAGGTCAAAAAGACATCGCGGTGCAAATTCAGGGGCAGTGGGTGCGCCCCGGAGACTGGCTTTACGCCGATGAGGACGGCATTGTGCTTGCACCCAAGTCGCTGGAGTAGCCAGCTGCCGCAGACTGATAGTGCAAGAGTAGCGCGTCCTTGGCGGGTATCGTTATTTGGCCTCGCCCTGCAGCTTGTGATGGCCCGCGTGAGCGTTCTTGATGGTCTGCGGTCCCAGTGACCCCACCAGCATTCCCGCCAATGCGGCCAAGATGCCAGCCAACTGGGCGGGAAATTCGGCACCCGCTGGTGTGACCAGAAACATCAGCCACGCTAAAAGACCGAGCACGATCGAGAACAAGGCACCCTGTGTGGTCGCACGTTTCCAGTACAGACCAAACACCAAGGGGATGAATGCGCCAACAAGTGTGACTTGGTAAGCACCCGACACCATTTCGTAAATGGGCGTGCCTTGGGCCTTGATGGCGTATGCGAGCACCAAGGCGCTGAAAACCAGCACGGTAATCCGCATGGTGCGAAGTTCTTCCTTGTCACCAATTCGCGGTTTGAATTGACGCCAGATGTTTTCTACGAAGGTGACGCTGGGCGCGAGCAAGGTGGCAGAGGCAGTGGATTTGATGGCCGAAAGCAGCGCACCAAAGAACAGCACCTGCATCACGAAAGGCATCTTTTCCAGCACCAAAGTGGGCAGCACTTTTTGTGGATCTTCCTTAAGCAGGGCCGCGGTCTGCTCCGGCATGATGATGATGGCACTGGTGACCAGGAACATGGGAACAAAGGCAAACAGGATGTAGCAGATTCCGCCGATGACCGGGCCTTTGGTAGCAGCACTGGTGCTATTGGCTGACATGACGCGCTGGAACACGTCCTGCTGGGGGATGGAACCCAGCATCATGGTGATGGCCGCTGCAAAGAAAAAGACGATGTCCTTGAACGTGGGTTCCGGCAGAAACTTGAACATGTCACGACTCATGGCCAAGGACACCACTTTGTCAGCACCGCCGGCCATGTTGCCGGCAAACACTGCGAGTATGGCAAGCCCGCCCACAAGAATGATCATCTGGATGAAGTCGGTCACCGCCACCGACCACATGCCGCCAAACAGGGTATAGGCTAGGATGGAGATCACGCCAATGGTCATGCCCATGGGTATGCTGATGGCATCGCCCGACAACAGATTGAACACCAGTCCCAGAGCGGTTACCTGGGCCGACACCCAGCCGAGGTAGCTGAGCATGATGATCAGGGAACAAATGATTTCCACCGAGCGGCCAAAGCGCTCACGGTAATAGTCGCTGATGGTCAGCAGATTCATTTTGTACAGCTTGGCGGCAAAAAACATTCCTACCAAGATGAGGCAGGTGCCAGCGCCGAAGGGGTCTTCCACGACACCGCCCAGTCCGCTGTTGACGAACTTTGCGGGAATGCCCAGCACCGTTTCAGACCCAAACCAGGTCGCGAACGTCGTGGTGACGATCATGATCATCGGCAGTTTCCGGCCCGCAATCGCGAAGTCCGAGGTGTTCTTGACACGTTTGGCAGCAATAAGACCAATGGCGATGGTGATCAGCAGGTAAACGATGACCAAGGTCAGCAACACGGCGCACTCCTAAAAACTTGGCATTATCACAATAATTCTCGCTCGAAATGTATTGGTTCAACTCGTGCGATTGAGTTCATAAATTTCATATTATAAAAATAAAAAATCATATTGAGAAATTTGATACTTAACTCATTGATTTATATAGAAAAATATTTGGTCATGTATAAGACATAAGATATAAAAATTGTCTTGTGCAAGACTACAATAGTGGCCAGCTTGAATTGCAACGCCTCTTTCAGGCACCAAAATTCTTTAACTACACTGGAGTGTTTTCATGACGACTCAAACCCGCGAACAACAAATTGCTGCCTTGGAAAAAGATTGGGCCACCAACCCCCGCTGGAAAGGCGTGAAGCGCGGCTATTCTGCTGCAGACGTTGTACGCTTGCGCGGCAGCATTCAGCCTGAGTGCACCTTCGCCAAAAACGGCGCAGAAAAACTGTGGGACAAAGTCAACGGTGGAGCTAAAAAGGGCTACGTGAATGCTTTCGGTGCCATCAGTGCCGGTCAAGCTATGCAACAAGCTAAGGCTGGCCTGGAAGCCGTGTACCTGTCGGGCTGGCAAGTTGCCGCTGACGGCAACACTTCTGAGACCATGTACCCCGACCAGTCGCTGTACGCATATGACTCGGTGCCCACCATGGTTCGCCGTATCAACAACACATTCAAGCGTGCAGACGAAATTCAATGGGGCCGTGGCATCAATCCAGGCGACAAGGAATACATCGACTACTTCTTGCCCATCGTGGCTGACGCTGAAGCCGGTTTCGGTGGCGTGCTGAACGCGTTTGAGCTGATGAAAAACATGATTACATCTGGTGCTGCAGGTGTTCACTTTGAAGACCAATTGGCTGCTGTGAAGAAATGTGGTCACATGGGTGGCAAGGTGTTGGTTCCTACCCGTGAAGCGGTTGAGAAATTGATCTCTGCGCGTCTGGCTGCGGACACCATGGGTGTGCCCACAATCATCCTAGCCCGTACCGATGCGGAAGCCGCCAACCTGATCACCAGTGACTACGACGCCAACGACAAGCCTTTCATCACGGGCGAGCGCACCCAAGAAGGTTTCTACCGAGTCAAAAATGGTCTGGAGCAGTCCATTAGCCGTGGTATTGCATACGCACCTTACGCTGACTTGGTATGGTGCGAAACTGGCGTGCCAGACATTGGCTTTGCCCGTGAATTCGCCCAAGCTGTGCTCGCTGCCTGCCCTGGCAAATTGTTGTCGTACAACTGCTCTCCTTCCTTCAACTGGAAGAAAAACCTCAACGAGAAGCAGATCGCATCCTTCCAGGAAGACCTGTCGGCACTGGGTTACAAATACCAGTTCATCACCTTGGCGGGTATCCATATCAACTGGTTCAACACCTTCCAGTTTGCCCATGCCTACGCACGCGGTGAAGGCATGAAGCACTACACCGAAATGGTGCAGGAGCCCGAATTCGCTGCCCGCGACAAGGGTTACACCTTTGTATCGCACCAGCAAGAAGTGGGCGTTGGCTACTTTGACGACGTGACCACCGTGATCCAGGGCGGCACTTCCTCCGTGAAGGCGCTGACCGGTTCTACCGAAGAAGAGCAGTTCCACTAAGCACATGGTTTATGGACACCTGTGAGGGTGTCCATGCTGTGTCAAAAAAGGCCACCATATCGGTGGCCTTTTGTTGTTGGGCCATCTCACTGCTTTGCGGTGTTATAAAGGTCGCGCAGCGAGGCATAGCGTGCAGCGTGTGCGGCGCTAACGTGAAGAATGACTCATTTGATCGGAATTCCGGCTTGAATCTCAGCCACTGGTCATGTGCCACACACGGCCAAGCAGACCCTGTGGATCAAAAGGTTTCCACTGGCCTTCAGGCTCGGCCAGCCGGTTGGCAATGATGGCCATCACGATGCCGTTGATCACCAAGCCAACATGGCTACCCGGCACCCGGATGTTTTCGTGCAGTGCTGGATCGCCGTCTATGGTGGCCTCCTGCGGTGGCACAACGCCATCTGTCAGTGAGTACAGGCAACTAGTCGGCAGTGCAAGCTGGCGGCGCTCACGCAGAGTTTTGACCCGCGGCTGCATCAGATGTGCAGAAGCACCCAAGCGGTGCGACACCAGCCGGTACAAGAACCGCATGGTGGGGGGCGACTGGTTACCTGACGAGTCCACACTCACCGGGCTGCCCAGCGTAATGATGGATCGAACGCATTCCGGTGCGCTCAGGGCACCGTAAAATGCAAACACCCCGCCCAGACTCCAACCCACCAAACTGACCTTTTGACCTGTGGTGTGGTGCAGGTAGCGAATAATCTGAGGCAAGGCGTCCACATGCTTGCTGCGAAAGCCGATGTTGACCCCCAACCCCCAAGTATGAACGCTGTATCCCTTGTTCTTTAAAAACAGTTTCAGCACGCCCAAAGTGGCTTCGCCAGTCATAAAGCCGGGCAACAACAACACTGGATGTTCGTCACCATGCGGTGCCTCCATCAACAGTGGCAAGGCGGCGGGCAATAGTGCAGCCTCCAGCAGAAAACGCCCTTCCAGAAGTGAAGCGAGCGTGCTGGGCGGACCAACATGCTGATGGCGAGAAACCGTGTTGCGCATAACCGATTCGCCCCTAGGCTCGACACAGGCTGTGTCTTGTGGTGATTTAGAAGAGACAGTCATTTTTTCCTTGAAACATATTTCCGATCATGTATGTATGGATCGAAATTTGGAGAAATGTTTTTATCGGCTCAATCACTTTCGCGCAAAGTCACCTCAACGCGCAACTTGTCTTTCAGTACCACACGTTTGCAAGCCTTCTGGATGGCTTCGTAGAGCTTTTGTCCGTCAAATGGTTTGATCACATAGCCTTTAGCGCCGGCTTTGAGCGCGTCAATCACCATTTTTTCCTGCCCATGGGAGGTGACCATCACAATCTTGGCCTCGGGAAAATCTTCAATGATTCGCTTTGTGGCCTCTATGCCATCCATTTCCGGCATGGTGATGTCCATGGTCACCACATCCGGGTGGCATTGCCGGTAGGCCGAGACAGCTTGCGTGCCGTTGGCGGCTGTTTTGATCACTTTGTAACCCAGCAACTCCAGCATCATGGTCAGTTTGCGGGCAATGATCGGGGAATCGTCGACAACCAAAATATTCAGGGAATCCATTGCAACCTCACTTTGCGTATTCAAGATCTGTGTCAAACAGCTCACGGGGCCCGACCAGACTGATGTTCATGCGCCCCAGCGCCGTGCAGAGGCTCTGGGTGTAAAACATCGAGTTTTTCATGCGTTGAATCGTTTTAACCTGGTCCAAAATCACGGGTGGGGTCATGGAGATGCCTTGCTCGTCGAGTTTTTGCAGGTCAATCGTACAGTGACCCAGGACGGTATTGACGACATCGCCAGCAGCGGCTTCACGGAACATTTCTACTTTGTCGGGTTGGACATCGAGGTCGCTGGTCATGCGCTGGTACAGGGCGTCAATCAGGCTTGACTGAAAGCTGAAGGCTATCAGGAGGTTGATTTGTCCACCCATTCCAATAATGGCCGTCATGTCCAGCAGAGTCAGTGAATTGACGTCTCCTGCGCCTGTTTCCACGACGGTCTCGCTGATGCCAAATTCCGATTCAAAATAGCTGCGCGTTCGTGCCAAGGCGGATTGCATCACCTGATGGACTTCTGCATTGAGTTTTTTGCTGATCATGGTGCTAAGTCCGCTGGTTGGGATTGTCTTGCGGCAAGGGCAGGGTAAACACAAACTCGGTGCCTTGGCCTGCCCGGGTTTTGACGAAGACTGCACCGCCCTGTTTTTTTGTCTCATTCAGCACTGCTGCCAAGCCGATGCCCCGTCCGGCCAAATCACTGACCTCGCTTTGCGTGCTGATGTTGTCCATGAAGATGAGTTGGGCCAGGGTGTCATCGGGAACCAGTTCGACCTCGCTGGCACGGTAAATTCCGGCGCTGACTGCGCGCAGGCGCAATGCGCTCAGATTGATGCCGGCACCGTCGTCGGCAATACACAGCTGCAAGGTGTTGCCTTGCACCGCGACGCTGCAGGTGATTTTGCCGGTTTCGTCCTTTTCTGCTTCCCACCTGGCCTCAGGAGTTTCCAGGCCGTGGGCAACCGCATTGCGAAAGACATGCACCAGTGCTTGTAAAAACGGGCGGTAAGTGTTGGGGTCAATCCAGACATCGTCCCCGCCTGTCACCTCGATGGGTGCCACTTCTTTTTCCATGCGTTTGGCGGCTTGTCTGATCAAACCGTCAAAGCCCATGAGCACATCGCGCAGCGACACCTTGCGCAGGGTACCTATCTCTTGCAAAAATTGGCGCAATTCGCAGGCCGAGGTGTCCACGGATTCACCGTGCAGCAAGCGCGCGGCCAGTGCTTCAAGTTGCCGGGCTTGTGCATCAGACAGGATGATGCTGTCGCCATGCTCCAAAAAGTCGTCGCCCAGCGCGTCCGACAGGATGGCAAGGTCGGTGTCGAAAGGCGTTTGCAGGGCTTGAGGTGAAACAAGCTGCTCGAGTTGTTGGCGGGTCAGTGCCTCACCCAGGCTGAGCAAACCTGACAGCCTGGTTTCAGTGTCATGCAGGGCCTTGGGTGCATCAGGAAAGCTGAACTGACTGAGCAGGCCTTTGTAGGTATGGATTTCGCGGTACAGCGCTTTGGCAATCGTTTGCGGCACGGCCTCGCTTTGGAGGCGGCGCACCAACCCAAGCGATAAGAACTCCCGAAACGCATCGATGGCTTCAAAAAAGTTGCGGCTGTCCGAGACCGCCATCACGATCAGTTCGAGGCGCTGGCGTTCACTGCGCAGCAAGGCCGCCATGCGCCGCTCTGCGGTGATGTCGGTCAGCACCACCATGAATTTACGGTTCTCCAGTGCCTTGTATTGGGCTTTAAGAGTTACGGTGTCGCGCTCGATCTCGGTGGGCAACAAGGACAGCATGACGTCCCACGTGTCGGGGTCGCTTTCGATCAGCACGCTGGCAATGATGGTGCGAAACAGGTCGGCTTTGGCGGCGTCATCCGGGAAAAACAGGTCGGCAGCATTGTGGCCGGCAGGTGACTGTCGCAGCATGGTTTCGCAAGCCAGGCTGTACTGGGAGTCGATCTGCAAATCAGCGCCGAAAGACAGAAAACCCTGGCCTGAGTTGTCCAGCAATCGGGCCACTTGCTCGCGGCTGGCTTCTGCGGCTTCTTTGGACTGCACCAGCTCAGCTTCAATGCGTTTGTACTCCGAGATGTCTGAGTTGGTGCCCACCAGGCGCAAAGCTTTGCCCTCGCTATCGCGGTTGACCACCATGCCGCGACTGACCGTCCATTTCCAGCTGCCGTCTTTGCAGCGAAAACGGTACTCCACTGAAAACGCGGGTGCCCTGTCGAAAATGTGCTCCTCGATAGTCTTGATCACGCGATCAAGCTCATCAGGGTGAACGCGCCCCAGCCATTCGTGCCGACTGGTTCCAATCTCGCTGTCCTCATACCCAAACATTTCTTTCCAGCGTTTGGAATACAGCACGACTTTGGTTTCAAAGTTCCAGTCCCAAACGCCGTCATTGGCACCCTCCAGGGCGAATTTCCAGCGTTCTTCACTGCTTTTCAAGGCTTCTTCGGCTTTTTTTCGCTCGCTGATGTCGGAGTTGGTGCCGACAATGCGAAGGGGCTTGCCTTTGCTGTCGCGGCTGACGACCATGCCACGGCCCAGCGTCCATTTCCAGCTGCCGTCCTTGCACAAAAAACGATGCTCGACTGAGGGGGCCTGCGCCATGCTGTATAGGTGTTTCTCAATGATGGAGACCAGGTTTTCACCATCCTCCGGGTGAACGCGGTTCAGCCAAGCTTCCGGGGTGTTGTCAATTTCAGACTCGGCATAGCCAAACATTTCTTTCCAGCGTTTGGAGTACAGCACTTCGCCGGTCTGAAAATTCCAATCCCACACGCCATCGTTGGCACCCTCCAGGGCGAATTTCCAGCGTTCTTCGTTGTTTCGCAATGCTTCTTCGGCCTTCTTGCGCTGCGTGATATCAAAGTAGCTGGTGACAAATCCACCGCTGGCCAGAGGAATGCCATGAATTTCAAGCCAGCGCCCATTCGGGCGCGCACGCTCAATGCAGTGGGCCTGGAAATTTCTGGCACGCTCAAGAATGGCTTCCACCTGTTCCTGCGGGTCGCCCGGGCCGTATTCACCGCGGGCAACATTGAAGCGGATCAGGTCTTCAAAATTGACATTGCTTTTGTTGAAGAGGGTTTGCGGCAACTCCAGTAACTCCAGCAACTGCTCGTTGTGAACAATCAGGTTCAGGTCGGTGTCGAACAGGGAGATGGCACCAGGAAAATTGTCGATGATGGTTTTCATCACATCGCGCTGGCGTGTAAGCTGTTCCTGCGCACGCTTTTGTTCGGTGATGTCGGTGTAAGTGGTGACAAAGCCTGAAACTTCACCGCCGGACTTGAAGGGAAAACCCTCCACTTGAAGGGTTCTGCCATCCTTGAGTTGCCGCTCAAAGCGGTGGGGCAAAAATTGCCTGGCGCGGTCAACAATGGTTTTGACCTGCACCTCAGGGTCACCGGTGCCGTAATCGCCGCGCGCCGCGTTGTAGCGGATGATGTCTTCGAATCGAGCGTGTCGAAATATGAGGCTTTGGGGGACATTGAGAATGTCATGAACCCGCTTGTTCCACACAATGAGCCGCAAATCCTTGTCGACCACGCTGACCGCTTGCGGCAGGGCGTCCAGAAGGGCTTGCAACTGGGTGATGACTTCCTCGTGATCGGCTTCACGGCATCGCTGCGTTGTGATGTCCTGGAAAGTGCCTGCATACAGCCCAGACTCCTGCGCTGCGTCAACTGGCGCACCTTGTACCGCAATGTAGGCTGGTTGGCCGTCGCAACGCGCCAGTTTGAGATCAATATGAAGCGTCTTCTGGTTTGCCACAGCGTCATCCAGCGCTGTTTGCCAACGGGCTTGCTCTGCGCCTGACATGGCTGCCAACAAAGGCCGGGTTGCATGGGGCGTGCCACCCAAAATGGATGCGAGCAGGTCCATGGCGGCGTTGGCAAGGGACAGGGACCGATGCTTTGCGTCGTATTCCCAGTAACCGATGCGCCCGACGCGCTGAATGAAATCCAGTTGTCGATGTTCGATGCTGTTTGGCACGCTGACCATTTTCAAGGTTTTCCTCCCCAATAAGGTGCAGTCTATTCGGTCACCGACCCATATGGGGGCAAAGTGAAAAAAATGCGTTGGTTTGCGCGTGCATCCGTGGCGTGGATTTCACGGGCAAAATGCCCCAATAGAATTTTTGCGGGTAAGGGGCTTTTGTACATGGGCATTAAAAATCAAAAGGACTTTTTTTCGGGCGTCATGTTCATGGGGACAGGAGTCGCGTTCGCCTGGGGTGCCGGCAATTACCGGGTGGGAGATGCCTCGCAGATGGGGCCGGGGTACTTTCCGCTGTTGCTGGGTGTGTTGTTGACGCTCTTGGGCACCATCATCACCTTCAAGTCGCTGGTGGTTGAGACGGAAGATCGCGGCCGAATGGGGGGCTGGGCCTGGCGACCCTTGTTTTTCATCATCACTGCCAATCTTGTTTTTGGTCTGATGCTGCAGGGCTGGTCGAGCCTGCACCTGCCTGTCCTTGGATTGATGCCAGCAATTTTTGCCATGACCTTTATCGCCAGCCTGGCTGGACATGAGTTCAGGCTGAAGGAGGTCGCCCTGTTGGCAAGCGTGCTGGCGGCCACGAGCTACCTCACCTTCATCGTGCTGCTCAAGTTGCCGTTGGCAGTCTGGCCGGTGTTCGCTGCCGGTCAAGGGGCTTGTCAATGGACTTGATCTCCAACTTGCTGGCCAATTTGTCCTTGGGTTTTGGTGTGGCGCTGACGCCTGTGAACCTAGCCTACGCGTTTATCGGTTGTGTGCTGGGCACCCTGATTGGCGTGTTGCCCGGCATCGGGCCTTTGGCCACCATAGCAATGCTGCTGCCGGCGACCTTCTCGTTGCCACCGCTGAGCGCGCTCATCATGCTCTCGGGTATTTATTACGGTGCCCAATATGGCGGCTCCACCACGGCCATCCTGGTGAACCTTCCGGGTGAATCGTCTTCGGTGGTGACGGCGATCGACGGCTACCAGATGGCCCGCCAGGGGAGGGCAGGGCCGGCGCTGGCGGCGGCCGGGCTAGGTTCGTTTTTTGCCGGGTGTGTGGGTACGCTGGTGCTGGCCGCCTTTGCTGCGCCGCTGACCGAGGTGGCCCTCATGTTCGGTGCGGCTGAATATTTTTCACTGATGGTGCTGGGGCTGATGGGGGCCGTGGTGCTGGCGTCCGGCTCCATGCTGAAGGCGGTTGCGATGGTGGTCATGGGCATTTTGCTCGGGCTGGTCGGAACCGACCCGAATTCCGGCGTGGTGCGCTTTGGTTTTGACCAATTGGCGCTGAGCGATGGCATCGGTTTTATCGTGATCGCCATGGGGGTTTTTGGTTATGCCGAAATTATCAGCAACCTGGGTCGCCAGCCAAGTCAGCGCACAGCTTTTACTGACAACGTGAAGGGTTTGCTCCCAAGCTTTCAAGACTTCAAGCACATGCTGCCCGCCGTGTTGCGGGGCACGGGTTTGGGTGCCATTTTGGGCGTTTTGCCTGGTGGTGGCGCTGTGATGGCATCTTTTGCCGCCTATTCAATCGAAAAGAAATCCAAATTGGCACCCGGGGAAATTCCGTTTGGCAAGGGCAATATTCGTGGGGTGGCGGCCCCCGAGGCGGCCAACAACGCGGCCGCGCAAACATCCTTCATTCCCTTGCTGACGCTGGGCATTCCGCCCAATGCGGTGATGGCGCTGATGGTGGGGGCCATGACCATTCACAACATAGTGCCGGGCCCACGGGTGATGACGGACAATCCAGCCCTGTTTTGGGGCTTGATCGCCTCCATGTGGATCGGCAATGCGATGCTGCTGGTGCTGAACCTGCCTTTGATTGGTATTTGGATCAAATTGCTGCGCGTCCCTTACCGCTGGCTGTTTCCGGCCATCGTGCTGTTTTGTGCGGTGGGGGTTTACTCAACCCAAAACAGCTCGGTCAGCATCTGGCTGGTTGGCCTATTTGGGCTGATTGGGTACCTTTTCATCAAGCTGGGCCTTGAACCTGCGCCTTTGCTGGTGGGGTTCATTCTGGGGCCGCTGATGGAAGAAAACCTGATCCGGGCCTTGAAGCTCTCGCACGGCGACTGGAGCATTTTCGTGACACGCGGCGTGTCTGCAAGTTTGCTGGCCGTGGCCGCGCTGATGCTGGTGCTGGTGCTGCTGCCAACCGTCAAGCGCCGGCGCGAAGTGGCATTGCTGGACGATTGACGGGAGCTTTGCCTTGAAAAACTTATATACAAAAAAGGCCTCTGGTGCCCGTTAATCATGCGCAAGCAGCTCCTAAAAATGTAGCATCTGGTTTGATGCTGGCAACGCTGGGTGCCATTGCGTTTAGCGCCAAGGCCATTATTGTCAAACTCGCTTACCGCCATGGGGTTGATGCGGTGACGCTCATCATGTACCGCATGTTGTTTGCCTTGCCCATTTTTGCACTGATGGCTTGGTGGGCCAGTCGTGGCAAGCCGCCCTTGACGCGAAAGGACTGGTTTGGCATTGTGGGACTGGGCGTGACAGGCTACTACTTGGCCAGTTTTCTTGATTTTGCCGGTTTGTCGTACATCAGTGCCTCGCTGGAGCGTCTCATTTTGTACCTCAACCCGACACTGGTGCTCCTGTTGGGCTTGCTGATTTACCGGCGCCGGATCAGGCGACGGCATGCACTGGGCATGCTGATCAGCTATGCCGGGGTACTGCTTGTTTTTGGTCACGAGGTGACTCTAGACGGTGGTGACACGGTGTTGGGGGCCTTGCTGGTGTTCGGTAGCGCCGTCAGCTATGCGGTGTACCTCACATTCAGCGGCGAACTCGTTCGGCGCTTGGGTTCCTTGCGGCTGGTGGGGCTGGCCACCACAGTGGCGTGTTTCCTGTGCATCGCGCAGTTTGTGCTGCTGCGCCCACTTGGTGCGGCGTTGGTGGCACCTGAAGTCATCTGGCTTTCGGTGCTCAATGCGACGGTGTGCACAGCCATGCCGGTTCTCATGGTGATGATGGCGATTGAACGCATTGGTGCCAGCATGGCGGCCCAAAGCGGCATGATCGGGCCGATGTCAACGATTCTGATGGGAGTGTTGATTTTGGACGAACCCTTCACCGCTTGGGTGGCTGCGGGCACGGTGTTGGTGATTGCAGGAATATTCGTCTTTACCCACAGTGTTCAGGCTGGCCGCTCAGCACGACCCTACCGTTAGGGACGCAGAAATCACAAATATCCCATTTCTGGCGGCACTGGCGGGCACATTGCATCGTTGCAAATGCTTGCAATAGCTAGACTATTGCTGCGTTGTGCGCCTAATCCTGCAAGCCACAGTCGCATCTCTTGGTAACGCGGACTTCTGCAATTAAGCACTAGCACTGCATCCCGTCAGCGCCTGACATGGCCCCGATAGAAATGGATCTACTCCAGGTAACGACGGTTGTACTCGGCAAAGACCTCATACACATGTGCCTTCATGGCGTATTTGTCGGCAAAGTCTTGCGGGTTGACAGGGTCCAGAATGTAGAAGTTGACGCGGTTGTTGATGCTGAAAAACATGTGCCGGATTTTGTTCGGCAAGGTGTAGGGGGGCTGCCACTCAAAATCGTCCTGCGCTTCATAGTGCAGGAATACCGGCAGAATTGGCAACCCCGTCTGCTTGGCCACTTCAAAGGCCCCGGATTTAAACTCCGGGAACAAGCGCCGGCCTTTGCAACCCCCTTCCGGGTACAGACCAATGTTGTGCCCTTGGTTCACCGCATCCACCATCATGCCAATGGCTTGGCGGCGCGACTCGGGGTCTTCGCGGTCCACATACAGGGTTCCGCAGGCTTTGCTGATGCGCCCGACAATAAACCAGTCCTGCACCTCGCGTTTGGCCAGTGACACCACATCAAAAACAGCGGGGATGCCGATGTCTTCAAAAGCCGAAGGGTGGTTGGCCACCAGTATGTAACGCTGCGGCAGATGCGCTTTGTTTTTCTGGTGCACATACAAATCGACGTTGAGTGCCCGCACAAACGCGCGGCACCAAGCCCTGAAAATATAGGCCACGGGGTGTTTGCCTCGCCAGGGCACGAAGGTCAGCAAATAAAGAAAAACCGTGAACACGACAAAATCAAAGATGCCCACGGCTTTACGCAGCCAGCGCAGAATGATCAGCATGATGTCGTGACTCCAAAGACCAACTTTGGCTATCTTAGCCACTGCCGGGCATTTTGGGTGACAAAATTCAATTGAATCTGGTCGTTTGACAGTTTTTGTTTGCTATAAAAAATGTAGCTGTCTGCGCACTGTTTATATGCGCAGGCGGCCTAATTAATGCCAAGAAGTGCATCCTTGAGCCGACCGTCGGCCGGTGTATTGCCCAGCCAGATGGCCATCAAGGCCTTGAAAAATTCTGGCTCTCGCAGCGGCTCACCTTGCACCTGCCCGTTAACCGTCACGATGGTACCGATACCGGGCACCCAGTCGAGCAAGACATTGTCTTCGGTGGCGATGGTTTTGTGCAGGGCAAAGATTTCGCCCATCTGACGCAAACCCGCTACCAGTTTGGACATGGCCGCTTTGTCAACATTGTCGGCAAGGCTGCGGGTAAAAAGCTTGCCGAACTCCTTGGAATCAAGATCGCGCACCATGGTCAGGCTCACCCGTTTGGGGCCGGACTGGCTGATGGCCTCCTCGGGCAGACGGGTCTTTTTCTCCAGATAGAGTGCCGCCACATAAACCTTGGGCGCGCCCTTGTGCCGGGTGCCCGCACCGTTCAATGTCAAAGGAACGCCAGCCACTGTGGTTTTGTCCTCGACTTTGATGCCATCAATATCAATGGAAGCCGCCATCGAATTGAAGGCCAGCGCAAGGGCGGCGGCCACTAAAGTCTGTTTTACTTTCATAAAGGCCACCCTATTTGCTGCGAATCATTTTGAAATACAACCATATCAGGCATAGCCTTTCACCATGATCTGCGTGTTATTGCGCGCATCGGATGGATTGCCCCCTGCCAGTTGACGGTAGGTGCGCGAGAACTGCGCATAGTCGGTAAACCCGGCAGCCAACGCAGCCTCTGTGAGTTCTGCACCCTTTGCCAGACTCGATGCCGCGACAAAAACGCGGTGCCACAGACGAAACCGCCGAATCGGCGTTCCCACCACGTCCTTGAACAACTGGGAAAGTCGGGGCACCGAGAGGCCTACCTGTTGACCGATCCACTCGACAGAAACGTTCTGGTTGTGGTGATTTTTGATCAATTCAACGGCCCGGACAATGCGCGGATCGGGGTCTGCCAGTTGACGCGAGGGGTGGTCCAGCCACTCATTGACAATTTGCTCAGCAGTTGCCAGCGAGGGTCTTTGGTCGCGCAAAATGTTGGCAAACTCAATGACCTCAGACTCGCCCTTGATTCCCGCAAAACAGTGTTGATTTTCCATCGGGAGAGCCGCGTGCATCAGCGATGTCAGGCAGGCGAGGTCTTTGCCTGTCCCATCGAGAAAAAACAGCGCTCAAGACATTGGCCCCATGCGTATCCACCTCCAGGTTCATGCCGGCCGGAATCAGAAAACTCTTTGATTTCACTCGGTCACGCCGGATGGGGTCCACCATTTCAAGCTCGTCTTCCAGCGACACCAGCAAAGTAGAAGGAACGTTAGTGCGCTTGAAACAGCGCTCCAAGCGCCCGACATACACCCTCGCTCACCGGTGGCATAGACAACGGCCTTCTTTCAGATTCATATGCATCTCCTGCTCACTTTTCAACTTGTCGGCACGCAAACAAAGCGCACAGCATTGAAATAGATGCGAGATGGTAGAAGTACCCAGGTGGATCAGCTAAGGAACAAATTCACATACTGCGACGGTTGTTACAGATTGTTGCCAGTCGGAAAACTGTGCATTAATTCGCAGTATTGGCGTTGTGAAATGACGGCCCGTGGCAACAGCACTGAGCCATGTCGTTCACCGTCAACCGCCTGAAGGCTTCAACCAAGTTTCCTGACGATAGTGCTTGTCCACATTCTCCCGCTTCCAAGGGGAACGGCTGGTAGCGACCCTCCTGCCAAAGCTGGTTGGCATCGTCGTAATGGGGGCTGGAAGGGTTGCCGGACTGACCGGTACTGTTGATGCCGATCATGGGCTCGTCGCGGCTGAAATCGACCACCATCCGCATGGCCGGAATCCCGGCCACGTCTCGGAGTGTCACCCACCTAAAATAACCAGCCACGGTGAGCGTGCTGTTGTCGCCACCGGCCGGAAAAGCCCCCGGTTGAAGTAGCCGGAAACAGCGCCCAGAACGGTGCGGTCAATGAAAGGGAGTTGTTTGTTTATTTGAGGTGGCTTCAATCTGCCAGTGGTAAGTGTGCAGCTTGCCCCATTGCCATTGGCTGCGGTCTTGGCCCAGCTCGTCTTCCAGCAGTTGAATGCTGTCTCTCAAAGCCACCGCAAGTGTCTCGGCCTTGGTTTCCTTGTGCGGTGTTCGGGTGTCATCCCAAAACGGGCTCTCGTTGGCACGCACAAGCAAATGGTCTTCGACCGCCTTGTCGCTGACGGCATTGGCGGCCAGAAAGCGTGCCATAAGTCACCTTCACGTGGCCCGAGTTCATCGCCAAAAATGCGCAAAGCCGCGCTGTGCAGGAATGCACCGTAAACCAGCTACGCCCGAAGTTGCTTCGTCAGATTGCCGTCGAATGTCTGCAGCACGCCGCTCGCCTCGCTGGCTAAAGCGGGATCGGGCGGTGGCGTCTGGATTTAACGATGGCGTCGTTCAACGCGCCGCTGTTGGCGGACCGTATGTTAGTGCATACGCGTAATTTGTTGGCCAGCACGGGGTGCTGGTCGAGGCTGCCATGGCGATGCTCGATTCTGTGGTGTGTGCGGAATTGGCCGCCAGCGGCTGATGGACACATTCGCTGCGCTCCGGGGCGTACCAACTGGTGCTAAATTTGTGCGATTCCTCTGCAGGCAGTGTTGCGGTTGGCGGTGCCAATGTGCCCTGGGCGGGTTGTAGCTGGAGGGGTGCGCTGCGGGATCCAGAAAGCCTTGCCAGTCGTACTCCTGCCCGTCCAGCTAGGTGATGGCAGCAAGCCAGAGCCCCTTTTGCCCGAATCGGATAACGCCCCGTCACCTGCCAGCCAATGTTGTCGCGGTCGGCGATCACCAGATTCAAAGAGGCATGAAGCGCACTTGTTTGCCAAGGTCCAAGGCTTCTTTTGGCCGTTTTCGATTGCATCAGCTTGATCAAAGCCTCTGCGGACTGGTCCGGCTCAAACATGGCTGTCTGCAACGCAATGCCATAACCGGTCTCCAATTGCGACGGGACAGCAAACTATTAGCCGAGCCCTTGAGGGTCTGATTGATCAAGACGCCATGCCCGGTGGCGTAAAGGGTCTCGGTCACGTCCTTGCCGCCTTTAACCCGAAAGACGCTTTGGCGCTCGGTGCAGGGGTAGCCCCGCGTCTTGGTACGGGGTAATGCAATTTGCCGTCGATGCGTTTGAGCTTTTCAAGGTAGATGTCCTGGTTATCGCCCATGACCATGGTGACGCCCCACCCGATATAGCCGTTGTAGCCCGCTGCAAATCCCCCCGACCCTGGAACTGTGACGCCAGCCATTGCAAAACTGGGGCTTTTCACGTTCACGTGCTGCAACAGCGAGGGCATCGCCATTGCCGTAATGGTGTCATTGGCAACGATCCCCGCAACGCAGCGAGTCTTTAGTTTGTGCACCGCCCGGTTGTTCGATGCCGCCAAACTGGTGACGCCCGAGGCTTTGAAGTTCCTCCTGAATGCCGTCAACTTGACTGAGTTATTTCCGGACGCAGCCGCTAAGGTCTAGGCCAGCGAAGCCCACGAGCTTCTGCAAATGGCGAGGCTCGTCGGGATAGATCGGGGATCAACCATGCAGCTTTGTCCACCCCGACTTTTGCGCCAGACGCAAAAAGCAATTTCCCTGCGTGCGTTCTGGGCCATGATATGAAGCTGGTGAAGGCACCAATTGCCGATGAATCAGTCGGCTTCCAAGCTTGCTGCCCGAACCCGGCAAGTTTGACATCGGCTGGCATCGGCCCTTGCGCCAGATAACGTTCACACCATCGCTGTAGCGCTGAAGGATATTGCGGGTTTCGGGCGAAGCGTTGTCCTTACATGACGCGCGCGCCGCCCTGTCAAAATCAAGCGTTCGCGTATAGACATCCAGCCGCAATGCCGAGCTACC
>JADJFX010000002.1 GCA_016708345.1 Candidatus Rhodoferax bjergmarkensis
ACGCCAGCCACTGTGGTTTTGTCCTCGACTTTGATGCCATCAACATCAATGGAAGCCGCCATCGAATTGAAGGCCAGCGCAAGGGCGGCGGCCACTAAAGTCTGTTTTACTTTCATAAAGGCCACCCTATTTGCTGCGAATCATTTTGAAATACAACCATATCAGGCATAGCCTTTCACCATGATCTGCGTGTTATTGCGCGCATCGGATGGATTACCCCCTGCCAGTTGACGGTAGGTGCGCGAGAACTGCGCATAGTCGGTAAACCCGGCAGCCAACGCAGCCTCTGTGAGTTCTGCACCTTTGCCAGACCTCGATGCCGCGACAAAAACGCGGTGCCACAGACGAAACCGCCGAATCGGCGTTCCCACCACGTCCTTGAACAACTGGGAAAGTCGGGGCACCGAGAGGCCTACCTGTTGACCGATCCACTCGACAGAAACGTTCTGGTTGTGGTGATTTTTGATCAATTCAACGGCCCGGACAATGCGCGGATCGGGGTCTGCCAGTTGACGCGAGGGGTGGTCCAGCCACTCATTGACAATTTGCTCGGCAGTTGCCAGCGAGGGTCTTTGGTCGCGCAAAATGTTGGCAAACTCAATGACCTCAGACTCGCCCTTGATTCCCGCAAAACAGTGTTGATTTTCCATCGGGAGAGCCGCGTGCATCAGCGATGTCAGGCGGGCGAGGTCTTTGCCTGTCCCATCGAGAAAAAACAGCGCTACATTGGCCCCATGCGTATCCACCTCCAGGTTCATGCCGGCCGGAATCAGAAAACTCTTTGATTTCACTCGGTCACGCCGGATGGGGTCCACCATTTCAAGCTCGTCTTCCAGCGACACCAGCAAAGTAGAAGGAACGTTAGTGCGCTTGAAACAGCGCTCCAAGCGCCCGACATACACCCCTCGCTCACCGGTGGCATAGACAACGGCCTTCTTTTTCAGATTCATATGCATCTCCTGCTCACTTTTCAACTTGTCGGCACGCAAACAAAGCGCACAGCATTGAAATAGATGCGAGATGGGAGAAGTACCTAGGTGGATCAGCTAAGGAACAAATTCACACATACTGCGACGGTTGTTACAGATTGTTGCCAGTCAGAAAACTGTGCATTAATTCGCAGTTTTGGTGTTGTGAAATGACGGCCCGTGACAACAGCCCTGAGCTTGCTTTCGAGACCATCAGCGCGCTGGCGGATTGGCCAGGGGGCTTGCGGGCAAGCCAATGCTTGCCAATTCCATGTCCCACTTGCTGTTGTCACCAACAT
This sequence comes from Candidatus Rhodoferax bjergmarkensis, assembly GCA_016708345.1. Taxonomy (GTDB): domain Bacteria; phylum Pseudomonadota; class Gammaproteobacteria; order Burkholderiales; family Burkholderiaceae_C; genus Rhodoferax; species Rhodoferax bjergmarkensis. The sequence continues at coordinate 1,268 of JADJFX010000002.1, forward strand.
CCTTGATCATCATCTTTGCTTCGGGCGCATACCAGCGGGTTGTATGGATGGTTCCACTGAAAAAGAACATTGCACTCCAGTTGTCGAGACACTCAATCCGGAATGCATCGAACTCACCCGCAACCACCTTGACCTTTTCAAACGCCTTGACTTCGCAGCTCACGCTGCCGTCCCATTTGGCATCCTCTGACGTGGCGAATCCGGTGTACTTTCCAGACCATTTTTTGCCCACTTCCAGCGGAAAAGCGAGCAATGGGTAATAGGGTTTGTAATCGACGATCAATTTGCCCTCGGCCGTGACGACCTTGATCGGATTGAAATCGTTGTCCACCGAAAAATGCATGAACATATTCTTGCACTGGGTGATCATCATTCCATCTGTGTTGGGCTCGGTCACTTCCCAGCGTTTGCAGGGCACTGACATCACGCGGTCAACCACCTCAATAAAACCACCAACCGGCGCGACCTCGGGTTTTTCAAAGCGAGGGCCATCGTCAGCCCAGCAAGACATAGACAGCAAAGCAAGGCACAGCGTGCCAAGGTGGACAGAGTGTTTCATGGATAAAACTTTATGGATAACTTGGAAAGTAGCGGCAATTCACGCAAGAAGCCTCGCGCGACACGCATAGTACTCTGCGGGCCAGTAGCCATCCAAAAGGAAACGCTGCCACACCCCGGCGCAGCGTTTGTCCTGACCTTTTCAATGGCTGAGCGTTTGGAGCGCTACTTCAGCCGGGTCAAAAAACAGGCAAGCGCGCTCATATATCTGTACTTCGTCCACCGGGTACCTGATTTCGCCATCCACCTTGATATAGCGTGGACCAACCCCAACAGAGCTGGCCAATCCAATTGCGGACTCGCTTCGACCCCAGCGCTTGGCCAACTCGCGTTGCGAAAGAAAGAGGTTGATGCTCGCGTCCATTTGAATCACTCCTTATTCCATTTCCATATCAATCCGACATGTTGTTGCTTCGCCTTGCCCTCCCAGAGCATCGGCAGATGCTCTGGGACACGCTACAGCACTGTCTACGGCTTCGCGCCTAATGTCGCATCGATCTGGAAACGGAATTAGGCGGGTAGTCAGCCCGAAGGGCTTGGAATGTTTATCGGCATGCGCACTGAAAAATGGAGAGCATTGCCCTGCCTGCAAACTGCAAAGGTAGCCTTTCCGTGCGTCTTCAAACTGACATGGTTTCACGCCTGGTTTTGCGCGATACTGCGCCGATGAACAAAGCAGGCAAAGCAATCATCACGGCGGCGCTGCTGGCGGCCTTTGGCACAGCAGCTTTCTATTCCATCTACCAGACCGGGCGCCAGGCCGCGCCAGAGACGGGTGGTGCTTTGACAGGCTTGGCGGGCAAGCTCACCGGCGCAGTGCCGGTGCAGGAGCTGAGCGGCTTGATTGCGGTGGATGTGGAACCCTACTTTCAGGACCCGCGCGTGCAAAAGCTGTTGTTGGAGAACGGCTTCAAACTCAAGGTGCAACGCATGGGATCACGCGACATGGCGGCGCGCGTGGTGCCCGGCCAGACGCCTGACTTCTTTTTCTCATCGGGCGTGGTCGCAGCCAACCAGATTGGCGATGCCGCCAAAAAGGCCAACATTCCTACCGCGGTTTACTCCCCCATCTACACGCCGCTGGTGATCGCGTCCTGGGCACCGATTGCCCAGATCTTGGCCGCCAACGGCATGGCCAAGGAGGTCAGTAGCGGCGTGTGGAATGTGGACCTGGCCAAATTGACGCAAACCATGCTGGATAAAAAACGCTGGAAAGACCTTAAAGATGCCCAGGCCTACGACGTGAACAAAAGCGTGCTGGTCTCTACCACCGACGTGCGCAAGAGCAACTCTGCCGCCATGTACCTCGCACTCACCACCTACGTCGTCAACGGTGGCGAAATCGTGACGGACCGTGACACCGCACGCAAGGCTGCCCAAAACGTGGTGGGCTTGTTCAAGCGCCAGGGCTACCAGGAAAATTATGTCAACGGCAACTTTGACGACTATGTCTCCATCGGCATTGGCAAAACGCCCATGGCCTTTATCTATGAGAACCAGATCGTGAGCCACGCCTTTGTCAAAAAGGGCCTGAGCGCAGGCATGGTGCTGCTGTACCCCCAGCCCACGCTGTTTAACAAGGTGGTGCTGGTGGCGCTGAATGATCACGCCAAAAAACTGGGCGAACTTCTTTCCACCCACCGCGAACTGCAGCGCCTGGCGGTGGATTTTGGTTTTCGCATTGCCGAGAGTGCGCATTTTGTGCAGGCCACCCAGGCCGTGAACCTGGCCGTGCAGGAACACCTGACGCAGGTGATTGACCCGCCCAGCTTTGACATGATGGGTGAAATGATTGAAGTTATCTCGAACGAGATGGCTAAATAGCAACTGGAGATGCCATGAAACACATGAACCTGAAACGATGGAGCTTGTTGCTGCTGCTGGTGCTGATCGGCCTGGCAGCTTGCAGTGAAAAAAAGACTGACTCCAGCAAATCCGCCCCGCCGCCATCGGCCATGGCAGAAGCCTTCACCGTGCTGGCCACCAGTGACTTGAAAGACGCCCAGCCTTTGGAGCAAATGGTGGAGCAAGCCACCGGCGTCAAGCTCAAGTTCAGATTTGGCGGCACCATGGAGAGCACCGAAGCCGTGCAGACCGGCAAGGCCAATGCAGACGCGGCCTGGTTTGCCAATGCCAAGTATCTATTGTCTGACCCACAGGGCCAGGCCAGAGTCAAGCTGCAGGAAAAAATCATGCTCTCCCCCGTGGTGGTGGGGGTGAGCGAAAGCCAGGCCAAGGTTCTGGGCTGGGACAAGCCCGAAGTGGCCAGCAAAGTCACTTGGAATGTCATTGCCCAAGCCGCGCAAAGCGGCCAGCTCAAATACGCCCTGTCCAACCCCGCCACCTCCAACCAGGGTTTCATGGCCTTGATGGGTGTGGTGGCGTCCGCCGCCCAAAAGTCCGAGGCCTTGAACGCCGCCGATGTGGACCGCGCCGCCATCAGCGGCTTCATCAAAGGCTACAAGCTGGTCGGCGACAACAGCACCTACCTCAGTGAAAAATTCATTGAGCAACAAAACACCCGCGTCAACGCCTTTATCAATTACGAAAGCTGGCTGCTGTCCCTCAACCAGTCCGGCAAACTCAAGGAAAAACTCACGCTGATTTACCCCCACGAGGGCATTGCCACTGCCGACTATCCGCTGATGCTGCTCAATGACAGCAAGCGCGAGCAGTACCTCAAGGTGGTGGCTTACCTCAAGGGTGACGCGGCCCAGACCTGGCTGGCCAAGACCACCTTGCGCCGGCCCGTCAACGCTGATGTCGCCAAAGCCCAATCTAGCCTGTTTGCACAGGGCAGCATGCTGGTTGAATTGCCGTTTTCCACCGACCGGGCGCTGGCCGATGGCCTGATCAATGCCTACCTCAATGAGTTTCGCACGCCGATTGCCTCCACCTTTGTTCTCGATATCAGCGGCAGCATGGCTCAAAATGGCCGACGCCAGCAGCTGGTGGAAGCGCTGCAATACATAGCGGGCGATGACGCCTCCCTGACCGGTCGCATCGCACGGCTGACCAGCCGCGAAAAAGTCTGGATGCTGCCGTTTTCTGAACAGGTGTACCCGGCGGTTTTCTTTCAGTTGCCGGGCGTGCAAAAAGCTTCTGGCACGGGCAAGGGCCTGTCACCCCAGCTCGACTCCGACGGCAAGCAAAAGGTGCTGGGCCAGGTGCGCGATTTTGCCGACAGCCTGCAAATGAACGGTGGCACAGCGCTGTATGACGCTGTACTCCAGGCGCTGACCGCCATGAACACCGAGCGCCAGAAAAACCCCGGCTACCAATACTCTGTGGTGGCCTTTACCGATGGCGAGGTCAACAAAGGCCGCGGTCTGGCCGAATTCAAAGCCGCCTACGCGGCCCTGCCTGAAGACGTGCGTGCCATTCCGGTCTTCATGGTGTTGTTCGGCGAAGCCAATGAAACCGCCTTGAAGGACTTGGTTGCCACCACTGGCGGGCGCACCTTCGATGCCCGCAAGAGCTCGCTGTACAGTGTGTTCAAAGACATCCGGGCCTACCAATAAGCGCTACCCCTGACGCATGCACAAGATCAGCCGATTCCTTCAATCTCCCGCCAACTGGTGCGGCGTGGGGCTGTCCACCGTGGCGCTGGTGCTCAGCAGCGTGGGTCTGGCGCAATGGGGTGGGGCGGTGCTGGCCCTGCTGGGTTACGGCGCAGGCTTTGGCGTGGGAGGGCTGTGGTTTGGTTTTCCCAGCCTGTCGGGTGACCCGTGGGAATCGCTTGAATTTGAAGACGAAGGTGATGCCCGCACCAGCATGGTCAACGCCTTGAATGCCGTGCGCCAACTGGTGGACTACAACCCGCAGGGCCGTTTGCCCCCCAGCTTGCAGACCAAGGTGCTGGACTTGTGCAAGCAGTTGACCATTCTGCTCGACCAGTGGGAGCGCAGCAAAGGGGAATTGTCGTTGGAGGAGAGCTTTCACGCCCGCCACATTGCCTTGTCTTACCTGCCCGATGCGCTCAAGACCTACCTGTCCATCCCCCAGCAGTTCGCCATGACCAAAGTGCTTGGCAATGGCCAAACTGCGCAGGACACTTTCAACACCACACTGGACGACCTTAGCCACAAAGTGGCGCAGCTCGGCGAAGATCTGGCCTCCCAAGATGCGCAGGCGTTCCTGAACCATTCGCAGTTCTTGCACGACAAGTTCAAGGCAGCCCGTCTGATGCAATCCCAGTAGCTCGGGTGCAGTCCTGTTCCGGCCTTATGACCCCCGAGCTGTGGTGAAAAGGCAAAACGGCCAGGTTTTGACCGCATTTTGCTATTACTTTGATAGCTGCTTGCGCACATTCCACGTGCGCAAAAGCCCTATTTCGTCATATTTTTTACCAGCAAAAGCTGAGAAGACTGGCCTTGCTTTGCACAGTTGTTCCTGCCGTGGATGGAGCCGGCCTTGCGGCCGGTCGGAGTTGTTTGCTGGTGATCTGAAAGTGAACCGGGTCAGCCCTCGATTGCCGCTTGGGCAGCTGCCAAACGGGCGATTGGCACACGGTAGGGCGAGCAGCTCACGTAGTCCAGCCCGGCGCGGTGGAAGAACGCCACCGAAGCCGGGTCGCCGCCATGCTCGCCGCACACGCCTACCTCAATGTCGGGCCGTACACTGCGTCCTTTTTCGACAGCCATTTTGACCAGCAGGCCAACCCCTTTTTGGTCGATGGAACGGAACGGGTCGTGCTCGTACATGCCGCTTTTGAGGTAGTCGGGCAAGAATTTACCCGCATCGTCGCGGGAAAAGCCCAGCGTCATCTGTGTCAGGTCGTTGGTGCCGAAGGAGAAGAATTCGGCCTGTTTGCCAATGCTGTCGGCAATCAAGGCCGCGCGCGGGGTTTCAATCATGGTGCCCAGCATGTAATGCAAGGTTTCACCGCGTTCGGCAAATACGGCAGCTGCGGCACGCCGTATCACGGTTGCCTGTGCATCGAATTCACGCACGGTGCCTACCAACGGCACCATGATTTCGGCCTTCACGGCAATGCCTTGTGCCTGTACGTTCAGCCCGGCTTCCAAAATGGCGCGTGCCTGCATTTCGGTGATCTCGGGGTAGCTGATGCCCAAACGGCAGCCACGGTGGCCCATCATCGGGTTGAACTCGTGCAACTCCTCCACGCGCATTTTGATTTTGCCCAGTGGCACGCGCATTTCCTGCGCCATGGTGCGCTGGCTGGCCTCGTCGTGGGGGATGAATTCGTGCAGCGGCGGGTCAAGCAGGCGAATGGTAACGGGCAGACCGTTCATCTCACGGAACAAGCCTTCGAAGTCGCTGCGCTGCATGGGCAGCAGTTTGGCCAGCGCCTTGCGCCGGCCCGCTTCGTCGTCGGCAAGAATCATCTCGCGCACAGCCACGATGCGTTCACCTTCAAAAAACATGTGCTCGGTGCGGCAAAGCCCGATGCCGGAGGCACCAAAGTTGCGCGCCACCATGGCCTCGTCGGGCGTGTCGGCATTGGTGCGGATTTCCAGGCGTTTGTAACGGTCGGTCAAGGCCATCAAGGCGCCAAAGTCGCCGCTGAGCTCGGCATCTTTGGTGGCAATCTGGCCCACATAAACTTCGCCGGTGGAGCCGTTGAGAGAAATCCAGTCGCCCTCAAAGTAGGTGGTCTCGCCTACCGTCATGCTGCGGGCCTTGGGGTCCACATGCACGGCACCGGCCCCTGATACGCAGCATTTGCCCATGCCGCGCGCCACCACGGCCGCATGCGAGGTCATGCCGCCACGGGCGGTCAAAATGCCCTTGGCCACACTCATGCCGCGCAAATCTTCGGGCGAGGTCTCCTGGCGCACCAGAATCACGGCCTTGCCCTGTTTGGCCCAGGTTTCTGCTTCATCGGCGTGAAAGACAATCTGTCCGGAGGCCGCGCCGGGCGAGGCGGGCAGGCCGCGCGCAATCGGGCTTGCCGCCTTCAGCGCCTTGGGCGCAAAAATGGGGTGCAGCAACTCATTGAGCCGGTCGGGGCTGACGCGCAGCAGCGCGGTTTTCTCGTCGATCATGCCTTGACCCAGCATCTCCATGGCGATGCGTACCATGGCCGCGCCGGTGCGTTTGCCATTGCGCGTTTGCAGCATCCACAGTTTGCCTTCCTGGATGGTGAATTCCATGTCCTGCATGTCCCTGAAGTGGTTCTCCAGGGTGGTTTCCGCGTGCAGCAACTGCTGGTAAATCTCAGGCATCAACTCTTCCAGTGACGGATAGTTTTTGCGGCGTTCTTCTTCGCTTACCAAGGCCAGTTCGGCCCAGCGGCGCGAACCCACCAGCGACACCTGCTGCGGCGTGCGAACGCCCGCCACCACGTCTTCACCCTGGGCGTTGACCAAAAACTCGCCGTTGAAAAGGTCTTCGCCAGTGCCAGCATCGCGCGAGAAGGCCACGCCCGTGGCGCTGCTGTCGCCCAGGTTGCCAAACACCATGGCCTGCACATTCACCGCCGTGCCCCAGGAGGCCGGGATGTCGTTGAGCTCACGGTACACACAGGCGCGTTCGTTGTTCCAGCTTTCAAACACGGCCCACACCGCACCCCAGAGTTGCTCCCACGGGTCGGTGGGAAAATCGCGCCCGATGCGTGCGCGAATCAGCGACTTGAAGCGCTGCACCAGCTCTTTCAAGTCATCTGCATTGAGTTCGGTGTCCAGCTTGACGCCGCGTTTTTCCTTCACCATGTCGATGATGACTTCGAACGGGTCGTGGTCTTCCTTGGACACTGGTTTGAGGCCCATCACCACATCGCCATACATCTGGATAAAACGGCGGTAAGAGTCCCACGCAAACCGCTCATTACCTGCCTTGCGCGCCAGGCCTTGCACGGCTTCATCGTTCAGGCCCAGGTTCAAAATAGTGTCCATCATGCCGGGCATGGAGGCGCGCGCGCCCGAGCGCACCGACAGCAGCATGGGGTCGCTGGGGTTGCCAAACTTTTTGCCCATTTCTTGCTCGACAAAGGCCACGCCCTGCAACACCTCGGCCTGAATCAGCTTGAGCACACGTTCCTTGCCATGCTCGGTAAAGGCGGTGCAGGCCTCGGTGCTGATCGTAAAACCCGAGGGCACGGTAATGCCCAGGCGGCACATTTCCGCCAGATTGGCCCCTTTGCCGCCCAGCAGATTTTTCATGGCGGCAGCACCTTCGGTGCGAGCGCTGCCAAAAACGTAAACGAATTTTTCAGGTGTGTTCATAGGGATTTGTCATGGAGTGGAAAAAACAGTGTAAACCAGTCGGCAAGGGCGTTTGGGTAGCCAAGATGGCAATATCAGCAACCTGCCCGCAACCTGCCCTTAGCTTGGAAGCTTTGTGAATGTTGACGTTCCTATAATGCTTTTGGTGCCACTTCCGGGATCGTGTTCCGGATCGAAAAATTCGTCGAAATGTCGAATGCGTGGCAAGCGGCCTTCTGTACGAACAAGCCAGTTTTAAACCACACGACGCACAGGTCGTTACCCATCACACAAGGAAACAAGATGCAAGTTCAAGTTCATACCGATCATCACATCGACGGCCACGAATCTCTGGTGACCTGGGCAAGCAGCGAAGTTAAAACCGCTCTGAGTCGGCATATTGACCAGATCACACGCGTTGAAGTTCACCTCAGTGAAGAAAATGGCCATAAGGGCGGCAAGAGCGACAAGCGCTGCATGCTTGAGGCCCGCCTGCAAGGCCGTCCACCCATGGCAGTCACCCACCACGAAGACAATTTGCACCAGGCTGTGACGGGTGCCGCTGACAAGCTGAACCGAATGATCGAGAGCGCCATCGGGCGTGCCAGCCGCATCGATATTCCCCCGCCCGTGGTTCAAGAATAAGCAGCATGGCAAGGCCGGGCACCGGCCTTGCCTTCATGAACTGCATGAACTGCACAGGCACCGCTTGTGTTGATCGCGGTAATTCTGAGGTTCGTGTTTATGAGTATTAATTCAACATAAGCAGTTCTGTAGAATACCAAGTTGTTCGTTTTTGATTGTTTCTGGTTGTTTTTGATCAATCATGGGGCGAACTGCAAGCTTCACACCAAAAATATCCAAGAGACAAAAAATGAGATTTTCCGAAGACAAACTGGCGCGCCTCAAGTGCAGCGACCACATCGAGCGCACCATTCATATCTGGTCGCCAGAGCAGCCCAAAGCCGTCATTGTGGCCATTCATGGCGGCATGGCGCATGCGGGCGACTATGTGACCCCGGCCCTGTATTTCAGAGCGCAAGGCATTGCCACTGTGAGCTTTGACATGTGTGGCCACGATGGCAAGAAACGCGTTGACATTCCCGGTTTCGATACTTTCCTGGCAGACATGGAATTGATGCTGAAGTGGGTCAAGGTCAATTTTGCCGACCTGCCCATTTTCATCATGGGCCATTCCATGGGGGCCTTGATTGCAGCCCACCTGGGCTTGGGGCGGTTTGCCAATGATCGCCGCATCAAAGGCTTCATCATGTCGTCGCCGTATTTTGTCAATGCCGTCAAGGTCTCCAAGGTATTGGTGTGGTTTTCAGATTACTTGGCAAAGGCATTTCCCAAGATGAAGGTGCCGCTGGAATCTCTGACGCATCAATTGACCCACGACCCGGCCATTACCGCACGTCACTATGCGGATGAAAAGGACAATATTCGGGCCACCGAGGTTTCTTTCCGGTTTGCCGCATCACTGTTGGGAGCGCAATCAGCCTTGGTGGGCAAGCTCGGTGCTTGGTCATACCCCGTGTTTGCTGTTCTGGCGGGGGATGACAAACTGGCCAACGCGCAAGAAACACAGGCCATGCTCAAGACCATCAAGCCCGAGCTGTTGGACTGTCATCTGTATCCCGACAATTACCACGAAAATTTCAACGAGCTCAATCGCGACAAAATTTTTGGCGACATTCAAAGCTGGATGGAAAAACGGCTGAAAGCGGCCTGAATCGGGCACAAGCCAAATAAGAAAACCGCCAAGCATTACCCCCCGGGGTGAATGCTGGCAGGGCCTGTGCTGGGTGCGCGAAACCTTTTACAGGCCAAGAAACTCGTTGTAACGTCTGGCTGTTTCGGCGGGTTGCTCCAGCATGGGCAGGTGGCCGATTTTCGGCAAGATCGACACCGTGGTTTTGCTGGAGGTCAGATGGCGCTGGAATACGGGGATGCTGCTCACGTCAATGAGCTGATCCCGTTCGCCCCACAGCAGCAAGGTAGGTGAAGTGATGTTGGGCAGAAAGGGTGCCAGATCAAGCTGCTGCTGTTTGAGTTCGTCAAACACCTTGCGGTTGAATTCGCGGTGCTTGAGTGCTTTGTCGGCCAGTACATTGCGCGCAAAGCCGGGAATATACGGTGGGTCTTCCATCACCATTTTCAAAATTCGGTTGAAATCCTCGCGGTCGGCAGGCAGCATCAGGTAGTTGCCGGCCTGGAGCTCCTTCATGAAGGTCGATTGGGTTGGCGCATCGACCCCCGCGGCATTAAACAGCCCCAGCGACAAAACGGTTTGCGGATGATGGGCCGCATAGTAGGCCCCGATGTAGCCGCCCATCGAATTTCCCACCAGATGAAATTGTTTCACCCCCAGCAAACGCATTAACTCAACAAGGCGCGCAGACTGCGCCGGAATGCTGTAGCTCGCGCTGTTGATCCGGCTGCTTTCGCCAAAGCCTGGCAAGTCGGGGATGATGACGCGGTAGCGGTCGGTGTAGTGGCGTGCGAAGCGGACCCAGTTGTCGGAATCACCCGTGATGCCGTGCAGCATCACCATGGCGGGGCCCTGGCCGCCTTCCAGATAGACAACTTCGTGGTCGCCCACCTGAATGGTTTTGCGCTCAAGGTGCGAAATTCTTTGCTCTAGGCGCAATGCCGAGTTGACAACATCTGTTGTGGAGCAACCAGACGAAAGCGAAAGCAAAAAGGCTGCCGAAACGGCAATAAACAGACGGCGTAGCATTGATTTTCCTTGGTTCAACTTTTCGGTAAGTATAGTTCTGCGCCCGAGCCTCACGCATGCCCCAGAAGCTGACGGAGTCGGCAATTTGGTGGACAGGCAGTGGTCGAATTGAAGGCACCCTGCGCAAAGCCAGTCCTGGTGCGGGTTTTGCGGCTTATGAACAAAGTTATCCACAAAGTACTGCACAGAATTCGGGTGTAATTTTGAACGCTTCCGGGGGGCTATTTTTGCGATAGCAGGTTGCAAAATTCGCTACCACATGTTTCGACCTCATTGGCAAACCCTAAGAAATCGTCTGCAAAGTGACTCTTTTTGAGGCACCGCCTGCAAAGCGCCAGCTGGCGCGGGTTTTGCGGGTTGTGCGCCTACTTATCCACAATGTGGCCCACAGTAATTCGGGGTAAGTTTATCAAAATTTATTTTGCCCGCAGCCCTTGCACCAGCGCGCCCAAGGCAATGCCAAGCAGCGCCCACAGCAAGTTCCAGTTACCGGTACCCAAGGCGGCAATGGCCGGACCCGGGCACACGCCGCACAGGCCCCAGCCCACGCCGAACAAGGCTGCACCCACGGCGGTATCGCGGCCCCAGCTGCTTGGGTGTTGGTGGAAATGCGCGTCGAACAAGGGCCGCTTGAGCAAGCGCGGGGCCAGTTTGTAGGCCAACAGAACCACCAGCACTGCGCCGCCCATCACCAGCATCAGGCCAAAATCCTGAAAGCGCAAAAAGCTCAGCACCACCTCGGGCCGGATCATGGTGGCAAAAGACAGACCAAAACCAAACAGAGCGCCAGCCAGCAGCGTCGCCACAAAACGTGCCGCCTTCATGCCAGCCACCTTGCAAACAGATTGGCGGTGAGAAAAGCCGTTGCCATGAAGGTGAGCACCGCCATCAGCGATGGCCACTGTAGTGAACCCAGCCCACAAATTCCATGGCCAGAGGTGCAGCCATTGCCAAGGCGCGCGCCGTAGCCGACAAAAAATCCGCCCACCAGCAGTTGCCAGGCGGGGACCGCCGTGGCCTCGGGCTTGCCACCGGCAAAACCCAGCCACCACACCAGCGCGCCCAAGACCAGCCCGCACGCATACACCAAGCGCCAGCCGCGCGACTCCACAAACCGGGCTTGCTGGAAAAACGGCCGCTGCACCACGTAAGACCAGGTGCTGGAAAACACCGTGCTCATGCCGCCAATGCGGCCCGTCAGCACAAACAGCAGCGCCGTACCGCAGCCAATCAACAGGCCGCCCAGCAGGTAGTGCTGCCAGCCCAGGGGAAAGAGAGAAAGTGAAATAGTCATGGCGCAGGATTATCTGCGCGCAGGCACGTCTGATTCATCTGAGTTCACAGCTGCGTTCAATGACGATGACGCTTTAGCACACTTTGAATGGCGTAAATCGACCCCCTGAACGACTGCTTAAAAACAAGGCACCGCTGGCAAACCCAAGCCTGGCGTGGCTTTTGGCGCTTGTGAACACGCTTATCCACAAGCTAGCCCACAGTCGGCAGGGGCAAGTATTTTTACTAAGGGATGCAGAAATTGCAAATATCCCATTTCTGGCGGCACTGGCGGGCACATTGCGTCGTTGCAATCCGCTCGTTTAGCTGGCTAAACTTCGCGTCTTGCGCCTAGCACTGCATCCCGTCAGCACTCGCCATAAAAGGTGACATTTGCAATTTCTGCATCCCTAATCCGGCAAATTATTGGCACCCAGCTGTTCGTTGACGTCAATCAAGTCGGGCTGCGCAAACGTGGTGTTGTGCCGGTCGGTGAACGGGCCGCCGCCGGGCTCCACGTCGCCGTTTGCGTCATAGCCAACGGCTTTGAATTTCCAAAGTGCGCCAATTCGCTTGAGGTTGCCCACGTGGGATCCGTCCGGCAGGTGAACGCTGCGCACATTCGCATTGACAAAGGTGAGGGTGAGGGCGGTCACAGCGGTGTGCTCCGGGTGGTGGTGATGGGGGATGAGAGATAGGCTGGCATTATGTGTAGAAAAAGTGGCCATACCGCACGTGGATTGTGCGCGAGCAGCTATCAATACAGTAGCAATTTGCTTGCCGGCTGCTCAAGTCTGTACCATGCGGCAAGTTCAACAAAAGGAAAATTATGGTCGTCTCACCCCCTGGGCTGCAAGCAAATTTCATTCGCTCCTTGCAGTTAGACCCGTTGCAGCACCCGCACGGCAAAGCACACCTGAGCGCAGCCAGTGGCTTGGTGCGGGTGCGCCAGCGCCTGTATGTGGTGGCGGATGACGAACTGCACCTGGGTGTGTTTGACGATATTGACGCCAACCTGCCGGTGGGTGAGCCTGGCACGCTGGTGCGCCTGCTGGAGGGCGACTTGCCCAGGGACAAAGGCAAGCGCAAAAAAGCCAAGCCTGACCTGGAAACACTGGCCTTGTTGCCACCGCTGCCGGGCTGCCCGGCCGGAGCGCTGCTGGCGCTGGGCTCGGGATCAAAGCCACAGCGCGAAACTGGTGTGCTGGTGGCGCTTGATGTACAGGGCGCACCCAATGGCCGCATGGCTGTCGTCGACCTGTCGGCGCTGTACGCGCCCCTGCGCAAGCGATTTGAAGACCTGAACATAGAAGGTGCTTTTGTGCTCAGTGGTGAGTTGTTGCTGCTGCACCGCGGAAACAAGGGTGATTCAAATAGCGCGTGTATTCGCTTTGACTGGAATTTAATCGCCCCCTGGCTGGCTGGTTTGCAGCCCAAGCCCCCGGCGGCCAAGCGTGTGCAATTGATGCAACTGGGCCATGTGGACGGGGTGCCCCTGAGTTTGACCGATGGCACCGCCTTGCAGGGTGGGGCGTGGGCGTTCAGCGCCGTGGCTGAAAGCACGGATGACAGTTACGTGGACGGTGCCTGCGTGGGTTCGGCCATTGGTATCGTGGGGCCAGACGGTCAGTTGCGCTGCATCCATCCGCTGCAAGGGGCTCCCAAAGTGGAGGGTGTTGCCGTCCAGACACAGGGCAGCGAGTGGGTTTTTACCCTGGTTACCGACCCTGATGACCCAAAAATTCCCGCCCAGTTGCTGCAGGCGCGGCTGCCGCAGGAATTTTGATGAATTAGGCCTCTGGCGCACGTCAATCAAGCGCAAGCAGCTATCAATTCAGGAGTAATTTGCTGCCTGCTGACCTCAAACCAAGCCAAAATCTGAGCTGCAACGCTTAACTCTAAACGCTTATTTGTGCTCCCAATACCTGCCCTGCGTCTGCTTCAGGCTTTCGCTTGGCCGCATCACGGGCGCAGGGTGGTTGTCTTTCAGGACATATTTTTTCAAACCCGGTGGACGTACTCTGCGGCGCTCCCTATCGGCATACACATTCAAGCCCGGCACGTTGACTTTACGACGGTCCCTCATGCCGTACTTGTTGAGGCTAGGCACGTGTGTTTCACAGATATACCGCGGCCAATTGATGATTTTCGTGTCAACCGGAAACATTTGACGATCCGCTTCATTGAGACGATCAGCCAAGGCAAGCAATTTGTCGCTGTGAAAAATATAGTGCGGTGACGTGTAAAACGAATAAATCACTGACAAATTGTGCGTCACGTTCAGTGCATCGGTGATTTTCGATATGCCTCTGGCACCGAACAACTTGCTGATGCGGCTGACGAAACTGACCATGAGTTCCACGCAGAACATGGCAGTCAAAAAAACTTCACGATTGATCGCATGAAAGGCACCCGGCTGCTTGTGCTGACACAGCTTTTCGTAATGCTCATAGTTTTGCCTGACTTCACCCAGCGTATAACCAATGAACGGCCCCACCACCAGCGGGTTGCGCGAGCCGCTGCAGCATTGGTAGATGCGCTGCTGTTTGGGTGCCAAAAAGGTCTCGGTCATCGCCAGCACAATGCCATTGGCAACCATATCAACCGGAATAATGTCCACAATGCCGTCAGTTTTGGCCGGGAAGAAAGACACCTTGCGCCGGGCGTAAGCCAGCACGATGGCATCGGAGACTTTGATGCCTTCAATCCAGCCGGGGATCGGGTCGCGCAGCGTGCTCGCAATCACCGATGGACGCACGATGGTCAAGGTGCCATCTTGCAGTTCGCGCATCACGATCTGTTCGCCCATCCATTTGGTAAAGGTGTAGGTGTCGTTCCAGCCGTAGCGATTCGCCTCTTTGATGCCCAGTTCGATCAGCTTGTTTGACAGGCTTTTTTTATCGCCTTTGTGCTCATTTTTTAGGGTGTCTATTTTGAGTTGCAATTCGGCAATCAAAGGCTGGACTTCGTAGAAACCAAGTTCATTTCGCGGTATTGATTTGCCGGTGGGGTTGACGTTTTCCTCGTACATTTCGCCACGGTTGTAGCCATTCACGTAACACGTGGAAACCTGGATCATTGGAATATTGCCAGCCAGTTTCACCAGTTTGGTCATCGTCAACAAGCACAATGCATTGATTTTCAGTGCCTGATCGAGTTCTTCACGGAAATTGACGCTGGCGGCAGCATTGACAACGATATCAATTTTGCCGACAAGTCTATTGAACTCGTCAATCGTCAGCCCGAAATTTGGCTCTGTTACTTCGCCAGTGATGCAGCGGATTTTTTTGTCGCAAAACACGCCGAGTTGAACCGGATCAGCATTGCGCAAGGTTTTGAAAATTGAAGAATGCAAAATCTCGTGCTGAAAACGATCGCGGCTGTTGGGGTGCGCCTCGTTGCCGCGAATCAGAAGGTAGATTTCGCTGATTTCGGGGACGTCCCGAATGAGTTTTTCCAGTAAAACCTTGGCAAGGAACCCGGTGGTTCCGGTCATCAAAATCCGTTTTCCTGCCAGCTGCTGTTTCACCGCAGATATGTTGAGATGTGCTTCCATCTTGACTCCTCAATGCTTTGTTTTTTGATTTTTATAGGCAGAACAGCTGCTTACTTGTGGCTTCAGAGGCTGCTCTGGCTTCAGGGGCCGATCTTGTCATCAGGCATTACGCCCGGCCTCTTGTAAAGTCTAGTTCACATCACTTTGTTTCAACGTTTTTTCTTCTGTCTTTTTACCCATAAAAAAGGCTTCTTGCGCCCATTCTACATGCCCAAGTTGCTCCTGTTTTTGTAGCGTTTTCATCGAACAAAAACCGTGTCTGGCCCACAACAAGTGGCGTCTTGTGTGCGGCAGGGCAAGCCTATAAAGGATCGTTTGTAGAGAAGCCCGGATGCAGATGAAGCCCGAGCGCACAGCCCCGCCGGAACAAGCAAACAGGTACAACTGTACACCATTGACGGGTGGACAAAGAAGGCGCGGCTTTGGTCTGAAAATAGAATGCACGACTACAGTCACCCCGAGTAAACGCTTGTGTAGTGCATAAAACTGTTTGTTTATACAGTTAATTATGAATCGAAGGGCAATGCCCCCCCTTATGGCAGTCAAACCAACCCCCGAATATTCAGAAGGTTCCATCCGTGTGCTCAAGGGCCTGGAGCCCGTCAAGCAGCGCCCGGGCATGTACACCCGCACCGACAGCCCACTTCATGTGATCCAGGAAGTGCTGGACAACGCGGCCGATGAGGCGCTGGCGGGGCATGGGAAAAAAATCAAAGTTACCTTGCACCTTGACGGTTCGGTCAGCATTGAAGACGATGGCCGGGGCATTCCCTTTGGGCTGCATCCAGAAGAAAACGCACCGGTGATTGAACTTGTTTTTACCCGGCTGCATGCGGGTGGCAAGTTTGACAAGGGCAAGGGCGGTGCGTACAGCTTTTCGGGGGGCTTGCATGGTGTGGGCGTGAGTGTGACCAATGCCTTGGCTACACGGCTGCAAGCCACCACCTACCGTGAGGGCATGGTGGCCCACCTCGTATTTTCCGGCGGCGACGTCATCGAGCCTTTGGTGGCCCGCAAGGCAGGTGAGGGTGATCGCAAGTCGGGTACCACCGTGCGGGTCTGGCCCGATGGCAAGTACTTTGAAACATTGGCGTTGCCAATGGCGCAATTGGCTCATTTGCTGCGTAGCAAGGCGGTCTTGATGCCCGGCGTGACGGTGACGCTGGTGAACGAAAAAGCCAAAGAAACCCAAACCTGGGTTTTCAAAGGCGGTCTGCGCGACTACTTGACACAAACGCTCAGTGGCGAGCTGGTGATTCCTGTGTTTGAGGGCGATGGCTTTTGTGATGCACAGAACGACACCTTTGCCGATGGCGAAGGTGCCTCCTGGTGCGTGGCGTTTACCGAAGACGGTCAGCCGGTGCGTGAAAGCTACGTCAACCTGATTCCTACCAGTGCGGGTGGCACCCATGAGAGCGGCTTGCGTGATGGCTTGTTCATGGCGGTCAAGAGCTTTATTGAGCTTCATTCACTGCTGCCCAAAGGCGTCAAGCTGTTGCCTGAAGACGTTTTTGCCCGTGCCAACTACGTGTTGTCAGCCAAAGTCCTCGACCCCCAATTTCAGGGCCAAATCAAAGAGCGCCTCAATTCGCGCGATGCCGTGCGATTGGTGTCCGGGTTTGTGCGGCCCAGCCTGGAGCTTTGGCTCAACCAGCACGTCGAATACGGCAAAAAACTGGCCGAGCTGGCCATCAAGGCGGCACAAAGTCGGCAAAAAGCAGGTCAAAAAGTTGAAAAACGCAAAGGCTCCGGTGTGGCCGTGCTGCCCGGCAAGCTGACCGATTGCGAGAGCCGTGATCTGGCCCACAACGAAGTGTTTCTGGTCGAGGGCGATTCGGCCGGTGGCAGTGCCAAGATGGGGCGCGACAAAGAGAGTCAGGCCATCTTGCCCTTGCGCGGCAAAGTGCTCAACACTTGGGAGGTTGAGCGTGACCGGTTGTTTGCCAACACTGAAATTCACGATATTTCGGTGGCCATTGGGGTGGACCCGCATGGCCCCAATGATTCGCCTGACATGAGCGGCTTGCGTTATGGCAAGGTTTGCATTTTGTCGGATGCGGATGTGGATGGCTCGCACATTCAGGTGCTGCTGCTGGCCCTGTTTTTCAGGCATTTCCCCAAGCTGATTGAGGCCGGCCATGTGTACGTGGCGCGTCCGCCCCTGTTCCGGGTGGATGCCCCCGCGCGCGGCAAGAAGCCCGCTTCCAAGGCGTACGCGCTGGACGAAGGTGAACTGACGGCCATTTTGGACAAGCTGCGCAAGGAAGGTGTGCGCGAAGGGGTTTGGAGCATCAGCCGTTTCAAAGGGCTGGGCGAGATGAATGCCGAGCAGCTGTGGGATACCACCCTCAATCCAGACACCCGCCGTTTGCTGCCGGTGCAACTGGGCACCATGAACTTTTTGGAAACGGAAAGCCTGATCACCAAGTTGATGGGCAAAGGCGAGGCGGCTGCGCGGCGCGAGCTGATGGAGTTGCATGGCGATGCCGTCGAGGTGGATATCTGATGCAATCGTCGTGTGGTCGAGTTCGCCTTTTGAGGGGTGTTTTTGGCATGTTGCGCACATTCCTACTGGGTTATTTGCTATTATTTTTGCAGCAAACTGCCTTTTGCGCGGTGTTAAACAGCATGCAAGGCCATCTCGACCTTTGTTTGCATTGCCCAACGATTGTCGAAGCGAACTCCGAACCACTGGCAACCCAAAAATCTTCCGCAGCTGTGCCTGCCGTCTCCAAAGCAACGGCGATGCTCGATGTGTTTCCCGGCTACCAACAGGTGAAGCACCATGTGCTGGAGGTAGCTGGCGAGCTGGGTGTTGACCATGCGTTGTTTCAGGCGCTGATCGCCACCGAATCCAAATTCAATGCCTCAGCGGTGGGGCCAGGTGGTGCCGTCGGCTTGATGCAGATCATGCCCTCCACCGCAGTGAATTTCGGCTTGGTTGGTGACAAGTCTGGGTCTATCAGGAAAAAACTGATTGATCCGCGCACCAACCTGCGCACGGGCGGACGTTACCTGCGGTACCTGATGAATCTTTTTCCAGGGCGACTTGAGCTGGTGGTGGCGGCCTACAACGCGGGCGAAGGCACGGTCAAGCGCGCGGGCAACAAAATTCCCAAGAACAAAACAACCCCGGCTTATGTCAAAACCGTCATGCGCCATTACGCGCTTTTGAAGTCCCCCGTGCTCGCTGCAGACAAGGTCGATGCACCGATGGACGATCTCCTGCAGGCGCAAACCGGGCCAGCTGATCCCGCTATCTACTGAATATGACTGACTCCTCGATACTTGACTTACCGCAGAACGACAGCCCTGATGACGGGGACGATGCCAGCAGCCTTGCGGCTTATGCGCAGCGCGCTTACCTTGAATATGCCCTTAGCGTGGTCAAGGGCCGGGCCTTGCCGGATGTGTGCGACGGCCAAAAGCCGGTGCAGCGGCGCATTTTGTATTCCATGTCCCGCATGGGGCTTGGTTTTGGCGGTGCCAACGGCAACACGGGTGCCAAACCGGTCAAATGTGCCCGCGTGGTGGGCGATGTGCTGGGACGCTTTCACCCCCACGGTGACCAAGCTGCCTACGACGCCTTGGTGCGGATGGCGCAGGATTTCAGCCAGCGTTATCCGCTGATAGACGGGCAGGGTAATTTTGGCTCGCGTGACGGCGATGGTGCTGCCGCCATGCGTTATACCGAAGCACGCTTGTCCAAAATCACTGGTTTGCTGCTCGATGAAATTGACGAGGGCACGGTAGATTTCACGCCCAACTACGACGGCTCCACCGAGGAGCCACGTCAGTTGGCTGCGCGCTTGCCTTTTGCGTTGCTCAACGGGGCCAGCGGCATTGCAGTCGGTTTGGCCACTGAAATTCCCAGCCACAATTTGGGCGAAGTGGCCCAGGCCTGTGTGGCCCTCATCAAGTCGCCTGGTCTCACGGATGATGAATTGTTTGCCTTGATCCCCGGGCCCGACTATCCGGGTGGCGGGCAAATCATCAGCCCGGCAGGCGATATTGCCGACGCCTACCGCACCGGGCGTGGCTCGCTCAAATGCCGGGCGCGCTGGAAAATTGAGGAGCTGGCGCGCGGGCAATGGCAACTGGTGGTGACTGAATTGCCGCCGGGTGTCAGCACCCAAAGAGTGCTCGAAGAGATCGAGGAGTTGAGCAATCCCAAAGTCAAGGCTGGAAAAAAGGCCCTCACGCTGGAGCAAAACCAGCTCAAGGCCACCGTGCTGTCGGTGCTCGACGGGGTACGTGATGAATCCAGCAAAGACGCCCCCGTGCGGCTGGTGTGCGAGCCCAAAACGAGCCGGATTCAGCAACAGGAGCTCATTACCACCTTGCTGGCGCACACCAGTTTGGAGACTTCGTCGCCCATTAACCTCACCATGGTTGGTCTGGACGGTCGGCCCACGCAGAAGTCCTTGCGGCAAATGCTCAATGAGTGGATTGAGTTCCGTCAGACCACCATGGAACGCCGCTCGCAGCACCGTCTGGACAAGGTGCTGGCGCGTATTCATATCCTTGAAGGTCGGCAGCTGGTGCTGCTCAACATTGATGAAGTGATTGCCATCATTCGCCAATCAGAAGACCCCAAGGCGGCCTTGATCGCCCGCTTCAATCTGTCAGACAGGCAAGCCGAAGACATTCTGGAAATCCGCCTGCGGCAGTTGGCCCGGCTCGAAGCCATCAAAATTGAGCAGGAACTCAAAGAGTTGCGCGAGCAACAGGGCAAGTTGGAAGAAATTCTGGGCAACCCCGCGTCGCTGCGACGTTTGATGGTCAAAGAAATTGAGCAGGATGCCAAAACCTTTGCCGACCCGCGCCGTACCTTGATTCAAGCCGAGAAAAAAGCGGTTCTTGAGGTCAAAGTGGTGGATGAACCGGTGACGGTGGTGGTCAGTCAAAAAGGTTGGGTGCGTGCGCAAAAAGGTTGGGCCCGCGACAAAGCCGGGGCCAATGCTGCGCCAATGGAGTTCAATTTCAAGGCGGGTGACGCGCTTTACGGTGCCTTTGAGTGCCGCACGGTCGACACGCTGCTCGCTTTTGGCAGCAACGGGCGTGTGTATTCCGTCGCGGTGTCACTGCTGCCAGGTGCCAGGGGGGATGGGCAGCCTATTACCAGTTTGCTGGAACTTGAAGCCGGAACCCAACTGCTGTACTACTTTGCCGGCCCGGCCCATGCGGTGCTGCTGCTCAGCAGTTCAGCGGGTTACGGTTTCATGGCGACAGTTGAAAACATGAGTTCCAGACTCAAGGCAGGCAAAGCCTTTGTGACCTGTAACGATGGCGAGGTATTGTGCCGTCCCTCACCGGTTTCGGGTAGTTCAGGTGCGACACCACTTGCCCCGGCCACCCATGTGGCCTGCGCCTCCACCGGGGGCCGAATTTTGACTTTTGAACTGAGTGAACTCAAGTCCATGGCCAATGGTGGTCGTGGACTGACGCTCATTGACCTGGAAGCCAAAGACACTCTGGCGGGCGCTGCCGCTTACACACGCAGCGTGAAAATTGAAGGCACCGGGCGGGGTGGAAAAGAGCGTGAAGAAACGCTGGAAATTCGCAGCCTGAACAATGCCAGAGCTGCTCGCGCCCGCAAGGGCAAGGCGGCCGACCTTGGGTTCAAACCAGTGTCCATCACACGCATCGAGTAGCGCTGGCTTGCAGTGGAGGGGCGTGGTTACCGGCAATTTTTCGGAGGATTAACGCCTGTGGTGGTGGCGGTATCGGTAACTACCCCAGTAGCCATAACCCAGATGCAAGGTGACAGGAGGGTAATAGGGCTGGGTGTAGTAGGGCTGGGTGTAGTACTCTGTGTTGGCTGCGGGAACCACCACAGTAGGTGCTCGCCCATAGATTGGCGGCGGGGCAGTGGTGGCATAGGTCGGCGGCGGCGTTGGCGGCATGGCACCTACCGGCGAAATTTGCAGCTTGATGGTCGGGCCCGGGTCTTGAGGCATCAACACGGTATATTGTTTGCCCGCATATTCATAGACCACATTGAATGCAACAGTACGACTTTCATAGAAAGTTTGAACGGTGCAGCGCTGCACATTTTGTGTATGCGGTGTGGGCTCACCCTCAATGTTGTCGCCGATGATGGCACCACCCAAGATGCCTACCGCGGTGGCTGCCGCTTTGCCCGCACCAGCCCCGACCGCGTTGCCCATTGCACCGCCTGCAATGGCTCCCATGGCCGCGCCGGCACCAGATTTGGGGCGTTGTACTGTGACTTGCTCTGAGGTGCAGACCTGTCGTGGCACGCCAACCTGCTCAACAACCGGGGTGGTAGAAATGACCCGGCCCAACTCCTGCGCCGCGCACAAGCTACTTGTGACCATGGCTGTCGTCAAGAGGAATAGCCTTTTCATGATTTTTCCTTCAAAACAATGTTCATGGTGAAGCATGTTACATGCGGCCAAAGCGTTGGTTGAAGTTCAGTGAAGGGGATGTAAAGATGGAAAAATGATGTAACCAGTATGCGCCACTTGGTTTTTTGGAGGTTTTTATTTGAGGGATTATCGATTTGGCAGTTAAGCTTGTTTTAAGATTTATTTAATATATTTCTATTGTCAATTTCGACAAGTCAGTTTTACTAGGAGGAGTTATGTTGGGTACGATGAAAATTTGGAAAATAGTTGCAGCTTTTGTAGTCGCGTTGGGGGTGACGGGCGCAGGCTGGGCTGCCACCAGTGCAGCTTCGCATCATCATGGAGGGCACGCATCGAAACTTGCGCTGGACAACGGAAAAAAGTGGCCCACCGATGAGCCCTTGCGCCAAGGCATGAAAAGTATCCGATCAAATCTGGAGGCATCGCTGCATGCAATTCACGAGAATAAGCTGACGGTGGCTGCTTATGATGAACTGGCTGACAAAGTGAATGCGCAGGTGGGTACCATCGTGGCCCAGTGCAAGCTCGAACCCAAGGCTGATGCACAACTGCATGTGCTGATTGCCCAAATTCTGGAGGGTGTACAAGCGATGCAAGGCAAACAAAAAAAGGTCAAACGGCATGCCGGAGCGGTCATCATTCTCACCGCGCTGGAACAATACGGAACCTACTTTGACGATCCCAACTGGTAAACGCAGGGCCGTCAGCTTTTTTGTTAAATATTGGGTGGCGCAGGCGAGCCCACACTTGAACACTCTCTTAAAGAGTAAAAGTACTCAATAGCTGGTTTTTTCTGGCCTGCCTGCTCCGCTGCCCTTGGGTTACAGCTAACCGCAACTTGGCGCGCTCCATTACGCGCGCCACCACACGTTCCACTACGCGGCTGACGTTTTTGTCATCAATTTTCAATATATCGAATCCACAATCTTGACATCGATTGGGATTTGAATCATTGATTAGCGCTTGGCAATTGCACACCTTTGGATGCTTCTGCACTGGAAAAAATGCTGGCAACCGAATTTGTCCACAGACCCTTTTTATGCGTTGGAAAACTCGCAAACAGTATGCCGATTGCTTCAAATGGTGAAAAATAGTACGCAAAAACAATTTGACTGGCTTGAACATGATGATGGACAAGACATCGTTGCCCGGCAATTTGTTCATTACATGCCTGCCGTCGATGCGAGTGTGAATTGCGATGAGATTATTCGCAGGTTTCACGATGATCCGACCTTGAACTGCATTGCGGTGATCAATGCAGATCACCACGTTATTGGTGTTTTACGCTCGCTAGAAATATTGAGGCGCGGCACCGAAGGGTTTTTTCACGAACTGACAGGCCGCAGGTCATGTACAAGAATCATGGATCCGGACCCGCTGGTGTTCGATGTGACTGAATCATTGCTTGGCATGTCAAAAGCAGTGGCCATGATGAATGACAGACATCTGGTAGATGGATTTTTTGTGACCGAAAAAGGTAAATACATAGGTGTCGGGTATTTGACAGATGTCATCAAAGCCGTGACGAAGCAGCAAATATCATTTGCTCGCTATGCCAATCCGCTGACCCTGCTGCCAGGCAATGTCCCGATTGATCAGCGCATTCAAGCCTGCCTGAGCGCCATGAAACCTTTTGTGGTCGGCTACTTTGATCTGGATAATTTCAAAGCGTACAACGATGTCTACGGGTATCGGGCGGGTGATGAGGTTATCCAACTGGCCGCTGAAATATTAAAAGCAGCCCTTGATGAATCAGACGACTTTTTGGGTCACGTCGGCGGTGATGATTTTGTCACTGTGTTCACATCGATGGATTGGGAACTGAGAGTGCAATTGATCCTGCGACGATTCGATCAGGAGATATTGAGTTATTTTTCAGATCAGCATATTCTGGCAGGTGGTTTAACGACCAACAACCGCCAAGGTGTGGAAGTTTTTCACCGCTTGGTCAGCTTGTCAGCGGGCATGGTCCGCGTTGCGCCAGGTGAATTCAGTTCGCCAGCAGAAATATCAAGCAATCTTGTTGAAGCCAAGAAGCGTGCCAAACAAATTGAGGGCAGCAGCTACTTTGTGGACCGACGCTCGAATTCGCACAAAGTTTCTGTTGCAAAATAATTTATTTTAAATATATGGGTATAAATTTCATCACTTGAATAATTAATATATTAAATTGGTTTTTTATGTGCGGCAGAATTACTAAACGGTAAGTAATTTGTCATCACGCTTTAATGTGCTTCACAGATACTTTGGTGGCGGCATTTCACCGTAATTTGGTATTTGGGAGTATTTTATGAGCTATGAAAATATGTACAACGTTTCAGAAAACAAGTTTTCTTCTGAAACACTTCACACGGTTGTCGGCAGTTTGATTGAAGATATGAAAAATATCACCAATGAACTGGAAATGGCAATGCAGCGTGGCACACCAACCAAGCACTGGAGTGACAGACTTCGTCAGTCGTCTGTGGTTTTGTGTGTGGCCATGAAAGAAATGCAGGAGCTTGCTGAGCAACCTTGACAAATCATACGCATCAAGCACTGCAAGCACAGTAAGTACATCAGGCACACGAACGCGCAAATTTGAGAGTTCTCAAATTTGCGCTTTGGTGTCCGGTGTGCGAAAAATAACTGAATTCAATAGCGCATACGGAAACGCCGTTAAATCTCAGCTGACCACTCGCCCATCAGCCGTAAGCATGCTCTGTGCTACAAAATTATTGCTTTGGCGTGAATTGCCGTAGCTCACGTGGTAACCGCCGATGTCCATGAACGATCGTTTCTGAAACGCGGCCAGCACATTGGCACGTGTCATGGAGCCGTCCACAGTGCTGAGCACGTTATAGGTGTAGCGCGCGGCAATGAATCCGGCCAGTCCCAGGGCTGTTGGCGGCTCATCAAACCGCTTGGCCAGCACGGACTTGTACAGGCGAACGATCGGCAAGCTGCTGGACATGACCGGCACCACTTGGGTTCCAACAATCGGTATCCTGTGGGTGCCTCCCAACTGGCTGAGCGTTTGCAAATTGACGTCTGCCAGCGCCACAATGTAACGCTGTCGCTGCGCCTGGATGCCTTGAAGGAACGAAATTATTTCTGGTGTACCGCCAACAAACAGCAATATGGCGGGGGTATCAGGCGTGAGCCGGCGGCTCATCTGGCCAAGATCGTCCTGCGGCTCAAAGGTCTTGAGTTTGAGCTTGAGGTTTTGCGAAATTTGTTCAATGTCGTCGCGGTACTGGCGAAAGTCCTGAGCGGTCGCGTAAATGGCACCTACTTCACGCACGCCTTGGTCGGTCAGCAATCGAAGCGCGTGGTGAATCTGTTGCTGACGGGCGGCGAAGATCGGGAAAGTGCGGTTGTCAACCTCCAATGTTGAGTTCTGCAACCAAGGGGCAACGTGGGCCATCCCAAGGTTTTTCTTGCGCATCTGCGTGACCAATTCAACAGCCGCACGCTCGCCCGATGTTGCACTGATCGCGATGCATTGCCGGTCAGTACTCATGGCCTGCAGGGCTTCCTGAAGACTTTGCGGGCTGCCGTCCACTTCAAAGGTGGCGTGACGAATTTGCAGGCCACGCAGACCGCCATTTGAATTGATTTCTTGCCACGCTGCACGTGAACCAATCATCAAGTCCTTTGACACGTCCTGCTGCGCAATGGATGTGTCCACGACTTGCGCAATGGTGAAAACCTGGGTGTTCCCGCTGGATGAGCCGGGCTCTTGAGCCAAACTCCATGGTGAAAGTGCCAGGGCGCCGGTTGCGCCCAATAAGCGGCGGCGATTGGTATGCAATGTCATGATGTTTGTGTCCATTTTCAAGTTAGCGGGAGCGCAGTTTCAAACTGGCTTGGCTTGGCTTGGCCAGAGCCCAGTCCAATGCACTGAAAAATCAGCTAAGCGCGCCATCTTCTTCGAGCTCGTCCTCATGGTGGACGTTGTCCATCACTGCGATTTCTGCGTACTGAACAGCATTGAGTTGGTGGCGATGCGCCAGATAAGCGTGGCGCACATTGGCCTCATGGTCGCGATCATCGTCAGCGCTTGCCGCTGACAGTTGATGTTTGGCAGCCATCGCAAAGTGGTGTGCCGCCATGCGGTGATGGTCTCCGGCTGTTTCGTAGTGCTCTTGAGTCGGCTCGGCTGGCAATTCGTCACTTGAGCGGTTTTCGTTCGTTGGGTTGGTTTGATTGCGCATAAAGTCCTCACTTCATTGAGTTTGTGCAACGGCGACTTGCCGCTTCACAAGCATCGCAAACCCACGTGAAGCCTTGGTGACAGAACCCGCAAAACTCTCTCGCGGGTTACTGCAAAATGCCGTCAAGACGCTAGCTTGAACTTTTGTGAGTTGATTGGTTGAGCCGCCAAATCTCACCTATAAAATCAGCCCCTTGCGCATATAGAACGTGCGCGAGCAGCTACATATTTCATAGCAAAACGGGAGTAAAAAACACTTGTTTACCCGACCAGCTCATTCAGGGTTGGTTTAGAGGCGTCAACTCAGGATCGTCACTCTCTCTGGCAGGGCACTAGACGTGGCCACCTGCCCATTGACAAGTTCGGGGCCGACTGTCTGCTTCAGATGCTCAGCCACCGCGCAGAGTCAGGTCGAGGTCTGACCTACTCTGCGATTCACGCCTGAGTTGCTCACAAACGACGGGATCGATGCCTAAAACTGGCCAGCATTTGCAGACTGACCGGCCAAATCTCTGCATGACCGTCCCGGCGGACGCAGTCAACTTACTTAAGATCGTCAGCGATGAGTTTCACAATGCGTTGCGCATTGGTGGATGTCTCGGGTGTACCGGAAACATTAAGCACGGAAATGGTCGTCGAATTCCCTTCGCTAACGACGGCAATGCGGTATTTAAGTGGGCCAGAGTCGGACTTTGAACCACCGAATATTTTGCTGAAAAAACCGGGGTCAACTTTGTCAGCTGCTGGTTCGACGTAGCGGACGAAATAGATACCTTTGCTACGATCTCGGTCTTCAACTGTGAAACCAGTGCGGTCAAGTGACAAGCCCACACGACGCCATGCGCGGTCAAATCCGTCGTCGATTTGTACAACGGGTTGCCCGTTGACTGTCGCAATGCGCGAGCTGGTTTTTGTGACGCTGGCAGCGACCAGTGTTTTGGATTGCTCCTGCGTCATGCCGAGCTTGAGCATCAATCGACGTAAAAATTCTGTTTCAAGCTCGGGGTCGGCCGCGCGAGGCTGCCACATGGTCGTGTCTTTTTGTGCGGTGCTGTACACCTCGATCATGCCACGATGACTGATGAAAATTTCTGTGCCCCCGGCGGCGTTGCGTTCAAGACGGGTTCTGAATTTGTCTCGCTCACCCGTGGAATACAGTGCGTCGAGCGCTTTTCCGATCGAATTACGAATGAAGTCCAGCGGCAATTTCGCCCGGTTTTCGGCCCAGTCGGTTTCCATAATTCCTAAATTGGCCTGATCCATCGCGAGAAGAAAACCATTTTCCTGCCAGAAGTCACGAACTGGCCCCCAGAGCTTGTCCGCGGGGCGGTCCACAACGAGCCATCTCTGATTGCCAGCACGTTCGATTCGGACATCGCTCAATGATGTGACTGCGATGGGTGCTGTCGATAGGTTGGTTTGACCCGCTTTGAAGCTTGATGCGGTGACTGCACCACCTTGAACAGAATAGCGGCTGTCACGGGACAGTTGGGTCAGGTCAGGGGGCACGTCAAGTGACGGGCCCTTAGCTGCGCCTTTGTAGTCGATTTTGTCGCTATCGAGTGTCGAGCACGCGGCAAGAGACAAAGAAAGGCTCAGCAGTGCAAGTCTGGAAAATTGATTCACAAAAGTATCCCTTAGGGTAATGGATAGGGCCGTGCCTGTCAGATCAGGCCAGTGACGCGCAAAGCGTTTTCGACCACCGCGTGATTGGCTTGAGTCAGCGGTGTCATGGGCAAGCGCATCGTCCCACCGCACAGATTGAGTTTGGCCATGGCCCATTTGACTGGAATCGGATTTGCCTCGACAAACAGATTTTTATGCAAGGGGAGTAGTTTGAATTGAATTTCCATGGCACGTTTTGTGTCGCCCGCCATCGCGGCAACGCACAGTTCGTGCATGAGTCTTGGCGCAACATTGGCCGATACGCTGACGTTGCCATGCCCACCGCACAGCATGAGTGCGACGGCAGTGGGGTCATCACCCGAGTAAATCGAAAAACCTTTGGGCGCTTCACGAATAAGCCACTGCGCACGTTCAATGTTGCCGGTGGCTTCTTTGATGCCAACGATTCCGGGCACTTGCGCCAAGCGCAGCACGGTGTCGTGTGCCATGTCCGCAACGGAGCGGCCGGGCACGTTGTACAAAACCATTGGCAAATCGACAGCTTGCGCAATTGCCTTGAAGTGCAGGTATTGCCCTTCCTGGGTCGGCTTGTTGTAATAGGGGACAACCTGCAATTGGCAGTCTGCCCCCACGCCTTTGGCAAACTTGGCTAGTTCAATGGCTTCAGCGGTTGAGTTGGCACCGCAGCCAGCCATGATGGGCACTCGCCCAGCCGCCTGTTCCACGGCAATGCGGATGATCTCGCAATGCTCTTGTACATTGACTGTTGGCGATTCTCCGGTGGTGCCCACAACGCCGATGCAATCGGTGCCTTCTGCAATGTGCCAGTCGATTAATTTGCGCAGGGTGGGGTAGTCCACGCTGCCATCTTCATGCATGGGTGTGACAAGTGCCACGATGCTGCCCGTGATTTGGCCGGTAGAGGAAGTCATGTCCGAGTAATTAAACGGTAAACGAGCATTTTACTTGGAGTAGGTGACGTGTCGGCTTCAGTGAAGTGTTATCTGGCAATTTTGGCTGTGCAACGACGATTCTCTGGATGAATCGGGGCGGATTTTCAAGAAAGCCTTGTTCAAAGGCGAGGATTTGCAAATGGCCAAAGGCAATGGCCGCTGTCGCTCGTCAATCAAGCGCAGTCAGCTATCAATTTAGGATGTTAGTATGGCAATTATTTTCTTCATTGTTTGACAGGAGATCTGGTGAAAGATGCCATGTCAAATCGTTTTCGAATAGCACAGATCATCGCTTTGGGTTTTATGTTTTGGCTTTGTCATGGCCAGAGTTCGGCTCAGATTGTGCTTCGTCTGAACACCCATGAACTTCCACCGTACAGTTTTCACAATGATCAAGGTCAAATTGATGGCATTGCGATCCGCGTGACGGAGTGTGCACTCAAGAAGGTTAATCAGCCGTACTCTATAGCTTTTTACCCTTGGGCTCGTGCGCAAATGTTGGTACAGGTTCGCTATGCAGACGGGTTTTTTGCGGCATCTGCGTCTGAGGAGCGAAACCAGTACGCAGTGCTTAGCGCAACCATCGCTCCACAAGAATGGCGGTGGTATTTGCGTAACGACAACCCCATGGATCCTAGAAGCCCGACGTTCAAAGACGTGGCTATGGTAGGCAGCTTTAATGGTGCCAACATGCAGGACTGGCTGATAAACAATCAATACAAAGTTGCAGCCAATCCACCTACCAACATGCATTTATTGAAGATGTTGCAAACAAGGCGACTAGACGCCATTTTGGCTAATAAGCTGGTGATGGATGCACTGATTGCAGAAGGTGGGGGTGCAGACGAGATCCGCTCGGTGCTCTTGCAAGACAAGCCCTTGGGTATCTACATTTCGAAGGCGGTTTTGGCTAATTTGGCACCTGATTTCATGAGCCGACTTAACCAAGCAATCGCGTATTGCCGTAAGAAATGACGAAGGCTTTTTGAAACCTCCAATTTTTGCATAGTGAACCCCCACACTGCGTTATGGCGGTCACCTCCGTATGGGCTGGCGCGCGTCAACGCGCTAGGAAACCCACTTGCTCTTGGGCTTGAAGTCGGGGAACTTGGCGTCGTGCTGCGCGTCAATTTTCAGCAAAGCCTCTAGAATTTCCTGCGGAAACCCTGCTCTTGGGGTTCCTGTGGTGTCTTGTTCAAGGCTTTCGATATAGGTGAAAAATTTGGGCGTACCCCATAGCGCCTTGAGCTCACCGGCGATTTTGGGAAAGCTTTTCAATATCAAGTTGAAGTTTTCGTTTTCTTCGATCATGTGCTGACCTCTTTGATGTGCTGAATTCGGATGGAATAATAGGCTGATACGTGTCAGCACACAAGGCTGTGAGCTGGGGCGGTCTTTTTCAGGCGCAAAATGGCATTCAAAGGGTGAATGTATGAGCTATGAATTGCTGTTTAACAAGGCCGCCGACCTTATTGCGCAGGCCGATGCGCTGGTCATCTGTGCGGGGGCCGGGATGGGTGTGGATTCTGGTTTGCCTGATTTTCGCGGGAATGAAGGTTTTTGGCACGCCTATCCGGCGCTCGCAAGAGCGCAATTGGACTTTGCAGATGTCGCCAATCCAAGAGCTTTTGAAAAAGATACTGCCTTGGCATGGGGGTTTTACGGCCACCGGCTTGATCTTTATCGCCATACGGTGCCGCACAATGGTTTCAATATTCTTCGCAAATGGAGCGAAACCCTTGCGCAAGAAGCCTGGGTTTTCACCAGCAACATCGATGGACAATTCCAGAAGGCCGGGTTTACAGAGGCTCACATTCATGAATGTCACGGTTCAATTCACTACCTGCAATGTTTGACCGATTGCGGCTCGGGAATATGGAGCGCCAGTGACTTTATTCCTGAAGTGGACGAGCAGAACTGTTTGCTTCTCAATGCTGCGCCCCGTTGCCAACAGTGTGGAAGCATTGCCCGCCCCAATATTTTGATGTTTGGCGATTGGCGTTGGCTGCACGAGCGCATGCAGGAGCAGCGTCGCCGGGAAAAAGCCTGGTTCCAGAGGTTCGCAAAAAAATCTGGCACGCTGCTTGTGATTGAGTTAGGTGCTGGTACATCGATCCCCACAGTCAGGCATTTCAGTGAGCGCGTCAGTGTTGAGTTTGATGCGCGCATCATCCGCATCAATACACGTGAATTCCAAGTGCCCAGTGCCCAAGACCTTGGCATACCCATGGGCTCACTTGAAGCGCTGCAGCGCATTGACGACGCTTTGAGCGCTCTTTGCACCTAGGAGACGACGCAGCAATGTGGCGACGCCAGGGTTTTGACATGAATTTTCAATGGTTTAAGTGGCTGGTCTGGTCGCTGTTGCCAACGGCCGCCTTGTCTCAGGGGTATCCAGAGATTCAGACACGCCCAAGCACCATGGCGGAAAATTGTGGGACGCAGCCAACGCCTGCGCGCTCTTCGGCCGGGCAGATGGACGAAGACCAAGTGCAAAGCCTGATCGCTGAGCTTACGCGAATGGGCATGCACTGTGCCGCCATGCGAATCAGAAGCAACAATCCGCTCAAAAGCCGTGCAGGCCCCAAAGAGCGTGCAGCGCCTGTTATCCAGTCGCCCCCCAAGGTGCAGGCAGAACCCGCCATGCTTGAGCGGTTGCCGCGTCCGTCAAGGCAAACGGGCACCGGTCAGCCTGCAGCCGAGTTCAAACCTTTCAAAAAAGAAGAGGTTCAAACGCTTGTGTCACCCGCGTTGCCACCGGCCCAGTCCAGCCAGGGCGTGGAGTTGATGCGCGACACCGGGGGGTGGGTTCATGTTCGGGGGTTTGACATTGCCCATTCCAGTCGATTTCCCGAGTCAGAGTTGCAGGGTTTGCTGTCAAGCTTTGTTGACAAAGAACTGAATGTGGGGCAACTCAAACATGCGGCGGGGCTGATTGCTGAGCACTACCGCGCCAAGGGAATTGTGGCCCGGGTGCTGTTACCTCAGCAGTCACTGGATCAAGGCATTGTCAAAATGCTGGTGGTGGAAAGTCAGCGCCCCAAGGCAGGTAACGGTCGTTGATGTTTGTGGATGGTGAAAGGCGATTGGATCGAAAATAACTCGGCAACAAGCTTCTCCATATATGTACAAACTTCTCAGCATTCAAATCGCCCAGGCCCGCCGTGTGCAAATCAACGGGCGTTCTGTCATGACGGCCATTCACAAGCTGCCGGTTTCTGGGCGGATATCTGCAGAGCCTATGGGGCTTATCGGGGACGATCAGGCCGACCCTACGGTGCACGGTGGGCTCGATAAAGCGGTGTACGCCTACCCTGGCGAGCACTATCCGTTTTGGCGTGAGGCACGCGCCCACGCCGGGGTCACAAGGATTGATGACGCCTTGCCCTTCGGCTCGGTGGGTGAAAACCTGAGCTTGCAGGGTTTGCTGGAGACCGATGTTTGGGTAGGCGATGTGCTCAGATTCCCGCACTGTGCGCTGCGGGTGACGCAGCCGCGCCAGCCTTGCTTCAAGTTCAACGCCGTCATGGGCTACAACGGCGCAGCCAGGGCGATGGCTCAAAACGGTTGTTGCGGCTTTTATCTGGCGGTGGACCAGCCGGGCCATTTAACGGCGGGCGAGTCGTTTGAATTGCTGCCTGGGCCCAAGCAGCTTCGCATCAGCGAAATGTTTCGATTCAAGGCTGTGAGGCACCTTGTTTAGTCGAATTTTGCTGCATATTTGATAGCTGCTTGCGCACGTTCTATATGCGCAGGAGCCTGATTTGATATGTAATTTCAGGCATTGCTTTTGGGACGATCATTGACGATTCACAGCGGTGCCAGACCAAAAACCTCGCCCAAGGGACGGGCCTCTGGCAATATCTAGACTACCCCATTGGGTCCCATGAATGCCGGCATCATCACATTCTTGAAAAACAGGGAGGGTGCAAATGCCTATACTTCCCGAAATGAAAAAAGACAACGCCAGCCTTGAGGCGCTCATAACCTGTGCGGCGCAAGGAGACCACGCCAGCTTCCAGAAAATTTATGAACGCACCCACTCGCATCTGTTTGGCCTTGCCGTGCGTATGTTGGGACAAGGACACGCGGCCGAAGATGTGCTGCAAGAGGCTTATGTGAGTATCTGGAAGAACGCTACGAGTTACCGCAACGAGATCAACGGGCAACCCATTGCGGCCATGACCTGGCTGATTGCCATTGTGCGCAACAAGTCGCTGGATGCGTTGCGCGCCCGTGTTCGGCGCAAAGAGAGTGAACTACCCGACTCTGGAGATGTCGACGAAGACGACATTCAGGCCACCTCCAGCCTGGCCCCCAGCGCGATGCAGTTGCTGGAGCAGGCCACGCAGGCCCTGCACATTGACGGCTGTATGAAGGCGCTGGACGGCAGCCACCGCCAAACCCTGGCGCTGGCCTATTACCAAGGTCTATCACACAGCGAAGTGGCGGTGCAGATGGGCGCACCCCTGGGCTCAGTTAAGGCCTGGATTCGCCGTGGACTGGAAAAGCTCAAATCTTGCCTTAGCGCGCAGGGAGTGGTGGCATGAGGTACACCCACCCGAAACTGCTGGAACATCTGGCCTCGTCCTTCGTATTGGGCACCCTGCAGGGGGGAGCTCGGCGGCGTTTTGAGCGATTGCTACGTGATCGGCAGGATGTTCGCATGCTGGTTGCGCAATGGGAAATGCGTTTGGGCCAACTGGCCCGGTCGATTCCGCTGCAGTCCCCGCCGCCAGGCTTGTGGGCCGCGATTTCGGCGCGCACGCAGCCCACAGCCAAGTCTGTCGCGTTGCACCGCCCCTTTTGGGCTGGCTGGCTTAAACCGGCCGGATTCGGGTTTGGGTGGCTTGGCCGGTGGCGTGCTTCTGGCCAGTGTGGTGTTTTTCACCGCACCGACGCTTTTTATCACCGCTGATCAAGTCGCCATGCGCTCCGGGGAGCGCTTGCCGCCAAGCTATATTGGTGTACTCTCGGACGCGCAGGGCAACGGCAAGTTGCTGGTTAGTTCACTGCGTCATGGCAAAACCGTGGCGTTAAAGGTGATTGGCCCCATCGCAGTGCCAGACAATGGCCACTTGGTGCTGTGGGCCATTGCGGCTGATGGCACGGTCTTTTCGCTGGGCACGGTTCCTACCAGTGGCAAGGCAGTCTCGCAACTGCCAGATACTTCAGAAAAATTGCTGTCCAAGGTGGGAAAACTGATGGTGACGCTGGAGACCACGCCCACACCCGCCAGCCCCAGTGCGACGGTTGTGCTCAGCGGTAATTGCGCCAAGTTGTGGTGAAGGCTTATCTAAATCAGGGTAATTCGATGAAATATATCGCGCGTTTAATTCTGATCTCATTGTGGTTTTCATCGGCAATGGCCGCTTCTTTTGATTGTTCAAAAGCATCCACTTGGGTTGAGAAATCCATTTGTACCGAGCCATTGCTGGGAAAACTTGATGAGGCGCTGGCCAGAAATTACCAAGGAATGCTCGCTTCTGTTGGAGGTCATGCCAAGAAGGAATTCAAGAAGGAGCAGCTGAACTGGCTCACCCGCAGAAACCAATGCACCAGCACCGTTTGCTTGACCGAAATCTACCGAAAGCGAGTGGACGAAACCTGTGACTATGGGGTTGTATCTGGCGTTCACCCTGAGTGCTCAATGTCCGAGGACATCAAATAGTTGAATTCCATGCACACACGCTTCGCAACCCCTGACAAAGATGCCATTGCTTTGCTTGCTCCGTTTGAGCGGCTGGGGCTTGAGCAAATCACCCTCGTGACCACGGGCGTGCAGGCCCGTGACGCTTTTGATCGTTTGGCGGATCAAGCAGCTTTGGGTTTTGACACCGAGTCCAAGCCCACGTTTCGGGTCGGCGAACTGTCGGACGGGCCGCACATTGTGCAATTGGCCACCACCGAGCGGGCTTGGGTCTTTCAGTTGCACGACCCCGCGTGCCGCGCCCTGACGGCTGAGTTATTGGCACTGCAGGGCATAACCAAGGCCGGTTTTGGTCTGGGCGACGACCGCAAGCGCATCATCCACAAACTCGGTATTGAGCCGGCCGCGGTGCTGGAGCTCAACACCGTGTTCAGAGAACGCGGCTACCGCAAGGACATGGGGGTTAAAGGGGCGGTGGCGGTGCTGTTCAACCAGCGCTTCATGAAGTCCAAAAAAGCCGCCACCAGTAACTGGGCCAATGAAAAGCTGAGTGAATCGCAACTGGTCTATGCCGCCAATGATGCTTACGCGGCCATTCGGGTTTTCAATGCACTGGGCTTGGTGGGCCAACGTTGACGATAGCGCGAGAGTAACCTGACATGCAAGCGTGACTTGACCGGAGGTGTCACGGTGGTCTGCGCAGCGGAGAGTCTTTGGAGATGCCCCATGATGTGTCGGGGGCATTGGCGGCATTTGGATTTTTCTTGCGAACCTGCTCCCTGGCCTGCTCCAGCGCGGGCGACGACCACGGCATCTGGTCTGCGTACCACAGGCCAAACCCGATGGTTCCTACGAACACTGCAATACCGATGAGTACCTTGAGCGCGCTGACCCACGTCTTGGGCTCGCTGTCGTCATCCATTTACATCTCCTTGGGTTCTGAATCTTCAAAAGGCAACTACAAGTATGCCATTTGGTCGACAGCAGATGAAAATTTCCGGTCACGAAAACTTTGGCCCAGCGATATTGCCGCCCAGAATGGACGGCGGCAATGTCGCACGTACGGATCTGCGCGTGGAGGTTTCCGCCACGCGTCACCGGTATGTCAAACCGGGTTGGCTTTGATCGCGTGTTTGCCCAGTTCCATCTTCGCGATGGCATTGCGGTGGACTTCATCGGGGCCATCGGCAAAGCGAAGGGTACGGGCGTTGACGTAGCTCCAGGCCAGCGGAAAGTCGTCGCACATGCCACCGCCGCCGTGGGCCTGGATGGACCAGTCAATCACTTGGCAGGCCATGCTGGGTGCCACCACCTTGATCATGGCGATTTCATTCTTGGCCAGCTTGTTGCCGCCAATGTCCATCATCCATGCGGCTTTGAGGGTCAGCAACCTGGCCATGTCGATCTTGCAGCGCGCCTCGGCAATGCGCTCCTGCGTTACGGTTTGGGCGGCGATCGGTTTGCCAAAAGCCACCCGTGCTGAAGCGCGCTTGCACATCAGCTCCAGCGCGCGCTCGGCCAAGCCAATCAGGCGCATGCAGTGGTGAATGCGCCCGGGGCCAAGGCGGCCTTGGGCGATTTCAAAGCCCCGGCCTTCGCCGAGCAAAATGTTGGTGACGGGCACACGCACGTTTTCAAACAAGACTTCCATGTGGCCGTGCGGCGCGTCGTCGTAGCCCATGACATTGAGCGGGCGCACCACGGTGATGCCGGGTGTGTTGGCGGGCACGATGACCATGCTTTGCTGCGAATGGCGAGGTGCGTCCGGGTTGGTCTTGCCCATGGTGATGTACACGGCGCAGCGGGGATCGCCCGCGCCGGAAGTCCACCACTTGCGGCCGTTGATGACGTAGTCGTCACCATCACGTTCGATGCGGGTCTGGATGTTGGTGGCATCGCTGGACGCTACCTCCGGCTCGGTCATGGCGAAGGCGCTGCGGAATTCGCCTTCCAGCAAGGGCTTGAGCCAGCGGGCCTTGTTTTCTTCGGAGCCATAGCGGGCAATGGTTTCCATGTTGCCGGTGTCCGGTGCCGAGCAGTTGAAGACTTCGCTGCACCACATGACGCGGCCCATGATTTCGGCCAGCGGTGCGTACTCCTGGTTGGTCAGGCCAGCGCCTTCGTAGCCGGAGGCGGCAGCACTGTCGACCGGCAAAAACAGGTTCCACAACCCGGCTGCCTTGGCTTTGGGTTTGAGGGTTTCAATGGTTTGCAGGGGCGTCCAGCGTTTGCCAACCGCAGTGTTGGCAGCAATCTCGGCGTGGAAAGCGCCCTCAGCAGGGTAGATGTACTCCTCCATGAAGGCCAGCAATTTGGCTTGAAGTTCTTTTGTCTTGGGGGAATAGTCAAAATCCATGGAATCTCCGGTAGGGTCAGCAAAAAAATTAGCGGTTTCGTGTGGGGTCAGGTTTTTTGGGCGAATTGCCAAGCCATCTGGGCCAGTGGGCGGGCACCAGCGGCAGAACTAACAGCTTGGGCGCTGGCGGCGGTGCCAGCCTCGACCCGTTTGGCAATGCCTTGCAAGATGGCGGCAATGCGGAACATGTTATAGGCCATGTAGAAATTCCATTCGGCCTTGAGTTGCTCCGGTGTGGCCAAGCCGGTGCGCTCGCAGTACAGACGGATGTACTCGTCTTCGGTGGGGATGCCCAGGGCGGCCACATCAAGCCCGCCAATGCCGCGAAAGGCACCCGGTGGAATGTGCCATGCCATACAGTGGTAGCTAAAGTCCGCCAAAGGGTGCCCGAGTGTGGAGAGTTCCCAGTCCAGCACGGCGATGACGCGCGGCTCGGTGGGGTGCAGCATCAGGTTGTCCAGCCGATAGTCGCCATGCACGATGCTGACCATGTGCTCGGCGCGCGCCATCGCGGGAATGTGCTGGGGCAGCCACGCCATCAGTTTGTCCATTTCTTCAATGGGTTGGGTGATGGACGCGGTGTACTGCTTGCTCCAGCGACCGATCTGGCGCTCAAAATAGTTGCCCGGTTTGCCATAATTTTCCAGCCCGCGCTGTGCAAATTTGACAGTGTGCAGGGCCGAGATCACGCGGTTCATCTCATTGAAGATGGCACCTCGTTCCTGCCTGCTCACCCCGGGCAGGGACTGATCCCACAGAATGCGGCCCTGCATAAACTCCATGATGTAGAACGCACGTCCAATAACAGACTCGTCTTCGCATAAACAGTACATGCGCGGCACGGGCACATCGGTACCCTGCAAACCGTTCATGACCGCGAATTCCCGCTCAATCGCATGGGCTGACGGCAGCAGTTTGGCCACCGGGCCGGGCTTGGCCCGCATGACGTAGCTTTGTGTCGGCGTGTTGAGCTTGTAGGTCGGGTTGGATTGACCACCCTTGAAGGACTCCACCGTGAGCGGGCCGGCAAAGCCGGGCAGGTTTTTCTCAAGCCAAGCTGACAGGGCAGCGATGTCAAATGCCTGCTTGCTTGATACGGGCCGGATGCCGATGAAATGGTCAAAGTCGCTCATGGTGGGATTTACTTATTTGGGTTTTAGTTGTCGGACTCAGTGATTTGCATCAGCGCGTCCCGGTTGCGGATCACCAAGCCACCCGGCTCGATGCGAATGACATCGTCGCGCTCCATGGCTTTGAGCTCCTGATTGACGCGCTGGCGCGAAGCGCCCAGCAACTGTGCCAACTCCTCTTGCGCCAATTGCAGGCCAATGCGCATTTCGCGTCCATCGCTGAGGGATGGCACGCCATAGCTGCGCACCAGATGCAATAGTTGTTTGGCCAGGCGCGCACGCAGCGGTAGGGTGTTGAGGTCTTCCACCAAGCCGTAGAGCTGGCGAATACGCCGCGCATGCAAGCGCAAAAGGGCCTCGTACAACTCCGCATGCAGAGCAAGAATTTTCTTGAAGTCGGCCTTGGCCACGCACAAAATCGTTGTGTCGCCATGGGCATAGGCGTCGTGCGTGCGCCGGTCGCCGTCGAAGATGGCTACATCGCCAAACCAGATGCCCGGCTCCACATAGGTCAGCGTGATTTGTTTGCCCGAAATCGAGGTTGAGCTGACCCGCACGGCACCGCGTGCGCAGGCAATCCATTCCTCGGGTGGTTCGCCCCTGGCGCAGATCAGTTCGCCGTCTTTGTAACGTTTGACGTAAGCGCATCGCAGTATGTCGTGTCTGAGTGAAGGTGAAAGGGTTGAAAACCAGCGACCGGAATTGATCGCCTCACGTTCGTCAATGGTAAGAATCGGATCGTCCATCGTCTGTCCTTTTGGTGACTTGAAACGGGCTCATTGTCGCGTGCGAGACCTGATTTGTGAGTAATTAATGTCACCTGTGTGTCTGCAGCAGTTTGCAACCGGTTGTCAGAGGACGGGCTTGTTGGGAGGCCGTGCGCAGTGGTGTCGTGCTTGATAAATTGGCCGTCGTTGCGTCAATGAGACTCTTTTCACAAAGTTTGTCCCATTGTGAGAAGACTATGTCTTGTGCGTCACGGACGGTGTTGGCATGATTAACAAAAAAATATACCTTGCTGACGGTTTGCGTTGCATTTTGGCCAATGCCGCATCCATCGTCCCGACTCCAACTATGCCAATGCTTGAAAAATAAATTCTATGAAACAATTGTTACTCGCGACAATTGCATGAGTGCCGTTTGCAATGCTGTGACAAAATGTAAATACTCTATGAAATATCCTGTCCAAATCAAATCATTGCTGGTGGCGTCGGTGCTGCTGACTTCCTTTTCTGGCTATGCGCTGACCTTGGGGGGTGCTCGTGGGGCTGTGCTGATTGGCAAGCCTTTGGATGTAAGTGTCCCGATAAGATTTTTACCTGAGGAGGACGAGGCATCGTTTTGTTTTGATGCCGATGTACTTTATGGGGATGTTCGTCAGGATCAGTCCAAGGTACGGGTCGCCATGGTGGCTTCATCGGCTCCTAATTCGGCAAGTGTCAGGATTCTTTCCTCTACGGCCATTGACGAGCCCATGGTGACTGTTATTTTGCGTGCCGGGTGCTCGCAAAAAACCTCACGCCGCTATGTTTTGCTGTCTGATTTGCCCAGGGAGTTGGCCATGCCGGCTAATGCCCCGATTGTTTCAATGCTGAAGCCGGTGGCTGCGTCTGGAAAGTCAAAGGTTGTCTCCAACGGTACCAAGAGGGCTTCTGGCAAGGCATCTTCAGGGTCCAATGCGGGAACATTTCAAGGCGACTATGGTTCGGGTAGGGAGGTGACCCCTGCGGCGACTTCCTCTATGAAGCACGCTGTGGCCAAATCTGCAAGAAAGTCCCATCTTAAAATTACGTCACTTGACTCGTTGACAGAGTACGATCCGGTGCTGAAGTACTCGCAGGAGCTGTTAACAAAACCCTCCGAGAATGCACAGCGAAGGGCCGAATCTGCCGCTTTGTGGCGAGCGTTGAATATGCAGCCTGAAGATGTGCTTCGAGAGGTTGGCCGTGTTCAAGGGCTTGACAATGACATGCAGGTTTTGCGTGCCTTGACTGTCAAAAATCAGGGTAGTTTGCTTGAGTTAAAAAACCGACTGCAAAAAGCCGAGTCTGAACGCTTTGCCAATGGTTTGGTGTACAGCCTGATCGCCATGCTGTTGGCTTGTTTTGTCGGCATGGCTTATCTTTGGAAGCGTGGTCGCAAGGAACCTGCCCAAGATCAGGACTGGTGGCATGGTGCACGGGTTTCGCATGGTGAGCCGGTTTTGACAAACAGTGGCAAACAGCCTGAGCCAGAAGTTACGCCGGAGGTACCTCGTCCCGTCATAACAGACATTGACATTGATTTGGACCAAGATCCCCAAGAGTTTGACATTCCCGATCCTGTTTCTGCATCACGCCCGAATCATAGGACTGAGGAATTCAGTGTGTCGGAACCTCCGCGTGTCGATTTCTCGCACAGCATGTCAGGCACCCTGCTTTCTGTTAGTACCCAGGAAGTTGTCGATGTTCGACAGCAAGCCGAGTTTTTTGTCGCCTTGGGGGAATATGAAAATGCCATTGAGTTGCTGACGCGGTGTGTTCAAGCTGAGGGCGAGTCCAGTCCGCTGGTGTACTTGGATTTGTTCAAACTTTTTCACATGCTCAAACGCAAGGCCGAGTACCAAAAGTTGCGTGAACAGTTCAGCGAAAGCTTCAGCACCCAGGTTCCTGAATTTGATGAATTCGGAAAAGAGGGCCACGGTTTGGAGTTTTACGCCGACGCGATGGCACGCATTACACAGGCTTGGCCGTCAGCCAAGGTCGTGGACATCATTGAAGATTATTTGTTAGCCAGCCCCTATGCCGACCCGAATCACACGTTTGATCTTTGTGCCTTTCGAGATCTCTTGACTCTGCACACGCTGGCCAAAAATCTTGCAAAAAGCGCAGTCGGGTCTTAAACGCTTAACTATGTCAGCGCCAAGCGCTGACACTATTTCAATTCAGGCAGTAGGACCATTCAGCGGCGAACCTGCAAGGCACCTGGATTGACAATGTTGGTTGGCGTGCCTTTGATGAAGCTGATGATGTTGTCGAACGCTGCACCGAAGTAACGCTCGTAACTGTCTTTTTCCACGTAGCCGATGTGTGGCGTGCAAATGCAGTTTTCCAGTCGTAATAATGCATGACCTTGCAAAATGGGTTCTGTCTCGAAAACATCAATTGCAGCAATACCAGGTCTTCCACGGTTGAGCGCACTGATCAGAGCGTCAGCTTCAATCAACTCGGAGCGCGAAATATTGACCAGCAGCGCTGTAGGTTTCATGCGGGACAGATCATCAAGCTTGACGATGCCCACAGTCTCGGATTCAAGTCTAAGGTGCAGCGAAAGGACATCGCACTGAGCGAATAACTCGTCGCGACTGTTGGCTATTTCAAACCCATCAGATATGGCTCGCTGGCGCGATGGCTCCCGGCCCCAGATCAGCACCCGCATACCAAAAGCCTTGCCATAACCTGCCACCAATTGGCCAATCTTTCCGTAGCCCCAAATACCGAGGGTGGCACCTTTGAGGACAGTACCCAAGCCGAAGTTCACTGGCATGGAGCCCGACTTCAAACCAGATTGCTGCCATGCGCCGTGTTTGAGGTTGCCAATGTAGTGGGGCAGGCGGCGCATGGCGGCCATGATCAGCGCCCAAGTTAACTCGGCCGGCGCTACGGGTGAATCAGATCCCTCGGCAACGGCAATTCCGCGCTCAGAGCAGGCCGAGATGTCAATATGAGGGCCAACGCGTCCGGTTTGCACAATCAGTTTGAGTTTGGGCAATTTTTCTACCAGTTGGCGTGTTATGTGGGTGCGCTCCCGGTTGAGCACAATCACATCGGCGTCTTTGAGGCGAACCGATAACTGGCCCAAACCTTTAACTGTGTTGGTGTAAACCTTGGCTTGGTAAGCTTCAAGCTTGGTTGCGCAGTCGAGTTTTCGGACCGCATCTTGGTAATCATCAAGAATCACAATGTTCATAAGCCATATTGTGCCTTGATGGTGACCATGATTTTGTCAGCTGTATATGATCAAAAAGCTGACTTTGTGCGTTGTGCCGATTAATGAAGCGTTGCTTCACGGGCCGCAAGGCGATCTAGTTCGGCGCACACATCGGCCATGCGGCCAGAGATTGTCATGCGGCCGACTTGGGCGGGTGCTTGTCCCGCTTCCAGGATGCGCACCACCCGCAATGGTCTGCACGCTGCAGATGCGGGGTTGATTTGAGGTTTAAGGCTTGCGTGGATTGCACTATCTGCTATTGAATATGTAGTATTTACGCGCACGCAGGTGGTAATTCCAGCTTGCGTTGACCGCTTGTTTGTGTTGCTTGGCAATAGCCTGTGCCACAGGCCTTGCAGGGGGGCCAAAACGCCTGGAATTTGAAACAGGGCAGTGCTCATGGGAAACCTTTCGAAACCATTGGGCGTGAAAATTTATTGATGTTTACATCAGCATGGTGTTGCGGATTAACCCGACGGCGAGTCCTTCAATTTCAAAAGGTTCTCCCGGTTCCACCACGATGGTCTGGTAGTCGGGATTTTCCGGGTGCAATTCAATCAGGTGCTTGTTGCGCCGAAAACGCTTGACCGTAACTTCATCGCCCAGTCTGGCCACCACAATTTGGCCATTCTTGGCGTCTTTGGTGGACTGCACGGCCAACAGGTCGCCATCCATGATGCCGGCATCTCGCATGGACATGCCGCGCACCTTGAGCAGATAGTCGGGCTTGTGCTGGAACAAGCTGTTTTCGACGTAATAGGTTTGATCAACATGCTCCTGCGCGAGAATGGGCGAGCCAGCGGCTACGCGTCCGATCAGCGGCAAGGCCAGCTGGGCGATGTTTGGCAAAGACAGGGAAAAATGCTTGGTGCGTGATTCATTGATGGTGCGCAGGGCTTCACTTTTCAGGCGAATTCCGCGTGATGTACCGCTGACCAGCTCGATAGCGCCTTTGCGGGCCAGCGCCTGCAGGTGCTCTTCGGCGGCGTTGGCGGACTTGAAGCCCAGCTCGGTGGCGATCTCGGCCCGGGTGGGCGGTGCGCCAGTGCGCGCAATGGCACTTTGGATGAGGTCCAGAATCTGTTGCTGGCGGGCTGTGAGTTTGGGGCTTTCAAGCATGGTGACTCCTTTGAAATTCGTTGAATCTGACTGTCGGTCTATACACACTGTCTTGATATCCAGTTACTGTATTTTTAATCAGTTTTTGAAAGTATGCAAGTGAAGTCTGCAAATAGAGTTGGAAAAATTGTTGTTTTGGGAACCGGTGGCACGATTGCGGGTATCGCCGCCAAGGTGTCAGACAACCTGGCGTATGCAGCGGCTCAGGTTGGCGTTGGTGAGTTGCTGGGGGCAATTTCCGGACTGAGCGATGCTTTGAGGGGGCGGGTTCTGGTGGTTGAGCAGGTGGCTCAGATCGACAGCAAGAACATGAGTTTTGCAGTTTGGCGGCAACTGGCCTTGCGGGTGAGTCACCATCTTGCCCAAGCCGATGTCCAGGGCGTTGTGATCACCCACGGCACCGATACACTGGAAGAAACGGCCTATTTTTTACACGCGGCGTTGCCAGCGGCACAACAGGCGAGCAAACCTGTTGTGTTGACCTGTGCCATGCGTCCCGCCACCAGCGTTGCGCCTGACGGGCCGCAGAATGTGTTGGATGCTGTGGCGGTGCTTAACACTGTTGGTGCGTGTGGCGTGCTGGCGGTGTGTGCTGGCACCGTTCATGGCGCGCTGGATGTGCAAAAGGTGCATCCCTACCGGCTCGATGCCTTTGATTCGGGTGATGCGGGACCGGTAGGCTATGTGGAGGAGGGTGTCGTCAGATTGGTACGAAATTGGCCCCTGGCGCCCGTAATCAGTGAGCAGATAGCTATCAAAAAGATAGTAAATGAGCATGACTGGCCGCGTGTCGAGATTGTGCTGAACTATGCGGGTGCGGGTGGTGCCATGGTGGATGCGCTGCTGTCACAGGTGAGATCGCAGGTCGGGGCACCATTGCCATTACGTGGCTTGGTGGTGGCGGGTACTGGCAACGGTACGGTGCATCATGATCTGGAGGCGGCCCTGATCAGGGCGCAGGCGGCGGGCGTAAAGGTGTTGCGCGCGACGCGCTGCCACAGCGGGCGGGTGTTACCCACACCCGGCAACCCGATTCCCGACTCGCAGGGCTTGTCGCCGGTCAAGGCCCGGGTGGCCTTGATGTTGGCGTTGATGCAGTGACTGGCGCGGTGCCGAATCAGTCGGCCAGCGCTGCAAAGGCACGGGTGGTGATGTCGTCCACACTGCCGGTGCCGCTGATGGCGCGGTACTTGGGGGCGGCTGCCGGTTCCGCCTTGGCCCAGTTGGCGTAATAGTCCACCAGCGGGCGCGTTTGGGCGCTGTAGACTTCCAGCCGCTTTTTCACGGTTTCTTCCTTGTCGTCATCGCGCTGAACCAAGGGTTCACCGGTGACGTCGTCCAGGCCTGCCGCTTTGGGTGGATTGAATTTGACGTGGTAGGTGCGACCCGATGCCGGGTGCGAGCGGCGACCGCTCATGCGCTCGATGATGGCTTCAAACGGCACATCAATCTCCAGCACGTAGTCCAGTTTGACGCCCGCCGCCTTCATGGCATCGGCCTGCGGAATGGTGCGCGGGAAACCATCGAACAGAAAACCAGCCGCGCAGTCGCTTTGGGTGATGCGTTCTTTGACCAAATTGATGATCAGGTCGTCGCTGACCAGACCGCCCGCGTCCATGATCTTCTTGGCTTCAATGCCCAGCGGTGTGCCCGCTTTGACAGCGGCGCGCAGCATGTCGCCA
This sequence comes from Candidatus Rhodoferax bjergmarkensis, assembly GCA_016708345.1. GTDB lineage: Bacteria > Pseudomonadota > Gammaproteobacteria > Burkholderiales > Burkholderiaceae_C > Rhodoferax > Rhodoferax bjergmarkensis. The sequence goes on from JADJFX010000002.1 coordinate 45,635, forward strand.
GTGGAAATTTGGGGAATGCCGTATTTTTGGCAAATGAAAGTGGCTTGCGTGCCCTTGCCAGCGCCGGGTGCGCCCAACAGAATGAGTCTCATGAATGTCCTTTTGGAATTTATTGAACGAGGCAGCGTCGCTGGGATGCATTTTTCAGGCAGACCCCAAGGCTTCGTCGGGCTGAAGAATAGCACGTGTCAGCCATGGGCACTTGGAGTACCGTTTTCGCTTATTTTTCAGTCCGAAACAGCAGTCGCACCCGCTCCAAGTCTTCGAGTGTGTCGACGCCGGGACCGGGCGCATGCTCTGCAATATGGACGGCGATACGGTGCCCGTGCCACAGGGCGCGCAACTGTTCCAGCGCTTCAGCGATCTCGATCGGCGCTTGCGACAAGCTGGGGAACTGGCGTAAAAAGCCTACCCGGTAGCCATAGATGCCGATGTGGCGCAAGGGCGCTGGGTTGGGCAGGGCAAGTGGCTGATCGCGCTGGTGCGGGATGGGGGCACGGCTGAAGTACAGCGCCAGGCCCCGGGCATCAAGCACCACTTTGACCACGTTGGGGTTGTTGTAATCTGCCAGATTGTCCAGTGCGTGGGCGGCGGTGCTCATGCTGGCATCAGGTCGCTGAGTGAGTAAATCAGCCACGGCACTGACCAAGGCGGGGTCAATCAGGGGTTCGTCACCCTGTACGTTGACAACAATTTCATCGTCCGGCAGGCCCAGCAACTGGCACGCCTGCGCCAACCGGTCACTGCCCGAGGGGTGATCGGACCGGGTCAGTACGGCTTCAATGCCGTGGGCCTGGCAGGCGCTGATGATCTCGGGGCCATCGGCAGCGACCACAACGCGAACCGGGCCTGTGGCGCTTGTTAGTGACAGTACCCGCTGCGCGACCCGCACCACCATTGGAGCACCGCCAATGTCGGCCAGCGGCTTGTTGGGCAGGCGAGTCGAAGCCAGCCGAGCCGGGATCAGGATTGTGAAGCTCAAAGTCCGAGTTCCTCATCGGTCATGGGCCGGGCTTCTTCTTCCAGCAGGATCGGAATGCCATCGCGCACGGGATAGGCCAGGCGTGCGCTGCGGGAAGTCAATTCCTGCGTCTCGCGTTTGTATTCAAGAGGCCCTTTGGTGACGGGGCAAACCAGCAGTTCAAGTAGTCGTGTGTCCATACGGGGATGATAACGTTGGGTTCAGTGAGATTGGAGCAAGGCGGACAGCCGCTGGTCCAGCGCGGCCATGAAGGCCGGTTCGGGTGTGAATACCAGCGGAACCGCCAGTGCATCAGGCTGTTGATGCCACAGTTTGACAGCGTCTTTTTCAGTGCAAATAACGGTGTAGCGCACGTATTCATTGCGCGACCAGCTATCAAAAGAATAGTGATCAGGCAGTGCGACGGTGCTTGCCAGTTGCAGGCCATGGGCACGCAGCATGGTAAAAAAATCTTCTGGCTTGGCGATGGCGGCTACCGCCAGCAAAGGTTTGCTGCTTTTCTGGGTCAGTTCGTCCAGTGTGATCTGGTGGCCGTTAGCGTCCACGGCGTATCGGGCCAATGTACGCTGCGCAGTGAAACCAGCAAACGCCGGGTTGCCGCCGGTGTGCAGCACCAGATCGGCCCTGCGTGGCCACGGTTCACGCAGTGGGCCGGCCGGCAGCAAGAAGCCATTGCCGATGCCCCGGTCGTCAAACACGCAAATTTCAAGATCCCGGTGCAGCGCCAAATGTTGCAGACCATCGTCACATAAGATCAGTTGGGTGTCGGGGTAGCGCGCCAGCAGCGATGAGGCCGCTTCAAAACGACGTGCTGCGACAAAAACCGGCGCTTTGGTGGCGCGCTGGATCAGGGCTGGCTCATCACCCACTTCATCAATTGGACTTGCGCTCAAGACTTCCCGGCAGTCCTTGGTCTGGCGACCGTAGCCGCGAGAGATCACCCCGACGCGCAAACCGCAATGCTGCAGATGGCGCACCAGATGAATCACAACCGGCGTTTTTCCAGAACCGCCAACCACCACATTGCCGACCACGATGACAGGCACTGCAACGCGTTGAATTTGGAACAATCCAATTTGATAAAGCCAGCGGCGCAGCGCCGCCAAAGTGCCAAAGATAAGCGCCACAGGCCACAAGATCCAAGCCAATGGCCCGCGACGGGCCCAAGCTCGGTTCAGTGTGCGCTCCAACATGGGCTGCCGTGGCCCTTAGGTTGGAATTTACTGCCCCCCGGCTTGGGTCGAGGACTGGGTGGCAAAGGTAATTTGAGACAAGCCAGAGCGTCGGGCAGCTTCCATCACGGTGATCACGGATTGGTGTTTGGCGCTGGCATCGGCGTTGATGATGATCACAGACTCTTTGCCTGCCTTGGCCGCTTCCAGTAGCGCTGCGGAAAGGGCTTCCAGACTGCTGTCCGGTACTGGAATACGGTTGATCGTATAGCTTCCGTCAGCGGTGACCGTGACCAGCACTTCCTTGGGGTAATCACGCTGCGCATCGGAGTTGGAGACGGGGAGCTTGAGCTGCAGCTCTGTAAATTTGCTGTAGGTGGTGGACAGCATCAGGAAAATCAGCACCACCAGCAACACGTCAATAAAGGGAATCAGGTTGATCTCTGGCTCTTCACGCACACGGTTTCGAAAATTCATGGTTAACCTCAGTCAGTGCTTGGTGAAAGCTTATTTCTTGCGCAGGGTAACGAGATGGTGTGCCAAGCGTTCGGTTGCCAGTTCCAAGGTCAGCAAATACTCATCCACCCGGGCCCGAAAGTAACGCCAGAAAATCAGCGCTGGAATCGCAACAATCAGTCCAAAGGCGGTGTTGTACAGCGCGACGGAAATACCATGTGCCAGCTGTGCCGGATTACCGCCGCCTGAGCCGCCAGCGGGAGCCTGCGCGCCAAAAATTTCGATCATGCCGACTACGGTGCCAAACAGACCCATCAGTGGTGCAGCCGATGCGATGGTGCCAAGAGCACTGAGATAACGCTCCAGGCGGTGGGCAACCAAGCGTCCCGAACCTTCCATGTGGGAGCGAAGCTCGTCTTCACTGCAGCGCGGATTGCTGTTGAGGGTGCGCAAGCCGCTGGCCAGCACCTCACCAAGGGCAGAGTTTTGCTCCAGCTGCGTTACCACGTCCGGAGTGGGCACCGAAGTGCGCGAAACGCGTAATACCTCTTCCAGCAACAGCGGTGGGGCAATTTTGGAAGTCTTCAGGCTGATAAAGCGTTCGATGATGAGTGCCAATGCCAGGATGGAGGAGGCAATCAAGGGCCAGATGGGCCAGCCTGCGGCTTGTATGATTGAAAACAATGTAAATCTCCGAGCATGAAAAAAAGTGCTTCGCGATTATGGCCTACGTAAGTGGACTTTTTTCGGAACTTTTTGCTTACTGTGGGCAAAATGTCAGAGGTGTATCTTCATTGCATCGATCCACAGAATTTGTGGATAACTTTGTGAGTAAGTACCTTGTTATGTGGCGCTAGCGCGCGCTGGCCTTGGTTTGTGACAAATCGATGATAAAAGTAACAGCAAATAATTCAATCAAATCAACAACTTACTACATGTCACCAAGTGGTCTATGGTATTCGCTTGGTCAAAATGCGTTGGTGTTGAATCTGTGGAGAATTTATTCTCCGAACCCTGCGCAAACCCTTGGTTTTATTGATGTCTGAGTTTAAAAAGCCTGTATTGACGCCAAAAATCTGGCAAGTTGGTGCGCTGTGCCGCGCCATTGCTGATGCTTTGGAGGCCCGGTTCAATCCGGTAGCCGTGCGCGGAGAGGTTTCAGGCTTCTCGCGCGCTTCCAGTGGGCATTGCTACTTTTCATTGAAGGACGAAAACGGGCAAATTCGGTGTGCCATGTTTCGCCGGGCTGCCGGTTTGCTCGATTTCACGCCGCGCGACGGCGAATTGGTTGATGTGCGTGGGCGGCTGGGCGTGTATGAGCCGCGTGGCGATTTGCAGCTGATCGTCGAAAGCATGAGTCGGGCCGGTCAGGGGGCTTTGTTTGAGCAGTTTCTCAGGCTCAAAGCCAAACTCGAAGGGGAGGGCTTGTTTGACCCCGCCAGGAAGCGTTCGCTGGCGCTGATGCCGCGCGGTATCGGTGTGGTGACCTCGTTGGGTGCGGCGGCCTTGCATGACGTGATGAGTGCCTTGCAGCGGCGTGTGCCCCATATCCCGGTGGTGGTGGCTCCCGCCTCGGTTCAGGGTGGTGGGGCGCCACAGGAGTTGATCCAGGCGCTATCAAATCTATATCTGCTCACGCCCGAAGGACGTGCGCTGGAGCCTGATTTTTCTATCAAGATTGAAAGAAAATCAGATGCTCGTACACCCGTGATCGACGTTATTTTGCTGGTACGTGGTGGCGGTTCGATGGAGGATTTGTGGGCCTTCAATGACGAGTCGTTGGCGCGCATGATGACGCAAAGCCCGGTGCCCATTGTGTGCGGCGTTGGGCATGAAACCGACTTCACCATTGCCGATTTTGTGGCCGACCTTCGAGCGCCAACCCCCACGGCAGCCGCCGAGTTGGTGGCGCAACCGCGAGAGGTCTGGCTGGGCGCGCTGGAGGGTGCGACCAAGCGATTGCAGGACACCGTGCTTCGACAAGTTGACAGCCGCAATCAACGGCTGGATCTGAGTGCCTCACGACTCGGGCGGCCGTCTGCTTTGGTGTCGCAGCAGCGATTGCGCTTGGCTTCCAGTGCCCAGCGGCTGCAGTTTTCTACTCTGTCATTTTTTCGTCAAAAGCGCCAAGAGGTGCAACGCGTGCAAACGGCTGTGCCGGACGTTTTGCAGCGTTCCCTTGAAATCAGGCAAGAGCAGCTTCAGCGAGCTGGTATGCGGCTAAATTTGCTGGACCCCACCTTGGTTTTACAACGTGGCTATGCGTGGCTGACAAGCAGCGACGGGGTTGCCATCACCAGTGTGCGAAAAATCAAGGTCGGGCAAGCGGTGCGGGCTACCCTTGCTGATGGCGGGGTTGATTTGACCGTCACGCAGTCCAGCTGACCATTGTTTCTAAAATCAGCCATTTTTTTCAAACCGCTAACTTAAGAGGATTTCATGGAACATACACTGCCCGCACTGCCTTACGCGATGGACGCCTTGGCCCCGCACTACTCCAAGGAAACGTTTGAGTACCACTATGCCAAGCATCACAATGCTTATGTGGTGAATCTGAACAACCTGCAAAAGGGCACTGAGTTTGAGAGCATGCCGCTTGAAGAGATTGTCAAAAAATCCAGCGGCGGTATTTACAACAATTCAGCGCAAATCTGGAATCACACTTTCTTCTGGAACTGCATGAAGCCTGCCGGCGGTGGTGAGCCAAGCGGTGCGCTGGCTGCAGCAATCAATGCCAAATGGGGTTCTTACGCCGTTTTCAAGGAGGCCTTCGTCAAGTCGGCCGTGGGTAACTTTGGTTCTGGCTGGACCTGGCTGGTGAAGAAGGCTGATGGTTCGGTTGACATCGTCAACATGGGTGCCGCTGGTACACCGCTGACCACTTCTGATAAAGCATTGCTAACCGTGGATGTGTGGGAGCATGCCTATTACATCGACTATCGCAATTTGCGCCAAAAATTTGTCGAAACATTCCTCGATCAATTGGTGAACTGGAGTTTTGCTGAAACTAATTTCGCCTGAAGTGGACAAAGTGAAGTGGACAAAGGATTAAAGACAAAAATTTAATCCATCTTTAACGAAATGCGGACTTCTAAAAATTAAGCACTTGTGAGCGGTATCGCGGTGATACCGTTGAAAGGGCTGGTTGAAAGTCTGCAGTGGCATGTTACACAGCGAACCTGGCTGAGACAACAAAAAACCCGCTGTAGCTCTAGAGCTGCGCGGGTTTAAGTCTTTCTGAGACGGTGTGAAATGCTGAAATGGCCTGCCCGGAGGGGATCGAACCCCCGACCCACAGCTTAGAAGGCTGTTGCTCTATCCAACTGAGCTACGGGCAGAGATCGAGAGAAATGATGGTCGGGGCGAAAGGATTCGAACCTTCGACCCTCTGGTCCCAAACCAGATGCGCTACCAGGCTGCGCTACGCCCCGACAAGCTGATATTGTAACGGGTCAAAGACCTCATTCTGCGGTGAGTGAATCTTTTGTCACTGATTTATCAAAGTGTGACTTGAAAATACCGCTCCGACAGCATTCAGACCATCGGATACAGTCTGCAAATGCCCTCTCAATCACCTTCACTGCCATGGCTTGCCCCAAGTCAAGATTTCCCACCGGCCAGTCAAGCTTGGGGAAGCGACTCTCCAGCACCCGGTCTGCTGGCTGCCGGTGGCGCATTGAATGTTGAAAGTCTTCAACGCGCCTACAGCGCAGGCATTTTCCCGTGGTTTAGTGAGGGCCAGCCCACACTGTGGTGGAGTCCCAACCCCAGAATGGTGCTCGATGTTGATACATTTCGGTTGCACACATCGTTGAAAAAGACCTTGAAAAAATTTCGCACAACCCCCGGCTGCGAAATTCGAATGGACTTTGCTTTTGAATCTGTCCTGCGAGCCTGCTCAGAAAGCGACCGACCGGGACAGGACGGGACATGGATTGTTCCCGGCATGATTGCAGCCTATTGCGAACTGCATCGCGCTGGACTCGCCCACAGTGTTGAAACATGGGTCAACGGAGAGCTCATGGGTGGGCTGTACTGCGTGGCACTCGGTAAAGCGGTATTTGGTGAATCCATGTTCACCTTTGCAACAGACGCGTCGAAGATAGCACTGGCGGCACTGGTCAGTTTTTGTCGCCACCATGCCATTGAGAAAATTGATTGTCAGCAAACCACCCGCCACCTGACTTCCCTGGGTGCCCGCGAAATTGAACGTGAAAAATTTCTCGGCCATGTGGCGACGGCCCTTACGCTTCCCGGACCGAGATGGGTGTTTGACGATCAATACTGGGACGAGCTCCTACCCTCAAAATCAGCCATCACGTGATGCATCTCAAGGATATTGAACTGCAGACACTGCAGTTCTACGCAACTGCGCCCTATGCATGCAGTTATCTGCCTGAAAAGCAAGCCAGATCGCAAGTGGCCACGCCGAGTCATTTCATCAACAGCGCCACTTATTCGGTGTTGGTGCGCAAAGGTTTCAGGCGAAGTGGCATGTATACCTACCGACCTTATTGCGATGGATGCCATGAATGCAGGGCTCTTCGGGTACTTTCCGATGCTTTTGTGCCAGACCGAAGCCAGCGGCGTACATGGTCTCGTCATTCAAATCTGCAAGCCAGGGTACTTCCACTGGGTTTTGAACAGGAGCACTACGACCTTTACCTTCGCTATCAGAGTAACCGTCATGCGGGCGGTGGTATGGACCAAGACAGCATTGCCCAGTACACGCAGTTTCTGCTTCAAAGCCGCGTGAATTCCAGACTGGTGGAGTTTCGAGAATCGCGATCCGATGGAACACCCGGCACCTTAAAAATGGTCTCCATTCTGGATATTCTGGGTGACGGAATTTCAGCCGTTTACACTTTTTATGAGCCTGATCCAAAAAGCAGTTACGGTGGCTACAGCATCCTGTGGCAAATTGAGCAATCCAAAATACTCAAGCTTCCATTTGTCTATTTGGGCTACTGGATCAAGGACAGCCGGAAGATGAATTACAAATCCAATTACAAACCTGCGCAAATTCTGGTCAACGGCGCATGGACCCCGCACAACCCCTTAGGTTGATTTTTTATATTGTGTTTTCAATTCAATTGCAGCGTCGATTTTTCATCTTATAAAATGCCAGCACGCTTTCAGGAGAGTTTGTGAGGAAGATCGATTCAAGCATTGCGCATAGCCCCACGGTTCAAGTCATTGAGCGCATGTTTGCTCTGATGGACGTTCTGGCCTCCCGTGAAGAAGCCATTTCTTTAAAGGAAATTAGTGCAAAAACAGGCCTTCACCCCTCTACAGCACACCGCATCTTGAATGACCTCGCTACCGGGCGTTTTGTTGATCGTCCGGTGGCAGGGAGCTATCGATTGGGAATGCGTCTGCTTGAATTAGGAAACCTGGTCAAAAACCGACTCAACGTAAGGGATGCAGCGCTGGTGCCCATGCGTGAGTTGCACAAGCTGATCCAGCAACCTGTCAATCTGAGCATTCGTCAAGGTGATGAAATTGTGTACATTGAGCGCGCCTACAGTGAGCGCTCCGGCATGCAGGTTGTCCGGGCCATCGGGGGCAGGGCACCCCTGCATCTGACTTCCGTAGGCAAACTTTTTTTGGCGGCAGACGATCCGCAACGGGTGCGTGCTTACGCCACGCGTACGGGCCTTGGCGGGCATACCAAAAACAGCCTGACCCAACTTCCCGCTTTGGAACGTGAGCTGTCAAAAGTTCGTCAATACGGCCATGCGCGGGACAATGAGGAACTTGAGCTTGGTGTGCGGTGCATGGCTGCCAGTATTTATGACGATCAGGGTAAGCTGGTGGCAGGCTTGTCGATATCGGCACCAGCTGGAAGACTGGAAGAAGAATGGTTGCTCAAACTTCAAGCCACGGCTCTGGAAATCTCCTCCACGCTAGGCTACCAGCATGCCAAAAAGGCCTAAGGGATGCAGAAATCCTCTGACAACCACCTGCCCTGGAGAATCTTTGGACACCTGCTTTGTCTTGCTTGACGACTGCTATTCCACTGCGCAGCAGCCTACCAGCCGACTCTACACAGGCTATGTCAAGTCGATCGTTTGCACAGACCCCGGCACGTTGGACAGCCTGTGGCAGCTGGTGCAGATGCAACTTGCCAGCGGCTTGCATGCCGTTGTGCTGGCGGACTACGAGTGGGGCACCAAGCTGCAGGGCGCTGGCAATGATGCCCTAGCACCGCATGACACCAGTGCGATGCGAATTCTGCTGTTTAAGACCCTGCAATTTATGTCGCAAGACCAGGTGAGCCAATGGCTGGCCCAGCAAGATGTCAGCGTGAATGGCACCGCACCAACGAGTAAAGCCAGTGCCGCCGGTGTGGCAAACCTGCGGCCCAGCGTGTCGCGCATCGAGTTTGACGCCGCCGTGGCCAGTATTCACGCCCTGATTGAGGCCGGTGAAAGCTATCAGGTCAACTACACCTACCGTCTGCACGCGCAGCAATACGGCAGTCCGCTGGGCCTGTACCGTCGCCTGCGGGAGCGGCAAGCGGTACCTTTTGGCGCGCTGATCGCCCTGCCACCGGGTGAGCGCATGGGTGTTGGCGTTGACTCGGGGATGGATGCACTGCGCTGGGTGCTGTCCTGCTCACCAGAGCTTTTTTTGCGCCACGAAGCCGGACAGTTGACGGCCCGGCCCATGAAGGGCACGGCACCGCGCCATGCCTTGCCCGAACTGGACCAGCAAAGCGCCCACTGGCTGGCCACCGACCCCAAAAATCGAGCGGAAAACGTGATGATCGTCGACCTGCTGCGCAATGACCTAGGGCGCATCTCAACGGTCGGTTCGGTGCAGGTACCAGCGCTGTTTTCTATTGAGCACTACCCTACAGCGCATCAGATGACCTCTACCGTCACCGCGCAGTTGGCACCGGACGTGGATTTTGTGCAGATTTTGAAGGCGCTTTACCCCTGTGGCTCCATCACTGGTGCCCCCAAAATCAACACCATGAAGAGAATCGCCAGCCTGGAGTCCACTCCGCGCGGCCTCTACACCGGTGCGATGGGCTGGCTTGATGCGCCCACGGCAGGCAATACCTGTGGCAACTTTTGTCTGTCAGTCGCCATTCGAACCCTGACTTTGGGCCACGAACACAAGGGCCTGCGCGCCGCGACGCTGGGCATTGGTGGTGGTATTGTGCAGGACTCGATTGCCAGCAGTGAATACGATGAATCCCGTTTAAAGGCACGCTTTCTGACCACGCTGGACCCGGGATTCACGCTGTTTGAAACATTGCGTTGTCAAGGAAAGCATCTGATCCATCTGGACCGGCATCTGGCCCGCTTGGCAGCCAGTGCGCAGGCGCTTGGATTTTGCTTGATGGAGCGGGATTTGCGAGTACAACTCACACGCTACCTCGCACAGCTGGACGCGCCTAGCCCCTATCGCCTTCGGATCGACTTAGCGCATGACGGCAGCCTCAAATTGACCCACAGTTTGCTGCCTGCTTTGCCCGTCGGTACTGTCAAGCTTGTGCTGGCCGAGCATGCCGTGCCGCCCGGGGAGGTGGCACTGCTGGCCCACAAGACATCGCTTCGAACCGGCTACGACCGAGCCATTGCACGGGCCACTGAACATGGTGCGTTTGACGCCATTTTTTTGAATGAAGCAGGCGAAGTTACCGAGGGCGCGCGCAGCAATATTTTCGTCAAACTCGATCACACATGGTGGACGCCGCCATTGTCGTGCGGCTTGTTGCCCGGTGTGATGCGCAGTCGCCTGTTGTCAAGCCGATCCTGTATTGATCAGAGGGTGCTGCATTTGCGCGACCTGCAGCAGGCACAGGCGCTTGTCATTTGCAGTTCCTTGCGCGGTATCGTCCGCGCCGAATTGAGCACGAAACCGAACGAATCGGCGGTCTGAGGGGCTAAGGGATGCAGAAATCACAAATGTCCCATTTCTGGCGGCACTGGCGGGTGCATTGCGTCGTTGCAATCCGCTCGATTAGCTGGCTAAACTTCGCGTCTTGCGCCTGGCACTGCATCCCGCCAGCACTCGCCATTAACGGTACATTTGCAATTTCTGCATCCCTAATCTTGCAGGTACTTCGCTGCCAACAGTTCCCGTTCAGCTGGCCCTACACCGAGCGCTTGCGCCAGATACTGGCGAATGCCACCGTAGGCCAAGTCCACTTCATGCAGTGAAGCTTCCAGAAAATCTTCCTGCACACGCCACAACACATTCAGTACATCCTTCGACACCAAGCCCGTTGAGGGTTGAGGCATGCGGTACAACTGATTGGTCAGCAGGTAGTCGTGCATGACGAGCGGGCGCGGCACATCCAGGGCCAGCAGAATCAGCGCTGCAGCAAAGCCGGTGCGGTCTTTTCCGGCTGTGCAGTGAAAAACCAGCGGCGCGTCGCTTGCCAACAAGCCGCTGAACAGCTCGGCAAATCGAGACGAGTTGTCAATGACAAACGCACGGTAGGTTTGCTGCATCAGATGCACTGTGTCTTGCGCCGTCAGCCGATGGCCGGACTCCAGCATTTCCTTCATGCGCATCAAAATGGTGGGCTCAATCGCCAGCGAGTGAGAGGTCACGCCTGCCAGTGCATACGGCATGGCATCGCGTTCAGCTGCACCCCTGAAGTCAAAAGCCTGCGACAAGCCCAGGCTGGCAAGGGTTGCGCGGTCATCGGCGGTCAGCGCAGCCAGATTGTCCGAACGAAACAGCTTGCGCCAGCGCACTGTGCGCCCACCCTGGCCCACGTAGCCACCCAAATCACGAAAATTGGTGGCACCGGCAAGGTTCAGGGAGCGGGTTGGCGTTGTCATAGGTGAGCGATGCAAGAAGCAGTCAAGTTTATAGGTATCTAATTTTGTAAAAACCGATCGGTCCAATTTCTAAGGTGTTTCGACCGGCGAGACTCAGGTATTGACCCGATAGCCACCAGAGCCAGGATCACCTAGAGTTTGTGACATGCTTCAAACTCAACATGTCAGTCCCATGGCAGACAAAATCCCCGTAAAAACCCTAGCCAAATCAGGCGAGGGAGTCGCCAAGGTGACCCAAAAGAAGAACGCCGCCTCTAAAGCCCAGGGCAATCAAAAACATTTGGTAACCAAGAGTGCTAAGGTGACTCCTGTTACAACTCAAGTCAAACGGTCTCCAAGGCCGGATACCTCCCACAACATGACAAACGCAAAGACAAATGACATGGTATTGGATTCAGAGCCCGTCAAGCCACATTCATCGCCAAGCCCTTGGCTGATTGCCTTGGAGTTCAGAGCACTCTGGGAGCTTGCATCCGTTATACCGGCTTGGCCTGCGCTCAGCAAAGCCCCAGAAGGAGACGGTCATTCGGTCATTGTGTTTCCAGGTCTATCGGCCAGTGACGGCTCCACCCTGCCAATGCGGGCGTACTTGCAAAAGTTGGGCTACGACGTTTCGGGGTGGAACCAAGGCTACAACTTTGGTCCCCGCGCCGGTATTTTGGACACCGCCAAGCGCCAGGTCACCGACACCTTTGACGCTACAGGCAAGAAGGTGAGCCTGATTGGCTGGAGTTTGGGTGGTATCTATGCACGCGAACTCGCCAAAATGTTGCCCGAATGTGTGCGCTTGGTGATCACCATGGGCACGCCTTTCGCCGGATCGCACGAAAGCACCAATGCGTGGCGTCTTTACCAGCTGACCAGTGGCCACGACATTCACGCCATGGTCAAACAATACGATTTGCCGACCCCGCCGCCGGTGCCCACAACCTCCATTTTTTCCCGTACCGATGGAGTAGTTTCCTTGCCCGCCAGCATTCAAAAGCACAGCGCCAAAAACCGTCAAACCGAAAACCTGGAAGTCATCGCAAGCCACATCGGGCTGGGCATGAACCCCAGCGCCTGGTGGGCGGTGGCAGACCGGCTGGCACAGCCTGAAGGCCAGTGGAAACCCTTTGAGCGCAAGCGGGGGCTGCATGGTCTGCTTTTCCCGGACCCCAAACGTTGACACCTTTGTCGCCAAAATCGTCATAACCAAAAAAGAAGCGCCTGCTGTTTGCACAACAGGCGCTTCTTTTTTTATAGCTGCCTGCGCACGCTGGACGGGCGCAAGCAGGCAAAAATCTTACTCTGTTTTGTGATCTTTGTTGTAGTTGGCAATGCCGTCCATGATTTCCTGTTTGGCGGACTCGGCATCTTCCCAACCCAAAATCTTGACCCATTTGCCTTCTTCAAGGTCTTTGTAATGCTCAAAAAAGTGGGCGATCGTCTTCAGACGCACGGGGCTCAGGTCTTCCGGCTTTTTCCAGCGGGTGTAGAGCGACAAAATTTTGTCCACAGGCACCGCCAGCACCTTGCCGTCTTGTCCCGCTTCGTCTTCCATCTTCAAGATGCCAATCGCGCGGCAAGTGACCACCACACCTGGAATCAAAGGCACCGGCGTGATCACCAGCACGTCCACCGGGTCACCATCACCCGAGATGGTCTTGGGTACATAGCCATAGTTGGTCGGATAGTGCATGGCCGTGCTCATGAAACGGTCCACAAAAATCGCGCCAGTGGCTTTATCTACCTCGTATTTCACCGGATCGGCGTTCATCGGAATTTCGATGATCACATTGAAGGCTTCGGGAACGTTTTTACCGGGGGTCACGTTATCAAGGGACATAGTGGGTCTTTGAGTTGAGTTGAAGGAGACAGGATGTGGCAAGAAATAATCGCCCCAATTTTCCATGTCGGATTATGGCGCGCTGCTTCGTTGCAAGCCGCTTGTGTGGCTTGACCACACGGCGCGCCTTGTGCCTCACATCGCATCCCGACTCCTTGGGTTAAATCGGGAAGTTATTCCCTCCCACATCCTTACAGCTATCAGTGTTAACCCTGATTTTACCCACGTACCCTTGGGGAACGCCAAAAACGGGCTTTTTTCACGGTACAGTCCGCCCGTTGGCCAATCGTCGGCATCAATTCTCAGTTGATGTTTCGCGGCGAGGAAGCAACGCAGCGGTGGTGCCGATTGCGTAGCACCCTCTACTTCGCGAAACAACGACAGGAGATTTTTTATGACAGGCAACTCAGCGCTTATTCTGGCGCTCGTTTGTGGGTTCATTGCCGTAGCTTACGGCTTTTGGGCGCGCAGTTGGATTCTTTCCCAAGACGCTGGCAATAAACGAATGCAAGACATTGCTGCCGCTATCCAGACTGGTGCAGCAGCTTATCTTTCACGGCAGTACAAAACCATTGCCATGGTGGGTGTTGTTTTGGCCGCTCTGATTGCCTTTTTTCTCGGTACTTTGAGTGCTGTCGGGTTCGTGGTCGGCGCTGTATTGTCCGGTGCCTGCGGTTTTATTGGCATGAACGTTTCAGTCAGTGCCAATGTTCGTACCGCTCAGGCCGCCACCAAGGGCATTGGCCCCGCGCTGGACGTTGCCTTCCGCGGCGGTGCCACCACCGGCATGCTGGTGGTGGGGCTGGGCTTGCTGGGCGTCACTGGGTTTTACTGGTTTTTGGTGCCCGATGGTCTTGTGACCGCTGAAAAACTCAATCCGCTGATCGGTTTTGCCTTCGGCTCCTCCCTTATCTCCATTTTTGCCCGCTTGGGCGGCGGTATTTTTACCAAAGGCGCGGACGTCGGTGCTGACCTGGTTGGTAAAGTTGAAGCGGGTATCCCTGAAGATGACCCGCGCAACCCAGCCGTGATTGCTGACAACGTGGGGGACAACGTGGGCGATTGCGCTGGCATGGCCGCCGACTTGTTTGAAACCTATGCCGTGACCCTGATTGCCACCATGGTGCTGGGTGCCTTGATGCTCACTGGCAGCAATGCCAACGCCGTGCTGTATCCGCTGACACTTGGCGCTGTGTCTATCGTCGCGTCCATCATTGGCTGCTTCTTTGTCAAAGCATCGCCCGGCATGAAAAACGTGATGCCCGCTTTGTACAAAGGCTTGGCCGTGGCTGGTGTGTTGTCGCTGATCGCGTTCTACTTCGTGACCCAAAGCCTGTTTCCCAGCGTCATCACGCTCACGGACGGTCGCATCGTCAGCAGCATGAACCTGTTTGGCGCATGCGCGGTTGGCCTGATTTTGACCGCCGCTTTGGTCTGGATTACCGAGTACTACACCGGCACCCAATACGCCCCCGTGCAACACATCGCACAAGCCTCCACCACCGGGCACGGCACCAACATCATTGCCGGCTTGGGCGTTTCCATGCGCTCCACTGCCTGGCCGGTGATTTTTGTCTGCATGGCGATCTGGACTGCTTTCAACCTGGGTGGTTTGTACGGCATTGCGATTGCCGCCACCTCCATGCTCAGCATGGCGGGCATTGTGGTTGCCCTGGATGCCTATGGCCCCATCACCGACAACGCCGGCGGCATTGCTGAAATGTCTGAAATGCCCAAAAGCGTGCGCGACATTACCGACCCCCTGGATGCCGTGGGAAACACCACCAAGGCCGTCACCAAGGGCTACGCCATCGGCTCGGCCGGTCTGGCTGCGCTGGTGCTGTTCGCGGATTACACCCACAAGTTAGAGGGCTTGGGCAGCCATATCAAGTTTGACCTGAGCGACCCCAAAGTCATCATTGGCCTGTTTATTGGTGGATTGATTCCCTACCTGTTTGGTGCCATGGCCATGGAGGCCGTGGGCCGCGCGGCCGGTTCCGTGGTGGTGGAGGTACGCCGCCAGTTCCGCGACATCAAAGGCATCATGGATGGCACCGGCAAGCCTGAATACGACACCGCCGTGGACATGCTGACCACCGCCGCCATCAAGGAAATGATGATTCCCAGTCTGTTGCCAGTGGTGGCACCCATCGTGGTGGGCCTGGCGCTCGGCCCAGCTGCGTTGGGAGGCTTGTTGATGGGCACCATCGTGACGGGCTTGTTTGTGGCAATTTCGATGTGTACCGGCGGTGGCGCTTGGGACAATGCCAAAAAATACATCGAAGATGGCCACCACGGCGGCAAGGGCTCCGAAACCCACAAGGCTGCCGTGACGGGAGATACGGTGGGCGACCCTTACAAGGACACCGCTGGTCCCGCTATCAACCCGCTCATCAAGATCATCAACATCGTGGCGCTTTTGATTGTGCCGGTGATGATGAAAATCCACGGCGGCTAAAAAGCGTTCGCACTCTTAAAAAAGCCCGCAGTTGCGGGCTTGCGGTGTAAGTCATCTACCCGCGCGGAAATGGAAACAAAGCGCTTCGGGCGAGCTGCAATTGGGTAATGCCTGCAATTTCTTCCCCAGCCATGAAACCTTGGCCGCTTGGCGGGTTCAGACCGAGTAAGGCAAGGTGGCCATTATTTATGAATGAAATATGGCTTTTGCGCACGTATTACCTGCGCAAGCAGCTATCAAATTAATAGTAAACTGGGCATCAAAAAGCCTTGTTTTTGGTCATTTTTGGCTTAATTCGTCCTCAGTGGCGCAAAGCTGGGCGATCTCGGCTTCATCAAAACCGGCTGCGCGCCGGGCTTGCAGATTGAACGGGCCTTTGAGTTTTTGTGCGCCATAGGTGTCGGACAGGGTTGCGTAGGTGCTCACAGGGTTAATGTCTTGCTGTACGCAAAGGTAGCGGTACCAATGGTTGCCAATCGCCACATGGCCAATTTCGTCGCGCAGAATGATGTCCAGAATGTCGGCCCCTTTGCGGTCACCAACAGAGACAAGCTTGTTTTTGATGGCCGGGCACGCATCCAGACCGCGTGCCTCCAGGGTTCTGGGCACCAGCGCCAGCCGGGCCAGCAGGTCATATTTGGTCTTTTCAGCCATTTCCCACAACCCATCGTGGGCCGGGAAATCGCCGTAAGAGAAGCCGATGTCGTTCAAGTGCGTACTGAGCAACTGAAAATGCAAAGCCTCCTCGCGCGCAACCTGCAGCCAGTCCAGGTAAAAGCGCTGTGGCATGGAATCAAACCGCCAGACTGCGTCCAGCGCCAGATTGATGGCGTTGGCTTCGATGTGGGCCAGTGCGTGGATCAGCGACGCCCGGCCTTGTGGCGTTCCGACAGCCCGGTGTTTGAGTTGACTGGGGTGTACCAGAGGCGGCCTGGCAGGGCGCCCCGGCAGGCCGGGCACCTCGTTAATTTTTTCGGCAACATCAATGCTTGATGCTTGCGCTGTGAACTGCCGGACTGCAAGGGCTTTCTCATGGGGTGAACTCATCAGCAGGAGTTGCTGGGCAAGCGCACGGGTAGTGTGCGGGGCGGTGTTGTGGCTTTTATCGGTCATGCAGGGGTTTTCATCATCCTTACAATTCTAGGGAACTTGAAGAAATGGAATCAACATGGCTATTTATGAACTTGACGGCGTAGCACCCAATATTGGGGAAACTTGCTGGGTGGCTGACAGTGCGCAGGTGATCGGCAAAGTCGAGCTGGCGGCGGATGCCAGCGTCTGGTTTGGGGCGGTGATTCGGGGGGACACTGAAAAGATTCGGATCGGGCGCGGGACCAACATCCAGGACATGAGCGTATTGCACGCCGATATGGGCATGCCGCTGGTGGTGGGTGAGGACGTGACCGTGGGGCATCAGGTGATGTTGCATGGCTGTACTGTTGGTGACGGCTCCCTGATAGGTATTGGCGCGGTGGTGCTCAACGGCGCAAAAATTGGCAAGAGTTGTCTGGTGGGTGCCGGGGCCTTGGTGACCGAGGGCAAGGAGTTTCCCGATGGGTCCATGATTTTGGGCAGCCCGGCCAAAGTCGTTCGCCAGCTCACCCCCGAGCAAATCCAGGGTTTGCGCCTTAGCGCCCAGTATTACGTGGGTAATGCCCGACGGTTTCGTTCGGGTTTGAAAAAAATTGCCTGAGAGTAAGTTGCCCGAGAGTAAGTTGCCTGAAGATTGCAAGCGAATGGAAGTTGTACGTGTCTGAAATTCACAAGTTCTTGTTTAACGGCCTGCCGGTGCGGGGGTGCGTGGTGCGGCTGACCGATGCGTGGGTTGAAATTTTGCGCCGTCGCGCTTCCGGCAATTCGCAAGCGGCTTATGCCGAACCAGTGCAAAACCTGTTGGGTGAGATGGTGGCTGCGGCGGTGTTGATGCAGTCCAACATCAAGTTCAATGGTGCGCTGGTGCTTCAAATCATGGGAGATGGTCCGGTCAAACTGGCGGTGGTTGAGGTGCAGCCTGACCTTGCGTTTCGTGCCACGGCCACTGTTTTGGGCGAGGTGGCGCAAGACTCAAGGATGAGTCAACTTGTCAATGTCAACAATCTAGGCAAATGTGCCATCACGCTGGACCCAAAATCTAGGTTTCCGGGCCAGCAAGCCTATCAGGGCGTGGTTCCGCTGTTTGGTGATCGCCATGAAAAGCTGGAGCGCCTGAGTGATGTGCTGGAGCACTACATGCTGCAAAGTGAGCAGCTTGACACGACCTTGGTGCTGGCCGCTGATGGGCGTGTGGCGGCCGGGCTGTTGATTCAACGCTTGCCACTGGAGGGGGTTAACAATTTGGCAGGCAGTGTGGTGAGTCAGGCCAACGAGGATGAAATTGGTGTCAACGAACACTACCAGCGCATTGCCATTTTGGCGTCCAGTTTGAAGCGGGACGAGCTGCTTAATCTTGATGTTGAAACGATTCTCAGGCGTTTGTTTTGGGAAGAGCAGTTAACGCTTTTTTCACCAGCGCCAGGTGATGCAGCACCGCGATTTGCCTGCTCATGCAGCCGTGAACGTGTAGGCCGCATGATTTTGGGACTGGTGCTGCAGGAGGCCAACAGCATTCTTGCAGAGCGCCCGGAGATTGAGGTGGGGTGTGAATTTTGTGGTGTCCACTACCGCTTTGACCCCATTGATGTCACCCATCTCTTCAAAACTGGTGCAGGGTTACAAGCTTAAAAACTGTCTGAACTGAGTTTTTGCACCATTCGTTCGCACTGCAGCGCACCTTGTGCAAAATCAAAAGACTTCATGGCCTGATTTAGCAGTGTGAAGTCGGCCTGTGCGCTGGTGCCGTGAGTTTGGCGTAGTTGCTGATGAATACTGATGGCTGACATATCGGAGTTCTTCAGCAAGCCGTGCAGTTTTTTGAGATCGGCAACCAGTTCGGTCAAATTCGGTGCCTTGATTTCATGGACTGTTTCCTCGTTCGGCGCAGGGGTCGTGAACTTTTGGGCAACCTGTCCCATCAGGTTGCTGGTGGATGTGACAGCTTTGCGAAAATTCACCAGCAACTGCGGATGCTGTTTGGTATCTGCCTGGCGCAGACTGCTCTCTACCGTTTTGGCTGCTTCCGCCATGTGGTTTGCACCCACTGTGGCCGACAGCCCCTTGATGGTGTGAAGCAAACGGTTGGCCCCCACCAAGTCACCGGCCGACAGGAAAGCAGCCAGTTGGTCTGGAAGGCTCACGATATCGCCCAGATACGTGCGCAAGATGCTGCGATAAAGTTCAACGTTCCCACCCAAGCGGGCCAAGGCACCGTCCACATCCAAGGTGCTGGTGGTGGGCAGTGTTTGCGTCATTTCGACTGCGTTGTCGGCTTGGGTGGGCCTAGTTGGACTCCTGACAAATTTAAGCAACACTTCTACCAAGTGGGGCAGATCAAAGGGCTTGCCAACGTGGTCATTCATGCCGGCCTCAAGGCAGGCCGCCCGATCAGAGGCCATGGCATTGGCAGTCATGGCAATGACCGGCAAATCTGCCAGCCCCATGTCGTTCCGAATGGCCCGGGTGGCGCTGTAGCCGTCCATGACCGGCATTTGAACGTCCATCAACACGGCGTCAAAAGGACGCTGGGTGTTGGCAATGGCCTCCAGACTCAATTGTCCGTTGTCTGCAATTTCAATAGTGGCACCTTCTGCTCGCAGCAGCTCTTGCGCCACTTGCTGGTTGATGAGGTTGTCTTCGACCAGCAGCAAATGCAGGCCTTGCAGGCGTCCGATTCTTTCAGTTTTCACCCTTGGTCGCGCACGCAGATTGCCATGGCCTGCCCGCGCATCGGCGACAGCATCAAACAGCATGGAGGCCGTGATGGGCTTGACCAAAAAGGCATTCAGGCGTGCTTGTTCCTGTGCGCTGCGCTGGGACAGCATTTCGCGGCCCTGTGATGTCACCATGACCGTGATCGCAGGGGGCTTGCCGGCGTTGACTTGCTCCATGCGGGCAATGGTTTCCCATCCGTCCATGCCAGGCATGTGCCAATCAATCAAAAATAGCTGGTAGGGGGGCAGACAAGCTGCTGCCCGCGCCTGCAGCATGGAAAGCGCTTGGGGCCCGCTGTCAGCCGCATCAACCTGCCATCCCCATGACTGCGCCATGCCCACCAATAACTCACGCGCGATGGCGTTGTCATCCACGATCAGCACATGCAGGTCAGTGGCCAGGCGTTCTGGCAGGCTGACCGGATCGTCGGCAACCCGATCCGTTGCAGGCAGGGTGATGGTGAAATAAAAGGTGCTGCCTTGGCCAAGTACGCTGTCCAAAGACAATTCGCCGCCCATCATGGTGACCAAACGTTTGCAAATTGACAGACCCAGGCCCGTTCCACCAAAACGGCGTGTGGTGGAGGCTTCGGCTTGTGAAAAACCATCAAAAATATGCTTTTGATTTTCCGGGGCAATGCCTATGCCGCTGTCTCGCACGGCAAATTTGAGTGTGAAGTTGGCACCGGCGCTTGCCACCACCTTGATTTGAATGACCACCTCACCTTCTGATGTGAACTTGATGGCGTTGCCGCTCAGGTTGATCAGCACTTGCTGCAAGCGCATGGCATCGCCAATGAGCACCTTTGGCGTTTGGGGGTCAATGTCAAACAAGACCTCGACAGGTTTTTGCCCAACGTTGGCAGAGACAATGACCGAGAGGTCACGCAAAAGGCGATCCACACGGAACGCTTGTGGATCGAGTTCCATCTTGCCCGCGTCAATTTTGGAAAAATCCAGTATGTCGTTGAGCAAGCCCAGCAGTGATTTGGCAGCGCCTTCACTCTTGCTGGCATAGTCCAGCTGGCGGGGTGTGAGTTCGGTGGAATGCAGCAACCTCAGCATGCCCAAAATGGCATTCATCGGGGTGCGGATCTCATGGCTCATATTGGCCAGAAATTGACTCTTGGCGCGTGAGGCCTCTTGCGCCGCTTCGCTGGCGCGCTTGAGTTCAAGTTCTGTTGCCTTGTTGGCGGTGATGTCCACCCGTATCGAGATAAATTTGTCAATCTGGCCGTCGTCACCAATGAAGGGTGCGATGAAAGTGTCAAACCAGTACAAAGAGTCATTCTTGGCTTTGTTGCAAACCTCACCGCGCCAAGGCAACCCCATGGAAATTTGTTTCCACATGGCTGCCCAGAACTGCGGAGTTTGGACACCTGAATTGAAAATTCGATGGTTTTTGCCGAGGAGTTCAGCTCGGGTGTAGCCACTTATTTCACAGAAAGCTTTGTTGACGTCTGTGATGGCACCGTGGCGATCAGCCACCGACACAATCGCATACAGGTTAATGGTTGTCAGAAGGGCATCGTTGTCGCGCAAAGCCGCATTTGTTGCGGCCGTGCTGCGCATCAAGTTGGCATTGAGTTCCTGCAGTTTTCGTTCACGCCGTACGGCTGCAGAGACATCTGCGATTTCAATCAGCACCTGATTCGCAGCGCCCTGTGCACGTGGCGAGCGCATGATGCGCACGGACTGCTGTCGCCGTACACCAAGCGCCTTTTGCTGCGCATCGGCAAACAGCGGAAAAGGTGTCGGATTCAAGGAGTTTGAAAGTACCGCCGGCAGACCACTGTCAAGGCATGTTGTGAGGGCAATACCCACGCGTGCGCCAGACAATTCAGGAAAAATTTCAAATAGATTTTTTCCGGCAACTTGCTCAAAAGAAAGCCCGCTGCTTTGAATCATCCATTGGTTATAGAGGCACACGCACCCATGCTCGTCGAGCACAATCAGGCCCATCTGAATACTGTCTGCCACCCAGGCTGACCATGGCGCTGCAGGGCTTGCTGTAGCTTCAGAGGCTGCGCTCATTTTTGGGTGCCCTGGATGAATCCGTCGAGTTGGGCGATTAATTTTTCACTGGAAGAAATATCGAGCAAAAACGCCAGATAACCGCTGACCTGCCTTGCGCGCAACTCAAAATCAATGGTCAGCATCAGCACCGGTGCATGGTCATTGTTGGGCTCCAGCGCTTGCTTGTGGCTAAAGATGTTTTCACTCGTCACCACGTTGACCGATGGAAGAGATCCCTCAAAGGTCAGATTCAAGGTTGACGAAAGTCCTGAAATCACCGCGTTCAAGATGATGTTGCCAATCTCGGCCATGGCATCTTGCTCCATTTCTGCCAATTGCTCCAGTGGCAAATCACTGCCTGCCATCAAGCGCACCAGTTCCAGACTGTTTTCCTCCGGGAACATCAGGACGGCCTCGGTCGTGACCACACCGCTGTAAATTTGGTGCACTGCGCAAAGCGCTCTTTTTTCTTGTGCAAGGTAGCGATGCTTGGCGAGCTGCTGAGTGGTTAACTCGACAACGGGCACACTGAGCCCGACTTCTTCACTGACCATTTGACTGAGCACATTGGCGGCCATCCCCACAGAGATATTGAAAATTTCGGCTAGCGCATCGCGCTCCAGTTCGGTAAGTGTGGTCATTGAAGTGTCAATAGTTTTTTCGCTTAAAAGCACAAGCACCCCTTTAGGTGCGCTCATTTTTCTGAGAATACATGGCGGTATCGCTGCGGTGGCTGAGTGACTCTACAGTGTCTCCGGGCTCCGCGCGCACCACCCCCACGCTGACGCTGGAGTGCAGGGCAGGGCTGATGCCTGACCAGTCGTAATCACGCACGGCAATCCTGATGCGCTGGCAAACCTGCTGGGCCACTTTAAGGTCTGCAGTTTTGAAGATGATGACAAATTCATCACCCCCCAATCGCGCAGCCATATCGTCTTCGCGAACATGGGATTTCAAAATTTGCGCGATACGCTTGAGCACTGCATCGCCCACTTTGTGAGAGAAGTTGTCGTTGATATGTTTGAATTTATCTACATCCACCAAGGCCATGCAGGGCGGCTGGCCGCGCTCCAAACCAACGCGCAACAGTTCTGCTGCATATTGTTCAAAATGCCGCCGATTGGGAATTCCGGTGAGAGTGTCTTCCAGTGACAACTGTTCCAGTTGCCGCGCCGTGAGTTCCAGACGTTTGATGCTCTGCTGGCCAGAGCGCAAGCTCAGCTGCCAGTCGATCACGTTTTCACGGGTTTCAAGGCCGTCGCTACGGATCAGCTGCTCGCGCATGCGAAGCCTGCGCAACTCTGCGAGCGCCTGCGCGTTCAGCCCTTGGGCCATAAAAAGTTGGGATGCCAGCAAATGCCCCAGGCAGGCCAGTTGTTCGTGCTCTACTGTGACGGCAATTTCGATCAGTTTGGCGGCTTGTTGCGTGGCAGTGGCCCAGTCTTGGCGGGCCCAGCCAATTTCGGCCCTGGCCCAGGCTTCCAGTGCGGACAGCCAAGTCAGCGTGCCATAGCGCTGCGCCCAGCCAGCCAGCTCGTCTGCATCGTCAGTGGCTTGGTCGAGTTGACCGTGCCAGCAGGCATCCAGGCTGGCCCCAAAAAGCACCACTGATTCCGTGGTGATGTTGACGCTTTGGGGCGCTGCATGGTCACTCGCACTGTCTACCAAGCGAATGACGGCTTTTCTGAGAACGCGCATCAAGGCCAGCGAAGGAAGTTCGCCTTCGTAATAACGTTCATAAAAAATCCAGATCACCTCAGCCCACCACTGGTTGATCTGGGGTTGAAAAGTGCTCAGCGGTGGCGTGGCATGTTCGGCAATTTGTATGGCGGTGCGCAGCGCCTGGTCTGCCTTGTCAAAATTGTGGCTCCAAAAATAGGCGACACCCAAGGCGTTGTAGGCCAGCACGCTGTGTTCATCTTTGTCCACATATTCGCTCAGACGCACGCTGAGCAGTGCGGCTTCTACCGCTTCTTCATTGCGGCCCAGGTTGATGGCGACAAAGGCGTGCGTGGTAAGCGCCATTACCTCGCCGGAAGTGTCGCCCAGTAACTGAAAACCTTGCGCGGCCCGCTGGCTGGCCCGGTGGGCGCGCCGATAACGCGACAGCATGCGGTCACAATGGGCCAGACACAACAGGGCACGAGCCTCGTAGCGTTTGTCGCCCAAGGCTTCCGCTGCTTTGAGCACTTTGTGGGACAACTCCCGTCCACCCTGGACATCGCCTGCGTCCAAAGCGTCATGTGCGCTTCGAAGCAAGGTGTCCAGTCTGGTTTCGGGCTGATCTCGGGCAGCGGTGTTCATGGCGTCATTTTGCGTTAGGAATCAACCGCTGTGGCGGTGTAATAGAGCATATGAACTTCAAATTACAAATTCGCAACAAGGAGCAGTTCTCTTGACTTCTCAGTCCCTGGCAGACATGTCGCTGGCTGCGTTTGACCGTGTCGTTGAGTCGACCGCAGGCTTTCGCTTGCGCCAGGGGCAGCGCGATATGGCGCAGTGTATTGCCAACGCCTTGTCGGATGTCACGCTTGGCGATCACCCGGACCCCAAGCAATCCATTGCCGTCATCCAGGCCGGAACGGGTGTGGGAAAGTCTGCGGCCTACTTGTCCACCTCCGTGGCCATGGCGTTGGCACTCAAAACGCGTGTGCTGATCTCTACGGCGACGGTATCTTTGCAAGAACAGTTGATGACCAAAGACTTGCCTGCCCTGGCTGCCGTGTTGGACACGCCCTTTGTTTATGCCCTTGCCAAAGGGCGCGGTCGTTACGTGTGCAAGTTAAAACTTGAGCGATTCGCGGGTGACGGCGAACGGGTCGATTTGTTTGAAGGTGAGGAGGATGCAGCGCCAGTTCGCACCGCTTTCGCCGGTCAACGGCAGGATGTGAACCCCGAAGAGCGCCGCATTCGGCTTTATTCGGCTTTTGCCGACGCACTGGCCAGTGGCAATTGGGACGGTGATCGCGACGATCTTGCTGAGCAACCCGAGTCCCGCGACTGGTCTTTTGTGGCGGCGGACCGGCACACCTGCACCGCGCGGCATTGCCCCAAATACTCGCAGTGCAGCTATTACAACGCACGCACCCAGCTGTCTCAGGCCCAGGTCATCGTGGCCAACCACGACCTCGTGCTCGCCACATTGGGGAAAAAGGCGCTGCCTGAATTGGACAAATGTCTGGTGGTGTTTGATGAGGGGCATCACCTGCCCGCTGTGGCGCTGGATCAATTTTCAAGCACCATGGAGTTGTCCAGTCTGCGCTGGCTTGACAAATTGCCCAAGGCGCTCGCTGAGGTCAGTGAAAAGATACAAGTCACACTGACGCAGGATGTCAGCACACTGGCCCAGCAGCTTAAAACAGCCTTGTTTGACGTGGGGCGCATGGTGATGGATTTATTGGCTGTGAACAGCACCGGCTACGACGGTGTTCTCCGCTTAAAAAATGGTGTGTTGCCGACCGCATTTCATGATCCGATGACCCTGATTCATGGCCATGCAAGAGGCCTGTCAGATGCGCTGGAGTCGCTGGGCGCTGAGGTGAAGCTAGTGGCCAAGGAGGACCCTTCGCAAGCGCCGAGCTGTGCCGTGTTGTATGCCAAGTTAGGGCAGCTGGCACCGAAACTGACCGGGGTTTTGAGCACGTCGAGCCTGCTGCTTGCGCATGGCCCGCAACCTTTGGCCAAGTGGTTTCAGTCGGACACCAGTTCAGGCCTTGTCTTTCTCACCGCTCACGCGTGCCCGATGGTGCCGGGCGACTTGTTGCGGGACCATTTATGGAGCCAGGTGCGGGGCACCGTCATCAGCTCTGCCTCGTTGACCAGCTGCGGTAGTTTTGATTATTTTTTAAACGAGGCCGGGCTGGCCGGGATGGCGCATGTGTCAACTTTGGAAGTTGAAAGCCCCTTTAACTACGCTACCCAAGGGCAGTTGATTGTGGTGGAGACTGTCGCCGATCCCAAGGATGCACTGGCCTACACCCGCGAAATGGTGGCTGAACTTTTGCTGGATTTGGCCCAGGTCAAGCATGGTGCGCTTGCCTTGTTTACATCACGTGTGCAAATGAAGGCGGCAGTCGATGCGCTGTCAGGCTCCTTGCAGGCGCTTGTGTTGGTGCAAGGCCAAATGGCCAGGGGGCGTTTGTTGGCGGCTCACCAAGCGCGGATTGAAGCGGGTCAGGCGTCGGTCATTTTTGGGCTGCAGTCGTTTGGTGAGGGGCTGGATTTACCTGGCAAGTTGTGCGAGACAGTGTTCATTGCCAAATTGCCGTTTAGTCCACCCTCCGACCCGGTGGATGAAGCGCGCTCTGAGTGGCTTAAAGGCATCGGGCGAGATCCTTTTTCTGAACTGGTGGTGCCAGCCACGGGCATCAAATTGCTGCAGTGGACCGGGCGGGCCATTCGCAGCGAGAACGACCATGCGACCGTGATTTGTTATGACCGACGTCTGCTCAGGCAGGCATTTGGTCGCCGCATGCTGGCTGGTTTGCCACCGTACGCCGTATCGCGCCGGGTTAGTTCGCTGTTATAGTTTTTCTTGCAAAAGTTTCAAAGTCTTTCACCGGCAATGGGCGGCTGAAAAAGTACCCTTGGTAAGAAGGGCAGCCAGAGGCGGCAAGAAAATCGCGCTGGGCCTGCGTTTCCACACCCTCGGCAATCACCGCGAGCCCAAGGCTTTGGGCCAGGGCAACGATGGTGCGCGAGATGGCAGCGTCGTTCGGGTCAGTGAGGATGTCGCGCACAAACGATTGATCGATTTTGAGCTGGTCCAGTGGCAAACGCTTCAGGTAAGAGAGCGATGAATAGCCCGTGCCGAAATCATCGAGCGAAAAACTGAAGCCATAAGACTTGAGTCGCGTCATGGTCAAAATGATGTCATCAATGTCATCCACCAATATGCTCTCGGTCAGTTCGAGCTTCATCCGCAGTGGGTTGGCACCTGTTTTTTCAACCATCGCCATCAGCAAATCAACGAAATTTTTGTGCTTGAACTGACGCGCGCTGATATTGATTGCCAGACTCAGATGCGCCATGTCGGCATCAAGGGCCCAACTGGCCAGCTGGCGCAGACCGGTTTCAGCCACCCAGTTGCCCAGCGGCACAATCAGCCCCGTTTCTTCCGCCAGCGGAATGAACTCGGCTGGTGACACCATGCCGCGAGCGGGGTGCACCCAGCGCACCAGTGCTTCTGCGCCGATAACCCGTCCCTCTTCATTGACCTGCGCCTGGTAGTAGAGTTGAAGCTCATTTCTGCCGATGCCCTCGCGCAACTCGGCTTCCATGGCGACTCGTTTGGTAATGGCAGCCTGCATCTCCGGGTCAAACAAGCGAATGGTGTTGCGCCCGGCTGCCTTGGCCTGGTACATGGCCAGGTCACCGCGTTTGAGGAGTTCTGGCAACCCTTCCTTGGGATCGCCAAACAAGGTAATTCCCACACTCGCGGTACCGTGATGCTCATGGACGCCCAGTTGGTAGGGTTCAGTGAGAGCTACCAAAATTTTTCTGGCGACAACTTCGCTGAAAGCTGCCGCTTGCGACTGCGTGTCACTCAAATCCGCCAGCATGACCACAAAATCATCACCGCCAAGTCTGGCCACAGTGTCGCTGGCCCGCACGCACTTGGTCAATCTGTGAGCAACCTGCTGCAACAACAAATCCCCGAAATCGTGCCCGAGGGTGTCGTTCAGTGTTTTGAAGTTGTCCAGATCAATGAAAAGCAATGCCCCTTCATTCATGTCCCGAGCGCGCGCAATCTGGGTCTGCTCAAGCCGGTTCATCAGCAGCCAGCGGTTGGGCAGCTCGGTCAGCGGGTCGTAGTAGGCCAGCTTGTGAATTTGCTCTTCGGCAGCCTTGCGCTGTGAAATGTCTGTGTCCACTCGTAACAGTTCGGGTGGCATCCCCGGCAGGCTGACGTAGGTGTGACTCGAAATCACCGAAACTTCTGATCCGTCTTTTCGCTTCAGTGTTAACTCCGATGTGGGGGTAACCTGCCCGGTTTTGAAAATTGTCTGTACCTCTGCCATCATTTTGACCCGCATTTGTGCAGGAATAATCAGTTCGAAGAGGTTCTTGCCGATGGCTTCTTCCGCGCTATAGCCGTAAATAGTTTCTGAAGCCTTGTTCCAGAAGTTGGTAATGCCATTGGCACCGATGCTTTGAACGGAGACCGATGGAATGGCCTCCAGAAGGTTGCGAAAGCGCATCTCACTGGCCCGCAATTGGTCTTCTGCTTCTTTTCTTTCATCTTGCAGGCGACCCGAAATCAATGAGATGAAAAGCGTCAGGCGGGCGACTGCTGAAATCACAAAAGTGAGCAAAAACACTCCGTCAAAAGGAGTGGGAGTTGGCGAACCGTTTGGCGATGCTGCAGTGAGTGTTCCGATAATTCGCAGCAAATGGAGCAGGGCGTCAATTACCAGCACAGCACTCAGCAGATTGCACTCGATAGAAAGCGAAGACTTTCGCTGTTTGATCAATTCCCGAAGGGCGAACAGCGCCCCTGTACCGTTGAACAAGGAAACGATGATTGTGCGCGCCATCAGCGACGGCCAGACGAAGGTAAAAAGCGTATGGAGCAACGTGGCCAGCGCAATAATGAATATCAGGGCACCGGAATGGGTGCTTCTGCCGAAAAAGGCACGCAAACCGGCCCAAAGAAACATGGTGGTAGCAACCAAAAGTCCATTGGCAATGTTCAGAGAGATGAAATCGGGAATATTGCCCCTGAGCAGAATGCCGATGAATCCGATCATGGCCGCAAAACAACCTACGCCCCACCAACCTGGCCCTTTGAGATGCGGGTGACGCCGCGCTGTGAGCCAAAAAATAGCAGTCGCCACCCCTTGGGTGAGCATAAATACCCAAAATATGGTGCGCGGGTCAATCTGCATTGCTTTGAACGGAGTTGATTGGACAGGATATTCGGCCGTGGCAGCGCGAGTATCTCATTTTGTTGTTGCAGTTGATTGCCTAGCAATCGTCTTGGCAGAGTCCGTCCAGTGTGGCGCACTGCAGGGTAGCGCTACACCGTCATCCAGGAGTTATCAATCTTGTGCAAAAACGCCAAGGCAACGCGGGGTGAGGCGTTAAGCAGATTGGCTAGGTCGTCAATATCGTCGGGCATGGCGGCATTGTCCCAGCCGTGCATGGTGTGCCGGGCAAGTCGCACAGCTAACGTGACATTTCGCACATTGGGGTGGTCGGGGTGCTTGCCGTCGCTGATGCGAACCAGCAAGTCGGGCAAGTGCCAGAGTTTCATGAGTTCCTGACGCAAATCATCGAGTTCGATGCCCAATACTGTGCGCTGGATGCTTGCGGTACGCAGCGCCGGATCACTTTGCTGGGCCTTGAGAATTTTCATTTCTAGGGCGGGGGCATGGCACCACATCAGCATTTCGGCAAACTCGTGCAGCACAGCAGCTTGCTGGATGACCCCTGCGTCGGGGTCGCCCCGATGAATCGCGAAGCCCAATGCGAAGTGCCCGGCGCGCTCGGAGCGTTGGAGCAGTTCCTGCAAGCCTTGCAAGGCACTGGGCTGGTCCTGCAGACGTTCTTCGATGGTGGGTTGCAGGCCAAAGTTGCGGAAAAAAGGAGAAATTCCCATCATCACCAGCGAACTGGTGACGGTTTCAGTCTCGGTGACCTCGGTAGAGCGGCGTTTGCTGGCCACATGTGCCATCAGCTTGACGGTCATAAGCGGGTCGCGCTGGATCACATCGGCCAGCATGCTGGCATCCACATCGTCTTCCATCAGCCGCAAGGCTTCCAGTGTTGCCGAGGTGGATGCCAAGACCGGAATTTCGGCATCCCGAAAATAGCGTGTCCAAGCAGCCAAGTCGCGCAGCGGCTCCGTCAAGCCGGGGGGCGGTGGCGCTTGGGTGTCGGGAAAGTCGTCGTTGGTCATAGCGATCAAAAGTGATGCATGAATGGCAGTATCTTCCTGCTTGCGTAGCGGGTCAAGTCGGGGTCTGCAAACAAGCAGGCACAGAGACATTGCTGTCCGCTTGGTTGGAAAACCATCGTGCTGTGGTGTTGGTGCAGTGCTTGGCAATGGGGTCTATTGCCTGTATAAAAACCCATTCAAACGGTGTCGTACAGATCGTTGATCGTTCTGCCTGTCACAGTCTTGACACGCTTACTGGTTCAAATTCTTGTGTGACGGGCGCCTTCTTGATGGAATGCGTCAATCCATGTAAGTCAAGGCAGAGTTGCACGCCATTGGGCACCTGAATATGCGCCGATAAGCACGCAGCACTGCACAAGGCCACCCAGTTTTCCATACCCGTCAAAGGTGTACGCCATGAGTATCCGTCAACGCATCATTTTTCTCTTTTTCTCAACCTTCGTCGCCATTGCGATCATTGGTGGCTTTTCAGTACGGCAATCGAGCCGCAACGCCTCGGAAGTCAAGCTCGTCACCTATGGAGTCGTGCCCAGCGCCATGGCGTCCGCAGAGCTGATCGGGCAGCTCAAAGACGTTCAGATGGCTGTGATGCAAATGGTTGAGGCACCCGATATGGAGTTTGCCAAACAATCCCGCGAAAAGTTGATCGAAAGCAAGGGCCGACTTGAAGACGCGCTCAAGCTTCAACACAAAATGGCTGACAGCCAAGCGCAGCGTGGCTTGGTAGAGCAAGCGCAGGAAAGCATGGCGAACTACTATGCGTCCATTGAAGACACCACGAAGTTCAAACTCGCAGGGCAGATGGACCTTGCGCAGGCCAATCTGGCCGCCACCGTGAACGAATACCTTAGAGAGCAAGAGCAGATCATCTCCACCCTGCAAGTGGAAAAACGTCGAAGCAAAGATGACGCCATCGTCGCCCTGAATGAAAACCTGACCAACACAACCCAAGCCATTTCGCTGGCCACGCTGGTGGCCGCTGCCTTGCTCACGGCCATCAGCTTTTTGCTCTACCGACAAATCATCCGTCCCTTGGGGACGATGCAGCAAACGATGACCGAAATCGCCTTCAGTCAGGATTTTTCCCGCCGAGTGCACATTGATCGCCATGACGAAATTGGCAAATCCATTTTGGCTTTCAATGCCATGATTGAAAAAATTCAGGAAAGCTCAATGCTTTTGGAAGCCAAGTCGGCCGACATCCGGGCCATGCTGCAGTACATACCCCAGGGCATTTTGACCATTGTGCAAGGTGGCAAGGTTCATAACGAGTATTCGGCATACCTGAAGACTATTTTCGAGACCGAAGATATTGGCGGACGCAGCCTGATGGACCTCGTCTTCTCTGGCACCCCGTGCGGCGCTGACGCTTTGTCCCAGATCGAAACCGCCCTTGACGCCTGCGTCGGCGAGGACGGCATGAACTTTGAATTCAATGAGCATCTGCTGGTGACCGAGATCGAGAAGAAGATGCCTGGTGGACAGGTCAAAGTGCTTGATTTGAATTGGTCGCCCATCACCGACGAGCACGGCACCATCACGCGGCTGATGCTGTGTGTCAGGGACGTTACCGAACTCAAGGCACTCGCGGTCGAGGCTGGTCAGCAAAAGCGCGAGCTCGAAATCATCGGACAAATCCTGGCAATCAATCAGGAAAAGTTTCACGAATTCATTGAAAGCGCTGAAAAATTGATCGTCGAGAACGAGCACCTTCTCAAGGAAGCGCAATCAAAACAAAGCGATGCGGCCGATCCACAAACCATTGCGCACTTGTTTCGGAACATGCACACCATCAAAGGCAATGCACGAACCTTCGGCCTGCTGCACATGACCAATCTGGTGCATGAAGTCGAGCAAACTTATGATGAACTGCGCCAGAACCCGCAGGCCTGCTGGAACCTAGCGCAATTGTTGGGGCAACTGGTCCATGTCAAGGTCGCCATTGAAGAGTATGCCAAGATCAACGAGGTAAAACTGGGCAGAAAAGGACCGGGTCGCCGTGGCGGTGTCGAGAAGTTTCTGATGGTGCAAAAAGACCATATTCAGCAAACGATTGACCTTTTGGAAACCGTGGACACCAGCAGCCCGGCTTCGGCGATTGACGTCGTTCGCCGGGTGCATGACAGTCTGCAACTGATTGGCACCCAGAATATTCAGGGCATTCTTGCTGGCGTTCTGGATTCATTGCCTTCGCTGGCCAAAGAACTTGGCAAGCAAGCCCCTTATATTTCCATTCAGGATAACGGCATTGTCATCAGGAACCAGATTGATGATCTGACGCGCAACGTGTTCATGCATTTGTACCGCAACGCGATGGACCATGGCATTGAGCCCGCCAGCCAGCGTATTGCCGAAGGGAAATCGCCTGCTGGCCATATCTCGCTTGAACTCTGCGTGCGCGGGCGCTTTTTTCAGCTCAAACTGCGGGATGACGGACGCGGCTTGGCGGTGGACTTGCTCAAACATAAAGCAGTGGAAAAAGGCCTGATTGGCGCGGATCAGAACCTGACACCTGAGCAGATTGCGCAGCTTGTTTTTGCATCAGGTTTTTCCACCTCTGAAAAGGTGACCGAGGTCTCCGGCCGCGGCGTGGGCATGGATGCGGTCAAGGCCTTTGTGGAGCGTGAAGGCGGCACCATTGAGCTGTGTTTTCTGAATGCCGGGCAGGGTGATGGCTTTCGTCCTTTCGAAACCGTCATCAGCCTGCCGAAAAGTTTCGCTGTGCAGTCAAACCCAAAGAGCGAATTCAACCGGTTCATGTCGAATATCGTCCCGAGCCACCACCCGATGCCAATAGACGTTTGACTTGTGTCTAGACACAGGCCTGTTGCAGAGGGAATTGAAGGTGCGATTCGTACCTGCAACGGCTGGTGAGTGTCCCATCGCAGGGAGCCTTTAAGCGGAAAATTGTTGTCGCTTTGAATGACAGTTGTTTGTTATTTCCCCCAGCTGTCCTTCAACCCAACCGCCAGATTAAACACCGGCTTGGACCCAGCAACGTGATCCACCCGATCCGCCACAAAATAACCGATCCGTTCAAACTGAAACTTTTGATCTGGCAACGCATTGGCCAATGACGGTTCCACCATCGCGGTCACCACCTTTAAGCTGTTTGGGTTCAGGCTTTCGATAAAGTCCTTGCCACCCGCATCAGGCTGGGCATCCAAAAAAAGTCGGTCATACATGCGCACTTCGGCTTGTCTGCCATCGGCCACGCCCACCCACGTGATGACGCCGCTGGTTTTGATGCTGCTTGAGCCGGGTGTGCCGCTTTTGGTGTCGGGGAACACGGTGGCGTGGACTTCGGTGACGGTGCCTGCAGCGTCTTTCGCGCAGCCGGTGCATTCCACAATGTAGCCACCCTTCAGGCGCACTTTGGTCCCGGGCGTGAGCCGTTTGTAGCCTTTGGGTGGCACTTCTTCAAAGTCTTCGCGCTCAATCCACACCTCTTTGCCGATGGTGAAGTGGCGATCGGGAGCGGAATCTGCTATAGAAACAGTAGCTGCTTGCGCAGGTGTATCGGGGGCTGATGGCATATTTGACCCAGAATTGGCATGGGGCAGGGCGGGTTGGGTGCAAGGCTCCAAATGGCCCGCGCCAAAGGCCTCGTCCCAGTTGGTCAGAATGAGTTTGACCGGGTTCAGCACGGCCATGCCGCGGTGGGCTTTGGTCTCCAGGTCTTCGCGCAGGCAGCCTTCGAGTGTGGAATAGTCAATCCAGCTGTCACTTTTGGTCACGCCAATGCGATCGGCAAACATTTGCAAGCTAGCAGGGGTGTAGCCACGGCGGCGTAGGCCGACGATGGTGGGCATGCGGGGGTCGTCCCAGCCATTCACTTTGTGGTCGTACACCAGTTGGGCCAGCTTGCGTTTGCTGGTGATGACGTAGGTGAGGTTCAGGCGGGCAAACTCATACTGTTTGGGCGCGGGGGCGGCCAGCAGACCGCCTTCAATCAAGCGCTCCATCAGCCAGTCGTAAAACGGGCGCTGGTCTTCAAATTCCAGCGTGCAGATGCTGTGGGTGATCTGCTCCAGCGCATCTTCAATCGGGTGCGCAAAGGTGTACATGGGGTAGATGCACCATTTGTCGCCGGTGTTGTGGTGGGTGGCGCGGCGTATGCGGTAGATGGCCGGGTCGCGCATATTAATGTTCGGGCTGGCCATGTCGATCTTGGCGCGCAGCACCATGGCGCCGTCTTCGTGTTGGCCGTCGCGCATCTCGCGGAAGATGCGCAGGTTCTCTTGGGGCGTGCGTTCGCGAAATGGGCTGTCCACACCGGGCTTGCCGAAGTCGCCCCGGTTGGCACGCATTTGCTCAGGTGTTTGCTCGTCCACATAGGCGTGACCGGCTTCAATCAGGTACTCGGCAGCCCGGTACATGAAATCAAAATAGTCGCTGGCTTGGTAGGGTGCGGCGGTGGGGGAGCCGTTCCAGTCAAAGCCCAGCCATTTCACCGCATCAACGATGGAGTTGACGTATTCGGTGTCTTCCTTTTCGGGGTTGGTGTCGTCAAAGCGCAGATGGCACACGCCGCCATAGTCACGTGCCAAGCCAAAGTTGATGCAGATGCTTTTGGCGTGGCCTACGTGCAGATAGCCATTGGGTTCAGGTGGAAAACGGGTGCGAATTTTGGCGGGGTCTCTCTCACCTTTGGCATGGTGCGCGGCGTCTCCAGGCCTGCCGGCCCAATGGCGAGAGGCGTAGGTTCCTTTTTCCAGATCAGACTCGATGATCTGGCGCAAAAAGTTGCTGGGCTTGAGGTTTTCGTGGGCAGCTGCTTTGGCTGCGGGGGTGTTGGCGGGGTTGGGGTGGCTCATGCGAATGATTTTAGATGGCGCCGCCTGCCGTGATGCCGTGATCTTTGGGTTGTTTACTCCTGCCAATGGTGGTGGCCGTGTGAATGGACGAAAAAAAACCGCCCGAGGGCGGTTTTTTGGAAGCCGTGAATCAGATCACTTGCCGCCGATAACACCAGCTTCGTTAGCAGCGGTGTTGTTTTTGCCAACTGCAACAGCAGTAGCGTTCTTTTGGGAAGCTTTGATCTTGGTGTTACCTTGGATCTGTGTGCCGCCCTTGATGGCACCAGCAGTGTTCTTGGCAGTGTTGCCTTCGCCAACTGCAACAGCAGTCACGTTCTTTTGGTCAGCCTTGATCTCGGTGTTACCTTGGATCTGGACAGCATTGGGGTTAGAAGAAGACTGTTGCTTCTGAGCAAAAGCGGGCACAGCGAACACAACGGAAGCAACCAACAAAGTAATCAAACGCATATCAAACTCCTGAGTTATTAAGAAAATCGCCACTTGTGTGACGCCCACCTACAACGGGGACATCATTTGGAGCGTTGACAAGAATTTCAATTATTTTTAACCGGTCTTCATGTTTGCGGCGTCAGCGCTGCAAGCTTTGTGTCGTGAATGAGATGGACGAAAAAAAACCGCCCGAGGGCGGTTTTTTGGAAGCCGTGAATCAGATCACTTGCCGCCGATAACACCAGCTTCGTTAGCAGCGGTGTTGTTTTTGCCAACTGCAACAGCAGTAGCGTTCTTTTGGGAAGCTTTGATCTTGGTGTTACCTTGGATCTGTGTGCCGCCCTTGATGGCACCAGCAGTGTTCTTGGCAGTGTTGCCTTCGCCAACTGCAACAGCAGTCACGTTCTTTTGGTCAGCCTTGATCTCGGTGTTACCTTGGATCTGGACAGCATTGGGGTTAGAAGAAGATTGAGTCTTCTGAGCAAAAGCGGGCACAGCGAACACGACGGAAGCAACCAACAAAGTAATCAAACGCATATCAAACTCCTGAGTTATTAAGAAAATCGCCACTTGTGTGACGCCCACCTACAACGGGGACATCATTTAGAGCGTTGACAAGAATAACATTTATTTTTTTGAGCAAATAAAAACAACGCCAAATCATTTGGGGTGTTGATGCTTGTGAGTTGTAAAAATCGTGAAAGCAACAGGTGCGAATCGAGGATGGCTGCCGCCTTCAAATTCTTGTGAGGTTTGTGAGTGTTACGTCTGGCAACGTTTGTCACACTAAATTGGCCATCCTGTCGCTTACTTGCTGCGTTTGAGAAACATGGGAGCTGGTTGGCCCCATGTTTTTTAGACAGGAGAAAATTTCATGAAGATCAATCGTCAATTGCAATGCCTTGTTGCAGTCGCCACACTGGCTGTGTCGGCCATGGGCGTGACCGGTTCCGCACAGGCCCGCGAGCAGGACCATCACAATGTGTTTTGGTCGGTGGGTGTGTCATCGCCCGGTGTGCAAGTGGGGTTTTCCAATGCGCGGCCCGTGGTGGTGCAAACGCCGATGTACCCGGTGTACCAGCAGCCCGCTCCTGTGTATGTGCAGCCGACGGTTTACATGCGGCCAGCACCGGTGTACGTTCAGCCAGCGCCTGTGTATTTTCAGCCAGCGGTGAGTCAGCCGCAGTTTGTTCAGGCGGGTTGGGGTTACCCTGAGCGCCACTATGGATGGCGTCATGGGCATCGCCATCATGGCCACTGGAGCCATGATCGCCAACAAGGCGAACGCGGTGGCCGCGGTGGCGGGGATCATCACCGCCGATAAGCTCAATTTCTAACGCTGCGGCTGCGAAAGATCAGTTTCTATGCGAAAGCCGTGGGCCAGACCACCCCGTTGTCATTCAAGATGGCATCCAGCGGCATGTCGTGAATCTCCGGCTCAAAGTCGGGCAAAAACCCCTGCGTAAAACCCAAACCAACGGTAAAGGGAGCAGGTTGCAACGTGGCCAGCATGTGGTCGTAGAAACCGCCCCGTAGCCCAGCCGGTAGCCGCCGGGACCATAGCCTACACAAGGCGCAAATAGCAGGGTGGGCACGACCACTTCGGTGTCCTTGGGCTTGGGGATGCCGTAGGCGTCCTCCTCCATGGGGCAGCCAGGGTACCAAGCATGAAACGTCATGGTTTTATGAATTTTATCGACCACTGGTAGCCCGATGCGCCTAGGCTGGGGCTGGTCGAGCAGTTCGCCGTCTTCCTTCCAGCGGTGAAGGGCTGGCAGCGGGTCAAACTCGCCTTTGATGGGCCAATAGGCACCAATCACAATATCAGGGCGACCCACCAGCCAAATTCGCATGACCCGCTGCAAAAGGTCAGACCTCTGTAGGCGGTCAGGGAGGTTCAGGCGTTGCTCAATGAGTAGCTTGCGAAGGGCTTTCTTTTCGAAAGCTTTTTTTTCATCAGAGTTATCCATAATCCCCCCCATGCAGTTTTCCAACATTTTGACATTGATTACGCTCGCAGGGGGCCTGTCTTTGGCAATCCTGCCATCCGCATGGGCCCAATCCATGGGCACCAAGAGCGCGCAGTCGGACGACACAATTCTGGAAATGAACCGTGCCTTCAAAAAAGGCGACCGCAAACGCCTCACAGCGTTGCTGCCCCAAGTGCGCAACCATGCACTGGAGCCATGGGGCGCTTACTGGGAATTACGAGCCCGGCTTGATACGGCAGCGCCAAGTGAAATTCAGGACTTTTTGGCCCGCTACGCAGGAACCTACCAGGAAGACCGGTTGCGCAATGACTGGCTTGTGCTGCTGGGCGAGCGGCGCGACTGGGCGCAGTTTGCTGCCGAGTTGCCACGCTACCGCATGAACGATGACCGAGAGGTGCGCTGCTATGCCCTCACGCTGGAGCCTTTGTCCGCTGGCGTGGACCCGGCCACCGAGGTCAAACGCCTGTGGTACGCGCAAAAAGATGCCGACAACGGCTGTGCCTATGCTGCCGCCCAGTTGTTTGGTGCCAAAAAGCTCAGTGCGGCCGATATCTGGCGCAAGGCACGTCTGGCGATGGAGGCCAACCGCATTAGCGCCGCCAAGGCCGCTGCCGACATCATTTCCCCCGAGGCAGGTGCCCACATTGAAGAAATCAGCAGCAACCCGGCGCGTTTTCTGTCCAAGCGGGTCATCGCGGCGGGCCGTGTGGCGCGTGAATCAGTCGTGCTGGCGCTGGTGCGACTGGCCGCCACAGACACCGAATTGGCCGCCAGCGTGATGGAAAACCACTGGAGCGTTCACCTGAGCGCCGAGCAACGCTCGTGGGTATGGGGTGCCATAGGCAAGCATGCCGCCCAGCGGCAGTTGAACGATGTGATGGCCTATTTCTCCAAGACCAAAGATGCTGATTTGAACGACGACCATCTGGGCTGGAAAGTGCGCGCAGCTTTGCGTCAGGGGCAGTGGAAAATGGTGTTGACTGCCATCAAGGCGATGAGTCCGGACGCAAGGCAAGACGCCGCTTGGGTGTACTGGCGGGCGCGGGCGCTGTTGATGCTGACCCAAACAGAGGGCGAGCGCACTGAGGCCACCGCGCTGCTGGCAAGCATTGCCGGTGTGCGCGGCTTTTACGAACAACTGGCGCTGGAAGAATTGGGCATACCGATCACCACCCCAGAGAGGCCCGCCCCGCTGACCGCAGAGGAAAAAGAGGCCGCCCGCCAGAACCCCGGCTTGGCCCGCAGTCTTTATGCCATTGCGGTGGGCTTGCGCAGCGATGGCGTGCGCGAGTGGAACTACAGCACCAACCTGCACCAAAGTGGCGGCATGAGCGACCGCGAGCTGCTGGCCGCCGCCGACCTGGCCTGCCAGCACGAGGTGTGGGACCGCTGTATCAACACCAGCGAAAAAACCCGCACTGTGATCGATTTCGAAACACGCTTTCCAATGCCGCACAAAGACGCAGTGATTCAGCGCGCCAACCAGATCGGCCTGGACCCAGCCTATGTGTACGGACTGATCCGCCAGGAAAGCCGATTCATCATGGACGCCAGATCCGGCGTGGGTGCTTCCGGGCTGATGCAGGTGATGCCGCCCACTGCCCGCTGGACCGCCAAAAAAATTGGCCTGACCAATTTTCAGCCCCACCACATCCTTGACCGCGACACCAACATTGCCATCGGCACGGGTTACCTCAAGCTGGTGCTGGACGATTTTGCAGGCTCCATGCCCATGGCCGCCGCCGCCTACAACGCTGGTCCCAGCCGGCCCCGAAGCTGGCGCGGACAAACTGGCGCACCGTTGCTGGAAGCTGCCATTTGGGCCGAAAACGTGCCGTTCTCCGAAACGCGCGATTATGTGAAAAAAGTGCTGTCCAACACCACCAACTACGCAGCGCTCATTTCAGGACAACCACAGTCGCTGAAAAGTCGCCTGGGGATGGTCGGCCCGCGCGACACAAGTGCTATGGAGCCGAACCGGGAACTGCCCTGATTCCATTTCCAGATCAATGCGACATGTTGTTGCTTTTCCTTGTCCTCCAAGATCATCCTGAAATGTCTGGGGAAAGGGTGGGGGTTGGTGCAGAAGCGCGCGTTACTAGGGGGGGCGACTGGGGCTTGCAGGATTAGGCGCAAAACGCAGCAAGCCCTTGCGAGCTTTGCAACGACACAGCAAGAACGCGTCGGCGGACCCAGCACTAGAGCACTGCCTGCGGCTTCGCGCCTGATGTCGCATCGATCTGGAAACGGAATTACCCCGCGTTCCCCCTCTTTACCTCTGCTCCCCTAGCCTCAAGAGTTCAAACAAATTGAGCTTTTTTTGCACGGCATGGTAATTTTTCGGGTGGCACGAAGTGGCTTGCCCCTCTGGCCCAGTGAGATAACGCCTTAGCAAGCCACCGCTGGTAAACAGGGATAGGGTGGTCATAAAGACTTTTCCGGTGTCGGCGTCAACAATTTGACCTTCCCAAGTATGGATGGGGATCAGATAGCCTTGCAGGTCGCGTCTGGTTTCAGGCTCCTGTCTGGCCCGTTTGACCTGGTCCGCCTCTGGGCTCAAGGTTACCACCGCATCTTTGTTGCACAGCCGGTAAAACTGCCAGCCGCCGAACAGCTCATCGGCCAAGGGAAGCGCCATGACCAAGGGAAACAGCGTCAGACTCATCACCACGCGGTATTTGCCTGCTCCCACCCAGCGCGGAATTTTGAGGCTCAGCACGATGGCTAGTGTCAGCCAAAGGAACGAGCCCGCAAGCAAAAGCCAGCTCATTGTGCAGCCCCGCTGACGCAGTGGTTTGTCAACGCCAATTGTTGATCAAATTCGGCTCTGGCGCATATAGAGTAAGCGCAAGCAGCTATTGATTTCATAGTAAATTTTCTGAATGGATGTTTTTTTGGATGGTCGCGGCACTGATGGGCCAGCATCTTGCCAATGGTGCGCAAGGCCAGTGCTTTGCGGCGCTTTGGCTGGCTGCATTTTAACCATTAAATAAGCCTCTAGCGCTCATGGAACGTGCGCAAGCAGCTCCTCTTTTTATAGCGCTTTTCGATGCCTGCCGACCCATGCCTTTGGGTGTGTTTCAGGCATCCAGCCATTCGCAGATCGGCTTCCACTGCGCCAGGTCTTTCTCCACCCGGGTAGGCGCAACATCAAACAAGGTCAATCCACTGGCTGCGAGGTGAATGTAGTTTTGTGTGTTACGCAGATAGCCCAGCATCGGCACACCCAAGCCATCAACAAAGTCATGCAGTTTGTCGGCTGCAATGGTGCGCGCATCCACCCGCATGCCCACCAGAGCGATCTGTAATCTTGCGTGGTGCTTGTTTTGCAGGAGCTGATCCACGAACGAGCGCGTGGCGAAGATGTCGAATACGCTGGGCTGCAGCGGGACGATCACTTTGTCGGCCATCTTCAGCACATCGTTGAAACGCCCGCCGTGCAGGCCGGCGGGCGTGTCGAGCACCACGTGGGACGTGCCTTTGGGGGGCTTGGCGATCTGGTCGGCATCGGTAGCCCAGGCAGCAATCGGGCGCGCAGCGCTGGGGCGCAGCCCCAGCCAAAGGCGCGACGACTGCTGGCGGTCTATGTCGCCCAGCATCACGGCATGCCCTTGGCGCGCAAAATAACCTGCAATATTGGTGGACAGGGTGGACTTGCCCACACCGCCTTTGGGGTTCGCAACAACAACCACTGGCATGACGCGCTCCTTGGAATTGAACTTTGCGCTATGTTAGCGGTATGACGCATCCCAACCCCATCTCCGCCACCCCAATCCCCGCCACCCCTGCCAGCGCCAGCATCTACCTGCTGGCCGCCCACCCCAACTGGCACCAGTCGCGGGTGAACCGTCAACTGCTGGAGGTGGCTCGCACTGTGCCTGGCGTGGACGTCAACGACCTTTACACCTGCTACCCGGACTATTTTGTGGATGTGCCTACTGAGCAGGCGCGCCTGACGGCAGCGCAGCTCATCGTGCTGCAGCACCCGATCCACTGGTATTCCATGCCTGCGCTGCAAAAACTGTGGCTGGACGAGGTGCTGAGCTACGGCTGGGCCTATGGCGCGGGTGCGCAAGCGCTGCACGGCAAGGATCTGTGGCTGGTGGCAACCACCGGCGGGACCGAAAGCTCCTACCACCCGCAGGGTTACAACCGCTACTTTTTTGACGCCTTCCTGCCGCCCTATGAACAAACCGCCGCCTTGTGCGGCATGCGCTTTTTGCCGCCGCTGGTGCTGCACGGCGCGCACAGCGCATCGGCAGACGAAGTAGCCCAGCATGTCGAGACCTTTCGGCAACGTCTGCAAAGTTACCCGTACTGGCCAGAAATGGATGAGTTGGACACCTGCCCCGGCTGCGCCGTGCCAGCGGCAGACCGGCCTGAACTTGCAGAGGAATAGCCATGGAACACACGCCCGTCTGGCTGGTCAACAGCTTTATTTACCTCAGCGCCGCCGTCATAGCGGTGCCGCTGAGTCAATTTTTAGGCCTGGGTTCCATCATCGGCTACCTGGGCGCGGGCATTGCCATTGGCCCTTGGGGCCTGGGTTTGGTGACGCAGGTGGAAGACATCCTGCACTTTGCCGAGTTTGGCGTGGTGCTGATGCTGTTTCTGGTGGGGCTGGAGCTCGAACCCCACCGCCTGTGGAGCCTGCGTCGCCCTATTTTTGGCTGGGGCAGTGCGCAGGTGCTGGGCTGTACCCTGCTTTTGAGCCTGGTCGCGCTAGGCTTGGGCGTCGAATGGCGCGTCGCGCTGGTAGCGGCTCTGGGGCTGGCGCTGTCGAGCACGGCAATTGCGCTGCAGGTGATGGGCAGCCGAAACCTGCTGCCCACCGGCAGCGGTCAGGCCGCGTTTTCCATTCTGCTGTTTCAGGACGTGGCGGCCATACCAATCCTGGCGCTGTTGCCGCTTTTGGGCACAGTTTTAGAGGCAAATCAGGCTCTAGCGCAGGTAAATCATGCGCAAGCAGCTCTTAAAATCATAGCGGTTGTGGCAGGCATCATCTTGGGCGGCAGGCTGCTGCTGCGCCCGCTGTTGCGCTGGATTGCACGCTCCAAAACGCCCGAGGTGTTCACCGCCGCCTCGCTTTTGCTGGTGGTGGGTATTGCGGGGCTGATGCAGCGGGTGGGCCTGTCGATGGCGCTGGGGGCTTTTCTGGCTGGTGTGTTGCTGGCCGAAAGCGAGTATCGGCGCGAGCTGGAGACCAATATCGAACCCTTCAAAGGCTTGCTGCTGGGTCTGTTTTTCATCGCGGTGGGGATGAGCATCGACTTTGGCGTGCTGCGCCAGTCGCCTTGGACCATGGCGCTGATCGTGCTGGGTTTTCTGGCCGTCAAGGGCGCGGTGATTTACACCCTGGCGCGGGCGATGAAGCTGCCGTTTCAGGAGCGGCCAGTGTTCACGCTGCTGTTGGCGCAGGGCGGTGAGTTTGCTTTTGTGGTGTTTCAGGCCGCCAGCGGTGCCCATGTGCTGCTCGCCCAAACCGCCTCGCTTTTGATAGGCGCGGTGGCGGTGTCGATGCTGGTGAGCCCTTTGTTGCTGGTGGCGGTGGACCGGCTGCTGCTGCCGCGTTATGCCAACCGGGGGGAGAGGGCGATGCAAGAGATTTCGGAGCATCAAAACGCCCCCGTTGTGATTGCCGGGTTTGGCCGCTACGGGCAGATTGTGGGCCGACTGCTGCTGGCCGAAGGTTTTGCCAGCACCGTGCTGGACCACGATGCTGACATGATCGATGCGGCGCGCAGCTTTGGCTACCGGGTGTTTTATGGCGACGCCACGCGGCTGGATTTGCTGCGCACCGCCGGTGCGGACAACGCCAAAATTCTGGTGGTGGCGGTGGATGA
The DNA here is from genome assembly GCA_016708345.1 of Candidatus Rhodoferax bjergmarkensis. Classification (GTDB taxonomy): domain Bacteria; phylum Pseudomonadota; class Gammaproteobacteria; order Burkholderiales; family Burkholderiaceae_C; genus Rhodoferax; species Rhodoferax bjergmarkensis. Next base: position 88,140 of record JADJFX010000002.1, read on the forward strand.
TATTGCCCAGTCGCTGGAGATTGTGGACCTGGCGCGTGAGCACTTTCCGCACCTGGAGATCGTCGCGCGTGCCCGTGATGTGACCCACTGGAACCAGTTGCGCGACCGGGGCGTGCTGCAGGTGGAGCGCGAGCTGTTTGAGTCCAGCCTGCGCAGCGCCCGCAGTGTGCTGGAGTTGCTGGGCCACGGCACGCACGAAGCGCGCCAGAGCGCCATGCGTTTTCGCCAGCACAACCTGGAACTGCTTGAGAAAATGTACCCCCATTACAAAGACCGCGCCAAGCTGATTGCTGTGGCCAGGGAGGGTCGTCAGCAACTGGAAGCGCAAATGTCGCAAGAGCGTGCGCAACAAGCCCAGCGCCGCCCGCATGGCTGGGATCATTAAACTTTCAACAAATACTCTGCCGCCATGCCCATCCCCTACGACCAATGCCCCAAGTGCGGCCATCAACCTTTGCCCGCCAAGCAAGCCCTGCCTGCGGCTTGCCCAGCTTGTGGGGTGATCTTGGCCAAAGTGGGTTCAGTGGCGCGCGCCGCACCCTTCTCGCGTGCAGTGGATGAACCACTCCCAGCCGAGGATGAGCCCGGCTGGACGGCGCTGCTCACGCACATCCCGGATCGGGTGGACTCGCTGCAATTCTGGTTTCGGGTGGCCCTGCTGGTGGGTTTGGTACTGTGGAGCTGGGTGCTGATCGGGCTGGACTACCGAACGGGCGAAATGGGCGAGTCCTTTTTGCACCGGCCGATTTTGATTTTTCACGAGGCCGGGCACGTTATCTTCATGCCGCTGGGGCACTGGATGACCATTTTGGGCGGCACGCTGGGCCAGCTGATCATGCCCATTATTTTGGGTGGCGCGCTGCTCATCAAGAACCGCGACCCCTTTGGTGCGGCGGTGGGCTTGTGGTTTCTGGGCGTGTCGGTGATGGACGTGGCACCCTATATGTTTGATGCCCTGCATCCCCAGCTCATGCTGCTCTCAGGCAGCACAGGGGAGGAGGGCGGCCACGACTGGATTTATCTTTTCTCCAGCATGGGGCTGCTGCCCAAGGCCCAAATCATCGGCGCTGTGACCCACAAGCTGGGGGCTTTGGTGACGGTGCTGGCGCTGGCCTGGGGTGCGTGGCTGCTGCGGCGGCAGTATCCGCGTCTGGACGGGCATGTCATGCGGGAAAATTGACCCACAATCCCTCAGGTAGGATCACAATCCAACGGGAGGAGGCAAACAATGCGAACTTACGGACTCAGGTTGCTCAAACCACGTGCGCCGCTCTGGCATGGGGTCAAACTTGATTGATCTGATGTGTGACCTGCGGGGCCTGTGGCTGGCTTTGTGGATGTTCGTGTTGCTGGCAACTCCCGCATGGGCCCAGCCAACTGTGCGAATAGGCATTTACCAAAACAGCCCCAAGGTTGCCGTTTCCAAAGTTGGCGAACCAGAAGGCATCTTCGTCGACTTGATTCAAGCCATCGCCCAGCAAGAGGGCTGGCGGCTTGACTATGTGTCGGGCACCTGGGCCGAGGGTCTGGCGCGGCTGGAACGCGGCGAAATTGACTTGATGCCGGACGTGGCACAAACCACTGAGCGCCAGGCGCTGTATTCGTTTCACCAAGAGCCTGTTTTGTCGAGCTGGAACCAGGTGTACACGCGCCGTGGCAGCGGATTGCGATCGCTGCCTGACCTGCACGGCAAACGCGTGGCGGTGCTGGAGGGGTCAACGCAGCAGACTCAGTTTACCCAGATGGCGGCCGGTTTCAGTTTGACGGCCGAACTGGTGTCGTATGCCGACCTCGACGCCGCGTTTGACGCTGTGGCCAGGGGAAAGGCCGACGCTGTCATTACCAACCGATTCTTTGGTGTGCGCAATGCCGGCAAATATGGGCTGGAAGATACCGCCATCATTTTCAGCCCCACCAAGTTGTACTTTGCCGCGCCCAAAAACGCGAACGCCGCGTTGCTGGCAGCGATCGACCGGAACTTGCTGCAGTTGAAGAAGAACTCAGACTCCATTTATTACGGCTCTGTGCGGCGGTGGGCGGTGGACGAAGTGCAGACAGCGACACCCTCTTGGCTGCTTCCTCTTTCGGCGGTGGTGCTTTTTACACTGATGGCAGGCATTGCGTGGGTGGCGCTGCTCAAACGCCAAGTGGCCGCCAAGACGCATGAAGTGCGCCAGCGCAATGAAGAAATCTTGCTGACCAACCGCACGCTGCGCGCCACCGGTTCACAACCTGAACTGAGTGCAGTGATGCAGGAAGCCACCAAGGGTGCACTGGCCTTGACGGGCTTTGACGGTGGCACCCTGTGGGAACGAGATGCCCAAAGTGGTCTGCTCCAGGTGGGAATCCGAATGGGTGCGATGTCCGAATCCAACCACACGGCTGATGCGGGGCAGTGTTGCGAGGCGCAAAGCGCTGCCATACTGGAGCGACTTGGCAAAGGACAAGGGCATACCCTGTTGGCAGTGGGAACACCAGAGGCAGCGCAGAACTGTGGGCATGTCCATGACACCACCGTGCGCTGGAATGTTTATTTTCCGCTTAAGGTGCAAGACCGCATGGTTGGCGTGCTGAGCCTGTTTTCACGCAAGTCGCAGGCACCGTCGGCAAGGGTGATGGAGCTGGTCGAAGACATTTGTGGACCGGTGGCGCTGGCAATGGAAAACGCCAGGTTGTACGCCCAGGCGCAAGAACACGCACAGGAACTGGAACAGAGGGTGATCGATCGCACCTATGAGATCGCGGAGCTGAGCGCTTTTTTGCAGGCCATCATTGACCACATCGCCAATCCAATTTTCTACAAAGGCCCCGATCTGCGTTTTCGGGGTTGCAACGATGCCTATGAGCAAGTGTTTGGCATCACCAGAGACAATTTCATCGGAAAAACAGTGCTGGATCTGCCGTATCTGCCGTGGGCCGAACGCCAGGCCTACCAAGCGGAAGATGCGGGTGTTCTGGCCAGTGGCAGCACAGTTCGGCGTGAGGCGGCGATACCATTTTCAGACGGAAAAATACACCAGACTTTGTATTCCGTAAGTGGCTTTCGCGGGCCAGACAGTTCACCTGCCGGGCTGGTGGGGGTGATCGTGGACATCACCCCGATGAAAGAGACGCAGGCCGCCTTGCATTCAGCAGTGCAGGCCGCCGAAGCCGCAGACCGCATCAAGTCAGCGTTTTTGGCGACCATGAGCCACGAGCTGCGCACACCGCTTAATTCCATCATTGGCTTTACCGGCATCATCCTTCAAGGCCTGGCCGGGCCGTTGAACGCGGAGCAAAGCAAGCAACTGGGAATGGTGCGCGACAGCGCGCGCCATCTGTTGGCACTGATCAACGATGTGCTGGACATCTCCAAAATCGAAGCTGGTGAATTACCGGTTGGGCGTGAATCGTTTGATCTGGCCCGCTCAATTGAAAAAGTAGCTGCAATTGCACGGCCACTGGCAGAAAAAAAAGGCTTGTCACTGACAGTGTCGATGGCCCCTGGCCTAGGCACCATGGTCAGCGATGCGCGGCGTGTGGAGCAGGTGCTGCTCAACCTGATGGGCAATGCCATCAAATTCAGTGAGAGCGGCGCGGTGACGCTGCAAGCCGATTTGCTCGACTCATATCAGTCGGACGCGCAGCAGCCCAGCGGCCCGGCGGTGCGTCTGCGCGTCACCGATACCGGGATTGGTATCAAACCCGACGACATGGCCTTGCTGTTTGTTCCGTTTCGTCAGATAGATTCGACCCTGTCGCGCAAGCATGATGGTACCGGCTTGGGTTTGGCTATTTGCCGCCGTTTGACCCTCTTGATGGGTGGCACCATCGAAGCCCACAGTGAATGGGGCAAGGGCAGCGTATTTACGGTGACCCTGCCTTTGCAAGCCCCGGCACCCTTGGAGATGGCATGAATAAACGCATTTTGTTGATCGAAGACAACCCGCAAAACCGCTACCTGGCCGCATTTTTGCTGGAGGCCAGAGGCTGGCAAATGGTTCATGCCGAAGATGGGCCCAGCGGTGTTGCGCTGGCTGGACAGGTCAATCCAGCACTGATCTTGCTCGACATTCAATTGCCTGGCATGGATGGTTACGCGGTGGCCCGAGCGCTGAGGCTTGACGCCACACTGGCCAAGGTGCCGATTGTTGCCGTTACCTCTTACGCCATGCAGGGTGACCGTGAACGCTGCCTGCAGGCAGGCTGCAACGGTTATATCGAAAAACCCATTGACCCTGACACATTTGCGCAGGAAGTCGAGCGCTACCTTGCGGAGGCCCTATGAAGACCGTACTGATTGTGGACGACCATGAAAACAACCGCTACCTGCTGCGCATGCTGATGCAGGGGCATGGTTTTGCGGTGCAAGAAGCTGCTGATGGAGTGCAGGCACTGGCATTGGCCCGTGCGCAGCCGCCCGGACTGGTCATCAGTGACTTGCTGATGCCGCAAATGGACGGCTACACCCTGCTGCGCCACTGGAAGGGCGACGCAGCTTTGCAACACATCCCGTTCATGGTGTACACCGCAACCTATACCCAGGCCAAGGACGAGCAACTGGCCCTTGACATGGGGGCGGATGCCTTCATCATTAAACCGGCCGAGCCCGATGTTTTTATGCGCCGGGTGCAGGCGGTGCTGGACAGCACAAGCGGCCAGGGGCCAGCGGTTCGGGTGCCAGTGGTCAGCGAGCAGGAGTCATTCAAGTTCTACAACGAAGTGCTGGTCAATAAACTTGAAAAGCGCACTGCCCAACTGGAACAGCACGTTGCCGAGTTGCATGCGGCGCAGGAACAAGTGCTGCGCCTGAACCGGCTGTATGCGGCCTTGAGTGAAACCAACCAAGCGATTGTCCATTCGCCCCACAAGGAACATTTGTTGGCAGCGCTGTGTCGTATTGCCGTACAGCGTGGCGGCCTGGCGATGGCGTGGGTTGGCTGGCTCAACCCAGAAACGCAGGAGATTGTTCCCCTGGCCCGCAGCGGCAGCGTGCCGACCTGGCTGGAGCGGCTGATGCCCTTGAACCGGGCATGCACACCGCGCGAACTGGCTGAGCTTGCCTTGGCGGGGGATGGGAAAGCGTACCTGAGCAACAACTTGCAAGCACAAGCTGAACTGGCCGAGATTGCGTCCGATTTGGCGCAGCACGGCTACCAGTCGGGTGCCGCCTTTGCCTTGCGTGTGGATGCTCGCCTGGTGGGCAGTGTGTCGCTGTTCGCCTTTGAGAAAGATTTTTTTGACCACGAGCTGCTCAAGCTGGTGACTGAAATGGTGTCAGACGTCTGTTTTGCGCTGACAAATTTTGAAAAAGAAGCGCAGCGCCAGCTGGCGCTGGCGCAACTGCATGCCAGCGAGGAGGTCAGCCGACTCAACAGCCGTGCGGTCCAGGCATCAGCCAACGGCATCATGATTGCTGCCATTGAACCTGCAGGATTTCCCGTCATCTACGTCAACCCGGCCTTTGAGCGCATCACCGGTTACTGTGACCAGGAAGCACTGGGTCGCGACCCCCGATTTCTTGTGGGAACCGATACCGAACAGTTGGGAACCCGGGAGATTGCTGCTGCGCTGCGTGATCGCCGCGAGGGTGGCGCAGTTCTGAAATGCTACCGCAAAGACGAAACCATTTTTTGGAACGAACTGACCATTGCCCCGGTGCGCAATGCCCAAGGCGATGCCACCCACTTTGTGGGCATCATCAACGACATCACCGAGCAAAAACAGTACGAGGAGCAGCTCGAACGCCAAAACAACCAAGACGCGGTGACCGGTCTGGCCAGTCGCAACCTGCTCAAAGAGCGCACCGAGCTGGCGATAGCTTTTGCCGCACGGCAAGGGCGGTGTGTTGCGCTGCTGTTTCTCGACCTGGACCATTTCAAGCGCATCAACGACAGCTTGGGCCACACCTTTGGGGACACTATTTTGAAGACCATCGCCACCCGGCTCAGTAGCAATATGCGCGAGCGGGACACGCTGGCACGCATTGGCGGCGACGATTTCGTGGTTGTGCTGGCTGATCTGTCCAGCCCGCAGGATGTGCCGCTGCTGGCTGACAAAATTTTGCACCAGGTTGCTCTGCCGATTCCACTGCAAGACCGTGAGATCAGCCTCACCGCGAGCATAGGGGTCAGCCTGTATCCGCAGGACGGAGATGACTACGGCACCCTGCTGCGGAATGCAGATGCGGCCATGTACCGTGCCAAAGGCGTTGGCCGCAACACCTTGCGTTTCTACACCGCGGATATGAATGTGCAGGCCCTGAAAAAGCTTGAAATGGAGGCTCGCCTGCGCCATGCACTGCAGCGCGGCGAGTTGCTATTGCACTACCAGCCCTTGCTGAGCCTGTGTACCAATAAAGTCACCGATGTGGAAGCCCTGATACGCTGGCGCGCCAGTGACGGCTCACTGATTCCACCGACGGACTTCATAGGCTTGGCCGAAGAAACCGGGCTGATCGTCCCCATTGGCGACTGGGTGCTGCACACAGCCTGCAGCCAGAGTCGCCAGTGGCAAAACCAGGGGATTGAATTGCGCGTGGCCGTTAATCTCTCGGCCCGCCAATTTCGTGATGACAAGCTGGTGCAGACCGTGCGCGACGCGCTGGCGCAAAGTGGTTTGCCAGCGCGGCTGCTCAAGCTTGAAATCACGGAGAGCGCGGTGATGGAAAACGCCGAGCAGGCGGAGCGGATTTTGTCCGAACTCAAGGCCTTGGGACTGGGTATTTCGGTGGATGATTTTGGGACCGGGTATTCGTCACTGGCTTACCTGCAGCGCTTTCCGATTGACCAGCTCAAGATCGATCGCTCTTTTGTCAACGACATCACATTACGCCCCGAGAGTGCATCTATCGTGCACACCATCATCGGGCTGGCGCGCAATCTTTCTTTGCAGACAGTAGGAGAAGGTGTTGAGACACCCCAGCAGAGGGATTTTTTACGCGACGCCGGCTGTAACCTGCTGCAAGGTTATTTGTTCAGCCGGGCACTGCCGGCCAACGAGTGCCTGGACCTGGTGCGGCGGCACCATGCCTTAATCGACCGCCCGCCTGCAGGCGACAGCTGAACCGCGGCCACGCCACCTGACCGTCATCCGCCCGGAGTGCGTTTCAGCACCGCGATTGCTCACTTCGTCGCATTCCATTGGGTATTTGCAAGGTTCTTCCCTATCCTTTCGCTGTTCATCAAAAAAATGTTTAACGAAGTAAAAGGAAACCGCAATGGAAGATCGCTACAAGTGGGTGGGCCGCATTTATGACATGCTGAGCTATGCCTATGGCGGCAAGTCAATTCACTCCTGCAAAACCGCCATGCTGGATCACTTGCAACCCGGAGACAAAGTCCTGTTTGCCGGGGTTGGTCACGGCAGGGACGCTATTGATGCCGCGCAGCGCGGTGCCGACGTGACGGTGGTGGATATGTCCGAAACCATGTTGCTAAGTTTCCAGCGAAATCTGGCCAAAGTTCAAACCAAAGGGTCGATCAGGCAAATTCATCGCGATATTTTCAAAGTATCAGAATATGCGCAGTACGACATGGTGGTGGCCAACTTTTTCCTGAATGTTTTTGACCGGCAAACCATGCTTCAGGTTCTGCGCCACTTGATCGACCTCGGCAAGCCGGGTGCGAATATTGTGATCGGTGATTTTGCGCCGGCAACCGATCATCTGGTTTCTCGTTTGCTGAAAGCCTTGTACTGGTACCCGGCCATTCTGTTCTTTTGTCTGGTGACTCAAAATGCCTTGCATCGCATTTACCCCTACCCGGATGCGCTCAGACTCTTGGGTTTGAAGGTCGTCGCCAAGAAGCATTTCGGTTTCTGGGGTATGAAAACTTACTGGTCGATTCTTGCTAAAAAGCCGCAGGACCAGAACTGCCACCCACAAGCGGCGTCTTTGTGGCAAGGGGTTTCATCGCAAGCGCTCATGCCACAAGGTTGTGTCTTGGGTGAGTGAACGACATCTTCTTGTGCGCTGTGGTGTCCCGCGAAATGGGCACCCTGCTTGAGTTGACGTGGGGTAGTCGATCCGCGAAACTCAAAACCCCAGCCCCTATAGAAATATCTCCTTGAAACCGATCCAACTCTTTTGTGCGGCCTTCATTTATTTATCAGGATTTGTCGCCAGCGCGCAAAACCCGCTTCGGGTCGAAAAAATACCGGACTTGAAGCCAGGTGATACACGGGAGTATGCGGATCGGTTGATGACCGTTCCATGCCGCCAGTGGACAACCATAGAGACCAACAAGGACGGCTATCTGGTTTCCCAGTGCAAGGATCTGCGCTTGTATTCAACAGCCGATACCTTCAACGCAGTCAAAATTATTCGCGCCGACGGCACTGTCTTGGTTGAATTCAAGCCGTTTTCGCCCAGTTTGTCGTTTCCCATGTATGTAGGCAAGCAGTGGTCGGGACGGTATACGGGTATTGTCAACAATGGAAACGGACGATGGTTTGCGGACTTCGTTGCCAATGGAAACCTTCGCTGGGAAGGTGACAAGCGTTGTGAGGTGAAATCGGTTGAACGCCTGCGCGTCGCTGGCGTGCTGACAGATGCCTTTCGCATTGAATGCAGCGAAGACTGGAAGGTCAACTTTTTCATCCAAGGCAAAGCGCATTCCACCTCTTGGTACGCACCGGGTATTGGTCTGGTCAAGGGAGTTCATAGCGACAATCGCTGGGATTATGTGCTGACAAACTATCGTAACCAACAGCGTTGATCGCTGCCTGTTCTGTCGTGTGATGATGACCAATCAAGCCGTGAGCCTCATCCCGTATATCGACTACGGTTGGCGTGATGTTGCGCGTGACATAGGGCAGACATGGCTCATCGCGGCCTTGATCACCTTGATTGCTGCCATCTTGTTCGGCGATTGGGAGCGCCATCTTTTCATCAGTTCTATGACTGGCTCAATCGCATACCTGCTGGGATTCTCAGGTGTGCGGATTTTTCAACCCTCACTGCATATGCTTCGCTGGCTGCTTGTTGGCAGTGCGGCTATTTCCTCCGCGCTCTGTTGGCTGCTGGCCATTCAAGTTTTGGAAGATATTTTTTCAATGGCAACCAACCTTTGGTTGGCCTTGATTTCTGTGATGATTTGGGTTTGCGTGTCATTGCTTTTTTATGCGTCCATCCGAGCCAGAGTGATGGAGTCTGCGTTTCGCCGTGAACAATTGCAAAACGCAGAGAACCGCCAACAATTGTTGGCTGCACAACTCAAGATGCTGCAGGCACAGATTGAGCCACACTTCCTGTTTAATTCACTGGCCAACGTTCGAACCTTGATCGACCTTGACCCCAAAATGGCCAAACTGATGCTGGACCACATGAACGACTACCTGCGCGCCACACTCCTGCGCACTCGCAAGGGAACCGGTACGGTGGCAGACGAATTCGACTTGTTGCACCACTATCTCTCCATCATGCAGATGCGCATGGGGCAGCGACTGGAGTTTGACATCGCATCGCCCGCCGAGATTGGCCGCCATGCTTTACCGCCCTTGCTGGTGCAGCCTTTGGTTGAGAACGCGATCAAACACGGGCTGGAGCCAAAAATCAGTGGTGGCCGGCTGTGCATCTCGGCCAAGGCCAGCCCGGAGCGAATCGTGATTGAAGTCAGCGACACAGGTCTGGGCCTGGTTGGCGAAGACAAGACGGTCAGTGTGGGGCTTTCCAATGTGCGTGACCGCCTCAAGGCACTGTATGGCGACAGCGCACGCCTGACCCTAGACAACAAACCGTCTGGCGGCGTGGTGGCTACGCTTGACCTGCCCAGGCAAACGCAGACGATATGACGATAACTGCCTTGGTTGCCGACGACGAATTGATCTTGCTGCAAGGTTTGTGCGCGCAGCTCAAGCGGCTGTGGCCCGAGCTTGACATCGTGGCGCGTGCCTGCAACGGCGTCGAGGCAATGCACCAGATCGAAGAATTCGAGCCGACGATAGCCTTCCTGGATGTCAAGATGCCGGGACTGTCCGGACTCGAAGTGGCCGACGCTGCGCCAAATTGCCATGTGGTGTTTGTGACCGCCTACGATGAGTTTGCGATTGAAGCCTTCGACAAACAGGCGCACGACTATTTGCTCAAACCGGTCACCGATGAACGACTGCAAAAAACCATCGACCGATTGCGTAGCAGAATTGCCGCGCCTGCCATGCTGGTGAACCCGCCGCCGCAATCAGATACCGAACTGGCACCCGACAGCACGCCTTTGCAATGGATACGGGCCAGCATTGGCAACAGCGTGCGTTTGATCGCGGTGGACAAAGTCTGCTATTTTCAGTCCGATGAAAAATACACGGCCGTCAAAACTGCAGATAGCGAATTTTTGATCAGGACCCCCATCAAGGAATTGTTCGGCCGACTCGATCAAAAGCGTTTCTGGCTCGTCAGTCGCTCCACCTTGGTCAACGCCGAAGAAATCGTGCAAGCCACCCGCACAGAGACTGGACGCATTTCCCTGCTGCTCAAAAGTCGACCTGAACAACTGGCGGTCAGCCGCAATTTCGCCCATCTGTTCAAACAAATGTAAAAGGCCTGGTTGCCTCATTTCATTGGCGGACCGATTCAAGTGAGCTGACCAAGGCTTGCAAGCCCACCCTCGCGCGTTCAATGACCTTGCAGGCTTGCTCAGTAGCCTGTGCCAGTGTTTCGGGTGATGGGTCGGTGGTTAGCTGTTTTTCAAATTGGGCTACCTGGCTGGACAGTGCCGTGGCCCCCAGCGTTGCGGCCAGACCTTTGAGGGTGTGCAGCAGGCGAACGGCCTCACTGGTTTGGCCATTGGCACCATAGCCCTGAAGTTGCTCTGGCATGGCCCCCATGTCATGGACAAAGGTGACCAGTAAACGAAGGTAAAACTCTGGATTTCCGCCCAGTCTTTGCAAGGCACTGGTGAGATCGACCTCTGCCCGGGCCGCGGCATCCATGCCACTTTGAAGGCGCATTGGCATTGCTTCCTGCTGCATTGCGGATGAGCCTGCGCCAGAGTTCCAGCCCGCTTGCTTGCGCAGCACGCGCACCAGGTTGTCCAGATTAAACGGCTTGCCCACATGGTCGTTCATGCCGGCGGCCAGGCAAGCTTCGCGGTCGCTTGCCATGGCGTTGGCCGTCATGGCCACAATCGGCAAATCCACCAAACCCAAAACGGTTCGGATGTGGCGCGTGGCTGCAAAGCCGTCCATCACCGGCATTTGCAGGTCCATCAGAACCACGTCAAAGGGCACCTTGGCGGAGGTGACGGCTTCAATGCCTTCTTGCCCATGGTTGGCCAGTTGCACCACGGCACCTTCACTTTGCAGCAGCTCTTTGGCTACCTGCTGGTTGACAAAGTTGTCTTCCACCACCAGCAGGTGCATCTTGGCCAGCCGCTGTTTGCCGGCGTCTGCGTCTGCCAGTGCGTCCGTGCATGCGCCATCTTGCTCAGGCTTGGCGGCCAGGGGCAGTGTGATGGTGAAGTAAAAACGGCTGCCCACACCCAAGGCGCTTTGCAGCTCCAACTCGCCGCCCATCATGCTGACAAATCGCTGGCTGATCGCCACACCCAGGCCCGTGCCGCCGAAGCGCCGGGTGGTGGATGACTCCGCTTGGGTGAAACCGGAAAAAATGCGCGCCTGGTTTTCCGGCGCAATGCCAATGCCGGTGTCACGCATGCTGAACTGAAGCGATACCGCGTCTTGACTGCGCTGCATGACTTGAATGGACAGGGTGACCCGGCCCTCGGGGGTGAATTTGATGGCGTTGCTGCCTAAGTTAAGCAGCACCTGCTGAATGCGCATGGCATCGCCCAGCAAGAACGGCGGTATGGTGGGGTCAATGTCATACACCAGATCGACCGGCCGGGTCCCCACACTGCTGGACAGGATGACCGACAAGTCCCGCAGCAATTGGGACATGGCAAAGGGGTGAGGGTCCAGCGTCATCTTGCCGGCTTCGATCTTGGAAAAGTCGAGTATCTCGTTGATCAGGCTCAAGAGGGCGCGGGCGGCTCCATCGCTTTTGGCGGCATAGTCGGCTTGTCTGGGGGTGAGTTCGGTTTGCTGCAACAGCGTGAGCATGCCCAAAATCGCATTCATCGGGGTGCGGATTTCGTGACTCATATTGGCCAGAAACTGGCTCTTGGACAAGGAGGCGGCCTTGGCGGCCTCGGTGGCTTCCTGCAATGCCAGTGCGGCTTTTTTCTGCGCGGATACATCGCTGTAGGTGCCCACCATGCGCAAGGCGGTACCGTGGCTGTTGCGCTCCACCACCATGCCACGGTTCAGAATCCACATGTAATGGCCATCTTTGCTTTGAACCCGGTGTTCATGGGCAAAGCTGCGGGTTTTACCATCAAGATTGGCCTTCACATCGGCCTTGACCTGGGCTTTGTCGTCGGGGTGAATGCGGCTGGACAATTCCGCCAGGTCGGTGCCAATTTCGTGGTCCTGGTAGCCCAGCATTTCTTTCCAGCGCCTGGACAGTTGAACGGTGTTGTTTTTCAGGTCCCAATCCCACACGCCATCTCCGCTGCCTTCCATGGCAAAAGCAATGCGTTCTTCGCTGATACGCAGCTCGTTGAGCGCGTGTTTGCTGGCCGTGATGTCGGTCCGGATGGAAATGTACTTGGCGATCTGGCCATCATCCCCAATGAATGGGGCAATGAACGTGTCAACCCAGTAGTGGTGGCCGTCTTTGGCACGGTTGCATAATTCGCCGCGCCAGGGCATGCCACTGGAGATGGTTTCCCACATGTTTTTCCAATAGGCATCCGTTTGCGTGCCAGAGTTGACGATGCTGTGCTTTTGGCCAACAAGCTCTTCGCGGGTGTAGCCACTGATGGTGCAAAACGCGTCGTTCACGTCTGTGATGGTGCCAGTGCGGTCTGCAGTGGAAATGATGGCGTGCAGGTTCATGGTGTCCAGCAGCGCGTCGCTGTCGCGCAGCGCAGCCTCCAGACGGTCTTGGGCATTGCGCTGGATGCTGATGTCGGATTCAATGGCCATGAACCCCTCCAGCGTGCCGTCTGTGTTGCTCAGGGGTTGAATTTCAATCTCTATCCAGTAGGCGCGCCCGTCTTTGGCATAGTTGAGCACGGTACCTTTGAAAGGCTTGCCGTTGTCCAGCACTTCGCGCATGGTTGCCATTGTGGCTTTGTCGGTGTTTTCACCCTGGAGCAATTCACCGGGTGAACGGCCTAACGCTTCCTGTGCCGAATATCCCGTGATGCGCTCAAACCCTTCGTTGACCCAGGTTATTTTTCGCTGCAGGTTGGTGATGATGACGGCGTTGGAGGTGTGCTTGACCACCTCAGCCAAACGGTTCAGGTCTGCCGTCATCGAGCGTGCCAGAGCTTCTGCGTTGGCCCTTGCGCCGGCTAGCTGGCGCAAAACCAGGGCCAGCAAGGCACTGATGAATCCGCCACCCAACAAGACCAGCCACAGTGCTTTGCAGTCAATGCTGGCATCAAACCGGGGGGTGCTGTTCATGCTCAAAGTCAGCTCTCGCCCTGGCAGCGAGAGTTTGAGGCGCGAAGAAAATAGGCGACCAGCATCCGGGCTCTTGCCCACTGCCAGATGGGTGGCAATGTGGTTGTCTGCGTCAAACATCAGTGCGCCATGGGCCGCATTCAAAGGTGAATCAAAAATCTCAAAATCGACAAGGCCCGTTTCTACATCCGGCATGCCACTGAGCAGCTCGGAGATCACGATGGGGGCGTACAGCAGGCCGGTCAGGGCAGCACGGCGTTCTGTCACGTTGGTGGGGTATGACGCTTTGCCGTAATAGGGCAAAAACATCAGCACGCCAGGTGTTTTTTTGCTGTCCTGCACCAGCGTGATGGCTCCCGTGATGGTGGGCATGCCCGTATCTGCCGCGGCTTGTGCGCCCGCGCGGCGCACGGGCTCTGAGCCAACATCGAGTCCCATGGTCCCGGCATTGTTGGCAGTCGGTTCAATGAATTTGATGACATACAGATCATCGTGGGTCTGATCCGTTAATTGACGAATAGCGAACTGGGGTGCCTCGTCTTTTTGCTCTTTGGCAACAAAAGCGTCAACGTCTGCGCGCTTCACGTGAGCAATGTACCCAAGCCCTCTGACGCCGGGCAATTCCTGGGCCAGATTGCGCGATGCTACGTATGCCCTGAACTCTCCGCGCTCCACCGATTGGCTGGCAGGGAACAGGGCTCTTGTGCCACTGAGTCCGGCCACCGTCAAGCTAAACCGCATGTTGATTTCACTTACCGTGCGGGCACTTAAACGTTGAAATTCACCCAAGGCGGATTCATGGACGGCGCGCTGCATCGACAGGGCTGATAGGCCAGACAAAACCAAGCCCATAATAAATACAGCAATCGGCAAGGCCGTTGGTGTGCTTTGCAATTGCTGTCGCCAATATGTCATGCGCTATTTGGTTTCAGGGTGAGGTCAAGAATTCAATCTGTTCATACTATGGCATATCCTGATCGTGCGCAATCAAGAAATTCACGCACCTCGCACCTTCAACGAATACCTTGCAGCACCCGGTTGACCACTGCTCGCAGCGCATCGGTTTGTTCAATTGTGTCGATTTCTGAGAAGTGAACGTGCGGTGCGCCAAAACGCTCCAGCAGTTCTTGCAAGCCTTCTGTACCTTGTTGTGTGCCTTCGCGCAGCACAAACAAGGCGGGCAGGCCTGAGCTGGCCAGCGCGGTGCGCAGGCCCACCAGCCATGCCTCTGAAATGTTGTCGGCCGTGGTTGTGTTTGCTGGTGTATTCGCCGGTGTGTTTGCACACAGCGCGCTGTCAATGACCAACGCCAGTGCATTGCCGTCTTGTTCAATCATCTTCACCGCTGCTCCAGCATCGGCCACCGGCTCCACACCGTACGGCAAGGCTGCGGCCAGTGTGTCGGCAAGGCGTGCGTCTGCAGACAGCAACAAAACCTTCATGCGCTTGTCTGCGTGGTGTGCGCTGCCCACTTCAAAATTGAGCGGCCCGACTTCTTTGCCGTGCTCTTCGGCCAGCTCGGTCCAAAATTTGGCACCCAGCACGGTTTGCACTTCTTGCACCGTGGTCATGCCAGACACAATCCACGCCTTGGCGCTGGCCGCCATGGAGCGGCGGTGGCCCTGCACGGCGTCTTTGAGCGTGGCCAGACTGCGCCCGCCGGTCAGCAAAGCCTGGCGCAGCTGGGGTGTCATTTCTACATACTCGATGATGGGCAGGCGACCCCGGTAGCCTGTGTAGCCACACGCCTCGCAGCCCACCGGGCGGTAGGCGGGCAGTTCGCCGGTGATGTGGCCAAAGGCTTCTTCTGCGGCCTGCAGCGGGGGTTGGCGCGGTTGGCGGCAGGCTTCACACAGGCAGCGCACCAGGCGCTGCGAGACCACGCCAATCAGCGCATCGGCCAGCACGCTGGCGTCCAGGTTCAAATCCAGCAGGCGTGGAATGGTGCCCAGCGCGTCGTTGGTGTGTAAAGTTGATAGCACCAGATGCCCGGTCAGAGCCGCCTGCAGGGCGATGTGTGCGGTTTCTTCGTCGCGAATTTCACCCACCAGCACCACGTCCGGGTCTTGCCGCAAGATGGAGCGCAGCGTGTCGGCAAACGACAAGCCCTGCTTTTCGTTCACCTGCACTTGCGAGATGCCCGGCAGCACATACTCCACCGGGTCTTCAATCGTCATGATGTTGACGTCCACACAGTTGAGCTCGGCCAAGAGGGCATACAGCGTGGATGTTTTGCCCGAACCTGTGGGCCCGGTCAGCAGCACAATACCGGCGCTCTGGCCAATCAGGCGGTGCAGGGCGTGTTGGTCGGCGGTGGAAAAACGGCTTTGCTGCAAAGAGAAATTTCGGCTTTGGTCCAGCAGGCGGCAAACGATGCGGTCACCGTCATAGGCGGGCAGGATGGACAGGCGAACATCAATCTCGCGCTGGCCGTATTTCAGGCGCAAGCGTCCGTCCTGCGGCTTGAGCGGGTTGGGCTCCAGCCCGGCATGGGTCTTGAGGTAGCGCGACAAGCTCTCCAGCGACTCAATGGGCAGTGTGGCTATGCGCCGCATCACGCCGTCAATACGGAAGCGAATGGCACCACCGCCGACAAAGGGGTGGATATGAATGTCAGAGGCATTGCGGTCAATCGCGCTGCGAAAAATAGCCCCAGCCAGCTTGACGGTGTTGCTCTCAACGCTCAGGGCGGTGGCGAGCAGATCAATTGCTTGTGTTTTGACACTGCCGGTGCGCGGGGCTTGGGCAAACAGGCGGGTCTGGCAGGTGTCAATCTCTTCGGGCGACATCACCATGAGCTGAATCTGGCGCTTGGCGGCAAAGCGCAACTGGTTGTGTTGCTCTTGCGTCAGGCGCGGGTCAGCCACTGCGATGCAGGCCAGGTCACGCTGGTGCCACAGGGGGGCCAGGCCCATCTGGCGGCACATGCGCTCGGGCAGACAACTGCCCAGGGTGGGCTGAAAGTTGCGCAGGCTGGCCACCTCCACGCCGTGCGCTTGCCCCACCAAGGTGCTGAGCTCTTGCGCGCTGATATGGAACAGGCCGCACACCTGCGCCCAGGCGTCACTCAGGTTGGCTGCGATGCTGACGGTGGGCGGCACGACCACCTTGGGGTGCTCACGTTTGGCGGCTTCAACCAGCCAGTGCACAGAATTATTCATGGGGGTTAAATGTTAAGGACTAAGGACTGTGGGTTTGCAAGGTGGTGCTTGGTCCGCAGCACTGGGGCGGCTGGTGGTGTCTGCTGGAAAGGTAGTGGCAGCCTTGCAAATTGCTATAAAACTAATAGCTGCTTGCGCAAGCGGGACGTGCGGAAAAGGCATATTTGATACTAAAAATGTTGTACTGTGAGGTGTCGGCGGTGGTCAGCACTTCCGCTGAATTCGCGAGATCAAATTAGCCCGGGTGTTGAGCGCAGCAGGGTCAGGCGTACAGCCCTGCTGCAGTGCAATCTCTGTCTGTGTGAGTGCAGCATCGGCAAACAGCAGCGGCTGTGCCCTCCGGGCGCGGGGGCTGTTGGTCTGGTAAAGCGGCACGGCCACCGCCGCCAGAATGCCAAATACCACCAGCGTCACCATAAGTTCGACCAAAAAAATGGTATTGAAATTTTCTAGCTCCGCGCCCTTGGAATCACGTTCCAAATGGTTTTAGCGTACTGACCGATGGTTCGATCGGATGAAAATTGCCCCATGCCTGCCACATTCAAAATGGCTTTTTGTGTCCATGCGTGTGGATCGCCAAAGAGCTGGCCGACTTTTTCTTGGCAAGCGATATAAGAGGCATAGTCCGCCAGCAGCATGTAATGGTCGCCATGGTAGGTCAGTGCGTCAAACACGGGTTTGAAACGCTCGCGATCTTCAGGTGAAAAGTAGCCATCGCGCAGCATGTTCAGTGTTTGCCGCAGATCGGCATTGCTGTCGTAAAAATCCCATGGGTTGTAACCCTTGCTGCGTGTTTGGGCGACTTCATCAGCCGTCATGCCAAAAATAAAAATGTTGTCGGGGCCCACTTCATTACGGATTTCAACATTGGCACCATCGAGTGTTCCGATGGTGAGCGCCCCATTGAGCGCCAGCTTCATGTTGCCGGTGCCCGAGGCCTCAGTGCCTGCCGTGGAAATTTGCTCTGACAAGTCTGCCGCAGGAATGATGATTTCGGCGGTGGAAACATCGTAGTTGGGGATGAAGACAACTTTGAGTCGATCACGGACCTGTGCATCGTGGTTGACGATGTCAGCTACGTTGTTGATCAGCCGGATGATGAGCTTGGCCATGTAGTAGCCGGGAGCTGCTTTGCCGCCAAAAATCACCGTGCGAGGGGGTGGGTTTTCACCCGCACGAATGCGGTTGTACAGCGTGATCACATGCAGCACATTGAGCAGCTGGCGTTTGTATTCATGCATCCGCTTGATTTGCACGTCAAAGAGGGAACTGGGGTCGACTTTGATGCCCAGCCGATGCTCAATCATGCTCGCCAGGCGAACTTTGTTGTCATGCTTGACCCGCACAAAGGCATTGCAAAAGTCTGTATCGGCCGCCAGTGGGGTGAGTTGGCGCAGTTGGTCCAGATTCTTGAGCCAGCCATTGCCGATATGGCGGGTGATCAGGTGCGACAAACCCGGATTGGCTTGATTGAGCCAGCGCCGCTGTGTCACGCCGTTGGTCATATTGACAATCTTGTCGGGCCACAGCCGGTGAAAGTCGGCAAAGATGGTTTCTTTCATCAGACGGGTGTGAATGGCCGCCACGCCATTGACCTTGTGGCTGCCCACAATGGCCAAGTGAGCCATGCGAACGCGTTTTCCATGACCTTCGTCAATGATCGACATGCGCTGCCACAGGGCCGGGTCCCCGGGGTAGTGGTGCATCACGTCTTTCATGAAGCGATGGTTGATCTCGTAAATGATCTGCAAGTGGCGGGGCAGCACGCGTTCGAACAGTGGCACCGGCCAGGTTTCCAGGGCCTCAGGCATCAGGGTGTGGTTGGTGTAGGCAAAGGTGCGCGTGGTGATGCTCCAGGCACGCGCCCAGTCGAGGTGATGCTGGTCGGTCAGTATGCGCATCAACTCGGCAACGGCGATGGATGGATGCGTGTCATTGAGCTGGATGGCGACTTTGTCCGGCAAGTTGTCCAGCGAGGTGCCGGATTTTTCAAAGCGGTAAAGCATGTCCTGCAAAGAGGCACAGACGAAGAAATACTGCTGCTTGAGCCGCAACTCACGCCCCATTTCGGTGGTGTCATCCGGGTAAAGCACTTTGGATAAATTTTCGGAGTCATTCTTGTCCTCCACCGCGCGGATGTAGTTGCCCTCGTTGAAATACTTCAAATCGAAGTCTCGGCTGGCCTTGGCCGCCCACAGCCGCATGTTGTTGACGGTGCCGGTATCAAAGCCGGGAATCGGGTAGTCGTAGGCCATGGCCATCACGTCATCGGTATCAACCCACTGGTGTCTTTTTTGACCGTGCTCATCAGCGAAATCCACCACACGGCCATGAAACTTGACCTGGTAAAGCACCTCCGGCCTAGGGAACTCCCACGGGTTTCCGTAACGCAGCCAGTTGTCAGGGTGTTCTACTTGCTGGCCGTCTTCTATGCCCTGGTGGAACATGCCGTATTCGTAGCGGATGCCGTAGCCGTAGCCAGGAACACCCATGGTGGCCATGGAGTCCAGAAAACATGCGGCGAGCCTGCCCAGACCGCCATTGCCGAGTGCGGCGTCAGGCTCCACCTCGCGCAAATTCTCCGGCTTCAAGCCCATCTCTTTGAGCGCTGCAAAGGCATCGTGAAATTCTTTTTCTGAACAAATGTTCAGCATGCTGTTGCTCATGGTTCGACCCATGAGGAACTCCATCGAGAGGTAGTAGACCCGCTTGCGATCGTCAACGTAGTAGCTGCGCATGGTTTCCATCCAGCGCTCAATCATGCGTTCACGCACGACAGCAGCCACCGCGTAGTACCAATCACGGTCGGTGGCGGTGATCGGGTCTTTGCCAATGGTGTAGATCAGACGGTTGTACAAGGACCGTCTGATCGACTCGGCATCGAGCGTCGGATGGTCAAGTTCAGGCAAGGCGACAGGCTTTTTCATGAATCGATCCCTCGAAATGGTCGAGATTCATCATAACCGTCCAGCCCGGATTTGTGGTGCAGCCCAGTCGCCAATTCACCGCGTGTGCAGTGACTCAGTCAAGCACAAAAGAGCTCAGTCTTTGAAAACGGCAGGGCGCTTGCTCATGTTGGCCATCATGGCTTCCGTCAGGTCTTTGCTCATGAGCATGGCGGCGTTCCAGGTGGCAATGTAGTTCAGGCTATCGGCCACCGAGTGGTCGCGGGCATAGGTGATCATCTCCTTGGTGCCGCGAATGGACAGAGGTGATTTGGCGGCGATGGTGGCAGCGATTTCACGCACCCCGGCGTAAAGTGCCTCGCGCGTTTCAAACACGCGGTTCACCAAACCGATTTGGCGTGCCTCCTGGGCTTCGCACTTGCGCCCGGTGTAGGCCAGTTCGCGCGTGATGCCTTCGCCCACCAGTTTGGGTAAACGTTGCAAAGTACCCACATCGGCGGTCATGCCAATGTCGATTTCCTTGATGGTGAAGTAGGCGTCTTGCGAGCAGTAACGCATGTCGGCGCAGGTAATGAGGTCAATGCCGCCGCCCACACAGCCGCCGTGAATGGCGGCGAGCACCGGTTTGCGACAGCGCTCCAAGCTTGTCAAGGTGTCCTGCATGTCCAGAATCAAGCGGCGCAGTGCCTCGCGGGTACGGCCATCACATTCGTTTTGGATCTGCGGGCCAATGGCCATCATCATTTGCAGGTCAATCCCGGCTGTAAACAGTTTGCCTTCGCCCTGCAGCACGGCGACACGGGCTTCAGGCGTAGCGTCCACCCATTGAAACGCCTTGCGTATCTCTTGCCACATGGCGGCATTCATGGCGTTGGCTTTTTCCGGGCGGTTCAGGCGCACCGTGGCAACGTGGTCTTCCAGCGTGACGGTCAGTGTTTCATAAGTCATTTGGGGTTCCTTGATGGGCGTGTCGATTATTGGGATTTTGCGCCCTTGAAGGCAGCAAGGTAGGGGGCCAGGCGCTTGGCCATTTCATCACCCAGCGCTTGCAGGCCGCTCATGGGACGCACCATCACTTCAAAGTCAATGATTTTGCCCTCGTCGTTGAACTGGATCATGTCAATGCCCTTGAGTGCTTTGCCGCTCACGTTGGCACTGAATTCCAGCACCACGCTGAGTCCATCGTCGCTTGCCATTTGGCGGTGGTATGTGAAGTCCTCAAACACTTTTGAAACAGTCCCCAAAATAAGCTGTACTGCCTGCGCACTGGGGTAGGGCGTGTGGGCCATCGGAGAGCGAAAAACAGCTTTGGGGTGCAGCAGGCCACCGAGTTCGCCAAGGTTTCCTTCGGCCACCATGGCGTGCCATTTGTGCAGACTTTCGGCCGCTGCAGGGTGCAGTCGGCTCGCCAGAGTGGCTGCGATGGGTTGGTCGAAAGTTTGAGCATTGGGGTTCAGACTCAACGCCAGCTCGGTGCCTTGTTTGATTGCGCGTTTGGCGTCCAGCTCTGCCGCCTTGTCGGCGCCGCCAATCAGGTGCACGGTGCAGCCGGCGGCCACCAGTTCTGCTTGTAACTCTCGCTGGGGGTCCTGGCCTGCACACAGCACAATGGTGTCGGCGGGAATGGTCATGTCTTTGTCGCCCACCGTGATGTGCAGACCAGCATCGTCCACCTTGCGGTAGCTGACGCCGCCAACCATTTCTACAGCACGATTTTTCAGTGAGGTGCGGTGAATCCAGCCGGTGGTCTTGCCCAAGCCATCCCCCACCTTGCTGGTCTTGCGCTGTAGCAGATAGACTTTGCGCGGGCTTTTTTCGATGTGTGCCGCCTTCAAACCGCCGCGTTCGCCGCCAGTGGTGTCCACGCCCCATTCCGCGAAAAACTTGGCTTTGTCCAAGCTGGGGCTGGTCCCTTCGTGCAGCAGGTATTCGGCCACGTCAAACCCAATGCCACCTGCACCAATAAGCGCCACGGTTTTTCCGACAAAGCACTTGTCGCGCAGCACGTCAAGGTAACCCACCACTTTAGGGTGACCGATACCATCAACTTCTGGTGTGCGTGGGCAGACCCCCGTGGCCAGCACCACCTGCTTGAACCCTGCATCAGCTAGGTCCTTGGCGCTTACACGCTGGCCCAGCTGGAGCTTGACGCCTGTAAGCTCGATCTGCTTGCCAAAATAGCGCAGTGTTTCATAAAACTCTTCTTTGCCAGGCACTTGCTTGGCCACGTTGAACTGACCGCCAATCTCGCTGGCTGCATCGAATAGCGTGACCTCAAAGCCACGGCGCGCAGCGGTGGTGGCAAAGGCCAAACCAGCTGGACCGGCACCCACCACGGCCACGCGTTCCCTGGTGCTGGAGGGCTTCTCGACCATGATGGTTTCGTGGCAGGCCCGTGGGTTGACCAGGCAAGACGTGATCTTGCCCGCAAAGGTGTGGTCCAGGCAGGCTTGATTGCAGCCGATGCAGGTGTTGATCTGGTCGGCCTGTCCAGCGGCTGCCTTGTTCACAAAATCAGGATCGGCCAGAAACGGGCGCGCCATGGACACCATGTCGCACATGCCGTCAAGCAGCACCTGCTCGGCCACCTCGGGGGTGTTGATCCGGTTGGTTGCAACCAGCGGAATGCCCACTTTCCCCTTGAGTTGCTGTGTCACCCAAGCCCACGCCGCGCGCGGAACCTTGGTTGCAATGGTGGGAATGCGTGCTTCATGCCAGCCGATGCCAGTGTTCAAAATGGTCACGCCTGCGGCTTCAAGTGCCTGTGCAAGTTGCACCACTTCTTCCTGACTGGAGCCGCCTTCGACCAGGTCCAGCATCGATAGGCGAAAGATGATGATGAAGTTGGCTCCCACACGCTCGCGTGTACGGCGAACGATTTCCAGCGGGAAGCGGATGCGGTTCTTGTAACTGCCGCCCCAGGCGTCGTCACGCTGGTTGGTTTGTGTGGCGATGAATTCGTTGATGAGGTAGCCCTCGGAGCCCATGATCTCCACACCGTCGTATCCAGCGCTTTGGGCCAGGGCGGCGGCGTTGGCGTAGTCTTCAATGGTTTGCTCCACCTCTTCGCTGCTCAATGCGTGGGGCCGAAACGGATTGATAGGGGCTTTGAGCGCACTGGGAGCGACCAGTTCGGGGTGGTAGGCATAGCGACCAAAATGCAGAATCTGCATGGCGATTTTTCCGCCTGCATCGTGGACGGCTTGTGTCACAACCTTGTGCTTGTCGGCTTCTTCCTGGGTCGTCATGCGGGCACCACCCGGCATGGGGCGACCCCGGTCGTTGGGCGCGATGCCGCCGGTGACGATCAGACCCACACCGCCCTTGGCCCGCTCGGCATAAAACGCTGCCATGCGCTGGAATCCGTCTTTGGCCTCTTCCAGCCCCACATGCATGGAGCCCATGAGCACACGGTTTTTGAGCGTTGTGAAGCCAAGGTCCAGTGGCTTGAGCATGGTGGGGTAAGCAGTCATGGAGGAATCCTTTGCGGTGGAATGAAAAGAAACAAAAATTGCATAACTATGCAACCAGTTGCAAGAGTTTAGGTGGCTTTTGGATTTTATGCAACTGGTTGCATAGTTGTGCAACTCCGCGTAGACTGCAGCCATGTCCTTGTCGCATGCCGTACTGACCTCACTCATTGAAAAATCGTCTTCCGGTTACGACTTGGCGCGCCGATTTGACAAGTCCATTGGCTATTTTTGGCACGCCACGCACCAACAAATATACCGTGAGCTCGCTCGCATGGAGGCCGCCGGGTGGATTGAGTCAAGCGTTGCACCGGATGCCGGAAAGACCCGCAAACGCGAATACCGGGTGCTGGCCGCAGGCCGAGCCGAGTTGGCACGCTGGGCTTGCGAACCAGGCGAACCCACGGACTTGCGTGACGAGTTTATGGTCAAGCTGCGGGCTGATGCCGCCTTGGGGGAGATTGATTTAAAGGAGGAGTTGAGCCGAAGAATTGAATTGCATCGCGAAAAACTGGCGCACTACCGGGCCATTGAGCAGCGCGATTTTCTTAGCGGCAAACCACTGTCTCGCTTGGCCAGAATTCACCACATGATCCTTAAAAAAGGAATCATGTACGAGGAAGGATCTGTCACTTGGGGCGAACAAATGTTGGAAGTGCTGGGTCAATACTGACCCAGCGAACCGCCTACCGCACAAGACCTATTTGTTGAGCTAATACTGCGAAACAGTTTCTTTCCCAGTCTGGCGGGCATGCACCAGATGACCGCTTGTTTGCGGGGCAGGTAGCCCGTGCTCTGTGTGCTGTGTGTCCGAAACCGCGTCATGCGCAATAGATTTGCGACGGCATTTCAGCGCATAAGCCCCCATGCCAGGAACATGAATTTTGCGCCGATCACGCAGTGCGTATTTGTTCAATCCAGGCACATGGATTTGACAGACGTAGTCTTGCCAATCAATCATTTGCGCATCCACCGGAAACATGTCCCGATCAGACTCCGACATCCGTTCTGCCAAAGATACCAGTTTCTCACTGTGGAAGCAGTAGCGGGGCGACGTGTAGAACGAAAAGACTACAGACAAATTGTGCGTGATGTTGAGTGCATCGGTAATTCGAAGTGCGCCAGCTGCGCCAAACAACTTGCAAACACGGCCAACAGTTTCAATCGCCATTCGCACACCTGCCATGGCAGACAGGAAGACGCTTCGATTCACTGGATGGAAAGATTTTGGGGGCCTGTGGAAGCAAAGCTTTTGGTATTTTTTGTGGTTTTGCTTAATCTCGCCGGTTACCCAGTTAATAAAGTCACCAACCAGCATGGGATTTCGTGAACCGCTGCAGGCTTGGTAGATGCGGTGCTGGCGTGCAGAAGCGAGACTTTCCGCCATGGCCAGCACAATGCTGTTGGCAACCATATCGACCGGAATGATGTCGACAATGCCATCGGTCTTTGCCGGGAAGAAAGTCACTTTCCTGCGAGCATAGGCAAGGATGATGGCATCGCCTACCTTGACACCTTCAATCCATCCGGGTACGGGGCTGCGCAGCGTGCTCTCGACGATTGATGGGCGCAAAATGGTCAACGTCCCACCTTGCATTTCCCGCATGGCAATCTGTTCACCAATCCACTTGGTGAAGGTGTAGGTGTCATTCCATCCATAGCGATTTGACTCACGAATTCCAAGATCGACCAGCTTTTTGGACAGGCTATCTTCGTCTCCGATATGGCTCTTGCGAACACTGGCAATTTTGCTCTGCAAATCGCTGATCACTGGCTCGACATCATAGTAACCACGAACATTGCGTTTGATGGGTGTTGGGCCGAACGGTTTGACCACTTCTTCATACATATGGCCTTCGTTGTAACCATTGACATAGCATGTGGAAACTTGAATAAATGGAATGTTGCCGGCCATTTTGACCAGCTTGGTCATGTTCAACAGGCACAACGCGTTGATTGAAAGGGCCTGATCCATTTCCTCGCGAAAATTAACACTGGCGGCAGAATTCACAACAATATCGACACTGCTGGCAAGATCGCTGAATTCTTGCTCACTGAGGCCGAAATTTGGTTCAGTCGCCTCACCCGTGATGCAGCGAATTTTTTCATTGCACAAAAAATACAAATTTCCTGGGTCTTGAACGCGCAGGGGTTCAAAGATGGATGAGCTCAAAACCTCACCCTGAAAGCGCTCTTGCGCGCTGGGGTATTCGCGGTTGCCTCGAATCAGCAAGACGAACTCAGCAATTTCAGGAACCTGGCGAATCAGCGTTTCCAATAAAACCTTGGCAAGAAACCCTGTGGTCCCTGTGATCAGCACTCTTTTGCCGGCCAACTGCTGCTTCACCACAGATACTTCGTCATGTTTGCTCATGTTGTCTCCAAAATGTACTTTTTTTGAACTGAACAAGCGGCTGGTTTATTGCTGCATGAACTGATTGCTGTTGCGTCAGTCAGGCTTGCGGCACCAACTCTTCTCTCGAATTCCCTGGCATTTTTAGACTGAATTCACTACTTCTTACGCAATAGCCATGCCATGTTTTTTTTGCTCAGTTAAATCAATACCTTAGAGTTTTTTTGACAGCAAATTAACAAGTTGATGTAAATATTTTCGACACTGGGATGCTGGTTAAATAAGCGCAGAAGTCGGCTGCATTGCAATTTTTTCTTGTCAGTTTGGTTCCGAAAAACTGACATTAATATTTCTCAATACACGCTACCATTCACAGCGGGACGCAATTGAAATTCGCAGTTGGCCCAAGCCCGCAGCTTGGGTTCCACCTTTCATATCTAGCTTTACAGCCTTGAATTTACATTTCATGCAAAAACCGTTTGTTCAGCGGCTCATCGATGTCGTGTTCAGCACGGACCCCAAGCAGCGTTTGCGAATCACTCGCTCACTGATGGCGACCAATGTTTACGTTCTGTACCTTCTG
Organism: Candidatus Rhodoferax bjergmarkensis; assembly: GCA_016708345.1. Classification (GTDB taxonomy): domain Bacteria; phylum Pseudomonadota; class Gammaproteobacteria; order Burkholderiales; family Burkholderiaceae_C; genus Rhodoferax; species Rhodoferax bjergmarkensis. The sequence continues at coordinate 114,056 of JADJFX010000002.1, forward strand.
CTTCAGGTCTACGCTTGGTGGGCAGGTTTTATGTCAGCCTCTGATGTTGTGCTGCTGACCAGTGCCGTACTCGCTTACATCGCGGTTTGTTACGCAACCTTGCGAAGTGGTTTGAACCTGCGCTTTAAAGAACCGGCTTTGACGCTGCCTCAGGTGCTGACTTCCATCACCCTGATCGTGGGGGGCTACTCACTCACGGGTCCGGTGCATGGTGCCATGTTGATGCTGTTGGCCTTGGTACTGGTGTTTGGTATTTTCAACCTCAAAGCTCTGCCCTTCAAGATTGTCAGTGTCTACACCGTGGTGCTGATGGGGATTGCCATGGCCATCAAGGTCAATACCGATCCGCTTCAATATCCGCTGAAACTGGAAATTGCGCATTTCATCCTGATGGCCGCCATTGTGCCGACCATTGCGATGCTGGCCGTTCAATTCAGCAGCATGCGGCACAAGCTGCAAATGCAGAAAAATGAACTGGCCCAGGCCGTTAACCGAATTCAACTTCTGGCTACCCGCGATGAGCTAACTGGGCTACCCAATCGCCGCCACATGCGTGAAGTATTGACCGAACACCAGCAGCGGCTGGACCGTTCGGGCCATCATCGTTTCTGTTTGGCTCTGCTGGATCTCGATTTTTTCAAGCGTGTCAATGACACCTATGGCCATGGTGTGGGGGATGAAGTGCTGCGCCATTTTGCGAAAGAGGCGCGATCTGTCATGCGTGATGTCGATGTCATGGCGCGCTGGGGTGGTGAAGAGTTTTTGCTGCTGCTGGTGGACACATCCCCCGAATTGGCCCAGATTGGCATTGCGCGAATACGTGACAAACTGAGTACGTCGCCTGTAGCGGCAGGTGATACGCAGCTTTATGTAAAGTTTTCTGCTGGCCTCACGGGCTACTGGGGGACAGAGGCGCTCGACACTTCTATTGAGCGTGCTGATAAAGCCTTGTATGCGGCCAAAGACCAAGGACGTAACTGTACGGTGATTGAATGGGGGCCGGGAGCAGAGTTGGAAGCTACGCTGGTCGATGGGCAACTGCCAATGAAAAGCACTTCAGTGAATTGAAGCTGAAAGTCGTTGCTGCGTCCTCAACTTATGCGATAACTTTTCACAATGACGCCAACTTGCTTCAGTTTGACAGCCCTTGATGGCCAGAATTTAACCGCTTACTGCCATGAGCCTGTGCAGCACCTGCGAGGTGGTGTGGTCATCGCATCGGCCATGGCGGTGCCACAATCTTTTTACACTGATTTCGCTGCATTTCTGGCACGTCAGGGTTATCGGACATGGACTTTTGATTACCGAGGCATCGGCGAGTCTTTGCAGGGCTCCATGCGTGCGTGCACAGCCGACATTTCGGTGTGGATCACCCAAGATTTTGAGGCCATGGTGCAGCACGCCAGCGATTCGCTGGACGGTTTGCCACTCTACGTGCTGGGCCACAGCCTGGGGGGGCAGACAACCCCCTTGTTGCCATCAAGCAAGCGCGTCAAAGGCTTGATCAATATTGCAGTGGGCAGTGGTTCGATTCGGCACAACCACCCCCGTGTGCGCCGCTCGGCTCCTTTGTTGTGGTACGTTCTGGCCCCGGTGGCATGCCCCTTGTTTGGTTATTTTCCAGGTTCCAGACTTGGTGTGCTGGGGGACATTCCAAAACGGGTGTTTTTTCAATGGCGACGCTGGTGTCTGACACCAGAGTATTGATTGACCGGCGAACCCGGTGCGCGTGAAGCCTACGCGCAAGCCCGTTTTCCGGTGTTGGGATTGACGTTTTCTGATGATGAACTTCTGATGGAAGCTGGCTCCCGTTTGTTGCACGATGCATACACCGGCACTGAGCTTGACTATCGGGTGCTCAGCCCGCAGCAGTTCGGGCTCAACCGGGTTGGCCACTTCGGTTTCTTCAAAGCCAGCCATGAAAAAGTTTTGTGGCCGATGGTCATCGAATGGCTTCACGGGCAAAGCCCGCATACAAGAGTTGTCCCCACGCAATGAATGCGGATCCCACTGAACTCTACGCGGCTGACAACACATCCGACAGGCTGCTTTTAAGCCGGGCACTGCGGGCGGCATTTTTTGCTTGCGCGTTCCTGTTGACCAGTTTGATTGTGAGTGGTGCTCTATTTACATTGCGAACCGCAGCCACTGTCTGCATCTTTAGCGTGCTTGGCCTGAGCTATTTATTGCTGCAGCGGTCCATACGTCTGGGTATGGCTGTTTTTGTGGTCGGCATTTGGTTAAGTGTTTCATGGGTTACTGTCTGGTATGCAGGGATTCATAGTAGCAACTGGGTTGTTTACGTCGTCCTGATCACGCTCACAGGCTGGGTCATGGGAAGCCGCTGGTTGATTGGCATCACCGCTGCAACAGTTGCTTTTGCCATGGGGCTGGGGGGCGCAGAACTTCTGGGCCTGTATCGCCCCACACCGCGCGCCAGTGTGTGGGTAGTCTGTGCAATCCTGGTCAGTGCACTCATTCTTATCAGCTACGTTACGGCCCTTGCCAACCGAAGCCTGCGCCAAGGGCGCGACCATGCGCTGAGCTTGGCCAGGGAGCTTGAGGCCCAAAACCGGATGCTGGTTCGGCGTGAACAGGATCTGCAGATGATTTTGGACCACGTTCCAGCTGGTATCGCCTCATTTGATGCGCAATCACGGCTGCGTTATGGCAACCAGCGTTATGCCACGCTGTTTGGTGCAAAGCCCGAAGATATTGTGGGGAAAAACGTTTCTCAATACGTGCCCCAAGCGGCACTTGATGTGCTGCTTCAGCAATGGAACAAGAGCCTTGGCGGCGAGCGGGGTGGCTACCGCCGTGAATCAAAAATCCGGTCACTGGCGAAACCAGCATCATTGATGTTCAATTGGTTCCCGGAGTTCAATGCCGGGCAGGTGACGGGGCTGTTTGGACTGGTGATGGATGTGACCGAGAAAGTTGCCTCCGAGGCGCGATTTCGTGAACTCAACGACACGCTGGAGCGAAGAGTGGAACAGCGCACGCAAGAACTTGAAGCCACCATGGAGCGGCTGCGTCACTCGCAGGAGGAACTCGTTTGCAGCGAGACGCGTGCAGCCTTGAGTTCCCTTGTGAGCAGCGTCTCGCACGAACTCAGCACGCCGCTGGGCAACAGCTTGATGACCGCCACCACGCTGGTTGACCAAAGCAAAACCTTTCAAAGGTTGATTGACCGCCACCAACTCAAACGCTCTGACCTGAACGTCTTTGTTGGCATGGTGCATGAAGGCAATGACTTGATGGCGCGCAACCTTCACCGGGCGTCTGAATTGCTGAAAAATTTCAGGCAGGTCGCCAACGACCAGGCCAGTGAAGAGCGCCGCTGCTTTGATTTGGCAACCATGGTGGAGGAAATTGTGGGAACCCTCAAACCAAGCCTCAAACGCCACCCGCAGCAGATTGTTTTGAACATACCGGACGGTATCGTCATGGACAGCCATCCTGGCCCACTCGGTCAGGTCATCATCAACCTGATCAACAACGCCTACCTGCATGCCTTTGAGGGCCGCACTGATGGCGTACTGAACATCAGTGCAGAGGTCGTCGATCACAAGAAAGTCGTGCTGCGCATTGCCGACAATGGCCTAGGCATTCCAGAGGAAAACCTTGCCCGCCTTTTTGATCCGTTCTTCAGCACCAAAAAAGGCAAGGGGGGCACCGGGCTGGGCATGAGCATTGTGCACAACCTGGTCAGCAAAACACTCAATGGTTCGATCACCGTGCATTCTCAAGTCGGCGTGGGAACCTGTTTTGAAGTTCAGCTTGCGCTGATAGCGCCTATAGCTGATCCGTGATCAGTGACGCTTGGGGTCTGCCGCCCGTGCAGCACGTGACCGGGCCAAGGCGGCTTCAATCACCTGGCGTTTTTTGTCCAGGACGGCAGGGTCCGTGTGCTGGGAATGATGGGCCAGGTCCGCCAGCTTGGTGCGTGCTATTTCTTCAAGCCTTTTTTGGCTTTCCCGCACGTCCTGATTGCGCCGATAGCTATTAAATTCATAGCGATTTCGGGCCAGTTCCGCCTGTGAAGGTGACCATGCAGCCCACCCGGTGGCGCTGCCGCTCACATTTTCCAGCGCAATGCAGTCAACCGGGCACACGGGCACACACAGTTCACAGCCGGTGCAGTAAGCCTCAATCACGGTGTGCATCAGCTTGTTGCTGCCCATGATGGCATCAGTGGGGCAGGCCTTGATGCACAAGGTGCAGCCAATGCACCAGTTCTCGTCAATCACCGCCAGTGTGCGCGGTGCCTCCAAGCCATTTTGCGGGTTGAGTTCACAGACGGCTTGGCCCGTGATCGCAGCGAGCCTGGCAATGCCCTGCGCCCCCCCGGGCGGGCATTGGTTGATACCTGCAGCGCCATCGGCTACAGCCTTTGCGTAGGCCGCGCAGTCAGGGTAGCCGCAGCGCGTGCATTGCGTTTGGGGCAGTTCCGCCAAAATTTGGCTTGCCAACACTTTCATGCCGCAGATTTGGCTGGCTGGTGGCTTTGAATGAATGATTTGACCTGCGGGTACACCATCTCGCGCCAGCGCCTGCCGCTGAAAATGCCGTAGTGCCCGGCACCTTTGGCTTCCATGTGTTTTTTTTGTGCCTGCGACACGCCGCTGCAGATGCTGTGTACGGCCTCGGTCTGGCCGGAGCCGGACGGAAAATTGCTGGGAACCCGGTAAATCACGTTGTGCTCAAACCAGTTGTGGCTCTTGTTCATGGCAAGGTTGTTGACGGCGGTGGGAGATTTGCGCGCGTCAATCGGGCCACCCATCATGGTCATGCTCCAGGGGGTCAACTCGCCCCGGCTGGCCATCAGGGATACAGCGGCCAGCACCGGCACCGTTGGCTGGCACACGCTCATCACATGGCAATTGCCGTAAATACCCTGCAGGTGCCGAATGAACTCCTGCACATAGTTCACATAATCGTCCAGATGAAACCTGCCATCCGACAAAGGCACCAGCCGGGCGTTCTTCCAATCGGTGATATAGACCTTGTGGTCTTGGAGCATGGTTTTAACGGTGTCGCGCAACAGCGTTGCATAGTGGCCCGACAGTGGTGCCACGATCAGCACGGCTGGCTGCTCCTTGAGCTTGTTCAGTGTGGACGGGTCGTCCGTCAAGCGCTTGAACCGGCGCAGCTGACAAAAAGGCTTCTCAATTTCAACGCGCTCGTGAATGGCAACCCCCACGCCATCCACATCAATCGTTCGCAGGCCAAATTCCGGTTTTTCGTAGTCTTTGCCCAAACGGTGAATGAGGTCATAGCCAGCTGAAAGTCGCTGGGCAAACGGGTTTTGCCCCAGCACCGACAAGGGGTTGGCAAAGGCCTTGGCGGCAGTCTGCGCCATGTCGGTAAAGGGCTCCATCAGGGAGCGCTGGGCTTCGTAGAGTTGGTAAAGCATGGTCAAACCCTTTCCTGAAATGTTGCACTGCAGCATATCATTTTTTTGGGAATTTGTTTTGATCACGCCCCGCGCGGCACAGTAGCTGTTCAAGATGCTGGCGTCATAGCCCTCAAAGCTGGATGGCGCAGGAGGTCTAGGCGGCATACCGGCGCACCCACCAACACCGCAGACCGGGAGGGCCACGGCGGGCGAGGAGAAATATGGTTTGCTGCCGGTGGGTATCGCACTCCACAAGCTTTTGCAATCTTGCAGATAAAAAAGGCCATTTGCGCAATCAGGGCAAGCGCAGACAGCTCCTTTATTTATAGCAAAAAAGGCTGCCAGCCTTATCCGGCCTTCCTATTCCAGCCTGATTTATCCCGCCTGTTTGCGCAAACTCGCGGCGCGTTTTTCCATGGTGGCGGCTTCTTTTGGCTTTTTATTGGCCCGCAGCACAGGGGCAAGCTGCTCCAGGGCGTAGGCGATGAGACCCACACTTTTGGCGCTTTCTCTCAGCTTCAGGCCTTCGCGCAAGTGCGCCTCGGCCTCGGCGTTGCGCCCCAGGGCAGCGTAGGCCCGCCCAGGTTCACCAGGGTCTGCGCAATGTCGGGGTGGCTGTCAGCAAAATTGGCTCGGCGTATGGCCAGCGCCTGCTGCAGCAAGGGCAGGGCCTTGTCCGCGACACCCAGCGCCAAGTGCGTAAACGCCATATTGTTCATGGAAAGAGCAATGTCTGGGTGCTGCGCAGGCAGAATCTGCGTCTTCAGGGCCAGTGACTTTTCATGGAAATCCAAAGCCTCTGCGTAGCGTCCCATGTTGCCGTACAACACTGCGAGGTTGTTGTAGGCATTGACATACAGGCAGATTGCGATATTGATCCCTGCGAAGATGGCCGCCGTGCTTGGGTTGTGCTCTGGCTGAATACACCCTGCTTGCAGAAAAACCGCCGAAAATCCGATGAGCACCGTCAAAGCTGCAGCAAAAAAGGTGTGCTAGTGTTGGCAAAAAAATGAAGTTTTGGTGTGGTTTTTGCAGATATTCGCAGACAGGCTCATGAACAGAAAATTCTCGCTAAAACACAGTAGGTGGCTAGGGCGACAGGGTGCCGCATGCCAGTGGGCGGGAATTCTCTCTCTCTCTCTCTCTCTTGTCAATGCTGATCTGAGCGGCAGGAAGCAGTCAACGTATCACCCCGCCATCAGCTTGTGCACCAGGTCGCCGGTGGTGGACGCCTTGTATTTGCGCAGCAAACGGGCGCGGTAAATTTCAACCGTGCGGTGGCTGATGGTGAGCACACGGCCAATCTCCTTGCTGGTCAGGCCTTCCATCAGATGCGCAGCCACTTCGCGCTCTCTTGCGGTCAATTCGGCCTTGACCGGGCGGCGCGAGCTCAGGTCTTCAAAGACCAGATGCCCACTTCATGCGGTGCCGCTGGATTGAGCGCCCGACCCGTGACGTGGCACCAGAAGGTCTCACCGCTGGCGCGCTTCATGATGCGCTCGTCGGAATAGGTGCCGTGGCGATTCAATATCGGCGCAATGCGCGAGCCGGTGCGCTCAAACTCAATGGCACTGGGGTACAGCACCTGAAACGACTGCCCCAGCAGCAACTCACGGGAGGCACTAAACATCTCACACAGTTGGCGATTGCAGTCCACCATGACGCGGTTGCGCGATACCGCCAGCCCGACAGGGGCCAAATCAAATGCGAGGCGGTAGTCGACGTTCATGGTGATGTGGACGGAGGAACCAAGCGGAACTAAGGGTTTGTACGTTACGAAAAACTACGTATAAGCTTAAGTAGTATCGTACGGCAACTGTTTCTTATCTGGAGAAAACTTACGTGAACAAAATATACCCAAGTGCTGGTCAGGCACTGCAAGGCCTTGTCAGAGATGGCCAACTGCTGGCGGTAGGCGGCTTTGGCCTGTGCGGGGGGGGCCGGCATTCCGGCGTTTTTCACCCGCACAGGCGTTGGCACACTGGTGGCTGAAGGCAAGGAAACGCGGGAGTTTGACGGTCGTATTTACGTCATGGAGCGCTCGCTGGTGCCCGAGGTGTCGCTGGTCAAGGCGTGGAAGGCGGACAAGAGCGGCAACCTGATTTTCCGGCGCACTGCGCGCAATTTCAACCGGCGGTGGCCATGGCCGGTCGGACCACGGTGGTGGAGGTGGAAGAGATTGTCGAAGTCGGCACTTTTGACCCAGACTCTGTGCATCTGCCGGGCATTTATGTCCACCGCATCGTCCTCAATACGACGCCTGAAAAGCGGATTGAGAAAAGAACCACCGATAATTCCATTTCCATATCAATCCGACATGTTGTTGCTTCGCCTTGCCGTGCTATAGCACTGTCTGCGGCTTCGCGCCTAATGTCGCATCGATCTGAAAACGGAAAACGTTTGCTAAGGAGTTTGAACATGGCTTGGACACACGACGAAATGGCGGCCAAAGCGGCGCTGGAACTTTATGACGGGTTTTACGTCAACCTAGGGATTGGCTTGCCAACCCTGGTTGCCAACTTTGTCAACCCGGACATCGAAGTCTGGCTGCAAAGCGAAAACGGCATGCTGGGCATCGGCCCGTTTCCACCGAAGACGAGGTCGATGCCGATCTGATCAACGCGGGCAAACAAACCGTCACCACCATCCCCGGCTCCAGCATTTTTGGCAGCCATGACAGCTTTGCCATGATTCGGGGTGGCAAGGTCAACCTGAGCATTCTGGGTGCCATGCAAGTGAGTGAACAAGGCGACCTTGCCAACTGGATGATTCCCGGCAAGATGGTCAAGGGCATGGGCGGTGCGATGGACCTGGTGGGCGGCGTCAAGAGCGTGGTAGTGCTGATGGAGCACGTGGCCAAGAAGAAGGACGGCACCATTGATCTGAAAATACTGCCCCAGTGCACGCTGCCCCTCACCGGTGTGGCGGTGGTGGACCGCATCATCACCGATCTGGCGGTGCTGGACATCACACCCCACGGCCTTAAAGTGGTGGAAATGGCCCCCGGCGTGACGCGCGAGGAATTGCAGGCCAAAACCGGCGTGGCGCTGCACTGATCGCCAGACGCCTGAGCGTGAATGTCAACCAGGCTCAGTCATCACCCAGCCGATGCGCGAAAATTCGTCGCACAGCTGGGCACGCACTTCAGGCCCCAAGTGGGCCAAGGGGTCGGCTTGCCGCAGTTCATCGATTGATATGCGCTGGCCTTTTCTTGCAAATAGAATGCTGTTGCTTTTTGCTTTGGACGCAACTTCCACCAGGTTGCCATCAAATGCCTCGGACAAACGGGATGTGAACACACTGTGCCCCGGGGTGGTCGTGATGCAAGTTGGCCACCAGCAGGCCCTGCGGCGTCAGCACCTCAAAACAATGCTGGTAAAAACGCCGTGAACACAGGCTTGGCGGCTGGCCTTTGTGGTCAAAACCGTCGACCAGCAAAACATCAAACCGCAAGGATGTTTCTCGAACAAACTGCGCACCGTCGGCGCAAACCAGGGTGATTCGCTCCTTCTCCTCGGGCACACCAAACTGCTGGCTCAGTGCTATCACAGGGGGTTGATTTCAATGACGGTAAAGCGTGTTTCCGGCAGGTGGCGATAACAAAACTTGAGCAGGGAACCACCGCCCAGGCCAATCATGCCAATGTGGGCCGGGCGGCTGTCGAACAGCAAAAAACCCATCATCGTGCGGGTGTAGTCCACAGCGAGTTGCGTGGGTTGCGCGCTGCACATGCGGCTTTGCAACTGGTCCAGCGTGAAATACAGCGATTTGGTCGTGCCGTTGTCCAGCACGAAAGGCTCGCGGTGTTCTCCTTCAACATCCTCATAGGGTTTGAAAATGTTGGCGTGGTCGGGCAGGGTATGGCTCACTTTAAATATCACTCACTCTAATTTTCCAGACGCTTGATGAGAATTGGCGCTATGACGGGCATTGAGTCGCTGATTTGAATCAGCGGCACCAGTGCCTGGCCCACCGCCTGCGCCGTGGACTCATCGGCAGCATGCACCATGGCCAGCACATCACCCACTTCCACACGCTGACCAAGCTGCACAAATTGGGTAAATCCCACGCGCAAATCCACCGCGTCACTGGCTTGGCGACGGCCACCGCCCAATGCAATTACCAAAAGCCCAATGTCTCGCGTTGCCATGGCGCTGACCCAGCCACTGTTCGTCGCTTTGACCGGCTGTTGCACTGGCGCGCAGGGGAGGTAGTGGCTGGAGCGTTCCACAAAGTCTTTCGGCCCGCCAAGCTCCATCACCATGCGGGCAAAGTGCTCCATTGCACGGCCACTGCTGAGTGCGGTGTCCACCCTTTTCAGGGCGTCGGTAGGGTCGGTGGCCAACCGCCCCATCACCAGCAGTTCCGCGCTCGACATGCGGGTAATCTCAAGCAGACGCGGCTCGCGCCGCTGGCCTTGCAAAAAGGCAAGTGCTTCACTTACTTCGACAGCATTTCCGCAGCTGTCACCCAACACCTGGTTCATGTCCGTGATCAAGGCCCGGGTGGGCAAACCGGCACCGTTGGCCACTTGAACCAGCGAGCTTGCGAGTTCATCCGCCATGGCAAAGGAGGCCGCAAAGGCCCCGTTGCCGGTTTTGACGTCCATCACAAGTCCCTGCAAGCCAGCGGCCAGCTTCTTGGACAAAATGCTGGCGGTGATCAGCGCGACCGACTCCACGGTGGCCGTCACATCGCGAATGGCATACAAGCGCCGATCCGCCGGAGCCAGCTCTGCCGTTTGCCCCATGATGACGCAGCCCGCGCCCTTGAGCGCCCGGCGCAGGCGCTGCGTGTCGGGCGTGCTCTGGTAGCCGGGAATGCTGGCCAACTTGTCCAAGGTGCCCCCGGTGTGGCCCAAGCCACGGCCCGAAATCATGGGCACATAGCCGCCGCAAGCCGCCACGATGGGTGCCAGCATCAGGCTGACTTTGTCACCCACGCCGCCGGTGGAGTGTTTGTCCAGAATGGGGCCGGGCAAATCTGCGCGGGTCCAATCCATCATCAAACCCGAGCGGGTCATGGCTTGGGTGAGGTCAATGGTTTCCTGGTTTGACATGCCTTTGAGAAACATGGCCATGGCCATGGCGGCGGCCTGGCCTTCACTCCAGGAGCCGTCGACCAAGCCACGTACAAATGCATCAATGTGAGGGCGCTCCAGTCGGTGGCCATCGCGCTTGCTGCGAATGATTTCCTGCGCCAGCATGTCAGTCATCCTTAGCGTAAAAGTTAGTAAGCGGTGGAAGAAGCAGGGGCGGGCACCTTGCCAGCCAGGACCGCTTCGATGTCGTCCAGCAAGCTGCTGGCACCGATGCGAAAGCGCCCGGCATTGAGCGCCGCCGCACCCAGGTGTTCTTGACACAAGGCGATGTAGCAGGCAGCTTCTGGCACCGTGCGAATGCCGCCGGAGGCCTTGAAGCCAACCCGGTGGGCCGCAGAAGGGTCGTTTGCAATCACCGTCAACATGGTTCGTGCGGCCTCAATGGTTGCGCTGACGGGCGTCTTGCCGGTGCTGGTTTTTAAAAAATCGGCCCCGGCGTCCAGGCTGATGCGGCAGGCGCGTTCAATCCAGCGGGCCTCCTTCAATTCACCGGTTTCCAGAATTACTTTCAGCAGCAGATTCGGGCAGGCTTTGCGCACCGCCGCCAGCAACTGCGCCACCGCCAGCTCGTCACCTGCCTGCAGATGCTTGTAGGGCAACACCACGTCCACCTCTTGGGCACCACTTTGCAAAATGGTGCCGGTCTCGCGCACGGCGCGTTCAAGGTCCGCGTTGCCATCGGGGAAGTTCGCCACGGCTGCGACGGCAATTCTGGGCGGAACCTGTTGGCGGGCGAAAGCGGCCAGGCGCGGCCACACGCACACCGCGGCGACCGGGCCAAACGAAGTTTGCGCGCGTTCACACAAGCGGGCAATGTCGACCTCGGTGTCCTGCGGGTTCAGGCTGGTCAAGTCCAGGCAAGACATGGCCAGTTGGGCGCTGGCCTTGAGGTCAAGTGTCCTGTGTTGAGGTGACAAAGCGTTCATATATGGAGTTCAATCGGGCCCATTCTGGCGGGAGATGAGGTCGGCCAAAAATCGGCTGGTGAGTTTTGCACTGGCCTGGGCTTGCGCCAGCGTGTGGGCATGGCTGAGCACTTCGGTGGACAAGCCCGCCGCCAAGTTGGTGATAAGCGACAGGGCCAGCACGCGCATGCCCAGGAAGCGCGCAAAAATAGTCTCCGGCACGCAGCTCATGCCCACGGCATCACCCCCCAGCAGGGCAAACATGCGAATTTCAGCCGGTGTTTCAAACTGCGGGCCAAAAGCCCACACGTACACCCCTTCATGCAATGGCAGAGCCTGCTGTGCGGCAAGGTGTCGGGCCTGGGTGCGTAAATCGGCGTCGTAGGCGTTTGCCATGTTGACGAAACGCGCAGTGCCGACTTCACCCACCAGCGGTGAGCGCTGCGCAAAATTGATATGGTCGGACAGCACCATCAAACTGTGCGGCGGCATGTCCGCACGCAAGCTGCCTGCCGCATTGGTTTGAATCAAAATGTCGCAGCCCAGCGCCCGCAGCACACGCAGCGGCACGTTCATGCCATCCACATCACCGTTTTCGTAGCTGTGGCACCGCCCGCTCATCACCGCCACCTGCTGGGTGCCGATGCGCCCCAGCCACAGCTCACCGGCATGCCCCGCCACCGACGGCTCGGGGAAACCTTGCAGCGCCGAGTACGGAATACAAACCGCCTCCTGCACATGGTGGGTCAGCTCACCCCAGCCCGAGCCAAGAATGAGCGCCACACGGGGTCGCGCCAGCGGGGCGCGGGTTTGAATCGTTTGCAGGGCGGCTTGAGTCTTCATGCAGCAGGCAAATGCAGGGCCCCAAAGCTCTCGGGCAGCAACTGTGCCAAAGTGAAACGCGGCCCCAACGCCGACAGGTTCGCCGTCAAAACAGGGGTGCTTGGAGCGCAAAATTCAATCAGCTTTTGTCGGCAACCGCCGCAGGGGGTAATCCACTTGTCACCGTCGCCCACCACCAGCACCGCCACCGCACGGGTGCTGCCCGCCAGCACCATGGCACTCAAAGCCCCCGCCTCGGCACACAGCCCCTGCGGATAGGCTGCATTCTCAACATTGCAGCCAGCATGAATGCGGCCCTGGTCATCCAGCACGGCAGATCCCACAAGAAACCTGGAGTAGGGCGCATAAGCCCTGAGCCGCGCCACACGCGGCCTGGTAAAGGGCTTGCTGCAGGGATTCTGTGAGGGGTAGGGCGGTCATTGGGGGCAGGGATGCGGGCGAGAGGAGCAGGTTTTTACCCTGCTGTCCATCACACGATGGTGAATCTGAGACCTAGTTTAAACCACAGTCAAAATGAAGCGATTCTTTGGCCGCGTAGCCTCATATTTCACATATAAAACCTGCCCTTGCGCACGTCAGTAGGGCGTAGATAGCTACTGTTTTGATAGTGAATAGAAGCTGTTTTGCTGGCTTCAATCCTCCCGTCTGCCTGCCGGTGCAGCACCAAAATGCCCGCGCGCGGGCAGAGTCAGTCGGGAATCTGGGTAATCCGGGGTAATCCGAGCCTGGCCCCTTTGTTTCCGATTCTGCTTTTCGCCTTGATGTTCATGCAGTGGGTTTAGGTAGACCGCAGTGCAATGCTTAATGCTTAATGCATAATGCATACGAATATAGGAGGCTTTCATGCAAAAGCGAATGACCATCACCATGGACGAGGATGTTTACGAAGGGCTTTTTCGTGTTGTGGGTCGGGGCAAAGTCAGCCAATTCTTGCAAGAGCTGGCCCGCCCTCACGTGCTGAAAAACACCGCGCTTGACGAAGGCTACCGGGCCATGGCTGCTGATCCACAGTACGAAGCTGAGGCGGGGGAATGGATTGACGGCTTGATTGGGGACTTATCCAATGATGCGCGGTGAGGTCTGGTGGGTTGAGTTTGACCCTGCTGTGGGCACCGAAATCCGCAAAACCAGGCCTGCGGTCATCATCAGTAACGATGCTGCCAATCGCAACCTGTCGCGGGTGATCGTCGTGGCGCTCACGTCCAATACCGAGCGGGTTTATCCGGGCAACGCGCTGGTTCGGGTGGGTGGGGTGCTGAGTAAAGCCATGGCGGATCAGATCATGACGGCCGATAAACTGCGGCTTAAATCGAAATTGGGCGAGCTCTCAAAGCAAGATATGCAAGCGGTGGATGATGCCGTTGGCGTACAACTTGGGCTGCGTAAGTAACGGTGCTGCGGTGCAAACTAGGTGTGCGCCGTACTCGGTGCGATTAACTTGTGGAGGAAGGAGCCACACAGATAAATATTGGTGAGTCTGTTAGCTGACGAGCAGCGGATATGGGTAACTGTACACGCTGAAGCCTCGTGACAAAGGCGGTATATGGCCGTCCAGCGAAACAGCAGGCCCAAACGTGAGTGAAGTCTGAGCAGGCCTCGAAAGAGTTGATGTGAGCGCCGACCTGCCACCTAGACAGGGAAGGCAGCACAAGATAGGCAAGACACCAATATACGCACCTATCTTGGCTTACCGGGGTAATGGACTGGGCATGCTGGAAATTGAGTTAATCGCGCAAATACGGGAAACCCGTGTGCTGCGAGGGGTCGCGACCCTCGAATCGGACAAGCTGTAATGGCTGGGGCTGGTGTAGCCACGGGCGACGGATGGGGTTGTAAGAGCGTTGACGCGGAGTAATACCTGCCGAGCAAAGGACCCCAACTTCTTGAACGCTTTAGTAGTAGAAAAGGAACAGGTGATTGACGTGAGTCTGGCAACACCACCAGCGATCCGGTCGCTACAACGAAAGCTGTATTGCAAAGCAAAGGCAGAGCCACAATTTCGGTTCTACCAGCTCTACGACAAGATATGGCGCAGCGACATTCTGGCGCACGCGTGGCAACTCTCGCGTGCCAACCACGGCAAACCCGGGGTTGATGGAGTGACGTTTGAGCAAATCGAGAAAGACGGGCTGGGGGACTGGCTAAGCGGCCTGCAAGAAGAACTGCGAGCCAAGCGCTACCACCCGCAAGCGGTACTGCGCGTGATGATTTCCAAACAGGGCGGGGGAGAGCGGCCATTGGGCCTACCCACCATCAAAGACCGGGTTGTGCAAACGGCTGCAAAGCTCGTGCTCGAACCCATCTTTGAAGCCGACTTGCAAGACTGCGCCTACGGCTACCGGCCCCAGCGCAGTGCAATCGATGCAGTCAAAGCCGTCCATCAAGGGCTCATCGAAGGCTACACGCAAGTGGTCGATGCGGACTTGTCGAAATTCTTTGACACGATCCCGCATGATGACCTGATGCGCTCACTGGCGCTGCGCATCGTTGACAAAGAGGTGCTGAGGCTGCTCAAAAGCTGGCTCAAGACCCCGGTACAGACAGACACGCCCAAGGGGCGCACGCTGACAGGAGGCAAATCGGCCAAACTGGGAACCCCCCAAGGCGGCGTAATCAGCCCCCTGTTGGCCAACCGGTACATGAATCGGTTCCTGCGGTACTGGGAGCAAAGCAAAGCAGGCGAACGATTTCGGGCCAAAATAGTCAACTATGCGGATGATTTTGTCATCCTGAGCAAAGGCCGGGCAGACCAAGCGTTGCAATGGACGGGGCAAGTCATGCAAAAGCTCGAACTACAGATCAACGAAACCAAAACCAGCGTGAGAAACGCCAGGGTGGAGCAGTTTGACTTTCTGGGTTACAGCTTTGGCTTGCATTACGTTAAAACCGACGGTAAACCTTACTTGGGAGCCAGCGCATCGGCCAAGTCGCTCAAACGACTCAAGGCCAAGGTCAGCGACATCCTTCGCCCGCGAACCGGGACATGGGAAGAGACACGCGACAAACTCAACCGTACGCTAAAAGGGTGGCAGGCTTACTTTCACTATGGCAGCAAGCGCAAGAGTTACCGTGCAGTCAATGCTCATGTTCGGCAAACGGTGCGAGGCTTCTTGCAGCGGCGTCACAAAGTGCCCTCGCGGGGCACTCACCAATACACCCATGTCGAGATTTTCAACCATCTGGGCGTGCATGAACTCAAAGGTGCCAGATGACAGCCGATACCGATAGTTTTGCAATGAATCAAGTCGGAGAGCCGGATGCGGGAAAACCGCACGTCCGGTTCGATGAGCGGGGTGGGAAAACGGGATCTGACTCTGTACGAGACAATAGATTACCGCGTCACGCTTCGACTCTACTGTCGGAAAAAAGAAAAAGGGGCGAGGATCGAATTGAATAACCCGACCTCCATGGCAGTCTGACTGTCCATCAGGGCCAGCGCAAGGGTGCAGGGCATTTTGATTTTCATGCTCGTTTGCACTTGGATTTGCTACTTTTTTTATAGCTTCTCCCGCGGTATCTACCTGCGCAAAGGCTCATTTAAGCATCCAATCCCGAAAGCCAAAGTTGCTTGGAATTATGGTCTGGTTCCACACGCATAGTGCCTAGCTTAGTTTTCGCCAGAATACCCCAGTCCAGTCAATTTTCTCAATGGGTTCGTTGATGCCGTGCAGTTGACGAAACTCGTTAACAGCATTTCGACACGGTGCGAAGTCTCCGTAATCGTCCACAATAACGAAGCCGCCTGGGGATACCTTGCTATACAACGCGTTCAATCCATCCATTGTTGATTCATACAAGTCGCCATCCAGACGCAAAACAGCGAGTTGGCCAATGGGAGCTTTCGGCAGCGTGTCGCAAAACCAGCCTTTCAAGAATCGAACTTGGTCGTCCAGCAGGTTATAGCGGCGAAAGTTCTCCTGAACTTCTTCCAATGAAATGGACAATATTGGTATTTTGGTCGCACTAAAGTCATAGCCTTTATCTTGCGGTAAGGAGGGTACTGGCAATCCCTCAAAGGAGTCGGCAACCCAAACTGTTCGATCTTTCATCTCCCACGGGTAATCCGAGCCTGGCCCTATTTTTTAGCCCTATTTTTTTCTGTGGGCACCCGTTGACAGCACACCATGCCGCTGGCTCAATTCACTTGGGCCAGCGCAAATTTGACCACCTGATCGCTCAGCCAGATGCCTTGGGCTTGCATGCGCTGCAATGCCACCGGAATCGATATTTCAAAACCCAGCCGCCGGGCTTTGAGAAGGATGCCCACAGAGCCAGTGACCTCCAGAGCGCACAGGCGAGCAATACGTCTGCCCGCAGTCTCGTCGATACAGACTAGGGGTAGTCCCATATTCATGGCCGTTTGAATGACCGAAGCCTCTCCTCGGTCAAGCGAGTTGCGCAAGAATGGCTGCAAGCTCACCTCGGCCAACTGAACATCCAGCCATTCTGCATTGTTGAAAACGTTTAGCCCAAACGACTGCTTGCCCCCCACGCGAACCTCTTGCGCCACTTCCAGCGGCACGACGACGCGCGAATACAGAAATTGCAAAATATCTAAATTGCCGGTGGCTGCCGCCAGCGCAATCAAGGGCGTGGTGTTGGTGACAAGTACAGGCTTGGCCTCACGCATGCTGTATGTCCTGTGTCAGTTCATCCGAGTCCAGGTCAATCATTGGCACGCCAAAGCGCTGCAGCTGGGCCAGAAACGTGACCCGATCCATGCCAATCAGGCTGGCGGCCATGCCAGAGGACAGGCGTTTCATTTCAAACAATTTGGCGGCCATAGCCAGTTTGGCTTCTTGTGCAAAGTCGTCCGGTCCACGGTGCATGGCATCCAGATAGCTGTTGGGGACTTCAACAATGATTTGCATGATGGCTCCAGTGGTTGAAATAATGCTTGCGTGCGATGACTGCATAGGCCGGGCATTGCAGAAGTGATTTTGCCTGCTATTGCAATGCAGCCCTCAATAGTTGCTGAAATACGTACCCACAATATCGTCATCGAAAATATGCACTACGGCAGCGCCAATCATTTCTGCACTCCGGTCATGCCCACGCTGCATGGGCGGCTTTGCCAGCAGACTCATTCCGGCTGACCTCTTATCATGCAGAAAAAAATCGAATTAAATGTTCCCGCCGCCATGGCAACCTGACTTTCCGTCAGGGCCAACGCAAGGGTGTAGGGCATTTTGATATTCATTCTCGGTTGTAATTGGATTTGCTACTTTATTTATAGCTTTTCCCGCAGTATCTACCTGCGCAAAGGCTCATTTAAGCATCCAAACCCCAGAGCCCAAGTTGCTTGGAATTATGGTCTGGTGCCGCCTGCGGTGCAGGT
This sequence comes from Candidatus Rhodoferax bjergmarkensis, assembly GCA_016708345.1. Taxonomy (GTDB): domain Bacteria; phylum Pseudomonadota; class Gammaproteobacteria; order Burkholderiales; family Burkholderiaceae_C; genus Rhodoferax; species Rhodoferax bjergmarkensis. Next base: position 131,641 of record JADJFX010000002.1, read on the forward strand.
TTGCGCGGTCGGTCGCGTGGTTTGGCTTCCCGGCGCTCGCCGGCGGTTTGCTCTACCTAAATAGAGGAAATTCGAACCCAGTGCCTTTTTTACAGTACAGAGCGCATAGTGCCTAGCTTAGTTTTCGCCAGAATACCCCAGTCCAGTCAATTTTCTCAATGGGTTCGTTGATGCCGTGCAGTTGACGAAACTCGTTAACAGCATTTCGACACGGTGCGAAGTCTCCGTAGTCGTCCACAATAACGAAGCCGCCTGGGGATACCTTGCTATACAACGCGTTCAATCCATCCATTGTTGATTCATACAAGTCGCCATCGAGACGCAAAACAGCGAGTTGGCCAATGGGAGCTTTCGGCAGCGTGTCGCAAAACCAGCCTTTCAAGAATCGAACTTGGTCGTCCAGCAGGCTATAGCGGCGAAAGTTCTCCTGAACTTCTTCCAATGAAATGGACAATATTGGTATTTTGGTCGCACTAAAGTCATAGCCTTTATCTTGCGGTAAGGAGGGTACTGGCAATCCCTCAAAGGAGTCGGCAACCCAAACTGTTCGATCGTTCATCTCCCACGCGGAAAGATAACCCCGCATCAAGATGGTTGCGCCACCGCGCCATGCCCCGGTTTCAATCAGGTCGCCGGGCACATTTTCAGTGCGGACGATGTCGAGGCAATTTGTAATGTTGTCCAAGCGCTTGCGGCCTACCATGGTGTGTGAGAACTCGCAAAAGTTACGCAAATTAAGTGTTTTTGGGTTGCCCGTCGCATCGTTCACATTCAAATTCCACCAAATTCGCCCTTCCTGCCGCGCTAACCTGACGGTCTCTACCCAATCAGGTAAACGACGGTTTATATCTCTCACCACATCTGTATCGACAGGTCTGCCACTGGCCATCATTCCAAAGATATACAGCAAGCGAACTTCATTTTCTAGGTACGGTTCATTCAGGAGACTGTTCTTTAATAATTCAATGTAGCGGTGTTGCGCGTTCATGCAGGTGTTCCGATCTGATTAGCTATGGTGGTCCAAATAAAAAACTGAAACGCGATTTGTGTGAGCACGTCTTCGCGAGTAAGGCTCTCAAGTTCAAGCTTCCCGGCGCTGATTGTTTTGAACTGGTCCAATAATTGGACGTGGTTTAAAGGGTTAAATCAACTTCTATTCTGTAAATTGTGATTATGGTTCCGGGTTTGTGGCTCAAAGGCGTCAGCATACAAGGCTAACTCTATTGCATCTTGCATCGAGCAAAAATCAAGAAAAATTGGGCCAGGATCGAATTGAATAATACGACCGCCATGGCAGGCTGGCTTTCCATCATCTGGTGCCTCGGAGTGCCACCGCAGTGACATCTGCGTCTGGCCAATTTCCCATAAAAATGGCCATTTCCGCACGCGGCGATTGCGCTACCAGCTATAAAAACAATAGTGAATTGACGCTTGTTAGCGGTTGCTTAAATCCGCATGAATCCGGCGGCCGTTAATGGCTGCGTAACTTGGTGGCCGAATCTGGTGGGCAGTTATGGCGTTGGATTCTGGTGGCCGATTCCGATGCTCACGGTGCCACCAATGGATAGGGCCCCGTGAGGGGCCCTGGTTACTGATGGTGTTAAAAGTTCGCCGTTAGTCAGAACGGCAAGTCCTGGTCAAAGTCTTCCAGCGGTTGATGGGTAACGCGCTGCTCACGCATGAGGTTCTGCATGACCAAGCCGTAAGGGGTCCCGAGGGTGCGATCCAAACTGATGCGGAGTTATTCCCGGTCTATTTACCCAGCAAAGGAGGCTTGACATGACTGAAACATCGATGAGTGACGCGAACAGATAAGGAGACTGGGAGCACATCCTGATCTGCGAAGTCGTATTGAATCCTTGGTGTTTGCCGTCGAAGACGAGTGCGGTGAGCTCAAGACTGCGGATGCTGCTGAATTGAAAATCATACTTACCCTCAAACTAGGCAAACTGGTGCCAGTCAGCCGGGTGACGGAGTTGATTGTGCATTAATTCACTACTAAATTGATAGCTGCTCGCGCATATTATTCATGCGCTAGCGGCCGATTTGTATCGAATCCAGCGGCCAGCGTGGTTTGACGTCGAAAGCGTAGACCTCGCTGGCCGTTTGCTGTCCGCTTTGCAGTCGCATGGCTGCCGCCATGGCAATCATGGCACCGTTGTCGGTACACAAATGCAGCTCGGGGTAATGCACGCGGATGTGGCGCTTGGCGCACTCGGCGTTCAGTTGCTCGCGCAAATTGCGGTTGGCGCCAACGCCCCCGGCCACCACCAGACGGGACAGGCCCGTTTGCTTTAAGGCCGTCAGTGATTTTTTGACCAACACTTCGACAATGGCGGCTTGCGTGGAGGCGGCCAAGTCACGATGCAGCTCAATCGGCAAGTCCTCAAAGCGCTTCACGCCCCCAGCAGCGACCATTTTTTGCGACTGCACCAGCACAGCGGTTTTGAGACCGGCAAATGAAAAATCAAGGTTGCTGCTGCGCAGCAAGGGGCGTGGCAAGGCGTAGGCTTTGGGGTTGCCGTTATCTCCCAGCCTGGCCAGTGCCGGGCCACCGGGATAGGGCAGACCCATGAGCTTGGCCGACTTGTCAAAGGCTTCGCCCGCAGCGTCGTCAATCGACTCACCCAATAGCTCGTAATGCCCAACCCCCTGCACCCGCATCAGCTGCGTGTGGCCACCGGACACCAGCAAAGCTACAAACGGAAACTCGGGCGGATCGGCGCTCAAGAAGGGCGACAGCAAATGTCCCTCCAAATGGTGTACACCCAGCACGGGTTTGCCCAGGGCTGCCGCCAAAGCACAGGCCACACCGGCACCCACGAGCAAGGCCCCGGCCAGCCCCGGCCCCCGCGTGAACGCAACCACATCCACATCGGCCAGTGTGCGGCCAGCTCCAGACATCACCTGCTCGGTCAAGGGAATCACGCGGCGAATATGGTCGCGACTGGCCAACTCGGGTACCACGCCGCCAAAGGCTTGGTGCATCTCGATCTGGCTGTGCAGGGCATGGGCCAATAAGGTGGGCACGGCGGCAGCATTCGTTTGCACCATGGCCACGCCCGTTTCGTCGCAGGACGACTCGAAACCCAAAACCAGCATGGTTTCCCCCAGAAAATTGATTGTGTGAAAGGCGCTTAGTCTAGTCTCGCTAAGATGGCGCACCGAGTTTGAATTCAGTGAGTTTCAATGTTGGAAAGTCGCACCATGTTATTTGGCCTTTTGACCCGACCTGCAAGCAACCATGGTTTGCTTGGGGCTCGTTTGCTTGCCCTGCTTCTCGCATCATGGGCGGGGTGCGGGGGGGCTGTCGCCATTGATACCTGCGAAAAAAAGGTCTACCTCACGTTCAATACGGGGCACATGGAAGGTGCCCCCTTGGTGGCTGACGTTTTACGGCGCCACCGCGTCAGAGTCACTTTTTTTGCCTCCAACGTGTTCACCCAGACCGGCGATGGCAGCTTGGGCAATCACTGGGCACCGTGGTGGAAGGCGCGTGCAGCAGAAGGGCATGAATTTGCTTCGCAAACCTACGACCATGTGTATTGGCGCGGTGATTTGCCAGGTAACACGCTGCGTTTTCGTGTGAGGCCTACGGCCGGTGCTTTTGCCGGGCGCGAGTTCACATGGGAGGCCGGCAAATACTGTGCCCAGATTGAACACGCGGCCCAGCGTCTAAGCGATTTCACCGGCAAGAAGAGTTTGCCGCTGTTTCGTGCACCCGGTGGTGCCACTTCACCGGGCTTGTTGGAATCAACTCGCGCCTGCGGCTACGCGCATGTCGGATGGGCACCGGCCGGTGTTCTCGGCGACGAGTTGCCCAGTGAAAAATTCAGCAACGACACCCTGCTGGAGCAAGCTTTGCGCGACATCCGCAGTGGCGACATTTTGTCCGCCACGTTGGGTGTTTCAACCCGCAATGATCCGTGGGCCCCGGCGGTCCTCGAACCCTTGATTGTGGGGCTGCGAGCCCGTGGGTTTTGTTTTGATACTTTGCGCACGCATCCAAGCTTCAAGGACTGGATTGCAAAACATGGGAAGTAAACGGATGATGAACGACGCTGTGGCAACGCAACCTTTGGAAGAGTTGTTTCGACCTTCCCTGAAAAGCCCATGGATTCGCATAGGCATTGGAGTCGGTGCTTTGTCGGTGATGGTTGTCGTTTTTGCGTTGCTCACCACCGCTGTCTGGAGCGCTCGTGCTTGGGCCATGATGAGCGTTTTGCTCATTGTTTCGGGGGCATTGGGCTACGCGATTCGCCGTCAAATCAAGATAGACAAGTGCCCGGTTTTGCTGACAACCAAAGGCATTGAATCCTTGAGTTTTTGTGGCGCGAAAAAAAACTACCGCTGGCAGGATATTGCCAATGCATGGATTGTTCCTGTTGGCAATGGCCATGCACTGCATCTTGAGCTATTGCCCGGTGTGCCTACTACTGCGGGCACGTGGCTCAGTCGGCGCAGTCAACCCTTCATTGCCCTGTCCACTTTTTCAGCCACTGAGCGCGATTTGATTTTTGACGCGGTGATTCAACATTTGCGCCAGACCCATCCCGGGGAGATTGTGGTCAACCATTCGCCACAGGAACGCGAGCCGCTTGAACAAGTGATTGCCCGGGCACCGCGCCCATGGGTGACTTACGCCCTGATCCTGATCAATGTTGTACTGTCACTTTTCATGGTGTACCAGGGTGCTGACGCTTTGCGACCGTCAGATGAATGGCTGCTGCGTTGGGGTGGGCATGCTGCTTCTGAAGTTCAGCGAGGTCAGTGGTGGCGTGTGATGACAGCGACTTTTGTGCACAATGGTTTGGTGCATCTGGCGATCACCATGCTGGGGTTGTGGAGTATTGGACGTGTTGCCGAGCGCATCTACGGTTACCGGCCGTTCCTCATGATTTACCTGGGAGCCGCCATAGCCGGCAGTGCTTTTGCTTTGCATTTTTCGGCCCAGAAAATGGTCTTTGTAGGGGGGGCAAGCTGTGCTGTGTTTGGGCTGGCAGGCGCTTTGATGGTTGCGGTTTACCAAAACCGTGAAATTTTGCCCAAACTTCTAGGTAAACCTGAACTCGCTGGCATGGGCATCTTTGCACTTTATGCCCTGGTACAAGGGTTTCGACCTGGTGGGATCGACCACGGCGCGCACGTGGGCGCTTTGGTGACGGGCGCGATTCTGGCAGCCTTGCTGCCCGAACGCTTTGACATGCGCCAGTATGAGAAAACCATTCAAGTGCGCAGTGCAACGGGCATCGCCGGCGCATTGGTTCTGTCCGTGGTGGTTGCCTTCCTCGCTCCGAGCGCAGCTACAGATGTGTCGCGTCCATTTACCGGTCCTGCTGCGTTTGACAAGGGGGTCAAAAGCTTTGCGCAAGCATCCCGGCTTATGCAGGAAATGCAGGAACAGGTCAAAGCCGGGAACATGACAGACTCGGAATTTGACGCTAAAACCCGCTCGGTGTTGGCTCCGGCTTTTCGCCAGACACTGGTCCACTATGACCAAGCCTGGTTTGCGCCAACTGACCCGCGCCATGAGTTGTTGCTGGCGTCCAGGCACCTGACCGAACTGATGGTGGAGCTGCTGGCCATGGAGTCCGTGGTAAGTGAAGCCAACTCCATCATTGTGCCTGTAGATCCGATTCGGGCAACCTTGTTAAACGCAGACATCAGGGCAGCGGCAGAACATAAACAAGAAATTGAAGATCGGCTCAATGCAGCACCACCGGCCATTAACAAATAAATGTGTTGCATCTATGCGTCATCTTGAAGGCTGAAGATTAGGCCCACCAGTTTTGTGATTTTTTTAACACAATTGGATACTTGCAGCAGTAAACTGCTTTTGCTACAAGCTACCGCCAAATTCTTAGGGATTAGTAATAATTTTCAGGCTTTGTACCTTCGGCTAACTTTCACCTTAACAGTCCTACAACGAGCACATTTTTTCTATGGATGAAGAACCTTGTTTACCGTCCCCTAAAGAAAATTTACTTGATCTGCTGAGAAAGGTTTCAGTCGTTCAGGCAAACCAGTATTTCAATCGTGACGATGTTGAATTGATCCAGTCACCCGAGAATCATGTTTTAGGGCAGGTATTGAAGCGATACATCGTCATGATTCTGCTGACAGGTTCAGAAATTCGGATGATCTTCAAGGTGCACTTCAATCCAGAGCAGATGCGCGCATACCGCCAGTCCAGTGGTGGTAAACCTGAAGACTTGACTGACAAGCATCTGCTGGACTACATGAAAGAACTCAGCAATCAAATAGGTGGCAGGGCCTGCCGCATATTTCAATCCCACGGCATTTCATTGGGCATGAGCATCCCCCTGTGTACGCGAGGCATTTATGAGATTTATGCCGACTACCAGGAGAAATCAGGGGTGATCAACAAGTTTGGAGACTTTTGGTGTCTGAACGGACCCTTTGGATTTTTGTATTGCAGCTGCTATGTCGAGTTGTTGGCAGCTGATCAACTCAAAAACATTCACTATGTGGACGAACCTTCAGATGAAGGCGAGCTGGACTTTCTATGAGCAACCAAAACGAATTACTTGCTTCGCAGCGCGTCCTCTCCATGCTTGAGAGTGCTTGCGAGTACAGCGAAAAAATACTCGACAACATCCCTAGCGTATTTGTAGTGCTCAATGAGCACAACCAAGTGATCAGAGCCAACCATGCATTTTGTGCGCTGACTGGCTGCGCGATGGAGAATGCGCTGCATTTGGATTTCACGTCATTTTTCACCACAGAAAACCGTGAAATTCTGATGCGTCATTTCAACCACTTGCGCACCAGTGAGCATGGTGAAGCCACGGTTCGTATCAAGCTTGAAATTTCGGGCTCCGACAGCGAATCTCTTGGAAAGCCTTTTTACTGGCACATCTTTCAGCTTGAACACATCAGCCGTGCCGAAGGGCGCGTTATTTCCATCATTGGGGATGATCTGTCGGGCTTGTACCAGTCAGAATTAAAGTTGATGAGCATTTTCTCCAGCATCCCGCTTGGCTTGATGGTGCTAAACAGGCATGGCGGCATCGAAGAAGTTCTTTCAGAGTATTGCCACGTATTACTCAACCGGGATGCACTGGCCGGTGAATCCTTGCAGGCCATTTTGAGCCGCGAAAATCCGGAGTCTCAAACGGAGTTGGCTCAGGTTTTTTCCACCTTAAACGATTGCGCTGGCAAAGACAAATCGATATTCACAACTTACGAAAACGTTTTGCACGAAATTGGCTATTTGTGCGTAGACCGTGGTGGCAGCAACGAAAAATGGATCAAACCAAGATTTCAGCCGATAGTGAAAAACAACATGGTCGACCGCTACATGGTGATCATGGAAGACAACACTGAAAGCTTAACGGCGCAACGCCAAATTGAAAAAGCCGACTTGCTCGGCAAGCAAGCGCAAGCTCTCTACGAATGTGCCATTCGAGACCCACTGTCGGGCCTGTATACCCGATTGTTCATGAACGACAGCGTCAAACGACTTGTCGCTGAGTTCACCCGGGGCAATATAGCGGAGTTGTCACTCCTGATGTTTGACGTCGACAATTTCAAGTCAGTGAACGACACCTACGGGCATGCTGCCGGAGACACCGTGATCAAAGAGTTTGGGCGCATCATTCGTCATTGTCTGCGCGATACAGACATTCCTGTGCGTTACGGCGGTGAAGAGTTCCTCGTGGCGTTACCCATCAACGACACACAAGAGCTGGGCGGCACCATCGTCGCTGAACGTATCAGGTCACAACTTGAAAATACCGAAATACCGGCCGGCAATGGGAAATACATTCGGGTGACAGTCAGCGGTGGCGTTGCAACTTGTCGAAAGCGAGACACATTGGGGGATCTGATCGAGCGAGCAGACAATCAGTTGTACATCGCCAAGCACAAGGGAAAAAATCGCATTTGCACCCAAGCCAATGATGGGCAGGAATAACTGATCACGATGGCTTTCAAAAAAATCTATTACTGGAGACTGACATGCCAAGAATTCTCGTAGTCGACGACGCCAAAACGATGCGCGACAACTTGAAAGAACTGCTGATAAGCGATGGATTTGAGGTTGTTGAGGCAGAAAATGGGGAGCAAGGTCTTGAGATGATGGGTCAATACGCGATCGATTTAATCATTTCGGACCTGAACATGCCCGGCATGGATGGCATCACCATGTGCAGCCACATCAAGCAACAAGGCTTTAACGTCCCCATTTTCATGCTCACCACGCAAACAAGTCCGGAACTAAAAGTCAAAGCCAAAGAATATGGGGTTATGGCGTGGATGGTGAAGCCGCACAACAATGAAGTCCTTCTGCGCGGCATCAGAAAAGTGCTCAAGCTCTGACAGCGGACAAGCCTCGGTCAGAACGTGGACTTTCTAAACGAACTCAATCCCGGTTTGCTGCAATCCAACCAAACCAATATGCGCCTTGTTAAGGTCCAATTCAGCCACGACCGTCATGAAATCAGCTTGGGTGTATTTTGCAAATCGTCCATCCATGTAGCCCACTAAGTTACTGATCATGGAAGCATCGGCTTCAAAGCCGACCACATTTCTGAATGCCAACGCCGCCAAAGCGTCGTTGCTGTTTGATCCTGCAAGTGAATTGACTAGGCCTAGATCCAGCGCAAACTGACAAATGTCGTGCATGCTTTTGCCGCCATCAAAAATGCCGAGGATGGTGCCGACAACTGATGGCGTACCGATCAGACCGGGTGCCAAAAGTCCGATAAATTCAAGCGCTTTTCCACCGTTTTCATTAGAGCCGAGATCCAAAGCTATTTTTTTATCAGCAAACTGCAAACGTTCAACAGTGATTAGATTGTCTGTGCCATCACTGCCTTTGGTGTCCGTGACAGTAAAGCCGGTTACAGATTTCGTCACGGTAAAGTTGGCGCGAGGGCCGGTGTAAATCGAAGTGTCGATGCCAGCAAGACCATTCATCGTGTCGTTGCCCGGACCGCCGGTGAATTTGTCATCACCAGGTCCGCCGGTGTATGTCTCATCAATTAGTTTGCCAATTTTGATGGAGTAGATTCCTTCCGTAAAGGTGGTGGTAAAGCTGTCTGCTTCGGTCGCTGTGACAAAGTAATCTCCGCTGCTGGGCACGGTGGCTTCAAGCTTGCCACTGCCGGTAAAGTCCTTGGATGCAATAGAGTTGCCGCTGCTGTCCTTGAGTTGCACTGTGATCTTTCCGCCATCTGTACCAAGACCGTTGGGATGGGTGAAATCCAGATTCACCGGCCCGCCTGCCAGCATTTGCACTTTGAAATAATCCACATCGGCGTTGATGCCCATACTACCCCTGAGGATGTGATCCGAAGTCACTGGCGTGACTCCATCTGCCAGCTTGCTGATGGCGGTGGCAATCGTATTGTTGTCAGCGCCATCGTAGGCTGATCTAGGATCGCTGACAAAGCTGGTTGCGACCGAATAAACACCTTCCGCAAAGGTGGTGGTAAAGTTATCGGACTCAATGAATGTTACAAAGTAATTACCACTGGTGGGTACAGTGGCTTCGAGCTTACCGCTGCCGTTGAATCCTTTGGAGGTAATTACAGTGCCGTCACCGTCGGATAACTGCATGATAATTTTGCGGCCCGCAGTTCCAACCCCGCTAGGATGTGTGAAATCCATAGTCAGTTGTCCACCAGCGCTGATTTTTAATTTGAAATAATCTAAATCACCGTTTTCCCCCATGCTGCCGTAAAGAACATGGTTGGGAGTCAGTGGCGTTACGCCGTCTGCAAGCATGCTGACCGCAGTCGAAATCGAGTTGTTGTCAGCGCCATCGTAGGCTGAATTGGAATCGCTGACAAAAGGGGTTGCCACCGAATAAATGCCGTCAGCGAAAGTAGTTGTAAAGTTATCCGCCTCGATAGCTGTTACATAGTATTCGCCAGCACTGGGCACGGTAGCTTCGAGCTTGCCGCTGCCGGTGAATCCCTTGAAGGCGATTACATCACCACTGCTGTCAGAGAGTTGAACCTTGATGTTTCGCCCCGCTGTACCGACTCCGTTGGGATGAGTGAAGTCCAGAGCCAACTGCCCACCAGCGCTGATTTGTACTTTGAAATAATCCACATCGGCGTTGGCACCCATGCTGCCGAAGACAACGTGGTTGGGAGTCAGTGAAATTTTGCCACCTGCGAGCAGACTGATGGCAGTCGCAACCGAATTATTGTCAGCCCCATCGTAGGCTGAATTGGAATCGCTGACGAAGGTTGTTTCAACCGAATATATTCCGGCGGTAAATGTTGTGGTGAACTTATCAGCTTCAATAGCAGTAACAAAGTATTCGCCGCCGCTTGGTACTGTGGCCTCGAGCTTGCCGCTGCCGGTGAAATCTTTGTAGGCAATTACAGTGCCGTCGCTGTCACTGAGTTGCAACTTGATATTTCCACCCGTGGTTCCGACCCCGTTTGGATGGGTGAAATTCATGGTTAGCAGACCACCGGCACTAAGTTGGATCTTAAAGTAATCCAAATCACCGTTGGCTCCCATGCTGCCTTGGAAAGTGGAGTTGATGGCCACCAAGTTGGCGACTCAGGGATAATCGCCCCCATGAGCGGTAACACTTTTGGAAAATCATTCGCAGTCACCAATTTTGGTGAATCCCACGGTCCGGCCATTGGCTGCGTGATTGACGGCTGTCCGCCGGGTTTGACGCTGAGTGAGGCTGATATTCAGGGTGATCTGGACCGGCGCCGGCCCGGCACCTCCAAGTTTGTCACCCAGCGCAACGAGCCTGACGCGGTCGAGATTTTGTCCGGCGTTTATGAAGGCAAAACCACTGGCACGCCGATTTGCCTGTTGATCAAAAACACCGACCAGCGCAGCAAAGATTACGGCAACATTCTCGAAACCTTCCGCCCGGGTCACGCGGACTACACTTATTTTCAAAAATACGGTCTGCGCGACCCGCGTGGAGGAGGGCGTTCCTCGGCGCGCCTGACCGCTCCCATGGTGGCAGCCGGGGCGGTGGCCAAAAAGTGGCTGTTTGAGAAATACGGCACCGTGTTCAAGGGCTGCATGACGCAAATTGGCGAGTTGCCGGTTGCCTTTGAATCCTGGGAGCATGTGCCGCACAACCCGTTTTTCGCCCCGGTGGCCGACGTTTCTGCGCTGGAAACCTACATGGAGGCCCTGCGCAAGGCGCACGACTCTTGCGGTGCCCGCATTCGCGTAGTGGCGTCCAATGTGCCGGTGGGCCTGGGCGAGCCGCTGTTTGACAAGATGGATGCCGACATTGCCTACGCCATGATGGGCATCAACGCGGTCAAGGGCGTGGAAATTGGCGCGGGATTTGCCAGTGTGGCGCAGCGCGGCACCACCCATGGGGATTCGCTTTCGCCGCAGGGCTTCAGGTCGAACAACGCCGGTGGTGTGCTGGGCGGCATTACTACCGGCCAGGACCTGGAAGTGTCCATCGCCATCAAACCCACCAGTTCCATCCTGTCGCCGCGCGAGTCGATTGACGTGAACGGCCAGTCCACCCAAGTGATGACCAAGGGCCGCCACGACCCCTGCGTCGGCATCCGGGCCACGCCGATTGCCGAGGCCATGCTGGCGCTGGTGGTGATGGACCATGCCTTGCGGCACCGCGCCCAGTGTGGCGATGTGACGGTGGCGCTTGAGCCCATCAAGGCTTCGGATCAGGCCAGAAATTTATAAGAAATCTGGCTCTTGCGCAGGTATGTATTGCGCTGTTAGCTACTGAAGTTATAGCAATCTTGGATTGAAATGACCCGCAAAAAACTTCCCATCGGCATCCAGACCTACCGTGAAATTCGGGAGGATGGCTATTACTACGTCGACAAGAGCGGTTTGGCGGTTCAATTGGCCGAGCAGGGAAAACACTATTTCCTCTCGCGCCCACGGCGTTTTGGCAAAAGCCTGTTTCTTGACACACTCAAGGAGCTGTTTGAAGGCAACCAGGCTTTGTTCAAAGGGCTGGCCGCAGAAAACCGCTGGGATTGGAGTGTCAAATACCCGGTGCTGCGCATCAGCTTTGGTGGCGGCGTGCTGGGCTCGGTGGGGGATTTGAACCAGAGCCTGCACCAGCAACTGACAACACTGGAGAGCCACTACCAGTTGGTGGCCGAGTTTCCAGACATGCGCAGCCGCTTCAAGCGACTCATCACCCGCGTGGCTGATGCCACTGGCCAGCGCGTGGTCATTTTGGTGGATGAGTACGACAAACCCATCTTGGACCGCATCGAAGACCCGGCTGTTGCACTGCAAATCCGCGAAGTCCTGAAGGATTTTTATTCGGTCATCAAGGACGCCGATGCCGACATCAAGTTTGCCTTTTTGACCGGTGTGTCCAAATTCAGCAAGGTCAGCTTGTTTTCGGGGTTGAACCATCTCAAGGACATCACCCTGGATACCCGCTACAGCGCCATTTGTGGCTACACAGAAGCGGATGTGGACAGCGTGTTTGCCCCCGAACTTGAAGGGCTGGATCGCTCGGAAGTGCGCCGCTGGTACAACGGCTACAACTGGCTGGGAGAATCGGTGTACAACCCGTTTGACCTGTTGCTGTTGTTCGATCAGCGCCAGTTCCGCCCCTACTGGTTCGAAACCGGCACGCCCACCTTTCTGGTCAAGCTGCTGACCGAGCGCGCCAACTTCATCCCAGAGCTGGGCACCCTAAGAGCCGATGGCGAACTGCTCTCTACCTTTGATGTGGACAACATCCCGGTCGAAGCGCTGATGTTTCAGGCTGGTTACCTGACCATTGAGCGGCAGGAAATGCAGGGTGAAGACACTCTGTACCGCATGCGCTACCCCAACCGGGAGGTGCGCCAAAGCCTGCACAACAGCCTGCTCGACGCTCTGGTGCAAAACCGCCGCGCCCGGCTGGACAACCGCATCAAACTCTACGAGCTGCTGGCTGCCAACGACTTGCCCGCAATGCAAACCCTGTTCACCGCCTTTTTTGACAGCATCCCCACCGACTGGTACCGCAGCAACCCGATTGCCAACTACGAAGGCTACTACGCCAGCGTGTTCTACAGCTACTTTGCCGCGCTGGGGCTGGACATCACGGTGGAAGACAGCAGCAACAAGGGCCGGCTGGACATGGCGGTGCGCTTCCAAAGCTGCATCTATTTGTTTGAGTTCAAAGTGGTGGAGCTGGCACCCCAAGGCAATGCATTGGCACAGCTCAAGATCAAAAACTACGCCGCCAAATACTTGGCGCAATACTTGGATGAAGGCCGGTCGATTTACCTGATTGGCGTCGAATTCAGCAAGGATGCCCGCAACATCGTGGGCTTTGACGTGGAAACGCTTTCCGCCTGAACTTCAAGGTCAAATATTTAAGGTCAAATAGGCATCTACCGCCCGTGGTACTTGCGCAACCAGCTATTTATTTAATAGCAATATGAATAAAATTTGAAGGCATTTTCAAGGCTGCAGGCCTTGGCCGTCTTGCCAGCGGAACACCGATTGGGTGCCAAACAGGGTGCCATGTGGCTTAAAACCTTGTACGTTAGCCAGCGCAGCGCGGAAATCCTGCGTCACCAGTATGTCGCCGCCCTTGGCCATTTCTTCGCCCAGTTTGGACGCTGCATTCACCTGGGAGCCCCACACGTCACCCTCTACCCGCAGCACGGTGCCAAACCCCAAGCCAATGCACACCTCAATGCGCTCCTCGGGTGGCCGGGGCGGGTTCAGCGCCACGGTGGCGGCTACCATGGCGCGCGCACAGGCCAAGGCCTGGGCCGGATCGTCGAACACCGCCAGCAAGGAGTCGCCTTCTTGTTTGAGGCAGGTGCCGCCGTGCTGCTTGATCAGGGGCGTGAAAAGGGTCTCCGATTCCTGGATCAATTGCAAAAAATGCAGAATTCCAAACGCTTCGACCAGGCGTGAGAACCCCACCAGATCGGTAAACATCACGGCCTGCTCGCGCCCGAAGTGCGAAAAGATCGCAGCGTCGATGGCAGCGCGGTCGGCACCGCTCTGACGGCGTGCTGTCAGGTAGTTGTTCAAAACCTCGGTATCCGTCATGTCATGTCTCCGGTGTCAAAGGGCTTGATTTATAGCCGATGGAGCACCCCGGCGTCCATACCAGTTCTGACCCGGCTCGTGCTCTTGGTGCCGACAACACCGATAATCGGACCCCATGGGCGAGCATTTTCGCCAACTGATAAATGAGAAAAACCTTATGAAAACCGCCTTGATCCTCAATGGCCCCAACCTCAACCTGCTGGGCACACGCGAGCCTGCCGTCTATGGCTCGCACACCCTGGCGGATGTGGAAAAACTTTGTGCGCAGGCCTGCGTCACCCACGGCTTTGGGCTGGATTTTCGCCAAAGCAACCACGAAGGTGAGCTGGTGGACTGGCTGCACGAAGCCGGGCGCAAACAGGCCGCAGGCACGCTGGCGGGCGTCGTTTTGAATGCCGGTGCCTACACGCACACTTCGGTGGCGCTGCATGACGCCATCAAAGGCACCGGTGTGACGCTGATCGAGCTGCACATCTCCAACGTGTTTGCGCGCGAGGAATTTCGCCACCATTCCTATATTTCGCCCGCCGCCAAGGCTGTGATGTGCGGCTTTGGCGTGAGCGGTTATGCGCTGGCGATTGCGGGTTTGGCTGGTTTGACACCAATGCAGGCAGGAGTTTGAACATGACTTTGAAAGCCCCTGAACTGCTGGCCCCGGCCGGCTCCCTGATGATGCTGGAAACCGCCATGGCCTTTGGTGCCACCGCGGTCTATGCCGGCCAGCCGCGCTATTCCCTGCGGGTGCGCAACAACGATTTTGGCAATATCGAGGTGCTCAAACAGGGCATTGACCGGGCACACGCGCTGGGCAACAAGTTTTTTCTGGTGTCCAACATCTTCCCGCACGACAACAAGATCAAGAGCTACGTGCAAAACATGCAGCCGGTGATAGCCCTGAAGCCGGACGCGATGATCATGTCCGACCCCGGCCTGATCATGATGGTGCGCGAGACCTGGCCCGAGATGGAAATCCACCTCTCGGTGCAGGCCAACACGGTCAATTCCGCGGCAGTGCGCTTTTGGAAAAGCGTGGGCGTGAGCCGGGTGATATTGTCGCGTGAACTCTCGCTGGACCAGGTGGCGCAGATTCGCCAGGAGTGCCCGGACACGGAGCTGGAGGTGTTTGTCCACGGCGCGCTGTGTATTGCCTACTCGGGCCGCTGCCTGCTGTCGGGCTACTTCAACCACCGCGACGCCAACCAGGGCAGTTGCACCAACTCCTGCCGTTGGGACTACAAAACCCTGCCCGGTGTGGTCGATGCCTCCGGTGACATTTTGGCCCCGCAAGCCGCCGCTGAGCGCAAGCAGGAGGCCGAGGTCTATGTGATCGAAGAAGGCCAGCGCCCGGGCAGCTACATGCCGATTGAAGAGGACGAGCATGGCACTTACGTGATGAACTCCAAGGATCTGCGCGCCATTGAGCATGTGCAGCGCCTGGTCGAAATTGGTGTTGATTCGCTCAAGATCGAGGGCCGCACCAAGAGCCCGTATTACGTGGCACGCACCGTGCAAACCTACGCCCAGGCCATTCGTGACGCCGTGGCCGGGCGCGAGCTGGACCCGGCCTTGCTGGGGCAGTTGGAGGGGCTGGCCAATCGGGGCTACACCTCCGGCTTTTTCCAGCGCCACACGCCCGAGGCCACCCAAAACTACCTGCGCGGTTACTCCGAATCAGGCCGCAGCCTGTATGTGGGTGATGTGGTGGCGTTTGACGAAGCGCGCGGCTTAGCGCAGGTCAACGTCAGAAATCGTTTTGCAGTGGGCGACCTGCTGGAAATCATCCACCCCGGTGGCAATAACGATGTGCGCTTGACCCGCATGGAAAACGCCCAGGCCCAGCCCATGACGGTGGCACCGGGCAGCGGCCATACCGTGTGGCTGCCTTTGCCTGCCAGCGCGGTGGGGGCCTTTGTGGCGCGCTACGTGGCCGAATCCGAGCTGCGCGATGCCACCGCCCACGTGGCTTCCTGAGCGCTTGCGCCAGCGATTTTGTCATGGCTGAAGCGGCCCCGAAGTTGCTGGAAATCAACGAGGCCGAGGTCGAGATCACGGCCATCCGTGCGCAAGGGGCGGGCGGTCAAAACGTCAACAAGGTCTCCAGCGCGATTCACCTGCGCTTTGACATCACGGCCTCGTCACTGCCGCAGGACGTGAAGGAGCGCCTTCTGGCCCTTCACGACAGCCGCATCACCAAAGACGGAGTGTTGATCCTCAAGGCGCAGCAGTACCGCACCCAGGAAATGAACCGCCTGGACGCCTATGTGCGCCTGCATGAACTGGTCAACAGCGTGGCGAAGGCGCCCAAAACCCGCCGCGCCACCAAACCAAGTTATGGCTCCAAACAACGTGCCCGCGTAGCCAAAAGCCAGCGCTCCGAGACCAAGGCCTTGCGCGGGCGGGTGCAGGAGTGATTCCATTTCCATATCAATCCGACATGTTGTTGCTTCGCCTTGTCGTGCTAGAGCACTGCCTGCGGCTTCGCGCCTAATGTCGCATCGATCTGGAAACGGAATGAGTGGGTTTTTGGCAGAAAACTGCTTGTTTGCAGCTTCTTAAACCTGCGCCGCTTCCACCAAAAACCTCACCCGCCGCATCCCGTTCCACGCATCCGCATCCAGCCGAAACGCGAGTTTGACGCGTGCTGGCAGCGGCTCGGTGTGGCCGAACCAGATGCCGTCCACCGGCTGCC
Source organism: Candidatus Rhodoferax bjergmarkensis (assembly GCA_016708345.1). Taxonomy (GTDB): domain Bacteria; phylum Pseudomonadota; class Gammaproteobacteria; order Burkholderiales; family Burkholderiaceae_C; genus Rhodoferax; species Rhodoferax bjergmarkensis. The sequence continues at coordinate 148,340 of JADJFX010000002.1, forward strand.
CCTGGTGCTTGAGCTTGAGCGCCAGGTGTTTTTCGCCCAGCAGGCGCTGCGACACCACTTCCACTTCTTCGCTGAAGGTGGGCGGCGCAAAACCCTGGCCCCACACCTCCTTGTGCAGCACATCGACCAGCTCCACCCGGCGGTATTCGGGCTTGAGCGGGCCGTCGGTTTCGATGCGGCGGGTGAGGGTGGCGGCGTCCAGCCATTCCTGGGCGACTTCGTTCAATCCCTGCTCGAAGGTGTCAAAGTTTTCTTCTGCAATGGTGCAGCCCGCCGCCATGGCGTGGCCGCCAAAGCGCAAAAGCACGCCGGGGTAACGTTTGGCCACCAGATCCAGCGCGTCGCGCAGGTGAAAGCCGGCAATCGAGCGGCCAGAGCCCTTGAGTTCATGCTCCTTGCCCGGTGCGGCGCTGGCGGCAAACACAAAGGTAGGGCGGTGCAACTTGTCTTTGATGCGCGAGGCCACAATGCCGACCACGCCTTCATGAAAGTCGGGGTCGAACACGCAAATGGCAGGCGGCGGCTCCTCGGCCTCGTCGAACAGCGACTCGGCAATGGCGAAGGCCTGCTCACGCATGCCGCCCTCAATCACGCGGCGCTCGCGGTTGATGCCGTCCAGCATTTTGGCCAGCTCGTCGGCGCGTGCGGGGTCGTCGGTCAAAAGGCATTCAATGCCCAGCGTCATGTCGGCCAGACGGCCCGCTGCGTTGATGCGCGGCCCCAGCGCAAAACCAAAGTCAAAGGTGGTGGCGGCCTCGGGTTTGCGCCCGGCTGCTACAAAAAGAGAAGCTAGTCCCGCAGGTATGGCAAGCGCTCTGACCCTTTTTAACCCTTGAGCCACAAGGCGGCGGTTGTTGGCGTCGAGCTTGACCACATCGGCCACGGTGCCCAGCGCGACCAGCGGCAGCAGGGTGTCGAGCTTGGGCTGGGTGGCTGCATCAAAGTAGCCACGCTGGCGCAACTCGGCCCGCAAGGCCAGCAGCACATAAAACATCACGCCCACACCCGCAATCGATTTGCTCTCGAAGCTGCAACCCGGCTGGTTGGGGTTGACGATCACATCGGCGTCGGGCAGCGCAATTTGCCCGTTCACGCTGGCGGGCAAGTGGTGGTCAGTCACCAGCACCTGCAGGCCCAGCGCTTTGGCCTTGGCCACGCCGTCAAAGCTGGCGATGCCGTTGTCCACCGTGATCAGCACGTCAGCACCGCTGTCTTTGACGCGCTGTGAAATTGGGGCAGTGAGGCCATAACCATCGACCACGCGGTCCGGCACAAGGTAATGCACCTTTTTCGCACCCAGCAGGCGCAGGCCACGAAGGGCACAAGCGCAGGCGGTGGCACCGTCGCAGTCGTAGTCGGCCACGATGCACAGGCTTTTTCCCGAGTGGATGGCGTCGGCCAGCAACACGGCGCTTCTGCTGAGGCCCAGCATGTTGGCAGGTGGAATCAGGCGCGCCAGGCTGTCGTCCAGCTCCTGGGTGCCCTGTACACCGCGGGCAGCGTACAACTGGGCCAGGAGCGGATGGATGCCGGCCTGTTCGAGTGTCCAGGCGGTGCGGGGCGGAATGTCTCTTACTATTATTTTCATAGCTGCTGCAGCACGATGGACGCGCGCTGGGTGCCAAAATTGTTCATAAATTTCTGCCAGAAGTTTTGCCGGGTTGTGGTGTAGGTTTGGGCATGGCGCTCACCGCACAGGGTGAGCTGGTGGTCGCCACCATGCTTGAGTTCGGCCAGCAAGGCAGCGCATTCGGTGGCGTCCAGCGCAGCCCAAGCCTGCGCCCAGGCGGGCCAGTTTTCTCTCAAGGCGGGTTCGCGCAGGCGGGTGACCACCACCGGGGGCGCTGGGGTGCTTACCTGGCGCTGTGTGGGTGGCAGGGTGCCCGTGCCACTGAGCCAGAAGGAATTGACCGTAGGCACCCCCCGCGCCGCCCGGGTGTCGTTCACCGGGTGGTGGTAGAGCAACATTTGCATCTCGGTTTGCAGGCGTTGCAAACGGGTGGCACCAGGGCCACGCGGCATCCAGGGTGCCACGTTGCGGCCCACCACGCGGTCCGCTGAAGCGGTGGCCAAGCCCTGCAGCGCTTCGCCGCAGGCCAGCCAGCGTGCGGATTGGTCGAACTGCAGCGTGATGCCGTCTTCTTCAAAATAGGGCTGCATGGCGGTCAGCAGCGTGTGCGATTCGTCAGCGGAGAAGTCAGGCAGATCAGGTCCTTGCATGACGATGTGCGTGGTACCGACCTGCCAATGGCAGGGTGTGATGAAGGCCCAAGCCCCTTGGGCGGGTTGAGTGTTGGATGCATGCAACGCTGCCCAGGGAATTTGCCCATCCGGCGCGCCCATGCCCATGGCGCGGACTAAAGCGCGTTCGTGAGGTGCGGACAAGCTGAATTCATCGCCCAAGTCCGTTGGCAGCGGGCTCAGGCGAGCCAGCAGTTTGCTGAGATGGGGCAGTTTTAGCGGGGCGAGGGTTTGCTGGCAGCCTTCAGAGCTGGAAAAAGCGAACGGAATCAGGAGGTGCATGCAGTGATTGTCCGTTATGGGGGTGAATTTTTTGGCCAGCCAGACTTTTAGGCTGCCAGAGGAGGGGAGCTTGCGGATATGCTCTCAGGAATTCACATAAGGTGCTGACATGGTGTGCTCAAATAGGCGCGCAAGAGTTCCATTGTGACCCGGTGTGTTTGATACAGGCATGCGTGCGCAAACCAAGCCAGCCCCTTCAGGGCTATGAGGTAATGAAAATGAATGATGATTTTCTTTGGGTAGTCGGTGCAGCCTTGCTGGCAGGTTTAATGCTGGCGGGGCTTGTTCAAATCGTTCGGAATTGGCGCAAGCGGCGCGCTGAACGTATTGCAGCCACACCTGCAATTGAGCCCGTTGCCGTTGATTTGACAGAAAATTTGACGGCAGAGCAGCCCGCGACTGAAGCGGTTGAGGCTGCCGCTGAGCTTGCTTCGGCGCAGCAAGCCCAAGAACCTCCCCCTGTTGACGAAGTTCCGCAATCCCTTGAGGGTGAGGCAACTTTGGCTGCAGAAAAAGAAGCGGCTGAAAAAGAAGCAGCTGAGGCTGCAGCGCGTTTGGCGGCTGAGCAGGAAGCCGCAGAAGCTGCCCGCTTGGCTGCTGAAAAAGAGGCAGCAGAAAAAGAAGCAGCTGAGGCTGCAGCGCGTTTGGCGGCCGAGCAGGAAGCCGCAGAAGCTGCCCGCTTGGCTGCTGAAAAAGAGGCAGCAGAAAAAGAAAAAGAGGCAGCAGAAAAAGAAGCAGCTGAGACTGCAGCGCGTTTGGCTGCCGAGCAGGAAGCCGCAGAAGCTGCCCGCTTGGCTGCTGAAAAAGAGGCAGAAAAAGAAGCAGCAGAAAAAGAAGCAGCTGAGGCTGCAGCGCGTTTGGCTGCCGAGCAGGAAGCCGCAGAAGCTGCCCGCTTGGCTGCTGAAAAAGAGGCAGCAGAAAAGAAGCAGCAGGAGGCGGCTGAGCAGGAAGCTGCAGCCCGCTTGGCTGCTAGGAGCAGGAAGCCGCAGAAGCTGCCCCTTGGCGGCTGAAGAAGAGGCGAAAGAAGCAAAAAGAAGCAGCTGAGGCTGCAGCGCGTTTGGCGGCTGAGCAAGAAGCTGCAGAAGCTGCCCGCTTGGCTGCTGAAAAAGAAGCCGCTGAAAAAGAAGCCGCTGAGGCTGCTGCCCGCATTGCAGCCGAACGCAGAGCGACGGATCGCAGGGCCACCGACCGCAGAGCCACCGACGCGCAAGCGCACGCCGCTGCCGAGCAGCAAGCCGCTGAAGTAGCTGCCCGGCTGGCTGCTGAACAAGCCGCGGCAGAACAGCTTGCCAGGTCTGCGGCCGTGCCGCCCGTCACGAAAGTCATTAAATCGCCAGAACAAACGGTGGTGATGATCGCGGACGATTCCAAGGTGGTGCGCATCAAGACAGGGCGATTGCTGACCAAGCACCTCTACCAAGTGGCTGTGGCCGAAGACGGTGACGATGCTGCCAAGCAAATCGACGCCAGCGCGCCTGATGTACTCATTACCGATGTGGAAATGCCGGGCTTGGACGGCTTTGAACTGACCCGCCATGTGCGCGACAACCCGCGCACGGCCCATGTTCCCATCATCATGATCAGCTCCAATGGTTCCAGAATTGGTGAAGAAGCCAGCCAAGCCGGTGTGGATGTGGTGCTGGACAAACCCTACGATGAAGATGCGCTGATTGCGCACATCCAGCGACTGATGGCTTGATCCGGGCGCAAGGGGCTTGCGACAGCCCTGATGGCACCAGATGCCACAATGGCATCTGTTTCAAAATCAGTGGCTCCATGCAACTTCCCTACGAACTCATTCTCGGCTGGCGCTATACGCGGGCCGGTCGCGCAACGCGGCGCAACGGTTTCATCTCCTTCATTTCCGGCGTGTCCATGCTGGGCATTGCCTTGGGAGTGGCAGCGCTCATCATCGTGCTCAGTGTGATGAACGGCTTTCAAAAAGAAGTGCGTGACCGCATGCTGGGCGTCGTCTCGCACATCGAGATTTTTTCACCCAGTGGGGCAGCCCTGCCCAACGTGACCGGCACGCTGGCTGAAGTGCGCACCCACAAGCAGGTTGTGGGTGCTGCACCTTTTATAGCAACCCAGGCTTTGCTGGCAAGGGGTGAGGACATGAAGGGCACCATGGTTCGGGGCATCGACCCGGCCCATGAGCCCGAGGTGACCGACCTTGCGCTTGAACTCAAAAACACCGGCTTGCAGCGCTTGATTCCCGGCGAGTTTGGTGTGGTGCTGGGCGGTGAGCTGGCCCGCAGCCTGGGCGTGCGCGAGGGAGATACCGTCACGCTGGTGGCTCCGAGCGGCCAGGTCACGCCCGCCGGGGTGGTGCCGCGCCTGAAGCAGATGACGGTGGTGGGCACTTTTAACTCGGGTCACTACGAATACGATTCAGCGCTGGTGCTGATGCACATGGTGGATGCGGCCAAGATTTTCCGGCTGGAAGGCCCTACCGGCGTTCGAATCAAATTGCGTGATCTGCACCAGGCACCGGCAGTGGCCGGGGAGCTGGCCCGCAGCCTCAGTGGCGACCTTCTGATACGCGACTGGACGCGCCAGAACCGCACCTGGTTCGCGGCGGTGCAGGTTGAAAAACGCATGATGTTCATCATCCTGACCCTGATCGTGGCGGTGGCGGCCTTTAATCTGGTGTCCACGCTGGTGATGACGGTGACCGACAAGCGCGCCGACATTGCCATTTTGCGCACACTGGGCGCCAGTCCCGGCAGCATCATGGGTATTTTTGTGGTGCAGGGTGCCATGGTGGGGGTGATCGGCACGCTCGCTGGTTTGCTGTTGGGCCTGGGGGTGGCCTTCAACATTGGCGTGATCGTGCCTGCCATTGAGCGGATGCTGGGAGTGGCCTTTCTGGACCCCAGCATTTACCTGATCAACCGCATGCCCAGCGAACCGCAGCAGGCCGATATATTGCCAATTGCCATCATTTCCCTGGTGCTGGCTTTTTTGGCGACTTTGTATCCAAGCTGGCGTGCATCCCAAGTGAACCCGGCGGAGGCACTGCGGTATGAGTGATCTGGAAAATATGGCAGCGCCGACAAGCCAAATTCCTCAGGCGCTGGGGGCTGCGCACTACCGCATGGTGGCGGGGCTGGCACAGTCGCAGCCTGCGGCTTGCGCGACCGAAGTGGTGCTGGCGGCCCAAAGCCTGACCAAGCGCTTCACCGAAGGCCGACTGGATGTGACAGTTCTGCAAGGTGTGGACCTGGAAGTGCGCGCTGGCGAAACCGTGGCCATTGTGGGTGCCTCGGGTTCCGGGAAAAGCACACTCTTGCATTTGATGGGTGGTCTGGATGCACCCACCAGTGGTTCCGTTTTGCTCCAAGGTCAGGACCTGGCGCACCAAAGCGCCAGCACACAGGGCCGTCTGCGCAACCAGTACCTAGGTTTTGTTTACCAGTTTCATCACCTGTTGCCCGAATTCAGCGCGCTGGACAACGTGGCCATGCCCCTATGGATTCGGCGTATGGCGCACGCAGACTGTGCGCAGGTAGCTACCAAAATGCTAGCAAGCGTGGGCTTGCAGAACCGCTTGCAGCATCGCCCGGCCGAGCTGTCAGGCGGCGAGCGCCAGCGCGTGGCGATTGCCAGAGCGCTGGTCACCCAGCCTGCCTGCGTGCTGGCAGACGAGCCCACCGGCAATCTGGACCGCAGCACGGCCAACGGGGTGTTCGAGTTGATGCTCGAATTGGCCCGCACCCAGGGCACCGCTTTCATTGTGGTCACCCACGACGAGACCCTGGCCGCGCGCTGCGCACGCCAGTTGCGGCTGGTGCAGGGAAAATTGTCAGAGTTTGACCCGCACCATTGAACAGAATTTGGGGTAAACCAGCCGTGTTAAAGCGAAAAAAACTACCCATCGGTATCCAGACCTTCGCCAAGATGCGCGAGGAGGATTACTACTATGTCGATAAAACCGGCATGGCGGTGGATTTGGCGGAAAACGGTACCCACTACTTTCTCTCGCGGCCTCGGCGTTTTGGCATTAGCCTTTTCATCGCCCGGTTTGAAGTGGAAGCGCTGAATGCTGCGGGCGTTTAGCCGGGCTTGGGGTGAGCAGGGCATGACGTTCTGGATCGACACCCATTGCCACCTGGATGCATCAGAGTTTGGGCCTTATGCGCCCGTGGTTCGTGCGCGGGCAGCTACTAAAAACGTAGCGATTTGTGTGCTGCCAGCGGTGCAGGTGGCCAATTTTGATGCCGTGCGGCAACTGGCCCATGCAGGCGGTGACAGCTATGCGTTGGGCATTCACCCCTTGTACGTGGCGCAGGCCAGCGATACAGACCTGGGCGAACTCGATGCGCAGTTGCGGCGCTACCGCGATGACCCGCGCCTGGTGGCGGTGGGCGAGATCGGGCTGGACTATTTTGTGCCTGAGCTGTGCGTCAGCCCATTGCGCGAGCGACAGGAACTCTTCTATCTTGCTCAGCTCAAACTGGCTCGCCAGCATGGTTTGCCAGTGCTGTTGCATGTGCGCCGCTCAGTGGACCAGGTACTCAAGGGGTTGCGCACTGTGGCGCGCGAGGCGGTGGCTGGCGCGCAGGTTGACCCATCGCAGGGCAATGCGTGGTTCGGCATCGCCCACGCTTTTAACGGCAGCGAACAACAGGCGAAGGCGTTTATGGACTTGGGGCTCAAACTGGGCTTTGGCGGCGCGCTGACCTATGCGCGTGCCGCGCAGTTGCGTCGCCTGGCCACCCATTTGCCTCTGCAGGCCATCGTGATGGAAACCGATGCCCCCGACATGCCCCCGCACTGGTTGTACAAGACCGCCGGGCAGCGTGCAGCGGGAGAGCCCCAAGGGCGCAATGAGCCGGGGGAGCTGGCGCGTATCGGCGAGGAAATGGCGGCGCTACGCGGCATCACGGCGGCTGATCTGGCGCTGGCCACCACGCACAATGCCATGGCTGCCTTGCCACGGCTGCGAAGTCTGCTTGCGCCATGACATCGATGTCGAATGAAATGCGCCCGTTGCGCCTGCTCGGTTTGCCACCCATCGTTTCACCCTACACCCAATTGCTGATTCTGGGCAGTTTCCCCGGTGTGGCGTCGCTGGGTCGCCAACAGTACTACGCCCACCCGCAAAATCATTTCTGGAAAATATTGCAAGCGATTTGGCCCGATTGCGCAATGGATACAAGCGAAGGCAGCTATGAAAAGCGTATCAATTGGCTGCTGGCGCGGGGCCTTGGGCTGTGGGATGTATACGCCTCCTGCGAGCGAGTAGGCAGTCTGGACACGGCCATCCGCAACCCGGTGGTGAACGATTTCGCCCATCTGCTGCGCTTGTGCCCGCAGCTGCGTGCCATTGCACACAACGGCGGCGAGAGCTATCGCCATGCCAGGCACACGGCCACACTGGGCCTGCCGGTGTACAAGCTGCCCTCCACCAGTGCGGCCAACGCCAGCTGGAGTTTCGCGCGCAAGCTGGCGGCCTGGCGCGAAGTGGTGGCCGCTGTTGGCTTGCGCTGACAGGTTTTGATGGGCGTTTGGTGATAATGCTTCTATCTTGAGAAAAAACAGCAACAAACTCCCCGAAGTCACCTTCTCTGACGAAGGTCCGATCCGCCATTTGCACCTGGGCACCGAGTGGGTGCAAGGCACCATGCTGATGGACGCGCCCACCGTGCTGTACCACGAATACATCCAGCGCATGATGGCCTGGCTCCTGTTCGTGGAGCCTGACACGGTACCCGAGCGTTTTGCCATGCAACTTGGGCTGGGCGCTGGCTCGCTCACCAAGTTCTGCCACAAAGAAATGCGCATGCGCACGGTGGCCATTGAGCTCAACCCGCAGGTGCTGGCGGCCTGCCGTGGCTGGTTCAAGCTGCCCGCTGACAATGCCCGCATGCAGGTGGTGCTCAATGATGCGGCAGTCGAAATTCAAGATGCCAAATGGTGGGGCACGGTCGACGCACTGCAGGTTGATCTGTACGACCACGAGGCCGCCGCGCCGGTGCTGGACAGTTTGCCGTTTTACAACCATTGCCGCCGTTTGCTGACTGACGAGGGTTGCATGACCGTCAACCTGTTTGGACGCTCCTCCAGCTTTACCCGCAGCGTCGAAAAAATAAGCGCTGCGTTCGGCGCTGATGCCGTCTGGGCCTTCAAGCCCACCCGCGAAGGCAACACCGTGGTGCTGGCCCAACGCACGCCACAGCGGCCCAAGCGCGAGCTGCTGGAGGCGCGGGCCGAGATCATTCTGGATCGCTGGGGTCTGCCTGCTGCCAAATGGGTGCGCGTTTTCAAACCGGTGGACAAATGAACCTTCCCGTTCAACCCAAATTGCGGGCTGGAGCCAGCCACAACGGGCCGCTGGACTGGCGCAGCCTGGCGAAGTGGTTGTACAGCGATGGTGTGATTACTGCCGAAGAGGCCACGCGCATCACAGCGCGCTGCGCGCAAGCCGAGAGTTCGCAGCACCCGCTGGTGCGCCTGGCCAGTGTGTCGATGCGCCGCGCCAGTGACGGCAAGCCGCTGGACATTGAGCTGCTGTCCCAGTGGCTGGCGGGCCACGCGGGGCTGGACTATTTACGCATTGACCCGCTCAAGGTCGATGTGGGCAAAGTAGCCGACGCCATGAGTGCGGCCTATGCCGAGCGCCACAAGATTTTGCCGGTGCAGATAACGCCAACGCACGTAGTGGTGGCCACTGCCGAGCCTTTTATCGTGGATTGGGTGGCGGAGGTGGAGCGCCAGTCGCGCCGCCAGGTGCGCCGGGTGGTGTCAAACCCACAGGACATTCAACGCTATACCGCCGAATTTTTTTCGCTCGCCAAATCGGTGCGCGCGGCCAACAAGGCTGGTGGCAATGCCGGTGGTTCCAGTTTTGAACAGCTGGTAGAGCTGGGCAAGGCCAACAAGCAACTCGACGCCAATGACCAAGGCGTGGTGCAGGTGGTCGACTGGCTGTGGCAGTACGCATTTGACCAGCGTGCCAGTGACATCCACCTGGAGCCGCGCCGTGAGCAGGGCGTGATCCGTTTCCGCATTGACGGCGTGCTGCACCCGGTCTACCAGATGCCCATGGGCGTGCTCAATGCCATGACGGCTCGCATCAAGCTGCTGGGCCGCATGGACGTGATGGAAAAGCGCCGCCCGCTTGATGGCCGTATCAAAACCCGCAACCCGCGCGGGGACGAGATCGAAATGCGCATCTCCACCTTGCCCACTGCCTTTGGCGAGAAGATGGTGATGCGGATTTTTGACCCCGACAACGCCGTTAAAGACCTGGACGCACTGGGCTTTGCCCCCCACGACGCGCAGCGCTGGGAAGCGCTGGTCAAGCGTCCGCACGGCATCATCCTGGTGACCGGCCCCACCGGTTCAGGGAAAACCACCACGCTGTATTCGACTCTCAAGCGGGTGGCGACCGAAGAGGTGAACGTGAGCACGGTGGAAGACCCGATTGAAATGATTGAGCCGTCGTTCAACCAGACCCAGGTGCAGCCCCAGCTCGATTTTGGTTTTACCGAAGGCCTGCGCGCCCTCATGCGGCAGGACCCCGACATCATCATGGTGGGTGAAATCCGCGATCAGCAAACCGCCGAGATGGCAGTGCAGGCTGCACTGACGGGGCATTTGGTGTTTTCCACCCTGCACACCAACGATGCCCCTTCGGCGGTGACGCGGCTGATGGAGCTGGGCGTGCCTTCTTACCTGATCAACGCCACCTTGCTGGGCGTGCTGGCGCAGCGCCTGGTGCGCACGCTGTGCAAACAATGCAAGGAGCCCGACCCCACCACCACCCGTGAAACCTTGGGCGAGGTGGTTAAACCCTGGCAAATCAATGGCCCTTACAAACCGTTCAGGCCGGTTGGCTGCGTGGACTGCCGCATGACCGGTTTCATGGGTCGCATGGGTCTTTATGAACTGCTCATCGTCACCGAAGCCTTCAAGCAAAAAATCAACAAAGAGCCCAACACAGAGGCCCTCAAACACCAGGCCATGGTTGATGGCATGCGCCCGCTGCGCCTGGCCGGTGTCCTGCGTGTGGCCGAGGGGCTGACGGTGGTGGAAGAGGTCTTGACCTGTACGCCGCCATTGACGTGAAGGGCAGGGCGGCTGCCGTTGCGCCGTCTGAATAGAATGCACAAAATTACTTCGGCAGTTAGCCGCCATACAACTTCAGGTACACACCATGCCCCAACTCAAACTCACTTATTTTGACATTCACGGCGGTCGCGCCGAGCCCGCACGCTTGGCGCTGGCCATTGGCTCCATTGCGTTTGAAGACCACCGTATTGCTTACCCGGAGTTTGCCGAGATCCGCAAGACCACACCATTTGGCCAGGTGCCTGTGTTGCAGGTCGATGGCGTGCAGGTCACGCAGTGTGATGCCATCACGCGTTATGCCGGCAAACTCGCAGGCCTGTATCCCGCAGACCCGTTCCAGGCGCTGCTGTGCGACGAGGTGATGTATGTGGTGGAAGAAGCCGGCGTCAAAATGGGCCCCAGCTACCGCATGACGGGCGAAGCACAGAAGGCAGCGCGCCTTGAATTGGTCAACGGCTCCATCCCGGTGTACCTGCGCTGGCTGCAAAGCCAGTTGCTGGCCCACGGTGGTGAATTTTTTGCCGATGGGCGACTGACCATTGCCGATTTGAAGGTGTTTGTCGATGTACGCGGCCTCAACTCGGGCCGTCTGGACCACATTCCGACCGATCTGGTCGAAAAAGTGGCCCCGCTGCTCAACACCCACATGCAGCGCATAGCCCAGACACCGGCGGTGGCACAGTACTACTCGAAATTTGGCGTGAAATAGTGGCGGTAGGCTTTGGGTGCTTATTGTGGCCATGTGAATGGCTGCCAAGATGGCCTAAAGTAGCCGTTGATTCCGGTGTTGGCCTTGCCAGTTATTCCGATTCGAAAGCGCCACGCCGTGTGGTCTCTTAATGGTCCAAACCATAGGCGGCAAGAGACTGTTATGCAGAGATGTGCATAACAGTCTCTATGCGCAGGTGACAACTATGCGCAGATGTTGGTTTGTGAATGACACTGGCCCCTCTGGCGGTGAGACTTCGGGGCCAGCGAAGTCTGCGCATAGTTATAGCGTCTGAAGGAATCGCATAAGCGAGTCGGGAGCTTTGTATCTGCTCATCTTGGTATGGGGTTCCTCCAGCCTCGCAAGGGCCCGCTCTTTCATCGCAAGGTCTGCCTCGACGTAACGGTGGGTGGTCGTCAATTTTTCGTGCCCCAGCCAGAGAGCGATCACGTTGAATGGAACGCCTGACTGCAGCATGTGCATTGCGCAGGTGTGCCTCAGGGTATGGGGTGAGATGCGTTTCTTTAGAAGGTTGGGTTGCCTCTGGGCTGCGCGAGTTACCGCCAGTGCCAGACGTTGTGCGACGTTGGACCTAGACATTGCCTGCCCGTAACGGGCCCGTGTTGTAGAGCATGGCCAGCAGCAAGTGGTCTCGCTGGGAAGACCAAGTCTGCCCCGGCTGACCGAGTATCGCCATCATTTCTGCTCGTGTGAGGAACCCCAGCATCGGCTTTTCGAATCGCTTCATCGGCACAGCCAACGCCCGCTCGACATCATTGAGCGAGGCCACATCGCGCCGGGCCGCGAACTTGAGGAACGCACGCAGTGCAGTCAACCGCAGGTTGCGGCTGCGTACAGCGTTATGCCGGTCCTTCTCCAGGTGGTCCAAAAAGGCCAGAATCAGCTCCGGTTGGATGTCTGCGAGCCGCATAGCCGTTGGCACCTTGCCCAACTTGCGGCTGGCGAAGTCCAGGAACAGCATCAGTGCGTCGCGGTAACAGGCTATCGTGCGCGTACTGACGGCGCGTTGCGCAACCAAATACTCGGAGAAGAACTGTTGGACCAAGGCGGGGAATGACGGTGGCTTGGGTACGGTGGTCTTATTCATCATGCACCTGCGCCTTCGATGTAAATGACTCGAAGCGACTCGCGGCCAGCTCCATCATCTGTGGCACTGCCGACATGTACCAGTAGGTATTGCTCACCTTCGCGTGTCCGACATACGTGGACAACGACAGCATTGCTTGGTCAATATCTGCGCCCTGTGCTTGCCACTGCATGATGCGTCGGACGATAAAGGTATGCCTCAGGTCATGGATACGGGTGCTCTGGTGTGTTCCGCGGTTATGCCAGCCCAGTTGTTTGCGCAGATCGCCGAAGATGCGGTGCACTGGCGATCCCCCAGTGGCAGACCCCGACGCCGACCGCGTGTGCCGATGAAGAACGCACCATCTGGTTCGGATTGCTGAGCGGTCAGGTCGCGCATCCAGCGATACCGGCGCAGGGCGTCCAAGGTGCTGGGATGCATGGGAACTTGGCGTGACTTGCCGAACTTGGCCTGGTGAATACTCAGCATCCCCGCCTTGAGATCGACATCACTGTTGCGCAGCGCAAGTGCCTCGCCGATACGCAAACCGGTGGATGCAAGCAGGCCAAACAAGGTCTCATAGACGATGCCCCGAAGTCCGGGCGCTGGACCGAGTCGACGTGCTGCAGCCAGCAAATCTACGACTTCCTGCTCGCTAAAGATGTGTGGGGTTTGGCGCTCGGGAAGACTTCCAAAGATTGTGTTGTCAGGCACCTCGGTGCGTGGCTCAAACTGCTGGAGCCATCGCATGAACACGCGCAACTTCTTGAGTCTTCGTGCCCATGTGTGGGGGTCTGCGCTGTGCTGACTGTCGCATCGTGCCCACTCAGCCATCACCTCCACCGTCAATGGTCCACGGTGGCCGACGGCCTGGACATGGCGTGCAAAGCTATGCAGGGCCCACGCATCGTTGTCCGCGCCATATCCCAGGCGGGCACGTTCAGCAAGATAGAGTTCGACGCGCGATTGCAGGAAGTGCGCGCACTCATGCTGCGCTCCCTGGCCACGGCAGTGCCACCGCAGCGAGATTGCGACTGTCCAACTTGGCATAGATCATCGTGGTGTTCAATGATCTGTGGCGCAGCACATCGGCCACCTCCTTGAGTGATGAGCCCCCAGCAAGCAATCGGTTGGCCATGGTGTGACGCAGCAAATGCGACCGGGTGTAGGGCAGCGCTGCTCTGGCATAGGCTTGGCGGATGGTCTTGCGCACAAGATCGGGGCCAACGGGTTGGTCGAGAGGCGCCATGAGGCGCACGAAGATGGCACGATTGGTGGTGCGGGGGCGCTGCTTGAGGTAAGCCGCGATGGCCGCCCCGGTGGTGGCAGGTAGCGGCAGCAAGTCTTCGCGGCCGCCTTTGGTATGACGCAGCGTCAAGGTGCTTGCGCGCCAGTCAATATCGTCGAGGCTGAGTCGGGCAATCTCGCCGCTGCGAAGGCCAAGATCGAGCGCGCAGCGCACGATGGCATCAGCACGTCGCATTGATGGGCCGGGCTGCCCCAGTGCGTTGACCAACTGCGCGACTTCTTCGGTGGTCAGCGTCTTGGGTAATGTGGACTGCTTCCAATTGGCCGGATAAGCTATCGCGCTGGTCAGACCACCGTGTAAGTGATCCCCGAGCGAGACGTGGTACCGGAAATACCCGCGCAGTGATGCCACGACCGAGCCCAGACTGGAGGGATTGCTGTATCTGAGCGCCTCTTGGGCAAAAAACCGCCGGACCTGCTCTGGCGTTATGGCGCCAATGTTGATGGCGCCGCTGCCAAAGCGTTCGGTAAGCAGTCGCCCAATGATGCTCAGCGCCATGCTGCGTGTCTTTGGCACCAGGCCCCGCGCATGTTCCATGTACTCGTCGTAACGGTGTAGTTCCTCATCCACCGGCGTCGCACTGAGCGCCGCCGGTGCAATAGCGTCCAGAGACCGCAACACCACCAGCAGGTGGCCGAGTGCAGCGCGGTGATCCGACCGGTCATGACGGACCGGTGCAGCGCATTGGCAGTTCGGCAAGTGCTCGTCAAGAAATTCGGCGACTGATGCCTCGTTGACACTGTTCAAACGCAACCGTTTGGTACGCACCCATCGCGCGAAGTGCGCAATGTCAACCACGTAGCTGGCTGAAGTATGCGCAGCATAGCCATGCTGCGCCAGATACTGCTTGAACGCATCGAAGTACGGTTCGATCAGTCCCTTGACGGGGCTGTCGGTGTCAATGTGAAGGGGGTGTTGAGTGATTCCCATGGTGATCTCCTGAAGTGGAATCACCAGTGAAACTCTACGGAATAACTATGTCCAGATATTCCGTTGGCCACACAGCCGTGACCCGCATCACGCGGGCCTGAGAGCCATCACAGAAAAACCATCTGCGCATAGTTGTCACCTGCGCATAGAGACTGATAGGAGTCAGTCGCTTCGCTCCATAGCAGCCACTCAAAGAGAGGTCATCCAGGGCTGTGATCAGGAACTGAACTGGCCATTGGATCAATGTCACGTATCTTGCCGCACCCATCAAGGTGATGATGAGCTAGGTAGCGTCGCTACGCCACATCCAATTGCTTCAACTCAAGATCGGTCAATACACCTGTTTTGCGCAGGGCAAACAAAAGCGAGCGGATAGTGATCGGGGGTAGTGTGCCGCATGCGTGGTTTCTGCTAACCTGAAGTTCTTTCCAAAAAAAGCCGAGTTTTCCCAATGAAACACGCAGTAATTGAGGTTCCACGTACTGCCTACATTTTGATCTGACCAATCAATTCCAGGCTCGTTTTTGTTGTGGGTTTGTGTTGTGGTGATCTCGAAAGTGGGGGCGTCAGCGCGACCGCCAGGGTGCGGCAGGTATTGCGCACAATGCCCGCAGAGTTGCCATCAAGGTCTGAAACTATGCACTGGTGTGCCATCATCAAGCGTGCGGCTTTTGCACCTTCTTCATCGCCTCATCCGAGCGCTGTGCCGGTGCCACCGGGTCGCGAATGAGTTTGGCAGCCTGATCCTCATCGGAAAACATCAGTTCGCGCCAAACCTCACGCATGTGCCACTCCACGTAATAGGCCAACATGCACAGAAAAATATGCGCGCGTACCCGATTCTCCAAATGGTGATGAATCGGACGCACCTTCAAATCCATCGTCTTGATCAAGCGAAACGCCCGCTCCACTTGCGCCAGGGACTTGTAGGTGCGCACGCAGGTGGGCGCATCCATGCGCTGGGCCTGCACTGAGGTGCGAATGATGTACAGCCCGTCCAGTGCTGCCTCAGCCGCAATGCTGTCTTGAAGACGCGCAAAGCTCAAAGCATCATCAGTAATCGTCAGCTCAAAGTGTTTGGACACCTTGTAGCGATTGACTACCTTACCGGCCGCGACCCCAATCTTGTCCTTGCCCACCAGTTTGGCAGATTCAACACGGGCTTGATTTTTTCCAGCTCCTTCTCTGTGGCCAGAGCAAATCATTGCGGGTATGTACCCGGGCCAACTAACTCCGGATTGCGACATGCCACCAAGCGCTCACCTGGAAAATCCGGGCTGCTGATCTCGAGCAAATTGCGCTCATCAAACAGGCCCATCTGCAAATGCCCCTGCTCCACCAGCGTGCGAATGGAGCTACTGCGCAGCGCTGTGATCCAAGCCACATCGGTGTCCTTGCTCATCTCATCAATGGCCTTTTGCGAGATCATGCCCCGGTCGCCCACCATCACCATGCTATGAATGCCAAACTCCTCGCGCAGGCGCTTGACCTGAGGCACAAATGTCGTGCTGTCCGAGGTGTTGCCCTCATACACCGAGATGGCCACCGGGCAGCCTCTGTCGTCGGTGAGAAGTCCATAGTTGACCTGCAAAGTACCGCGCTTGCCGTCGCGGCTGTAGCCCAGCTTGGCCAGTGGACATTGCACGCCCTCAAAGTAGCTCGAAGACAGGTCGTAGAGCACCAAGGAGTCTTGCTTGAGGTGGCGCGCTGCCAGTTTCTTTGAATGCGGTCCTGGCCTGCGAGCAGCCAATCCATGGCGGCGTACAACTCGGCCTCGTCGGCACCGTTCACGCCAAACTCCCTGGGCAGGTGCTCACACCCCACAGGCGCGTCGTGGCCAGTTTGGTGGCTGGACAAATGATGCGTGAGGCCACCATGGCCAGCACCAGGTCGCGTTCACGACTGGGCTTGGAGGCCAGCACCGAGGCAAAAGCCCAAGCGCTGCATGGCAAGGAAAACGGCTTGCACGTGGCCGTGTGCCGGGAGGCGATGACCTCAAATGTTTTTTCCACAGGTTGCAACACATCGCCACGCAGGGCACCACGAATCATCTGCACTTGAGCCGCAGACAGGGCTGACAAATTGGCCAGCGTGCGCTTGCAAACTTTGGTGCCATCGCGAAAGGACTCGCGCAACAAAATGGTTGGCGCTGCCCCGCGATTTGGGATGACGTTTATGTGCATGTCTACATTATATAAACATTTGCCTATAAAACAAGAAATTTATACATGTCTACAAATTTGTAGGCGTTAACAATCAATATGTTGATTTCAAAGGGTAATTTGTCAAAATCGGGGTGAAATCAGGGGAACTTCAGGCTAACGTAAAGGTAACCGGCTCCCGAAGAATGCCGACACGAAATGGCCGACAAGTGTTCCTAGCAATGCAAGGGGCGTATAGATCATGAAACTAAGAGCAGCTACCATAGCGGCCGCAGCTGGCGTACCCCAATCCACATAGACGCCGAGTTGACCTGCCCACCAGTGAAGCACGGCGCCCGCGGCGGCCGACATGGCTCCAACCGCGACGGTCCAATAGAACGCTCTCTGACGCGCGACGATTCCGATAAGTACCCCGTACAAAAAGTGCGTGGGCACCCCGAAATAGCGACGAAACGGGATAGTCCATTCCGGCGTAAACGGAATGGCTCCGGTCTGTGATGTCGCGTACCAAATCGACCGGAGAGCGCAGTCGACCAGCACGATTACCACGCAAACTGAGAGGGTGCGCCGGTCGATCACAGTAGGCCTGAGTCTCAACGTTGGAGGCCACCAGCCCGCGACAGACGCCGCGAAGCGGCAACCTGATGTTGCGGGTCTGTGTGGGCCGACCAGTTAAAAACCATATCTAGCCACCTCGGTAGTAAGTAACCCTGACTGATGCTTTGCCGTTGACAGTCCTAACAGTAAGAGTACCGGAATAGCCGGATCCGCAGCACTTGTCTTCACCTTCAACGCATGTAGTTCCAGTTTCCTGAACATTCAGCACTGCGCTCACCGCGCCGCCGTCAGATTCAAATTCGTCTGCTCCGTGCTTTCTATGAAGGTAAACGAGAGCGCCGTTAATATTCATCAGTGCCTCGGACTCATATTCAAAATCGGCACCGTCCTTCGATTTTCTTAGGTAGGTAAAAACGCACTGCTTCTCTGAAATAGGCGACTTGGGGTCTGAGTAAACATGATCGTTGAAATTGTCTGAATTTGGGTCGCAATGTCTTTTTGAAATGACACCAATGTTCACATCGCCTGCGATGGCACAAATTGGAGCCATAGAAAATAGAAGAAAACAGAATTTTCCAAAGCGTGGCAATTTCATGATTTTTAACGTTTGAGTTCAGGCCGCTGCCCGTCAGGGCAGTCGCGCCTGCAACGAATGGTTGGGCATCTTGTTGCTACGCCCGTAGGCTTACTTTCGAAATGTACTAAACATAGGCCATTTCATATTCGGTGGGTAGGCTTGTCGACTGCGCGGGTCTCCTCCACAGGCAACCTTTCCAGTACGGGAAACGATGCAGTCCGTGGCCCGTCCGCCGCACGCTACGTTGCCAGTTTTTGTTTCCACGCACTCGGTAGCTAGTCCGCCGCAAGCCACAGTTTCTGCAGAAGAAACTAGGCATTCTTTTGATAGCCCTCCGCAAGCGACCCCTCCCTCGTAAGACGTTTCACAGGCGCTGGACCTGCCGCCACAAGAGATGCCGCCTTCGTAGGTCTTGATGCAGCTACTTGATAGACCACCGCACGATGCACCGCCCTCGTAAGTCTTTTCGCAACTGCTCGATTGACCGCCACAAGAGATGCCACCTTCGTAGGTCTTGATGCAGCTACTTGATTGACCTCCGCACGATGCACCGCCCTCGTAGGTCTTTTCGCAACTGCTCGATTGGCCGCCACAAGAGACACCGCCTTCGTAGGTCTTTTCGCAACTGCGCGATTGACCGCCACAAGAGACGCCGCCTTCTGAAGACTTCTTGCAACTTGCGGATCCGCTTTCACAAAAGGCAATAGCGGGAAGTGAAAGAAGAAGTGCGCATATCAGGTATCGGATGCTCTTTTGCACGGTCACTGCCCCTGGATAAAGATGCCCAACGAATAGTGTAGAGCACCGAAAAGTGCTCTAGAAGTTGGACAATGCTCCATATGTTGGCCATCAAATCCTCCTGAAAGTGGCTTGCAGCCTCACTTTGACTGTTTATCGACTTTGTTAAATGGATATCGATATTCTGGCAGAGCTGACGACGTTCCGGCGCGATTCTGGTCCTGCAGGGCAAATCAAGAGATAAATTGGACGAGGGTGACGTATGACCGGTATCGCTGCCAAGCGGGTGCTCCCAAACCACTAATTCATTTGCCGCCTGCCTCCCCCAACTGCTCAAGCCGCCCGCAGTAGTCAGAGGCTATTGCGGCTGGAGACCTGGCGCACCCGCTGCGGTTTGGCGCGTGAATTCAGACGACCTGCACTGCACCCAACGTGCTGGCTTGCGTGGATCGGTTGAGTTGACTTTTTTGAGCGTTTGAGCAATAAATTAGATACTTAAAAAGGCCATTCACGCATATAAACAGGGCGTAGCAAGCTATCTTTTTTGAATGAACTTATTGGATTAAATCATCACCTATGTTGAATCAATTTGAATGATGTCAGCAAACAGGATGGATGTTTAAGCGCCCCTCGGGGCCTAAACTTCAGGTCATCAAAAGGAGGGCACATCATGCTAACGGTTCGCAAATCCAATGACCGGGGCTACGCCGACCATGGCTGGCTCAAGTCGTTTCACAGTTTTTCTTTTGCCGGTTATTTCGACCCCCAGGCACATGGGCTGGGGCAATCTGCGTGTCATCAACGAGGACTGGATCGCTCCCGGCATGGGCTTTGGCACGCATGGCCACCGCGACATGGAAATCTTGACCTATGTGTTGAGTGGCTCGCTGGCGCACAAGGACAGCATGGGCAACGTCGAAACGATTGCGCCGGGCGAAGTGCAGCGCATGAGTGCAGGCTCGGGTGTGCAGCACAGCGAGTTCAGTCACGCGCCCAACGAAACCACCCATTTGCTGCAAATCTGGATCGAGCCGAACGTGAAAGGGGTGACGCCCGGCTATGAGCAAAAAATCTTTTTCGCCGCCCAAAAGCAGGGAACCTTGTGCCTGATCGCATCGAATGACGGGGCTCATGGCTCGGTGACGATGCATGCCGACGCTCGCCTGTACAGCGGCTTGTTCGATGGCGAACAGACCTTTTGATCTGACCTTGGATGCTCATCGAAAGTGCTACGTGCATCTGGTACGCGGCGAGCTGGAGGTCAATGGCAGCCGCCTCACCACGGGTGATGCAGCGCTCTTGGATGGTGAACGCCTGGTTCAACTCAGCCGGGGCATTGATGCCGAAGTGCTGGTGTTTGACCTGCAAAGCTGAGTTCTTATTTTTTTCCACAAGCAAGGAGCATTCCAAATGGCAAAAGTAGCGGTTGTTTTTCACTCGGGTTATGGTCACACCCTGCGCATGGCGCAATCGGTGGCCGAAGGCGCGGGGGCCGAGCTGGTGGCCATAGACGCAGACGGCAACTTGCCCGCCGGTGGCTGGGAGACCTTGGCGGCGGCGGATGCCATCATCATGGGCTCGCCCACCTACATGGGCAGCGTGAGCTGGCAGTTCAAGAAGTTTGCCGATGCGTCGAGCAAGCCCTGGTACAGCCAAAGCTGGAAAGACAAGGTGTTTGCCGGTTTTACCAACAGCGCCACCATGAACGGCGACAAGCTCTCAACCTTGCACTACCTGTTCACCCTTGCCATGCAGCACAGCGGTATTTGGGTCGGCACCGGCATGAAGGCCAGCAACAGCAAAGCCGCGCAGCGCAATGACCTCAATTACGTGGGCTCATTCGCCGGTGCCATGGCGCAGTCTCCGTCGGATGCTTCTGTCGCTGAAATGCTGCCGGGCGATCTGGAAACCGCCAGGTTGTTTGGCAAACGGGTGGCCGAAGTGGCGGCGCGTTTGCGTTAAACGAACAGGGGGCGCATCAAATGGTCTCGCACACTGATTTGATGCTTTGCCTCAGCCACGTGGTGGCCAAATCCCGGTGCACACGTTCGTGCCATACCAGGGACAGCGCAAAAGGCGGGTAGGTAAAAGGCAGTGTCAAGAACTGCAGCCCCAGAAGATCCGCATAGCTGCGGGCTACCCGGGTTGGCAACGTCAGCAGGTAGTCTGAATTCATCACAATCACTGGGGCGGCCAGCATGTGGGGCACCTGCAGCGCGATGTTGAGCCTCAATCCGCTTTCTGCCATGCGTCGCTGAACCAGGTCGGGCAGGGTATTGCCTTTGAGGGCCACCATCAGATGGGGTGCCATGCAGAACTGCATCAGCGAGAGCTCGCCCTGAATAGAAGGATGCCCCTTGCGCACCAGGCAGGCCAGGGTGTCTTGCAGCATGACTTCTGAACGAAGGCCAGTGGGAATCGAATCAAAATGACCCCAGGCAACATCGACTTCGCCGTGGGTCAATGCGTTCACAGGTACCACCCCTTCGGTGGATTCAACGATGATCCGCACTTGGGGTGCTACCTGTTGAAGGCGCTGCATGAGCGGGGGCAAAACCACCAGTTCAAAGGCGTCGTTAGCGGCAATACGAAAGGTTTTTTGGGCGCTGGCCGGGTCAAAGTCGGTTGGTTTTTGCAGCGTGCGCTCAATGTCTTCAAGGATCAGGCGCAGCGGGTCGATCAGCTCCGCTGCGCGTGTGGTGAGCGTGTAGCCGCCCGCGCAACGCACCAGCAAGGGGTCGCCCAGCCACTGCCGCAGCTTGCTCACGGCGGCGCTCATGGCGGGCTGACTCATGTGCAGCCGCGCCGCCGCACGGGTTACGCTGCGCTCGTTCAGCAGTGCGTCCAGCACCACCAGCAGGTTCAGGTTTTGGCGAGGTATATCCAGCATTTGGATGTAATGTATTTGTTATATCTATTTTACAAATAATACTGCCGAATTTAAGCTCAGTTCATCCAACGGTGTGATTTGCTTTTTAAGACGCAGCGAACCAGCGCCGGCCTGTCACCGCAATAAGGAAGCACGATGAAAAACCTGAAAAAGTTCAACAGCATGGGTCGCCGCCGCCTGATGGGTGGCGTGGTTGGCCTGGGCCTGGTGGCATTGCTGGGCGCAGGGGCCTTGACCCAAAGTGCGCTCACGTCCCATGAACGCACGCTGCATGCGCCGCCCGGCAAGCTGGTGAGCGTGGGAACACACCGCCTGCACCTTAACTGCCAGGGCAGCGGCCAACCGCTGGTGATGCTGGAGTCGGGTCTGAGCGGCTGGTCACAGGATTGGGCGCTGGTGCAGCCTGAGCTGGCAAAATTCACCACGGTGTGCAGTTACGACCGCGCGGGTTATGCGTGGTCTGACGATGCACCCGAGTCGCGCACCGGCCTCTTGGCGGTGCAAGACCTGCGCACCATGCTGCGCGCCGCTGGTCTGCAAGGGCCCATGGTGGTGGTGGGGCATTCATGGGGTGGCATGCTGGCCCAGATGCTGGCGCAAACCCACTCCGAGGAAGTGGCGGGTTTGGTGCTGGTGGATGCCTTGCACCACGATCAAACTGCGAGCATGGACCCAGATGTTCATGCTCGCTACAGTCGTAATATGCGGTTTTTGACGGGTTCGGCTACTTGGCTTGCACCCTTGGGGCTCACCCGGCTGGCCGGTATGCCAGCCTCGGTGGTACTGGACAAGCTGCCCGCTTCCGAGCAAGTGTCAGCGCGTGCGCTGGCGATGCAGAGCAAAAACTACCGCGCCCTTTACACCGAATACATGGGCATCGACCCGGCCCTGGCGGTGGCCCGCAGCCTGCCGCCAGTGCCTGCGGTGCCGACCATTGTGCTCAGCACCCATGCCCTGAGCGAATTCCCCCCCGGTTGGGAGCTTGATTACATGCGCCAGCACTGGATTGCCGGGCAGCGTGCGCTGGCACGAGAAACCGCCGCCAAGCATGTGGTGGTCGCCGATGCGGGGCACTACCTGCAACTGGAGCGAGCGGAGCTGGTGATTGCGTCGGTGCAGGAGGTGCTGCAAAAGGTTCGCTTGACGTCACCAATGGTCAGCAAATGAGCGTGAAACGTATGCATCTAAGTGGCGCTAATTTTCGCGTTTACTTGCGCAAAGCCGCGAAGGCTTCAAACTCCCAGCTGCGCATGGCCAGCAGCAGGGTGTAGCCTTCGCGTTCTTTTTCTGGCAGTTTCTGGTCGGCCAGGTGCGCCTGGGCAAAGTCTTGTGCCACGCGCTGCATGCGCTCCATGAACGAGGGTGCCAGGGCGCGGCTGACCGAGCCATGCACCAGCAGCAGGCCTTCGCCCGCGCCGTCAAAGCCGCCTGAAAAATAATCCAGCAGGGCGTTTTCACGAAAGTAGCTCATCACCGCGCCATGCGGCCGCCAGCGAAAAGTTTTGGCCAGCTTGAGGCGGTAGCGGTTGAGCGGGCGCAGCTCAATGATGCCGATGCGGTCCAACTGCACCAGGTATTTGATGCACTCGGCCTCGCTGAGGCGGTAGTTTGAGACGATTTGCTCCAGCGTCCACTGACTCAGCACACAAATCGCCACCAGCAGCAATTTCTTGTCCGCCACCACAGCGCGTTCCTGCTCTTGGGATAGCTGGGCCAGCAGCGGCTGATCATCGGCAATGCGGCGCGCCAAATCGGCAAAATCGAGCTTGAGCGCGCGGCAAATGGCATCAATGCGGGACAGCGTCATGTCGCCCTTGGCCAGCATGCGCTTGACGCTGGACTCCGCCATGCCCAGCGACAAAGCCAGATCGGCGTAGGTCATCTTCGCGGTTTTGAGTTCTTTTTTGAGGGCAGTGACGAGGTCGGCAGTGGTGCTCATGGGTATTAATTATCGATACTAAGTTGACTAAAATAATGCCATGTATGAAATTATGCAACTTAAATGCTCTTGACTCACCCACACTGGCGTCCTTCTTCACGTACAAGGACTTTCCATGAAAAAACCACTGAGCCGTTTTGAATTTGGCCTGTTGTTCACCTTGGCTGGCGCTGTGCTGCTGGCTTGTTGGGGCCCGGTGCTGATGCAGCCCGCACACTACCACGGCTTTGCCGATCAGCGTGGCTGGTTCGCTCTGCCGTTTGCGATGGATGTGCTGACCAATTTGCCTTTTGCCATCGGCGGCATCTGGGGGCTGCTGGTGCTGCGACGTCTGCCAAGCACTTTCACAGGCAGCGCCCAGCGTATCTTGGCCACCCTGTTTTTTGCCGGTCTGGTGCTGACCGCGCTGTGCTCGGGCTTTTACCACTGGCAGCCGGACGACGCGGGGCTGACGGTGGACCGCCTGGGCATGGTGGTCGCGTTTGCCGGTTTGCTGGGCTTGGCGGCAGCAGATCGTGTCAGTGCGCGCTCTGGCTGGGGCACGGCGGGGGCAGTGCTGTTGCTTGGCTCACTGTCGGTACTGGTGTGGGCCAGCTCTGGTAATTTATTGCCGTGGGTGGTACTGCAAGGTGGGGGTATGCTGCTAATAATGGCTTTGGCACTGCGCAAGCCGGTAGGGGGTGCATGGGGTATTGCCTGGGGCTTGGTGATTATCTTTTATGCCTTGGCCAAGGCGCTGGAGTTTGGCGACCATGCCGTCTTTGCGTGGACGCAGGGCTGGGTGTCTGGCCACAGCCTCAAGCATGTGATGGCTGCTTTGGCCGCCTGGCCTGTCATTGCCGTCATGCACAATGATGCAAAAGGCGCGCCATGCCACGTTCAACCCCTGCGCCACGGACTGTCTAGCCTGTAATAACGCTGGTTCAGACAAAAAACCAACAAGGAAACACCTGTGAAATCAGACACCTCAAGCCAGTGCGCGCAAGCCCCAGAGGCAGCGCCTGCGCATGCCAATCAGTTTGCGCTACTGAGTCAGCGCCGCTTTGCCCCGTTTTTCTGGACGCAGTTTTCCGGAGCGGCAAATGACAACCTGTTCAAATTTGCCTTCACCGTGATGGTGACCTACCAGCTCAGCGTGGAGTGGCTGTCGCCTTCGATGGCGGGACTGGTGATTGGCGCAGTGTTCATTCTGCCGTTTTTGCTGTTTTCAGCCACAGCCGGCCAGCTCACCGACAAGTATGACAAAACCGCCATGATCCGGTTCGTCAAAAATCTGGAAGTTGCCATCATGCTGCTGGCTGGCTATGGCTTTTATGCCAACCAGGTGCCGGTGCTGCTGGTGTGTACCTTTTTAATGGGGGTTCACTCCACACTGTTTGGCCCGGTCAAGTTTGCTTTGTTGCCCCAAGTTCTCAATGAGCGGGAACTCACGGGTGGCAATGGCATGGTGGAGATGGGCACCTTTGTGGCTATTTTGCTGGGGCAAGTTGCGGGCGGGTTGCTGGTAGCGATGCCGCAGGTAGGGCACCGCAATGTGGCCATTGCCTGTGTGGCCATGGCGCTGCTGGGGCGGCTGATGGCGGCTTACATTCCCGCAGCGCCAGCGACCGATCCGGGTCTGAAGATCAACTGGAATCCTTTTTCAGAAACATGGCGCAACCTCAAATTGGCGCACGGCAATGTGGTGGTGTTCCGCTCGCTGCTGGGTATCAGCTGGATGTGGTTTTTTGGTGCGGTGTTTTTGAGCCAGTTTCCCAGCTTTGCCAAAGAAGTGTTGCATGGCAATGAGCAGGTTGCCTCGCTGTTGCTGGTGGTGTTCTCCATAGGCATTGGCACCGGATCGCTGTTGTGCGAGGTGCTGAGCCGTCGCCATGTGGAGATTGGTCTGGTGCCGCTGGGTGCGATTGGCATGAGTATTTTTTCGGTGGACCTGTACTTCGCGTCCAAAGGCTTGCCGCCCGCCGAGGTGATGGGCCTGGGTGCTTTTCTGGCACATGCCGCGCACTGGCGTGTGATGGCCGACCTGGCCTTGCTGAGCCTGTTTGCCGGTTTGTACAGTGTACCCATGTATGCGCTGATTCAGCTGCGCAGCCAGCCCACCCACCGCGCCCGCATCATTGCGGCCAACAATATTTTGAACGCACTGTTCATGATTGCCAGCTCGGTGATTGCCGGGGCTCTGCTCAAAGGCGGTTTCACCATTCCACAGGTGTTTTTGTTCACCGGTCTGGCCAATGCGGTGGTGGCGTTTCATATCTTTTTGGTGGTGCCGGAGTACTTGCTGCGCTTTGTGGCCTGGGTGTTGTCGCACTTTATCTACCGCTTCAAGGTCAGGGGTGAGGAGAACATTCCAGACGGTGCCGCGATTTTGGCCTGCAACCACGTAAGTTTTGTGGATGCCGTGCTGTTGATGGCGGCCAGCCCACGGCCTATCTACTTCATCATGGACCACCGCATTTTCAAGGTGCCGGTGCTGGGCTGGCTGTTTCGCTTGGGCAAGGCCATTCCCATTGCCCCGCGTGCTGAAGACCCGCAAGCCTACGAAGCCGCGTTTGATGCCGCCGTCAAGGTGCTCAAAGAGGGTGATTTGCTGGCCATTTTCCCTGAAGGCGGCATCACCAGAGATGGCACGCTGCAGGAGTTCAAAGGCGGCATCATGAAGATTCTGGAGCGCGCAGAGCAGCAAGGCATTCACGCTCCCGTGGTGCCGATGGCGCTTACCAACCTGTGGGGCTCTTTTTTCAGCCGGGTGGAGCAGGGTGGTGCCATGGTGCGACCGTTTCGCCGCGGCGCGTTCAGCCAGGTGGGGCTGAATGTGGGGGCGGCCATGGCACCGGCCGATGTGCAGCCGCAAGTACTGCGGGAGCGGGTGCAGACATTGCTGGGTAGTTAGCGGTTGCCGCGTAATCTGTCGCTGTTTGTAAATTTTGAGTCATCGAGTAAGTCAGTATTCGAGTAAGTGAATCAACTGTTCAGGAGATATTCATGTCAGAAACCAGTAGTCCCGTCGCTGCCACTTTTACGCTGTCGCCGCCCGAGGTCATCACCCCTTTGTCGCCGGAGGTCGCCAAAACAGCTGTCCCGCTGGCCAAAGAGGTGCAAAGCGCGGTTGATGATCAGGTCAATCGGTTCATGGAGGGCTTGCTCTCGGAAGATGTTCAAAGTGAGGCGTTCAAGGCCAAACTGGACAGCGCGTTTGCACTGGGCCGTGAAGAGGTGTCGGTGGCGTCCAGCTTGATGCAGGGGCGCTTGATGCAGCGAAACTTTGCCGGTGTCGAAGACAGCTCCGCCTACAAGGCCATCCAGGATATGCGGGGGCATCTGGACGAGCTCAATCCGGGCAAAGAGGGGGACTTGTTTCAACCGGGAAAAATTCTTGGCTTTATTCCTTTTGGGAACAAGCTGCAGTCTTATTTCAGAAAATTTCAAAGTGCTGGCACGCAGTTGCAAAAAAGCATGCAACAGATTTATGCCGCACGTGATGACATGCAGCGTGATGTGGTGGACATTGAAGCCACCCGAACCAAGTTGTGGGAAGCCATGCAAAAGCTCGCGGGGGCCATTTATTTCGCCGAAACGCTGGATGCCAGATTGGCGGTGAAAGTGGAAGCCTTGAACAGCACCGACCCCATCAAGGCAAAGGCGCTGACGCAAGAGGTTTTGTTCTACGCCCGGCAAAATTTGCAGGACATGCTGACCCAGCAAGCGGTGTGCACCAACGGTTATCTGGCCTTGGATGTACTGAAAAAAACGGGCCGCGAAATGATGAACGGCTGCACCCGGGTGGCCACCACCGGGATGAGCGCACTGGCTGTGGCGCAAACCGTGGCGCGCGCCACCGGCAATCAAATCAAGGTGATGGAAATGCTCGGTGGTGTGAACAGCTCGATTGAAAACCTGGTCGCCGAGTCGGGTCGTCAGTTGGGGATCCATGTCGACAAAAGCACCCAGTTTGCCCAAAACCCCATGCTGGGAATTGAAAAAATGAAAGAGATGTTTGACCAGACTTTCAAGGCCATGGATGCCATGGACAATTTTCGTGTCAAGTCCATTGAGGTGATGGGGCAGAACAACGCCATCATCAAAGAGCAACTGGCGCGGGCGGACCAGTACCTTGACCGCACCCGCCAGAACCAGGCGCGCGAGGCCAGCAAGGCGGCGATCAGCGGCCCGGTCGCACTCTGATTTCACTGTTTTTTATTTTTAACTTTTCAGGAGTTTTTGATGGCAACTCAATATGTGATGCAGCGCGATACGCAGGGCTGGCGTACCCAGGTCTGGATTTCTTTTGGCATTGCGGTTGTTTCCTGTGGCATTGGCGTGATGGCGCTGCCTGGGCAGGAGCTCGATCGTGCCTTTCTGGCCATTGGGCTGTTCTTTTGCCTGTTCGCCTCTTTTGCGGTCGCCAAGACCGTGCGCGACAACCGCGAGGGCGCGGTTGACACGGCATCATGGGTGATGACGGTCTGGATTGCCTTCGCAGCAGCCTTCAGTTTGACGGCTTGGGGGTTGTGGCGGATGAATATTGGCGAATGGCAGAAAGGCTTTATGGTGGTGAGCTGGCTGTTTCTCGTCAGCAGCACTTTCACGGTGGCCAAAACGGTGCGTGACAAACATGAAGCCGATTTGATGGCCAGGGCTGCGTCGGCCGATCCCGATACGCGTCCGGGTTCGGCCTAATTTTCACATCAATATTTTGCGTTGGTCTTGGCAGCCAGGAATCGATGTTGTCGCAACAAGCTCTCACCAGCAAGTTGCGTGAGGTGTTTTTCCTTGATTTCGAGCTGGTTTTGAACCATGTCCATCTGATCGTGCAGCAAGTCCAGGGCGGACTTGCTGCCGTCAATCAGCAGGCTTGTGCGATCTTTCTGTGGAATTTGCAAGCAAGCGTTGATGGAATCGGGAATATACCGGCGGACACATTCCCGGATGTAAAGATGATCTTCAGTTGAGAAGCTGCCCTCAAGCTGGGTGCTGGTCATCAGTGCCATGCAGCGCGTGATCGATTCTTTCAAGTTGGTCAGCCGATCCACGGTCGCCTGGCCCTCTTGGGCAGCCAATTTTTCCATCGTCCGATCCAGTAGCTCAATGTCACGGGTATCGATCAGATGGGCCATTTCCAATGTACTCGTCCCGGCATCTTTGCCCATTGCATGAGCGCTGTAATAAGCCCATGCGCCAAATCCGCAAACAAGTGCAGTGCAAAAGATTGCCATGACCGCAGAGCCTTGAATCAGCGCCAACATCAATCCGATGGCACTGACCGTGCCGCCGATGGCTTGGAGTATCGAGACAAAGCTCAGCTTTTTTCTGTGGCTTGTGCCACTGTGTTCGGCGGTCAGGCGCTGGGACAACGGCACTCCCAGTCGCTGCCTGGCTTTGGCAATTTGCACCCGAACCTTCACAAGGGGCGATTCTTTTGTCGTCGGAGTCAAGCTATTAGGTGTTGTGCGCCGGTTAACCGGCCCTTTGGACACCACGTAGTTTTTGCTGATTTTCGGGTCGTTCATGGTGTCGTTTGTACGCAAGTCCGCTATGAAGACAGCATAACAAGAGGTCGGTAAGTTACCCGAAAGTGCGCATGAAGACGTCGAACTGGTCAATCGACATGGGCTCGCCAAACAGATAGCCCTGGTAAGCAAAGCAGCCGCTGTTCATGAGAAAAGTGCGCTGATCCTCGGTTTCTACACCTTCCGCCACCACTGATAAACCCAGAGTTTGGCCCAGGGCGATGATGGTGCGGGCAATAGCGGCATCGTTGGGGTCGGTGAGCACATCGTGTACGAATGAGCGGTCTATCTTGAGCAGGTCTAAGGGCAATTGCTTGAGGTAGCTCAGGGATGAATAACCGGTGCCGAAGTCATCCAGTGAAAAACAAATGCCCAAGGCCTTGAGTTCGGCCATTTTGACAATGATGTCTTCGACCTTGTGCGCGAGCACGCTTTCGGTGAGTTCCAGCCGCAAGCGGTTTGGGTTGGCACCAGTTTGCCCCAGTGTTCGTTTAACCTGTGCGACAAAATCGGGTTCGCGCAGCTCCCGCGCACTGACGTTGACAGCTATTGTCAATTGCGCTGTTTCGGCCCGCGTACCCCAGACGGCCAGTTGTTCACACGCAGTATTGAGTACCCAGCGGCCCAATGGCAGGATCAGGCCAGTGGATTCCGCCAAGGGAATAAAGTCCTCCGGCATGACCAAGCCGCGCTGCGGTTGTTGCCAGCGGACCAAGGCTTCTGCGCCGGTGACCCGGCCATCCACCCGGACGATGGGCTGGAAGTGCAGCAGTAACTCCTCTCCGCCTTGCAGTCCGTCGCGCAGGTCAGATTCGAGCGCGACACGGTGGTCAACCTCGGATTGCATTCCTACGTCAAAAAAGCGCAAGGTATTGCGACCGGCCGCTTTGGCTTGGTACATGGCCAAGTCAGCCTGTTTGAGTAAATCGTCCACTCCCTCGCCTTGGGCACCAAACAGTGTGATGCCGATACTGGGCGAACTGCGGTGTTCACGTCCGGCCAGTTGGTAGGGCACGTTCAGGGCCGTGAGAATTTTTTGACCCACGGCATCGGCTTGTGAAGCGGCTTTGAGTTGGTGCTTGTCCAAATCATCGAGAATCACGACAAATTCGTCACCACCCAAGCGGGCAACGGTGTCGGCTTCGCGCACATTGGCCACCAGTCGCTGGGCCACTTGCTGCAACAAGACGTCACCCACGTCGTGGCCGAGCGTGTCATTGAGGGTTTTGAAATTGTCCAGATCGATGAACAGCAAGGCACCCAACTGACGACGCCGGGTGTTGATTTGCAAGGCCTTCTTGAGCTGCTCCAACAACAGCCGCCGGTTGGGCAGTCCGGTCAGTGCATCATAAAACGCCAGCCGATGAATCTGACCAACCGCTTGTTTATGGACCGAGATGTCGCGTCCGATACCGCGGTAACCTCGAAATTCACCGGATGTATCGAAAGTGGGGTACCGCTGACGGACACCCAGTGAACATGGCCATCGCGATCGGGGCGTCGAATTTCAAAGTCGCGAAATTCCTGGTGCGCCTGGATGATTGCCCGGTGACCTTCCCAATCGGCTTCAACCAGATTAAGCGCTGGCAGTTCCCAGTGGGTCTTGCCTGCATGGGCCTGGCTGGTGAGTCCTGTGCTCTCAAGGACATTGCCGCTGACCATGATGAATCGAAAGCTCTCATCTTGTTCCCAGTACCAGTCGGAAGACAAACGTGTGAGGGTGCGAAAGCGCTCTTCGCTTTCGCGCAAGGTTTGTTCAATCTGCCGTCGTGAGCTGTAGTCCTGAAAGTTGATTTGAATCGCCCGTTTGCCCCGGTAGAGTATGGGCATGCTTTGGGTTTCGATGTCGATGGCGCGTCCATCAAGCCTGAGAAATTTTGACTGGCGAAGCGGCACTGGAAGACCTTTTTCCAGGACCGTTTTGATTCGCTCCAGCGCCGATGCATGAAACTGGGGATGAAAACGCGCCGCAATCGGGGTGCCCACCAACTCGTCGGCCGACTCCGCTCCCCACAGGCGAATAGCCGCCGGATTGACGTAAACAATGAGTCCGTCTTGATGCACCGCTAGCGCAACAGGTGACCATTCAACCAATTGTTGGTATTGGCTCTGACTTTCTTTTAGTTTGTTTTCAGCCTGTTTCTTTTCGCTGATGTCCTGAAAATTGACCTGCACGGCCGGATCACCCAAGTGCACGATGGGCGCGCTCTCGATGTCGACGTCGATGGCGGTGCCATCCATGCGAAGAAGTTTTTCTTCGTGCCGGGGGATTTTTGCGTGTTTGGTCAATGCCAGCCGGATTTGCTCGATTACCTGCTGACGATAGTCAGGATGCACGCGGTTGATGATGGGGGTGCCAACCAACTTTGCGTCACCCTTGGCACCCAGGATGGCCATGGCCGCCGGGTTGGCATAGACAATCAAGCCACGCTGGTAAACGGCGATGCCAATGGGTGACCACTCCATCAGGGCGCGGTAACGGTTTTCACTCTCCTGCAATTGCGCTTCAACCCGTTTGCGTTCAGTCAGGTCGGTGTTGGCACCCGACAGGCTGATGGGCTTGCCGCTTGCATCGCGTTCAATATAGGCTCTGGACAGGACAGAAATGTATTGACCTTGCTTGTGTTTAAGCCGGTATTCCAGCTGGAAAAATTCGGTGCCGCTGCTTAAAGCCTGGGTGAAGGCCTCATCAAATTTTTCAGTGTCGTCGGGGTGGCAGATGGTGGCCCACAAATCAGCATCGGAGGGTAGTTCGTCAACCTCGTAGCCCAGCATTTGCCACCAGCGTGGTGCGTAATAGTCCTCGCCAGAAACCAAGTCCCAGTCCCAGCTTGCCTCGTCAATACCGCGCAAAATCCATTGCAATCGGTCTTGCACGCCTTGCCTGTATTGCGCCATATTTCCTTGCTCCATATGTGTCCATTATGCGGGTTTTGACTTTTTTACTTGCATACAATCGCAAAAATTTCACCCACAAAAAAGCCCGCATCAAGCGGGCTTTTTAAATCAGTCAACCAAGCTGAATTATTTCAGCTTCATTTCCTTGTAATCCACATGTTTGCGAGCTTTGGGATCAAATTTCTTGATCAACATTTTCTCGGGCATGGTTTTTTTGTTTTTGCTGGTCGTGTAGAAATGACCAGTGCCTGCTGTGGATTCCAGCTTGATTTTTTCGCGTCCGCCTTTGGTTGCCATGGTGCTACTCCTTAAGCTTGGCCACGTGCGCGCAGATCGGCGAGCACAGAATCAATACCGTTTTTGTCGATCAAACGCAAACCTGCGTTCGAAATCCGCAGGCGAACCCAACGGTTTTCAGAC
Source organism: Candidatus Rhodoferax bjergmarkensis (assembly GCA_016708345.1). Taxonomy (GTDB): domain Bacteria; phylum Pseudomonadota; class Gammaproteobacteria; order Burkholderiales; family Burkholderiaceae_C; genus Rhodoferax; species Rhodoferax bjergmarkensis. The sequence goes on from JADJFX010000002.1 coordinate 180,666, forward strand.
TCGACCCAGAAACGGCGATATTGCAGGTTCGGCAGGAACCGGCGCTTGGTTTTGTTGTTGGCATGGGAAACATTGTTTCCGACCATGGGGCCTTTGCCCGTTACTTCACATACGCGTGCCATCAGGACACTCCGATACTTTTTACGGCTATTACTGGCGATCAACCGGGCCTTATGAATGACCTGCCTGATCTCGCTCTAGCCTGACCTCGCCAAGAAAAAGGGTGGCGGTAACCCAAGGGCAACTTTCATCACCCCCCGCCAGTTGATTTGGCGGTCATTGCTGATATTAGGCTCTCACGAGCCAGTTTCAGCAAAGCCTGCGATTATAGCCGGGTTTGTCGGCTATTCCTGTTCCAGAAAACGCTGCGCATCCAGTGCCGCCATACAACCGGTGCCCGCGCTGGTGATGGCTTGGCGGTAAACATGGTCTTGCACGTCACCAGCGGCAAAAATGCCGGGTACGCTGGTTTGAGTGGCAAAGCCTTTAAGCCCGCCTTGGGTCACGATGTAGCCGCCTTCCATGTCCAACTGGCCCTTGAAAATTTCGGTGTTAGGTGAATGGCCAATCGCAATAAAACAACCTTTGAGGGTCAGGTCTTCTGTCTGGTTGGTGTTGACGTTTTTCAAGCGCACGCCGGTCACGCCGGTGGCGTCACCCAGCACTTCGTCAAGGGTGGAAAAAGTCTTCAGTTCAATCTTGCCTTGTGCAACCTTATCCATCAGCTTGTCGATCATGATGGGCTCGGCACGGAACTTGTCTCGCCGGTGAATCAGGTACACCTTGCTCGCAATGTTGGAGAGGTAAAGCGCCTCTTCCACCGCCGTATTGCCGCCGCCCACCACACAGCAGACGGCATCCCGGTAGAAGAATCCGTCGCAAGTGGCGCAGCCCGACACACCGCGCCCCATGAAGGCGGTTTCCGACGGCAGCCCCAGGTATTTGGCCGAGGCACCAGTGGCCAAGATCAGTGCGTCGCAGGTGTAGGTTCCGCTGTCACCGGTAAGAGTGAACGGTCGCTTGCTGAAATCCACTGAGTTGATGTGGTCAAACACAATGTCGGTTTTGAAGCGTTCGGCATGCTCTAAAAATCGCTGCATCAGTTCGGGCCCCTGCACACCGTGAACGTCAGCTGGCCAGTTGTCCACCTCGGTAGTGGTCATCAGTTGGCCGCCTTGCGCCATGCCCGTGATCAGCAAGGGCTGCAGATTGGCGCGGGCCGCATAAATGGCGGCTGTGTAGCCTGCCGGCCCGGAGCCCAGAATCAAAACCCGGGTGTGTCGTGTGTTTGACATCGTAAATACCTTTGTGAAAAATAAGACCCGCCGTGTACATTTCAGCATAAAGCGTGAAAAATCAACGCGCCAGCCAAATATAGCCAAGCTCATGGAGCTGGCCTAAGCGTGAAATTTAACTTGAAAGAACGAACTTTCATGCATTGAGGATGCTTTGCATCCTGAATCATGATCATTAGCCCGAAAGTCAGGGCAATTGTAAGAAACCGGTGTTTGTCACACCAAAAGGATTATGCGATGGCAATGTTGACCAATCTGGATCTGATCCGCCGAGTGCCACTTTTTGCTTTGTTGACGCCGGAGCAGGGTGCACTGCTATCAGATGCGGTGGCCAAACGGCGCTTCAAGCGGGGGGAAATGATTGTTGAAAAAGGGAAAAAAACAAACTCCCTGTTTATTATTCTGGCGGGGCGAGCCCGTGTGGTTATTACCGACAACAAAGGCCGCGAAGTGATTTTGGCCAGTTTGAAGGCGGGTGACTATATTGGCGAGATGAGCTTGATTGACAATGACCCCCATTCCGCCAATGTACAGGCCGAGGTTCAGACCGATGTGTTGGTGCTCGGACGTGCCGAGTTCACCCACTGCATTGCAGAAAATGCGTCCATGGCGTATTCGGTGATGAAAGGGCTGGTGCAGCGTCTGCGCAAGGCTGACGAGAAAATCAGTTCTCTGGCGCTGATGGGTGTGTATGGCCGGGTGGCTGATGTGCTGATCGAGAGTGCGACGCTGGAGGGTGATAAAAAAATCATTCACGAAAAAATTTCTCGTCAAGACCTTGCGAAAATGGTCGGCGCATCGCGTGAAATGGTAAGCCGTGTCATGCGCGATTTTGAAGAGCAGGGCTTTATTCAAACCCTGACCGGTGGTGCCATCTTGCTGAATGAACGTCGCGCAGAGTCACGCTAATTTTCACGTCAATCCTGAAGTATTCTTCTTCCTTCGGCGCTATGCCGGGGGTACTGTTTTTTTAATGACCTATTCGCTCCATACCCTGACCTCTTCCCGCGCTGCAGCCCCGTCCACCCCCGCGCGTTCGGGCTGGTGGCGTTTTGCCCACGAAATCGGATTAACCATCGGCTTTGTGATGCTGATGTTCTGGTTGCTGGCCTTGTCGAGTTATTCGACACAGGATGCGGCTTGGTCTACTTCAGGCAGTGGCTCTGCAGTGTTCAATCGTGCGGGCCTGTTGGGCGCTTGGGTGGCCGATACCAGCTATTTTGCGCTGGGTTTCTCCGTCTGGTGGTGTTGGGGCGCAGGTTTGCGGGCCTGGCTGGCCAGCTTTGCGCTGTGGTTGCGCGGGCGTGAGTTGTTGACTCCGTCGCAGGAAAGTGGCGTGCCGACACCGTCCGCATTTGCCAGATTTGCCGCCAGCCGGACTGCGTTCTGGTTTGGCTTGGCCATGCTGTTGTACGCCAGCACAACCCTGGAATGGTCCCGCCTGTACAGCCTGGAAGCCCGTTTGCCGGGGCACAGCGGTGGTATTTTGGGATATTTGGCTGGCGCGTGGAGTGTCAAGTGGCTGGGTTTTTCGGGCTCTGCACTGGTGGCCATTGTGATGGGTTTGGCCGGGCTGGGCTTGGTGTTCAGGTTTTCCTGGGGGCAGGTGGTTGAGCGGCTGGGTGCATGGCTCCAGTTCCAGATTGAATCGCGGCGCGAAAAACGTGAAGTGGCGCAGGACATTGCCTTGGGCCAGCAGGCTGCACGTGAGCGCGAAGAGGTGGTGTTTGAGGAGCGCGAGGAGGTCGCCGTCCATCACCCCAAGCCCGTGCCAGTGCTGATCGAACCGATGATGGTGGACGTGCCCAAGAGTGAGCGTGTGGCCAAGGAGCGACAAAAACCACTGTTCACCGAGATGCCAGACAACAAGCTGCCGCAGGTGGATTTGCTCGATGGCGCTTTGCTGCGTCAGGAAACTGTGGCCCCCGAGACGCTGGAGATGACCAGCCGCATGATCGAGAAAAAGCTCAAGGACTTTGGGGTCGAAGTGAAGGTGGTGCTGGCGCAGCCTGGCCCGGTGATCACGCGCTACGAAATTGAACCGGCCACTGGGGTCAAAGGCGCGCAGATTGTTGGCTTGGCCAAGGATTTGGCGCGAAGCTTGAGTCTGGTGTCGATTCGCGTGGTGGAGACCATTCCTGGCAAGAACTACATGGCGCTGGAGCTGCCCAACGCCAAGCGCCAGTCGATCAAACTGTCCGAAATTCTGGGCTCGCAGGTGTACAACGAAGCCAAATCCATGCTCACCATGGGACTGGGCAAGGACATTGTGGGCAACCCGATCGTGGCCGATCTGGCCAAAATGCCGCACGTGCTGGTGGCCGGGACCACCGGCTCGGGCAAGTCAGTAGGTATCAATGCCATGATTTTGAGCCTCTTGTACAAGGCGGAAGCCCGCGAGGTGCGCCTGCTCATGATCGATCCCAAAATGCTGGAAATGTCGGTGTACGAAGGCATTCCACACCTGCTGGCCCCCGTGGTCACCGACATGCGTCAGGCAGCACATGGCCTGACCTGGTGCGTGGCCGAGATGGAGCGCCGATACAAGTTACTCAGCAAGATGGGTGTGCGCAACCTGGCTGGTTACAACGCCAAGATTGACGAAGCCAAAGCCCGTGGTGAATTCATTTACAACCCGTTCAGCCTGACGCCCGAGAGCCCCGAGCCGCTGGACGATCTGCCGCACATTGTGGTGGTGATCGACGAGTTGGCCGACCTGATGATGGTGGTGGGCAAGAAGATTGAAGAACTCATTGCCCGGCTGGCGCAAAAGGCCCGCGCCGCCGGTATCCATTTGATTCTGGCCACCCAGCGCCCCAGTGTGGATGTGATCACCGGCCTGATCAAGGCCAACATTCCCACCCGTATTGCTTTTCAGGTGTCCAGCAAGATTGACAGCCGCACCATCTTGGACCAGATGGGTGCCGAAGCACTCTTGGGCATGGGCGACATGCTCTACATGCCCAGCGGCACCGGGCTGCCGATTCGCGTGCATGGCGCGTTTGTGAGTGATGAAGAAGTTCACCGCGTGGTGAGCTACCTTAAATCCCAGGGCGAACCCAACTACATTGAAGGTGTGCTGGAGGGTGGCACCGTCGATGGCGAGGGTGAACCGGGCATGGACGGCAGCAACGGCGGGGGCGAGAAAGACCCCATGTACGACCAAGCCGTGGAAGTGGTGCTTAAAAACCGCAAGGCCAGCATCTCGCTGGTACAGCGCCACCTGAAAATCGGCTACAACCGCGCTGCCCGCTTGGTGGAAGACATGGAAACCGCCGGCTTGGTCAGCTCCATGAGCACCAGCGGCCAGCGTGAAATTCTGGTGCCGGCGCGAATCGAATGAATTTGCGGGTCAGACCACTTTGCGTAGCAAATGTGCTCTGACCCCAACTGGATAGACCATGAAACAATTTGCTATTTTATTTATAGCTGCTTGCGCACTGTCTGTGCGCGCTAGCGGTCTGGAAAGCCTTGAGATTTTTGTCAGGACCGTGAAAACTGGTCGCGCTGACTTTACGCAGGTGGTGACCTCGCCGCCCATGCAAGGTCAGGTGCCTCGGGTCAAAACTTCCACCGGCACTTTTGAGTTTGCCCGGCCCAGCCGTTTCAGGTTTGTCTACAAAAAACCGTTCGAGCAAAGCATCGTCGCTGACGGCCAGACGCTGTGGCTGTATGACGTGGACCTGAACCAGGTGACCGCCCGCAAACAGTCGCAAGTGCTGGGCTCCACCCCTGCCTCCTTGATTGCCGCCACACCCGATCTGCGCGCCTTGCAGGCCGATTTCACACTGGTCGATGCGCCGGACAAGGACGGCCTGCAGTGGGTGGCAGCCAGCCCAAAATCCAGAGATGGCCAACTGCAAAGCGTTCGAGTCGGCTTTCGTGTGGGCGTCAAGGTGGCTGATCTGGCGGTGCTGGAGATTTTGGACAGCTTTGGCCAGCGCTCGGTGCTGACGTTCAGCGCTTTTCAGGCCAATGCGAGCCTTGATGCCAACAGCTTTGAGTTCAGGCCGCCGCCCAAGGCGGATGTGATTCGGCAATAAGTGTTTAACGTGAAAAACCTAGTGTCAAATATTCGAAACATTCCCCCCTGTTTAAATTACTTTAAAGAGAATTTCCCATGACCGAAACCACCCAAGTGCAGCCTTTGCCCGACCGCCTGTCCTGTGACCCACGCAGCCCACACCACGTGGCGGCGGTGTTTGAGCAAGATATTGGCATCCGGTTCAATGACAAGGATCGATTCGATGTGCAGGAGTACTGCATCAGCGAAGGCTGGATCAAGGTGCCCTCTGGAAAAACCGTCGATCGCAAGGGTCAGCCGCTGCTGATCAAACTCAAGGGCAAGGTCGAAGCGTTTTATCGTTAAGTGGTATAGCGGCTGCTCTCTACTTCGCCTCGTTGATCATGAGCGTGGTGGCAGCCTCAACTTCCTTGGCAATCTGGGTCAGGGCCGGGTCTGGTGAGAGCATGCCGAGCATGGTCTCGGGCCCAATCATGCCGAGTTTGGTGCGGCCTTGTTCGGTGTAGACCGAGATACGGCACGGCAAGGCCATGTTCAGGCGCATGTCGGTGGCAAGCACCTTGGCAGCCTGCGCCGGGTTGCAGACCTCAAACACCTTGCACTCTAGCGTGAATGCAATGCCTTTGCTGCGCAGTGTGGTGCCCAGGTCATGCACATGCAATACACCAAAACCGTTGCGTTTGACGGCGGCGTCCAGGTCGGTGCAGGCTTGGTCGAAAGATTTGTCAGATTCAACAATGTAGTACATGAAAACTCCGGTGAGTGGGTCGTGTGAGGTAGGGGCGGGGACAGCACGTGACTGTAGCGGATGCGCAATAGTGGCGCGGAATTTCAGCATGAATAAATCGCTCACGTTACATAATCAGACGTTCGCGGTGGACAGTTCATGAGGATCGAGTATGGCAGTGTCTGAGGCATCCATTCAGCAGCGCAGTGGTCAAGGCCAAGGAAAACGCTCTATTTTTGGCTACCACGGGGTGTTGTCCCCAGGGGTGCGTTTGATTCGTGACCTTAGGTTTCAAAATCAGGCGTCCCTTGTAGTATTGGCATTTGTGCTGCCGCTGGCTCTGGCGCTGGGGTACTTGTGGGTGGCTGCGAGCCAAGACATGGACCGGGTGCGCGCTGAGCATCGGGCCTTGGGTTTTGAGCGTGGCCTGTTTGAGCTGGTGCGTGCTGTACAAAACATGCGCCATGCTGCTGTGCTAGGTACGGCTGAGCTGGCCGGGCAGCAACGCAACGTCCAAGAGGCGTTTGATCGGTTGCAGGCCAATCAGTCTGAGTCGGAAGCGGTCAATTTGAAACGCCATGTTGAGCCCCTGAAGGCCCGGCATCAGGCGCTCATGCAATCACCGTTGGCGGCTTCAGCGGACCTGACCCTGAAAGCTTACAACGATCATGTGAGCGCGCTTTTGCAGGTGGTGCGTGAAGTTGCCAATCATTCTGAACTGGCTCTCGATCCTGGCCCCTCGACCCACCACTTGGTCAGCGTGGCGATCCACAGCGGGCCGTACCGATTGGAAAACACTGCACGGCTGCACACTTTGGGTGCCCTGATTGTGTCAAGCCAAGAAATGACCCCGCAGCGCCATGCCTGGATGATGGAGTGGCTTGCGCTGCAAAAACACCTGAGCGATCAAGTGCAGTTGACCTTGCAGGAGGCTACCCAAGCAGATGCCGACGCGACCAATATGCTGGGGAACACGGGCGATACGCTCAAAGCCGACATGATGCGTATTGCGGTTGAGAAAACCCTCGCGGGTGATGCACTGATGGCGGTGGCCACGGATTACGCCGGGCTTGGCAATGCTGCGGTGGAACAGCATTACAGGCTGGTCACCCAGGTCATGGACCGGCTGGATGCACATCTGAAGCAACGCATCCATCAGATGCAACAAAAGTTTTATCTGCAATTGCTGGCGGCACTGTTTTTCACCCTGTTGGCGGCTTACATGATGATGGCCTTTTACAAGGTGGTGAAAGGCGGCTTTGCCTTGGTTTCAAGCCACCTCAACCAGATTACCGATGGCAATCTCACATTGGTAACCACCCCATGGGGCAGTGACGAAGCGGCGCAGTTGATGCGAACCATGGGCGACATGCAAAAGAGTCTGCAGCGCATCGTGACCGTTGTGCTGCAGGGGGCGGCCGAAGTGCAGGGTGGCGCGGGTGACATTGCCAATGCTTCGCGCCGATTGCTGGACCAGACCGAGACGGCCGCCACCCGCTTGGCCGAGGCGGCCAGCACCATGGGTGCGATCTCAAGTACCGTGGTGCAGACCTCTGACACGGTCAAGGGGGCAATTGCCATCGTGAACGAAAATGCCAGCGTCGCAACGCGAGGCGGCGAGGTGATCAACCAGGTGGTGGTCACGATGGAGGGCATCAAGTCGTCATCCAGCAAGATCAGCGACATCATCGGGGTGATTGATGGCATTGCTTTTCAAACCAATATTCTTGCACTCAACGCTGCCGTGGAGGCAGCCCGCGCAGGTGAGCAGGGGCGTGGGTTTGCGGTGGTGGCTACCGAAGTGCGTGCCCTGGCCGGACGCTCGGCCACGGCAGCCAAGCAAATCAAGGCCTTGATTGCGGAGAGTATTGCCCAGGTGGACAACGGAAGCCAGGTGGTGTCCAAGGCGGGCACCACGGTGCATGAAATTGTGACCAATGCAGAGCGTATTACCGGGTTGATGGACCAGATTGCCCAAGCTACACGCGTGCAAAGTGAGGGCATCGGGCAAATCGAATCTGCCGTGGTGGCGCTCGAAAAGTCAACCCACCAAAATGCCGAGAAGGCGAATCAGACCTCGGGCCTGGCCGTAACCCTGGCCGCGCAGGCGCTGACCTTGGTCGATGAAATCAGCTTTTTCCGGATTGAGGCGTAGCGGCAAGCGCCGAGTGACTGGGTAGCGCATGTCTGGCAAGTCTTCCACCGTGCCGCTGGCCGAGCGCTTGCGACCGCAGTCGCTGGGTGAGGTTATTGGCCAGCAGCATTTGCTGGGCGAAGGCATGGCGCTGCGGCTGGCGTTTGAGTCGGGCCAACCGCACAGCTGCATTTTGTGGGGACCACCGGGCACCGGAAAAACCACCATTGCGCGGCTGATGGCCGACGCGTTTGACGCACAGTTCATCACCATCAGCGCCGTGCTGGGTGGTGTGAAGGACATTCGCGAGGCGGTCGAGCAGGCGCAGATTGCCCAAGGGCAGGGCGCAGGCACGGAAGGTGCCCGGCGCACGCTGGTGTTTGTCGACGAGGTACACCGGTTCAACAAAAGCCAGCAAGATGCTTTTTTGCCGCACGTGGAAAGCGGCCTCTTCACCTTTATTGGTGCCACCACCGAAAACCCGTCGTTTGAGGTCAACTCGGCGCTGCTGTCGCGCGCGGCGGTCTATGTGCTGCAGCCGCTCACTGAAGAAGATTTAAGGCAAATAGTAGCCAGAGCGCTTATGGAACCTGCGCAACAAGCTATTGAAAGCATAGCAATTGATCGCTTGGTCGCTTACGCCGATGGCGATGCCCGCCGTTTGCTCAACACGCTGGAAACGCTGACCGTAGCCGCGGGGCAGGAAAAAATCGATCACATCACCGATGTCTGGTTGCTCAAAGTGCTGGGTGAACGCATGCGCCGCTATGACAAAGGCGGCGAGCAGTTTTATGACACCATCTCTGCCTTGCACAAAAGCGTGCGCGGCAGCGACCCCGACGCAGCACTGTACTGGTTGGTGCGTATGTTGGACGGCGGCGCTGACCCTCGCTACCTGGCGCGCAGACTGGTTCGCATGGCCAGCGAAGACATTGGCCTGGCCGACCCGCGTGCCTTGCGGCTGGCGCTGGACGCGGCTGAAGTCTACGAGCGCCTGGGCTCACCCGAAGGCGAACTGGCGCTGGCCGAATGCGTGGTGTACCTGGCCGTGGCCGCCAAATCCAACGCGGTTTACAAAGCTTTCAACGAAGCCAAAGCGTTTGTCAAAAAAGACGGCACTCGCCCCGTTCCCATGCACCTGCGCAATGCGCCGACCAAGCTCATGAAACAGCTCGACTACGGCAAAGGCTACCGCTACGCACACGACGAGGCGGGCGGCTTTGCAGCCGGTGAGCGCTACCTGCCCGATGGCATGGCGCAGCCCGGTTTTTACCGCCCGGTGGAGCGGGGGCTGGAGATACGCATTGCTGAAAAAATGCGCCAGCTCAAAAAACTCAATGATGGTGGCTGAACTTTTTGGTTTTTCACTATAAATATGATAGCTGTTTGCGCAGGTTTTATATGCGCTGCAAGCCTTTTTCAGGGTTGGTGGCGGACCTTTCAAGCACCCTGCCTCGTTCCTGTGCATCCCTTATTTGGTCAGAATCAGCTTGCCCAGCCTGGTCAATTGCAGGCGGTAGAACAAGCCATCGTGCTCAATGGCCACTGATTTTTGACCTTTGAGCAGATCAGCACTGCTCAAAGTTTTCTGCAAGATGCCAGTTCCAGCGTGCGACTCTGTTTTGGTTAATAGTGGGGGGAGACTTGACTGAGCTGGCGGTGGCGTCGTAATTCGCATCATGCAACCCTGCAATCAGTTCTTCGGCTCTGTAATGAACCCAATCTTGCGCAGGCCTGCGTGCTGGGCGCTGGCCATAGCCTGGGCCACACGCTCATAACGCACGTCCCGGTCGCCGCGAATGTGCAGGTCTGGTTGCGGGGTTTTCGCTGCTTCGTTTTTTAGCATCTCAGACAGGTTCGCCTCGTCCACCCTGGATTCGTTCCAGTAATAGAGCCCTTGCGCATCGATACTGAGGCGAATGGTTTGTGGTTTGGTGTCTTGTGCCTGGTTGGTGGCACGCGGCAGGTCCACGTTGACAGCGTGTTTCATCACCGGCACGGTGATGATGAAGATGATGAGCAGCACCAGCATCACGTCCACCAGGGGCGTCATGTTGATCTCGTTCATCACCTCGTCGGCTTCGTCCTGGGTTCCAAAAGCCATGATCTTCTAGCCTTTCTTCATGGGGACGACTTTTCCGTCGCCGCTGCTGACGCGGGCACCGGTCACAAAGTAGGCGTGCAAGTCATGGGCGAAGCGATTGAGTTTGGTCAAAATGGACTTGTTGCCGCGCACCAGCGCGTTGTAGCCCAGCACCGCCGGAATCGCCACCGCCAGCCCCAAAGCGGTCATGATGAGCGCCTCGCCAATCGGGCCGGCCACCTTGTCAATCGTGGCTTGCCCGGCCACGCCAATACCGAGGAGCGCGTGGTAAATGCCCCAGACTGTGCCAAACAGTCCGACAAAGGGGGCTGTGGAGCCCACCGATGCCAGTACAGCCAGTCCCGATTGCAGACGCGCCGTGCTGTCGTCAATCGAATTGCGCAGGCTGCTGGTCACCCAGTCGCTCACGTCCAGTGTGTCGTGCAATTGGGCTTTGGTGTTGCGGTGGTGGGCGGTGGCTTCACGCCCGGCCAGTGTCAACTGGCGAAACGGGTTGCCCTGGTCACCGCCCAGTTGCACCAGGCCAGTGGCGAGGTCTTCGCTGTGCCAGAAGTCTTCCGCGCCTTTGGCCAGTTTTTTGTATTTAAGAACGTCCAGCGCCTTGATGATGATCACCATCCAGGAAGCCAGTGACATGGTGAGCAGCAGCAAAGCCACGGTTTTGGTGACCCAGTCTCCCTGAGTCCAGACGTTGATGAGGCCAAGTTGCGAATTCATGAAAACACTCCAAAAAATTACAAAAATTATTCGAGAACGAAGTTGATGGGCACGTTGAACCACATGGCCTCTGGCACCCTTGCACGTTTGCCCGGCACGTAGCGCCAGTGCAAAACGGTACTCAAGGCGGATTGGTCCAGCCGCTCAAAGCCGCTGGATTGCTTGATGTCAGCTTTTTGTGCCGTGCCGTCCACGCCGATAAGCACGCGCACCAGCACCTTGCCTTGCTCGCCCAGCCGTTTGCTCAAGGGCGGGTAGGGTGGTGCGGGGTTTTGCAGGTAGTCCGCGTCGCTGGATGGCAATTCCACCCGGGCCGGGGCGGGTGGCGCAAGGGCTACAGGGGCTGCAACCGGCGTCACCACGGGCGGTGGGTCGATTGCGCCAACCGGGGCATTGGGCGCAGGTGTCGGGTCTGCGATGGCCAAGGGCTGCGGCTCCACGGTTTCCATAGGAATGGGGGCTTTGGCTACCACTGTTTGCTTGATGGATTGTTTGATGGGTGCAGAGGGTGAAGGTGGCGGTGGAACGACTTTGGGAGCGGGTGGCTCAATGAGTTCGCTCAGAATTTCAGCAGGAACAATAACCTCCACTGCGCGACGCAGCAGACCGGTTTGCATCGCCCACAGTGCAGCGATGTGAATGACGAGCACACCCAGGGCAATGGTGATGTGGCGATGCATACCCGGCAAGGCCTAGAACTTGGCCGTCAGGTTCACTTGCAGCAAGCGACCCGCTCCGGGAATGTAATGGCCGGTATACAGCGCATCAGCATAGAGCCGGTTGGTGACATTGCTCACGTTGGCTTTGACAGTGATCTTGTCGTTCATTCTGTACTCGGCCAGCAAATCGCCGGTCACGTAGCCGTCCACCGTCCAACCGGGGTTGCGAATGGGCGTTTGTTCACCCCGGAAATTGACACCCATGCCCACGCGCCATTGGGAATTGATTTGGTAGGTGTTCCACACGGTGCCGCTGTGTACCGGGGTGAGGGAAGGGCGGGTGCCTTGGCCTTCGGAGCCAGCCACGCCTGTATCAATGTTGGCTTCAGGCATCCACATATAGGAGCCATAGATTTCCCACTGGGGCGTGAGACGCCCTGCCATGTCCAACTCAAGTCCCGTCACATGGCGCTTGCCCGACAGGGTGACCAAGTTGACCAGCGGGTCGGTGTTGCGCTCGTGCAGCTTGGTGGATTGAAACAGCGCCGCGCGGGCGGTGAAGCGCTTGTCGGCGCTGTCAATTTTGGCACCCAGCTCCAGGTTGATGCTTTGCTCCGGCGGGATGTTGGCATTGGCCGCACTGAGCGAGTAGGCGTCCCCCGAGGTGTTGAACGAGGTGGCGGCTGAGAAATGGTAGGAGTGAAGTTCGTTGGGTTGGTACAAAACGCCCACGCGTTTGCTGACTTCAGACACCTTCATGGTGTAGCTGGTGGTGGTGACCGGGCCTGCTGCATTGTTGGGAATGGCAAAGGTGCTGTAGTCTCCCAACAGGTTGTCGTAACGCAGCCCGCCAAGCAGCTTCCAGTTGGGTGCCACCTGAACCAGATCCTGCGCATACAGGCCATAACCTCTAGAGTCGAACTGATTGGTTTGGTACAACACACGGGCAGATTCGTTGACGCTCGCCCCATCATTCGGATTGCCTGCCAGGGTGGCCGGTTTGGTCAGGGTGACCCCGCCTTGGGAAGCCGTGCGTGCACCATAGACTTGGCGTTTTTCGCTGGCGTAGTCGGCACCGGCCAGCACGTGGTGTTGAAAGCCCAGCGCCTTGAACTTGGCGCTGTAGTCGTTTTGCAGGTACAGCGTGTCCAAGTCCTGAATTTTCAGGTTGGTGCCACGGGTCAGAATGGTGCTGTTGCTGAAGGTGTCCAGTGCGACAGAAGTCGGGCATTGCGGGTTGCTGACGACGCCGGTGGTGGCGTTGGTTGTGCGCTGGCACAGTCGCACGGTGCCGGCGCGCTGGTCTCGGGTATAGCTGCCTTTGCGGATGCTGGTTTTGAGCTCGCTGTCGTCCTGAAAACGGTGGGTGTGGCTGGCTGACAGGTGCTTGGCGCTGCCGCCGTTGTAGTCGCTGGCCATGCCGTAATAGGCACTGGGGTCGAGCTTGTCATTGATGGTGGTGGCGCTCACAGGTGCGCTGGCGGTGGGTTTGATCCATGGCATGCCGTAATTCATGCCATTGTCGTTTTGCAGGTCGTATAGTCCGACCGAAAACTCATCGGTGGTGCCAATGCCAAAGCGGTAGGTGGCGGCAATGCCCTTTTTGTCCAGGCTGCTGCCGGCACCGTTGTTATCCGCCTTGGTGGCCATGGCGTTGATGCGCAAGGCCGCGTTTTCACCGGTCTGCAGGTTGAAGTCCCCTGTAAAACGGTAATAGTTGTGATTGCCCAGCGTGGCAGACACCTCGTTTTCGGTGATGGCCCTGGGCTGTTTGCTCACCTGGTTGACAGCACCGCCGGTGGAGCCGCGCCCGAACAGCATGGAGGCCGAGCCACGCATGACCTCCAGACGGTCCAGGTTGAAGGTGTCACGCTCGTAAAAAGCGGGGTCGCGCATGCCGTCTATAAAGATATCACCGGTGGCTTGCAGAGACAGGCCGCGCAGGCGAATGTCTTCTTCACCGCCTTCAGCGGCCAGGAAAGAAACGCCGCTGGTGTTTTTCAGTGCCTCTTTGACTGTGTCCAGGTTGCGGTCGTCGATCAGCTTCTCGGTCACAACAGTCACAGACTGCGGAATGTCGCGCAGCAGTTGTTTGCCCTTGCCGATGGTTGAAGTGGTGGCACGCAAGGCGTCCTTTCCTTCTGGGGCCTGGGCTTTTTCCTTGACCACGACGGTTTTGAGCGTTTTGTCTGGGCTGTCGCTCGTTTGCTGGGCCATGGCACTGATGGAACCCGCCATCAGCAGGGCACCCAAGGGCAGCAAAGGTGTTGATTTTGCTATTGAATATATAGCTGCTTGCGCACAGTGGATGTGCGCAAAGGCCTGATTTTTCTTAAATTTTGAGCGCTTTGACATGGAGGTGATCGGGTTCAGTGAGTTGCTGGCTGGCTTCGTTTGCAAACGCAAAAACTGCGCGCACTGTGGCTGGCTGAAAAATTAATTGCAAGTCAATTATAAATGCGAATCGTTGTCATTTAGAATTTGATCATCTAAGTTTGCTGGAATAAATGATGAAAAAGCGTGACTTCTTGAACCTGGCTTCTGTGACATTGGCCGCGTACCTGTTGCCTGGCGCTGCGGTTGCCCAGGTATCAGCGCCAAGCACTGCACCAACAACTTCCTTGCCCTTGCCGGGTGGACAGGGCCGTGTGCAAATTAATGAAGTGGTGCTGGCTGCAGCATGGCGCAGCAGTGCTGGTGCTTCAGGTGATTTTGTGGGCCTGTTGCAGGCCGATTGGGCGGCTGGGTTGGTTCAGGTGAAGGCGGCAGTGGCGGTGCCAAGCCGCGCCCACGGTTTGATGGCGCAGGCCGATGGTGGTTTTGTGGCGGTGGCCAGTCGCCCGGGCAAGTGGCTTGTGCGCTGTGATGCAGCTGGTCAGATCGTGCAGTGGCACAAGATGGAAAGCGAACCCGAAGGGCGCACGCTGGACGGACATCTGTGTGCCAGTCTTGACGGCGAGTGGCTTTACACCACGGAAACCGATCCGCTGTCCGGCCAGGGCTGGGTGGCGGTTCGCGAATGGCGCAGTCTTCGAAAAGTGGCCCAGTGGCGCACGCACGGCGTGGAACCCCATCAGTTGCTGATCGATGAAAAGGGTGCCCTAATGGTGGCCAATGGCGGCATTTTCAGAGCGCAGGGAGATAAAAAGCGCGATCTTCACTTGATGGATTCGTCCCTGGTTCGGCTTGATCCGGTGACGGGTGAGCGCTTGGGCCAATGGCGTTTGAAAGATTCACGTTTGGGTATGCGCCATCTGGCCTGGAGTCATCCGCAAGGTGAACCTGGCACGCCAAGGCAGGGCAAACGCCTGCTCGGCATTGCCTTGCAAAATGAGCACGACGACCTGATGCAGCGCAGAAGCTCGCCGGTGCTGGCAGTGTGGGACGGTGAAACCTTGAGTACGCCCACTCTGGTGCCAGCCGGTGGTGGCTATGCAGGCGACATCGTGGCCGGGCCGGATGGCGGCTTTGTACTCAGTTGCCAGCGCACCAACATTGCTGTGCAGTGGTCGCCCGAGGCACCAGCCGATTTGGTCGCGGTGGCCAACTTGCAGGAAGTCGGTGCCTTGGCACATTGGGGCTCAAATGCACTGTCGCAAAGTGTATTGTTGGCGGCGGCCAGAGGCTTGGGGCGTTGGCACCCGACACTGGCACCGGCTTATTTGAAATGGCCATCGGCAATGGCGGTTGACAACCATTGGGCCGTGCTTTGAAGAATCAATACACAAGGCGCTCCGGCCTGATTTCCTGCAAGATGGTGGTGGCGATTTCTTCAATGGATTTCGTGGTGGTGGACAGCCAGCGGATGCCACTGCGGCGCATCATGGCTTCTGCTTCACTCACTTCCATACGGCAGTTTTCCAGCGATGCGTATTGTGAATTGGGTCGTCGTTCATTGCGAATCTCACTCAGGCGCTCAGGTTGAATCGACAAACCAAAAATCTTGTTTTGATGAGGTTTGAGGGCCGGTGGCAAATGCCTGCGTTCAAAGTCTTCCGGAATCAAGGGGTAGTTCGATGCCTTGAGGCCGTATTGCATGGCCAAGTAAAGCGAGGTTGGTGTCTTGCCACTGCGGCTGACTCCGACCAAGATGACATCCGAGTGTTCGAGGTCGCGGTGGGATTGGCCGTCGTCATGCGCCAGCGAAAAGTTGATGGCTTCAATACGGGATTGGTATTCTTTGCTTTTGCTGGCGTCGCTGAAACGACCCACACGGTGGTGGGATTTGACTTGGAGTTCATTTTCAAGCGGGTGGACAAAGGTGCCAAACATGTCTAGCAGCATGCCTTGGCAACCGTCGGTCAGCACTTTGAGAACTTCCATGTTCACCAATGTCGTAAAAACAATGGGCTTTTTGCCGTCGATGGAGGCCGCGTGGTTGATCTGGCGCACGGCTTGGTGGGCCTTGTCGGCCGAGTCGACGAAGGGCAGACGAATGTGCCGGTATTGGGTTTCAAATTGCGCCAATATGGCGGTGCCAAAAGTTTCTGCCGTGATGGCTGTACCGTCGGATACAAAAAACACACTTCGATTTGGCATGGTGTTCAGGGCCTCGCTGGGGTGTCAACTGCTGCACGGCGTGTCTTTTTTTGATCAGACACCGGACCTACAATCGCTTTCAATTGTCTCAACTCCTTCATGCACTGTACTATCCGTCAGGAAAATACCTAAGTATGACAGTTCGCATGAGCGTTGCCAGTTCACCAGAATCACTGGCTTCGCATGTCAACCCGCTTTTAACTTCTGGAGCTTTGTCCCATGTCTGCACTTTTCGATTCGACCGCATTGGTCGTTCCGTTTGAAAACCTGAGAATGACCGATGTTGAGGTGGTGGGCGGAAAGAACGCCAGCCTTGGCGAGATGATTTCGAATCTCCCATCTGGCGTGAAGGTTCCCACTGGATTTGCAACAACGGCACACGCATTTCGCGATTTTTTGGCTTTTGGTGGTCTTGGAGACAAGATCAACGCGCGCCTGCGTACCCTGGACACGGAAGATGTGAGGGCTTTGGCGCAGGTTGGTGCCGAAATTCGCGCCATGGTCGAAGCGCAGCCCTGGCCGGCCGATCTGGAGCAGGCCATTCGCGACGCATTCGTGACGCTGAGCGCTGGCAATGCGCAGGCTTCTTTTGCGGTGCGTTCGTCGGCGACAGCTGAAGATTTGCCGGATGCCTCGTTTGCGGGTCAGCAGGAAACTTTTTTGAACGTCATCGGCATTGACGAAATACTGCACAAGACCAAAGAGGTGTTTGCTTCTTTGTACAACGATCGCGCCATCAGCTACCGTGTCCACAAGGGTTTTGCGCACGAACATGTGGCTTTGAGCGCCGGTATTCAGCGAATGGTTCGCTCAGACATCGGGGCGGCTGGGGTGATGTTCACCATTGACACCGAGTCCGGTTTCGAAGATGTTGTGTTCATCACTTCAAGTTATGGGCTGGGGGAGACTGTGGTGCAGGGAGCCGTGAACCCTGACGAGTTTTATGTGCACAAGCCGATGCTAAAGAGCGGCAAGCGCGCCGTGATCCGTCGCAGCCTGGGTTCCAAGTTGATCCAGATGCAGTTCACGACAACTGACGAAAAAGCCGCAAGTGGCAAGTTGGTCAAAACGACGGAGGTGCCAGCCGAGTTTCGCAACCGTTATTCATTGACCGATGCGGATGTGGAAAAGCTGGCTTCCTACGCGTTGGTGATTGAGCAGCACTATGGTCGGCCCATGGACATCGAATGGGGCAAGGATGGTCTGGATGGCGAACTTTACATTTTGCAGGCGCGTCCCGAGACCGTGAAAAGCCAAGGGGCTGACAAGGCCGAGTACCGCTACAAACTTAAAGGCAAAAGTGCCGTTATTGTCGAGGGTCGTGCCATTGGCCAGAAGATCGGAACGGGCCCGGTTCGCATCGTGCACAACATCAGCGAGATGGACAAGGTGCAGCCTGGCGACATCTTGGTGACGGATATGACCGATCCCAACTGGGAGCCGGTGATGAAGCGGGCTGCTGCAATTGTGACCAATCGCGGGGGCCGAACTTGCCACGCCGCCATCATCGCGCGTGAACTGGGCATTCCCGCTGTGGTGGGCTGTGGTCATGCGAGTGAAGTGCTCAAAGAAGGCATGCTGGTGACGGTCAGTTGCGCCGAGGGTGATACCGGTTTTATCTACGATGGTTTGCTGGAAACGGAAGTCACCGAAGTGCAGCGCGGGGTCATGCCGGAGATCGCCGTCAAGATCATGATGAATGTGGGCAACCCGCAATTGGCCTTTGATTTTTGCCAGTTGCCCAACGAAGGGGTCGGTTTGGCGCGACTTGAGTTCATCATCAACAACAACATTGGGGTGCATCCGAAGGCAATTTTGGACTATCCCAACGTCGATGCTGATTTGAAAAAAGCCGTGGAGTCGGTGGCAAGAGGGCATGCTTCGCCGCGTGCTTTTTACGTGGACCGGGTCGCCGAAGGTGTTGCCACCATTGCTGCGGCCTTCTGGCCAAAGCCCGTCATCGTTCGGCTGTCTGACTTCAAGAGCAACGAATACAGAAAACTGATTGGCGGCAGTCGCTATGAGCCCGAAGAAGAAAATCCCATGCTCGGCTTCCGTGGCGCTGCACGCTATATCAGCGTCGATTTCAGCGAAGCATTTGCAATGGAGTGTGAGGCGCTCAAGCGGGTGCGACAGGACATGGGGCTGAGCAATGTGCAGGTGATGGTGCCCTTTGTCCGCACGCTGGGGCAAGCCAAAAAAGTGACCGAGTTGTTGGCGGCCCATGGGCTTAAGCGCGGCATTAACGACCTCAAGGTCATCATGATGTGTGAAATCCCCAGCAATGCAATTTTGGCGGACGAATTTTTGCAGTATTTTGATGGTTTTTCGATTGGCTCCAACGATCTGACCCAGCTTACGTTGGGGCTTGATCGTGATTCAGGTCTGGAAGTGCTGGCCGTTGATTTTGACGAACGTGACCCCGCAGTCACCACCCTGATCAGTCAAGCCATTCGCGCTTGCAAGGCACAGGGCAAGTACATTGGTATTTGTGGTCAGGGCCCAAGCGATCATCCAGACTTTGCGCAGTGGTTGATGCGCGAAGGTATTTCATCGATTTCCCTGAACCCGGACTCTGTGATGGCCACCTGGCAGAAGCTGGCCGAGTAGGTGCCAGCGGCGCTTGCAGGCACGGTTGGTTTTTTGCATCACGGAGATCATGGCGTGGTGACTTTGAGCACTGCAGCGCGGAAAGGCTCCTTCGAGCCGCTAACTTTCATGATTTGGAATGCAGAGCATCCCGGATCATGAAAGTTCGTTCTTTCACGTTAACCGGTGGACTCAAGTTGAACGGCTGGTTGTTGGCTATTTGGTTTGCCACATCATTCGGTGTGGTATTTTTTGCCCGCGATCTGCAGATGGTTGTCGCAGGTTGGCCCTTGGGTTACTGGTTGTCTGCACAAGGGTGCTTGTTTATTTTCATCGCCATCGTGGCGGTGTTTGCCTGGGTTGCCAACAGACGTGAGGTTGATGGGTCTGAAAGCGATACCGCTTACAAGAGCTATGACCAGCGGGTAAATCGCAGATTTTCGACTTACGTTGCGTTCCTGATCGTTTTCCTGTTCGTTCTGTCATTGGCAGAGTGGTGGGGGCTTAAAAAAGCGTGGCTTGGCGGCATTTTCCTGTTTGTCACGTTTGCCTTGTATGCGGTGATTGGCATCTATGCGCGCACCTCAGAAGCTTCAGAGTACTATGTAGCCGGGCGCAACATTCCCGCCATGTACAACGGCATGGCAACCGCCGCTGACTGGATGAGTGCAGCATCCTTCATCAGCATGGCCGGAGGCCTGTACCTTCAAGGCTATTCCGGTACGTCCGCTCAACCAGGAGGGCTTGTGTATGTCCTGGGTTGGACTGGCGGTTTTTGCTTGGTTGCACTGCTGGTGGCACCCTATTTGCGACAGCGAGGTCTCTACACCGTTCCCGACTACTTTGGGGTTCGTTTTGGCGGTCGCTGGCCCCGGATGATCGCCGCTTTGGCTGCAGTGTTATGTTCATTCACCTATGTTGTGGCACAGATTTATGGCGTTGGGCTCATCACCTCTCGGTTGACCGGTGTTCAGTTTGAGGTTGGAATTCTGTTGGGATTGGGCGGTGTCTTGGTTTGTTCGTTTCTGGGTGGAATGCGGGCCGTGACTTGGACACAGGTAACCCAGTACGTTGTACTTATCTTGGCATTTTTGATACCCGTCTCATGGCTGGCGTACAAACAGCTTGGTAATCCTCTGGCACCCTTCGTTTACGGACAGCAACTTGAGAAAATTACGGCACTGGAGCGGCACCTCAACAGCTCTCCGGCGGAGGCGCAGGTCATTGCAGAGTACGCGCGACGGGCACAGTTTTACCAATTGAAATTGACCGATGTGGCCAACGAACTTGACAAGGATCGTCAGGCCTTGCGACAAAAAATTCGCCACTTGAGCGAAGAAAATGCGGATGAAAGGTTGATTTCAGCTGCGAAGCGAGAGTTGGCTGCATTGCCCAAGGATGTGGTGATGGCGCGCGATCGCTGGACGCGTGCCATGCAGGAAAATTTGGAGCGAACCAAGCCATTGGGCGGCATGCCCGCGCATGCCCAGCCTTTCGCGGGCAATCCTGACGGAAGTGAAGAGGAGCGACAAGCGTTTGACGTTTCAAGGCGTAACTTTTTGGCCTTGATGTTTTGTCTGATGGTGGGTACAGCGGGCCTGCCCCATCTGCTGACTCGTTTTTACACCACACGAACGGTTGCACAGGCGAGAACTTCGGTGGTTTGGTCATTGTTTTTCATTTCCCTTCTTTATTTGTCCGCACCAGCGCTGGCCGTACTGGTAAAGTTTGAAGTCATGAGCCACTTGGTGGGGCAAAATTTTGAGGTTTTACCAGCGTGGATCGCTCAATGGGCTAAGGTGGACCCCGCGCTGATTTCAGTCAGTGATGTCAATGGCGACCATATTCTTCAGTTTTCAGAACTCAAATTGGGTGCTGATATTGTGATGCTGGCAACGCCTGAGTTGGGTGGCTTGCCTTATGTTGTGTCGGCGCTGGTCGCTGCGGGAGGATTGGCGGCGGCCCTCTCGACAGCGGACGGCCTTTTATTGACCATAGGCAATGCACTGGCGCATGACCTTTTTTATCGGGGTGACAGTGATGCCACCGGCGCTGTTCGCCGGGTCATGTTGTCAAAGTTTGCCCTCTTGGTGGTAGCGCTTGCGGCGGCCTATGTCGCAGCCCAGCGACCGGCCGACATCCTGCACCTTGTGTCAGCTTCATTTTCTCTGGCGGGTGCAGCGTTTGTGCCTGTCATGGTACTGGGGATTTTTTGGTCCAGGACAACACAGCAGGGTGCCGTAGCAGGCATGCTCGCAGGGCTTGGATTGACCATTTACTATATGGCCGTCAATTCCACGCCCGTGAGATCAGCGCTGGGATTGAGTGGAGACGGCCTCTGGTTTGAGATTCAACCCGTTTCGGCCGGCGTGTTCGGGGTTTTTGCCGGCACGCTCGTGACTGTGGTGGTGAGTCTGTTGCCCCTTGCTGCGGCTGTACCTGTTGAGGATGACCGCAGTTAGTGTTGCTGCCAATGGCATATAATCATGGGCTTCGCCTTGCCACACCTCAATTTAGACGCTGAGGGTGGCTTTTTCTGCCCACATTCGGGCCATCCACAAGGAGTATCAATGCGTCATTATGAAATTATCCTCATGATCCATCCGGATCAGAGCGAGCAAGTTCCCGCCATGCTGGAGCGTTACAAGGGCATGATCACAGCCGGTGGTGGCAAAGTCCACCGCGTTGAAGACTGGGGTCGTCGCCAGTTGGTCTACATGATCAACAAGCTTGCCAAAGCCCACTATCTGTGCGTCAACATTGAAGCCGATCAGGCTGTGATGACCGAGCTGGAGCATGCGTTCAAGTTCAATGATGCAGTTCTGCGTCATCTGACTGTTTTGAAGAAAAAGGCCGATACCGGTCCTTCTTCGATGATGAAAACTGTTGAGCGTGAGGACGCCCGCAAGTCGCAACAGGCTGAGTACCAAGCCTGATAGCGGGTGAGCAGACCTGTTCGCCAGCGAGGAGTGTGAACCCTATTGCCAACCAGCTTGTTCTGACTGCCTGTATCGCCGAGATTGACGCCCTGCGCTACACACCTGCCGGATTGCCCGCATTGAACATGAGACTTGAACATGAGTCAGACGTTTTGGAAGCAGGGCAAACAAGACAGGTTAAAGCGGTAATGAAAGCGGTGGCTTTTGGTGCTATGGCCGAGCGGCTTGTCAAGCAAGCCATAGGCAGTGCCTGGAGATTCAACGGTTTTCTGGCGACACCTCGCAACGGCAAGCATGTTGTGTTTCACATCCAAGAGTTTCAACAAGATTAACGAATTCGACAATATTTAAGGAGTCCATCATGGCCGGACCAAAACGTTTCAATAACAAAGACAAGCGCCCCAAGCGCCCAGCCCAGAACCTGCTGTTCAAGCGCAAGCGCTTTTGCCGCTTTACAGTGACAGGCGTTGAAGAGATCGATTACAAAGACATCGATACGCTGCGCGATTTCATTGCCGAAAATGGCAAAATCATTCCCGCTCGCCTGACTGGCACCCGTGCCATTTTCCAGCGCCAGCTCAATACCGCTATCAAGCGCGCGCGCTTTCTCGCAATGCTGCCGTACAGCGACCAGCACAAGATCTAAGGACTACGACCATGCAAATTATTCTGCTCGACAAGGTCGTGAACCTTGGCAACCTCGGTGAAATCGTCCGTGTTAAAGACGGCTACGCCCGCAATTTCCTGATTCCCTCTGGCCGCGCCCGTCGCGCCACCGAGGCTGCCAAACAGGAATTTGAAGCCCGCCGTGCTGAACTTGAAAAAGTCGCAGCCGCCAAGTTGGCTGAGTGCCAGGCATTGGGCGCAAAACTGGCGGGTACCACCTGCAAGCTGACGCAAAAAGCCGGCGTGGACGGTCGTTTATTTGGTTCTGTGACCAATGCAGACATTGCTGAAGAACTGAACAAGACCGGCTACAAAGTGACCAAGGCGCAAATTCGCATGCCCAATGGTCCGATCAAGATTGTCAGCGACAGCACGGTCAGTGTGGCATTGCACACGGACGTGGTTGTGGAAATTACAGTTTCCGTTTACGGCGAAACTGCTTAAATCACTGGGATCCCTCAAGGAAGCCGCCGAGGTTACCAAGCCTCGGCGGCTTTTGTTTTGGGACACAATTTTTGTGTCATTTCCACAGTTTGTGCACAGCTTGTCAATAGTTTGTGCCCAGCGTTTCACTCGACGCTGACTAGCCTGTGACGTAGTATTCAAGGCTCCAAGGAAAACCTCATGTCTGCCGCACTTTCTTCATTTTCCTCGCCTGTGATCGATGACTACGGCCATGATGCCCAAGTTGCCCAATTGCGTATTCCCCCCCACTCGATTGAGGCTGAATCCAGTGTATTGGGTGGCCTGTTGCTGGACAACGGTGCGTGGGACCGGGTCGGTGACCTCTTGTCGGACGGTGATTTTTACCGTTACGAGCACCGCATGGTGTACGGCGCTATTGGCACTTTGGTCAATGCCTCCAAGCCGGCCGATGTCATCACGGTATTTGAACAACTGCGCAGTCAAGGAAAGGCGGAGGAAATTGGGGGCTTGGCTTACCTCAACTCGCTGGCCCAGTATGTGCCCAGCGCGGGCAATATCCGGCGTTATGCCGAGATCGTTCGCGAGCGCTCCATCCTGCGCAAGCTGGTCAGTGCCAGTGATGAAATTTCCACCAATGCCTTCAACCCCAAAGGTCGCCCGGTGGCGGCCATTTTGGATGAGGCAGAGCAAAAAATCTTCAATATCGGAGAAGAGGGCGCGCGCACCAAACAGGGCTTTCAGGGTATGGACACGCTGGTTGTTGATCTGCTCGACCGGGTGCAGGAGATGGCCGACAACCCGAATGATGTCACAGGTGTGCCCACCGGTTTTTATGACCTCGATCGCATGACGGCCGGATTCCAGGCGGGTGACCTGATTGTGCTGGCGGCACGTCCCTCAATGGGAAAAACTGCACTTGCAATCAATATTGCCGAGCATGTGGCATTAAATGAAGGCCTTCCGGTGGCGGTTTTTTCGATGGAAATGGGCGCGGCGCAGCTCGCCGTGCGTATTGTGGGTTCGATTGGTCGAATCGACCAAAGCCATCTGCGCACCGGCAAGTTGACCGATGAAGAATGGCCGCGTCTGACCGAGGCGATTGAACGCTTGCGCACCATTTCCCTGCACATTGATGAAACTGCCGGTTTGACCTCCAGCGAACTGCGTGCCAACGCCCGGCGCCTGTCGCGTCAGTGCGGCAAACTGGGCTTGATCGTGGTGGACTATTTACAGCTCATGAGCGGCTCCACCAATGATGGCGAAAACCGGGCCACTGAGCTGGGTGAGATTTCTCGGGGCCTTAAAATGCTGGCCAAAGAGCTTCAGTGTCCCCTGATTGCCCTGTCACAGCTCAACCGAAGCGTCGAACAGCGGCCTGACAAGCGACCCATGATGAGTGATTTGCGCGAATCGGGTGCCATTGAGCAGGATGCGGACATCATCATGTTCATTTACCGCGATGAGTACTACACCAAAGACGCTTGCAAAGAGCCGGGTGTGGCCGAGGTCATCATTGCCAAACAGCGTAATGGCCCCACCGGAACCGTCAAGCTGGCCTTCTTGCGGCAGATTACGAAATTTGAGTCACTGGCTTCTGGTGGAAGCGGCGATTTTTAGTAACTACTCAGCATCCCAACCCAACAGGCCGGGAAGGCGTTCCCCAAGAAACAAGGGCATAGGCTGAACGTCCAAAAATCTTGCGCACAACCGAGGATTTTTTTGCCTTTTTGGTTCCGGCTCGTCCGGCTTAGGTTTAAGCGGAAATCGACAGCCGTTCACAACGCTTGAACAAGTGCAAAGACGTGAGGGGATACAAGACGGTTACCGCGTCGCCCCCATCATTTTGAGCGCCTGCGGCAAAGACTGCGCTGTTGGCAAGAAGTAGTCAATCGTTGCGCCCAGCAGCACGGCGCAGACCACGGCACCGGCGAGCGGTTTCCAGGTCAGGCGCACGGCGGCGAATGCCCAGCCTTCGCGCGAAACCCGAACGGCGGTACGCGCTGTGGCGTAGGAGAAAGCCAGTTCCACCGCCACGGCAAGCAGCACCTCCCAGCCAAAATACAGCAGCACCAGCGAGCCAGCTCCCAAGAAAAGTGTGCAGCCGAGCAGAAACACGGCAACCACGGGCACGATCACGATCGCACCCTCATCACTGCCGGCGGCCGCCTCGATGGCTCCTCCAGCCAACTCACCCATGCCCTCAGCCAAGCCTGCCGCGCTGTCGGAAAAGTCGCCTGAAGCACCGCCGCCGCCAAAATCCCCGCCGCCACCGCTGTGCACATCGGGCGCGGCAGTTTTGCCGCAGTCACCATGGCCGCCGGACAGGTCGAGCCCCGATAAATCAGGAACGTCTATCTGGTTATTGGCCTGCGTGGGCCGCACGAGGGCTTGTGCCCACACACGCACCGTGAGCAGGTAGGTGATGTAGCCCACGCCCAAGGAGACCAGGTAGCGCAGCGCCAACGATTCGCTGCCCAAGTGCATTTGCAGCGCCGATGCGCCCCAAGTGACCAGCAAAGTGATCAGCCCGATACACCAGCCATGCAGCCACAACATGCGCTGCTGGCGCAAATTGCGCGTCACCCGTGTCTCCCACATGCGCACCGAGCGCCAGTTTGAAAATGATGTGTTCGATTTCATTCAATTCCTTTTTTACACAATGAACCCGTAGCCCGTAGCCCGTAGCCAGGATGCAGGCCGAAATGTAAAACCAATATTGGCGAACAACTGCAAAACGGTTTCAATTCAGCAGTTGCTGTGACCGACGCCGGGTGCCATAGCGGGTGGCTTGTCAGTTGGCGGTCAGTCAGTGGTATGTAAGTGCAAGCCCCGACAGTCCTGCCCACAGCGAGATAATGTTAATCACAGGAGATAAAACCATGAGTGAACCCAAGTCTGCCATTGAGTCTACGTTAGTTGAAAATCGCGTCTTTACGCCAAGTGACGAGTTTGTCAAGTCTGCCCGCATTTCGGGCATGGACGGTTACTTTGCGCTGTGCTCTGAGGCGGACCAGGATTTTGAAGGTTTTTGGGCCAAACGGGCGCGCGAAAACGTGTTGTGGAACAAGCCGTTTACAAAGACGCTCGATGAATCCAATGTGCCGTTTTACAAATGGTTTGACGACGGTGAGCTTAATGCCTCGGCCAACTGCCTGGACAAGCACATGGGCACACCGGTGGAGAATAAAACTGCGGTCATATTCGAGTCCGATGACGGTGTGGTGACCCAGACCAGTTACAAAGAATTGCTCAGCCGTGTCGGTCAGTTTGCCAACGCGCTCAAGGCCCAGGGCATCCAGAAGGGTGACAGGGTTCTGATTTATATGCCCATGACGCTGGAGGGTGTGATTGCCATGCAGGCCTGCGCCCGCATTGGTGCGATTCACAGTGTGGTGTTTGGCGGCTTTTCGGCCAAGGCGGTGCAAGAGCGCATCATTGATGTGGGCGCGATTGCGGTCATCACCAGCAACTACCAGATGCGTGGCGGCAAAGAGTTGCCACTCAAGAGCATTGTGGACGAGGCCCTGGCCTTGGGCGGTTGCGACGCGATCAAATCGGTCTTGGTGTTTCAACGCACCGCGACCGCCTGCAACATGGTGGCCGGGCGTGACAAGACCTTTGCCGAAGCACTGGCCGGGCAAAGTACCGACTGCGCGCCGGTGCCCGTGGGTGCCGAGCATCCGCTGTTCATCCTGTACACATCTGGCTCCACCGGCAAGCCCAAGGGCGTGCAGCACTCCACCGGCGGCTACCTCTTGTGGGCCAAGCTGACGATGGACTGGACGTTTGACCTCAAGCCACAAGACGTGTTCTGGTGTACCGCTGATATCGGCTGGATCACCGGCCATACCTATGTTGCCTATGGGCCGCTGGCGGTTGGTGCCACACAGATTATTTTTGAGGGTGTGCCCACGTTCCCGAATGCGGGGCGCTTCTGGCAAATGATTGAGCGCCACAAGTGCTCCATTTTTTACACCGCGCCCACGGCCATTCGTTCGCTGATCAAGGCAGCTGAGGCGGATGAAAAGGTTCATCCCGCCCGTTCTGACCTGAGCAGTCTGCGCATTCTGGGCTCGGTGGGGGAGCCAATCAACCCGGAAGCCTGGATGTGGTACTACAAGCATGTGGGCGGCGAGCGCTGCCCCATTGTGGATACCTTTTGGCAGACTGAAACCGGTGGTCACGTGATCACCCCGCTGCCCGGTGCCACTCCCCTGGTGCCTGGCAGTTGCACGCTGGCGCTGCCCGGCATCATGGCGGCGATTGTGGACGAGGTGGGCAACGACGTGCCCAACGGTTCTGGTGGCATGCTGGTCATCAAACGGCCCTGGCCTTCAATGATTCGCAACATTTGGGGTGACCCGGATCGGTTCAAAAAGAGTTACTTTCCCGAGGAATTGGGCGGTGCCATTTACCTGGCCGGTGATGGTGCTGTGCGCAGCGCGGACCGGGGTTACTTCCGTATCACCGGGCGCATTGACGATGTGCTTAATGTATCTGGACACCGCATGGGCACCATTGAAATCGAATCCGCGCTGGTGGCAAAAACTGAACTGGTGGCCGAAGCTGCGGTGGTGGGACGCCCGGATGACGTCACTGGCGAGGCCATTTGTGCGTTTGTGGTGCTTAAACGGCCCTGTCCCAGTGGTGACGAGGCGCGGGCGATTGCCAAAGAATTGCGCGATTGGGTGGCCAAAGAGATCGGTCCGTTTGCCAAGCCGAAAGACATCCGTTTTGGGGAAAACCTGCCCAAAACCCGCTCCGGCAAGATCATGCGGCGGCTCTTACGCTCGCTGGCCAAGGGGGAGTCCATCACCCAAGACACTTCTACACTGGAAAACCCGGCAATTTTGGGGCAGTTGGGGCAAACCTACTGATGCTATTTATTTAATAGCTACTTGCGCAGGTATTTAGCGCGCTGGCAGCCGATTTGATGTTAAAAAGCCCGCTTGTGCGGGCTTTTTAACTGTCTGCCGCGTAGGCGGCAAAGGGTGGTTTTCTGACTTGAATTACTTCTGGCTCAGAACCCAAGCGACCAATTTCTTGACTTCAGCAGCGTTTGCCTGTGGGTTGGCCGGCATGGGAATAGCACCCCAAACGCCAGAGCCACCTTTGAGGACTTTGGCTTCCAGCTTGGCAGCTGCATCGGCTTGACCAGCATATTTTTTGGCGACGTCTTTGAACGAAGGGCCAACCAATTTGGCGGCAACTGAATGGCAAGCCATGCAGTTTTTGGCTTTGGCAAGCGCTTCATCAGCAAATGCGGGAGCAGTCAGGGAAGCAGCAGCTACGAAAGCGAAGAGAGCACGTTTCATCATTTTCCTTGTGGTTTGGGTTAAAGGTTGGGTTACAGTCAACAAACGCTATTGTAATGAGTGCGGTTGACAAGCATCGCTGGTGGCTGATTTAGTGACATATTTGTGACCGATTTGATGTAACCTAGTTGAAAACTATCAGGAGTGTGTGATGTATTTCCTCGGACTTGGGCTGATTTTGCTGGCCATGAAATATCTTGAAATCGCACCGGTGGCGACATGGGACTGGATGGTTGTGTTGGCCCCATTTGCCTTGGCGGTGGTTTGGTGGACTTGGGCAGATGCTTCTGGTTACACCAAAAGAAAGGCGATGGAGCGCGAAAATGCGCGCGTCAAGGCACGTATTGATGCCAACCGCGAGGCGCTCGGAACCTTGAATAAAAGCAAGAAACGGCGTTAAAACGTCAGGCAGCTCGCCAAGCCGTCAGCTAGCGGCGAAACATGGAGGAATCCATGTCCTCTTGCCGCTGCGGCGTCTGCGTGCTTGCCGGGGCTTGGCTGTTCTCACGTTCCGCAGGTTCAGCGAGGTCGCTGGGTTCTTCCCGGCTTACTTTGAATTTAAGCGTCAGCTGCCCGGGCTTTGCTTGCTGACCTTGCGCCGGGGGGTGTGATTTTTCTTTGCCGTCGGGTTTGGCGCAGGCCGTTTGAGATTGACGGGTCTTGCCATCGTCTCCCGCACAGGCCGCCTTATCGGCCGCAGCAGCTTGAAGTGCAAAAAAACCGGTGATCAGTGCAGTACAAAGTGACCAGCGCACTGAAGGGAGAA
Organism: Candidatus Rhodoferax bjergmarkensis; assembly: GCA_016708345.1. Classification (GTDB taxonomy): domain Bacteria; phylum Pseudomonadota; class Gammaproteobacteria; order Burkholderiales; family Burkholderiaceae_C; genus Rhodoferax; species Rhodoferax bjergmarkensis. The sequence continues at coordinate 209,566 of JADJFX010000002.1, forward strand.
GTAGTGGGTTAGATGCCATGTCCGGAATAATAACGCGGAACTGAACGGCACCCCATCCCATGTACAAGCTGCGTGCACAATACCGTCCATGCTGATTCATCCTCAAATCAATCCCGTCGCCCTGCAAGTTGGCCCCTTGGCGATCCATTGGTACGGTCTGACTTATCTGGCCGCTTTTGCGCTGTTCATGTGGCTGGGCAACCTGCGTCTGCGTCACCAGCCTTTTGTCTCGATTGCCGAACCTTATGCCTGGACCCGGCAAGATGTTGAAGATATTTTGTTCTTGGGGGTGATGGGCGTCATCCTGGGCGGGCGCATTGGCTACTGCCTGTTTTACAAGCCAGGCTATTATTTTTCGCACCCGCTGGAGGTTTTTGCGGTTTGGCAAGGCGGCATGAGCTTTCACGGCGGCATGCTGGGCGTGATTGGGTCCATGGTCTGGTTTGCCCTGTCGCGTAAAAAGCCGTTCTGGCAAGTGGCCGATTTTGTGGCACCCTGCGTGCCCACTGGCCTGGCCGCGGGGCGCGTGGGCAACTTCATCAACGGGGAATTGTGGGGGCGTCTGGCCGACCCGTCTCTGCCCTGGGGTATGGTGTTCCGGGGTGCCGGTGACTTGCCGCGCCATCCCTCGCAGGTTTACCAGTTTTTGCTGGAAGGTTTGTTGCTGTTTTCGCTGTTGTGGCTTTACGCCCGCAATGAGCGGCGGCCGGGGCAGGTGGCGGCCATGTTCCTGCTGGGCTATGGCGTGTTTCGCTTTATCGCTGAATTTTTCCGGGAGCCCGATGCACACCTGGGGCTGTTGTCGCTGGGCATGAGCATGGGGCAATGGCTGTGTGTGCCCATGATGGTGGTAGGGCTCGGGCTTTGGTGGTGGTTTGGTCGGCAGCCGCCACTGGCAAAAACTTTACTAAAGAAATAAGGCTTTTGCGCACGTTCTGTGTGCGCGAGCAGCTATCAAAAATATAGTGAAAAAAGGGCAAAAAGCATGGCTGGAGTCGTTCAGTGGGAGCAGCAGGCGGATGTGGCGTGGGTTACCTTGTGTCATCCGGGCAAGTTCAACGCCATGTCCATTGCCATGTGGCGTGAATTGCGCTCGGTTTTTGAGGGCATCCAGCACAGTGCCGAGGTGCGTTGTGTGCTGATTTTGGGTGAGGGCGGCAACTTTTGTTCGGGTGGCGACATTTCTGAATACGCAGCTTTCCGGTTTCAGGAGTCCACCCTGCGCGACTTTCACGAAAACGTGGTGTGGCCTGGTTTGCAGGCCATGCTCGATTGCGATGTGCCCATCGTGGCGCAGATTGAAGGCAACTGCATGGGGGCCGGTGTGGAAATTGCCAGTTGCTGTGATGTGCGGCTGGCGGGCAGCGCCGCCAAATTTGGGGCACCCATTGCCAGACTGGGCTTTCCGATGGCACCGCGTGAAACCGCCTTGCTGGCGCGCGAGCTAGGCCTTCGCACGGTACGCCACATGCTGCTGGAGGCTGCGCTGTTCAGTGCGGCCGACATGCACGCTGGCGGCTTTCTCAGCCAGCTCTTGCCTGACGGGGAGGTCGCTGCCCAAGCGCAGGCCAGCGCCCGGCGCATGGCGGCTTTGGCACCCCAGGCCGCCAGGCTCAACAAGCGCACTTTAAGGGCCTTGATGAGCCCTCTTGCGCCCATAAACAGTGCGCAAGATGCTATGAATACAGGAGTGAATTTTCTGGATCAGGCCTACGCCTATGCCGACAGTCACGAGCACCGGGAAGGTATTGCAGCGTTTCTGGAGAAGCGCAAGCCCGCATTTTGAGGATTGAACTGGTATGCAAGCTCAGAATTTTCCCCCGGCAGTTAACGGCAATCTCTACACGGCGCTGCGTGCGGCGTTTCCCCAGGACTTGGACGCGGTGGTGGTAGAGACCGACAGCGGCCTGTTTTATACCTGGCGCGACTTGGAGCGTGGCAGCGCCATGATGGCCAATCTGTTTGCGTCGCTGGACCTGCCCACAGGCGCGCGCATCGCCGTGCAGGTGGAAAAATCGGTCGAAGCCCTGATGCTCTACCTGGCCACCTTGCGCGCCGGTTATGTGTTTTTGCCGCTCAACACTGCCTACCAAAGCGGCGAGATCAGCTACTTTATTGGCAATGCCGAGCCGGCGGTGGTGGTGTGCAGCGGGCCAAATTTTGGCTGGGTCAGCAAGATCGCTTTCAAGGCGGGCACACGCTATGTTTTCACGCTGGGGGAAGACCGAACCGGCTCCTTGCTGGAGCGTGCCGCATATTGCGCTGACCAGCATACGGTGGCCACGCGCAATGCCGATGATCTGGCCGCCATTTTGTACACCAGCGGCACCACGGGCCTGAGCAAGGGGGCCATGCTGAGCCACGGCAACCTGCTGAGCAACGCGCTGGTGCTCAAGGACTGTTGGGGCTGGCGCACGCAAGCGCAGGGTGGTGATGTGCTGATTCATGCCTTGCCGATTTTTCATGTTCACGGCTTGTTTGTGGCAATTCATGGGGCGCTGCTCAATGGCAGCAAGATGATCTGGCTGGCCCGTTTTGACCCGCAATGGGTGATTCAAAAGATGCGCGAGGCGACAGTCTTCATGGGCGTGCCCACGCTTTTTGTGCGGATGCTGGCCGAGCCTGGCTTGACGCAGGAGGCGGCGTGCCACATGCGGCTGTTCATCTCTGGCTCAGCCCCTTTGTTGTTGGACACTTTCAAGGAATGGCAGGCCAGAACCGGGCACACCATTTTGGAGCGTTACGGCATGAGTGAGACCGTTATCCTGACCTCCAACCCCTATGACGCGCAGCAAGGCGAGCGCCTAGGTGGCACGGTGGGCTTTGCGCTGCCTGGTGTCAGTCTGCGGATTGTGGATGAGCAGGGGCATGGGGTGGCCGTGGGTGAGGTGGGCGGCATTGAGGTCAGCGGCCCCAATGTGTTCAAGGGCTACTGGCGCATGCCCGAGAAGACGGCCGAAGAATTCACTGAGGACGGATTTTTCAAAACCGGCGATGTGGGGATGATCGACACACAGGGCTATGTGACGATTGTGGGGCGCAGCAAAGACCTCATCATCAGCGGTGGCTACAACGTTTATCCGGCCGAAATTGAAGCCTGCATCAACGAGTTGGCAGGCGTGGCGGAAAGTGCGGTGGTGGGCATTGCGCACGCTGATTTTGGCGAAGTGGGTGTGGCACTGGTCATACCCAAACCGGGTGCGGTGCTGGAGCCTGCCAAGATCATTGCCAGTCTGAAATCAAGGCTGGCCAATTTCAAGATTCCCAAGCAATGCTTCATTGTGGATTCGCTGCCGCGCAACACCATGGGCAAGGTTCAAAAAAATGTCTTGCGTGCGCAGTACAGTTTTGTGCAGAAGTTGTAACATCATTTTGGCGTCGATTTCACAGCTCTCCCACCACAAGGAAATTTCGCAATGCAAGTGACTCAAGTAATGTTCAACCGGCCCGAGGACATGACGGCCCAACTCGAAAAACTCCGCGCCACGGCTCCGAATTTTTTGCTGGTGTTTTCGTCCATTGATTTGCTCAAAGAGGTGGCCGAACCCCTGAAGGCAATGTTTTCGCAGGCGATTCGCGTGGGCTGTTCGACCGCCGGTGAGATCAGCGCTGACGGCGTGGCAGACGGAACTTGCGTGGTTACTGCGGTGCGCTTTGATAAAGCCAAAGCAGTCGAGTCCACAACCGCGCTCAAAGGCATGGAAGACTCGCGTGAGGCGGGCCATCGGCTGGCCCAGCAATTGCCCAAAGACGGCCTGCGGGCGGTGCTGGTGCTCGGGCAAGGGGTGGCCATCAACGGCAGCTCACTGATTGCCGGCATGACCGAGGTGGTGGGCACGGGCGTTCCCATTACCGGGGGCTTGGCTGGTGACGCAGCTGCGTTCAAGGAAACCTGGGTGCTTAACAGCAATGGGGTGAGCAACGACCAATTGGTGTGCATCGGCCTTTACGGTGATGACCTGAGCTTTTCTCACGGCTCGTTTGGTGGCTGGTCGCCGTTTGGCCCGGCCCGCAAGGTCACGCGCAGCGACGCCAATGTGTTGTTTGAACTCGATGGTGAGCCCGCGCTGGACGTGTACAAGCGCTATCTGGGTGACCACGCCAAAGATCTGCCGGGCTCGGGTTTGCTGTTTCCGTTTGCCATGCTGGGCAGCGATCACAACGAAGTGGGGCTGATTCGCACCATTTTGGGTATGGATGAAAAAACGGGTAGCCTGACGCTGGCCGGCGACATCGACCCCACTGGTTTTCTGCGCCTGATGCATGCCAACACTGATGCATTGGTGGATGGCGCTGAAGCCGCAGCGCAGTCCGCCAAAGACATGTTGGCCGGTGATGGCTCGGGCCTGACCGTGCTGGTCAGCTGTGTGGGGCGCAAGCTGGTGATGGGGGGCCGTGTGGACGAAGAGGTTGAAGCGGTGGGAGACGTGTTCGGGCAGGGGGCCGTGCTGACCGGCTTTTACTCGAACGGTGAAATCAGCCCTTTCACCGGCAATGCAGAATGCAAACTGCACAACCAGACCATGACCATCACGCATATCGCGGAGCGATGATTCCTGCCATGCAGTCAATTTGGTACTAGTCGGCAGTTTTCACGCATGCACAAATTACTCGCCAGGCAGGCCAAACGTTTGCTTGGCAATGACGAGGCGCAACTCGGCGCTGTGCTGGAAGAGCTCAAGCGGGTCGCAGCGTCGGGCGCAGTGTCCGCCGATGCGGCCCGTTTGCTGTCGGGTTTGGAAACCTTTTTGGAGCGGGTTGACGGTGCCTACGAGCAAAGTGACCGAGACCTCGATCTCTCCACCCGCAGTTTGGAACTGAGTTCGGCCGAGCTGACGCAAACCAACGAGCGCATTCGCAATGAGCTGGCCAGCCGCACACGCGCGATTGAGTCTTTGCGTGAAACAGCCAACGGCTTGATGCACACCATCAATGCCGGTTTGCCACCGCTGCTGGACGATAACCTCGAATCGCTGTCCAAATTGATGTCCGATCTGGTGCAGCAGCGTGAAGGCAGTCAAAAGGAGTTGCAGGGCGCTTTGGTCGATTTGGCCAACCAGAAATTTGCGCTGGACCAGCACTGCATCGTCAGCATTGCCAACGTGAGCGGGCAGATTGTTTATGCCAATGACAAATTCTGTGAAATCAGTGGCTACGCGCGCGAAGAGCTGCTGGGGCAAAACCACCGCATCATCAATTCAGGCGTTCATCCGAAAGAATTTTTCGCTGATCTTTGGCAAACAGTGTTGGCAGGCCATGTCTGGCATGGTGAGGTGTGCAGCCGTTCGCGCAACGGGCACCTGTTCTGGGTGCAGGCAACCATTGTCCCGCTGCACGATGATGCAGGTGTCCTGACGCAGTTCATCACCATTCGCACCGACATCACGGCCCGTAAATTGATGGAGAGCGAGATTAACGCAGCCGAGGCACGCTTGCGCGACATTACCAACACGGTGCCGGGTGTCGTTTTCCGTTGTGAGATCAGCCCGGACCGGATTCGCTATACCTTTGTCAGTGACCGGCTGATGGAAATTCGTGGTCTTGAGCGCGAAGCGCTGATGGCAGATGGACGCATTGCCATAGGCCAAATCATTACCGAGGACCGGGATCGATTTTTGAACGGTGTTCATGCTGCTGCCCAGGCCAAGGAGCGTTGGAGCGACGACTATCGAATTTTGCTGCCCAATGGTGCCTTGCGCTGGATTCGTTCTGAAATCCGCCCCATTGCCGAGCTGGCAAGTGATGGTGCCACCGTGTTCACCGGCATCTGGCAGGATGTGACGCTGTTGAAGGAAGCCGGCGAGCGCTTGCGCGAGGTGACTGAAAATGTACCCGTTGCGGTCTACCAGTTGCACCTTGCGGCCAACGGACGGCACAGTGTTCCTTTTTGCAGCCCTGCGATGGGGAAAATTTGTGGTGTTACCAACGAAGAGGCCATGGCCAGCAGCAAGGCGTTATTGTCCCGCGTGCATCCGCAGGACCAAGCGGTTCTGGCGCAGGCTTTTGCGGCGTCGACGGCCAGTGGTCAAGCCAGTCCACTGGACTTTCGCTTTATTCACAAAGTCACGGGTGAAACGGTTTGGGTGCATGGTGAAGTGCGCCCCAAGCAGGCCTCAGACGGCAGTGTGACCTGGAACGGCTACCTGGCCGACATCACGGAAGCGAAAAAAGCGTCAGAGGAGTTGCGCCACGCCAAGGAAGACGCCGAGGCTGCCAACCGGGCCAAATCAGACTTTCTGGCCAATATGAGCCACGAAATTCGCACCCCCATGAACGGTGTGATTGGTATGACGGAGCTTGCGCTCGATACGGATCTGGACGATGAGCAGCGCGAGTATCTGAACATTGTCAAATCGTCGGCAGAGTCTTTGCTCAAGGTGATCAACGACATTCTTGATTTTTCCAAAATTGAAGCCGGAAAATTGTTGATCGAAATGATCCCCTTCAACCTCGGACGCACGGTGGGAGAAACGCTCAAGTCCCTGGCCGTGCGCGCGCATGACAAGGCTCTGGAACTGCTGTGCGACATCGACCCCGATGTGCCGATGACGGTGCTGGGCGACCCCGGACGCCTGCGCCAGATTCTGATGAACCTGATTGGCAATGCCATCAAGTTCACGGACAAGGGGGAGATTGTGCTGCGCATTGCAAAGGCTTCGCAAGCGCATGGCCCCCATGCTGTCGGGTTCACCATCAGCGACACTGGCATTGGCATTCCGGCGTCCAAGCTGGGGTCTATTTTTGATGCCTTTTCTCAGGAAGACAGTTCCATCACCCGCAAGTACGGCGGAACCGGTCTGGGCTTGACCATTTCAAGCCGATTGGTCGAGACGCTGGGCGGGCGTTTGTCGGTGGAGAGTGAAGTGGGGCAGGGCAGCAAGTTCCACTTCTGGCTCCACCTCGAACCCGACACGACCACCGCCGAGGTTTCGTTTGACGCGGCACGGCTGGCCGGTGCGCACGTGCTGGTGGTGGACGACCATGCCGTCAATCGCACAATTCAGGCCCGCATTTTGGCAAGCGTCGGGGCAAAGGTTACCGAGTTTGCTTCCGCTCAGGATGCGCTGGACTGGCTGCAAAACGTGGCGGACCCAAGAGCTCCTTGTGATCTTGTTTTGATGGATGCCCAGATGCCCGGCATTGACGGATTTACAGCGGCGCAGCGCATCATTACCATGCCAAATGTTGCCAATATTCCACGCGTCATGCTCTCGTCAGCCGGTCTCAAAGGAGACGCACAGCGATCGCGGGAAGTCGGTTTTTCCGCCTACCTGTCCAAACCTTTTACGCCAGATGAGCTGCTGGGTGTGCTGGTCAAAGTGATGGGGGCTGCGCCTTCACGTCCTGCCGATCTGGTGACGCGGCATGTGCTGGCAGACGCGCAAGCGTGTCTGGACGTATTGCTGGTCGAAGACCACATCGTCAACCAGCAACTGGCCATCACGTTCCTGACGCGCTGGGGGCATCGGGTGACCTTGGCCGAAAATGGCCAGTTGGCGCTTGAGGCGCTGGCAAAGCAGCGTTTTGACGTGGTGCTGATGGACATGATGATGCCGGTCATGGATGGCCTGGAGGCAACCCGGCGCTTTCGCGCGGCAGAGCAGGGGCCCCGCACCCCCGTGATTGCGATGACGGCCAACGCCATGCAGGGTGACCGTGACCGCTGCATCGAAGCCGGTATGGACGACTACATCTCCAAGCCCATTGACACCGTCGTGCTGCAACGGCTGCTTCGTCAATACGTGCCGGGCGGCAGTTTGCTGACGGCGCTCAGCGCTGGTCATGCGACCGATCGCGCACAGGCGAGCGCGGCAGTGGCGGACTTTGACTACGATCAGGCCTTGGCTGGCGCAGACCCGGAAATGGTTGACATCATTGCCGATGCCTTTATCGACGCATGGCCACGAGACCTATTGAAAATTGAACAAGCTCTGAAAAACCAAGATTTTCAACCTTTGATGCATGTGGCGCATGCCCTGAAAGGAACGCTGGCAATTTTTGATGCCAAACCGGCGGTGGAGATGGCGCGGCAGCTGGAAGAGCTTGCCACACAGTGCGATCAGACCGGGCTGGCTAACGTAGCCGCGAAGCTGATTGCAGCGGTCAACCAGCTGATGGCGGCATTGGGGCGGTCAAGGTCGTGAACTGTTCATCCATGTTCAATTTTGTAATATTTTCAGTCTGGCACTGCCCGTGACTGGATTACGATGAATCACCCGAAAAGGAATTGAGCGTTTATGAAACACACGGTCCTCATTGTTGACGACACTGAAATCAATCTGATCCTGTTTGAGGCCTTGATTCGCAAAGTGGGCGACTGTGAGTCGGTAAAGTTCACCCGTTCAGTCGATGCGCTGGCTTGGGCACAGGTCAATGACCTTGATCTGGCCATTGTGGACTACATGATGCCCGAGATGGACGGCATTGAATTTGTTCGCCGTCTGACGCAAACGCCTGGCAAAGAGAGCACGCCGATCGTGATGATCACCGCCAATGACCAAAAATCGGTTCGCTATCGCGCGCTGGATGCCGGGGCTTCAGATTTTCTGGCCAAGCCGGTGGACAAAATTGAATTTTTGGCGCGGGTGAACAACATGCTCGCGCTTGGCGACAGCAGAAAAAAGTTGGCCGATCGGGCGGCCTGGCTGGCAGAGGAGGTCAGCAAGGCTACGTTGGAGATTGTTCAGCGTGAACGCGAAACGGTGATTCGCTTGTCCAAAGCTGCTGAATACCGCGACCCCGAAACCGGTGCCCATATTTTGCGCATGGCGCACTACTCACAGTTGATTGCCCGGGCGATGGGATTGTCTGTGAGTGACCAGGAGCTGCTGCTTGAAGCGGCACCCATGCATGACATTGGCAAAGTCGGGATTGCTGACAACATTTTGCTCAAACCGGGAAGGTTGACGCCAGACGAGTTTGAAATCATGAAACAGCACGCCATCATTGGTTATGAAATTCTCAAGGGAAGTTCATCCAAGGTGTTGCAGGCCGGCGCTGACATTGCGCGAGCACACCACGAAAAGTTTGACGGCAGCGGTTATCCCAATGGGCTCAAGGGGGAGGATATTCCCATCTTCAGCCGGATTGTGGCGGTGGCAGATGTGTTTGACGCGCTCACTTCCGAGCGACCCTACAAAAAGGCCTGGACCCTGGAGAGTGCGGTTGAATTTCTGGAGACCAACTCGGGAACGCACTTTGACCCGGCTTGTGTGGTGGCGTTCATGGAGCACTGGGAGCAAGTGCTGGAGATCCGCCAGCGCTTCACGGATGACCATTAAAACTTTTTTGCCATCAAAAATGCCGGCTTTGCCCTGGCAGCACGGGAATGGACAGGTATCAAAACTGCCATTCGCGCCCGTCTTTAGTGCGCAGGCAGCTATCAATATCGCAGCAAATTCACCCCTTGTGGTTGCAAAGCCGCGCACGCCGGTGCCCGCAGCCGTGGGTGCTGGTGATCAGGTGCTGCGCGGCGTTGGTGGGAACAACTGTATGTAATGCGCAGTAAGCAATGCGGGTAACAAGCTGAGACTGTTAAAAGAGACTGGAGGCACCAATCCGGCACAAATCCTCAAACGCTGGGCGCTACGTAGTTGATAGCTGCTTGCGCACGTGTTTATTGCGGTACAGGCTGATTTGATGGGTAAAAAATGCGACGAAAATCCAAAACATCAGCCGGGGCATGCCCGTTCAGTGTGGAAAAGATTTTGGGATGCGGATAAGCGGTTCACAGCGGTTTTGAATAAAGACTGGAAATTTAAAGTTTGATTGACAAAAAGAGAGGACAAAGAAGGTTGAAACATGGTTTTGCAAACAAGCCTTTTTGCGCGGATTGGATGAAATGCTGGATTGCAAGACCTGACACTCAAGTTCCTCAAGTTCCGCTGAAGTTCCCGAAGTTCCTGAATCGTCTGCTAGGACCTCGTATTTCATCTTATGTGATACCATAAACCATGAAAATTGTCATGGACACGGACACCATCGTTGCTGCGTTGCGCAGTCCTGGCGGTGCGTCGTCTGAGTTGCTGCGCAAAGCCCGACGCGGTGAATTGACACTGGCAGCCAGTGTCAGCCTTTTCATGGAATACGAAACAGTTTGCTCCCGGCCAGAGCACCTGTTGGCCGCTGGTTTGGAGGCGCGCCAGTTGGGCCTCTTTCTGGATGGTTTGGCGTACCTAGTAGAGCCGGTCGAGGTGCATTTTTTATGGCGCCCACAATTGCGTGACCCGGCCGACGAATTGGTGTTGGAGGCCGCCGTGAACGCATCCGCACAGGCACTGTTGACCTTCAACTTGAAACATTTCGCAGTTGCTGCCGAGCGTTTCCATCTGCAAGTGGCCCAGCCTGGCACGTTTTTGAGGAGTTTGCCATGAGTCAATTAAGTACCTATCCCCTGCGCTTGCCGCGTTCCATGCGGCTCGGTGTGGAGCGCTTCAGCAAGCAAGATGGCATCAGCATCAACCAGTTTGTCAGCATTGCGGTGGCGGAAAAACTGGCCATGTTGCAAGCGCAGGCCTTTTTTGCCGAACGCAAAGCCCGAGCAGACATGGACGGCTTTGATCAATTGATGCAGCGCAGCGGCGGCGAGCCGCCACGCGACGGAGATACCGTCTGATGGTCAGCACTTAACACCCATCGGGCGCTCACTATGAGAAAAAGCCGCGCAGCCCTCGTAGAGTCTGCGCGTCCAGCTACTGAAAGCGAAGCGTTTTCAACGAGTTCTTACGCTCACTGCTTGCTTGGCTGCACATCCGTGCAGCTGCCGTGTGCCTCCCCTGCCGCCCACGCCGGTGCCCGCAGCAGTGGGTGCTGGTGATCAGGTGCTGCGCGGCGTTGGTGGGAACAACTGTATGTAATGCGCGGTAGGCAATGCGGGTAACAACCTGAGACTGTTAAAAGAGAATGGAGGCACCAATCCGGCACAAATCCTCAAGCGCAGGGTGCTACTAAGTTGATAGCTTCTTGCGCACGTATTTATTGCGGTACAGGCTGATTTGATGGGTAAAAAATGCGACGAAAATCCAAAACATCAGCTGGGGCATGCCCGTTCTACCTGCCCAATCAACTCCATTTTTTGTAGCGTTTTCAGTGGGCGTCAGAGTCAAGTCATGCATCCAAGCATTTCATTCCACCACCCCACAAAGGTTTGATCTCATGTTTATATTCCAATGTTGCATTGCCCCTGTATTTTTTTATTCAAATATGCCGTTACCGCTTGCTGAACCTGGGCATGCAGCTCTTGTTTTTATAGCATTTCAAAAATTTCCATAAATAAGGGCAAGGCCAGAATTGAATGAGTCTCCTGAATCTGGTGCTTGCGCCTGCCGTGCTCCATCCACTGACCCCGGTGGTCGTGTGCGTCTAGACAACGGCGCACATCCCGGCCAGGTCGCTGATGCCAAGTTTCGCGCCCCATTGAAGGTGCTGGCTGTGGCATCGTTCTTTAAATTCCGTTTTCTGAGTGGACCCCTATTTCATCGTAAAACCAAAACCGGGATATGCGAGTGCGTCAGCACCAGTTGGGTTTCGCTGCCCAAGAGCAGGCGTTTGATGCCCCGCCGACCATGTGATGCCATGACGATCAAATCGCATTTGTGCTTTTTGGCGGCAGCAATGACGGCTTCTGACACCAAATCAGACTTGACGGTGACTGCTTTTGTTTTGACGCCACTGGACAGCGCATCTTTCTGCACGGCGTCCACAATGGCTTGGCCGTCTTCGGCCCATTGCTTCTCCACGCGTCCGATCTCGGCGGCTTGCAGGGCCAAACCCCCCTCAAAGTAGCTTTGCGGGTAGCGCGGAACCACTTTCAAGGCGACCAACTCTGCTCCCGTCAGCGCAGCCAGTTCGATGGCACTGGTGACGGCTTTTTTCGACAAGGCAGAGCCATCGGTCGCGACAAGAATTTTTTTGTACATGCATTGCTCCTGATGTGAGTGATGTTTTCAGCTTAACCCGGTCGTCCCGGGCTGTCTTGATTGTCGTCAAGTAAACTGCGTGCATTCCCCGGTGGTTTGAAAAATGATCCTAGATTCCTCAGTTGGACAAGCCGGAGTGAGTCGTTGGCGGCGAGTCCGGGTAGGCGCGACAACGCAGCAGGCTACTGCCTGCATGTCGCAGTTCGCCTGTCGGCGCTCTGCGAGGGCGGAGCAACACCCCCGGGCGCGTCGCCAGCGGCTCCATCGGGCGTGTAGCGCTCTCACCCAAATGGTGAACCTTGTCGAAGTCAAAATATTCAATGTTCATGCGGACTTATTGATGAAATCAAGCGGTCAACTGAGGAATCTAGGATGATGTCAATTGCAGGTTCCGCTGTTCCCACGGCGGCTTCACAAAACGCCAGTGCAGCGCGCTTCACGGGGTCCATCGACGCAAGCAGGGTTGACGCGAGTCAGGATGATTTGCGCATGCTGGACGATCCGCACGAGTGGGCCGCCTTCAGCCGTCCTGATGCGGCGGGCGTCAACTGTTGGGAGTCCAACCTGTTGATTGAGGGCATGCATTGTGCAGCATGTGCCCTCAGCATCGAGGAGGCGCTGATGCGTGTGCCCGGTGTACGCCGGGCCGCAGTCAGTGCTGGCAGCCACCGTGCGCGCCTGGTCTGGTCGGCAGACGAAGTTCAGCCATCTGCGTGGATGCGCGCGGTGCAAAGGGTAGGCTACCGTGCCGTGCCCGCCAATGATGCGTTTGCGCGTGAACGGCGCATGGTGGAGTCACGCAATGCGATTTGGCGCTTGTCTGTGGCCGGTTTATGCATGATGCAGATCATGATGTATGCCTACCCGGCCTATGTGGCAGCGCCTGGGGATTTGACGCAAGAGATGGAGCAGCTTCTGCGCTGGGCCTCATGGGTATTGACCTTGCCAGTGATCCTGTTTTCGTGCGGCCCATTTTTTGGCAACGCTTTGCGGGATATTGTTCAGCGCCGCATCAGCATGGATTTGCCGGTGGCCTTGGGCATGCTGATTACCTTTGTGGTTAGCACGGCGGGTACCTTCGATTCAAAGGGCATTTTTGGGCGAGAGGTGTATTTCGACTCCCTGAGCATGTTTGTTTTTTTCTTGCTGGCAGGGCGCTGGCTGGAGCTGCGCCTGCGAGACCGAACGGCGGGCGCGCTGGAGGCGCTGATGAATCGGCTGCCTGACAGTGTGGGGCGATTGTGTGCTGACGGTACGGTAGAGCGGGTGGCGGTTCGCAGACTGTTGCCGGGGGATGTCATTCGTGTTGTGCCGGGTGAGGCCTTTGCGGCCGACGGCGTGGTTTTGCAGGGCGAAACGGCAGTGGATGAAGCGCTGCTCACGGGCGAATCCCGCCCGGTGGTGCGTGGTGTTGGTGCCAGGGTGATTGCGGGCAGTCACAACCTGTCAGCTGTGGTTCAGGTTCGGGTTGAGCGAACGGGTGAGCAAACCCGTTTTGCCCAGATTGTGGCGCTCATGGAGAGCGCATCGACGACCAAGCCTGCCTTGGCGCGCTTGGCGGATCGAATTGCCAAACCTTTTTTGTTGGCCGTTTTGCTGGCTTCAGGTTTGGCTTGTGCATTTTGGTGGGGGCGCGATCCGGGTCATGCCTTGATGATCGCGGTGGCTGTGCTGGTTGTGACCTGTCCCTGTGCGCTGTCGCTGGCCACGCCCGCCGCCATGCTGGCGGCTTCAGGTGCGCTGGCCAGAGGCGGTGTTTTGGTGCGGCGGCTGGAGGCATTGGAGGCTCTGGCGAGTGTCGATACCGTGATGTTTGACAAAACTGGTACGCTGACGCGAGATGCCATGGTGCTTGCATCCACGCAGTCCCGTTCGGGTGTTCCGGTCGCACAGGTTCTGTCGATGGCCGCAGCGCTGGCCCACTATTCGCTGCATCCGGTGTCCAGGGCGATCGTGCTGGCTGCGGGCCAGCAAGGCGCTGACCAGCAAAACTGGACGGTTGAGGCTGTGACTGAAGTGGCGGGCGGCGGGATGAGAGGTCAAGTGATGTGCCGCGAGCCCAGTCTCGGTCCATACGATGTTTGCCTTGGTTCTGCCCGTTTTTGTGGCATTGAGGTGCCGCCGTCTGATCTTTTGCAGGTTTGTTTGACAGATCAACAAGGCTGGTTGGCTACTTTTGGGTTTCAGGAGGATGTGCGAGCAGATGCTGTGCAAGCCGTGGCGGCCCTTCAAAGTGCCGGCATTGCGGTTCACCTGTTGTCAGGTGACAGCAAGGAGGCTGTTGCCCGGGTTGCTGCGCGGGTCGGCATTGCTGAATTTCAGGGGCAATGTGCGCCGCAGGACAAGTTGGATTTCTTGCGAAAAGCGCAGGGGCGGGGTTGTCAGGTGGCCGTTGTGGGGGATGGCCTCAATGACGGCCCGGTGCTGGCGGGTGCGCATGTGTCGTTTGCGTTTGGTCAGGCAGTGCCCTTGGCCCAAGGGCAGTCAGATTTTGTGGTGCTGGGTGATCAACTGATGGTGATTGCCACAACAGTAGGATTGGCCCGAAAAACCCTGCGTGTCGTGCGTCAAAATTTGGCGTGGGCCGCAATTTATAACGCCTTGTGTGTGCCCTTGGCCGTGGCAGGCTGGATGCCAGCTTGGCTGGCTGGCTTGGGGATGGCCGCAAGCTCGCTGTTGGTTGTGCTTAATGCGCTGCGGCTCTCAAGCCGCAGTATTTCAAGGGAGAAAACGTAGTGGATATTCTTTATTTGTTAATACCGTTGTCTGTCACTTTGGTATTTTTTATCCTTGCCGGACTCTGGTGGGCGATTTACCGCGGCCAATTTGAGGACATTGAAGCGGAAGGAGAGCGAATTCTTAAGGATTCATAAGAATTTCAAAATCAAATTGACGTTTGTCAAGAAAAATAGGGGTTTTCCATAGGAAAATTACGCCGTTCAAATGAAGAAGAGGCATACATGATATTTCCCAATTCGCAAGCGACCACCTTCAACGACAAAGTCGTCAGGCAGTTCGCCATCATGACCGTGGTGTGGGGCGTGGTCGGCATGTTGGTCGGCGTGATCATTGCCGCCCAACTGACTTGGCCGGAGCTCAATATGGGCATTGCGTGGCTGAGTTATGGCCGATTGCGCCCTTTGCATACCAATGCGGTGATTTTTGCGTTTGGCGGTTGTGGTTTGTTTGCTTCAGCTTATTACGTGGTGCAACGAACTTGCCATGTGCGGCTTTTTGGTGACAAATTGGCGGCATTCACATTTTGGGGCTGGCAATTGGTGATTGTGGCGGCGGCTATCTCCTTGCCACTGGGGTACACGCAGGGCAAAGAGTATGCAGAGCTGGAGTGGCCCATTGATATCCTGATCACTTTGGTGTGGGTTTCATTTGCGATCGTATTTTTTGGAACCGTTGGTACGCGAAAAGTTCGCCACATTTACGTAGCCAACTGGTTTTTTGGCTCGTTTATCTTGGCAGTGGCTTTGTTGCACTTGGTGAACAGTGCCGCGATACCAGCTGGCTTGATGAAGTCTTACTCTGCATATGCAGGTGTGCAGGATGCCATGATTCAATGGTGGTATGGCCACAATGCGGTGGGGTTTTTCCTGACGGCTGGCTTTTTGGGCATGATGTATTACTTCATCCCCAAGCAAGCGCAGCGCCCGGTTTACTCTTATCGCTTGTCGATCGTTCATTTTTGGGCGCTGATTTTTACCTACATGTGGGCGGGCCCGCACCATCTGCACTACACCGCGCTGCCCGATTGGACACAGTCAGTCGGTATGGTGTTTTCACTGATTTTGCTGGCACCGAGCTGGGGCGGCATGATCAACGGCATCATGACCTTGTCGGGTGCTTGGCACAAGCTGCGTGACGACCCTATTCTTCGCTTCCTGATTGTCTCGCTGTCGTTTTATGGCATGTCCACCTTCGAAGGCCCCATGATGTCGATCAAGACGGTCAATGCCTTGTCGCACTACACCGATTGGACCGTTGGCCACGTGCATTCCGGTGCATTGGGTTGGGTTGGTCTGGTGACCATGGGCAGTATGTATTACCTGATTCCGCGGCTGTTTGGTCAAAAACAGATGTACAGCGTGAAAGCGATTGAAATCCATTTCTGGATGGCCACGATCGGCATCGTGATTTACATCGCTGCGATGTGGATTGCCGGTGTCATGCAGGGCTTGATGTGGCGTGCCATCAACGCAGATGGAACCCTGACCTACACCTTTGTCGAGTCTGTCAAGGCAACCTTCCCGTTCTATTTCTTGCGTTTGCTCGGCGGTCTGCTTTACCTTGGCGGCATGGTGATCATGCTTTGGAATACGCTGAAAACTGCAACCAACGGTCGCTCCGTCACGGTGACCATTGCGGCTCCGACGCCTGTGGCCCACGCCTAAGAAGGAAATACCATGGCAAACAACAACACAAGCGGCGGACTGTCGCATGAAAAAATCGAAATCAACAACTTCTTGATGATCGTCTTGATCCTCTTGGTGTTGCTGGTTGGCGGACTGGTGGAAATTGTTCCCTTGTTCTTTCAAAAGTCCACGACGGAACCAGTCAAGGGTCTGCAGCCCTACACCGCGCTTCAACTGGCTGGGCGTGACATCTACACCCGTGAGGGCTGCTACAACTGCCACTCGCAGATGATCAGGCCGTTCCGTGCCGAGACACTGCGCTATGGGCATTATTCGGTGGCGGGTGAGTTTGTTTATGACCACCCCTTTCAGTGGGGTAGCAAACGCACCGGACCAGATCTTCACCGCGTTGGGGGCAAGTACAGCGACCAGTGGCATCGAGACCATCTGAATAATCCGCGCGATCTGGTGCCTGAGTCAAATATGCCAGCCTATCCCTGGTTGCTCAAGGACACGGTGGACGCTGCCTCCATGCCAGCCCACATGAAGGCTTTGCGCGCTGTTGGCGTCCCTTATACCGATGAACAGATTGCAAAATCTTCTGAAGAAGTCAAGGGTAAATTAGAGGTTGAAGCCGTGATTGCCTACCTGCAAGTTTTGGGAACCCTGATCAAGTAAGCGAGAAACATTTCGTATGGAACTCGATATCAACACCCTTCGTTCGTTGGCCACAGTGGTCAGCCTCATCACCTTTGTTGGCATCGTTGCGTGGGCCTATTCCCGTCGCAATGCCGCCGATTTTGATGAGGCCGCCAACTTGCCTTTTGAGCAAGACTGACGAACCGCAATCAAGGAATAAAAAATGAGCGATTTCACAAGTAATTTTTGGGCAATCTGGGTCTCCGGGATCACTGTGGTCAGTATCTTGGCCTGCCTGTTGCTGCTTTGGTTCAGCGGCAAGGCGAAGGCCATGACGGCTGAAGACAACACGACCGGGCATGTTTGGGATGGCGATTTGCGCGAAATGAACAACCCGTTGCCGCGCTGGTGGGCTTGGCTGTTTGTCATCACCATCGTGTTTGCCTTTGTTTATCTTGCGCTGTATCCGGGTTTGGGTACCAATCCCGGCAAGCTGGCGTGGACTTCGGTGGGCCAACACCAGGCTGAGGTGCAAAAAGCCAATGCGGATGTTGCACCTTTGTACGCAAAGTTTGAGGCCATGAAGCCTGAAGATGTCGCTAGGGATGCCCAGGCGATGGCCATAGGCGAGCGTTTGTTCATGAACAATTGCTCTCAGTGCCATGCTTCGGATGCACGGGGCAACAAAGGTATTCCCAATTTGACCGACAACGATTGGTTGTATGGTGGTTCACCAGCAACCATCAAAGAAACGCTCACTAACGGTCGCATGGGAGCCATGCCCGCAATGGCTGCTGCTGTGGGAACTTCCGAAGACGTGAAAAACCTTGCGCAGTATGTTTTGAGCCTTTCTGGCAGCCCGCACGATTCGGTGCAAGCGTCTCTGGGCAAGCCCAAGTTTGCGGCTTGTGCAGCCTGCCATGGCGCCGATGGCAAGGGTACGCAAGCGATGGGAGCCCCCAATTTGACCGACGATATTTGGCTGCATGGCTATGGTGAAGCTGCCGTTATTGCCATGATCAACGGCGGAAAGATGAATCAAATGCCAGCGCAAGTCGACAAGCTGACGCAGGGGCAAATTCACATTTTGACCTCTTACGTTTGGGGCCTTTCCAATAAGTACGGTGCGCTTGCCCAGTAATTTGCTTACTATTGAAACAACAGATTTTTTAGTAGGGATCCATTGAACAGTCAGAAAAAGGGAGTCCGAAAGGTCATTCCAATTATTCCGCAGCCAAAGAGCGAGAGCGCCGATGCGGAAATGGTTTCGCTGTACGCAGCGCAGCGCAAAATTTATCCCCGAAGTGTTTCAGGACTATTCTCCAATTGGCGC
The DNA here is from genome assembly GCA_016708345.1 of Candidatus Rhodoferax bjergmarkensis. Taxonomy (GTDB): domain Bacteria; phylum Pseudomonadota; class Gammaproteobacteria; order Burkholderiales; family Burkholderiaceae_C; genus Rhodoferax; species Rhodoferax bjergmarkensis. The sequence goes on from JADJFX010000002.1 coordinate 227,820, forward strand.
TGGGGAATGGTCTTTTTCACTCAGCTGGTGTTCTATGGGATGCCGTGGCTTGAGTGGGGGCAGCGCCAAGCGGTGCTGTTTGATCTTGGCACCAGGCGCTTTTACATCTTCGGTTTGGTGCTTTACCCGCAGGATTTCATTTATCTTGCCGGTCTTTTGGTTATTTCTGCGCTTTCTCTTTTCCTTTTTACGGCAGTGGCAGGGCGTTTGTGGTGCGGGTATGCATGTCCACAGACGGTCTACACCGAAATGTTCCTCTGGATCGAAAAAAAGATCGAGGGAGATCGCTCGGCACGCATGCGCCGAGACGGGCAGCCTTGGAATCTTGACAAGGGCTTGCGTAAAGGTGCCAAGCACTTTGTGTGGATTGTGGTGGCGTTGTGGACCGGGTTTACCTTTGTGGGTTATTTCACGCCCATCAAGGAACTCGGCCATGAATTTGTTCAGATGAGCATGAGTTCCTGGGAAGTCTTCTGGACTTTCTTTTATGGTTTTGCCACTTATGGCAATGCTGGTTTCATGCGCGAGCAGGTCTGCATTCATATGTGCCCTTATGCGCGCTTCCAGAGTGCGATGTTTGACAAAGACACCTTGGTCGTCACCTATGACCAGGAGAGAGGCGAGCCACGGGGTGCGCGGTCGCGCAAGGCGGATCCATCAGAGCTGAATCTTGGCGCCTGTATTGACTGCACTTTGTGTGTGCAGGTTTGTCCCACGGGTATTGATATTCGCCAAGGCTTGCAATATGAATGCATCGGCTGCGGGGCTTGCGCTGATGTGTGCGATACCGTGATGGACAAGATGGGGTACGCGCGGGGTTTGGTCAAGTACTCCACTGAAAATGCCATGAGTCAACACTGGACGAAGTCGCAGACTTTGCGCCACGTGTTTCGGCCTCGTATTCTGATTTACACGGCAATTTTGGGTGCAATTGTCATTGCGATGCTGGTCAGTTTGTCGCTTCGCATTCCGTTCAAGGTTGATGTAGTTCGGGATCGTGGTGTCATGGCGCGCATGGTCGCGGGTGGAAAAATTGAAAACGTTTACAGATTGCAAGTCATGAATGCCACTGAATCGACCCAGCGTTACAAAATTGCAGTCACAGGGCTGCCAAATTTGGCAGTGATGTCAGATGATGTGGTGACGATAGAGTCCACTCAGTCTCACTGGGTGGCTGTGCGGGTACAGGCACCGCATGATGTTGCTGCTCCGGGGTCGCACACGATTCAATTTCACATTGATTCACTGGATTCGCCGGGGAAACTGATTGAAAAATCAGCGTTTTTAGTGCCTCGTTGAATTTTTTTCGTTGAGGAGTCGTGATGGAGCAGAACAGGTTGGATGGCGGTGCGCCTTGGTGGAAATTTGGTTACGTCTGGTTTGTCTTGTCAGGACCTCTTATAGTTGTCATTGCAAGTCTGGTAACCTTTTATGTGGCGGTTTCCCGTCCCGATCCGGTCGTCACTGAAGACTATTACCGAAAGGGCATTGAAATTAACAAGGCACTGGGAAACGAAGCCGAAACGGCGAATATGGCACCCGCCATTCAAGCGCGTAATCATGCCCAAACAGGCGTCCCATCATCCAGAATCGTCGGCAAACCCTGATTGAATTTCAGGTAAACCAAGGAAATTTCAGTATGTTGTCACAAAGAATGATGTGGATTGCATGGCCTGCCTTCTTGGTGGCGGCCATCTTGGAAGTCATCGTTTTTGGGATGGTCGATCCACAGGATATGCATTGGTTTGGTCATCCCATTGAGATTTCCCGGCAAGGTGTTTACACCGTGGCTTTTTTCGTGTTTTGGGCTGTGGCCATGCTTTCGAGTGCATTGACGAGCCTTTTGTCGATGTCCCCTTTTGAGGTCAATCGCTGCCCTTTGCCGGCCGATGGTCGGCCCCCGGGTTGCCCAAAGCGGGAGGGGTGTTAGTCTTGCAGCCGGGAAAACTTCTTAGATACATGCTTTGGAGTTAACGATATCTCTTAGCAACTCAGTGTTGAGAATCCGGACGTGGCGCTGTTTGACTTCAACAATGTTTTCTTCAACAAATTTGGAAAACGTTCGACTGACTGTTTCAAGTTTTAACCCCAGAAAACTGCCTATTTCTTCACGCGTCATTCGAAGAACCAACTCTGATTGAGAAAAACCGCGGGCATGCAAGCGCTGAACAAGATTTAGCAGAAAAGTCGCCAAGCGCTCCTCGGCCCGCATGCTGCCCAGCAGCAGCATGACCCCGTGCTCCCGCACGATTTCACGGCTCATGATTTTGTGTACGTGTCGTTGCAGAGAGTTGATTTCACGCGATAACTCTTCAATTCGATCAAATGGCATCACACAGACTTCAGCATCTTCAAGTGCTACTGCGTCACAGGTGTGATGATCGTTCACGATGCCATCAAGGCCAATGACTTCACCGGCCATTTGAAATCCCGTGACCTGATCGCGTCCATCTTCTGAAGCAACGCAGGTCTTGAAGAAGCCGGTGCGGATCGCATAGAGGCTCATAAATTTCTCACCATTGCGAAAAAGTGTTGTGCCACGCTTGATTTTCCGACGAATCGCTACGACGTCGTCAAGTCGATCAAGCTCTTCCAAGCTTAGTCCCATGGGCATGCACAACTCTCGTAAGTTGCAGTTTGAGCAAGCTACTTTGATGGTTTCAGGATTCATGTTGCCAATTTTCGCATCAAATTGGTGATAACCCTGATATTGATCAATATTCCCCTGAAGTTGAACTTCTTGCCAGTTGATGAAAATCAAGAATGAATCTTGTCTTTCCATGCATATTCAGCAGCCCTGCTAAGGATTATTCATGAATGCCGCTGTTGCTGAACCCGTGTCTGTTGATTTGTTACGCAGGTTTGATGTGCCTGGGCCTCGCTACACGTCCTACCCTACAGCGGATCGGTTTGTTGAGGCTTTTGAAGTTGAAGATTACACCCAAGCTTTGAAGCAGCGACGAACCGGGGCAGCGGCCATGGCGCTGCCTTTGTCTTTGTATATTCACATTCCTTTTTGTGAATCGCTGTGTTACTACTGCGCTTGCAACAAAATTATCACCCGTCACCATGAGCGTGCTGCGTCCTATCTGCGCTATTTGAGTCGGGAGGTCGATTTGCACACCGCGCAATTGGGTCTCGGACAGGTGGTCTCTCAACTGCATTTGGGTGGGGGGTCGCCTACTTTTATGGCAGATGCTGAGTTGCGCGAGTTAATGGCCATGCTCAGGCGAAATTTCACCTTGACATCAGGTGGTGAGTACTCGATTGAGATCGATCCGCGCACTGTTGATGCTTCACGGTTGGATACCCTGGCTGAGTTGGGCTTCAATCGCTTGAGCCTTGGTGTTCAGGACTTTGATCCTGCGGTGCAAAAAGCGGTTCATCGGATACAGCCCTATGAGCAGGTGTCTACGCTGATTCAATCAGCTCGGCAGCGGAAATTTAGCTCTGTCAATGTTGATTTGATTTATGGTCTTCCGCGGCAAAGTCCAGAGTCGTTCAGTCGCACATTGGCGCAAGTGCTGGAGTTGCGTCCTGATCGCATCGCTTTGTATGCTTACGCCCATTTGCCTGAACGCTTTAAACCTCAGCGCAGGCTTAACCCGGTTGAGTTGCCCAGTGCTGGCGCCAAAGTCGCCATGTTTTCAACTTCTATGACTGCCTTTATCGGGGCAGGATACGTTTATGTGGGAATGGATCACTTTGCACTTCCATCGGATTCACTGGCGGTCGCCAAGCGACAAGGGCGCTTGCATCGAAACTTTCAAGGCTACAGCACGCAGCCAGACTGCGATCTGATTGGTCTGGGTGTTTCGGCGATTGGTCGGATTGGTGCAACTTACAGTCAAAATGCCAAGACGCTGGAGGAGTATTGCGATTTTCTGGATCAGGGACGCTTTGCGGTTGTGCGTGGACTCGGGCTTTCGCGCGACGATTTGGTCCGTCGGGCGGTGATCATGGCCTTGATGTGCCAAGGGCAAGTTTTGTTTGAATCCATTGAGCTGGGTTATTTGATCGTGTTTCGCAGTTACTTTGCTTCTGAGATGGAGGCTTTAAAAGAGCTGGCTGATCAGGGGCTTGTGACACTGGATGAATACGGCATTCATGTCACGGCGACCGGCTGGTTTTTTGTGCGTGCCGTGGCGATGGTCTTTGATCGGTATTTGCAGACTGACCGCACTCGCGCGAGGTTTTCGAAGATCATTTAGCATCGCCAGATGCAAACATCGCTCGCCATCACGGCACTTCTGATGGGTTTGGCCGGCGGGCCGCATTGCATTGCCATGTGCGGCGCTGCTTGTGCTGGCATTGGGCAGGCTGCGGGTTCACGCAAGAACTCCGCCATGTTGAGTTTTCAGGCAGGTAGGCTGCTGGGGTACTCGGTATTGGGTGCGGTGGCTGCTGCTTCCATGCAGGCGCTAGGCTGGCTTACCGTTCACTCGCCTGCGGTGCGGCCTTTGTGGACCCTGTTTCATGTTGCAACCTTTGGCTTGGGGATGGTGTTGCTGTGCAAGGCACGCCAGCCCATCTGGCTGGAGGAGGTGGCCCGAAAAATTTGGTCTGCCGCGCGTTCATTGGCGTTGGGTCCGGGTAGGGGGGCTCCCGTTTTAATTGGGCTGCTGTGGGCTTTTCTGCCTTGCGGCCTGCTTTATTCTGCTTTGCTGGTTGCTACCCTAACAGGTCATGCGTTAGACGGTGCCGTGGTGATGGCATTGTTTGCCTTTGGCAGTGGCGTGTCCATGCTGGCGGGTTCGTGGCTCTGGCTGCGACTGAATCGGCAAGGCGCTGACAACTGGGGTGTGCGTTTGGCCGGAGGGGTGTTGGCCGCCAGCTCAGCCTGGGCACTGTGGATGGGCTTTTTTCATGACACGGCACCATGGTGCGTAACGTCTTGACACTGGGGCCCACTTGACAATTCAACCACACCCATTAACGCACTGAGCTATGCGCTGCTTCAAGCACAAGCCTGCGGTTTTGCAGCTCGCGGTAGCGTTGCAGGGCGGTGGGGTCGGTCTTGGCGTCGTCGATGGCCTGTGTTTCCTGCAGCTTGAGTCGCTCAATCAACATGCGGTTGAGCAAGTTGCGAAGCTCATGGGCTGATTCCACCGGGTCATCCGGCTCGGTCAGCTCAAATTCGCGCATCAGCCGCAGCGCCAGGGCTTCTGATTCATGCGCGTGCAGGCCCTCGCGCAAGGCCATCCAGGGCAGCGCACCGTGTTCATGCAGCTGGCTTTCCAGCCACACGAACAGCGGACCATGCGGTGGCGGCAATTCGCACAGCATGGCGTGGTCTTCGGCCGACAATCCATCCAGAGCAGCCATGTTGCCCAGCAAAAGCCGGGCTGCGTGGTCGGCCCGGCTGGCGGGCTGGTTACGGCCACCACTAGGGGGGGGCGGAGTAAATCTTTTAGATGATTTCTGGCTGTAGCCCTCTGAATCATTGCGCGAGTAGCTACCTTTTTGATAGCTATTTGACTTTTCTGAACGCTGGCCCGCTGGCTTGGGGTGCCACAGATCGTTCAATTCGCGGCTGGACAGTTGCACCAGTTCGCCAATCTCGCCGAGCAACTGCAGTTTGAGGGCACCCTCGGGCAGTTGCATCCACAAGGGCTTGGCATTGCTGGCCGTGTGGGCGCGGCCTTCGGCTGTGTTCAGGTCGCAGCCCTCGCGGACTGCATCGATCAAAAAGCGGCTCAGGGGGACGGCTTCGCTCACGTAGCGGGCAAAGGCGTCTTTACCGAACTCCCGGATGAAGCTGTCGGGGTCGTGCTCGGCGGGCAAAAACAGGAACTTGATGGAGCGCACATCGGTGGCAAAGGGCAGGGCACCGTCAAGCGCCTTGCGCGCCGCGCGCCGCCCGGCAGCGTCGCCGTCAAAGCTGAACACCACCGAGTCGGTAAAGCGAAACAACTTTTGCACATGTTCGGCTGTGCAGGCCGTGCCCAGCGTGGCCACCGCGTTGGGAAAACCCAGCTGGGCCAGCGCCACCACGTCCATGTAGCCCTCGGTGACCAACACGTAACCTTGTTCGCGCAGGGCGGTGCGTGCTTCAAACAGGCCGTACAGCTCGCGCCCCTTGCTGAACACCGGGGTTTCCGGCGAGTTCAGGTATTTGGGTTTTTCGTCGCCCAGCACGCGCCCGCCAAAGCCGATGCATTCGCCCTTGACGTTGCGGATCGGGAACATGATGCGGTCGCGAAAACGGTCATAGCGTTTTTCGTCTTCGCCTTCTTCAGCATGCAAAATCACCAAACCGCTTTCCACCAGCAGCGGTTCGTCGTATTTTGGGAACACGCTGGCCAAGGCGCGCCAGCCTTCAGGAGCGTAACCCAGGCCATACTGGCGCGCTACTTCGCCCGAAAGGCCGCGCCCTTTGAGGTAATCAATGGCGCGGGGCGATTTTTTGAGTTGCTTGCGGTAGGCGTCGCCCGCTTTTTCCAGCACATCGGTGAGCGTGGCCTGTTTTTCACGCACTTCGGCGGCGTGGGCCCGGTCTTGTGGCGAGGCTTCATCCTCGGGCACTTGCATGCCGTACTGCTGGGCCAGGTCTTTAACGGCCTCCACAAAACTCATGCCCACGTGCTCCATCATGAAGCTGATGACGGTGCCGTTTTTGCCGCAGCCAAAGCAGTGGTAGAACTGTTTGGCCGGGCTGACCGAGAAAGAGGGTGATTTTTCTCCGTGAAATGGGCACAGCCCCATGAAATTGGCACCGCCTTTTTTGAGCTGCACATAGCGCCCGACGATCTCGACCACGTCGGCGCGGGCTACAAGCTCTTGAATGAAAGACTGGGGAATGGACACGGGTGCTATTGTGGCTCAGGCCAGTTGCACAGCACGTGGGCATACAGGGAGGAAACTCAAAATTCGCATCATTTCCAATGCCGCGATAATCAACACCATGTCTTCACCCAAAGTTTTATTCGGCTTTCACGCCGTCGGAGTGCGCCTCAAAACCGCACCCCAATCCATCATCGAAGTTTATTTCGATCCCGCCCGGCGCGATGCGCGGATGCGCCAGTTTGTCGACAAGGTGAATGAAGTTGGCGTGCGCCTGATCGAAGCCGATGGCATTCGCCTGGCCAAGTTGTGCGGCGGCCATGGTCACCAGGGTGTTTGCGCCCGGGTGCAGGCGCTGGCCCAGGTGCATTCGCTGGACGAGCTGCTGGAAAACCTGGAGGCCGCCAATGCGGCCTTGCCTGTGGACCAGCGTACCCAGCCCTTGATTTTGGTGCTGGATGGCGTGACCGACCCGCACAACCTGGGTGCCTGCCTGCGCGTGGCCGATGGTGCCGGAGTGCATGCCGTGATTGCCCCCAAAGACCACGCCGCCGGCATCAACGCCACCGTGGCCAAGGTCGCCAGTGGCGCGGCGGAAACCGTGCCTTACTTCATGGTGACCAATCTGGCGCGCACCCTGAACGAACTCAAGGAGCGCAACATCTGGATCATCGGCACCAGCGACGCCGCCACCCACACCCTGTACCAGGCTGACCTCACCGCAGCGGTGGCGCTGGTGCTCGGTGCCGAGGGCGACGGCATGCGCCAGCTCACCGCCAAAACCTGCGATCAGCTGGTGAGCATCCCCATGCGCGGTGCGGTGGAGAGCCTGAATGTGTCGGTGGCCAGCGGTGTGTGTTTATACGAGGCGGTGCGCCAGCGCACACAGGCCCAACCCAAAGCTTGAATTTAGCTTGAAAGGATCACATGTTTACTATCAAAATTGGAGCTACTCGCGCACTGTTTACGGGCGCAACAGCCATTTTTCTTCTGACAAGTTGTACCCAGGAGCAGCAAAACAAGATCAGCCGTGACATTCAGAACTGGACCGGCACCAACGGTGTGCTGGAAATGTACGCGGGTGACAAGCTGGTGCGCCGTTTCATCAAAATCGACAAACTCAGCATCGCCATGGGCACCGACGACAACAAGCCGCGCCCCTACCGTTTTGGCTACGGCGTGCTGGACGAAAACTTCAACTTTGTGGCCGATCCGGGCGAGAAAAACGTGTATTTTGAGATCAGCGACTACGCCAGCAACTACATCTTTTTCGAGAATCCACGCTGATAGCCGACGAACCAACAATAAAAAAGGACTTGTGATTTCTCGCAAGTCCTTTTTTACAACCAATAATTTGGTGGGCAGTACAAGTTTCGAACTTGTGACCCCTGCAGTGTGAATGCAGTGCTCTACCCCTGAGCTAACCGCCCTGAATTCTGTTCAGGAAAGCCTGTGATTATGCCATATTTTCAGGCTGCTACCCGCCACAGCGTTTTTCCGTTGCTGGATTTGTCCATTTGTTTGAGTACGTCTTCGTGGGCGGTCAGTTCTTGCTCGTTGGCGGCCAAAACTGGCAAAACCACAGCGCTCAGGTCGATCTGCACAACAGTGGGGCCACCGCCGGCGCTTGCTTCGTCATGTTGATCCATCAGCAAGGCATCCTGACCCCGGGTCAGGTTGATGTAGACATCGGCCAGCAGCTCGGCATCGAGCAAGGCACCGTGAAAAGTGCGGCCAGTGCGGTCAACCTCCAGCCGGTCGCACAGGGCATTGAGGTTGTTGCGCTTGCCGGGGAACATTTCCTTGGCCATCACCAAGGTATCGACCACCCCTGCAACATGGTCTCTGAATGGAAGGCGTCCGGCCAGTTCGAGTTCTTTGTTCAAAAATCCGATGTCAAAGCTGGCGTTGTGGATGATGACTTCGGCATCCTTCACGTAACGCAGCAACTCGTCTGCAACCAGTTCAAACTTGGGCTTGTCGCGCAGAAATTCGGTGGTGATGCCGTGAACCCGCAAAGCGTCTTCGTGGCTGTCGCGTCCAGGGTTCAGGTAGAAGTGCAGGTTGTTGCCCGTCAGTTTGCGATTGATGAGCTCGACACACCCGATCTCAATCACGCGGTCGCCGCCGTCGGCATGCAATCCGGTTGTTTCCGTGTCCAGAAATATTTGACGCATCTTGAATCGTTGCCGTGGGGCTCAGTGATTTTCTTTGGCGTGGTTGATGGAGTACTTGGGTATTTCCACCACCAGATTTTTCTGTGCCAGAAAGGCTTGGCAGCTCAAACGCGAGTTGGGCTCCAGCCCCCAGGCCCGGTCGAGCAGATCTTCTTCGTTTTCATCGAGTTCATTCAGCGAAGTAAAACCTTCGCGCACGATGATGTGGCAGGTGGTGCAGGCACAGCTCATGTCACAGGCGTGCTCGATGTTGATATGGTTGTCCAGCATGGCTTCGCAAATCGACGTACCGGCAGGGGCCGTGATTTCGGCCCCCTGCGGACAGTACTCGGGGTGTGGCAGTATTTTGATGATGGGCATGTAGGTTCCAGCGGGTCGAGTTCAGACTGTCTCAATGTTTTTTCCAGCCAAGGCTTTTTGAATGCCCCGATTCATGCGCAGGGCGGCAAAGGCCTCGGTGCCTTTGGCCAGCGCCTGGGTGGCGGCTTCAATCTGGGCGGCGTCTTCCAGCGAACGGGCGGCGCGCACGGTGCTCATCAAGGCGTCAACGTCGCGGCGTTCCAGGTCAGAGAGCAAATCACCATCTGCCGCCAGCGCACTCTGGGTTGCCAGCAGCATGCGGTCGCCATCCACACGGGCTTCGGCCAGCGCACGGGCTTTCATGTCGACCTCGGCGGTGGTAAAGCTGTCTTGCAGCATTCTGGCAATCTGCTCATCGCCCAAGCCGTAGGTGGGTTTGACGTCAATCCTGGCTTCGACCCCGCTGATTTGCTCGTGGGCAGAGACGTTCAGCAGCCCGTCCGCATCCACGGTAAAGGTCACGCGAATGCGTGCGGCCCCGGCCGCCATCGGAGGAATGCCGCGCAGCTCAAAACGCGCCAGGCTGCGGCAGTCGGCCACCAGATCGCGTTCGCCCTGCACCACATGCAGCGCCAGCGCGGTCTGGCCGTCCTGGTAGGTGGTGAAGTCCTGCGCCATGGCCGTGGGAATGGTCTGGTTGCGCGGCACGATGCGCTCCACCAAGCCACCCATGGTTTCCACGCCCAGCGACAGGGGAATCACGTCCAGCAGCAGCAAATCACCGGCTGCGTTGTTGCCCGCCAGCTGGTTGGCCTGAATGGCCGCGCCTAGGGCGACGACTTCATCGGGGTTGAGGTTGTTCAGCGGCGCACGGCCAAACAGTGTGGCAACCGCTTTTTGAACCTGTGGCATGCGGGTGGAGCCACCCACCATGACCACGCCATCGACTTCGCCCGGTGTTAACTTGGCATCGCGCAAGGCCTTGCGCACCGCTGAGATGGTGCGGGCGGTCAAACTGGCGGTAGCTGCCTCGAACTGCGAAACATTGACATCAAATATGATGTTTCCGCCCGTCAATTGTGCGCAGAATGCTACTGAATCTGTAGCAGAAAGTGCCTCTTTGCAAGCCCGTGCGGCCACTTTGACGGCGGATTTGTCGCTGGCAGTCAAGACCTGCACACCAGCCTGGGCCAGCACCCGGTCGGCCAGCGCACGGTCGTAGTCGTCGCCGCCCAGGGCAGAGTCACCGCCGGTGGCCACCACTTCAAAAACCCCTTTGCTCAGGCGCAAGATGGAGATGTCAAAGGTGCCGCCACCCAGGTCGTAAATGGCGAAAACCCCTTCACTGGCGTTGTCCAGTCCATAGGCGATGGCCGCCGCCGTGGGTTCGTTGATGAGCCGCATCACATTCAGGCCCGCCCGTTGCGCAGCATCCTTGGTGGCTTGGCGCTGGGCGTCGTCAAAATAAGCGGGCACCGTGATGACAGCGCCAAAAAGATCGTCATTGAACGTGTCTTCAGCCCGGTAGCGCAGGGTGGCCAAAATATCGGCGCTCACTTCAACCGGCGATTTTTCACCTTGCACGGTTTGCAGGCCCAGCATGCCGGGGTGATCCACAAAGCGGTAGGGCAGTTTGTCATGCCCCGCCACATCGGCCAGGCTGCGCCCCATAAAGCGTTTGACGGAGGCAATGGTGTTTTCAGGATCTTGTGCCAGGGCCGCCTGGGCGTCCAGTCCGATTTGTCGCCCGCCACCTTCGAGGTAGCGCACCACAGAGGGCAAGATGACATGGCCTTGCGCGTCCGGCAGGCATTCGGGCACACCATGTCGCATAGACGCCACCAAAGAGTGGGTGGTGCCCAGGTCAATGCCTACCACCACGCGCCGCTGGTGCGGGTTGGGGGATTGACCGGGTTCGGAAATTTGAAGAAGCGCCATGTTTTTTTCTGGATTGGGAGACTATTGTCCCCGGTCAGGAGTGTCCATCTGGTCAAGGCGGGCTTGCACATCGCTGGCAAAGCGCTGCATGAACATTAGCGCGCGCACTTGGCTCACCGCTTGCGCTGGGTTGTGCTGAACGTCCAGCAATTGCTCGCAATTTTGTAGCGCCTCGCGCATGGCTGTATTGACCTGCAGGCTTAATTGTTCTAAATCATCAAAGCTGCTTGCATCTTCCAGCACTTCACGCCAGCTCATTTGCTGCACCAAAAACTCGGTCGGCATGGCGGTGTTGTTCTCGGCATTGACACTTGCGCCCGCCAATTCACACAAATAGGCTGCCCGCTTGAGGGGGTCTTTGAGCCGCTGGTAGGCTTCGTTGATGCGCACAGACCATTGCATGGCCACGCGCTGCGCTGCTGCACCTTGCGAGGCAAATTTATCCGGGTGAACCTGGCGCTGCAAATCTTTCCAGCGCGCGTCAAGTGCCGCCCGGTCCTGCGCGAACTGCGGTGCGATACCAAACAGCTCGAAATCGGTGGCGTTAAGGTTCACACCCGAAACGACTCGCCGCAGCCGCAGCGGTCGCGTTCTCTGGGGTTGTTGAACTTGAAGCCTTCGTTCAAACCCTCCCGCACAAAATCAAGCTCGGTGCCGTCCAGATAGGCAAAGCTTTTGGGCTCGACCAGTACCTTGACGCCGTGCCCTTCAAACACCAAGTCTTCAGGACCAATCTCGTCCACATACTCCAGCTTGTAAGCCAGACCGGAGCAACCCGTGGTTTTGACGCCCAAGCGCACACCCACCCCCTGGCCGCGTTTGGCCAGGTAACGGTTCACGTGGCGGGCAGCGGCTTCTGTCAGCGTAACAGCCATATTCAGTGTTCTTGAGCGGTTGAAACGAGGTGCTTTTTGCGGTAGTCGTCCACCGCTGCCTTGATGGCGTCTTCTGCCAGGATGGAGCAGTGAATTTTGACCGGCGGCAGCGCCAGTTCTTCAGCGATTTCGCTGTTTTTGAGGGCTTGCGCCTGGTCCAGTGTCTTGCCCTTGACCCATTCGGTCACCAGCGACGACGAGGCAATGGCCGAGCCACAGCCATAGGTTTTGAAGCGTGCGTCTTCAATCACCCCGGTTTGCGGGTTGACTTTGATCTGCAGCTTCATCACGTCGCCGCAGGCGGGCGCGCCCACCATGCCGGTACCAACGGACTCATCACCTTTGTCGAACGCGCCCACGTTGCGGGGGTTTTCGTAGTGGTCAACAACTTTTTCAGAATATGCCATGGTGCTTCTCCTTCAATGTTTGCAGTAAATATCAGTGCGCAGCCCACTGGATGGTGCTGAGGTCGATGCCTTCTTTGTACATATCCCACAGCGGACTGAGTTCACGCAGCCTGGCCACGTTGAGCTTGATGGTTTCAACTGCGTAATCAATTTCAGCTTCGGTGCTGTAGCGGCCAATCGTCATACGCAAACTGCTGTGCGCCAACTCGTCGCTGCGACCCAGCGCACGCAGCACATAGCTGGGCTCCAGACTGGCCGAAGTACAGGCCGACCCACTGGACACGGCCAAGCCCTTGATGCCCATGATGAGGGACTCACCCTCCACATAGTTGAAGCTCATGTTCAGGTTGTGCGGCACCCTTTGGTCCATGTGGCCGTTGATGAACACTTGCTCAACATCCTTGAGGCCCGCCAACATGCGGTCGTGCAGGGCGCGGATACGCTTGTTTTCGCCCACCATTTCTTCCTTGGCAATGCGGTAGGCCTCGCCCATGCCCACGATTTGATGGGTTGGCAGGGTGCCCGAACGCATGCCGCGCTCATGACCGCCGCCGTGCATTTGCGCTTCGATGCGAATACGGGGCTTACGGCGCACAAACAGCGCGCCAATGCCTTTGGGGCCGTAGGTTTTGTGGGCAGTCAGGCTCATCAGATCGACCGGCAGCTTGGACAGGTCGAACTCGACCCGCCCGGTGGCTTGCGCCGCGTCCACATGGAAAATGATGCCTTTTTCGCGGCACAGCGCACCTATGGCAGCAATGTCCTGGATCACGCCGATCTCGTTGTTGACGAACATGACGCTGGCCAAAATGGTGTCCGGGCGAATCGCGGCCTTGAAGACTTCCAGGTCCAGCAAACCGTCGGACTGAACGTTCAGATAAGTCACCTCAAAACCCTGACGCTCAAGCTCACGGCAGGTGTCCAGCACGGCTTTGTGCTCCGTTTTGACCGTGATGATGTGTTTGCCCTTGGTCTTGTAAAAACCGGCGGCACCCTTGAGGGCCAGGTTGTTGGATTCGGTGGCACCGGAGGTCCAGACGATTTCACGCGGATCAGCACCAATCAAACTGGCCACATGTTCACGGGCTTTTTCGACGGCTGCTTCGGCTTCCCAGCCCCAGGCGTGGCTGCGGGATGCCGGGTTGCCAAAATGCTGGCGTAACCAGGGAACCATGGCGTCCACCACGCGCTCATCGCACGGGTTGGTGGCGCTGTAGTCCATGTAAATCGGGAAGTGAGGTGTTGTGTCCATGTTTGGCTCGTTACTGGCTAATCAAATAAATCACAGCTTGAAAATCACAGTTTGGTGAAGGCATTGCCCAGCGCAAACACTGAATTGGGGGCGTTGACCCGGGTGATCTTGGACACCGGCATGGGCGCAATGGCCCGCTTCATGCTGGGCTGGTCTTCAAGCTGCAAGCCTTTGGCCAACTGGTCGTCAATCAGCTTTTGCAGGGAGACTGAGTTGAGAAACTCCACCATGTGGACGTTCAGCGCCGACCACAGGTCATGGGTCATGCAGCGCAGCCCTTCACCCAGGCAGTTTTCCTTGCCGCCGCAGTGGGTGGCGTCTATCGGCTCATCGACCGAGGTGATGATGTCTGCCACGGTGATCTCCGCCGGACTGCGTGCCAAGGAATAACCACCGCCTGGCCCCCGGGTGGATTCGACCAAGGCATGCCGACGCAGCTTGCCAAATAACTGTTCCAGGTAAGACAGTGATATTTGCTGGCGCTGGCTGATTGCCGACAATGTCACAGGGCCATTGCTTTGACGCAGCCCCAGATCAATCATGGCAGTAACCGCAAAACGGCCTTTGGTGGTGAGACGCATGACATACCCCTTCCGTCGTATTTAGTTGACTAGTTAAGTCAAGTATAACAAAAGACCGACTAATCTGCTCGGGTACTTTAGAGTCCACACCTTGAACCCATCGTCATTCAACGCCCGGTGATCGAAACGATGTTGTCCGTGCCAGAGGCACCAAAGGCCTGTTCTTTCAAAATGGCCAGTTGATCGCGCACTTGGGCCGCTTTTTCGAACTCCAGGTTGCGGGCATGTTCAAGCATCATTTTTTCGAGTCGCTTGATCTCGCGGGCGATGTCTTTTTCGCTCATGTCCTCCACCTTGGCCCGCTGCAGGGCGTCGCGCTCCAGCTTTTCGGCTTCCTTGCCCGCCTTTTCGCTGTACACCCCGTCAATCAGGTCCTTCACCTGTTTGACGATGGAGCGCGGCGTGATGCCTTGGGCCAGATTGTGGGCAATCTGGCGCGTACGTCGGCGCTCGGTTTCCCCCATCGCCTTTTTCATTGACTCTGTAATACGGTCGGCATACAAAATGGCACGGCCATTGAGGTTGCGGGCCGCGCGGCCTATGGTTTGGATCAGGGAACGCTCAGAGCGCAAAAAGCCTTCCTTGTCGGCATCCAAAATGGCTACCAGCGACACCTCCGGTATGTCCAGCCCTTCGCGCAGCAGGTTGATGCCCACCAGCACATCAAACGTGCCCAGCCGCAGGTCGCGCAAAATTTCCACCCGCTCCACGGTGTCCACGTCACTGTGCAAATAGCGCACCTTGACGCCGTTGTCGGTCAAATAGTCGGTTAACTGCTCGGCCATGCGTTTGGTGAGGGTGGTGATGAAAACCCGCTCATTTTTCTCCACCCGCAAACGGATTTCCTGCAGCACGTCATCAACCTGGCTGGTCGCAGGGCGCACCTCAACTTCGGGGTCCACCAGCCCAGTGGGGCGCACCAACTGCTCCACCACCTGCCCGGCATGGTCTTTTTCCCACTGCGCGGGTGTTGCGGAGACAAGAATGGCCTGCCGCATCCGGGCTTCGAATTCTTCAAATTTAAGCGGTCGGTTGTCCAGCGCGCTGGGCAGCCGAAAACCATACTCGACCAAGGTTGTTTTGCGCGAGCGGTCGCCGTTGTACATGGCCCCGAACTGACCAATCAGCACATGGCTTTCGTCCAGAAACATCACCGAATCCTTGGGCAGGTAGTCGGTCAACGTGGCCGGTGGCTCGCCGGGTGCGGCACCACTGAGGTGGCGGGTGTAGTTCTCAATGCCTTTGCAGTGCCCGACCTCACTGAGCATTTCCAGATCAAAGCGGGTGCGCTGCTCCAGCCGCTGAGCTTCGACCAGCTTGCCCTGGCTGACAAACTCCTTCACACGGTCAGACAGCTCGACCTTGATGGTCTCCACCGCCGCCAGCACCTGCTCGCGGGGCGTCACGTAGTGGCTGCTGGGGTAAACCGTGAAGCGGGGAATCCGCTGGCGGATGCGCCCGGTGAGCGGGTCAAACAGCTGCAGTGAATCAATCTCATCGTCAAACAGTTCGATGCGAATCGCCATCTCACTGTGCTCAGCCGGAAACACGTCAATGGTGTCGCCGCGCACCCGGAACTTGCCGCGTGAAAAATCCGCGTCGTTGCGCTGGTACTGCATGCGCACCAATTGGGCAATCATGTCGCGCTGCCCCATTTTGTCGCCTGCGCGCAGGGTCATCACCATCTGGTGGTAGGCCTCGGGCTGGCCAATGCCGTAAATGGCGGAAACCGTGGCCACAATCACCACATCACGGCGCTCCAGCACGCTTTTGGTGCAACTCAGGCGCATTTGCTCAATGTGTTCATTGATGGCCGAGTCTTTTTCAATGAACAGGTCGCGCTGGGGCACATAGGCCTCTGGCTGGTAGTAGTCGTAGTAGCTGACGAAATATTCCACCGCGTTCTTGGGGAAAAACTCCCGGAACTCGCTGTAAAGCTGCGCCGCCAGTGTCTTGTTCGGCGCATACACGATGGCCGGGCGCCCCAGGCGGGCAATCACATTGGCCATGGTGAAGGTCTTGCCGGAGCCCGTCACCCCCAGCAGAATCTGAAACACCTCTCCGTCCGTGACGCCCTCCACCAGTTTGTCAATGGCAGCGGGCTGATCACCGGCGGGAGGGTAGGGCTGGTAAAGCTCAAAAGGTGAGCCAGGAAATTGCACAAAACTGCCGCTGGCGACCTGATCGGTCTCGCCAGAAGGCGCTGTTGCGAGGGAGATGGGGGCAGACATGGCGGGCAATTCCGGGTGCAGGGTGAAGAACTCAGCTAGTGTAGTTATTCCATTTCATGCTAACTTTCATGCCTCGGATTGCGGGGCACCCCGAGACATGAAAGTTTGGTTTTTCACGTTAATGCGCCGAAGCCATCCGAAAGGGTGATGCGGGAGCTTCTGGGGCAAGCTTGCAATCACGCAGAGAAAGTTTGAGAGATCGGTTAAGCGATGAAGACCTTGAAAACGCTACAAAAAAAGGAGCTGCTTGCGCAGATAGAACGTGCGGTAGCGGCCAATTTGACCTATAAAAATCATGATGAAAGCAATGTTGAAGCCAAGACATGTATTTAATTTGCGCTTGGCCCCTTTTTTTCCAAGATGACGCTTGGAACAGCCAAGGCACCCTTGGTGGAACTGGTCTAAGCACGGCCTAGAATCGAAAAAACTCGGTCTGCGTAGTGCCTTGCAGCACCTCAGAGCAATCCATCTTGATCACACTTCATCCAAGGAAATCGCCTATGAAACACTTTCTGCCCTCAGCTATTGCCGCAGCCATACTGTTTATCGCCAGCGTCGGTGCACTTCACGCTGCGCCGCAAGACCCGAATGCAGACGCCACAGGCTGTGCCGACCATCCGCTGTTCACCCGGATGCACAACACACGTATCGTGTCTTGCCGCACGGTCGGATTCGACAGCGCCAAATTCAAGACCGGCAAGACGAGCGACACGGCAGTGGAAGGAAAACGTATTGAAATCAAATACCAAACCAGGGCTGATAGCGAGTACCAGGGGCCGCTGGCTGTCATCCGAAACCACCAACAGGCCATTGGCAAGATCGGTGGCGTCGTTTTGCACGAAGACTCGCGCTTCACTTGGCTGAAGTTGGACAAAGACGGAAAGGAAATCTGGGCCCAAGTTGATACCGCTTGGGGCAAGGGCTACCTGTTGACGATCATCGAAAAACAGACCATGGCGCAAGAGGTTGTTGCTAGCGCAGAACTCTTCAAGAGCGGGCTCAATACCACCGGTCATGTGGAGGTGCCGGGCATTTATTTTGATACCGGCAAGGCCGAACTCAAGCCCGAGTCGCAGGCCGCTATTGCCGAAGTCGCCAAATTGCTTCAGGCCGACCCGACACTCAAAGTGCATGTGGTGGGGCACACCGACAATCTTGCAGCTCTGGAATTGAACCTCAAGCTGTCCCTGGCCCGTGCCGAGGCAGTGGTTCAGGCCTTGGTGAGCAAGCACGGCATCGCAGCCAACCGTCTGGGTGCTCAAGGCGTCGGCCCGCTGGCACCGGTCGCAAGCAACGGCACTGATGAGGGCCGCGCCAAGAACCGACGTGTCGAGCTGGTAAAAAGGTAATCTGTACCTTGTCTGGGAAGAGAAAAATGGCGCGTCCGGAATTTATGAAGTTATGACGTGCGGTAGGGTCAATTCATTTAATTGCAGCTTGGCGAAGCTGGAAGCCTTTATGTACTGGCAGTGCCGAATGGCATAATTCGACGTTTTCTGGGTGTTCGCCCTCATAAATATGGGCACCCAGCTATGTATTTGATAGCTCCAAAGGACTGCAAGATGACAACCACCCCCTCCGGCCTGCAATATGAAGATTCCGTCGTCGGCACGGGCAATGTGGCCACCAAAGGCCAGAGTGTGACGGTTCACTACACCGGCTGGCTTTACAACGATGGTGTTCAGGGTGCCAAATTTGACTCCAGCAAAGACCGCAATGACCCCTTTGTGTTTGCGCTCGGTGCCGGTATGGTGATTCGCGGCTGGGACGAAGGTGTGGCAGGCATGGCAGTGGGCGGTGCACGCACACTCATCATCCCCGCAGCGCTGGGCTATGGTTCGCGCGGTGCGGGCGGCGTGATTCCACCCAACGCTACCTTGAAATTCGACGTTGAACTGCTGGCCGTATCCTGACCGCAAGCGCAGCAGCCAAGGCATCCGCGTCATCGGGTACCTTGCCCTGGCGAATCAGATCAGCTGAATTATTTGCCTTTGAATGGCTCTTGAATTGACGGTGCACGCCCCCAATTCAAGAGTTTAGTTTTTGAAATCTGGCCAATCCGTATGTCTGAAACCAATCAAAACCAACAAAACCCCACGCCAACCGAACCCCCAAGCGCCGAAGAGATGGTTGCCACCATGGTTGCCAACGAGGCTGATGCATTGGCAAGCGCACAGGCTGATTTGGCTGCATTGCAGGCCAAAAGCGCTGAACTGGCGGACCAGTATTTAAGGGCCAAGGCTGAAGCTGACAACGCCCGCCGGCGTGCTGAAGAAGAAATCTCCAAAGCGCGCAAATTCGCCGTCGAAAGTTTCGCTGAAAGCCTGCTGCCGGTGGCCGACAGTCTGGAAGCGGGCCTGCTCATCAAGGATGGAACCCTGGAGCAGATTCGCGAAGGCGCTCAGGCCACGCTGCGCCAGTTGCTTGCCGCACTGGAGCGCAACAAGGTTATTGCCATCAACCCTGGTGCCGGCACCAAATTTGATCCGCACCAACACCAAGCCATCAGTGTTGTGCCCTCAGAGCTGGAATCCAATTCAGTGGTGACGGTGCTGCAAAAGGGCTACTCCATTTCGGACCGAGTTCTGCGCCCGGCACTTGTGACGGTGGCAGCACCAAAATAATTCATTTTTTTGACTTGAAAAACATTCGAGTTATCCACACGTTGAGAACATCTATAAACAGGAGTTAATCATGGGAAGAATTATTGGCATTGACTTGGGAACCACTAACAGCTGCGTTGCCATCATGGAGGGCAATACGCCCAAGGTTATCGAAAACGCTGAGGGCGCGCGCACCACGCCGTCCATCATTGCTTACCAGGAAGATGGTGAAGTTTTGGTGGGTGCGTCGGCCAAGCGTCAGTCCGTTACCAATCCAAAAAATACGCTGTATGCCGTCAAGCGCTTGATTGGTCGCAAATACACCGAAAAAGAAGTTCAAAAAGACATCGACCTGATGCCCTACAAAATTGCTGCCGCTGACAACGGCGACGCGTGGGTTGAGGTGCGTGGCAACCGGATGGCTCCGCAACAGGTCAGTGCCGATATTTTGCGCAAGATGAAGAAGACTGCCGAGGACTACCTGGGCGAAGCGGTCACCGACGCCGTGATCACGGTGCCAGCTTACTTCAATGACGCACAGCGCCAAGCCACCAAAGATGCCGGTCGCATTGCCGGGCTGGATGTCAAGCGCATCATCAACGAGCCTACCGCTGCAGCTTTGGCGTTTGGCTTGGACAAGAACGAAAAGGGCGACCGCAAGATTGCCGTTTACGACTTGGGTGGTGGTACGTTTGACGTGTCCATCATCGAGATTGCCGACGTCGATGGCGAAAAACAGTTTGAAGTGCTGTCAACCAATGGCGATACCTTCCTGGGCGGTGAAGACTTCGACCAGCGCATCATTGACTTCATCATTGCCGAGTTCAAAAAAGAGCAGGGCGTTGACTTGGGCAAAGACGTGCTCGCTCTGCAGCGCCTCAAAGAAGCCGCCGAGAAGGCCAAAATTGAGCTCTCCAGCAGCGCACAAACCGATATCAACTTGCCCTATGTGACGGCTGATGCGTCTGGCCCCAAGCACTTGAACATCAAGCTGACCCGCGCCAAGCTTGAGTCTTTGGTCGAAGAGCTGATCGAGCGCACCATTGCGCCCTGCCGCACGGCCATCAAGGATGCTGGTGTGAGCGTCAGCGACATCCATGACGTGATTTTGGTCGGCGGCATGACCCGCATGCCCAAGGTGCAGGAGAAGGTCAAAGAACTGTTCGGCAAAGAGCCGCGCAAAGACGTTAACCCCGACGAAGCAGTAGCGGTTGGTGCTGCCATTCAGGGGCAGGTGTTGTCCGGCGACCGCAAGGATGTGCTGTTGCTTGACGTGACACCACTCTCGCTGGGCATCGAGACCATGGGCGGTGTCATGACCAAGATGATCAGCAAGAACACCACGATTCCGACCAAGTTTGCACAGACCTTTTCGACCGCTGAAGACAACCAGCCTGCTGTGACGATCAAGGTCTTCCAAGGTGAGCGCGAGATTGCTGCGGGCAACAAAATGTTGGGCGAGTTCAACTTGGAAGGCATTCCTCCGGCCGCTCGCGGTACGCCTCAAATTGAAGTGTCGTTTGACATCGACGCCAACGGTATTTTGCACGTGGGTGCCAAAGACAAAGGTACCGGTAAAGAAAACAAGATCACCATCAAGGCCAACTCTGGTCTGAGCGAAGCAGAGATTCAGCAAATGGTCAAAGATGCTGAACTCAACGCTGCCGAGGACAAAAAGAAGGTCGAGTTGGTGCAGACCAAAAATCAGGCCGATACGAGTTTGCACAGCGTCAAGAAAAGCTTGACCGAATATGGCGACAAGATTGACGCAGGCGAAAAGGAAAAAATCGAAGAAGCCATCAAGCAACTTGAAGAAGCCATAAAAGGTGACGACAAAGCTTCCATCGAAGCCAAGAGCGCGGCTTTGATGACTGTCAGTCAAAAGCTGGGTGAAAAAATGTATGCCGACATGCAAGCCAAAGAAGCGGCCTCTGCAGGAGGAGGCGACGCTGGCCAAGCAGGAGCTGCGGGCGCGCAGCAGGGCGCGTCCACACAAGCCGCCGACGACAATATCGTCGACGCGGAAGTGAAAGAAGTCAAAAAGGGCTAAGCGTTTTCGCGAAGCACTCTGATCAGGCGCCGCGTTGAACATCTGTGAAATGTTCAACGCGGCGTTTGTGTTGAAACTAGGTACTTGAGAAGACCATGGCTAAAAGAGATTACTACGATGTCTTGGGCGTTCCCAAAAACGCCTCCGATGAAGAAATAAAGAAGGCTTATCGCAAACATGCGATGAAGCACCACCCTGACCGCAATCAGGGTGACTCCTCCAAGGTTGCCGAGGAAAAGTTCAAGGAATCCAAGGAAGCCTACGAAATGCTGTCGGACCCGCAAAAGCGCGCGGCGTATGACCAGCATGGCTTTGCCGGTGTTGACCCCAACATGCGGGGCGGTCACGGTGCTGAAGGTTTTGGCGGCTTTGCCGAGGCTTTTGGTGATATTTTTGGCGACATGTTCGGCCAGCAGCGTGGACGGGCCGGCGGTGGTCGGCAGGTATTTCGCGGTGCCGATTTGAGTTATGCCATGGAAGTCACACTGGAGGAGGCTGCCAAGGGTAAGGACGCTCAAATTCGAATCCCCAGCTGGGATTCATGCGACGTATGCCACGGCAGCGGTGCCAAACCAGGTACCCAAGCCAAAACCTGTGGCACCTGCAGCGGCTCCGGCGCGGTGCAAATGCGTCAGGGATTTTTCAGTGTGCAGCAAACCTGCCCGACTTGTCGTGGCAACGGCAAGGTCATTGCCGAGCCGTGCAACGCGTGCCAAGGCCAAGGCAAGATCAAACGACAAAAAACACTGGAAGTCAAAATTCCTGCAGGTATTGACGGCGGCATGCGTATTCGAAGCGCCAGCAACGGCGAGCCAGGCACCAATGGCGGGCCGCCGGGGGATCTTTACATTGAAATTCGCCTGAAGAAGCACGATATTTTTGAACGTGATGGTGATGACATTCATTGCTCCGTTCCCATCAGTTTTGTGACCGCTGCCCTAGGGGGTGAAATTGATGTGCCTACGCTTTCCGGTCAAGCTGCCATTGACATACCTGAGGGAACGCAAACGGGCAAACAATTCAGGTTAAGGGGCAAAGGCATCAAGGGCGTGCGCGCCAGCTATCCAGGCGATTTGTACTGCCACATTGTGGTTGAGACGCCGGTCAAGCTGTCCGAGCATCAGCGAAAGTTGCTGCGTGAACTCGAAGAATCTCTGCGAAAAGGTGGCAGCAAGCACTCCCCCAGTGGAGACAGCTGGACGAACCGACTCAAGAGTTTTTTCAGTTGACGAAAGTCAAACCCAGTAAAACAATGTGACACATTGGATAAGCCGCGAAAGACTTCAATGCCTTTGCGGCTTTTTTTGTGGAACGTCGCGGCAGAGCTACTCGTAACATGGGATTGTTCAACATGAGCGTCAACATCACCTTTCTTGGCGGCACTGGCACTGTCACTGGCTCCAAATACTTGGTCTGCTACGGAAAGGAACGCCTGTTGGTCGACTGTGGCTTGTTTCAGGGTTACAAGCAACTCCGTCTTCGCAATTGGACCCCTTTGCCCGTTGCGCCTGATCAAATCAATGCTGTGCTGCTGACGCACGCCCATCTGGATCACAGCGGCTACCTGCCCTTGCTGACGAAGGAAGGGTTTTCGGGCCATGTGTATGCCACCCCTGGTACCCGTGATTTGTGCCGCATTCTGTTGCCCGACAGCGGCCACATTCAGGAGGAAGATGCTGCTTTTGCCAATCGTCATGGTTTCTCCAAGCACGCACCTGCCATGCCGCTGTATACGCGGCAGGATGCGCTGGACTGCCTGCCATTGCTCAAAATGGTTGACTTCGGCAGGGTCTTTAATCCCATTCAAGGCTGGCGGGCGACGTTTTTGCCAGCAGGTCATATTTTGGGTGCATCCAGCGTGTTGTTGGAAGTAGCTGGGCGGCGTATTCTTTTCTCCGGCGACCTTGGAAGGCCGGATGACATGATCATGAATCCACCGTCGCCACCTCCAGTCGCTGATACGGTGTTGATCGAATCAACCTATGGTGACCGTGAACACCCCAAGGAAGATGTGCTGGCCGAACTTGGGCCAGCGCTGCAAAGGCTTGCCAAGCGCGGTGGGGTGGCTGTTATCCCGGTTTTTGCCGTTGGACGAGCTCAGGCTTTGTTGCATGCCATTCATTTGCTCAAATTGCGCGGTGACATCCCCAAGGCACTTCCCGTTTTTTTAGACAGCCCCATGGCGGTGCATACCACGCATCTTTTTGAGCAACATCCAGCCGATCACCGGTTGACCAGTAAAGAAGCCCATGCATTGACGCATTCAGCCACCATGGTCAACAGCACTGACGAGTCCAAAGCGCTGGCAAGTCGCCATGGTCCGATGGTGATCTTGTCAGCCAGTGGCATGGCCACCGGAGGTCGGGTGTTACACCACTTGGCACACCATGCGGGCAATCATCGCAACATGATCATTCTGACGGGGTTTCAGGCTCCCGGTACCCGGGGTGCTACGCTGGCCAGCGGGGCGAGGTCGGTGCGTATTCACGGGCGCGACGTCGAGGTCAACGCCGAAGTGGTTCAACTGCAATCCGCCTCGGCCCATGCCGATGCGACACAAATTCTTTCCTGGCTGCGGTCCATGCCGCAGGCACCGGACCAGATTTATGTGGTTCATGGCGAGCCGGGGCCCTCGGACGAACTTCGCAAACGCATCAAAGCAGAATTGGGCTGGCGTGCGATGACGCCAGAACATGGCTCAACTTGGCCAACTTGAGCCTGCAATACCCTGCCTTCCCGGAAGCGGTTCACCGCAAAGCCGCTGCCGGATCAGGTCATTTCACGGTGCGGACCGAACAAGGCGCACAGCAGAAGGCGTAGCCCGGCGATCTAAGGCACCAACACTGCCGACGTTGAAGTCAACAGTCCAAACAAAGTTCGACTGGGGCGAACCTGACCCAACATAAGGGGTTGAAGACCAGTAGGAATACCCTACCGTAGATGGAAATACTGAACCATCGAGCGATGGATTTTCCCGATTTCCGTCCACCAAACTGGAAATCTCTTTGATGTTGGGCAAACGCCAGCCCTTGTTTAGCTTGGCAGCTGCCAAGGCCTGCTCGTGGGTGACTTTTGTAGGCGTACCGGCACAATTGCTACCATTCCAAGTCTGCCCATAACTGCACCGGCTCCAAATGAGTTTGGTTCGTGTATCGGTCACCTCGGTGCCATCGGACGAAAAGGTAAATGAAGTTGTAACTGGCGCTGAACCGCGCACCAGCCTTACGTGATGCAAATCACCTCGTCCATCACCTTTGGACGCAGGGTGCTTGCTGATATCGCCATTGCCAAAATTTACGCTCCATGCCTGTCTTGAATTGCCAATATAGCCAGTGGATGTCCAAAAAGCAGAACCTAGAGAATTTGGAAACCAAGTGGTATCAATGCTGATTTTGGCGAACCCTACTTCAGCATAATTCACCAAGCCTTGCAATTCGAAGCGGTTGGGGAGTCGCCAATCGGTATAGCCGCACAGTCCGCTACCGGTATTGACGGTAGTTACATAAGTGCTTGAATTCCCGGCGCGGTTGTCACCAAAATTGGTATAAGTGCTGGTACTTGCACGGGTTCCAGTGGTCGGTTTGCCTTCCCATATCAGGCCAGTCACATTGTCTTTGACACACTCCGTTTTTGCATAACTTCCAACCGTGCTAAAGCTAAAACCGAGCGCGCCATCGATGGCATCCGGGCTTGTGACATCACGCCCAACCATGCCGTCCTGCCAATCGTTCAGCGCTGTCGCTTTTGAATCGGTGCAACTGATCAAAATGTCGCTGCCCGCCTGATAACACTGGTTCGCAGTGATGCCTGTATCCAGGTAAGCAATCGTACGATTGTCGCCAGCAGGGGCCAGCGAGCGAGAGATTTCTTCTGGTTCCGATTTGCCGCCGCCGCATGCCGTCAGCAAACATGCTGTGATGCAATTGAGTGCAATGAGTCCATGTGACCCTTTGTATTTCGCCCGGAGCCTTGAAAGTTTCATTCAACTTCTTTCAGTAACTTTAAATAATGGATTTCTTCAACACAACCGGCGCTAGCGCCAGCGCATACGTTGAACCGTCAGAGCAAGCATCAACTGACAAATAGTCAATCCAATCAATGACTTGGTGGCGAAATATAACATCCTGAAAAATTGGTTTGAAAAGGTTCAAAGTCAAACGCTCACCAAGATATGCCGTCACCCATCACTGATGCTGTCTCTATCTGAGACAATCACGCCCTATGTTTACCGGAATCATCACCGGCGTGGGGCGCATCGCCGCAGTTCACGCCCTAGGCAGCTCTTCTACCCATGGCAAGCGCCTGTCCATTGAGTGCCCCAGTGGCTATCTGGATGACGTTGGCTTGGGCGACAGCATCGCGCTCAACGGCGCTTGCATGACTGTTACCACGCTTGACGTCGTAAAAGGCCAGTTCACAGTGGATATTTCTGCGGAGTCTCTGGACAAAACCACTGGACTTGATCAGTTGGGCTCCATCAACCTCGAAAAGGCGTTACGTGCCCACGACCGCTTGGGTGGACACATCGTGTCGGGCCATGTCGATGGTATCGGCTGCGTGACGCACTTCAAACAGGTGGGGGAGAGTTGGGAGTTGCGGGTGCTGGCACCCATGGCGCTGGCCAAATACCTGGCCTACAAAGGCTCCATCACCATCAATGGTGCCAGCCTGACCGTCAATCGCATTGCGGACTTGGATGCCGGTTGCGAGATGAGCATCAACCTGATTCCCCACACGGTGCAAAACACCGCGCTGGGCACGCTGGTGGCTGGATCGAACGTGAATTTGGAAATTGATTTGATCGCGCGCTACGTGGAAAGAATGCTTCAGACCTCACCGCTTGCCACCACACCCGTCACGCTCTAGCGCGGCCTGTTTCTGTCCAACCCCTCAAGCCCCTGAAAGACACTTGAATGACTGCCCTCACTCCTGTAGCGATATCCAAGGTTGAAGACATCGTGGCCGACATGCGCGCCGGGCGCATGGTGATTCTTGTCGATGAAGAAGACCGTGAAAACGAAGGCGATCTGGTGATGGCGGCCGAGCACGTCACGGCCGAAGCCATCAACTTCATGGCTCGTTTCGGCCGGGGCCTGATTTGCCTGACCCTCACGCGTGAGCGCTGTGAACGTCTGAAATTGCCGCCGATGACCGTCAAAAATGGCGACAAGAAGGGCACAGCCTTCACGGTGTCCATTGAAGCCGCAGAAGGCGTTACCACCGGCATCTCGGCAGCCGACCGCGCTTGCACCGTACAAGCCGCCGTGGCCAAAAATGCAAAGCCTGATGACCTGGTTCAACCCGGCCACATCTTCCCCTTGCAGGCGGTTGAAGGCGGCGTGCTGATGCGCGCAGGCCATACCGAAGCGGGTTGCGATCTGGCTGCCATGGCAGGCTGCGCGCCCGCTTCGGTGATTTGCGAGATCATGAAAGACGACGGCACCATGGCGCGCCTGCCCGATTTGCAGCTTTTTGCCGCCGAGCATGGCCTAAAAATTGGCACCATCGTCGATCTGATCGAGCACCGCAGCCGGGTCGAGTCGCTGGTCGAAAAAGTAGGCACCCGCCCCATCCATACGGCGTTTGGCGAATTCACCATGCACGCCTTCAAGGACAAGACCGCACACGGTGTGCACTTGGCTTTGGTCAAGGGGCAGTGGGGTGCCAATGACACAGTTGCAGCCCGCGTGCATGAACCCCTGTCCGTGCTGGACGCGCTGGAAGTGGGTCGCCCCATGCATTCCTGGAGTCTTGACGCCAGCCTGGCGCGTATTGCCACAGAAGGCAGCGGCGTGGTGGTTCTGCTCAATTGCGGTGAAAGCGCTGAACAGTTGCTGGCTCAATTTGACGGTACCGCGCGCGCCAGCCATGGGCCGGAGCGCGGCCGCATGGACCTTCGCACCTATGGCATTGGCGCGCAGATTTTGCGTGAATGCGGCGTTCACAAAATGAAGCTCATGGGAAACCCCCGGCGCATGCCCAGCATGGCTGGTTATGGCCTGGAAATTGTCGGCTACATCACCAAGTAACAACCCTGCAGGACAGAAGGCTGCTATTCAAGGCGTGCCCCCTTTGTCCACAATTATTTAGGAGACACCATGTTTGGCGCAGAAAAAGGAAACCTCGATTCCAGCGACAGCCGCTTGAACGGCAAGAAGCTGGTCATCGGCATTGTTCAGGCCCGTTTTAACGAGTCCATCACCGACGCTTTGGCCAAGGCCTGCACGCAGGAGCTGATGGCGCTGGGTGTCGCTGAAAAAAACATTCGTTTGGTGAAAGTGCCTGGTGCCCTTGAAGTGCCGGTTGCCCTGATGGGTATGGCGGAAAAGCCCAAATATGACGCTTTGGTGGCCTTGGGCTGTGTCATTCGGGGTGAAACCTACCACTTTGAATTGGTGGCCAACGAGTCAAGCGCTGGCGTTAGCCGTGTCTCGCGCGAATTTCGCTTGCCCATCGCCAATGCTATTTTGACGACCGAAAACCTCGAACAGGCGATTGCAAGGCAAGTTGAAAAAGGGCGTGACGCCGCCCGCGTGGCCGTTGAAATGGCCAACCTGATGAAAGAAATGTAATGAGTGAAATCAGTCCCAAACCAGGCAGCAACCGCCCGCCGCGTCAATCCCGCAAGGGCTTGACCAGCACCGGTGTTCGCAAGGCTGGCAGCAAATCGGATCGCAGCCGTTCCCGTGAGTTTGCCTTGCAGGCGCTGTACCAGGTGCTGGTTGGAAAAAACGAGGTTTCAGACATTGATGCGTTCACCCGCGATTTGGCCGGGTTTTCAAAATCCGACTCCGTCCACTTTGACGCGCTGCTCCGGGGCTGTGCGGAACAAGCTAGCGAGCTGGACGCCTTGATCGTTCCCTTGCTGGACCGCCCACTGGCAGAGATTTCACCGATCGAGCGTGGCGTGATGTGGATTGGTGCCTACGAGCTCAAACACTGCCTGGATGTGCCTTGGCGCGTGGTACTCAACGAATGCATTGAGCTGGCAAAGGAATTTGGCGGCACCGACGGCCACAAGTACGTCAACGCCGTGCTCAACGGCCTAGCCCCCAGTCTGCGGCCCGCCGAGGTCAGCGCCGATCGGAGCAGAACCCGCCCATGAAGGTTTCCGGCCGTGCGCAGCGCATAGAGCCTTTTTATGTGATGGAGGTTGCCAAGGCCGCGTCTGCTCTGGCCCATACGGTAGCCCACACCGATTCGCCCATGGTCTTTTTGAACATTGGTGAGCCAGACTTCACGGCCCCTGCGCTGGTGCAGGTAGCTGCTTGCAAGGCGGTACATGATGGCTTGACGCACTACACGCCGGCCACCGGTCTGGGCGCGCTGCGTGAGCGCATCAGTGACTGGTATGCACAACGTTTTGGCGTCAAGGTTGCGTCCAGCCGCATTGTGGTGACGGCTGGTGCCTCTGCGGCCTTGCAGCTGGCCTGTCTTGCGCTGATTGAATCGGGCGACGAAATTCTCATGCCCGACCCCAGCTACCCGTGCAACCGTCACTTTGTGAGTGCTGCCGATGGCAATGCGGTGCTGATTCCCGCTACGGCTTTAGAGCGCTTTCAACTCAGTGCTGACAAGGTGGAAGCAGCTTGGGGTGACACAACCAGAGGGGTGTTGCTGGCTTCGCCCTCCAACCCAACCGGTACCTCCATTGCCCCGGACGAATTGCGCCGCATCCACAACGCAGTCAGCCGGCGCGGTGGCATCACACTCATTGATGAAATCTACCTGGGCTTGAGCCATGACCCGCAGTACGGTCAAACTGCTTTGACTCTGGATGACAGCATCATCAGCATCAACAGTTTCAGCAAATACTTCAGCATGACCGGCTGGCGCTTGGGCTGGATGGTGGTGCCCGATTCCTTGGTGCCCATCATCGAGCGGCTGGCGCAAAACCTGTTCATCTGCCCCAACACTATTTCACAATATGCTGCGCTGGCCTGTTTTGAGGCGGACAGTTTGGCTGAGTACGAGCGCCGCCGTGCCGAATTCAAAGCCAGGCGCGACTATTTCATTCCCGCCCTCAATGCCATGGGCCTGAAAGTTCCGGTCATGCCCGATGGTGCCTTTTATGCTTGGGCGGATTGCTCTGCTGCCTGCCAGAAGCTGGGTGTCAAAGACAGTTGGGATCTTTCGTTCGAGATCATGCATCGCGCCCATGTCGCGGTTACTCCTGGGCGCGATTTTGGCGTGGCCGACACACACAACTTCATCCGCTTTTCCACCGCCAGCTCCATGGCGCAGCTGCACGAAGCGATTCATCGCTTGAAAATTTTGTTGTCATGAGCCTTCCAACCCCAATTAAATCAGATTTTTCATGGCCAATACGTGTGTACTGGGAGGACACCGACGCCGGCGGAATCGTCTTCTATGCCAATTACCTCAAATTTTTTGAACGTGCCCGCACCGAGTGGCTGCGTTCACGTGGGATTGAACAAAGTGCCCTCAAAGCGAGCAGTGGTGGCATGTTTGTCGTCAGCGAAACCCAGGTGCGCTTCTTGCACAGCGCCCGTCTGGACGATGAACTTATTGTTACAGCCTGCCCGGTGGAAACCGGTCGTGCATCCATGACAATCAGTCAACAGGCTTGGCGTGTCAAATCCGACACAAAAGTTCTGCTGTGTGAAGGCAGCATCCGCATCGGGTGGGTGAACAGCCACACCTACAAGCCTGCAAGAATTCCGTCAACTATTTTGGAAACGCTGAAATGAACCAAGACCTGTCGATCCTTCATCTGGTACAGAACGCCAGTGTGGTCGTGCAATTGGTAATGCTGCTGCTGGTCGTGATCTCAGTATCGAGCTGGGCCGCCATTTTTCGCAAGCTGTTTGCCCTGAGCAAGGTGAAAACGCTCAATGACGACTTTGAACGCGAGTTCTGGTCCGGCACCAACCTCAATGACCTGTTCGCCGCCGCCACCAAAAAAACCCTTGGCTCCGGCCCGATGGAACGTATTTTTGCCAGCGGCATGCGCGAATTCCAAAAACTGCGCGAACGCCGCATTACCGACGCAAGCACCCTGATGGATGGTGCCCGCCGGGCCATGCGCGCCAGTTTTCAAAGAGAAATGGACGTGGTGGAAACCAATCTGTCATTCCTTGCCTCGGTTGGTTCGGTGTCGCCTTACGTGGGCCTGTTCGGCACCGTGTGGGGCATCATGCACGCCTTTACCGGCCTGGCCTCGCTGCAGCAGGTCACGCTTGCCACGGTGGCCCCCGGCATTGCTGAAGCGCTGGTGGCCACCGCCATCGGCCTGTTTGCTGCTATCCCGGCTGTGGTGGCCTACAACCGGTTTGCCCGGGACATTGACCGCGTGGCCATCCGGCTGGAGACCTTCATTGAAGAATTCTCGAATATTTTGCAACGCAATGTGAGTGCGCAGGCGGCCACCGCTGCCAAATAAAGGGAGTTTGACCATGCCAGCCTTGGTTAGCCGTGGACGTGGACGCCGCACCATCAATGAGATCAACATGGTGCCCTTCATTGACGTGATGCTGGTGCTGCTGATCATCTTCATGGTCACCGCCCCGCTCATCACGCCCAGCGTGATTGACCTGCCCAGCGTCGGCAAGGCAGCCCGCCAGCCCGATCAGGTGATTCAAATCATCATTTCAAAAAATGAATCCATCGAGATGAAGATCAAGGACAAAACCACCGCTTTGATGCTCAAGGAGGTTGCCGGTGCAGTCAAAAATGCCCAAAGCGGGTCCACCAGTTCTGCCGTGGTCATCAGTGCGGACAAAAACATCAAATACGAAACCGTCGTCAAGGTCATGGACACCCTGCAGCGCGCCGGGGTCCAACGCGTTGGCTTGTCTGTGCAGTTGGCCCACTAGAGTTCCTGGATGCAAGCGGCAACCAATCGTCTTGAATTTGCCCCACCGCCACCGCCGGGCCTGCTGCGGGCTTTTGCGTTGGCGATACTGGCACACGCTTTTTTATTGGCAGCACTGACCTGGGGCGTGCATTGGAAACGGCAGGACATAACCTTGTCCGCCGAAGCTGAATTGTGGTCGGCCGTGCCGCAGCAAGCCGCACCCAAACTGGTGGAGCGGCCACCCGAACCTGCTGAGCGCCAGCCGCCATCTCAGCCAGTCAAAGTGACACCAGTGCCGGTAAAAGTTGAACCCGTTGTGCCCAAAGTGGACATCGCGCTTGAACGGGCCAAGCGCCTCCAGCAAGAAAAACTGCTAGCGCAGGAGAAGGCGGAGCAAGAACGTCTTGCCCTGGAAAAGCTGAAGCTGCAAAAGAAGTTGGAACAGGAAAGGAAGGCAGCCGAGGACAAGAAAAAGGCTGAAATAGACAGCAAGGCCAAAGAGGCCCTGAAAGCCCAGCAAGAGGCCGAAAGCATGGAAGCGCAGCGCAAGGAAAATATCAAGCGCATGACAGGCCTGGCCGGAGCCAGCGGCAGCCCATCGGCCACCGGCAGCGCCCTGCAGTCCTCTGGCCCATCGGCTGGTTATGCGGGCCGTATTCGTGCCGCCATCAAGCCCAACATCGTTTTCACAGAGGATGTATCGGGTAACCCAATGGCTGAAGTTGAAGTGCGCACCGCCCCCAATGGCACCATCATCAGCCACAAGCTGCTCAAGTCCAGCGGTATCAAAGCGTGGGATGAGGCAGTTTTGAAAGCCATCGACAAAACCGGTGACCTGCCGCGCGATGTGGACGGCAAAGTGCCACCTACCCTGGTCATTAGCTTCCGGCCAAAAGACTGAGTTTGCCGGGCCTACCGAATCCCTATGACGATTGATGTTCAAAAAGCGCGTGAAAAACTCAAGGCGCTGGCTTGGCTGCTGGACAGTTCCGTTCGCCTGCCAGGAGGCTTTCGGATTGGCGTTGACGCCATTTTGGGGCTGGTCCCGATTCTTGGCGACCTGCTGGGGTTGTTGCTGTCAGGCTATATCGTGGTCCAGGCAGCCCGGTTGCGCGCACCCTGGAGCGTGTTGCTGCGCATGATGCTGAATGTAGCAGTTGAAGGGCTGATCGGTCTGGTACCCGTGGCGGGAGATATTTTTGACGCCAGCTGGAAGGCCAACCAGCGCAATGTGCGCTTGCTGGAGGGCTATCTCGATCATCCGGCCAACACCGCGGCCACCAGCCGTCGCCTTTTTGTCATGCTGACGCTGCTGTGTGTGTTGTTTATGGGGTTGGTTACGGTGCTTTTTGCCTTGTTGCTGCGCTGGACTTGGCAAGCATTGCTATAAAAAAAGTAGCTGCTTGCGCAATATCTACGTGCGCAAATGCCATTTTTTATCGTAAACCTGCACCAAAAGGCGAAAAAGACAGCTTGGTTGGGGCAACTGTTCGGCTGTGATCTTGAGTTTTGAGCTGCAACGTTCGATCAAAGCGCTGTGCTGTAATTGAACAACGCCACATTTACCAATTTTTGCCTGCAACTGCGATTTGTATAGAGCCCATGACCCATCCAACAACGATAGAACTACTTGGTGCAGTGCTTTTTGGCTTGGCGCTGATCCATACTTTTTCAACCAAATTTTTTGAGCGTCTGGCGCACACCCGGCCGCGTCATGCCGGTCTGTGGCATCTGCTCGGCGAGGTGGAGGTGGTGTTTGGCTTCTGGGCCATGGTACTGATGCTGTTCATATTCGGTGTGAGTGGCAAACAGGCGGCAACCGACTACATCGACACGCGCAATTTCACCGAGCCCATGTTTGTGTTTGCCATCATGGTCATTGCCGGTACCCGACCGATTTTGCAATTCGCTGCTACTGCTGTTCAGTGGATCGTTCGCTTTATGCCATTGAACCGCAACATGGCCATGTATTTTTTGATGTTGGCGTTTGTACCCCTGCTGGGTTCGTTTATCACCGAGCCTGCTGCCATGACACTGGCGGCCCTGATGCTGCGTGACACCCTGTTTGCCAAGACCGTGTCCAACAAGCTGAAATACGTCACCATCGGGGTGTTGTTCGTCAATGTTTCAATTGGTGGCACGCTGACGCCGTTTGCTGCGCCGCCGGTTTTGATGGTGGCGAGCAAGTGGAACTGGGACATCTGGTTCATGATTGCCAACTTTGGCTGGAAGGCGGCAGTGGCCGTCGCCATCAATGCAGGCTCGGCCATGTTGTTGTTTCACCGTGAACTGCGGGTCATGGGCAAGCAGACCGGGGCGGATGTGGTGCCGGTGCCTTTGACCGTGGTGCTGGTGCACCTGATGTTCTTGTTGGGCGTGGTGGTGTTTGCGCACCATCCGGCGGTGTTCATGGGTTTGTTTTTGTTTTTTCTGGGTTTTACTTCAGCCTATGCGCGTCATCAGAACCCCTTGATCCTGCGTGAGGCGCTGCTGGTGGCGTTTTTCTTGCCGGACTGGTGGTGCTCGGCGGCATGCAACAGTGGTGGCTGGAACCCATTTTGATGGGCATGGATGCCACCTCGGTTTACTTCGGGGCTACGCTGCTGACCGCGATCACCGACAACGCGGCCCTGACCTATCTCGGCTCACTGGTCGAAGGTTTGAGTCAGGAGTTCAAGGTGGCGCTGGTGGCTGGTGCGGTAACCGGTGGCGGTCTGACGGTGATAGCCAATGCCCCAAACCCGGCTGGCGTGGCTATTTTGCGCGGCAGCTTTGAACACAACACCGTCCACCCCTTGGGTTTGCTGATTGCCGCCATCCCGCCCACGCTGGTGGCGGTGCTGGCGTTTCGTGTGTTGTAGGGAGCGCGCGGACTTGTGCAGGCGGTGCCGGGTAGTTTAGTGCGCGTCGTGTGCAGGTCGCGACATTAAACGGTCGGTATAGGCAATGGCCATGGCTGACAGCAAAAAGGTGATGTGAATGGCGGTTTGGGCAATCAGCACTTTTGAGTCGTAGTTGGCCGCGTTGATGAAGGTCTTGAGCAGGTGGATGGAACTGATGCCGATGATGGCGGTGGCCAGTTTCACCTTGAGCACAGAGGCATTCACATGACTGAGCCACTCAGGCTGGTCGGGGTGACCTTCAAGGTCCATACGGCTGACGAAAGTTTCGTAGCCGCCCACAATCACCATGATCAAAAGATTGGAGATCATCACTACATCAATCAAGGCCAGTACCACCAGCATGATGATGGTTTCATTCAGGCCGGTGGTGACGGTAGTTTCTTTGTAGCCGATGCTGGTGATCAGGGCCTGCAGGGCTGTTTGACTCCCGAAGGCAGCTTCGAGCAGGTGAACGAGTTCAAGCCAGAAGTGAAAAACATAGACACCCTGCGCCGCGATCAGCCCAAGGTACAGTGGTAATTGCAGCCAGCGGCTGGCAAAGATAAAGCTTGGCAAAGGGCGCAGGCGAGTGGAGTTGGTTGGAGCAGGTGTTGACATAAGATGTGAAAAGGCTTAAACAAGACGATTGTAGGGGTGCAACCCTGCGCAAGATTGCGGGCAATTTGGAGTCGTGATCCAATTCGGTGCCCAGTCTTTGGCGTTGTCCCTGATTCACACGCAGATCTGCCGCTCAGTTTCAAACTTGGCCGTCTTTTCGTACACAATGACGCCTTGCCGCACGATGCGCACTGGTGCCTCAAAGTGGGTGCAGCGCTAGCGAATGGAGGGTGTTTTGTGGTGATTTACTGTGTGCAAAGTACTGCATCAAGCCACAAAATCAATGCAAACAACAAGGATTCATGCGGGTTAGCGCGGATGATGCTTAATCGACAAATGTCATGAATGGAATAACAGGTTTGCAAGATTGGTTTCAAACACCGGCGGGGCGTTATTTACTGGCTTGGGAGCGTGATCGCCTGGAACTGGCGCTGGCCAATATTTTTGGATTTCATGCCCTGCAACTCGGTTTGACAGAGATGGATGCGCTGTCAACCAACCGCATGCCACATCGCTGGCTTGCGGCACATGCGCCCACGCCGACAGCTGACCTGGTGACTGATTTCGCGGCGCTGCCGTTTCCTGCCGCCAGCCTGGACTTGGCTGTGCTGCCGCACACGCTCGAATTTTGCGCTGACCCGCATGCAACCTTGCGTGAAGTGGAGCGGGTTTTGGTGCCCGAGGGGAGGGTGGTGATCAGTGGTTTGAATCCTGCTTCCCTGTGGGGGTTGCGTGAACGCCCGGCGCATTTGTACCACCGGCTAGGCTTGGACCACGTTGTCAGCCCTAGGGCGACCGAGTTTATTGGTTACTGGCGTTTGCGCGACTGGTTGCGTTTACTGGGTTTTGAGGTCGAATCGGTGCTTTTCGGTTGTTACCGACCTCCATTTGCCAGCCAAAGCTGGCTGCAGCGCTTTGAGTGGCTAGAGTGGGCAGGCAACCGGTGGTGGCCCATTTTTGGCGCTGTTTATTTTGTGGTGGCAGTCAAGCGCGTGCGCGGCTTGACCCTGCTCAGCCCGGCCTGGAAGAACGCCAGGGCACTTGCAAGTGCTCCTGTTTCAATAGCTAATAGCACAACATTAACGGGCGCTTGCGGCCCAAATGATACGAAAAGTCAGGAGTTTTGATTGAACGCGATAGAAATTTATACCGATGGCGCTTGCAAAGGCAATCCGGGGCCGGGTGGCTGGGGTGCGCTGCTGAAGTCAAGCGATTCAAAAAAGGAGCTTTTTGGTGGCGAGTTGGGCACCACCAACAACCGCATGGAAATGATGGCGGTGATTGAGGCACTTTCTGCCCTGAAGCGACCTTGCCATGTCACGCTGCATGTGGACAGTCAGTACGTGCTCAAAGGCATGACCGAATGGATGACGGGCTGGAAAGCGCGGGGCTGGAAAACGGCCTCCAAAGAACCTGTGAAGAATGTGGATCTCTGGCAGCGGCTGGACGCGCTGGTCAATACCGCCGGCCACAAGATTGACTGGCGCTGGGTCAGGGGTCATAACGGCGACCCCGGCAATGAGCATGCTGACATGCTGGCCAACAAGGGGGTTGAGCAGGCCTTGCGGCAGCGCTGAGGACGTTGGGGTGAGGATGGACGATCGGCGAATGGCAAAAAAACTGATTTTTCCGGTGGTGGCTGTGGCAGGCATTGCGCTGGCTTCGGCGGCGGCTTGGTGGTACCAGAATAAACCGGCAGCCACCAGCGTGCGTGCGCCCGCTGGCAATGCAGCTGCAAGCGCTGCTGCGCCCGCGAAGCCGCCATCCGTCGATGTGGCAGTGGTGACGGTTCTGAAATTGATGGATGACACCCAAGCGGTGGGCAGCCTGCGTTCGCGTCGCAGCGTGGTGCTGCGCCCGGAGGTCAGCGGTCGCATCACGCAGCTCAATTTTCGCGATGGTCAGCCGGTGCGCAAAGGGCAGTTGCTGGTGCAGTTTGACGACCAGTTGCCCCTGGCGCAGGTTCAGCAAAGCCGGGCGGAGTTGTCGATTGCCCTGGCCAACCACAACCGCAACAAGGAACTGGTAGCGCAAAATTTCATCAGCCAGCGCTCGGTCGATGAGAGCGCGGCCAACCTGGAGGTCGCGCAGGCCAAGCTGGCCTTGGCGCAGGCCAGCGCCGCGCGTTTGAAAATTGTGGCTCCGTTTGACGGCATCGCCGGTATCCGCACGGTGAATGTGGGCGACTACCTGAAAGACGGCGCTGACATTGTGAACATTGAAGACATTGAAGCCGTGTTCGTTGACTTTCGCTTGCCCGAGCGCTTTCAGAACAAGGTCAAAAAAGGACAAACTGCCCATATTGATCTGGATGCTTTGGCGGGTGCCAGGTTTGTCGCCACCATCCAGGCAGTGGATCCCTTGATTGATGAGAATGGCCGCTCGGTGGGCGTGCGCGGGTGTATTGACAACCGTGCCCTGCAATTGCGCCCCGGCATGTTTGCCCGCGTGACGGCTGTTTTTGGCGAGCGTGCAAATGCCAAAGTGGTTCCCGAAGAAGCCATTGTTCCACTGGGCGGCAAGACCTATGTGATCCGGCTCCAGCCGGGCGAGAAGGCGTCCTCGCTGGTGTCGCAGCGGGTGGAAGTCAAGCTGGGCATTCGCAGGCCGGGGCGGGTCGAAATTCTGGCAGGTGTCGAGGCGGGCGATACCGTGGTCACGGCGGGTCACCAGCGTATTCAACGCGACGGAACTGAGGTCATGGTGATGGACCTTCCCCGTTCGCCCGAACTTACTGCATCCGCACCGCAGGCCGCGGCATCACAGGTCCCAGTGGCATTGGCAAAAAGGGCGATTGAAAAGCCCTTGGGCGGTGCCAACCCCTGCCTTGACCGCAAACCCTGATGCAGCTGGCTGAAGTTTCCATTCGCCGCCCGGTGTTGGCCACCGTGCTGTCCTTGCTCGTGCTCTTGATAGGTGCTGTCAGCTTCACCAAACTGTCGGTGCGCGAGTACCCCAAGATCGACGAACCGGTGGTGACGGTCACGGTCAAATACGCGGGGGCCTCGGCTGACGTGATGGAATCCCAGGTGACCAAGCCGCTGGAAGACTCTATTGCCGGGATTGATGCGGTGGACGTGATCACCTCCATCAGCCGCGCCGAGCAGACCCAGATTTCAGTGCGCTTCCGGCTTGAAAAAGACGCGGATTCCGCCGCTGCCGAGGTGCGCGACCGCACCTCCCGCGTGCGCAACCGCTTGCCGCAGGCGGTGGACGAGCCCGTGATTGCCAAAGTGGAGGCCGATGCGTTTCCGGTCATCTGGCTGGCGTTTTCCAGCGACACCCTGAGCGGCTTGCAGATCAATGATCTGGTGACCCGCATCGTCAAGCCCCGCCTGCAAACGGTGACCGGTGCTGCCGATGTACGCATTTTTGGGGAACGCAAATACGCCATGCGCGTTTGGCTTGACCCGGACAAACTGGCCGCCTACAAACTCACCACCCAGGATGTGGAAGACGCCCTGCGGCGCAGCAACCTGGAGGTGCCAGCCGGGCGCATTGAGTCCACACAGCGCGAGTTCAGCGTGACCTCGCAGACCGATTTGTCTAAACCGGGCCAGTTTTCCGACATCATCATCAAAAACGTCAACGGTTTTCCGGTGCGCATGCGTGACATTGCCCGTGTGGAAGAAGCTGCTGCCGATGAGCGCAGTGGCATTCGGCTCAATGGCAGGGTTGCAGTCGGAGCGGGTGTCATTCGCCAGGCCACCGCCAACCCGCTGGAACTGAGCAAAGGGGTTAGGGCGCTGATTCCCAAGCTGCAGGCGGATCTGCCCCCCGGCGTGACCATCAACATTGCCAATGACAACTCGGTGTTCATCGAAAAATCGATACAGAGTGTGTTTATGACCATTCTCGAATCGGTGGTGTTAGTCGCCTTGGTGATCTTTGTCTTTCTTCGCACTCTGCGGGCCTCCATCATTCCGCTGGTGACCATTCCGGTGGCCTTGATCGGCGCTTTCGCCCTGATGGCCATGGCTGGGTTCACCATCAATACGCTGACGCTGCTGGCGCTGGTGCTGGCCATCGGGTTGGTGGTGGATGACGCCATTGTGGTGCTGGAGAATATTTTCCGGCACATCGAAGAAGGGCTGGACCCGTTCTCCGCTTCCATCAAGGGCGTGCGCGAGGTCGGCTTTGCCGTGGTCGCCATGACGCTGACGCTGGCTGCGGTCTATGCGCCGCTGGCCTTTACGCCGGGGCGCACCGGGCGTCTGTTTGTAGAGTTCGCGCTGGCGCTGGCCGGGGCGGTGGTGGTGTCCGGCTTCATTGCTTTGACCCTGTCGCCGATGATGTGTTCACTCTTGCTCCGGCACAACCCCAAACCGAGCTGGTTTGACCGGGGCATGGAACGTGTGTTGAATGCCATCACCGCACGTTATCAAAGCGCCCTGAGCTGGCTGGTCACCACTGGTTACGATCGGCAGCGCGCAATGCAGGGGCGCGGCCCAGCGCTCAAGCGATTCTTTTTCAATGCGCGTTGGTTGGTCGTTGCCGTGATGCTGGTGTGCGCGGTGGCTATCATTGACTTATTGCCGACCATGAAACGCGAGCTGTCTGCGCTGGAAGACCGGGGGCTGGTCTTGGTGTCAGTGACGGCACCGGATGGTGCCACACTGGCCTATACCGATCGTTATGTCAGCGCCATCGAGCGCCTTGGGCAGCCCTACAAGGAGTTTGACCGTATTTTTGTCTCGTCCGGCAACCCCACCGTGTCGCAAGCCAGCGTGATCATGCGGGCGGTGGATTGGGACCAGCGCGAGCGCTCGGTGCTCGACATTGCGCGAGAGTTGCAGCCCAAGCTGGCCGCCTTGCCCGGTGTCAATGCGTTTCCGATCACGCCTCCCTCGCTGGGGCAGGGCTTTCGGGAGCGGCCGGTCAACTTTGTGATCGTGACCTCGGAAAGCTACCAGAACCTGTCCGCTGTCACGCGGCAGTTCATGGACGAAGTGGCGAAAAACCCCGGCATCGTGAGTGCCGATATTGACCTGCGACTGAACAAGCCGGAACTCAAAATCGAAGTGGACCGTGAAAAGGCCGCCGACCTGGGCGTCAGCGTTGACGTGGTGGCGCGCGCCATTGAAACCATGCTGGGGGGAAGGCAGGTGACGCGTTACAAGCGCGATGGTGATCAGTTTGACGTGATTGTGCAAACGGCGGGCAGTAGCCGTGACACGCCCGATGATGTCGAGAAAATATTTGTGCGCGGGCGCAATGACGCCATGATTGCGCTGGCCTCGCTGGTCAAAGTGCGCGAGTCGGTCGCTCCGCGAGAACTCAACCATTTCAGCCAGCGCCGCTCGGTCACCATCACGGCCAATCTGGCGGCTGACTACTCGCTGGGTCAGGCGCTCGATTTTCTGGACAGTACGGCCGCCAAGGTGCTTAAACCCGGCTACAGCACGGACTTGAACGGCACCTCGCGCGAGTTCAAAAAATCTCAGGGCTCGCTGGCGATTGTGTTTGCCCTGTCGCTCTTGTTCATTTTTTTGGTGCTGGCGGCGCAATTCGAGAGTTTTGTCGATCCGCTGGTGATCATGCTGTCGGTGCCCTTGTCGATGATCGGCGCGCTGCTGGCCCTCAAGTGGTCGGGCGGCTCGCTCAATGTGTATTCTCAGATCGGCCTGATCACACTGGTGGGCTTGATTACCAAGCACGGTATTTTGATTGTGGAGTTCACCAACCAGTTACGTGAACAGGGGCTGGACATGACGCAAGCGCTGGTCAAAGCCTCCAGCCAGCGCCTGCGCCCCATTTTGATGACCACCGGTGCCATGGTGCTGGGGGCGGTGCCGCTGGCGCTGGCGCACGGTGCCGGGGCCGAGAGCCGCATGCAAATTGGTTGGGTGATTGTGGGCGGCATGTCGCTGGGCACCTTGCTGACCATTTTTGTGGTGCCCACCATGTACACCCTGTTTGCCCGCCAACAGGTACCCGGCGCGATCAAAACGGTGGAGCAAGACGCGCCGCAGACTGTCCTCTGACTTGTTGCTTATTCGCCGCGCTTTTTTCCTTCTTCGCCCCAGAAGCCACCCTTGCCCCAGAAGGCCTCGTCTTTGTCGGAAGACTGCTCGGACTTGCGCTGCTTTACTTTTGGGTTTTTGCGTGGGTCTTTCGGCTTCTGCGTCGACTCGATGGCGCTGGATGAACCAATGGTGCCGGATGAGTTGCTGACCACGTTGCCTGTGCCAACATTGACAGCTGTGCGGCCTGAGCCGACGGCCACAGCCGTTTGGCCCTGGTTGAGTGTGTTTACCACTACGCGTCCACCATTGACGTTGACCGACGTGCCATCACGGGTGTTCACACTCACGTTGTTTCCATTCACCGAAACCTGTGCGCTGGTCATGAGTGCGGTGCCCAGCAAGGTGGTGCAAGCAAGGTATTGTTTTAAATTCATCATTATTTGTTCGCTTGAAGTCGTTTAAGTTCAGGTTGTGAAAATCTGATTCCAACGGCAGGGTCGAAACAGATGGGTGAGGCCTTGTAACGGTCACTGCTCAGACCGGTTTACACCGCTCGC
Source organism: Candidatus Rhodoferax bjergmarkensis (assembly GCA_016708345.1). Lineage (GTDB taxonomy): Bacteria > Pseudomonadota > Gammaproteobacteria > Burkholderiales > Burkholderiaceae_C > Rhodoferax > Rhodoferax bjergmarkensis. The sequence continues at coordinate 268,857 of JADJFX010000002.1, forward strand.
ATCAAAAGTGAAACAGTTCGTGCAGCGCCAGAATGAAAAATACAACAAAAATAGCGGTTTGCGCACGTCAATATTGCGCAACAAGCTATAAAAGTAATAGCAATTTGACAGTCTGGAGGGCTACGAAAACCTGCCTTTCAGCGCAGCGCCGCGGCGATATTGCCGCCGTCCACCGTCATCACATGGCCCGTGGTCTTGAGTGACAGGGTCAGCGCCAGAAAGGCTTGTGCCACGTCTTGCGCCAGCACTTCTTGGCCCAGCAGGTTGCCGCTCATATAGTCTTGTTCACCCAGCCCGCGCGAACGCGAGCGCGAGGCGATCATGGCATCGGTCAGCAGGCCGCTGCGGATGCGATCGGCATTGACCGCGTTGCTGCGAATGCCGTCTGCGCCGTGCTCCAGTGCGTACTGTCGGCTCAGCAGCAGGGCAGCAGCCTTGGCCGTTCCGTAGGCACCGAAGTTGGCACCGGGGTTAACGGCCTGCTTGGATGCATTGAAGAGCAGGGTGCCGCCGGTGCCTTGGGTCTTCATCACGCGCACGGCATTTTGTGCCACGTACTGGTGGGCGAAGAAGTTCAGCTCAAAGCTCTTGCGCAAAACGGCATCGTCCAGCGTGGCCATGGCACCTTCCCAGGCTGCGCCGGCGTTGGAGACGACGATGTCCACCCCGCCAAAGGTGGCGCATGCGGTATCGAACGCTGTACGCACCGCCTGCGGGTTGGTCACGTCGCAGACCAGTCCCAGTGCTTTGCCGCCCACGCTGCGCGCTGCTTGCGCGACTGCCGGTGCGTCATGGTCCAGCAGCACCACTTCGGCCCCGTTGTCGGCCAGCAGTTTGGCGGTGGCCAGGCCAATGGCACCTGCCGCGCCGGTCACCAGCGCCACCTGCCGGGCCAGTGCGGGCTCTTTGCCTTGCGCCAGCTTGGCCTGCTCCAGCGACCAGTATTCCATTTCAAACAGGTTTGATTCGGGCAAGGGTTCAAAACGGCCCACCGCTTCGGCGTCGAGCACGGTCTCAATGGTGGCTTGTGCCAGGTCGGCGTTGATGATGGCGTCTTTTTTGGACTTGCCCCAGGCGATCAGCCCCAGGCCCTGCACCAGCACCACGCGGGGCATCGGGTCCAGCTCCTTGCGTTTGCCGGCAAACAGGGCGTCATTGGTCTGGAAGTAGGTGTGGTAGTGGGCGATGTAGGCCACCAGGCGCTCCTGCGCCACCTGCTTGAATTGATTGAGCCTGTCGGCATCGGGCAGCGGCAGAACCAGCGGGCGGTTTTTGGTACGGATGGTGTGGTCGGGCGTGATGGGGCCGGTCCAAGCGACAGTGTCGAGGTCAGCGCGTGCGCAAAAATCATCCACCGCGCCACCACTTCGCACCTCAGCCACCCAGCGTGTGTAGCGGCCTTGGCCCAGCGGCAACGCAAGCAGGCCACGCACCAGAGGCAGCACTTGCGCCATGTTTGCCAGCGTGGCGGGCGGGTTGACTTTGGCTGGCTGGGGCCGGGCCTGGCGGGCGATATAGGCCTCGGCGCGTGACACCATCTCGATCATGCGCTCGTAAGCTTCTTTGGCCGTGCTGCCAAAGGTGAAGATGCCGTGTTTGTGCAGGATCAGGCCTTGCGCGTCGGGCGATTGGGCAAACACCTTGGCCACCTCTTTGGCCAGCGCAAACCCCGGCATCACAAAGTCCAGCACCGGCATGGTGGGGCCAAAAATTTCGCGGCACAAGGCCAAGCCGTTGGCTTGGTTAGACACCGCCAGTACGGCGTTGGCGTGGGTGTGGTCGATGAACTTGTGGGGAAGGAAGGCGTGCAGCAGGGTTTCAACCGAGGGGTTGGGAGCCTGGCTCTCTAGCAGGTTGCCACGCTGGGCGTTCACCATGTCTTCGTCGCTGAGCTGGTCCAGCGCCTGCAGGCGCTGCATGGGCGCGAGCCGCACGGCGGGAATGCCGGCGGGCTCGATCACCGCCATGTCCCAGCCTGAACCCTTGACGCAAATAACATCGATCTCTTCGCCACTCACGTCGCGCAGGCGCGTCTTGACCGAGGTGTTGCCGCCGCCGTGCAGCACCAGTGCACTCTCGCTGCCCAGCAGGCGCGAGGTGTACACGCGCAGCGCCACGTCTTCTGAAATGCCTTGGTCACGGTAGTGGGCCACCATGCGGGTCGCATCTTCATCTTGCCAACGGTTTTTCATGTCATTTCACTTTTGGTTAATGCCTGTTGATCTACATGACCACCGGGCCGCCCTTGGACACGGCACGCAGGTAGGCGGGTCGCGCCTCCATGCGGGTCTTGTAGGCGGCCAACTTCGGGTAGCGCGTGGCATCAGCACCGCGTGCCAGCGCAGCCACCACGGCAAAACTCATCTGAAAATCGGCCACGCTGATGTGTTTTCCGGCAAACCAAACATGCTTGCTCAGGTGAGTCTCCATAAACCCCAAGGCCGTTTCAAGATTCGGGTTGATCAGTTTGGCCTGCACTTTGGCGCACAACTGGCGCGCAATGGGCCGCACAAAAAATGGCATGGGCTGCGTCGGGATGGTCATGAACACCAGCTTCATCACCAGCCAGTTCATCAGGGAGCCTTCGGCATAGTGCATCCAGAAGCGGCACTGGCGGTATTCAGGGGTGCTAGGGGCTGGTTGCAGATGGGCCAGTTCGCCCTTGCCCTGCGCGCCATAGCGCTCCACCAGGTACTCCAGAATTGCGCCCGATTCGGCAATGGTCTCACTGCCATCGGTGATCACGGGTGACTTGCCCAGCGGGTGGACGGCTTTGAGTGAAGCCGGTGCGAGTTTGGTTTTGGGGTCGCGTTTGTAGAGCTTGATTTCATAGGGTACGCCCAGTTCTTCAAGCAACCACAGCACGCGCTGTGAACGGGATGTTTCGAGGTGGTGGACTGTAAGCATGCGTTGGATTATCCACGGCACGGGTAAATCAGCGTGCAGGCCAAAAACCGTGAAATCTGACCGCAATTGCCAAAACAATCGGGAGCTGCATCTTGCCAGGTTTGAACAAGATCAAGATACTCCAACCCATGCCCGGAACCAGTCCGAGCATCCGTGAAAGTTAAAAACATTCGCGGCTCTAAAAAAGTGAATGACAAAAAATAACAGGAGACATCAACATGAGCAGCGATACCTACACTCTGACGCCAGCTTCCGCATGGGGTGTCTCCACCAACCAAACGCATTCTTTTTCATGGGGCGAGCGCATTGCCTACCTCAAGCGTTTTGGTACCAATTGCAACGCCTTTGCGTCGTTTCAGTCGGGCATGGATTATTTTGATGTGCGCGATGTGGGTTATGTCTCTTACCGCCGCATTTTTGGTTTGGTTGTGGCGCTCAGCGACCCAATTTGCCATCCCAGCAATGTGCATGCTGTGGTGGCCCGCTTCACAGAACGATTTCCCAAGGCCATCTGGATTCAAATTTCTCCTGAACTCGCAAGCCACATCGCCCAAACCCATGGCCACTATTGCTCGCAACTGGGTTCGGAAAACAAGGTCATGCTGAACACTTGGACCATGGCGGGCAAAGAACGCCAGTCGCTGCGCAAAACCGTCAACCAGGCCAAAACACAGGGCATCACAATTGCCGAGGAACCCTACCTGGGCCAGCAATCCGCCCAGCACCAGGAGCTCGAACAGGCCTCGAAAAATTGGCTTAAAACCCGTGTGGTCAAAAAAGAGGTGAAATTTTTGGTGCGCCCGATGGAAATGGAATACCGCGAAAACTGCCGTTATTTCTATGCGCGCAAAGACAGTCATGTGGTGGGCTACATCTGCTTCGACCCGATTTACCGCGACGACAAAGTCATTGCTTATGCCCCCAATGTGTCAAGGGCGTGGGCAGGTTTCAAACGTGGGCTTTGGTATTCCATGATGATTCATGCCATGAACCTCATGAAAGAAGAGGGCATTGAGTACATCGACCTCGGCTTGTTCCCAGCCCGCGTATCGCAGGAGATGGAATCGTTCGAGTCCCCCCTGGTGCACAAGCTGATGAATTTTATCTACAACAAATGTGGCTGGCTTTACAGCTGCAAGGGGCTGGATTTTGCCAAGTCCCGGTTCGATGGCAAGTTCACCAAAACCTTTATCGCCCACCGCTCTCGCCTTCCGCTGTATAGCATTGGTGCCGTGTTAAAGAGCAGTGGCGTCATTTGAAAAAGCGTCACTCACCGTGGATTTGCTTTGATTTCGCCTTTGCCTCGGCCACGTTGTCCTGTAGCAATGGCAAGGTGAATAAAAATTGGGTGCCTTTTCCGGCAACTGTTTTCACCAGCACCTCGCCACCTGCATTTTTTGTTTCGCTCATAACGGCTGCCAGGCCAATGCCGCGCCCCGCCAGATCGCTTACTTTGTGCTGTGTGCTGATGTTGTCCATGAAGATGATCTGGGCAAGGGCATCATCTGACATTTGTGCCACTTGATCTGCTGAATAAATGCCCTTGGCCACCGCGCTTTGGCGCAGGTTTTCCAGATTGATGCCGGCACCATCATCGGCGATGCACAGGTGAATGGTGTTGTCGTGAACCGCCACGCTGCAGGTAATTTTGCCGAGATCGTCTTTTTGAGCCTCCCAGCGTTCCTCGGGTGTTTCCAGGCCGTGCGCGACCGCATCGCGGAACACATGCACCAGCGAATGCAGGAACGGGCGGTAATCGTTGGGGTCAATCCAGACATCGTCCCCACCATTCACTTCAATGGGGGCTAGCTCTTTTCCTGTGCGCTGGGCCGCCTGCTTGAGCACGCCGTCAAAACCCAGAAGCACATCTTTGAATGAAACCTTGCGCAAGGTGCCGATTTCATGGAGCAAGCTGCGTATTTCGGCCACAGAGGTGTCGACCGTTTCACCCCGCAGCAGGCGAATAGCGAGCATCTCCAGTTGCCGCGCCTGGGCGTCAGACAAGACGATGCTGTCGCCCTGGCGCAGGAAGTCTTCACCCAGTGCGTCCGACAGAACGGCCAGATCAGCGTCAAAGGGTTTCAACAAGGCCTGTGCTGACACAAGCTGCGTCAGCTGTGATGTGCTCAGCGCGTCGCCAAGACTGAGCAGGTTGGCGAGCTGGGTTTCGATCTCATGCAGCGCTTTGGGTGTGCTGGGAAAGCTGAACTGACTGAGCAAGCCTTTGTAAGTGTGGATTTCGCGGTACAACTCCTTGACCAGAAGTTGGGGAGATTGCTCGCTTTGGAGCATGCGAGGCAGGCCAGTCGTCAAAAATTCTCTGAAGGCGTGGATGGTTTCAAAGAAGTTGCGACTGTCAGAGACGGCCATCACGATCAGTTCAAGCCTTCGCCTTTCACGGCTGAGCAGGGTTGCCATGTGTCGCTCGGCGGTGATGTCGGTCAGCACAACCATGAATTTTTGCTTGTCGAGCGCTTTGTATTCCGCTTTCAGGATGACATCCGCGTGCGTGATTTCAGTGGGCAGCAAGGACAGCATGCTTTCGCGGGTGTCGGTGTCTGGCTCGTTTAGCACGGCGGCGATGACGGTGCCCAAAAGATCGGCCTTGGCGGGGTCATTCTGGAAAAACAATTCTGCTGCATGGCAGCCGGCAGGCGAGCGCCCCAACATGGTTTCGCAAGCCAGGCTGTACTGCGTGTCGATCAGCAGATCGGGGCCGAAAGTCAGAAAGCCCTCACCCGAGTTGTCCAGCAAACGCCTGAAATCCTGGTTTGCGTGTTCCAGCTGGGTTTGGGTGATTTGCAGGTTGTCCAGCGTTGATGCCAGCGCCTTATGACTTTCTGAAAGCTTTATGCGTGTGTTGCGCAGCCTTTGGTTGGCACCAAAGGCAAGCAGCCCGATGACGATCAAATAAACCGAGCCAATGATCATGCTCAGCCATGCGGTAATCCAACCTGTTTCCGGGTGCTACGTGCCAGCCAAAGAACGGAATAGAAATCAGAATTCCGCACGCGATAGCGACAAAGCACTGAATCAGCCCTTTGACACCACTGTTGACGGCGTTGTTCACCAAGGCCGTGATGAACAATAAAAACGTGATCAGGAGGGGGAATTTCAGGGCCGCCATCCACAGGCCAAACAAGGCAGGATCGATCAGCATGTTGGTGAGTTCGGCCTTTTTGGGGTCCTTGGCCCGCGCGGCACGCCAGTACATGAAATGCGGGTACACCACAAACTGCAGTGCAAGCAGACCCCAAAGCACGGGTCCATAGCCCTTGCCCCAAACATGGGTCGCAATCACGATCAGCGCGGTGACAAACGAGCCTGCCCGCAAGCGGTAATTGTGGAGAACGGTCCAGTGAACTGGCTTCTTGCTGGCGGGGGACTCTGTATTTGTCATGTTGCCGATGTTGTTATCACGCGAAATGAATCACTCTAGCAGGTGCAACGGATAAAGAACCAGACATGGATTCAACTTCGGTCGAAAACTCGTCGTTGTGGCGGATGGTTTCGATAATACTTTTCTGTGATCTACGCCTTATCTTCAGAGTCAACTTCTTTATGGCGAATCTGCTTGCATCATTTTTTGCAATGCTGCGCTTAATGGCGCACGTAAAACGCCATGCTCGGTGATCAAGCCGGTGACCAACTCGTGTGGCGTCACGTCAAAAGCCGGATTGCCAACGCGCATGCCAATGGAGGCGGTGCGGATGCCGCCAAAGCCGGTGACCTCTTCGGGTGCACGCTCTTCAATCTCGACCTGCGCGCCGGTAGGTGTGGCCAGATCAATGGTGGACGAGGGGCAGGCCACGTAAAACGGAATGCCAAAATGTTTGGCCAAAACAGCCACACCCAAAGTGCCGATCTTGTTGACCACGTCGCCATTGGCGGTGACCCGGTCGGTGCCGACGATCACCAGGTCCACCAAGCCGCGCGCCATCACACTGGCGGCCATGTTGTCGGTGATCAGGGTCACGTCAATGCCTGCGCTGTCCAGCTCCCACGCCGTCAGGCGCGCACCTTGCAGCAGGGGCCGTGTTTCATCCGCATAGACCCGAAAGGCGGTGCCGCGCTGGTGCGCCAAATACATGGGTGCCGTGGCGGTGCCCAGGCCCGAGGTGGCCAGCGCACCGGCGTTGCAGTGGGTGAGCACGCCCATGCCGCTCTTGATAAGCGCCACGCCATGCTGGGCAATGCCGGTGCAAATGGCAGTGTCCTCGGTGTGAATCTTTTGGGCCTCGGCCACCAATCGGGCATACAGCATGGCGCTGTCAGCTGCGTTCTCGTGCGCGGCCACCGCCAGCATGCGGCGCAAGGCCCAGGCCAGGTTGACTGCGGTGGGTCGGGATGACTCCAGATAATGGGCCTGATGTTTCAACTGGGCGCGAAACTCGGTCAAAGCCTGATTGCGGTGCGGCTTCATCGCGACGCACAGCCCATAGGCCGCTGCCACACCAATGGCAGGTGCACCGCGGACCTTGAGTTGCTGGATCGAATGCCAAACCTGCTCTGCACTGTCTTGCCGTTCAATGACGATTTCGAGCGGCAGGCGGGTTTGGTCCAGCAGGTAAAGCTCGCCTTCGCGCCATGCGAGCGTGGCGGGCACGGTCTTGTGGGCGGGCTTCAAGCGCGAACCCAGTCGAGCACCTGGGCCATGCTACTGACCTCGTGGCGCTGCAGCAGCAGGCGTTTGGCCATGCGCAGGGCTGCCACTTCGGCCTTGGCGCGGGTCTGCGGGTCTTCAATGCCCGCAATCTCGGCTACTTTGGCCAGGCCCAGTACGCGGCGCACCATTTCGCAGCCGGCAAAACCAAGGCTGTCATTCCACAAGCGGCGCATGAAACTCTCGCGAAAGGCTTGTGCGCTCAGGCCATCGAGGTCGCGGCCAGTAAAACCTTGGCCGTCCTTTTCTTGCTGTTGCCACAGGGTCATAAACTTGTCGGCAAACTGGTCCCAGCATTGGGCGGCCGTCTCCAGCAGCCAACCCTGGGTGGCTATGGCGCTGGCACCCCCGCGAGCTTCCTGGCCGTGCCAGGCCAGGAAAAAATTGGCCAGCAAAATGCCCACGTCAAAACCCATGGGACCGTAAAACGCGAACTCGGGGTCGATGACAAAGGTTTCCTGCGCGTTGACCATGACCGAGCCCACATGCAAGTCGCCGTGCAACAAGGTTTCAGCGCGGGTCATGAAGGCGTATTTGAGTTCGCCCACGGCTGCGCGCACCAAGGGGTTGCGCTGGATGCCATCGATGGCCTCGCGGGCCAAAGCGGTGTTGTAGGCATTGGTGGCACTGTCGTCATAGGGGTGGGTGAAGATCAGGTCTTCAGTGATTTTGCACAGCTCAATGTTGGTGTACTGCTTGACGGCCTCTTTCTTGGCATCAAAGCCCAGGTACAGGTCACTGCCATAAAACAGGCTTTGCGCCATGAAGGTGGAAAGGTGGTCCGCCACGTTCTCAAACGTGTGGCCGTCCATCAAGGCCCCGCGCAAAATGCGGTGGGTGCCAAGGCGCTCCATCACACAGGCCGACAGGTCGGCGTCGCCGTGAAATACTTCGGGCACATGCTGCGGGCACAAGGCCCGGAAGTGGCGCAGTGCGGCAGTTTCAATGTCCATGCGGTGGCGCGTCAAAGGCCACGATTCACCAACCACCCGCAAGTACGGAACCGCCTGCTTGAGTACCACCGTCTCACTGGGCTGGCGACGGTTGCTGACCAGGTACACAAAATTGAGGTTACCGTCGCCAACCTCGGTGACCTCAAGATCGTCAAAATCCGAGAAGCGTTCACGCATGGCGGGAATCGATTGCAGGTAGGCGGGGACATCGGCTTCGGTCAGGCGGCGAAATTCCATGGTTTCAGTTCTCCTAGGGGATGCTCAGTAGCTTGGGTTGGCTGCGTCAAGTCCGTTCTTGAAATGCTCCTGCATTCTTTGCCGGGCTGCAGATGCGTCTCGCGCCGAAATAGCGGCCATGATGGCGCGGTGTTCGCTCAAGGACTCGTTCATGCGCCCCGACTTGAGCAGTGAGTGGTGGCGGTTGAGCTTCATCACCTTGCGCAGGTCGGCCACCATCTGGTCGCGCCAGCGGTTGTTGGCAATCTCCAGCAGTTGCATGTGAAAGCGTTCGTTGATTTCAAAAAAGCGTTCGCAGTTTTCTGCATTGGGCTGGGCCGACGCTTCCAGCTCATTGTGCAGGGCTTGCAATTGGGCAATGTGGGCGTCGGATGCTATGGCTGCCACCACACCGGCGGCGTCGGCTTCGAGCAGGCCCAGCAGGTGGTACACATCGGCCAGGTCGCGCTCCGACACTTCAGTCACGTAAGCACCACGGCGCACCTTCATGGTGACCAAGCCCTCGGCGGCCAGCACCTTCAGTGCCTCACGCAAGGGGGTGCGGCTGATGCCATAGGCTTTGGCAATGCTCAGTTCGTCAATCCAGCTGCCGGGTTCCAGCTCGCGCCTGAAAATACGCTGGCGCAGCCGTTCGGCCACTTCTTCATAAAGTGCGCGGGGGGAAAGGGAGCGCTCTGGCATGGCGCGGATTGTAAGCATGGCATCATATTTTGAATCAATAATTACAAATATCGTAAAATCTTCAGCTTTGCTGATGCAAACCTGAGGCTGTTTGGATACACGTATGTCTTGTGTCAGCAGCCTCTGCCGATCAACCCACCGCGAACCACGCCGCCATGACCTCAAAAAATCCTGAATTCCAGAATGCCAGTCTTGAGTCCTGGGCCAAAGCGGCCGCCAAGTCCGCTCCGGGGGGCAATGTGGATGCCCTGAATTGGGTCACGCCTGACGGTATCACGGTCAAGCCGCTGTACACGGCAGCAGACACCGCTGAGCTACCCCATACCAACACGCTGCCCGGCTTTGAGCCGTATTTGCGTGGCCCGCAGGCCACCATGTACGCCGTGCGCCCGTGGACCATTCGCCAGTACGCCGGTTTTTCCACCGCTGAAGAGTCCAACGCGTTTTACCGCAAAGCGCTGGCTGCGGGAGGGCAGGGGGTATCGGTGGCGTTTGATCTTGCAACCCACCGGGGTTATGACAGTGACCATCCCCGTGTGACGGGCGACGTGGGCAAAGCCGGTGTGGCGATTGATTCGGTCGAGGACATGAAGATTTTGTTCGACCAGATACCGCTGGACAAAGTATCAGTCTCCATGACCATGAACGGCGCGGTGCTGCCCGTGCTGGCCGGTTACGTGGTGGCGGCCGAAGAGCAGGGCGTTGCGCAGGACAAGCTCAGTGGAACCATTCAGAATGACATTCTGAAAGAGTTCATGGTGCGCAACACCTATATCTACCCGCCCGCGCCTTCCATGCGAATCATTGGCGACATCATCGAGTACACGGCCAAGAACATGCCCAAGTTCAACTCGATCAGCATTTCTGGCTACCACATGCAGGAAGCCGGGGCCAACCAGGCGCTGGAACTGGCCTTTACGCTGGCCGATGGCAAGGAATATGTGAAAACCGCCATTGCCAAAGGCATGGACGTGGACGACTTTGCCGGGCGCCTCTCGTTTTTCTGGGCGATTGGCATGAACTTCTATTTAGAAGTGGCCAAGATGCGTGCCGCGCGCTTGCTGTGGTGCCGCATCATGAAAGGCTTTGACGCCAAATCACCCAAGAGCCTGATGCTGCGCACCCACTGCCAGACCAGCGGCTGGTCATTGACAGAGCAAGACCCCTACAACAACGTGGTGCGCACCACCATTGAGGCGATGGCGGCGGTGTTTGGCGGCACGCAAAGCCTGCATACCAATGCACTTGACGAAGCCATTGCGCTGCCCACCGAGTTTTCCAGCCGCATTGCGAGAAATACGCAACTGATCATTCAGGAAGAGACCCACATTACCAGCGTGGTCGACCCTTGGGCTGGCAGCTACATGATGGAAAAGTTGACGCAGGACATGGCCGACGCCGCCTGGACCATCATTGAAGAAGTTGAAGCCATGGGCGGCATGACCAAAGCCGTGGACAGCGGCTGGGCCAAGCTCAAGATTGAAGCGGCTGCGGCCCAGAAGCAGGCCCGCATTGACAGTGGCAAAGATGTCATCGTGGGCGTCAACAAGTACAAGCTCAAGACGGAAGACGCCATCGAGTCGCGTGACATCGACAACGTGGCGGTACGTGACGGGCAGATTGCACGCCTGCAAAAAATCAAGGCAAATCGTGACTCTGCGCAGGTAGAACAAGTGCTGGCAGCTATCACTTTGGGAGCGGAAGAGGGGTCTGGCAACTTGCTCGATCTGGCCATCAAAGCCATTCGCTTGCGCGCCACGGTGGGCGAAGTGAGTGATGCCCTTGAAAAAGTTTACGGGCGCCACCGCGCCGACACACAAAAGGTGACCGGCGTGTATGCAGCTGCTTATGACTCGGCCGAAGGTTGGGAACTCCTCAAGAAAGAAATAGCCGACTTTGCCGAACAAGAAGGTCGCCGCCCCCGGGTGATGATTGCCAAGCTGGGCCAGGACGGCCATGACCGGGGCGCCAAAGTGGTGGCCACCGCGTTTGCCGATCTGGGTTATGACGTGGACATGGGCCCGCTGTTCCAGACCCCCGAGGAGTGCGCCCGTCAGGCGATTGAAAACGACGTGCATGCAGTGGGCGTCTCGACCCTGGCCGCCGGACATAAAACCCTTGTGCCAGCCATTGTGCAGGCGCTCAAGGCGCAGGGCGGCGATGACATCGTGGTGTTCGTGGGTGGCGTCATTCCGCGTCAGGATTACGACATGCTGTATGAGGCCGGTGTCAAAGGAATTTATGGGCCGGGCACGCCGGTGCCGGCCAGCGCCAAGGATGTGCTGGAGCAGATCAAGAAGGCTTTGGCAAATTGACTACAGTATGTTTGTGTGTTGAAATACTGTCATACAAAATACATCTGCAAACAAGGAGTACGCCATGTCTGCTCTGTCTATAAGGCTCAGCCCCGAAATTGAAAAACGCCTGGAGCTGGAGGTGGGCCGCCTCAAGGTCACCAAATCCAAGTTCGTGCAAGATTTGCTGGAATGCGCCTTGGCTCCCAAGGACTCCGTGGCACTGCTGATGCAGGCGCGTGCGCAATACGGGTTGGATGACCTGGCACAAGCCGCAGTCACTACCAACAAGGCGGCTCAGGTGAAAGCCTTGGCGCGCGAAGCGGTGCAGAAAAAGCATGCCGCAGAAAAAGCGCAGGCCGACCACACGGCCTCATCTGCACCCGTACCCATGGTCGCGGAACCCGTGGCGAAGTACGGGAAATGAAATACGCCTTGTTGGATACCAGCGTGATGGTGGCATTTTTTGACATCAAAGAAGAGCGCCATGCCTTGTACACATCCAAGCTGCGCGCCGCGCAAGCCCAAGGCCGGCATTTGGTGACCACTTGGCCTTGCATTTCGGAGGCCAGTTACATCCTGTCGCCGGCAGGGCATTTTGCGCTTTTGAACTGGATTACGGCGGGTGGGACGTTGGTTAGCGACATTGAACTGGCGGACTTGCCCAAGATGGTGGAGTACATGCAAAGCTACACCGAACCGGGCAAATCGCTGGCCGACTTGGCCGACGTATCGCTGGTCTGGTTGGCACAGAAGCTCGATTGCACCCACATCCTTACCGAAGACCGTAGAGACTTTTTGCGCTACCGCCTACCCGATGGGCGCGGGTTTGAGATTTTGTGAAGGGTGGGTGTAGCCATGCCATTGAACAATCCATTCGCTGCCCCTGACTTTGATATGCAGGACATCCGTGGTTCCCAGTACGAGTTGATGAACCCTGTTCAAACCATCTTGCGTTGGGAAGGATTCGGGTATTTGTTGGTGGCATGTGCGGTATACCAGTCGCTGGGTCACTCGTGGTGGCAGTTTTTTGCATGGTTTTTTCTCCCAGACATCGCCATCTTGGTATACGTTTTTGCCAATGCGCGCGTGGGAATGTGGGCGTATAACCTGACCCACAGCAGCGTGGGTGCCGCTGCAGTGGGGCTCGCTGGAGTGGTGCTGCAGTGGCCCTTGTGCTGGCAAATCAGCCTGATATGGTTTGCCCACATTGGATTTGACCGCGCCTTAGGCTATGGGCTGAAGTTCCCGCTCGGTTTTCGGGTTACCCATTTGGGTGTACTCAAGGGTATGGTTGACAAGTCATGAAGACCGATCGAATCACGTCAATGGCTCCGCGCCGATCAAAGTGCAGAAAAGTATTCCTATGACCAAAGTCACTATTCAGAAACAAAAATCAGGTCAGTCCGAGTTTGTGCGTTGGTTTGGCCCGCTGATTCAGGCCCTCAAGGACCTGGGCGGCTCGGCTGCACCTCGGGAAGCTTTGGAAAGGATTGCGGAAATTGAAAAAGTACCCGACGCCTTGCGCAACGAAATACTTAGTTCTGGGCAAGAGCGTTTTTACAACCAGGTCCATTGGGCCAGGCAGTACCTTGTATGGGAGGGGTTGATTGATTCTGGAAAACGGGGCGTCTGGACTCTCACGCCGAAGGGCTTGGATACAAATTTGGATGCGGCAGCAGCACGCAACATCTTTCTTGAGCAGGTTCGTAAGCGCGCTGCGATTAAGAAGCCAACCGCATTTGCACCCGACAGTGTTTCAGATGGTGACGACAAACCAGAGGACACGCCCCAATCGGATGAAGATGCCAGTTTGCAACGCTTTTTGGCTGTAGTGAAAGCTTTGTCTCCGAACGGATTTGAGCGCTTGAGCATGCGCCTTTTGCGTGAAGCAGGATTTGAACGTGTATCTGTAACTGGCCGATCCAATGATGGCGGTATTGATGGGGTAGGGGTGCTGCAATTAAATGACCTGGTGAGCTTTAACGTGGTCTTTCAGTGCAAAAAGTGGGAGGGCTCGGTGCCCCCAAAGGAAATTCGTGACTTGCGGGGCGCAATGGCGGGGCGCGCTGAAAAAGGTATCTTTCTGACCACCAGTACGTTTACCAGCAACGCGCGGGTAGAGGCTGAGCGACCGGGTGCAGTTCCGATTGAATTGGTGGACGGTGAAAAGTTGTTCGACATGTTTAAGCGCTATGAATTGGGACTCAAGCCCAGAACAGTGTTTGATATTGATTTGGCATTCTTCGAGCAGTTCCGATAAATGAGCAACCTTATGGATGGCCCGCAGATGATTGGCGCATTGCTAGATGGTGGCAAGTCGGCAGCCCAGCGCAGGTCAATAGCCAAAGCCATCACCCTGCTCGAATCCACCCGCGCCGACCACCGCGCGCAGGCCGATGAACTGCTCACCGCGCTGCTGCCTTACACCGGCAAGTCGCTGCGCCTGGGCATCAGCGGCGTGCCGGGTGTGGGCAAATCTACCTTTATCGAAGCAATCGGCCTGTACCTTATTCAAAAAGGCCACCGCGTGGCGGTGTTGGCGGTTGATCCAAGCAGCACGGTGTCGGGCGGCTCCATCCTGGGGGACAAAACCCGCATGGAGCACTTGTCGGTGCACGAAAAAGCCTACATCCGCCCCAGCCCGTCCAGCGGCACGCTGGGCGGTGTGGCCGAGAAAACCCGCGAGGCCATGCTGGTGTGCGAGGCGGCGGGTTATGACGTGGTGATCGTCGAAACGGTGGGTGTAGGTCAGTCTGAGACCGCCGTGCAGGGCATGACCGATATGTTTGTGTTGATGCAGTTGCCCAATGCGGGCGACGATCTGCAAGCCATCAAGAAAGGTGTGATGGAACTGGCCGATCTGGTGGTCATCAACAAGGTGGACATTGACGCCATGGCGGCGCAGCGGGCGCAGTTGCAGATCACGGCGGCGATGAAATTGCTGGGCATGTTTGGCGCGCATGACCAGGTTAGCTGGCACCCCAAGGCGATCCAACTTAGCGCCTTGAACGCCCAGGGGGTGGATTCATTTTGGGCGGCGGTGATGGAATTCAAAATGCTGCAAACCGCCAATGGCAAGCTGGCGGCCAGGCGTCAGCAGCAATCTCTGGCCTGGATGTGGCAGCGCATCGAGGCGGGTTTGAAACAGGCCTTTCGCCAGCACCCCAAGGTGCAGGCCATGCTGCCAGCGCTGACCCAGGAGGTGCTGGAGGGCCGGGTGGCGGCCTCCACTGCAGCACGAAATCTGCTGTTTGCGCACATGGAACGTGCGTGAGCAGCTATAAAAGTAATAGCAATCGAATTCACAAGACAATTACGACTTCGCAAAGAGAGAAAAACCATGCACGACATCCTTGAACAACTAGAAGCCAAGCGCGAACTCGCGCATTTGGGTGGTGGCCAAAAACGCATCGACGCCCAGCACAAAAAAGGCAAACTCACCGCCCGCGAGCGCATTGAGCTGCTGCTGGACGAAGGCACGTTTGAAGAGTGGGACATGTTTGTCGAACACCGCTGCGTCGACTTCGGCATGGAAGCCAACAAGATCCCCGGCGACGGCGTGGTCACCGGCTACGGCATGATCAATGGCCGCCTGGTGTTTGTCTTCAGCCAGGACTTCACCGTGTTTGGCGGCGCGCTGTCAGAAGCGCATGCCGAGAAGATCTGCAAGGTGATGGACCAGGCCATCAAGGTCGGCGCGCCGGTGATTGGCCTGAACGACTCGGGCGGCGCGCGCATCCAGGAAGGCGTTGCGTCGCTGGGCGGCTATGCCGATGTGTTCCAGCGCAACGTGATGGCCAGCGGCGTGGTGCCGCAGATCAGCATGATCATGGGCCCCTGCGCTGGCGGCGCGGTGTACAGCCCGGCCATGACCGATTTCATCTTCATGGTCAAGGATTCAAGCTACATGTTCGTCACCGGCCCCGAAGTGGTGAAAACCGTGACCCACGAAGAGGTGACCGCCGAAGAGCTGGGCGGTGCCATCAGCCACACCACCAAGAGCGGTGTGGCTGACCTGGCTTTTGAAAACGATGTGGAGGCGTTGCTGATGCTGCGCCGCCTGTACAACTACCTGCCCCTGAGCAACCGCGAAAAAGCCCCGGTGCGCCGCAACGGCGACCCGGCCGACCGCATGGACCTGAGCCTGGACACTCTGGTGCCGGACAACCCCAACAAGCCCTACGACATGAAAGAGCTGATCGTCAAAACACTGGACGATGGCGACTTTTTTGAGCTGCAGCCCGAGTACGCCAAGAACATCCTGATTGGCTTTGGCCGCATGGAAGGCCAGACGGTGGGCATCGTGGCCAACCAGCCGCTGGTTCTGGCTGGTTGTCTGGACATCAAGAGCTCCATCAAGGCGGCGCGTTTTGTGCGCTTTTGCGATGCGTTCAACATCCCGGTCATCACCTTTGTCGATGTGCCCGGCTTCATGCCCGGCACGGCGCAGGAGTACGGCGGCATCATCAAGCATGGTGCCAAGCTGCTGTACGCCTTTGCCGAATGCACGGTGCCCAAGATCACCGTCATCACGCGCAAGGCCTATGGCGGCGCTTATGACGTGATGAGCTCCAAGCATTTGCGTGGTGACGTCAACTTTGCATGGCCCAATGCCGAGATTGCAGTGATGGGGGCCAAAGGCGCGGTTGAGATCATCTTCCGCGAAGACAAAGGTGACCCCGCCAAGCTGGCCGCCAAAGAGGCCGAGTACAAGGCCCGTTTCGCCAACCCTTTTGTGGCTGGTGCCCGTGGCTTCATCGACGACGTGATCCTGCCGCACGAAACCCGCAAGCGCATTTGCCGCTCTTTGGTGATGCTGCGCGACAAGAAGATCGAGAATCCGTGGCGCAAGCATGGGAACATTCCGCTCTAATTTTCACACTGAGGATTGACGCTGATGATGCTTTGGTGCTTGGGTTCTGGACGCGACCCTCTGTGGTTCTCGCTGGAGCGGGTTGCCCGGACGTTTTGCTCCGTGTCCCCCGCGCTGCGCGCTCCTCCTTGACCTGCGCAAAACGCCCAGGCAACCCGATCCCGGCACCGTGGTATTTCAGCGTGAAAGCCAAAGTCGTCGCTTCGCAGCAGCAGGGTGGGGGTTTCTGTTGTAGCGAAGTCAAGGAGGAGTCCAAAGGCGGGAGCCTTTGGACGGGGGACATGAGCGTAGACAGATACCGCCATCCTGCTGCGGGCTCAGCAAAAAACCTTGAGTACTGTCACTAGGACAGCCCCAACACAACAACGAATTCCACATTCGTTGACCGAATAACGTTAGGAGAGTTCTGCTATGTTTACCAAAATACTGATCGCCAACCGTGGTGAAATCGCTTGCCGTGTGATCCAGACCGCCCGCAAGATGGGTATCAAAACCGTGGCTGTTTATTCAGAGGCTGACAAGGATGCCCGCCATGTGCTGCTGGCGGACGAGTCGGTCCATATTGGCCCCGCGCCCAGCCGTGAGAGTTATCTGCTGGCAGACAAGATCATTGCTGCCTGCAAACAAACGGGCGCGCAGGCGGTGCACCCCGGCTATGGTTTCCTGAGCGAAAACGCCGAGTTTTCCAAACGGGTAGAAGAAGAGGGCATCATCTTCATCGGCCCCAAGCACTACTCAATTGCCGCCATGGGCGACAAGATCGAATCCAAAAAGCTGGCGGGCAAGGCCGGTGTGAACTGCATTCCCGGTGTCAACGACGCCATTGAAACGCCAGAAAAAGCGGTCGAGATTGCCAAGGGAATTGGTTACCCGGTCATGATCAAGGCCAGCGCGGGCGGCGGTGGCAAGGGGCTGAGGGTGGCGTTCAACGACAAGGAGGCGTTAGAGGGCTTCACCAGTTGCCGCAACGAGGCGCGCAACAGTTTTGGTGATGACCGTGTGTTCATCGAGAAGTTTGTGGAAGAACCCCGCCACATCGAGATTCAATTGGTGGGCGACAGCCACGGCAATGTGATTTATCTGAACGAGCGCGAGTGCTCCATCCAGCGCCGCCACCAAAAAGTGATTGAAGAGGCACCCAGTCCCTTCATCTCGGACGCCACGCGCAAAGCCATGGGTGAGCAAGCTGTGGCACTGGCCAAAGCAGTGAAATACCAGAGCGCGGGCACGGTGGAGTTTGTGGTCGGCAAGGACCAGAGCTTTTACTTTCTGGAAATGAACACCCGGCTGCAGGTGGAGCACCCGGTGACCGAGTGCATCACCGGGCTGGACCTGGTCGAGCTGATGATTCGCGTGGCCGCTGGCGAAAAGCTGCCCTTGACGCAAGAACAGGTCAAACGCGACGGCTGGGCGATTGAATGCCGCATCAACGCCGAAGACCCGTTCCGCAATTTCCTGCCCTCCACCGGGCGTCTGGTGCGCTTTCAGCCGCCAACAGAGACCATGTTTGCATCCGACACCAGCCGTTGGCAGGGCGTGCGGGTGGACACCGGCGTGCAGGACGGTGGCGAGATTCCGATGTTTTACGACTCCATGATCGCCAAGCTGATCGTGCATGGCAAAGACCGGTTGGAGGCCATTGCCAAGATGCGTGAGGCACTCAACGGTTTTGTGATTCGCGGCATCAGCAGCAATATTCCGTTCCAGGCCGCGCTGCTGGCGCACCCCCGCTTTGTGGCGGGTGATTTCAACACCGGCTTTATCGCCGAGAACTATTCCCAAGGTTTCCGCGCTGAAGACGTGCCGCATGACGATGCCGACCTTTTGATTGCGCTGGCGGCGTTTGTACACCGCAAGTACCGTCACCGCGCCACGGCCATCAGCGGCCAGATGGAGGGCCATGAGGTCGAGGTGGGCAACGATTTCGTGGTGCTTACCTTGGGGCAGGGCGGCCGCACCACGGCAACGTCGGTGTCGGTCACCGGGTTTGATAAGAAAACGGGCTCTAGCGCAATCAAAGTGGGCGCAAGCAGCTATCAAATTTATAGTAAATACCGGCTGGGTGAAATACGCATTGAAGGCACCTTTAATGGCGAGCCGTTCACGGCGCAGGTGGAGCGCGGCAGTGTGGCCTTCAAGAATCCGCTGGCGATTCGCGTCTCGCACAATGGCACCCAGATCGACACGCTGGTGATGTCCAAACGCGCGGCCGAACTTTATGCCCTGATGCCCTACAAGGCTCCCGCTGACATGAGCCGTTTTGTCCTGTCCCCGATGCCTGGTTTGCTGGTGGACGTGGCAGTGGCTGTGGGCCAGAAGGTGCAGGCCGGTGAGCGCGTGGCCGTGATCGAAGCCATGAAGATGGAAAACGTGCTGTTTGCAAGCGCAGACGGTGTGGTGGGTAAATTGTTGGCATCCAAGGGCGAAAGCCTGACGGTGGACCAGCCGATTGTGGAGTTTGTTTGAACATGGCACACGTGACACGACCTTTCAAAGTACTGGGCATCCAGCAAATCGCCATCGGTGGGCCAGACAAGCTGCGTCTGCAAAAATTGTGGGTAGAGATGCTGGGACTTGAAGTTACCGGCACCTTCCGAAGCGAGCGGGAAAACGTGGACGAAGACATTTGCGCGCTGGGCAGCGGGCCGTTCAAGGTTGAAGTGGACCTGATGCAGCCGGTCGACCCCGACAAAAAGCCGGCCGTGCATGCCACGCCGCTGAACCACGTGGGCCTGTGGATCGACGACTTGCCCGGTGCCGTGCAGTGGCTCTCGGGCCAAGGTGTGCGTTTTGCGCCCGGTGGCATTCGCAAGGGTGCAGCCGGTTTCGACATCTGCTTTTTGCACCCCAAGGGCAACGAAGAGTTTCCCATCAGTGGCGAGGGCGTGCTGATTGAGTTGGTGCAAGCGCCGCCTGAAGTGGTTGCCGCCTTTGGCAAGTTGATGTCCAGCCCCGGCCCAGTCCGTTGAATTGAAGATACGGCTGGTTTGAGCCAGGTCAAGGTACGTGCAGGGATAGCTTCCTCTACGGGATTCACCTGAGAGGTTTGTCGGCAAGCGAGGCGTAAACTGTTTTTTCCCCCAAGAGCCATAGCGGCGCGCATGGGCAAAGGAGACAGACTTGCAGCCTACCAACACGGCCGATCCGGCCTATTTCCACAAAGTTGTTGATTGCCAATGGGCCTGCCCGGCCCACACGCCGGTGCCGGAGTACATCCGGCTGATCGGGCAGGGGCGTTACGGCGACGCCTACATGATCAACTGGGTGTCCAATGTTTTCCCCGGCGTGCTGGGGCGCACCTGCGACCGCCCTTGCGAGCCGGCCTGTCGGCGTGGACGCGTTGAAGAAAACAATGGCGAAAAGCCGGAACCAGTAGCCATCTGCCGCCTCAAACGGGTGGCAGCGGATCACAAGGGGGATGTGCTGGCACGCATGCCCAAGGTGGCACCATCCAATGGTCGGCGCATCGCTTGCATTGGCGCGGGTCCGTCCTCGCTGACTGTGGCGCGCGATCTTGCACCGCTGGGCTATCAGGTCACGGTGTTTGATGGCGAGGCCAAGGCGGGTGGTTTTATTCGCTCGCAAATTCCTCGTTTCAGGCTGCCTGAGTCGGTGATCGACGAAGAAACCGGGTACATCCTCGGCATGGGCGTTGACTTCAAAAGCGGGCAGCGTGTGGACTCCATGCACAAGCTGCTGGCGCAGGGCTATGACGCCGTTTTTGTTGGTTGTGGCGCTCCCCGGGGGCGTGATCTGGACGTGCCGGGACGCAACGAGGCGGCGGCGCACATTCATATTGGCATTGACTGGCTGGCGTCGGTGTCCTTTGGTCACATCACCAGCGTGGGTCCGCGCGTCATCGTGCTCGGCGGCGGCAACACGGCCATGGACTGCTGCCGCTCCGCGCGGCGGCTGGGCGGCACCGATGTCAAGGTCATCGTGCGCAGCGGCTTTGACGAGATGAAAGCCTCGCCTTGGGAGAAGGAAGATGCCGTGCACGAAGGCATTCCGATCATCAACTTCCATGTTCCCAAGAGCTTTGAGCACAAGGATGGCAAGCTGCTCGGCATGACATTTGAAGTGGTGAGCGCGGTCTATGACGAAAAAGGTCGGCGCAGCCTAGTGCCCACAGGCGCACCGGATGTGTTTTTTGAGTGTGACGCAGTACTGGTCGCCGTGGGACAGGAAAACGCCTTTCCCTGGATCGAGCGCGACAGCGGCATTGCGTTTGACCGCTGGGGTTTGCCGGTGCTGGTGCATGAAACCTTTCAGTCCACCTTGCCCAAGGTGTTCTTTGGGGGCGATTCAGCCTTCGGCCCCAAGAACATCATCACCGCAGTGGCGCATGGCCATGAGGCGGCGGTGTCGATTGACCGCTTCTTGAGTGGCGAAGCTGTGTCGGTGCGTCCGCCGCCCCGCACCAATCTGATGTCGCAAAAGATGGGCATTCACGAGTGGAGCTACCACAACGATGTGTCGGATGACAAACGCTTCAAGGTGCCATGGGCTGCCGCCGAACAGGCCCTGGCCAGTATCCGGGTGGAAGTCGAACTCGGCTTTGACGCCGCTACCGCCTTCAAGGAAGCCAGCCGCTGCCTCAATTGCGACGTGCAGACTGTGTTCAACCGCGATACCTGCATTGAATGCGACGCCTGCGTAGACATCTGTCCGATGGACTGCATCACGTTCACGACCAATGGCGACGAGGCTGATTTGCGGACCCGGCTCAAGGCTCCCGCGACGAATACCGAACAGGCTTTGTACGTTTCGCCAGCCCTCAAGACCGGGCATGTGATGGTCAAGGACGAAGATGTGTGTTTGCACTGCGGCTTGTGCGCCGAGCGTTGCCCCACCGGGGCGTGGGATATGCAGAAGTATTTGCTCAATACCACCCAGGCTGGTGCGGGATGCCGCGATGTCCGCAAACCGCATCAGGACGCGTTGCGGGATCGGCTGTAGCCCTGTCCCATCGAAATCCATCGAACGCGCCCCGTCCTAAATTGAACTGGAAATCACAATGAAACGTATCGAAGCCATCAACGATTTCGTCATCAAGTTTGCCAACGTCAATGGCTCGGGTTCGGCCTCGGCCAATGAACTTTTTTCCAAAGCCGTCATGCGCATGGGCGTGCCGGTGAGCCCGCGCAACATCTTCCCCAGCAACATCCAGGGCATGCCGACCTGGTACGAAGCGCGGGTCTGCGAAAAAGGCTACCACGGCAGGCGCGGCGGCGTTGACATGATGGTGGCCATGAACCCGCAAACCTGGGATGGCGATGTGGCGGAGATTGAACCTGGTGGTTATCTGTTTTATGACAACACGCGGCCGATTCCCGAGTCAAAATTCCGCACGGATGTGCAGGTCATCGGCATTCCGCTGACCGAGATCAGCAACGCCGCCTACGTCGATCCCCGTCAGCGTCAATTGTTCAAAAACATCATTTACGTAGGTGCTTTGTCGGTGCTGCTCGACGTGGACGCCGATGTGTTTGAAACGCTTTTTTCCGAGCAATACCAAGGCAAGGAGCGCTTGCTGGACTCGAATGTGCGTGCCCTGCACTTGGGCCGCGACTATGTGAAAAAGCATTTGGAGGCACCGCTGGGCATTCGCGTACGCAAGTCGGACAAGGTGGGTGATCAGATATTTACCGACGGCAACAGCGCGGCAGCTCTTGGGTGCATCTACGGCGGTGCCACCGTGGCGGCCTGGTACCCCATCACACCGTCGTCATCGGTGCCCGAGGCGTTTCAAAAGTATTGCGACAAATTTCGGGTCGATCCGGCCACCGGCCAGCATTACTACGCCATCGTACAGGCTGAAGACGAGTTGGCTTCCATTGGCATGGTGGTCGGCGCGGGTTGGAACGGTGCGCGGGCCTTTACTGCCACCTCTGGCCCCGGCGTGTCACTGATGACCGAGTTCATCGGTCTGGCCTATTTTGCCGAGATTCCGGTCACCATCATCAATGTGCAGCGCGGCGGCCCATCCACCGGCATGCCCACCCGCACCCAGCAGTCCGACCTGACATCCTGCGCCTACGCCTCGCACGGCGACACCAAGCATGTGCTGCTGTTTCCACAAGACCCGCATGAGTGCTTTACCCATTCGGCGGCCGCACTGGACCTGGCGGAGCGCCTTCAAACACCTATTTTTGTCATGACTGATCTGGACATCGGCATGAACCAGCGCCTGTGCAAACCTTTTGTCTGGGACGATGCGCGTGACTACGATCGGGGCAAGGTCATGACGGCCGCCGAGCTGGAAGCTGGCAAGGACTTTGGCCGCTACAAGGATGTGGACGGTGACGGTATTCCCTGGCGCACGCTGCCCGGCACGCACCCGACCAAAGGCGCTTTTTTCACGCGGGGAACCACCCGTGATCCGTATGCCCGTTACTCCGAAAAGGGGTCGACTACATCTACAACATGGAGCGCCTGCTCAAGAAGTTCAAGACCGCCGCTGATCTGGTGCCGCAGCCGGTGATACGTCATGCGCCGGAGAAAACGCCGCTGGGCGTAATCTACTTCGGCTCCACCAGCCCGGCCATGCGTGAGGCGCTGGATGACCTCGATGCTGAACGCGTTTACCTGGACGCGCTGCGACTGCAGGCCTTCCCGTTCCCCGAGTCGGTCCGTCGTTTCATAGTTGAGCACGACAAGGTGTTTGTAGTCGAGCAAAACCGCGATGCGCAAATGCATTCCATGCTGGTCAATGAGCTGGACATTGATCCGGCGCGGCTGATTCGCGTGCTGCACTACGACGGCACACCCATCACGGCGCGCTTCATTGCCCACGCTATTCGCCAAATTGTGCAACCCCAATTACCTGATGCGCGCGCATTGCCCCGCTCGAAGGAGATCGCATGACCTACATCGCCAAACCCCGGATGCATCACCCCACGCTGACCACCAACAAGGTCGGCTACACGCGGCGTGACTATGAAGGGCGCATTTCCACCCTGTGTGCTGGCTGTGGCCACGATTCCATCTCGGCGGCGATCATCCAGGCCTGCTGGGAGCTTGACATTGAGCCGCACCGCGTGGCCAAGCTGTCGGGCATCGGTTGCAGTTCCAAAACGCCGGATTATTTTCTGGGTGCCTCGCATGGTTTCAACACCGTGCACGGGCGCATGCCCTCGGTGCTGACAGGTGCCAATTTGGCGAACCGCGACTTGATGTATTTGGGCGTGTCGGGCGATGGTGATTCCGCCTCGATCGGCCTGGGCCAGTTCGCCAACGCCATGCGCCGGGGCGTGCGAATGGCCTATATCGTTGAAAACAATGGTGTTTATGGTTTGACCAAAGGCCAGTTTTCTGCCACCGCCGATCGCGGCTCCAAGAGCAAGAAGGGCATAGTCAACAGCGACAGTCCGGTCGATCTGGTCGGCATTGCCTTGCAGTTGGGTGCCACCTATGTGGCGCGCAGCTTTTCTGGCGATAAAGCCCAGCTGGTGCCGCTTATCAAAGGGGCCATGGCGCATGGGGGGGCAGCTTTTATCGACGTCATCAGCCCTTGCGTGACCTTTAATAACCACGGCGGCAGCACCAAGAGCTATGACTATGTTCGCCATCACAACGAGGCCGTCAGTCGTATCGATTTCATTACGCCCCGCAGCGAAATTACCACTGACTACGCGCCCGGCGAGGTGGTCGATGTGCAGCAGCACGATGGTTCCACCCTTCGATTGCGCAAATTGCAGCCCGATTACAACCCGACGGACCGTTATGCCGCCATGAGCTATATTCATGCGCATCAGGCGCGCGGCGAAGTCGTGACAGGTTTGTTGTACCTAGACCCCTTGGCCACTGATTTGCATATGGCACTCAACACCAGTGAAACGCCGCTCAATGTACTGGGCGTAGAGCAGCTTTGTCCGGGAGCCAAGGCTTTGGAAAAAATCAATGCATCGCTGCGCTGAATGATGACTTAAAAAGGACTACTCCATGGCTGAACGAACTGTTTTCCAATCCATGTCTCAGCGGCATCTGATCAGCCTCGGCCCGCACGCCAGCATTTCGGAAGCCGCGTGCATCATGACCAAAGCCAACTGTGGCAGTGTGCTGATTCTGGACACCCCTGGCACCTTGCTGGGCATTGTTACCGAGCGCGATTTGATGACGAGGGTGCTGGCCAAGGCGCTGAACCCCGAGAAGACTCAAGTGTCTGATGTGATGACCCTGAACCCTTATTGCGTGGCACCCGAAGTGTTGGTATCAGATGCTGTGCTGATCATGATCGAGCGCGGTTTCCGCCATTTACCCATCGTGACGCAAGCCGGCAAAATTTTGGGTGTATTTTCAGTGCGTGATGCCTTGCCGCGCGAGATTGGTGCAGCCGTCAGCCTGGCTGAGTTCCATGAACAGGTCAATGACGCACTTGGCTAGGCATTGAACAAGAAGCTGGACTAAGCCTGTCAGGGCAGGGGAGCTATGCTGATATATGAAAGTTGCGTTACCGGTTTCACAGGGGTTACTGTGGTTGTCATTTGCCCGGGACCATTGACCCGACGTGCACCGTTAAAGCGCTGATTCCAGTATGTTACAGCCATGTCTTCTACTCGCACCTCTCCACCTGGCTTGGGAGAGTGAATGAATTTTCCTTCACCCACATAAATGCCCACATGGCTGAAGGCGCGGCGCATGGTGTTAAAAAATACCAGATCACCGGGCTGCAACTCGGTTCGTTCAATTTTTTCAGTTGCAGCCGCTTGTTGCTCAGCCTTTCGTGGCAGTATCAAACCAATGGTCTGACCGTAAATGGCACGCACAAAACCGCTGCAGTCAAACCCGGTTTCCCCTGATTCTCCGCCAGCGCGATAGGGAGCACCCAGAAAACCTTTGGCCGTCACCACAAGCTCAGTTGCCTTCTGACTGATGGACTGTCTGACTTGTTCTATTCTGGGTAGGAAACCCTTGTTTGCAAACAACTGGTCCATCTCGTCTGCCGCACCCGAAGGGGTCGCTTGTGCATTGCAGGCAATTAAAAGGGTGGCAAGAATGGCAGAAAAACGCATATCTGAGAGCATACTTGCAGTTTTGTGGGGCTGTCAACGCTGATGTTGATTCTTGATTTAACTTGTAACGTGTTGATTTATAAGAATTTTATTGTTTGTAACGAAATTTGACTGTTTGCAGGCAGTGGCTGATTGACAGTATTTAGTCCTTCGCCTGCGGTCTAATTGTGATGTTTTTCAAAATTGCTCAACCCATCCAGAAAGTATTGCATGTTGCTCGACGTCACCCAATCCCAACTCGTTCTGGTGGACTATCAAGCCCGCCTGATGCCTGTCATTTTTGAAGGCACCGTAGTGCTTGCCAACGCAGTGCGGTTGGCGCAAGTGGCCCGCTTGTTGACGGTGCCGACCTGGGGCACCGAGCAAAATCCGTCCAAACTTGGGGAAAATCTACACGAATTGAAAGCTTTGTGCGCTCAGACCTTGAGCAAGATGCATTTCAGTGCAGTAGAGGAAGGCTTGGCAGAGTGGCTGCGCCCTCCCACCAAAGCACCGCAAGGCAACGCCCGTAGCCTGCCCAAACACCTGCAAAAGCCGATGAACCAAGCCGCTGAGCGCAACACAGTGGTCATTGCCGGTTGCGAGACGCACATCTGTTTGCTCCAAACAGCGCTGGATTTGCTGGAAGACGAGTTCGAAGTGTGGGTGGTGACTGACGCCTGCAGCTCGCGCTCAGAGCGCAACCGCGATGCCGCCTTTGATCGTCTGGCGGGTGCAGGTGCCGAATTGGTTACAACCGAGATGGTGATCTTTGAATGGTTGCGTACCGCTGAACATCCGGACTTCAAAGCAGTGCAAGATTTGGTTAAATAATCCAAACTGCGCAGTGGTTGAGCCAAACATGCGAAAACTGCGTTCTAAATCAAACCCGTGCTTAACGGTTCCGTGTGTCCTTGCTCGTCGGAAAGTCAAGATGCAGAGTCACGACTGAAAAATGTAAATTCCATTCGATTTAATCCATTGTGTTACCACCCTCTTGGCGGCAAAACAATAGGTGGTCATCAGGGGTGAATGCCGCGGCAAGCTGAAGCAGTTCGTCCGCTGTATTTGCATTGAAAAATGATTGAGGATCATCATTTGGTCGATCAAAGGGCACGATCACGGTTTTTTGCAGGGCTGCCCATGCGCCTGTTTTGCGTTCCCCTGCTTGGGTGTATTTCAGCAGACTGTCCCGTAACGATGCTCGCAAGAGGCAAAAAACTGGTTGGGGGCAAACCTTTGCATTGCTCTCTTTGCCAATCTCGGGAGCGGCGGCCATCGCAATGTCGGCATCCTGCGCTTGCAGGGCCAGTGCCAGTCTGGGTAGCAGATCAAGTGGAAACAAAGGTGTGTCGCACGGCACGGTCAGTAAATAAGGGGTTTTGCAATGTGTCAGACCGGTCAGGAAACCCGCCAGCGGACCCGCAAAGTCGGCCAAGTCATCTGGCCAGACAGGAACGCCAAATGACGCATAAACTGTTAAGTTGCGGTTGGCGTTGATTGCAACCTGTCCGATGCCACCACCCTTGAGCAGGCGGTGCAAGGCGTGCTGCGCCAGTGGAACACCGTTGAAAGTTTGCAAACCCTTGTCCACACCGCCCATGCGCAAGCCCTGACCCCCTGCCAAGACAAGACCGGTGATGTCTTCGGGGGCGATGAGGCTATCCACCGATGTAGCTCATTTCGATGCGGCGTGCGCCAGTGCCGGTATCGGGTCCCATGGCGCTTCGCAGCTCGGAGTAGCGATCAACGCGGCCTTGCCAGATATGGCCGATGGCTGAAATAAGTTCGGTGTCGGTGGTATTTGACCGGATGAGTGAGCGCAGGTCGTAGCCTTGGGATGCAAACAAACACAAATAGAGCTTGCCTTCGGTGGACAGCCGGGCGCGGTTGCAGTCTCCACAAAAAGCCTGAGTGACGCTGCTGATAACGCCGATTTCACCGGCCCGCTTGTCGTGCTCGCCTTGGGCATTGGCATAGCCCCAGCGCTGCGCTGTTTCGCCAGGCTTAGAGGCCTGTAGCGGCACCAAGGGCATCTCAGCCCGGATTCGCGCAATGACCTCGCTGGAGGGCAGCACTTCATTCATGCGCCAGCCGTTGGTGGCCCCTACGTCCATGTATTCGATAAAGCGCAGCACCACGCCGCTGCCTTTGAAATGCCGTGCCATGGGCAAAATTTCATGGTCATTGGTGCCGCGTTTGACCACCATGTTGATTTTTAACCCCGTGCTGCCAGCTTCCCCTGAGCTTTGCCCCAGCCCGGCGGTTTGTGCTGCGGCAATGCCGGCCAGCACCTGCGCCACCGGAAAATCCACATCGTTCATGCTGCGAAATACCTCGTCATTGAGTCCGTCCAGGCTAACGGTCACGCGACGCAGGCCAGCCGCCTTGAGGTCTCGTGCCTTGCGCCCCAGCAGCGAGCCGTTGGTGGTGAGGGTCAGATCGACTGGATAACCCGTTGGTGTGCGAAGCGTTGATAGCTGCTCAATCAGACGCTCAATATTCTTGCGCAGCAGGGGTTCGCCCCCGGTCAGGCGGATTTTTTGTACACCATGGGCTACAAAGACTTTAGCGATGCGGGTGATTTCTTCAAACGAAAGTAAATCGGCATGTGGAAGGTAGCTGTAGTTGTTGTCAAAAACTTGCTTGGGCATGCAGTAATTGCAGCGAAAGTTGCAGCGGTCGGTCACGCTGATGCGCAAGTCACGTAAAGGTCGCGCGTGAGTGTCAAGCAACAGGCCTTGGGTCGTCAAATGTGCCTTTGGGGCCAAGGATGCATCCGGGTTGGGCAAGGTCGCGCCACGTTGGTCAATCAAAGGCACGGTACGGGAGTTAAAAATAGTCATGGTTGACAGTGTGTTGGCCCAGTGCCTGAGCATGGATTTTGGCATGTTTTGCGGTTTGTCTGTGGTACATAATGCCCATTCGTTATTCAATTGAACTCCGGGGGCCGCCATTGTTGACACTTGAAGAATTACTCG
Organism: Candidatus Rhodoferax bjergmarkensis; assembly: GCA_016708345.1. Lineage (GTDB taxonomy): Bacteria > Pseudomonadota > Gammaproteobacteria > Burkholderiales > Burkholderiaceae_C > Rhodoferax > Rhodoferax bjergmarkensis. Next base: position 297,442 of record JADJFX010000002.1, read on the forward strand.
CAAGCAAGGTTGCTTTACCCAGCATTCCGAAAGTCATAGCACTGCTGTTAAGTGAGCTCGATCGCGATGAGCCGGATCTGAAAAAGATTAGCCAGCTCATCAACACCGACCCCGTGTTGACAACGCGCCTGCTCAAGCTAGCCAATTCTGCGCAGTTCCAGTTGGCCAACAAAATTGGCAGCGTGTCGGAAGCGCTTGCGCTGATGGGTCTCAATCAGGTTCGATCGCTGACCACGGCGGCGGCGGTTGCAAGTGCGTTCAAGGCAGTTCCGGGAATGGACATGCATCAGTTTTGGGGTTATAGCCTCAATGTCGGCAAATTGTCACGAATGCTCAGCGGCATGATTCGCCAAAATCAAGGGGCCGCCTTTACCGCCGGTTTGATCCACTGCATTGGCGAATTGGTTTTACATCTGGGCATGCCTACCGAGATGGCGACCCTGAACCAACAAATATCTCCATTCGACCCTAAGCGTGTTGCAGCCGAGCGCAGGCTGTTGGGCTATAGCTATGCTGATGTGGGGTCTGGCTTTGCAAGGGAATGGCAGTTTCCCCAGCCGATTGTGGATGCGTTGGAAAACCAGTGTCGGCCGTTTGAAAACGACGTGTACGAACCGATGGCTGGGGTTTTGCATTTGGCCGTCTGGCGTGGCCGCGCCAAGGAGGCAGGTTACAACGATGAGGATTTGACTAGTCATTTCCCCGATGCTGTTGCATTGGCTTTGGGTATCGACATCGACATGGCACTGCAGCAAGATCCGATTGAGTGGACCGTCAAAGCAGAAGTTGATGTTTTGGTCTGAGCGCCTAGCGATCGCGACGGAGTTAGCGCAGCGGTGCCAGTTGCGTGGCCGCGTAGTTTTGCTCGGGGTTGACGGAATCGTGGGTAACTGAAACGCTTTTGGGAAGGCTCAATGAGCGCCTAGTGCGGCGGCGGTCAAGCACAGAGATGGGTTCGTCGTCGCTCTGGATTTTTGGGGCCGGATCTTTGACCCAAAATTTTGGATCAGGCAACACAGAGAACGGATAGTTCCTGTCAGGCGAGAATCTCCATGAAATGATGTACTTTGAGTGGTCTACTGTGGGATCCATGCGGTCGAGTTCATGCCGCAATTGTTGTTCCAGCGCCGGTGCGTAGCGCAGCAGCTTTTCATTCCATTTCAGCATCACGACTTGAATATGGACCTCATCTGTTTTGTTCGATCTCCTAACAATGAGGGTCTCGCAGCCTAGCCACTCAATGGGAATGCCATGCATCCGAAGCGTGTCTTTAAACACCACGCGAATGGTTTCACGCCGAGAACTGGCTGGTTGTTCCGAATGGTTTGCCAGCATGGACTCCGCTGAAACACTGCTGGGCGGTTCACTTGGTTTTCTGTGTCGTTTCAAAAATTCGAGCATGTGATTTGTTCCTGTTGTAGCTAGACAGCGATTCGACGACACAGCTATGCATTTGTTACCGCGTGGTGACGATCGCCGGCCCCATGTCTTGCAGTGGACCCAGTGGATTGGTGTTGACCTCGACTTCGTTGATGTGGGGCTGGCCGCTCCAAGCGCGGTAAACGACCACATCATTGACCAAAAGAATCAGTGCCTTGAAGCGCCATCCGGTAGTTTCGGTTCGGCGTGAGAAATTGGTGAAATCAGTAAAAAAATTACCGGTGCGTGCTCGCAATATTCGCGCTGCTGGTATTTCCCATCCACGGCATGCATCACGTGCTTCCAAGCAAGCCAGCACTCCCGGGTCGAGATCTTCGCGCTTGATTAGGGAGCTTGGTACAAAGCGGCGCACGATATCGGCGTGTGTCAAAATGGACGTGTTTGGCTGCTTGACCGGGTCAATGTCCATCTTCGCTAGGTCGGTGACATTGCTTTTCATTGGAACCAAACCTTCAATGGAAGTGCGTGCTTCCTCAAAGGTTTCAAAAGGCGAAGATTGACTACGTGCCTTGGGCAGCATGGAAGAACAGCCGCTTAGGAGCAAAGCCAAAGTAATGAATACGCCCCCCCAGATGATTTTGAGCTGCACCATGGTCGCCCCGGCTTTGTTAAGTTGATGGACAAAACGACTGAAAATTCAAGTCATTCGGGCATATTGTTATCCAAAAATTAAAGCGTAAGCGGGGATCCCGATGAATGAATTGAAATTTTTGCGCAAGCTCGCTATGACAAAATTTTTAATTAAAAGCGAATTGTTCTTTGTCCATCTGCATCACGGAACGGGTGGACGCTAGCGCCCCCCATCGATGCGCATTGGCACGTGGCAACAGGCGTTCAAAGAAGAACTCAGCCGTTTGAATCTTGGCTTGATAGAACTCTTTTGATTCCTTGCCTTCGCCGCTGGTCAGCAGTTCAGTGGCTTTGACCGCTTGCAAGGCCCAGTGGAAGGCCATCATCATGTAGCCGGAGTACATCAGGAAGTCCACGCTGGCGGAACCCACCAGTTCTCGGTCTTTACGCGCACGCAGCATGATTGCGGTGGTCAATACGTTCCACTCACCCGCGCGCATGGACAAAACGCGTGCCATTTTTCCGAGTGGTCCGCGATCGAGTAGATGCGGCTTGGTGAACTTCAGGATTTTCATCGAATAGTCCCGCACACACTTGCCCTTGGAACTTAGCAGCACTTTTCGTCCCAACAGGTCTAGTGCCTGGATGCCGGTGGTACCTTCATACAGCGTGGAGATGCGGGCATCGCGCACAATTTGCTCCATACCATGCTCATGCACATAGCCATGGCCGCCAAACACCTGCATGCCCAAATTGGCAGCTTCCAGCCCCATTTCGGTCAAAAAACCTTTGAGAATAGGGGTGAAAAATCCCAAGTGGTTGTCGTAACGCTTGTGCTTGGATTTTTCTCCTGCCAACATTGCGCAGAACATTTTGTCGGCCAGTTGCATGGTGCTGTAAATCATGGCCCTTCCGCCTTCAGCAATGGCTTTTTGAGTCAGTAGCATGCGCCGAACATCAGGGTGCCAGATCAGCGCGTCTGCGGCAGCATCGGGTTCTTTTTTGCCCGACAAAGCGCGCATGGAGCGGCGCTCCTTGGCGTAGGGCAGGGCACCTTGGAATGAAGCTTCGGCATGTGTCACGCCCTGAATGGCAGTGCCCAAACGTGCCGTGTTCATGAAGGTGAACATGGCCTCCAGTCCCTTGTTCGGTTCACCGACCATGTAACCGACGGCATCGTCAAAGTTCAGCACGGCGGTGGCATTGGCGTGAATGCCCATTTTGTGTTCAAGCGAACCACATACCACCAAATTACGTTCACCCAGAGAACCGTCTGGTTTGACGTTGAACTTAGGTACCACAAACAGCGAGATGCCACGGGTGCCAGCGGGTGCGTCGGGCAGGCGTGCCAGCACGATGTGGATGATGTTTTCCGTCAGATCATGTTCGCCAGCAGAGATGAATATCTTGGTGCCGGTGACAAGATAGCTGCCGTCAGGTTGAGGGACGGCTTTTGTTTTGACCTGTGCCAAATCTGTGCCGCATTGAGGTTCCGTCAGGCACATGGTGCCCGACCAAGCGCCCGAGACCAGCGATGGTAAATACTGTTGCTTCTGTTTTTCGGTGCCGTACTGCAACAAGGTATTGATACAGCCCACACTCAAGCCCGGGTACATGGTGAACGACCAGTTGGCCGTGCCCATCATTTCGGTCTTGAAAATATTGATGGACATGGGCAAGCCCTGTCCGCCATATTCTGTGGGAAATGCCAACCCCTGCCAGCCGCCCTCGACATACTGCTTGTAGGCATTCTTGAAGCCGGCGGGGGTGGTGACCACACCGTCTTTGAGGCTGCAACCCTCTTTGTCGCCTGAAAGATTTAACGGTGCCAACACTTCTTCACACAAGGTGGCCGCACCTTCCAATATGGCGTCGACCATGTCGGGGGTGGAGTCAGCACCGTTGGACAGCTTGGCGTAGTGGGCCGGGTAATCCAGCACCTCGTTCATCAGGAAGCGCATATCGCGCAGGGGGGCTTTGTAGAGGGCCATGATTTGTTACTCCTATTAACGTGAAAGTTAACGCTCGATGATGGCAACCACGCCCTGACCACCTGCTGCGCAGATGGAGATCAGGCCGCGGCCGGAACCTTTGTGGTCAAGCATCTTGGCCAGTGTGGCAACAAGGCGACCGCCTGTTGCGGCGAACGGGTGGCCGGCGGCCAGCGAACTGCCGTTGATGTTGAGTTTTTTCATGTCGATCTTGCCCAGCGGCTTGTCCAAACCTAGTTTTTCCTTGCAGAATTTCTTGTCTTCCCAGGCTTTGAGGGTACACAGCACTTGCGCGGCAAAGGCTTCGTGGATTTCGTAGTAGTCAAAGTCTTGCAGTTTCAGGCCAGCGCGCTCCAGCATGCGGGGCACGGCGTAGGCGGGGGCCATCAACAGACCTTCTTTTTTGTCAAAGAAGTCCACTGCGGCCACTTCACTGAAGGTGATGTAGGCCAACACCGGCAAATTGCGCGCTTTTGCCCAGTCTTCGCTGGCCAGCAGGACGGCAGACGCACCATCGGTGAGCGGGGTGGAGTTGCCCGCGGTGAGTGTGCCTTTTTCCGGTGCCACTTTTTTGTCGAAGACGGGCTTGAGTGAGCGCAGCTTTTCGATGGTGAGGTCGGCGCGCAGGTTGTTGTCTTTGCTCACGCCTTTGAAGGGCGTCATCAGGTCGTTGAAAAATTCGGCCTCATAGGCTTTGGCCAGATTATGGTGGCTCCGCAGGGCCAGTGCGTCTTGATCTTCGCGGCTAATGTTCCACTCCTGCGCCATCAACTCGGCGTGCTCGCCCATGGAGAAACCGGTGCGTGGCTCGCCATTGCGCGGCAAGGAGGGCTGAACCAGCATGGCGGGTCGAATTTTGGACAGTGCAGTCAAGCGCTGAGCGGTCGTTTTGGCACGACTCGCCTCCAGCAGGATTTTGCGCAGTTTTTCATTGACGCCGATCGGTGCGTCAGATGTGGTGTCCACACCGCCAGCAATGCCGCAGTCAATGTGACCCAAGGCGATCTTGTTGGCCACCACCATGGCCGCTTCCAAGCCGGTGCCGCAAGCTTGCTGCAAGTCAAAGGCTGGGGTATCACGCGACAGCGTGGTGGACAAAACGCACTCGCGCACCAAATTGAAGTCGCGTGAATGCTTCATAACCGCACCACCCACCACATCGCCCAAGCGCTCTCCGTGCAAATTGAAACGGTCGACCAGACCTTGCAGGGTGGCCGTGAACATTTCTTGGTTGGATGCATTGGAGTACACCGTGTTGGAGCGGGCGAAGGGAATGCGATTGCCGCCAATGATGGCGACGCGACGAATGGTAGTGGTCATGAAAAGTCCTGAATAAACGATGAAAAAATAAAAGATTCGGCTCAGTTCGACTGGCAGCTCAAATGCCCGCGCAGATGTGGCTTGTCGCCCTTGGCATTGCGCACTTCAAACAGGGTTGAGTGCGCCAGTGGGCCTTTCACCTGATGGGTGTTCCACAACGAGGCGCGGGCAGGTAAAAACAGCGGTGTTTTGAATTCCACAGTGACTTGTGCCTGGGTGACGACTTCACGTGGCATCAATGCGGCCAAAGCGCGTGCCTTGGTCCATAGGCCGTGCGCAATGGCGGCGCGAAAGCCAAATAGTTTGGCCGAGGCACTCGACAGGTGAATCGGGTTGAGATCACCTGATACCAGACCGTAGCGCCTACCGATATCGGCGGGTGCTGAAAAATCAGCTTGGTGCGACAGCGGTGATTCGTCAGTCAAGGCACTGGCAAAAGCTGCGCCTATGGGATTGCTCACACCCATGCGCAGCAGGGTTTGGGTGGCTTCCCAAACGGTTGTGCCGTCACGTGAAATAATCATCTCCAGATTGAAAATCTGTCCTTTTTCGTGGGCAATCAACTTGCCTGTGCGCATTTCTACGCGAAGTTCGTCACCGACGTTGAGGCGCTGGTGTTGCACGATACGGTTGGCCAGGTGCACTGTTCCCATGGCAGGCCAAGGGCAGTTTTCTGAGCCAAAAAACTCCATCGCCAGCGGGAATGTCAGCATCTGCGGGTAGGTGAGGGGAACGCCGTGTTCCGGGCTGAAACCACACAATTTGGCGTAGGCCGCTATTTCGGCGGCATCCAGCACCACGTTAGGGCGCACGTAGGTGACCTTGGGCAGGGCCTTGATGACGCCGGGCCGCTTGGTGCTGGAGAGCAAGGCCCCCATGTACATCTGGGCGGGGTGGGCGGGCTTGTCGATTTCAATGGTTTTCATGGTGAATCCAGTGTTTTATCGGGTGCGGCTCTAGGCACCGATCAGGCTCTGGCCGCATACGCGCACCACATTGCCGGTCAAACCGCTGGAGGCTGGGCTGGCAAACCAGACGATTGCCTCGGCCACATCTTGCGGCAAGCCTCCTTGGCTCATGGAGTTCATGCGTCGGCCTGCTTCACGGATAGCGAACGGAATGGCAGCCGTCATGGCCGTCTCGATAAAGCCGGGTGCCACAGCGTTGATGGTGATGCCATTCTTGGCAAAGAGGGGCGCTGTGCTTTGCACCATGCCCACCACACCGGCCTTGGACAAAGCGTAGTTGGTCTGACCCAAGTTGCCGGCAATGCCCGAGATGGATGACACGCACACAATGCGGCCACCTGTCTTGAGTGCTCCCGACTCCACCAGCGCGTCATTGATTCGCTCTTGGGTGGACAGGTTGACGTTCACCACCATTTGCCACAAGTGTTCTTTCATGTTGGCAATGGTTTTGTCACGGGTGATGCCGGCGTTGTGTACCACCACATCCCAACCACCTCGTGCTTTGGCTGCATCGACCAGCATCTGCGGCGCGTCAGCGGCACCAATGTCCAAAGCTAACGCTGTGGCACCCAGTTTGGCAGCCACTTCATCAAGGCCGGGCTGCGCTTGGGGAACGTCTAAGCAGATCACGGCAGCGCCTTCACGCACCATGACTTCGGCAATCGATGCGCCAATGCCGCGCGAGGCACCGGTGACCAGCACCTTTTTGCCTGCTAGGGGTTTTGCCCAGTCGGCTGGCATCGTGGGCGTGCCGACCGGCTTGCCAATACGGATGACCTGGGCTGACACATATGTCGAGCGGGGTGATAACAAGAAACGCAGTGTGGATTCGATCTGGGCTTCAGCGCCTTGGGCGACGTACACCAGTTGTACGGTAATCGCTTTTTTAAGCTCTTTGGCTAGAGAGCGGGTGAGGCCCTCCAGGGCGCGCTGAATGGTGGCTTGGCGCGGGCTCTTGCACAACTCGGGCGGGCGACCCAGAATGACCACGCGGCCACAGGGCAAGACCGAACGGGCTGCGTCATGGAAAAACTGGTACAGCGCATCCGACTGGGTGCTGTCCGTGAGGCCGCTCGCGTCGAACACCAATGCCTTGACTTTTTCACCGGGTTTGCCATCAACCCCCCAACGGCCCGTCATCAGACCAGCCTTGTTGGCAATCGGGGTCCATTGGGGCAACTGTGCATGGGCAACCGTTTGCGCACCGATGGACTTGAGTGCAGCAGCCAGTGACTCCAGTAACTCAGGGGTGCCGCCACCGCCTAACAGGACGGATCCCTTGATCACCGGCTGACCCGATTTGTAGCGCTCCAGTTTCATCGGCTTGGGTAAGCCCAGCGCATCGGCGAGCTTGGCGCCAAGAGGGGAGTTGGCAAAATTGAGGTACTTGTCAGTCATGGTTGCTTTCTTGCTTGGATGTTGATGTGGTTTGCAGCGCAGGCCGCAATGATGATGAAACTTTGTTGGTTCCCAGAGGGTCAGTTTGGGGCAGATGCCGATACGCTTAGGGTGGAACATGCATGGTTGATGTCATGTCTCCAGTGCCGAAAACTCAAGATCAATCAAGAGACGAAGTACCACGAAATTGATAATTTGCAGCTCCGGTTGTTATTTTGGTACACATTAGTACCAAATGTGTATATGATGCATTCCTTATGTGGTACTGTCAAGTACCTGTAGACCTGTTCCCTAGGCATTTATGCCTAATTCGCGGATTTTCAATTTTATGGATTCAACGACCCTGACGTCACAGTCAAGCGAAGCCACGGAGCACCGCCAACGTTTATTCAACGGCATGGCGCGGTCGGTTGCGGCCAAGGGTTATGGTGCCAGCACGATTGCGGACATCGTGCGGGAAGCGAGCGTATCGCGTCGCACCTTTTACGAACATTTCACGACCAAGGCGGACTGCTTGATTGCCTTGTACGAAACTGCCAGCCGCAACGCCTTGAGTGTATTGCGCGCCTCGATCAACCCCGACCGCAACTGGCAAACTCAAGTGGAGCAGGCGATTGATGCGTACCTTGGTTGCTTGGCAACCAATCCGATTTTGATGCGTACTTTGTTTGTTGAAATTCTTGGGCTGGGGGCAATTGGGTTGGCTGCCCGAAGGCGGGTCAATCAGGAAATTGCCGATTTCATGCTCAAGGTGATCAATGCGGCAGAAGGTGCTTCAGTCTTGACGCCTGAAATGGCCATGGCGGTGGTCGGGGGCGTCAATGAATTGGTGTTGCAGTTGATTGAGCAGGATCGTGTACAGGATATGAAAACCATTGCAGCGACAACAGCAGGCCTTGTCCGCGCCGTAGTGGGTTTTGAATCTGGGATGATTGGGAGACGCACATGAGACAGTTAACAACCAGAAGACTTGTTGGGTCAACAACAAACCAATCAGGCGCTGATTGGTATGGGCAGCGTCGACTCCAACCTGTACCTCATGGTGAAAAAATCATCATGCCCTGTGGATTCCAGTAGTGAAAATAGTAAAAAATAGTCTTTAATCTTCCAGCAACGACAAATCCCGTACCGCCCCCTTGTCGGCCGACATTACCAGCTTGGCGTAAGCCTTGAGCGCGGCAGATACCTTGCGTTTGCGTGGCTGGGCAGGTTTCCAGCCTTTGGCGTCCTGCTCAGCGCGGCGCTTGGCGAGTTCGTCATCGGACAACAAAACGTTGATGGAGCGGTTGGGAATGTCGATGCGGATGCGGTCACCATTGCGTACCAAACCAATCGCGCCGCCCGCCGCAGCTTCTGGTGAAGCGTGTCCAATTGACAGGCCCGAGGTGCCGCCGGAAAAACGGCCATCGGTCAGCAAGGCGCATGCTTTACCCAAGCCCTTGGACTTGATGTAGGAAGTGGGGTACAGCATTTCCTGCATGCCGGGGCCGCCTTTCGGGCCTTCATAGCGCACGATCACGATGTCACCGGCCTTGACCTGGTCGCCCAGGATGTTGGCCACGGCTTCGTCCTGCGACTCGGTGACGTGGGCCGGGCCTTCGAACACCAGCAGGTCATCATCCACGCCGGCGGTTTTGACCACGCAACCATCCAGGGCAATATTTCCGTACAACACCGCCAAACCACCCTCTTGCGAGAAGGCATGCTCACTGGAACGAATGCAGCCCTCGGCACGGTCAGCATCAAGGCTGGGCCAGCGCGTAGCTTGGCTGAACGCGATCTGGCTTGGCTTGCCCGCCGGGCCTGCTTTGTAAAACTTTTGCACTTCAGGCGACTGGGTACGCATGATGTCCCACTGATCCAGCGCGTCTTTCAGGGTGGGTGCGTGAACGGTCGGAACATCGGTATGCAGCTTACCCGCGCGGTCCAACTCGCCCAAGATGGCCATGATGCCGCCCGCACGGTGCACGTCTTCAATGTGATACTTCTGCGTGTTGGGTGCCACCTTGCACAGTTGCGGAACACTGCGCGATAGGCGGTCGATGTCCTTCAGGGTGAAGTCAATTTCTGCCTCTTGTGAAATCGCAAGAATATGCAAGATGGTGTTGGTAGAGCCGCCCATGGCAATGTCCAGCGTGATGGCGTTCTCAAATGCCTTGAAACCAATGGATCGCGGCAACACGGAAGCGTCCTCATGCTCGTAATAACGCTTGCACAAATCTACCGCCAAGCGACCCGCGCGCTTGAACAAAGCTTCGCGGTCGGCATGGGTGGCCACCACGGTGCCATTGCCGGGCAGGGACAAGCCCAGGGCCTCGGTCAGGCAGTTCATGGAGTTGGCCGTGAACATGCCCGAGCAGGAGCCACAGGTGGGGCAGGCAGAACGCTCGACCTCGGCCACTTCTTCGTCGCTCACCTTGTCGTCCGCCGCCATCACCATGGCGTCAATCAAATCAAGCTTGATCACACCCAGCTTGGTCTTGCCCGCTTCCATCGGGCCGCCGGAAACAAAAGTTACAGGAATGTTCAGGCGCATGGCGGCCATGAGCATGCCGGGGGTGATCTTGTCGCAGTTGGAGATGCACACCATGGCGTCTGCGCAATGAGCGTTGACCATGTACTCAACCGAGTCGGCAATGATGTCGCGGCTGGGCAGCGAGTACAACATGCCGTCGTGCCCCATGGCGATGCCGTCGTCCACCGCAATGGTGTTGAACTCCTTGGCCACGCCACCAGCCGCTTCAATCTCGCGCGCCACCAGTTGGCCCAAATCCTTAAGATGAACGTGGCCGGGCACAAACTGAGTGAAGGAATTGACCACCGCGATAATGGGCTTTTGAAAATCATCGTCCTTCATGCCGGTGGCACGCCACAGCGATCGAGCACCCGCCATGTTGCGGCCGGCGGTGGATGTTTTTGAGCGATAAACGGGCATGTGAAAAACCTCTTGTTGGGTGTGTGGGTTGATTTGGAAGGGCTGTACAGCCTCACGTGGCTGGTCTTGGGTGTTGACATTATCCCCCGGCAAAAAAACCAGCGTTGCGGGCATTGGGTATGGCCAGTGGCGATACCGGGTTTGCTTACCCTTTACGAAAAGTGCTTATTCGACTGTGACATCATCACAGTGTCACTTTGCGTCGCGCTGGACCTACATGCCCAAGGACTTCAGCAGTTCATCATGGTCGCTCACCTCTGGCGCAGGGGTCGGCTGGCTGGCTTGACCCTCTGCGTTGGTCTGCGCAATCACCTCGTCCGGGTTGTACGCTTGAGTGACCTCAAAATCGTGCAACTTGATGAATTCGGTGCGGTCAATTGCCAACTCCAGGTAAAAAATATTGTTTCGGCCGGTGTAAAAAGTTACGCGCCGTGACTCTGGATTGTCCAGCTGCGTATCTACACTCAGCATGACCTGCTTGTAGAGCACCAGCATTTTGGGCTGGTTTTGGGTGATGGTGGTTTGCAGCTCACGGCGCACCTTGCCGGTGAAATCGCCCACAATCTGGTTCATCAATTCGCCCAAGATGTTGCTCACTTCGTCAGAAGTGTGGGAACTAGCCAACTCGCTTTTGGGCATTCCCATGTTCAACATGTAAGTTTCGTACAGTTCCATCGCGGCTTGGGCCGAAAAGTTGAGCACCACCAGACCAGAAAAACCGCCGTCAAACAGCACAAAGCAGCCAATGTCGGGTTTGAGGCAGATTTTGGAGATGCGTTGCACCATGCCGGAATAGTGAATCGGGCACTGGGTTGCCACGGTTAGCACCCGGGTCACCGAATTGCACAGGCTTGTCAAAATATCCTCGGTACCGTACACAACGGAGGGTTCTTGCCCAGTTTTGACCATAACTTATCTCTCCAGCCAAAGAAATTTTTGCACCATTGCCAAGGCCCGTGCGCCGAAAAGCGTGGCCTGACTAAATGAGAATACCACGTGCCCGGTAGTCGTTTGTACGCATTTACTCTCAAATACCAATGCGTGCGAATGCGAGCTAAGGGATGCAGAAATCAAAAATATCCCATTTCTGGCGGCACTGGCGGGTGCATTGCGTCGTTGCAATCCGCTCGTTTAGCTGGCAAAACGTCGCGTCTTGCGCCTAGCACTGCTTCCCGTCAGCACTCGCCATAAACGGTACATTTGCAATTTCTGCATCCCTAATGCTTGGCAGCTTTGAACGGGTTGGCTCGCATCTGCATTTGAATGCCTGTGTTTTCTGCAACAAATCGTTGATAAATGCCTTTGCACTCCGCGTAACTGATGCTTCTGTTGGCGCTTGCGCTGGCTTCCAATGCCATCAAATTACTGAGAGTTTTTTCAAGTGCCGTGCGCTCTTTCGGATCAATCAGACCTTTTTGAATGCCTACATCGATAGCACCGGCAAAGTTGATTCGTTCACGGCTGATACCCGCCAGACAAACTGCTTGTGGATGCCGCACAGAGGGTGGCACTGTTTTTGTAGTGCTGGCAGGCACCGAAGGATGTGGTGCCGTTGTTTGGGCCATGGCAAAACTTGACGCCAACAAGGATGAAACGGTCAAAAAAATAAGTTGATTCATAAGTACTTCCAGCAAAGAGCCCAGTCAACAGAGTGCATTCGAAAATCAGTGAGTGTACAAAGCGCTTGCCGCAATTAGGGGTACTTCTCTTGGAAAAATGGACGTACAAAACCATGTGCTGGCGCATACTCAGCACCCATGCGTATTGCATGAAAACAGGAAAAACACCATGACCATTTGCCCTATCGCCGTTGTTGCCGGTTGCCAAAAATGCCCGGCCTTCAAAATTTGCCCTCTCAAATCCGTACTCGGAGATGCACCCAAGGCCGACGACGCACCAGCAACCAAAAATAAAGCAGCACCCTCAAGCAAAGCTGGCAAAAAATAAGCTCTGATTGAACTGACCCCGGTGACTTGCTTCCGTTTCCAAATCATTCGTGTCTAGGCGCGAAGCCGCAGGCAGTGCTCTAGCACGACAAGGCGAAGCAACAACGACACGGATGATTTAGAAGCGGAAAGACTGGTGGCCCCGCCACAAGGCGGGATAATCGCCAACCATGAATCCTCTGCTTTCCCATTTGCAGCCTTATCCGTTTGAACGGCTGCGTCAACTTTTCACCAACATCACACCCAATCCGTCGCTTCGCCCGATCAGTTTGGGTATGGGTGAGCCCAAGCACCCCACACCCGCTTTCATCCAGCAGGCCATGATCGACGCGATAGTGAGCACGCCCAGTGGGCTTGCAAGCTATCCGGTTACCACCGGCGAACCCAAACTGCGTGAAGCGTTTGCCCGCTGGCTTAAAAAACGCTATGACCTGAACGTCAATCCGCTGACCCAGACCCTGCCGGTGAACGGCTCGCGCGAAGCGCTGTTCGCCCTGACGCAAACCATCGTCAACCCCTGCTCACACGGGCGCAGCAGCGACCCCGAATCCGCGCCAGTGGTGGTGTGCCCCAATCCGTTCTACCAAATATACGAGGGTGCGGCCTTGCTGGCCGGTGCCCAGCCCTACTTTGTGCCAAGTGACCCGGCGCGCAATTTTGCGCAGGACTGGGACAGCGTGCCAAACAGCGTTTGGGCTCGCACCCAGTTGCTGTTTACCTGCTCGCCCGGCAACCCAACCGGCGCGGTGATGCCGCTGATCGAGTGGAAAAAGCTGTTTGATTTGAGCGACCGTTACGGCTTTGTGATCGCCTCCGACGAGTGCTACAGCGAGATTTACTTTCGCGACGAACCCCCGCTGGGCGGCATGCAGGCCAGCGTCCTGTTGGGGCGGCCTGATTTTAAAAACCTGATCTCCTTCACCAGTTTGTCCAAGCGCAGCAATGTGCCGGGCATGCGCAGTGGCTTTGTGGCGGGGGATGCGGCCATCATGAAGCAATTTTTGCTCTACCGCACCTACCACGGCAGTGCCATGAGTCCGGTGGTCCAGGCCGCCAGCATTGCGGCCTGGGGGGACGAGCTGCATGTGATGGAAAACCGCGCCCTGTACCGCTCCAAGTTTGCGCAGGTCACGCCCCTGCTGGCCGAGGTTCTGGACGTGGCGCTGCCCGATGCGGGCTTTTATCTGTGGGCCAAAGTCAAGGGCAATGACACAGATTTTGCCCGCGAGCTGTTCGCTCTTTACAATGTGACAGTTCTGCCCGGTTCCTATTTGGCCCGTGATGCTCAAGGTGCCAATCCGGGCGCGCAGCGCATCCGCATGGCCCTGGTGGCCGAAACCGAAGAATGTGTGGAAGCCGCCCAGCGCATTGTCCAATTTGTCAAATCCAGAACCTGAACCCACCTCTTTTCAAGAAAACTTTTCATGACCCAACAACTGCAAAACATCATCGACAGCGCCTGGGAAGACCGCGCCAATCTTTCCGTCAAATCAGCCCCCAAGGAAATCGTTGACGCTGTCGAAAACGTCATTGCCCAGCTCAACGCGGGCAAGCTGCGCGTGGCCACCCGCGAGTCTGTCGGCCAGTGGACCACCCACCAGTGGATCAAAAAGGCAGTGCTGCTGAGCTTTCGCCTGCGCGACAACGAGATCATGAAAGCCGGTGACCTGGGCTTTTACGACAAGGTGCCCACCAAATTTGCGGGTCTGGACGAAGAAGCCATGAAGGCCACCGGCGTGCGCGTGGTGCCGCCGGCCGTGGCGAGGCGCGGCAGTTTTGTTGGCAAAGGCGTGATCCTGATGCCGTCTTACGTGAACATTGGTGCCTATGTGGACGAAGGCACCATGGTGGACACGTGGGCCACCGTGGGCTCATGCGCCCAGATCGGCAAAAACGTGCACCTCTCCGGCGGCGTGGGCATTGGCGGCGTGCTGGAGCCCATGCAGGCCGGCCCCACCATCATCGAGGACAACTGCTTTATCGGAGCCCGCTCCGAGGTGGTGGAAGGCGTGATTGTGGAAGAAAATTCCGTCATTTCGATGGGTGTTTACCTCGGCCAGAGCACCCCCATTTACGACCGCGCCAGCGACTCCGTCAGCTATGGCCGCATACCGGCCGGGTCGGTGGTCATCAGCGGCAGTTTGCCCAAGAACGATGGCAAATACAGCTTGTACGCAGCCATCATCGTCAAGCGGGTCGACGCGCAAACCCGCGCCAAAACCAGCCTGAACGATCTGCTGCGCGACTGACACTGCGATTGAACTCGGGCAGACTCTTTTTCTTCCACTCAAGGACTGAACCATGGCAACGAACGCATCGAACGGCACCAACAACACGTCTGGCACCATGGAGCGCATCCTGCGCCTGATGGCAGAAAAAAAGGCTTCCGACGTCTATTTGTCAGCCATGTCGCCGGCGCTCATCCGGATCAACGGGCAATGCGTTCCCATCAACAGCCAGATTCTTCCTGCTGATGCGCCGCTGAATTTGCTGTCCGAGGTGCTGCCACCTGACCGCATTGAAGAGCTGCGGGAGTTGAATGAACTCAACATGGGTTTGCCACTGGTGGGCGTTGGCCGCTTTCGCATCAGCGCCATGCGACAGCGCGGCTCCTACGCTGCGGTCATCCGTTTCATCACCGCCGACATTCCTTCCCTTGCCAGTCTGGCGGTTCCCATGAATCTGGGTGAGCTGATCATGGAAAAGCGGGGCCTGTTGCTGATGGTGGGTGCCACCGGGGCGGGCAAAAGCACCACGCTGGCTTCCATGCTGGACTACCGCAACGAGAACGCTTCCGGCCACATCCTCACCATTGAAGACCCGATTGAGTTTTTGTTCAAGAACAAGCGCTCGGTGGTGAACCAGCGTGAGGTTGGTACTGACACCCAGTCGGCCCAGGTGGCGCTGCGCAACGCCCTGCGCCAGGCACCAGACGTGATTTTGATCGGCGAAATTCGGGACCGCGAGACCATGTCAGCCGCCATCGCCTACGCACAGTCCGGGCATTTGTGCCTGGCCACCATGCACGCCAACAACAGCTACCAGGCGCTGAACCGGATTTTGAGTTTTTACCCGGTCGAGGTGCGCGCCACCATGCTGGGTGACCTGGCCGCCGCCATGAAGGCGGTGGTGTCGCAACGCCTGCTGCGTACCGTCACAGGCGGGCGCGTGCCGGCAGTGGAAATCATGCTCAACACCAAACTGATTTCCGAGTTGATTGAAAAGGGCGATTTTTCCGGCATCAAGGAGGCCATGGAAAAATCGATGGCCGATGGCGGTCAGACGTTTGAGCAGGACATTGCCCGACTGATCTCGGACGGCGTCGTGGAACGTAAGGAGGGCTTGGCCAATGCCGACTCTCCAACTAACTTGATGTGGCGTCTGCAAAACGACTTCACCAGCCGCACTAAACCGCAGGAAGAACTCGAAGATCCGGACGACCATCCCTCCTTCACTGAAATCACCCTCGATGTGAAGCACTGAACCGGCAGCACTGATGAATCCCACGCTCCTTTTTGCGCAGCAGCTGATGGCCTGCCCGTCCGTCACCCCCGAAGACGCCGATTGCCAGACCCTGATTGCCACCCGGCTGGCCCCGCTTGGTTTTGTCTGTGAAACCATTGCCAGTGGCCCCGAAGCCTTCCGGGTCACAAATTTATGGGCAAAAAGGCCTTCTGCGCTTATAAACAGTGCGGGAGCAGCTACTGAATTGATAGTGTTTGCCGGCCATACCGATGTGGTTCCCACCGGTCCGCTGGAGCAGTGGGGCAGCCACCCGTTCAAACCCTCACTGCGCGACGGCCGCCTGTACGGGCGCGGTGCCAGCGACATGAAAACCTCGCTGGCGGCGTTCGTCGTTGCGGTGGAAGCTTTTGTCACGGCCCGGCCCGACACGCCCCTGTCGATTGGCTTTTTGCTCACCAGTGACGAAGAAGGTCCGGCCCTTGATGGCACCGTCGTCGTGTGCGACGCACTGCAACAGCGCGGCGAAAAGCTCGACTACTGCATTGTGGGCGAGCCCACGGCGGTGGAGCGCACCGGCGACATGATCAAGAACGGTCGCCGTGGCACCATGAGTGGGCGCTTGTGCGTCAAAGGTGTGCAAGGTCATATCGCCTACCCCCATCTGGCCAGGAACCCCATCCATCTGGCGGCACCGGCGTTAGCGGAGTTGGTGGGTATTGAGTGGGACAAGGGTAATGATTTCTTTCAGCCCACCTCCTGGCAGGTCAGCAACATTCACGCAGGCACCGGGGCCAGCAATGTCATTCCGGGCGTGGTGGTGATTGATTTCAACTTCCGCTTTTCAACCGAGTCGACGCCCGAGGGCCTGCAAACACGCTTGCAAGCGGTGCTGGACAAACACGAATTGGCCTATGAGCTGACGTGGACCGTGGGTGGCCTGCCTTTTCTGACACCACCGGGCACCTTGGTGGATGCTGTATGTGAGGCCATCCGGTCTGAAACCGGCATCACGACCGCCTTGTCCACCACCGGCGGCACCAGCGACGCTCGCTTTATCGCCAAAATCTGTCCCCAGGTCATTGAACTTGGCCCGCCCAACGCCACCATTCACAAAATTGACGAGTATGTGAATGTGGCCGACGTGGAGCCTTTGACAAACATTTACCGGCGCGTACTGGAAAACCTGCATGCCCGGTTGACGCCATGACCGTGCTCGAACTCATCAAAGCGGGCGAGCGCCAGCTGCTCGATGCCGGTGTGGCGTTTGGCCACGGCACCACCAATGCCTTTGACGAGGCAGCATGGCTGGTGCTATGGCAATTGGGCCTGCCGCTGGACAGCGCACTGGATGACCCGCAAAATGACCAAAATTCAGTGGCAAATCAGGCTGTACCGCACGATATACATGCGCAGGTAGCTACTATTTTTATAGCACGCATCACATCCCGCAAACCCGCCGCCTACCTGACCCGTGAGGCCTGGCTGCAAGGTGTGCCCTTTTATGTGGACGAGCGGGTCATCGTGCCACGCTCCTTCATCGCCGAGCTATTGATGAACGGGAGCATCGACTACTGGCTGACTGAATCGACAAAACAAGTGCTGGACCTGTGTACCGGCAACGGCAGTCTGGCTGTTTTGGCTGCCATGGTTTACCCCGATGTGAGTGTGGACGCCTGCGACATCTCTCTAGATGCGTTGGACGTGGCCCGCATCAATGTGGACAAGCACGGCTTGCAGCAGCGCATCACGCTGCTGGCGTCTGACGGACTGGCCAGCGTGCGCGGCCCTTACGACCTGATTGTCTGCAACCCGCCGTATGTGAACGCCGCCAGCATGGCTGCACTGCCGCCCGAATACCACGCCGAACCGGCGTTGGCGCTGGATGGCAACTCTCTGGGCGGGGTGGATGGCATGGATTTCATCCGCCAGCTGCTGGTCGACGCCCCGGCGCACATGAGCAAGAACGCCGTGCTGGTGCTGGAGATTGGCAACGAGCGCGAGCACTTTGAAGATGCCTTTCCCCATTTGCAAGCGGTTTGGCTGGAAACCAGCGCGGGTGAAGACCAGGTTTTGTTGGTCACCCGTGAGGCACTTTTTGAGCTTTTTCCGCTTTCTCCGTTTTTGCCGGCAGCGAAGCCAGACGGGCTGGGCGAGTGACTGCGTTCGTGTCCCCCGCCCGTAAGATCTGTGCCCCACGCTCCACCGCTTCGCGGGTCGCTGCCCCCGAGGGGGCTAATTTTTCTTGGGGCGGCCCGGCGGAAAATTGTCTCCTCCTTGACCTCACTTCGCCACTCACCCAGCCCGTCTGGCTTCTCGGAGGGTGCGAACCTTCGCGGTATTTCTGCATGCGCAACCGCGACACAGCGGGAGCATGGGGTACTGTGAAGCGCCGGTAAAGGAGGAGGCCAAAGGCCGGGGGACACGGCGATTCACAGTGCCCCATGTTCCAGCCCACCACTACTTGCAACGATGAATTTTCAAGAACATAGCTACGACCAACCATGATCACTTTAAAAAACGTCATCCTGCGCCGCGGCGCCAAGGTACTGCTCGACGGTGCCACCGTCACCATCAACCCCGGTGAAAAAGTCGGCTTGGTGGGCCGCAACGGTGCTGGTAAATCGTCGCTGTTTGCCCTGCTCAATGGTTCACTGCACGAAGACGGCGGCGAATACTTTATTCCCAGCCAGTGGCGCATGGGCCAAGTGGCCCAGGACATGCCCGAAACCGAACAAAGTGCCACTGACTTTGTGGTGGACGGCGACGTGTCGCTCTTGGCGGCCCAGCAGGAGGTCACTGCCTCGGAAGCCACCGAGGACTACGACCGCATGGCCCACGCCTACATGGCACTGCAAGATGCGGGGGCCAACGACGCCCCGGCACGGGCGCAGGCGCTGATTCTGGGGCTGGGTTTCAAAACCACCGAACTCACCAACCCGGTCAACAGCTTTTCGGGCGGCTGGCGCATGCGCTTGCAACTGGCGCGCGCGTTGATGTGCCCGAGCGACCTGCTGCTGCTGGACGAACCCACCAACCACTTGGACTTGGACGCGCTGGTGTGGCTGGAAGCCTGGCTCAAAAAATACGAAGGCACCATGGTCGTCATCAGCCATGACCGGGAGTTTCTGGACGCCGTGACCAACGTCACCCTGCACATCGACGCGGGCAAACTGGTGCGCTACGGTGGCAACTACAGCAAGTTTGAAGACATGCGCGCCGAGCAGATGGCGCTGCAGCAAACCGCGTTTGCCAAGCAGCAGGACAAGATTGCCCATTTGCAAAAGTTCATTGCACGCTTCAAGGCCAAGGCCAGCAAGGCCAAGCAGGCACAAAGCCGGGTCAAGGCTCTGGACCGCATGGAAAAAATCGCACCGCTGATGGCGGACGCTGAATTCACCTTTGAATTCAAGGAGCCCGCCAACCTGCCCAACCCCATGCTGTCGATGGCGGGTGTGAGTTTTGGCTACCCACCGCCTGAAGACTCGCCCGAGGGCACACCACCCACCGTGATCGTCAACAACGTCAGCCGCTCAGTGCTGGCTGGCCAGCGCATCGGCATTCTGGGTGCCAACGGCCAGGGTAAATCCACGCTGGTCAAAACTGTGGCCCGCGATCTGCAGCCTATTGGCGGTGAAGTCACCGAAGGCAAGGGCCTGAACATCGGCTACTTTGCCCAGCAGGAACTGGATGTGCTGCGCCCGCAAGACACCCCGCTGGAGCACATGATTCGGCTGGTCAAGGACATCACAGCGGCAGGCAAGATTGCCGGCCAGGCCACGCGCGAGCAGGACCTGCGCAGTTTTCTGGGCACCTTCAACTTTGGCGGTGATATGGTCAAGCAGGCCGTGGGCAGCATGAGCGGCGGAGAAAAAGCGCGCCTGGTGCTGTGCATGATCGTCTGGCAGCGGCCCAACCTGCTGTTGCTAGACGAGCCAACCAACCACCTCGATCTGGCCACCCGTGAAGCGCTGGCCATGGCTTTGAACGAATTTGAAGGCACCGTGATGCTGGTCAGCCACGACCGCGCCTTGTTGCGCTCTGTGTGTGACGAGTTCTGGATGGTCTCGCGCGGCGGCGTGGCACCGTTTGACGGCGATCTGGACGACTACCAGCGCTACCTGCTGGACGAAGCCAAACGCCAGCGCGAAGCCATCAAGGAGGCCACCAGTGCCGCAGCCAAGGCCGAACGCAAAGCCCAGGCCGCTGCAGCTTCTGCGCCCAAGGTCAAAGTCAAGGTGAATTCAAGCGGCCTCAAGCGCAAGTTGGAAGACATCGAGGCGCGCATGGCCGTGCTCAATGGCGAAGGGGCCTCGCTGGAAGGTCATCTGAGCAGCTCTGGGCATCCGACCGAAATTGCCGAATTCGGCAAACGCCTGAAGAAGGTCAACGACGAATTGCAAACGCTTGAAGAGCAATGGCTGGCGGTCTCCTCCGAGTTGGAAGCGCAGTTGGGCTGAGCAGGTGCGATATTAGGACGGACTATGCTGAAATTGAAGCAATTAAACATCATCGGAATTCTGCTTTCTGATAATATTTTTTTTGTTTTCCGCAATCCCATATTGAATTTTTAGGTTAGGTAATAAGCATGAAATTCGCAGTGACTGTCGTTTCTCCTCCAGGGTATGTTCATTCGGCAGCATTCAGGGAGATTGCGGAGTCAATTCACTACGGACTCCTTGCGCTTGGCCATGATTCGGTCTGTACCACTGAGGGGTGTCTATCCGAACGGCGGCATATTGTGCTTGGTTCGAATTTGTTACCGCACTTTCCGTTGCCCATTGCAGCGGATGCGATTTTGTATAACCTTGAGCAAATAGAACCGGGCTCACCTTGGATGCCAGAGGAAATGCTGGCTATTTTTCGTCGTCATGTGGTGTGGGATTACAGTCGCAGAAATGCGGTGGCACTTGCCGAGTTGGGCATTCATGTGGCCCATGTTTTGCCCATTGGTTATGTGCCGGAGTTGACGCGCATTGTTCGTGATTCCGAGCCAGAGATGGATGTCTTGTTTTGCGGCTCACTCACTGAGCGTCGCAAAGAGGCCATTATTAAAATGCGGGAAACAGGCTTGCGTGTGGTTGCAGCAGTAGGTTTGTATGGTGCCCAGCGCGATGAAATGATTGGCCGCGCCAAAGTAATTTTAAACATGCATCAGCACGAAGCCAAAATACTCGAAATGGTGCGCATTTCTTATTTGCTTGCAAATCGTTGCACCGTATTATCAGAACACAGTTCAGACCGGATTGAAGATGCAGCACTGTCCAGCGGCGTGGCATTCGCAGAGTATTCCGATTTGGCCCAACGTGCACGTCAATTGATTGACAATCCGGATGAATGTGAGCGCTTGGCGCAATCTGGTTTCAAGATCACGAGCGGATGGACGATGGAGAAATATCTGCGTGATGCATTGTTAACTCTGAATTAATGAATTAAACATCATGGCTAATCATCAGACGTCATCGGCTGTAACTCAACAATTGATTCCATTGATCAGCGATATTATTGCGATGCATAAACAAGGGCGAATTGGCGAGGCAGAAGCTGGTTACCGAGAAGTGCTTCAAAATAATCCCGCTGAACCCGATGCCTTGCATTATCTTGGCCTTGTGTGCTTGCAGACCGGGCGGACAGAAGATGGTTTGAATTGGATCAGCCAGTCCCTCAGTGCAAAGCCAGATCAAGTCGCTGCGCTGGGAAATCGTGCCATGGGGTATATGGCTACCGGAAAACTTTCACAAGCACAGCAAGACCTGGAAAATGCCGCTAAATTAGATCCCAACTCGGTGGGCATCAAGGTTAACCTTGCCGGATTATTGTTGCGCATGGGTAAATTCAGGGATGCAATTCATGTCATGGAATTGACGAGAGAATTGGCCCCCGAATCCGCCAAAATTCATCAAGTGTTGGGTACGGCCTTATACGGAGACAAAAGATACCAAGAGGCCCTGCTTTCCTTTGAAAAAGCAATGCAAATAGCGCCCGATCTTGGTGACCAGGAAAGCTTGTGTTCTGTTCTCAGCAATACCAGCAGCATATTCATCATTCAAGGGAATATGAGTGGTGCCGTCAATATCTTGCAAAGGATATTGTCCCTGGATGCGTGGTATCCCCTGGCAATAGGTGATCTCGCTGCAGCGAAGATGCCTCAGTGTGATTGGAATGACCTTGACCAAATCAAGCAATCGGTTCTTGAAGGCATTCAAGCCGGCCTGAACAGCATCAATCCCTTTACATTGCTGAATCTGGTGGACGATCCGCAATATCATTTGGCGTGTGCAAAAAGATATAGCCAGGAAAAATTTCCAAATACCAATGAACCGCTGTACAAAGGCCAGCACTACCAGCATGAAAGAATAAAAATTGCCTATTTGTCGGCTGACCTGCATGACCATGCAACGGCACATTTAATGGTTGGTATGTTCGAAAAACATGACCGAACAAAGTTTGAGGTGTATGCCGTTTCTTATGGGGTCAGCGACCAAGGCCCTGTACGCCAGCGTTTGCTGGCTGCGTTTGAACACTTTATCGAGGTCAACAACGGTGAAACAGATGCTGAAATTGCCCAGTTATTGCACCGACTTGAAATTGATATTGCGATCGATTTGAAGGGATTTACACACGAGGGCAGGGTGGGTATATTTTCCTATCGTCCGGCACCGGTTCAGGTCAGTTATCTGGGGTATCCGGGAACCTTGGGTGTCAGTTACATGGACTACGTGATTGCGGATCGGGTCGTCATTCCTGAAGATCAGCAATGCTTCTACACCGAGCGGCTGGCTTACCTGCCAAATTGTTACCAAATAACAGATGACCGACGCGCCATAGCCGATGCTGTTCCTGCCAGAATTGCGTTGGGTTTGCCGCAAGATGCCATGGTGTATTGCTGTTTTAACAATCCACAAAAAATCACTTCACAAGTGTTTGATATTTGGATGACTATTTTAAAAGCGGTGCCAGGAAGTGTGTTGTGGTTGTTTAAAGGCAGTCAGGAAACCGATACCAACCTCAAACGCGAAGCGATGGCAAGGGGCGTTGATCAAAATCGACTGGTATTTGCGGGTCGCGTAAGTCAGGCAGATCATTTGGCGCGGCACAAATGTGCAGATCTTTTTTTGGATACTGCACCTTACAACGCACATACCTCTGCAAGTGACGCATTATGGGCAGGTCTTCCAGTTTTGACGGTGCCGGGCAAAAGTTTTGCCTCACGGGTGGCTGCTAGCATTTTGCTTGCTCTGGACATGCCGGAACTGATTGCCGCTGATGATGACCAGTATGCGGCACAAGCGATTGAATATGGTTTTAACCGGAACAAACTCAAGCTTGTCAAAGAAAAGTTGAAAGTTAATATCAAGGTAAAACCTTTGTTCAATACTGAATTGTTCACCCGTGATTTTGAAGCGCTTCTTGCATCCTTATCGCCTGCGCAGTGAAAAACTCAGCCCGCTAAGCCGACATAAACGTTCTGCACGTCGTCATTCTCGTCAATGGCGGCCAGAAAGGCCTCCACCTCTTCCAGCTGTTCGGCGCTCAGGTTGGCGGGGTTGACCGGGTTTTTCGGCTTGTATCCCAGTTTGGCGGTCAACACGGTGAAGCCGTGGGCGGGCAGGGCGCGGCTGACCAAATCCAGATCGGCGGCATCGGTCAGGAACAGGGTGGTGCCTTCTTCATCGCCCGCCTCGAAGTCCTGAGCACCTGCTTCAATGGCGGCGACTTCGGGGTCGGCACCCTGGGCGGCGGGTTCAGCTTCGATCATGCCGAGATGGTCAAAATCCCATGCCACCGAGCCGGACGTACCCAGCTGGCCCTTGCGAAACAGCACCCGCATTTGTGGGGCGGTGCGGTTCACGTTGTCGGTCAAACATTCCACCATCACCGCCACTTGGTGCGGGGCAAAGCCTTCGTAAATCACCCGCTCGTAATTGACCGCCTCACCGGTCAGCCCGGCTCCTTTTTTGATGGCCCGGTCCAGCGTGTCTTTGGGCATGGAGACCTTGCGTGCCTGCTCCACCAGCAAGCGCAGGCGGGCGTTGGCAGCCGGGTCGGCCCCGCTGCGCGCGGCCAGCATGATGTCTTTGGAGAGTTTTCCGAATGCGCGGCCCTTGGCGTTGGCTGCCAGTTCCTTACCTTTTGCTTTCCACTGTGCGCCCATGTCTGATAGTCCTTGATGATGAAGCGCTTGGTGGCGCCGGGTTGAATTGAATGGCTTGGGTTATACACCCCTTATTGACTCCACAGGGCCGTCAAGACCCAGCCAGTGGCGGGCTGCCCGCTGCAGGGTGCTGCAGTCGCCGGTGCTCAGCAGCGTGCAGTGGCCGGGTGCGTCAGGCGGTGCCAGGGTGCGCAGGATGCGGCGCGTTTGCCGGGCCACGGGCTCGCCGTTGTCCAGCAGGGCAATGTCCGGGCCGAGCAGCGCAAGCAAGTGCTGGCGGGCAAACGGGTAGTGGGTGCAGCCCAGAACCAGGGTGTCAACCTGCCCATTTTTAGTGCCAAATTGGCCTATGGCGCTTATGTAGTGTGCGCAAAGCGCTATCGTTTTGTTAGCATCTTCGCGCTCGATGGCATCGGCCAGACCATCGCAGGGCTGGCAGACAAAATCGGCCTGGCTGTTCAGGGATTCGAGCAGCGTGCGAAATTTGGCGCTGCCCAGCGTGCCACGGGTCGCCATCACGCCGATGCGCCGGGTTTGGCTGTGGGCCAGTGCCGGTTTGAGCGCCGGCTCCACGCCGACGATGGGCAGGCTTGGGTGCTCCTGGCGCAGCACGTGAATGGCGGCGGCGGTGGCGGTGTTGCAGGCCATGACCAGCGCCTTGATGCCGTACTGAGCGCTCAGGTGGCGGGTGATGGCGCGCGAACGCTCGATCATGTGGGTGTCGTCACGCTCGCCATAGGGGGCGTGGCCGCTGTCAGCCAGGTAAACAAAATTTTCATGGGGCAGCTCGGCGCGCAGGGCGCGCAGCACACTTAAACCCCCGACGCCGCTGTCAAAAACGCCAATCGGGTCGGCGCACTGCGGGGACTGTGCGGAGCTTGTCATGCGCGTAAAGTGTCGTCGGTGCTATTGGTTTGATAGCTGCTTGCGCAAGTACTACCTGCGCAACAGGCCATTTTTGCCATTATTTTTTACTTGGCGGTCACGGCGATGTTTTTGAACTCACCGGTGGCAATGCGTTGGCTCCACTCGGCGGGGCCGGTGATGTGGGCGCTGGTGCCACCCGAATCCACGGCCACGGTCACGGGCATGTCCAACACGTCGAATTCGTAGATGGCTTCCATCCCCAGGTCGGCAAACCCAACCACCTTGGCGGACTTGATGGCCTTGCTGACCAGGTAGGCAGCGCCGCCCACGGCCATCAAATACGCACTCTGGTGCTTCTTGATGGCTTCAATCGCCACCGGGCCGCGTTCGGCCTTGCCGACCATGCTGATGAGGCCGGTTTGGGCCAGCATCATCTCGGTAAAGCCGTCCATGCGGGTGGCGGTGGTGGGGCCTGCGGGGCCTACCGCTTCACCCTTGACCGGGTCGACCGGGCCCACGTAGTAGATGACGCGGTTGGTAAAGTCCACGGGCAATTTTTCGCCCTTGGCCAGCATGTCTTGGATGCGCTTGTGCGCGGCGTCGCGGCCGGTCAGCATCTTGCCGTTGAGCAAGAGCGTGTCGCCGGGCTTCCAGCTCGCCACTTCGGCCTTGGTCAAGGTGTTGAGATCGACTTTCTTGCTTTTGACGTAGTCGGGCGTCCAGGCGACGTCGGGCCAGGTGTCCAGCGATGGTGGGTCCAGGTACACCGGGCCACTGCCATCGAGCACAAAATGGGCGTGGCGGGTGGCCGCGCAGTTGGGAATCATGGCCACGGGCTTGCTGGCGGCGTGGGTGGGGTACATCTTGATTTTGATGTCCAGCACGGTGGTGAGTCCGCCCAGGCCTTGGGCGCCAATGCCCAGGGCGTTGACCTTCTCGAACAGCTCCAGGCGCAGCTTTTCTACGTTGGAAAGTTCCGCGCCGCCTGTCTTCGCTTGCTCGGCTTTGGCCTGTAGTTCGTACATGTCCAGGTCGTCCATCAGGCTTTCTTTGGCCATCAGCACAGCTTTTTCGGCCGTGCCGCCAATGCCAATGCCCAGCATGCCCGGTGGGCACCAGCCCGCGCCCATGGTGGGCACGGTCTTGAGCACCCAGTCCACCACCGAGTCACCGGGGTTGAGCATGACCATCTTGCTCTTGTTCTCGCTGCCGCCGCCTTTGGCCGCTACCGTCACTTCCACCGTGTTGCCGGGCACGATTTCACTGAAGATGACCGCAGGGGTGTTGTCCTTGGTGTTTTTGCGCAAAAACTCCGGGTCGGCCACGACGCTGGCGCGCAAGGTGTTGTCGGGGTGGTTGTAGCCCTGGCGCACGCCTTCGTTGATGGCGTCATCCAGGCTGCCGGTAAAACCTTCCCAGCGCACGTCCATACCCACTTTCAGGAACACGTTGACGATGCCGGTGTCCTGACAGATCGGGCGGTGGCCTTCTGCCGACATCTTGCTGTTGGTCAAAATTTGCGCAATGGCGTCTTTGGCGGCCGGGCTTTGCTCGCGCGCGTAGGCGCGGGCCAGGTGGGCGATGTAGTCAGCCGGGTGGTAGTAGCTGATGTACTGCAGGGCAGCGGCAACGGATTCGATGAGGTCGGCTTGGCGGATAGTGGTCATGGTGGCAAAGACTGCAATGGGTTAGCAAGGTGGCTGGTTGGCAAACGAGGCGGCAAGTTTAACCTTGCCAGTTCAAAGGAAGTCGGGGGATGAAGTCGATGAAGTCTGTTGCCTTGCTCCATGCAGCAAACGACTTCAAGGCTTGCTTCATCCAAGGGTAATTACCAGCCAAAAAATGAAATTTGTACCCCTACAATAAAAGCGTTGGTCTAGCTTCGAGCGGCGAGATCAGCCATACGAGTTTGGAGTCCTTCGGGACTCCTTTTTTTTGGGGTGTTGCATGTGCTGCAGCAGTTTGAAAAGCAGCTCTCAATGGTCTGGCTGACTGCGCTCAACTGACGTTGCACTCACGCCGCAGCAAAGTTAACGCGTCGTTCAGCGCGTAGTCAAAGTCGCTTTGCAGCACCTTTTGTGCTTCGTCCACGAAATCGGTCCATATGCGGGTGTAGTCGCTTTGGTATTGTTCCGGCGCATGGGCCAGGATGTACTGCTGGGCCAGATCGGGCTTGAGGCCTGTTTTTCTGATTTTTCGAATCAAGGCAGCGGCGGCTTTCTCGGTCAGCAGTGTTTTGGGTGTGGCCTGGGCGGCGACACACAAGAACAGGGTGAGCAAAGAGCTGTCATCGGTATGCCCCCCGGTCGCCTTGTTCCAGCCATCAGACGCTGAGCGGTCATGGTGATCGACTTCGCTCAAAGCGTCTTCCAGCCAGAAATAGCGGCCCATGAACGCGGGTGTTTGATCAAACAGTTTTCTGTTGGTCAAGGTTGAAGCAAATATTTTTGGCAAATCAGCCAGCACCGATTTGCGCACCTCTTGCACAACGGGCTTGAAGTGTTCAGGCAGGTTTTTCGGCAGGGTCAGTGCAATGGCGGACAAGCTGGTTTTGCCGGTGGTTTTGGTGGACCCACCGGAAGAAGCTTTGGGTGCACCATATTTTTTGCGCAGGGCCGCCATCATTTTGTCAAACGCCACCCAATCGGGCATTTCTGTTCGCCCGCTCGCCATGGCCAGCAGTGCCGTGCGGATGACCGCCTCGGCGTCTTTGCCTGCGTCTTGCAGCTCCGAGGTGTCCAAACCCATTTGGTCGGCCATCCAAATGGCGGCGTCGATCACTTGTGCCACCTGTTGGCGCTTGGCCAACTCAGCTGAATAATCCGCCAGATTCCTGAGTGTCCACTTGGCCAGTTGAGGAATGTGCTCGTCGGTGAAGCCAGTGTCCTCGTGCATGCCAAAGTGGCTGTTTTGCGGCATGGCAATCAAGGCCTTGAGCATGTCGGAGCCCGCTTTGGAGCGCGACAGAAAAGAATGGTCACGCAGCAGCTCCGCGGCTTGCCGCAAGTCACCACCGCTGGCATTTTCAAGGCAGAGGCTGACCAGATTGACCATGCGGTCTTTTGCTTTTTCAAGCTCAGGCCGTAAAAACTCGCTGCCAAAGTAGCGGGCGATCTGCACCATGCCCTTGGGGGCTTCGGTGCAAATGGCATCGAGTTTTTGGCGGCTGATGATGTCGTTTTGCACGCCAAACAGCAGAGCCTTTTCAAAAAAAGGCCGCGCGTCGTACAACGAAACGGAACTGGGCGGGGTGGAAGTCGAGCTTGACATCGAAAGGGCCGTCGCGGGCTTAAACCTGGCTTAAATGGCCGACTCTTCGTCTGACTCGCGCGCAACCGGCGTGGCTTTGCCGCGATCGGTATCGCCGGTTTCTACTTTGCCGTCGTCTTCTTCCATTGCTTCGTTCTCGTCCAGGCCCAGGTCATGGGCCCGTGCCTTGGCGCGCAGGACGATGAGCATTTCTATAAAGAGGTCCGGGCACTCATAGCGCAGCAGCCAGGCCAGTTCCATCCAGTCCTGGTCGGCCACTTCGTCCTGTTCCACCCGTGGTTTTGCGTGGGCCGAGGCCAGCAAGGCGGTTTCGCTGAGCATCTCGCCGTCGTCTTCCACGGTGTCAAAGGTGCCGCAGCGGGCAAAAGCTTCAATGCGGCTCCATTTTTCGGAGAAATAGTCGGCCAGCGCTTCGCTGCCGCCTTCCAGGTCGCCAATGGCGTTCAAAAACTCGACCGGGTCCGAGTCTTCCCTGAAGATGACGGAGTTGAGCATGCCGCGCAGGTGGGTGCGGGTCAAATCGCGGTACTGTTTTTCAATCACCACGGCACGGGCGAACTGCTGTGGTGTGACCATCAGATTGATGATGGATTCCTTGGAGTTGTCGTACTCGCGGATCACCGCCAGGATGTCTTTGGGGGGCAATTGCGCCAGCACCACCATCAGGGCAGAGTCGCCCTCGGTGTCGGCCAACTCAACCAACGCCGACTCGGCACCGACGATGTCGCCAGCCGCAATCAGGCTTTGGGTTTTTGCAATCAGGGCAAGGTGGTTCATGGGGTCTTTTTGAATGAATCAGTCTTTACGGTCAAAGCCCTGCTCGACCATCCAGTCGGCACCGGCCTCGTCACGGGCTTTTGCATCACCGTCTTCATCGGTGTCAAAGTCGTCGGATGGATGGTCGTCATCAGCGTTATCTGCGTCATCTGCGTCTTCGTCGGTGTCGCCATCATTTTGGGCCGCCGATGCAGCGCCGCCTGCCGGGCGACCATACATGTATTCCAGACAAGCCGCCACCGTCAAAAACCATTCACCCATGGGTTCTTTCAGGATCACATCGGTCAAATCTTTTGTCCAGGGTGCCAAGGCAATGGCGTCAGTCAGGCTGACCCAGTCGGGCAGTTCTTCTGACTCCGCTGCCAGCAGGGAGTCCATCACAGCGGGCAATTTGAAGCGGAAACCCTGGTGCAGTGTGACGGCCACCATTTCCGGGCTCAGTTCGATCATTTTGAGCAAAAAGCCGATTTCCTTGCGCCGCTGGCTCAAACGCTGACGCAGCACGTCTTTGCCCTCAGAGTCAAAGGTTAAATCGTCCATTTCGGCTTGGTAAGCCGTCCGTAAGTGCCGAAAAAAGGGAGAAATTCGCATGGCGCGGGGTTCTAAAGTAAGGTGTTGAAGTAGTTTTGCCAAATTTCACGGGCCGTCACCGCCGGGTCGTCAAGCAGGTTGCGGCGGCGGTTGTCGTCGTAGGCTTGGCGTTTGCTTGCATCTGAAAGCACTTCATAGGCTTCCTGCACCGCCCGAAAGCGTGCTGGTGCCTCTGGCGCGTGGTTGCGGTCGGGGTGGTAGAACGATGCTTTTTGACGAAACGCCTTTTTGATATCGGCAAGCGTCGCATCACTGCCAAGCCCAAGGTTTGCGTAATAGTCGTTCATGCGTGCGGTGGACTGGTGGACAGTGACGGGTTCAAGGCAGGCGCTGATTATGCACAGGAGTAAGCCGCTGCCAAGTTTGTCAATTATCCTGCGGCCTTGTGCAACCCAATTTTTCAGGAGAAATAGAGCATGGATTCGCAGTATGACAAAGGCATGGCCACCCGCAAAAAGGTGATGGGTGAGGATTTTGTGGCCAGGGCCATGGCCAAAACGACCGACTTTACCTTGCCGATGCAGCAGTTCATCACGCGCAACGCCTGGGGCGAGGTGTGGCAGCGAGACGGGCTGGACCTGAAAACCCGCAGCCTGATCACCGTGGCCATGCTCACGGCACTGGGCAAGCAAAACGAACTCAAAGGTCATGTGCGCGGTGCGCTCAACAACGGGGCGACCGTGGCCGAGATTCAGGAGGTGTTGCTGCACGCCAGCATCTACTGTGGTGTGTCCACGGCGGTGGAGGCGTTTCGCTCGGCAGCTGAGGTGGTGGAGGCAGATTTATAGTATGAAAATGGGCTTTTACGCATATAGAACGTGCGCGAGCAGCTATAAATTTAGGAGTATTTTCGAGTACGGCGGGGAGTCTGGTTTTGCCAAAACATCAGCGCTGGGTGCTGTTTCACCCTTTTATGGGGGCATTTGACCCACGGTCAGCGTGAAACAATGCACACCACCATGAGACGATTTGCCTTGAAATATTTCGCGCTGGCTTGTTTTACATGCCTGCTGGTGCCCTGCGCGTTGGCCGAGTTGCCCAAGCGCGACCTGATCGTGGAGCTGCGGCAAGTGTTTGAAGGTGAGGGCGCTGCTTACACGGTCAGCACGCAGCCCGACAAGTCGCTCATGGGGGCCCAGCAACTGCAGGTGCGCAATGGCGAGAAAGCCAGTGTGCGACATGCGACGTCCATGCCCATGCAGTGGGTTCAGTCGGCGGCGGCGCAAAGTGCCACGGTGGCCGCATCCGGCATGGCGGCCAGCCAAAGCGAAGGCGGGGTAAACCATGGCGTGACGTGGATGCAGGCTGGCCAAGGCATGACAGTCAAGCCGCGTTGGCCGGGAGGTCGGCAATGGGTCACGGTGGAGATTGAAGTTCAGTCAGCCAGCGTGTCGCCCCGCACCGGCACCGAATTGCCCCACCAGTTGCGCAGCGAGACGGTCACCACGGTCACAGCACCCATGGGCCAGTGGGTGACGATTGCCGCATCAGGCTCTGCTTCACAGCGGGGAACCTATGGCAGCGATGCCGCGCCAGAGGCCCGGCGCTTGCTTCAGATCCGGGTGCTGGCACCCTGATTCCATTTCCATATCAATCCGTCATGTTGTTGCTTCGCCTTGTCCTCCCAGATCATCTTCAAATGCTCTGGGACAAGCTGTAGCACTGTCTGCGGCTTCGCGCCTAATGTCGTATCGATATGGAAACGGAATGAGAACTTGCAGTGCTCAGGCCACGTACAGCAGGAAGCACATGAAGTGGCACAGGCTGCCGCCCAGCACAAACAGGTGCCAGATGCCGTGGTAATGCCTGACC
Organism: Candidatus Rhodoferax bjergmarkensis; assembly: GCA_016708345.1. Classification (GTDB taxonomy): domain Bacteria; phylum Pseudomonadota; class Gammaproteobacteria; order Burkholderiales; family Burkholderiaceae_C; genus Rhodoferax; species Rhodoferax bjergmarkensis. The sequence goes on from JADJFX010000002.1 coordinate 328,944, forward strand.
TTGGCGTCGTTGAGGTAGAAATAAATGCCCGCACTGTAGACAATGCCGCCTGCCACCAGCCAGCCCATGCCGCCAGCTGGCATGGCTTGCGTTAAAGGTTTGATGGCAATGAGCACCAGCCAACCCATCAGCACATACAAAATCATGGACAGGCGGCGCGTGTGGCGGCCCAGGGTCAGCTCCTGGACGATGCCGAACAGGGCCAGGCACCAGCTCAGGCCAAATAGCGTCCAGCCCCAAGGGCCGCGCAGGGTAATGAGCGCGATTGGGGTGTAGCTGCCAGCGATCAGGAGGTAGATCGCGTTGTGGTCAAGCTTTTGCAAAATCGCTTTGGCGCGGGGGCTGCGAATGCTGTGAAAGATGGTTGAAAAGCAGTACAGCATGACCAGTGTGACGCCATAAATGCTGAAACTCAGCACCTTCCAGGGGTCGCCTTGCTGGGCGGCCAGCGTGACCAGAATGGACAGGCCGGCAATGGAGAGGGCTGAGCCCACCAAGTGGGTGACGCTGTTGAACTTTTCGCCGTGGTACACGAGTTGACCTTAAAGAAACTACGCTGAATGATCAGCCAAAACATCCGCCATTGCCAGGTTGGCATCGAAAAAGACCGGCTCCAAAAAACTCGGAGCAAATCTTGGAGGGCAGGGGAATATGTTGCAGTGGCGTGCCATGCACGGCCAGCCGCCAATTTCCAGCCGGGAGTAGCAGTCCATCATGCGGCAGCAATTCTTGACATGCAAATGAGGGCGGGTTTGATGAAGGGGTGCTCACCAAAAATGAGTTGAATACTGGACGGGAGTTGACTCATGGCATTGGACTCTTGTAGGAGGATTTGCTGAACTTGGAAATTTTTATACTGGTGCTTATTGTGTACATTTGTACACCGAAAGTCAAGTGTGTAAAAAATGAATACGAGAGTTTTTCTTCAAAGGCTACCTCTCAAATTACAGCCGCTATGTCGACCAGATTCGGCCACCAAGTTACGCAGCCATTAACGGCCGCCGGATTTATGCGGATTTAAGCAACTGCTAACAGTTGTTCGTCGTTGCCATAGCTACGGTTATGTCGTCTCCTCTCGCCTAGCCTGACGAAAAAAACCATTCATTTCATTTTGTATCGGTTTTGATGAAACGGACTACTAGAATGAACTTGCAAAATGCATCTTGCATACCGCTGACCTATCCAAGGAGTGACGAATGTCCGATACCGGTGTCCCCATTGAACGACGGACGTTAACCACCTTGCGCGCCGTTTTTCCGGCAGCATTTGAAGCTTTGCGACCCTTTTTTGACCCCGCCACCCGCTGGTCCGGCCAAACCCATGAGCACATGGCGCTACGCACCTTGAAGGAGCAGTTTCCAGAGCTCAGTGCGCAGGATTCTTTTGTCATGGTGGCCACCGCCAAGCGGCTTTATGCCACCGGCCACTATCCACCGGGCTCCCCCTCTATTTCAGGAGAATTCTGATGTTTGAATCGGCAGAAATTGGTCACCAAATTGACAAGGCAACCTACAAAGCGGCGGTGCCCGTGCTGCGGGCGGCGCTGCTGGAAGCGCAGGTTGATTTGCATGAAAGCAAGAAAATCCCGGTGGTGGTGCTGATCAGTGGGCAAGATGGGGCTGGCAAGGGCGAAACCATCAACGTGCTGTATGAGTGGATGGACCCCCGGTTTATTTCGACGCTGGCTTTTTCCGAACCCAGTGATGAAGAACGCGAGCGCCCGGCCATGTGGCGCTATTGGCGCTCCCTGCCGCCCAAGGGCCGGGTGGGTATTTTTGCCGGCTCCTGGTATTCAGACCCGATCCGCGAGCGGATTCAGGGCGACATCTCCCTGAAAGAGCTCGATGCAAGGGCCGACCAGATCAACCGGTTTGAGGCCATGCTGGTCAACGAGGGGGCGCTGGTGCTCAAGTTCTGGTTTCACCTGACCAAGGAGGGGCAAAAGAAGCGGCTCAAGGCGCTGGAGAGCGACCCCAAAACCGCCTGGCGCGTCACCCAGTGGAATTGGGACCGGCTCAAGACCTACGACCAGTTGCAAGAAGTGGCCGGGCACTTTTTGCGCATGACCAACACGCCTTATGCGCCTTGGGTGGTGGTGGAGGGCACGGACGACCGCTACCGGTCGCTCACGGTAGGGCAGGTCTTGCTGGAGGCCTTGCGCAGCAAGCTGGCCAGTACACAAAAGCAGGCACCGCCGGTGGCACCCATCGTGCGGGTGGACACGGATGGCCGCAACGTGCTGTCTGAGCTCGATCTCAAACTTGCGCTGGAAGAAAAACCTTATGAACAGGAGCTGGCCCAGTGGCAAGGCCGCTTGTCTGAACTGGTGCGCGATGAGCGCTTCAAGGGCCGCTCGCTGGTGTGTGCTTTTGAGGGGGCGGACGCGGCCGGCAAGGGTGGTGCCATCCGCCGCATTGGCGCGGCCATGGATGCGCGCCAGTACCAGGTGATACCGGTGGCTGCCCCCACCGAGGAAGAGCGCGCGCAGCCCTATTTATGGCGTTTTTGGCGGCATTTGCCGCGTCAGGGCCGAGTGGCCATTTTTGACCGCACCTGGTATGGACGGGTGCTGGTGGAACGGGTGGAGGGGTTTTGCACGGAGAACGACTGGCTGCGTGCCTACACGGAGATCAACGACTTTGAACACGAAATGGCCGAAGCGGGGGTCATCGTGGTCAAGTTTTGGCTGCAGATCAGCCAGGAAGAGCAGTTAAGGCGCTTCAAGGAGCGCGAAAAAATTGAATTCAAACGCTTCAAAATTACCCAAGAAGACTGGCGCAACCGCGAAAAATGGGATCAGTACCAGCAGGCCATTTGCGACATGGTGGAGCGCACCAGCACCGGCAACGCGCCCTGGACGCTGGTGGAGGCGAATGACAAAAATTACGCGCGGGTGAAAATTTTGCGCACCCTGTGCGAGCGGCTTGAAGCAGAACTGGACGACAAATCTGCTCCCAAATCACATGCCGATGCAGAGGAATCGGACAAGTCTGATAAGTCTGATAAGTCGAAAAAGCGCAAAAAATCCGGTAAAAAATCAAACAAAAACTAAGAAAACGCTCATGAGGCCTGTTCAGGCACTCATCATGGAGGTGTCGCTCAAGCTCTCGGGGTCGGGTTGCCGCTCTTGTAACTCGGTGAGATTGAGCGACAGGCGCTGAACGACATCAGTGGGAAAGAGTTTCTCCAGGTCAGCCGGGTACATGTCACAGTCGGTGAGCAGAGCAGCCAGGTGAATCACAGCACCCAGTGACGAAAAGGGCTTTTCAGACAGCGGATGTGCGCTGGCGCTCAGGGCCTGAACCACCGCATCGGGGAAATCCCAACGGTTGGCCACTTCGGCCATGATTTGCCCTTCGTCAAACCCGGCAACGTCAAGCTCGCGGCTCCAGCGCTCGCCCGGCTGGCAGGGTTTTTTTTCAATGGGGTCGATCATGGCCGGGTTGTGTTTGGCAATGATGAGTTCTCCCAAGCGCAGCATCATGCCGGTTAGCCATGCTTGCTGGTGGTCAATGCCCGCACTTTGTGCCAGCCATTGGCTATAGCCTGCGCAGACCATGCTGTCACGCCAGAAAGCCAGTCGGTTCAGACTCGGCGGCAGCGAGAAGGCGTTGGACATGCAAATGGACAGGGCACGGGCCCGGATGTGTGACATGCCCACAATGTTGATGGCGCTGTCCAGCGTGTCGACCTTGCGCGACAGGCCGAACAGAGCACTGTTGGCCATGCGCAAAAGCATGGTTGTGAGCGCGGGGTCTTTGGCAATGATGTTGCGCACCATGGGAATATCGGCGTTTTCATCGTTCAGGGTGCAAATAAGCGCACACCCCGCTTCGGGCATTACCGGCAATTTGATCAGGTGCAAAAACTGGGCAATATCGGGCATGGCAATTCTTTTTGAAGCAGGTTCTGAAGAGGCTATTGTGGCCCCGCTGGCTTGAGTTTATAGCCACAGACTGTTTGTACGGCGCATTTGTCGCAATTTGGCTTGCGGGCCTGGCACACGTAGCGGCCGTGCAGTATCAACCAGTGATGCGCATCTGCCAGATACGGCGCAGGTATGCGTTCAAGCAGCTTTTGCTCCACCAGCAGCGGGGTCTTGCCCGGTGCTAGCCCAGTGCGGTTACTCACGCGAAAAATGTGGGTGTCCACCGCCATGGTGGCTTCGCCAAAGGCACTATTGAGTACCACGTTGGCTGTTTTCCGGCCTACGCCCGCCAGGGTTTGCAAGGCATCAAGGCTGGAGGGAACCTCACCACCATGCTGGTCAATCAGCATCTGACAGGTTTGCAGCAAATGGCGGGCTTTGCTGTGGTAAAGGCCGATGGTTTTGATGTGGCTTTCAAGGCCGCCCAAGCCCAGCGCCAGCATTTTTTGCGGCGTGTTGGCCACAGCAAACAGGCTTCGCGTGGCTTTGTTCACGCTGACATCGGTGGCCTGCGCCGACAGCACTACCGCCACCAATAATTCAAAAACCGAGGCGTAGGCAAGTTCGGTTTGCGGGTGAGGATTGGCCGCCTGGAGGGTGGCGAAAAAAGTCTCAATTTGTAAGGGTGTCATGCTGTCTTTTTTATCAGGGGATGCAATCGGTGACAATTTAACCCACACACCATTCTCCCTTTAGAAAGTTTGACATTCCATGCATTTTGCCGAGCGCCTGAACAACGTCGAGACCTCTGCCATCCGTGAACTCTTCAAGCTGCTGGGAAAGCCCGGCATCATCAGCTTTGCGGGCGGTTTTCCGGACCCGGCACTGTTTGATGTTGAAGGTATCCGCCTGGCCAGCGAAGCTGTGCTCACGAACAGCCCCGGCCCGGTGCTGCAATACGGCGCAACCGAGGGCTACCAGCCGCTGCGCGAGGCCATCAGCACCTTCATGGCGCACAAGGGGGGGCAGGGCAGCGGGGCGGGTGCCACGGTGGCACCGGACGGCCTGATCGTCACCACGGGCAGTCAGCAGGCCTTGGACTTGATTGGCAAGACCATGATTTCACCGGGCGACAAGGTGATTGTGGAAGCGCCGACCTTTTTGGCCACCATTCAATGCTTTCGCCTTTATGGCGCACAGCTGATCAACGCACCGATTGACGCAGACGGTGTCGACGTGGATCAATTGGAAAAGCTGATCGAGCAGCACCAGCCCAAGCTGGTCTACTTGATACCGACTTTTGGCAACCCCAGCGGTGCCACGCTGAGCCTTGAGCGGCGCCTGCGAATTTTGGCGATGGCAGCCAAGACCAAGACCTTGGTGGTGGAAGATGACCCCTATGGCGAGTTGTACTTTGACCAGCCCCCACCACCGAGCTTGCTGGCCTTGAGCGATCAGGTACCGGGCAGCCGCGAGTGGCTGGCGCATTGCGGAAGTTTCAGCAAGATTTTGTCGCCGGGTTTGCGCGTCGGCTGGCTGATTGCACCGCCCGAGTTGCTGGCCAAAGCCACCATGTGCAAGCAGTTCAGTGATGCCCACACCAGCAACCTCACGCAAGCCATTTGCGCGCAGTATCTAGCACTCAATCGGCTGGACGCGGCTGTGGCGGTGGTGCGCAAAACCTACTTTGAACGCGCCCGTGTCATGGCGCAGTCCTTGCACCGCGAGTTGGGCAATGCCGTGGCTTTCAACCAGCCGCAAGGGGGCATGTTTTTCTGGGCCCGGCTCACGGGTGCCGGTGGCAAGGAGCGCAACGCTGCCGAGTTTGCCAAACGCGCGATTGAAAAGCTGGTGGCGTTTGTGCCCGGTACCCCGTTTTATGCGCATGACCCAGATATGGCGACGTTTCGATTGAGTTTTGCCACAGCCGATGTGGGCAAGATAGAGGAAGGCATTGCCCGCTTGGGGCAGGCGCTTTGATGAATCAGGAGCCGCCCAACGCACGGGCCAAGGCTGGCCCGAGTGTTCCCAGGTTCACTGGTTTGAGCACATAGTCACTGGCCCCCGCGTCCAGCGCGGCTTGGCGCTCTTCTCCAAGGGCACCGGCCGAGACACCAATGATGGGTGTGGTGAGCCCGGCCGCGCGCAATCGGCGGGTTGCCTCCAGACCATCCATGACCGGCATTTGACTGTCCATCAGGATGACGTCAAAACTTTCACGCAGTGCGATGTCCACGGCTTCCTGTCCGTCGCAAGCAATCACCGGTTCGCCGCCGCCCAGGCGTTTAAGCATGCCACTCATGACCATGCGATTGACCGGGTTGTCCTCTACCAGCAAAACGCGGGTTTGTGGCGTCAGGGGGGATGAAGCAGGTGAATCGGCTGGTGTGGATGCTTTAACCGAAGCCGGGATGGCCGGGACTTCAATTTTCCTAGCCTGCGCAACACCCAGACAGGCGGTAAACCAAAACTCCGAGCCCGCGCCAGCCACACTGTTGACGCCAATCTCACCGCCCATCATTTCAACCAGTCGCTTGCAAATTGCCAAGCCAAGCCCGGTGCCGCCATACTTGCGGGTGGTTGAACTGTCGGCTTGTTCAAAGCTGCGGAACATGCGGGTGACCTGTTCAGGTGTCAAACCAATGCCGGTGTCGCGCACCGAGAAGCGCAGGTAAACCTTGTCCGGCTGCGAGCAAGCTCGGTCTTGCTGACTGGTCTCAACGAGATCGACCTGCAAATCGATGCGGCCAGTTTCGGTAAATTTGAAGGCATTGCCCACCAGGTTGAACAGAATTTGGCGCAGTCGAACCGGGTCACCGCGCAGGCTGGTTGGCGCTCTGGCATCAGCCGCGCTGCTGAAGGTGGGGCCTCCCTCGCGCAAGCGAAAGCGGAACAGGGCGTTGATTTCGTCCAGCATCGGACGCAGCGCGAATCAGTTTGCTCAAGCTGGAGTTTGCCCGCCTCGATTTTCGAGAAGTCGAGAATGTCGTTCAGAATGGCCAGCAAGGTTTCGCCACTTGAGCGAATCAGCCGCACGTAATTGGACTGCTCCTCATTTAAAGGCGTATCGGCCAGCAGTTCGGCAATGCCCAGCACACCGTTCATGGGGGTTCGAATTTCGTGCGACATCATGGCGAGGAACTCACCCTTGGCGGTGCTCGCGCGCTTGGCTTCGTCACGTGCAAAGATCAGCTCCTGCTGCGTGCGGTAGCGTTCGGTGACATCGCGGTAGGAGTAGACCCGGCCAATGATTTCTTCGCCCGCCTTGGCGGTTTCCACACCGCATTCGAAGACCCTGCCGTCCTTGAGGTAAAGGGTTTCAAAATCGGTGTCGTCGGCAGGTTCTGCGTCATCAGTGCCGTTCTGGTTTCCCAAACGCTGGTGCTGCAGATGGGACATGATGCCGCGATCATCGCGATTGATCAAAAGGTTTTCTGGCACGTTCCACATGGCCGAAAAACGCTGGTTCATGTTGATGATGGCCCCCTCGTGGTCCACCAGCAAAATGCCATCGGCCGTTGCCTCCAGCGTGGCACGCAGGCGCGAGCCCATGTTGGACAACTCGGTCTCTATCCGGTTCTGGCTGGACACCATCACCGCACGCAAGGTGTAGCGCACGGGCGTCTCGCTGACCTTGAACACGGACTTGGCGACATCCAGCACGCTGCCGTCCGCGCAGCGCAGGGAGCTTTCAACGTTGACCACGCTGTTTTGCCCCCGCATTTCATCCCAGAAAAACATGTCTGACAAAGCGCACTCAAACTCACCGATTTCTTGCCCGATCAAGGCATCTCGTTCGAAGCCCAGGTGATCACAGGCAGCCTTATTTGCAGCCACAACCGTCAATGTCTCGCCATCAATAAGCAAAATAATCTCACTACTGGCCTGAAGCAGTATCGAATCGAACTGGTCATGATCAGTTGGGCGACTCATTTTGAACCCTTTGAATTGCCACTCGTATCACTGCTCTCGCCATCAAAAAAGTACGTGACACGCTTGCGTGGGTTGAGATAAGCGGCAACCTTCGGGGGCAACAGAGCCGGGGAGATTGACTTAGTAATGTTGAGCTCTGTTTCCTTTTCAAGATCAATCATGATCGCCTCTTCCTTGGGCACGGACGGGTCGTAAATCATGACCCAGGGCCGCAATGGCTTTTTGGGGTTGATTGAGGTCACCATGCCCAGCACATCGTTGGTCAATTGAACAACAGACCCCGGCGGATAAACGCCCAGACTTCGGATCATCAGTTGCAGGGCTTTGACATCGAATTTACTCCGTCTTTGCGCAAACATGAATGAAAGTGCTTGATGTGGTGTCATGGCACGCTTGATGTCTACCGGATTGCATAAGTTGTCGTAATAGTTGACCAGCGAAACCAGGCGTGCCGCGACCGTCATTTTTTCAGCGGTCAAAGCACGAGGGTAGCCGCTGCCATCGGCCAACTCGTGGTGCTGGGCGACAACGGCCAAGGCTCCCGGCTTGAGACCCAATTTGACGCCAATGTTTGTGCCATATTCCACGTGCTGCTGACGCAAATGCCGCTCGGCATTGTTGTATTCCTCAGGTGACTTTCTGAGAACCCGGTCAGGAATGTCCATCAGTCCCACGTCATGCACCATGGCACCTATGCCGAGGTCGCGCGCGGCAGCGACATCCATTCCCATATCCTTTGCCAGCATCATGGCCAAAATGGTAACGTTCAGGCTGTGGTAATAAACCTCCTCGCCCCCAGCTTTGTCGCCCATGAGATGCAGGGTTGCCTCGGGGTTGTCGAGAAATGCATCGGTCATCTGGCCCACAAGCGCGACCATATCTTCCAGCGTTTCCTTGGGTTTGGCGATGAGGTTGCGGCTGAGGTTTTTCATCACGGGGGTCGCCTTGGTGAACGCCCGCTCAACGTTTGCAACTTGTTCGCGGCGTTTGACCAATGCCACCATGCGTTCCCGTTTTGCCTGCATGGCCGGGTCAGTTTCGTTGGGCAGCTGGACTTCACTTTCCTGCAAGGCTGGCGTATTCGCCAGGGGTGCCACCACAGTGGCAGCCAAGACTTGTGCCACAACCAGTGGATCACTGCGATCAGGGTCGTAGCGATACTGTGCCAGCTTCAATGCGCGCAGTTCACGCAACTGATCTTCAGTGCGAATTTTGAAGCTGTTGAGGGCGAAAGAGTGCTTGAACCACGGCAAATCAAGGTTCACGAAGATGCCGATGCGCAGCTTGTCAGCGCTTAGAAAAGTTCCTGTCGGCTCACCGCTGGATTCACTCATCAACTTACCCTTTGTCGCTATGGATGCCCGCAGGATCTTGCCACAACCGATGCAAAGGCCAGAGCACTTTTGACCCCGGATGAGTCTAACGCACAACATAGCCGCGACTCGTCAGTCACGGAGCTTTTCATGTGTCAAAAGGTATTGTTGGCGGATTAAACTTGGGGCCAGTAAAGCCCCTGCCTAGGAGAACAAAATGCCTACACGTCTGAAAGATTTTGCGACCAGCTTGGTTGCTGTTGTTGAACCCGATTCAAGCGCGCTCGCGGCGGCCCAACTGATGCGGCGTCACCATATCGGCGCATTGGTGGTGGTAGATGCCAATGAAAAGAGCCGACCGGTTGGCGTGCTGACCGATCGGGATCTGGTGCTGGGCCTGATGGCCGAGGGCTTGGATCCGGCCTTGTTCACGGTGGGCGACATCATGTCGGTGGAGCTTGTGGTGGCCAATCCAGAGATGGATGCCATGGATGCGGTTCAATTGATGCGTGTAAACCGGCTGCGGCGTTTGGTTCTTGTGAACGATGCCGGTCAATTGGCAGGCATCGTCACCATGGAAGACGTGCTTGAGTTGCTGACTCGCGAGCTGGCCAGCCTTGCTGTTGGTGTGCTGGGGGCGAGAGATCGCGAATTTGAAACCCGGAAATAGGAAACTTCCAGTATGACTGTTTCCAGCCTGGCCTGCCATGAATTGCGTGTGACGATTGATCCAGACGTTTTGGGTTTTGAGGATACCGCCAGTTTGGTGGAAGATGTTTTGCCCTGGATTGGTCAGGAACGCGCCGAAGTCTCCGCACGCTTTGGCCTTGGCATGGAGCAGCCTGATTACAACCTGTTTGTTTTGGGAGAGATCGGCAGCGGAAGATCCTCACTGCTCCAGCAGGTAATGCATTCCGTGGCTGCAACACGATCCGTTCCGCCAGATTTGTGCTACCTGAACAACTTTGATGCGCCTGAGAAGCCCTTGGCCTTGCGTCTGCCGCCAGGGCAGGGACGTTTGCTGCGGCAACTGATGCTGCAAATGTGTCGCACGCTGGAGCAGGAGATTCCGTCTCGCCTACAGGGCCCAGAATTCAAAGCCGAGAGTGAGCGCATTGAGAAGGCCTACAAACTTGAAGAGGGCAAGGTCTATGCAGCGTTAGACGCTTTTGCCGAGGCACGGCGATTTGCACTGTATCGCGAGAACGGACATTTGGTGTTTACCCTGTTGGGCGATAAAGGCAATGCGCTGACCGAGAGTGAGGCTCGCTCACTTCCCAAGGATCAACGGTCCCGCATAGACCAAGGTGAACAGGAGTTGCGTGAGGAGATTGCCAGGTATCTGGACAAGATGCGGCCGCTGGAGCTGGCCATGAATGAGAGCTTGAGCGCGTTGCGGCGTCAGGTCGTCAAACCGCTGTTGGATCACGCATTGCAGGAAATTCGCGTTGGTTTGAAGAAGCAAATCAAAGACTCTGTGAAGCTTGGAATCTATCTGGACCGGGTCATGCATGATGTTCTCGACAGTCTTGAGTTGTTCAGAATTTCCGATGCCGATGATGAACTCAGGCAAGAGGAGTTGGCCGATGCGTTATCGCGTTACCACGTTAATTTGCTGGTTGACCATGATGGTTTAACGGGCGCGCCGGTTATTGTGGAGAACAATCCTTCGTTTCGTGCTTTGTTCGGCAGCGTCGAGTACCAACCCCAGGAAGATGTACTGCTGACTGATTTTTCCCGTATTCGGGCGGGCAGTTTGCTCAAGGCGCATGGCGGCTTTTTGATGCTGCACCTGCGAGACCTTCTGACCGATGAATTGGTGTGGGAGAAGCTGCGGCGATTTTTGCGTAATGGCCGACTGCAAATTGAGGAGCCGGGGCAGGTTATGGGGCCGATGGCCTCCGTGTCCTTGGAGCCTGAAGCGGTCGATGTTGACGTCAAAATTGTCCTGATCGGCTCTGTTGAGCAGTATTACGAATTGCAGGATGCTGATCCGGAGTTTGCCAGGCGTTTCAGGGTCAAGGTGGACTTTGCCGAAAGTTTTTTTGCGAATAACGAAACCTACCATGCTTCGGCCATTTTGGTGGCACACACCTGCAAGAAACTGGGTTTGCCGCATTTCTCAAAAGCCGCTGTGGCGAGTTTGTTGGAGGATTCGCATCGTGAGGTGGATGACCAGTCAAGGCAAAGTGCAATTTTTTCCCGTACTGAAGCCTTGGTGATGGAAAGTGCCGCCCTTTGTCGTAACCGTGCAGGAACACTGGTCAATGCTGCAGATGTCGAGGCCGCATTGCGGGCACGCACATTACGGCACGACTATCCGGACCAGCGCTTGCAGGAATCCATCACAGATGGTGATCGGCTGATTAGTTTGTATGGCGAAAAAATTGGCCAACTTAACGGCCTTTCGCAAATTGACTTGGGAGATTACCGCTTTGGCTTTCCGGTTCGGGTCACGGCGCGAACCTTTGCCGGCAGTGAGGGCATCTTGAACATCGAGCGTGAGGTGGAAATGTCCGGCCCCATCCATGACAAAGGGGTGCTCATTTTGCACAGTTACCTGTCGGCCATATTTGCGCACATGGCACCGCTGGCACTGAACGCCTCCATTGTTTTTGAGCAAGAGTACAGCGGTGTCGAAGGTGACTCGGCGTCGTGCGCCGAACTGTATGTGGTGCTTTCGTCACTGGCGTGCCTGCCGCTCAGACAGGGGATTGCCGTCACCGGTGCGGTCAACCTGCATGGGGAGGTCTTGCCGGTCGGTGGGATCAACGAAAAAATCGAAGGCTACTTCAGGATCTGCCAAACGGCGGGTCTCGATGGGCGACAGGGTGTGCTCATTCCGCATCGTAATCGACGGCATCTGATGCTTGATGCCAAGGTAATTGCGGCGGTCGATAAGGGCCTGTTTCATGTCTATACCGCTGAACACGTAAGCGACGGCATTGAACTGCTGACCGGTTTCGCATCCGGCATGGGCAGTGCCACAGGCGCTTATCCCCACGACAGTGTGCTGGGGCGAGCGCAAAAAACTTTGCAAACTTATCGCAGAGCCTGTCAACTTGCGCAGCAAGTCAAGAAGCCACGCAAGCTGCTACGCTAACTCGAATGAAGGGAAACGATCCAGACCCGGTTTGATCCGGGGCGATTGTTTTTTGATTTATGTCACTGCAATTCGCATGGACATGTCGTGCATGCGGGTGGCAATGATGGCTCCCAACGCCATGGACAGTGCCAGTGCGACGGTGGGGTGCTGCTTGGAAAGCAATGCAAAACCATCGGTGCTGAGCTCCCAGACCTTGCAATCGCTGTATGCGATGACAGAAGAGCTTCGGGACAGATGGGAGAAAAAGCTGCCTTCTCCTACCACGGTGCCTGGGGCCAGTATGGCCAGTTGCGTAAACCCTGCAGCTGTCTTGATCTCAACCTTCAGGCTACCTGATTCGAGAAAATAAAGCTTGCGGTCCATTGCACCCTGCGAAATTAACAAGTTGCCTCGTGGCAAAGATATCGCATGAAGGTGCTCACCCAATATGGCCCAACGGTGAGGCTCCAGAAAACGGCCCAAAGTGCCTTCTTCCTTATTGCGTGAAATGGCCGCAACCAGACCACTTACGTCATGTTTTTGCGGATGCAGGTCCGTACGGTTCATTAAATTCTCTCGTTTGAAGCGACTATATGTGGACGGCTAAATTTCATGATTCGCAATGCGGAGCACCCCAAATCATGAAAGTTCGTTTTTCACGTTAAGCCGACGAACCAAAGTATGTGCGTTGCTGCGCATGGCTGTCAAGTCGCGGGCACAACATCTTTGGCCGACGCAAATTTAATTCTTTGGATAACCCAGGCGAGCCAGCGCTTGCTTGACGCGGGCATCAAAAGCATCGCCAACATTGCCCAAACTCTCGTCGACCACGTTGCTTGCATTTTTGATGCGTACTTTCAGTAAATTTGCATTGGAGTCGATGGCACCGCGTGCCTGGGATTCGAGTTCCTCGCCGGCTTTGACCAAAGCCTCAAATGCTTTTTCGCCTTTGGTGCCGGTCGCCGTAGTGACTTTCGCAAGCGCCCCCAAACCAGCCAACCAGATGGCGCGTTGCGAGTCGATCAGCTTGAGCGATGCGTCGCGGGTCATGTGAACAACGTCGCTGACCTTTTTACGGCTTTTAACGGCAACCGCCTTCACGGTTGGTGCCTTCTCTTTACCTGAAGAGGATTTTGCCTTTGTTTTAGCTGCGACGGTTTTTGTGGTTTTTGTGGTTTTGGAGGTTGCCATGGTATTTCCTTGATTAAGTCTTAAATTCAGCCGCTAATTTACTGCAGGGCCGCTGTGCAGTGTAAGTATCCCAGACTGGCACTAGTGCTTGGCTGAAGGTGGGCAACTTAGGATGTGGCGGGGCGTGTTTTGTAAAAGTGAATGGGGCTGCTTTGGCTAGAAGTGTTGTTGTTCTTGAGAACCGAATGTCGTATTCGGCCGACGACGTGCATTTCGCAGGGTTTGCAGTCAAATCGCAGGGTCAGTTTGTCTGGGCCGTTGATCAGTGTGAGAGGTTCTGCCTTGATGGTGCCTTGCACACCCGTGACGCCTTTGGCCTGTTTGGGGCACAAGCTCAATGAAAAACGCACACAGTGTTTGGTAATCATCAGGCTGACATCACCTTCCTCTTCCTGGCTTTCGTAGGCTGCTGCGATGACCTTGACGCCATGCAGTGCGTAAAAATCACGGGCTTTTTGGTTGTAGACATTGGCAAGATAGCTCAGGGTGTCTTCCGGGTAAGGATGGGGTGGCTCCACTGCAGCTGCGCGGGCTGGTCGCACATAGGCTCTGGCACGGGCGGTTTCCAACAAAGTCACAACTTCGCGCCGCAACGGATTGATGAGTGAGGCTGGAACGAACCACGGCGCTGTCAGGCTGAGCTTGATCTCGTTTTTGTCAGTGGCCAATTCAAAAATCGAGTTGCCAAATTTAGCCAAGTGTTCACGCAAACCAACACTTGCCTGCTCGGGATCTTTTGCGAGTTCTTTGACGGCGGTGATGCGGGCACTTGCGGTGTGGCCATCTACGTCGGTCAGGGTCAGTGCAAAGCCTTCGGGTGTTTCGTCAAAATTAACCCACACGCCAATGCGCCGATCACTGGATTTTTTGTCCAAAGCGCGAACCCAGCTTGCATCCCGGTTGCGATTGACCTCTAAGCCTTTGCGCAAATCTTTGAATCCATTGACAGGGTCTTTGGGAAACACTCGCCAAAGGTTATTTCCATTTTTCCCGACAAACTCGGCGCGGTTGATCGCCATGCCGACCAGTTCTTTTTGCAGATCGTAGTAGCACAAGCCGTCACCGTTATGCAATGTTGTTGGTGCCATGTTCAGTTCAAGTTCTACCCAATCTGGCCCAATGCGGGACACAAAACCAATTGCCTGGCCAGGATTTTTGGGGGTGTCAAAGGCTCCGATGTCTTCATGGCGGACCTGGACAAAATAGTCTGTAAACTCACGGTTGAAATTCTGAAGGGGGTCGGGTATGAAGGTGAAGCTTGTGCTGCCACTGGATGCACGCGCAAGTTCCGGGCGCTGCTCCAGTAGTTTGTCCAGCAGTACGCGGTAGTGGGCGGTGATGTTTTTCACATAGCCCATGTCTTTGTAGCGACCTTCAATTTTGAAACTTCGAATGCCAGCGTCAACCAGCGCATTCAGGTTGTCACTTTGGTTGTTGTCCTTCATTGACAGCACGTGTTTGTCATGCGCCACGAATCGCCCTGACGAGTCTGTCACTTGGTAGGGTAGTCGACAGGCTTGGCTGCAATCGCCGCGGTTGGCACTGCGCCCGGTGTGGGCGTGACTGATATAGCACTGGCCACTGTAGGCAACGCACAACGCACCATGCACAAAAAATTCAAGTGCGCAGTGAGTCTGCTTTCGAATAGTCTTTATCTGCTGCAGGTCAAGTTCTCGGGCCAGCACAATTTGCGACAGTCCGGCATTTTGCAGAAAAAGCGCTTTTTCTGGGGTACGAATGTCGGTCTGGGTGCTGGCGTGCAATTGAATCGGTGGCAGATCAATCTGCAGCAAGCCCATGTCCTGAATGATGAGGGCGTCCACCCCGGCGTCATATAACTGCCAGGTTAGTTTGCGAACCGGCTCAAGCTCATCATCGCGCAAGATGGTGTTCAGAGTGACAAAAACCCGGCTATTAAAACGATGTGCATGGCGCACCAAGCGCCGGATGTCGGCGACGCTGTTGTGCGCGCCGGATCGTGCGCCATACGACGGGCCACCAATGTACACAGCATCAGCCCCATGGTTGACCGCTTCAATGCCGATATCGGCATCGCGCGCAGGGGAAAGGAGTTCAAGTTGATGTTCAAGCAGTGACATGGTTTTAATTATCCCCGTTTGGTTTGCGGTATCGTTGCACCATGATGCGCCCTTTGTCACCCCACCCCATGCCCGTGGTCATGTCCAGATTTGACGGGGTGGACGCTTTGCGCGGTCTGGCCATGGTCTGGATGACAGTATTCCATTTTTGCTTTGACCTCAATCACTTCGGTTTTTGGCACCAAGACTTTTATGGCGATCCGTTTTGGCTTTGGCAGCGCACCTTGATTTTGAGTTTGTTTTTGTTTTGTGCTGGCATGGGGCAGGCCATTGCGGTGGCGCTGGGGCAGAGCTGGCCGCGGTTTTGGCGGCGCTGGGCGCAGATTTTGGGCTGCGCACTCTTGGTGACCGCCGGATCCTGGCTGATGTACCCCAAAACATTCATTTACTTTGGTGTTTTGCAAGGCATGGCCGTGATGCTGGTTATTGCGCGCTTGACGGCCCACTGGGGGGCTTGGCTGTGGTTCTTGGGTGGTTTGCTGATTGCTACAAAATATATAGCTGTCTACGCTTTATATACGTGCGGTACAGCTTGTTTTCTTGATAATTTCAACGCTCCTTGGCTCAATTGGCTCGGCTTGATCACCCGCAAACCCATCACCGAGGACTACGTACCGCTGTTGCCGTGGATGGGCGTCATGTGGTGGGGCGTGGCGGCGGGGGGCTGGCTTTCACGCCAGCATACCAGCGGTTGGATCAAGCCATTGTCTGCATCGCTTCAATCTTTGGCAACACTTGGGCGCTGGAGCCTGACATACTACATGCTGCATCAGCCGCTGATGATTTCGAGTCTGATGTTGTTTGGCTGGTTGATCACAAAGTGAAGGAATAACTCATGAAGTGTTTGGTATCAGCCGAAATATATGTCACAGTAGCAGCATGAAAATAGACATGTGGTGGAGACTTTGCCAATGAACTTCCCTGGTATTTCTTTCAACGAAGCGGATGGGCAGATTCTCTTGCTTTCTCAGCCGATGCCTGATCGTGTGGTAATGGACAGCGCTGCTTTACATGCTCTGTTGCTACAAGAGGGGTATGGACAGTGTTTGCTGATTGAAGATGCCATTGCAATTGCAGCAAGCAGATGCAATGGCCAGCAGGAGCCTTTTGCATTGCTGGTGGCAAGGCGCTGTGATGCCACGGTGCAGGTTCAAGTTGCAGCTGATGAAATGACTGCTGAAATCAGCATCACGCCCCCGCAGGGTGGCAAGGCAGCATCCAAAGAAAGCGTTATGTTGGCTTTGGCAACCGCCGGTGTAATGTTCGGCGTCGATGAGCTTGCCGTGACGAAAGCATGCAATTTGGGAAGTTGCGACCGGGTTCTTGTGGCTACAGGTGTTAGCTTCGAAAATGGATGTGATGCTGTTTTTGAAGAGTTAATTCCACAAGCAGTAGACAGGGAACCAAAGTTAGATGAAAACGGGCTCATAGACTATCGGGAGCATGGCGAGATTTTGGTGGTTCAAGCGGATGCACCGCTGATGCGCCGTATTCCTGCCACTCAAGGTGTGGATGGTCATACTGTTCGGGGCCGTGTTCTGCCAGCACAGCCTGGGCACGACGCACATTTTGCCTCCCCACTTCCCGGGGCGCATGTGTCAAGTGATGATCCCAATCTGCTCAAGGCAACTGTGAGTGGTCAGCCTGTAAGGGTCAAGTGCGGCGTCATGGTTGAGCCGATTCTTATGGTTGATGAAGTCAATATGAAGACCGGCAATATTCACTTTGACGGCACTGTGCATGTGAAAGGAGAAGTCGTCCAGAATATGAAGGTTCAGGCAAGCGGTGACATTTTGGTGGACGGCATGGTGGACGGTGGGCAACTCGAAGCAGGTGGAAATATTTTGGTTGCAGGTGGCGTCATTGCCCATGCCAAACTGCGTGCGGCTGGATCGGTTACAGCCCGGTTTGCCGAAGCGGCAAAAATTTACGCAGGCACCATCATCATGTTGGGTGATATGGCTTTGGAATGTGAACTGGAGGCACTGAATCAAATCGTTATTGGTTCCGAGTCACCTAAGCGGGGGCGTTTGATTGGTGGAACAGTGAAAGTAATGCTGTTGCTGAGTGTGCCTATGCTCGGTTCGGTAACAGGTGGAACGACCACGGTGGTAATGGGTGCGAACTCAGAGTTGTTGGAAAAGTATGAAGCGTTGCAAAAACGCATTGAAGAAGAAAAAGCTGTCGAGGAAAATTTTGAAAAAATCATCAAGCAATTAACAGCTGTAGGTGACCCCAAGGGCTTGCTGGAGCGGGTCAAGGCGTCGAAGCAGCATGCGCTGCAGGTTTGGGGTCAATCCTTGGTAGAGCGAAGTGAACTTGATAAGGAAATTGAACTCGCGCGAACCGCTAAGGTTATTGTTGGCGTTGGTGTGGCAGGCTCAGTGAATCTGTCATTTGGTAGCGTGATGACGCGTTTGCGCAGAGAATTTAATGCAGGCATTTTTTCGATCGATCGAGAAGATCACATCTTGTTCAGTGATCCGTCAGGCAAGTCCGTTCCCCAGATTCAGGCTACCTTCAAAGATACAACCGGTATCAAAGCTTAACGGTTTTGAAATCGATCACTAAATGGTTGCGGACTCTAGGGTTCCGTCATGTAAGCCAATCTTGTAAAGCCTAGCGTACTGTCCATTACGCTGAATTAATTCGGTATGACTTCCAGTTTCAATAATCCGACCTGTATCCATGACCACGATGCGATCGGCGTGGTGTACGGTTGAAAGTCTGTGCGCAATGACCAGGGTGGTTCTGTTTTTAATCAACTGCTCCAGTGCATCTTGTACTGTTCGCTCTGATTCCGTATCTAAAGCCGAGGTGGCTTCGTCAAGAATCAAAATAGGTGCGTCCTTGTACAAAGCTCTTGCAATTGCCAAACGTTGGCGTTGACCACCCGAGAGTTGCGTCGCGTTATGTCCCACCACTGTGTTGATACCCTGGGGCAATTCGTCAACAAACCGTGTCAAATTAGCTGCCTTTAAGCAATGTTTTATTTTTTCAGCGTCGATAGGCATGCCAAGCGCGACATTTGCTGCAACGCTGTCATTGAGCATCACCACATGCTGACTCACAAATGCCAGTTGTGCCCGCAGGGATTGGAGTGACCAATCTTTTATATTTTGACCGTCAAGTAAAACGTGACCGGCGCTGTTGTCAACAAAGCGACAAAGCAGGTTCACCAAAGTCGTCTTTCCAGAACCAGATGCACCCACCAGCGCTACGGTTTCGCCGGATTTTATGGACAAACTGAGGTCTTTGAGTGCTGGTGCAGATTCAGGTGAATAGCTGACGGTAACTTGTGAAAATTCGATATCACCGCAGGCTCGTTGTTTTGAAAAGGATCCTTCGGTTTCACTTGCAGTGGACTCGATCAGATCCAAGCCGCGTTCCAGTGCTACGAGTCCACGGGTAATCGGACTGGACACTTCGGACAGCTGGCGAATCGGTGCAATGATCATCAGCATGGCGCTTACAAATGCCACAAAGCCACCGACCGAAGTGCCACTGCTTGCGCTTTGAACCAATGCCACCGAGATAACTGCAGAAAGGGCTATGGCCGCCAGCATCTGAGTCATAGGAGTCATAGCGGCACCTGCCACAGTAGACTTCATCGCTAAATGACGAAGTGAATCACTTAAATGAGAAAAGCGTTCGGCTTGGGAATTTTGAGCCGCATACAAGCGAATATCTCGATGAGCCAATACGTTTTCTTCAACCACATAGGCTAGGCTGTCTGTTGCGGATTGACTGGCCTTTGTGATCTTGTGCAATCGTTTGGTCAATACGCGCATGACCCATGCGACTGAAGGAAACATCACTGTAACGATCAGCGTGAGCTTCCAGTTGAGATACAGCAAATAACCTGTCAGCGCCAACAGAGTCAAGCCATTGCGAGTCAGGCTCAAAATCGAGTTGACCAGCATGATGGATCCGTTTTGAACCTCATAGACGACAGTATTGGAAAGAGCGCTTGAGCTTTGATTGGTAAAAAGTTTCAGATCTGCTTCAAGAATTTTTGTGAACATGGCTTGGCGCATGAGAGACAAGCCATGGTTGGTGATTTTTGTCAATCCAATTTGCGATATGTATCCTGCCAATCCGCGCACACCAAATAAGGAAAGTAGCGAAACGGGAACTGTCCAGATTGCCAGTGAACCTTGTTGAAATCCCCGATCCAGCAGTTGTTTAAGCAGCGCAGGAATTAAGGGCTCAGTGGCGGATCCAACGACTGCGGCCAATCCAACGAGTAACCAGATGCCAGGAAGACGTCCAAAGTACGGCTTCAAGCGTTGTAGTCGCTTAAACAAGCTGGTATTTGGACTGGATCGTTCGTCCTTGTTTGATTCAGTTGTCACGCGCTAGCTTTCTCATGCTTCGGATGGATCAATGTGCTGGTCTGAAATGATGTTTCTGTCTTGGTTCTCACTCCCAGAGCCATCAAAAGACCAAGTGCCACACAAAAATAATCACCAATCAAAGCGTCGTACAAGCTTGAGTTAAACATGCAAGCGACTGCCATGGCGGCCACCACCGACATTGTGGCTTGCGCGATGGATCGTTCAAAACGCAAGGCATCTCGTACCAGACTGCCCATGAAAGCCAGCAGAAGCAAGGTGCCGCCAATGCCCAGTTCTACACCCCATAAAAGATACTCCTGATGCGGATTGCCGGCCTTGCCTTCGCCAAAAACCTGCGCCGCAGCTTTTCCTTCAATTTTTTTCACGGTCATGGTCCAGCTTCCGACACCGTAACCTAGCCATGGTTCTGCCTGCATTGCTTGCAGTGATCGATGCCATGAATTCAGGCGCCACCCGGATGAGCTTACGCTTGCCGCTTGGTTTGCATGGGTTTGACTCTCCTGGATAATTTGCGAAATTCTTGACTGAACTTGACTTGATCCAAGATAAATTGCTGCCAAAACGACGATTGGTGTCACAACCAATGTTGCAAGCTGCAATCGTTTTGGCATCTGCCACATGACTGCCAGCGAAAGAACGGCTACTGCCACGGCGTAACCGGTACGTCCCTCCAGTAAAAATAATACGTTAATTAAAGCCGCAGCGGCGAACAGGCCGCCAGTCCAGCGTGGCCAGATATGGTTGGATCGAAGGTGCCATAAAACCCCAGCAGTGGCGCTAAAAATAATGGATTGATCAAGGTAGGTTGAAAAAACGACATATCGTCCTTGCAGTGGGTGAATCATGTGAGCTGTCTTCCAAGGAATTGCAACTCCTGCCACAAGCAACCACGAACTGAGCAACAGCAAGCATTGACCTAATGCAAAAGCAGCCATTGCGACACGAGCCTCACGTGCCGAGCGTATCAAGCTTACCAGCAATAAAATTTCTAGAATCCTAGCGTGCTTCACAAACGCCAGCCATGCGACTTCTTGCTCGCTTGTCGACCAGAGCATGCTCAGAGAGAAAAATAGCAAAATCAGTAGCACCGTTGGTGCTGACCAAAGCTCTTGTAGTCTTGTGTCAATTCTTTTTTCGATGTGACTGGCGATTAGATAGACCAGTCCAAAAACAAAAACCAGTAGCTTGGCTAGACTGATCCATGCCATGGGAAGACTGACAGACACAGCAGCCAGACAGACAATAATCAGGCGAAAGCTCCAAACTGATTTGTGTTGATCGGTAGTAGACAACATGAAGGGGAGTGCGGCTATGGGTTTGCAGGCAAAGATGCCTAAATTTATGCACCTAGGGACGACCCGTTACAGGCGGGTACGGCGGATATTATGACGGCAACTTGCTACACTCCTGGCCATCCTATGCGTCTATCAGCCATTGTCATTACTCGCAACGAGCGTGCAAATATTGCCGATTGTCTTTTGAGTCTTGGTTTTGCGGATGAGGTCGTCGTGCTGGACAACGGCAGTACCGATGGCACGGCTGATATTGCTCGCAGCCTTGGCGCGAAGGTGTCGCAAAGTCTTGATTGGCCCGGATTCGGACGCCAAAAAAACAGAGCGCTTGACCTTGCAGGGGGGGAATGGATATTTTCCATTGATGCGGACGAGCGAGTGACGCCAGAACTTCAGAATGAAATCTTATCGATCATTTCTGGTTCGCCATCTCAAAGTGTCTACAGCATTCCACGTTTGTCCAGTTATTGTGGGCAGTACATGATGCATTCTGGATGGAATCCTGATTTTGTGGCCCGGTTGTTTCGCCGTGGTTGTGCTCGGTTTTCTGATGATTTAGTGCATGAAAAATTAGTTGCGAAAGAGCCTGCGGTCAAACTTAAATCACATTTGCTTCACTTGAGCTTTCCAGATTTTGAGTCCGTGCTAGAAAAAGTGAATCGCTATTCTTCAGCAGGCGCGCAAGGCATGGTCGAGGCAGGCAAGGGTGCCAGTTTGTGGGGGGCCATAGGGCATGGAGTTTGGGCTTTTTTTCGGACCTATTTTTTACGGCGAGGTTTTTTGGATGGTCAGCTAGGTCTTGCCCTTGCCATATCCAATGCTGAGGGAACCTACTACCGGTATGCGAAACGTTGGCTTATTTTGCGGAACCAAGTCAGCAAATGAATGAGAACGCCAACCTAAGAACTGCTTTCATTGTTTTGACCTACAACAGGCCTGACAGTTTGTTACAGACATTGCGGGGCTTGTCTGTTCAGTGTGATGATCGGCATGAAATCATCATTGCCGATGACGGCTCATCTCAAGCATCGATTGAGTCCATGCAAGCTGGGCTGCCGCCATTTAAATGTTCGGTCCGTCACGTATGGCATCCTGATGTTGGCTTTACCGCCTCACGTGCGCGGAACTTGGCAGGCGGGTTAAGCACTGCTGACTACTTCGTTTTTATGGATGGAGATTGCATTCCCAATCCTTGCTTTGTTGAGGGTCATGCCTCTTTGCGTAGTGAGGGATATTTTGTCAACGGCAGTCGTGTTTTGTTAAACGAGTTGTTGACCAAAAAAATTCTTGCCAATGAAGTTGATATTCATACTGCCAATTGGCACGATTGGTTGCGTTGGCGTGTCACCGGTGATGCAAATAAGTTAATTCATTTATTGCAATGGCCAAGTGCGCCATTTCGTGAAGAAAGGAAATTTCGCTGGAAGAAGATCAGAAGTTGTAATTTCGGTGTATGGCGGAGAGACTTTTTCAATGTGAATGGTTTTGATGAAACATTTCAAGGATGGGGTCATGAAGATGCTGATTTGGTGTTACGACTTCACAATGCTGGTTTAAGGCGCAGGAACGGTTTTTGTGCCACAGAGGTTTATCATCTGTGGCACAAGGAAAATAGTCGTGTGAATGAAGAAAAAAACCGGACTTTGGTCATGCAACGCATCCAAACCAGCGTGATACTTGCCGACAGGGGTGTGCGTGATTTGATCACGGCAGGCGACGTCACGGTGACGCGGCTCAACTAAATTCAACTTGAAAAAATTTGTAAGCACAATGATTAAATCTGGTTTGAGAATTTTCTTTTTGTTTTTATTGCTTGGACCTTGGCCAATCGCATTTGCTCAATTTCGTGTCGATGTTTCCGGCATTGGCTTGAACCAATTACCTATTGCCGTCTCAATCTTTCGTGGAGAAGATGAGTCATCGCAAAAAATCTCTTCAATTGTGCTTGCAGACCTCGAGCGAAGCGGTCAATTTCGCAATGTGGATGCCAGTGGTGCGGTATTGGATGAGACCACTCGCCCGGATGTTGGTGCTTGGCGTCAAAAAGGGGCAGACTCGTTGGTTTCGGGTAGTGTCAATCGTTTGGCCGACGGTCGTTACGATGTACGGTTTCGACTTTGGGATGTGGTGCGAGGTCAAGACCTAGGTGGTCAGAGTTACGCTGTGACCCAAGGAGATTTGCGACTCGCTTCACATCGAATTGCAGATTTTGTCTATGAAAAATTAACAGGGGATAAAGGTGCTTTTTCAACGCGAATAGCCTATGTCACCAAGGCAGCTCAGCGCTATCAGTTGTGGGTATCTGATGCTGACGGTGAAAACGCCCAGTCGGCTTTGGCAAGTCCCGAACCCATAATTTCTCCGGCGTGGTCACCTAACGGAAGTCAATTGGCCTATGTTTCTTTTGAGTCTCGCAAGCCGGTGGTGTACACGCATGATGTGGTTACGGGCAAGCGACGTCTGATTGCAAATTTCAAAGGTTCCAACAGCGCTCCGGCATGGTCACCCGATGGGCGCACACTGGCGGTGACCTTGAGCCGTGATGGAGGCTCGCAACTTTATTCTATTGATGCGGGTGGTGGCGAGCCGCGCAGACTGGCACAGTCAAGCAATATCGACACAGAACCCGTATACACGCCCGATGGAAAGAGTATTTATTTTGTCAGCGATCGTGGAGGATCTCCCCAGATTTACAAGATGCCTGCAACGGGAGGAGGTGCAGAGAGAGTTACTTTCACAGGCAGTTACAACATTTCTCCCGCCATCAGTTCAGATGGGCGTTGGCTGGCTTACATTTCACGGGTAAGTGGTGCCTTCAAACTGCATGTGATGGATCTTGTAAGCGGCGTGGCAAGTGCAATTACAGAAACCTCGTCTGACGAAAGTCCGAGTTTTGCACCCAATAGTCGTCTAATTGTTTATGCAACCCACCAACAAGGCCGAGAAGCGCTTATGACGACGACCCTTGACGGTAAACTGAAAGCACGGTTAGCCGGGCAAAGTGGTGATATTCGTGAACCCGACTGGGGTCCATACCAAATTCAATGAAGTTTAAGGAGGAAATTTGATGAAACGCTTTTTATTGGCCATGGGTGTATCTTTTTTTATAGCAGGCTGTGGTTCGCCTGTAAAACTTAACGATGTGCCTGTCGTGGACAAAGGTGCAACAACGGTGCAGAAGCCCGACGTTGTGAGTTCAGTAAGTACAGTGAGTTCAACGAGCACAGGAACCGTAGCGCCCGTAGAAATCGCTAAGTCCACTCAGCAAGTAGTGATGCCAACTGGTTTGCGGATTGTTTATTTTGATTACGATAGTTTTGTCATCAAACCAGAGTTTCAGTCTGTCGTCGAGTCTCATGCGCGTTACATCAAGGCTGATAAGAGTCGCAAAGTAGTGATTGAGGGGCACACCGATGAGCGTGGGGGAAGGGAGTACAACTTGGCTCTCGGTCAAAAGAGGGCGGAGGCAGTACGCAGTGCGTTGGGGCTTCTTGGTGTCATCGATAACCAACTCGAGGCGGTCAGTTTTGGCAAGGAAAAGCCCGCAGCTCTAGGTTCCGATGAGGCTGCAATGGCGAAAAACCGGCGAGCTGAAATCAGTTACCGGTAATTGGGTCTGTGCGTACTGTGAAAAACATTCGCTTCAAAAATATTCGTTTAATGGCCACTTCCATGCTGTTTGGCATGGTTGCTACGGCATCAATGGCAGGACTTTTTGACGATGAAGAGGCTCGTCGAGCCATACTCGATCTTCGCCAGCGAGTTGATGCAGTCCGCTTGAGTTCCGAGCAAGGTGTAAGTCAAGCCATAGAGCGGGCCACTGAGGAAAATGCTTCATTGCGCCGAAGTCTTCTTGAATTGCAAAATCAGATTGAAACCTTGCGCTCGGAAGTGTCAAAGGTGCGTGGATTAAATGAGCAGTTGGTGCGTGACGTGGCGGAACTCCAGCGGCGTCAGAAAGACATTGCCCAAGGCGTAGATGAACGTTTGCGTCAATTTGAACCAATCAAAGTGATCGTTGATGGCCGCGAGATCATCGCCGAACCTGCGGAAAAACGGGACTACGATGCAGCATTGGCAATTTTTAGAAAAGGTGATTTTGCTGAGGCACAGCCGGCATTCGTCGACTTCATCAAACGTTATCCAAAAACTGCTTTTGGGCCTTCCGCGTTGTTTTGGCTTGGCAATGCGCAATACGCAACCCGTGACTACAAAGAAGCCATCATCAATTTTCGTGATTTGATTGCGCGTGATCCTGCGCATTTGCGTGCCCCTGAGGCTGAGTTGTCAATTGCAAATTGTCTAATTGAACTCAAAGACTCGCGAGGCGCACGAAAAACTTTGGAAGACTTGATCAAAGCCTACCCTCAATCAGAAGCTGCAGTCACCGCCAAGGAGCGGCTGTTGCGTCTCAAATAGCAGATTTTTGTGAGCATTGATCGGCGATTTTCTGGCTTGAGTCGGCTCTATGGTGTTTCAGGTGCCCAGCGCATCAAGGACGCACATGTTGTAGTCGTTGGCATAGGTGGTGTCGGATCTTGGTCCGTTGAGGCATTGGCCCGAAGCGGAGTTGGTCATCTGACACTGATTGATATGGACCATATTGCCGAGTCCAATATCAATCGCCAAATTCATGCCGTTGAAACAAGCTTGGGTCAGGCCAAGGTTCTCGCCATGCGAGACCGCATAAAGTCCATCAATCCAAACTGTCATGTGACTTGTATCGAAGAATTTGTGAGTCCGACGAATTGGACCTCCCTGTTGGCCACTGATGTCAGTGCTGTGATAGATGCTTGCGATCAGGTGAATGCAAAGACGTCCATGGCGGTTTGGGCCCGAAACACTAAAAAAGTTTTTATATCGGTCGGTGCTGCGGGAGGCAAAAGACATGCTCATCTGGTTGAAATAGACGATCTTGCTCATGTAACCCATGATCCTTTGCTAGCGCAAGTTCGCTACCGCTTGCGCAAGGAACACAGCGCTCCTCGTGAAGGGAAAAAAATGGATATTTCCTGTGTCTTTAGCCGTGAAGCGGTCAAATCACCGGATGCATCCTGTGAAGTTGTGGGCGATGGATCGCTCAACTGTCATGGTTATGGTTCCGTGGTCAGCGTGACGGCAACCTTTGGTCAATGTGCGGCCGGATGGATTCTTCATCAAGTTTCTGGCTAATTGTTCAAAACGGTAAAAATAAAGCTATAATTTAAGGCTTGATAACAAGATAAATTTTTAAAGTTTATCTTGTTGGGATGTTAGCTCAGTTGGTAGAGCAGCGGACTTTTAATCCGTTTGTCGTGGGTTCGACCCCCGCACATCCCACCAATACCATTAAGGGTTTGCCGCTATGAAAGTAGTTGCAAACCCTTTCTTTTTTGTGCTCTCACAATACGCCAGCCGACGAGTTGCCTACTAATTTTCAACTCTATGACCATTCTTCTTGCACCCATGGAGGGCTTGCTGGATTTTGTATTGCGCGACATTTTGACCCGGGTCGGTGGGGTGGACCGATGCGTCTCGGAGTTCATTCGCATTAACGACACATTGCTGCCCGATCGGGTCTTTATCCGGGTGGTTCCTGAGTTGCTCAACGGTGGCCGCACCTATGCCGGTGTCCCCGTGCGTGCCCAGTTGCTTGGTTCTGACCCGGTGTGTCTGGCAGAAAATGCCGCTTGCCTGGCCGCCTTGGGGCCGGATGGCATCGACCTCAATTTTGGTTGCCCAGCCAAAGTGGTCAATCGCCACGGCGGCGGTGCCAAATTGTTGGATGATCCTGAACTTCTCATGACCATTGTGTCGGCGGTGCGCCGTGCTGTGCCGCCACATATGCCGGTTTCCGCCAAGATGCGCTTGGGTTTTGATGATGATTCTCGGGCGGTAGAGTGCGCCTTAGCGATTGAAGAGGGAGGTGCGGGCGAGTTGGTTGTCCACGCCCGCACCAAGGCCCACGCCTACCGACCACCGGCTTACTGGGAGCGCGTGGCAGACATACGCGAGGCAGTGCGAATCCCCGTGGTGGCCAATGGCGAAATATGGACAGTGCAGGACGCCTTGCGCTGTCGCGAAATATCCGGCTGCGACAGTCTGATGTTGGGTCGCGGGATGGTTTGTGACCCCGGCTTGGCATTAGCCATTCGCGCTGCCACCCCCGATAACATGACGCCAAGCACCGCCCTGCAGGTCACTTGGCAAACCCTGCTCCCGCTGATTGATGATTTTTGGCATCTGGTGCGCACCCGGCTGGAGCGCCGCCAGCAGGCAGGGCGACTCAAGCAGTGGCTCAACTTTTTGCGCCGTCGCTACCCCCAAGCCGAAGTTGCCTACCTGGCCTTGCGCACCCTTGACGACCCCGCCGCCATTGAGCACTGGTTGGCGCTGCAGCGAAACGGTGACACGGATTCAACAAACACTCTGGTGGCCTAATCAATTTCACGGTAACAAAGGCACAATGCTCGTCACCCGTGTTGAAACTCAAGGAGAAGCCCATGGCATCCGGAAAAATACTAGTCGCCCAAGGCGGTGGCCCCACCGCCGTGATCAATCAGTCTCTGGTAGGCGTGGCGCTTGAGGCACGCAGATTTGGCACGATCGAGCGCATTTACGGTGCCTGTCATGGCGTGCGCGGCATTGTGGATGAAGATTTTGTCGATCTGACCCAAGAGACCCGTCACAACTTGGAGCTGGTGGCCAACACACCATCGTCGGCCTTGGGCTCCACCCGCGACAAGCCTGACTTGGCTTATTGCCAGGAAATTTTCAAGGTCTTGCAGGCGCACCAGATTGAGCATTTTTTTTATATTGGCGGCAACGACTCCAGTGACACCGTACTCATTGTCAGCCAAGAAGCGCAAAAAGCTGGCTACCCGCTGCGCTGTATGCACATCCCCAAAACAATTGACAACGACTTGGTGGGCAATGACCATACGCCGGGCTTTCCGTCAGCAGCTCGCTTTGTGGCGCAGGCCTTTGCCGGAGCCAATCTGGACAACGCTGCGCTACCCGGTGTTTACGTGGGTGTGGTCATGGGGCGCCACGCCGGATTCTTGACCGCGGCATCCGCGCTGGGCAAAAAATTCCACGACGATGGTCCGCACCTCATTTACCTGCCTGAACGCACCTTTGTGCTGGAACGATTTCTGCAGGACGTGAAGGACACGTATGAACGTTATGGACGCTGCGTGATTGCCGTTTCTGAGGGCATTCACGATGCCTCTGGCGCACCGATTGCCACTTTACTGGCCAAGGATCTGGAGCATGACGCCCACGGCAACGTGCAGCTATCAGGCAATGGAGCGCTGGCTGATTTATTGTGCGAAGAAATCAAAACCAAGCTCAAGATCAAGCGCGTGCGGGGGGACACCTTTGGCTATTTGCAGCGCTCATTCATCGGCTGTGTGTCGGATGTTGACCAGCGCGAGGCGCGCGAAGTGGGCGAGAAAGCCGTGCAGTACGCCATGTGGGGCGACCGTGACGGATCGGTGGCCATCAAACGCACAGGGTTTTACTCGGCTGACTATGAACTGTTGCCGCTCCAGGCCGTGGCTGGCAAGACAAGGGTCATGGAAGATGAATTTATTGCCGCCAGTGGCACCGATGTCACCGACGCCTTCCGGATGTACCTGCGCCCGCTGCTGGGCTCCGGCATGCCTGACGCCTTTCGCCTGCGCCACAACCCGGTCGCCAAGGTATTGCGCCCTGAGCGCTGAGCTGGTCAAGACGTTTTTGAGGAAAAATTCCAAAAAAAGTGATCAGGAAAAACAAAGTCTGTCGGAACAAGTTCAGCTAACTTGTTGATTTCGCATAATGTGGCAACATGAAGAAGTCTGCCGGGGTCTGTGTTCGGCGGCCTGAAAACGCGCGGAAATGGCAGATGAACGAGGTTTTTAGGTGAGGCAGCGGCAAAATGGAAAGTCAGCAATAGAGATAAACGTAGCCCCGCATCGCAGCGTCAGGAGTTATTCGGTTTTTGGCCGTGAATGACTCCAGCAGGCCAGCAGCCGCCGTTCTAACAGCAGGACACTGAGGCCGACGTGGCATTGAGCTCCGTTCGTGTCCCCCGACCGCTTTGCGGTCTCCTCCTTGACCTCACTACACTGAACGCCACGCCAGCCTGAGTCTTCAACCGTTGTTGGTCATTCGCCGATTGTTATAGAGAGTTTGCGCATACGCATTGTCGGCTGACGGTGACGGCGGGGTGGATGGTGTAGCGAAGTAAAGGAGGAGGATCGGGTGCAGTCCGGTCCGGGGGACATGAGCGGAGCCATCTGCCCCGGTGTCATCGGCCACTACAAACCTGTGCGAGCATGGTCCGCAAACGCTGCGGACTTGACTTACAGCTGTACCACGTGACCGGCAGCAATTAGTCTTTTCCGAACGCCATGAACGTCCGCTGACTAACCTTCAGAGTTGTGAAACTGCCTTGCACGTAACTGCGAGTTCGCCACAGCCGTTGCCCGCGCTTGCTTCGAAGCCGGCTGCGGGGAGTTAAATTTGCCGACGGACTTTTTTCTCTTTAATCAAGAGTCCAGTTGGCAGCCTCTACAGCCACCGCTACGCACCCAGAATCGAGAAATTGGCTGTGAATGCTATAAAAAGTATAGCTATATCCGCTTATTCTGAATGCGCAATTGGCCAATTTCATATATGAGGGATGCAGAAATTACCAATATACCGTTTTAGACAGTACTGACGGGCTCCTTGCTTCGTTCCCCTTCGCTTATGTGGCATGGCCACATGGCACTCAGGACGCCTCGCACTGCATCCCGCCAGCACCGCCCAATAGCGGTACATTGGCAACTTCCGCATCCCTAAATTGAAAACTACGCGGGTCAAACCGCGTGTCGGCACCAGCCAAGCTGATTCAGGACCCTCAAAACTGCGATACTGATTTGCATGCTTGCATTCAACCTTTTCAAACGGGTGTCCCAGGCGCCCACCAATCCCCGCTCTGCGGTCAAGTCAAAGCAGTTTGATGTTGCCGATCTGTACCGGGGGCCGATTCAGAACGAGCCTGACCAGGCGGCAGGCGAGCAGCCGCTTGATGAAAAGCTCAGGCAGGCCTATTTCTGGATCGTCAACAACGCCATCATCAGCCCCCACTACGACATCGAATACAACGATGGCCCGGCGCAGACCTACTTGGTGGGGGACAGCAAGCGCCCCTTGACGCTGCCCTCGGCCCAAAGCTATTCGAGCTTTGTCCTGCTGCCGCTGTTGACGTTTGCCACGCGGCGCAAGTGCCTGTTTGTGGGCGGGCCGGGCCGGGGTAAAACTG
Organism: Candidatus Rhodoferax bjergmarkensis; assembly: GCA_016708345.1. GTDB lineage: Bacteria > Pseudomonadota > Gammaproteobacteria > Burkholderiales > Burkholderiaceae_C > Rhodoferax > Rhodoferax bjergmarkensis. Next base: position 359,354 of record JADJFX010000002.1, read on the forward strand.
CAAGCGCTATTTTGATGTCGGTGCTGGCGGGTTACCCGGTGCGCGAGGTGCGCCGGGCGATGCAGCATGGCCACCCTCAGATGACGGTGGCCGACCTGCTGGGCAACCCCTTGCCAGCGGATCTGGTCAGTGCACAAAGCATGGATGACATTCGCATTGCCTGGCGCAGCTGGTTGTCCATGCGGGTCAAGATCATTGACGAATACAACCGCATTCCCACCCGCACCCAAAGCGCCTTGCTGACGGTGATGGGGGACAACTACGCCGAAATCCTAAACCATGTGTTTGAGTGCCCCGATTCGGCCTGGTTTCTCACGGCCAACGACGACCAGGGCGGCGGCACTTACCAGGTGATCGAAGCGCTGCGCGACCGCATTGATGTGATCGTGCAGGCGCTGGCCTTTAACCCCAGCTTTCTGGGTGAACTGCTGATTCGCATTGAAGAAAATGTGCGCCCTGAAGAAATGGTGCCGCGTGAAATCATCTTTACCGAAGCAGAGATTGATCGCATGGGCAAGGAAATTCGCCAGGTGGAGGTGCCCGAGGCGGTGCGCCACCGGCTGGAGTTTTTTACCAGCCAGTTCGAGCTGATGGAAACCGCCGGTGGCCAGTTTGAGTACATGACCAAGGACACGGCGCGCTTGTCTGGCACCGATTGGGCGCAGGCGGTGGCGGCTGATGAAGGGCGTGACCGCCTGAAGGATTTGGGCTGCCAAACGCGCAACGGCCTGTCCGTGCGAAATCTGATGACGCTGCTGGTGTTTGCCAAGGCACTGGCCTTTTTTCGGGGCAACACCCAGGTTGATCTGGACGATGTGCGCCAGGTACTGCCGTTTGTGCTGCACGACAAACTGCAGCCCGATCTGGACGCGCCCTTTTTTGCCTTGCCCGAGCACCGCGCCTACCGCACCGACCGTTTGAGTTGGCTGCGCCGTTTGTTCGATCTGTCCAATGAGGAGTTCAACCGCCTCAATCTGGATCGTGAAGACCCGGTTGGGGAACTCTCCAAGCAGTTCAGCCAGGGGCTGGACGGGGTGAGTGAGCGTGAGACGCGCGCCCGTCTGGCCACCATCGAACGGCTGGTGGATCAGCGCGTCAAGGGGCGCAAGCTCTACGGCCCTTTGTACGACGACCTTTTGAAGCTCAAGTACCTGCACCAGCGCTATACAAACTACCTGCACTGGGTGAGGTCGCAATAAATGAGTCACCACAAATGAGCATTTCCGAGCCCTTTGCTCGGGTGCTGGCTGCCGGTCGCACCCAGTTCAATGCCCGCGTGGCCGAGGCTAGGCACCGCTATCCGACGTTCGATGCCGCCGCCTTTGCGGCGTTTTTGGCCACCCGCGTTGACCCGGTGGTGTGTTCGGTGGCTCAGGTGTTGCCCGAGCACGTTTTTTCAGTTGCACTGGTGGCCTACGACATGGCCTTGGAGCTGGTGGCGCAGGGCTTGGCAGGCCCGGGTGCCCGCAGCGATTTGATGGACCGGGTGTGGTCGGAACTGGCACCCAAATACCCGCAGCTGTTGGCCGCGCAGCCGCTTGAACTGCTGGGGGCGCTGAGCAATGCCGCCGTGTCTTTGGGCAAAGTGCCTGGCGTTCGCACCACGCAGTGGCTTGCGGACATGGTGGCCTTGTCACACCATGTGGACTCAATGGCCTGCCTGCGGTCGCTCGGTCAAATCACCGCTTGGCGTTGCGGCTTTGCCCACTACCGTCGCGGTGCCCTGGAGGCGGCCGATCTGCTGCCAGAGTCCACAGCCTTGGCAGCCGTCGGGGCCGGCCCCGACGCGCGCTGGGAGGATGTTCGGGCGAGATTTGCTGCCGATCCCTGGTGGTTGCCGCAAAGTGACGTTCAGCCGCAGTTGCGGCCCACCGAACGCTGCGTACAGGTGGGCCAGTTCACCGGTTTGGGCGGCACCTTTAGCCAGCCACCCAGGGTGTGGGCCAGTGGCGAAGGCTTCGGCGTCCAAAGTGCTGACCGTTGCCTGTTGCTGATGGCCGATGCTTTCGGTGCTGTGTTGTTGCCGTCGGAGCCGGATGAGTCTGCGCGGCCCAGATTGAAGGATGCGGCCCACGCGCCACAACTGCGCGGTGCAACCTTGTTACTGGGTGACGATTCGATTGCACTGGACCTGCCACCGGACGGCCTTGCCCTGGCCTGGAACGCCCATACCGTGGCCGTGACCTCGCCCTACACCTTTGCCATTCGTCTGTTTGCGCGCCCATGTCCGTGAGTGCCGCCCCTGTGCAGACCGAAAAGCCGGTCTTGATCGAACGCTGGCGTGCGGCCTGGCCTGCGGCGCTGGCTGTGTGGAGCAAGTACACCCGCTTGCATGATGCCCGCTTGTGTACCTCACGCCTGCAGGCCAGTCAAGAAGGGTTGAGCGGCAGCTTTGCCATGATCCGTCTGGTGGATCAGAGCGTGGTGATTGACCTTGAAACCGTGCGCGACCTGCACCTGGAAGACTATGGTGTCGAGGTACTGGCGCATGAAATTGGCCACCATGTTTTGGCACCCGGCAACGTCACCGACCAGTTTCGTTTGCTGGCGCGCATTCGTCGGGCCTTGCCCACGCTGGAGCGCCACGCGCCCATGGTGGCCAATTTGTACACCGACCTGTTCATCAACGACCGGCTGCAGCGCCAAGCGGGCTTGCGCATGGCCGATATTTACCGCCAGCTGGCCAAGGCGGCAGGCCAACCCAATGCGGCAGATGCAGCACACACCAGTGGTGTTTGGGCGCTGTACCTTCGCATCTACGAAAACCTGTGGCGGCTGGACGCGGGTAGCCTGGGCAGTGGCGATGCAAAAAGCCTGGCCAAGCGGTTTGAGCGGCTGGAGACGGACGCATGGCTGGGTGCCCGGCTGATCCGTGTTTATGCCAAGGACTGGATGCGCGGCGCAGGCAGCTTTGCCACCTTGTTGCTGGCCTACTTGGTGGAAGATCAGGATGCGCTGGGGCCGCTGCGCTACCTGCAGGACACACGCCACGCGGCCCAGGGTAGTGCGCCGTCAGGCGGCGTAGGGATCGAACCCGATGAACTCGGCGACGCCGTGCATCCCTGCGAAGACCCTTTGGTGACCGGGGAGGGTGAAACTGCCCAAGCCAGCCCAGCGCAGAATGCAAAAACAGGGCCAGGGCAGGGCCAGGCCCGCGATCCTTTTGAATACGGTGAAATCCTCAAGGCGGCCGGTGTGGCCTTGTCCGACCACGACATGGCGGTGCGCTATTACCGCGAGCGCGCGCTTCCCTATTTGGTGCCGTTTCCCACTCGGGTCAACCCCGAGTCACCCGAGCCGCAAATGGAAGGCCTGGAGCCTTGGGACATTGGTGACGCGCTGGACGATCTCGATTGGCTGCAGTCCAGCATGGTGTCGCCCCGGCCGATTCCTGGCCTGACCACCGTGCGCCGCGTGTATGGCTTTGAGCCTGCGCGCGAACAAGACCGGATTCCAGTTGACCTGGATATGTACGTGGACAGTTCAGGCTCCATGCCCAACCCGCAGGTGAATATTTCCTATATGGCGCTGGCCGGTGCGGTGATCGCGCTGTCGGCGCTGCGTGCGGGCTCTCGCGTGCAAGTGACGCTGTGGAGTGGCAAAAACCAGTTCATGCACACCAAGGGTTTTGTGCGCGATGAAAACGATATTTTGCGTGTGCTCACCGGTTTTTATGGTGGTGCCACTTGTTTCCCGGTGCACCGCCTGCGTGACACCTTTGCAGCGCGCACCTCGCAGGATCGGCCTGTTCATATATTGCAAATTTCCGACGATGGCATCAGCACCCTGTTTGACAACGACGAGCGCGGGCAAAGTGGCTGGGATATTACCGCCCATGCGCTGGCGGTGGGGCGTGCGGGCGGCACCATGGCCCTGAACTTGCCAGCCAACTGGGCCAGTGCCAATAACCGCTGGCAAAGCTTCGACGCCATCAAACGCGCCCAGACCGAGCAGGGCTGGGACATTCATGCCGTGGTGCAGCTCGAAGACCTGATGGCCTTTGCCCGCGCCTTTAGCCAGCGGCATTACCAGCAGGGTGCAGCCCCGGTTGCGGGGGCGCACCCATGATCCTAGATTCCTCAGTTGACCGCTTGATTTCATCAATAAGTCCGCATGAACATTGAATATTTTGACTTCGACAAGGTTCACCATTTGGGTGAGAGCGCTACACGCCCGATTGAGCCGCTGGCGACGCGCCCGGGGGTGTTGCTCCGCCTTGCAGGCAGTAGCCTGCTGCGTTGTCGCGCCTACCCGGACTCGCCGCCAACGGCTCACTCCGGCGTGTCCAACTGAGGAATCTAGGATGATTGTTGTCTGGCGTGTCACCGAGCTTTGCAACTTGGCGTGTGCTTTTTGCGCCTTTGATCGCCGCCTTGACCGACCCCGGCGGGTGGCTGGGCGGGAGGAGGTACTGGCGTTCGGGCGCGTGCTGGGGGACTACCAGCGCAGCACGGGCGAGCGGGTCATGGTGAGCTGGATTGGCGGTGAGCCCTTGTTGTGGCCTGCTGTGTTCGAGGTGTCGCGCCAGCTGCAGCGGGATCATGGTCTTTCTATTAGTGCGACCACTAACGGCACCACCCTGCATCGGGCCAACGTGCAGCGGCAAATTTTGGAGACGTTTTCCGAGTTGACCCTTAGCGTTGATGGACCTGCCGCATTTCATGACAGCGTGCGCGGTGCCCCCGGCAATTGGGCGCAGTTGCAGCGCGCCACCCGTGCGCTGGCAGATGCGCGCGATGAACTTGGTGTGAAGGGCAGGCCCCTGCGGCTGCGGGCCAATACGGTGTTGATGCACAACAATTTGCCGATGTTTGCCGCGCTGTGCCATACCCTGGCGGACTGGGGCGTGGTGGAAATCACCTTCAACCAGTTAGGCGGTCGCGATCGCCCGGAGTTTTTTCCCTCGCACCGCCTGCGCCCCGAAGACGCGGCCCAGTTGGCCGCCCTGGTGCCGCCTTTGCGCGATGCCCTGGCACAGCGCGGTGTCAAGCTGTGCGGCAGCGCGGCGTATCTGAAACGTATTGAAGCCAGTGTGCACAATCAGCGCATTGAAGTCACGGATTGCGCCCCCGGTGAACGGTTTTTGTTTTTGGACGAAAGCGGCCGCCTGGCACCCTGCAGCTTCAGCCTTGACGAGTGGTCGGTGCCGATGGCCGAGCTGTCTTCGGCTGACGACCTCATGGCGCTACCCCAACGCTTTGCTGCGCTACGCCAACACCAAAGCGCGCTGGCTTGCAGCGACTGTCCTTCGACCCAGGTCTTTCCCAAATTCATTGCTTAAATATTGCACACCATGCAACGTATCGGACCAGCACTTGAAACACTCACCCGGCGGCTCGCCGAGACGCCGCCCGACTTTCTGGACGAGCCAGCCTCTGACCCAGCCGCTGCCACGGTGGAGGCCGCGCTGGTCAACGACCTGTTGGGCGCGTTGGGGGCCAGGGCCACGGCGGCGCAGTTGGCGCACTTTCACCGCAGTGCAGACAAATCGCAGCGTAACCGGCTGACACTGGTACGCATTGCGGTGTGGTTGCTGTACGACCCCTGGTTTATGACGCAGCAACTTTTGCCAGACGTCGTTTTGCGCCTGCTGGACGAGACCGTTGCCGAACTTGCCGCGAGTAGCGCGGCGGCCAATTTTGCCTTTGACGCAGATCGTCGCGAAGAGTTGGCGCGGGTGGTGCTGGCACGGCTGGACTACCGCCCGGCCGATGAAACGCTGGCGCAAGCGACAGACCGCTTGTCCGGCATCAGCGGCACCGAGCGCCGCCGTCTGCTGGAGGCCAGCCGCGAGGCCGAGCGCCGCGCCCGTGCCATTCGCGAAGCACTCGTCAAAAAGGCCGCCGAAGAATCGGCTGACAAGTGGACGCGGGAATGAGCCACTTTGCACAAGCACCTGACCCTGACGCGCTCATTGACGCGCCCACCCGCGAAGCCGATCGTTACCCAACCCTGAGCGAAGCGGGGCGGCGCACGCTGGATTTCATGCGTGAGCACCCGGCGGCCCCCATTTTTCGCAACCACAGTGGCAACCGGCTCACGGCGCAAGAAGTGGAGTCCTTGCGCGGCTACACCCAGGAGGTGCTGGCAGCCACCCCTGGCTGGCCCGAGGGCGGGCAGCCACCCTGGCTAAATGACTTTGTAAACCATGCCTGCCGAGACGTACCCGCTTACCGGGGCTACCAACCCCTGCGCTGTGGCGGCGGCCATGGCGCAGGGGGGCAGGCGTTTGAAGCCCTGCCCACCATCTGCCGCGCAGATCTGGCCGCCGACATTGCCCGCTTTGTGCCAGATTGGGTGGAAGTGGACCGCCTGATCAACTTTCGCACCACCGGCACCACTGGCAACCCCTTGCTGATTGCCTCACATCCGTTGGTGGCAGGGCGCTACCTGGCCTATCACCTGCGGGCCTTGCGCCGCTTTGGTGTGGAACCCCGCCATGGCAGCGGGCAGGTGGGGGTGGTGTTGCTGGGCTACCAGCGCAAATGCTTTACCTACACTTCGGTCACACCGCTGATGGGCGAATCCGGCCTGGCCAAGGTCAACCTGCACCCGCTCGATTGGCACGCGCCGCAAGACCGCTGCACCTACCTTGAAGCCATGGCCCCGGAAATCATTGCCGGGGACCCGATCTCCTTTGCCGAGTTGCTCAGCTTGACGGTCAAGCTGCAACCACGCGCGCTGCTGTCGGTGTCCATGATGCTTTTGCCCGGTCTGCGTCAGGCCCTGGAGACGCGTTTTGCCTGCCCGGTGCTGGATATTTATTCGCTCAACGAAGTGGGGCCGGTGGCGGTGTTTGACCCTGCAGTCAATGGGCACGTCCTGCTGCAGCACCGCTTGTTGGTGGAAATTCTGGACCCGAGCGGGCACCGCATGCCACCCGGCGAGCGCGGTGAAATCACACTGACTGGTGGCTTCAACTTCTGCCTGCCCTTGCTGCGCTACCGCACCGGTGACTACGCCGCCTTGTCCTGTGCTGGCCCCACGCCTGTTTTACTTGGTTTGTCGGGCCGCCCTCCGGTGCGTTTTCGCACCGCACAGGGGCAATGGGTGAACAACATCGATGTCACCCACGCCTTGGGCGCTTTGGCACTGCCGCAGTTTGGCCTGCACCAGCGGGCCGATGGCAGCTTGACGCTGCGGCTAAGTCACTCTGCTTTGGCGCTGGGCCCGGCGGCGCTGCTGGCGCTGCGGCCCTTGCTGGGGGATGTATTGATGGACGTGCAAGCGATTGCGATGCAGGACAAGATCGTGCAGTACACCACCGATCTGGTGGAGGCGGGCGCATGACTTCCGAGCTTGAAATCGCCGCCAACGCGGTGGCTACTGTTTCCATTGTGCTGGCCGGGCGCAACAGCGTACACACCTGGTGGACTGGCATTATTGGGTGCCTTCTGTTTGGCGTGCTCTTCTATCAAAGCCAGCTTTATGCTGACGTAGCCCTGCAAGGTTTTTTTGTGCTGACCAGTGGCTTTGGTTGGTGGCAATGGTTGCGCGGAGCCCAAGGCCAGCCTTTGGCCGTGTCGAATGCGGGCTTGGGCCTGCTGATGCGCTGTGTGCTGGGCGGCATGGCAGCGACCCTGACCTACGGTGCCATGCTGCACGCCTGGACGGATGCTTACGCCCCTTTTGTGGACTCGGCGGTGCTGGTTTTTAGTGTGATTGCGCAATTGCTGCTGATGCAAAGAAAAATCGAAACCTGGGCCTTCTGGCTGCTGGTCAACACCATTGCCGTGCCCTTGTATGCCAGCCGTGGGCTGCAGTTGACCGCCATTTTGTACGCTGCCTATTGGGTCAATGCCCTGGTTTCATGGTGGTGGTGGCACCGCAGGGCGCAGGCAGGGCCAAGCACTGGGGCGACGCCGCTGTGAGCAAACCGTTTCGCTGCGGCCTGGTGGTGGGCAAGTTTTGCCCGCTGCACCGTGGCCACGAAACGGTGATTGAGCGCGCCTTGTCGACCTGTGATGAAGTTCTGATCATCAACTACACCCAGCCCGAGTTTGAGCACTGCGACCGCGCCACCCGCGAGCGCTGGCTGACCCAGGGCTTCCCCAAAGCCACCACCCTGGTGATTGACAACGCGCATCTGGCCCAGCTTTGCCAGCGCCTGGGCTTTGCCGATGCGCCCACGCTGCCCCACAACGACGCGCCAGACGATGATCACCGTCTTTTTGTCGCCTGGCTGTGTAGGTTCATTCTGGGCAAAACGGTGGACGCTGTTTTCACCAGCGAAACCTATGGCGATGGCTTTGCGCAAGTCTTGACGGCGCAGTTCCAGAAGATCGTGCCGAACGCACCGCCAGTGAAACACGTGTGTATTGACCCTGGCCGCAGCGCAGTGCCAATTTCGGGCACGCGCGTGCGCTTGAGTCCGCACGAGAACCGCCAGTTCCTGTCACCTGCGGTGTATGCGAGCTTTGTGGAGCGGGTGTGCATTCTGGGGGGCGAGTCCAGCGGCAAGACCACGCTGGCTCAAGCGCTGGCGCAGCACCACGGCTCAGTCTGGGTGCCGGAGTATGGCCGCGAGTTGTGGGAGCGCAAAAACGGCCAGCTGGTGCTCAGTGACATGCTGGAGATTGGCCGTCAGCAATGGCAACGAGAGGAAGAACTGGCTTGCGCCGCCAACCGGTTTTTGTTTTGCGACACCTCGGCGCTCACCACCCTGTTTTACAGCCAGGCCATGTTTGGCAGCGTGGCACCGGAGTTAACAAGCCTGGCGCAGCGCCACTATGCCCACGTCATGCTGTGCGCGCCGGACTTTGACTTTGTGCAGGACGGCACCCGCCGTGACGCAGCCTTTCGCGATCAGCAACACGCTTGGTATGTGCAAGAGCTGGCCAGCAGATCGATCCTCTACACCTTGCTCACCGGCACTGTGGCGCAGCGTTTGCAGCAGGCCCAGAGCTGTTTAAAGCGCGGAAAAGCACAATAATTGCTATTGTATTTATAGCTGCTCGCGCTTGTTTTATATGCGGTAAAGGCCAATTTGATCCTCAAAAGTGGCGCTGCTCTCCTTGGGTGTTGGGCGTGAGGCAAAAAAACTTGGCGGCGTTAACAAGCGTTAATGCGGTGAATCGACGCATCCCCCACACTCGCGCTGCGGTCAACGTGGGCCGTGCGACTGGAGTGTGTGAATGAATTCGAATGCAGGTTTCAAAGCCAGTGTGGGCGGCTCTCGGCAGGGGCGACGCTCGTTTATGCGAAGTGGTCTGAGCTTTGGCATGGCGGGTATGGCTGGCTTGGCAGGGGCGGCAAACTCAGAGCCCATCGGTGCCCGAATGCCCGATGCCATGAAAACCCTCGGGGGCACTGATTTGGCCTATGGTCAGCCGTCACCCCATGAGCAGGCGGTTCAACGCCTGCCATATCAGACTGCACCGCAGACTGCCGGTTTTGCCATCTGGCGCTCGCCCTTGCAGCACCAGCGCGGCATCATCACCCCCAGCGGCTTGCATTTTTCGGTGCACCACAACGGCCTGCCCGACATTGCGCCCGAGCGCCATGAGCTGATGATTCACGGGCTGGTGGACCGGCCCCTGCGTTTTGATCTGGAGCGATTGATGCGTTACCCCATGGTCAACCGGATTCACTTCATGGAGTGCGCTGGCAATTCAGCCGCCAACGCCCTGTCACCCACGGCGCTCAATCAAACCCTGGGTGATCTGGCCGGTGAAGTGTCCTGCTCGGAGTGGACCGGCGTGCCTCTGTCGTATTTGCTGAACGAGGCGGGCCTGAAAGACAGTGCCAAATGGGTGGTAGTGGAGGGCGCGGACGGCGGTTCGCACAGCCGCAGCCTGCCGGTCTCGGCCTTGCTCAAGGACGGCATGATTGCGCTGTACCAAAACGGCGAGCGCCTGCGCCCGTCGCAGGGCTACCCGATGCGCCTGTTCATGCCCGGCTGGGAGGGCAACGTCAACGTCAAATGGGTGCACCGGCTGGAAGTGGTGGACGCACCGGCCTACACCAAGGACGAGTCGGGCATGTACACCCAAATTCTGAGCGACGGCCAGATCGAGCGTTTTGCGTTTCACATGGATGTCAAATCGCTCATCACCCATCCGTCCGGCATGCAAAGGCTGCCCGAGACCAAAGGGTTTTACGAAATCGCCGGTCTGGCCTGGTCCGGCCATGGGCGCATTGCCAAAGTGGAAGTCTCGGTGGACGGCGGCAGCACCTGGGCCCAGGCGCAATTGCAGGGGCCGGTGCTGGACCGCGCCTTCACCCGCTTCACCCTGCCGTGGCAGTGGAATGGCAAAAAAGCCACCTTGATGAGCCGCGCCACCGATGCGCTGGGTTGCACCCAGCCGCTGCGCAGCGAGTGGAAACGCAAGTACGCCATGCATTCTTTTCACCATTACAACGCCATTCAGGTCTGGCGGGTTGGTTCCGACGGCCTGGTGGAGAACAGCTATGCGTGAGCGTTTGATTCGCAAGGGCTTGGTGGCCGTTCTGGGCTTGGCACTGCTCATGTCCGCCGTGGCGCGGGCCGAAAACGAGGCTCAGACACCCACCCTGATTGGCCTGGGCTTGCCGCTTGAGGCAACGCAAATTGAGCGCTACGCCATCACCATTTTCCCGGACGGAAGAAACTTGCCGCCAGGGCAGGGCAGTGTGGCGCAAGGTGCCAAGCTCTACGCGGAGCAGTGCGCGCTTTGTCATGGCACCAAAGGCATCGAAGGCCCGGCGGCGCGGCTGGCGGGGTCTGAGGGCTTCATCGGCTGGAGCGACCCGTTTCGCTTTTTGCGCGTCATGAAATACCCCTTGCTGGTGCAGTCGGTCGGCGCGCGCTGGCCCTATGCGACCAGCCTGTTTGACTATGTGCGCCGCGCCATGCCGCACTACGCACCCAAAAGCCTCCTTGATGACGAGGTGTACGCCATCACAGCGCACCTGCTGCATTTGAACGATCTGGTGGAGTTGGACGCGGTGATGAACCGGGAGACCTTGCCGAAGGTGAAGATGCCGGGCTTGGCCAAAACTGTTGTGGCGTGGCCGCTTGGGCATTGAGGGTGTGGACCAGTCGGCAGTAACGACCCCGGTGTTGGGTACATTCTTCCATTCAAATATGCCGTAACCGCACGTCCCACCTGCGCAAGCAGCTCCTGATTTTGTAGCGTTTTCATAGTCTTCAACTCGTCAACACTCATTGCAATTCAGCGCAGTGCGCCACTCCCCAAGCCTGTGCGCTATTCCCCACAGCCGGCATCACGCCGGCCCGGTGCCTGGGGGCTGCAATACATTGCGGCAGAAGTCAACGATCTTCCTGAAAGATTCAGGGCTGCTTTTCGCCATGGTGCCGTCCAAGGGTTGGCTCAAATAGTCAACCATTTCTTCAAAGCGCGGGTTGCCAGCCAGCCGGGCATACACTAACTTTTCCGCTGTGTATCTGCGACGAAGCCTCTCATGCGTCGTCTGATTCCAAACGCTCATAAAACACATTGGTTCGCCATCTTCACCGGTGTAAAGCCAGTTCAACCCCTCTATGGTGCGCGCCTTGTCCAGCACCGGCAAGCCCAGGCGCAGCAGGTCTTCCACCATCCAATCCATCTCTTCCGTGTTGCGGCAGTAGTGTGTATCGCCCGACACCGAGCTTTGCCAAGCAGGGCACATGTAGTAGCGCAATACGCCGAGATCGGTGGTAAACGTTTCAGAACGGGAACCATTGGGAACGTCCGGCTTTGTCAGTCCATAAGCCTTGGTCACAATTTCGTTCATTCGATCGCTACGAGAAGAAATGTGTATCCAGGTGCGGTAGTCTGGCTCAGAGCCCTCAACAGAGCCGAATAGCTCTTGCCGACCCCTTCTATCTTTCGCTCAAAATGAAAACCAAAAACGCTGGGCTTTACTGGGGTGAAACCGTGGGGGCCAGGGCTGCGGCCATGCGCTCTGCCAAATACTTGCGCACTGTGGCCTTCGTGTATTTCACCGGGGTGGCTGCACTGGGGTCTAGCGCATACAACACATCGGTGCGCTCTGCGGGAACCACTTTGCCGTAGTCTCTATCGCCCGGGTAATAAATGCCCACAGTGTCATCCAGCACATCCAGGTGCAGGGCGCGCGCCATGGGGATCAATACGCTTAAAAACTGTGGCGCCAGCGCGTTCAAAATGTCGGGCTGCCACAAGGCACCGTGCAGTTCACGCACCTCTTGCACGGGGTCGTTACACCACACGGACTCTTCGGCATCTTGGTAGGCATCTCGCTCTTCTTGGCTTGCGTTGGGGCCGGGTTCCTTGGGGGGCAAGGGGAAGTGTTTTAGCAAATGTTGGGCCAGGCGTTCAAAGCGAACGTTGGGGCCGGGCGTCTCCTTTGCCAGGTGGTCAATTGCTTCGCCTACCACGCTGAGGGTTTTGGGGAACCATACCTTGTGCTCGGCCCGATCGTTGTCCCAAATAATGATGGAGTAGCTCATAGTGATGAATATGTATAAATTTATTAGAGCTGCACGCTCAGAAACGCGCTGGCTCCTGAGCAATGCATCCACCTACAGTCAAAGGCTAATTTTAAGCACCGTCTTTTGCGCCAAACTGCATTGCTTCTCGCCAGAGCCCAAGAAGTCGCTCACCCAGTTGGCCTCCACCAGCTTCCCCGCACGTCTTGGTTTCATTATTGTTTTTCTCCAGCATTTCTTCCCATCAAATATGCCATTCACGCACGTCCTACCTGCGCAAGTCGCTCCTGATTTTGTAGCGTTTTCATAGTCTGTATCGCTTCCCCTGTGAGTTTGTCAGGCGTTTTTGAACTCAAAATTGACCGATGTCTAAATTTTGACTATATTTGGCCGGATCAACTCAAGCGAGGTATTTATGTCCCTGGCAGAACAAATCAAACCCATTTCGTACCTCAAATCCAATGCTGCAGATATTGTTAAAGAGTTTGCAACCAACCCTGAATCAATCATCATCACTCAAAACGGGGAGGCGAAGATGGTTGTCATGGACATTGGAGAATACGAAAGGCAGCAGGAAACCATGGCGTTGCTCAAACTTTTGAATCTTGGCAGAAAGGATCTCAAGGAAGGGAAATTTCAATCAGCGGATGATTTCTTCAGTGAAATGGACGCAGAAGCATGACACGCAATGCAGTCATCCTTGATGGAGCCAAATCAGACTTTCGTGAAATCAAGAAATATGTCAAGAAGCATTTCGGCGACTCAGTTTGGGCGGAGGTCAATAATGAATTTAAAAACACCATCCAGCACATAACAATCAATCCGATGCTTGGTACACAGGTCGAGGAACTTGCCGGATTAGGCTTTGACAACTTCAGAAAAATCCTCGTAAGACAAACACGGGTTGTTTATGAATTCGACAGCCAACAGACAATTGTTCACATGTTTGTCCATACGAAAAGAGACTTCAAAACGCATTTGGCCAACAGGCTTCTTTCACCTATTTAAAGTGGAAAAGGTGTCAAGTTATGCGTTTCCTTTGACGACTGGGTTGTAAAAATAAGCAATTCAAGTGCCATTTATACTACTATTTTGATAGCTACAAACGCTTATTTCACGTGCGTAAACGGTATATTTTGACCCTGGTTTTGCCGTTGATGCCAAACCTGATTGTCCAGACAGGCTACACCTTGCCGTGCGTCTGCACTGTCTGCGGATTCGCGCCTAGACACGAATGATTTAGAAATGGAATCAGGTTGATGGGTCTCCATCAGGGTAGATCGGGCCTTCGCCAATCGGGTGCGCTGGGTGGACAGGTCGCGCTCTTGCTCCACGTGTTCACGCCAAATACAGCGCCACCAAACCCAAGGCCGCAGGTACGGTTTGTACAAACAGAATTCGGATGTGAACTGTGCAGGCACCCCAGATGCCTGCTATGGCAACGCAGGCTAATCCATAGACGGTGAATGCGTGTGCGGTCGCGGTATCGGGCAGCAAGAACCCGCAAGCCAGTGCAATGGCCAGAAAGCCGTTGTAGCAGCCTTGGTTTGACATGGCAGGTGCCATCATGTCGGCTTGCTCGCGGCTCAGACCAAACACCTTGCGGCCCCGGCTCTTAAACAGCACGGTTTCCAGCAAAAAGATGTAAACATGGATGAAAAAAACCAGTGCGGCGATGACTTTGGCGGCAATAAGCATTTCATTTCCTTGAAAAACGGGGTGGAGTAAGGATTGTGCGCCCGGCTTGCGTGCATTCCTGCGGGCAAAAGTCACGCTGTGAGGTGGAGGGAATACGCAGTAGATTGCCGCAATAGAAAAACTGGTGCAACAGCAGGCGCAAGTGATGGGGGAGCGCAGGGCGTTTTGAAGGGCTTACAACAGGTGTATGGAGCGGGTGATGAGAATCGAACTCACGTATCGAGCTTGGGAAGCTAGCGTTCTACCATTGAACTACACCCGCGTTTTGTAAGTTGTTGATTTCGTTGATGTTATTTAAGTACTTGATTTTTCTAGGTTTTTTTCAATATACCTACGCTCAAGTTCTGTATCGACGCTTATCAAAACCTATCTGCACCTTCATTCTAGGCGTAGGTTTGGGCGTTTCTGCCTATGCCCTGAACTGTTTAAGAGTATATCCAATGCACTTTGATGAACGCGCCGCCAAACTGCTCAAACCTAAGCCGGTCAACCCTGCCCAATACAAATCTCACCCGGTGCGCCGTAAAACGCAAACCGATTCAGGAATTGCCATCGCCAGAAATATTGGCGATCGACTTAACTCAAGTTGGCTTCGTCACAGACGGTGCTTCACGCCTGCTCAATCAGCTTGACTTGGGTGGTGACGATGCCAATGGCATCCTCTGGTCTGAGCAAAAAGACGGGCGCGGCTGCAATGCATGAAGTTACTTGGCTGCGGCGATTTCTGCCATAAATCAGCATGGCCTGCGATGCCTCTTGGCCTGCGCGTGCTTGCTGGCAAATATCGTAGGCTGGCGTCAACGCCAGATGGTGGCCTTCCCAGAACGCTGCATGGTTGCGGGCGTGAATTTGGCAACCAGCAATTCGATCGTCCATTAAATTGAGCGTGATTGGAAGTGACAGGGAAATTGAGAGCGGTGGCGTACCAGCTACCGCGTCAGCGGTTTTGTGTGATGCCAGCTATGACTAGCATAAACAAAGCTCAGCGCGTGACATAACCCATGGTTTGCGGCAGCCACAGCACAATCTGAGGGAACATGGTGATGGCCAGCAACAGCCCCAGCAGCATGAGAAAAAACGGCCAGCCTTCACGCATCATCTCGCCAATCGGAATACCGGTGAGGGCCTTGGTCACGAACAGCAGCATGCCAAACGGCGGGTGAATCAGGCCAATCATCATGTTGAGCACCACCAGCACACCAAAATGCACAAGGTCCACCCCCAGCAGCTTGGCCGCTGGCAGCAGCATGGGCACAAACACCAGCAGCAGCACCGACACATCCAGAAAACAGCCCAGCGCCAGAAACATCACGTTCACCAGCAGCAAAAATTTGAGCTGAGACAGGTGCATGCTGTCCACCCACTGCGCCATGGCTTGGGGTACACCCTCGGCGGTGAAGGCGTAGTTGAGCATGAAGGAACCCGCCAAAATAATGGTGATGACAGCGCTGCCCCGGGTGGACTCCATCACCACGCCCCAAAAACTGCGCCAGTTCAACGCCCGGTACACCACACCAGCCAGAATCAAGGCGTGCAAGGCGGCCACCGCTGCGGCTTCGGTGGGCGTGAAAGCGCCCGAGTAGATCCCGCCCAAAAGCACAATCGGCATCGACAAGGGCAGGGCACCCCGGTACAAAATGGCCGGCCATTGACGCAGCGGCACCTTGGGCTCACGCGGCATGTTGCGCTTGGTGGCAATAAAGTGCACCACCACCATCATCAGCACCGCCATCAGGAAACCCGGCACCACACCGCCCAAAAAGAGCGCCCCTACCGACGCACCGGACACCAGGGCGTAAATCACCATCGGAATGGATGGAGGAATGATCGGCCCCAAGGTGGCGCTGGCCACCACCACAGCACCGGCAAAGCCGCGTGAATACTCCGGTTTTTTGAGCATCTGGCGAATCGTGACCAAGCCGGGGCCGGCCGCGTCGGCAATCGCGCTGCCGCTCATGCCGGAAAAAATCACACTCACCAAAATGTCCACCTGGGCCAGACCACCGCGCAGGCGGCCCACCAGAATGCGGCAAAAGTCAAAAATGCGTTCGCTCACCGTGCCCGCGTTCATGATGTTGGCGGCAAACACAAACAGCGGCACTGCCAGCAGCACATAGCTGTTGTACAGCCCGTTGCACACCTGCTCGGCCACCAAGCCAATGTCTTGCCGCTTGACCAGCAGGTAGGCAATGCCGCTGGCCAGCATGCTAAATCCAATTGGCATGCGCAGCAGCATGCCCGCTACCAGCGTCAGCACCAAGATGGAGAGGGCCAGGGTCATAACCGCAGCTCGGCTTCCAGGCCACGGCCCTTCAGCGCGCACCAGATCGCCCAGCTGCTGCGCACCACCAGCGCGGCCAGCAAGAGCACAAAGGGCAAATAAATCCACATGAACGGCACGCTGAGCACGGGCGAGCTTTCTCGTGCCATGAAGTGCACGTAATCCCAGCTCGCAGGCAGGCCGACCAGCGCCAGACCTCCAATCAGGGTGTGGCCCATGATCTGCATCACTTGGCGGGCACGCCGTCCCACGCTGTTCCAGACCAGGTCGAACACCACATGTTCACGCTCGGGCACCACCACGGCGCAAGCCCACAAAATGACCCAGACGTACAAAATCACCGCCGCTTCATCAGTCCAAGGCAAGGGTTTGTTGAAACCAAAGCGGGCCGCGATCTGCACGATAAAGACGATGAACATCGTCAAGAACAAAGCCCCCCCAATGACATTGGCGGCGCTCTTGAACCAGCGGGTCATGTTTGCCTTGGCCTACTTCGTGGCGTTGATGCGGTCGAGCAGGCCCTTGGGCCAGACCTTGGCGTAATCCGAATTGAGGTAAGTGGCTTGCACAGATTTGTGGAAAGCTGTGACGTCAGGGGTCGTCACTTGCAAACCTTGCTTCTTGAAAAACTCCACCAACTGGGCTTCTTCCTTGAGGCGGTTCTCGTTGTTGAACGTGGCAGCAGCTTGCGCGGCGGTAATGACTTTTTGCTGCTGCGCGGGATTCAGGGCATTGAAGCTCTTGTTGGAAATGGCAATAAAGAGACCGTCCACCAGATGGCTGGTCAGGACGATCTGCTTGGTGACTTCATAAAACTTGGCCGCACGCACCGAGGGCAGGGGATTGTCTTGCCCGTCAATGGTGCCGGTCTTGAGGCCCAGATACACCTCGCCAAAAGCCAGCGGGGTGGCCGTTGCGCCCAGGGATTCACCCAGAAACAGCCAGTCTTTGGAGCCCGGCATGCGCAGCTTCACGCCTTTGAGATCAGCCGGGGTTTTGACGTTTCTGACTTCGCGCAGATTGAGCTGGCGCGTGCCCAGGTAGGCGGTGGCCAGTGGTGTGATGTCCATTTTGCTGGAGACGGTTTTGAACAGTTCCGCGCCAATCGGGCCGTTGAAGATTTTTTGCTGCTGCGCCGGGTCGCGCACCACATAACCGGCGGTAAAAATTGAAAACTCTGGTACCTGCTTGGCAATGTCCGCCGCAGACACGGTGCTCAGCTCCAGGTTGCCCCGCGCCATGGCGGCGGGCTCCGCACCTTGCTTGAACAGGGCGGCGTTCAGGTTGATTTGCACGTCAAACTCGCCCGGTGCGCTTTTGTCCAGCGACTCCTTGAACACGGTCCACATTTTGGCGTGCCAGTCATCGGGCACGGCGGGTGTGGAGATGCGCAGCAGCGTTTTGGCGTTTGCAAAACTGGGTGCTGCCAGGGCCATCAGGAGCGCTGCGCCCCCAAGCAGGGTGAACCGACGGGTGAAAAGTTTGCGAATCATTCGTGTAGGTGGGGCTGATGAAATGAAAGGGAGACCCAAGGAAAGCAATAGGAAGCCAATGGGCCGGGCGATAATACTAGGCTTCATTGCCCCTAGCTCAGAGAACCACTGCCATGACCCAGCCTGCCATGAGTGTCGCCGACATTCGCCAAATCTTTCTTGACTTCTTTGCCTCCAAGGGCCACACCGTGGTGGCCTCCAGCCCGCTGGTGCCGGGCAACGATCCCACGCTGATGTTCACCAACTCGGGCATGGTGCAGTTCAAGGACGTGTTTTTGGGTACCGACAAGCGCTCCTACGTGCGCGCCGCTTCCGTGCAAGCCTGCTTGCGTGCTGGCGGCAAGCACAACGACCTGGAAAACGTAGGCTACACCGCGCGCCACCATACGTTTTTTGAAATGCTGGGCAACTGGAGTTTTGGCGACTATTTCAAGCGCGACTCGCTCAAGTGGGGCTGGGAGTTGCTGACGCAGGTCTACAAGCTGCCACCGGAGAAACTGCTGGCCACCGTTTACCACGAAGACGACGAAGCCTACGACATCTGGACCAAGGAGATTGGCTTGCCAGCGGACCGGGTGATCCGCATCGGCGACAACAAGGGCAAAAAATACGCGTCCGACAACTTCTGGATGATGGCCGACACCGGCCCCTGCGGCCCTTGCAGCGAGATTTTTTACGACCACGGCGATCACATCCCCGGCGGCCCCCCGGGCAGCCCCGGTGAAGATGGCGACCGCTTCATCGAAATCTGGAACCACGTGTTCATGCAGTTCGACATGCAGAGCGACGGCAGCGTGGTCAAGCTGCCCGCGCCGTGCGTAGACACCGGCATGGGCCTGGAGCGCCTGGCCGCCATCTTGCAACATGTGCACAGCAACTACGAAATTGACATTTTTGACGCGCTCATCAAAGCCGCAGCACGTGAAACCGGCTGTACGGACTTGGACAACAAGAGTTTGCGCGTCATAGCCGACCACATCCGCGCCACTGCCTTTTTGGTGAGCGATGGCGTGACGCCGTCCAATGAAGGGCGCGGTTATGTGCAGCGCCGCATCATCCGCCGCGCCATTCGCCACGGCTACAAGCTGGGCAAAAAGACGCCGTTTTTCCACAAACTGGTGGCCGATCTGGCCGCGCTGATGGGCAACGCCTACCCCAAGCTCAAGTCGGACGAAAAACGCATCACCGACATCCTCAAGGCAGAAGAAGAACGCTTTTTTGAAACCCTTGAAAATGGCATGCAGATTCTGGATGCCGCACTGGAAGGCGGCGTCAAGGTGCTGCCGGGCGAGGTGGCTTTCAAATTGCACGACACCTTTGGTTTTCCGCTTGATCTGTCGGCGGACGTGTGCCGTGAGCGCGATTTGAGCGTGGACGAGGCCGGTTTCGCTAGCGCCATGGAGCAGCAAAAGGCCAAGGGACGCGCCGCAGGCAAGTTCAAAATGGACCGGGCACTGGACTACAGCGGCGACAGCAACGATTTTGTGGGCTACGAACACCTCACGGATACTACAAAAGTTATAGCTCTCTACGCAGATGGAATAAGCGCAAACGAGCTAAAAGCCGGTCAAAACGGCGTGGTGGTACTGAGCAGCACCCCGTTTTACAGCGAAAGCGGTGGCCAGGTTGGGGACCAAGGCTCCATCTTCTGTGATTCAGCCTGGTTTGAAGTAGAAGACACCCAAAAAATCAAGGCCGACGTGTTTGGCCACCACGGCAGCCTCAAAACTGGCGTGCTCAAGGTGGGCGATAGCGTCACTGCCCACGTCAACGCGGTGGCCCGCGCGGCTACCGAGCGCAACCACAGCGTGACCCATTTGATGCACAAAGCCCTGCGCGAAGTGCTGGGCGAACATGTGCAGCAAAAAGGCTCACTGGTCAACCCCGAGCGCACCCGCTTCGACTTTGCCCACAACGCCCCGGTCACAGACGCCCAAATCCGCGAGATCGAGGCGCGTGTCAATGCCGAGATTCTGAGCAACGCCGAATCGCAAGCACGCGTAATGGACATTGAGTCGGCCCAGGCCACCGGAGCCATGATGCTGTTTGGCGAAAAATACGGCGAGACCGTGCGTGTGATGGACATTGGTGCCAGCCGCGAGCTGTGTGGCGGCACCCACGTGGCCCGCACCGGCGACATCGGCCTGTTCAAGGTGGTGGCCGAGAGTGGCGTGGCCTCCGGCGTGCGACGGATTGAGGCCGTGACTGGCCAGAACGCCTTGACCTACCTGCAGCAACTCGAAGACACCGTGACCCAGGTTGCCGGTGCCCTCAAAGCGCCGGTGGTCGAGGTCAATGAGCGCATTCACACCGTGCTCGACCACGTCAAGGCGCTGGAAAAAGAAGTGGCCGCCCTCAAAGGCAAACTCGCCAGCGCCCAGGGCGACGAACTGGTGACCCAGGCGGTGGACGTGAAGGGCGTCAAGGTGCTGGTGGCCACATTGACCGGCGCTGACACCAAGACCCTGCGCGAGAGCATGGACAAACTCAAGGACAAGCTCAAAACCGCCGTCATTTTGCTGGCGGTGGTGGAGGGCGACAAGGTGCAACTGGCCGCTGGCGTCACCCCGGACAGCACCGGCAAGGTCAAGGCCGGTGAGCTGGTCAACTTCGTGGCCCAACAGGTGGGCGGCAAAGGCGGTGGCAAGCCCGACATGGCCATGGCCGGCGGCACCGAGCCGGCCAAGCTGGCGGGGGCCTTGAGCAGCGTGATGGGCTGGGTGACTGCCAAGCTGTAACTTGCCTGGGTTTGACCTGTTTTTGCTATTGTATTTATAGCTGCTCGCGCAGGTTTTATATGCGCCAGGGCCTGATTTGCCATTGAACTTTGGCCAACTTCTGCCTGCGCTTGGGTCGCCTTGTTTTGGGCTGGCCAGTGCGATCATGGTCACACCCATGCATTATTTTCAAAATGGAAAATAGTCAATTGAATCAACAAGTTGGCAGCCATAGGGTCTGTGTTGCGCCGATGCTCGACTGGACGGACCTGCACTGTCGCTATTTTCATCGTTTGCTTTCAAAGCATGCGCTGCTCTACACCGAGATGGTGACCACAGGCGCTTTGTTGCACGGTGATGTATCGCGCCATTTGCGATTCAATGCGCAGGAGCATCCCCTCGCATTACAACTCGGCGGCTGTGAACCTTCTGATTTGGCGCGTTGTGCGCGTTTGGGTGAGCAGTGGGGCTATGACGAGATCAATCTCAACTGCGGTTGCCCGAGTGAACGGGTGCAGCGTGGTGCTTTTGGTGCGAGTTTGATGAAAGAGCCCCACCTGGTTGCTGATGGTGTCAAGGCCATGGTGGATGAAGTCGCCATTCCCGTCACGGTGAAACATCGGATTGGCATTGACAAGCTGGAGAGTTACGAGTTTGTGCGAGATTTTGTCGGCGTCGTTGCCGCAGCAGGGTGTTCCACTTTCATCGTGCATGCCCGCAATGCATGGCTTCAAGGTTTGAGCCCCAAGGAAAACCGTGAGGTGCCCCCCTGCGATATGCCCCTGGTGCATCAGCTCAAAAAGGATTTCCCCGTTTAACAATTGTCATCAATGGTGGCATTGTGAGCACCGAACAGGTGCGCGAGCAATTGCAGCAGCTCGACGGCGTCATGGTGGGGCGCGAGGCCTATCACAACCCATGGTGGCTCAGCCAGTGGGACGCCACCTTTTTTGGTGCCAATACCACCGAGTTGTCCCGCGAAGACGTTGAAGCGCAGATGGTTGACTATATGGAACGTGAAGCCGCCGAGCGCGGGACGCACTGGAGTGCCATTGCGCGTCACATGCTGGGTCTGCGCCACGGACTGCCAGGGGCTCGCCGGTGGCGACAGGTTTGGAGCGATCACCGGCTCAAATTGTTACCCGCACGTGAAGTGATGGCGCTTGCCAGCGAAGGCCGGGTACATGGATTTACACGCTTGTGATGCCTTTGTAGAGCATGTAAGCCGCCAGCAGGTAAAGAACGCTGGCAAACACGCGCTTGAGTTGTTTCACTGGCAGGCGGTGCGCGGCGCGCGCGCCCAAGGGAGCTGTCAGCACGCTGCAACTTGCAATCACAGCCAAGGCGGGTAGCCACACATAGCCAAGCGCATGTGGCGGCAGGTTTTGCACGCCCTGTCCGCCAATGATGTAGCCCACCCCATTGGCCAAGGCAACCGGAAAACCCAGCGCGGCCGAGGTAGCCACCGCGTTGTGAATGGCCACATTGCACCAGGTCATGAAAGGTACGCTGACAAAGCCACCACCCGCGCCCACCAGCCCTGCAAGAAAGCCAATCACACCGCCAACGCCAAGCAGTCCGCCCGGCCCGGGCACCTGCCGGGTTGGCGCAGGTTTTTTGTCCAAAAACATCTGGGTGGCAGAAAAGCCGACGAAAGCAGCAAAAAACAGCGCCAGCCAAGCGCCCTTGAGGACGGTAAACAGACCCAAACTCGCCAACAGGGCACCCATGACGATGCCGGGTGCCAGGGCACGCACCAGATCCCAGCGCACCGCACCGCGCTGGTGGTGGGCGCGCACGCTGGAAATCGACGTGAAAACAATGGTGGCCATGGAGGTGGCAATCGCCATCTTGACCGCCAAATCCGGGCTGACTGCGCGGTGCGAGAGGATGGCGGTGATAAATGGCACCATCACCATGCCGCCGCCAATGCCCAGCAAACCGGCCAGATACCCGCTGCCCAGCCCCAGACAGGCAAGCTCAAAAATCAGCAGGGGTTCAAGATTCATGTGGGGGGGTGGAAAGAAAAGGTGTCTGCGGTGGCACCGGACTTGCATCCTGAACCGGGGTTCAGGTGGGCGAGGTCAACTGGACATTGGGTCCATCTGACGCGAGATGGTCACGCTTGAGCAGTGATGTTCCAAGCCCTGGCTCAATGAGCATTGGTTCAAGGAATATAAAGCCCGGCGAACACCGCAGACGAAGCGGATTGTAGACCCGCACGGGCCAGAAAAACTGACATGGTTTTGATGCAACAGGCCCTTCGCGGCGAAGGCCAAAAAGCGCTATATCAGGTAGTCGTCGTTGAGCGCTTCGTCCAGCCGCTCCAGCAAAGAGGTTAGCAGCAGTTCGTGCTCTTCGGGGCGCACGCGATGGGGGTCGTTTGCGCCCAAATGTTGCGGCACTGCGGGAGTGGTCGCTTCGGGTTTGGCGTTTTCGCGTTCGGCCAGATCAAAGGCCAGGTTCAATGCAGCCAACACGGCAATGCGGTCACGCGCACGCACTTTGCCAGCTTCGCGAATTTTGCACATGGCAGTGTCCACACGCTCAACGGCTTCAAGCAAGCGCGAATCGCCGCCTTCGGGGCAACCGAGCAGGTAGCTTTGCCCCATGATCTGTACTTCAAGTTGCTTCATTCCGTGCCTTTTTGCACACTGGTAGTTACCGCTTCAGGCAGTCGTTCCAGCAGTGCATCGACCCGGGCGCGGGCGGCACCGAGTCGTGATTTAAGGGAGTCGCGCTCCTGGGCAAGGGAGTCGACTTGTTGATTGAGCAGGGCATTGGTGCGCTGCAACTCATGGTAGCGCACAAGCAAACGCTCAACGCGCTCTACGATTTGGTCGATTTGGGTCTGGTTCGACATAGGCCTTCCATTGTAGGGGCTTGACCTTTGCGGTTCGGCGTAAAATGCGCGCGTTGGTGCTCGCGGTGTGGTTCACACGCCGCAGTTCAACGGGAAGCAGGAGGGTGTCAAGCTGGCAACAGCCCCACCTAACCTGCGCTGCCCCCGCAACGGTAAGTGGACGAATCCCCCCCGATTTAGCCTCCATCACAGCCACTGAGCGTTTTGAACACACGCTTGGGAAGGTTTGGTAGGTTGTTCCACCAGCCCGGATACCGGCCAACAAGGTGGTTGCACGCTTGCGCGCAGCCTTGACGCTCATGCACTGTCGGGGACGACGGTGAGGGCATTTTTTGTTGTTTCTTTCCATTATGAAAACTTGTATTTTTTCCGTGCCTTCGCGTGCACTTGTGACGTTTCGCGTGTCCGCTCTCTCGTTGGCTGCTTTTGCAGCGTTTCCAGCGCTTGCACAATCGCAGCTCAAAGAAACCGTGGTCACGGCCACCCGGGTGGCGCAGCCCCTGAGTGATCTGGTGTCGGATGTCAGCATTGTTGACAGGGCGCAGATTGAGCGCAGCGGGGCCTTGGGCCTGGCGGATTTGCTCGGGCGTTTGCCGGGCGTTGAATTTCAGCGCAATGGCGGCCCCGGAGGCACCACGGGTGTGTTTGTGCGTGGTGGCGAAACCCGCTTTACGGCGGTGTACATCGATGGTGTGCGCCTGGATTCGCAGGCCACGGGCGGTGCGTCATGGGAGTCGATTCCCCTGGGGCAAATCGACCGCATTGAGGTTCTGCGCGGCCCGGCTGCGGCAGTCTATGGCTCTGACGCCATCAGTGGTGTGGTGCAAATCTTCACCAAACGTGGTGAAAATGGCTTTGCCCCCTTTGTTGGCGTGGCGGCAGGCACCTATGCCACACGCAAGGTAGAGGCCGGATTCAGTGGTGCCAGCCAAGGGTTTGACTATGCCCTGGGCTTGCTTGACGAGCAAAGCGACGGCTACAACGCCCGCACGGTGGCTTCGCAAAACCCGGACCTTGACGGCTACCGCAGCCGCTCTGCCAACGTGAAACTGGGGTGGGATTTGACCAAGGCCCACCGGCTGGAAGCGAGTTACCTCGGCAATGACATGAATTCCCAATACGATTCATTTGGACTCACCACCGATGAACGTAGCCAGCGCGACCTCAGCGCCTTGGGCCTGAGCTGGCAGGCGAAGTGGAGCGATGCATGGAGTACCCGGCTGAGTTTTTCCGAGTCACGCGACCGCTACGAAACCACGCCTTCGCCCTACTTGACGACCACTACGCTGCGCAGCTACCTGCTGCAC
The DNA here is from genome assembly GCA_016708345.1 of Candidatus Rhodoferax bjergmarkensis. Taxonomy (GTDB): domain Bacteria; phylum Pseudomonadota; class Gammaproteobacteria; order Burkholderiales; family Burkholderiaceae_C; genus Rhodoferax; species Rhodoferax bjergmarkensis. Next base: position 384,104 of record JADJFX010000002.1, read on the forward strand.
AACGAACTGCGCCAGCAAGCGCACCTGTTCACCGCTGCTCTGGAGCGCAAGCAAGACCAGCTGGAGAACGCTCCCCTCAACCAGGGGCGCTCGCAAAACGGCTTGGCGCTGGGCTATGGCTACAACAAGCTGCAGCACTCGGTGCAACTCAATGTGCGTGGTGACAAAGACAGCGAGTTTGGCAGCAAAAGCACCGCCAGTGCAGCTTATGGCTACGCCCTGACGCCGCAGTGGCGCGCCACCGCCTCAGCAGGCACGGCCTACCGCGCGCCCACGCTGTACCAGCGCTTCAGCGCCTATGGCATAGCCACCCTCAAGCCCGAAAGCGCCGAAAACGCAGAAGTGGGCCTGCGTTATGTGCAAGGTGCCAGCAGTTTTGGGGCGGTGGTGTTTCGCAACAACCTGACCAATCTGATCACCTTTGCTGCAGCCGGGCCCTGTGCCTCTACCTTTGGTTGTTATGCCAATACCGCCCGGGCCTCCTATGAGGGCGTGACGCTGACAGCCAGCCATTTGTGGGACCAGGTCAACCTCAGCGCTTCGCTCGATTGGCAAGACCCGCGTGACCAGGACACGGACAAGCTGCTGCGCCGCCGTGCCAAGCGCCATGGTGTGGTGACGGCAGGCACCCGTGTCGGGAGTTGGCTGTTCAACGCAGAAGCCCAATTTAGCGGGGAGCGCTTTGAGGATGCTGCCAACACCAAGACCTTGGCCGGCTACAGCCTGCTGAACCTGAGCGCCAGCACCCAACTGGCCAAGGATTGGACCCTGGTCACGCGCGTGGACAACCTTGCCGACAAGAGCTATGCCCTGGCCGAAACCTACGCAACGGCCGGGCGCTCCCTGTACCTGGGCGTGAAGTGGTCACCCCGGTAAAACTGTGATGCTTGAAACGGTGTTTTGCCCCGCCATCCTGATCGCTGCCCCGGAAAGGCACTACGGCATGAATGCACCACTGCTCCCCATTGCCCGCAGCGAGTTCATCCTGGGCGGGCAAAAAAGCGGCAAGTCGCGCCGGGCAGAAGGCTTGGCGCGCCATTGGCTGGAGCAGGGCGCCGACCACCGTGCCGTGCTGATTGCCACCGCCCAGCCGTGGGACGAAGAGATGCGCCAGCGCATTGCCCGCCACCAGGCAGACCGGGCGCAGCGCGTGCCTGGCATGGCAACGGTGGAAGAGCCACTGCAACTGGCGCAGGCCATTGGTCAGCACAGCGCCCCCAACACGCTGGTGGTGGTGGACTGCCTGACCCTGTGGCTTACCAACTGCCTGATGCCGGTAACGCCGGTAACCCCTGATATTGACGAAAACTTTAAGCCAAATAGGGCCTTTGCGCAGGTAGAACGTGCGCAAGCAGCTCCTTTATTGATAGCAATTAAGCACTCTGCCGGGCCGCTGGTGCTGGTGGGCAACGAGATTGGCTTGGGTGTAATTCCGCTGGGAACCCAAGTGCGCGCCTTTGTGGACGCCTTGGGCACACTCAACCAGGCCGTGGCAACAGCCTGCCAGCGCGTCACGCTGATGGCGGCGGGTTTGCCCCTAACCTTAAAAGAGACGCCATGAAAATAAACCCGGCCAACTGTCATCCCTGCAGCCTTCGCAACCTGCCAACCCAGCCAGGTGGCGCTGTGGCAGGGCGTTCTGCGCAGGTCAAGGAGGAGACCGCAAAGCGGGCGGGGGACACGAAGCAGAGCGCCCTGCCACAGCGCCACCTGGCAGCGCTAATGACCGCACTAATGACAACGCTAACTTATACGTTCGCACTCGTATTCACGGCAATGCAAGCCAGCACCGCCCACGCCCTGCAGGTCACAGACGACCGCGGTACAGTGGTTAATTTTGACAAGCCCCCCCAGCGCATCGTCAGTCTGTTGCCTTCGCTGACCGAGACCGTGTGTGAGCTGGGCCACTGCGCGCGCCTGGTGGGGGTGGACCGCTACTCCACCTTTCCCGCCAGCTTGCAGGCCGTGCCCCAGGTGGGCGGCGGGCTGGACCCAAACATTGAGGCCATTGTGGCGCTCAAACCCGATGTGGTGCTGATGGCCACCTCGTCACGCGCGGGTGAGCGGCTGCGCGCCCTGGGGCTCAAGGTGCTGGCCATGGAGCCCAAAACCCATGCGGACGTACAGCGCGTGATGGGCAAGCTGGGCCAGTTGCTGGAGGTGGCCGACGCCCAGCGCATCTGGCGCGCCATTGACGCCGGGGTGTCGGCGGCGGCGCAGTCCTTGCCCGCCAGCGCGCGGGGCACTCGGGTGTATTTTGAAGTGAACCCGGGGCCCTATGGGGCAGGGGAGTCGTCATTTATTGGCGAGACGCTGCTGCGCCTGGGGGTGAAAAACATCCTGCCAGCCAAGCTGGGGCCTTTTCCCAAACTCAACCCGGAGTACGTGGTGCGGGCCAACCCGGACGTCATCATGATCGGCCAGCGCTCGCAAGATGGCCTGGCCCAGCGCCCCGGCTGGCGCAACATCCGCGCCCTGCGTGAGCAGCGGGTGTGTGTGTTCACCAGCGAGCAAGCCGACGCCTTGGTGCGACCGGGGCCGCGCATGGCCGAAGGCGCGCGGCTGATGGCGCAGTGTTTGAGTGCCAAAGCACCCGGGGCAACCCAAACGCCGAATATGACCGCTGTGCCGATGCCTGCCAAAGGAGCCCGCCCTTGAAACTGCGCCGAGCCTCAGTTCTGGTCTGGGCCTTGCTGGGCGTCAGCGTGGCGCTGGTGCTGCTGGGCGTGTGTGTGGGCAGCACCGGCTGGGAGAACCTGCTGGCACCATTGCTCAAGCCCGCGAACGACGCAGACGCCCACGCCATGGCGCGGCAAATTGTGTGGGACATTCGCCTTCCGCGCACCCTAGGGGCCTGGGGTGCGGGCGCTTTGCTGGGGCTGGCCGGTGCGGTGGCGCAGGGCCTGTTTCGCAATCCGCTGGCCGACCCGTATCTGCTGGGCAGTGCCTCGGGGGCTTCATTGGGTGTAGCGCTGGCGCTGGCCGCCATGGGCGGGGCAGGGGGCATGCTCGGTGGCACCATGATGCAAGGTGCCGGTGTGGACAACCTGGTGGTGAGCGTGTTTTCCAGCAATGTGTTGGTGCGCCTGGGGCTGACCGGCGCAGCTTTTGCCGGGGCGGTGCTGGCGGTGCTGCTCACGCTGGCGCTGTCACGCGGGGTGCAGCACACGCTGCGCCTGCTGCTCGCTGGTGTGGTGGTGGGTGTGGTGCTCGGTGCCATGACGCATCTGGTACTGCTATGGTCGCCAGACTCCCTGCAGGCCATGCAGGCTTTCATGCTTGGCTCCACCGGCTTTGTCGGCTGGACGGCCTGCGCGCTGATGGTTTCGGTGTGGGGCGTGTGCGTGGTGGCTGGCGGCTTGCTCGGCCGCGTGCTTGATGGCCTGAGCCTGGGCGAAGCCACCGCCCACAGTCTGGGCCTGCCGCTGGCATCGATGCGCGTGGCGCTGGTGGCGGTGCTGGCACTGGCCACCGGCACGGCGGTAGCGCAAACCGGTTTGATTGCGTTTGTGGGGCTGGCCGCACCGCACTTGGTGCGCTCGGTGGTGCAGTGTACCCATGGCCGTTTGATCTGGATGTCCAGCCTGATGGGCGGCGCCTTGCTGATGGGGGCCGACACGCTGGCGCGCTGGCTGATTGCGCCGCAAGAGTTGCCGGTGGGCGTGCTCACCGCCGTGCTGGGTGGGGGCTACCTGCTGTGGCTGATGCACCGTGGCGGTGTCAGCAAGGCAAGTGGGGGCGGTACCGTATGACGAATTACACCCCCAACCCACCTCAAAACGCTATACCTTTGATAGCTGTCAGCGCACGTTCCATCTGCGCAAACCTCGGTTTTGGCCCTGCAAAACGGCAGGTGTTGCACAGCATCAACCTAAACCTGCCCCAAGGCTGCTGGACCAGCATCGTCGGCCCCAACGGCGCGGGCAAGTCCACCTTGCTCAAAGTGCTGGCGGGGCTGCTGGCACACACCGGCACGGTGGAGCTGCTGCGCCAGCCGCTGCACAGCTTGCCCCACCGCACCCGGGCGCGGCAACTGGCGTGGCTGGGGCAAAACGAATCGTCGGGCGACGACCTGACCGTGTGGGACGTGGCCATGCTGGGCCGCTTGCCGCACCAGAGCTGGCTCGCGGCCCCCAGCGCGTTGGACCATGCCGCCGTGGAGCAGGCCCTGCGCGCGACGCAGGCTTGGGATTGGCGCTGCCGCACGCTGGGCCAGCTCTCCGGCGGCGAGCGCCAGCGCGTGCTGCTGGCCCGCGCCTTGGCGGTGCAGGCCCAGGTGCTGCTGATGGACGAACCGCTGGCCAACCTGGACCCCCCGCACCAAGCCGACTGGCTGGCCGTGGTGCAGGCGCTGGTGGCGCAGGGCACTACGGTGGTCAGCGTGTTGCACGAGATCAGCATGGCACTGCATGCCGATGAACTGGTGGTGATGGCGCAGGGCCGGGTAACGCACCAAGGTGCCTGTGCCGATGCGACCACCCACCGCGCGCTGGAAGCCGTGTTTGACCACCGTATTGCTATTCACGCACTGCAGGGGCAGTGGGTGGCGATGCCTTGTATCAAAAGTGGTTGTTAATGCTGGCCTTTGTGGTGGCCGCGTGTCGGCATGGCACTCGACTACGCGGCTGTCCCCCGCGACGGTCTAGCAGCCTGTCGGGCTTTGGGCATCGAAGCGAAATTCGGCCCCAGCGAGGGCAGTTTTTGCCGAATTTGCAGGCCAATAGCCCAACTATTGGTCAAGAAGACGGTAAAAAATGCACCGCTGAGGTCGAATTGCAGCCGATGCTTCCCAAAGTCCGACAGGCTGCTATGGCCGTCAGCTACTCCTTGATGCCGCTTCGCCGAATGCCATACCAACCCGCTCTGGCAAGCGGTGTAGTCATCCAACCATTGCGGCAACCGCCAGCCACGCGCTCCAGTGACTCGCAGGGGAGACTGGTGTGGGTGTTCTGCGCAGGTCAAGGAGGAGCAGACGGCCCTAGGCCGTCGCGGGGGACACGGAGCAGAACATCCACACCAGTCTCCCTGACGCACACGGCGCGCCGTTCGACGCAACGTGCCAAGTACGCAACATTCTTCGAACAGACTGCGAAAACTCATTTGAAAGAGTGGAATCCGCCCCGTATCGAGTGGGACCGCGGCAGGCCCCCGTTTTGTGCCCCGCCCGCAGGGCCCCGCGCGATTTGGTTTAATAGCTTGTTAGCGGTTGCGGCCCTTCATGGCCCGCTCTACCTCACGCTTGCCTTCCCGGTCCTTGATGGTGTCGCGCTTGTCGTGCTCGGCCTTGCCTTTGGCGAGGGCAATGTCACATTTGACCTTACCGTCTTTCCAGTGCAAATTAAGCGGCACCAGGGTGTATCCCTTTTGCTCCACCTTGCCAGTCAAACGCTTGATTTCCTCCTTGTGCATGAGGAGCTTTTTGGTGCGAACCTTGTCCGGGCTGATGTGGCTCGACGCGGTGTTCAAGGGATTGATTTGCAGTCCGATGATGAACAATTCACCATTTCGAATAAGGACATAGCCATCGGTCAGTTGCACCTTGCCTTCGCGCAGTGATTTGACCTCCCAGCCTTCAAGCACCAGACCGGCCTCGAAGCGTTCTTCGAAAAAATAGTTGTAAGCCGCCTTTTTGTTGTCGGCAATGCGGGTAGCGGTATCAGGTTTTTTGGCCATAGCGTGAATGTGGGGTTGTAAGTCGTGCGTACAAGGCTTGTCTACAATCCCGCGCAGGCCTCTATTCTATGAAAACCGTCACGAAGTCCGTTTTGATCTGGTACAGCCCGCAGGAAATGTATGTTCTTGTGACGGATGTCAAACAGTACCCCCAGTTTCTCCCTTGGTGCGACCATACGCGCGTGCTCAGTGCGGACGACACCAGCGAAACCGTGGAAATCGGAATCACTTTTGGCGGTATCAGCAAAACATGGACCACCCGCAATGTCCATACGCCAGGGCGCCATGTCAGTATGGCCTTGGTCGATGGCCCGTTTTCCCGGCTTGATGGTGAATGGAATTTTGTTCCCTTGGGTGATGGCTCGCAGCGCGCATGCAAGGTGGAGCTGACGCTGGACTATGGCTTTAACAATGCCACCTTGGCCAAACTGGTAGGTCCGGTATTCGACAAGATCGCCGCCAATATGGTGGATGCATTCGTCAAGCGTGCCGGGCAGGTTTACGGTGAATGATATTGAAATTCGGGTCACCGTGGTCTATTCGGACACGGCACGCCATGTGGAAGAAATGAACTTGCGCATGGCACCGCACAGCACTGTGCTACAGGCGATTGAAGCAAGCGGTTTTCTCCAGCTTTTTCCAGCGATAGATATTAGTGAAGCGGTGGTGGGAGTCTGGGGGCGAAAGGCTGGATTGAGACAGCTTCTCAGAGATAGAGACCGGGTTGAAATCTACCGACCCTTGATTGTTGACCCCAAAGAGGCGCGTCGAACAAGGTTTGCAAAGCAGGGCGCACGAACCACGGGCTTGTTTGCCAAGATTCGCAGGGGTGCAAAAACCGGGTATTGACCTGTTGGCCCGACGCTCTTGGGTTTGATGATTATTTGCAGTCAGCGTCCATGATGGACTGAATGCGTTTGACTTCAGCGGCACGAGCTGCATCGTCCATCACTTCGCGTTCACCTTTTTCGTTGATTCGCGCGATCCGAACGCCTGAATCAAACCCGGCTTTGGCCTGCTTGGCACGGGCGCAGCTTTCGATTTTTGCCTTCAGGATTTTTTCTTCAGCGGCTTTTCGCTTGGCAACTTCAGCCTCTTCGGCTTTCTTTTTCTTCTCAGCAAGTTCTTTGTCTACGCCGCTCAATTTGGGCGCACTGGCCGAGCTCTGGGCGGCTGAGGCCGCAGCAACAGGTGCAGTGGCAGCCGGGCTTGCGGGCTCTTCAGCAGCAGTGGAAGGGACACGGGGACCAGGGCGTTTCAAAATACTCTTATCAGGAACATCCGCGGAGGGTGCCCGGTCGCTGTAGACCTTGCGCCCTTCCTTGTCCAACCATTGCCATTGTGCGGATGCAGCCATCGACACTGTCCAGACTGCTGCGGCCAAGAAAAATCGGATATGTTTCATGCACGCAAGTTTAGCGCGCACGGAATCAAAAATCCATGGTTTTGGTGCGTGCACATGTGCGTTTATTGCCACCGTACCCGGATCAATCCTTGGTCGCGCAGCTACAATCCGCCATTTGGAGCACAAGAATATGCGCCTGATCGGCAAAGCGCTCACCTTCGACGATGTCTTGTTGGTGCCAGCCTTCTCCCAAGTCCTTCCGAAGGACACTTCTCTTGCCACCCGCTTCACTCGCAACATTGCGTTGAATTTGCCACTGGTGTCCGCCGCCATGGACACCGTGACAGAGGCGCGGTTGGCCATCGCGATCGCCCAGGAAGGCGGTATTGGCATTGTTCACAAGAACATGACCGCTCAGGCGCAGGCAGCGCAGGTTTCCAGGGTCAAGCGGTATGAATCTGGTGTGCTGCGCGACCCCGTCGTCATCACACCACATCACACAGTTCGTCAAGTTGCCGAATTGTCAGCACAACTTGGTGTGTCCGGGTTTCCGGTCTGCGATGGTGGCAAGGTGGTCGGCATAGTCACCGGGCGCGATTTGCGCTTTGAGACCCGCTATGACCTGCCAGTGCTTCATATCATGACGCAGCGCGACAAACTGGTGACTGTGCCCGATGGCACCACGCTTGAGCAAGCCAAGGTGCTTCTCAATCAATACAAAATCGAACGCTTGCTGGTGGTAAACGACGCGTTTGAACTCAAGGGACTGATCACAGTCAAGGACATTACCAAACAAACGAGTTTTCCCAATGCAGCACGGGATGCTTTGGGCAAGTTGCGTGTGGGTGCGGCTGTGGGTGTGGGCGAAGGCACCGAAGAACGGGTTGAAGCGCTGGTGCGCGCTGGCGTCGATGCCATTGTGGTGGACACGGCACATGGCCACAGTAAAGGCGTGATTGACCGTGTGCGCTGGGTCAAGCAAAACTATCCGCAAGTAGATGTGATTGGCGGCAACATTGCAACCGGGGCGGCTGCCTTGGCCTTGGCCCAGGCCGGTGCCGATGCAGTCAAGGTCGGTATTGGCCCTGGCTCCATTTGCACGACCCGTATCGTTGCCGGTGTCGGGGTGCCGCAGATCATGGCAATCGACAGCGTCGCAACGGCGCTCAAAGGCAGTGGTATTCCTATCATTGCCGATGGCGGCATTCGCTTCAGTGGCGACATCTCCAAGGCACTGGCCGCCGGTGCCAGTACCGTGATGATGGGAGGCATGTTTGCGGGTACGGAAGAGGCGCCGGGTGAAGTCATCTTGTACCAAGGCCGAAGCTACAAGAGTTACCGCGGTATGGGCAGCATTGGCGCTATGCAACAAGGCAGTGCCGATCGGTATTTCCAGGAGTCTGCAACCGGCAATCCGAATGCTGATAAATTGGTCCCTGAAGGCATTGAAGGGCGCGTGCCTTATAAAGGCTCCATGATTTCTATCGTGTACCAGATGGCCGGCGGGGTGCGTGCCAGCCTCGGCTATTGCGGTTGTGCCACGATCGAAGACATGCAGAACCAGGCGGAGTTTGTTGAAATTACCACCGCTGGCATTCGTGAGAGCCATGTACACGACGTGCAGATCACCAAAGAAGCTCCCAACTACCGCGCTGAATAACCCGCAACCATGGGGGATGTAGGCGGCCGCTTGGTTTTCCTTGGCGGACCTTGTCCTTATTGATATATGCATCAAAAAATTCTCATTCTTGACTTTGGCTCCCAAGTCACCCAGCTGATTGCACGGCGCATCCGTGAGGCGCATGTGTTCTGTGAAGTTCATCCTTGTGATGTGACCGATGATTGGGTTCGCGCTTACGCCCGGGATGGCAAGCTCAAGGGCGTCATCCTTTCCGGTAGTCATGCCAGTGTGTATGAGGAAACTACCGACAAGGCACCGCATGCCGTGTTTGAGTTGGGAGTTCCCGTGCTGGGTATTTGTTATGGCATGCAGACCATGGCACACCAGTTGGGCGGCATCGTACAAAGCGGTCACAAACGCGAATTTGGTCACGCTGATGTTCGGGCCCATGGCCACACCCAGTTGCTGGAGGGGATTCAAGATTATTCAACGTCTGAAGGCTACGGAATGTTGCAGGTCTGGATGAGCCATGGCGACAAGGTAACTGAGTTGCCACATGGTTTCAAACTGATGGCCAGTACTGACAGTTGCCCGATTGCCGGCATGGCCGACGAAGACCGTCGCTTTTACGGCGTGCAGTTCCATCCCGAAGTCACGCACACCAAACGAGGCGCAGCGATTCTGGAGCGCTTCGTGTTGGACATTTGCGCTGCCCGTCCTGACTGGATCATGGGCGATTACATCAGTGAGGCGGTTGAGCATATTCGCACCACGGTTGGCAAGGAAGAAGTTATTTTGGGTTTGTCCGGTGGGGTTGACTCGTCGGTTGCCGCTGCACTCATTCACCGTGCCATTGGTGATCAGCTCACCTGCGTATTCGTTGACCATGGCTTGTTGCGCCTGAATGAAGGTGATCTGGTGATGGACATGTTTGTCGGAAAACTGCATGCCAAAGTGATCCGCGTTGATGCAGAAGACCAGTTTTTGGGCCACTTGGCAGGAGTTAGCGACCCTGAAGCCAAGCGAAAAATCATTGGTCGCGAGTTTGTTGAAGTGTTCAAAGCTGAAGCCGCCAAGCTCAAAAATGACCAGTCGCGCCATGTGGCTTGGCTGGCCCAGGGCACCATTTACCCTGATGTGATCGAATCCGGTGGTGCCAAGAACAAAAAAGCGGTTGTCATCAAGAGTCACCACAACGTGGGCGGCCTGCCCGAGCAGTTGGGACTCAAATTGCTGGAACCCCTGCGTGAACTGTTCAAAGACGAAGTGCGTGAGTTGGGCGTGGCGTTAGGACTACCTTTCCACATGGTGTACCGCCATCCGTTCCCGGGGCCTGGCTTGGGGGTCAGGATTTTAGGCGAGGTGAAAAAGGAATACGCCGACCTGTTGCGCAGAGCCGACGCCATCTTCATTGAGGAGCTTCGTAATTTTGTCGATGAAACGTCAGGAAAAAGTTGGTACGACCTGACCAGCCAAGCGTTCACTGTGTTTTTGCCCGTTAAAAGCGTTGGCGTGATGGGCGACGGGCGCACCTACGACTACGTGGTGGCGCTGCGCGCCGTGCAAACCAGCGACTTTATGACCGCTGACTGGGCTGAATTGCCTTATGCACTGCTGAAAAAGGTGTCGAGTCGCATCATCAATGAAGTTCGCGGCATCAACCGCGTGACCTACGATGTGAGTAGCAAACCGCCTGCCACGATTGAGTGGGAGTGATCTTCTCCTGACTTACCCTTACATGGATTTCTAATTGTCTGCACCATAATTGAAATTGGAATGATTTTTTTCCGTCGCACCGGGATGAAACCCGTTACATCATTGCTCCATTGGTGCAAAATGCCCGAATGTCAGAACGTCTACCATGAACAGAGCTGAATCTTCACCCGGTTCTGATGAGCTCAATTTCGTTGATGACAACGGATCGGATGACGACGCCAAGCCATTGTGCTGGCGCTTGTTTATTGTGGACGATGAACCCGATGTACACCGGGCAACTACTTTTGCCCTTAACGGTGTCCACATCTTGGGGCGTCCCATTGAGTTCTTGCATGCCTATTCAGCACAGGAAGCCATTGAGATACTGAAAGCTGAGACCGGTATTGCGATCATCCTGCTCGACGTTGTGATGGAGCGCGAAGACGCTGGCCTGAACTTGGTCAAGACCATTCGGGGTGATCTTAAATTGCTGGATGTGCGCATCATTTTGCGCACCGGTCAGCCAGGTTATGCACCCGAGATTGAGACCATCCATGACTATGACATCAATGACTACAAGACCAAGTCGGAGTTAACGCGCACCAAACTTTATGCCACGGTGACAGCTGCCGTGCGGGCTTACGAACAAATTCGTGCCTTGGACGATCTGGCTTACTATGATCGGCTCTCTAATCTGCCTAATCGCAATCGCTTCATTACGCTAATTGACGATCACCTGCGTCAAGACGACAGCCATAACCACGTCATGGCTATTTTGGATATTGATGATTTTTCCGAAGTTAACGACGCGCTGGGTCACCAGCAAGGCGATCGATTGCTGCAGGCTGTTGCGCAGCGCATGAAAACCAGTCTGCCAGATGATGTCGTTGTTGCGCGCATTGGCAGTGACACCTTTGGTCTGATGGGAACGGTTAATGCCATTGACCCATCGCTTCTTTTGGGACTATTTCGCTTACCATTTGTGGTTCTGAACGACTCCATGATGGTCACCGCTACCATAGGCATGGTGCGTTTGTCCGATGTCAAGGGCTCGGGGCAAGATGCCATCAAGGATGCGAACATTGCGCTCAAGCGCGCCAAAAAGACCCGCCGAGGCAGTTTTGTTCACTTTTCAGTTGAGATGGGCATTGAAATCCGTGAACGTGTGCGTTTGCTGCAAAACTTGCGTTGTGCGGTCGATACCGATCGACTTTTTGTCGTTTACCAACCCCAAATTTCTCTGAGAACGGGGCAGGTGGTCGGAATGGAAGCTTTGCTGAGATGGCGCACAGACGATGGGAGCTTTGTCTCTCCTGACCGGTTCATTCCGTTGGCGGAAACCTCGGGGCTCATCATTGCCATTGGTGACTGGGTGCTGCGTGTTGCATGCCATGAACTCATTCAATTGCATGCATTGGGTTTGTCCACGGTCAGAATGTCGGTGAATGTGTCGCAAATCCAGTTTCGACACCCTCATTACATTGAGAGATTGAAACTGGCACTAACCGACACCGGAATTGATCCTCAGTACCTGGAGCTTGAAATCACCGAATCAGTTGCAATGGAAGACCCCGCGTTCATGCTGGAAACGCTTGCAAGCATCAAAGAATTAGGGATTTCTGTCGCGATTGACGATTTTGGTACTGGTTATTCATCACTCAGTCATTTAAGGCAGTTGCCGGTGGATCGCCTTAAGATCGACCGCGCCTTTGTCAATGAACTCAATTCGCCGATCCTTGGTGGGCACATTGCGGCCATGGTGGTTGAACTGGGACGCAACCTCAACATGACGGTGATCGCAGAGGGCATTGAAGAAGAGAGTCAAGCCGAAATTCTGCGAGCCATGGGCTGTCACGAAGGGCAGGGGTTTTTGTATGGGCGGCCTATGCCAGTCGCTGATCTCAATCAATGGTTACGAGCACGCGGCGCCCTTAGCTGACTTGGGTGATGTTGGAGTTTTTTAAACTCAAGGGGCTTCCCGGCTTTCATGCAAGCGAAGAGGTTACACAGCTTTTTCGGACGCTGTTGCTGACCATTTGCATCGTCATTATCGTGTTTGCATCGGTCGATATTCTGGCGGGTGGAGACCCTCGTGGTGAAATCGTGAATGGCATCATTTTGATAGTGACGCTGATCACAGCAGGAATTCTGTCCACGGGGCGCCAAGGGCTTGCATTTATGACCTTTGGTTGGGGTGCATGGAGCGCCATCACAGTGCAAGTGGTGTTGACGGGCGATCTTGGCAACACCACGTTTTTTTCTACCCAGTGGTGATTCTGATGAGCGGCTGGTTGCTTGGCCTGCGTCAGGGTTACTTAATTTGTCTGGCCTCCATTGCCTCTATTTTGGGCGTTGCTTGGCTGGAGAGTTCTGGCATTCGCTTTTTTCAGATCCATCGTGGACCGTGGGCCAGAGCAGCAGATATGTCAGTCATTTTGTTACTGAGCATGATGGTTTTGCAGCGAGTTTTGGTTTACCAGCAGGATCAAACCACCAAGTTGGCGCAGCTCAATACCAAACTGACGCAGACCGTGACCCATTTGACCGCAAGAGAGCATGCATTGAGTCATGCAGAGTCACTTTTTTCCAAGATTGGCGACGTCATTCCCGCACCGCTTTCTCTGACAGACTCGGCGACCGGTGAAGTTATTTTTCTTAATAAAGCTTGGGAAAATATTCTGGGCTGGAAACAGCAGGATGCGATTGGCAAGTCGGCCAGTGAACTCGGTTTTTGGGTTGATACGCAAGAGAGAAATGCTTTTGGGGCTGAGTTTAGGCGGCAGGGTTGCGTGCGAAACCTCGATATTCACGTTCGAGCGCGTAATGGCACTGTCTTTCCGGTTTCTGCCTCGGCAGATTCCGTTGAGCAAAATGGTCGCGGATTAACGATGACGGCGCTTTTCGATTTGACTCAAATTAAATTGATTGAGGCCAAGGTTTTGAAGTTGAACGCGGAGCTGGAGGCAAGGGTGGAGCAGCGAACGCTTGAACTAAAAGCCGTGAATGAACACCTTTCAGGCGCTTTGTCCACCTTGCGACATGCCCAAAAAGAATTGGTCCAGTCTGAAAAGCTGGCCGCATTGGGGAGTTTGGTTGCAGGTGTTTCACACGAACTCAATACCCCGATCGGCAATGCTTTGGTAGTGATCAGTTCCATGTATGACCGGGCGCGCGAGTTTGAGAGACTGATTCGCCGAAATGAACTCAAACGATCATCGTTGGAACGCTTTGTTGCCGACAGCCTGGAAGGCACTGAGTTGGCGCAACGTTCCTTGCAACGCGCGTCTGATTTGGTTTACAGCTTTAAACAGGTCGCGGTTGACCAGTCCTCCGAACGGCAACGGGTATTTGGGCTTGCGGGCATGGTGCGTGAAATCGTTGCCACGCTCAAGCCCAACCTTAAAAATTTGCCATGGACGATTGAATTTGAAATTCCCGATGACATCATCATGGACAGCTTTCCGGGCCCCTTGGGTCAAGTCACGATTAATTTGATCATGAACGCTGCCATTCATGCATTTGTCGGTCGAACCCACGGCATGATCTCCGTGGTGGGCCGGCAAATCGATGAACAAACCGTTGAATTGGTCTTTTCAGATGATGGCATTGGCATACCTGCCGATATCCTTCATCGCATCTTTGAACCTTTTTTTACCACCCGCATGGGGCTCGGTGGCTCTGGTCTGGGACTGGCCATCGTGCACCAGATGGTGACCCAGGTGCTGCGTGGGCGGGTGAGTGTCGAATCCAAGCCCGGTGAGGGGAGCCGCTTTACTTTGTTGCTGGCGAAAAGTATTCCACACCCTGGCGGCTCTGCAATGCCGCAGGCTTGATCAGGCCTGCCTGCATGAGTGCAATGTGAGTATGGATGATGTCACCTTCATGGGCATTGCCTTGGAACAGGCTCAGGCAGCCCTGGCTAGCGGTGAAGTCCCAGTTGGTGCCGTGGTGGTGCGAAATGGCCAAGTCATCGGCCGGGGACGAAATGCACCGATTGGTGATCATGACCCAAGCGCGCATGCTGAAATTTTGGCTCTGCGCGAGGCGGGGCAAGCCTGTGCCAACTACCGACTGGAAGATTGCGAACTGTTTGTCACCTTGGAGCCTTGTTCCATGTGCAGTGGTGCCATTTTGCATGCCAGGCTCAAACGCGTGGTGTTCGGTGCATCCGACCCCAAAACAGGCGCCGCAGGATCTCTGTTGGATTTGTTTTCAAATCAAAAGCTGAACCACCAAACCCAAGTGCTGGGCGGCGTCATGGCGGCACAATGCGCAGAGCTCTTGCAGGGTTTTTTCAAACACAAGCGGGAAGCAGGGCGTGCCCACAGTGCACCCGTTCGGGATGATGCCCTGCGTACGCCCGATGTGTTGTTTGAGAACTTGCCCGGTTACCCTTGGCCTGCCCGTTATGTGAGCGATTTACCCTCGCTGCATGGGCTTCGCATGCATTACCTGGATGCAGGTTCATGCGCTTCATCGCGGACTTATTTGTGTCTGCATGGCAGTCCAGCCTGGAGTTACTTGTATCGAAAAATGATTCCCGTTTTTTTGGCTGCCGGCAGCCAGGTTGTTGCGCCGGATCTGATTGGGTTTGGCAAAAGTGACAAACCGAAAAAAGAGGCATTTCACAGCTTTTCCTGGCATCGTCAAGTGCTACTTGAGTTGATTGAGCATCTGGATCTCAAAAACATCGTCCTGGTGGTCCAGGATTGGGGCGGTTTGCTGGGCTTGACCCTGCCGCTGGTCGACGAAGCCCGCTATGCTGGTCTGCTGGTCATGAACACCACACTGGCTACGGGTGATGTTCCCTTGTCACCAAGCTTTTTGAGTTGGCGTGAGATGTGTGCGCGAAACCCAAATTTCGACATCGCCCGCTTGCTGGCCCGTGACAACCCTGAGCTGAGTGCATCAGAAAGTGCTGCCTACGCAGCGCCCTTTCCGGACCGTGGCCACCGTGCGGCAGTGAGGGCTTTTCCCGCCATGGTGCCCGAGTTTCAAGACTCTGATGGCGCGGCTCTGTCGCGCCAGGCCCGTGATTTCTGGCGCGAACGCTGGTCGGGCCAAACGCTGATGGCCATTGGCATGCAAGACCCTGTGTTGGGCGCACCTGGCATGCACGAACTTCAACAACTGATTCGCGGCTGCCCGCCACCACTCATGCTCAAACAGGCAGGGCACTTTGTCCCGGAGCATGGCCAAGCCATTGCCCAGCATGCAGTCCACTATTTCTCTGACACCACCCCAACTTGAAGCAACCCGTGAGCAAACATATTTACATCTATTCCCCCAGCGGCGCTGTGCGGGACAAGGCAGCTTTCCGACGCGGTGTCGCACGTCTCAAAAAGCTCGGGCATGAAGTCGAAATTGACGAGGCGGCACTGTCAACCTGGATGCGCTTTGCGGGCGAAGATGCAACACGACTGGCAGCCATACATCGCGCGGCGGCCAGTGGTGCCGATGTGGCCTTGATTTCGCGCGGTGGCTACGGCCTGACGCGAATTTTGGACGGCATACATTTCAAACAGGTCGCCAAAGCCATTGAGAAGGGCACCCAATTCGTGGGCATCAGTGACTTCACCGCGTTTCAAACGGCCCTGCTGGCCCGCACGGGCAGCGTGTCGTGGGCCGGACCCGCATTGTGCGAAGGATTTGGCGTGGGTGGCAGGCAAGGCAACATCGTCGGCGCTAAAACAGTTGAACCACTGGTTCCTGATGACATCATGGAAGCCTGTTTTGACGATTTCATCAACGGGCAAGGGGAGGGGGCAGGGTGGCGGCAAAACCGGGAGCCCGCCATAAGTGCTACTAAATTAATAGCTGGTAGCGCAATAAATATATGCGCAAATGGCATATTTTCTATTAAAGATGCAACTCTTTGGGGCGGTAATCTGTCGGTTTTAAGCGCTCTCTTGGGGAGCGAGTATTTTCCGGCCATCAAGAGCGGCATTCTTTTTCTTGAAGATGTGGGAGAACACCCATACCGCATTGAACGCATGCTCACCCAACTCTTGAATGCAGGTGTGTTGGGGTGCCAGAAGGCGGTGGTGCTGGGGCAGTTTACGCAGTACAAGTTGGTTGCGCATGATCGTGGGTACAAATTTCAGACTGTGGTCGACTGGTTGCGCAGCCAGATCAATGTGCCCGTTCTGACCAACCTTCCCTACGGACATGTCCCCACCAAAGTCATGCTACCCGTGGGTGCCAAGGTTGACCTGATGGTTGAGGGCCGCGATGCACTGCTTTTCTGGGGGCACATCAACCATTGATGCAACTGGCAGAAATTAATAGCGCATTGACAGTTTCAAATGGTCAACCAATGCCCTAAACTGTGAACCAAGTTCAAGAAACGGAATCAGCAGGGAATGGGCGTTCACAGTACAGTCGTATTTACCGATCTCTTCGGCAGCACAGGCGTTTTTGAAGCCTTGGGCAATGCGCGGGCGACTCAGGCCATTACTGAAGTGACCAGCTGGATTGCCAAGGTGGTTGAGTCCCATGGAGGTCGTGTCGTCAAAAAATTGGGCGATGGTGTGCTGGCCTTGTTCAGTAACAGCACCGCAGCCCTCAATGCTGTTGTAGCGATCCAACGCATTCATCGTGAGCGGATGACCCTGATGTCGCCGGACAGACGTTTGCCCATCCGCATTGGTGTTTCCAGTGGTGATGTTGAAATTGTGGCTGGCGATTGTTATGGCGATGCCGTGAATGTGGCAGCTCGCCTGAGCGATCTCTCGGGCCCCCACCAAATTTGGGCCAACAGTGCGGCGCTGGACAGCGTGTCAGAAGCGCCTGGGGTGCGTTTTCGCATACTCGGTCCCATCGGTATTCGGGGGCGGGCCGAACCCTGTACGGTGTACCAGGTTGAATGGCAAGAAGATGTCAATTCGGACTTTTTGACCATGCAAGCCCATCTTGACTCGGAGCTGGCAGGGGAGGAAGACGATGTTTTGGGGCGACAGATTGAGTTGACCTGGGGCACCAAAAAGAAGACCTTCAAGTCCTTTGATTTGCCAATTCACATTGGTCGGGTCCGGCAGGCAGAGTTTGTCGTCAACGACCCCCGTGTTTCACGATCGCATGCCAGAATTGATTGGCGCAACGGCAGCGTCATGCTGGTGGACGTCAGCTCCTATGGCTGCTGGATTCGTTTTTCTGGCGGTGGGTCTGACCTGCTGCTGCGACGTGAGGAATGTGTTTTGCACGGGCATGGCGAGGTGGCGCTGGGCTCCTCATTTGCCGACGTGGACGCACCCATTGTCAAGTTTTCTGTGTCCTGACCTGTTTTTTTGACGAGCTCGGTGAGCGCGGTTCGAATCAAGCGTAAATCGATCGGGCTTGTTTCATATCAATCAGGCCAGCAACTACTTTTTCGATGGCGTCTTGGCGCAGGGTTCGCATTCCGGCTTTGCTGGCTTCGGCAAAAATCTCAAACGTTGGCGCTCTTGACTGAATCTTGTGTTTCATGTCGCCCACGTTCTCCAGCACTTCATAAATTCCCATGCGGCCCTTGTAGCCGCGGTCGCCGCAGCGCTCGCAGCCTACAGCGATGCGCATGGAAATCGGCAACGAGGAGTCCCCCCATGCTTCAGAGGATGCTGCCAGTAAACGCTGGTGACCTTCTGCCGCCGTCAACGCTGTACCGTTGATGTACTCCTGTACCAAAGCCTCATACTCATCCCGCGAAAGCACTTTCGCTACCGAGCAGTGTTTGCACAGGCAGCGAACCAGTCGCTGCGCCACGATGCCAATCAGCGAGTCGCCAAAATTCATCGGGTCCATACCCAAGTCCAGCAGACGAATCACGCTTTCTGCTGCGCTGTTCGTGTGCAGGGTGGATAAAACAAGGTGCCCCGTGAGTGATGCTTCGATGCAAACACTGGCGGTTTCCTCATCTCGCACCTCACCAATCATGATCACGTCCGGGTCTGCCCGCAAAAAGGCCCGCATCGCGGAAGCGAACGTCACGCCAATTTTGGGATTGACCTGCAGTTGCCGCAAGCCCTTTTGGGTAATTTCAATCGGATCTTCTGCGGTCCATATCTTGCGGTTGTCGGTGTTGATGTGGGCCAGCAAGGAGTGCAGGGTGGTTGTCTTGCCAGAGCCGGTGGGGCCGCAGGCCAGAATCAGGCCAAAGGACCGTTCGGTCAGGCGTTTGATAATTTTGTCGTCACGTGGTGAAAAACCGAGTTGCTGCATGGGTATCGGCTTGCTGGACGCCAACAAGCGCATGACAACATCTTCCAGGTTGTTGTGTGTGGGCAAAATGGCCACACGCAATTCAGGCTTGATTTCTGAAAACTCATTGAAATTGATTTTTCCATCCTGCGGCCGTCGTCGTTCAGAAATATCCAGCCGACTCATGATCTTGATGCGCGACACAATCGCGGCGCGCAGTGCAAAGGGCAACTGGAGGTAGTCCTCAAGATCGCCGTCCTTGCGAAAACGAATGCGTGAAATATCGTCACCCGGGTTGGTCTCCACATGAATGTCCGAAGCCTTTTGCTCGTAGGCGTCGGTAATCATCTGGTTGACCAGTTTGATCACGCTGGAGCTTTCATTTACCGCGTTAACCTGCTCTTGGTTGCCGGCACTTTTCATTTCAATCAGTGCTTCTGACAACAGCTCATGAACGTCCTTGGGCCGGTTTTCCTCTATGCCGATCTTGCTATTGGGCCCGCTCGTTGAACCCGTTCGCGGTAGTGACTGTGCATTGTTTTCCAGCTCCAGTCGCCGATCAATTTGCGCCTTGGCACCCCATACCAAGGACACAATACAGTCCGCCAGAACGCTTAATTGCAATTCCAACTCGCGCTTGAGCGGCGTTGGCGAAGCTGCGTACAACACACCAGAATTGATTCCCAACGGTAACACATGGTGCTTGAATGCGGTTGCCCAAGGCAAGTGCTCAAGAGCAGCCGGTTCAACCTGAAAGTTCAAGGCGTCAACTTCAGGTGTACTCAGAATGTGGGCCCGTGCATGTTCAAGTTCCAACTCTGTGACCAAACCAGCGTCCAGCAACACATGTTCGCAACCTCTTTTTCCTTCCGAGGGATTGAGGGTGATTTGTTTTAACTTTGTAAGATCAACCAATTTCAAATCAAGCAGAGACTGGCCCAGTGTCGAAACAGGTGTACTACGGGCCCGCACGAGCTGCGCTACCAATTCATGCATGGTGCGGGCCAACGCGGGTGGGGCCACAGGCGCAAGGTCGTCTAAAGGCATCGGTGAAGTTCGGACCCAAGGATTAGTTTGCTCAGCCAATGACGAGTTCCTTCGGTTGTTTATTAACATAATATACATCGTATGAATTCAATACAATGTTGTCACCAAGACCCCTTGGGCGATAACGCCCGTATGGAGGCCGCGATGATTTCTGCTGAGTCAGTCCGATTGCCTTTGTGAGCAAAATCGATTGCGGTCAATCCCAACTGGTTCTTTAGCAACGGGTCTGCACCGGCATCGAGCAACAGTTTGACGGCCTGTGGTGTCCCATAGTGTGCTGCCATCATGAGCGGCGTGGTGCCATTGGGTGATGCAGCATCAATGTAGGCATGGTGCGTCAGCAACAAGTTCATCACCGGCAGATGACCATGGGTGGCCGCGTAATGCAGCGGTGCCCAGCCGGGTTTGTTGACGTCGGCGTTTTTGGCAATGAGTTGTTCGCATACCGAGGTCAAGCCCTTGAGGGCGGCCAGCATCAACGGGCTTTCACCCTTGGCGGTACGCGCTTCAACATTCACCTTGGGCCAGTTGATGAGCACGGCAATTACTTTCAGTGAAGGCTCGCGCAGGGCCAAAATCAAACCGTGCTCGCCGTCAAAATTGCTGGTATTGACATCGAATCCACGTTTTAACAAGGCCATGATGGTCACGTCATCATCCTGTTTGATGGCCCTGAAAAAATCATCAAACGAGCCCGCATGGCAGACTGAAAATCCAATTAAAACAACAAGATAAATGAAACTCTTAATGTAAATTGTAAGAGAATTAGCACTGCAGAAAATCATGCCAAGACCCCTTTGAACAAGGCGTCAAAATTATCACGGGTGACTTGCGCGATGTGCTCGACCGGGCAATGTCTGATTTCCGCCAAACAGGCTGCGACAAATGGCACATAGGACGGGTTGTTGGTTTTTCCGCGATAAGGCATGGGCGCCAGGTACGGGCTGTCGGTTTCTATCAGCAGACGTTCCATGGGCACAAAAGCGGCAACTTCGCGAATATCATGCGCATTTTTGAAGGTCAAAATGCCGGAGAACGAGATATAAAACCCCATGTCCAGCGCCGCCCGAGCCACTTCAGCCGTCTCGGTAAAACAATGGAAAACGCCACCAGCACAGTCGGCCCCCCCTGTCTCGCCCTCCTCCCGCAAAATGGCCAGGGTGTCACTGGAGGCGCTACGGGTGTGAATGACCAGGGGTTTGGCCAATTGCCGCGCCGCCCGGATATGTGTACGAAACCGCTCGCGTTGCCACGCCATGTCGGCCACGCTGCGCTGCCCCAGGCGGTAGTAGTCAAGGCCGGTTTCACCAATGCCAATCACTTTTGGCAGTTGCCCACGGGTCAAAAGGTCTTGCAAACCGGGCTCCTGCACGCCCTCGTTGTCAGGATGAACCCCCACCGTGGCCCAAATATTGTCGTGCTGCACGGCCAGGGCGTGGACGGCAGCAAATTCTTCCAAGGTGGTGCAAATGCACAAGGCGCGATCGACCCGTGCGCGGGCCATGTCCTGCAAAACCGCTGGCAATTGGGTGGCCAGCTCCAGATAAGTCAAATGGCAGTGGGAATCGGTAAACATGGTTCTTTAGAAAACCAAACCCCTTGGCGGCACGGCAGCGCCACGTTCAAATGGTTTGTGTCGGTCGGTCGGATGCCATGTGCGCACCCAAAATTTCTTCGATCTTGTGCTTGAGCGCACGCGATTTTTCGTCCTTGGGAAACAAAATGCCGACGCCTTGCGTGCGGTTGTTGGACGCCTTGGCCGGTGTGATCCAGGCCACTTTTCCCGCCACCGGATAACGCTGCGGGTCTTCTGGCAATGACAGCAACACATACAGGTCGTCGCCCAGCTTGTACTCCCGGGAGGTTGGAATAAAAATCCCGCCTTCCGAAAAAAGCGGGATGTAAGCCGCATAAAGCGCAGCCTTTTCCTTGATCGCCAATTGAATGACGCTGGGACGTGGAATATTGGGTGGTGAATTACTCATAAGCCGTGCCTAATGTGCTGAGTTTAGGGCGAATTTGGCCTGGCTCACAAGTGTTTCGAGCATCAATCCGGCGTTAAAAGGGTGTTCTACCGTACGCGTGCTGGTGGCAAGCGACTTGGCCCAAGCCGTCAAACTCTGTACCGAGCCCCCAGCGGGCAAATCAACGATGTCAAAAAACCGTGGATCGGCCCCCATTTGGACCGCCAGCACGTCGTGACACAACTTGTGCAGCGCGTCCACAGCTTGCGCGGGTGACCAGTCTTTGAGCACCGTCACATCCCCTTGGGCCATGGCTTTGGGCAAACGCACCCACGCCTGTGCATCGCGGCCTGATTTTGAAAAAAGCAAGGCATCTTCGGGGCGACCACCGGCAGCGCGCAGCAAAACACCCGCTTGTGCTGCGGACATGCCCTGCGCCTGTAGCCAGGTCAATGCACTGACAGCGTCAGGCCACACCATGCTGTGCCCCAGGCAGCGGCTGCGTATGGTGGGCAGCAACTGGTGGGCGGCATCGCAGGCCAAAACAAACTTCACATCGCCTGCAGGTTCTTCCAGTGTTTTGAGCAGTGCATTGGCGGTGACGTTGTTCATGCGTTCAGCGGGAAACACCAAAACCGCCTTGCCCTTGCCGCGTGCGCTGGTGCGTTGCGAGAACTCCACAGCCTCGCGCATGGCATCGACCCGGATTTCCTTGCTGGGCTTGCGCTTTTTATCATCGATTTCGGCCTGCGCCTTTTCGCTCAGGGGCCAGCCCAACTCCAGCATCACGGTTTCCGGCATCAGAACACACAAATCGGCGTGGGTTCGAACATCCACCGCATGACAGCTGCCGCAAACGCCACAAGCGCCCTGCTTTGACGCAGCTTCGCACAACCACGCCCGTACCAGTGCCAAGGCAAGGCTGTACTGGCCCAGACCAGAGGGGCCCGCCAGCAACCACGCATGTCCACGCTGAGCCAGCAGCGCGCTGGTCTGCACAGCAATCCAGGGTGCGATCGCAGGCGCACTCATGCCAACCACCCCTTGATTTGAACTGCCTTCAAAACATCTTGCCAGACGCACTCACGCGAATTGTCGGCATTGATGCGGGCAAAACGGGCGGGAGATTCGATCATTCGCTGCAAATAGCCTTCTGAAACACGTCTGAAAAACTCCACCGGCTGCGCCTCGAACTTGTCTGGCGCACGCGCACTCGCCAAACGCTGGGCTGCAGTTTCGGCCGGCAGGTCAAACCACACCGTCAAATCAGGTTGACGAATGAAATCAGCCCCTTGCGCAGGTACCACCTGCACCCATTGCTCTAGTATTGATAGCAACTGAAGGTCGAAACCGCGCCCGCCACCCTGGTAGGCAAAGGTCGCATCGGTAAATCGGTCACACAAAACCACGTCGCCTCTGGCCAGGGCAGGCTCTATCAACTGCTGCAAATGGTCACGCCGTGCGGCAAAAACCAGCAAAGCCTCGGTCATGGCGTCCATTGCGTCATTCAAGACCAGCGTGCGCAGCTTCTCGGCCAGCGGTGTGCCGCCCGGTTCACGGGTGAGGGTAACAGCCCTGCCCTGCACCCGAAAAGCTTGCGCCAAACCCTCGATGTGGGTGGACTTGCCTGCGCCATCGATGCCTTCAAAACTGATGAAAAGCCCGCCCTGCGGTTCTGGGGTTCCTGGTGTCATGCGTCGAATTTTTTTTCTGGGGCTCACTGCCCACGTTGGTATTTATTGACCGCCTGATTGTGCTCTTCCAGGCTGACGCTGAACTGGCTGGTGCCGTCGCCGCGCGCCACAAAATAAAGCGCCTTGGTGGAAGCCGGTTGCACCGCCGCCAGCAAAGCGGATTTGCCAGGCATGGCGATCGGGGTGGGCGGCAGCCCGCTGCGGGTGTAGGTGTTCCAGGGGGTGTCGGTTTGCAAATCACGTCGGCGCAGATTGCCATCAAAACCATCACCCAGGCCGTAGATCACGGTGGGGTCCGTTTGCAGCATCATCCCCTGGGCCAGTCGGTTGGAAAAAACACCGGCAATCATGGGTCGGTCGCTGGCGCGCCCGGTTTCCTTTTCGATGATGCTGGCCAATATCAAGGCCTGTTCTGGTGTTTTCAGGGGGCTGTTTGGCTGGCGCAGGCTCCAGGCCGCTTCCAGGCGCTTGTCCATGGCCCGCATCGCGCGCCGCAGAACCGCCAAATCACTGCTGCCCTTGGCGTAAGTGTAGGTATCCGGGAAAAACCGCCCCTCCGGGTGAACCCCCGGTTTTCCCAGTTCTTTCATGATCAAATTAGCCTTCAGCGCTTGTGTATCGGGCTTGAGTTGCTCTGCTTTTAATAGTGCCGCACGCACCTGGCTGAACTTCCAGCCCTCCACCAGCGTGACGGCATACAGGGCCTCCTCGCCGCGCACCAGTTTGCGCAAAATGCTGCGTGGGCTGACACCCCGCTCAAGCTCATAGCTGCCAGCTTTGATCTGGCGTGCCTCGCCCGAGAGCCGAAACCACCAGTACAAGAGTGTCGGGCTAACCTGCAAACCCGCGTCATTGACGGCTTGCGCCACCCCGCGCACCGAAGTGCCCGGCTCGACCGACAGGTCAACTGACTCGGAACTGGCACCCAAGCCGTGGTTGATCCACCAAAGGGCACCGCCTGCCGCCAAGGCTGAAAGTAAAAAAAATACCGCAAAGAGACGACGCACAGCCCTACAGCCTTCCATGTGATCAAGCGGCGATCATAATTCAGCCCATGAAAATCGAACTCAATGGCGTTGTGCCACTGGCCCAGTTGGGCATCATCAAAGTAGAAGGCGACGATGCCGCCAAATTCATCCACGGCCAGTTGACGCATGATTTTGTGTTGCTCGGGTTGGACCAGGCGAGGTTGGCGGCCTTCTGCAACGCCAAGGGTCGCATGCAGGCGAGCTTTATTGGCTTCAAACGCAGCCCAACCGAGATTTTTTTGGTCTGCAGCCGTGACATTCTTTCGGCCACCCTCAAGCGCCTGTCCATGTTTGTCATGCGGGCCAAGGCCAGGCTTAGCGACGCCAGCGACGACTACGCACTGTATGGACTGGCCGGAAATGCTATTGAATTAATAGCTGCTTGCGCAGACTCTGCTTGGTCCAAGACCGATATTGGCCATGTAAATTTGATTTGCCTGTACCCGGCTGACGGCGTCAGGCGCGCCCTGTGGGTGGCACCCAGGAACGAGCCTGCCCCGCTGGGAACCGCGCTGAATGAACAGGACTGGGCGTGGGCTGAAGTACGCAGCGGCATCGCCATGGTCACCGCGCCCATCGTGGAAGCCTTTGTGCCACAAATGCTGAACTATGAATCCGTGGGCGGGGTCAATTTCAAAAAAGGCTGTTACCCCGGCCAGGAGGTGGTGGCGCGCAGCCAGTTTCGCGGCACCCTCAAGCGCCGCGCCTTTCTGGTGCATTCAGACCAGAGCCTGAAGGCGGGGGACGAAGTATTTCAACCGGGAGATGACGAGCAGCCTTGCGGCATGGTGGCGCAAGCCGCCAGCGTGCCAGCCGGGTTGGCCGCCAGTGGTTTTGATGCCATAGTGTCACTGCAAATCTCCGCCGCGCAAGCCAGCGAACTGCACCTGGGCAGCCCCGGCGGTCCACGGCTGAGCCTGTTGCCGCTGCCCTACCCCCTGCTTGAAGATATTTAACACGGATTCAGGCATTGAACAATTCTGTTCTGGCCGTCTGCGTGATGGCCGCCACACAGGGGTGCGTGATGCGCCGCTCGACCGAGATGGCATAAAACTCTTCAACCACTTCCGAGGTGTTGCCCAAGCACTCGACGCCATACTGGGCACACGTTTGGGGGGCCAGCACCGAGGGGGCCATGAACACGCCGCGACCTTCGCCGCCAAAGGCTTTCATCAGGGCGGGGTCTGCAAATTCACCAATCACGCGCGGTTGCAACTTCAGCTTTGCCAGCCATACGTCCAGTCGCCGTCTAACGGCTGAAGATGAGCCTTGAATCAGCATCGGAGCACCGTCCAGACAGTGGGGAAAGTCGCCTGTAAACGTACTTTTTAACTCTGGGGTGGCAAAGAAACTCATGGCCGTGTTGCCCAGCGCATGGTTGAAGGCTTTCACACTGGTTTGCTTGCTCATCGGCTCATCGGCTATCACCAAATCCAAGCTGTGAACAGCGATTTGGGCCAGCAGACTTTGAAAGTCGCCTTCATGGCAGATCAGCCGTACGGGTTCAGGCAGACTCAGAGCTGGTTCCAGCAGGCGGTAGGCAATGGCCTTGGGCACTGAATCGGATATGCCGACCCGAAAGTCGAGCACGGCCTGGTCAACACGCGCTTTGCCGATGGCCGCTTTCAATTCAGCGCTCAAGGCAAAGATTTGATCGGCGTAGTCGAGCGCAATGCGTCCGTCTTCCGTCAGTTCCAAGCCGCGGCCCGATTTGCGAAACAGGGCGCACCCCAGCTGCGCTTCAAGCAGCTTGATCTGCCCAGAGAGCGTCTGCGGCGTGGTGTGCAGTTGCTCGCCAGCGCGCATGATGCCACCCGACTTGGCCGCTGCCCAAAAGTAGTAAAGATGCTTGAAATTCATTTATTCGATTTATACGAAGTAATACTTCTGATAATTCGAATTTACACGAAGTATCGGATCGCCTAAATTCGGCGCTCTGTCAATTTTTTAGGTTCAAGCGTTTTGTGAACTGAAAAATTGGCTCATCACAATTTAAAAAAAGGATCTCACCATGGCCGATTCGAATCTTATTTTGGACTTTGTTTTTCAGCACGAGGTCAAGCGTGCCAACCAGGTTTTCCTGACCCAGCCGACTGGCGGCGGGCAAACGGTGGATTACACCTGGCACCAGATGATGGACCAGGCGCGGCGCATGGCCACCCACTTGAAAGCACAAGGGTTTGAGCCCGGCGCACGCATCGCCATCCTGTCCAAAAATTGCGCGCATTTCTTCATGGCAGAGCTGGCCATCTGGATGGCCGGTGGCACTACCGTGGCCATTTTTCCGACTGAAACCGCAAGCACCGTGGCTTACGTGCTGGAGCACAGCGGAGCCAGTTTGCTGTTTGTCGGCAAACTCGATACTTGGGAGCAGCAAAAGTCCGGCGTGCCTGCGGGCTTGCCGTGTATTGCATTCCCCTTGGCACCCAAAACAAACTACCCAACGTGGGACGCCATCGTGGCAAAGGCGACGCCACTGGCAGGCAAGGTGCGGCGCGCACCCACCGATATTGCGTTGCTGATGTACACCTCTGGCTCCACCGGCACACCCAAGGGGGTGATGCACAGTTTTGCGGCCGCGACTGCCGCTGCCATTGGTTTTGCCCGTTATATCCAAAGAGAAATGGGGGCGGATGCGCCAATTCGCCTGCTTTCTTACCTGCCACTGGCGCATATTTTTGAGCGCGCCCTGATCGAATGCGCGTCCTTGGTGGCGGGGTCACCCCACATTTTCTTTGCAGATTCCCTGGACACCTTTTTGGTGGATTTGAACCGCGCAAGGCCCACCTGTTTTGTGTCCGTGCCCCGCTTGTGGCTCAAGTTCCAGCAAGGTGTTTTTGCCAAAATGCCACCCCAAAAACTCGATCGCTTGCTGGGTATTCCTTTGCTGGGCCGATTGGTCGCACGCAAGGTGCTCAAAGGTTTGGGGCTCAATGAGGTCAAATTGGCCGCAAGCGGTTCAGCCCCCATTCCGCCCGCGCTGATTGACTGGTACCGCCGTTTGGGCCTGAACCTGATGGAAGGCTACGGCATGACCGAGGATTTTGCCTATTCGCACTCCTCCACCCCCTCCCTCACGGCCCCCGGTTGCGTCGGTGCCCCGATGGACGGCGTCAAGGTTCGACTCAGTGACGAAGGGGAAATCTTGATCAAGTCGCCAGGCCAACTGGTCGGCTATTACAAGCGCCCGGATCTGGATGCAGAGGTGTTTACCGAGGACGGCTACTTCCGTACCGGTGACAAAGGTGAGCGCAGTGCCAACGGTGTGCTCAAGCTTACGGGCCGGGTCAAAGAGCTTTTCAAAACCGCCAAGGGCAAGTATGTAGCACCTGCGCCGATTGAAAACAAGTTCAATGCCAACCCGCTCATCGAAATGACCATGGTGTCGGGTGTGGGTCAGCCTTCTGCCTATGCCATGGTAGTGCTGGCAGAAAATATTCGCCCCAAGGTTGGCGATGCGGCGGTGCGCGCGCAGGTTGAAAAAGAGCTGACAGATTTGCTCAAGTCGGTGAACAGCACTCTGGCTGACTACGAAAAACTGCAAATGGTGGTAATTGCCCGCGAGCCTTGGTCGATCGAGAATGGCATGTTGACCCCCACCATGAAAATACGCCGCAACCGCATTGAAACAGCCACCGAGGTTCACGTTGAAGGCTGGTACGCCCAAAGCGGCAAGGTGCTTTGGGCTTAATCTGCTGCCTTGTCTTTACAGGTTAATCACGAGCGGCTCGGGCCGCTCAACCCTGAAATCAACCGTAAAAACCGCTTCAGAACCGGTGCCAACATCGAGTGCGCCGCCCATTTGTACCGCCAAGTCGTGTGCGAGTTGCACGCCCAGCGAATTTTTTTGCCGGACTTCAAAATCTTCGGGTAAACCAACGCCGGTGTCGCGCACACGCAAGCGCCAAAGTTGGGGCTCGCTCAAGGGCGTCAATTCAATCCAGATTTCGCCGGTTCGCCCTTGCGGAAAACCGTGTTTGAGGCAATTGGAGACCAGTTCACTGACCAGCAGGCCACAGGGGGTTGCTTGGTCTAGCCCCACTTGCACCGAGCCCAAATCCAGGCGCAGCTGAACGGTGCCTGGCACTGTCTGCAGCGTATTGACGGACTGGCTGGCGATTTGGCCAATGTAACGGCCCAGGTCGATGGCCGCAAAATTTCCCTTGCGGTAGATGGTTTCGTGCAAAAGCGCCATGGCCCGGATGCGTCCCTGCATATCTTTCAAAACGGCTTTGGTTGGTGCATGTTCGCTGCGCCCTGCTTCCAGACGCAGCAAGCTGGTGATGACTTGCAAGTTGTTTTTAACGCGGTGATGCACTTCATTGAGCAGCGCAACTTTTTCTTTCAACGACGCTTGCAGGGCTTCATCGGTGCGTTTGCGTTCGGTAATGTCGCTTGAGATGGCGCAGATGCCCAGCACCCCATCGGCAGCATCCTTGACCGGGAATTTAAGCGTCAGGTAGGTGTGCAAGGTGCCATCGGCGTGGTGCACAGTTTCTTCCGAGTCCACAGCGCAGCCGGCTTCCAAGGCTGCCAGGTCGTTTTGCCACAAGACTTGCGCGACATCATTGGGAAAGATGTCAAACACATTGCGCCCGATTAACTCGTTTACAGGTGGAACATCAAGGTCCGCAAACTTGCGGTTCGCCAGCGTGATGTTTCCCTGCAAATCCTTCATGGAAATCAAGGCCGGCGCATAGTCGAGCACGGCCCGCAACATGGTCTGATTTTTTTGGCTCTGAACTTGCGCGAGCTTGCGCTCGGTAATGTCCTGAAATGTGCCAACCAAACGCACAGCCTTGCCGTCCTGCATCTGCGCATAAGCTTGGGTATGCACCCAAATGTGCCGCCCTTTGGCAGTGATGAAGGGAAGTTCAAGATCGAATGGGGTGCCGGTGTCCATTGCCGCCTGCAGAGCTTGCAAGATGGTTGGACGAGCCTGCAGATCAAACAGATTGATGCCTTGCTCAAAAGTCGGCTCCACCGGGAAATCTATTTCGGCAATCAGAAAAATCTCCCGGGTCCAAGAAATCTTCATGGTTTTGAGGTTCAGTTCCCAGCCGCCAATTTTGGCCAGACTTCCGGTGTATTCAAGCAGTTGTGTGGTTCGGGCCAACGCTTCTTCAACCCGGTATTTTTCAGAAACATCGCTGAACACCAACACTACGCCAACGACTCGACCCTCGCCGTCCAGAATTGGTGCAGCGCTGTCCGCGATCTGAAATTCGGCTCCGTCGCGTGACAATAAAGTGGTGTGTTTGGCCAAACCTGCCAACTCGCCTATTTCCATCACCCGTTGCACCGGGTTGAGCAAAGGCAAACGGGTTTGCGCATCGATGATGCAAAACACTTCAGTTAAAGGGCGACCTGCTGCGTCAGCCAAGGACCAACCTGTCAGCCGCTCGGCGGTTGGATTCATGCGGGTGATCAAGCCTGCCGCATCCGTGGCGATGACCGCGTCACCGATCGATTGCAGCGTGATGGAAAGGTTGTCATTGCTTTCGCGCAGCGCCGATTGGGCCTTGTCACGCGCGGCAATCAGCGCAGCCCAATCGATGCGCATACGGTCCAGGTCTTGCGCCAGCCGACCAATTTCATCGGCCCGTTGCCAATCCAAAGGTGTGTCCAACTCACCGCGAGCCAGTCGCTGCGCACTGCGCTGAAGCGCCGCCAAAGGGCGAACCAAACGCCCTTCGAACAAAAGCCAAATAAAGATAAATGAAACCAACACCTGTGCGGCGAGCGCCCAGCCAAGGGTTTTCACCTCGCGCCACAACTCGCGCTCGATACGGTCTGTGCTCAGCGTCACAACCAAATGCCCACAGTATTCACCAAGGTACGAAACATTGCGCTCTTCACGCAGCGTAGCGGCCTTGGACGAGATCACCCGCTCCCGGTGTACCGCATCCGATCCAAACTGAGTGCTCACGGTGACGCTGACAACATCGGGGTCACGCATCACGGCGTCCACCTGCTCAGTGATGGCATCGCGGTCCATGTTCCACATCACCACGGACAAGCCGCGCGAAAGCACTTCGGCGTACTGTTGTGTCGGCGTGCGGGCACGGCGCTCAACCTCGCTTTTGAAAGGCTTGCCGATCTGAAAATACCCAACCACCAGCGCGGGCAACAAAATGGCAATGGCAGCGCCAAGAATCAGCGTTGTGCGCAGGGAATTGGAAAACCACCTCATTTAATAACCTTGGGCGCAAGGTACTGCAGCCGATTGCGTTCAAGCTCTTGCATGGTTTTGTCTATATCGGGTTCGCGCATAAAGTTGCCCATCGTGACAAACCCCTTGTCTGCCATCGGTTTTGACGTATCCCGATTGAAATACTGCGAAAACCCTTTGGCCTGGCGCAGCATCTTGAGCCCTGTGTCATTCAAGTAGTTCTGCTCAGGTTTTGAGGCGCTGTGTGGCGACAGCAGCCCCATTGCGTTGTTGTATTTGTCCAAGGTTTCAGGGCGTGACCAAAACGCAATGAACTGCTTGGCCTCTTTGGGGTGACTTGCTGTGCTGGTGACAAACAACACATCGGTAGGGGCTTCCTCATAGGATGGCACCAGCGGATCCACAGTGGGGAACCGAAAAAACCCGATTTTTCCTGCATATTGCGGGTTGACACCCACCATCATGTAATTTCCAAGCAGTGACATGGCCGCTTTGCCCCGGTACATGTTTGGCAGCACCGCCCGCCAGTCTGCGCTGACCGTGTCAATGCTGAAATAACCCAAATCAATCAGACGTTTCCACCGCTCAAACACAGCGCGCACCCGGGCGTCTGTGAACGATTCTCTGCCACCGAGCAAAGCGGTATGAAAGTCCAAACCATTCATCCGAAGGTTCAGGTAGTCAAACCAAGCTGCAGCGGTCCAGTTTTCTTTCACGCTGATGGCCAGTGGTGCGATACCAAGCGCTTTAAGGTTCGCGCAGATTGCCTCGAACTCACTCCACGTTTTGGGCTCCTTCAAGTTGTGTTTTTCAAACACATCGCGCATGTAGTACAAGCCCCAGTGGTAATAACTGATCGGCAAGGCAAAGACCTTGTTCTGCTCGGTGACGGCGTGCAGACTGTTGCTGAACGGTGAGGTGCCCAAAGTGGTATTGAAAACGCCATCAAGCGGCATCACCGCACCCAGGGCCACAAGGTCTTTAAGCTGATAACCGGCAAAATACCAGACAACATCCTGCGCAGCATAGGCACCGTCACCCATGAACTTGTTGTAGTCGGCATTGTCCAGTTCGGTCAGTCGAACCGTGGTGCCCGGGTGGCCAGCCTCAAACTCTCTGATCAATTCTTTAACCACCTGGCGGTGCTTGCCATTGACAATTTGAATTGAAAAATTCAGTGACTCAGCCCAGGCCACAGATTGAAGCCACACAAGCAACACGCAACATAGCCAGCGCAATGAATTCATAGGTTTTATACGTGGGGGCCAAGCTTTTTCCCCAGCTTTTCCCTAGTCTGTGAAATGTACAGAACCGGGGGATTTAGCTGCAGGCCGCGTCAGCAATTCGGGCAGCATACACCCAATTGAATCGTGGTTCGTCTGGAGTTATGGGTTGCGCTGCCTCTCGTAGCTCAGCGGACCCAAGCCACTGGCCACTAGTCCATTGAAATCGAGTTCGGTGTTGTCTTGGATGCACAAAACCACTTGGTGCGTGGCCATGCGCGTGGCTGAGATAATTCTTCTAACGATCTTCTAACGGTCAGTATTTACAGTGTTTCACGGTGTGCAAATACCGATTGCGACGTGGGTGCCACCCAAATCCCATTTCTTAAATTGAAAGGACGAATACTTATACGACCAACGAAAATATACGAACAAATACGAAAAAATTATATTCAAAATTCATAAAAATCGCAACATAAAATTCCTATTCGGAGACAAAACATGAAAACCAAATTTCGTTTCGCATTGCGCGCACTGTTGCCCGCTATGGCACTGATGGCCATTGGCTCAGAAGCAGCTGCCAGCACCCTGAACCAGAACGTATCCTGGACCATCGACCGGGCCGCCACCACCACCAAGTACCGCGTAGTGGCCTACGGCGATTCAATCTACGCAGGGTACAACGGCTCCATCAGCAATGCGGCCAAATTTTCGGCACCCACCGTAGAGTCCGAATACCTCTCGGCTCTGTGGGGCGCTGACGTGGAAAGCGTACGCCGCACCAAATCGGGTGCCATTGCGTCGGATGTGTACACCAACAAGATCGTGAACGAGAAGTCCTACATGCAGGACGCTTCAACGCGCGTGGTGACCTTCGAGATGTGCGGCAACGATGGCTTGCAGGCGCGCACCGATTTCAAGAAACAAACCGGCACCTGCAACTACACCAAGATCAACACCGGTGTGGCCAACTGCAAAACCTACGTTGCCAAGGCCATGGATTACATCAATGCCAACGCCTATGCCGGCGTCAAGGTGAAGATCATCTCCAACCTGCACTACCCCGGCTATGACAAGGACAACGTGCAAAGCGCCTGCAAGGACTCAAGCACGGGTCAGACGGTCAACATGCGCAACATGTTCCTGCCCAAGCTGGCCACCATGAACTACTGGATGTGCGAATACGCGCGCCAAAAAGGCTTTAAGTGCGCCGACAACTTTGCACAGTACATGGGTGCGGACTACGATACCAACAGCGACGGCATCATTGACTCAGCCGGCTTGGCCTATGTTTCCGGTGAAAGTGAAGCGAGCTACCTGACCCGCATCACCTCCACGCTAAAGTCCACCATCCGCGACTCCAATGCGCACTTTGTGTCCGCCAGCAGCAGTTACGACTACATCCAGACGGATGACACCCACCCCACCTACACGGGTGACACCGTGAAGGCCGGCTTGTCTGGCGGCAGCACCGGCGCGGGCGCACCGCGTTACTCCACCATCACCGGCGGCAAGAACCCGATCTGGAACCAGTTCGGCCACGAGCGCATGGGCTGGGCGGTTTCGACCTTTAACCCGTCGGCTCCCTGATCGTTCCAAGCAGTCTCTGCCATGAAAGCGCCACGCCGTTCTAACCCGTCCCCGACGCTGTCGGGCGGTGGTGAGCAGGCGTGGCGCCCCTCTCTTGGATACTTGGCCATTGCGGTAGGCATTGCCTCAAGTGGCCTGACCTATTTATTCATGTCTTCTGCGTCTGCCCCCGACCTTGCCACCAGCACCTCTGCACCGGCACCCTTGGTCGCTCAAACGGCTGGGGTTGCAGCTGCCGGGCCGGGTCAGGCAACGGTCAAAACACCCGAATTGCTGCCTCGCCCACAGGCAGCCAGAGAAGCGCCAC
The DNA here is from genome assembly GCA_016708345.1 of Candidatus Rhodoferax bjergmarkensis. Classification (GTDB taxonomy): domain Bacteria; phylum Pseudomonadota; class Gammaproteobacteria; order Burkholderiales; family Burkholderiaceae_C; genus Rhodoferax; species Rhodoferax bjergmarkensis. Next base: position 417,638 of record JADJFX010000002.1, read on the forward strand.
GCGAGGCTGATGGCGTTGACCCCACGCCGGACCTCTCGGCCTATGTCAACCCGGGCGAAAAACCAACGATGAACGAAGTGATAGACCGATTGCACCAAGCCGGTGTTGACACCGGCCTGGCTGCCTTTTCCCCACCCGGCACCAAGCCGGCGCTGGTCGGGCTCGCTGTGCCCGAAAATTTTGCACTGCCGCCTGGCTACGTTCGCCACCACCAGGCCACGGACGATGGGCAGCGCATAGAGGCCGTTCTTATGTTTGCGCCAGACTATCAGCCGCTTGACGCCAACAACCAACCCATAGCCCTTCCGCAAAACCGAGTTGTTCCGCCTGAACTTGCCCCGCCGGGGTTCCCGACCCGGCGCGTTGTCATCCCCCCTTCCATCGAACCGTCCAGTTCAGGGCGATAAGCAGCATGAATGTATTGAACCAGTCCAGCAGGCGCTTGCTGGCTGGCACCCTTGTCAGTGCCATTTTGTTGGGGCTGTTCTTTCGGGGCGGCAGCGCTTGGTTGCTTGGCTTTGTGGTGCTGGTGCCATGGTTGCGTTCGCTGGACGCCATCCGCACACTCTCTGGTTCGCTGCTGAGCGCTTGGGCCATGTCGGTCGGTTTCACGGCGGCGGTGTTTGTCTGGTTTGGCACCGCCATCGGGAGTTACACCCAAATCGGCCCAGCCACTGGCTTGGCCCTGCTGCTGCTCGCCGCGCCGCTGTTTCAGCCGCAATTTCTCGCGTTCGCGCTGGTGCGCAACCTGTGTGGTAGGTGTCACGGCGCTGCTGTGCGCGCGCTTGCCGCCGCGTGTGCCTGGGTGGCTGCAGAGTACTTTGTGCCCAGCCTTTTGGGCAACACCTTGGGCTACGGGCTTTACCCATCACAACTGCTGCGCCAAGGTGCCGATGTGGGCGGGGCCGCAGGCCTGACTTTTTTGCTGCTGCTGGCCAACGAAGCTATAGCGGTAGCCCTTGCGCGCCGCCAAGATGGGGTTCGGGCCATGGCCAAACCGCTGGCACTGGCCGCACTGGTGCCACTGGTGCTGGCAGGTTACGGCTTGGCGGCACTTTCAAACTTGCCCAAGCCAGCGGGAAAACCGCTGCGTATGGGTTTGGTCCAGTCCAACCTGGTTGACTATGAAAGCCAGCGCCAGGAAAAAGGCGCGCATGCCGTGGTGCGCGAGATTCTTAACACCCACTTTGCCATGAGCTACGACGCCGTGGAGCGCCAAAAGGCAGATGCGGTGCTGTGGTCCGAAACAGCCTACCCCACCACCTTCGGCCAACCCAAGAGCCAGGCGGGGGCCGAATTTGACCGTGAAATCCTGAGCATCGTGAATTCGGCCCGCGTGCCCTTTGTGTTTGGCACCTACGATCTCGATACGGATGGCGAATACAACGCCGCCGCGTTTGTGAACCCCGACTCTGGCCTTTTGGGCATGTACCGCAAAACGCGCACTTTCCCGCTCACCGAGTACGTACCTCCGTGGCTCGATGGCCCCACCTTTCGGCGCTGGCTACCGTGGGCTGGCACCTGGCAAAGTGGCAACGGTGCACGCGTGTTCCCGCTTCGTCTGGCTGATGGCCGGGAAATCCCGGTGCTGCCCCTGATTTGTCTGGATGATGTGGATGCCAGCTTGGGCATCCATGGTGCCCGGTTCGGTGCACAGGCTATTTTGACCATGTCCAACGACTCCTGGTTCACGCAGTACCCGCAAGGCGCAGAGCTGCACCAGGCTGTGGCCGCTTTTCGCAGCATCGAAACCCGGCTGCCGCAATGGCGCGTGACTACCAACGGCTACAGCGCTGTAATTGATTCGACTGGCGCGGTACTGGCAGGCTCGCGCATGGGTGAGCGCACCTTGGTGATGGGCGAACTGCCTGTGGGGCCTCCACCGCGCACACTCATGGTGGCATGGGGTGACTGGGTTGGACGCGCCGGAGCAGCGTTCTTGGCGCTGCTGGCCGTTGCGGCGGCCTTCTCACAGTTTCGAAAACGCGGGGCGCAAGACAGCTCTGATTCGGCTGCTGCCATGGTCTTGCCCGCCAATGTGGTCGTGCTGCCCCCTGCCGCCCGCATAGCCGCTGGCCTGCTGCGTACCTTTGCGCGCGGCAGTCTGCTCTGGATGGGCGCTGCGATGCTGTTCAATGAACCCTTGCAGAGCAATACGCTGGCCCAAATTCGCATGTTCACCGGTTTGTTTCTTGTGCCTGAGGCCGCCGCGTGGTGTGTGATGCGGGCATTTGCTGCGCAGATTTCCTTAGAGGGGGGGGAACTCGTGCTCACCAGCGGCACGCGGCGCATGAGCCTGGCGCTGCGGGAGATTGCGCTTGTCGAACCCTGGCGTTTGCCGATTCCAGCCTGCGGTGCCTCGCTGCGTCTGGCGTCTGGCGAGCGCTGGCGCTTCGGTCTCGTGCTGACCAACCCCGGCGCCTTGGCTCAGGCACTGGCAAGCGCTGGTGGCGCGCCGGTGTGGGAGCGCGCCCCCACACGCGAGGCGCTGTATGCCAACGCCCGCCTGGCCATCCGGCGATGCCGGCTGGACCAGCCGTGGGTAAAGTTTGGCCTGCTACCCGTTCTGCTAGCACTGCCGGCGTTTCGCCTGCACCAGCACATTGCCTACGGCGGCGGTTTGGGTGAGTACTACACCTTTGGCCTGAAGGCCTACCTGACCACGTTTTCGCTCTGGTGGGCCGCCTGGGCCATCGGCGTAGTGCTTTGCGCTGCAGCGATACGCGCAGCGATTGAGGCGGGCACGCTGCTGTCGGTGTTTGTAAGCCCCGAAAAAACAGTCAACACCCGGCGCTGGCTGGAACGCATGGGCCTGGCGGGCCTGTACCTAGGCCTGCCAACGTGGCTGCTAATGAAAGCGCTCGGCACTTGATGTCTATCGCTGGGTGTTGGGCCTATCGGGCGTGGTGAAGAGGCCAAAAATACAAGCCAAATATGTATAAAAACAGCCTCTAGCGCATATAGAACGTGCGCAAGCAGCTATCAAATTTGTAGTAAAAATACAGCTGCCCGAGGTTGACTACTCCTTGGTCGGCAAGCAAGGCGACTCTTTGAGCGGTGGTCAGCGCCAGTCAGGCCATTCGTCTGGGGCTGGAGCGCATCCAGTCCACCCAGCGAGCCTTACTTGCAAACGCCGGACCCGTCCTGATGGATACCCGTGAACCTAAGCCACTGCATGCGAGGTTAAGGTGGCGTTGAAGAAATTCAGACTAAGAAAACGCTACAAAATCAGGAGCTTCATGCGCAGGTAGAACGTGCGGTAGAAGCCTATTTGATGGTAAGAAATACGAGAGGAAACTGATGAGTGAAATACAGTTGAATCAACAAAATCACAGATAAGTTCGCTCAAGCTAAACAGAACCTCAAAGCTTTTGTTGAAAACTGGTGGTGTGTTTTTCCATTGAAAAACACACCACCGTTTCAGGTTTACAGAGCGTTCAGGAACGTCACCAGATCATTCACTTCGGTAGCATTAAGGCCCAGCGGACGAATGTCCGTGTCCCGCATCGGCACACCCGTGGCACCCAGGTTGTAGGCGTCCACCACGTCTTTGAGTGTTGATTTGCTGCCGTCATGCATGTACGGCGCGGTCAGTTTCAGAGAACGTAATGATGGGACTTTGAACAGTTTGTAATCACGGCTTCGGCCCGTAAAATCGGCGCGGCCAACATCGCTGTTCACAGCAAGGCCATTGTTGCGGAAACTTTCATCCGTGAAGTTGACACCGGAATGGCAGCCACTGCAACGTGCCTTGCCTTCGAACAAATCCAAGCCTCGAATCTCGGCTGCACTCAGCGCTGTGCGATTGCCAAGCTTGAAGTCATCGAAACGGTTTTTGGGTGCGAACTGACGCACTTCGAAACTACCCAACGCAGCTGCCAAGTTGGTCTCAGTTGGTTGCTCACCGTACACCTGCTGGAAACGTGTTGCATAAGTGGTGTTTGCACGCAAACGTTGAACCGCTTCTGCCATCGGCAAATTCATTTCGTTGACAGCTTGAATGGGACCAAATGCTTGGGTATCGAGCGTTGCTCTGTTGCCACTCCAGCCTTGCAAGCGAGAGAACATGCGATTCAATAACATAGGTGTGTTTCGCACGCCTGCGTCCGTTGGTTCATTGCCCTTGGCGATACTGCTACCGTCGGTAAAGGCGATAGCAGCTTTATGGCAAGTGTCGCAAGAAGTCGTCTTTTGTTTGGACAAAATAACATCCTTGAACAAGTCGCGACCCAAATCAGCAGCTGCCACGCTGTAGCGGTCAACCCCGGTTGCGTTAAAACGCAGTTTGCGCAAGTGGGCCGGAATTTCGCTGACCAAGGCCGCGTTGGGCGCTTTGCTGATGAGTACATTGGCGTTGTGTGCTACTTCATCCGCCCGGCGTTCCACATTGGATACTTTCACCTCGTCCAGAATCAGCTGTGCCGTTGAACTTTCTGGCCCGATGCGCACAAGGCCCGACGTTTTCAGGGTACCAAAACCATCGGCCAAGCGACTGGCAACGACTTTGCCATTGAGGTACAGCGCCATCTGGCGGGTTGTGGGGTTGAAAGTAAACGCCACATGCGCCCAGTTGCTGCCCACGCCAGGGCCATTCAACTGCACGCGTACACCGGCCGTGTCTTGCACTGCAGCGGTGAGTGTGTCGCCATTGCTCAGGTAAACATCCATGCCACCCTGCAGTGAAAACAGCCGAACGGTACCGCTGCCACTGGTCTTCTTGACCCAGAAGTCGACCGACGCGCCTTTGGACAGAGAGTCCCAGCCCTTGGTGCGGTTGACGTTGATGTAATTGCCCGAGGCGAAGTAAATGCCTTGGCCATAACGCCCCACATTCTCGTCACGACCGTTGTACTCCAGGGGGAATTTGGCACCCACCAGCGTTCCGTTATTGAAGTTGCCGGATGTGTCGTTAGTCTTGGTGACCTGGTAGATGCCCGCGCGATCGAGTTGCTCGTTCATCCCGAGGTACAGGACATGGTTGCCGTCGAGGTAGTCGTCAAAACTTATCTCGTTGTAGTCGTGGGTGTTGGAGCCAAAAATGGGGTAGCTTGGCCCGCGCACCGAGTAGGGAATCTTCAGGTCATCCACATCTTTGTAAGCAGACCACATGGTGGTAAACGCCCCAGGGGACGACATGAACAGCTTGTTGGCGACGTGCCGGTACGGGTTGATCGTGCCGTCAATGTGGCGCACGGTCCATCCGGTCCAACGGCCCACCACACTGGCGCCGGTGCGCCGGGCATCCATGTTTTGGCGCGATGCCTGGTAGAACAACTCTGCACCATCGTGGCTGATCCAGGGGTAAGCCCCTTTGACCAACTCGCCGGGCTTGTAGGCTACGCCAGTGGCGTCCAGCAGGGGGCGCTCGGCGATGGGGAACCGCGCCGAGAAACGCACACCACCCACGTCGCTGTTGCGGTCGTCGTTGTACATGTTGGCGATGGACTTGGGAGTGCGCCAGCTGCTGGCGGTACCCGGCGTCGCGGTCCAGCTGTACATCAGGTTGTCAATTTTCCCGTCGTTGTTGGGGTGGCCCTGGCAGACGATCAAACGGCCATCGGTGGTGGCAGACGGCTCGATGCAGCGGAAATCTGCACCCCCAGGGATGGTGAATTTCTGGAAACTGGTGGTGAAGTCTGCCCTCACCACTTCTGCATTGGCCGTATTCGCGTTGCTCACAATAAACGTGGCTTTGCGCATGCCCATCTGGTCGTTGTCGCCGTTGCGCAAGGACGTGTGGTAGACCGCCGCCTTGTAGGTGCGATACGTTCCGTTAGGGTCCAGCGTACCGCTGCTGTTGGACGGATACGGGTTTTGACCCGACACAGCCGGGTCTGCCACGATGGCCAGCCAGTTGTGTTGCATGTCTGTGGCTTCGGTCTTCAACTCCAGCTCCACGCTGTTGCCAAATGCGCCCTGGTTCATGCTGATGCTGCCATCGGAATTTTTGACAATCTTCTCGGGGCGGAATGCACTGGCGAACCAGCCGGCACTGCGGGTACGCACAAAAATTTTGCCGTCCCACGTTTCTGCATGGCCGTTGCCTTCAAACCCAGTGTCAATCACCCTGGGGAAGGCACGCGCACGGCTGTCGTTTAGCGAATAGAGGGCTGCACTGGGTGCGGAAAATTGTCCCGTACCGGTGACATCCGATGGAGGAGGGAGGTGGTGGTGGGGGGGGCGGAGGGGGCGGTGGAGGGGGTGTCACGGTGCCACAATCTTTGGCACCTGTTGACCAAACTGCCGCACCGGAAGATGTGCGCAGAACGAAATTGCCGTCGTCTTGCAGCTTGGCGCGCACGGCACCGGTTCCATTCGTTTTGGTAGACCAAACAGACGTGCCGCTTGATTTACGCAGCACCAGGTTGCCGTCGCTTTGCATGTTCAGGGTGACTGCACCCGACCCTGCAGTGCCTGATGACCACAGTGAACTGCCTGATGCGGGATAGAGCACCAGATTGCCATCGCCTTGCAATACAAGGCGACAGCTGCCATTGCTCGATAGCAGTTGCTGGTTGGTGGCAAGCTTCTCATTAACCAGCAAGGTGTCTTGCGAAGCTAATGCCGCAGCCATTCTGGCTTGTGGTGTTTGCTCCGATGCACTGGCGAGAGTTTCATCATCTGCACCGCCACCGCAGGCTGACAACGCCAGCAATACAGCAGCTGTACATGCAGCTTGAAATGGCCCACGCCGATTTTTGAAACGATGATCAATCTTATGCGTTGTAAACATCATTTTTTCTCTTTAAGTAATGTCATTTATCAAGTTCAAATGCCGATTGATGTATATCTGTACGGATCAATACACTGTTTCGAACACCCCACTTCACCCACCAAACTCTGGTACCCAAGATAAAAGCAGCCGATAATTACGAAGACCAAACGGTGGTACCCGCCGAGCTGCGAAGCACCAGCTTTCCGTCGTTTTGCAGAATCAAATAAGACACAGACTTTCCATTGGTCCCGCTTGCCCAAACGGCTTTGCCTGCAGATGTGTACAACACCAAGTTACCGTCACTTTGCAGTATCAGCTTGGTACCTCCTTTGCCCTGGGTATTGGCGGTCCAAATGACTTTGCCTGCAGATGAATAGGTCACCAAGTTACCGTCGCCTTGCAGGTCAAAATGGTAGCTGCCGTTGGTCGAGGCAATTCTTTGTCCTGTATTGAGTTGTTTGCCCACTTGCAGGCTGTTGGTGCTGGTGGGTGCATCTACGCCGCCGGTACCACCACCTGTGCCTGTGTCGTCAACAGGATTGGATGGCATGGTAGCTACCAAAGCTCGCTGACCTTTTAACATTCTGCTCGCTTCACCCATCAGACGGAGGTACCAATCGCTGGGCAGGTTTTCACCATCTGCATTGAGCGTTAAAAACTTGCCTGTGGTGGGCACCTGGCTGGCGTTTTCGGCGATTTTGAACATGGCCGTGCCCTCATCCACTTCATCAAACATGGCCACGTAGATCATGTTGGAGCCAGCTGCTTGGGCGTTATAGGCTTGGTGCCAGAAGAATCGACCACCATTGCGTGGCACTTTGTTGAATGGCGATGTGCCGTCCTTCAGATTCCACCATGAAAAACCTGGCCAAACCACTGGCATGTAGCCAATGTTGCTGCCTTTGAGCGCCGCCAGATCGGGAGCAATTTTGCTGTTGCGGAAATTGTCTGCCCCACTGGCGTCGCCGTAGCGCCCAACTGACCATGGGCTGATGATGGCCGCACTGCGGTAGGCAGATTGCCAAGTCGAAGAATGGCTTCTCCAGCCGTCTTCGACACCCAGCTTGACCGTGGCCCGGTACTGGGCCGGCGCGCCGGACTTGAACCAGGTCGTCAATTCTTTCAACTGTGCTGCAGAGCCAGGGCGGTCGCTGAAACCAAAGCCCCAGATTGAAACAACGGGCAACCCTGCGTGGCGAAGATATCGGTTGCTTTGGGTAAGTTTGAGATCATTTACCAAGTGCATCCAGTCGTTCTTGATGTCACTGACCAGTGTGCTGGCATTTCCGCCTGAAATGTCATACATGTTCGCAAACACCCTGCCGTATTTCTCCGAGGAGAATCGCACGTTTTGCAGCACCTTGTCACGAACCGATCGCATGTAAATGGCTTCGCCAATGAAGCGTTGCACAAACACGCCGTCAATTTGATAGTCCTGCATCCACTTCACATGGCGGTCAACAGTCGCTAGGTTGTAGGCGCTGTACAGACCGGCATTGGTTCCATCGCGGTAGTTGAACGATGTAGCGGTTAGTTCACTGGGGCTGTACTCTCTCAGATCAGGCCACATTTCGAAGCTGATATTCGATGCATTGGGTGTTTGCCGTGACCAATGACGCCATCCTGCACCGCTGCCGTCATTGGAGGTCATGAACCAGCCTTGGTAACCAGCCATGACTTTGTTGTTTAACGTTGAGGCGTCAACCACGCTGGCCGCTTGAGCCAGAGCGCCACCAACTGCCAGCAATGTGGAGACCAATACGACTTTAAAAGTGATTTTCATTTTTGCTCCATTTTTTACTTATTTCAATTTGCTGCAAATGTATCGACGCTTTTTAAATTCGTCATGAACTAATTGATGATTCTGGATGGAAGACGGAAATTTTTGTGCCAATCTCTACCCAACCCGCTTTGATCAGGTTTCAACAAAGTGCAATGACAAACGCGCTGTGCGCAAGCAATCAGTTTGCCTGCGCAGAGGTGCAGCTTGTTCTGGGGCTTTTTCTGCGAAGTGTTCGTACAAACAATGTACGAAGGAAAGCAGTTTTTTACGCGAAAAAAAGCAATGCCGCTTACACGTAACCGCTGATCACGATCTGTGTGTTGTCACGCGCTTGTGAAGCATTGCCACCTGCAAGTTCGCGGTAGGTTCGCGCGAACTGGGCGTAATCCGTAAATCCGGCGGCCAGGGCAGCACCCGTCAGATCAACGCCCTCGTTCAATTTGGCTGCGGTGACAAAAACCCGATGCCACAGGCGAAAACGGCGGATCGGTGTACCCACCACTTCTTTGAAAAGCTGAGAAAGACGTGGCACCGATAAATCTACTTGCTGGCCAATCCACTCAACAGATATATTTTTATCAATATTTGATTTGATGATCTGAACAGCCCGTGTAATGCGCGGGTCCGGGTTTGGCTGGCAGCGCGAAGGGTGAAACATCCACTCGTGAACAAGCTGCTCGACGGTTGCCAGCGTGGGACGCTGGTTGCGCAAGAAATTGGCAAATTCAACCACATCAGACTCACCCTTGATGTCGGCAAAACAGTGCTGGTAGCCGATGGGTAAAGTGGTTCGCATCAGCGGGCTCAAGCGTGCCAGATCAGCCCCTGTGTCATTCAGAAAAAACAGAGCGACGTTGGCCCCATGGGTATCAATCTCCATATCGATGCCAGGCGGAATAAGAAAACTTTTGGCCCTTACCCGTTCTCGCCGAATGGGGTCGATCACCTCAAGTTCATCCTCCAGGGACACAAGCAATGTTGGGGGAACGATGGAGCGCTTGAAACATCTCTCAAGTCGGCCAACATAAATGCCTCGCTCGCCGGTCGCATAAACAATGGCTTTCTTTTTCATGGCGCAGACTCATCAAGAATTACAAAACTCTCAGCAGAATGAGAGGACCAAGCAAAGCTTATGCCAACAAAATATATCTATAAGAATCAACACCTTGGTGACATTTTTCACACTTATCCATGAGAGCATGTAAAAAAAACTGACACTCCCGACAAATGACGAATGCGTGCAGCAGCATCAAGCCATGAAAAAAGCCGGGCTACCCATTTCGGGTTAACCCAGCCTTTTACTTTGATTGGAAGCCGCCAGCGGCCCCAGTAACTTACAACACTTCAAACACGCCTGCTGCGCCCATGCCGCCACCAATACACATGGTGACGCACACCCGCTTGGCACCACGGCGTTTGCCTTCAATCAGCGCGTGACCGGTAAGACGCTGGCCGCTCATGCCGAAGGGGTGACCCACGGCGATGGCACCGCCATTGACGTTCAAACGGTCTGCTGGAATGCCCAGCTTGTCGCGGCAGTAGATCACCTGCACGGCGAAGGCTTCGTTCAGCTCCCACAGGTCGATGTCGTTCATGGTGAGGCCCAGGCGCTTCAAAACCTTGGGGATGGCGAACACGGGACCAATACCCATCTCATCTGGCTCACAACCGGCCACGGCAAAACCGAGGAAACGGCCCAAGGGTTTCAAACCTTTTTGCTCGGCAAGCTTTTCGTTCATGACCACCACCGCGCCGCTGCCGTCAGACAACTGGCTGGCGTTACCGGCCGACACCAATCCACCAGGCAATGCGGAGCGCAGGCCCTTGATGCCGTCATAGGTGGTGCCGGCACGGATGCCTTCGTCGTCACTCACGGTGATTTGTTTGGTCATCAGGCCCATCACCTTGTCTGCCACACCCATGGTGACGGTAATGGGGGCGATCTCGTCTTTGAACAGGCCCTGCTCCAGCGCTGCGCTGGCTTTTTGCTGGCTCATGGCACCGTATTCGTCCATGGCTTCGCGGCCAATGTTGTAACGCTTGGCCACGTTTTCAGCGGTTTGCAGCATGGTCCAGTACAACTCGGGCTTGTTTTTCAGCAGCCAGGGGTCGGACAGCATGTGCTGGTTCATTTCTTGCGCGGTACATGAGATGGACTCTACGCCACCGGCCACATAAATATCACCTTCGTTGGCAATGATGCGCTGGGCTGCGGTGGCAATGGTTTGCAAACCGGAAGAGCAAAAACGGTTGATGGTCATGCCCGACACGGTCACAGGGCAACCGGCGCGCAAGGCGGCCTGGCGCGCGATGTTCACGCCGGTGGCACCTTCGGGAGTGCCGCAACCCAGAATGACATCGTCCACCTCACCGGCTTCAATGCCAGCGCGCTGGATGGCGTGCTCCACCGTGTGGCCGGCCAGCGTGGCACCGTGGGTCATGTTGAAGGCACCTTTCCAGCTCTTGGTCAGGGGGGTGCGGGCGGTCGATACGATTACAGCTGAAGTCATGATATTTCCTTGATCTTATTTTGAGCGGGGCGCTTAGTTGAAGGTTTTGCCTTCAGCAGCCAGTTTGGCCAGCAAGGGCGCGGGTTGCCAAAACTTCGCATCGTCCAGCGGGTTTTTGGCGAAACGGTTCATGGCTTGCACCACGTTGAACAGGCCCACTTCGTCAGCGTAGTTCATGGGGCCGCCACGGTAGATGGGGAAACCATAGCCCATGAGGTACACCATGTCGATGTCACTGGCCTTGGAGGCAATGCCCTCCTCCAAAATGTGGGCCGCTTCATTGACCAGAGAGAACACCAGACGCTGAACGATTTCTTCATCGGAAATTTTGCGCGGAGTGATGCCCAGCGACTTGCGGTGCTCTTCAATCATGGCGACCACTTCCGCATTGGGAATGGCGTCGCGTTTGCCCGGCACATAGTCGTACCAACCCGCACCTGTTTTCTGGCCAAAGCGGCCCTTCTCGCACAACAAGTCAGCCGTCTTGCTGTATTTCATGTCGGGTTGCTCGGTGTAGCGGCGCTTGCGAATGGCCCAGCCGATGTCGTTGCCCGCCAAGTCGCCCATGCGGAACGGCCCCATGGCAAAACCGAATTTTTCAATCGCCTTGTCCACCTGCGCCGGTGTGCAACCTTCGTCCAGCAGGAAACCACCCTGACGGCCATACTGCTCGATCATGCGGTTGCCGATAAAGCCGTCACACACACCCGAGACCACCGCCGTCTTGCGAATCTTTTTGGCAATGCCCATCACCGTGGCCATCACGTCTTTGGCGGTCTTTGCACCGCGAACGACTTCCAGCAGTTTCATGATATTGGCCGGGCTGAAGAAGTGCAGACCCACCACATCTTCAGGGCGCTTGGTAAACGCAGCGATCTTGTCCACATCCAGCGTGGAGGTGTTGGAGGCCAGAATGGCACCGGGCTTCATCACGCGGTCCAGTTCCTTGAACACGGCTTCTTTCACACCAATTTCTTCAAACACGGCCTCGATCACCATATCGGCGTCGCCCAGCTCGTCATAACTCAGCGTGGTGCTGAGCAAAGCCATGCGCTGCTCGTATTTGTCTTGCTTGAGCTTTTTCTTGGCAACTTGGGACTCGTAGTTTTTGCGGATGGTGGCAATGCCACGGTCCAGCGCTTCCTGCTTCATCTCCAGCATCTTGACGGGAATGCCTGCGTTCAAGAAGTTCATGGCAATGCCGCCGCCCATGGTGCCCGCGCCAATGACCGCGATCGACTTGATGTCGCGCACCGGAGTGCTTGACGGCACATCCGGAATCTTGGACGCAGCACGCTCACCCAAGAAAATGTGCCGCAGGGCGCGACTCTCGGGGGTCCACATGAGGTTAATAAAAATCTCGCGCTCCACCGCCACGCCGTCGTCAAATTTATTTTTGGTAGCAGCTTCTACCGCATCCACGCATTTGGCGGGTGCCGGGTAGTTTTTGGACATACCCTTGACCATGTTGCGGGCAAACTGGAAATAAGCATCGCCTTGGGGGTGCTTGCACGGCAGGTTGCGCACCAGCGGCAAGGGGCGCACATCGGCCACCGAGCGTGCGAACGCTATAGCCTCTTCGGCCAGCGACTCGGGTGAGGCAGCAATCTTGTCAAACAATTTTTGACCTGGCAACATGGCCAGCATCTCGCTCTTGACCGGTTCGCCGCTGACGATCATGTTCAGTGCAGCCTCCACCCCCAACAAACGTGGCAGGCGCTGCGTGCCACCGGCGCCGGGTAACAAGCCCAGTTTGACTTCCGGCAGGGCCACACTGGTGCCTGGTGCAGCAACGCGGTAATGGCAACCCAAGGCCAGCTCCAAACCACCGCCCATGGCAACACCGTAAATAGCAGCAACCACCGGCTTGGGTGAGTTTTCCAGCACCGAGATGACGCTGGGCAGGTTGGGTTCCTGCATGGTCTTGTCAGTGCCAAATTCATTGATGTCTGCCCCGCCCGAGAAACCTTTGCCACCACCCGTGATGATGATGGACTTGACTGCGGCATCGGCATTGGCCTTAGCCAAGCCATCGGCCAAACCTTGACGGGTTGCAAGACCCAAGCCGTTGACCGGCGGGTTGTTCATTGTGATAACGGCGACGTCGCCATGGACTTGGTATTGGGCAGTCATGCGTGGTTTTCCTCGAAAGTGAAAAAAGAACGATCGTTCGTTTTAAATTGTATAGGCGATCCTGGCGAATTTTGCCGCACCTTTGTCACGGTTGGGACAAGTTATGCAGCAGTCCCAAAAAATGCTCAGGCATCGGGCAATTTGTAATCCTTCAGCAACTCGCGCAGCTTGGTTTTTTGCATTTTTCCGGTGCCCCCGAGCGGGATGGCGTCCACGAACACCACGTCGTCCGGAATTTGCCATTTGGCCGTTTTGCCGTCGTAAAAATGGATCAATTCATCACGCGATACTTCCGCCCCGGGCTTCTTGACCACGGCAATAATGGGGCGTTCGTCCCACTTCGGATGCTTCATGCCAATGCAAGCCGCCATGGCGACCGCCGGGTGCCCCATGGCAATGTTCTCCACATCGATGGAACTGATCCACTCCCCGCCAGATTTGATGACATCCTTGCTGCGGTCGGTGATCTGCATATAGCCATCGGCATCAATGGTGGCCACGTCACCAGTTGGGAACCAGCCGTCGACCAGCGGTGCACCGCCCTCCCCCTTGAAATAATCGCTGATGATCCACGGCCCCTTGACCAGCAGATCACCATAGGCCTTGCCGTCCCAAGGCAACTCATGGCCTTCGCTGTCGACGATCTTCATGTCCACCCCAAAAACACCGCGCCCCTGCTTGAGCCTGACCTTCATCTTGTCGGCTGGGGCCATATCCAAATGCTTGTTCTTGAGCGTGCAAACCGTGCCCAGCGGCGACATTTCCGTCATGCCCCACGCATGCAGAACCTCCACGCCATACTCGTCGTTGAAAGCAGTGATCATGGCCGGCGGGCAGGCCGAGCCGCCAATCACCGTGCGCTTGAGGGTCGAAAACTTCAAACCGCCTGCATGCATGTGAGCCAGCATCATTTGCCACACGGTGGGCACGCCAGCGGCAAACGACACACGTTCTGATTCGATCAACTCAAATATCGATTTGCCGTCCATGGCCGGGCCCGGAAACACCAGCTTGGCACCCGTCATGGCGGCTGAATACGGCAAGCCCCAGGCGTTGACGTGGAACATGGGCACCACCGGCAACACCGTGTCACGCGCGCTCATGCTCAGGGCATCGGGCAACGCCCCGGCCAAGGCATGCAGCATGGTGGAACGATGGCTGTACAAGGCTGCTTTGGGGTTGCCTGTGGTGCCGCTGGTGTAGCACATGCTCGATGCTGAGTTTTCATCGAAGGATGGCCATTGGTAGTTGCTTGACTGTGCGCCAATCCAGGCTTCGTAACTCACCAGGCCGGGGATGCCGCTGTCTGGCGGCAACTTGTCGGCATCACACAGCGCCACATAGTGTTTGATGGTGGTGCAGCGGCCATGAATGGCTTTGACAATCGGCAAAAAGCTCATGTCAAAACACAGCACGGAATCTTCCGCGTGGTTGCAAATCCAGGCTATTTGTTCAGGATGCAGACGCGGATTAAGCGTGTGCAGCACACGCCCGGAGCCACTCACCCCAAAATACAGTTCCAGGTGCCGGTAACCGTTCCAGGCCAGTGTGGCCACCCGGTCACTGAAAGGGAGCTGCCAGCCATCCAAAGCGTTGGCCACCTGGCGCGAACGCGCTGCCACCTCCTTGTAGGTATAACGGTGAATATCGCCTTCCACCCGGCGTGACACGACTTCTCCCTCGCCATGGTGGCGCTGCGCGAACTCGATCAGCGATGAAATCAGTAACTGTTGACTTTGCATTAAGCCGAGCATGAAAAAACTCCTGAAAAATGGTGATATTCACAAAAATACACGGCCGATAGAACAAGCCGTGTACAAAACCGGGACTGATGCCATCGGTTTTCCCACATCATGTACCAGTCACAAGGCTGCGTGTGATGGATGGTTAAACAATTGCAAAATCTGTTGCCCTCGCGTCAGCCAATCCGTGTTTACCCTGATACAAAAGACCCGCATCAGCAGGACTCCAAGCGCTCACTGACTGAATTTTCTCGACGCCAGAATCGTTTGATAACCCTGCGGACACCGGGTTTGGGCCTGCTGCAAGACAATCAAGCCATGAATTTTTCCCCTGAAACGCCTGCCGCCCTTGACCTGGGTTTGAGCTGGAATAACAGCTTTGCCCGACTGGGCGAAGATTTTTACACCCTGCTTGTCCCCCAGCCGTTGCCTGCACCCTATTGGGTCGGGCGCAACGCTTCTTTGGCCCGCGAATTGGGTTTGAACCATGGCTGGCTAGATTCCGAGGAACTGCTGCAGGCCGTTACCGGCAACCGTCTGATTTCTGGTAGCCAAACGCTGGCCAGCGTCTACAGCGGCCACCAGTTTGGCGTGTGGGCCGGGCAATTGGGTGATGGCCGGGCGATTTTGCTCGGTGAAACCAGCACGGGCATGGAGTTGCAGCTTAAAGGCTCCGGCCTCACGCCCTATTCCCGCATGGGCGATGGCCGCGCTGTGCTGCGCTCGAGCATTCGGGAATTTCTGTGCAGCGAAGCCATGCACGGACTTGGCGTTGCCACCTCCCGTGCGCTGTGCGTGACCGGCTCGGACGAGCCCGTGCGGCGAGAAGCCATGGAGACCGCCGCCGTGGTCACGCGGGTGGCACCCAGCTTTGTGCGCTTCGGGCACTTTGAGCATTTTTGCCACCACGGACTGCACGCCCAGCTCAAAACCTTGGCCGACTATGTGATTGACCGCTTTTACCCCGAATGCCGGGACAGTCGCAAATTCAACAGCAATCCTTACGCGGCCATGCTGGAGGCCGTGAGCGAACGCACCGCCGCCATGGTGGCACAGTGGCAGGCCGTGGGCTTTTGCCACGGTATCATGAACACCGACAACATAAATATTTTGGGCCTGACCATCGATTACGGCCCGTTCCAGTTTCTCGATGGCTTCAACCCGGCCCACATCTGCAACCACTCGGACACGCAGGGCCGCTATGCGTTTAACAAGCAGCCCAATGTTGCCTACTGGAACCTGTTTTGCCTGGCACAGGCCCTGCTGCCGTTGATTGAGAGCCAGGAGCTGGCGGTTGCCGCGCTGGAGTCCTACAAAACCACGTTCCCGGCGGCCTTTGACAAACTGATGCTGGCCAAACTGGGCTTGGCCGATGTGCAAAATGCGGCTGCCGGCAAGGATCGCAGCCTGATCGACGATGTTTTGAAGCTGCTGGCTGCCGGGCAGCTTGACTACACGATCTTCTGGCGCCGCCTGAGCCATGCCCACACCCCAAGCGGCCGACAGGCGCTGCGCGACCTGTTCTTGCAGCGTGACGCCATCGATACCTGGTTGCTACAATATTCAGAGCGCCTTGCGCTTATTCCACCTGCGCAAGCGGCTGATTTGATGCTTAAAACCAACCCCAAATTTGTGCTGCGCAACCATTTGGCCGAACAAGCCATCCAACAAGCCAAGCGCAAGGATTTTTCCGAACTTGCGACCCTGCTCAGACTGCTGGAGTCGCCGTTTGACGAACATCCCGGTTTCGAAGCTTATGCCGACTTTCCGCCAGATTGGGCCAGTGGTATTGAAATCAGTTGCAGTTCATGACGATCTGCTGGCCTGCTGGTCAGATGCTCCGAACTTGCGGCACACAGACGACTCCCCAGCTTCGTTAAACTTCACCCCTTCATGAAAATACTGATCGACTTTTTCCCCATTCTTCTGTTCTTCGGTGCCTTCAAGCTGTACGACATCTATATTGGCACCGGCGTGCTGATGGTTGCGACCGTGGTTCAGATGGCGCTGATTTACCGCATTGACCGCAAATTGACCGGCATGCACAAGGTCACGCTGGCACTGGTACTGATTTTTGGTACCTTGACACTGGCCTTGCACGACGAGCGCTTTATCAAATGGAAACCCACGGTGCTGTACGCGGCCATGGCCATTGGCTTGGGTCTTGCCATCTGGGTCTGGAAGAAAAACTTTCTCAAACTCATGCTGGGCAGCCAACTGGAGTTGCCAGACCCCGTGTGGCACCGTCTGAACGTGATCTGGGTGGCTTACTGCCTGTTCATGTCACTCATCAACGCCTATGTCGCAGCCTACTTCAGCACGGAAGCCTGGGTGAACTTCAAACTGTGGGGCTATGTGTTTCCGCTGGCCTTCCTGGTGGGTCAAGGGTTTTACATTGCGCCACACCTCAAATCCGACGAACCCAAAGCTTGACCCCCTTGCCAACGCCTGCCATGACTGCCAACACCACAACCGCTCCTACCGCACAGCAGCTTGATCAGCGCCTGCGTGAAACCTTGCAACCCACCCTGCTGGAGGTACTGGACGAGAGCTACCAGCACAACGGCCACGCCGGGGCCAATGGCACCGGTTTTGGCACCCATTTTCGGGTGCGTATCACTTCACCCTTATTTACCGGCAAGTCGCCCCGTGGCGCGTCACCGCCTTGTGTATGATGCGCTGCAAGATTTCATGGCCCAGGGCCTGCATGCCTTGGCCATCGAAGCCCAAACTCCTCCCCTGTAATCTTTTTGATCCTTTTTATTACCCCCTCATTTATTAGGAAAACTGAATGAAGATGAAATTTTTGTCGGTCATGGCGACTGGCGCATTGGTTTGCACCCTCGCACCGGCGGCATTGGCTCAAAACGTGGCCATCGTGAACGGCAAGCCTGTTCCGACCTCGCGCGTTGATGCGCTGTCCCAGCAAATCGCCCGCTCCGGCCGCCCGGTAACACCAGAAATGCAAGCGCAGATCAAAGAAGAAGTGATTGCCCGTGAAGTGTTTATTCAGGAAGCCCAGAAACTGGGCTATGAAAACACCGATGACTTCAAAACCCAGCTGGAACTGGCACGCCAGACCCTTCTGATTCGTGAGCTGTTTGGCAATTTCCAAAAGTCCAACGTGATTTCCGATGCTGAGATCAAGGCGGAATACGATCGACTGACTGCCTCGAACGGAGGCAAAGAATACCGTGCCCGCCACATTCTGGTGGAGAAGGAAGACGAAGCCAAGGCCATCATTGCTCAGCTCAATAAAGGTGCCAAGTTTGACGTGATTGCCAAGAAGTCTTCCAAAGACCCCGGCTCTGGTGCCCGAGGCGGTGACCTCGACTGGGCCAGTGCAGGTAACTACGTGGCCGAATTCGCCCAAGCTTTGACCAAACTGAGCAAAGGCAAAATGACGACTACGCCAGTTAAAACACAGTTTGGCTACCACATCATTCGCCTTGACGATGTCCGCGAAACACAGTTGCCCACGCTCGAAGAGGTCAAGCCTCAGATCATGCAACAGTTGCAGCAGCAGAAGATTGCAAAATACCAGCAAGAGCTGCGTGCCAAAGCCAAGATCGAATAGTTTCAGGCTTCAGAAAAAAAACGCGGCCTGTGCCGCGTTTTTGCTTATTAAAAAGCTATAAACACAAGACACCCGATTTTTACCGGGTGCCGCGCGCTTCAAACCGTTTTTTAAGCGTGCCCACTTTCAATCAGCTCGGCCAACAACAGACTTTGCACGATCTTGTCTTTGAAAGTGACAGGGTGATCAAGATTCATCCGCTTCAGGTAAGGCAATGCCTTTTCTGACACCTCTACACCCTGAATGGCATGAAAAATCCCCCCCGCCATGGTTCCGACTTTGTGGCTCATTTTGGCTTTGAGCCCCTTGAGCGCCTTGCCGATCACCAGTTCTTCAGGTGTGAAGTCGTTGCCGAAAGGGAAAGGCGGGAATAAATCTGCCTTGCGGTACTCGGCAAGCTTTGCTTCCAGCATCTCGGGCGTGTTGTGACGGTAGCGCTCAGGAATCTGATAGTCCATCGGAATCTTGCCAGCTTCCTTGGCTTTGGCCAGCAATTCTTCCTGAAAGCGGGAATCAGCAATGTTCAGCAGTTCCGCAATGATTTCCTTGTCGGACTTGCTGCGCAGGTTGGCAATGCCGTACTCCGTCACCACAATGTCGCGCAGGATGCGCGGAATGGTCATGTGACCGTAGTTCCAAACAATGTTGGAGGTCGCAACGCCGTCTTTGACCCGGTGGCTGTTGAGCATCATGATCAAACGCCCGTCTTGCAGAGCGTGCGCCATCGACACAAAGTTGTACTGACCACCCACACCGCTGACCACGCGTCCGTCTTCAAGCCCGTCAGAAATGACGCCGCCGGTCAAGGTCACCATCAAACAAGTGTTCACAAAACGCCCGTCCTTGCGCTGCAGGGTCTTGAGTTCTTGATCGCCGTAAAGGTGGTTGACGTTGTCCACCGTGGTCATACAAATTTGCTTGTTGTCCTCTTCACTCATGTTGCGCAGGAAATCATAGAAGCTGCGCGGGCCCAGGAAGAAGCCGCCATGCATCAGGATGCCGCCTTTGAGACGATCCCCCAGGCAGTTCTCAATGATCAGTTTCAACGATACGTCGTTGGCCAGATTGGGATCAATGGTGAGCTCGCCCACACGCAGCACGCCCTCAACCAGGCGCACCTCAGGCTTGAAGATGCCATAGGCCAGCAGGAAATCAACATCCGCAGGAGTCAGGCGCTGCCCGATGGCTTCAAAAACCACCAGGTCTTCGAGCATTTGCGGCGTGACCTGCTCGGTAATGCGACCCTCATTAAGAAGGCGCTGAATGACCGCGTGACCGTACACCTTGCGGCGCAGGATGCCACTCTTGTAGAGCTCCAGAAAGCCGTTGACGAACATTTCTGAAGACCCATACAGTCCTTGCGCGAACGGGCCGGTACCGCCAATGCGATTGACCAGCTCGCCGCTTTTTTCCAGAATTTTCAGGTCATCGACCACCCACTTGTACTTATCGTTTTGTTTGTCGCGCAGGATGATCGAGTAGGCAATCGCATCGCCCAAGGAGCCAATGCCAATCTGCAGAGTGCCACCGTCTTTGATCAAGGTGCTGACGTTCATGCCAATCATGAAGTCGGCCATGTCCACCGTCATGTTCGGGGTGCTGAACAGGGTGTAGTCATAGACTGGGTTGTCAATCACCATATCTAAGGTCGACACCGGTACCATGGCATCGTGGTACATAAACGGCAGGTTGTTGTTGACTTCGGCAATGATGGCACAGCGGTAGCCGGTGTTTTTTTCGAGTTCCCGCAACATGGGAACGATGGTGGGAGACACATCGGGATTGCAGCTCAGGCTGAAAAATGTCTCACCGTTGATCTCTTTTTTGCACACGATTTGAGCCAGCACATTCACGCCGTTTTCCAGCATGTCGCGGGCAATGTGGGTGAAATTGCTGCTGATGTAGTTTTGCTGCTCCACCACGTTGTTCAAAAAGACACCTGCCTTCATGAAAAACTCGGAAACCTCAACATTGGGCGGCAGCTTGTTGCTGCTCAAATCAGCCAGATAGGCCAGAGCCGGATAGTCACCCCAAATCCGCTCTGCAAAGGGTTTGAGAAAAGTCTTTTCCAGATCGCTGGAGCCCTTGGGAACCTCCAAGGACAGTGCCGTCATGATGCGCAAGTGAATGCTGGGATCTTTTTTGGCGCGCAGGTACAAAGCGTTGGCCAGATGATTGGGTTTGCCCAAACCAAGGGGCATGCCAAAAACAATTTTTTTGCCTACTTTGGCAATGATGGCGTCAACGCATTTTTCAACATCAACAAAAATACTGGTTGCTTGATTGGTTTGCATGGTCATAGTCGTTTTGATTAATTTTCAAGTCATTCAAATGCGAAAAGAAATTGCTTCCAGCGCAGCTGTGACCGAGTGGGTTTCTTGCAGCAATTGCAGCGCAACGCCCACACCCAGCCATTCCTCAACCGTCGATGTTGCGCCTTTGATTTCTGCAAAACTGGCGTAGCGCTTTTGCAAATATTCGACCGCCTCATCGGCCCTGTCATCGTTAAATTCATAAATACTGAGGGTTGAAATTCCCGCACCAATGCTGCTGCGAATATACGGGCCCTTGATACTCATGAAATCGGGAACCGCAGGCGTCGAGCCGTAACGCTCTGCCACGGCCATTCCACACTCGGGAGAAAACTTAATTTTGCCAATCATTATCATTACTGTCTCCATGGAAAAAAAATTAGAAGCCTTGCCCTGCGTGGCTTGTGAGGGCAACCTTGCAAGTATCGCACCTTGATCTGCCAGAAATACTTTGGATCGGCCAACACTCACTGACCGCGATCAACAGTACACGAGAAATAAATCGACTCTTGTTGCAAGGCTATGGAAGGCCATTGGTAAGCGCTGGCAAACGCAAGGGCTGCATCACTCAAAGTTTTGTACAGCAAGGGCTCTTGAAATACCCGCAGCAAAGCGGCACTCAAGGTCGCCACATCACGAGGCTGGTCAACCATGAGTGCATTGACTCCATGGGTCAGCAAACCTGAAATACCGCAGTAACATTCGCTGCTGACCACCACGGGCAAGCCATGCGCCATGGCCTCCAGCACCACCATGGCAAACGTGTCTTCCAGGGTTGGATGGGCCAGGCAATCTGCGGCCTCATAGGCAGTGCCCACGTCATGGAGTGCGCCCAAAAAAAACACCCTGCGTTCAACACCCAACGCCTTCGCCTGTGCTTGAAAATCAGGGATGTGTGCTGCGTTTCCGACCACGGCCAGCCAAAGATCGTCGGGCAGTTGGGGCAAGGCCTTGAGCAGTGTCTCCAGTCCCTTTTTACGGTAATCGTTGCCCACAAACACAATGGAGCGCCCGGCTTCGGGCAAACCCAGTTGCTGGCGGGCAGTCAACTGCTGGGCCGGTGTGGTCCGCATGGCAGTGGTGCCAACGCCCGGCGTCACAAGCGCCAGCGCGTTCGCCGTGACAGGATAGGTGCTGGCCATTTGCCGCATCAGACTGCCGGAGGTCACCACAATGCACCGATGAGGCTGCGGGGCAAAACGCGCCCGCTCCAGGCCAAGATACGCCAACAGTCGCGGGCTGGTCAGTACTTTCACCCACCGCAGCGCCAGGTGCCAGCCCTTTCGACCTTGAAACAGGTTGTACTTGACAGGCAAGACATGCACCGTTTGTACCTGACCGTGCCAAGTGTTCTCATGGGAATGCACCATGTCAAAACCCCGCCGGGTCGCCCACCAGGTGGCGGTGGCAAACCAAAGCTGGTTGATCCATCTCGGCTTGCTTAGCCCCGCTGCAATACGGTGGTAAGTCACGCCCGGCCACTGGTGATGAATATGCTGCGCAAACACATGAATTTCGTGTCGCTGCGCCAACTGCTCCACCAGCGCGATGGAGTAGCGCTCGGCGCCACCCCCAGTGGGCGAAAAATGGCGGTTGAGTACAGCAATGCGCAATCGCTTGTGACCTTCTGATTCAGCCACGCTCACTTGCGCCGCCGATCTTCATAGGCTGAGGCAATTTTCAGCCAGAACAGCGGCAGGCTGGTGGCCCGAAAAACCGGCACACGGGGCAATTCCAGCAAATCGTCCTGCCCCCGGCAACGCCCCGCTCCACGGTGGTAGCGGACTCAAAACCTGCAGCCTGCGCCATGGCCACATGCTCTGGTCTATAGTCACCATAGGGATAACAAAAATGCTGCACCGCAGATTGCGTGATGGCTTGAAGCTCTGTCTTGCACAGCGCGATTTCCTGCTGAGCGGTGGCAGCATCGGTTTGCGTCAAGCGCACATGCTGGCGCGAATGCGCCCCCACCTCCTGCCCACCCGCCACCCACTGGCGCAATTGGGCTGCGTCCATCAAGGGGGTTTGCGCGACACCCTTGTCTCCATCCCATGCATTGGTTTGCCCGATCCGCTGGCTGATGATGTAGCAGGTCGATGAAAAGCCAAGACGTTGAAGCACCGGCATGGCATTCGTCAGGTTATTCAAAAATCCATCGTCGAATGTAATTCCCACCACCTTGCCGTTTTTTTCTCCTCGCAAATAGGGCATCAAGCCGGACATCGACAGGCCGCGGTAGCCCAGCAGGCTCAACAAGGCCATCTGCCGGGCAAAGGCCTTGGGAGACACATAAAGACTGCGAAAGGCAGCACCTTTGGGCGGTGCTTGCTCAATCTGGTGGTACATCAGAATAGGGATCGGCGACAAATTGGCAACGCAAGCTGAAGTCATATAAGAAAAAACAACCGGGCTAGAGAAGCACAATATCGTACTGTTCTTGCCCCATGGCACTTTCACTCTGCAATGACACGGGCTTGCCAATGAACTCACTCAGGCCCGCCAGGTGCTGGCTTTCTTCATCCAGAAACAGCTCAATGACTTTGGGTGAGGCCACCACACGAAATTCCCGTGGGGTAAATTGACGCGCCTCACGCAGAATCTCACGAAAAATATCATAGGCCACGCTGCGGGCTGTTTTGACGCTCCCCTTGCCGTCACAACAGGGGCAGGGTTCGCACAGCATGTGTGCCAGGGATTCACGGGTTCGCTTACGCGTCATTTCCACCAGCCCCAACTGCGAAAAGTTGCCAGCGGAGGTTTTCACACGGTCGCGCGACAATTGTTTTTTAAACCCCGTCAACACTGACTCGCGATGGTCCTCCCTCGCCATGTCGATGAAATCCACAATGATGATGCCGCCCAGATTGCGCAAGCGAAGCTGGCGCGCTATGGCCTGCGCAGCTTCCAGATTGGTCTTGAAAATCGTGTCGTCAAAATTACGGGCCCCCACAAAGCCGCCGGTATTGACATCGACCGTGGTCAACGCCTCCGTTTGATCCACGATCAGATAACCACCAGATTTCAAATCAACACGGCGAGCCAGTGCCTTGGCAATTTCCTCATCAATCGCATAAAGGTCAAAAATGGGGCGCTCACCCTTGTAGTGCTGCAGTTTGGCCGAGGCAGCTGGCATGAACTCAAGCCCGAAGGCCTTGAGTGCCTCAAACTGCTCGCGTGAATCAACCTTGATGGTTTGCGTGCTCTCACCCACCAGATCGCGCAGCACCCTTTGCAACAAATTCAAGTCCTGGTGCAAGATTGACATGGGAGGCAGGCGTAGCGACGCCTCCTTGATACGTTTCCAGGTTTTGCGCAAGTAGCTGATGTCTTCTGACAGCTCCTGGTCGCTTGCGTCCTCCGCATTGGTGCGCAAAATAAAGCCGCCACCTTGTGCACCAGTCAGTTGCTGCAGGCGTGCGCGCAATTCATCGCGCAGGCCTTGCGGAATTTTTTGTGACACGCCCACATGGTCATCTTGCGGTAAAAAAACCAGCATGCGCCCGGCAACGCTGATCTGCGTGGACAGCCTTGCCCCTTTGGTACCGATCGGGTCTTTGATGACCTGCACCATCAGCGCCTGCCCTTCAAACACCTGTTTTTCAATCGGCATCAAAGGCTGCGAATGACGGGCCACACTGGGCGGTTCTCCATCTGGCTGGCGTTGCCAGACATCGGCCACATGCAGAAAAGCCGCACGCTCAAGACCGATGTCAATGAACGCGGATTGCATGCCCGGCAGCACCCGCGCCACCTTGCCCAGGTAAACATTGCCAACCAGACCGCGCTCCAGCGTGCGTTCGACGTGCAGCTCCTGCAACGAACCATTTTCCACCAGGGCAACCCGGGTTTCCTGCGGAGACCAGTTGATCAAAATGTCTTCTTGCATGACGGGTGATAGGCCAAAAGCCCCCTCAAGTTCTTAGATTTCGAAATCGAAACACCGAAGCAACTGTGCGGTCTCAAACATGGGCAAACCCATGATGCCGGAATAGCTGCCGGACATGTGCGAAATAAACGCCGCTGCCCTGCCCTGCACAGCGTAAGCACCGGCTTTGCCCAACGGCTCCTGCGTGTCCACGTAGCTTCTGATGCGTTGCGGACTCAGGCTGGCAAAAGTCACGCGAGATTCAGACAGTGCCTGCTCACGCCGATGCACAGTTCCCAAGGCCACCGCCGTCAGGACACGATGCGTCCTGCCAGCCAACTCGGCCAACATGCGCGCCGCGTCCGAAACATCGGCTGGCTTGCCATAAATCGTGCGCCCCAGTGCCACGGTAGTGTCTGAACATAAAACCGGTGCAAGCGGCAAGCCGCGGCGCTGCAAGCGGACCGTGGCGGCATCAAGTTTGAGCTGCGTGACGCGCTTGACATAGGCAGCAGGTGCTTCATTGGGCAGCACGGCTTCCAGCGCTTCGGCATCTTCGTCGGCATCGGGCAGCAACAACTCATGGCGCACACCAAGCTGCTCCAGCAACTGGCGACGACGCGGACTTTGGGACGCAAGATAGATGAAGCCGACGCCGCCGGGCCGCTCCAAAACGGCAGCAGCCGCCTCGGGGGGCAGCCCAGCATGCGCAGCGACAAGCTTGGGGGACTTTTTATTCACGGTGGTAAGGATGATTGGCATTGATCGACCAGGCCCGGTAAAGCTGCTCAATCAGCAGCACTCTTACAAAAGCATGGGGTAGCGTCAAGTCCGACAAGCGAATGCGTTCATGGGCTGCTTGCCTGAAGGCCGGGTCCAGGCCATCGGGGCCGCCAATGACCAGCGCCACATCGTCGCCTTCCAGTTGCCAGTTCGTCAGCTTTTGCGCCAGTGCCACCGTACTCAAGGACGTGCCCCGCTCATCCAGGGCCACGACGCGACAGCCTTTGGGCAGTGCGGCTTCAATACGGGAACGTTCCGCCGCATACAGGGATTCCAGCGACTTGGATGCACGCGGCTCAGTCTTGACCGCCTTCAGCTCAATCTTGAGCTCGTGGGGGAATCGCTTGGCATAGTCATCCCAAGCGGTTTGCGCCCAATCCGGCACACGCTGGCCGACCGCCACGATCAGCAACTTCACAAGTCACCCCATCAGGCTTTACGTGCTGGCGTCTTTTTGGCGGTTGCTTTTTTGGCTGGCGCTTTTTTGGCAGCCACTTTCTTGGACGCAGGTTTGGCGGTTTCTTGGACAACAACTTTTTTAACCGGCACTTTCGCAGCGGCGGTTTTGGTCGCGGTTTTCTTCGCAGCCGCCTTTTTGGCCGGTGTTTTCACGCTGGCAGACTTGGCTGCAGCATCCTTTTTGATCTGTGCCTTGGAGGGGAAAGCTTCCGCCACCCCTTTCTTGGCAGCATTGGAGCGCTTGAGGCTACCTTCCGATTTGGCGGTTTCTTTCGCGGCTTTCACTGGCTTGGCGGCCTCGGCGACTGCTGGTTTGGCCGCCCCCAATTTGAGACGCACCGGCTTTTCGCCCCACAGTTCTTCAAGCTTGTAATACTGGCGAAAGTTGGGCTGCATGATGTGTACCACGGCTTGCCCGCAATCGACGATGATCCACTCGCCATTGGCCTCGCCCTCCATCCGCGGTTTGGGAAAACCAGCATCCTTGACCGCATCGCGCACGCTGCTCGCCAGTGCTTTGGTCTGACGGTTGGACGTGCCAGAGGCCATGACAACCCGCTCAAACAGGGACGAAAGATGCTCTGTATCAAATACCTGAACGTCCTGGGCTTTGACATCCTCCAATCCATCGACGATCGCTCGCTGAAGTTTTTGAATGTCTTTTTTGGCGGGAGTGGTAGTAGTCATCAAGTAGTCTGGTAAAGGTGGTGGTCGTCAATATAACGCGCAACGGGTTCAAAAACCAGAGCGGCAATGCTTTGATGCACTGCAATCCGGGTTCGAATATCGGTGGCACTGATCGGCATGGCGGGCATTGGCAGCCGCCTGAAATGCGATTCAAGTGACTTGGGTGTCATAAATCGGGGGGTGGCCCCCATCAAATCTGCACGCTCAGCTACGCAAATTGTAGCAAGCTGCAAAACCTGCTGCCATTCGTGCCAACCTTGCAGTGCCTGAGCCTGATCTTCCCCAATGACAAGAAACAGCTCAGCCTGAGGATGCTGTGCCTTCAATTCACGCAAAGTATCTACCGTGTAACTGGGCCCCAGGCGCTCGGTTTCGCGGGGGTCGACGATGACTTGGGGCAGTTCGGAAAACGCCAAGTTTGCCATCGCCAGCCGATGCTTGGCAGGCGTCAGAGCACGCGCCTTGTGCCAGGCTTGGCCGGTCGGGATCACGCGCAACACATCGAGTTGTAAATTTGCAACCGCTGCCTTCGCCAGTGCCGCATGGGCCAGATGCGGCGGGTCAAACGCGCCGCCAAACACTCCCATTCGCATCGGCACTAAACCCACGCGCGACGCACCAAAAACTTGCTGTACAACTCGGCCTCCGGCGAGCCCGCCGGCGGCACATTCTGATAAGACCAACTGACCAGCGGCGGCATGGACAACAATATCGACTCTGTGCGCCCGCCGGACTGCAAGCCAAAATGCGTGCCGCGATCCCACACCAGATTAAATTCAACATAACGGCCACGACGATACAGCTGAAACGCGCGCTCTCGCTCGCCATAAGCCAAGGTTTGGCGACGTTCCACAATCGGCAGGTAAGCCGCCAAGAAAGAATCGCCCACCGCCTGCATGAGTCCCAGGCTCTTGTCAAAACCCAGCTCGGAAAAATCATCAAAAAAGATGCCGCCCACACCACGCTGTTCTGCGCGATGCTTCAGGTAAAAATACTCATCACACCAGGTTTTGAAGCGGGGGTACTTGTCCTCGCCATAGGGCGCAAGCGCCGCTTTGCAGGTGGTATGGAAATGCACGGCGTCTTCTTCAAAGCCGTAGTAGGGCGTCAAATCCATGCCGCCACCAAACCAGCACACCTCTTTGCCATCACTGCCGGTGGCTGCCAACATGCGCACATTCATGTGCACAGTGGGCACATAGGGGTTGCGTGGATGGAACACCAGCGACACACCCATGGCCTCAAACGGCGCACCAGAGAGCTCCGGGCGATGCTGCGTCGCTGAAGGCGGCAGCTTGGGGCCGCGCACATGTGAAAAGCCGCAACCAGCGCGCTCGAACAACGCACCACCTTCCAGAATCTTCGTGATGCCATTGCCCTGCAGCATCTCGCCCGGAGCCTTTTTCCATGCATCGGTCAAAAATGCAGCACCGTCCAGCGCCGCAATTGCGTCGGTAATGCTGGCCTGCAGACCCTGCAAATAAGCACGCACGACCTCGGTGCGCGAGCCGGGAGCATCAAGCGCCTTCATGCTTGCATTCAACTTTTAACCGCTAGGTGGCCGATGTCGGTGCGGTACTGCATGCCATCAAAGTGGATACCCTGCGCCACATCATAGGCACGCTGCTGCGCCTGCTTGATGTTGTCCGCCAGCACCGTCACACACATCACGCGCCCGCCGGAAGTGACCAGCTGACCGTCTTGCATCGCCGTGCCCGCGTGGAAAACGACGGCATCATCCTCAATCTTGGGGATCCCGGTGATGGTGTCCCCCTTGCGCGGGTGCAGCGGGTAGCCATGGGCCGCCATCACCACGCCCAAGGCAATGCGTCGGTCCCACTGCAGCTCAATAGTGTCAAGTCGCCCGTGGGGGCCGGGCTCAGTCGCAGCCATCATCACGTCCACCAGATCTGTTTTCAGGCGCATCAAAATTGGCTGGGTCTCGGGGTCACCCATGCGGCAGTTAAATTCCAGCGTTTTGGGATGCCCCTGCGCATCGATCATCAGGCCAGCGTAAAGAAAGCCAGTGTAGACAATGCCGTCCGCCTCCATGCCACGAATGGTGGGCAAGATGATTTCGCGCATGGCACGCGCATGCACATCGGGCGTGACCACCGGCGCGGGGGAATATGCACCCATGCCGCCGGTGTTTGGCCCTTCATCGCCGTCCAGCAAACGCTTATGGTCCTGGCTGGTGGCCAGTGTGACCACGTTCTTGCCGTCGCACATCACAATGAAGCTGGCCTCTTCGCCAGTCAAAAATTCTTCGATCACCACTCTGGCACCGCCCTCGTTGTGCGTCACCCCCAAAGTGTTGTCCACCAACATGAAGTCCACCGCCTCATGCGCTTGGGCCAGGCTCAATGCCACCACCACGCCCTTGCCTGCGGCCAAACCATCGGCCTTGACGACAATGGGCGCGCCCATTTTGTCCACGTAAGCGTGCGCTGCCACCGGGTCGGAAAAGGTTTCGTATTCAGCGGTCGGGATGCCATGGCGCTTCATAAAAGCTTTGGAAAAGGCCTTGGAACTCTCTAGCTGCGCCGCCGCCCGGGTCGGGCCAAACACGCGCAGGCCATGCTTGCGGAATTCATCCACCACACCGGCGGCCAGCGGTGCCTCCGGCCCCACCACCGTAAATGCTATCTTTTTGGAAGCTGCCCACGCACGCAGTTCCTGCACATCCGTGATATTGAGGTTCTCAAGCCGGGCCCCCGATGCGGTCCCGCCATTGCCCGGTGCCACAAAAACCTTGCGCACCTTGGGCGACTGCGCCAGTTTCCAGGCCAGGGCATGTTCACGGCCACCGCCGCCAATCACTAATATTTTCATAAGGCGGTGCTGTCAAAATTTGCGTTGTGGTAAATGTTTTGCGTGTCATCCAGCTCTTCCAGCACGTCCAGCAGTCTTTGCATGCGCGCGGCCTCGTCACCGCTCAGCTCAATCGGGTTTTCCGGCCGCATGGTCACCTCGGCCATTTCAGGCTTTAAACCTGCCGCTTCCAGCGCGTTTTTGACGGCTTCAAAATCAGCAAATGCGGTCAAGACCTCGATGGCGCCGTCTTCATCCGTGATCACATCTTCAGCGCCAGCCTCCAGCGCCACCTCCATCACCTTGTCTTCACTGGTGCCCGGCGCAAAGATCAGCTGACCGCAATGTTTGAACTGGAAAGCCACCGAGCCTTCCGTTCCCATGTTGCCGCCGTGTTTGCTGAAGGCGTGGCGCACCTCGGCCACGGTGCGCACCTTGTTGTCGGTCATGGTGTCCACGATGATGGCCGCGCCGCCAATGCCGTAACCTTCGTAGCGTATCTCTTCGTAGCTCATGCCATCCAGCGTGCCGGTGGCCTTGTCAATGTTGTACTTGACGCGGTCAGCCGGCATATTGGCAGCCTTGGCACGCTCAACCGCCAGGCGCAGGCGCGGGTTGGTACTCAAATCGCCCCCACCCGCACGGGCGGCCACCGTGATTTCACGAATGATGCGCGTCCAGATCTTGCCCCGTTTTTCGTCCTGCCGCCCCTTGCGGTGCTGAATATTGGCCCATTTGCTGTGTCCTGCCACAAAGAATCCTTTAAAAATTCGTTACGCTATACGTTTGATTGTACTTTTCGAGAGCACCATGCCTGAACCGATCCTGATTGCCCAGCGCGGCAAAACCCAATGTTTCCTGCTTCCTGACAAAGCCAACCGCCATGGCCTCATCACCGGTGCCACCGGCACGGGCAAAACCATCACCCTGCAAACCTTGGCTGAGGGCTTTTCCCGAATCGGCGTTCCGGTCTTCATGGCCGATATCAAAGGCGACCTGACCGGCATCTCCCAGCCCGGAGCTTTGGGAGATAAATTAGCCAAAATCCTTACAGAACATGCGCTACCAGCTCCTGAATTTATAGCATTTCCGACCACTTTGTGGGACGTTTTTGGCGAACAGGGTCATCCGGTGCGCGCCACCGTCAGCGACCTGGGGCCCTTGTTGTTGGCCCGTATGCTCAACCTGAACGAGACCCAGGCCGGGGTGTTGCAGCTGGTCTTCAAGATTGCCGACGACGAGGGCCTCTTGTTGCTGGACATGAAAGACCTGCGCGCCATGTGCCAATTGGTGGGGGACAACGCCAGCGACTTCACGACCGAATACGGCAACATCAGTGCCGCCAGCATTGGTGCCATCCAGCGCGGGCTGATGCAGATTGAGCAACAAGGCGGCGACCTGTTTTTTGGCGAACCCATGCTCAACATCGCCGACTTTTTGCAGACCGACACCAGCGGACGCGGCGTCATCAACGTGCTGGCTGCCGACAAGCTGATGAACGCACCGCGCCTGTACGCCACCTTCCTGCTGTGGATGCTGAGCGAACTTTTCGAAAGCCTGCCCGAAGTAGGCGATCTGGACAAACCCAAAATCGTCTTTTTCTTTGACGAAGCGCACCTGTTGTTCAACGACGCCCCCAAGGTGCTGATCGAACGCATTGAACTGGTGGTGCGGCTGGTGCGCTCCAAAGGCGTGGGCGTGTATTTTGTGACGCAAAACCCGCTGGACATCCCCGACACGGTGCTCGCCCAGCTGGGCAACCGGGTGCAGCACGCTCTGCGCGCCTTTACGCCGCGCGACCAGAAAGCCGTCAAATCCGCAGCGCAAACCATGCGGCAAAATCCCCAGCTCGATATTGAGGCCGCCATTACCGAGCTGGGCGTGGGCGAAGCGCTGGTGAGTTTTCTGGACGAAAAAGGCCGCCCTGCTGTGACGGAACGCGTTTTTGTGCTGCCCCCAGCTAGCCAGATCGGCCCCATCACCCCCGAGCAGCGCAAGACCTTGATCAGCGAATCCATCGTGGCCGGGGTTTACGAAAAGCATCTGGACCGCGAATCGGCCTTTGAGAAGATCAAGGGCCGGGTTGAAACACGCCAGCCAGAGCAAAACAGCCTACCCAGCCAGGCGGGAACTGGCTCCCCGTCGCCCACCTACACCACTACCAATCCAGCGCCAGCGGCTCCACAGCCTGCTGCGCCTGCGGGTGGCAGCCTGCTCGACAGCCTTGGCAACCTGTTTGGCGGTGGCGCGCGCCGCACCCGCTCCAGCGCCGGTGAACAACTGATCCGCAGCGCCGCCAGTTCCATCGGCCGCGAAGTGGGGCGACAGGTCATGCGTGGGGTGATGGGGAGTATTTTTGGGGTGGGAGGCGGTGAGCCTTGTTTGCGGCGCGGTGAATAACCTGAACGAACCGGATTGGCTTGGATGATTGATGACACTTGAAAAGGTGAGCGTCAATTCTGAGCCCAAGGATTCGGGCGCTGTGACCTGGTTCGTGGACGAGGCTGGTGACCCTACGCTTTTTGGAAAAGGCGGCAAGGTTGTCGCCGCCACTGAGGGCTGCTCACGGTTTTTTATTGCCGGAAAGCTGGAGTGCCGCGACGTGGACGCGCTGACTGCTGATCTGGAGCGCCTGCGCAAGGATGTGGTGTCGGACCCTTTTTTCAAGGATGTGCCCTCACTGGACCCGGCGCGCAAACGCACCGCTGTGCATTTCCACGCCAAAGACGATCCGCCTGAGGTCCGGTTCATGGTTTACAAGTTGTTGGCGCTGCATGACTTGCGCTTTGTGGCTGGGGTGCGCGACAAGTTGCGTTTGGTGGACTACGCCCTGCAGCGGCATAGGATCGACCCCGCGTACCGCTACGATCCGGCCGGGCATGAGTTGTATGACGAGCTGACCTGGCACCTATTTTCCCGGTTGCATGGCTGGAGTGACCACAAAATTGTGTTCGCGCAGCGCGGGCACAAGCCCCGTACCAAGGCATTTGTGGACGCTATTGCCCACGAGGGCGACGGGTTTGCGCGGGACTTTGGCTTGTCAAAGCCCAAGCCAACGGAGGTGTTGTGTTCGGTGCCCAAGGACCATGCGGGGCTGCAGGCGGTCGATTACTACCTGTGGGCGTTACAGCGCTTCTACGAGAGGGGCGAGGCCAGATACCTGAATTTTGTGTGGCCGCAGACGCTGGAGGTCTTGGACTTGGATGCCCCGCCCCCGCGCAAGGGCAAGAAAGCCACGAATCAAAGTGGCATCTTCAATAAAGAACACCCGCTGACTTTGGAAAGTAGAGCGGGTGTTGGGAAGATGGATCGAGAGATATAGGATGAACCAAATCACCTCACGGCTTGAAGCCGATTTTTGTCTCTCGACAGTTTGATTATAACGAGGACACTGCCCTCAACTTAGGCTCGATTCGTGAGGTACGGGCCACAGGAAACAGAAACCACGCCAGGCTACCCCCATCTTCACCACATTTCAACGCCCGCTCACAAATACCCTACCCACCATGCAATCCATCACTCCCTCCGCCCAAACCCAGCTTCACCTCATCAGCCACCCGCTGGTGCAGCACAAGCTGACCCTGATGCGCAAGAAGGAGGCCAGCACCACCACCTTTCGCACGCTGCTCAATGAACTGAGCAGCCTGATGGCTTATGAGGTCACGCGCGACATGTTGCTGCAGGATGTGGCGATTGAAACCCCGCTGGAACCCATGACCGGTCAGGTGATTGATGGCAAGAAGCTGGTGTTCGCGTCGATTCTGCGGGCAGGCAACGGCATTCTGGACGGCATGCTGACGGTGGTGCCGGGTGCGCGGGTCGGTCACATTGGCCTGTACCGCGACCCCAAGACGCTGCAGGCGGTGGAGTATTACTTCAAGATGCCGCAGGACATGCACGAACGCGACGTGATTGTGGTGGACCCGATGCTGGCCACCGGCAACTCGGCGGCAGCGGCCATCACCCGGCTCAAGGCCTGCAAGCCAAAGTCCATCAAATTCGTCTGCTTGGTCAGTTGCCCGCAAGGGATCAATACGTTGCACCAAGCCCACCCGGAGGTCGCCATTTACACCGCAGCCGTTGACCGTGAACTCAACGAGCACGGTTACATCCTGCCGGGGCTGGGTGATGCGGGGGACCGGATTTTCGGCACGCAGTAGCTTCTTGGCAAGACGGCTGCCCTGCCCCACCCCGGCAAACGTCAGCGAAAAAATCAAGTATAAAAATAGCCTCTAGCGCATATAGAACGTGCGCAAGCAGCTACTATTTTTGTAGCAATTGAGCGATCGCCTTGGGGTAGATAAGGTGCTCTTGGGTGAGCACTCGCGCTGCCAGTTGCTCCGCTGTGTCCCCGGGCAAGACCGGCACCACGGCCTGCGCCAGAATGGGGCCATGGTCCAGTTCGGAGGTCACTTGATGCACCGTGGCCCCAACAAACTGACAACCGGCGTCCAGCGCACGCTGGTGCGTGTGCAGACCCGGAAAAGCTGGCAGCAAGGAGGGGTGAATGTTGAGCAAACGGCCCTGGTAGCGGCTGACAAAACCAGGCGTCAGAATGCGCATGAAACCGGCCAACACCACCAGACAGGGCTGGTCAGGTGTGTCAAAGCGGTCAATCACCTGGGCCAGCGCCGCATCAAACGCCTCGCGCGAGTCAAAGCTTTTGTGGTCCAACACCTCGGTGGCAATGCCCTGCTCTTTGGCAAATGCCAGCCCCCCGGCTTGCGCCTTGTTGCTGAGCACAAGCGCCACGCGGGCACCCAATTTATCCTGCCAGCCATCACGGCGTGCGGTTTTTACGATGGAGGCCATGTTGGAGCCGCCGCCTGAGATCAAAATAACGATGTTTTTCATACCTGCCTTAATTATGACCTTGAGCACATCCTCCCCGACCCCCAACCCAACGCCGCTGCTGACCCCGATCGAGGCCAGAGTGCTGGGCACCTTGATGGAAAAGGCCCGCACCGTGCCCGACAGCTACCCCTT
Organism: Candidatus Rhodoferax bjergmarkensis; assembly: GCA_016708345.1. Lineage (GTDB taxonomy): Bacteria > Pseudomonadota > Gammaproteobacteria > Burkholderiales > Burkholderiaceae_C > Rhodoferax > Rhodoferax bjergmarkensis. Next base: position 452,001 of record JADJFX010000002.1, read on the forward strand.
AAGCCTTAACTCACTGCTGCAGGGCTGCAACCAGAAGACCAGTCGCGACCCGCTGATGGAGCTGAGCGAGGCCCAAGTGGCCGAAGCACTAGGCACCCTCAAAGCCGCCAACCTGGTGCGTGAAATGCCCGGTGGACGCACCACGCGCTTTGAGCACAACTTTCAGCGCGGGATTGGTGTGTTTGAACAAGCCGCCGTGCTGCTGGGCCTTTTGATGCTGCGCGGTCCGCAAACGGCAGGTGAATTACGCCTGAACACCGAGCGCTGGTACAAGTTTGCCGACATTTCCTCGGTAGAAGGTTTTCTGGAAGAGCTGCAAGACCGCTCAATCGAAAAAGGCGGCCCATTGGTGGTCAAGCTCGACCGTGCCCCCGGCGCGCGCGAGCAGCGCTGGGCCCACCTGCTGTGCGGCCCGGTGGACGTAGCACAAGCAGGCACCAGCCGCCTTTATGAAGGCACCAGCAGTGCAACCAGCGAGCGCATTGACCGCCTGGAGAGCGAAGTGGCGCAGTTGCGCACCACCGTGCAGAGGCTGTGCGAAGAGCTGGGGGTGTCACCATCTGGACAGGCGTAATGCCATAGCCGGGTCAATAATGCCGCTGCCGCGACAAGCGTACCGCACCGGTTCGCTTGTTGACAGATCAGCTTCACTGGAGACCCCCTGATGGATTTGGCCTTTACCTCGCAAGAGGAACAATTTCGCCTTGAGATTCGCACCTGGGTGCGCGCCAACCTGCCCACCGACATTGCGCACAAGGTGCACCATTCCCTGCGGCTCAGTCGCGATGATTTTCAGCGCTGGGCCAAAATTCTGGGTAAAAAGGGCTGGCTCGGGCACAGCTGGCCCAAGGAGTTTGGCGGCCCCGGCTGGAACGCCATCCAGAAGCACCTGTTTGAGGAAGAATGCGCCCTGGCCTGCGCGCCGCGTGTGGTGCCATTTGGCCCGGTGATGGTGGCACCGGTCATCATGGCGTTTGGCAACACAGAGCAGCAGCAGCGCTTTTTGCCCGGCATCGCCAGCGGTGAAGTGTGGTGGAGCCAGGGTTACAGCGAGCCGGGCTCGGGCTCCGACCTGGCCTCGGTCAAATGCCGTGCCGAACGCCAAGGCGACAAATATCTGGTCAACGGCCAGAAAACCTGGACCACGCTGGGCCAGTACGGCGAATGGATTTTCTGCCTGGTGCGCACTTCGAACGAAGGCAAACCGCAGACCGGCATCAGTTTTTTGCTGATCGACATGAAGTCGCCCGGCGTCAGCGTGCGCCCTATCGTGCTGCTCGACGGCGAAGCCGAAGTCAACGAGGTGTTTTTTGACAATGTGGAAGTTCCGCTTGACAACCTGATTGGCCAGGAAAACAAGGGCTGGACCTATGCCAAGCTGCTGCTCAGCCACGAACGCACCAACATTGCCGACGTGAACCGTGCCAAGCGCGAACTGGAGCGCCTCAAGCAGATTGCCAAGGATGAAGGGGTGTACGACGACACCCGTTTCCGTGACGAAATCGCCAAGCTGGAGGTGGACGTGGTGGCGCTGGAGATGATGGTGCTGCGCGTGCTGGCGGCTGAAAAATCGGGCAAACAGTCGCTGGACATTGCCGGGTTGCTCAAGATTCGCGGCAGCGAAATTCAGCAGCGCTACAGCGAACTGATGATGCTGGCCGCCGGCCCCTACGCCCTGCCCTTGATTCATGAAGCCATGGAAGCCGGTTGGCAGGGCGACGCATTCCCAGGGGGCAATGCGTATTGCGCGCCTTTGGCATCTACCTACTTCAACATGCGCAAGACCACGATTTACGGTGGCAGCAACGAAGTGCAACGCAACATCGTCGCCCAGGTGGTCTTGGGTTAATCAGCAAGTCAGCAAGGAACAAACACCATGGATTTCGATTTTTCTGACGACCAGGAACAGCTGCGCGACGCCACTCGCAAGTGGGTAGACAAGGGCTACAGCTTTGAGCGCCGCCGCGCCATCGTCAAAGCCGGTGGCTTCTCCCGTGAGGCGTTCAACGAACTGGCCGAACTGGGCCTGTGCGGCCTGTATGTGCCCGCCACGCACGATGGCATGGACTTGGGGCCGGTGGAAGGCATGATCGTGATGGAAGAGCTGGGCCGTGGCATGGTGCTGGAGCCCCTGGCCCAGAGTCTCATCAGCGCGGGTGTACTGAACGGCTACGCCCCGGATGCGGTTAAATCCGCCTGGCTGCCCAAAGTGGCCAGCGGCGAAACGCTGGTGGTGCTGGCCTGCCAAGAGCGCCTTGCGCGTTACAAGCTTGATATTTGCAAGGCAAAAGCGGCTCCTGCGCAATCTGGATGGGCGCTAACAGCTATAAAAAGCATAGTACCCGCAGGCGACCACGCGGACGCTTTCCTGGTACCCGCCATGGTCAATGGCACGCTGGCCTTGTTCCTGGTGGAACGCGGTGCGGCCGGTGTCGGCACCGCTGGCTACGGCACGCAGGACGGCAGCCGGGCTGCGGAGCTGACTTTGCAAGATGCGCCCGCCACTCTGGTCACACTGGACGGGCTAACGGCACTGGAGCACGCATTGGACATTGGCATCGCCGCAACCTGCGCGCAGGGTGTGGGGGTGATGGACAAGACTCTGGCCATCACCGCCGAATACCTCAACACCCGCAAGCAGTTTGGCGTGGCCATCAGCAGCTTTCAGGCCCTGCGCCACCGCGTGGCCGACATGAAAATGCAGCTGGAGCTGGCCCGCTCCATGAGTTACTACGCCTCGCTGCAGCTCAACGCCCCAGCACCTGAGCGCCGCGCCGCCATGGCCCGCGCCAAGTACCAGCTGGGCAATTCCATGCGGTTTGTCGGCCAGCAAGCAGTGCAACTGCATGGCGGCATTGGCGTGACCGATGAATACATCGTGAGCCACTACTTCAAGGCACTGACGCAGATGGAACTGAGCTTTGGCGACACCTTGCACCACCTGGGTGAAGTGTCGCAGCGGATGCAGGACACGGCTGGCGTTTTTGCCTGAGACGGTTACGCCGCCATGATGCGGTCCAGCGCGCGCGACACAATCGGCACCTGATCGACCACTTTGAGGCGACCCAAGCGCATCAGGGCGGCCACCTCACGCTCGGAGCGTACAAAAGCGTCAAACCCGTCGCGGTTGGTGAACAACATGCGCGTGCGCATGGGGCTGACCCAGCTCAGGCGGCTGCGCTGCAGCGTGTCATCCACCTTGAAATCAAACCACAAACCGCGGGTGAACGAGTGCGCCAATTCATCAAACTCATCCTCGGAGCCCGTCAACTGGCTTGCCACCCTTTGGTCCAACTCTTGCATTGCGTCTTTGCTGGCGCGCTCCTCCAGCGCAGCGGTGTCTGAATCCCTGGCAGCCGGCTGCGTCATGCGGATCGCCATCATGTGGGTAGAAATGAGGCGTCGGGTGAAGGTGGCGCGCGGGTCACCGCTCCATTCAATCGCGTCCAGACCCGCATTCAGGCTGCGCACCAGCTCGGGCAGGATGGCCACCAGTTCACGGCGCTCGTCGGACTTGGTTTTGGGTTGGGTGGACCAAATCAGCTGGTCCATCGTCTTGTTGGCACCTTCCCACGGCGCAGGGTCGTCCTGCACGGTGGTCCAGGCATGGGCCATGACCTCGCGCCACTGGTTGGTCAAAAACGGGGCCAGAAACGGGGCCAACGGCGTCTCGGGGGGCAAGGCCTTGAGGCGATCATGCACTACCTCGTCAGCGTGCGCCAGCGCCTGCTCAAAGGACTCATCAACACGCTCAATGTCTGCGGTGGGTTCAATGTGCGCCTGCGCCTGCTGCTCGGATTCAAACAAAAACGCCGTGAAATCACGCAGCAGTTCAGCAAACAGGTTCAGGTCGTCTTCAAACTCATTGAGCACGCGCTGAACCGTGCCTTCAATGCGCACATACAGCGGATCGTCCTCACCCTTTTCTGGGGCCCAGGTGACAGAAGCCTGGGCCAGCGTGTCCACCAGCCGACGTGCGGGGTGGTCGTTGGAGAGGAAAAAATCGCGGTCAATCATGGCCGCCTTGAGCACCGGAATTTGCAGTCGGCCAATCACATACTTCATCTGCAAGGGAATGGCTTGGTCGGCAAACACGTAGTCAAACACTTCTGCCAGCGCGTCAACGGTGCCGCGGTCCAGGTCTGGCGCACGGCGAACCTGGTCGCTGTCGCGCAGGCGGCGCAAAACATTGTGATCGGCCGGTTCCTGACCCCCCTGCACATTTTCTGACGACGAGGCACCCGCCTGCAGGTCACCCAAGTACCCCATGAACTCGGGATCAGCCGCCGCATGGGGCGCTTGAGCCGCAGGGCCAGCGTCATGGTCAGGTAGCTTAGCAATACCCAACTTTCGCAAAAATTGGCGGGCATGTGCCGCAATGCTGCGCCCAGCGCTTGCCAGCCCCCCCCAGTTCGACGACGAAGTGACAGGTGCCACAGAACCCATACCGGATACGGCTCCAGGCTGGGTTGCCTTCACCTCTTCCAACGCAGCTGGGAGCGACGCAGGCCCCAAAGTCGAAAATGAAGAGACAGGGCCTGGTGTGCGTCTGATGCGGTGTACCACCTGTGCGTGGATGCCTGTTTGCGCCAGCGTGGCGTTCAAGTCCTCATACCAAGGCGCAAGATCAATGCAGTGCTGCGGCTCCAGCGACAACATCAGGTCTTCGGTGGCCCGGGGGTCCAGATCACACTTTTCCCAAGCCGTCAAAAAGGCACGGACAAACACTTCGGCCCGAAACGGGTTGCAAGGCAAAAGTGATGCGTCCTGCCCCAGCAAAACAGCCAAGCGCAGCGTCAGCGGACCAAGGCTGGCCTCGTAGCGGCTGGTAAAGCGCTGAGCCACCCGGTCAACCAACAAAATACGCTCGACCTGACCGAAATCTACCAGGGACAGGTCATCAGACAAGTCGATCGGCGCACTTGATCTGGCCTCACCACCTACGGCCTTGGCCAGCATGAGACGAACTTCTTCGTCAATCGCGCTGTTCAACGCTGCCTGAAACACGCGATTGAAGACTTCAGCCTGCTTGTTCAGATGCCCAAAGGCCGAGCGCAGATTTTGTGCTTTCTCAACGTGCGGTCTGGCGTCCACCAGCTCAAAAAGGTGATCGCGCACGCGCTTGAGGTTTTCGGCACCATGGGCAGCAAAAAACGCCCGCGTCTTAAGGGTCAGGCTGGAAATCTGGTGCTCTGGGTGACCCTGTGCATCGGGCCGTGCTTCATCTGGCGTAACAAAATTTGAAGTGGACATCCCTGTACCGTTTGGCGTCTTTGGGCAGGAAACAAGTGTAGTACCTGATTGGGCTGTGCTCAAAGAATAAGACGTGAAGACTTTGGCACATGGGCCATTAAAAACTCCATCTGATCGACCAAAATGCGGCGGTTGCGCAAGATGAAGTCTTCCCACAGGCTCGGTACATAAGGGGTGTACAGCAGTGGCATGTGCGCCTGCTCAGGGGTGCGGTGGCTTTTGCGGTGGTTACAGGGGCGGCAGGCTGTGACCACATTCATCCAGTTGTCTTGGCCATTTTGCGCAAACGGGATGATGTGCTCACGCGTCAGGGTTTCTTCATGGAACAGATTGCCACAATAGGCGCAGATATTGCGGTCCCGGGCAAACAACTTGCCATTGGTCAGCCCCGGCTTGAGGTTGAACGGGTTGATATTGGGTACCCCGCGGGTGCCAATGATGCTGTTGACATGGATGATGGACTGCTGCCCGGTCAAGGCATTGTGGCCGCCACGAAACACGGCCACCCGCGCGCCCAACTCCCAGCGCACCTCATCGGCAGCATAGTGCGTGACCGCCTGCTCCAACGAAATCCACGATTGGGGCAGGCCCTGGGCTGACAACTTCAACACCTTCAAAACAAGCCTCCTGGACCTTCTGAAACGTTGCAGAATAAACCGTGGCGGCGGGGCTCCAATCCTGATGCGCCACTGCTAAGACACAATATAACCTTCTTTTATGACAAATTGGCTTACAAGGGCGAATCCAAAAGCGCACCTTGCTATCAAAAACATAACAATCCAATGAAGGTTTTTCGCGGTTTCCACCACCCCGACGTCGCAACGACATGCGCGCTGACGATCGGTAATTTTGACGGCGTGCACCGGGGCCACCAGGCCATGCTGGCGCTGTTGCGTGGCGAGGCGCAGCAGCGCGGTGTACCCAGCTGTGTATTGACGTTTGAGCCGCACCCGCGTGACTATTTTGCCGCGACCCTGCACAAGCCCGACCTGGCACCCGCCCGCGTCGGCACCCTGCGCGACAAGTTGACCGATTTGGCGAACTGCGGGGTGGACCAGACCGTGGTGCTGCCGTTTGATGCGCGCCTTGCATCCCTGTCACCGCAGGCTTTTATTGACGACGTGCTGCTGTGTGGCCTGGGCGCTAAATACGTGTTGGTGGGGGATGACTTTCGTTTCGGTTCCAAGCGCGCCGGGGATTACGCCATGCTGGACGCCGCTGGCACGGCGCAGGGTTTTGACGTGGCTCGCATGAACAGCTACGAGGTGCATGGCCTGCGTGTGTCGAGTTCGGCGGTGCGGGAGGCCTTGTTGCAAGGCCGTATGGCGGACACGGCCCGCCTGCTGGGTCGGCCCTACCGCATCTCCGGCCATGTGGTGCATGGGCGCAAGCTTGGGCGCGAACTGGGGTTCAGGACGCTGAACCTGCGCTTTGCCCACTGGAAGCCCGCCGCCAGCGGCATTTTTGTGGTGTTGGTACATGGCTTGAGTCCTACGCCATTGGCCGGAGTCGCCAATCTAGGCGTGCGGCCTTCGCTTGACCCGCTGGACGTTAACGGCGGGCGCGTGCTACTCGAAACCCATTGTCTGGACTGGCCTGAGCACCTCGGGACAGAAAGTGCCTACGGTAAAATCATCCGCGTGGAACTCCTCCACAAACTGCACGACGAGCTGAAGTACGAGGGGCTGGACGCCCTGACGGCAGGCATCACCCAAGATTGCCAGCAAGCGCGTTCTTACTTTGCCACCCATCGCCACCATGACCACATCTGACACGACACCCGCCTCTGAGCCAACAGGCAAGACTGACTACCGCAGCACGCTGAACCTGCCCGACACCCCGTTCCCCATGCGCGGCGATCTGCCCAAGCGCGAACCGGGCTGGGTCAAGGAATGGCAAGACAAGGGAATCTACCAAAAGCTGCGCAAAGCCCGAGCCGGTGCGCCCAAGTTCGTGCTGCATGACGGACCGCCCTACGCCAACGGCCAGATTCACATGGGGCATGCACTGAACAAAATCCTCAAGGACATGATCGTCAAGTCGCGCCAGTTGGAGGGCATGGACGCCGCCTACATTCCCGGCTGGGACTGCCACGGCCTGCCGATTGAAAACGCGATTGAAAAGAAGTTTGGCCGCAAGCTGGCGCGCGACGACATGCAGGCCAAGAGCCGCGCCTACGCCACCGAACAGATCGAGCTGCAGCGCACCGACTTCAAACGCCTGGGCGTGCTGGGCGATTGGGACCAGCCTTACCGCACCATGGACTTCAAGAACGAGGCCGAGGAAATTCGGGCCTTCAAAAAGGTGGTGGAACGCGGCTTTGTCTACCGGGGCCTCAAACCCGTGTACTGGTGTTTTGACTGCGGCTCCTCGCTGGCCGAATTTGAAATTGAATACGCCGACAAGAAATCACAAACACTGGATGTTGGCTTTTTGTGCGCCGAGCCCGACAAACTGGCCGCTGCCTTTGGTTTGACGATGTTGGCCAAAGACGCGTTCGCCATCATTTGGACCACTACCGCCTGGACCATTCCCGCCAACCAAGCGCTCAACCTGAACCCCGACCTCACTTACGCACTGGTGGACACCGAGCGCGGCCTGCTGCTGTTGGCGGAAAGTCTGGTGGAGAAATGCCTGGAGCGTTACCAGCTTAGCGGCACGGTGCTGGCCACCACACCGGGCAAAACGCTGGAATTGATCCACTTCAAACACCCCCTGGCCCATGTGGATGCGGGTTTTGACCGGCTCAGCCCAGTCTACCTGGCCGAATACGCCACCGCAGCAGACGGTACCGGCATCGTGCACGCTGCCCCCGCCTATGGCGTGGAAGACTTCAACAGCTGCGTGGCCCACGGCCTGAAATACGACGACATTCTGAACCCGGTACAAGGCAACGGTGCTTACGCGCCCGAGTTCCCCTTGTTCGGCGGGCAGCACATCTGGAAGGCCTGCCCGGTCATCATCAACACGCTGCGTGACGCTGGCCGCTTGTTTGCCACCTCGGACATCACCCACAGCTACCCGCACTGCTGGCGCCACAAAACGCCGGTGATCTACCGGGCTGCAGCCCAGTGGTTCATCCGCATGGACGAAGGCGTGGGTGTTTTCACCAAAGACAAAGCGCCCAAATCGCTGCGCCAGCTGGCCTTGGACGCGATTGAGCAAACCTCGTTTTACCCCGAAAACGGCAAAGTGCGGCTGCGCGACATGATTGCCGGGCGGCCTGACTGGTGCATCTCGCGCCAGCGCAGCTGGGGCGTGCCTTTGCCGTTTTTCCTGCACAAGGACAGCGGCGAACTGCACCCGCGCACCATGGAGATCCTGGACCAGGCGGCCGACATCGTCGAAAAAGGCGGCATCGAGGCCTGGAGCTTGGCCAGCACCGAAAGCATTCTGGGTTCTGAGGACGCCGCGCACTACACCAAAAGCACCGATATTCTGGAAGTCTGGTTTGACTCCGGCACCACCCACACCACGGTACTCAAGGGTTCGCACCCCGGCAGTGGGCACGAAAGCGGCCCCGAGGCCGACCTGTACCTGGAAGGGCACGACCAGCACCGCGGCTGGTTCCACTCGTCCTTGCTGACAGCCTGCGCCATGTTCGACCGCGCGCCCTACAAAGGCATTCTGACCCACGGCTTCACGGTGGACAGCAAAGGCCACAAGATGAGCAAGAGCCTGGGCAATGGCGTGGACCCGCAGGAAACCTCCAAAAAGCTCGGTGCCGAAATCATCCGCCTGTGGGTCGCCGCAAGCGACTACTCCGGCGACATTGCCGGGGACGACAAAATTTTGGCCCGCGTGGTGGACACCTACCGGCGCATTCGCAACACGCTCAAGTTCCTGATGGCCAACATCAGCGACTTTGACCCAACCGTTGACGCCGTGCCGCTGGACCAGATGCTGGAGATTGACCGCTATGCCCTGAGCCGCGCAGCGCAGTTGCAGGCCGACATTCTGGCGCACTACAAGGTGTACGAATTCCACCCGGTGGTGGCCAAGCTGCAGATCTACTGCAGCGAAGACCTGGGCTCGTTCTACTTGGACGTACTCAAGGACCGGCTCTACACCACCGCGCCCAAGTCACTGGCCCGGCGCAGTGCCCAAACCGCGCTGTGGCAGATCACCCAGGCCATGCTGCGCTGGATGGCACCGTTCCTGAGCTTTACCGCAGAAGAAGCGTGGGCGGTGCTGGGTGCGGCGGGCAGAACACCAGCCGCCACCCAAGAATCCATCTTTTTGGACACCTACGTTCAGCTGGATAACGCCAACCCGGAATTACTCGCCAAGTGGACTCGCATCCGGGACATCCGTGACGCGGTGAACAAAGAGATCGAGACGGTTCGCGCCCAAGGCCAGGTCGGCTCCTCGCTGCAGGCGCACGTGAACCTCACCGTGGACGCCAAGGACTACGCCCTGATGTCCACCTTGGGAGAAGATCTGAAATTTGTCTTCATCACCTCCACTATCGATTTGATAGCTGGTAGCGCACTGTCTATAAGCGCTAGAGGCACAAATGCCATTAAATGCGAGCGCTGCTGGCATTACCGGGACGATGTGGGTCATGACGCAGACCACCCTGCCCTGTGTGGCCGCTGCACCAGCAACCTGTTTGGTGCGGGTGAGAACAGGAAGTTTGCGTAATGGCGAAAGCATCGAAGGCCTCCGGGGCAGGTATGCTGCAGTGGCTGGGTTTGGCTTTCATCATTTTGATCGCCGACCAGTTCACCAAAGTTCTCATTGTCGGCTTCTACCACTTGGGAGACAGCACCTATGTGGCCAGCTTCTTCAATGTGGTACGGGTTCACAACAGCGGCGCGGCGTTTTCGTTTCTGGCCGGTGCGTCGGGTTGGCAGCGCTGGTTTTTTACAGGCATCGGCATCGTGGCAGCACTGGTGATTGTGTGGATGCTGCGTTCACACGCCGGGCAAAAACTGTTTGCATTTGCACTGGCCTGCATTCTGGGGGGTGCTATCGGCAACGTGATTGACCGCGTGCTGTACGGTTACGTGGTCGATTTTCTGGACTTTCACTGGCGCGGCGCTCATTTTCCGGCCTTTAACGTGGCCGACAGCGCCATCACCATCGGGGCAGCTTGCCTGATACTGGATGAAGTGCTGCGAGTTCGGCGAGCGGGTTGATCGCGATGGTCAATGCCACCATGGCCGCCGCCTTAACGCGTCTGATGATTTAAACCGATGCTGAAACTACTTCTGCTGGCTCGCTTCGCACCAATGCGGTGACCGGTTTGGTCATTGACATGACCATTGACTCGAAGATCAGTCCAAAATGCAGCAATAGCAAAGAATTCATTTTAGGGATGCAGTGCTTGTGTAGTGTTTCAAGCTATCCGGCACTTAAAACCGCGCCTTTTCGGCCAGGGCGGTGTTGCAAATCCGCGCGATACCTATGGGAAACGCTGTGGTTTGCGCCTAGCCATGACCACAAATCCATCGGTTTTAAATGTGCCGTCAAGCATGCAACACTACACTACACTACACTAGACGCAAAACGCAAAACGCCCCCGACTTTCGTCGGGGGCGTTTTTATTCCAAGGAACTAACCTTTAGCCTCTAAGAGGCCAAGGCTTAGTGAGCCCAGATGTAAGCTGTAGTACCAGCCAGGTTCAGGCCGTTGATGGCGATAGAACCGAAAGAGGCTGTGGAGTTACCCATTTCCATTCTGGCAACAGAGATGTTGAGCAGCTTGGTAGTGGTGATTTGTGGCAAACCGATACGGACAACGTCGCCTTTGGGAGCGAAATCAGCAATAGCTCCGGCGTGCGGGGTAGCCATGGAGCCGCCGGCATCTGTCAGCATACCCAAGGTACCTGGCAGAGCTTCAGCTTTCCATGCAGTGTTGGACATGATGTCCATGGTAGCGGCGATCGCGCCAGTGAATTTGATGCCTTTGAAGCTGATAGAACCACCAGCTGCATCCGTGTCGGTGTACACGAAAGAAGCGATGTTGATGTTCAGGTCAGCAGCGATAGACACACCGTCTTGACCAGCGACTTGGCTCAGGTCTGCGTCGTCAACGGAAGTCATTGCGGAAGCAGCGAAAGTCATGGAAGACATGGCGGCCACGAGTGCCAATTTTTTGAATGCGTTCATTTTTTAAATCTCACAGTAATTAATAAATTAAGAAATAACTTTTTGACAGATTGTTCGTAATTGCATGATCAATGCTTCTTTTGAAAGCATTAAACGCGTCCTTGCTGCAATCTTGTCATTACAGCTGGCTGTGCCCATCGATACAGTGCTTTTAACTTCACTCTATCGAATCCTTACGATGTAAACCATTAAGCAACATCAGTGCCAACTTTTTAAATCTTAGGCAAATCAACAGGTTACAGCGTGTTACGTTAAAAAATACCAGTCAGACGTGGTTGAGGTGTAAAAAAAACTGACACTTTTTAATCGCTGTTGATTTTTATGAGATTCAAAGGCGTCAATTGAGTCATTCCTGCATCAAAAAGAGACCCGATAACCTGTCAGACCAGTATGATTTCAAGTGACTGTCAGCATTTTTTACACCTATAAATCTATACGGGTCTTCAATATATTGCTATATATTAAGTAGCGCAGAGCAATTTATGATCACCCGGTCAGCCTTGCAGCCCTCAATCGCCTGTCCCATGTTGTAACCGTAAGGCAGCACCCAGACCATGACGCCTGCGTTGCGTGCGGTGGCCACATCAATGCTGGAGTCCCCCACAAACAAGGCCCGATCGCGTGCAACATTAAATTGAGCAAGGCACTGTTCAATGCCCGCCGGATCTGGCTTTTTGGTGGGCAAGGTGTCGCCACTGATAACAAGGTCAAAAAACGGCGTCAAATGGTGCGCCGTCAGCACCGTGGCGGTGTAGCGGCCTTCCTTGTTGGTCACCACGGCCAGTTTCAACCCCCGTTCGCGCAGGGCAGTCAAGGTTTCGCGAACCTGCGGGTAAAGCTGGCTGCGGGTTCCACAGCGGTTTTGGTAATGCTTGTCGAACTCGGCGGCAATGTGCGGCAACTTTTTGCTGACGCGCACCGCAGCCAGGTCTTCGTGGCCACTTTCGGCCAGCGCTTGCACCAGCAGTTCACGCGTGCCGTGGCCGATCCAGTCATTGACCTTGGTTTGCGTCACTTCAGGCAGTTCGAAATGGCGCAAGGTGTCGTTGACGGCATCACAGATTTCAGGCGCGGTTTCAACCAAGGTGCCATCCAGGTCAAACATCACCAAATCAAACAGATTCGACTGATTCATAACGCACGCTTTTTGCGTTCCATCAGCCGCCAGACAAAGGGCGTGAAGATCAGTTGCATGGCGAGTTCCATCTTGCCGCCGGGCACCACGATGGTGTTGGCACGACTCATAAAACTGGCGTCGATCATGCTCAAAAGGTACTGAAAATCAATGCCCTTGGGCCGCGCGAAACGGATTACCACCATGCTTTCATCGGGCGAAGGAATGTCGCGCGCGATAAATGGGTTGGACGTGTCCACCATGGGCACCCTTTGAAAATTCACATGCGTGTGCATGAACTGCGGGCAGATGTAGTTCACGTAGTCGGGCATGCGGCGCAAGATGGTGTCGGTCACCGCCTCGGTGCTGTAGCCGCGCTTGGACTTGTCGCGCCAGAGTTTCTGAATCCACTCCAGATTGATGACTGGCACCACGCCGACCAGCAAGTCGGGGTGCTGGGCAATGTTGACCTCTGGCGTGACCACAGCGCCGTGCAAACCTTCATAAAACAACAAATCGGTATCGGCTGGAACATCTTCCCATGGGGTGAAAGTGCCGGGCTCCTGCTGGTAGGGCGCGGCCTCTTCGGCATCGTGGAGGTATTTTCTGCGCTGCCCCGTGCCGGTGGTGCCGTATTCGCGAAACAAGGATTCCAGCCTCGAAAACAGATTGTTTTCAGGCCCGAAGTGGCTGAAGTTGTTGTTCCCCGCTTGTTCGGCTTCTTGCAGCTTGAGCTTCATCTCTTTGCGGTCATGACGATGAAAGCTGTCACCCTCGACGATGGCGGCATTGACCTTCTCGCGGCGAAAAATGGCCTCAAAAGTGCGGGTGACCGAACTGGTGCCGGCACCGGAGGAACCGGTGATGGCAATGATGGGGTGACGCTCAGACATCAGGGGGTCTCCGTAGTGGGAAATTAATGGTAAAAAATGCCATTTGCGCAGGTATTACTTGCGCGAGCAGCTATAAAATTAGGAGCATTCAACAAGCAAAACAAAAACAACTGCAAAACGACTGCTAAACAACTGCAAAATGGCTGTCTAAGCAGGTCTTTTCAGTCTCTGAACAAGCTGCGCTCCGCAAACAGCGGGTTGCGCAGCTCGGTTGTGACCGGCTCCTGGTGGTAGCGTTCGATGCGTTCAACCTCGTTTTTGGAGCCAAACACCAATCCAATGCGTTGGTGCAAGGCCGTGGGCCGCACCGCCATCATGGGGTTTTCACCGGTTGAGGCGCGTCCACCGGCCTGCTCCACGATAAAACCCATGGGGTTGGCCTCGTAAAGCAGACGCAGCCGCCCCGGCTTGGCCGGGTCTTTGTTGTCGCGTGGGTACATGAAGACACCACCGCGCATCAAAATACGGTGCGCCTCGGCCACCATGCTGGCGATCCAGCGCATGTTGAAGTCCTTGGCCCGAGGGCCCGTCTTGCCCGCCAGGCATTCGTCCACATAACGCTTGACGGGAGACTCCCAAAAGCGGCTGTTGCTGGCATTGATAGCGAACTCATGGGTGTCGGGCGGAATCTGAATCTTGGGGTGCGTCAGCATGAACTCACCCAGGTTGGGGTCCAGCGTGAAACCATTCACGCCATCGCCCACCGTCAGCACCAGCATGGTGGTGGGGCCGTACAGGGCGTAACCTGCGGCCACCTGGCTGCTGCCAGGCTGTAAAAAATCCGCTTGAGTGACATCACGCCCGGTTTCGATGACCGCTTGCGGTGCCCGCAATACCGAAAAAATGCTGCCCACCGACACATTCACATCGATGTTGCTGGAGCCGTCCAGCGGGTCAAACACCAACAGGTATTTGCCCCGTGGGTACTGGCCCGGAATCTGGTAGGGCAAGTCCATCTCTTCAGACGCCATGCCCGCCAGATGGCCGGACCATTCGGTGCGGCGAATGAACACATCGTTGCTCAGAACATCGAGCTTCTTCTGCGTTTCTCCCTGCACGTTGACCGAGCCACCCTGCTCGCTCGCATGGTCACCGGTGACGCCACCGAGTTCACCAAAGGCGACCGTGCGGGCAATGGCCTTGCAGGCCAGCGCAATGTCCAAAATGAGCGCATTGAAATCGCCACCTGCTCCGGGAAAACGACGGCGCTCCTCGATCAGGAATTGCGTCAAGGTGGAGCGTTGGGTCAACAGCATTTAGAAACTTTCTGGATTTTTTGAATTCAAAAACAAGATCAGGCCGCGCAGGGTGCGCCCTGGCTCGCAAGGTGCCACTGCCGCAACTGCGCCAGATCGACTTGCCCCAAATCAGGCAACACGCGCAAGGCACCCGAAAAATCGTGGTGTGCGGTGTAGCGTGTGGGCGTGATGATAGTGGCCAGTCCGGCCCCCATGGCTGAGCGAAGACCATTGATGGAATCCTCAAATGCCAGGCACTGAGAGGCGTCCATTTTGAGAGCTGCCAACATGTCAAGGTAAACCTGCGGGTGCGGCTTTTTGACCGGGGCGGTTGAGGCGTCGCCAATCGCCGCAAAGTTCATCTGCCAGTTGGGGCCCACAGCGCGGCGCAAGAGTGCCGCAATATTGACTGGCGAGGTGGTGCTTGCGATGGCCAGCTTGACGCCTTGCGCCAAGGCCTCGTCCATCAGCTTGAGCACCCCAGGACGCAAGCTGACGGCACCTTCATTGACAGAACTTTCATAAGCAGCCGTTTTTAACTCGTGCAGCCGGTTGACCGTTTCCTGCCGGGCCATGGCGTCAACCTCACGCAGCTCAGGCTGTTTCGCTTTCCAGTAGTGCGCAATACGTTCCTTGCCGCCGGAAATATGCAAAAGCTCGGTGTACAGTGGCTCATCCCAATGCCAGTCAAGGCCGAACTCGGCAAAAGCGTGGTTGAAAGCCGCCAGGTGAGCGGATTCCGTGTCCGCCAAGGTACCGTCCACATCAAAAATCAACGCATTCAGCATGTCAGCATTCCTTGTGAAAAATTTCAAAAATACACAGTCACCCCAAAGAGTAACGCCTGATTTACTTTACCGGACAAAACACATAAACTCAAATCACTAAATTTTATTTTTCCATCAGTTTTTTCTGATTATTTGCCTTTGACAGATGCGCAACTACACCCTCAAGCAGATCCAGACCTTTCTTGAAGTAGCCCGCGAGAAATCCGTGTCCAAGGCCGCTGAACGGCTGTTTGTCACGCAGCCAGCTGTGTCCATGCAAATCCGACAGCTAGAAGAAGCCTTTGGTCTGGCGTTGATTGAGCCGCAGGGGCGCAACATCCAGCTCACCGGGGCCGGGCAGGAGTTTTTGACTCACGCCATGGCCGCCATGGCCCAGCTCAAAGACATTGAAGCCATCATGGCCGAGCATGTGGGCATTCGCAAAGGCCGTATCGACCTGGCCGTGGTCAGCACGGCCAAGTATTTTGTGCCCATGCTGCTGGTTCGCTTCGGCAAACTGTATCCCGGTATCGAGGTGAAGCTGCACATTGACAACCGCGACACAATTTTGGGACTGCTGGGCCGCAATGAGGTCGATCTGGTGGTGATGGGGCGCGCGCCCAACACCTTGGACTGCGAGGCCACCGCTTTTGCCACCAACCCGCTGGCCATCGTGAGCGCGCCAGACCATCCCTTGTCCCGGCGCAAGCGCCTGGCCTTTGAGATGCTGAAAGATTTTGGCTTTGTGGTGCGTGAAAAAGGCTCCGGCACCCGCGCCGCCATGGAGCGCCTGTTTGGCCAGCATGACCTTCCCATCAAAGTCGCCATGGAAATGCCCAGCAACGAAACCATCAAGCAAGCCGTGATGGCTGGCATGGGCCTGAGCTTTTTGTCCCTGCGCACCGTGCGCCATGAACTCGCTGCCGGTCATCTGGCCTTGCTTGACATCAACGGCCTGCCTCTGGTGGGGCATTGGTACGTTACGCACCTGACCCAGAAAAAGCTTTCCCCCGCCGCCAAGGCCTTCAAAGCCTTTCTGATAGAACAAGGTGCGCCGCTGATCGAGTCTTGGGCGTAATATTCAACTGCACCAAAGTTGGGACTTTGGTGCAGTTGTGTATGAAAAAAAACGGGGGCTCACGTGAATTTTGTTGTCGCTTTGATTGCAGGAATTGCATGTGGCGCTGGTTCTTACGCCCTGGGGGGCGTGCTGTCCGGCACCTTTGAGCCGTTCGACAGCGGCATTGGTTTTCTGAGCACCCAGGTCGTGCTGGGGTGTGCTGCATTCTGGGTTGCGTACAAATACAGTGCCAAACCCATGCTGGCAATGGTGCTGGGCGGATACTTCGGCCTCATCCTGTACCCCTATATCTTTGGTAGCTCAGAGACGCGGGGATGGATTTTGCTCGGTGCCATCACAACCCTGGCGTTGGTCGTCATGCCGCTACTTGCCGGGCTTGTCGGTGTGCTGATGCGCCGCCTGCTTCAGTCAAGGGCAGAAAAGGGACCTGCTGAGTGAATCCCAAAGCCACTCACGGTGCAGGCATTCGGGTTGCCGTGCGTTTCCTGCAGTCGCCGCCCCCAGACTCAAATTGCTATAAATAAAATAGCTGCTCACGCAGGTAATCAGGGCAATCGCACCTAAATTAGTAGCAGAGAATCATTTACCAGAGCCAAAAGCGAGAGAAACTACAGGTCTCTCTAATGGAAACTGGTGCCGAAGCAGCGGAAAGAGAGCACGGGTGCCAGCGGGGTCGCCAAGGGGCGAAGCTGCCCAAGGAATCCCCTCGGCTGGACGGGTATTTCGTATTCTTGACTCAGGTACTCGAACAAGTGTGCCTGTTGCAAAGCATCGCCGGACAAGTCCAAGGCGTGGTGGCCATAGATGGCAAAAGCCTGTGCGAGTTCACGCGATGGCGAGAAATCGCCACTGCATATCGTCAGCGCCTGGGCATGTCAAAACGCAGCTGCTCGGACGGTACAAACGGACAAAAGTCAATGAAATCACAGCCATCCCGAGTTACTCAAGCTGCTCAGCATCAAGGCTGCATCGTCACGATTGAGCCAGGGGTGTCAAAGCCATTACAAAGCGATCGTCGACAGTGAGGCTGATTACGTGCCAACCCCCGTCATCTGCACCTGAGGGCCTCGTGGTTTGAGAAAGCCATGAAACCGCTGAGGAACAAGCCACCTTGTTCGCTGGATACGAAAACCACGCCCGTATCGAAGCCGCCAGCTTGGCTCATTAAGTGCCGGCACCTGAAGCGGACGACCAAATCCTGGACCAGCTGCAAACCATCGCCATGGTCAGGCGCACACGTCAGGTGGGTGAGAAGACCAGCGAAGAAACGCACTACTACATCAGCGTTTGCCCTGAGCGCAGAGAAAGCGTTGCCAAGCGATCGCAGCCACTGGGCGGGAAATGAACTGCATTGGTCACTGGACGTGAGCTTTCGCGAGGACGCTTGCCGGGTTCGCAAAGACGAAAGGGCCTGCGAACCTGGCGTGTCTGCGGCGCGTGGCACTGAGAGCGGAGCAAGCTTGAAGTCGGAATCAAAAACACGCAGCCGCGCTGGCTGGGATCAGGCCCGGCGGTTTGGAAATCAACATGCTATCAATTTAGGTGCGATTGCCCTGCGCAGGTAATACCTGCGCAAGCAGCTTATTTGGTACTTATAAAAAGCTGAACTGCCCCGGTGCCTGGATGGTGTCCACTTGCACCCGGATGGTGTCTTTGGGCGCAAACTTGCCCTCTAACAGCAGCTTGGACAGCGGGTTTTCGATGCGCTGCTGGATGGCGCGCTTGAGGGGCCGCGCACCAAACACCGGGTCGAAGCCCACCTTGGCCAGCTCGGCCACTGCGGCGTCGGAAACCTGCAGCGTCAGGTCCATCTTGGCCAGACGGCTGGTGAGCACCTGCAGCTGAATCTTGGCAATGTCAGCAATATGGTCAGCACCCAAGGCGTGGAACACCACGGTTTCGTCGATGCGGTTCAAAAACTCAGGGCGGAAATGGTTTTTGAGCTCACCGGTCACCGCGTCTTTCACGTCCTCATAGTCCTGCCCAACCATGCTTTGGATCATGTGCGAGCCAATGTTGCTGGTCATCACGATCACGGTATTCTTGAAGTCCACGGTGCGGCCCTGGCCATCGGTCAGGCGGCCATCGTCGAGCACCTGCAAGAGCACATTGAACACATCAGGGTGCGCTTTTTCAACCTCGTCGAGCAGCAGCACGGCATAGGGTTTGCGGCGCACGGCCTCGGTGAGGTAACCGCCCTCCTCGTACCCCACGTAACCGGGAGGCGCGCCAATCAAGCGGGCCACAGAGTGTTTCTCCATGAACTCGCTCATGTCGATGCGCACCAAGTGGTCTTCACTGTCAAACATAAAGCCGGCCAGCGCCTTGCACAGCTCGGTCTTGCCCACGCCCGTGGGGCCGAGGAACAGGAAGGAGCCGGTGGGGCGGTTCGGGTCGGACAGGCCCGAGCGCGAGCGGCGAATGGCGTTGGCGACCGCCGCAATGGCCTCGTTTTGGCCCACCACACGCTGGTGCAGCTTGACCTCCATCTGCAAGAGCTTGTCTTTTTCACCTTGCATCATCTTGCTGACGGGAATGCCGGTGGCGCGGCTGACCACTTCAGCAATTTCCTCGGCACCCACCATGGTGCGCAGCAACTGGCGCGCCACGCCCTCGCCGCCCTTGGCCTTGCCAGCCTCTTTGGCCTGGGCTTCTTTCAGGCGCTTTTCCATGTCTGGCAGCTTGCCGTATTGAAGCTCAGCCACCTTGGCCAGATCGCCCTTGCGGGTGAGGGTTTCGATTTGCTGGCGCAGTTTGTCGATTTCTTCACGCACCTGGGCGCTGCCTTGGGCGGTGGCTTTTTCTGACTTCCAGATTTCGTCCAGATCGGCAATTTCTTTCTGCAAGCTCTTGATTTCGTCGTTGATCAGCTCCAGCCGCTTGAGCGAGGCTTCGTCTTTCTCACGCTTGACGGCTTCGCGCTCAATCTGCAGCTGAATCAGGCGGCGGTCCAGCTTGTCCATGACTTCGGGCTTGGAATCGAGCTCGATCTTGATCTTGCTGGCGGCCTCGTCAATCAGGTCAATCGCCTTGTCGGGCAGAAAACGGTCGGTGATGTAACGGTTGGACAGCTCTGCCGCCGCCACGATGGCCGGATCGGTGATGTCCACGCCGTGGTGCACCTCGTAGCGCTCCTTGAGGCCACGCAAAATGGCAATGGTGGCCTCCACCGTGGGCTCGCCCACCAGAATTTTCTGGAAGCGGCGCTCCAGTGCGGCATCTTTTTCGATGTATTTGCGGTACTCGTCCAGCGTGGTGGCACCCACGCAGTGCAGTTCGCCGCGCGCCAGGGCGGGCTTGAGCATGTTGCCTGCATCCATGGCCCCATCAGCCTTGCCAGCCCCCACCATGGTGTGCAACTCGTCAATGAAAACAATGGTCTGGCCTTCGTCTTTGGCCAAGTCTTTGAGCACGTTTTTCAGGCGCTCTTCAAATTCCCCACGAAACTTGGCACCGGCCAGCAGCGCCGCCATGTCCAGGCTGAGCACACGCTTGCCCTTGAGCGAATCGGGCACCTCCCCGGCCACAATGCGCTGGGCCAGCCCTTCCACAATGGCTGTTTTGCCAACGCCGGGCTCGCCAATGAGCACCGGGTTGTTTTTGGTGCGCCGCTGCAGCACCTGGATGGCACGGCGAATTTCGTCGTCACGCCCGATCACCGGATCGAGCTTGCCCAGGCGTGCTCGCTCTGTGAGGTCGATGCAGTACTTTTTGAGCGATTCACGCTGGTCTTCGGCATCGGCACTGTCGACCTTTTCACCACCGCGCACGGCGTCAATGGCTGATTCCAGGCTTTTTCGCGTCATGCCGTTGGCACGCACAATGTTGCCAACTTCAATTTTGCTGTCCGACAAGGCCAGCAAAAACAACTCGCCAGCCACAAACTGGTCGCCGCGTTTGATAGCTTCTTTCTCGGCAGCCTGCAGCAAAACGGTCATGTCCCGGTCAACCGTGATTTGCTCCTGGCCTTGCACCTGAGGCTGTTTTTTCACGTAGGCATCCACCGCACCGAGCAACTGGGGCACGTTGACCCCCGCGCGCTGCAGCAAGGCTTTGGGGCCGTCATCCTGGCGCAGCATGGCTGCCAGCACGTGGGCCGGGGTGATGTATGCATGGTCGTTGGCCAGCGCCAGTGTTTGGGCTTCGCCCAAGGCTTCATGAAATTTGGTGGTGAGTTTTTCGATTCGCATAAGACTCCTTTGGTTTGAACCGCAACTGAGGTTGCATCGCCTCAATTCAAGAGCATGGGGACATCCAAGTGCGACAAGGCTGACTAAAATCAAACCATGGAACTTTCCCAACTGTCAGTCACCTATGACCGCGAAAATGACCGCATCCTGACGCGCTTCAACACACAGGAGGGGCACGAGCTTCGCGTCTGGCTGACGCGGCGTCTGCTCAGCCGCGCGCACCAGCCGCTGCTGGACGCCATGGTCAACCAGGATGCCCGGCAGTCACACTTGTTGTCGGATGACGCTGCCAGCAAAAGGGTTGTGTCGGCGTTTCGTCAAAGCCAATCGCTGGAAGCTGCCGACTTCAAAACCCCGTACAACACGCAGGCAAAAGCTTATCCACTGGGAACGGCTCCACTGTTGGTGACCCATTTGCACATCACCGCCAAAGCGCAAGGCAATTTGGCCATTCGTTTTGAAGAACAGCTGGGCACGCCGCCGGTTTCGCGCAGTTTTCAGGTGGCGTTGGGCTCTGACATGCTGCACAGCTTCATGCACCTGTTGCAAGCCGCCCTGAAGGCCGCTGACTGGGGTTTCGACTTTGACGATCAACCCGCATTCTTGGGCGATGACCCGCTGCTGCACACGCCGGGAACTGGTTACCTTAATTAAGTGATGCCTCGGGCGGTATTTGACCCGCAATACCCCAGCGAGCCAGCGCTGCATCATCGGCAACCCGGGCGTCCACCCAGCGGGCACCTTCCGGGGTGTGCTCTTTTTTCCAGAACGGGGCCTGCGTTTTGAGGTAGTCCATCAGGAACTCGCAAGCCTGGAAGCTCTCACCCCGGTGGCTTGAGGTCACCGCCACCAGCACAATCTGGTCCAGCGGCTTGAGCAACCCAATGCGGTGGATGACGCGGGCACCCAAAATGGCAAACCGCTGTTGGGCTTCATCGATCATGGCCTCAATGGCTTTTTCGGTCATGTCGGGGTAATGCTCCAGCTCCAGGCTGCTGATGGTGCCGGGCGTGCCTTGGTTGTGCTCGCGCACGGTGCCGACAAAACTGCACACAGCGCCCACGCGGGTGTCTTGCGCGCGCAGCGCCGCCAGCTCCGTGCTGAGGTCAAAATCCTGCGTCTGGATGGACACCCGCACGGTACTAGCCTCCCGTCACGGGCGGGAAGAAGGCCACTTCGGCCCCCTCCAGCAGCGCGGCAGATTCTTCGCTCATCACCTGGTTGAGCGCCAGGCGCACGGTTCGCCCGCGTGCCAGACTCAGGGCATGGTTACCGCCACGGGCAATCAACTCGTCGCGCAAGGCACCCAGCGTGGCGGCTTGGGTGGTGACGGACTCGCTGGCCGCGCCGATGGCCTCGCGGATGGAGGCGAAATACCTGACGGTGACCCTCACCCCAGCAGCTCCGAAAAAGGAATAAAACGCACCAGGTCGCCATGCGCAATGGTGTGCCCCGGCGGGTGGTCCACCAGTCCATCGCCCCAGACGGCCGAGGTCAGCACGCCCGAGCTTTGGTTGGGGAACAAATCCAGCCCCCCTGCCGCATTGCGCCGGACGCGCAAAAATTCACGGCGTTTATCGGCCTTTGCGCACGTGAAATGGGCGGGAGCAGCTATTGATTCAGGAGCAAATTGTTGCACACCCTGCAATTTCAACAAGAACGGGCGCACCAGCAGCAAAAAGGTCACAAAGCTGGAAACAGGGTTGCCCGGCAGCCCGATGAAGTGGGCTTGCTGCACTCGCCCGTAGGCAAACGGCTTGCCGGGCTTGATGGCAATCTGCCACAGGTCCAGCGTACCGAGTGACTGCACAGCGGGGCGGATATGGTCTTCTTCCCCCACCGAGACGCCGCCGCTGGTCAAAATCAGGTCGTGATGGTGCGCTGCGCCTTGCAGCGCTTGCACGGTAGCGTCCAGCCGGTCCGGCACCACGCCCAGGTCGCTGACCTCGCAGCCCAGGCGCAACAGCAGTGCACGCAAGAAAAAGCGGTTGGAGTTGTAGATGGCACCCGGCTTCATTTGCGCAGGCGGCACGTCACCGGGCATGACCAGCTCGTCACCAGTGGAGAACAAGGCCACACGGGGGCGGCGCACCACGGGCAGAAAATTCATGCCAATACTGGCCGCCAGCCCTAGAGCGGCGGGCGTGAGCAGCTCCCCTTTTGAGAGCACCACAGCACCCAGCGTCACATCTTCGCCAGCGCGGCGAATGTTCAAACCCGGTGCTGGCACAACTTTGAAACGCACCGCTGCACCATCGGGGTGCTGCAAGACTTCACAGTCCTCCTGCATCACCACCGCATCCGCGCCGGGCGGAACCGGCGCGCCGGTGAAAATCCGCGCGGCGCTCAGAGGTGCCAGTACGGTGCCCTCAGTACCGGCAGCAATGCGCTGCGAGACCGGCAACACGCCGTCAAGCTGGGCCTGCGCGTGCAGCACGTCGGCGCAGCGCACGGCATAACCGTCCATGGCGCTGTTGTCCAGCGCCGGCACCTGCAGGGCAGACACCAGGTCTTGCGCCAGCACGCGGCCATCGGCGTCAAAGGTAGAAACCGATTCCTGCTCCGCCAGCACCGTGGCGCAGGCCAGTAACTGGGCCAGCGCGTCGTCCAGGGATTTCAAAGGCGGGCGTGGTGTTGTCATGCGAAATTCTCCACCCGGTAGTCAAAACGGTCTTGCTGGGCCAGCAACCAGTTGGCCAATGCTTCGGGGTCGTTCACATCCAGCACCGGCAGTAAGGTCGCCTGCGGCAAAAGCCCGGGCGAATCGGTGGCAATGGCCACCATGTGCTCATCGTCCAGGTAGCGGGCGGGGTGGCCGCACTGGGCACGCCAGACCTCGATTTTGGGCAAATCAGCGAATTTGAAGCCCTCCACCAGCACCCAGTCCACGCCGCCATCGAGTTCGGCGATCAGCTGGTGAACCGACAGTTGCAAGGGCTGCTCAAACTCGCGCAGCAGCGCCAGCCGGTGGCTTGAGGCCACCACCACTTCAAATGCACCGGCCTGACGGTGGCGGTAGCTGTCTTTGCCTGGGTGGTCGATGTCAAAGCGGTGATGAGCATGTTTGACCACCGACACGCGCAGGCCCCGGCTGCGCAGCACGGGGATCAGTTGCTCGATCAGCGTGGTCTTGCCCGAGCCGGAAAAGCCGGCAAATCCGACCACTTTCACGCGCAGTGCTGGGCAATGTAGGTTTTAACCGCCTGAGCATCGGCCGCCATGCGGGTCACGCGTTTGGGCAGGGCTTCAATGCCTTCGAATTTGGCCGGACGATCGGGCTCACAGCCCAGCGCTTCCACAATGGTGGCGGCAAACTTGATAGGCAGCGCGGTTTCCAGCACCACCATGGGCACACCGGCTTGCAGGTGTTCACGCGCCACCTTGACGGCATCGGCGGTGTGGGTGTCGATCATGCTGCCCAGCCGTTCAAAGGTATCCTTGATGGTGGCCAGGCGGTTGGCGTGCGTGCTTTTGCCGCTCACAAAACCATAGCGCTGTGAAGCTTGCGCGAAAGCCGGGTCGCTTCCAAGGTCAAAACGGCCCTCACGACTCAAGGCATCACCGAACAAGGCCTTGGTGCGCGTACCGTCACGGCCCAGCAGGTCAAACACAAAACGTTCGAAGTTGCTGGCCTTTGAAATGTCCATCGACGGGCTGGAGGTTTCATGCGTGTCGGCGCTCCCGCGCACGCGGTAAACGCCAGTGCGGAAAAACTCGTCGAGCACGTCGTTTTCATTGGTAGCGACCACCAGTTTGTCAATCGGCAAACCCATCATGCGGGCCACGTGACCGGCGCAGACATTGCCAAAGTTGCCGCTGGGCACGGTGAAACTGACTTTTTCAGAGTTTGAAGTGCTTGCTTGGAAATAGCCCGCAAAGTAGTAAACCACCTGCGCCATCAAACGCGCCCAGTTGATGGAGTTGACAGTGCCAATCTTGTACTTGCGTTTGAAGTCCAGGTCGTTGGACACCGCCTTGACCATGTCCTGGCAGTCGTCAAACACGCCTTCGACCGCAATGTTGTGGATGTTCTCGTCCATCAGGCTGAACATCTGCGCCTGCTGGAACGGGCTCATGCGTCCGAACGGGCTGGTCATGAAGACGCGCACGCCTTTTTTGCCACGCATGGCGTATTCGGCCGCGCTGCCGGTGTCGCCGCTGGTAGCGCCCAGAATGTTGAGCTCTTCACCACGGCGGCCCAGTTCATATTCAAACAGGTTGCCCAAGAGCTGCATGGCCATGTCCTTGAAGGCCAGCGTGGGGCCGTTGGACAAGGCTTCAATCCACAAGCCGTTTTCAAGGTGGCGCAGGGGCACGATTTCTGGCGTGCCAAAAACGGCCTGCGTGTAGGTCTTGTCGCAAATCGCTTTCAGGTCGGCCGCGGGGATGTCGTCAATGTAGAGCGACAACACTTCGAAGGCCAGCGCGGCGTAACCCTGCTCGCGGTAAACGCTGCGCCATGTGGCCAGTTGGGTCTCATTGACCTGCGGGTAATGCTCGGGCAGGTACAGGCCACCGTCGGGTGCCAATCCTTCCAGCAGAATTTCACAAAAGCGTTTGCGCTCGGCAGTTTCGCTGGCAGCGGCGCGGGTGGAGAGGTATTTCATCAGGCCAACTCTTCCTTGCGAATGCGGGTAATGGGTGCCAGTACCGTGGGCAATGCCTGCATTTGGGCAATGGCGGCGTTCATGGTGGCTTCGACGCAGTCGTGGGTCAGAATGATGAGGTCGGTTTGCGGCACGCTGCCCTCGCTGCTCACCTCGTCGGCTTCGCGCTGCAGCACGGCATCAATGCTGATGCCTGCTTGCGCCACAATGCCGGTCACCTTGGCCAGCACGCCGGTCTGATCGGCCACGCGCAAGCGCAGGTAGTAGCTGGTCACCACCTCGCCCATCGGCAACACCGGCAGCTCGCTCATGGCCTGGTCGAGTGTATGGGGCTGGAACGCCAAATGCGGCACGCGGTTGAGCGGGTCAACCGTGTGCAAACGGGTGATGTCCACCAGGTCGGCAATCACGGCGCTGGCGGTCGGCTCGGAGCCTGCCCCCTTGCCGTAATACAGCGTGGTGCCCACGGCATCGCCATGCACCATGACGGCGTTCATCGCACCTTCCACATTGGCAATCAGGCGCTTGGTCGGAACCAGGCTGGGGTGTACGCGAAGTTCCACGCCTTCGGTCCGGTTGGTCGCGTCGGCCTGGCGACGCTTGGCGATCCCCAGCAACTTGATGCGGTAGCCGAGCTGCTCGGCGTATTTGATGTCGGTTGCGCCTAATTTTGTGATGCCTTCCACATAAGCCTTGTCAAACTGCACCGGAATGCCAAACGCAATGGCCGACATGAGCGTGGCCTTGTGCGCGGCGTCCACGCCTTCGATGTCAAAAGTGGGGTCCGCCTCGGCGTAACCCAGACGCTGCGCTTCTTTGAGCACCACGTCAAAGTCCAGGCCCTTGTCGCGCATCTCGGACAGGATGAAGTTGGTGGTGCCGTTGATGATGCCGGCCACCCACTGGATGGAATTGGCCGTCAGGCCCTCACGAAGCGCCTTGATGATGGGAATGCCACCGGCCACAGCCGCCTCAAAAGCCACCATCACGCCCTTGGCGGAGGCGGCGGCAAAAATTTCGGTGCCGTGCACGGCCAGCAAGGCCTTGTTGGCGGTCACCACATGTTTGCCGGCGGCAATCGCTTCCAGTACCAACTGCCTGGCAATGCCGTAGCCGCCAATCAGTTCGATGACGATGTCGATCTCGGGGTTGGCAATGATGGCGCGGGCGTCGCTCACCACTTTGACATCGTTGCCCACCACGGCTTGGGCACGGGCGACGTCCAGATCGGCCACCATGGTGATTTCGATGCCGCGACCGGCACGGCGTTTGATTTCAGCCTGATTGCGCTTCAAAACGTTGAAAGTGCCGCTACCGACAGTGCCGATGCCCAGAAGGCCTACTTGAATGGGTTTCATGATTAATATAAGTAAATTTGGGCACTAGCGCCCGTAGATTATGCGCGAGAAGCTACAAATTTAATAGCGCCTGAAGTGTTTTGCGTGCCGTGGTTCTTGCGGTAGTGCTCCAGAAATTTGGCGATGCGGCCAATCGCCTCGCGCAAATCGTCTTCGTGCGGCAAGAACACAATTCGGAAATGGTCCGGCTGCTTCCAGTTGAAGCCGGTGCCCTGCACCAGCATCACGCGCGTTTCCCGCAGCAATTCCAGAAAGAATTGACGATCGTCTGCAATCGGGTACACCTTGGGGTCAAGCCGGGGAAACATGTACAGCGCAGCCTGCGGCTTGACACAGCTCACGCCGGGAATGGCCGTGATCAGCTCATAGGCCAGATCACGCTGGCGGCGCAGGCGACCGCCCTCGCCCACCAGGTCGTTGATGCTCTGGTAGCCGCCCAGCGCGGTCTGAATCGCCCACTGGCCCGGCACGTTGGAACACAGCTTCATGTTGGAGAGCATGTTCAGGCCCTCGATGTAATCGGTGGCGGAGCGTTTGTCGCCCGAGACAATCATCCAGCCCGCGCGGTAACCGCAGGAGCGGTAGCTTTTGGACAGGGAGTTGAAGGTAAGTGTGAGCACATCGGTCGACAAACTGGCCAGTGCCGTGTGTTTGATGCCGTCGTACAGCACCTTGTCGTACACCTCGTCGGCCATGATGACCAGCCCATGCTCGCGCGCAATCTCGACAATACTCTGGAGCAAGGCATCGGAATACATCACGCCAGTCGGGTTGTTCGGGTTGATCACCACAATGCCTTTGGTACGTGGGGTGATCTTGGCGCGAATGTCGTCCAGGTTGGGCATCCAGCCATTGCTTTCGTCGCACAGGTAATGCACCGGCGTACCGCCGGACAAACTGGTGGCCGCCGTCCACAGCGGATAGTCGGGCATGGGCAACAACAATTCGTCACCGTTGTCGAGCAAGGCATTGGTGGCCATGGTGATGAGTTCGCTGGCACCATTGCCCAAGTAAATGTCGTCCAGCGTGACACCCACAACGCCTTGCTTCTGGGTTTCGTGCATGACGGCCTTGCGCGCCGCAAAAATGCCCTTGCTGTCCGAGTAACCCGCCGAATTGGGCAGGTTACGGATCATGTCCTGCTGGATTTCTTCCGGGGCGTCAAAGCCAAAAACAGCCAGGTTGCCAAGGTTGAGTTTGATGATCTTCTGACCTTCGTCCTCCATCTGCCGGGCAGCGTCCATGATGGGGCCGCGGATGTCGTAGAGCACATTGGCCAGCTTGGCAGATTTTTGAATGGTTCTCAAAGTCCCTCCAGGAGGTGATTGCACGAGGCGAAACCTATAATTTGACCACATTTCCCCGCCACGCACCGCTTGCTGAACGCACCGCAGCCTGTACACCCCCCAATTTAGAACATGAAAATCCACCCTGACACCATCAACGTGCAATCCATCAGCGGCTATGGCCCCGGCTGGGTGCGTGTGGGCAACGAGAAAATTGAGTCCAGCGTGGTCATCGGATCAAGGGGTGAGCGCTTTAACTGGTGCTGCGGCAGTTTCACTGACCTGAGCCCGGAGCATTTCGGCCAACTGGCTGCCCTGGAGCCTGAACTGGTCATTTTTGGCAGTGGAGACAGCATCCGGTTTCCACCGGGTCAATGGATTGCCCCTCTGATCAACAAACAAATCGGCATTGAAACCATGGACACCCAAGCCGCCTGCCGCACCTACAACATACTTGCCGGTGAAGGACGCAAGGTGATCGTGGCCTTGATTTTGCAAAGCACATCGGGATAACACTAGTACCGCATCGCGGGTTCACCAAGTGTTTTCAGAGTAAAATCCGGGGTTGTCGTCGAGGGCACAAAAGCACTGTCACAGCGATAGTGCCCACGACTTGAGCGAATGACGCATCATGTCACACGAGACTTAAAAATTATGGCGATTGTTGTCAATAAACCCATCCCTGAATTTGAATCAAATGCCACCAGCGGCATCAAGGTATCGAACACCTCTCATCTCGGAAAAGTCGTCATCCTTTATTTTTACCCAAAGGACAATACCCCAGGCTGCACCACAGAGGCCATGCAGTTCCGCGACAAGTACAAAGACTTCGTCAAAGCTGGTGCCACCGTGTTTGGTGTCTCGCGCGACAACATGAAATCCCACGACGAGTTCAAAGCCAAGCTCGAACTCCCCTTTGAATTGATTGCCGACACGGAAGAAAAAATGTGTCACATGTTCGGCGTCGTCAAAAACAAAATCATGTACGGTAAAAAGGTCAAAGGCATCGAGCGCAGCACCTTCCTGATTGGCGCAGATGGCTGCCTCAAGGAAGAATGGCGTGGCCTCAAAGTGCCCGGCCACGTGGATGACGTCTTGAAGGCCGTCAAGGATCTGAAGAAGGTTCCCGCACTGGTTTAGTGCTTGCTGCAACGGGGCCATGCGGTGTTTGTTAACACCTGCCTGCCTCATGCATAATGGCCGCATGCCGTTGAAATTTACAACCGTGCCCCTCATAAAGCCGCTCTGGTCTCCAGGCGGCTTTTTCGCTTTTTAAGCCAAAATTCCATCCACTCTTTGCGAGCAAAATTTCACATGCCATTGCCCACCGCCCCCGCCAAACGTGCCGCGCTGCTGTCCGAGCAAGACTACGATGTGGCTGCCCGCCCCAAGCCTAAAGCGCGCAAGGCTGAAAAATCAGAAACACTCATGACGCCCCAGGCAAATCAGCCAAGCAGTGAAGCACCGCAACCCGCAGAGCTGCTAGAGCGTGCTACGGCAGATTCATTGGCAGCCAAGGTGCCAGAAAGTCGTACCAACACCCCGGCTACGACCACAAGCTCCCGCAAACGCATGCCAAAGGTCGAAATTTCTGCCGAAAACAAACAGAAAAAAACGAAACACACCGGCCCCACCAAGCTGTTTGTGCTGGACACCAACGTGCTCTTACACGACCCCATGTGTTTGTTCCGCTTTGAGGAACATGACATTTTTCTGCCCATGATCGTGCTGGAAGAGCTGGATGGCCACAAAAAGGGCATGACCGAAGTTGCCCGCAATGCCCGGCAAACCAGCCGCACGCTGGATGCTTTGGCAGGCACCCCTGGCACCGACATGGCGGTGGGCCTGCCGCTGGGCAGCACCGGCCACCGGGAAGCGGGTGGCAAACTGTTCTTCCAGACCCAACTCCTGAACTACACCTTGCCAACCAGTTTGCCCCAGGGCAAAGCCGACAACCAGATCCTGGGTGTCGTGGAGGCACTGCGCCAGCAGCACGCCCCACGCGAAGTGGTGCTGGTGTCCAAGGACATCAACATGCGGGTCAAGTCGCGCGCCTTGGGGCTGGCCACGGACGACTACCAGAACGACAAAACGCTGGAAGACGGCGACTTGCTGTACGCCGGCTCACTCGCCCTGCCCACCAATTTCTGGACCACGCACGGCCAGGCGGTGGAGAGCTGGCAGCAAGGCCCGAACACCTTTTACCGCATCACCGGGCCGATTGTGCCCAGCCTGTTGATCAATCAATTTGTTTTCTTCGAGGCCCCTGGCGAGCCCAGCCTGTACGCCCGCGTCACTGAAATCCGCGGCAAAACAGCCGTTTTCAAGACGCTGAAAGACTACAACCACCTCAAGAATGCGGTGTGGGGCATTACCACGCGAAACCGCGAACAAAACTTTGCCATGAACCTCTTGATGGACCCGGACGTTGACTTTGTCACGCTGGCGGGAACCGCCGGCACCGGCAAGACCCTGATGGCGCTGGCCTCTGGCCTGACCCAGGTGCTGGACGATAGACGCTACACCGAAATCATCGTGACGCGCGCGACGGTCAGCGTGGGCGAAGACATCGGCTTCCTGCCCGGCAATGAAGAAGAAAAAATGGGCCCCTGGATGGGCGCGCTGGATGACAACCTGGAGGTTTTGGGCAAAACAGACACCAGCGCCGGCGAATGGGGCCGCGCCGCCACCAGTGAACTCATCCGCAGCCGCATCAAGATAAAAAGCATGAACTTCATGCGCGGACGCACTTTTCTCAATAAGTACGTGATCATTGACGAAGCCCAAAATCTCACGCCCAAACAGATGAAAACCTTGATTACCCGCGCCGGTCCCGGCACCAAGATCATTTGCATGGGCAATTTAGCCCAAATTGACACGCCTTACCTGACCGAGGGCTCGTCTGGCCTGACCTTTGCCGTTGACAAGTTCAAAGGCTGGCAGCACGGTGGGCACATTACCCTGGCGCGCGGCGAACGCTCCAGGCTGGCGGATTTTGCCAGCGAAGTTTTGTAGCCATCTGGTCAGGGCAATCGCACCTAAATTCATAGCGCACCAAGCATTAACACCTTGAGCAAATAATTCTGATCCCACCCTGCGCGGGCACGTTTGTTTGCGATGCCAACTTTCTCACTCGTCTCGCGTTTGAGCTGGGTCTGCGCAATACGGCGCAAACACGCCAAGTTCGCAGGCCCTTCGTCCTTGCGCACCCTTGCCAAGCATCTTCGTTGAAAGCGACGTCCATTGACCAATGTAGATTGTTCTCCACAGACCAATGAGCGCGAATGGCGTTGGCCACCTTCTGCGCCCCTGCGCTCAAGGGCAAGCTGCTGATGTAGTAGGTGTCGTAGCCCTCCACAGTGGGGGTCTCGGGGCGCGGCAGTGGGTTGACCGGCTAAGTTATTGCCACTGTCGCGCCTGCTTCATACACAGGCTTGTGCGTTTGTAACGCAAGATCCATCGCGGTGCCAAGCTGCTGCACAGGCGCACTCCCGCCCAAAGCAGCCTCGCCCAGAACCCATTCTTGCCCTTCAGATTGGGCACCCCAATTCGATTCAAAAGAAATTCAACGAAACCAGCGTGCTCAGCCAGTCTATGCGACCGCCAGGCTGCCGACACCGGATTTAAGCGGAAATCGACAGCCGTTCACACTGCCACCAGCGCGCAGCGCCGTTTAGCAGGCAACGTGCCCGGCATGACCGCGCTGGTGGAGGTCACACGTCAATATCGAGCGCCGAAGGGTCGTCAATGTCTGCCGCCGTCGCGGTAGCTGATCAAACCCTTGCACAGCACCATTTATATGCCAAATAAACCGCTATCCCTCTTAGAATGTGCGCAAGCAGCTATCAAAATAGTAGCAAATGGATGCAGCTACGCCATCTCCAGCTTTTCTCGCGGTTGGGACAACGGTTGGGACAATGGACGTTTCTGGAGCCATCAAGAAGAAAGGACTTAGCCCCTTTCGAAGCTAAGTCCTTGATTCATATGGTCGGTGTGAAAGGATTCGAACCTTCGACCCCTTGCACCCCATGCTACCCCTTGTACTTCCAGCAAAGATTCAAGGAAATCTCAGAAATTGAAATTACTCTATATAAATCAACAAGTTAAAGACTTGTAGCATTTTGTTGTAGTCCAAAGCAATCCAGCAAGTTACACTCTGAGCCACCCTAACGGTGGGGGCAATGGTGGGGGCAATTTGACATGGCATTGATCACAACCAAGGCGCTGGAAGCGCTGCGCGGTACGGACGACGGCAAGCGTTTGCCGGATGGCGGCTCCATGTTTGGCATGGTGCGGGCCACGCCTGACACCAAGAACCATGTGAGCGTGGATTTTCAGTGGCGCTATAAGCTGGGCGGCAAAACCCGGCAGGTGCGCATCGGCTCCTGGCCCAAGATGTCGCTCAAAGCCCTGCGCGATGAGCGCGACCGTCTGGCCGTGGAAGTGAAGTCCGGCACCGACCCGGTGCAGCGCAAGGCCACCGAAAAACTCAAGATCGAAGTTGACCAGGTGGAAGCCCACAACAAGCAGCTTGACCGGCTGGAAGTGATCGCCCAGCAGCAGGCCCGTTTGACGGTGCGGCAGTTGTTCAAGCTGTGGCGCGACTTGGCGCTTAAGCAGCGCGGCGACGGCGGCGCGGAGGCACAACGGCCTTTGAGCGTGACGTTTTCCCGCTGGTTGGCGACCTGGCCGTGGCGGATGTGAAAAAGGCGCACGTTCAAAACATTGTGGACACCATGATGGCGCGCGACGTGGTGCGCATGACCAAGCGCGTGCTGTCCGACCTGCGGCAAATGTTTGGCTTTGCGCTGGACCGCGACTATGTGGAAGCCGACCCGACCGCCCGTATAAAAAAGGCCAAGATTGGGCCGGATGGCGAGCGCGACCGTGTGCTGGGCGAAGCGGAGTTGATCGACCTGTTGAAGAAGCTGCCCAAATCCGGCATGGCCGAAACAACGCAATGCGCCCTGCTGATTCAAATGGCGACCATCACTCGCATTGGCGAAACCGTGGGCGCGCGCTGGGAGCATGTGGATTTTGAGCGCCGCCTGTGGGTGCTGCCTGAAACCAAAAACGGCAAGTCGCACCAGGTATGGCTGAGTGACTTTGCGCTGCGCCAGTTTGAGCGGCTGCACGCCATTACAGGTGAAACGCCGTGGTGCTTTCCGGGCAGCCGTTACGACCCCGCGATTGAAAAGACCAATTTGCCGCTGGACACCAAGACCGTCACCAAGCAGGTGGCCGACCGCCAGCGCGAGCCGGGCGGGCAGATTGCGGGCCGCACCAAGCTGATCGACGCGCTGAAACTTGGCGGGGGCCAATGGCGACCGCACGACCTGCGCCGCACGGGCGCGAGCGCCATGGCCGAACTGGGCGCGCTGCCCGACGTGATCGAGAAGTGCCTGAACCACACCGAAGAAAACAAGATGAAGCGCATTTACCAGCGCGCCACCTACGAAGGCCCGATGCGCGATGCGTGGCGGCTGTGGGGTGAACGGCTGGACTTGCTGGCCAACAAACCGGCCAATGTGGTGACGTTGCGGGCTGCCTGATGCAATTATCCACCATTCCAGTTAAACTAAGTGCTACATCCTTGGACTCCATTGGACATTAACAGGACAAATCATGCACACATCCACACTCCGCGCCGCTGGTGGCTCCATCGCAGTGACCATTCCGCAGTCGCTGGCCAAGTCAACCGGCCTGCACCCTGGCGACAAGGTGAGTTTTGAATTTGACGCCGGGCGCTTGATCATTTCGCCGATCAGTCGCCGCAAGTACAGCTTGCAAGAGCTGTTGGCCATGCAGGGCGACGAGCCGCTGGTGATCGACAAGGCATGGGACAACATGCCAGCAGTGGGCCAAGAGGTTCCCCTTTGAGTCGCAAAGTTTGGCAGCGCGGCGACATTGTGGTCGCCAGTTTCGACCCCACGCTGGGCCAAGAGCAGCAAGGCCGCAGGCCCGGCATTGTGGTGACGCACGCCGACTTGAACCGGCTGGGCATGATTGGCGTGTGCCCGATCACGCAAGGCGGTATGGGCGCGCGCAATGCGGGTTTGTCGGTCAGCCTCATGGGCACCGGCACGCAGACGCAGGGCGTGGTGCTGGTGCACCAGTTCAGGATGATTGACCCGTCGCAGCGCGGTTTGACTCTGATTGAGCAAGCGCCGGACGATTTGGTGGAAGAAGTGCGGGCGCGGGTGGCCGCCATGCTGGATTAGCAGCAAAACGCGACATAGCGCGCACGTTATCCACAATTACGTTGTTTTGTTGCATCTTGGATGTGTGCATGCTATAAACGCCGTGCCTGGACTACTGGATATAAACCCATTCGGGTTTATCGGTATCCACACTTGAGGGCACAGCAACAATGTCAAGCGTCAACAAAGTAATTTTGGTTCCTGGAATCCTCGGACAGTTACGAGTCCATATATCACCGTATTATGGGCGGATCTTGCCAGACCGACAGACTTCCAGTGGCAATGGCCGTGAACACGCGCCCACCCTCAGCATCAGCGACGACATGCCCGAATCCGGCGGCGGTGGCGCAGCGGCTGGCGTAACCGATGGCCCCGACGTGGCAGCAAGTGATGACGACGAAGGCGGCGAAGGCGATGGCGACCCCGACCGACAAAGCAGAAAGGCACTCAGAACCAGAAACCCCAAGGTAGGCGCTGACCAGCGCAGTTCATTAACCAACAAACGCCGAGACGGCGCTGTAAACCAAATGACCTCAAACCCTCGCGCAGACGCGCAACCCAATGCCACCCTTGCGGCTGGCGCTCTCCCCTCTCCCCAAAATCCTGACATTGCCCTGTGGCGCTTGCCCACGGTGTTGGCACACGTCCCGGTTAGCCGATCCCATTGGTGGGCAGGCGTAGCCGAAGGCCGCTACCCCGCGCCCGTGAAGTTGTCAAAACGCTGCGTCGCGTGGCGCAGCGCCGACATTCGCGCCCTGATTGCTTCTTTCTAAACGAGGTGCACCATGAAAAGCACCTTGAACGGCACAACGCCGGGAAAAAACACGTCTGTCTCATTCGCAGCGGGAGGTCAACATGCCGTTTGACCGCACCCTACTCCCCGACCCGGTTACCTACTTCGAGAACCAAGGCCTGACCCTCAAAGGCCCACGGTCTGCCAAGTGGAAAACCACTACTTGCAACTTTCATGGCGGCTCGGACTCCATGCGCGTCAACGTTGCCACCGGCGCATGGGTTTGCATGAGCTGCGGCGAAAAAGGCGGCGACGTGCTGGCCTATGAGATCAAGGACGGTGGACGCGAATTTGTGGACGCTGCCAAAGCGTTGGGCTGCTGGGTTGACGATGGCCGCCCACACCTGCAAACCAAGCCCACGCCGCTTAGCCCGCGCCTGGCGCTGTCGGTGATGGCGTTTGAATCCACGCTTGCCGCCGTGGCCGCAGGCAATGTGGCCAACGGCGTGACGCTGACCGATGCCGACCGGGCGCGCCTGATGGTGGCGGCCAATCGCATCAACCGACTGGTGGAGGCTTTCGCATGAACCCGCACGACTATGAACACTTGGCTGCCGGTCTGGACGACGACGCGGGGCCTTTAGTCGCTATCAATTCAGTAGCTGCTCCCGCACGTTCTACGGTGGCTAGAGGCCAATTTGGCACTGAACTTTTGCCCAAAAGCACGGTGGTGCTGACTTGCGGTGCTGACCTTACACCCGAACCCGTGCAATGGCTCTGGCCGGACTGGCTGGCGCTGGGCAAGTTCCACCTATTGGCGGGCGCACCTGGACAGGGCAAAACCACCATCGCCATGGGCATGGCCGCCACCGTCACCATTGGCGGGCGCTGGCCGGATGGGTCACGCTGCGCAGCGGGCAACGTGCTGATCTGGAGCGGCGAAGACGACTACACCGACACCCTGCTGCCGCGCCTGATCGCTGTGGGTGCAGACCGAAACCGGGTGTTCTTTGTGGACGGCACGCGCACGGGAGGCGTGGTCAGGCAGTTCGACCCGTCCACCGACACGCGCACTTTGAAAGACGCTATCCAGCAGATCGGCAGCGTGCGCCTGATCGTGATTGACCCGGTATCGACCGCCGTGGCAGGCGACAGCCACAAAAACACCGAGGTGCGCCGAGGCCTGCAACCCTTGGTTGACTTGGCCACCACCATCAATGCGGCGTTGCTGGGCATTACCCACCTGTCCAAAGGGGGCCAGGGCAGCGACCCGGCGCAGCGGGTGATTGGCAGCATTGCGTTTACTGCCGTGGCGCGCGTGGTGTTTGTGGCGGCAAGGGTCAAAGGCGAGGACGGTGCCGACAAACGCATTCTGGCGCGCAGCAAATCCAACATCGGCCCGGACAACGGCGGGTTTGAATACCACCTGGCGCAAGTGGAGGCCCTGCCCGGCATTGATGCCAGCCGGATCGAGTGGGGCCAGGCGGTGGAAGGCTCCGCCCGCGACCTGCTGACCGACCCGGCGGAATGCGACGACGGCACCGACCACGCCGATGCTGTGAGCCTGTTGAAAGCGGAACTGACGGCGGATTGCTGGACTGGTGCCAACCAAGCCACCCAGCCGTTGAAAGATGCCGGGTTCACCAAAAAGCAAATTTGGACAGCATCCAAGAAACTCAGTGTCGTTCGCAAGAAAGGCGGCATGGACGGCGGCTGGTATTGGCGCTTGCCCGTTGGCAGTGACCCGGCATTGCCCGGCGAAGATTCCAAATCACCCAAAGGTTCCGAAGATTCCCCGTCTGAAAAACAGGAACCTTTGGAATCTTCGACGGTTAATCAGCCCGCCAATGAACTGGTCGAGGTGGAACTGTGAGCGCGCAGGCACTGATCCAGCAGGCTCAAGCGTCTGGCGTGGCGCTTCGGCTGGTCGGCGGCAAGGTCAAGGCCAGTGGGCCGCGCGAGGCGGTGGCGCGCCTACTGGTGCCCTTGCGTGAACATCGGGCAGCATTGGCCGATGCGCTCCAAGCCGACTCGGTGGAGCCACTGCCCGGCACACCGACGGACGCAGCGCCCGAGCCTACCGACTGGCGCGCGCTGGACGCGGCCTATCTGGCCCACCATTTCAACTGCCCCACTTGCATCGCTGCCGGGCGTGGCAGTCGGTATGGGCTGCGCTGCGGTGTTGGCATGGCACTTTGGCGGGCGTATTCGGCAGCTTGATGCACTTTGCCCGTTTGAAAAGGCGGGCAATTTCCCAAATGATTTCGGAAAATAAAGGAGGCAGAACATGGGTGGATTCAACAGCGGCAGAAGCGGTGGTAAGCGGACCACGGGCGATATGTGTGCGCTGGACATTCGCAGGCTGGCGCGTGACGGCTTGCTTGCGCGTGGTACGGCATTTTTGTGGACATGGTCACGCGGCGACGAAAAGGTGGGCTCGATACAGATTTGGCCCGTGGAGCGCGACCGGGTTCATCTCACTTACCGCACGCGCAACTACGGCGCAGACGATTGGAAAGACATGGATTACTCGGTGCGCGTGGTCTGGACGGACTGCGCCTTGGGCGGGCAGCGTGCGTGGTGGCAATGCCCGGCTGTGCGGTGCGGGCGGCGTGTGGCGGTGCTGTACGGTGGTGGCGTGTATGCCTGCCGCCATTGCCACAACCTGGCCTATCGCACCCAGCGCGAACAAGCCTATGACCGCGCAAGCAGCCGAGCAGACCGTATCCGCAAGCGCCTGGGATGGGAGGCAGGCATATTAAATGCCGACGGAGGAAAACCCAAGGGCATGCACTGGCGCACGTTTGAGCGCTTACATGCAGCGCATGAGGCCAGTGTCCAGCAGTCGCTGGCGGGCATAGCGGCACGCTTTGGACTTCTTGGGATGAATTTGTAGGGGTGGCTGGGCTAAACTGCCTTGGTTTCGAAAACCCTGATTGCTCCCCTCAATGGCCGATAACTACGACGACTATTCCAAAGAACAGCTCTTGCGCCTGCTGCGCGAACGGGACCGCAGGCCCAATTTCGGACTGGTGTGGGAGCGCGACGAGATTGACCACGATCTATCAGTAAACAACGATTTTGTGGCGCTCGATTGGGATGAAAAATTGTCATGCGGCGACGGGCCTCAACACAACCTGATCATTGAAGGCGATAACTTCGACGCTCTGCGCACCTTGCGCATGACGCACGCGGGAAGGGTGAAGTGCATCTACATTGACCCGCCTTACAACACCGGCAACCGCGACTTCATTTACAACGACAGCTTCATTGACAAGGACGACAGCTACCGACATTCCAAGTGGTTAGAGTTCATGTATCAGCGATTAGAGCTGGCCAAGGAACTGCTGACTGAAGACGGCGTGATTTTTGTATCCATCAACGACATAGAGGTTTTTCACCTTGGTTTGTTGATGGAACAAGTTTTCGGAGAAAAGAACTGCTTGGCAAAGCTGATATGGCAAACAGACGGAAATTTCGATAACCAAGCTCGCTTCAAAGTTTGTCACGAATATGTGCTTGTTTATGCCGCTTCGGAAAGCCAAGTCGGCGCCCCTCCAGTAATTGATCCAAACGCTGAAGAAACGGGAAAGCTATTTCGCGAAGAAATTCAAAATACCATCGTCAAAAATGGTCCAAAGAACCCGGTCTCTGAAATCCTACTTCCGGTTGGATTTCCGCTGACTTTGAAAGTGGTGTTATTCCGGCGCGAACTGACAAATGGCCACACTTCCTATCCGATGCAATTGTTGAAGGGGGAAAGCTGGTATCTGCGGTCACCGTGAAAAGTGGATGGGCCAATAAGAAGCTCTGTGAACGCTTTATTGCGACAGGATTCACACCGGTTTGGGATACAAAAAATCAACTCACTGTATTTAAGCTAACGCTCAATGGAGCAATTGAAAACGTGAAAGCACGGTCTGACGATCAGTCGCACGTCATCTCAGTGATTAAGAACGTGGGAAGCGTCCAGTCTTCAGGAGCCGATCTACTCACGCAGGGGATTGACTTCACATACCCGAAACCAGTCGGCCTGATCAAGTACCTCGTCAGCATGATCGAAGACAAAAATGCGTTGGTGCTTGATTTCTTTGCCGGATCAGGAACAACTGGCCAGGCAGTTCTGGAACTCAATGCAGAAGACGGTGGAAAGCGTAATTTCATTTTGGTTTCAAATACAGAGGCAACAGTGGATTTGCCAGGCAAGAATCTCTGCCGAGATGTTTGTGCCAAGCGGGTTACTCAAGGCATTAAAGGCTATCGAACGAAAAAGGGCGAATCAGTCGCTGGTTTAGGTGGCGGTTTTGCCTATCTACGTTGTAGGCGTATCCCCGCAGCTACCGTTTTCCGTGGCATCCAGCACGCGCAAATATGGACTGCCTTGCAACTCATTCACGAAGTGGCACTTTCACCCTATCAGGCATCAATGTCGATGCAAATAGCGCAAGGGAAACGGGGGCTGGTGATCTACCTGCCCAAGATCAACGACACGGTTCTGGACTTATTCCGTTACGCTGAGGCGCAGCTTCGCCAGTCGGTAGACGATGCCAGCAACGCGGCGGCGACGGCCTTCAATGGTTGCCTACTGCTGGAAGCTCCCACCGGCTCCGGTAAGACCCTGATGGCGGGAATGATTGCCGAGGCGTTTGCAGCGCCCGACCGCGATACCAATGCGCAAATAGTCTGGTTCTGGTTTACGCCCTTCGCGGGGCTGGTGGAACAGGCCAAAGGAGCAATCAAGTCCACCTTTGTCGGTCTGCGCGTGCGTGACCTGCAAGGCGACCGCAAGACGCGCGGCACCAAGAGTGGCGACGTGTATGTGACCACCTGGGCATCAGTGGCGGCCTCCAACAAAGACACCCGTAAGGTACGCACCGGCGGTGAATTCGATCTTTCGCTGGACGATTTGATTGCCGAGTTGCGCGCCGACGGTTTTCGGATTGGTGCCGTGGTGGACGAAGCACACCATAGCTTTACCAAGGCCGCCGAAACTGTTCGCTTTTATCGGGAAACACTCAAACCCGATTTCACTTTGATGATTACCGCCACGCCTGACGACCAGGACGTGGACAAGTTCAAGAAGGCGGCGGGCATTGGCCACTTGCATCGCATCCGTGTCAGCCGCAAAGAGGCAGTGGACGCGGGTTTGATTAAGGACGGCATCAAGTCGATTGCATATCTGGCTGCGGACGATCAAAAAGAGTTGGTGGACTTTGCAGCGACCGCGCTGGCCGATGGCTGGGGTATGCACAACGTCATCAAGCAAGGCTTGCAGGCAGCCGGTATTGGCTTGGTGCCTTTGATGTTGGTGCAAGTGGCCAACAGCAACACGGCGGTGGATGAAGCGCGGGCACGCTTGGCTGCGCTGGGTGTGCCAGATTCAAAAATTGCTTGGTACACGGCAGACGACCCGAACGACGATTTGCTGGCGGTGGCGATTGACGAAAAGAAGGAAGTACTGATTTTCAAGGTAGCGGTGGCGCTGGGCTTTGACGCGCCGCGCGCCTTCACGCTGGTATCCATGCGCGGGGCGAAGGACACCGACTTTGGCATTCAGGTGGTGGGTCGCATCCTGCGCGTGCACAGCCGTTTGCAAGGGCCAGCGCTTGAAAAGAAGCTCCCGGAGTTGCTGCGCTGTGGTTACGTGTTTTTGGCGGATTCGGCAAACCAGAGCGGTTTGGTCAACGCAGGCGAAAAGATCAACGCGATTCAGAGCGAGTTGTCCCATGTGTGCCCATTCACCATGGTGGTGAAGGTGGCAGGTCGGAATGAAATTCAGGTTACGCACAACGGGCAAACGCAGTTGCTTTCTGTGCCCTACACACCGTCCGCCTGGACTGCGCCGAGCGTGAACTTGGCAGGCGAAGGCGTACCGTTTGTTGCGGATGCGCCGGCTGGCAGCAAACTGGAATTTTGACCAATTTGGTGCTTTTGCCAACCGAGCCGGGACCACAAGGCAATGAACACCCACGCGGCAACACGCCGCTAATCACTGGAAACAAGCGCTACGCCCTACGCGCTGGACTGCCAAACACCTATCGGTCTGAACGACTGCCATTGTCAACGGCAGATTTATTGACCTGCATTTCGGCCAACATAGCGATTGACGACAAAGTGTTTAACGCGGGGTTCCGCCAGTCCGTCAAGGTGACCCGCCAGACGGTGGATGTGTTTGTTGAAGGCAGCGAGGTTTCGGAGTCCATGCAGGCACGTTTGTCAGACGCAGAGATTGCGCGTCGGGCGCAAAGCGTAATGTTTGATGCCGACTATCTCGACCCTCGCGATCTGCATGATGCCCTTCTGGCGCGGCTGAAAGCTGAGTATGGCCATCGTGGCATTGACACTGACGATGCAGGTATAGAGCTGGCGTTGAACCGCATCATGGCGGCCTACCCACATTTGATTCGTATGGCAGCGCGCACTTGTGCGGCGAAGTTCAAGGAAATCTTTGACGCAGCGCCCTTGCCTGAATTTGTGGAGTTGCCCACCGGCGTAAAGAAGTCACGCTTGAATATTTATGGCGTGATGCCACAAGACCTGAACGGCCCGGAGCGGGCATTTGCCGAAATGCTGGATGCGGACACGTCTGGGACGATCGAATACTGGTTCCGCAACGAACCGCGTAAGCCGTGGTCTATTGGCATCGTGATGCCCAGCGGTGACCGCTATTTCCCCGACTTCGCCATCAAGGTGACTGGACGAACAGCGGGCGGTGGCTTGCTGCTGGTGGAAACAAAGGGCAATCACATATTGAACGGTGACGACACGCTGGACAAGATTCTGGCGGAGCACAAGGTGTACGGGGTGCCGTTAATGCTGGTGCAGGATGCTGGTGGGCGCTTTATGACCGTGAAGTACTTCCCCAACACCGGGCGCAACGAGGAAGATCAGATTTTCCGGATTGAGAATCTGTCGGGGTATTGAATTTATGTGGGTTGTTACGCTATTCTTTTGATAGCTGCTTGCGCACGTTCTACGAGGGCTATCGGCCTAAAAGGCGTATTAACTGGCAGACTTTTGTATGAGCTTGTAGCCGTTGGCAACGGCCTATTGCTTACATCTACTTAGGCGGCGTTTGCGCCTCAATAAAGCTACCTTCTACGAGCTTGCGTTCATAGCTGTCGCGGTCCAACGGGCATTCAATCAGCAAGTCAAAATTCTGGCGGCTCAACTTGCACTGTCTGGCCATCATGCCCAGCAAACTGTCATCAAGCTCTTTAGCTCCGTGGCTGGTCTTGGTGAACACGCTGGTTTTTTTGCCAGCCTTGGTGAAGTAGTTGAAATAGCTGTGGTCGCCTTCTTTACGTTGAAAGCCTTTTTTTACTAGGCTCTTTTCCACCTCTCCAGGCTTACGCGCCATGTGCAACCTCACTGAAAGTGACCAGCAGGGCCTGCTTTATTTTGATGGCCATGCTGTCAAGCGCATCGTCTTCCGCAAGGGCATATTCTTGCCAGAGCATCCCAATTTGTTCGTTCAATTCGCTCACCAACGCATCGCGCGTGCGGGCGAATGCATCGATACCCAATTCAGTGTGTGTGACGCAAATAAGTTGCTTTGTCTCGTCGGTAGCGGGCTCTAGGGTGATGCTTTGTTTGGCCTTTAGTATCAATTTTCCTACCTTGATGGTGTCGACCAACAAGGGGGACAAGTCAAGTTCCCTAATGTCGTTGACATTGGTGATCTTCTTTGGCGTGCCTGCATCATCTAGAACCATCAGACCGGTAACTTGGATTAAATCGCGCCGATTCTCAATCAGCAAGTCCTCGACGGCATCGTCATAGACGCAGTCCATCTCACGCTTGGTAGGCGGATAAAAGATGGTGACGATTCGATTAGTAAAGTTGATATTTGTTAAGTAACCTGTCACAACTTGGGATTGAGCCTGTTCATCGGCTGGAACGATGGCCGCCCTGATTGCTGAATCACTTTCAGTATTGAATTCTCCGAATTCAACGTTTGCTGCATCCCACAATTTCAAAGACCATTTGGCGTCCGCGCGAGGTGTCATTCCTCGAATGGCTTCAAGCACTCGATGGCGCAGGCTCACATCAGGCATAGCCTTATTGATGGCCTCAGAGTCCCTTCTGGTGATACCGCCAGTGATCTTTTGAACACGTCCATGGCCGCCGTGATGTGTTCTGCCAGCAAGTCATTGCCTCCCAGCTCAATGGGAACCGCATAGCAGCCAGGCACGGGCAGACGGCA
Source organism: Candidatus Rhodoferax bjergmarkensis (assembly GCA_016708345.1). Lineage (GTDB taxonomy): Bacteria > Pseudomonadota > Gammaproteobacteria > Burkholderiales > Burkholderiaceae_C > Rhodoferax > Rhodoferax bjergmarkensis. Next base: position 495,040 of record JADJFX010000002.1, read on the forward strand.
CACCAATTGAAAGCGGCTTCGCGTCGTAGCAGAAATGCGTGCACGCTGTTGAATCGTGCGCCCCTCGACGTGCACCCCGATTAGCTCGAAGCTGCGCTGTGCGCTGGTCAGAATCTGCGCGAGCACCGCGGCTGGAACAGCGTCACCCTTTTCGGTGCCGGTCTCAATATGCAGGCTAAATGCAGTTTTCCCGTCGGGGTTGGTCATTGATATTGAAGTAAATATGCACCACTAGTTTAGTGGCAGCCAGAAATTATATGAACTCCTGAGGATTCCTTGTACCTTCCTGGATTCATAAGTCATGGCGTTGCTTTAAAGCAAATACCACCAGCGCGGTCATGCCGGGCGCGCTGCCTGCTGAATGGCGCTGCGCGCTGGTGGCAGCGCACCCAACATCACCGCTTTCCATTTTCGTGAGTCTGTAGCTTTGGTCAGTGGCCAATGCGGAGTACCGCAATGGCCAGGCACCACGAAGCTGTCGCGTGGCTTCGGCCAGCAGCGCGGTCATGCTGGGCGGCCTGTTTTTTGATTGAGCTGCGCTGCGCGCTGTGGGCCAGTCCACCCAGCATCACCGCTTTCGTTTTGCCAGCGCTGTGGTGTCAGCCAGTGCGCGCGGCGCTGGTGCGCCCCGCACAGGTGCCGGGGAGGTACATCGCCAGTGCTTCGCAAGTGTTGGTCAGTGCGCTGGTGCGCAGATATGGCCTCGGCTCGCTTGCGCATCGTGCTGGATCAGCCATCGCCTGCGGCTCGGCCTGGGTGCCGTGGTGTTCGTGGCAGTTGTGGCGCACGCCCGCTACGGCCACCCGCTTCGCTTTTACATAACGCCGCATTGCCCTCAGTGCCCGCCAGTCGCTGCGCTAAAGCTCCGCTTGGTGCCGGTCACCGCTTCGCGCCCTTCGGGTGAAGGCAACAGGCGTTATGCAAATTGCCTTCGCTGGGTACGGTCGCACAGCCGTCGGCGCTTCCCGGTCGCTTGCACGCCCTACGCGCCGCCGTCTGCGCGCCCTTGTGGCTGTCGTGGCACCGTGGCATTGGTCAGGCGCTGCGCGCTGTGTGCTTGGTCAGTGGCCTGCGGCCAGTCATGTGGTGTGTGCCCCCGCCCACCCTTGTGCTTCGCCGCTGCGCGGCATCAGCCCTGCGCTGGTCTGCCCGTCCGCCCCCAAGGGGCTCCCTCAGCCCCGCGCCTTGGTTGTTGGGTTCTGCTACAGGTTTTGTAGCTGGTCACGCACGGAAAACGGGGGCTACAGGCCTAGCGGCCTGTAAGCCAGCGTGACCGCTGGCTTACTTTCGTTCCAGCTAATTCAGCAGCGGCTTGTTTTCCAAACTCTTGATACTTGGGTTTGACAGCAACGATGTGAGCTGACTTCTAGCCAAAGTGTTCAACATCACAAGCCTATCGCTCTGGCTCATCTGTTGCTGGATAAGCAAAGCGTTCTGGCTTTCCAGGCTGGACATCACAACCAGTTGTTCCATGGTCGCGTTGTCCCGAATGTTGCCCTCAGCCTCAGGGTTGGCAGTGCGCCATTCCTTAGCGGTCATCCCAAACAGCGCTTTGTTCAAAATGTCTGCCTCGTTGGCATACACAAATCCAATTTGCGCGCCAGTGAGTTGGGCCGGGATCAAATGTTCTTTGACGGCGTCCGTATGAACCCTGTACTGCACTTTTGCCAGCGAGCGGCGGATGCTCCACTCAATCCCGCCGGAAAGCGCCTCTTGCTCTTTGAAACGCTGGAATTCCTTGATCAGGTACAGCTTGAACTCAGGGCTCAACCAGGAACCGAATTCAAAGGCAATGTCTTTGTGGGCATACGTTCCGCCGTACCGGCCAGCCTTGGCGATTAGGCCAATACCGTTGGTTTCCTGATTCCAGGCACGGACAGACAAGGTGAAACGGTTCAATCCGGCCTTACTTCTACCTCCTCCCCGGGGAGGGAAAAAATGGGGTTGTTTGGGCGCCCCCCGGGGGGCCGCCCCCCCCCCGGGGCTTTTTTTGGCCACCCCCGACCCGTCCCGACCCCGCCGGGCCCGGGCGCCCCTTTCCCACCACTTAAGGGGGGGGGGGGTGGTCCCCTTGGCGGTGGGGGGGGGTACCATGCTCTCCGGGGGCCCCCGCTTTTTTTTGGGTGGGGGTTTTTCCCCCGGGGGGTGTGTTTTTGTGGGGTGGGGGCGGAAAACCCCGGGCTCAGCAAGAACCCACACCCCCCACAAGCCCAAGGGCCGATTCCCCGGGGGGGGGTTGGGGGGGGGGGGGGGGGGGGGTTTGGGGGGGGGGGGGGGGTGGGGGGGGGGGGGTGGAAAAAAAAAAAAAGGGGGCCGAAGAAGAAAGGACTCAGCCCCTTTCGAAGCTAAGTCCTTGATTCATATGGTCGGTGTGAAAGGATTCGAACCTTCGACCCCTTGCACCCCATGCAAGTGCGCTACCAGGCTGCGCCACACACCGATCTAGCCCTGCATTATATCCTGTATAACTACTGTTAATTAGCGGACAAGCGAGAGCAGATCGCGGATTTCAGAAAGTTCTCTTCGAACATACAACATTCGATCTGCTGTTGAAATCGACAAATCACCAGTTTGGCTGACTTCGAATTCATCCAATTCTGAATCACCCATTTCAGTCACTTCAACGCCTTCCAGCAAAACATCCCCATTTCGCACTTTGTCGCGCTCGGTTTGCATCACCTCTTGCATTTTGTTACGTGCACCGCTAATGGTAAAACCTTGGTCGTAAAGCAGATCCCGAATGCGGCGGATCATTAATACTTCATGGTGCTGGTAATAACGCCGATTGCCACGTCGCTTCATCGGGCGCAGTTGCGTAAACTCTTGCTCCCAATAACGAAGCACATGAGGTTTCACGCCGCATAAATCACCTACTTCGCCAATGGTGAAGTAGCGTTTAACGGGAATGGGAGGAAGCGAATTCTCCATTGAAATCAATGATATCCGAAGCAAACTTCTAGCTTACTCTAAATTAATCTAACTGTTGCATGTAAAGATGTCACGGGTCCTGATAGCGCCTAAATGCAAAAACACATGCTAAATCACTGTCGACGAGCGACCTTCGTCCTGAATCTGATCCTTCAGTTTGTGACTTGCATGAAATGTCACAACGCGCCGAGCCTGAATGGGGATGGATTCACCCGTTCGAGGATTACGCCCAGGGCGAGGTGCCTTGGTGCGAATCTGAAAATTGCCAAAACCAGTCAATTTAACATCGTCACCTTCCACCAACCCTACACAGATAAGGTCAAAAAAAGCATCAACCATGTCCTTGGATTCACGTTTGTTCAAGCCAATTTGCTCAAACAAAAGATCCGCCAATTGCGCTTTGGTCAGCGCTGGTGTTTCGAGACTGTCAACCGAGATGTCCATTTAATCCTCGTTTCTCGCTTGCACGAATAGTCATCTCTCAAGCACGCTGACGAGCGCCCAATGATCCTACCAATGAATTCACAATCGCTTGCACCGCCGAATCGATTTGCTCCTCGGTCAAAGTGGCGTTTTCGTTATTCAAGGTCAAACGCACCGCCATGCTTTTCTCAAGGCCCAACTGAGTTGTTGAATCTGCATCTTTGCCAGACTTGGGGCGATAGATGTCAAACAAGCTGGCATCGCGAAGCAAACCAGCTGTAGGCGCAGCCCAAACGGCGTCCATCACAGATGCATGGGTGACTTTCTCATCAACCATCACGGCTATATCACGCTCCACCGCTTGGTGCTTGGAAACGACCTTGAACATCGGCACCTTACGCTGGAGCACAGCATCAAGCTCCAGCTCAAACATAACCGGCGTTTGAGCCAGATCGTACGACTGACACCATTTGGGATGCAGTTCCCCCATAAAACCTACTGCCACACCGTCCAACAGGATACGGGCACAGCGACCTGGATGCATGGCAGGGTGTTCAGCCGGGGAAAAGCTTGCTTTGAGTGGTGCGAGCAATGACTCGACATCACCTTTGACGTCAAAGAAGTCGACGCCCTGCTCTTTGCGGCCCCACTGCAATGCATCGGCACTACCACACACCATACCGGCAACGCGCATGGGCTGTGCAAAGCCTTCAACGGTCGTGTCAGTATTTTTAACTGAGGCGTCACGCAAAAACACGCGCCCGAGCTCAAAAACACGCACACGCTGAGCTTTGCGATCTAGGTTGAATTTCAAAACTTGTAGCAAGGAACCCAACAAAGACGAGCGCATAACGCTCATTTGACTGGCAATGGGGTTGATCAGTTTAATTGGAGTGGGGTTACCACTGAGCTCATGTTCCCAGCGTTCTTCGACAAAGCTGAAATTAATGGTTTCCTGATAGCCCATCCCGGCAAGTGAACGGCGCACGGAAAACGGACTGCGCTGAGCCTCGGCCCTAATTTTGGCCATGATGGGGGCCAATGGAGGCGTTTGCGGCAGGTTGTTGTAGCCCACCATGCGGGCAACTTCCTCGATCAGATCCTCCTCTATTTGCAGATCAAAGCGGTAGGACGGTGGCGTCACTGTGACGATGCCATCGCCTTGAGTGACTGGCGGCCCCAAGCGTGTGAGGGCATCAGCACATTGCGCCTGACTTAAAGGCATGCCAATGACCTTGCTGGCACGCGCCACACGCAAGGTCACGGCGGCGGCGGCAGGCATATTGACTTGCAGGTCGTCTATCGGTCCACAGACGGTGCTGGTGGTGCCACAGATGTCCACAATCAACTGCGTTATGCGTTCGATGTGCTCCACAAGGTGACTCGGGTCGACCCCACGTTCAAACCGATGACCCGCATCGGTCGAAAAATTGAATCGGCGCGAGCGCCCAGCAATGGCCTTGGGCCACCAGAAAGCGGCCTCCAGATAAACATGTTGGGTGTCATCAGACACCGCCGTTGCGTCGCCACCCATGATGCCGGCGAGAGACTCGACCTGAACATCGTCGGCAATCACGCCCACCTTGTCATCCACCGTCACGGTGTTGCCATTGAGCAGCTTGACTTGTTCGCCTGCCTTGCCCCAACGCACATCCAGACCACCCTGAATTTTGTTCAAATCAAAAATGTGGGATGGACGACCCAACTCAAACATGACGTAATTGGAAATATCCACCAGCGCCGAAACACTGCGCTGACCGCAACGAGCCAAACGGTCGACCATCCACTGCGGCGTGCTAGCCTGGGGGTTGACGTTACGCACAACGCGTCCGGCAAAACGGCCACACAAATCAATGTCACTCACCTTGACGGGCAATTTATCCGCACTGCCGACACTGACGGCTGGAAAACTGAGGGTTTTCAATGGAGATCCGGTCAGGGCAGCCACTTCACGCGCAACGCCGTACACGCTCAGGCAATGGGCCAGATTGGGCGTGAGTTTGAGGGTGAACAAGGTGTCGTCCAGATTCAAATGCTTGCGAATATCTTGGCCCAAAGGTGCATCACCAGCAAGCTCCAGCAAACCCCCATGATCTTCCGACAGTTTCAGTTCACGGGCTGAGCAAAGCATGCCTTGGCTTTCCACGCCACGCAGCTTACCGACCTTGATCAGGAATGGTTTTCCATCGTCGCCGGGAGGCAGTTCGGCACCTACCATTGCGCACGGCACCTTGATGCCGACTCGGGCGTTGGGTGCACCGCAAACAATATCAAGCAATGCAGCCTGCCCCACATCCACCTTGCACACACGCAGACGATCCGCGTTCGGATGCTGCACAGCTTCCTTGATCTCACCCACAACGATGTTGGTAAACGGTGGCGCAACGGTTTTGAGTTCTTCAACTTCAAGACCCGCCATGGTGAGCGTTTCTGCGAGTTGTTCAGTGGACAGTGGCGGATTACAAAATTCGCGCAGCCAGGATTCGGGGAATTGCATAGTCTTTATTCAGTTGAGAACGGGGCTAGCCCCTGCTTTACTGCGGACAGTTCCGCAAAATATCTCTAATGGATCAGTAAATTACTGGAATTGGGACAAAAACCGTATGTCACCGTCAAAAAACAGGCGCAAATCATTCACGCCGTAGCGCAGCATGGTGAGCCGATCCGGTCCCATACCAAAGGCAAATCCGATATATCTCTCAGGGTCCAGTCCCATGTTGCGAATCACGTTGGGATGGACCTGACCGGAACCGGCCACTTCGAGCCAACGACCAGAGAGTGGGCCACTTTGAAACTGAATGTCGATTTCGGCACTCGGCTCGGTGAACGGGAAGAAACTGGGGCGAAATCTCAACACCAAGTCATCCGACTCAAAGAAGGTTCGGCAGAAGTCGGTAAAAACAAACTTGAGGTCCTTGAAACTGACGTTCTCCCCCACCCACAAGCCTTCGCACTGATGAAACATGGGTGAATGAGTGGCGTCGCTGTCGACACGGTAGGTGCGCCCGGGTGCAATGACGCGAATCTCGGGCATAGCGCCTGAGAACAAACCTTCCGTCGCCTGCGCACCTTCAACTGCCGCACGGTGTTGTTTGACATGCTGAACCGCATAGCGAATTTGCATAGGACTGGTGTGGGTGCGCAAAAGATTGGGCGCAGCGGCCGAGCCACCTTCCACGTAGAAGGTGTCGTGCATGGATCGTGCGGGATGATCTTCTGGCGTATTCAAGGCCGTGAAGTTGAACCAGTCGGTTTCAATTTCAGGGCCTTGGGCCACCTCAAACCCCATGGAGCCAAAAATACTCTCAATACGCTCCAAAGTCAGGGACACCGGGTGCAAACCGCCCTGCCCTCGCTGGCGACCCGGCAATGTAACGTCCAGTGCCTCAGCTTGCAGCTGAGACTGCAATTGAGCCTCGGCCAGTGCCTGGCGACGTTGGTTCAAAGCCGCTTCAATGGCCTGCTTGGCGAGGTTGATAGCGGCACCGCGCGACTTTTTCTCGTCAACGCTCAAAGCAGCCATGCCCTTCATCAATTCAGTGATGCGCCCAGACTTGCCAAGAAATAATGCCTTGGCGTTTTCAAGGTCTGCGGGCGTAGCAGCCTGTTCGAATGCGACTTTGGCGCTGTCAACAACGACGTTCAACTCGTTCATAATTTCTCTTGGTGCTGTGACATTACTTGTTGTGCAAGCCAGTCTTCTCTGAAACTTTGTAATCATTGAAAAAGGGCTAGTGCCTTTTCAAGCTCTAGCCCTTGTTTCTTGTGCGCGGAGTGTTACTTAAACAATAGCACTCTACCGTGAACTCAAGCAGCCAGCTTGGCCTTGACTTGCTCCACGATGCCCGCAAATGCGGCCATGTCATGCACAGCGATATCGGACAAAACCTTGCGGTCGATCTCGATGCTCGCCTTCTTCAGACCGTTGGCGAACTGGCTGTAGGTCATGCCACACTGACGAGCAGCAGCATTGATACGGGCAATCCACAACTGGCGGAAGACGCGCTTTTTGGTACGGCGATCACGGTAGGCATATTGCCCGGCCTTCATCACCGCTTCTTTGGCGACGCGGAAGACATTACCGCGGCGACCGCGAAAACCTTTTGCAAGGGCCAGAACTTTTTTGTGGCGGGCGCGAGCCGTTACACCACGTTTGACGCGAGGCATGTGATTACTCCTTGTTCGTCGTTAATTAAAGACCACGGCCTGGCAGCATCTGTGCCATGCGACCCATATCGGTCTCATGTACAGCTGTTGATCCACGCAAATGGCGTTTATTTTTGGTGGTCTTCTTGGTCAGAATGTGACGTTTGAAGGCTTGACCGCGTTTGACGGTTCCACCTGGACGGACGCGGAAGCGTTTTTTCGCCGCGCTCTTGGTCTTCATTTTGGGCATATTCATGCTCCTTTTCATTGTGCTCGTGAGGCGTCTGCAAACTACTTGCAGCCTTGTTGGCCCCGAGCCACTTTTAAGTTGTGCTATAAAATTTGACGTCTTTCCAGAGACGTTATCCAAACACAACCCGCTTGACGAGTGCTACCTCGTCACCTCTTGCTGCACACCGATTTACACAAACCAATGCACTGCAAAACCTTTATGGCGCAGCAGCAGGTGCTACGTCAACCGACGGTTTCGTCGAAATTTTCTTCTTGCCCGGCGCAATCATCATGATCATCTGGCGCCCTTCTAGCTTTGGAAACTGCTCGATCAAAATCAAATCACCCAATTCAGTGCGAATGCGATTCAACAAGGCCATGCCAATTTCTTGATGGGTAATCTCTCGCCCCCGAAACCGCAATGTAATTTTGCACTTATCACCATCCGCCAAAAAGCGCTTGATGTTGCGCAATTTGATGTTGTAGTCGCCGTCATCGGTACCCGGACGGAACTTGATCTCTTTGATTTCTATCACCGTCTGCTTGGCTTTCGCCTCGGCCGCCTTTTTCTGCTCTTGGTACTTGAACTTGCCGTAGTCCATCAAACGACACACAGGGGGCGTCGCAGTGGCGGCTATTTCAACCAAGTCAACATCCAACTCACCGGCCAAGCGCAACGCCTCCATCAGGCTGACGACGCCAAGTGGCTCGTTTTCGACTCCGGAGAGTCGAACCTCGGGCGCCATGATTTCACGGTTCAGGCGGTGTTTGCGTTCTTCGCGGTGACGACGGTCACGAAATTCAGTAACGATGGCTCAGTCCTTCATAAATTTTTGCTACGAAAATCGCAGCGACAAACGTCGGGTACACGCAAACAAAATGCTGCCTTGCTTGATACCAGCTTAGACAACAGACTTGTGAGTAAGGTCACTTGCGATTTTTTGCACGAATGCATCGAGAGACATTACACCGAGGTCTTGACCACCTCGGGCGCGCACTGCAACGGTACCTGCCGCTTTTTCCTTGTCACCCACGACAAGAATAAAGGGCAGCTTCTGCATTGAATGCTCCCGTATTTTATACGTAATTTTCTCGTTACGCAGATCGGTGATGACTCTAAGCTCTTGATTTGGCAGTGATTTTTTCAATGTTTCGACGATTTCGCGACAGTAATCGGCTTGTGCATCGGTGATATTGAGCACTGCAACCTGCACCGGGGCCAGCCAAAGCGGCAGCGCTCCGGCACTTTCTTCAATCAAAATACCAATAAAACGCTCCAAACTACCGACGATGGCACGGTGTAACATGACCGGCCTGTGGCGTGCACCATCCTCCCCCACATACTCAGCATCAAGCCGTTCTGGCATTGAAAAATCAACCTGAATGGTGCCACATTGCCAATGACGACCAATCGCATCTTTCAGCGTGTATTCGATCTTGGGGCCATAAAACGCCCCCTCTCCTGGTGAAATTTCAAATTCACAACCAGCGGCACGCAAGCTCTCTACAAGAGCTGCTTCTGCCTTGTCCCAAACCTCGTCGGAACCGATCCGCTGTTCAGGACGGGTCGCAATCTTGTAGATAATATTCTTGAAACCGAAGTCGGCATAAACCTTTTGCAGTAGGGCCGTGTAATCGACGCACTCCTGCAAAATCTGATCTTCGGTGCAAAAAATGTGACCATCATCCTGGGTAAAGCCACGCACCCGCATGATGCCGTGCAAGCCACCCGAGGGCTCATTGCGGTGACACTGGCCGAACTCGCCAAAACGCAGTGGCAGATCACGGTAACTTTTGATGCCTTGTTTGAAAATCAGGATGTGCCCAGGGCAATTCATCGGCTTCAAGGCGTATTCACGTTTTTCCGACTCGGTGATAAACATGTTCTCGCGGTACTTGTCCCAATGACCGGTCTTTTCCCACAAACCTTTGTCAATGATCTGCGGCCCCTTGACTTCTTGGTAACCGTTGTCGCGGTAGACCTGACGCATGTACTGCTCGACACCCTGCCACAAGGTCCATCCTTTGGGGTGCCAGAACACCAATCCGGGCGCATGGTCGTCAATATGAAATAGATCCAACTCACGACCGAGCTTACGGTGGTCGCGCTTTTCAGCCTCTTCCAGCATGGTCAGGTGCTGCTGCAATTCGTCTTTGGTGGCCCATGCGGTTCCATAAACCCTCTGTAGCATTTCATTACGGTGGTCGCCGCGCCAGTAGGCACCAGCGAGTTTCATCAGTTTGAAATGTTTGAGTTTGCCGGTACTTGGCACATGGGGTCCGCGGCACAAATCCTCGAACTTGCCTTCGCGATACAGAGATACATCCTGGTCTGCAGGAATGCTGGCAATAATTTCGGCCTTGTAATGCTCGCCCAGACTCTTGAAATAAGTAACAGCCTCATCACGAGGCAGCACACGGCGAGTCACCGGCTCATCGAGCGCGGCCAGCGCCTGCATTTTCTTTTCAATGGCGACCAGATCTTCGGGGGTGAAGGGGCGTTTGTAGGAGAAGTCGTAAAAGAAACCGTGCTCAATCACCGGACCAATAGTGACCTGCGCATCGGGAAACAACTCCTTGACTGCATAGGCCAGCAAGTGGGCAGTGGAATGGCGAATGACTTCCAGACCATCGGCATCCTTGGCGGTCACGATGGACAAAGGGCTGTCTGCCTCGATCAGATAGCTTGTATCGACAAGCTTGCCGTCAATCTTGCCAGCCAACGCCGCCTTGGCCAATCCGGCACCTATGGAAGCAGCCACCTCAGCCACGGTAACGAGGCCGGGATAGTCGCGCAAAGAGCCGTCGGGTAGCGTAATTTGAACCATGGTGATGCCAATGAATGAAGAAGTAGAAAACAAAAAAGCGCGGATCAGTCCGCGCTTTTACTATGATTTATATAGCTGGTTGCGCACAATACACGCGCGCTACGGCCTTATTTACATCTAAATTTTGCCGTTGAAGTTCGCGGTGTCATAACCAAAATTCTTGTCTCTCGCTCATATCAAATAAGGTTGAGAGCTTCGATTTTACCTGCAATAAAAGCGCTCGAAATCAGCTCAACTGCCAAAGTCGTTAAGCCTTTCAAAGTCAGGAGGAGCCAACTTTCACAAGCATGAATTGTCAGTCGTTGGATCTACGCCACTCGCAAATTTTGTTGGTGCGCTCTATGATGCCATCATGAGTCATCACCAGACGAACGAGATCGAAGCACCGACAGTGGTGGATGTGGAGGCATCCGGCTTTGGTCGCGCCAGTTACCCGATTGAAGTTGGTTTTGTCTTGCCCAATGGCCACTCCTTTTGCAGCCTCATCTACCCTGAGCCTGAGTGGACGCATTGGGACCCCCAAGCCGAGACGATTCACCACATTTCTCGTGAGCTGTTGTTGAAAAAAGGTCATCCCGCCTGCGAAGTGGCGCATCTGCTGAACTCTCAACTGAGGGGTCAAACGGTTTACACCGATGGCTGGGCCAACGACTACAGCTGGTTGGGCCGTTTGTTCGACGTTGCCGACCTGTCGCCTGCTTTCAAACTGGAAAACCTGCGCGTTCTTTTGAAAGAGGACGAGGCCGAGCGCTGGCATGCGGTCAAGAGCGAAGTCGCCCACGAACGCGGGCCGCAACGCCACCGCGCCAGCGCCGACGCCCGACTGCTGCAACTCACGCTGCTGCGCATCTGGGAGCGACCCAACGCACAATAGAAGGCGAACCACGCACAGTCGTTTAGGTTCCGTCGTTTCACCATAAAACTTGGCATAGCGGTATACCGGTCGAATGCCACGACCGACTTAACCGCTCGTTGCCCGTAAAATTTACCCATCAAATCAGCTGCCAGCGCATAGATATCATGCGTAATCAGCTCTTTTATTTATAGCAAAAAACCATGTCAGCTCAAAAAAAATTACCCGGCATCGTTGTCCAAAACCTACCTTCCACGCTCAAATTATCAGACTTCAAACTCATCGCCTTCGATATGGACTCCACCCTCATCAACATCGAGTGCGTGGACGAGATTGCCGATGCGGTGGGGCGCAAGGCCGAGGTGGCTGCCATCACCGAGGCCACCATGCGCGGTGAGATTGCCGATTTCAAGGAAAGCCTGCGCAGGCGAGTCGCTTTGTTAAAGGGCGTGAGCTTGACCAGCATGGAGCAGGTGTACCGGGAGCGGCTGCAACTCAACCCGGGCGCTGCCGAGTTGGTGACCGCGTGCAAGCAGGCGGGCATGAAGGTGCTGCTGGTGTCCGGCGGATTCACGTTTTTTGCGGACCGGGTCAGCGAGCAACTTGGCATTGACTTCAGACGCTCCAACCTGCTTGAAATCGCCCATGGCCCCAATGGTGGAGCGCTCACAGGTCGCTTGGTCAACCAGTCTTGGGGCGACATTTGTGACGGCGCAGAAAAACGCCGCACCCTGCTGGAGGTGGCCAGCCTGCTGGGCATTGCGCCCGGCCAGTGCATCGCCATGGGCGACGGCGCGAACGACCTGCCCATGATGGCCGCCTGCTCCGAGGCGGGCGGCTTGTCTGTGGCCTACCGTGCCAAACCGGCCGTGCGCGAGAAGGCCAACGTGGCCATCAACCAAGGTGGGCTGGACCGGCTGCTGGAGCTGTTCACAGAGTAGGGACACAGCCCTGCGGCTGTCTCACCCTACCCTGCACCGCCGCTCAGGCGGATTCAGCCACGCTGGGCAAACCGGCCAAGGCCATGGCCAGCTCTTTGTCGTCGTAGCTTTCGTCGCTGAGCTCACCAGCAAAGAATTTTTGGTACGACGCCATGTCAAAGTGACCGTGACCAGACAGGCAGAACAGGATGTTCTCCGCCTTGCCTTCACGCTTGCAGCGCAGGGCTTCCACAATAGCGGCTCGGACCGCGTGGTTGGACTCGGGCGCGGGCACGATGCCTTCGTTGCGGGCGAATAACACGCCAGCCTCAAAGCATTCGACCTGGTTGAAGGCCACGGCCTCTAACAGCCCCAGTTCTTTGCAATGCGACACCAGCGGTGCCATGCCGTGATAGCGCAAACCACCGGCGTGAAAACCCGGCGGCGTAAAGCTGCTGCCCAGCGTGTGCATTTTGGACAATGGTGTCATGTGGCCGGTGTCGCCAAAATCGTAAGCATATTTGCCGCGTGTAAGCGACGGACACGCTGCGGGCTCCGCGGCCACGATGCGCGACTTTTCGCCGCCGCGAAGCGCGTGGCCGATAAACGGGAATGAAATGCCTGCAAAGTTGGAGCCGCCACCGGCACAGCCAATCACCACATCGGGCCAGGCATCGGCCATCTTCATCTGCTCCATCGCCTCCTGGCCGACGATGGTCTGGTGCAGCAACACATGGTTCAACACCGAGCCCAGCGCGTACTTGGTGTCGTCGCGCTGCACGGCCAGCTCCACCGCCTCACTGATGGCAATGCCCAGACTGCCGGGGTGGTTGGGGTTCTTGGACAGCACCGAGCGGCCATACACAGTCTCGTTGGAAGGCGAAGCCACGCAGCGCGCGCCATAGGTTTCCATCACGGCGCGGCGATAGGGCTTTTGGTCGTATGAAACCCGCACCTGGTACACCTCCACCTGCAGCCCGTAGAGCGAACCGGCAAAGGCCAGCGAAGTGCCCCACTGCCCGGCACCGGTCTCAGTCACCAGTCGCTTGACGCCCGCCTCTTTGTTGTAGAAGGCTTGCGGCACGGCGGTGTTGGGCTTGTGGCTGCCTGCGGGGCTGACGCCTTCGTATTTGTAATAAATCTTGGCCGGGGTGCCCAACGCTTTTTCCAGCCGATGCGCGCGCATCAAGGGTGACGGGCGCCACAGGCGAAACACGTCGCGCACGGGCTCGGGGATTTCAATTTCTCGCTCCAGGCTGACCTCTTGCTGGATCAAGGTCATCGGGAACAGCGGTGCCAGGTCATCGGGCCCCACCGGCTGAAGAGTACCGGGGTGCAATACCGCTGGGGCAGGCTTGGGCAGGTCGGCCTGGATGTTGTACCAAAAGCGGGGCATCTGGCTTTCATCTAAAAGAAACTTGGTCTGCATGCTCATAAATGGTCCTGAATGAAATTTGAAATGCAAGGGAAAAAGCCAAGGTGGCTGAAGTGGCATCAAGTATGCATCTGAATATTTTGAGATTTGGGGTCGACGCACTCAGGTTTACCCTTAGTCAGCATCCAGTAGCGAACGGTCTAAGATGACGCTCCCATCACTTTTCAACACCGGACAAAAAAACCCATGAAAATCGAAACCATTGCCGTACACGGTGGCTACACGCCCGACCCCACCACCAAAGCGGTGGCTGTGCCGATTTACCAGACCGTGGCTTACGCGTTTGACAACACCCAGCACGGCGCTGACCTGTTTGACCTGAAAGTGGCAGGCAACATCTACAGCCGCATCATGAACCCCACCAACGCCGTGCTGGAAGCGCGCGTGGCGGCCATGGAAGGCGGCATTGGCGCATTGGCGCTGGCCTCGGGCATGGCCGCCATCACTTACGCCATTCAAACCATCACCGAAGCAGGTGACAACATTGTGTCGGCCTCGACGCTGTACGGCGGCACCTACAACCTGTTTGCCCACACTTTCCCGCAAATGGGCATTGAGGTGCGCTTTGCCGACATTCACGACCCTGCCTCGTTTGGCAAGCTGATTGATGCACGCACCAAGGCGGTGTACTGCGAAACCGTAGGCAACCCGCTGGGCAATGTGACCGACCTGGCCGCGCTGGCGGCGGTGGCCCATGCCCATGGCGTGCCCTTGATAGTGGACAACACGGTGGCCAGTCCCTATTTGTGCCGCCCGTTTGAGCATGGTGCCGACATCGTGGTGCACTCACTGACCAAGTACTTGGGTGGCCATGGCACCACCATTGGCGGCATCATTGTGGACTCCGGCAAGTTCCCCTGGGCCGAGCACAAAGCACGTTTCAAGCGCCTGAACGAACCTGATGTGAGCTACCACGGCGTGGTTTACACCGAGGCGCTGGGCGCTGCCGCCTACATTGGCCGCGCCCGTGTGGTTCCGCTGCGCAACATGGGCGCGGCGCTGAGCCCGCTGGCCGCGTTCCAGATATTGCAAGGCATTGAAACCCTGCCGCTGCGCATGGACCGCATCTGCGACAACGCGCTGCGGGTAGCCAAGCACCTGCAAACCCACGCCAAAGTGAGCTGGGTGAATTACGCGGGTTTGAGCGACCATGCCGACCACGGACTGGTCAAAAAATTCTTGGGTGGCCGCGCCTCCGGCATCATCAGTTTTGGCCTCAAGGCCAGCGACAGCCTGGAAGCCGGAGCGCGTTTTCAGGACGCACTCAAGCTGTTCACCCGGCTGGTCAATATTGGCGACGCCAAGTCGCTGGCCTGCCACCCGGCCAGCACCACGCACCGCCAGCTCAACGCTGCAGAGTTGGCCAAGGCCGGCGTCAAGCCCGACATGGTGCGCCTGTCCCTGGGCATTGAACACATTGACGACCTGCTGGAAGACCTGGAGCAGGCACTCGCTGCTGTGTAAACATTTGAAACAACTTGGGCGACCATCATGGATGGCACCAGGTAAGCCCCTGACAAGCCCCTTGATTGGGGCTTTTTCATGCGTTAAATTTTCATGCATTTTTTTTGCACCGGGACTATGATGGCCGCTATCGTTTGAGATCCATGCGTTGGCCAACCGGTCAAACGCTGCCGTCACAGGAGATTCACCATGAATGTCTTTGCGCGTTACCAGGGTCGTTTTGCGGCTGCCCAGGAAGAAGAAATGTCGATCCAGGATTACCTGGAGCTCTGCAAGCGTGACCCTTCTGCTTACGCCTCGGTGGCTGAGCGAATGCTGATGGCCATTGGTGAGCCCGAACTCATCGACACCCGCACCGACGCCCGGTTGTCGCGTATTTTTTCCAACAAGATGCTGCGGCGCTACCCCGCGTTCAAAGACCTTTATGGCATGGACGAGGTGATCGAACAAATCGTCTCCTACTTCCGCCACGCCGCGCAGGGGCTGGAGGAAAAGAAACAAATTCTTTACCTGCTCGGCCCAGTAGGCGGCGGCAAATCGTCTTTGGCCGAAAAGCTCAAATCGCTGATCGAGATCGTTCCTATTTACGCCATCAAGGGTTCGCCGGTGCATGAGTCGCCTCTGGGTCTGTTCAACCCACAGGAAGACGCCAAGCTGCTGGAGGATGATTTTGGCATTCCCCGGCGTTATTTGGGCACCATCATGAGCCCGTGGGCAGTCAAGCGTCTGCACGAGTACGGGGGTGACATCACACGTTTTCGGGTGGTCAAGCTGCGCCCCTCGGTGCTGTCGCAAATTGCCGTCTCCAAAACCGAGCCGGGCGACGAGAACAATCAGGACATTTCTTCCCTGGTTGGCAAAATTGATATTCGCAAGCTCGAGACTTTTTCCCAAAGCGACCCCGATGCCTACTCCTACTCGGGCGGCCTGTGTCTGGCCAACCGGGGCGTGCTGGAGTTTGTGGAAATGTTCAAAGCCCCCATCAAGGTTTTGCACCCGCTGCTCACCGCCACACAGGAAGGCAACTACAAAGGCACCGAAGGTTTTGGTGCCATTCCGTTTGACGGGCTGGTGCTGGCGCACTCTAACGAA
Source organism: Candidatus Rhodoferax bjergmarkensis (assembly GCA_016708345.1). GTDB lineage: Bacteria > Pseudomonadota > Gammaproteobacteria > Burkholderiales > Burkholderiaceae_C > Rhodoferax > Rhodoferax bjergmarkensis. The sequence continues at coordinate 511,360 of JADJFX010000002.1, forward strand.
GCGGAGTGGTTGACCTTTAAAAACAACCGCAACAACGAAGCGTTTCTGGACCGCATTTACATCGTCAAAGTGCCGTATTCACTGCGTGTTTCCGACGAGATTCACATCTACGAAAAACTGGTGGCCAATTCGTCGCTGGTCAAGGCACCGTGCGCGCCAGATACTCTCAAAATGCTGGCGCAGTTCACCGTGCTATCGCGCCTGAAGGAGCCTGAAAACTCCAGCATCTTCTCCAAAATGCGGGTCTATGACGGTGAAAACCTGAAAGACACCGACCCCAAGGCCAAGAGCCACCAGGAGTACCGCGATTTCGCCGGCGTCGACGAAGGCATGACGGGTCTGTCCACCCGCTTTGCCTTCAAAATTCTCTCGCGCGTGTTCAACTTTGACCACCGCGAGGTGGCGGCCAACCCGGTGCACCTGATGTATGTGCTGGAGCAGCAAATCGAGCAGGAGCAATTTGCCACCGAAGTAGCCGACCGCTACATGCGCTACCTCAAGGAATACCTGTCACCGCGTTACGCGGAGTTCATTGGAAAGGAGATTCAGACTTCTTATTTAGAAAGCTATTCGGAATACGGTCAGAATATTTTTGACCGCTATGTGACCTATGCCGATTTCTGGATTCAGGACCAGGAGTACCGCGACACCAACACCGGCGAGATTCTGGACCGGGGTGCGCTTAACGGTGAGCTCGAAAAAATCGAAAAACCGGCCGGCATCTCCAACCCGAAAGACTTTCGCAACGAGGTGGTCAACTTTGTGCTGCGCGCCCGCGCCAAACACGAAGGCCAGAACCCACCCTGGACTTCGTATGAGAAGCTGCGCGCCGTCATTGAAAAGAAAATGTTCTCCAACACCGAAGAGTTGCTGCCGGTCATCTCTTTCAACGCCAAGGCCAGCGGCGAGGAGCAGAAGAAACACAAGGATTTTGTGGACCGGATGATCAGCAAGGGTTACACCGAGAAGCAGGTGCGCCTGCTGTGCGAATGGTATTTGCGGGTGCGTAAATCATCGTAAACCACGGTGCGCCAAGGCCGGCTGAACTGAACGGGAGCATCCCATGACGGTGCGAATCATCGACCGCAGGTTCGATAGCAAGCATAAAAGCTCGGTCAACCGCGGGCGCTTTATTGATCGGTTCAAAGGGCAGATCCGCAAGGCCGTGGCAGACGCCATCAACAAACGCGGTATTCGCGACATTGACAACGGCGAAAAAATCGGTATTCCCGGCAAAGACATCGGTGAACCCCAGTTTGAGCATGGCAAGGGCGGTGTCTGGGAAACCGTGCGCCCCGGCAACGACCGCTTCAGCAGCAAAGACCAGGTGGACCGGCCCAAAGGCGGTGCCAGCGGCTCTGGCAAAGGTCAGGCCAGCCAGGACGGCGAAGGGCTGGACGAATTCATGTTCACACTGACCAAAGAAGAGTTTCTGGACATCTTCTTCGACGAGCTGGCCCTGCCCAACCTGGTCAAACAGCACTTGGCCCATGTCGAGCAGTACCGCCGGGTGCGCGCTGGCTACACCCAAAGTGGCGTGCCCACCAACATCAACCTGGCGCGCACCATGCGGGGCGCGGCCGGGCGGCGCATTGCCGTCGGTGGGCCGTATGCCGCCCAATTGCGGGCTTTGCTGACCGAGCTGGATGAACTGAAAAACAAACTTGCTGACGACGACCCCGAATTGGAGCGCCTGCGCCGGGAGATTGCCCGGCTGCGCGCCAAGATGGACAAAGTTCCGTTTGTGGACACTTTCGATTTGCGCTACAACAACCGCATCCGGGTGCCGCAGCCCAGCACCCAGGCGGTGATGTTTTGTCTGCTTGATGTTTCGGGCTCGATGGACGAAGGCCGCAAAAACATCGCCAAGCGTTTTTTTATGCTGCTCTACCTTTTCCTGACCCGCAATTACGAGCGCATCGAGGTGGTTTTCATTCGCCACCACACGGTCGCCAGCGAGGTCGATGAAGATGAGTTTTTTACCTCGCGCGAGTCCGGCGGCACCGTGGTGTCCAGCGCGCTGGAACTGATGCGCAAAATCATTGTGGATCGATACCCCAGCAGCCAGTGGAATATTTACGGCGCGCAAGCCTCGGACGGCGACAACTGGGACAACGACTCGGCCCGCTGCCGCGAACTGCTGGAGCAACTGCTGCTGCCCATCACGCAGTACTTTGCCTACATCGAAATCACCGACGGGCCGGCCCAGAACCTGTGGGACGAATACGCCAAACTGGAGGCTGCCCACACCGACCATTTCGCGATGAGGCGCATTGCCACGGCCGCCGATATTTACCCGGTGTTTCGTGACCTGTTCAAACGCAAGGTCTAGGAACCAACACATGGAGCCAAAATTCAGTCCTTTGCCCACCGGTTCTGAGTGGACTTTTACAGCGCTGGAGCAATACGACCAGGCCATTGGCCGTGTGGCTGCGCATTACAAGCTCGATTGCTACCCGCATGTGCTGGAGGTCATCAGCACCGAGCAAATGATGGACGCCTATGCCTCCATTGGCATGCCGGTGTATTACCACCACTGGTCTTTCGGCAAGCATTTTCTGGCCACCGAAAACCGCTACAAGCGCGGCCAGATGGGCCTGGCCTATGAAATCGTCATCAACTCGGACCCCTGCATTGCCTACCTGATGGAAGAAAACACGCTGACCATGCAGGGTTTGGTGATTGCCCACGCCGCCTATGGCCACAACTCGTTTTTCAAAGGCAATCACCTGTTCAAACAATGGACCAGCGCCGACGCCATCGTCGACTACCTCGTGTTTGCCAAACAGTTTATTGCGCAGTGTGAGGAACGACACGGTGTGACCAAGGTCGAACGCATGCTCGACGCCTGCCACGCACTGCTGAATCTGGGCGTTGACCGCTATCGCCGCTCGCCGCCCTTGTCACTGGCCAAAGAGTCCCTCAGGCAAAAAGAGCGCACCGATTATTTGCAGGCCCAGGTGAATGATTTGTGGCGCACCCTGCCGCCGCACAAAGAAGTCAGTGCTGCCGAGCAGGAAACACGTTTTCCTAGCGAGCCGGAAGAAAACCTGCTCTATTTCATCGAAAAAAACGCACCCTTGCTGGAACCCTGGCAGCGTGAAGTGGTTCGCATCGTGCGCAAGATCGGGCAGTACTTTTACCCTCAGCGGCAAACCCAGGTCATGAACGAGGGCTGGGCAACGTTTTGGCATTACACCCTGCTCAACACGCTGTACGACGAAGGTGCCTTGTCAGACGGCTTCATGCTGGAATTTTTGCAGTCCCACACCAATGTGGTGTACCAGCCGCCCTACAACAGCCCACACTACTCCGGCATCAACCCCTATGCCCTGGGTTTTGCCATGTGGCGTGACATCAAACGCATTTGCGAAAACCCGACGCAGGAAGACCGCGAATGGTTTCCAGACATTGCAGGCTCCAACTGGCGTGACACCTTTGAATTTGCCATGCAGAACTTCAAGGACGAGAGTTTTATCGCCCAATACCTCTCGCCCCAGCTCATGCGGGATTTCCGCTTTTTCTCGGTGCTCGATGACGATGCGCGCGACAAATTGCAGGTTGAGGCAATTCATGACGAGCGCGGTTACCGCGCCCTGCGCAAGCAACTCTCCGAGCAGTACAACCTGGGCAGCCGCGAACCAAACATTCAAGTCTGGAATGTAGATCTGCGGGGCGACCGCTCTTTGACATTGCGCCACTTTTCCCAGCAGCGCAGGCCGCTGGACGAGTCCAGCGCGGCCGTGCTGGAGCACGTGGCTTACTTGTGGGGTTTTTCAGTTCGCCTGGAAGCGCAGGACAGCGACGAAAAAGTCACCTTGATTGCGGAGCGCATGCGGGAAAAGCGCAACGGATCACCATCCACCAGCCCTTGAAACTGCGCCAACCAACACGGACATTCCTGACTTCAGGCACTCACGTTGGGTACAGACAAACGCCGTGCTGCCCGGTCCCCGACAAACCGAAACGCATAGGCCAGCGCTTCGGCAATCGACTGTTCAATGGCGTGGCGCTCATGCTCGGTCAGATAGAACATCATGTCCACATCGTGCCGGACATAGCGAGCGGGCAAACGGTTTAATGCAACACAGGCCACATCTGCCAGCATATCGGCGCTGAAGTCAAGATAACCATGCGACAGCCGGACGACTTCCTCAAACACCAGCCGCTCGAAATAGTTGTGAACCTGCTCGAAATCAAAAACCATAAATCCCTCCAACAAACGCCATCTGCACAACCTTAGCAGTTCCCGCAAGTGCTGACAAGAAAAAACACATAAAAAATAATAGCATCGATTAGCTATGAAACTTGTAGCAGTCTACAATCTGCGCTATAGTTTCTACCAGAGCCGGACAAATTGCGATCCTTAAGAAGGATGCCGTATACAAGTTCAAACACCCGGCCAACAACCAACGCTTTGAGGAGAGCCGTTTAATGAGTTCCAAAGAAAATGCCGCAGTCGGCCAGTTGCTGAGTTTGCTGGAGTCCCGCTATGCCATACGGGTACTGTGGGCGCTGCGCGATGGTCATGCCCAGACTTTCCGACTGTTGCAAGATAGCGTAGGCGGCATTACCCCCAACACGCTCAACACGCGCATCAAGGAGTTGCGTGAAGCGGGGCTGGTCAATCACGGCACTGCCGGCTATGTTGTGACCACCATGGGGGCTGATTTGCTCAAACGACTGGCCGATTTGCCAGCCTTTGCCAGCAAGTGGGCGAGCAGCCAGGCCAAAAAAGCCAAGTAAGCCCGCCGGCATCCGAAAGACAGGCATGGCCTGTCTTTTTTTCGCCCAAAAATTCGTCAGCACCGCAGCACGCCCGGCTTAAAGGGGCAACCTTAAGAGCGCCGGTTCAAAAATGTGCCCTGTAAAATGCTTCAACAGCGCCCGATCAGCGCCATCCTCGTGTTTTTTCCAGCCCCTTCACTACAGGACTCTCACATGTCTCTCTTTTCAAACGTCGAAATGGCCCCCCGCGACCCGATTCTGGGTTTGAACGAACAATTCAATGCGGACAGCAACCCCGCCAAGGTCAATCTGGGCGTAGGCGTTTATTACGATGACAACGGCAAGCTGCCGCTGCTGGCCTGCGTGCAAGCGGCTGAAAAGGCCATGATGGAAACCCCCAAACCACGTGGTTATTTGCCCATTGACGGCATCGCCGCTTACGATGCAGGCGTCAAGGCGCTGGTGTTTGGCGCGGACAGCGAGCCTGTCAAATCCGGCCGTGTGGCCACCGTGCAGGCCATTGGCGGCACCGGCGGCCTCAAAATCGGCGCTGACTTTCTTAAAAAGCTCAACCCCAATACCAAGGTACTGATCTCTGACCCCAGCTGGGAAAACCACCGTGCCCTGTTCGCCAACGCAGGCTTCACGGTTGAAAACTACCGTTATTACGACGCTGCTACACGCGGTGTTGATTTCGCTGGCATGCTGGCCGACCTGAACGCCGCCGCGCCCGGCACCATCGTGGTGCTGCACGCCTGTTGCCATAACCCAACGGGTTACGACATCACGTCCGATCAATGGGCTCAAGTGGTCACAGCCGTCAAAGCCAAGGGCCTGGTGGCTTTTCTGGACATGGCCTACCAAGGTTTTGGCCACGGTTTGACAGAAGATGGCGCGGTGATTGCCCAGTTCGTCGCCGCCGGTCTGACCTTTTTTGTCTCCACTTCGTTCAGCAAGAGCTTCAGCCTGTACGGCGAGCGTGTGGGTGCACTGAGCGTGTTGTGCGAAAACAAAGCGGAATGCGATCGCGTGCTGAGCCAGCTCAAAATCGCCATCCGCACCAACTACTCCAACCCGCCCACCCACGGCGGTGCCATCGTGGCTGCCGTGCTGGGCACCCCCGAACTGCGCGCGCTATGGGAAAAAGAGCTGGGCGAGATGCGCGTGCGCATCAAGGCCATGCGCCAAAAGCTGGTGGATGGCCTCAAGGCCGCTGGCGTCCAGCAGGACATGAGTTTTATCACCACCCAGATCGGCATGTTCAGCTACTCAGGCCTTACCAAAGACCAGATGGTGCGTTTGCGCGGCGAGTTTGGCGTGTACGGCACCGACACCGGGCGCATGTGCGTGGCAGCGCTGAACAGCAAAAACATCGACTACGTTTGCGCGTCGATTGCCAAGGTGATCTGATTCACCCCCAAAACTAAAAATTTAAGCGAAATAGCTGCTTTGCGCACGTAATACCTGCGCAAGCAGCTATTTTTTTGATAGCGAAATTCTGTTTTTGCAAATGAAGTCACTCAACATCGTCGGCTGCGGGCGTGTCGGGCGCACACTGGGGCGGCTGTGGCATAGCCAAGGCACCTTCAGGGTTCAGGATGTTCTGACGGGCTCCAAACACACCGCCATCGATGCCGTCGAATTTATCGGGCAAGGCCACGCGGTCAGCACACTTGCGGCGATGCGAGCGGCCGATCTATGGATGTTGGCGGTGCCCGACCGTCAGATTGCCCAGGTGGCTGACGATCTGGCGCAAACCACCCTTGCGCGCCAGCACAGCGCGCTGGCCTTTCATTGCAGCGGCGCGCTGACCACGTCTGAGTTGTCACCCATTGCAGGCCCTGGGCTGGCAAGTGGCCAGCGCGCACTGCTTGCTCAGTTTTGCCAGCCCACAGGCTGCGCTGCGCCAGTTTGCCGGCACACCCTGCGCGCTGGAAGGCACTGCCAGCGGTGAACTGCAAGCGCCCTTCACGGACATCGGTGCCCAATGTTTTTCGCTGACCGCCGAGCACAAGCTGCTGTACCACGCCGGGGCGGTCTTTGCGACCAATTTTGTGCCAGTGCTGCAAGCGCTGGCCAATCAGTTATGGCAGGACAGCGGGGTGCCTGAGCCGATTGCGGCACAGCTCAAAGCCACTTTGCTCAAAAATGCGGTGGACAACATTTTGGCCTTGGGCCCTGCGGGCGCCCTGACCGGCCCGGCCGCGCGCGGCGACACGGCGCTGGTTGATCGCCAGGGCGCAGCGGTCACCCGGTGGAATGCCACAGCAGGCGATGCTTACAAAGCCTTGAGTCAACTGGCCGCAACTTTGGCTGGCAATTCATTCCAAAATGACACGCCCACAGCCAGACAAGACATTGAAAGGTCTGATTTGCGTACAAAATAGCGCCCAGTCACATTAAAAAATTTTATGGATTATTTCCGGTGAGTCGCAAGCGCAAAGCAGAATCGTCAACCACAGACAATGATGCGGTCATCGTTCAGACCGAATTCCTGCCTGTTCATATCCTGACGGACATCCCGGATTCAGCCGAGTTCGTGTCTGTGTCGCCTTATGCTCGCGCGCAAGAACTCTGCGAGGCGGCAGCCAAAGCCACGGCAAAAATATCCGGCCAGTTCGCCATGTCACCCGGCCCTGTCAAACCGTCTGTTTTGCTGTCCGACATGGTGGCCATGTGGGAGATTCAAAAACAGCTGGTGGCCGACATTGCCTCGGTGTATGGCCGAACCTCACGGCTTGGCAAAGAGCAGATGCTGTGGTGCCTGGTCAAGCACTCGGCAGTGCAGACCTTTCGCGATGTGGTCTATCGCGCCGGTAACCGATTTTTCACCCACCCCTGAGCTTGAAGGTGTTGCGAAAACTCGCTGCCACCAATGGCCTGAACATCTCACCGGGCGACATGAGCAAGTCCATTACCAGTTTTCTGCCCGTCATCGGAGCCAGCGCCGTAACCTGGTATGCCTACAACGACACCAAAAAAATTGGCGCGGCGGCAATAGCCATGTTTGCCCGCGAAACCACCTTTGACAACGAAGCCTGAACGCATTGAACCTGAAATCTTTGGTTCTGACGCGTTGGACCTGCTGAGTCAGCGCTTGCAAAACTATCGCCCCCGCCGGCTGCCCGGGCGCCAATGGGTGGCACGCTGCGGGGTCATTCTCCTGATCGCAGAACACGGCCCGGACGATGGCACTGACGCCCCTGCCCTCTTGATGATGCGCCGGGCCGAGCGCTCGGGCGACCCTTGGTCCGGCCATGTCTCATTCCCCGGCGGGCGGGTGGATCCGAGTGATGCCAGCACGCGCGCCGCAGCCCTGCGCGAGTTGCAGGAAGAAACCGGCCTCACCAGCGCCCACGGGCTGACCCCGATCGGCCGTTTGTCTGATCTGCTCACCCGTGAACATGGCCGACGCCGTCCCATGGTGGTGTCGCCCTACGTTTACCGCACACCCCGCGCGCTGGCGCTTGAGCCCAGTGCGGAGGCCGCCAAATTGTGGTGGGAGCCGCTCTCACATCTGGTGGACCCGACCCGTCGCCAAGCCATGGTGTGGCGGGTGGCGGGCGTACCCATTCCGGTTTCATCGATCCTCGTCAGCGACGCACGGCTGTGGGGTTTGTCGCTGATGATGACCAACGAATTGATTCGCGCCACAAAACTCAAAGTACCCTGATACGCAGGTTCATGCGGACTGCATGGGCCGGGTGGCTGCAATTTTCTTCAGCAAACTAGGCATATCGTCAAAGTCCAGCACGTCACCCAGGCTGCCATCGTCATTCACCCACTTCATGCGCTGGCCGTCTGGAGTCAGAAACAAGACCTTGCCGTAGTGCGCGGGTGAATGTTTGGCTTTGCGGGCCGCATCTTTGGTGTCATCCTTGGTTTCAAGCAGGCGCTGCATGGGGTTGTCAGTCGGATTGTGCTTCACGCAGACTACAAAATCCGGGTAAAAATAGTTGTCATGTTCCGCACGCACCACGCGCACGGCGTAGGGTTTGTTGCGTGGGTTGCGGTGCCACCAAACCACGAATTCGGCACTGTCCAAGGCTCTAGAAAATGCATTCTCCAGCGCATTGCCGTACCAGGTTCCGTCAAACTGGCCTTGCGAGAAATCACCATTTTCAAACTGAAAAGTTTTGTCCACCAACCATTGCCGGTCATCCATCAGCAGTTCGTGCGCCACGCGCTCGCCGTCTTGTGTGCTGGGCGGCAGCACGCCGTAGATGTTCTTGGCGGATCGCTCCAAAGCAATGCCTTCGGGGAACACCATCACGTCGGGCAGCGGCCGGGCGTCGATCAGCTTGGCGCGCTGGGCAATTTCGCTGAACATGGCCTCGCACAATTCTTGCGCGCTTTTGCGAATCACCCAGTGTGCCGCATCGCGTGACCGCTGTGGCGCACAGTCCATCTGATATTTCCAACCGCTTTGCCACGGCCCGGGAGATGTCGGACATATCGTTCAGCTCTGGTTTTTCTTCGGTTTTCAGACTGCGGCCCAATTGCGCCAGCGGGTGTTTGCGCGCGTAGGCACGCAGGCCATGGCTTGCCAACTCGGCCAGCAGCTCCTTGCTGTTTTGCGGAGCTGGTCGACGGGTGCGTGGGGCTGTTGTGCGGCTCACTTCGTCGAGTGCAAAACCCCCGGTTGCGCCATCGCCCCAGGTGGCGTCTGTGCCTGTGCCCACGTCTGTGCTGCCATCAACCCCATTGTTGAACAGCGAAGCTGTAGACCACCGCTTCAATGTATTTTTTGTTCAACCGCGCCTGCACCACCTCGTCGCGGCTGGCGGCAAAGCTCACTTGCGCGCTGTAGCCCGCGTGCACCAGAAATTCGTTGAGTCGGTCATCTTTGGGCGTGGCGGTGGCCATCACCAAATAGTCAGCGGCCAGCCAGTGGGCGAATTTGCCAAACTCGGTGCCCTTGTCCAGCGCAATGTGCGCCTCATCCACCACCAGCCCCACTTGCAGGCCCCGTGCGCGGGCGCGGGCCACAAAGGCGGCCAGCGTGCGGGTTTCGTCGTCGCCATCGGCGTCATAACCCTTGGTGCGCCACTGGGCGCGGGCCACGCCCTGCGCGGTGGAGAGCAACACCATGCCGGGGTGTGCGTCCTGGTTGCGGCCCGCGTTCAGGCCATAGGGGGCCAGGTTGGGGGCATTGGCGCGCAGCGCGTCTTCGGTTTGCTGCACCAGCGTGACGAAGGGCACAAACCAGAACCACAGCACATCGCGTTGCGCACTCACCCGCTCCAGCACCTGGCTGATGAAAAAAGTTTTGCCCGATCCGGTGGGCGCACGCAGCAGGCACGGCGGCGAAGGCTGGCGCAGCAGCGCACGGGTCATGCCGTTGATCAAATCACTCTGAAAGCGCTCGGGCTGCACCGCGCTGCTTTGCGCTGGCATGGCAATGGTTTGCAGGGGCTGCGTTGGAATGGATTGGGTCATGGTGGTTGCGAATAGAGGCGTTCAATGCACGGGCAGGTGGCGTTGCAAATCCATGCTGTCATGCAAGATTCTGAGCACATCAATCGCGTTCTCACCCTGAACGCTATGGGCTCGGAACACCACAAAATGACGACCCGCTCGGCCCTTGCGCGCCACATGCAGCGTATGCACGCCCGGCGCAAAGTCGCCCAAAGGCTTGCTGCCAATGATGTCTGGGCCAGCGTGCAAGTCTTGCAGTGTGGCGTCGATGATTTTGAAATAAGCCCGCGCCTGTACGCGGCCAAATTGGGCAGCGGTCCAGCGCACGATGTTTTTGACGTCGATGTCGGCAGCAGCACCAGTACGAACCACCCAGCGTGCTGACATCACGGTTCACTCAACGCTTCGTCGGCTAACGCAGTCAAATGGGCGCGGAGTGCTTCGGGCGTATCAAAACTTTGAAACCGACCGGCATCGAAGTCTGCAATCCCAACGTTGACGGCCTCTCGGAGTGCATCAAGGCGTCGCGCGGTTTCCACATCACGGTCTTCGATCAAGCGCAAGCCTTCACGCAACACTTCGCTGGCATTTTGGTAACGGCCTGATGTTACGAGTTGGTCTACCAACTGGTTTTGGTGTGCTGTGAGAACAACATTGCGGGTGGGCATGGCTTACTCCTGGAAAAAAGAGGTTGAACAACGATTGGCAGATTATGCCAATGACACAGTTTTACCCCGAACCTGCCCTTTGAGCAAGGCGTCAGCAATGGAATAGGTGTTGGCCAAAAGTTTCTACACGCTGGCCGGAAGGAAACCAGACCAATCCTTTAGCGATCATGTCTTCCATGGTTTCACCGCGTATTTTTTGCCCTTCCTTCAATCGAGCGGCACTGGAATATGCCCACACTCGCTGTGGGTTACACGGGTAATAGATTTCTGTAGCGGGATCAATGATTGGGTAGTAGGTATTTGGTCGCTCTCGGAAGTCGTGGGCCTTGGTCAAGTCGCTGAGGCGAAATACCCGATCACCTTCCTGGTACTTGTACATCGAGTACGACTTTTCGTCACCAGAAAAGCGAAATCCGGGATTCCCATAAATCAAAACATGCTCATGGTTTGTGGAGTGAAACGCGCCCTTCGTGTCGTTTCCTCCTGTGTGGCTTCGCCATACAAAGCTACCAACCCGCCGCCCCGGAAACACCTCATCCATCAACAACTCCAGCCGCGACCGGTTCTCGTCATCGTTGATGGACACCAGAATCACGCCGTCACTGGTCAACAACTCACGCGCCAGCACCAAGCGCTGGTACAAAAACTCCAGCCACTGGCTGTGCCGCCAGCGGTCATTCGCACCCACAAATTTGTCGTTGTACACCCAGTCCTTGTTGCCGGTGTTGTAGGGCGGGTCTATATAGATCACCCGGATTTTCCCGGCGTGGGTGGCGCGCAGGAGCCGCAGGCTGTCGAAATTGTCGCCCTCAATGACCAGGTTGCGGTGGTGCGTGGTGCCCTCGGGCGTGTGGCTGAATTCCGGTACTACGCGAGGCTACACCACATTGGCGTTGAGCGCGCATCGCGCGATGGCGTTGCTCTCCCAATATAGGCCCAGTTTTTGTTTGGTGAGGTGTTCTACCAGCAGGCGGCGGAGTTGCGGCGCGTTGAGGTTTTGAAGCTCCGCCAGAAGTGAGGTGGTTTCGGTTTTGGCCATGGATGAATTTGTCAGATAGCTGCGTACGGAGGGCGTTTTCAGGGGTACTGCTGGCGGGAATGGACCACGTTGAGAATTTCAACGGCAACGGTGGTAACCCGGTAAATCAGGATGTAGTTGGGTGGCTGACAAACTGGCGCGTTCCCGGTACCGGGCCGCGTCGAAAAATGGCCGGGAGTTCACCGAGTAGTTCGGCATCTTCCTGCAGACGGTAGTTCAGTTTGATGGCTGCAGCCGGATTGCGGTCTGCGATGTAAGTGGTGATCTCCGCGAGATCGATCAGTGCTGTTTCAAGCCAGACGACTGGAAGCATGTCGTGTCTGAGCGGCTTGAACGATGGCATCCATGCGGCGCATCACTTCGTCGGTACTGTAGCGGGGCGTTTGGGGATCATCTGCTTTGACCAGCGATGCCGTCACTTTCTCACGAAGCCAGCGGTCGTAGGCCAACTCCTGCTCGGCAGAGCTAAATTCGGATTCGATGGGGGTAAAGACGGCGGTCATGAGGCGCAGTTTAGCCCAATCAGCATTTCAAAACCAGTGCATTCAGGCGGCCATGGCACTCTCAGTGCTGCGGCTTGCTTAGGCATGCAGCACTTACCCTTCGCGGCTGGCGTTGCCGACTACGTGGTTGGGGTAGGACAAGGCCCGAAACCAAGCATCAAATTGGCCATTACCGCTTATTAAGCTTGCGCGAGTAGCTATCATTAATATAGCAATATGGACAAATAACTCATGTTGTTTCGTCCTTGTAAATCGGTGTTTCAGCGCCCTTGGCTGACTATTAACCGGTGCTGACGCCCAGCGCCCGGTTGCGGCCTTGGGCTTTGGCAATGTAAAGGTGCTGGTCGGCCATTTTGAGCAGTTCCGCCGCCGAGACGGGGTGTTCGGGCACCAGTGTGGCTACACCCAGGCTCACCGTAACGAATGCGTCAACCGTCGATTGCGCGTGGGCAATTTCACATGCCAGCACCGCCAGGCGCAGAGCCAGTGCCACTTGCATTGCGCCTTGAGCGTTGGTATCGGGCAGCAAGCAGACAAACTCTTCGCCGCCGTAGCGGGCCACCAAATCGGCCGGGCGCTTCAAACAGGTTTGAAAGGTTTTGGCCAACTGCTTGAGGCAGTCATCACCCGCCTGGTGGCCGTAATGGTCATTAAAACGTTTGAAAAAATCAACATCCATCAGGATGAGGCTGAGTGCTTGCTTGTTGCGCTGCGCCCGAGCAACTTCAATCGCCAGTTGCTCGTCAAAATAGCGGCGGTTGCGCACCCCGGTCAGGCCATCGACAAACGCCAGGCTGTGCAACATATCGGACTGCAGCTTGAGCCTGACATGCGTATTGACCCGCGCCCGAAGGATTTTCACGTTGATCGGTTTGGAGACAAAATCCACCGCCCCGGCATCCAGGCCCAGCTCTTCCGAGGCTTCATCTGTATGGGCGGTCACAAAAATCACCGGAATGCCCGCCGTGAGGGGGTCAGCACGAAGGTGACGACAGACCTCGTAGCCGTCCATGGCGGGCATCATCACATCGAGCAACACCAGATCGGGCAGTTGCGTTGCACAAATTTCCAAGGCTTTTTGGCCGTTATTGGCCATGAAAATCTGAAAATCGTCGGCGAATGCTCGCAGAACAAGCTGCACATTGATGGCTTGGTCATCCACGATCAGCAATTTAGGCTTGACACTGATGGTCTCACCCGCAGGCGCATCAAAGTTCATAAGTTCCCTACCTGTTATGTTGTGGCAAGTGCCCCGATCAAGGCCAGGCACTGGGCATGCGCCGACTCAAGGTCAAGATTTTCCAGAGAATCTGCCAAGGAATCAACCTGCGATTGCAGATCGGGTGCAATCGTGCCCCGCACCTGGGCAAACAGGGTCAGCGCGGCCAAATCCGAATTGGCAAGCAAGCCAGCCAGCGCCTGCAGTTGAGCCTTCAGCGCAATTGCAGCACCGGGGCCGTCCGGGTTCAGGATAGCACCGGGTTCAGGCACTGCCACGCTGACGGGCGCTCTAACTAGGGCAGCGGGCTGTGCGCCCTGCTCCAACTGGCCTATAACGGCTTGCAAGTCCATCAGCGTTGCATGCAACGTGCGCTCCAAGTGGGGCAGCTGCACTGAGATTTCATCCACAGTGGAACCAGATTTGCACATTTTTTCCAGCTGCCCCGTCAGCTCGGTGAGCGCAGTGGCGCCCAGCATGGCGGCATTGCCTTTGAGGCTGTGCATCTGCATCGTCGCACGCTTGCTGTCGGCATGCAGCAAGGGCATGAATTCTTCCATCACGGTGGGGATGACTTTGACAAACTCTTTGGCCGCGCGCAGGTAGAGTGAATCCATGCCCGACAGCCGGTCCAGCGCTCCTGCAAGGTCAATGCCACTTGGCTGGCCTGGCAACGAGGCCGCTGGCGCTGGCGTCGGTTCCACAGCGCTGCCTTCGCAGGCTTGAGCTTGATTTTTTACCCCTGGTTGGCAATGGTTGAGCAGCGTTTTGACCAGCACATTCAAATTAAACGGTTTGCCAACATGCGCATTCATGCCTGCGGCCAGGCAGTCGTCACGATCGGAGTCCATGGCGTTGGCGGTCATGGCAATAACGGGCAATGCCCTGAGCCCCAGCTGCTCGCGGATCGTGCGGGTCGCGGTAAAACCATCCATGACCGGCATTTGCAGGTCCATCAGCACGACGTCAAATTGCGGATTGGCGAACCTTACTGCGTCCACCCCTAGCTGGCCATTGGCCGCCAGGGAGACGACAGCGCCTTCGCAGTTGAGCAGTTCTTCGGCCACTTGCTGGTTGATTTGGTTGTCTTCCACCACCAAAATGCGCATTCCGCTCAGACGGCGCTGGCTGGCTGGCGGGCGGTTACCCTTGCGAACACCCACTTGCCGCACCCCGGATGGCAGCGCAGCTTCAAGCAAACCCGATGCTGTGAAAGGTTTGACCAAAAATCCGTTGAGCATGGCCTGCTCCGCCTCGGTACGCATTGACAGCGAATCCCGGCTGTTGCCTGACACCATGATGATGGCCACATTTTGTGCGCCTTGTTCGTCTTGTGTGCCATTGGTGCCCTGCGCTGCACTGAGCGCACGAATGCGCTTTGCGGTTTCCCAGCCATCCATGCCGGGGAGTTGGCAATCCACATAAATAACATCAAAGGCAAATGCAGCACCAACTGTGCGCTCGCCTATCAGTGCCAGCGCTTGCTCGCCACTGTGGACGCACTCACAAGGCCAGTTCCAGGCGCGGACCATGCGCGCTGCAAGTTCACAGGCGAGCGGGTTATCGTCGATGACCAGCACGCGCTGCACCGGCACACTCAAACGCGGTGCCAAGGCCAGCTCTTGCGGCACACTGGTCACCACAGGCAGCACCAGCGAGAAGCTAAACATACTGCCTTGACCCAAGGCGCTGGTGAGCACCAATTGACCACCCATCAGCTCAATCAAGCGCTTGCAAATTGCCAAACCCAGCCCGGTGCCGCCAAACTTGCGGGTGGTCGACGCTTCGGCTTGCGAAAACCCGGCGAAAATTCGGGACTGGTTCTGCGGTGCAATGCCAATGCCGGAATCTTTGACCGAAAAGTCGATGCGGGCAAGGCCTTGCGCCACGTCTTGAAGGCGCAGCGACACCACCACCTGCCCTTGCGCCGTGAACTTGACCGCGTTGCCCCCCAGGTTGATCAGCACTTGCTGCAGGCGCATGGCATCGCCCAGCAGCACCGGTGGGATGGCGCTGTCAATGTCATACAGCACGTCGATGTCCTTTGCACCCACACTGGTTGACAAAATAACGGCCAGATCGCGCATCAGTTTGCTCACCGTAAAAGGCTGCGGGTCAAGCGTCATCTTGCCTGCTTCTGCTTTGGAAAAGTCGAGAATGTCGTTGATCAGGCCCAGCAGTGAGAGCGCTGCGTTTTGCGACTTTTCGGCATAGTCCAGCTGCTGCGGCGAAAGATTTGTGCGGTGCAAGAGCGTCAGCATGCCGATGATGGCATTCATGGGCGTGCGAATTTCATGGCTCATGGTGGCCAAAAACTGACCCTTGGATTCGGTGGCCTGCTCGGCCCGCGTCACCGCTTCGCGCAGCGCGGCAGAGTGCTGACGCCGCTCGGTCACATCGCGCTCCACCGCTACAAAATGCGTTATCTCCTGGGTAGCCGACCTGACCGGTGAGATGTCAATTTCAATCCAATAGGGCTGCCCCGTTTTTGAGTAATTAAGTAGCTCCGTGCGAAGCGATTCGCCCCGCATGAGGGCTGCCTTGATCCTTGCCAGCTCCGCGCGATCGGTGTCAACCCCTTGAAAAATTCTCGGGGTTTTGCCGATCACCTCGGCGGTAGAAAAACCGGTCAGCACCTCAAAGGCGGGGTTGGCAAACACGATTTCGGGGCCATTTGCGTTGCTGAAGTTGGCCTTGGTGATCAGAATCGAGTCGTTGATGCGGCTGACGCAGGCTTCCAGCAAATGCAGTTCCTGGTCCCGGTTGCGCCGCTCGGTAATGTCTTGAAACGCCCCCACCAAGGCCACCGGCTTGCCGTTCTCAAATTCAACCTCTCCCACGGCGCGCACCCATATCTGGCGGCCGATGGCGGTAATAAAGGGCAGCTCCAGATCCCAGCCTTTGCCCTCGCGCATGCCAATTTCAACCGCCCGTTCAATGACGGGGCGTGCCTCAGGGGCGTAAAAGTTGATGGCGGTGGCCAGATCGGGCTCAAAGTCTTCTGCCACGTCATGAATTTGCCGGGTCACTTTAGACCATTCAATCTTGCCTTTGACCAGGTCAACGCGCCACCCACCCACGCCCGCGATGCGTCCGGCCCGCACCAAGAACGCCTCGCTGGCGGCGAGCGCCAATTCAGCCGACTTGCGCGCCGTGATGTCATTGCGTACAGACACATAGCGTTCGACCAAGCCATATTCGCCAAGAAAGGGGGTCACGATGTTGTCAACCCAATAAAGCTCACCATTCTTTTTGCGGTTGCACACATCAGCACGCCACGACTTGCCCGTGGCAATGTCGGCCCACATGGCGGCCCAAAACTCAGGGGGATGGGTGCCGGAGCTGACCATGCGGTGGTTGTGACCCAGAAGCTCTTCGCGCGCATAGCCAGAGATCTCACAGAAAGCCGGATTAACGTCAATGATGTTGCCAGAGCAGTCTGCCACCGACACGATGGCATGCATCTCAAACGTGCTCAGCAGTGCCTTGGCATCGCGCATGGCCGCCTCCAGGCGCTGCTGCGCCCGCTTTTGCGCCGTGATGTCGGTACCTATCTGCATGAATCCGGCGCTTTGCCCCATGGCGTCAAGGTTGGGCTGAAGTTCCAGGTCCAACCAGCGGTCCTGCAGGTCTGCGCCACGCACAACCACCTCGCCCCGAAACGCCTCCCCCCGGCGGGCGTGCTGTGTCAAGCGTTGCAATGTTTCTGGTGGCGTTCGGTCTTGAAGAATGAGTGCAAGCGCAGTCGTGCCCTTGACATCGTCTACCGTGCGCCCGGTCAACCGGGTGTAGCCATCGTTGACCCACGTTATCTGCCCATGGGTATCAGTCAGCACGACCACACTGTCGGTGTGGCGCACAACCTTGGCCAGCTGGTCTAACTCAACCGTCATTCGGCCCGCAAGATTTTGCGCCCGCAAGCGCCCTGCTGCCAGCAACCATACCGACAAAGCCAATAGAAAACTGATCGCAGCACCACCCAATGCGGTCACAGCCAGACTTGAGCGATCTTGCGCCGACTCAAATTCCGGGGTGGAGTCAATGCGCAGGGTAAAAAGCCGCCCGCCAACGTTTAACGCCTCGTCCACCGTGAACTTGGGTACAAAAACGGCAGCTGTATTGAGCGATGCTGTAGTGGATTGAGCTGTGGATGCAGCGCGCTGCACAGCGTCGTCGTAAACCAAAGTATCCTGCTCAAGACGACTGCCATCAAAGACAGAAAAATTCAGCTTGCTGTTCGATGCTTCACCCGCGTCAAAAAACAATTTTGTGATGGCAACCGGACTCACCAGCAAGCCCAGCACCGTAGCGGCCCGCCCGTCGGCCAGCACCGGCGCTGCACCCTCGCGGTACACCGGCAGAAAAACCAAAAATCCTTGCGTGCGGTTCTTACCTAAAAGCAGGTTAATGGGGCCGGACACGGTGGCTTGTCCGCTGGCCATGGCACGCTGTGCAGCCTCACGGCGCACCGGGTCCTGACCTGCATCAAAGCCCACCACGACATGGTTGGGCACCAAGGGAGCGACCTTGCTGACCACCAGCAGGTCAGGCGCTGCGCCACTGCTGCGCACGGCAAAATCTGGCCCCCACTGCGATTGCATGCGCTGGACAAAGGCACCCAAGTCGGCACGCTGAACACGCTCCAGGAAAGTGAAAGACCGAACACCCGGAAACTCGCGCGGCAGATCACGCACGCT
Source organism: Candidatus Rhodoferax bjergmarkensis (assembly GCA_016708345.1). GTDB lineage: Bacteria > Pseudomonadota > Gammaproteobacteria > Burkholderiales > Burkholderiaceae_C > Rhodoferax > Rhodoferax bjergmarkensis. Next base: position 529,632 of record JADJFX010000002.1, read on the forward strand.
CAGCGCGGCCTCAAACTCCGCCTGCGTCAATAGCGTAGCGTCCAAGGAGGCCAGCTTGCTTGCATAGCTGCTGCGCAGCCCCGCCAAGCCCGCCATTGGCTGTTCAAATTTGAGGGAGATTTCTGCTTTGATGCGCGCCACACGCTGGTCAAACTGGACTTTGGCCGCTTGGTCAAGCGTGCCCTGCAAGTACACCACAGCACCCACAGTGGCCAGCAGGCCCGCCACCAGCGCCATGGCTGTGAGTGCCACCGCCATGTAGAAGGACAATCCGCCTGACCGCTTGCCCTGCCCGTCGGGTGTGACCGGCGTTCCAAGCGAGCGCACCAGATTCACCAGCTGGCTAACTTTCGCGTTCATGGGCCCCGAGGGTTTCGTCATCGTCAGCCCTTTGTTTCGTGACGGGTAAACAAAGTGTTCAGTTTAGCGAGCTTGTCCGCCCCATGCTGTCAGCTGAAAAACTCATGTTGTTTTGTCGCCATGCGGCGGCGTTTCAACGCGCGTGGGCAAGCGCCACAGCCACAGGGCCACCACCGCGCAGCAAGCTGCCGGTATCCAGTGCACGCGCGCAGGCAGCGTCCACCAAGCCAGCGCCGAACTGGCCACCATCATCACCCAAGCCAGCTGTTTGGCCCGCAGCGGCACGGCCCGGTAAGCGCGCCAGTCATGCACCATGGGGCCGAAACGCGGATGGGTTAACAGCCAATGCTCGTAGCGCACGCTGCTGCGCGCAAAGCAAAAAGCCGCCAGCAAGACAAACGGCGTGGTCGGCAACAAGGGCAGCACGATGCCGATCACCCCCAGGGCCAGGGCGATGCCGCCCGTCAGCGCCCACAGCACACGTTGCCAGCGCGGGCGCACTGGCGCGCTGGCCAGGTCGGCCTGATTTTCAGGCGTTGGAGGGGGTAAATTGCCAGTCATTACATGCTTGTTGCCATTGATCACACCCATAATTCCATACAAAGCATGTGCTTGTGTGAATGATTTGATTGCAAGCCCTTGAATCACCCTAAAATGAACTTATCTGCAGCTTGCAGTTTTTGAAGGAGTTTACCTATGACAGACAACATTCAAACCATTGACCGTGACTATGGCTACGTCAGCACGGCCCAGGAGCGCAACAAGGTTCTGCGCAATACCTATTGGCTGCTGGCCCTGAGCCTGATTCCCACCGTGCTGGGCGCTTGGCTGGGCGTGGCCACCGGCATCACCCAGTCACTGGGCGGTGGATTGGGCATGATTGTGTTTTTGGGTGGCGCGTTCGGCTTTATGTACGCCATCGAAAAAACCAAGAACTCCGCTACCGGCGTGCCGGTGTTGCTGGGTTTCACGTTTTTCATGGGTTTGATGCTCTCGCGCATGATCGCCATGGTGCTGGGCTTCAAAAACGGGCCTGACCTGATCATGACCGCGTTTGGCGGCACGGCTGGCGTGTTTTTTGTGATGGCCAGCCTGTCCAGCGTGATCAAGCGTGACCTCTCGGGCATGGGCAAGTGGCTGTTTGTGGGTGCCATTGCCATCATGATTGGCGGCATCATCAATGTGTTTGTCGGCTCCACGGCGGCCATGATGGCCATCTCGGTAGCGGCCATTGGTGTGTTCAGCGCCTTCATGCTGTATGACCTGAAACAGATTGTGGACGGCGGCGAAACCAATTACATCAGCGCCACACTGGCCCTGTACCTGGACATCATCAATGTGTTCCAGAGCTTGCTGGCCTTGCTGGGCATTTTTGGCGGCGAGCGCGATTGATCTGGCGCGGCCAGTTGCCAACTTATAAAAGGGGCCTTGTTGGCCCCTTTTTCTTGGCTTAAATTCATGGTTCCACGCTCAATGCTGCGCTCAATTTGCCGATATCAACCCATATGCCCTCACTGCAAGCCACGATCCTTCGCCTCTTGATCACCGCCACGGCCCTGCTGCTGGCCGGCTGCGAAATACCCGGCTTGGGGCCTGACCCCAGAATCGCCCAGCGCGAGGCCGAGGCCAAAGCCATTGGCGGTGCCTGCCGATACGGCCTGCGCAGCATTGAAGACTGCTACACGCTCAATGAAAATGCCTCCAAAGCCGACATGTTCACCGGCTGGAAAGACATGGACGTTTACATGCGCGAGAACAAGATTGAAGGCGCAAAGGCATCGGTGGTGGCACCGGCGCACCAACCCACCGAAGAGTTCATCGACGACCCCAAAGCCAAGGCCAACGCCACCAAAGAAAAGCCTGGGCCTGACGGCCATGGCGCCAGCACCGCCAAGTCAGGCGATACCAAAGCAAAAACCGGTGACGCCAAGGCCAAACCCGCAGCCAGCAAGACCGCAGCACCGGCCGAAGCCAAACCTAAACCAGAAGCCAAGCCAGCAGAAAAACCTGCCGCGCACTGAGTTCGCCCCGCGCGGTATAACTCGCGTTAATCCTGCAGGTCAAACACCGCCATGCTCTCCACGTGGGCAGTGTGCGGGAACATGTTCACCACCCCGGCCGTGCTGCAACGGTAACCGGCCTGATGCACCAGCACATCGGCATCACGCGCCAGCGTGGCCGGGTTGCAGCTCACGTACACAATCCGCTTGGGCGGCGTCCAGCCCTTTGCACCTGGCGTGGGCGGGTGATTGACTGGGTCCAGCGTTTGCTGGTGCAAAGCCGCCAGCGCCTGCACCAGCGAATAAGCCCCCTCACGCGGCGGGTCCACCAGCCATTTATCGGCTGCACCGTCTTGCACCAGCAGTTCAGGCGTCATTTCAAAGAGGTTTCTTGCTACAAATTTAGTAGCTTCCAGCGCACGTTCTACCTGCGCCAGAGCCCAATTTTGCTTGTAATTTTGGCGCGACCTGGCCACCAGCGCCTCACTGCCCTCCACGCCCAGCACCTCGCGCGCCTGGGTGGCCAGCGGCAAGGTGAAGTTGCCCAGCCCGCAAAACCAGTCAATCACCCGCTCATGCTTTTGCACCGCCAGCAGTCGCAAGGCGCGCGACACCAGCACCCGGTTGATGTAGGGGTTGACCTGGGTAAAGTCGGTCGGCTTGAACGGCATGTGGATGCCAAACTCGGGCAAGTCATAAGCCAGCACTTCGCCACCTTCGTCCAGCAGATGCACCGTCTCCGGCCCCTTGGGCTGCAACCACCACTGAACACACGTGTGGGTGTGGGCAAACGCACGCAGGCGCTCCAGGTCGCCCGCGCTCAAGGGCTCCATGTGGCGCAGCACCAGCGCGGTGACCGTGTCGCCACAGGCCAGCTCGATCTGCGGCAAAGTTTCTATGGCGTCCATGCTGGTGATGAGCGCGCGCAAGGGCAGCAACAAGGCGCTGACGTGCGGCGGCAAAATCGGGCACTCTTTCATGTCGGCCACGTAGCCGCTTTTGCGCTCGTGAAAACCCACCAGCACGGTGCCCTTTTTACGCACGAATTTCACCGAAATGCGTGCCCGGTAGCGGTAGCCCCAGGTCGGACCTTCGATCGGACGCAAAATATTGTCGGCTTTGACCTTGCCCAAATGCCACAGGTTGTCTTCCAGCACCCGCTGCTTGACGGCCACCTGCGCGGCCCCATGAAGATGCTGCATCTTGCAGCCGCCACAGGCCCCCTCGTGCAGCCCGAAGTGGGGGCAAGCGGGCTTCACGCGCTGGGAAGACTCGCGGTGAATTTGGGTGACCGCGCCCTGCTCCCAGTTGTTTTTCTTGCGATGGATGGTGGCGCTCACCTGCTCAAAAGGCAAGGCACCCTTGATGAACACCACTTTGCCATCCGGCCGGTGCGCCACGCCTTGGGCTTCCAAGTCAAGCGACTCCACCAAGAGCCAATCAGGCGCATAGCCAGAGGGAGAGTCGGGCGGAAAATCGGTTGGAGAAAGGTCAGTTTTTTGAATTTCGTCTGTCATGGCGTGATTGTCCCCGATCGCACGGGGCCGCACGGGAAGACGGCGACTGGGTGCCATCGTTATAGTGAGGGATTGATCTCCAACCCCGCATGACTTTGATGATTTCCCACCGGCGGTCTCTCAAAACCCGCATCACACTGGCCACCCTGAGCATCTTCCTGGTCAGTCTGTGGTCGCTGTTTCTGTTTGCCCGGGCGGAGCTGCGAGAAGACATCGAGCGCATGTTGAGTCAGCAGCAATTTTCGATGGTGTCAACGATGGCAACCCACATCAATGACGAAATCGCCGAGCGGCTGGCGGTGCTCAATGCCGTTGCACAGCACATGAACCCGGCGCTGATGCGCGATCAGGCAGCCCTGCAGACCTATTTGGAACAACTGCCCATTTTTGTGCGCAACTTCAACGGCGGCGTGATTGTTGTCGGGCCTGACGGCACAGCGCTGGCCGATACGCCCCATGCAACTGGACGCATCGGCCAAAACTACCAGGACATTGACACCATTGCCAGCGCCTTGAAAAACGGGCAAGCCAGCGTGGGCCGTCCGGTCATGGGCAAAAAGCTGAAGTCGCCGGTCATTGGCATGACCGTGCCGCTTCGTGATGCCCAAGGCCAGATTATTGGGGCTCTGAGCGGGGTGACCAACTTGGGTAAACCCAATTTTCTGGACCAGATTACCGGCAGCCGCTATGGCCAGACCGGCGGCTACGTACTCGTGGACAAAAAGATCCGTCTGGTGGTCACCGCCACCGACAAAAGCCGCATCATGGGGGCACTGCCGCCACCCGGTACCACGCCGCTGATCGACCGCTACGTTCAGGGCTTCGAAGGCTCCGGCATTTTGGTCAATGTTCGTGGCGTAAAGGTTTTGACCTCGGCGGCCGCAGTCCCCTTGGCAGATTGGTATGTTGGGGTTCAGCTGCCTACTGAAGAAGCCTTTGCCCCGCTTTACGCCTTGCAGCAACGCATGCTGTGGGCCACGGCATTGCTGACCCTGCTGGCGGGTGCCCTGACCTGGTGGATGCTCAAACGCCAGCTGGCCCCCCTGCTGACGGCTGCGAGTGCGCTGGCCAATATGTCGGTTTCAAAGCTGCCGCCGCAGCCCCTGCCCGTCACCCGGCAGGACGAGATTGGCGAACTGATCACCGGCTTCAACCACCTGATGAAGACCGTCGCCAAACGCGACGCGGCCCTGCAGGAGCGTGAAGAACGCCTGCGCGCCATCACGGACAACTCTGGCACCATGATTTACATGAAAAATCTGACGGGTCAGTACATCTACGCCAACCGACCCTTCAAGGCCTTGTTTCATGACACCGCCCCCGAGAAAACCACCCCTGACATACAGGGCAAGACGGATTTTGATCTATTCCCCCCAGAGGTGGCACGCACCTTTGTGCAAACAGACCAGCGCGTTGCACAAACGGGCCAGTCGTTCGAAGTGGAGGAGCAGGTGCCGCACGGTGACGGGTTTCACACCTACCTTTCGGTCAAATTCCCCCTGCGCCGCAGCAGCGGCGAAATCTACGCCGTCTGCGGCATTGCCACCGACATCACCCTGCGCAAAAAGACCGAGCAGGAGTTGCGCATTGCCGCCGTGGCCTTCGAGTCGCAGGAAGGCATTGTGGTGATGGACACCGCACTGCATTTTTTGCGGGTCAACCATGCTTTCACCAAAATCACCGGGTTCAGCGCCCAAGAGGCCGAAGGCAAGTCCGTCAGCATCCTCCAGTCAGACCGCCATCCGGCCGACTTTTACAAGGCCATCTGGGACGAGATTGAGCGCACCGGCCATTGGCAGGGTGAGCTGTGGCAGCGCCGCAAAAATGGCGAAAACTATGCCGCTCAGGTCACCATTTCAAGCGTCACAGACCAAGGCAACCAAGTCACGCATTTTGTGGGCAACTTCACCGATGCAACCCACAGCCACCTGCAGGAACAGCAGCGCCTGATTGACGAGGCCATATTGCGCGAGACGCTGGTGCGCGAAGTACACCACCGCATCAAAAACAATCTGCAAGGCATTACGGGGCTGCTGCGCCAGTTTGCCAAACATCACCCCGAAACGGCCGACACCATCAACCAGGCCATCGGGCAAGTGCAAGGCATCTCCATCATCCACGGATTGCACGGGCGCACCGGGTCACCGCAGGTCAGGCTGTGTGAGCTGATCGTCGCCATTGGCGGAGAGCTTCAAACCCTGTGGCAAACCCCCGTCGCCCTGAACCTGCCCCCGCAGTGGTGCGGCAAATATGTTGTGGCCGAGAGTGAGGCCGTGCCTATTGCCCTGGTGCTCAACGAACTGATTTTGAACGCCATCAAACACGGCGGCAAGGCGCAGGGCAAGGTCAGCGTCATGCTGGAGCCAGGCACTGCGGCCAGTGTGGTGCAAATCAGCATCACCAACGCGGGCCAGCTCCCAGTGCAGACCGTGGGCAGCCCCCACCACAACGGATTGCAGCTGGTGCGGGCCTTGCTGCCCCACCACGGTGCTACCCTTGCCAGCACGCAGCACAACGGCGAGGTCGTAACCTTGCTTGAGCTGGCACCCCCCGTCATTTCACTCGAACTTGAACCAGAAAAAAACCATGACTACCAACCATAAGACTGATGCGCCCCTAGCGACCAAACAAATTCTGCTGGTTGACGATGACCGCTTGGTGCTGGCCATGATGTCCGGCGGCCTGCGCGACGCTGGTTACCACATTACCAGCGCCGAATCCGCCGAGGAAGCGCGCGCCTGGCTGGCCAGCGGTGCACGGCCTGATCTGGCCATTTTGGATGTGCGCATGCCCGGCGAGGGCGGCCTGAGTCTGGCCCAGCGCCTGCGCGAACTCGACCACATCCCCTTCATCATGCTCAGCGCTTACAGTGACCCCGACATGGTGGCACAAGCTACCGCTTGCGGCGCACTGGGTTATATCGTCAAACCCCAAGAGGTTACCCAGCTGATTCCGGTGATTGAGGCCGCCCTGGCACGCGCCAACGAACTTTCGGATTTGCGCACCACCCGCCAGCAGTTGCAGGCGGCACTGAACAACGAGCGCGACATCAGCATTGCCGTGGGCATTACCATGATGCAGCACCACCTCAAACGCAGCGACGCCTTTGAGCTGCTGCGCAAATCAGCCCGCAGCCAGCGCATCAAACTGGCCGATCTGGCGGTGCAGGTCATTGCGGCGGGTGAGGCTTTGAGTTTTTAGTTTTATAGACGCAAATTGGGCTTTACCGCACGTGGAATGTGCGCAAGCAGCTATAAATTGTGTAGCAAATAAAGCGTAATTCAAGCCAGTTTTGACAGCATTTCAGCCAACGCCTGTGCCCCAATCGCCTCCACGGCGTCGCTTAACGGGTCGCGATCCGGCCCCGCCGCAGGTGCGGTAAAAGCCCGGCACCGTGAAGGCGGGCGCGGCGTTGATCAGGTTTTCAATCACAAACCCCTCTCAACTCGCCCTCCCCCTTGCCACCGGGTGCCCGAGCAGCGAATTGTGGTCGGTAATACCCCGTATCATGTAATTTTTTTACGTAAAGGCGTTTTTATGCGTACTACGCTAGACCTGCCCGACGAAACCTTCCGCCAGCTCAAAGCTCAGGCAGCACTCAACGGCATGAAGCTCAAGGAACTGGTCACCCAGTTGATTCAGCGCGGCCTGGCGGCTGGCGTAACGGATCCAAAGTCACTGCAGCCACCGGACCCGCCGCCCATTGCGATTAAACGCGTTGCGGGCACTTCAATAGTGACGGACAAGGCTCCTGCTTATCCGATTCCCATTGCCCGCGAGGCCGACGGCTCCGTTACCCCTTACCTCACCAATGCACAGCTCCATGACATTCTGAACGAGCAAGACTTGGCGCAATACCAGCGGGTACTCAAGGGACAAGGTGGCCAATGAACGATCTTCTCGATGTCAACGTCTGGCTTGCCCTGGTGGACAAGCGTCATGTGCATCACCCGGTGGCCGCCCGTTATTGGTCTGATGCCACGGTGCAAAGCCGCGCCTTTTGCCGCATTACCGCAAATGGTTTTTTGCGCCTGAGCAGCAACGCCAGTGCGCTACCAAACCCACTTAGCCCGCATGAAGCCTGGATCATCTATCGGCAATTTTTGGCATTGCCCATCATCCGCTGGCAACCTGAGCCGCCGCAGCTTGATGACACCTACTGCGCTTTGACCTGTGCGCCGGGTTTTGCCCATCGGCTCTGGACCGATGCTTACCTTGCCGCTTTCGCTATGGGCAGCAACTGCCGCTTGGTGTCGTTCGATGGCGATTTCAAGCGCTTTGCCGGGCTGGACTTTTTGCACCTCACACCATATGCCCCAATCGCCTCCACGGCGTCGCTTAACGGGTAGCGATCCGGCCCCGCCGCAGGTGCGGTAAAAGCCCGGCACCGTGAAGGCGGGCGCGGCGTTGATCAGGCGTTCACCACGTTGGTGCATCAAAAGCAGTTCTTTCAAACATCTATGCAAATTGACCATCTATTGGAGCATTTGCAAGGATATGTCTGGTTGACGAATCTGGCTGGGCAGGCGATGGCGACGAGAGATGCGCTTGGTTTATACGGAATTTATACCGTTTTAGCCTGTAGCGCATATAAAACCTGCGCAGACAGCTATAAAACAAATAGCAAAATTGGCTGATTGGCTGATTGGCTGATTGGCTGGCCTTGCGCGCTAGGGAAAACACTGAGACCAAAAACCCTAATCACTATCGGCCCTATTTATTTTCAACAAACAACCCTGCTATAAATAAGGCTACTTGAAGAACTGGCTCCCCTGCGCCCGGTGCCAGTTTTCTTGAGGCCCGGAACACGCCTCGTTGCGCAGCACGTGGTCGGCTCACCCTGACCACGAAGCTGTTAACGAAAAGTCCTCCAAGGACAAAGGTGGTGGCTCCGTGTTCAATCTCATCCCCGTCTCTCTCACTCTAAACCCGGCCAGACACCTGTGGCCCGGCGCTTCGCTCGCTGAGCCCGTCCTGGCCAGCACCCGCGTTGCAGGGTCTGGGGCCATGCGCCTTGTTTTGCAGCACTGAGGGCTTGTCCACAAACAACATGCTCATTTGGCTCACCTGCTTTAGTCGCACTGTGTCGTTGCAAAGCACTTATGCAGCCGAGCTGAACAGCACGTTTTGCGCCTCGCATTGCATCCCAAATCAGGCGGCCAAATGGACTGCTTATTCATGGACAAGCCCTATGGCATGCGCAGGTCCGGCCACAAACTTGCCCCCTCTGAAGTTCAACCGCATGAGAACCAACCGTCGCGTGTCGCAGCGCTTGTTCTGTGCCTGAAAAGCTGCCAATGACCGCGCCCCAACCTGTTTATCGCCACCGCCAGCTGATGGAGTGGCTGTTTTTGCTCGGGTTTTTGCTGGTGTTCGGGGGTTTTATCGCTTACACCCAGTACGAGGAATACCGACAGATTGAGGCTGATGAACGCTTGCGGCTGACCCAGCAAACCGAGATCATTGAGAAAAACCTGGTGCCTCAGATTGCTTCGGCCAACAAGGCGCTGGAGAGCGTGCGCGACGATTTGCAGCAGCCACAGACCAAAAAAGGTGTGCTGTCCGGGCAAAATTTATCCCGGCTCAACCAGTCAATCAACCAGCGGCTCAAGGTTTTCAGCGACACCCTGCCCGGCGTTCGCACGCTGCTGGTGGTAGATGCGAACGGCCACATTGGTGCCTCCAACAATGCGGCACTGGTGGGTGCCGACCTGTCGCATCGGCAATGGTTCCAGCTGGCGGCCAAAAACAATGCGCCGCAAACGCTTTACCTGATTGCCCCCATCAAGTCGCTGATCAACAGCTATACCGCAGCACTGGCACGCTCTGTGACCGGCCCCCAAGGCGAGTTTGCCGGCGTGATATACGCCTCAATTCACCCCGAGTTTGCCAAGGTTCAGCTCGAATCCGTGCTCTACGCGCCCGACGCACGGGCCACCATGGTCCATGGCGACGGAATACTTTTTTTCATGGAGCCAGAACGCAAGGACTTGGTGGGTAAAGATTTGGCGGTACCGGGCAGTTTGTTCTCGCAGCATCGCGCCAGCGGGCAAAGCGTGAGTGTGATGGCAGACGCGGCTGAATCCCTCCACGAGAAGCGCTGGGTCGCATTTCGCTCCATACAACCCGCCAGTTTGGGCATGGACAAGCCGCTGGTGGTGGCCGTTTCGCGCGACCTGACTGCCATCTACGCACCTTGGCGCTCCAACCTGCAAATGCATGGGTTGATCTTTGGTGTGCTGACGCTGGGGGGCATGCTGGCACTGTACCTCTACCAACGCCGCCACCGTGCCATGGCGCAGCTTGCCGCCGAGCAGCACCAAGCCCTGCAAGCCAGCCAGGCGCGACAGCATGCCATCTTTGACGCCAGCCCGGATGCTCAACTGATCAGCGACGCCCAAGGCACCATCGTCCAGACCAACCTGCAGGTCGAACGACTGCTGGGCTACACCGTGCAGGAGCTGCTGGGTCAGTCCATCGAGCTTCTGGTGCCGGACAGCGCCCACTTCACGCACCCCAAACTGCGCGACGAGTTCACCGCCTCCGCCCAAACCCGGCGCGACGGACACGTGGCGGTGACAGCGCGACGAAAAGATGGCAGCGAGTGTGATGTCGAAATAAGCCTGAGCCGGATAGAAACCGCACACGGCACGCTGTTTGTGAGCGCCTTGCGCGACCTCACCGAACGCAAAAAGTCGCAGGAGCGAATTGAAGAGCTGGCCTTTTTTGACCAGCTCACAGGCCTGCCCAACCGCACACTGTTGCTCGACCGGCTCAAGCAGGCCATGGCGGTCAGCGAACGCAGCGCCAGCTATGGCGCGCTTTTGATCATTGATCTGGACAACTTCAAAACCCTCAACGACACGCAAGGCCATGACGCAGGTGACGTATTGCTGAGGCAAGTGGCTCAGCGCCTGACACATTGCGTGCGCGAAGGCGATACCGTGGCCAGGTTGGGCGGCGACGAGTTCGTGGTGATTTTGGCCAGCCTCGGCACCGACGATGTCGAGGTCGGCACCCACACCAAAACGATTGCCAAAAAAATTCTTGCTGCGCTGGGTGAACCCTATCAGTTTGGCGAACTGACCTACCGCAGCACGGCCAGTGTGGGCGCTACTTTGTTTCGCGGCAGCACCGCCACCATGGATGACCTGATGAAACAGGCCGACCTGGCCATGTACCGGACCAAGGAAGGCGGACGCAATGCCCTGTGCTTCTTCGACCCCGAAATGGAAACCGTGGTTTTGCAACGCGTAGCCCTTGAAAAAGACCTGTACGAAGCGATCCGGAGCAATCAGTTTTTGCTGCACTACCAAGCCCAAGTGGGGAGCCAAGGTCAAGTGACCGGTGCCGAGGTGCTGGTGCGCTGGTTGCATCCGCAGCGCGGCATGGTGTCACCCGCAGAATTTATCCCGCTGGCCGAGGAAACCGGTTTGATTTTGCCCTTGGGCCACTGGGTGCTGGAAACAGCCTGCGCCCAACTGGCGCTGTGGGCCACGCAGCCTTTCATGCAGCACCTGACGGTGGCCGTCAACGTGAGCGCGCACCAGTTCAGACAAAGCAATTTTGTCGAGCAAGTGCTGGCGGTGCTGGCGCGCACAGGGGCCAATCCGCAGCGCCTCAAGCTGGAGCTGACCGAGAGCATGCTGGTGGCCAATGTGGAGGAAATCATTGCCAAAATGATTGCACTCAAAGCCTATGGCATCGGCTTCTCGCTGGACGACTTTGGCACTGGTTATTCTTCGCTTTCTTACCTCAAGCGACTGCCTCTGGACCAGCTCAAAATCGACCAGTCTTTTGTGCGCGACGTGCTGGTGGACCCCAATGATGCAGCCATCGCCAAAACCATTGTGGCGCTGGCCCAGAGCCTGGGGCTGGGGGTGATTGCCGAAGGGGTTGAGACACAGGTTCAGCGCGATTTTTTGGCCACCTCAGGCTGCCACGCTTACCAAGGCTTCTTCTTCAGCCACCCGTTGCCCATTGAGCGTTTTGAGGCTTTTGCGCTGCAGTAAGAAACAGGGCACCGTGCTATAAATAGCGCATGCATGCACCGCGCTCCCTCAAACTCCGCCTGACCCTGTTCACGCTGGTCGTTTTCGTGGTGAGCATCTGGACGCTGACCCTTTACATCAGCCGCACGCTGCGCGACGACATGCAGGCCATGCTGGGCGAGCAGCAGTTTTCAACCGTTTCCCTGATCGCGGATCAAATCAACAAAGAATTGACTGATCGATTCAAAGGGCTGGAACTGGTGGCCAGCGGCCTGAGCCCGGCACTGCTGGAAAACCCAGTGCAATTGCAGTCTTTTCTGGAACAACGCCCGCTTTTGAATGAGCTTTTCAATGGCGGTGTGATGGTTTTACAGCTGGACGGTGCGGCAGTTGCAGAAACCCCAAGCTCGGCCACGCGGGTTGGCACCAATTACCTCGACATTGACACCGTTGCCGCCGCACTCAGGAATGGCAAATCAACTGTAGGGCGGCCGGTCTTCGGTAAAAAGCTGCAAGCCCCGGTGTTTGGCATGACAGTGCCTGTTCGCACCCCGCAGGGTCAGGTCATCGGTGCGTTGTCAGGCGTCACCAACCTGAGTTTGCCCAGTTTTCTGGACAAAATTGGGCAAAACCACTACGGCAAGTCGGGCGGTTACGTTCTTTTTCGCCGCAGGATCGGCTGATTGTGACGGCAACCGACAAAAGTCTTGTCATGAAAGAGCTGCCAAAAGCAGGCGTGAACCCGCTACTCGATCGCAGAGTGGCGGGCTTTGAAGGCACTGCCATACACCTCAACCCACAGGGTGTTGAGGTGCTGGGTTCGGCCAAAAAAATACCGGCGGGTCAATGGATGCTGGGCGTGACGCTCCCCACCCAAGAGGCGTTTGCCCCCATTGCCGCCATGCAAAAGCGCATGCTGCTGGCGGCAGCGTTGCTGACCCTGCTGGCCGGAACGCTCACCTGGTGGATCAGTTGGCAAATGATCCGCCGCCAGCTGGCCCCCATTGTGGACGCCACCCGGTCACTGACCACCATGACAGACACCCAGCAGCGGGTTCAGCCTTTGCCAGTGACCAGTCAGGATGAAGTGGGAGAACTGGTGGTGGGGTTCAATCGCCTGCTGGAGTCGTTGGGGCAACGAGAAGCCCAGCGTGAAGAAGCCCTGGCGCGTTTGCACAAAATTGCCAGCCGCATACCGGGCGTGGTGTTCCAGTTCCTGCGGCGCCCGGACGGCAGCGCTTGCGTACCCTACGCCAGTGAAGTTCTCAAGGACATTTACCGCCTCACACCGCAAGAGGTTACTGACGATGCCTCGGCGATTTTTTCCGCAGTGCACCCGGATGATTTGGCACAACACCTGGCCTCGATTGAAACATCGGCCAAAAATCTCACACCCTGGCACAACGAATACCGACTCAAATTTGAAGGTGCGCCCGATCTGTGGTTGCTGGGCGATGCCATGCCAGAGCGCGAAGCTGACGGCTCGGTGCTGTGGCACGGCATTGTCACCAACGTCACCGAGCGCAAAGCCGTCGAGGCCGATCTGCGCATTGCCGCTTGCGCCTTCGAGTCGCAGGAAGGCCTGGTCGTGACCGACGCACAGGGCGTGATTTTGCGGGTTAACCGGGCCTTTTCTGAGATTACTGGCTACTCAGCCGAGGAATCCGTGGGCCAAACCCCAAGCCTGATGAAGTCCGGTCGTCACGACGCCGAGTTTTACCGCGCCATGTGGGAAAGCATCCACAGCACGGGAGGCTGGCAGGGTGAAGTCTGGGACCGGCGCAAAAATGGCGAGGTCTACCCCAAGTGGCTCACCATCTCAACCATCAAGAACAGCCAGGGGCTGGTGACCCATTACATCGGCACCCACTACGACATCACCGAGCGTAAACAGGCTGAAGAGAAAATCAAAGACCTGGCCTTCTTTGACCAACTGACCGGGCTGGCCAATCGCACACTGCTGCTGGACCGCCTGCGCCAGACCATGACCGCCAACGCGCGCAGTGGCCACCGGGGCGCCATCTTGTTTATCGACCTTGACAAGTTCAAGACCCTTAACGACACCTTGGGGCATGACATGGGCGACCTGTTGCTCCAGCTGGTTGCGCAGCGCCTGGGCGCTTGTGTGCGCGCCGAAGACACGGTCGCACGCCTGGGGGGCGATGAGTTTGTCGTCATGCTGGCCAACCTGAGTCCGGGCGAGGCCGAGGCCGCCACCCAGGCCGAAGCAGTCGGCCTGAAGATTCTGGACACACTCAATGAGCCCTACCACCTGCGGGACGTGGTGTACCGCAGCACCCCCAGCATTGGGGCCACCCTGTTTGATGGCGTCACCACCGAAGTTGAGGTCATGCTCAAACAGGCCGACCTGGCCATGTACAAATCCAAAGACGCGGGGCGCAACGCGCTGCGCTTTTTTGATCCGGACATGGAGCGCGTGGTGATGAAGCGCGCTGCGCTGGAAAAAGACCTGCACGTGGCCATTGAGGGCCGTCAGTTTTTGCTGCACTACCAGGCGCAGATTGCTCAAGGCCAGCTCACCGGCGCGGAGGTGCTGGTGCGCTGGCTGCACCCGGTGCGCGGCATGGTATCGCCGGCCGACTTCATTCCGCTGGCCGAAGAAACCGGTTTGATATTGCCCTTGGGCCAATGGATGCTGGAAACCGCCTGTTTGCAGCTGGCCCAATGGGCAACACAGCCAGGGATGGACCACCTCACCGTGGCGGTCAACGTGAGTGCCCGCCAGTTCAGCCAGAGCGATTTTGTCGACCAGGTGCTGGGCGTGGTCAAAACCACCGACGTCAATCCGCAGCGGCTCAAACTGGAGCTCACCGAAAGCATGCTGGTGGCCAATGTGGAGGAAATCATTGCAAAAATGCTGCTGCTCAAGGCCAATGGCATTGGTTTTTCTCTGGACGATTTCGGTACCGGTTATTCGTCGCTGACCTACCTGAAACGGCTGCCGCTGGACCAGTTGAAGATTGACCAGTCTTTCGTGCGCGACGTGCTCACCGATGCCAATGAAGCCTCGATTGCCCAAACCATCATTGCACTGGGCAAAAGCCTGGGGCTGGGCGTGATCGCGGAAGGTGTCGAAACCCAGGACCAGCAGGATTTTCTGGCCGCCTCAGGCTGCCATGCCTACCAGGGGTATTTCATCAGCCGGCCGTTGCCGATTGACCGGTTTGAAGAGTTTGCCCACAAGCTGGCAGCGTAATTCCCGATCCTGTTTACAACAAAGCTTCGCGGGTGATGCCACGGCGAGACAAATAACGTTTTAGCTTGAGCAAAGCTTCGTTTTGCACCTGGCGCACACGCTCACGGGTCAGCCCCAGGCGCACGCTGAGCACATCCAGGGTTTCGGGGTCACGGTCGTGCAAGCCAAAACGCCCTTCCAGCACTTCTTTTTCACGCCCGTTCAAGGTGTCCATCCATTCCTGCAGCAAACGCTCAACCTCATGGCTCTGGGTGACGCCCGACGGGTCCAGCGTGACCTCGTCCACCAGCGAGTCGCCCAAGGTTGCGGTGTCGTCGCTTCGATCCTTGGTGGCATCGAGCGACCGGGGCATCTCAGCCATGACCAGCAGGTCTGCCACACTGGCCGCGTCGCGGCCCAACAGGGCAGCAATGTCTTCCACCCGAATGCCATCGGGCCGGCTGGCCACAAAGCTTGCGTCATTTTCCAGCGCCCGGCGCGCGCGCAGCACCTGCTGCAGCTCCCTGACCACATTCACCGGCAGGCGCACCGCCCTGCCCTGGTACATCAGGGCACGGTCCACCGACTGGCGAATCCACCACGTGGCATAAGTCGAAAAGCGGAACCCGCGCTCGGGCTCGAACTTGTCAATGGCGTGCATGAGCCCGAGGTTGCCTTCCTCGATCAGGTCCGACAAGGGCACACCACGGCCAAGGTAGCCCTTGGCAATGCTCACCACCAGGCGCAGATTGTGTTCAATCATGCTCTGGCGCGCCGCAAAATCACCGGCACGGGCGCGGGTGGCAAAGTCGAATTCTTCCTGGGGGGTGAACAGCTCGGTCCGGCGCACATTGCGCAGGTAAACCGAAAGCGTGTCGCCCGGCTCACCGCTGACGTCGGGTGACAGGGCCAGCTCTTCAAAAGGCCTGTCTGCTACAAATTCAATAGCTTCTTGCGCAGATTCCACGTGCGCAAGAAGCATATTTTCTATATTTTCATGACCATCGTGTGTGGGGCGTGCTGCCACCGGGCCAGCACCAGTTACAGCTTGCTTTTTCACGGCAGTACCTGGCTACCGGGGGGGCAGGTACTTGGTCGGATCGACCGGCTTGCCTTGGCGACGCACTTCAAAGTGCAGCTTCACACGGTCAGCGTCGGTGTTGCCCATTTCGGCAATCTTCTGGCCCCGGCGCACCGACTGGTCTTCTTTGATCAGCAGGGTCTGGTTATGGGCATAGGCGGTGAGAAAGGTGTTGTTGTGTTTGAGGATGATCAGGTTGCCGTAGCCGCGCAGCCCGGCACCTACATAAACCACCCGCCCGTCGGCAGCGGCCAGCACCGGCTCGCCCGCCGTGCCGCCAATGTCCAGGCCTTTGTTTTTAACCTCGTCAAAACCGGCCAGCACCGGGCCATGGGTGGGCCAGATCCAGGCCAGTTCGTCTTCGCCATGGGTGACAGCTGCTGCGGGAACAGTGGCCGCTGCTGCTGAAACTGCGGCAACCGCTGCCGGTGCAGGCGCTGAACTGGCCGCTGGCGCAGGTTTTTCGGCAGCGCTTGCTCCCACCGGAGCCAAGGCCGCTGTTTTGGCACTGGGTGTGCTGACCGGCTTGGTGACCACACCCGAGGCAGCTACCTGCCCCAGCGGCGGTGCCACCCGCAGCACCTGGCCGACCTCGATCAAATTGGGGTTTTCCAGGGCGCTCCAGCGCGCAATGTCTTTGGACGACTGGCCGTTGTCCAGCCCGATGCGAATCAGCGTGTCCCCGGGTTTGACGGTGTAGTAACCGGGCTTGCCTGCGTTCTCAGCGCCTGGCAGCACCTTGACGGCCACCGGCTCCACCGGCAAGGTCTTGCCAATGGCGGTGCCCCGGTCTTCCACCGGCGCTTGCGTGAGCGTTTTGCCAGCGCACCCGGCCAGCAACAATGCAGCCGTACCCCACAGCAGCGCCGACCCCAGACGAGAAATCAAACCATTCATACGTGTTTCCTTCATGCTACGCCTGATTTTAGGGGGACAAAATGAACCGCCTCCAGCACCGTTTGCCGTAATCCCTGGGCTGTGCGGTCTATCACCACCAGCGCCTGTTTTCCAGCCGATGTGGCCCCTGCCGACACGGGTGCGACCAAACGCCCGCCGACGGCCAACTGGTCCACCCAGGCTTGCGGCACGGCCTCGCCTCCCGCAGCCGCAATGATGGCAGCGTAAGGCGCCCCTTTCTCAAAGCCCGCCATGCCATCGCCAAACAAAAGGTGCAAATTGGCCAGCCGCAAATGGCGCAGGTTTTCCCGCGCCTTGTCGTGCAAGCCCCGCAGGCGCTCAATGCTGTAAACCTCATGGGCCAGCAGGCTGAGCACCGCTGCCTGGTAGCCACAGCCGGTGCCAATCTCCAGCACCCGGCCCAATTTACCGGTCGCGCCATTGCGCAGCAGCTCCGCCATGCGCGACACCACGCCGGGCTTGGAGATGGTCTGCCCCAGTCCGATAGGCAAACTGGTGTCTTCATAGGCCTGGTTGATCAGGGCGCTGTCCACGAAACGGTGGCGTTCTATGGTGCCCATGGCTTCGAGCACCAGGGGGTCGGTAATGCCCTGCTGCCTGAGTTTTTGCACCATGTTCATGCGCACCGCGCTGGAGTCCATGCCATGCCCCTGCGGCACCAAGGACACGCTTGCTTTGGCGGCAGCTTTGACTGGCGTGCGCGCAGGCGCGCTGCCGGGCTGATTTGGCGTGGGTTTTCCGACCGAAAAATCAAGCCGGGCCGGAAAGCGTGGACGTTCTTTCATGCAGCGCTCAGTTTGGCGGCGGTTTGCGCCCAGTAACCCAGGTGGTCATGGTCGGTCAAATCGACTTTCAAGGGGGTGATGGAGATGTGGCCTTGGGTGGTGGCGTGAAAATCGGTGCCCTCGGCGTCGTCCTTGATCGGCCCGGCCGCGCCGATCCAGTACATGGTTTCGCCGCGCGGGCTTTGCTGGGTGATCACCGGCTCGGCAACGTGGCGCCGGCCCAGCCGGCACAACTTCACATGGCCCAGTTGTTCATAGGGCAGGCTGGGAATATTGACATTGAGCAACCAGGCGCTGGAGCCTATGAGGTTTTGCTGGGCCATTTGCAGCACCAGTTCCCTGGCCTTGCGCGCCGCTGCGTCCAGATGCGCCCAGTTTCTTTCGACCTGCGAGAACGCAATGGCCGGCACGCCAAACAAATAACCCTCCATGGCCGCGCCCACGGTGCCGGAGTAAATGGTGTCATCACCCATGTTGGCACCATTGTTGATGCCAGAGACCACCAGATCGGGCCGGTAACCGAGCAAGCCGGTCAAGGCAATGTGCATGCAGTCGGCCGGTGTGCCATTGACATAGCGAAACCCGTTGCTGGACCGGTGAACATACAGCGGGGCATTGAGCGTCAGCGCGTTGGACTTGGCGCTGTTGTTGTGCTCCGGCGCAATCACTTCGACCTCGGCCACGTCTTTCAAGGCGTCATAAAGGGCCAGGATGCCGGGTGCCTGGTAGCCATCGTCGTTGGAAATAAGAATCTTCATGGTCAAACAGAGTTAACGGACATTGTAGGGGGGCACTTGGCCGGGTAGCCAAGGTGACACAAAGTGACTGCTGAGGGATTTTCCTGAGTCCGTGCGGCTTTATCATGCGATCAACTTTTTATCAGGAGAACTGCTCATGCAAGCTTGGCTATGTGAAAACCCGGTAGGTGTGGACGCGCTGGAATGGAAAGAACTGCCCACGCCCCAGCCGAAGGCGGGTGAGGTGCTGATCGAGATCAAGGCGGCCAGCCTGAACTTTCCGGACATTTTGATTGTTCAAAACAAATACCAGATCAAGCCGCCCCTGCCCTTCGTGCCAGGCTCCGAATATGCGGGCGTTGTGCAGGCGGTGGGTGATGGCGTGACCCACCTCAAAGTCGGTCAGCATGTGGCCTGCCTCTCGGGTACTGGCGGTTTTGCTACACATACAGTAGCGCCTGCCGCATTGTGTATGCCGCTTCCGGCCGCATTTCCCTTTGTGGATGCGGCGGCCTTCATCATGATTTACGCCACCTCCTACCACGCGCTGGTGGACCGCGCCCAGCTCAAAGCCGGTGAAACCGTGCTGGTGTTGGGCGCTGCCGGGGGCGTGGGTACCTCGGCCATCCAGATTGCCAAGGCCTGCGGTGCCAGGGTGATTGCGGCCGCTTCCACCGATGAAAAGTGCGCGCTGTGCAAATCATTGGGTGCCGATGCCACCCTCAACTATTCAAAAGAGAACCTGCGCGATGCCATCAAGCTGCTGACCGACGGCAAAGGCCCCGATGTCATTTACGACCCCGTGGGTGGCGAATTTGCCGAACCGGCCTTTCGCTCCATTGCCTGGCGCGGGCGCTACCTGGTGGTGGGCTTCGCCTCCGGCCCGATTCCCGCTTTGCCTTTGAACCTGACCCTGCTCAAGGGTGCCTCCCTGGTGGGCGTGTTCTGGGGCGATTTCGCCAAACGCGAGCCCAAGGCCAATGCAGCCATGATGATGGAACTGGCCCAGTGGTATGCCCAAGGCAAGATCAAACCGGTGATTGACCGCACCATGCCGATGGCAGAACTCAAGGCCGCTTACGCCCACATGGGCTCACGTGGCGTCAAAGGCAAACTGGTCATGGTGAATTAACCACAGTTATCCAGCTGTGTTCAGGCAGAATTGCCAGCTCATTACCGACTGGCGATTGCTGCCATCCAGAACACTCCATGATTTTTTGTTTACCTAGCGTTCGTCGCTGCCTTGGGCCCATCCTGATCAGTTGTTCGGCCTTCGCTGTTGCGGCAGTTCCTGAGCCTGCTGTTCCATCCGAAACACCTGTTGCCAGTGCCGCCGAGGCCGTGCCACTCAATGGTGCCAGCAGTGTGGCCCATGCTGTGGTCAAGGTATTTGCCACCTCTCGCGCACCAGACCCCTACAAACCCTGGGCCAAACAAGCGCCAGCCGAATCCACCGGCACCGGCGTGGTGATTGAAGGCAAACGCATCCTGACCAACGCACACGTGGTCGCCTATGCCAGCCAGATCCAGATTCAGGCCAACCAGGCCGGTGACAAAGTCAACGCCACCGTGGTGGCCATTGCCCCGGGTATCGACCTGGCGGTGCTCAAGCTCGACGATGAGACGTTCTTTGAAACCCATGACCCGCTGGCGCGCGCCAATACGCTGCCGGAGATCAAGGACGCAGTGCTGGCTTACGGCTACCCGACGGGCGGCACCTCGCTGTCCATCACCAAGGGCATCGTCTCGCGCATCGAGTTCACGCCGTACAACCCGCCGGTGGCAGGGCTGCGCATTCAGATCGACGCGGCCATCAACCCCGGCAACAGCGGCGGCCCAGCCATCGTGGACGACAAAATGATTGGCGTGGCCTTTAGCTCACTCAACAGCGCACAAAACATCGGTTACATCATTCCCAATGAAGAAATCGAGTTGTTCCTCAAGGACATTGAAGACGGCCGCTACGACGGCAAACCCAACTTTTTTGACGACCTGCAAACGCTGGACAACCTGGCCCTGCGCGCTTTCCTCAAACTGGACAAGGGCGTCAAAGGCATTGTGGTGCACCGCCCCTACCGCAAGGACGCCGCCTACCCTTTGAAAAAGTGGGATGTCATTACCCACGTGGACGGCACACAGGTTGACGACCAGGGCATGGTGATCGAGGGCGCGGAGTTGCGCTTGAATTTGCGCTATCTGGTGCAAAAACGGGCCAAAAACGGCGTGATACCGTTGACGATCCTGCGCGCAGGAAAACCCATGCGCATTGATTTGCCGGTGCCCGCCGAGCGGCCCTACCTGATTCCTGACCTCAAAAGCGACTATCCGCTTTATTTTGTCTATGGGCCGCTGGTGTTTTCCAAAGCCAGTGCGCAATTCGTATCGTTCATGAACGGCAACGCCAATGCCATGGCGGCTTTCAGCTTTGTGCGCAGCCCACTGGTGACGCGCCGCTGGGATTCGCCCGATGCACAGCAAGAGGAGCTGGTCGTGGTGGCCTCACCGTTTTTTCCACACAAACTCGCGGTGGGTTACGCCAACCCGGCTTTTTCCGTGGTCGATACCGTCAACGGAACCAAAATTCGCAGCCTGCGCCACCTGGTCGCATTGTTGCGGGACATGAAAGACGAGTTTGTCAGCATCGAAACCGACAACCGAGGCGGTGAAACCATGGTGTTCGCCCACAAGGAGATGCTCGCTGCCGTGGAAGACATCCTGAGCGACAACGGCGTGCGGGCCCAGGGTTCACCCTCGCTCATGGAACTGTGGAAATCCAAACGAGCGCCCTGAAACTGTATAGGGAAATATGGTCTTGCGCAGATTGGACGGGCGCGGGCAGCTATCAAATTCATAACATCCGTTTCCCCACTCCCCCCCGCCCCTCTCCCGCCCCGCCGGGCGGATGTAAACAGCTGACTTGCCGACTCACAAACTCACCAATTCAATCAACGACTGACCCAACGCCATGCGGCACGGGTACGTCCTGACTTAAAAGACGCGGCCAAATGGGCTGTTAAGGCTCCCCTTTCCGCCCCGGCGGGGGTGGAAAGGGGTTGGGGGATAGGGGGTATTGCGAATTTGGAACGGACGGATACAGCGATAAGGATTGAAACAGGGCTTTGCGCAGATGGGACGGGCGCAGGCAGCTATCAAATTCATAACATCCTTTTCCCCCACTCACTCCCCCCCGCCCCTCTCCCGCCCCGCCGGGCGGAAGAGGGGAGCCTTCAACAGCCCATTTGGCCGCGTGTTTTAAGTAGATGAGTTCATCTCCACCGGCAACACTGTGGCTGTGCAAACCCCAGCCGGGCGGATGTAAATAGCTGACTTGCCGACTCACAAACTCACCAATTCAACCAACGACTGACCCAACGCCACGCGGCACGGGTACGTCCTGACTTAAAAGACGCGGCCAAATGGGGCTGTTGGCTCCCCTTTCCGCCCCGGCGGGGGTGGAAAGGGGTTGGGGGATAGGGGGGGAAATAAGGTATTGCGAATTTGGAACGGGCGGATACAGCGATGAGGATTGAAAACAGAGCTTTGCGCACAGGAGACAAGCGCAGACAGCTATCAAATTCATACCATCCGTTTCCCCCACTCACGCCCCGTGCAAGCTAGACCAAGGCGCTCGAAGGTGCCCAGAAGCTGATTGGCGGTGCAAACACCTCCATCACCAGCAAGGGCGCACCACGTCGCACAAAGACGGAGCGACGCGCTGGCAAAACCCGTGACGCTGGCTGCTGGCCAGTGGCAATCTGCCAGGCATGACCCACATCGCGGCGCAAACCACTGGCAGGCCGCAGCTCAGCAAACTCAAGGGGCCGACGCGTGATGGCGCTGGCGCGCTTGAACAGCACATCGGCCAAAGGCCGCGTGCCCAGGCCACGGATCGCGCGCCACGGCCCCAATGAATGGTGATGAGCCGTCACGCTGCGGGCAAACACCAGCGCCACACTGTCCACGCGCAGCACCACCTCGCGCACATAACCTACCCGCTCGCCCGCCAGGCCCAAAGCACGGGCCTCATCCGGGCGCAGCGGTTGCCGCCCCTGCGCCATCACCTGCACGGTGAACGTGCGCCCTGCCCCGGCCAGCCGTGCGCTGAGCGAGCCAGCAGCACCCACCCAGCGCCGCACGCTGCCGCGATGTGGGTTGCGGGTGCTCCAGTGCGTCATTCCATTTCCAGATCGGTACGACATTAGGCGCAAAGCCGCAGACAGTGCTGTAGCACGGCAAGGCGAAGCAACAACATGTCGGATTGATATGGGAATGGAATCATTGGTGCGCCCTGATGGAAGCCACAATACCCAGCGTGAACAGCGCGGCTGCCAGCAAGGGCTGCGCACCGGGCCAGACACCATCCCACAACTGGGCGTACAGCAGGGCAAACAAGGTCTCGCTGACGATCAACTGCCCGCACAGGCTGGCGCTCAGGCGCTGGCTGGCAATGTTCCAGAAGATGGTGGCCACCCAGGCTGCGCCGATCCCGGTTACTATACAAATGATAGCTGCTTGCGCCCTGTTTTCCTGCGCTGCAAGCTGTTTTACATCAGAACCAGCAAGCAGCCACAGCAGCACGGCACCAAGCCCGGTGGCAATGCCGAGCCAGTTGGTCCACTCGGTGGCGCTGACTTCGCGGTGGCGTACAAGCCAGGCGGAGTTGAGGATTGCAAACGCAGTCCAGCTCACCATGGCCACCAGGGCATAGGCCACTCCGCGCCAGTAGTGGGCACCACTGGCGAGCGGCGCAACATCCGCAGCCGTGAATGTCGCATTCATCATAAGCGCCAGTCCGGCCGCCGTCAGCGTCAGCCCGGCCAGCAAAGATGACCATTTGAGCCCCACAGGCTTGCCCAGCAGCATGACCCAGATGGGAATGGTGCCGATGATGAGCGTGGGTACTTCAATGCCAGCGTCGGCAATGGCCAGCACCAGCAGAAAGTAGTAGCCGGAAAACCCGAGCACACTGAGCCCCAGCGCCGCCCCAGCCTGACGCGCCGTGGGCAGCCTGTGGGTGGCACGCGTCAAAGCCATCACCAGCGCTGAAAAAACCCCGTAGCTGGCAAACCGCCCCGCCGCCAGGTCCACTGCCGACAAGCCTGGTGCCATGCGCGGGGCCACAAACACCAGCCCCCACAACGCCCCGGCGGCCAGCCCTGCCGCTATGCCCTTGCCCATCCGTGCTCAGGCACCAAAACCATCGTCCGCCGCAATGACCGCGCCGTTGATGAAGTGGCTTTCATCGGAGCACAGCATCACCAGCAGCGCATCCAGGTCTTTGGGCTGCCCCACGCGCTTGCGCGGCAGCATTTGCACCAGCTTTTTGCCCTGCTCGGTCTTCCAGTGGTGGTGGTTGATTTCGGTGTCAATATAGCCGGGGCAAATGGCGTTCACGTTGATGCCGAACTTGCCCCACTCCAGCGCCATCGCCTTGGTCATTTGCACCACGGCTGCCTTGCTCATGCAGTAAACGCCGATTTGCGGCAACACCCGCAAACCCGCCATGGACGCAATGTTGACAATGCGCCCGCCGGTGTAATTGCCCGGTGCCGCGCCCTTGGCCCGCGCCAACATGCGTTTGCCAACTTCTTGTGCTACAAAAAAAGCGCCTTTGACGTTGGTGCCAAACACATAGTCGTAGTCGTCTTCCGACACTTCCTGGATGCGCTGCGAGGTGCTCACACCGGCGTTGTTGACAAGAATGTCGATTGAGCCGACCTCTGTCTCGGCGTGCGCTACCGCCGACTTGATGGAGTCAATGTCGGTGACATCGAGCTCCAGCACATGGGCGTCACCGCCCTCGCCGTCAATTTGCGCACGCAAATCCTTGAGTTTTTCAATGCGCCGGCTCGCCAGCACCACCGCCGCCCCGGCACGCGACAGTGTTCTGGCAAACTGCGCGCCCAAACCACTGGATGCGCCCGTCACAAAGGCCACCCGGCCCGAAAGATCCATGCTGTAAGCCATTTAGAGAGTCTCCCCGAATAAAAAAGAACGACCGTTCTATTTTGAGCATTCGACGCATAAAATGTACACTGCGTTCGACAATCCCCGGTCGCGGTTCTTGACAGTACCGAGCCCCATTATCAAGCGAGATAACCATGACAAACCAAGAAATTCTGGCCCAATTTGGCCCCCGTGAAGCAATGGAATACGACGTGGTCGTCGTTGGCGGCGGACCCGGTGGCCTGTCCACAGCCATCCGTCTCAAGCAACTCGCCGCAGACAAGGGCAAGGATATTTCGGTGGTGGTGCTTGAAAAAGGCGCAGAACCGGGCGCGCACATTTTGTCCGGTGCCGTGCTCGACCCCAAAGCCCTGACCGAACTCTTTCCCAAATGGAAAGAAATGGGCGCGCCGCTGAACCAGCCGGTCACCGACGAAGCCATGCTGTTCCTCAGCGAAGAAACCGCCTACCGCACCCCCAACTTCTTCTTGCCTGAATGCAGCCAGAACCACGGCAACTACATCATCAGCCTGGGCGCGCTGACGCGCTGGCTGGCCACCCAGGCTGAAAACCTGGGCGTGGAAATTTTCCCCGGCTTTGCCGCCGCCGAAGTGCTGTACAACGAAAACGGCTCGGTCAAAGGCGTGGCCACCGGCAACATGGGCGTGAACAAGGAAGGCGAACCGGGCGAGAACTTCCAGATCGGCATGGAGTTGCTGGGCAAGTACACCATCTTTGCCGAAGGCGCCCGCGGCCACCTGGGCCGCCAGCTGATTGCCAAGTACAAGCTCGATGACGGCTGTGACCCCCAAAGCTACGCCATCGGTATCAAGGAGCTGTGGGAAGTGGACCCCGCCCGCCACGAGCCGGGCTTGGTCATCCACACTGCAGGTTGGCCGATGGACAACGACACCTACGGCGGCTCCTTCCTGTACCACATGGAAGACAACAAGATCGCGCTGGGCTTCATCACCGGGCTGAACTACGCCAACCCGTATTTGAGCCCATTTGAAGAATTCCAGCGCTGGAAAACCCACCCGAACATCCGCTACTACCTTGAAGGGCAGGACAAAGGCCTCAAGCCCGCCAAGCGCCTGTCCTACGGTGCCCGCGCCATCACGGCGGGTGGCCTGATGTCGCTGCCCAAAACCGTGTTTCCCGGCGGCGCACTGATCGGCTGCAACGCGGGCTACCTGAACGTGAGCCGCATCAAAGGCAGCCACGCGGCCATGAAGTCGGGCATGCTGGCGGCCGAGGCGGCCTATGAGGCCGTGACCGGCGGACGCCAACACGACGAACTCAGCGCCTACCCCGAGGCGTTTGAAAATAGCTGGCTCTACAAGGAACTGAACAAATCGCGCAACTTCAAGGCCTGGTTCAAGTACGGCCTGCGGGTGGGCACCTTGATGAACGGTGTGGAGCAGTTTGCCCTCAAAGGCAACTTCCCCTGGACGATCCGGCGCGACAAGGCCGACCACAGCTATTTGAAGCCTGCAGCCGAATGCCAGCCGATTGTTTATCCCAAGCCCGATGGCAAGCTCACTTTTGACCGCTTGAGCAGCGTCTTTATCAGCAACGCCGTCCACGAAGAAAACCAGCCCGCGCATTTGACCTTGAAAGATGCGCAAGTGCCGGTGTCCATCAACCTGAACAAATTTGCCGGACCCGAAGCGCGCTACTGCCCGGCTGGTGTTTATGAGTTCGTCAAGAACGCCGACAACACCGACCGCCTGCAGATCAACGCGGCCAACTGCGTGCACTGCAAAACCTGCGACATCAAGGACCCCACGCAAAACATTGTGTGGGTGACACCAGAAGGGGGCGGCGGGCCCAACTACGGGGCGATGTAAGGGCCAAACACTCAATAGTAGAATCAAAAAGTCAGGAGAGAGCCACCCCAGAGGTGGCCGCCGAAGGCGCACAGCGGCTGATTGCAGCGGTTTGAACGCTCAGGCAAAAGGACTGACAAACGTTGCATGGCTTGCCCAGGCCTTGCCACGATTCCCCACTGGAGAGAGGTTGCATTCGCTGCAACCCACCGAAGGAGCAACCCGCAGTCTGCGCACCTGTGTCACCCCAGCGTGCTTGTCGGCCCGGCGAATCTCTCAGGTAAAGCGGACAGCGGGGGCAGCACCTGGCGTGCGCAGCAATGCGTGCGCCATGTTTTTTAACTTGCCCCCCACAAGCGCCCCGGCGCTTGGCCACCCTTGGAAACCGCCATGTCCGCTCCCGCTGCTGAACAAACTTTGCCATCGACGCCGCTCAAAACCACCCCGCTCAATGCCCTGCACATTGAGCTCGGTGCCCGCATGGTGCCCTTTGCCGGTTATTCCATGCCCGTGCAGTACCCCGCCGGCCTGATGGCCGAGCACCACCACACCCGCAAGGCGGCTGGCCTGTTTGATGTGTCGCACATGGGCCAGTTGCGGCTGGTCGGCCCCGATGCCGCTGCCGCTTTTGAAAGCCTGATCCCGATGGACGTGGTGGACCTGGCTGTGGGCAAGCAGCGCTACGGCCTGCTGCTCCATGAGGACGGCGGCATCCTGGACGACCTGATGTTTTTCCGCAAAAGCGAAAACGAGATTTTTGTAGTGGTTAACGGCGCTTGCAAAGTGGCCGACATTGCGCACATTCAATACCTCATCGGTCACCGCTGCGAAATCATTGCCATGCCCGAGATGGCGCTGCTGGCACTGCAAGGCCCACAGGCGGTTGCAGCCCTGTCGCGCCTGGCACCCGGCGTGGAAAAGCTGGTGTTCATGACCGGTGGCAACTTTACCGTGAACACAGGCGCGCAAAAAATAGACGTGTTCCTCACCCGCAGCGGCTACACCGGCGAAGACGGCTTCGAGATTTCCGTGCACCAGAACCAAGCCATGGCGCTGGCCCGCGCCCTGCTGGCCCAGCCCGAGGTCAAGCCGGTTGGCCTGGGCGCACGCAACTCCTTGCGGCTGGAAGCTGGTCTGCCCCTGTACGGCAACGACATTGACACCACCTCCACCCCGGTCGAAGCGGGTCTGACCTGGGCCATTCAAAAGGTGCGCCGCGCGGATGGCGCACGCGAAGGCGGCTTTCCGGGTGCTACAAAAATACTAGCTGCTCTCGCACAATCGACGGGCGCTGGCGGCCAAAACAGCACTGTAAAACGGGTTGGCCTGGTGGCGCTGGAGCGTGTTCCCGTGCGCGAGCACACCGAACTGCAGGACGGCCAAGGCAACGAAATTGGTGAAGTAACCAGCGGACTGCTCGGCCCCACCATCGACAAGCCGATTGCCATGGCCTATGTGGAAGCAGGTTTGTGCGCCTTGGGCACCCAGTTGGTAGCCATTGTGCGCGGCAAGCCGGTGCCGATGGAAGTTGTGCCCATGCCGTTTGTGCCGACCCGCTATTACCGGGGCTAATACCGCGGCTAATGCCAAGCTTAGTGCCGAGGCTAAATTTCTGCCTCCCGCAACTTCAGCCGCGGGTGGTTGGTTTCTTTATTGGTTTTGATTCTATTTTTTTGTTTTTTTTCAGGAGTTCCCCATGACCATCAAATACACCCCCGACCACGAATGGCTCAACGTTGACGGCGACACCGCCGTCGTGGGCATCACCCACCATGCGCAAGACGCGCTGGGCGACGTGGTGTTTGTTGACCTGCCCGAAGTTGGCAAGACCTACGCGGCCAAAGAAGTGGCTGGCGTGGTGGAGTCCGTCAAGGCCGCGGCTGACGTGTACATGCCGGTCAGCGGCGAAGTCACCGAGGTGAACGAAGCCCTGCGCGCCGACCCGGCCCTGGCCAACTCCGACCCGCTGGGCGCGGGCTGGTTCTTCAAGGTCAAACTGTCCAACCCCGCTGAAATCGACGCCCTGATGGACGAAACCAGCTACACCAGTTTTTCCGCCAACGCATAAGGCCAAGGAAGTTTCATGTTGATGCAATCCGCCAAACATTTAAGCGAGCTGGAAAACGCCGGCGAATTTTTAGCGCGCCACATTGGCGTGGACGAGGCCGACGAGGCCCTGATGCTCCAAGTGGTGGGTGCCAGCTCACGGCGCGAGCTGATTGACGGCATCGTCCCTCAATCTATTCGGCGCAGCAAACCGATGGCGATACCCTCTGCCATCACCGAAGCTGCAGCGCTGGCCGAACTCAAGGCGATTGCATCGAAAAACAAGGTTTTCAAAAGTTACATTGGCCAGGGTTATTACGACACCCACACCCCCGGCGTCATTTTGCGCAACATCCTGGAAAACCCGGCCTGGTACACCGCCTACACGCCTTACCAGGCCGAAATCAGCCAGGGCCGCATGGAAGCGCTGGTGAACTTCCAGACCATGCTGACCGACCTGACCGCCATGCCCATGGCCAACGCTTCCATGCTGGACGAAGCCACGGCAGCAGCCGAAGCCATGACGCTGGCGCTGCGCGTGGGCAAGTCGAAATCGACCACCTTTTTTGTGGACAGCGAAGTGCTGCCGCAAACGCTGGAAGTGATCCAGACCCGTGCCCGCCCACTGGGCCTGACGGTCAAGGTGTTCACCGGTGATGAGGCTTTGCGCGAAGAGAGTTTTGCCGTGCTGCTGCAGTACCCCGGCGTGAGCGGTGTGGTGCACGACCACCGAGACTTTATTTCGCAGTACAAAACCCGTGGCGGCGTGGTCATCATGGCCGCCGACCTGCTGGCGCTGACGCTCTTGACGCCGCCTGGCGAGCTGGGTGCAGACATTGCCGTGGGCACCACCCAGCGCTTTGGCATGCCCATGTGCAACGGCGGCCCGCACGCGGCCTACCTGGCCTGCCGCGACGAGTTCAAGCGCTCCATGCCGGGCCGCCTGGTGGGTGTGAGTGTGGACGTGCATGGCAACCCCACCTACCGGCTGGCGCTGCAAACGCGCGAGCAGCACATTCGCCGCGAAAAAGCCACCTCCAACATCTGCACCGCGCAGGTTTTGCCCGCCGTGGTGGCCAGCATGTACGCCGTGTACCACGGACCGGCAGGCCTCAAACGCATCGCCCAGCGCGTGGCCGCCTACACCGCCGTGCTGGCGCGTGGCCTGCAGCAAATGGGCTTTGGCATTGTCAACACCAGCGCCTTTGACACCCTCACTGTCAATACCGAATACGCTACTGATTTGATAGCTGCTCACGCACAATCCATGGGCGCAAACCTCAGAATTCACTCTGAAACCAGCATCAGCGTGTCGCTCGACGAAACCACCACCCGCGAGAGCCTGGAGCAGCTGTGGTCCTACTTTGCCATCGACGGTCAGACACCGCCCATGATGACCTCGTTCGACAACGCCGCCCCTTCCCTTTTGCCCGGCACCCTGCTGCGCACCAGCAGCTACCTGACGCACCCGGTCTTCAACACGCACCACTCAGAGACCGGCATGCTGCGCTACATCCGCCGCCTGAGCGACAAAGACCTGGCGCTGGACCGCAGCATGATTCCGCTGGGCAGTTGCACCATGAAGCTCAACGCCACCAGCGAGATGATTCCCATCACCTGGCCCGAGTTCGCCGCCGTCCACCCCTTTGCCCCGCATGACCAGCTGGAGGGCTACCGCGAGCTGGACGAGCAGTTGCGCGCATGGCTGTGCCAGGCCACCGGTTATGCCGGCATCAGCCTGCAACCCAACGCCGGCTCACAAGGCGAATACGCCGGGCTGCTGGCCATCAAGGCCTTTCACGAAGCCCAAGGCCAGGGCCACCGCAACATCTGCCTGATTCCCTCCAGCGCTCACGGCACCAACCCGGCCAGCGCCCAAATGGTGGGCATGAGCGTGGTGGTGACCAAGTGTGATGACCAGGGCAATGTGGATCTGGCGGACCTGAAAGCCAAATGTGAGCAGCACAGCGCCAACCTGGCCGCTGTCATGATCACCTACCCCAGCACCCACGGCGTGTTTGAAACCAGCGTCAAGGAGCTGTGCACCATGGTGCATGCCCACGGCGGCCGGGTTTATGTGGACGGTGCCAACATGAATGCGCTGGTCGGCGTGGCCGCGCCGGGCGAGTTTGGCGGCGATGTGAGCCACCTGAACCTGCACAAGACCTTCTGCATTCCCCACGGCGGTGGCGGCCCCGGTGTTGGCCCGGTGTGCGTGGTGGCCGACCTGGTGCCTTACCTGCCGGGCCACAACGCTGGCGGCATCGCCTCCAACGGCGTCGGTGCCGTGTCAGCAGCCCCCTTGGGCAACGCTGCCGTGCTGCCGATCAGCTGGATGTACTGCCGCATGATGGGCCCGGACGGCCTGCAAGCCGCCACCGAAGTGGCGATTTTGAGCGCCAACTACATCAGCGCGCGTTTGAAAGACCACTACCCCACGCTGTACGCCAGCAGCAACGGCCATGTGGCACACGAATGCATTCTGGATTTGCGGCCCCTCAAAGAAAGCAGCGGCGGCGCCAGCGGCATCTCGGCCGAAGACGTGGCCAAACGCCTGATGGACTACGGCTTTCACGCGCCCACCCTGAGCTTTCCGGTGCCCGGCACGCTGATGGTGGAGCCCACCGAGAGCGAAACGCTGAACGAGCTGGACCGCTTCATCAACGCCATGATCGCCATCCGCGAAGAAATCGGCAAGGTGGAACGCGGTGAATGGCCACAGGGCAACAACCCGCTCAAACACGCACCGCACACCGCCGCCTCGCTGCTGGGGTCCGAGTGGGATCGACCCTACTCGCGCGAAACCGGCGCTTTCCCGCTGGCCACACTCAAAGAGGTGAAATACTGGCCGCCGGTAGGCCGCGTGGACAACGTGTACGGCGACCGCAACCTGTTTTGCTCGTGCGTACCCATCACGTCCGCAGAGTAGGTGAAAGGGGGGGGGGGGGGGGGGGGGGGGGGGGGGGGGGGGAGGGGGAGGGGGGAAGGGAGGGGAGGGGAAAGGGAGGGGGCCCCCGCGGGCCCCCCAAGAAAAAATTGTTGGCCCATCGGGTGGGATGGGATGACGACGACCTGCTCGATCTGCCACCCGCCGACGCTGGCGGAGCTGATCCAGTCCGAGCCCGCCATCACTCGCCTGTGGCAAGCACTGCCGCGCAGGCAATTTGCGCCCAGGGCGGTGATGCAATCCGCTGGGGAGACTTCCACCCGCAGCTGGCTGATAGAGCGTGGCCTCGTCCGCTTCTATTATTTGTGCGCGCAAGGAACCGAACGCAACCGCTCCTTCCACGTGGAGGGCAGCTGGATTGGCGGCGGTTTGCCGCCCTTGGCGAGCCCCAGCCCCTACACCATTGAAACGCTGGAAGCCACCGACACCGTCGAGCTGAGCTACGCCACCTTGATCACCTGGCAGCAGCAGTTTCCCGCCATTGGCCCTTTGCTGGGTGAAGCCATGAACTACCTGTTCACCACCCAATCCCAGCGCGAAGCCCAGCTTTTGACCCTGCCCCCGCTTGAGCGCTACCAGGCCTTTCTGGCGGATCAAAGCGCACTGGTGGACCGCATCCCGATCCACCACGTGGCGAGCTACCTGGGCATCTCCAACGTCTCGCTCTCGCGCATTCGGGCGCGTCTGGGGATGGCCCACCAGGGGCGGTAAGCCCTCAATGCCATCAAGGCAAATGCGAATTTTTCAAGCCAACCATTCGATTCATAAGTTATATCTTATTTTCAGATTAAAAAATATGAATGTTTCTTATGAACATTTTTTCATATAGTCACCGCCATTGCCCAAGGCGCTGAATGCCATCGATCCGGCCTTGGCGCTCACACAAATTCAAGGAACCCGCACCATGGACCAGTCCAAGCGCTACGCCGACCTTAGCCTCACCGAAGCCGACCTCATCAAGGGTGGCCAGCACATTCTGGTGGCCTACAAAATGAAGCCCAAGCCGGGCCACGGCTACCTGGAAGCGGCCGCCCACTTTGCCGCCGAATCCTCGACCGGCACCAATGTTGAGGTTTGCACCACCGACGATTTCACGCGCGGCGTGGATGCGCTGGTTTACTACATTGACGAGGCTACGCAAGACCTGCGCATTGCCTACCCGCTGGGCCTGTTTGACCGCAACATGACGGACGGGCGCATGATGATCGCCTCTTTTCTCACGCTGGTCATCGGCAACAACCAGGGCATGGGCGACATTGAGCACGCCAAGATGCACGACTTTTACATGCCAAAGCGCGCCATCGAGCTGTTCGACGGCCCGGCCAAAGACATCTCGGACTTGTGGCGAATTTTGGGCCGCCCGGTCAAAGATGGCGGCTACATTGCCGGCACCATCATCAAACCCAAGCTGGGTCTGCGCCCCGAGCCTTTTGCGCAAGCGGCCTACCAGTTCTGGCTGGGTGGCGACTTCATCAAAAACGACGAACCGCAGGGCAACCAGGTGTTTTGCCCCCTGAAAAAAGTCATTCCTCTGGTTGCAGATGCCCTCAAGCGTGCGCAGGACGAAACCGGCCAGGCCAAGCTGTTCTCGGCCAACATCACCGCCGACGATCATTTTGAAATGTGTGCCCGCGCCGACTACATTTTGGAAACCTTTGGCCCGGACGCTGACAAGGTTGCCTTTTTGGTCGATGGCTTTGTCGGCGGCCCCGGCATGGTGACCACCGCGCGCCGACAGTATCCCAACCAGTACCTGCACTACCACCGGGCCGGGCACGGCATGGTGACCTCACCATCGGCCATGCGCGGCTACACCGCCTTTGTGCTGGCCAAAATGTCGCGCCTGCAGGGGGCTTCTGGCATCCACGTCGGCACCATGGGCTACGGAAAAATGGAAGGCGAGAACTCTGACAAAGTTATCGCCTACATGATTGAGCGCGACGAGTGCCAAGGCCCGGTTTACCACCAGAACTGGTACGGCATGAAGCCCACCACCCCCATCATTTCGGGTGGCATGAACGCGCTTCGACTGCCCGGATTTTTTGAGAACCTAGGCCACGGCAATGTGGTCAACACATCAGGCGGCGGTGCCTATGGCCATATTGACTCGCCAGCTGCCGGGGCGATGTCGTTGCGCCAGTCTTATGAGTGCTGGAAATCAGGCGCTGACCCTATCGAATATGCCAAGGAGCACAAAGAGTTTGCGCGGGCGTTTGCATCCTTTCCGGGGGATGCGGACAAGCTGTACCCCGGTTGGCGGGAAAAATTGGGGATGCAGGGGTAAGGCGCTCAGCCATTCGCCACAAAAACGCCGCTGAGCAACTGCGGCAAGCGGTCCACACCCATCTTGAATCCGCAAGCCTGCGCATGGCCACCACCGCGCATGCTTTCGGCCAGGGGAATGCAGTCAAAGCTGCGCTGCGAGCGCAAGCCGACCTTGATGATGCCGCCTTTGTCAACACTCCACATCAGCGCAAAAGTGCCACTGCGCTTGGACAGGGTCTCACCCACCAGGCTATGAAAAACGCCCGGAACATTCACCATCAAACCACTCACCCCGTTAAAGCTGATGGCTTGCGCGCCTTCGGCCAACTCGGTGGCCAAACGCGTGAATTTTTCGTCCATGGCGCAACCGCGCTCAATGTAGCTGCTGCGCTGCGCATCATCAAACTGGGCTATCTCGTTCCAGCGTGCAAACTCAAACGGCTCCATGTCCAGCGCGGCCAAAAAGCCCGCGCTCTCGGGATACTGCCAGGCCCAGATATCGCGGTCTTCCACAAACCGCACCAGATCAGGCAACTCGCGTTCAGGCTGAAAAAACTCCCAAGCCAGCCGCGCACCCGACTTTTGCATATCGAAATACACGACGCCACAGCGGCAGGCAAAGCCCGTGAGCTTGTCTGCCGCACTCTTGTGATGGTCCAGCAGCACCAGTTTGGCGGCGCGCTGCTCAATGTCTAGCAGGATTTCCGCAGAAAAGGAGAAATCGAGAATGTAAACCGCACGGCCATCGAGCTTGGGCAGGTCAGTGACTGACTTGACAACCCCATGGTCCAAGCCCAAAAACTCAGCCTTCCCCTGGTAAAACAGCCAGGCCGCCAGGGCGGACGCAAAGCCATCCGGGCAATTTTTGCCGTGGTAAATCACCAAAGGATTCGGATCGTCTTTTTCAGGTTTGATGAGCAAGCTCAAGGGCAAAAGGGTTTTCAAGATGGGGTCACCAGGGTTGTCAACGGGGAAGGCTGCAGGGGTGCAGCACGGGTCGCGCAAGCTTAGCGCAAAAAATACAAGCTGCCGGGTTTGGTGGTATTTTTGGATTTTGTGGTTTTAAGTGCTATCTATTTTGTAGCTGTTTGCGCCCGTTCCATCTGCGCAAAACCTTATTTCCGCACTCTATCTCCCCGCCCCTTTTTCGCCCTGCCAAGCGAGGTCAGTGAGTGCTTTGTCATCAGCACCAAGGATGCCTTGTAACGCCCCTCCCACGGGGTGCCTGAGCGCTGATAACTGGCATTGATGTTGGGCACGTAGCGTCTGCCGGAGCTAAGGGGTCACCCATTAGGTCTTGCAATCATGCATTTCACCCCAAATCTACTAAAAGGCATACCCACACGATTTGGGTTCAACATTGTTTTTCTCCTGCTTTTCTCACAACAAAAATGGCCGCTACCGCATGTTCTACGGGCGCAAGCAGCTCCTGTTTTTGTAGCGTTTTCAAGATTTCCATCCGTTCACCACTCCCGCAAACTATCATTCCCCACCTGTTGCACGGGACCGAGCAAGAACTCAGCAATCCGCCGCAGGGGGAAAAAGGGGCCAGGCTCGAATTAAATGATCCCGCCGCCATGGCAACCTCAGGGCCAGCGTAAGGGTGCAAGGCATTTTGGCTTTCATGTTCCTTTTTACTTTCTTTTGCTATTGAAGTTATAGCTGCTCCGGCAGTATCCACCTGCGCAAAGGCTCATTTAAGCGTCCATTCCCGACAGTCCAAGTTGCTTGGGATTATCTTCTGGTGCCACATCCGGCGCAGGTTTGCGCGGTCGGCCACGGGGTTTGGCTTCGCGGCGCTCGCCGGTGGCTTGTTCGATGGCGTCGAAGTAACGGTTGTTGCCCAAGGGTTACCTACTGGATTTAGACCTGTTACCAGCCGAAAAAGTTGGAATTATCTAAAGTGAGGTCAACTTTCAGACCTTATTGTCGCGTGAGCAGCTTCTGCGGTTCAAGGTTTGAGCAGGCTCAAAACCAGCGCTTGTGCTTCATCGGTGCTCGTCATGGCCAAGGTCAACGCTGCCGGATTGGAACGGTAAGTGGCAATGCCGCTGAAATTGACGCTGCTGCCGGTGCAGGTTTCGGTCAAACTTGCCTGGTAGGCGCTGGCATCGCTGCGTGCAGTCAGGTTGCCGCTGTAACTGCAGCCTGTGCTGCTGGTGCCGCTCATGGCACCAGTGGCGGCAACGCTCAAGCTTACAGTCACGGCCTGACTGCCTGCGCTGGTACGCCAACTGCCAGCCACATCGACCAAGGTGTTGGGGGTGGCCAAGGTATCGCTACGCGTCAACAGCAAAGCGCCGGCGTTCAGGCTAAGGCTGTTGGTGCTCAAGTTGGCACTGCCGCTGTAGCTGACCGTTTGTGCGGGTTGCTTGCTTGTGCTGGGCAGGGTGTAGCTTTTGCCACTGGCAGTGACCGCATACGTACCCGAGGTGGTGATTTGCACGCGACTGAGCGACAGCAAGTCAGAATTGAGCAACCACATTTCGGTACGGCCCGAAGCGCTTGGCAACACTATGGCTGTGCGTGCTGGAGCAACTCCAGCGGATGTTGCCCAGCGGCCCTGCAGTTGTGCGGCACTTAGCGTAACGGTTACGGGGCCAGGCGTGGGCTGTGGCGCAGGCTCTGGCGAGCCTGAACCGCCGCAAGCGCTTAATAGCACCGTCGCAAGCATGCCAGCGAGTATTGCCACCGGGGATGTTGCAGGGTGAATGCGCAGGAACAGAGGTTTTTTGGCTTGGCGAAATGACAAGCCTGAAAATGAAATGACTGGAATGGACATGATAATTTTTTCAAAAAAAGGAGCCAGCCCTGTCTGAATCGGGGCTGGTTGCGTGAATGGGAGGTTTGTAAGGTGGGTATAGCTTCCAGACCAATCTATGGCTACTGGTAAACCGAGACTCAAAACCAGAATCCGCCGGTTGGCAGGTCGGGGGCGTATCCCACAAGACTCAATGGCATGGAGCCGATTGCGCCAGGATCGACAATCACGCCGTTGGCTTGCCCGTCGGCATCAAACTCACCACCATCGGCAATCGAAAAGTCCAGCCTCAGTTTGCCACCCTCTTGCACAATGGCACCGCCGTGTGCGGCACTGGCCAGATTGGTCCACACCCCGGTGGCGCTTTGTTTCCAGTATCCATTGATGCCAAGGGCGTTATCGGTGACATACAGACTGAAAGTTTCGGCCGCCCCGGATTGCGCAATATTGGCCGTAAAGGCAATAAGACCCAGTGGCATATTGATTCCCGCAGGCAAATTGGCGGGGGCGTCTTTCTGGCTGATTTGCGTAAGTTGTACCGAGGAATTGGTGTCGGCAACTTTGCCAGCGCTCGAATCGGCGACCAAAGTAATGAAGGTCTTGGCGGCGTTTGCATTGCCTGACGGATTCGACGACTGCACAAACTCGGTGGACACCACCTGCTGCTGCACGCTGTCCAATATGCCATCGCCATTGCCATCCCCGCTCAGCCCCTGAGTTCCTGTACCTGTCACCAGTCCCGGTGCCGCATTTTCAAGAGCAGCACTTGGGAGCATGGTGGGCGAAGGCGTGGGCGTGGGCGTAGGCGTGGGCGTGGGCGTAGGCGTAGGCGTAGGCGTAGGCGTAGGCGTGGGCGTGGGCGTAGGCGTAGGCGTAGGCGTAGGCGTAGGCGTAGCGGAGGAGAGATTCAAACCAATCAGGATGGGGTTGTGATCGCTGGAGCGGTAGGCATCTGCGGCGTAGTAAGAGGCATCTTGTGCATCACTCTTGAACTCGGTGTTGTAGTCCAGCACCACAGGCTCTTCGGCGTTGATCGCCAGTTTGACGGTGCCGGTTACTTGCGCTGTCAGGCTGTTGCTCGACAGCGCATGGTCCAGTGAACCCCACAAGCCATCGAACGAATACGACAGGCCGCTTGAGACCTTGTCGTAACCGTTGTTGTCAAGGTGCAGGATCGGGTCTTCATGGCTGTACGCATTAAAGTCGCCCACCAACAGGTAATCGGTATCGGTGGTGCCGGTGGGACTGGTGCCCAGCCAGCTCAGCAGATCACGCGCAGCTTCCATGCGGGCTTGGTTGTTGGCACCTTGGCCGTCACCGATGTCGGCATCAATGACGCTGCCCTTTGATTTGAAGTGATTGACGACGACGGAAAACTTTTCACCATCCATGATGGACAGAAAGGTCTGGGCCAAAGGCACACGGTTGCCAAACGTAGCGGAAAAAGCATCGTAAACCGCAGGGTTGGCTACGGCAGCCTGGCCTACTGGTGTGACTTTGGCCGGTTTGTAAACAATCGCACTCATGATGGCATCGTCACCGGCGGTGGCGGCATCCCCCACGGTGCTGGCTCCATCATTGAACGGCCCGGCAACGTAGGCATAGGTGCCAGCGCCCGCTACGGCGTTAAGGGCGTCCACCAATGAATCTATCGCGCTGGTGCCGTCGGCAAAACCGTTGTTTTGCATCTCCATCAAGCCCAACACGTCGGCATTCATGCTGAGCAGGTTGGCGACGATTTTGTCCTTTTGGCGTGTGAACTCTTCGGCATTGGTGGCTCCCCGGCCTGTGTGGCTGGTGCCGTTCGGGTTGGTGAAGGAAGATGTTCCAAGCGTGGTGAAATAGTTGAGCACATTGGCCGAAGCCACTTTGAGCTCAGCGCCGGTAATGGCCGCCGGTAGATCCGCGGCCACCGGTCGCGCTGGGCCGGAAAAGACGGGTTTGGTGGTGGGCTGAAGGCGGTAGCTGGTTTCATAGGGCATGGCACCACTGACCGTCAGTTGATCCACTACACCCACGACACTGGCCACGCTGTCGCCGCCACGCAAGGTGTTGCTGGCCGACAGATCATTGCCACCCCGGCCCGGGTGTACGCCCGGGTTTTGTGAGCTGCTGCCATCATCCAAAATGATCTGGTCTTTTTGCGTCGCAGCCATGTAGGCGCTGTAAGCACTGGTGCCAGGGGCATCCGTTTCAGTGAATTGCTTGAGCACTTGGTCAGAAGTCAGCGTGACTGTGCCGTACTGTCCCAGTGTGTAATTGTCGGTAACGACCAGTTTGCCACCCGTGGTTGCGGAGGACACTTCAACCAGCATGCCCTCGACAGCCTCCCAGTTAATCATCTCTGCCACCGGGAGTGTGATTTGAACCGGCGCAGGCAGGCTGCTGGTGTCGGGGTTGTCTGTCACGATTTGAAAGTTGCTGGGGCCCGTCAGCTGGGTTTGACCTGAAAACTCAGCAACCGTTCCCGTGATACGAACCACGTCGCCCACGTTGGAAGCATTGATGCCAGGATTGGTATTGCTGTAGTAAACAAAAATTCCTTCTGAAGTTGCTGCGTTGCCATCGCTGTCAGCAACTTCCTCCTGCACGAAAAAGCCTTTCAGATTCGGCAGGTAGGCGGTGACGATGCCCTCAATAGTGACCAAACTGGCGTTCATGGCGTTGGTCGTGCCACTGCCCTGCACTGCCGAGATACGTGTAGCGGGGGAGTCGTCGTCAAGAATCGTACCAGTGGCTGTGGCCTGGGCAATAGTGCTGCCCGCGCTGGCGTTGGACAAGGTGATTGTGAAGGCTTCGCTGGCTTCAGCCGCAGCATCACCACTGACGTTGACTGTGATGGTTTTGCTGGTTTCACCCGCTGCAAAACTGAGTGTGCCTGTGGGCAGTGCCCCGCCAAAGTCGGTGGCATCTACTGCCGCGCCACTGACTGCGTAATCTGCAGTGCTGGCCACTGAAGTGTTGCCCGCACGATTGACGGTAAAGGTCAATGCTGTGCTGCCGGTGTGACCTTCGGCCTTGCTGGCGCTGGTAGCTGCAAGCGACAACACAGCACCACTGTAGCCTTCGATTTTGACGTCATCTACGCGCCAGCTCGATGAGGTGTTGGAGCCAGTGCCCGATGCGGTGTAGTGAAACGCAAAGTAAACGTTGCTGCCCTGAATAGCCGACAAGTCAATCAGCCCGGAGGCGGTGGTGGCTTGGCTGTTGTCAGGCGACGGGGTGTAGCTCAGTTCAGTCCAAGAGTAAAGCGCGGGGTTGCCGGTGCCGGGGTAGTTGGCGCTGTACTTGACCTTTACCTCGGGGTTTGCAATGCCGGTATCGCTGAAACGCGTCCAGGTGGTGAAGCTGAGGTATTCGACGCTGGTCTGGCCCAGGTCGAAACCTTTGGAAATCAACCAGTCACTGGCGGCAGCGGTATCTCCAAAGCCATTTACTTCGGCGGTGCTGGTGCTGGAGGAGCGATACCAAGTGCTGGAAGAGTCTGTATCGCTGCTGTAGGTGGTAAATGTGCCCAGGCTGGTGCCGAAGTTTTCGGTGTACGGCGTGGCCAGGCTGGCACCTGCCAGCACATTGCCGGGTGAACCAATATTGGTCGGGGCAAGACTTTGGGCAAAGGCACCAAGCAGGTCCACGTCGGCATCGTCGTAGCGGGGTGCGCTGGTCGAAATACCATCCCACACGGCAGATTCGGTCGCCGCACCACCTGCGGCCAATCCGGCATGGCCAGTGACCAAGGCTACGCTGTCGCTGCGCAGCATGGGGGTCAGCACGGTACCATCTGTGGCAGTGATGTTGGTGGATTTAAAGTTCAGTCCTGCGGCGACGAAGCCATTTTGGTCAAAGACCACCACCGCATCGCCGTTGCCCAGACCAGGGCCGCCGGTAGCAAGCACAGACACCGTGTCGGCCAAGCCCCAAGCTGTGCGAAAGGCAGCGGCATCAGATCCTGCAACCACCACCATTCGAGCACCCGGATTGAGAGTGCCCGACAAGGCCGCTGCAGCCGCATCAGCGGGGTTGGCAGAATCATCGTCCCACTTCCATCCGGTCAAATCAATGGCGGTATCGCCGTAGTTGAACAGTTCAAAAAAATCGGCTGGGCCTGCATTGGAGTTGGCCTCGGTGACCAGCAGCTTGTAGATCGGGGCTGCTGAAGCCGTGGAAAAATTCAAGGTATTCACCCCGCTGATTCCCGCCCAATCATTGCCTTTGTGATCGGTCAGGGCAACACCTGCAGTCTCCAGGTAATAACCGGTGCCGTTGGCCAGGTCTGCTGAGGGGTTGAGGGTGACGATATTGAACGCGATGCTGACCTGGGTGGAGTCGTTGGCTGCAATGGTGGCAACCACACTGCTGTCACTGGTTTTTTTGAGGACAAAGCTGCCAGACCCGGCCTTCACCCCTTCGTCAAATTGAAGCACCAGGTTGCTGCTGATGCCTACGTTCACGGCATTGTCGGCAGGAGATGAGCCAGCCAGCGTAGGCCCGGCGGCATCTGTCACCTCTGCACCCAGCGCCACCCATTGGCCCACAAACTGTTGTTCGGTCGCAGGCAGGTCTTTGGATGCGGCCGACTTGCCCGCCCAAACTGTGTCACCGTTGTCTTGCAACAACTGCACCAGCGTACCTGTGCTGGTGTTGCGCACATCGACGATGGTCTCAAAACTGCCCAACGTGGTGTCGCGCAAGGTATCCAGATTCACGTCCAGTTCGGTCACCGTGGCCAGATCGGTACTGACGCGGTAGAGGCGAAAGTCATGTGTCACCTGGGCTGAAGCGGCACCCGCAGGCCCGGCCAGCACAAGATAGCCCGTACCGTCGGCAGACTTTTCAACCGAACGTATGCCACGCCCACCCAAGTTCAGCTCCACCGCAGTGCCAATGGTGGGGCTGCCGGTGCCAATCAAACCGCTGATGGCCAGCGGAACGATGAAAGCTTTTTCACGCGTGACGGTATCCGTCATGGGCGCACGAAAGGCCAGCAGCAGTTGCGTTCCATCCTGGCTGGCAGTCATGCCTTCAATCGAAAAGCCGTTAACCCCCTCGGGTACCACACCACTGGCACTCGATGCAGTCAGGCCAAAATAATTTGCGCCTTTGCCATGGGCATTGCTGCTGTCCCAGGTTGCCAAGCTTGATTCAAGTCCGGTGCGCTGGCCTTGGTAAGTGAAAACAGTGTCTGCCCCGCTGCCGGCCACGGTTACCGCAAACAAAAATTCGCGTGAGTCCGACTCGTTGCCTGACTTGCTGTTGCTGTGTGAGCCCAACAGGTACAAAGTGTCACCAATGCGGGTGCCGGCTTCCAGGTCCAGCTCGCCGCCGTTGGCCAGGGCGCTTGCGTAACTCCACTCCAGCACTGCACTGCCGCCGGCGCGGTCGTAAACGCGCAGCACACTGGCCTCGTCATCGCCCACCACCATGAAATTGGCATCCAGCGCAATCGCAGTGGAGGCGTCTGAACTGTCGACGCTGGTACCTGTGTTGGGGGTGAAGGTTTGCACCGTGCCAGCGGCACCGATGTCGGCAAAGTTGATCGCCAGGTCCGCCTTGGTAGAGCCTGTGACCGCATCCGCAACGTTACCGGCAAAAGACGTATTGGTCAGCGTGAGGGTGAGGTTGCTGACATCACTGGCATGGGTATGTGTGCTGGCCGTGCCGGTGAAGCTCAGTTCAGCGGTGGTGGCGCTGGTGCGGGTCAATACGGCGGTGAGGCCCGAAGGCACGTTGCTCACCAACGCCTTGGGGGTACCACCCGCCAGCAAATCGTCGCCATTGTTGCCGGTAAAAGTCTCGCCACCGCTTAAAGTCAGTGTGATTTTTCCGCCCAGCGTACCGTCAAACCCCAAGCTCTCATTGACGCTGCCGTGGTAGGCCAGTGCGCCGGAAGAATCGTTGTCGGCCAAGGTGATGTTCTGGCTGCTCGTGCTGCCCAGCGTGATGCCGGCAGAAGGGGTGCTGATCGTCAATGTTGCGATTTCGCTGCCTTCGACATCGGTATCGTTAACCACGGTAAAAGTGACGGTACCGGTGGTGGACCCATCGGCAATGCTGATGGTGGTGCCAGACAAGGCGTAATCGCCCGCCGTGAGGCCGGTGCCGGTTACCGCCAGATTTACCGTTTGCACACCACTGACCGCCGCAGAAGCCGTAGCAGTCACCGTGACAACGGTGGTATCAGCTTCGGAGCCGCTGGTGGTGCTGACGGAGAGGTTGACAGTGGGGGTGGCTGCGCCGGTCTGAACTGTGAAGCTGGTGGGGTGCGCGGGTTGCGTTGTGTCATTACCCGTCCAATTAGCGGGCGAACCGATGGCAGCCAGCAACTGTGATTGGGTGCCTGTGGTTGTGCCACTGTATGCATAGTTGTCAACTTCGGCCAAACCAACAGCTGTCGTGCCATCTGTCAGCCCGACGGGCAAATAGCTGGTATTGGATGTTGTTGTGCCAGATGTCAGCCAGCCCTTGGTACTGGCGGCATAAATAAAAGTGGGGCTTGCTGAAGTGCCTGTGTAAGCCAGTACCTGGTCGCCCGAACTGGATAACCCACTTAATGCACCGACTACAGTGCCGTATGCCGCATCGAGTGTTACTGCGTTGACAATTTTGATGACGGTGCCCTTTGCTACGCCACCAGCTGGTGCAGTCCAAGTCGCAGTGTTTTCGTTGGTAGCCAACGCTGAGCCTGTCCAGGCGCAATCAGTGAATACAATTTGCTGCCCAGCGACGATATCGACCAGCAATACAAAAGAAAACGTATCAGGAGAATCGGTAGCTAGACCAACGATTGCAATATCACCAGCTGTAAGCGCCATAACAAAACCTTAAAAGAGTAATCCGAACCATGGGGAATCGGAGACTCTATCTATGAAGTATGTAAAGCTGGTGACAGTCGGCGGGTCGCCAAGCAGACAATGGGGATCACAACTCAGATCGCAAAAAGCACCTCGGATAGGTTCAACCGCATGAGCTCAAATAAGGCACGAAAATGCCGGACAAACTGATGCAAGGCACCAAACGCATTTGCCCCCGGATTTAACCTGATTACTCCTGAATTGATAGCTGCTTACGCAAGCAATACATGCGCAAGAGCCGAATTTCACCCTCAAAAAAACAAAGAGAAAACCCTTACAGGAAAGGTATGCCTGTTTGCTGCAATCCAACCAAGTCAACATTGGTTTGATTCAAGGGAAGTTCTGCGGCGACCGCCAGGAACTCTATCTTTGTGTAGGTGCCGCCGTTGATGTAGGCCGCAAGCTCTGCCGTTGCTGACGGCGTTG
This sequence comes from Candidatus Rhodoferax bjergmarkensis, assembly GCA_016708345.1. Lineage (GTDB taxonomy): Bacteria > Pseudomonadota > Gammaproteobacteria > Burkholderiales > Burkholderiaceae_C > Rhodoferax > Rhodoferax bjergmarkensis. The sequence continues at coordinate 573,288 of JADJFX010000002.1, forward strand.
CAGCCTGCCCGACCACCGCCTTGTAAATCAGGTTGACATACGCATCGGTGCTTGAACTGCCAGCCAGCGAATCCATGATGTGGTTGTTGACCAAAACCGTCGCCGCATCGCGCAGGGTGGCACCGGTATCAAAAAAGGTGAGGAGTTCACCGACAAGGGTTTTGTTGGTCAAAGACGCCTTGCCCAGTACGGCACCAATCAGCAGCGCAGATTTGCCAGCTGCTGCGCTGACGCCCGTGTCGAGGGCCAGTTTGGTGTCTGAAAATTGCAGGCGTTCAATGTTGGTGACGGTATCGGTGCCATCTGCCGCACTTAAAGCCGCAATCTTGAAGCCGGCGCCTGACTTGGTCAGCGTGTAGCTGGCGCGGCTGGCGCTGTAAAGGGCGGTATCTGTGCCGCTGCCACCATCCAGGGTGTCGTTGCCCGCCAAGCCTTCGAGTTTGTCGTTGCCACCCGTGCCACTCAAGGTATTGGCTGTGGCGCTTCCAACGAGGTACACACCGGCACTGGAGGAGCCGAGTGCACCGCCCAATCCATCACCCCCATAGATCCACATCAAGGCCGCAACGTCATAGGGATTGAAGCTGGCATAAGGCCCACCAGAGCGGGTGTAGGACATCACTGTGTTGGCAGTGGTGTCCTGCGCCACCGGCAGTGTGGGGCTGGTTTCAAAGGGATGTTTGAGCCCCATCGCATGACCCAGCTCATGCAGCAGCGTCTCATAGCCTACGCTGTTAACAGTGGGGTTTGCATTCTCTGCACCCCACTCTACATTGTCCAGATAAACATAAGCCTCGGCTCTGTAACTTGTCACAACATTGTTGCTGTTGAATGCGTAGCCAAAGCTCGAACTGCACAATCCGCTCGTCGAATCGCTGGTGATGATGTCGGTGTTGGCAAAGTGCAAATCGGCGCTACTGCCATCGGTGACCGCGTTAAACACAATTCCCGTGAGCTTGCTGATATAGCTCAACTGACTCAGGCACGCAGCCTGTTGGGTGGCATTAAAGGCCGTGAGACCTCCACTGATGCCCTGGTTTCCTGACTCATTGCCCTGCGTTACCGAAAAACTGTAGTTGATCACATTGCGTGACGGTAGCAGCCAATTCCAGCCCGGACTGCTGTTAAGCAAGGCGTCAATGTGCGTTTGGCCTGAAAGCCGTGTTGTCGTAACGTCGGCGACAAGAGTCATAGGGTTATCCTGAAAAGCTTGAAATACGCCGGTTCGGATGGACCGATATATTTGGGCAACTGATTATGCTGCTTGCCAAGAGCCCATACCACTCATAAACACCTGCAGTTCAGTGGTATTTGTTGTCTGTGTTGCTGGCTTGCGAGAGTGTTGCAAAATCGTGAGACGTCACGGTGTGAAGGATGACTACACTCAAGTCTGCATGCTGTATAAATACCATGTTGACACCATGCAGACACGTTACAGACACCATGACCCAAGCCTGAGGAGATAAAAACGCCATGTCACTACAAGACTTCCTCTATGTTGACCTGCCCAAGCTGACTTCACTAAGCAGCCAAATTTTCAGTGCAGAAAAAGCTGCTTCGGCGCAGGCTCCTGCCCTGCCCCACCCTTGTGCACTTTTGGCACTAGAGGCTGAGCTTTCGGCCCAAGGTTATCTGATGGACTTGACCCGAGGGGCTGCCAGCCGCTCTTTGCGCGAGCCCGGCCTGCGCAGTACGCTGGCATCAACACTATGTGTCAAAGTAACAGGCCGTGCCGTGATTGAGGACTACCAGCGGATTCGCCGGGCCATGGAAACCCTGCCCGAAACGGTCGATTTCGTCAATAAAACCGTGCAAGCCAGTGTGAGAAACACCGACGACTTCCGACAGACCGAAATGACCATCGCGGCCGAAGTCGAGCAGCTCAAAGAAAACGTTGACCGCTACTCCCGCGCCGCCAGCCAAAGCCACATTTTGCAGATGAAGGCCGACTTGGACCATGCCATCAAATCAGCCACCACCGCCCATGGTGTGGAGCAGTGGGTGCTCGATGGCCTGAAAAGCTGGATTGACAACCACTTGGCAGGTATCGTCAAACTCAGGGTCTACCTGTCGCCTGAGTCCGCTGACGAACAGATTTTTGGCAACCTCAAGCGCGAGTGTTTTCTGGAGCAAAACCCGGATTCACTGCATTTTTCTCTCGGCGCAGACCCGGATACATCCATCACGCTCGTTGGCATCATCACCTCCGTTCCTGCTGAAGAGGCCGATAGTTTTGATCCACTGGCCGAATTTGACCGGGAGTCGCTCTCCAATCTGCAGACGTTTGAAAAAGGCAACCGCGAGGTGCTGAAAAACATCAATACGCTGGAGCGCTTGGCACGCACGGTCAACTTCCCCCGCGTGATGGTGCAGCCGCTGATGGTTTACAGAAGCTTTACCCCCAATCCGTCGGCCACGGCTGCATAGCTCTTGACCAGCTGACAGGAGATCAGTTTTCTTGTTCAGGTGTGATTGATCTGCACTTTTCCGGCCTCAATCGTGATGCAGCGTGCACAGCGTTTGGCAATCGATTGGTCGTGCGTCACCAGCACCAGCGTCGTACCCAACTCGCGGTTCAGGTCAAACATGAGTTCCATCACTTTTTCGCCTGTGGCAAAGTCCAGGCTGCCGGTCGGTTCATCGGCCAGCAACACGGCGGGTTTGACGACAAACGCACGCGCCAGTGCCACCCGCTGCTGTTCGCCACCGCTGAGCACCTTGGGGTAGTGGCCCAAGCGCTCGGACAAGCCGACCCGTGCCAGCATCTCGGTGGCGGTTTTGCGGGCGTCGCGCCGGTCCGCCAGCTCTAGTGGCAGCATCACGTTTTCCAGCGCGGTGAGGTTGCCCATCAACTGAAAGCTCTGGAACACAAAACCCACTTTTTGCGCTCTTTGGTAAGCCCGCTGATCCTCTGTCATGGCGAACAGGTCTTGGCCTGCCAGCTTCACGGTGCCGCGCGTGGGGGTGTCAAGCCCGGCGATGATGGACAGCAACGTGCTTTTACCGGAGCCAGAAGCACCGACAATGGCCACGGTTTCGCGCGCATTCAGGACAAAATCAATATCGCGCAAAATGTCAAGGGTGCCGGTGGAATCGGTGACCGACTTGAAAACGTGCTCAACGGAAATAATTGAATCAGACATGGGGCTTTCTTTGAATCGACGACACTTTATCGCAGGCAGTGTATCGGCGTACCTTGCAGGGGTACCGGATAGGGCATCGGCCACGAGTCCACGCCCTTTTTTGACCAACAAAAAGCTGGACGTAATTTTGGTGCTGGGCGACTCGTTGAGTGCCGAATATGGCATTGCACGTTCAAGCGGCTGGGTGGCACTGTTGAACCAAAAGCTGCAAGCCGAGGGTATTCCAGCCATCGTCGTCAACGCCAGTATCAGCGGCGACACCACTTCGGGCGGGCGCTCGCGGCTCGGTGCGCTGCTGACCCAGCACCGCCCGACCCATGTGGTGATTGAACTGGGAGCCAACGACGCCATGCGGGGCCTGCCCCTGCAGTTCACCGAGGACAACCTGACCCAGATGACGCAAGCTGCCCAAAAAGCTGGAGCCAAAGTGTTGCTGGTCGGCATGCAAATGCCGCCCAATTACGGCAAAGACTATGGCGAGCGTTTTACCGGCATTTACGAGCGGGTCGCCAAAGCCAACAAGGCGGCTCTGGTGCCGTTCCTGTTGCGCGGTGTGGCAGATGCTCCGGACAGCGCCCGGCTGTTTCAGGCCGACCGTATTCATCCCAAAGAAGAAGCCCACCCGATCATTTTGAACAATGTGTGGCCCGCACTGAAGAAACTGCTGAAATGAGTTTGAACCCCCTGCCCGCCACCGAAGTCATTGGGCGACTGCATGAATTTGACACCATCATCGATGCGCGCAGTGAGGCTGAGTATGAAGAAGATCACCTGCCTCGTGCGGTGAACTGGCCCACCCTGAACAACGAGGAACGCCGCTCGATTGGAACGCTGTACAAACAGGTCAATGCGTTTGAGGCAAAAAAACGCGGCGCGGCAATGGCGGCGCGCAATATTGCAGCGCACATTGAGCGCGAGGTGATCGACAAACCCAAAGACTGGAAGCCGCTGGCCTATTGCTGGCGAGGCGGAAAACGCAGCGGCTCACTGGCGCTGATCCTGTCGGAAATCGGCTTTAAGGTCACTCTTGTAGAAGGCGGCTACAAGGCGTTTCGCGCCGCAGTGGTGCAAGACATTGCGCCCTTGGTGACCGGACTGGACTGGCGCGTAATCTGCGGCACCACAGGTTCGGGCAAAACCCGCTTGTTGCAGGCCCTGGCCCGGCAAGGAGCACAGGTGATCGATCTGGAAGCCTTGGCCAATCACCGCAGCTCGGTGCTGGGTGCCATCCCAGGACAGCCCCAACCCACGCAAAAGCGGTTTGACACGCTGGTGTGGGAGGCACTGCGCAAGCTGGACCGCACGCGAGCGGTGTACATCGAAAGCGAGAGCAAAAAAGTCGGCAATGTCTCAGTGCCTTTGCCACTGATTGAGGCCATGCGGCAAAGCCCTTGCCTGAATCTGGTGCTGCCCGACGCGCAGCGGGTGGCCTTGCTGATGGAAGACTATGATTTTTTTGTGCGCGACGTGGAGTTTTTTTGCAATCGCCTGCAAATACTGACCGAGTTTCGGGGCAAGGCGGTGGTGCAAGGCTGGGTGGACTCGGTGCGAGCCGGAATCATTGCGCCTGTGGTGCAGGACCTGCTGACCCAGCACTACGACCCGGTGTATCTGCAGTCTATGAAGCGCAATTTTGTTCAATTTGAAAAATCAAAAAAAATAGCACCAGACGACCATTCAGAGCGCGCCATGGGCCATTTGGCACAAAAAATTATGGCCGAAGAGGCGTGAGAGGCTCTTTTACCCAGAGCCTGCCCCGGCAAGCTTGGACTGACAGGTGAAATTGAGCCAGACTACGCTGTTGTATCTGGATTGCTTGTGCCGTCTTCGGTGGCACCGCCTTCGTCTGGCGTACCTTCTTCAGGCAAATCGCCGACTTTGCGTTCAGCTTTGTGCTTGAGCTTTTCTTCTTTTTTCTTTTTCTTTGCCAGCTCTTTCTGACGCTTCTCGTATCCGTAATTGGGTGTAGCCAAAGTATGCTTTCAAGTTGTTGACGGGCACTTTACCATTACAAGAAGGTTAGCCGACAAGCCAAAGCGTTTTTTTGTTGCATCAACACGCCACGGATGGGCCTTTGTGATCCAGCCAACGCACGCATCCACGGTAGGCATGCCAACTGGCGTGACCCAGCCAGGGGCCGACCACCAACATGCCAATCCCATAGGGAATCAGCGCCACTGCTACCAGCGCCGTCAGTAATGCGCCCCAAAGTAACATGACGAAAGTGTTTTCAATGACGACCTGCAAACTGGTGATCGCGGCCGAGATAGCGTCGGTATCGCGGTCCAGAATCATGGGAATCGACACCACCGACGTGGCATAAACCAAACCAGCAAAGACGCCACCCACCAGCAAATAGACCACCAAAAATTCCCAGTTTTGCGGGTTGAAAATAGCCTCTATCACCCCTGTGGTCGAGGGCATGCCGGTGTTGAAAAACACCGCAAACACCACCAGCGAGGCCCGGCCCCACAATAGCTCCAGCACCATCAACACAAGCACCAGCATGCTCATGCTGGGCAGGTGCGAATCCCAACAGGTGAGCGACAAGCCCAGCTCGGGTGCCATGCCCATTTCGCGGCGGCGGCTGACTTCATACAGGCCCATTGCCAAAAACGGCCCCACCAGCAAGCAGCCTGATGCGATGGAGATGGCGTACTCAGGTTTGCCGCGCAGCACAGCGCCCAATACCAGCGCCATCAGGAAAAAACAAACGCCATAAAACAGGCCGATACCTTTCTCGGCCATCAGATCACGCCAGCCCAGCGCCAACCAGCGAAACGGCTCGCTCCAGCTCAGGGAAACGATTTCTTTGGTGGGTGCTTGGGCAGGTGGCGGCACATAGGGCAGTGGGCGATCAGACGAGGGTGACGGCAAACTTGATGCTGACTCAGTCGGGTGAGAAGTACTTGTGCGGGTTGAATCAGAAGTTGGCTGCATGCGCTGCAGTCTAGCGAGCACCTGCCAGGCTGCACCCGAAGCCCAAATACCTGAGGAAAATGCAGGTTCAATCCATGTACAACGTTATACGTCGGGTGTTTGAAGCAACTTGTTTCATTGGCCTGAACGAGCGCAGCCTCTTTGCTGAAGCTATGATGCAAAGCAATGCAGTGGACGGCATCTGCACGCGGTGATTGGCCCTTGCATGCGCAATCCTGGACATTTTTACCTTGGCAATTGAACCTGACCCATTCCTTGAAAACCACTATTTTTTTATCTCGATTCTTGTGTCTTGCATTGCTGCTGCAAGCAGGCCAAGCCATTGCAGCGCTGGGCCAGGCACCTTCCAAGCTGGCTGCCGCCACGCCATCATCCGGCATCCCCAGCGCAAAAATGCAGGCAGCCGCCATATCGCCTTCAGGTCTATACACAATTCATGAAACTGTCTTGGACAGCGGCACCACCGTGCTTGAATTTGCAACGCCTTCCGGCCAAGTCTTTGCGGTGGCTTGGCGCGGGCCTGTGCTGCCGAACCTCAATACCTTGCTCGGAGGCTATTTCCAGACCTTCCACCTTGAAACCGGATTGGCCCGGCAAACAAGCCGGCTTGGCACGCCGGTGGTGATCGAGCGTGATGGACTGGTGCTCAACTCCATGGGCCGCATGCGAAATTTTCTGGGCCATGCCTATGCGCCTGCCTTGGTTCCAAGTGGTGTCTCGATCAAAGATGTATTACCTTAAACTTTTTTTAACCACCTTTTGGGCAGCGCTGCTGGCCGTTACTGTTTCGGCTTGTGGCGGCGGCGGTGGTGGTGGCGGGGGTACCAGCAGTCCGGTCATGACCTCACCCACATCACCCACCCCTGCTGCGAGCAATGTGCTGGCCGTTACTGTGGGAGCCGGACCGGCCAATACGGGCTATAACGTCAATCGTCTGTATACCAGCGTCACCGTCTGTTACCCGGGAAGCAGCACAAGGTGCCAGAAGATTGACCACGTGCTGGTGGACACCGGCTCTACCGGGTTGCGAATTTTTTCAAGCATGGTTGCCGCACTGGGATTGAATTTGCAGACCGGCAGCGGCGGGCGCACGCTGCTCAATTGTGCGCAGTTTGTTGACAACACCTATTCCTGGGGTCCCGTGGCAACGGCCGATGTTCTGGTGGGCGGCAAAACCGCTGCAAGCCTGCCCATTCAGCTGATTGCCGACCCGGCATTCGAGCAGGCTTCCGGGAACTGTTCCAGTGGTGCCAACATGACAACACCGATCGACATGGGGGCCAACGGCATCATCGGGATGGGATTTTTGAAGGAGGATTGTGGGCCATGGTGTGTCACCCACAGTGACAATGGGTTTTATTACACCTGCGCCAACGCGGCCTGCCTTGCTGTTGCAGGCAACATGACAAGTATTGCAAAACAGGTCAAACACCCGGTGCCATTGTTTTCAACCGACAACAATGGATTTGTCATTGACCTGCCAGCTGTTGACCGTGCTGGAGCTATCAGTGTCAATGGCTCACTGATCTTTGGTGTTGGCACGCAGACCAACAACCGATTCAACGCAGGCACCTTGCTGGTGCCAGACGCCAAGGGCAACTTCAGAACCGTCATCGGCGCAAGAGGCTGGTCGGCCAGCTTTATCGACACCGGCTCCAACGGGCTCTATTTCGACTATGACGGCTCCCTTGCGAAATGCACTGGCGATGCAAGTCATTTTTACTGTCCGGCGAACCCCCTGTCGCTACCGGCCTCGCTGACTGGCCTCAATGCTGCAAGTCTTGCAGCTACGGTTTTGGTAGATCACGCCACATCGATGTTCGCAGCACCCCAAAAATCTGTATTGCCTGCTTTAGCTGGCCCGATTGGAAACGCCAACTCCTTCGATTGGGGATTGCCTTTTTATTATGGACGCCGGGTGTTCATGACTATCGAAGGCCAGACCTCTGCGATTGGAACGGGGCCGGTGTATGCTTTTTAACGCTTGGATTTTTCAGTCCAAGGCCCTTAGCAAAGCCTGCTCCAGATCAGCCTGCAAATCGTTAACAGCCTCCAGCCCGACTGAAAAACGCACCAAACTACCCGGTTTTAGGTGAACGGGCAAGTCGCTGCGCATGGTGGTCAGTTCATACGGCATGACCAAACTAACAGGGCCACCCCAGCTGTAGCCTGTCTTGAAAAGTTTGAGTGCGTCACAAAACGCATCAATCCGGGTTTGGCTGTACCGGGGTTGAAATATGACGCTGAACAATCCGGCCGCGCCTCCAAATGACTTTTGACACACCTGGTGCCAATGGGCATGACCGGGTGAGTCCGGCAAAGCCGGATGCAGCACCTGGGCAAACTCCTGGCGGCTCAGGCACCACTGCGCAAGCGTGCGGGCAGTTTCATCATGCGCCCGGTAGCGCAGCACCAAGGAGGGCAACGCACGCAAAACCGCTTCGACATCGTTGGCACCCACGCCAAAACCCAAGCGCATGTGGGTGAGCTTGAGCTTCATGTGCAGCGCAGCGTCGCGCGTGATGACGCTGCCCATGAGCACATCACCGCCGCCACTGGGGTATTTGGTCAGGGCATGGACGGACACATCCACCCCCAAAGGCGGGCTGAAGCCCGGCAACAGGTCAAACGGCGCAAAGGCCAGCCCGGCACCCCAGGTGTTGTCCAGCGCCGTCAGCACACTGCGGGCCTTGCAAATACGCACCAGCTCGCACAAATCCGGAAACTCCAGCGTCACCGAGCCCGCGGCCTCCAGCCACACCAGTCGGGTCCGGGGGCTGATCTTGGCGGCCAGATCCTGTGGGTTCAGAGGGTCGTAATAGCGGTGGGTAATGCCCCAGCGGCTCAGTTCACCTTCGGCCAGCGCCTTGCTGGGGCTGTAGGCGTTGTCGGGAATCAAAACTTCGTCGCCCGAGCGCAGGAGCGCCAACGCGACATTGGCAATCGCCGCCAGCCCGCTGGGCAGCAAGACGCATTGCAAACCACCTTCGAGCGTACACAAGCGCTCTTCGAGCGTGTAAGTGGTGGGCGTGCCGTGCAGGCCATAGGTGTAGCCGGTTTTGTCCTTCCACTCGAAGCTGCGCATGGCCGCCACATTGGGGAAAATCACGGTGGAGGCCTTGAACACACCTGGCTGGGGTGCCACAAACCCGCTTGGCGGCGTGTAGGGGTGATGGATCAGCGCTGTGGTGGGATCAGCCATGATTTATTGGCACCATGACCCAAGCGTTACTAGACGCTCCACTTTTGAATCAATTGCTGCGCCCGCATGGCGTCGTAGCTCTCAAAGGGCTGGTGAATCCAGGGGTTGGTGGGCAAAAACTCTACGGTGTAATCCGGCGTAAAGTTTGAGATGGCCTTGGTCCAGATCACGGCGCTGCGCATCTCAGTGACGGCGGGGTAGTTTTCCTTGAGCTGTTTGATCACCACATTAAGCGTCAGGCCGGAGTCGGCAAGATCGTCCACCAGCAGCACTTTGCCGGCAATTTCGCCTTTGGGGGTGGTAATGTAGCGGGCAACGTCAAGATTGCCCTGCACCGTGCCCGCCTGGGCACGGTAGGAACTGGTGGACATGATGGCCAGTGGTTTGTCAAAAATGCGCGACAGAATATCGCCCGGACGCAGACCTCCCCGGGCGAGACACAAAATGGTGTCAAACGCCCACTCTGACTGATGGACCTTGATGGCCAGTTTTTCGATCAGGTTGTGGTACTCGTCGTAGCTCACATACAGGTGTTTTCCGTCTTCCGTCAACATCGTAATACTCCTATATTGATAGCTGCTTGCGCAGGTAATACGTGCGGTAAAGGCCTATTTGATATAAAAATAGACACTCGCCGCCTCGGCTACTCGGCCAAGTAAGGGTGACGCATCATGATGGTGTGGTCGCGGTCCGGGCTGGTGGACACCATGTGGATGGGCACGCCGGTCACCTGTGCAATGCGCTCCAAGTACAGGCGGGCGTTGGTGGGCAACTTGTCGTACTGGGTGACGCCTACCGTGCTGTCGCTCCAGCCTTGCATGGTTTCATAGACCGGCTTGCAACGCGCAATGTCATCGGCCCCCATGGGCAAAATGTCAACCAACTGCCCGTCCAGCTCATAGCCGGTACAAAGCAGCAGCTCTTTCAGGCCATCGAGCACGTCGAGCTTGGTGACGCACAGGCCACTCAATCCATTGACCTGTGCCGAGCGCTTGAGCAAGGCCGCATCAAACCAGCCACAGCGGCGCGAGCGCCCGGTGGTGACACCCTTCTCTGCGCCCACGGTGCTCATGTGGTAGCCGGGCGTGCCTTTAACCTCCCAATCGAGCTCGGTCGGGAACGGCCCGCCGCCCACGCGGGTGCAATAGGCTTTGGTGATGCCCAAAATGTAGTGCAGCATGCCGGGGCCAACGCCCGAGCCAGCTGCTGCATTGCCCGCCACGCAGTTACTGGAGGTGACATAAGGGTAAGTGCCGTGATCGACATCAAGCAGCGTGCCCTGGGCACCTTCAAACAGCAGGTTGGCACCCTGCAGGTGAGCCTCGTTGAGTTCACGCGATACGTCCGCCATCATGGGTTTGAGCAGTTCGGCGTGGCGCATGGCTTCGTCATAGACCGGCTGAAACAAGACTTGTCCGCCCGCCATGTACGGTGCCAGCGTGGGGCCAAAGTCAAAGGACGCTGAGCCCAAGTAGCTGGTCAGCACATGGTTGTGCAAATCAAGCAGTTCGCGCAGCTTGCTGGCAAAACGCTCGGGGTACTTCATGTCTTGCACGCGCAGGGCGCGGCGGGCAATTTTGTCTTCGTAGGCCGGGCCGATGCCGCGCCCGGTGGTTCCAATCTTGGCGTTGCCACCCTTCTCGCGCGCGGCCTCGCGCGCCACATCCAGCGCCGCGTGAAACGGCAAGATCAACGGGCAGGCTTCACTGATGCGAAGCCGCGAACGCAGCTCGACACCTACTTTTTCAAGCCCTTCGATTTCCTCGAAGAGTTTGGCCGCCGACAGCACCACGCCGTTGCCAATGTAGCATTTGATGCCAGGGCGCATGATGCCGCTGGGAATCAGGTGCAGCGCCGTTTTGACCCCGTTAATCACCAGTGTGTGCCCGGCGTTGTGCCCGCCCTGAAAGCGGACCACTCCTTGTGCGCTTTCGGTCAGCCAGTCGACCAGCTTGCCCTTGCCCTCGTCGCCCCACTGGGTGCCCACGACCACGACATTACGTCCTTTGCTTGCATTCATTTTTAAGCTTCTTCTTTTTGCGTTGGTTTTAATATTGATCAAACCGCTTGCACGACCCATTGCCCGGCGACCTGAATCAGCTCACGGTCACAATGGAACTCATCAACTTCACTCTCATGCCCCGGCAAGGCACACACCACCGTCTCGCCCCGGGCGCGCAAGGCCGCGATGGCAGCGCGTAAATCAGCCGCTTCACGCCACGGCGCACGAATGGCGGCGCGCAAAGGCAACTTGGCCAGCACGGCAACCAGTGCTTTCACATCCAGACTAAAGCCGGTAGCCGGGCGGTTGCGGCCAAACACGGCACCGACCTCGTCATATCGCCCCCCCCTGACCAGCGCATCGCTCGCACCAGCGGCGTAAATCGAAAACCTGGCACCCGTGTAATAGGCGTAACCACGCAGGTCCGCCAGGTCAAAAGTCACCTTGGCACCCTCCAGATGACTGGCCAACCACTTCAAATTTGATAGCGCCTTGCGCACAGCTGGCAAGCGGTGGAGCACTTTTTCTGCCTCAATCAAAACTTTTTCATCGCCATAGAGATGAACCAGCGCCAGCAGGCTTTGGCGTACAGATTCGTCAAAGCCTTTGGTCAGCTGCGAAAGTCCACTGCTGTCTTTGGCGGCCAGCGCGGCGTGAATCTGTTCAGCCAAGTCACCCGGGAGCGGCACTTCTTCAAGCAGGGCATGGATGATGCGGGCGTCAGCCAGATCGACGCTGGGTGCCTGAACCCTGGCAACTTTGAGGCAATCGAGTGCCAACTGCAGTGTTTCCAGATCGGCTTCGAGCCCGGCATGACCATAAATTTCAGCGCCAAACTGCAGCGGTTCCCGCGTGGCATGCGGGCCACCCACACGGGTGTGCAGCACCGGGCCGCAGTAGCACAGACGGGTAACGCCCTGACGGTTCAACAAGTGGGCGTCAATGCGGGCCACCTGCGGTGTGCTGTCGGCACGCAGACCGAGCATGCGCCCGGAGAGTTGGTCCACGAGTTTGAAAGTTTGCAGATCAAGCGCCTCACCGGCACCGGTCAGAAGTGACTCCAGATGCTCCAGCATAGGCGGCATGACCAACTCGTAGCCATAGCAGCGAGCCATGTCCAGCAAATCTCGACGAAGTTCTTCGATGTGCCGTGATTCAGACGGCAAGACATCGGCAATGTGATCCGGCAGGACCCAAGCAGACATGTGAATTGGGGGGAACTGTTAAAAACGTGATTTTACCGGGCTTGGGGCCCGCAATGGCTCACTGAAGAAACCAAATCAACGCGGTACCGGCAAGAATGCTACACATTCCGAAGAAACGCAGCTGACCGTCATTGAGCTTGAGGATTTGCTGAAACATTTCTCGCCATCCAGAGGGAGACAAAAATGGATAAAGCCCCTCGATCACCAGAACGAGGGCCAAAGCCAGCCAGAAAACGTCGCTGTTCAACTTGTTATTTCTTGCTTGGCACAGCGGCGGCACCAACACCACCACGGAAAACCTTGAAGAACTCCGAGGAAGACGGGTCAACCACCATCACGTCACTCTTTTTGCCGAAACTGGCCTTGTAGGCATCCAGACTGCGGTAAAACTGGGCGAACTGGGGGTCTCGGCTGAAGGCTTCCGCATAAATGCGGGCCGCCTCGGCATCACCCTCCCCTTTGATTTTTTGGGCATCACGGTAGGCATTGGCCACCGTCACTTCACGCTGACGATCCGCATCGGCACGGATTTTTTCACCCTCAGCCGCGCCAGTAGAACGCAACTCGTTGGCCACACGCTTGCGCTCAGCCTCCATGCGCCGGTAAACCGACTCAGTGATCGCATCCACATAATCGGCGCGGGTAATGCGCACATCGACCACGTCCACACCCCACGGCTTGCTGCCCTTGACCTTGTCGAGCACCTCGGCTTTCACGTCGGCAGTAATGGCTTCTCGCTTGGTAGCCAATAGTTCCTTGACAGTGCGCTTGTTGATTTCTTCCTGAAACGCATTGCGAACCACCCGGTTGAGTTGATTGGCACCGTCGGCTTCGGTCAGCCCCACGTTGCGAATGTACTGCGTGGGCTCGGAAATGCGCCAGCGCACATACCAGTCAATGACCACACGCTGTTTTTCTGCCGTGAGCATCGGTTCGGTGTCACTGGTTTCCAGTGTCAACAAACGCTTGTCAATGTAGGACACATTTTGAAACGGCGGTGGCAATTTGAAGTTCAAACCGGGTTCGGTGATGACTTCCTTGATTTGCCCCAAGGCATACACCACACCAAACTGACGCTGGTCCACCACAAACAACATCGAACTGGCCAGCGCCAGCACCACCAGAAAAGAAGAAAAAATAAAACCTAGCCTGTTCATTCTGGGCTCCTAGCGGGAATCACGTTCACGCGAACGGGATACATCCCGGTTGCGCGCATCAGGGGTCGAGACAGGGGAGGCTGCACCCAGCGGAGCAGCAGATCCACTCGCGGGAGTCTCACCCCCTGCACTGCTTTGCCCGCTCATCTGAAGAATCTTGTCAAGTGGCAAATACAGCAGGTTGGAGCCCTGTTTGGAGTCCACCATCACCTTGGTCACATTGCTGTAAATCTGCTGCATGGAGTCAAGGTACATGCGGTCGCGTGTCACCTGGGGCGCTTTTTGATACTCCGCCAGCACCGACTTGAACCGCTGTGCATCGCCTTGGGCCTGCGCTACTATTTTTGCCTTGTAGGCATCTGCCTCTTCCTTCAGACGCGAGGCGGAGCCCACAGCACGTGGCACCACATCATTGGCGTAAGCCTGTGCTTCGTTTTTGGCACGTTCGCGTTCCTGGCCTGCCTTGAGCACATCATCAAAAGCTGCCTGCACCTGCTCAGGTGGACGAACTCCGCCTTGCTGCAAATTGATGCCAACCACCTCGATGCCCACCTTGTAGCGGTCCAGAATTTTTTGCATCAAGGCACGAACCCTAGGTGCAATCTGGTCGCGTTCTTCAGAAAGCGCACTGTCCATGCGCATCTTGCCAACCACTTCACGCACAGCAGTTTCAGCAGCTTGAACCACAGCATCACTCGGGTTTTTGCTTTCAAAAAGGAATTCCCGCGCATCGCTCAGGCGGTACTGCACGGCAAATTTGATCTCGACAATGTTTTCGTCTTCGGTCAGCATGGCCGACTCGCGCAGCCCGGTGGCTTTGATCACGGTATCGCGCCCGACATCAACCGAGCGGATTTGCGTGACAAAAATCAGTTCGTGACGCTGAATCGGATAAGGCAAACGCCAGTTAAATCCAGCCCCTACAGATGTTCTATATTTGCCAAACTGGGTAATGACGGCTTGCTGCCCCTCTTGCACGATAAAAAATCCGGTACCCAGCCAAATCAGCACCACGACGGCCACGATCAAGCTCACACCAATGCCCGCGCTCTTCATGTCGGGCTGATAGCCGCCACCGGAGCCATTGCTGCCACCCGTATTTCCCGGTCCGCCATTTTTCAAACCACCAAAAAGCCCGCTCAACTTGCGATTGAAATCACGCCACAATTCATCCAAATCCGGTGGCCCCTGGTTTGCACCCATCTTTTGACCGCGTTCGTGATCTGGTTTGGGTGGGGTAAGCGGTGTTTTGTCATCCGGGGAATTTTGCTCGGGCTTTTCACCATTGGCCGACTTGTCATCACCCCGACCCCAACGTGGATCGTTCAGGTTGAACATGCCCCTGATTCGCTGTGGCAGCACGGACCAGCGAAAGGTGCGCAAATGAAGTTTCATCTCTTTTACTCTTGTGTGTCGTTGCCGAATTGTGCCCAATCAAGGCGCTGCTTCAGGCGTTTCAGAAAAATTATCACCGTCAACCCCGCTACGAACGCTGCCACTGACAATATTTGCCAACTGCTGACGCAATGCTGGCAGACCTTCACCACTTTTCGCGCTCAGAAAGACGCGTGGCGTCGGAACACCGTCCAAATCGTAAGAATCTTCCAATTGAAGGGGGTGACGCTCCATTTCAAGAGCGTCCAGCTTATTAAACACGAGGACTTGCGCAATATCGGCAGCGCCGATCTCACGCAGCACACGCTGAACTTCGGCAATCTGCTCTGGAAAATTGGGGCTGGCGGCATCAACAACATGCAGCAACAGATCAGCATCGACTGCTTCCTGCAGCGTCGCTTGGAACGCATCAATCAGGCCATGGGGCAAATCACGAATAAATCCCACCGTGTCCGACAGTGACACCGACCGACCCGCCTCACCCAAATAAAGCTGGCGGGTAGTCGTGTCGAGTGTGGCAAACAACTGATCGGCTGCATAGGTTCGTGCTTTGACCAAGGCATTGAACAGCGTGGACTTGCCTGCATTGGTATAGCCGACCAAAGAAATATTGAAGGCGTCGCGCCGCTCACGCTGACGCCGCTGTGTCTGACGCTGCCGCTTCACCTTGGTCAAACGCTCTTTGATCTTCTTGATGTTGTCGCCAATCATTCGACGATCCAACTCAATTTGGGTCTCACCAGGGCCCCCACGCATGCCAATGCCGCCACTCTGGCGCTCCAAATGCGACCAGCGACGCACAAGGCGCGTACTCAGGTACTGCATTCGAGCCAATTCAACTTGCAACTTGCCTTCATGGCTGCGAGCTCTTTGACTGAAAATTTGCAGAATCAAAAGCGTTCTGTCATTCACAGGGAGTTCCAGCGCACGTTCAAGATTGCGCTGCTGGGCCGGGCTCAGGCTTTGATCAAACAGCACTTCAACAGCACCCATTTGAGCCGCCAACATTTTGATTTCGTCAGCTTTCCCACTCCCCACGAACAAGGCAGCATCCGGCGCTTTGCGCTTGCAGGTCACCCGCGCAACCGGATTCATACCAGCGGTCTGTGCCAGCAAACCCAACTCGGCGAGCTCGCCATCGAAATTTGGAAGTCCGAAATCAACCCCGACCAGCAGGGTGGGTGCGGCTTGACGGTCAGGCGGCAGCAGGTTCGTCACCCTCCGTGCTCGCAAAATTTACGGCGCGGCCTGGAACAATGGTGGAAATGGCATGCTTGTAGACCATTTGGGTAACCGTATTGCGAAGCAGCACGACATACTGGTCAAAAGATTCGATCTGCCCCTGAAGTTTGATCCCGTTGACCAAGTAAATGGAAACCGGCACATGTTCCCGACGCAATGCATTCAGGAAGGGGTCTTGAAGTAATTGACCTTTGTTGCTCACGATATTCTCCGTGTTCAAAAAAATTTAAGAAGCGGCGACGATACCACAGCCAACCCCATTCCCAAGGCAAAGTCTTGGAAACCCGTCAGAAGTAGAAAGATCACTTGGCATCGTCATTTACAACCTCAATGCCATCAGGATTCTGCTTTGTCGGCAAAGGGGTTGCTCGACACTTTCATCTCGATGCGCATCGGTGTTCCGACCAGATCAAATGCCTTGCGAAACCGCCCCTCCAAAAAGCGTTTGTAGGCATCCGTCACATGCTCAAGTGAGTTGCCGTGAATCACAATCACTGGAGGGTTCATGCCGCCTTGGTGGGCATAGCGCAATTTAGGACGATGCATGCCTGCACGCTTGGGGCTTTGAAATTGCACCGCTTCCAACAATAAACGTGTCAGTACCGGGGTCGACATTTTGCAATTAGCCGCCCGGTAGGCTTGCGCAATGGAGGCCCAAAGCGGCCCCAAACCTTGCCTCTTGGTTGCCGAGATCAAGTGCATCGTCGCAAATTTTAAAAATGGCAATCGGGTTTCGATAGAACGCTTGACAAGCTCACGCTGGTATTCGTCCACAGCATCCCATTTATTGACGGCCAGCACCACCGCACGGCCATTTTCAAGAATAAAGCCGGCAATGTGAGCGTCTTGATCGGTTACCCCTTGCGTTGCATCGATCAGCAGCAACACCACGTTGGATGACTCAATGGCCTGCAAGGTTTTGACCACCGAAAACTTTTCGATCGCCTCGAAGACTTTTCCTTTTCGACGCAAGCCGGCCGTATCCACCAACTCAAATTTTTGACCATTGCGCTCAAACGGCACTGAAATCGCGTCACGGGTGGTTCCTGGCAAATCAAATGCAACCAATCGTTCTTCGCCCAACCAGGTATTGATCAAGGTAGATTTGCCTACGTTGGGTCGCCCCGCCACAGCCAACTTAATCACGCCGGGGTCATGCTGATCCTGCTCGTCATCTGGATCTGCCAGGTTCAAAGGCTTGAGCGCCATTTCCAACAGTGTGTGGGTGCCCTGACCATGCGCTGCGGAAATTGCATGAACCTCACCCAACCCAAGCTCGAAGAACTCCACCAGCTTAGCGCTCGCCACCATGCCTTCGGCCTTGTTGGCAGTCAAAATGCAGGGCTTACCGAGACGGCGAAGGTATTTGGCAATATCGTGGTCTTGGGCCGAAATTCCGTCACCCGTATCCACCACAAAAATGACCACGTCCGCCTCGGCTACCGCTTGCTGAGTCTGTTTGGCCATTTCCTTGAAAATGCCACTGGTCGCATCAGGCTCAAAACCTCCGGTGTCGATCACAATAAATTCATGCTTACCCAGTTTTCCGCTGCCATAGTGCCGATCCCGGGTGAGACCAGCAAAATCTGCGACGATGGCATCACGCGACTTGGTCAGTCGGTTAAACAGGGTCGATTTGCCAACATTAGGCCGGCCAACGAGGGCCAAAACAGGTTTCATGAATTGCAGTTCGAGATTTATTCTGGCTTGAAGCCAAAAAATACCGCCACGCCGGGTGACGACCACCAACGTTCCCGCAGCCAAAACTGGGGCTGTCGCGACAGCCGATCCGTCAGTCTCAACCCGTGAGAGCACAGAACCATCTTCACGTGACAACATATGCACCATTCCTGTGTCTTCACCCACAATAACGGAACGCCCAACAACCACCGGAGCCGTCAGGTTACGGTAGCGCAAGACTTCAGATGTCCAAGCACGTTCACCATCAAGTTGACGCCAAGCAATGAGCTTGCCGTCTCCCTCAATGCCAAAAACATGTTTGCCATCGCCATGTAATCCCACAAAACCACTTGCGGGTTTGCTCCAAAGCAAATTGCCTCGCTCGGCATTGACACAACCCACCGACGATTGAAATGCTCGCGCGCACACCACATCACCATCACGAGAGACCCGACCAATCAAATCAACCAACCGTTCAATATCATTGGTGCCACGTGCTGACGCAACAGGTGCCTCCCAGCGAATAGCGCCAGTTGTCGGGCTGAACCCCACCACACGACCGGACAAACCAGCCACCAGCGTGTCGTTGACCGCTAACAACACGCCTGCCTGACGCAGCACCAGAGGCTCGCCAGGACGTTGCTGTGTCCACAACTTTCGTCCAGACCGCGCATCAAAAGCCGTGACCGCACGATCAGCTGTGAGGACAAACACACGCGCTCCGGCAACCAAGGGTGCCGTAAAACCTTGCGCAGGAAGCGTTGACCGCCAGACCTCGCGCCCGGCTTCCAACACCAGCAGTTCATTGTCACGCGTAACGACTGCAGCATACCGGCCATCACTACCCACCCCGGCCGCAATCTGGGCACCTACATCACTGCGCCAGATTTCAGCGCCGGTGGCAGCATCCAGGGATGCCACAACGCCCGCCGAACTCGCCACAACGACTGCATTACCGGTTACTTTGACGTCAAGTGGAAAATCGACAGCACCTAGGTTTGCTGTCCATGCCTGCCGGACAACCAGTAACCCCGGATTGGGTGTCAGCTCTGATGGTCTAGGTTTTTCAGGGCCGCTTGAACAAGCGACAAGCAACCCTGCGATGACAAAACCAAGCATCAATTTCATGGCGGCAGACGTCAAAAATTCAAACTTCACTTTTTCCCTTCCGACGCCGCACCATCCGCCGATAAACCGGAACTGGCACCATTTACGGCAACACGGTCAACAGGATTTTGACTGGTGCTTTGTGGGTCAACTCCCAAAGCATTCATTTTGACTTCAACCAAACGTCTGTACTGGGTGCCCTCGTCAAATCGTTTAAAGGATTTTGCGTATTCGACCAATGCCTCTGCTTTTTTTCCTTGCAAAACATAAATATCGCCTTTGCGATCAGCTACCAGTGCCTCGAAATCAGCGGGGAAATTTCCACTTAACTGTTTTAAGGCATCGTCAAACGCTTTGGACTCCATCAAGACGCCCGCCAGCCTTAACTTTGCAATCGCTTGGTAACCAGGATCCGAAGACTTGTCGGCGACCCAAGTCAACGCAAGCTTGGCAGCATCGACATTACCAGCACTGTAGTACTGCTTTGCAACCAGAAGCCCGGCCTGTTGGGCAAAGGTTGTCGCGCCAAACTTGTCTTTCATGTCAGCAAAAACCCGGTCAATTTTTGCCGCGTCATTTGACTTGACGACACGTGTCATCTCGTCATACATGGCACTTGCCTGGGCCGCCTGACTGCGTTGCCAATATTGATAAAAATTCCAGCCGCCAAACGCGCCCAAAAACACAATAAGCGCCCAAGTAATGGCATTACCGTATTGCTTCCAGAAATGTTTGAGTTGGTCGAGTTGTTCTTGCTCTTCAAGATCGAGATGATTTGCCATGAAAGTTCTTTAATCAACGGGGCCAAAGATGAATTCCTGACCCACAAACATTTAGGTAAGTGATTGTAGGGTGGATACCCAGCCAGCAATGTTGGCAAGCGAATGTGAGGCCTGACCTCCACTGCCATCACGCAGTGATTTGATGGTCACCTGGTTCTTTGAAACTTCATCCGTTCCAAAAATAAGCGCGAAGCGAGCACCACTGCTGTCAGCTCGTTTGAATTGGGATTTCATGCTGCCCATACCCTCACCGGAACTGGCATGCATTTGTACGCTGACACCAGCAGCTCTTAAAGTTTGCAGAGTTTTCAACACCAATGGCAATGCCGAAGCATCTGGCACGATCGCATAGGCGTCCAGCGCAGGCGCTAGCGTTGCCAAACCTTGCTCCTTGACGAGTTCCAGCACCCGGTCCACGCCAAGGGCCCAACCAACAGCCGGAGCTGGCTTTCCACCCAATTGCTCAACCAGATAGTCATATCGGCCACCAGCACAAACCGTTCCCTGAGAACCCAGCCGATCCGTGGTGAATTCAAAAACCGTGAGGTTGTAGTAATCCATGCCCCGTACTAGACGTGGATTGACGGTGTACGCGACGCCATTGGCGTCCAGTATGGCTTTTAAACCGTCGAAATGGGCAAGCGAAGCATCACCCAAGTAGTCCAAAGGCCTCGGTGCGGATTCGACCACAGCTTGCATGGCAGGATTTTTGGTGTCGAGAATCCGAAGCGGATTGCTGTGCAAGCGGCGCTTGGCGTCTTCATCCAGCACTTCCGCATACTGCTCAAAATGAGCTATCAAAGCCTGACGGTGTTTCAAACGCTCTTGGGGCTGACCCAAGCTATTGAGTTCCAGCCGAACATCCGTCAGGCCCAGCTCTTGCCACAGTGCGACGGCCAACAAAATCAACTCAGCATCAACATCGGGGCCAGTGAAGCCAAGCGCCTCAGCGCCGATCTGATCAAATTGGCGATAACGACCCCGTTGCGGGCGCTCATGGCGGAACATGGGGCCTATGTAATAAAGCCGCTTGCCACCGTCATACAGCATTGAATGCTCCACGACGGCTCGCACCACACCTGCGGTTGCTTCGGGACGAAGTGTCAAAGAATCACCGTTAAGCCGATCTTCAAAGGAATACATTTCCTTTTCAACGATATCCGTGACCTCCCCCAATCCACGAATGAACAGCGGTGTTCGCTCCACAATGGGTGTTCGAATGTTGCGATAGGCGTACCGCGCCATCAGACCACGAACACGGCTTTCAAGCCATTCAACTGCAGCGGAATCCGCAGGCAGAACATCGTTCATGCCCTTTACGGCAGTCAGTTTTTCTGACTTCACACTATTTACATTTTTTTCAGTCATGAATTCGTTACTTCAACCCCGGTTTGCGTGTACGCACCGAATCGTTTTTCAACATAATTTTCGACAATGGTTTGAAATTCTCGCGCAATCGAATCACCACGCAAGGTCAAACGCTTTTCACCATCAATAAAGACCGGTGCCGCCGGTGCCTCGCCAGTGCCGGGCAAACTGATTCCAATATCCGCGTGCTTGCTTTCACCTGGCCCATTCACGATACAACCCATGACGGCGACCTTCATCTGCTCGACCCCTGGGTATTTCTCCCGCCACACAGGCATTTGAGCCCTCAGGAAGTCTTCTATTTGCTTGGTTAGCTCCTGAAAAGTTGTACTGGTGGTGCGACCACAACCAGGGCACGCCGTAACACTGGGGACGAACGATCGCAACTCCAATGCCTGCAAAATTTCCGAGGCAATCACCACTTCCTGCGTTCTTGACTCGCCCGGTTGAGGGGTCAAAGAGACACGAATGGTGTCGCCGATACCCTCTTGCAACAAAATAGAGAGCGCCGCTGCCGAAGCCACAGTGCCTTTGGTGCCCATGCCAGCTTCGGTCAATCCCAGATGCAACGCGTAGTCACAACGCTTTGCCAATTCACGGTAGACAGAAATCAAATCACGGACACCACTGACTTTGCAGGACAGAATAATCTGATTCGGATCCAGCCCCATTTCACCAGCTCGCGTTGCCGACTCGATGGCCGAGGTGATCAATGCGTCGTACATCACCGGTTTGGCATCCCATGGAATCGCGCGCCGACTGTTTTCATCCATCAGACTGGCCAATAATTCTTGGTCCAGACTGCCCCAATTGACACCAATCCGAATGGGCTTATT
Organism: Candidatus Rhodoferax bjergmarkensis; assembly: GCA_016708345.1. Classification (GTDB taxonomy): domain Bacteria; phylum Pseudomonadota; class Gammaproteobacteria; order Burkholderiales; family Burkholderiaceae_C; genus Rhodoferax; species Rhodoferax bjergmarkensis. Next base: position 595,347 of record JADJFX010000002.1, read on the forward strand.
CCACCTCATCGCGGCCTCGATCATCATGCCGAATTGCTTGTCTCGCTTTTCACCTTTACCAACATTACCTGGATTGATTCGGTACTTGGACAAGGCTTGCGCACATGCGGGGTTATCACTCAGCAATCGATGACCGTTATAGTGAAAATCACCAATCAGGGGCACGTCGATGCCCATACGGTCCAGTTGATCCCGAACGTGAGGCACCGCCTGCGCAGCTTCCGGCGTATTCACGGTCAAACGAACCATTTCAGAACCCGCAAGGGCCAATTCCTTGACTTGAATCGCTGTGCCGATGACATCCACCGTATCAGTGTTGGTCATAGACTGAACCCGCACCGGAGCACCACCGCCCACGGTGACCGTGCGCGCACCCCACGTCACACATGCCTGCCTCGAAAGCCGCACCTGCGGTGTCGCAGAACCAGTTGGCAATAGAACCTGCACTACTTCACCTCAAACCGAGCCACATTGTCCTTCGCAACGCGCGTCAGATCGAATGGTTTTCCATACACTTGAACCTGCACCGCGTCGGCCCGTCCAATGACAACAGAAAGAGGCGCAGCACCTGATGCACCAATCTGCTCGCCTTCTGCCATGTTTTTTCGAACCTGAACCCCGCCATTGGCGTCGACAACCTGCACCCAAGTGGACGCCCGAGCCGTCATCACTACCATGCCATTGACGGAACCAGCGGTCGATGGTGGAGTTTTCGTCATGGCAGCAGCCACCGGTTCATGAGCATCGGCCAACACAGGAACTGTTACTTGCTGCGGTACCCGCAAAACAGCCTCGGCCACACTGGCAATCGGATCAACCTTGGTTGGTTGCTCGACAATTGGTTGTTCGATGGCTTCAGCTGCCGACGTGGGAACCGACAAAACATCATCATTTTCAGACTTTGAATCTTTTAAGCCAGATTCAGCCCCAAAAGGCACAAACAAAAGCACCAAAATTCCAATCACCACCAGCAAAACGGCCAGTACCATTGGCTTGGATAGCTGCTCCCAAAATGGCAAATTCAGTGAATCACCGGTTTCACGAAATGGCGCGTTAATACCCGACTCATCGGTCTTCAAACGAGGTGCTGCTATATGCGGCAAACGCACCAAGATCGGGTTAGGATCAATCTTGAGATTGCGGCAAACACTGGACGCCAATGCGCGAACAAAAACGGTGTCAGGCAACAGATCAAACCGATCACTCTCAAGAGCCTCCAGTTTTTTAACTGGCACCTTCAGGGAGACAGCCATAGCTGCGATATGCAAACCTGAAGCCTCTCGGGCCTTTTTGAGCATCGCCCCACCCGAAAGAGTATCGGATGAAGGTTGAGCCGATGGCTGATCTTGCGACGCCGACTGTGCAATCTCAGTCATCAAATGCTCCACGCTGGTAAGCACTTGTCTCCATCGATTTTGGGTAACGTTTTACCAACTGAGTGGCAAGTTGCTGCATGGCTTCCTTGTTGTCCAAACGACGTTCAACTTTTACCCCCAACCAAAGAGACTCCGCATTTGCAAGTTCACTGTTGTTCAAACGTCGAACATAAAACTGCGCTCGCACAAAATCACCTCGTAGGAACAGCAAGTTGGCAAGGTTATAGGCCGTAATCGGATTGCCCGCATCAAACTCATAAGACTTAAGCAAGCTTTGTTCGGCCTCAGCGCGTTGCTCCGCTTTCAATTGACACAAGCCAAGCGCTCTAAACGTCTTGGCACGTTCAACATAGTGAATATTTGACAGGGCCTGAGTAAATAACTGCTGCGCCTCAGAGTATTTGGCCTGTTGACACAACAACCAGCCAAGGTTGTGCATGATGTTCGAATCCTTCGGACTTAATGCCAAGGCTTTTCGAAAACTCTCGTCAGCAACCCGAAATTCATTTAATCGCATGTAAATCAATCCACGCAAACTGTAGGCATCACCGTAAGTTGGGTCAGTAGCAATTGCTTGCTTTAGTTCATCCAAAGCGGTTGTAGTTTGTCCCTGCTCAAAATAGCCCACCGCTAACTCAAGACGAATACGGGCACGCTTGCGTGATTCGGGCTCATCTGAGTCGGTCACTATCTCGGCCGCGCCGCTATCAGCCCCATGGTTGGCCGCACAGCCTGTCAGTCCAAGCAAGCCGACCATAAACAAACAAGAACAAAAAAACCATCGCCTGAATTCCAAAGCCACCGTAGTATCAAATTTCATGCCTTATGTCTCCTTGACTACCTTGTTAAACACCTTCATTGGTGTCAACATAACCGTTCTCTGCCGAGCGATTCTCTCGCCAACATCTGTGCGATCCTTCACATCACCGGCGAGTTGACCACAAGCAGCATCAATATCCTCTCCTCTAGTCTTGCGAATTGTGGTAACAATTCCAGCATCACTAAGCAATTTTGAAAAAATTTGGATTTGACCGGCAGAAGATCGGGTCAGACCAGATGCCGGAAATGGATTAAATGGAATCAAGTTGAACTTGCACCAAACTTTGCCTTTTGAATACTGACGAACCAAAGCGATCAATTGCTGTGCATGTTCGATTTGGTCATTCACCCCATTGAGCATGCAATACTCAAACGTAATAAAGTCGCGCGGTGCATAGTCCAAATACCGCTGGCATGCCTGCATCAACTCGGCAATCGGATATTTGCGATTCAGCGGAACCAAGTTGTCACGCAAGGCATCATTGGGCGCATGCAACGAGACCGCTAACGCAGCCGGACAATCCTGCCCAAGACGATCCATCATGGGCACCACACCCGAAGTAGAAACCGTTACCCGACGCCGTGACAAACCATAGCCATGATCGTCCAGCATGACGCGCAGGGCAGGCACCAATTCCGAATAATTCTGCAGCGGCTCGCCCATCCCCATCATCACAACATTGGTGATAACACGATCATCGCAGCCCATGTGCTTGCGCAAAAAATGCTCCGCAAACCATAGTTGAGAAATGATTTCGCCCGCTTTTAAATTTCGACTGAACCCTTGGTGCCCGGTTGAACAAAATCGACAACCGACTGCACAACCAGCTTGAGAGGAAATACAGAGCGTTCCGCGATCTTCTTCAGGTATAAAAACAGTCTCAACAGCATTGGAATCACCCACATCAAACAACCATTTGATGGTTCCGTCTGATGAAATGTGTTGCGAAATGACATCCAGCGCCTTCACGTTTGAAGTCACGCCAAGCTTCTCCCGCAAGGATTTTGCGAGATCTGTCATTTCATCAAAACTAGAGGCACCTTTTTGATGAATCCATCGGAACAGCTGAACCGCACGAAAGCGCTTTTCACCCAGCCGTTCACAAAAAGCAGCCAACCCCTCGAGGTCGTAATCGAGCAGATTGGCTGTCATTTCATGGATTAACGTGAGTACACATTCATGCCGGGGAAGAAGAAACTTACTTCCACAGCAGCTGTTTCCTCGGCATCCGAACCATGAACCGCATTTGCATCAATGCTGTCAGCGAAATCAGCGCGAATCGTACCGGGTGCCGCTTTTTTGGGATCTGTGGCACCCATCAAGTCACGGTTCTTCAACACTGCATTTTCACCCTCAAGTGCCTGAATCATGACAGGGCCGGAAATCATAAACTCAACCAGATCCTTGAAGAAAGGACGATCCTTGTGAACACCGTAAAACGCTTCAGCGTCAGCACGTGACAATCGGACCAACTTGGCAGCAACAATTTTCAAGCCAGCTGCTTCAAAACGGGCATAAATCTGACCGATGACGTTTTTGGCGACTGCATCGGGCTTGATGATGGAAAGAGTACGTTGGATAGTCATGATTTTTCCTGAGCTAAAAATAAAAATTCTGCCTACTAGGCAAAGCCGATGATTTTAACCCGTACATTCCCTTCAATTAACTCAAGTTAAAAATATGTTCCGAAGCCAAGGTAACACGACCCCATCCTAGGCCAACAAAACTCAACGCCCCCGTCCGCCTCGTCGCTTGGCACCGCTTGATCCACTACCCGCGCCACGCCGCTGTCCCTGATCCTGTCGCTGACGTGTGAAGCTATCAGCTCCGATATAGCCTAAAGACGTTTTCATGGGATCCGGTTGAGCAGCACCGCTACCCTGACGATCCCCTGGTTCTGAGCGATTTTTTCTGTTTTGACCCGCTCCCTGAGCGTAACCTTGCCCAGCGTCCACACGGGAGCTGTTTGCCACATTGCGCTGACCACTGCCTGAATTGCGCGGCCCATTGCCTCGGCTTCCACGGTTTCTCCCCCGTCCGCCCGCTTCTTGTCCAGCACCGACGCGCCGTTGGCCATCAACCCCCTTATCACCAGTACCTTCGTCGGTTGCACTGTTGCTGCGAGTTCCAGCCGCTTTCATCAGGGATCTGATATCCCCCTCATCAAGTTCCATCCATGCCCCACGTTTGAGACCACGTGGCAACATCATGGCGCCATAACGAATTCGAATCAAGCGACTGACCGCGTGTCCGACCGCCTCAAACATGCGTCTAACCTCGCGGTTCCGCCCTTCGGAAATCGTGACCCGGTACCAGCAATTTGACCCCTCGCCTCCGCCCGCTTCAATCGATCCAAATTGAGCTACCCCATCGTCCAGTTTGACGCCATCAAGAAGCCTTTGTTTTTCTTCCTTGCTCAATGCACCCAACACACGAACGGCATACTCTCTTTCCAGACCAAACCGGGGATGCATCAAGTTATTCGCCAACTCGCCGGAACTGGTAAACAGCAGCAGGCCTTCAGTGTTGAGATCAAGCCGCCCCACAGACTGCCATTTGCCTTGATGCAGTTTCGGCAACCTACGAAACACCGTGGGACGATTTTGCGGATCGTCGTGCGTCACAACCTCGCCAATCGGTTTGTGATAAGCAATCACCCTTGCCGGTGGTGCCTCAATACGAAAACGGATTGGCTTGCCATTGACCTTGACATGATCTCCGAATTGAATGCGCTGACCAATATGGGCTGGTTCATTGTTGACCGTGATTCGCCCTTCCATGATCAACTGCTCCATCTCCAGCCGCGACCCCATGCCCGCTTGGGCCAACACCTTGTGCAACTTGGGGGTTTCAGCCTGCGGTGCCAGCACCCGTTTCAAAGCAGGCGCATCCGGACTTTCGTCATCCACATCAAACTGACCGGAAACCACATCATCAAAACATATTCCAACCATTGCGGACTCTTGGTTTTTTTCCGCAACTTGCCGAGCCCTTGGTGTGGAATCAGTACCAGGCTCCTGAACAGCCGTCGTCGCAATTCCAACCACTGCAGACGCAACAATGACCTTAGCGCCATCATGACTCAAAGATGCCCCGTTCATTGGCTCCGGTGTATCGACACTGTTGACGGTCATGATGGGGTTCCAGTTAAGAAAAATAATTCATCGCTAGCACTTGGACTGATCGGACGGCTCTTTAATGGCATATCGATTTCGGCCTGCACAGCAGGGTCCATCTCGCCGATCGAACTCAAAACATCAGCCTGTTGCGCCGGATTCTCAAGCATGGGCAGTTGGTCCAGCGACTCAAGCCCCAAATCATCCAGAAAATGCTTTGTAGTGGCAAAAAGCGCGGGGCGTCCAATCGTTTCCCGGTGACCAATGGCTTCAATCCAGCCCCTGTCTTCAAGCTGCTTAAGCAACAGGGAATTCACCGTTACACCCCGAATGTCTTCTATATCACCTCGGGTTACCGGTTGCCTGTACGCAATAATGGCCAAGGTTTCAAGAGTGGCCCGGGTATAGCGGGGCGGCTTTTCAGGGTGCAGCCTGTCCAGATACTCCCGCATCTCGGGCCTGCTTTGAAAACGCCATCCCGTTGCCACGCTGACCAACTCTACCCCACGCTGTGCCCACTCCTGCTGCAACTCCTGCAGGAGAACTTTCAGCGTATCAGCGCCCAAACGATCATCAAACAGCGTTCGCAAGTCACGCACCTGCAAGGGCTGTTGCGAGCAAATCAAGGCGGTTTCTAGTACGCGCTTGGCATCCGCCGTATTCATGTTTTATGCAATTTCCGGGAAAACACCTTAAGGTGCGAAATCAGTACGATTCTCTGAAGCGCTGCGACTGATTGACAAATCAGGCGCGCATACCCCGAACAGCTTGTTGGGGCGCTGGTTTTTTACACCATCAGCTTAAATTGTAGCTTAGACCCCAATGGCTCAACGCATCACTGAAATCTTGCGGCAAGCAAGCCTGAAATACCAAACTCTGATGCGTCACTGGATGGTCAAGCGCCAAGCGATACGCATGCAGTGCCTGTCGCTGCATGCCAGCGGCAACCGTGCCGCCATACAGCACATCAGCCACCAAAGGATGTCCGATTGACGCCAGGTGGACCCGTATCTGGTGGGTTCGCCCCGTATGCAAAGTACAGCGAACCAGGCAACCATCGTTGCCGTTTTGAAGAAGTTCTATGTCCGTTCTAGCCAATTTTCCCGGTGTTTTTGCCATGTCAACTACTGCCATGCGCAAGCGATTTCGCGGATCGCGGCCAATCGGCTCATTGACGCTGCGTGTTTCACGCACCCAACCAGATCCGATGGGCCAGCGCTACATAGTGGCGCCCAACCTGCCTTGCCGAAATAGCGCGAACCAGCGCATCCATCACAGCCCTCGTACGGGCCACAACCATCAAACCGCTGGTATCTTTGTCAAGGCGATGAACAATGCCGGCACGCGGCAAATTCATGGCCCTGGCATCATGGGCCAACAAACCATTCAAAAGAGTACCACTCCAGTTACCCGGTGCCGGATGAACGACCAAACCCACAGGTTTGTTGATTACCATCAGGTGCTCGTCTTCATACACCAAATCCAGCGCCATGGATTGGGGCTTGAAAGCCTGGCTCTGCGGTGTTGGTCGCAGTTCAATCGTTCCGACATCGAAGGCCTTGACTCGGGATGAAGGTTTGCACATCGGCACCCCATTGACCGAAACGGCACCCAAATCAATCAATTGCTGCAAATAGCTTCGTGAAAACTCGGGCACCATGTCAACCAAGGCCCTGTCCAGCCGCTGACCATGCTGATCCTCATTAAAAACCAGATGCCGTAACTCCGCATCTGGTCCAGTGTCCGCCGCGTCTTGCGCATCGTCGCTCTCAGACCCGACAGATATAATAAAACTGGAATTTTTCAAGAAAGTTGTCCCTCATGCTTCGTGCCAAATTATCGGTTGTCTGCGCTTTGTCGTTGGCAGTAGCAGCATTTATGCTGGCCGGGTGCTCTACCGTAACAGAGGACAAGACGGCCGCGTGGAGCCCTGAAAAGATATATGCCGAGGCCACCGAGGAGATGAAAGCCGGGGCTTTCGACAGAGCCGTGACGCTTTTTGAAAAACTGGAAGGACGCGCCGCCGGAACGCCATTGGCACAGCAAGCTCAGCTTGACAAAGCGTATGTGCATTACAAAAGTGGTGATCTCACCCTGGCCATCGCCACCCTTGACCGCTTCATGAAGCTGCACCCGGCCAGTCCCGCATTTGATTACGCGCTGTACCTTAAAGGCATCATCAACTTCAATGATGATTTGGGACTTTTTCGGCCATCACCCGCCAAGACCTTGCGGAGAGGGACCAAAAAGCCGCCAAAGAATCTTTTGAATCATTCAAGGAGTTGGTTAGCCGGTTTCCAAATTCACGCTATGCGCCAGAAGCAACACTGCGCATGACCTACATCGTGAATTCACTTGCCCAATACGAAGTCCATGTTGCTCGCTACTACTTTGCAAGGGCAGCGTATGTGGCCGCCATCAACCGGGCTCAAGTAACCGTCGCGGACTACCAAGGCGCACCGGCGACAGAAGAAGCGCTGTTTATCCTCGTGAAATCGTACGATGCACTGGCCTTGCCTCAGCTTCGTGACGACGCTAAAAGAGTCTTGGAAAAAAACTTTCCCGCTACTGAGTACCTGACCCGCGGATTCAAAGACAACTCCGATCCATGGTGGAAGGTCTGGTAAGCGCATCGAGCGTCTGCACCAGCTCTTCTTCAGAGTTTATTTTGCGCATGGGCGGCAGGGCCCGCATCAGCCGCCGACCATAGCCCATCTGTGTCAGCCGTGGATCGCAAACCACCAAGATCCCACGGTCAGATTCACGCCGAATCAATCGTCCAGCGCCCTGTTTGAGCGCAACCGCCGCCTCTGGAATGAAATAGTCCATGAAAACACTTCGCCCAGCCGCCTCCAATCGTTTTGAACGCGCCTGCACCAATGGATCACTGGGAGGTGGAAACGGCAATTTGTCGATGACCACCATTTGCAAGGCATCACCAGGAACATCCACACCTTCCCAAAACGAAACCGAAGCAATCAGGATGCAACCCGTTCGGTCTGCCTGATTGCCCTGACGAAAGCGTTCCATCAGTTCGCGCTTTGGCAGTTGTCCTTGTACCAGAATTTCCAGCGCACCTGAATCTTCAAAGCGAACTTTCAGTGCTTCACTGACAGAGTGCAAGGCTCGCAGCGTCGTGGTCAAGACCAAGGTTCGCCCACCAATCACGGGGGCTGTTTTTGCCACAAAATCGGCCACCTGCACACTGTGCATCGGATCACCGGGTTTTGCCAAATGCAGCGGCACATACAAAGCAGCCTGACGGGCATAGTCAAACGGGCTACCGAGTTTCAAAATTTCTGCATCACCCAACCCACATGCTTGGGTGAACCACATCAAATCAGCGTCATCGCCCAGCGTGGCCGAGGTAAAAACCCATGAACGCCGCAAGTCATCACCCTCCATGCGCCTGAGCATTCGAGACTGGACGGCTTTCGAGATGTCCACGGGTGCCTCGATCAAACCCAGTTGTGCCCCAACATCGAGCCAGCGCACGGCATCCACTTCACTGGCGTTCGAAAAAACCTCCAGCAACTCCACAAATTGCGCTGCTCGCTGCCCTAGGCGCTGCAAATCAGGTGCCATTTCGCTGACCGTGTCCAGCGCCAGCTCAGCCCTTTGGCACGCCGCGAAGAGGTCAGCCAGCGCAGCTTTCCAACCCGGGGCATCCACTTGCTCTGGAACATCGTCGGTCCAGGCCAGCCGGACCCCGGAGTCGGCTTGCCCCACCAGCAATCGCAAATCACGTGCAGCGTATTCAATGTCTGCGGCGAGTTGCGGCCAATCAGCCAGACCACGCGCATGCAACACCCCATGGGACAGCATATCGCGGCCAAAATCCAGCAACTGACGCGTGCTCAGTTGTTTGCCCAAAAATTGAATGCCCGTCTCGTTGAGCTGATGCGCCTCATCAAAAATAACCGTTTTTACAGACGGAAGTAGTTCGGCAATACCCGATTCACGAACCGCCAAATCCGCAAAAAACAAATGATGATTGACCACCACAAGGTCGGCTGCCATCGCCTCTCGCCGTGCCTTTTGAACATGACATTCACGAAACTTCGGGCACAAAGACCCAAGGCAATTGTCACGCGTCGAGGTCACCAGCGGGATGACGGGCGAACGCTCGTCCAGCCCCGCCAACTCAGCCAGATCACCGCTGACGCTTGTCTGCGCCCACAGCTCAATTCGCGCCATTGTCCGAAGTGCCGGTTGCTCTGAAAATTGGGCGTCATGCCGGGCATGGCCAAGACGATGAAGACAAAGATAGCTGGCACGGCCTTTGAGCAGCGCCGTGCGAACGGGGACTCCCAGAGCGCGTAACAGGTGTGGCAGGTCGCGATCAAACAACTGATCCTGCAAAGTTTTGGTGGCGGTCGAAACCAGCACCCGATCTCCACTGAGCAAGGCCGGAACCAGATAAGAGTAAGTTTTGCCAATACCCGTTCCGGCTTCTACGACCAGCACGCCCCCGTCCTCCATGGTGCGCGCAACCGCCACCGCCATTTCGGTCTGACCCTCTCGGGGCTGGAACGCTTCAACCGCTCGTGACAGCAGGCCCGATGAAGCGAACACCTCACGAACCTGGCGCTGCAAACCCATCCTTCAGGCCGGCTCGTCGGGTGTCAACGTGCGCTCAATGCGCGCAATTTCATCACGCAGCGCAAGCCGTCTTTTTTTCAGCCGGCGCATCAAAAGCTGATCAAGCGGTGTTTCACGCGACGCGAGATCGATCATCGCATCCAGATCGCCATGTTCTATGCGCAGCTCGATCAGCCGGCGTTCGGGAAAGTGCAGGTTAGAGTCCAAGGTGTCCGTCAGTGAAAATACCCAAATCAATCGGGCTGGATTGATTGATGAGTTAGCTTGATAATACGTCTTTCGTATTCAATCATTAAGGTCTTGGCTGTCTAAGCTGTTCAATATGTCCAAAGGCTACCGACTCACCGCATCCACCGGCATCCATAAGGGTGACCGTGACTACCAGCAAGATCAAGTCATTTTGTTGAATCATCCGCGTGTCAGCGGGTGTGTGATGGCCGTGTTGGCAGATGGCATGGGGGGGCGCAGCGGGGGGCGCAAAGCATCTGACCAAGTCATGATGACTGCCAGACAGTTGTTTGAACGCTATGCACCAGAAACCGACGATGCCGCTGCCACGCTAATGCAAATGGTGCAGGAAGCGCACTTGGTTATCAAACTGACTGCCATTTCTTCGGAAGAAGAGCCGCACAGCACGGTGGCCGCTTTTTTGATCAATCCCGGCGGTGATTGCCACTGGGCCCACGCTGGTGATTCGCGGATTTACCACTTCCACGGCAGCAAGTTCATCAAACGCACCATGGACCATTCCTACGTGCAGGCGCTGGTTGACCGTGGTGAGATTACCGAAGAGCAAGCCAACGTACACCCCCAATCCAATATTTTGCTGGGTTGCCTTGGCACCGAGAGCGACCCCCCGATCGATGTTCATTTCATCCCCAAGTTGCGCTCTGGCGACATTTTGATGGCTTGCAGCGATGGTGTCTGGCATTACTTCACGACGCCCGAAATCGGCTCCGTTCTGGCCACACTTTCGGCTCGCGAGGCAACAGAATTTCTGATCGAAAAGGCCAGGTCGCGAGCCCATGGCGGTGGCGACAACCTTTCGCTGGCGATCATCAAACTCGAACCCTTGGGTTCCTGACTTTTAATTTTTGACTGGCAACCCGAAACCGGCACTTCAAGGTGCTGGCGGCAAAGGCTTGGCCTTGGTGCCAGATTTTTCCAGTCTGGTTTTTTCCCGCTTTGCGCGCTGCTCGCGCGCTTGATCCTGCTTTTCCTGGAACTGTTTTCTTTCTTGTGCCCTATCGGCCTCTGAACGCCCTTGGTAATGCGTTTTTTTGCGATCTTGGCTCACATTCGAAGTCTGCTGCAACTGTGTCCGGGCCTTCTGGCTCGCAATTTCCAAGCGTTCCTCACGAGCCTTTTGTGCCTGCATGGCTTCAAGCCGGTTTGCAGCATTTTGAGCAGATCGGTCTTCCGCACTTTTTTCCTTCAGCCGTTCCAACTGCTGCGCCGCCTTGAACTGTCGCTGTGCCTGCCTGAGCGCCACCTCCTGCTTTCGCAGCAGCTCAAAACTCTCACGTCGGCGTGCCCGCACGGCATGCAGACAATCCGTCACGGCAAACTTGCCATAACAAATCGCCTCTTCCTTTTGGTACTGGGTTTCCTGTTGCGCACGGGTTGCTTGAATGCGGCTGAGCTCACCCTCAAAATCATTCTGCCTTGCGGTGACGGCAACACTTGCTTGCGCAAAAAAAGGGACGGCTACGGCCATCAACACCCGCGCCAACAGCAGTTTGTTCATGTCAGACTGGTATCGACATTGCGGCGCTCCAGCGCCAAATACTCTTTGGACTGCATTTCATTCAACCGGGACACTGTCCGGGGAAATTCATGGGCCAGCGGGCCTTCGGTGTACAAAGCTTCCGGTGCCACTGCCGCGGAGAGAATCAGTTTGACCCGCCGGTCATACAGCACATCCACCAGCCAGGTAAAGCGCCGTGCTTCTGAGGCCATGCGCACCGGCATGTAGGGCACATCACTCAAAAAGATCGTGTGAAATTGCGATGCAATTTCAAGGTAATCATTTTGCGAACGTGGTCCTCCGCACAGCGCTTTGAAATCAAACCAAACCACGCCACCGGCCCGCCTGCGTGCCTTGATCTGGCGTGACTCTATGTTCAACAGGGGGTTTTCATCGGGCGACGCCGCCAGCGCGTCAAATGCCTGCGCCATGGCACGATCAGCCACGGGCCCCATCGGAACATGGTAGAGCTGGACGGCTTCAAACGTGCCCCGGCGATAGTCGCAGCCGTTGTCCACGTTCATCACTTCCATCCGATCGTTGAGCAGCTCAATGGCTGGCAGGATGCGATCCCGGTGCCTGCCACCAGGGTACAAATCATTGGGACGAAAATTGGAGGTAGTGACAAAACCCACCCCGTTGTCGAACAAAGCCGACAACAGCCGGTACAGAATCATCGCGTCGGTGATGTCGGCCACATGAAACTCATCAAAGCAGATCAGGCGGTAGCGTTTTGCCATGCGCTTGGCCAGCACATCCAGCGGGTTCGCTGTGCCCTTGAGGTCTGCGAGTTCGCGGTGCACCTCGCGCATGAACTCATGAAAATGCAAGCGCGTCTTGCGCCGCAGGGGAACTGCCTTGTAAAAGCAATCCATCAAAAAACTCTTGCCCCGCCCTACTCCACCGTACATGTAAACGCCACGGGGAATGTCGGGCCGGTTGATCAGCTTCTTGAGCGGATTGGATCGCTTGTGCTTGAACAGCGCCCATTCCTGCGCACAGCGCTCCAGCGCTTCAATTGCGCGCAGCTGGGCGGGATCGCCCACATAACCCCGAGCCAGCAGCTCCGCTTCGTAGGTTTGCTTGACACTTAATGAATATGGCACCTGACTGCTACCAATTTAATAGCTGCTCGCGCAAGTAATACGTGCGCCAGAGGCCAATTTCATATATAAAAATCAAAAGTTCAACGCCCGCTTGTCAACCGCCAATGCAGCCTCCTTGGTCGCCTCGCTCAGGGACGGATGGGCGTGGCAGATGCGGGCAATGTCTTCGCTGCTGGCCCGGAACTCCATGGCCACCACGCACTCGGCGATCAACTCACTGGCCATCGGGCCGACGATATGAACGCCCAAAATCTCGTCGGTAGTCGCATCCGCCAGCATCTTGACCATACCGGTGGTGTCGCCCAGCGCGCGCGCGCGCCCATTGGCCAGAAACGGGAAACTGCCCGAGCGGTAGGCCCGCCCCGCCGCCTTGAGCTGCTGCTCGGTCTGCCCGACCCAGGCAATCTCGGGGCTGGTGTAGATCACCCAAGGAATGGTGTTGAAGTTGACATGACCGTGCTGGCCGGCAATGCGCTCGGCCACGGCAACGCCCTCCTCCTCGGCCTTGTGCGCCAGCATCGGGCCGCGCACCACATCACCCACCGCCCAGACGCCGGGCAAATTGGTTTTGCACAGCTCATCGACCACAATCGCGCCGCGCTCGTCCAGCTTCAAGCCGACCGCTTCGGCATTCAGGCCAATGGTGTTGGGCACCCGACCAATCGACACGATGAGCTTGTCCACATCCAGCGTCTGCGCCTCGCCCTTGGCATTGGTCCAGGCCACACTGACGCCCTTCTTGCTTTTTTTGACCTCGCCCACTTTGACGCCCAGTTCCACCTTGAGCCCCTGCTTGGTGAAGGCCTTGTGCGCTTCCTTGGCGATTTGCTCGTCCACCGCGCCCAAAAAGGTCGGCAAGCCTTCCAAAATGGTGACCTCAGCCCCCAAGCGACGCCAGACCGAGCCCATCTCCAGCCCAATCACGCCGGATCCAATCAGGCCCAGTTTTTTGGGCACCGCGCCAATGCGCAAGGCACCGTCATTCGACAGAATCATCTCCTCATCAAACGGCGCGCCCGGCAAAGCCCGCGCATTGGAGCCGGTGGCCACAATGATCTGATTGCCAACCAAGGTTTCCTCCGCCGCGCCACTCACCATGATCTCATAAGCGCCGTCAGCCGCCTTCACAAACGCGCCACGGCCATGGAAAAAGCTGACCTTGTTTTTCTTCAGCAGGTACTGAATTCCGTCGTTGTTCTGCTTGACCACCGTGTCCTTGCGCGCCACCATCTTGGCCACGTCGATGCTGACGTTGCTGGCGCTGATGCCGTGCTCGGCAAAGTGGTGGTTGGCATGGTCAAAATGCTCGGACGATTGCAACAGCGCCTTGCTGGGAATGCAGCCCACGTTGGTGCAGGTGCCGCCCAGCGCCGGGCCACCCTTGCTGTTCTTCCACTCGTCGATGCAGGCCACGCTCTTGCCCAACTGGGCAGCGCGAATGGCCGCAATGTAGCCGCCGGGGCCACCACCGATCACGATCACGTCGAATTGTTTACTCATATTGTTTCTCGCTTCAATTTTCAGTCCCTACACGGAGCGCGTGCCTTCGCTCAGGAACACCGCGGAACTGGCTCTGCCAGGCCGCTGGTGTTGCCCCCTGCAAGGGGGAAAGCGAAACGCACGCAGTGCGCGTAGCCGGGGGGTGTGCCTAATCAATTCAGATATCAAACAAAAGACGTGCCGGGTCTTCCAGCGCTTCTTTCATGGCCACCAGCCCCAGCACGGCTTCGCGGCCGTCGATGATGCGGTGGTCGTAGCTCATGGCCAGGTAGTTGATGGGGCGAATCACGATTTGCCCGTTTTCCACCACGGCGCGGTCCTTGGTGGCGTGAACCCCCAAAATGGCCGATTGCGGCGGGTTGATGATGGGGGTGGACAGCATGGAGCCGAACACACCACCGTTGCTGATGGAGAAGGTGCCGCCAGTCATGTCCTCAATGCCCAGCTTGCCGTCGCGCGCCTTGGCACCAAACTCGGCAATCTTCTTCTCGATGTCGGCAAAACTCATCTGGTCGGCATTGCGCAAAATAGGTACCACCAAACCGCGTGGCGAACCAACAGCGATACCGATGTCAAAGAAGCCGTGGTAGACGATGTCGTTGCCATCGACCGAAGCATTGAGCATCGGAAACTTCTTGAGTGCATGCACCGCAGCCTTGACAAAAAAGCTCATGAAGCCGATTTTGACGCCGTGCTCCTTCTCGAACTTTTCCTGGAAGCGCTTGCGCATTTCCATCACTGGGGCCATGTTGACCTCGTTGAAGGTGGTCAGGATGGCGTTGCTGGCTTGTGATTGCAGCAAGCGCTCAGCCACACGGGCACGCAAGCGGCTCATCGGCACGCGCTGCTCGGGTCGCTCCCCCAGATTCAACTTCGGCAGGGTCGTAACTTGAGGCAAATAAGTGGCTGCTGCGCCCGCAGGCATTGCGGGAGCAGCTACTGTTTTAGTAGCAACTGGTGCTGGTGCAGCCATGGCGGCCAATACATCACCCTTGGTAACCCGGCCATCTTTGCCGGTACCTGGCACCGAACCGGCAGCCAAGGTGTTGTCGGCCATCAGTTTGGCGGCCGCTGGCATGGCAACTCCCGCCATGGACGCGGCTGCAGCCGAAGCAACAACCGCTGCTGAGGCGGCAGGTGCAACGGCCACCGCAGCAGCTGGTGCCGTAGCTCCCGCCTTGGCTTCGGTGTCGATGCGGGCGATCAACTGCTCGGCAGCCACAGTGGCACCATCGGCTTGCACCAGCTCAACCAGCACGCCCGCGGCGGGCGCGGGCACTTCCAGCACCACCTTATCGGTTTCCACTTCGATCAGGATCTCATCCATGGCAACAGCGTCGCCCACCTTCTTTTTCCATTGCAACAGCGTAGCCTCGGCCACGGATTCCGACAACTGCGGTACTTTGACTTCTACGATTGACATATCAATTCTTTCTAAAACCAGGGGCCGCTCTTGCGCTGTGCCCCAACTGATGAAGATGTGTGGCACAAGCCCTTGGCGTGTGCCCCCGGTGGTTTAAGCCTTGGTCAGTACAAAGCCTTTGAGCTTGGCAAACGCGCCTTCGACCAGCGCCTTTTGTTGCTCTTGATGCAGTTGCGAGTAACCCGCCGCCGGCGAGGCGGATGCAGCGCGGCCGGAATAACCCAGCTTTTGCCCATCAAGCATGTTTTCGTGGATGTAGTGCTGCACAAAGAACCAGGCACCCTGGTTTTGCGGCTCATCCTGGCACCAGACGACCTCCGCTGCGTGCGTATATTTCTTCAGCTCGGTCGCAAAAGCCTTGTGCGGGAATGGGTACAACTGCTCCACACGAACAATGGCCGTGTCAGCGCTGCCGATTTCCTCACGCTTTTTGACCAGATCGTAGTAAACCTTGCCCGAGCAAACCACCACCCTTTTGACCTTGTCGGCCTTTTTGATGACCTCTTCCTTGTTCTCAGGGATGACGGTTTGGAAACTGCCTTTGGTGAACTCGGACAGAGGCGAAGCTGCATCCTTGGCCCGTAACAGCGACTTGGGCGTCATGATGATGAGCGGTTTGCGCAGATTGCGCACCATCTGACGGCGCAAAATGTGGAAAATCTGGCTCGCCGTGGTGGGCTGTACCACCTGCATATTGGTGTCTGCGCTCAATTGCATGAAGCGCTCGAGCCGGGCCGAGCTGTGCTCCGGTCCTTGCCCTTCATAACCGTGCGGCAGCATCAGGGTAATGCCGTTGACACGCCCCCACTTGACCTCGCCCGAAGCAATAAACTGGTCAATCACCACCTGCGCACCGTTGGCAAAGTCGCCAAATTGCGCTTCCCAGATCACCAGCGTGTTGGGGTCGTTGGACGCGTAGCCGTACTCAAAGGCCAGCACGGCTTCTTCCGACAAGATGGAGTCGATCACAACAAACGGGGCCTGCCCTTCGGCCACGTTTTGCAACGGCGTGTAGGTGCCCTCGTCAAACTTTTCGCGGTTTTGATCGTGAATCACGGCATGACGGTGGGTGAAGGTGCCACGGCCACAGTCTTCGCCCGAAAGACGCACCGGGTAGCCGCTTGCCACCAGTGAGGCAAACGCCATGTGCTCGCCCATGCCCCAATCGACCGAAATTTCGCCGCGCCCCATGGCGGCACGGTCCGCATAGACTTTTTTCACCAACTGGTGCGGGGTGATGGTGTCGGGCAGCGTGGTCAGCCGACTCGCCAATCGTTTCCACTCTGCCATTGGAATGGCTGTGTCACCCGCGTCGGTCCACTTTTTGCCCAGAAAAGGAACCCAATCGACGGCAAATTTACTCTTGAAGTTGGTCAGCACCGGGTCAAAGGTGTTTTTGCCCGCATCCAGCGCCGCGCGCGTGGCCTTCACCATGTCGTCACCCAGTGTGGCACCGAACCCTTGGGCACTCAATTTATCGGCATACAGCTTGCGGGTGCCGGGATGCAGGGCGATTTTCTTGTACATCAGAGGCTGGGTCAGCGCGGGCGTGTCCTGCTCGTTGTGGCCTAGTTTGCGGAAGCAAATGATGTCCACCACCACGTCTTTCTGGAACTCCATGCGGAATTGCAGCGCCAGTTGAGTGGCCAGCACCACGGCTTCGGGGTCGTCTCCGTTCACATGCAGCACCGGTGCTTCAATCATCTTGACCACGTCGGAGCAGTACAGCGTAGAGCGGTTGTCGCGCGGGTCGCTGGTGGTAAAACCGATCTGGTTATTGATGACGATGTGAATCGTGCCGCCAGTGGTGTAGCCGCGCGTTTCGGCCAAAGCCAGCGTCTCCATTACCACGCCCTGCCCTGCAAAAGCGGCGTCACCGTGGACCAGCACGGGCAACACCTGCTTGCCCTTGGGGTCGGAGCGACGGTCCATGCGCGCGCGAACCGAGCCTTCCACCACCGGGTTGACGATTTCAAGGTGCGAGGGGTTGAAAGCCAGTGTCAGATGCACCGGGCCGCCGGGGGTCGACACATCGGAGCTGAAGCCCTGGTGGTATTTAACGTCGCCACTGGGCAAGTCTTCAGGCGCTGTGTGGTCAAACTCGGCAAACAGACTGGCGGGCATTTTGCCCAGTGAGTTGACCAATACGTTCAGACGGCCCCGGTGCGCCATTCCGATCACAATTTCTTGCAAACCAATGGCACCGCCGCCTTGAATCAGCTCGTCCATGGAGGCAATGAAACTCTCGCCACCTTCGAGCGAAAAACGCTTTTGGCCGACATATTTGGTGTGGAGAAAACGCTCCAAACCTTCCGCCGCCGTCAAACGGTCCAATATGTGCAACTTTTTCTCGGCACTGAAATTGGGCTTGCTGCGAATGGCTTCGAGCTTTTGCTGCCACCAGCGCTTTTGATTCTGGTCGGTGATGTACTGGTACTCCGCACCAATCGAGCCGCAATACGTTTCCCGCAACGCATTGAGCAGCTCGCGCAAGCTCATGGACTCGCGTCCAAAGAACGTGTTGCTGGTGTTGTAAACAGTTTCCTGGTCGGCATCGGTGAAGCCGTAAAAAGCTGGCTCCAGCTCAGGAATTTTTTCGCGCTCCGAACGCTTGAGCGGGTCCAGATCAGCCCAGCGGGCACCCACGTTGCGGTAAGCCGCAATAAGCTGCTGTACTGCCGTGCGCTTGCGGCCCATTTCGGAATCGGCCCCCGTGGCCATGACCGTCCTGGTGCCACCCTGTTTGGCGCGTTCGGCAAAGGCATTGATCACCGGCTGGTGGGGGACATCACGCGAGCTGGTGCCATCCAAGGCGGGCACGTGCTGCAAAGCATCGAAATATTCGCGCCAGGTTTCGGGCACGCTGCCGGGATTGGCGAGGTAGTTTTCGTACATCTCTTCGACATACGGGGCATTGCCACCAAACAAATAGGTATTGCTTTGGTAGGCTTGGTAAACAGACGTCGTGTTTGCCGCTGTAGCCGCCCTTTGGGACGATGACTCACTCATTTTTCGCTGAACTCCGTTTCCCTTGGGGAAACATTAGCTGGTTAAAGCTGTTTGTTGATTAACCTTCCGCGGCACGGCTTGACCGATTGGCGGATGCGACTGTGGCAGTGGAAGGGCCTAGTAACTCCGGGGATTGTGCCAGCAAATCGGCAGTAGGCGAAAACGCCACCAAAAAACAACGCCCCGAAAACAACTACCCAAGTTCAATTACTTTCGGCAGCGCGTACCCAGCCACCATATCCCTGATTTGCTGCAAAGCGGCCGGATCGTCCATGGTCGTCAGGTCACCCGGGTCACGCCCCTCACACACCGCCTGCACCGCCCGGCGCAGCAATTTTCCACTGCGGGTTTTGGGCAGAACGGTCACAAAACGCACCCGCGCCGGGCGCGCAATGGCGCCCAAGTCTTTGTCCACCAAGGCCATGATCTCGCCCTCCAATTGGAGCCGCGCGGCCTCGTCGGGCACCAAGCCAGCGTCCTTGACCACGGCAAAAGCCATCGCCACTTGCCCCTTGAGCTGATCGGCCACCCCCACCACCGCCACCTCGGCCACATTGGGGTGGGCCGAAATGCTCTCTTCAATCTCGCGCGTGCCCAAGCGGTGACCCGCCACGTTGATCACGTCGTCGGTACGGCCCAGAATGAAAAAGTAACCATCGGCATCGCGAATGCCCCAGTCAAACGTGCTGTACACCAGCTTGCCCGGTACACTGGACCAATAGGTTTTGACAAAGCGTTCGTCATCGCCCCACACCGTTTGCAAACAGCCCGGCGGCAGCGGCCCTTCAATCGCCACCACGCCCTTCTGGTTGGCCCCAAGCAGCTCTGCGCCAGTCTGGTCGTCCAGCAGCTTCACGTCGAAGCCATACACCGCCTTGCCCGGCGAACCGAACTTGGTAGCCGTAGGCTCCACCCCGTTGCACACCGCCAAAATCGGCCAACCCGTTTCGGTTTGCCAGTAGTTGTCGATGATGGGCTTGTTTAAACCCTGGCTGATCCACTGCGCGGTGGGCTCGTCCAGCGGCTCACCGGCCAGAAACAGCGCGCGCAGGCTGGAAAGATCGTACCGGGTCAGCAAGGCCGGGTCCTGCTTTTTGAGCACCCGCACCGCCGTGGGTGCGCTGAACATGACGGTCACCTTGTACTTTTCCACCAAACTCCACCAGATGCCGCCATCGGGCCGAATCGGCAGCCCCTCGTACATGATGGTGGCCATACCGGCAATCAAAGGGCCGTAGATGATGTAGCTGTGCCCCACTACCCAGCCAATGTCACTGGTCGAAAAATAGGTTTCCCCCGCCTTGCCGCAGTAAATATGACGCATCGAAGCCGCCAACGCCACTGCATAGCCGCCCGTATCGCGCTGCACGCCTTTGGGCTTGCCGGTGGTGCCGCTGGTGTACAGCGTGTAGCTGGGGTGGGTGGCGTCCAGCCACTCACAAGCCACCTGTGCATGCAGGTGTTTTTGCCGCATAGCGCCCCACAGATGGTCGCGTCCAGCTATCAAATTCATAGTCACCAGCTGCCGGTCCACCAGCAACACTGCCGCCGGCTTGTGCATTGACAGTGAAATGGCCTCGTCCAGCAGTGGCTTGTAAGCCACCGCCTTGCCGCCGCGCGAACCCGCGTCGGCACTGATCACCAGTTTGGGCGTGGCGTCTTCAATACGTGAGGCCAAAGAGCCCGACGCAAAACCACCAAACACCACGGAGTGAATGGCCCCAATGCGGGCACAAGCCAGCATGGCAAAAGCAGCCTCGGCGATCATCGGCATATAGATCAGCACCCGATCCCCCTTTTGCACGCCCAAGTCCTTGAGCGTGGCCGCCATGCGCTGCACCTCGGCGTGCAGTTCATGAAAGGAATAGACCTTTTCCTCGTTGGTTTCGGTGGAAACGTAAATCAGCGCCGCCTGATGCGCACGGTCTTTCAGGTGTCGGTCCACCGCGTTGTGGCACAAGTTGGTGGTGCCGCCAACAAACCATTTGGCGAATGGAGGATGACTGTAATCGCAGATTTGCGCAGGGGGCGTTTGCCAGTCTACAAGCTGGGCCTGCTCGGACCAGAAAGCATCCCGCTCGGTCAATGATCGGCGGTGAAAGTCAGCATAGCTCGTCATTTTTGTGTCTCCTGTCGGGTCATTCACGTGAAAAAACGAACTTTCATGATTCGGGGTGCTGCGCATTGCGAATCATGAAAGTCAGGGATGCGTTGCATTGTGACCCGGCAACTTGCAAAGAACTGACGTCTGGCGGTGAACTTGAATCGGTCCTTCGAACTTCCTGCGAACAATTGCAAGACTGATTCAACTAATTTTCAGACATCCTTGATGCTAAAGTTCCACGGCTGTTCACTGTGACAAGCTGACTTGGGTAGCCCGCAAACCGAGTCGGTCTCAAATTTTTCGGACTTCGTTCAACTCCACCCCCGCGCGTTTTCCGCATACATGGAGTTCACCCGAAAAATGCGTGAAATCACGCCTGTTGCATGAATGAAATTTTTGAAATGAATGATGTAATGAAAAAAATCAATTTGCGCATGGCTTGTGTTGCCATGTTTTGTGCAGCCTTTTCTTGTGTGATGGTGGCTTGCGGCGGTGGTGAAACATCCCTAGGCGAGCCAGACGTATGGTTGCAACCCCATCCGGTGGCTTCAACTTCGGGTCCCATGGCCGCTATGGCTGTGCCAGCGGCCCGGATGGCAGGGTCAGCACGCACACCCGACGCAAGCAGTTTTTTAAACTGGGCCGAGTCCGCGTACCCTAATCTGTTTGAAACTCGACGCTCAAATCAATTCCTTGATGTCTGGACCTACCGTTACTACCCGAAGACCGACATTTACCTTGGCGTTAACACCAGTGGTGATGTTCTTGGTCTTGTCGGCAAAGGGGGCGGTGCCTATGACTCATTTCCATTGGGTCAGATATCAGCCTTTGGCTGCTCGGTCTACCCGTCCGACTGCGCCCCAGTCGTCGGCGCGCAGCCAATTGCCTTGAATGCGAACGGTGAACTTGCCGACAGTGCTGTCTTGCCATCACCACCGTCCAATATTCGCCCATTGTCTGAGATACACAATCCGGCAGTCGAACTTGAGCTGGCTGTTGGTGCGTACAAATTTGGACAAACCCGGGTCATGATGTTCGGTGGCGCAACCAGCGATTGCCCGAACATGGGTACAACAACATGCCCGTACTTCAGCCGGGTAAGAATGGACTCAACGGGCAAGTTTTCCATTGACTCGTATGCTTATTTTCCGACTTCCAACAAGTGGATTGCTTTGCAAGCGACTGATGATTTCAAGATCGGAAGCGGAGATTTGTATGGCACATCAGATGCTTGGAGTTCGGTACCGTTTTCGCCAACCACTGCAGCACCGTCCTTGCAAAACAACAGACGCGTGTACCTTTATGGGTCGGCTGCATTTCAGCTGGGGATCAATGCCACCAGCATCGCCGGAACCACCGTTTTAGCATCTGCACCGGCAGCAGGCACCTATTCGCAAAGCGCAAAATCTTACATGCTGAATTTTGAATTGCTCAAGGGTCAATACGTGACCTTGAAAAAAGGTGGCTTCTGGAGTGCTAACGGAACGGCAGACGACGCAAATTCGTACAGCAGACTTGCCGATTTGAGAAAGGCTCACACCAGCACGAGCACGCCACTTTGTCTGGATGACGTGCTTGACCCAGGCAAAGGTGTTGTCTTTAACGAATCGGTACTTGCAGCTACTGTTCACACCATTGTGGTCGTCTGCAAGCCAACCATCACCGCGCAGGCGGCTTACAAAGTTGCTGAAGGGGTCACAACCGTGGCCAACAGAAAACTGATTTTGCTGCAACAACCCGATCCAAACGCAGCTGAAAACACGAGTAGCCAGCAGTTTGTCATGGCACTTGGTTTGACCGACGCTGGCATCGGAGCCAGAGGCAAAGCGTACCAGCCAGGGTTTATTCAATCAAAGTCCGGCTATTTCAACGAGGCTGCATTTATTGATTGGATGACAGCCCAGTACACAGGAACTGTCGCAAACTCCTTTCCGAAATAGCCCTGAGGAGATTCGGCCGACAAGCTTTCTTCATGCTTCCAGTGAAACTATCCATCGAGCTCGAATATGAATTTGATCAAGTTGACCCAAGAAGGTCACATCGGAACCATCTCACTGGAGAACCCCCAAAAGCACAATGCCCTCAGCCATCAACTCGTAGCAGAGGTGATGGACGCTTTCAGGCAACTCGAAGCAGAAAAGGCCAGGGTGGTCATTTTGCGGGCCCACAAAGATTGCAAAGTTTGGTCTGCCGGGCATGACATTGGAGAGTTGCCGGTGGACGGTCGGGATCCGCTGGGTTGGAGTGACCCACTGCGCGAACTGGTGCGCACCATTGAAACTTTTCGCGCCCCGGTCATTGCCATGATTGACGGCGGCGTCTGGGGTGGCGCCGTGGAAGTGGTTCTGGCCTGCGACATCATCATGGCCACCCCGAATTCAAGCTTTGCCGTCACACCGGCCAAGTTGGGTGTGCCCTACAACGTCAGCGGGATGATGACCTTCATGAGCGCCGCAAGCCTGCGTATTGTGAAAGAACTGGCATTTACGGCAAGCCCCATTTCAGCTGCCCGTGCAGAGCATGTGGGCATGATCAACCATGTTGTCGAGGCCACAGAAATCGAAGCCTTCACGCTGGAGATGGCCTCCACCATCGCGGCCAATGCCCCCTTGAGCATTTCCGTCATGAAAGAGCAGTTGCGTGTGCTTGCCGGTGCCAAGCCACTGACACCACGCGGCTTTGAAAAGGTGCAGGGCTTGCGGCGTGTGGTTTACGACAGCCAGGACTACCACGAGGGAATCAAAGCCTTTAAGGAAAAACGCAAACCCAAGTTCAACGGAACTTGACTTTTCTTGGGCGGCACGGGACGCGCTAATCCTGAGCCAGCAGGCTCGCAATCGGGTAGGGTCGCTCGGCGTTGATGGGGATTCGGTTGATGGTCTGGTTCCGAAATTCGGGGTCTTGCATGCGACAAACGGCCGAGCGCTTGCGGTAAATGTCGTTGTCGGTCAGCAGCCGCCACAATTCGGCAATGGATTGATCCGGGTAACGACCGGCGGTCAAAGGCGTGAAGTCGCATGGGGTCACTTCACCCGTTGCCGACAAATAAAACTGCGTGTTGGCTGCAAAGCAAAAACCGCTGCCTTCGGCACTGGTGAGCACTGATTGGGGTGAGAGTGCCGGGTATTCGGGCCGCTTGCGGTACAGACGGGTCAAGCGGTCAATGTCCAGCCGGTCCTGCGATGTCAAAAACGTGTGCTGCTTGTTGTTGTCGTCGTTTCGACCGACCGCAATGGCGTCAAAAAACGTGATCTCCCTGGCACCGAGTTCTCGGCCCAGTTCCATCATTGATTCAAAGTCTCCCGCCACCAGCTTTTCATGCGTGAGGTAGCTCGATATACCTGCCACCAATCCCGCCTCGTTGGCATTGCGCACGCCCTGACATGCCTTGGCAAACAGGCCGGGGCGCGCCCGCGCAGCATTGTGTTTGGTGCCATCCACATCGTCCAAGGACACATACAGGCCAAACAAGCCGGCATCTTTGAGCTTGCGGCAATTGGCCGGTGTCAGCAATTCACCGTTGCTGAACATGACCACATTGGCCTTGTCGGAATCAATACCCGCAATCAGGTCAAAAACACCCTTGTGCAGCAGTGGCTCGCCTCCTACCAAGATGATGTTTGTGACACCGAGTTCAACCGCCTCCTGCACACCAGCCAACAGGGTCTTGAGTGGCAACTGGGGCCGAAAACTGGCCATGTGGTAGTCCGCGCTGCAGTGCTGGCAGACGCATTGGCAGTGCTTGGTGGTGCCCACCGTGACCGTGGCGGGAATGCGAACACGCTCGTATTTGCGCCGCAAACGCATCAAAAGGCTGCGTTTTCCGGCGGCAGTTGCCAGCGGCGGTTGGTACAAGCTGTAAGTGGCGTAAGGCCGCTCGGGCGTCATGTTACGGTACTTTGAGACCTTGGAAAGGTAGGAGTTGACATACTCACACAGGTCTTCGGGGGCATCCTGCGTGAATTCTGCGGCGTGTACACCCTGTTCGTAACGGATGTCAAAACATTGATCTGTGAGTTTGGGTTGGGTCATGATGCATCGACTGGTATTGGCAAATATTTGACTTCAAAACAGCCAACTGCGCAGACAGTGATTGCGCAGGCAGCTCACTTTTTAGTAGCATTTTAAATGCATTGAAACGAACTACTGCCTGAAAAAATGCTTCTGCAAAACACTGTTGAACAGTGTTGAACAGTGTTGAACAGTGTTGAACAGTGTTGCGGTGAACGCTATCTCTCAATTCGTCCCACGTGGTTGTCCATGGCGTTGCCTAGCCCCATGCGAGTGAAAATCCAGTCTGAAAATGCCGGTGGAAATAACTTGATAAACAGCGAAAGACTGACCGTGAAGGGCATCTTGATAATTGATTTTTCTTTTTTGACCGCCTCCATTATTTCTTTAACCACATAATCCGGTTTCAATATCGGATTAAGAAGAAGTGGTTTAAAACCAGTAAACATACCGGTATCAATGGCATAGGGACAAACCAGCGTGGTTTTAACGCCGCTGTGGCCAAATTTTTTGAGCTCCATTCTCAGTGCTTCGGTGAATCCAACCTCGGCAAATTTGCTGGCATTGTAGTCAGACGCATTCGGGTATCCCAGCAAACCGGACGACGATGAAATATTCACAATATGTCCGGCGTTTCTCTGGATCATCTGCGGTAAATAATGCTTGATAAAGATGATATGCCCGAAAAAATTGACGTCCATTGTCCTTCGGATTTCTTTCATGGTAAGGCTCAAAACGCTTTTACCAACGACGATACCAGCATTGTTGACAATAATATCCATGCGGGGAAAACGACAGTCAATCTCGCTCACGACCTCAGCAACATTTTTCTCGTCAGAAATATCGCATTTGTAGGCCTCAACCTTGACACCTGTGGAGGCAATTTCTTTGGCCACTGCATCAACGGCGTCTTTGTTAATGTCAATTAAAACCAGATTGCATTTTTCCCTGGCAAAAGAAAAGGCCATCAGTCGCCCGATTCCGGAGCCTGCACCGGTAATGAGAACATTTTGATTTGCCAGTACTTTCATAATATTTATTCCATTTTTTATTCAGACGCAATAGGTTTAAAAAAATCAATGCGGTCTCGAAGATGGGGGGAATGCCTAGATTTTCAGAAGTCATCTTGCGTCAATCCAGCGCACTCAAATGCAAGACCTTTGTGACAGTGACATGCTATCAGTAATGCTTTACCTAAAGCATAGGGCAAACACCTATACGATACGATATTTACGTTAACGTCACCTTAATCGCCAATAGGGCTAGAAACCAGAAAAATTTCAGGAAACCCGTCAGAAGGCCAATTGTTTGACCGTGCTTTCAGCCGCCATCTGAAAGAAGCCCACGCAGGGATGCAGAAATTGCAAATGTACCGTTTATGGCGAGTGCTGACGGGATGCAGTGCTAGGCGCAAGACGCGCCGTTTAGCCAGCTAAACGAGCGGATTGCAACGACGCAATGTGCCCGCCAGTGCCGCCAGAAATGGGATATTTGTGATTTCTGCATCCCTTAGGTCATCACCGTCGGCTGCTCCATGCCGGTGGCTTGGTGTACATGGGCAAGCGCTTCTGCCAAGTCAACCAGCGGTTTGAGGCTTTGCTGCACCGGCAGGTCTTGCCTGGCGGGGTCAGCCTCATGGCGCTCCAGGTAAATGCGCAAAGTGGCACCCTCGGTGCCGGTCCCGGACAGTCGAAACACCACCCGGGAGCCGTCAGCCAGTCCAATACGCACGCCCTGCTGTTGGCTCACGCTTCCATCCACGGGATCGGTGTAGGCAAAATCATCGGCCAGCACCACCGACTGCCCTGCTACTTGGGTGCCGGGCAAACCTGGCAGGGCGGCGCGCAAATCAGCCATCAGCTGGTCGGCACGCTCGGTG
Source organism: Candidatus Rhodoferax bjergmarkensis (assembly GCA_016708345.1). Lineage (GTDB taxonomy): Bacteria > Pseudomonadota > Gammaproteobacteria > Burkholderiales > Burkholderiaceae_C > Rhodoferax > Rhodoferax bjergmarkensis. The sequence goes on from JADJFX010000002.1 coordinate 622,040, forward strand.
GGGATGGCTTCATAGTCATGCCGTGAATAGACACAGCGCCCGTGTTCTCGCCACAGGCCACGCACCAGCGATTCAACCGACTGCCCGGTTACCGCCACCAAATTGAGCCAGAACAAGACTGCCCACAAGCCATCTTTTTCCCGTACGTGGTTAGAACCGGTGCCGTAACTTTCTTCTCCGCACAAAGTAACTTGGCCGGAGTCCATCAGGTTGCCAAAGAACTTCCAGCCCGTGGGGGTCTCGAAGCATGGAATTTTCAAGGTTTTGGCAACTCGGTCCACGGCTGTAGAAGTCGGCATGGAACGAGCGACGCCGGCCAGGCCCCGGCTGTAGCCCGGCACCTTGGCGGCATGGGCGGCAAGCACCGCCAGACTGTCGGACGGAGACACCACAAAACTGCGGCCCACCACCATGTTTCGGTCGGCATCACCATCAGAGGCGGCACCCATGTCTGGCGCGCCTTCGGCAAACATGTGGCCAATCAGGTCTTCGGCATTGACCGGGTTGGGGTCCGGGTGCAAACCGCCAAAATCTTCCAGCGGCGTGGCGTTGACGACGGTGCCCACAGGTGCCCCAAGCTCATCTTCCAGCAAGGCTTTGGCGTAGGGCCCGCCGACCGCATTCATGGCATCAAAGCGCAGCCTGAAACCACTTTGAAACAGCTTGCGAATGGCATCGAAGTCGAACAAACCGCGCATGATGTTGGCATAGTCAAGCACCGGATCAATCACCACCAGCTCGGTGCTTTCAATACGGTGCGTGCCCAGAGCATCCAGGGGCACGTCCTCCGAGTCACAGGTGTGAATTTCACGAACCTCCCTGGACCGGGCGTAGACCGCCTGCGTCACTTTCTCAGGAGCCGGGCCACCATTGGCAACGTTGTATTTGATGCCAAAGTCGCCATCTGGCCCACCCGGGTTGTGGCTGGCAGACAGCACAATGCCACCACTGGCGGCGTGCCGACGAACGACGGCGCTGACCGCCGGGGTCGACAAAATACCGCCCTGCCCCACAAGCACCCTGGCGTAGCCTTTGGCAGCAGCCATGCGCAAAATAACTTGTATGGCGACCCGGTTGTGGTAACGGCCATCACCGCCCACCACCAAGGTCAGCCCCTTGGCGTCTGGCAACACATCAAACAGCGCCTGGACAAAATTTTCAAGATACAAACGCTGTTCGAACACAGTCACCTTTTTTCGCAGTCCTGAGGTTCCAGGGCGTTGACCTTCGTAGGGTGTGGTGGGCAAGACAATGACGGGCATGGGGTTTGGCTCCTATGAAATATTGACAAGCGAATATTGACAAGCGTTGTGGCGCTCAAAATTTACGGACCGACTAGGAGCATAAGTCCAAACTGATGATTTGATGGCGTGGCTTGGAAGGCAAAAATCCGGCGCTCTGTTAAGTGACGCTTTTCGATCCAGGCCAGCCAGGGCGCAGGTGGACTCTGATCTGTTGATGGTTTCCAAGGCTGACGCAAGCTTTGTTCAGCCCGTGCCAATCGCCCCTAGAATCCAGCCGTGACCTCTATTCTTAATGCCGACCTCCACTGCCACTCCGTCGTATCCGACGGTACCCTGACGCCCGAAGCACTGGCCGAGCGTGCCAAGGCCCATGGAGTCGACCTGTGGGCACTGACTGACCATGACGAAATCGGGGGCGTGCAGCGTGCGGCGGCAGCGGCAAGGGTCATCGGACTGCACTACCTCACCGGCGTAGAAATTTCGGTCAGTTTTCTGGGGCAAACCATTCATATCGTCGGTCTGGGCTTTGACCCGAACAACGCCACGCTTCAAACCGGCTTGGTCCGTACCCGGGGTGGGCGCGGCCAGCGGGCCAAGGACATGTCCGACAGCCTGGCCAAAATCGGAATTCATGGTGCCTACGAAGGTGCCCTGAAGTTTGCTGGCAACCAAGAACTCATTTCGCGCACCCACTTCGCCCGCTTTTTGGTAGAAACCGGCGCATGCAAAGACACCTACGAGGTTTTTCGAAAATACCTGACAGAGGGCAAACCCGGTTTTGTGGAGCACCGCTGGGCCACCCTCAAAGATGCGGTGACCTGGATCAACGGGGCCGGCGGCATAGCCGTTATTGCCCACCCGGCCCGCTATAAATTCACGGCCAACGAAGAATTTGCCTTGTTTACCGAGTTCAAAGGCCATGGCGGGCAAGGCGTTGAAGTGGTCACCGGCAGCCACTCGGCAGCCGAATATCTGGTCTACGCCGACATTGCCCGCGAATATGGCCTGGCGGCCAGCCGGGGCAGCGACTTTCACAGCCCCGGCGAGAGCCATACCGAGCTGGGCACCCTTCCCTGTTTGCCCGGCAAACTGACGCCAGTGTGGGAGCTCTTGACCGAACGCATTCAATACGCCTGACGTAGCGGGTGAAGCACACCCTGTTTCACCGACAATAGCGCCATGGCCCAGTTATTTGAAGTTCACCCCTTAACCCGCAATTACGGCTTTTGAAGCAGGCTTGCGCACTGCTGGAAAAAGGCGAAATTCTCGCCGTCCCCACCGATTCCAGTTACGCGCTGGTCTGTCATGTCGATGACAAGGCTGCCGCCGACAAACTGCGACGCATCCGCGCCGTCGACGACAAGCATCACCTCACCCTTTTGTGCCGCGACCTCAGTGAGCTGGCCAACTACGCCCGGGTCGACAACCAGCAGTTTCGCCGCATCAAATCAGCAACCCCGGGGCCTTACACCTTCATTCTGGAGGCCAGCAAAGAAGTGCCGCGCCGCCTGAGCCACCCCTCGCGCAAGACCATCGGCCTGCGGGTGCCCGACCACAAGGTGCTGCAAGAACTGCTGGCGCTTCACCACGGGCCATTGTTAGCTACTACTTTAATAGCACCCGGTGAAACTGAGCCGCTCAACGACGCGCAGGACATTTTGGAACGATTCAAGAACCAGATTGCCGCCGTGATTGACGCCGGTGCCTGCGCGCTGGAGCCCACCACGGTGGTTGACCTGACCGACGGCGACCCTGTGGTGCTGCGCGAGGGGCGTGGCGACCTGGCAACGCTCGGGCTCTAAGCCCCTTGTTCAGCCCCTCTGAGACAATCAAGTGATGGATATTGCAAACCTGATTCAAACCGTTGCCATTTACGCCCTGCCGGTGCTGTTCGCCATCACCGTGCATGAGGCGGCTCATGGCTACGCCGCGCGGCATTTTGGTGACCGAACGGCCGAAATGCTGGGGCGCATCACGCTCAACCCCGTCAAACACATTGATCCGGTTGGCACCATCCTGATGCCGCTGATGTTGTACTTTGCAACGTCCGGGGCTTTTCTGTTTGGCTATGCCAAGCCGGTGCCCGTGCGTTTTGGCAACCTGCGCAACCCCAAGCGCGACATGGTCTGGGTGGCTTTGGCCGGGCCCGGTGCCAACCTGGTGCAAGCGGTGCTCTGGGGTGTGGCCATGCTCCTGTTGCAAAGCATGGACGTTCAGGAAGTTTTCTTTCTGAAAATGTGTGAAGGCGGCTTGTTGGTGAATGTCGTCATGTTTGCCTTCAACCTGTTCCCGCTGCCACCGCTCGATGGCGGACGCATTCTGGTTGGCCTGTTGCCTTACCGCCAGGCCGAGATGGTGTCACGCATTGAACCTTGGGGATTCTTCATCGTCATGGGTCTGGTCATTGCCGGGGTGGTCAGCACCCTGTGGATGCAGCCCGTCATGGCGGTGACGCTGTGGCTGATTCAAACTCTGCTGATGCCACTGGTGCTATTGCTCAACTAAAACCACCCGCCAAGCGCTTCCATTTACCTCCTGTCACATCACTTTCTCATGAGTTCCACGCGCTTTTTGACCGGCATCACCACCTCCGGCACGCCCCATCTTGGCAATTACGTTGGCTCCATCCGGCCCTCGGTGCGGCACAGCCTCATTGAAGGAGTCGAAAGCTACTATTTTCTTGCCGATTACCACGCCCTCATCAAGATTGACGATCCAGCGCGTATTCAGCGCTCCACGCTCGAAATTGCTGCCAGTTGGCTCGCTTGCGGCCTCGACCCCGAGCGCGTGGTGTTCTACCGCCAGTCAGATGTGCCCGAGATTCCCGAACTCACCTGGTTTCTAACCTGCGTTACGGGCAAAGGCGTGCTGAACCGGGCGCATGCCTACAAAGCCCAAGTGGACAAGAACACTGCGTCTGGCGTGGACCCCGACTCCGACGTGACTGCTGGCCTGTTCATGTACCCGGTGTTGATGGGCGCGGACATTTTGATGTTCAACGCGCACAAAGTACCCGTGGGGCGGGACCAAATCCAGCACATCGAAATGGCGCGCGACATGGCCCACAGCTTCAACCACCGCTACGGCGAGCACTTTGTGCCCCCTGAAGCTGAAATTGAAGAAAGCGTGGCCACGCTGCCTGGCCTGGATGGCCGCAAGATGAGCAAGAGTTATGACAACACCATCCCTCTGTTTGCGCCGCGTGAGCAGCTTAAAAAACTCATCGCCAGCATCGTGACCGACTCGCGCTTGCCGGGCCAGGCCAAAGAGGTGGCGGACTCTGCCCTGTTCCAGATCTACCAGGCATTTGCCACCCAGGATGAAACGGCCTCTCTGCGCCAAGCCTATGCCAACGGCATTGCCTGGGGCGATGCCAAGCAGTTGGTGTTTGAACGCATCGACCGCGAAATCACCCCCATGCGCGAGACCTATCAGGCACTGATGAAAGATCCCGCCAAAATTGAAGCTATTTTGCTCAAGGGTGCCACCAAAGCCAGGCAGATTGCCACGCCTTTCATGGGCCGCTTGCGCCAGGCCGTGGGTTTGCAGGATCTGCGGGCACAAGTCAGCGCCAAAGTCGCCAAAACCGCCAAAGCGGCCAAACCATTGTTCAAACAATACCGCGAAAGTGACGGCAAGTTTTACTTCAAACTACTCGATGCGTAAGGTGAATTGTTGCTGCAAAGCACCGGCTTCGAATCACCCAAAGACGCAGGTCAATCCATCCGCCTGCTGAAAATCCAGGGTGTGGCCGCATTGAGCAGTCTAACGGGGCAGTTGCGAGATGAACCCTCAGTGAACCTCAGCCAAATTAGCGAGGCCCTGCAAGCGATAGCAAACGCAGAATAAGCGGGGCTTGCCCGGTGATGTAGCGTGTTTTGAGGTGTGCAGGGCAGGCCAAACAACCAGCACCGCTGCTACAATCGCGTTTTTCGATACAGGAGAAGTGGCAGAGTGGCCGAATGTACCTGACTCGAAATCAGGCGTACCGCAAGGTACCGTGGGTTCGAATCCCACCTTCTCCGCCAGTACCCCAACTTCCAACTGGCTCAATACAAATGGAAGTTGCCTGAAGCCCCGCACCATGCGGGGTTTTTTGCATCTGGCTCCTGACTGCGGTATTCACGCAGCGGGCCAAAAAGCCGTCTCAAAGCGGTTTTGTCTCAGAACCTCCTGACTTTTATGGGTGCGGTACAGAGGCCAATGCTTATCGCAGCATGGGGTCGATTTGATCCGCATCGAACAGTTGTGATTCGATTCAGTGATGCCTGCTATGAAAAATTCGTAATCAGATAGCCCTGTTGGACGAAAACGCACGATTCAAAAGAAATTCAACGAAACCAGCGTGCTCAGCCAGTCTATGCGACCGCCAGGCTGCCGACACCGGATTTAAGCGGAAATCGACCGCCGTTCACAACAACGACGCATGGCGGAAAAAGACACGATTTGATGTATCGGGATTGGTGAAACGGACTACTACGGGCGCGAGGCCTGTTGCAGCAACCGCCACTGACCATAAGCGGGTGCCTGCAGCGGCCACTGGCTGGCTGACGTGATGCGCTGCACGCCCTGTGCGACCAGGCTCGCTGCACGGATGACCCCGGCGTGGGTAATCCACAGTGCATCTTGGCCCCCGCTCTGGGTAGCTCGCTGGGTGGCCTGCTGTGCATCCGCCCATGCTGCAGCCACCCGCGCCAGCACCTCGTTGGCACTCTCGGCACCGCCAAACCGATGGTCACCAAAATCAGCCAGCCAGGCGTCCACAGCGGCACGCGGCACCTGCGCCCAAGCCACGCCCTCCCACTGGCCAAAGTCCATCTCCCTCAGGCGAACATCGGTTTTACATATCAAATCAGGCCGTAGCGCGCATAAACATTGCGCGAGCAGCTCACATCTTTGTAGCGGAGAAGTCCACACTGACGTTCCTTGTGGCAAAACCAGCGCCAGCGCATGCGCCGCCTTGCGGGTGGCCAGGGGCTGCGCTGGCATGTCCAAAGCGCCATAACAAAGACCAGCCTCAATGCAGGGCTGCGCGTGGCGAGCAAGCCACAGATTCACTGCTGGCCCGCCCCCAAACCCAAGCACAGGCCAAGGTAAAAGCCCAGCTCGCACAGCTGCTGGGTCGCGCCCAGGCAGTCGCCAGTGAAACCTTGCAAACGCCGCGCAAACCAGCGCCACATCAGCCCAAAAGCCACGGCAGAGCCCGCCAGCGCTAGCACCAAAGCGCCAGCCAAGTTGGCAGATGCCTCGTCAAACGCTATAAAATTAGTAGCTGCTTGCGCACAGCAGACAAGCGCAAGAGCCCCAAAACACCATATAAAAGCGGTCATCAGACTGGCACCGCTGATCTGGTCGGCCAGCGGCTTGGACTTGGACCCCGCCGCATCGCCCACATGCACCATGGTGCGAATCAGCAGCAAGGGCCAGGTGCGCGACACCACATGCGCCACAAACAGCGCACTGCACAGCAGCATCCCACCCAGCGAACCCAGCATGGCCAGCAGCGACACCTTGGCCAGCAGCACCAGCACCAAGGCGATGGCACCAAAAGCTCCCACCCGCGAGTCCTTCATGATGACAAGTGCGCGCTCGCGCTCCGGGCTGCCGCCCAGGCCATCCATCACATCGGCCAGGCCATCTTCGTGAAAAGCGCCGGTCAGCAGCACCCCCGCCGCCGTGCCCCACACTGCAGCCACCAGCGGCGCAAAGCCGCCGCCCGGCAGAAAAGCCAGCAAAAGCCAGGTGACCGCAGCCACCACCCCGCCCACCAGCCAGCCCACACCTGGAAAATGCCCGGCGCTGGCGCGCAGCATGGCCGGGCTGTAACCCACCCATGCCGCCAGCCGCCCGGTGACCGGGATGCGGGTGAAGAACTGCAGGGACAGCAGGTAGTGGCGAATGAACTGGGTAAACACGTACACCATCCAAGCTGCAAAACTAAGCCGCAGCGGTATCGGTTGCCGATTTCTCCGACACCCCCGCCGACTCAAAACTGGCCATCTCCCGCAGAATGGCGCAGGCGGACTGCAGCAGTGGCCAGGCCAGCGCAGCGCCGGAGCCTTCGCCCAGTCGCAGCCCCAGGTCCAGCAAGGCCTGCACACCCAGGTGTTGCAGCATGAACTCGTGACCGCGCTCGCCGGAGCGGTGGGCGAACACGCAGCGCTGCAGCACCAGCGGCTGCAGGGCGTGTGCCACCAGCACGGCCGCCGTGGCAATGAAACCATCCACCAGCACCACCCGGCGCTCCTGCGCAGCTTGCAGCACCGCGCCCACCATGGTGGCAATCTCGTAGCCCCCAAAAGCGGCCAGCGCATCCAGCGGCGCACTGGCCTGTGCGTGCAGGGCCAGCACCTCGCGCAGCACAGCGGTTTTGCGCTGCACCGCCGGGGCATCCAGCCCGGTGCCAGCCCCAGCGCAAACCTCGATGTCCAGCCCGGCCAGGCGGGACAGCAGCATGGAAGCGGGCGAGGTGTTGCCAATGCCCATTTCACCCAGCAAAAGGGCGTTGCCCGGAAGGCCACGCACGATGTCCTTACCGTTTTGCAGCGCCTGCTGGCACTGGGCGGCGGTCATGGCGGCTTGCACCGAAGAGTCCTTGGTGCCCTGCTCACCGCCTGCCACTTTGCGCACCAACAGGCCCGGGCGCTGCACACCTGCGGGCAGCCCGGCCAGAAAGTCGTGGTTGACGCCGCAGTCCACCACCGTGAGGCTGATGCCATGCTGACGCGCCAGCACGCTCACCGCCGCACCACCGGCCAAAAAATTCTCCACCATCTGCCAGCTCACGTCGCTGGGAAAGGCGGAAATCCCGCGCGCGGTCAAGCCGTGGTCGCCCGCGAACACCACCATTTGAGGATCGACCAAGACCGGCGACTCGGAACCCAGAATTTCGCCAATTTGCAAGGCCAGCGCTTCGATGCGACCCAGGGAACCCAGCGGTTTGGTTTTGTGGTCGATCTTGTGTTGCAGGGCTGCGGTGAAGGCTGGGTTGCGGATGTCGGCGAGGGTCGGAATCAGTGTGTTCATAAGGAGTTTTGAAGGGGTAGGGTTCATCAATGAAAGGAAACAAAAATAAGAAATTGGTTCGGGTGAAATCAGGCCAGCATTCCGGCCAACACACCGGGCTCGAAATGCTGTTCGATGTAGTCGGCCAGACCGTTAAATACCACATCGAGCGTGGGCACCGGGCCACCCAGGCGCTTGCCAAACAAGGCCTGCAGGGCGCAGGGGTCTTCAAACAAGCCGTGCAGGTACAGGCCCAGCACATTGCCGGCACCGTTTTGCCAGCCCAGACCACCGGGTAACACGGCGCGGGCCATATCACCCGCTTTTGCCATGGCCGGGTGCTGATGGGTCTGACCGTGATGGATTTCGTAGCCGCTCACCTGAACGCCGGCCAGCGCGGCCCAAGGGTTGCCGGGGTCAAGCATGCCCGCGTCAAAACGGGTTTGCGTGCGCTGCACGGTCTTGATCGTTTCAAAAGCAGTGACCAGCGGCAACAAACCCAGCCCCGGCCCATTGCCATCAATGCCGTGCGGGTCCACCAAGGCCTCACCCAGCATCTGCAAGCCGCCACAAATTCCCAGCACCGCGCCGCCCTGCCCCGCATGGTGGGCAATGGCGCTGTCAAGCCCCTGCTGGCGCAGCCATGCCAGGTCGCCGCTGGTATGTTTGGAGCCGGGCAGGATGATCCAGTCAGTCACTGCCAAACCTGCCAGCTCGGACGGACTGCGCACCCACATCAGGCGCACACCAGGAATGTTCTTGAGCGGCTGGAACTCATCGAGGTTGCTGATGCGCGGGTAGGCAATGACCGCCACCGTCAACGTGACCGCGCCCGCCGCCACACTGCGGTCATCAAACACCCCGTCTTCTTCGGGCAAACCATGCTGCCACCACATGGGCAAGGTGGCCACGGTGGCTATTCCGGTCAACTCCTGCAGCATCTGCGGCGCGGGGGCCAACAGAGTGGCATCACCCCGAAACTTGTTCAGCACAAAACCTTTGATCAGCGCCCGCTCGTTTTCTGGCAACAAGGCCCAGGTGCCGTACAGGTGGGCAAAGGCACCGCCACGGTCGATGTCGGTCACCAGGAGGCAGGCAGCGTTGCTGTGCAGCGCCACCCGCATGTTGACGATGTCGCTGGCATGCAGATTGATTTCGGCAGGTGAGCCCGCGCCTTCGATCACCACCACGTCGTTTTCAGCCATCAACTCATCCAGCGCTTGGGCGATTACCGGCCAAACCTTCAAACTGCGCCCGCGCCAGGGCATTTGGGACATTTCCTCGCTGACCTGCCCCATCAGCACCACCTGGCTGTGCGTGTCGCGCTCAGGCTTGAGCAAAAGCGGGTTCATGCGAACGTCGGGAGTCGCTTTCGCCGCCAGCGCCTGAAAATACTGGGCACTGCCGATTTCACCCTGCCCATTGCTTGAAGCAACCACCCGAGCGTTATTGCTCATGTTCTGCGCCTTGAATGGCACCACTTTGAGGCCTTGGCGGGCGTAGTAGCGGCACAGGGCGGTGGTCAGCCAGCTTTTGCCAGCGCCGCTGGTGGTGCCCAGCACCATGATGCATTTGGCGGTCATTCGCACTCCATTGCTATTACTTTAATAGCTGCTTGCGCAGACCCTACGTGCGGAAAAGGCATTTTTATCCTTTATTTGTGTATCAAAACGGGGCCAACCGACCGCGCACCCGTTCAGTTTTCACCTGGCACCACCCCCACTGTGTTCACACGGTTGACTGTGGCGCTGGGTGTCTGGGGTGGCACAGCCACCACCAGCTTGGTGCCGGTTTGCTGTGCGATGACGCGCGCCCGTTCAGCGGCGCGCTGCAGCGCGGCGGTGACTTGGCTGCGCACAGGGAAAACAGACGGATTCGGGGGTGGATTCAGATTCATGACCATGTCCTTTCACTCATCAAAACGGGAATCGGGCCGCTGTTGTCATAAACATCCCAGTCATCGACCAAAGCACAGTAACGCGCCAAATTGGCTTGACCTGACGCAAAGCGGCGGCGAATCACGTCCTCGGGAATATGGTGCCCACCTTGTTGAACCCGCTGCGCTACCCGCTCAATTGCTACCTCGGCGTTGGGTAGCGCCAGAAAATGCAGTGAAACCGCATATCCCAGCGCGCGCCATTGCGGAATCTGGCGGGCGTAACCCAAACCCGAGAGCGTGGTTTCGAGCGCAAAACTGCGTCCGTGTGCAACGTGATCGGCAATTTGCTTCAGCATCAAACGCCCGGCTTGCAACGCCGCCGCTTCGGGGGCAAACGGCGACAAGCCTGCCGCAATCAGGTCGGCGTTGACAAACTGCAAACAGCCCGCAACGCCAGGCAAGAATTCGCGGGCAAAGGTGGTTTTTCCTGCGCCGTTGGGCCTGCTACGGCGCGTTTGTCTTTGAGGAGTCCGGAGAGGTTCATGTGAGTCGCTGTGATTTTTGGAACGGGTTAAATTCAATGCGCCACGCTGGCCGCTCGTGCGCGCCGAATCAGGTCAATGGTCAAAAACAGGTTCAAGGGGTGATCTGGCAAGCGCTCAAAACCATAACGCGCATAAAAAGCGCCAGCAGTCTCGTGCTTGGCTTCAACAAAAAGTGCATACAAACCAATTTGCTGCGACAGTGATTCGGCTAGGTTCATGGCGTGCTGAAGCAGCATCAAACCCACCCCCATGCCTTGGCTGCGCAGGTCCACCGCCAGACGGCCAATGCGTGCCACGGGCACGGGATAGCGCGGCAAGTTGCGGGTTTGCGGAAGGTTTTCAAAGTGAATACTGGCCGCGCAGTGCATAAACCCGTGAATGCGCGACTGCCCGGGAAACGCAGCAACATACGTGCGGTTGAAATCACGCCGACTGCTGTCGGGCCAGCTTTGGGCTGCGTGTTGAGCGCAGGCTCTACAGTCAAAGTCTTGGCGGTCATGGGTGTGCATCGGTGGGGTGATACCCGGCTTCATGGGTAAAGACACATCAAATCGATCAACGCTTGTGTCGGCTCCGGCGGGTGATCCAGCGCATTCAAAAAAGCATCGCGGTCACGGTTTGCCATGACGATGACCTCTTGTTCGGTAACCTGCGGCGAGCGACTTCGTGGCGTTTTGCAGCATGAAGCTCGACACAGTAGCCCCCACCGCGGCAGCGGCACGCTCTATCATTTCTTTGACTTCCTGGCTGGTGCGCAGGTTGATGCGGGCGGATTCGTTTGCAGTGCTGGCAGTAGGCATAAAGGCGATCCCAAAGGCAAAATTGTACGTCAATACCCCACAATTCATTCAAAATCCGACACCCAAACGTCTGACTTACCCGCGAACCACGCCGGAGCAGAACCCGCTCTTGCCAGCGCCGCTGGTGGTGTGTTCACAGTCTGCGACAAGGTAATAGAGTCAGAGACCAACCTGCTTTGCAGGGGATCTGACGCCACCAATGCCCGGTTCGGAGCCCAGCTCTCAACGGCATTGGATGCTGAGCTCAGGATTCAGTCAAGTTTCCGTTTGCTCGGCCCACTCCATTTGCCCACTTCCAATGCCGAGGTAGGCGCGGTACTCTGGATGAAGCTCAAACTCCGCTCAGCGTTCCCGGTTCAGTGGTCAACTAAAGCAGACTGCCCTGCACGAAGTCATCCCGGTACGTACCTCAGTTTCGAGTCTTGCACGCACCGAATAAGGCCTCACGCGATGCTGTGGCCTGATTCAGGATGCCGCGTCGCTGAAGGCTATGGCCACAGCAAGCGCGTAGGCTTGGCAGTTGATTGACCGGGCGGGGTTGAACTCGATGTCGGTAAACCATCGTAGATGGCCGCCGCGAAGCAACAGCCCATCACTGTGTTGCAGTGCCAAGATGTAAATCCAGTCATAGAAGGCGGTGGGCGGATCCAGTGGCCAATCAACACCGCTAAAGCGGAAACCAGTCAGCCGACCGCTGGCGCGGAGTCGTGGTTCTTGCGCCTGCCGGGAGGATTTCCCAAGCAGGTCGGTGAAGGTCCGCCGCGCTCAAACCTTTGCTGCCCTGAAGGCGCATTAACCCGGGCTTGGGATGTTTGCGGGGCAGCGATGGTCAAGTTGATGCGCGCTCAGTGCCCGCCCAGCGGCTCGGGCGATTTGCTGGAAACCTCAGCACCCGACATACGCCAGGGCAGACGATGGGCGGCAGCGTGCAACGAGGCAATAGATTTCTGTTTTTGGCCAAGGGACAAACCGGCATGCCAATCGAAATTCGCATGGACCGTTCGCACCAACACTGGGCCGATAGCACGGGAAGAAAGACAGGACGCTGTGCCGTCGGCCTCTTCCCATTTCCGTGCAAATCGACGCGAAGCAAGAAATCGCTCCGGCACCTGCACTACGCGCGCAACTCGGTCAACTGGCTCAAAACATCTGTAGGACTCCAAAGGCCTGCACTACGCGTACGCGAACAATGGTGGTAAGGGCTAGGCACTCCAAAATCGTCTGGATGCTCGAAGACCATTTCAACCAGCATGGAAGAGCGATATTGCCACGCCAGTACCTCCGAACCCCTGCACATCGGTAGGGTCGAGTCAGGCCTAAGCGTTGCACGGTGCGCGATGGTGACCCGTCAGGGCCTCGGCGAACATGGATTGAAATGCCTCATCACTCGTAAATTCAGACCACGGGCGAGAGTTGATGCGCTTGTCCGCAGCGTTATGCAGGCAGTAGGCACAGTCATGAGATCCAGAGAATTTCTGGTCTCAGCAACAACGACCCACCGCTCCTGCGGAATTGTAACTGGCAGTATTGTAGAACATGGCGGAATTGGAAACCGATGGAAGAAGAGATGGCATCCTTGTGGCCCGTCAGCAGACAGAGCTGGTCATTTATCAAGGGCACCACCCCTGCTGGTGCGCCATTTGCACTGACAGGAGGCCATGGTTCATGATGGACTCCAAGTTCGCAACCCTTGGGAAATGAATGAGGTGGCGGATGCTCCGCTCCGTAGCCTGCGCCTTGATATTGGCGCGACACAACTCAATGCAGCATCGGATTGGAAGGCGAGGTTGCCAATCTGCCCCTGTCTGCTCGTGTGATGCTGCAGAGGCTTGGTGGCGATATTTGCTTCAAATACAGCCACTGGCTGCTCGCTCGTGCGAGGCAAGCGTGAGGATTTTGCGGGGCGAACCTTCAACATTCGATCAATTCCAGCGCCGGACTGGGTGGCGGGGTTGCTGATCTAGCCTGCTCGCGTGTGGTCGTTTGAGGCTGCGTGTGGTTTGGGCGGGGTCGGGGTTGGGGGGCATCTCCTTTGTTGGCGAGGCTTGGGGGGGGGGGGCGGGGCAGTATTTTGAAAAAATGAGCATTCAACTCCAGGCAAATAATTGTTTGGCGGAATCGAACCTTCAGTTCCTCCTCCCAGACTTTGCTGAGTTAGAACCCTCTCATGGCTGAAGAGTGTGCTTGGGAGGATTGAAGAAAGCGCGTGCAGGACAATGCGAAGAGCAAATGGTTTAGCATCTGGAGCGGGCATAACTACCTCAGTGTTTCTTCACTGGGACGTGTCAAGAGTCTCGTTCTTATGGGGAGGCGGTTTCCCTGCTGACTGTTTTGCTTCTAACTGTGTTTCTGGCTTTGTCGCTAGAGGCTGTGTCGTTGCTGGCGTAAGCGGTGAATTGGTTAGGGGGCCTAACTGGCCGTCTGACACTGGCGGCGTATCGTCTTTCGGCTTTAGCACCGCATAGGTCACCCAAACCACGGCCAACTGAACCAGGATCAACGGCCAGAAAAATAGATTTAAAACGGTGAAGCCGGACCAAACGAAGCAAGCCGTGGCCAGATGGCGGCGCGCGACGATGCGGATGACGATCAGGCTAAAAACAATGAAGGCTTGATAAGCAAGTATGGCCATGTGGCAAGGGTTTCTGATTGAATGACAGCATGAACACGCCTTGTTAAAAAACGCCGGATTCCGTCCGAATTCCGGCTCTCTATTGCGTTTGCCGGTACTGCTTAAAAAGGCATAAATCCTTTGTGAAGAATAGCACCCAATGCCCGCTATCTGGCGGGCAGATCAGCGAATCGAATTTCGGCTAACAGTCTCTAGCTGTCTCTGACTTTATTGGCATGGCTTGCAGCAATACCTGAACGTCTGGCGTCGCTGTCTCAGACTCTATTGGCAATGAACATTGTGCCCAGCAGGGTGCATTTTGCAGTCTAGGCATCCATAAACTATCATTTTCATAGCTATAAACCCATACAGTACGTGCGGGAAAGGCATTTTTTAACCACTATTTTCCCTGTCTAAGCTTTTTGCCCCTGCCACTCTTGCTGCAGCAGCGCCAGCATGTCGTCGGCGGACATTTTGGCGGCCAGGTCGCTGCCCTCCAGCAGGCTGTCGGCCAGGGCGCGTTTGGTTTTGTGCAGGTCGACGATCTTTTCTTCAATGCTGCCCAGCATCACCAGCCGGTAGATGGTGACTGGGCGGGTCTGGCCGATGCGGTGGGCGCGGTCGCTGGCCTGGTCTTCCACGGCGGGGTTCCACCACGGGTCCATGTGGATCACGTAGTCGGCGGCGGTCAGGTTCAGCCCGGTGCCGCCGGCTTTGAGGCTGATGAGAAACACGTCGCCCTCCCCGGCCTGAAAGGCATCGACCCGCACCTTGCGCTCTTGCATGGGGGTGGCGCCGTCCAGGTACTGGTAGCGCACGCCGCGGCTGTCCAGGTAGGCGCGGATCAGGCCCAGGTGGTCGACAAACTGGCTGAACACCAGCGCCTTGTGGCGGTTTTCCAGCAACTCGTCGAGCAGTTCGCCAAAGGCGGCGAGTTTGCTGCTGGGCAGGCCCAGCTCGGGGGCGACGAGCTGCGGGTTGCAGCAGGCGCGGCGCAGCTTCATGATCTCGGCCAGAATTTGGATGTAGCGCTGGCCTTCGCCCGCATCCACGGCATTGAGCCGCTCCAGCGCCTGGCGACGCAGGGCCTCAAACAGGGCGCTTTCCTCCTTGCTGGGGGCGACTTGGCGCAAAATTTCGGTGCGCGAGGGCAGCTCGGTCAGCACTTGCGACTTGGTGCGGCGCAAGATAAACGGCGCAATCAGCTTGCGTAGCCGGTTGCGCGCCTCGGTGTTTTGCAGGCGCTCAATCGGCCCGGCGTAGCGCTCGTTGAACTGCTCCAGCGAGCCCAGCAAGCCGGGGTTAATGAAGCGAAACAGGTTCCACAGCTCCCCAAGATGGTTTTCCACCGGGGTGCCAGACAGAATCAGTCGAAAGTCCGCCTGCAAGGCCATGGCCGCCTGCGAGCGTTTGGTGGCGTGGTTTTTAATGGCCTGCGCCTCGTCCAGCACCAGCGTGTGCCAGGGCACAGCCGCAAAGCGCTCGGCCTCTTGCTGCAGCAGGCCGTAGCTGGTGATGACCAGGTCCAGCGGTTGCAGGTCTTGCAGGGTTTGCTGGCGGTCGCCGCTGCCAAACACAGTCACCTTGAGCGTGGGGGCAAAACGCGCCACCTCACCCAGCCAGTTCATGCACACCGAGGTGGGGCCACCACCAGCGCCGGGCCTTGGGGCGCGCGCGCGAGCAGCAGCGCCAGCGCTTGCAGGGTTTTGCCCAGGCCCATGTCGTCAGCCAGGCACGCGCCCACACCCCAGTGCGCCAGGCGGTTGAGCCACTCAAAGCCGCTGAACTGGTAGTCGCGCAGGTCGGCCTGCAGGGTAGTGGGCAGCACCGGCTGCAGGGTGCCCAGCTCGCTCAATTTGGCCAGGTGCTCTTTCCAGAACTTGTCGGCCTTGAGTTTGCCCGCCTCGTCGGCCAGGTCTTGCAGAGCGCCTGCGGCCAGGGGGTGGATGCGCAGGTCTTTGCCGCGCTGCTCGGAGTAGGCGCGCAACTCGTCCAGGCGGCGGCGAAAGCTGTCAGTCAGGGCCAGAAACTGGTTGTCGCCCAAATGGATGAAGCGGCCATGGCCCGCAGCGGTGAGTTCCAGCAAGCGTTGCAAGTCCAGCACCTTGCCATCGTCCACCTGCAACTCGCCGCTGACAGAAAACCAGTCTTGCTGGCGCTTGATGGCCATGGAAAAGCGCGAGCCGCCCAGCTCGCGGCTGACCTTGAACTTTTCGCCCTCGGGCCAGGCCAGCACCACCGTATCTGCCAGCGCCTGCAGTTGCAGCAGCAGCTCCAGGCAGTCTTGCGGGTCTTCAATGAGACGTTCGCCGTGCTCTTCGGGCGTGTCGCGCCAGACCTGGCAGGTGGTTTGCAGCTTTTGGGCGGCCTGCAGCTCCTGCGCCAAGTGGCGGCGCGCTTGCAGCGGCTGGCCGGCAATTTCGGCAATCACACTTTCGGAGCCGCTACCTGGCGGGTAGTACGGCCCGGCGTCCTTGAACGGTCGCACCCGCAAAGTAGCTTTGAGGCCCTGGCCCAGCGGCATCAGGTGCACATGCAACCTGGCATCGGCCTCCACCTGGGGGACGTTGGAGGGCAACACTTCCAGGTCCGACTGGATGGTAATGAGCGAGGAAATGGCGCGAATGGCGTCGAGCACCTGCTCTTTGGCACGCACCGGCACGCTCAAGGACTCGCCCAGAATGCTGCCAATGCGGCGGTGCTCTTCTGTGACTTCAATCACGCGCAGGCGGGTCGGCGTTTCCTGGGTCGTCAGAACCGGTGCGCTGTCGGCATTGATCTCGGGTTCCAGGCGCAGGCGCAGGGTGTGGGCATCGACTTTTTTGATTTCCAGCTCTGGCACACCGCGCAAAATTTCCACCCGCACACCGGGCGACTCCACCAAAAAAACCAGCGGGTGGTTGATCAGGTGGACGATGGCCTGCCGACCATCCAGCTCGTAATCGACGCCACCGTAGTAGCCGGAACGGACTTTGCGGATGCAGCCGCACACCAGCCGGTCTTGCGGGCTAAGGTAGTCAAACTCTTGCGGCGACTCACACAAGCGCTTGAGTGCCACGGCCCGACCGCCGGTCCAGGCGGCCTGGCCTTTGCGCTTTTGTTCGCGTGGGTACAGGGTGATGTAGCGGGCACCGATCTGAATCTCCCAAATCAGGCGCGCCTGCGCCGGGGCGCTGGTGCTGGCGCTGTCTTTGGCCCCAGGGCTTAGCTGGGCCAGGGCTGCGAGTTGGCGTTGCCAAGGTTCCTGCTTTTCAAACCAATCCAGCAGGTTCACACAGCCTTGCTGGCGGCGCAGTGTTTCGGCCTGCTGAAGATACTCAGCGCACTCCTGCGCAGATACGCGGCTTTTTTGACGGCCCAGCAGCTCGGCAGTCTGCGCGGTGATGAAGTTCAGCCCGCAAGCTGCACTTTTAAGGTGCAAGGCTTTAAGCAGCAAAAATTTCAATTCTGACAAGGGCACACCCAGCCACTCGTCCACCAAAGACAGAAACAATTGAGACAGGGGCGCGTCATTGGAGTTGAATTCACTGCCGACCACAGTTTGTGCCTGCGCGGCCAGAACCTGCTGCAAGTGGCGCAAATGCTCAAACACCGGGTGGTAGCCGTCATAGTCCCGAACGGCTATGTCCAGGTAGGTGCTCGCCTTTTTCCGGTGTTTTTCGTTTGGGCTGCGCAGCAGCGCCAACATGTGCAAAAAGCCCACCAGGCCGCTGTACACGCTGGTGCGCTTGGCGCTGGTGGCACGAAAGGCTTTGAGGGCGGCTTCAAAACCATCAATCGCCACATCCAGATCGCCGCGCAGCAATTCCACGGCGCTGTGCACTGCCACACACGAACCTTCTAGTCGGTTGACGAGAAGGTCTTCGACCTGCTTGAACTGGCCCGATAACAAGGCGTGCTCCGCATACATGGCGATAAAAACCGCGTAGTGTGTGCCGGGCGCTTTGCTTTTGAACAGCGCCTGAGCGTAGGCCACTATGGGCTGGGCATTGTGCAGCCCCAGCATGGAATTTTGCAGCAGCGTGGCCGTCACCACCTCTTGCATCTCGGGGTGCAATAGCGCCATAAAACCGGGGTGAAACGGTTCGCCGCAAATGTGAACGTAGGGGTGCTGCTTGCGAAAGTCAGAAAAATTGGCGCAAGGTATCAGGTACTTTTGCACCGCTGCTCTGTCGAGCCCCTGAAGCATCGCCAGCCGCAACAGGCGGATACCTTGTGCGTAATTGTTGAAAGAGACATAACCGCCACGATCATAGAAATGCTCGGAACTTTGTATGGCCGAGCACAGTTTTTCCAGCTGCCCTGTGGAGACGACGTAGCCAATGGCAGTCTCCACCAGATCGGCGGGGCAACAGTAGTTATCGGCGGGGGATTGCTCGACCAGATTGAGCAGCATTAATTCCGTCAGCAACGTGCTGATGCCTTGGATGTTGTAACCCGTGCCTTTGGGCGACTTCAGGCCCGCCTTGGCCAGATACTCGATCAGCCGACTGCGGGTGTCTGTTGGCCCCATCAGCGCCAGGATTGAGATGAGGGATTTTTCGGTCGGGTGCAACTGCGCGAAGCGCTCTGGCAGGCTGGATGTATTCATGGGGATAACCAGGGCAGAAAAAATGAGAAGGCAGTAGGTTCAAAGAAAGCCGATGGGGGGCTTGGATTTGCGCGTTTTGTCTTCGGCGATGAGTTGTTTGATGGCGTCGAACACCTGCGAAAACTGCTCGTCGTAACGGGTTTCCATGGCTTCGATGCGCAGCCGAAGGTCGCGGTTGGAGTCCATCAGGCGGCGCAACTGGACGAACGTGCGCATGATGGCGATGTTGACCTCCACCGCACGTTGGGAGCGCAACACGCTGGAGAGCATGGCGACGCCTTGCTCGGTGAAAGCGTAGGGTACCGCAGTGAGTTTGCGCCTGGATGCGGTCACAATTTGTGACTTCATAGGGCTGTTTCCGGGGTATGAGGTCACAATTTGTGACCTCATACCCTCCCATTCTTCGACAGTGAGCTGGAACATGAAGTCTGCGGGAAAACGATCCAGGTTGCGTTTGACCGCTTGATTCAGCACCTTGGTTGCCACTCCATACAGGTCGGCAAGGTCAGCATCTAGCAAAACCTTCTCGCCACGGATCAGAAACACGAGTTTGGCCAAGTTCTCTGGCTTGGGGGTGATTTGAGTCATGGACATTTTTTGGACTTTTTGGCGAGCCATAGTTCTATGGCCAACACGCTGTGGGCAGCCTGTATATCATTCTTGTGATGGTTCATTGCACTGTAGCGCAAAAATTTCGGGCAAAAACGAGCCCAATGAACGAGCGCTATGGACCGCTGCGGTATGGAAGACATCAGCGCGCCAAGCCCAACAGCGCTTGTTGCAGCCAGCCAAAAGCAATACGCTCCTGCTCCAGCCGCACACGCGCACCAAGCCGTTGGCTTCGCAAGTCATCAAACAGCGCCGCTTCGGCCACATCCAGGCGCGGCAGGTCACGCAGCACCGGCTGTGGCTCCTGGCCCCACTGACTGGTGTGTGCCAGCAAAGTCGCACGGTCCATTAGCAGGGACTGCACCTGCGGGAACTGGGCACGCAACTGGTCCAGGATGGCAAAACCGTGCGTGTCGATGTCACCCCAGTAGTGCAAGCGGCAGTCGTGCAGCCAGCGGGCACCGGTCAGCGCCTCAAACCCGTAACCTGCACCAAAAATCGCCATGCTGCCCGCTAACGGCGGTAAGGCCAGGAAGTTGACCTCGTTTTCGGTGATAAACACCCGGCTCACTGGCAAATCCAGTCGTGCGAAGTCGCCTTGGGTCAAGGTGATGTCGCGCTCGGCATCCGCAGGCAAAAGGCCATGTGCGAGATGGGCGACTGAAGCTGCGTCCAGCAGGCGAAAACGGATGCGCAAGGGTTTGTCCCTGAATCCGTAACGGCGGCAGAACTGGCTGGCCCCGGTGGCGCTGGCATCAATGGCCTGCGGGGGCAGCGCCAAGTCCAGCAGTTCACCGAGCACACCCCGCTGGGCTTCCATGAACTTGCTGTCCACCCCGGGCAAATCCACCTGCCGCAAATAGATGCCAGGGCGCGGGTTCGCTTGCAGCCAGGCCACAACGGCCAGCAAGCGCGGCCATACATCCACCAAAGCCAGCGCATTCAGGGGGCGCTTTTCAAGCCACGGCAGCAGCGCACTCTGCTGCTGGCGTGTCATCTGCACCAATGCAGCAAAGCGCCGCGCATCCTTTTGCTTGCCGATCACGGCCAGCGCATCGTCCACCGAATCGAGCCACACCTCATCGGGCACGGCGTTGGTGCCCAGCACACGGTGCCTGAATTCGCGCATCACGATGCGGTAGCCGGGCGCACCGGGGGCGGCGCTGCCTTGGCGCAAGTCCGCCATCCACGCGCGCACCTCGTCAAAGCGCTCGCTCAGTTCAGTAGAAGACGGCCCCGTCAAACGCAAACGCCGGGGTGCCATGGCTTCGGCCTGAACGAGCGGAGCCAGCAGGGTACCTTTGTCCCAGAGCTTTTGCACCTGCAAACGCAGGTCGCCAGGGGTGGTCCAGGTCACGTGGCTACCTTGCCTTATTTAAGCAACCAGCCTTGTCAGGCCATCACGAAATTTGCAAAAACTGGGCGACGAGTTTTGATGGAGTGTCATAAAAGGCCCAATCTTTTCAGCCCACTCATGTTTGAGTAGTCCAGGCAACGGCCAGCCCGCCTTTTTGATAGCGGCAACACCGCCTGCATGGACGGCATCGGCCAGCAACTCCCAGGTGCCACAGGCGCTGTCTTGCACATAGCGATCCAGCACATCACGCTTGGCGCGCGGAAAAGCCTTCAACAATGCCGCGCGGTCTCCCAAATACCAGGCTTCCATTTCCTCAATGGCCAGCCGAAACAGGGTGTTGGGAGCAGGTTCGCATTGATCAGCAACAGACTTCAGCTCTTGTAAAAAAGATTTGCAATCACGCCGATCGGTGTCCAGCACGACGACGACCGCGTCAATGCCCGGTGTTTTGCCGTAGCCCTGCAACAGCCTCGGCAATTGATCCAGCAGAATGCGCTTGGCCGGATCCGCCTTGGCGCTCAAGCCTTTCGGAATGCGTCCAATACCCTTGTACGCCTTGAGCCGCCAGGTGTGCGGCGCACCTTGTTCACCCAAAATTTGCGGTAGCAGTTGTGCCAACAGCCTTTCCCCGGAGCTGTCCTCCACTAAAACCTCTATGTGCATGACCTACCTCGCCTCCAGGTAGTCGCTGTACCACAGGCCGCCGAGCGGCAAACCCTCGTCCACCAGGTTTTTGACAATCTCCAAATCGGAGACTCGCCGGATGACAGAGTAGCCGTCCATTCCCTTTTCCAAAATCCAGACCTCGTCTGGCGACAAGGCATCGACAAAATACGGCTGATGGGTCGTCACAAAAATCTGGGGCGCATTTTTCTTGCCCGTGGCATGGGCACGAAATTCTTGCGCCAAGGCTTCCAACAGCTTGTGGTACAGGCCATTTTCGGGTTCTTCAATGCAGATAAAGGGCGGTGGTTCGGGATCGTCCATCAGCAGCAGATAGGCAAACACCTTGAGGGTACCGTCGGACATCTGTTGCGCAAAGAAGGGGTCGGCAAACGCACCATCATTGAAGCGCAGCAACAGACGTTTGTCCTGGGTTTCCTGCGTGTCAATGCTTTTGATACCGGGAATTTTGGCGGCGATGCGATCAAGCACTGCTTTGAACCGGTCCTTGTGCTCCCGCGCCATGAACTGCACCACATTGCCAATATTGTCGCCATGGCTGTTCAGGTGTTTCTGGGGACCGGCGGTGGGAAGGCTGCGGGCCGCATCGGGGTAAAAGTAAGACAAATACCATCCTTTCAGAAAATCCCGAAAGCGCTTGATTCGGGGATGTTCCTTGAGCGTGCCGAGTGTGGCAATGCCTAATTGGCGCAGGTCGGTCAGTTCCACCAAGGTCTGGGCGCGGTCTTCTTCTCCGCCTGCCACTTCAACCGCTTCCTCACCAGCCCAGACCAAACCCTTGCCGTGGGTCAGTCTCAAAAAGGGATAGGGACGGCCATAACTTTGACCCTTGCGCCTTTGCTTGAGCACCTCTGACTCCACAAATGGGCGCCCCATGTCATCCAGCGCAATGGACAACTCATAGGTCATCGGGCGTTCGCCGGTTGCCTCGCGGTAATAAATTTCAAAGCTGATTGGACCCTCGGTGCCTCTGGAATGCAGACGCTCATAGCCACCGCGCTGCTTCATGTCGCAGGCCTGCTCCACGTCATGCGCCAGGCAATCCGCCACAAAGCCAAACGCATCAAACAATGTGCTCTTGCCCACCCCATTCTTCCCAATGACCACGGTAAACGGCGTCAACGGAGCGCCACCCTGCTGCGACGAGAGCTTACCCAGCGTGACGTCGCGCAACGCGCGGTAGTTTTGAACACGAAAACCTTCGATCAATGCCATGGTCTTTCCTTCTTGGGGCTTTCACCCGAGTCATCACTTCAATTTATTTTTTAAACCCGCCACCAGTCTACTTTGCGGTTTCCACACGACCCTTTTCGTGGCGGTACTCTTCGATACTTAGGTTGCGCAACTTGGAGTCCCGCCCTTCATCGTTCTGGACAAACCCGACGCTGGCGACAAAGGGTTCGATGATGTGGATTTTCTGCAGCGGGGTGACGATCAGCAGTTGCAGGTTGAGCTTTTGGAATAGGCGAAGGCCATACTGGGCCGACTCGTCCGAGCCGCGCCCAAACGCCTCGTCAATGACCACAAACCTGAAGCTGCGTGAGCGGGTTTCGCCCCAGGCCAGGCCGAACTGGTAAGCCAGGCTGGCGGCCAAAATGGTGTAAGCCAACTTTTCCTTTTGCCCACCCGATTTGCCGCCCGAGTCGGAGTAGTGCTCATGCTCGCGCCCGTCTTCACGCCAGCGCTCGCTGGCAGAAAACACAAACCAGTTGCGCACATCCGTCACCTTGGCGGTCCAGCGCCGGTCTTGCTCGCCCTGCCCTTCGCGGCCGCGCAAGCGCTCGATGATGTGCTTGACCTGCAGGAATTTGACCTCGGAATACTGGCTCTCATCCGCGCTGTTCGCCGCACCCGACAAGGTGCCCTCCAGACAGGCACGCAACTCCGTTTGAAAATCGCGCACCTCGGGGTCGCTGGCAAGCTGGGCCTCCAACACAATAAAGCGGCCCGGGTTGTAGTCAATTTGCGTGAGCGACTGGTTGATGCGGGTGATGCGCTCCTTGATGGTCTCGCGCTCGCGGCTGAGCTGCGAATGAAAATGCGCCACCTCGCGGATGGTGTTTTCATTGAGCAACTCCTTGAACCGCGCCTCAAAACGCGGCAGATCGTCGGCGGCCAGTTTGGACAGCATCGCGCGGTACTCGCCTGCGGCCTCGACCGACACGTCCACTTCCTGCGTTTCCAGCGGGTAGCGCGTGCTAAAGCTGCGCATGGCGTCAATGATCTTGTCGCGCAGGCGTTTGGTGCGCGCCTCTTCGGCGTCAATGGCTTTTTGCAGCCAATCGCGCAATTCGCGTTCACGACTGTCACACGATTCAATCGTGAGTTTTTGTTCACCCAGGGCCTGCGCCTGCAAAGCCAGCAAGCGCTGGTCAGACACCTGTGCCACCACGCCCCCGCCCGGTGTTTCCAAGCCGGGGGCAGTCAACAAACTTTCTGTTTGACGCCGCAAACCCTGTGTGTCGCTGATTTTTTGCTCGGTTTTGGCGCGCCGCTCGCGCTGGGCCGCCAACTGCTCTTCGGTTTTGAGCAAGTCCGCCTCCAGCGCCCGGAGCCGCTGCGTCAGGGCCTGCAGCACATCCGACGCCGAGTTGAGTTTGGAGCGTTCATCCTCCAGCGCAGCCACCTCTTGCGCAACCGCCTGCCAGTCCAGCTCACGGTAATCGCGGTATTCGACCAGCTTGGACAAAGTGCCCAGCCGCTGCGTGATGCTGCTTTGCTCGGCCTGCAACGCGCTGATGCCCTGTGCATCCTGCGCCAGGCGCGCTTCCAGCACGCGCGCCTTGGTCTGCAGCGCCGCCAGCTTGGCGGCGTTGCTCCAGCCCAGCACATACCGGCTGCGGTCGTCCAGCCGGTGCCGGTCGTCTTTTTCATGGCGCTCACCGGCCGACTTGATTTGCCCGGCGCGGGTAATCGCCTTGGTTTCGCGCCGGAACTGATCCTGTGTGGCACAGCAGGCCACATCAAAACGGTGCATCACCTCGCGTTCCAGCCAGCTGTAAAACGCAGAGTCCGGTTTGATCGAGATTTTTCGCACCAGCGAGTCCGGGTGCAGCGATGGCACATCGGCGCGTGCTTGCGCGCGCACCCGAAAGTACACCAGTCGCCCCTGGAGCCGGGTTTGCTCCACCCACTGCGCCACCTCGGCGTAGTGGGCATCGGGCACCAGCAATGAGAGCCCGAAGTTGTGCAACAGGCGCTCAATCGCTCCCTCCCAATCGCGCTGGTCTTCGCGCACCTCCATCAGCTCGCCGGCAAACGGCATGCTGTCCTCGCGCAGCCCCAGGGCCGCGCACATCTGGGCGCGCATCTCGATTTGCCGGGCTTCGATATTGCTGCGCCTCCCTTTCAAGCTGCTGATCTCCCCCACCAGAATCTCATGCTCCCGACGGGCCTGCGCGAACGCAACGCCGGATTCGGTCAGCGCGTTTTGCACTTCATCAGCGCGCAGGGTTGCCACACCGTGCAACTGCGCGCAGGTTTGCTGCTGGGCCAGCAAATCCTCGCTGCTGGCCACCTGCAGCAGGCCTAGGTCGCGGCGCAACTCGTCGTAGCGCGCGGCGGTGTTCTTGCGCCGCACCAGCTCCGCTTGTTGGCGTGCAATGGCCTCGCCAATACGCGCCACGCGGTCGCCGCCGCTCTCGGCAATGTTCAGGCGCAGCTCGCGCTCCTGACCGCGTTGTGCATTTTTTTGCTCGTTTAGGCGATGCACTTTGGCGCTTTCACTTTGCAGTGTTTCGTCCAGGCTCTGCAGCCGCTCGTCCAGCAAGCTCAGCTTGCGCCGCGCAAAGTGCGGTTTGAGGGCGCTTCGGCAGGCGCGTAATTCATCGGTGGCCGCCAGCAACTCGGCATGTTTGTCGCAGTCCGCCACCAAGGGCGACAACAATTCCACCTGCTGCTTGGCCTTGAGCACCGCCTCGTGTGCCCTGTTCAAGTCGTCAAAGTGGGCAATCAAGCCCTGAATCCGCGACGCCACCTCAAATGGCTCCAGCATGTGGTGGCGCACAAAATCCGTCAGGTTACCCACTGATTTCATGGACACGGTCTGGTGGAACAGCTCCAGCGCCTGTTCACCTTCGATGCCAAAACGACGCCGAAAGTGCGCGCCGTAGGGGGGAAAGCTGTCGAACAAGGTCACGCCGCTTTTGCGCAGGCGTTTTTTCAGGGGGTCGATGGCGCTGCCAAACTGGGCAAAGTCGGTGGCAATCGACAGGGGCTTTTCTGCCACGGCGTAAAAACGCTCGGGTTGCCCCACCGCCTCGCGGCTCCAGAACACCTGGGCCAGCGTCACCGTCTGATCGAACCCGGCGTTGTGAAACACGCCCAGAATGACGGAATAGCTGTTGGCATCACGCAAGGCCACGGGTTTGGCATTGCCGCTGAGTTCATTGCGCTCGGACTTGTAATGGCCCAGCACATACGAGCGCAGCGTGCGCTCGCGGGCATCGGCCCCGGCGGCCTTGTTGTAGGCAATGCGCTGGGCGGGCACCAGCAGCGTGGTGATTGCATCGACCAGCGTGGATTTGCCCGAGCCGATATCGCCCGTCAGCAGGCCATTGCGCCCACCCAGCTCCAGCGTCCAGACCCGCTTGTCAAACGTGCCCCAATTGAACACTTCCAGGCGGCTCAGGCGAAAGCCCGCCAGCGTAGAGTCGCCCGAAAAGTCGAGTTGCGCCAAATCCAGCGTGGCCTGCTCACTCATCAGACACCCCGGCTTCGGATTTAGTCTCTGGATTGGCAAGCTGCGCCTGGTAGGCCGCCAGCCGGGCATCGAATTCAGCCAGCCACTGGGCATCCACAAACGCCTTGAGAATGCGCCGCACCTCGTACATTGGAGTCTGCCCCACCCGACCCGCGCTGCCGGTTTGAGGTTTCAAGCGGCGCACAAAACCCAGGTCGATGATCTTGTTTAGATTTGTCTCCACCTGGTCCATCACGCGAGATTCATTGCTGCCAGCGGGCAGGAAGACGCGCACCAGCTCCACCACCGCGTCCAGCGACAAGATCAGCCGCGTGTCGCCGCCGCTGGCATCCGACTCCGCCAGCTTTTTGCGCAATAACGCCAGCAGCAGGCTGACCTGAAAGCTCAAGGGCCGCCGGGCAATGAGGCGCGGCAGCTTGGGCGCATCGTCATCCTCCACCGCCGGGGCACGCAAATAGGCATAACCTTCCGCCTCGTCCAGTGTGAGCGTCAAGCCCAGCACCGCCACGTAGTCACGCACGCGGGGCTGCAGCGTGAGCAAGGCGGCCCACAAGGCGGCATCTTCATCGCGGTACAGCACGCCTTTGAGCAGCGGCACCACGATGCTGGTCAGCTCAATCTGGGGCGCAGCAGCGGGTGGGGCAAGCGTATTGCCAAGGGTTTCATGGGTCATGTCAACAAGTCCTTAGGCGGTTCTCACCCAGTTTTCAACCTGACTGGCGGCTTCACCCCTTGAAATCGGCCCGTGCGCGCAAACTTGGTCGTCAAACGTGGCTAGGCTGGTGCAATGGCGGCGGACGCATGGTGCAAGGCATCGGCAAAGCCATGGCCATCGCGCAAACTTGCGGCGGTAGCCAGCTCCAGGCCGGGCACCGGTGTTCAGGCGTCGACATGGGACATGGCCAGCCAAATCGCGGCAGCACCATCACAACGCTCCCGTGGCAAGGCTTCTGTAGGTCACCCCCGACAGTACCCACCCTGCCCCAGAAACACCGACTTTGCTGAACAAACAGCGACTTGCCGCTTTCGAGCAGTTTTTGCCGCAGCGTCTTGCTTTTGCGAGGGCCGTCGCTGCTGACCACGAAGTACCGTGCCAGCGCATTGGTGTCGAGCGCGATCATGGCGCCTCGGTCACCAGGCTGGCCACATCCAGATCCGCAGGCACCCCCTCGCGATCGGCTATTGATCAGACCGAAACCACCGCCCTGCGGCCGGCTGACCGGGGCGGCATTGCACGCGGGCCGCAGGGCAATATGGTCGCCCTCGATTTCAAACTCACGGCCATGCCTTGTTTGAAGGCCGCAAAATGTTGGTGCCAACACGCTCACCATCAGTGGGGCCACCGCCGATTTCCACGTCTTGCGCACCATCCGCAAAAGCCAGCTCTTTGGGGATGCGCACAGCCAGCGAATTGCCGCTCTTGAAAACTCGGGTCAACATGGGACTTTCTCCTTGAGAGTTGAAGTATATACAGGATATACCAACACAACTGCGTGAAAAATTCAACGCAAAATTCAACGCTCCATCACCTGCAAAAGCTCGTGCAATGAAACTGCAAAGGGATGCCCCAGCGCAGCGCTCACTGGTTTATTGGCCAGGTTGGCATAGTCCCACCCGGTGTTGGCAAACTCCAGGGCAGGCTCTACGTCGAACACCAGATAGGCGTCCTGCGTGGGTTCGGTTGGGTAATGCATGGCTTTTAGTTCACTTTTTGAACACACCCGTGGCCCCTGCTCAGGGTTGAGAATTTTGAACAAGCCCGGCACAGCCTTGTCACCGTCGCCGTGCAACAGCAAATAAGTGGCCCCCACCACCTGCGCCGACAGGCGCAACGCACCCGGCGTGCTGCCCATGCGGAAGTTGTATTTGCCGGTATTCAAAATCCATTGCAAATGAGCATCACCCTTGACCCAGCCCACCACCACAAAGGTTTCGCGCAGTGGTGCGGCCCGTTGCTGGCCGTCTGCAGCCTTCTCTGGAACTACTGAATAAGTAGCACGCTGCGCTTGTACTGTAAGCGCTGCAGCCGTTTTATACGATTGCCAGGTGTGAAAACTGTGCTGTTCACGGGCACTGGCACGGTCGGCCACATGGTTCACCACATCACGCAAAAATGTCTCCAGCACCGAAGTATCTACGCCAGGGCGCAAGGCAAACGCGCCCAAGCCCGGCAGCACCTCGTGAAAACTCTCCAGCCGCTTGTCTGCTCTTGGCTGGCCGGGGTACACCACATAAGCACCCTGGGTTCGGCGGATGGCATCCCGGTAGGCGTGCATTTTGAGCAAATCGGCACGTTTGTAGCTGCCCCGGCTTTCGTCCTGTTTTTCAGCGTCCAGCACAGCGGTCAAGGCCTCTTCGTCCGTTTCAGCAGCATCACTTGCTTCGCTCAGCAGCGCGGCAACCTGGTCAATACGGTACTTGGCATCAAAGTGAACATGCACCATCAGCTCTTGCAGTTCGGCCTCCAGCGCAGTAAAACCCACTGGCCACAGGCTCAGCGTGTAGTCTGGTCGCAAATTTTCGGTCCATGAGCCCGGCGCGCGTGGCGTTTTGGTGGCGAGAAAGCTGCGGTTGTAGCTGAACTGCACCTCCAGCTTACGCCCCGGCTGGTCTGACGTGCCGCGCAAGGCTATGAACTTGCCAGCCCTGAGCTTCAGGTTAAAGCCGTCTGCCGTGGGCTCCAGCAGGGTCTCGCTGGGAGGCTTGTCCAGCTTGAAAACGTTTGACACCACGTCCAGAAGTTTGAAAAACACCCAGTATTCATACAGCGTGGCCACATCGCGCTGGCCGGCACCAAACACCTGCTCACCGCCATGCCACACCAGTTTGGCAGCCATGGCGAAGTTGAGCCAGGCCTGCAGCACCTCGCGGTAGCCTTCGCGGCGCTGCAAGGTGGGGCTGCCCAGAGGCAAAAAAGTGGGTTCACTCACATGGCGCAGCACGTCAGACGCAAGCGCTTCATCCAGCCGGATACACAGCGCGGTGATCTCTTGCACCAGGCGCGCGTCTTTGGCCTTGTCGGCCACACGGCTGCGCATGGTGTCCAAAAAACCATGAAACGAACGCAGCGCAAACTTCACAAAACGGTTCTCAGGCGTGTCTTGCGTGGGCGTGGCGCGTGTGATGGTGATGAATTCGGGCAACGTGGGCAGCGTAGCGTGCAGCGGGTGGGCGGTGGGCACAGCCACGCGGCGGCTGCCCTGCGCCAGTTGGCGCAGCACCTTGCCGGATGGCTTGAAGCCCCGGTTGATCGAGCGTTCATGGGCCTCATGCTGCCAAATTTGGTGCGGGTGGGTGGTGATGCGGTGCAGCGCGTTGTCAAACCCGGTGCTTTGCAACAAACCGCGCACAAACGCAAAGCGCTGTGCCAGCGTGGCTGGGTCATGACCGGGGTCAGGCTCCGCGTTGAACAGCGAGGGGGCTTTGAGTTCCTGCAACAAATCCACACAGTGCGCGGTAATGTCCTCCAGCATCAGCCGGTAATCGGCCTTGTAGCTGAGCTTGCGTGAGCGCACCTCCAAGTCAGCGCGTGCCAACTCGGCACCGTTGGCATCCTTCACAACCAATGGCAGCCGCCCGGTAGCCAGGGCGGGGTTCAGCACACCGCAATGCTGACGCCCTGCTACCTTGCTCTGCAACACGATGCCTTGCGTGTCGCTGTAGTGCTGCGCCAGCGTCAACCGAAAAGCAGGCTCAGACAACTCGAATTCGTAGCGCACACCTTCGAGCAACTGCACCTGTCCCTCACCATCGGCTTGGGCTTGCGCGGCAGCAACGGTTACCAGTGGGTCAGCACCTGCAGTTTGCAGCTGCCCATTGCCCTGGACATACACCGTCAAGCCACACAGCAGGGTGCCGTCTGCGGCCAAAAAATTCAGGGTGGCGCTGTCAGCCATGGGGGTGGGCGGGGCAATCAGGCTTCAGCAAAACTGGTAAACCCGTCGCGCACCAGGCGCGCCTGCATGCGTTCGATCTTTTCGCGGGTCAACGGCAGGTCGCGGTTGCTGGCCGCCGCGAACTCCGCCAAGGCTTTCAATACCCCATCAAGCTTGCGTGCAGAGCCATGCAACTTGGGCATGAGTTTTTGGAACACTTGCGCATCCAGCGCGTCTTTGTAAACCCAGGCGGGGCCAGACAGCTCCTTGTGGATCACCATGAAGCGGGCAATTTCCTTGGCGGTTCTAAAGCCAAATTCAGCCCCCACGCCCGTCAACGCTGCGAAGACTGCTATCAAATCTGACTTGAATTGTTCGCCAAGTGCATTGCCCGCATCATCTGTCAAGGCAGCGATGTCAGCGTCAGCCCGCGCGCGCGAGACAAATGCCGTGGCAAACGGCACGCCTTGTTTTTCAAGTACCTTGAGGTCAACACCGGTGGGGTTGTCCAGAAACGCGCCCATCTGGTCCGCCGTGGCCCGAAACTCAATCACGTTGGCCCGGTCCAGCACCTTGGGGCTGAACATGTAGGTGGTCTCGTCCACATTGACGGTGCCGATGATGAACAGGTTGTCAGGCAGTGGCAGCGTGCCTGGCACGCTGACGCCCGGCGCGCCATCCAGCGCCAAACCTGCCGCCACGCCATGCAGCGCCAAGGGCGCGTTGACGGACTCCATGGCCGACAAAAAATCGGCAAAGTAGCGCTCCACGTGCGAGAGGTTCATCTCGTCGAGGATCAAAAAGTAGGGTTTTTCTTTGTCGGCCGCAGCCTTCAGCAGCAACTCCAGCGCGCCATTCACAGGGGCGCGGTAGCGCCCAGCCTGCAAAGCATCGGCATAGCCCAGCAGGTTTTCATTGCTGGTCCAGTCCGCACCCACGGCGACGATGCGGTACTGCGTGGGCGACTCGCACAACCACATGGCAAACGCTTCGGCCAGCTTGGTTTTGCCGGAACCGGCCAGGCCGGTGAGGATGCACAAGCGTTTGGTGAGAAGTGAGGTCATCAACCGGGCAATCACTTGATTTGAGAACGTGAGCCCTGCGTCACTAGCGCTGTTGGAGAACTCCGTCAGGACTGAAAAATCAATTTTTGACCGATTGGCCAGAACCTCAGTCAGATCAATAAATTCAGCAATGATTTTCACCAGCGCTGACGCAATTTCATCCACCTGTGCCGGGGTTGGACGGACAAACTCCCGGGCTACAAACGACTGCTTGTACTGCTTCTTCTTAAGTGCAAATTGAGGCAATCCAGCGGTCAGGTCTTTTGGCCAATCACGTGGCCAAGCACCTGTTGCCTCTACTGCCGTTGCGCTAACTCCATAGTTCACCGAAGCAGTGTTGGTGGCTCGGTGATAAAGCAATACCGGATACACCTTCCAGCTGGGCGCTTTGACCCGGCGCAAAGCAAGCCAGCCATGGAATCTCCGCCAGATTGCCATGACCAAAGCTGGTTTTGAACCAGATATTCAAGTCTTTACAAGCCAAAGAAAATACGGGATCTAGAGCGATCGGGGCTTGACTGGTGCTGCCTGAGGTGACTCTGACGATGAAGTCCTCAACATATTTGTTCAGCAACTTTTTGAATTCCGGGCTGAGTGAGGATGCCGTCTTGCTCATAGTTTTATTTCCCCCTTGGTTGCGCGCTGCTGCCCCTTGCCCGTCAACCGATATTTTTGCGTCGGGCTATTGGGCGAACCCGGTAGTGTCCGCTCAATCAACCCCGCTGACAGGGCCGGCTCTAAGTAATTTTTAGCAAAAGTGCCCCGATCCTTTAACCCAACTGCAGCCATCAACTCGGCGCGGGACATTTCGCCCGCCAAGGCAGTCAGCAACTGTGCTACTTGTAGGGTTACTTGCGGGGTCGCTTGTAGGGTTGCTTGCTCGGTCCCCTCCGCTACCTCGCCCCCAACATGCACCAGCGCCAGCTCTGGCTTGCGCCAGATGGTGGTCACAAAACCGTCTGTCAAGCCAAAAGTAGGTTCTGGCAAACCGTGCGCGGTGCAGCGCTCGATCATGTCGCCGGTGCCGGTG
>JADJFX010000003.1 GCA_016708345.1 Candidatus Rhodoferax bjergmarkensis
ACGCGGGCGTGATTCGGCTGGAAGGCGGCACAACTCGGGTCGGCGGTGTGCTGGATGTATCTGCCTTGGGGGGCCATGGCGGGACCGTGCAGGTGCTGGGCCAGCAAGTAGAGGTGGCAGGCGGTGCCCGCATAGACGCCTCCGGCAGCAACGGCGGCGGCACTGTTTTGGTGGGGGGTGATTACCAGGGCCAAAATACAGCGGTGCCCAACGCAAAAACCACCTTGGTGGCGGCAACGGCCAGCCTCAAGGCCGATGCCACCGTTTCTGGCGACGGCGGCAAAATCATTGCGTGGGCCGACGACACCACCCGGGCCCATGGCGATTTTTCAGCCCAAGGCGGCGCACAGGGTGGTCATGGCGGGTTGATTGAAACCTCTGGCAAACGCGCGCTGGACGTTACCCATGCCCGCGTGAACGCTTCTGCGCCCAAGGGTAGCAATGGCAGTTGGCTGCTGGATCCATCCGACGTTTACATTGTCCATGGCAGTGCCGGCGCACTGTCAGGCGGCGTATTCGATCCGAATTTACCCACCAGCATTGGCGACACAGAAATAAACGCCGCCCTCAATGGGGGCACCAATGTATCGATACAAACCTCATCAGGCATTGGCGGCACCGGGGCCATTGTGATCAATGGCAGCGCAGATGCAGGCGGTGCCGTGGCTATCAGCAATACCAGCAGCGGCCCGCGTGAGCTGAGGCTCAACACTACCGGCACCATCAACATGCATGCGGGTGCCAGTATTGCCGGGTCCTTCAGTCACCCTCTGGACGTGATTATGTTGGCTGGCGCTGGTGCCAGCTCAATTGGTGGCTCGATCAATACCCTAGGCCAAGTAACTATCGCAAGTAGCGGTACTCTGTCCGTTGGGGCAATTACTACAACACTACCGTCTAACAATTATTCTTGGGATCTCACTTTGCGTGCCCCCGCACTGACAATTCACGACAACATTCAGGCGAAAAATGCCAGTCTGCAAGCCGATAACCCAATAACGGTGTTAGCTGGCAAGACCGTCATTGCTTCTAATGATTTGCAGTTTGTAAATTTCACAAATTCCAATCCCATGATTGTCAGTGCGACCGGACTGGTGAATGTGGGCGATCTTTCTGTACTGAGCGGTGCAGGAGTCTTTAAAGCGCCAACATTCGATTTTTATTCCGGCAGCACCTTGACTGTGAATGGTGCACCGGTCGGGTTAAGCGGAATTCGTTTGTTTGGAACAAACATTACGATCAACGACAACCTTCTGACAACTTCTACTGTCAGTCTGTCAGCCGACAACCCCATCACGGTAGCCACAGGCAAAACCGTCATTGCTTCAAACGGGGCCGCCACCAACCCTTATGGTCATTTGTATTTTTCACCATATACCTACAGCAATCCTTTGACGGTGGGCAGCACCGGTTTGGTTAATGTGGCCAATCTTTCACCGCTAAGCGGCACAGGTGTATTTCGGTCATCTTCTTTAGGTTTTGGAAGTGGTGGATTGCTGACGGTCAATACGGCACCAGTGGGATTTAACCAAATCAGCCTTAATGCACCCACCATCACTATCAACGACAGTATTCTCGCGACATCTTCTGTCAGTCTGCAAGCCGACAACCCCATTACGGTAGCCACAGGCAAAACGGTCATCGCTTCAAACGGGGCCGCCATCAATCCTTCGGGTTCCCTGTCATTTTCACCTTATTCCAGCGGCAATCTTTTGACGGTGGGTAGCACCGGCTTGGTCAGCGGGGCCAATCTGTCGCCTCTGAGCGGCACAGGCGTGTTTCGTGCATCGTCGCTTATCTTTAATAGCCCTGGAAGTAGTGTGGCAGTGACTTCACCTCTGGCGTTTGCTGGTTTTGCCAGCATATATTCCCCCATTGCGACGATTAGCAGCACAGGCACGTTGGATGTCTCCAACCTGTCGATCTATGCTGCGAACGGCTTTGTCAATTCAGGCAGCTTGTCAGGTATAGGAAGCATCAATGTGGGCACCGGAGCAAATGGTTTTGTCAACCAAGGCATCATCAGCCCCGCTGGGGCCTCAGCCATTGGCACGCTGTCTGTCACAGGCGACATGCAGCTTGCAGCCGGGTCGGAGCTGAACATGGACTTGGGCGCGAGCGGGCAAAGAGACCAGATCAATGTCAGTGGTGCGATTTCGGGCAATGCGGGATCTTTTGGAACTGTGGCGCTTAACCGCATGGTCGTGTCGAGCACCCCGGCATTGGCCGGCGAAACCTTCGGGTTGATGACCGCAGCCTCCGGCCTGAATTCGGCCACGTTTGTCGGCATGACCGTACCGCGTGCTGTGGTGACACCCGCCTACGCGGCGGGCACCTTCAGCGTGAATGTTGCTCCCAAAGTGTTGACCGTGACTGGCGACGCCGCAAGCAAGGTTTACGGCAGTGCTGACCCGGCTTTTACTTACTCCGTCACTGGCATGGAGTATGGTGACACCGCGGCCAGCTCAGTCAGCGGCGCTTTGGGGCGGGTTGCGGGCAATAACGTGGGCAGCTATGCCTACGCCGCAGGCACCCTGAATTCGCCTCTGGGCTACTACATCGACGTGGCCACGCCGGTTCTTGCGCCAGGCTCGTTGTTTGGCATCACTCCCAAAGCGTTGGACTTGACCTCCATTGCCAAGGTGTACGACGGAAGCACCAGCGCCACCGGCTCCAGCGGAACGTTCACCGGCCTTGTCAGCACCGATGTAGTCACTTTGGCCAGCGTGAGCGGAAGTTTTGACAGCAAAAACGCGGGCAGCAGAACGGTCACAGGCACAACTGCAACCCTTGGTGGCGCTCAAGCGGGCAATTACATCTTGAACCCCATCCCACCAAGTATTTCCGGCGTCATCACGCCCAAGACCCTGAGCGTAAGCGCCTCTGCCAGCAACAAGGTGTACGATGGCAACACCAGCGCCGTACTATCGGGCGGTGCGCTCAGTGGCGTGGTAGGTTCTGATGTTGTCACCCTAGGCGGTTTGAGCGGCAGTTTTGATTCCAAAAATGTCGGCACGGGCAAAACCGTGACCTACAGCGTTGGCACCTTGGCCGGTGCCGATGCGGCCAACTACCAGATCAGCGCCATCTCGGGCAGCACCACAGCCGACATCACAGCTAGGGCTTTGAGCGCCAGTGCGACGGCCAGCAGCAAGGTGTACGACGGCAGCACAACAGCCAGCGTCACCTTGGGCGATGACCGGATCAGTGGCGACATCCTCACGCTAAACCACACCGAGGCCAGCTTTGCCGACAAAAACGTGGGCAACAACAAGACGGTAAACGTGAGTGGCATCAGTGCCAGCGGTGCCGACTCAGCCAACTACAGCGTGGCCACAACAACCGCCAGCACCGCCAGCATCACGCCCAAGACTTTGAGCGCCAGTGCGACGGCCAGCAACAAGGTATATGACGGCAACACCAGCGCCAGCGTCACCTTGGGTGATGACCGCATCAGCGGCGACACGCTCACGCTCAAGCACACGTCGGCCACCTTTGCTGACAAAAACGCGGGCAACAACAAGGCGGTGAGCGTGACAGGCATCAGCGCCAGCGGTACCGACGCAGCCAACTACAGCGTGGCCACGACAACTGCAAGCACGACGGCCAACATCAGCCCCAAACCCGTGGCTTATGTGGGCACGGTGGCCAACAAGGTATTTGACGACACCACTGCCGCAACGCTTGAATCACAGTCTTTGAGCGGTGCTACTGCGGGTGACGCAGGCGTTATTGCAGGCGATGTCGTCACGGTGGGCAATGGCAGCGCGAACTTTGAAAACAAAGAAGTTGGCGCAGGCAAAGCCGTGCTGATCACGGGTTTTGCATTGGCAGGCGCAGATGCCGGCAACTACACTTTTGTGAGCACATCGGCCACGGCCAAGGCTGACATCACAGCGCCAGCAGCCACACCGACACCAGCACCAGCACCAGCACCAGCAGCCACACCAGCGGCTACAGGCGCAGGTGTCACGGCCACTGAAGTACGGCAGGTGTCTGCTGCTACTGTGCCCACTGCCGCGGCACCGGTTAGCCCCGCGGCCACCTCACCTGTGGGAGGCGCCGGCAGTGGCGGGGTGACCATGGCTAATTTTCCGGGCACCTCGGCAGCGTCCGTCCGTCCGGTCGTGAAGCAGCCGGAAAATCAAGCAGTGCCTGCACCTGCGGTGAAAAGCGCAGGTACCGCAACTCCGGTGAAAACCGCCTCCGCAGTGCTGGAGCCTGAAGCGCCACCGCCTCCGCCCAAACTCATCGTGAACGCCGCCAAGTCCTTGCCCAAGCTGGCAGGTGTGCTCAAGCAGCCAGACCTGCAAGCTATCAACCAGCAAGTCCACGAAGCGCGCACCAAGCTCTTTGCGGGTGCGCTGGATATGCTGGAAAAAGACCCCAAGGCCGCTGACGTGGCCGACTGCGTGGAGGGCTCTACCGACCTGTGTATTGCCCAGGTGCCGCCACCCAAGGATGCCTACCTGCCCGTGGTCAAACGCCGCTTTGCCCTGTTGATTGGCAACAACGCCTACCGCTCGCCGGTGCCGGAACTGGAAACCGCCATCAACGACGTGACCGCCATTGGTGCCGAGCTGCGCAATAAACTGGGCTACGAGGTCAAGGTGGTGCAAAACGCCGGACGCAAAGACATGGTGGATGCGCTCAATGATCTGATCCGCACCACGGGGAAGGATGACAGCGTGGTCATCATGTATGCAGGCCACGGTTACCTGAACGAGAAAACCAAGGCCGGTTACTGGATTCCGACCGATGCGACCACCAGCAGTCCCGATAAATGGGTTTCCAATGACACCATTGCCCGTGCCTTGCGCAACATCCCGGCCAAGCAGGTGATGCTGGTGTCCGACAGCTGTTACTCCGGCTCGCTCACCAAAGAGGGCAAGCAGGTCAACACCGGTGCCATCAGCCGCGAACAAACGCTGACGCGCCGCTCCGTGCTGGCCTTCTCATCGGGTGGCGACGAGCCGGTGACCGACGAAGGCCATGACGACCATTCCATTTTTTCCTGGAACATGATCGCTGCGCTTCAATCCATCGAAGCTGAAACCTCCGGCCAGCAATTACACGCCAGCATCAAGGCCGCCGTGGCCGAGGAATACCCCCAGGTGCCGCAGTACGGCACCGTCAACTCAGCGGGCCATGCCGAGGGTGGCGAATACCTCCTGACCCCCAAGAAAGAAGGGGTCTATTAATATGAATACCACGCAAACCTTCAAAATGACCCGTCTGGCGCAAAGCCTGTTGTTGCTGAGCCTGGCTGGCAGCGCTTGGGCCGCCACCCCTGATGCAGGCTCTGTGCTGCGCGACGAAACCCGCCGCGAGCAGGCACCTGCACCGCTGCTGCCACCCAAGGCGCAAGCCCCCACAGACGAAAAGCGCACCACCGACCTAGGCCCCAAAACCCGGTTCACCGGCTTTCGGGTGGTGGGCCTGAGTTCCCTTCTTGAAGCCGAAGCCCAGCGTTTTCTGGCCCCCTTTGCGGCTGAACCCCTGAGCATGGACGGCCTGCACCGCGTGGCAGAAAAGTTTGAGCAGTGGCTGCGCGCCCAAGGGCTGTTCACCTCCCGTGCCTACGTGCCCCCGCAAGAGATCAAAGCCGGTGTGGTGGAAATCCGCGCGTGATCGAAGGCCGCCTGGAAGGGGTGGACATCAAACGCGCGCCCGGTGCCCGCATCTCCGGACGACACCCTGCGCGCCATGGTCACCGGTGCCCAGCCCACCGGCACCGCGCTGGAGCAGCAGCGCCTGGAACGTGGCCTGCTGCTGCTCAACGACCTGCCTGCCACCAGCGCCCGTGCGGTGCTGGTGCCCGGCGCTGAGCTGGGCGGCTCGCGCGTGCTGATTGAAGCCGCGCAAGGCCCCACACTGGCAGGCAATGTGGAGCTGGACAACACCGGCAACCGCTACACCGGCTACTGGCGCTTGGGGGCCACGGTGCTGTCCAACGACCCCTTTGGCCGGGGCGACCAATGGAGTCTGCGCGGAGCCACCAGCGAGGGCACGAGCTTTGTGCGCGCTGGCTACACCACGCCGCTGGGCAGCAACGGCCTCAAAGCAGGCCTGGCCCTGGTGGACTCGAACTACAAGCTGTGCTGCGACCTGGCAGTGGGCACGCCCGAGTCCGACGGCACGGCCACAGCGGTGTCCGGCTTTGTCAGCTACGCGCTGGTGCGCACCCGCCAGAGCAACTTGAACGCATCGCTGAACTGGGCCGAGCGCACCTTCATCAACCGCTCATTAAGCTTGACCACCAGTGACAAAAAGAGCGCATCCCTCACGCTGGCGCTGAGCGGCGACCGCAGCGACCTGACCGGACTCACCGGGCAAGGGGGCTACAGCACCTACTCCTTGCAGTGGGTCAACGGCCAGCTCGATCTGGACGGCTGGGCAGCAGACAGGGCGCAAGACGCCAACAGCGCCCAATCACACGGCGGGTATGACAAGCTGAGCGTGCAGGGCAGCCACTTGCTGCGTTTGACCAAAGACACGGCGCTGTATGCGAGCCTGTCAGGGCAATTGGCCAGCAAAAACCTGGACTCCTCCGAGAAGTTTGTGCTCGGCGGCCCCCAAGGCGTGCGCGCTTATGGCTCGGGCGAGGGCAGCGGTGATGAAGGCTGGCTGGCCAGCGTGGAGTGGCGCCGCGAGATCAGCCCGAAATGGGGCTTTGTGGCCTTTGCCGACTATGGCGAAGTCACCCTGCACAAAAACACATGGGCCAACTGGAACGCGGCCAATGTGGGCTTGCCCAACAGTTACAGCCTGTCGGGCGCGGGCGTCTCTGCTGTGTGGACGCCCACAGCAGGCAGCCAGATCACCGCCACCATGGCCACCCGGCTGGCCGACAACCCCGCGCGTGATGCCAGCGGCAATGACTCCGATGGGCTCAACACCCAGGTCAGGTTCTGGGTGCAGGGGAGTTTGGCGTTTTAAGCTGGCAGTTCATCTGGCTCAATTTGCTATCTAATAAATAGCTGCTTGCGCACTGTTTATATGCGCAAACAGCTGTTTTGATAGTTGATAGTGAATGTCATTCATTCGGCATAGACCCTTTTTCGCCTTATTCGAAGCTACCACGCGCTACCCATGATCTTGCCCAGGCCGGTCAGGTAGTACACATGGGCATCGAGCTGGACGCTGCGCTCGTTGCCAAGCCAACCGCCACCAGTGCCGTACTGGTTGGGCGAAAAGGTTTGCCCCACCAGGGTGGGTCGCTCGGTCAGGGTCTTGTTGGCCATGTCAATGTCAAACCGGGCCAGACCTTGGTAGCTGGGGTAGTACCAGGTTCCGCCGGATGGGTTGGGCGTTTCCGACACGGCCACGGGCAGCGCCACGCGGGTGACGCCCCCCGTGGTGAAGAGGTTGATGCCGTGCGATCCATAGTCCAGTCCGCTGGAGCTGCCGGTTTTGCCGATGGTCTTGGTGGCCACTTCTTTCGGGTTGGCGGCGTCGGCAACATCAAACAGTGACAGCTTGACCCCTTGCACGCGCCCGGTGTCGTTGGCGTCTTTGCCCCACCCAACAACAGACCGTTGGCCACCGGCAGCAGGTAGTCGGAGTAGCCATTGGTCTTGAGTTCGCCGCTCACCTTGGGGTCACTCGGGTCGGCCAGGTCCAGGATGTAGAGCGGGTCGGTACGGCGAAAGGTCACCACATAGCCGCGCTCGCCCAGAAAACGCACCGCGTAAACCTGCTCACCGCTCAGCCCGATGGGTTGTGGCCGTTTGGCATTGGGCAGGGTGCTGACGGTGGTGAGCTGCGTGCCACTGGCGTCCTCGCGCAGCACGGTCAAAATGGCCGGGGAAGGCTGTGCTTCGGTCTTGCTGGCATCGATTTCACCAAACCAGCCCCTTTGCGCGGTGTAGGTCAGCACGTGCAAGAAGTTTTGGTATTCGCCCATGCGGTAAGCGTTTTTGCTCGGGTCCCAGCCCAGGTGCCCGCTGACCTCGCCCGAGCCACGGTAGTTGATGGCCATGCCGTCAATGGCGAACTTGTGGATGTCGGTATGGGCCTGGTTGGCGTAGGCAACGATGCCGCCCTTCGTCTGGGTGGTGTACCGGCTGGTGGCCAGGTAAACGTTTTTGGCCGACATGTAGAGTGCTTCGGTGCCCCCCAAAAAGCAGCGGCTGGCGCGCTCCAGGGTGGGGCTGGCCAGGTTCAGGGCGGTGATGCTTGTCATTTGCACGCCATACGAGGCGTTTTTGGACTGCAGGTAGCAGTCGGTGTCGGCCATCAAAGGCTGGGTTATTGCTGCTTCCTTGGCGCTGGTGATTGTGATGGTGGGCAACAAGTCCTTGTTGGTCAGGCCCGCGATGGCTGCCTTGCGCTCGGCTGGGGTGGCTGCGTCCAGCGTGGTGACAACGTCAAGGCGCGGGGACCAGGTGGTGACCACGTACAAAATGTTTCCAATCATGCGGCTCTGCACCAAATTGCCATCGATTCGCACGCTGCGGGACTTGGCCAGGGCTTGGCCCGCAGTGCTGCTCACCAGGTCGATCACGGCTTGCGGTGGCGTGGTGGGGCCGGGCATGACTGGGGTAGTGCCAACACTAGCGGCGCGTACGACCGGGGTCACAATGCCGCCGCCATAGCTGTAGTAAAGCAACTCCTTCTGCCCCAGCAGTGCCAACAGTTCACCATTGGCACTAAGGTGCAGGCCCGTGATGCGCTCGGCACTGCGCAAGTCCGGGCTGTTTGCGATCTTTGAGGCTCCATCGTCCAGAGTCAGGCTACCCTCGGCCTGCAAGGAACCATCGGCCACGCGGCGGTCAACCTGGAGTTTGTTCAGATGGTTGGCGTTGGGCTCGTTAGATGTGAGGCTGAAGATGCGCTGGCCGTCGGTCTTCATCAAGTCTGCTTCGTCCACCCCCACTTCCTGCAGCGTGGTGCTGGAGAATGCCTTGGCAGTGCTGGGGCTGGAATCAGTGGCGGCTACATTTAATTCAGCAGTAGTGGACACACCCTCCCGGTAGGGGGTGGCGGACAGCGTCAACCCTTGGTCAACCTGTTCGCTGAGCTTTTGCTGTACATAAGACCGAAGTGCGCCCGGCGGCGAAGCCTGCAGCACCACAGGCGTAGCGGCCACCACGGCCGCCACCGGCGTGGTGGGGGCGTTGGCCTGGCTGCCACCACCACACGCGGTGACGGACAAAACCGTGGCCAGCAGAGCGGCCGGCAGCAGGGCAGGGTGTAAGGCCCCTTGGAGGCGCAGCGCGATTTGTTCATTTTTTTTCATGGTAAATAGCCCTGTAGCAATGGGTGGTTGATCACGAGCGGGTTCAGTGCTTGCCTGCCGGGGGCACATGCGATACACACCACCGTGGTGTTGGTTGTTTTTGGTAGTTGTGGGATAATATCCCACGCAGATTCCTTGTGTCAACCACGTTCTCGCACCCTTGGACGCACCTTTGTCATCCCGCTCAACCATCATTCTGGACAGCATGCTTGCATTGCTGCGCCCCGCCGTGCGGCTGATGCTGCGCCACGGGGTGACGTCCACTGCGTTTGCAGTGGCGCTCAAGCGGGTGTTTCTGCAGGCCGCCCAGGACGAGTTGCGCGCACGCGGCATGCCCCAGACCGACAGTGCCGTCAGCCTGTTGTCGGGCGTACACCGGCGCGATGTGCGCAACCTCACCCGCCTGGCAGCGCCGCAGGCCGTGTCCGAGGGGTTCACCGGGCTGGCGTCCCAGGTGGTGGCGCGCTGGCTCAGCCAGGACCGCTACCTGGATGCGCGCCAGGAACCGCTGGTGATTGCGCGCGCCGGTGAGGAGCCCAGCTTTGATGCCCTGGCGCGTGCCGTCAGCAAGGATGTGCGGCCCCGCGCGGTGCTCGATGAACTGGTGCGGCTGGGCCTGGTGAGCGAGGCGGATGGCCAGGTCACGCTGTTGACCAGTGGTTTTGTGCCGCGCAGCGGATTGCCGGAAATGGCCACCCAACTGCGCAACAACCTGCACGACCACCTGGCTGCCGCTTGCCAGAACCTTGACGACGACGGTGAGTTTCTGGAGCAGGCCATTTTTGTGGACGACATCACGCCCGAGTCGGCGGCGCACTTGCACAAAGTGGCGGCGCAGGCCTGGAAAGTTGCGTTTAAAACCGTCATGCGTGAAGCACAAGCCCGTTTTGACCACGACGCCGCCCACGCCAGCCCCGCGCAGCGTACCCAGCGGGCGCGATTTGGGGCCTATTTTTATTCCACCGAAGAGCACAAACCCTATGACCCCCCTGTTTGAAGTTTTCCAAGTACTGCGCCGCGCGGCCCTGCTAACGTTCACGTTAAACCCCTTCAAGTGGGTCGCCCCCCTGGCACTTGCGCTCCTGGTTGTTGCCTGCGGGCCCGGCACCGGTGGTACTGGAGTGGGGCCTGTAGCCGACCCCGTATCCGGCGTGTACGCCAACGTGGCCGACACCAATGCAGTGCTTACAGCCGTCAGCAAAGCATCCAGTGTCAGTGATGTAGCGGCAGCTGGCACCCGTAACCCCGATCAGGCGCTGACGCTGTCTTTCACCACCACCGATGGGCGCGTAGAGGGCATGTGCTGGGAGTTCCGTTACGAAAACGCCGCCACCCAGGCCAACGGCGAGACGCGCCTGAGCGGTGTTTACCGGACTGGCCCCGCCGGGGCGGACTTGAGTGCCATCGCCGCCGAGCCGGCCACGCTGGTGACGCGCGCCGCGCCTGGTGGCCTTTTTGTCACCCTGCTCGACGCCAGCGGCGCGACGCTGCTGAGCCTGACCCCTGCCGAGCGCCTGCCGATTGGTGCCGCACCCCAGGCCAAGCCCAACTGCCTGACCATCGGGCAACAGTCTGCGCTGCCCAGTAGCAAACCGAACCCGCCTAGCCCATGACCTGCGCCATGCCCCGTGGTTGCCACGGAAACAAAACGTAAGCTTCACCGCTTCAAACAAGACCTCGACCGTGCGCGCCAAGACAGCAATGGTCTTGACGCAATGCGTGAGTACACACGGAAAAATATATTTGTAATCAATTGCTTGCCGGTATTTTTTCACGTTTTGTCTTAACTTGTTGATTGGGGTTTTAGAGCCCTCACTGGCTGTTTTGTAAACGCTTGTGAAAAATGTATCGGTGCCAAAAAACTGCCGATGCAGCCTTGTTGCCGTGTTGGCGCTTGGAGAAAAGCCACCTGAACTGCAGCCTGGTTCAACAGGACAGTGAGGCAATCTGT
Source organism: Candidatus Rhodoferax bjergmarkensis (assembly GCA_016708345.1). Classification (GTDB taxonomy): domain Bacteria; phylum Pseudomonadota; class Gammaproteobacteria; order Burkholderiales; family Burkholderiaceae_C; genus Rhodoferax; species Rhodoferax bjergmarkensis. The sequence continues at coordinate 11,193 of JADJFX010000003.1, forward strand.
TTACAACTTGCCAGGTCGGGGCGTTGTCGCCACTCTTTATTCACGTAATCATTTGGCCACCTCAACTATCTCGGAAGGCTTTCCATGTCGATTGTCAACACCCCAGCCAACACGACCTCCACCATCGTGACCCTGCCTGCAGGCTCCACCCGGACAGGGCTGGATCAGATCATCAGCCTGATCACCAACGACCCCGGGTTGTTGAAAAAGGTCAGCGCGACTGATTTGGCAAGTGGTGCCGCTGCCGCCGATGCGATGAACGGCTTGATCGTGCAGGCGATTCGTGCCACTGGCATTGCCAACAACGGCGACATCACCGCAGGTGATGTTCGCGACCTCAACGCGTGGCTGCGCGCCAACTATCTGACGGAATGGACCACCCTGCACGGAGACGACGAAGACGGCACGGAAACCGGCTTCCATCTGGTGCAAAACGATGGTGCCAAGTCACAGTTGTTTGGTCAAAATGCAGTCAACACGGTGGCCGACGGGCTCTACCACTTGGGTTTTGATATTTGTAATGACCGCCTGGTCAACGAAGATGGCAACGCCAATGCCAAATTGACCCGAGTGGCTGAGTGGCTGAGCAATTTGCTGGCCAATGACCTGGCCGGAGACACGCTCGACAACACGGCCGTTAATCCCTATGCCAGCGGCAGCACTGGCACCGGACTGGACCAGTTGGTCAACCTGATCACGGCAGATGAGGGACTGAACAAAAAAATATCCACCAGCGACATTTTTGCTGGGGCCAAAGCTGCCGATGCCATGAATGGCCTGATCATCAATGCAATCAAGGCCACTGGTGTCGCCAACAACGGCAATATTTCGCAGGCTGATCTGCGCGACATCAATGCGTGGCTGCGTACCAATCACCTGAGCGACTGGACCGAGTTGCACGGTGATGACAAAGGCAATGAAGAAACCGGTTTCCATCTGGTGCAAAGCGACGGTGCCAGCAGCAGCCTGTTTGGTCGTAATGCTGTCAATACCGTGGCCGATGGCATTTACCACCTGGGCTTCATGATCAAGGATCGAAAACTGTTGAATGAAGACGGCGACGACAACGCCAGCCTGAGCTCGGTGAGTGAATGGCTCAATTCCCTGCTGGCCACAGACCTGGCCGGTGACGCGCTGGACAACACGGCCGTTAACCCCTATGCCAGCGGCAGCACTGGCACCGGACTGGACCAGTTGGTCAACCTGATCACGGCAGATGAGGGACTGAACAAAAAAATATCCACCAGCGACATTTTTGCTGGGGCCAAAGCTGCCGATGCCATGAATGGCCTGATCATCAATGCGATCAAGGCCACAAACGCCGCTGATGGGGGTGTAATTGACGGCGCTGAGGTGCGCGAACTCAACACCTGGCTGCGCACCAATCATCTGGCGGACTGGGCTACCTTGCATGGCGACGACGAGGATGGCAGGGAGACCGGTTTTCATCTGGTTCAAAACGACGGCGCGGTCAGCCGACTTTTTGCCCAAAATGCCGTCAACACTGTGGCGGATGGGCTCTACCACCTGGGTTTTGAAATTTCAGGCAACCGACTGGCCAATGAAGATGGCAATGCCAATGCCAGCCTCTACTCGGTGAGTCAATGGCTCAATGGTCTGCTGGCGACGGATTTGGCGAATGGCAGCTTGCTTGGCAGCGTGACACTGGTGGGCAGCACCGCTGTTGACTTCAACATGCCGGTTTGACCCACATTAATTTATTCAAGACTGCGCACTTTGAATGTCGCGAGATTTCTGCTTGACCCCTAAGCACTAGGATCATGAAAGTGAGTAAAGCATTTCTCTTGCGACACATCAAACGGTGTCAAAACGCGGGCTTCTCTGCCTGAATGCAATTGTCGGTGCTTGTGAAGTTGGCGTAGGCAAGGCACCCTTGCAGCAACTGCGCCAATGTTTCACCTGTGGGTGGGCGCTTGCGCCAGAACAAAACCAGATCGTTGCCTTGGGCCATGGCCAACAGGTCGGCATCCTCGGATTGGCCCAGATGCTTCCAAAGCGCAGAAAATTGCGCCCACGCAAGCTTCGGATCAGCAGCCTCCACCCAAAAGCCTTGGACGGGCAGCAACCGGTGTTTGCGACCCATGCGGTGCTGCTGAAACTTTGCCCCGGGCTGGTGTGACGGGTGCGCAGCAGCGGGGTCGCGCCACATCACAAACTCAGGCCACACTTGGCTGCTTTGCACGACCAACGCGCAGTGACGCACGCGCCACAAAGGGATACCCGTGCCGATATAACCCGGCGTGGTATGGACTTCCATGGCGGTGAACTGCAGACCGGCTTGCTCCACACACCAGGCATCACGCACCCAATACTGGGTGGCACCCGTGGGGTAACCCCGCATGACCCAGTCGCGCAAGGGGGCACCCATCTTGCGAAAAACATCTGCGAGGGCACTGCGGTCCAGCACAGACCGATACCCGGTGCCACTGAGCACGGCGGTGCGGCCTTGGCTGCGTTGCCAGTCTGTCACCCACCTCCCAACCCACAACAAGCCCACGGGAAGCAAGCACAGGGCCATCAGCACCCAGGTAGCAGGGGGCATTGTGGCCACCACCACGAAAAAAAGCGCTGTATAGATAGCGTTCCACCAGTTCATGTCAAATTCCTCCCTTGGGCCCAGTACCCCACTTTAGAGTATGGGCAGTGGGCAGCACAAGCCTTGTCGGCAAATACGGACTAAAAGTGGATGAGGTGGGTGTTGCACAGGCTGACCCTTGCGCGTGCGGATGCAGACAAGGCGGGCGTCTCACATTGCGGTACCTTATCCGAAGGCAGCAAGTGAGGCAGGTACGCATGAACCAACTCGGTGACGATACGGGTTTGCAACACATCTATTCCGCGCATCATCTTGATGATCTGGGCCCATTTGCCTGGCAAGGCCTGCGGCTTGGTGCCTGAAAGTCCGCCGTATCGGCCTGAAACACTTAAGGATGTGGCAGAAATAAGTTCCCCAACTCGTGACGATTCGCGCTTGGCGCGCTGCCTCTTTTCCGCGCTTGTGTGGATATACATGGCCCGTGAAAAGGCCTCTCGCCTGATCCTGGGGAAAATCCGCCGAAATTATTCCAGCCCACATCCTAACCAGTGGATTCCGGGGTGCAGTGTTAGGCGGTTTGCGGCTTGCTCCCTAAAATCGCGGCAACCCCAGACACCATTGGATACTGCGATGCGCATCACTGAAATAGCCCCCCTGCCTGGGGACGAGCCCTTGGATACTGCCGCGTTGCCAAGTTTGCAAAACGCTCTCGGTATGGCAGGTGTTGCCTCACTACTCTCGGCCTGTGGCGGCGGCGGTAGCTCCCCACCCGCGGTTTCGCCGCCCTCATCACCGACCGGATTAACGGTCACCCCCGGCAATGCCGTGGTGAATTTGAGTTGGGGCAGTGTGTCCGCAGCCAACAATTACGAGGTAAAACGCTCGACCAACAACCGGGGGCCCTATGTGGTGATCGGGAGTCCGAGTGCGACATCGGCCACGGATAGCAGTGTTGTAAATGGCACCACCTACTACTACGTAGTGTCGGCAGTCAATGCTGGTGGTGCCAGTGCAGACTCTGCGCAGGTAAGCACCACTCCTTTTGAGCCGACCCCAGTCCCTGCAGTGCCTCTGGCAGTGGCTGCTTCGGGCGGCCCCGGCATGGTTGCGCTCAGCTGGACTCCAACTGCGGGGGCCACCAGTTATCAAGTGAAGCGCTCGCAGGCCAGTGTTGGGCCCTATGACTCCGTGGGCAGCACTGTGACCGCCAGTCTGACCGATACCGGCCTCACCAACGGGGTGACCTATTTTTATACCGTGACGGCAGTCAATGCGGCGGGCACCAGCGCAGACTCTTTATCCGTCAGTGCCACGCCTGCGGTGGTAGTTCCTCTCGCAGCGGTGCCAATTGGGTTGGCGGCTGCCGCCGGAAATGGGCAGGTGGTCCTTGCCTGGAATGCCAGCGTAGGTGCCACGATCTACCAGGTAAAGCGTGCGTTGACCAGTGCCGGGCCTTTTGCGGTGGTGGCATCACCATCGGGTGTCAGTTACACCGATGCGGCCCTCAGTAACGGAACCTCGTATTTCTATGTGGTTGCTGCTGTCAATTCAGCGGGTTCCAGTGCCAATTCAAGTCTGGTCAGTGCAACCCCGTCCGCTGCGGTCGCAGCACCGGCCACTCCGACAGGGCTTGCCGCTGTGCCTGGCAATACACAAGTGGCCCTCAGTTGGGTGGCGAGCCTGGGTGCGACCAGTTACCAAGTAAAGCGCGGTGCCTCCAGTTCCGGGCCCTTTGCGCAAGTGGGCAGTCCGGCAGGAGCGACCTTTACCGATGTCGGCTTGACCAATGGGCTTACGTACTTTTATGTGGTGGTGGCCGTGAATGCCGCCAGCGCCAGCGCCAACTCTGCGCCCGTTGCCGCAAGCCCCGCTGCAACTGCTCTGGCACCTGCCGCCCCTACCGATGTGGCGAGCACCGCCGGCAACACGCAGGTGACATTGAGCTGGACGGCCAGTATTGGAGCTACCAGCTACCAGGTAAAGCGCTCGCTCACCAGTGGCGGCCCCTATACCTTTGTAGGCAGTGTTACCACGACGGTTTATACCGATGGTGGTCTCACCAATGACACCGCAGTTTTCTATGTCGTAGCTGCAGTCAACAGTTCCGGCGCGAGTGTCAATTCAGTCCAGGTTTCGGCAACCCCCGTAGCCCCGCCGGTGGTGGCCGCACTTACCGCAAATGAAGCTGCTCGGTTTTTATTGCAAGCACAATTTTCCGCCTCGGATTCTGAAATTGCAGCGGTGAGAAGCCAAGGCTACCAGGCGTGGCTCAATGTCCAGTTCTCGGCAGCTTTCAGCACCACGGGTTTTGCCTGGCTCGACTCCCGTGGCTATGGTGTTGTTGATAACGCCACCCGGTATTACGACAACAGCTACCCTGGCGACTACATGATCTGGAACCAGCTCATGACTTCGAGTGACGCTGTGCGCAAGCGCATGGCTTTGGCGCTTTCCGAGTTTTTTGTAGTCTCACTTAGCGGGCTCGAGATTACGTGGCGCAGCCACTTCATAGCAGCTTGGTGGGATATGCTGGTCTCCAACACATTCGGCAATTTCCGCAAATTGTTGGAGGATGTGACCTTGAATCCGGCGATGGGCTATTACCTTAATACTCGAGGTAATCTCAAAGAAGATCCTGCCCGCGGACGTGTACCGGACGAAAACTATGGCCGCGAGGTCATGCAACTCTTCACGCTGGGCCTGACAAAGCTAAATCTGGATGGCACCGACCAGCTCGACGCTAACGGTAACCGCCAAGACAGTTATACCCAAAGCGACATTACCAACATTGCCCGGGTATTTACCGGCTGGAATGTTGATCAAAGCCAGAACGTGCCCACACTGGAGCCGATCCAGAACCGGACGATACCCAGTACCCACTTCGCTCGTTTGCCGATGGTCGCCACGGCATCCAATCACTCGACACTCGCCTCCAACTTTCTTGGAGCCAACGTGCCAGCCAACACCACGGCAATAGCGTCGCTAAAAATTGCACTGGACACTTTGTTCAACCACCCCAACGTGGGCCCGTTTTTCGGCAAACAGATGATTCAGCGCTTGGTGACCAGTAACCCGAGTCCCGCCTACGTAGCTCGCGTCGCAAGTGCCTTTAACAACAATGGTGCCGGTGTCAGGGGTGATCTCAAAGCGGTGTTTGCAGCAGTGTTGCTTGACACTGAGGCCCGTGGTGCGGCGAGTTTGTCGCAGAACGGTTTTGGCAAATTGCGCGAGCCTATCGTGCGGTTTGTGCAGTGGGGTCGAACCTTCGGCATCACGTCAGCACGTGGGAGTTGGAAGCTGGGCGACCTCAGTAACGCGGGAACGCAATTAGGCCAAAGCCCGCTGCGTTCGCCCAGTGTTTTCAATTTCTTTCGCCCGGGATACGTGCCACCCTCTACCGCCATGAGTGCCAGCAAGACGCCGGCACCAGAATTTCAGATCGTCAACGAAAGCAGTGTGGGCGGCTACCTGAACTTCATGCAAGGTGTCATTCGAGACGGGGTTCGCGTCAACGCGCCGGACCAGCCGAACAGTGGCAGCAACGCGAGCAACGGTTTTGACATCACGGCGGCCTACACATCCGAGTTGGCGCTAGTTACAGATACTGCGGCGCTTGTGGCACGGTTGAATTTGCTGCTGACTGCGGGCCAGCTTTCTAGCGCTACGCAAACATTGATTGTCAACGCGATCAATGCCATTGCGGTCACTGCCGCCAGCACCGACACGGTAAAACGAGACCGAGTGGCTGCAGCGGTGCTGCTGGTCATGGCGTCTAGCGACTATCTGATTCAAAAATAAGGCGCATCATGAACTTTCTGAACACAGACAAACACTCTCGCCGTGCCTTCTTGCGACGCAGTGGCCAGTTGGCATTGAGCGGAACCGCGCTGCCGTTTGCGCTCAATCTGGCTGCGATGGGGGAGGCCGCTGCCTTTGATGCGACCGACTACAAAGCCTTGGTCTGCGTATTCCTGTACGGTGGCAACGATTACGCCAACACCGTGGTGGCCTACGATGACCCCACCTACGACTTGTACTCCACCATTCGTGGCGGTGGTGCAGGGCGCTCTGCCGGAGGCATTGCGTTAGCCCAGGCGGCACTCACGCCCACTTTGTTGAACCCCACTGCGGCCTTGCCTGGCGGCCGGCAGTACGCCTTGCACCCCAACATGACGGCGCTTGCAGGTTTGTTTAACAGCGGTAAAGCGGCTGTGCAGCTGAATGTTGGCCCGTTGATCGTGCCCCTCACCAAAGCCCAATACAGTAGCTCAGACCGCACCAACTTTCCGCTTCCACCCAAGCTGTTTTCGCACAACGATCAGCAATCTATCTGGCAATCCTCTTCGCCTGAAGGTTCAACGATTGGTTGGGGCGGCAACATAGGTGACCTGGCACTGAGCTCCAACACCACATCCACCTTTACCTGCATCAACGTCACGGGCAACGCAGTGTTCCTGTCCGGTGACTCCGCGCTGTCGTACCAGGTCAGTACCAATGGTGCCGTGGCCATCAACAGCGTTAAAAATAATGTGTATGGCTCCAGCGCGGTAAGGTCAGCCATGACCAGTCTGATTCAGGAGACCCGCGCACACCCTCTGGAGAACGAATACAACAAAGTTACCAAGCGGGCGATGGGTGCCGAGGCGCAAATCACGTCAGGCCTGTCCGGGGTGACCTTGAACACGGTGTTCCCTACGGGTTACCCGCTGGCAGACCAGCTCAAAATGGTGGCGCGCCTGATTGCGGCGCGAAACACTCTGGGCTGCAAGCGCCAAGTGTTTTTGGTTTCCATTGGTGGGTTTGACCTTCATGACAACCTGATTTCCCAACACCCCACATTGCTGGGCCGGGTGAGCGACGCCATGACGGCCTTTTACAACGCCACAGTTGAATTGGGGGTGGCCAACCAAGTCACCTCATTTACAGCATCTGATTTTGGCCGCACTCTGCAATCAAATGGCGATGGATCTGACCACGGCTGGGGCAGCCACCATTTTGTGGTGGGTGGGGCGGTCAATGGCAAGGCGTTTTATGGTACTGCGCCACCAATGAGTGTCGGCAGCACCAGTGCTGCTACGGACCAATGGCATGTGGGCCAAGGGCGCCTGCTGCCCACCACCTCGGTGGATCAGTACGCGGCGACCCTCGCGAAGTGGTTTGGCGTGGCCGATGGCGAGATGGGCAACATCCTGCCAAATCTAAAGCACTTCGGTACGGCGGCAAGTCGACCGGACTATCCGACCAATTTGGGATTTATGGCCTAGTTTAGTGTTGCATTCTGTATGGAATTTAAGTGACTGTTGGCTCGAATGACCTTATGCAGGATGTCCTTGGCACTCTTGGTTCAGATAAAAGGCTTTGGATTCTTGTTGTGGTGGAAGATGTATTCATCGATGACGGCTATCAATTCCGGGCCGCTGACGGAAAAACGGACACGAATAGAAAACCATATGAGTTGAACACTGCCATCTTGAACAACTCCATGAACAGCACCGAGCGGCCCTTGAGTGCAAACACGCTGTTGGCCATCGTGACTTCCACGGACCTCATCTCCGTGCGCGTCACAAGCCTCCCACAACGGTGGCCCGCGCGCAGGGCTGATATGCGGGGACTCGGACTTCGTCCCGATGTGCTTTAGAACTCATCGACTATGAGACAAAAAACCATCTTTCTAGCGTCAATTTGCTCCTGAATTGATAGCTGCTTACGCAAGTAGGATATGCGCAAGTGCCCTATTTGATCCATAAACCTATGGCACACGCACCGCCGGCATCGTCGTCAGTCTGATCGGCACCTCCCAGCCCGGCACGCCCATGTCCGCCCTTTGAAATGACGTAGTGGCCTACAAGGTGTATCAGCCTTGTCCATCTTTCCCATGGGAACTCCTTGTTGTCAATGAAATTGACTTTGTTGAATGTGTTTTTTTTGCGAAGGCAGTGTAGTTGACCCAACTCACCGCCCACCAGCTTCAATCCGCGCCACATGCGCCATCAGTGAACGTTTGGCCACTGGCCACAGGCGCGGCGACACATCGTCATAGGCGCTCGCCACCCAGTCGTCCAGCGTGCCTTCGGGCTGGGCCTGCATTACCTGCACAATCTTGGCCTCGCGCGCCAGCCGGTGCGCTTTGAGGTGGGCGATAGCGCTTGCCGCTTCGCCGCCATAGCCGCCGATCACGTGGCCGTGGGCGGGCAGGATGAACTCGATGCGGTGCTGCGCGCAGGAAGTGCTCAGCACATCGAGCGATGCCAGGTAGGCCGTCATGTCGCCATCGGGCGGGTCGATCACCGTGGTGCTGCCGCTCAGAATGTGGTCGCCGCTGAACAGCAGGCCGTCCTCCAGCAGCACCAGGCACAGGTGGTTGGCGGCGTGACCGGGGGTGTGGATGACCTGCAGGGTATGGGTTAAATTGGCCTTTACCGCACGTCCAGTAAGCGCAAGCAGCTCCTTATTTTGTAGCATTCTGTCAGGCGTGAACTCGCTGTGCTGGCGGGCTGTGGGGCTTGACGGCAAGCCCAGAATGGGCGGTTTGCCCCCGCACAGTGCTTGCAGCGGCTTGGCACCGGGGGCGTGGTCGGGGTGCGAGTGGGTGCAGACAATCATGCGAATGTCGCCCCCGGCGGCGCGCCAGAGCCTCTCCAGGTGCGAGGAATCGGCCGGGCCGGGGTCAATGGCGATGTAGCCGGTGTGCGGGTCGCCCACCAGGTAGCTGTTGGTGCCGGGGCCGGTCATCACCCCGGGGTTGGGTGCGGTCAGGCGCAGCACGTTTTTCAGCAGCGGCACCGGCTGTTCGCACTGCCAATCCAGTGCGTGCAAAATTTGGCCGTCCGGGCACACCAACGCCAGCTCGCCAAACGGCAATTCGTGCTCCATAAAGCGCATTTCGCGCCCGTTCACCAGCCCGGCCCGTGGGCAGCTGCGCCACAGCGGCTCCTCGGTAGCGGCGCAGGCCTGCAACACCGAATCCACTGTGGGGTAAGCCTGCAGCCGCTCCAGTGTGCGGATGGTGGGGAAGATGATGAAGAACTGCCCCGCCTTGTGGTGCGCCAGTGCATCCTTTGGGCGCACCCACAGCGGCTCGAACTGCTCGGTCTCGTCGGCCACCGGGGTTTGGCCTTGGGGCATGCGTGCCACCAAAAACGGAACCTCAAAGCGCCGGGGCAGGTCGCGGTCGGTCGTCCAGTGGGCCAGCACAAACACCTCGTCAGCGGCCAGCCGCAAGCCCCGGGCCTGGCACTGGGCCACAAACGGTGCGCTACGGCTCAGTGCGGCAATGTCGCTGGCATCGGCGTGGCTGCCATCCGGGCGGCGCGCCAGCAGCACGCCCAGCTCTTCAAAGCTCTCGCGAATGGCAGCAATGGCCTCGGTCAGGTGTACGTCACTTTGGCTGGGGCGGCGCGCGGCTTGCCCATGGCTGGCCGCGTCCAGCGCGTCAATGCCGCCACCGGGGAATACGTAGGCACCAGGCACAAAGCTGGCGGTCATGGAGCGGCGCGTCATCAGCACTTCAAGGCCATTTGCACCATCGCGCAGCAGCAGCACGGTGGAAGCGGGAAGGGCTGAAGCGGGGGGGCGCGCGGGGTGCAGGTGTTGGGTGGTGCGGGGCATGGGTTGATTTTGCAGCAAGGTGCGATACTCAAAACTTGATCAGGCCCCCTTTTTCACTGCATACAACCATCACCACGCAGGTAACACAATGAGCAATGTTGACGTAAAGGGCACGAAAATTTTGATTGTTGACGACGCGACGGCCGTGCGCAGCTTGCTCAACAACGTGCTGACTGCACAGGGGTATGAGGTGGTCGGGCAACTCGCGAGTGGTGCGGGTTTGCTGGAGGCCATCGTCAAGACCAATCCCGATATTGTTTGCCTGGACTACCACCTGCCCGGCAGTGACGGCATGGGTTTGCTCAGGGAGGTTCATGGCGCGCACCCTGACGTGTCGGTGGTCATGATCACCGGCGACAAAGACCATGGGCTGGAGGAGGCTGCTGCCGACGCGGGTGCCGAAGGTTTTATCAGCAAACCTTTTTCATTGGCCAAGCTGGTGCAGGATTTGAGCCAGGTCGTTCAGGCCAAGCGTCTGCTGATGTCATTGCGCCAGCCGTCCACCGATTTGGCCCAGGTGCCTTCGCGCGCCACCGCGGTTATTGCAGATGACAGCGCCGTCATGCGGTTTTTGTTGTCGTCCATTCTGACCTCTGCACATATCAACGTCATTGGATCCGCCACTGACGGCAAGCAAGCCGTGAGCATGGTGACAGAGTTGTCGCCCGATATTGTGTGTCTGGATTGGGACATGCCGGTGATGAACGGACTGGGCGCGCTGCGGTTTATTCTGGCTGCACGACCCAAAACCAAAGCGGTCATGATCACCGGCCGGTCCGATCGGGAGGCCATCGTGCAGGCCGTTCAGGCCGGTGCCAAAGGGTACATCGTCAAACCATTCCATCCGGACAAGGTGATGAGCGTGATTGGCAAGTTGTTGACCTGAAGCGGCTGCGACGCCGCTTTTTATTGCCGGCGTGACATCATCCTGCGCAGGGTGGCCTCGGAAACCCGCAAGCAGCACCCCGCCACCGATTGCTTTCGATGCACATGGCCAGCAACGGACAGTAGCTTGGCCATGTTACTGGGCCGCGACGTGGCAGCAATCAACCAGCCCGTGTCAGGCCATCACCATCCCTTACCTCAAAATTAACCTTGCAAATCAGGGAATGAAATTCCATAATTGCAAGGATGTTTACCCGCCGACTTGCTTCTTTTTTGCACGATTCTCTAGCTGAAGTACCTGCGGTGGCGTTGCTCGGTCCGCGCCAGGTGGGAAAGACCACGCTGGCGCTGGAGGTGGCCCGCCAGCGCCCCAGCCTGTACCTCGACCTGGAATCGGAGCGCGATCGCGCCAAGCTCGATCAGGCTGAGTTGTACCTGGCCGACCACCTGGACAAGCTGGTGATTCTGGATGAAGTTCACCGCGCGCCCGGTTTGTTCATGGTGCTGCGCGGGCTGATCGACCAAGCCCGGCGCGCGGGCAAACCAAGTGGGCACTATTTGCTGCTGGGGTCGGCTTCGCTGGACTTGCTCAAGCAATCAGGGGAAAGCCTGGCCGGGCGCATTAGTTACCTCGAACTGGGCCCGTTGGATTTGCTCGAAGTCGGCGCTGCGCAGTCTGATGCCCTGTGGATTCGTGGCGGCTTTCCCGACAGCTTGCAGGCCAGCAGTGCGGCGCGCAGTCTGCGCTGGCGGCAAGACTTTATCCGCACTTATCTGGAGCGCGACGTGCCGCAATTTGGCCCCCGCATCGCGGCGCAGTCGCTGCGGCTTCTGTGGACCATGCTGGCGCACCAGCAAGGCGGCATGCTCAATACGACACAACTCGCGCGCAACCTGGGGCTCGATGTCAAAACCGTTGGCAGCTATATCAACCTGTTGGCCGATTTGCTGCTGGTGCGCCGCCTGTTGTCATGGCCTTCCAAACTGGGCAAACGCCTGGTCAAAACGCCCAAGCTGTATGTTCGCGACAGCGGTCTGGTGCATGCCCTGCTGGATTTGAAAGACAAGGAGACCGTGTTGTCGCACCCCGTGGTGGGTGCCAGCTGGGAAGGGTATTGCATTGAAAACCTGCTGGCCTGCGCGCCTGCCCAAGTGCAGCCGTATTTTTATCGCAGCAGTGCGGGGGCCGAAGTGGATTTGCTGCTGCAATGGCCCAGCGGCGAGCTATGGGCCATTGAGATCAAGCGCAGCTTGAGCCCCAAACTCGAACGCGGCTTTCATGAGGCCTGCGCCGACTTGAAACCGGCCCGCAAAATCCTGATTTATCCCGGGCTGGAAAGCTTTCCCATGGGACAGGATGTGAAAGCCCTGCCGCTGGAGCAGCTTTGCAAGGAACTGCAGACCATGGGTTACTCCTAAAAAAGGAGCTGCTTGCGCTTAGTTGGCAGTCGCAGCCGTGCAGACCCGGTTGCGCCCAGCATGCTTGGCGGCATAGAGGCATGCATCGGCTCGATGGATCCACTGGTCGGGCAGCTCGGTGCCGTCATATTCGGCCACACCCATGCTGATCGTGACCGCAAGAGTCTGGTCTGCAACGTTGAACAATTTCAGTGCGATGGTCTGGCGCAGTTTCTCTGCAATGCGCTGGGCTTCGGCTGCATCGCAGCCGCGAAGTACCAGCAGAAATTCTTCGCCGCCCCAGCGCACAGCGATATCCGATTCGCGCAGGCAGTCCTTCAACAGTTGTGTCACACCCTGCAGGACACGGTCACCGGCGAGATGTCCGTAGCGGTCGTTAATGGCCTTGAAGTGGTCAACATCCGCGAGCAACACACAAGTCGGCCGTGGTTCCCGGCGATGCTCGGCAATCAGCTTGTCGATGAAAATTGTGAAAGCCTGGCGGTTGAGCAGACCCGTGAGTTTGTCAATGGCGGCCATCTGCTCCATGCGCTGCTGGTAGCGACCGAGTGTCAGGTACGTCAGCAGCAGCACCACCAGCGTGACCACCAGGCTGATGGCCAGGTTGGCGTACAAGGTCTGGCGGATGCCGGCCAACGCCAGCGCCTCGTTCTGCTCGACAAACAGGTACCACTTGAGCTCGGGTAAAAAGTTCACGTTGAGAATGTGGTTGTCACCCTCCCTTTCATATTGGTAAGAACCGCTTTTTTCCTTGAGGATGCGATCGATCAGCGGTGCCAGACCCGGTTCCGCGCGCAGATTCGGATCGCGGTCGGCGCGACTGCCAAAAACAACGATCTTGCCGTTGACGTCCACAAAGTAGATGGTGCGCTGAAAACGCTGCTGGTAGTCTGCAATCAAGTGACGCACAGCATCGACAGTGAGGCCGATGCCGGTGGCACCAATGTAGTTTCCGGCGAAGTCGTCAACACGGTAGTTGATGAAAATGGTCAATGCGTCTTTGTTTGCAAGATCGGGGTCAACATTGATTTCGTAAGGCTCTTTCATGTTGCGAACGCGGTAGTACCACGCATCGCGCGGCTCTTGTGGCGAGACGCGCTTGAACACGCCATCGCCGGTGTAGTAAATGGCGCTTTTGTCGGACACAAAGAAGCTGCTGAAGGCACCGTAACGCTCTTTCACCTCCCGCAGGTAGCGGGACATCTCCGTCACATCCTTCTCGCCTTGCAACACCCAGTCGCGCATGAAGGTGTCGTTGGCCATGGTCGAGGAAATCAGCACCGGCCGCACCAGATCCTTCTGGATCTCGGAATAGATGTTGCTTGAGGTCAGTGGCAGGTCCTGGCCGATGATGGCGCTGCGGATAGCATCTTTGGAAACCAGGTAGCCAAACAGCGTTGTCGCAAAAAAGCCCACGGAGAGGATGATGCTCACCAGCAACAGCAGGCGGCGGCGGTCAAAGATGTGATGAAGTGGAGCCATGGAAAGTATTTGGTTCGGCAGGTGACAGGGGATTGTGCCCTGAGCGCCTTGTCAATCCTCCATGGATAAGGCCTAAAACCGTGGCAAGTCCGGGTGCTTGATTTTTCCGTCGCTGTCTTTCTCGACACCTGGGTTCATGTGATTGAAATCCTCGTCATTTTTTTGGTGGAGCACAGGGTTGGAGCAATGCGGTGCGCAATCGCCGCTGCAGCACTGTTAGTTTTTTCTCTTGCGCTTGTTCAGCCAGACGAGTCAGTGCATAGCGGTTGCCACATTGCAAGGCGGAAATCACCGGCCCCCAGTCTTCTGCGGGCATCCATGGCAGCAGAGCATCGAGGGTTTCACTGGCAAACGCCGGCCTGGGGTTGCGCTGGGCCAACACCCAGGCGCTGCGCTGGCGCTTCTCAGGCAGCGTGAGCGTGGTGGAGGAGCTGATGCGCCGCAGTGCCTCGTCCAGCCAGGGCGCAAAAACGCCATCGGCACGGGCTTGGGTCAGGGCGGTTCGATCCAACTGGTCAATGGCGGCGAGGAAGGCCGCCTTCTCTTTGGGCCAGACGCGGTCGGCAAAAAATGGCGCAGCGGGTGCGTCAGCAGGCGATTGCGCTTTTCCAAAGAGGCTTGAGCAGCTTGACAGGCCACGCAGGTCACATTGGAGCACCAGCGCGTCAAACAAGGGGTGGCCAGACTCCAACGGTTCGAGCTGCAAGGCACCGTCTGCCGCGTAGCGAGGCATCAACACACTGCCTGCCTTGCCGCCACAGGAGCCGTACTCCATTTCCAGCGAAGCAAAGAAATTTTCGCCGCTGGTTTTGTGGCGCAGGGGGACCAACCCGCCGTCAGAATCACCTTTGACAGGAAGCCACGCACTGCGGGCTTCGCTCCACAGGGCGGCGCTGCCGTTGCCATCGGTGCAAGGTCTCATAACCCGAACACCCCCACTAAAACTTTCGTCGGAAAAATCACGTCGCCCGCCGCCTGTGCTGCCGGAAATAAGCCAAACGCACTCTGGCTGACCCGGGCGGGCAAGGGGCTGTATGCCATTCAATTCTTCAACTTCGAGCGCTTGGGTTGTGGCAAGACTGCGGCGCATTGCAACGCTGGGCCGCTGCTGACATTGCAGTGGCGCGGGCTCAACTTGCGCGCGCAAGTTTTCGGGTGGCATTCGCACCCAGCCTTGCGCCATGGCAAAGGCTATGCCCGGCTGTGTTTCTGCGCCCTGATAACCGCCCGCCAGCCAGCGCGCTTGTGGAGCTTGGGCGCGCTGTGCCTGCAAATATTTGGCTTTGCGCAAAAATGCTGCGTCGTAATGGTGGGTGTAAGAACCATAGCTCAAGTGTTTGGTCTGCGGGTCTTCCACCGGCCCCACCGATAAGGGGCCACCAGCCAGGCCAGGTGCGTTTTGCCACCGCTGGCTGGTGCTGCACGATGACGGGCCAGGCTTGCTCAAAGGGAGCCGGGTCCGCCCCATTGAGCCAACTGGCCCACTGCGCATCATCCACCCGAAGCCCCAAGGAAAGCCAGCGTGGCCACAACTCAATGGGCACCCAATAGAGAAAACCATCCGTGGTTAAAACTGGCAGCGGTGCAGTGAGGCGATCCGTCAGCAGCGTCCAGCGTGCCATGCGGTCTTTGCCGTCCTTGGCATCGCGCCGGGTCGCTTGGGCATAGCTCCAATCTTGCATGACCTGCCCCAGCTTGCTTGCCAACACCCCGCCATCCACTTGCGCCAGCGCCCAGCGTAAATCACCCAGTGGCCAGTTGGCCGCAACCTTCAGCCAGATGGTGAGCATCGCCGGATTGTGCAGCGCAAGCTGCAGGGGCGCAGGTGGGACGGCACGCAGCAGCACAAGCGCCGCAGCTTGTGGCGTTTGCAAGGCGCTACGCAGATATTGCACGGTGGCGACAGGTTCGCCCCATGGTTGGCGCAGTCCGGCAGTCAGCCATTGCGTGGCTTGTGCCGCTGTCTGCACCCGCATGACCACAAAGGGCAGGACTGGCCATTGCAACCGGGCTTCCACTGCCTTCCACCCGGCAGCGGGTAACGGCGCTGCCGCCGGTGCCTGAGATTTGGCAGAAGCAGAGTCTGAGTCTTGAGGCAATAGCGGGCATAACGTGCTGGCTTCTCGCACAATCGGCGGCTGGACAGGGGCATCCGCTTGCGCCAGCAGCGCCTGGGCCAGACGCGGCTGCCCGGTACACAGGCTGTGCAGCAACAGCGAATCAGCCAGCTTGGACGTTGCTGAAAAACCTGGCAGCGGCGCACGTTTGCTCAGCAACATGGCAGTTAGTTCAGCCGAATTCAAGGCGTGGGGCCACAGGGCGCGGGCCTGTTCGTCGGCATACATGGCTTTGTAAACCGGCAAGCGCCGCAGGTCGTCAAACAGATCCCAGGCACCAACGCTCACAGCAACGCCGAGCGCGTCGGGGGCGGTTTCAGTGTCGTAATCACCGCCCTTTATGCGTAGCCTAGGATTGGCACCATTTTTAATCAGCCAGCGCGCGGTATCGTGCAATCCACTGCGAATGGCATGGTGCAAGGGGGTGCCCAGATGGCGGTATTCGTTGAAATCTGCGCCTTGGCGCTTCTGGATGGTCAGATATTCAATCAGCGCGTTTTCATCGGTTTCATCGGCTTTGAAGCCATGCGGGGGCGCAATGCCATAAGTGCCTTCAGGGCGGGCTTGCTCCATCGAAAAGAAGGCATCCAGTGCGGCTTGCGTGGCTTGTGCCCGGTCTGCCGCCGTGGCCGCTGGCACGGGCAACGTCATGGCAAAAGCCAGTGCGAGGAGCGTCAACCCTTGTTTGATGTTCATGAAAGTTCACCTTGTTGGTTCTGATTAATTGAACTGGCATTTTTTTGCAGTCAAGCCAAGACCGCTTCGCCAGCGTATCCGGCTACCCCCCAAACCCCCATGACAATTTGGCCTAAAACCGTGGCAAGTCCGGGTGCTTGATTTTTCCGTCGCGCACCAGCATGCGGCCATATTCGGCACAGCGGTTGAGGGTGGGAATCACTTTGCCGGGGTTGAGCAGGCCTTTCGGGTCGAAGGCCCGCTTGATTGCGGCCATCTGCTCGTTCTCCTGGGCTGAAAACTGCACACACATGGAACTGAGCTTTTCCACACCCACGCCGTGCTCGCCAGTGATGGTGCCGCCCATGGCGACGCTGGTTTCCAGAATCTCGGCACCGAATTGCTCGCAGCGCTGCAACTGGTCGGCATCGTTGGCGTCAAACAGAATCAAAGGGTGCAGGTTGCCGTCGCCCGCGTGGAACACGTTGACGCAGCGCAGACCGTATTTTTTTTCCATCTCCGCAATCGCCAGCAGCATGTCGGCCAACCGTTTGCGGGGAATGGTGGAGTCCATGCACATGTAGTCGGGGCTGATGCGCCCGCTGGCCGGGAAGGCGTTTTTGCGCCCGCTCCAGAACTTCAGCCGCTCGGCTTCATCACGGCTCACGGCAATGGCCGTGGCACCGTGCTGGCGCAGCACTTGACGCATGCGGCCAATTTCCTCCTCCACTTCTTCCAGTATGCCGTCGCTTTCGCACAGCAAAATGGCGGCGGCTGAGAGGTCGTAGCCCGCATGCACATAGTCTTCCACCGCCGCCGTCATGGGCTTGTCCATCATCTCCAGACCGGCCGGGATGATGCCGGCTGCAATCACACCGGCCACGGCGTCGCCCGCTTTGCGGATGTCGTCAAAGCTGGCCATGATGCAGCGGGCCACTTGGGGTTTGGGCACCAGCTTGACGGTCACTTCGGTGGCAATCGCCAGCATGCCTTCGGACCCAATCACGATGCTCAAAAGGTCGAAACCGGGGGCATCCAGCGCGTCCGAGCCAAACTCCACCGGCTCGCCCGCCATGGTGAAGCCCTTGATTTTGAGGATGTTGTGCAGCGTGAGCCCGTATTTCAGGCAGTGCACGCCGCCCGAGTTTTCGGCCACGTTGCCGCCGATGGTGCAGGCGATCTGGCTCGACGGATCGGGTGCGTAATACAGCCCAAAGCGAGCGGCGGCTTCGCTGATGGCAAGGTTGCGCACGCCGCATTGCACAAGGGCGGTGCGGCTCAAGGGATCGATCTTCAGTATTTTGTTGAACTTGGCCAGCGACAGGGTGACGCCCAAGGCGTGCGGCATGGCCCCGCCCGACAGGCCGGTGCCTGCGCCGCGCGCCACCACCGGCACGTCAAGCAGATGGCAGGTGCGCAGCACGGCCTGCACCTGGTCCAGCGTTTCTGGCAGCGCCACCACCAGCGGACGCTGGCGGTAGGCTGTCAAACCGTCGCATTCATAAGGCGTGGTGTCCTCGCGCTGCCAGAGCAGGGAATGTTTGGGTAAATTGGCCAGTAGCGCATGTACTACCTGCGTCTGGCGCTCTGAATTTTGTAGTAATTGGTGCGATTTTTCAGCGTGGCTCGGGTGCATGGCAGGGCTCAATAGGTGTTTTTATTTCTTCTTGGCGGGTGGCAGGGCGTTATAGGCCTCGATGACGCGCACGATTTCCGCGCTGGAAGAGTTTTGTGAAAGGCGCACAGCACCCACGTCACGCATGTCAATGTCACCTTTGCCCGGTTCCAGCGAAGAGATGACAGGCCCCGGCGCACTGCCAACCGGCACGGTGGCTGCACTTTGCCGCGTCTCAGGTCGAGTGCTCGCAAGACGCTCTTGCGCGACCTGGCGGCGAGCCTCGAATTCTGCTCTGCTGCGTTCCTGATGGATTTCACGCAGCCGTTGTTGGAGTGCTTGCTCGGGTGAAACCGTCACTTTTGCAGTGCCAGACTGATCTGGCAGAAGGCTGGCAGCCATGCTGATGGCGATGGCAACGCCGACGATTGCTGCGCCGCCAAATGCGGCCAAACGCGTCGCCTTGTCTTGCATCAGCAGTGAAAGGGTCTCCCAAGCGCCCAAGGTTGCCGGTTGGCGTTCTTCGGCTTCGTTGGATGAATCCTGGGCAACAAAAGCAGCTCGCACGGCGTGTGCTCTGGTGGTTTCTACCAAGTTTCCGGAGATCAGCCGCGTGGGCATTTGAAGGACCTTGCCGGCGGGGATTGGGCGACCGTCTGACAGTGTCAGCGTGGTGTTTTTGAACGCCAGATTGTTGCCGCTGAGTAAGGAGCGCACCAGGTCAGTTCTTTTTTCCGAAATGCCATAAATCTGCAGCAACCCGCGCAAAGACATGCCCGGCTCAAATTTGACCAGTGCATACTTGCCGTGGATGGTGATTTTGGGCGAGATATTTTCAGCGGTTTTCATTGCTATTTCTTCCAATGCGCAGTGCTGTCGGCGGGCGTTCCTCTGTCTCAAACATGCCATACTGAGCCAATGCCAACATGCCCCATTAAACCGATCAAGGTGCTTGAGTGAACACACAATGGTTATACCTCAGCGCCACGCAGTTGGTGCAGGCTTTGCAAAGTGGTGCCATCAGCAGCCGTGCCCTGCTGGAAACCTGTATTGAACGCATTGAGGCCAAAAATCCACACATCAATGCGGTGGTGGCGACCGATTTTGAAGCCGCCCGCCAGCGCGCCGATGCGGCCGATCAGGCTTTACGCCGGGGTGAATTTTGGGGGCCGCTGCATGGCCTGCCGATCACCGTCAAAGACACCTATGAAGTGCCCGGCATGCCCTGCACGGCGGGTGCGCCCATGCTGCGCCAGCACCACCCGGCCAAACCTGCGGTGGCGGTTCAGCGTTTGCTCGATGCGGGCGCGATTGTGCTGGGCAAAACCAATGTGCCCTTGTTCGCCTCAGACCTGCAAAGTTATAACAAGGTCTACGGCACCACCAGCAATCCGTGGAACCTGCAGCTCACGCCGGGCGGTTCATCGGGTGGCGCTGCAGCGGCTTTGGCAGCCGGGTTGACGGCGCTGGAGCTGGGCAGCGATATTGGCGGCTCCATCCGCATTCCGGCGCACTTTTGCGGTGTGTATGGCCACAAGACAACGCACGGGGTGATTCCGCTGGGCGGTCACATTCCGGGCCCGCCGGGTACCTTGGGCGAGCCCGACCTGGCGGTGGCCGGGCCGATGGCGCGCACGGCGCAAGACCTGGCCTTGATGCTTGATGTGCTGGCCGGGCCTTCGCCGTCCATGGCGGGTGGCTGGAAAATTCAGTTGCCGGCGGCAACGCAAACCCAACTGAGCGAGTTCCGGGTGCTGATGTGGCTGGACGATCCGCTGTGCCCGATTGATGCGCAAATGAGGGCCATGTACCAGCAGTTGCAGGCCACGCTGCAAAAGCAGGGTGGCCAGGTCACGGTCGGCGCGCCGCTGGGCATGAATATTCTGGATTTTACCCCACTTATTTGAACCTGCTGGGCAGTGTGACGGGGGCTGGACAGAGCCCGTTTGTGCGCTATGCGATGGGGCTTTTTGCACCCGTCATGGCGGCCATTGGCAAATTCGTGGGCGCACCGAAATATTTTGAAAACTACCTCAGAGGTGTCGCCCAGAGCCATTCAAGCTGGCTCAGGGTCCATGAAAAAAGATTGCGTTTGATGGCTCGGTTCAAACCAGTCTTTGACCAGTACGACGTGATCCTGATGCCCGCCACGGCCACCACCGCCTTCAAGCACCTGCACAAGCCCGAATTGCCGATGCGCAAGCTGGTCATCAACGGTGAAAAGCGCGGCTATACCGAGCTGTTCATGTGGATCGCGCCCGCCACGGTCATGGGCCTGCCCGCCACCAGCGCGCCAATAGGCATCACTGCACAAGGTTTGCCGGTGAATGTGCAAATTGTGGGTGCGGCGTTTCAGGACAAAACCACCCTCAGGTTTGCCGAGTTGCTGGCATCGGTCATGGGTGGTTTTGTGAAGCCGGGCGGTTACTGACGGGTGTGTGGGGTCACGCCATGATCAGCGATGCCTGCTAGTCGGGCCTTGGCGCACCTACGGGTTCAAAGACTTTGTATCGTCCGTGGGTGTCACTTCGGCCATGATGCAGCGGTTGCGTCCGGATTCTTTGGCCCGATACAGGGCCGCATCGGCGCCGCCCAATGCATCCTCGATGCTTTGACCGGCAGCAATCAGACTTATCCCCATACTGACCGTGACGTTATGGCAGCCTTCGATAGGGGTCTTCTCAATGGCTAGACGGATACTTTCCGCCAACGCAAAACCTTCGGCGGCACTGGTCTTGGGCGCCACCACCAAAAACTCTTCGCCACCCCAACGCACGAGCAAGTCGGACTCGCGCAACATGTCTTTGGCAACGCGCGTTATGACCTTGAGTACTTGGTCTCCCTGCTCGTGACCATAGGTATCGTTGATCTTTTTGAACTTGTCGACGTCCATCATGATGAGGGTGAGCGGCACGCCCTCTTGCTGGCTGTGGTCGTACTCCCTGCTCATGAATTGGTTGGCGCTGCGCCGGTTGGCGGCACCGGTCAGCGTGTCGGTCATGGCCATGTCACGCAGCTGGCGCATGAAGTCGGCTTTTTCGTGGTTCCACTCAATGATGCTCAGGCCGAAACTCGCCAGCGCACCGAGCTCGGACAAGACTTCCAGCCACTCGTGCGGAAGGTTGCGTCGGCGGTCCAGCATCAAGCACAAAGCCCCCAAGGTGTTGGCGGCCTCATCAAACATGATGGACTCCGCCAAAATCGGAGTGCCCACAATCGTACGCACGCCCATGGCATGAAAGAGACGGTTTTCTTTCTGGCCACCGATCTTGGCCAGCGAATCTGCGATGACAAACTCGCCCCCGATGAGGGCCGACAATACGCCAGACGCTTTGTCCCGGGCGGACTGCAGCATATCTTCGCAACCCTCTGCAAAACTGTCGCGCTCTTCGTCATCGCGTGACATGCAGGCATCGAGCTGCATGACATCGTGCTCGTCTTTGTGCAAAAACGCCACGCCCACAATGCCTGGACACTTGCGCAGCTCGTGGCACATCAAAAACGACAGCTCATTCACGTCTTTGATGCCCATCAGCGCCTGTTGCAATTTGGAGCGTACCAAGAGCAGAACTTTGAGTTCACGTTCTACTTGAAGCAGGCTCTCAGACTTCCACTTGTCTGCCAAAAAGTAGTTGACTCCGCGCAGTTCGCACCGTGTTTGCAGGTGTTCGCCATGGGTGTTGTAGGTCGCCACGCCGTTGAGCGCAACGTCAAAAATCGAGCCGTCCTTGCGGCGCAACTGGCACACCAAAGTGTTGGTGCTGGGGTTGCTGCTGGTGGTGACAAGTGCCTTTTGTACGGCGCTGCAACTCTCTGGAACCAGGTAATTCTCAAACGGCGTACCGATGACTTCGTCGATGGTGTATCCCATAGCGTCCAACCAGGCCGAGTTGATATCGACTATGTCGCCTCGGTCATCCAGACGCTGGGTCATGTCAAACGCGTCGACCTTACGCGCCATGTCTTCTAGGCGGCGCGTCAACTCTGAAGAAAGGTAAGGACTCAAGCAATAGTGTTGGAGGCCATGTGGCATCAGGTCTAGGAGCCAAGCCGCCGCATTGGCAGGGCACAGTGCCAGTGTCTCCACGCCCGCGCGGCGACTGCTGATGAGTTCGCCCAAAGCCCGCACATCGCCAGGTCTGGAAAAACTCTCCAGATCGAGGATCAACAAGTCGATGTGCCCTTGTTTGAGCAGGGTGACGGCATCCTGTGTCGAGGCTACGAAGTGGCGGCGACCAATTTGCGCCTTGCATTCGGTTTCGAACTGTTGGCTGCGGCCCGGGTCAGCACCAACAAACAGAACCTCGCGCACATGTTTTTTCTCTTTGGGTTGTTTGGTCACTGTGGTTTCACCTTTGACGATTTGTAAAGTCAAGCTTGCAATGAGAAGTATGGCATGGCTTTGGCGTTTTATATCCCCCGCAGGCACCTGCCAAAAGGACCGCAAGGTGTGAAATTTTCGTATCAAATTCGGCCATGCAGCTCATGGATACTGCGGGAGCAGCTCTTGTTTTGATAGTGTTTATCGTTGCTGTGACGTCCAGCCCCCATCCCTTTTTCAGGCCACGCCGCGCACATTGTTGCCAGCCGGTGAGCAAAAGAAAACGGCCAGTGCGCCCAGTTCTTCGGGGGTGTTGAAAGTGAAAGTGTGTTGAAGGATGCAAAAACCAGCCACAGTGTCACACTACAATTTCTTTCCCTTTCACAACCGGTAGACCTCCATGTCCGATCGCCTTGCAGTGCTGCCGCAATACCTCCTGCCCAAGCAGGCCCTGACCGCGCTGGCCGGGCGGATTGCATCGGCTCAGGGAGGAAAAATGACCACCCGCCTGATTGAGTGGTTTGTGGCGCGCTACCAGGTCAACATGCTGGAGGCGGCCAACCCCGATGCGGCCAGTTACTTAACCTTCAACGAATTTTTTACGCGGGCTTTGAAGAAAGGCGCGCGACCGCTGGCACGGGCTGACCTGATCTGCCCGGTGGATGGGGCCATCAGCCAGTTTGGCTCCATTGCGCAGGATCAAATTTTTCAGGCCAAAGGCCACCACTACTCCACCACCGCGCTGGTCGGTGGCGATGCAGCCCTGGCTGAGAAGTTCAAGGACGGCCATTTCGCCACCCTGTACCTGAGCCCGCGCGACTACCACCGCATTCACATGCCGTGTGACGGACGGCTGACGCGCATGATTTACGTGCCCGGCGCGCTGTTTTCGGTCAACCCCACCACGGCGCGGGGTGTGCCGGGGCTGTTTGCGCGCAACGAGCGGGTGGTCTGTGTTTTTGAATCGCCGCGCGGCCCCTTCGTGCTGACGCTGGTGGGTGCCACCATTGTGGGCAGCATGGCCACCGTGTGGCATGGTGTGGTCAACCCGCCGCGTACACGCCAGGTGCGTGAGTGGACTTATGACGATAAACCGGTGCTGCTGGCGCAGGGGCAGGAGATGGGCCGTTTCCTGCTCGGCTCCACAGTCGTGATGCTGTTCCCCAGGGGGCCGCTGCTGTTTAATGCCGCATGGGCACCGGGGCGGGCGATCCGGCTGGGTGAAGAGATGGGTAACTCAAGGCCAGCCTGAGGGTTGAGAGTTCGAGTTTGGTTTTAACCTGTTTATACTCACATATTAAATCAGTGAGTATAAAATGAAGTTTCTTCCGGAAACCACCCAAACCGCCTACTCCACGCTGTTTCAAAAAGTTCAGGCAAGCCAATATGCGAAATTGACCCAAGTTGGTTTCACGCGCAAGCAGCTTCAAGGCAAAGACTACTGGTATTGCCAATACACCGATGTTTCCGGTGTCCGCCGTCAACGCTACATGGGGGTGGACAGTGATGCCTTGCGAGAATCCATTGAGCATGCAAAAAGTACTCAATTGGCTGCTGCCGCCATACTTGCCGAAAGAAAACGCCTGGTGGCGATGGTGGTTGCTGGCAATGGAACTCCCGAAAGGGGGCGACCCGCCAAAATCATCGAAAAACTGTCGGATGCAGGGGTGTTTGACGCGGGTGGATTGTTGATTGGGTCCTACGCCTTTTCGTCTTATGGGAACCTGCTGGGTATCAGCTTTGAGGGGTGGATGCAAAGAACCGAGGACATGGACATTGCCTGCGATCGATCCATCGAAATCGGATGGATGTGCGATCTCCCTGCGGATGTGACCGTCGCTGCGCCTGAAATGGCTCCCTCCCGGCAAATCAATCCGTGGGTGCCGCCTTATGACATGGTAGCGCCAGACGGATTCAAGCTGGAATTTCTGACCTCCCGCACCAATGCCAGCCAGAAAGAGCCGGTCAGGATTGAGCGCTTTGGCGTCAATGCGTTGCCGCTTCAATTTCTTGACTTCATTATTGAAAAACCTGTGCAGGCCGTGGTTTTGTATGGGGCAGGCATTCTGGTCAACCTGCCTGATCCCGCGCGTTTTGCCATCCACAAACTGGCCGTATCCCAATTGCGGCTTCCTTCATATGTAGAAAAGAGGCGCAAGGACCTGGCTCAGGCCAGTGCCCTTATCGGCTATTTGCTGGATGAAAACCCGGGTGCCTTGCTGTTGGCAGCGGATGCCGCCAAGCAAATGGCCCGTGAATTCAGTGCTCTGGTGGAGCAGGCACTGGTGCAGATGGCACCGAATGTATGGGCGCAGCGGTTTCGCGCGGAATGCTGGCCTGCGTCAGATTGACTATTTGAAAATCACCGTCTTGTGCCCGTTGAGCAGCACGCGGTGCTCGCCGTGCCATTTGACCGCGCGGGCCAGCACCTGGCTCTCGGTGTCGCGGCCCAGGGCGGTTAGATCTTCCACCGTTTTGCTGTGGTCCACACGTGCCACATCCTGTTCGATGATGGGGCCTTCGTCCAGATGCGCGGTCACGTAATGGGCGGTGGCACCAATCAGTTTCACACCCCGGTCATGCGCCTGGTAATAGGGTTTTGCGCCCTTGAAGCTGGGCAGGAAGGAGTGGTGAATATTGATGGCGCGGCCTGATAATTTTTGGCACAGGTCGTCACTGAGCACCTGCATGTAGCGCGCCAGCACCACCAGTTCAGCCGCTTCGCTTTGAATGATTTCATACTGCCTGGCCTCGACCTGTGCTTTGGTGTCGGCGGTGACCGGCAGGTGGTGAAAGGGCACGTTGTAGCTGGCAGCGAGCTGGTAAAAATCGCGGTGGTTGGAAATGATGGCGCGAATGTCCAGCGGCAGCAGGCCGCTTTTCCAGCGAAACAGCAGGTCGTTCAGGCAGTGCCCTTCTTTGCTGACCAAAATGACCGCACGCATGGGCTGCGCCTGCGCGTGCAGGCTCCACTGCATCTGAAAAGGCTGCGCAAACGTGTCCATTTGCGCTTTCAGTTCATCGTGCCTGAGCTGGGCGCAGGCAAACTGCACCCGCATGAAGAACAGGCCCGTGTCAGCGTCGTTGTACTGCGCGGCTTCCTCGATGTTGCCGCCGCGCTCCAGCAAAAAGCCCGACAGGGCATGCACCAGCCCCAGGCGGTCCGGGCAGGAGAGGGTCAGAATGTAGGTAGGGTTCATGCGCACATTGTCGCGCACCCTTGGCCGTCAACTTTTGTGCAAGGGCAAGATTTGCGCGGCTGCTATGTCTTTGTTACGGCGCTGGTGGGGGCTTGCGGGCTGCGAACTCGCCGCAGTAGTCCACCACCGGAGCTGGCTGTGTGGCCCAGACCTGGTCGAAGTATGCTATGCTTTCAATAGCTGGTTGCGCATGACTGGCGTGCAGCATCACCGCTTTTGCCTTGAAACTTTGCGCAAGATGCAAAGGCACGCCCAAGCTTCGGTCCACATGGCCGCTGCCAGCCAGCAGCAGCACGGTCTTGCCGGCTTGGGCTCGGCCTTGCGTTGTTTCGGCCATGGCACGGTCGCGTGCAATCTGGATGCGTGTCATGGGCGCAATCTGGCTCTCGGGCAGCATGTCGCAGTGCCCGCTGCGCACCGCTTGCTGCTGGGCTTTCAGCGCAGCGCTGCTCAAAAGCTTGTCAAGTGCGGTGTTCAACATGGCTTCGCGCTGGCGCGAGGCAGGCAGGTTGGCACCCACCACGGGTACCCCGGCCCGCACTGCCGCCATCACCGCCGGGCCGTAGGCATGCCAGGGCCAGGCGCTGTTGTCCCAGGCCAGTGCGGCACGCACCTGTTCTTCGTTGGCATCGGAGGGAAGCTTTTCAGTGGAATGACCCTGTGGGGCCATCTCCAGGGCCAAGGCGGCCAGTGCGTGCTCGGTGGCCAGTGTTTCGACCGCCAGCTGGTGAATTCGCTGGTGGTCGGGTGCATCGTGCTGTTCGCCCAACAAAATGACGTCAGCCGGTAACAGTTGAATGATTTGAGCCACCCGCTGCGGGTCAAAAACACGGGTTTGGGGGCTGCCAGCGGCGCATGCCACCAAGCCCAAAACTGCGGCAACAGCGCCAAGGCGGCGCGGGAACAACATCCGTTGGCCCTTTGACGGGTTTGTCAGTTTTGCGCGGTGAATCAGTGAACGACGACCGGGTTTTGAGCCAGCTCGGCGTATTGCTCTAGCGTGTCTTCCACTTCTTCCTGGGTAGGGGTGTTTTGCTGCCAAGCCGAAATGTGCATTTGAAACAGTTCGGCCCATGAGCCATCCAGATAAACCTCTTTGCCAGCGCGCTTGTCCACAATTTCAAAACCGTGGCGTGCCAGCGTCAGCTTGGGTGTTGCTGAGGTGCTGGCACTCCTGGAAGTCGCTTTGCCATCCCATGCTGTGTCAGCGGGGGCATCGTTGGCCAGCATGTGAGTGACTGAGTAGGTGTCTGAGTCGTAAAGCATGTGCATGGTTCATTATCTCTTAATCTCTGTGGCTTGCAATTGGCAGCGGCTTTGAAAAATTCAATGCAGAAGGGGCAAATTTCCGGTTTTTCAGGGTTGAGGTTCGGTGGCGAGCCACTTTTGATCGACATAGTCACCATTGGTCTCCGTAATGCGAAGGCGTGCTGGCAGGTAGCCCAAGCTGGGGGACATCCAAAGTTCCAGCCTTTGATCGAATTCCCGGCTGGGGTTGCGCACCAGCTTGAGGGTTGCCAGCTCGCCGCCGGGCAGGGTGAGGCGCTCTTCACCGACCACCCCAATCACCCAGATGTCGGCGGCGCGGGGCCCCACAACTTGAACCAAGAAGGATGCGCCCGCCGGAAAATGGCCCGGATTGCCCGCCAGCATGGCGGCCAGCTGGGCCTGAATGCTCAGTTGATCCTGGGTGCCTGGCAGCAGGGCGGCGTCTGGTGTGTTGGCGCTGAAGGTGATCTTGTTTTGTTCCCGGTCAAAGTGGGCGGCGACTTCGCTGCGGTACTTGTCCGAAAAACGCAGTGGTGCCAGCCCGGCCGGGGTGACGATCCCGCGACTGGTTCTGGTTTTGGAGATGCCCAGCGCGCCCCATTCCTAATGCATGTCGTAGGTTTTTCCGTCCTGCTTCCACAGAAGCTCGCCATTGGCACTGAACGGAAATTTGTTTGATTCGACGGTGTATCGGATGTGTACCGTTCCGGGCAGTGTGAATTGCCCCGTCACCGTTGCTTGCGCTGGGCTGGGGCTGTCGGGCGGCGGCGTTTCAGCGGGTGGTGTCACTGGCTGCGGGTCTGCAGGTGGCGTGTCGGCGCTCGCCACTGTACTGGCAGGCACGTTGTGGGTGTTATCGGGGGAGGTCGTTTGCTCTGTGCCTGCAGGTTCGGTTGACGGGGGCTCTTTTGGGACTGACGGCGGCAGCGTCTGCGCTTTGGCGGGTGGGCTGGCGGTTGGACTGGTGTTTGATGGCAGCAGTGGCACCGGTGCCAGGGTTCGCGTGGTGAACGGCCTGGGTGGGGGCAGCTGTGTCAGCCCCATCGTCATGGGCATACCCTGCAAAAAGGCCAGGTGCGCCAGCAGCACGAGCAAGGTCAAGCCGATCAAGACCCTCCTTGGCAAAGCCTGCTTTGAGTTTTCGTTCAAGCGACATGCTCCAGGCTTGGGGGCGTACGGGGTCGTGTGTTCATGTCAACTAAAATTTCCCGGCTCGGGACACGCAGCATGCAGCATGTTGCTTCGGTCCTGGGTTTTTCACGACGCATTTTTCCGTATTCCCCATGAAACTAGCCACCTACAAAGACGGTTCACGCGATGGTCAGCTGATGGTTGTCTCGCGCGACTTGAGCCTGGCCCATTATGCGACCGGCATCGCCAACCGGCTGCAGCAGGTGCTGGATGACTGGAACTTCATGTCCCCGCAGTTACAGGACCTGAGCGACCTTCTCAACAGCGGCAAAACGCGGCACGCCTTTGCCTTCGATCCCAAACAATGCATGGCACCGCTGCCACGCGCTTACCAGCGGGTGAATGGCTCGGCCTACCTCAACCATGTTGAACTGGTGCGCCTGGCCCGTGGCGGTGAAGTGCCCGCCAGCGTGTACACCGAGCCTGTGCTGTTCCAGCACTGCAGCGATGACTTTCTGGGGCCGTGCGACGATGTGGTGTGCGCCAGCGAAGCCTATGGCATCGACTTTGAAGCTGGGCTGGCCGTCATCACCGCTGATGTGCGCATGGGCGCAAGCCCTGAGCAGGCGCTGGACGGCATCCGGCTGCTGATGTTGACCAATGATGTGAGCCTGCGCACGCTGATGGATGCTGAACTGGACAAAGGTGTCGGATTTTTCCTGAGCCAGCCAGCTTGCGCGTTCAGCCCGGTGGTGGTGACCCCCGATGAGCTGGGTGACGCCTGGCGCAAAGGGCGCGTGCATCTGCCGCTGCAAAGCACCTGGAATGGCCGCAAAGTGGGCCTGTGCGATGCCGGGCCGGAGATGGCGTTTCACTTTGGTCAGCTGCTGGCCCACGCCTGCACCACCCGCAACCTGCGCGCCGGCACCATCCTTGGCTCGGGAGCTGTCAGCAACAAGGGCGTGTCGGTCAAAGGCCGCACCCAGTGGCCCAAGGGCTACCCCTGCATCCTGGAAAAGCGCGCCATGGAGACCCTGCAAGACGGCCAGCCTGCCACCGACTACATGAAATACGGCGACACCATCCGTATTGAAATGAAGAACGCGGACGGACAAAGCATTTTTGGCGCGATTGAGCAGGAGGTGGTGGCACCGGATGTGGTGTCTGATGCGCGCAGGGTCAGGCAAGCGGCCCTTGCCTGACATAAAAAGTGGGGGTGGCTGTCTTTGCTGGCGTCGAGTCTGCAAAAATTAAGTGCCAAATCAGCCTTTTCCGCATGCAGTACTTGCGCAGGCAGCTATAAAAAAGATAGCAAACTGCGCTAATTTCCATCCTTTAAACCAGCGGCACCATGCCCGCTGCCCGTACGGCGCTCATGTCAACACTCGCCGTGGGGGTGTCGTCCTGATGGCTGACCCATCAGGGTTTACACTGAGATTCATAAAATCCCACTCTGGTAATTGCCCAATTGGGCACCGCTGTGAACCACTCAGGAACCCTTTGATGACCCAACCGACCCCCCAAACGGCCGCCCAGGCCGAAAATCTTTCGTTTTTAGGCCGTTTGGCCCTCGCCATCAGCGCTTTTTTCGCCATTTTGACCAACCCGCAGCTGGCCGCACGGTTTTCAGCCCTGCGTCTGGCCCCGCAGGGTGAGGTCACCTCGGCCCCGGTCGCCCCGCCTGCAGCACCAACCCCGGCCCCCGCGCCAGCTCCCCTGAAAGTTGCCAACAGTGACGCCGCCTTGCAGTTGCTGGCCCTGTTCCAGCGCGAAGCGCGGCTGATCGACTTCACGCAGGAAAATTTGAGCAGCTATAGCGACGCCGATGTGGGCGCTGCCGCCCGTGTGGTGCATGAGGGCTGCAGCAAGGTGCTGCGCGAGCATTTCACCCTGGTGCCGGTGCGTGCCGAGGCCGAAGGTGCTCGCATCACCTTGAGTGCCGGTTTTGATGCCCAAGCGGTGCGCCTGACCGGCAATGTGGTGGGGCAGCCGCCGTTCAATTGCAGCCTGAGCCATCGCGGCTGGCGCGCCACCGAGGTGCGCCTGCCCAAGCTGGCCACTGGCCACGATGCCTCCGTGCTGGCGCAAGCCGAGGTGGAGCTGTGACCGAGAAGACCGAGCTGAGCGAGCCGCGTTTGTCCGTCCACGAGCCGCGTTTTTCCATCGGCATCGACCTGGGCACCACCCACTGCGCCCTGGCCTGCGTGGACCTTGCCGCCAGTGATGGCGAGAAAACCAGTTATGGCGTGTTGGGCATTCCCCAGCTCACCGCGCCGGGTGCGGTGGAGTCCTTGCCCCTGTTGCCGTCCTTTTTGTACCTGCCCCATGCCGATGAACTCGCCAAGGGTGACCTGACCTTGCCGTGGAGCGATGCACAAGACCATGCCGTGGGTGAGTTGGCGCGCAGCCGGGGCGCACAAACGCCGATCCGGCTGGTCTCCAGCGCCAAAAGCTGGCTGTGCCACCCCGGTGTGGACCGCACTGCGCCGATCTTGCCGCATGACGCCCCGCCCGAAGTGCCGCGCCTGTCGCCGCTGGAGGCCTCTACCCGCTACCTGGCGCACTTGCGGGCAGCGTGGAACCATGCCCACCCGGACGCACCGTTTGACGCACAGGACGTAACCGTCACCATTCCGGCCTCGTTCGACCCGGCCGCGCGCGAGCTGACGCTGCAGGCTGCCCGCGCTGCCGGTTATGGCGCGCTGACCCTGCTGGAAGAGCCGCAGGCGGCCCTGTACAACTGGATTCAGGCCAGCACGGGCGCTTGGCGCAAAGAAGTCAAACCGGGCGACATCATTTTGGTGATTGACGTGGGTGGCGGCACCAGCGACTTTTCGCTGATGACAGTGCTGGAGCGCGAGGGCAACATGGAGCTGCACCGCATTGCGGTGGGCGACCACATTTTGCTGGGCGGCGACAACATGGATTTGACGTTGGCGCACGTGGTGGCGCAAAAAGTGGCCCAAACCGGCACGCGCCTGGATGCGTGGCAAATGCGCGCGCTCAACCATGCCTGCCGCACGGCCAAGGAGCGTTTGTTGAGCGACTCGACGCTGGAGGCGCTGCCCATCGTGGTGCCCAGCCGGGGCTCCAAACTGATTGGCGGCACGGTGCGCACCGAGCTGACCCAGCAGGAAGTGCGCGCCACGCTGGTGGAGGGCTTCTTCCCCGAAGTCGCCTTGGATGCCCGCCCGGTCAGCCGCACGCGCGCTGGCCTGACCCAACTGGGCCTGCCCTACGCGCAAGACGCCGGCGTCACGCGCCACTTGGCTGCCTTGCTGGGCCGTCAGGTGGGGGCCGCTGCCGAGCTGGAAGGCTTTGCGGGTCAGATTGATGCTGCCGCGAGCTTTTTGCACCCCACGGCGGTACTGTTCAATGGCGGCGTGTTCAAGTCCGACATTTTGAGCAGCCGAACACTGGCCGTGCTCAACAGTTGGCTGGCGGTTGAAGGTGCCGCACCGGCGCGCAGGCTTTCTGGTGCCGATATGGACTTGGCCGTGGCCCACGGTGCGGCCTATTACGGCTATGTGCGCCGTGGCAAGGGCGTGCGTATTCGCGGCGGCACGGCGCAGGCCTATTACGTGGCGGTGGAGTCGTCCATGCCTGCCATTCCGGGTGTCGAGCCGCCGGTGCAGGCCCTGTGTGTGGCTCCGTTTGGCATGGAAGAGGGCACGCAGACCGATTTGCTGGACCTGGCCTTGGGGCTGGTGGTGGGCGAGCCGGTGCATCTGCGCTTCTTTGGCTCCTCGGTGCGGCGTCAGGACACACTTGGCACGATGCTCGACTTCTGGCAGCCGGATGAGCTGCAGGAGCTGGGCGAAATCCACGCCACCTTGCCGGCAGAGGGCCGTCAGGCGGGTGATGTGGTGCAGGTCAAGCTGCGCGCCGTCGCCCTGGAAACCGGCACGCTGGAGCTGACCGCCGTGGCCATAGACAGCGACGAGCACTGGAAAGTGGAGTTTGACGTGCGCGGCAAGCACTGATCGCTTCGTTTGCCGCGCTTGCCACCTTCCTGAAGCACTGAATGTCCCACTACATCGTTGGCATTGACTTGGGCACCACCCACACGGTGGTGGCCTATGCGCCGCGCAAAGGCGCTCGCGGTGGTGTGCCTGCGGTTCAATTGCTGGAGATTGAACAGCTGGTAGCTCCCGGCGAGGTCGCAGCTTTGCCCCTGCTGCCCTCGGTACGCTACCACCCGGCTCCTGGTGAATTGGCTGCGGGTGAGTTGCAATTGCCTTGGACACCTGCCGCCGAGGCTGCACAGGCACCCGCCGTGATAGGCCGACTGGCGCGCAAGTTAGGGGCGCAGGTGCCGGGCCGCATGGTGGCCAGTGCCAAAAGCTGGCTGTCGCACACGGCGGTGGACCGTCTTGCGCCCATCCTGCCCTGGGGCGCGCCGCCGGATGTGCCCAAGGTCTCCCCGGTGCAGGCCAGCGCCAGCTACCTGGCCCATGTGCGCGCCGCGTGGGATGCCAAATTTCCCAAGCACCCTTTGGCGCAGCAAGACATTGTGCTCACGGTGCCAGCCTCGTTTGATGAAGGAGCGCGCACCTTGGTTGTAACGGCTGCGCGCGAGGCTGGTTTGCCACAGCTGCGCCTGCTGGAAGAGCCGCAGGCCGCTTTTTACGACTGGCTCTTTCGCCACCGCAGCACTCTCAAAAAAGAGCTGACCACGACGCAGTTGATTCTGGTGGTGGATGTGGGCGGTGGAACCACCGATCTGAGTTTGATCAAGGTCGAGATGGTGGAGGGCGAGCCGGTGCTGACCCGCATTGGCGTGGGCAACCACCTGATGCTGGGCGGCGACAACATGGACCTGGCGATGGCGCATGGGGTGGAGTCGCGCCTGAACGGCACCAGCCCATCCGCCGCACGTCTGTCGGCCAGCGCCCTGGCCCAGTTGCTGGAGCGCTGCCGCGCCGCCAAAGAGCAATTGCTGGCGCTGGACGCGCCCGAACAAACGCAGATCACGCTGCTGGGCAGTGGCTCGCGCCTGATTGGCTCAAGCCGCTCCGTGACCTTGTTGCGCCAGGAAGTTGAGCAGCTCATTGTGGACGGCTTTTTCCCGCAGGTTGCCGCCAGTGACTGCGCCAAACAGGGGCGCGGCGGCATTGTCGAGTTTGGCCTGCCGTTTGCACGCGACCCGGCCATTACCCGCCACATTGCCGACTTTTTGCGCCAGCACGCCGCGCAGATGCCCGATGCCCTGCTGCTCAACGGCGGCGTGTTTCGCGCCCACGCTTTGGCTCAGCGCCTGCAGACCACGCTGGAGAGCTGGCGCGGTGCCCCCCTGCAGCTCTTGCACAACGACAACCCGGACGTGGCCGTGGCCCGTGGCGCAGTGGCTTATGCCCTGTCGCAGCAAGGTTTCGCCCCCAAAATCGGTGGTGGCTCGGCGCGCAGTTATTTTTTGTTGCTCGATGACGCCACCGGCAAAAAATCACAACCCCGTGGCATTTGCATCCTGCCGCGCGGCAGCGAGCCGGGGCAGGAGACGCTGCTGGCGGGGCGCACCTTCGCCCTGCGCCTGGGCCAGCCGGTGCGTTTTCACCTGTTATCAACCACAACCGACGGAGCAAACCACGCGCCGCATGGCTTGGGTGAGCTGATTGATCTGGACCTGGACAGCTTTGTCCGCCTGCCGCCAATTGCTATGGTTTTGGATGCTGCTCCCGCAGACAGTACGTGCGCTACAGCCCTAAATGGCAAGAAAGAATTGCCGGTGCAACTGAGCACCGCACTCACCGAAGTAGGCACCTTGGAGATGCACTGTGTGAGCCTGGCCGACCCCGCCCAGCGCTGGCGGCTGGAGTTTGACCTGCGCCAGCAGCCGGGCGAGGGCGCTTTGGCAGCGGATGCCCCGGACGGCAAAGCCTCAGGCTCCCACCCCCGCGCCGCCCAAGCCATCGAAAAAATCGAACGCATTTTTGGTGCCAGTGCCAAAGGCGTGACGCCGAAAGACGTGACGCAATTACGCGCCGGGCTCGATCAGCTTTTGGGCGAGCGTGAGCAGTGGCCCACGCCACTCTTGCGCCAGCTGTTCGATGCCCTGTGGCAGCGCGCCAAGGGTCGGCGTCGTTCGGCCGAGCACGAACGGGTTTGGCTCAACCTGGCAGGGTTTTGCCTGCGCCCCGGTTGTGGTGACCCGCTGGATGGCTGGCGCGTGCAGCAACTCTGGAGCCAGTACCCGCTGGGGGTGCAGCACTCCAAAGACAAACAGGTGAGTGCTGAATGGTGGACGCTCTGGCGGCGGGTGGCAGGCGGTTTGGGCGCGCCCGAACAGCTGCGCCTGCTCGATGCGTTCGCCTTCAACCTGCATATGCAGGAACACGGCGCTGAAAAAACAGACGACGAGGCGCTTGCGAGTAAACCCGTCAAGGGCAGCGAAGACGACATGCTGCGCCTGGGTGCAGCGCTGGAGCGCATCCCGGTGGACTACAAGGCCGAAATC
Source organism: Candidatus Rhodoferax bjergmarkensis (assembly GCA_016708345.1). Taxonomy (GTDB): domain Bacteria; phylum Pseudomonadota; class Gammaproteobacteria; order Burkholderiales; family Burkholderiaceae_C; genus Rhodoferax; species Rhodoferax bjergmarkensis. The sequence goes on from JADJFX010000003.1 coordinate 45,926, forward strand.
GGCCACTGGCTGCTCGACCGTTTCCATAAAACTCAGGTCAAGCAAGCACACAGCGGTGGCAAGGCAGGGGCTCATGACAGCCGCTACCTGTGGGCGCTGGGCCGCCTGGGTGCGCGCCAGCCGTTTTACGGCAACAGCCATGACGTGGTGCCGTTAGAGGTGGCAAGCAGCTGGGTTGAAACTCTGCTCTCACTCGACTGGAAGCGCGTCGAACCTGCTGCCTTTGCCGCCACCCACCTGGCCCGCGTCACCGGCGACCGTGCGCGTGATTTGTCGCTGGACCTGCGCGAAAAAATCATCCCCCGGCTGGCCGCCATCCACGCCCCCGCCATCTGGTCGCGCATGGTGCGTGAGCATGTTCAGCTTGATGAAAGCACCCAGCAGCGCATGTTTGGCGAATCCCTGCCGCCGGGGCTGAAGTTGCTGGCTTGCCCCGGCCCCGCGGGCCCCCCCCTTTCTACCACCACCCCCACCAAGACAATAAAAATTTATTTTGCCCCCGGCTCGGCCACCAGTTGGGGCGGGACGCCCCCCGCGGGGGGCCCCGCGCGGGGCGCGCGCCCGGGGGGCCCCCCCCCCACCCCCGCCCGGGCAGCGGCGCCGGGCCGCGCCGCGGGCCCCCCGCGCCGGCCCGCCCCCCCCCGGCCCCGTTTGATTGGGCATGTTGAACGCATGCATGCAATTTCATGCATGCGTTCACAGGCCTGGTCACAGATGGAATTGATGTCCAACTTATCGAGCTGAGTCCTGTTTCAACAGCATTTTTTATGTTCTGGACATTGCGATACGCCAGGTAAATCTTGAATTTGCTAGCAATTTAGTAGCTGCCTGCGCACGTTCCACGTGCGCAAAAGGCCAAATTGCAACTATATTCGCGTTATAGGATGAACCCGGCACACAGGCCATGTGCTTCATCCGGCACTGACCGTTGAGGCACTGCCCGGCAAGCTGCCCATGCGGTACCAGTCGATGCGGCGGGTGCCCAGCATCAGCGCGGCCAGTGCCACAAACAACAAGAGTGAGCCCAGCAGCAAGGCATTTTGTTCCGAACGCAAAATGCCAAACAGTGCGCCGTACAGTAGGGACAGGGCGGCGGTAAAGCCCAGACCACGGCGCCAGCCGCGCAAAATGGCCGCCAGATAAATGCCAATCAGCCCGATCGACCCGCTCGCCGCCACCAGGTAGGCCAGGGAGAAAGAAATATGCTCCGAAAGGCTGGTGAGCAGCAAAAAGAAAACCGCTTGTGCCAGGCCCACCAGCAGGTATTGGATGGGGTGAATCGGCAAGTTTCTCAGTTGCTCGAACATGAAAAATGCCGAGAAGGTCAACACAATGAACAAGATGCCGTACTTGACGGCCCGCAGTGCCTGCCGGTAGACATCGACCGGGTCGATCAGCCGAACCTGAAACCCCTTGGCCCTGCTTTCGGGCGTTGATGTTTGAGCATTGGATGCCAGCGCCGTCGTGCTCCAGCGGGCGGTAAAACCAGCCGCGCCAACATCCCGGCTGCGGGGCAAAAAATCGCCCGAAAAGCTGGGGTGGGGCCAGTTGCCGCGCAATTCGGCGGTGGAGACTTCACCCAGGGGCACCAAGCCCAGTGTGCCGGTGCCAGCCAGACTCAAGTCAATGCGAAACGCCATGGTTTCTGCCTTTTCGCTCAGCGCGGACGGGGCCGTCGCATGAAATCCGGTTTTCATCCCTTTGACATGCGCACCGGGGCGCAGACTCAAGGCTTGGCCCCCGAGCGTGATCTTGGGCTCACCCGTGATGCCACGGGGGTCTGCAATACCGACTGACACGGTGGGCGTTCCCCACGTCAAGTGCGCGTTGGGGCCCAGTGCTGGCAAGGCCGCCAGTCCGGGCGTTTCAAAACTGCCGGAAATCTTGCCTTGAAGCTCGAACACTGCCGTCTCATGCAGGCCGTAGGCCCGCTTTTCGACATTCAGGCCACCATCAATATGAACCTGCCGTGGCATCACGGTCAAAGTATGCAAACGCTTGCGACGGGTCAATTTTTTCTTGGATTCGCCGTTGATCACTTCGACCAATTCGTCGTCGTATTCCTCCTCGACCGGCACCGTCATGACCGGCCCGACGATGGATTGTTCGCCCGCCGTGCTGGCCGCAATGGCTTCAATGGCTTGCGCCCGGTGCATGGTGCGTTCGTCAATGGTGCGTTCAATCATGGCCAGCGGAATCATCAAGAGCGCACCGATAAACGCCACCAGGGCGCATTTCTGCAAAAGCAAATTTTTCATTCATCATCTCCTCAAAGGTTGGGTGAAAACCGAGTATGGGGAGCCGATGTGAGGGGCGCATGCAGGCCGTGTGCGCTGCGTGTGAAGGCCGTGTGAAAACCCTGAATTTCTGAAGTTTTCAGCCTTTTCGGGTTTTTTTGCAGCTGTGCCGTGCCACGCTGAGCCGTGCCAGGGTGCCGCCAGCAGCCCTGTTTTCCAGCGCAATGCTTCCGCCGTGCAGCGTGGCGATTTCTTGAACCAGCGCCAGCCCCAAACCAGTGCTTTTGGGGCTTCCGTCGGGGCGTGGCAGCGAAAAAAAGCGTTCAAAAACACGCGGTGCCGCAAACGCTGCAATGCCAGGGCCTTCATCACGTACTTCCAGGTGAACCTGCGTTTCGTCAACTTCTGCACTGCAGGTCACCAAGCCGCCAGGGGGTGAAAAATCCAGCGCGTTTTGAATCAGGTTGATCATGGCCAGACTCAGCAAGAAAGGGTCGCCCCAGAGCTGCAGCTCTGGGGTGGCAGAAAACTGCAGGCGCAGTGAGCGCCGTGCTGCCAGTGGTGCCATCGCTTGCTCAAGTTCAGCGAACAGCGCGGCCACGTTGAGCAGGGTAGGGGCCTCCAGTTCACGCTGCTGCTCCAGCTGGGCCAGTCGCAAGAGCTTGTCAATCAAGGCCTGCAGGCGCTCGCTTTGGGTCTGCACGTTGGTGATGAACCGACTGCGCTGCTCAGGTGGCAAATCAGGCTCGGCCAGCAATTCAGCCGCGCCGCGAATGGCGGCCAAGGGGCTTTTCATTTCGTGCGTCAGATGCTGAACATAGTGTTCAACGTAAGCCCTCCCGTCGACCTCGTTGCGCAACTGCGCCAGCGCGCGCGACAACTCGCCAATTTCATCGCGCCCGCGAGAAGGCGGCTCGGCAGAACTGCCGGCCGCCAGCCGCTGCGCGTAACGCACCAAACGCCCCATGGACAGCGTCAGCCAGGCGGTAAACGCACCGCCGATCAGCAGCGTGACGCCCAGCAAAATAAAGCCTTGGCGCAGCACCGCATTTTCTCCGCGCGAGATGATCGGCGCCAGGGTGCGTGAGGGCTTGGCCACGGTGACCACGCCGATGATGCGGCCCTCGCTGCGAATCGCCGCCGCAACGTGCATGACGCTGCTGTTTTGATCGTCCGGGTCTTCGCGCGTGGAGCGCGTGCCATACGCGCCGCGCAAGGTGCGCGCGACGTCGCGCCAGTTGGAGTAGTTTTCGCCAACCGCCTTGTGCTCCGAGTCGTAGCGCACGATGCCCGCCGCGTCGGTCACATAAATTCGAAAATCAAGCGTTTGTTTGTTCAGCCCCCAAATTTCGGCCTGAACCGGGCGTTGGCGATAGGCTTCAACACTGCGGGCAAATCGCCCGTCCGCCAGGCCATGGCTTAAAAGTTCGTCGCGTGCCAGTTCGGCCAACAGATGGGCCGTATCCACCATGACATCTTCCACCGCGTCGCGCACACCCGGTTTGACTTCAGAGACAAACACCCTGAGCAAAAACCAGCCAGACAAGCCCACAATCAAAAAATAGCCCAGAAAAACACGCGCCCAAAGCTTCATGGCAGCAGGCTGTAGCCGGTTCCGCGATGGGTTTGAATCGGATCGCTTTGGGGGGCAATGGCGCGCAGCTTGGCGCGCAAGGTTTTGACATGGGTGTCGATGCTGCGGTCATCGGTGTCGGGTGCATGGGCCCAGACGCGGCTCATGATCTGCTCACGGGTAAAAACGCGGCCGGGCGCTGACAGCAAGAGAGCGAGCAGCAAGTATTCATAACGCGTCATGGCAAGCGCTTGCCCATGAAACTCGATGCGCATGGCATCGGGATCGTGCCGCCAGAGGGCCGTAGGTGGCTCGTTGCTGGTGCGAAAGCGGGCCTCGCGGCGCACAATGGCGCGCACCCGTGCAGCCACCTCGCGCGGTGAAAACGGTTTAACCACGTAGTCGTCCGCGCCCAGCTCCAAGCCAAGAACGCGGTCGATTTCGTCCGCGCGGGCGGTAAGAAAAATCACCGGCACATCGCGTCCGGCGGGGTCGGCGCGCAAGGCCTTGATGATTTCAAAGCCGGTAGTGTCTGGCAGACCCACATCCAGAATGATCAGGTCGAACGGGGAGGCGATGTGCGCAGGCAAAGCCTCGCGCCCCAGCAGAACATGGCGTACGCTGAAGCCCTCACTGCCCAAGGCATAAAGGAGGGTGTCGGCGATGGCCTGTTCGTCTTCAACAAGAAGTATTTTCAGGGTTTGCATTGAGGGCAGGTGCTTGTCGCTTGGGCCTCAATGATTATGTCAAATTGCAGTTTTGAGGCTGGCAAGTGCGCCCTCAACAAACACGCGTCCTCAGTTCAATGACAGCATGTGGCCCTTGCGCGGATCACCGCGTCCGCCCAGCACCTGTTGGTAAGCCGCTGTGACCGCCGCCGAGCCTTGGTGGTGCTCAGCCACCAGCCAAGCCCCGGCCGGGTCGTTTACTTTGGCGGCAAAAGCCTGCCAGGCCTGTACCAGGCGCTGGCCCAAAGCAGCTGCGCCCCAGTCGGTGCTGCGCTTTTTGATCTGGGCTGGCGCAAAAAACAGCGTGGCGCGTGGGCCGGGCAGGTCTTTGCCGCCGCCCAATTGATCGACGTGGGTGCCGCCAATCGAACTGCTGAACTTCAGCTTGGTGAAACGGGTGTGAATGGCGCGGCGCAGGTCCGCACTGCCGGCAAAGTCGACGTACACGCAAGGCGCATCGGCCCGAATTTGGTCGAGCTGGTCGTAGGCAAGAACGCGGTGGTAGCAACCCAGGCTTTCGCAAAATTCAACGTTGCCCCGCGAGGTCAGGCCAACGACTTCAAGGCCCTGACGCTGTGCGAGCTGGAACGCGGTGCCATAGGCTGTTTTGCTCGACGCGCTGGACAGCAGCATGACCCCGGCTTGTTCCCCAGGGGCGACCGCACCAAAGAAGTCGTTGTCGGCCAAAAAGTCATCAATCAGCCATGAGGTGATGAACAAGGGCCGCAGCAAGGCCTGCGTGTCTTCGCTGTCGGCGGTGTAAAACGGGTCGGCGCTGCAGTGCACATACTGGTTGTAGACCGGGTGCAGGCTGGCCCGGTGGGCTGCGGCATCGGAAAAACCGGCGGCCGACACCCGGGTGGGTTGCAAGACCACGCTGCTGGACATGGGGTAGTACCCATAGAGCTTTTCGCCCACTGCCAAGTCGGGATGCATGGACTGCACAACGGTGGCAAAACCCCAGACGGGTATGCGGCCCCAAGCCTCGTGCTCTGGGCCATCGACCGGAAAAAACGCCCAGTAGTTCATTGCCTCACCAAAGGCGGCGTAGGTGATGTTGTTGGAAGTCAGTGCAAATTTGTCAATACGCACGCGTACCTGGCCGCTGCTAAGCAGCAACTCGGGTGTGGCGCGCAGTTCAGTGGTGGTGAGCTGGTCTTTGCGAACCAGAAAATCAAGTGTTGTCATGCCCGGACCTTTGGATGAGGAATAAATACCGTCCCGATTTTCCACTGCATCCGTCATAACCGGGAATGCACTCTTTTCGCCAAGCATTTGACACAGCGCGCCCATACAGATTTATCACAACCGAGTCGTGTCATACTTATAACGCTGTAGCCGAATTTATTTACTGTTCGCAACAGTTACACATCATTTTTTCGAGAGGTTTTATGCGTTCATCATTTTTATTTTCTCTAACCGCGTGTTCAATGGCTGCTTTTTTGGTGGCGTGCGGGGGCGGCTCCGATACAGTTGTTCCGGGATCAAACACGCCAACTGCCCCTGCTACCCCTACCACGATTGAAGGCGCCGCGGTCAAAGGCCCGGTGGATGGGGCCACAGTTACCGTTAAAAAGGCCAGCGACGGCGCGATTCTGGGTACAACCACAACTAACTCGGACGGAACATATAAGCTGGATATTAATTTCATCGGCGATGTGGTCGTGGAAGTAACGGGCGGCACCTACACCGACGAAGCCACGCAAGTCAAAACCGCACTTGCAGCGCCCCTGAAAGCCGTGCTAGCAGCCAACGGTGCCAAGGTCAGTGGCGTGGTTACCCCCATTACCACAATGGCATTTACCAGCGCATTTCCTACAACCAGCACACCGGTCACTTCAGCAGCGTTTAAAACCCAGGCGGCCAGTCTGGCCAACCAGTTTCAGTTAACGGGTGTGGATTTGACCACCACCCTGCCTGTCGTCACAGGAACTCAAAATGCCTATGGACAAGCGCTGGCTTCGTTGTCCAAATACCTGAACACCAACAAAGCTGTAGATTTGAATAAACTTGTAAATGAAGCCTACAAATCGGCCCAATTTTCTGGTGATTACAGCGCGGCTTATGCCACGGTGTCTGGTAAAAACGTGACCTATTCCTTTAGCAATGGCACAGCTACGACCACAGTTGCGGGCGGCGGTTCGGGTGGCACCGATTTAACCGTCACAACCACCGGTACCGACACCACCGTCACCGGCTCGGGCGCAGGCGGTGGCACCGGCACCTGTGGGGTTAATGTGCAAGGCACCATTAGTCAAACCGCAGCTGGACAAAGCTTTTCTATTCCACTAAATATGAATGTGTGCGTGACCGGTATTGCAGCGGGTTCCTGCTCGGCCAGTAACGCTGCTTTGAACCAATCCGTTGCAGGTGCAAATGGTGTAGCCGGTGCGGCAAACCTCAAATACACTTACTCAGAAGCGTGCGCTGCGGGTGCCTTCAATATTGCATTGAAATAGTCTTTGTGGCCTGCGCCCAGTGTGCTGGTGGGTACATTGGGCGTCTGCCCGCAATCCACCGGCTACACAGACGGGCATGACCAACCCGCCTCCCAGCCCGCCGGCTGCAAAAGCTTCACCACGTTCACTGTCCGGCCTCACCCCTTTTTTTTTGAATAAGAAGAAGGGGTGAGGTGTGCATAGCAACAGCAATTTAGCTTGCGGGTTGTGGTTCCGCCCAAGGAGTTGTACATATGACTTGGTAGCACGAAGAAGCGGCGTTCGAGCAATCAAGAATCGTAAGTTTCTAAACGACGAAGATGCAGGCCGTAACGAAAGCGGCATTCATCCCACTTTTCGCGCTCATCGTTTTGTCCACTCCATCTGGGCAGGGTAACTTGACTGTGAGTAATTTTCAGCGGCGTTGGCATCGTGAGTGTTAGGTTGGGTGGCTTCGGGCTGGCTGGCTGCTGCGGGCAACTCTTACAGACCCTGAATCAGCAAAGACTGCAGTTTGGCCAGTTCTGTGCTGCCGCTGTCGCGTACCACTTCGGTTTTTCCTTTGAATACGACCAATGTGGACTGCGAGCGTACATTTAATTGTTTCATCAGCGCTTTGTCTTGGTCATAGTTGGCCACCAGCACGGTAACGGCGTTCAGGCTGGGGTCAGTTTTGAGACGCTGGAGCGCTTGGCTTTGGACGTGGCAGGTCGGACACCACGCCGCATGGAAGTGAATGGCTACCGCCGCGCCTGAGTCTTGGGCGGCGGCCAGTTCAGTGGCGCTGAAGGGTTTGATGGTAAGAGCGTGGGCGCTGCCCATCAACAGCGACATTCCAAGTGCCAGACTGAGTAAAAAAGGGCGACGTTTGAACATGAAAACTCCTTGAAAACGGTACTGCGTGAAGTTGAATCAGGGCAGGTGCAAATGACCTTCTTTGCAACCTTGGTCGGCGAAGGCGCACATTTCTTACATAAAAATTTTGCCGATCACGGCACCAGATAAGCTGCCAGCTTGTTGGCCAGCACGCCAGCGGCTTCGTCCCAGCTGGCATGTACGCCCAGCAGTCGCAGGTCAATGGTGCGCAGTCCTTTGTACCCGCAGGGGTTGATGCGTAAGTAGGGCTCCAAGTCCATCGCCACATTCAGTGCCACGCCGTGGTAGGTGCAGTTGCGGCTGACCTTGATGCCCAGCGCGGCGATTTTGCCCAAGCCTGTGAAATCGGGGGGGGCTGCTTTGGTGTCTTTCATGGGGCGCTGCGCCAGTGGCGCATGGCCGAACGGGTCGTCCAGTCGTACATAAATGCCAGGTGCGTTGGCGACACGGTGGCCGGTCACGCCAAAGTGCAGCAGCGTGCGAATCACCGCTTCTTCAATGCGGTAAACATATTCCTTGACGAAATAGCCGGCGCGATTCAAATCGATCAACGGATACGCTACCACTTGGCCAGGTCCGTGGTAAGTCACTTGGCCACCCCGGTTGGTTTGCACCACTGCAATATCGCCTGGGTTGACGATGTGTTCCACCTTGCCAGCCAGCCCTTGGGTATAGACCGGCGGATGCTCACAAATCCATAGCTTGTCGCACACGTTTTCCGGGGGCTGCAGCCCTCTTTGGTTTGTAAATTCCTGCATGGCAGCGTAAGTGGGCTGGTAGTCCACGCGGCCCAGGATCGCGACTGTCATCTCCATTCGCTTACAGCACTACCTTGACCATCGGATGGGTGGAGAGCGTGCGGTACAACTCGTCGAGTTGCTCGCGGCTGGTGGCGGTGATGGTGATGGTGACACCTAAGTATTTGCCACCTTTGCTTTCCCTCAGTTCGATGGTGGCTGCATCAAATGCCGGGTCGAATGCTTTCGCAATAACCGTGATGGCATGCACCAAACCCTCGACTTTGAGTCCCATGACTTTAATCGGAAATTGAGAGGGATATTGAATCAGCGAATCGGTGGTGGACGTAGGGGGGCTGGGCACGGAATGTTCAATCTCAAAAGGGGACAAAAGGTGTTGGCGATCGCATAAGAAGTCAATTATCGGCCACAGGCTCTAAAAAAATGCGGGTTTCTACGTATAATCTAAGGCTTTGCGATAACTGCCAAGTGCTTGCTCTTTATAACCTGCGTGTAATTTGATATGTCAAAAATCGCGCCTGTTGCAGACTATGAATCAGATGAGTCTGAAGAGCTGGAGTTCAAGCGTCTGACGGCGCAAGAGGTGCAGGCACTGCGTGAATTGAATCCTTCGGTGTCGCCGTGGCGGATTGTGGGTGTGCAAGCGGTGGTGGGTTTTTTGGTGGCTTTTGCTGCTTGGGGCTTAACTGGGCGCGGGGTAGTGGGTTTGTCGGCGGGCTACGGCGCGTTGGCGGTGATAATCCCGGCCGTGCTGTTTGCGCGAGGCTTGATGAGTCAGTTCTCGTCCATCAATGCGATGACGGCTGGTTTTGGTTTTTTTGTGTGGGAAGCAGTCAAGATTGCCGTCAGTGTCGGTTTGTTGGCTGCGGCACCACGCTTGATTGTGGATCTGGATTGGTTGGCCTTGCTGATTGGCTTGATCGTGACCATGAAGGTTTATTGGGTGGCGCTGTTGTGGCGTCCTGAACGAAAACGTAGTTTTGGTTGATGCTTCGCCTGATCCATATCGGGCGAACTTGAAGCTGAAAGTAAATTAAAGATTTAACAATGTCCGCAGAAGCAAACGCTCCGACAGCCAGTGAATATATTGTTCACCATCTGACGCACTGGCAAAACAAGCCGCAGACCGAAATCGTTGATTTCACTGTCTTCAATCTTGATTCCTTGTTTTTCTCTATTTCGCTGGGTTTGATTGGTTGTTTCCTGCTTTGGAAAGCCGCCAGCAAAGCCACCGCCGGCGTGCCGGGGCGTTTTCAGGCTGCGGTCGAAATTTTGATGGAAATGGTCGATGGGCAGGCCAAGTCGATTGTTCATAATGCCAACAGTCGCAAGCTGGTGGCGCCCTTGGCGCTCACCGTGTTTGTCTGGATTTTTCTGCTCAACGCGATGGACTTGTTGCCATTGGATTTGTTGCCCATGATCTGGAGCGCAATTTATGGCGCTGCCGGGCATGATCCGCACCACGCCTATCTGCGCGTTGTTCCCACGGCCGATCTCTCGGTGACCATGGGCCTGTCGGTGTCTGTGTTGTTCATCTGCCTGTTCTACAACATGAAGATCAAGGGCTTGGGTGGATGGGCGCATGAACTGGTTTCTGCACCCTTTGGTACCAGCAAAAATCCTCTGTTTGCCGTCATTTTGGGTGTGGTTAACGTTGCCGAACAATTGATTTCATTCACTGCCAAAACCGTTTCTCATGGCATGCGGTTGTTTGGCAATATGTATGCGGGTGAGTTGGTATTTATGCTGATCGCTTTGCTGGGTGGTTCCTGGGCTTTCTCTGCAGAGCCTGGTAGCCTGATGCTTTTGCTTTTGCACGTGGCGGCTGGTTGGGCGTGGGCAGTGTTCCACATCATCATCATCTTGTTGCAGGCATTCGTGTTCATGATGTTGACCTTGGTCTACATCGGGCAGGCGCATGACGCTCACTAGTTCTGCGCATTAATTTTCGGTTTGGTTTCGTTTTATTTTTTGTTTATTTAGGAGTGAATCATGGAAGTTATTAGTTTTGCTGCTCTGGCCGCTGGTTTGATCATTGGTCTGGGCGCTTTGGGTGCTTGTATCGGTATCGGCATCATGGGTAGCAAGTACCTCGAAGCTGCTGCACGCCAGCCAGAACTGATGGGCGAACTCCAAACCAAGATGTTCGTGTTGGCAGGTCTGATCGACGCGGCGTTCATTATCGGTACTGGTATTGCTCTGTGGTTCGCTACTGCCAACCCGTTCCTCGCTCAAATTGCTCGCGCTCTCGCCGCTGCTGCTAAGTAATTCCTGGCTGCAAACCTCGCACTAGGAGATTAACTGTGAGCATTAATGGAACACTGGTAGCGCAAGCTATCGTCTTCGCATTGCTGGTGCTGTTCACGATGAAGTTCGTGTGGCCGCCCATCGCGGCTGCATTGGACGAACGTGCCAGCAAAATCGCCAGTGGCCTCGCTGCTGCCGACAAAGCCAAGTCCGAACTTTCTTCCGCCAACAAGCGGGTAGAAGACGAATTGGCCAAGTCGCGCACCGAGTCTGCGGCCCGTCTGGCGGACGCTGAGCGCCGTGGACAGGCCATGGTCGAAGAAGCCAAGTCAAAAGCAATCGAAGAGGGCAACAAGATCATTGCTGCCGCCAAGGTTGAAGCACAGCAGCAAACCATCAAAGCCCGCGAGGCTCTCCGTGAGCAAGTGGCGGCTTTGGCGGTCAAGGGTGCCGAGCAGATTCTCCGCAAGGAAGTCAATGCCGGTGTTCATGCTGATTTGCTTGGCCGTTTGAAGACTGAGCTGTAAGAGGACAACCATGGCTGAACTCGCCACTATTGCCCGCCCTTACGCAGAAGCCTTGTTCAAGGCTTGCACATCCGACTTGGCTGGTGCAGCGGTATGGGTGGAGGCTTTGAAGGACATCGCAAAAAATCCGCAGCTCCAGCAATTTGCTGACAACCCGAACGTCACATCGACGCAGGTGTTTGATGTGATGGTTGGTGTTGCTGGCAATGTGGCTTTGCCGGACATGGCCAAGAATTTTTTGCGCACTGTGATCGAAAACGGACGCTTGAGTGCTCTGCCTGAAATTGCCGAACAGTTTCGCGCATTGAAGAACGCCCAAAGCGGTTCGGCTGACGCCGTGGTCTACAGCGCATTTGCCATCGACAGTGCTGCGCAGATCGAACTGACTGCGGTACTGGAGAAGCGATTCGCTCGCAAGCTCAATCTGTCCGTTGAATTGCAGCCCGAACTGATCGGCGGCATTCGCGTGGTGGTGGGTGATGAGGTTCTTGACTCTTCTGTCAAAGCCCGTCTGGAACAAATGAAAGTGGCATTGACAGCTTGAGGCGCAAGCCCCTGACTGCCAGCCCAATTAACGAAAGAAGGAAAGAGCCATGCAACTCAATCCAGCAGAAATTTCTGAACTGATCAAGAGCCGTATTGAAGGCCTGTCCGCCAGCGCCAACATTCGCAATCAAGGTACGGTTGTGTCCGTTACCGACGGTATTTGCCGCATTCACGGCCTCTCGGACGTGATGCAGGGCGAAATGCTCGAATTCCCAACCGATTCCGAAGGTCAGCCCAGCTACGGCTTGGCGCTGAACTTGGAGCGTGACTCTGTGGGTGCCGTGATTTTGGGTGCATACGAGCATATTTCTGAAGGCGACACCGTCAAATGCACGGGCCGTATTCTGGAAGTGCCGGTGGGTCCCGAGCTCAAAGGCCGTGTGGTGAACGCACTGGGTCAGCCAATTGACGGCAAAGGCCCGATCAACGCCAAAATGACCGACGTGATTGAAAAAGTCGCGCCCGGCGTGATTGCACGTAAGTCGGTGGATCAGCCGATGCAAACCGGCCTGAAGTCGATTGACTCCATGGTGCCCGTGGGCCGTGGTCAGCGCGAGTTGATCATTGGTGACCGCCAAACCGGCAAGACAGCGGTTGCGATTGACGCCATCATCAACCAAAAGGGTCAGAACATGACCTGCGTTTACGTCGCGATTGGTCAAAAGGCATCTTCCGTCAAGAACGTGGTTCGCGCTCTGGAACAAGCTGGCGCAATGGAATACACCATTGTGGTGGCGGCTACCGCGTCTGAATCTGCGGCGATGCAGTATGTGTCGGCCTACTCTGGCTGTACCATGGGCGAGTATTTCCGTGACCGTGGTGAAGACGCGCTGATCGTGTACGACGACCTGTCCAAACAAGCGGTGGCTTACCGTCAAGTCTCTTTGCTGCTGCGCCGCCCACCAGGTCGTGAAGCCTATCCTGGCGACGTGTTTTATCTCCACAGCCGTTTGCTGGAGCGCGCTGCTCGCGTGAACGCCGATTATGTAGAAGCTTTCACCAAAGGCGCAGTGAAGGGCAAAACCGGTTCTTTGACCGCTTTGCCCATCATTGAAACCCAAGCCGGCGACGTGTCCGCTTTCGTGCCAACCAACGTGATTTCCATCACTGACGGCCAGATTTTCTTGGAAACCTCGCTGTTCAATGCCGGTATCCGTCCTGCGATTAACGCCGGTATTTCCGTGTCTCGCGTCGGTGGTGCAGCACAAACCAAGCTCGTCAAGAGCTTGTCAGGCGGTATTCGTACCGACTTGGCGCAGTACCGCGAGTTGGCAGCGTTCGCCCAGTTCGCCTCTGACTTGGACGAGTCCACACGCAAGCAGCTCGACCGCGGTGCGCGTGTGACCGAATTGCTCAAGCAGGCGCAATACAGCCCCCTTACCATCAGCTTGATGGCAGCCACGCTGTTTGCGGTGAACAAAGGCTTCATGGACGATATCGACGTCAAGAAGGTTTTGTCATTCGAACACGGTTTGCATGCTTACCTCAAGGACAAGCAAGCTGCTTTGTTGGCCAAGATGGAAGCAGACAAGGCAATGGACAAGGCTGCCGAGGCTGAATTGACAGCTGCGGTTGCTGCGTTCAAAAAATCGTTTGCTTGATCCGCACCTGAAGACACAAGGAGTCATTCATGGCAGCAGGTAAGGAAATACGCGGCAAGATCAAATCGGTGGAGAACACCAAGAAGATCACCAAAGCCATGGAAATGGTGGCGGCCAGCAAGATGCGCAAGGCGCAGGATCGCATGCGTGCGGCCCGGCCTTACAGCGAGAAAATCCGCAATATTGCAGCCAATCTGGGGCAAGCCAATCCCGAGTACGTTCACGCCTTCATGAAGACCAACGACGCCAAGTCGGCAGGTCTGATTGTGGTGACCACGGACAAGGGTTTGTGTGGCGGCATGAACACCAACGTGCTGCGTGGTGTGACCCATAAGCTGCGTGATTTGCAGACGGCTGGAGTGTCCGCCCAAGCGGTTGCCATTGGCAACAAGGGGTTGGGGTTTTTGACCCGGGTAGGTGCCAAAGTTGTATCACATGCAACGCAATTGGGTGATACGCCTCACCTCGAAAAATTGATTGGCCCTGTCAAAGTGCTGCTCGATGCTTATGCCAAGGGTGAGATCAACTCGGTTTACCTTTGCTACACGCGCTTCATCAACACGATGAAGCAAGAACCGGTGGTGCAGCAGTTGCTGCCACTGTCGGCCAGTGTCATGTCGGCGCAAGCGCAGGCGAATGAAGTCGCAACCGGCACCAAGCACGGGTGGGATTACATTTATGAGCCCGATCCACAAGCGGTGATTGACGAGTTGTTGGTTCGCTATGTGGAAGCGCTGGTGTATCAAGCCGTGGCAGAAAACATGGCGTCCGAGCAGTCGGCGCGCATGGTGGCCATGAAATCAGCAACAGACAACGCCGGCAGTGTGATTGCCGAGCTCAAGCTGGTCTATAACAAAACGCGTCAGGCAGCGATCACGAAAGAACTTTCGGAAATCGTCGCGGGTGCAGCAGCGGTGTGACCCTACGGCCACGCGCGACGGTTTAAACGTATTTATTTTTGGAGCAAAAAATGGCTCAAGTCCAAGGCAAGATTGTTCAGTGTATCGGTGCGGTGGTTGACGTGGAATTTCCACGCGATCAAATGCCCAAAATTTATGACGCGCTCAAGATGGATGGCTCCACATTGACGCTGGAAGTGCAGCAGCAATTGGGTGACGGCATTGTGCGTACGATTGCGCTCGGTTCCTCCGATGGACTGCGCCGTGGAATGATCGTGCAAAACACGTCCAATCCCATCATGGTTCCAGTGGGTAAAGCCACCTTGGGACGCATCATGGACGTGCTGGGTTCACCGATTGACGAGCGTGGCCCTGTGGCGTCGGAAAAGCAGGCTTCAATTCACCGCAAGGCCCCCACTTACGATGAACTCAACCCATCGCAAGAATTGCTGGAAACCGGTATCAAGGTGATTGACTTGGTGTGCCCGTTTGCCAAGGGCGGCAAGGTCGGTTTGTTCGGTGGTGCCGGTGTGGGCAAGACCGTGAACATGATGGAGCTGATCAACAACATTGCCAAGGCACACAGCGGTTTGTCCGTGTTTGCCGGTGTGGGTGAGCGTACCCGCGAAGGCAATGACTTCTACCACGAGATGGCTGACTCCGGCGTTGTGAACCTGGAAAAGCTGGAAGACTCCAAAGTGTCCATGGTTTACGGTCAGATGAATGAGCCTCCGGGCAATCGTTTGCGCGTGGCTTTGACCGGCTTGACCATTGCGGAATCTTTCCGTGACGAAGGTAAAGACGTTTTGTTCTTCGTCGACAACATCTACCGCTTCACCTTGGCCGGTACTGAAGTGTCCGCGCTGCTGGGTCGTATGCCCTCCGCCGTGGGTTACCAGCCAACGCTGGCCGAGGAAATGGGTCGCTTGCAAGAGCGTATTACCTCCACCAAAGTGGGTTCCATCACGTCCATCCAGGCCGTTTACGTGCCAGCCGATGACTTGACCGACCCCAGCCCTGCCACAACCTTTGCTCACTTGGATTCCACCGTGGTGTTGTCCCGTGACATCGCCTCGCTCGGTATTTACCCTGCGGTGGATCCACTGGATTCGACCAGCCGCCAGCTGGACCCGCTGGTGGTTGGTGCTGACCACTACGAAACTGCCCGTGCGGTGCAAGGTACGCTGCAGCGCTACAAAGAACTGCGCGACATTATTGCGATTTTGGGCATGGACGAGTTGGCTCCGGAAGACAAGCTGGCCGTGGCACGTGCGCGCAAGATTCAGCGTTTCCTGTCGCAACCTTTCCACGTGGCAGAGGTGTTCACCGGCTCCCCCGGCAAGTACGTCAGCCTGGCCGAGACCATTCGCGGCTTCAAGATGATTGTGGCCGGTGAGTGCGATCATTTGCCAGAGCAAGCGTTCTACATGGTTGGCACGATCGACGAAGCGTTCGAAAAAGCCAAAAAGCTTTAATTTGAAAATTATGAACACCATCCACGTTGATGTGGTCAGTGCCGAAGAGTCCATCTTCTCCGGTGAAGCGCGTTTTGTCGCTTTGCCTGGTGAAGCTGGTGAGCTTGGCATTTACCCGCGCCACACACCCCTGATTACCCGTATCAAAGCAGGTGCGGTGCGCATTGAGAAGGCTGATGGCAGCGAAGAGTTCATCTTCGTGGCTGGCGGCGTTCTCGAAGTGCAGCCCCAATGCGTGACAGTGTTGTCCGACACCGCCATTCGTGGCAAGGACCTGGACGACGAGAAGGCCAACGCTGCGCGCCTGGCTGCCGAAGAAGCTCTCAAGAACGCCAAGGGCGAGCTTGACATTGCCCGTGCGCAATCGGAATTGTTCGTCATGGCCGCCCAGATTGCAGCCTTGCGCAAGTACCGTCAAAAAAAGTAAAGAACGCTCCACAGCATTGACGTAAAGTCAATGCTCGTAGGATGCTTGACCCTATGCAAAGCCCTGCTTCTGAGAAGATCAGGGCTTTTGTTTTGGTCCGCCCGAGCCTGAGTCGTTACTTCAGCACAGGCTCATCTGGAAGTTCATTGGGTTTGATCTGCCCGGACTTCGCCGGAAAATGTGTTGTCAGCAGAGTCGATACTTCATCAATCGCTTGGGTTAATCCGTCTTCAAATTGCTGCGCCTGAAAGGCTGCCTGCATGCGAGCCACCATGGACTGCCACATCTGGGGGCTCACACAGCCATTCAGTCCCCGATCCGCGACGATTTCGATGGCCCGTTCTGCCAGCAGCAGGTAGATCAGCACACCATTGTTCTGTGCAGTGTCCCAAACCCGCAGCTTGCCAAAGATGGACAAAGCACGTTGCCGGATGATCTGCTTGGTTGATAAACGCCGCCACAGGTAACTCAGCGGCAAACTGCCTTCGACAAAGATGCGAATCTCTCCGCCATGGCGCTGTTCACTTGCCGCCACCCTTTGGCGCAGCCGTTGCAGCATATCCGCAGGAATGGCCCTTTGCGCCGCTGACTCATCGAGCCAGCGGTGTCTCAATACCCGTTTGATTCGGTTGCTCATCACCAGTCTCCCGAGGCACCACCGCCACCAAAATCGCCTCCCCCGCCGGAGCTAAAACCGCCACCATCACTCGAACTCGAATCACCATCCCAAGCACCCCCAACGCCACCGCCACCAGAATTCCAACTGTCCACACCATGTCCACCCTGGCGCTGCGGGAAGCTTGAAAAAAGTGCGAAAAGCAGCGCAACGAATGCGGCGATGGCGGCGATAAACAGGCTGGCGGTGATGGACAGGGCAAGTGCTCCCACCGACGCTCCGGTCACCAAGGCACCCAGCTTGGAGCCCAAGATGCTGCGCGCGACACCGGCAAGCAATGGCATCGCTATGAACATAAATATAGCCAGATCGATCCATTGAAAATCACCGTCACCTTCATTGGCCGCTTGGACAGCGGGCGCTGGCAAGGCTTCACCGGCGATCAACTTCATCAGCTGCTCCGTGCCCGCCTCCAGCCCGCCTGCGAAATCGTTTGCTTTGAAGCGAGGTGTGATGAGTTCACTGATGATGCGTTTGGCGGCAAGATCTGCAATAGCGCCTTCCAGTGCCTTGGCCACTTCGATTCGAATTTTTCGATCGTTTTTGGCAACCACCACCAGCACGCCGTCGCCGATCTCGCGTCGGCCAATCTTCCAAGTGTTGGCGACTCGGTTGGCGTAGCTGGCAATATCCTCTGGCTGTGTCGTCGGCACCAAAAGGACAACCAATTGTGCGCCGCGGCTTTGTTCAAATGCGGCGAGCTTTGCCTCCAATTGCAGACGTTGCGCCCCGTCCAAGGTGCCCGTGCTGTCCACCACATGGCCAGTCAGTGCAGGTACCGCCAGTTGCCCAAAGGCGGAAGTTAACGTGCACAGGAGGGCACAGCAAGCAGCAACCCAGTAAGCAGGCCAGCGCAAACCCTTTACGAGCCGAAGCCACGGTCGCTGGATCAATTGGGCGAACACGCTCAAGGCCTGAAGGCTAATAAGTAGTTACTTCTTGGTGAAGTCGATGGTCGGCGGGGTGGCGATGGTGGCCTCATTTTGCACAGCAAACGTCGGCTTGGGCTGGTAGCTGAACAACATGGCTGTCAGGTTGCTGGGAAAGCTGCGTGCCAGCACGTTGTAGGCCTGAATGGCCTGGATGTAACGGTTGCGAGCCACCGTAATCCGGTTTTCGGTGCCTTCAAGCTGCACCCGAAGGTCCGAGAAACCTTGGTTGGCCTTGAGGTTGGGGTATTGCTCCGACACCGCCATCAAACGACTCAGGGCGGAGCCGAGTTCGCCCTGCGCCGTCTGAAACTTATTCAGCGCTTGCGGGTTGCTCAGCATTTCAGGGCTGACCTGAATAGAAGTTGCTTTGGCGCGCGCCTCAATCACCCGGGTCAGTGTCTCTTGTTCAAAGGCAGCTTCGCCCTTGACAGTCGCCACGATGTTGGGCACCAGATCAGCGCGGCGCTGGTACTGGTTCAGCACTTCACTCCATGCGGACTTGGTTTGCTCATCGAATTTTTGAAAATCGTTGTAGCCGCAAGCGCTCAGGCCCAAGCTTGTGATCAGAACTAAAAACCAGCGTGTCATAGTCATCCTTCCAAGGAAAATTCAGTCTTCGTCATGTTCAAACCCGCCGCAGAGCGTGCTTGAGTTTACTCAACGCTGCCCACCAAAAGGCAGGCCGATGTAGCGATTCATAAATAGCGGCAAAATCGAGCTTATCAATACGCAAGCACCATCATGGCCAAAGCAAAAAAACAGTCGGTAACGGTCGGCGGAACGGCAGACGATACGGAAGCTGCCTTCTACGAGGCACTTCAGTGCGGTGACATCGAAAAACTCATGGCCTGCTGGGCTGATGAGGACGAAATTTCATGCGTACACCCGGGCGGTCCGCGCCTGATCGGCATGGGCGCAATCCGCGCCGCGTTTGACACACTGTTTTCAAATGGCTGCATCCGGGCCTGGCCCGAGGGCTTGCACAAGATCGAGTCACTGGCCAGCAGCGTTCACAATCTGCGCGAACGTATTGAGGTGCTGACTGAGGATGGCCCCCGCATGGCTTACGTGGTGGCCACCAACGTTTATCACAAGACGGCACAGGGGTGGCGCATGGTGGCGCATCACGCCAGTGCGGCCAGTGTGCAAGAGATGCAGGATGCGGTTTCGACGCCGCAACTTCTTCATTGATGAAATATGCCGCTAGCCCAAGATAAACAGGCGCGAGCAGCTATGAATTATGTAGCGCCAAAGTGGTTGCCGGGCGGCAATCTGCAGACGATCTGGCCGGCCCTGTATTCACGGCGTGTGCTGGGTGCGACGCCACTTTACCGGCGCGAGCGCTGGAGCACGCCAGACGGAGATTTCATTGACGTTGACTTCCTGCAGGCACCTCCAAGCCAAACCTTGCTGGTCATGTTTCATGGCTTGGAGGGCTCATCCGCCAGTCACTACGCGCAAGCATTTGCCGAATTTGCCCGTGTGCAGGGGTTTAACTATGCTGTGCCCCACTTTCGCGGCTGCAGTGGCGAACTGAACCACGGCCCCCGGGCGTACCACTCGGGTGATTTTGAAGAGATTGGCTGGATTTTGGCGCGCATGCGCGAGCAACATGCGGGGTCCATCCTGGCCGTGGGTGTTTCTTTGGGTGGCAATGCACTTTTGCGCTGGGCTGAGGAAATGGGCTCGCAGGCGGCTAGTGTGGTGAGCGCCGTGGCCAGTGTCTCGTCGCCATTGGATTTGGCCGCCAGTGGCCGGGCGATTGGACGGGGCTTTAACCGGCTGGTCTATACCCGTCAATTCTTGAACACCATGAAACCAAAGGCCCTGCAGAAGCTGGCACAGCACCCGGGGCTGTTTGACGCGCAGGCCCTGCGCGCAGCACGTGATCTGTATGAGTTTGACAATGTATTCACCGCGCCCCTGCACGGCTTCAAGAACACCGACGATTACTGGCACCGGGCTTCTGCCAAGCCGCATTTGCGCCAGATCCGAATTCCCGCCTTGGTCGTGAATGCCCGCAACGACCCCTTTGTTCCCGCCTGGAGCCTGCCCCGCCAAAAGGATGTCGGCCACTGGGTAACCCTGTGGCAGCCCGCACATGGCGGTCACGTGGGCTTTGCGCAAGGCCGTTTGCCGGGCCATGTGCGCTCCATGCCACAGGCTGTGGGCGGCTGGCTGGCTTCACATCTGTCAACTTTTTCTGCCCCTTTGATCCATGGATGACATCGTCAAACAAGCTCTTGCCAAATGGCCGAATGTGCCCGATTGTTATGGCTGGCTGGGCTTGGACGCCCGTGGCAATTGGTTCATGCGCGACGACCAGGCCCAGGCGCACGGTCCGTTTGCCGGTGGCTCCCCGGCCAGCAAGGGTTCGCAGTTGAAGCACGACAAGTTGATCGAATTCATCCAGCGCAACTACGAGCCGGATGCGGCCGGGCAGTGGTTTTTTCAAAATGGTCCGCAGCGTGTGTATGTCGAACTGGAAGCCACGCCGCTGATTTGGCGCATCAGCGACGACTTCTCCATCCATGACCACACCGGCAAACCAGCGCACATGCAGCGCTGCCTGCTTGACGAACATGGGCATCTTTACCTGCAGACCAATACCGGCTTTGGCCTCGTCCACACCATGGACATGGCCTGTGCAGCCAATGCGGTCGAGCAAAACCGTTGGCATCCACTGGATGCTGTTGCCGCTGATTTGCCAAGCCAGTTTGGCTACGTGCCAAGCCCACAAACGCTGAAGAAACAATAGATGCGTGCCAGCGCAGGCCAGCCATGGAGCCGCTCAATCCTTCCGTCGGGTCGTTTCATGACGGTTGCTACTGCACGAAATCAGTTTATTTGCTATGAATTAGATAGCTTGTAGCGCCCGTAAATCATGCGCTACAGGCCAATTTGACTGTGAAAAAATACGATTCAACCATGCATGGAGTCGCTGACCGCATCTGGCAGCGCCGTTGGCTGGCCGTCCTTGGCATCTTCATCCTGATGACATCGGCGCTAGCAGCCGATGAGGGGGCGCAACGCGCGCAATGGTTGGCCCAGCTGCGCCAGCACGCCCAGCCCTTGCACCAGCAAGCGCGCGACTACGACCGGCTGCTGGACTCCATTGGCGATGCCCGCGTGGTGATGCTGGGCGAAGCCACCCATGGCAGTGCCGAGTTTTTTCAGGAGCGCGCCCGCATCAGCCAGCGCCTGATTGCAGAAAAGGGCTTTACCGCCGTCATTTTGGAGGCCGGGTGGGCACCAACGCTGCGTCTGAATGCCTATGTCCAGGGTGCCAGCGAAGCCAGCGCACCCCAGGTTCTGCAGGGTTTTCGCCTCTTTCCGCGCTGGACCTGGCGCCACCCCGACTTCGCCGCCTTTGTGGAAGCTTTGCGCGTGCATAACACCGGCCTGCCTGCGCACCAGGAGCGCGTCAGGCTGTATGGCATGGACATTTATGAAACGCCGCAGGCCGTGGACGATGTTCTGGATTACCTGCAGGTAGCCGCCCCGGCCGAATTGCCCCGTGCGCGACGCGACTACCGCTGTTTTGCCCCCTACCGCAGCCCTGAGCGCGACCCCTCGCTTTACGGTCGCGATCTGTTGCGCGGCTGGATGCCGAACTGCGCCCGTCGCGTGGCCGCACGCCACCGGCAGATGGCTGCGCTGCAGGCACGCCAGCCCAGCGCACGCGGCAATGAAGCCATGATGAGTGCCCGCGCCGTGGTGGGTGCCGAAGCCTATTACCGCCTGCTCTATGCCGAAGGCGCGCTGGCCTCGTGGAACGCGCGCGAGCGTTTCCTGGCCGAATCCATTGAGCTGGCGTTGGCGCGCCATGCCAAGGTGCTGGTTTGGGCGCACAACACCCATCAGGGCGATGCACGCGCCAGCCTGCAAGGCGAAAGTGGCGAACTCTCCATCGGCCAGCTCATGCGCGAACGTCTGGGTGAGCAGGCGGTGTTTTTGCTCGGCCTCACCACCCACAGCGGCACCGTGCGCGCCGCCTCGGGCTGGGCCACCCGTGACCGCATCAAAACCCTGCGCCCGGCCCAGCGCGACAGCTGGCCCGGTCTTTTTCATGAGATGGGGCTGCCGGCCTTTCTGATTGACTTTCGCAGCGACCCGGCGCTGGCGGCGGCTTTCGATCAGTCCTGGCCGGACCGCGCCATCGGCGTCAACTATTTTCCACACGACGAGCAGCGCAGCCATTACCTGCCGCTGAAGATCAGCCGTACATACGACGCGGTGATCCATATTGATGTCACGCAGGCGGTGCAGGTTCCGGAATGACGCAGGCCATGCAGAATGACTACCAAATAAGCCGCTAGCGCTTGTAGAATGTGCGCTAGCAGCTATTAAATATGTAGCAAATTCGCCTCAGCCTGCAATGCTTCATGCACGTCTGAACGAGGTGTTCTTTTCATCAGCCATAGCTTGGGGCCCTTGTCTGGCATTTGCAATGACTGGATCACTTGAAACCCATGCCCCTCGTAATAGGAAACGTTCTTGGCGGTGGACGTCTCCAAATAAGCGGGCGTATTTTGTACGTCGCACCGCTGCAGGATAGGTTTCAACAGAGCGCGGCCTACGCCTTTGCCCTGATCATCTGGATCGACTCCGATGGCTTGTAAATAATAGTGCGGCTCCTTCAGATGGTGGTACTCCATCTTTTCGACCCCCACCATTCGCGAAATCAGCTTATTCCAACCCACTGCCCGAATAAACTGGGGTGCCACTATTGCCTGCTTCCATAGATTGATCTTGGCCCGACCGGGGGGGTAGCACACAGCAACGCCATTCAAGCTTTTGGACGTGAGAATTTCACCGTGCGGTTGCGCCAAACCATGCAACATCATCGTGAAAAACTGGCGGTATGCGCTTGCTCTTTTTGCATCGCTACGAACCAGCCATGCGATATGCGGGTCCGTATCAAACGCCTTGGATAAAGTCTCTACAAGTTGGGGATAGTCTTCTTGCCGAGCAGTACGGACATCATGAGAACACGGTGCATGCATAAAAGTTATTTGTCTAAACTGGAATCACAAACGGTCGGCCAACAATCATGTGCAGCTCGCCTTGCCAGAGTATGTATGAGAAAAAATGCATCTGCAGTACCTTGCGGCATGCGTGCATGCACACTGTGTAGCACTAAAGTGCTATTATTTTCCATCCACTAGAAGACCGCAGCATGTCCACCACCACCATCCGAATTGAAGACGAGCTCAAAGCCCGCATCGCCGTCGCCGCACAGCACGCCGGAAAAACCGCCCATGCTTTCATTCTGGACGCCATCTCTCAAACCGTGGAGCAAGTGGAGCTGGACAACGCCTTTAATGCAGTAGCCGACCAGCGCTGGGCCACCATTCAATCCAGCGGCAAAACCGTGCCGTGGGATGACGCAAAAGCCTACCTTGCGGCACGGGCCCATGGTGCGCCCGCACGCAAACCCGCCGCCAGCAAATTGGCCAAGTGACCCAGCATGCCACCCCGCGCATGACCCGCATCGAGCTGGCCCCAGAGGTTTTTGACGACTTTGACCGATTCTTTGAGTACATCGCCCAGTTTGACGCAGGCTCTGCTCCCCAGCGCATTGGCGACATTCTGGAAGCCATCCAAATCCTGACCCACAGCCCGCAGATTGGGCGGCCCGTGAAAGACGGCAAACGCGAACTCGTCATCGGCCGCGCCACGCGTGGCTATGTGGCGCTGTACCGCGATGTGGCAGGGATCGACACCGTGTTTGTGCTGGCGGTGCGGGCGCAGCGGGAGGATGGTTTTAAGCATAAAAACAGGCTGTAGCCCTCGTGGAATATGCGCAACCAGCTATTAAAAACGTAGCGGTTAAGCCGTGGGCGTGCAGAGTTCCACCAGAAAACCGTTGATGTCGGCCACATAGGCAATCGTCTGGCCCCAGGGCATCACCTCCACCGGGCGAATGGGCGTGGCCCCGGCGGCCACGGCGCGCTCCAGCGCGGCGGCTACGTCTGGGGTGCACAGCGCAATCTCAAAGCAAGGCGCATGCGCGTTGGCAGCCTGCGGGTTCTTGCCCAGTTGCTGCATCAGCCGGTGGGCTGAAAACGCCAGCGCCGTGCTGCCCGTCTCCAGCTCGCCGTAGTCCCCGCTTTCATGGAGAAAACGGGTGGTGAGCCCGAAGGCCGCCTCGTAAAACTTGAGCGTGGCCGGTACGTCTGGCACGTAGAGGATGGTGTAGCCGAGTTGCATTGGGGTTCCGGGATAGGTTGGAAAAGCCCACAGCGTAGCGCATACGTGATTCGGGTTTGGCCCCTTTTCAATTGCAGATGCCCTGCTGGTGGGCGTGCTGATAAGTCCCAGTTTTGGCAACGCTGGGCAAGTGCTCTGCGGATACGGCGCTGCGTGACATCAACGACCTGCTGGCGCGCGGCGTGCTGCGCAGACTGGAGGATGGGGGCGCAGTACGGGGTACGAATTGAGGGACAAATAGGGCTTTAGCCCTCGTGGAACGTGCGCAAGCAGCTATCAAAAACAAAGCAAATATCTTGAATAAATTGATACACAATTTCAACTAGCCATAGATGAAATTTAAATTGGTCGTACGTTAAGTTAAAATTTGTCAATCATTTAGCGCCTTGAATTTCACAACATGACCAGCGTTGCATCCACGTCATCTAGTCCGGCTATCGCCCGCTATGTTCAGGGCAAAATCGCTACCGCCTTGCAAGACACCCGCGTGGTGCTGCTTGTTGGGCCACGACAGGCGGGCAAAACCACGCTGGCCCGGCTGTATGCCAGCATTGACCGCCCCTACCTCACGCTGGACGACCCCGCCACCTTGGCTGCGGCGCGTTCAGACCCCACCGGGTTCGTGCGTGGTTTGAAGCAAGCCGTGATCGACGAAGTGCAGCGCGCGCCCGACCTGCTGCTGGCCATCAAAGAAAGCGTGGACAAAGACCAGGCACCGGGCCGCTTCCTGCTGACCGGCTCCACCAACCTCATGGCCATGCCTTTGGTGGCCGACTCGCTTGCCGGGCGACTTGAAGTCATCACCCTGCTGCCTTTTGCCCAGGCCGAACTGGCTGGCACCGGGGGCGACCTGCTGGACCGTCTGTTTGACGGTGCCGGTTTGCCCGCCGTGGTGAACCCACTGGTGGGTGACGATTTGATGGCGTGCGTGCTCCAAGGTGGCTACCCCGAGGCGCTGCGCCGCACCAGCGCCAGCCGCCGTCAAGCCTGGCTGCAAGACTACGTGGCGCTGATTCTGGACCGCGACGTGCGCGACATCGCCAACATCGACCAGCTGGACCGTATGCCGCGCCTGCTTGACGTGCTGGCCGCCCACGCCGGGCAGTTGGTCAACCACAGCAGTTATGGCGCGGCGCTGGGGCTGACCACCCCCACGGCGCAAAAATATGTGGGCATATTGGAGCGGCTGTTTCTGCTGCGCCAAGTGCCACCCTGGTCACACAACGCCGTCAGTCGCCTTACCAAAACACCCAAACTGCATTTTTTGGACACCGGCTTGCTGGCAGCGCTGCGCGATGTCACGGCCAGCCAACTGCAGAAAGACCGCACCACCGATCGCACGGCATGGGGCCCCTTGCTGGAAAACTTTGTGGTGTCCGAAGTGCTCAAACTCATCACCTGGTCCGACAAGCGCGTGCGCGTCTCGCACTTTCGCACCAAAGAGCAAGACGAGGTCGACCTGGTGTTGGAAGACCGGCGCGGGCGCGTGATCGGCATCGAAGTTAAAGCCAGTGCCACCGTGCGCCCCCAAGACCTGCGCGGCCTGCGCCAGCTGCAAGCCGCTGTGGGGGACAAGTTTGTGCAGGGCCTGGTGCTGCACGACCATGACCGCATCACGCCGTTTGACGAAAAGCTGCATGCGGCACCGGTGTCGATGCTGTGGCAGGGCTAGTTGGGGCACTTTTCGGTGCCAAAACGGGCTGTAGTCCCCGTGGAATTTGCGTGAGCAGCTATTGAAATGATAGTAAATTCACTTTTTTGCGCTCAATCAAGTCCGGCAATATTCGATGCAGCATTTGCGAGCGCGGACTGTAGCCTGGTTCGCAGAGCACTCACCACCTTGTTCAGCGGCATAGGTGCCAGAGTGTTCTTTTTCAGGAACGCCGCCCACAGCGCCTGGCGCGATTGATCGTTGGCGAACTCGTCACTCAAGCCAATCGGCAGCTCGGTCGGCAACGGGGCTCCCCGGCGGTTGAAGGTGGCGGCAATGGCGCTGGCCAACATGCCAGAGTCCAATGCCTCGCGGTCCAACAGAATCCACAGGTCGAGATAGTCCTTCAACCTGCTGTTGGTCATGCCCAGCCGCACGATGGCGTGCAACTTTTCCGCCACAACTGTGTAGACCGGGTAGGTGCGCAACCGGGGGGCTGGAAAGTCGGCAATCAACACCGGGTAAGTAGCGTCCACCGGGCCGGGTGTTATGGCGTCACCAAAGCCGATATCGATTTGTGTCTTGCAGCGGGCGCGGGCCAACTCTGCCGACACCAACACCCGCGCACCCGAATATCCAGTGCGTAGCGCACCAGCACCGCGTTGAAATCCGTCTGCTCTGCCTTGGCGATATTGAGCAGTCGCGCCCGAACGGAAGCCGCCAGGTTTTGCGCCATTCAGCCCCCGTGCCCCAGGGTTTCAAGATAGGGCCGCATCACGTTGGCCACCCGGCAAATCTTGGCAAAGCGCCACAGGTCGTTGGCAGTGGTTTTGTTGGTGGCCAGCGCCTCTCTCAAAGCCTCTATGGCCACATCGAGCCCAACCTTGTTGCGGTGCTTAAAGCAGTCTGCAATCGTCTTGGCCACGCCATACACCGGCAGCTCGACCTGGTCGGCGCACACCACCTCTATGCCCTGGGCATACGCCTCGCCTGAAAACTGCACCATCTTCACCGGTGGATAGTCCATCTTGGGCACGTGGCTGCCCTGGGGCATGGCTATCCACACCTGGCGCGGCAACTGCGTGGTGAGTTGGTGAATTTGCAAGGCCGTGAGCAAACAAAACACGGCTTGCGGAACCTTCACCGCAATGGTGGCCAGGCTCTCATGCTCGGCACCTTGGCGCTCGGGCAGCCGGTAGACGCCGCGCCCCACGCGCTCCAACTGACCGCTGGCCGCCAGCCGCGAGAGCACCACGCGGGCAATACCCAGCTCCTGCAAATGGCTTGCGCGCAACAGGCCCCGCTGGCTGGCCAGGGCCAGGACGCTTTGGGTTTGGGTGTCGGTGGTTTGCATGGAACCCGGAGTATGTTCCGTTTGTGCGTTAACTTCAAGTAAGTAGAGAATTTATGGAACAACATGGCTCATTCGGCGTCGGCAGGCCCAGAATTCTTCAGCTCCGCAAACTTGGCTGCCATCGTCGGGTTTCCCCTTTTCAATGTGGATCACCACGCACCCAACTCAATCCAACGTGGCTTGCGGCGAGTCGCAATCTCCTCCCGAAAGAATTGTTTGAACGTCAAGACGTTCGGCTCATTGGAATATTCGACGACAGTCCTGTCGGCTTTAAAGGCCTCTGGAACAACCAGTGTGATCTGTAGATTGGCCATATCTCTGACAGCAGACCGGGTGACTTTCTCATCCATGGTTGCCAAAAAAACGGTGCAGTTGCGCTGCTCCATGGGGACTTGCTTCCAGCGTTCACGCAAAGTGGTTTTGGCGGCCAGCACCAGCGCATCAGCTGATTTGCTTACGTAAAGCGGCTTGTTGGGCAATACAAAATCTGGTCTGCGTGTGCTAACCACTGCTTGTTCGGCATGGGGGATTTGACCCGCTTCAAGCATCGTGCGAATATGGGCTTCAAAGCCGGTGCCAACACGCGTTTTTCGCTGCTGCGACGCGTTGAGCATCACTTGGTACAGCGGAATGAAATTACGAACTACCCGCTGAACGATTTGTTCAGTCGTTGGTGCTATACCATCGCGAAAAATGATTTCCAGCGCTTGTGCTGCCCGAAAGCGCAGTTCATGCAAACGGTAAATCGTGAACTCGATTTCGGTGGTCAAATGTCGCAACTCATTGCCGGGCTGGTCAAGCAAGAACGGGTTAAAAGATCGTCGCGCATCGGCGGCCAGCCATGTTGACTGCGCCAGCGCTGTAATGGCGGAACCATCCGGTATTTGGCGGTACTGCATGATCAGCTGTGGCAAGGTCCCGTTATGAGCTGCGGCAATAAATTCGCCGATCAGAACATCTATTTCACTGGCAATGCTTTCTGGTGCGGCATCAATTGTTGGCGGATCAAAAACGCCAGCCAAAAAAGACGGAAGCATTTCAAATCGCTGTTCAACGATGGCATAAACGAGCGTTCCTGAGTCAATAGTCAGGCACTCAAAAAAGACCCCTTCATCATCGCGCTTGCGGCCGAGGACAACAAAGGATGCAGGGCCAATATTTGCAAAAGCCGCCTTGGGTGGCACTGTGAAGTGAGCCTCAGATGACTTGTTGGTAAACCTGCGGTATGTCATCTCTTTCGCTTCATCCCGAAAACCAGGCCAGCGTGCGCGAATGGTTCTCTGGAGAATGTGAGGTTTGTCGGTTCGTATCTGCAAGTCTTGATCCGATGGGAAAAAGTCACCCCGGAATTCAATGGGAACATAAAAACCAACTTGTTTGTTCTCGGGTTTTGGCCATGCCCACGCACGATCATTCTTCGAGAGCTTTTTGATCGCCACTTTGTCAGCACCTTCATAGAGCGCATCGAGTCTTCGCAGCAGCTCAACGTCAGCATCTGACAACACGCCATCAATCAGGTTCTCGTCACTCATTTCGATATTTATCGCCAACTGTGATCCCCTTAATTTACGGTTACAGAGCCACGGGAAAAATCAACCCAGAGTTTTAAGTTTGGCAGCAACGGCCAACACCGCAGAACTGGGCATCTGGTACTTGCTTTCTTTCAATTCACATTCCCAAACCGTCAGTACGGTCCATCCTTTTGATTGCAGTTCCGCAGCAATGCGGCCATCTCTGTGAGCATTGCCATTCAACTTCTCCTGCCAGAACTGTGGATTGGTCGCCGGCCACTTGAAGTACGTGCATTCATGTCGATGCCAAAAGCACCCGTTTACAAAAATGACAGCGCGTTGTTTGGAAAAAACAATATCAGGTTTTCCCGGCAATCCATTTCCACCCAAACGATAGCGAAAACCCAATGAGTGAAGTGCTTTCCGAAGGAATATCTCCGGTTGAGTGTTCTTGCCTTGAATTCTCGCCATCATGCGGCTACGGGTAGCCGAATCTACAACATCAGTCACAATTCAAAATGCTCAGGCTTTATGCCCATTGCTTTATGAAAATATTGCAAACCAACGTCATAGACCTTGTCACCATGGTTTGCAAACATGAGTTCCACAGCCCTGTTGAGTTCGATGCACTCATCTGGTGTGAAGGTGGGTTTCCCGCTGGTAATGTTGATGATCGCCTCCGCTGGTTCGTCAGGGTGATAGAGAAGCCCAGCGAGATACATCTTATTGAACCAGCGGTTCATTGCAAAGAATGATTTTCCGGGCAGTGCTGGAATGCGCGATTTGATTTGCATGAAGTTCTCCAAAAAATTATGCGGCACGCCGATTGGGGATTAGCTCATGTTGAACTGCTTCGACGATCAATGGCTTTAGAGCAAGGGCTACAGCTTTCATCACTGGTACAACGACAGAGTTTCCGAACTGCTTGTATGCACGCGTATCCGACACAGGAATCCTGAACGTATCCGGGAATCCCATCAACCGGGCGCATTCACGGGGGGTCAGTCGGCGTGGATTCTTTTTGGCACCCTGACTGAAAAGAATTTCAGAGCCATCTTTGTAGTAGCGCGCCGACAGGGTCCGGGTAACGCTCTCTGGCGTGACCAAACCGAAGCCAAAACCATTACCGGCATCCTGGTGTTTCTTCTTGTAGTTTTGCAGGTATTGCCAAAGGTTGTCAGTCAATGTGTACTTGTCCAGCACCTTGCGCTTGGCGTGATCGTAGTAGTTGGCACCATCTGAATCCAACGCTGGTTCGCCGGTCTTTTTGTGGATGATTTCGCCCAGCTTGTGATTGCCCTTGGGTGGCAAATCAACCATATTCCAATCAAATTCGACAGGATCACGAAACCCGACAATGAGGATGCGCTCGCGGTGCTGCGGAACAAAGTGGGCCCCGTCGATGACCTTGTGAAAAACCAGATAACCCAACTCCTCACGTAGCGTGCGAATGATCACGTCAAAGGTACGCCCCTTGTCGTGCGACTGAAGGTTTTTAACGTTCTCCAACATGAAGGCTTTGGGGCGTTTGGCGGCGATGATGCGTGCAACATCAAAAAAAAGTGTGCCTTGCGTTTCGTCTGCAAACCCATGCGCCCGTCCCAGCGCATTTTTCTTGGATACACCGGCAATGGAGAATGGCTGACACGGAAAACCACCCAATAAAACGTCGTGATCGGGGATGTCGTTGGCGTCGATTTTGGTGATGTCGCCATTGATTGGCTCCTTACCGCCAAAGTTGGCCATGTAGGTGCGCTGCGCGTAGCTGTCCCATTCGCTGGTGAATACGCATTCACCACCAATGGCTTCAAACGCCAACCGAATGCCGCCGATTCCGGCAAATAAATCGATAAATTTGAAGTCGGCGTTGGAGTTCGTAGCTGGCTGAAACGGCAGCAATCGTTGCAATGCCATGCTGACATATTGGGGTGGGTGTGATTCCCCGACTTCCCAACGCCGGACTTGACGCTCACTCACGCCAAGGTGTTTTGCAATGGCATTTTGCGAGTGGTGTTGCCGGGCTGCTGCGAGGTATTCCAGCGCGGCTGTGTCGTTCAGGGTGTTCAGCATTTTATTCATAAAAGTCATCATACCGGACAAAATGTCCGGTATTCATCCCCCTGATAAATAAACAGTGATAATCACAAAGATTTCAAAGAATCAATCGTCGCTTTATGAGCTTGGCATCAGCCCATACGGTGATTTCGGCTGCGGGAACCAAAGAGGGGCATCCCAACCTCTCCCCAATCCCCCCCCCCCACCCCAATCACCAACCTCTGCGTAGCCCGCGTCGCCGCCTCATAAAACACCCGCGCGGCCTCCTTTTCAACCTCCCCCGGCGCAGGCATGTGCCCCACGCCGGGCAGGGCCACCACGGGGAATTCCAGGCCTTTGCTGACCTTCATGTCATCACTCATCATCCAAGTCCCCCAATAACACCCCGCGCCGCGCCAGCCGCTCGCGCGCTTCAAGCAAAGCTGCATGCAGCTTTTGTTCCAGCTCGGCTTTGGGTGGCAGTTCGGTCCAGTATTCGGCCACGGTGATGCCGTCTTTGTGCATTTGCAGCAGCTCCACCTGTTCGCGGCTGGATTCGGCGCACAGGATGAGGCCGATGGGGACCTTTTCGTCCGGCCCAGTTCCAGGATGAAGGCTTCCAGCTGGCGCAGGATGGCGGCTTCCAAATCGGCCTCGTCATGGCCCTGGCGCAGGCCCAAGAAGTCGAGAAAGTACGGGTCTTTGAAGACCAGGGCGGGGGCGGTGTTGGTGGCAGCGACCGGCTCAGCCTGAACGGGGGTGTTGGTCTGCAAGGCGGCAAGCTCGGTGCGCTCGAAGGCCTTGCGTTCGATCTGGTGGTGCAACTCGCGCACGCTCCAGCGAGATTCCACACTTTGCTGGGCATAAAACCAACGGGCGGCATCTGTTTTGACGGGTAATAGTTGCAGAAAATGCGTCCAGCTCAAATGTCGCATCAGTGATGCGACTTTCTCGGTATCCGGAAAAGCCACTGCAAACTGCACCATGCGGCGCAGGTTTTTGGCTTCAAAGCCACGGCCAAATTCTTGCGCCAGCTGATCCCCCACGCGGCTAATCAACTGGTCACCATATTTGGCACGGTCCGCGCCGCCCAGCACTTCGGAGCGCAGCCTTTGGCCCACGCTCCAATACAGCCGAGTCAGCTCCGCATTCACGGCACCCGCCAGCCGCTGGCGGCTGCTGGCAATCAGCGTGCGCAGTTCGGCGTGCAGGGTGTCAAGAGGCGCGGGCACCGGGTTGTGTGTTGTTTCTTTCATGCTAATTTACCGGTCAAGTTCCCAGCCAAGTGGCGCGCAAGGAGTATTGCGACAAATAAAGTGGCGCGATTCTGTTGTCATGATCCGAGCCTGCCTCCAAAACCCCCATCCCCACCCACCCCAATCACCAACCTCTGCGAAGCCCTTGTCGCAGCCACATAAAACACCCGCGCGGCCTCTTGCTCGTCTTCGCCTTTGGCAGGCATGTGCCCCACGCCGGGCAGTGCCACCACGGGGAACTCCAGGCCTTTGCTGACCTTCATGGTCATGATCTGGATGGCGTCGGCAGCGGGGTTGTATTCACCGGTGCGCTTGCGCACATTGAACGGCAGATTGCGGTGGTGCAGGGCGTCGGCGCACAAGTCCATGGTTTTCCAGTCCGCGCACAAGATGGCCATGTCGCCCCAGGCGTGTCCCTCTTTGTGCGCATGGCTCAGTTGGTCGGCAATGGCATACGCCTCTTCGCGCAGGCTGGGTAGTTTGATGAGCATGGGTGCTTGTCCTTCGCGCCCGCAACTAATGGGTTTGACCAGTGGTATGCCGTCATCGTCTTTATCGTCCGCAGTCAGCAGGTCGGCCGCTATCAGGTTGGCGGTTTGCAGAATCTGCTTTGTGTTGCGGTAATTGATTTTCAGAATGGTGGTGCGGCCCTGGGCCTGCACACCCACGCTCTTGAAGCTGAACTGTTTAGAGCGCGCCCGTTCGTAAATGCTTTGCGCATCGTCGTACAGCAGAAGCAGGCTGTTGGTGGTTGGGTCCACCATCTGCGTGACCAGCTTGAGCCACTCGGGCGCAAAGTCGTGTCCTTCGTCGATCAGCACGGCCTGGTATTGGCCGCTGGGGATTTGGCTGCGGTCTACGGCGCGGATGACGCGGTCTACCAGCTCTTCCGAGTACTTGGGGCCTTGGGGCGGCATGGCCTGCCCCGAGTATTTGAGCTGGTCATAGCACCATTTATGAAAATGCCGTACATGCACTTTGCCGCCCAAGCCCTTGGAGTGCATCACGCTGTGCAATTTCACGCCCAGCGGTTCGTTAAAGCAGAGGATGAGAATGGGCTTGCTGGTGGCGGTGCTGGCTTGCGCCAGGTATTCGGCGCGGTAGCCCAAAATCATGGTTTTGCCTGAGCCCGCCACGCCGTGGATGACGCGGTGGCCGTCGCCCAGGCTGCGGGCCAGTTGCTCTTGCTGGATGTCCATCACGCGCATGATGCTGGGCATCTCGGCATCCGCATCGCTGTCGTCAAACAAGGCGGATTGTGTTTGCACGCGCACTTGGGGGAACATGATCCAGCGCACGCGGTCCAGCTGCGGCAGGCTCATGACGCCGCGCATCATGTAGGGGAACATGTCCCACAGGCGGCTTTGCAGTTCTTCGGCGCCCACGCTCTCCAGCATTTCGTCTTGGCACAGCACGCGGTGCGGCTCTATGGCGTGTTGCAGTTCGGCCTCCTCAAACTGTTTGCGGTTGATGTTGGTAAACACGACGCCGTAGCTCCAGGGGAATGCCAGCTTGCCCGCGTGCGGGCCGTCGGGCTGCACCAGTTGCGGGTCGCGCTCCAGCGCGTTGACCACCTGGTGGGCGTATTGGCGGGCTTGCTCCAGGGGGTTGATGACGCTTTTGGGGACACCGTCGGGGATGATTTCCCAGGTCTGCTTGTCGGCCTGATGGATGGTGGAGAGTTTCCAGTCCTTCACCTCCAGCACCAGAATGCCCCGGCGCGGGTGTACCACGCAAAAGTCGGGGTGGGCGTTTTTGGGGCCCATGGGCACGTCGTACCACAGCAGGTAGTCGTCATCCAGCTTGTCTTCAAGCCGCTGGGCTAGGCGCTTTTCGCCAGAAGTCATACGAGAAACGCACGCGCCCAGCGCCGGTATTAAAGTTGCCATGGTCTTGTCCCGGCTTGGTGGTTGTTTTGCGGGCCATTATGGGTCACATCCTCAGTTGCCCAACCCTGCGGCAAGTGTTCACACCCACGCCGCTTTAACTGCGCTGATGGACAACACAAGAACCAGCCCTTCAGCACAATCCTTTGACACCATTACCGATGTGGCCGACACCAGCGCCACCACCATTGGCGTCGTTGCGACGAACGCGCTTTTACCAAAGTGGCAAGTACCTGAACCAGTCAGACATGTTCAGACGGCTGATCCGCATTATTTTCGTAAATAAACACGGCAAAACATCGAAAATGCTATTAATAATATAGCTGCTTGCGCAAGCTATACAAGCGGTAGTGCCCTATTTGATTCAGAAGTCGGGGTCTTTCATCCAGGCAAACGAAATCCCGCAATGGTCAAAGAAAGAAGGGGCATGGCGGGTGCAGGCCTGATGCGCGCCGACCCAATCGATGTGTCGATTTATGTCTGAATTTCCCCGGTATCCACATCCTCAAACACGGTTTCCATGGGCAGCGTCAACTGAACGGATTCGAGGTGACAGGCGGGTTCGCCGGCGTAGTCGTGCAGCAGCCATTCGTTACCCGGCTGGCGGCGGAACACTTCAATGCGTCGGGCGTCAATGTCGATGAGCACATACTCTTGGAGCGCCGCAATCTGCCGGTAAGCGACGAATTTGGCCCCTCGGTCATAGGCAGCGGTGGAGTCGGAGAGAACCTCAACAATCAGTTGAGGTTGCTCGACAAACAGATCGGCGCGGCGGTCGCGTTCGTCACAGGTCACCATGACGTCAGGGTAGAAAAAAGCGTCGGCGCTGGCCACGCGCAGTTTCATGTCGGCGATGAAAGGCAGGCACGGCGAGCCTCGCAGGTGTTCGCGCAAGGCTGCACCAATATTGAGTGCCACGGTGGCGTGAACGCGGCGCACGCCAACCATGGCGAAAACCTCGCCGGCGACATATTCTGATTTTTCCACCTGGCCGGCTTCCCACGCAAGGTAGGCATCGGCGTCAAACGGTGTCTGGCTGAGCGGCAATCCCATGAAACTCTCCTTCACAAATAAATCACGCTGGCGTTGATTCTCTCATTGCGACGCTTTGCTGGCGTGTGGGGGCAGACGCGTCTTGCGCATGTCACATCATCCCGTCAGCACTCGCCATAAACGGTTCAATTGCAATTTCTGCATCCCCAAGGTGTCGCCAGCGGCCCCGCATTGGGGTAAGCTTGCGCTCAGTTCAATCTTGACAACCCCTTTGGAGTAAAAATGAGCGATTCACAAAGCGCCGGTTTTGGTAAATTTGTTCCCGGGTTTGAGTTTCTTCAAAATTTAGCCAAGGGGGCACAAGAAACCATTCCGCAAATGCCCAACCTGGCCAATTGGATTTCCCCAACGCTCAACGTTGAAGAGCTGGAAAAGCGCATTGAAGAGCTCAAGGCGGTCCACTTCTGGCTGGAAGCCAATTCCAAGGCCCTCGGTGCCACGGTGCAGGCGCTGGAAGTTCAAAAGATGACGCTGGCCACGCTCAAGGGCATGAATTTCAACATGGGCGACGTGGCCAATGCGCTCAAGCTCAAGGCGGCCGATTCGGTCTACTCGGGGGTTCAGCGGGTGACGGAAAGGGCGGCCTCCACCGCCAAGTCCATCACCGATGCAGCCAGCAATGCGGGCTCGGTGGCCAAGTCGGTCGGGCGTAAGGCAATTCCAGCCACCGGCACGGGTGGCTTAATTGATCCAATTCAATTGTGGGGCGCGCTGACGCAGCAGTTTCAGCAAATTGCGGCCGGGGCCATGAAAGACGCCAGCCGGAAAACGGCGATTGACGCCACCAAAAACATGGCCGTTGGTTTGGCGAAAGAGGCTGTCAAAGCGGGCAAAAAAGGCGCAACCAGCCGCACCACCAAGCCCAAAGCACCGGTCAAAAAAGTCGCCAAAAAAACAAGCGGCAGAAACAGCTGATTTCACGCCAGACCCATCTGGCGATGAAGCTGTTTCCCTATGGCCATGCCACGCATCGGCAGTGGCGCATGGCTGCTGACGTGGTGCTGACCCAGTTGCGCGCCCAGATGCAACTGCCCGGCTATGCAAGTGAACCGACGCTGGCCTTGCTTTACATCACCGACCATTACGGGGCACAGGCGCAGGACATTTTGGACCACCTGAGTGCCGAGTTGCCCGAAATCACCGATTGGTCGGGCACCGTGGGCGTG
This sequence comes from Candidatus Rhodoferax bjergmarkensis, assembly GCA_016708345.1. GTDB lineage: Bacteria > Pseudomonadota > Gammaproteobacteria > Burkholderiales > Burkholderiaceae_C > Rhodoferax > Rhodoferax bjergmarkensis. Next base: position 81,990 of record JADJFX010000003.1, read on the forward strand.
GGTATTGCTGCCAACAATGTGGAGTATTTCGACGAACCAGCCATGGCAGTGATGCTGCTGGACTTGCCCAGTGACCAGTACCGGGTGTTCTCTGGCGTGGCCCCCCTGGGGCTGGGTTTTGAGGCGCACACGGCGCTGATTCATGCCGATGCCGATACGCCTGACCTGGCCGAGCTGATCGAGGAAATGGCCTCTCGCACGGCATCGGGTTATTTGTTCGGAGGTTTGTCGTCCAGCCGGGGGCAGCCCGTGCAGTTTGCCGTGGGAGGCAATGGCAACATCAGCGGGCATGGGGCTGCCAGCGGGGTTTACAGCGGGGGCATGAGTGGCGTGGCCTTTGGTGCGGGGGTGAGCTTGGTGTCGCGTGTGACGCAAGGCTGTTTGCCCATTTCCAGGGCTTATGACATCACGCACTGCGACAACAATGTGGTGCTTGAGCTCGGGGGTGAGCCGGCTTTGGATGTGATGCTGCGCGAGCTCCGGGTCTCGCTGGATCAGCCCGAAATTGCGGTCATTGCCGTGCGCGCAACCTTGGTAGGCTTGAGGAATCCGGCAGATGCCAGTGCATCACCAGGCGAGGGGGCGGCCATTGATCGCACGGGCAACTTTGGAGCTGATGTGCTGGTGCGGCCCATCATTGGACTGGACCCGTTGCGCCGGGGGCTGGCTGTATCAGCCACGCTACAGCCTGGCATGGAATTGGCTTTTTGCCGACGCAATGTGCAGGCCGCCCGGGCTGATTTGATCCGGATTTGCTCCGAGGTGCGTGAAGAGCTTGAGCCGCAGGAATTCCCGGCGGTGTCGCCAGCGGAGTCGGCACCACAATCGGCGCGCGTCATTGCGGGTGCTGTATATGTAAGTTGTGTCGGGCGCGGGGGGCCGCATTTTGGCGGGGGCAGTGCCGAGTTGCAGATTGTCCGCCGGGCCTTGGGGGATGTACCTTTGGTCGGTTTCTTTGCCGGGGGTGAAATAGCCGGCCATCACCTGTATGGCTATGCCGGCGTGCTGACGGTTTTTACCATCACTGATTAAACCGGCTCAGGTGTTTTTCCCGGGTCCGCTCAGGTATCTACCTGATAGCGCAACAACCCTGGTTTCACTACAGTTGGCACTGAAAACCATGCGGCGTAATAGACCTTGGCATTCACCATCCCCAAATGGTGCCTGGCCTGCGAGGCAATCGCTTTTCTTGTATGCTGCAAAAAATGTAAAGTGCCGCGGCCCCAGCAGTGCTGAGCCTATCAGTTCAATCATCTTACGGAAATTTACATGTCGTCTACGTCACTGTTGCACCGCTTGAGTCTTGCGCAAAAATTCATCATTTTGGGGCTGCTGGCTCTGTTCATGATCGTGGTGCCCTCGGTGCTCAATGTGCAGCGTGCCATGGCAGACCTTACCCAGGCCCAGCGCGAAGACAAGGGTGTGGGGTCGCTGGTTTTGCTCAACCGCGTCATACAACTCACGCAAATCCACCGCGGGCTGTCGGCAGGCACGCTCAATGGCAACGAGACCATGGCGGGGCGGCGCCCAAGCGTGCGCGATAGCGTAGGCAAGGCCTTGGAAGCGCTGGACGCTGAACTCAAAAAAATTGAAGTTTCCCCGGCGACGCAATCCCAATGGACCGATTTGCAACAGCGCTGGGTGGCATTGGAGCAGGGCGTAGCAAACAAGCAGCTCAAGACGCCGGAAAGTACCAAGCTGCACACACAGCTGATTGCCGGCGAATTGCTGTTAAGCGAAAAATTGATGGATGAGTTTGGTTTAAGCGTGGATGCCGATGCGGACAGCTCTGCGCTGATACGGGCCTCACTGGTCAGCATGCCCTTGCTGGCCGAAAACCTGGGCATTATGCGGGCGATGGGCAGCGGCTTTCTGAGCCAAGGCAGTTTGTCACCCGAGGGGCGAGCCACCTTGCAAGCCGTGCAAAAGCGGGCGCTGGAGGTGCAAAGCGACATGTTTCGCAACCTGAAAAAAGTCACCGCTGCCAACCCTGAGATCAGCGCCGTGCTGGACGCCAAGGCCGAAAGCGGACGCTTGGCGGTGGACAAGACACTGGCGCTGGCGGATCAGGGTTTGATCAGCGCCACCGAGCTCAAGTTGCCCGCAACGCAGTACTTTGACGAGTTCACGCGAACGATCGACGGTTTGTATGAATTCAATGCACTGGCCATGAAGCAGCTGACCAATGACTTGTCTGCGCATGTGAACGGTTTGCGCCGTACCGAGATATTGCTGCTCTCGATGCAACTGCTGCTGCTGACGGCGGCGGTCTCGCTGGCGGTGGTTTTTGTGCGCAGCATCACCACGCCGGTGGCGCAGGCAGTTGGGGTGGCGAAAGCTGTGGCCGAGGGTGACTTGGGGGTGGAGGTGCCGGTGCAGGGTAGCAATGAACTGGGTCAGTTGATGCAGGCGCTGGCCTTCATGCGCGATCATTTGGCCCAGGTGGTGACGCAGGTTCGCCAAGGCTCCGATGGTGTGGCTACTGCCAGCGCGGAAATTGCCGAAGGCAACAATGATTTGAGTGCCCGCACCGAACAGCAGGCCAGTGCGCTGGAAGAAACCGCAGCCTCCATGGAGCAGCTTGGTGCCACCGTCAAACAAAATGCGGACAGTGCCAGCCAAGCCAACCAGCTGGCCATGAGTGCCTCTACCGTGGCTGTCAAAGGCGGTGAGGTAGTCTCGCAAGTGGTGCAAACCATGAAGGGTATCAATGACTCTTCACGCAAAATATCCGACATCATTCAGGTGATTGACGGCATTGCGTTTCAAACGAATATCCTGGCGCTCAATGCGGCTGTGGAGGCGGCACGTGCGGGTGAGCAGGGCCGCGGGTTTGCGGTCGTGGCTTCTGAGGTGCGCTCTTTGGCGGGGCGATCTGCCGAAGCGGCCAAGGAAATCAAGTCTTTGATCAACGCCAGTGTGGAGCGCGTCGAGCAGGGCACCACCTTGGTCGATGAGGCTGGCGTGACGATGACGGAGGTCGTGGACTCCATCCGCCGCGTCACTGACATCATGGGCGAAATCAGCTCTGCCAGCAAAGAACAGGCCTTGGGGGTGGCGCAGGTCGGTGAAGCCGTTACCCAAATGGACCAGACCACCCAGCAAAATGCGGCCTTGGTGGAAGAAATGGCCGCCGCTGCCAGCAGCCTCAAGAGTCAGGCACAAGAATTGGTGGCAACCGTTGGGGCCTTCAAGTTGCCGCAAGGCAGCAGCGCAGGCGGTTCGCCGCGCCGTGCGCCACCCATGGCTTCCCACGCTCGCCCAGTGGCCCAGGCACCCAGAAGGCCCAGCATGCCTGCGCCGCGCAAACCGGCACTTGCCAGCAGGGCGCAGGCCTTGGCGGCACCAGCGGGCAAAGCCGCACCCAAAGCGACCCCCGCTGGCGGCGATGACGACTGGGAAACCTTTTAAGACACCATGCTGATGCCAGGATTTATGCCTTTTTGGCCTGTAGCGCAGGTCTGATCTGCGTAATCAGCTATGAATAGCATAGCAATTGACGTCAGACTCCGCGACCTCGCTCGGCTTTGAATCGCGCCACAAAGGCACCAAAACCGCCAACATCCAGCGCGTCACGCACCTCGCGCATCAGGTTCAGGTAGTAATGCAGGTTGTGCACGCTGGTCAGCATGGGGCTGAGCATCTCACCGCAGCGGTCCAGGTGGTGCAAGTAGGCGCGGGAAAAGCCATCACGCCCACCCTGATCCCAGGCCACGCCTGAACTGCCCGCGCAGGCGTAGCAGGTGCAGCTGGCGTCCAGCGGCTGTGGGTCGGTCTTGTGGCGGGCATTGCGGATTTTGAGGTCGCCAAAACGCGTGAACAAGGTGCCGTTGCGCGCGTTGCGGGTCGGCATCACGCAGTCGAACATGTCGACGCCCTGCGCCACGCCTTCGACCAGGTCTTCCGGCGTGCCCACGCCCATCAGGTAGCGCGGCTTGTGGGCGGGCAGGCGGTGCGGCGTGTGCGCCATGATGCGCAGCATCTCCTCCTTGGGCTCGCCCACACTCACGCCACCCACCGCATAGCCGGGAAAATCCAGTGCCACCAGTTGCTCCAGCGACTCTTGCCGCAGGTGCTCAAACATGCCGCCTTGCACAATGCCAAACAGCGCGTTGGGGTTCTCCAGCCGGGCAAATTCGGCCTGGCAGCGCCTGGCCCAGCGCAGGCTCAGCTCCATTGAGTAGCGCGCTTCAGCCTCGGTAGTGAGCTGGCCTTTGGTTTTGGGTTCGACGGAGATATAGGGTGTGCATTCGTCAAACTGCATGACGATGTCGCTGTTAAGGGTCGTCTGGATCTGCATCGAAATCTCGGGCGTCAAAAACAGCTTGTCGCCGTTCACAGGGCTGGAAAACTTGACGCCTTCTTCCGAGATTTTGCGCATGGCACCCAGGCTCCAGACCTGAAAGCCGCCCGAGTCGGTGAGGATGGGTTTGTTCCACTTTTCAAACTGGTGCAGGCCGCCAAAGCTCTGCATCACATCGAGCCCGGGGCGCATCCACAAATGAAAGGTGTTGCCCAGAATGATTTGCGCGCCCATGTCATCCAGGCTGCGCGGCATCACGCCCTTGACGGTGCCGTAGGTGCCCACCGGCATGAAGATGGGGGTTTGAACCACGCCGTGGTTGAGAGTCAGGCGGCCACGGCGGGCGTGGCTGGCGGGGTCGGTTTGGAGCAGGTCAAATTTCAGCATGGTGAATTGTAGATTTGGCTGTTCTGGCAAGCACCATGGCATCCCCGTAGCTGAAAAAGCGGTATTCCTGTGCGATGGCGTGGCGGTAGAGTGCCATGACAGGCTCATAGCCCGCAAAGGCGCTCACCAGCATCATCAGGCTGGACTTGGGCAGGTGAAAGTTGGTCACCAACAGATCCACCAGTTTGAAGTCAAAACCGGGTGTGATGAAGATGCGGGTGTCGCCGGACGGCTTGTTTTCCAAGGCCCAGGACTCCAGCGTGCGAACCGTGGTGGTGCCCACCGCCACAATGCGCCCACCGCGCGCGCGGCAGTCGGCGATGGCACGCTGGGTGGCGGCTGGCACCTCATACCACTCGCTGTGCATCTGGTGCTCGGCCAGGTTCTCGGTCTTGACCGGCTGGAAGGTGCCCGCGCCCACATGCAGCGTCACGTGAGCGCGTTGCACTCCCAGGGCGTCAATGGCGGCCAGCAGCGCCTCGTCAAAATGCAGCGCGGCGGTGGGGGCGGCCACCGCGCCGGGGTTCCTGGCAAACACGGTCTGGTAGCGCGAGGCGTCTTCTGGCGTGTCTGCGTGGGTGATGTAGGGCGGCAGCGGCACATGGCCGTGGCGCTCCATCAGCGTGTACGGGTCGTCGCCCGCGTCGTTGCTCAGCACAAAGCGAAATAGCGGGCCGTCGGCATCGGGCCAGCGTCCGAGCAGAGTGGCGCGCAAGTTGTCGTGCGTGCCGGGCGCACCCACCAGGGCCACCGTGGCACCCACTTCCGGTTTCTTGCTCACCCGCATGTGCGCCGCCACCTGGTTGCCGGTCAGCACACGTTCAATCAGCAGTTCGAGCTTGCCGCCGGTGGGCTTTTCGCCAAACAGGCGGGCGTTGATGACCTTGGTGTCGTTGAATACCAGCAAATCACCTGCGCGCAGCAGCTTGGGCAGATCGTGAAAAATGCGGTCTACCGGCGTGGCACCGGTGCCGTCCAGCAAACGCGAGCTGCTGCGCTGGGGTGCCGGGTGCTGGGCAATCAGGTTCTCCGGCAGAATGAAATCGAAATCGCTGAGGGTGAAGGGGCGGCCAGTACTTGGGTTGGTGGAAGGCGTGGCGGCCGCGGCAGCAGTGGGGGAGGGCAGGGTCATAGCGCTTGAGGGGCGGACAAGCCCCGTACCAAGAAAAGAAGAAGGCGCTATTGTCGCAGCCGACCCATGGATGCCGCAGGTGGAAAAACTTGACGGAAATTGAGCTTCGATGGCCCTGTAAAAGCTGTATTTTGCTATTAATAAAGTAGCTGCTCGCGCACGTTCTATATGCGCAAGAGCCCTATTTGACACCTAAAACGTCAGCTTGGCAGGTGGCGCAAACTCAAGTTCACGCTCAGGCGTAGTAGGCCGCCACAAAGTCCTCAAAACGACCCTGCTCGGCGGCTTCGAGCTTGTGTTGCTCCAGCAACGAGGCTTGTGCACTGGCCACAAACTTGGCGCTGGCAGGCTCATCCAACGGCTGAGCCAGCAACTGCTGGTGGTGCTGCAGGGTTTGCTGCATGGCGTATTTGAAAAAACCGCCATGCTCGCGCGTGGCGGCCAGCACTTTGGCAGAAGGCGTGGTTTCAGGATGGTCAATGCGCTGGCGCAGCGTTTGCATCGTGGCCGCGTAGCGTGTGTCGCCGTAAGCGGCGTCCAGCATCTCGGCAAAAGGCTGCATGTCGTCAAACAACTCGTGTGCCAAGGGGCGAAAGGGCTGCTCACGGTTGTGTGCCAGCAGGTGCAAGTCTGGCTGGCGGCCCCGGTTGACCACACGGCGCTTGTTTTCGTCGTTTTCACTTTGCTCGCGGCTGGTGATGGGCGGACTTTCGCGAAACAGGCACATCAAGAGCAGCACATCGGCAAAGGTGCCTTGGTCGGGCGTGATGCCGATGTCCACAAAGGGGTTCAGGTCAAACAGGCGCACCTCGACGTATTCGACCCCGTATTTTTGCAAGGCCTTGGCCGGGCGCTCGCCCAGCTTGCCAATGCGCTTGGGGCGGATGCCAGCATAAAACTCGTTCTCGATTTGCAGCAGGTTTGCGTTGAGTTGCTTCCAGTGGTCGCCATCACGCACGCCAATTTGCGCGTAATACGGGTCTGGCGTGCGGATGGCGGTTTCCAGCGCCTGTGTGTACTCGGCCAGTGAGTTGAAGCTGACGTGCAGATTGTCCTGCGCCCGGTTCTGGTAGCCCAGATCACTCATGCGCAAGCTGGTGGCATAGGGGCCGTAAAACGTGCCGGGCACCATTTCAAGCAAATCGGCCTTGCGGCCCTGCAGAAAAGACTTGCAAATGGCCGGGGAGGCCCCAAAGAGGTAAGGAATCAGCCAGCCGTAGCGCAAAAAATTGCGGATCAGGCTGAAATAGCGTTTGCTGACAAACTCAGGGCTTTTCCCCTCGGCCGGGCAGCAGTCCTTGAGCGCCAGCCAGAACTCGCCGGGCAAGGACCAGTTGTAGTGCGCGCCCGCAATGGTTTGCATCTGACGGCCATAGCGCCAGCCCAGCCCCTCGCGGTACACGGTTTTGAAGCGGGCCGCGTTGGAGCTGCCGTAGTCGGCCAGCGGGATGTCGCGGTCGACCCCCAGCACACAAGGCATGGAGCCGGCCCACATGTATTCACCCTGCAGCTGTTGCGCGCTGAAACGGTGGATGTCATGCAAAAAACGCAGCGGGAACTCGGGGTCTTGCGAGGGCGGGGTGATGAATTCGAGCAGCGCCTCGGAGTAGTCGGTGGTAATCCACGGGTGGGTCAGCTTGGAGCCCAGTGCAGGCGGGTGGGGTGTTTGGGCCAACTTTCCGCTGGCATCCACGCGCAGGCATTCCCGCTCGTAACCGCGGGTAATGCCGCGCAACACCTGCGCCTGGCCGCTGGTGGAAAACTGCCGAACGGCATCACAACAGGTGAACTTCAACATGAACGAATTGCTTTCAGAATAAAACCCTAGTTTTTGCCCAGGGCAGCCTCCACCACGGCGCGCAGTTGATAGTCATCAAATGGTTTGGTGATGTACCCGGCGGGCTCCGTCAGGGCGGCACGGTCATAGGCGGCGGCTGAATCAAAGGCACTCAAAAACACAACCGGCACGCCAAACTGCGTGCGAATGGCCTGCGCGGCGGTCACGCCGTCGATGCTGCTGGCCAGTTGAACGTCCATCAACACCAGATCAGGCCGCAATTGCCCGGCCAGCTCAATCGCCTGCTCACCACGGGTGGCGTGGCCTACCGGCTCAAAACCCAACTCCCGCAGTTGCATGGCAATGTCCATGGCAACAATCACCTCGTCTTCAACAACGAGAATTCTGGGTCGATTCAGGGCAGTAGACATGGGCTCATTCGAAAGTAACTGTGCAAGTTGCGCATGATAGTCTCGTCACAACACGGCCAGCACCAGGGGCGCAGGTTTTTGCGCAGTGAATGTCACGCTGAACACCGCACGCGGCCCCGGCCCCACGTCAAGCGAACCACCAAGCTGATGGGCCAGACCGGCGACCAATTGCAAACCCAGCGTGGTTTGCCGCTTCAGCTCAAAATCTGGCGGCAAGCCCACACCGTTGTCGCTTACCCGCAAAACCCATTGATCGACGCCGCTCACTGGCTGCAGTTCTACGAAAATTTCGCCACTTTGGCCATTTGCAAAACCGTGCTTGAGGCAATTGGAGAGCAGCTCGCACACCAGCAGGCCGCACGGCGTGGCCTGATCCAGCCCCACCTGCACAGAACCCAATTGCAGCCGCAGTTCAATGGCAGCGGGCGTGGTTAGCAGGGTGCGCAGGGTCTGGCTGGCTACCTGCCCCAGGTAACTGCCCAGGTCGATGGCCGCAAAAGTGCCTGCCCGGTAGATGGATTCGTGCAACAGCGCCATCGATCGGATGCGGCCCTGCATGTCCTTGAGAACGGCTTTGGTCGAGGGGTGGTCGCTGCGCCCGGCTTCCATGTTCAACAAGCTGGTGATGACTTGCAGGTTGTTTTTGACCCGGTGGTGAACTTCATTGAGCAAGGCCGTTTTTTCTCTCAAAGACTCCTTCAGGGCTTCGGTCGATTGCTTGCGCTGCGTGATGTCTCTGGCAATTTTGGAGGCACCAATGACTTTGCCATGGCTGTTCAAAATGGGAGAAACCGAGACAGAAATATCGATCAGCCTACCCTCCTTGTTACAGCGAACGGTATCAAAATGGTCAATTTTTTCGCTGCGCAAGATGCGCGTCAAAATGCTTTCCTCTTCACTTTGGCGGTCCGCAGGAATCATGATCTGGATGGACTGCCCGATGGCTTCCCCGGCCTGGTAACCAAACAGCGTTTGCGCCCCCTGATTCCAGCTGGTGATGTTGCCGTCCAGCGTCGTGCTGATGATGGCATCGTCTGAAGAGTCAATGATGGCTTTGAACTGGCGCAGCGCCAACTCACGCCGACGCACCATGCTGGAGGACAGGCCAATGCCGGTGAGGCCAAACAGCCAGATCACGCCGTGGGTCCAATCCAGAATGCGCTTGGACTCTTCTATCTTTTGATAGTACGAAGCCAGCGGAAGGTTAAGTCCCGTGGCACCACGCATATCACCCAGCTGGTAGCCAAGAATGGCGTGGCATTTTTCACAACCCGGCTCCATGAACATGGCGCGAAGATAGCGCAGGTGGGGTTTCCCATCGAAGTCAGAAACCTCCCACACTTCTCTCTTTTCACCGCGGGTAAACGCCTCCAGTTGTGCCGTTTCCCAGGCATCCGGCGCGTTGGACGGGTTGAGGTATTTCAATCCGGTAATGCGCCCACGCACGCCGTAGTCTTGGGCATAGCGGTCCATCATCTGGCGCACTGCGGTGGCAGGGTTGAGCAGCGTCAGCTGACGGCCATCGGTGGTGGTCACGTCGCGCCCCGGAACGTGGTTTAACCAGGGTACCGACTGCTGCCGCGCGGTAATCGGCACATACACACCGCCGTGGTCGGTCGCCCAGCGGCGCAGGGTAATGTCCTTGTTCAGGTTGGCCCTGGCCTCGGCATAGGCTGTGTCCATGGTCTCGCGTTCATCATTGCGCACATTCCATACCAGCGAACCGCCGACCACGAGCGTCCACCCCAAGGCAACCAGCCACGTCACCGTGGCAATCATGTGGGATTTGAGGACTTGCAGCATGGTCGTCAAGAATAGGCTCAAAAAAATGTGCGTCGGGTCCATTATGCTGATTCCCATCGATACCAACGGATTCCCACGGCACGGTGCCAAAGAAAGTCAGACCATGCACAATAGCCTCATGCCCCATTTACCTACCTTTATCGCCCCCGCCCGCTTTACAGACCCCATGGCTGCCCTGGCCCGGGTCCGAGAAATTTATGACGGCGGCATTGACCATCTGCGCGATGCCATGCAGCGCTTTGTGGCGGGTGAAACCCTGCCGGGTCATGTGCGAGCGTGTTACCCGTTTGTGCGCATCCAGAACGACACGGTGGCGCGACTGGGCTCGTCTGAAAGTGCGCGTTTGAGCTACGGTTTTGTCGCAGGGCCGGGCCGGTTTGAGACCACCTTGAGCAGGCCGGATTTGTATGCGGATTACTTCTTGGAGCAATTCACGCTGCTGCTGGCCAATCACCAGGTGGAAATCGAAATAGGCACCAGTTCGCAGCCGATTCCGGTGCACTTTTCTTTTGCAGAAAACGAACACATCGAGGGAAACCTGAGCGCCGAGCGGCGCCAGTTGATGCGCGACGTGTTCGACCTGCCGGACCTGGCCGCCATGGACGACGGCATTGCCAATGGAACCTATGAGCCGCGCCCCGGCGAGCCCCAGCCGCTGGCCCTGTTCACCGCACCGAGGGTGGACTACTCGCTGCACCGCTTGCGCCACTACACCGGCACGGCACCCGAGCATTTCCAGAATTTTGTGCTGTACACCAACTACCAGTTTTACATCGACGAATTTGTGCGCCTGGGCCACGAGGCGATGGCTGACCCCCACAGCGAGTACCTCGCGTTTGTGGAGCCGGGCAATGTGGTGACCCCCCGGGCGGGAACCACGCCGCCGCCCAATCTGGACTTGGGCAAAGCGCCTGCACGTTTGCCGCAAATGCCGGCCTACCACCTGCTGCGTGCGGACCGCAGCGGCATCAGCATGGTCAATATCGGCGTGGGTCCGTCCAACGCCAAAACCATCACCGACCACGTGGCCGTGCTGCGCCCGCACGCCTGGATCATGCTGGGCCACTGCGCGGGCCTGCACACCACGCAGCGTCTGGGTGACTATGTGCTGGCGCACGGTTATGTGCGCGAAGACCATGTGCTGGACGAAGAGCTGCCGCTGTGGGTGCCGATCCCGGCGCTGGCCGAGATTCAGGTGGCGCTGGAAGCGGCGGTGTCGGAGGTCACACAACTCAAGGGGCTTGAGCTCAAACGCATCATGCGCACCGGTACCGTGGCCAGCACGGACAACCGCAACTGGGAGCTGCTGCCCGACAACGGGCCGCAGCGCCGTTTCAGCCAGAGCCGCGCGGTGGCGCTGGACATGGAGAGCGCCACCATTGCCGCCAACGGCTTTCGCTTTCGTGTGCCCTACGGCACCCTTTTGTGTGTGAGCGACAAGCCCCTGCATGGCGAGATCAAACTGCCCGGCATGGCCAACCACTTTTACCGTGAGCGGGTGGACCAGCACTTGCGCATCGGCATTCGCGCCATTGAGTTGCTGCGCGAGCAGGGGGTGGACCAGTTGCACAGCCGCAAACTGCGCAGTTTTGCCGAAGTGGCGTTTCAATAAGCTTTGAGACCATGAGCAACAGCCTGTTTTCAGTGCAGCATCTCTCCAAGTGTTACGGCGATGCCACCGTCGTCAACGACCTGTCGTTTGAAATTGCCGCAGGCGAGTGCCTGGGCGTGATTGGCCCCAATGGCGCGGGCAAGACCACCACCATCCGCATGTGCCTGGGCCAGGTGATGCCCACCAGTGGCCGCATTACCGCGCTGGGGCTGCAAATGCCGCAAGACGCGCTGGCCATCAAGGCACAACTTGGCGTGGTGAGCCAGATGGACACGCTGGACCCCGACTTCACCTGCTCTGAAAACCTGTTGGTGTACGGCCGCTATTTCGGCATGAAAGACGCACAGATCCGTGCGCGCATCCCATCCCTGCTGGAGTTTGCGTCGCTGACGAACAAGGCCAACGCCAGGCCGGGCGAGCTGTCGGGCGGCATGAAGCGGCGTCTGAGTCTGGCCAGAGCACTGGTCAATGACCCCAAATTGCTGTTGCTGGACGAGCCCACCACCGGGCTGGACCCGCAGGCCCGGCACCTGATGTGGGAGCGTCTGCAGTTGCTGCTGCAGCAAGGCAAGTCTATTTTGCTGACCACCCACTTCATGGACGAGGCCGAGCGCCTGTGCTCGCGTCTGCTGGTGCTGGACCATGGGCGCAAAATTGCCGAAGGCCGCCCGCGTGACTTGATTGCCGAACATCTGGAGCCTGATGTGGTGGAGGTGTACGGCACCGGAGCCCTCGCCCTGGTGGACTCGCCTTTGAAAGCGCTGGCACCGCGGGTGGAGGTGAGCGGCGAAACCGTGTTTTTCTACACCACCGACGCCAAGCCGGTGCTGCAGGCGCTGGCGGCTTGGCCACAGCTGCGCACACTGCACCGGCCCGCCAATCTGGAAGACTTGTTCCTCAAGCTGACCGGCCGTCAAATCAGGGAAGATGCAGTTTAATTACTATGAAAATGATAGCTGCTCACGCACAATCCACTAGCGCAAACGGCCAAAAAGCCTCATCAATTTGGGCGCCGCCCCAGCTCTCCACCCGGTTCTGGCCAGTCTTTCTGCGCAACTTGCTGGTGTGGCGCAAGCTGGCCATTCCCAGCCTGGTGGGCAACATTGCCGAGCCGCTGATGTGGCTGGTGGCTTTTGGCTACGGCATGGGGGCTTTGGTGGGGCAGGTCACGCTGCCGGGTGCCGCAGGCGATGTGAAAGTGTCGTACATCCTGTTTCTGGCCAGCGGTTCAATCTGCATGAGCGCCATGCAGGCGGCTTCGTTCGAGGCGCTGTACTCGGCGTTTTCACGCATGCACGTTCAAAAGACCTGGGACGGCATCATGAACGCGCCGGTCAATCTGGACGACATCGTGCTGGCTGAAATGCTGTGGGCGGCGTTCAAGTCCCTCTTTACCGTGACCGCGATTTTGGGTGTGATGCTGGGCCTTGGCATCAGCCAGAGCCCCAAGTTGCTTCTGGCGTGGCCGATTTTGCTGGGGGTGGGCATGACCTTCAGCTGCATAGCACTCATTTTTAATGCGCTGGCCAGGGGGTATGACTTTTTCACCTACTACTTCACCTTGTTCCTCACGCCCATGATGTTTCTGAGCGGCATATTTTTCCCGCTGGAACAGCTGCCTGCGGTGGTTCGCACGGTGTCCGGCTGGCTGCCGCTGACCAATGCGGTCGATCTGGTGCGCCCCTTGTTCATGGACCAGTGGCCCGCGAACCCGCTGCGGCATGTAGCGGTGCTGGCATGTTATGCGGTGGGTGGGTTCTGGATTGCCCTGGTGCTGACCCGAAAGCGGTTTCGGGGCTGACTTTCAAGTGAATGGGAGTGCTTTACCACACCCATAGATTCACTTGATCAGATCTGCGATGATTTTTGAAGTTGCAGGTTCCAGCGCGCCAAACTGAAACCCTATGCGGTAACCTTTGTTACCCGCCAGCACACTGTAGGCGGCAATGGCACGCGCGCCAAAAGACAGGCGTTTTCCATCCATAAAAGTTTCGCACATGACCGTGCACACTTTTTTGGCAGGTACAGGATCGTCCAGCATGATGCCGACACCAGACTCGGAAATGTCAACCAACTTGCCATTGTGGGCCATTCCCCCCTCGACCGACACCCTAGCCCGACCCGTGAGGGGTTTGCGAGGGGCTGCACGCGCACAAGATGAAATGGGTGCGTCCGCTGCCGACCCTGTTTTGTATGTACTCTTGCTTAAATCCGAGGTCAGGTCAGACATGGTTGTAAATCGGTCGTTTTATACAGATCACGCGCCATCCAAGGTATTCATCAATAGATGCTGCCCTAAATCACCCGAACCCGAATTACATGTTCAATGCCTTGAATGGCACTCACCACCGATTCGGTAGGCGCGTTTTCAAGGTCAATGATGTTGAAAGCCAGCTCGCCACGGCTTTTGTTCACCATGTCGATCACATTCACCTTGTTGTCTGCCAGCACGGACAACACGTGGCCTAGCACGCCTGAAACGTTGTCATTGGAAAAACTCAGGCGCGTGGTGCCCGGCGTGCGTTCCATGCTCACGTTGGGGAAATTCACCGAGTTGGTGATGTTGCCGTTTTCCAGGTAGTCCATCAGCTCGTTGGCGGCCATGACGGCGCAGTTTTCTTCGGACTCCTCGGTGCTCGCGCCAATGTGCGGCATGGAAATGACCTTGGCATGCGTCAGCAAGGCCGGCTCGGGAAAGTCGCACACGTAGCGCCCGAGCTTGCCCGCATCGAGGCTGCGCAAAATGGCGCTGGAGTCCACAATGGTTTCACGGGCAAAGTTCAGCAGCACCGCGCCAGTCTTGATGCCGGCCAGGTTGTCGGCATTGATCAGGTGCTTGGTGGCATCCATGGCGGGCACATGCAGTGACACGTAGTCAGAGCGCGCCAGCAGCGAAGGCAGGTTTTCCATGCGGGTGACTTCGTTGGACAGGCGCCAGGCCGCGTCAATCGACAAGGCCGGGTCAAACCCCACCACCTTCATGCCCATGGCCAGCGCCATGTCGGCCACCATGGAGCCAATCGCGCCCAAGCCCACAATGCCCAAGGTCTTGCCCTTGATTTCACCCCCCACAAAACGGGCCTTTTCTTTTTCCAGCAAGGCCGACATTTCGGCCGCGTCACTCATGCTGGTGAGCGTTTGCACATACGCCATGCCGGCCAGAATGCCGCGTGTGGCCAAGAGCATGCCGGCCATCACCAGTTCTTTCACCGCGTTGGCGTTGGCACCGGGCGTATTGAACACCACAATGCCTTTTTTGCTGTAGTCAGCAATCGGCACGTTGTTCACCCCCGCGCCCGCGCGGGCCACGGCCACCAGGGTCTCGGGCACCGGCTCTGCGTGCAGTTTTTGGCTGCGCAGCAAAAAGGCGTCCGGGCGGCCAATGTCGCTGCCCACTTCATAAGACTGACGGGGAAACCGGTCCAGGCCTTTGACCGAGATTTGGTTGTAAGTTCTGACTTTGTACATGAGCGTTGACTTCCAGGGGTAGGTGTGGCGGGTGGCGCGACCAGCGCGCCTTTGACAAATGGGCTGTTAGCTGTTGACCTTGCTGTAGGCCCAGCCCAGCCAAGGCATCAGCGCCTGCAGGTCTGACGACTCCACGGTGGCACCGCACCAGATGCGAATGCCCGCTGGCGCGTCTTTGTACGCACCGATGTCATAAGCAACGCCTTCGGCTTCCAGCAGTTTGACAACTTTTTTAACCTGGTCTTCGGCCAGCTTCAGGGTCAGGCAGACGCTGGTGTTGGAGCGCGTGGCCGGATCCTTGGCCAAGAAGGAAATCCAGTCGTTGGCGGCCACAAAATCAGAAATAACCTTCAAATTGGCTTCGCTGCGGGCCATGGTGGCCTTGACGCCGCCAATGCTTTCTACCCAGGCCAATGCGTCCAGATAATCAGAAACGCACAGCATGGACGGGGTGTTGATGGTTTCGCCTTTGAAAAGGCCTTCGGTCAACTTGCCGCCCGAGGTCATGCGAAACAGCTTGGGCATGGGCCACGGCGGGGTGTAGCTCTCCAGCCGCTGCACAGCGCGTGGGCTCAGGATCAGCATGCCGTGCGCGCCTTCGCCGCCCAGCACTTTTTGCCAGGAGTAAGTGATGACGTCGAGTTTTTCCCATGGCAGCTCCATGGCAAACACGGCCGAGGTCGCGTCGCAAATGGTGAGGCCCGCGCGGTCCGCAGGAATCCAGTCGCCATGGGGCACCTTGACGCCGGAGGTGGTGCCGTTCCAGGTAAAGACCACATCGTTTTCAAAGTTGACTTTGGAAAAATCGGTGATGTCGCCATAACCTGCTTCCAGTTTGGTGACATTGGGCAATTTGAGTTGCTTGACGATGTCCGTCACCCAGCCCGAACCAAACGACTCCCAGGCCAGCACATCAACCCCGCGTTGGCCCAGCAAGGACCACATGGCCATTTCAACGGCGCCGGTGTCAGAGCCTGGCACCACGGCAACCCGGTAACCTTCTGGCAAACCCAGAATGCGTGCAGTCTCGCTACAAGCCAGGCCCAGGGCTTTTTTGCCCAGCGCAGAGCGGTGCGAGCGACCCAGGGTGTCGAGCTGCAATTTGGCCACGTCATAGCCAGGACGCTTGCTGCAGGGACCGGAAGAAAAATTGGGGTTTTTAGGTTTTACCGTGGGTTGCATGGTGATGATTTCCAGGGGACATGGGAGGGGGACTGCACGGCTGCCTGCGCTGGTTGAGCGCGCATCGCACAGACGAAAAATCATTGTAGCAATCCAAACCGTCGCCCTATCGAAGGAAAAGTTGAAGGGAAAGCGCAGACTTGATCTGTGACAACTCAGAGGGATTTCTGGGTGGCCAAAATCATGTCCGCAGCCTTCTCGGCCATCATGATCACCGGGGCATTGGTGTTGCCACTGACCACGCTGGGCATGATGGAGGCGTCCACCACCCGCAAACCCGCGATGCCGCGCACCCGCAACTGGGCATCCACCACGTCCAGCGGGCCGTTGCCCATGCGGCAGGTTCCCACCGGGTGGTAGCTGGTGTCGGCATGGTCACGGATGAAGTGCTCAATCTGGAAATCTGACTGGGCTTTGGCCGACGCTGCCTGCTCCTTGCCCAACGTGCCCCCAAACGAGGGCTGCGACAGAATGCCGCGCATCAGTTTGAAGCCGCGAATCATGCGATCCATGTCGTCGCGTTCACCCAAAAAATTGGGGTCAATCAAGGGTGCTGCCAGCGGGTCTTTGCTGGCCAGTTTGACGCTGCCGCGGCTCAAGGGACGCAGCAGACTCAGGTGACACGAGTAGCCATGCCCGAAGGTGGCCGTGCGCCCGTGGTTAACCCGCTTGCCAACCACAAAATGCAGTTGCAAATCAGGCGTTGGTTCTTGGGGCTGGCTTTTGATGAAAGCCCCGGCTTCTGCAAAATTGGTGGTGAGCATGCCGCTGCGGTACTTGCGCCACTCAAAGATGCCCTGGATGGCGCGGAACACACCGCTCACGGACAGGCCGAACAAGTCCTTGGCCTGCGGCGCGTCAACCACCAGAACCACATCGGGGTGATCCTGCAGGTTTTGCCCTACGCCGGGCAAATCATGCACCGTGGCAACTCCGTTTTCCACCAGGTGGGCATGGGGGCCAATGCCTGAGAGCATGAGAATCTGGGGCGACTGAAAGGCTCCTGCGCACAGCAGCACCTCGCGCGCGGCCTTGATCTGTTTGACCTGCCCGTCCTGGTAAAACTCCACACCCACGGCGCGTTTGCGCTCAAGCAGGATGCGGGTGACCTGAGCGCCCGTAAAAAGATGCAAATTTGGGCGCGACCTATTTGGCGTCACGTAGGCTTTGGCCGCGCTAAAGCGCTCGCCGTTTCTTTGCGTCACCTGGTACAGGCCAACGCCTTCCTGGCCGGCACCATTGAAATCGGGGTTGTGGACGAAACCGGCTTCTTGTCCGGCTTTCACAAACAGCGCGCCAAATGGGTTGGGACTGCGCAAATCCATGACATTGAGCGGTCCGCCCAAACCATGGAAGGCGTCAGCGCCGCGTTCGTTGTGTTCGGCGCGCTTGAAGTAGGGCAGCACGTCTTCATAAGCCCACCCTGCGTTGCCTTCGGCTGCCCAGCGGTCATAGTCCTGGCGCTGCCCGCGAATGTAAATCATGCTGCCAATCGAACTTGAACCACCCATCACCTTGCCGCGTGGCTGATAGCCTTGGCGTCCATTGAGTCCAGGTTGAGGCACGGTTTCAAACCTCCAATTGGCCTGACCTGTCTGTGCCATCACGGCTTGGCCGGCAGGGCAGTGAATCAATACGCTTTGGTCAGCCGGCCCTGCTTCCAGCAGCGCCACGATAACTGAAGGGTCTTGCGACAAGCGAGCAGCCAGTACACAACCCGCAGAGCCTGCGCCTATGACGATGTAGTCGAACATATTTACCTTCAAACAATTTTGATCGCGACCTTATTCCATTTCTAAATCACCCGTGTCGTTGTTGCTTCGCCTTGCCCTCCCAGCGCATCTTTAAATGCGCTGGGACAAGCGTCTGCACTGTCTGCGGCTTCGCGCCTAGACACGAATGATTTAGAAATGGAATTACAACAAACGCCCGGTCGCCATTAGAGATTTGTTGCCGTAGTGCGCTCATTTATATTGCACGCAATTAAATTGTTCGATACAATAAACCATGACAACAAAAAATGCCACCCCTCACACCAACCCAGCCCTGTTGCTGGACAACCAGTTGTGCTTTGCGCTGTATTCCACCTCGCTGGCCATGACCAAGCTTTACAAACCGCTGCTTGAAGCACTGGGTCTGACCTACCCGCAATACCTGGTCATGCTGGTGCTGTGGGAGCAGGATGACGTCACCGTGTCCAGCCTTGGCGAGCGCCTGTTTCTGGACTCCGGCACGCTGACCCCGCTGCTCAAGCGCATGGAAACAGCCGATCTGCTGGCGCGCACACGGTCAAAAGAAGACGAGAGGCGTGTTCATATCTCCCTCACTGCCACCGGTCGCAAGCTCAAGACACAAGCCGCCAAGGTTCCCGCCTGTGTGCTCAGTGCCGCCAATTGCCCGCTGCCAGAGGTGATGGCGCTCACCCAAAAAGTGCAGGCTTTGCGAAGCCAGCTTCTTCAAACGCCATAAAACCGAATCTCTCGCTGTTTTTTAACCCGCTTCATTCCAAGAAGCATTTTTTCAGGAAACACCATGGTCACCAAAGTCGAAAAAGTTATCTACAAAGCCCATGCCACAGCCACCGGCGGTCGTGACGGTAGCGTCAAGTCCTCGGACGGTTTGCTGGACCTCAAATTGAGCGTACCCAGAGAAATGGGCGGTGCGGGCGGCGGCGTCAACCCTGAGCAGCTTTTTGCCGCCGGTTACAGCGCCTGCTTTATCGGTGCCATGAAATTTGTGGCGGGCATGCAAAAAATTGCCATGCCAGCTGACGCCTCCATCAACGCCACAGTGGGCATTGGCCAGATTCCGGCCGGCTTCGGCATTGAGGTGCAAATGGTGGTGAACTTGCCCGGCATGGACCGCGAGGTGGCCCAGGCGCTGGTGAACAAGGCCCATGAAGTTTGCCCGTATTCGAACGCAACACGCGGCAATATTGACGTGAGCATCACACTGGCCTGATGGCCAATTGAAGCCACTGCCGCTTGCATCACTTGTAACTGCGCGCATCCTCAATCACCCGCCCGTCATTGGGCAGGGTGCCGGGCAGGACCAGTTCGACCAGTGCGCGCAGTTTTGTAACGTCGCGCACCGCCTCCCCAATTTTCTCTGCCAGAGCGTCGGGGCCACTGCAGGCGGTTTCAACCTTGAGGGTTATCGTGTCGTTGGCCATTTCGCCGCTCACGACCAAGCGGGCGCGCACGACTTCCGGGAACCGGCGGGTAATGTCGGCAACCTGACTGGGGTGGACGAACATGCCGCGCACTTTGGTGGTCTGGTCGGCCCGGCCCAGCCAGCCCTTGAGCCGGGTGTTGGTGCGTCCGGTAGGGCAGGAGCCGTCCAGCACGGCAGAGAGGTCACCGGTGCCAAATCGTATCAGCGGGTAATCCGGGTTCAAGGTGGTCACCACCACTTCGCCCACTTCACCGGGGTCGGCCAGGTCGCCCGTGCCGGGGCGAACGATTTCGACGATCACGCCTTCGTCAACCACCAAACCTTCGCGCGCCGTGGTCTCAAAGGCAATCAGCCCCAGGTCAGCGGTGGCGTAGCACTGGTAGCCCGCAATCCCGTGGGCGTCAAGCCAGTCCCGCAGTGAGGGCGTAAACGCCTCACCACTCAACAGGGCCTTTTTGACACTGGGCAGGGGTACGCCCAGCGCAAGCGCCTTTTCAACAATAATTTTCAAGAAGCCGGGGGTGCCCATATAGCCCGCAGGCTGTAACTGGGCCATGGCTTGGACTTGTTGCACAGTTTGGCCGGTGCCGCCGGCAAACACGGTGCAGCCCAGCGCGTGGGCACCGGATTCCATCATTGAGCCAGCGGGGACAAAGTGGTAGCTGAAGCAGTTGTGAATCAGCTCACCCGGGCGAAAGCCCGCCGCGAACATGGCGCGTGCCATGCGCCAATAGTCCTTGGCCGCGCCTTCGGGCTCGTAGATGGGGCCGGGGCTGGCAAAACACACGCGGCATGTGTTTGCCAAAACCCAAGGCGCTGAATCCACCAAACACGTCACTGCAACCGCTGGCATGGCTGGCCTGTTGTCGCGCCATCAGTTCATGCTTACGGATCACGGGCAAGCGGGCCAAGGCTGCGCGGCTGGTCACGGTTGCGGGATCGATGTGTTTCAACAGGTCGCCGAAGGCTGCGCACGAAGTTTGGGCATGCAGCACCAGCTTTGGCAAAGCCGCCATGAGCGCTTGTTCCCGGTCTGCATGGGTGCGCGTTTCTAGGCTGTCGTAATGAAGGGGCATTGACGACTTTCTTATGCCAACCAGCGCTTGCGCCGCTTGTAGCTTTTCACGTCCTTGAAGCTCTTGCGTTCGTTTGCGCCCATGCCTAGGTAGAACTCCTTGACGTCTTCGTTGTTGGCAAGGTCGCTGGCTACACCGTCCATGACGACGCGGCCAGACTCCATGATGTAGCCATAGTCGGCGTAGCGCAGGGCCATGTTGGTGTTCTGTTCGGCCAGCAAAAAGGTGACTTTTTCTTTTTGGTTGAGGTCTTTGACGATGCCAAATACCTCTTGCACAATCTGCGGTGCCAGCCCCATCGAGGGCTCGTCCAGCAGTACCATGCTGGGGTTGGTCATCAGGGCGCGGCCAATGGCGCACATTTGCTGTTCACCCCCGGAGGTATAGGCCGCCTGAGAGCTGCGGCGGGTTTTCAGGCGGGGGAAGTAGCAGTAAACCTTCTCCAGATTGAGGGCCACTTCTGCCTTGTCTTTGCGGGTGTAGCCGCCGGTGAGCAGGTTTTCTTCAATCGTCAGATGGGCAAAGCAGTGGCGGCCTTCCATGACCTGCACCACCCCGCGCTGTACGAGGTCAGCGGGCGAGAGGTTTTCAATACGCTCGCCACGCAGTTCAATGCTGCCTTTGGTCACCGCCCCGCGCTCACCTGCCAGCAGGTTGGAGACAGCGCGCAAAGTAGTGGTTTTGCCCGCCCCGTTGCCCCCCAAAAGGGCCACAATTTTGCCTTGTGGCACCTGCAGGCTAACCCCTTTGAGCACCAGGATGACGTGGTTGTAGATAACCTCAATGCCATTGACGTTGAGAACGATGTTGTCGGAATCCATAAAGCCTTGCCTTCACCAGTCGACAGTCCCGCCACGACAAACACGCATCAAGACTGGCAATCCGCAGGGGTGCGCGGCGTCAGCTTTTTGTCGCTGGCGTATTTGGCGGCCGTTTTTTTCACCAGCGGCTTGAGAATTTGTTCATCGGCCTGCAGCCAGTCGGAGGTGAAGTCCCACTTTCTGCCATCCCAGGTGTGAACGCGCGCCCAGTTGGAGCCCATGTGGTCGACGCACGAGGTGCTGATGGGGTGCATCACACCGGCAAAGCCCAGTGCATCGAGTTTTTTCTGGTCGAGGGTCAGGTTTTCATAGCCCCAGCGCGCCTGCTCGCCAGTGACCCATTTGCCTTTGCCAAAGCGTTCCTGCGCCCGGCGCACGCCTTCTACGGCCAGCATGGCACTCATCACGCCTCGCATGTAAAGCACTTGCCCTACCTCTTCCTTGGGGCCGGTGCCCTGGTTCTTGCCATGGACCATAGCCAGGATGTCCTGCGCCACCCGGGAGTTGGGCTCGGCACCATGCTGCATGGTGACGGCGTTGTAGCCCTTGGCGCCATCTCCCACGTCCTTGACATCTGGCTCGGCTCCCGACCACCAGCCGCCGTACATTTTTTCCCTTGGGTAGCCGGTGGCTTGCGCTTCCTTAAGGGCGGTGGAGTTCATGACACCCCAGCCCCACAGCAGCACATAGTCAGGCTTGGCCTGGCGCACCTGCAGCCAGGTGGCTTTTTGGTCCACACCGGGCGCTGTCACCGGCAGCAGTTGCAGATTAAAACCGTGCATGGCGGCGCGCTCCTGCAGCAGTGGTATGGGTTCTTTGCCATACGGAGAGTCGTGGTAGACCAAAGTGATCTTTTTGTCCTTGAGCTTGTCGAGCCCACCGACTTTTTTGCCGATGGTTTGCACCAGTGCGTCCGCCGCCAGCCAATAAGTCCCTACCAAGGGAAAATTCCACTTGAAAACGGTGCCGTCCTGGCTTTCGCTGCGGCCATAACCGGCGGTGATGAGGGGTATCTTGTCAGTAGGTACTTTTTCGGTCAGCGCAAAGGTAATGCCGGTGGACAGGGGCTGGAACACGGTGGCACCGCCATGCTTGCCCTTGAGCCGTTCATAACATTCCACACCACGCGCCGTGTCGTAGCCAGTTTCGCATTCTTCGTGGAGAATTTTGATGCCGTTGATGCCGCCGCGTGCATTGGTCAGTTTCAGGTAGTCCGCATAACCGTTGGCAAACGGCACACCATTGGGGGCATACGGCCCGGTTCGATAGGACAAGCCCGGAAAGAACTGCTCTTTGGCTTGGGCAAATACACCTGCAGCGGTAGCAGCCAGCACACTGGCCAGAACGAGGTTGCGAACTTTCATGCTTTGTCTCCTAAGTCTCGGCATTGGCATGCCTGTAGTGGGTGAATGAAAACGATGAATCAGTGCGGAAAAGGCCATAGGCGCAATTTCTGTTTGCCAGTGGACCACAACTTGGCCAATCCGTGTGGTTCCACAATCAGAAACCAGACGATCAGGGCACCAAAGATGATTTGCTCCGCATGCGAAATCCCAGCGGTTGAAATCTGAACGCCCACCAGGGAGCCGACCCACGGCAGCAACTGGTTCAGCACAATCGGCAAGGTCACGATGAAGCCAGCCCCAAAGAAACTGCCCATGATGGAGCCCATGCCGCCAATGATGACCATGAACAGCAGTTTGAACGACAGGTCCACCGAAAATGCTGCCGGCTCCCAGGCTCCCAGGTAAACAAAGCCCCACAGACCGCCGGCCACACCCACGATGAAGGAGCTCACGGCGAACGCACTGAGCTTTGCGTACATGGGGCGGATGCCAATCACGCTGGCGGCAACGTCCATATCGCGGATGGCCATCCACTCACGGCCAATCGCACTGCGTACCAAATTCTTGGCAAGCAGTGCCAGAACGACCAGGATGGACAGGCAAAAAAGGTATTTCGAGACCGGACTCTCAATGGGCAGTCCGAATACCTGAAGACCGGACACGGAGACTGAGCCGGAGGGCGAATCGTTGGTCAACCATTTGATGCGCAGAAACATCCAGTCGCTGAAAAATTGCGCCGCCAGCGTGGCCACTGCCAGATAAAGCCCCTTGACGCGCAGACTGGGCAGGCCAAACAAAATGCCAAACGCCGCCGAACACAGTCCGCCCAGCGTCAAGGCCACCAGCAAGGGCATGCCGGGAATGCGGACAAAGAAGTTAAAGGCCGCATAAGCGCCCACGGCCATAAAAGCCGCTGAACCGAGGGAGATTTGTCCGCAGTACCCCACCAAAATATTCACACCCAGGGCCGTCAGGGCCATGATCAGAAAGGGGATCAAAATGGCTCGGAACATGTATTCGCTGCCCAGCAGCGGCACCAGCACAAATGCCGCCGCGATCAGCAGCAACACCGCCCAGCGATCTTGCGCAATCGGAAAGATCTGGCTGTCAGCGCTGTAACTGGTTTTGAACTGGCCGTTTTCTCTGTAGAACATGGTGTTGGCTTAAACGCAGTTACACGCGATCAATAAATTTTAGCGACAATGGTCCACTGAAAAATAATCGAAGGTGATTTCATACTCGATCGATTATTTTTTAGCTCCGACATAACTTGAATACAAGTTAGTCTTCACAGAAAAATTATTGATCGCGAATTTCATACGCGATCAATAATTTTTCACCGAACAAGCCTTGCGGCCGGTACAGCAGAAACAGCAGCGCCAGCACGTAGGCAAACCAGATTTCGATGCCGCCGCCCACATAAGGCCCCAAATACACTTCGGACAACTTTTCACCCACACCGATGATGAGTCCGCCAATGATGGCGCCGGGCACCGACGTGAGCCCGCCCAGAATCACCACGGGCAGGGCACGCAGGGCCACGGTGGTGAGCGAAAACTGCACGCCCAGTTTGCTGCCCCAGATCATGCCCGCCACCAGCGCCACCACGCCAGCCACACACCAGACAATGACCCAGATGCGGTTCAGTGCAATGCCAATCGACTGCGCGGCCTGATGATCGTCCGCCACCGCCCGCAGGGCGCGGCCGGTGGCCGTTTTTTGGAAGAAAATGCTGAGCAGGGTTACCAGCACGGCGGCAAGCAGGGCTGCGTACAGGTCTTCCTTGTTGATCAAAATGCCGCCCTCAAACAGGCTCTCAAGTACCAGAATCGGATCTTTGGGCATGCCGATGTCAATGGTGTAAATATCACCGCCAAAAATGGTTTGGCCCATGCCATCCAGAAAATAACTGATGCCCAAGGTGGCCATCAGCAAGGTGGTGCCCTCTTGGTTCACCAGATGGCGCAGCACCAGCCGTTCGATCAGCCAGGCCACCCCAAACATCATCAAGCCCGCACCGATAAAGGCCAGCACATTGGCGGCTATCGGGTTGTGGATGCCTGTCCAGCCGGGGATCCACTGGGCAAAACGGGCCATGCCCAAGGCGGCCAACAAAACCATGGCACCTTGTGCAAAGTTGAAGACGCCGGACGCCTTGTAGATCAGCACAAAGCCCAGCGCCACCAGCGAATAGAGCATGCCCGCCATCAGGCCACCGAGGAGTGTTTCTACAAAAAATCCCATAACTGTTCTTAGTGTGATGTGCCCAGATAGGCGCTGATGACTTCGGGGTTGTTGCGGACTTCATCCGGTGTGCCGTCGCCGATTTTTTTGCCATAGTCCAGCACCACCACGCGGTCGGAAATGTCCATCACCACCCCCATGTCGTGTTCAATCAGCACCACCGTGGTGCCGAACTCTTCGTTGACGTCCAGCACAAAGCGGCACATGTCCTGCTTCTCTTCCACATTCATGCCGGCCATCGGCTCGTCCAGCAGCAACACCTGCGGCTCCATCGCCAGCGCGCGCCCCAGGTCCACCCGTTTTTGCAGGCCATAGGGCAACTGGCCGACCGGGGTTTTGCGCCAGGCCTGGATTTCCAGAAAGTCGATGATGTGCTCCACCGCCTCTCGGTGCTGCTCTTCTTCGCGCTGGGCCGGGCCAATGCCAAACGGGTTGCGAAAGGCCTGCCACAGCAGGCTGCTCCTGATTTTGAGGTTGCGCCCGGTCATCAGGTTGTCAATCACGCTCATGCCCTTGAACAGTGCCAAGTTCTGAAACGTGCGGCCAATGCCCATCACCGCGACCTGATGGCTGTCCATGTGGCTGAAGGTTTGGCCGCGAAAGCTGATGGTGCCCTGCTGCGGCACATACACCCCGTTGATGCAATTGAGCATGGAGCTTTTGCCAGCACCATTGGGGCCGATGATGGCGCGCACTTCATGCTCGCGCACATCGAATGAAATATCGGACAAAGCTTTGACGCCACCGAAACTCAGGGAGATGTTTTTCACGTCAAGAATGACGTCCCCCTTTGTTTTTTCTTCGTTGTTCATGCGGCCACCTTGACAGGGGCAAATGTTTTTGCGTCGTCGACTCGCAGCGTAGCACTGACACGGCCCGTGCGTCCGTCTTCAAACTTGACCTGCGTTTCGATGAACTGCGAGTTTTTGCCAGCATACAAGGCATCCACCAGCACAGCGTATTTTTCAGCAATAAAACCCCGGCGAACCTTGTTGGTGCGGGTCAACTCGCCGTCGTCGGCGTCCAGCTCCTTGTGCAGTACCAAAAATCGGCTCACTTGCGAGCCCGCCAGCAGGGAGTCCGCGCTCAATTCGGTGTTCACCTTCTCGACGCATTCCTTGATGAGTTGGTACACCTCGGGCTTTTGGGCCAGATCGGTGTAACCGGCATAGGGCAGGTTGCGCCTTTCGGCCCAGTTGCCCACCGCATCAAAATCGATGTTGATCAGCACGCACACTTTTTCGCGGCCATCCCCATAGGCCACCACTTCTTTGATGTGCGGGAAAAATTTGAGCTTGTTCTCCACGTACTTGGGGGCAAACATGGCTCCGTCATGAGTGCCGCCCTTGATGCGGCCCACGTCTTTCACGCGGTCGATGATCTTGAGGTGGCCATTGGCATCCAGAAAACCCGCGTCGCTGGTGTGGTACCAGCCATCCGGGCTCAGCACCTCGGCGGTGGCGGCGGGGTCTTTGAAATACGCCTTGAAGAGGCCCGGTGACTTGACCAGAATTTCGCCGTTGCTGGACACCTTGATTTGGACCCCGGCAATGGGCACTCCGACTGTGTCCGCCCGTGCCTGGTTGTCTGGCTGCAGGCAAACAAATACCGCCGTTTCGGTGGAACCGTACAACTGTTTGAGGTTGATGCCGATCGAACGGTAAAACCTGAAAAGGTCCGGGCCAATGGCTTCGCCCGCTGTGTAGGCGACCCGCACGCGGCTGAATCCCAGGTTGTTGCGCAAGGGGCCGTACACCAGCAGATTGCCCAAACCGTACAAAAGGTCGTTGGTCAGCGAAACCGCATGGCCGTCCAATTTGGCTGGCCCCACCCGTTTGGCCAGGTGCATGAAATACCGGAACATGCCTCGCTTGAGGGCTCCTGCGTCTTCCATGCGGATCATCACGCTGGTGAGCAAGCCTTCAAACACCCGTGGTGGCGCAAAGTAATAGGTGGGGCCGATTTCCTTCAGATCGATGGTCACAGTGGCGGCTGACTCCGGGCAGTTCACCACGTAGCCGCAGGCCAGCCACTGCGCGTAGCTGAAGATGTTCTGCCCGATCCAGGCCGGAGGCAGGTAGGCCAGCACCTCTTCGTCAGGCCTAAGCTTGTCAAATTCCGCCCCCGCCTTGGCCCGGTTCAGCAAGGAGTTGTGGGTATGCACCACGCCCTTGGGGTTGCCGGTGGTGCCGGAAGTGAAAAACATGGCACCTACATCACCTGGCTTGACCTGATCGACTTGTGCCCTGAAAAAATCTGTTTGTTGCAAAGCGGCTGCCTTGCCCGTGGCCACCAGGTCGTCAACGGATAAAAGGCCTGCATGGTCGCAATGGCGCAGCCCGCGCGGATCGTCAAAGAAAATATGGGCGAGCTGCGGGCACTGCGCACGGATTTCAAGCAGCTTGTCCACTTGCTCCTGGTCTTCGGCAAGCGCAAAGCACACCTCGGCATTGTTGATGGGAAAGACGCACTCGATGGCGGCTGCATCCTGGTACAAGGGAATCGGGATGGCTCCGAGCGATTGCACCGCCAGCATGGTGGCATACAGCCGGGGTCGGTTCGCTCCCAGCACCACCATATGAGCTCCCCGGCGCAGACCGGCTTGATGCAAGCCGCAGGCCAAGTGCTCCACCAGCACGGCCAGATCCATCCATGTCAAGGTTTGCCAGATGCCGAACGCTTTCTCCCGCATGGCAGGCGCGCGTGGTCGCTGGGCGGCATGGTTCAAAAGGAGGCTGGGAAACGTGGTCTGCATTCCTGATCTTGGGTGCTTTATCCTCAAACAACGGTCCTTGCTGGCCACCCTGATGCAAGTCATCGGATGGCAGCAGCGGTTCGGATAATAGACTTTGATTTGATGTGAGGGCGTTGTTTGAGTGCCAAGACAGGGCTTTCCATCTAGGGGTTTTCCCTTCATCCTTGCAGATGAAGGGCTGTGACGTCGCGGGTGGTCTGCCGTTTTGCCATTCAGACGGTGGCTCGACTGAGTAGGGTGATTGGTCGGCAGCTCTCGGGGGATAATTCCCGGCATGCGAATACCGTTCACAAAAATGCAGGGCGCTGGCAATGACTTTGTGGTGCTCGATGAGACCCAAGGGCGACTGGGGCTGAGCACAGCGCACTACCGCTTGCTGGCTGACCGCCATTTTGGCGTGGGTGCTGACCAGATTTTGACCGTGCGCCCCTCGCCCGGCCCTGGCATTGATTTTGAGTACATCATCCACAACGCCGATGGTGCCGAGGTGGAGCAGTGCGGCAACGGTGCGCGTTGCTTTGCCCGCTTTGTGCGCGACCAGGGTTTGAGCGCCAAGGACACCCTGCGCGTTCAGACCCAAGCCGGCGTGATTGAACCCAGACTGCATCCCGATGGCCGTGTGACGGTGAACATGGGTGCGCCCGTGTTCGAGCTGGACAAAATCCCGTTTGATGCCGCCAACTTGCAGCCACACACTACAGGTTTATGGCAAAAATGGCCTTTACCGCTTATGGATACTGCGCAAGCAGCTACTATTTTTGTAGCGATTGTGTCCATGGGAAACCCCCACGCCGTGCAAGTGGTGGACGATGTGCAGGCTTTTCCGGTGTTGGCCCAAGGCCCTTTGATCGAGCGGCACCCCCGTTTTCCCAAACGGGTGAACGCAGGCTTCATGCAAATTGTGGACCGTGCCCACATTCGCCTGCGGGTGTTCGAGCGTGGCGCGGGCGAAACCCTGGCCTGCGGCTCGGGTGCTTGTGCGGCGGTGGTGGCGGGCATCCGGCTGGGCTTGCTTGACAACACGGTGGATGTCCAGACCCACGGCGGCGTGCTCAGCATTGCCTGGGCCGGCGCAGATACTGCGGTGATGATGACCGGGCCTGCTACCACTGTTTTTCGCGGCGAAATTGATTTACCTGATACTTTAGGGCTCGTTACGCAATAACATGCACATTTGACTCTCCAGCTTGTGAAACGCATTGCGTCGTTGTAAAACGCTTGTTTAGCAGAGCTAAACGGCACGCTTTACGCCTAGCACTGCATCCCAAAGCTTGAGTCCAAATGCGCAGCTTATTACGTACCGAGCCCTTATGACTACATCCATCCCCCATCCCCTGACCAATCCGATTACCGAAGACGACATCGCCAACTACCTGGTCAACAGTCCTGATTTTTTTGAACGCCACGCCGAACTGCTGGCCACCATTCGCCTGACCAGCCCGCACAGCCACCGCACGGTGAGTCTGCAGGAGCGCCAGGCGGAGATGCTGCGCGAAAAAATCAAAGGGCTGGAGCACCGAATCATGGACATGATTCGCCATGGCAACGAAAACGCGATTTTGTCCGACAAGCTCCTGCACTGGGCGCGCGGCCTGTGTCTTGCCAACGACCTGCTGGAGTTGCCAGATCAGATTGTGAAAGAGATTCAGGCGCAGTTTTCCGTACCCCAGGTAGGGGTCAAAGTGTGGGATGTAGCACCAGAATTTGAAAACACCGAGTTTGCACAGGGGGTGAGTGATGACGCCAAGTTGTTTGCATCGTCCTTGTCAGAGCCGTTTTGTGGTGTCAATGCCGGTTTCGAGGCCGTGAGCTGGTTGCCAGCGCCCCAGGCTGCCGCGTCATTGGCAATTTTGCCCTTGCGCGTGGGCCAGTTGAAAGGCGTCACGCCGGCTTTTGGCCTTTTGGTGCTGGCTTCGCCTGACGAGCAGCGCTTCAACAGCACCATGGGCACTGATTTTCTGGTACACGTCGCCGAACTCGCCAGCGCCGCCTTGTCGCGCTTGAGGTAGACCTTTGGATGCTCTGGCCCACCGCTACCTGGATTACGTGCGCGTCGAAAAGCGGCTGGCCGTTCGCACGGTGGAGCTGTATGCCCTGGACCTGCTCAAGCTGAGCGAGTATTGCGAACAGGCCCAGGTCGATCTGGTCAAGGTTAAAAACAGTCATATCCGCCGTTGGGTGGCCCACATGCATGGCGCTGGCCGCAGTGGCCGGGGCATTGCGCTGATTTTGTCCGGCTGGCGCGGTTTTTATACCTGGCTGGGCCGCGAAGGCTTGGTGCCCAGCAACCCGGTGCAGGACGTGCGTGCGCCCAAAGCCGCCAAGCCGCTGCCCAAAGCCCTGAGCGTGGACGATGCGGTGCAATTGGCCAGCTTTGACAGTGAAGTGAACGATCCGTGGCTGGAGGCGCGCGATGCCGCCATGGTGGAGCTGCTCTATGGCGGCGGTTTGCGGGTGGGTGAGCTGACCGGGCTCGATGTGCTGGCCAGCCCCGCAGCCCGTGGCTGGGTTGATGTGCAGGCGGGCGAGGCGCATGTGCTGGGCAAGGGCTCCAAGCGGCGCACCGTGCCGGTGGGCACCCAGGCGGTGGCAGCTTTGCAGCACTGGCTGTTGCTGCGCGACCCGACCGGGACTCACACAACACAGCCTGCGCTGTTTATCGGGCACCATGGCACACGGCTGACGGCGCAGTCCATCTGGCAGCGCCTCAAGCGCCGAAGCGCCCAAGCCGGGCTGGCCACGCCGGTGCATCCGCACATGCTGCGCCATTCCTTTGCCAGCCATTTGCTGCAGTCCAGCAGCGATTTGCGGGCAGTGCAGGAGCTTTTAGGCCATGCCAACATCAGCACCACGCAGGTTTATACGCGGCTGGACTTTCAGCATCTGGCAAAAGCCTACGATGCAGCGCACCCGCGCGCCAAGATCAAGCCGAGGGCCCAGAAATAGAACACACTGCCAAATTTGTCGACAGAAAGGTTCATCATGCGCACGCAAGTCTTGGTTCGCCTTGAAAAGGGCGTTGAGTTCAGTTTCAATGTGGATGAGGCAGCACCCATGGCCCAAGAGCTTGCCCGCGCTTGGCTTGAAGGACAATTCACCGCGCTGGACTGCGAACCGCTGCGCGCCAGCGGCAAGGTGTTGACGGCGGACAAGGTGCTGGTGGTTGCAAAGGCCGCTGGCCTTGCCCTGTTTGCCGATGAAATATGGGCGTTGGATTATGTGCGCGCCGTGCATGGTGCGCTGGGCAAACCCATGATTCGGGTTGATGTGCCCGCCATGGCCGTGACGTATTGACGATGTTCCTCTCAGCATTCCTTGACCACTTCACGCCCCCCAGACGCTGATGGCGGATTGTCCCACTGCCTCTTCACGCTGCCAGATGCGCTCCTGCCAGGGGACTTGCGGGTTGCGGTTAAAGATGATGAGGTGGGATTCATCGGCACCGCAGCGGTCAGCGTAGTCGGCGGTCTGAAGCAGGCCTTGCTGAATGGTCGCTTCCAGGCCTTGGTGCAAAATTTTGAGTTCGATCACCACCCGCTGCACCGGGCCCAGATAACCTTGGGCTTTGTCCACTGGCCACTCTAGGAGTAAATCTGTGCGTTTGCGCCCCAGCCCGTATTCGCGGTTGATGCGCCCGCCACCGTTGACAATGCGCTGCAAGAAGGCTTGCAGCAATAGCTGCGGGCCTGCCTCCTTGTAATCAAACTTCTCCAGCCAGACGTCTGACTGTTCGCGAAAAAACTGCTGAAAGGCCGTCAACAGTTTTTTTATGTCCAGACGGCGCTCTGGGGTGAGGTACCAGGGCTGTTCGTGGGTGATGCGGGTCTGGGCAATCCAGGTGAGTTCGCGGGGGATGATTTCCTGGTAGACGCGGTTGGCTATGCGCAGTTGCGGGTGGGTGGTGATCAGGCCCATGTCTTCAACGTACTGCTGGTCGTCGGTGGCCACGTCGATGCTTGCCGTCTCGCCTTCGAGCAGCGCCGCCACAATGCCGCGCACCCGAGGTTCGCGCAGTTTGTCGGCCAACTGGTCCAAGTGGGTGGCGCGGCTCTGGATCAGGCGCTCGCGTGCTGCCTTGTAGCGCTCCAGTGTGATGGGCACGCTTCGATCACGCGCCGGGCGGTCGTTCCAGGTCACTTCCAGCCCCAGGGCGTTGACCAGCCAGGGCTGGCCCGTGGTGTCTTGCCACAGATCGGGGTAGATGGCCGGGTCGATGGGCTGGCCGGTGGCGTCCTGGTGCTGTTGCCACAAGGCCTGGGTTTCAGTGCGGCTGAGGTTGCCCAGGCGCAGGGAAACGGCCTTGATGTTGAAGGCCGAGCCGCCGGTGATGATTTCATGGTGGGCGGTGTGGATGCGGTAGTCGCGCACATCGCGCACGCCGCACAGGATCATGGCCTGCGGGAAGGCGTCCGGGCGCTGGGCGTAGCCAGCGCGTATCTGGCGCAGTAACGAAATCAGGGTGTCGCCCACCAATGCGTCAACTTCATCGAGCAACAGGATTACCGGCTGGAGGGTGATCTGGGCCCAGTGGGCGAGCATGGCCGTCAGGCGCTCATTCGGATCAAGCCCGCTATGGTGTTCAAGCCAGGCCTGCAGGCCTGGCTCTTTGAGGTAGTACGCAGCTTGACGGGCAATGGCCTGGGTAATGGCTGACATGCCGCTTTCAATATTGCTGCGGGCAGCCTGCGCTGCTTCGATGTTGGCATACAGCGCCCGGTACTTGCCCTGCGCGTTGAGGTGGTGCATCAGCGCCACCAGCGAGGTGGTCTTGCCGGTCTGGCGCGGGGCGTGCAGAACGAAGTAGCGCTTGTCGGCTATCAATGATTCAATTTCTTGCAGATCGATCCGGGTCAGTGGGTCGATCATGTAGTGATCACCGGGAATCGAAGGCCCGGCGGCGTTGAATTTTTTCATGCGGAGGTTCCCATTGTTTTTGAGGCCTGTTCACCCAAGGCCCTATTGTCGGGCTCAAGGCATTGCGGACAAAGTTCCAAAGTCGTTGTGGTGCATGACTTCCGCGCTTGCTACTGACATCCCGCCGTCCCGGTGAAGTTGCTCAGCATCCCTAGGTCAAGCAGGTTGCCCGCGGTGTCTTTACCCAGAGCCCAGACGTGCCAGTCTGCCGAGTTAGTGGCTAGGTAGTTGCCGGTGCCAGAGTAGTAACGGTAGAAGTACGGTGTCGCGGTTGCCGAGGCAGCAGCTGGCGCGAAATACTGCGGAAAGCTGCGTTCGGCCCAGTTGAAAAAGCATTCAGACAGCGTGGTTGGGATGCGCACCAGAAGGGGCGGACACTGGGTCAGGTTGGCATCCACGCCAGAGGCCACCGAGCGGATCAGGCCCCCACCCGCTGTGGCGTGGTCACCATCGAGGCACGTCCCAGGCCCAATTGGCCTTCGGCGTCATTGCCCCAGCAACTCTACGCCCAACTGCTGCTCACCGCGCAGCTGTGGCCGTGTCCGCCCGCCGCCATCGGCGTCACCGCCTGCGCCGCTCCCCACGCCCCCATTAACAAAGTCATCTGAAGCAGGATCACGAACATTTGAGATATTTTGTTTTGCATAAAAGTTACCAATTTTTTAGCCCTCCAGCGCTCGTTTCACTAGCGCAAGCAGCTACCAATTTCATAGTGAAAAGCGCCAAACCAAGCATTTCTCACACCATGCCTTGATCGCTTCACGTTCTGCCCCTGGCACCGATTGGAAAGCTCAGTGTGCATTGGTTTGCACTTTCTGTGACGTTCCTACGTTGCCAAACGGATTCGCCAATGGCGGTGAATTTTCGTTTGTAGTAACCGCAGCCTCAAAGGCCTTGTCCGCTTGTGCAGAGGTCAACCCCTCCCATGAGGCTTGTCCCATGGGAGGGGGCGCGGCGGGAGGATTGTTTTTGCCACGGCTTGCCCAATGGTAGCCATCCAAGATGGAAGGCGCACGAAGGATCGTGACTGGCGCGCCCGTGCTTGCTACTGACATCCCGCCGTCCCGGTGAAGTTGGTCAGCGGCCCCACATCGAGCAGGTTTCCGGCAGTGGCTTTGCCCACTGCCCAAAGCTGGTTGTCAGCCGAACTGGTTGCCAGGTAGTTGCCGGTGCCAGCGTAATATCTAAAGTAATACGTTGGCAACGTAGGCGTTTCGTTAAAACGTGCCGATTGAGCACCGGCCGGAGCGAAATACTGCGGGTAACTGCGTTCTGCCCAGCCAAACAAACAATCAGACTGTGCGCTTCGCGTGTTGGTGCTTTTCCCGGAGCAGTTCAGTGCCTCATCGCAGGCTACGACGCTGTAGCCCAAGGCCAGTGAGGCTTGTGAACTGGTGTCGCTGTAGCTGGTGACGTTGCCAAGCTGGGCAATCAGGGTGTTACCACGGTAGATGTTGTAGTAGGCCACGCCCACGTTGTCGGCCGAGGAACTCCAGCTGAGTTTGACCTGTCCCGTGGCCAATGCAGTGGCACTGACGCTAGTAGGCTGGCTAGGGGCTAGAGTATCCACGGTGCTGTTGATCTGAAGGGGTGGGCAATCCTTTAAATTGGCCTCGACGGCGCCAGAGACCACGGAGCGAATCAAGCCCTTGGCGCTGTTGGCACCGGCATAGGCCACACAAAAGAGGCCCCGGTCATATTTCTGGTCGAATTTACTTGCCTCATACATGGAGAAAGTGCTCTTGCTGGGGATCAAGGGGCCGCTGTATAACGGCTCGGTCGGTGTGGCGCTGCTCATTTGTTTCCAGCCGCTGCGGGTAAGGACGGCAGGGACCGGCGAACTGGTGCCTGCGGCAGCTTTCACGGCTCTGGGCAGCGCAATGGAACCGGCCAGCAGGGGTGAGGCTGGGTCGAGGTAGGCGACCACGTAGACGCTGCCTACCTTGTTCAGGTCGTCATTGTTGTAAGTAATCGCGGTGCTGACATCGGCGGCTTTGGTGACTTGCAGCCAATAGGGTGGGATTTTGTCTGCTGGAACGCTGTTGGGGTCTTCGGGGCTCAGGTCTAGGGGACCATTGGCGGTTTCGTTGGTTACTAGGACAGGAGTTGAGCGGGCTGCTGATGTGGCATCGCCAAGTTGACCGGCAACGTTGTCCCCCCACGCCAAAAGGCTGCCGTCGCTCTTGAGCGCAAGTGTGTACCAATCGCCAGCGGCCACCGCAGCGAAACCGGTGCCCACCTGCTTTGGGGTCAAGCTGTGCGTTGTGGTGCCATCGCCGAGCTCACCGTACGAGTTATATCCCCACGCCCACAGACTGCCATCCGTCTTGAGGGCTACCGTGTGATCCGCGCCTGTGGCGACGGAGGAGTAGCCGGTGCCAATCATTTGTGGAGTCGAACTGCTCGTTCTGGTGCCATTGCCGAGCGCACCGAAGCTGTTGTCACCCCATGCCCACACGCTTCCGTCGTTCTTGACGGCAACGGAGAAATTCTGGCCAGAGGCAACTGAAGAGAATCCGGTGCCAATCTGCATCGGAGTCGTGTAGGACGAATGGCCGTCGCCAGGATCACCACCCCATGCCCACAGGCTGCCATCGTTCTTTATTGCTACCGTGTGATTCGACCCCGGGGCTAATGAATAGAAGCCGGTGCCAATTTGTTTCGGGGTCGAGCTATTCGTTCTGGAGCCATCGCCGAGCTGGCCCCACTCGTTGTTTCCCCAAGCCCACAGGCTGCCGTCGCTCTTAAGTGCGAGGGTGTGAAAGACGCCTGCCGCTACAGTACTGAATCCGGTGCCAATTTGCTTCGGTGCCGCACTGTCGGTATAGGTGCCGTCGCCGAGTTGGCCGAAGCTGTTATCGCCCCAAGCCCACAGGCTGCCATCATTTTTCACAGCGGCGGTGTGCATTAGACCAGCGGACACTGTTCTAAAACCGATGCCAATCTGTTTGGGAGTAAATCCATAGCCCCCCCCCCAAGCCCATAGGCTGCTATCACTCTTTACGGCGACCGTGTGATTGCCACCGCCATCGAACACCACAGCCTGCGCTGCTCCCCAGCCGCCAAGGAGCAAAGCCATCTGAAGCAGGATCACGAACATTTGAGTTATCTTGTTTTGCATAAAAGGACTCGAATCAGAAAAAAGTTAGAAGTGCAAACGTACCAGTTTCAGCATGTTCGAGCGCAGCGCGGTAATCCACTTCACCCTTAAAAATTAACAACATTTTGGCCCCCTAGCGCTTGTTCTAACTGCACAAGCAGCTATCAACTTCATAGTAAACCCAGCTTCAAACCGAGCCTCATCTACCTGGTGCAGCGAGCTATTCACCCTCCCTTGATACCGATTGAAAAGCTCAGCGTGCATTGGCTTGCGCTTTCTGGGCTGTGCCTTCGCTGCCAAATGGATTGGCCGCTGCCGGTGAATTGGCGCTGGTAGCAACCGCAGCCTCAAAGGCCTTGGCCGCATCAGCAGAGGACATGCCTTGCCAGGACGTTTGACCTTTGGGTGGGGGGCGCGGCGGGAGGTTTGTTTTGGCCACGGCTTGCTGGATGGCAACTGCCAAATCAGCGGATGGGGGGATGGCTGCGGGTGCCGGGGTCGACGCGGCTAACTGGGGCGGCGCTGACACTGCGGTGGCATCGGTCGGCCTGGTTTTCAGCGCGTCTTGTTCGTTTGCATACAGGACACCCCAATAAACCACAATGCCCAGCACCGCTGCAGCCGCTGCGATGGCGAGCGCACGAATGGGCGTGAATGGCGCTCGCCTTCCTTCTACTGACTTTGCTACTGACATCCCGCCGTCCCGCTGTAGTTGGAAAGCGGCCCCAAATCAAGCGGGTTGCCAGCGGTGTCTTTGCCCAGCGCCCAGACGTGATGGTCTGCCGAGTTGGTGGCCAGGTAGTTACCGGTGCCGGAGTAGTAACGGTAGTAGTACGGTGACACGGTGGCAGAGGCAGCGGCGGGTGCGAAATATTGGGGAAAGCTGCGTTCGGCCCAGTTGAAAAAGCATTCAGACAGCGTGGTTGAGATGCCCACCACAAGGGGCGGGCATTGGTTCAGGCTGTCATCCACGCCAGAGACCACGGAGCGGATCAAGCCCTTGGCGCTGTTGGCGCTCGCTCCAGCATAGGCCACGCAAAAGAGGCCGTTGTCCTTGGTGTTGTCAAACTTGCTCGCCTCGTACATAGCAAAGGTGCTTTTGCTGGGAATCAAGGGGCCGCTGTAGAGTGCTTCGGTGGGCGTGGCGCTGTTCATTTGTTTCCAGCCGCCGCGGGTAAGGACGGCAGGGACCGGGGCTCTGGGGGCTGCGGCGGCTTTCACAGCTCTTCGCATTCCATCGCCCGCGCCGCCACCACCCGTGCCCTCACTGGCACCCGCCAACAACGGTGAGGCCGGGTCGAGGTAGGCGACGACGTAAACACTGCCTTCCTTGTTCAGGTCATCGCTGTTGTAGGTGATGGCGGTGCTGACATCGGCGGCTTTGGTGACTTGCAGCCAATAGGGCGGGATTAACTCGGACGGGATGTTGTTGGGGCTTTCGGGGATCAGGTCCAGCGGACCATTGGCGGTTTCGTTGGTGGTCAGGACGGGAGTTAAACGGGATGCGACTGTGGCGTCGCCAAGTTGGCCGGACCTATTGTTTCCCCACGCCCAGACGGTGCCGTCGAGTTTGATTGCGACGGTGTGAAAGGAATAGTTACTTATTGAGGCCACAGAAGAGAAACCAGTACCAACCTGTTTAGGCGTTGAACTACTCAGCACGGTGCCGTCGCCGAGTTGGCCTGTCATGTTGTCTCCCCAAGCCCACAGACTCCCGTCACTCTTGACGGCGAAGCTGGAAAAATCACCTGCTGCCACTGTGCTAAAGCCGGTACCGATTTGTTTGGGAGTCAAGCTGCCCGTCGTGGTGCCATCGCCGAGCTGACCATATTGGTTATCCCCCCAAGTCCATAAGCTGCCATCACTTTTTAGGGCTACGATGTGATCGCGGCCTGGAGCCGCAGCGCTAAAGCCGGTGCCGATCTGCTTGGGGGTTGTGGTGCCGTCACCCAGCCCCAAAGCCCACAGGCTGCCGTCGGTCTTTAGGGCGAGACCCGCCGCTACCGCACCAAAATCGGTGCCGATTTGTGTGGGAGTCAATCCCCACTTCCACAGGCTACCATCGCTCTTGAGGGCGAAGGTGCGTTTTCCGCTCGCAGCCACTGTTTTAAAGCCGATTCCGACTTGTTTTGGGGCCGCAATATTCGTTCTGGTACCGTCGCCGAGCTGTCCAAAATCGTTGCGTCCCCACGCCCACAGGCTACCGTCAACCTTGACCGCCAGTGTGTAAATGTAATGACCAGCACCTAAACCATCAAAACCACCCGCGACAGCCACTGTTTTAAAGCCGACGCCGACTTGTGTTGGAATGAGTCGGTTCGTTACAGTGCCCACGCCTAGCCGACCGTCACCGTTGCTTCCCCAAGCCCACAGACTACCATCTCTCTTAACGGCGAAGAAGGATCTATAAGGTCTTTCGAAGCCGATTGTGTACTTCGGTTCGGTGATGGTAATTGTTTCAAAGTCGGTGCCAACTTGTTTTGGGGTCAAACTGTCCGTTGTGGTGCCGTCTCCGAGCTGGCCGACATCGTTGCTTCCCCACGCCCACAGACTGCCGTCGGTCTTGAGGGCGAATGTGGAACCAGCGCCTTCTTCAATCACTTTTTTAAAGCCAGTACCTATTTGTTTTGGGGTCAAAATGCGCGTTTTAGTGCCATCGCCGAGTTGACCGGAGCTGTTTTCGCCCCAAGCCCATAGACTGCCGTCACTCTTGATAGCAAAATTTGTACTGCCCCCTGCCAATGAAATGAAGCCCGTGCCGATTTGTTTGGGAATTAAACTCCAGTTCGTGGCGCCGCTCTCGAGGTTGGTGGCTCCCCACGCCCATAAACTGCCATCGCTCTTGATTGCGACTGTACGTCCAGCATAGGACGCCACCGTCATAAAGCCAGTACCGATCTGTTTTGGGGTCAAGCTGTCCGTTTTGGTGCCGTCGCCGAGCTGGCCGTTGCTATTTGTTCCCCACGCCCACAGGCTCCCGTCCGTCGTGAGGGCGAAAGTAGAAAACCCGGTAGAGATCACCGAAGCGAAGCCGGTGCCAACTTGTTTTGGGGTCAAACTTTCCGTTGAGGTGCCGTCTCCGAGCTGGCCGTACCAGTTGCTCCCCCAAGCCCACAAGCTACCGTCGCTCTTGATGGCAAAGGTGGTAGCTATATAAGGATCGGGGGCTACTACTACTGAAGTAAAGCCAGTGCCAATCTGTTTGGGAGTGGGGCTGTCTGTTTTGGTGCCGTCTCCGAGTTGACCTTGACTGTTGCGTCCCCAAGCCCACAGGCTACCGTCGCTCTTGATTGCAAAGGTTGTATGACGACCGGCGGTTACTGAAGTAAAGCCAGTGCCAATCTGTTTGGGTGTTGAGCTGCCCGTCTGGGTACCGTCGCCGAACTGGCCCCAGTCGTTGTATCCCCACGCCCACAAACTGCCGTCTTTCTTGAAGGCTACCGTGTAACCGTCACCACCTGAAATCACCGTTTGCCCTGGATTTGATGGACTCGTCATGAAACCGCTGCCAACCATTAATGGCACATTCGAATTCAAAAGTGTACCCAGACCCAATTGACCATTGGAGTCACTCCCCCAGCAGCGTAACACGCTGTTGGTGTCCACAGCGCAACTAGAGTGATCCCCCAAGGTCCCCCCTGCAGCCACCATCGGCGTCACCGCCTGCGCCGCATCCCAGCCGCCGAGCAACAAAGCCATCTGAAATAGGATCACCAACATTTGAGTTATTTTGTTTTGCATAAAGGCTCACGGGTCAGAAAAAAATAAGAAGTGCAAACGCACCAGTTTCAGCATGATTTAGCGAAGCGAGGTAATCCACTTCACCCCTAAAAGTTACCAACGTTTTAGCCCTCTAGCGCTTGTTCTGCGAGCGCTACTAGCTATCAACTTCATAGTGACCAGTGCATCAAACCAAGAATTCCCTGCCCGGTACCTTGAGCGATTCACGCAAAGCAGGCGCGGATGACCGTCATTTCTCGCGCAGGGGGACTCGGGCCACCGAAAATCAGCGTTCCTTGAACCTCGCTGAAACGGGTTTTGCCAAAGAGACTAAAACGCCGGCGGCACAAAGGCCGCATCCTTGACGGTGCTCACCGCCGCATCCTTGAGCTTCTCTTCGGTTTCGACCCGACGGGTGCGCTCTTGCTTCAATTCAACTTGCATCGTGCGTTGCTCGGTTTCAAGCCGGGCCATTTGAAGTTTGTAGCCGTCCAGCTCGCCTTTTTGCCGGTCATACTCGGCCAGGCGGTTCTGCAAAGCGAGCAGGTCGGTTTTGGCCTGTTGTTCGTTGCCCTGCTTTTCGGCCCGGCCCAAGGCCAGTTTGGCTTCTTGCAGTTCGCGCTCGCGGGCTTCGAGCTGCTGGGCCTTGAGCGCGAGTTCACTGCGCTCTTTTTGCAGGCGTTCCTGGTCGCCAGTGGCGATGCGCTGGCTGCTGCGCTGGGTCTCCATTTGGGTTTGCAGCGACTGCATGCGGTCTTTGAGCACGCTCAAGGCTTGCTGGCGGCTGTCGAGTTCGGCGCGCATCTGGCGCACCGATTCGTCTTTTTTGCGGTTGTCGATTTCCAGTTGGGCGAGTTTTTGTTTGTAGCCGTCGAGCTCGCCCTTTTGCCGGTCATATTGGCTCAGGCGGTTTTGCAAGGCAGCCAGCTCCTGTTTTGCCTGCTGTTCGTTGCCCTGCTTTTCGGCCCGGCCCAGGGCCAGTTTGGCCTCTTGCAGGTCGCGCTCACGGGCTTCGAGCTGCTGGGCTTTGCGCGTGAGTTCGTCGCGCTCTTTTTGCAGGCGTTCCTGGTCTGCGGCGGCGATGCGCTGGCCGCTGCGCTGGGTTTCCATTTGCTGCTGCAAGGTCACCATGCGCTCTTTCATGGTGTTGAGCGCGTCCTGCCGGGTTTCCAGTTCGGCGCGCAACTGGCGCACGGATTCGTCCTTTTTGCGGTTGTCGACTTCGAGTTGGGAGAGTTTGTTTTTGTAGGTGTCGAGCTCGGCGCGCTGGCGGTCGTATTCGACCAGTCGGGTTTGCAGGGCAGCTAATTCAATTTTGGCCTGCTCGCTGTCTTTTTGATGCTTTTGCAGTTCGGCGTTGTTTTTGATCAGGTCGTCGCGCTCGCGGCGCAGTGTTTGCAGTTCGCCTTCGCCGATTTTGCGGGACTCTTGCTGGACAATCTGGCGTTCCAGCACGGAAATGCGGTCGCGGGCGGTGGATATTTCGGTCTCACGCTTGGAAAACTCGACCTGCTGGGTCTGCAATCGCTCGAGTTCGGTTTTGACGCGTTTGAGCTCTTGTTCCTGGGTTTGCAGGTGGACGGTTTTGGCCATTAACTCATCGCGCTGCTGGGCCAGCCTGGACAGTTCGCTTTGAGACAGGTTTTGCGACTTTTGTTGGCTTTCAAACTGCTGCTGCATGACGGTCATGCGGGCTTTGAATTGCTGAAGCTCGGTTTCGCGG
This sequence comes from Candidatus Rhodoferax bjergmarkensis, assembly GCA_016708345.1. Taxonomy (GTDB): domain Bacteria; phylum Pseudomonadota; class Gammaproteobacteria; order Burkholderiales; family Burkholderiaceae_C; genus Rhodoferax; species Rhodoferax bjergmarkensis. The sequence goes on from JADJFX010000003.1 coordinate 122,958, forward strand.
GTGGCGAGTTCGCTTTGCAGGGTTTGGGTGTTGCGCTCGATGTCTTCCTTGGCTTTGAGCATGTTTGCATAGTCCGTGGGGCTGATGCGGGTGCCGCAACCGACAAAGCAGAATTCGCCGGTAAACGAGAGGTTCATCCAGGGAATTTGTTCCTGCCCGGCTTGCAGGGAGTCGTTGCGCACGCCATTGATGACGCGCTTGAACATTTCTTCAATGGTGACGCCCGTGGTGGGGAGGTGCTCTAACAGGTGGGTGGTGAAGACGCCGTGTTCGCCACTGCCATCGAGCGCGGGTTTTCCGGGCGCGCTGGGGAAAATAATGATGCTGCCGGAGGGAATGCTGTTGGGAATGGCCAAACCAGTGCCCGACAGTGAGCGCACCCGGCTGAACGGGTTGTTGCGGCAGGCATCCAGAATAACAATGCTCAGGCGTGCTTTTGCAACACCGAGTTCGTCAAAGACGAAGTTGACCCGCACGGCTTCGTCTTCAACATAGGCTTTGCTTCGGATGTCTGCCCCGGTGGGGACGAGATAGTTCTCGCCGTCCAGCTCAAGCCCATGACCGGCGTAGTAGAACAAGGCCACATCGTTTGGCTGAATCTTGCGGGTGAAATCACTGACCGCTTCTTTGAATGCGCCCCGGTGCTGGAGGTTTTCGCGGCAATCGACCTCAAACTGCAAGGCGCGCAAGGTCTTGCACATGGCCCGGGCATCACTGACCGGGTTGAGGAGCTTGCCCACACTTTTGTAGTCGGAGTTTCCGATGACTAGGGCATAACGTTTGCCAATCTGGTCATTGGCGGGGGCGGGTATGTTTTGCTTTGGCGCGGGAAGTGCGACGCGCTTGGCTTTGACGACTGCGCCTGGCTCTTTGGCAAATGTCAGCCCGACACCCGCCTGCCACATTGCCACAATGACCAGAAGACTGAACAGGCGCTGTATGGCTGGGCTCATCGTGGCACCGTTCAATCGTACTTAGGGTGTGGCGAGCCGGGGTTTAGAAAGTAATGCTCACGCCCAGCGCCAAACCTTCGGTGTTGTCGCGCAACTCGGTGGAGCGCATCTTAGATGGATTGTTGACATCAAGCCCGACAGCAAAACCTTGGGTGGCCAGTGTTTGGCTGCGATACCCCAGGGTTGCGGTCATTGCCTTGGCGGAGGGGAACAAGGATTTGACGTCAAATGAGTAGGCAACACCCACTTCGCTGAGGTAGTAGTCTGCGTCCAGCTTGCCACGGCCTGAGTTGTCGGTGAATCCGTTGGGGAGGTTGGCCGTCATGGCACCATAGCCAAAATTGCCATAGAGGCTGTAGCCCTGGGTCAAGGGAGCGGAGCCGACGACACCGATGATGGGGCCGGAGTATTTGAAAACCTTGCCATTATTGAAGTCTTGTTCAACGTTTTTGTAACCGACGGTCAATGCAAGGGTGGGCAATACGTAATAGCCGACATGCAGGTCAGTCTCGCTGCGTTTGGCATCAAAACCTATCCCATTTGATCCGGTAAAGTCATATTTTTTGTCTGCAAACACGCTACCGGTCACCAAAAAGTTACGCACTCGCACGGTGAGAGAGGGGAGCAAAGCGGCTTGGTTGCCACTGCTAAAGTTCTCGGATGCGCCAGGCAAGCTCGACGTAGGAGAAAGCCCAAACGGGGGGTAGTAGTCCCAGCTGGTCCATTTGTTGTTCCACAATTTGGCACCGACCGTGATGCTCACATCATCAGCCGCAAAAGTAGGATTGGTGGCGGCACACAGGAGCAATGCAATGGCGGAAATGCTTGCTGATTTATTTTTAAATATCATGTATTTTCCTTGTTGGTTTTGGGGTTTTTGCGCTGAAGTTTACCATTTAGGCGTTTGAAGCATGTTGATCTCGATGGCCGTGTCCATGACCGTCGGATGCTCACTGCGCATGGTGTATGTCGCTCGATTGCGGCGAAGATGGCCCTCTTTTGGCCGCACAATTGGCCCTATGAAAAACCTAAGACTACGTGAAGGCAAGGAGCGCTCGCTCTTGCGCCGCCATCCATGGATTTTTGAGTCGGCCATTGCCAAGGGCGGTGGCGACCCGGGCGAAACCGTGCGGGTGGAGTCGCATGACGGCAAGTTTTTAGCTTGGGCCGCCTTCAGCCCGAGCTCCAAGATCCGCGCCCGGGTTTGGAGTTTTGACGAAAATCAGCGTATTGACGCTCCGTTTTTTATAGCTGCTTGCGCACGTTCCATATGCGCAAGGGGCCGATTTGACATAAAAAGTGACAGCCTTCGCCTCATTCATGGTGATGCCGATGGCCTGCCCGGCCTGATTGTGGATCGCTATGGCGACACCCTGGTGGCCCAGTTCTTGTCCAGCGGTGCCGAGCGCTGGAAAAATGTGCTCGCCGATGCGCTGCTGGCCGAAACCGGGCTGACCAAACTCTACGAGCGCTCCGATGCCAGCAGCCGTGGGCTGGAAGGGCTACCCGAAACCCGGGGCTGGCTGCGCGGGCAGGGCCCCACCGAGCTGGTGCTGCGCGAACACGACTGGCAGCTTGCCCTGAACATTGCCGAGGGCCACAAAACCGGGTTTTATCTGGACCAGCGTGACAGCCGCAAGAAGTTTGCCGATTACGCGCGGCGGCTCAAGTTCCAAAGCGTGCTCAACTGCTTTTCATATACCGGGGGGTTCACGGTGGCGGCCTTGTCGGGTGGCGCGCAGCATGTGACGTCGATCGACTCCTCGGGCGCGGCGCTGGAGTTGGCGGCCGCCAACGTGGCGCTAAACGGCTTTGCCCCCGAGCGCGCCAGCTTTATGGACGCCGATGTCAACGCGTCCTTGCGCCAGTTTGGCACTGAGGGCAGAACCTTTGACGCCATCATTCTCGATCCACCCAAATTTGCACCCACCGTCACCCATGCCGAGCGGGCGGCGCGCGCCTACAAAGACATCAACCGCCTGGCCTTTAAATTGCTTGAGCCCGGGGGTGTCTTGTTCACCTATTCCTGCTCTGGGGGCATCAGCGCCGACCTGTTTCACAAGATTGTGGCCTCGGCCGGCATCGACGCCGGGGTGGACGGCTATATCAGCGAGCGCATGGGCGGCGCGCCCGACCATCCAATGACGATCAATTTTCCGGAAGGTGAGTACCTCAAGGGCCTTGTCGTGCTGCGGAAATGACCCCATATCAAATGGCCGCTACACTCCTCCCTGCTTTTGGCTCCCCAACCATCTAAAAAATCGATGAGTCTCATTCCTGCAACCATTCTGACCGGCTTTCTTGGCTCCGGCAAAACCACGCTCCTCAAGCGTGTTCTGGGCGAAGCCCATGGTCAGAAAATCGCCGTCATCGAAAATGAATTCGGTGAGGAAAACATCGACAACGAGATATTGGTGTCTGATACCCAAGAGCAGATCATCCAGATGAGCAATGGCTGCATTTGCTGCACCATTCGCGAAGACTTGCGCGCCACGCTGCGCGATCTGGCCGAGAAAAAACGCAAGGGCGAGCTCCATTTTGACCGGGTGGTGATTGAAACCACCGGCGTGGCAGACCCCGGCCCGGTGGCCCAGACCTTCTTCATGGACGACGAAATTGCCGAAAGCTATTTGCTCGATTCCATTTTGACCTTGGTGGATGCAAAACACGCGCACAAGCAGCTCGATGAGCGCCAGGAGGCGCGTCGTCAGGTTGGTTTCGCCGACCAGATTTTCATCAGCAAGGCTGATTTGGTGTCCCAGGACGAGGTGGCCGACTTGATGCACCGTCTGAAGCACATGAATCCGCGTGCGCCGCAAAAGGCGGTTCATTTTGGTGAAGTGGCCTTGTCCGAGGTGTTTGACCTGCGCGGCTTTAACCTCAATGCCAAGCTGGACATTGACCCTGACTTTCTCAAAGACGAAGATCAGGAGCCTCACGTCCATGCTGACCACGTGCATGGTGAGCATTGCAACCATGCTTCGCACCAGCACGGTGGCGGGCATCACCACCGCCATGACGATGACGTCAAGAGCTTTGTCTTCAAGTCGGACCGGGCTTTTGACCCAGTCAAACTGGAAGACTTTTTGGGTGCCATTGTTAACATCTATGGCCCGCGTATGCTTCGTTACAAAGGCGTTCTTTATATGAAGGGCACCGACCGCAAGGTGATCTTTCAGGGTGTGCACCAGCTGATGGGCAGCGATTTGGGGCCGAATTGGGCGGCGGGCGAAAAACGTTCCAGCAAAATGGTTTTTATTGGGATAGATTTGCCCAAGGACATTTTTTTGCAGGGTATGGAGCAAAGCCTTGTTTGATTTTTCGAACTTCTACTTTTAGGCAGGAAGCCACATGATTGTCTCTATTTTGCAACGCATGGGATTCCCCATGGGTAAGTCAGCAAACCCGCCTACTGGTGAAAAGCAGCAAACCGACTCCTCAAAAGTGCGCATTGGGGGTATAACGTCAAAGAGTTTGGACGTTGAGACCAAGCCGAAAACTGTGTCCGCCAGCAAAGAACCAGCAAAGGCAAATTCTGCGAGGAGTCAAGAAGTGAAAACTCAGCCCGAAAAAGCCAAAGTGGCGTCTAAGGTCGTCAAGGCGGCCAAGCCGGAGGCTACGAGCAAGTCCACCGCGAAAGCCGTTGCCCCGCCAGCAGCCAAAACCAAGTCTGCGGCAAAACCGAGCGTCCAGCAGGTCAAACAACCTGCAGTTCAAGCCGCCAGCAAAGCCGAGCCAGCGGGAAAGATCAAGCCGCAGAACAAGGCCACAGCATCGGTAAAGCCAGCAGCGAACGCGCAGAAGGTGGTCAAAGCCGTCGTGGTGCCAGTTGCCAAAGTTCAATCAAAGGAAACAGTGAAAGCGTCGACCGAAAAACCCAGCAAGCCAACCGTGGCGGTTTCCAAATCCAAAGAGGCACCTGCTGCGGTGCCCGTTAAAATTATCAAGGCTGATGTGCCGCCTCAGCCGGTCGTGACGGCAACTGCACCGGCGGGCGCGGCCCCCGTACCCCCCAGAGCAGGCCGCCCTTCCTCTCGATTGGCGCAACTTACGGTTCCATCCATGGCGCAGTCGGTGGCATCCACTGCCGCCAAAGCCAGCTTCACACAAACTATGTCTACTCCCATCATCGTTCCTCCTCTTGCGTCAACGGTCAAAAAAGACCCCCAGCTTGCGAACAACTGGAAATTGAAACCTGTCGATCAGCTCACGGATGCTGATTTGTTGTCCATGCCCGATGAGGAGTACATGAACGACACACAGATGGCTGTTTTCAGGTTGAAGTTGACGGCGCTCAAGCGCGATATTCTGAGCAATGCAGGCGAAACCACAGAGCATCTGCGTGAAGAAACAGTGGTCGTTCCTGATCCGGCGGACCGGGCCACCATTGAAGAAGAACATGCGCTTGAGCTTCGTACGCGTGACCGCGAGCGAAAGCTGCTCAAGAAGATTGAACAGTCCATTGTTCGTATCGACGCGGGTGATTACGGCTATTGTGACGAAACCGGCGAACCCATTGGGGTTGGCCGCTTGCTGGCGCGCCCCACGGCGACTTTGTCGCTTGAGGCACAACAGCGGCGCGAGCTCAAGCAAAAGATGTTTGGGGATTAAGCAACTTGGCTCACACTGCGATCTTTCATTCGAATTGCCCGTTCCATGGCGACTAAAGACAATAGCCCCGGCTTGCTGTCCAAGATGGCCAAGTTCGTCCGCAATCCCTTGAAGGATTGGACCGAACTGGACAAGCCTGAGCCGGAGCCTGACCGGGAAAGTGGCTACAGCAAGCAAGCGCTCAAGGAGATGATTGAGCGCAAGCGCCAAAATGACTTTGTGCGTCGGCGTGAATTTGACCAGTTGCGCAAATTGCGCCGCAATGAGCCGTCGATCACCCCTGAACTTGCCGGGAGACCCTCGTTCTTTCAAAGCAGCATTGCCGCCAACTCTGAGGAGCGGGCCGACACGCTGAAGAAAATCGACGAAATTGAAGCCCAGATGTCCAAGCAGTGGTGGAAGGGCAAGCAAGACGATACTCAGGCTGCGCCGACCAGTTTTCCGGTGGCGGCAACAAATCCTGTGTCGCAGGACGACACGATGCCAACCATGGCACCGTCCAGTGAAGTTACGCACACGTTTTCATCCACGCAGCCTTCCCGCTTGGATATGGATGCTGCCCAACTCCCCGGTGCTGATGAAGCACCCACCCAAATGGGTGCCTCCGCACCAACTGCCGGGCCGGTCCCCACGCCCGAAGCGCGCTCGCAGCCGAAATTCAAAAGCACTCGCAGCCGCAATTTTGATGCAGGCATCAGCAAATACTCGGCGTCCCAGCTTGTGTCGATCGAGATGAGCGATAACTTGGCCGACCCTGACCTCGAAGAGGCGGCCATTCGTTATGCCAACGGTGACGATGCCGGTGCTGAGGCGGGCCTGTTGGCCGCGCTGAAAGCGGCCGACATCACACAGGATGCAGCTGACGGATGGGCAGCGGGTTTGTTTGATTTGTACCGCGCCACCGGCCAGCAGGCCAGTTTTGACCGGGTGGCAATTGATTATGCCGAGCGATTCGGGCGTTCCGCACCCGCCTGGTTTTCAACGCCTGAGCTGCTGGCCAGCACAACCGTTGAGACGACCTCAAATAGTTCACCACCGACTGCGCCCCTCAAACAGTCTTCGTGGGAGTGTCCGGCAGATTTTGATCTGCTGGCCATGCAGGCGCTGCGCATTGTGACTTCTCGCGTCGGCGTTGCATGGCATCTGAATTGGAGTCGCTTGAACAACATCACGGCGGCGGCTGCGCTGTCTTTGTCAGAATTGTTTGCCCAGTGGTGCAAGCAACCCGTCAAACTGTATTTCAGCGGCGCAGATGCCCTTGAAAGAACGCTGCAAGCGGCCACCCCCATGGGCGACAAGCAGGTGGAAATGTATTGGTGGCAGCTTCGTCTGGATGCCTTGCGCATTTTGCGCATGCATGATGAGTTTGAGCTGGCGGCGCTCGATTATTGTGTGACTTACGAAGTTTCACCCCCACCATGGGAGGAGGCGCGTTGCGAGTACATTTTTGAGCGTGTCAAAACCAGCGACGACCTTCCAAAAAGTGGAGCAGATGATCTGGCAGCAGGTGGTGATCCGGACGATTCACAGGCCGCAACAGCTCAGATGGGCTTGGATTCCGCAGAAGCAACGGTAGTCGAGTTAACCGGTGAAGTGCTTGGCGATGCTGCCGAGGCGTTGGACAAACTGCAGGCCGGCCTGCAGGGATCTGACCGACTGGTAATTTCGTGTGAACGCTTGATTCGCGTTGATTTTTCAGCTGCGGGCAGTATCTTGAACTGGGTGGCAACCCGTGAGTCCGAAGGATGTCAGGTTCAATTCCGCGAAGTTCCGCGGCTGGTTGCGGCATTTTTCAATGTGATTGGCATCAACGAACACGCTCGCGTTTCCTTGCGCACCCGGTGAATTTCAACTGACCAAGCAGACTATTTCCAATCCGGCCTTGTGATTAGAGCTGGATGACCTGATGTAAACCCCCAATGGAACAATTTCACGGCACTACCATCATCAGCGTGCGACGCAAAACACCCCATGGCACACAGGTGGCTATTGGGGGCGATGGGCAAGTCACCTTAGGCAATATCGTGGTCAAGGGAACTGCCCGCAAGGTTCGCAAGCTTTACCACGGCAAGGTTCTGGCTGGTTTTGCCGGTGCCACGGCCGATGCGTTCACCCTGTTTGAGCGTTTTGAAGCCAAGCTCGAAAAGCACCAAGGGCATTTGGTGCGTGCCGCCATCGAACTCACCAAAGACTGGCGAACTGACAGGGTTTTGCGTCGGCTGGAAGCCATGCTGGCGGTGGCGGATTGTGATGCTTCCCTCATCATCACCGGCAATGGCGATGTGCTTGAGCCGGAGAACGGCATTGTGACCATTGGCTCAGGCGGGGCATACGCGCAAGCGGCGGCGATTGCCCTGCTGAACCATACTGAACTGCCAGCAAATGAGATCGTGAAAAAGTCGCTGGAAATTGCCGGTGAGTTGTGTATCTACACCAACATGAACCACACCATTGAAACATTGGGAGACAGTGTGTAATTGCACACCGCTCGCCACGTCTGCCCCCCAACCCATTAAAAAATGTCATGACTCCCCAGGAAATCGTCTCTGAACTCGACAAGCACATTGTTGGCCAGCATCAGGCCAAACGGGCCGTTGCCATTGCCTTGCGCAATCGCTGGCGGCGCCAGCAGGTCGAGCCAGGCCTGCGCGCTGAAATTACGCCGAAAAATATTTTGATGATTGGTCCCACGGGGGTGGGTAAGACAGAAATTGCCCGTAGGCTGGCACGGCTGGCCGACGCACCGTTCATCAAGGTTGAGGCCACAAAATTTACCGAAGTTGGTTACGTTGGCAAGGATGTGGATGCCATCATTCGTGATCTGGCAGACATTGCCGTCAAGCAAACCCGTGTGGCCGAGATGAAGAAAGTACGCTCGCGGGCAGAGGATGCCGCGGAAGATCGGGTTCTTGATATTTTGATTCCGATGCCTCGGGGTGATTTTGGGTCGGAGTCCGGCCAGGAGACTGAGAGCACGGCCCGTCAGACCTTTCGCAAGAAGCTGCGTGAAGGACAATTGGCCGATCGCGAGATCGAGATTGACGTGGCGCATTCGGCTCCCCAGCTGGAAATCATGGGCCCAGCCGGCATGGAAGAGATGACCGAGCAGTTGCGCGGCATGTTCGGTCAGATCGGTCAGTCAAAGCGGCAAACGCGCAAACTCAAAATCAAGGAAGCCTTGAAGCTGCTGGTGGATGAAGAGGCGGCCAAGTTGGTCAATGAAGAAGAAATCAAGACGCAAGCGCTGCACATGCTGGAACAAAATGGCATCGTCTTCATTGATGAAATTGACAAGGTCACTTCACGCTCCGAAGGCAGTGGCGCTGAAGTGTCGCGCCAAGGGGTGCAGCGCGACTTGCTCCCCTTGGTCGAAGGCACCACCGTGTCCACCAAGTACGGCATGGTCAAGACCGATCACATTTTGTTCATTGCCTCGGGCGCTTTTCACCTGAGCAAGCCCAGTGATCTGATTCCCGAGTTGCAAGGGCGTTTCCCGATCCGGGTCGAGTTGCAGTCCTTGTCGGTGCAGGATTTCGTGGCTATTCTGACCCAAACGCACGCTTCGCTGGTCAAGCAATACCAGGCCCTGCTGGCGACTGAAAACGTCACCATTGAATTTTCAGACGAAGGCATCACGCGGCTGGCCCACATTGCGTTTGATGTGAATGAGCGCACTGAAAATATCGGTGCACGGCGTTTGGCCACCGTCATGGAGCGCTTGCTCGACGAGGTCAGTTTTGATGCTGCCAACTTGGGCGGTCAGACTGTGACGGTTGACGCGGCCTATGTGGATGTCCGTTTGGGCGAGCTCAGTCGCGACGAAGACCTTTCACGCTACATTTTGTAACCGCTAAACATGTGATGCCTTCATGCATCACATTCACAACGCGCGCTAAGTACTTAATTTAGAACGATTTGTTTGTTTTTCAACATCCAAAACCGCTTCTAAGTCCTTGATTCCATTGAAAAAAATTGTTGCAAGCGCACTTGCGCAACTTCAATTTGCTGATACAGTGCAAAAAAGTGCAATTAAGTGGTGAAAAGTGCATTTTCATTTCACTTTTTTGACAACTGACACTAATTAAGGCGCGCTGCAGTGTTTCAAGGGGCTTCCTCATTAAGTCTGGATGCAAAGGGTCGGCTGTCCGTGCCGACCCGGCACCGTGACGTCCTGAGTGCCACGGCTAACGGACAGCTCACCATCACCCGCCATCCGCATGGCTGTTTGATGGTGTTTCCCCGTCCAGAGTGGGAAAAGTTTGCCTCCCGCATTGCCGCCTTGCCGATGTCTGATTTGTGGACCAAGCGCATTTTTCTGGGCAACGCCATGGATGTTGAAATTGACGCCACCGGACGGGTGCTGATTTCGCCCGAATTGCGGCAAGCGGCCGGTATTGCCAAAGATGTTCACATGCTGGGCATGGGCAATCACTTCGAGTTATGGGACAAGGCAACCCATGACGCCTTGGAGGCGAAGGCTTTGCAGGGTGAAATGTCCGATGCCCTGAAGAATTTTTCGTACTAGGGTGTGGCGGTGGAAACATCATGGAAACACACCACCGTCTTGTTGAACGAAGCGGTCGACGCGCTGTTCAACAATCCGGACATCGAGCCTGGCAAGTTCAGCGACGAGGTGCCCACTTATGTGGATGCCACGTTTGGTCGGGGTGGGCACAGCCGTCTGATTTTGAGCAAGTTGCCGCCCCAGGGCCGCTTGATCGCGTTCGACAAGGACCTTGATGCACTGACCGAGGCGGCCACCATCGGCGACGCCCGTTTTTCCATCAGGCACCAGGGGTTTTCTCACCTGGGCGAGCTGGACTGCGCAAGTGTGACGGGTGTGTTGCTCGACTTGGGCATCAGCTCACCCCAAATCGACAACCCGGCGCGTGGTTTCAGCTTCAGGTTCGAGGGCCCGCTGGACATGCGCATGGACACCAGCCGGGGCCAGAGCGTGGCGCAGTGGTTGGCGACGGCCGAGACAACTCAAATAGCGGAGGTGATACGTGACTATGGTGAAGAACGGTTTGCTGGCGCCATTGCAAAGGCGATTGTTGCTCGCCGACAGGAACGGGGGCCAATTTCAACCACCACCGAGCTGGCCCAGCTCGTGGCTGACACGGTCAAAACCCGCGAGCCGGGCCAGAATCCTGCAACGCGCACATTTCAGGCTCTTCGGATTTTCATCAACGCCGAGCTTGAAGAGTTGCAACAAGCGCTAGAGGCCAGTCTTCATGTACTGCAACCTGGAGGTCGGCTGGTGGTGATCAGTTTTCACTCGCTGGAAGACCGCATCGTCAAACAGTTCATCGCCAAGCATTCGCGCGATGTGTATGACCGGCGCGCGCCCTTTGCAGCACCCAAAGTCATGCAACTCAAGGCACTGGGCCGGGTCAAGCCAGGTGTTGCCGAAGTGGCGGGCAACCCCCGCGCCCGCAGCGCCATCATGCGCGTGGCCCAAAAGACTGCAGCATGATCAGGCTCAATCTTGTTCTGTCATTGGCCGTGCTGGTCAGTGCCCTGTACCTGGTAACGGTGCAGTACGAGTCGCGCCAGCTGTTTTCCAATCTCGACAAAGCGCATGCGCAAGAGCGCAAGCTGATGGCAGACAACGCCAAACTGCAGGTTGAAAAGCGTGCGCAGGCGACCTCCTTGCGGGTGGAAAAGCTGGCCCGGGAAAAACTGCAGATGCGATCGGCCACGCCCGCCATCACGCACTACGTGAGCTACGGTGGTGAGTCGTTGACGGCCAGTGCGCAGTCGATAGACGCGGCCCCCCGGGTTCTCAGTGGGCAAGTTCAATGAGCCGCAGCATTGCTTACACCTCCAGCCCCTTGCTGGCCAGCCGCACACCTTTGTGGCGCAGCAAGCTCATTGTGGCGACCATTGCGCTGGCTTTTGTCGCCTTGGCAGGGCGTGCCGTTTACATCCAGGTGATTGCAAACGACTTTTTTATCAGGCAGGGTCAAGTTCGTTTTGCGCGCACGCTGGAGCTGCCGGCCCATCGGGGCCGCATTTTGGACCGCAATGGTTTGATTCTGGCCTCCAGTGTGCCGGCCCAAAGCATTTGGGCCATTCCGGAGGATGTCGAGCGCGATGAACTTGCGCTAAAAAAGTTGGCCAAGTTGCTGGAGATGCCCTTGGCTGAACTCAACAAGCGACTGGAAGACGAAGACAAAACCTTTGTCTGGCTGAAACGGCAGGTCGATGACGCGGTGGCCCAACAAATCCAGACACTGGGCATCAAGGGCATTTATCAGCGCAAGGAATACAAGCGACAGTATCCCGAAGGCGAGGCGGCCGCCCACGTGGTGGGCTTTACCAATGTCGAAGACATCGGGCAAGAAGGCGTTGAACTCGCCTTCAACAAAGCGCTGGCAGGGCGCAATGGTTCGCGCCGGGTGATTAAAGACCGTTTGGGACGGGTGGTGGAGGCTGTTGGCGAGCAAATCCCCCCAATTGACGGGCAGGATTTAGAACTGAGTGTGGACAGCAAGGTCCAGTTTTTTGCCTACCAGAAGTTGCGCGATGCCGTGCTGCAGCACAAAGCCAAGGCGGGCAGTGTGGTGGTGCTGGACATTGTGTCCGGCGAAGTGCTGGCGCTGGCCAATTACCCCAGCTATTCACCTGGAAACCGGCAAAATCTGACCGGCGAACAGTTGCGCAACCGGGCACTGACCGATACCTTTGAGCCCGGCTCGACCATGAAGCCCTTTGTGATCGCCCTGGCGCTCGAAAAAGGCATCACAACGCCGCAATCGCAGATCCAGACCGCGCCGGGGCGGCTTATGGTGGGCAGCGCCATGATCAGCGATGCCCATCCCCATGGCGTGCTGACCGTCAATGAAATCATTCAAAAGTCCAGCAACGTAGGCACCGTGAAGCTGGCGATGCAGATGCAGCCCAGGGAGATGTGGGACATGTTCAGCCAGGTGGGTTTGGGCCAGAAGCCGCATTTGCCTTTTCCAGGGGCCGTCAGTGGCCGCCTGCGGGCCTACAAAACGTGGAAGCCGATTGAGCAGGCAACCATGAGCTACGGCTACGGCCTGTCCACCAGCTTGTTTCAGTTGGCCCATGCCTACAGCGTGTTTGCGCGCGATGGCGATCTGGTTCCGGTCACCATGCAAAAAACAGGCGAACCGGCAGCCGGTGTGCGTGTGATGGATGCGCGCCACGCCAGTGCGGTGCGCAACATGCTGCACATGGTCACGGGGCCGGGCGGTACGGCACCCAAGGCGCAGACCATGGGTTATTCGGTTGGCGGCAAGACAGGCACCGCGCACAAGCAGGAAGGCCGCGGCTACGCAGCCAAAAAATACCGTGGGTTTTTTGTCGGACTGGCCCCGGTGGACAAACCGCGCATTGTGGTGGCCGTCATGATTGATGAGCCAAGCAACGGCAAGTATTTTGGCGGTGAGGTTGCAGCACCGGTTTTCAGCGAAACCGTGCAGCAAACCCTTCGCATGCTGGGCATTCAGCCAGACATGTCGGTCAAGCCCCAGATCGTGGCGCAGGCCGTGCAGGAGAGCTTCTGATGCTTGAACTCCATAGCCCCCAGCAAGCAGCCCAGTGGCTGCAAGGCCGCGTGACCGGCACTTTGCAAACCGACAGCCGCAAGGTGCGTCCGGGCGATGGGTTCATTGCCTGGCCCGGTACGGCGGTGGATGCGCGTCAGTACGTTGCCGGTGCGCTGGCCAGTGGCGCATCCGCCGTGCTGGTCGAGCGCCAAGGTGCCGAGCCTTATGCATTTCAAGGTGACGCCGTCGCAGCCTATCCCCCATTTAAAGGCGGCCGCGGGTTTGATTGCCGCAGCCTATTTTGCGCAGCCATCAGAACAGCTGCAGGTGGTGGCGGTCACCGGCACCAATGGCAAGACGTCGGTTTCCTGGTGGTTAGCGCAGGCGCTATCAAATTTGAAGCATGTGGCACCCGTCCCCTGTGCGGTGGTGGGCACTTTAGGCATAGGAAAACCACCCGCCCCAGGCCACGGCCAGGCAGCGCTTGACGCATTGACCCACATGGTAGCCACCGGGCTGACCACTCCGGACCCGGTGCTGCTGCAAAGCAGTTTCAGGCGCTTTGCCGATGAAGGCGTCAAGGCCTGCGCCATAGAAGCCTCGTCCATTGGCATCGAAGAACACCGCCTTGACGGCACGCGTATTCGCACAGCAGTGTTTACCAACTTCACGCAAGACCATCTGGACTACCACGGCAGCATGCAAGCCTACTGGCAGTCCAAGCTGCAATTGTTTCAGTGGCCCGGCCTGCAGGCGGCGGTGATCAATATCGACGACCTCCAGGGGGCCGAACTGGCCGCCAACCTTATCGCCTCGGGGCTCGATGCCTGGACTGTTTCCTGCACCGCTCCAGCGCGGCTGCAGGCCCTTGACATTTGCCATGACGACCAAGGCATGCGTTTTACGGTGGTGGAAGGGCAAGCCAACCATGTGTTGCGCACGGCGCTGATCGGAACCTACAACGTGTCCAACCTCCTGTGTGTCATGGCCGCCATGCGTTCACTGGGCGTGCCACTGGCCGCCGTGGTTGATGCATGTCACGACCTGACCCCGGTGCCGGGCCGCATGGAGTGTGTGCAGGTGGCGGGTCATCCACTGGCCGCTGTGGACTATGCCCATACGCCGGATGCCTTGGGCAAAGCCCTGCAGGCCTTGCGTCCACTGGCGCAAAAGCGTGGCGGTCAGCTTTGGTGTGTGTTTGGTTGTGGCGGCGACCGCGATCCGGGCAAGCGCCCGTTGATGGGGGCCATGGCCGCCCGATATGCCGACCGTGTGGTGGTGACCAGCGACAACCCGCGCAGTGAAAAACCCGAGACGATCCTGAGTCAGATTTTGCTGGGCTTGAGTGGCCATACCGATGTCACCGTGCAGTCGGACCGGGCGTTGGCGCTTGCCCAGGCGCTGGTGCTGGCAGCGCCCCATGATGTTTTGCTGATTGCCGGCAAAGGTCATGAGGATTACCAGGAAGTGGCAGGCCAGCGCTTGCCATTTTCTGATCTGGAGCAGGTGCGCCGTGCCCTGGCCCAGCGGGAGGATTTGAAATGAACACAATGACGACTTTAAAGCACATCCTGCCCTGGCTGTCGAATGCGCGCCTGGTGGGCAGCAGCGACATGGCCTTTGGCCGGGTGCACACCGACACCCGCACCATCGAGCCCGGTGATTTGTTCGTGGCATTGCGCGGCGAGCGTTTTGATGCCAATGATTTTCTGGCCGAAGCCCAGGCCAAGGGCGCTGTGGCAGCCATCTGTCAGGGTGAGGTCGATGCCAAACTGAAAGCTGCAGGTCTTGCCGGTGTGGTGGTGCCAGATGCCAGGCAGGCGCTGGCTGAACTGGCCACCGGCTGGCGCGCGCAGTTCAAGCTGCCCTTGATTGCCGTGACCGGCAGCAATGGCAAGACCACGGTGACGCAGATGATTGCGTCGATTCTGCGCACCTTCAAACCGGATGCATTCCTGGCCACGCAGGGCAATCTGAACAATGAAATCGGGGTGCCGCTGACCTTGCTGCGCCTGCGCAGCCACACGCAGGTGGCGGTGGTAGAGATGGGCATGAACCACCCGGGCGAAATTGCCGCGCTGGCTGCCATGGCCCGCCCGACGGTGGCCTTGGTCAACAACGCCCAGCGTGAACACCTGGAGTTCATGGCCACCGTGCAAGCCGTGGCGCAAGAAAATGGCGCGGTCATTGATGCGCTGGCGGGCAATGGCGTGGCGGTGTTCCCGTGCGATGATGAGTTCAGCCCGGTGTGGATGGACAAGGCTGCGCAGCGCGCTGTGTTGCGGTTTTGCATGGGGCCGACCGACGCTGGCGGGGTTGATGTGACCTGCGCCGAGTCTCACTGGTCAGGCGCTGCCTGGCAGGTGACGGTGAACACCCCGGCGGGCAGCTTGCACTACGCGCTGAACATTGCCGGTTTGCACAATGTCAAGAATTCACTGGCGGCTGTTGCCTGCACGCTGGCCGCCGGGGTTCCGCTGGCGGTTATTGCGCAAGGTCTGTGCTTGTTTGAGCCCGTCAAAGGCCGCTCACGCGCGCAGGAGATCAAGTTGGGTGCGCACACCCTCACGCTGGTGGATGACACCTACAACGCCAACCCGGACTCGGTGCAAGCGGCGATTGACGTGCTGGCAACGCTGCCGGGCCCGCACCTGCTGGTGCTGGGCGATATGGGGGAGGTGGGCAGCCAGGGCCCGCAGTTTCACGCGCAAGCCGGCCAACACGCCCGCGCACTGGGCATCGACGCCCTGTTTTCGCTTGGAGATTTGTCGATTGCCACCAGCCAGAGCTTTGGCAGGGGATGCCACTTTGATGGCATGGCGGCGCTCCAGGGCGCGGTGCTGGCGGCTTTGCCCAGCATGGGCAGCGTGCTGGTGAAAGGGTCGCGCTTCATGAAGATGGAACAGGTGGTGCAAGCCATTGTGGCGCAAGCCGGTCAACACAAGGAGGCTTCTCATGTGGTTTAGCACCCCCCGCCAAAGGGGCGTTTCATGCTTCTGAGTTTTGCCCAATGGCTGCAATCGCAATCGCCAGAATTCGGCTTTTTGCGGGTGTTCCAGTACCAGACCTTCCGCGCGGTGATGGCTGCACTGACGGCGCTGTTGATGGGGCTGGCGGCAGGCCCGTATGTGATTCGCCGCCTGGCCGAGCTCAAGATCGGGCAGCCCATTCGCGAATACGCCATGGCCTCGCATCTGAGCAAAAAAGGCACCCCCACCATGGGCGGTGTGCTGATTTTGCTGTGCATTGCGGTGGCCACCTTGCTGTGGGTCGATCTGTCCAACCGCTTTGTCTGGATCGTGCTGCTGGTCACCCTTGGCTTTGGTGCGATTGGCTGGGTGGACGACTGGCGCAAGGTGGTGAACAAAGACCCCGAGGGCATGCGCTCGCGCGAAAAATACTTCTGGCAATCGCTGATCGGACTGGTCGCAGCGCTGTACCTGGTGTTCAGCATTTCCGAAAATTCCAATGCGCGCGTGTTAGAGCTGTTTTTCAAATGGGTGCAGTCGGGCTTTGATCTGAATCTGCCGCCAAAAGCCGGCCTGATGGTGCCGTTTTTCAAGGAAATCAGCTATCCGCTGGGCGTGCTGGGCTTTGTGGTGCTCACTTATCTGGTGATCGTGGGCTCCAGCAATGCGGTCAACCTCACCGATGGCCTGGATGGCCTGGCCATCATGCCGGTGGTGCTGGTGGGCTCGTCGCTGGGCGTTTTTGCTTATGTGACCGGCAGTTCTGTATTTTCCAAATACCTGTTTTTGCCGCATATCGCCGGGGCCGGTGAGTTGCTGGTGTTCTGTGCAGCCATGCTCGGGGCGGGCCTGGCCTTTTTGTGGTTCAACACCCATCCGGCGCAGGTCTTCATGGGCGACGTGGGCGCACTCGCCTTGGGCGGCGCGCTGGGCACCATTGCCGTGATCGTGCGCCAGGAAATTGTGCTGTCGATCATGGGCGGCATCTTTGTGGTGGAGGCCCTGTCCGTGATGCTGCAGGTGTCGTACTTCAAATACACCAAGAAAAAGTATGGTGAAGGGCGTCGTGTTTTGAAGATGGCACCGCTGCACCATCATTTTGAGAAAAGCGGCTGGGCCGAGACGCAGGTGGTGGTGCGTTTCTGGATCATCACCATGCTGCTGTGCATGGTCGGCCTGTCCACCCTGAAGCTGCGCTAACCATGAACAGCCTGCAAGACCAACACGTTCTTATTCTGGGCCTGGGTGCATCCGGCCTGGCGATGGCACGCTGGTGCGCGCGCTGCGGCGCGCAGGTGACGGTGGCCGACACCCGCGCCGCGCCGCCCCAGTTGCAGGCCCTGCAACGCGATGTGCCCGATGCCCGCTTTGTCAGTGGCGCTTTCGATGCCGCGCTCGTGGAAGGCACCGGCGTGCGTGCCGTCTTCAAGAGCCCCGGCTTGTCACCCGCTGAGGTTGCTACTATTTCAGGAGCTGCTCGCGCAATGAATATATGCGCTACAGGCGAATTGGGCTTGTTTTCCAAGGCCTTGGCGGAGCTGGCGGAGGCGCGCAACTACCAGCCGCAGGTGCTGGCAGTGACCGGCACCAACGGCAAAACCACGGTGACATCGCTCACCGGCCAGTTGATCAGCCGTGCAGGCAAAACGGTGGCCGTGGCGGGCAATATCGGTCCGACCCTGCTCGATACCCTGCGCCAGCGGCTGGACGAAGACGCCTTGCCCGAGGTGTGGGTGATTGAGCTGTCCAGCTTTCAGCTCGATGGTGAAACCAGCTTTGAGCCCACTGCCGCCGTGGTGCTCAACCTCACCCAGGACCATCTGGACTGGCATGGCGACATGGCTGCGTATGGCGCTGCCAAAGCCAATATTTTTGGCCAGCAGGGCCTTTTGGTGCTCAACCGCCAGGACCCGGCCGTGATGGCGATGCTGCCGCAACCGGTGCGGGTCAAGCTGCAGCGCCCCCAGCAGCGCGCCCATGTGACGTTTGGCAGCGACATGCCCCAGCGCCCCGGTGACTTTGGCATCGAAGAGGTTAACGGCATGGTCTGGCTGGTGCGCGCACTGGAGGCTGATGAAACCCGGCGCAAGCGCAGCCGCCGCGCCGGGCCGCCCCAAGCGGCGCCAGCCCCCTTGGGGGGCAGCGCAGCACACGCAGTGGCAAGCGTGGGGGCCAACATGTACGAGGCAGCTGAGGAGTTGCACATCCAGCGCCTGATGCCTGCCGATGCCTTGCGCATCCGGGGTCGCCACAACGCCACCAATGCGCTCGCGGCGTTGGCCCTGAGCTGCGCTTGCGGTTGCGCTTTGGGGCCGGTGCTCTACGGACTGCGCGAATACCGTGGCGAGCCGCACCGGGTGGAGTCGGTCGGCATCATCAATGAAGTCGAGTTCTTTGACGACAGCAAAGGCACCAACGTGGGTGCCACGGTGGCGGCGCTCAGCGGCTTGGGTGCGGACCGAAAATTGATCGTGATTCTGGGCGGCGAAGGCAAGGGGCAGGATTTCTCGCCGCTGGCCGAGCCAGTGGCTCGTTATGCGCGCGCGGTGGTCTTGATGGGTCGGGATGCGCCGCTGATTCGCACGGCGCTGGAGAGCTCCGGCGTGCCGCTGGCGGATGCTGACTCCATGGCGCAAGCCGTGCTGCTCGCCAACGCCAAAGCCCATGCGGGCGATGCCGTGCTGATGTCGCCCGCCTGCGCCAGTTTTGACATGTTTGACAACTACGAACACCGCGCCCGTGTTTTTTGCGATGCGGTGGCTGAGCTGGCCAGCGCGGCCGGTTTGCCGCTGGAGGGGGCGCTGTGAGTGCTCTGCTGGACCGATTTACTGGCTGGTTTGGCGGTGCCAAACGGCCCGCCAGCATTGTGTTGCCGGTGCGATTGGGGGCCAGCCGTCAAACCGCCACCGGCAGCAGGCCAGTGCAGGACATGGGCTTTGATCAGACGCTGGTGTGGGTCACCGTGGCGTTGCTGGCCTGGGGCTTGGTGATGGTGTACTCCGCTTCGATTTCGATGCCGGAAAACCCCCGTTTTGCCCAGTACACCCACACTTATTTCTTGAGCCGCCATGCCATCTGGCTGGGGCTGTCTTTTGTGGCGGCGCTGCTGGCTTTTCAGGTGCCGGTGGCAACTTGGGAAAAGGCGGCACCTTGGCTGTTTGTGGTGTCATTGGTCTTGCTCGCTTTCGTGCTGTTGCCCGGCATCGGGAAAAAGGTTTATGGCGCGCGGCGCTGGATTGGCCTGGGGCCCTTGAGTTTTCAGCCGTCAGAGCTGGTCAAGTTCACCGTGCTTCTGTATGCGGCGGATTACATGGTGCGCAAGATGGAGGTCAAGGAGCGCTTTTTCCGCGCCGTGCTGCCCATGGGCGCTGCCGTGGCCGTGGTGGGTGTTTTGCTGCTGGCCGAGCCGGACATGGGGGCTTTCATGGTGATCGCCGTGATTGCCATGGGCATTTTGTTTTTGGGCGGCGTCAACGCCCGCATGTTCTTCCTGATCATCACCGTTTTGTTGGTGGCCTTCAGCCTCATGATTGCCACCAGTGAGTTCAGGCGTGAACGCATTTTTGCCTACCTGGACCCCTGGAGCGAGAAAAATGCGCTGGCCAAGGGCTATCAGCTCACCCATTCGCTGATCGCCATTGGGCGCGGCGAAGTATTTGGTGTGGGACTGGGCGGCAGCGTGGAAAAACTGCACTGGTTGCCCGAGGCGCATACCGACTTTCTGCTGGCCGTGATCGGTGAAGAATTCGGCCTGGTCGGTGTCATCAGCGTCATTGGCATGTTTCTGTGGCTGACCCGCCGCATGATGCACATCGGGCGTCAGGCGATTGCACTGGACCGGGTGTTTGCCGGGCTGGCAGCGCAGGGCGTGGGCATCTGGATGGGTTTTCAGGCCTTTATCAACATGGGCGTGAACCTGGGAGCCCTGCCCACCAAAGGCCTGACCCTGCCCCTGATGAGTTACGGCGGCTCGGCCATCATCATCAACCTGGTTGCCATCGCCTTCGTTCTGCGGGTGGACTATGAGAGCCGGCAACTCATGCACGGAGCCCGCCTATGAGCTCACCTATGAGCGCGTCATCCTCAAGCCGTTGCGCTTTGGTCATGGCCGGTGGCACCGGCGGACATATCTTTCCCGGCCTGGCGGTGGCGCAGGCTTTGCGCGAGCGGGGGTGGCGGGTGCATTGGCTCGGCGGGGTGGGCACGCCGGACCAGCCCAGCATGGAAAGCCGCCTGGTGCCGCCAAAAGGGTTTGAGTTTGAGTCAATCGACTTTTCTGGCGTGCGCGGCAAGGGCGCCTGGACACTTCTGGCGCTGCCATGGCGCCTGCTGCGTGCGTGCTGGCAAAGCATGCAGGTGCTGCGCCGGGTCAAGCCCGATGTGGTGGTCGGGCTGGGTGGCTACATCACCTTGCCGGCCGGCGTGGTGAGTGCGCTCATGGGCAAGCCGCTGGTGCTGCATGAGCAAAACTCGGTCGCCGGCATGGCCAACAAAGTGCTGGCGGTGCTCGCAAGGCGCGTGTTCACCGCGTTCCCCCATGTTTTGAAAAAGGCGCTGTGGGTGGGCAACCCCTTGCGCGCCAATTTCATCGGGGTGCCCGACCCGACCACCAGGTTTGCCTTGCGCAGCGGTCTACTGCAGGTGCTGGTGGTGGGTGGCAGCTTGGGGGCGCGGGCCCTCAACGAGGTGGTGCCGCGTGCCGTGGCCCTGATCCCTGCGTCAGAGCGCCCCGTGGTGATTCACCAAAGTGGCGCTGCGCAAATCGACGCGCTACGCGCCAACTACGCACAAGCCGGGGTGCAGGCTCAGCTCACGCCCTTTATTGACGACACCGCGCAAGCCTTTGCCGATGCCGACTTGGTGATTTGCCGCGCGGGTGCCAGCACCGTGACGGAGCTGGCAGCGGTCGGTGCGGCTGCATTGTTCGTGCCGTTTCCCTCGGCGGTGGACGACCACCAGACCCACAACGCGAACTTTCTGGTCTCTCAAGGCGCAGGCTGGCTGGAGCCACAGCATCAATTGACACCCGAAAAACTGGCTGAAATGCTACAAAAAACAGAGCGTCCTGCGCTTCTTTCATGCGCGCTACAGGCTAAAAAGATGGAAAAAATTGATGCAACCGCAAAAATTGTGGCTGCCTGTGAGGAGTTAACCCGATGAAACATGCGGTTCGTCATATTCATTTTGTTGGCATCGGGGGCTCGGGCATGTCCGGCATTGCCGAGGTGTTGTTCAACCTGGGCTACACCATTTCGGGCTCGGACCTGGCGGACAGCGCCACGCTCAAGCGCCTGTCCGACATCGGCATCACGACCTTTGTCGGCCACCAGGCCGGCAACGTCACGGGCGCTGACGCGGTGGTCACCTCAACGGCCGTGCAAGCGAGCAACCCGGAGGTCATCACCGCCCGCGAACAGCGCATTCCGGTGGTGCCGCGGGCGCTGATGCTGGCTGAACTGATGCGCCTCAAGCAGGGCATTGCCATTGCGGGCACCCACGGCAAAACCACCACCACCAGCCTGGTGGCCAGCGTGCTGGCGCAGGCGGGCCTGGACCCGACGTTTGTCATTGGCGGGCGCTTGAACAGTGCGGGAGCCAATGCGCGCCTGGGGCAGGGCGATTACATCGTGGTGGAAGCGGACGAGTCCGATGCTTCATTTTTGAACCTGCTGCCGGTCATGGCAGTGGTGACCAATATCGATGCCGACCACATGGAAACCTATGGGCACGATTTCAACCGTCTCAAGGGAGCCTTCATCGAGTTCCTGCACCGCATGCCCTTTTATGGCACCGCCATCTTGTGTACGGACGATGAAGCCGTGCGTTCCATCGTGCCCGAAGTCACCTGCCCGATCACCAGCTACGGCTTCAACGAGGGTGCCGAGGTGCGAGCTGTCGATGTGCGCGCGGTGGACGGGCAAATGCATTTCACGGTGCAGCGCCGCAACGGTGTGGTGCTGCCGGACCTGGCGGTGGTGCTGAACCTGCCGGGCCGGCACAACGTGCTCAACGCCCTGTCGGCGATTGCGGTGGCGGTCGAGCTCAATGTGCCCGATGCAGCGGTACAAAAAGCGCTGGCCGAATTCAAGGGCGTTGGCCGGCGCTTTCAGCGTTACGGCGAGATGGCCGCGCACGGTGGCGGCAGCTTTACCCTGATTGATGACTATGGCCACCACCCGGTAGAAATGGCGGCCACGCTGGCTGCTGCGCGCGGTGCCTTTCCGGGGCGGCGTCTGGTACTGGCCTTCCAGCCGCATCGTTTTACGCGCACACGCGACTGCTTTGAAGACTTCGTCAAGGTGATTGCGCAGGCCGATGCGGTCCTGCTGGCCGAGGTGTATGCCGCCGGTGAAACGCCTATCGTCGCCGCCGATGGCCGCAGCCTGGCGCGCGCGCTGCGCGTGGCGGGGCGCATCGAGCCGGTGTTTGTGAACCACATTGCCGACATGCCGCAAACCATCATCGACAACGCCCGCGCAGGTGATGTGGTGCTGTGCATGGGGGCAGGTTCGATTGGTGCGGTGCCTGCCAAGGTTGTTGATATGCTACAAAATTCAGAGCTGCTCGCGCAGACAGGACGTGCGCAATGAGCCAATTTGATCAAAATTTTGGAAAAGTGGCAGTGCTCAGCGGCGGTGCGTCGGCGGAGCGCGAGGTGTCGCTGATGACCGGCCAGGGCGTGCTGCAGGCGCTGCGCGGGCAAGGCGTCGATGCCTGGGCTTTTGACCCCGCCGAGCGGGAGCTGGCAGAACTCAAGCGCGGCGGATTTTCGCGCTGCTTTATCGCCTTGCATGGCCGCTTTGGTGAAGACGGCACGGTGCAGGGCGCGCTGGAGTTGCTGGGCATCCCGTACACAGGTTCCGGCGTCATGGCCTCAAGCATTGCCATCGACAAAGTCATGACCAAGCGCATCTGGCGCGCCGAAGGCTTGCCCACCCCTGAATGGCGTCAGGTGGACAGCGCAGCCGCCACCTTGCAAGCCTTTGCCGAGCTGGGCAGCCCCATGATTGTCAAGCCCGACCGCGAGGGTTCGACCATCGGGCTGACCAAGGTACTTGCAGCCGATCAGTGCGAAGCCGCCTACGCGGTGGCCGCGCGCCACGATGCAATGGTGCTGTGTGAGCAGTTCATCGCGGGTGACGAGGTGACGGTGGCGGTGCTGGGCGCTGGTGCGTCGGCACGGGCGCTGCCCGTGATCCGCATCGTGGCGCCTGGCGGCAACTACGACTACCAGAACAAGTATTTCACCGACACCACGCAATACCTGGTGCCCTGCGGCTTGCCCGAAGGTGAAGAAGCGGCCATTCAGGCGCTGGCGCTCAAGGCGTACCGGGTGCTGGGCTGCAGGGGTTGGGCGCGCGCTGACGTGATGATTGACGCCCGCACACGCAAGCCCTATTTGCTGGAAATCAACACCTCGCCGGGCATGACCGGGCACTCGCTGGTGCCCATGGCGGCCAAAGCGGCGGGCATCAGCTATCCGGCTTTGTGTTTGCAGGTGTTGCAAAGCGCTGCGCTGGACTATGTGAGGACTGGCGCATGACCAAGACTCTGCCCGCGCCCCTTGATGTGAAACTCATGAACATGACGGCATCGATCCTGTTCGGGGCGTTTGCATTGATGGTGCTGGCAGCGGTGGTGGGCTGGATGTCGCGCCACCCCATGTTTGCTTTGCGCGGCATTGCCGTGAGCGGTGAGGTGACCCACAACAACACAGCCACCCTGCGGGCCAATGTGGCACCCCGGCTCAAAGGCACTTTTTTCACGATGGACCTCACCAGTGCGCGGCAGGTTTTTGAATCGGTGCCCTGGGTGCGCAAAGCCGTGGTGCGCCGCGAGTTTCCCAATCGCCTGCGGGTGCTGCTCGAAGAGCACCAGACGGTGGCTTTGTGGGGGCCTGAGAGCGAATCAACGCTGCTGAACAATTTTGGCGAGGTATTTGAAGCCAATGTGGGTGAGGTGGACCAGGACGTGTTGCCCCGCCTGAACGGCCCCGAGGGGCAGGCACCCAAGGTACTGGCCATGTACGAGACGCTGGCACCGCACTTTGCAACCATGGACATGCGGATTGAGCAACTGGAAATGACAGGGCGCGGCGGCTGGCGCGTGCGACCTGGATTCGGGCGCTGTGGTGGAACTCGGGGGCGGCACTGCGGAGGAACTTATCGGGCGCACCCAGCGGTTTCTCAAGACGCTCACACAGGTGGTGTCGCGCTATGGGCGCACTCAGGACGCCCTTGAAACAGCAGATTTGCGGCATGAGGATGGGTATGCCATTCGGCTTCGCGGTGTGACAACGGTGGTGACGGACAAAACAAAAAAATAGCGGCAATAAAAAAGAGCAACAGAGTCAACAGAGACAACAGGTGAATACATGGCGAAAGAATACAAAGATTTGGTCGTAGGCTTGGACATTGGCACCGCCAAAGTGATGGCGGTGGTGGCCGAGGTGCTGCCCGGTGGTGAGCTCAAGCTGGCCGGGCTGGGTATTGCGCCCAGCAATGGCCTCAAGCGCGGCGTGGTGGTGAACATTGACGCCACGGTGCAAAGCATCCAGCAGGCTTTGAAAGAGGCTGAGTTGATGGCTGACTGCAAGATCACCAGGGTCTATACCGGCATTACCGGCAGCCACATCCGGGGCATCAACTCCAGCGGCATGGTGGCCATCAAGGACCGTGAAGTGACGGCGGCCGATGTGGCGCGTGTGGTGGAAACCGCCAAAGCCATCAATATCTCGACCGACCAGCGCCTGCTGCTGGTGGAGCCGCAGGAATTCATCATTGACGGTCAGGACGTGAAAGAGCCGATCGGCATGAGCGGTATCCGGCTGGAGGCCAGGGTGCACATCGTGACCGGTGCCCAAAGTGCGGCCGAGAACATTATCAAATGTGTGCGCCGCTGCGGGCTGGAAGTAGAGCAACTCATGCTCAATCCGCTGGCGTCGAGCCTGTCGGTGCTGACCGAAGACGAGCGCGAGTTGGGTGTGGCGCTGGTGGACATTGGCGCGGGCACGACCGATGTGGCCATCTTCACCAACGGGGCCATCCGCCACACCGCCGTGATACCGATTGCCGGCGACCTGATCACCAGCGATATTGCCATGGCCCTGCGCACGCCCACCAAGGACGCTGAAGACATCAAGGTCGAAAGCGGCTTTGCCAAGCAACTGCTGGCCGACCCCGACTCCCAGGTCGAGGTGCCGGGGCTGGGCGACCGCGGCCCGCGCATGCTCAGCCGCCAGGCGCTGGCCGGCGTGATTGAGCCGCGTGTCGAAGAAATTTTTTCGCTGGTGCACCAGGTGATGCGCGAGTCCGGCTTTGAGGAAATGCTCTCCAGCGGCATCGTGCTGACCGGCGGCAGTTGCATCATGCCTGGCATGGTGGAGCTGGGGGAGGATATTTTCCTCAAGCCGGTGCGCCGCGGCATCCCCAAGTATTCCAGTGCGCTGTCTGACATGGTGGCACAGCCCAGAGCCGCCACAGTGATGGGGCTGCTCGAAGAAGCCCGCATGGCCCGTTTGCGCGGCTTCAAGGTGGCGCAAAAAAATGGCTCCATGAAAACCGCATTCGGCCAGGTCAAAGACTGGTTTGTGGGGAACTTCTGATGAAGAACACCGCCACCAAATCCACCGGCCCACCGGTGTGGCTTGTTCGTGCAAGTCCCCATGGGCGATGGCGGGGCATGGACCCGCCGTGCTGCTGTGCACAAACCAAGAACACCCGCAAATCAACAACTGTTAACGATTAACTACTTATTAGAAACCCCAGGAGAATGACATGCCTATCGAGATGATTGAAGAAGAAATGTTTAACCAAGGCACCCAGATCAAAGTGATCGGAGTCGGCGGCGGTGGTGGCAATGCCGTCGGCCACATGATCGGCTGCGGGGTGCAGGGTGTAGAGTTCATCTGCGCCAACACCGATGCCCAGGCACTGAGCCGCAGCGATGCGCACCGCAGTATCCAGTTGGGAACCAGCGGGCTGGGGGCTGGCAGCAAGCCGGAGAAAGGCCGTGAGTCGGCAGAGGCGGCTGTGCAGGACATCCGCAACGCCATCGAAGGCGCACACATGCTTTTTATTACCGCTGGCATGGGCGGCGGCACCGGTACCGGCGCTGCGCCGGTCATTGCCCGCGTGGCACGTGAGATGGGAATTTTGACGGTTGGCGTGGTCACCAAGCCTTTTGAGTTTGAAGGTGGCCGTCGCATGAGCAATGCGGATGGCGGCATGGCCGAGCTCGAAGCCAATGTCGATTCGCTGATCGTGGTGCTCAACGAGAAGCTGCTCGAAGTGCTGGGCGATGACGTCACCCAGGACCAGGCCTTTGCCCACGCCAACGACGTGCTGAAAAACGCCGTGGGCGGCATTGCCGAAATCATCAACGTACCAGGCCATGTGAACGTGGACTTTGAAGACGTGCGCACGGTGATGGGCGAGCCCGGCAAAGCCATGATGGGCACCGCAGTGGCCGCAGGCCCCGACCGCGCGCGCATTGCTGCCGAGCAGGCAGTGGCTTGCCCGCTGCTCGAAGGCATTGACCTGTCCGGCGCCAAAGGCGTGCTGGTCTTGATCACCGCCGCCAAGGGCTCCCTGAAGCTGAGCGAATCCAAGCTGGCGATGAACACCATTCGCGCCTATGCATCACCTGACGCGCATGTGATTTATGGCACCGCTTATGACGACAATTTGGGTGACGAAATTCGCGTGACCGTGGTGGCCACCGGTTTGTCCCGCCAGGGCATGCGCCGCACGGCCCCCCCGCTGCAGGTGCTGCGCACCGGCACCGACAACGTGCCCTTCCATGTGCCTGTAACCAACATGCAGTCCGGCAGTGCCCACAGCACGGTTGTTCAAGCACCAGCCAGCCAGTCCCAACCTGACTACCGCGGCATGAATACACCCAGCGTCTGGCGCACCCCGCGCGATCGCACCCAGGCTGCGGCCAAAGTCGATGCGCTGGCCAGCGGCGGCATGGATGATTTCGAGATACCGGCGTTCTTGCGCAAACAGGCAGACTGAACCCCAAGGTTATGGCCTTTTACAATCGAAGGGTGTTGCAACAACGTACGCTTAAATCCCTGACCCGCGCCGTGGGCGTTGGGCTGCACAGTGGTCAACGGGTGGAACTCACCCTGCGGCCCGCGCAGCCCGACACCGGCATCGTGTTCAGGCGGGTTGATTTGCCGCAGCCGGTGGACATCGTGGTGTCGGCGTCTGCCGTGTCAGATACCCGGCTGGCGTCCACTTTGTCAGCAGGCAATGCCAAAGTGTCCACCGTGGAGCATTTGATGTCCGCCTGTGCAGGCTTGGGGGTGGACAACTTGTATGTGGACATCACGGCTGAGGAAGTCCCCATTCTGGATGGGTCGGCCGCATCGTTTGTATTTCTGCTGCAAAGTGCCGGTATTGAACTGCAAAACGCACCACGCCGTTTCATCCGTCTGACGCGGCCCGTAGAAGTGCGGGAAGGCGAGGGTGCTGCACAGAAGTGGGCCAGGCTGGAGCCCTATCACGGCTACAAGCTCAGTTTTGAGATTGATTTTGACCACCCGGCGGTAGATTCGACGGGTCAGCGGGTCGTGTTTGACATGAGCACGGGTTCTTACTCCAAAGACATTGCCCGTGCCCGTACATTCGGGTTTACCAAGGATGTGGAGATGATGCGCGCCAACGGACTGGCACTGGGTGGCGGTCTGGACAATGCCATCGTCATGGACGATTACAAAGTGTTGAACTCGGACGGACTGCGCTATGACGATGAGTTCGTCAAGCACAAAATACTCGATGCCATGGGCGACCTCTACCTGGTGGGCAAGCCCTTGCTGGCCAGCTACAGTGCGTTTCGCTCAGGCCACGCGCTCAACAACAAGTTGCTGCGCGAACTGCTGACGCGCACTGACGCCTGGGAGGTGGTGACCTTTGAAGACGAAAAGCTCGCCCCCGAGGGGTTTGCCCAGATAGCCCGCGCCTGGTAGCCAGAAAGAACCAAGCTATGTTGCTTTTTCGCTGGCTCATTCTTTTGCTGTTGCTGGGTTCCTTGGTGTCATTTGTTTTTTACACGGCGACTGGCCAGCCCAGGTTTAAGCGCTACGGTTTGCTCACCCTGAAGTGGACCCTGATTGCCGCGTTTGGTTTTTTTGGCATCCTGATTCTGGAGCGGATCGCCTGAAGCCGCAGCCGGGGGCTCATCACTGACTGGGGTTTTCACTGAATCGGTCAAGCTGCGCGCCAATGCCATCACGCGCTGTGGGTCAACACCGAGCGTGCCCATCAGAAATTCGATGATTTCAGAGCGCGGGTTGGCCAGCGTTGGTTCAATCATCATGACGGCAGCCGACAGGGCCAATGCCTGTTCACGACTGGCGGTGTCTGGCAGCATGTGCTCCAGTGCATTGAGTGCTTCAACCGGCGCTGCTGCCGTGATGCGTCCTTGCGCTTTAAGCAGCGAGTTCCAGTCCGTTTTCGCACGGGAGCCGCTTTGCTCCAGAGCGGGAAGCTTCGACAACAGCCTCGCCAGGCGAAGGCTGCGCCGTTCAAACGAACCGACGGAAACCATGCCCGCCAGCACAATGCGGCAAACGGCTTCGGCAAAACCACCCTCGGTCAGGTGTGTCAAAACCGATTCCCGGGTGATTTTCAGCTCGCGCTGGGCCCGCTCATGGGCCACTTCTGCATCCGGCTGGTCTGGCTTGAACCAGGCACCCAGTCCACTGGGGCCATACAACTGGCGAGCCAAGGCGACCGAACGGGCATCGCGCAGATCCCTGAACTGGTCCAGACTGCGGGTGATGTGTGCAGCCATGCGTTTTTCGAGTTGCCGCAGGGGGTGATCATCGGGGATGTGGGCACGGTTGGCGCGCGCCAGCCTGGCTTGTTCGCGAATAAAAGGTGCCAATACAAAAGCGTCAGACAGCAGCAGGCGCTGCATGCGCATGGGGTTCAGGTTGCCCAGTGCATCACCTGCCGCGCGGGTGGCAAACAACTTCACCCAGGGGCGAACCCATGATTTGTAGAGTGAGGCATTGAACTCCGAGACTTTGCTCAGGGTGGAGAAAATGGTCTCTTCTTCACGGCCCTCGGGGTTGAGGGCGCGAATGTCTTTCATGGTGCGGTGCTCATAAGCCACCGTGTAGTCGCCGGGTTCGAGCTGTTCCCAGCGCTGGGTTTCCTTGCCGGCCTTGGCCTGCAGCTTCATTTCATAAAGCCCGGGGGGCAGACTTTCGATCACATCCAGTGAAGTCACCAGCTGGTCATGCTCTTTGCGTGCAATATCGCCGCCCACAAAGATGCCCAGATGGCCAACGCTCTCATGCAGCACATAAACAATGGTGCGCCCTGCTGCTGCGATGGCCCGTTCATCACCCCAGGTGTCAATGATCCAGTTCAGCGCCTGGGGTGGCGGCGTGATGTTGTCGCCCCACGAGGCAAACACGACCACCGGGGCGGTGATATTGCGCAGGTTAATCGCTTGGTCACCCGCCATCATGGTGCCGCGTGCCAGGCGATTGCCGACAAACAGGTTTTCCACAATGGACTCAATTTCGCTGCCCGTCATGCGGAAGAACCCGCCCCACCAGCGCTCAAACTCCAGGAAGCGCTCAGCTTCAGTGTCCACCGAAGACCACAAGTTGTAATACTTGTTCCACCAGGTATTGGCAGGGTTGAGTTTTTCAAAATTTTCAACCAGGTGCACACCGTCAAAACGGTCCGCGCCCATATCGCCCGTCAGCGATGCCAGCCAGGAGCCCCCCAGTGAAGCCCCGGCATATCGCATGGGGTTGAGCTTGGAGCTGCCCGCCCAGTAGGACAAGGGGGCCCCCACAATCATCAAAGGCCCGAACAGCTCTGGCCGCAAGGCGTTGAGCGCCATCATGGCCCAGCCGGCTTGACAGTTGCCAATGACCACCGGTTTGTCGGGGCACTGGGGGTGGCGTGCAATCACTTCTTCAATGAAGCGCGCTTCGCTTTTCATCACAGTGAACAAGGTCTGCTTTTCTTCCGGCTGGGGCCGAAAAGTGATGAAGTAAACAGCATGTCCGGCGCGCATGGCCATGCCCACTTCGGAATCAAACTTGAAGCCGCCAATGCCGGGACCATGCCCGGCACGGGGGTCCACCACCACCACGGGCCTTGTTTCGAAGTTCACCGGCATGCCGGACGGTGGCAGCAGGCGCAGCAGTGCGTAATTGCAGGGTTCGGGCAAATCGTGGCCATCGAGCACCACTTCGTGGGCAAACTTCAAAAGAGGGGGGGTGCCTTCGCCCAGATGCTCAATGTAGTTATTGCCCCGGTTGAGCAGGGTTTCCCAAAATAAAAAAGTGCGCTGTGTGGCATCGTTTAAGTAGGCAAGCGCGTCGCCAAACGCAGCCCCTGTGGGTTGGGAAACGGTTGATTCTGTTTTTTGACTTTGTTTGCGACCAGCGGCCATGTCTCACTCCTGAACAAGATGCGCTATTGTCCACGTATCGCAGCACCCGCCGCCCCAACTTTCACGTTAACGGTTTGTTTTTTGGTCGTAAAGCCGGTCAACCGAAACCCGAACCCTGATCAGTTCTTCCGCCACTGTGGCTGCAATGGCATTTGCAGGGGTGGATGTATCGCGCCGCACCGGCTGTGTGAGCGAATCACCATTTTTGTTGGTAATGGCCGCCACAATGGGCGCGTTGGCCGATGCGCCGCGTTGCACCACGATGGCAACTTCACCACTGGCCAGCCTGACATAGCAGCCCGGCGGGTAGATGCCAAACTCCTTGATGACCAACGCCGCCAGCGGGTCGCCACCGCTGTGGGTAAACAGGTCGCGGGCGGCGCGGTGTGCCGGTTGGGGTGTGCGCCCGGCACGGGGGCTGTGCTTGGCGGTAAAAGTGTCCACAAAATTCAGCAGGCGGGACATTTCAGTCGAGTCGGTTAACCCAAGGGGGTATCCCTTTCCGTCACGCCGTTCGTGGTGTTGCTCCACGGTGGTTAACCAATCGACATCCGCCAAACCGGCGTCACGCAGCATGGTGGCGCTGACAGTCGGGTGCTCGGCAATCACCTGGCGCTCAGCGTCCGAGGGTTTAAGCGTGCGAATGGCCAGGTTGTTTTGCAGCTCCAGCATGGAGATGTTCATGGTCAGGGCAGCCCCCAATACGCTGTAACGCTTGGGCTCGGGCCAGCCAAGACGGCGGGTCAGCAGGCTGCAAAGTGCGGCGGAGTGCAGTGCGTGCACCACACTGTAATTGGCCACCCGCTTGTAGTCGTGGCG
Organism: Candidatus Rhodoferax bjergmarkensis; assembly: GCA_016708345.1. Classification (GTDB taxonomy): domain Bacteria; phylum Pseudomonadota; class Gammaproteobacteria; order Burkholderiales; family Burkholderiaceae_C; genus Rhodoferax; species Rhodoferax bjergmarkensis. The sequence continues at coordinate 154,254 of JADJFX010000003.1, forward strand.
CAAGATCAAAAAAATCAGCAGGTCCACGTTGCCGTCGGCAAGGGCCGCAATGGACACAACGGACTCGCGCACCTTTTGTAAAAAATTCGGTTCGGTGGAAGACTTGAGCAAGGTGCCAAGCCGGTTTTCAAGGCCGGACCAGCGCCCACTCATGCTCTCGTCTTTGGGGGCTTCGGCTCGGTTGGCGGCTGCTGCTGCGGCGATTTCGGCAGCGTCGATGAACATGCCGCGGTCGAGCAATGTCTGTACCGCTCGTTCATCTGCCAGCACATGGCCTTTGGCCAGCAACAAGGTTCCGTTGGCGTCGCGCACACTCCAAGCTAGTGTCACGCCAGGGTAAAGCAAATGGCTGACTTGCGAAAGCGATACCAGTTTCATACAGAGTCACACATCAAAAAATATGCAGCAACTGCGCCGTCATTAAAAATCTCAGGTTGGTCAAAAAAATTGCAATATGTCACTATGCAGTTCACCTTGCCCTTTGCATTAACCCTGCAGAAAATGAGGCACTGCAAAACAGCATGGCATCAAAATTAGTAGCAAAATATCTTTTGCACAAGCCGCATTCCAATCACTGCAGGGTAAAAAAGCTTTTAGCGCAGGTCTTGCTATCGGTCAAGATAGATCTCGTGAATGACGTTAAATGGCAACGCCTAAACCCTTGGTCTGGCTTCTGCGGATCGGCGCGAGGAGCACGGAGTTGGGGCCGTTCAGTGAGGGCTCAAGGGGGCAGTCCAAGCCATGTCAAGCCATTGCAAATCGGCGGGTTCGTCAATGTCTTGCAATGGGGGGAATGTTTGCACCGACCAGTTGATGTGCTGCAGTCGCCCCAAAGTCTCAACGGCCACGGTGTTGGTGCTCCAGGGCATGTGTTCGAACAAAACTGCGTCAAAGCGCTTCAAGCCCAGCAAAACGTAGCCGCCGTCGGTGCTGGGGATCAGTGTGGCATCGTGCTCTTCCAGCCCCGCCGCTGCGGCTTGCAGGTGCGTGGCGCTCAGCGCAGGGCAGTCGGTGCCAATCAGCAGCACGCGCTCACATTGCATCACCGTGCGCGCGGCAGCATCGGCCATGCGCGCGCCAAGATCGCCAGCGCATTGCGTGCTCCATGCCACATGGCTTGGCACCGCCAGTGCTCGCCACGCCGCATCCGTTGGCTCTGGCACAACACACAGCTCAACCGGGCCCAGCTGGGCGGCAAGGGCGGTTTGCAGAGTTGAATAAAACATGCGCTGCGCCAGTGCGGCGGCCCCTTGCGCGCCCAGCGCTGGAATCAGGCGCGTTTTGGCGAAACCCGCCAGCGGCGCTTTGGCGATGATGACAATGCGCGTTGCGCTCACCGGTAGGCCTGCGCCAGCTCTGTGGCCGACTGACCGCGCCAGTAGGCCCAGCGCAAACGCCACATCAGAAAAATGGTGCGCCAAACGCCGCGCGTTTCCCAGCGCCGGCCGGAGGTGGTAACTTTGCAGCGCAGGCACACCGGGGGTGACAGTCGTTTCAAACGCAGGGACATTTCGATGTCTTCCATCAGGGGCTGTTCTGGAAAACCGCCCACGGCGTCAAAAGCCTGGCGCGTCATGAACATGGCTTGGTCGCCGGTGGCCATGCCAGACCAGCGTGAGCGCCGGTTCATCATCCAGGCCACCACCTTGAGCATCAGAGCTTGCCCCGCAATCACCACATCAAAACGCCCCCAGCAGCGCCCGCCTTGCAGAGCCAGGCGGACCTGCGCCACGGCATCTGGCGGCAACTGGGTGTCTGCGTGCAGGAATAAAAAGATGTCGCCGGTGGCACTCGCGGCCCCCGCATTCATTTGGTGGGCGCGGCCGCGTTCACTGCGAACCACCCGCCACCCTGCGCGCTCGGCCAGGCTGGCCGTGTGGTCTTGGCTGCCGCCATCGACCAGCAACACGTCAACACCGTCTTGCATCAGCGTGGCCAGCTGCGCCATCAGGGCTGGCAAAGCGGCTGACTCGTTGAGCACCGGGATGATGATGGACAGCTTCACAGTTTAATGCCGCACTCAGTCATGCAAGGCACCGCCGCAGCTGCTGCCCTGGCCGGCTGTGCAGCCATAACAATGCTCGGCCACCCGGATGGGCCGCCCGGCCAAGTCCTTGTGCAACAGATCACGCAAGTGAGGTGGGTTCGCAGTCATCCCTTGGGTTGATTCAAAGTCAGGCAGCGCCAGCCCCAACTGCTGGTTGAAATCGCAATCGAACAAATACCCTTGCCAGCACACGCTGACCAGACTGCGACACATCACGTTGCCCAAGTTGGCGCTGGCGAAATTTTCTTTCAACAGCCGCAGGTAGTCGTTGAATTGGCCCTTGGAGATCAGCGTGGAGCCAAAGCGCTGGATGGGCATATTGGCCAGCGCGAACAGTTCATTGAACACGATGCCAAAGTGCTGCAACAGCTCACGCTTGTAGTCGGCCTGCAGTTTGACCTGATCGGGCGGCAGGCTGGGGCCTTGCGGGTTGTAGACCAGATTGAGCACAAGACCCGAACCATCCACGCCGTAACCCAGCTGGTTCAGCTTTTGCAGTGCTGCAATGCTTTTGTCAAACACGCCCTCACCGCGCTGCTTGTCCACGTTGGCGACCGAATAGCAGGGCAGGGAGGCAACAACCTCGACCTGGTTCGCTGCTAAAAACGCCGCGAGATCGTGCTGGCCGGGTTCGAACAAGATGGTCAGGTTGCAGCGGTCAATGACCTTGACCCCCAAGGCCCGCGCCTGGCGCACCAGTGGCCTGAAGCCTTCGTGCAGCTCCGGTGCGCCGCCGGTGAGGTCCAGCACCTGGATGTTGCGCACCTTGAGCACCTCGGGAATCAGCGCCAGCGTGTCGGCCTCCATCATTTCCTTGCGGTTGGGGCCGGCGTTAACGTGACAGTGCAAACAGCTTTGGTTGCAGCGGTAGCCCAGGTTGACCTGCAGCGTTGTGAGCTGAGAACGTTTCAAGGCAGGGAATTTGCTTGCCTGAAGTAAAGGCAAAGTGGCGTGCATGGCAATCCTTGGTGGGGAATTAACGGTCGGTGTAATGGACTCTTGGTCGCACAGTGGAGGGAATCCTTACGCCGGGCCTGAAATTATTGTTCATTTGCGTTGGTGGTGTGTGCTGCAAGGGCATGACCGCAGCCTCGTACACTTGCCGCGCAGGGCGTTCAGCAAGGGCGGCTGTTCTTGGGATGCAAGACTCAACTTCAGGAAGGAATTCGAAATGCTAAAAGCTTTGGTGGGCGTTATGGGCGGAAGTGGCCTTTACCAGATGGATGAATTGCAGCATGCGCAAGAGCACCAGCTCGATACCCCTTTTGGCAAACCCTCTGATGTGGTGGTAACAGGCGAGGTCGATGGTGTGGCCGTGGCCTTTCTGGCGCGCCATGGCCGTGGCCATCGGCTCATCCCTTCTGAAGTGCCATACCGGGCCAATATCTATGCCCTCAAGCAACTCGGTGTGCGCTACCTGATCTCGCTTTCGGCGGTGGGGTCCTTGCGCGAAGAGCTTCGCCCGCTGGACATGGTGCTGCCCGACCAGTTTATTGACCTGACCAAGCGCCGTGACAGCACCTTTTTTGGCAATGGCGCGGTAGCGCACGCATCCATGGCGCAGCCCGTTTGTGCGAACCTGGCGGACGTGCTGGCGCGATCCATCACCGACGCAGGTCTGAGTGATGCCATACGGTTGCACCGGGGCGGCAGCTATCTGTGTATTGAAGGCCCTCAGTTTTCAACCCTGGCCGAGTCCAACTGGTACCGCAGCATGGGTGCCAGCGTGATCGGCATGACCAATATGCCCGAGGCTAGGCTGGCGCGCGAGGCGCAAATGGCCTACGCCACGCTGGCCATGGTGACCGATTACGACTGCTGGCACCCCAAAGAAGCCCATGTCACGGCAGATTCCGCGCTGGCCAACCTGTTCAAAAACGCCGGCCATGCCCAGCGCATCGTAGCGGCTGCGATCCGCACGTTGGGCCGGGAGCAGCCAAGCTCGGCTGCGCACATCGCCTTGCAGTCAGCGCTGGTAACGCAGCCCTCAAGCATGGCACCCGAGGTGCTGGCGCGGCTGCAGGTGCTGTGGGAATAGTTCTGGGGCTGGTTTTGGATGTCTTTTTGCTATTAAACAAGTAGCTGCTCGCGCACATTCCACGTGCGCAAACGGCCGATTTGACCATTGAAATTTTCGGAAAACGCCCCTGCAGGGTTGCCGCTGCCAGCGGGCAAAGTCTGGCCTAGTGGCTCTTGCCGGAAAAATTTTTGCATTCCGCATCTGTGCATCGAGGCACAAGATGACGTCTGCCACTGATCACTCTGCGGTGTTTTCAAACTCCGCATTCTTGAAGCGCAGCACTTTGCAGTTTTCTTTGACCACGCGTTGCACGCCATCGTCAAAGCCGGTGGCGGATTCGGCTTGAATCTCAATGGCAATTTTGACCCGCACGCCGGGGCGTGCGGTGAATTGCAAAACCACTTCGTCCACCAAATCCGCAAACTGTTTTTTGGCCTGAACAGCATCGAGCTCAATGCTGCCGTAAAACTGTTTCTTGATTGCCTGCGCCGCGCTAGGCGTGTTCGGCAAAACGGCTGGATTTACCCGCCCGACAGGGTCAGTTGGCCTTGTCGGATTGTCAGTGGCGTCACCCGTGGAATCCATTGCCTTTGTCCGCGCGGCGTCGTCCTGCAAATAAAGCATTTCTGCAAACCGGGCTGCTGCCACTGGCTCAATCAACAACAGCGACGCATCCATGCACAGCAATGCGCGCTGGCCAAAGCTGAAGCCCTGGTAGCGACCCTCTTCCTTGCCCTGCGCTAAACCAAAAAAGTCCCGACTCTCTGCCCCCGCTGCCAGCGTGCGCTGAAACACGCCATCGTCCAGTAGTCTCGGCAGGTAGAGTTGCTGGCAGGTTTGCTGCCACACACTCAGCGCGCTCACCTCGCTCACACTGTCAGCGCCGTCCTTCCAGAACCAGTCTTTGAGCACTTTGGCCAGATGGATGGGTGCCCATTCGGTGATGAGCAGCTCATTCTCCCTGAGCACCCGCTCCAGTTCCTGCGACAAGTTGGCCGCGCCGGGGTTGAGGGCAAAGTGCTCCCACTGCACTTCGGACAAACCTCCGCCTTTCCCGTTCACTGGCCGCGCTTCCTGCATGGGAACCAGCAGCCACTTGTAGGTTTCGCGCAGCATGCGCCGCACCGTGTCTTCGGCCTGCTCCAGCTGGGCTTGGGCCTGGCGCGACATCAGGTTGTCCAGCACGATGCGGTTGTCCTTGTAGTCCGCCACGATGCTGCGCCATGCCAAGTAAGAGCGCACCTGGTCTTTGAGGCGGCTCACGTTGTCATAGTCCGCCACCAGAAAGATCAGCCGGTTTTGTTTGAAGCGCGGCTGCTCGCCCCGGTGTTTCAAAATTTCCAGCGCGCGGCTGCTGGCCGGGGTGCGGGCTGCTTTTGCTGAAAGCCGCATCGGGCGGCAGCACCACCAAGCGCAGCTGCCAGTCGTCGGGCACATCGCCGCTGGCGGTGAACACGTGCGTGCCGCCAAACACGTTAGACGCAAAGCTGCGCTGCAGCCGCTCGCGCACGGTGGGGAACACATCCTCCGCATCCTGGAAGCGGCGCTTGCGCTCTTCCATTTCGCGACGCAGATTGGGCCGGGTGTCAAACCAAAAACGGACAGATTGACCGTTTTGGCCGCTGTTGAGGTAATGCAGCCTATCTTGCATGCGCCGCAGCGCATCTTTGACCACGCCCACCTGCTGGCCCGGCTGCAGCACGCCCAGCACAATGCGCTCGGGCCTCGATGCCGCGCACCATCTGGTTGGCTGTTGTGGGTGCGCTGCCCAGAAAAATGGTGCGCGCCGCACGGCGGCAAGCCTGCACCGCGCCCAGTCGGGTGTCGCGGCTTTCTATCTCGGTGGTTTCAGCGCGCTCGCCGTCCACGTCGCGCTCCACCACCGGGTCCCAGCCGGGGGGCAGGTAGTAGATCAGGTCGTTGCGCGCCTGGGCATCGGCCAGCGGAAAGCTGCCGGGCATGATGAGCGGGTCTTTGTCGTTGTCGTTCCACAGGCGGTGAATCACCTTGGCCATCAGCTTCAAAACGCCACGCGTGCGTTGGAAGTTGTCCAGCGAAGACCAGTCCTCGTACAGCCGGTCGAATACCTCGGGGTGGATGGGGTAGGCGTGCTGCAGGCGCTCCAGGTAGCGGCTGTCCTGCGTTTCGCGCGGCAGGTCGGCACTGTTGGCGGCGTACAAGTCGGCAAACGCGCGGCACACGCGGGTGGCCGCCGCCGGGTCGCGGATGGTCTTGAACAAGCGCCTGCGCACAATCTCGAACGCCTCTTCCGTGCCCACTGGTTTCCAAAGCGCCTGGATGCGGCCAAAGTAATGCGACAGCGCGTCCAGCGCCTTCACCCCTTGCTGGCTGCCCAGCTCCTTTTGCGACTCGGGCAGCGAAGCCAGCAGCACCGCCGTGGGCACGGCCTTGAGCGCCTCGGTCAGCGCCTGCACAAAACTCAGGTTGGAATCAAACGTGCCGCCACTGAGCGCCTTGCCGTCTTCAAACTGGCGCACATAGGCCACCAGCTCGTCCATCAAAATCACGCAAGGCGCATGGCGTGCCAGCAGCGCCTCCAGCACCGCCTTGCCCGGCGACGTGCCGGAAGCATCCGCCTGCGCCACCAGTGCATAGCCTTCTGCGCCACCGAGTTGCCAGGCCAGGTCGCCCCACAGCGTGCGAATGGCCTGGCCCTCGCGCAGCACCGGCTGGTTGGGGGAGGATTTGATGCCGTCCAGCACCGCCACCCGCGCTGCGGGCAGCTCCGTGACCCCGGCGCTGTCCAGAATGGCGCTCACGCCCGGCAGTTCGCTGGCGGCAACTTGCCCGCGGGCCAGGTGGTACACCGCCAGCATGGTGTGCGTCTTGCCGCCGCCAAACGCGGTTTGCAGCTGGATGACCGGGTCGCCACCCTTGCCCGCCAGGCGCTTGACGACCGAGTCCAGCAACAGGCGCATGCCTTCGGTAATAAATGTGCGCTGAAAGAACAGCGCCGCGTTTTGGTACTCCGCCGTGGCGGTGCCCTCGTGCACACGCGACAGGTCGGCGGCGAATTCCGCTTGCTGGAAGGTGCCGCGCAGCACGTCTTCATGCGGTTCGGCGACTTCGCGCCAGGGTTGGAGGGTGGTCATATGGGGGTTCCCTGTAATTTGCAAAAACGTATACTGCTTGTATACAATGGCGCATGATTCGCGGTTTCCAGCACAAAGGCCTTGAGGCGTTTTTCCTCAGCGGCAGCAAGGCGGGTATTCGCCCCGACCATGCCCAACGGCTGCAGTTGCAGCTGGGTTCGTTGGATCAGGCCACGCAGCCGCAAGACATGGCCGTGCCGGGCTGGAAGCTGCACCCGCTCAAGGGCGGTCTGGCTGGGCATTGGGCTGTGACCGTCAATGGCAACTGGCGTTTGACGTTCCGTTTTGTCGGCACAGATGCCGAGCTGGTGGATTACCAGGACTATCACTGAAGGAGGTACCTCATGGGCCGTATGCACAACCCCCCCCATCCCGGCGCGGTGCTGCAAGAGTGGCTGGCCGAGGTCAGCGTCACGCAGCCGGCTACCCAGCTTGGCGTGACCCGAGCCTACCTGTCGCGCATCCTGCATGGGTACGCCGGCATTTCTGCCGACATGGCGCTGCGCCTGTCGGACTTGCTGGGCACCAGTGCAGAAATGTGGCTGGGCATGCAAAGCGCCTACGACCTGTGGCAGGCCGCGCAGCAGCCGCGCCCGGTGGTGGTGCGTCTGGCGATGGCGGTATGAGTCAACTCCGTTAGGAGCATGTTCATGAAACGCACCACCAACGGCTTGCCACCGATTCATCCCGGCGAATACATCCGCGAAGCATTGGAGGATTTGGGCATGACGCAGACTGCCCTGGCGCAAGCCCTGGGCGTATCGGCGATGCGCATTTCGCATCTGGTGCGGGAAGAACGCCCGGTGACGGCTGAAATGGCCTTGCGGCTGGGCCAAGCCTTTGGGCAAAGCCCGCAGTACTGGCTGAATTTGCAAGCCGACTACGACTTGAAAATCGCCAAAGCCGTGTTCAAAGACAGCCTGCGCCAGGTGCGGGAACTGGCCGTGGCCTGAATCTATGAGTGAACCCACGCCCGTTGACCCGAACGACCCCAGCACCTGGGGCCCACTCACGCCTGCCACACAACGATTGCATGATTTGATTGGCATCAACCCCGAGCCTCGCCAGTTGACACCCGAAGAATGCGAATTGCTGTTGCAAAGCAAGCGTGAAATCGCCCAGCGGGCGTTTGCAACGTTAACGCGCGCATCCACCCACAAGCTGGAACCGAAGGTCTGAGTCCGTTCACCCCACGCCTCCCTTACATGTCAAATGTGCCCTGCGCGCCCACTACACCTGCGCTGGCAGCTTCGGTTTCGATAGCACCCCATGCCGTCACCAGCTCGTTGTAGGCGCGCGCGTCTTCGGCCCAGCCTTTGCGTTCGCACAGGGTGTAGAGGCGGTAGGCCAGGGCGCGCAGGGCTTCAGTGCGGCTGGGCATGCGGGCCAGCAGGGCACCGGCGGCCGTTTCGCCGTCCTGGTTGAGGGCGCGTATCAGGTGGTGCAGAGCCTCCCAGATGGGGGTGCGGGTGTCGGTGTCGGGGTTCCAGTCGCGTGGCAATTCGGCCCAGCGCAGCAGGCGCAGGTTGCCCGCCGTGCTGTCCACCACGCCCGCCTCCACCAGGCCGCCCACGCTGGTGCCCTTGGCGCGGGCCAGCACGTCGGCCTCGCCAAACTTGGCCGTGGCCCAGCCCTGGTGCTCAAACCAGGCCAGGCAGAACTGCGTGTCGTGGTCGAAATCGTCTTCGGCCAGAAAGCGGTTGATGAGCTGCAGCGCGGTTTTCACGCGCATGGGCGTGCCGTCGGCCTCCAGCACCGCAGCGTACTGGCTGAAAATGGCCATGCCGGGGGCATCAAGCGCGCGCTGGCGGCAGACCAGGACGATGCTGGAAGCCAGGGCGTTGGTGCCCGAGCCAATCATGCGGTTGCCCAGCTCGGTGCGCATGGGCCAGGTGCCGGTGAGCGCAAAGCCCGCCTGCAATACCGCTTCCAGAAACGTGACCCAGCCGGTGCTGTGGGTGCCGCTGTCGTCCTGCGTGTCGCTTTGCTTGAAGGCGTAGTAGATGGTGACGGGGAAGGCCGGGTGCGCCTGTTCGGCCAGGTTGTGCATGGCCTGCGTCATGCCGTCCAGGAAGAAGGCTTCTGCCTCCAGCTTGCCGCCATGGCGGTAGGGTGTGGCCACCAGCTCTTCAGCCTTCGGAACTGCCACCGTGGCGTACAGGCCGGGAAAGATGGGCTTGAGGCTGCGGCGCAGCCAGACGTAGAAGAAGTCCGACAGGTCGGCGTAGCCAATGTTGTCGTAGTACGGCGGGTCGGTGGAGACGACCTTGGCGGCGCTGACGGTTTGGGTCTGAGCGTCGGCTTGCCAATGCACTACCTGACCCGACTGCCGGAAGTTCAAGAAGCGCTCTAACCATGTTGCCAAGGCTCGTACTGTAGTCGCCTGCCGCCCCCGCAAACACGTTGTTTTCTGCAAAGTCCCACATCATCGGGAGAGCTTGCCGCCCAAAAATTCGAGGACTTGCGTTTTACTGGTTTCCCAGCGGCAAAGCGCGTTGCAAATATCGGTCAAGCGGCTCAATGCAATTCCCAAATACACCCCCACCGCCTCCGCATACGCCGTAGCCTCCGTGCCACCTGCGTCCAGCCCCCGGCCATCGTCGGGCATGCCTGAGGCCAGGGCATCGGCGCGGACGCGGGCGATGGCTTGGGGTACCAGGTCGGAAAACGTGGTGAGGGCGACGAGTTGGCGGGGGGTGAAGAGGTCACCGTACACGTCCAAGCCATAGTTCGAGACGTTCACCCGGCATTTGCCATGCAAAGGCGTTTCCGGTTTCCATGTTGGTTGCGCCTGCCGGGCAATCGCTTCCTGCTCCTGTGTCGGAGGCAAGTAAACACGCCCCCTTGCTCCCTCTGCCACGACAGCCATGAGCTTTGCACCCATATGCCCCGCGCTGCCTTCGGCGCGGATGTACTTGTAATCCATCGGTGAACCCGACAACAGGCAGATGAAACCCGCCCGCTTTCCAGCGGTAGTCCCACCCACTGCACTCTCCGGCGGCGTACCCGTGCGCACCTCAAAGCGGTAACTGTCCCCCTCCACCATCGGCTGCACATAGGCTTCCTTGCCCGCCTTGCTGGACAGAATAAAGGTGCTGGCCAGCGGCACGTCCACATGGCTGAAGGCCGGGTTGGGGCTTTTCACCGTGCGCGCCCACAGCCAGGCGATGACAGTGAGCTTGTGCCCCACTTGCAGGCCCGCCAGACCGGTGTTGGCCGGATTTTCAGTGCCAAATATGCCATTTCCGCACGATGGGCGTGCGCAAGCAGCTATCAATTCAGGAGTAACTTCAATCTGCGGATACAGGTGGCCGATGCGCTTTGCGGCCTGCTGGCGCATCCATGCGCCGTAGCGGCGCACGTCTTCGGCCAGCCCGCGTGCGCCGGCCCAGTCTTCAAAGGCGTCGCGTGTTCCCTTTCTGGCAGTTCCCTTGTCCGCCTCCAGCGGCGGCCCAACCGGAACACGCCCGGCAAACCTGGGGGGTATCTCGATCATGGCCTTGTTGATGGTCACGGCCACCGGGTTCAGGTCTGACGCATAGCTCTCCAGCCCCAGGCGCTGCGCCTCCAGTGGCAGCGCGCCCCCACCCGCAAAGGGGTCGTGGAACGCGGGCAACTGATCGGGGTTGAACAGCGTGGCGGCCTGCGGGTGGTTGCGGTTGAGTTCACAGGTCTCGCGCCAGCTGCGGGCAATCTCGGCGCGGGCGCGGCCCAGCACGTCTTCGTTATTCGTGTTCTCCCACAGCACCAGGTCTTCAATGATTTTGAACAACCGCTCGCGCTCCAGCGCCGCCTTTTCCTTGTTCACGCCATAGCGAAAACCGCCGCCCTGCTGGTAGCCGGGGTCGTTGACCATCTGCGCAAAGATGACCGCCCGCGCCGCCGCCAGCGCGGCGCGCCCACCACAGGTGCAGCGTGCTGGGGTGGCCGTGGCGGATGGACTTCTCGCGCGCGCAGGCGGCGTTGATCGCGTCCAGTGGCAGGGCGACTTCGATGAGTTTCTTGGGGGTGTTGCTGGGGGTCATGGTGTTCTTATGTGGATAGATGGGCGCGCGCCAGCAACTCCGCCAAATCCAGATTGATGCTCGTCACCGCCCAATCCGGCTCCTGCGTAAAGGGCCTGTGCACGTAGAACGGGCCTTCGCAGTGCCCGCTGCCGGGATCACCTCCACCAGCACATCAAAGCCAGCACGGAATTTGTCTTGCTGGTTCAGTCCGTAAAGGATTTCGTTGCGCGTGACGGTGACGGTGCTGGCACCTTTGGCGCGGCCTTTCACTTCAATGTGGCGCACTTCGGGCAGGTGGCCGTTGGCCGCCGGGGGCTGGCTGGTGATGTCCCAGCCGCATTTCTGGGCGGACACGTCGGTCACGGTGTGGCCCAGGGCGCGCTCGGCGTGGATGACGGCTTGCATGGCGGCCTGCTCGATGCGGGCTCTGGCCTCGGCGTCTGCCGACCACAGCGCTGCCGCAGATGTGTCGGACAGGGGCACGCCCTGGCGCTGCGCCAGCAGGCCCGCCGGAATGACCAGCGCGCCGCCCACCACCACCGGGGTGCTGGAAACCACATGGCGCTGGGCCAGTAGATCCTTCTCGCGCGTGGCGCGGCGGGCGGTGAGGTCGTCTATGGTGCGGCGCACGTTGTCCAGCGTGAGGCGCACGTCTTTGCCCGCAGCCATGTCGTCCTGGAACTTGATGTAGCGGTCGGACCAGTAGTTGATTTCCTTGACCAGGCGCTCGTGCACGGCGGCCAGGGTTTTGTCCACGTGGGTTTCGCGGCGGGTACGCACCTCGGCAAAGTGCTCGGGCACCAGGTGGGTGGAGGCGTGTGCCAGGGCCAGTTGCTCCAGGGTGTGCGCGCCACTGCGGTTCAGCCAGGGGGCGTCCAGCAGGTCTTGCACCAGGGCCAGGTCGGCGGCGTTCAGCGGCTCCAGGTCCAGGTGGGGTGCCCAACCGGCGGCGCTGGCGTGGCCCTGGGCGTCGATTTCGACAAACTGCATGCGCCGGGAAATGGTGTGGCCGCCGGGTGCGCCTTCTTTGACCGCGTGGTCGATCATGAACAGCAGCCTGGGGCTGGTGCCGGCATCGCCCGGCGCCACCAGCACGGTGCCTTGCTTGAGGGTGTTGCGGGTTTGCTCCAGCACCAGGTCGGTCACCGATTGCATGAGCGGGTGGCCGGGGTGCAGCAGGCTGGCCATGGGCGCACCCACGCGGCCTGCCAGGCGCACGGCGTGTTTTTCAAAGCACACCCGCTCGTAGCGGCGCAGCACGGGGTCGGCGTTGCGCCGGTCGCGTCCGGTGATTTGGCGGTCGCGCTCGCGGATGGGGGCGGGCACATGGGTGATCTCGAACCGGCCTGCCTCGCGCGGGCGCAGTTCGCCGCCCAGTTGCGCAAAAGCCTGGTGAAAGAACGCGCGGATGAAGTAGGGCTGGAGCTTGCGGGCCTCGGCCTTTTCCATTTCTGCCTTCACGGCAAACAGGCGATCAAGGCCCATGGCCTCCTCGCACAGGGCGTTGCGCTGCAGAATGGCCTGCAGGTGGGCGGTGTCGAGCGCGCCTTCCACTTTGCGCAGAAGGCGGGCGCGTACTTCAGGGTCGGCGCCGTAACGGATGGCTTCGATCAGCAGGTCTTTGAGGCTTTTGTCTTCAAACACCTCGCCCAGAATGTCGAACACGCGCCCGCCCAGGGCGGCGCGCTCCACCTCCAGCTTTTCAAACAGGCGCTGGAACACGTCGCCCTCGCGGGTCTCGGCGGCAACCATGTTCCACAGGTGGCATACCTCCGTCTGGCCGATGCGGTGGATGCGGCCAAAACGCTGCTCCAGGCGGTTGGGGTTCCAGGGCAGGTCGTAATTGACCATGAGGTGGGCGTTTTGCAGGTTCACGCCTTCGCCCGCCGCGTCGGTGGCCAGCAGCACGCGCACCGCCGGGTCGTTGCGAAACAGCTCTTGCACCTTGCGGCGGTCTTCGCGTTTGATGCCGCCGTGGATCATGGTGACGGCGTCTTCGGCACCGATGAGGCCGCGGATTTTGGTGGCCAGGTAGTTGAGCGTGTCGCGGTGCTCGGTAAAGAGGATGAGCTTGCGCTGCAGGCCATTGTCTTCCCGCAAGGCGGGGGACTGCAGCAGGCTGGAGAGTTCGTCCCATTTGCGATCCTGCCCGCTGTGGACGAGTGCCCGGGCCTGCTCTTCCAGGGCTTCGAGGCTGGTGATTTCGGCCTCCAGCTCGGCAATGGTTTGGGCGGCGGTGGCCTGGTCGACCACGGCTTCTTCAAAGTGCTCGTAGTCGTCGCTGGAGAGGGCGTCTTCTGACTCCCAAATGTCTTCGGGCGCGCCGGGGGCGTGTACGGGCAGGGCCAGCAGCGCACCGCTGGCGGCACGGCCACGCTGCTGCAGCTTTTCGTCTTCCACCCGGCGCTTGAGTTTGCTGTGGCGGCGCTGCAGCGAGCGGTAAATGGCCTCGGGGCTGGAGGCCAGGCGCCGCTGCAGGGCGGTGAGGGCAAAGCCCACGGTGCCTTTGCGCTGGCCGTCCAGCTGGTCGGCGCGGTTCATTTCGCCTTTGACGTAGTCGGTCACGGCGGCGTAAAGCGCGGCTTCCGCTACGGAGAGTGTGTAGTTGGCGGTGATGGCGCGCCGGTCGGGGAAGAGTTTGCTTCCGTCAAAGCGCAGCATGTCTTCCTTGACGGTGCGGCGCATGAGGTCGGTCACGTCCACTTTGTGCGCCCCGTCGCGGAACTTGCCGTAGAAGCGGTCGGAGTCCAGCAGGGACATGAAGAGCTGGAAGTCTTCTTCCTTGCCGTTGTGCGGCGTGGCTGTCATCAGCAAAAAGTGGCGGGTGATGCTGCCCAGCAGTTCGCCCAGCAAAAAGCGCTTGGTTTTGTTGACCTTGTTGCCAAAGTAGTTGGCCGAGAGCTTGTGGGCTTCGTCCACCACCACCAGGTCCCAGCGCGTCTGGCGCAGCTTGTCTTGCAGGTCTTCATTGCGGGCTAGTTGGTCTACCCGCGCCACCAGCAGGTCGGTGTCGTCAAACGGGTTGGCACCACGGGCCTGCTCCACCTGGTCGCGGCTGAACAGGGTGAAGGCCAGGCCAAACTTTTCGGCCATTTCGTCTTGCCACTGCTCCACCAGGCTGCCGGGGGCGACGATGAGCACGCGCTGGGCGTCGGCGCGCATGAGTAGCTCCCGGATGAGCAGCCCGGCCATGATGGTCTTGCCCGCGCCGGGGTCGTCTGCCAGCACGTAGCGCAGGGGCTGGCGCGGCAGCATGGATTCGTAAACCGCGGTGATCTGGTGCGGCAGCGGCTCCACGTTGGAGGTGTGCACGGCCATCATGGGGTCGAACAGGTGGGCCAGGTGGATGCGCCAGGCCTCGGCGGCGAGCTTGAAGTCGGCGCCTGGCGCGTCAAACGCCCAGGGGCGGCCCGCTTCGGCCAGGGAAAGCGCGGCCTCGTCGGCGCGGAACAGCATGCGCTCGTGCAAAACACCGTCGGCGGTTTTGTAGTAGACCGTGAGCGCCTGGTCGCCCACCGGCTCGGTGGTAACGATGCGCACGACCTGGCCGGGCGCGATGCCGGCCACGGCGGCGTTTTTGGTGATGTGTTCCAGCGTGAGCATGGGCAGACAGGAGTGGGTTGACCTCCCTCTGGCGGGCCAGAATCCGTCAACGTGATTATTAATAACGTTAGTTTGCGTGACTATAAGTCAAATTAACGCTTGGAAATCACGTTGAAAATAACGTCGCCGCATGGACGATGCCAAGAAACAATTTGCGAACCAATTACGTGAGGCGATGATTGCGGCCGGCTACGAGCCCAAGCCGGCGGTTCTGGAGCGCGAATTCAATACCCGGCATTGGGGCAAGCCCATGTCATTGCACGGCGTGCGGCTGTGGTTACTTGGCGAAACCATGCCCGACTTTCGCAAGATGGAAACACTGGCCAAGTGGTTGGGGGTGTCGGTGCAGCAGCTCAGTTATGGCGGCCCTAGTGGCCGTGCGGCTGGATCGCCCCGCGCCCGCTGGGACAGCGGCATTGGCTACGAGGACCGGGACATATTTGAGGCTTTCCTGAAGTTGCCCGTACCCCAGCGCAAACTCATCCGCGAGGTGATTCTGACCTTTGCCAAGGTCCACGGTGAAGCCGATGGGCCACCGGGCAAGCCACAGGCTTAGTGTTTATTTGCTATATAAATAATAGCTGCTAGCGCATAGAGAACGTGCGCTTGAGCCTCTTTGGCATGTAATGGTCATGCCAAATCCAAGCCAGATGGCACCGCCATCACCATCGCCATCACGTTCCGCCGCCCAGTGCCTTGTAGAGCTGTGTGGCGGATTCAAGTTGTGCGTGGCGGACCTGGGCAAAGGCTTGCTGCGCGGCTAAGTATTCTCTTTGGCCGTCCAGCACTTCCAGATAACTGATCAAGCCGGTGTTGAAGCGCGCTTGCGCAATTTGTAGCCGCTTTTCCTGGGCATTCATGTTGGCGCTTGACGCCCGCAGCTGCCCTGCCAGCGAGGCGCGGGCCGAGAGCTGGTAGGCCACCTCGCGGAAAGCCACCTGGATGGTTTTTTCGTATTCGGCGACGGCTATGACTTTTCTGACTTGGGCGAGATCGACCCCGGACGCCGTGCGGCCACCATCAAACAGCGGCATCGCCAGGGATGGCAGAAACGACCAAGCCCCGCCGCTGAGCAGTCCGGTCAAGCTTTGGCTTGCAAAGCCCAGGCCTGCCGTCAGAACGATTTTTGGGAAAAACGCTGCGCGTGCCGCGTCAATGTTGGCGTGTGTTGCTTTGAGGCGTTGCTCGGCCGCCATCACGTCGGGGCGGCTGAGCAGCACCTCAGCGGGCAGTCCGGGGGCCAGGTTGGTGTCCAGGCCTTGTTCATCGAGCCTTCTGCCAGCGGGCAGTTCACCGGGCACCTGGCCCACCAGATAGTTCAGGCGGTTTGTGGCCAGGGTGCTTTGGTGTTCCAGAAACGCCAGGGCTGGCGCGGGTCGATTCGAGTATGCCGCTGGCCTGCTGGTACTCGAAGTCGTAGGTTGCCCCCAGATCGCGGCCTTTGCCAATCAATGCCAGAGATTGCTGGCGCAACTCGACTGTGGAGCGGGCAATGGCGGCGAGTTCCTGCATTTGCAAGAGGGTGAAATAGGCGCTGGCGACGTCGGCCACCAAGCTGATTTGGGCTGCACGGCGGGCCTCTTCGGTGGCGAGAAAGCCATTGCGGGCGGCTTCGGTCAGGTTGGCCAGTCGGCCCCAAAAATCCAGCTCGTAGGAGACGGCCGTCAGCGAGGTGTCAACGGCTTTGCTGGTTGGCGAGCCACTGATGCCGCTGAAATTGCCACTGCCCAGCAGGCTGACGTTAGGCAGCCGATCTGCCCGGGTGATGCCGTACAGGGCGCGCGCTTCTTCCACCCGCGCCACTGCAATGCGCAAATCCCGGTTGTTTTCCAGCGCACTGCCTATGAGTGCTTGCAGGCGCGGGTCTGGGAAAAAATTGCGCCAGTGGGTGCTGGCCGCTTGGCTTTTGCCGTTCGGAGCAGTCGCTGCCGCCCATTTCTCGGGAATTGGGGGTTCTGGGCGCTGAAATTCGGAGGTTTGCGAGCACGCCGCGAGCACCATGATGGCAAAAAACGAGAGTTTTTTGCTCATAAATGCTATATATTTAATAGCTGCTTGCGCAAGCTGAATAAGCGGGAGTGGCACTTTTCTTGGGTAAATTATGGGGGTGAATGTGGTCAAGAGGCGGGTTGGCCGTCAGACCTGCATGTTCATGATGTCGGTGTAGGCTTGCACCATGCGGTTGCGCACATGCAGCGTTGCCTGGAATCCAATTTGTGCTTTCTGAATAGCCACCATGGTGTCTTCCAGGCTGACCTTGGGGTTTTCCAGTTGCACTTCGCGCTGCAGGCGGCCTGATTCGTTTTGTGCGGCGCTGACGGAGCTCAGCGCGCTTTTTAAGGCACCGGAAAACCCGGCATCGCCCCCGCCGGTGACTTGGCTCGACGAAATGCGCGGCGCCAGGGTGGGGCGCACCGCTGTCGGCATTGTGTTGGGTGTCAGGCGAAGGTCCATAAGGCGGTTTCCCTATTGAGTTGAGGGGATGACGGATGCTAGTGCCGGGGGCCGGGGAACATTAATTTGAAGTAAGGGTAAAGCCCTGCCTTATCAAGCTAATGTTTTTGCGCTCGGGTCGAATAATCGTCTGCGTTGGTGGTGCGAAACCGTGCCACGTCTTATGACTTACTGGAAATACCCATGGCTGCCGCTCCTGCAATTCATGTCAACCCTACGCTGTCCGAACGACTGTCCGGGCTGGATCAAGCGCAAAGACTCAGAATGGCTCTGGGGCTTGCCTTGCTGGTCGCCGTCGGCGTGATCGGGCTGGTCATGGGTCGCCAGGCCGAATGGCGTGTGTTGTACAGCAATCTGGCAGACAAAGACGGCGGCGCTATCGTGGCCCAGCTGTCCCAGATGAACATTCCCTACAAACACGCTGACGGTGGTGGTGCCATTTTGGTGCCTGCCGACAAGGTTCACGACACGCGCTTGCGTCTGGCCTCACAGGGTCTGCCCAAAGGTTCGGTGGCTGGTTTTGAGATGATGGAGTCGAACCGGTTTGGCATGACGCAGTTTCAGGAACGCCTGACGTTTCAGCGCGGCCTGGAAGGCGAGCTGACCCGCTCCATCCAGGCACTGTCCTCGGTGCAGAGTGCGCGGGTGCATTTGGCGTTGCCCAACCAAAACGGTTTCTTTCGTGAGCAGCAAAAGCCGTCGGCTTCGGTGCTGATCAGTCTCAATGCCGGGCGCACGCTGGACCGCTCCCAGTTGGCTGGCATCATTCATCTGGTGTCCTCCAGCGTGCCGGAAATGAATCCTGCCAGCGTGAGCGTGCTCGATGACACGGGCAAACTCTTGTCGAATCCCCCCGACGGTGCCAATAGCGCGGGCGGCGGTGACGCACAGCAGTTGCAGTATGTGCAGCAGCTGGAGCAGCTCTACAGCCGTCGCATTCTGGATATTTTGGAGCCGGTGGTGGGGCGTCAGAATGTCAAGGCGCAAGTCACCGCCGAGCTCGATTTTTCGCAAACCGAGTCAACCTCAGAGTCGCACAAGCCCAATCAGACCCCAGATTCGACCGTGATTCGCAGCCAGCAGGTGTCTGAAAGCAATAACGCGGGTGCCAGCGGACCGCCATCTGGTGTGCCGGGTGCGACCACCAACCAGCCCCCTGGTGCCTCATCGGCACCGATCAACGGCAGTGCGCAAGCACTCGCGGCGGGTGGCTCCGGTGCAGGCGGCGGCTCCAAGCGCGAGTCCATCATCAATTACGAAGTGGACAAAACGGTGCGGGTGGTGCGTGGCGGCACGGGCATCGTCAAGCGCATCAGTGCGGCTGTGGTGGTGAACCACCAGACTCTGACCGACGACAAGGGCAAGACCACAACAACGCCTTTGACAGATCAGCAAATCGAGAAAATGACCGCTTTGGTGCGTGAAACCATTGGTTTCAATAAGGATCGGGGCGATTCGGTGAACCTCATGAACGCGCCGTTTGCCAAGGAAAAGTTGTGATGACGGAGTTGCCGCTGTGGAAGCAGCCGGAAGTGCAGGATTTGGCACGCAGCTTTGCCTGGCCGGTTGGCACTCTGCTGTTTGCCTTGCTGGTTCTGATGGGGGTGATTCGCCCGGCCTTGGCCGCCTTTGCCAAGGCACCGGTCCAACGGCCAGGAACAGCCCACCAGCTTGATGCGATTGAGTCCGAAGAGCCGGAGCGTCCGCAACTGGAGGCCCCCGTCAAACCAGCTGAGTCCGCAGGGGTAGCTACTACGGGTGAACTGGCGCTCAATGATGCCCGAAAATTAACACGTGACAACCCGGCTGCAGTGGCTAACATTGTCAAGTCGTGGATGAATGGTGAAGTACCCGCCTAGAAGGGTGCAATCGAGGCTAAAAGATGGCTCAAGTTGATGGTTTGCAAGACGCTGCAATTCTCATGATGTCCCTTGGAGAGGAGGAGGCGTCGGAGGTTTTTAAACATCTCTCGCCCAAAGAAGTTCAGAAATTGGGCGAGGCGATTGCCAAAACCAAGGCGGTGACGCGTGAGCGCGTGGATGAGGTGGTAGATAAATTCACAGGCGTTGCTGCGGCCCAGAGTTTGCTGGTGTCCGATTCCGGGGACTATGTGCGCTCTGTGCTCAAGCGGGCGCTGGGGGACGACAAGGCGGCTTTGCTGATTGACCGCATTTTGCAAGGTGGTGATGTGTCAGGCATCGAGAGCCTGAAATGGATGGATCCATCCTCCGTGGCTGAGCTGCTGCGCAATGAGCACCCCAAATTGTGGCGGCCATTTTGGTCCATCTTGACTTTGACCAGGCTGCCGACATCATGAAGTTTTTTGTTGAACGCCAGCGCAATGAAGTGATGTTGCGGGTGGCCACCATGGAGGGTATTCAACCTTCCGCCTTGAAAGACCTGAACGAGGTGTTGTTCAAGGTGCTTGCCGGTGGCGACAAGGTGCGCAAGTCGTCGCTGGGCGGTGTGAAGACGGCGGCTGAAATGATCAACTTGATGGGTACCGTTCTCGAAGGTACGGTGATTGAGTCCATTCGCAACCATGATCCCGATCTGGCCCAAAAAATCATGGACAAGATGTTTGTCTTTGACGATGTGAACAAGCTCGATGACAAGGCTATTCAACTGGTGCTTAAAGAAGTGGCTTCTGATGCACTGGTTGTGGCTCTCAAGGGTGCGCAACCTGAACTCAAGGAGAAATTTTTGGCCAATATGTCTTCACGTGCGGCCGAAACGCTGCGCGAGGATTTGGAGTCGCGAGGCCCCATGCGCTTGTCTGAGGTGGAAGCCCAGCAGAAAGAAATTTTGAAGACGGTACGCCGTCTTGCCGACGAAGGTCAGATTGTGATCGGCGGCGGTGCCGAAGATGAGATGGTGTAACAGATGCGCAACTACTCAAAATTCATCCCCGGCGAAGAAATTGACGCTGTCAAGCAGTGGGACTTTGGCGCTGTTGATACTGCGTCTTTGCTGCTGGCGGCGCAGGTCAAGCAGCGGGAGGCTGTAACCGAACAGGTCAATGTTGAAGCGGTTCGCCAAGAGGCTTACGCCGAAGGATTTGCCCAAGGGCGTGCGCAGGCAACCTTGGAGGCGCAGCGACAAATGGCAGATTACGTAGCCAGCCAAGGTCGGCAGGCTGCGCAAAATTTCTCCAATCTTTTATTATCTGCACAGGCGCAACTGGCGGATGCCGAGCAAGTGATGGCACAGGGCATTCTTGAGTTGGCCTGTGAGTTGGCGCGACAGGTTTTGCGCCATGAGTTGTCGGTGAATCCGAATGTTTTACAGCCTGTTGTCCGGGAGGCTTTGGGCTTGCTGATGGCGGACAGTAAAAGTGCCTTGATCCGACTCAATCCCTTGGACTTGGATGTGTTGGCGGATGTCATGCGCTCTGAGTTCCCCGGCATGTCTCTGACGTTGGTGGCTGACGCAAACGTGGCACGGGGAGGGTGTCTTATCGAATCAGCAGGCGCTGTAGTGGATGGGACGCTTGAAAAAAGGTGGCTGCGAGCCATTGCCAACCTCGGTTTGAATTCACCCTGGAAGGGGGACGCTGATGAATCCTGAGGCTTCTTGCAAGTGGCAGAATTTTTTGCGTGATGCTACCGGGAGCGTTCGCTCTGGCTGCACGCTGGAAGTGCGTGGAACGCTCACTCGTTTAACCGGGCTGGTGCTTGAGGCTGCGGGTATTCGCATGCCGGTCGGCTCCCAATGCCTGGTGTCGATGAAGTCGCAGCCTGCGGTGTTGGCGGAGGTTGTCGGGTTTTCGAATGACAGGGCCTTTTTGATGCCTGCTGGTGATGTCCACGGACTGTCCAGCGGAGCCAGCGTGATACCGGCACCGGCCTATGTGGCGGTGCCTCGTTTGGGTGAAGAGCGCAAGTTGGAGGCTGCTTCAGCGTTTGGTGTGTTGCGCCTGCCCATGGGGGATGGCTTGCTCGGGCGGGTTGTGGACGCGCAAGGTGCACCGATGGACCGCATGGGCCCTATTGTGGATGTCACTTCCCTGCCACTGGACCGAAAGCAAATCAATGCGATGGACCGCGCCCCGGTGCGCAATGCACTGGACACGGGGGTGCGCGCCATCAATGCGCTCCTGACCGTGGGCAGAGGTCAGCGCATTGGTTTGTTTTCTGGCTCCGGCGTTGGTAAAAGCGTTTTGCTGGGCATGATGGCGCGCTACACCCAGGCCGATGTGATTGTGGTCGGCTTGATTGGTGAGCGCGGGCGTGAAGTCAAAGAATTCATCGAAGATATTTTGGGCACACAGGGGCGGGCACGGTCGGTGGTGGTGGCTGCACCGGCGGACGCGCCGCCCTTGCTTCGGATGCAAGGCGCAGCCTATGCCACCGCCATTGCCGAGAGTTTTCGGGACAAGGGCAAGCATGTGCTCTTGCTGATGGATTCCCTGACGCGCTATGCCATGGCGCAGCGTGAAATTGCGTTGGCCATTGGGGAGCCACCTGCCACCAAGGGCTATCCACCCTCGTGTTTCGCAAAACTGCCGCAGTTGGTGGAGCGCAGTGGCAATGGCTTGAATGGTGTCGGTTCGATCACCGCTTTTTACACCGTGTTGTCAGAAGGGGATGACCAGCAGGACCCGATTGCTGATGCGGCTAGGGCTATTTTGGATGGACACATCGTGCTGTCGCGCTCTTTGGCTGAGTCAGGGCATTTTCCGGCCATTGACGTGGAGCAGTCGGCCTCCAGGGTGATGCACAACGTGGTGCCCAGGGATCATTTTGAGATGGCGCGGCGTTTTAAGGCAATTAATTCCCGCTATGAAAAGGGTCGCGATCTGGTGCAGATTGGTGCATACGTGAACGGGTCAGACCCTGGACTCGATGAGTCCATCAGATTGCACGAGGGCATGGTGGCGTTTCTTCAGCAAGATATGTTTGAGGCAGCTCCCTTGGGGCCGAGTGTTCAGCGGATGATGGCGACGATAGGTCGTGAGGAGGCCTTCCCGTGAGTGCCGTCAAAAGTGTTTTATTGGCCATTGTGGTGGCAACCCGCAAAAGGGACCAGGCGGGCAGGGTTTTGATGCAAGTGCAGCGGGCTTGGGCATTTGCACAAGATCAATTGAACCAGTTGGAGAGTTATGCGGCTGAGACCGATGTGCGATGGACGGCGGCCGCCCAAGTGGGGGCAACGACAGAGTTGATCAGGCATCACTATCAGTTCATGGACCGGTTGCAGCATGCGATTGGCCTGCAAAAAGGGGCTGTGGATTCTGCGTGTCAACGGGTGGACGCTGCAAAGCAGCTTGTAATTGAGGCGGAGTTTCGGCTGGCGGGGTTGAAGCAGGTGTTGAAAAAGAAGCAGGCTGATATTGCGCTTCTGGAAACCCGTCGTGATCAAAAGCAAATGGATGAGTTTGCTGCCTTGCGTCACAGGCCTGCAGCAGGCACTTATATCTGACCTGTATCCGAGGAGAATTTCGATGAGTATTGAATGTAACGGCGCGCAAGCCAGTCACAAGGCGGTGGCAGGCGCACAGGCGCAGGGCGGCAAGGGAAAAGCCAAAATGGGCACCGAGTCAGATTCTCTTGCGGGAGGCGGGTTTTTGTCGCTGCTCAGTTCCTTGGGTTTTCAATCTGGTGATGTCGCTGCTGACCTAACTGATCAAGGTGGTGATTCGCAAACATCGGCGAATGGTAATGATTTTGCTTTGACTCAGATGCTGCCTTCCCTCGGTCATTCTGATGCGCTTGTGTCGTCAACTCAATGTGAGCCCATTGATATGGCCATGCTTTTGGCACAAGCAGGACAGTTGGCGGGTGACAAATTGAATTCCCTTGGCAGTGGAGCATTGAATAGATCCGATTCTGCAACCGTTGCTCTGGGTGGGGGAGTTGCTGAGGCCCGTATTTCCGTGACTGCGCCAGCAACAACAGCCGCTGAAAAACAAGAGGCTGCTGCTTCAGCTGTCTTGGTGGCAGGCAAAAAAGGGGGGGGAGGTCGTCCGGCTGACGCTTTGCTTGCTGCGCAGTCCGGTTTGTCTCATCTGCAGTTGAAAGTTCCTGGGGATAGCCCAGCAGTGGGGAATGTCGGCATCGCCGAATCGCGCGTGAAGAGATCGGAGGTTCTTGCTGATATGGTGGCCAGGGAGTCAATGGTCAGTGCCACATTGTTTGCCAGTGGTTTTGGAGAAGGTGTTGTTCGGCAAGGTGAAAAATCCTCAGCCAAGTCCCCGGGGCTGCAAGTTGGGTCTGAAAGTGCCGGGGGATGGGGCGGGCAGGCATTTCAAGTGAACAGTGGGGTAGATACCCCTTCGTTTGTGGTTGACCCGTCTGCCGTATCTTTTGAGTCGATGGTGGCTGACACGGTGAGCTACTGGACCACGCAAGGGATTCAAAATGCAGAGTTGAAGCTCGATGGCTTTGGCTCGCAACCGGTTGAAGTCAGTATCTCTCTCAATGGTGATGAGGCGCACATTGGATTTCGCACCGATCAACCCGAAATCCGAAACATTCTGGAGGGCGCGGTGGCCCATTTGAAAGAACTTCTTACGAGTGAAGGTTTGGTCTTGTCCGGCTTTTCTATCGGCACATCGGGTCAGGGTGGTGCAAACTCGCAGGACAGACGTGACCAAAGCGGCACAAGGCAGGCGATGATCGCGGTAAAGGAGGCGCAACAAACCAGCGAGCGGCCGCAACGAGTTAATCTGTCATCCGTGGGTCGTGCGCTTGATCTGTTTGTTTAAAGCGAAAAAATGAGGATTCGCGCGAATGCCTTGTTTTTTGATGGCTTATTGGGTTATTGAGGCTTTGGATGTGCTAAATAATGAGCTGAAGCAATACATGTTGAAGGAAATATAGTGTCTACCAAACCTGAAGCTGGTGAAGCTGGTGGCGAAGAGTCCGCTAAAAAATCGCCAGTCGGTAAGAAATTAATACTGATTGGGGGCGTGGGCGTGTTGGTTCTTGCCCTGATTGGCGGGGGGGCTGTGTTTTTTCTGAGCAAGAAAAAAACCGATGACAAAGAGGCTGAAGAGGTCGTTCATGTTGTACCCAAGGGTCCCCCAACCTTTCTCCCGCTCGAAAACATGGTCGTCAACTTGGCCGACCCCGGTGGCGAAAAAGTGGCGCAAGTCGGTGTCACGCTGGAGCTTTCAGATGCGAAAGCCATTGAAAAGGTCAAAATGTACCTGCCGTCCATTCGGAGTGGAATTTTGTTGCTGATTTCGCAGCGCACAGCAGAAGAGCTTTTGCTGATCGAAGGTAAAGAGAGTCTTGATGCCGATATTTTGAAAGAGGCTGCACGACCGTTCGCTGCGTCTGACGATGGGCATGCAGCAAAGCCCAAAAAAGATGCACCCAAATCCAAAAAGAAAAGTGCGGAAAAGGCAGTGCCTGATGACAGCCCGGTGCGTGGCGTGCATTTTTCCAGTTTCATTGTCCAGTAGAGGCGAACGCGGTATTGACTTATGAGTGAATCATTCCTATCCCAGGAAGAAGTCGACGCCCTGCTTGAGGGCGTAACGGGTGAGAGTCAAAAGCTCGTTGAGGAAGTTCACGAGCAAGGGGATGTTCGCACCTATAACATATCGAGTCAGGAGCGCATTGTTCGTGGGCGAATGCCTACGATGGAAGTCGTCAATGAGCGATTCGCACGAAATTTAAGGGTTGGACTTTTCAATTTCATTCGCAGAAGTCCAGAAATTTCAGTAGGGCCGGTGTCAGTGCAGCGGTACAGTGCATTTTTGCGTGAGTTGGCAGTGCCCACCAATTTCAACATCGTCGCTATTCGACCTTTGCGCGGCAGTGGCTTGATCGTTTGTGAGCCTGCGCTTGTGTTTGGTGTGATTGACACCTTGTACGGTGGTATCGGAAAGTTTCAAACCCGTATTGAAGGACGTGATTTTTCAGCGACTGAGCAGCGCGTCATCAACCGTTTGGTCGATGTGATTTCAGACGAGTTCAAGAAGGCGTGGAAAGGTATTTATCCGCTGGAGTTGGAATACCAACGCTCTGAAATGCAACCGCAATTTGCCAACATTGCAACGCCGAGCGAAATTGTCATTACAACGACTTTTCAGCTGGAGATTGGTGAGATTACCGGGGCGATTCATTTTTGCATGCCCTACGCTACGCTGGAGCCGATTCGCGATATTTTGTACTCCTCAACGCAGGGCGACTCCATTGAGGTGGACCGCCGCTGGGTAAACGTGCTGACGCAAGAAATTCAGGCGGCAGAAATGACGCTGGTGGCTGAACTGGCGCGTGCCGACACCACCATTGAGCAATTGATCGCAATGCGACCGGGGGATTTCATTGAGCTGGAGCGTCAGCAAAGAATTCAGGCATGCGTGGATGGGGTGCCGGTTTTTGAGTGTCAATACGGGACACATAATGCTAAATATGCAATTCGCATCGAAAAAAGTTTGAGGGGTAATGACCTCAACTGGAAGGGCTAACTCATGGCAATTGATGACAAACCGCTGGAAGATGACGGCATGGCTGATTGGGCCGAGGCCCTGCAGGAGCAGAAGGTCTCTGAAAGTGGTGGATCCAGCTCATCGTCCGGCGGGATTCTTTCGGGTGATTCGTCTCGTTCCTTTTCGACGGGCGGAGACGAAACAATCAGTGACATCAATCGGGTGCTTGATATTCCTGTGCAGCTTTCTGTCGAGTTGGGTCGCACCAAGGTGCCTATCAAGCATATTCTGCAGTTGGGCCAGGGGTCCGTTGTGGAGTTGGACGCATTGGCGGGTGAACCGATGGATGTGCTGGTGAACGGCTATTTGATTGCGCAAGGCGAGGTTGTTGTGGTGAATGATAAATTTGGCATTCGTCTGACCGATGTCGTAACGCCTTCTGAGCGACTTCGGCGTGTCAGCAAAGGTTGATGTTGACAATGACGTCGACATTGATTTCTGTTGGTCTCTTTGTTTTTATACTGGCCTTGGTTCCGGTTGGAGTCAAGTGGCTGCAAGCGCGCGCAGGAGGTGCTGCAGTTGCCAGTGCGTCAGCTGTCCGATTTGTCTCTGCCGTTGCCGTGGGGCCGCATCAGCGCGTGGTTACTGTTGAGGTGGGGCCGCAGGGGTCGCGCACCTGGTTAACTTTGGGTGTGACAGCTCAAACCATTACCTGTTTGCATAGCGTTGCGGTGGATTTCAAAGCAGAAACAGAGTTGGCGCATTTGTCACATAAAGATTCTGCACAGTCGAGCTAGAAATTTCTGTGATCCATCTAAACGAATTGTTCAAGCCATACCAAGGGCGGCTGCGCTGGGCTGCCGCTGCCTTGCTGGCATTGTTTGCCTCTTGCCCCGTGTTTGCCCAAACTCCTGGGCAATTGCCGCTCTTGGTGGGGTCGGGACAATCGGGAGTCAGTTTTTCGGTGCCAGTGCAGACATTGCTGTTTTTTACGGCTTTGTCTTTTTTGCCTGCTGTGTTGCTGATGATGACCGGCTTCACACGCATTGTGATTGTGCTTTCTCTGCTTCGTCAGGCATTGGGAACGCAGTCCGCACCGCCCAATCAGGTGATTGTCGGGCTCTCTCTTTTCTTGACATTTTTTGTCATGGGGCCAACCTTGGACAAGGTGTACCAAGATGCGTACCTTCCCTATTCGACGAGTGCAATTTCGTTTGAGCAGGCGCTGGCAAAAGGCGAGGATCCTCTTAGACAGTTTATGAGCAAACAAACGAGGCAATCAGATTTGGCGCTTTTTGCCAAGCTCGCCAAACTGGAGGCTGGTGTAACTGCACAAAACGTTCCGATGCGGGTGTTGGTGCCTGCTTTTGTGACCAGTGAACTCAAATCGGCTTTTCAGATCGGATTCATGATTTTCATTCCGTTTCTTGTGATTGACATTGTGGTCGCCAGTGTGCTCATGTCCCTAGGCATGATGATGTTGTCGCCTGTGTTGGTGGCTTTGCCATTCAAGCTGATGCTTTTTGTTTTGGCGGACGGCTGGAATCTTCTCATCGGATCTTTGGCTGCCAGTTTTGTGACATGAGGGTTGGACAATGAATGCACAAATGGTCTTGACCATGGGGCAAGAAGCCTTGCTGATCATGTTGATGGTGTCCTCTCCTGTGCTCGGTGTTGTGTTGGTGGTGGGCTTGGTGGTTAGTTTGTTTCAGGCAGTGACTCAGATCAACGAGGCGACGCTGGCTTTTGTTCCGAAACTTGTTGCTGCCATGGCTATGTTTGCGATAGCCGGCCCGTGGATGCTGAACATATTGGTTGAGTACATTCGCCGAACCATTGAGGCGATTCCCTCCGCCGTGATTTAAGCGCGGCAGTTATCTTGATTTCTCTGACCGAATCTCAGTTGGTGGCTTGGTTGTCGCCCATGATGTGGCCATTTTTGCGCATTCTTGCTGTGTTTACGGCAGCCCCCATTTTTTCGTCCAAGGCTTTTCCAGTGCGGGCCAGAATTGCGTTGGCAATGTTTATTGCCTATGCCGCACAGCCGAGTTTGCAGGGCCAACCCATCATCAGTATCACGGGGCCTCATGCAGTGGGTGCGATAGTTCAACAAGTCGGTATCGGCTTGGCCATTGGGTTTACTGTCAGGCTTGTTTTTTCTGCGGTGGAATTGGCTGGCGATGTGGTTGGATTTCAGATGGGTTTGAATTTTGCTTCATTTTTTGACCCCTCCCTCAACACCCAGTCCAGCGCTGTGGCAAGGTTTTTTGGTCAGATGACGGCATTCTTGTTTGTGGTCATGAATGGGCACTTGATGGTGTTGATGGCGGTGGTCAAGAGTTTTGAGGCATTCCCGGTTGATCAGAATTTTCTTGAAGCACTTGCCAAGATGAAGTTGTATTCACTTGGTGCAGACTTGTTTGCAAGTGGTTTGTGGATATCGTTGCCGATGGTAGGCATGCTGATGTTTGTTAACTTGGCGCTCGGAATTGTGTCGCGCGTGGCGCCGCAAATGAACGTTTTTTCGATAGGTTTTCCAATCACCTTGGCAGTCGGTCTCATTGGTATTACAGTGACGTTGCCAATGCTTGATCAACCTTTCATGGCGTTGATGGAACGCGCGATCGATATTTTTGCACGCAAGTGACAGGTCCTGCTAAACCAGTTCGTTCCGTATCGCGTATACCGTCAGTTCGGCGTTGTTCGAGAGCTTTAATTTTTCCAACACCCGGGATCGGTAAACACTTACTGTTTTGGGGCTCAGCATCAGTTCTTCTGCAATGTCAGAAAGGCGTTTGCCTGAGGCAATTTTGAGCAAAGTCTGAAGTTCTCGCTCAGATAAAGACGCGTGCAGGGTTTGATTTTCAGGTGTGCTCAAGCTGTCAACAAGCATGTGAGCAACGTCAGGCGTCACGTATTTTCGACCTTGCGCAACGGTTCTGACGGCGGTTATCAGATCGGCAGGATCTCCTGCTTTGTTGAGGTAGCCTTGAGCTCCGGCACGCAGGCACCGGATGGCGTACTGGTCTTCTGGAAACATCGACACAATCAGTACTTTGATGGGTGAGCCTGACTCCCGCAAGCTGGACAAAACTTCCAGTCCACCACGACCCGGAAGACTCAAATCGAGCACGAGGACGTCACAGGCTGAAGTTCGAATGGCATCGCGAACTTCGGCGTAACTTCCTGCTTCGGCCGTTACTTGAATGTCAACAGCCTCTGAAAGCGTGTCGCGAATACCTCGACGTACCATGGCATGATCGTCGCAAAGAATAACGCGAATCATCTCAAAAGACTTCCTGTTTTGTATCTGCCATGGCAGGCTGCAAGGGCACTGAAAGAATGATGGATGTCCCCTTGTTGAGGCTGGAGCTTACATCTAACCAGCCACCGACAGTCTTCGCGCGTTCACGCAGTCCTCGAATGCCAAAAGCCTTGGGTTTGCTGAGTTCTGTTGGAGAGATGCCTTTGCCATTGTCTTTAATCTCGAGCGTCAGTACCTTGTCCGCATCCGAAAAATCAATGACCACTTGCTTGCACTCAGCATATTTCGCAATATTGGTCAGCGCTTCTTGTGCGGTTCTGTAGGCAACCAGTTGAACTGCCTTGCTCAGTGTTTCATTGTTGTTGAATGCATGTACTGTTGTTTCTATGCCCGTTCGTTTTGCAAAACCTTCCGCCAGCCATTGAACTGCTGCCGCCAAGCCTTGGTCCAAAATGGCCGGGCGAAGGTTCGTCATGATGCGCTGACTTGCTTCAAGCGCATGTTGCAGCATGTCACTTGCGGCGCTGACATGTTCGGTTGTTGCTGGGTCGCAAGTGTGTCTGCCTATCCAAGAAAGGTCGAACTTGACGGCCGCCAAAGCGCCACCGATATCGTCATGAATTTCACGTGCGATGGCAGCGCGTTCCTGTTCAATTGTCATCTGTAAATGTTCAGCGAAGTCTGCAAGCCGCTTTTCGGACAAGGCGAGCTCGATATCGGCGGCGTCTTTTGCTCGTCGGATGCTGTGGAGTTCTATGGCACGACGAATAACTTGAGCAAGCTTTCCCATGTCGTCTTTGGACAGGTAGTCGCTTACGCCCATCTTGATCGCGGCCACTGCTGCTGGCTCGCCGATCGCACCTGACAACAATATGAATGGTGGGGCATTTGGCTGACTTTGAAGAATGGACCAAGCATCCAATGCGTTAAAGCCTGGTAAACGATAGTCCGCCAAAATGACATCAAAATTCAAAGTGCGAATCAGATGCTCGAACTCGTGCAAAGTTTCTACGCGCACAAGCTCATGACACTGTGCGGACTTTGTCAATGCCATCCGCACAAGCTCGTGATCAATCGCAGAATCTTCTAAATGCAGAATTTGCCATGGGTGGGTTTCAGGGGTGTCTTGTAGCATGATTAACGCTATCATTGTGCCCGAGACAAGCGAGTTGGGTAAGTAGTTTTATCGCGGAAGTAGTGTGGCGTGTTGTCGTTTTTTTGGTAGCGATTTTTCCACAATGCTGCTGAATCCTGCTAATCTAGCCCTTCGCAAAGTTCTATGGCCGAAAACAGACACATAGGTTACCCGATGCTCTGTGAAGAGATAGGATGCAAGAATGCAAACGAATCAGACAACGTCCTCAGTTCCTGCTGTGCAACTGCCAGTTATGCTGGTTGCCGAGGTGCAGGATTCTTTACTTGTCGTTGTTCATGATTTAAGCCGACTTGACGGCTTGCTGGCGCACACGATGGAAAATCTCATGGAACGATTTACCAGTGCCAGCGCAAATCTTGCAGATCCAATGTTGGCATCATCTAAAGAGCTTGACGCCGTTCGTAATTCCCTCAGAGCCGCAGTGACTGAGTTGCAGTTTCAAGATATGGCATCGCAGCTGATCATTCATACCTCCAAAATTCTTCAGGGCTGCGCTTACCGTTTGGCGTCTGAATCAATGGGGGCAGAGGATGGAGAGGCTGTACCTTTTGTTGAAGAGGTTCCGGAGCGCCCGAATCCTGTAACCCAAGACGAGATGGACGCAGGATCCGTCGAGCTTTTTTAAATCGTTTCTTATCAATCTATCACTGAAATAGTCGGAGCTTCACATGCCTTTAATACTCGCAGTTGACGACTCACCATCGATGCGCAAGATGGTGTCATTTACCTTAACCGGCGCTGGCTATCAGGTTGTCGAAGCGGTGGATGGTGTGGATGCCTATGAAAAAGCTCAGGCCCAATCGTTTGATCTGGTTTTGACAGATCAAAACATGCCCAGACTTGATGGTCTAGGGTTAACCCGAAAGTTGCGCGATCATCCTCAGTTCAAAACAATACCAATTTTGATGCTGACTACCGAATCGAGTGACCTGATGAAACAGGCTGGTCGCGCTGCTGGCGCTACAGGCTGGCTGGTTAAACCATTTGATCCCGCTCGACTCCTTGAAGTCATCAAGAAAGTGATCAAGTAACAGTGCTGCAGGTACTGGGGCGGCACGTGTAAAAAAGGAGATTGGTATGGCGGAAGCGCATCAAGAGGCAGGTGGATCAGGAGGCGATTTTGATCTGACGCAGTTCTATCAGATTTTTTTTGAAGAAGCAGCTGAAAATCTCGATTTAATGGAGCAGATGTTGCTCAACCTTAATCTTGAGACGGCGGATGACGAAGCATTGAATGGCGTTTTTCG
Organism: Candidatus Rhodoferax bjergmarkensis; assembly: GCA_016708345.1. Classification (GTDB taxonomy): domain Bacteria; phylum Pseudomonadota; class Gammaproteobacteria; order Burkholderiales; family Burkholderiaceae_C; genus Rhodoferax; species Rhodoferax bjergmarkensis. The sequence continues at coordinate 185,546 of JADJFX010000003.1, forward strand.
GTGCGCACATTCTGTCAAAGGTGGGGCTGCCACATTCGGCTTTTCGGATGTCGCAGAGCTAACGCACCAGATGGAGTCTTTACTTGATCGGCTGCGGCGTCACGAATTGCAACCAAACGCGGCCATGGTTGATGTGTTGTTGGAATCAGCCGATGCCTCCAGAGGATTATTGGCCCGTCATCAAGCTGGCGGGGAAGGTGAGTCGCCGCCGACGGCAGACTTGGTTCAGCGCATCCGCATATTGGCATCGGGGCAAGATGCCATGCCAAAGGCAGTGATTGCACCTAGTCAGCCACAACCCGCACCCGTGGTTGTGGTATCGGCACCATCTGTTCCCGTGCCTGCGCCTGTGAAATCAGCAAAAACAAATCGTTCGCTGGAAATTAGCATTGGCCCTTTGGAGCGTCTCGATCAAGCTGATGCCATCAAGGAATTATTTCGTGATATTCCAGGCTTGGGGGACATCAAGGTCTTGCCTTGCGACCAAGCAGATCGACGAGTTTTTTCTGTCGAAACAACTTCTTCGGACGAAGATTTGCTGGATTTGTTTGCTTTTCATGTTTCTCGTGCGCAAGTGTCAATCAAAGAAAATTCTGCTGCTGCAGTAGCTGCACCAGAATCTGGCTACGGATTTTTTGATGGTGCGGCTGGCGCTCCGCAAGTAGCCCCCCAAAGTGTTGCTCCGATTGCCGCTGCACCATTGGCACCCTCGTCTGGTTTCGGATTCTTTGATGGCGCACCAGGTGCTCCAACATCTGTTGGTAGCGGGGTTGCCGCGGTGATTGAAGTTGCTCAACCCACTGAGACCAAAGTTCTGCCCCGGGCTGGGGCTAAGCCTGCGGCACCAATGGCACAGCCTGAGGCTGCAACCATACGGGTTGCCATCAGCAAGGTTGATCAGTTGATTAATTTGGTGGGGGAGTTGGTCATTACCCAAGCAATGCTGGCTCAAAACAGCAGAGCACTGGATCCTGCGCTGTACCAACAACTCTTGACAGGGCTAACAGATCTGGATCGCAACACGCGGGATTTGCAGGAATCCGTGATGTCGATTCGAATGATTCCGATGTCCATTGTGTTCAGCCGCTTTCCTAGGATGTTGCGTGATCTTGCCTCCAAACTTGGCAAAAAGGTTGATTTTGTAACCCAAGGTGAAGCAACAGAGCTTGACAAAGGACTGGTTGAAAAAATTACTGACCCGCTGACCCATTTGGTGCGAAACAGTTGCGATCATGGCGTAGAAATGCCGGCGGATCGAGTGCGCGCCGGGAAGTCAGAAACTGGAACCATCACATTGTCGGCTGCGCACCAAGGCGGGTCGATCGTTATTGAAGTTCGTGATGATGGCAGGGGGATGTCGCGTGAGAGGATTTTGGCAAAAGCAAAAGAGAGAGGCCTTGATGTTTCGGATCAGATGTCGGACGCGGATGTATGGCAATTAATTTTTGCACCGGGGTTTTCTACAGCTGAAGTGGTGACCGATGTGTCTGGTCGAGGCGTAGGAATGGATGTCGTGAAACGAAATATCAATGCCCTGAATGGCACTGTGGAGATTGACTCCGCCGAAGGCTATGGCATGAAGGTTTCGGTGCGACTTCCGTTGACGCTGGCCATCATGGATGGCATGTCAGTCGGGGTCGGTGATGAGGTTTATATTTTGCCGCTGTCCTCTGTCGTGGAGTCTTTTCAAGTTAAGGCTGACGCAGTCAGCACGGTGGGGCAGGGTTCGCAACTGGTCAAAGTTCGAGATGAGTACATGCCGGTGATTGAACTTGAGAAGGTATTTCAAATACCTCGCTTTGATTTTGAGCGTACCAGCGACATCATGGTGGTCATTGAAGCAGATGGCAGTCGGGTGGCGTTGTTGGTTGATGAATTGTTGGGGCAGCAGCAGGTGGTGGTTAAGAATTTGGAGTCTAACTATCGAAAAGTTCCCAACATATCCGGGGCCACAATTCTCGGCGACGGCAAGGTTGCGCTCATTCTTGACACGGGCGCGTTGGTTCGTCGTTCGCGGCACTGACCTTGCGATTTGAAGGAGTACTAGATGGGTGCGATGGAAAAAATTGGCGAGATGATTTCTGGTGGAGCAAGAGAGTATTTAACATTTCGGCTTGATCAGGAAGAGTATGGAATTGACATCCTGAAGGTACAGGAAATACGCGGCTATGAGCCACCTACTCGAATTGCGAATGCCCCTAGTTTCATCAAAGGCGTGGTTAATTTGCGGGGCACGATTGTTCCTATCGTTGACATGCGGCTGAAGTTCAATTGCTCGAAGGCTGAGTACGATTCGTTTACCGTTGTCATTATTCTCAATTTGCGCAGCCGGATTGTTGGGATTGTGGTTGATTCGGTGAGTGATGTGATGCAACTCCCTCCTGATAGTTTGAAAGCTGCGCCGGATGTGGACAGTGTGATTGACAGTGATTCAGTTTTGGGACTCGGTTCGCTTGGAGATCGAATGCTGATTCTTCTGGATATTGAAAAGCTCATGTCGTGTCCGGATATGGGTTTGACATCGGATGCTGAATAGCGTTTTTACCGTCGGTGTTGTGCAGTGGTGAGTCCAATGTGGTCAGCAAAGCCTCTCATGGCGGCGGTTCGCACATTGGCGGCAGGTGCATCCGATGTCGGTAGCATGGAGACGCAGTCGCGTGAATTTGCGTGGACCGATGAGGATTTTGATCGGGTTCAATCGTTGATTTATCAGCGCGCGGGAATCAGTTTGCACGATGGCAAGCATGCGATGGTGTACAGCCGTTTGTCACGGCGACTGCGTGACACGGGACATCAAAGTTTTAAGGATTATTTGAGTTGGTTGGAAGGAAATGACGGCCCGGAGTGGCAAGAGTTCGTGAATGCGCTGACCACAAACTTGACATCATTTTTTCGTGAGCAGCATCATTTCGAAATATTGTCGAACCACTTAAAGTCTAAGCCACCGAGTGGTAGTTGGCGGGTTTGGTGTAGCGCATCTTCAACCGGTGAGGAGCCGTACTCAATTGTGATGACCGCCTTGGAGGCGCTCGGGCCGAGAGCGAATTTCTTTTTAACGGCCAGCGACATTGATTCGAAAGTGCTGGCATCTGCTGAGCAGGGTGTTTACAGAATTGAAGGGCTAAAGGGCGTTTGCCCCGAACGCATGCAGCAATTTTTTCTGCGCGGCAAAGGAGCCAATGAGGGCGTGGCGAGGGTAAAGCCAGAGTTGCAGCGTCATGTTCAATTTGTCAGCGTAAACCTTATTCGGGACAATTGGCCATTTCGTGAGCTTTTTGATGTTGTCTTTTGCCGCAATGTCATGATCTATTTTGATGCGCCAACGCAGCGCAAAGTTCTTGAGCGCATTCATCGCGTGATGGTGCCTGGTGGCCTGCTTTTTGTAGGGCATGCAGAGAACTTCACGGAGTCAAAAGATTTGTTTGTTCTGCGGGGAAAGACGGTTTATGAACGTCGATAAATTTTATGAACACAAGCGTGGTCGCAGCATGACGCCGCTCCATCTGACTGCAAGGCACACATGAACTTATCCCCATCAAGTTTGGGCAATGCCACTTCCCGTTCTGCAGGAGGGGCATTGGCTCCCAAAGTATTGGCCGGCGGCAGGGCGTCCCGAGTCGAGCAGCTCAAAGCGCAGCCCCGAAATCCAGGCGAAGCATCATTTTTTTACAATGATCCCCATTTTCAATACGATGCCGTGAAGGTGCTCCCGGGTGAGTACTTTGTATCCAATGAAGAGTTGGTCATCATGACTGTTTTGGGGTCATGCATATCGGCCTGCTTATGGGATGGAAGAGCCCGTGCGGGGGGGATGAATCATTTCATGTTGCCCGATGGCGATACCGGTGATGGTTTTGGACGCTATGGATCCTATGCCATGGAGTTGTTGATCAACGAGATGTTGAAAAAGGGTGCGCGCCGGGAGTCAATGCAGGCAAAAATTTTTGGTGGCGCGCAAGTAATGGCTGGATTCACCACCATGAATGTGGGGGAGCGCAACACAAATTTTGTGATCGAATACTTGGCAATGGAGCGAATTCCTATTGTTTCGTCTGACGTGCTGGATATTCACCCTCGAAAAGTTTGCTTTTTTCCGGTGTCTGGCAAAGCATTGGTCAAAAGGTTGGCGCATTCGCACCCAGAGACGCTGGCGGTGGAGGAGCGCAAAGGCAATGCTGCTACCGTGGCCAAGACAACTGCTGGTGGCTCGGTCGATCTCTTTTGAAGGACTTGAATTGAAGAAAATTCGAGTTGTAGTAGTTGACGATTCGGCGCTGGTGAGGAGCTTGCTGGCTCAAATAATCAACAGACAAAAAGACATGGAGTGCGTTGGAACCGCCAATGATCCATTGATTGCCCGCGAGATGATTCGCGAGCTGAACCCGGACGTGATTACGCTGGATATCGAAATGCCGCGCATGGACGGTATTGATTTCCTAGGGCGGCTTATGCGCCTGCGCCCCATGCCTGTTGTCATGATTTCGACGTTGACGGAGCGAGGCGCGGATGTCACGATGAAGGCTCTGGAGCTTGGTGCGGTTGACTTCGTGGCCAAGCCACGTATCGGTGTTGCTGATGGTTTGAGTGAGTTGTCAGCGCAAATTGTTGAGAAAGTCAGAATAGCTGCGGCCGCGCATATCAAACGCTCTACTGGAGTGCCTGCGTCTGGTGGCGTTGAGGCGGTATCAGCTCGAAGCGCATTGCCCAGTGTGGGTCGCTTGTCCACCGAAAAACTCATATGCATAGGTGCCTCCACTGGCGGCACTGAAGCGATCAAAGAAATACTGACACGCATGCCAGCGGACTCGCCTGGCATCGTCATCACGCAGCACATGCCGCCTGGCTTTACGACAAGCTTCGCTGCCCGTTTGAACACTCTGTGTCAAATCACAGTTCAAGAGGCTGTGAACGGTGAGCGAATTTTGCCGGGTTATGCTTACATAGCGCCCGGCGGAAAGCAGTTTCGGATTGAACGCAGTGGAGCCAACTATTTGGCGGTTGTTGAAGACGGAGAGTTGGTCAATCGGCACAAACCCTCCGTTGAAGTACTGTTCAAATCGGCAGCCAGTGTTGTCGGACGCAACGCGTTTGGCGTCATGTTGACGGGCATGGGCAATGACGGTGCCAAGGCCATGCGGGAAATGAAAGATGCAGGTAGCTACAACTTTGTGCAAGATGAGGCCAGTTGCATCGTTTTTGGCATGCCGAGGGAAGCCATTTTGCATGGCGCTGCAGACGAAGTGCTTCCGCTGACAGAGATTGCAGCGGCACTTCTAGCAAAGTTAAGCAGTGCAACAGATCGTTACCGCGTGTAGGCTTGTGCCGATCCGTTGTTTTTAGCACCTTTTGTCAAAATGCGACCATGAAAAAGCTGTCCCTTCTCATTTCTGCGCTGGTCTTTACTCTGGCAGGTTGCGAGTCCATGTCGGTTTCCGAATGCAAAGTGGCTGACTGGGGCCGGGTAGGCTTTGCGGATGGTTCGCGTGGAGTAGCCGAGAGCCGTTTGGCTGCCTACACAGAGGATTGCGGCAAAGCCGGTGTACACCCCAATCCAGTGGCGTACCGCCAAGGTTGGGATGCCGGAATTTTGCAGTTTTGCACGGCGGCCAACGGCTGGCGTGAGGGAATGCAGGGCAACAGCGGCAAGGCTGCCGTTTGCCAGGGGCGTCCTGGTTTCGAGGCGTTTTCACGTTATCTGGAGGCCGGGCTGCAAGTTCACCGCACCAGTGAACGCATGCGCGAAAACACCAATCAAATCAACCGCTTGCAAAAACGCCTTGAAGAATCCAAGAGCGATGAAGAAAAGCGCCGTCTGCGCAACGAATTGCATGACATCGACCATGAGCAATACCGTTTGCGCGGCTTGATGAGCCAGCAGCAGATGCTGGCACCCTGAACCCACGCCCCTGCGTTTCAATCTTCCGACTTCATGGCATTTTCGGCGTTGCCCGGGCGATGATGGCGGCTACATCCAACCCGCGCGGCAGCGAGCCATAACTGTGGTGGCCCACTTGCGCCAGCCGTGAACGACAGAACGCGTCACTCACAAAGGCAGGGGCACTGCGCACCAGCAAGGAAGCCTGCATTGCCAGCGCCATGCGGTCCACCACGTCACGGGCACGGTACTCAAAATCGCTCAGGTCTTTGAAATTTTTCGCCAGCTGAGCCACATAGGTGTCCAGCTCTGCATGGCCGCCGCGCGCCTTGCCCACTTCGGCAAAAAATGCCTCCAGCACGGCAGGGGTTTTGGACATGGCGCGCAGTACATCCAGACATTGCACATTGCCGCTGCCCTCCCAAATTGCATTGATGGGCGACTCGCGGAAAAGGCGCGGCAACATGCTGTCCTCCATTACGCCGCTGCCGCCAATACATTCCATCGCCTCATAAGCGTGGTTCGGCGTGCGCTTGCAAATCCAGTACTTGCCCACCGCCGTCATCAGGCGCACCAGTGCGTCCTCATGTTCTTGTGCGCGTTGGTCCATGGCGTGCGCCATGCGCAGGGTCAGCGCCATGGCGGCTTCGCTTTCCAGGGCCAGGTCGGCCAGCACGTTTTGCATCAAGGGTTGCTGGTTCAGCACATTGCCGAAGGCGGAGCGTACCGAGCAATGGTGCAAGGCCTGCGAGGCCGCCATACGCATGCCCGCGCTGGAGCCAATCATGCAGTCAAAGCGCGTCATGCTCACCATTTCGATGATGGTGCGCACACCGCGCCCCTCATTGCCCACCATCCAGGCCAGAGCGCCGCGCAACTCGGTCTCGGACGATGCGTTGGACGCATTGCCCATTTTCTTTTTGAGCCGCAGCACCTGCAGCGGGTTCTTGCTGCCATCGGGCCGCCAGCGCGGCAGCAAAAAGCACGACAAGCCGCCAGGTGCCTGCGCCAGCACCAGGAAGGCATCACACATCGGAGCCGACACAAAATACTTGTGACCGACCAGTTCATACGCCTGCCCTGACCCGCCACTGCCCACCGGGTAAGCCCGCGTGCTGTTCGTGCGCACATCCGAGCCGCCCTGCTTTTCCGTCATCGCCATGCCAATGGTGACCCCCTGTTTTTGCGCCACCGGCACATTGCGCGGGTCATACACGCGAGAGGTGATTTTTGGCTCCCACTCGCTTGTCACATCAGGCTGCAGTCGCAGCGTTGGAATGGCCGCAAACGTCATGGTGATCGGGCAGCCGTGCCCGGCCTCCACCTGACCGTGCAAATAACTCTTGGCCGCGCGCGCCACATGCGCTCCTGGCTTGGGGTCTGTCCAGGGCGAGGCGTGCAAGCCGTTCTCAATCGACGACTTCATCAACTGGTGGTAAGCCGGGTGAAACTTCACAAGATCAATGCGGTTACCAAAGCGGTCGTGGGTGTCGAGCTCCGGTTGGAATTTGTTGGCCAGGTTGCCCAGCTCCAGATAATCCGCCGAGCCCGTCAACTGGCCAAATGCCGTCAGCTCATCTTGCGCCCACCCGCCACCTTCGCGCTGCACCGCCTCCTGCAGCGCCACATCCTGCGTGTACATGTTGTAGTTGCACAGCTCCGTGGACAAGTTGCTCAGCGCATGCGTATCGGCAAAATAGGGCTGCGTGGATGCAGCTTCAGCCAGATCAATACGGGCGTTCATTGGGTTCTCCTAAAGGGCTGGTGGGTGCGTAAAAAGCAAAAAACCGGTTCCAGATCACGCGCCCTCTGTCGTCAAAATGGCGCACCATCTCGATGAATGCATGGCGCTCTTTGGTGTCTACAAAAGGCTCCGGCAGCAGGGGATCAAAAACCAGCTGGTGAATCGCGTTGCCCCCCAGCACAAAACTCTCACGCGCTGCAACATCAAGCGCCAGCGCGTCGGCCCCGGTCAGCCACTGGGCCAGTTGCGTGCGCAAAGCCTGATAACCGAGGGTGAGCTCCTCCTCGTCCCACAGGTGCTGAACGCGGGCCTCATGCTCTGCGCCAAGCACATTCGCTCCAAACACGATAGCTTGCTGGTCCAGCCCCAGCTTGTGCAAGCGCTGGCGCACCGCGTCCACATCGTGCTCGATGTTGTCCGGGCGAAAATGCAGGCCGCGCTCCAGGGGACGAAAACCCAGCATGTGCAAAGCGCGTTCGTTTTGCCGCAGCGCGACCCGGTCACTGCGGCCAAGTGCGCCGCTGTGAACAGCAACATAGCAGCCTTCTTGCCAAGGCCGTAAACGTGCCTCCACCGTTCGCCAAGTGGCCACATCGGTGGCTACATCGGTGCCAGACGGGCCCAGACGGTAAGCGCCGCGCCCGGCCGGCTCCACAAAGCCACCCGCAGACAAGCGCGCCAGCGTTACCCGCAAATGGTTTTCGCTGATCTCAAAAAGAGAGCCTGCCAAAATAACGTCGCGCACTGGCATCGGCCGGTCGCCCGCCGCCAGCATCAAATCCAGAATCAGTTTTTTGGGGTCGATCTTGACCGGCTTGCAGACGAAATTTTGCATTAAATAATTACAGATTCAGTCATATTTGCATTTGTATTGTAATGAATAATGCAATGAAAGCCCCAAAAATGTCAGCCCAGCATGCTCATTTAGCGCGGCAACAAGCCCCAGCCATTGTCAAGGTGCATGATCTTGCCATTTCCGCGCTCCGTCACGAACAGACTGCCTGGCCCGAACGCTGGTGCGGTCGCTATGCTCACCGAGCTGGGCTGCGCGAAACTTGCGGTGTGCAACAGTTTGCCTTCTTCAGTAATGTGAACGATGCGTCCACCAAAAAACTCAGCCGCCACCATGCCACCCTTCACCAGCGCAAAATCGTCCAGGAACGACCACGACGCGTAAACCACGGCCTTGTTTGACAAGCCGCTGGCCCCCAGGTCATAGCGCAACAACTGTGACAAGCCGACATAGCTGAAGGGGTTTACCGACACATACAGCTTGCCGTTTGAAAAGCGCATCCCATTGGGTTTGCAGGCCAAAAAACGATGGAAAACGCTTTGCGGCCCCATCGAATAGGTGCCAGTGAGTGCAATCTTGTGAATGGCACCGGGCAACAGCGGCAAACCACTGTCGGCGGCATACAAATTACCGCTGCCATCGGCGGCCAGGCCATTGGGCAAGGCCATGCCCTTCAACTCGCCCAGTTCAGTTAATTGCGCTCGAATGTCATTCAACCCAAAGCCGAACAGGTGTTTTTTGGCCAGCGGATTGATCGCGCTTTCGGTGCACAGCGTGTACACCATGCCAGCATATTCGGTGATGCCCAGGAAGTAGCAGGTGCCGCTGTGACCGTCCTTGAACTTGTAGCTCAACTCTGCCTTGGCCCAGCCACCGGCAGTTTTGGTCACCTCATAAAAAGCGCCGTTGGACGACGCAAACATGCGCTGGCTGCTGGTTTGAAGCGTATTTTCGGCGGAGTCCACCCCGCTGGCGACCAGTTCCGCCTGGGCTGCGCTGCATGACCACAAAAAACCCGCCACGGCGAGGATGCTTAATATTTTCATCACTGTCTCCTTTATGAACTTTTTGACATCAACGATTTGAAATCGAGCAAATTTTAAATGTGCCATCTCACACAAACCGCATATTTTCCAGATAAAAGCTCTCAAAGGCCGCAAGCTAGTCAACTGTGACCGGGCGCAAGCGCGCCTTGCGATTCAGCCCCTTGGGGGCGCGCTGCCCGCACACCGCTAAACAGGTGTGCTAGTGCTTAGGGCAATTCCACAAACCTGTCCTCTCCCCTGTTGTCGTGCATCATGGCCCGGTCCTGCGGGTAGGGCGAGATGAAGGCGGTGATTACATCATCCGCGCATCGTTGAACAGCCTCGCCACCTCAGCAATGCGGCGGATGTTCTCCTTGCAGCAAGATGGCAACCGCCTCCTGCCGGAAAAACTGGCGCGGTCCGCCGCGCTGACCTCGCCGCGCTGCCAGACGATATTGCGATGGGTTGGATCATGTGTCATGGGGTGCATTATTGTCTTGGCGCGTTCGCCGCGAGCTTGCGCAGCACAAACGGATAAGCGCGGTCACTGGCAGCGTGGCTCCAGCTACCGCGAATTTCCTGACCGCAGGAATCCTTCACCACCGTGCCCAGCCAGGTGGCCGAAATGTGGACGCCGTCGTCCGACTCCTCCAGCGTGAACTCGCCGCCGTCCACATCGCCCGCAATCAGCGCCCTGGTGCCGTTGCGGTTGATGGCACCGCGCACACTGCCGGTCCGCTCGGCATGTTTCTCAAACAGCAGCGTGGCGCCCTGCGCCAGGCCCGTAAACTCAGCGCGCCACAGGCCATACAGATGCACCGGCTCCACCTGGGCGGGCAGCGGGCAACTGGCTGTGACTGAGTTTTGAGTGCTGTTTTGGGCTGTAGCGCTTATGGACAGTGCGCAAGCAGCTATGAAAATGATAGTAGATGGAGGATTCATCAGATTTGCCATGGGGGCGGACAGCACGCAAAAGCGGCCGGGTCTGCGCTGGTTGGCGCGGCAGGCGCCGTGGCCTGCCGACTACAGCCGGTACTGCAGCTGCGCCACCCAGGTGCGTCGGGGCAGGGGCAGGTCGTTGGGAATGTTGCCGGGGGCCAGGCTGGGCTCGCGCGCGTCGCTGTCAAACAGGTTGCGCACGCCCGCGCTCAAGCTCCATTTGCTCTGGTGGCTGCCTTTGGTCAGTGTCAGGTCAAAAGTGTCGTAGTCCTTGATCTGAGGGCGTGCATCGGCCGCCTCGCGGTTGCGCCCGGCCACCCAGTTCCATTGGCCGTTGACCGTCCAATCACCCGCCAGATGCCAGTCACCGCGCAGGTACAGCTTCTGATGCGGTGCCAGGCCGGCGTCCTGCTCGGATTGGCGGTCCAACAAGCGCTGGTACGAATAATTGCCTGCCATGCGCACGCTGCGGCTGGCGTTCCAGCTGGCTTCCAGCTCCAGGCCGTGGCCGCGCTGCTGGCCGGTGTTTTGGGCGGTTGCGCCGGTGGTAGGGTCGCTGTTGGCCACAAAGCGCAACACGTCTTTCATCTGGTATTGAAACAGGTTCAGGCCCAACTGCGTGCTGCCGCTGGGCTGCCACACCACGGCGGCTTCCCAGGTGTCGGTGGTTTCAGGCTTCAGGTTGGGGTTGCCCAAAACGGTGGGGTTGTTGATGGCGTACATCTCTGCAAACGAAGGTGCCCGAAAGGCCCGGCCGTACAGCAGCTTGGCGGTCAGGTTGTAGTCCACCGCCCACACCAGCGCAGCCCTTGGGTTGGTGGTGCCGCCGAAATCGGAGTAGCGGTCGTGGCGCAGGCCCAGTGTCAGCGTCCAATCGGGTTTGAGCGTCCACTCATCCTGCGCAAATCCGTAAAAAACTTCGCGGCTGGTCGGTTTGATGAACGGTGCGGTGCTGCTGAAATCCACCAGGCTGCCCAAGGGCATCGGCAAGTTCCCCACCCCCGGCACATAAACAAAATTGAAGTTCTTTCTTTCCTTGATATTGAAAATTTCGGTCTTGTCCGCCCCCCGCTGCGCAGCCGGTGGTCGCTCAGGCCGGTGTAAAGCCCCGAAGCATTGAGCCGCCCGGTGCGCTCATCTTTGCTGGGTGTGCCAATCATGCCGTCGGGGTAACTGCCCCATGGAAACGTCACGCCGGGCGGGAATACCACCACCGTGGCTGGCGCACTGCGTTCGTAATAGCTGGCTTGGGCGCTGACCTCCCAATCCTTGGCCCATTGTGAGTTGGTGTAATTCAAATCGGTCAAAAAGCGCCGTGTGCTGAAATGCCCCAGGGTGTCCAGCGCATCGGCCACCCCTTGCGCCAATTGCCCGTTCAGGCGCTGGGCGTAGTTGGTACGCCAGCGCCAGGCACCGTAGGACACATCGAGCGCCGCGTTGAGCGAATCGCCAGCGCGTTGCAAGGGGCCGGGGCGTGGAGAAGTGGGTGCCAAACGTCGTGTCCAGGGCGGTTTGCGCATCGGCCGCAATGGTTTCGTTAGGGCCATCGGTCTTGCCGACCTGCAGATAAGCCGCCACCTCCAGTGGCCCCCACTTGCCGCCTTGCTGCAGCCAGGCTTCGCGGCTGTTGTAGGAGCCCAGGCGCGCTCCGACCACGGTGCCGTCGATGTCGTGACTGGTCTTGGTGATGACGTTGATCACGCCGGTGTAGGCATCAGCCCCATACAGCGCCGAGCCGGGGCCCCGAATCACTTCGATGCGGGCAATATTCTCGGCCGGAATCGTGTTCCAGCCGTCACCGCGATTGCCGAAGTAGTTGCTGGTGATGGGCACCCCGTTGAGCAGCATCAACACCTCCGGGTTGTACTTGGTGTGCACCCCGCGAATGGCATACACCGGGTCATACAAATACCCCACCGACACATGCATGCCCGGCACCGCCTGCAGCGCTTCGTCCACATTGCGGGCCCCAGTGGCGGCAATGTCTTGCGCGGTAATGACCGTGGCCACGGCGGGCGCGCGGCTGACCAACTGTTTGCTGCCGGTGGCCAGGCTGATGAATTCCTTGTCGCCATAAATGGCCGCCAGCTCGGCTTCGTCCTCGGCCACGCTGGCCGCTGCGCTGGTGCCAGCCCATGCCAGCAGCAGGCAGGCGCACAAGGTTTGCAGGTGAAAGGGAGTCGTGTTCATGTTGTGCCTCTGCGTTGTCATGTATCGCGGCGACCACGGCCCATGCCTTGGGTTCTCGCGAGGATGCAAGTATCCACGAAACCGGCGGTTTGCACACGGGCCGGCACGGCACAGGTCAAATTATTTTGATTGATTTGGCCTGCAGCGCCCGTAAGACGTGCGCAAGCTGCTATCAAAATTGGTGTTCCTGCACTGGCCGGACTGGCGTCAGGCCGTCTGCCGTGAAACGGGTGCGTGCAGCCGCAACAGCCTGAACGGGTAGCGCCGACCATTGAGCAACTCCCCCAAAGCGGTGGAGCGCACCAGCAGGTGATAGGTCAGCAGCGAGAAAACAGTGGTGCCCGCAATGTTCAGCGGCATTTTGACCAAGGCGGGCCAATCCAGGCTGTACAGGCACGCGCCCAAACCGACGGTCACCGGCATGTGAATGATGTACACCCAATAGGAGCTTTGCGCCAGATAGTCCAGCACCGGGTGGGGGCGGCCCAGGTAGCGCAGAAAGGCACCAATCCAGGCAAAGCTCAGCAGCCAGGTGCTGGCGTTGAACAAAAAGGCGTGCCAAAACGCAGCGTGCGGCACCGTCAGCAGATGCTGGCGCTGCAGATCGGTCACCGTCAGCATCACCGTCAACACCACAAAGCCGGCCACTGCGTTGTGCTTCCAGCGCTGCTGGTAAATCGCAAACAGGCGCTTGCGGTGCGCGTAAAGGGCCAGGCCAAAGACGAAGAAGATGCCGTTGTGCAGCCACTCGGTGACCGGGGCCAGAAAGTATCCGCTGGCCGGCACGATGCCATCCTTGTACATGGCGCCAATCAGGGCCAGCGGGATCGTCAGCGGCAAAAACCCCCAGGCGCTTCCCGCCAGTTGGTCAAAGCAGCGCGAGAGCAGGCCGCGCAGCCGCTGCGGCACTGCCCTGGCCAGTGGCGTCAGCACGGCAACCAGGACGCTGAACCACATCAGCATCCACAAAAACCACAGGTGCATGGTGTCGTCCAGCGGGTGGCGATTGGCGCGCGGGGTCAGCAGCGACGGGTCCAGCTGCGAAGGGTCCAGCACCCAAGTGCCGTGGGTGACCCGGTAGACAAACAGCATCACCGTCCAGACCATGGCAACAAAAATCACCGGCCACAGCAGCACAAACGGCAGGCCCAGGCGCTTGAGCCGATTGACCAGCATGCCGCGCACGCCGCGTGCATGCACCAGCAGCACCACGAAAAACCCCGCCAGAATGAAAAACACCGGCATGCGAAAGCTGTGAATCAAGGCCACCAGCCAGTCCGCCAACAGGCTGGTCTTCCCGTCATGCCAGGGCAGCGGCAGGGGCAGCGGATAGAAGGTGTAAATGATGCCCACGTGCAGCACGATGCCCAGCCACATCATCACGGCGCGAAGGTTGTCCAGTGCATGCAAGCGATCCGGCAATGGTCGGTTGTGTGTCATTTTTGATTCCACTTTAAAGTTTTGCCAACTTTAATGCAATTGAGTTCGCGCTGTGCGGTGAGAGTCGTTTTTAAGTGACTTTTTGCCCGCCAGCGCCCGTCAATCCAGCGCAAGCAGCTATCAAAAATGTAGCTTCCTGCGCCCCCAAAAAGTACCAGGAGCGCCAAGCCCTTCAGCTTGCAACCCGTCGGCGGGTAAGCGCTGCGTTCGGCCTGGGGCCGCAAAGCCCGCCCTATCTCTATCTGTCAGAGTGCCGGATCGTCTTCGTCGTCATCTTGCAGGATGGCTGCGTAATTTTGACCGCCGTAGAAGATGCCAATGATCGCCACGCGCTCGGCCTGTACTTCAAAGGCAATCACTGCCCGTTTTCTGTAGTTTGTGATGCGCAGACCGGGGCGCACATCATCGCGCAGGGTGCCGGATGGGGAAGGCCGCAGGGTTTCGCGCATGCCCTGGTGCGGGCGGCATGCCGGTGAAGCGCCTGCCCGAGCCCAGATCACAAGCGGGCCGGGCCCGGGAGAAGACCACCGGGTAGATCATCGCGCCTTGTTATGTTCGTCAGCCAGACGGGCGCGTACCTGATTCGCACTGACAACGCGGGATGGGTCGGCCTTTAACGCCATCGTAGGCCGGGCCGACCTGGCCTGCAGCCAGCTTTCACCGCACGATCGCGGGCCAGCAGTGCGCGCAAGCCGTCGCGAATGACCTCCTCTCTGTGGCGTATTCGCCTGTGCGCACTTTGGTTTTACCACGTCTGCCATTTCAATTGGCAAGGTGATGCTCATTTGTTGTGTGGTTCGCATGGTGGCTTTCAATGCATGTGGGATTTAATCCTACTACAAGGGATTTCAGTCGTCCAGCATGCGCCCGTCCCGTCCTGCAGTCAGTCACAGGAAGACAAACGGGTGCGTGTGCATAAAAGTGCCATTTCACCCGCCAGCGCCCGTCAATCCAGCGCAAGCAGCTATCAAAACAATAGCTTTCTGCGCCCAAAAAACCAGCAGAGCCAAGCCTTACAGCTTGTAAACCGCCTGCAGATAGCCGCTGCGTCCGGCCTGGGGCAGGTCGGTGGGGACGGTGCCGGGCAGGGTGGGTTCGAGGAGGGTGGCACCCAGCAGGTTGCGCACCGAGGCGGACAGCTCCCAGTGTTTGTTCAGGCTGCGGCGTACCGTCAGGTCCAGGCTGGTGTCGTCGGGAACGGGTGCGCGGGTGTCGCCCACGGCGCGTTGGCGGTTTTCCACGCGGTTGGCCTGGGCGCTGAGCTGCCAGCTGCCGCCCACGCGCCAGTCGGCGCGCACAAAGTAGTGGTCCTGCGGGGCGTAACCGGCGTCCTGGCCACTGGTCTGGTCGGTCGCGTGTTGCCAGGCGTAATGGCCGCTGACGCGCAGGGCGCGGCTGGCGTCCCACACGGCCTCCAACTCACCGCCAGTGCCGCGCTGGCTGCCGGTGTTTTGCCAGGTGGCGCCGGTGCCCGCCACAGGGTTGGCCACGGCGCGGATCATGTCGGCCAGGTCGTAGCGAAACAGGTTCAGGTTGACTTGCAGGTCTTTGCGCGCGGCCCAGTTGAAGGCCAGCTCCAGGCTGCGCAGGCGCTCGGGCCGGATCGCCGGGTTGCCCGATTGCGAGGGGTTGATGCCGTAGGCCTCAATAAAGGCCGGGGCGCGGAAGGCCTGGCCCCACAGCAGCTTGCTGGTCAGGTCCAGCGTGGTGTCCCACACCAGCGCCAGGCGCGGGTTGGTGGTGCCGCCAAAGTCGGAATACACGTCGCGCCGCACACCGGCGGTCAGCGTCCAGTCGGGCCGCAGGGTCCATTCGTCCTGCCCATACAGGTAGTTGTTGGTGCGCAGCTGCGGGGCAATGTGCGGCTGAATGGCCGAATACTCGATCACCGGCCCGGTCGGTGTCGGCAGGCCGCTGGGCAGCACCAGAAAGTTTTTGTAGGTTTTGCTTTGGTACAGGTCCAGCTCGTCGTGCCCCAGGCCAGCGCGCAGGTGGTGCCCGGCCAGGCCGGTGTAGCTGGCAAAGGCCGACAGCCGGGTCGAGCGCTCCCAGCGGTTCGGGCCACCAATAAATCCATTGGGGAAAAAACTCGGGCCAATGCGGGTGCCAGGGGGCGACAAGAAGATATTGTCTGGATATTGCTCGACCCAGTTCAAATAACTGGCCTGCAGACCCACCCCGAGCTGCGGGGCCAGCTGCGGGTCGGTCCACGCCACATCGGCATGGGTGCGTTCGCTGTTGCCGTGGCTGGCCGGGTCGAGCGAATTGGCCCCGCCCACGCCCAGGCTCAAGTCATCGCGGCGTTTGTAGCCGGCGCGCAGGCGCCACTTGTCGCGGCTCAGGTCCAGGCTGGCGTCCAGCGACTGCCCCCCGGTGCTGAGCGGGCCGGGGGCGCGGCTGGCGCGGGTGCCGCTGGCGCGGTCGCGCACACTTTGGGCGTCTTGCGCCACCACTTCTTTCTGGCCCTCGGTGCTGCCGATGCGCAGATAAGCCGCCACGTCGAGTGTGCCGAGTTTGCCACCGTGTTGCACCCAGGCGTCCTGGCTGTTGAAGCTGCCCGCACGTGCGCCCAGCTCGGTGCCATGGACCTCGGCGGCGGTTTTGGTGATGAGGTTGATGACACCGGCGTAGGCATCGGCCCCGTACAGCGCCGAGCCAGGGCCACGAATGATTTCAATGCGGGCAAGGTTCTCCAGCGGCAGGCCGCCCCAGGCATTGCCTTTGTCGCCGCTGTACAGCGTGGTCATGGGCACGCCGTTTTGCAGCAGCAGGATTTGCGGGTTGGTGGGGTTGCTGTAGATGCCGCGCATCACATAGATCGGCTGGTTGACGATCGTCGAGCGCGACACATGCAGGCCGGGCACGGTTTCCAGCACCTCGTCCAGGTCGGTGGCGCCGCTGGCGGCAATGTCGTCGGCGGTGATGACGGTGGCCACCGCCGGGGCGCGGCGCAGGGGCTGCTTGCTGCCGGTGACCAGGCTGATGCTGTCCTTGTCGCCATAAATCGCCGCCAGATCGGCTTCATCTTCGGCCACATTGGCCGCTGCAGCGGTGCCCACCCAGGCCAGCAGGAGGCAGGTGACCATGCTGGCGGTCCGGGTGCGCAGGGTGGGCAGGTGGCGAGGGGCGGTGGGCTGGCGGGAGATTTTCATGGTTTCAAAGAGGCTATTGAGGCGGGCGCAAAAACAGGCACAAATGCTAGCGCAAAGTGACGGCGGATGGGATGGGATGGGATGGCGTGAATTTAAGCCTGAATTGCTACAGAGTTAGGAGCTGCCTGCGCTTGTTCTGCATGGGCTACAGGCCTAAAAGGTCGCTGAAAAAATTTTAAGCTGCCGGTTGGCAAGCGCGTGCCACTGGGGGCCGGATGTGTCGCTTTTTGAGAGGCGCTGGTAAGTCTGTATCGACAGGCCGGGGTGAAACGCGCACAATGGCGGCCACTATTTTTATCGTTATTGGAAGAAGCTGTGTCGCATCCCTTAAAGTTTTTGGTGTCTTCTGCCACGCTGGCTGGTTTGCTGGCGGTGTCGTCCATGGCGCACGCGCTGGCGCAGCGGCTGGGCGAGTCTTTTGTGTTTGAGCCATCCCGGTTGGTGGCCGCCATCAACGCGCTGGACGCCCAGGAAAGCGCCGCGCTGACACGCGTGATCGACACCCTGGAGCGCACCAGCGCGGTGGAGGTGTACCGCCTGCAACTGGCGGCCAACGAGGTGGGGTTCGGGCTGCTGGCCCGCGCCGACAACGTGAAAATCACCCTAGGGGCCGAGCCGGGCAATATTGCCGTGCTGTACCCCGACCTGAGCGTGCCCTACCGGAGCATCTTTGCCAAGATCATTGAAGGCATTGAGGCGCAGGTGGGGGCCAAGGTGCAAAGTTATGCCGTGGGCGGGGGTATGGCGGCGCAAGATATTTTGGCCAACCTCAAGCGCCAGGACATCAAGGTGGTGATCACGCTGGGGCGCGAGGGCATGAAGGCAGTGTCCGGCCTGAACCGCGAATTTGGCGTGGTGGTGGGTGGGGTGGTGTCGGCACCCGAGGGCGAGGCGCGCAATTTCCCCACGGTGAGCCTGGCACCCGACCCCGGCATGCTGTTTGAGCGGCTCAAGCACTTTATGCCCGGTGCCAAGCGGGTGATGGTGGTGTACGACCCGCGCCAAAACGCCTGGCTGATGCGGCTGGCCCGCGAGGCGGCGCGCAAGCAGGGACTGGAGCTGCAGGCGCTGGAGGCACCCGACCTCAAGAGCGCGGTGCGCCACTACCAGGAGCTGCTGGCCAGTGCCGACCCCAAGCGCGATGCGCTGTGGCTGCCGCAGGATTCCACCACGGTGGAAGAGTCTTCCGTGCTGCCGCTGGTGCTGGAGAGTGCCTGGAGCCGCAATCTGGCGGTGTTTTCCAGCAGTGTGACGCATGTGCGCCGGGGCGCGCTGTTTTCCTTGTACCCCAACAACATGGCGCTGGGGCGGCAGTTGGCGGCGTCGGCGCTGAACTACCCCGGCAGCGCACAAGCGCAGTCCAGCCCGGTGCCCCTGCGCGAGGCAATGCTGGCGGTGAATGTCCGCACGGCGAGCCACCTGGGGCTGCAGCTGTCGCCCTCGCAGCAGGGGTTTGACTTGGTGTTTCCGGCTCCGTAACTTATCTTTTCGACTTTTTGATGCACCCATTCCAGTTTTTGGCTTCTTCGCTGCGCAACACCACCTTCAGGCGTCAGCTGTCGATCATGGTGGGGGCGGGGGTGATGCTGCTGGTGCTGTTGTCGTCGCTGGCGATTTCGTGGCAGAGCAGCCGGGAGATCCGGCTCAACCGCGAGCAGCAGGGCCAGCGGCTGGCCGACAGCCTGGCGCGCCAGTCGCGGCTGGCGCTGCTGTCCGACACCGGCGACAACGTGGCCGACGCGATGGCCGGGGCGCTGGCGTTTCCGGATGTGCAGCAGCTGGAGATTCGCCGCCCCGATGGCCGGGCCCTGGTGGCGCAAAGTGCCACCGGCGCGGCGCTGACGCTGCCTGGCGAGGCCCCACCGGCCGACGCGCTGGCGGCAAAAGACGCATTTCTGGAAGCCCAGGACAGCCAGTCCTGGCGCTTTGTGGCGGCGGTGCGCACGGCGGGCAGCGCCTCGCCGTTTGAGGCAGAGGTGACGCAGGGGCAGCTGCTGGGCTATGTGCGGGTGGTGCTGTCCAAGGCGTCGATGCAGCAGGCCATGCTTAACCTGTTTGCGCTGAACATGGGTATTTCGTTCTTTTTTGCACTGATTTTTTTGGCGGCGACGCGCTGGATCACGCTGCGCATGACGCGACCGCTGGGGCAACTTGCCGACTCCATGGGCCGGGCTGAGCAGGGGCAGGCCGGGGTGCGGGCCGAGCTGAGCGGGCCGCGCGACATTGTGGAGATGGCGCACGCCTTCAACAGCATGATGGCGGTGCTCGACGAGCGCGAGCATTCGTTGCGCCAGGCGCGGGAAGAGGCGCTGCAGCTGGCCCGTTTGAAGGCCGATTTTGCCGCCACCATGAGCCATGAGCTGCGCACGCCGCTCAACGGGGTGGTGGGCACGCTGGACATTTTGCGCGCCTCGGCGCTGCCGCCGGCTGCACGCAGCTATGTGAACCTGGCATGGGATTCGTCGCAGTATTTGCTGGACCTGATCAACAACATTCTGGATTTTTCGTCACTCGACGCGGGCAAGTTGCGCCTGGCAGAGGGGGATTTTGACCTGGCCCGCCTGTGCGAGCAGTCGATCGACCTGGTGTCGCCGCAGGTGGGCAGCAAGGGGCTGGAAATGGCTTACATGCTGGCGCCGGGGGTGCCGCTGAATTTGCGTGGCGACTCGCGCCGCTTGCGCCAGATTTTGCTGAATTTGCTGGGCAATGCCGTCAAATTCACTGAGCGCGGCGATATTGTCATTCGCGTGGCCCCGGTGGGCGATTTTGCGCACAGCGGCAGTTTGCGCTTTGAGGTGGTGGACAGCGGCATGGGGGTGCCGGTGGCTGCCCAGGCCACCATTTTTGACTCGTACACACAGGCTGACCCGTCCTCCACCCGCAGCCACGACGGCTCGGGCCTGGGGCTGGCCATTTGCAAGCAGTTGTGCGTGCTGATGGGCGGTGAGATCGGGGTGGACAGTGAGCCGGGGGTGGGCAGCACCTTCTGGTTCACCTTGCCGTTCAAGCCGGGTGCTCAGGGGGCGTCGCCAGTGCCAGGGCGGCAGCGCTCAGGGCGGGTGCTGGTACTGGACGAGAGCGCGGTGGTGCGCCAGTTTCTGGAGCAGTCTTTGCTGGCCTGCGGCTATGTGTGCAGCGAGGCCAGCAACGCCCAGCATGCGGCCCATCTGCTGCAGCAGGCGATGCAGGCAGGCACGCCCTACCAGATCGTGATTGTGGACATGTTGCTGGCGCAAGCGCATGCCGCCCTGGTGCAGGACTTGCGCACGGCCCCCCAGTTTGGCCGCCCCCGCATGGTGCTGATGAACCGCTATGGCGCGGTGTGCGAGCCCGATGCGCCGCAGGCCGATGCCTACCTGGCCAAACCCTTGCGCCTGGAGCGTTTGCTGGAGTGCCTGGACACCGCCATGGGCGCGAGGGCTGCTGTGCAGGGGGCCTTGCCACAGGGCGAGGGGGGCGTGCCACGCATTTTGGTGGTGGAGGACAACCGCACCAGTCAGACCATTGCCACCGGCATGTTGCAGTTGCTGGGCTGCCAAGCGCAGGTGGCGGCCAATGGCCGGGTGGCTGTGAAGGCGTTTGAGGCTGAGCACTGGGATGTGATTCTGATGGACTGCAACATGCCGGAGATGGACGGCTACGAGGCCACAGCAGTGATCCGCACGCTGGAAAAGGCCAGCGCCCAGCGGGTGCCTATTGTGGCGATGACGGCCAATGCGCAGGCGGCAGACGTGGCCAAGTGCCTGTCCGCAGGCATGGACGATCATTTGTCAAAACCCCTGACGCTGACCAGCCTGCGCGTCCTTTTGCAGCGTTGGTTGCCGTCACTGGCGTTGGTGGCGCCGGTGCCAGTGGCGGTGGTTGCCCCGGCGATCCGGCAGGGGGATGCGGTGGATGCGGCGGCGCTGGTGCGCTTGCGCGAGGCTTTGGGCGGCACCATCGGCCTGGCGATTCGGCCTTTTTTGGAAGACATGCCGGTTTATCTGGACGAGTTGGACGCAGCAGCAGCGGCTGGTCAGGGCAAGGCCATGCGCTACACGGCGCATGCGGTCAAGGGGGCTGCGGGCAATTTTGGTGCGACGGGGCTGGCCGAGCTGGCGCGCGACATGGAAGCGCTGGCCGAGGCCGGGCAGGTGGAGGCGGCCGCGAGTTTGCTGGGGCAACTGCGGGCAGAGCATGCTCTGGTCAAGCTGGCGCTGGAGCGTGAACTGCAGGCCGAGGGCACCGGGGTGTTGCCTTTGTTGGACGCGGACGCGGCGCGGGTGCTGATTGTGGATGACGACCGCAGCACGCGGTCCACCTTGCGGGCCGCCCTGCAGCGCAGTGGTTTTGAAGTGAGCGAGGCGTGTGATGGCAGCGAGGTGGCCGATGCGGTCAAGCGCCAGCGCCCGGATGTGATCCTGATGGATGCCCTGATGCCGGTGATGGACGGCTTTGCCGCCTGCGCCCTGTTGCAGGAGACGCCCGAGGGGCGGGCGATCCCGGTGCTGATGGTCACCGCGCTGGAAGACGGTGCCTCGATTGAACGGGCTTTTGCCGCCGGGGCCAGTGACTACATTCCCAAACCGCTGCATCTGGCGGTCGTGAACCAGCGGGTGCGCCGCCTGGTGGAGGCGACGCGGGCCGCACACCAGTTGCAGTCATCCGTGCAGGAAAAGACGGCGCTCCTGCTTGAAATTCACCACCGGGTCAAAAACAACCTGCAAGTCATTTCCAGTTTGTTGCGCCTGGAGGCTGGGCGCAGTGAGCACGCGCCTACCAAGGGGGTACTCAAGGACATGCAGGGCCGTATCCGCGCCATGGCCTTGTTGCACGAGACCATTTACCGCAAGGGTACTTTTGCCGCCATTGACCTGGGTGCTTACATTGGCCAGGTTGCAAGCCAGTCCGTCAGAACCCTGACGAGCAAGTCAAGCACCGTGCAGCTGCGCTTGGAAGTCAGTGCGGTACAGGTCGGTTTGGACCAGGCCACGCCCTGTGGCATGCTGGTGAGCGAATTGGTTTCCAATTCCCTCAAACATGGCTTTCCGCCGGGGCACAACGGTGAAATTTGCATTGAGTTGAGGCCCTTGGACGAGTCCGCCCAGTGGCGTTTGCAGGTGAGTGACACGGGAACAGGCTTGACGCACGACTTTGAAACCCGGCGGAAAAATTCGCTGGGTCTGCAACTGGTGAATGATTTGAGCATGCAAATGGGTGGCGTACTGAACGTTGGCGCTGGGCCGAAGGCTGTTTTTACGGTGGACTTCAAGGCTGAGAAACCTGCGCCGATTGTGATCAGTCTGTGAAGCGTGGCATCACTGCGGTCGGTGCAGTGGCAGCGATTTTGGCCCAATGCGCTTATCTACAGTGCGCATGCAGCTATCAAAATAGTAGCGTAATGGTATTTCAAGATTTAGATTGAATCAGCGCCAATGCCGCATTGTCAGCCGCCTTTTTGGCAAACTCGGCCCTCAGCGCCCGAAGTTTTTCGCGCGGGTCTTCCTTGGTGGTTTTTTGGTCCAGCCCCATCTCGGCGATGAAGCGGCTGGGCTGGGCGGCGATCATTTCACGGCCTTTTTTGCGTTTGCGCGTCCAGCTCACGGCCAGGCTGCGCTGGGCGCGGGTGATGCCGACGTACATCAGGCGGCGCTCTTCCTGCAGGTGGGTGGCCATGTTCTCGGTAGCCGCTTCGTGTTCGCGCTCGGAGCCGCCCAGCGCTGCCGCACCTTCGGCCCCGCTTTCTTTCAGCTTGAACGGCAGCATGCCCTCGGTCACGCCCACCAGCATCACATGCGGCCACTCCAGGCCCTTGGCGGCGTGCAGGGTGGACAGGGTCACCACGTCCATGTCCTTCTCGCGCTCGCTGATGGTGGAGAGCAGCGAGACGGTTTGCGCGACCTCCAAAAGCGACTTGATTTCGTTCGAGGTGCTGACGCCCGCCGCATCGTCAATCTGGCCGCCGCAGCGCGCCGACATCCAGTCGCAAAAGTCCATCACATTGGTCCAGCGGGCAGCAGCCACTTTTTCGCTGTCTTCGCCGTCGTACAGGTGTTTCTCGTAGCCGATTTCTTTCAGCCAGTCCATCAGGAACGTGCGGGCGGCTTCCACGCCCAGGGTGCTGCGGGCGCGAAATTCCAGGTCGTTCACATAACGGCCAAACTCGTGCAGGCTGCCCACGGCTTTGCTGCTGAGCACACTGCCCAGCGAACTGGAGAACAGGGCTTCGAACAGGCTGAGTTTGTACTGGCTGGCAAACACGCCCAGTTGCGACAGGGTCTGGTGGCCAATGCCGCGCTTGGGGGTGGTGACGGCGCGCAAAAAGGCCGGGTCGTCGTCGTTGTTGATCCACAGGCGAAACCAGCCACACAGGTCCTTGATTTCGGCGCGGTCAAAAAAGCTGGTGCCGCCCGAGACTTTGTAGGGAATCTGCGCCTTGCGCAGGGCTTTTTCAAAGGTTTTGGCCTGATGGTTGGCGCGGTACAGCACAGCGAAATGCCGGAACTCTTGGAACTGTGGTCCGCCATGCGGCAAGCCTCCAGCGCGCAGGCTCTGGATGCGCGCCACGGTGCGCTCGGCCTCATGCTCCTCGCTGTCGGCGTCCACCACCCGCACCGGTTCGCCTTCGCCCAGGTCGCTCCACAGGTTTTTGGGAAACAGCTTGGGGTTGGGGCCGATCACGTTGTTGGCCGCGCGCAGGATGGCGCTGGTGGAGCGGTAGTTTTGCTCCAGCTTGATGACCTTGAGGGTGGGGAAGTCAACCGGCAGTTTCTTCAGGTTGTCCAGCGTGGCACCGCGCCAGCCGTAAATGGACTGGTCATCGTCACCCACAGCGGTAAAACGCGCGCCGCTGGCAGGGTTGCCGCCCACCAGCAGCTTGAGCACGTCGTACTGCGTGGCATTCGTGTCCTGGTACTCGTCCACAAGCACATGGCCCATTTGCGCTTGCCACTTCTGCCTGACGTGCTCATGATTTTGTAGCAATTTGAGGGGCAGGGTGATCAGGTCGTCAAAATCGACGCTCTGGTAGGCGCACAGGCGCTCTTCATAGTGCGCCATCACGCGGGCGATGATGCGCTCGTTGTCGTCCTTGGCCTGGGCTAGAGCCTGGGCGGAATTGAGGCCCTGGCCCTTCCAGCCGCTGATGACCCATTGCCAGCTGCGGGCAGTGGCGGCGTCCACCGTGCCACCGGCGTCTTTGAGGATGCTGGTGACGTCGTCGCTGTCCAGGATGGAGAATTTGGCCTTCAGGCCCAGCGCCTCGCCGTCTTCGCGCAGCATGCGCACGCCTAAAGCGTGAAAGGTGCAAATCACCACGTCCTTGGCGGCGCGACCAATCAGCCCCTTGGCGCGCTCGCGCATTTCGCTGGCGGCTTTGTTGGTGAAGGTGATGGCGGCAATGCGTTTGGGCTCCAGCCCGGCCTGGATCAGGCGGCCAATTTTGTGCGTGATGACCCGTGTTTTGCCGGAACCGGCTCCGGCGAGCACCAGGCAGGGGCCGTGCATGAAGTTGACGGCTTCTTGCTGGGCCAGGTTCAGGCCAGTGGGGGCATTGGGAGGGGAGGAGGACATCGAAGGGGCGGTTGGCAGACCCAGCAATACCGTGGGTGAAGGCCAGAATCATACAGACGCCGAGTTGCCCGGCGTCTTCAGGGGGAAAGAGGCGCAAAGTACCCCCCAAATCACGGGTGGTCAGTACAATAAAACGCTGATGTCCACCCAAGGTGAGTTTTGCATGATCCTGCCAAAGTTCTTCGCTCTGAGCGGCCTGCTGGTCGGATGCCTTATTTCCTTCGGTGCCCGTGCTGTCCAGACCACCGCATTTGGTTGCGGCACCAAGCCAATTCGTCTGGCTTACTATGACTATGGCTACTTCCACTTTGACAATGGGCGCGGCATTGACCCGGATGTGGTCAATGAACTCAAGCGCCGCACTGGCTGCAAGTTTGACACCCAGGTAATGGCCCGCGCCCGCATCTGGGCCGATCTGGCCAGTGGAGAGCTGGACATGAGCGTGTCGGGCATCCGCAACGCCGAGCGTGACAAGTTCGCCGGTTTTGCCAACTACCTGAGCATGAAGAATTACGCGCTGGTTCAAAAAAATGTGGCCACCCAAGTGCATCGCGGTGAAGATTTTGTCGCAACCAAAGCCTTGCAGTTCGGGGTGGTACGGGCGTTCAAACATGGCGAAAAGCAGGACCAGTGGCTTGACCAGTTGCGCCAGGAAAAGCGCGTGCAGGAAAGCGCGGACGTTGAAACCGTCTTTCGCAAGCTCAAAGAGCAGCGTGTGGATGCCATGTATTCACAACCACCGGCGTACCGCCGCAACATCGATGTACTGGGCATGCAAAACGACGTGGTGGTGCAGGACTGGACCCCCGGCGAGAAGGGGGTGTCACTTGGACTTATTTTGAGCCGGCGGCGTTTCTCGGATGCGGATGTGGTGCGCTGGCAGGCCCTGCTCAACGCGATGCGCGCGGACGGCACCCTCAAACGGATCTTTACCAGGTACCTGCCGCCCGATGAAGCGGGCAAGATGCTGGACTATTAAGAATGACACGACTTGTGACCGGGTTTCAGACAGCCAGCACCGTGCGTCCGCTGGCGCAGGCGCTCATGCGCCGGTTGCTGTGGGCTTACATGGGCTTTGCCTTGCTGATAGCCTCCATCAGTGTGCCGCTGGAGTACCGCTCGCTGCGCCAGGGCTTGCTGGATACCTTGCAGTCGCTGGCGGCCACCTTTTCACCGGGTATTGAAGCTGCCTCGTGGGATTTTCAGACCGAAGTGATGGCGTCCATGGCGCGCGGCATCGGTACCCATCCAGCGGTGGTTTCAGTTGAAATTTTTGACCGAAATGGCCAAAAAGCCGCGCATTGGCAAGCCACAAACGCGCAGGTGTCGACCACGCTGGTGGTGCGCCACCCGCTTTTTTACACCAACAATGCCGGTACCAAGGTTGCGCTGGGTGAATTGGTGATTGCTTCCGACGATGCCCAAATATGGAAGCAACTGCGCAACAGGCTGGTGCTTGGCATGCTGGTCGGGTCGGCTCTGCTGATGTTTTTGGGTTTTGTGCTGTGGCTGCTGGTGCTGCGCCTGGCGGTGCGTCCGCTTAAACGCTTTTTGGCCCAGGTTGACCATTTGAATGCCGATGGTTCGGGGCGCTTGATTGATCCGGGGACGGTACGGGTGACGGAAATCCAGTCCTTGCACAGGGCTTTTAATGACCTGATGGCGCAGGTCAAGGCCAGCCACGTGCTCATTGCCGAGCAAAACACCGGTTTGGAGCGGCGGGTGGCCGAGCGCACGATGGAGGCGGAGCAGGCTAGGCAGGTGGCCGAAGAGGCCAGTCGAACCAAGTCCGCCTTTTTGGCCAATATGAGCCATGAAATTCGCACCCCGATGAATGCAATTTTGGGCATGCTGCGTCTGCTGCACAACACCGAGTTGTCGCCACGCCAGCTGGACTATGCGGGCAAGGCAGAGGGGGCGGCTAAATCGCTGCTGGGCTTGATCAACGACATTCTGGACTTCTCCAAAATGGAGGCGGGCAAGATGGTGCTGGACCCGCAGCCGTTCCGGCTGGACCGCTTGCTGCGTGATTTGGCGGTGATTTTGTCGGCCAATCTTGGGGCGAGGGCGGTGGAAGTGCTGTTTGACATTGACCCGACCACGCCCAAGGTGCTGGTGGGTGACGCACTGCGCCTGCAACAGGTGCTGATCAATTTGAGTGGCAACGCCGTTAAATTCACAGAGCAGGGTGAGGTGGTGATCCAGATCAAGGTGCTGGCACGCACGGGGGCCAGCGCCACTTTGCGCATCGCTGTGCGAGACACCGGCATTGGTATTTCGCCAGACAATCAAAAACACATTTTTAACGCTTTTTCACAGGCAGAAGCCTCCACCACGCGACGCTTTGGGGGCACGGGTCTGGGCTTGTCTATTTCAAAGCGGCTGGTCGATCTGATGGGAGGTGAGCTGGCGCTGGACAGCGAGCCGGGGCGGGGTAGCACATTTTTCTTCACGCTGAACCTGCCGACGCTTGAACACATGCCCGATGAACTTGAGCCTGCATTGCCGCGCCAAGCCGAGGGTTTGAGTGTGCTGGTGATTGATGACAACGCCATGGCTTGTGAATTGCTGACCGGCATGGCCCGGTCGTGGGGCTGGCAGGTGGATGCGGCAAGCAGCGGGGCGCAAGCGCTGGCGATGGCGCAGGCCAGGGCGCAAGCTTCGCTGGCACCCTGGCAGGCGCTGGTTGTCGATTGGCAGATGCCGGGCATGGATGGCTGGGAAACCATTGCGCGCATGCGCGAGCTCTATCCGGCAGTCAAGCCCATTGTGATTATGGTGACCACCCATGGCCGGGAAATGTTGGTCCAGCGCAGTGTGCAGGAGCAGGCCAGTTTGCATGCCTTTTTGGTCAAGCCGATCACGGCGTCCATGCTGTTCGATGCAGTGGCGGATGCGCGGGCTGGTCGCGGCAATCTGCGCACCAAGCCGCGCGCCGCAAGCAGCGAAAAACGCTTGCTCGGCATGCGCTTGCTGGTGGTGGAAGACAACCCCATCAACCAGCAGGTTGCACAAGAGCTTTTAAGTGAGGCGGGTGCCTTGGTGGAAGTGGCTGGCAATGGCCAACTGGGCGTGGCGGCAGTGGCAGCTTCCGGCGCACAGCCGTTTGACCTGGTGTTGATGGACCTGCAGATGCCGGTGATGGACGGTTACGCGGCCACCCATGCCATTCGCCATGAACTGGGCTTGACGGAGTTGCCCATCATTGCCATGACGGCCAATGCCATGGCGTCGGACCGCGAGGCATGCTTGGCCGCCGGCATGAATGACCATGTGGGCAAGCCGTTTGACCTGAACCAGTTGATCAGCGTAGTGCTGCACTACGCCAGGCGCGGCGCAGTGGGCGCACCACTGTCTGCACCTCTGGCAGAACCCCCGGCAAAACCACCGACAAAACCCCCACTGCCACCCCCAGCCTTGCATGAATCCTTGCCTGCTATGGATGCACTTGACATTGAGGGCGCTATGGCGCGGCTGGGCCACAAGCCTGCGCTTTTCGGGCGCATTGCCCGCACGTACCTGGATCAGATCGCCACGCTGCCCGATGAGCTTGACGCCCTGCTGCACAAGGGTGACCGATCTGGCGCGGGCATGCTGTTGCATACGCTCAAGGGGCTGTCGGCCACGGTGGGGGCGAGCTACATGGCGGCGGTGGCGCGTGAGGCAGAAAGCAGCATCAAGCGTGTTGATGCAGTCGAAGCGCACGATACACTGCGCGCCAATGTCCGCGAGGCGGTGGCGGCAACGGCGCGTGTTCTGGGCCCGGTGGCCCTTCGTATGGCGGAGTCGGCGGTGGAAAAACAGCCGGTTCAGGGCGAGCAAGCGCCCATGCCCGATAGCGCCAAACTGCTGGAGGATTTGATGCAGTTGCAGCGCTTGTTACAAGCATCGGACATGCGAGCACTTGCGCTTCATGGGCAATTGCGCAGCACGCTTTCGCCTGTGGCCGCCGTCCAGTGGAAGGCGTTGGATGAGGCGGTGGCGGCGTTTGACTTTGCACGGGGTGCGCTGTGTTGTGAGGCGCTGCTAAGTAGTCTGTCCGCTACAGTCTGATTCCCGGTTTCACGTCGAACGCCGTGCTGCACATTCTTTCGGTCACTTTTCCTTTTTTTGCCTTGGTTTTGTGCGGCTACCTGGCCGCCCGCTGGCGCTTGCTGCCGCTTCAGTCAATTGCCGGCTTGAACGGGTTTGTGCTGTTTTTTGCGCTGCCATGCATGCTGTACCGGTTTGGATCGACCACGCCGCTGGTGCAGTTGCTCAATGCCGGCGTGTTTTTGACCTGGCTGGCTTGCGCGCTCGTGATGGTGGCCTTGGCTATTGCCCTCAGTTTGAATTCGCGTATCCGCTGGAACGACGCGTCTTTTGGCGCTTTGGTGGCAACTTTCCCGAATACCGGTTTCATGGGAGTGCCTTTGCTGGTGGCGTTGCTCGGAGCCGGTGCCGCCGGGCCGATCATTGTCTCCATCGTGGTGGACATGGTCCTTACTACCTCGCTGTGTATTGCCTTGTCGCGGCTTGATGGGGCGGATGCGCAGGGTGCCACAGGGGCTGCCAAAAATGCTCTCAAAGGGGTGGCCTCCAACCCGATGCCTTGGGCTATTTTGCTGGGCGCTGTGGCCTCGGCATGGCATCTGGTGCTGCCCGAGCCGGTATTGCAAACAGTGGGGCTGATGGCCGACGCAGCATCTCCCGTGGCGCTTTTTGCCATTGGTGCCGTGCTGGCGCGGGCACAGATGCTGGCACAGCAGGGCCGCGTCAGGGTCTTGCTGCTGCGTGACTATCTGCCGCTGGCGGTGTTGAAACTGTTTGTCCACCCTTTGGTGGTGCTGCTTGTGGGCACGGGTGCCATGGCACTGGGCGTGCCGCTGGGGCACGATGCGCTGACGGTGCTGGTGCTGTTGGCGGCCTTGCCCAGTGCCAGCAATGTGTCTTTGCTGGCCGAACGTTACGGGGCTGACAACGGGCGCATTGCCCGCGTTATTCTGGTGACGACGGTGGCATCATTTCTGACGTTTTCGCTGGCCGTCAAACTGGTGGAATGAGTTGGGTTGATGACGCGGTGGGTTCGCGGTTTATTCTGTTGTGACTTTTTTGATGCCCAATAACTCTTCCTTGAGCCGCCAGTCGGCCGGGTCCGGGCCCAGCCAGATGGACATCATGGCCTTGAAAAACTCAGGCTCCTTGAAAGGCTCGCCCTGTACCTGGCCCCGCACGGTGATGACAGTGCCGGAGCCGGGCACCCACTCGATCGTCAAGTTGTCTTCCGGTCCAAGTTTTTTTTGCACGGCAAATATTTCACCCATGCGCAGCATTCCGGGGATCAGTTTGGACACGGCAGCTTTTCCCATATTGTCTTCAATGCCCCGGGTGAGCAGTCTGCCCAATTCCCTGGCTTCAATGTTGCGCACCATGGTGATGCTCAGGCGTTTGGGGCCGGGCTGGCTCACAACCTCTTCGGGCGAACTGGTTTTTTTGCCCAGATACAAACCCGCCACGTAGACCTTGAACGGCCCCTTGTAACGCGTGCCAGCACCATTGAGTTTCAATGGGACGCCGGCCACAGTGGCGCTGTCCTCTAATTTGATGCCATGAATGTCGAGCGTGACCGCGTTGGCGTTCAATGCCAGCACCGCGAGCAAGGCCGCGAGGGTTAAGTTTTTTGTCATGAGCTTCATGAAACCTCCGAAATTGCCACTGGGCTATGCCCTCCAATGGGGCGTGGGCACCGACTATAACGGCTCGGGCGGGCGGGTTTGCTACACTGCAAAAAATGTTCATTCACCGCATTAACGTGACAGGTTGTAGCGGCCGGGGGCCGGGGGCCCGTTCCCCACCCGACAAAAGCCGTCGCTTCTTCCCGGGGCGGTGGTGTTCCCCGGCGCCGGCGGGGGGGGGCCGGCGGCCCCCCCCCGGGCGGGGAGAAAACCCCAATATTTTTTGGTTTTGATGAAACGGACTACCAGCCTTGGCGTTTGCAGCAAGAATAATGGCTTGTACCTGAGCTTTATTCCGTTGGCCTGAATGTTCCTCAGCGCGCTTGCTGCAGCCGAATTTTCATGTTGACTGACTTGGCGGTTTTCCGCTGATAGACATCTAGCTCTGGCAATGGGCACCATGCAAGGCGAAAACACACAGTCTATGAACGTTCGGCCCAGAAATTGAAAGAACCTACCCCGTGATCTCTGAACTTGAATTTAACAGTCTGAGCGCCCAAGGCTTCAACCGCATTCCCCTCATGGCGCAGGCGTTTGCCGATTTGGAAACGCCTTTGTCGTTGTACCTCAAACTTGCGTACGCACCGAAGGGTGATCTCACTTCGGGGCGAGCTGAAGGCACCAACAGCTTTTTGCTGGAATCCGTGGTGGGGGGTGAGCGTTTTGGCCGCTACAGCTTCATCGGTTTACCAGCGCGCACCTTGGTGCGCTCCACCGGCTTCGGCCCGGATGTCAAAACCGAGGTGGTGACGGATGGTGTGGTGGTGGAAACCTCCAAGCTCAATCCGCTGGAGTTCATCGCTGATTACCAAAAACGTTTCAAGGTTGCGCTGCAGCCTGGCTTGCCGCGTTTTTGTGGCGGCCTGGCGGGCTATTTTGGCTACGACACCGTGCGCTACATCGAGAAAAAGCTCGAAGCCACCTGCCCGCCTGACACCCTGGGCTGCCCGGACATCTTGCTCTTGCAGTGTGAAGAGCTGGCCGTGATCGACAACCTGTCGGGCAAACTTTACTTGATTGTGTACGCCGACCCAGGCCGTGATGGAGCCTATGCCAGTGGCATCGAGCGGCTGCGCGAACTGAAAGAGCGGCTCAATCACTCGGTCAGTGCGCCGCGGGTCTTGCCCTCGCAAAGTTTTCCGGTCGAGCGCGAGTTTGCCAAGCTTGACTACATCGCCGCAGTGGAGCGCGCCAAGGAGTTGATCGCGGGCGGTGACTTCATGCAGGTGCAGGTGGGTCAGCGCCTCAAGAAGCGCTACACCGGGTCGCCGCTGAGCCTGTACCGGGCCCTGCGCGCGCTCAACCCAAGCCCCTATATGTATTACTACGACTTTGGGGGCTTCCAAGTGGTGGGCGCGTCACCCGAGATACTCGTCCGCCAAGAACAGGTAAGTGCCGACGGCAAGTCAGAACAAAAAATCACCATTCGCCCACTCGCGGGCACGCGCCCACGCGGTGCCAGCCCGGCGCTGGACAAGGCGGCTGAAGTGGAGCTGATCAACGACCCCAAAGAGCGCGCCGAACATGTGATGCTGATCGATCTGGCGCGCAATGACATTGGCCGCATTGCCAAAATTGGCAGTGTGAAAGTGACCGAAGCCTTTTGCGTGGAGCGCTACAGCCATGTGATGCACATCGTGAGCAATGTCGAGGGCACGCTTGTAGACGGCATGACCAGCATGGACGTGCTCAAAGCAACCTTCCCGGCTGGCACGCTCACCGGCGCACCCAAGGTGCACGCCATGGAACTGATCGACCAGCTGGAGCCGACCAAGCGCGGCCTGTATGGCGGTGCCTGCGGCTACCTGAGTTATGCGGGGGATATGGACGTGGCGATTGCCATTCGCACCGGCATCATCAAGGACCAGGTACTGTATGTGCAGGCTGCAGCCGGGGTGGTGGCCGATTCGGTGCCCGAACTGGAGTGGGCAGAGACCGAGGCGAAGGCGAGGGCGCTTTTAAGGGCGTCGGAACTGGTGGAAGAAGGGTTGGAGTAAGCCATGAGCCAAAAAATAAAACTGTTGATGATCGACAACTACGACTCGTTCACCTACAACATCGTCCAGTACCTGGGCGAGCTGGGGGCCGAGGTGGCGGTTTTTCGCAACGACGAAATCACGCTGGACGACATCGGCGCTCGGCTTGAGGCCGGTCAGTTGGATCGGCTGGTGGTCTCGCCCGGCCCTTGTTCGCCCGCCGAGGCGGGTATTTCGGTGGCGGCGATCCAGCACTTTGCCGGCAAGCTGCCGATTTTGGGCGTTTGCCTGGGCCATCAAGCCATTGGCGCGGCGTTTGGCGGCAAGATCATCCGGGCCCAGCAGCTGATGCACGGCAAAACCAGCGTCATCAGCACCACGCAAGAGGGGGTTTTTGCCGGGCTGCCCGCGCAGTTCACGGTCAACCGCTACCACTCGCTGGCGATCGAGCGCGCCACGTGTCCTGCCTGCCTGAAGGTCACGGCCTGGACCGAAGACGGCGAGATCATGGGCGTCAAGCACAGTTCGCTGGACATCGAGGGCGTGCAGTTTCACCCCGAAAGCATCCTGACCGAGCATGGGCACGCCATGCTGAAGAACTTCCTGCTGCCACGCTTACTCTATTAAATTACTATTGTTTTTATAGCTGCTCGCGCAATGAAATAGGGCGCTAGAGGCTAATTTGATACCTAATTCCCTTTCTAAATCATCCGTGTCGTTGTTGCTTCACCTTGTCGTGCTACAGCATTGCCTGCGGCTTCGCGCCTAGACACAAATGATTTGGAAACGGAATAATGTTCCACCTGTTTGCCATTGACGAGGAATGATGATGTCCAAGCCCAACCCGATCACCCCGCAAGAAGCCCTGCTGCGCACCATTGAGCACCGGGAGATTTTTCACGACGAGATGCTGCACATCATGCGCCTGATCATGGGCGGCGAGATGTCGCCGGTCATGATGGCGGCCCTGATCACGGGGCTGCGGGTCAAAAAGGAAACCATTGGTGAAATCACCGCTGCCGCCCAGGTGATGCGCGAGTTTTCCACCAAGGTGAACGTGGCCGACAAAACCCATCTGGTGGACATTGTGGGCACCGGCGGCGACGGCTCGCACACCTTCAATATCTCGACCTGCGCCATGTTTGTCGCGGCGGCTGCCGGTGCCAAGGTCAGCAAGCACGGCGGGCGCAGTGTCTCCAGTAAAAGCGGCAGCGCCGATGTGATGGAGTCGCTGGGTATCAACATCAACCTGGCACCCGAGGCGATTGCCCAGTGTGTCGCGCAGGCGGGCGTGGGCTTCATGTTTGCGCCCAACCACCACCCCGCCATGAAAAACGTGGCACCGGTGCGCAAGGAGCTGGGCATCAAGACCATTTTCAATCTGCTGGGGCCACTGACCAACCCGGCCAGCGCGCCCAACATCCTGATGGGCGTTTTTCATGCCGATCTGGTGGGCATTCAGGTGCGCGCCTTGCAGCGCCTGGGTGCCGAGCATGCCGTGGTGGTGTACGGCAAGGACGGCATGGACGAAGTATCACTGGGCGCGGCCAGTCTGGTGGGCGAGCTTAAAAACGGTGAAATCACCGAGTACGAAATTCACCCGGAAGATTTCGGTCTGGTCATGGCCAGCAACCGCGCGCTCAAGGTAGAAACACCGGAGCAGTCCAAAGCCATGCTGCTGGGGGTGCTGGACAATGCGCCCGGTGCTGCCAAAGACATTGTGACGCTTAACGCCGGGGTTGCGCTGTATGCCGCCAATGTGGTTGATTCGATGAAAGCGGGCGTGGAACGTGCGCGAGCAGCTATCGAATCAGGAGCGGCACGGGCCAAGCTGGCGCAGTTGGTCGAATTGTCCCAACAACTTAAAAGTGCGTCCGCGTGAACTTGCTGGCGCATTTTTCAAAATTTCTTTGCTGAACAGGGGCTCAAATTGGCTGATATTCTGGACAAAATCGTGGCGGTCAAGCGGGAGGAGGTTGCGGCGGCTTCTGCCAAAAAGTCTTTGGCGCTGGTTCGCGCGGATGCGCAATCGCGTGTGCTGACACGGGATTTTGTCGGTGCCATGCGCGCCAAAATCACCGCCGGACAAGCCGCAGTAATTGCGGAAATCAAGAAAGCCAGCCCCTCCAAAGGTGTGCTGCGGGCTGACTTCATTCCCGCTGACATTGCGCAAACCTATGCAGAGCATGGTGCGGCCTGCTTGTCAGTGCTCACTGACAAGCAGTTTTTTCAGGGGCAGGTGGACTACCTCAAGCAGGCCCGCGCTTCATGCCCGTTGCCGGTGCTGCGCAAGGATTTCATGGTGGATGCCTACCAAATCTACGAATCGCGCGCCATGGGTGCCGATGCCATCTTGCTGATCGCCGCCTGCCTGGATGACGCGCAGATGAAAGATTTTGAAGCCATTGCGCTGGGGCTGGACATGGCGGTGCTGGTGGAGGTGCATGACGCCACAGAGCTCGAACGTGCACTCAAGCTCAAAACCCCCTTGGTCGGCATCAACAACCGCAACCTTAAAACTTTCGAGGTGTCGCTGGACACCACCTTGACCTTGAAGCGAGAAGTGCCTGCGGATCGTTTGCTGGTTTGTGAGAGCGGCATCCACACCCGTGACGACGTGCTGCGCATGGCGGCAGCCGGGGTTAATGCCTTTCTGGTGGGTGAGGCCTTCATGCGCGCGGCTGACCCGGGCGAGGCACTGGCGGCGCTGTTTGCCTGAAACGCAACTGCACCATGACCCAGCTTGCGCTTGGTGACTCATTTTTGGAGATGAACGCATTCCCCAAGGTGCCCGCCACCGGGCAGTTGGAAAGTGTCGATCCGTCGGCTTGGCCGGTGGCGCAGGGTTGGCAGACGTTGGTGCATGATTTCTTTAAGTCCCCACCCGGCCAGGCACTGCTGGCTTTTTTGCGGCAACGTCTGCATTCTGGTGCCACGATCTTTCCTGCGCAGCCGCTGCGGGCGCTGGAGCTGACGCCGCCGCAGTCCGTGCGGGTGGTGATCCTGGGGCAAGACCCCTACCACGGGCGCGGCCAAGCCGAGGGGCTGGCGTTTTCTGTGGCACCGGGCGTGGCACTACCGCCCTCACTGCGTAATATCTTCAAGGAGCTGCAGCGTGATCTGGGCACGCCGTTCCCGCCGTTTCCGCAACCCGGCGGCAGTTTGGTCAAGTGGGCGCAAAAAGGAGTGTTGCTGCTCAACACCTGCCTGACGGTCGAAGAGGGGCAGCCCGCCAGTCATTCCGGCAAGGGCTGGGAGTTGTTGACCGACGCGGTGATTCGCCAGGTTTCACAAGATGCCGCCCCCGCTGTGTTCATGCTGTGGGGTGCCCATGCCCAGGGCAAGCGGAGTCTGATCGATACCAAAAGGCATCTGGTCCTGACGGCGAACCATCCCTCACCCTTGTCTGCACTGCGCCCACCGCTTCCCTTTATCGGCTGCGGGCATTTTTCGCAGGCGCGGGCTTGGCGCGATGAGCGCGTGAAGGCGTGTTGATCCGCTCAGAAAATACGTGCGGGTTGTAGTACAGAAAAAAATCTTCTCAGCTTGGCAAGACAAGGTCACTTCTTCGTGGCATAATCCGGGGTTCACCGAAGGAGAGGTGGCCGAGTGGTTAATGGCAGCAGACTGTAAATCTGCCCTCTTACGAGTACGCTGGTTCGAATCCAGCCCTCTCCACCAGTGATAAAGCGACTGAAGATGTGATTAAAGATGCGTTTGAGCCTGTAAGGCGGGCCTGTGCGGGGTTCGTATAGTGGTAATACCTTAGCCTTCCAAGCTAAAGCGAGGAGTTCGATTCTCCTACCCCGCTCCACAGTCGTTTGTCACGTTAGGTTGTAAAGATTTTTGCCCTTTTGGCTCAGTGGTAGAGCACTCCCTTGGTAAGGGAGAGGTCGCGGGTCCGATTCCCGCAAAGGGCACCAAGTTTGCATTTTGTTGGTGTTGTGCTGGCAGTGCAACAAGTGTTGTTGATTTGAATTCATTACTTTTCGGAGTTCGATTATGGGAAAAGAAAAATTCACACGTACCAAGCCCCACGTCAATGTGGGCACCATTGGCCACGTTGACCACGGTAAAACTACGCTGACAGCCGCCATCACCACCGTGTTGGCAGCCAAGTTCGGCGGTCAGGCAAAGGCCTACGACCAGATCGACGCGGCACCTGAAGAAAAAGCACGCGGCATTACCATCAATACCGCCCACGTCGAGTACGAAACGGCCAACCGCCACTACGCACACGTCGATTGCCCCGGACACGCCGACTATGTGAAGAACATGATCACCGGTGCCGCTCAAATGGACGGTGCAATTCTTGTTTGCTCCGCAGCTGACGGCCCCATGCCCCAGACCCGCGAACACATTTTGCTGGCTCGTCAAGTTGGTGTTCCTTACATCATTGTCTACCTGAACAAATGCGACATGGTGGACGACGCTGAACTGCTCGAACTCGTTGAAATGGAAGTTCGCGAGTTGCTCGACAAATACGATTTCCCTGGTGATGCAACCCCCATCATCCACGGCAGCGCCAAGCTGGCCATGGAAGGTGACAAGGGTGATCTGGGTGAAGGCTCCATCATTAAATTGGCCGAAGCGCTCGATACCTATATTCCACTGCCAGAGCGTGCAGTTGACGGTGCCTTCCTGATGCCCGTGGAAGACGTGTTCTCCATTTCTGGTCGTGGTACTGTGGTGACAGGTCGCGTTGAGCGCGGCATCATCAAAGTCGGCGAAGAAATCGAAATTGTTGGTATTGCTGACACCCAAAAGACAACTTGCACGGGCGTGGAAATGTTCCGCAAACTGCTCGACCAAGGTCAGGCTGGCGACAACGTCGGCATCTTGCTGCGTGGCACCAAGCGTGAAGACGTGCAGCGTGGCCAAGTGCTGTGCAAGCCCGGCTCCATCAAGCCCCACACCCACTTCACGGGCGAGATCTATGTTTTGTCCAAAGACGAAGGTGGCCGTCACACACCATTCTTTAACAACTACCGCCCCCAGTTCTACTTCCGCACGACGGACGTGACCGGAGCGATCGAGTTGCCAGAAGGCAAAGAAATGGTGATGCCTGGTGACAACGTGTCGATCACTGTGAAGCTGATCAACCCTATCGCCATGGAAGAAGGCCTGCGTTTTGCGATTCGTGAAGGTGGCAAAACGGTTGGTGCCGGTGTGGTTGCCAAGATCATCGCGTAAGTTTTAAGTACAGGGGCGTAGCTCAATTGGCAGAGCGTCGGTCTCCAAAACCGAAGGTTGATGGTTCGATTCCTTCCGCCCCTGCCACCTTAGTTTAAATGGGTGGATATTTAGCCCGCCATGCAAATGGTGGGCTTCAGCGTCTAAAGATGGCTGAATTTGATTTGATATTTAAAAAGCGCGAAGCAGAAAATGGCCACCCCACAAATCGAAACTGTTAATACTGGCGCTGACAAGGCCAAGCTTGCGGCGGCGGCTGCATTGGCGATTGCGGCTTTGGCAGCCTATTATTTATTTGCCAAACAGGGTGTACTTGCTCAGTGGGGTGCGTTGCTGGTAGGTTTTGCGGGTGCCACGGTAGTATTTTTTACGGCCGAGCCGGGCAAGGCTCTCTTGGCTTTTGGACGCGATTCATGGCGCGAAGTTAAAAAAGTGGTTTGGCCTGCGCGCAAAGAGGCCATTCAGATGACGGCCTATGTTTTTGTGTTTGTGTTGGTCATGGCCATGTTCCTCTGGTTGACTGACATGACCCTCGAGTGGTTGTTTTATGACTTGATTCTGGGGTGGAAAAAATAATGAATGATGTTGTAGAAACCCCGTCAAACGAAACCCCTGCGGCAGCGCAGATTTTGGCGACCGCCCCAAGCAATCCTGATTTGCGCTGGTATGTAGTTCATGCTTATTCCGGTATGGAAAAAGCTGTTGAGCGCAACATCATTGAACGCATCACCCGCGCAGGAATGCAGGACAAGTTTGGTCGAATTTTGGTTCCCATGGAAGAAGTGGTTGAAATCAAGAATGGCCAGAAAAAAACAACTGAGCGAAAATTTTTCCCCGGTTACGTGCTGGTGGAAATGGTTATGGACGATGACACTTGGCATTTGGTTAAACACACCAATAAAGTGACAGGTTTCGTGGGCGGTGCCAAAAATCGCCCCGCACCGATTTCCGAGGCTGAGGTCATGAAAATCGTGAACCAAATGCAGGAAGGAACCGATAAACCACGTCACAAAGTTGAGTTCGTGGTTGGTGAATTTGTCCGTGTCAAGGAAGGTCCGTTTACCGACTTCAATGGCTCAGTGGAAGACGTTAACTACGAGAAAAGCAAGGTTCGCGTCGCAGTTACCATATTTGGTCGTTCAACTCCAGTTGAGCTTGATTTCTCTCAGATTGAGAAAACCTGACTTTGAATTCTTGGCGGATGAATCGCAGTTTGCTATGCAAATTCGATTTGTTTTCAATAGTTTAGTGAAGTTCGCATTTTTCGACTCAATGCGAATGGTTGAAGTGAGTCGTTAACCCCGGGGAGCCTTCGCTTGCGCACATAGAAGCAAGTCCAAGGCGTTATGACCCGCAAGGAGAAAAGCATGGCGAAAAAAATCGTCGGTTTTGTCAAACTGCAAGTTCCTGCAGGCAAG
Source organism: Candidatus Rhodoferax bjergmarkensis (assembly GCA_016708345.1). Classification (GTDB taxonomy): domain Bacteria; phylum Pseudomonadota; class Gammaproteobacteria; order Burkholderiales; family Burkholderiaceae_C; genus Rhodoferax; species Rhodoferax bjergmarkensis. Next base: position 224,556 of record JADJFX010000003.1, read on the forward strand.
GCAAATCCATCACCCCCCATCGGCCCGGCATTGGGTCAGCGTGGTTTGAACATCATGGAGTTCTGCAAAGCATTCAATGCGCAGACACAAGGTATCGAGCCTGGTCTGCCACTGCCGGTGGTGATCACCGCATTTGCGGACAAGAGTTTCACTTTCGTCATCAAGTCGCCGCCATCGTCGATTCTGATCAAGAAGGCTGTGAAGATCGACAAGGGGTCAGCCACGCCGCATACGGTCAAGGTTGGCAAGATCACGCGCGCTCAGCTTGAAGAGATCGCAAAAACAAAAATGAAAGATTTGACCGCTGCCGATATGGATGCGGCTGTTCGTACCATCGCTGGCTCTGCCCGTTCGATGGGCGTGAATGTGGAGGGCGTGTAAATGACCCAACTCACCAAAAAACAAAAAGCATTCCAGGGCAAAGTTGATACCAACAAGCTGTATCCCCTGATTGATGCCTTGGGTCTTGTCAAAGAGTGTGCCAATGCAAAGTTCGATGAATCCATCGACGTTGCTGTTCAACTAGGCATTGATCCCAAGAAATCTGACCAAGTCGTTCGTGGTGCCGTCGTGCTGCCCAATGGCACTGGCAAGACAAAACGCGTAGCAGTTTTTGCACAGGGTGCAAAGGCCGAGGAAGCCAAAGCAGCTGGTGCCGATATTGTTGGTATGGATGATTTGGCTGCCATGGTGAAGGCTGGAGATATGCCTTTTGACATCGTCATTGCTGCGCCAGACGCTATGCGTGTGGTAGGAACATTGGGTCAGATTCTGGGACCACGCGGCATGATGCCTAACCCAAAAGTTGGCACCGTAACGCCTGATGTCGCAACAGCAGTTCGAAATGCAAAAGCAGGCCAAGTTCAATTCCGTGTTGACAAGGCCGGTATTGTTCATTCGACGATTGGCCGTCGGTCATTTGACAATGACAAGCTCAAAGGAAATTTGGCTGCTCTGGTTGATGCTTTGGCCAAGGCCAAGCCAACAACCAGCAAGGGTCTTTATTTGCGCAAGGTCGCAGTGTCCTCAACGATGGGCGTGGGTGTTCGCGTAGACCTGCAAACCATCGCTGCGTAAATGTAAAGAATTCAGATCGCCTGAAAGGGTGGTTTGCTGTGGTGGGCTGTCGAGATTTCCGAATTTCGGCAGGTCATCCAAGACCGTTGGTGTGCCAGCTGCATTATGTGCAGGCAGGCACTTAATCAAAGAAAACCAACGCAGATGGCGATTCCACTGCAGATGGAACATGTTCCGAAACAGTTGGTCGCTGCATTGTGGCGTGCTTGAAGGCTGTTCGCCGACAAGCACATTTTAAGGAGTAGACCTTGAGTCTTAATCGCAGTGAGAAAGAAGCGGTCATCAGTGATGTGACTGGCCTCGCCGCAAAAGCTCAAACGCTCGTGATGGCGGAATACCGTGGCATTACGGTCGCTGACATGACTAAATTGCGTTCCACAGCGCGTAGTAATGGCGTGAGCCTGAGTGTGTTGAAAAACACCTTGGCCCGTCGTGCTGTCGCAGGGAGCGGATTTGAAGTTGTGTCTGACTTGATGACTGGTCCGTTGATCTATGGCTTTTCTGAAGATGCAGTGGCTGCCGCGCGAGTGGTGGCTGACTTCGCTAAAACCAATGCCAAGTTGGTGATTCGCGGTGGTGCATATGGCGGAAAAGCGCTGGACGTGAACGGCGTGAAGCAGTTGGCAAGCATCCCTTCCAAGGAAGTGTTGCTGGCTCAATTGTTGGGCTTGATGCAATCCCCAATTTCCCGTACAGCACGCGTGTTGGCGGCGTTGGCGGAACAGCGTGGTGCAGGTGCAGCAGAAGCTGCTCCCGCAGAGGCAGTTGCAGCGTAATTGCAGCCTGTTTGTAGTAACAAAGATAAAACATTGCAGGACATTGCTGAACTTCGAGAAGCACTGTCCTCAACTAACTGTAGGAAATCAAAATGGCATTCGATAAAGACGCATTTTTGACCGCGCTGGACAGCATGACGGTCATGGAACTCAACGACTTGGTGAAAGCCATCGAAGAGAAATTTGGTGTGAGCGCCGCAGCCATGTCTGCACCGGCTGCTGGTGGTGGTGCTGCCGCCGCTGTAGCCGAAGAAAAGACTGAGTTCAACGTGGTTCTGCTTGATGCAGGCTCTGCCAAGGTCTCAGTTATCAAGGCTGTGCGCGAAATCACGGGTCTGGGCCTCAAAGAAGCCAAGGATCTGGTTGATGGCGCTCCAAAGAACGTCAAAGAAGGCATCTCAAAGGCTGACGCTGATGCAGCTCTGAAGAAACTGGTGGAAGCCGGTGCCAAGGCTGAACTGAAGTAATTCTATTTGAGTCTAGGGCTGGGGTGCTTCACAAGAGCCCCCCAGCCTTTGGCGCTTGTAAGAGCGCACTGAAAAACATCAGATCAGGTGTTTTCCAGTGTCTTCTGACCCCGACTGCAGAAGATGCCTTGGTTCGGGTTGCACGCAAGGTGTGACCGTCCGCCAATGATTGGTAGTGGCCAATCACCAAGAATTGACACACCAGTCGCCTAGGACCCCCAGGATTCCTTAGTCTTTGCCCGGAGATCTCATGGCTTACACATACACCGAACGCAAACGCATTCGCAAAAATTTTGGCAGCCGCGACAGCGTGCTGGAAATTCCCTACCTGTTGCAGATGCAAAAGGACGCTTACACGGCCTTCCTTCAGGCCGATGTTCCCCCTAAAAAGCGCACGATCGAGGGGCTTCAGGCCGCCTTTGATGCGGCTTTCCCCATCGTGTCACACAATGGTTTTGTCGAGATGAAGTATCTCGAATATAGCCTTGCCAAACCGGCATTTGATGTGCGTGAATGCCAAACCCGTGGCCTGACTTTCGCTTCAGCTGTGCGAGCCAAGGTGCAACTGATTATTTATGACCGTGAATCATCCACTTCGCAAAACAAGGTGGTCAAAGAGGTCAAGGAGCAAGAAGTCTACATGGGTGAAGTGCCCCTGATGACTGGCAAAGGCTCATTTATTATCAATGGCACCGAGCGCGTGATCGTTTCCCAGTTGCATCGTTCCCCTGGCGTGTTCTTTGAGCACGACAAAGGCAAGACGCACAGTTCCGGCAAGTTGCTGTTCTCGGCGCGGATCATTCCTTACCGTGGTTCATGGCTTGATTTTGAGTTTGACCCCAAGGATATTTTGTATTTCCGCGTGGATCGCCGACGCAAGATGCCCGTCACGATCTTGCTCAAGGCCATCGGTCTGAACCATGAATCAATTTTGGCGAATTTCTTCGTCAACGACAATTTCCGTCTGATGGACAGCGGTGCGCAGATGGAGTTTGTAGCCGAACGCTTGCGTGGTGAAGTGGCACGTTTCGACGTGACTGACAAGAGCGGCAAGGTAGTCGTAGCCAAGGACAAGCGCGTCACAGCACGTCATACCCGTGAGTTGGAGCAATCCGGCACCACCCATATCAGTGTTCCGGAAGACTTCTTGGTCGGTCGCGTGGTAGCTCGCAATATTGTTGACCCTGATACCGGCGAAATTTTGGCCAAGGCCAATGAAGAACTCACGGACGCACTGCTCAAAAAGTTGCGCTTGTCCGGCGTGCAAGACTTGCCATGCATTTACACGAACGAACTCGACCAAGGCGCTTATATTTCGCAGACCCTGCGCAGTGACGAAACCGTTGATGAATTTGCAGCTCGTGTTGCTATTTATCGCATGATGCGTCCCGGTGAGCCGCCTACGGAAGATGCTGTGCAGGCGCTATTTCAGCGGCTGTTCTACAACCCCGATACCTACGATTTATCGCGTGTCGGACGCATGAAGTTCAATGCCAAGATGGGCCGTGCTGAGTCGACCGGTCCAATGGTATTGACCAACGAAGATATTTTGGCTGTGGTCAAGATTCTGGTGGATTTGCGTAATGGTCGCGGTGAAGTGGACGACATTGACCATTTGGGTAATCGGCGTGTGCGCTGTGTTGGTGAACTGGCTGAAAACCAGTACCGCACCGGATTGGCACGGATTGAGAAAGCCGTTAAAGAGCGACTGGGTCAAGCCGAACAGGACCCACTGATGCCTCATGATCTGATCAACAGCAAACCGATTTCGGCAGCTTTGAAGGAATTCTTTGGGGCCTCGCAACTGTCTCAGTTCATGGATCAAACCAATCCTTTGTCCGAGATCACCCACAAGCGCCGCGTGTCGGCTCTTGGACCAGGTGGTTTGACGCGTGAGCGTGCCGGCTTTGAGGTGCGTGACGTGCATGTCACGCACTATGGTCGTGTCTGTCCCATTGAAACGCCTGAAGGTCCAAATATTGGTTTGATCAATTCGCTGGCGCTGTACGCTAGGCTCAATGAATACGGATTCATTGAAACACCCTATCGGCGGGTAGTGGACGGCAAGGTGACGATGGACATAGATTACCTGTCTGCCATTGAAGAAGGTAAATACGTGATTGCCCAGGCCAATGCGACATTGGACCAGGAAGGCAAGTTGACGGGAGAGTTGATTTCAGCGCGTGAAGCGGGCGAGTCGATTTTTGTTGGGCCGGATCGTGTTCAATACATGGATGTGTCGCCATCCCAAATCGTGTCGGTAGCCGCTTCACTGGTTCCATTCCTTGAACATGACGATGCAAACCGCGCCTTGATGGGTGCCAACATGCAGCGTCAGGCTGTGCCAATTTTGCGTCCTGAAAAAGCCTTCGTCGGAACCGGTATCGAGCGCGTCTCTGCGGTTGACTCCGGAACGGTCGTTACCGCTACGCGGGGTGGCGTGGTTGACTACGTCGATGCAACCCGTGTGGTGATTCGCGTCAACGATGCAGAGGCACAGGCAGGTGAAGTGGGTGTGGATATTTACAACCTCATCAAGTACCAGCGTTCCAATCAAAACACCAATATTCACCAACGTCCGATTGTCCGAAAAGGCGACAAGCTGGCCAAAGGCGATGTCATTGCCGACGGTGCCTCCACTGACTTGGGTGAATTGGCGTTGGGTCAGAACATGCTGGTCGCTTTCATGCCTTGGAACGGCTATAACTTCGAAGACTCGATCCTGATCAGTGAGCGCGTGGTAGCGGAAGATCGCTACACCTCCATTCACATCGAAGAGTTGGTGGTCATGGCGCGTGACACCAAGCTTGGCTCTGAGGAGATCACCCGTGATATTCCCAATTTGAGTGAACAGCAACTTAACCGTCTGGATGAGTCGGGCATCATTTACGTTGGCGCTGAAGTGCAGCCTGGCGATACCTTGGTTGGCAAGGTCACCCCCAAAGGTGAAACCACACTGACACCGGAAGAAAAATTGCTGCGCGCCATTTTTGGTGAAAAAGCCAGCGATGTGAAAGATACCTCGTTGCGGGTTGACCAAGGTTCGCAAGGCACAGTGATTGATGTGCAGGTGTTTACCCGTGAAGGCATTGTGCGCGACCGCCGTGCCCAGCAGATCATTGACGATGAACTCAAACGCTTCCGTTTGGATCTGAACGATCAGCTGCGAATTGTGGAGTTGGATGCGTTCGATCGGATCGAAAAATTGTTGCTTGGTAAAGTCGCGAATGGCGGCCCACAAAAGCTGGCCAAGGGAACCAAAATCGACAAGACCTATTTGAGTTCGGTCGAAAAATTTCACTGGTTCGATATTCGTCCTGCTGAAGATGAAATTGCGTCCCAATTGGAGAGCATCAAGAACTCGCTGGAGCAGACCCGACACAGCTTTGATCTCGCCTTCGAAGAGAAGCGCAAGAAGTTGACGCAAGGTGATGAGTTGCCAGCAGGTGTCCTCAAGATGGTCAAGGTTTATCTTGCCGTCAAGCGTCGGCTGCAACCCGGTGACAAGATGGCGGGTCGCCACGGCAACAAGGGCGTGGTCTCCAAGATCGTTCCGGTCGAAGACATGCCTTATATGGCCGATGGCACACCCTGTGACATCGTTCTGAACCCGCTGGGTGTGCCTTCGCGGATGAACGTTGGGCAGGTGCTGGAAGTTCACCTTGGTTGGGCTGCCAAAGGCATTGGTCAGCGAATAGGCGATATGTTGCAGGCAGAGTCGAAATTGGCAGATTTGCGAAAATTCCTTGACACTCTGTACAACGGTGCGGGACGCAAGGAAGACATCTCCAAGTTGACCGATGAGGAAGTGCTGGAGATGGCCGGTAACTTGAGCAGTGGTGCTACGTTTGCCACCCCGGTGTTTGATGGTGCAACCGAAGAAGAAATTCGCGGCATGCTCAAACTGGCCTATCCTGACGACATCGTCAAGGCCAAAGGGTTGACGACCACGCGTACACAGGCTCATTTGTTTGATGGTCGAAGCGGTGATGCGTTTGAGCGCCCCACTACAGTGGGCTACATGCATGTGCTGAAGTTGCACCACTTGGTTGACGACAAGATGCATGCACGTTCAACCGGGCCGTACAGCTTGGTGACGCAGCAGCCGCTGGGTGGCAAGGCACAGTTCGGTGGCCAACGCTTTGGTGAGATGGAGGTCTGGGCACTTGAAGCGTACGGTGCTTCATATACCTTGCAGGAAATGCTCACCGTCAAATCAGATGACGTGCAGGGTCGTACCAAAGTTTACGAAAGCATCGTCAAAGGTGAACACTCGATCGAAGCTGGCATGCCGGAATCGTTCAACGTGCTGGTCAAAGAAATACGCTCACTCGGTATCGATATCGAGTTGGAACGAAGCTAAGCACGGACAAGAAAAGGATTTAACATGAAATCATTACTCGACCTGTTCAAGCAGTTTGCGCCCGATGAGCATTTCAATGCCATCAAAATTGGAATGGCCTCGCCCGAGAAAATTCGGTCATGGTCTTTCGGTGAAGTCAAAAAGCCCGAGACCATCAACTACCGTACGTTCAAGCCTGAACGCGATGGTCTGTTTTGCGCAAAAATTTTTGGCCCCATCAAGGACTATGAGTGCTTGTGCGGTAAATACAAGCGGCTCAAGCACCGTGGTGTGATTTGTGAGAAGTGTGGCGTTGAAGTCACCCAAACCAAAGTGCGCCGGGAGCGCATGGGGCACATCGATTTGGCCGCACCTTGCGCGCACATCTGGTTCCTGAAATCCTTGCCAAGCCGTTTGGGCTTGGTGCTGGACATGACTTTGCGTGACATTGAACGGGTGCTTTATTTTGAAGCGTATGTCGTCACAGATCCAGGTATGACTCCTCTGAAGAAGTTCAGCATCATGTCGGAAGATGACTTTGATGCCAAATTCAAAGAGTACGGTGACGAGTTTCAGGCCAAGATGGGCGCTGAAGGCATCAAGGATTTGTTGCAAAGCATTGACATTGACGGTTCGATCGAAAAACTTCGCAATGACCCCAGCGGTTCTGAGCTGAAGATCAAGAAGAACACCAAGCGTCTGAAATTGCTTGAGGCATTCAAAAAATCCGGCATCAAACCCGAGTGGATGGTGCTGGAAGTTTTGCCAGTGTTGCCACCTGATTTGCGTCCACTGGTGCCACTGGATGGTGGACGTTTTGCCACGTCGGACCTGAATGATTTGTACCGTCGTGTGATCAATCGCAACAGCCGTTTACGCCGTCTGCTTGAACTCAAGGCACCCGAGATCATTGCGCGCAATGAAAAGCGCATGTTGCAAGAGGCGGTGGATTCACTGCTGGACAACGGTCGCCGCGGTAAAGCAATGACGGGTGCCAACAAGCGTGCGCTCAAGTCATTGGCCGACATGATCAAAGGTAAATCGGGCCGTTTCCGCCAGAACTTGCTCGGTAAGCGCGTTGACTACTCCGGTCGTTCCGTGATTGTGGTGGGTCCAACACTCAAGCTTCACCAGTGTGGCTTGCCCAAGCTGATGGCGCTCGAATTGTTCAAGCCTTTCATCTTCGCGCGTTTGGAGGCCATGGGGATTGCCACCACCATCAAAGCGGCCAAGAAGGAAGTTGAAACGGGCACGCCGGTGGTGTGGGACATTCTGGAAGAGGTCATTAAAGAGCACCCCGTGATGCTCAACCGAGCGCCTACTTTGCACCGTTTGGGTATTCAGGCGTTTGAGCCTATCTTGATCGAAGGCAAGGCCATTCAGCTGCATCCCCTCGTTTGTGCGGCCTTCAATGCCGACTTCGACGGTGACCAGATGGCAGTTCACGTACCCCTGTCGGTGGAAGCGCAGGTGGAGTGCCGAACGCTGATGCTGGCCTCCAACAACGTGCTGTTTCCGTCCAACGGTGAGCCGTCGATTGTGCCGTCGCAAGACGTTGTGCTGGGTTTGTACTACACGACCCGCGACCGCATCAATGGCAAGGGAGAAGGGTTGATCTTTTCCGATATTGGTGAAGTCCAGCGTGCTTTTGACGCGGGCGAGGTAGAACTGACTGCTCGCATCAACGTGCGACTGACCGAGTACACCAAGAACAAAGAAACAGGTGAGTTGGTTCCTTCTACCAAGCTTTATGAAACCACTGCGGGCCGTGCTTTGTTGTCGGAAATATTGCCCAAGGGACTTCCGTTTGCAAATATCAACAAAGCGCTGAAGAAAAAGGAAATTTCAAAGCTCATCAATGTCTCATTCCGCAAATGCGGACTGAAAGATACAGTTGTGTTTGCCGATAAGCTGCTGCAATATGGATTCCGACTGGCAACCAAGGCCGGCATCTCGATCTGTATTGATGACATGCTGGTGCCGACTGAAAAGCAGGGCATCATTGATCGCGCCGAAAAAGAAGTTAAGGAAATCGCGCAACAGTACACATCGGGCTTGGTGACCTCTGGCGAGCGCTACAACAAGGTGGTGGACATTTGGGGCAAGGCTGGGGACGAAGTGTCCAAGGTCATGATGGCGCAGCTTTCCAAAGAACAGGTGATTGACCGTCATGGCAATCAGGTTCAGCAGGAGTCCTTCAACTCCATTTACATGATGGCTGACTCGGGTGCCCGTGGTTCTGCGGCTCAGATTCGGCAGGTGGCCGGTATGCGCGGCTTGATGGCCAAACCAGACGGCTCCATCATTGAGACCCCAATTACGGCGAACTTCCGTGAAGGTCTGAATGTGTTGGAATACTTCATCTCAACCCACGGTGCCCGTAAAGGTCTCGCGGATACGGCGTTGAAAACGGCCAATTCAGGCTACCTGACACGTCGTTTGGTGGATGTGACGCAAGACTTGGTGGTGACCGAGCAAGACTGTGGCACCCATGGTGGCTATCTGATGCGAGCCATCGTTGAGGGCGGTGAAGTTATTGAGTCCTTGCGTGATCGTATTTTGGGACGCACAACCGCAGATGATGTTCTTCACCCAGAGAATCGTTCCGTTCTGGCCGTTGCCGGCACCATGCTGGACGAAGATTTGATTGATGAGCTTGAAGTCGCTGGCGTCGATGAAGTCAAAGTGCGTACCGCGCTGACTTGCGAAACTCGTTTTGGTATTTGTGCCAAATGTTACGGTCGCGATCTCGGTAGGGGTGGCTTGGTCAATGGCGGTGAGGCAGTGGGTGTCATTGCTGCGCAGTCCATCGGTGAGCCAGGCACGCAGTTGACCATGCGCACTTTCCACATTGGTGGTGCCGCTTCGCGTGCCGCCATTGCGTCTAGCGTGGAGGCCAAATCAAACGGCAGCATCGGCTTCAATGCCACCATGCGCTATGTGACGAATGGCAAGAAAGAACTGGTGGTGATTTCCCGTTCGGGTGAAATCGTCATTCATGATGAGCATGGTCGTGAACGTGAACGCCATAAGGTACCGTATGGCGCGGTGCTGGCGGTGAAAGCAGATCAGACCATCAAGTCGGGCACCATTCTTGCCAATTGGGATCCGCTGACGCGCCCGATCATTACCGAGTTTGCAGGTAAGGCCCAGTTCGAAAATGTCGAAGAAGGGCTGACAGTTGCGAGGCAGGTGGACGAGGTGACAGGGCTTTCCACCTTGGTTGTGATTGATCCGAAGCGCCGTGGTTCGGCCAAAGTCATCCGGCCACAGGTCAAGTTGATTGACGCCTCCGGCAACGAGGTGAAGATTCCGGGCACCGACCATTCCGTGACCATCGGGTTCCCGGTGGGGGCTCTGGTTCAGGTTCGTGACGGTCAGGATGTAGGTCCTGGCGAGGTGTTGGCGCGTATTCCGATCGAGGGCCAGAAAACGCGCGACATTACCGGTGGTTTGCCGCGGGTTGCTGAGTTGTTTGAGGCGCGTTCGCCGAAAGACAAAGGCGTTTTGGCCGAAATGACGGGTACCGTGTCCTTCGGTAAAGAGACCAAAGGCAAAATTCGTTTGCAAATCACGGATCCTGAAGGCTCCGTCTGGGAAGAACTCGTGCCCAAGGAAAAGAACATCTTGGTGCATGAAGGCCAGGTCGTTAACAAGGGCGAAAGTGTTGTGGACGGTCCCGCTGATCCACAGGACATCTTGCGGCTGCTCGGCTCGGAAGAACTGGCTCGCTACATTGTGGACGAGGTACAAGATGTCTACCGCTTGCAGGGTGTGAAGATCAACGACAAGCACATTGAAGTGATTGTTCGCCAGATGTTGCGCCGGGTGGTGGTCGAGAGCGCGGGAGATTCCAGGTACATCAATGGCGAACAAGTCGAGCGCTCCGAAATGCTCAATACCAATGACGCATTGCGTGGCGAAGGGAAAATTCCAGCGACCTACACCAATTTGCTGCTCGGTATTACCAAAGCGTCACTGTCGACTGACAGTTTTATCAGCGCGGCGTCCTTCCAGGAAACAACGCGTGTGCTGACCGAAGCTGCCATTATGGGCAAACGGGATGAATTGCGCGGCTTGAAGGAAAACGTGATTGTCGGCCGACTGATTCCGGCTGGCACTGGCTTGGCCTATCACGAGGCTCGCAAAGTACGCGAGAGCATGGATGACGCCGAGCGTCGTGCCATTGCTGATGCTGAGGCATTGGAGCTTGCGGGAACCGCCGAGACTGAATCTGCCAGCGAAGGTGCACAAACCGAGTAGTTTGCAATTTGCTGTTGCTCAAGGCATACGCCTCAAGTCCCATTTATTAGGGGCTTGAGGCGTTTTTCGCTTGTTATCTGGGTCAAATTTGGGCTTTTCCCACATGAATGATTCTGTCTTGCTCTGGATTGTTTGCGCCGTGTTGGTATTTTGGTTTGTAGGTGCCTACAACCGTCTGGTACGTCTGCGCTCTAAGGCCATTGCGTCATTCGCGCTGCTGGAGGGTTTGTTTGACCAGTACATCGTGGCGGTGAGGGCGCACGGTCTGGGCTTGGGCAGCCAACAATTGTTGGATGATTGTGCGACCCAAAATGATGGTTTTTTGATTGCATGGCAGGGGTTGTCGGCAGCGGTTGAGCAATTTGGTGCCTCCTTGCGGGCAGTTCATCTTCAGCCTCTGGATGGTCCGGCCATGAGTGCTTTGAGTACGGCGCACGGAACCTTGGGTTTGTCGTGGGAGCGCCTTCGGTGTTTGCCGGATGATCTGGCGGGGCCTACGCTGCCCGATGACTTTCTGGCGCAATGGGCGCACATTACCATTCAGGTGGAAATGGCCCAGTCAGAATTTAACCGGCTTGTTTTGGATTACAACGAGGCCATAGGCCAATTTCCAGCTTTGTTATTGGCATGGATTTTCGATTTCAAACCGGCGCAGTCCATTTAGCAAAGCGGACTCACATGAACGAACAACAAATTCCCTTGTGGCGCCAGTTACAAGCAGTCGCTGCCGTCTTGGTGGCAATTCGTTCTGGTAAGTCAGGAACTGCCGCGTTGGATGAGGTTCATACCGACTTGCGACCCGGTGTGCAAGCCTTGGTATTTCATGTTTTACGTTCATTGGGGCGGGCACAGGCTCTGCGCCAGCAACTGGTTGGTCGCGCGGCACCACCACCGGTTGATGCTTTGCTGTGTGCCGCCTTGGCACTGGTATGGCGGGAGGATGATGCTCCCTACGATGCGTTCACATTGGTTAATCAGGCGGTGGACGCCGCCAAGAAGAGCCCGGCGACCCGAATGCAAGCCAATTTTGTCAATGCTTGTTTGCGACGCTTTCTTCGGGAACGCGACACGCTTATTGCCATGACTGAAAAAGACCCGGTGGCTGTATGGAATCATCCAAAATGGTGGATTGACCGACTCAGAAATGAATGGCCCCAAAGCTGGCAGGCCATTTTGATGGCCAATAACCGCCATGCCCCAATGACGCTGCGCGTCAATGCACGGCGCTCAACTGTGCCGGCCTATTTGCAAAAACTGCAAGAAGCGGGAATGACGGCAGCAGGTGTTGGCGTCAGTGGTGTCACGTTGGACCAGCCCAAGCCCGTTCAAAAGTTACCCGGCTTTTCAGAGGGTGTTGTGTCGGTGCAGGATGCAGCCGCCCAACTGGCCGCCCCATTGCTGTTAACCGGCTTGCGGTCGGAGCATCCACTGCGCGTATTGGATGCCTGTGCTGCGCCAGGTGGTAAAACCGCGCACTTGCTGGAAATAGCAGACGGCGCTGTCACGGCTTTGGATGTCGATTCAGCCCGTTGCGAGCGAATTCACCAGACCTTGCATCGATTGCACCTGCAAGCCCGTATTGTGGTGGCAGATGCCGCCAATGTAGCGACTTGGTGGGATGGTCAGCTGTTTGACGCCATTTTGCTGGATGCTCCTTGCTCTGCCTCCGGCATTGTCAGGCGGCACCCGGATATTCGCTGGTTGCGCAGGGAATCGGATATCTCCCAGCTTGCCGCCATCCAGGCTAGCTTGCTTACAAGCTTGTGGGCCTTGCTCAAACCCGGCGGACGTTTGCTTTATTGCACCTGTTCTGTGTTCAAGGATGAAGGGGAGATGCAGATACAAACGTTTCTTGCGCACAACACCCAAGCCACATTACTGCCTTCACCCGGCCATTTAGTACCTCCTGCTGCTCACAACAGCGACGCTGTCCCGGACAATCCTTTGGGTGACCAAGACGGCTTCTATTACGCATTGCTTGAAAAACACCTGGACTAAGTTCATCGGGTTGCTGGCGTTTGCGTGTCTGATGTTCGGCGCGGCTGGGGTCACGTGGGCCCAGGCCACGGCACCGGAAATCTCCCGGTTTCGACTCGAGAGGGCAGGTGACGCCATCTTGCTTTCCACAGAACTTCAATTTGAGTTGCCGACCGCCGTGGAAGAAGCCCTCATGAAGGGTGTGGCGGTCGTGTTCGTGGCCGAAGCGGAGGTTACACGGGAGCGTTGGTACTGGATGAATAAAAAAATCGTCAGTACAGAGCGACACATGCGCCTGACCTTTCAACCTCTGACGCGTCGGTGGCGACTCAATGTGGCTTCGGGTCTCATGACCAATACCGGTTTGGGGGTTGCCCTGAACCAGACCTTTGACTCGCTGACCGATGCGCTGGCTGCGGTCCAGAGACTGTCGCGCTGGAAGATTGCAGACGTTACCGGGATGGAGCTGGAGCGCCGCCATTGGGTTGACTTCAGATTCCGCTTGGATGCCTCGCAGTTGCCGCGACCCTTGCAGATCGGTACGCTGGGGCAGTCAGAGTGGAATATCTCGATGTCCCACGTCCAGCCGCTTGTCCTGGAATCCAGCCCGTGATGGTTGTCGGCAAGATGGCCACAGCAACGTCCCGGGTCACCGTGAAGCATTCAAATGCTGTTCGCTGGACGATTGGTGTGGCCATGGCCGCCATGGTGGCTGTCGGGCTTGTACTTTTGTTTCTTCTTACGCAAGCAACCTCCAACCGGGAAATGTACGAAGCCAATTACGCGCGGCTTTTTGCGTTGAATGTGGTGGTGGCAAGTTTTTTGTTGATCGTGATCGTGTGGATGGCCTATCGCCTGATGAAGCGATTGCGCCAGGGCAAGTTTGGCAGCCGGTTGCTGGTCAGGCTGGCAGCCGTTTTTGCGCTTGCTGGGTTTGCCCCCGGTGTTTTGATTTACGTGGTTTCCTACCAGTTTGTGTCGCGCTCCATTGAAAGCTGGTTTGACGTCAAGGTGGAGGGGGCGCTCGATGCCGGTGTGAGTCTGGGCCGGGTGACGCTCGAAACATTGGCCGCTGATTTGGTGGGCAAAGCGCGGGCGTCGGCGCAGCAGCTGGCAGACGCACGGGATGTCAACCCGGTCTTGTCACTGGAGCGCGCGCGCGAGCAACTCGGTGCCAATGACTTGTTGCTGTGGAGTGCTTCAGGGCAACTGATTGCGGCGGCAGGAGATTCAAGGTACCAACTCAGTCCGGATCGTCCGAGTGCGCAGCAGTTTCGCCAGGCCCGGTCACAGCGTGCCTTCTCCTGGATTGAAGGGCTGGATGATGTTGTTGCCGGGGTGGCTCCAGATGCACGCATCAAGGCTCTGGTGCTCGTTGCCAGCACCAGTGTCTCCATTTTGGGTGAGTCCCGTTTTCTTCTGGTTACCCAGCGTTTGCCGCCTACGCTGGTGGCAAACGCGTTGGCGGTTACAGAGGCAAACCGGGAGTACCAGGAGCGGGCGCTTGCGCGCGAAGGCCTGCGCCGCATGTACATCGGAACCCTGACGCTGAGCCTGTTTTTGGCGGTGTTCGGTGCTGTTTTGCTGGCCGTTTTGCTGGGCAATCAGATTGCGCGCCCTTTGCTGCTGCTCGCCGATGGTGTGCGGCAAGTTGCGGCGGGCGATTTAACGCCCAAAGCCTTTTTGCACGGCACGGACGAACTCGGTGGCTTGACGAGGTCATTCTCCCAAATGACCCAGCAACTCGCTGATGCAAGGCAGGCGGTTCAGGCCAGCATGGAGCAGGTCAATGCCGCACGAGCCAATTTGCAAACCATATTGGACAATTTGACGGCAGGGGTCATGGTGCTTGACGCGCGTGGAATCATCCAGTCATCCAATCCGGGGGCTTCACGCATTCTCAAGGTACCAGCGGCGTCCTTTGAGGGGCACCGTCTGGTCGATATTGAAGGGTTGCAGGCGTTTGGTGAAAATGTTCAAGCCCAGTTTGACTCGTTCCAGAGTGCTCGCCTCGAACATGGCCAGGACCACTGGCAGAAATCTTTTGAAATCGGCAGGTCAAGCGCCGAACAACTGGGCAGGGAAATTCAGAATGCTATTGTTTTGGTAGCTCGTGGCGCAGAACTACCGGGCGCAAACAGGTTATTGGTCTTTGATGATATTTCTGAAATCGTGTCGGCACAGCGTTCGCAGGCTTGGGGGGAAGTTGCCAGACGCTTGGCACACGAAATCAAGAACCCCCTGACTCCCATACAGTTGTCGGCCGAGCGTTTGGAAATGAAGCTGGCGGACAAACTGGCCCCAACAGAACTGGCCCTGCTGACCAAGTCCGTCAAAACCATTGTGGACCAGGTTGACGCCATGAAGCGGCTGGTGAATGAATTTCGGGACTATGCCCGGCTTCCAGCGGCAGAACTCAAATCGATTGATTTGAATGCCCTGGTGGCGGAAGTGTTGCAAATGTATGCCAGTGAAAATGCACGGGTCCCGGTGCGAATGGAGCTTGATCCAAACTGCCCCCGGGTGCTTGGCGATGCGCAACAACTGCGGCAGGTGATGCATAACCTGCTACAAAATGCGCAGGACTCAACCGAATCCGCAGGCCCCGGCGCGGAAGGATCGGGGGTGCTCATCAAGACGCATTGCACCGACAGTGCCCGGCGGGTTCGGCTCACTGTTCTGGATGGCGGCACCGGGTTTCCAGAGCATATTCTTAAACGGGCGTTTGAGCCCTATGTCACCACCAAGGCCAAAGGCACCGGATTGGGGCTGGCTGTGGTCAAAAAAATTGCCGATGAGCACGGCTCCCGCGTCGATATTGCCAACCGCGTCGCCGATGGGAAGGTGGTAGGCGCTCAAGTGTCGTTATCATTCGCCATTGAAAATGTCGTTCCGGTTTAACGTGAAAAATAGCTGGGCGATACAAGAACATTCAAGAGGCAAGACAAATCATGGCAAACATATTGGTGGTAGATGATGAGCTGGGTATCCGCGATCTGTTGTCGGAAATCCTGAACGATGAGGGGCACAGTGTTGAAGTTGCAGAAAATGCAGCGCAAGCGCGAGCCGCCCGGTTGCGTGATCGACCTGATTTGGTTCTGCTTGACATCTGGATGCCCGATACCGACGGCGTGACCCTGCTCAAGGAGTGGTCCTCCACCGGCGTTCTGACGATGCCGGTGATCATGATGAGTGGCCATGCCACCATTGACACTGCCGTCGAGGCCACCAAGATCGGTGCGATGGCATTTCTGGAGAAGCCCATCACCATGCAAAAGCTGCTCAAAGCGGTCGAACAGGGTTTGGCCCGTGGCACGGTTCGCAAGCTTTCAATGCCCTTGATGCCACAACCGTTGTTGCAGGTGGTCGATTCCGGTGTGTCTCCTGTTCATGCCGGGGTGTCGAGTGTTGCAGACGCGGGGCCCCAATCCCAGCAAAGCTTCATGCTTGACAAGCCCTTGCGTGAGTCCCGTGATGAGTTCGAGAAAGCCTATTTTGAATACCACCTTGCCAGAGAAAATGGCTCCATGACCCGAGTGGCGGAAAAAACCGGCCTTGAGAGAACACATCTTTATCGCAAATTAAAGCAATTGGGCGTCGATTTAACACGGGGCAAGCGCAATGCAGCCTGACTTTCATGATTCCCAATGCGCAGCACCTGGCATCATGAAAGTTTGTATTTTCAGGTCAAGCAAGCGTGCAAACATAGAATAGGAACAGGCGGGCGCTGGTAGTCGGGTGTAAACCTGGTGCATCGCAGCGCATCCCAACTCCCTTGGCCCCCCCTGAGGCCTTGTTCCTTGCCACATCCTGAACGATGTGCAACCCAATCAGCGCAACCACTAATTGAATGGCTTGAACTCTTCAGAGTCCGCATCCCACCATGAACGCAATCAACATCACAGATTACACCAACACCTTAGGGTTGCAGGCAAAAGTGGCTTCTGCGCTTATGGCACGTGCGCAAGCAGCTACTAAAAACATAGCGCTTCGCCATCTGGCCCGCCTCTTGCGCGAGAACGTGCAAGCTTTGCAGGTGGACAACGCCCGGGACATCGAGCGCGCCGTGGCCGCCGGGCTGGCCGCGCCGATGGTGGACCGGCTCAAACTGACTCCCAAGGTGCTGGAAACCTGCGCGCAGGGCTGCGAGCAACTGGCCAGCATGGCGGATGTGATTGGTGAACTCATCGGCTTGCGCCAACAGCCCAGCGGCATCCGGGTAGGGCAGATGCGCGTGCCGATTGGCGTGTTCGGCATGATTTTCGAGAGTCGCCCGAATGTGACGATCGAGGCCGCCAGTTTGTCCATCAAGAGCGGCAACGCCTGTATTTTGCGCGGAGGTTCGGAGGCGATTGAATCCAACAAGGCACTGGCCAAACTGGTGCAGCAGGCGCTCCAGGAGAGCGGTTTGCCGGTCGATGCCGTTCAAATGGTGCAAACCACCGACCGCGAGGTGGTGGGCCAGCTGATCGCCATGCCGCAGTATGTGGATGTGATCATTCCGCGCGGCGGCAAGGGGCTGATCGAGCGCATCAGCGCGGGGGCCAAGGTGCCCGTCATCAAGCACCTGGACGGCAACTGCCATGTGTACGTGGATGACCCCTGCGACCTGGCCATGGCGCTCAAGGTGGTGGACAACGCCAAGACCAACAAGTACAGCCCCTGCAACGCCGCCGAAAGCCTGCTGGTGGCGCGCGGTGTGGCGGCCGAGTTCCTGCCCTTGATTGGCAAGGTTTTTGCCGCCAAGGGCGTGGAGATGCGCTGCGACCCGCAAGCGCTCGAAATTTTGCAGTCAAATTCGCCTCTTGCGCACGTAGAACCTGCGCGAGTAGCTACTAATTCTGTAGCAAATGACGCCCCGGTGCTTGCCCCCAAACTGGTGCCAGCCCAAGAGAGCGACTGGTACGAGGAGTATCTGGCCCCCGTCATCAGCATCAAGGTGGTGCAAGGCGTGGACGAGGCCATTGCCCACATCAACCGCTATTCATCCCACCACACCGACGCCATCCTCACGCGCGACCACCTGCACGCCCAGGCCTTTTTGCGTGAGGTGGACTCCAGCAGCGTCATGGTCAACACCAGCACCCGCTTTGCCGATGGCTTTGAGTACGGTCTGGGTGCTGAAATTGGTATCAGCACCGACAAATTTCACGCCCGTGGCCCGGTCGGCATCGAGGGCCTGACCTCGCTGAAGTACGTTGTGCTGGGTGATGGTGAAGTAAGGAGTTAAAAAAATGGTTCCCCATCTTGTCACGGCCCTGACCGGCCCGGTCAGCGAGCTTGAACAGCGCATTCTGGACTCCATGCCGGCGATTGAACGCTGGTTCCGGCTGGAGTGGATGGAGCACACGCCGCCGTTTTACAGCGCGGTGGACATTCGCAACGCCGGGTTCAAGCTGGCCCCGATTGAGGCCAATTTATTCCCCGGTGGCTGGAACAATCTCACCCCCGAGATGTTGCCGCTGGCGGTGCAGGCCGCCATGGCTGCGATTGAAAAAATCTGCCCCGAAGCGCGCAATCTGCTCCTGATTCCCGAAAACGCGTCCAAAAACACGTTTTATCTGTCCAGTCTGGCCCAATTGCGGCGCATTTTTCACATGGCCGGTCTGAATGTGCGCATTGGTTCGATTGACCCCGCAATCAAGAAGACGACCACGATTGAGTTGCCCCATGGTGAAAGCGTCACGCTGGAGCCGGTCATTCGCGGCAAACGCCGTCTGGGCGTCAAGGACTTTGACCCCTGCACCATTTTGCTGAACAACGATTTGACTTCAGGTGTGCCCGGCATTCTGGAAGAAATCCACGAGCAGTACCTGTTGCCCCCCCTGCACGCGGGCTGGACCACACGGCGCAGGAGCCGGTATTTCAAGTGCTACGAGGAAGTCGCCAAACGCATGGGCAAATTGCTGGGGGTGGACCCATGGCTGATCAACCCCCTGTTTGAGTCCTGTTCGCAGGTCAATGTGGGTGACGACGAGGGCCTGGCACGCTTGCGCAGCCATGTGGATTCGGTGCTGGCCAAAATTCGGCGCAAGTACAAGGAGTACGGCATCAAGGAGAAGCCTTTTGTGGTGCTCAAGTCTGACCATGCGGGCATGGGCTCGGTCACCGTGCGTGATGCCAATGACCTGGCTGCATTGATCCGGCAGTCTCCCCTTCACACAGCGGCGGCGAATTCAAACCTGGACCTGCTGATTCAGGAGGGTGTGCTGACCCGGGAGCGTTTGAACGATGCAGTGGCCGAGCCCGTGGTGTACACGATGGACCGGTATGTGGTGGGCGGGTTTTACCGCATTCATGCAGGCCGCGGCGCGGATGAAGACCTCAGTGTGGCAGGCGAGAGTTTTGTGCCTCTGGCCTTTGAGCAAAGCACCCACCTGCCACAGCCGGGTGTCAAGCCCGGTGCCAGTGTGCCCAACCGTTTTTACATGTACGGCGTGTTGGGCCGTTTGGCGATGCTCGCGTGCAGTTACGAGCTGGAGGCGACCGACCCCGAGGCCGAGGTTTATGAATAGGCGCAAAATAGCGCTCCCAAATGAAACGGAACCCCGGCTGGCATTAAGCGCGGGGTGAATTTGTGTCAGCATCCAAATCATCCCTCTCCGCGCTCACACTGGGTGCCATCGGCGTTGTTTACGGCGACATCGGCACCAGTGTTTTGTACGCTGTCAAAGAAGTCTTCGCCCACGGCCACGTGCCCCTGACGCCTGACAACATTTACGGCATTCTGTCGATTTTTGTCTGGACCCTGACGGTGATCGTGTCCATCAAGTACGTGGCCCTGGTGCTGCGTGCGGACAATAACGGCGAGGGCGGCCTGGTGGCCATGCTCGCGCTGGCCTCGCAATCGGTCAAACACCGGCCCAAGCTGCGCCGTGTATTGCTGATTGTTGGCATATTTGGCACCTGTTTGTTTTATGGCGATGGTGTGATCACCCCGGCGATTTCGGTGCTTTCTGCCGTGGAAGGCTTGGAAGTGGTGTCGCCCACCTTCAAAAAATACATTATTGCGCTGACCCTGGTCATTTTGTTTGCACTGTTCGCGGTGCAAAAACACGGCACCAGCGGCATTGGCAAGTTCTTCGGACCGATCACCCTGGTGTGGTTTGCCTGCATTGCGGCACTGGGGGTGACGCACATTGTCACCAATCCGGCCATTTTGTGGGCCATCAGCCCCCATTACGCGCTGGGCTTCATGTGGAACAACCCCGGTACCACCTTCATCATTTTGGGTGCGGTGGTGCTGTGCGTCACGGGTGGCGAAGCGCTGTACGCCGATATGGGGCATTTCGGCAAAAAACCGATCCGGGTGGCCTGGTTTTTCATCGTGATGCCAGCGCTCATCCTCAACTACTTTGGTCAGGGCGCTTTGCTGCTGAACAACCCGGCGGCCGTGAAAAATCCGTTTTACATGATGGCACCGGGCTGGGCGCTGGTGCCGCTGGTGGTTCTGGCCACGATGGCGACGGTGATCGCTTCGCAGGCGTTGATCACCGGTGCCTTTTCGGTGACCAAGCAGGTCATTCAGCTGGGTTATTTACCCCGCCTGCAGATCATGCACACCAGCGTGAAAGACACCGGGCAGATTTACCTGCCGTTTGTCAATTGGGGCTTGTTTGTGGCGATTGTGGTGGCGGTGGTGCTGTTCAAGTCGTCCAGCAACCTGGCGGCGGCTTACGGCATTGCAGTGTGTACCGACATGTTGATCACCACCATTTTGACCTTCTTCGTGATTCGCTACAGCTGGAAATACCCGCTGGCGCTGTGCATCGGTGCCACGGGCTTCTTCTTTATTGTTGATTTTGCATTTTGGGCCTCCAATTTGCTCAAATTGTTCGAAGGTGGCTGGTTCCCGCTCATGATTGCCGGTGCCATTTTCACGCTCATGGCGACCTGGAAGGACGGCAGGCGCCTGCTCAACATCAAGCTCAAGGCCGAGGCCATTGATCTGGTCAGTTTTCTGGAGGCCGTGTTCGTCAGCCCCCCCGCCCGGGTAGAAGGCACCGCCATATTTTTGACTGCCGAACCGGGTACGGTGCCCAATGCCATGCTGCACAACCTTAAACACAACAAGGTACTGCACCATAACAACCTGTTTGTCACAGTGCGCAACCATGAGGTGCCATGGATTGGCATGGACAAGCGCCTGGTGATTGAATCGCTGGGCCATGATTGCTGGCAGGTGGTGATCCACTATGGCTTCAAAAACGATCCCGATGTGCCCAAGGCGCTCAAGCACATGCAGAACTGTGGCTGTGGGCTGGACCCCATGACTACCAGCTATTTCCTGTCGCGCGATACCATCGTGCCGACCATTGGCAGCGGCATGGCGCAGTGGCGGGAAAAGCTGTTTGCCCAAATGCATCGCAATGCCAGTGCGGCGGCAGACTTTTTGAAACTGCCCAACAACTCGGTGGTGGAGCTGGGCTCCAAGATCGAAATTTGATGCCGTTTTTGGCACTTCCCGCACATCCTGCGGGCATAGTTTGCTATTATTTTTGTAGTATTTATGAAGCTTCTTTTCATTGCAGACCCGCTTGAATCCTTCAAGATCTACAAGGACACCACCTTTGCCATGCTGCGCGAGGCGCAAAGGCGCGGCCACAGTGTGGCCGCTTGCGAACCGCAGGATGTGATGTGGCAGACCGGGGGGCAGGTCATGGCCCATGTGCGCCATATCACGCTCACGGGGCAGCCACTGCAGTGGTTCACCGTTGATCAAACCTGCGCCGTGGCGCTCAAAGACTTTGATGCGATCCTTATGCGCAAAGACCCGCCGTTTGACAGCGAGTTTTTCTACGCTACCCACCTGCTGGAGCAGGCCGAGCGCGAGGGGGCGCGGGTGTTCAACAAACCGCGCGCGCTGCGCGACCACCCGGAAAAGCTCGCCATCATGGAGTTTTCGCAGTTCATCGGCCCGACCCTGGTCACGCGCAACGAGGCCGACATCAAGCGTTTTCATGCCGAGCACGGCGACATCATCCTCAAACCGCTCGACGGCATGGGTGGCATGGGCATCTTTCGTGTCCGCCCGGATGGCTTGAACCTGGGCTCCATCAGTGAGACGCTGAACCGCCATGGTGCCCAAAGCCTGATGGTGCAAAAATTCTTGCCCGAAATTGCAGCCGGCGACAAGCGCGTTTTGGTCATCGGTGGCAAACCGGTTCCCTTCAGCCTGGCCCGCATTCCACAGGGCGGTGAAGTGCGCGGCAACCTGGCGGCCGGCGGCAAAGGCGTGGCCCAAGCCTTGACGGCGCGTGACCGTTTCATTGCTGAATCCATTGGTCCTGTGCTCAACGAGCGGGGCTTGCTGCTGGTCGGGCTGGACGTGATTGGCGACAGCCTGACAGAAATCAACGTGACCAGCCCCACCTGTTTTCAGGAAATTTTCGACCAAACCGGGTTTGACGTGGCCGCCATGTTTGTGGATGCGATCGAATACGCCCTCAAGCGCTGACGCATCCCGTCGGCACACCGTCCACAAAAACCTGAAACTCGCCCGGTGCCATGGCGTGCCAGTTTTCGTTGGTGGTCAAGGGTTCTGTCACCACAATGGCCAAGCGGTCATGTGGGCCGTTGAGATCGGCCAAGTCCACATCCACGTCCTTGTCTTTCAGGTGCACTTGCGTGAAGGGATGTTGGCGCAGCACGTAATGCAGCCGGGTGCTGGCGTGTGCCCACAGGGCCTGGCCGTTGCTCAGCAGAAAGTTGAAAATGCCGTATTTTGAAATCTGAGGCACCAGTTCGGCCAGCGTCTGGCTGAGTTCCTCCACGCTGGGAACGCCTGCATGGGACTTGGCCATCTCCTGCATCAGCCAGCAAAAAGCCAGCTCACTGTCGGTGCTGCCAACCGGGCGAAAGCTGCCGTGCAAGGTTGGGGCGTAGTTTTTGAGGTCGCCGTTGTGGGCGAACACCCAATAGCGTCCCCACAGTTCACGCACAAAGGGGTGGCAGTTTTCCAGTGTGACGGCACCCACCGTGGCCTTGCGCACATGGGCCACCACATTGTGGCTTTTGATCGGGTAGGTGCGCAGCATCTGCGCAATCGGCGAGGTGGCAGCACTTTCCTTGTCGACAAAATGGCGTGCAGCCCTTCCGGGGGTGAGGCCATCACTTTCAAAAAATGCAATGCCCCAGCCGTCCGAATGGTGGTCGGTGCAGCCCCCGCGCTGTGAAAACCCGCTAAAGCTCAGGGTCAGGCTGGCGGGTAAGCGGCTGTTCATTCCAAGCAATTGACACATTGGCACAGTCTAATTCGCTGGCAGCGTTGTGTAGTGTGGAGTTGTGGTGTGTTTACGCGTTTTTGCGCGTTTTTATCCAGATCTTGTGACTTGTCTGAAAAAGTATGGAACATTTGGGCGACTGGTGGAGTCGATGCCCTAACCATCCACTTTTTGGCAGGGCATGTCTTGACGGCGCTGTAAACTCAAGAGACTTTCTCAACGGCCTATTTTTTCAATTGACATGACAAAAAACGCGCTGGGTGTGCACTCAGCATTGGCCCACTAAAATCAAAAGATGTCTTTTTTTCGTTTTTTTCTGAGTTTTCTCGCTATGTTATGCATAGCTGGCAGCGCTTTATCTAAAAGCCCCTGTCCTGATTTTGCCGAGAGGTTGCCTAATGTTGCGCGCGAACTGTGCGAGCAGGCCCAGTTAAAGCCCACGGCTGGACGATCCGTCAAAGGGCGAAACCTGTGGGTGCGCGAGATCAAGCCTGAGCATCCCAACTTGCGGGTGCTGGTGGTAGGGGCCATGCATGGCGATGAGTTGTCGTCAGCCGCGTTGGCCCTGCACTGGATCAAGCTCGCCGGTCAGGCACCCTTGGACACGCCCCAAGTCATTCACTGGCGGTTTGTCCCCATGCTCAACCCGGACGGCGTCTTCAGCGCCAAACCACAGCGCGTCAATGCCCGTGGAGTTGATTTGAACCGCAACTTTCCCACCCCCAACTGGAATCGCGATGCCAAAGATTATTGGGAAAAACGCACCGCCAAAGACCCGCGCCGCTGGCCTGGTCTGAAGCCCTTGTCAGAGCCGGAATCCAAGTTTTTGTACAACGAGATGAATGGTTTCAAACCCCATCTGATCGTCAGCATCCACGCACCCTATGGCGTGCTTGATTTTGACGGCCCCTCGGTGCCACCGTCGCGGCTGGGGCGTCTGTACCTTGACCAAGTCGGCATCTTCCCCGGCTCGCTGGGCAACTATGGCGGTGTTCACAAGGGTGTGCCGGTCGTCACCATTGAGCTGCCCAACTCAAGCCGCACGCCGCTGGACGCCGAAATGCGCCAGATGTGGATGGATTTGCTGCGCTGGATGAGCGAGCGGGTAGGCCAGCAGGCCCCAGGCATGACAGCCAGTTTGAGCAATCCAGACAGCATGCCCAAAGTCCCATGAACCTGTCACAACGGACAGAAAATTCAACGACAGCTACTGAACTGGCTCACCCACCATGGCCACATCGTGGAAATGGGCATCAATTGAGTACACTCACCAAAAATTGCTGATGCAAGAATCGGCAACAGGCCTTGGCTGAAGTTTGAATCGGCTGGGTGGATCATTAATCGGTGCGGACAAACGATGCAAAAACGGGTCATTCAAGTCTATAAAGCGCCTCACCAATGGGTCAACGGCCCGCCCGGATTGGGTGACTTTGTGCGCGGCACTTGCCATTTGTTTGAAAAGCTCGAAGTCAGCGGCATGGAGTTTCGGGTCGACATCAGCCAGACAGAGTTTTTCCACCTGATTGAGCATGATGAAAGCATCTTCCAGGTCGGCAATGAGGGCCGCATTGCACAGGCTGAAGAATATTTCGTTGACCACGTGGCACTGCACCACCGCATCATCGCCTTTCAGCATTCCACGGACAGCGAGCTTTACATCTGCACCAACCTTGGCGCGTGGCATCGCCCCAGCTTGAATGACGCCACCTGCGAATTCATCAAGAAATTTTATCGGTTCAACGCCGAGATAGAGCGTATGACCGCCCAAGCCCTGCCAGCCACGGGCTACGAGGTGCTGAGTGTGCGCTGCGGTGACAGTTTTTACAGCGACCCCAACAGCCGCGTGCAAGCCAATGTGGAAGCCATCATTTTCTCCCTCATTGAGCAGAAAATTTTGCCCACCGCTCGCTTTCCGGTGGTTATTACCAGTGACTGCTATGAACTCAAGTGTGAGCTGGCAAGGCGCTACGGCATGCTGATGCTGCCCCACAAGCCTTCGCACGGTGCTTATGGCAATGCGCTACCGGTGGCCATGGACCTGTGCCTTTTAAAACATTCGCGCACCAACCATCACATCAATACATGGGCAAGCTGGTGGTCGGGGTTCTCGCATTACACGTCCATCATTTTCAAAATACCGAGCATCAATTACCGGGCACCAAGTTTTGTACAGGAGGAAGTGAATGCGCAAGGGGTGCTGATCACCGCGACCTAGCCATCCAGCGCGTTCAATTAGTCTGACTTTTAGGTGTTTTTTAAGCTTTAGATTGCAGAGGGCTGTTGAAGAATCGTTGATAGAGACAAAGCATTGGGTGCTACGGACAGTGCCTGATTCTTATTGGCAACCACACACTCATTGAATGGGAATGGACATCATGGAAAACATTGTCAGTTTGACCAGAAAACCACAAGTTGCCGGCAGGCGTGTTGCGCTGGTGATCCCTCCGTCGCCATTTCTGTTGGATGAGCGCGTTTTTGTGAGTTTGGGGGTGCTGCGCGTGGCCAGCTCGCTGGAGAGCCATGGGGTGCATGTGGGCGTATTGGACCTGTCTGGTGTCGCCAACTATTTGGAAGCCGTAACAACCTTCTTGCAGACGAATCAGATTGAATGGATCGGCATCACCTGCACCACGCCACAGTTGCCGTCAGCCGTCAAAATTGCCATGTGCATTCGGCAACTGATGCCAAATCTGCGAATTGTGCTGGGCGGTCCCCATGTGACCTTGACCTATTCGGCCTTGAAGATTGAAAAACGCCAGCCTGGCATGACGGGTGGTCGCGCCAGCAAGGCAACCGATGTGTTGGAGTCGTATTTCGATGTGTTGGTGTCGGGGGACGGTGAGTATGCTGTCTTTGAGTTGTTTGACAAAAACTGCCCAAAAGTCATCGACGGGGATGACAACCGTGGGCCGTACTTCATGTCGGACAGTCAGTACGAGTCGCTCCCCATGCCAGCGCGGCACTTGGTCGAAATGGAAAGCTACAAGTACACCATCGATGGTTTTCCCGCGACCAGTCTGATTGCCCAGCTGGGCTGCCCGTTTCGCTGCGGTTTTTGTGGCGGCAGAAATTCAAAAAGTCTGCGCATGATTCGCAACCGCAGCATGGATTCCATCGTCAATGAAATCCGGTGGCTGCATACGACTTATGGCTACACAGGCTTCATGTTTTATGACGATGAAATGAACGTCAACAAACAATTTGTGCAGCTGTTGAACAAAATATGCGATTTGCAGGCCGAATTGGGCGTCGAGTTTCGACTGCGTGGGTTTATCAAGGCAGAGCTGTTCAATGAAGAGCAGGCCGAAGCCATGGCGCGCGCAGGTTTCCGGTGGGTGCTGTGCGGGTTTGAGGGGGCCAATCCAAGAATTCTGGAAAACATCGACAAAATTGCAACCGTTGACGACAACACACGTGCGGTGCTGGCGGCCAAAAAATATGGACTGAAGGTCAAGGCCTTGATGTCGGTCGGACATCCCGGCGAGAGCAAAGAATCCATTCAGGACATCAAGAACTGGTTGATTGCGATGAAGGTGGATGATTTTGACTGCACGGTCATCACCACCTACCCCGGCACACCCTATTACGACATGGCCGTGCGCAACCCAGACTACCCCAACGTTTGGACCTACACGCAGAAAAAAACTGGTGACAAGCTGCACGCTTACGAGCTGGACTACACGGTGACGCCTGACTATTACAAGGGCGACCCCAATGGGGGCTACAAGTCGTATGTATTCACCGATCACCTGTCAGCCCAAGAGATCGTCAAGCTGCGCGACGAAGTGGAAAACGAAGTGCGCGCCACCTTGAACATTCCCTTTTATCCAGCCAAGGCCGCACTGCGTTATGAACACTCAATGGGTCAAGGTTTGCCCGCCCTGTTCTACAAAGAAACGCTTGATCAAACCAACTGCGAAGCGATCGCAGCCTAGAACTCGCGCCCAATCTTTTTCGTGCGTGCTTTTTGCTAGTTTCTAACGGTATTGGAAAATTTATGAATCAAGTACTGGTCACCGGTGGTGCAGGGTTTCTGGGCAGTCATTTGTGTGACCGCTTGGTGGAGCAAGGACACGATGTTGTTTGCTTGGATAATTTTTTCACCGGTGCCAAGGCCAACATCCGCCACTTGATCAACCTGAACAATTTTGAATTGATCCGCCACGACGTTACGCTGCCGATCTATGTGGAAGTGGACAAAATTTACAACTTGGCCTGCCCCGCCAGCCCAATCCATTACCAGCGCGATCCTGTTCAAACCACCAAGACCAGCGTGCATGGTGCCATCAACATGCTGGGCTTGGCCAAACGCACCAAGGCGCGTATTTTGCAGACTTCTACCAGCGAGGTGTATGGCGACCCTTCGGTTCACCCCCAAGTTGAGCAATACTGGGGCAACGTCAATCCGATCGGCATTCGTTCGTGCTACGACGAGGGCAAGCGCTGTGCCGAAACTTTGTTTTTTGACTACCACCGCCAGTACGCGCTCGATATCAAGGTGGTACGCATTTTTAACTCATACGGTCCACGGATGCATCCGAATGATGGCAGGGTGGTAAGCAACTTCATCGTTCAGGCCTTGCGTGGCGAAGACATCACGATCTATGGTGACGGCCAGCAAACACGCAGTTTTTGCTACGTGGATGACACGGTGGACGCCCTCTTGCGTATGATGGAGAGTCCCACCGGGCTTACCGGACCGGTCAATGTAGGCAATCCGAATGAATTCACCATGCTGCAACTGGCGGAGTCGGTGCTGAACTTGACACAATCACGCTCAAAATTGATTTTCATGCCCTTGCCACAAGATGACCCCCGTCAACGCAATCCAAACATTGAACTGGCCAAGGAGAAATTGGGCTGGAGTCCCAAGGTGCAACTGCAGGACGGGCTAAAAGAAACCATCGCTTATTTCAAGAAAATAGTGCAGGTTTGAGATTTCGGTAAAACGCATTTGATGCATTCACACGGGATAAGCCATTGAATCCTATTGATGATGTGTACGCAAGATTGTCCAATCCGGATCTGCCGGCCCGGCAAGCGGCTGAGTGCATAGATTTTGGGCAGGCCGATGCATTTTTCCATTTGGCGGCTGCGAAAGATGATCGAATCTCCAGGCTCAAAGCATTTTTTACCGGACGGTGCTTGCGCAAGGTCTATTTATGCGCCCATTTGTCAGGATTTGATTGCCAGCTCGAAGGGTTTGAGGTGGACTATCTTGAGCCAGCCTTTTTTCAGGAAACCGATCCCGCAAGCAGGCTTGCGAACAAGCAACTGGTTCATGGCTGCGTGGTCATCATCAACAGCAGCGTGATACGCAGCATGCTCCCGAATTCGGAGTTTGTTGAGTTTTATGAGAGCTGCCATGCCACTTGCTTCATCGCTTGGGATCATGACAACCATCACTGGCTGCAGATGAGCACCTTTATGGCGGCGCATTCAGATATCTATGTTCCTGCCCACCATGAAAATCTCTACGTTTTGAGTCGATACAACTGGTTGACGGCAGGGCCTGTTTATGCTTCCTGCATTCAATGGTCGCGCAAGTTCTTAACCGAAAATCTGCCCCGTATTCTCACTGCACAACGGTCAACTGACCCGCTTGGCATGCACGTTCAGTACGCCAGATTTGGTTTCCGAAACAGTGTGGTGAAAACCCTGGAAACACACTATCCGTCGATCGGATTCAGTCGGCAAACTTTTCACGCCCGCACACCGCAGGACCGTTTGGAGGAGTGGTATTCGCACAAGATGCACTGGATTGCACCAGTCTTGAACGATATAACGATTCGAATTTTTGATGCCCTTGTGACAGGTGGAATTCCCATCGTGCCCTCCTCATTGCGCCTGCTGCCACCGGTCAACGCGATTCCGCGCGAACACATTGCGTTTTGCACACCGATGGACATCGTCAGCCCCCAAAGTTTGGTGGCGAGTGTTAATCTGCGGTTCGATCAAATGGGCTGCGACGGCATGGTGGCTAGGCATAGGTTTGCACTGAAGCATCACCACGCCAACACCAGTATTGAGCATATGTTGCGCATTGCGGCTGAAGTGTTGGAATTTAAAAACAACTAAGTTTTTACTTTGAATCTCGCCTAAGGTCAATGTGCTTGACTGAAATGCGGTTTAAAAGCTGTTAGAATAATCAGCTCAGGCCCGGTAGCTCAGTCGGTAGAGCAGAGGATTGAAAATCCTTGTGTCGGTGGTTCGATTCCGCCCCAGGCCACCAGTTTAAAAAGCCAACTGCTCTCAGTTGGCTTTTTCGTATCTACGCTTTCCCCAAGCCACGCGGGGTTTGCGGCCGATCTGCCTGTGCTTCATGACCAATGGCACCCCTGCCTTTCCCCCCAAAATCCCGGCATTTCGATTCCATTCTGCTCTCCGTTCTCAAATATTATGGGAGAACCTCTCAAAGATCCAAACCCAGACTACCCATCACTGAAGTTGCTCAGCCTGTTCGAAACAAAGAAACAGAAGGCAGTCCTATGCCTTGATGCATTTGATATTTCTGCCAATGTATCTACAATGTAGAAACATCAAAAGGTAGGTGTTCTATGGAAGCAGTCATCCGTAAATGGGGAAACAGTCCGGCGTTGCGTCTGCCCACGGCAGCGTTGAAAGAAGCTGGGTATCAGCTTGAGCAAAAAGTGAATCTGGTCGTTTCACGCGGGCGGATTCTGATCGAACCCTGTGAAAAAGTAGAGTACGACTTAGACTTGTTGGTACGTGGCATCACGGTCGGCAACGCACATTCAGAAGTTAACTTTGGCAAACCTGTAGGCCAAGAAGAACTTTGATGGTGACACATGCGTTTGTGCCAGATTCCGGGGATGTGGTCTGGCTGGAGTTCGACCCTCAAGCGGGACACGAGCAAGCCGGTCATCGCCCGGCATTGGTCATCAGCCCTGCCAGCTACAACGGCAAAACCGGCCTGATGGTTTGCTGCCCAATGACCACCAAGATCAAGGGCCATCCTTTTGAGGTCATCACTCAGGTCGATGGTGTTGATTGTGCGGTGTTGTCCGATCAGGTCAAATCGCTTGACTGGAGAGTGCGGCGAGCCAAGAAAAAAGCGACCGTGCCACTGGACGTCATGATTCATGTGCGTGCAAAATTGAAGGCACTGCTCATGATCAGCTGATGAATCGAGCGATGTCATGCCCATTCTCAAAAAGCGACATATTCCTTTCGGCGAACAGTCCAGGCATTACCGCAAGAATGCCTACATCGAGATTAAAAACTTGATCCGTAGGGATGCGCCCGTTTTGGGCGGACTATTCACGACCCACGATTACATGCATGGCAAGAACGGCTGGATCGATGGCTTTTTTCAAAAACATGACACTCTCACCCTGAACCAGAGCAGCACGGCACAAGAAGCCAAAGATCAAGGGTTTTCACGCTGATTGCTGGCTGACTGATGGTGCGATACTGAATCACAGATGCCCGATTCAGTCGTATCAATCTGAAAATGAAATCAGGCGTTCGCTTTCCACTTTATTGGACCTATGCTTTCTGGTGATTCCTCGATTCCGCTGCTGATTCGCAAGCGTCGCTGGTGGCTTGCTCTTTTGGCGCTGTGGGTCGCGGCGGTGGGGCTGACCCTGCAGTCGCACACGGCTGACATCCGCCAGCAGAGTGTTCAGGTGGCTACCGAGGGCGCGCGCAACATGTTTCGCATGGTAGTTTTGGCCCGCAACTGGAATGCCAGTCATGGGGGTGTTTATGTGCCCGTCACCGCCAAAACCCCGCCCAATACCCACTTGGAGATTCCTCGCCGGGATGTGATGACTACCGACGGAGTGGCGCTGACCTTGGTCAATCCAGCTTATATGACCCGCTTGATTGCCGAGATGGCGCAGTCGGATTCAGGTGCCGTTTTTCGCCTGACCAGCCGCAAACCCATACGCCCCCAAAACGCCCCGGACGAATGGGAAAGCCGCGCATTGCAGGCATTTGAGTCGGGTGCCAAAGAGGTGCTGAATGTCGAAACCACCGAGCACGGTGATTTGCTGCGCTACATGGCACCGCTGCAGGTGGAGCAGGCTTGCATGCAGTGCCACGAGCACCAGGGTTACAAAGTGGGTGACATCCGGGGTGGCATCAGTGTGTCGCAGCGCTACGAGCCTATTCAAACGCACACCCGCGCCAGCACCCGCCAAGCGGCGCAGAATTATGGAGTCGTTTTTTGCTTGGTAGCGGCGCTGGGCTGGCTGCTCCTTGAGTTGCTGCGCAAGCGCTGGTTCGATCTGGCCGGCAAAATCCGCGAACTGGAGGACACCCGGGGCGAGCTGGTGCAAAGTGAAAAAATGGCATCGCTGGGCCGCATGGTGGTGGGTTTTGCCCATGAAATCAACACGCCGATCGGGGTGGCGGTGGGGGCAGTTTCGCAACACGAAGAAATTCTGGCGCACATCGGGCAGATGCTGTCGATGGAAGAGGTGAGCGAAGAGTCCTTGCGCGCCGAATTAGAGAGCCTGCGCCAAGGTGGTGCCTTGGCCCTTTCCAACCTGCGCCGCGCCGCCAGTTTGGTGCAAAGCTTCAAGCGCACATCGATTGATCAGGCCTCAGAGCAGGTGCGGCCTTTTTTGATGCAGGAGCTCATCAGCGATGTTCTCTTTACACTGCAAAATGTGCTCAAGCGCCTGCCGATCAAAATCACGGTCGATTGCCCGCCCGATGTCAAGCTCCATGGTGTTCCCGGCCTGCTGGAGCAGTTGCTGACCAACCTGATCATGAATGCCGTGCAGCACGCTTTCGATGGCGGTCAGCGCGCTGGCAACATTGGCATCACCGTCACCCGCGAAGACGACACCGTATTGATAAGCTTCGCCGATGACGGGGTGGGCATATCGCCAGCGCACATCGGGCATATTTTCGAACCCTTTTTCACCACGCGCCGGGGCGATGGCGGCTCGGGTCTTGGGCTTTACATCTGCTACAACATTGTTACAGTGAAGCTTGCAGGCACGATTCAGTGCGAGAGCAGCTTGGGCGTGGGATGCAGTTTTGACATTCGTTTTCCGGCGCATTTTGCCCCTGCGTCAAATAAGGTACCCGTATGAAAATCATCCGCACCCGAAGTGAACCCGTCGCAGCGTCTGACCTCGCGGCGCTGGCGCGCCATACCTGGAAACTGCTGGTGGTCGATGATGAGCCCGATATTCGCGAGCTGACCCGTTTTAACCTGCGCGGGTTTCGCTTTGCCGAGCGCGAGCTTGAAATCATCGAAGCCTCCTCAGCCTATGAAGCTCGTGAACTGCTGACCCAGCATTCCGACATTGCCGTGGCGCTGGTGGACGTTGTGATGGAGACTGACGACGCGGGGCTGCGCTTGGTCGAATTCATTCGCAAGGACCTGAAAAATTTGATGGTACGGCTGGTCATCCGCACCGGCCAGCCGGGTCTGGCACCTGAGCGTCACGTGATCGACCACTACGATATTGACGACTACAAAGACAAAACCGAGCTGACGGCGGGGCGGCTGTACACCACCGTGCGCGCAGCGGTCAAGTCGTACCGGGATCTGCGAACCATTGACCTCAACCGACAGGGCTTGTCGCAGGTGCTGGCGGCGGCCCCCGATATTTACCGCATCAGCAACCGCTCGCTCGACCAGTTTTTTCAGGGCGTATTGACCCAGATCATTGGTCTGTGCAACCTGACCGACTCCAGTTTTATTTCCACCATGGGCGCTGTCATCGCCACCTTCGATGAGCGCGACATCACGGTGCAGGCCAGTTCAGGCAACCTGGAGAATCAAACGCGCTTTGAAAACATTCGCGCCCAATGCGCCCAGTCCGTGCTGAACGGCCAGCAGCCGGCCGGCTTGCGCAAAGACGCTTACGTGGTGCCGCTTCTGGTGCAGCGCAAGCCTGTGGGGTTTATCTACATTGAGCCCACCAACGAGCTCAATGAAGCGGATCGCAATCTCATTTCAGTGGTAGCCCAGCAATGTTCCAGTGCCCTGGAAAACCTGCGGCTGCACATAGATCTGGCCCAGTCTTACGACAACATGATCGACATGCTGGCCACTATTGCCGAGTTCAAGGACCAGACCACCGGCAGCCACATCAAACGCATCGACACCTACACCCGGCTGCTGTCCCTGGAACTGGGCAGCACCGAAGATGAGTCGATTTTGTTCGGCAAGGCCAGCCGCTTGCATGATGTGGGAAAAATCGGTATTTCGGATGCCATTTTGAGCAGCCCCAACCGGCTCGATGCCCAAGAGTTCGAGACCATGCAAACGCACACCCGCATTGGCGGCACCATTCTCAAATACGACCGCTTTCTGGAACTGGCCTGCGAGGTGGCCTCGCACCACCACGAGCGTTGGGATGGCAAGGGCTACCCGGATGGTCGCCCATCGCGTGAGTACAGTCTGCTCACACGCATCGTCACCGTGGTGGATGTTTTTGATGCCTTGGTGAGCCGGCGACCCTACAAGGAGCCGTGGCCACCTGCACTGGCCGCCAAAGAAATCGAGAACGGCGCTGGTTCACAGTTTGACCCCACGGTGGTGGCGGCATTTCTCAAGCTGTTTAATGCGGGCCGCTTTGACGATGTCATCAGCGCAGCCCAGAATGATCCCGTGAACGATCACGTTCAATGCGAGCCGGATCACACGCACTAGTGTAGTGTTGCACGCTATCCGGCACATAAAACCGCGTCTTTTCGGCCATGGCGGCGTTGCAAATCCGCGCGATACCTACGGGTATCGCTGTGGTTTGCGCCTAGCCATAACCAAAAATCCATCGGTTTTAAATGTGCCTCAAGCATGCAACACTACACTGAGTTATGCGGTAACCGCCAAGCAAAAACTCCCATGCTTGGGTTTTAAGTAAGTCCTCGCCGTACTGCTGTCACAGTTTTGCGCTTCAGTTGCCGGCCTGCAAACGCGTGTTCAGGGTCAATGGCTTGCCCTTGCGCAAGATTGAAAGTGTGACCTTGTCATCCACGCGAAGCTCGTCCAGCTGCAGCGCCAGCTGTCGAATAGTTTGCACCGGCTTGCCATTTACCGCTGTGATGATGTCGCCCAGAAAAAAACTGCCGTCGCGCGCAAGCGTCGATTCCTGCAGACCCGGGGCCAGCTGTGCGGAGGGGGAGCGCATAACGACCACACCGCGAACTTCCAGAGCGCGGGACAGCCGCTGGTTAAGTTCTTCGTCCATGCGCAGCCCCAGCGATGGCCGGACGTATTTGCCAAGCCGAATGAGTTGCGGAACCACACGGTTCACGGTGTCAACCGGCACCGCAAAGCCGATGCCGGCACTGGTGCCACTGGGGCTGTAAATGGCGGTATTGATGCCAATCAGGCGACCGGCCGAGTCCAGCAGCGGGCCGCCCGAGTTGCCGGGGTTGATGGCGGCGTCCGTCTGGATCAGGTGCTCAACCAATGAGCCTCTTTCACCCGGCAGCGAACGGTTCAGCGCGGAGACGAGGCCGCTGGTCAGTGTCCAGTCCAAGCCAAACGGGTTGCCAATGGCAAACACCTTTTGCCCCACCCGAAGGTCGTGGCTGGTGCCCAGCGGCACCGGAGGTGGGCGCTTGTATCCGCTGCCGATTTTCAGCACGGCAATGTCGTGGGCCGGGCTCGCCCCGACCAGGCTGCATTTGTAATCAGTGCCATCGGCCAGCTTGACCGTGGCTTCACTGGCTCCCTCGATCACGTGGTAGTTGGTAACCACATGGCCCGCATCATCCCAGATGAACCCTGAGCCCGTGCCGCGCGGTACCGACATCACGTTGCGCGACCAAAAGTCCTGCACCACGGCGCTGGTGCTGATAAAGACCACCGAGTCGCGGGTGCGTTCAAAAAGCGAAATGGTGGACTTCTCGTCGCTCGCGAGCTCACCGCGGACTGTCACCGGTCGCGGGCTGACCCCAGCTGGTGATGCGGCCACCGAAGAGCCCGCCAGTGCGAGCACAGCAGCGCTGGCAATACCCAGACAGCGTAGTGTCAGCCCCACCCGCCGACCATACAGCGCGTATCCAGCATCGGCATACGAGAAGATCAGTTTGTTTGGCATGGCATTGACGCTTGGCCTGTGAATGGAATGCAAAAAACCCCGTAAACCAGTGTGCTTTCGGGGTTTGATGGCTATGAATTGCTATGCAATTCATAGCTGGTTGCGCAATGAATACGTGCGGTAGAGCTTGATTTGATGGTTAAAACTACACCAGCAATGCATTGACCCGCTTCACATAACTTGCCGGGTCGGCGGGCAGGCCGCCTTCTGCCAGCAGTGCCTGGTCAAACAGGATGTGCGCCAGATCGTTGAAGTGAACCGAGCCATCGAGTTTTTTGACCAGCGCGTGTTCGGCGTTGACTTCCAGTACGGGCTTCACGTCCGGTGCCGTCTGACCGGCTTGCTTGAGCATGCGCGCCAGCTGTGTGCTCATGCCGTGGTCTTGCACCACCAGGCAGGCCGGGCTGTCCACCAGACGGGTGGTCACGCGCACGTCTTCGGCCTTGTCTTTGAGCGCTTCCTTGAGCTTTGCCAGCAGCGGTTTAAAGACTTCGGCGGCTTCTTCCGCAGCTTTTTTCTCCGCTTCGTCCTGCAGCTTGCCCAGGTCAACCGCCCCTTTGGCCACGCTTTGCAGCGGCGTGCCGTCAAAGTCGTGCAGGTAGTTCAGCGCCCACTCGTCCACGCGGTCGGTCATGAGCAGCACTTCAATGCCTTTTTTCTTGAACACTTCAAGCTGCGGGCTGTTTTTGGCGGCGGCCAGGGTGTCGGCGGTGATGTAGTAGATGGCCTCCTGGCCATCTTTCATGCGCGCCTTGTAGTCGGCCAGGCCCACGCTCACGGTGTCGGTGGTGCTGGAGGCAAAGCGCAAGAGCTTGGCCAAGCGCTCCTTGTTGCCAAAGTCTTCGCCCAGGCCTTCTTTGAGAACCGCACCAAATTCAGCGTAGAACTTGGTGTATTTGCCCACATTGGCCTTGTCTTCCTCGGACACCACATCGGTCACGCCATCGGCAGTGTTTTCTGGCAATTTGTCGTGTTTGGCCAGGTCTTCCAGCATGCCCAGCACACGCTTGGTGCAGCCTTCGCGGATGGCTTTGACATCGCGGCTTTCCTGCAGCAACTCTCTTGACACGTTCAGCGGCAAATCGGCTGAGTCCACCACGCCTTTCACAAAGCGCAGGTAGCTGGGCAGCAGGGCCTCGGCGTCGTCCATGATGAACACGCGCTTCACATACAGCTTCACGCCAGCTGATTTTTCCCGGTTGAACAGGTCCATCGGGGCTTTGGCGGGCAGGTACAGCAGCTGGGTGTACTCGGTGCTGCCTTCTACCCGGTTGTGGGTGTGGGCCAGCGGCGCTTCAAAGTCGTGGCTGATTTGTTTGTAGAACTCGTCGTACTGATCCTGGGTGATGTCTTTTTTGGCACGCGCCCAGATGGCATTGCCCTTGTTGACCGTTTCCCAATCGCCGGTTTTGACCATAGCGCCTGGCTGACGGCCGCCTTTTTCGTCGCTGGGGTTGATCAGTTCGCCGTCTTTCCACTCTTCCTTTTCCATCAAAATGGGCAGGCTGATGTGGTCGGAGTATTTGCCGATGATGCTTTTGACCTTCCAGGCGCTGCAATAGTCCATGGCGTCGTCGCGCAGGTGCAGAATGACGCTGGTGCCGCGCGCCGGGCGGTCAATGGTTTCAACCTCAAAGTCGCCTGCACCGCCGCTGACCCAGCGCACACCCTCGGACTCTTTCATGCCGGCGCGGCGGGATTCGACGGTAATCTTGTCGGCCACGATAAAGCCAGAGTAAAAACCCACGCCAAACTGGCCGATCAGCTGCGAGTCGGCCTTTTGGTCGCCACTGAGTTTGCTCACAAAATCCTTGGTGCCGCTCTTGGCAATGGTGCCCAGGTGGTCAATGGCCTCTTGTGCGCTCATGCCGATGCCGTTGTCGGTGATGGTGAGGGTCTTGGCGTCCTTGTCAAAAGTGACTTTGACCTTCAGTTCGGAATCGTTTTCGTACAAGCCGCCGTCGTTGATGGCTTCAAAACGGAGCTTGTCGCAGGCGTCTGACGCGTTGGAGATCAATTCGCGCAGAAAAATCTCTTTGTTGGAGTAAAGGGAGTGGGTGACCAAGTGCAGCAATTGGGCTACTTCGGCTTGGAAGGAGAGGGTTTGTTTTGTCATAAGATTCGCGTGGTTGGAGTGGTCAAGTTGATTTTGGTCAAGCTTTGCTTGCATCGAACGATACCGAGCCCATGTGGGGGGCCATCCGACAAAATCAATTGTTCAATTTGAAAAAATAAGGAAATCAAAACATGGTCAGCAATACAAAAAAATGGTCGGCTGAGTTTATCGGTACTTTCTGGCTCACCTTGGGGGGCTGCGGCAGTGCGGTGCTGGCGGCCGCCTTTCCTGGTGTGGGTATTGGGTTGCTGGGCGTGTCGCTGGCGTTTGGCCTGACGGTGCTGACCGGTGCCTATGCGCTGGGGCCAATTTCTGGCGGGCATTTCAACCCGGCGGTCTCGATTGGCTTGGTGGTGGGCAAGCGCTTTTCGGCGGCTGAACTGCCGGGTTACATCATTGCCCAGGTGCTCGGTGCAGTGGCGGCAGCGGGTGTGTTGTACCTGATTGTGTCGGGCAAGGGCGATTTCAAAGGGGTGGGCGGGTTTGCCAGCAATGGTTACGGTGCCAATTCGCCCGGTCAATTCAGCATGCTGTCAGTGCTGGTGTGTGAAGTGGTCATGACGGCCATCTTTTTGATCGTCATTCTGGGAGCCACCGCCAAGCGCGCTGCCGGTGGTTTTGGTGGCCTGGCCATCGGCCTGTGCCTGACGCTGATTCATCTGGTGTCGATTCCCGTGTCCAACACCTCGGTAAACCCGGCGCGCAGCACCGGCCCGGCCTTGTTTGCACAAACTGGTGCCATGGGAGATTTGTGGCTGTTCTGGGTGGCCCCCATCGTGGGTGCAGTGCTGGGGGCGGTGATGTACAACGCCTTGCTGGCGGACGACACGCAGGCCTGAGTTTGAAGCAGGCAAAAAAATACCCCGCCAGATTGCTGGCGGGGTATTTAGGGTGCCGGGGTAGGCAGTAGCTTAGCTGCTGGTGCCGGTTGTCAGGGTTACCTTGATATCCTGGGGCAATGTCCTGTTGCCAATAATAACTGAGCCAGAGCTTGAAACAGTCACTTGCTGTGTGGTTGTAACTGTTCTAGTGCCAAACGTTATTGCAACGGGTACTGAGTTTGGAATGTTGGCAGTCTTACCAGCGGTATCGATTTTGACTGTGCAAGGGTCAATTTTAATAGTCTTGCCCAAGGCAAACGGGCTGCTGGCTGGGTAGGTTGAAGTTGTGATGGTGAAGGTGCATGAACCCAAGGTGGTTGAGCCAGAAGCTTTTCCGGAAGCGCTTGCAACTTCAAACGCAGGCTTGGTCGCATCAGCGGCATTGGCTTTGAACGCGACGGTGGTGGACTCGGTCACTGCCACTGGTGCGCCCGTGGCATCGACACCCGCAAATCCGCATGAAAGGTCACTGGGGTTGCTGCAACCGCCGCCAGCACGGGAGGCTGTCGCTGTTTTTTCGGCGGTCGTATTGTTGACCGCTCCGGCAGTGATATTGGACGATGCCACCGCGAGGGTCACTGGCACTGTGTCACTACCGCCGCCGCAAGCCACCAAGGCAGCGACCAATGTCAGACCCAGACCGCATTTGGCTGTTTTTGTGTTCAAGATGGAAAACGTGTTCATCTGAAAAATCCTATGAAAAATTAAATATTGCCGAAAAAAAGGGTGGCACACCATTATGCAGGGTGTTTATTTGGCTTGTGATGTGTTACGAAAAATAAAAAAGGCCTCCCGCATACGGTAGAGTTGGCTGACAAGGTAGTCACGGCTGAGTCTGCCGGCGTTGAGCTGCGTGGCGTCCAAGCTGGTTTCCAGCTGAATATCACGCACCGCACCAGGTTGTACCAGATTGGCGGGCTGGCCGGCGGTGGTCAGCCTTGTGCGAATGCCTTGCACCTGCTGCGAGGTGCCGGTGAAGAAGACCGGGCCGGGTGCCATGCCTTTCCTGGGCGTGAGCGGAAAGCTCATCTGCAGGCCAGCAAATTTTGCGTCATCACCCTTGCGGAAGTAAATTTGTACGCCGACGTCGCCAAACCAGCGGTTCCATTCGATGGAAGGCCCCCGGCTGCCGTCGCTGAAACGCTGCACACCGGCTTCGAGTGACATGGACGGCGTCAGCATGTGGCGGTAACTTGCCGCCAAGGCCAGGTCTTGCCCTGCCAGTGCGCCGGGGTTTTGGTTGTAGCCCGCGCCGCGCAAGCGCAGCAGATCGTCTGAGTTGGGCATAAACAACGCTGTCTCGGCCTGCACTCCCGTGGTGTTGTAGTGAAAACGCCCGGCGGCAACCTGGGACAGCACACGCTCACCCAGCCAGAAGGACTGCTGCAGCGCGACGGTTTTGAGGCCGCCGCGCTGGCGCAAGACAGAAAAAACAGCGCCATCTTCCATGTTGTCGGAGTGGTCTACCGGCACCATGAAGCCGGTGTAAAGCTGTGCGCCTTTCCACAGCGGGGCCATCAGCTTGATATTGGCGGCCAAGGCGTAGTCGAATGCGCCAACTTCTGTGCCCAAGGTGTAGTTCAGATCAGGCTTGACTTCAATGCGAACGCGCGAAGTGGCACTTGGCGCTGAATCAATCCAGCGGGTCTGTTCTGAGCGGTCAGATGGCTGCCTATCCCATACCAGGCTGTCGCGCACATGGCTGGCAGGGCCATCGCGAAGAAAGGTTCGGTACTCCGCAACACCCGCCGAGGTTTCGTAAAGCCGAAGACCTTGTTTGAAAGTGACGGCGAGCACCCGCTTGGTGCCCGGTGGGGCCATTTCGGCACCCAAGCCAAACACCAGTCCGAGGGCATCCGCTTCGTTGTGGGCATACCGGTGGTTTTCGTATTCCACGACCAGCACCGAACCCATGTTGCTGCGCAAACCAACGCGCACGCCTTCCAGCCCTGCGGCCACCAATGCCTTGCGCAAGGCGTCCAGTCGGTCATCTGGGGTGGGCTGCATCGCCAGCGGATCAGGCTTGGCGTCGATGTCGGGCAGCGCGTCAGCCGGGGCAGGTTTGAAATCTCGCTTATCCAAGCTGCCTTCCTGTGGGGTTTGCAGCGGTACTTGCAGTGTAATGGCGAAGCGGCTGGCATTGGCCTCCAGGCCGGAGGGCGCTACTGCACCAAAGGAGCGCTGCACAGTGGCAGCGATTTGCGCTTGGCTCAACCAGGTCAACTGGGGAGACACCCAGCGCAAGCCGGCGTGTTTTTGCTGCCCGTCATGCTCGGCCAGCGCAGATAGCCCGGTGTCTCCCATGCGCAAAGACAATCCGCCAAAGGCTCCATCGAATGTAGGAAGGTTGGCACTGCCTTTGGCATAGCCCAAAGAGGCACCCAGTGGCCCAAACTGTTCACTGGCCACCACATAGGCTGCCTTGAAGTTGATGGCACCCCCTGCAATATCGTTCACGCCGATGGCAATCCGTGGGCCGGTGGTCCAGGGGGTTGGCAGGCGAACTTTCAGGTTGGCTGACAAATCGCGGATGCCGTTTGCCAGGATGATGGAGCCTGGCACTGGCGTGTTGTAGTTTGCAAAGCGTCCAAAAAGTTCAACGTTTTGTAGCAAGCCCAAGCCAAAACTCAAGTTCTGCTGGGTTGAAAAAGCAGTGCCCAGTTGCGGTTCTTGATAATTGCCATAGCTGAAGGCGAGTGTGCCCAGCGGAAGAACTTCAGCGGACGGGATGACCAGGCCGCCGGTGACGCCCAAGGTGCTGACTCCGGGGTTTTGCGCCAGCACAGGTTTGACGCACAGCGCGCTCAGAACCAAGCTCCAACCGAACCATTTTTGCATTTGATTTTTGCGGTTGGCCATTTTTTTCTCAATTGTCATGCTGATTTTTAGACTCAAAATAGCCATCTTAACCGCGATCTTTCTGACAGGCTCTGACTCAAACAAGCCTGGTTGGGGTGAAAATCCGGCGCTTGCGCTTTAACCCGCGCAGGCCGACAGCCGAAACCGTGAATCTCACCAAATGAAAACGTTGAAATTTCAATATTCGCCCCTATGGCTGATCCTGGCATGGGGAAGTGCTTTGCTGGCTGGCCCGTGCCAGGCCGGCTATGTGGAGGGCATGGCGGCCTATGAACGCAAGGATTTCATCACCGCCTTGCAGGAGTTCAAGCCCTTGGCCGAGCAGGGCGGCTCCGATGCGCAAAACCGGCTGGCTGAAATGTACGACAACGGCGAAGGAGTGCCCCAAGACCTTAAAGAAGCCGTCAAGTGGTACCGCCTGGCGGCCGCGCAGGGAAATTCAACGGCGCAAACCAGCCTGGGGGTTATGTATTACCTGGGGCGAGGTGTGGCGAAAAATTTCTATGAGGCCATGCGCTGGTACCAGCTCGCCACAGAAAGTGGCAGTGACAGGGCCCCGAAACTGATAGGCGTTCTGCATTATTTTGGGCATGGCGTGCCGCAGGACTTCAAGGAGGCCCTCAAGTGGTACCGGGTGGCCGCAACCCGGGGCAATGCAGCCGCTCAAATCGATATTGGGCTGATGTATGCCAAAGGGGAGGGCGTGGCGCAAGACTACCAGGAGGCCATGAAGTGGTTTCGCCTGGCCACCGAGAGCGGCAGCGCCGACGCGCAAAATCGCGTTGGCGAAATGTACGAGATCGGACAAGGCCTCACACAGGATTTCAAAGAGGCCCTGAAATGGTACGGGATGGCTGCCGAGCAAGGCCACGCCGGTGCCCAGCACAATCTTGGTGGCATGTACGACGGTGGCCTAGGCGTTGCGCAGGACTACAAATTGGCCGCCCATTGGTACCGCCTGGCGGCTGAGCAAGGGCATGCCAACGCACAGAACAATCTGGGGTCGATGTACGGTAAAGGGCAGGGCGTTGCCGAAGACTTTATCGAATCTGCCAGCTGGTACCGGCGCGCGGCCGAGCAGGGCAATGCCACCGCCCAAAGCAACTTGGGTGCGATGTACGCCGTCGGCAAAGGGGTTGCGCAAGATTACAAGGAAGCCGTCAAGTGGTACCGCCTAGCCGCCGAGCAGGGCAATGCGGCGGTTCAGAACAATCTGGGGGCGCTGTATGAAAACGGCCAGGGTGTGGCAGCAAATCGCATTGTTGCCTACGCTTTTTACAGCCTTTCTGCGGCGGGGGACTCGTCCGGCGCGAACCGGGCGGCAGGCAACCTCGCCAGATTGTCAGGCACCCTGTCCGCCAGAGAAATTGAGGCCGCGAAGGAGGTCGCCCGCGAGATGAGCAAACCGGGCAACTTGTTG
This sequence comes from Candidatus Rhodoferax bjergmarkensis, assembly GCA_016708345.1. GTDB lineage: Bacteria > Pseudomonadota > Gammaproteobacteria > Burkholderiales > Burkholderiaceae_C > Rhodoferax > Rhodoferax bjergmarkensis. The sequence continues at coordinate 266,992 of JADJFX010000003.1, forward strand.
AAGGCGCTGGACAAATACCTTCCCAAATCCACGCGGGTCAAGAAAAATTGATGTCCGCAGGCAGTTACCCGTGATGCAAGACGATCCCCGGCAGCCCAAAGCCGTGATTTTGTGCGCCGACGACTTTGCGGTGCACGCCGGTGCTTCGCAGGGTATCGCCCAATTGGCAGCTGCCGGGCGCATCAGTGCCACCAGTGCCATGGTGCTTTCGCCGCGCTGGGGGCAGGATTGCACGCTGTTGCAAGACTTGCGCGGCCACCTTGACGTTGGGCTGCACCTTGACTGGACCAGTGATTTTGCGGTAGCTGCCGGGCATGGTTTGAAGCTGGGCGCTGCCATGCGCAAAGCAGTGCTGGGCGGCTTTGAGCCAGCCGCCGCCAGCGTGGTGATTGAGCGCCAACTTGACGCGTTTGAGGCGCACTGGAAAGCTCCGCCCGATTACGTCGATGGGCACCAGCATGTACAGCAGTTTGCTGGCATTCGCCAAGCCTTGGTGCAGGTGCTGCACAAGCGATATGGCGACACAAGCGTGCAGCAGCCTTATCTGCGCCTGTCGCGCGCACCCAAGGGGGCTGCCGATCTGAAGGCACGGGTGATTGCGGCCATGGGGGCATCTGCTCTCGAAAAGATAGCTGGTAGCGCAGGTATTACGTGCGCTACAGCCCTATTTGGCATATATGATTTCGCCGGGACCACGGCCCGTTACGCGCACTTGATGGACCACTGGCTGCACGCTGCAATGCCGGGCAGCATCATCATGTGCCACCCGGCACTAGGGGCGCAGCCGGATGATGAGATTGGGGCAGCCCGTGCCCGGGAGCATGCTTATTTGGGTAGCCCGGAGTTTTCCGCGGCGCTGCGCAAGGCGCAGGTTCAGTTGATTCGGGGCAGCTCCCCAGACGGAAAATTGGCCATGGCCGCTAAAATCCGCCCGTGAATACATCCTTGAGCGAACGACAAAAATCCTGGCTGACCCTGGCCTTGCTGTGGCTGATGCTGCTTTTCATGGCGGCCTTGCGGCCCTTGGCCGTGCCCGATGAGGGGCGTTATGGCGAGGTGGGCCGCTGGATGCTGCAAAGTGGCGACTGGCTCACGCCGCGACTGAACGGCATCCCGTTCTTCCACAAACCGCCCTATGTTTACTGGCTGGAAGCGGCTTCACTGGCCACCTTCGGCGTCAATGAACTGGCCTTGCGCCTGGTTCCCGCCTTGCATGTGGGCATGATGCTGGTGGTTTTGTACTTGGCAACGCGCACCATCAGCACCGAACAGGTGGCGCGTCGCGCGGCCCTCATGCTGGGCACCAGCCTGACCTTTTTGCTCGGTGGCCAGTATGTCAACCATGACATGGCGGTCGCTTCATGGATTGGCGTGGCCATCTGGTGCTTTGCGTTTGCCTTCATGGCCGGCGACAAGCCCAGCGCCCTGCTGGCCCGCCTGGGCTTCGTGGCCTGCGCTTTTGGCATGCTCAGCAAGGGACTCATTGGCATTGCCCTGCCGGGGCTTGTGATTTTTGTTTGGCTGCTCTGGACGCGGCAATTCAAAAAGGTGCTGTATCTGCCCTGGTTCAGCGGTTTGGCCTTGTTTGCGCTGATTGCGCTGCCTTGGTTTGTCATTGCCCAGCAAAAATACCCGCAGCTGTTTGACTACATGTTCGTCAACCAGCATTTCAAGCGGTTCACCGCCACCTCCTTCAACAACCCCCAGCCGTGGTGGTTTTACCTGTTGTCCGTGCTGTTGCTGCTGTTCCCCTGGGCATTTTTCGCGCTGAATCAGCTTCGTCGACCGGTGGCTCCTGTGGTCGCGCAAGTCCCTGTTCTTGCCAAAGCGTGGTGGAGCCTGTGCTGGATCTGGTTGGTAGCGATTACCGTCTTTTTCTCAATCCCGAGCTCCAAGCTCGTGGGCTACATCCTTCCGGTGATGCCGGCCCTAGCCCTGCTGTCAGCGCTGGGCTGGGAGCGCGCCATGGCCCACCGCGCGCGTGCCGGCCTTGTGTTTTTCAGTTTGTGCCTCTTCAATATTGCGCTTGCCCTGACCATCGTGCTCAAGGTCGGAGAAGTGACGCGCACGGGGCGCTCGCAAGACGTCGCCCAGATATTGGCCTGTGCGGCCAGTGAGTCCGACACCGTTTATGCGTCTGACGCCTATCCGTACGATTTGCCGTTTTATGCGCAAACCAGCCGACCGATCGTGGTTTTGGGCAACTGGGACCAGTTGCGCAAGACCACGGGAGACGGATGGCACCGCGAGTTGTTCGAAGGCTCTGATTTTGATGCGCAGGCCGCCAAGGTGCTGCAAGACCCGACTGTGTTGGCGCAGGCTGGCACCGTGCCAGGCAACTGGTTCATCACCAAAGTGGAAAACCCCGTGTTTGAGGGTCCTGGCGGTTGGAAGCTGTTTTACCGGGGCGCTGGCTGGAGTTTGTACCAGTCTGGCAACCCGCTAGCGCCGGAAGGCCCAAAACCGGCTGAGCACAAAGGTTTGCCCGGCTGCAAACACCAGGGCCAGAAATAGCGCCGTCATGGGGTGCCAGCCCAGCACCCGCAAAAACAACATAAAAACGAATTCATTGCTGGCAAAACCGGCCAGCGCCGTGATGGCAAACCGGCCCAGGCTGGTGCCCACGCTGGTGCTGGCGTCTTTAAAGCTGAGCAACCGGTGCCCGGCAAAACTCACGAAAAAAGCAACGCAAAACCCCAGCGCGTTGGCCAGCTCGGGCAGCATCAGGCTTTGGGTTGCCGCAAACACACCCATGTGCGTGAGCGCCGCACTGGTGCCCACGGCTAAAAACCAAAAAGTCGAAGCGCTCACCGGGTAGGGCTTACAAGAGAGAGCTTGGCTGGTCATCCAAGACCACTTGTGCGGGGCCAGGGGTCTGGGTGGTGGGGGTGAGGCCGACGCCATCTCGCTGGCTGACCAGGTAGGCCGGGCGCTGCTTGACCTCTTCATAAATTCGGCCCACATATTCCGCCAGCACACCGATGGACAGCAACTGAATACCACTGAAAAACATCATGCCCACGACGATGGTGGCGTAGCCGGGCACGGCGATGCCGGTGACGAAATACTCCACCACCACCCAGCTGCCATAACCCATGGCAAGGGCCGACATCACCAGCCCAATCAGCGTCAAAGCCCGCAGCGGAGCAATCGAAAAGGCCAGCATGCCCGTGAGCGCCAGCGACAAGGAGCCGCGCAGACCAAAATTGCTGAGGCCATCCGCCCGTGGCAGCGGCTGGTAATCAATGGCGGTGCTTTGAAAGCCTACCCAAGCGTACAGGCCCTTCATGAAACGGTTGCGTTCGGGCAGTCTTTTCAGGGCATCGACCACCTTGCGGTCCATCAGCCGGAAGTCCCCTGCATTGGCCGGAATCTTGACGCGGTTGCCGTAGTTGACCAAGGTGTAAAACAGCCCGGTCAGGCTCACCTGAAGCCCTGACTGGTCGTCACGGGTTTTGCGCACGGCGTACACCACGTCGGAGCCAGCATGCCATTTTTCGAGCATTTCGGGCAGCAGTTCTACCGGGTGCTGGCCATCGGCATCCATCAAAAAAACCACATCGCCACGGGCTGCATCAATGCCGGCCGTGAGCGCGGGCTCCTTGCCAAAATTGCGCGAGAGCTTGAGGTAAACCAGGTTAGGGTGGGCTGCGCGCAGGCTCTGCATCACTTGCGTGGTGTCGTCCCGGCTGCCGTCGTCCACCACAATCAATTCAATGCGATCGCTCAGGCTGGCCAAGGTGGTCAAAATCCGGGGAACGACCATGCCCAGATTGCGTGCTTCATTGAAGGCGGGAATCACACAGGAAATAGAAGGCGGCAGGGGAGTACGGGGCATCATGACTGAATCATGCCAAAAGAAAACCCCGCCGGGCAAGGCCTGAGGGGTTTTTGTGGGGCTGACGTGTTCAAAACGTCACAAGCCTCACTTGCGCAGGCCTTATTTGATGAAAGCATTGCGATCAGCGCATCTTTTCTCGGTGCTGCCCGCGCGCCCGTAAAATCGCCAGATGCTGTCTGTCAAATCTGAATTACTCCAAGCCCTGCGCCATGCGCTGGAAAAACTTTCTCCTGGCGCGGGGGCTAAAGCGGCTTTTGAGTCGCCCAAGGTTGCCGCCCATGGCGACCTGGCCACCACTGCTGCCATGCAACTGGCCAAACCTCTCAAACTCAACCCCCGGCAACTGGCGGAAAACCTGCGCACTGAGCTGCAGGCGGCCCCGCCTTACCAGCAGTGGGTCGAGGCCATTGACATTGCGGGACCCGGCTTCATCAATATCCGGCTCAAACCCGAAGCCAAGCAGCAAATTGTGCGTGAGGTGCTGATGCAAACCAAGCAGTTTGGCTGTCAGGCGCAGAAAGGTCAGCGCATGTTGGTGGAGTTTGTCTCGGCCAACCCGACCGGCCCGCTGCATGTGGGCCATGGCCGTCAGGCCGCTTTGGGCGATGCCATTTGCAATCTGTACCAGACCCAGGGCTGGAATGTGTACCGCGAGTTTTATTACAACGACGCCGGCGTCCAGATTGGCACACTTGCCACAAGTACCCAGTTGCGTGCCAGAGGCTTCAAGCCTGGCGACCCCGAGTGGCCCAGTGGCGAGAATGCAGCCGCCTACAACGGTGATTACATTGCCGACATTGCGGCTGATTTTCTGGCCAAAAAGACGGTCCGATCGGACGACCGCGAGTTCACTGCATCGGGTGACGTTGACGCGCTGGACGACATGCGCCTGTTTGCTGTCGCCTATCTGCGACATGAACAGGACCTGGACTTGAAAGCCTTTGAGGTCAAATTCGACAACTATTACCTGGAGTCCAGCCTGTACTTGAGTGGCAAAGTCGATGATGCGGTGAAAAAACTGCATGACGCAGGCAAAACCTATGAGCAAGATGGCGCGTTGTGGCTGCGCTCTACCGAATACGGCGACGACAAGGATCGCGTCATGCGCAAGTCGGATGGCAGCTATACCTACTTCGTGCCCGATGTGGCTTATCACATCACCAAATGGGAGCGGGGCTTTGAAAAGGTGGTAAACATCCAGGGCACCGACCATCACGGCACCATTGCCCGCGTGCGCGCCGGCTTGCAGGCCGCCAATGTGGGCATTCCCAAGGGTTACCCGGACTACGTGCTGCACACCATGGTGCGGGTAGTGCGCGGCGGTGAAGAAGTCAAAATTTCCAAACGCGCTGGCAGCTATGTGACCTTGCGCGACCTCATCGAGTGGACCAGCAAGGACGCCGTGCGTTTCTTTCTGCTCAGCCGCAAGCCCGACACCGAATACACCTTTGACGTGGATTTGGCGGTGGCGCAGAACAATGACAACCCGGTTTATTACGTGCAATATGCCCATGCCCGCATATGTTCGGTGTTGGCTGCTTGGCGTGAGAAAGACGGCGGTGATGTGGCGAGCCTGAGTCAGGCTGACCTGAGCCCCTTGCAAAGCGCGCAGGCGCAGGCCCTGATGTTGTTGTTGGCTAAATATCCTGAGATGCTGACGGCCGCAGCGCTGGACTTTGCCCCCCACGACGTGACTTTTTACCTGCGCGAACTCGCTGCCAGCTACCACAGTTATTACGATGCCGAGCGTATTTTGGTCGATGACGACCTTGTCAAGCGGGCCAGATTGGCGCTCGTCGCGGCGACCGCCCAAGTGTTGCACAATGGCTTGGCTGTGCTGGGTGTGAGCGCCCCGCAAAAAATGTAATCCAGATGGACAGACCGAGGGAGTGCGTATGAAAGAGCAACGGGGTGGAACCTTTGTCGGTTTCGTCATTGGGGTTGTGTTTGGCTTGGGGGTGGCACTCGCAGTGGCCGTGTACATCACCAAAGTGCCGGTTCCGTTTGTCAACAAGGGGCAAACCCGCAGTGCAGACCAGGATGCAGCGGAAACCAAGAAGAACAAGGGCTGGGATCCGAACGACAACGAACTCTTGCGCGGGAAAAATCCAGCCCGGCCAGCTACCGCTCCTGCATCTGCCGCAGCAAATCCAGACGCCGCACCCAAGGCAGCGGTTGAAGGCACCGCTTTAGGTGCCACTGCACCTAAAGCAGAGGCTAAACCTGCGCCTGCTTTAGACCCTTTGGGCGACTTGGCCAAGGCCAAGGCTGCTGGCGTTTCGCTGGATTCGTTTGTATATTTTGTGCAGGTAGGTGCGTTTCGTACCCCTGAAGATGCTGAAAGTCACCGGGTCAAGCTGTCTCTGAGTGGTATTGAAGCCAAGGTTTCAGAGCGTGACCAGTCCGGCCGCATGGTTTATCGGGTGCGTGTTGGCCCGTTTGATAACAAAGAAGAAGCCGATAAGACAAAAGAAAAGCTCGACGATGCTGGTTTGGACACCGCCATGGTGAGGGTGCAGCGCTGACAATGCGTTCAGAGGTCGCGTAGAAATTTAACTTGATTTAACTGGAGTGATTGAACATGAAGCGTCGTGATTTTTCTGTGGCCTGCGGCTGCGCCCTAGCGGCCGGGGCATGGGTGGTGCCGGTAGTTCAGGCCAAGACTGCGCCTGCGAGCACTGCGCAGGAAAAGAAGCCACAGGCGGGCGAAGATTACCAGGTGCTTGACAAGCGCGCCTCCGTGGATGCGCCGAGCGGAAAAATCGAAATTGTTGAATTTTTTTGGTACAACTGCTCTCACTGCAACGCTTTCGAGCCTTTGCTGGATGCTTGGGCTAAACGCTTGCCCAAAGATGTCGTGCTAAGACGAATTCCAGTGGCTTTCCGGGACGATTTTGAACCTCAGCAGCGTCTTTACTTTGCGCTCGATGCGATGGGCTTGGTCGATAAACTTCACGCCAAAGTGTTTGCTGCCATCCATGGCGAGAAGTTGAATCTCTCCAAGGCAGATGCGATCACCGACTGGGTGGTCAAGCAAGGCGTTGACAAAGCCAAATTCCTTGAGCAATACAACTCGTTCTCGGCATCGACCAAAGCGACCCGCGCCAAGCAGCTGCAAAACGCTTACCGGGTCGAGGGTGTTCCTGCACTCGGGGTTGCCGGCCAGTTTTATACCGATGGCACCATGGCCAAAAGCATGGAGCGGGCACTTCAGGTGGTTGAGTTTCTGGTGGCCGGTGTACGCAGCGGCAAATGATTTGCCAATTCCCCTTGGCTAGGCGGCTGTCACTGTTATAGACTTGTTATGTAAACCCAAGGATATCGAGCCCATGCCAGTGCCACTTGAGACTGATTCAGAATTTACGCGCGGTGTGCGTGCCAGACGTTTGGTTCAGATTTCCAGTTTTGTGGCGTTGATTGTGCTCACTGGCATGGTTCCCTATTTCCAAGAGGCGCGTTGGGAGATTGTGGGTCCTATGGTGTTTGCCGCCCTCATGATGGGGGTTTGCCAGTTGCTCAACCGCAAGGGCCGCACTGATCTTGCCATTGTTGTCCTGCTGGTTTCCCTTATGGCCACGTCGTCAACGATCATGTGGGTGGCTCGTGGCCTGCATGACCCCATTGTTCTGACCTACCCCGTGATCATGATCATGGGCGGGCTGTTGATGCACAAGCGGGCCTTTATTGCGCTGCTGGTGAGCATGCTGGTTTACCTTGTGTTACTTGCCCTTGCCACTGAAACCTTCGGGCTTCGTGTCGACAAACCGCCAGCCACACAGTTCAGTTTGATGCGTGACGTGATCCTTATCCTGCTGATAGGCGGGGTATGTGTGTGGGTCATGGTGTCTGATCTGCATGAGGCACTGGCGCGGTTGCAAGAGCAAATGGGGAAATCCCAAGAGTCACAAAATCGTTTGGCCTACCTTACTCAGCATGATGTGCTGACCGGGCTGCCCAACCGAACGCTGGAGCGCGATCGCATTGGGCATGCCTTGGCACAGGCCTCCCGGCGACAGTTGCGCCTGGCTTTTTTGTTTGTTGATCTGGATCAATTCAAGGCTGTCAATGATTCGCTGGGCCATGCCGTGGGTGATGAGCTGCTTCAAATGGTGGCCACGCGTTTGACTCAATCGGTGCGCAAGAGCGATATCGTGACGCGCCATGGGGGTGATGAATTTGTCATTGGCCTGACCGATGTAGGCGATGCACAGGACGTTTCCACCGCTGCAAGCAAAATCATCTCCTGCCTGAACGAGCCTTTGCTCGTCCGGGGAACCGAGGTTTTGACCTCGTGTTCCATTGGCATTGCCTTGTTTCCAGAAGATGCCAGTGACTATGAATCTTTGTTGCGCCAGTCGGGCATCGCCATGAACCAGGCCAAAGAGTCTGGGCGCAATGCCTTGCGTTTTTATGACGCGGCGATGAACGACAAGGTTTTGCAAAATCTGCGTCTGGTATCTGACATGCGGATTGCATTGAGCCGCAATGAATTCGTGCTGCATTACCAGCCCGTCATGGATTTGGCGACTGGCCGACTGGTCGGAGCGGAGGCGCTGGTGCGCTGGCAGCATCCCGAGACCGGCTTGGTGCCCCCTATGCAATTCATTCCGGCTGCCGAAAAGTCTGGTTTGATTGTGGAGTTGGGGGCTTGGGTTCTTGAGGAAGCCTGCCGCCAGTTGGTGGAATGGCAAACGTTGGGGTGCGAAGATTTTGTGATGGCGGTCAATCTGTCAACTGTTCAGTTTCGCCGTGGAGACATCGACAAAGTGGTGGAAGATGCGCTCAAGCGCACGGGGCTTGCCCCGGCTTGCCTTGAATTGGAAATCACCGAATCAACCTTGATCCAGGACACCGAGAAGTTCATCGAGTCGCTGCAGCGGCTCAAGGTCCTCGGGGTCAAAATATCGATCGATGATTTTGGCACCGGGTATTCCAACTTGTCTTACCTGCAGCGGTTTGCCGTGGACAAACTCAAAATAGACCAGTCGTTTGTGATGCGGCTGCAGAAAGGGCCGCAGGACCGTGCGATGGTCACGGCCATCATTCAAATGGCCAAGAGCCTGAACATGAGAACCACTGCCGAAGGCATTGAACTTGACGCGGTGCGTCAGGAACTGGTTGGCATGGGTTGCGGCTTGGGCCAAGGCTATTATTTTGCCAAGCCCTTGCCGGCTGACAAATTTTTCGGCCACATGCGTCAATTGCACGAAAGTCAAAGCGTCTGATTGTGCCGGGGCTTGCCGGGTACGCTGCAGGTAGGCTGAGTTGCAGAAGCCCGCGGCACACGGAAAGGGGGTTGGGGGGGGGGGGGGGGGGGGAAAAAAAACCCAAGGCGCCAGGGGGGGGGGGGGGGGCGCGGGGGGGGGCGGAGGGAGAAAAAAAATAGGAAGGAGGGGGGGTTCTGCAACTAAGCACTAGGTCGGTGGCCATCAGTTGAGCAGGACAAGGTGGCTCGTTACAATCAAAAATTAGAAAATTACGCAAGATTCGTGCCTTTATGAAAACCTCTTTCCCCCGGTTGTTGTTGGCTCTGGCACTGTTCTTCAGCGGGGGGCTGGCGGTGGCTGAAAAGGCCGATCGCAACAAACCCATGAATGTGGAGTCAGACTCCTTGCGCCATGACGACCTCAAACAGGTCAGCGTCTTTAGCGGGCGGGTGGTCCTGACCAAGGGCACCATCGTCATTCGGGGCGCAACGATCGAAGTGCGCCAGGATCCTGAGGGTTACCAGTACGGTGTTGTGACAGCCGAGCCGGGCAAGCTGGCGTTTTTCCGGCAAAAGCGCGAAGGGCTGGATGAATTCATCGAAGGCGAGGGCGAAACCATTGAGTACGACAGCCGCGCGGACACCGTGAAGTTTGTCAAACGTGCACAGCTCAGGCGTTACCGGGGTGCAGCCTTGGGCGATGAAATGACCGGAGGCGTCATTCTTTACAACAACATTACGGACGTCTTCACCATTGATGGTTCTGTGGCCAAGGCAGGCGCGGCTTCTTCGTCGGGGCGGATTCGCGCCATGCTGACCCCCAAGCCGCAGGACGCGCCGACGCCGGCGAACGCCCCGGCAGTGCAAGCCCCCGGACCAGTGCTTCGCCCGACCCTGACGCTGGGGGGTGAGAAGAAGTGAGGCTCGCCGCCGTACTTGGCAAGCCGCCGGTGCGACCGGATGTTGCCCATGAAGACAGTCGGCTCGAAGTCAGTCACCTGCAGAAGTTCTACGGCAGCCGGGAGGCTGTCAAAGATGTTTCCCTGGTGGTGCGAAAAGGCGAAATCGTGGGTTTGCTCGGCCCCAACGGGGCGGGCAAAACCACTTCTTTTTACATGATCGTCGGCTTGGTGCCTGCGAGTGCGGGCACCATCACGATTGACGGCCAGTCGGTCGAGCACATGCCCATTCACCGGCGTGCGCGCCTGGGTTTGAGCTACCTGCCGCAGGAAGCCTCTATTTTTCGCAAGCTCAATGTCGAAGAAAACGTGCGCGCGGTGCTGGAGTTGCAACTCGACAGCCGCGGCCATCCCCTTTCCAAATTCAAGATCGAGAAGCGCCTGACCCGGTTGCTGCAAGACTTGCGGGTAGACCATTTGCGCGAAACACCGGCCCTGGCCTTGTCGGGCGGCGAGCGGCGCCGGGTTGAAATTGCGCGCGCCCTGGCCACGCGACCCCGGTTTATCTTGCTCGATGAACCTTTTGCAGGTATCGACCCGATTGCGGTGATTGAGATTCAGCGCATCATCAGCTTCCTCAAGGGCCGCGGCATCGGGGTTTTGATCACCGACCACAATGTGCGTGAAACCCTGGGTATTTGTGACCATGCGTTCATCATCAGTGATGGCAGCGTGCTTGCCCAAGGCACCCCGGCCGAAATCGTGAACGACGCCAACGTGCGCCGTGTGTATCTGGGCGAACACTTCAAAATGTAATGAAGCAAGGTCTCTCACTTCGCGTTTCACAGCACCTGGCGCTCACGCCCCAGTTGCAGCAGTCCATCAAGCTGCTGCAACTGTCCACGCTGGAGCTCAGCCAGGAGGTTGACCAGATGCTGGATGACAACCCGTTTCTGGAGCGCACGGCCGATGAGGTGGCGCGCGAAGAATTTGGCTTGCCGCAGGCCGACACACCAGTGCGTGGCGACGATCTTGCGGCTGAATCTGCTACGCATTCTGTAGCTGATTACGCAATGGAATCAAAGGCTGTGGCTGAAAGTGATACCGAAGTCACGCCGCTCTCCGCGGATGACAGCCAGAGCTGGGAGGGTGATGGCAGCGCCACCTTGTCGCCCGACGACAGCGAGTGGGGCGGCGATGCCAAGGCGCATGCCAACAACCTGGGTGGTGATGACGATGCCGACGTCGCTGAGCTGGGCCGCATGCAGCAATCGCTGCAAAGCTATTTGCATGGCCAGGCGCTGGCCTTGCATCTGGGCGAAGAAGATGCGGCCGCCTTGCGCTTTTTGATTGAATCCCTGAACGACGATGGCTACCTGGAAGACTCCCTGCTGTCGCTGGCCAAAGGGCTGGCCGGTGACGACACCGAGCAGGTCGAACAGCTGCTGCACCACTTTACGGTGGCCCTGTCCTTGCTGCAAAGTCTGGAGCCTGTGGGCGTGGCGGCGCGCACGCTGGCCGAGTGCCTGAGCCTGCAGCTGCGTGCTTTGCTGGCGCAGCATGGAGCCGACCCTGCGCAAAAACCGCTGCTGGCGGTGGTAAAAGTCGCCCTTCGCATCTGCACCCACCCGATGGATTTGCTGGCCAGGCGCGACGTGAAACGGCTGTCGCAACTGTGCCATGTGCCAGAGGCGCTCATTCGTGAGGCCATAGCCCTCATTGCCCGGCTGGAGCCCAAGCCAGGGAGGCGTTTTTGTGATGTGGAGCGCAACGTGGTGGTGCCAGATGTATTGGTGGTCAAGGTGGGCCACGGCCCACAGGCCAAGTTTCAGGTGCGGCTCAATGCCGAGGTGATGCCCCGCTTGCGGGTGCATGACATCTACGCCAATGCACTGCGCCAGCACAAAAGCACCGGCAGCGACGCGTCAACCCATGCCGCCTTGCAACAGCGTTTGCAGGAGGCACGCTGGTTTATCAAAAACATCCAGCAGCGTTTTGACACCATACTGCGCGTCAGCAGCGCCATCGTTGAGCGGCAAAAAAACTTCTTCACCCATGGCGAAATGGCCATGCGCCCGCTGGTGCTGCGTGAAATTGCCGATGAACTGGGCCTGCACGAGTCCACCATCAGCCGCGTGACCACCGCCAAGTACATGGGCACGCCGTTTGGCACGTTTGAGCTCAAGTACTTCTTCGGCTCCGGGCTGGGCACCGAGTCGGGCGGCAATGCCTCCAGTACGGCGGTGCGGGCGCTCATCAAACAATTTATTGCGGCCGAACAGCCCAAAAAACCACTCAGCGACAACCAGATTTCTGAAATGCTCAAAGAACAGGGCATTGACTGTGCGCGCCGTACGGTGGCCAAGTACCGCGAAGGCTTGCGCATTGCCACCGCCTCCTTGCGAAAAACACTCTAAATTTTCGGTAACCCGGCCGGGGTGGTTGTGTTCCCGGGGGGAGAGGGAGGGGGGGGGGGGGGGGGGGGGGGGGGGGGGGGGGGGGGGGGGGGGAAAATGGGGGGCCGCCCCGGGCGGAGACGAAAGGGGGGGGGGGGGCGCGGGGGGGGGGGGGGGGGGGGGGGGGATGTTTGCCGGAAATGGAATGACTGCCCGCGCTGGTGCTACCACCCATGTACCTAGGACTCTGCCGTGAACCAACTCCAACTCTTTTTACCTTGCGCCGCAGGCGTGGAAGATTACCTTGCGCCCGAGGTGCTGCGCATCACCGGCCTGCCGCCGGGTTGCATCACCAAGCAGCGCGGCGGCGTGGCGGTGCGTACCTCATTTCAGCAGGCCATGCTGCTCAACCTTTACAGCCGTCTGGCGCAGCGGGTGCTGGTGCTGCTCTCGTACAACGAGTACCGCAGCGAGCAAGACCTGTACCGCGCGGCCAGCAGCGTCGCGTGGGAGCGCTGGTTTACGCCGCGCCAGAGCATCAAGGTGGAAGTCACCGCACAGCACAGCCCGCTGACCAGCCTGAACTTTGCCGCCCTGAAAATCAAGGACGCCGTGTGTGACCGTTTCCGTGACACATCCGGGGGCGTGCGTCCGGATGTCAACACCCAGTGGCCCGATGTACGCATCTACGCCCACCTGACCACCGACCACTGCTCGCTGTACATCGACACCTCTGGCGAGCCCCTCTTCAAGCGCGGCTGGCGCGAAGACAAGGGCGACGCCCCGCTGAAGGAAACCCTGGCTGCAGCCATGCTGGCCGCCAGCGGCTGGGCCGAGGGTGATGAGGACCTGCTGCCCTTGTACGACCCCTGCTGCGGCAGCGGCACGGTGGCCATTGAGGCCGCTCAAATCGCCTGCAACATTGCGGCCGGTTCGCTGCGCCAGTTTGCCTTCGAAAAATACCTGCCATTTCAGGCGCAGGTCTGGTCGGCACTCAAAAAAGAAGCTCTTGACGCCGTGGTGAAGCCCGAGCCAGGCCAGATTCCCCTGATTTATGGCAGCGATGTGTCGCACCGCATGGTCGATTTTGCCCAGCGCAACGCCCAGCGTGCCGGTGTGGCCGATGTCATCGAGTTTCGCGGTGGCGACGCCCTGCAGCGCATGCCCCCCATCGACGGTGGCGGCGTGATGGTGCTCAACCCGCCGTATGGCGAACGCATTGACGTTGGCGGTGTGGCCGGGGCTGCCCGCCCGGGCGCTGAAACTGAGCAAGTGGGCCGCTTTGGCGCGCGCGAGCTGGCGCACACCGAGGATGGCGGCGAGTTTTTCAGCCAGCTGGCCACCCACTGGAAGAAGAATTACGCGGGCTGGACCGCCTGGGTGCTTACCCCGGACCTCAAGCTGCCCGGCAAGATGCGCCTGAAAGAATCGCGCCGGGTGCCGATGTGGAACGGCCCCATCGAGTGCCGCCTGTTCCGCTTTGACATGGTGCGCGGCTCTGCCCGAAGCAAAGGCTGATCCGGGATGATGGTCCTGGACACCAACATCGTGCTGGACGTTCTGGTTTTCAATGACCCGGCCACGGCACCGCTCAAGCAGGCGCTGGCAGCCAGAAAACCGCAGTGGATTGCCACCAAGCCCATGCGCGACGAGCTGGAGCGGGTGCTGGCCTATCCCAAAATCGCCGCTCGCCTGGCCTTTTACCAGCTCACCTGCGCGCAGGTGCTGGCGCAGCTTGACGGTATGGCACAGATGGTCGATGTTGCGTCCAAAGCAGTGGTCACCTGCCGTGACCCCGACGACCAGAAATTCATCGACCTGGCCGTTGCCCACAGGGCTCGCTTGCTGAGCAAAGACCGCGACGTACTTTGTATGAAAAAAAGGCTGCTGGCGCTTGATGTACTTGCGCAACCAGCTATCAACTTTGTAGCATGAAGGAGTCGCCGCTGGCCCGTGGCCAGGTGTGCTGGTAGATCAGCGGCAGCGCGCTCAGGTCCTCCTGCAGCAAGGCACCTTCTGGCAGCTGGGTCAAAATCAGCTGCGCCAGCGACTGCACTTTGTGGTCTGCCGTGCGCCGCACGATGTGGTGCGCCGTGATGTCGCGGGGGTGCTGCACCCCGATGGCCTGCACCATCTCCTTGAGAGCGAACAGCGTTTGCTGGTGAAAGTTGTAAACCCGGTCCGCCTTGACCGGCACCACCAGTGATTTTTGCCGTAGCGGGTCTTGCGTGGTGACGCCGGTGGGGCAGTGACCGGTGTGGCAGGTTTGCGCCTGCAGGCAGCCCAGCGCAAACATGAAGCCGCGTGCGCTGTTGCACCAGTCGGCACCCAGCGCCATCAGGCGGGCAATGTCAAAGGCGCTGACCACCTTGCCCGCGCAGCCAATTTTGATGCGCTCACGCAGGCCCGCGCCGCGCAGCGTGTTGTGCACCAGCAGCAGGCCCTCTTGCAAGGGCGCACCCACATGGTCAACAAACTCCAGCGGCGCGGCACCGGTGCCGCCTTCCGCGCCGTCCACCACAATAAAGTCGGGCGTGATGCCGCTGGCCAGCATGGCCTTGACCATGGCAAACCACTCCCACGGATGGCCGATGCACAGCTTGAAGCCGGTCGGCTTGCCACCCGAGAGTTCGCGCAGGCGGGCTATGAATTGCATCATCTCAAGAGGCGTTTTGAAAGCGCTGTGCGAGGCGGGCGAAATGCAGTCCATCCCCACCGGCACGCCGCGGGCCGCCGCAATCTCGGGCGTCACCTTGGCACCCGGCAGCATGCCGCCATGGCCCGGTTTGGCACCTTGGCTGAGTTTGAGCTCAATCATCCTGACCTGCGGATCGCAGGCGTTGGCGGTGAATTTTTCCGCATTGAAGGAGCCGTCCTCGTTGCGGCAGCCAAAGTAGCCCGAGGCAATCTCCCAGACCAGGTCGCCGCCATGCACCCGGTGGTGAACCGAGATGGAGCCTTCACCCGTGTCGTGCGCAAAACTGCCCCGCTTCGCCCCCGCGTTCAGGGCCAGGATGGCGTTGGCACTCAAGGCACCAAAACTCATGGCCGAGATGTTGAACACACTGGCGATGTAAGGCTGGGCAGTGGCTTCGCCAATGGTGACGCGAAAGTCGTGCGAGGCCACCTGGGTTGGCGCAATCGAGTGGTTCATCCACTCGTAGCCCTCGGTGTACACCGCCAGCTGGGTGCCAAAAGGGCGCTTGTCAGAGTCGCCCTTGGCGCGCTGGAACACCAGCGAGCGCTGCGCCCGCGAGAACGGCGTGGCCTCGCTGTCGCTTTCAATGAAATACTGCCGGATTTCAGGCCGCACGTACTCCAGCATGAAACGGATGTGGCCAATGATGGGGTAGTTGCGCAAAATCGAGCGTTTGGTCTGGCACATGTCGTGAACCCCCAGCGCGATCAGCGCCAGGAACAGCAAGGCCGCTGTTGCGCCCACCCCAAACCCCACCAGCGTGAAAATGCTGAGCAGCAAGCCCATGCAGCACAGGCCAAACACGGTGTAACGAATGGGGTAAATCGAATTCAGGTAGTGCAGCATGTTTAGGGCTCCCAGATGGCTGACCATACCAGTTGCCACCTGTTTTGCCCAGCGCAGGTGCGGCAAATGCAACAGGCACAGGCAATGAGTTTTGCAGGTAAGGTCTCAGCCCCTGACCGGGCAGTGCAGAATGTGGGCATTGCCCGTATCCACTGCCACCCACCGCCACCCGCCGCCATGAACCAAGACCTGCCAGACTCACCTGCCATCGCTCCATCCGATCTCGCGCTGGAGCCCTTGAGTCCTGAAGAATTTGACGAAATCGACGCCATTTTGGACGAGCTTCGCACCCGTTACGACGAGACGCCGCAGTGGGAGTTTTGCGAAGGCTTCATGGCCGCTCTGGTCTGCTGCCGTCGCCTGATTGAACCAACGGAGTATTTCCCGGTCTTGCTGGCGGTCGGTCTGGATGGTGATGAAGACGAAGGCTCCTTTGCGGATGACACGCAGCGCCAGCGTTTCATGGCGTTGTGGGCGCGCCGCTGGAGCGAAGTGGCCCAGTCGCTCCATGCCGAGATCGAGTCACTTGACGACAGTCATGCCTACCACCCCGAGGTCATGGATATACGCGGTGCCGTGGCCAGCATGCCCGAGCAAGAGCGCGCCAAACTGGTGGAAAGCACCTTGCCATCCTTTGCCCAAGTGTGGGCGCTGGGCTTTATGTACGCGGTGGAGGCGTGGCCCGATGAATGGGCTGCGCCGCGTGACAAAGAGGCTGTCAAATGGCTGGACGCGGGCTTGCAGGCCATTGTGGCGTTGACGGAAGACGACAACGAGCCGCCCACACTCTGTGTATTTGATGAAAACGGGCCCCCGAGCATCAGCCTCAAGCGCCTGAATGCTTTTGCCGATGGCATCTGGGCGGTTTACGACCTGCACGAACTCTGGCGCAATTTTGGCCCGCGCGTTGAAACCGTGCGCAAAGCGGTGACGCCCGGGCGCAATGACCTGTGTTCGTGTGGCAGCGGCAAAAAATACAAAAAGTGCTGCGGCGCTACCTGAGCGCCGCCGTCACGCAACTTCGTCCAAGGCCGGGGCCTTGACCGGCAGGTGCAGCACAAACTCCGCGCCCTTGCCGGGTTCACTTCGCACCTCAACCCGGCCCCCCAGCGCCCCGGTCACGATGTTGTGAACAATGTGCAGGCCCAAGCCAGAGCCGCCTTGGCCTAGCCGGGTGGTAAAAAACGGGTCAAAAATTCGCTTCAGGTGGGCCGGGTCGATGCCGCGGCCGTTATCGCGGACGATGATTTCAATGTGCTGCGCAGTTTGCGTGTCCTGCATGCCCAGCGCACGGGCCGTGATCTCGATGGTGCCGTGCTGGCCCGCCTCAAAGGCATGAACCATGGCGTTGTTGATCAGGTTGGTCAGCACCTGGCCCAGCGGCCCCGGGTAGCTGTCGAGCAAGAGGCCGTGCGCAATGTGGGGAAGCACCTGGCAGCCTGACTTGCGAATGGCCGGGTTCAGCGTGATGATGATCTCCGACACCACTTCAAAAAGTTCAAATTCACGGCGGTGCGAGCTGGTCTGGTCCACCGCCACCTGTTTGAAGCTGTTGATCAGCGTGCCGGCGCGCGTCAGATTGCGCACCAAAATATCGCAGGCAAACTGCGTGTCGGCAATAAACTGGTCCAGCGCCGAGCGCTTGAGTCCGCCCGCCACGCTTTCAGCAAATTTATGCGCCTTGTCCTGCATCGTGCTGGCCACCGTCAACCCGTTGCCAATGGGCGTGTTGAGCTCATGCGCAACGCCCGCCACCAGTGCCCCCAAGCTGGCCAGCTTTTCGGACTGCACCAGATGGTCTTTGGTTTTACCCAGGGTCTGCAGTGTTTGCTGCAGCTCGGTATTGGCGGCCTGCAGCTGCTGCGTGCGGTCGCTGACCCGGTGTTCCAGCCGGGCATTGAGGTTCAGCACTTCCTGCTGGGCGCGCCGCTGCTCGGTCATGTCCATGAGGGTTGTCACCAGCATGGTGCGATGCTGCTCCACAATGAAACGCCCAAAGATCGACACCCAGCGGCTCGTTTTGTCCGCACACATCAGCTCCACCGTCCAGTCTGAGATGGGCTGGCCTGACAGTGCAAGTCGCCGGAACTCGTGCGCATCTTCAGATCTGGCCCACAAACCCAGATCGGCAGCCGACTTGCCTTGACTCTGTTCAGGGGAAAAACCAAAGCTTGAGTGCCAGGCCTGATTGCGGTGGAACACCATGAAGTCGTCACTGTCAAACGAAAATGCCATGGGCAGCGGAGACAGCTCAAACAGCTTTGAAAAACGCGCTTCGCTTTCGCGCAATGCCCGCTCTGCCGTGCGCGCATCGGTCACATCGCGCACCAGAGCAATCAGGTAGCGCTCCCCGCGTGTTTCAAAAATAGATGCATTGAGCAAGGCATCACGCGTTTTGCCATGGCGGTCACGAATTTCAATCAGAAAGTTCTGGATGGTACTGCTGGTTTCAAGCGCTTTGAACAGTTCCTTGCGCCGCACCGGGTTGTGCCAGATGTTCAACCGGGCCGAAGTTTGCCCGATGACTTCATCGCGTTGGTAACCCGTGATGCGCTCAAACGCGGCATTGACTTCAATGTAGGTGCCGTCTTTCATGCGCGAAATCGACATGGAGTCGGGCGTCAGCCGGAATGCGGCAGCAAATTGTTCATTGACGGCATGTTCCACGGTCACGTCGCGCGCTATCCAGACCGCGTAGGCATTGGAATTGCCCTCCAGCGCAATCAGCGAGGCACTCACCATGCAGTCGATGACGTTGCCATCGCGCCTGCGCAGCTGCACCAGCGCGTCACGCAGGGAACCCTCACGCAGCAGCTTGTCAACCAATACCGTGCGCTGCGAGGCTTGTACCCAGACATTGAATTGGCCCATGGTTTGCCCGATGGCTTCTGCGCGTGAGTAGCCGCTGAGCCGCTCAAACCCTTCATTGGCTTCGAGCACCCGATCGTCATCGAGCCGCGAGATGACAATCCAGTCCGGGCAGGCGTGGAACACGCGGGCGAATTTTTCCTGCGACGCAGCCAGCTCGGTCACGTCGGTCGCCACCTGGCCAACCCCGATCAGTGTGTCATCGTTGCCCAGCAGCGGGTATTTGATGGTTTCCATCTGCCGCCATTGGCCGTTGGCCTGTGTCAGGGCGCGGTAGGTCACGGTTTCGCCGGTTTGCATGACCAGCAGGTCACTGCTGCGCATGTGGCGCGCGGCGTCCGGCGGGGCTATGAGATCGTCATCACGGCCCAGCATGTGGGCTTCGCTCAGGCCAAACTGGCGGGCATAAGCCGCGTTGGCCAGCAGGTAGTTCCCCTGCGTGTCCTTGATGGCCATGGTCATGGGGGCGTTGTCAGTGACGGCTTGCAGCAGGGCCAGGCGTCTGCGCATCAGGCTTTCAGCGTGGGCTGCCGCAGTCCAAGGCGCAATGATGGTGCGCTGGTACAGCCACGCCGCCAGTATCAAACCCAGGCCGGCCAGCGCGGCGGCCCCGGCCCAGCTGTCCAAAAGCCATAGACCCGGCACCGCCAGAAGCAGGGGTATCAGTCCAATCAGCACCAGGCGCAGCAGCAAACAGATCTCCCGTGGGGTTTGGAAGGTGGCGAGCCTTGCATTGTGCGGCCTTTCAGCCGAGCAGGGCTACCAATCGTTTGAAAGCGTGTTGCACGGTGGCACTGCGCACGGCTGCGCGGTCGCCTTCAAACAGGCATTTTTCCGTGATGACCTGCCCCCCTGCGGCAAAGCCAAACCACACCGTGCCCACAGGTTTGGCCGGGCTGCCCCCGGTGGGGCCGGCCACCCCGGTCACCGCCACGGCCACTTGCGCGTGTGAATGCGCCAGCGCCCCCTGCACCATGGCGCGCGCCACCCCTTCGCAAACGGCCCCGGCGCGCGCCAACAAACGCGTGGGCACGCCGAGCAATTCCGTTTTGGCATCGTTCGAGTAGGTCACAAAGCCGCGCTCAAACCAGGCGCTGGAGCCTGCCAGGTCGGTGCAGGCGGCAGCAATCATGCCCCCGGTGCAGCTTTCGGCGGTGACCAGTTTGAGCTGTTTTTTAAGTAACAAATCGGCCATTTGCGCACATAGAACGTGCGCTGGCAGCTCTGAATTTAATAGCATATGAGTCATTGAAAAAACCGCCAGCCAGCCAATACCAGCAGCGTGCAAGCGCCAGCCACCAAGTCGTCCAGCATGATGCCCAAGCCCGCCTTGTGCCACGCCAGCGGGTCGGTGGCGCTGTCCACGCCATGGAACAAACCGTCGGCCCAGCCCACTGGTCCCGGTTTGACTGCGTCAAAAAAGCGGAAGAGCGCAAAGGCCGCCAACTGTCCCCCAAAGTCCGCCGGGGTCACCAGCCACAGCACCAGCCAGAACGCCACAATCTCGTCCCACACGACGCTGCCGGGGTCGAGCACCCGCATGTTTCTGGCCGTGACCGTGCAGGCCCACCAGCCCAGCGGCAGCGACGCGGCGATCAAAACGGCCCAGCGCGCATCGTTCATCCACGGTGCCAGCACCACAAACGCCAGCCACGCCCACAAAGTGCCTGTCGTTCCGGGGGCTTTGGGGCTCAGGCCCGAGCCGAAACCCAGCGCCAGCAGGTGCGCCGGGTGCGACAGCATGAAGCGCGCACTGGGCCGCACGGGGCCGGGCGACGGTGGGGCGGCAAAGGCAGGTGGGGCGAGGCCCTCAAAGGGAAGTTCGTGCAATGGCTCGTTGGGGTGCATCCCCTGATTATCGCGGCGCTGGGATGGCTGGATTTACCCTGTTTTTCAAGCTTTATTTCTGCAAATGGCTGATACGGCCCGCGCGATACTTGAGGCATCCAACTTACCTGTAGGGGGATTGCCATGCAAATCAGCCTTGCAAACCTATTGTCATTTCCACCCATGAGCGCCCAGCCCAGCGCGGGCAAACCTGCGCCAGCGGCGCAGTCCCCGCTGAGCAGCGGCACGCTTGCTTCGCAGGCCCGCAGCCCGGTCCGGGTCGCCCAAACGGCGGTGCAAGCCAAAGCACCAGCGCAGCCAGCACCCCCGCCACCTGCACCGGCCAGTGCATCGGTGGTCACCATTGGGCAAATCGTTCCTGCAGACGAAGGCGTCACTTACACCCGCGCTGGCGTCATTGGCAAACCTGGCTTGGCAAACGGCGTGCCCGACCTTGACAGCATGACGCTGGAGAAACAGCTGCAGGTGGGCAGAAATTTGGGCGTGTTCACCAAAATCACGCTCCACAACGACGGTGTGCTGGTGGCCAGACCAGATTCGGCCAGCCGCAAGCCGCCTGAGTTCGTCGCCGCAGCCGTGGCCACCATGAAAGACTTTCAAGAAGGTTTTGCTACCCTGACGCAACGCGATTTACTATAAATTTCATAGCTGCTCGCGCAGGTTTTATATGCGGTACAGCCCAATTTGGCCTATATTTTTGGTCATATTCGCGGTGCCCGCCCTCCATTGACCGGGTCAGCACAGCGCGCACCTTGCCCCGCCGACCAAGCCGCTTCCTGTGACGCGCTCCACTTCACACCATGCCTTTGATTGCGCTGGAGCCGCACTGCGGCTACGGCTTCGAAGGTTTGAATCCACAGGCCCAGTTCCAAACGTGTCTATGATCGACCCCAATTTAACAACTGGGAGTTTGACAGATGCGCAGTTTCTTTTTGACGCCACGGGTTCTGGTGTGTGTGACGGGTTTGGTGTTGTCGGTACCGTCGTATGCTTTTTTGGGGGGGCTGGCCGGCTCACTCGGTGCCCTTACCAAGGCGATACCTGGCACTGCCGCAATCCCGTCGCCTGCTGCGCAGGCGGTCGCGGGAAATTGTGGTGAGCCCGGTGCGCTGCCCACTGCCAACAATGCGTGTGCGCCAGCTGCTTCTGCTGCTGCGATGCTCCTGAAGAAAACCCGCCCCCCTGAGCAGTTGGACAGTTTGCTCAATGGCCAGGAGGTGTCGGGTGAGCAACTGATGGCTGAAGTCAAAGCCATGCAGTCCTCGCTCTCGGGCCAAAACCTGAACAAGGCCATGGAATCGATGCTCGGTGCAACTGCGGCTGGTGGTGTGCCCAATCTGGCAGCGATGTCGAATTCGAGCGGTTTTTTCTCGTCAATCATGGGTTCTGCGACGGATATGTTGCTTGACAGTCTGGTAGCCGGTGTTTCTTACCAAGCGCTCGATCATTTTTTTGCCACCATGGCGTCCAAGCCGGGTTTGCTCAAGGAGGTCACGGTGACCATGCCCAAGGCTGATGCCTCTATGACACCCGACATGAAGCAGCAATTGGTGAACATGGCCGGTTTTCTGGTGGCCATCAAAGCGTCCGGAAAAATCATTGACGCCTCGATGCAGGACTTTGATGCCGCCAAAGACAGTTATGCCAAGGTGCTCGACACCCGCATGGCTGCAGCCAAGGTGTTGGGCGACGCTTTTTTTGCCCGGGCCGGACTGGAAAAAGCACAAGAAGAAAACAAGGCTTACCTGACGGCTGAGCAGAGCCAGTTTTTGGAAGCCATGCGTGACAAAAAGCCGGACGATCTGATGAAAGATTTTGCAGTGCAAAACATTGCGCTGGACTATTTGCGCAAGAAAGACCCTGCCAAATACGGTGATTACAAAGCTGGCGTGAATGAATTCAAGTCGCACTATGGTGCTTACGCGCGCACGTCGGTGGGGGCCGCATCAATGGTCGGGTTCTCCTCGCTTTTTCTCAAGCGAGCCAAGAACATGCTCGAAAAAAACGGCTTGGCTGTCGCACCGTATTTATTGCCTTTGGTGGGCTCCGGCCTGACAGAAACGCTGACGCTGGCACCGCGCGTTACCAATGTCATCAGCAGTTCTCCTGATTTGCAGGAAGGCTCCTTTGCCGTGCGTACACCCAAAGGAGACATTCAGGGGGCCTTGAGCGCGGAGAAGGCATTTGCCCTGCTTAACGATGAAAGCCGGACGGCGTTTCAGGCTGAATTGTTCAAGGACGGTCAATTGGGCTTTTTTGGCAACCTCGGTGAAAAATTCCCGCAGGCCAGTGCGCGGGTACTCGACTCATTGGTTCAAAAAGACACCCGCGCGAAACTATCCAAAAATTATTTTGAAAGAGAAGACTGGCCTGATTTTTCATTCCAGAATGTTCTGGCAGGGCAGGGTGAAAATGTGGATTCGAAGCAACTGCGCCAGTTCAAGAGTGATTTGTTCCGCTCAGCTCCGGCGCAGACCGCCACCAATCTTGATCAGCAATCGATCGCTCAGGTTCAAACGGATGTTCGGGAACGATTGGCCAAGTGGGACAACTCGACGCTGCGTCAGATCATGCTCTCCAATCGCACCAAGGCCCAAGCCGGTGTAGAACTGGCTTTGAATGGTTATGTGCTCTCGGTTGACTCACCCGGCATGAAGGGGATCATGGATTACGAAGAGATGGTTGCCGCCGGGGCAGAGCACGCCACAACACGCTCAGTCACCAGTGACCGCGCATTGAAAGCGCAACCAGAAACCCCAGCAAAGAGTCCGGTCAAGGGCAAAGGTAAATCTACTGCGAAAAAGTGAAACCAAATGACAAAACTGACTACTGCAATTTTTTCTTTGTTTTTGTCGGCCAATCTAATGTCAGCGGCGTTAGCGGATGATGGCAAAGATATCAAGATTCCGTCCGGGGTCGATCCCTTTCGCCTGAAGTTATTGAAGAAAGCTGAAAAACTCAAGGTTTACGTCAACATGGTGGGCATTGGTGATGCCAAAGACGAAAAAATGCTTTTTCCAAGAGCAAAAGGTGACGCCGTCGGAACGCATCAGCAAATGAATGCCCGGTTTGAAAGTGCGGTGAAAAACACCGAGCGTTTTGATGCTTTCAGCGACACCTCGGGTGGTGTGCGTGACCAGTCAGATTTGGTGGTTGAGGGCATGATCGTTGCGGCAACGCAAAACATTGAAGACTATGAGGCCATTCGCAAAGCGGTTACCACCGTGCGGCTGGACATCAAGATCAAAGACACCGGCAGCGGTCGCATCATCAAGGCCCGCACGCTGACGGGTGTTTATGGCGATCAAAAGGGTGAGGGAACGGTGATTCGTAGTGATGCGGAATTTGCATCCAAATCAGCCGAGTTGGCCGGCGATTATGAAAAGGCCATGCAAGAAGCGCTGATGATTGGTGCCGGGTATCTGGAGCGCACCATCAGACCGCTGGGTGTAGTGGACGAGGTGGAGGGTGACGTGATGACTTTGATCGGGGGCAGCAATCATGGCATTCGGCCCAATGATCGTATGGTGATTTTTCGGGCCAAGACCAAGCGAGTGGGCGAGGTCGAAGCCTTTGGCATCATGCGCCCGGTCGCGGTGGTGGAGTGTGACACGGTGAGTTCTGACACCAGTCAATGCCAGGTTAAATTGAAAGGCAAAGATTGGCCGCTGGTAAAAGATGATTTTGCTGTTTTGGGTGATGCGAGTTTGAAAATTTCAGGCGACTAAATGATGACCATTCGGCGAGTTTTCCAAATGCTGGTCGTGGCGCTTGCCGCGATGTTCACTGCGAGCGTCTTCGCCCAATCGGTGACGGTGCTGTACAAAAGATCCAGCGACCAGTCGATGCCGCGCACGGATACCGCCGTGCAAGCAGCCTTGACGGCTTTTGAGCGTGAATTGATTGACCGTGGAGTTGAGGTGCTTCAGCCCGATGCCAAAACCTACGCTATTTTGGACAAGGCTCCCGATACCATTGTGACGTTTTCGGCCGATGCTGGTTTGAGTTTGCTGGTGGATGCCATCAAGACCAGCCGACCCAACCCCGGAACCGACAACGCATTTGCTGAAGTGCGATTGCGTGCCCGGCTATTTCATGGGCGCAATGTGCTGAGTTCGGTGGCCGGCAGTGGGCAGGTGGGCTATCGGCTCGGGTCCGAAGACAAAGCCTACGAAATTGCGGCAGAGCGGGCTGTGAAAAAGCTGGTGGAAGCCGTCATGAGCAAGCTGGAGCAGGCTCCCCGCACCAGTGGCCCTGCCAAAATTGACGCAGTGCCAGACATCAAAGCAGCAGCTATGCCCAAGCCAGCCAAGACGTGGGGCTTGTTGGTGGGGGTTTCGAATTTTTCGAATGTGCGCAAGCTCAATCCGCGCGCCGGTGTGGATGATTTGCGTGGCGTCAAGGGTGATGTGGCACTGATCAAAAAAACCCTCAAAGAGTTGAACGTGCCTGAAAGCCAGATCAAGGTCTTGGCAGATTCAGAGGCGACCACAGCTGCCTTGCGCAATGCGCTGCGAGACCTCGGTGCCAAAGCGGGAGCCGATGATTTGGTGGTTTTTTATTTGGCTTCGCACGGCATGCCAAAACAAGAGGGTATTACCGGCTTTGGTTATCCGGTAACGTTTGACACCCGTTTTTCTGAAAAAGCTTCCATCATTGATTTCGAGGAGATCCAAGGTCTTCTCAAGGCCTTGCCGTCCAAGCGGGTTGTGTGGGTGGCCGACACCTGCCATTCAGGGGGAGCCACCTTGGGTCTTCCTGTGGTGGAAATCTCCAGTCGTGGCGTGCGGCTTGGAAAAGCGGTGTCTGGTTTGTCAACCCGCGCTGCGACCATGGGTACCGACGAAAAAGATTTGGCGGTGTTGAGTTCGGCCCGTGAAGAACAGGTTGCACTGGAAGATGGTGAAAATGGTTTGTTTACCCTGATGCTGGCGGAGGGATTGCTCAAGACCAAGGGCGAAGAGAGTATTTACCGTGTTTACAAATCGCATCTTGAAGCGCAGGTTCCGGAGCGTTCAAGGCAACTTGACCCGGGCTATTCGCAGCAACCGACCTTTGCCCGTTCTGGCAGGGGCGATTCAATCAGGTTTTGACCAGCAGAGTGTTCTTGCACTAACCCTGACTCTATTTCACAATCACAATTAACGATAACCAGAAGGATTGTTTGTTATGTCTAAACTAAGTTCAGTCGATTCCTTGTTCAAACGAAGCAATGTTGCACTTGTCATTGCGTTGGCCTGTGTTTCTTTCACAGCGCATGCGGACAACGACGGTTTTTTTACAGACGGTGTGACTTCTGACAAAGAACGTGCTGCCGATGCACGTTCTACGGAGTCCAAGGCGAGCAGGGCAAGGATTGGCGGGGCACCTAAAACCCCTGCTGTCAAGACCATTACCAATTTCACGCAGGCCTTGCGCTGCATGGATGAGTTGTTTTTGGCCAACAACAAACAAGGCATTGTCATTACCTCGGCTGGAATCCCTGACTCGACAGGCAAGGCCAGAGCGGGCGACAAAGAGATGATGATCTCGGCCATCTCCAAAATGACGATGAAGAGCAATGCGTTTGAGTTTATTGATTTGACGCAAGGTGCCGCTGGCGAGGGCGATTTGGCTAAACTGTTCGAACTCAAAGGCGGTAATGCCACCAAAATACCTGACTTCTACATCCGTGGTGCTGTGACGCAACTCGATGACAACGCCGTGCGCGAAAGCAAGGGCGTGGGTATTGCCTTGCCTTTTTTGGATTTGGGTTTTTCAAAGGATCAGTCCTTTGACCTGATCAGCATGGACA
Organism: Candidatus Rhodoferax bjergmarkensis; assembly: GCA_016708345.1. GTDB lineage: Bacteria > Pseudomonadota > Gammaproteobacteria > Burkholderiales > Burkholderiaceae_C > Rhodoferax > Rhodoferax bjergmarkensis. Next base: position 293,388 of record JADJFX010000003.1, read on the forward strand.
TGAGCGTGGGTGATGCTTCCACCCGCCGAATCCTGCCCGAGACCAACACGTCCAACACCATGATCATTACCAAGGGCGGGCGATCTGGTGAGGCGGGCGGAAAAATTCAAAAACTGGGGCTTAGCTTCAACAAAGATCTCAGCCGCACCGAAGGTGTCGGTGCCACCTACCGAACTTTGATTGAACTCGGTCTGATTGAAGCGCTGGGCAAATTTACCCGCGTGCCCTACTGGAAATGTTTGGAGATTGATTCAACCAATCCGGAGCTGCTTGACCAGGTTCGCGAATGGTATGACGTCGCCTCGGACAAAGATCGTTTGACATTCATTCAGCAAAAATTGGCGGGCATGTCGCGCTACAAGGGAGCGCTGGACGGACAGATGAATGAGGAACTGAAAAATGCCATATCCGAATACCAAGCTTTTGTGGGATTGATTGCAGATGGCCGCGTCAATTTCGATCTGTATTTCAGTCTGAAAGACGATATTCAAAATCAGCTGGCTGCATTGCCCCTCGTTCCCAAGAGGCCAATGGTTGCAGGTGCTGCTGCCGCACCAGTTCAGTCGGCTCCTGTGGCGCAGTCCGCAGTACCGTTCCAGATGAATTTGACAAGCGACCGTGGAATCGCTCCGAGTTACAAGGTGGGCGAGTATTTGAATATGAAGTTGTCGCTCAACAAACTCGGATTCGCCTATTGCTTTTACGAAGACATAGGAAAAAACACGGCACGGGTGTTGCCGAATCGTTTTTATCCTAATTCCATGTTGGCTGGCAACACCGTGGTTCAGTTGCCGTCAGGCGGGTTCAAGATCAAGTTTGACCGTCCGGGTCGCGAACGGGTTGCTTGCATTGCTTCGGATCGCGAGTTGGTGGTGCCGTCCAGCATTTCAAACAGCAAAGACCTGAGCCCACTCAATTTGAGTTCAGTGGAGCAGGTAATTGCTCAGTTCAAAAATAGCAACCCCATCATGACGTCCAGTATTGTTGATATTTCGGTCCAGTGAGCACAACCACAACGAGGAGTTGCCCTATGCCATCCGTTTCAGTGCTGCACAATAGTCTGAGTCCTCGTTGGAAATGGGTAATTCCAAGTTTGCTTGCATGGTTTTCGGGTTATGCCTGTGCTGTGATGCCGTCCTTTTGGAGTTCAGGGTTCAACGTTCTCAGTGAGATCATTGTTCCGCTGGGGGAGAGCTCGAGGGGCGGTTCTTCGTCTAATGCTTCCGAGTCCCGAAAAAAAGCTCGGGCCGCTGTGGAAAAAACTGAAAATCCACCTGTCGAAGGCGTCATTGTTGAGTTGGATGAGCCGGACGGAATTCTTTCACGGGCGCGCGTTGGTGTGCCAACCGATAACCGGGCTAAGGCGTTGAACTACAGCAATGGGGGTGATGTTGTGCGTGTGCCGACTTTGCGCTCGCCCATTGAGGCAGCGCCTGGGAGTATTGAGGCTTCTAGGGCCAATTTGGAAAGAAACCGCGACAAGGCCCACAGGTATTCGGATGGTGGCTTGAGCGCTGCGGGGAAAGCCGGAACCTTTGTCAAAATTGGCACGGAGATGGGCATTGTGGGGTCAGACGGTGTCATTGTGGTGACCTGCGATGCGACCAACAACACCGCAGGGCGAATTGGTGATGACACTCAGTCAGGCAATTTCTTTAACGTTGTTGTGAACGGAAAAATTGTCAAGGCGCGTTGCAAATGACGAAGAGTTTGAGGCTGTGATGTTGTGCAGAGCAATTTGATCTCAGAGGTGAATTTTTGCGATTTTTTTGGATTTTTTTAATAGGTTCATTATTTGTGGCGGGGACTGCTGTGGGGCAAGTATCGGTGAACGTTCCGGGGTATTCTGTGCAGGTGGATACAGCATCCGGGAAAACTGCTGTAAACGAAGCCGGCGTCATTGATTCGGATGTTGAAATTGAAGGTATTACGATCATCAACGACAAATTGTTCATTGACGGTGTTGAAGTTCGGCGTGGTACGAAGGTTTACACATCCTCGAAGTCAAAGAAAACCTACAAAATTCAATGGGGAAATGATGGCAATATCAGTGTGGCCGAAAAATAACAGGACTTGCCAAGCCGCGTTGGTCACGCGGTCGCGGTTTTTGTTTGAATGCAGTCAAATAACAGAGGATAGGGTTTGCAATGAAATTTTTTAAGCTAAACGCCGGATTGAAAAAAATTAAAGCGTTCGTTTTCGCTTTTTTTGTGCTGTCCCCATGCATTGCGTTTTCCATGGATGTGCTGGCGGGTGACTACAGAACCATATTAAATGCACACTCTGAAGAGTTACATGTGTGGAATCTCACAGGTAACTCTGCTATTTACATTTTTGATTTTCCGGGGCTCACGCTTCAAGGTCGAACCTTCAATCGGGCGACCCAATTGATTGAGCAAGTTCAGACAAACGAGGGCTACCCTAGGGTTCTCACGACAGAAGAGTTGACAAAATACATTGAATCACGCCGACGCACTGAGGCGAACTTGGCTTTTGGTCACGATTTGCTGGTGAGTGAATTGGTGCAATTTTTCAACTTGGTCGAGCGTGACAAGGTGGATATTTACCCTGAAGAGATTGTGCTGCGAGATTTTTTGATTAACCAAGGTTTGATGAAAGTGTGGCGCGGGTTCTACCAAGCGATCAAACCCGGTACAGTGATTTTGTCCATTCCCCAAGAGCAGCCCAAGAAGGCGGGTGAGCCTATGGTCAGTGAATTGGCAAGGCGTGCCATTTTCATGCATGAATTGTCACATGGTGAGTACTACACCAATTCGTATTACGCAACCTACTGCAGGCGTTATTGGAATGAGACTCTCTCTGCCGCGCAGCGCGATGCGTTCATCAACTTTTTCAAGAAATACAACTACGAAGTGAGCTTGACGGAACTGGTGATCAATGAAATGCAGGCGTATCTCATGTTCACTCCCGATCCAAACTCCTTCAGCGCCGCCAAGTTGGGGCTCGAAGATGAAGAGTTGGAGTCGATGCGCAGAATGTTCCGGGCGGGCAGTCCGCCAACTGCTTTACCGATGCGCTAATTTTTGAAAGGAATGGGGAAAAATGAAAAATAGAAACCTATTATTAGGGATCTCATTGATCCTTTTGGTTGGCGTCACGACTGCCCAGGTCAGTCAGCGTAATAAAATTCAAGGGAACACAGAAATCAATGTTGCCACTGAAAACACCACAGCGATCGCTGTGGGTGAGAACAATGTGGCGAAAAATAGGGTTGGTGTGGTCCAGGGCAGCAAGCAGGGAAATACCAAGATCACTGTCAACGCAGCCAACGTAACGACCGTTGTGGGTGGGCGTAACAAAAAAGCATGTACTAACATTGGGAGTATTGTCAGCAATGATTGCAAATAACAGGTTCTTATTTAGGAGTGGTACTGCACTGGTGCTGGTTGTTTTGGCGGGCGCTGCAGGTGCTGTGGCCAACCTTGACGCGCACGGGCAAAGCAAGGTAAGCAATGCCATGGCCAAAAAATGGTCACAGACAGGTGCCGTCGATGGTTACACGGCTCAACAAGACAAAAAAGTTGTGAACATCGGAAGCAAAAGGGGCGGGGACTGTGTTGTGAATGTGGGTACCGTTGAAGCGCCACAGAAGGGTCAAAAGGCGCAAAAAGCACCCAAAGACATCATCGTCACGACCAAAGAAGTTATTAATGTGTGTAAATGAAAGTAAATATGAATAAGCGCGTAAGTATTGTTTTGCCTGCCTTTGTAGCAGGAATTATGGCGTTTTCCTTTGGAACTGCATCCGCTCTGGATTTGAGCGATGAGGCCAAACTCAAAGAACTCGAAAATGCTCTGAAATCACCCGAAGCGCCAGCAACGGTGAAGAAGAAGCCACGCACGCGTGCCATTGTGTTTGACAATGACGCCGGGGCTACAGCAGCACCTACAGCTGCAACTACAGCTGCTGCGGTTGCAGAGACTAAACCAGCACGTATCGGCGATTGCACAGCGATTCCGGCTGATGTGAAGACAACCCCCGTTGATTTCGCGATTCAGTTCAAGAGCGGCAGTGCTGACTTGGCTCCTTCTTCAGAGGAGACATTGCGTCAAATTGCCAAAATTCTGGCGCTGTCACCGGATCGATGCATTCTGGTGGAAGGGCATACCGATGCAGTCGGCAATTTTGAAAAAAATATGGCGCTGTCCAAGGATCGCTCTTCTTCGGTGGTGAAGTTTATTGTTGAAAAGGCTGGCATGGACGCCAGCCGTCTGGTGCCGATTGGCAAGGGTCAAACTGAGCCCGTCAAGAATACCGATCCACGTGATTCGAAAAATCGACGTGTTGTGTTCAAGGTTGTTGGTTAAGTTCGGTTGAGCTGAACTTTTTCGGGAGTAATGTGATGCGTTTGATGACTTTATGGGTAGCGTCGGTGATTATTTCTGTTCCTGCATTTGCGCAGCCAGTGCAGCGTTCCAGCGCTGCCCAAGGTGTTCAGATTCAGGGAAACGCTGAGCTGAAGGCGGATCAGAAGAGTGTGACTGCTGTCGCCGTTGGCGAAGGCAACACCGCTGCCAACGCGGCCGCTGCCATCAAGGGTGGAACCCAGATTCAGGGCAATACCAAGATCAAAGCGACCCAGAAAAATGCGACTGCAGTGGCTGTTGGTAAGAACAATGCGGCAGCCAATGAGGCAGGCGTTATTGGTGGTAAATAAAGTAAGCCTTCACCGCCATAAAAAACCGCCTCCGGGCGGTTTTTTTATGGCGGGGGCCGGATGTGTCATTCCGTTTCGAGATCGATGCGACATTAGTCACGAAGTCGCAGGCAGCACTGAAGCTTGTCCCAGATCATTTCAAGATAATCTGGGAGGACAAGGCGAAGCAACAACATGTTGGATTAATAGGGAAACGGTATCAAGAGCCTCATCACCGCTGGGTTGTATGCGCTTTGATAGCTTGCCATTCGCCAGTTCGCTTTTCAAGAACATATTCTTCCAAAGCTTCAAATCGGTAGGGCTTTTCATTCATCAGGCCTTGCTCGATGACAACAGATTTGACAACGATTTGCTTGCATGTGACTGCAGTTTCATTTTCAGCCCAATTGGCTTCTTTGGATATGCGCCGTTGCTGGTAGTTTTTGAGGCTGGCAACGGAACTGAGGGTGCTGCGAACCATCTCGTCACGTTCAAACTCCATGGTTACAACACCGGTACCGCTGCGAACAGTGGCCTTGGCAACTATGTCTGATGAGAATAATCCGAGAATTGTTCGGATATCACGCTGCAAAATAGCACCATCCAACCGTGCAAGCCAATAGTTGCCGATGTCATGGGGTGTGCAACCTATGTTTGACGAGGCCAAGGGCTCAGAGGTCAAGGCTGTTGCAGTGCTAGCACTGTCGGCGTGTGGTGCTGATGCTGCTTTTTGGGCAGTTTGTTCCTTGTGGCCTGTTTTTCGCTCCAATTGTTTCAGGCTGAGAGCATCGGCATTCTCTGAGTAGATGTCTAATTCCTGGTCAAAACTGCCTGGGACGTAAAACTCCGGGACTTTGGTGAGAAGCACTGGCAGCAGCAGCGTCATCAAAGCCCGGCTTCTCCCGCCAGCTGCATTCGGGTCGCGGACAAATCCAACACGTCCGCTGTCAATGGCAATGCTGGCTTCGTTGGCGTCGAGTGATGTGGAGCCCCGGTTAACCTTGTCGTAGGTTCCCTGGCGGTACTGGCTGGTGGCCATTTCGGCAGGTAAGACAAATGGCTCGTGGTCAGTTCCGCGGATTCCAATGGTGGCATTAGGGGTAACCACGCGATGTTCCTCCCGATTGAGTTTGCCAATCCAGCCGCTGATGATTCGCAATGAACCTGAAATTAAGCGCACCACCTGATGGTCGCTGGATTTTCCTTCTGCGGAAAACCGCTCCATCACAAACTCTGCCCCCGGGCGCACGGCAACAACTCCAGCATCTGCTGTTTTGAGTACGGCTTCACCGTTAGGGGCTGCTTTGACCTGCTCGCCCACGTACACGCTGGAGCCTTCTTGGAGTTTGCGTGGGGCACCAGACTTGCCAGTGACATAAACATCGCCGCGTAATCGCGAAACATTGGCAAATGGTTTGCTGCCACTTGTAGAGGTAGCCACTGGGTCTGCTGCATGCGCACCAAGCGGGAATAACGCAGAAAAAGCCAGCAAAGTTGTCAGAAAAATCCGAGTGTTCATAGTTGGCAGAGGTGGACTCATCGAATGAAGCGAATTAAATGGCCGAAACCATCATGGGGGTCTAGCGTAATTCTCAGACACTTGCCTGTCAGTTTAATCCTCATTTATTTGCTTGACGAACAAATAACACAAAGTTGTTCACTATTAGGCTCTAAGAACCAAATTTTTGGATTGCCGATGAGAGCAAACTTTGCAAATTGGACTGTATTGACTAAGGATCAAGTATTTTGGCTTGAAGACGCTGGTAATTTGGCAAACGCGGTCCTCCCAAAGTGATGGCCTGCGCAATAGCATTTGCCGCGTCCTTGCGCTGACCCAGTTCAAGAAGTACTTGTGCCAGGTTGTTCCAGCCGTCCGCAAAATCGGGGTGATTTTTGACCGCAGTTTGGTAAGCGTCAGCGGCTGCAGTCAAGTCTTTTTGGACGTAAGCGGCATTGCCGAGGCCCAGCAGCAGAACAGGTTCGTTGGGCCATTTTTTCAGGGTCGTTACATAGGCCGTCTGGGCAGCCGAAGGATTCACACGCTCTAAAGCCGCTACGGACTGCGCCATAGCATCTAGTTGCGCAGTAGCGGGAAGGTGGTTGGGGGCTACGACAGCCATGGACCATTTGGCACCGCGCGCCCATGTCTGTTCAAAAGTAAAAAAAGACATTTCTAAGTGAGGGGTGACGCCTGAGTGCAGAAACAAGGTACGGCGTTGGCTGTCGAAGCCTGTCACCACTGCGTAATGCCACACGGGGTAGACGGGTAGCGAAAGATTTTGAAATACCAGCACTGGATGGCCTGCCGCCACTTCCCGCAACAGCGCTTCCAACTGGGGTTGCAGCAGGTAAGCCACCATTCCGTAGCGACGACTGGCGGCCAGCATTTCGACTTGCAACGAGCCTTTGCGGCCGGGAAGGTAAACCTGATCGACCAGTTGTTGGAGGGGAGCGCTTACCCCCGCCGCTTGCAAAACCATGGCCAGTGCGGCAGGTCCGCATTCATAGTCCTGCTGGGCCACAAAAGGGGTATTTTTCAGTACAACACGTTGGGGTAAATCAGCTGGCCAGTCGTTTTGAAGCGGGTTCAGTGGCAGTGGAGCGCATCCGCTGAGCATCGCAGAAACAAAAACCCCCGCCAATGCGGGGGGCAGCACGAAGAGTCGCCAAAAACTCAATGGCGCACCGAGCGGGTGAATGTAAAGACTTTGGTCAAGCCGAGAATATCGGTCACCAGCAAAATTACGAACACGGTAAACAGGAGGCCGAGAATTTCGCCGCCGGCCGGGGCTTGGTCTATGCGCCCGGCCAACTGGGCTACTTCTGGATCTGACATGGCGTTCACGCGCTGCAGAGCCAACTCAGCGTCCAGCCCATGCGCCTGCAAGCCTTGACGCACGTCGGCACGGTTCAGGAAGTTGACCACGCGATCCCGGTTGACGGTTGATGTGGCGGCGCTGACGACTTCCTCCGTTGGAATGATGTCTGCCCAAGCTGTCATGGGCAGCCCCATGAGTGCGGTGGATGCGATAAGCAAGCTGGCAATGGACCGTCGAAGGATGTTCATGGCTTGGGAACCCGATAAGTAAATGAAAGGAAGCGAGTGTAGAAGGTTGCTCGGGCGACGGTCAATTTGATTTACAAGCAATCACAATGTTTCCATCTATCACGGTGACCGGTATTTTGAGCAGAAACTCGCCCTCGCAATCCCCTTTGATGCAAGCACCATCTTGCCAGCGGTAGCGTGCGTAGTGAACGCTGCAAGTCAGGCTTTCATGGGGTTTGAGGTAAAGATGCTCCACTTTCGAGGCCAGCGGCACGCCAAAATGGGCGCAGCGATTGACATAGGCCAACACACTGTCGCCGCTGCGCAACAGAATCACACCGAACGAAGCGGCTCCAGAGCCCAGTGACAGCAGTCGCGCGCCACCATCCACAATGTCATCGAGTCGGGCCAGCAGGCAGCCATTTTCTGGCGCGCCAGGCAGATCATTCCAGCACAAAGTGAATTTTTCGTTCATAGGGTTGTCAGGGTTTTTTTGCTTGGCTGGGCATGAGCTGGGTATGTGGCCGTGTATGCGTCAGGATGAGGCAATCCATCAGGCGAAATGATCGAAAGCGTGCCAGCGGTTGGCTAATGGCTTTGCTTGGTCATCAACCAGACGCAGGCCAGGCGTTGCTTCGATCTGACCGATGCAGGTAACTCGCGTCTGGCTGATTTGAGCGGCTAGTGCAACAAGTGTGCGAGCCGATGGCGGAGCCGTGAACAATAACTCGTAATCATCCCCCCCGGCCAACGCCCAAGCGAGCCACTGATCCGGCAGAATTTCAGTGCCAAATTGGCCAGTACCGCACGTACAGTGTGCGCGAGCAGCTATTAAAGTAATAGCACTATCGGTATTCACCGTAGCACCCACGCCGGATTGCTTCAAGACATGGCCTAGGTCACCCAGCAGTCCATCACTGACGTCAATGGCCGCCGTGGCAATGCCCCGCAGCGCCAGACCCAGCGCCACACGGGGTGTGGGCGCTTCCAGCCGCGAGCGGGCGGTCTCAAACACCGACTCTGGTACCGACAGCGTGCCGCGAAAAACCTCCAGCGCCAGCCGGGCGTCGCCCACGGTGCCGCTCACGTACAGGTCGTCCCCCGCTTGGGCACCTGAGCGCAACAGCGCCTGCGAACGCCCCTGCACCACAGGAACTTCGCCAAATACGGTGATGCAGATGTTGAGGGGCCCTTGGGTGGTGTCGCCGCCGATCAACTCGCAGCCATGAAGGTCCGCTAGGGCAAGCAAGCCTCGCGAAAAAGGCGCCAGCCAGGCGTCATCAGCCTGCGGCAAAGCCAGGGCCAGGGTAAAGGCCAAGGGTTGGGCTCCGCAGGCGGCCAGATCGCTCAGGTTGACGGCCAGCGCCTTGTGCCCCAGCTTGAACGGGTCCACGGTGGACAAGAAATGACGGCCTTCAACCAGCATGTCACTGGAGATGGCCAGTTGGGTGCCGGGGCGGGGCTGCAAAAGGGCACAGTCGTCGCCCACGCCCAGTGCGGCCCTTTTGGCGGGGCGCTTGAAATAACGCTCGATCAGGTCAAATTCACCCATGACGCTCGTTTTTTGGGTCTGACGACGACACGGCGGCTTGTGTTGGCCAGAAAAAACTCAAGGGCGCACTGCGCCAGCGACGCCAGATCACTTCGCGAATGCGCACTCGGTCAAGGCCCGTGACGCTGTGGGCGCGCACGGCCAGCCGGAAAGCCATGTAAAAGCTGACGCCCAGATTTAGTGCCCCGATGACGGGCAGTGCCAGCACACACCACCACATGGCCGGCTCATGCACCACGTCCCAGCCAATGGCGGCGCAGGCTGCAGCCAGTTGTCCGGCCGACAAAGTCACGTGACGCACTTCCAGCCCCAGCCCAAAAAAACCGGTAAAGGCAGGCACCAGTCCCATGATGAAACCCAGTGAGATATTGGCCGCAAAGCCTGAAATATTGGTACGCGTGAAGCTGGCCCAGCGCTTAGCCCGCTCCAGCCCTAGGTAAGCCGTGATGCGCGGGTTGTAGCGCATGGCAGAGTCGAGCCGGTGCAAAACAAACCAGTTCTCGGCCCAGCCGGCAATGATGCTGGATGCAAACAACAGCACGCCTGTGACCGCAGCGAACAGGGCGGTGGGCCCGAGCAGGGTGAGCGAGTGAAAAACATAGTTTGCTTCTTTGGCGTCAATCATCGATTGGCCGGTGACCCCTTGGATGGCCGCCGACATCAGCAGCACGACCGGAAAAACCATCAGCACATTGCCCAGCACCGCAGCCACTTGCGAGCGCACCAAGTGCGTCACCTCGTCGGCAAAGGCGTCCAGCGCAAAAGGATCGTTCAGGTCCTTGAGTTTTGCGGCCATGGCGGGCGCTGTCATGGCGGGCTGCTTGGTGGCCAGCGTAAAGTGCAGCAGCTGGATGGCCACAAAACTCGCGGCGTAGGCTGCGCCCGACCAAAAGCCGCCCCAAAACGCAGAAAGACCGAGTGCCATCACGGAAAATTTCATCCATGTGGTCACCGCGGTGAGTGCCCCGCCACCGGCAGCCTGGCGCAGCATGGTTCGGTATTGCGCCACTGTGCGGGTAATGTAGTGTTCGCCGGTTTCGGAGCTGCGTTCAGCCACTTTGGCGGCCAGCAAGGAGGTGTTGGACGAAATCAGCGCACGCAGGCTGCGCCGCTCCTGGCCCACGTTCACTAAAACGGACAGCAAGCGCGCTGTACTGGCTTGGGGGTGGTTGGAGAGCAGGCAGTCCAGCAAAGTGCGAATGCGCAGCACCCGTTCACGCAGTTGGCGCAGCTGAAATACCAGATTGACTGAAATCCCGTGGTTGTCCAAATGGGTGTACACGCTGGCCGCCGCGCTGCGGCAGGCTTCGAGGCGTTCGCGAAATACCTTTAGCGCCGCTTGCCGCTCCTCGCTGTCGTGCATTGGTGAGGTCAAAAATGCATCGCGCACGGCATCAAAATCACGCGCCAGGGCGTGAAATGGCCCGGCCTCGCGGGCCGGTGCACTCATGCGCAGTCGCAGTTCAGGTGAAAACCCCAGTGCGCGAACCTGGCTGGTGCAAAAGGTGATGGCCTCCAGCACCGTTTCTTGCCATGGCGACAGGGGTGCGTGAACGCTATCGGATGACGCAGACGGCGGTGCACGCATTAATGCCGCGATCCGTTCCAAGGTGGATTCATCCAGCGCAACCAGCCACTGCGCATCAAAACTGTTCGAGAGAACCAGTGAAAAAAGTGTGGAGGCATCAGCCGTTTCGGGTGTGCAGGGCAAGCAATTGAGTCGAATCCGTTCAAAAAATTCGCTGACAAAGGCGCTGCGTGATGCAAAACCATAATCGGCCAGCAAGGTGGTGCCATCCAGGGTGTCGGCCAAAGTGTGCCACCAGCTCAGCCAGCGTTCTTGTGTGTCGGGACGCGCCTGCAGGGTGTCGAGCAGCAGCTTGATACGGGCGATGGATGCGTTGACCGAGCGGCAGTCGCCCCGCACCCACGCAAACAGCGAAATCAGCCACAAATGCCGCTGCACCATTTCAGCCTGCGGATTCAGGGCTTCCAGCAGGTCTGACAAATCCGGCAGTGGTTTCATGCGCGTGAATGCGTCAATGCAGGGTCCGTGCGCCGCCGCTGGGGCTGAGTGCGTCCAAGACGAACATGGGAACATCGGTGTCGAATTTTTCACCATCTTCGGCCACACAGAAAAAGCTGCCGTGCATGGTGCCGGTGGGGGTGCGCAGGCGGGTTCCGCTGGTGTATTCAAAGGTTTGGCCGGGTTTGAGCAGCGGCTGCTGACCCACCACGCCCAGCCCTTTGACGCGCTCGGTGTGGCCGTTGGCGTCGTTCACGTTCCAGGAGCGTGAGATCAGCTGGGCTGGCACTTCGCCCGTGTTGGTGATGGAGATGGTGTACGAAAACACATACAACCCCTGCTCAGGCGACGATTGCTCTGCCAGATATTGCGGGGTGACTTCGATAAGAAATTGGTACTTGGGCATGGCGCAATGCTATCCTGAAACGCTTCAGGCCAGCCCCGCCCCACGCAGGCAAGGGGTACTGCCCCAGGTGATTAAAATCAAACGATGACCTACCGAATCGCCCCCTCCCTTCTTTCCGCCGACTTTGCCCGCCTGGGTGAGGAGGTCAAAAATGTCATTGCCGCTGGCAGCGACTGGATTCATTTTGACGTGATGGACAACCATTACGTGCCCAACCTGACCTTTGGCCCCATGATCTGCAGCGCCCTCAAGCCGCACGCCAAGACGGCCGCAGGCGTGGCGGTTCCGATCGATGTGCACCTGATGGTGCAGCCGGTCGATGCTATCGCCAGTGCTTTTGCCGACGCCGGGGCTGATTTCATCAGCTTTCACCCGGATGCGTCCGGCCATGTGCACCGCAGCATTCAGGCGATCAAGGCCAAAGGCTGCAAAGCCGGGCTGGTGTTCAACCCCGCGCAGCCACTGGATGTGCTGGACTGGGTGATTGACGACATTGACCTGATTCTCATCATGAGCGTCAACCCCGGCTTTGGTGGCCAGAGCTTTATTGACTCGGCGCTGCGCAAAATTGAAGATGTGCGTCGGCGCATCACAGCCAGCGGCAAAGACATTCGTCTGGAAGTTGACGGCGGCATCAAGGTGGACAACATCCGCCGTGTGGCCGATGCCGGGGCCGATACCTTCGTGGCCGGTAGTGCCATTTTTGGCAAGCCGGACTACAAAGCTGTGGTCGATGCGATGCGGGCTGCTTTGGACAGCAGCGTCAATTGATAAGTTGGTCGTTAAGCTGGGGCAAATCCAATGTCACCAAGGCTGGCGCGTCCGGGCCGGTGGCCAGCGCCGCGCTTCGGGGGGCTACCGACTGCAGCACCAGGGATTCATTCACTTGGGCCCCTACGCGAAAGGGTTGGGCCGGGTTGCCATCGACTGAAATGAGTGCGTAGCCGCCAATGGCCTGATCGGCAACGACGCCGGTCAGTTGCAGCCTGCGGGCTGCGTCGTCTGCGGCAGTCGGGCTGGCCGTCTGCGTGCTGTTTTGGCCGCCACCGAGCAGTTGCGCCACAAGTTGCGGGTTCGATGCTGTGAAGCTAGGCAATGCGGCGACGCCATCAGTGCGGGGTGGGCTTGTCCATTTGAGTGCCCAATAAGTTGCGCTGGCAGCGGCCAGTGCCGCCAGTGCGAATGTGGTGATGCGTAGCCACCAGAGGGAAGGTGATTGAGTCTGCATGATGTGATTATCAGGCACGCAAGCCCTGTTTAAATCAGCATAACGTGAACATTGAATTTCTTTGGTTCCAACCTTCTTATGGTACAAAATGACGACCTTGCGAATTCACAGAAAAGAAACGAAAACATGCTGACAAAATTACGAAAACAAATGCTTAGGGCGCAAAAAGGTTTTACGCTGATCGAACTGATGGTGGTGCTGCTGATCATCGGCGTGCTGGCCGCGCTGATTGTGCCCAATGTGCTCGATCGGGCGGACGATGCCCGGGTGACCGCTGCCCGCACCGATGCCAACAACCTCATGCAGGCGCTCAAGCTCTACAAGCTGGACAACCAGCGCTTCCCCACGGCCGAACAAGGACTGCAGGCACTGCTCACCAAGCCCACCACAGGGCCGATACCCGGCAACTGGAAGTCTTATCTGGACAAACTGCCCAATGACCCTTGGGGGCGGCCTTATCTTTACGTCAACCCCGGCATCAAGGCGGAAGTCGATGTGATGTCATTCGGCGCGGATGGCCAATCAGGCGGCGAGGGCAACAATGCAGACATTGGCAGCTGGCAATAAGCCCGCTTGCCTTTGTTGGCCCGCTTGCCGTTTTAACCAGAGCGCAGGTTTTACGCTGCTGGAGTTGCTGGTGGTGATTGCCATCATGGCGGTAGCCACTGCCGGCGTGAGTTTGGCCATGCGCGACTCGTCCCAGGTGCAGCTTGAGCGCGAGGGTGAGCGTTTGGCTGCTTTATTTGAAGCTGCACGGGCCCGCTCGCGCGTGAGTGGAGTTCCCGTGCGCTGGCATGCCCGGCAGGGTGGCTTTCGCTTTGAGGGGCTGACGCCGCCCGCGCTGCCAGATCAGTGGCTGGAGCCGACCACGTCTGTCGTCGGCGAGGTTGAGTTGCAACTGGGGCCAGAGCCCATCATCGGGCCGCAAGAGGTGGTGCTGATGTCGCAAAACAAGCCCGATCTGCGCTTGCGGCTGGCCACCGATGGGCTGCGGCCATTTTCAGTGCAGAGTTTCAATCCATGAGGGCGCACGTGCAACGGCAAGCCATGACAGGCAGGCGTTCGCACCGCGGTTTCACGCTGGTGGAAGTGCTGGTGGCGCTGAGCATTGTGGCCACTGCCCTGATGGCGGGGCTGCAGGCGACCGGCGCATTGACACGGCATGCACAGCGCCAGTCCGATATGTTGCTGGGCCAGATGTGTGCAGAAAATGAACTGATCAACATGCGCTTGTCCAGACAGATGCCGGGTGTGGGCGATACCACTGTCAACTGCGAGCAGGCCGGGCGGACCCTGACGGTGGCGCTGGCTGTTCGGCCCACACCCAACACCAACTTTCGGCGTGTGGATGTGCAAGTACTGGATGAAAAAAATCCAATATTGCACATTTCCACAGTGGTGGGGCGTTACTGATGTTGATGCGCGCCATGGCCCGTCGCCGCTGTTTTGCTGTCAGCACGGCACGCGGCTTCACGTTGATCGAGTTGCTGGTGGCCATCAGCCTGATGGCCTTGATGGCGGTCATGGCGTGGAGTGGCCTGGACGGCATGACGCGCGCGCAAGCGCAGATGCGCCAGCATTCGGACGCGGTGCTGACCCTGCAAGCGGGCCTGGCGCAGTGGGAGGCTGACCTCGACGCGCTGGCCTCACAGCCCAACACCCCCAGTCTGGACTGGGATGGGCGTGCCCTGCGCATCCTGCGCCGCAGCGCCAACTCACCCGCCGAAGGCTTGCGGGTGGTGGCTTGGGCCAGCCGCAGCATTGACGGTGTGGGCCACTGGCTGCGCTGGCAGTCGCCCCCCCTGAAAACGCGCGGTCAACTGCAGGCGGCATGGGACAAAGCCGCTTTGTGGGCACAAAACCCGGGAGACGACGAGCGAAAGGGCGAGGTGCGCATCGTGCCTTTGGAGCGTTGGCAAATTTTCTATTCCCGCAACACCTCCTGGGGCAACCCGCTGTCCAGCGAAGGTGTCGCGGCCGATGGCAAGGCGGCGGCCATTCCCAGCATTCCGGACGGTGTTCGCCTGATGTTGTCGCTGCCGGCCGGGCCCGCCATCAGTGGCACGTTGACCCGCGACTGGATGCGCCCTGGCTTAGGGGGTGGCAAATGAAGCGCGCGACGTTACAACGTCAGGGGGGCGCTGCGATTTTGACCGCCATGCTCACGGTGGTGCTGGTAGCCGCGCTGGCTTCCAGCGTGATGTGGCAACAATGGCGCGGGGTAGAGGTGGAGGCAGCGCAGCGCTCGCGCTCGCAAGCGAACTGGGTGTTGGCGGGTGCCTTGGATTGGGCCCGGCTGATTTTGCGTGAAGACGCCCGCAAGGGCGGTGCGGACCATCTGGCCGAACCATGGGCAGTGCCCTTGGCACAGGCGCGGTTGTCAACCTTTTTGGCGGTCGATCGCAGCGATGCCCTGAACGCGGATGACTCGCAAGAGGCGTTTCTTTCGGGGGAGATCATTGATTTGCAGTCACGCTTGAATGTTTTTAATTTGCTGCAGGAGGGCAAAATTCATCCACCCACCCGCCTGGCGTTTTTGCGGCTTTTTGTTCACCTGGGGCTCTCGCCCAACGAGCTGCGGGTCATGACCGACAACCTGCAACTCGCCCAAGGCAGCATTGACCCCACCAAGTCGGATCCCGGCGCACCGCTGTGGCCTACAAGTGTGGATGAACTGGCCTGGGTTGGCTTGTCGCCGAGGGCGATTGAGGTCTTGCGGCCTTACGTCACAGTGCTGCCTGTGCTCACCAGCGTCAACCTCAACACGGCCAGCGCCGAAGTCATTTACGCCTGTGTGGACGGCTTTGAATTGGCCGATGCACACCGCCTGGTGCGCGAGCGCAGCAACACCCACTTTGCCTCACTCGCAGATCTGGAAAAAATGGCCGGGCAGACGGGTGCCAAGTTCACCGATGCCCAGCACGGCGTGGCCTCGCACTACTTTGAGGTGCGCGGGCTTTTGCGTGTAGAGCAAAGTGCCGTGCAAGATGAGTCTGTGGTGCAGCGCGAGGGGCTTGACGTTAAAACCCTGTCGCGCCAGCACAGCATGACGCAGTCCCTGACACCCCTACAATGAGCGCCACGTCACTTCAACCGCGCATGTCCCACCTGATCGTCACCCTATCTTCTGAGCCGCTTGACCCCGCAGGCTTGTACGACTATGTCGCCTCACCTGACGCCAGTACGGTGGGGGCGCACTCCAGCGTGCCGCTGTCCTTGCTGCCCAAGGCGGGGCCGGGCACTGAGGTGGTGGCACTGGTGCCGGCGCAGCGCCTTTCGTGGTTTCAGGTGCAGTTGCCCAAAGGCATGCTGGGGCGCGGGTTTTTTCAGGAAAATGGCGCACCGCGCCTGCGCGCAGTGCTTGAAGGGCTGCTCGAAGACCGTCTGCTTGACGAGACAGCGCAGCTGCACTTTGCCTTGGAGCCGGACCCCGCTGCCGATGCACCCGTGTGGGTGGCCGCGTGCGACCGGGCTTGGCTGCGCGCGGCTTTGCAGGCGCTGGAGCAATCGGGCCGGGCGGTTGGCCGCGTGGTGCCGGAGTTTGCGCCGGATGTACTGGACAACACCTTGTATGTCATGGGTGAGCCTGACGACGCCAGGATGGTTTTCACCGAAAGTGGTGCGGTGGTTGTGTGGCCTTTGACGGCTGCTGCGGTGGCACTGGTGAACTGGCCCGAATCGTCGCCGTTGCAGGCCGAACCGGCGGTGGCAGCCTTGGCCGAGCAGCTTTTCAACCGCAGTGTCAGCATTGAGCAGTTGGCCCAGCGGCGGGTGCAGGCGCTGCAGTCTGCATGGGATTTGGCCCAATTTGATCTGGTCAACTCCAACAGTGCGCGAACCTGGAAGCAATTGTCCGCCGGCTGGACTGATTTTGTGCGCTCTCCTCGCTGGCGCGCTGCCCGTTTTGCCGCGCTGGCTCTGGTGTTGGTCAACCTGGCGGGTTTGAACGCTTGGGCCTGGAAGGAAAAATCCCAGTTGCAGGCCAAGCGGGTCGCGGTGCGCGAAGTGCTTACCAGCACCTTTCCCAAGGTGCAGGTGGTGGTAGATGCGCCGGCGCAGATGGCCAAAGAGATGGCCGCCATGCAGCAAGCCAGCGGTGAGGCCTCGGTGCGGGACATGGAGACAATCATGAGTGTTTTTGGGGCTCTTGCGCCCGCCAATACTGCGCCAAGCGCTATTGACTTTGTAGCAGGTGAACTGCGCCTGAAGGGGGTGCAACTCAGCCCTGCCGATGTCGCTGCACTGTCTTTCAAGTTGCAACCGCAGGGTTATGGGCTCACCGCCGAGGGTGATAGCTTGGTCATCAGGCAGGGGGTGGCGCGATGACGCAAAGCACACCGCTGGCGGCGCGCTGGGCGGCACTGCCGGCACGCGAGCGCCAACTCGTGCTGTTGGGCGCAGCGCTGCTGGCCGTTGCCCTGCTGTGGTGGGTGGCGTTGGCTCCGGCCTTGGCCACTTTGCGCGCTGCCCCAGCCCGGCACAAGCAGCTGGACGCACAACTGCAGCAAATGCGTACCCTGCAGGCCCAGGCTCAAACGCTGCAAGTACAAGCGCCTATGTCTGCGGTTGATGCGCGTCGCGCGCTCGAAGCATCCGTCAAACCCTTGGGCACGGCCGCACAACTGGTGGTAATGGGTGAGCGCGTGACCGTCACGTTCAATGCGGTGGCACCCGATGCCCTGGCTCAGTGGCTGACGCAGGCGCGCCTGAATGCACGCGCCGTGCCGTCAGAAGCCAAATTGGTGCGTAATGGCGCTGGCAGCTGGGATGGCACCGTGGTGCTGAATCTGGGACCGCGCTAGTTTGCCTTACTGCTGCATGCAAAACATCACCCCTTAAAGCATTACTCTTTAAAGCCTTATTCCATGCCCCGCCTTCAACCCTTTCGCACTGTGTCGGCCAAACTGGCACCACGTGCGTCACTGCGAGCCTCATCGCCCTGGTCGTGGGCATGGGTGGGGGCGGTTCTGGGTCTGGTGGTGTCGCTGACCCTCAATGCGCCTGCACGCTGGCTCGCCAACGGTTTGCAGCAGGCAACCCAGGGGCGGCTGGTGTTTCAGGACCCGCGCGGCACCATGTGGCATGGCTCGGCCCAGCTGGTTTTGACCGGCGGCGCAGGCAGTACAGACTCTGCGGCCCTGCCCGGGCGCTTCACGTGGCGCTTGCAGCCCACACTGTCGGGCCTGCTGGCCAATGTGCAGTCCGACTGCTGCATCCAGACCCCATTGAACGTGAGCCTGACCCCCCGCTGGGGCGGGGCCAAACTCGCGCTGGCCGACAGCCTGACCCAATGGCCGGCCCAATGGCTCACCGGGCTGGGCACACCATGGAACACCGTGCAGCCCCAAGGGCAGTTGACCCTGTCCACCCGTGCGCTCACGCTGGAGTGGGCCGCCGGGCGGCTATTGCTCGCTGGCGGTGCCCAGCTTGATGCCGCACAAATGTCTTCGCGCCTGTCCACTATCAAACCGATGGGCAGCTACCGTATCGTGCTGGCGGGGGGCGCGTCGCCCTCTTTTGAGCTGGCAACCCTTGAAGGCAGTTTGCATCTTTCTGGCTCCGGCCAATGGGTGGGCGCGCGTTTTCGGTTTGAGGGCGTGGCCAGTGCCGCACCTGAGCGCCTTGAGGCTTTGTCGAATCTTTTGAATATCATCGGGCGGCGCGACGGCGCTCGTGCCATCATCAAACTGGGTTGAATCTGAATGAAATTGCGCACCATGCCAACTCTTAAAAATGCTATTGTTTCAATAGCTGCCCGCGCTTTATTGGTGGGCGCAACGGTCATTTTTTCTTCTGTTTCAGTGGCCCACGCCGCGCCCGGGCCGAAAAAGTCGGGTGAGCCCGTCACCCTGAACTTCAGCAACGCAGACATCGAGGCGGTGGCCAGGGCCATGGCCGGCATCACCGGCTATAACGTGGTGGTGGACCCCCGGGTCAAGGGCACGATCACGCTGGTGACTGAAAAGCCGGTCAATCGCACGGTGGCCATGAACCAGTTTTTGGCTGCATTGCGCCTGCAGGGCTTCACCATGGTGGAGTCTGCCGGCTTGTTCAAGGTGGTGCCCGAGGCCGATGCCAAGCTGCAAAGTGCGGCAGTCACCGTGAGCGACGGCTCCCGCTCGGGCGGTGGGGGCGATGGCAGCCTGATTACCACGCAGATCTACAAGCTCAATTTTGAGTCGGCCAACAATCTGGTGCCTATCCTGCGCCCCTTGATCAGCCCGAACAACACCATCAACGTCAACCCCGGCAACAACTCGCTCGTCATCACTGACTATGCCGACAACCTGCGGCGCATGGGGCGCATCATTGCTGCGCTGGATGTCTCCAATGGCACCGATGTTGAAATACTGAGCCTCAGGCATGCCATTGCCACCGATTTGGCACCTTTGGTGATGCGCCTGATGGATTCATCCGGAGCGGGCGGGGCACCCGGTCAGATGGACAGCTCGTTCAAGACCACCCTGATTGCCGAGCCGCGCAGCAACACCCTGATTTTGCGCGCTGCCAACCCGGCGCGCGTGGCGCTGGCCAAGTCGCTGATTGACAAGCTGGACCAGCCGCCGGCGGCGGGCCCGAATGGTGCCGCAGGCAACATCTATGTGGTGTACCTGAAAAATGCCGATGCCACCAAACTCGCGGCCACCTTGCGTGCGGCCATGAGTGGCGAGAACAAATCAGCCAGCGCCCCGGCGGCGGCACCTGGCGTGCCTGCCGGTGCGTCAGGCACGCCAAGCGCCGGGGCGGCGGTTACCGGCGGCCAAGTGCAGGCCGACACGGCCACCAACGCGCTCATCATCACCGCGCCCGAGCCGCAATACCGCCAGCTGCGTGCCGTCATTGACAAGCTCGATGCCAGACGCGCCCAGGTGTTCGTGGAGAGCCTGATTGCCGAGGTCAGCGCCGACAAGGCGGCCGAGTTCGGCATCCAGTGGCAGGGTGCTTTGGGCAACAACGGCGACGGTGTGGTGGGTGTGCTGGGCACCAACTTTGGGGCGGCCGGTAACAACATCATCAACCTGGCCACCCAGGGTGCCAGCGGCACGGTTACGCCGGGGCGCGGCATCAACTTTGGCGCGGCGCAGCAAACCAACGGGATTTATGTGCTGGGTTTTTTGGCGCGCTTCTTGGAAGAAACCGGCAGCGGCAATGTGCTGTCCACGCCCAATTTGCTCACGCTGGACAACGAAGAAGCCAAAATCGTCATCGGCCAGAACGTACCTTTTGTCACCGGTCAGTTCAGCAACACCGGTGCGGGCAGCAGCACGGCAGGTTCGGTCAATCCGTTCCAGACCATTGAGCGAAAGGACGTGGGCCTGACACTCAAGGTCAAGCCACAGATCAGCGAGAACGGCACCGTCAAGCTGGCCATTTACCAGGAGGTGTCCAGCGTGCTGGCCTCCACCGCCAATGCGGCCAACGGCCCCACGACCAACAAGCGCACCATTGAGTCCAATGTGCTGGTGGAAGACGGCTCGGTGGTGGTGCTCGGTGGCCTGCTGCAAGACGAGTATTCCGGAAACCAGGAGAAAGTGCCCGGTTTGGCAGATTTGCCTTTTGTTGGGAATCTGTTCAAAAGTGAATCACGCGGGCGCAAAAAGACCAACCTGATGGTGTTTTTGCGGCCCATGGTGGTGCGTGACGCGCAGGCCAGCGACCGCTTGTCGCTGGACCGCTACGAGCTGATGCGCACAACCATGCAAGCGGCCCAGCCCGCGCCCGCCGGCCCGCTGCCGATCACCGAGGCGGCGCAAATGCCAGCTCTTCGCGAAACACCGTTTCTGACCTTGCCCGCTGCCGGCAAGCGCTGACCCGCACTGAACCGCCAGAACTGCCATGCGCTACCCGCTGCCTTACGCCTTTGCCCGCACCCACCAGTTGTTGCTGGAGGATGAAGCGGGCGACCTCACGCTGTGCCTGCACCCCGAGTCGGCGTCCAGCGCCGTCAGCGAGGTGATGCGCAAGTACCCGGTGCGCCACCTGCAGGCGCTCGCCAGCGAGGTGGTCATTCAGCGCATCAGCGCGGCTTACGCGCAGGGCGAATCCAGCGCCGCAGCGGTGGTCAGCGAGGTCGAAAGCGATGCCGACCTGTCGCGCATGATGCAGGACCTGCCAGCCATCGAAGATCTGCTGGAAACCGCCGACGACGCGCCCATCATCCGCATGCTCAATGCGCTGTTGACGCAGGCCGCGCGCGACGGTGCAAGTGACATTCACATTGAGCCCTACGAACGCCACTCCAGCGTGCGTTTCCGGGTCGATGGCACGCTGCGCGAAGTGGTGCAGCCCAACCGAGCCTTGCATGCGGCCTTGATTTCGCGTCTGAAAATCATGGCCGAGCTGGACATTGCCGAACGCCGTCTGCCGCAAGACGGTCGCATCTCGCTGCGCATCGGCACCCGCGCGGTCGATGTGCGCGTGAGCACCATTCCCAGCGCCCATGGCGAGCGCGCCGTGCTGCGTTTGCTCGACAAGAGTGAAAGTAAATTGAGCCTGGAGTCGGTCGGGATGCAGGGCGATGTGCTCAAGCGCTTTGAGCAACTGATCGCACAGCCGCACGGCATCATTCTGGTCACCGGCCCCACCGGCTCCGGCAAGACCACCACCTTGTATTCGGCGCTGCAGCGGCTTGACGCCCGCGCCAGCAACATCATGACGGTGGAAGACCCCATCGAGTACGAACTGGCCGGCGTGGGGCAGACGCAGGTCAATGCCAAGATCGAGCTGACCTTTGCCAAGGCCCTGCGCGCCATTTTGCGGCAAGACCCCGATGTCATCATGATCGGCGAAATCCGTGATTTCGAGACCGCCCAGATCGCCATTCAGGCCTCTCTCACCGGCCATTTGGTGCTGGCCACCTTGCACACCAACGATGCGTCCAGCGCTGTCACGCGCCTGACCGACATGGGGGTGGAGCCGTTCTTGCTCAGTTCCTCCTTGCTGGGGGTGCTGGCGCAGCGGCTGGTGCGCCGCTTGTGTACCCACTGTCATGGCCAGGGCTGCGAGCATTGCGCCCGAACCGGCTACGCGGGCCGGACCGGTGTTTTTGAGCTGTTGGTGACCGACGATGCCATTCGTGCCCAGATCCACAACCGTGCGTCGGAGGCCGAGATCCGCACGGCAGCGATGGCGGGCGGCATGACGCTCATGCGCGAGGACGGCGAGCGCCTGCTGCAAGCGGGCATCACCTCGCGCGAAGAGCTGGTTCGCGTCACGCGCGATTAGTTGTTGTGACTCACCAAGAAGCAAGTCATGCCGGTTTACTCATTTGAAGCGTTGACGGTTGAGGGGCAGCAGCGCAAAGGCGTGATCGAGGCCGACTCGGCCAAGGCCGCACGCAGCCTCTTGCGGACGCAAAACCTGGTGCCGCTCACGGTGGAATCGGTGGGGGCCGACAGCTCCAACGGTCAAGGCAAAGAAGGGGCGGGGCAGGGCAGCAGCGCCTTCAAGCGCCGCGTCTTCAATGCCACCGGACTGGGGGTGTGGACGCGCCAACTGGCTGGTTTGGTGGCGTCCGGCCTGCCGCTGGAGCGGGCGCTGTCCTCACTGTCCGATGAAGCGGAGCAAGAGGCGCAGCACCATCTGGTGGCCACTTTGCGTGCTGAGGTGAACGCGGGCTCCACCTTTGCCAAGGCCTTGTCGCAGTACCCGCGCGAGTTTTCACCCATTTACATTGCTGTCATCGGCGCAGGGGAGCAAAGCGGTAACCTGGGCTTGGTGCTGGAGCGCCTTGCCGATGACCTGGAAGAGCAGCAGGCCCTCAAGGCCAAGCTGATCGGCGCGGCGCTGTACCCGGTGATCGTCTCGCTGGTGGCGATTTTGATTGTTTTGTTTCTGGTCACCTACGTGGTGCCGCAGGTGGCCCATGTTTTTGCCGGCAGCAAGCGTGCGCTGCCCATGCTCACCGTCATCATGATTGCGACCAGCGACTTCGTCCGCAAGTATGGCTGGCTGATGCTGATTGCTATGGTATTCGGAGCTATTGGCGCACGTGTTGCTTTGGCTAACCCCGTCATTCGTGAAAAATTTGATGGCTTCTTTTTGACCTTGCCAATTCTGGGCAAGCTGTCCCGTGGTTACAACACGGCGCGCTTTGCCAGCACGCTGGCCATGCTGGCCGCCGCCGGGGTGCCGATTCTCAAAGCCCTGCAGGCGGCGGCCGACACGCTGTCCAACCGTGCCATGCGCACCGATGCGCTCGACGCCTTGACGCTGGTGCGCGAAGGCGCGCCACTGGCCTCCGCGCTGGCGCAAAAAAAGCGCTTTCCTGGCCTGCTGTCCATGTTTGCCCGCCTGGGCGAACAAACCGGCCAGTTGCCGGTGATGCTCGGGCGTGCAGCCAAACAACTCAGCACCGAGGTCGCCCGGCGCGCCATGCAGCTCGCCACCGTGCTGGAGCCGCTGCTGATTGTGGCGATGGGCGTGGTGGTGATGCTGATTGTGCTGGCCGTGCTGCTGCCCATCATCCAACTCAATCAGCTGGTCAAGTAAGGGTACTGCCACACGCCACCGACCCAAGTTTTTTTCAACCGTTTCTCTCACATGACGACCAGCCCGCCCGCCTTGCCCGACCAGACCGACGTGACCACCGAGTTGTACAAGTCCGTCATCGGCCCGGTCAGCCAGAGCTACTACCTGCGGGTGTTTGCGCATTTCGATGCCAAGGGCAAACCCGGCATCCTGTGGCACTGGAGCGCGTTCTTTTACACCCTCAACTGGCTCATTTTTCGAAAAATGTGGGGTCTGGCCGCATGGTTTGCGGGGCTGTCGCTGGTGTTCACGCTGGCGGTTTTTGGCATTGGCAAACTGGTGTTCGGCTATTCTGAAACGACCGAAGGCATTTTGACCGGCGTGTCGGTTTTGCTCGCCTTTGTGCTGCCCGGATTGTTTGCCAACGCCGCCTATTACCGGTTTTGCGAGCGCACCATCAACAGCGTGCTGGTGACCGGGGTGGGCGTTCCCGGTGCGTGTGAGGTGCTCACCCAGCGGGCAAGCACGCGCAAGCGTTTGCTGGGGCTGATTGCACTCAATGGGGTGGCGTTGGTGATGTTGTTTGCGCTGCTCGCCTGGGTGCCGGGGGGCACGCTGGTTGGCAAAATACCGTCCATGGCCACGACTGTGCCCCCGGAGCCGATTGAGGGTGCCGAGCCCGTTCAATTACCAGCCCTTGCCACGTCAGCCGCCTCGTCAGCCGCCGTGGCGGCTGACAGTGCATCGGCTGGTGCATCAGATCCTGCGCCAGTCCAGCTTGAGCCCGTTGTCACGGCTGCCGCTGCTGTGCCAGCGAGTGATGCGCAGCCAAGTCAGCTAGCGGACCCGGCAGCCAATTTGCCTTCAGCACACAGCATAAGTTTGCCGGCAGTGCCATCACCCGTGGCTTCGGTCCCCGCACTGCCGGTGGCCAGGCCGGTGGTCACAGCGGCCAAATCTGCGATACCCGCTTTGCCTGCTGTGCCTGTGGCCAAGCCTGAAGCCGTTGGAGGCGCGCAAAAGCCAGCCCCCGCTCCTGCGCCCGCCCCATTGCCCGCGCCGCCACCAGCGCCCGCACCGTTACCGGCACCGCCGCCAGCGCCTGCGCCAACACACACCTCTGCCGAAGTCAGCCCGGTCCCTCAGCAATATTTCATCCAGGTCGGAGCCTTTGCCGACCTGCAAAACGCCCGCAAAACCATGACCCAGCTGGAGGCCATGGGGCTGGACGCTGGGGCCGCTCCGGTGGTGGTGAAAGATGGCCGTTTGACACGCATCCGGGTCGGTCCCTTCCAGAACAGGGCCGAAGCCCGCAAGGCGGCGGACAAGATCAAGGCGCAAGGGTTGCCGGCGCTGTTTGTCAAGCTCTGAGCCGAAGATTTTGTATGGCGGATAAACAAATCCAGATTCCGGAGCTTTAAGGGGGCAAGCAGAAATAAGTTGGACAAAGGAGGCTGTGATGACAGGTGCAAGGCTAGGCGTAAAACGCGCGGTGTAGCTGGCTACACAAGCGTTTTGCAACGACGCATGGCACTTGGCATCACGGCTGATAAGTTGACCCGAGGAGTCTCAAAGTGATCCGAGTCGCAAGATGGCCCATGTGGCCAAGCCACAACCCGGGCAAAACTAGCGCACTTGGCGTTTTGTGCTTTGTTGATTGCTATTTGCGGTTGGTGAAGTTTTGATTTCCAGCTGAATATCGTCACTATTTTTCAAGCCTGCCCGCACGCCCAAAGCCAGGCGCAGGCGCTGTTTTTCCGCCGGACTCAGGGGGCTCGCCAGCATGAGTTGCACAAGCAATACAGGCTGCTCGGGAGTGGTTTTTTCGGTATCGCCAGCGGGATTTGCGGCATGGCGATAACCCGACGTTACGGTAACGTTCAAAGCCTGTGGAAACTGTGCGCTGATTTCACGGTATATGTCATGCAGCGGAAGTTGGGTTGCTGAAGTTCTTTTCACTTCATCCAGTTCCTTTTGAAGGGACTCTATTCGCGCTTCGCGGGCAATGATTTCAGTCTGACTGGATTTGATGAAATCTTGAAGAATGTCTTTCTTGACTGCATTGATGTCGGGCATTACCTGCCCTGACTGCACCACCACAAGTTCAACATTGTCGAATCCGAACTCTGAGGTTCGCTTTTGCATGTCTTTGATCACGGTGTCAGACAGTCGCTCGCCTGCCAAAGTCACCCGGATTTTTCTGGCTTGATAATCCGGGCTTTGCGACAACACCAGCACATTCGGATTAGCGCTGACGACTGCCTGAATGTATCTCGAACTGTTGACGATAAACCACTCCTTTTGTACCAGGTGGTAGGCCAGGTAAAAACTTGGCCCCACCGTCAACACCACCACCAAACCGATGACGGTTCGGCGCTTTACGACGGCGTGATCTTCCAATACCTTGACGCTGGGCAAATGCATCAAGCGCACCATCATCAAGGTGGCAAAAGCAATGAATACACAGTTGATGGCAAACAAATAAAAAGCACCTAAAAAATACTCAAGGTTGCCGACCGCCACGCCATAACCTGCAGTGCACAGTGGCGGCATGAGGGCCGTTGCAATTGCCACACCCGGAATCAGATTGGACTTGACGTGCCGAGTGGCTCCGATCGCGCCTGCCAAACCACCAAACAAGGCAATCAGCACGTCCCAAATTGATGGCGTGGTGCGTGCCAGGAGTTCTGAATGAGCTTGAGACAAGGGTGTGATCAAAAAGTAGCCCGTTGAAGCCAGCAGACTCAGCAAAGCCGCCAGCCCCAGGTTGAACAGAGACGAGCGCATCAGGTCTGAATCGTTGATGCCTGCCCCATAGCCCAAGGCCATGATGGGCCCCATCAGCGGCGATATCAGCATCGCACCAATGATCACAGCCGTTGAATTGACGTTCAGGCCAATAGAGGCGATGAATATCGCAAAAATCAGCACCCAAAGGTTGGTGCCGCGAAATTCAACGCCACTGCGAAAAGTTTCGTCGATTTCTGAAGCGTCAGCCTGGTCAGGCAGCAGGTCAAAGCGTGAATTCACGCGTTTGCGCCAAGATTCCAAATACATGTCAGTTCACCGATCTGTGTTGTTTGTTGTGATGGTTCTGCACTCAAAACAGTGCCAAGGACGTTTTTGCAGCGGCAAGCTATAAATTCAAGAGCAGTTTGCGCTGGCCATCAAACGCATGCTCAGTTCCCGGGAGTATTTGGATTGGGCGAAGTCGCGGCTTTGAACATCAAAACCCTGGTTGAGCGCACGCTCCCATGTATCGCGCATGACGGTGGCGTCTTGCTCTTTGAGGCATAGCTGTTGCAGTGCCAGGATGTGACGCAGATCGGCAGCGCACACCGGGGCTTGGATTATTGTGTCCACCAAGACTTGGAGCCATTGCCGCGCAGGCAGCCATTTCCGGGCAAAGGGGTCGAACAGGTCTGCATCCAAACCATCGCGACAGGCCAGAAAGCGGCTCACACGCTGAGCAGTTGCAGACGCAGCGGAAGCAGGCAACACCAGTACGCCGCCCAGTGCAAGTGCCGCGCAGGCTCGGGTGAACGCGGCCAAGCCCACGGCTTTGTGCAAAGACAGCGGGGTGTCGAAAACCCGTACTTCAATGGTTCCGAACTCTGGTTTGGGCCGCACGTCCCAGTAAATGTCTTTGAGCGAGGTGGCCAGACGGGTGGAAAACAGCTCTTTGGCCAGTTGTTCAAACGCGTGCCAGTTTTCAAGTTCGGGCATGGGGCCCCCATGTGGGTAGATCAGCGGCTCCAGAGGCCGTGAGGCACAAAACCCCGTGTCAGCCATCTGCAAAAAAGGGGATGCCGCCGACATGGCAATAAAAAGGGGGCACAGGGCTTGCAGCACATTGCCCATGTGAATGGCACTGTCGGCGTTGGCTGCGCCGATATGCACGTGCATGCCATAGGTGGAAAAGCGTTTGGGCAAAAATCCAAAGCGCTGGGTTAACTCTTGCGCGCGATCAGTGGGTGCCATGATGCGTTCGTTCCAGAACTGGGTGAGCTGTGTGCCACCACCCCTAATCAGCAGCCCCATGGGCCCCGCGATGTTGCAAAGTGTCTGCGTTAGCGCCATCACCTGGGCGGCCATGTCGTCTGCGTCGGTATGCACTGAAGTGTTGAGCTCGATGGTGGAAAGAGTCGCTTCCAGTGAATACCGAGCCATGTCCTCGCGATGTTTCAAAATCTCCCAAAAGGCAAGGCTTGTGGGTGCCAGGGTGCCAGTGCTGGCGCTCACGATCTGAAATTCAAGCTCCATTCCGAAGGTCAAGGCTGCTGATTTACCGAATTGCATGCTGGCTTTCTGTAGTGATGTAAGTTTTTGCCTCTTTTAATGCGCGTGCAGATTCCAGAAAATCCTGCAGCAGTGGGGTGTCGTCAAAGGTGGCCGACTCATTTTTAGGGCGGAACTCGGGGTGCCACTGCACCCCGGCGATAAAGCCCGGGCCATCCCTGCGGATGGCCTCGATGATGCCGTCTTCGGGGCTGTGTGCCTGCACCAAAAAACCGGGGGCCAGTTCGCGTATGGCCTGGTGGTGAATGCTGTTGATGCGCGCGTGGCGCAGGGCCGGGTAGAGTGAGGCAAGGTGGGTGTTCGGGAGTATCTCTATGGGGTGCGTATTGTGCTCGTACAGGTCGGTCTTGATATGCTCCAGCGCCTGCGGTTGCTGGGTTTTGATGTCTTGCCAAAGCGTGCCGCCAAAGGCGACATTGAGCATTTGCAAGCCGCGGCAAATGCCAAACACAGGTTTTCCCGCGTCCACAAAGGCCCGAATCAGCGCCATTTCATACGTGTCGCGCACGGCATCTCCAGCCCATGCGGGCTCCAGAGGTGATTGGCCATAGGTTTGCGGTGCCACATCGTTGCCGCCTTGCAGCACCAGCGCGTCCAGCGCGTCAGCATAGTACCCAAGGTGAAGCTGGTCGCGCTGCACCACACTTTGCGCGTCAACCGCAGGAATCATCACCGGCAAGGCCCCGCCAGCGATCAACCAGTGCGCCACGGATTGTTCGAGGTAATGCAATGTCTTGGTCCAGACACCCCCCAAATCCAGCACCGGGCCGGATGGGTAGTAAATGCGGGCAGACACGCCGATGAGCAGTGAAGGGGTTTGAAATGGCATCCCAGCCACTATAACCCGCTGAAATCAATGCACTATTGCTCAGCAGTTGGGTCTGCCTCGAACGTTTTCGCGGGATTGCTAGCGCCTCATGCCAGTTCGGTCAATTGGCAGTAAATCTCCGATTTTGCAAAATCGCCCCCCCACGCGGTGCTGATGCAATGCTGCCCCAGCATTTGGGTCTGAAAGTGCCAGCGGGCACCGTCGTCGCCCAGTGCGGGTGATACCTCCAGACGCACCTGGTCGGCATCAAAACGGAAGGCAAACCCGTTCAGCGCCAGCGTCAAACCCATGCCGCGAGCCTTGATGTAGCTCTCTTTCAGGGTCCATAAAAGCACCGCCCGCTGAGCCTGTTCGCAGGCAGGCAGCTCGTTCAGGTCGCTGAGTTCCTGCGGTGCGAAAACATGGGGCGCGAGGGCCAGCAATTCGGGCCCGCGCACCAGTCGTTCGGTGTCCACCCCAATCTCCGGGTTGGGCGCTACCAGGCACACCACCAGCCCATCGGTGTGGGATACATTGAAATGAATCGGTGCCAGGGGGAGAAGTTCCGGGCGGCCCCAGGCGTTATTTACAAACTGCAGTGACTGCGGTGCCACGCCCAGCGCCCGGCCCAGCACGGTGCGCACCAGCACCCGGGTTGCCAAGTATTCATGCCGTTTTTGCGGAGGAATAAACCGCTGGTGCTGCGCACGCTCTTGCTCACTGAGCAGCCCCAGCGCGGCAGGGCTGCTCGCAAAGGTCTCGGGGTTCACCCACCACAGCTGCGTGCGCATCAGATCAAATCAACGCAGAACCTCAACCCGTGGTTCACTCGGTCCCAACAGGCGTTAGGCCAGCCGCCCCAGCCACTGGGCGAGGGCATCGTCAAACCAAGTGCATCTTTGCTGTCATGATGAGCGCCAGCATGACTGGCTGCGATTGGGTTGAAATTCATGTCTTGCTTGTTACCTGCGTTTAGCGGTGTTGACGATGCGGTATTTCTGCGTGGGACTCTTGGGTGATTCAGGTTGCGTCATCTGAATGAGCCCAGCTTGCAAAGCCGGTTGAAGATAGTTCGCCAAAAATGTGGGCCGGTGCTTGAGTCCCAAAGCGTCCATCGCCTCACGCACGCCCAGCGGGCCAACGTTCAGAAGATTCAAAAAGCGCGCTACTTGTTCGGTTACTTGTTCGGTTACTTGTTCGGTTGTTCGCTTCAAGGGCAAAGTTTCTGCCAGAAAAACCACCACCCGCAAGCGCATGCCAACCTCGACAAACTGCGGTTCTGGCAAGCCCAGCTCTTGCGCCTCCCGAAAAATTCGGCGTACACCACTGCCCCACTGCTCGATCAAATTCAGCTCACGGAACACGCGGGCAAGCACATGATTGCGGATTTTGGACACGCCCTGGCGCATGTCCTCTATGGTCATGCCCGGCAACAGAATGCCGGGGCTTTCAACCTCAATGCGGTCATCAAAGAACGACACGCGAATAGGCGCACCACGCTGCGAATAATCGGCATGCACCAGCGCGTTGATCACCGCCTCGCGCAACAGCAGCAGCGGAATGCTCCACACATCCTTGCGCCGCACGGTCGAAAAATCGGCACCGCGCATGGCGTGCTTTTTCAGGAACAGCATGATGCTGTCCACCGCAATGGGCAAGTGCTCGTGGATGTCAACGTGGTCAAAAATTTTCGCCTTGTCGGTGCCGATAAAGCGGCCGCACTGCACCCAGGCATCTGAGAAATGCAGCGCCCGTTCTTTGCCAAACAACAGCACAGCACCCTTGGTCGGCACCATCTGGCCTTGGTACAGCGTGACCAGCTTGAGCGTGTGCAGCGCTTGTGGGTCCAGTGTGCTGATGCCAGAAAACAGTTTCCGTGCGCCGTCCAAGTCCAATGCGTTCAACCCCAGGTCAGGCATGGGCATCTCATCGAAGGCCACGCCCTCTACTGAGCGCCTGAGTTCGCCGATCAACGCCGCATCGGCCTGCCGACTGCTTGAGCCCAAACGCACATACACACCAGTTTCTGCGCCCTCGGATTTCAGCCAATGGGGTCGGTTACCGCTGACAAACACTTCAACCACCAGAAGCGTTTTGCCTTCTACGGTCAACATTTCTACATTGGGCACCAGACGCGGTGCAATGCTATCGGCGATCAGGTTGCAGAGCCGTTCTTCGTCGTCGAGCGGGTTGCTGACGCCGATGATTTGGCGGTCATCGGCGATGCCGATCACCAACCTGCCGCCTGCGGTGTTGGCGAAGGCCACCAAAGCCTTTAGCAGCGGTTTTGGCGATGACAAGTCCCGCTTGAATTCGAGGGTTTTGCCTTCTGGGGATGAAGCCAGTTCGACTATGGAGTTGCTGCTCATCATTGCTCACATGAGAATATTGGATCAGGCATGCTTTTCAAAATGGCACATCAGTCTGGACAATTCGAGATACTTGCGGTATTCATCATCAGATACCCACCACAGCTCTGAACTGCGTGCAACCTGATTGGAAGTGTTGTTTGTTCCGAATCAACTAGAACCTGATCCGTTAGGTCAAAGGGAAGAACCCACAGCTTCATCCCATCGCCATAGTCAAACACTGGCAGGGACTTTTCAAAGGACTCGGTCGCCGGGTAGATAAGCACAAGCTCGCTTGCCGCCTGCCCTGCGAGGTACTTCTTGCCATATGCATACAGTTGGTAGAAATCGCCCTGGCTCAAACCGTACTTGTTGCCCCGGTCTGCGGCATCCAACTTCTTCCACTTGGTATCCAGCACCCATTTTTGGTTGGTGGACTCCAGCAATAGGTCAGGCTCCAACCGGAACATCTTGTCGCCATCGTGCATTGTTAGGTACTCGCTGGCAGCGGGGCTTCGTAGTCGAATCGTTGGCGCAATACTGCGGCGCAACCAAGCTGCAACATACCTTTCAAATAGCTTGTCCATGGGAAACAGCAGACTGAGGCCATGCCAGTTGCCCGCAACGGACAAAGGCATTTGTTGGTTCAGGATAAGTTCGCACCATGGTTTAACCGGGCGGTAATGACTCATGAGTCTTTCATTGCGCCACCGCTTGAAATCACCATCTACGTCTTTGCTGGAGCCAATCTCACTCATGAGGCTACGCAATTCACCGGCAAGTTTCCAGTTCGCAGCGTCCCGAGTGGTCTTCGATACCTTTTCGAGTGCTAGCTTCAAAAGCCGGTTCTCCGCACCATCGGGGTCAAAAATATCGTGTCGAATATGAAAGAAATGCTGCTTGCCCGGTGGCTGTCGCATTTGACGCACGGTGTTCAATTGCCCGCGCAAGTAGCGTTGTTCTTCCTCAACTCGACGGTAGTCGAACCGGATGCCTGTTTTAACAATGCGCTCCAACGCAGCCAAGAACCGACCCATGACCCACTCAGTCAGCGGCGCATTGAATAACTGCAGGTCCGCTGCTCCGACCTCACGCGCTGGCAGATCAAACGAAGTCGCAATCATTCGCTGTAAGAGGGTTCTGCTTTCGTGAACCACATCGCCAGACTCATGATGTTTGGGCAGAATTTCAATCCGTGTGCCGCACGGCGTTTCAATGACCCCGACATGCTTATCCAGCCGCAACCAAGTCCGCCCCTCGACTATCGCAAGAGATGCACCAGCCGCACTGAATCTTTGGTTTAACTTGCAAATCCAATCGAAGGCAGACTGTGAAATCTGTGCCCGATCAAGCGTGCTTTCAATGGACGTGCCATCCACTTTTTCAGTCGTGAGGCGTGCGTATTCGCGCACCACAACTGATTGAACAATCACTCTGAAACTCCAACAATGTTGATGTAACTGTCGATTGATGTGAGGGCAGCTTCGTTAACCGCCCAACGTGTGTCACGAAGACCGCCTGCCACTTCCGAGCCAAAGAGTTTTGCCAATGACGTTGAGCCATGACCGCCCGACCGAATGAACGGCTCACCTTTGGTTCGGTGGTCGTTCAGTACCCAGCCAATACGCTCCCAGTCTTCAAAGAAGTACTCCTGAAGTAGTGGCAAAACCTGTTGCTTGAATATTGCCGACAAACGGTCGATGGATGGGTTGTTGATTAACGGCAGAAAGTAGGCATGGCCAATGCAATGGTCCCGGTCAAGTAGAACTTCAATGCGCTGATTCATCGAACGCAGCATCTGGCCTACGGACAGCCCGGAAATAGTCACCTTGTCCAGCAACTCAGGCTTAGCAGGCATCTCCTTAAAGACGAATCGGCGGCGCAGCCCAATGTCGAGGCCAGTCAACGACTTGTCAGCCGTATTCATCGTGCCAATCAAATAGACATTTTTCGGTACGCCAAATGGTTTCTTTGAATAGGGCAATGTGACGGTCAAAGACTCTTTCGCGCCAAGTCGCTTGCTGGGTTCAATCAGCGTAATGAGTTCACCGAATATGCGGGAGACATTGCCACGGTTGATTTCATCAATGATCAGAACGAAAGGAGCTGAGGTGATTTCAGTTGGGCCAACAGCTTTCAAATCAACACCCGCAGCACTTAGACCTTTCAGCAGTTCGGGCCAACTGAAGCGGGTAATCTCGTAGACCGTCTTTAACGTGAAGCGTTTTTGACTGTTGAGGTTCAGTATCGAAAAGTTGCAATCGGCGACTATCCAGTTCACGGGCAGAACGTTTTTGTAATCTGCCCGAACACTGCTAGGCGGCGTTGCCTCATAGCGGTAGGTGCCACTGACGATGCCAATCGCCGCCACCTCTGTGTTGCTTCCGATGCAGAGCAGGATGTCGCCAACTGCAATCTCATTGCCAAAGAGTTCGAGAGTGCTTCTGTCGTTTGATCCCAATGTGAACGAAGGATCATTCAATTGCGCCGTCTTTAGGTCGCCGACGTTGCCCCACCCAATTCGGGCTTCGCCATGTTTCAAACAATACTGACGGGTTGCGCTATCACCAGTTCCATCAATGGAAATTTTCCAAATGCGGGGGCTGTCGCTAACACCCAGCTTTGCAGTCGCGCTCTGAATGGGCTTGCTCGCGTCTTCACAGATCGCTTGGAATACCCCCTTCTCAATGACATACTGAATCTGCCCGCCTTCAGCTTCGTCAGTCTCTGCCCGCAAGCCTTCAACAAAGTCTTCGTAGCTAAAGCTCTGGTGAAACGTCACGAACCTGATGCGATTGTTTGCAACCAGATCATCAAATCGCTCTTTGAGGGACTCGCGCTCGCTCTCATTCTTGGCATAGAACTCGGGGTCCAAAATCTTGATGGCTTCATCAATGGTTGTGAATGTTTTTCCTGTTCCTGGCGGACCATACAGAATCGTGTTTAGACCAGTCGGGAGTTCAGAATCCTCATCATCCCCTACAACAGGCAGCAGTGCCGACTCGTCGCCAGAGCCGTCATCCACTTCTGCACTTGCCTCTTTGACCGGAGCGAATCCAGCAGTAGGGCTATACAAGACAAGCATGAAGTCGTATGGAGTGATGCCGGGAATCTGCTTCTGAGCGACAAAAAACAGTTCACGCAAAAGCATCGAGCGCGCAATGGGCTGCTCAACTTTTGGGATGTCGGCTACCGGACAGCCGAACAATTCTAGGAAGTGCCTCAAGTGATTCGATGACGAGATTGGCAGAACCGCGTCGGGGTTGTAGCAACACAGGATGCGCAACTTGCGACCATCGCCAATGGAAACACGTGGAGTTACCCCCGCACGCTTGTATAGCTGCTCGTCATCGTCTATCCAACTGAGGTCTTTGGAAATATCTGCATTCGCAATGGCAGACTGAATTTTCAATGTGTACTGAAGTGCATCTGTGTCCGTCAGGTCGCGTAGCTTGCGATTTTTATAGACCTCACCATCCGGTTTAAAGTAAACGATATGACCTCTGGATGTGCCCGGCATATACCGCCCCAAGACCGACTGAAGACCACGTTCAATCCACCAACAAAAGCTCTCCTGCGACTTCTTTCCAACGCAATATTGATCAAGCGTCAGTGTCGCCAATGTGTTGGCCGGAAAGGACTTTGCAAATGCGATGTTCTCGGGTGTTTGGCTTCGCGGGATTGAAATAACACCAGCTTTGAGTAGATCCAATAGTTCGGAAAATTTCTCGTTGGGTACAAATGCCATTGTTAATTCCAAGTGCGGACTGATCGTAAAGTGTGTTGATGTGCAATAAATGGACATTCAAACTTCAAAACGCCAAGTATGGCATCTTGACTTAACCCTTCTTCACGGCTTCAGCTCCAGTCGCCATTCCGAGTGGCGTTGCTGCCATACAGTCCAAGAATTTGCGCCTGCAACTGTAAGCAGGCACCTTAGTTATCCCGCGTGGATGCCGATGCCAGCCACCGCCCGGTGGGCCTGTTCGATCACCCACCACAACTGAGCGCTCATCAGATGTGCGCTCATCAGATCATCGCAAGCCCTCAACCCTCGGGCCGGTGGGCCCAAACAGCTGTTGGGCCAGCCGCCCCAGCCATTGCGCGCGGGCATCGTCATCCACCGTGAATTGCCCGGTGCGTGCGCCTTCAAGCAGTGCTTGCACCTGCGCACCCGGGTTGTGCAAACCTGCCAGGGTGGTGAACATCACCGCGTTCTCAAGGCTGGCCCCGGTGCGTGCGCGCCAGGCTTGAACGTCGGCGGCAAAGCTGGCGTCACCAGGCGAGGGAACCTCGTCGGCTAGAGCGGGGCCTAAGGCGTTCATGGCGGCCAGCACCACGTCTTTACGGGCTTTCAGGGGCAGTTTGGCCAGCTCTTCGGGCAGCAGGGGGCGACCAATCCAATAGTCTTGCCGACCAAACCCGACCGGGAATTCAAGGCGATCTTCAAGCGGCTGCACAGGCAAACCACCCACCAGGCGCACCGGAATGATGGGCGCCCCAATCGCCAGCGCCATGTCAATGAAGATGCTGCTCATCTTGGCCACCGGTTGCCCGCAGGCCAGCGAGCGGGTGCCTTCCACATGCACCATGACGCTTTTGCCGCGCTCTTTCATGGCAGTACCGAGTTCACCCACGATGCGCAGCAGCGACTCCTTGTCATCCCGATCAAAGAAGGTAATGACACGGGGGTCTACCACACCGGGGTAGGAAAAGTTGTGCGCAATCAGCGTGCCCAGCCAGCTGGTGCGGTGCTCGGCCTTGGCCAGCGTCACCGTGGGGGTTTTAGACAGGGCCGAGATCAGCAGACTGAACAGCAGCGACTCAATGCCCACCTGGTGGTTGGCCAGGTACAGGCAACTGCGCCCTTGCACCTTGGCAAACGCTGGCGGGTCCGCCAGCACCACGTCACCCACAAAACGCTCCACCAGAGCGTAATAAAGGTCTTCTACCGGCCAGCGGCCCACGTTGAAGTGTTGGCTCCAGTAGGCACGCACGGCGGACAGGTCTTGCAGCGGGGGGGCTGCATCGGCCACCTGCACATCATCACCCAGGCGTGTGAGCGCCAGCGGGTGCAGGCGCAGCGGGCGCACTGCTGCCCGTGCGCCAGCGGGTTCAATGGATACCGTGGCCGGGTGCACAAATGCGCGCCGCGCCACATGTTCCTTCTGGGCCACCACCGCCACCAGATCAGCCCGCTGCGCGGGGGGCACGTCGTAAATGGCGGCCACGTTGCCGGGCAGCCAGTCGCTCTGACGCAGCACCTGGGCGCTGAGCTCAGTGGTGGTGCCATCAAAGCCAGACAACGCAATGCCAGGCACATGGTGGCGGTCACGCAGAAAACTGCGACGCTGCTCGCGCGGTGCCGCACCAATCGGGCCGCGTGGCAACAACACTTCTACCAGCCTGAAGTCCACCAGCACGCGCTCGTTTTGGATCACCTGAACGTCAAGCATCGGAAAACGCTCTTCACCATCAAAGCCGGCAAACCGCGCCTCAATGCGCAGCTCACCCGTGTCTGGCAGTGGTGCATAGAGGTTCATGTGTTTGATGCGGTACGGGTAGCCCACCACATCGCCAGCAATGCGTTCAGACCAGACGCTCAGTCCATCGTGCGGCAACCCGTGGGTGGCGGCATCGAGCAGGCCTTGATGCAAGGCACCGCGTGGCACGCTGCCCCGGCCGGCCTGCACCACCGCTGATGAGCCTTGTGAGCCCACTTTCAAGGCGGTGAGGTACTGAAACGCTGGCCCGTGAAACAGCGCACCCGAGTCGTAGGGGTTGGCCTCGTCAACCGCGTCACTGAGCGGCGCAAACGCGGCTGCAGGTGCCGGGGCAGCGCCCAGCAACACCCGCCCGCTGGCGACGGGTTCAAAACGGGACAGCGCGGCGTTGGCCGAGGCACGCCAGGCCAGCAGGGTCACCAAACGTTCGTTGCCGGTGCCACTGAGCTCGGTGCGCAGACGCACCGGCTCACCCGAGAACGGCAACCAGCGATGCACCTGCACATCACACAGTGCACTTACCGGAGCCTGCGTGGCAGCCTGTGCCGCAGCGGCCAGGCGGTCCACCATCGACATCATCGGCAGGGCCGGCAGCGTCCAGGTCGGGCAATGGTCTTGCAGCCAGGTGTCAACCTTGGGGTCCAGCGTTTCTTCGCTCAATGAATGTTCTTTTCCAGAGCTTGGCTCGGGGTTAGGCTGGTCACTGGCCACAATGCGCATGCCCAGATTTTTGGTGGAATAAATCCGTTTTCCGTCTACCCACAGGTAGCCTTCGGCAATCACAAAGCGGCCTTGCGCGTCTTCACCCACTTCGGTGATGTGCAGTTCGCTGGTGATGACCTTGTTTTTTGGCACCACTTGGCCCCGGTACTTCCAGGTGACGGGTTTGTTCAGCATGAGCGGCTCAAAACGGGCGTTTTGAATGCCTTCGCCCATGCCTTGCGCCAGCATGTAAAACTGTAGCAGCTGGCACAGCGCCTCTACCCCGAGCGAGCCAGGCTGCACCGGGTCCTGGAAGAAGTGGGCTTTGAAGAACCACTCGTCTGCATCGACCGTTTTTTCGGCGCGCAGCGAGCCCAGGCCTTTGGGCCCGCCTTGCGGCCAGAAACCGGTAACGCGGTCCAGCATCAGCAGCATGGCCCCCGGCAGGTGCAGCGGGCCGTCGCAGTATTTGGCCGGGCGCAGGGTCAGGTCGATGACGTTTTCAACCGGCGACTCCAGCCACGCCCGCTCTGGCGGCGACACCGGCAAGCCGACCTGGTTTTCGAACGCCTCTTTGGGGAAGAAACCAAACACCGTTTTCATCTCGAAAACGCGCTGTTCGCCCACGTAGCACTCGACCTCGAAGTTCTCGATGATCATGCCCGCGCTTTGCGACACCGACAGCATCTTCACCCTGGTTCTGAAAATGCCGCTGGTGGGGAAAATTTCCTGCAGCAAGGTGCCGGTGCCGTCCAGGTTGCGGAACAACATGTCGGTCTCTGACGTGAGCGCACTGCCCACGTAAGAGGCCAGCCAGCCGCAGGGCTGCAGCGCGGCCTCCATCACCACACAGAAGGGCATGGTGGGGTTTCCGTTCTGCTCAAAATACCATTGCTCCACCGGCACGTCGTATTCCACCTCGACCGAGGTGCCGGCTTTCATGCCGCCAATCGGACCGTCCAGCGCGGTCACGCGCGACATAAAGTGGTAGGGCGGCCCGGGCAGACGCGCGGCGCGGCGGGTGCCATCAAAGCGCGCATAAAACGGGCCAAACGCAGCTGAAGGTGGCCCCCAGGCGCAGGCCAGCAGCGAGTGGTAGTCAAACGCAAAACCGTCCACCGTGGCAGCGGGTTTGGGCTCGCGGTAATCCACCAGCCCGGCCAGCGAACGCAGCGGCACGGACTCGCCGGTCAACTGGGTGGCGGCAGGGGCCAGGTGTTGCCAGTGTTCCAGCGGCCAGTCGGGTACCAGTTGCAGGCCCACACCGCGCGCATGGAAGGCCTTGCGCCCGTCCACGGTACACAGCAGGTCGGCAAACACGGTCGGAATCGGTCCGGCTTTGACGGATGACACAAACACCTCGTACACCAGATGTTTGCTGGTGGGGGTGACCTGGCCACGGCAACGCATGGGGTACTTGGTGTCGGGCACCGGCTCAAAACGCCAGCCGTCGCGCTCCACCGTGAAGCCCAGCGCGGCCAGATAAATCGACATGGCTTGCAGGCACCCGTCAAACATCAGGGTGCCGGGCATGCAGGGGTCGTTTTTGAAATGGCCTTTGAAGAACCAGTCATCGGGTGTGACCGGGGTTTCGGCACGCAGATAGCCCCGGCCCCACGGGCCGCCTTGGGCGTCAAACGCGGTGACCTCGTGCAAAAAGCGCATTTTCTCAGCGGTGATGCGCGGCGAGCGCACATGTGGCTGGGTGGTTTCCCAGCCCGCACCGAAGCACTCAAACGGACGCCCCGAGGCAAAGGCTTGCAGCTCGGCAGGCGAAAAGCCGGTTTTTTTGCACGGCACGGCCGGTGCATCCAGCTGCGCTTGCGCAGGCACCTCTTGAACCGGGTCCCACAACACCCCAGCCGAGTTGGCGAGTTCTTCGTCGGTGAAGAAACCGGCCTGCCCGTTGCGCACCGTCAAGCGCGACTGGCCGCGCACCTGGCAGTCGTAATGGAAGAAGAACAGCCGCACGTCACCCTGCGTGGCATGGCCATCGACATGGATGTCGTAACACAGCGTGTCACCGGGTACGGGCAAGCCGCCGTGCCAGGTCAGGTCACAGCCCAGCAAGCGGTAGACGCGCTCGCCCTGGTTCAGCGCATCGACCCCCAGCCAGCTGATCAGCAGCAAATCGGCCTGGCCGGATTCGATCATCACCCCGGCGGGCATGCGGCCTTCGCCGTCCAGGTACCAGCTGTCCGCCCGCACATCGGTCTCGGTCCACAGCGTGCCCTTGCCCATGGAGCCCGGCACCGCGTCAATGCCGGTCACCCGGTCGGCCAGCAGCAATGGTGGCTCAGGCATGCGCACCTGGCGTGCGTAGCCGTCCTGCCCGGCGAACAGCGGGCCGAAGACTGAAGATATCTTTCCACCCGCCAAAACCTCCAACTGAGCCCGATTGAACTTGGGGCCGGGTAAATTTATAGGTTTTTGGGCTGTTGCGCTTGTTGATATTGCGCTAGCAGCTATCATTTTTGTAGCATTTTCAATGACGGCTGATGGGGTCGCAAAGGCTATTGGTGCTGCTGATGCCGGGGCTGCGGGTGGCGTCATGGCCCTTGCCTGCACCGGCTGGGGCGCAGCCATCGGCTGAACAAGCGCTTGTGGCATTGCAGGCGGCGTTGGCAGCGCGGATGCTTGGACCGGCGCAGATAAAGACGCAGCTAAAGGTGCAGATTCAGGTGCAAGGGCAAAGGTGTGCGCGTTGGCGCTCTGGCCTTGCGACGCTGCGCCAAAAGCTTCTGCAGTGTGGCCTGGGCCGTTTGCTGCAAGGCCAAAAAGCGCTCGTGCAGCGCAGTTTGCTGCGCTATGTAAGTTTGGTGGACAGTGGCAAGCTGTGCCTGCTGGGCCACAAAGCGGGACAAGGTGTCATTCATCAAAGGAGCCTGCAAAGGACGCGCTGCCACAGGCGGCGCAAATAGAGGAGAAGCCGCCAGCACAGGTGCAGTGGCAGGGCAGGTGCAGGTGCAGGTGCAGGTGCAGGTGCAGGTGCAGGTGCAGGTGCAGGTGCAGGGCGCAGGCTGGCAGCAGGCAGAACCGGTTCCAGGTACGGGGCGGGAGTCATCATCTGCAAACCATTCTGTTGGGGCGGGGCAAGGGGGGCGGCGGCTGGGGCCGGACGAGCTGGCACACAAGGGGCCGGGGCATGGGCTGGCAGCGTGAGCAATGGGCCCGTGGGCTGTTGGGGCGGCGCAGCATCGGCCAGCGCGCGCTCCAGCGCAGCGACGTTGGCCGGAACGCCCGCAGCAACCAGCCAGGCGCAGGCGTTCAGCACCTGGCGCGCACCCGAGCGGCCAGCCACATCCAGCGACACCACCAGGTGCTCGCGCTCGCCCAGAATGCGGCGAATCCAGCCACTGCACAGGCCACGCGGGCCGTGTTCGATGAACACACGCACACCGTCAAGCCAGGCTTGATGGATCGTGCGGGTGAAATCCAGCGTGTCCACCGCTTGGCCAGTGATGGCATCGGCGGCAGAGGCTGACGTGGGTGTAAACCACTGGCCGGTGGCGTTGGTGTAGAAACGCACGCCCGGCACGTCTTGCACCGCACGGTGGTGCAGTTGCCACCAAGCCTCGCGAACTTCTTCAACCTCAGGGCAATGCGCCGCCATGTCGTAGCCCAGGGGCAGGGTTCGAGCCTGGCCCAGGCGCTGCACCACGCGGGCACAGGCTGCCGCCTCGCCGCCGATGACGCAGTCTTGAGCTGTGTTGATGATGGTCAGGTGGGCCAGTGGTTCCAGGGACAATGCGGCCTTGACCTCGGCCAGCGGGGCGGCCACCACATAGCTGGCCCAGGTGCTGCTGGCTGCCTCGGGCAAACCTTGGCGTGTCCATGCCTGTCGTGCGGCATTGAACGGGGCCACCAGGTCTTGGGTGAAGGCGGTGCCGGTGCGGCTGGCCTTCATCATCTCGCCCAAGTCGTTCCAAGCCCCCATGGCAAACAGGGCGTTGGATTCGCCTGATGAATAACCGATGGTGGCCTCGGGCTTTAAGCCCAGCACATGGCGGGTCACCTCGGCGTGCAACTGGCAGACAAATGAGGTGCCCCAGAGCTGGTCCAGCGGGTGCGTGGGTTGCCCGTCGCCCGGCCCGTAAATCCAGTCGGTGGCGGCTTTCATTTCAGAGCAACGCGCAGCCACTGCCGCCACCTGCTTGGGCAAGGCCAAGGCCAATTCGCGACCCATGCCGGGGTAGGCGGCAGCGGCACCGGTGAACACAAAAGCGGTCTGCCCGGTGATGGGGGTTTCGCGAAAGGCCACGCCTTCAGGCGCTGGGCCACCGCCCTCCAGCCAGCGGCGGGCCTGGGCACTGCGGGTGCTCAGCTCACTTGCATCAGCAGCCACCACCACGATGCGGGCCGGGCCGTTGGTTGACGGCTGCCCGGCAGCCAGCGCCGCCAAAGCCTGCGCCTTATTCGCACCAGAAAACACTTGCAAACGGGCAGGTGCGTCGGTTAGCCAAGCGGCCACGGTGCTGTCTTGCGCGCCCTGCAGATGCACGGTGGCTGCAGCCGCCTCCAGCACCGAGACCGACACCTCGGCCATGCGTTCTCCAAACCACGGTGTGGCCGGTGCGCCCAAGTGCGGCCGTGCGCCGTGGTGGATGGCCAATGCGGCCGCCGCAACATGCAGCAAGCCGTGAGCGGCATGCGCCTTGCCAAACGTAGCAGCCAGGTCCATGCCTGCTGCGTTGGCAAAGGCATCACCGAGCCGCAGCGTTGTGTGGTCTGATTCAGCTGCTTCATTTACCAGCGTGGCATACACGGTATCGCCATCACGGCGTGCATCGTCCAGGCGCTTGAGCGTCAGCACCACCGCGGCATCGCCGGGCGATGTGTTCTGGCCCAAAGCCGCCAGCGCTGCGCGGTGAACCGGCTCATGCGAGAGGTCTACCGCGCCCACCAGTGCCGCGTCAATTTCTCCAGTACGCAAGGCGCGCGTGGCCAACTGCAGCGCGGTGATGCCCGAAG
Source organism: Candidatus Rhodoferax bjergmarkensis (assembly GCA_016708345.1). Classification (GTDB taxonomy): domain Bacteria; phylum Pseudomonadota; class Gammaproteobacteria; order Burkholderiales; family Burkholderiaceae_C; genus Rhodoferax; species Rhodoferax bjergmarkensis. The sequence continues at coordinate 335,406 of JADJFX010000003.1, forward strand.
CTTCTTCGGCCGACACGGTAAAGGCCGGTCCCGCCAAATCCAGCTGGCTGTTGATGCGGTTGGCCGGAATATTGGGCATGGTGCCTAGCACCCCACCGGACTGCAGCACCGGCACGATGCCATCACGCGCAGTCGCCAGCCAGGGAGCGTCGGTGCCGTCATTGGCCAGCCGCCAGCGTGCGCCATAACGCGCCACCTCGGCATCACAACCCATGCCGACCAGCACGGCGGTGCGTTCGCGCACCAGGGTGATGCCCCGCGCCGCTTCACGGGCCGCCTCCAGCACCAGCGTTTGTTGCGCCAGCGACTGTTGCAAATCATGGGGCGGAAAACGCAAGCCTGTCAAAGCGACATCCACCTTTTGGCGGGCTGCCACATCGGACTGGCCGGTGAACACGCTGCGGGCCAAGTCTGACGCACTGTTGCCCTGGCCCACGCGGGCACCCACGCCCACAATCGCCACCACAGCGGGGGGCGAAGCTATCGAAGCATTCGTACTAGGGCTGGAAAAGTGGCGTGCAGCGCCCTGTGTTTCTTCCAGCGATTCAACGATCAGGTGGGCGTTGTTGCCGCCAAAACCAAAGGCGCTGATGCCCGCGCGTTGTGGCCCGGTCCAGGCCTCGGCCTGGCGCAGAAGGCGAAATGGCGTGCCAGTAAGTGCTTCGTTGGGTTGGTCCACATGCAAAGTGGGTGGCTTTTGGCCGTGAGTCATGGCGGCCAGCACCTTGATTAACCCTGCTACACCAGCAGCGGTGATCAGGTGCCCCAGATTGGATTTGAGCGAACCAATCGGTACGTTCTCACACCCGGCAAATACCCGCGCCATGCTGCGCAGCTCGGTCGCATCGCCAATCGGTGTGCCGGTGGCGTGGCATTCCAGCAGGCCAATGTCGGCGGGGCTCAAGCCCGCTTGGGCGTAGGCCAGCCGCAATGCGCGCTCCTGGCCTTCTTCGGACGGGGCGAGCAGCCCGCGCCCACGCCCGTCATTGGACAAACCCACGCCGCGAATCACACCCAGCACCTTGCGGCCAGCGGCCAGCGCGCTTGATAGACGCTCCAGCACCACAAAACCGGCCCCCTCGGCGGGCACCAGGCCATCAGCATCGCGGTGAAACGGGCGGCTCTGGCCGGTCTTGCTCAGCGCCGACAGGGCACAAAACCCGACGTGGATAAACAGGTCATCGGCCTGGTTCACGGCCCCGGCCACCATCAGGTCAGCCGTGTGATCATGCAAGCGGTCACAGGCCAGTTTGATGGCGTAAAGTGACGAGGCACAGGCCGCGTCCAGCGCAAAACTGCCGCCACCCAAGCCCAGCGCATGGGCCGTCAGGTGTGCGGGCAGGCCTGAGTTGAAACGGTTTTTGGGGTGCGCCCCAGGCATTTGCCCAAACCACACACTTTGCGCAAACTGCGCCATTGCCACCGAGGGAAACGACAGGTTGCCCAGCACCAAACCGGTGGTTTTGGATGGCCCCTCGCGCCCCGCGCTGCGCAGTGCATCACGCACGCCCTGCACGGTGAGTTGAAACAGCGGGTCAAGCGCACGCAATTCATCGGCCGGCACAGCGGTGCCAGTGGCCTCAAACTGAAATCCGCTGACGTAACCGCCCACGTCAGACCAGGTGCGGTCAGCCGACTGGCTGACACTTCCCCCGGCGCGGCACATGACGCTGTCATGGTGCAGGCCCCAGCGCCCGGCGGGCACACTGGCAATGCTGCTTTTACCCGCCAGCACATTCGCCCACAACGCCTGCGGGGTGAGTGCACCGGGCAGCGTGCAAGACTGGCCGACGATGGCAATCGGCTCGAAACCCATCGGGTTGCGCTTCATCAGGCGCCGTAGGCTGGGGTGGCTTGGGCCTCGCCGGGGCGCAGCACGGTTTCAACCCCGATCAGCTCTGCGAGCACCTGGCCGCTGCCGTCCACAAACGCGATGTCGCACACGGTGCGGGCCTCATGAATTTTGCGGCCATACACAACACCCTGCAGCTGGCCCGTGGCCAAGCCACTGCGGTAGCTGCGGTATTCCCCCAGTGCCATAGGCAACACGGCCCCACCGAGCACCTGGCGCGACCAGAGCAACGCCAGTTGCAGGCCGCCGTCCAGCGCGGCTGCATCGCTGCACCAGGCCTCAGTTGGCCAGTCAGCCTGTTTTGTTCCCGAAAGCGTGCCCACAATGCCGTCGCGCGAGAGACCCTGCACCGCGTTGATGACCTGAAAACCGGGCCCGTGGAATAACACATGGCCGTCGTACACCGTCGCCTGCGTCCACGCTTGTAGTGTGGGCGGTGCAGCCAAATCGGGTGCAGCAACGGGCGCTTCGGTCATGCTGACCGTTGCGCTGTAATGCAGTACCTTGTTTTTGCCTCGCAACTCAACCGCAATTTGAGCACCCGAGCCGTTGGAGATCAGGTGCGCGCTGACCACAAAAAGGTCACCGGTTCCGGCAAAATTTTCCAGCTTGATGCCGCGCAACACCTTGACCTGCTTCACAGCCGAGGCCACCAGATCCGGGCGGCAAGCCTGGGCTGCCCGCATGAACCATTCGACCGCCAGCACCATGGGCAACACCGGGATTCCGGCAATATTGTGGTCTGCCAAGTAGGGGTGTGAGGCCTGATTGACCAACACTTCGACCGTGGCCTGCGGTGTCACGCTGGCCCCCAGCGCACCGTCGCCTTGGGCACCACCGATCACAATTTGGGTGGCATCACTGCGACAAGTCAGCTCATCGACAAAACGCTGTGCACCCGCTGCCAGCGGAATCAAGGCCACACCCATGTGTTCAAAATGGCTTTTCAGGCTGGGGGTGACCATGCCACCGTCCCACGGGCCCCAGCCAATGGCCCGCACCACACAAGCCGCGCCACGGCGGGCTTGCTCAGCGCAGGCCACCACGTTCAGCACCTCGTTGGCCATGGCGTAGTCGCATTGGCCCAGGTTGCCGCTGCGGGCCGCCACCGATGAAAACAGGCACAGCGCAGTTAATGGGTCATTGGCGGTGGCGGCCAGCAGCGCGCGCAGGCCACTGACCTTGGTGTCAAACACCCGGTCAAATTGCGCGTCGGTTTTTTCTTCAATCCGTTTGTCGGCCAGCACACCTGCACCATGCACCAGCGCGGTGATCGGTCCCCAGTCTTTGCGCACGCTGTCCAAAGCCGCGCTCAGTGCGCCAGCGTCCGCCACGTCAACCGCCAGATAACGCGCTTCAGACCCGGCGGCCTGGAGGGCTGCCAGCGTGGCGCGAATTTCGCGCAGAGCCAGCACGTTGGCGATTTGCGTATTGATGTCAGCCGGCGTGGGTTTGAGCCCCTGCGCTTGCGCACGTTGCAACAACGCACGCTTGAGGCCCGCGTCGTCGGCAATGGCACGCAAGTCTTGCGGCTCGTCCGCCAGCGCGGTGCGGCCCAGCAAAACGATGCGCGGCTGCTTGGCTTTGGCCAGCGTGATCAGGCACGCCGCCGTCACACCACGGCCCCCGCCGGAGGCCACCACCACGGAGTTTTTGCTGATGTTGTCAGCAGCCACCTTGGGCGCGGGCGTTACCACCGAGACCAGCGTACTGCGTCGGCCATCGGCGTGCAGAGCGACTTCCAGCGTGTTCCCGCCCTGCAACAGCTCGCTCAGAATAGCGTCCGCGATTGTGCTGGCATCCCGCGCGCCACGCTCCAAGTCAATGGCTTTGACGCAGGCTTGCGGCCACTCCAGCGCAGCGGTGCGTGCCAGCGCACTCACGCCGCCCAGATAGGCCCGCGTGGCGTCAACCCCGCACAAGCCAAAGTCGCCGCCGGTGTCCTGCACGGTGACAAACGCGCCGCCATGGGCCGTCAGCCTTGCCGCCACGGTACGGCTGGCGTGAAAGGCTTCGCGGTTGACGGCAACTGCCTCGTCAACGCTTGCCACCACCCGCAGGCCACCCAGGAAAATGACGGCATCGGCGTCCGTTGGCACGCTGCTCACCACGCTGGCTTTGACACCGTGTTGGGCCAGAGCGTCCACCAGCGCAACAGCCACGCCAGTGCCTTCGTCGGTCACCACCAGATGCTGCGCACCCAGCACACCTGAGAGCGCCATGCCGACCGGGCTGGCCGGGATGGAGCGCACAGCAAAACGGGCCACATCGGGCAGCACTGCGGCCTGCACTGCGGGCGCGGCTGTTGCCGTAGCCGCTACAGCCGGTGTCGGGCTGCCAGCGGCGCGCATGTGGTCAATGATCTGGCCCAGTGTGCGCAGAGTCGCCAACTCAGTGGGTTTGACTTCCGGCAGATTCGGCGCGCGTTCACGCATGGCAGACAAAATCTCCACCCGTTTGATGCTGTCGATGCCCAGATCGGCTTCCAGCTCCATGTGCACGCCCAGCATTTCCTGCGGGTAGCCCGTTTTTTCGGCCACGATGCTCATCATCAAGGCTTCAAGGTCAATATCGGGTGTACCGCTTGTTGTTGCTGCGTGAGCAGCTACAGAAACAGTAGCAATTTGGTTTGTGTTTGCGCTTGCTGTTGGTGCTGCAGCCGCCAAAGCCGCACCGCCGGCGGCGCGCATGTGGTCAATGATCTGGCCCAGCGTGCGCAGGGTCGCCAACTCAGTGGGTTTGACTTCCGGCAGATTCGGCGCGCGTTCACGCATGGCCGACAAAATCTCCACACGCTTGATGCTGTCGATGCCCAAGTCGGCTTCCAGCTCCATTTGCACGCCCAGCATTTCCTGCGGGTAACCCGTTTTTTCGGCCACGATGCTCATCATCAAGGCTTCAAGGTCAATATCGGGTGTACCGCTAGTGGTTGCTGCGTTAGTAGCTGCAAAATCAGTAGCAATTTGGTTTGTTTTTGCGCTCGCTGTTGGTGCTGCAGCCGCCAAAGCCGCACCACCGGCGGCGCGCATGTGGTCAATGATCTGGCCCAGCGTGCGCAGGGTCGCCAACTCAGTGGGTTTGACTTCCGGCAGATCCGGCGCACGCTCACGCATGGCCGACAAAATTTCCACACGCTTGATGCTGTCGATGCCCAAGTCGGCTTCCAGCTCCATTTGCACGCCCAGCATTTCCTGCGGGTAACCCGTTTTTTCGGCCACGATGCTCATCATCAGGGCTTCAAGGTCGACGCCGGGGACAGCTGTTGCGGCGAGTGCTGGTGTGGTGGCAGCCGCAACCACCGGCGCAGCAGCCAGCGGGGCGGCGACGACAGCAGGCGCTGAACTCACCACCGATGCAGCGACAGAAGCCGGTGCCAACACGGCAAGCGGTGCAGCAACTGCCGTCACCGGCTGCACAGCTACCGGCGCGGGCACGGCCACCATCTGCACGGGTGACACAGGCGCGACGGCTGCCAGCGGTGCAGCCGCGTAGGCCACGGGCTGAGCCGTTTGATGGGCAGGCGCGGTGTTGCCCATCATGGCACCCAAACCCGCATAAGACGATTCAGCCGTCTTTAAAAAAGCCATGTGGCTATCGGCCATGGCGCGCTGATAAGCGGCGTGGGCCTCGGCGGTTTGACGCTGGGTTTCGGTAAACGCATGAACCCAGGCCAAATGCGCCTCAGGGGCCACACTCACGCTAGGTGCCACCGCAGCAGCTTGCACGGCAGCCAACGCTGGCGTGGAGACAGAGGCAGATACTGCAGCAAATGCAGGCGCAGGCTCATGCACCACCACCGTCTCCCGAATGATGATGGGCTCAGGGGCTACTTGCAACGCACGCGGTGGGTTGGGCGGTGGCAAGTCTTTGGCACCACCGCGGGGTGGGTACGGGCTGCCCGTGTTGGCACCACAAATAGGAATCGTCATGGCGGGCTTTTTCACCGGCTCGTCAGACGCGGGGGCAAACTGCGCCCACAGCGGGGCAAAATCCATCGCCACGCCCGCCAAAGCCAAGCGACCCAGGCCTTCTTGCAGCGTGGTGACGCCATGCTTGCCTTTGCGGTCGAGGCTGATGGCGCGGTGCGGCCGCTCACCCAGAATGCGCCCGACCAACTCGGTCAGCACGCTGCCCGCGCCCACTTCGACAAAGGTGCGCACACCGCTTGCGTACATGGCTTCAATTTGTTCTACAAAGCGTACCGATTGCGCCAACTGTGCAGCCAACTGGGTGCGAATCGCCGCAGGCTCTGTGGCGTAACTGGCGGCGGTGGCGTTGCTGTACACATCCACCAACGGTGCATTGAACGCCACGCCATTCAGAAACTCGCCAAACGGAACGCTGGAGCCCGCCACCAGCGGGCTGTGAAAGGCGGTGGCCACCGGCAGGCGTTTGGCCGTCATGCCTTTGGCGCTCAGGGCTGCCTCGACCTTTGTGATTTCCTCCACCGAGCCCGACAGCACCACTTGGGTCGGTGAGTTGTGGTTGGCCACCACCACGTTGGCACCGCTCTCAGTCAAGGCTGCGCGCACCTCGTCAATCGCCTTGGCCACTGCCGTCATGGCACCCGGCACGGCCGAGGCGTCGCGCATCAGCTCGCCGCGACGGCGGGCGACTTTGACCAAGCTGGCGGCATCCAGCACTCCGGCTTCAAACAGCGCAGAGACCTCGCCAAAGCTATGGCCAGCCACGCAGTTGGGCCGCACACCCAGCCAATGCAACACATTGGCCAGCGATTGGCTGTGCACGCCCAGCGCGGGCTGCGCCCATTCGGTAGCGGTGAGTGTTTTTTGCTGCGCTTCGCGGTCAGCATCACTGAACACAGGTTTGGGGAACACCACGTCGTGCAACTTCACCCCGTCAAACGACAGCTTGGCGGCATCGTCCCAGGCCTGCCGGGCCACGTCAAAGGCCATGGCGGCCTCGGCCCCCATGCCGACATACTGGCTGCCCTGGCCGGGGAACAAAAAGGCCAGTTGACCTGCATCTGCTGTGCCCGTGGCGTAATGCACCCCGGTCGGGCTGCTGTAGGCGGCAGCGGGGGCTTTTTCAATGGTGGCGGCAGCTTGGGTCAGCTTTTGCGCCAACTCGTCGGCGTTGGCGGCTATTACCGCCAGGCGTGCGCCTGCGGTGGGGGAAAAGGCCAGTTGTGTCTCGCGTGCCACATGGCACAGCTCTTTTTGGACACCCGCGAGGGTGCGGCACTGGGCCACCAGCTCAGTCGGGCTGGCAGCGCTCAGCAGCACCAGCTCGGTGGGCACCGTGCGCAAGCGCCAGGCTGACTTGCCCGTCGGGACAGATGGCACGTATTCTTCCAAGGTGACGTGAAAATTGCTGCCACCAAAGCCAAAACTCGACACCGAGGCACGGCGCGGATGGGTGTTGTCCCGAATCCAGGGGCGGCGCTGGGTGTTCAGGTAAAACGGGCTTTGTTCGATTTCCAGCTTGGGGTTGGGCCGGTCCACCTTGATGGTGGGTGGCAACACCTTGTGGTGCAGCGCCATGATGACCTTGAACAGGCCTGCCGCGCCAGCCGATGCCTTGGCATGGCCAATTTGTGACTTGACGGTGCCCAGTGCGCACCATTGCTTGTCTTCACGCGCACCACCAAATGCCAGTTTGAGCCCGGCAAATTCGGCCGCATCACCGGCCTTGGTGCCGGTGCCGTGGGCTTCGACCAGCTCCACCGTTTCAGGGCCAAAACCGGCCACCTCGTAGGCGCGGGTCAGCGAACGCGCCTGGCCTGCAGGCAAGGGGGCATACACGCTGTTGGCGCGGCCGTCCGAGGCCGAACCCACACCGCGGATGACGGCATACACCCGGTCGCCATCACGCTCGGCATCGTCCAGCCGTTTGAGCGCCATCATGGCAATGCCTTCGCCGAGCATGGTGCCGTCGGCCGCGTCAGAGAACGGGCGGCAGTCGCCCGTGGGTGACAGAGCAGGTGTTTTGCTGAAACACAGATACATGAAAATATCGTTCATGGCATCGACACCGCCGGTGATGACCAGGTCCGACTGGCCAATCTGCAACTCGTTGATGCCCATGGACACGGCTGCCAGCGAGCTGGCACAGGCCGCATCGGTTACCGCATTGGTGCCGCGCAAATCAAAGCGGTTGGCAATGCGCCCGGCCACCACGTTGCCCAGCAAGCCGGGGAACGATGACTCTTGCCACGGCGTGTAACTGTTGGCAATGCGCAGGCAAATCTCTTGCGCCTCAGACTCAGGCACGCCGCTTTCGCGCAGGGCTTTGAGCCACACTGGTTTTTGCAGGCGGCTGACCATGTTGCCCAGCAGCTCTTGCGCGGATGTCACGCCCAGCAAGACGCTGATGCGCTCGCGGTCCATGGTGGAGAACTGGCCTTGCGCGGCATCGTCCAGCACTTTTTGCGCCACGATGAGCGCCAGAATTTGCGCCGAATCGGTGGCCGGCACGATGCTCGGGGGCACACCAAACTCCATCGGATCAAAGTCAACCGGTGGCATGAAGCCACCGCGCTTGGCGTAGGTTTTGTCCAGCGCCTTGGGGTCCGGGTCGTAATAGTCTTCAATCAGCCAGTGCGAAGACGGCACGTCAGTGATCAGATCCTTGCCCGCGAGAATATCGTTCCAGAAGCCGCGCGAGTCGGTCGAACCGGGAAACAGGGTGCTGACACCGACGACGGCGATAGGAATTTGTTGGCGATGGGTGGTGGACGTGGAGGTGGACATGGAAAAGTTCTCAAAAATCTCTGTGGCAGAGCGTGATGACGAAAAAGGGGTTTAAAAAGCTCAAAAAATGGTGCCGTCAAAGGCTCAAGCCAGTGGCCGGGGCTGAAACTGGAAGGCGCTGGCCGACACCGGCAGGCCAAAGCTGCGCAGCTGCCCGGCGCGGGTGATCACGGCAGCGCCTTCGAGCAGGTTCAGCGCAATCTGCACCACGGTGCGGTTCTGCGGTTCGGCCAAAAACGAGCCGGCCGCCCAGCGGTTAAAGGCCCCCATGGCCGGGCCGGACCAGATTTGGTAATCGGCGCGGCGCGAGGCTTCGCCGTCAATCGCCCACTTGCTGGCCTTGCCTAAATACCAGCGAAAAACCAGTGCCATGCGGTGTTTGGGGTCGGCCTCGGCGCGGGCTACTTCTGCGGCATCACGCTTTTGCCAGAAGCCCCGGGTCTCGGCCCAAATCTCATCAAAGGTGGCATGCAACACATCGCGCTCCAGCCGGGTTTTGAGTTCCGGGGGAATGGCTTCCAGCGAGGCATGGGAGTGCCAGGCCTCATAAAGCTTGGCTGAACGCACACCAAACATGGTGCCACGCTTGAGCACCTGCACATTCACGCCCAGCTCAAACATGTCAGCGGCCGGGGCCATGATCACGTCGGCCACATCGGCCTGGGCCAGCAGGGCCTTGCCCGCGTCAGACAAACCCGCTTCTACCGCAGCCTGGTTGACCGAACCGGTCACGACATACGCCGCACCCATGGCAAAGGCCGCTGCCAGTGAACCCGGCGTGCCCAGTCCGCCTGCAGCGCCCACCCGAATCGGCCGCTCAAAGCCGTGTTTGGCGACCAGCTCGTCGCGCAAGGCCATGATGGTTGGAAACAGGGCCACCAGCAACTGGTTGTCGGTATGGCCGCCGCTGTCGGCTTCAACCGTGATGTCTTCGGCCACTGGCACACGTGCTGCCAGATCCGCCTCAAGTGGCGTGATCAACTTTTGCGCTACCAGGGCGCTGAGCATGTCTGCGGGCGCAGGCGACATAAAGCGGGTGGCGACTTCACGCCGGGAAATTTTGGCAAACACCCGGTGTTTGCGGGCAATGCGCCCTTGGGCGTCCAGGTGCAGGCCAGCCGCAGCGCAGCGCACCACGGCAGGGGTCAAACCCATGAAGGCAGAGGCAGAAATGATGGGCACGTTTTTGCGAATCAGCAGGTCGGCCACCCGGTCTTCCAGCGCTGCTTCGTTGGGCGAATGGATCAGGTTGACACCCCAGGGTGCAGACGTGCCGAGCTTGGCGACCAACTCGTCCACGGCTTCCTCGACGCGCGGGTAAGCCAAGCCACCGGCACCAAAAAAACCCAACATGCCAGCTCCGGCCATGGCCATACACATGCGCGTGGTGGCAATGCCATTGGCCATTTCGCCCGCAATATAAGGAAAGCGCACGCCGTGGGCTTCACAAAAAGACCGGTCGCCCAGCCATTCGGGGTAAAGGGCTGGCAGCGTGGCAAGCAACGGGAAATCTCCGGGAGCCAGTGTACTTGCCACGGTGCCGCTGACAGCCAGCCCAATGCGTGAGCGGGCAAGATCACGCACCACGTGAGTGGGCTGCCGAATCCGGGCCAACAGGTCGCCCAGTTCGGAGGGTTCAAAGACAGGCGATTGGGAGCCTGGCCGCCAATGACCGACAGGAGTTAGCTCGATGTTCATCACACTTTACCTAATGAGGGAAAAAGAAATAGCGAGGACAAACCCGGTGGCTGATGGGATTGTGTTGAGGAGTATAGCTAAAAATGTACAGTTGTATATACGGTTGTGCGGCATTCACTCCGTTATCATCAAACATACATTTTTCAGGACTCCCATGAGCAGTCAACCATCCACTGTTCAGCCCGGTTCACCGGGGCGAAAACAGCTCATTTCACGAGAAGACATCATCAACGCAGCGCTCAAGTTGCTGGGGCCAAATCGAAGTGTCTCAACCCTCAGCCTGCGCGAGGTGGCGCGAGAAGCGGGTGTTGCACCCAACAGTTTTTACCGCCATTTTCGGGATATGGATGAGTTGGCGGTGGCCCTGATTGATCTGGCTGGAGAGTCCTTGCGACAACTCATAGGTGATGCACGTCAACGCGCGAGTTCAGAGCAAAGTGTGGTGCAAGGCTGTACCGATGCCTTTATGGCCCGGCTGCACGCCGATGACCCCTTGCTGCACATTCTGTTGCGGGAAGGGACTGTCGGGTCACCGGCGTTCAAAACCGCGGTGGAGCGGCAGTTGAATTTCTTTGAGGACGAGCTTCGGCTAGATCTTCTGCATTTGGCTGCAGTCAAGAAAACCGGACTGTATGAACCCGCTTTGACGGCCAAGGCCGTCACGCGGCTGGTTTTTGCGATGGGGGCCACCGCGCTCGATCTGTCGGAAGATCAGTATGAGGAATTCACCCACCAAATTGTCGTGATGGTCCGCATGATCCTCACCGGAACACAAGCGCTGGCGCAAAGCCAAGCTGGGAATGTCAACTCGGCTGACTGAACAAGCGATTTGTTCAGCAGTTGCGCAGCGCTGTCGGTTTGTGGGGTTGTCTAGTTAGACCACGCGCAGGTAGGCGGGGCCTGGTTGGTTGATCTGTTTCCAGCTGGTGGAGATGGGGGTCATCAAACGGTCCACTTCGCCCAAGGCCGATGCGTCGTTGTAGATGTTGGCCACCAGCAGGCGGTTGTAGCAGTAGTTGTACAGATTGCGCAAATTCAGGGCCAGCTCGCCACCGTCGCGCAAATTCAGGACCTCGTTGAGCCCTTCATCGAGAATTCGCATGGCGATGCGTATCTGTCGACACTTTTTGGGAATGTCGCCATTGTCCATGGCCAGTCTGGATGCGCTGACTGCCTGATGCAAGGCATCGAGCAAAAGGCATATCAAACCATGCGGATCGGCGGTGTCAACGCCGGTTTCAATGCACGCTTGTTTATAAGCGGCTGACGTTCGGGAACTGACTAAAGTCAACATGGGAGTCTTCTCGGTAGTTGGTGAATTTGTTATCGGCACATGCGGCCAGAAACAAAGGGGTTTCGACATGATTTTTTGCTTGTGGAAAGTTTGTGCTGCCATGGGCGGCATGTGAGCGGTTCCCCAGGGTGCCATCGGGTGGCTTGGTGCAAAATCCAGCGCATGAACACCCCCACCACATTGACTCAAACCATTCTCTACACCGACCTTGATGGCCGCGCCAAATTCAAGGAGGTTTCGCTGGCCTTGACCGAAGGCAGCCCGGCCGCACAACTTTCACCGCTGGCCGCTTGCGGCGGTTACCAGTTTCGCCAGAGCCCGCCCGGATTTCGCAGCAGTTTTCACTGCACCACCACGCCCCAGTGGCTGGTGGTGCTGCAAGGTGCCATGGAGATTGGTCTGCAAGACGGGAGCTCGCGCATTTTCAGCGCTGGACAAAGCTTTTATTCAGATGACACTTTGCCCAGTGGTGCGACGTTTGACCCTGCTGTGCATGGACATTGGAGCCGCCAGGTGGGCGATGCGCCGCTGGTGACCTTGTTTGTGCGCTCGAATTGAGCCGAAGTACAGCGAACCCGACCCCTCCGAGTGCCGCCCGCTCACAAGCTTGATGGTTGATTTTTTTTTCGTGTGTCATATTCGGTTGGCACAATGATTGCATGATCGTTGTGGTCGGGCTGCTGTACCAGTCTGAAAAAGGGGAAAACCTATGTCTATTCACGCTGCATTGACCCACGTGACCCACTACAAGTACGACCGGCTTGTGACATTGGGGCCTCAGGTGATACGTCTGCGTCCCGCGCCACATTGCCGCAGCAAAATCATTTCCTATTCGCTCAAGGTGGAGCCAGCTGACCATTACCTCAACTGGCAGCAAGACCCGTTTTCCAATTACCAGGGGCGCCTCGTTTTTGAGAAAAAGGCCCGTGAGTTCAAAGTCACGGTCGACTTGATTGTCGAGATGGCGGTGTACAACCCGTTCGATTTCTTCTTGGAGCCAGCCGCTGAAAAATACCCGTTCAAGTACGACAACCTGCTAAAGCAGGAGCTGGCACCTTACCTGGCGGCAGAGCATCTGACCAAGCGGTTGCGAAGCTGTCTGGCCCGCATCGACCGGCGGCGGCAACGCACCATTGATTTTTTGGTCGATGTGAACCAGATGGTTCACCACGACATCAGCTACTTGATCCGCATGGAGCCCGGTGTGCAGACGCCGGATGAGACGCTCAAGCTCGGTTCCGGCTCATGCCGTGATTCTGCCTGGTTGATGGTGCAGCTGCTGCGCCACTGCGGGCTGGCGGCCCGTTTTGTGTCGGGCTACCTGATTCAGTTGAGGCCGGATGTAAAGTCTTTGGACGGTCCCAGTGGTACCGATGTCGATTTCACCGACCTGCACGCCTGGTGCGAGGTGTATCTGCCCGGCGCGGGCTGGGTGGGGCTGGATGCCACGTCGGGCCTGCTGGCGGGCGAGGGCCATATTCCCCTGGCCTGCACACCACAACCCAGCGGAGCCGCGCCTATTGAGGGCGGTGTGGACAAGTGTGAGGTGGAGTTCGCGCACCATATGGCAGTGACGCGCATTTACGAGTCGCCCCGCGTGACCAAGCCCTATACCGAAGCGCAATGGGCCGATGTCATGGCGCTTGGCCATGCTGTGGATAAAGAATTGGTGGCGGGCGATGTGCGCCTGACCATGGGCGGCGAGCCCACTTTTGTGGCTGTGAGTGACCGCGATGCACCAGAATGGAATACGGATGCACTCGGCCCGACCAAACGCGGGTTTGCCACTGAATTGGTGCACAAACTGCGATCTGAGTATGGCGCGGGTGGTTTTCTGCATTTTGGCCAAGGCAAGTGGTACCCCGGCGAGCAATTGCCGCGCTGGGCACTCAATATTTACTGGCGAGCTGACGGCCAGCCGGTGTGGGCTAACCGGGCGCTGTTTGCCGACGAACGCACTGCCACGCACTACACCAGTGAAGACGCCCGGCGCTTTACGCACACCTTGGCCGGCAAGTTGGGTGTCAGCAACGCGTTCATCCAATCGGCTTATGAAGACATGTGGTACTACCAGTGGCGCGAGCGTCGCCTGCCCACCAATGTGGACCCGCTGGATTCCAAAGCAGGCGACGAAATGGAGCGGGCGCGTTTGCACCGTGTCTTCAAGCAAAAGCTCGATGCCGTGGTGGGTTATGTACTTCCGATCAAGGTCGCTGACGGTGCCAGTTCGGAGTGTCCTCGGTGGGTGAGCGGTTCCTGGTTTTTGCGCGATGAACGCATGTACCTGATGCCCGGTGATTCGCCCATGGGTTTGCGCCTGCCGCTGGACTCTTTGCCCTGGGTCAGTGAGGCTGATTTTCCCCACCTGGTGGCGCAAGACCCCAGTACAGCGAGGCCAAGCTTGCCCTTGCGTGATGCCATGGCGGCCCGTTTTGAATTGGTCGGTTTGGCAGTGGTGCGCAAGATGCAAATTCCGGGTCAGCCTGATGCCAGCAAGCTTGCCGCCAGCGCCCAAAGTGCGGTGCAAACCGAGCCAACCCACTTTGCGCGTGTGCCCGCCAAGCATGAGTCTGCGGCCTGGGTCACCCGCACTGCATTGTGTGTCGAGGTGCGCGACCCGCGCCGCGCCAGCGGCCCCAAGGCCGAGGCCGTGGGCCAAGCCAGCGGTGTGATGTATGTCTTCATGCCGCCGTTGGAAAAACTGGAGCACTACCTTGATCTGCTGTGCGCGATTGAGGCCACGGCGCAAGAGCTGGGCGTCACACTGGTGCTCGAAGGCTACCCACCCCCGCGAGACCCGCGCCTCAAGCTGCTGCAGGTTACCCCCGATCCGGGTGTGATTGAGGTCAACATTCATCCGGTGACGAACTGGGACGACCTTGTCAAAAACACGGAGTTCTTGTACAACGCCGCGTTTGAGTCCCGTTTGTCGGCCGAAAAGTTCATGAAAGACGGGCGCCACACCGGCACCGGCGGCGGCAACCACTTTGTGATGGGCGGTGCGACGCCAGCGGACAGCCCTTTTCTGCGCAAGCCGGAAATGCTGGCCAGCTTGCTGCTGTACTGGCACAACCATCCTTCTCTGAGCTATTTGTTCAGCGGCCTGTTTGTCGGGCCGACCAGCCAGGCACCGCGCGTGGACGAGGCGCGCAATGACCAGCTTTACGAGCTGGAGATTGCCATTGAGCAGATCTACAAAAACCGTGAAGTCCACGGCCAAAGCATGCCGCCCTGGCTGGTGGACCGCTCGCTGCGCAACATTCTGATTGACGCCACCGGCAACACGCACCGCAGCGAGTTTTCCATTGACAAAATGTACTCCCCCGACTCTGCCACCGGTCGCCTGGGCTTGCTGGAGCTGCGCGCGTTCGAGATGCCACCGCACCCCCGCATGAGCGTGGTGCAGCAGCTGTTGCTGCGCGCTCTTGTGGCGCGCTTCTGGAAAGAGCCCTACAAGGCCCCTGCGACGCGCTGGGGTACCACCTTGCATGACCGCTTCATGCTGCCGACCTTCATCAAGATGGATTTTGATGATGTGGTCAGTGAGTTGCGTAGTGCAGGTTACGCGTTTGACACCAGCTGGTTTGCGCCCCATTACGAGTTTCGCTTCCCCCTGGTGGGTTCGGTTCAGTCCGCCGGCATTGAGCTGACCTTGCGCAATGCATTGGAGCCCTGGCATGTGATGGGCGAAGAGGGTGCACCGGGTGGCACGGCGCGCTATGTGGACTCGTCATTGGAGCGCATGGAGGTGCGGGTGACCGGCCTCAATGAGAGTCGCTACGTGGTGACCTGCAATGGGCGTGCCTTGCCCCTGCAGTCGACTGGCACCCAAGGCGAGTATGTTGCCGGGGTGCGCTACAAGGCTTGGAACCCGCCCTCAAGCCTGCACCCCAGCATTGGCGTCGATGCCCCTTTGACTTTTGACATTGTGGACACTTGGCTCAAGCGCTCGCTCGGGGGGTGCCAGTATTTTGTGGCCCATCCCGGTGGATTGAACCCCGACACCTTTCCGGTCAACTCGTATGAGGCCGAGAGTCGGCGTCTGACTCGATTCAGCGTCCTCGGTCATACACCGGGCAAGCTGTATGTGCCGCCCGCCACGATTGACGTGGCCGGCAGTCGCGAATTCCCTTTTACGCTGGATTTGCGCCGCAGCAGGGGCGTGACGACAAAGGGGAAGGCGTGAGACGGGTGGCAATGCCATACTTCACGGCATGAACGATGCAAACCACTTTTCTGAAAGCGCCGACTTGACGCGGCCACCCACCATGCATGCTGTCGCGCTGGACTGCAAGGCTGGCGCAGGCCATTTTGACGAACTGCGTGGTGGATTGATCGCGCCAGCAGACCAACAGGAAGCAGATGCTTCAAAAATGATAGCTGATAGCGCACGATTGACGGGCGCATGGGGCCAATTTTTCTCTTATTTGAAGCATGATCGCGCGGCCGACCTGAACCGGCGCGAAGCCAGCCTGAAGCGTCAAATTCTGGACAACGGCGTGAGCTACAACGTTTTTGCCGACGCAGGGGGCCCGCAGCGACCTTGGTCGCTGGACCTGTTTCCGCTCATCATCGAGCCTGAGAGCTGGCAGCAGATTGAGGCCGGTGTGACGCAGCGTATGCGCCTGCATGAGCGTGTCATGGCCGATGTTTATGGCCCGCAGCAATTGCTGGCGCTGGGGCTGTTGCCGCCCGCCCTGGTGCATGGCCACCCTGGTTACCTGCGGCCCATGCACGGTGTGAAGCCGGTGGGCGGAACCCATCTGCATGTTGCTGCCTTTGATCTGGCGCGTGGGCCCGATGGGCAGTGGTGGGTGGTCAGCCAGCGTTTTCAGGCCCCCTCGGGGCTGGGTTATCTGCTGGAAAACCGCTTGGCCATCTCAGGGCAGTTTCCCGAGGCATTTCGTTCCATGCACGTGCAGCGCCTGGCGGCTACCTACCGAGCCCTGATGGACAGCCTCAGACAAATGAGTCCGGCTGGCGTGGACTCCCATCTGGCGCTGCTCACACCCGGCCCCTACAACGAAACCTATTTCGAGCATGCCTACCTGGCGCGATATCTGGGGTTGACCCTGGTCCAGGGCAGTGACCTGATCGTGCGCGATGAGCGTCTGTTCCTCAAAACCCTCAAAGGCCTCGTACCCATCCATGGTCTGCTCAAGCGAGTGGACGACCAGTACCTTGATCCATTGGAACTGCGACCGGACTCAACTCTGGGCGTGCCGGGGTTGCTGCAGGCGATCCGCTCTGGCAACGTGCTGGTGGCCAATGCGCCGGGTTCCGCCTTTCTGGAGTCGCCCGCGCTGCTGGGGTTCTTGCCGGCCTTGTCGGAACATTTGCTGGGGGAGTCGCTGCAATTGCCATCCCTGCCGACCTGGTGGTGTGGCGAGCGTTCCGCCCAGGAGGATGCTTTGCCTCGCTTGCGTGAGCTGGCCATCAAGCCGACCTATCCCGGCTCGCCGGTGCATGGCAGTTTTGATTCCGTGATGGGGCGATCACTTTCAGAGCGCGAGCTCGACGAATGGGCTGGCCGCATAGTGCGCCAAGGTGAGGAGCACTCGATGCAGGCCTATGTGCCGATATCGCAAATGCCCACCTGGCAGTCATCCCAAGCTGACATAGCGGGCGACGCGGCAAGCGGTTTGATGGTGCCGCGCTCGGTGATCCTGCGCGCCTTTGCCGTTTCCGACGGCGTCCAGTCCTGGCGTGTGTTGCCGGGGGGGCTGGCACGAGTGGCCGGAGCTGCGGTGGACATTTCCTCCATGCAGCGCGGGGGCAGCAGTGCCGATGTCTGGGTGCTGACCCGGGGCGAGGTGGACGCGACAACACTTTTGCAGCCCCACATCACGCCGGCCATCGTGGCGCAGCGCAAACGCATGGTGACCAGCCGGGCCGCCGAAAATCTTTATTGGCTCGGACGTTATTCCGAGCGCACCGAAAATACCATTCGGCTGGCCCGCCTGACGCTGGAGTGCCTCAGTGGTGAGGACCAATCCTCCTCCCCCTTGCTCGACTGGCTCAGCGAGCTGGCCGTGGAAAACACGCTGGTGCTGCCCACCGTGCCGTCGGCGCAGCAGGCGCGGCGGGTTTTTGAACGATCCCTGATTGCCAGTCTGGCCAGTGCGGATGGCGCTACCAGCGTGGGCTACAACCTGCGCGCCCTCAAAATGACAGCCTCGAACGTGCGAGAGCGTTTCTCGCAGGAGCACTGGCGCGTGATCCTGCAGGCTGAAGATGAGTTTTTTTCGCGCTGCGGCGAAGCGTCCATTCGGGAGGATTTTTCGTCACTGGAAGCCCTTCGGGTACTTAAAAGTGCCAGCACACACATGGCTGCTATTACCGGTGCCCAGACCGATCGTATGACCCGTGATGACGGCTGGCGCTTGCTGAGTATTGGTCGCCATATTGAACGTCTGAGTTTCCTGGCACCATCATTGATGAGCGGCTTCAAGACCGGTGTGGTACACACCGGCGGTGGCTTTGACGCCATGCTGGAGTTGTTTGACAGCATCATCACGTTTCACGCGTTGTACCAGCAAAGCCGCGACCTGCCGGCCTTGCTCGATCTGCTGGTGCTGGACCGTGACAATCCGCGCTCGCTGGCCTGGGTGGCGCACACGCTGCGCGGGCGCCTGGCCAAGCTTGCAGGCAGCGAGCCCGGTGTGCTAAGTGCCCTGTCCTACCGGGTGCCTGACATCACCGGCACCTGGAGTCTGGCGCAACTGTGTGAAACACAAGCCGTGGCTGCGCCTATCGGCCATGTACCTGGCTTGCAGGGTGCGCAAGGCCCGGGTTACTACTTTGAATTGAACGCTTTGCTGCTGCAGTGCGTGAGTTCAGCGCACAAAATTTCAGAGGAAATCAGCGCCACCTACTTCACCCACTCGCAAGACACCAAACAGAGCCTGGGCACCTGATGAAGCTGCAAGTCACCCACGAAACACGCTACGACTATGAGCCGCCGGTGGAAACGGCGCAACACATGGTTTTTTTGCAACCGCTGCACACGCCGCAACAGCAGCTTCTGAGTCATCAGCTGGACATCCGACCAACCCCCGAAAAAGTCAGCCATTCGGTCGATGTGTTTGGCAATGCACGCAGTTTTTTTCACTGCAAACCCCGCATAAACAATTGATAGTGCTGGCGCGCAGTGTGGTTTGCACCGAGGCCCTTGCACCGCTTGAGAGCCGTGTGAGCTGGGAACAAACCAGGGAACTGTTTCGCTACCAGCGTGGTAGCGCCTTTGATGAGGCTGCCGAGTTTGTTTTTGCCTCACCTTTTTGCCCACGGCATGCCGATTTTTTGGCGTATGCGCGGCCCAGCTTTGCACCAGGACGGGGCGTTTTGGAGGCGGCGCAGGATTTAATGCGTCGAATTCATGCCGATTTTGTCTACGAGAGCCACAGCACCGAGATCAACACTCCTGCACTCGAAGCGCTGGCCCGACGCAAAGGGGTGTGCCAGGATTTTGCCCACATCATGATTGCCTGCTTGCGCTCCATGGGGTTGGCTGCGCGGTATGTCAGCGGTTACCTGCTCACGCACCCTGCACCCGGCACCGTCAAACTCCAGGGCAGCGATGCGTCCCATGCCTGGTGCGCGGTCTGCGTTCCCGACTTTCCCCAAGGGGAGCGCTGGTGCGACCTCGATCCGACCAACAACCGCTGCGGTTGGCACTCGCCGGGCGAAGACTATGTGACGCTGGCCACCGGGCGCGATTTTGCCGATGTCTCGCCCATACGGGGGGTTATTTACGGCGGCGGCAGCCACACCCTGACAGTCGGGGTGACCGTGGAGCCTGTGGCACAGGATGCCGCGGTGCAGGCAAACTTTCAGTCGCAGTCGCAGTCGCAGTCGCAGTCGCAGTGAGCTTGACGCGCAGGCGGTACGCGCTTGCCAAACGGTGCGTGGAAATGGCATTAATTTTGCTAGTCTTGGTACAGGAGGAAAGGCACCATGCAAAAGTTCGACGAGATGTACACCCAGTTGCCCTATGAATTTTTTTCTGACGGCGCACAAATCCGGGATCACTACAAAATCTACGACCGCTGGTTGGCTCGCCAACCCGGCGACACCATGGCCAAGCGGCGCGAAGAAGCCGAGCTGATCTTTCGCCGCGTTGGCATCACCTTTGCGGTCTATGGCGAAAAAGATGAAGAAGGTGTGGGCAACGAGCGCCTGATCCCGTTTGACCTGATTCCTCGCATCATCCCCGCGCAGGAGTGGGCCAGCATGGAGCGCGGGCTGGTTCAGCGCGTCACGGCACTGAACCGTTTTATTCACGATGTGTACCACGACCAGGAGATCATCCGCGCCGGTGTGGTGCCGCGTGAGCAAATTGAAGGCAATGCGCAGTTCCGCTCGGAAATGATGGGTATCAAGGTGCCCAACAACATCTACTCGCACATTTCAGGCATCGACATTGTGCGTGCGCCCAACGCCAAAGGCGAGGGCGAATACTACGTGTTGGAAGACAACTTGCGCGTGCCCAGCGGCGTGAGCTACATGCTGGAAAACCGCAAGATGATGATGCGCCTGTTTCCGGCGCTGTTCAGCGCGCACCGGGTCGCGCCGGTCGCCCACTACCCTGATTTGTTGCTGGAAACCCTGCGCTCCTGCAGCCCGGCCACCACCGCCGAGCCCACCGTGGTGTTGCTGACCCCGGGCATGCACAACAGCGCCTACTACGAGCATGCCTTCCTGGCGCAGCAAATGGGCATCGAACTGGTGGAAGGCCAGGACTTGTTTGTCAAAGACGACTTTGTTTACATGCGCACCACGCGCGGCCCCAAACGCGTGGACGTCATCAGCCGCCGCCTTGACGACGATTTTCTCGACCCCAGGGTGTTTCGTGCCAACTCCACCCTGGGCTGTCCGGGCTTGATGGACGTGTACCGCGCCGGCAACGTGACGATTTGCAATGCCGTGGGCACCGGCATCGCCGATGACAAGTCCATCTACCCCTACGTGCCCAAGATGATCGAGTTCTACCTGGGCGAAAAACCGATTCTCAACAACGTGCCCACCTACATGTGCCGCAACCAGGACGACCTGGCCTACACGCTGGCGAACCTGAAAGACCTGGTGGTCAAGGAGGTGCACGGCGCCGGTGGTTACGGCATGCTGGTGGGGCCTGCAGCCACCAAGGCTGAAATTGAAGACTTTCGCAAGGTGCTGCTGGCCAACCCCAGTGGCTACATTTCGCAGCCAACGCTGAGCCTGTCGAGCTGCCCCACCTTTGTCGAAAGCGGCATTGCGCCGCGCCACATCGATCTGCGCCCCTTTGTGCTCAGTGGCAAGCGAGTGCAGATTGTGCCGGGCGGCCTGACCCGTGTGGCCTTGAAGGAAGGCTCCCTGGTGGTGAATTCCTCGCAGGGCGGAGGCACCAAGGACACCTGGGTGCTGGAAAGTGATGCCGAATCAGATGCGGCCGAGGCAACTCAAACCCAGTCGCAATCCCAGTCCCAATCCCAGTCGCAATCGAAAAAGTCCTGATCGAGAGGAGCACTTTCATGTTGTCACGCACCGCCGACCATCTGTTCTGGATGTCCCGCTACACCGAACGCGCCGAAAACACCGCCCGCATGCTCAATGTGAGCCACGAAACCTCGCTCTTACCCCAGTCGCACGCCGCCGCGCAACAGGGCTGGCAAGGCTTGCTGTCGATCAGCGAGCTGCTGCCCCAATACACAAAGCTGCATGGCGAGGTCACGGCGCAAGGGGTGATGGACTTCATGGTCAAGGACGAGTCCAACCCCTCGTCCATCGTCTCCTGTCTGGGGGCGGCCCGTGAAAATGCGCGCGCAGTTCGCGGTTCGTTGACCACCGAGGTGTGGGAAACGCTGAACCAGACCTGGCTGGAAATCAAGCGCATGCTGCGCGACGGCGAGTTTGAGCGAGACCCCGGGCAGTTCTTTGAATGGGTCAAGTTCCGCTCGCACCTCTCGCGCGGTGTCACCGTAGGCACCATGCTGATGGACGAAGCCTTTCATTTTTTGCGTCTGGGCACTTTTTTGGAGCGCGCCGACAACACGGCACGTTTGTTGGACGTCAAATTTCACGCCGTTGAAAACGAGTTTTTTGGTTCCACCAACCATCGCATTCAGGAGTACGACTTTTACCACTGGAGCGCCGTCTTGCGCAGCGTGTCCGGCTTTGAGGTCTACCGCAAGGTGTACCGCGACGTGATCAAGCCCGAGCGGGTGGCCGAGCTCTTGATGCTGCGCGCTGACATGCCACGCTCATTGCATGCCAGCATGAATGAAGTGCTCAGCAATCTGGCCATGGTGGGCAACGCCGAGACGGATGAATCTCATCGCCGCGCCGGCAAGTTGGCCGCCGAGCTGAAATTCGGCCGCATCGACGAGATTCTGGACACCGGGCTGCACGCCTACCTGATGCAGTTTCTGAACCGGGTCAATGAATTGGGCACGCTTATCAGCCGGGAATTTTTGATTCCTGTAGAGGCCTGATTCTCCAAACTGTCGGTTCAAATCGCCAGCGGGTCCACATCAATCGCCCAGCCAATACTGCGCCGGCCCCAACCACGTGTTACCCACCAGCGGCACGGCGCGTTTCTCCAGCCCTTTGGGCGTGTACGACTTTCAAAAACGCAGCAGCCTCATTGAGGTGAGCGAGCAGGGCACCCAGACGCTGGGCCAGATTGCCAGCGTGCTGGCGCATGGCGAAGGCCTGCAAGCCCATGCGCGGGCGGCGGAGATGCGCTTGAAGGGTTGACCGGGCCTGGCGGATCCACGCGACGGCCGATCACTTTGCCTTACGGGTACTTCATTGCCGCATGCAGCACTTCAAGTGCCGTTACGGTGTCGAGCGATTGCTCAAGAATCACCACGTAGTTCGGATGCACCACCAGTTCCAAGGTACCTGCGACGCGGCCACGTCTGCGGGGAAAATTCGGGTCGGAAAGTCGGCTGACTTGGTCGTCAATATCCAGCCACAGATTGATCGCTGCGAGAGGGTTGTCATGTGCAATGTAGTCTTCTATAGCTTGCAGGCTTTCCCAGTACTGGGGCTTGCGCAGCACTTTCATGTTTTGTCAGTCAGCGCTTTGCGTTGCGCCAGTTTTTGAGCTCGGATGGCATCCCACTCTGCGGGCTCAATGGCAGGGCGCGGGTCGGCCTGAGCGGCTTCTACCTTGGCTTTGAACCAAGTGTCGTACTCCACTATGTTGCGTAGCGAATCACGCACCAACTGGGACACCGTCGTCTCGTTGTGCAATGCATACGATTTGAGCGCGAAATACTGTGACTTGGGCAGTTCAACATTCAGGCGCTGGGTGGGTTCTGGTGTTGTGTTTTTCATGGTGATTTGAGTAAATGTTCAAAATATCATTATCAGTTTATTTTGTGCTGACGTCATGTTGATGCTCCATTTCATCAACGTCGGAACCAGAGGTGTACGACCTGGTGCTGCAAGTCGCACGCCCAACGGCGGCACGGCGCGTTTCTCCAGTTCCTTGGGCGTGTACGACTTCCAAAAACGCAGCAGCATCATCGAGGTGAGTGAGCAGGGCGCGCAAACCCTGGGCCAGATCGCCAGCGTGCTGGCGCACGGCGAAGGCCTGCAAGTCCATGCAAGGGCGGCGGAGATGCGGTTGAAGGGTTGACGGGGCCTGGCAAGCCCATGCGGCGGTCGATCACTTCGCAATGTCATTGTGTAATGTGCAATGCGCTGGGTTTATGTGGGTCAAATAGTGCCTTTGCGCACGTCTGGCGGGCGAAAGAAGCTATCAATTCAGGAGTGAATGAACCTCCGCAAACGGTATTCAGGCCGATATAGCTTGTCGCCGCCCGTTCCGCGCAAACGCCACTGCATCCGCACGCCCACTTGCACCCGCACGCGGGAGGGTCGTCTTCCACCCGGCCACCGGCATCGATGCGGATGCCGTTGCCCAAGTGCAGACCACCCTGCAAAAGCGCATCCTGCGCGCCTTCGTGGGCCGGGGCCTGCTGGAGAGTTGTGACGCCAAAGACATGCTTGCCTACACGCACAGTGGCTTCTCGGTGGACGCCGGTGTGTGCATTCAAGCGCACGACCGCGCTGCGCTGGAGCGGCTGCGCCACACTGCGCCCGCCCACCCTTTGCAGGAAAAGCCTTCGCAAAGAGGGCGCCGCACTGGTGTACCGCTGCGCCAAGCAGCGCAGCGAGCCCACCAGTGACAAGCGTGGCGCCAAAGCAGACGAGCTGACCCTCACACCGCTGGAGCTGATCGACCGCATTGCCGCGCTGGTGCCGCCGCCACGCACCCACCGGCACCGCTACTTTGGTGTGCTGGCCCCGAATTCGCCACTCAGGGCTGCGGTTACGGCACTGGCGGCACCGGCGCAACCGGCCACGGCGCAGCCGCAGCCGAGCACCACGGGGGAGGGTGCGCTTGGTGTGGCACCGCTGGGCAATGTGCTCCCAAGCCAGAGCGGGCCTGCACAGCCGGTGCCGCCCAAGCGCCCAGCCCACTACCTGTGGGCCGTTTTGATCGCCCGCATCCTGAGATATTGCGGGACAGACCGCAGTTACGCGCAGCGAACCAGCTCTGTCCTCAACTGATTGAGAGTTCCCGCTGCTGTGCCCAAAGTGCGGTGGTCAGATGCGGCTGATTGCCTTCATCACCGAGGGCGTACAGATCAGGAAGATTCTCGATCACATCGGGGCAGACTCAGATCCCCCACACATCTCCCCGGCACGCGGGCCACCGCTGTGGGAGGACGGTGGTGAGGCGCAGATGGGTGACGGGGTGCAAGCCGAGCCGGATTGGGCAACTGACTGGGATGGTGCAGCGCAACCGGCCCCCGACTTTGAGGTCGATCAGCGCATCAGTTGGTGAATGGGCGAAGCGGCGATTTTGAATCGCTGCGGGACGACTCTGTGCCCGGTACACGCTGCTCACCGCAAATCACGCTCCTGAACACCAAGCCCTGGTGGTGAACCTGGCTGCAGAGGTGGCGAATCGAGCGTCTCAAGCGGATTGAGGGCGCTTTTACGGTGCGATACTTGGCTCCATGTGGTTGAAACGCCTATCCGTTATCCGTCGTTATCCGTTCTCAAACCCGCTAACACGGCGCGCTGGTAAGCGGTAGATAGTATTTACACTGAACGCCGCAGCTGGCGGTGCCCCCGTGCCCTTCAGCACGGGGGCTTGCGCGGTTTGGTCACGCATTTGTTTCGCGATAAAACTGCACCTGGTTGCGTCCCGCTGCCTTGGCCTGGTACATCGCAGCATCGGCCCATTTAAGTAGGTCATCCTGCGGGTTTTCGTTGTCGATGAAAATGACGACACCGATACTGGCCGAGCAACGATGTTCGACATGGGAATCTGCCTGCTCGGCGTGTTTGGCAGCCAGTAAAAATGGTTCCGTCAAGCTGGTACGGATTTTTTCGGCGACGATGCCAGCCTGGGCTGCTGTTGCGATGGAGTCCTTATTCAGGTTGCTCAGAACAACGACGAATTCATCGCCGCCGAAACGTGCCACGGTGACTTGCGCGCGCACGCAGCTCGTCAGTCGTCTGGCAGCCTCGATCAACAGCAAATCGCCCATCAGGTGCCCGTGCGTGTCGTTGAGTTGCTTGAAATTGTCCAAATCAAGAATCATCAATACGCCATGGCAAGCGCTGCGCTTGCTGGCCGTCATAGCCTGTGCGAGACGGTCGAGGAGTAGCCGGCGATTGGGCAGGTTGGTCAATGGGTCAAAAAAAGCCAGTTGGCGCACCTGATCCTGCATCTGCTTACGTTCCGTGGTTTCGCGCGAAACGCCGTGGTATCCAACAATCGTGCCGTGCTCGTCGTGTTCTGGTTTTGAGAACACTTCCGCCCACATCAGGCGCCCATCTTTGCAGCGATGTTGTACCTCGAATGTGACCGCCCCGCAGGGTTTTGCGCATTGCGCACCCGTCGGTCGCTGATTCATCAATTCGGTGACGGTGGCAATCCCTTCTTCGGTAAACATTTCAAAAATAGGATGACCAACGACCTCGTCGGCCTTGTAGCCACGCAGGCGTTCGTCGACCGGGCTGATATAGGTGATGTGAAGGTCGCGGTCGGCCTTCCAGATGACATCGGAGACCCCTTCGGTCAATCGGCGATAGTGCGCCTCGCTGCGGCGAAGCTTCTCGGCGGAAGCCCATCGTTCAATGGCGATGCCGGCCAGGCGAGCGGATTGTTCAATCAGAAGAGCGTCGGGGGGCGTGTTCGGTTCAGCGTTCGCTACCGCCTCGGTGTCTGCCGTATGGCGGTAGAGCGACAGCGTTCCAAGAACTTCACCTGACGCGCCTTGAATGGATTGGGCGCAGCGGTGGTCAGACAGGCGGGGTTCCTTGTCTTCGGCTGTTGTGCCTGATGATGGCGTTTGCGGATGCTGTTGTTCCTGGTTGTTGTGCAGGTAAATACGGCATCGCGTGCCCCGATGCTGTTGCTCCACACTGCGCTCAATCGTTTCAAGGATCGTCGGCAAGGGCACTGCCTTGGCCAGCATTTCCAGGATGCTGTTGCGCGTGTGCTCCCGCATTTCGGCTGCTTTGCGATAGCCTATTTCACGCTGCAGTCGGAAAATCCAGTAGCCGAAGAGCAGAAAAAGCGCCGCCAGCACTGCCCCATACTGGATCAATGTTTTCGGTTTGATGCCATGCTCAATTCTCATCCCCAGCCAGCGGTTGAATATGCCCTCCGACTCTTCCTCGGAGATGCTGTTCATGACTTTTCTGAGGATCGTGGCCAGTTCCGCATTGTTCTTGGTGACGGCGAAGCTTTGCACACTCAAGTATTCCGTTTGGCCGGAAAAACGCAGGCTCGTCAGTTCATTCTTCTTAATGGCATAGTTGGCGGCGCCGGAATCTCCTACGTAGGCGTCGGCTTTTCCTTCTGCCACCAGGCGCAAAGCTTCATCTGTGTTGGCGGCGAATACCAAGCGGATTTTTGGGTAGTTTTTTTCCAGCAGTTCCTTGACGAAATAGCCCTTTTCCAGCGCGACGCGTTTGCCTGCCAGATGCGCCAGATCGCCGATGAAGCCGCCCTGCCCGTTGTCGATAATGACCAATTGTGTTTCTCGATAAGGCTCGGTAAAGAGCATGTATTGCGATCGTTCCGGTGTTTGGACCATGCTGGACAGCATGTCGAGTTCGCCGCGCTTTGCCATGGACTGGGATTCTGACCAGGACTTATCCCTGACGATTTCGAAACGCACGCCCATGGCCTGTTCCAGGCGTTGCAGATACTCAACGGCCATCCCGACATAGTTGCCGTTCTTGTCGCGCCATTCATAGGGCGCGAAATCGGGGTCTATTCCGATACGGATGATCGGGTGTGCCGCGAGCCACGCCTTCTCATCATTCGAGAAAACCAATTCAGGCGTTTGTTCGCTGTTTTTAAGGGCTGTTTGGTTCGGTTTGGCGTCGGCTTGCGCAAAAAATGGCAGGATTGACAGCAACAGCAAGAAAGCGTAGGAACGTAGAGACTTCATGGTTTGGTTCTCAGTTGGCAATGACGGGGATGGTTCTATCACTTGGCTGCGCATCTTCCTAACTGACGTTGTCGCCCCGACCAGCAGTTCTACGTTCAAACGTTTTCTAGCACTGGATATGCTGGAGTAATGTGAATTACTCCTAAAAATGCAGCCAATCCAAGCGTATTTTTGGTTTTTACCACATCTTTGAGATCAACTCACTCCGAAAGTGCCTTGTCTGCCTGAGCCGAAGTATTGCCTCGGGAACAGACTTAAACCGAGATTGTCCATTAGGAATTTGAACGGAACTTTGGAACTTTGGGGTCAGGTCTTGCAATCATGCATTTTGTCCCAGTCCAGCATAAAAGATTGCCCACAGGTTCTTGGTTTCAACATTGTTTTTCCCGCTGCTACTGTTTGTCAAATCAATCTATACCCCTAGTAATACATCCGCTAGCAGCTCTTGTTTTTGTAGCGTTGTAAAGTTTTCATCCCTTCGCCATTCCTTTAAGACCGCACTACCCGCCCTTTGCACCGGACTTGGCAAAAACGCAGGTGATGCCCGGCGCACATGCTTGCCGACGACGCTGGCACCGACACGCTGGACGGTGAGGCGGGCACCGACACTCTAGTGGGCGGCGCAGGCAACGACACCTACTGGCTGGGTCGCGCCAAACCCAGCTCACCGCCCCGGTGGCCGGCATCATCGAGCAACTGGCCATCCACTTGGTCGGCGGCGTCGTCACCAGAAAAAGCATGGGGTCAGGTCTTGCATTCATGCAATTTTCCATTCTTCATCGTTCACGATCCAATTTTTGGATTGAATTTGCTATTAAAAAAAGGCAGCCGTTATCGCAAGTTCTATAGTCGCTGTTGGGCAACGATTGTGAGATCAAGACCGGGCTGAGGCGGATTACCGCATGGTGGGGGGCGAAAAAATGGAGTACCACCATCCGCGCGAACCGCACTACTACCTGCAACTGCTCGCATTAGACCCAGACCATCAGGGCCACGGGGGAGGGCGTGCTTTATTGAAGCCCATGATGGACAAGTGTGATGCCCTGCAGACGTTTGCTTACTTGGAGACAGCAAATCCCAACAATGTCGGGTATTACGAAAGCTTCAGGTTTCAAGTCGTTCACGCCATACACATGCCGGATAAGTGCCCCAAGTTATGGATGATGAAAAGGTCACCCCGGCCTGTTAACTTGGACTAAGCATGTTGCTGTGTCGGTGTTTCCAGGCACCGCGCCAGCCAGCTCCCTGCCAGCGCGCCCACGGCCTGCGCCAGCACAAAGCCCGGCGCGCTGGCCGGTGCAATGCCGGCAAAGCTGTCACTGAACATGCGTCCGAACACGGCGGCCGGGTTGGCAAACGAGGTACTGGCGGTAAACCAGTAAGCCGCGCCGATGTAGCAGGCCACCAGGCCACTTGCCTTGCCTGCAGGTGCGCGCAAAATGACAAACAACAAACCTGCAGTGGCCACCGCCTCGGCCAGCCACTGGCCCCAGCCGCCAAATTGCCCGCTGGCCAGCCAGCCGCCGCGCAGCTTGTGGCTGATTTGCAGCACCGTCAGGTCAAACATGGCGTTGGCAAGAAAGGCACCCAGCACCGCACCCATGAGTTGGGCTACTATGAAAAACATAGCTGTTCGCGCAGTACTGACGGGCGCAAGCGTGCCTTTTGACCACATCAGCAGCGTGACCAGCGGGTTGAAATGGGCACCGCTGATGGGCCCCAGGGTCTCAATCAACACATACAGCGTGAAGACGGTTGCCAGCGTGTTGGCCAGCAGGGCCAATCCCGTGTTGCCGCCACACAGGCGTTCGGCCATGATGCCGGACCCGATCACCGCGCACAGCAGGGCGCACGTGCCGAGCAGCTCGGCCAGTAACTTTTGAGTCAGGGTCGGGGTCAATGGCATGGGAAGGGTCTGAGAACTCATGATGATGAATGCAGATCGCCTGCTGCTTGCTCAAGCAGCAGGCGGTCAATACCTTCCGTGGGAAGATTGACCAGAAGCTCCCGTCGGGGGCTATCATGCGCGCATGCTATTTTTCAACAACGCGGGCCCCAGCGTAGCGGGGCAGCACTACATGATCGACCCGCTGGCGCGCATTGACGTGGGCAGCATCGAAACCCTGATTGCCCAGCAGCGCTACTTCATCCTGCACGCCCCGCGCCAGACCGGCAAAACCACCTGCCTGCTGGCGCTCATGCACCACCTCAACCATCAGGGGCAGTACCGCGCGCTGTATGTCAACATTGAAGGCGCTCAAGGCGTGCGTGGCAATGCAGATAAGGGCATCAATGCCATTTGCAGCGCCTTTGTACGCTCGGCAGCCCTTTACTTGCAAGACCCGGGGCCTGATACCTGGTTGCACAGCAAGGGGCATTTGATTGAGGCCAGCGACCGCTTTTCGGCCCTGCTGGCCCACTGGTCGCAAAACGACCCGCAAGCCGCCACCGCCACCGTCCCGGCAGACGACTCCCAACCGGCTGTGCACCCCACCGTTCTTTTTCTCGACGAAGTCGACGCCCTGGTGGGCGACACCCTGATCTCCCTTTTGCGCCAAATCCGCGCTGGCTACGCCCAGCGCCCGCAGGCATTCCCGCAAACCGTCATTTTGTGCGGCGTGCGCGACGTGCGCGACTACCGCATCCACACCGCGCACCAGGAAATCATCACCGGTGGCAGCGCCTTCAAC
The DNA here is from genome assembly GCA_016708345.1 of Candidatus Rhodoferax bjergmarkensis. Classification (GTDB taxonomy): domain Bacteria; phylum Pseudomonadota; class Gammaproteobacteria; order Burkholderiales; family Burkholderiaceae_C; genus Rhodoferax; species Rhodoferax bjergmarkensis. The sequence continues at coordinate 365,123 of JADJFX010000003.1, forward strand.
ATCAAGGCCGAATCGCTGCGCCTGGGCAATTTGAGCCGCGAAGAAACCATCGCTCTGTGGCAGCAGCACACGACCGAGACCGGCCAGACCTTTGATGACGCCATCTGGATTGAGCTGTGGGAAGACACCCGTGGCCAGCCCTGGCTGGTCAACGCCCTGGGGCGGGAATGCACCGAAAAAGACAAAGCCGCCCGCGATGACCGCCACAGCCCCATCACGCTGGAGCGCTACAAGCAGGCCAAAGAACGCCTGATCTACAGCCGCGCCACCCACCTGGACGCGCTTGCTGACAAACTGCGCGAGCCGCGCGTGCGCAATATTGTGGCTCCCATGCTCGCGGGCGACATCTCCACCACCCACTTCCCCGAAGACGACCTGCAATACATCGAAGACCTGGGCCTCATTCGCCGCCGCCCCGACCTGACCATTGCCAACCGCATCTACCGCGAAGTGCTGCCGCGCGAAATCACCTCGCCCATACAAGACTTTTTGCACTACCCCCAGCCCTGGTACCTGACTGCCCAGCGCGAACTTGACATGGGCAAGCTGCTGGCGGCCTTCCAGCAGTTCTTCCGCGAACACTCTGACGCCTGGATGCAGGGCTTCAACTTTGTTGAAGCTGGACCACAGCTGCTGATGCAGGCCTTTTTGCAGCGCGTGGTCAACGGCGGCGGGCGCATCAACCGCGAATACGGCCTGGGCCTCAAACGCACCGACCTCTTCATTGAATGGCCGGTGAGTGAAGCCGAGGGCTACTACGGCAAAGTGCAGCGCATTGTGATCGAACTCAAGCTGCTGCGCGACAAACAAAGCCTGGTGGCGGTGCAAAAAGAGGGCCTGGCGCAAACGGCGGACTACGCCCAGCGCTGCGGTGCCGACGAGGCCCACCTCATCATCTTCGACCGCCGGGCCAACAAATCCTGGAGCAAGCGCATCTGGCGCAAGAACGCCGTGTTTGATGATGTAGCCATTGGGGTGTGGGGGGCGTAGCTTTACTTAAAAATGATAGCTGCCCTCGCGCACCAGCCGTGCGCAAGCCGCTGTTTTGGTCCATGAATTTGGCGAAAACCCCGCAAGCGACTGCGTTACTTCATGCAGCGTGACGGGCCAGTGCTGGGCATGGTGCTGCGCATCTTCCTGCGGGTCATTGCGCAGAGCCTGCAATCCAACAGCCCCGCTGCGGCGCAGGTCGACAAGGCGGCCCTGCACATCGGAGCCGTGGCCTTCATACACCGGTTCGGCTCCAGCCTGAACCAACATGTGCATTTTGGCTACGGCATAACAAGCCCTGCGGGCAATTGTTAGCCTACGCCGCAACTTCGTTGTCATGTCTGTGAAGTCGATGGGGTGTTTGAGGCGGTGGCGAGCGAGGGCGACGCTAATGCCGATGTGCAAGCCGCACCGCCGGGCGTCATCTTTCACCCGGCCAGCGCCATCGATGCGGCTGCCGTGGCCCAAGTGCAGACCACCCTGCAAAAGCGCATCCTGCGCGCCTTCGTCGCCCGGGGCCTGCTACCGCTGCGCCAAGCAGCGCAGCGAGCCCACCAGTGACAAGCGCGGTGCAAAAGTAGACGAGCTGAACCTCACACCGCTGGAGCTGATCGACCGCATCGCCGCCCTGGTGCCGCCACCGCGCACGCACCGACACCGCTACTTTGGTGTGCTGGCCCCGAATTCGCCACACAGGGCTGCGGTTACGGCACTGGCCCAGGTCGGGTCGGCGCCACTGACGGCGGCGCAGCCTGAGTCAGCCAGAGCTGGTGTGGGTGTGGGCGCACTTGGGGTGGTGCCGCAAGGCAATGCACTTCCAGCCCAGGCCGTGTCTGTCGAGCCGGTGCCGCTCAAGCGCCCAGCGCACTACCTGTGGGCGGTGCTGATTGCCCGCATCTACGAAGTCTTTCCGCTGCTGTGCCCGAACTGCGGTGGGCAAATGCGCCTGATTGCGTTCATCACACACAGCGCCGAAATCCGCCACATCCTGAATCATATCGGGGTGGAGTGTGAACCCCCGCACATCACCCCGGCATGCGGGCCACCACTGTGGGGTGACTGTGATGCGCAGGTCGATGACCGGGTGCAAGGCGAGCCGGACTGGGATTTGGCAGCGCAACCCGCACCGGACTACGAGGTGGACCAGCGCGTCAGTTGGTGACTGAGCAAAACGGCGGTTTTGATTGGCTGCGGGAATGCTGTGCGTGCGCGGTTGACCCAGGGCGGGTTTTTGGTGCAGGGTCTGGCCTTTTCTCGATATTGAGCGGCTACGCCGACTGCGAGTGCGCAATACCCCTGCCGCTTCGCGCTCAAAACCCATACCATACTTCGCCTCGTGGGGTTGAATTTCCTTTCCGTAATTTGCTATGAAGTTAGCGCACGCTCTATAGCCGTTCCTGTGCATTGATTGTGCGGTGAGTAGCAATGGCGTCAGTTGTTAACCTTGCTAAAGAAGCATCATGATGCAATAATTTCACGAATGTTTAATCGATACCAACTTGCGGTGCTTCAACAGGCGCTCAAGCGCTCCCCTGCCGTGGTGCTGCTGGGGCCGCGTCAAGTGGGGAAAACCACGCTGGCTCTCCAGGTTGCGCAACCCGATGGCGGCTACCTGGATCTGGAGTCACCTGAAGACCGCAACAAACTTAGCAACGTGGAGCAATATTTGCGCGCGCGCCAGGACCGGCTCATCGTGCTGGATGAAGTGCAGCGGATGCCAACCTTGTTTGAGCCTTTGCGTGGCCTGATCGACCAGGCACGTCGCAGCGGCGCGGCCAATGGCACGCGCACCAGCGGTTTTTACTTGCTATTGGGCTCCGCTTCGCTGGATTTGATCCAGCACAGCAGCGAAACATTGGCCGGCCGCATTGCGTTTGTCGAACTCAGCGGCCTGCATCGCCTGGAAGTTCCGCCGGGTCTTTGGGACGGATTGTGGGTGCGTGGTGGTTTTCCGCAATCGCTAACGGCGCAGAGCGATGCGGACAGTGTGCTGTGGCGGCGGGACTTTACCCGCACGTATCTGGAGCGCGATGTGGCCCAATTTGCGCCGCGCACCAGTGCCGAATTGCTGCGCCGGTTCTGGACCATGCTGGCGCACCTGCAAGGCAGCACCTTGAATATCGCGCAACTGGCGAGAAATCTGGATATAGACACCCGAACCGCCAATGGTTATCTGGATCTGCTCACTGATCTGTTGCTGATCCGAAAACTCGCGCCCTGGCACAGCAACCAGGGCAAACGATTGGTCAAATCCAACAAGGTCTATATCCGGGACAGTGGTTTGCTGCACAGTTTGCTCGGCATTACGGACATGGACGCCCTGCTGTCTCATCCTGTGGTGGGTGCCAGTTGGGAGGGGCATGTCATCGAGAGCCTGCTGGCCGTTGCACCGGCTGGCACGGTGCCCAGCTTTTACCGCAGCAATGCCGGCGCAGAGATTGATTTGTTGCTCACCTGGCCCGACGGGCAGCACTGGGCCATTGAGGTAAAACGCAGCACCACGCCCAAGGTCGAGCGCGGCTTTTACAGTGCCTGCGAAGACATCCGGCCCAGCCGGAAGTGGCTGGTTTACCCCGGCGCGGACAGTTACCCTTTGGGTGATGGCGTTGAAGTGCTGCCGCTGCATACCGCCATGCAAACGCTTGCCAACGCGTTGCAGTGACAGGAAAAAGGGGTCAGGCACCAATGGCCCCAATGGCACTCTACCCAAAGCCTTATGGAAGCTTGAAAATGCTACAAAAACAGGAGCTGCTTGCGCACGTAGAACGTGCGGTAGAGGCCTATTTTGTTGTAAGAAAAGCAGGAAAAATCAATGTTGAAACCAAAACGTGCGGGTAAGTTTTTTGGGGAATTGCAGAGAAATGCTGGATTACAAGATATGGCCACGAGGCCCTCAAGATCTGACGCTGAAGCCTTTCAAATCGCCAGCGGGTCCACGTCGATGGCCCAGCGAATCAGGCCTTTGCCTTCGGGTTGCTGGCGGGTGGCGTGCAACACCGCCTGCCATTCGGTCAAAAAACGCTGCAGCGCGGTGCGCGAGGGGCTTTCGATCAGCATCTGGGCGCGCTCGACATTGGCCACGCGCTGGATGCTCATGGGCACCGCCGGGTACAGGGTGATGTGGGGCAGCAGGGGCGCAAAAGCGGGCAAAGGCGCTACTGCAGCGCTGGCCGCGGTTAAAAAACCCTGCGCCACTTCCTGCGTGCGCGCTTCAGAGCGCACCAGCGCCTGAAAGCTGAAAGGCGGCATGGCGGCCTGCTCGCGTTCTTTGAGCTGTGTCTGGGCAAAGGTCGGGTAGTCGTGGCGCTTGAGGGCTTCAAACAATGGGTGTTTGGGGTGAAAGGTTTGAACCCACATCTCGCTTTGGCCGCTCAGGCCCGCGTCGCGCCCGGCGCGGCCGGCCGCTTGCATCAAGAGGCTGAACAGGCGCTCGGGTGCCCGGAAATCGCTGGAGAACAGTGCGCTGTCGGGGCTGGCGGCGGCCACCAGCGTGATGCGGCGAAAGTCGTGGCCCTTGGCAATCATCTGGGTGCCCACCAGCACGTCCACGTCGCCCGCATGGACGCGGGCCAGTTGCGACTCCAGCTCGCCCTTGAGTTTGGTGGTGTCGGCGTCTATGCGCAAAATACGCACCGGCTCGCCTTCGGGCCATTGCTCGGACACTGAGTTGGGGCGGCGCACATGGCGCAGCAGTTCCGCCAGATGTTCTTCAAGGCGTTCAGTGCCACGGCCTATGGGCGCAATGTCGGGGTTGCCGCAGGCCGGGCAGGCGCGCGGCACCTGCTGCGCAAAACCGCAGTGGTGGCAGCGCAGGGTGCGGTCAATTTTGTGGAACACGCGGTAGGCGCTGCAGTGCGGGCATTCGCTCTTCCAGTCGCAGTCGCTGCAGTGCAGCACCGGCGCGTAGCCCCGACGGTTCAAAAACACCATGCTTTGCTCGCCGCGCGCCACCCGCTGCTCGATGGCGGCGAGCAGGGGCGGGGAGAAGACGCACTTTTTGGGCTGGTGGTTCATGTCCACCCGGCGCACCAGCGGCAGGGCAGCGGCGTCACCACCAATGCGGCTGGGCATCAGCAGGCGCTCGTAGCGCCCACCTTCAGCGGCTGGGCGGCTGTGGTGCCAGCTCTCCAGCGAAGGGGTGGCCGAGCCCAGAATGACCTTGGCCCCGTCCAGCCGAGCCCGGTACACCGCCAGATCGCGTGCCGAGTAGCGTGCCCCCTCGTGGCTTTTGTAGCTGGGGTCGTGCTCTTCGTCCACGATGATCAGCTTGAGCTGCGGCATCGAGGCAAACACCGCCATGCGTGTGCCCAGCACGATGCGGGCTGCGCCGCTGTGTGCTGCCAGCCAGCTTTTGAGCCGCTGGGCCGGCGTCATGCCGCTGTGCATGGCCACCACCGCGCCGTCGCCATACAAAGGGCCAAAGCGCGCCTGAAAGCGCGCCTCCAGCTGGGGCGTGAGGTTGATTTCCGGCACCATCACCATCGCCTGGGCGGCGGGGTCGCGCGCCAGCAGGTGCTCTGCGGTGTGCAAATACACCTCGGTCTTGCCACTGCCGGTGGCACCGAACAGGAGGAACGGCCCTTCTTGGGTATCAAATTGGTCAATTGCGCACGTCTGTTCTGCGCTAAGCGCTATTGAAACAGTAGCGTTTGACGGATCAAGCCCGCCACCCTGGCTTGCGCTGGCCACCTTGGCGTGTTTTTTGAGGCGGCGCGCCAGCTGTGCGGTATTGATCTCGCGCAGTTGGGGGGGCAGGGCGGCCAGTGCCACTTCACCGGTCGAACGCTGGTAATACTGGGCAGCAAAGGAAACCAATTGTTGCCAGGCTGGCGTCAGGGGCTCAATGCCGTCCAGTACGCTGGAAATCGGGCGCAGCTTGCCAGGGTCTAGCGTGTTGGCGGGGGCTGCGTCAGCACGCCACACCACGCCCAGCAGCTCACGCTGGCCCAAAGGCACCCGCACCAGCGTTCCGGCTGTGAGTGGCAACTCACTTCGGTAAGTGAGGGGCCCCGCCAGTTGGCTGTGGGCCGGTGTGTGAACCAGAATGGGTAGCAAGTGGCTCATGCAAAAGACCGGTTTGAGGCGCTTAGTTGATGTGATTCTGTGAAAACCGCTTTAAGTTGTTGATTCATAAGCAATTTGCACATCATTCAGATTTTCTGTGGATAACTTTGTTGATATCCTGCGGTTGAAGCTGTCAAACCCTTGTAAATCAAGGGCTTCGACACATTGCCCAGAAAAAAAGCAAAATCCAATTTCTATATAAATCAACAACTTAGCGAAGCTATTGGTTTAATAGCACAGTTTGACAGTCAATTGATGCAGGACCTAAGTAGTTACCCTGGTTGTGTGCATAAGTCAGCGATTCCTCACCTGAAACCAGCCAAAAAGTGTGCTAGAGCTTGCGAAACCAAAAAATCAGGCCCGCATTTTGCGCGAGTGTTCATGCACTGCCTTGACCAGCACGGCCACGTTGTCTGGCGGGGTGTGCTGGCTGATGCCGTGGCCCAAATTGAAAATATGGGTGGGGCCGGTGCCCGCGCCGGTGTGGGGCGCGCCAAAGCTGTTGAGCACCTTGGCCACTTCGGCCTCAATTTGGGCGGGGTTGGCAAACAGCACATTGGGGTCGATATTGCCCTGCAAAGCCTTGTGCTGGCCCACCAGTGTGCGCGCTTTGCCCAAGTTAACAGTCCAGTCCAGCCCCAGCACGTTGCAGTCCAGGTCGCGCATTTCTTCCAGCCACAAACCGCCGCCTTTGGTGAAGACGATGGAGGGGATGCGCACGCCGTCGTGTTCTTTTTTCAGCTGTGCCAATACCCGCGTGGTGTAGGCCAGGCTGAACTCCTGAAACGCGCCATCGGCCAGCACGCCGCCCCAGCTGTCAAAAATCATCACGGCCTGTGCGCCCGCTTCAATCTGGGTATTGAGGTACAGCGCCACGGCATCGGCGTTGATTTGCAGCATTTTGTGCATCAGGTCGGGGCGGCTGTACATCATGGTCTTGACCTGGCGGTAATCGTCCGAACCCGCACCTTCCACCATGTAGCAAGCCAGCGTCCAGGGGCTGCCGGAAAAACCAATCAGGGGCACCCGGCCCTGGAGCGCCTTGCGGATGGAGGTGACGGCGTCAAACACATAGCGCAGCTTGTCCATGTCAGGCACCGCCAGCTTGGCCACCGCCGCTTCGTCACGCACGTTGTGGGCAAATTTGGGGCCTTCGCCCAGCGCAAACGAGAGGCCCAGGCCCATGGCGTCGGGGATGGTCAGGATGTCGCTGAACAAAATGGCCGCATCCAGCGGAAAACGTTCCAGCGGCTGCAGCGTCACTTCAGTGGCGTAATCCAGGTTGGTGGCCAGCCCCATGAAGCTGCCCGCCTTGGCGCGGGTGGCACGGTATTCCGGCAAATAGCGCCCTGCCTGGCGCATCAGCCACACAGGCGTGTGCGCCGTGGCAAGGCCCAGGCAGGCGCGGATGAAGGTGTCGTTTTGCAGGGGGGCGTAGGAGGAGGTGGTGGCGGTGGGTGTATTCATGGGGGTAATTGTCGCTGTTCTTTTTTTGGATTTTTTAAGGCAGTTGCTTCCCCCTTGGGCAACTTTCGCCCTGAGAGTGGGCTACCGGGCACAGTTTGCTGGGTGTTGAAGGGTTGCTTGGTATTTTGGTGGGATAAATGCTACAGATTTTGTAGCTGGCTGCGCTGATTCCATATGCGCAATACCTTATTTTCCCCACTCACTCCCCCCCGCCCCTCTCTCGCCCCGCCGGGCGAAAGAGGGGAGCCTTTAACAGCCCTATTTGGCCGCGTTTTTTAAGTAAATGAGTTCATCTCCACCGACAACCGGGGCTATGCCAGTTGCAACCGGTCAGGTGAAAGTTGCTGATTCTCCAACTCACCAACTCAAACCACGAACTGTCACAACGCCAGGTGGCACGGGTACGTCCTGACTTTGAATACGCGGCCAAATGGGCTGTTCAAAGCTCCCCTTTCTCGCCCGGCGGGGCGAGAAAGGGGTTGGGGGATAGAGTGGGGAAAATAAGGTATTGCGCAGATGGAACCTGCGCAGACAGCTACATAATTCATAGCACTCATTAACCCCGCTCAAAGCCCCATAACCGGTGGGCGAGGGGGCTGGGGGGGGAAATGCAAACCAAAAATATGACGACTGTGGGGGAATCCGCAGGCGCAAAGAACCCTTCCACCAATTCGCTTAAACTGCGCCCCTGCCCGGGGTGCGCTGTGATGGCGCTGAGATGGCCTGCCAAACCCGCGAACTTGATCCGGTTCATACCGGCGTAAGAAGCGCCAGACAGCAGTTTTCCACCCTTTGCCGGGTTTGCTGCCGTCGCCTTGTTCGCCGAAGTGCCTTTGACGGTTCCCCCGGAGCCCTTGAACCCTCTTCAGGAGACACGAACATGAACGCACCCGACAAATTCAGCCAGTTGATGACCCTCACGCGCGAGCCTTTGCCTGCCTCACGCAAAATTTACGTGCCCGGCCAGCAGCCGGGGGTGCAGGTGCCAATGCGTGAAATCATGCAGAGCAACGGCGAAGCAGTCACGGTGTACGACACCTCCGGCCCGTACACCGACCCACAAGCCTCGATTGACGTGCGCCAGGGGCTGGCTCCCTTGCGGCACAGCTGGATTGAGGGTCGTGGCGACACCGAGTCTTACACGGGGCGCTCACCTTTTGCCTTGGACGATGGTCTGAAAAATGGTGAAACCGACGCCTTGGCCGCCCTGCGCGCGCAAGCTGCAGGCCTGCAGCGCACGCCGCGCCGGGCCAAGGCGGGTGCCAACGTGTCACAGATGCACTACGCGCGTAAAGGCATCATCACTCCCGAGATGGAATATGTGGCCATTCGCGAGAACCAGAAGCAGGCCTGGATGGAACAGTACCTGGGCAATACCGAGCGTGAAGCGCGTTTGGCGGGGAATAGTTTTGGTGCCAGCATCCCGAAAATCATGACGCCTGAGTTTGTGCGTGACGAAATCGCCCGTGGCCGCGCCATCATTCCTGCCAACATCAACCACCCCGAAATCGAGCCGATGGCGATTGGCCGCAACTTTTTGGTCAAGATCAACGCCAACATCGGCAACTCGGCGGTCACTTCCAGCATTGAAGAAGAAGTCGAAAAACTGGTCTGGTCGATCCGCTGGGGCGCAGACACGGTGATGGACCTGTCCACCGGCAAAAACATCCACACCACACGCGACTGGATCGTGCGCAACAGCCCCGTGCCCATCGGCACCGTGCCGATTTACCAGGCGCTGGAAAAAGTGGGCGGCATTGCCGAAGACCTGACGTGGGAAATCTTCCGCGACACGCTGATTGAGCAGGCCGAGCAGGGCGTCGATTACTTCACCGTGCATGCGGGCGTGCGCCTGGCCTTTATCCACCTCACGGCCAACCGCATGACCGGCATTGTGTCGCGCGGCGGCTCCATCATGGCCAAGTGGTGCATTGCCCACCACAAAGAAAATTTCATCTACAGCCATTTCGATGAAATGACCGAAATTTTGAAGGCCTACGACGTGAGCTACTCACTGGGCGATGGCCTGCGCCCAGGCTCTGGTGCCGATGCGAATGACGAAGCGCAGTTTGCCGAACTGCGCACCCTGGGTGAACTCACCCAGCAAGCGTGGAAGCAAGACGTGCAGGTGATGATCGAAGGCCCCGGCCATGTGCCGCTGCACATGGTGCAAGCCAACATGACCGAGCAGCTCAAGCACTGTCATGAGGCACCGTTTTACACCCTGGGCCCACTGACCACTGACATTGCCCCCGGCTACGACCACATCACCAGCGGCATTGGCGCGGCCATGATCGGCTGGTTTGGCACGGCCATGCTGTGTTATGTGACGCCAAAAGAACACCTTGGGCTGCCCGACCGCGACGATGTGAAGGTGGGCATCATCACCTACAAGATTGCCGCCCACGTGGCCGATGTCGCCAAGGGCCACCCGGGCGTGCGCGCGCGGGATGACGCGCTGTCCAAAGCCCGCTTTGAGTTCCGCTGGATGGACCAGTTCAACCTGTCACTCGACCCCGACACGGCGCGTGATTTTCATGACGAAACCCTGCCCAAGGACTCGTCCAAGGTGGCGCATTTTTGCTCCATGTGCGGCCCCAAGTTCTGCTCCATGAAAATCTCGCAAGAGGTGCGCGACTACGCCAAGGTCAAAGGTGTGAGCGACGAGCAGGCGCTTGAGACCGGCATGCAAAACATGTCGGAAGAGTTCAAAAAAGCGGGTGGCGAGATTTACATTCCGCTCAGCAAGGGGTGAGCGCTGGTGTGGTGTCATGTATTGCGGGAGTCTGCCGGGTTCCCGTGTGCATTTTGACCATCTGCAAGTTTCGGTTGCGATGCGTATGCCGACATCACGAAACTGTCATGTATTTTTCATAGCATGCAAGCTTAAAAACTTCCATGGGAAAAATTCAACATGAACAATTCTTTCAAGCTAGCCCTGATCGCTGCACTTGTCTGCGCAGGCGCGGTCACGGCGTGTGGCGATAGCGACACCGTTTTGGCTGATCCTTTCACCGTGCGGGTGATTGGTCTGAATGACTACCATGGCAATTTGGAGTCCCCGGGAACGTATGGTTCAAATACCAGCATTCTGGCGGCCAATCGCCCGGCCGTAGGAGGTGCCGACATACTGGCTGCCTATGTGGCCAAGCTCAAGAAAGAGGTGCCCCACGCAGTGGTCGTCGGTGCGGGTGACTTGATTGGCGCAACTCCTTTGGTGTCCTCCCTGTTCTTTGACGAACCCAGTGTGGAAACGCTCAACCGTATCGGCCTTGAATTTTCCTCCGTGGGCAACCACGAGTTTGACAAGGGAAGCACCGAGCTTTTGCGCCTGCAAAACGGGGGGTGCAAGCAAACTGCTGGGGCCAATGATCCAAATAGCTGCAAGGGTGCCACGGTGGGTACCCCGGTTCCGTTTGAAGGCGCAAAGTTCAAGTGGCTTTCGGCCAACGTGATTTCCACCAGCACCGGCAAGCCCCTGTTGCCCGCTTATGGCGTGAAAGAAATCAACGGTGTGAAGGTGGCTTTTATCGGCATGACGCTGCAAGCCACGCCCGGCATTGTGACCCCCACGGGTGTCGCAGGGCTTGAGTTTCGCGAGGAAGCTGCGACCGTCAATGCCTTGATTCCCGAGCTGCGTGCGGCGGGTATTGAGTCGATTGTGGTGCTGGTGCACCAGGGCGGTTTTCAGACTGGCTCGCTGTCGGACATCAATGCCTGCGAAGGCAATCTGGCAGGTTCGGATATTGCCGCCATTGTTTCCCGGCTCGACGATGCGGTGGACCTCGTGATCAGCGGCCACACCCACGCGGCCTACAACTGCCAGTTGCCAAATCTGAAGGGCCGCAAAATTCCGGTCACCAGCACGCCTGCGTTTGGCCGGGTGTTGACGTCGGTGGACCTGACCATCAACCCCACTACGCGAGATGTCTCAGCGGTTAGCGCTACCAATGTGTTGACCAGCCGCGCGGCAGATGCCGGTGTGGTTGCCGATGCAACGGTTACCAAAATTGTGGACGGCTACAAAGCCCTGGTGTCCCCGATTGCCAGTCAGGTTCTGGGTGGCATTTCTACCGCTTTGAGCAACGCCCGCAGTGATGGTGCTTGCAATATGCCTGCCGGTGACCTGATCGCCGATTCGCAACTGCAAGCCACCAAACCGGCCAGCTTTGGGGGCGCAGTGCTTGCATTTATGAATGGTGGTGGTGTGCGCAGCCCCGGCTTTACTTTTGCCTCCAGCAGCGCGGGAGAAGGCGACGGTAACGTCACCTATGGCGAAGCCTTTACCGTGCAGCCCTTTGGCAACAGCCTGGTAACCATGACTTTGACGACCACGGATATCAAGGACTTTCTGGAAGAGCAGTTTGCTGGCTGCAAAGGCCAGGGTGCGGCGACCACGCGTTTTGCGCTGCCATCTGCCGGGTTTAAATACACTTGGGACGGAGCGCAAGCCTGTGGTGCACGTATCAGCAATGTGACCCTGAACAATGGCAGCACCACCGAGACCCTGGTGGATGCCACGGGTACCGTGCAAAACCCCACCAAAACCTACCGCGTGACTGTCAATAATTTCATGGCCGATGGTGGTGATGGTTATTCGACCCTCAAGAAGGGGACCAATCGTCTTGGTGGGGCACAAGACATTGATGCACTGACCGCCTACCTGGCCGGTTTCAAGGCACCCAAGTCGGCCTACACCTTGGGCAGTAACCCGGCCGACGCGGGCAGCAAACGGATCAATCGCGTGGGCACAAGCACGACTTGCCCTGGTGCAGCAAACACCAACCCGTAGGTGAGCACAACAACGAGGCACCGCCCAGGTATTGCGCCAGCGCGGGTGCCTTTGCGTCGCTGGCTTGCTGTTGTGTTGCATGGTTTGCTATGGCTGTTTGTCAGCGCTGGACAAATTTTTTACAGCGCTGATGCATTGGCGCAAAACGCGGCGACTGAAGAAAAATTGCGCCAGATACTCCTGCGGGCCCCATCGGGAAGCAATCTCGCTGCCCTTCCATCTGGCGCGACCAGCCTGCAGCGCAAAATTCTTGAGCCCGAACAGGCGACCATGCGCAATGCACTGCTGCGTGACGCAGAGTCGGCTTTGTCACGCATGGATGTGGCTCAGGCAGAGTTATTGTTTGACCGCGCAGCCAACATTCTTCACGCTGCCGATACCGAAATTGGATTGGTGCGCACCTACATGCAAGCCGGTGCCTATCGCCGTGCCTTGGCCTTTGGCGCACACACTGCGGGAGTGCATCTGGATGTGGTGGGTGGTTCGGCGCTGTACGCCTGGTTGCTTCAAATGGGCGGACAACACGCGGTCGCGCAGCGCCTGCTTAACGACACCTTGGTTCGGCTGCCCGGCAATCAGTTCATGCTGGCCGTTGCGAAGCAACTGGCTAGCAACAAACCGCTGGCTGATGCCTCGCTGCAGGTTCCGCCAACCCGTTTGGCACCCTACGGTGAGATGCAGGGGCTTGCGTCACATGCCCGCGTAGCGGGCAGTGCAGTGCTGCTGGCTGATGGGACGCACGCCTTGGCACCACTGGCATTGCTCCCGGCGTCGGGAAAAGTCTGGGTGCGCAATGGCCTGGGGCAACTGCGCAAGGCCCGCATCGAGCAGCGCCACCGTGTATTGGGTGTTGCCATGCTGACCCTGGAGCGGGCGTTGCCGGTGATGGAAGGTCTGCAGTCACATACCGGCCCCGTGTTTCCAGGCAGTGCCGGGTATGTGCTGGAGTATGTTGCCAACCCCCTTGCTGGTGCCAGTTGGCCCCTGCTCAATGTTGGGTTCATTGGCAACCCTGTGGGCAATGGTGCTCAATTGGCATTGGGTGTTGAATTGAAAGATGGCAGCGGCGGCGGTCCGGTATTTGACGCGGCCGGGCGTCTGCTGGGCCTGGCAGTGGCCACCCCACATGGGCCACCCCGGTTGGTGAGCACACAGGACTTGCAGCATGTGCTGGACACACCCTTGGCACCGCCCGCACCCAGTGGACCCGCACCGCGCGCGATGCTGGATCAACTGTACGAGGCTGGGCTCAAAACGGGGTTGCAACTTATTACCGCAAAGTAGCGCGCCGCGAGCCCTTGGTGTGTTTGCCAAGGAAGAGTCACTTTTGAATAGATGTACTTTAAGGGGTCAAGCAGAAATAACTTGAACAGTTCAGCCGTGATGCCAAGTGCCATGCGTCGTTGCAAAACGCTTGTGTAGCCAGCTACACCGCGCGTTTTACGCCTGGCCTTGCACCTGTCATCACAGCCTCCTTTGTCCAACTTATTTCTGCTTGACCCCTAAGGCTCTGGCGCAGGTTCTTATTGCGCAGCAAGCTACAAAACCTATAGCAATTTGAAGGGTGATCGAAGGCAAGCCAAGGCATTGCGTCGGCTGGCCGTGCCGTGTGCAGGTAATTTTCAGCGAATATGCGGTTACTATTTACTGAAGCATTTTGGCTTGCTGCCTGCGCTGCCCCCGATTGCCTGAGCATCTTCACCCATTCAGGAGTTCTCGAATGACCCACCTTCGCACCCGCGCGGTTCACGCCGGACAGCACCCTGACGCAGCCAGCGGTGCCATTGCCACCCCCATTACCCAAACCACGGCTTTTGGCTACGGCACGCTGGAACGCGGTGCCGCCATTTTTGCCGGAGAGGCACCGGGTTACCGCTACAGCCGCTTTGGCAACCCCACTGTGGCAGCGCTGGAGTCCAAGATGGCCAACCTGGAAGGCGCACAGGCGGCGGTGGCTTTTGCCAGCGGCACGGCGGCCACGTCCTCGGTGCTGCTGGGCCTGCTGAGCCCCGGTGATGAAATCGTGTTTCTGGGCCCGCTGTATGGCGGTACCGAAGGACTTTTTCGACAAATGGGCGAGCGTTTTGGCATCCGCGTGGTGGATGCCACGCAACTGGGCCTGGCCACTTGCCTGACGCCCGCCACGCGCATGGTGTGGGTGGAGACGTTGACCAACCCCAGTTTACGTGTGCATGACCTGACCGAAGTGGCTGCCCTTGCCAAAGCGCACGGGGTGCTCACGGTGGCTGACAACACGTTTTGTACACCCTGGCTGGTGCGCCCGCTGGAGCACGGCATTGACCTCGTGATGCACTCCATGACCAAGTACCTCGGTGGGCATGGTGATGCCACCGGGGGCATTGTGGCGGGCTCGGCAGCGCTGATTGCCCCGGTGCGCAAGACTGGCCTGGGCCACGTGGGCGGCAACCTGTCGCCCCAAGAGGCTTTTTTATTCCTGCGCGGTATCAAGACGCTTCCCTTGCGCATGGCGGCGCACTGCGAAGGCGCGGCAGCGGTGGCGCATTTTCTGGCGCAGCATCCTGCCGTGCAGGTGGTGCATTACCCAGGCCTTGCCAGCCACCCGCAGCATGCGCTGGCGCAGCGGCTGCTGCAGGGTGGTTTTGGCGGCATGGTGGCTTTTGAGCTGGTGCGCAACGAGCGTGCTGCGGCGGCGGCCGTGTTGAACCGGCTCCAGCTTTTCACACAAGCGGTTTCATTGGGAGATGTTGACAGCCTGGCCTGCCATCCCGCCAGTACCACACACAGCGTTGTCTCGGCGGCGGTTCGGGCATACAACGGAATCACTGAAGGGTTGATCCGGCTCAGTGTGGGCATTGAACACCCTGACGACCTGATAGCCGATCTGGGTCAGGCCTTGACCCAGGTGGTGTGAACACAGACTGCGTCTCTCAGTACAACACCCGCGAACGAATCGTGCCTTCAATTTCCTGCAGCTTTTGCAGGGCAACCGCAGAGCACCTGCATCCACATCCATCACCAGGTAACCAATCGCATCATTGGTCATCAGGCTTTGGGCGGAGATGTTGATGCTGTTTTCGGCAAAGATGCGGTTGATGGCCGACAACACGCCGGGAATGTTGCGGTGGATGTGCAGCAAGCGGTGTTTGCCCGCCAGCAAGGGCACGGCCACCTCGGGGAAGTTCACCGCCGAGAGCGTGCTGCCGGTATCGGAATAGCGCACAAATTTCTCGGCCACTTCCAGCCCGATATTGGCCTGCGCCTCCAGGGTGGAGCCGCCGATGTGCGGGGTCAAAATCACGTTGTCAAACTTGCGCAGCGCCGATTCAAACGTTTCATCGTTGGATTTGGGCTCTTTGGGAAACACGTCAATCGCCGCCCCGGCGATGTGGCTGCTTTCCAATGCGCCTGCCAGCGCCGCAATGTCCACACAGGTGCCGCGCGCGGCGTTGATAAACACGCTGCCGGGCTTCATGGCGGCAAACTGCGGTGCACCCATCATGGTGTGGGTGGAGGCAGTTTCCGGCACATGCAGGGTGACCACGTCGGCCTGGGCCAGCAGCTCTTGCAGCGAGCCCATTTGGCGGGCATTGCCCAGTGGAAGTTTGGTGAGTACATCAAAATAAATCACCTGCATACCCAGCGATTCGGCCAGCACCGACAACTGGCTGCCGATGTTGCCGTAGCCCACAATGCCCAGCGTTTTTCCACGGGCCTCAAAAGACCCCTCGGCCAATTTGGTCCAGCCGCCCCGGTGCACCAGCGCATTTTTTTCTGGAATGCCGCGCAGCAGCAAAATGGTTTCTGCCAGCACCAGTTCGGCCACTGAGCGGGTGTTGGAGTAGGGCGCATTAAATACCGGAATCCCCTGCGCCATGGCCGCGCGCAAATCAACCTGGTTGGTGCCGATGCAAAAGCAGCCAATGGCGGTCAGCTTGTGGGCCGCTTGCAGTACTTTTGCGGTGATCTGGGTGCGCGAGCGGATGCCCACAAAGTGAACGTCCCGGATTTTTTCGATCAGCGCGTCTTCGTCCAGACCGGTGCGCAGGGATTCGATGTTGGTGTAGCCCTGGTTGTTCAACACCGTGAGTGCGTTGGGGTGTACGCCTTCGAGCAAAAGAAACCGGATTTTTGATTTTTCAAGCGACAGTTGGGTCATGGTGGTTCCTGAAGTGACGAGAGGCCGGCTTGCTGGCAAACCGGGAATGGTGCAAAAGGGCGATGCCAAAAATTATGGCGTCGGTTACGCGGTCGGCAGTGAGGGTAATGCAGTCAGGGTAGCATGGGATTGCACAAGGATATTTGCTTTGAAAACCACACCCATGAACCCCAAAATCATCGAACAATTGCAGTCCATTGTGGGCGAAAACCGCGTCAAAACCGATGCCGACAGCCTGCGAATCTGGGGGTGCGACTGGACCAAACACTACACCCCCTGCGCCAGCGCAATTGTGTTTCCCGCCACTACCGAAGAGGTGCAGGCAATTGTTCATTTGGCCAATGCCGAAAAAATCGCTCTGGTGCCGTCGGGCGGACGCACTGGTTTGTCCGCTGGGGCGGTGGCGGCGCAGGGCGAGGTGGTCATCAGTTTTGACCGCATGAACCAGGTGCTCGGTTTTTTTCCTGCGGACCGTATGGTGCACATACAGGCTGGTGTGGTGACCGGGCAATTGCAGCAGTACGCGGATGAACGCGATTTGTATTACCCGGTTGATTTTGCCTCGGCCGGCTCCAGCCAGCTCGGCGGCAACATTGGCACCAATGCCGGTGGCATCAAAGTCATACGCTACGGCATGACCCGTGCGTGGGTGCTGGGTTTGACCGTGGTCACCGGCAAGGGCGATATTTTGCGTTTGAACAAGGGCATGGCCAAAAACGCAACCGGGTACGACTTGCGCCATTTGATGATTGGGGCTGAAGGCACGCTCGGGCTGGTGACCGAAGCGCAAATCAAGCTGGAGCGCAAGCCACGCGAATTGCGAGTGTTGGTGCTGGGCACGCCCAACTTCGATTCGATCATGCAGGTGCTTGCCGCCTTTCAGGCCACGCTGGACTTGACGGCGTTTGAGTTTTTCTCGGAACTGGCGGTTCAAAAGGTCATTGCCAGCGGTGATGTGGCCCGGCCCTTTGAAGAAGCAACGCCGTTTTATGCGCTGCTTGAATTTGAGGCGCTCTCCAGTGCCATTGAAGAACAAGCCATGCAGGTTTTTGAGGCGTGCATGGAAGCGGGATGGGTGCTCAATGGCGTGATGAGCCAAAGCGAAACCCAGGCCCGCAGTCTGTGGCGGCTGCGGGAAGACATCTCGGAGACCATTGCCAAATTCACTCCCTACAAAAACGACATTTCGGTGCTGATTAGCCACATTCCAGCGTTCATTGCTGATATCGACGCGATTGTGCAAACCCACTACCCGGACTTTGAGATTGTCTGGTTCGGCCACATTGGCGACGGCAACTTGCACCTGAATATCCTCAAGCCCGAGACGATGAGCAAGGAGACGTTTTTTGCCAAGTGCCAAGTGGTGAACCAATCGGTGTTTGAGACTGTTCAAAAATACGAGGGTTCCATTTCCGCCGAACACGGTGTCGGCATGACGAAAAAACCCTATTTGGGCTACACCCGCTCTCCAGAAGAAATCGCGTACATGCAGGCTATCAAGCGTGTGTTTGACCCGAACAACATTCTTAATCCGGGCAAAATTTTTGATCTGGACTGAGGGGGGCTTCAGCAGCCCGACAGGCACCGTGCTGATTTTTGCAGCATGGTGCATTGGGCTAACTTCCTGTGCCATTTATTCTGTTCGCAGGCTGAACACCGCGTCGTCATGGCCGTGTTCAAGCAAAATCCGGCGCACCCGGTCCTGCCAGAGGCGTCCAAACTCGGCGCGTTCCTCGGCATTGGCCTGGCCCGTCAGACAGAGCTGCATCAGCCGGCGCGTTTGCGGGTCGCCAGCCACCTCCTGCACATGGGCCTGCGCCAGTATGGACTGTCCGGTGTCGGTGCGGGTAAAGCGCAGTTCCGTCTCGATGGGCACGTTGAACCGCAGCAGACCCCGGCGCACAAACTGGCCGCCCAGCCCGGCAAAACCGCCATCACCGGCCGCCCCGGTCAGCAGGCCCAGCACGCTGGCCACCACGCCGGTGACTCCTTCGTACTGCGCCTCGCGCAGCTCCACCGCCACTGCGCCGCGCTGAGGCACGGCCTCGCCGTACAGGGCGCGCAAGGCCCGCACCCCCAGCCAGTAGGCACTGGCCACCGTGGGGCACGAGTGCCCCGCCAGACGCACGGCGTCGGCGTAACCGTAGTGCACGAGGCCGCCCTGGGCCGCGCCCAGCAGCTCGGCCAGCGGGTCGTGCAGGGTGATGCCGGGTACTTGTTCAAAAAATGTCGGGAAGGTCGTCATGGTGGGTTCCTTTCAGGGTGGGTCATTGGTGCATTCCTCAGCGCGGGCTGGGGGCAGCACAGCGTTGAATGGAATCAAAGGCCGAGGGCCAGTTGGGCGTCTTCGCTCATCATGGAACGATTCCACGGCGGGTCAAACACAATCTCTACATCAACCTGGCCGACACGGGGCAGGGCTTCGAGCTTGTCCTGCACCTCCTGGGCAATGCCTTCGCCCATGCCGCAGCCGGGCGCGGTGACGGTCATTTTGATGGAGACCCGAAGACGATCGCCTTCCATGGGCAATACATCACACACATAGACCAGGCCCAGGGATACGATGTCCACGGGTATCTCGGGGTCGTAACAGGTTTTGAGCACATCCCACACCACACCGCGCAAGTCCTCGGGGCGGATGTCACTCGGTATCACCGGGGGCACTGGAATCTCTTTGCCAATGGCATCGGCATCCGCACCGGCAATGCGCATCAAAAAACCGTCCACGTGCAGCGTGAACGACGAGCCTAGGGCCTGGGTAATCACGCCCATGGTGCCTTCGGGCAATTCGTACACATCGCCGTGCGGAATCAACTGGGCGTGCACCGGGCGGCGTACCACGACGGTTTCGCGGGGGCGGCTCATGGGGTGTGCTCCTGTGGGTTGTCGCTGCCGGGCAGCGGGGTTTGCAGCGCGTGCCCCAGCGCATGCCAGCCCAGCAGAGCACACTTGATGCGGCTGGGGTAACGCGCCACGCCGGCTAGGCTGATGAGTTTGCCCAGGTAGGCTGCGTCGGGTTCTTCGGTGCCGGTCAATACGCCCCGAAACCGGGCTTGCAATTGCAGAGCCGCATCCGTCTGCGCGCCCTTGATAGCCTCGGTCATCATCGAAGTGGAGGCCATGCAGATGGCGCAGCCCTGGCCTTGAAAGCGCACATCTTCAATCCGGTCTTGCGCGATTTTCAGTTCCACACTCACTTGGTCGCCGCACTGCGGATTGGTGCCCTCGGCCCGGTGCGTGGCACCCGGCAGGGGCCCGAAGTTGCGCGGCGCACGTTTGTGCTCCAGCACGATGTCCTGGTACAGGTCCAAGTCAATGCGCATACTTCCCGGCGCGGCGCTCATCGCAACACTCCAATGGCGTGGCTCACGCCGCCCAGCAGTTGTTCCACCTCGTCGTGCGTGTTGTAAACGGCCAGCGAGGCGCGTGTGGTCGGGCCGGTGCCCAGGTAGTCCAGCAAGGGTTGCGCGCAGTGGTAGCCGCTACGCACGGCGATACCGCGTGTATCAAGCAGCGTGCCGATGTCATGCGGGTGTACGCCTTGCACCACGAAGGAAACGATGGCGCTTGCTCGGAGTCTGCGCCGACAGCACCGTGACCCCGTCGATTTGCTGCAAGCCGCGCACGGCGTGCTGGCGCAGGTCGGCCAGGTGGGCTTCGATGGCGTGGTGGCCAAGGGATTCGATAAACCCCGCCGCAGCCGCCATACCGACTGCGCCGCTGACGTTGGGCGTGCCGCCCTCCAGCCGCGCGGGCAGATCGGCGAACACTGCGCCCTGGTAGTTGACCGACTGCACCATGTCGCCCCCAAAGCGTAAGGGTGCCAAACGCTCCAGCGCAGTGCGCCGACCCAGCAGTGCGCCCATCCCCATGGGGCCGTACATCTTGTGGGCGGAAAAAGCCATGAAATCGCAGGCCAGTGTGTCCATGTGCAGGGCGCTGTGGGCTACCGCCTGTGCCGCGTCCAGCACGGTGATGGCACCTGCTGCGTGGGCCAGCGCCAGCAAGGCCTCATAAGGCGGGCGTTCACCGCTGGCATTGGCCCCTGCCGTGAGTGCGAACACCCGGGTGCGTGGCGAGAGCAGCCGAACCAGGTCTTCGGCATGCAGTTGCCCTTGTGCATCGGGCAACAAAATGCGCAGGGTGGCACCGCTGCGCTGCGCGGCCTGCTGCCAGGGCACCAGGTTGGCGTGGTGTTCCAGTCCGCTGACGATGATCTCGTCACCCGGGCCGATGGCGGCGGCGCGGCCATCCAGACCGTGCACCAAACCCTGGGCCACCAGATTCAGCGCCTCGGTGGTGCCGCTGGTAAACACCAGTTCGTGCGCCTGCGTGGCACCCACAAAACGCTTGACGGTTTCGCGTGCGTTTTCAAACGCATCGGTAGCCCGCTGGCTCAGGGTGTGCACGCCCCGGTGGATGTTGGCACGCGTGGTGGTTTCAAACTGGTGCATGGCCTCCAGCACGGCCAAGGGCATCTGGGTGGTGGCGGCGTTGTCCAGATAGACCAGCGGCTGGCCGTTGATGTGCTGGGCCAGAATGGGAAACTGGGCCCGCAGCGGGCTCCCCAGCGGGGCGGGCGCGTGGGCTGTTGCAAGTATCTCAGCCATGGCGAACCTCCTGCGACGCCGCCAGATGGCGTGCGATGGTAGCCGTCAACCAGCCGCTGTCTTGCCAGGTGGCCAGCAACTCCGGGTGGTCGATGCACCGCGCCAGCAGCGCATGGGCCATGCCCCTGGACGATCAGCGCGCGTGCGCTGGCGTCGTCCAGCCCGCGCTGGCGGGCATAGAACAGCGCGTCTTCAGGCAGGGCCCCCAGGTGGCACCGTGCGCGGCCTGCACCTTGTCGTGCAGGATTTCCAGGTGTGGGCGCAGCACCAGCCGGGTTGGCCTGCCAGCGGAATGCCGGTGAGGCGTTGGCGCACGGCGGCTTCGTCGGCCCCGGGGGCGATGCGGGTGTGCGCGTTGGCCACCATACGTGCGCTGCCGCTGGCAAGGGCCAAGGCCTCCACCTGGCTGGTGGTGTGGGCCGTGTGGTGCACGGTGTGCACCTGCTGCTCCAGCGCCGTGCCCGATGCCAGCAACAGGCCCGCGGCGTGGGCCGCAGCGTGGTAGCCGTGCAGATCCAGTGTGGTGCGCTGCAGGTGGTAGAGGCTGCCCGTGGCCACCAAAGCCTGTTCGTAGCGGGCGTGTGGGGCCAACCGTGCATGCACATGGTGGGCCATGCGGTCTTGCGGGCCGGGCGCGGCGATGCGCAGGTGCTGCAACGTCGCGCCGGTGCCCAGGCGGATGTGCGCGTGCAGGTTTTGCGCCACGCCACGACCGCACTGCGCGGCCTCGCGCTCGTGCGTTTCGATGAGCACGCAGCGCACACCGTCTTCTACCTCCAGCACCAGCAGGGGGGCTTCTGCCTCGGCGCGTGGCTGGTGGCGCAGTTGCAGCCACACGGTGCGCTGGTCGGGTCCGGTTTTGCCAGGTGTGGCCTGCACGCGCAGGCGCAGGCCCTGGCGGCACAGCGCGCGGTGGGCCCAGGCAAACGGGGCGGCGTCGCCGTTGCCGGGCTGGGGCAAATCCGCGAACAATTCGGCACGCTGCACCGGGTCTTGCGCGTCCAGCCAGCGTGCCTGCACGCTGCCCTGCGGTGCGTTGCCCACCGGGTGCAGCGTCCAGCCCGCACCAGCCAGCAGCGGGGCGTCGCAGCCGCTGGCCGTGCCGTCGGTGGGCCCCTGCAGCCAGTTTTCCAGGCCGGGTGGCGGCAGGTGGCGGAAGGATTCGTTGCGCGGCGCGATCCAGCCTTGCTTGCGCAGGTGGTCGCGGGCGGCCAGGATGTCGGCGCGGGCGGTGTCCATGTTCAGGCCTCCACGGCTTGCGCCGTATGGGTGTAGCCGGTGTGCGCAATGCGCCGAGCCAACTCCAGGTCGCCCGATTCCGCGATACAGCCCTGGTCCAGCCGCAGCACGGTATCGGGCTCCAGTGATTCGATCAGTTGCAGGGAGTGCGACACAACCACAAACGCCGTGCCCTGCGCGCGCAGGTTTTGCACCAACTGCACCACAGCGCGCACACCATCCACGTCCATGCCGGAGTCAATCTCGTCCAGCACCGCCAGGCGCGGTTGCAGCAAGGCCAGTTGCAGCAGCTCGTTGCGCTTGCGTTCGCCGCCGGAGAAGCCTTCGTTGACCGGGCGGCCGAGCATGGCCTCGGGCAATCCGAGTTGCTGTGCGGCCGTGCGTGCGCTGGCCAAAAAATCAAAGGCGTCCAGCGGCGTTTGCCCGCGCGCCTCGCGCACCGCATTGAGTGCGCTGCGGATGAACAGGTTGTTCTTCACGCCCGGAATATCGGGCGGCACCTGAAACGACAGGAACAGGCCCGCACGGGCGCGCTCCTGGGCGTTTTGGGCCAGCAAATCCTGGCCGCCAAACTGTGCCTGGCCGGAGACCACGCGGTAGCTCGGGTGGCCGGCGAGTGCCAGGCCCAGCGTGCTTTTGCCGCTGCCGTTGGCACCCATCAGCGCCACCAGCGCGCCGGGCACCACGTCGAGCGAGACCGACTTGAGCACGTTGCGCGCACCCACATCGACACGCAGGTTGCGCACTTGCAGCAGGGGAGATGGGGTTGTCATGGGGTATCCTTTGTTCAAAATTGATAGCAATAAACGCTTGCTGGATGTGCGGAAATGCCGTTTTTCGTTCCGATATTTCTCGACACATCCACATCACATCCTTAACCCACAGCGCCTTCCAGCGAAACCGCCAGCAGGGCCTTGGCTTCCAGCGCAAATTCCATCGGCAGCTCTTCGAGAACGGCCTGGCAGAAACCGCCGACGATGAGCGCCGTGGCGTCTTGCGGGGCTATGCCGCGTTGCTGGCAATAAAACAGCCGCTCCTCCGAGATGCGGGTGGTGGTGGCCTCGTGCTCCACCACGGCATCGCTGCGCGCGGTATCGACATACGGATAGGTGTGGGCACCACAGTTTGGGCCGATCAGCAGCGAGTCGCATTGCGTGGTGTTGCCAGCGTTGGCGGCAGTGGGGGCCACGCGCACCAGGCCCCGGTAGCTGTTGTGGGCGTGCCCGGCGCTGATGCCCTTGGAGACGATGCGGCTCTTGGTGTTGCTTCCTAAGTGAATCATCTTGGTGCCGGTGTCGGCCTGCTGGAAGTGGTTGGCCACGGCAATGGAATGGAACTCGCCGCTGGAGTCTTCCCCGCGCAACACCACGCTGGGGTATTTCCAGGTAATGGCCGAGCCGGTTTCCACCTGCGTCCAGGCAATGTGCGCGCGCTGGCCCGCGCACAGGCCCCGCTTGGTGACAAAGTTGTAGATGCCGCCACGCCCCTGCGCGTCGCCGGGGTACCAGTTCTGCACGGTGGAGTATTTGATGAAGGCGTCGTCGTGCGCCACCAGCTCCACCACGGCCGCGTGCAACTGGTTTTCGTCGCGCTGCGGCGCGGTGCAGCCTTCCAGGTAGCTCACGTGGCTGCCTTCCTCGGCAATGATGAGCGTGCGCTCAAACTGGCCGGTGTTGCGCGCGTTGATGCGAAAGTACGACGAAAGCTCCATCGGGCAGCGCACACCCTTGGGGATGTAAACAAACGAGCCGTCGGAGAACACGGCGGAATTGAGTGCAGCGTAAAAGTTGTCGCCCATCGGCACCACGCTGCCCAGGTAGCGTTCGATCAGTTCCGGATGGTGTTCCACGGCGTGCGAGAACGAGCTGAAGACCACGCCCACTTTGGCCAGTTGCTCACGGAAGGTGGTGCCCACTGATACCGAGTCAAACACCGCATCCACCGCAACACCGGCCAGGCGGGCCCGCTCGTGCAGCGGCACGCCCAGCTTTTCGTAGGTCTCCAGCAGCTTGGGGTCCACCTCGGCCAGGCTCTTGGGGCCGTCTTTAAGCGACTTGGGGGCCGAGTAGTAGCGCAGGGCTTGAAAGTCGATCGGGTTGATGCGCAATGAGGTCCACTGGGGCGGCTCCAGCGTCTGCCACAAGGCCAGGGCTTTCAGACGCCACTGCAGCAAAAAGTCGGGCTCGCGCTTCTTGCGCGAGATGGCGCGCACGGTGTCTTCATTTAACCCGGGTGGTAAGGCGTCGGATTCGATGTCGGTCACAAAACCATGCCGGTAGGGGCCGTCCAGAACCTGGCTTACGGGTGGGGCTTGGTCAGTACGTGTCATGGCGTGCCTTTGTGGATTTGGAACCCGGTTAAAAACTTGAATTCCAATTGATTCATATTTTATGAATGTTTAAATTCGAATTCAAAGTGTGTTGTGTTTGTCCGTGACACTCGCATGGGTTTAGACCCAAGATGAACCGTCCATCCAGTGGCGTCGCGTGTTGGCAGCGTGTCACAGATATCGCCAAAACACAGTCAAAATCCATAGCGCCTGGCCAGCAACCGGTTTACCATCACGGCTCAATCAACACAAAGGATTTTCAATCCATGAGTTTGACAATGCCCGGTTTAGATAGCACGCATGGTGCCCCCCGCCTGGGACACACGCAATGCATGAGACTGGCCCTTGTTCTGGTGACAAGCGCGCTGAGCTTGGGGCTTGCAGGCTGCGGCACTGGGGCAGGGGTTCGCCACGGCGCGAACTTCACCGATAACGCAGCCATGACGCCACGACTCACCCAAGAGCAGGCTGATGACATCAGCATTTATGCGCTTGGCTTGGTTGGAACCCCTTACCGCTATGGCGGCAACACGCCTGACAGTGGTTTTGACTGCAGCGGCCTGATTGCCCACGTTTTCAAAACCAGTGTTGGCGTTGTGCCGCCCCGTACCGTAACCAAGCTGAGCGATTGGGGTAATCCGGTGCCAAAGGACAACCTTCGCTCGGGCGATCTGGTGCTTTTTGCGCAAAACGATGTTCCAACCCATGCCGGTATTTATGTGGGCGCTGGCCGCTTTGTGCATTCCCCGTCAACCGGCGGCGAAGTCCGGCTGGACCATCTGACCTCCAAATACTGGGCATCCCAGCAAGTGGCTTTTCGCAGACCTTGAAAACGGCGGGTGCTGGCATGCCAGTACAGGTGTGCGCAGTGAAGTTGTGTCCATCGTCTTGAACGCTCGGCCAAATGGGCAGTTTGGGCGCACCTTATCAAACTCCGGTGCGGGTGAAAAGGGGTTTATACACAGGGGAGAAATTGGGTTTTTCGCAGATGGGACGGGCGCTAGGAGCTACTGAATTTATAGCATTCAGTTGATCCGAACAATCCTTCGCTCCATTGCTTTTAACAAAGGTTGTTGGTAATGCGCCAACCTGCCTCAGTCCAATACCCAAGACACTTGCCAAACCGCGCTGACGCCGATACATTGACCGCACGACTTTGACTGCAGACTCGATTCAACTTACCTGGAGTAAACGTGAATAACTTGAAAATATCGGTTCGTCTGATCATGGGGTTTGCCGTCATGGCGCTGCTGGTCATCCTTGTTTCAGGCTATGGGCTCAGGCAGGTTGTGGCAACCAATGCGTCGATCAGCACTGTTTTCGAGCACAGTGTTTTGCCGGTAAAACAACTTAAATTGGTTGCCGACATGTATGCCGTCAACATCATTGACACGGCAAACAAGGTAAGCGCTGGCATGGTGGAGCCCAGAGCCGGAGTGGCCAGTGTCAATGAGGCGGGTAAAGTTGCGGACACCCAGTGGCAGTCTTATATGGCCACCAAACATTCCGATGCAGAAAGCAGGTTGGCAGCGAACACGTCTGCCCTGATGGCCAAGGCTGAGCCGGTGGTGGCGTCGCTGCGTCTGGCTCTGGAGGCGGGAGACAAAGCCAAGGTTGCAGCCCTGGTTAAACCCCTGTACGAAGCCATTGACCCCCTGAGCGCCGAACTGGGCAAGCTCATTGACAGTCAGCAGACAGAGTCTGCGCATGATGTCAAACAGGCCCAGGAGCGTTACAACAGCACGATGGTGATGTTTGGCATTCTGATTGTGCTGTCCCTGCTGGTGGCCTTTGTGCTGGCTTGGCGTTTGACCAAAGCCATCAGCGACCCGCTGAGCCAGGCGCTCGAAGCCACGCGTGCCATTGCCGGAGGTGATCTTGGGGTTCAACTGGTTGCACAGGGTCAGGACGAAACATCGCTGGTGTTGGCGGGGCTATCAGACATGCAGGCCAGTTTGACCCGTGTGGTGTCCAAGGTGCGTACCGGTTCCGAGAGTGTGGCCATGGCCAGTGCCGAAATTGCCCAAGGCAACAACGACCTGAGTACTCGCACTGAGCAGCAGGCCAGTGCGCTTGAACAAACGGCCGCCGCCATGGAAGAACTCAACTCCACTGTCAAGCAAACAGCGGACAGTGCGCGTCAGGCCAACCAGCTGGCCATGAATGCGTCCAGCGTGGCCATCAAAGGTGGTGAAGTGGTGGGCCAGGTGGTAGAAACCATGAAGGGTATCAACGACAGCTCGCGCAAGATCAGCGACATCATCAGCGTAATTGACGGCATCGCATTCCAGACCAATATTCTGGCACTCAATGCTGCTGTTGAAGCGGCGCGTGCGGGTGAGCAAGGACGCGGTTTTGCCGTGGTGGCCAGTGAAGTGCGTTCATTGGCCGGGCGCAGTGCCGAAGCTGCCAAAGAAATCAAGAGCCTCATCAACGCCAGTGTGGAGCGTGTCGAGCAGGGCAGTGCGCTGGTCGATCAGGCCGGCACCACCATGGCCGAGGTGGTGAGCTCCATTCGCCGGGTGACCGACATCATGGGTGAAATCAGCGCCGCCACATCCGAGCAGTCCACCGGTGTGGCACAGGTAGGTGAGGCTGTCACGCACATGGACCAGGCTACGCAGCAAAATGCCGCTTTGGTAGAGCAAATGGCGGCAGCCGCCAGCAGTCTCAAATCCCAGGCCCAAGAATTGGTGCAAGTGGTTGCCGCCTTTAAGTTGCCAGCGGGCCAAGAGGGCCAAGCAACCCGCCGCAGTAGTCCCCCCAAGGCCAATGTGCGTTCGGCACCCGCAAGCCGCCCCGGCGTAACTGCCGCCAGAAAGCCCGCACTCGGTGCCAAGCCCAAATCATTGGCTGCACCCACCCAAGCTCCGGCGGCCAGCAAAGGCAATGCCGCAGCATCGGATGATGACTGGGAAACTTTTTAAACGGTTTTAAGCGTTGTAGCGCTTGACGAAAGACCGGTCTATCCGTTCTTTGAACCACCCCACCCAGCGCCCCTGCACGCTGTAGGCTCCCCAGCTGGCAATGGCATCACGGTCGCCACATGACAGCAGGCTCAAGGTGTTGCGCTCTGGCCTGTGCGCTGCGAGTTCAGTCCCCACCATGCTGGCAACAAGGTTGTGGGCCAGGGTTTGATCAGCTTTGCTGCGCACAGCGTGCGCAGCAAACACCTGGGGGTGGCTGGTGGAGCGCTGGCTGGCGTTGACCGCAACAAAGCCATGTTTGTCCAGCGCAAAGCCGCTGCCAGCCAACCAGCTTGGTGCCTGCACCCCAATGGCAATCACCGGCACGTCGCAGGCCAGCCGGGCACCACAGCCCAGCAAAACTTCGCCAGCCTGGATGCCCTGCACCACATCGCACAGCACCGTGATGTGGCGCTCCTTCAAGGCCCTTACCACTCGTTGCGCAGCGGCGGGTGTGATGTCGGCACCCACCGCGCCGCCCCCGGTGATGAGGGTGAGTGATGCTTGGGGCAAACGCTGGCGTATGGCCATGGCCAGCTCAATACCCGACACCTCGGCGCCGATGACGGCCACGCGCAGCGCGCGCTCTGCGCCTAGTTTGGCTACTTGGGGCCACAGCGCGCAAAACGATTCAATGGGGCGAATAAAGAGGCCAAACTCACAGGCCCCCGGCATAGCCTTTTCAATCTGCGTGCGGTCTTGCACCGCCGGGGTGTTGACCGACAGCCAGTCATACACGATCTTGCTGCCATCGTTCAGGGTGATGGTGCGGGTGTCGGCGTGCAGTGCGGTGGCGCTGCCTGGCAAGCAGCGCACGTTGGTTTTTTTCAGCCAGGGTTCCAGTGCAATGGCGCACTGCTCCAGCGTGTAGTGCCCGGCCACAAAACCGGGCACCATGCCCAAACAGAGCTGGCGACTACTGGGCGCGAGCAAGGTGACTTGTACGTCGCTGGGCAAGTGCTTGTTGGCCAAGGTGGAGAGCACATGCACATGGGCGTCTCCCGCCCCAAGCAAGACCAGTTGCCTCATGGATAAGCCTTTTGATGAACGGTTGCATGTGTCGAGTCATTGCTGATCTTAATCTTTCCGTCTGCAAGATATGCTGAGAACAAAATTGCACATGCCGGGCAGTCATAATGGACGGCTTGGCGGCAGCAGTGGCTGACCGCTTGGTGTTTGCTAGTTTATTGATCAGGAGAAATCAGCATGAAAAAATGGGTTGTCGTGGCGCTGTTGGCGCTGGCCAGTGGTGCGCAGGCACAAACCAGCGCGGCCAAGAAAGAATTGATTGCCAAGCTGCTTTTATTGCAGCAGCCGGCCATTGAAACGCTGGCCCGCTCCTTGGCCGAGCGGCCCGCCGCGATGCTGATGCAGCAAGCCGGCATGGCCTTGCAGACCCGGGTGGCTCCAGAAAAACGAGAGGCCATCGGCAAAGAGATGCAGGCCGATACCAAAAAATACCTGGATGAAGCCGTCCCGCTAGTCAGTGAGCGTGCCGTCAAGCTGGCCCCGAGCACCATTGGCACCTTGCTGGAAGAAAAATTCACCGAAGATGAAATCCGCCAGATCATCGCCATTGTTGAATCCCCGGTGAACAAAAAGTTCACCGAACTTGGCGGCCAGATGCAGCAAGCGCTGGGCGAGAAACTGATTGCCGAAACACAGGACATGATTGAACCCAAGGTCAAGACGCTGGAGTTGTCCATGCTCAAGCGCTTGGGCTTGCCGGCCACGGCTGAAGCAGCCGCTCCCGGCGCTGCCAAACCGGCGGCAAAAGCGCCTAAAAAATAGTGGGCACCTTGCAACGCCGGTATCAAGCTGGCCTTTAATTGCGCTAGAGTCTCAGAACCACTGCGAGGATGGTGACTTTGCTGGTTTGCTCATTTGACTGGCCACTTCATGCACCAGAATTGCACGTATTTAGGCTTCAGGAAGAGTCATAGCTACAGGAGTACACCATGCTTGGAAGGATCACCGTCGTTGCACGGATGTGGTTGTTTGTCATCGGGATTGGAGCGGTCATGGCGGCGCTCACCTTCGTGGGGGTAATGCGTAGCAATGCCATACTTGAAACAGGGCAGGTAAAAATTGAGTTGACTTCGTCTTTCGCCCGCGCCGTCACCGAGTGGCGGGGTTTGACGCAAACCAATGCAGCGCGAAGCCAGGCAATATTTCTCTCGGAGGGTAACGCAGTAGAAGAATCTTTCAAGGACAGTGTCGCTGCGACCACTGCGCGAATCAGTGAATTGCAATCACAGATTGAACAGTTTCCTTTGACAGAAGCAGATAAAAAAGTCATGCAGCGCATTGGGCAATTGCGCAAGCAAATGATCGACATACGCAGCAAGTTGCGCGACATGAAAAAAGGGGGGGACTCTGAAGGGGCGCGCAAGCTGGTTGCCAGTGATTACACGCCTGCCATTACAGCCTATATTGGTGCCTTGCAAGGCTTGGTTGATCTGCAGCAGACCCGCGTTTCCGAAATTTCAGCAGAGGTCTCTGCGCAGCGAAAAAATAATTTGTTGGGACTGTTTCTGGCGCTGATGGTCGTTGCGGGACTGACAGGGCTCGGAACGCTCGGTTTTGTGCGCTCTATTCGTTTGCCGCTGCGCCAAGCTACCGCGATTGCTGCCCAAATCGCTTCCGGGGATCTTGGTAGTGCAGAGTTGGACGCAGACCGTGCCGACGAGTTTGGCGAACTGATGCGTTCGCTGCATGCCATGCAGACCAAGCTGGCCAGCGTCATCGTCAACGTGCGCCAGGGCTCCGAGAGCGTGGCCACGGCCAGTGCCGAAATCGCGTCGGGTAACAACGACCTGTCGGCCCGAACTGAACATCAGGCCAGTGCGCTGGAAGAAACCGCAGCTTCCATGGAACAGCTCAGTGCCACCGTCAAGCAAAACGCCGACAGCGCACGCCAAGCCAACCAGCTGGCCATGAGCGCCAGCTCGGTGGCTGTTCAAGGTGGTGAAGTGGTGGGCCAGGTGGTGGAAACCATGAAGGGTATCAACGAAGCCTCGCGCAAAATTTCCGACATCATTCAGGTCATTGACGGCATTGCGTTCCAGACCAATATTTTGGCCCTGAACGCTGCGGTGGAAGCTGCACGCGCAGGTGAGCAGGGGCGCGGCTTTGCCGTGGTGGCCTCCGAGGTGCGTTCGCTGGCCGGTCGCAGTGCGGAAGCCGCCAGAGAAATCAAGGCCCTTATCAACGCCAGTGTGGAGCGGGTTGAGCAAGGTACCACCTTGGTGGACCAGGCCGGCAGCACGATGGAAGAGGTGGTCAGCAGCATCCGCCGCGTGACAGACATCATGGGCGAGATCAGCTCGGCCAGCCAGGAGCAGGCCACCGGTGTGGCGCAGGTGGGCGAGGCGGTGACGCAAATGGACCAGGCCACCCAACAAAATGCGGCCTTGGTCGAGCAAATGGCGGCCGCTGCCAGCAGCCTCAAATCACAAGCCCAGGAGCTGGTGCAAGTGGTGTCCTCGTTCAAGTTGGGTGCCAATGACGCGCACCACGGAGTGGCCACGCTGGCACCCGTACGCTCCCACAGGCCGGGTGCTGCGCCGTTCAAGGGTGCCGAGCGCCGTGGCGGCGGCGTTCCCCAAGGGGCTGCAGCGCGCGCACGAAGCGCGGCCCCCAAGCCTGCTGCGGCTGCCAAACCGGCAGCCACGGTAA
The DNA here is from genome assembly GCA_016708345.1 of Candidatus Rhodoferax bjergmarkensis. Classification (GTDB taxonomy): domain Bacteria; phylum Pseudomonadota; class Gammaproteobacteria; order Burkholderiales; family Burkholderiaceae_C; genus Rhodoferax; species Rhodoferax bjergmarkensis. Next base: position 396,396 of record JADJFX010000003.1, read on the forward strand.
CAGCCAAGGCAGCCCCGGCCAGCGGCAATGACGATTGGGAAACTTTCTAATCCCTGTGATTTGAGGGCAAAAAATGGCTGCAGCGCAATAAATACCTGCGTGAGCAGCTATATATTCAATAGCAAATCAACCCAGAATCAGGCGTAGTTGGCGACCTGACCAGCCCAAGCCAGACCGGCTGCCACACCGCCAAAGCGGTTGCCCTGCACCAGGGTGGCGCTTGGCATGGCCGCATGCAAGGCGTCGGTCAAGGGGCGCAGGGCTGACGAGCCGCCCGTGAGGTAAACCGCATCCACACTTTCCACGCCAGCGCTTTGTACGCAGCGCTGCGCGCAATTCACAACCTGACCCACGGTTTGCGCCAGCGTTTGAGCCATGGCACTGGTGGTGAGGGTGGGGGCCAGACGCTGGTCCCAAAAGTCCAGCGCCACCTGGGTGTTTGCATTGGACACCGAGCAGGCAATTTTTGCCGCTTCCACGCTGGCCAGGATGCGGTGGCCATGCTGGTTTTCCAGCACATCGAGCAGTCGGGCGTGCAGTGATTGGTCGACAAAATCAGTCCACAACTCACGGGCAAAGTGCATGGACTTGCGGGTGTAGGCCTGGTGGATCAGATGCCAGCTTGAGAGGTCAAAAAACACGCTGTTGGGCACCGGACGACCGCCGGTGCCCAGATGCTTGTAGCCCAGCAACGGCATCACGGTGGACAGGTCGAGCAGGCGGTCAAAATCGGTGCCGCCAATGTGAACGCCGGTGGTGGCCAGGATGTCCCGGCTGCGGTCACTTTGCTGGCTGCGCTGGGGGTTGAGCCGGATGACGGTGAAGTCGGAGGTGCCCCCGCCAATGTCCACTACCAGGGCGGTGGTCTCGGCTGTGACCCGCTGCTCATAGTCCAGCGCGGCGGCAATCGGCTCCAGCGCGAAGGCGATCTGGCTGAAGCCGGCCTGGGTTGCGGCGCGTCCCAAAGTGGCTTGCGCCAGTGCATCGCGCTCGGGGTTGTCGTCGACAAAATGCACCGGTCGCCCCAGCATGGCGCGCTCAATCGGCTGCCCCACATGGGCCTCGCAGCGGCGCTTGAGTTCCTTGAAAAACAGCACCACGATGTCAAAAAAGAGCATCGATTGGTGGTTGACAGCGGTGTACTCATCCATCAGGGGGCTGCCCAGCAGGCTTTTGAGGGAGCGCAGCAAGCGCCCCTCGGTGCCGCTCAGGTAGGCCTGCATGGCTTCAGTGCCAAAACAGACGGTGTGTGTCTCGCTGGCAAAAAAGAGGGCGGTGGGCATTTCGGCGCGCTGGCCGTCCAGCGGGACCACCTGCAATTGGCCGTTCGGGTCAATCAGTGCGGCAGCGGAGTTGGAGGTGCCAAAGTCGATGCCCAGCGTGAGCCCGCCTGCAGGCTTGTTACTGACTTTGCGTGGCACGGGCACCAGCTCCCAGCACTTGGGTTAAAAAGGTGGAAATGTCAGCAACCTCCCTTGGATGCACGCTGTGCTCCATGGGGTAGGTATGCCAGTTCACTGTGTGGCCCAGTTTGAGCAGTGCGTTGCGGGAGTCTTCGCCGCGCGCCAGCACCACCACCGGGTCTTGGGTGCCGTGTGCCATGAAGATGGGTGTTTTGGCATTGGCTGCATGGCGCTCATCGGCAAAACGGTCTGCCAGCGGCAAGTAGCCAGACAGCGCCACAATACCTGCCAGCGGGTGGGCAAACCGGAGCCCGGTGTGCAAGGCCATGGCGCAGCCTTGAGAAAAACCGGCCAGCACGATGTTTTGGTACGGTATGCCGCGCGCAACCTGTTGCTCGATCAGCGCCGTGATGGCGCGCTCAGACTTTTGAATGCCGTTGGCGTCCTGGCGGCTCACCAGTGAGGGACTCGCAATGTCATACCAGGCCGGCATGACGTAGCCGCCATTGAGGGTGATGGGCATGCTGGGTGCGTGCGGAAAGATAAAACGGATGGGCGGACACTGGCGCAGGTCCAGTTGGGGCACCAAGGAGGCAAAGTCGTTGCCGTCGGCTCCCAGACCATGCAGCCAGATCACGGCGGCAGTGGGCTGCGGGGCGCTTTCGATTTCTATGCGGGGAAGTAGGGTTGTCATGGCCCCAAGTGTACAAAGACCACCGCCAGTGCAACGGCAGGGAGCGCTGAATCACCCCTCAGTGCAAGCGTTAAAAGAGTTCCATGTCGCCAACATTGGCGGCTTGTTCGACCAGGTCGCCGCTGGCTATCAGGGCAGCATGGCTGCACACCTGGTTGCGTCCGTGGCCTTTGGCGTGGTACACGGCCTTGTCAGCGCGCTCGAAGGCCGCACTGGGCGTGTCGCCGGTTTTGACCTCGGAAAAACCAATGCTGATGGTGATGGTGCCCACCTGCGGGAACTGGTAGGCCTCGGTAGTGGCGCGCAGGCGCTCCAGCACTGCGGCAGCCTCGTCTTCGCCGTTGCAACGCATGAGCACCACAAACTCTTCGCCGCCAAAGCGGTAGAGCTGGTCGTGAAACCGAAAGCACGAGCGCATCAGGCGTGCCAGCAGAAGCAGCACTTCGTCGCCAATCAGGTGGCCAAAGTTGTCATTGACATGCTTAAAGTGGTCAATGTCGATCATGACCAGCCAGTAAGTGCCTGCCGGTGCATGGCTGCGTCGGTCTTCGGGGGCTTGCTCTTCAGCCAAGTCAGCCCGGTTTTGCTCCAGTGTGGCTTTGAGGAACGCGCCGTCAAAGGTCTTGCGATTGAGCAGCTCGGTCAGCGCGTCGCGCTCGCCATAGTCCAGCAGCGCCTGAAAATTGAGGTACAGCCGAAGCACACCGCTGACCAAGCGTTTGAGTTCTGCCGTCAGCGGCTGTTCGGTGGTGATTTCCAGCACACCGATGGAGTCCAGATTGCCCTTGAGCGGAAAAAGAGTGAGACTGGGGGCACCCTCAGTCTGCAGGATTTGGTGTGTTTTGGTGGCTTGCTGGCGCAGCGGTTTGTCGCTCAGGGTAGGCAGCGAGTCAAGGTCGGCCCATGCCGAATCGCAGGTGGGCTGCGACTGCCCTTGCAGCAACTGCGCACAAGTGCGCCAGCGTTCGCTACCGGCATCACCCACCACGCGGCAGATGGCTGTGGAATTGGGCTGCAACATGTCATGAACGGCGCTGACCAGCGCGATGTCAAGCGCATCTCGATCCCGCAGGGCAGTCAGATCAGCTAGGTTGTCGACGAGTTGCGTCATTTGGCAAGCAGTTTATGGAAATAGCCGCAGTGTACCCTGCGAGACTTGTTTCGTCACGGTGAATCGGGGTGCTTGCGACTTTGGCGTTGCACAGGTTCTGGGGTGTTTTTTCATGCTGCTCAGGCCAGCAGGGCCTGCGCAAACTCGCGGGCATTGAAGGTTTCAATGTCGTCCAGTTGCTCACCCACGCCAATAAAGTAAACCGGAATCGGCCGCTCGCGCGCAATGGCCGCCAGCACGCCACCTTTGGCGGTGCCGTCGAGCTTGGTGACGATCAGGCCCGTGAGTTGCAGGGCGTCGTCAAATGCCTTGACTTGGGTGACGGCGTTTTGCCCCGTGTTGCCGTCAATCACCAGCAGCACTTCATGCGGCGGGATGCCCGCCCCCACGCTTGTCACTTCGTGTGCTGCGCTGCCCCCCGTGGGGGCTGTGTCGCCTTGGGGCGGCCCGGCGGCGACACGGGTGTCACCAGCCTTTTGCACCACGCGCTTGATCTTTTTCAGCTCTTCCATCAGGTGCAGCTGGGTGGGCAGACGCCCGGCGGTGTCCACCAGCACCACATCCTTGCCCCGTGCCTTGCCAGCGCTGACGGCGTCAAACGCCACGGCGGCTGGGTCACCGCCTTCCTGGCTGATGATGTCCACCGTGTTGCGGTCAGCCCAGACGCTCAGTTGCTCACGCGCCGCCGCCCGGAAGGTGTCTGCCGCAGCCAGCAGCACGCTGGCCCCTTGGTTGGACAGATGGGCCGTGAGTTTGCCGATGGAGGTGGTTTTGCCCGCGCCGTTCACGCCAGCTACCATGATGACGGTAGGCAGGTACTGGCCGATGACCAAGGGTTTTTCCAGTGGCTTGAGCAACTCGGTAAGCGAGGCTACCAGCACGTTTTTCAGGGCGACCGGGTGCGTGATGCCGGTGTCATGCACCTTGCGGCGCAGCTCCTGAATCAAAAACTGGGTGGCCGCGACACCGGCGTCGGACATCAGCAGGGCGTCTTCCAGGTTTTCGTATAGGGCTTCGTCAATCTGAGTGCCGCCAAACGCGGCAGAAATGCTGGAGGCGGTGCGCCCCAGGCCCGATTTGAGCTTGTCCTGCCACTTTTGACGCTCTGGCGCTGCGGCACCGGGCAGCGGAATGTCAATGGGAGTGACCAGCGCACTGCCAATCAGCGAACCGCCGCTGGCAGGCTTTGTGCTGCCTGGCAGTGGGGGCAAAGGTGGCGTCTGCGCAGTGGCAGGGGCTGGGCTGGCTGCTGGAGTGGCAGGCGCTGGGGGAGATTTCTTTTTGAAAAAACTAAACATGTGCAGGCTTCTTAGAATCACTGCATTCTATGAAACGCAAAACGCAACGCAAACGCAACGCAAAATGCCAAACCAGATGAAACGCCAGATGAAAAGATTTTCAACTTATTTAGCTTCCTTGTTTTGCCTTGTGGCTGGCTTGGCCAGCAGCCTGCCCGCCAGCGCGCAAACACCGCCCACCGTGGAGCAGTTCACGCTGGCCAACGGCATGACGCTCATTGTCAAACCTGACCGACGGGCACCCACGGCGGTCCACATGCTGTGGCTGCGGGTGGGGTCGATGGATGAGGTCGATGGTGCCTCGGGCGTGGCACATGTGCTGGAGCATTTGATGTTCAAGGGCACGCCCACAATCCCGGCAGGCGAGTTTTCGCGCAGGGTGGCAGCGCTGGGCGGGCGTGAAAATGCCTTCACGGCCAAAGACTACACCGGCTACTACCAGCAAATTCCGGCCAACCGTTTGGAAGACGTGATGATGCTGGAGGCCGACCGCTTTGCCCACAACCAGTGGCCTGATGAAGAGTTCAAAAAGGAAATTGAGGTGGTCAAGGAAGAGCGCCGCCTTCGAACCGAAGATAGCCCGCGCGCGCTCATGAATGAAGCGCTCAATGCTGCAGTTTTTGTAGCATCTCCGTATCGCCGTCCAATTGTCGGCTGGATGAGCGACTTGCAGGCCATGACCCCGCCGACGCACGTGAATTTTTCCTGCGCTGGTATGTGCCCGCCAATGCGGCAGTGGTGGTGGCTGGTGATGTGGACGTAGCGCAAGTACGTGTTCTGGCTGAAAAATACTACGGCAGCGTGCCTGCCAGGGCTGTGCCGGCGCGCAAGCCACGTGAGGAGCCGGTGCAGGTGGGGGTGCGGCGCATGGATTTCAAAGCCCCGGCGGAGCAGGCTTATGTGGCGCTGGCCTACAAGGTGCCCAGCCTCACATCAGTTGATGGCGCGCAGGCCGGTGATGCTGATGCGCTGGCCCTGACGGTGCTGTCGGCTGTGCTTGACGGCTACACCGGTGCGCGGCTGGAGCGCGCTTTGATGCAAGGGGACAACCGGGTGGCCGACAGTGCAGGCTCTTACAACGGTTTGTGGGGGCGCGGGCCCCAACTCTTCATGCTCGAAGGGGTGCCAGCGAAGGGCAAGACCGCCGCCCAAGTTGAGCTTGCACTGCGCGAGCAGGTCGCGCGCATTGCCCGCGAGGGCGTCACCGAGGCTGAGCTTAACCGCGTCAAAACCCAGTGGGTGGCCAGCCAGGTGTACAAGCTCGACTCCCTCTTCAACCAGGCCCGCGAATTGGGCAGCCATTGGGTGCAGGGGCGGCCACTCGATGCCAGTGAACAGCTGATTGCCCGCTTGCGCGCCGTCACGGCCGAACAGGTGCAGGCGGTGGCAGGCAAGTATTTTGCTGATGATCAGCTCACGGTGGCCGTCCTGCTGCCGCAGCCGCTGGACAAGACGCGCAAGCCCCGCCCGCCCCTCAAGGGCTCCCGGCACTGAGCACAAGCTGATGATTACAACTATGAATACTATCAAAACTATAGCTGCTCGCGCAATGTTTACGTGCGCAATCGGCCTTTTTAACCTGAATTCTTGGGCAGCGGGCATTCCCATCGAACACTAGACCCAGCCCACCGGGGTGCAGGTGTTTTTAATGCAAAGCCCGGTGATCCCGATGCTGGACCTGCAGATTGATTTTGACGCCGGCAGCCGCCGTGACCCGCCACTACAGGCCGGGCTGGCCGATGTCACCGCCAGCATGAGCAACAAAGGCTTGCTTGGCGGCCCTGACGGCGCGCCAGCACTGGATGAAAATGAACTGGGCGAGGCTTGGGCCGACCTGGGGGCTTCGTTTGGGGCCGATGCCAGTGCCGACCGTATGAGTTTTTCGCTGCGCTCCCTGACCTACCCCGACCTGCTTGACAAAGCCGTTCAACTGGCCGCCAGAGAGCTGGGCGAACCCGCCTTCCCCGAAAAAATCTGGTTGCGCGAGCGTGAAACCCTGAACGCAGCCATCCGGGAGGCCAACACCCGCCCGGCCACCCTCGCGGCGCGTGCCTTCAACACCGCGGTGTATGGCCAGCACCCCTACGGCTTTGAAATGACCGAGGCCTCACTGGCCCGTATTGATGTGGACGCCATGAAGGCTTTGCACAGCGCACTGATCGTGCCTTGCCGCGCCAAGGTCTCGCTGGTGGGTGCTGTCAATCGGGCGCAGGCCGATGCGCTGGTGACACAGTTGTTTGCACGCCTGCAGGCCAAAGTGGCCGGCCAGGGTGCGGCCACCTGCGCAGCGCTACCGCCGGTTGACGAGGTGGCAGCGTTGACGCAGCCGGTTGAAAAATCCATCACGTTTGACTCCGCACAGGCGCATGTGTTGATGGGTCAGCCCGGCTACAAGCGCACAGACCCCGACTTTTTTGCCTTGGTGGCGGGCAATTACACCTTGGGCGGCGGCGGTTTTGTGTCGCGTTTGATGAAAGAGGTGCGTGAAAAGCGCGGTTTGGTTTACAGCGTGTACAGCTACTTTGCCCCCGGCCTGCACGCCGGTGCCTTTACCCTGGGGTTTCAAACCCGGCCCGATCAAGCCAAGGAAGCCGTACAGGTCGCCACCGGGGTGGTGGCCGACTTTGTTACCCATGGCCCCAGAGAAGCAGAGCTGCAGGCGGCCAAAGACAACCTGATTGGCGGCTTTGCCCTGCGCATTGACAGCAACCGAAAACTGCTGGACAACGTGGCCAACATTGCCTGGAACAACTTGCCTCTCGATTACCTGGACACCTGGACGCAGCAAGTCGACAAGCTCACCGCAGCCGACGTCAAGGCAGCTTTTGCACGCAAACTGCAGCCAGAAAAAATGGTGACGGTGGTGCTCGGTGCTGAACCGTCAGCCAAGTGATCAAGATGTACCCAAAGACCGGCATTGCCCTCCTGCTGCTTGCCCTGAGTGCTTGCGACACGCTGTACCACTCGCAGCAAATGGCCCAGCGCAATGCCTGTGAAAAGCTGCCCAACCCGCAAGACATGCGGGCTTGCCTGCAAAACATTTCAGGCAACTACGAGCGCTACCAAAAGCAGCGCGAGGTGTTGAAATCAGAGCCTGTCGAGCTGTTGCCCGATGCCCGATAAAGCTTTCAGAATTGATCCCAATGAAACAAAAACACGCCAAACCCATCAACCCCAACGAGCGCCCGCCGCGCCCCATTCGCTCCCGTGCAGTGCATGCCCATGAGGTTCGCATCATCGGCGGTCAATGGAAACGCACCAAGCTGGCGGTGGCGGACAAGCCCGGCCTGCGGCCCACGCCCGACCGGGTGCGCGAAACTTTGTTCAACTGGCTGGGTCAGGATTTGACCGGCTGGCGCTGCATTGACGCCTTTGCCGGTACCGGCGCGCTGGGCTTTGAAGCCGCCTCGCGCGGTGCCAAAGAAGTCACGCTGGTCGAGCATGACGCGGCGCTGGTGATGCAGCTCAAGCGAGTGCAGATTCAGCTGGCGGCCAGTGCCATTCAAGTGGTGCGCGGCGACGGCATCGCCGCCCTCAAGCACCTGGCACCCGCCAGCATGGACTGCGTGTTTGTGGACCCACCCTTTGACTCCGATCTGTTTGAGCCGGCCCTGCAAGCGGCAGGTCGTGCGGTGACGCCGGAAGGCTTTGTTTACCTTGAATCGCCCGTACTGTGGTCGGATGACAAGCTTGCAAGCGCCGCACTGACCGTGCACCGGCATTTAAAGGCTGGTGCCGTGCATGCCCATTTGCTCAAGCGTCTGGCTTGAAGTTCACCTGAAAGATTAGATGATGACCCATGATGTGATTGCCGTGTACCCCGGCACTTTTGACCCCATGACCCTGGGCCACGAAGACGTGGTGCGCCGGGCCACCCAACTGTTTGGCCACCTCATCGTGGCCGTGGCGGCGGGGCACCACAAAAAAGCCATGTTTTCGCTCAATGAGCGCATCGACATGGTGCGCGAGGCGGTCAAGGACTACCCGCAGGTTCGGGTGGAGAGTTTTTCCGGCTTGCTGCGTGACTTTGTCGTGTCGCGCGGTGGCAAGGCGATGGTGCGCGGCCTGCGCGCCGTGACCGATTTTGACTACGAGTTTCAGCTCGCGGGCATGAACCGCAGCCTGATGCCGCAGGTCGAAACGGTTTTCTTGACGCCCAGTGATAAATACCAGTTCATCTCCAGCACCTTTGTGCGTGAAATTGCCACGCTGGGCGGCGAGGTGGACAAGTTTGTCTCGCCCGTGGTGAATGAGCGCCTGGCCCTGAAGGTGCGCAGCTTGGCGCAGACTTAATCAGGCAATTTGGGGGGGCGCGGGTGCCACCACAGCCAGCCAGGCCAGCAGTGCGGCATTCACTTCCTGGGGGCGCTCCATGGTCAGCATGTGGCCGCACTCGGGGATCAGCACCAGTTGCGCGCCCGGGATCAGCTCGGCAATCTCGCGTGAGCATTCGGGGGGGGTCAGCCGGTCCGAGTCGCCGCACAGCACCAGCGTCGGGCATTTGACCTCGCCCAGATGCAATCTGGCGTCGGGTCGTTCCATCAGCGCCCGGTTTTGCCGGATCAGCTGCTCGGCACCTGCGCGCAGCACCACATCAAGGTAGGTTTGCAGGAGTACGCTGTCCTGTACGCGGCTGGGGTGAAAGGCATTGGGCAGGTTCACGGTGAGCAGGGTTTTGACGCGCCCTTGGGCAAACATGTCAATGGCGGCCTCGCGCAGTGAGCGCATGGCCTCGGTTTCGGGGCGGGCATTGGTGCCCAGCAGCGCCAGGCCCTTGATGCGCTGCGGTGCCTGGCGCACCGCCTCCATGGCCAGTTTGCCGCCCAGCGAGGCACCGCACAGAATCAATTCGCCCGGATGTTCCGCCAGCAAGGTGGCGGCCATTTCCTGCAATGTGGTCTGGCGCGCATGCACATCGCTCACCACCGCGTGAATGTGGGGCGGCATGGCGGCCAGCTGGGCGTGCCAGATCACTGCGTCGGTGGCCAGACCGGGAAGAAAAACAAGTTGGGTCATGAAAAACAGTTTTGCGGCAAGACTGGCGTATATTGACTCACCTCAAGGCAGCGACCAAGGGGGTGGTCTACGCTTGGGACGTTCAACATCACAATCAATTCGGAGAAAAAAATGAAGATATTATTGCCTGTGGATGGTTCTGATGTGTCGCTGGCAGCCGTTCGCTTTGCCATCAACATGGCCAAGCAGGGTTTGCAAACCACTGCAGTGCTGGCCAATGTGCAGGAACCCGCCACTTTGTACGAGCTGGTAGTGGCCCACGATCCCCAGGTCATCGAGGAAGTGAGCGCCGCGGCCGGTGCCCACACGCTGCAAGCAGCCCAGGCCTTGCTCACGCAAGCTGGTATCGCCTTTGAGAGCGAAGTGGCCTCGGGCGACCCGGCCCACACCTTGGTGGATATTGTGGAGCGCTTTGCCTGCGATCTGGTGGTGATGGGGGCCAGCGGCACCAGCCCCCTGCGCAGTGCCTTGCTGGGTTCGGTGTCGAATGAAGTTTTGCACGCAGCCGGTGTACCGGTGCTGATCGTCAAGGCAAGTGAAGAGCCCGAGCCTGATGACATGGAATGATGGGTTGACATGGCGTTAAACCAGCCATGACCGAAGCGTCTTCCCCGCATCCCGCCGACCACTGGCACCTGCATGATGCGCTGAAGCTGGCCAGCCGCCATGGTGTTGACCCGGCGCATGGCCTGCACGAAGACGAGGCCAGAAGCCGCGCCGAACAGCACGGCCCCAATGAAATCCAGGGCCGTGCGCCGCGCAGCCTGGGAGCCCGGTTTTTCGACCAGTTCAAAGACTTCATGGTGCTGGTGCTGCTGGGCGCTGCGGTGGTGTCAGGCCTTATCGGCGAACTGGTGGACACGCTGGCTATCGTGGTCATCGTGCTGCTCAACGCGGGTATCGGTTTAGTGCAAGCCTGGCGGGCCGACAAGGCCATGGCCGCATTGCAGCAACTGGCCACTACTCAAGCCACCGTGTTGCGCGGCGGGCAGGTGCAGGTGGTGGCTGCCACGGCGCTGGTGCCGGGCGACATTGTGCTGCTGGAGGCCGGCAACCAGGTGCCCGCTGACCTGCGACTGATCGAGATTGCCCAGCTCAAGGTGGATGAGTCTTCACTCACCGGGGAGTCGGTGGCGGTCGAAAAAGATGTTTCCACCCTGACGGGGAAAGTTCATGCGCTGGGCGACCGGCTGAATATGGCGTTCAAGGGCACCACAGCGCTGCATGGCCGTGCAAGAGGTCTGGTGGTGGCCACCGGCATGGCCACCGAGCTGGGCAAAGTGGCCGGCTTGCTGGACCGTGACACCGAGCGCAGCACGCCGCTGCAGCAGCGCCTGGCCGCCTTTGGAAAACGGCTGGCGCTGGTGGTGATCGCTATCTGCGTGCTTATTTTTGGGGTCGGTGTGCTGCGCGGCGAAGACCCGCTGCTGATGATGCTCACCGCCGTCAGCCTGGCCGTTGCCGCCATCCCCGAGGCGCTGCCTGCGGTGGTGACGGTGTTGCTGGCGCTGGGGGCCAAGCGCATGGTGGCCCTCAATGCCTTGGTGCGCCGTCTGCCTTCGGTGGAAACGCTGGGCTCGGTCACCTTCATCTGTTCCGACAAAACCGGCACCTTGACGCAAAACCGCATGCATGCCGAACTGCTGCTGGCCGGTGGTCAGACCTGGTTGCCGGGTGACGCAAGCAAGGCGGCACCGGGGCCGCTGCACCAGGAACTGCTGCGCGCTGGGGCCCTGTGCAACGACGCCAGCCGCAATGCTGAAGGGCTGTGGAAGGGTGACCCAACCGAGACCGCGCTCGCCGAGGTGGCCGCGCTGGCCGGGTTTGACAAAACGGCGCTGGACACCCAGTTTGCACGGGTGCAAGAGCTGCCGTTTGACTCGCAGCGCAAGCGCATGAGCACCGTGCACCAAGCGGGTGATGGCTTGGTCGCCTACACCAAGGGTGCGCCCGAATCGGTGATCCCGCTGTGTGTCTCCCAATGGCAAGCGGGCGGCCCGGTTGCGCTGCAGGCCGAGGCCGTTTTGGCGGCAGCCGATGTGCTGGCCGCGCAGGGCTTGCGGGTGCTGGCTTTGGCCAGGCGTCACCACGGTGCCTTGCCCGCGCCCGGTGCCACCCAGGCGGTGGAATCCGGGCTGTGTTTGATCGGACTGGTCGGCTTGATGGACCCGCCGCGTCCCGAGGCCCAGGCGGCGGTGCAAGACTGCCTCACGGCCGGTATCACGCCGGTCATGATCACCGGCGACCACCCGGCCACGGCGCTGGCCATTGCGCGGCGATTGGGTATCGTAAAGGAAGGCGAAACTGAAGTGCTGACCGGTCAGGCGTTGGCATTACTGGATGAACAGACCTTGCAGGCCCGCGTGGCCAGTGTGCGGGTGTACGCGCGGGTCGATCCGGCGCAGAAAATCCGCATTGTCCAGGCCCTGCAAGCGCGCGGAGAGTTTGTGGCGATGACCGGCGACGGCGTCAACGACGCGCCCGCACTGAAGCAGGCCGATATTGGCGTTGCCATGGGTCGTGGCGGCACCGATGTCGCGCGCGAGGCGTCCAGTTTGGTGCTGCTGGACGACAACTTTGCCACCATCGTGGCAGCCGTGCGCGAAGGGCGGCGCATCTACGACAACATCCGCAAATTCGTCCGCTACGCCATGACCGGCAACTCCGGCGAAATCTGGACCATTTTTCTGGCCCCCATGCTGGGCCTGGCGATCCCGTTGCTGCCCATTCACATCCTGTGGGTCAACCTCGTCACCGACGGCTTGCCGGGCCTGGCGCTGGCCGCTGAACCGGCCGAGCGCGGCATCATGCGCCGGCCCCCGCGCCCACCACAGGAAAACCTGTTTGCCCAAGGCATGTGGCAGCATATTTTGTGGGTTGGCTTGCTGATTGGCGGCCTGTGCCTGTCGGTGCAGGCCTGGGCCAGCGCCACCGGCCACGCGCACTGGCAAACCATGGTATTTACCGTGCTCACCCTTTCACAAATGGCGCATGTGCTGGCCATCCGGTCAGAAACCGAGTCGCTGTGGCGTTTGGGCCTGGGCTCCAATCGGCCCTTGTTAGGTGCCGTGCTGCTGACCTTTGCGCTGCAGATGGCAACGATATATGTGCCAGCGCTGAACCCTGTTTTCAAAACAGAAGCCCTGAGTCTGGTGGAATTGCTGATCTGCCTGGGTGCTTCGGCGGTGGTGTTTTTGGCGGTGGAGATGGAAAAGGCTTGGCTGCGCCGCTGCAGGATGGTGTGATGCAGCGGTAGGTTTGGCACTGGTGAGTTTGCCTGAAAAATGCAAGCAAAATTGGCCACTTCCGCAAGTGGAGCCTGCGCGAGTAGCTACAAAAAATGTAGCAATTAAATACAAAAAACCCGCCAAGTTTGCGCTTGGCGGGTTTTTTGTTTTATGCGTGCCCGAGCCCAATAAAGCTACTTGATGCAGCATGAAGGTGCATGGCAAGTCGCAAATGCGGCTGACTGTACCACCGGTACGGCCACAGCGTTTGCAACGCCGCCATACGCCTTCAGGCAAGGAACACTGGGCAAATTACATGCCCATGCCGCCCATACCACCCATGCCGCCCATGCCACCCATGTCGCCGCCACCCATGCCGCCGCCGGACTCAGCCTTGGGAGACTCGGCCACCATGCACTCAGTAGTCAACATCAAAGAGGCCACAGACGCTGCGTTTTGCAGCGCCGTGCGGGTCACCTTGGTGGGGTCCAGAATACCCATTTCAATCATGTCGCCATAGGTTTCGTTGGCAGCGTTGTAGCCGTAGTTGCCCTTGCCGGCCAACACAGCGTTCACCACCACAGAGGCTTCGCCGCCGCCGTTGAACACGATTTCGCGCAGGGGCGCTTCGATGGCTTTCAGCACCAGGGCAATGCCGTGGTCTTGGTCAGAGTTTTCACCCTTGACCACGCCAGCCGCTTGCTTGGCGCGCAGCAAGGCCACGCCGCCGCCAGCCACAATGCCTTCTTCCACCGCAGCGCGGGTCGCGTGCAGGGCGTCTTCGACGCGGGCTTTTTTCTCTTTCATTTCGACTTCGGTGGCAGCGCCCACCTTGATCACGGCCACACCGCCAGCTAATTTTGCAACGCGCTCTTGCAGTTTTTCGCGGTCGTAGTCAGACGTGGCTTCTTCGATTTGAACGCGCACTTGTTTGACGCGGGCTTCGATGTCAGCAGCAGCGCCAGCACCGTCGATGATGATGGTGTTTTCTTTGCCCACTTCGATGCGCTTGGCAGAACCCAGGTCAGCCAAAGTCACTTTTTCGAGCGACATGCCGACTTCTTCAGCAATGACCTTGCCGCCGGTCAGGATGGCGATGTCTTCCAGCATGGCCTTGCGACGGTCACCAAAGCCAGGGGCCTTGACGGCGACCACTTTCAGGATGCCGCGGATGGTGTTGACCACCAAAGTTGCCAGCGCTTCGCCTTCGACATCTTCAGCAATGATCAAGAGAGGACGGCCCGACTTGGCCACTTGCTCCAGGGTCGGCAGCAGGTCACGGATGTTGCTGATCTTCTTGTCGTACAGCAGCACGAACGGGTTGTCCAGCAAAGCGGCTTGCTTTTCGGGGTTGTTGATGAAGTAGGGCGACAGGTAACCGCGGTCAAACTGCATGCCTTCAACCACGTCGAGTTCGCTGTCCAGAGACTTGCCGTCTTCCACGGTGATCACGCCTTCTTTGCCGACTTTGTCCATGGCGTCAGCAATGATCTTGCCGATGGCTTCGTCAGAGTTGGCGGAAATGGAGCCCACTTGGGCGATTTCTTTGGAGGTGGTAGTGGCTTTGGAAGCCTTCTTCAGCTCGGTGATCAGGGCTGAAACAGCCTTGTCGATACCGCGCTTGAGGTCCATCGGGTTCATGCCGGCGGCCACGTACTTCATGCCTTCGTGCACGATGGCTTGGGCCAGCACGGTGGCAGTGGTGGTGCCGTCGCCAGCGATGTCAGAGGTTTTGGAAGCGACTTCCTTGACCATCTGCGCGCCCATGTTTTGCAGCTTGTCTTTGAGTTCGATCTCTTTGGCGACGGACACGCCGTCCTTGGTCACGGTGGGGGCGCCGAAAGAGCGCTCCAGCACCACGTTACGGCCTTTGGGGCCCAAAGTGACTTTGACCGCGTTGGCCAAGATGTTCACGCCTTCAACCATGCGTGCGCGGGCTTCGCCGCCGAATACTACGTCTTTTGCTGCCATGTTTGGCTCCTAAAATATATGTTAAATATGCCGCTGGCGCACATGGATATTGCGCAACCAGCTATTAAATTAATAGCGAACTGGTTTACTGCTCAACCACAGCGAACAAATCATCCTCTTTCATCACGAGGAGTTCGTCGCCCGAGACTTTGACTGTTTGGCCGCTGTATTTGCCGAACAGAACGCGATCGCCCACTTTGACGGCCATCGGGCTGATTTCGCCCTTGTCATTCTTCTTGCCAGGGCCCACGGCCAAGACTTCACCTTGATCAGGCTTTTCAGCAGCACTGTCAGGAATCACGATGCCCGAGGCGGTTTTGGTTTCGTTTTCGACACGTTTAACAATCACGCGATCGTGCAAAGGGCGAAGTTTCATGAGATCTCCTTAAAGTTTTGAAACAGAGGTTAAACATTAAAAAAGTGCCAATTTGAAAAAACCGACACTTATCAACAGTAAGAGCTGGTGCGGCAGGACGATGCGCTGTTAGCACTCAGATCTTATGAGTGCTAATGATAAGGGCAATTGTCAGGCTTTCAAGATGGGGTGGGTAAACAAAAAGGTTTGGTGAATAGAAAAAAATGGGAGTTTGGGCTCATGTTTTCGGACAATGGGCGACTCCATACACATTTTTTTCGGACTTAAAAATAAAAAAAGGAGCCGAAGCTCCCTTGTTCAGGCTGCGAAAAAGCGTATTAAGCCTGCGCTGCCTTGCGGCGGCGGGCAATGGTGCCGATCAGCCCCAAGCCGGCCAACAGCATGGCGTAGGTTTCTGGTTCAGGAACAGCGGCTGTGATGACGCGAATGTGGTCACCAGGGCTGCTGGCAGTCCAGTTAAACGAAAGGACATTGCCGAGGATTGATGTATGGGAACGGTCACCATTTTCCAAACCTATCAAATTGGCATAGTTGTAAGTAACGTTGGAAGCCAGTCCAAACTCGTCATGACTTGCCCACAAGCTATTTTTGGTGAAATAAACGCCCAAAATAGTGTCGGAAAAAGTCACCGTTCCTTGGATGTTCTGACTGATTTTCGGGTCAAAGTACACATAATGGCTGGACACCCATGTGTTGGCATTGACGCCGGTGAGGCCAGTTTTATCGAAAGAAGGGGCAGCACCAAACTGCACGTTTTGCTGCTCGTCGAACCCAAAAACAGTGTCGTTTTTGTTGACATTGATAACGGAAAGAGGTTTGGTATCAGTAGGAGTTTTGATCTTGAAGAGGTTGTCCCTGGCTTTATCGGGCGATACCTTGGTCACAGATCCGGAAACGATGCTGGCGTTAGCCAAGCCGGCTGCCAAAACTAGGGTGGTCAATATGAGAGCGCTTTTCATGGGCTGTACTTTAGTGAATTAGAGTGATTTGATTATCGTTGCCTTCTGATGCAGGACTATCTTTCGGTTCGGACTAATCACCTGATTAGAGAGGGTTATTCAGAACTTCGATTGAATTTTTTTGTCATTCGAGCCCGGCCCCCGTTTTCATTTTTTCACCAAATTGAATGGCGAAACCGCGCGTGACAAGCAATCGGAAGTGTATGAATAGTTCCTTGATTTCACGCCTACCCAGATTCCAATCGCTAAGAAAATTGACAACTACTGCAGCATGAACGTCTGGTATTCCAGTGCTTCGAGTTTCCGGCTCAATATCCAGATGCCGACCAGCACGGTGATCAGCATGGCCAAAGCGAAGCCGTAGCCAAACCAGGCAGCGCCGAGTTGCAGCGAAATGGCCGTCAGGACAAAATTGCTTAACGGTAGCAGCGCGGTCAGCAACACCACTGAGCGGCGCTGGTCCAGGTAAAAAAGAACGTTCAAAATGCCTAGCAGAACCACCTGCAGCGCAGCGCCCACGACGTCTACGTACAAAAGAGGCAGGTACAGCGTGGAGATGCCGAGCCACTCGAGTAAAACGCCACCCAGGGCAAAGGTAATGAGCACGGTGATGGCCTGGATTTTGGCAATGTCAAACAAGCCCCGCTGCACGTGGTAGACCATGTGGTTGCGCATGCGCTCGATAAAGTCCAGTGTGGCCCCTTCGCGTACAGCGTCGTAGAACTTGACGTAAAACTCGACAAAATCGGTTTCAATGCGCACCAGAAAGATGGCCATACCGGGGATGACCGACAGGTAGGACAGAAAAATCGGGAAGTCGTAGATGACCGAGGCGTGCAGTGGACCAATCACCGCCTGGCCGGTGTCCGGGTAGTACCAGAACATGAGTTTGTCCACCCAAGCGCCTAGGTTGAACAGAAAACCCGCTGCCATCAGGCTGGTGTACATGGCACCGGGTCGCCAGATGTCAAAAGCAATGAAATGATCAGAGTAGTAGTTGCGGTAAACCAGCCAGATCATGCCCATTAACAGCAGGTAATGGCCCAGCACGAAGCCCAGCAGCAGCCCTTCCATGCCCAGCAAGCGCCGAAACAGCAGGGCGAAAATGAGTGTTGCGCTGTAACCCAAAAAGAAAATCAGCACGATGGCACGGTAGTGTTTCATGCCGGTCAGGAACACGGTGGCGATCCAGATGGCTGACATCACCGCCAAGCCCATCACAAAGAGAAGCCGGTACAAAACGGATTGCTGCGGAAACAAAAATATCACGAATGGCAGCGCCAGCAAAATGCTCACACTCATGGCCACCAAGATCAGCCCGTTGAAGTTGGGCAAAATTGCTGCTTCATCTTTGGCGAAGGTGCGGTCGGCCACAAACCGGGTAAAGGACAGCTGCACCAAGCCGGTCACGATCAAGGATGTGAGAAACAGGTAGGTTACCGTGACCTGAAACTGCGCAATGGCCGATTGCGGGACCACCACGCCCATGCTGAACAGGCCAATCAGCATGATGCCGATGATTGACAGTACCCAAGGCCCCGAGCTGATGATGCCGGCAAAGGCATAGGCCTGCAGCAGGCCTGCGTAGGTCTGCTTCTTGAGCAGTTTGCGTAATTCGAACCCTATGCCTGCCATTTGAAGTTCTTGTCGTAAAGCGCGCGGTAGCGGTCGAACATGATGTGTTGATCGTAGTATTTTTCCACCCGCCTGATGGCCGCCGCACTGGCGCGCTGCCATTGCCCGGCATCTTGCAGCAGTTCCAGAGCGGCTTGCGCCAAGGCCTCGGGGTCGGCAATACGCACCACCCGCCCGGATGGCCCAATCGCCTCGTCTTCACCGGGCAGGCCAAACACCAATTGGCGGCAGGAGCCAACATCGGTGGATAGCGTGGGGATGCCTGCTGCATAGCCTTCCAGAATCATCAGCGGCAAGGCCTCGCTGATGGAGCTCAGCACTACCAGACCGACTTTGGGCAAGATGTCAGTGAGTTTTTGAAAACCAAGAAATTTCACCTTGTCGGTCAGTCCGAGTTGTTCGGCCAGCTCGTGGCACTCCCGGGCGTAGCCGGGCGACTCATCTTCCGGTCCGGCAATCCAAGCCTCGGCTTCAGGAAGCCGGCTGACCACCGTGCGCATGGCGCGAATAAAAGTTTTGATGTCTTTGATAGGCACCACGCGCCCGATCAAGCAAAGAACCGGGGGCGGTGTTGCTTGCAGCTGGCTGCGCAAGGGGGCAAAGCGTTCGACGTCAATGCCATTGGGGATGTTGGTGGTGCGCTCAGGCGGCGCACCTTCCTGTAATTGCCGCTGACGATTGGCTTCGTACAGGGCAATGATGTCGTCGGCGGCTTGGTAGGTGACGTAGCCCAGATGTTCAAAAAACCGAATCCATAACTGCCTGAAGTAGCTCACGCGCGAAGGGTCGCGCTCGAACACGCTGCGGTTGTCTTTGAGCCACTGGGCCTGGTACAGGTCAATCTTGCGCTCTTTGACATAAATTCCATGTTCGCTGAGCATGAACGGCTTTTTCGAGCGGTGTTTGAGCAGCACTCCCAAGATGCCGGCATAGCCGGTGGATACCGCGTGGTAAATGCGGGCTTGTGGGCAGCGCAGCGCCACTTCACGTAGGTGCCAGAAGGGGGTGTGGATGTTTCGGATGGTCCAGAAGTAGTCGACAAACGAGGGGTCGGTGCTGCGGTGGCGGTAGCTCTTTTTGATGTAATCCCAAGACTCTTTGCTGTAGAGAAACATTTCATGGCTGAGCCTGCCATCGGGCCCGGCTTCGTCCATCAGAGTGGAAAAAAGACGTGTGCAGTCCGGGTGTTTTAAATCGGTTTCAAACAACTCATGCATACGCTCTACATCAGCCATGCATCCTTTGGGGGGATTGACGGGCATGATCGGAGGATTGTCTTTTTGCTCAAAAAGATAAGTGGTTTCCAGATGCACCAGATTGTCGGGCAGGGCATAGCGCAGGCCACCGTAGTCCTGCGAACGGCTGCCCATAAAGATGGCACCAAAACGCAGCTCGGGAAAGCCCCGAATGATCTGGTTGACCCAGCTCGACACGCCACCTGCCACGAATGGAAAGGTACCCTCCAATAGGAGCAGTACATCCACACTGTCGGCATGCGGAAACTTGTGTTCAGATGTGGGGGAGGAATCGGCGGTCACTGAAATTACTCACGTTGTGGGCCCCCGTCCAGAAGTCCGCAATGGCGCGGGTTCTGGAAGCTGCATTGAGGTAGACAAGGTCTTGCATGTAGGTTTTTACCAGCGCGAATTCCCTTCGTTTGAAGGCAATTTCGGCCAAGTAAGGCAAGACGGAAATTTTGGGTTGACCCAAGGTCACTGCCTGTTGCAAGGCAAGCTCGGCGTCGTCAATCTCTCCGTGGGCCAACAAAATACGGCCCTTGAGAAACCATATTCCTGAGTTAAGTTGCACGCCCTGCGCCAGCGCCTTTTCAAGGTACTCGCGAGCTTGCCTCAAGATGTGATGTCGCAACTCGCCTTGTGCCAGCGACGCATAAATCAGTTCCCAATGCAGTTCTGCCAGATGGCGCAAGCACGTGTAACGTTGCTCAGGCGTCAATTCGCGCTCAAGCAACTCGCGTTCCCGGTGAATGAGCACAGACAGTTTTTTTTCTTCGGCATCTAGCATGCCGAAAGCGACCAAGCGAACGTCATCGGTGCTGTCGCTCAATAATTCTTCCAAAATGGGGTTGGAGACCCGGGTGGGTACGGCCTGCAAGGTCAGCAATGATTGCATCCGCACATTGGCAGGAACGTTTTTCCCCAAGCGCGAGCGGATCGATCCTTGTCCCTTGCGAGTGACATCCTTGCCTTGCACGTCGTACTCCGGCAAAAGTACGGATACCGGAACCGCAAGGTGGGATTGTTCTTCCGCCTGGCGCAATGTGATGCGTGTCATAAACAGCAAACCAATAGCACCCAAAACCGGCGCGATAAACGAAAAATTAAATAGATACACCCACACCAATTTTCTGGGTAGTCTAAATTGTCGCGGCATCAACAAAAAGCAACAGCTGGTCACAATGGCACAAGCGATAACATGAACCAACAGTACAGCCGCAAATGCGCTCAAACTACTGGAAAAAACCAGCGGGCTGAAAAAAATGCCAAGGTCAGCTAGGATCGCGCCCCAAGCCCAGTAGACGTAATTCATGTGGGGCTCATCCCTTGACAACGTTCAACAGCTTTTGCAGTGGGTCGTCCTGGTCAAAGCCAATAGAGTCCAAGCGAATGTTCAGCGACTCGAAGTTGCCCCCAAAACGCGCGACAAGCCAATCTTCAATGCGCTGGACAAAGCCACCTTCTGCGGCCAGCGATGCGAACGGCAGCAAGATCAAAACGACGCTCAGACCGTTGACCTGAGTTTGCCAATAAAGGTCCAGTCCACGTTTGATGCGCAAAAATTCGGCGGAAATTTCCCGACCCTGAGAGCCGCCAAATGTCATCGCCACTATCTGGCTGGAAATGCCCACTTTTTTCTGCATCCTCATCAGGCGCATTAGCTCTTCTGCGAACATGGTGGGCATGGTGGGAAGTTCGGTCAAAATTTCGTGGATTTTTGGCGCATGGTGGATGTTGTCGGCGTAATAGGCCAAGATGACTGACATCATTTGCAAGTTTTCGACATTAAGCGAAAAAATGGCATGCGGGTGACGGCCAGCACACCCATCACAGAATCATTGCCTGCAATCAGGGGACAAACAACCAAGTGTTTGGTCTGGTTTTCCAGGCTGACATCCTCGCTGGCAATGTGTGTGAGGCTTAAAGATTCCAACGCCAAACGAAATAATTCATCATCGGCCGTCAACTCTTGCGGTTCACCCAGTGTGGCCACCCGTTCGCCCAAAACAAAATCCTGCCCATTCGGCTTGATCGTATACAGGGCGGCTGATTCGATGCTGACATACTGGGCCAGCAGCTGCAGCAGGCTGACCGAGCCAGGCAGGGGTTCAGCATATTGACTACGTTCGATGGCAATGTCGCGAATGCGAACAAGCGCATCGCGCAAGGAGCCAGGCCTGGCCAGCATTTCTTGTTCCAGTCGATCGTGCGATAAATTGACCAACAGATGCCGCTTGGTGAGGCGGGACAGTCGTTCAGTCACATACAGGTAAGTTTCTTCCATGCGCAAATTGCGGTGACGCCAAACATCGCAAAATTCACCACACACAAGCACCAAGACGCCACCCCCAAAGAAAAACTCAAGTGACTGCGGATTTTTCACCAAGCCAAAGTGGTTGGCCAAAAACCAGTTGGCCAGCATGGGGACGCTTGCCAGCAGGCCCGGCAGTACGCCATAGCGCAGAGCGATCAGTACCGGGGCAAGCCACAGCCATGGAAACAGCAGGTTGGCCAGCAGAGGATCACCGGGGCTGGCCAGCCAAGCGATGCCGATGGCTGCGAGAGGAATAAATAAAACCTCAAGCCATTGGGCCCGCGCCAAGACCTGCTCTGGGGCCAAGGCATTGGAGACTGCTTTGCTGCTTAGAAAATTAGACACTTCAGGACGCGCTAAGGTAGGCAATTACGGTAGGCAGTTACGTGCCTGCTTTGACCGGTGCGGTTTGAAGGGTTTTCAATAAATCAGTGAGCAGTGCTTGGGCTACTGCCGACAGTGCTTGTCGGCTCCATCCGCTTTTGGCACCGGATGCACTCCACACGACACGTGAGTTGCTCAGGTCTATCACTTTTAATGTGACGCCAACCGCTGGCTCGCCATCAATCCCAACTTTGTATCGCCATTCCTCTACGCTACCGGTTACGGCGAACTGGGCCCCTTGCTCACGCGCCCACTTTTGGGCTTCGTCGCTAACTTTACGTTCCGTGGGTTCGAAAAGCGTATCACGTGACAGGGCTGACGGATAGCTTACCAACGAAGTAATGCCATTGTGGCGCAGCAGATGGTCCACCATGGCTTCGGCAGACAAGGCGGCCTGTGGGGTGCTGGTATTGTTTGCGATGGGTAACAACACCCACTTGGCTTGTTTGTCCAGTTTTTCATAACTGGCACTCGATTGAATTGTGGTTGAACAGGCGGCCAGCCACAAAGTAACAAGGCCCAGAAGTGCAGATTTGATTCGGTTCACGATGGTAGCTCCTAAAAGTAATGCCGATAACGGATGGCCATAGATCGTGTCACAGGGCTTCCTGGCACTTGTGACCCGTTGTTTTGCAATTGCACCGAGAGGTGGTCTTCACCCGTCAGTGACCCTGCCAAGCCCAAGAGTCCGGAGTAGCCGTTGCTTCCCTCTCCATTATGGCTGAGGCAAAAATCCAGAAAAGGCCGCCAGGCGCGGCTGTAAACGGTTGGCAGGTTTTGTCCGCCCAGGTTTTCACCCATGCCGACACATGCGCCCAAGGTTGAAGCGCCAACTGGCATCAGATAGGCTACAGGGTCGGCAATCGGTATCGGTGAATTGGCGGCCAGCAGTGGGCTGGCGGTGATGGAAAGCGCTCCATCAGTGGAGAAATCCTGGTAGGTGTAATACGCGCGCAGACGCCAGTCAGGGTATTCGGTGCGGATGCGGTAACCAGCCTCCAGATCAAGCAGGCGGCCACTGCCCAAGTAGTCGTGGAGCTGAGTGTAGTAGCGGGTCAACCGGGGCGCAGCGCGCAGATACTCACGCTTGCCCAAGGTGTAGGTGGCGCTCGCTTGGAGGCTGTTTTCATAACCAAAGACCTGAAGCGGTGTCGTTGCGCTGGATTCCGTGCGGTAGTTGAGTCCGGCTTCCAGATTAAGCCGTCCACCCCATTGCAGCGTCTGGTTCAGTTGCAGTCCGGTGTAGCGCTGCCATTCGTAACTCTGAAACAATGTCACTGTGCTGTCACCCCGTGACCCCAGCCATTTCGCTTGCACGCTATTGAGTCGGTCCGACGAGGACGGGTTTGCAGCAAAATTTCCGTCTTCGCTGGATTGCCCGAGCTGCGACCAACCCAGCGTGATGTGAAGCTGGGGCGCCGCAACCCAGCGCGCCTCCCACTGAAGGCCTTTGCGCGCCAGCGAGCCCAAGCGAAGGTCTTGCTGTTCAAAGGCACCAAATTGCTCGTTGCTTGCACGCAGCTGCAGGTAGTGGGCATGAAGGGGCGCGTGTTGACGAAACCGGTCGTGCAAAGGCTCGTCGTCACCCTGTGCGGTCATGCCGTGAAAGGCAATTTCCAAAGCTTGCGGGGCATGGCCCAAGGTGTATGCTGTGTCGTAGCGATTGTAAATTGGCAAACCATCGGCGTTGTGACGCAGCAAGCGGCTCAGGGTTGTCGTGTCTTTCAATTCCAGCGCGGTCTGCGCCTCACCCCATAAGGGTGGCGCAGACTGGCTGTGCCGTACATAGCGCAACCACATCCAGTCTCGTGCGTTGGCATGTTGTTCCTGGACAATGGCCCAGCCCAGCACCAGTACCTTGGTTTGTTCGTCGTCACCCGGTTCGTTTGATGCACCGCGCAGTTGCTGGGCCAACTGACGCACTCCTTGCAGCCCAGGGTCACCAGGCTGGTTGG
Source organism: Candidatus Rhodoferax bjergmarkensis (assembly GCA_016708345.1). Lineage (GTDB taxonomy): Bacteria > Pseudomonadota > Gammaproteobacteria > Burkholderiales > Burkholderiaceae_C > Rhodoferax > Rhodoferax bjergmarkensis. The sequence continues at coordinate 419,977 of JADJFX010000003.1, forward strand.
ACAGTGCCAAACGCACCAAGGCAACAAGTTCCTCACGCTTGGACAGATTCTGGAGCTCGACCGTTTGCGGATACTTTTTTTTCAGAGTCAGCCAGGCATGGCGGCGCACGCGCTCGGCCAGGCCCTCACGCTGGCTACGCTCAAGCGCATCGGCGTAATTGAGCAGCATCAATGCATCGGTCGGGTTGCGCTGCACTTCTTTGTCATACCAGCGGACGGCTTCGCTGTGACGCTCCAGCAACTGGTTGGCGACCGCGAAGGGGAGCCAATAAGCCGGATCATCAGCGCTGCGCGCGCCGTACTTGTGCAATGCATTGGACAATTCATTCGTGCGCGCTTCATCAATGAGAAACCAAAGGAATGCCACGACGATATCGGCCTGTCTGGGCGCTAGTTTCAGTGCACTTCGCAAATCAGTCCACGCAAGATGAGGCAATTTTTGTCGCTTGTGGAACTCAGCGCGAATCAGTAAAAACCGCGTGTTCTGTTGCGCCCAAGCGAGGGTTTTGGCATCCAGTGATTCAAAGGTTCGCGCCAGTGCCTGCAAATCGTGCAGCTCTGCGTAGATCTCCAGAGCCTGTATCAGCTGTTCTTTCGCATTTACGCGGCGGTAGGCTTCAAGTGCGAGACCAGCGGCCTGCGCTGGGTGCTTTTGCCGAACCAGAAAAATCAGACGCGACCAATCGTCGGCTGCAGTCAACGGTCTTTTCACCAAGTTTTGATAAGCGCCTTGTGCGCTTTCAAAGGCACCTTGTTCCCAAGCGACTTGGCCCAGAAGACCCCAAAACTCGGCTGCATCTGCAGGGACTTGAGCCTGGTGTCGGTGCATCAGTTCAAGTGCGTCACGCATACGATCTTGGCGAATCAGAGCAACTGCCGCCCGCAAAACCATGTCCAGGGAAAAGGGTTCAAGCCCTGCGCGTTGCAGGTAAAGAGCGGTCGCCCGTTCATCTTCACCGGCATTTTCAGCCAGTTGAGCAGCGTATTCCAGCATCTTCAGGGTCTTCTTTTGTTTGAATTGCTGCTCAAAAAATAGCGACCCCTGTGACGGCTGCGCGGCACTTTCGTAAAGTGAGTAAACATCTTGCCATTGAACCGCAGTCAGAACCGTTTGCTTATCGCGTGCTTGCCATGCCTTCAGGACGATCGCGGGATCGTCCATGTAGTACGCTAGGCGAATGACAGCAGAAACAATTTCGGGGGAGTGATCCCCTGTGTCAAATAAGGTGCGCCACTGCTGGGCAGCCACCAGTGGTCGTTGCGTCCATTCGGCCGCTTGTGCCAATCTTCGTCGCCATTGGCGATCTTGCGGCACTTGCTGCACTGCTTTTTGAGCCACCTGAAAAGCGCGCGCCGAGTCTTTGCCCGCCAGCAGGGCACCATAGGCCAGCACAGAATCTTCTTGGTTGAAAGGATGCAAGGCATCCGACGTCTGTGGCGCAATGGCAGGCTCCGGCTTCCTCTGTGCTGCCGCTATCGCAGGGGAGGGTAGTGTCGTTTCCTGCAACCAGTTTTGGGCAACCATGGTTTCCGGGCGATAGGCGGCGATCCGGATCAAACTGGGCTCTAGACGGACCTTGGACAAAGCCAGGCGGGCGCTCGACGAACTGTCCCAAAAACCTGCGCGCAGCACATACAGCGTGCCACGACGTTCCAAGCGCACAAAAGGCAGTTCGGCATAGCGCTGATACAGGGTTTGCATGGCCTGCATGTCTTTGCTGCTGGCAATTTGCAGTGAGTAGTAATCTTGCCCGGGGGTCGGCAAATCACTGGCCCGCAGGGATGTCAATCCGGAACAGGCGAGGCAGGCCATAAGTAGTTTTAGTCTCATGGCTGGCGCTTTGACCTGCTGGCCTGAAATACAAGTCGATGAGCATAATCAGCTGCGCGCACAGGCTCACCCGCCGCTTGTGCGGTGCGGACAAGGTAGCGCAGCGTGGCGGCATCACCCGACAGGTTGCCAAGGTGTGTATCGGAAGCCTGCATGGCCTGTTTGAACCGGCTGGCTGCCATCAAGCTTCCAATGCCTCGTTGAAACAAGCGCCGCGCTTCATCTGGGTCGGCAGTCTGGTCCCGTGCCATCAAAAAATATTGCGCTGCAACTTCGTAATCGCCTTGACCAAGCCATTTTTTACCATACTGTTCCAGAGTTTTAATCGGCTCCTCATCACCGACCTGTGCCAGAAACACCAGTCCCAGGTGCGGCAGTCGCAGGTCAAACGCAGCCCCGGCAAAGAATCGAGACATGGATGCTGAGATCGGCTCCACGCTGACTTTTTCCAGTATCGCTGTCAATTGGGCTGTTAAGCGCTGACGTTCAGGCTCGCCGGGATTGCCTGTCAGCGCTTTTTCGTAGGCTCTTGCCAGCATGATCCTTGAGTTTGTTCGCTGCCGCGTGTCGTCTGCATCGACAGAGGCCAGCAGTCTGTCTTCCAGAGTTTTGATGTCCAGCGAGTCTTGTTGTGCCCTGGTGAGCAAAATACCGATGTCTGCATTTTTTCTATCTGCCCGGTACAGGTTCTGAATATAAGACTGGGTCAATTCGTCCAGCGATTCCTGTTCGTACAGCTTCTGCACCAGCGTTTGACGTGGAAATATCAAGAACAGCAGCGCAAGCACCAGCAAAGCGACCAACGCCAACTGCCAGTTGGAGGCCAAAATCAGACGGGGAATTTCCCCGTCAATGCCGGCATATCGCTTCGATCGCTCTGGCAGCATGGGTTTTGAGTTGGTAGTGAGATAAATTGGCCGTACGCCCGGTTGGCTTGAGGTCCATGCCGTCGGCGCGCACCTGGCAGGTGTCGGCGTTGGCCAATGTGAACTGAAGGGGGACGTTGCCGATCAAGCTCCAGCGCATGCCGCTGTTTGTCGGTGTTGTGTTTTCAATCTTTGCATTAGCGGAATCCAGTCGCATGGGGGCTTGTTCTGTCGGACTCAGGACCAGCGTCGCAGCATCACCACCCAGATGGACGTAGCTGCCGCTTTGCCCGACCCGGTAGCCGGCAATGGCTTTGCTTTTGTTCAAGTTGGGGAATCCCATGGATGAAGGAATTCTCAGCGTGCGCAAGTCCGGTGCCCCGCGCACGCGCCAGCCGTCAAAAGTTCGGGCGATGGCCAGTGTTTGAAAGTCCAACACTTTACGTGCGTAATCGGAGACAAAAACTGGCGTGGATTCCTGCTTCAAAGCATAGCTGAACACTTTGTCCAGTGATTTCATGCCGGCTGATTTGGTGGTGATGTAGGTATGAAAATATATATTGATTGGTTTGAGTCGCCGTGGTTTTTCGGTGAATTCAAAGGTTTCAATGACGCGCTCAAAACCATAAAACGGTCCCAGCCAGTCTTTGGTGTAAACATTTTCATTCTGATTGGGTGCAAAAACCTGAAACCCTTTATCGCGCTGTAAACCAAGCCCCTCGACGAGGGTGATGGTTGGGTGGGAGCGGGTGGCGACGGTATCGCCACCATTCATGTTGAGTATGTTCATCTGGTGAGCAATACCCAAGGCGTCATTGCCGGGGATGCAATCGCCAGTCCAAAAAAACATGTCTACTTTTTTACCTGCAGGTGCCAGCCGGTCTTCGATGTAGCGGATCGAGCCGGCAATTTCCCTTTGCAAATCAAATCGGTAACCTGGCAGACGCAGGTTGTAGCCTTCGTTCAGATCGCTGGTGCTGGCCTGTTTCCAGATAAAAGGGTGCGAATAACTGTGCGACGCCATGGCCACGTTGGGCGCACGAAAAATGTCTTTGGCCACCTTTTCTGCAGCGTTTGACAAACCCGGATACAGGCCAGTGGGCGAGATTTCTGCCTCGATTACCGAGATGGTCATTGGCAAGGGGTACTTGTTGACAACACGGTCGCGCACGACTTCGCCAGCCATGGGGTTACCGGGTAATTCTGACCGACTGATGAACCCATCGCCATCCATGTGAACCATCAGCATGCGTCGCCCGGATTCGGTGGTCACGTCAGGTACCGGCATATCGGGCAAACGCAGGGCCTTTTGAAATAAGGCAAATGGATTGATCAACCATCGATCACCGTTGCCTCCGGGCAACTCGGTGATCCAGTATCCGTTCATGACATAAGCGCCCCAAGGGGTCAGCGCGGCGACGACTTGCTCCACATCGTCACGTTTTAATGTCAGCAGTGGCTCTCCATTCGTGAGTCGAAGCGAGAAGAAGCTTTCGGGTCTGGCTATTGGCAGGCGCTCGAACCCGATCATGTCACTTTGCGCGACGATGTTGATTTTTGCTGTGGTTCTGGGCGGATCCGCTGCGGTAAGACCCAATGATTTTCCCAGTGGGCTTTCGAAGAGGAAATCAATCCGATTCATCACCAGCAAGGCTACATTTTCATCCACTTGTTTCTTTGCCCATACCTGCAGCTTTTTTCGTTCGACCGGATCAGGGTCTTCGTCCAGCCAGACGATGGCACCTGCATAACGACCCACCAATGACCCTTCGGGAAGATGAAAGGTGTCCACATACTCAGGAACGTAGCCCAGATAATTGAGGGGCATGGCGGCAAATCGAACCGGAACAATTTTGCGCAAGTCGTATTCGTTTTCCACGGGCCTGTGCACCACCAGTACCTTGCGCGGCATGACCTCAATCGACCCTATCCCAAGCGTTGCGAGGTCGGGCGTTGCCACCCAAGGGGAGAAGCCAAGTTCGGAGATGCGTGCAGCGGTTTCGCGCGCGAGTTGGCGCTGAGCTGCAGGAACGTAATCAATCACGACAACCGGCAGGTGGAAGTCGTTTCGCACCCGTTGCAGTTGGCCCAGCAGCCACTGACGATCGACTTCTGGCACAGCTTTGTAGCTGACTTTGCCTGCGTCGTACCCTTGAAATAAAGATTCGGCCACCACAGCTTCCACGTGTTGGTGGGTGCGATCCAAAATTTCGAATCCACGGTTAAAGATCAGTTTTGCCTGTGGAAAACGCAGCTTGATGGCAGCGACCACTGCTACCATGCCTGCCTCTTGAATCGCTCTTTCTTCAGGGGTCTTGGCAAACAGGTGATAAGAATCCAAAGTGTCCAGAAAGAACGAACGGTAGCCCTTGTTCCAAAGTGGGGTGATGACTGTGTTGGTAAAAAACTGCGGCCACTCGGGCTGCGCTTGGTCAATGAGGTGGCTACCCCAATCCTTGTTGTCTCCGCGTAGCCATGACTTGGGAATGCTGCCTGCATAGGCACGAGAAGGCTGAACTTCGCCCAGTGCGACGTAGGCGACCAGCCGGGTATGCGACAGTTTTGTCAAGTTGGGGTTCGGCACGTGATCGGGATCTACAACGACGGTATCGAACGCCTGCAACTCACTCCACGGTGGGTTGTCTCCATAATAAAAGGCAATTGCCGGCGTGTCTGCAGCCAACACCCCCGGTGTAGCAAAGGCTGCTGTGCCAAGCAGACTGAACAACAGCGACAGCAACCTGATGTGTGCAGAAATTCCATGGCTGAAAAAATAGCCTGGCTTGCGCAGCATCAAGAGTGTAGCAAACGGGGTGTGCAGCACTGGGAAATTGCGTCCTGAGTGATCAGAAAGATGGCGTCACCGCAGTATCGGTCACGGTGTAAGCCGATACACCGAAATAAGGTGCTGCCCCTGAAACGTCAACCCGGTCAAACGCATTTTGAACATTACCTTTGCTGTCTTTGGCGGTGACTTTGAGGTAAAACTTTCCGTTCACCATTTTGGGTATGAGAAGTGATGTGCTTCCACTCACTTCTGTTTGCTGCAGAACAGTGCTGAAGCTCGGACTTGTTGACACCTGCACGGTGTAAGTGACCGCGTCACCCTGCAAGTCAATAGCCGCATCCCAAGACAAGCGAATTTGACCATCCTCCATATCTGCAGACTGCCAGTAAGGCATGGGGGATTCGAGACCTCCAGCAAAAGCGTTGCGATTGGCTTTGATCGCAGTCAGGATACGGGCAGTCTCAGCATCCCACTCACTTGCTGGCGAGCTTGAGAGTACTGGCAAAAAGGTACTGTCAGGCACCTTGGCGATCCAAGGCGAAACCAGTGACTTGTAACGATCAAGTTTTACTTTAACTTTTTCGTCCGAGAGGTAGGCGCTGTAAATTTCGTCAATGGCACGCCCCAGTTCAGCAAGATGCGCAGGGTCTTGCAAAAACCGCTTGTGCAAGGGCGAATTCCACCAATTGGCAATGGATTTTTGCCATGGTGCGTACAGCGGCCCCTCTTTGGCCTGAATGGGCTGATCCTCAAATCCAAAGGCACCGTCGTAATCCCAAGGTACAAAATAAAACTTGTCACTGCCCTTGGCTTGGTACAAACCAAAGTTTTGGTTGACGGTGTCTCGGTTGCCAAAAAGAATGTTGGTGGCAAGCCAAGTCAGGTAATTGCTTTTGTCGAAATATTTGGCAAAGGTCGTGTCGAAGGGGATCGAGTCGTTGTTCACGTCGGCGATCATGGCCAACAAAGGTTTGTGGTTTTTGTTGTCAGCTTCAAGACTCAGCATCTGCTCAAACTTCGTTTTGTCCACCACCTTGCCGTCTGCATCAATGGCGAGTCTTGCATCGGGTTTGAATTCAAAATCTTCAGCCTTGTACACATTGCCGTCGGTTGGCAATCCGCGATTGGCTAGGTACTCCTTGCCCATTTTTTCAACATGCGTAAACAGCCCATAGTCAGACGACGCATACTGCACACCGGCTTGGTTCTTGTTCACCATCGTCATGTGAACGAACTGGGTGCGCAAACTGGCAATATGGGGAATCTCGCGAAACAGGTCAAAAGCCAGTTTGTTGCGCATGCGCGTCAGGTCGTAAGGGTGCTTGTTGAGTTGCACGGTACTCTCATTGCGCCACAGAGGCACGGTTGATGCCAACTTGATTCGGTAGGATTTTTGATCTGCCCACCGGCTACTGTGGCCACGCAGGCGCAGCTTGGCGTTCTTGGCCAAGCCATCTTCCGGGTAGCCGTCCAGTATCAAATGTGCATCCACCTCGGGTACAAGGGAGTCGGTGTCATCAATGTCGCCGTTGACATCTGCGAAGGTATACGTGCCATCAAATGTGACGACGCTTGCGTCAATAACGCGGTCTAGTTCGACAGCGTAAGTGCTCGGGTTGTCCCGGGTGGCATCCGCCTCAACAGCTGCCAGCACAGGTGAAGTTGCAACACAATCAGAAGGGAAGACCGCACAGCCATAGTCACCAATTTTTCCCAATGGGACAGAGTTGTATGCACCGCCCCCTGTTCCAACCAGTCCGAGCACATCACCAGTGGTGTTCGTGCCTAGGTAGATGTCAGTTTTTGGGTAGTAGCGATAAGTCCAGACATCAATGCTCTTATTGGATTCTGAGGTCGGAAAGTAGTTGGGATAAGCGGACTCAGCCCAGTTCAAAAAACTGCTTGCATCTGGCGTTCGCACTGCAGCCGCTTTGCTGGTGCTGGGCACGGTTATGCCAGCCAAAGGGCCAGAGCCTGTTGCGGCGGGATGGGGCTGCGAAAAAACGTTGGGTTGGCCCGTTGAAGTGCCGCCACCAGCACCGTCACCAGCGCCGCCGCCGCAGGCCATTAACAGGCACGATAAAGCCACACTGATAAAGACGGTGTTTGTTGTCGTCAAAATATTACTCCCTAGTGGCAGGTTCGTTGCCAAAATGGTAAGTGTACCAATTTTTGAATAACCAAGTAAATAATGTATTCAAATGTTGCTATCGATAGAATTTGCAGCTTGCCGTTGGTCTTGGAAGGGTGTGTATGAAAATTTTGCTGGTTGAAGATGCGAGGTCGGTTGTACGAGTCATGACCGCACGCCTTTCCAGTTATGGGCATGACGTTGTTCATGCTGAAAATGGTTTGTTGGCGGTTGACATGTTTGAGCGTGTCTCGCCTGATCTGGTGCTGATGGACATTGAAATGCCGGTGATGAACGGCTTTGAGGCTTCCAATCGCATCCGCGCTGTCGAGGCCAACCAACAATGGGCCTGGACGCCCATCATATTTCTCACGTCGTCCGACACAGTGCAAAACCTGGTTACCGCCATTGAAGCAGGTGGTGACGACTTTATGTCGAAGTTGGTGCCGGAGCCTGTGCTCAAGGCCAAGATGAAAGCCATGAGCCGCATTGCAAGCTTGCGTCACAGTCTTTCAATTGCCAATAAAAAACTCCAAACGCTGGCCGATCATGATGGCTTGACCGGCTTGTGCAATCGCCGCAGCATGGACTCACGTCTTGACGAGTTGTGGCTGGATGCCCAGGAAAGTTCCGCTCCCTTTGCCATTTTGATGTTGGATATTGACAACTTCAAAAAATACAACGATCACTATGGCCATCAAGCGGGGGACGATTGTTTGCGCCGAGTTGCCAAGGCTATTGAGGAGGCGGTTGACGTGGCAAACGTCCAAGGCTTGGCCCCAGGCGCTTTTGCCGCCCGTTATGGCGGTGAAGAGTTTGCTGTGCTGATGCCCAACGCGTCGATGTCTGCATTCGAAGAATTAGCTTCTTCGGTTGTTGCTGCTGTCAGGCAGTTGGCCATAGTCCACGAGAAAAATGCAGAGTGGGGCATTGTGACTTTGTCTGCTGGGGGCTCGCGCATTGAGTCAGCCACTGGTGAGTTGCAAGCCCTGTTTCGAGAAGCTGATGCGCGTCTTTACAGTGCCAAGAGTCTTGGCCGAAATCGAGCCGAGCTTCAGGCGGTGGCGTAAAGCCGCTTTGGGGGGTGCGACTGTAGGCATCAAAAAAAAGCTGGGGTCCATTTTCATGGACCCCAGCTTTTTCAGGGATTTTGACTGCTAGCTGCTAACGCAGACCAGCCACGTAGTCGGCAACGGCTTTGATTTCCCGGTCGTTCAACTTGGCGGCTACTTGCTCCATCTGAAGGCTGTTTTTGCGGACGCCATCGCGAAATGCGGTCAACTGGGCGGCTGCGTAGTCAGCGTGCTGGCCACTCAGGCGAGGGTATTGGGCTGGAATGCCTGCAGCGTTGGGGCTGTGGCAACCCGCACAGGCGGCAATTTGGCGATCGGCAATACCACCACGGTAAATGCGTTCACCCATGGCGATTAAATCTTTGTCTTTGGCTGCGCCAGCTTTTGCGGTTTTGGAGGACAACCAGTAGGCGACGTTCAGCATGTCTGCATCACTCAGTGCCGAGGCCATGCCGGTCATGATGGGGTTGGCCCGCTTGCCTGATTTGAACTCTTGTAATTGTTTAACCAAGTACTGCGGATGTTGCTGCGCTACTTTGGGGTTGGCCGGAACATCCGAATTCCCGTCTGCGCCGTGGCACGCTGCACACATGGCAGTGTAGGTAGCCTCGCCTTTGGCCAGATCTGGCTTGGCGGCTATTGCCGGTGCGGCGGCGGGTGCTGGTGCCGAGGCGGGATTGGCCTCTTGGGCCAAGGTTGAAAAGGCAGGCGCAACCAGTGAGGCAGCGAGCAACAGGGAAGAGAGGAACTTCATAGGGCGTGTCGTGTCAAGTGGGCAAAACAGGGGGGATTCTACAATGCGGCTCCGGGCTCTCCCGCTTTCTCCTTAATCTCCCATGACTATCAACACTCCCTCGCCGGCAATTAAGCCCAAACCAGACCTGCCGGGTGTTGACACCAAGGCAGAAGCTGTGATTGCTTCGGGTTGGCTGCACACGGCCAAATTTCTCACCACGGCACCGCAACTGCACTTTCTTCCCGCCCTGGATGTGCCCGAAATCGCCTTTGTCGGGCGATCGAATGCTGGCAAATCAACCTGCATCAACACGCTGACGCAGCAAAAACAGCTGGCCTTTGCCTCCAAGAAGCCGGGGCGCACCCAGCACATCAATCTTTTTTCACTCGGCAAGCAAGGCGTTACCGATGCCGTGCTGGCCGACTTGCCCGGCTACGGCTACGCAGCGGTGCCCAAGCAGGACAAAATTCGCTGGCAGCAGGTGATGGCCAATTACCTGGTTACGCGCGAGAACCTCAAGGCGATTGTGCTGATGTGCGACCCGCGCCATGGCCTGACGGAGCTCGATGAAATTTTGCTTGACGTGGTCCGACCGCGGGTGGAAGAAGGTCTGAAATTTCTGGTCATCCTCACCAAGGCCGACAAGCTCACCCGCGCCGAACAAACCAAGGCCCTGTCCATCATGAAGTTGCAGGCCGGTGGTGGCGAAGTCAGGCTGTTTTCAGCCACCAAGCGCCAGGGCATTGACGAAGTGTCCCGGCTTTTGTGGCAGTGGGCGCATCCGGTGGCTGATCAAACGGTGGCAGATATAGCCATCGTTTGAACCTAGATTCCTCAGTTGACCGCTTGAATTCATCAATAAGTCCGCATGAACATTGAATGTTTTGACTTCGACAAGGTTCACCATTTGGGTGAGAGCGCTACACGCCCGATTGAGCCGTTGGCGACGCGCCCGGGGGTGTTGCTCCGCCTTTCAGGCAGTAGCCTGCTGCGTTGTCGCGCCTACCCGGACTCGCCGCCAACGGCTCACTCCGGCGTGTCCAGCTGAGGAATCTAGGTTGAACGGCGCTCGGAACATGATCGAGACCTTTTTGCAGCCACTGCCGCATGGCATCAGCCTGAGCTGCAGGGCCGCTGGTGAGCGGGGGCGTCCGGTGCTCATGTTTTTGCATGGTTTTCCGGAAGCAGCCTTTGTCTGGGACTTCATGCTGGCCCACTTTGCGCGCCCTGAAAATGGCGGCTACCGCTGCGTGGCACCCAACCTGCGGGGGTTTGAGCACTCCGATGCGCCTTTTGAAGTCAGCGCCTACCGGCCCAAGCACCTGGTGCAAGACATTGCCGCCCTGATTGCGCTGGAGACGCTGCAGCCGGGAGGTCAATTGGCGTGTCTGGTGGCGCATGACTGGGGTGGTGCGGTGGCTTGGAGCCTGGCCAACCAGTTGCCACACCTGATCGTCAAGCTGGCCATTGTCAACTCACCGCACCCGGGCACCTTTTTGCGCGAGCTCAAGTCCAACCCCGCGCAACAGGCCGCCAGTGCCTACATGAATTTTTTGATCCGGCCCGATGCCGAGCAACTGCTGGCACAAGACGACTACCGCCGCCTTTGGCAGTTTTTCTCCAGTGCAAAGGGTGACCAGCCTGCGTTATGGCTCACGGATGAGGTCAAAAGCCAATACCGTGCGGTGTGGGCTGCCGGTTTGCACGGCGGCTGCAATTTGTACCGTGCGTCCCCCCTGCGTCCGCCCCGGCCAGGTGACCCGGCCGCTGCCGCACTCGATTTGCCCCACAGCATGCTCACGGTCAGCGTACCCACCTTGGTGGTGTGGGCGCTGGACGACATTGCCCTGCCGCCGGTTTTGACCTTGGGCCTGGACGCGTACGTGACCCACCTGACTCTTCACACTGTGCCCGCCGCCAGCCACTGGATCGTGCATGAGCAGCCGGAGTTGCTGGCAGACTTATTGCAGCAGTATTTGCTATCAAATAAATAGCTGTTTGCGCACGTTCTATATGCGCAAACGGCTTGTTTTTCAAAATATTCCTTAACCATATCTTCGACAGTGTGCAACGCACCCCCCTATGCGGCGAGTTCAGTCATTGGGGCCTCCCAGCCCAAACAGGCTCAGCAGGCTGGTGAATAAATTGAACACCGATACATACAGGCTCACGGTGGCCATCACGTAGTTGGTCTCGCCGCCGTTCACGATGCGGCTGGTTTCAAACAGAATCAGCCCGGCCGACAGCAAGGCCACCATGGCCGACACAGCCAGACCCAAGCCCGGTATTTGAAAGATCACTGCGGCAATGCCCGCAATCAGCGCAATCACCATGCCGACAAACAGAAAGCCGCCCATGAAGCTGAAGTCGCGCCGGGTCAACAGCACATAGCCGGAGAGCGCTAAAAAAGTCGCACCGGTTGCGCCCAATGCCAAGGTCACGGTTTGTGCACCACCGGGCAATGCCAGTGAGTGCGTGAGCAATGGCCCCAAGGTGTAACCCATGAAGCCGGTGAGGGCAAAGACGGCGGGCAAGGCCCAGCCACTGTTTTGCAACTTGTAGACGGCGAACAGCAGCCCAAAGTAGCCCACCAGCGTCAAAATCAGTCCGGGCGTCGGTAGTTGCAGCGCGAGGGTGGTCACGGCCACAGCGGTGCTGAACAGCAGGGTCATGGCCAGCAGCGCATACGTATTGCGCAAAACCCGTTTGACCTCGGCTGTATTCAATTCTTGGTGTGAAACCGAATGGTCGGAAAAGTTCTCCGGGTACTGTGCCGGGTTTCGGGAGGCTTGGGGTGAGTAAGCGTCGTTCATGGTGATTCCCTCAATGGTTTGAAAGTGTTAGCTGTCTAAGGCAAGTTTTGCCGTGCGGTCGCGCGCGGGTTTTTGGTTGCGCTTTATGCTGCGTGTCAGAACCCGGGTTGCGCGCCCCAGTGAACGGTCCAGCGCGGTGCGCCAGTCGCGTGCCAGCGAGGCAATAACCACCGTGCCTGCGGCATCGGTGCTCAGTTCAATCTGGCAGCGCTTGTCTACCCCACCACGCGGGCCGTTTACGTCTGAGAACTGCACTTTGGCGCGCGGCACCAAGGGCGACAGTCGCCGCAGTGCAAAGTGAATGCGCTCAACAGACAAGTCGCGCAGCTGGGCACCATCGGCATCGCGGGATTCAAAAATAACTTGCATTGAATTTTCTCCAGTGGGTTAAAGAAGGCTCAACGATAGAGATCAATCCAATCGCTAAAAAGCAGAAAATTCCTCACTCAACCGCTTGAAAAAACTGACCATTCACCACGCAAACTGCACTTCACCGTGCCAACTGCAGCCAGATTTCATTGCGCCGCAAAAACCAGGGTGTCATAGGCCCGTTGTAGCGGGAGTAAATTGGCTCACCCGTCCAAGTGACATCTGCCGCGCGAAGGCTTGATTGCAGTTTGTTCAAATGCTCGTTGTAGTTGTCCTGCGACCAAAAGCCCGAGTAGCGGATTACCGCCACGCGCTGGGGCGGTACTTCGCGCAATATCACGCGGGCGTCCAGTGGCTCCGGTGCATTGGCTACTGTTACGCCTTTGGGCAACACAAACTGCACCATAAAACCGCCCGCTGCTGCAGTTTGGGTGACGGGGGCCGTCATTTCCATTTTGACGGGTGTTGCGGTCTGCGTCACAGGTGCGGTCATCGCAAACGTGCGTTCACCCTTGTTTTTGCCAAAGATGTAGCCAGCCAGAATCGGGAACGCGCGGTTGCCTGCGTCATTCGCGTCTGCGTTGACCAAGACTTCTGCCACTGTGTAGGGGGCGTATTCGCGGATTTCAATGCCATCCAGGGTGCGCACGGTGCTGTAGGAGGGCTCTTCAATGGCGTGGCCAATAGCAGGAAGCACACTCAAGGAAAGTGCTGCAATGCCGCGACAAGCGCGGGTGGTCCATGGCCTTGAACGGCGCACAGGTGAATGGGGGCTTGTGTGAGACAGGGTGGTCATTATTTTTCCTTTCGTCATAAATGGTTGGAACGAGGCGTATTAATCTGCCAGCAACTGCCGCAGTACAAACGGCAAAATGCCCCCCGCGCGGTAGTAGTCCACCTCAATCGGCGTATCCACGCGCAGCGTCAGCGTGCGTTCCAGCGTGCTGCCATCGGCGAGGGTGATGCGCAACGTGGCGTCGCTCTGTGGCGTCAGGTTTGAATCGGGAATCACGTCAATACGCTCATTACCCTTCAAGCCCAGCGACTCCCAGGAGTCGTTGCCCTTGAACTGCAGCGGCAGCACACCCATACCCACCAAATTGGAGCGGTGAATGCGCTCAAAGCTCCTGGCCACCACGGCCTTGATGCCCAGCAGCTGGGTGCCTTTGGCCGCCCAGTCGCGACTCGACCCGGTGCCATATTCCTCGCCCGCAAAAATCACGGTGGGCACGCCATCAAACTGGTATTGCAAAGCGGCATCAAAAATGGCCATCTTGTTGCCCTGGTGCGGGCCTTGGTGCTGGTAGAGGGTGACGCCACCCTCTTCGCGTGCACCCTCCAGGTCAGGTGGGATCATCAGGTTCTTGATGCGCACGTTGGCAAACGTGCCGCGCATCATCACCTCGTGGTGGCCGCGCCGGGCACCATAACTGTTGAAATCGGCCTTTTGCACTCCCTGCGCGATCAGCCATTGGCCCGCCGGTGAGTTTTCTTTGATGGAGCCCGCGGGCGAGATGTGATCAGTCGTGATGGAGTCGCCAAACAACGCCATGATGCGCGCCCCCTGAACCGTGCCAAGTTCAGTGCCATTTTGGCCATTTGCGCTTGCTGGATGTGCGCAAGCAGCTATCGAATGCATAGCAAATCCGGCAAAAAATGGGGGCTCGGCAATGTAAGTGCTGTCAGGCCAGATGTAGGCTTGGCCCGCAACGCCGTTGACTTTTTCCCACAGCGCACCGGGCTCGGTTTTGACCTTGGCGTAGTTTTCGCGGAAAGCCCGGCCCTTGAGCGCAAACTTGAGCAACTGGTAGATCTCGTGGCTGTTAGGCCAGATATCACCCAAGTACACATCTTTGCCACCCTTGCCCTTGCCCAGGGGCTCGGTCATCAGGTTGCGGTTCACCGTACCGGCAATGGCGTAGGCCACCACCAGCGGCGGACTGGCCAGAAAGTTGGCTTTCAGATTGGGGTGGATGCGTGCCTCGAAGTTGCGGTTGCCCGACAACACCGCGGCGCAGATCAAATTGTGGGTGGTGATGGCAGCGTTGAGCTCGGGTGTCAGGTCGCCCGCATTGCCAATGCAGGTGGTGCAACCGTAGCCCGCCACGGCAAAGCCCAGTTTCTCCAGGTACGGCAGTAGTCCGGCCTCGGTCAGGTATTCGGTAACGATGCGTGAACCGGGGGCCAATGAGGTCTTGATATGCGGTTGGACCCGCAGCCCTGCCTCTACCGCCTTCTTGGCCAGCAACCCTGCTGCCAGCATCACGCTGGGGTTGGAGGTGTTGGTGCAACTGGTGATGGCGGCAATCAGCACATCGCCGTGGCCAATCGTCACTTGCGTCTCTGATTTCGGTGTGCCTGCGCCGCAGACCGGGTAGCGGGCAGGAAACACCTTTGCACTTTGGTTAAAGCCGTTTTCTGACTGGGGTTTAGAAAACAGGGTCTCAAACTGGCTCGCAACGTTGCCCAGTTCAATACGGTCTTGTGGGCGCTTGGGGCCGGCCAGGCTGGGGGTGACCGTCCCCAGGTCCAGTTGGACCACTAGCGAGTATTCAATCTTGCCCATGGAGTCGGCGGTACCTTCGGTGCCCGGCACACCAAACAGCCCCTGTGCCTTGAAGTAGGCCTCAAAGGCTTCGATCTCGGCCTTGGTGCGGCCCGTGCCGACAAAGTAATCCATGGTCTTCTCATCGACCGGAAAGAAGCCCATGGTGGCGCCATATTCCGGCGCCATATTCGCGATGGTGGCACGGTCGGGCAGCGCCAATGAGCGGGTGCCTTCACCCAAAAATTCGACAAACTTACCCACCACTTTGTGTTTGCGCAAGACCTCGGTGACGGTCAACACCAGGTCGGTGGCGGTGACGCCTTCGCGCAATCGGCCAGTCAGCTCAAAGCCCACCACGTCGGGTGTCAAAAAGTACACCGGTTGGCCCAGCATGGCGGCTTCGGCCTCAATGCCGCCACAGCCCCAGGCGACAACGCCAATCCCGTTGATCATGGTGGTGTGGCTGTCGGTTCCCACCAGCGTGTCGGGGTAGTAAATGGGGTCCTCCTTCGCCGTGCCTTTGGTTTTGTGCACGCCACGCGCCAGGTATTCCAGATTCACCTGGTGCACGATGCCAAAGCCGGGCGGCACCACGCGGAAGGTGTCAAACGCCTGCATGCCCCACTTCATGAATTCGTAGCGCTCGCGGTTGCGCTGGAATTCCAGCTTCATGTTCAGATCCAGCGCGTTCTTTTTGCCGTAGTGGTCCACCATCACCGAGTGATCCACCACCAGATCGACGGGTACCAGCGGCTCAATGCGCTTGGGGTCCTTACCCAGCTTCAAGGCCACGCTGCGCATGGCGGCCAAGTCGGCCAGCAGTGGCACGCCGGTAAAGTCTTGCAGTACCACGCGGGACACGACAAACGGTATCTCCTGGGTGCGCACGCCGCTTGGGCTCCAGTTGGCCACTTGGGCCACATGCTCGGCGGTCACTTTCTTGCCATCGCAGTTGCGCAATACGCTTTCGAGCACGATGCGCATGGACACCGGCAATCGTTGGATATTGGGATACACCTTTGCCAGCGCCGGCAATGCGTAAAAACGGCCGGTTTTGCCCGAGGGCATGGCGAAAGTCTTGAGGGTGTTGGCAAAAGCGTGTTTCATGATGTGTTCCTCTGGATAAAGTGTGTTTTCGATTTGAAAAAGCAGTGAACCTGATCAGGCAATTACCCGGTCCCACGCCCCATAGCGCTCTTGGATCGACCCGCGACGGATGGACAGCGCCATCAGCGCCGCACCGGCAACGAGGCTGACAAGCATTGCCGCCGTGTCACCATCAAACATGAAAGGTGTGACCATCAGGCCAGCCCCCAGCGGCAGGTTCAGCCAGCGGACCGGGCGCGCCACCTCGGCTGCGGCGATCGACACCACCGTGAGCACCAGCGCCCCAATCACATGGTGGGCATGGGCTAGGTTGCCCTCCACCCCCGGCCACAGGCGGGTAAACAACAACGCCAAACCAATCAGCGCCGCCAGAGCCAGGTTCCAGGGCAGGTTGACACCACCGCTCAGCATGTTGCGCAGCACCGCCCCGGCGCTCTGGTTGAACTCGTCTGCAGTGCGGCTGCTGGCATCCGATCCAGCAGGCGTTTCATCGGTATCGCCGAAAAAGAACACCGCAAGCCCGTTGCGACCGGCCTGCACGCGGCGGCGCATAAACTGCAAGGTGGCAATCAGCTCGTCCAGCGAATATGGAATCTGGATCAGGATGGCGGCAGCGCCAATCAGTGCGACCGTGCTCAGAGTGCCAATCACGATGGGCTGGATGATGACAAACGCAATGGAGGTGATACCCAGCGGAGCGATCATCAGCCCAAAAAGCACAACCAGCCACGGCATGGTGCGCCAACGCGCCTTGGCACCGACCAAACCAGTCAGTATTTCCAGCAGATAGGTGTAGCCGCCCAAGGCAGCATCAGATACCGGAAACGCCTTGGACAGGGCCGAGGTGATGACTTCTTCAGTGCCGTTTTGCAGATCGGTTGGCGAGCCGGGAAAGAACGGGTCCCACACAGCCGGAATATGCCCCAACTGGTAGCCCGCCAGGTAACGCGCGACAAACAACCCGACCAAGGCAGTGGCGATGATGGGCAGGCGCTGCGTCCAGGCCGATGGGTTGTAGCTCCAGCCAGGTGGAATGTCGGGACCGGTGAGCGAAGCCAGTGCCGACGGTCCGGGCTCGGGCTTCAGACACACGGCAAAACCAAAGATCAGTGCCCCCACCAGCGAATCTGACAAGTAGGCCGCTGCATTGCCGGTGTTGAACAAAAACGGAATCGCCATCACCAGCGCACCTATGCCGGCACACACCCAGCGTGCTGCCGTGCCGCGTTGGGACAGGGCCAATGTGGCAAATACCATGAGCAACGCACCCAGCACCATCTCGCTCCAGCGCAGCATGGGTTCTTGCACATGGATCAGCAGGGGTTGAGTGAAGAGCCAGCTACCTAGCGCGATGTTGACAAAATGCGGCCAGCGGTTGTCGCTCAACTCGGCGGCAAACTGCTGCTGGTGGCGCTGGCGCAAGTCTTCGGGGTCGTGGCCCGCCTGGCTGGCGGCGCTCACCCATTCGGGCGGCGTTATATCGTTGCGCCGGTACCAGCCGGGTGGATCGTCCTGCAGGGCTTTGACCAGTGAGGGCAATGCATCTTTGAAGTTGTGGTGGGGCTCCCAGCCCAGCAGATCACGGGCGCGGCGGGTATTGAGTGCGTAGTGGTCGTCGGCCATTTCGGCCATGAAGGGCTGCACAAACGGTGCCTGACCCTTGTCAAGGATGTCCGGTATGACCGGCTCCAGCTTGGTCTGCGCCCACAGCCCGGCTGCTGCCAAGGTTTTGGGTACCTGCAGCGTGGTCCAGTCGTCCACGCCATGCATTAGCGCACCCAGCCGGTCTTGCAGCGCGTCATACCCCATAGCGTCCTCTTCACCGATGAGGATGGAGGTTTCACTGGGCAGCTCGCGTCGGCGGTCAATGGTGCGCCTAAAGGCATCAAGCATGTCGTCGCGGTGCAGCATGGCTTGGCCAACCAGGGTGCTGCCGGAGTAGAAATAGCTTTGAAGGTCGCGCTCGTAGATGCGGGCAAACTGCTGGGCCATGGTGGGCACCAGCGACTGCTCGTCATAGACGCCAGCCAGGCGCAGGTTGACATAGGCAATAGCACCGTGCTCTTGGCTGCACCACCGCTTCGGCCGCCGCCTTGGAGCGCGGGTAGGCCCAGCGCGGCCCAATCGGGTGGCTCTCATTAATGCGCTCGCCCGGCTTGCAGGGCGCATGCACCAGCATCGTGCTGGCATAGACAAACTGCTCAACCTCAAACGCCTGCAGCGCGCGCAGCAGGTGCCGCGTGCCTTCAATATTGACGCTTTGGTAGCGCGGGTCGTCGGCGTTGCTGAAATCAAAATAGGCCACCAAGTGCACCACGCTGGCAATGTGCCCGCCAAAGGCATCACGCAGCTTGTGCAGTGCCAGGTCGATGGCGGCAGGTGAAGAAAATCCACCTGAAAAACCGGGAATGCGCCGCTTTGGCCCTTGCGGTCCAGCCCAACCACTTGGTAACTGTCGCCTAGCGCTCGCGCGAGCGATTGGCCCAAGTTGCCGGTAGCACCGGTGATGAGTACCAAGGGGCGGGAGGATTCTGTCGTCATCGGCTTGGCTTGCTAGTGCGTCAATTCAAGCACCGTGACCGGACTTGTTTTCCAGTGGCGGCAAATCGCTTCAAGCATCGCGGCCTCACCCTCGGAGAGGTGCCGGTCAGCTTGAACAACTTTCTCGGCAACGCGCAATACCTTGCTTTGTAGCCGGGGGTCGTCCACTTCGGCCATCAGCGATGCCATCACCCCATCACCAATGTGGGAAAGTATGGAGCGGCCATTGAATCCTTCCATCAGCAGGTCCTCGCACAGGGTTTGCACGATGCTTGGCATGTTCTGTGACTTCAGACCCAAATCACGCGCAACATTGAGTTGCTTGAGTGCTTCGTACTCTGAGTGGCAGACATGGCCGTCGGCGATGAGAACAAGCGCCACGATGCGTGCGGCGGCTTCGGGGCTATTGCGGGGGTAGGTGCGCATGGCAGTGTCCTTAAATAAATCAATGTATTGGTTGAAAGAAGCCCAACGATAGGTTCTAAAAAGGCTATAAAAAAGCAGATAATTTCACACTGTTAATCTTAAAAAAACTGACTATGAGCACGCCTTTCAACTACAAGCATCTGTATTACTTTTGGGTGGTCGCGAAAGAAGGCGGCATTTCGCGTGCAGCTGACAAGCTGGATATGGCGGTGCAAACCGTCAGTGCCCAAGTGCGCGAACTTGAGCGCTCTCTGGGATACGCGCTGCTCAAACCCGCAGGGCGTGGCTTGGTGCTGACCGATGCAGGCTTGGCGGCTATGCGACAGGCTGACCAGATATTTCAGTTGGGTGAAGACCTGCCAGCTCGGGTGCGTGATGCCGTCAGCGCACCCACCGTTCGGCTGGCGGTGGGAATTTGTGATGCACTGCCCAAACTGGTGGTGCACCGGCTGATGCGCCCCGCGCTGGCCGAGCCCAACCTGCGCTTGCTGTGCCACGAGGGCAATCTGGACGACTTGCTGGGTGACCTGGCCTTGCACCGGCTCGACGTGGTGTTGTCAGACCGCCCTGCGCCGGGCAATCCCAACATCAAGCTTTACAGCCACAATTTAGGGTCTTCAACCATCGGCTGGTACGGCACTGCCCAGATGCAGGAGACCGCTGGCAAAGATTTTCCGCGCAGTCTGGGTGATGTGCCCGTGCTGCTGCCCACCATGCATACCGCAGTGCGCGACCGCCTGGACCAGTGGTTTGAGCAGCGCGCGATTCGCCCGCGTGTGGTCGGTGAGTTTGACGACAGCGCCTTGCTCAAAACCTTTGGTGCCAGCGGCATGGGCGTGTTTCCGGCGGCCGAGTGGGCGCATGATGATTTGCTGGCGCACTACGCCGTCAAGCGTTTAGGCCACTGTGAAGGTGTCACGGAGAACTTTTTTGCAATTGGCACCGAGAAAAAAGTGCAGCACCCGCTGGTGCAGCGCTTGCTGCAAGCAGCGCTGTAAACGACGCAGGTCCGTAACATCAACTTGCACGGTGACGTTATTCGAGTAAAAGCGGCGAGCCATTTGAGTCCGTTGCACATAATCTTCGATGGCAGCCGGATAGTTTATGGCCCGTGATTACTCCTGAATTGATAGCTGCTTGCGCAAGTAAGACGTGCGCAAAGGAACTATTCGGCACATTGTCTATGTGCCGCATTCAGGGATCAAGCGTCGAATCGGTCTTGGTGCCGCTGTGCTTAGCGAAGTCCGCGTTACTAAGAGATGCGACTGGGGCTTGCAGGTTTAGGCGCAAAACGCGCAATAGCCTAGCTATTGCGAGCATTTGCAACGACATCATGCAAGATGCCAGTCGCGTCGTAAGGCAGGATTTCTGCCTAAGCACTAGGCCATGCGTAAAGTTCAATCGAAACAGCATTGCTTCAGGCCGGTGTTGGCAACTTGCACCATTCGATATGCGCTCACTCTAATGCTGCCGGTGTGCCCAGGGGGTGAGTGCGGTATTCGCGCTCGGCAATCAGCTTAGCCCACGCGAGCGGGCTGCCCGGCGACTGGGCAAACACACCGGCGGCCAGGGTCATGATGGCCGTGGCCAGCGGCGGCAAGAGCAAAAGCCAGGCAGTCTCACGCCAGCCGCGCGCCGCATATGTTCCTGGGGGGTTGGCACGGGCCGCAACCGGCGCGCCAGAGATGGGCAGGAAGTAGGCTGCGTTGAGCAGGCTCGAAGCCCACACACCAATTGCCCAGTCCATCCCGGCTGCGGCCGCACCTCCGACCAACCGCTGATGGCTCCGGCGGTGAGCGGGGCTCCTTGGTTGGTGGATGACGCCACCAGTCGCGCGCTGAACGATCAGGAAGCCAAAAAAAAGATGATGCCCACGGCATCGAACCCTCGTCTGCTGCCCCCCAACCTGATAAATTGCAACCTTTACGATTAAAACCGACTTTATGCGACCCGAACCCCTGCTGCCGGAGCCCTGCCATGACCGCTGAACCATGGGTGTCCGTGGACCAGATTGCCGAACATCTGGGCGTGACGCGCGACTCGATTTACCGCTGGATCGACCGCAAGGGTCTGCCCGCACACCGCGTGGGACGCTTATGGAAGTTCCAGGTGTCCGAGGTGGACGACTGGGTGCGCGCCGGTGGCGCGGATGAAGACAAGACGAACGATTTGACAGGAAGCCGACCATGACCAGCATTCAACAACGCGCCGAACTTCAACGCCGAATCTGGCAAATCGCCAACGACGTCCGAGGCGCTGTGGACGGTTGGGATTTCAAGCAGTACGTGCTGGGAACCCTGTTCTATCGCTTCATCAGCGAAAACTTTGCGGCCTACATCGAAGGCGGTGACGAGAGCATCCACTACGCCGCGCTGAACGACGTGGTCATCACGCCAGAAATCCGGGACGATGCCATCAAAACCAAGGGCTACTTCATTTACCCCAGCCAGCTTTTCGTGAACGTCGCGACTAACGCCAACACGAATGAGAGCCTGAACACTTATTTGGCCAACATCTTCAAGGCCATCGAGGCCTCGGCCAGTGGCTACCCCTCCGAGCAGGACATCCGTGGCCTGTTCGCCGACTTCGACACCACCAGCAACCGCCTGGGCAACACCGTCAAAGACAAAAACGCCCGCCTGGCGGCGGTGCTAAAAGGCGTGGCCGAGCTGGACTTCGGCCATGACTTTTATGAAAACAGCGATGCCAGCCACATCGACCTGTTTGGTGATGCTTATGAATTCCTCATCTCCAACTACGCGGCCAACGCTGGCAAGTCCGGGGGCGAGTTTTTCACGCCGCAGCAGGTCTCCAAGCTGATCGCCCGGCTGGCCATGCACGGGCAGAGCAGCATCAACAAGATTTACGACCCGGCCTGCGGTTCTGGCTCGCTGCTGCTGCAAGCCAAAAAGCAGTTTGACGCGCACATTATTGAAGACGGCTTCTTCGGTCAGGAACTCAACCACACCACCTACAACCTGGCGCGGATGAACATGTTCCTGCACAACGTCAACTACGACAAATTCAACATCGAGCTGGGCGACACCCTCACCCTGCCACACTTTGGCGATGACAAACCCTTCGATGCCATCGTGTCCAACCCGCCGTATTCGGTGAGGTGGGTGGGCAGCGACGACCCCACCCTTATCAACGACGACCGCTTTGCCCCGGCCGGTGTGCTGGCGCCCAAATCCAAGGCCGACTTTGCCTTTGTGCTCCACGCGCTCAACTACCTGTCCAGCAAGGGCCGTGCGGCCATCGTCTGCTTTCCCGGCATTTTTTACCGGGGCGGGGCCGAGCAGAAGATCCGTCAATACCTGGTGGACAACAACTATGTGGAAACGGTGATTTCGCTCGCTCCCAACCTGTTCTTCGGCACCACCATCGCCGTGAGCATTCTGGTGCTGTCCAAACACAAGACCGACACCCACACCCAGTTCATCGACGCCAGCGGCCTGTTCAAGAAAGAAACCAACAACAACGCCTTGCTGGACACGCACATCGACCAGATCATGGCAGTGTTCGACAGCAAGGCGAACGTCGATCACTTTGCCCAGTCCGTACCGTTTGAGAAGGTCGCCGCCAACGACTACAACCTGTCGGTCAGCAGCTATGTGGAAGCCAAAGACACCCGCGAGGTGGTGGACATTGCCCAGCTCAATGCTGAGCTGAAAACCACGGTCGCCAAGATTGACCAGCTTCGCAAAGACATCGACGCCATCGTGGCCGAGATTGAAGGGGGGCCTCAACAAGAGGAGCAAGCATGAGCAGCAAAAAAAACCTGCCCACCATTCGCTCATCCGCAGCCGAATACCTCACCTTTATCGCGGCCAGTGGCCAAGGCGGGGTAGAAGCCGTGTACGCCGACGAAGACGTGTGGTTGAGCCAAAAAATGATGGGCGAGCTGTATGGCGTCAACGTTCGCACGGTGAGCGAACACCTGAAAAACATCTTTGCTGACTATGAGTTGGAGCAAGAATCAGTTATCCGAAATTTCCGGATAACTGCCGCCGACGGCAAAAACTACAACACCCAGCACTACAACCTGTCGGCCACCATTGCCGTGGGCTACAAAGTCAACTCCGAGCGGGCGGTGCAGTTTCGCAAGTGGGCCACGGGCATCATCAAAGAATTCACCATCAAAGCCTACGCCATGGACGACGAGCGGTTGAAAAACGATGGCTCCATCCTGGGTAAAAAATACTTTGAGCAGCAGCTCGTCCGCATTCGCGAAATTCGCCTGTCCGAGCGCAAGTTCTACCAAAAAATTACCGACATCTACGCCACCGCCATCGACTACGACGCCAGCGCCCAAGCCACCCAGCGGTTTTTTGCCAACGTACAAAACAAACTGCACTGGGCCATCCACGGCCAAACCGCTGCTGAAGTCATCCACGCCCGAGCCAACGCCGAACACGCCCATATGGGCCTCAACACTTGGCGGGATGCACCCAACGGCAAAATTCAGAAATTTGATGTGGTGGTGGCCAAAAACTACCTCAGCGATACCGAGTTAGCCCAGCTACAAAGGCTGGTGAGCGCCTACCTGGATCTGGCCGAATCCATGGCCGAGCGCAACATCCCCATGACCATGCAAGACTGGGAAACACGCCTCAACCGCTTCATTGAAGCCGCAGACCGAGCAGTCTTGCAAGACGCAGGCAAGGTCAGCAAAGAAATTGCTCACGCCCACGCCTTGAGTGAATTTGAAAAATACCGCGTGGTGCAAGACCGCTTGTATGAGTCTGACTTTGACAAGGCCCTCAAAGCCCAACTGACCCACGATGCAAAGGGGCCGGACGATGAGTGAGATGAACTATTTGGACAAGCTGCTGGATGGGGTTGCGGTGGAGTGGATCGAGGTAGGCGAGTTAATTTCACCGCAGCGCGGGAGAAGACTCGTCAAAAGCCAATTACAAGAAGTCGGTAGTTATGCCGTCTATCAGAACAGCATGAAGCCACTCGGTTACTACCATGAAAGTAATGCACAAGCTGGGGCTACCTTTGTAATTGTTGCAGGTGCAGCAGGCGAGATTGGTTTTAGCGATGTTGCTTTCTGGGCAGCAGATGATGTCTATTTCTTCCCAGACTCAAATTCTGTTAACAACAAATATCTGTAAACCGGCCGCCAATCTGCGCATTTACCGCCCATACAGCCGAGCTTACAGCCGAGCTTACAGCCGAGCTTACAGCCCGCAAAAACAATACAAGCACTACCGCGACCAGTTGTTGAGCTTTGAAGATGGAAATGTTGAATGGACAGCGGATGAATTCGGAGACTTATCATGGGCAGCGGTAGGCTGAAAGATCCAGAAATCCGGATCCCCTGCTGTGTCCAGAACACCCCAAAAAGTCCGATTGCTGTTAGAAATGATTTCGGGGCCGAAAGTCGTCCGCATTCTGGACGCATTTACCTCGCCCTTACAGCCGAGCTTACAGCCGTCGATCCAAATTTGACGCCCTAACCAACTCCATTAAGGAGGGTTTGCCCCGCGAAATTGCTCTGCGCCAGAAGCAATACGCGCATTACCGCGATTTGCTTTTGAGCTTTCCGCGATCGCAGACTGACGACCAAGGAGGCATGCAATGATCCTGAAAAACAAACTCGGTATTGATAACCAGGTCGAGCTCGCAAAAGCCGAAGAGAAACTCAGCAAGAAAAAGGCCAAGCAATTGTTTGACTCGGGCGACATCCACAAGGCAGAAGTCGGTACCTTCGACGGTCTGTCGTTTATCCATGCTTATTTATTCGGCGATATTTATCACTTTGCCGGCAAGATGCGCAATGTAAATATCGCCAAAGGTCAATTCCGGTTTGCGGCTGTGCTGTATCTCGAAGCCGCCCTGAAGCAGATCGATGCCATGCCACAGAGCACATTCGATGAAATCATCGAAAAATATGTGGAGATGAATGTCGCTCACCCGTTTCGTGAAGGCAATGGCCGGGCCACCCGTATCTGGCTGGATTTGATGCTTAAAAAAGGCATCCGGCAGGTGGTGGACTGGAATTTGGTGGACAAGGCTGAATACCTCTCGGCGATGCAGCGCAGCGTGGTGAAAGATCTGGAAATCAAGGCGCTGCTCAAGCAGGCGCTTACCGATAAAGTGGATGACCGAACCTTGTTCATGAAAGGCATCGATGTGAGCTACTACTACGAAGGGTATAGCGAATTCAAAACCGGTGAGCTGTAGCGCTCAGCCCGGGCCCACGATCTTTTGTCCCACAGGCTGTGGGACAAATGTGATCTCGCCTTTAGCCAGGAACAATACCCATGACCGATTACAAAACCATTGCCGAATCGAAGAACTTCATCGTTCTGGATAGATACACCCCGGAATGGAAGGTTGCCGAAAACTTCCAAAGCGAGGGCGACCTGGAGCGGGAGTTCGTTCAGGATTTGCAAAACCAGGGGTATGAATACCTGCCCGGCCTGAACACGCCCCAGGCTTTGTTGGCCAATGTGCGTGTCCAGCTGCAAACGCTCAATAGCGTGCAATTTGCCGATGCCGAGTGGCAGCGGTTTGTGGAAACCTGGTTGGACAAACCGAGCGACGGCATTGTGGAGAAAACCCGCAAGGTTCACGACGACTACATCCATGACTTTGTCTTTGACGACGGGCGCATCCAGAACATCTACCTGCTGGACAAGAAGAACATCGCCCGCAACAAGGTTCAGGTGATCAAGCAGTTTGAGCAGACTGGCAGCCATGCCAACCGCTATGACGTGACCATTTTGGTCAATGGCCTGCCGCTGGTGCAGGTGGAATTAAAGAAGCGCGGCGTGGCGATTCGCGAAGCCTTCAACCAGGTTCACCGCTACAGCAAAGAGAGCTTCAACAGCGAGCATTCCCTGTACAAGTATTTGCAGCTGTTTGTGATTTCCAACGGCACCGACAGCCGTTACTTCGCCAATACCACGCAGCGCAACAAGAACAGCTTCGACTTCACCATGAACTGGGCGAAGGCGGACAACACGCTGATCAAGGACCTGAAGGACTTCACGGCCACCTTCTTCCAGAAGCACACGCTGCTCAATGTGCTGCTGCACTACTCGGTATTTGATGTCAGCAACACGCTGCTGGTGATGCGTCCGTACCAGATTGCCGCCACGGAGCGCATTCTTTGGAAGATCAACAGCGCCTATCAAGCCAAACGCTGGAGTGACCTGGAAAGTGGTGGCTTCATTTGGCACACCACTGGCTCTGGCAAAACCCTGACCAGCTTCAAAGCGGCGCGTCTGGCCACGGAGCTGGACTTCATCGACAAAGTGTTCTTCGTGGTGGACCGCAAGGATCTGGACTACCAGACCATGAAGGAATACCAGCGCTTCTCGCCGGACAGCGTGAACGGCTCAGACAGCACGGCGGGCCTGAAGCGCAACCTGGAGAAGATTGATAACAAGATCGTCGTCACCACCATCCAGAAGCTCAACAACCTGATGAAGGGCGAAGCTGATTTGCCTATTTATGGCAAGCAGGTGGTGTTCATTTTCGATGAATGCCACCGCAGCCAGTTTGGTGAAGCGCAGAAGAACCTGAAGAGAAAGTTCAAGAAGTTCTATCAGTTTGGTTTCACCGGCACGCCCATCTTCCCGGAAAACGCGCTGGGCGCTGAAACCACCGCCAGCGTGTTTGGCCGTGAACTGCATTCGTATGTCATCACCGATGCCATACGAGACGAGAAGGTGTTGAAGTTCAAGGTGGATTACAACGATGTGCGCCCGCAGTTCAAGGCGATCGAAACCGAGCAGGACGAGAAAAACTCACTGCAGCGGAGAACAAGCAGGCCTTGCTGCACCCGGACCGCATCCGCGAGATCACCCAGTACATCCTGAACAACTTCCGTCAGAAGACCCACCGACTGCACGCGGGCAACAAGGGCTTCAATGCCATGTTTGCCGTCAGCAGCGTGGATGCCGCCAAGCTGTACTACGAGTGCTTCAGGGAGTTGCAGAAGGCCAGCGACAAGCCGTTGCGCGTGGCGACCATCTTCTCTTTCGCCGCCAACGAAGAGCAGGACGCGATTGGCGACATCCAGGACGAGAGCTTTGATGTATCGGCCATGAACAGCAGCGCCAAGGAGTTTTTGAGCGCAGCCATCACGGACTACAACGCGCTGTTCAAAACCAACTTCAGCGTCGATAGCAATGGCTTCCAGAACTACTACCGCGATCTGGCCAAGCAGGTCAAAGCCAAGGAGATCGACCTATTGATCGTGGTGGGGATGTTCCTGACCGGGTTTGACGCCCCCACGCTCAACACGCTGTTTGTCGATAAGAACCTGCGCTACCACGGGCTGATGCAGGCCTACTCACGTACCAACCGCATCTTCGACGCCACCAAAACCTTCGGCAATATCGTCACCTTTCGCGATCTGGAACAGGCGACCATTGCTGCCATCACCCTGTTCGGTGACAAGAACACCAAAAACGTGGTGCTGGAGAAAAGCTACAAGGAGTACATGGACGGCTTCACCGATGCGGCCACTGGTGAGGCGCGGCGTGGCTTTGTGGAGGTGGTCAAGGAGCTTGAAACACGCTTTCCCGATCCCACTGCCATTGAGAAGGAGGCCGACAAGAAGGCCTTCGCCAAGCTCTTTGGCGAATATTTGCGCCTAGAGAATGTTCTGCAGAACTACGATGAGTTCGCCAGCTTGAGGGAACTGCAAAGCGTTGACGTGAACGACCCGGCAGCGGTAGATGCGTTCAAGACCAAGCACTATCTGACTGATGAGGACGTGACCGCATTGGCCGCCATGACGCTCCCCGCCGAGCGGAAAATTCAGGATTACCGATCAACCTACAACGATGTGCGCGACTGGCTGCGCCGAGAAAAATCCTCGACCGAAAGGGACAAATCCACCATCGACTGGGATGACGTGGTCTTTGAGGTGGACCTGCTGAAGTCGCAGGAAATCAATCTGGACTACATCCTGGAATTGATTTTCGACCACAACAAGAAGATCAAGAGCAAATCAGACCTGGTGGATGAAGTGCGCCGCGTCATTCGTGCCAGTCTGGGAAATCGCGCGAAAGAGAGCTTGTTGGTGGACTTCATCAACCAGACAGACCTGGACCAGATCGGCGACAAGGCCAGCGTGATTGACGCCTTCTTCACCTTTGCCCAAGCGGAGCAGCAACGTGAAGCCCAGGAATTGATCAACTCCGAGAGCATGAACGCCGAGGCCGCCAGACGCTACATCACCGCATCACTGAAGCGTGAATTTGCCAGCGACAGTGGCACGGAGCTGAATTCCGTTTTGCCCAAGATGAGTCCGCTCAATCCGCAATATCTGGCCAAAAAACAAAGCGTGTTCCAGAAAATCGCCGCATTTGTGGAGAAGTTCAAGGGCGTCGGCGGGCAGGTCTGAGGGGACTGTAAATGCTGCACAGGTCTCCTCTGCAATCGAGGGAGTCTTCTCACGGCGACGATCAGGGTGGCAAGGAAGTGGGGCAGTTATATCGACTCGCATGACTCCTGCAGGCCAACCATTCACTCCTGAATTGATAGCTGCTCCCGCACGCCAGACGTGCGCAAATGCCCTATTTGATGCACAAGATTTGGCTCACAACCTCAGCGGCTGCCACACCCCTTGCATCCGGGCCGTCACCTGGCGCTGCGCAGGACGTTGGCGGCATTGTCGTGCTGCCCCAGGGGTTGAGGGCGGTATTCGCGCTCGGCAATCAGCTTCGCCCACGCGAGCGGGCTGCCCGGCGACTGGGCAAACACACCGGCGGCCAGGGTCATGATGGCCGTGGCCAGCGGCGGCAACAGCAAAAGCCAGGCAGTCTCACGCCAGCCGCGCGCCGCTATATGTTCCTCGGGCCAGGCAGTTGGCACGGGCCGCAACCAGGCGCGCCAGAGTATGGGCAGGAAGTAGGCTGCGTTGAGCAGGCTCGAAGCCCACAGCACCCAGATTGCCCAGTCCATCGCGGCTGCGGCCGCACCGTCCGACAGCCAAGCCTTGCTGATGGCTCCGGCGGTGAGCGGTGCCCCCATCATGCCCAGCGCCCCGATCGAGAAGGCCACGGTGGTCAGCGGCATGCGCCGCCCGGCACCATCCATTTCGCTGACCTTGTGGATACCCAGCGTTTCCGCGTAATTGCCCGCGCAAAAGAACAAAGTGACTTTCATGATGCCCTGGTGCACCAGATGCACAAGACCGCCGATGGTGCCGATGGGGCCGAACAGTGCCAAGCCGAGCACGATATAGGACACCTGGCTCACCGTGGAATACGCCAGCCGTTTTTTGAGGTCGTCCTGAAACAGCGCGCGCAAACTGCCCCACAGAATGGTCACGGCAGCCAATATGGCAAGCGGGTAGAGCAGCTCTAGCGACTGCGCAAATTCGACGCCATACACCTCGTAAATAATGCGCACGATGCCGAAGGCGCCCGCCTTGACGACGGCGACGGCGTGCAACAGCGCCGACACCGGTGCCGGGGCCACCATGGCCTGGGGCAGCCAACCGTGCAGCGGCACGATGGCCGCCTTGACACCCACCCCGGCGATCAGCAGCAGGAAAATAATTTTCAACTGCCCTGCGTATTGCGGCCCCAGCGCAGCGGCAATGCCGCCCTGTGCAAACTCGGTATGGCCCAGCAAGTGGTGCAGCCAGACAATGCCAGTCAGCAAGGCCGTGCCGCCGATCAGCGTGTACAACAGGTAGACCGTGCCACCCTTCATGGCCTTGTCAGTACCGCGGTGCACCACCAGCGGGAAGGTGGACAGCGTGAGCAGCTCGTAAAAGATGAAAAACGTGAACAGGTTGGCGGCCATGGCAATGCCCATGGTGGCCGTCACACACAGGCTGAAAAAGCCAAAGAAACGGCTGCGGTGCGGCGCATCCTCCAGGTAGCCAATGGCGTAGAGCGTGGTGAACAGCCACAAAATGGCCGACAGCGTAATGAACAGCATGCCCAGGGTATCGGCCTTGAGCGCGAGTTCCAGACCGGGCAACACCTCGTAGCGCACGCTGTACGCCTCGCCACCCGCCACACCGACCAGCAGCACCACGACCAGGCCCAGCTTGACAGTAGCACCCAGCAGGTTGAGGAAAGACCGCATGCCAACCCAGGCGTCCGGCAGCATGAAGATGACCAGGCCCGGTAGCAACGAAGACGCCAGCACACCCAGCAGCAAGAGTTCCTGGCTGATCATGTGCCACCTCCCAATAACTGCATCAACTCCACCCCGCGCAGGCCGAGCAGCACGCTGGCCGCAGCCAGCGCAAAGGCGCTCCACTCCAGCGCGCGGGGCACAGGCGTGAGCGTGGCGTTCACTGGGGTCAGCAAGAAGGCCTGGCGCAGCACACGCAGCACATAAACGGCCGCCAGCAGGCCACCCGCCAGCACCACCACCACGATGGGCCAGTAGCCCTGCGCCAGTGCCGCCTCGATGATCTGCCACTTGGCCAGAAAACCCGCAGACGGCGGCAGGCCCATCAGCGTCATACCGGCCAGGGCAAAAGCGCCCATGGTCACTGGCAGGCGCTCCACCGCTCCGGCCAGACCGGCCACCGTGTCCTGTCCCGTGGCCTTGATCAACACACCCGCTGCGGCAAACATGCCGGCTTTGGCAAGGCCGTGGGCAAATACCTGCATCACGCCTGCCTGGAGTGCGCCAGGGGCAGCCAGCAAGGGGAATATCAGGAACAAGTAGCCGAGCTGCGCCACCGTCGAATAGGCGATCAGGCGTTTGAGCTTGACGGCCCGAATGGCCTGCCAGGAACCCCATAAAATGGCGGCAGCGCCAAGCACAGCCATCAGCCAGGCGAAGGTGGGCAATATGGCTTGCAACGGCCCCAACCAGAGCCGCAGGATCAGGTAGAAAGAGGCCTTTACCACCAGCGCCGAGAGCAGTGCCGACACCGGTGCGGGCGCACCACCGTGCGCCGGTGGCAGCCAGAAGTGAAAGGGGAATAAGGCCGTCTTGAGCATCAGGCCGGCCACCATCAAACCCGCTGCAATCCACACCAGGCGCGGCGCATCTTGCGTGACCAGCGGCACTAGGGTGGCGATCGACACGGTACCGTAAACGCCGTAGATCAGGGCAACGCCCAGCAGATACGCACCGGAACCCACCAGCGTGGCGAATAGGTAGCGCAAGGCGGCGGCCACCTGCTGCGCGCCGCCACCCGCCGCGACCAGCCCCACGGCGGCCAGCCCCACCAGTTCGAGCGTGACGTAGATGTTGAACAAATCCGCCGAGACGAACAAGGCATTCAACCCGGCCACCAAAAAGCCCATCAAGGGCCAGAACCATGCACCTTGGGGGTCGCCTGGCTTGAAGTAGCTGCGCGCATAGACGGCCAGCGGCAGCGCCACGGTCTGTGTCAGTACCAGCATGGCGGCGGAGAGACCATCTACGGCCAGGTCAATCCCCAGCGGCGCGCCCCAGCCGCCCACCGCATGGGCCAGCGCCCCGCCCGTGCCAATGGTTTTCGCCACATCAAAAGCCAGCCAAGTTTGCAGCGCCAGCCCAGCGATGGCGAGCCACGCGCCGCGCCCTGGCCCCAGCACGAAAGCCAGCGTCGCCCAGACAAGCGGCAGCAGAATCAGCCAGACCAAAGGGTCGAAAAAGAGTTCACGCATCGGCATCATCCGGTAATTCGAGCTGGCCGCTGAGCGCGTGCAGTTTGCGCACCAAGGCCAAGGCAAGGGCCGTAGCGGCCACGGCCACCACGATGCCAGTGAGCACCATGGCCTGCGGCACCGGGTCCACCACATCGAAGCGCTGGGCCAGCCCCACCAGCACGAGGTAGGCACCGCTGCCCATCAGATTGAAGGCGAGAATGCGCCGCAGCAAATGCTTGATCAAGACCACCCCCGCCACACCCATGGCAAACAGGGCAGCACCTGTCAACGCGAACACCAAACCCGTGGTCATCAAGTACCCTCCTCGCGCGCAAGAAAGAGGAACAGGCCCGCCAGGATCAGCGCCAGCGACACCGTCAGACCGCTCTCAATCAGCAGAATCAGCACACCTGCCCAAGCCGGCGGATACTGCAGCAGCGCACCCTGCGTCAGCAAGCCTGCCGCCACCGCCAAAAACAGCGCGAAACCAGCCGCCATGCCGACACGCAGGCGCAGTGGGGGCCTGCTCCAGCCCGGCAGCAAGCCCACCAGATGCAGCAGCACGGCAGCAGCCGCCAGCACCGCGCCCGCCTGAAAGGCACCACCCGGTCGGAAGGCGCCGGCCCACAGCAGATAGACAGCAACAACCACCATCAACGGAGCCGCAAGCCGCGCCAGGGTTTGCAGCACGGGATGCGCTGCGCGAGGCGGCGCAGCCGGTGCATCGCCCGCCACCGCCAAGATGGCCAGCAGGGCCAGCAAGAGCACCGCAATTTCCAGCAAGGTGTCATAGCCCCGGTAGTTGAGCAACACGGCAGTCACCGGGTGGGTGACACCACTGTTCGCCAGTTGCTGCGCCACGGGCGTGCGCAGGTCGATGGCAACCGGCCCCAGCTCCAACATTGCGCCCGCCATGACGGCCACAAACGCAACGGCTAGCGCGAACACCAACGCGACCAGACCGATGCGCTTCATGGCGCGCCCCTTTTGCGCCGCAAAACGCCGTAAGCATCGAGCAGCAAAGCGCCGGTAAGGCCCGCACCGATGGCGGCCTCGGCCAGCCCGATGTCGGGCGCGGCCAAACGGGCCCAGGCCAGGCTCATCAGCAACCCGAAAACCATGAACAGCACGATGGCGCGGTCGAGTCGGGGAGTAGTAAGCGTGCGCCCGGCACTCCACAACAGCGACAGCGCGAGCAGAACATCGAAAGCCAGCGTCATAGCCGCTCCTTGCGCCAGGGCTTGATGCCCAGTTTGTCGGCACGGCGGGCGATGGCGAAGCCGATGCCCGCACTCGCGGCCATGACCAGGGGCCAGATCAGCAGCAGCTTGAGGGCTGCCGCGATGCTGTCGGCCTGCAGTGCGAGGCCGAACACGATGCAACCCAGGCCCACGTTGTCTGCCTTGGCCAGCGCGTGCAGGCGGCTGTACACATCCGGAAAACGCAGCAGCCCCACGGTCCCGACGAAAAAGAAAAAGGCACCGGCCAGCAGCAGCGCCGTGCTCAGCCACTCAATCATGCGCACCCTCCTTTTCCCCCTCTTGCTGCCAGGCGCGCTTGGCGAAGGCGATACCGCCGATGGCGGCGAGCAGCGCCAACACCAAGGCAACGTCCACCAACGCGCCTAGAGGCATTGCCTGCGCCAAAAGCACCAGAATGCCCGTGCCGGTGGTGCCGATGAGCAAAGCCATCAGCATGCGGTCAGCCGGGGTCGGGCCGCGTGCGGCAGCCACCAGCGCCACTACCAGGTTTCCCAGCAAGAACAGCGCAACCGCCAGCAGCAGCGCGTTCATGGCGCGGCTCCCACCATGGACGCAATAGCCGCCTCCAGCGCGCGGGTTTCGGCCACCACCGGCTGGGAATCATCCAACACATGCAGGCGCAGCATGGAGCCCTCCAGATCGACGACCACCGTGCCCGGCATCAAACCCAGCGCATTGACCAGCAGGATGCGGGCACCACCTGCAGGCAGTGTGATCGGCAGCTCGATAATGCCTGGCCGCAATGTGGTGCGCCCGCGCAAGGCCATGGCAGCCACTTGCAGGCCACCGCGCAGCGAGTTCCAAAGAAAAAACCGCAGAAAACCAAGCAACCCGCCAAGGCGCAGCGGCAACGTGCCCGGCGGCTGCAGCGTAATGCTCACCCAGGTGGCGGCCACCACTGCGACGCTGCCGAGCAGCCAGCCGTCAAGACGGCCCTCGGCAAGGATCCACCACAGGGCGGCAAAGGCCAGTGCGCGCAAGAAAACGGTTCGCATCATCGTGCCGCCCTTTCAGCACGGTTCAGTCGCCATTGGCGCCAGGCAATCACGGCCAGCGTGATGGCGGTCAGTGGCAGGACAACCGTCGTCATCACAGCCCCATAGGTGGTGAGTGCATCGTGCTGTTGTGCGGCCAGCAGCAGAAAGGCGGTGTAGGCCACGTAATAGAACAAGAACAGCGCGCCTTCCCAACGATTGATCGCGTAACCGGTGAAAAAGATGGGCAAACAGGCAAAGGCAACCGCAAGCATGACCAGCATGTCGAAACTCAACATGGCTGGTGCCACGGGCAATGCCGTGGGTGCCACCAGGCCCGACACGCCCAGCACCCCCAGGATATTGAAAGTGTTGCTACCAATGACGTTGCCCACCGCAATGTCACGCTCGCCGCGCAAGGTGGCCACGACCGAGGTCGCCACTTCCGGTAGCGAGGTACCTGCGGCCACAATGGTCAGGCCGATCACCATTTCGCTCAAACCCATGGTGCGGGCAAAGCTGACGGCCGCATCCACCAGCCAGTGTGCACCGAGCACCAGCAAGCCCAGACCGGCGACGATCAGCACAATCTGCATAGCCCAGTGGCGGTCCCACCCCGACTCCTGTGGTTGCCCAAACTCAGCCGCGTATTCTTCCTTGATGCTTTGGGTTTCCTTGCGGCTCTGACGGATCAGAAACACGGTGTAAGCGACGAACAAACCCAACATCAGTGCCCCATCGAGTCGGCTGATGCCGCCGTCCAGTGCCAGCGCAAACAGCAGCAACGAGGCGCCGACCATCACGGGCACCTCCTGGCGGATCAACTGCGGTGCCACCACCAGCGGCGCGATGATGGCCGAGACGCCCAGAATGAACAGCACATTGAAAATGTTGCTGCCCACGACGTTGCCTAGCGCAATGTCCACCTGGCCGCCCCATGTTGAGCGCACCGAAACGGCAAGCTCCGGTGCGCTGGTACCGAACGCGACAATGGTCAGCCCCAGTACCAGTGGTGAAATGCCAAACGACAAAGCGAGCTTGGACGCACCGCGAATCAGGACTTGCGCGCCGAGGACCAGCGTGACGAGGCCGAGGGCGAAGATCAGTGCGGTCAAATATGATTCTCCTTAAAGTCAGCGGGTTTGAACCTGAAGTGTCTATGCCACCACGGCATTAAGCCTTTCACGTCCCGCCAAGTATCCCACCACGCACGCACCCACAATCCGCCTGAAACACGCCAGAAATGTGATGCCATGAACCGTACCTCCCTGAGACCATCCCATTGGCACCAGCGCGTTAGAGCGGTGCTGAACACGACATCTTCGCGACTGGCAATGGCAGCCTTTTTTGGCGTGGCAACTGCACTTGTCCTGCTCGCAGGTTCCAGGCTGACCTGTCCTGACAGTGCCTGTCGGTACCCGCAGTGGGACGGTGCGGTGTCTGCATTCATGCGCAACTGGCAAACCCCAGCGCTGGATGTGCTGTTCATGGCCCTGACCTGGCTGGGCTCGCTGGTGATTTTGCTGCCTGTGGCCTTGTTGATGGCTCGGACCCTGTACCAACGCCATGGCCCACGCACCGCATGCTTTGTGCCGGTCGCCTTGTTGGGTGCGACGCTCTGGGCGCATGCCTTCAAGTTGCTCGTCAACCGGCCACGACCCGACCCACTGGTCGCCCTGATCGATATACCTGCAGACATGAGTTACCCCAGTGCCCACACCCTCCAGGTGGGTGCCTTTGTGCTGGCCTGGATGCTGTGCCCCAACCTGCGCTGCCACACGGTCACCGCCGTGGCTCTGCTTCTTGTGGCGTTCCTGGTTGGCATCTCCCGCCTCTACCTGCAGGTTCACTTTGCCAGTGATGTGGTGTTTGGCGCTGCAGCAGCTGTGCTGTGGGTGCTGGCCCTGCGCAGCTTGCCAATCTGGAAGGAGAGCACTACATGACACAATTTCGGTCCTGCGTTTTGCGGTGCCGTATGACATGGCCGGTCGCCTGCAATTTTCAGAGCGTGTTGGTCAGCGCGCGGCCGCCAGGCTCCTGGAGGAAGTCGCAGATGCGGACATACGGCGACTCAATACGGCGATTAGTCCGGTGACCAAAAAACCCAACACGATGACGAGCACAGCCCCGATGGCCCAAACCGTCCAGACCGCAATCGAAAGACCGTCCGACAGCGCAGGTGCCCACTCGAGCACAGTCTGAATGGCCGGCGCGATGGAAGAAATCATCGAATTCAACGTGAGAGCGAGCTCAGGTGGCAACCAAGGCGCAAGCCAGACCGGCACCTGCAGTGCCTGTATCGACCCTGCGCCCCCAGCCATGGTTCCTGCGTTCGCGACTGTCCAGGCGGCGATCGAATGAAACGCCCAAGCGGCGAGCGACCAAAGCATAAAAAGACTGACCACGACAAACCAGTTGAGCGCGTAAAACATGGTGATTTCCCGTTTGTTAAATGTGAATGGCGTTGATTCTTACGCCGTTTAAAGTTCGAGAAAAGCAGTTAAATACAGATTTAAAGTTCACTTTTTCAAGATATTCAATGATCATGACCGATCTGGCCGCACCGCGCTGACCGCAGCGCGAACAAAAGCACATTCAGCAGCAGAAAAGTCCCATTGCTCAAACTGGCAGCAGCCCGGGGCTGAGTCTGTACCCCAGCGCAACAGGTTGACTGAATTAGGCACACCCGCACGCACCCGTGACGAGACTGCCGTGCCCGCCTGCACCGCCCACAGGGGGCGTGCCAGGCCCTGCAGTGACAGCACAAAAGGCAGGTGAATGTGTCCGCCCATCGCAATGTCTGCGCCCGCCTGAGCC
This sequence comes from Candidatus Rhodoferax bjergmarkensis, assembly GCA_016708345.1. Taxonomy (GTDB): domain Bacteria; phylum Pseudomonadota; class Gammaproteobacteria; order Burkholderiales; family Burkholderiaceae_C; genus Rhodoferax; species Rhodoferax bjergmarkensis. The sequence continues at coordinate 456,834 of JADJFX010000003.1, forward strand.
CAGCACTGAAGCGCCGCCGCGTGGCCGCGCAGCAGGTTGGGCCCATCTTCAGCGCGTGAAACGGCTACCGGTTGGTGTACGACCACCACGCGCAGCTGCGCGGGTGTGGCGTTGGCCAGTAAACTGGCAACGCGGTCAATTTGCTGCGCTGACACCCGACCGTGTTTATGCTGCCAGGCCCGCGTGGTGTTGACACACGCCACCATCAAATCGGGCGAGGAGTAGAAGGGCTCTAGTTCAGCCCCGAATGCCGCGCTGTGCCGTGCATAGGGGCGGTGCAGACGGGCCCACACATCAAACAGCGGTATGTCGTGGTTGCCCGGAATCGCCACGAAAGGCGCGTCCAGACGATCCATGAACGCGCGGGCTGCCTGGAACTGCGCGGGCAGGGCGCGCTGCGTGATGTCGCCCGAGAGCACCAGCAAATCAGGTCGCTGCAGCCGCGCCAGCGTGACCAGTGCCTCTACAACCAGTGGCTGTTCGGTACCAAAGTGTGGGTCGGATATCTGCAGCAAGACACTCATGGTTTGGCATTCGTCGGTAGGGCTGTGGCGTCGGACGGGTCTGGCTGTGGACCTGGTTTCAATAGATACAGCGGCTTCGACAGAACACGAAAGTCCAGCGGCGCGCGCAGCCGGGTGACCTCGCCGTCAAAAGCCACCTTGACCCCGCGGCGGCCGGGTACCAGTGTGGGCCGGACCACCAAATGGTTGAACTCGAAATGCTCTACGCTTTGCGCCTCTCCCAGGGTTCCCATGGCCCCGTGCAGCATCAAGCGCAACATCGACAGTGTGCCGATCGGTCGCAGCATGACGGCAGTGATGTAACCCGACTGCAGTGCCTGCGCCGACTCTACCCCCAACTGTTCCAGTTGCAGCCGGTTATTGCCCACAAACAGCGTAAGTGCCTTGACATCGCGCACAGAGGTGCCCTGTTCAATGCGCAGCCGCAGCCGCCTTTGAGCACGCAGTAGCGTGATGGCTGCGGCCCAGAATGCCACCCACCGGCTGCGCCCGAAGCGCGCCTTGTAGGCCTCGCGGTCTTCCAGCAGGTCAGGGTACAGCCCCAAGCTGGCGTTGACCAAAAAAACGCGGTCATTGATGGCCGCCACTTGTACCGGCCATGGAGACCACTGCAGCAATAGTCGCGTGGCCTCAGTGGGGTCGGATGGTATGCCATGGGTGCGGGCAAAGTAGTTGAACGTGCCTTGTGGCACCACCCCCATAGGGCAGCCCAAGGCATGGGCGGCCTGCGCCACGGTGTTGAGCGTGCCATCGCCTCCGACTGCGACCACAGCAGTACCTGTGGCATTGGCGAGCGTCGCAGCTTGGTGCGCCACCAGCGCCAGATTGGCGGGTTTGCTAAACAGCAGCTTGCCTTGACGTCCGCCGGCATGCAGTGCGGTTTCAATGACCTGTCGTTTTGCGTCGGCATCACTGCTGCCTGCTGAAGCATTGATGACAAACTGGAGTGGTGCCGTGGGGTCTATGTCCGGGCGGGTGAGCATGACTTGTTCCCTGACAACATTGGGGTCTACATCTTGTCGCGTGTAAGTCTCTCGGCGAAAGAAATACCAATGGCCGACAAAACAAACGTAAAGTGAATCACCGCCACCATGGTCACGATCTGAATGTTTTCCAGATTCAGGTCGCCACTCAAATAGGTCTTCAAAGCATGCACGCCCGAGATGGAGATGATGGCAAAGGCCAGCTTCAATTTCAGGTTGTAGGTGTTGACATGGTCCAGCCAGTCGGGCTTCTTTATATTGGCTTTGTCAAAGTGTCCGGTGGTCACAAATAGCGACACACCCGCCAGTGCAACCACCCACACCAGCTGCGCCACCATGGTCATGTCGACCAGTTCCAGTACCTTGATGATCAGACCAATTTTTTCCAGGTCACCAAACAACAAGGTGTTCATCAGCTTGAAGGTTTCAAGCAAAAACTTGCCCAATATCCCAAAAATGATGCCCACCAGGCCCACATAGAAAAACAGCATGGTGAAACGCATGCCGTAGAGCATGGAGCCCACGCTTGAAAGAATCTTTTCCATTTTTTCCCCTGCTAAAAATTTGAATCCAAAGTCGGCTTTCACGTTGATTTGAATTGCAACCTTAACGCCACAAACTCAGGGGTGGATCCGCTACAACAGCGCGCAAAATGTCTGTACGGGAAACGTATCCGACAAGCCGCCCAAGTTCTGCGGTCACTGGCACACCGTCAAGGTTGTTCGTCAGCATTGCGGTGGCAATGCGGCGAATATCCGTCACTGCTTCGGCAGTGATGACCGGCGTGCGCATGACATCAGCAACCCGTCGCGCCAGCAAATCCATTCCATTTCCAGTGTCAAGATGCAAAGCAGTCAAAAGGTCATGTTCACCAATCATGCCAACGAGATGGGATGCATCGTCAATCACAGGGGCCTGCTTGATGTTATGAGATCGCAGGGTTCGCCAGGCTTTTTCCACATCTTCATTGACTTCGATGCAAATTACTTTGCGTTGCATGATTTGCCCCGCGTGATAGAGAGGTCCTCGCTCAATCTCGCGGGGCAGCATGGCGCGGTATGCATTTACGGCTTTTTCATTGGGTGCACCGGGTGCCACTGCTTGAAGGTTGTGAAGTGGCCATGCGTCATCTTCGCGATCGTAGGGACGCGAAGATCTGACCCGCTCCAACCCGTTCACCCGCTGCATTTCTTCCAAAGTGCCGCGAAAAATTTGTCCAGTAACACCATACGCTGCAAACATCGTTAAATCCTTTTCGATGAGCTTTGAGCTGGAACTATCCCTTGGGTTGCACAGGGGCTGTGCGCACACTCAGCAGCATGGTCAGGGCCAATATGCCCACCACTACACCGAGTGACACCATGACGGGTATTTTGTAGAAATCAATCATGCACATTTTGGTGCCGATGAACACCAAAATCACCGCCAGCCCGTAGTTGAGCAAGTGGAATTTGTTGGCCACAGCCGCCAGCAAAAAGTACATGGCGCGCAAGCCCAAGATGGCAAAAACATTGCTGGTGAGCACAATGAAGGGATCGCTGGTGATGGCAAAAATGGCCGGGATCGAGTCCACCGCAAAAATCACATCGGTCAGGGCAATCAGGCAGATCACCATGAACAGAGGGGTGGCGATTTTTTTGCCGTTTTCCACCGTCCAGAAATTTTCGCCGTCGTACTGCTTGCTCACAGGCAGCAGCTTGCGCAGCAGTTTCAAAGCGGGGTTGTCGTCCAGGTCCGGCTCTTTGCCGGCGGCCCACCACATCTTCACGCCGGTGAGGATCAGGAACGCGCCGAACACGTACAAAATCCAGTGGAACTCGGCCAGCAGCCAGCCCCCCACCAGAATCATGATGGTGCGCAGCACAATGGCCCCAATGATGCCAATCATCAGCACCCGTTTCTGAAAGTGCGTGGGCACCGCGAAGTAGGTAAAGATCAGCAGGAAAACAAAAATATTGTCCACCGCCAGTGACTTTTCAATCAGGTAACCGGTCAAAAACTCCAGCGACTTTGTGTTGGCCAGCTCGGTGGAGCCGGTACTGTCTTTTACTGCCCACCAGAACAGGCCGTTGAACAAAAAGCTGAGCGAGATCCAGACCAGTGACCAGTTCAGCGCCTCTTTGACACCAATGTCATGTGAGCCCTGCTTTTTGAGCACCACAAAATCGATGAACAGCGACACCAGCACGATGCCGACAAAAGTGGCCCACAGCCACAGGGGCGCAATGGTTTGCATATAGATTAGCTCTCACAGTTTGGACATCAGCCGCCTTCGCAAGGGGCTTTGCCTGTGATGCTGACGAATTTGCCAGCGCACAGATGCTGCGCTAGTTTAGTGGAATAGGGCCATGTTTATTCTGAAAATATCGCTAATTTAGTTCGAAAAAACGAGAGTGTTTTTGCGAATTTAACTGCAAAAAAAGGCCCAACTTCACCTGCATGGTAGTTTTTAAATATTCCTGATTTTTCGAAGTTTATTTCTGTCTTACGCTGCTTTTTAATGGGTGTTTTTTTGCTTATTCTCGCAAGCGTGATTTCATTTTTACAGGAGATTTTCATGAAACGCTTACTTTCTCTCTTGGCGGTGGTCTTTACCATCGGCCTTTCAACGGTGGCCATGGATGCCGAAGCCGCCAAACGCATGGGCTCCGGCAAATCCATGGGCACACAGCGCCAAGCTGTGCAAGACAAGGCTCCCACCGCTGCCACACCAGCCGCTGCAGGAACACCAGCTGCCGGTGCTGCCGCTGCCGCAAGCCCTTCGCGCTCATGGATGGGTCCGGTTGCCGGGCTGGCTGCTGGCTTGGGTCTGGCGGCTTTGGCATCCCACCTGGGCTTTGGCGATGAGCTGGCATCCATGGTGATGATGGGCTTGCTGGCCGCAGCGGTTATGGTGGCGATTGGCTTCTTCATGCGCAAGCGTGCGGCGGCCAATCAGCCTGGTGCGACCGGACCGGGAGGATTGCAGTATGCACATGTGAATGCCGGCACGCAGCCTACGGCAAATCGGTTTGAGCAGGATGCGCCCGCTTACAAAGTTGCGATGCCCGCCAATGGTGGCAGTGCCATCGGCTCGGGGATTGGTTCCGGAATTGGTTCGGGGATTGGTGCAGGCAGCAGTGCAAGCCGGATTCCCGCGGACTTTGACACCGCAGGCTTTGAGCGCAACGCCAAGGTCAACTTTATTCGCCTGCAAGCCGCCAACGATGCGGCAGACTTGGACGACATTCGCCAGTTCACCACGCCAGAAATGTTTGCCGAGCTCAAGATGGAATTGGCCGATCGCGGCACCGTGGTTCAAAAAACCGACGTGGTGAGCATCAGCGCCGCGGTGATTGATGTGGAGGAAGACGCAGACCGCTACCTGGTGAGCGTGCGCTTCACAGGGGTGATTAGGGATACCGCCAACATTGCAGAACCTGATGAGTCCTTCGACGAGGTCTGGCATTTGATGAAGTCACGTCAGGGCAGCAGTGGTTGGGTGTTGTCTGGCATTGAGCAAATGTCTTGATCAGCGGACAGTTGTGAAAAAAGGGGCCAAATGCGAACAAGCATTTGGCCCCTTGCATTTTCTGGCCTTGCAATGGCCAGATTCACCAAGCGTTACACCAGCTTCACGTCAAACCGGTCCAGATTCATCACCTTGGTCCAGGCCGCCACAAAGTCGTGTACGAATTTTGGCTGTGCATCATGGGTGGCATACACCTCGGCCAAGGCGCGCAATTGCGAGTTGGAGCCAAACACCAAGTCCACCACCGTGCCAGTCCATTTCGCAGCGCCAGTGCTGCGGTCGCGGCCCTCGAACACACTGTCTGTGGTGGACTTGCGCCACTGGGTGCGCATGTTCAGCAGGTTGACAAAGAAGTCATTGCTCAGCGTTTGCGTGCGCGCAGTGAACACACCGTGTGGTGATTGACCGACGTTGGCATGGAGTGCGCGCAGGCCGCCCACCAGCACGGTCATTTCGGGGGCGCTGAGGGTGAGCAATTGCGCCTTGTCCAGCAGCAGCTCTGCGGCCACGCCTTCCAGCCCTTTATGGACATAGTTGCGAAAGCCATCCGCAGCCGGCTCCAGCACAGCAAAGGAATCGACATCGGTCTGCGCCTGCGTGGCGTCCATGCGCCCGGGTGTGAAGGGCACTTCAACCACCTGGCCCGCGTTTTTGGCCGCTGCTTCCACGGCTGCATTGCCGGCCAGCACAATCAAATCAGCCAGCGAAATTTTCTTGTTGCCTTGTTGCGCGCTGTTGAACTCCGCCTGAATCGCTTCAAGCTTTTGCAGCACCTGTGCCAATTGCGCGGGCTCGTTCACAGCCCAGTCTTTTTGCGGGGCCAAGCGAATGCGCCCACCGTTGGCTCCGCCGCGTTTATCGCTACCGCGGAAGGTGGAAGCCGAGGCCCAAGCGGTGCTCACCAGTTGGGCGATGGACAGGCCAGAGTCCAACACGCGGGCTTTGAGCGCAGCAACATCCACAGCATTCACCAGTGCATGGTCAACGGCGGGAATCGGGTCTTGCCAGGCCAGCACTTCCTTGGGCACCAGTTTGCCCAGGTAACGGGCGCGCGGCCCCATGTCGCGGTGGGTGAGCTTGAACCATGCGCGGGCAAACGCATCGGCAAACTCGGCCGGGTTCTGGTGGAAACGGCGCGAAATCTTCTCGTAGGCCGGGTCCATGCGCAGCGACATATCGGCCGTGGTCATCATGGGTGGGTGCTTTATGTGGGGATCGTGCGCGTCGGGGATCATGTGTTCTGGCTTCACGTTTTGCGCCACCCACTGCTGGGCCCCGGCGGGGCTTTTGGTCAGCGCCCACTCGTAGCCGAACAGCATGTCAAAGTAACCGTTGTCCCACGTCGTGGGGTTGGGCTTCCACGCGCCTTCAATGCCGCTGGTGGTGGTGTGCACACCCTTGCCCGTGCCGAGCTGGTTGATCCAGCCAAAGCCCTGCGCCTCGATCGGTGCGCCTTCCGGCTCAGGCCCCACCAAGGCCGGGTCACCCGCGCCGTGCGCTTTGCCAAAGGTGTGTCCACCCGCCACCAGGGCCACGGTTTCTTCGTCGTTCATGGCCATGCGGGCAAAGGTTTCGCGCACGTCGCGGCCGGAGGCCACCGGGTCGGGCTTGCCGTTGGGGCCTTCGGGGTTCACGTAGATCAGGCCCATCTGAACGGCGGCCAACGGGTTTTCCAACTCGCGTTCTCCGCTGTAGCGCTGGTCGCCCAGCCAGGCTTTTTCGGCACCCCAGTAAATGTCTTGCTCGGGCTCCCAAATGTCTTCGCGGCCACCGGCAAAGCCAAAGGTTTTAAAGCCCATCGACTCCAGCGCCACATTGCCCGCCAAAATGAACAGATCCGCCCACGAGAGCTTGCGGCCGTACTTTTGCTTGATGGGCCAGAGCAGGCGGCGTGCCTTGTCCAGGTTGCCGTTGTCGGGCCAGCTGTTGAGCGGGGCAAAACGCTGGTTGCCCGTGCCCGCGCCGCCACGGCCATCGGTCACGCGGTAGGTGCCGGCTGCGTGCCAGGCCATACGCACCATCAGGCCGCCGTAGTGGCCCCAGTCGGCAGGCCACCAGTCTTGCGAGTCGGTCATCAGGGCATGCAGGTCTTGGACCACGGCATCCAGGTCCAGCGACTGGAATTCTGCTGCATAGTCAAAGTCCGCCCCCATGGGGTTGGACGCAGGGGCATGCTGGTGCAAGATGCCCAGCTTCAACTGCTTGGGCCACCAGTGCGCATTGGACGGGGCCGCGGCGGTGGCGTTTTGGCTGGCGGCGTGGGGAAAGGGGCACTTGGCTTGGTTTGACATGCTTGTCTCCTGCTGGGGTTGGTTGTGAATCAGGGGCTGAGTCTCAGTGGTTTACCGGAAAACATCCAATTGCCATTGTCTATGACGGTCATTGAAGGCTCTGTGAGGTTGACGACAGAGTCGAAAAATTTCAAAACAACTGCCCTTCGCGCACATCAGATGCTATTAAATTGGTAGCTGCTCGCGCACGTTCTATCTGCGCAACAGCCATATTTCTTATATAACTTTCGGGGTTTCCCGCCTTGGCCAAGTTACCCACCCGCACGCCCAGCAGGCGCAGGCGTTGCTCCAGCGGCACGCGCTTGAGGCACTGCCCGGCGGTGTGGCGAATGCGCTTGGGGTCGGCGGTGTAGCTGTCCAGGGTCTGGTCGCGGGTGACGCTTTTGAAGTCGGCATAACGCAGCTTGATGCCAATGGTTTTGCCCACATAGCCCTTGCGCTGCAGGTCGGCAGCCACCTGTTCGCACAGGCCGGTAAAAATGCGCGTCAACTCGGCCTTGTCGCGCACGGCGTGCAGGTCACGGTCAAACGAGGTTTCGCGGCTGACCGACACCGGCTCGCTCTCCAGCACGATGGCTCGCTCGTCTCGGCCATGCGCGGCGTCATGCAGCCAGGCTCCGGTTTTCTGGCCAAAGTGGTCGATCAGCCATTGCAGGTCTTGGCTTGCCAGCTGGCCGATGGTTTCAATGCCGTGTTTTTTGAGCTTTTCATCCGCCTTGGGGCCGATGCCGTTGATTTTTCGGCAGGCCAGCGGCCAAATTTTGGCCTCGATCTCGGACTCGTGGAGGATGGCGATGCCATTGGGCTTGTTGAACTCGCTGGCCATTTTGGCCAGCAGCTTGTTGGGTGCCACTCCGACCGAGCAGGTCAGGCCGGTAGCGTCAAAGATGGCTTTTTGAATCAAGCGCGCCAGCACCCGCCCACCTTCGCGCTGGCCGCCGGGCACGTGGGTGAAGTCGATGTACACCTCGTCCACACCACGGTCTTCCATGAGCGGCGCAATGTCCGTAATGACAGCCTTGAAGGCGCGTGAGTATTTGCGGTACTCGGCAAAGTCCACCGGCAGCAGAATCGCCTGCGGGCACAGCTTGGCGGCTTTCATCAGCCCCAGCGCCGAGCCCACGCCAAACTGGCGGGCCGCGTAGGTGGCGGTGGTGATGACGCCGCGCCCGGTGTAGCCCGCCAGCCGGGGGAAAGCATCCAGTGGAATGCGGTTTAACGACTGGTGTTCAAAGTTCTGACTCAGCGTTTCATCGTCCGGTCTTCGCCCTCCGCCAATCACCACCGGCAGGCCTTGGAGCTGCGGGTAGCGCAGCAACTCGACTGACGCATAAAAAGCGTCCATGTCCAGGTGGGCAATGCGGCGTATCATGGCTCGCCATTCTTGGTCATGTAAATTGTTTTATCTGTATGGAGTTTTGTATGCATCTGAAAAATATTACTACGCTCACTGCCATTTCAGCAGCCCTGGTTCTGGTCGCCTGTGGCGGTGGCAGTGACACGGTTGTCCCTCCAGCGGCCACTACCCCAACGACCACCACACCTACCACCCCAACACCAACCCCGACGATCATCAAGGGTACGGCGGTCAAAGGGCCTGTCACGGATGCCACCGTCACGGTCAAAAAAGCCAGTGATGGTACGGTTTTGGCCACCACCAAAACGGGTGCAGGGGGTGCCTACACAGTGAATGTGGATTACATGGGTGATGTGGTTATTGAGATCAGCGGGGGCAAGTACACCGATGAGGCCACCCAGAAAATCACAGACCTGGCTGCACCTCTCAAGGCAGTTATCACCACCAATGGCGGTACTGTCGATGGCATTGTGACGCCAGTCACCACGATGGCTTTTACCGCGGCGTTCCCATCAGCTTCCAGCGCTGTGACGAAGGCTGCATATGCAACACAGATCAACAGCTTGGCATCCCAATTCAAGCTCAGTGCCGCCGATCTGGTCACCACGCCTGTGGTCACGGGCACGACCAATGCCTACGGCAAGGTTCTGGCAGGCTTGTCCACCTACCTGCAATATGAAAACAAAACCTTGCCGCAACTGGTGAATTCGACGTTCACCACGGCTGATTGGACGGCATTTTCAGGGACTTATGCCAACGCCTATAAAGCTGCCACCGGGATTGACCTGCAGTTTTCCTTTACTGGCAACACCGCTACCATTACCGGTACAGGCACGGGCGGTGGCACTGGCACCTGCGGTGTGAATGTGAAGGGTACTATTTCTGCCAACGGCTTCTCGGTTCCCCTGAATCTGGATTACTGCATCACTGGCGTGGCAGCAGGTTCTTGTACGGCGGGTAACGCTTCACTGTCGCAAGCGCTCAGTGGTCAGCAAGGCATGGCGGGGGCAGCCAATCTGGCCTATACCTACACAGCCGCTTGTGTTGCAAATCCAGCGATGACCATCAAACTGAATTGATCGCCCAGTTTGCTGCAATGCGTGCCTAGGCATGGGGCGACAACCCCATGCCGATCGCCATCAGCGTCGGTGTCATCAGGTTGATGAGTACATTGCGCCCCATGGCGGGCAGCAGGCGTTCGACATGGTGCGCGTGGGTCAGCACGTCGCGCACCGTCGGCACCGCCACCACCAGCATCAGCACACCCAGCAAGGCACCCGGCGGCAGCAGCCCGGCCAACACGCAAAACAACAGGCTGATGAAGGCCATGACTGTAAAAGCGGCATACCACTTGGCTGCAATTGCGGGGCCTTGGGTGACCAGCATGTGCCGGCGCCCAACTTGGCGGTCGGCGTCGGCATCGGGGAACTGGTTGAGCAGCAAAAGGTTGCTGACCAGAAAGAAGGGCACCAGCGATGCGCCAGCGGCGCTGATCGAATATTCACCGGTGAGCGCCACGTAGGTTCCCATCACCATCAAGGGGCCAAAGCCCAAGCCCGGCGCGACCAAGCACAGCAGGCTCTGGCGCGTGATCCAGCGGGTGTAGGCCAGCACCAGGGTCACCCCCGTCACGCCCAGCGGCAGCAAGGCAGGGCCTCGCAGCATGACAAAGTACAAACCCACCCCTATGCTCAGGCCCAGGCTGACGAGCGCCATGACCAGTGTGCTGCCAGAGAGTTCCGGGTGGCTGGGCAACACCCCGCTGCCGCCGCTGAAAGGGGTGCGCAGAGTGATAGCGTCCAGCCCGCTGTGAAAGTCAAGGTATTCATTGAAAGCATTGACGCTGATATGCGCGGCCACGGCACCGAGCAACACCAGCAAGGCTTGCAGAGGGTTGAAGTGTCCATGCGCCCAATGCACGCAGGCCACACCCAGCGCTACGCAAGCGGGGGTCAGGACCAAAAAGGGGAGCCTAGCCGGACCCAGCCATAAAGTTGATTTGTTCATGGCTAAAGGATAGCGTGCAACCAGCGTGCAACGCTGCACACTAGAGAGCTTGACGAAAAAATGCAGGCAGCAACGCGGTATGCTGCAGCGTGCTCACCCATTTTCCAAAAGAATCCGCATGGACAATCATTTTCTGGCACCCCTGTTTTCACCCAGCTCGATCGCGGTTTTTGCGGGCAAGGCGGACGACCCCAGCTCGCAAACGCCGAGCGCGCAGGCCTTGCACAGTGCCCTCAAGGCCCAGCGCTTCACCGGTTCGCTGGTGTTTCTGGACATTCACGTCAGCGGAACCTTGGCTGACCTGGCCCAGACGCAGGCTGATCTGGCCATCATTGCCTTGCCTGCCGGGGAGGTGGTTTCGGCACTCGAAATCGCTGCGCGCATCAAATGCCAGGCGGTGCTTGTGCTTTCCAGTGGCATTGGTGCGGCCGATGCTGCCGAGATGCACAAAATTGCGCAACGCGATGGCATTCACCTGCTTGGGCCCAACAGCATGGGTTTTCAACGGCCGCATTTGCATCTCAATGCCAGCTCTGCAGGGGCTTTGTCGGCCCAGGGGCCGCTGGCGCTGGTGTCGCAGTCTGGCGCGCTGACTTCGTCCATTCTGGATTGGGCGCAAAAAAACGCGGTGGGGTTTTCGACCGTCGTGTCATTGGGGCCGCATACCTCGGTGGACATGGCGCAGGTGCTTGATTTTCTGGCCTCTGATGCACGCACCCACAGCATCGTGGTGTACCTGGAAGGCATCAGCAATGCGCGCCGCTTTATGAGCGCACTGCGGGCGGCTGCCAACGCCAAGCCGGTGGTGGTGCTCAAGGCGTGGCGCAAACCGGCCGGTAACCTGGCGGCACTCACCCATTCCGGCGCCATTGTGGGCAGCGACGATGTGTTTGACTCGGCCTTGCGCCGCGCCGGTGCGGTGCGGGTGCGCTCGTTTGTGGAGCTTTTTTCTGCCGCCAAATGCCTGGCCTCGCGTTACCGGCCCGTGGGACGCCGGCTGGCGATTGTGACCAATGGCGGGGGCCCCGGCGTGCTGGCCGCAGACTGGGTGAGCGAAATCGGTTTGCAGCTGGCCTGTCTGACGCCGGAACAGGTGCAAGCCTTGCGGCCTCAGTTGTCACCGCTGGCTTCACTGGTTGATCTGATTGACGTTTCGGAAGAAGCGCAGGCCGAGCAGTTCAGGTTGGCCGTCGAAGCTGCTGGCCAGGCGCGTCAGATGGACGGCATTTTGGTCATCTATTCGCCCAAAAGCGGTGTTGACAGCGTCAGCATTGCCCATGCCATGGTGGCGGTCAAAAAGCAGCTTGGCAAACCCTTGCTCACCTGTCTGATGGGCGATGCCAGTGTGGTGGATGCCCGGCTGATTCTGACGCAGGCCGCCATACCCACCTTTCGAACGCCCGAGGCTGCGGTGGGTGCTTTTGGCAACATTGCCTCTTTCTACCAAAACCAGCAGCTGCTGCAGCAGACGCCGCCGCCCTTGTCCGATCTGGCCAAGCCAGACATAGAAGGTGCGCGCATGCTCATTGAGAGCGTGCTGGCCGAGCGCCGCAAGGTGTTGACGGAGATGGAATCGAAGGCACTGCTGGCGGCGTTTCATATTCCCGTGACCAAAACCATATTGGCGCGCAGCGTGACTGAAGCCATCATGATCGCCACCCAGCTCGGGTTTCCGGTGGCGCTCAAAATTGACTCGCCTGACATCAGCCACAAGTCCGACGTGCAGGGCGTGGCCCTCAATATTTTCAATGCGGTCGGCGTGCGCGATACCTACAACGACATGATTGCAGCGGTGACCCGCTTGCAGCCGCAGGCGCGCATCAATGGTGTCACCATTCAGAACATGTCGAGTCAGAAACGGGGGCGCGAAATTTGCATCGGCCTGGTCACCGATGACCCATTTGGTCCGGTGATAGCCTTCGGTGCTGGCGGCACCATGATCGAGCTGATCAATGACCGCGCCATGGAACTGCCGCCTTTGAACCAGTTTTTGGCGCGCCGCCTGATTGAACGTTCCCGCGTGGCCGAGACGCTGGGTGAGTGGCGTGGTGCTGCGCCCGTTCACATGGAGGCGCTGGAGCAGGTGTTGCTGCGGGTGTCGGAGATGGTGTGCGAGCTGCCGCAGTTGCGGGAGATGGACATCAACCCCATCATCGTGGACGAGTCCGGTGCTGTGGCGGTGGATGCACGCATCGTGATCGACAGCACGCCGCCGTCGGCCCACAACTACAGCCACTTGGCGATCTTGCCCTACCCTTCAAAGCACGAGCAAATTTGGCCGATGCCGGGCGGTGGCGACTACACAGTGCGACCCATTCAGCCGGACGATGCCACCATGCTGCAGGATTTTGTGCGCCAACTTTCACCCGAGAGCCGTTATTTCCGTTTTGTATCGAGCATGCAGGAGTTGCCGCCCAACATGCTGGCGCGCTTCACACTTATCGACTATGACCGCGAAATGGCGCTGGTGGCGGTGATTCGTGAGCGCTGCACGGGCGTGGACGGCGAGACGAGCGAAGTCGCGCGCATCGTTGGTGTGTCGCGCTACATCACCAACCCGGATCGCACCACCTGCGAGTTTTCATTGGTGGTGGCGGATGACTTCAAAGGCAAGGGCCTGGGTTCGCGCCTGATGTTGTCCATCATGGACTTTGCCCGCGAAAAAGGCATGACCGAGATGGAGGGGCTGGTGCTGGCCAACAACCCCAGCATGCTCAAACTCATGAAAAATCTTGGGTTCAAGGCCAAAACCTTTGATGAAGACCCGGATTTCAAGTTGGTAACCCATCCTTTGTGAGCGGGGCGTCGCCCCCTTTGGAATCACAAGCCATGCTGTTAAAAAATCTGAAATTGGCGCGGCCGCTTTGTTTGGCCTGGTACATGGCGGTGTCGGCCAGTTTCATCAGGTCGTCCACGTTGGTGGCATCGTCAGGGTAAATGCTGATGCCGATGCTGGGTGTACTGGTGGCGCTTTGGCCTTCAATCTCATAGGGCGGCGTAAGAGCTTCCAGCAGCTTGCTGGCCAAGGTGCTGATGTCTTCTCTCCCTTGGGCGTCCGGCACCAGAATGATGAATTCATCGCCACCAAGCCGGGCCACAGTGTCCACGGCGCGCACACAGGTTTTGGCCCGCTTGGCCACGGCTTTCAGGAGTTGGTCCCCGGCGCTGTGGCCTAAGGAGTCATTGACGTGTTTGAAGTGGTCTAGGTCAAGGTAGATCAGGCCCACCTTGGTGCCCAGCCGGATCGCCCGTTCCACCGCTTGTTCCATCCTGTCGAGCAGCAGGCTGCGGTTGGGCAGGCCGGTCAGCGCATCGTAGTGGGCGAGTTGATCGAGCCGCTCTTCGAGGGTGTGACGCTCCGAATTGTCGAAAAAGATACCGACATAGTTAGTCAATGCGCCGCTTGAATTTTTGATGGCACTGATGGACAGGTATTTGGGGTAGATGCTGCCGTCCTTGCGCCGGTCCCATACATCGCCGTGCCAGTGGCCTGTTGCCGTGATGGTTTTCCACATCTGCTCATAAAAAGTTGGCTCATGCCTTCCTGATTGCAGGATGCGCGGGTTTTGTCCCAATGCTTCGTCGCGGCTGTAGCCTGTGAGTTGTGTAAACGCCCGGTTGACGGAAATGATGCTGCCTTTTGCATCCGTGACCACAATCGCGTGTGCAGTGGCCTCGAAGGCCCTGATGTAAAGCGAGGTTTGCTTTTCCTCGCGCAGCAGCTGCGTCACATCATTGCCAATCAGGATGCTGCCCATGGCGCGGCCAGCGGTGTCGCGCCAGACCACGGCATGCCATGCAATGTGGCGGGTCTGACCGTCGTGCGTGCGCAATTCGGACTGAAACTCGGTGGGGAAATGTGTGTTTTGCGTGCCCCCCGGATACAGCTGCTCCTGCAAAGTGTGGTCACAACAGCCCAAGCGGCTATCAAATAGGCGGGCGTTGATCAGTTCAGCAGCGCTGCATTGCAACAGCTCGCGCAGTGCGTCATTTGCAAATTGCACGCGTCCTTGCAGATCCAGCGTCGCCGCGATAAGCCGGGTTTGCTTGAGCAGGGGAAACACGTTTTGCACGACGCGTTCCATTTCCACGTCACCCACCTTGTCGGGCGTGATTTCAAAGCACAATGCCAGGTGGCCTGTGAATTCATCAGCTGGTGTGGTGTGGGGAATGCCATGGCTCATGAGCCAGCAATAAATGCCATCTTCCCGCAGGTAGCGGAACTTCAGCTGAAACGGTTTTTGCTCTAGGTGAGCCTCATCGAGCCCTTGGACAAGCACTTCCCGGTCATGGGCATGCACCAGCTCCAGCCAGCCCTTGCCCAGCTCTTGCAAGCGCGCCCTGCCAGTGAAGCGGGTCCACGAGGGGCTGACAAAATGGCATAAACCGGCGGCGTCACTGGTCCAAAGCAAAACATTGGCCGGACAAGCCATGAAGTGAAAGCTCCCGTCGGTGCCTGTGGTGGGTGCCGGATTGGTCTCGGCGCTACGGTCGTGCATGTTGTTTCATCGGCATAGTTGCAAGTCGGCTTTGCTCCATCCTACGCGAACCCTCGTTCAGTAGCTGCCGGGCAACAAAATGTCCTGATCTATCGTGTTGATGTCCGTGCGTCCGCAAAACGCCATGGTGATGTCCATTTCCTTGTGCAAAATTTCCAGCGCTTGCTTCACACCGGCCTGGCCCAAGGCCCCCAAACCGTAGATGTAGGCCCGTCCGATGTAGGTGCCGCGTGCGCCCAGAGCCTTGGCCTTGAGCACGTCTTGCCCTGAGCGGATGCCGCCGTCCATGTGCACCTCAATGGCTTTGCCCACCGCGTCCACAATGGCGGGTAGGGCGCGAATGCTGCTTTGGGCCCCGTCGAGCTGGCGACCCCCGTGGTTGGAAACAATCAAAGCGTCAGCGCCGGAGTTGATGGCCAGTTTGGCATCCTCCACGTCCTGAATGCCTTTGAGAATCAGCTTGCCGCCCCAGCGCTTCTTGATCCACGCCACATCATCCCAGTCCAGCGTCGGGTCGAACTGCTTGGCCGACCATTCGGACAGCGAGCCCATGTCGTCCACACCACTCACGTGCCCCACGATATTGCCAAAAGCACGCCGTTTCGTGCCCAGCATGCCCAAGCTCCAGCGTGGTTTGCCCATCATGTTGATGAGGTTGGACAGGGTCGGCTTGGGTGGCGCACTCAATCCGTTTTTCAGATCTTTGTGGCGTTGCCCCAGAATTTGCAGGTCCAGCGTCAGCACCAGCGCAGAGCAGTTGGCGGCCCGGGCGCGCTCAATCAGGCGTTCGATAAAACCCCGGTCGCGCACCACGTAAACCTGAAACCAGAACGGATGGTTTCCGGTGGCGGCGGCTACGTCTTCGATCGAGCAGATGCTCATGGTGGAAAGCGTGAACGGCACGCCAAAGGCCTTGGCCGCACGCGCGGCCAGAATTTCACCATCGGCGTGCTGCATGCCGGCAAGGCCCACAGGGGCCAGTGCCACCGGCATGCTCACAGGCTGCCCCACCATGGTGCTGGCGGTGCTGCGGTTTTCCATATTGATGGCCACCCTCTGGCGAAACTTGATGGTTTGAAAATCGGCCTCGTTGGCGCGGTAGGTGCTTTCGGTCCAGGAGCCAGAATCTGCGTAGTCGTAAAACATGCGGGGCACACGCTTTTGCGCCAGCACGCGCAAGTCTTCAATGTTGGTAATCACTGACATGGCATTTCCAGAAATTTTTATGCATGAATGGCTCCAGATGGTATAGGCTGACGGTGTCTGCGCCGTGAATTCTGGGGAATACCTGAAGGGATGAAGCGAGCTTGGTAGTGAAAGTTAACGAAATCATGAGCATTCCAAAGTCATCGCCAGAGTCGTCAAGCGTGAGTGCACCGGTGGGGCTGCATGGCAAACCACAGCCGCCGTGGCTGGCCCCGATCATGGCGGGCATGCACCGGGAAAAGATCCGCATGCGTGAGGAGTTGGGGCGCTTGAAAGGCGCTTTGCCTTTGCTCATGAAGCAGCGAAACGGTGGCCGCTGGACGCCTGAAGAACGCCTGGAACTTCGCGCCATGTTGCGTGCAGCCTCCGCCGTGAGTCCCTACCTGTTGATTTGGGTCTTGCCCGGCTCTGTTTTTTTGCTGCCTTTGCTGGCCTGGCACTTGGATACCCGCAGAAAGCGCCGCGAGGCCAAGAAGCCCTGATTCCGGGTGTGCTGCACTGCAGCATGTGTTGCTCCCGACCACTAGAATCAGAGCATGTCACTTCTCTCAAGACGGTTCAGGTCAGCGGTTTGCGGTTTGCTTGTGTTGTTTTTATGCAATGCCATGGCGCAAACCGCTGCAAGCACCGCCGCGGGCACTGGCGAGGAGCAGCGCGCTGTGCCGCAGGGCGCACCCCTATCCCATGCTGCCCAGCGCGCCTACCAGAACGCGCGCGACAAGCTGGTACAAATCCGCACTTTGCTGCGCAACAGCAACACCCAGTCCAGCGTCGGGTCTGGGTTTTTTGTTTCGCGTGATGGCCTCATCATCACCAATTTCCATGTGGCCAGCAAGTTGGCGCTGGAGCCTGAGCGTTACCGTGGTGTTTATGTGCCGGTGGACGGCAACCAGGGCGAAGTGGAACTGTTGGGATTTGATGTGGCGCACGATCTGGCTTTGCTGCGGATCAAGGACACAGGAGCAGAGCGGGCGTCGCTTAACTTTCGCAGCAAGGCGCTGGTGCTGGCGCAAGGTGAACGTCTTTATTCGCTGGGCAACCCGTTGGACATTGGCTTTGCCGTGACCGAAGGCACCTACAACGGGCTGGTGCAGCGCAGTTTTTACCCGCGCCTGTTTTTTGGCGGTGCCATCAATCCTGGCATGAGTGGTGGACCGGTGCTGGACGAAGGCGGGCAGGTGATCGGAGTCAATGTGTCGAAACGCATGGACGGTGAGTTGCTCAGTTTCCTGGTGCCCGCCGAATTTGCGCAGGCGCTGGTGCAGCGTGCAGCCGCCCTGGAGCCGATTAAAAGCAAAGCGCAGGCCGAGGTGACGCGCCAGTTGATGGCGCACCAGGAGCTGGTGACCCAGCGCTTCCTGTCCACCGCGTTCAAAATGCAAAAGCATGGCCCGTACAGCGTGCCGGTGCCGGACGATGCGCTGGCGCGATGCTGGGGCAGTGTGCGTGACGCTGACTTCAAGGCGTTTGACATGGTGCGCACCAATTGCCAGCTTGACAGCCAGGTCTTTGCCGGTGAATCCACCACCGGTTTCATACGCCTGTTTTACGAAGCGTATGACGCACCCAAGTTCAGCGCCTTGCGCTTTGCCCGCATGTATTCCGACAGCATGGGCAACGAGCGCTTTGCCATGCGTGCCACCAACCGCATTACGGCTGCCGAGTGTTCTGAACGCTATATCGACCGTGAGGGCATGGCCATGCGGGCGGTGGTGTGCATGAGCGCTTACCGCCGTTTGCGCGGTTTGTATGACGTATCCGTGCTGGTGACCTCCCTGAACCGGCCCACCCAGGGTGTACAAGGCCGGCTGGATGCGCAGGGTGTGAGTTTTGATAACGCGCTGGCGCTGTCAGCCTATTACCTGAACGGCTTCAAGGCGGAGGCAGGCCGATGACCTGCGAAAACACGGTGGTGATGCCGGTTGATACGCAGTCGCTGACCGCAGCCGACTTGCAAGGCGGTGCGCCTTTGCTGGGCTTGATTGAGGTGGTGGATGCCAGCGGCAGTGCTGTTGCGCGCTTGGGCATCACACGTTGGCCCGTAGTGGTGGGGCGCGATCTGACGGCCGACCTGGTGCTGAGCGACCCCCATGTGGCACCCGAGCATTTGCGCATTGAGTCATCTGCCACTGGCCGCACTGGGGTGGTACAGGTGCTGCAGACCATCAATGGGGTGCGGCAAGGCAGAAAGCATTACGAGGCGGGTCAGTTTTTTGCTTGGCCAGTCGGCGAAGACATCGTGATGGGTCACTTGCGGCTGAGGCTGCGGTTGGCCGACATGCCGCTGGAGCCGGAGCAGTCACTGACCACGATCCCTTGGCGAACGGTTGGGTCCACCGTGGCGCTGGTGCTGGCCATGGTCACCTTGGCGCTGGTTCAGTCTTGGCTCAAGGTCAGTGAGCCAGAGAAGTTTGCCCAAGTTGCCGTCGCCGTGGTGGGTGCTCTGCTCGGCGGCCTGGCCCTGTGGGCTGGTTTGTGGGCTCTGGCGACCAGGTTGTTTACCGGGCGGGCCCAGTTTTGGCGGCACGTGCGCATTGTGGGGGTGGTGTCGCTGGTGGAGTCATTTGTATCGGGCCTGGGCTACCTGCTGGCCTTCGTTTTTTCACTGGAAAGTCTGTCGCACTTTAACTTTTTGCTGAGCGCGCCGGTGGTGGCCATTGGCATCGCTTTTCAGTTGCTGGTGATCGCGCCGCAGCGCGGACGCACGCTGATGAGTACGGTGGCGGTTACCACGCTGGTGCTTGTGTTTGCTTTTATGGGGACCAACTGGTTGCAAAACAAGCGCTGGACCAACCAGTTGTACCTGTCGGCATTGTTCCCGCCATCATGGCGTCTGGCACCGACCGTGCCGGTCAGCCAATTTTTGCGCGAGGCGGGCACCCTGCGCCAGCGACTCGATCAGCGCCTGAAAGACCAGTCAGAGGAGCGCAGTGATGGCGAGGACGAGTAGCTCACGGGTGCCTTGACCGCAGTCGCTGGAAAATAAGGGGGAAAATAAGGCTTTGCGCATATGGAACGGGCGCTGGCAGCTACTAAATTTATAGCATTTGATGCCCCGAATCACGCCCTTGGGTGCTCCGCCAGATGGGTCAGTGATTTGAAATTTACGGCTTGAAGGCCTTTACGTCGCCATCGGAACCTATGCCCAGCAAATAGACCAAGGCTGCTTTTAACAGGAGGTGTCCTAGATCTGCAATCCGCCTACCGGTCCAGCCCGCCCATGCACAGATACTTGATGACCAAGTAGTCGTCGATGCCGTATTTGGAGCCTTCCCGCCCCAAGCCGGATTGTTTGACGCCGCCAAAGGGCGCTACTTCGGTGGAGATCAACCCGGTGTTGATGCCCACCATGCCGCTTTCCAGTGCCTGGGCCACGCGCCAGATGCGGCCAATGTCGCGGGAGTAGAAATAGCTGGCCAGGCCAAACTCGGTGTCGTTGGCCATGCCGATGACTTCTTCATCGGTCTTGAAGCGAAACAGTGGTGCCAGCGGGCCAAAGGTTTCTTCCCGCGCTACCAGCATGCAGGCATGGGCGTTGGCGAGCACGGTGGGCTCAAAAAAACTGTGTCCTAGCGCATGGCGTTTGCCGCCGGTCAGCAGGTGCCCCCCTTTGGCCAGCGCATCGCTGATGTGCAGCTCAATTTTTTGCACCGCTGCACCGTCGATCAGCGGGCCTTGTGTGACACCGGGAGTCATCCCGTTGCCGACCTTGAGTTTTTCCACGGCAGCAACCAGCTTGGCGGCAAAGGCGTCGTAAACACTGTCTTGCACATACAGGCGGTTGGCGCACACGCAGGTTTGGCCTGTATTGCGGAACTTTGAAACAATGGCACCTTCCACGGCGGCGTCCAGGTCAGCATCGTCAAACACGATGAAGGGTGCGTTGCCACCCAGTTCCAGCGACAGCTTTTTGAGGGTGGGCGCGCATTGCTGCATAAGGGTGCGCCCCACTTCGGTAGATCCGGTGAAGCTTAGTTTGCGCACCGTCGGGTTGGACGTCATCTCCTTGCCGATGGCCCCCGCCGAGCCGGTCAACACGCTGAAAACGCCGGGTGGCACACCCGCGCGCTCAGCCAGAGCGGCCAGTGCGAGGGCTGAAAAGGGCGTGGCCAATGCGGGTTTCAAGACCATGGGGCACCCGGCCGCCAGTGCCGGGCCGACCTTGCGGGTGATCATGGCTGCCGGGAAATTCCACGGCGTCACGGCGGCGCACACGCCTATGGGCTCCTTGATGACGATGATGCGCCGGTCTGACCAGGGCGATTGCAGGGTGTCGCCATTGACGCGTTTGGCTTCTTCGGCAAACCATTCAATAAAAGATGCGGCATAGGCGATTTCGCCCCTGGATTCCGCCAGCGGCTTGCCTTGCTCGGCCGTCATCAGCAGGGCCAGATCATCGGCATTGGCCAGTATCAGGTCATGCCATGTGCGCAAAATGGCACTGCGTTCTTTGCCGGTTTGGGTGCGCCACTGGGGCCAGGCTTGCTCGGCTGCCTCGATGGCGCGGCGAGTTTCAGCTGCCCCCATGTGGGGAACAGAGCCCAGCGTTTCGCCGGTGGCCGGGTTGTTGACGACTCGGGTTTCACCCAAGTCGGCATCACACCATTGGCCATTGACGAAGGCTTGTTGGCGAAAGAGGGAAGGGTCTTTGAGGTGCAGCATGAAATTTCTCAAATTTCAGCAAGCGGGGCGAAGAGAAGCACAGCATGGGTGACCCGCAGCACCCGCCTGATATGAACGTCTTTAGGGGCACTGCCTAGACGATGGGTGAACTTGCTGATAACGGAGCAACCCGGTAGGTGCCGTAGGTTGCTCCAAAACGCCGGAATCAGGATTTGCCGAGCAGCGCGGCCTTGAGGTCATCTTGAACCGGATCCTCACCCAGCCAAATTTTCAGCACGGCTTTGAAGAAATCTTCGCCAGGAATTTCCTTGCCCTTTTGCGCGCCATTGACGGTAACCACCGTTCCTTTTTCGGGAATCCATTCCACCATCACTTTGGAGCCCGCACTGGCCTCGCCCATGCTGATCATGATGTCTTTGAATGTTTTGACCCGGTCTTTCAGGGCTGCCATTTCAGCCTCGGTGCTGTTGTCTTCCATGCCACCGGCGAATGCTTTGGCGAAGGTTTTGCCATCACCGTCCTTGAGCAGGTTCAAGACCACACGCTTGGGACCCTTGGATGACAGTATTGCACTCGCGTTGTTGGACGTTGCTGCAAGGTAAAGTACAGCCACATAGCGCTTGCCAAATTTGGAGCGAACCCCGGCACCATTGGCCACCAGATCGACACCACCTACTTTTACTTTGTCGTCGTATTTGACGCCTTCGAGTTCACCGGCGAAGGCGATGTTCAGCGACAGTGCCGCAACGATGGCTGTCATCAATTTTTTCATGAAGTCTCCTGTTGTATCAAATTGGATAATGCCCGCTTAACTTTCACGTTAGGGTAGCGGGCTCAAGCCGGTTCCGTAACGCAGCTTCGGGGGAAAGTATCCGGGAAGCAGTTGACGAAGTCAAACCGGGTTTACCACAGGTGTGGCCTTGCAGGTGAATTCAATGCAGGACTGTTGCCTCAAGGGTTATGCAGGCTGCAGGAGCGCTGAATTTCTGTCGTCCCGGCATTTCACTTGGGCTAAGATCGTTCAACCTACCGCTCTTTTTACGACCTGGATTTACCTGCATGTCTGTGGCCGCTGTCTATCCGCCCCAAAGTCAACGCCCCGTTTCAGCGCTGGCGCGCGCTGTGCTGGGTTCAGATCCGGTGCAGCGCCGGGCCGTCAAACGCTTGTTGCTGATCTCGCATGCATACGCAGTCATCTGGTTGTCGTTGGCTTTTTCCATCAACATTGGTTACTCGCCGCCGGTGGTGTGGCTGTTGGTGATTTACGGCGTTATCGGACAAAGCATCTTCTATATTTTGCTGCGTGGTGGCTACACACTGCTGTTGAAAGACCCGCTTTTTTGTTTTCCGCAAGCCTTGTTTGGCGTGGGAGCCGTGGTGATCGGTTACGCCTTGATACCGTTTGGACAAGGGGCGGCGCTGCAGGTTTTGTTTGTGCTGCTGGTGTACGACCTGCATCGACTTTCACCTCGGCAGATCGGCATTGTTTCGGGTGCTGCGGTGGTTGCGTTGTCCTTGCTGGTTGGCGGCGAGTGGGCGCTCAGTCCCGAGGGGGTTGATTTGCAGCAGGAGTCGCTGAACATTGGCATGGCCGTGATGGTGATTTTGATGCTGTCGGCTGTCAGCGGTGCGGTGCGCCGGGTGCATATCTATCAATTGCAACAAAAAGCTGAGCTTGACGGAGTGCTGTCCGAATTGCGGACCCTGTCGGAACATGATGCGTTGACAGGTGCTGTCAATCGCCGCCACATGATGGACCTGCTCAATGAAGAACTGAAACGACAGCGCCGTGCCCATCGCCCCTTTAGCGTGGCCATGGTTGACATTGATTTTTTCAAACGTGTCAATGACGGCCATGGCCACGCGGTGGGTGATCTGGTGCTTAAAAAATTGGTGGCGATGACCCGCGAAACCTTGCGTGAAACCGATGTGATCGCGCGCTGGGGTGGTGAAGAGTTTTTGGTGCTGTTGCCCTTGTTGCCTGCAGCTGCTGCGGCCGAGCTTGTTGACAAGCTGCGTCAGCGAATTGAGCTGCACGACTGGACCCAGTATGCAGCCGGCCTGCGGGTTACTTTTTCAAGTGGCGTTGCCGAACATACGCTTTCGGTGAGCTTGGAGCAGACCATTGAACGCGCCGACAGTGCACTGTACCGGGCCAAAGAGCATGGGCGAAACCGTGTCGAGCAAGCCTGACAGCCACGGGCCTGTAAAAGACGCCGCGCAAGGTGTGCGGGCACGCACGGCAGTGCAGCGCATGGTTGATGTTGTGCTGGGCACCCATCCGTCCCTGCGGTCACGCGTGATGCTGGGGCTCTTGCCCGTCGTGCTTTACGTGGTTTGGATAGTGACCCATCTTTTTAGTGTTCACATGGGTTACATGTCTGCGGATGTGGCCAAGTTCGCCATCGGGCACCACATCATCGGCATTCTTGTTTTTTACCCGCTGGTGCGCAGCGGTTATTCGGCACGTTTTCAGGATTCGGGCCTGATACAGGCGCAAATCATGTGGGCGGCGAGTGTGGCTATCTTTATTTACAGCGTCAATGCGCCGCTGCGCGTTGCCATCATGCAATTGTTGTGCATGATTCACCTGTTTGGGCTGTTCACACTGAGGCCACGTCAGTTGCTGTTTACTGGCGGGAGCACCATCTTGATGTTGCTGGTGATGTTGGCGGTAATGTTGCATCTCAAACCAGCCAACTTTATTGTTGACCAAGAAATTTTCAAGATTCTGTTCGCCTGTTTCATCATTGGCTTGCTTACGTGGATGTCGATTTTGCACAGCCTTGCGCGCGGCAATTTGAGTAAAAAGAAGAAAGAGCTGGCACAGGCGGTGGCCCAGGTCAATGAGTTGGTAACACGTGATGCGTTGACGGGGCTCTACAACCGCAAACACATGCAGGAGTTGCTCGAGCGTGAACGCATCCGGCAGGCGCACACCGGGCAGCCGTTCTGTGTTGCGCTGATTGATTTGGACCATTTCAAGCATGTCAACGACAGCTACGGTCATCAAGTAGGCGATGAGGTGCTTTGCAGTTTTGCCAAAACCGCTGAGCTGACGCTGCGCGAAACAGACACCATTGCGCGCTGGGGCGGCGAGGAGTTTTTGGTGCTGATGCCCGAGACCACGCTGGAGCCTTACGCGCAGGTGGCCATTGACCGCATGCGTAACATGGTCCGGGAGTTGGCACCCTCGGCGACGGTGCCGACTTTGCGGTTCTCGTTCTCAGCCGGTCTGGCCGCTCACATTGATGGCCATACTGCCGACCAATCCATTGCGCGGGCTGATCACGCCCTGTACGCCGCCAAGCATGCCGGACGCAACTGCACCATGCTGGCCACCGCGGCCAACAATCCAGACTCTGCCTGCGCGGCTTGATGACACTGAAACGGGTGGCGTCAGGTTTCGCGGTGAAAGGTGACCACGTGGTCCACTTGGGCGCGAATGCCGATGCGCTCGCCCAGCTTGTGGTCATGGTGGCTGGGCACGTGGGCCATCACGGTGTCGCCACTGTCCAGGCGCAAGGTGTATAAAAATTCGGAACCGCGAAACGCCTTGCGAATGATCTGCGCGTTTACCGGTGCCTCATCGTCATGCACGATGTCATCGGCGCGCAGCAGCACATCACACGCGCCGCCCGGGTATGCACTGGGCAGGGGGCATTCGGCGACATCGGTCAAATCGCCCAGCGGCGTTTGCACCACCATTTGCTGGTTGACCTGGCGGATAATGGCCGGGGCAAAAACGCCGTGGCCGATGAATTCGGCCACAAAGCGTGTGGCAGGGCGGTGGTAAAGCGTGTAGGCATCGTCCCACTGGTGCAACGCACCGGAGTGCATGACACCGATGATGTCGCCAATGGCAAACGCTTCAAGCTGGTCGTGGGTGACAAACAGCGCGGTGGTTTGTGCCGCCTTGAGGATGGAGCGCACCTCATGCGCCAGGCGCTCGCGCAGGTCTACATCCAGATTTGAAAAGGGTTCGTCCAGCAGCAGCAGGCGGGGTTTGGGTGCCAAGGCGCGTGCCAGCGCCACGCGTTGCTGCTGACCGCCTGAGAGTTCATGCGGGAAACGCTTTTCCTGGCCGCCCAGGCCCACCAGTTCCAAGACCTCGGCCACCCGCGCAGCGCGCTGTGTTTTGGGCACATGGTGAATGCCAAAAGCCACGTTGCGCCCCACATTCAAGTGGGGGAACAAGGCGTAGTCCTGAAACACCATGCCAATCTGGCGCGCCTCGGGTGCTACGTTGCGCGTGGCGCTGCTCACGACCTGGCCCGCGAGTTTGATGGTTCCCGCCGCTACCGGCTCCAGCCCAGCCACCGCCCGCAGCAAAGTGGTTTTGCCGCAGCCCGAAGGGCCGATCAGAACGCCGATGTCGCCCGCCCGCATGCCAAACGACACATCTCGCACTGCTGGCTGGCTGCGCCCGGCGTAACTGATGCGCAGTTGTGAAACTTCCAAGAACATACAATCATTGTAGATGCTTGCAATTCTCATTTGCACCAAGACGGATCATCCAAGTCGGGTCAACCAGGTCGGGTCACTTTTTACATGTTGTTTCGCCGGCTTCGCCAATTTTTACTGCTGATGCTTATTGTGGCGTTCATGCTGCCGGTGGTGGCCGTGTTTGCGTCCTGGTTTGCCTTGGGTGATGCCGGAACGAATGCTGCACAAATTCTGCAGGAAATGAGCAGCACCGTGCTGCCGGATTACGTCTGGACGACCGTGCGCCTGTGTGCCATGGTGGCGGTGGGGGTGATCGCCGTCGGCTTGTCTGCGGCGGCGGCCGTCACCATGTTTGAGTTTGCCGGGCGGCGTGTGTTTGAGTGGGCCTTGTTGCTGCCGCTGGCCATGCCCGCTTATGTGGTGGCTTATGCGTACACCGATTTTCTTCAATTCAGTGGCCCTTTTCAGACTTTTGTGCGGTCTGTGTCGGGCATCGAAGGCAGGGTGTTTCCGGAGATTCGCAGCCTGGGGGGCGCGGCCTGGGTGTTTACCTTTGCGCTTTACCCTTATGTCTATTTGCTGGCCCGCACCGCACTGGGCGAGCGCGCTTCGTACCTGATGGAGGCTGCGCGACTGCTGGGGGCACCACTGCGCCGACGCATCCTGGAAGTTGCTTTGCCGCTGGCCCGCCCTGCTGTGGCCGCTGGTGCTGCCCCTGGCACTGATGGAGACGCTGGCTGATTTCGGTGTTTCCAGCTACTTTGGCATTCAGACCTTTACTGCCGGTATTTACAAGGCCTGGTTGTCGATGGACAACCGGATTGCTGCAGCCCAGTTGGCGACCTTGCTGTTGCTGTTGGTAGCCATGCTCTTGTTTTTGGAGCGGCGGGCGCAAAGCCGTATGCGGTTTTCTGCAGCCCGTGGTGGCCGCGCGGGCGGCATGGATGCGCAGCTGGTGGTCTTGCGGGGCCGTGCCAGGTGGCTGGCCTGGCTGGTGTGTGGTGCGCCGGTGCTCATTGGCTTTGTGCTGCCCGTTCTTTTCATGCTGCGGCCTTTGCTGGCGGACTGGTCGGTGTTGTCATGGGGGCAGTTTGCGGGCTGGGCCTGGAACAGCCTGCGTCTGGGGGTCATCAGTGCTGTGCTGGCGGTGGCGCTGGCGCTGTTGCTGGCTTTTCAGTTGCGCCGTCGCCCCGATCTGCCGACCCGGCTGGGTGCGCAATTGGTCGGCCTGGGCTACGCGGTTCCCGGCGCGGTGATTGTGGTGGGGCTGCTGCTGCCGGTGGGGTGGCTGCAAGCGGTTGCGCCTGAAAGCCGTGTGGGTTTTGTACTGACGGCCACATCGCTGGGGCTTGTCTGGGCCTACCTGGTGCGGTTTTGCGCGGTGGCGCTGCAGTCAGTGCAAAGCGGTTACGCCCGCATTCCCGTCAGTTTTGACGATTCAGCCCGCATGCTGGGCACCCGTGATCCCGGCTTGGCGTGGCGCGTGCATTGGCCGCTGCTCAGGCGATCCACGGCGGCAGCGGCGCTGCTGGTTTTTGTGGATGTGATGAAAGAACTGCCAGCCACCCTGGTGCTGCGCCCGTTCAACAGCGATACGCTGGCGGTGGTGGCCTACCAGTTGGCGCGGGACGAGCGGCTGGGCGAAGCGGCCCTGCCATCGCTCGCCCTGGTGCTGGTGGGTTTGATTCCGGTGGTGTTGCTCAGCCGAACACTGCGCGCTTCTTCGCGCTGAGTATTTCTTGGCGTTTGAATGAGCCATCGGAGACGGTAATGGGCAGTGGATGGGGGTATCTGTGCTACGAATTCAGTAGCTTTCTGCGCCCGTCCCATCTGCGTAAAGCCTTGTTTTCAATCCTCATGGTCGTATCCGCCCGTTCCAAATTCGCAATACCTTATTTCCCCCCCCTATCCCCCAACCCCTTTCCACCCCCGCCGGGGTGGAAAGGGGAGCCTTGAACAGCCCATTTGGCCGCGTCTTTTAAGTCAGGACGTACCCGTGCCACGTGGCGTTGGGTCAGTTTGCGGGGTGAGTTGGTGAGTCGGCCATTTGCATCTGTCCGGCTCGGGCATGCACAGCTTTTAGGTTGCCGGTGGAGATGAACTCACCTCCTTAAAACACGCGGCCAAATAGGGCTGTTGGCTCCCCTCTTTCGCCCGGCGGGGCGAGAGAGGGGCGGGGGGGAGTGAGTGGGGGAAATGGATGTTATGAATTTGATAGCTGTTTGCGCCCGTCCCATCTGCGCAAAACCTTGTTTCCAACCAAAAAATCCGATTTCAGAGACAGACCGTGCCGTTGATGCAGGTCACACAATGACCGCCAACCCAGACCTGGCCGCCATCGTCCTGCGCAATGTGGACCCGCCCCGCGCGGCCCAGGCAGACGCCTTGTGAGGCGACGTAGGTGGTGGGTGCGTGACCTTCGGCGATGAGCCACTGTGCCAGACTGGCGTTCAAACTGCCGGTGACGGGGTCTTCGTTCACGCCGATCGGGGCGGCAAAGGCGCGGACTTCGAGCTCGGTGGAGTCAGGGCTTGCATCGGCTGGTGCTGAGTGCCTAGGGCCAAAAGCACGCGCTTCGCGGTTTGATCTTGCTATTAAAGTGGTAGCTGCTTGCGCAGGTTCTATGCTGGCTACACCCACTATTTGCCCTAAATTTTTGAGTGCCAGGTGGTCAGGCGTCAGCTCCAATACCGTCTGCTGGCTGTCCAGCAGCAGGCCCAGCCACACCGGGCCGTTGTCCAGCATCTGGGCGGCCATGATGTGCCGGGCATTCAGGCCCAGGGCAGCGGCCACCTGGGTGAGCAGGGACGCGCTGGGCTGGCTGCGTTTGAGCAGGGGCGCGGCAAAGGCCAGCTTTGCGCCTTCGCGGCGAATGCGCACCAGGCCCGCCTGGCACTCTTGCACGATCTCCTGCCCGGCCTTGGGCTGGCCACCTGCTTGCAGCCAGGCATGGCAACTGCCCAGGGTGGGGTGGCCGGCAAACGGCAACTCTGCACCGGGGGTAAAAATTCGCACGCGGTAGTCGGCCCCCTGCGCAGCGCCTTGCGGGCTGGGGGGTAATAAGAAGGTGGTTTCCGACAGACCGGTCCAGTGCGCGAATTGCTGCATCTGGTCGTCGTCCATGCCGCAGCCGTCCAGCACCACGGCCAGTGGGTTGCCCAAACAGGGCTGGGCCGTGAAAACGTCCACTTGGTGGAAGGGTCGGGTTCTCATCGCGGTGAGGTGGCGAATGTGGTTCTGTTGATTCAGGCCAGCATGGTCGTGGCCAAGGCGTTGGAGGGCAGGGTGTGGGCGTAGGTGGTGATGGCACTGGCCAGGGCGGCCACGCCGCGGTGGATTTCGTCCACGCTGGGCGTCACGAACGACAGGCGCAGGGTGCGCGGGTCGCCATGGTCGGCATAAAACGGTGCACCGGGCACGAACGCCACGCCTTTTTCAACGGCATGGGGCAGCAGGTCAACCGCGCTCATGCCCTTGGGCAAACGAGCCCACAGGAACATGCCACCGGCTGGGGTGTTCCAGGTCAGGGTGGCATCGGGGTGGCCAGACGGCATTTCATGCGCCAGTGCTGCCAGCATGGCGTTGCGCTGCGATTTGTAGAGGGCGCGGATGGTGGGCACGTGGCGGTCCAAAAAGCCGTCTTTCATGACTTCAACAATCATGCGTTGGTTAAAGCCGGGGCTGTGCAGATCGGCGGCTTGTTTGGCTTGCAGCAGCTTTGGCATGACTGTTTTGGGTGCCACAACGAAGCCCAGGCGCAAGCCCGGTGCCAGCACCTTGGAAAACGAGCCCAGATAAATGCAGCCGTCGGGGTTGCGCGCTGTTAGCGGGGCGGGCGGCGGCGTATCAAACCACAGGTCGCCATAGGGGTTGTCTTCGATGATGGGCAGGCCAAGGCGCGCGCAAGCGGCGCTCAGGGCCGCGCGCCGAAGCTCGCTCATGGTGCGCCCGGTCGGGTTCTGAAAGTTGGGCAGGGCGTAGAGAAAGCGCGCGCCTTCGGCTTTGGTACACAGGTCGTCCACATCGACACCCTCGTCATCGGTGGCCACGCTGACGACCTCCGGCTCCATCGGGGTGAAGGCCATGACGGCACCCAGGTAGGTGGGCGACTCCACCAGCACCCGGCTGCCGGCGTCAATGAGCACTTTGGCAACCAGGTCCAGGCCTTGCTGGGAGCCGGTGGTGATCAGCACCTGGGCGGGGTCCACCTGCCAGGGCAGCATGGCGGCGACCATTTCGCGCAGCGGGCCATAACCCTCGCTGGCAGCGTATTGCAAAGCGCCGGACGGGTCATCGCGCAAGACCTTGGCACAGGCAGCCTCAAATTCGGCCACCGGAAAGGTCTTGGGGGAGGGCAGGCCACCAGCAAAACTGATGATGCCGGGCTTTTCAGTGACCTTGAGAATTTCGCGGATGACAGAAGGATTCATCTTGGCGGCGCGCCGGGCCAGCAGCCAGGGGGAAGTGGTTTTGTTCATGGCAGTGGCTTTCTTGGCTGGAATGTTGAATTGAGAGTGCTTGGGGGGATTTTCCATGCAAATCTGATTCGTGCAGTTTCCCCCCAGTCACTGCCCTAGCCCTTTCCTCGCCTTGTTTTTTGAAAGGTTGGGGGAGTAAGTGGAAAATAAGGTCTTGCGCAGAAGGGACGGGCGCAGACCGCTATCAAATTCATAACATCCATTTCCCCCACTCACTCCCCCCCGCCCCTCTCTCGCGGAGCAAGGGCGAAAGAGGGGAGCCTTGAACAGCCCATTTGGCCGCGTGTTCAAAGTAAATGAGTTCAACGCCACAGGCAACGCAAGGGCTGTGACAGCTGCAACGGGTCGGGTGAAAGTTGCCGATTCACCAACTCACCCCGCAAACTGACCCAACGCCACGTGGCACGGGTACGTCCCGACTTAAAACACGCGGCCAGATGGGCTGTTCAAAGCTCCCCTTTCCGCCCCGGCGGGGGTGGAAAGGGGTTGGGGGATAGGGGGGGGAATAAGGTATTGCGCATATGGGACGAGCGCAGACAGCTACCTGGAAAGATCAATTTACTATCAATTCAATAGCTGCTTGCGCATATTCCACGTGCGCAACAGCCCATTTTTATCATTAAAAACAACACCTCCCGACTAAACCAGCAGCAAACCCTTTGTTCGGTGCGCTCTGGCTTGCGAGAGGGTGCGCAGCAGGGCGCGGTTGACGGCTTCGATGGGCATCTGGTTGGCGTTGCAGCGCAGCCGGGTGTCCGGGGTGGGGGGCGACTCCAGGGTGATGGCCATGTCCAGATAGGGTGCATAGGGGCCGCTGTGGCTCAAGATGGCGGAGGTGACCCGCTCTGGTGCCGGAAAACGGGACAGGGCGGCGCTTTGGGCTTCGCCCAGCATGAGATCGATTTGCGAGAGCAGGCCGCACAGATAAAGCTCGCGTCGCAGTTCGTCGCTTTCACCCGTGTGCATGAGCTGTGCCATCAGACGGGCCCGCAAGACCATGGCCGTGCGTACAGGCAGCAGGTTCAGATCGCTGCTGGCGTGGGGCAGCTGCTCCAGCAGCCAGGCCCGTAGCATCGAGTAGCCCAGAACCATCAGGCCCTGGCGCAGGGATTCAACCTCGGTGCGCAGGCCCAGGGCGGCGGAGTTGGTGTAGCGCAAGAAGCGGTAGGCCAGCAGGGGTTCGTCGCTCAGGGTGTGCTCGATGGCGTCCACCGAGTCATCGGCATCAATGGCTTCAATCAGGGCCGCAATGGTGCGCTGGTTGGGTTGAATGCGTTGATGCCGGTAGCCGTGCAGCACATCTTCCATGGGCCAGCCTGCCACGCCCCAGGCACCTTGATCGTCCAGGCAGTGCTCTGCCAGGGCGCGGCTGGCAACGGCATCGTACAGATGCTTGGCTTGCACGGGGCTGGTCAGCCGCCGGGGCCGACCCGCATCGGTGCCGTTGTGTTTGCGCAGCGAGACCCGCAGTCCGGTCAGCGCCTCCTCAGGCGTCAGGGTCACGATCTGGCGGGCAAAGCAGGGTGCCAGTGCTGCGCTGGGGCGCATGCCTGGTTCTCCACGCCAGATTAAATTGACGCCGCGCTGATGTGCCTGGTGAACGCGTTGGGCCAGAGCCGGGTCACGCAGATGGTGTTCGCTCACTTCGATCCAGGTGTGCTGGGCCGGTGCATGGGCCAACAGGCCAGCCAAAAGCTCACTCGCCTGCACCGACAGCAGCAGTTTGGGGGCTTGTTCAGACCAAGCTTCGTTCAAGGCATTCAGAAATTGCGTGGCGTCCAGACCGCTAGCCTCGTCGCCCACAAACAATTCCACAGCTTGCAACTGGCGCAGCGGGTTCCACACCAGCTGGTAGCCCAGGGAAACACTGCCGAGCACGCTGTGGGTCATGGCTTTAACTGATGTAGTTGAAAAGGGACAGCTTTTGCACTTGGGCGTAGGACTGCAAGGCTGCCTGGTAGCCGGTTTGGAATTTGGTGAAGTCCGAGATGCCTTTGACCATGTCCAAGTCTTCTGCTTTTGATTTTTCAGCTTCAAGCTGAATCGTGCGCCCGGTTTGCGTACCGTCAATTTTGTCGGCGCGGTTCAGCCAGTCGCCCGCTTGACCTCGCGCTGATTGGATGCGGTCCATGCTACTGTCAAATTGCGTCAAAGCCAGTGCGATGGTCTGGCCCAGCACCGGGCCACCGGTTGAGCCATCAATGCTGGCAATGGCATCGTCAATGATTTTGAATACGTTCGTTGCAGTGCTGGGGCTGATTTGAATAGAGTCGCCATTGGACGGGCCACCTTGTGCAACAAAGGACATGCCGTCAAATGAGATAGCTTGATTGCTCATGTATGGTTGGCCCGACACAATTGTGGCCGCCGTCGTGGTGTCCACCACGTCGTAGGTGGTGACGCCAGCAGCAATCGTGAAGTTGACGCTGTAGTTGTGGCCGGTCAACGCTGCTGGCGAGATGACTTGCCCTGCATTGGTGGACAACGAGCCGGTATTGACGCCAGCGAGCGTCATTTCAAAGGTGCCATTGCCGCTAGGCACGTTCATCCAGATGGCCTGCCCGTCCATGGCTGTGGGCAGCGCGACTTCGGTGCTCGAGCGCTGGCCTGGTGTGCCGTTAAAGGTAACTCCAGCCGCAGCGTCAGTGAACGGGGCCGCCGCGCTCCCAAGACCGCCAAACAGGGGGATGCCGTTGGTGTCGGTGCGGTTGGCAAAGCTGAACAGCTGGTCCCGCAGCCCTCTCATTTGCTCGGCAATGGTGGCGCGTGCTGCTGCGTTGTAAGAACCATTGCCGGCATTGACCATCAGGTCCCGGATGTTTTGTATGAGGTAGGTGGCGTCGCCCAGTGTGGACTCTGCCATGGTGATGGCGTTGCGCTGCACTCCCAAGGCGCGCTGTTCAGTGGCAACCCGGCTGATGCGGGTGAGGGCGCGCTCGGCCACGGCCGAGGCGGTGGGGTCGTCGCTGGGGCGGTTGACGTTTTTGCCAGACGTCAGTTTTTCTTGCTGACTGGAAAGGTCGGATTGGCGCACGTACAGGTTCTGCAGTGCGTTGTCGTAGGTGTTGGCTGTGCCCAGTCTCATGATTTACTCCTTTCTGGGGCGGCAACAATTAGCCAGTGATGATCTGGCTAAGGGTTTCAAAAAGACTCTGCGCAATCTGCATCATCTTGGCCGATGCCTGGTAGGACTGCTGAAACTGAATCAGTTTTGCAGCCTCTTCGTCAAGGTTGACGCCCGACACGCTGGTGCGTTCTTTCTCCATGTTGGTGGCAATCGATTGCGACACGTCGGCTGCAAAAGTGGCACTTTGCACCCGCACGCCGATCTCGGACATCACGCTGGCGTAACCATCGGTGAGTGTCGCGCCGTCAAACATCGGCACATCGCGCAAGGCCATCAAGGCCTCGGCATTGCCTGCGTTGAGACGGGGAAACGCATTGGGTTCAACAGTGTAGGTGTCTCCCGCCAAAGCAGAGCCTTTGAGCTTTAAGGTCCAGCCAGTCGAGCCCGGTGTCACCAAGTTGTATTCGATCGCTTGGCCTTGCGTGTAGGCGTAGGTTGTGGCACCAGTGTCGGAGCGAGTGTAGGTGCCCGGTGCGGTGAAAGTGATGGTGACGGCAGCAGGTGCAGGAACCGACCTTGCGACCAGAGATTCCATCGCCAAGGTGCCTTGGTTGGATGCACCAGCGCTGGCTGCTACCGGGTTGGCCATGGCCAGTGCCTTTGGCGAGGAAAAGTTTGTAGAGAAGACTGAAGAGGCGTCGTTAAAGGGGCTGACAAGGAACCGATCACCTGCTGCGGCCGCGCCGGTGATGGCAATAGTGAGTCCGTCAACCGTGATCGGCGAAGCGGCAAAGATGGTGGTTTGTCCGTCTGACTCGCGGGTAATGCTGCCCGCAGCAGCACCGGTAAAGTTGATGACGTAACTGGACGCAGCCAGCGAGCTTGCGCCTGAGGTCGGTGTGGTTTGAATGGCAACTTGTACCGTCGCCGCGCCCGTGTTGGTGGTCGAGGCCAAACCATCGGGCAGTGCGCTGACGCGGAACATGTCGCCACCTGCTGCACCGTTGAGATCGATTCCGAGTTTGTGCTGGTTATTGACGGTGGTGCCAATGGCCATCGCCATGCGTCCGAGCAGGTTTTTTGCATCGGAAAGGTCATTGTTTTGAAAGTGCAGCAAACCGGTGATCGATCCGCCACCCAATGTGGCTTCTTCGATCACATTGGTGGCTGTTCCGCGTTTCATGACCAATTTGCTTTTGGCCGGGTCGCCGAACTCATCAAACGAAATGCTCAAAGGAGTAGACACTTTGCCAAGCACCAAGGGCTGGCTGCCACCGACAAATACACCCAGCGTGCCGTCGTTGGCCTCAATGCTGCTGGTTTGCACATATTTGTTAAGTTCGGTAATGAGGAAATCACGCTGGTCCAGCAGGTCGTTGGGTGACTGGCCGGTGCCGATCGCACGTGCGACTTCGAAGTTGGTGACTGCTATGCGGCTGGCCAAGGTGTTGACTGCGGCCACCGAGTCCTGCAAGGCATTGCGCACCCCCAGTCGCAGGTCGTCCATGCGGGCCGAAGAGTCGCGAAAACGGGCTGCCAACTCGTCTGCGCGGGTCAGCACAACCGAGCGTGCCGTCAGGTCGCTGGGTGCACCCACAATGTCAGAGTATGAGTTGAGCATGTCGCTCACCGCAGCACCCAGACCGGTGGGGCCGCCCTGGAAGATGTCTTCCAGTTGCTTGAGCTGATCCAGGCGCTTGCTGTCTGCTGCCGAGACTGAGCCTGAGATGATGGACTGGGTGGTCAGGTATTCGCTGTGTGCACGCTGCACCGTGACCACCTCAACACCTTTTCCGAAGTAGCCATTGGCTGAAAATTGGCCCTGAACTGCCTGCAGAATCACCGACTGACGCGAATAACCCGGTGTGTTGACATTGGAAATGTTGTTGCCCGCCGTTTGCAGTGCCAGTTCGTTGGCCACCAGAGCTCTGGCGCCGATGTTGAGAATGGAGCCCATATGCTAGGTGCTCAGGCCTGCGCGCGCTGCAAGCGCTGCGTGGTGTTGATGGCCCGGCTGAGCTTGGCGGCATAGTCAGGGTCGGTGGCGTAGCCCGCTTTTTGCAGGCTTGATGCAAAGGCCTGGACAGACCCCGTTTGGGTGCTGGCCTGTGCGTAGCGTGGGGTTTTTGTAATCAAGCGGGCGTAATCGCGAAAAGAATCTTCGTAGGAGTCATAAGCGCGAAATTTCGCCACAGATTTTTTGGCCACACCGTTGACATATTCGGTGGTTGTAACCTCCGCCACCTTGCCAGTCCAGCTGGAGCCGGCCTTGATGCCGAACAGGTTGAACGAAGGGGTTCCGTCTTTTGATTTGATTTCATGTTTGCCCCAGCCGGTTTCGTGTCCGGCTTGCCCCAGCATGTAGCTGGCGGGCAATCCGCTGGCTTTTTCAATTCTGGCAGCTGCTTCGCTGTGCTGGTGTACAAAGCTGCTTTGGCTGGTCGTTGGTTTGCTGACGGGAGCGCCATAAGCGGCAACCGATGTAGCTCTGCTCAGCGCGCTGGTGGGTGCCTGGACGGGCATTATTCCAGCGTTTGTTTTAGTGGACTCTGGCGCGCCCATCTGGCGTGACAGCTGCTGCGCAATCAGGTCCGACAAACCGCCGGGCTGGCCCGACATTTGCACCGCAAACTGCTGGTCCAGCAGGTCAGCGCCGAGATCACCGCCAGGACTGTCCATCAGGCCTGATTTCATGGTGGCTTCGCGCATGCTTTTAATCAGCTCACGCATGAACAAGGACTCAAACTGTTTGGCCGCTTCCTGAATGGCTGCGGGTGTTTTTTGCCCCGCCTGCATTTTCAGGCTGTTGAGCGAGCGAGCATCCGCCGCCAAGGCATTGGAAACGGGGGAGTGTTGTCCGTAGCTCATATTAAATGACCTCCAGCTCCGCGTTCAGAGCGCCGGCAGACTTGATGGCTTGCAAAATGGCCAGCAGGTCTTGCGGTGTGGCTCCCAGCGCATTCAGGGCACGCACCACATCGGCCAACTGGGGTGATGCAGGCACCTGAATCAGGATGCCTGGCTCCTGCTTGATCTGAATGTTGGACTTTTCTGTGACCACGGTTTGGCCGCTGGACAAAGCATTGGGTTGGCTGACCACCGGTGTGGTACTGATGCTGACCGACAGATTGCCATGGGCGATGGCGCATGCGCCCAAGGATACCGCCTGATTCAGGACGATGGAACCGGTGCGCGAGTTGATGACCACTTTGGCGGAGGGAACAGACGCTTCCAGCTGCAGCTCTTCCATCTCGGCAATGAAGCTGACTCGCGCGTCGGAGGATGTGGGTGCGTTGACCTTGATGGTGCGGCCATCGAGCGCTTTGGCAGAGCCCTCGCCAAAGCGCTTGTTGATGGCCTGCGCCACGCGCCGGGCTGTTTGAAAGTCGGAGGCTTCAAGCCCGAGGTTGATGCTGTCACCTTCAAGCAAGGGGGTGGGTACACTGCGCTCCACTTGCGCACCGCCCGGAATCCGGCCTGCGCTGAGGTGGTTGATCTGTACTTTGCTGCCACCGGCGGCAGCCCCGGCACCGGCCACGATCAGATTGCCTTGTGCAAGGGCATAAACCTCACCATCGGCACCCTTGAGAGGGGTTGTGATCAGCATGCCGCCTTTGAGCGACTTTGAGTTTCCGACCGACGATACGTTGACATCGATGGCTTGGCCTGGACGGGCAAAGGCTGGCAACTGGGCAGTGACCAGCACTGCAGCCACGTTTTTAAGCTGCAATTGTGCGACGGCTGCCGCGGGGAGTGAGATGCCCAGTTGCTTGAGGTAGTTGGTGATGCCTTGCGAGGTGTAGGGCATCTGGGTGGTTTGGTCACCCGTGCCGTCCAAGCCGACGACCAGTCCAAAGCCGGTCAATTGGTTGCTGCGTACTCCTTCAACTGCAGCGACCTCTTTGATACGGCTGGCTTGGGCACTACCTGCCATCCACAAGCTTGCCAGCAGACACAGCACCGCCCATGAGCAGTGCTGAAGTATCTTGCGTGGTGTTGAATAGGCTTGCATGGTGGTTACCCCTCGGCACTATTCTCGGCAACTTTAGAACGGTAAAACGCTGAAAAAGAAGCGTGTTAACCAGCCAACTGTTTGCGCTTCGGCCTGTGCGCCACGGCCTTTTGATTCGATGCGGGCGTTGGCCACCTGGGTGGAGTTCACAATATTGCCCGGCTGCATCAGGCGCGGGTCAATGGTGCCGGAGAAGCGCAAAACGTCCACATTTTGATTGACGCCAATTTGCTTTTCGCCTGTGACAAGCAGGTGGCCGTTGGGCAATACCTCTGCCACGGTGGCTGTAATCGATCCGGTGAACGTGTTGGCGCTTTCGGTGCCGCCTTTGCCGGAAAAGTCGCTGGCCGAAGCGGTATTGACGTTCATTTTCGTCAGCTCGGTCGAATTGAGGGCATCCGACAGGAATGGAATCGAGAAGGCCGAAACGCCTGCTACTCCGGAGGTGGTGCGGTTGGCAGTGGACTTGGAGACTTGACTGGCCGTGACCTGTTCCACAATCAAGATGGTGACAATGTCACCCACGGCGCGAGCTCGGGGATCTTCAAAAGCAGGGCGGTAACTGACTTTGCTGAAAAGGCTGCCGGTGGCTGCCCGCTCTGCCACGACCGACCCGGCGGGTGGCTGCACTTGTTTGGGTTCGGCAAAATCTACCTTGACCGGTTGAGGCAGCGATTGGCAGCCAACGCAGACCCAGCCAACGGCCATGACAAGCGCGCTGCGGCGCAGCACTTGACCAAGCGCTTGCAGGGGGAGTGCAGTGGCTTGCATCATATTGCTCACAGTTGCCCAAGCTTTTGCAGCATTTGGTCGGAGGTCTGGATGGCTTTGGAATTCATTTCATAAGCGCGCTGGGTTTGAATCATGGTGACCAATTCTTGCACCACGTTCACGTTGGATGTCTCGACAAAACCTTGCATCAGTGCGCCCAAACCATTGGCACCCGGTGTTCCGCTGCTGGGCTGGCCCGATGCTGGGCTTTCGGCATACAGGTTTTGACCCTTGGGGTCAAGACCGGCCGGGTTGACAAAATTTGCCAGGGCAATGGTGCCGATACTTTGGGGGGTGACATTGCCCGGGATCTGGGCCGTCACGGTGCCGTCACCACCGATGGCGATGGCTGTGGCGTTGGCCGGTACGGTCACGCCGCTGGCAATGGGCAAACCGGTGGCGGTGACCAAACGGCCCTGTGAGTCAATTTGAAATGAGCCATCACGGGTGTAGTTGGTTGTGCCATCCGGCATGGTGACCTGGAAGAATCCGTTTCCCTGGACTGCCACGTCAAGCTTGTTACCGGTCTGCTGCAAATTGCCTTGCGCAAATGATCGGCTGGTGGCCACGGTGCGTACGCCCAGACCTACCTGCAAACCGGAAGGCAACTGCGATTGCTCGGAACTGCTTGCGCCGACTTGTCGCAAATTCTGGTACATCAGGTCCTCAAAGACCGCCGTGGCACGTTTGAAGCCGGTGGTTGAGACGTTGGCCAGATTGTTGGAAATGACGTCCAGCTGCATTTGCTGGGCTTCCATGCCGGTTTTGGAGATCCACAGGGAGTTGATCATGTGAGGGCCTTTTGCGGTTCAATGGTGTCGGGTGGGTGCGGGCCGGCTGGTCTAGCCCTGCATGCTGAGCAGTTTGTCGGCCGATCGTTCATTCGATTCGGCGGTTTGAAGCAAGCGCATCTGAACTTCAAATTGCCTTGCGGTCTGGATCATTCCGACCATGGTTTCAATGGTGTTGACATTGGAACCTTCCAGCATCCCAACCTGAACGCGTGCATTCGCGTCATTGGGCAGGGGGTCGCCTGAGGTGGCTCTGAACAGACCATCGGCACCGCGTTTCAAGGGGTCGTCGGCGGTGGGTGTTGCCAGTTTCAGGCGACCAATGCCTGTGGCGGGCTGGTTGCCCACTTTGGCGCTCAGGTTGCCGTCAAACCCGATGCTGACCACCGCACCGGCCGGCACGCTGATGGGTGAGCCGCCGTCCGACAAAACAGTCAGGCCACTGCTCGTCTGAAGTGTCCCTTCCGGAGACACTTCAAAAGAGCCGCCCCGTGTGTAGGACTCCGTGCCATCGAGCCCTTGCACCCCAAACCATGCATTGCCTTCGGCCATTGCGTCCAGACTGCGGCCTGTGCGCTGAGCTGAACCCGGGGTGTTCAAATGGCCAGCGGTTGCTTCCAGTGCAAGCACCCGTGTGCTGGCACCCTCGCCACGCACGGGTACCGCTCGAAAAGTGGACAGCTCTGCCCGAAAGCCGTTGGTGGAGGCATTGGCCAGGTTGTTGGACAAAACAGCCTGCCGATGGGCCGCCGCGTTGGCGCCTGTCATTGCGGTGTAGATGAGACGGTCCATGGCGGGTCCTGTTCAGTGGCGGGTCACAGAGGTGTCGGCATCAGCGCAGGTTCACCAAGGTCGACAACACCTGGTCCTGTGTCTTGATGCTTTGCGCATTGGCTTGATAAGACCTTTGCGCCGTCATCATGTTGATCAGTTCTTCTGTGACATCCACGTTGGAGTCTTCCAGTGCGCCGGCATTGATCGCACCGAATTTCCCAACTCCGGCAGCACCCTGAACAGGTGGGCCAGATGCGTTCGATTCGGACCAACTGCCGCCTCCGGTAGGGTTCAAACCTTGCACGTTGCGAAAATCGGCCAAGGCAACCTGTCCGGCGGCCTGAATTTCGCCATTGGAGTAGCGCGCGGAAATGACTCCGGTTGCATTGATTTTCAGGCCGACAAATTCACCAGGTGGGTAACCATCTTGTGACAGCGCCGATACTGAGAACCCTGCACCATATTGGGTAACGTCAGAAACATCGATGGTGACTGGGAAAGCAGGCACGACGCTGGGCGCTGGAGGTGTTAGGGTCAGGCCAGTGAAGGTGGTGCTGGCGGGGTCCAATTTGCCAAGCGCATCGAAGACCAAGGAGCCCAGCGAAGCAGTAGCGAGGGCGTTGGGGTCGTCGAAAACCGCCCACTCGTCGGTACCGGGGGTGGTCGGTGTTATCTTGGAAAAATACAGGGACAGCGGGACTGGCACACCTTGAGAGTCATAAGCGGTGACAGAGGTTCCGTAGGTGCTGATCGGGGTTGGTGGTACCTGTGAGGATGCAATGGGCGCACGCGCGTCAAGATTGAATTCCGCGATGATGGCACCGGTTTGCTTGGCGGCGATGGGCGCGCTGGTGGGCAGTTTCAAAGCCTCCACAGTGGTGCTGGTGGCAACGCCAGCCAAGTTGGTCGGGTAGCCCATGACATGGGCACCGGAGTTGGTGACCAAGTTGCCTACCTTGTCGAGTTTGAAGGACCCGTCACGCGTATAGACGGTGGTTCCATCGGTGTTCGTCAACTGGAAAAAGCCGCCGCCGTTGATGGCCAGATCAAGATCACGGCCGGAAACGTTGATATTGCCTTGGCCAAATTTTTGGGTCACTGCGGCAATTCCGACACCAATCCCAGCCGCAGTGCCGTTTCCTGCAGTTGACGATGCCGCAACCAAACTTTCAAATTCAACGCGCGACGCTTTCATGCCAGATGTGTTTGCATTGGCAATGTTGTTGCCGATGACGTCCAGACTACGGCTGGAAGCGTTTAAGCCCGAAAGGCCAGTTTGAAATCCCATGATGTTTTCCTTTGAAATTCGCTGTAAGGTGGGCGGTTGTTCGAGTTCTTGATGACGTTTATAGAATGGCTTTGATCGTGTCGTAGGCGACGGCGCTGCGGCCCTTGAGCTGCACCGACATGTTTCCGTTGTCACTGCCCACCGAAACCACTTTGTCCAGTGCCAGGGGTGTGGCTTCAATGGCCTTGTCGCCAAGTGTCGCGGTGATCCGAAAATTGGGTTCGCCAACACCCTTGTAGGAAGCCGAGTTCCATTCAAATGGATGTCTTCCGGCTGTCAGTGCGCCCAACTTGAGTGTGTCAAGTACCTGTCCACCGGGTGACAGAATTTCTACATTGACGGCATCTGTATTGCCTGCCAGATCAATGGCTCCCCTCGCAATACCCTCGTTACGGGTCAGTGAATTGCTGTTCAGCAGCACATCATGTCCCACCATTGATGAGCCTTGCAGGACTTGCATGGAGGTGAACTGGGTCGCCATGCTTTTGAGTGTTTCGTTGACCTGTTGAATTCCAGACACAGTGTTGATCTGTGCCATCTGGCTGGTCATCTGGGCATTGTCCATGGGGTTCATCGGGTCTTGGTTGTTAAGCTGCGCGACCAGCAGTTTCAAAAATCTGTCTTGCGAGGAATTTGAGTCACTCAAGGCTGTGTTTTCGGCTGCGTTCAAACCTGGTATGGCTGCGGCAGAGGTGTGGCTGTTGTTGATGCTGCTGATGTTGATGGTCATGATGATGGCGTCCTAAGGGTTCACTGGCCCATTTGCAGGGTTTTGAGTAACAGCGTTTTCGCAGTGTTCATCACCTCAATGTTGTTCTGGTAAGCACGCGATGCTGAAATCATGTTGACCATTTCTTCCACTGGATTGACGTTGGAGTGCGTGACGTAACCTTCGGCGTCGGCAGAGGGGTGGCTTGGGTTGTGGACCTTTCGCAGTGGCTCTGTGCTTTCGCGGATGGAGGAAACCCGAACTCCGGAGGATGCATCTGACCCCATGGGTGTGGTTTCGAAAACAACCTGTCTGCCTTTGTAGCCTTGGCCGTCGGGTCCGGCAACAGCATCGGCATTGGCCAAGTTGCTGGCCACTACATTGAGCCGCTGCGACTGAGCGCTGACGGCACTGCCGGACACGTTGAATATTGAAAACATGGACATGAGGGGCCTTTCGCAGATGTGAAGGGCTTATTGGCCCTGAATGGCGCTCAAGATTGTTTTGGACTGGCCGTTAATAAAGCGCAAGGTGGCCTCATAGCGAACCGAGTTGTCGACAAAGTTTGCACGTTCCCGGTCAAGGTCAACACTGTTGCCATCCAGGCTTGGTTGGCTTTGGGTTGTATAGGCTAGGCTCGATGAGCTACCAGACAGGCCGAAGGTGCTGCCCGCGAGAGCAATGTGTTGGGGGTGTGTGGTACTGCGACTGTTAACTGTTGAGTTTGCGTCAGGGGTGCTCAAACGGACACCCTTGCTGGTGCCGACGGCATTGCTCATAGCGTCTTTGAAATTAAGATCGCGCCCCACAAAGCCGGGGGTATCGGCATTGGCAATGTTGCTGGCAATCACGCGTTGACGTTCGGCGCGCAGTACCAAGGCCTTCGATTGGAAGTCCAAGCCACTCGTTAAGTTTGCGAACATGAAACACCTCAGCTTTCAGTTATCAGATCCCACGGCGTTGGCCGGCGGACTCGATGTGAGGCAATTATGGGAAAAACTTAAATTTCCTATACCTTCAATAACGGGTGAATTTGCCGTTACTTGAGGGGTTTGCTGGGTCAAAGTCTGCATATAGTCGGCTTCAATGATGACGAAGGGTTGCCATGCTTGATAAATTTTTAAGCCGGTCTTTGCTGGTACAAGTTGCCGTGGGTGTGGCCATCTCTTTTGTTTTTTTGGGAGGAGTTTGTGCGCAAGGCGTCGGCCAGGATTCGCTTGCCTTGGCGCAGCGCTGGCTTGACGGTGCAATTTCAAACGCGCGCGTTCATAGCGTGACGCCGCTTCGTATGGAGGTGACTTTGGGTGAGCTGGACAGTCGCCTCAAACTGGCTACTTGTGCAAAAGTTGAACCCTATATTCCGGTAGGAACGCGTCTATGGGGGAAAACCAGGCTGGGTTTGCGTTGCACGGAGGGTGTGTCCAAGTGGAATGTATTTTTGCCGGTGACCATAAAGGCCTACGGTATGGCTTGGGTTGTCAGGGGGGATGTGGCCTCAGGTACCGTGTTGTCGCAATCGGATGCCATTGAGGCCGAGGTTGACTGGGCGCAGGAAGACAGTCCGATTGTTGCCGGTATGTCGCAATGGGTTGGTCAGGTGGCAACCCGTGCTTTGACGACGGGGCAAGCCTTGCGGCAAGTCATGATCAAGCCAGCACAGGTTTTCCAGGCGGGCAGTCAGGTTCGGGTTGTCGCGCATGGCGTTGGATTTCAGATTGCGTCCGATGGGCAGGCCTTGTCGGCGGGTGTTGTGGGGCAGTCGGCACGTGTCCGAATGGACAACGGACGGGTGATGTCTGGCGTCGTACTGGATGGTCGTACAGTTAAATTGGAGCTATGAGTTATTTCAATCGTGTGCAAATAGGGTTAAAGTCCGGCTGCAAATAGCCGATAGTGATCGTACGAGGCTACATTTTTAGTGGTTTTGGAGAGCACGATGAAAATAGGTCAACCTTCAGATAATTCAATTCCGGTCAGTTCGACCGCGTCTGCACCTCAAAAGGGTGTTCAGAACGCGAGTTCGGCCGCTGCTTCTACAGCGGCAAAGAGCACCCAGTCTGCGGGTGTTGCGGTCACAGTGTCAACGCTTGCACGTACGCTTGAGGCTGTCAAGCCAAGCGACGCGGCAGTAGTCGATTCGGTGAAAGTGAATGCGGTGCGTTCAGCCATCCAGCAAGGTACCTACGTGGTAAACCCCGAAGCCATTGCTGATAAGTTGTTGTCGAACGCGCAGGAGATGCTCAATCGCACACGCAATTGAGTTTGAATGGTTTTTGCGAGGTTTGTATGCTGTTGCCCACCAATGTCGAAGCGGCGTTAGCCAGAGTGGAGCTTTGTGTTGACAAAGTATCTGTGGCGATTGTGAGTGGTGAGCCCTCGGAGTTGATAGTTGCCAGTGGGGCATTGCAGCAGGCTGCCGTCGATTTTTCTGAACTGTTACACAGGCTAACGGCGGCTGATCGCAAAAACAAAGAGTTGAAATTGCGTGTGAAACGAATTGCCGCTGGCATGGCTACCCAGCGTGAGGGTTTGATTCGTCGAAACGTTTTGGTGAGCCGTGCCTTGAACGTTATTGTGCCGGCGACCCGCAGCACTACTTATGCGCAAGCTGTCGGGCCCTATGGGAGTGCTGGCAAACAAACCGGGGTTTTCAAGGTGTTGGCAGCCTGAGCCAGCGTATCACCGGATCCTGCACAGACTTTGTTCTCAAGTGTTCCAGTTTTGGTTTTGCGTGACGCGCTTGCGTCAATGT
The DNA here is from genome assembly GCA_016708345.1 of Candidatus Rhodoferax bjergmarkensis. GTDB lineage: Bacteria > Pseudomonadota > Gammaproteobacteria > Burkholderiales > Burkholderiaceae_C > Rhodoferax > Rhodoferax bjergmarkensis. Next base: position 500,923 of record JADJFX010000003.1, read on the forward strand.
GAACGCATCTTTGCCCGCAGGCGGGCAATAGACTGGCTGTGCAATTGACAGATTCGTGACTCTGTCACGTCAAGTACAGCTGCAATTTCCTTGAGGTTCATGTCGTTTTCGTAGTACATGCTCATGATGTGCTGCTCGCGTTCAGGCAAATTGTTGATGGCGGCCACCAACGCTTGGCGAAAGCGATGGTCACGCAGCATATGCATTGGATCAGTCTCGCTGACGCCTTCATGGCGGTCCAGATAACTGTCGTCCTCTTCATTGCCACGCGACATATCTTCCAAGTAGACAAGTTGGGTACCGCGGACTTTGCCAAGCAGGTTTTGATAATCGGCAAGACTTAGGCCAAGTTCAGATGCAACTTCACTTTCAATCGGGCAGCGGCCCAATTTATGCTCAAGCCGCCGCAGGGCCTGTTCAATTTCTTTCTGGCTCTTGCGCGAACCGCGAGACATCCAATCGTTCTCACGCAATTCATCGAGCATGGCACCGCGAATGCGTTGGGTGGCAAATGTTTCGAATTGGACGCCCTGCGTCGGCTCGTAGCGAGTCAATGCGTCAGACAGACCGATCAATCCGACTTGAATCAAGTCGTCTACCTGAATGTTGGCGGGTAACTTGGCCATCATGTGGTGCGCCAGTCGCCGAACCAGCGGTTGGTACTGCTTGATCATGGCGTTGCGGTCGAGGTGGCCCTTTGCGGTGTACATCAGTGGCTCCCCACAAAATGGTTGCGGCGAAGTGGCAATGCATTTTCGAGAAGGCGCAAGGCAAGTCTTTTGACATCGTCCGTCGGGCGCTCGCTTGGCTGATGCGTTCGCACCGCCAGCGCATCAAGCCGGTAGCCCAAAAATGTCATTGCACATTCCTGTAAGTTTTCAATGGGAGACTTTGCGGTCGTTACCCTGTTAGATACTGGGTTGGACACGATTGAAGCCATAGTAGGTCGAAGTTTAGCGTTTAGCAACAATTGTTTGAGTGCTTGGTAGGCAGTCACGGGTGACATTTTGATTGAAGTCACGGTAAGCAGGGGCTCGATGCCGGAGTTCGCAAGCAACTGACTGAGTACATCGGCACCTGCGTAAATGACAACCACACCGAAATTCTGAAACAGACTGCCAAGTGGGGCCAGTGGCAGACCCTGTGCAGGTTTGTGAGAACAAAGCTGAATAAGTCCACGTGCCGCTGGAATCACTGACCACGGCAAGGATTCTGTCTGTTGGTAGACAGACCAAGAGCATTCGTTCAGCAGTTTTTCCAGTCCCGGGTTGTCCGCTGATTCGGTTGTTGTGGCGTCAAGAACTCCCACGCAGTAGCCCAAATCGACCAAGGTTGAGCACAAATTCCACAGCAAGGAAAGCTCTGACTGCTTGTCCCCATGGTTCGTCATGGCGATCATGCGCGGGCCGGTCTGCAAAGCAAGACTTTGCAGACCGGCTCCCTGATTGAAGCAGGTTTCAAGCATCAAGGTGCCCCGCATGAGACGTGCTTGGTTGAGTGAAGAAAAAACCCAAGTCGGTAGCAATCGGATCAAAGGCGGATTTTGTCAATGAGCGCATGGACTGGCGAATCAGCTTGGTTGCGTCGGCAGCTTCCCAGTCCTCAGGTACTTTTTGTCCCATGGTGACGCCCCGCAATACAAGTTGGTGACGGATGGTTGCATCCAAAACGGGTCCCAGTTTGGCGGCTTCGTCGATTTTCGATAGGACCGCTTGTTGCTGCCCGCTGGTTTTGAATGAAGTCACAACATCGTCCAGTGTGTCGCCGTGACTGCCAGCGTTCAGGACCAATAGGCGATTCACTTTGGGCAGATCAAGTACTTCCAGCATGTCCCGTTTGCGGGGATCGCTTGGCGCGAATCCCGTGGTGTCAACCAAAATCATTTTTTTATTGGACAAAAGATTCAACAAATCTTGCAGTGCGGCACGATCATGAGCCAAGTGCGCTACAACGCCCAGCATGCGCCCATAGGTTCGCAATTGATCGTGTGCACCAACCCGATAGGTGTCCAGGGTAATCAGTCCCACACTGCTGGGGCCGTAAGTCTGGGCGCAAAGACCGGCGAGTTTGGCGGCCGTCGTGGTCTTTCCAACACCTGTGGAGCCTACCAGTGCATAAATGCCGCCTTCTTCGTGGATGGGGCGAGATGTTGCGTCGGTTTTGAGATTTCTCTGCAGCACATCCATGATCCAGTGAATGGACTCAGCGGCACTGGTGTCTTCAGGCATTCGCTCCAAAATTGTTCGTGCCAACGTTGGTGAATAGCCCGCGCGGATCATTTTGAGCATCATGTTGGACTGGATCGGGTTCTGGCGCGCTTGTCCCAACCATGTCAACGTGTTGAATCGATCATCGATCAAGGTTTTCATGGCTTGCAACTCGTCCACAATTCCCTGTGAAAGGGGCTGTGAATAGGCTGGATTGACCGTCTGCGATGCCTTGCGTAGCGGTTGGGGTTTGGCGGGTTGTCTTGACTCCAATTGCAAGTGTGTGGTGGTTGCAGCCTGCACGACAGGCATGGCGTGTGTCACGGCCTCGTTTGTTGCTGCCTCAGTTTTTCCAGAAATCGCTTCGTTGCGACGGCGTAACATTCTCTCGCGCACGTAGTCTTGAAATGACAGTGTGCTCATGGACAGTTGTGTTGCATCGGCCTCAATCTGGCGTCTGGATTCTGGTGTGCTGGGCGGTGGCTGCCGACGTGACTGTGTTTGTTCCCGGTTTTGATTTTCCAGTTCAGAGCGGTCAAGTGAGGCCAGCGTGTCTTCACCCGTGGCAACAACCTCCACGCCGGTAGCCGTAGGGCGGTTTGAAAGTATCAGGGTCCCGTCGCCAAAGGCAAGTCGCGCCTTTGCCAAAGCTTCACGAGAAGTTGGGGCTGTAAAGCGTTGAATGTTCATGATGAAGCACCTCTGAGAATAGGTCCTATGCGGATCGTGTGCGATTCTGGAATCTCGCTATGGGCGAGCACCTGAAGGCGTGGTGCAACTCGACGTACCAAGCGAGCGATCGCACTTCGAATTTGGTCTGGTACAAGCAGGCAGGCCGGAATACCAATTTCTTCCTGCTTCAGGGCAACCTCTGCCGCTGTGCGGGTCAGTATGTCTGCTACGCCCGGGTCCAAGGCGGGGCCCGATGCATTGCCAAGAGCCTGAACCAGAAGCCGCTCTAAGGATGGATCAATTGCAATGACGTTGAGTTCCCGCGTGGCGCCGTAGATTTGTTGCACGATCGCCGGTGACAGGGCAATACGTACACGACGCGCCAACTCTGCAGGGTCTGTGATCGTTCCTGCATGCTCGGCAAGCGATTCGATGATGGTGCGAATATCGCGAATATGCACAGACTCATCGAGTAGCAATTGCAGAACTTTCTGAAAAACAGCGACAGTTACCATTTTTGGAACCACTTCTTCGATCAGTTTCGGAGCCTGTTTGCTGACATGCTCCACCAGTTGTTGGGTCTCTGTGCGGCTTAAAAGTTTCGATGCCTGCACTTGCATCAAGTGTGACAAATGGGTGGCCATAACAGTCTCTGAATCAACCACGGTAAATCCGGCCATTTGCGCGGTTTCCTTCTGGCGTTCGTCGATCCAGTGTGCGGGTAATCCAAATGCAGGGTCGGTTGTGGCGGTACCAATTAGGGGGCTGGTAATTCCGCCTGGATTGATAGCAAGAAACATGCCGGGGAAAGCCTCGCCTTCACCCGCAATGACGCCGCGCAAGGTAATGCGGTACCCACTGGGTTTGAGTTCAAGGTTGTCACGCACATGAACAGGAGGGGGAAGAAACCCCACTTCTTGGGCAAACTTGCGCCGAACACCTTTAATGCGGGTGAGTAAATCGCCTTGCCGATTTTTATCAACCAGCGCGATCAATCGGTAACCCAACTCAAGACCGAGTTGATCGACGGGCTGTAAATCATCCCAAGTCGCCTCCCCATCAGAATTGACGACTGGTGCAACAGATGCAGGATCGACAGGTATGGGCTTGTTCGCAAGAAACCAAGCACCATAGCCAAGCACCAGCGAAATGCCAATAAATACCACGTGAGGCATGCCAGGAATGATGCCAAGAACCCCCATAATCGCAGCGGTAATTCCCAGAACCCGTGGCGAAATAAACATTTGCTGAACAATTTGGCGACCTAGGTCGTGATCTTTGCCGACCCGTGATACCACCATCGCGGCAGCCACCGATATCAAAAGACCTGGGATTTGTGCAACCAAAGCGTCGCCCACGGCGAGCAATATATAGGTGTCGGCCGCCTGTGATGCACTCAAGCCATGTTGTAAAACGCCAACGGCAAAGCCGCCAAAAATATTGATCAACAAGATCAAAATGCCCGCGACAGCATCACCTCGAACAAATTTTGATGCGCCGTCCATTGAGCCAAAAAAGTCTGCCTCTTCAGACACCTCTGCACGACGTCGTTTGGCTTCTTTTTCATCAATCAGACCCGCATTCAAGTCGGCATCGACTGCCATTTGCTTGCCTGGCATCGCATCCAGCGCAAAGCGGGCCGACACTTCTGCGATACGCTCGGCACCCTTTGTGACGACCACAAAATTTATGACAACCAAAATGGAAAAGACAATCAGTCCGACTGCGAAATTACCGCCAATCAAAAAATGACCAAAGGCTTCAATCACCGCTCCAGCTGCTCCGGGACCGGTATGGCCGTCCAACAAAACAACGCGGGTTGACGCCACGTTGAGTGACAGTCTCATCAATGTGGTGAGAAGCAGAACCGCGGGGAACGCTGCAAAGTCGAGCGGGCGTAGCATATAGGCAGCCACCATCATCACCATCAATGCAACGGCAATATTGATGGTGAAAAAAGCGTCCAACATCCAAGATGGCAGGGGCAATACCATCATTGACAAAATTGCGACAACCAGCATGGGTGCCGCCGCACCTTGAATTAAGCGCGCGTTCCCGTCAAACCAGTTTTGCAAGCCTTTAAGTTGGTGCTTCATGGTGTTGTCGTACTCGCGATGACTTTGGAAAGGGGATCAAGTTCTGCGGGAACAAAGGGTGTGGGAGGTTCACCAGGCATGGGGCCTTCGCCGCGCAAGGCAGCTTTGAGGCGATAAATATAAGCAAGCACCTGAGCCACGGCTGTATACAAACTCGCAGGAATGTCTTGGTCGAGTTCTGCATTTGCATAAAGGGCACGCGCAAGCATGGGCGACTGTAGAACTGGAATTGAATGGTTCTTAGCAATGTCCCGAATCTTCATGGCAAGCAAATCAGCGCCTTTGGAAACGACTTGTGGTGCGCGCATCGTTTTATCATCGTACTTAATGGCCACAGCAAAGTGAGTTGGGTTCATCAGCACGAAATCAGCTTTGGGTACAGCCCCCACGCTATTGCCTTGGGAAATTTCACGTTGCCTTTTTCGCAACTGACCTTTCATTTGAGGATTGCCATCAGACTCCTTATGCTCTTGTTTCATTTCCTGATGCGACATTTTCATCCGTGACTTATGCAAAAAACTTTGCAGTGGTACATCCACCATCGCTACGAGAAGTACCACCAGCAGCAATAACCCCATCCCAGCAGTCAGCCAGTCAGTTAAATGGCGAATGGCTGCGGTAGAGGGTTGCAAGACCAGTGCAGCGAGGGTGTGCAGGCCGCTGCTCAAATACGTCGTGCCCAATGCAATCAATACTGCAGTGATAAAGATCATTTTCACCACTTCAGCGAATTTGTCCTTGGTGAACATCCGTCCGAAACCACTCAGTGGGTTCAGTCGACTAAAGTCAGGCATGAGTGGTTTCAGGCTTGCGACCCAACCGCCAGCCGCCACGGTGCTCAATATGGCTGCCGTCATGATGATTGCGGCAAAAATAACGCATCCCATCAAGCCTAGGCCGGCCATGTCTTGTAGTCGGGTCAGCATGGCTGCAGGTTGTACAACCGATTGAGCGTTGAAAACGAGTTGTTGACTCAATGCCAATTTAAGCCGGTCAAACATGATGGGTGCAAGCGCCATCAAACACAGCGCACCAACGCCAAGCACAGCCAAGTGAGAGAGGTCGCGTGAACGAGTAACCTGCCCGTCATCACGCGCCTGTTTCAACTTCCTTTCTGAAGCTGGTAAGTTGCGATCTTGGCTGCTTGATTCCATAGCGGGAAGACTGTGTAGTTCTTCCCATTGTCGTAAGGCAATCCCTTAACTAAAGGTCAATAAGACGGTGTTTAACCCATCAATTTTTAGTGGAGTTGATGACGACTGAATAGTTTTCACATCCCCCCAAACTTGCCAAATAACATAATTATTGGCGTGTCAGCGGAGCCTAAACGCTTGCGGTCGAGTTGGGGTTGTGACTATTGACAATATCGATTACTTTAAACCGATTTTTGTTAGGATGAGATTGACTTTGTCTTCCAAAGTTGCTTTGGTAAAAGGTTTAACGATGTACCCTGCCGCGCCAGACTGAGCTGCCAGAACAATATCTTCTTTTCGTGCTTCGGCTGTCACCATCAAAACTGGAATGTGCTTTAGTTTGTCGTCTTTTTTGATTTCTGCGAGCAGTTGAAAGCCGTTCATGTTTGGCATGTTGATGTCGCTGACGACAAAATCGAAATTACTGTTGCGTAATTTTTGCAAAGCCGCAACACCATCTTCGGCTTCATCAGCCTCCGTGTAACCACTTTCTTTAAGCAGGTTGCGCACAATCCGCCGCATGGTGGAAAAGTCATCAACAACCAAAAACCGAAGCTCATTTGCCATGGGGCACCCTTTCAATGGCGTTAGTCCGAACTGTTACGAGTAGTATGTACCAAATCATTATGCTTTACCGTTTTAACGTCTTGTTTCCGTTTTTGCTGCTGTGCTCGGGTTCGAAAGCGCTGGAGTGCGCCCCGTGCCCAATAAGCGCTCCTCGGCTTCACGAGTCATCACTATGATACTGATTCTTCTGTTGGCAGGACTCAGTGGATTGAGCGGTTCAAATAAAATACTGGAGGCTAACCCCACAACCCGAGCCAGTTTTTCGTCTGGCATGCCAGCTGCCACCAGCTCACGTCGGGAAGCATTGGCGCGATCAGACGAGAGTTCCCAATTGCTATAGCCCCTGTCTGCATTGCCATAGGGTGCGCGGTCGGTATGACCATCCAGACTAATTTTGTTTTCCACCTCGTTGAGCGCCGCGCCAATTTCTCTCAATATGTCGCGCATATAGGGTTTGACGACGGCACTGCCACTGTCGAACATCGGACGTTTTTGGTCATCTACGATTTGTATTTGCAGTCCGTCCGGTGTTGTTTCCAGTTTGATTTGTGAACTGAATTCAGCTAGTTTAGGGCTGTTGGAAATGAGCTGACTTATCTTTGCACTTAACAAAGCCAGTTTTTTAGCATCCTGCTTGGCTGCCTCAGCTTTTGCTGTCTCGATCACCATTTTTTTCTGGATAGGGTCGACTCCTGACCCGCGCCTAGATTGTCCACTGCTTTGGGTAAGGTCAGATCCACCTCCCGGAAGCACGCTTTTGCTAGCTCCGGCACCACTGCCACCCTGCATGGATACTTTCAATGGTGCTGAAAAATAATCGGACAAGCCTTTTTTATCACCTTCTGACGTGGAGCCAAGCAGCCACATCAGTAGAAAAAATGCCATCATGGCGGTCACAAAGTCAGCGTAGGCAATTTTCCAAGCACCCCCATGAGCGGCATGGCCGCCTTTCTTTACTTTCTTGACGATGATCGGTTGTAGCTTTTTTGCGTCACCAGACATATCAAATCAATCAGAAATTACTTTTTTCCGCGCACATGGCTTTCAAGCTCGGCGAAGGTGGGGCGTTCGGTCGAAAACAATACCTTGCGCCCAAACTCAATGGCGGTTGACGGGTTGTAGCCCTGCATACTTGCCAGCAAGGTTGTTTTAATACATTGCAGTTCTTTAGCGCTGTCTTCCGATTTTTGCTCCAACAGGCCGCCCAAGGGTTCTACAACGCCATAGGCCAGAAGAATGCCCAAAAAAGTACCCACCAAAGCTGAAGCAATCATGCCCCCGAGTACAGCTGGCGGTTGTCCTACCGACCCCATGGTGTTCACCACACCCAAGACTGCTGCAACGATACCGAAAGCTGGTAATGCGCCGGCCAAACGTGCAATCGCTGCAATGGGGGCATGCGCTTCTGCATGGTGGGTGTCAATTTCGCTGTCCATCAAAGACTCAATTTCATGGGCATTTAGATTGCCAGAGACCATCATGCGCAAGTAGTCAGTCATGAACTCAACGACGTGATGGTCGCTGGCAATGGATTCGTATTTTTTAAAGATGGTTGACGAATGGGGATCCTCAACATCTTTCTCGATGGCCATCAAGCCTTCCTTGCGGGCCTTTTGCAAAATGTCATAGAGCAATGCCATCAGTTCAAGGTAGCGAGCCTTGGTGTATTTTGAGCTCTTGACCGCCTGCGGAATCAACTTCAGTGACGCGCGTAACACCTTGGGCTGGTTGTTTACCGCAAATGCACCCAGTGCGCCACCAAAAATGGTGATGATCTCAAAGGGTAGAGCTTCAAGAATCACCTTGATGTTGCCGCCGTGAAAGACGTAAACACCGAAGATGCAACCCATGGAGACTACGTAGCCGACAATTACTGTCATGTTCGTTGAGAATCAGAAAGTGAACGTGCGATCATGTTTAGGCTGCAACTATAGCCTGCGTTGGCTTATCCGGTTGATTATCGACAAAATGCCGAAAAAATGAAGACTTGCACAAGTCTATGGGTGGTTATTCACACCCTGTGCGCTGGATAAAACCAGATCAATTTGCGGGTTGAATTAAGAGAAATGACCAAAAAATCTTGGTTCTCAGGAAATTGCCTTCCTGAACGTTGAGGACGTTGTCGATTTGAAACATCGCTTTCGCGCCCCCTGTTCATCCGCTCGGGATGAATAATTTTTATAGCGGCGTCGTCAGGCCGCATGTCTATAGCTCAAAAAGCCACAGTCAAAGAGGATCTTGAAACGCATGTCCGCCGTGCGGAAATTTGCAATTTCAATCAGCAGCATGAAAAACTCTTTGTCAAGAATCCCGACTAAGCTTCAGCCTACGTTTTGCGACCCGGAATAATCAGGTGTTTCAATGTTGCAATCTGTTCAGCATTTGGCTAAACCAGTTAGCGTTTAGCTGTAATTTCACGCGTGACTGGTCAATAATTACTGCCGCAACAAGCTCAATACGCTTTGTGGCATTTGATTGGCCTGCGCAACCATTGCCGTTCCAGCCTGTTGCAGAACTTGAGCTCGCGACAGGTTTGATGTTTCCATGGCGTAGTCCGCGTCCATGATGCGACCACGTGAGGCAGCTGAGTTCTCGGCGGCAACCCGCAGATTGGCAATAACACCTTCAAATCTGTTTTGTGATGCACCCCAGAGAGCTCTGATGGAGTTCATCGTATCAAGGTCTGCATCAATTGCTGTTAGCTCGGTGCGAGCGGACGTGTTGTCGATGCCCAGTGTTGTCGATGTTTGAACTGCTTCTGCGCCAGTGATCGTGATGACGTCGCCTGAGTTGGGGCCAACCTGAAATTGGAACGGTGTCGCCGACACGGTGCTGTCTAAAAGTTTCTGTCCATTGAAGGTGGTGCTGTTGATGACCCTAGTGTTCTCTGCGACAAGCAACTGGTACTCACCATCAAGTGCCAATATGTCACTGGCACTATTGGTGCCGTTGGCCGCTTGCACAGCCAACTCACGCATGCGCTGCAAGTTGTTCGAAATGGCACCCAACGCGCCTTCAGCCGTTTGCGCCAGAGAAATGGCGTCATTAGAGTTTCGAATGGCCACGTTCATGCCTCGCGTCATGGCGTTCATGCGCTCGGCAATGGCCAAACCAGCGGCGTCATCTTTGGCACTGTTCACACGCAGGCCGGAAGACAGCCGTTGCATGGACGTGGTTAAGGTACCCGCAGTGGACGACAAGTTTCGTTGTGCGTTCAGCGACGCGGTGTTGGTATTGATAGTGACCATGTAAAGCTCCTATTAAGCTGAAAAATCTGGCATTGCTGCCGATCAGTGCCAGCACGCCGCTGACTTTGTTAGACAGTGGATAAATTGTGCTGAAAGCTGATAAAAGCTAAGGCCGAATGAATAGCCGACAATCCGGCCTTTTCTGGCCTTTGACGTTGTTTTTTTACGTATCTGGCGGTTTTTGGGGCGGTTTCGCTTGTGCGTCACCGTAATCAAAATTTGAGGTGTTGAAGAGGCACAAATACTTCTCAAGTTATCGAGGTGTGAAACCGAAAACAACACTAACGGGTTCAATGACGGATCCGCCGTCCGGTAGGTGCCTTGCAGTGCTCCGGTCATAGCGGCTGGCCTTAGGGCGAGCGTTGGGATTGGCAGTAATGCCGGATTAATTTACAGGAGATTCACATGTCACAGATCAACACCAATGTCAATTCACTCAATTCGCAAAGAAACTTGGCGGGAACCGCGAATACGCTCGCAGTGGCGATGCAGCGTTTGTCTTCAGGCATGCGGGTGAACAGTGCCAAAGATGACGCTGCTGGCTTGGCCATTGCCGAACGAATGAATGCCCAGACGAAGGGAATGAATGTTGCTATTCGCAATGCCAATGACGCCATTTCGCTTGCGGCAACGGCGGAGGGGGCACTTGGGGCCATTTCAAACAACTTGCAGCGTATGCGTGAGCTGGCGGTGCAGGCTGCCAATGGCACCAACAGTGCCACTGACATTACGGCGTTGGCAGCAGAATTTACTTTACTAGATGAAGAAAACACGCGGGTCGCACAAGGTACAAAGTTCAACAATACGGCCGTTATTGGAATTAGTGGAACCACCAGTTTCACCTTTCAGGTTGGTGCAAATGCAACTGCTGACGATACCATTACGGTTACCGGGTGCTGCCATTTGCCGCAACAGCTGCTGTATTCACTGATACGACAACTGCAAAGCTGCAATTACTACACTGGATGCGGATATTGATACTGTTACCTCTGCTCGGGCAACTTGGGGTGCATCACAGAATCGATTTGAGTCGGTGATTAACAACCTGCGTGTCGGTGCAGAAAATTCTGCGGCAGCTCGTGGGCGCATTGTGGATGCAGATTACGCCATGGAAACAGCGAACCTTTCGCGTGCTCAGGTTCTGCAACAGGCTGGTACGGCAATGGTTGCCCAAGCCAATCAGGCACCCCAAGGTGTGTTGGCACTTTTGCGGTAACAGCAGGATAATGCCATCGGCGACCCTTGGTCGCTGGTGTCTTTTCCTGGCGACGACGGGTTTTGAGCCCGCGTCGCCTTTTGGCGTTTTGTGATGTGTTGGTTTGAATCAAACTGACGCGAGGAGGAAATCATGGCAATCTCAGCACCAGGTGTTGGCAGTGGTCTGGACGTCAATAGCATCGTGACCCAGTTGGTCGCTATTGAAAAGCAGCCCTTGCAACAGCTTCAAACCAAAGCATCGACTTTTCAGGCGCAACTCAGTCTGTATGGCAAAGTCAAGTCGCAGACTTCTGAATTGGGCGATGCAGCAGCGTTATTGGCGGGGGCCAGTGGCTGGAACGTTCAGAAGGCCAGCACATCGAATTCGGCCGCTGTCGGCGTCTCTGTCGGGGCCAGTGCAGTGGCTGCCGCACTGACAGTCGAAGTGCAGCAACTCGCGCGCGCGCAATCAACCGCATCGTCGGGGGTGGCAGCAGGCATGGGAACTGGCGCAAGTGGCAGTTTGAACATTGAACTTGGGAGTCGGAACGATCCGGTACCACCGGTACCACCTACGTTCACCGGTACTTCTAATGTTTCGGTGGTTGTCGTTGCGACCGACACTGTTGCTGACATTGCGACAAAGATCAACGCAGCCGGTGCGGGAGTCACGGCGACGGTTCTGCGTGATGGCGTCAATGAACGTCTCGTGATTCGTTCCAGTAGCACGGGGACAGAGGCTGGATTTCGGCTCGTTCCCGATGCGGGGTTGTCATCGCTAAATTTTACAAACCCCCCGGACAGTACCGATGATCCGGATCAACCCCCACCGGTCTTTGTTGGTCAAACCGCTCAAGATGCCGAAGTAAAAATCAACGGCGTGGATGTTAAATCTGCGACCAACAAGATGGTGGATGCGGTTGAAGGCGTGACGCTTCAGTTAAGTCAAGCGATGACAGGGCCTGTTGAAATTACCATTGAAAACGATCTGGACGCTATTCAAAAGAACATACAGAGTTTTGTGGACACCTATAACGCGTTGAACACCACCTTGGCAGACGCCACCAAGTACGATGCTGCTGCAAAAAAAGGTGGGGTACTGCAGGCGGACTCGACGACGGTTGCGCTGCAAAAAAATCTGAGAGCTTTAGTAGGCTCTAGTAGTGTGGGAGCAACTTTTTCGGCACTTTCTCCGAATGTATCGTGGCTGTCTGATGCGGGAATTGAGCGTCAAACCGACGGTTCACTCAAAATCAACTCCACCAAGCTGACGAGCGCCATGCAGGATACGGACAACTTGAAGAAACTATTCACCGCTAACAACAGCGATCCAGTGACCAACGGATTTGGGCTGAAGGTGCGGGACTTTGCCCGTGGTTTGGTTGCATTTGATGGCGTTGTTACCAACAAATCAACTGCGTTGCAAGGCTCCATCACCCGAAACTCAAAAGACCAAGACCGTGTAAATGACCGCGCTGCCCGGGTGGAGGTGCAGTTACGCAAGCAATACAACACCTTGGATGCACAAATGGCCCAAATGAATGGGTTGAGTTCGTATGTGACGGCACAACTTGCACAGTGGAATAAATCAACAGGTTGATTTTATTTTTCTGCTGGACTGCCGATATAGAAAGCATAGGAATCATATGGAGGCACTCAAAATGTTTACACCGGTAAGTATGCGTTCTGCGAACTCTTACAGAAACGTTGGTTTGGAGACATCAGTCTCAATGGCTGATCCTCATCAGTTGGTTAGTATGTTGTTCGATGCTTTGCTGCAGTCCTTGGCAGCAGCCAAGGGGTCGATTCTGAGTGGTGATATTCCGGCCAAGGGGCGTGCAATTAGCCGTGCGGTCCGAATTCTCGAAGAGGGATTGAAGGCGGGGCTTGATGAAGAACGTGGTGGCGAACTGGCTGCCAATTTGCGCGGTTTGTACGATTTCTGCATTTTTAAAATCACAGACGCGAACTTGAAAAACAATGCCGCTTTCGTGGATGAGGTCATTCGATTGGTGCAACCTGTGGCAGAAAGCTGGAATGCAATAAAGAATGAAGTCGCGTTGCAATCTCAAGCTTCTTAGCTTCTATCAAAACGGGAGGCCAAATGTTAATCGATTACTACAAGGCTATTGAAGATAGCAGTGCGCGAATGCGTGATGCTGCCAAAGCCGAGAACTGGGATGAGGTTGCACGTTTCGAGGGTGCTTGTGCCGTGCTGATTGAACAGTTGCGCCATAAGGCTAGAAGCGAAGACCTATTACCCGAACAACGGTCAGAAAAAATCAGAATCATGCAGCGAATTTTGCAAAATGATGCACAGATTCGTGACTTGGTTGAGCCATGGCTGACCCATTTTGAACAAAAGTTTGAAACAAAGCCCCAACTGCTTCATTGAGCAGATTCTCTCTGCCATCAGCACAGGATGTGACTGATGGTAAGAGTAGAACAGAGGTGTAAATTGGCCGTTAATGCGCCGATTCTTGCCAACTTGACCATGTTGAAATGCCTGCTATCCCGCTGGGTATTTCAACAATGGCAGATAAATTTCCTCATACAACAATCCAGTGCCTCGCTGCACTTGCACAGCATCATCGCTTGCAGGTTAATCCTGAGCGATTGATAGAGGATTACGCCTTAGTCAACGAAGAACCGACGCCTGCCACGCTGCTTCGAATAGCAGCCGAGATTGGCTTGAAGGCGAAGTTCGATCGACTTTCATGGGATGGTCTTCAGGCACAGGGTGGCGTATTTCCCTTGATTGCTCGCATGAGTGATGGAAATTGCGTCATTGTGATGGGGGCATCTACAAAAGATGCTGGTCAAGTCGCCATTTTGAATCCTTTGGCTGACAATGCCACTGAAGTACTCTTGATAGACCGTGCGAAATTTTGCACCCTTTGGCACGGGGAGGTGTTTTTTGTAAAGCGCCTTTATTCTTTGCCAGAACAGAATCAGCCATTTGGATTTCGGTGGTTTATTCCGGAGATTCTCAAACAGAAAGCTGCGCTGCGCGATATTGCAATTGCTGCGTTAGCCATGCATTTCTTGGCGCTGTCATCTCCTATATTCTTTCAACTGGTCATCGACAAGGTTTTAGTTCACCAAAGTCAGTCCACCCTATGGGTATTAGGTGTTGGTATTGTCATTGCGTTGGCTTTTGATTCACTGTTCGGTTTTCTTCGACAAATACTGACGCTATCTGCCACCAACAAAATTGACATGCGGTTGACTCGCCGCACTTTTGCGCACCTCTTGTCTTTGCCGATCGACTACTTTGAGACAACTACGGCGGGTGTCATCACGCGCCATATGCAGCAAGTCGAAAAAATCAGATCGTTTTTGACCGGGCGTATGTTTTTTACTGCGCTTGATGCAACATCGTTGCTCATTTTCATGCCTATTTTGTTTACCTACTCGGTCAAACTGGCATTAATTACATTGGCGTTCACATTCCTGATTGGCATTATTGTGGCGGCGATGGTGCCTACTTTTCAGCGCCGGTTAAACGATCTGTACCGTGCTGAAGGCGCACGGCAATCTATGATGGTTGAAACAATTCACGGCATGCGCACAGTCAAGGCATTGGCCATTGAGCCAACCCAGCGCCGCCTGTGGGACCAGCGTTCAGCAGAGTCCATCAACATGCATTACCGGGTTGGGAAAATTTCAATCACGGGCAACGCAATCACCGACTTTTTAGGAAAAATTCTACCGGTTGTGATTATTGTGGTTGGTGCGCAAGAAGTATTTAATCAAACCCTAACCGTTGGTGCCCTCATTGGCTTCCAGATGATTACTGGTCGCGTCGTGTCACCTTTGATCGCCATCGTTGCGTTAGTCAATGATTATCAAGAAACGGCTTTGTCGGTGCGAATGTTGGGTGAGCTCATGAATCATCCTTCAGAGGGGCGATCAAGTGCTGGTGGATTGCGACCTGAATTGGTGGGTGAAATATCATTTGACGAGGTTACTTTTCGATATCCTGGGTCCAGTATTGCAGCCCTTGATCGGGCCAGTCTGACCATTCCAGCTGGCTCCGTTGTTGGTATTGTGGGCCGGAGCGGTTCCGGTAAGACAACACTGACCAAGCTAATTCAGGGCCTGTACAGCGTCCAAGAGGGGATTGTCAGGTTTGATCGCGTTGACGCACGGGAGATTGAGTTGTCTCACTTGCGTCGCCAGATCGGTGTGGTACTGCAAGAAAATTTTCTATTCCGAGGTACGGTGCGTGAAAATATTTCTGTTGCACGGCCTGATGCCACTTTTGAAGAAATCGTGGCAGCCTGCGATGCATCAGGTGCTGCTGAGTTCATTGAACGGATGCCGCAGGGGTACAACACGTTGCTCGAAGAAAATGCATCCAATTTGTCTGGTGGTCAGAAGCAGAGGCTGTCTATTGCTCGCACTTTGTTGAATAAGCCGCGCATCTTGGTATTGGATGAAGCTGCTAGCGCACTTGATCCTGAAAGTGAAGCGATATTTATTCGGAATCTTTCGAAAATCGCGGTTGGACGAACCGTGATCATGATTTCTCATCGCTTGTCTACTCTGGTCAATGCAAATGCCATTCTTGTGATGCAGCAAGGTCATTTAATGGACAGTGGTCGGCATGAAGAACTGCTTACCAGATGCGAAACTTACCAACATTTATGGAACCAGCAAACAGGTCACGTTTAATGCAATGGTTTTTGGCCATGATTGGTCAAGGCACCAAGGCCAATACCGTCATCGAGTATTTACCCGATGCGGATGAGATCGAACGAAGCCCGGTTCCCCGCTTTGCACAAATCACCATGCAGGTGTTGATCGCGAGTTTTGCGTCTTTTGGGTTGTGGGCCAGTATTTCACAACTGGATCAAGTTGTGGTGGCTCAGGGGCGTTTGGTCAATCCGATGCCAAATATCGTGGTTCAACCTTTGGAAACGTCGATCATTCAAAGTGTTGATGTCAGGGTTGGCCAAGTCGTCAAAAAAGGCGATAGCCTAGCGTCGCTGGACGCCACCTTTGTGCAGGCTGATGAAACCCAATTGCGCGTGCGTTTGAATAGTTTGGAGTTGCAAATTCAAGGTCTTGGGAAGGAACTCAAGGGCGAAGATGCCCAAGGAGCGCAGGCCGATACAGCAGATGCCCAATTGCAATCCGATTTGTTGAGCGAGCGAAGGGCCAACTACCGCGCGCAGCAGATGAAATTGGCGGAGGGGGCGGCCAGGTTGCGAGCAGCGCTGGCGACCAATCGACACGATCAGCAATTGGTCGCATCACGGTTGCGGTCACTGAAAGAAATCGAGGCCATGCAGGAAAAAATGGTTGCGCAAAAGTTTGGTGCACCTCTGCAACTGTTGGAAGCGCAACAGCGAAGTAAAGAAGTTGAGCGTGATCTTGAAATGGCAGGGAGTCGAGAGCAGGAGATTCGGCGCGAGTTGGCTGCTTTTGAGTCAGAGAGGACTGCATTTGACAAAGGTTGGCGGCAAAAAACCATGGAAGACTTGCTGGTCTTGTCCCGTGAGAGGGACGCGGTCAACGAACAACTGCAAAAAGCCGACAGACGCCATAAATTGGTCACTTTGACGGCACCTGTGGATGCTGTTGTTCTTGATATTGCCAAGCTGTCTCCGGGCTCCATTGTGAAGGAGGCAGAAACATTTTTTACCTTGGTTCCTCTTAATGTTGTGTTAGAAGCCGAGGTGCAAATTGATTCGATGGATGTTGGTTATATCAAATTAGGGCACCCGGTGCATTTGAAGCTCGATGCGTATCCATACCAAAAACACGGTACGCTGGATGCAAAAGTGCGAACGATTAGCGAAGATGCGTTTCGACGTGATGCTTCAGCCAAATCGGGCGGTGATGCCTACTATGTCAGTCGGATAACCTTGGACAAAGGGGTTTTGAAAAACATGCTTGACAGTTCACGCTTGCTTCCTGGTATGACACTGAGTGCAGAAATTGTGGTTGGTCAGCGTTCGGTCATTTCATATTTGGCTTGGCCTCTTACAAAAGGAATGACTGAAGCAATACGTGAACCCTAGCCTTGGCAGCGTTAAAGTCAACCGTTGGCACTTGCTTTGTCTGTTGGGCCAGTTATCAATGATGGGGGAACCACAGTGGTGAAAATGACAGTCAAAGATAAACGGTTATTCACTAGCACCTTGAAATCTGCGAGATTCGGGTTGTTGGATGCGCAATACGAAGTTGGTTTGATGTACGCCAACGGGTTGGGGGTCGAGCAGGATTTTGAGCAAGCACTGCATTGGATTCGACAAGCGGCAGATCGTGGTTTGGCGTCAGCTCAGTACCTGTTGGGTAGTCGTTATGCCAGCGGTACCGTTGTAGAGCAGGATGATCACAAAGCCTTGGTGTGGTACCTAAAAGCTGCGGACCAAGGGCATCCAAAAGCAATGTTTCGGCTTGGTAAATTCTACGCAAAGCCCCATGCGCAAGCCTCACATGATTTTTTGGTCAAAGCAGCTGAAGCTGGTCTCGCTGAAGCGCAATTTGCCATTGGCGCTGCACATGCGACGGGCGAGGGTGTTGAGCGGGACTACTTGCTTGCACTGCATTGGTACCTGAGTGCCGCCCAGCAGGGGTTGGCTTCGGCTCAGTACGCATTGGCAAACCTGTATGCAAACGGTCAAGGTGTCTTTGTGGATATGGACGAGGCATTGGTCTGGTACCGAAAAGCAGCCGGACAAAATTTTGCGGCAGCACAAGTGGCCATGGAATTTATTGATGCAAGTGGTAACGGTCGATCCAAAGGGCGTACACGTGGCCGCAGAAAGCCAGGTGCTATCGAACGCAGGCGTGACTCAGGCGAGTGGGCAAGGGTCGCGGAACTTGGAGATGCAGATGCAAAGTATCACTTGGGCTTGATGTATGAACTCGGCTTGAGGGTTGCTCAAGACAATGCTCAAGCGCAGGTTTGGTATTTGGCGGCAGCTAGGCAAGGTGATGTCAGGGCGCAGTTGGCACTAGCAAAAATATATGAGAACCACCAAAATCCGGCCGATCTGGCGTGGTATCGCGCAGCTGCCGAGCAAGGCAATTCGGATGCCCAGTTTGCGCTGGGCAGAAAGTATTCATCGTCACAACACTCAGAGCAAGACTTCTTTTTGGGAGTATCTTGGTATTTGAAGGCTGGTGCGGGCGGACATGCGCATGCCTTGCTAACTTTGGGGCACATATTTGGAGCTGAGGTGGAGCATCTTTCAGTAGCATGCCTCACGAGAGCTGCGGTTCTAGGGGAGGCTGAGGCTCAGTATTTACTTGGTCAGAAATACGCTACTGGAAAAGGTGTTCAAAAAAACATGCAACAGGCGTCAGATTTGTGGCGCTTAGCGGCTGAGCAGGGGTATGCCCAGGCTCAATGCGCCTTGGGCGGAATTCTTTTGGATGGGCATGGCGTTGCTGTTGATTTTCAAATGGCATTGCTATGGTTTCAGAGGGCTGCAGATCAAGGGGATGCGAAGGCTCAGTGGAATTTGGGGTCCCTGTACGCAAGTGGTGGACCAGGATTAAAGCAGGATATTCGGCAAGCCTTTAGCTGGTGCCAGAGCGCTGCAGATTTGGGTTTTGTTCCGGCGCAGGCAACATTGGGAGTGCTCTTTGCCAGAATTAAGAATATGAAGCAAGCTGTTCTCTGGTGGAGTAAGGCAGCTGAGCAAGGGGACCCCGAGGCACTATACAACTTAGCGCTGATGTACAGCAAAGGCAAGGGTGTCAAAATTGACTTAGAGCGCTCATTCAAGCTTTTCGCTGACGCCGCTGCGCAAGGAGTAGTGGGTGCGCAATCGCGTTTGGGGCTCATGTATGCTACTGGAGAGGGAGTTGCGCACGATCCTATTGAGGCTCACAAGTGGTTTGTTTTGGCGAGCAAGGCAGGAGATAAGGTGGCACAAGCCAATTTGGAACGTTCTGAGTCACGGCTAAGTAAAGTGCAAATTGCTGAAGCTCAACGTCGCTCTGGAGTATGGGTTCCCGCAGTCGTGAATAAATAATTAATAACCATTTGGTCATTAATTGGCAAGTCATCTGAAACTGAATAGATCAGAAATGCAGGTGGATTACCGTCATTTTGGTTGCTTAGAGAGCATGCTTAGCGCGATAACATTTCCTTCATGTCGGGGATCTTTGAGCTGGATGGCAAAAAAGTTCCTTAAATTTGGCTCAAG
This sequence comes from Candidatus Rhodoferax bjergmarkensis, assembly GCA_016708345.1. Lineage (GTDB taxonomy): Bacteria > Pseudomonadota > Gammaproteobacteria > Burkholderiales > Burkholderiaceae_C > Rhodoferax > Rhodoferax bjergmarkensis. The sequence continues at coordinate 520,271 of JADJFX010000003.1, forward strand.
CTTTCAAAAAAAGTGCCGTTGACAAGGAACGGGCGTATTCCACAGGAAGTTTCGCTTTAGTAAATAAATAAGCTGGCTGCCAAAATCTGGCAGTCAGTTACGGTGCGGATGGCGTAACTCAATCAAGTTGCTCATCGGCAAGTAAAGTGCATCCGTGACAGATGTGCGGGCAGCTAAGTCCTTAGGGGTTAATATGAGCAATCTCAGTGGTTTTTCAACATCGGTGATCGCGGCTTTTTCAACGGAAGTTGTGCAAAGCTGGACCACGGCCGATATCCTTACGTTGACAACTTCGCAGGTTGCCGCCCTCAGAACTGATCAAATCGTTGCGCTTAAAACGGCGCAAATTCGGGCGTTGACCACGGCTGGTGTGGCCGCATTGACCACCACTCAGGTGGCGGCCATGGAAACAGAGGATGTGGTGGCACTTAAAACCAGCCAGATCGCTGTTCTGACCACCAGACAGGCGGTAGCGCTGACTACCGATCAAATAGCAGCCCTGACCACAGGTAACGTGGCAGCATTAACCACCACCCAAGTTGCCAAGCTAACCACGGACCAAGTGGTGGCCTTGAGCACAGGCGGCGCAGCAGCCTTGACCACGGCCAACGTGGCAGTACTGACTACCACGCAAGTGGCGGCCATGCAAACGGAGGATGTAGCAGCCTTCAAGACCAGCCAAGTCGCAGCCCTGACCACTACGCAAGTTGCCGTGCTGACCACCGACCAGGTAGTGGCCTTGGGTACCAGCCAGACGGCAGCCTTGACTGACCACGAGTGTGGCAGCCTTGACCACCACGCAAGTGGCGGCAATGGAGACCTCTGACATCGCGGCATTAAAAACAGCCCAAGTTGCGGCTTTGAGCACCACCCAGGTGGTGGCGCTGACCACAGACCAGATCACAGCACTGAAGACCACTAACATTGCAGCACTGACCACCACCCAAGTAACCAAGCTGACCACCGACCAAGTGGTGGCCTTGAGCACGGGCGGTGCAGCAGCCTTGAGCACAGCCAACGTGGCGGTGCTGACCACCACGCAAGTGGCGGCGATGGAGACCTCCGATATTGCAGCCTTCAAGACCAGCCAGGTGGCGGCCCTGACGACCACCCAAGTGGTGGTGCTGACCACTGACCAGGTGGCGGCCATCTCCACCGCAGGCGTGGCAGCCATGAGCACCACCCAGGTGGTCAAGCTGACCACCGACCAAGTGGTGGCACTGGGTACCAGTCAGACAGGAGCCCTGAGAACGGCCAACGTGGCGGTCCTGACCACCACGCAAGTGGCGGCCGCGAAACAGAAGATGTCGCAGCCTTCAAGACCAGCCAAGTCGCAGCCCTGACCACCACGCAAGTGGCCAAACTGACGACCGACCAAGTCGTGGCCTTGGGCACCAGCCAGACGGCAGCGCTGACCACCACCAGTGTGGCAGCCTTGACCACCACGCAAGTGGTGGCAATGGAGACCTCTGACATCGCGGCACTGAAAACAGCCCAAGTCGCAGCTTTGACCACCACCCAGGTGGTTGCTTTGACGACCGATCAGATCACAGCCCTGACCAGCGGCGTGGTTGCGGCGCTGACAACCACCCAAGTGACCAAACTGACCACGGATCAAGTGGTGGCCTTGAGCACTGGCGGTACAGCAGCCTTGAGCACAGCCAACGTGGCAGTACTGACTACCACGCAAGTGGCGGCCATGCAAACAGAAGACGTCGCAGCCTTCAAGACCAGCCAAGTCGCGGCCCTGACGACCACGCAAGTGGTGGTGCTGACCACCGACCAGGTCGCAGCCATCACCACCGCAGGCGTAGCAGCCCTGAGCACCACACAGGTGGTCAAGCTGACCACAGACCAAGTGGTGGCACTGGGCACCAGTCAGACAGGAGCCCTGAGCACGGCCAACGTGGCAGTGCTGACCACCACGCAAGTGGCGGCGATGGAAACCGAAGATGTGGCGGCGTTCAAGACCAGCCAGGTGGCGGCCTTGAGCACCACGCAGGTGGCCAAGCTGACCACCGACCAGGTGGTGGCATTGGGCACCAGCCAGACGGCAGCGCTGACCACCACCAGTGTGGCAGCCTTGACCACCACGCAAGTGGTGGCAATGGAGACCTCTGACATCGCGGCACTGAAAACAGCCCAAGTCGCAGCTTTGACCACCACCCAGGTGGTTGCTTTGACGACCGATCAGATCACAGCCCTGACCAGCGGCGTGGTAGCAGCGCTGACCACCACCCAAGTGACCAAGCTGACCACCGACCAAGTGGTGGCCTTGAGCACGGGCGGTGCAGCAGCCTTGAGCACAGCCAACGTGGCAGTACTGACTACCACGCAAGTGGCGGCCATGCAAACAGAAGACGTCGCAGCCTTCAAGACCAGCCAAGTCGCGGCCCTGACGACCACGCAAGTGGTGGTGCTGACCACCGACCAGGTCGCAGCCATCACCACCGCAGGCGTAGCAGCCCTGAGCACTACACAGGTGACCAAGCTGACCACAGACCAAGTGGTGGCACTGGGCACCAGTCAGACAGGAGCCCTGAGAACGGCCAACGTGGCGGTGCTGACCACCACGCAAGTGGCGGCGATGCAAACAGACGATGTGGCAGCCTTCAAGACCAGCCAAGTCGCAGCCCTGACCACCACGCAAGTGGCCGTGCTGACCACCGACCAAGTGGTGGCTTTGGGCACCAGCCAGACGGCAGCCTTGACCACCACGAGTGTGGCAGCCTTGACCACCACGCAAGCTGTTGCCCTTGAAACGGTGGATGTTGCAGCACTCAAGACCAGTCAGGTTGCAGCGCTGACCACCACACAAGTGGTGGCGCTGACTACAGACCAGATATCAGCCCTGACTACCGGCGTGGTAGCGGCGCTGACCACCACCCAAGTGACCAAGCTGACCACAGACCAAATCGTGGCCTTGAGCACAGGCGGCGCAGCAGCCTTGACCACGGCCAACGTGGCAGTACTGACTACCACGCAAGTGGCGGCCATGCAAACGGAGGATGTGGCAGCCTTCAAGACGAGCCAGATCGCAGCTTTGACCACTACGCAAGTGGCCAAACTGACGACCGACCAAGTCGTGGCTTTGGGCACCAGCCAGACAGCAGCGTTGACGACAACGAGTGTGGCAGCCTTGACCACCACGCAAGTGGCGGCAATGGAGACCTCTGACATCGCGGCACTGAAAACAGCCCAAGTCGCAGCTTTGACCACCACCCAGGTGGTTGCCCTGACCACTGACCAAATATCAGCCCTGACCAGCGGCGTGGTAGCAGCACTGACCACCACAGGTAACCAAGCTGACCACGGCTCAAGTGGTGGCCTTGAGCACGGGCGGTGCAGCAGCCTTGAGCACAGCCAACGTGGCAGTACTGACCACCACGCAAGTGGCGGCCATGCAAACAGAAGACATCGCAGCCTTCAAGACCAGCCAAGTCGCGGCCCTGACGACCACGCAAGTGGTGGTGCTGACCACCGACCAGGTCGCAGCCATCACCACCGCAGGCGTAGCAGCCCTGAGCACTACACAGGTGACCAAGCTGACCACAGACCAGGTGGTGGCACTGGGCACCAGCCAGACAGGAGCCCTGACCACGGCGAATGTGGCGGTGCTGACCACCACGCAAGTGGCGGCGATGCAGACAGAAGACGTTGCAGCCTTCAAGACCAGCCAGGTCGCAGCCTTGACCACCACGCAAGTGGCCAAACTGACGACCGACCAAGTGGTGGCCTTGGGCACCAGCCAGACAGCAGCGTTGACCACCACCAGTGTGGCAGCCTTGACCACCACGCAAGTGGTGGCAATGGAGACCTCTGACATCGCGGCACTCGAAAACAGCCCAAGTCGCAGCGTTGACCACCACCCAGGTGGTTGGCTTGACGACCGACCAGATCACAGCCCTGACCAGCGGCGTGGTAGCAGCACTGACCACCACCCAGGTGACCAAGCTGACCACTGACCAGGTGGTGGCCTTGAGCACAGCCGGAGCCGCATCCCTGACCACGGCGAATGTGGCGGTGCTGACCACCACGCAAGTGGCGGCGATGCAGACAGAAGACGTTGCAGCCTTCAAGACCAGCCAGGTGGCGGCCCTGACCACCACCCAAGTGGTGGTGCTGACCACCGACCAGGTCGCGGCCATCACCACCGCAGGCGTAGCAGCCCTGAGCACTACACAGGTGACCAAGCTGACCACAGACCAAGTGGTGGCACTGGGCACCAGTCAGACAGGAGCCCTGAGAACGGCCAACGTGGCAGTGCTGACCACCACGCAAGTGGCGGCTCTAGAAACAGACGATGTCGCAGCTTTGAAGACCAGTCAAGTCGCAGCCCTGACCACCACGCAAGTGGCCAAACTGACGACCGACCAAGTCGTGGCCTTGGGCACCAGCCAGACGGCAGCGCTGACCACCACCAGCGTGGCAGCCTTGACCACCACGCAAGTGGTGGCAATGGAGACCTCTGACATCGCGGCACTCAAGACAGCCCAGGTTGCAGCTTTGACCACCACCCAAGTGGTGGCCTTGACGACGGATCAGGTGACTGCCCTGACCAGCGGCGTGATCGCAGCGCTGACCACCACCCAAGTGACCAAGCTGACCACCGACCAGGTGGTGGCCTTGAGCACGGGCGGTGCAGCAGCCCTTGACCACAGCGAACGTGGCGGTGCTGACCACCACGCAAGTGGCGGCGATGCAAACAGAAGATGTGGCTGCGTTCAAGACCAGCCAGGTGGCGGCCCTGACGACCACGCAAGTGGTGGTGCTGACCACCGACCAGGTGCACCGCAGGCGTAGCAGCCCTGAGCACCACCCAGGTGACCAAGCTGACCACAGACCAGGTGGTGGCACTGGGCACCAGCCAGACAGGAGCCCTGAGAACGGCCAACGTGGCGGTGCCTGACCACTACGCAAGTGGCGGCGATGCAAACAGAGGATGTGGCAGCCTTCAAGACCAGCCAGATCGCAGCTTTGACCACTACGCAAGTGGCCAAACTAACGACCGACCAGGTAGTGGCCTTGGGCACCAGCCAGACGGCAGCCTTGACCACCACGAGCGTGGCAGCCTTGACCACCACGCAAGCCGTCGCCCTTGGAAACGGTGGATGTTGCAGCACTCAAGACCAGTCAGGTGGCAGCGCTGACCACCACCCAAGTAGTGGCCTTGACCACAGACCAGGTGACTGCCCTGACCAGCGGCGTGATTGCAGCGCTGACCACCACCCAGGTGACCAAGCTGACCACCGACCAGATCGTGGCCTTGAGCACAGCCGGAGCCGCATCCCTGACCACGGCGAATGTGGCGGTGCTGACCACCACGCAAGTGGCGGCGATGAAACAGACGATGTCGCAGCTTTGAAGACCAGTCAAGTCGCAGCTTTGACCACTACGCAAGTGGCCAAACTGACGACCGACCAAGTCGTGGCCTTGGGCACCAGCCAGACAGCAGCCTTGACGACAACGAGTGTGGCAGCCCTGACCACCACGCAAGTGGCGGCAATGGAGACCTCTGACATCGCGGCACTGAAAACAGCCCAAGTCGCAGCTTTGACCACCACCCAGGTGGTGGCCCTGACCACTGACCAAATATCAGCCCTGACCAGCGGCGTGGTAGCAGCACTGACCACCACCCAAGTAACCAAGCTGACCACGGATCAAGTGGTGGCCTTGAGCACGGGCGGTGCAGCAGCCTTGAGCACAGCCAACGTGGCAGTACTGACCACCACGCAAGTGGCGGCCATGCAAACAGAAGACATCGCAGCCTTCAAGACCAGCCAAGTCGCGGCCCTGACGACCACGCAAGTGGTGGTGCTGACCACCGACCAGGTCGCAGCCATCACCACCGCAGGCGTAGCAGCCCTGAGCACCACCCAGGTGACCAAGCTGACCACAGACCAGGTGGTGGCACTGGGCACCAGCCAGACAGGAGCCCTGAGAACGGCTAACGTGGCAGTGCTGACCACCACGCAAGTGGCGGCTCTAGAAACAGACGATGTCGCAGCTTTGAAGACCAGTCAAGTCGCAGCCCTGACCACCACGCAAGTGGCCAAACTGACGACCGACCAAGTCGTGGCCTTGGGCACCAGCCAGACGGCAGCGCTGACCACCACCAGTGTGGCAGCCTTGACCACCACGCAAGTGGTGGCAATGGAGACCTCTGACATCGCGGCACTGAAAACAGCCCAAGTCGCAGCTTGACCACCACCCAGGTGGTGGCCTTGACGACCGACCAGATCACAGCCCTGACCAGCGGCGTGGTAGCAGCGCTGACCACCACCCAGGTAACCAAGCTGACCACCGACCAGATGGTGGCCTTGAGCACCAGGCGGCAGCAGCCTTGACCACGGCCAACGTGGCAGTGTTGACCACCACGCAAGTGGCGGCGATGCAAACAGAAGACGTCGCAGCCTTCAAGACCAGCCAGGTGGCGGCCCTGACGACCACCCAAGTGGTGGTGCTGACCACCGACCAGGTGGCGGCCATCTCCACCGCAGGCGTGGCAGCCATGAGCACCACCCAGGTGGTCAAGCTGACCACCGACCAGGTGGTGGCCCTGACAACCGGCCAGACAGCAGCCTTGAGCACGGCCAATGTCGTTGCCCTGACCACCACCCAAGTGGCGGCCCTGGAAACAGACGATGTCGCAGCTTTGAAGACCAGCCAAGTAGCGGTCTTGACCACCACGCAAGTGGCCAAACTGACCACCGACCAAGTGGTGGCCTTGGGCACCAGCCAGACGGCAGCTTTGACCACCACGAGTGTGGCAGCCCTGACCACCACGCAAGTGGCGGCAATGGAGACCTCTGACATCGCGGCACTGAAAACAGCCCAAGTCGCAGCTTTGACCACCACCCAGGTGGTTGCCTTGACCACCGACCAGATCGCATCGTTGACCAGCGGCGTGATTGCAGCGCTGACCACCACCCAGGTGACCAAGCTGACCACCGACCAGATCGTGGCTTTGAGCACAGCAGGCGCAGCAGCCTTGACCACGGCCAACGTGGCAGTACTGACTACCACGCAAGTGGCGGCCATGCAAACAGAAGACGTCGCAGCCTTCAAGACCAGCCAAGTCGCAGCCCTGACCACTACGCAAGTTGCCGTGCTGACCACCGACCAGGTAGTGGCCTTGGGCACCAGCCAGACAGCAGCGTTGACGACAACGAGTGTGGCAGCCTTGACCACCACGCAAGTGGCGGCAATGGAGACCTCTGACATCGCGGCACTGAAAACAGCCCAAGTCGCAGCTTTGACCACCACCCAGGTGGTGGCCTGACCACTGACCAAATATCAGCCCTGACCAGCGGCGTGGTAGCAGCGCTGACCACCACCCAAGTAACCAAGCTGACCACCGACCAAGTGGTGGCCTTGAGCACGGGCGGTGCAGCAGCCTTGAGCACGGCCAACGTGGCAGTACTGACCACCACGCAAGTGGCGGCGATGCAAACAGAAGACGTCGCAGCCTTCAAGACCAGCCAAGTCGCGGCCCTGACGACCACGCAAGTGGTGGTGCTGACCACCGACCAGGTCGCAGCCATCACCACCGCAGGCGTGGCAGCCTTGAGCACTACACAGGTGACCAAGCTGACCACGGACCAGGTGGTGGCACTGGGCACCAGTCAGACAGCAGCCTTGAGCACAGCGAATGTGGCGTCCTTGACCACTACGCAAGTGGCGGCGATGCAAACAGAGGATGTGGCAGCCTTCAAGACCAGCCAGATCGCGGCCCTGACGACGACCGAAGTGGCCAAACTGACGACCGACCAAGTCGTAGCTTTGGGCACCAGCCAGACAGCAGCGTTGACGACAACGAGTGTGGCAGCCTTGACCACCACTCAGGTAACGGCACTCGAAACCTCTGACATCGCGGCACTGAAAACAGCCCAAGTCGCAGCGCTGACCACCACCCAGGTGGTTGCCCTGACCACTGACCAAATATCAGCCCTGACCAGCGGCGTGGTTGCGGCGCTGACCACCACCCAAGTGACCAAGCTGACCACCGACCAGGTGGTGGCCTTGAGCACAGCCGGAGCCGCATCCCTGACCACGGCGAATGTGGCGGTGCTGACCACCACGCAAGTGGCGGCGATGCAAACAGAAGACGTCGCAGCCTTCAAGACCAGCCAGGTCGCGGCCCTGACGACCACGCAAGTGGTGGTGCTGACCACCGACCAGGTCGCAGCCATCTCTACTGCGGGCGTAGCAGCCCTGAGCACTACACAGGTGACCAAGCTGACCACCGACCAGGTGGTGGCCCTGACAACCGGCCAGACAGCAGCCTTGAGCACGGCGAATGTAGCGTCCTTGACCACCACACAAGTGGCGGCGATGCAAACGGAAGACATTGCAGCCTTCAAGACCAGCCAGGTGGCGGCCCTGACGACGACCGAAGTGGCCAAGCTGACCACCGACCAAGTCGTGGCCTTGGGCACCAGTCAGACGGCAGCGTTGACCACCACGAGTGTGGCAGCCCTGACCACCACGCAAGTGGCGGCAATGGAGACCTCTGACATCGCGGCACTGAAAACAGCCCAAGTCGCAGCTTTGACCACCACCCAAGTGGTTGCCTTGACGACCGATCAGATCACAGCCCTGACCAGCGGCGTGGTAGCAGCACTGACCACCACCCAGGTGACCAAGCTGACCACGGATCAGATCGTGGCTTTGAGCACAGCAGGCGCAGCAGCCTTGACCACGGCCAACGTGGCAGTACTGACTACCACGCAAGTGGCGGCCATGCAAACAGAAGACGTCGCAGCCTTCAAGACCAGCCAAGTCGCAGCCCTGACCACTACGCAAGTTGCCGTGCTGACCACCGACCAGGTAGTGGCCTTGGGCACCAGCCAGACGGCAGCCTTGACCACCACGAGTGTGGCAGCCTTGACCACCACGCAAGTGGCGGCAATGGAAACCTCTGACATTGCGGCATTGAAGACAGCCCAAGTCGCAGCTTTGACCACCACCCAGGTGGTTGCCTTGACCACCGACCAGATCACAGCGTTGACCAGCGGCGTGATTGCAGCGCTGACCACCACCCAGGTGACCAAGCTGACCACCGACCAGATCGTGGCCTTGAGCACAGCAGGCGCAGCAGCCTTGAGCACAGCCAACGTGGCAGTACTGACCACCACGCAAGTGGCGGCGATGCAAACAGAAGACGTCGCAGCCTTCAAGACCAGCCAAGTCGCGGCCCTGACGACCACGCAAGTGGTGGTGCTGACCACCGACCAGGTGGCGGCCATCTCCACCGCAGGCGTGGCAGCCATGAGCACCACCCAGGTGGTCAAGCTGACCACCGACCAGGTGGTGGCCCTGACAACCGGCCAGACAGCAGCCCTGACCACGGCGAATGTGGCGGTGCTGACCACCACGCAAGTGGCGGCGATGGAGACCTCCGATATTGCAGCCTTCAAGACCAGCCAGGTGGCGGCCCTGACCACCACCCAAGTGGCCAAACTGACCACCGACCAAGTGGTGGCCTTGGGCACCAGCCAGACGGCAGCCTTGACCACCACGAGTGTGGCAGCCTTGACCACCACGCAAGTGGCGGCAATGGAGACCTCTGACATCGCGGCACTGAAAACAGCCCAAGTCGCAGCTTTGACCACCACCCAGGTGGTTGCCCTGACCACTGACCAAATATCAGCCCTGACCAGCGGCGTGGTAGCAGCACTGACCACCACCCAAGTAACCAAGCTGACCACCGACCAAGTGGTGGCCTTGAGCACGGGCGGTGCAGCAGCCTTGAGCACAGCCAACGTGGCAGTGTTGACCACCACGCAAGTGGCGGCCATGCAAACAGAAGACGTCGCAGCCTTCAAGACCAGCCAAGTCGCGGCCCTGACGACCACGCAAGTGGTGGTGCTGACCACCGACCAGGTCGCAGCTTTGAGTACCAGCCAGACAGCAGCCTTGACCACCACGAATGTGGCAGCCTTGACCACCACGCAGGTGACGGCGCTGGAAACTTCTGACATTGCCGCACTGAAAACAGCCCAAGTCGCAGCTTTGAGCACCACCCAGGTGGTTGCTTTGACGACCGATCAGATCACAGCCCTGACCAGCGGCGTGGTTGCGGCGCTGACCACCACCCAAGTGACCAAACTGACCACGGATCAAGTTGTGGCCTTGAGCACTGGCGGTACAGCAGCCTTGACCACGGCCAACGTGGCAGTGTTGACCACCACGCAAGTGGCGGCCATGCAAACAGAAGACGTAGCAGCCTTCAAGACCAGCCAGGTCGCGGCCCTGACGACCACGCAAGTGGTGGTGCTGACCACCGACCAGGTCGCAGCCATCACCACTGCAGGCGTGGCAGCCCTGAGCACTACGCAGGTGGTCAAGCTGACCACGGACCAGGTGGTGGCACTGGGCACCAGTCAGACAGGAACCCTGAGTACAGCGAATGTGGCGTCCTTGACCACAACGCAAGTGGCGGCGATGCAAACAGAGGATGTGGCAGCCTTCAAGACCAGCCAGATTGCAGCCCTGACTACCACGCAAGTGGTTGTGCTGACCACCGATCAGGTCGTAGCTTTGGGCACCGGCCAGACGGCAGCCTTGACCACCACCAGTGTAGGGGTGTTGACCACCACTCAGGTAACGGCACTCGAAACCTCTGATGTGGCAGCTCTGAAGACGGCCCAGGTCGCAGCTCTGACCACCACCCAAGTTGTGGCTCTCACCACTGACCAGATTACAGCCCTAACTAGCGGTATCGTGTCAGTTTTGACCACCACCCAAGTGACCAAACTGACCACAGACCAAGTGGTTGCACTGAGCACGTCAGGTACAGCTGCCTTGACCACAGCCAACGTCGCAGTACTGACCACCACGCAAGTGGCGGCGATGCAAACAGAAGATGTGGCAGCCTTCAAGACCAGCCAGGTCGCGGCCCTGACGACCACGCAAGTGGTGGTGCTGACAACGGATCAAGTCGCAGCCATCTCTACAGCAGGGGTGGCAGCCCTGAGCACCACCCAAGTGACCAAGCTGACCACGGATCAAGTGGTGGCACTGAGCACCAGTCAGACCGTGGCCTTGAGTACAGCGAATGTGGCGTCCTTGACCACCACTCAAGTAGTGGCGATGCAAACAGAAGATGTGGCAGCGTTGAAGACCAGCCAGATTGCAGCCTTGACCACTACGCAGGTGGTCAAGTTGACAACCGACCAAGTGGTCTCCTTGGGCACCAGCCAAGCGGCAGCTTTGACCACCACGAGCGTGGCGGTGCTGACCACAACCCAAGCCGTTGCCCTTGAGACAGTGGATATTGCAGCGCTCAAGACCAGCCAGGTTGCAGCTTTGAGCACCACCCAGGTGGTTGCTTTGACGACCGATCAGATCACAGCTCTGACCAGTGGCGTGATAGCAGCTTTGACTACCACCCAAGTGACCAAGCTGACCACCGACCAGGTGGTGGCTCTGAGTACCTCAGGTGCATCAGCGCTGACGACTGCAAACGTGGCAGTACTGACCACCACACAAGTGGCGGCGATGCAAACAGAAGACGTCGCAGCATTCAAGACCAGCCAGATTGCGGCCCTGACGACCACGCAAGTTGCGGTACTGACCACGGACCAAGTCGCAGCCCTCTCCACCGCAGGCGTAGCAGCCCTGAGCACTACGCAGGTGGTCAAGCTGACCACGGACCAAGTGGTGGCACTGGGTACCAGCCAGACAGCAGCGCTGAGAACGGCCAACGTGGCAGTGCTGACCACCACGCAAGTGGCGGCCCTGGAAACAGACGATGTAGCAGCTTTGAAGACCAGCCAGATTGCTGCTTTGACGACCACGCAAGTGGCAATTCTGACCACCGACCAAGTGGTAGCTTTGGGCACCAGTCAGGCGGCAGCCTTGACCACCACCAGTGTGGCAGCCTTGACCACCACGCAAGTCGTCGCGATGCAAACGGAAGACATTGCAGCCCTCAAGACCAACCAAGTAGCAGCGCTGACCACTACGCAAGTGGTGGCCATGACGACTGACCAGATTGCAACACTGGCCACCAGCGTGATCGCAGCCCTGACCACGACACAAGTGGCCAAGTTGACCACTGACCAGATTGTTGCACTGTCCACCTGGAGTGCTGGGGCCTTGACCACTGCCAGTGTGGCGGCCTTGACGACGACCCAAGTGGCTGCCATGCAAACGGAAGATGTTGCCGCCTTGAGGATTGTCCAGATGCAGGCCTTGACCACCACACAGGTGGCAGCGTTGACCACTGACCAGGTGGCTGCGATTACCACCCTTGGTGTGGCGGCCTTGAGTACCACTCAGGTCGTCAAACTGACCACTGACCAGATGGTGGCCCTGACCACCAGCCAGAGTTATGCCTTGAGCACTGCCAGCATTGCGGCGTTGACCACCACGCAAGTAGCGGCGATGCAAACAGAAGATGTGGCAGCCTTCAAGACCAGCCAGATTGTGGCGCTGACCACAACCCAGATTGCATCCTTGACCACCGATCAGATATCTCATCTGTCGCTTGATCAGGTTTCCAGTCTGACGGTCACTCAGCAGGGTGCGTTGACCACGACCCAAGCTGCGGCCTTGCTCCAAGGCACCCCGCTGATCCTTGATTTGGATGGCGATGGTGTCAAAACATTGAGCTACACGGCCGGCGTCAAGTTTGATCTGTTTGCCGACGGAAGGGATGTGACCACCGGTTGGGTCAGCAGCGGAGATGGCTTGCTGGTTCTGGACCGCAACCATGATGGCGCGATCAACGATGGTTCGGAGTTGTTCGGTTCGTCCACCAACCTGGCAAGTGGCGGCAAGGCGGCAGATGGTTACGTAGCCTTGCGTGAGCTCGATAGCAACCAAGATGGTTCCATCAGCATTGACGATGCAGCTTTTGCCGACTTGAAAGTTTGGATTGATGGTGATTCTGACGGTGTCAGTGATGCGGGTGAAACCAAATCACTGGCCGAATTGGGAATCGCCAAGCTGGATCTGAATGCGGTTGCCGACCTGAGCAAGGACAACGGTAACTTGGTGGGTCTGACCTCCAGCTATCAGACGACTGATGGTGCAACGCATGACATGGCGGACGTCTGGTTTGTGGCAGACAAGAATCAGGCAGCAACGCCGGACACCGCCTCTGTGGACAGTGCGATTGCGGCGCTCAATACGCAGGTCTTGGCAGCTCCTGATGCCGCTGATGCCGCGCCGGCTGATGCATTGCCGCAGGCAGTGAATGAGCCGGTCGCAGGTGACGTATTGAGTGGCAGCGCGGTTGAGCCAATCGCCCAAGCGGTGCGTGAACCCGTGGCGGCAGAGCTTAAACCCGATTTGCGCTCACGTGTCAGCGGACTGGCGCAGGCCATCGGATCATTTGGCAACGCTGACCCGACCGACAGTTTGCTCACTGCAGGCACACGTCTGGATACCAGCGGCGGCGTAGCGGCGACAGCATCGCCAGCCTCACTGGCTGTGGCCAGCATGGCAGATGTGATGAAACAGTTTGACGCCAACGGCAATCTGCTGGGATCACAGGGAACCAGTGCTTCCACCCTGACCAAGACCTTGAACCTGCCGGGCATGCAAGATCCTAACGGTGGCGGCATCTTGTCAACCGGAGGTAAATAACGCCTTTGAGAGAGCAACCGGCTCAAAGTCCTTGAGCCGGCTCACAAACAATGGGTGGCCAAGACCGAAAGTCTTGGCCACCCATTTTTCATGCAACACAGAATTGGTTCAGCGGCTGCGTCCGGCGCGGTACGACGTTTTACCCTTGCCGCCTACGCCATCCGCCTGTGCCAGGCGAGACAGGCCCAGGCCCGCGTGGGCATGGGTGATGGCCAGGCCCAGTGCGTCGGCCGCGTCGGGGCCCGGCAGGCCGGGCAAATTCAGCAGGCGGCGCACCATCTCCTGAATCTGGGTTTTGTCGGCACGCCCGTAGCCCACCACGGCCTGCTTCATTTGCAGGGCCGTGTACTCGGCAACCGGCAAGTCAAGCGATACCAGAGCAGTAACGCAAGCCCCGCGCGCCTGCCCGAGCAGTAAAGTGGACTGCGGGTTGACGTTGACAAACACAATCTCCACCGAGGCGCTGTCTGGCTCATACCGGTTCACGACTTCGCGGATGCCGTCAAACAGGACTTTGAGCCTTGCAGGCAGCTGCCCTTTGTCCAGGTGGGTGGTGCTGATGGTGCCGCTGGCCACGTAGCGCAGTTCAGATCCTGCCATGTCAATCACGCCAAAGCCCGTGGTCCGCAGGCCGGGGTCGATGCCAAGAATTCTCATTTACTATTATTTTGATAGCTGCTTGCGCAATAAATACGAGCGCTAGAGGCCAAAATACCACCTGGCCGAGTGAAAGAACACCGGTGCCGCAAAACACAGTGCATCCACCCGGTCCAGCAAGCCGCCCGCACCCGTGACGCCTTTGCCATGCCCGCGCCAGATCGGGATGCCGCGATCGCGCTTGAGGGCCTTCATCACCAGATGCCCCATGGATCCCGCCACACAGGCAATAAAGGCCATTGCGAACGCCTGGCCAGGTACAAAAGGAGTAATGCCCGCCAACAATGCGCCCAGCAAGCTGCCCACCGCAATGCCAATCCAGCAGCTGGGCCAGTTAAAACTGTCACTGATGTTGGGTGCGGCGGGTGGCTTGCGCAGCTTGCGCGTGGCCAGGTGCTGGGAAATCATGCAGGTTTGCACCACCAGCACCAAAAAGAAGACCAAAAATGCGCTTTTGTTGTTGTAGTTGGGAAAGTCCAGCAGCAGCAAGGCAGGCACATGGCTCATGCCGTAAATGCACACCATGATGCCCCATTGCAGCTTGGCATTGCGCTCCAGAAACCGCTGGGGGTCATCGGCCAGTGCGCTGGCCACAGGAATCGCCAAAAACACGTAAACCGGGATGAACACAGTGAACAGGTCAAAAAATTCAGCTCCCACCAGCCAGTACTGTCCCGGCAGCACCACAAAAAAGGCCAGCACCAGGCTGCGGTGATCACCCCGGCGGGTGGGAGACAAGGTCATGAACTCGCGCAAGGCAAAGAAAGAAACCATGCCAAACAAGAGCAGCGCCACCCAGTCGCCCGACATCCAGCCGATCCAGAACACCAACCCCATCAGCCAGCTGGTGCGCAAAATGCCTTCAAAATCATCCAGATCGATGCGCCGGCGCTCAGCGGCTTCGCCCTCATCATCGTCCTCGCGCAGCGACATCAGCACCGCTGCAATGCTGGCCAGCAGCAAAATGCCAAACACGATGACAAAAAGCGCACCCACTTGCTGCGTGGCGGTGAGGTTTTTCAGGAACTGGTACATGGCAATCGGTTTTGCTCACTTACACGTCGCGCAGGGCAATGACAGCGCTGCGGGCACGGTCCAAAAAGGCGCGGCGCTCTTCGCCCTCACCCAGCCGCAGGGGTGCGCCGAAGGTTACCGAGCACAGCACCGGCACCGGCACCACTTCGCCCTTGGGCATCACGCGCTGCACATTGTTGATCCAGGCGGGCACCAGTTCCACAGCCGGGTATTTGCGCGCCAGGTTGTACAGGCCGGCTTTGAAGGCTTGCGGTTCTTCGGCATTGCCCCGCGTGCCTTCCGGAAACAAGATGATGGAGTCGCCATGGTCCAGCGCCTCAAAAAGGGGTTCCAGCGGGTCTTCGTCAGAGCTGCGGTCGCGCGAGACGTAAATGACATTGAACACCGCAGAGGTCAGCCACTTCTTGAAGGGCGTCTTGGTCCAGTAATCTTTGGCCGCGATGGCCCGGGTGTGAGCGCGCAACTCCTTGGGCAGGGCGGCCCAGATCATCACCAGATCGACATGGCTTTGGTGGTTGGCAAAATAAATGCGCTGCTCCGCCTTGGGCGGGCAACCGTACCAGCGGGCCTGCGAGCCGGTCATTAAACGGACCAGACCCAGCAGAAAGTAACTCATTAGTGTTGCGCGCATGGGGGGAATGATACAGAGCGCTTACTTTGACAGTAACGGATGTGCGTCAAGGCAGCTCGGCGCTGCCCAGCCGCTCGGCAATCACGCCAGCACGGCCATTGAGGTAGCTTGAATTTGGCTGCTTTTCAAAATACTTGGGGCGCGGCAGCATCACCGCCAGGCGGGCCGCTTCGTAAGTGCTTAATTTGGCCGCAGGTTTGCGGAAATAGTGCTGGGCGGCGGCCTCGGCACCAAACACGCCTTCGCCCCATTCCACGCTGTTGAGGTAAATTTCCAAAATGCGCTCTTTGTCCAGCAATGCCTCCAGCAATAGCGTCAGCACAAATTCCTGACCTTTGCGCAGCAGGGTTCGCTCCCCCGACAAAAACAGGTTTTTTGCAAGCTGCTGGGTAATGGTGGAGCCACCCACCACCTTGGGCGTGCGCCCGGCCGCTTTGCCTTTGCCCGCGTTGGCGCCTGACTTTTTTGCACTTTGGGCTTTGGCGGCCTGGGCTTCGGCCTTGGCGTTTTTCTGCCAAGCTTTTTCCAGGGCATCCCAATCCACACCATCGTGGTTGCTAAAGCCGTCATCCTCGCTGGCGATGACCGCGCGCTTGAGTGTGTTGGAGATTTGGGGGTAGCTGACCCACTCCTGACGCCAGTGCAGGCTGCCTTTGACATTGAGCACACGCCATGCCTCGGACCGCTCAAAGGCGGTGGACTGCGGATCAATCACCGCCATGGCGGCAATGCGGGCAACAAAAAAGAGCTGCAGCGTCAGCAAAGCCAAGGCCACCAGGGCAAACCAGCGAACAAGTGGTTTCATGCGCTATTCGAGCTCAGTCCAAGAGTGCGCGCAACTCGCTGAGCACTTGTTGCGCGGGCGGGCGCACGCCGCGCCAGATCAAAAAAGCCTCGGCAGCTTGTTCAACCAGCATGCCCAAGCCGTCACGCGCCACAGCGCCGTGTTCGCGTGCCCAGCCCATGAAGGCCTGAGCGCTAGGGCCGTACATCATGTCGTAGGCCAGTGCGCCAGGCTTCAAGGTGCTGGCCGCCACCGGCACCTCAGCGCCCTTCAGGCTGCTGGTGCTGGCGTTGACAATGACATCAAAATCACCCTCTACCGCAAGTAGATCGTGCGCGAGTAGCTCTGTTTTTTGTAGCAAAGCCAGTGCCATGTGACGCTGCACCAAGTCGGCTGCCCTGACCAGCGTTCGGTTTGCCACGGTGATATGGGCAGGGCCAGCCTGAATCAGCGGCCCCAGAACACCCGCGCCCGCACCGCCCGCACCAATCAGCAACACACGGCGGCCCTGCAAAATGAACCCGGCGTTGCGCTCGATGTCATTGACCAAGCCCACGCCATCGGTGTTGTCCGCCTCAATGCTGCCCTCTTTGAAAGTCAGCAGGTTTGAGGCCTGCGCGAGCAGGGCTCGCTCGCTGGAGCGGGTGGCCAGTGCGGCGGCCTCAAACTTGAACGGCACGGTGACGTTGCAGCCGCGCCCGCCTTGCCGTATGAACGCCTGCACGGTGTCGGCAAACCCGTCCAGTGGTGCCAGTCGTTTGTCGTACTTCAGGGTTTGCCCCGTTAATTCGGCAAAACGGGCATGAATCCAGGGCGACCTGCTGTGCTCCACCGGGTTGCCGATCACGCAGTACAGGTCCATACCCGGGGCTAGTTGGCGGAGAGCCGGGCTTCCAGCGTTTCGTCGCGCGTGAACTTGAAGCGTGCGGGGTAGGCAATCTGGTCGGCCTGGCGGCGCATCGCCACCGTGAAGGGGCCGAAAGGCCCCGCGCTGCGGGCAATCACCTCGGCACGGCGGTCCAACATGCGGTTACCGGAGCTTTTGACGATCTCCGTCTCGATCAGCTGGCCATCGAAGTTGACCGAGACAATCATGGTCAGCTCCCCGTACAGCTTTTTGCCGCCGAATTCGGGGAAGTTTTCTGTGCCCTTGTCTTCAATGGCGCGTCGCATGTGGTCAACATAAGCGGCATAGGCTTCCTCCCGTGTGGAAGGGCTGACGTAACGCTTTTTCGGCCGGGTATTTTCCTGGTTGATGCGTTTTTCAATTTCTGCCAGCAGTTTGATCAGCTGGCGCCGCTTGGCTTCACGCTCGATGCGGTCGGGTGACAGCTCTGGCTGCGTCGGGTCTGGTGGGGGAAGGCCAGCCAGCTGACTTTTTACCTGCGCCAGCATCAGGTTTTGCAGCTCCTGCAGGTTTTGAAGTTTGCGCTGCTCCTGCTGGTCTTCAGTGACTTCACCGGACTCCGAAATCAATGCTGGCGGCAGCGGGCTGGTGGCGCGGCCACTGTCTGCATCACCACCACCGGCCATGGACGCCTGTGCGATGGCCGTGGCCTTGTCGGGTTGCTCGGTAGTGCGCGCATTGACCAGTATTACTTCCAGGGGGGTGTCCTGAAACACGCGATTGAAAGCCTCGGGGGCCACAAAACGCACCGTGAGCAAAAGGGCGTGCGCGGCAATGGAGATGCCCAAGGCAATTTGGAGGGGGCTGAAAGTCCTTAGCTTCACGGGGCAGAATTTTCGTTGGTAAGGGGTTCATTCTCGGTGATGTCCACAGCAATCGCAATCGGACCGGCCACGGCATCGTCGTCGCCTTCTTCTGCGTCTTGCTGCACCGGCTGCGTATCGTCAGTCGAATCGAGGCGTTCGACCACGGTGCCATGAATGTCCAGCGAGACCTCATCGATCTCACCCAGCCTCACGCGCACCCGCGCGCCGCGTGGCAAATCCTTGGCCCCCGCCATCGGCAGCACCAAGGGCAGGTCGTCCGCACGCACCATGTTTTCCTTGAACACCGTGGCGGTGATCTCGCTCAAACCTTGCTGCTGCACATATTTAAGCGTCCAGAAACGCTCCATTGCGCCCTGGTAGCCGTTGTAAGTCGAATAGGCGGCATCAAAACTGGAGATGATGGCAAACAGCTCTGCATCTTTGGGTTTGAAAGGTGCCACCAAAGCGGCAGTTTTGCCATGGCGCGCACAGGCAATGATTTGCCACTGGTTCACCAAGTCGGTGTAGCGGCGCAGCGGCGAGCTGCTCCAGGCATAGCTTTTGACGCCAATGCCCGCGTGCGGCAGCGCTTTGGTGCCCATACGTACTTTCACGCCCGGCAGCAGCGAAGCCTGGCTGCGGTAAATGCCGGGCACGCCCAGCTCGGCCATCCAGTTGCCCCAGGTGCTGTTGGCCAGAATCATGGCTTCCGCCACGATCAGGTCCAGCGGTGCGCCGCGCTGGCGTGTGCTTATCTGGACCTGCTCTGTGCCCTGCGGCTCCGCGCCCTCGTTGCCGACCAGCCGGAAGTTGTAATCGGGCCGGTTGAAGGTCTCTGGTTTGCCGCGCACCACCTCGCGCGCTGCCTTCAAATGCTTCGCCAAGCGGTATAAAAATGATAGCTGCTCACGCTTGTGCTGCAAGCGCAAAGGGTCTTTTTCATGCCTGAAATTGGGGTCGTCCAGCCATTCGGTGGTGACAATCGAGTCCAGTTGGTCGTGGCGCAGGTTGGCACCAATATGCACCCGCTCCAGCCGTGTTTCGCTCGCCAGAATTTCCAGCGTGGCTTCGTTGAGGGTGACGTAAAGCGACACCGCCGGGCAGTCGCGCCCCTCTTGCAGCGTGTAGCTTTGCACCACGTCGTCGGGCAGCATGGTGATTTTGTAGCCAGGCATGTACACGGTGGACAGCCGGTGCCGCCCCACCTGGTCAATCGGGCTGCCGGGCACGATGGCCAGGCCAGGCGCGGCAATGTGAATGCCCACCACCACCGTGCCGCTGGAGAGGCCCTGCACCGAGAGCGCGTCGTCAATCTCGGTGGTGGCCGAGTCGTCAATCGAGAAGGCGCGTGCTGGCGACAGTGGCAACTCGTCGCGAATGGCCGGTGCCTCCAGCTTGGGAAAGCCCGTTCCCTTGGGAAAGTTTTCCAGCAAAAAGCGGCGCCAGTGGAACTGGTAGGGCGAGTCAATCGCCCCGGCTTTGATGAGCAGCTCCAGCGGCCCCAGGTGGGTGGCGCGCGAGGCCTCCACCACCGCCTTGTACTCCGGCGCATTTTTGTCGGGCTTGAACAATATCTTGTAAAGCTGCTCGCGAATCGCTGGCGGGCATTCGCCTTCGCTCAGCGCCTTGACCCATTGTTCAATTTGCAGGGCCAGCTGCTTTTTCTTCTCGATGGCGGCCAGCGCCTGGGCTAGGATGTCGGCCGGGGCCTTGCGAAAGCGCCCCTTGCCCGCACGGCGAAAGTAATGCGGCGACTCAAACAGCCGCACCAGCGTGCCCGCTTGCTGCTCCAGCGTGGCCTTGTCGCTGAAGTACTCACGGGCCAGGTCGGCAAAACCAAATTCATCTTCTGGCGCGAACTCCCAGGCCAGCTCCAGCTCAATCGTCTGGCTGATGGTTTGCGCCGAGTCCAGCAACTGGGCTGGCGACGGCTTTTCGAACTTGATCAAATAGTTGGCGGCCTTGACCTTGACCCGCTTGCCACTGTCGAGCTCGACCTGCGCAGACGACTCCGCCTCCGACAGCACGCGGCCGGCCAAAAACTTTCCGGCTTCTTCAAACAATAAAAACATGGAGCGGATTGTCACATGGCGGCGCAGAACCCTTGGCGATCAAAAATTTTGACGTGACTTGATGTTCAAAAATTCCAACACCATTGGCAAATGCAAGGAAAAGTGACTCAGTGCATGGTCGCCGCCGGGTTGGGGCCCAGGGGTGCATCTCGCGCCAGCCCAGCCCCCGGCCCCCCCGGGGGGGGGGGGGGGGGGGGGGGGGGGGGGGGGGGGGCCCCCCCCCCGGGGGGGGGGGCCCCCCCCCCCCCCCCCGGGGGGGGGAAAAAAGGGGCGCCCGCGGCGGGCGGCCGCCCCGGCCGCGGCGGGGCGCCCCCGCCCCCCCCGCGGGCGGGGGGGGGGGGGGGGCGGGGCCGCCCCCCCCCCGCCGCCCCCGCCGCCCCCCCCCGCCCCCCCCCCCCCCCCCCCCCCCCCCCCCCCCCCCCCCCCCGCCCCGCGGGGGGGGCCGGGGGGCCCCCCCCCCCCCCCCCCCCGGGGGGGGGGGGGGGGGGGGGGGGGGCCCCGCCCCGGCCGGCGGGGGCGCGCCGGGGGGGCGGCCCCCCCGGGGGGCGCCCCGGGGGGGGGGGGGGGGGGGGGGGGGGGGGGGGGGGGGGGGGGGGGGGGGGGGGGGGGGGGGGGGGGGGGGGGGGGGGATAGAGTTGAACTGATGAGACATTGCCAGGCGCGGGATAATCCGCACATGGCGCATAAATTTGGAAAAACTTTGTTTTGGCAGCGCATCGCGCCCTGGTTTCGTGGGTTTGATGGTCCGCTGGCGTTTGCCATCTTTTTACTGGCGAGCGCGGGCATGATGACGATGTATTCAGCCGGGTTTGATCATGGCACCCGGTTTGAAGACCACGGTCGCAATATTTTGATTGCAGGCTTCATCATGTTTGTGGTGGCACAAATTCCACCCCAACGTTTGATGTCCTTGGCGGTGCCTGTGTATTTGCTTGGAGTTGGTTTGCTGATCGCGGTGGCGATCTTTGGCATTACCAAAAAAGGTGCCCGGCGCTGGCTCCATGTCGGCATCACCATTCAGCCCAGCGAAATTCTCAAAATCGCCATGCCTTTGATGCTGGCCTGGTGGTTTCAAAAACGCGAAGGCCAGTTGCGTCCGCTCGATTTTGTGGTGGCCGCGCTGCTGCTGCTGGTGCCCATTGCCTTGATTGTGAAACAGCCGGATCTGGGTACCGCTATTTTGGTGCTGATGGCGGGCATGTCGGTCATCTTTTTTGCCGGCTTGTCCTGGAAATTGATTCTGCCGCCGGTCTTGCTGGTTGTGGTGGGTGTTGGGCTGGTGGTGGGGTTTGAGCCCCCGTTGTGTGCTGACGGCGTGCGCTGGCCGGTTTTGCACGACTACCAGCAGCAGCGCATTTGCACCTTGCTCAACCCCACGCGCGATCCTCTGGGCAAGGGGTTTCACATTATTCAGGGCATGATTGCCATTGGCTCCGGGGGGGTGTGGGGCAAGGGCTTCATGCAGGGCACCCAGACGCATCTGGAGTTCATTCCCGAGCGCACCACCGACTTTGTTTTCGCCGCGTTTTCTGAAGAGTTTGGTTTGATGGGCAACCTGCTGCTGATTGTCGGCTTTTTGTTTCTGATTCTGCGCGGAATGATCATTGCCATCGAGGCACCAACGCTGTTTTCCCGATTGCTGGCCGGCAGCATCACGCTGATTTTTTTCACCTATGCGTTTGTCAACATGGGCATGGTCAGCGGTATCTTGCCGGTGGTGGGGGTGCCTTTGCCCTTTATCAGTTATGGCGGTACGGCCATGGTGACGCTGGGCATGGGCTTGGGCATTCTGATGTCGATCGCCAAGTCCAAACGGCTGGTGCAATCCTGAACCCCGATTTTCTCCAAGGGCGCAAATACGGTGATCAAAGATCAAGCCTAGAATCCAACCATGATCTCTCGCGAACCCACTATTGAACGCTTGGCCGTTGCCAAGTCCCTGTTGCTCAGCCCTTTTGGGCTGGACGAGTCTCACCTAGCCCGCGCGCTGGCCGAAATCAAAGCGCACCGGGTGGACGAGGCAGATTTGTACTTTCAGTACACCCGCTCGGAGGGCTGGAGCCTGGAGGAGGGGATTGTCAAAACCGGCTCTTTCAGCATCGACCAAGGCGTGGGCGTGCGCGCAGTCAGCGGCGAGAAAACTGCATTTGCCTACTCTGACGACATTTCCGAAGCGTCGCTGTTGGATGCGGCCCGAACTGTAAGAACAATTTCGAGTGCAGCGCAATCAGGACGTGCGCGGGCAGCTATCAAAAAGATAGCGGGTGCGCGCAGTCTGTACCTTGGCACAGACCCCATTGCCAGCCTGGACAGCACGGGCAAGGTTGAGTTGCTGGGCAAAGTGGAGCGTTTGGCCCGCGCCAAAGACCCGCGCGTGGCACAGGTAATGGCGGGTTTGGCCAGTGAATACGATGTGGTGATGGTGGCGCGTGCCGATGGCACGCTGGCCGCTGATGTGCGCCCGCTGGTGCGTCTGTCGGTGACGGTGATCGCCGAGCAAAAAGGGCGCCGTGAAATGGGCTCTTCCGGCGGCGGCGGTCGTTTTGGGCTGGCCTACTTTGACGACAAGCTGATTGCGCAGTATGTGGATGAGGCCGTGCATGCCGCCGTGACCAATTTGGAGGCGCGTGCCGCGCCTGCCGGTGAAATGACCGTCGTGCTGGGGCCAGGCTGGCCCGGCATTTTGTTGCACGAAGCCATCGGCCATGGGCTCGAAGGTGATTTCAACCGCAAAGGCTCCAGCGCCTTCAGCGGGCGCATTGGCCAGCGCGTGGCGGCCAAGGGCGTGACGGTGCTCGATGACGGCACCATCGCCGACCGCCGGGGTTCGCTCAATGTGGACGACGAAGGCAACGCCAGCCAGCGCAATGTGCTGATTGAAGACGGCATTTTGAAGGGTTACATCCAGGACGCCATGAACGCCCGCCTGATGGGTGTGGCCCCCACCGGCAATGGCCGACGCGAGAGTTACGCCCACATCCCCATGCCGCGCATGACCAATACGTATATGTTGGGTGGCGACAAAGACCCGCAGGAAATTGTCAAAAGCATCAAAAAAGGCCTGTACGCCACCAACTTTGGTGGTGGTCAGGTGGACATCACTTCGGGCAAATTTGTGTTTTCGGCCAGTGAAGCCTATTGGGTTGAAAACGGCAAAATTTTGTACCCTGTCAAGGGGGCAACCATTGTGGGCAATGGCCCCGATGCCCTGACCCGCGTCACCATGATCGGCAACGACATGAAGCTCGACAGCGGTGTGGGCACTTGCGGCAAAGAAGGGCAGAGCGTGCCGGTCGGAGTGGGCCAGCCCACGCTGCGCATTGATGGGCTCACGGTCGGCGGCACCGCCTGAGAGCATTTCCGGCTCCTTTTGAGCCGCCTGTCCATATATTCGCTCAGCCGTTCATCCGCTAAATTTCGAATTTACTTATCTGTTTGACTTGAGGAACCTCACCATGAAATCATCCGCTACCAGCGCCACGAGCGCGCCTTGGCCGGTTAAAGCCAGCCCGCAACCGATTGACCGCACCAGCCAGACCGATGACGAACGCATCAAGGGCATCACGGTTTTGCCGCCACCCGAGCATTTGATTCGGTTTTTTCCGATTCGTGGCACGGCGATTGAGTCACTGATCAGCGCCACCCGGCGCAATGTTCACAACATCATGGCGGGCACGGATGATCGTTTGCTGGTCGTCATTGGCCCCTGTTCCATTCACGACCCGGCGGCGGCGCTGGACTATGCGCGGCAACTGTTGGTGCAGAGAGAGAAGTATGCCGACACGCTGGAAATCGTGATGCGCGTGTATTTCGAGAAGCCGCGGACCACCGTGGGCTGGAAAGGCCTCATCAACGACCCCTACCTGGATGAAACCTTCCGCATTGACGAAGGTCTGCGCATGGCGCGCCAGTTGCTGATCGAAATCAACCGTATGGGCTTGCCGGCCGGCAGCGAGTTTTTGGACGTGATTTCTCCCCAGTACCTGGGCGATTTGATCTCCTGGGGCGCTATTGGCGCACGCACCACCGAGAGCCAGGTCCACCGGGAACTCGCCTCTGGCCTGTCGGCACCCATTGGGTTCAAGAATGGCACGGACGGCAATATCAAGATTGCCACCGACGCGATTCAGGCGGCTGCCGGCGGGCACCACTTTTTGTCGGTCCACAAAAATGGCCAGGTTGCCATCGTGCAAACCATTGGCAACCCCGATTGCCACGTCATTCTGCGCGGTGGCAAGACCACCAACTACGATGCCCAGAGCGTGGCCGATGCCTGCAAAGACCTGGAAAAGGCCAAATTGCCCGCCACACTGATGGTCGATTGCAGCCATGCCAACAGCAGCAAGCAGCACGAGAAGCAGCTGGACGTGGCGCGCGACATTGCAGGCCAGATTTCGGCCGGCTCCAAGAGCGTTTTTGGCGTGATGGTGGAGAGCCACCTGCACGCCGGTGCCCAAAAATTCACACCGGGTAAAGATGACGTGGCGAAGCTGGAATACGGCAAGAGCATCACCGATGCTTGCCTTGGCTGGGATGATTCGCTCAAGTCGCTGGAGGTGTTGTCGCAAGCGGTCAAGACGCGCCGCGCCTTGTGATGCTGCACCGGGAAATTTTGAGTCTTTTTGGCCGCTAGCGCACGTATTACCTGCGCAAGCAGCTATTAATTTTATAGCGATTCCAGCAGCTTTTGGTGAATGCCGCCAAAGCTGCCGTTGCTCATGCAGATGATGTGATCACCCGCCCGGGCGTTGGCTTTCACCAGTGAAACCAGCGCGTCGATGTTGTCCGCAACATGGGCGCGTTCACCCATAGTGGCCAGCGCTTCGCGCGCATCCCAGCCCAAACCACCGCTGTGGCAAAACGCCAGGTCAGCCTGCTCCAGGCTCCAGGGTAGCTGGGCTTTCATGGCACCGAGCTTCATGGTGTTGCTGCGGGGTTCAAACACCGCCAGAATGCGCTCGCCAGGCCCCAGCCTGCGGCGCAAGCCATCTACCGTGGTTCGGATGGCCGTGGGGTGGTGGGCAAAATCGTCATACACCGTGATGGTGCCGCCGCCTACCGCCACAATGCCGCGCACTTCCATGCGGCGCTTGACGTTTTCAAACTGAGCCAAAGCCTGGGCCGCAACGTCGGGGGCGACGCCCACGTGCTGGGCCGCAGCAATGGCCGCCAAGGCGTTGAGCTGGTTA
The DNA here is from genome assembly GCA_016708345.1 of Candidatus Rhodoferax bjergmarkensis. Classification (GTDB taxonomy): domain Bacteria; phylum Pseudomonadota; class Gammaproteobacteria; order Burkholderiales; family Burkholderiaceae_C; genus Rhodoferax; species Rhodoferax bjergmarkensis. Next base: position 545,948 of record JADJFX010000003.1, read on the forward strand.
TGCACGCCGGTGAGTGCCCATTTGACGTGGCCGACCACCTTGCCCTGCAGCAGTACGTCGAATTCATGGGGTTCGCCTGCTGCCGTGAAGTCACTCACCGCCGCGCCAAAACTGCGAACTTCACTCCAGCAGCCCGCGTGTATCACCCGGGCTAGGCTTTCCTCCAGACCATTGACCACGATGCGGCCCGATCCGTGGGGACCGGCTCCTGGCACGGTGCGTACCAGGTGGTGAAATTGACGCTCGATAGCGGCCAGATCGTCAAAAATGTCGGCGTGATCGAACTCCAGGTTGTTGAGCACGGCGGTGCGTGGCCGGTAATGTACAAATTTGCTGCGTTTGTCGAAGAAGGCGGTGTCGTATTCGTCGGCTTCTATGACGAAGGTTTTGCCTGCGCCCAAGCGGGCAGAGACATCAAAGTTCATCGGCACCCCGCCGACCAGAAAACCGGGCTGCAGCCCGGCAAATTCGAGTATCCAGCTGATCATGGCGGTGGTGGTGGTCTTGCCGTGGGTGCCGGCAATGGCGATGACGTGACGCCCGGCAAGCACGTGCTCGGCCAGCCACTGGGGGCCGCTGGTGTAGGGCAGACCGGCGTCCAAAATGGCTTCCATCAGGGGAAACTTTGGGTTTCCATCGGTCAGGTGAACACGGCTGACCACATTGCCAACGACAAACATGTCGGGTTTGAGCGCCAACTGCTCTGCGCCGAACCCCTGCGTCAGCTCAATACCCAGTGCGCGCAGCTGATCGCTCATGGGGGGGTAGACACCGGCGTCGCACCCAGTCACCTGGTGACCGGCCTCGCGGGCCAACGCGGCCAGGCCGCCCATGAAAGTTCCACAAATGCCAAGAATATGAATGTGCATGCCCAGGATTCTAGGTGCAGGGCTTGCGGTCACCATGGCAGGCAAGTTGGCAGGTCAATAGACAGGCAAAATAGGGGCTTATGGATGCCGTTAAATCAGAAATTGCTGCTGTAGCGGCCCGCATGGTGGTCGAGGAAGGGCTCGAATATGGCCCGGCCAAACGCCGTGCGGTCAAACAACTTGGCTTGCCTGCACGCACTGCGCTGCCCGGTAACGAAGCGCTGGAGGATGCTGTCAGGGAGTACATCTCGGTTTTTTGCGCCGAAACACAGCCGCACGAGTTGATGGCTTTGCGCCGATTGGCGCTGGTCTGGATGGAGCGCATGGCGCAATTTCGGCCCCATCTGGGCGGGGCCGTGTGGCATGGCACGGCGACCCATTTGTCAGACATTTACATTCAATTGTTCTGCGATGACTGCAAATCGGCGGAGATATCACTCATTGACCACAAAGTAAATTATGAGCCGCGCACCATCAGCGGATTTCAGGGGGAATCTGTAGAGGCCCTGAGTGTGCATGCCTTCTGCCAGGAATTGGGTGAGGAGGTGGGTGTTCACCTGCTGGTGTATGACCACGATGACCTGCGCGGCGCATTGCGCCCGGATGCCAAAGGCCGTGCGCCCAGGGGTGATTTGGCGGCTGTAGAGCGTTTGTTGCATGATGCGGCCCATGACTGAATCGAGTTCCCCCCCTCAATTACCGGAAAATTCGGCAGCGTTGCGTCGGCGTTGGCTGTTGGGTGCCGTGGCAGGTGCCGCAACCTTGGGGGGCATAGGGTTGGCATTGCGAAGGCACACGCCGCAGCCCTTGGCTGAAAAAGTGGAGCCTAGCCTTTGGCAACAAGAATTCAAGACGCCGCAGGGCGAACGATTGCCGATGGATTCGCTGCGCGGGCATCCAATGGTGTTGAATTTTTGGGCCACCTGGTGCCCGCCGTGTATCGCGGAACTTCCTTTATTGAATGACTTCTTTCTGGAAAATTCGTCAAAAGGCTGGAAAGTCGTCGGTTTGGCGGTCGATCAGATCGATCCGGTAAAGCAATTTTTAAGCAAAACCCCGTTGGCTTTTCCGGTGGTGATGGCGGGAACTTCGGGTGTGGCGCTCAGCAAGTCGCTCGGAAATTTAAGTGGCGGCTTGCCGTTCACGGTGGTACTGGGGTCGGATGGCTTGGTTGCACACCGTAAAATGGGCAAGGTCACGCCCAACGATTTGCGGGCTTGGGCCAAGCTGAAATAAGCTCTAACCCTGTGTCAATGCAATTTTTGAGGCAGTGAGATTGCTGCAATTGCTAAACCAAAGTTAAAAATAGAGAGTTAAATCTTGTAAAATAAGCGAAGATAAGTAAGTTTTGGTTGAATTTAAAGTAAATTCTGCATTTGTTTGTTGAAATTTGTTGGAGCCCCCATGGACCTGAGAAAACTCAAGACGCTGATTGACTTGGTGTCGGAATCGAATGTGTCTGAACTGGAAATCACGGAGGCTGAAGGCAAGATTCGCATTGTCAAAGGTGGTGGTGCAGTAGTTCAGCACTACGCCATGCCGATGGCTATGGGTGCGCAGCAAATTGCACCACAGATGACAGCGCCGAGTGCTGAACTGGCGACTGCGGCCCCGGCAGCTGTGGCAGCGCCGGCCGGGCATACGGTGAAGTCGCCCATGGTTGGCACCTTCTATCGCGCGCCTTCGCCGGGTGCCAAGCCATTTGTTGAAGTTGGCGACACCATCAAAGAAGGTGAAACGGTCTGCATCATTGAGGCCATGAAAATTCTCAATGAAATTGAAGCGGATAAATCGGGAACCGTGGTCAAAGTTCTCTGCGAGAGCGGGCAGGCTGTCGAATATGGCCAGCCCCTCTTTGTGATTGAGTGACGTCAACCTGTCAATTCCCATGTTCAAAAAAATACTGGTTGCCAACCGAGGCGAAATTGCCCTGAGAATCCAACGTGCCTGTCGTGAAATTGGCATCAAGGCCGTGATGGTTTACTCCGAAGCGGACCGTGAAGCCAAGTACGTCAAACTGGCTGAAGAAGCGGTGTGCATCGGGCCGGCACCATCGGCGCTGAGTTATCTGAATATGCCCGCCATCATTTCGGCAGCCGAGGTGACGGATGCCGAGGCGATTCATCCCGGCTATGGATTTCTGAGCGAAAACGCCGATTTTGCCGAACGGGTAGAAAAAAGCGGTTTTCAGTTCATTGGACCCACACCTGAGTCGATCCGGATGATGGGCGACAAAGTGTCAGCCAAGCAGGCCATGATCAAGGCCGGTGTTCCCTGTGTGCCCGGCTCGGAAGGGGAACTGCCGGACGATCCGGTGCTGGTTCGTCGCATGGCCAAGTCCGTGGGTTATCCGGTCATCATCAAGGCGGCAGGCGGTGGCGGTGGCCGTGGCATGCGGGTGGTGCATACCGAAGCGGCGCTGATCAATGCCGTGACCATGACCAAGGCTGAGGCGGGCGCTGCGTTTGGCAACCCGGCGGTTTACATGGAGAAGTATCTCCAGAATCCAAGGCATGTTGAAATTCAGATTCTGGCCGACAAGTACAAAAATGTGGTGTATCTGGGTGAACGCGATTGCTCCATGCAGCGGCGCCACCAAAAAATCCTCGAAGAGGCACCGGCACCTGGCATCGCGCGCAAACTGATCGAACGGGTCGGAGAGCGCTGCGTCGCGGCCTGCAAAAAAATTGGCTACCGCGGGGCGGGTACTTTCGAGTTTCTCTACCAGGACGGCGAGTTTTACTTTATCGAGATGAACACCCGCGTGCAGGTCGAGCACCCGGTCACCGAGATGATCACCGGCATCGATATTGTGAAAACACAAATCATGGTGGCTGCGGGTGAACGCCTTCCTTTTACGCAGCGGCAAGTTGAAATTCGCGGCCACGCGATTGAGTGCCGAGTGAATGCGGAAGACCCCTATACATTCGTTCCGTCGCCAGGGCGCGTCACCATGTGGCACCCCCCGGGTGGGCCGGGTGTGCGGGTGGACTCGCACATGTACACCAATTATTTTGTGCCACCGAATTACGACTCGATGGTTGCCAAAGTCATTGTGCATGGCGACACACGTGAGCAGGCGCTGGCCCGTATGCGAACGGCGCTGGGTGAAACCGTGGTCGAAGGTATCAATACCAATATCGCCCTGCATCGGGAGTTGTTGGTGGATGCGAAATTCATGTCGGGTGGCACCAACATTCATTATCTTGAAGAGTGGCTGAGCCAGCACAAGCGTTAAGGCCGATATGTTTGAACTGAGTCTGATGTGCCCGCAAAATCGGGTCGAACCATTGAGTGATGCCTTGGATGCCTTGGATGCCTTGAGCGTCAGCGTGGAGGATGCCGATGCGCAGACCGATGCCGAGCAGGCCTTGTTTGGTGAGCCCGGCATGCCCCCGCCGCAAGAAGGTTGGCAGCGCTCACGGGTGCTGGCTTTGTTCGCCACCCAGGCTTTGGCGGAGGATGCTTTGGCACTTTTGACGGCGCAGGATTTTTTTGCGGATTGCAGCAGTTTGGGGATTCATGCGGTTCCTGAGCACGATTGGGTGCGTTTGACCCAATCCCAGTTTGCACCGGTCGAAATTACGCCGGAGTTCTGGATTGTTCCAACGTGGCATGAGCCACCAAAGCAGGCTCACATCACGATCCGGCTCGATCCCGGTTTGGCTTTTGGAACCGGCACGCATCCCACCACCCGAATGTGTTTGCGCTGGATTGCGAATCACAGTCGCCCTGCTGGCACATTGCTTGCAGAAAACTTGGGGCGGGTGCTTGACTACGGATGTGGCTCCGGCATTTTGGCCATTGGTGCGGCCAAGCATGGCGCGATGGACATTGATGCGGTTGACATTGACGAGCAAGCTGTTGAATCAACGGTGCTCAATGCGAAGGCAAACTTGGTCAAACTCAATGCGGGTTTGCCCACGGCTGTGACGGGTGTTTATCGCACAGTGCTTGCCAATATTCTGGCTTCACCCTTGAAAGTGTTGGCACCGCTGCTGTGCGCAAGGGTGGCACCAAACGGATCGCTGGTGCTGGCCGGCATTCTGGAACGGCAGGCCGATGAGTTGAAAGCAGCTTATGCGCCATACTGTCAACTCAAAGTGTCTGACCAAGAAGATGGTTGGATTTTGATGACCGCGACACTGTAATACTTGTCGGTACAGCAACTCTACATTCAATCGACATGAGCTTGATCACACGTTGCCCGGCCTGCGAAACCCTGTTCAAGGTGGTGCCTGACCAACTTCGGATGTCTGAGGGGTGGGTGCGGTGTGGGCAATGTTCTGAAATATTTGATGCGTCGCTGCATTTGCTGCAAAGCGAGACAGAGCCGTGGATGCCTCCACTTCAGCATGGGCGCTCGGCTGCTCATGCCCAGGAATTGCCTTACCAAGAGCCGATGCCTGCAGCGGCTGAGAAATCGCAGGATTTGCAGGTCGAAGCTGAACCCGACGAACTGCCCGTGGCAGTGCATCTCGATGCCATCGGGCCTGCCAATGTCGTTGCAGAACCAGAACCAGAGCCAGAGCCAGAGCCAGAGCCAGAGCCAGAGCCAGAGCCAGAGCCAGAGCCAGAGCCAGAGCCAGAGCCAGAGCCAGAGCCAGAACCAGAACCAGAACCAGAACCAGAACCAGAACCAGAACCAGAACCAGAGCCTGAGCCTGAGCCAGAACCAGAGCCTGAGCCTGAGCCTGAGCCTGAACCTGAGTCCGCGCAAACTCAATCGAGTACGGCGTCACCCTGGCCGAATGTGCAATTTGTTCCTATGGGGGATGCGAAAGAGGCAAGCTTTCATGGGTCTGTTGCCGACGATGTTTCCTTTTTGCAAAGCACGGCAGGAAGTTCTTTCTGGCGAAAACCTCTGGTGCGTGGCATCTTGATTTTTTTGAGTTGCGTCCTGCTTTTGCTGCTCAGCGGGCAATTTGTTTTTCATGAACGGGATCGACTCGCAGCCAACCATCCTGAATTGAAACCTTGGCTGTTGTTCCTGTGTGCGCCAATGAATTGCACTGTGTCGCCACTCAAGCAGATTGAATCTGTGGTGATAGACAGCGCATCGTTTGCAAAAGTGCGGGGGGATGCCTACCGGTTCAATCTCACCGCCAAGAATACTGCGTCCATTGCTTTGGCAGTTCCTTCCATTGAATTGACCTTGACGGATCTACGCGATCAACCGGTTCTAAGGCGTGTTTTTCTTCCGTCAGAACTGGGTGCCAAGCAAGATACGCTGTCACCGGGGGCTGAGTGGCCCGTCTCCCTGGTTGTGGTCGTCAAGGGTACGGGCACCGCTGAGCGCATTGCTGGTTACCACTTGCTTGCTTTTTATCCCTGAACTTTAGAAAAGAAAATTTATGGCTTCCATCATCTGCGGCTCGTTGGCCTTTGACACCATCATGAACTTTGAGGGTAGGTTCAGTGAGCAAATCTTGCCGGATCAATTGCACATTCTCAATGTCTCTTTTTTGGTGCCTGCGTTGCGTCGCGATTTTGGGGGATGCGCGGGCAATATTGCCTACGCACTCAAACAACTTGGCGGTACACCACTGCCCATGGCCACAGTGGGCTTGGATGGTGGTACGTATATCGAGCGCATGAAGTCGCAGGGAATATCGACAGAGTTTGTGCGAACAATTGACGACTCCTACACGGCCCAAGCCATGATCATCACGGATGTTGACAACAACCAGATCAATGGTTTTCATCCGGGTGCCATGAACTTTGCGCACCTGACCAAAATCGCGGCACGAGCCGATATCAAACTTGGCATTGTTGCGCCGGACGGACGGGATGCGATGCTGCAACACGCCGAGCAATTTGCAGCGGCTCAAATTCCCTTTGTGTTTGATCCCGGCCAACAATTGCCAAGGTTTGATGGCAATGAGCTAAGGGCTTTGGTAGGACAGGCCAGCTGGGTGAGTGTCAATGACTACGAAGGAAAAATGCTGAGCGATCGCACCGGTTGGAGCAGTGCCGAGATTTCACGTCAGGTACGTGGGTTGATTGTGACGCTGGGTGCGCAAGGCTGTGAAGTATGGGTTGATGGTGAAAAAACACTGGTGGCACCCGTAGAGGCGGCTGCCGTGGTGGACCCGACCGGTTGCGGAGACGCCTATCGCGGCGCACTGTTGTTTGGATTGGAGCAGGGTTGGCCCTTGACCCGGTGTGCAGCCCTTGGAAATCATTTGGGGTCGCTCAAAATAGCGCATCGTGGGCCGCAAAACTATACCGTTGATTTGAAGTCGCTCGCTTTGTAGCTTGAACGAAAAAAGCCCGATGCCTTGGGCATCGGGCGTGCAGCAAAGCCACCTTGATCGTTCAGGGTTTGCTGGCGGTTGGAAACGGCCATGCAGCCTGCGGGTTCAAAGTGGTTTGTGCCGAGGAGGCTGGCGCTGATTTTGCAGAGGGTGCTTTCGCAGCTTTCTTGGCAGCAGGTGCTTTCGCTACTTTTTTTGCAGCGACACTTTTGGTTGCCGGTTTCTTGGCCGCAGCGACTTTTTTTGCCGGCGCAGCTTTTTTTGCAACTACCTTTTTGGCGGGAGCTACTTTTTTTGCCGGAGCTGCTTTCTTTGCAGGTACCGCTTTTTTTGCGACTACTTTTTTCGCTGGTGCCGCCTTTTTGGCTGGCGTTACCTTCTTCGCTGCAACCGTTTTGGTAGGTGCCGCTTTTTTCGCGGGGTCAGCTTTTGTGGCTGTTACTTTTTTCACGGGTGCTGCCTTTTTGGCGGGTGCCGCTTTCTTCGCCACTACTTTTTTGGCGGGAGCCGCTTTCTTTGCGGGAGCGGCCTTTTTTGCGACCGGTTTTTTTGCAGTTGCCATTTCATTTTCTCCTTGATCAAATTGCAAAGAGCACTTCATGCACGTTGGATTGCATGAAGCGATTCATGGTGTTGGGCACAAACCCAGCACCATAAACACGGATACACAAACTGCTGCATACCACATTGTGGTGACCAACAGTTTGTGAAATTAGGAGTGTCATTTTTTAGTTCAATCGATCGAGGGCGTGCCGTCTGAGGGGGTGGCGCAATTTGTTCTGAGGGGCTTGGCAGAACCGGATGTAGCGATCGGGTCAGGGCCAGTGTGTGCAGAGGTGAATGGCAGAGGCAGTTGTTTTGCGCGGCTGTTGAAATCGTCGCGAGCACGAGGCAACATCGGTGCAGATGTGATGTCTTTGTCCAAGGTCAACATATAAGATCCTGTTCAAAGGATTATGTAAGCAGCCAAATGAAATGAAAAGTCTTCATTCGTGTCGCTGAGTCAATGCGTTGTGAAGTGTTGTGCATCAGCATCGTGATGCCATGCATGCACGCTTTGCGTTGGCCGGATCAGTCTATGTTTTTCAACAAAACATCAATAGGAAAAAACTGTTCCTTGCAAGCCAGAGCCCTGTGCAATCGCGACCAATCGAAGCCCTTGCCCGGATCATTTTTTCTTCCGGGTGCAATGTGTTCATGGCCTGCAATGTGCCTAATGGGAAAGTGCAGCAAGAGGGCCGCGCACAACCCGGCCAGCGTTGCATATTGAGCATCTTCAAAAAGACTTCCTTCAAGTCCTTCGAGTTCGATCCCAATGGAGTCATCGTTGCAATTATTTCGCCCACGATAACTGGAAGCACCGGCATGCCATGCACGGTCATTGCAGCTGACAAATTGCAGCAATTCACCCGTGCGGCGGATAAAAAAATGGGAAGATACTCTGATGTTCCGAATGCTCTGAAAATAGGGGTGCTCGTCCCAGTCGAGCTGGTTGGTAAACAGGCGCTGAACTTGCTCCCCGCCATACTGGCCTGGCGGCAAGCTGATCGAATGCAGTACCAGCAGATCAATCTGTGCACCATTCGGGCGAGGGCCATAATTTGGCGAAGGGAACTGATCTGCTAAGGCGTACCAGCCATTGATCCACGGTACTTGATCGTCTGCCACCTCAGGCGGATTCATTGGATGATTCGCTGTTGTTCGGTGTGTCTATGTTGAGCCGGGCGATGCGGTAGCGTATTTGACGCAGGCTTAACCCCAAACGGGCTGCTGCAGAGGTGCGGTTGAATCCTGTTTCACGCAGTGCCTGGATCAAAATTTCGCGTTCCTGACTGTCCAAATGACTTTGCAAATCGCTGGGTATGGTGACTTGATCTTCGCCCAGCGGTGCAGGTCCTGTGCCAGAGAAAACTGGCTCGGTCGGGAGTGACGCAGGGGAGAGTGGCTGGCGCACAGAAATTTCAATCTGCAGGTCATCATTTTCATCGCCCAAGGCGACAGCGCGGTGCAAAAGATTTTCCAATTCGCGAACATTGCCAAGCAATGGGTCGCATGAAAGTTGAGCCATCACGTTGGTGCTCAGGCTAGGCGTTGGAATGCCGGATTCGTTGGCAATTCGTTGCAGCAGGGCTTTGCATAACAATGGCAAATCTTCACGACGCTCACGCAGGGGGGGGATCACAATGTCAATCACATTGAGCCGGTAATAGAGATCTTGCCGAAAACGTCCGGCCTGCACTTCGGCAGCGAGGTCCTTGTGGGTTGCACTGACAATGCGGACGTCAACCGATTCCTCTTGCGGTGAGCCAATTGGTCGGATACAGCGCTCCTGAATTGCGCGCAGCAGTTTCGACTGCATGGCCAGCGGCAAATCGCCGATTTCATCCAGAAAAAGTGTGCCCCCGCGCGCAGCTTGAAAGAATCCATCCCGGTCTTGTGTGGCCCCGGTGTAGGATCCTTTTTTGGCACCAAAAAATTCCACCTCAAGCAGGTTCTCTGGAATGGCACTGCAGTTGACAGCGATGAAGGCCGCGCCTGCGCGATGACTGGCCGCATGGATGGCATTGGCCACCAGTTCCTTGCCCGTACCCGACTCACCCCGCACAAGCACCGGCGCCATGCTGCGCGCCACTTTGACAATGCGTTCCTTGACCAGCCGCATGCAGCTTGATTCGCCCACGATGCGGCGCAGCGCAGCGTCGCCACTGGCCGGATTGGCGCTTGTATCGTCGGCCCTTCTTTGCATGGACACCGCTCTCGCATTAGGGGGCACCCGGGGCGCAGGGTCCAGAACCGCTGAGGCGATGACTGCACGAAACTGCTTGAGATCGACTGGTTTGGTCAAATAGTCAAAAGCGCCCGCTTTAAGGGATTCGACGGCGTTTTCTGCGGACCCGTAAGCCGTAATGACAACGCAGCGCTCAGCACGCTGTTGTGCCCTGACGTGGCAGATCAGCTCCATGCCCAGGCCATCGGGCAGGCGCATGTCGGTAATGATCACGTCAAACCGACGTTCTGCCAGACACTGCAGAGCCTGCGCGACGCTCTCGGCAGTATCGACACGGTAGCCCTCGCGCAAGAGGGTCAATTCATATAAGGTTCGCAAATCTGGCTCGTCATCAACGACCAAGATATGGGCTGATATCAGGGGTGTGCTGGATGCCATGGTCTTACATTACAGGTGAGTTGCGTGGCTGACCGTCATCTCGCCGGTTTGCACATGCTTGGTTTGAAAGGTCACAATAAATTCATTACCTGACGTTGGTTTTGCACCAACGTTGCGTTGGGTTCGAAAGTAAGCGATCGATGCACCGTGGCCTTCGCACAGTTCCCGGCAGAGGTAAAGCCCCAAGCCGCTGGAACGACTTTCCGAGGAAAAAAATGGTTCAAACAAATGGCGCTCCACTGATTGATCCATGGGCTGACCGTCACTCCAAACGCTGATACTGGCTTGCCCCGTCGGAGCAACCGAACTCGATACCTGGATGGCATCTGGTTGTTGGCTGGCATAACGAAGCGCATTGTCGAGCAGATTGATCAAAATCCGCCGCAAGTGTTCTGCTTCAAACCGTACTTCGATGGCGTCTGATGTCAGCTTCACGCCAAGTATGTGGCTGCCACTTTTTTGGTTTTGCCAATCCTGGCAAATTCTTGCGACGGTCTCGTTCAGGTTCAGTGCGAATGCTGCCATGGTGTTGTCACCGTGTTGAACCCGGGAAATATTGAGCACATCCTCCACGATTCTTTCCAGGCGCTTGGCATTTTGCTGGACCATTTGGGTGAGCTGCTTGTGACGTGGGTCAGACAGGTCCTCGTCCAGCAGCGCATTGGCCTGGGCAATGGCCGCCAAGGGGTTGCGAATTTCGTGGGCCACTGCCGCCGACATGCGGCCCATGCTGGCCAGTTTGTCGGTTCGCATTTTGGCCTCCATCTCGCGCTGGTCTTGCAAAAACATGACGCAAAGACTTTGCATATTGTTGCCCTGCGCCGGCGTCAATTGCGTGCGAACCCGAACGCGCCGCGGACCCTGCCCGGCATGGTGAATGGTGACATCGGCCTGCTGGCTGGTGTTTCTGGAAAAACTCAGTTGCATCAAATCAACCAAACCCTGCCAACCCACCAGAGATGAGAGATGAAAGGTGCTGACTCTCATGGCGCGCTGCGTACCCAATAATTTTCGTGCTGCCGGATTGGCAGCCCGCACGGTGCTGTTTGAGTCCACCACCAAAATGCCATCGGTGAGGGATTCAATCACCAGCTCATTCACCAGACTTTGCATTTTGGCGGCAAGCTGGCTGCGCTCTGCACGCAGCTCCTCACTGGCCAATCGGTTGGCGATTTGGTTGGCCAAAAAAGAAATGACAAAACAGCCTGCGCCAGTCAGCGCGGCTTGCAAGTAATGCGCTGTTGCATCCCCCGGGGCTTGAATCGACATCCAGGTTGCATAGGAAAAAAGCAGCAGGGTCACACTGGCCGCCGCGCCCATGGCCAACAGCAAAGTTCCCAGCACGGACGCCATCAAGACGGGCAGTGCAAACAGCGGGGCGTAGTTGATGCTGTTGCCTTGTGCAACTTGCAAAGCCGCAAAAGCCAGGATGTCCACACCAATAGTACTGATCCACTGGGAGCCGAATGCCCGCCCTAATTGTCGGGGCTTGGCCATCAGGCGTACCGTCAGGGCGGCAGCAAAGTAGCCGGAACAAATCAGGATCAAGGTGGTGTTTTTGGACGCCCCCAGGCCGAATATGGTGCTTTGAAGCATCAGCAGAACCAAACCCAGCGTGACGCGTGCGGTCATGAAGCCGCGCCATAAACGCTCAAACTCCCGCGGATTGTCGGCCTGCTCAATGCCAGGATCAAGCAAAGACGGTGCAAACCAGGCTTGCGCGTCTGCTGAGTGGCTCATTCAGCGCTCCGCTTGGTGGAGGTGGTCAAGGCAACAGTAGGAGCCGCGCGTCCCCTGAATGGCTTGCGCTGAGGGAATGTGAACCGCGCATTGGGCGCAGCAAATCATGGTCACTGGCTCTGACGGGTTCTTGTCTTGTGGTCGCTTTAGCAGGGGGGGCTTAGGACGGCTTGAGCGCCACAGCCATATGCCTGCCAGCACAACGGCCAAAATCAACAAAAATCTCATGCCGACCGTCCGAGAATGATCTCCATCACGAAGCGCGAACCCACATAAGCCAGCAGCAGCAGTCCGGAGCCCATGTACAAAACACGCACTGCACGCCGGCCGCGCCATCCGAAGCGGGCACGTCCGATCAGCAAAATGGCAAAAGCCAACCATGACAGGGCAGAAAAGGCGGTCTTGTGATCCCACTTCAACGGCTTGGCTGAGCCATAAAGCTCATTGCCAAACAATACTCCTACCAACAGCGTGGCTGAAAGCAGCAGGAAACCAGCTCCGACAAACCGGAAGGTGAGTCGCTCCATGGTCAGCAGTGGCATGCCGCTGTGCGGGTCACTGGCCACCCTGATGCGTTCTTCTGCCCTGGTCATGAACCACGCATGGACGACGGCAACGCCAAATAAACCATACGATGCGATGCCCAGCGCCCAGTGCAGCGGCAGCCACGGTGATGCATTGGCGTGCAAGGGCGTGCCCGGAAACAGCACGGCCAGCAGCACGGTCACGGCACCCAGCGCAGACAGGGTCCAGCGTGTTTGGAGCAGGGGGAAAACATAACTTTCAATGGCATACACGGCCGCAATCAACCAGGCTGTGACCGACAAGGCCGGTGCAAAGCCAAATCGCGGTGCTTCGCCAAGAAGGCTCATGGCCAATACCATGCCATGCAGCAGCCATGCAAAATAGACGGTCAAGCGCACGACCGTCACACCCATGCGGGAACCACCGACAGCCGAAACCGCATAAGCTGCCGCTGCAGCTACTGCCAAGGTCAGGCCAACGGGTGAAGCACTGGCTAAAATCATGGCTACAGTTTAGCGTTTTGTATTTTGCCAATTTCATTGTTGGCACCCAACCACGGTTCCGTACACCGCAATACCCCCTATGGCCTCCGCACTCACCGATAGACTCTCCCGCCTCGTCAAAGAAATGCGAGGTCAGGCCCGAATCACAGAATCCAATGTGGGCGACATGCTGCGTGAGATTCGCATGGCCCTGCTGGAGGCCGACGTGGCGCTGCCCGTGGTGCGAGACTTCATTGCCCGCGTGAAAGAAAAAGCCTTGGGTCAGGATGTACTGGGCTCGTTGTCGCCCGGTCAGGCGCTGGTCGGCATTGTCAGCAAAGAACTGGCCGCCACGATGGGCGAGGGGGTCAGTGACATCAATCTGGCGGCCCAGCCTCCGGCTGTGATTTTGATGGCGGGCCTGCAAGGCGCGGGCAAAACCACCACCACCGCCAAGTTGGCCAAGCATTTGATCGAAAAGCGCCGCAAAAAGGTGCTGACCGTGTCGGGTGACGTTTACCGCCCTGCGGCCATCGAGCAGTTGAAGACGGTCACAGCCCAGGCTGGCGCTGAATGGTTTCCCAGTGCGCCCGACCAAAAACCCGCAGACATTGCACTGACGGCGATCGACTACGCCCGCAAGCATTTCTTTGACGTCCTGCTGGTGGACACGGCGGGCCGTTTGGCCATCGACGAAGCCTTGATGCGCGAAATCAAGGAACTGCATGCCCTGTTGAATCCGGTGGAAACCCTTTTTGTGGTGGATGCCATGCAGGGGCAAGATGCGGTCAACACGGCCAAGGCATTCAAGGAGGCTTTGCCACTGACCGGCATCATTCTCACCAAGCTTGATGGCGATTCACGCGGTGGCGCTGCCCTGTCAGTGCGCCAGGTCACTGGTGCCCCGATCAAGTTTGCTGGCACCAGTGAAAAAATTGATGGTCTTGAAGTGTTTGATGCCGAGCGACACGCCGGACGCATCCTGGGGATGGGCGACATCCTGGCGCTGGTTGAGCAAGTCACCTCCGGCGTGGACATGGCCGCCGCTCAAAAGCTGGCCGAGAAAGTCAAAAGCGGCGCAGGCTTTGATTTGAATGATTTTTTGGCGCAGATTCAGCAAATGAAACAGATGGGCGGCCTGTCCAGCTTGATGGACAAGCTGCCTGCCGCCATGGCTTCGAAAGCGGGCCAGGTGGACATGGATCGCGCTGAAAAAGACATCAAACGCAAGGAAGGCATCATTCAAAGCATGACCCCGCTGGAGCGCCGCAAGCCCGAACTCATCAAAGCCACCCGCAAACGCCGCATCGCCGCCGGTGCCGGCGTACATGTGCAAGAGGTGAACCGCATGCTCAAGGAATTTGAGCAGATGCAGGACATGATGAAAAAAATGAAAGGCGGCGGCATGATGAAAATGATGAAGCGCCTGGGCGGCATGAAAGGCATGCCCAAAATGCCCTTCTGAAACCTTGCGGGACAGACCGCAGCGACACGAAGTGCGCAAGCTCTGTCCTCAACCATTTCAGGGGTGTTCTTGCGGGACAGACCGCAGCGACACGAAGTGCGCCAGCTCTGTCCCCAACATTTCAGGCGCTGTCAGTCAGCGTCAAAACAAAGCAGGAGATTTAAGTCGTTGGCCCCGGGCCGAGGTCAAATGGTACGATTCACCCCTTGTTAACTTGGGAGGGCAAAACCACTGCGCTCCACAATTCATTAGGATAAACATGAAAATTTCTCGCAACTTTGCGGCCATTGCACTTCTTGCATCCCTTGCTTGTTCCCCCACTTTTGCCCAAGACCTGGCGTGCATTGACAAAGCCCAGACCAATGCCGATGCTGAAAAATGCGGCGCCTTGCTGATCACCCCGAATGAGAAGAAGGTAGACGCCGAGTTCAAGCGCATTGCCGGCAAATACAAAGGCAATGAAAAAATGCAGGAAACCATTCGCAAGACCAAACAGAGCTGGGAGGACTATCGCAACAACCAGTGTTTGTTTGAGGGTACGGCAGCTTCAGGTGGTCAGACGGGCAAACCCCTATCGCTCGATGCCAACAAAGTGTTTCTCAGGTGTGCTGTGCGCACTTTGACCGAAATGCAGGCGGCCCTTGGTAAATTTTAAGAAAAGTGGCCCTTTGCGCATATAAACAGTGCGCTGGCAGCTATAAAATTGATAGTATAAATGATCGAAAACTGATACCCGAACGGCCTGCTTTCAATCTTTCATGACGGCCTCGCCCCGCAGCGTATAAGTCCTGGTCTCGGTAATACGGGTGTCCACCAGTTGACCAATCAGCCGCGTGGGGCCGGCAAAGTTCACCACCCGGTTGCATTCGGTGCGCCCCATCAGCTCCCCCGCATCGCGTTTGGAGGGGCCTTCCACCAAAATGCGCTGGATGGTTCCCAAGCGGCTTTCGCTGATGCGTTTGATGCTGTCATTGATAACGGTTTGCAGATGCTGCAGGCGGCGCAGCTTGACCTCGTGCGAGGTGTCGTCATGCAGATTGGCGGCTGGCGTGCCGGGGCGGGGGCTGAAGATAAAGCTGAACGAGTTGTCAAAGCCCACATCGTCAATCAGCTTCATCATTTTGTTGAAGTCGTCCTCGGTTTCACCCGGAAAACCGACGATGAAGTCGCTGCTCATGGCCATGTCGGGGCGGATGGCGCGCAGTTTGCGTACGGTCGATTTGTACTCCATGGCCGTGTAGCCACGCTTCATCGCCATCAAAATGCGGTCAGAGCCGTGTTGCACCGGCAAATGCAAATGGCTCACCAGCTTGGGCACTTTGTCATAAACGGCAATCAGCGCGGGCGTGAACTCGTTGGGGTGGCTGGTGGTGTAGCGAATCCGTTCGATGCCGGGAATTTCCGCCACGTACTCGATCAAGGTGGCAAAGTCCGCTACCTCCGTGCTGCCTCCCATCGGCGCGCGGTAGGCGTTCACGTTCTGGCCCAAGAGCGTGACTTCCTTGACCCCTTGGTCGGCCAGCCCCGCCACTTCGACCAGCACGTCCTCAAACGGACGTGACACTTCTTCTCCCCGGGTGTAGGGCACGACGCAGTAACTGCAGTACTTGGAGCAGCCTTCCATGATGCTGACAAATGCGGTGGCACCTTCCACGCGAGCCGGGGGCAGGTGGTCAAATTTTTCAATTTCCGGGAAGCTGATGTCTACCTGCGACCGATCCTGCAGAGCGCGGTCTGTAAGCAACTGCGGCAGGCGGTGCAGGGTTTGCGGGCCGAACACCACGTCCACATAAGGCGCGCGCTCGATGATGGCCGCGCCTTCCTGGCTGGCCACGCAGCCGCCCACACCAATCAGCACACCTTTTTTCTTGAGGTGCTTGACGCGGCCCAAGTCTGAGAATACCTTTTCCTGCGCCTTTTCCCGCACCGAACAAGTGTTGAACAGGATCAGATCGGCGTCGTCCACGTTGTCGGTGGGCTCGTAGCCTTGCGCGGCACCCAGGACGTCGGCCATCTTGTCCGAGTCGTACTCGTTCATCTGGCAGCCAAAGGTTTTGATGAAGACTTTTTTGCTCATGGGAAGATTCAAATGATTTTTTGCTATAAAAATAGTAGCTGCTTGCGCTTGATTGACGTGCGCCAGAGGCTAAAAATGATCTAAAACGATGGATACCAGAGGACCGCTAGGTTGGCTGGGAATGGGCCTGACGGTCCGGTTTGTTGCCCAGCGCTCGGGGTGGGGCCGACTGGCAGTGCAAGCCTCTGTCCGCCTTGAACGCCCAGCTTTATCGCCCAGCTGGTGCGCGCCCAACCGGTCAGTTCACTGCCCGACGATGCTCGGTGTCTGCTGTGCCTCGTCGGGGTTCAAAATCCACACCTCATGCACCAGCCCCTGCGGGTCGCGTACATAGTTCACCAGCAGGCTTTGGCCAACCAGCGAGGCCGACATCACCATCATGTTGTGGGTGCCCTTGATGCGGGCTCCGGGCGACAAGCGCTCGACAGTGCCGTTGATCAGGATATCGGGTGGGGATGTGATCTCCAGCATGCCGCGCTGGGCCGTTGGGGGAAACTCACGCAGCATGGTTTGCGCTGTGGCAGGGCTTGCGCTCAAAGCGAGCACCGCAGCAACAACCAATGCGGACGCACTGGTCAGTACAAATTTTTTGAGCAAAAAGGTTGCGGGTAAAGGCAGGCAGCGGTTCATGGTGTTCATCCAGAGGCTGAGAGTGATGGGGACATTCATTGTAAATCAATGACTTGGCGCAGTTTTACAAAATGCCAATTTACCAATTTAATAAGTGTGACAGGAGGCAGCGTAGAGCTGTTGATTTTTTCAAATTTTGTTGCAAAGCATCAGATGTTTGCCCCTTCTACAATCCAGCCATGCTTGCTAAAAGAATTATTCCCTGTCTTGACGTCACCGGTGGCCGCGTGGTCAAAGGTGTTAATTTTGTGGAACTGCGCGATGCCGGCGACCCGGTGGAGATTGCCGCGCGCTACAACGAACAAGGCGCTGACGAACTGACCTTTCTGGACATCACCGCCACCAGTGACGCTCGCGACATGATTTTGCACATCATC
This sequence comes from Candidatus Rhodoferax bjergmarkensis, assembly GCA_016708345.1. Taxonomy (GTDB): domain Bacteria; phylum Pseudomonadota; class Gammaproteobacteria; order Burkholderiales; family Burkholderiaceae_C; genus Rhodoferax; species Rhodoferax bjergmarkensis. Next base: position 563,536 of record JADJFX010000003.1, read on the forward strand.
GAGGCCGTGGCCTCGCAGGTGTTCATCCCCTTGACGGTAGGCGGTGGCGTGCGCACGGTGGACGATGTGCGCCGCTTGCTCAACGCCGGGGCGGATAAAACCAGCTTTAACTCGGCGGCACTGGCCAATCCGCAGGTCATTAAGGATGCGTCGAACAAGTACGGTGCCCAGTGCATTGTGGTGGCCATTGATGCCAAGCGCCGCTTTGGCGACGACCTGCTGGCGCGCGGCGAAGGCTGGGATGTGTACAGCCACGGCGGGCGCAAGAACACCGGGCTGGACGTGGTGGCTTGGGCACGCCAGATGGCTGACCACGGGGCGGGCGAAATTTTGCTCACCAGCATGGACCGCGACGGCACCAAAGCCGGGTTTGACCTGGCGCTCACGCGCGCGGTCAGTGACGCCATCAACGTGCCGGTGATTGCCTCGGGCGGGGTCGGCACGCTCGACCATCTGGCCGATGGCATCCAGCTGGGTGGTGCAGACGCGGTGCTGGCCGCCAGCATCTTTCACTATGGTGAATTCACCGTGAGCCAAGCCAAGGCGCGCATGGCCGAACGCGGCATTCCGGTGCGAATTTAACCATTGTTTTTGGCTTCTGGCGCATATAAACAGGGCGCTGGAAGCTACTAAAAGTATAGCAAATACAAATGACAGACAATTCGGCCATGAACTGGTTAAAACATATTCGATGGAACTCCATGGGGCTGGTTCCGGTCATTGCCCAAGAGGCCGTGAGCGGTGATGTGTTGATGTTCGCCTGGATGAACCGTGAAGCCTTGCAAAAGACGGCGGAACTGGGCCAGGCGGTTTATTTCAGTCGCTCGCGCAAAAAGCTGTGGTTTAAGGGCGAAGAGTCGGGTCATGTGCAAAAAGTGCATGAAATCCGCATGGACTGTGACAACGATGTGCTCTTGCTCAAGGTCACTCAGCTCGGGCATGAGCCAGGCATTGCCTGCCACACCGGGCGTCATAGCTGCTTTTTCAGCGTCTACGAGAACGGCGAGTGGAAGGTCACCGACCCGGTCTTGAAAGACCCGCAAACCATCTACAAATAAATTACTGATAAAAATGTCTATGTCATTCGTAACTTCCAGCGCTGATTCACTGGCTGAACTGGCCCGGGTCATTGAGAGCCGTTTGCCGAAAAATGGCGGTGATCCGCAGGCCAGCTATGTGGCGCGCCTGTTGCACAAGGGGCCGGACGGTTTTTTGAAAAAAATTGGCGAGGAAGCTACCGAAGTGGTGATGGCGGCCAAAGACGCTGATCACGGTGGTGATAAATCAAAAATTGTTTATGAAGTGGCCGACCTGTGGTTTCACAGCATGATTGCCTTGGCACACTACGGACTCACCCCGGCGGACGTGATCGCTGAGTTGGACCGCCGCTCTGGCACCAGCGGCATCGAAGAAAAAGCCTTGCGCAAGATGCAACTGCGTGAAGAGGGGACAGCATGATGGAGCACATCGTTCCAAGTGACCCGGATTGCCTGTTTTGCAAGATCGTGGCGGGCAAGATACCGTCCAAACTGGTGTACCAGGACGATGAAATTTATGTGTTTCACGACATTCATCCGTGGGCACCGGTGCATTTTTTGATGATTCCCAAGCAGCATATTCCTTCCATGGCCCAAGTCGGGCCTGAGCAGGCAGGACTGCTCGGGCGCATGATGGCCTTGGTACCCAAGCTGGCCTTGCAGGAAGGCTGTAACCCCTACCCGGATGGTGGGTTCCGCATTCTGAGCAACACGGGAGATGAGGGGCGCCAAGAGGTGCATCATCTGCACATTCATGTCATGGGCGGCCCCCGGCCTTGGCTCAAGGGTTGATGTTTACGTCAACGCAATAATTTAGAGCGCGCTCATCATTTCGAGCTCAACGGCCTCGCGGGCAGGCGCTTGAGCACTTGGCCGACTAAAATCAGCCACATTTGTTAGGAGAAGCTCATGGGATTTTCGACGACGCACCTGATTATTTTTCTCGTCATCATCGTGGTGATTTTTGGTACCAAGAAGCTGCGCAACATTGGCTCAGACCTCGGTGGAGCCGTCAAAGGCTTTAAGGATGGCATGAAAGACGGCACCGAAAAGCCAGCGGAAGCCCCTGCTGCCAGCGCGCCTCAGCAGGTGGGCACGACAGCCACGGCGGCCCAAGATGCGATTGATGTGCAAGCAAAAACCAAAGTCTGATGATCACGGTTTTGATCGGCTTGACTTAACAGGACACCCGCGCAGTGCTTGATATTGGCGTGACCAAGCTTGCCATCATTGGCGGTATTGCCCTCGTGGTAATTGGCCCTGAAAAGCTGCCAGGTCTGGCTAGAACTGCGGGCACTTTGCTCGGGCGCGCACGTCGCTACGTGGCCGATGTGAAATCCGAAGTCAGCCGTTCCATGGAGCTCGACGAGCTCAAAAAGATGAAAGCCAGCATGGAAGCGGCAGCCAACGATGTGCAAACGGCGGTCCAGACCAGCGCCAGTGACTTTGAAAAAAGCTGGGCCGAGGCGACGGCTGACAACACAGAGCCGAGCGATTTTCATCCCGAAGTTCCCCGCTACAAGCACCCCAAAAAGAAATGGCGCCTCAAGCAGGGTGCCACGCCGCGCTGGTACAAGATCCGTACCGGCACCCGAACCAATGCTTTGTCGGGAGCGGCCCGTGTAGCCCGGCACCGACCTCCCAAAGTGAGCCGATGACTGACCCCGCCAACCCGCAAGGCAGCAAAGCCGACGAACTCGATGGTTCGGAGCAGCCTTTTGTCGAACACCTCTTTGAATTGCGTGACCGTCTGCTGCATGCGCTGTATGGCGTGGGGGCCGTGCTGGCAGCCTTGCTGTTCTACCCGGGGCCGTCCAAGCTTTATGACTTGCTGGCCATGCCGCTGGTCAAATCCTTGCCGGAAGGCTCGCGCATGATTGCGGTGGGGGTGGTGTCGCCGTTTTTGGTGCCGATCAAGGTGACAGTGCTGGCGGCCATTGGTTTGTCGCTGCCTTGGATTCTTTACCAAATTTGGGCTTTTGTGGCACCAGGCTTGTACCGGCACGAGAAAAAACTGGTGCTGCCGCTGGTGGCAGCCAGCACGGTTTTGTTTTACTTCGGGGCTGCGTTCTGTTACTTTTTTGTCTTCGGGCAAGCCTTTCCGGCCATCCAGAAAATGGCCCCCATTTCGGTGGCCGTGAGCCCGGACATTGAGGCGTATCTGGACTTTGTCGTCACCATGTTCATTGCGTTTGGTGTTGCTTTTGAGGTGCCGATTGTGGTGATTGTGCTGGCACGCATGGGCATGGTGACGGTTGCGCAGCTCAAGTCATTTCGCTCTTACTTTGTGGTCGGTGCTGCCGCGGTGGCCGGTTTGGTGACGCCGCCCGACCCGGTGTCCATGATTGCGCTGCTGGTGCCCATGGTGCTGCTGTACGAAGTGGGCATTCTTGCCGCACAAGTCTTTATCAAGCACACCCAAGCGCCGGACGAAGTCGCGGACGCTACACCGCCCAGGTAGAGTGGTTTTTGGTTGACTTGTTTGCTATTTATTGTATAGCTGCCTGCGCACGTTCCATATGCGCAATACCTTATTTCCCCACTCTATCCCCCAACCCCTTTCTCGCCCCGCCGGGCGAGAAAGGGGAGCCAACAGCCCATTTGGCCGCGTGTTCAAAGTCGGGTGCGGGGCGCGGCCCGGGGGGGGGGGGGGGGGGGGGGGGGGGGGGGGGGGGGGGGGTTTGGCCGCCGCACTGGCACAGCGCCTAGGCAAGTGCAGAAACCGCTACTACGACGCGACTGGCATCTTGAATGATGTCGTTGCAAATGCTCGCAATAGCTATGCGTCGTTGTTCGTCGTTGCCATAGCTACGGCTATGTCGCCTCCTCTCGCCTAGCCCGACGAAAAAATCCATCAATTTCATTTTGTATCGGTTTTGATGAAGCGGACTACTTGGTTGCCGCTGGAGATGAACTGATCCACTTAAAACATGCGGCCAAATGGGCTGTTAAAAGCTCCCCTCTTCCGCCCGGCGGGGCGGGAGAGGGGCGGGGGGAGTGAGTGGGGGAAATGGATGCTATGAATTAAATAGCTGCATGCGCACGCCCCACCTGCGCAAAGCCATGTTTTAACCACTATTTCGTGGCCGCATCTGCCAGGTTTCACTGCGCATTGCGCACCGCCCGCCCGTTGACCGGCTGCGTCGGGCGCGCGTTGTGCGGGAACAGCTGGGTAAAGAGCTTGATTTGTTCCCGGCTCACGGTGGTGGGTTGTTTGAGCACCATCCACAGCACCCCTTCGGTACAGGGTGGCGTGGTGAGGGAGCCCATGAACTGGTAGTAGCGCTGGTCTTTGGGCAGCAATTCGTTCATGTCGATGATGCCGGCCGGCAGGCGAACCTGGTCGCTGGTGTCAAGCGGGATGTAGGTCCAGACTTTATTTATCAGCGCATTGGCGACGCCCGGGTCCAGCAACACGGCCACCACCGCCAATTGCCCTTGGGCATTCTTATGGACCAGATGCGCCACCATGGCGAAATTGCGGTAGTTGATTTGCTCTTCGGATGGCGTATGAAAATGAAACTGCAGCAGCTTGTAAGTTGAGCCGCGCACGGTTAAGGTGTTGTCGCCGAACAAGTCCACCTGAATGGTGTGGCCGTTGTTTACCACGGTGCCGCTGGAGGGCTGGTAGTTGAACTGCAGCGGCTCGGCCGGGCCTTGCAGTGTGGCGGACTCTTCAATGTTGATGGGCGACTGGCGCTTGCCGATGGCACAAACGTTGAAATCAGGCTTGAGTTTGCCCCAGGCTTGCGGCCCAGTGCTGCCTTCGTAACTCCAATGCACTTCGCCGCCATGGGCATCACCGTGGGCATCCGGGCTGCCATGGGGGGCGCTGTGGCCGGTAAGGGCTGCTGTTTTGGCGCGAATGTATTGGCTCTTGGCGCGCGGTGCAGCAACGGCCGGGCCATGTTTGGCGGCTGGCACGGCCATTGCACCGTCTGTCTTGTGCGGTGCTTCAGCCGGAACAATTTTTTCGTGCTCAGGTATGGTGATGAATTTTTTTTCTTTGCCGTTGACGACCAAAGTGATGTTTTTCTTCTCCGGTGCTGCGCTCTCGACGGCTGACCGAACTTGATCACCAATGGTGGTGGCGTTTGTGGCGGCCGGTGCAGCCGCTGCCGGGGGCGCTTTTTTGGCCGGTTCGGCGTGCGCGTCTGCGTGCGCTGCAGGGGCTGGGTGGTCGGCTGACCGTGCGTTCAGGGGGGCACCTGCTGCAAGTGCCATCGCCAAGCTCGATGCCACGCTCCAGGCCAGTCGCGTGCGTGTGCTGCTGTGAAAAAACTGGGCGCAGGCCAGGGAATCGCGGGCAGGCTGCTTGGGGGGCGTCGTGTTCATGTCAGTCAGACCGGTTGAGTGTGCAAGTTGGGGTGCTGCCCTGTTAATAGGCAAGCTGTACGATGTTATCGGTCATTGCAGTCGCGCACTTGAGGGGCATTGCCCCGGCTTGCACGCTATAGTCAGGCTCCACCACGCTTTCCCCCTCTTGCTGTGAGCATTCAAACCGACGATTTCCTGGCACCGCCTCCCAAACGCATGGTGTCGGCAGCATCTGCCTCCCCCAACGAGGAAGCGGTTGAGCGTGCCCTGCGCCCCAAGCTGCTGGACGAGTACGTGGGCCAGGCCAAGGTGCGTGAGCAGCTTGAAATATTTATCAGCGCTGCCAAAAAACGCGACGAGGCGCTCGACCATGTGCTGCTGTTCGGGCCGCCAGGCCTGGGCAAAACCACGCTCTCGCACATCATTGCGCATGAACTGGGCGTGAACTTGCGCCAGACCAGCGGGCCGGTGCTGGAAAAGCCCAAAGATCTGGCGGCTTTGTTGACCAATCTGGAAAAGAACGACGTTCTTTTTATTGACGAGATTCACCGCCTGAGCCCGGTGGTGGAAGAAATTTTGTACCCCGCGCTGGAAGACTACAAGATCGACATCATGATTGGCGAGGGCCCGGCGGCGCGCTCCATCAAGCTTGATCTACAACCTTTCACGCTGGTGGGGGCCACCACCCGTGCGGGCATGCTGACCAACCCGCTGCGCGACCGTTTCGGCATTGTGGCGCGGCTGGAGTTCTACACGTCTGAAGAGTTGGCGCTGATTGTGACCCGCAGTGCCGGCTTGCTCAAGGTGCCAACCGACGAAAAGGGTGGTTTTGAAATTGCCCGGCGCTCGCGCGGCACGCCGCGCATTGCCAACCGGCTCTTGCGGCGGGTGCGCGACTATGCCGAAGTCAAAGGCGTGGGCCAGATCACGCTGGACATTGCCAACCGTGCGCTGGCCATGCTCGATGTCGATCCGCAAGGCTTTGACCTGATGGATCGTAAACTTTTGGAGGCCGTGATACACCGTTTTGACGGCGGCCCGGTGGGGCTGGACAACATTGCCGCCAGCATTGGCGAAGAGCGCGAAACCATTGAAGACGTGATTGAGCCCTACCTTATTCAGCAAGGCTACCTGCAGCGCACGCCACGCGGGCGCATTGCCACGCTGGCCGCTTACCGGCACCTGGGCGTGACACCGCCCCAAAGCACTACCGATTTGCCGGGGATGTAGATGGGGCTGTCTTCTGCCGAAACTCGGACGGTGCCACGCCCTCCCAGCGCTTGAAGGCGCGCCGGAAATTCGCCAAATCGGTGTAGCCCAGGGCAAATGCAACTTCCTGAATACTCAAGCGATCCGATTTGAGGTGTTCAGCCGCGAGCGAATGGCGCACGGACTCCAGAATGCCCCGGTACGAAGTTCCTTCTTCCAGCAAATTGCGGTGCAGGGTTCGGGGGGTCATGTGAAAGAGACGCGCCGTGAGCTGCAGCGACGGAAATGCATTGCTGCGCTCAATCAGCACCCGCCGAACCCGCATGGCAAGCGACTGGTCCTGAATGATTTTGTCCAGCTCGCTCTGGCAAATCATCAAGGCTTCGCGGTAGGTGTTGGGGTCCGTACGGTTCAGTGCTTGGGCGGCAATGTCGGCGGGTAACACAAAACCAGTCCACGGCTGGTCATAGCTGACCTCGCACTGGAATATCTCCTGGGCCAGCGCGGCGTAAGCGGGCTTGGCAAACGCAAACATGACTTGCGTGACGGGCTGTGTTCCGGCAGCCAGATAGTCCACCACGTTTTTGACACCCAGCATCGTCACTTCGTGCATCGCAATGCGGATGTCGCCCAGCGGGTAGTTCTCAGAGACGGTGACACGCAGTTGCTGGCCGTCAATTTCATGGTTCAGCGTGACCAGCGGGGTGCGCAGCAGGCTGTACTGCCCCAGCACTTCAATGGCTTGCTGCAGCGAGCCGCAATTCATCGCGGCATAGCCCAGCACACCATGGGTGTTGAGCAGCAAGCGTCTGCCGATCAGCAAGCCCAGTGCCGGCTCCTGGGTCATCGACAAGGCGTCAAGAATCAGCTGCCGGAAAGTCGAAAAAGTCAGCGTGTGTTTCACATCATCGAGCTGACTTTTTTGCAGCTGACTTCTGGCCAGCCACTCATGCAAATCGACACCCATATCGCTGATTTTTTCGGCGACTTGGTGCAGATAGTAAATGGGGAGCTTGAGGGGCGGCGATTGCACAGGGTGCTTTGGGGTGGGTGAAACGTAGAGGTGAGCGGCGATTGTCAATAAATGACCTGTGCTTGTCAATTCACAACCTTGGCTGATGGGGCAGCAAAAAATAGACTCAGGTCAAGTTAATTCGATTGAAAGAAGTTTGACATGGCCCTTTTCCGAACCCTCAATGCACTTCGCCGTGATGTGGTGAGCCTCGCATTGCAAGTGGCAGGGCTCAAGAAGACGAAAGCCAAAGGGGGCGGTGGCAAGCCAGTGCTTTACCGCACCACCTTGCACCCGGCACCTCATCGCCGCCCGGCATCGCCCCAGCAGTCGGTTTTGTCGCCGTCGACGCTTAACGTGCTTGGTGTGGTGCGTGAGACGGCGGATGCCGTCAGCATCGTGCTGGCCCGCGCGGATGGTGGTGCCATCGAGTTCAAAGCCGGAATGTTTTACACCGTCATCGTGACCATTGACGGGCAGGAATACCGGCGTGCGTACTCCGTTTCCAGTGCAGCCCAAGACAACACCACGGTCACCATCACGGTCAAACGGGTTGCCAATGGCAAGGTCTCCAACTGGCTGAACGACCAGCTCACTGCGGGCAGCACCTTGCGTGTGCTGGGGCCATCAGGCAGCTTTGTGCTTGAGCCAAGTACTGCACAGGCGCGCAAACTGCTTTTGGTGGGCGGGGGTAGTGGCATCACGCCTTTGATGTCGATGGTGCGCACCGTGTTGACTCAGGAGCCGCTGTCGCATATTGAGCTGCTGTATGGCAACCGCAGCAAAAAAGACACCATTTTTTATGCGGCTTTAAATGCGCTCGTGAAGCAGCATCCAGACCGCTTTGCCATTACGCATGTACTTGAGAAACCGCCTAAAGCATGGCAGGGTGAAACCGGGCGTCTTGACCGGGCCATGTTTGCCGGCTTGCTCGACGGAATTCTTGCCACATCAGCACTTGGCGACTTGGAGGTGTACACCTGTGGACCGAGCCCTGTCATGCAGGGCGTGCTGGACGAACTTGTGGCCAGGGGGTTTCCAGCGGAACGGTTTCACCAGGAAAAATTCACCCCGGCCGCAGGTGCGCCAGACAGTGCCCGCTTTGAAAGGCAAACAGTTTCAGTGCATGCCCAAGGGCAAACTTGGACCGAAACTGCGCAGCCTGGCCAAACCTTGCTGGAGGCCGGTTTGGCCAGCGGTGCGCCCATGCTGTTTTCCTGCACGCTGGGGGGCTGTGGCCGTTGTCGCGTAAAGATTCTTGAGGGCGAGGTGGACATGCCCGAACCCAATTGCCTGTTGCCCGAAGAAAAAGCCCAAGGCTATGCGTTGTCGTGCATTGCCCGGCCCTGCTGCGCGGTGAGCTTCGAAATTGATCCGCCGCAGTCGCACTGATTTTGAAGTCAATTTCCAGTTATTCATGCCAACAGAACCACACTATTTAGAGGAGCTGATATATGTTTGCCCAACTTGACCGTATTCGCCCAATGCTGTCCCCCCGTGTTCAAAACCGGGTCGATGAAATGCTTGATGTTGTGGACATCATGACCGAGATGAAAAACCCGAAAGTGCTGCGCTCGATGGCCCCGTCAGCCATGCGTGGCCTGGTGCTCAAGTCGGGCAAGCGCAATGATGTTTCTGAAATGCAGGCCAACCACAAAGCGCATTTCAATTGGTCGTATCCGCATGACCACCCCGAAATGCATGAGCTGTACGAGCGCGCCAAGCTCGGCCAGTGGAATGGCTCCAGCCTGCCATGGCACACCTCGGTGGACCCGCTGGACAAAAATGTGCCCATTGCACCCATTGACATGATTGACCTGAAGGTGGCGGCCAAATTGGGCATCTCCATCAAGCCATCCGAGCACCCGAAAATGATGCACGACATGTCGAGCTGGATGCTCTCGCAGTTTTTACATGGCGAGCAAGGGGCGCTGCTGGCGGCTGCGCAAGTGACTGAGTCGGTTCAGTTTTTTGACGGCAAGCTCTACGGTTCCACCCAGGTCGTGGACGAAGGCCGCCATGTGGAGGTTTTTCACCGATACCTGAGCGAAAAACTGGGCAAGATGTACCCCATCAATGACAACCTGTTCGTCATCATTGATGCCTTGATGACCGACGCACGTTGGGACATGAAATTTCTGGGCATGCAAATCATGGTGGAGGGCGTGGCGCTGGGAGCCTTCAGCTTTCTCTACCAAAGCACGACCGAACCCTTGCTCAAGGAGTTGCTCAAATACGTCATTCAAGACGAAGCACGCCATGTGCATTACGGCGTGCTGGCCCTTAAAGAGCATTTTGCCGAAAGCATCAGTGCCAAAGAGCGCGACGAACGCGAAGACTGGGCTTATGAAGTGGCCTTGCTCATGCGCAACCGCTTCATGGCGTTTGAGGTTTATGACGACTGGTACGGCGGCACCAGCGTAACGCGCGACCAGTGGCGTCAGCTGGTGACCAACTCCCCCGGCATGCTGCGTTTCCGTCACACCATGATGACGCGATTGGTGCCCAATATCCGTGACATCGGCCTGCTGACCCCGCGCATTCGTCCGTACTATGTCAAGTCCGGCATGGGCCAGTATTTCAACGGTTTGGCCGCTCCTGAGCTGACCGGCGAGCAAATGATTGCGGACCTAGACCGGACGCGCATGGCATAACGCTTGCACTTGCTTGTGCTGACATGGCGCGCTACGCCATGTCAGAGTGCTACTGCACTGCATAAACAGAAATAATGAACATGGCAAAATAAGACTTGCACTGAACAAAGTGCAGCCAGAGTGCAGATTAGCTGTTGTTTAATTCTGTTATTTAAAAAAGTTGATTGGATTCCCGTGAACGCTACCGTACTGTTAAATTGGATCACCATTCCGCTGGTCGGCGGCCTTGTGGGCTGGTTTACCAACTGGCTGGCCGTCAAGATGATCATGCGGCCCATCAACTATGTGGGCTGGCGGCCATTTGGCTGGCAGGGTATCGTGCCAGCCAACTCGGCCAAAATGGCCCGCACCCTGATCAACAACAGCCTGAGCAAAATTGTTACCCAGTCTGAACTGCTCGAACGCGTTGATCCCGATGACTTGGCCCGCGTGATCCAGCGCCGGATCGATCCGCATGTAGAAGAGATAGTTGATGCCATGGTTGAAAAAACGACCGTGCGGGGCTTGCATGTCACTGAATTTGCCTGGGCCATGGCTCCCAAAAAACTCCGGGACATGGTTTACAGCGCGGTGCGGGCTAGGTTGCCCGTCATCATTGCCAATTTTATTGTGGATGTACGAAGCGAGGCCGATGGCCTGATGGACATCAACGCCTTGATAACCGATCGTCTGTCGCGTGAATCAGAGCTGCTGGTCAAGTTGTTTTCCGATGCTTGCGACAAAGAATTTCAGTTCATTTCACGCAGCGGTTTTTATCTGGGCGTTCCATTGGGCATTCCGGTCATCTTCATCTGGGAGGCTTATCCGTTGTGGTGGGTGCTGCCAGTATTTGGTGCCTTGGTGGGTTATGTGACCAACTGGCTGGCGCTGTACATGGTGTTTCGCCCACTTCAGCCAAACCGTTATGGCCCTTTTGTGTTTCAGGGGATTTTCCTCAAGCGGCAAAAGGAGGTCTCAGCGGCTTACGGTCAGTTTTTTGCCAACCACTTGATCACGGCGGAGGTGCTGACCAACGAGGTGCTGAGCCGTGAAGTGTCTGTGCGTCGCATACAGGAGCTAATTCAGCGAGAAATCAGCGTCACGGTGGATGATTTCAGGTTCAAGTTCAAACCACTTGCCATGGCCACCTTGGGCGTCAAGCAGTTCAAGGGGGCGGTGGATTTTGCAGCAGGCCGGGCTTTTGACTTGATGCACCCGCTGGACAAAGAGGCGCAGAATTTGATCAACACCGCACTGCAGATTGAATCCACACTGTCCACCCGCTTGGGTGAGTTGCCGGTGCAAGATTTTCACGATCTGCTGCACCCTGTGGTGGAAGAAGATGAGTGGAAGCTGATTGTGATTGGTGGTGTGCTGGGTTTTGTGGCTGGCATCATCCAGTGGTGGCTGATGTGAACACCTGCGCTGGCAAGGCTGTGCTGCGCCAGATGACGAATGACGTGCAGGCAACCCTGCTGCTGCCGCGCTACGCGGCGAACCCCGGTTTTATGCAGGGCCTGTCATCTTTGCAAGCCTTTCAAAGTGCGCGCATGCGCTGCACCCACCAGAACTGGTACCTTAACTTTGCGGATGGAAACCTGCTCGACTTCATTGTCGATGAGGTCTATCGCGGCATTGACCTGACCCCGCTCAAGGGGAAATTGGCGTCGGCCGAGCGCGTTCTGGGCACTTTGTTCGATGATTTTGAACTGGTGCAAGTGGCCGTGTCTTTTACGGCCATCACGTCATCGCTGGACGATGAACTCACCCGAATACTGATGTCAATGCGCTGTGCCGTCATTGACGATGTGGCCTACGCCAATGCCGTTCGCCAGCAAAACCGTTTGATCGAACGCAAGCAACAAGGCGAGTTGCTACTGAGTTTCACCCGCTTGCTGCTGGGCTTGTTGCACGACAGAAATGCCTGGCACGTCATCAAGCTGGCCAAACTGCCGACACATCTGGCCGGTTTGGGCAGTTTTCACAATCTGGTGACGCATGGTTTTGCTGCTTTGTGCGATGTAGAAGAGGCTGGCGACAAGGTGGAGCGCCTGGTTGCGGACGAAGCTGCCTATTTTGATGCTTTGCAGAGGCAATGAGCAGAAATTTTGACGTGTTCGGGGTTAACTTGTATCGGGCAAACTGCGTTTATAGCGGCTGGTCAAAAATGCCTGGTGACCTGCTGCAGGGGTAAGATCGGCATGGGAAATGTCAAAATTTCAACTGGCGGTGTGTAAAAATGCCTTTTTAATCACATTTTTTGGAATCAACATGATTGCAATTCGTTCTAAAGTGACTCATGGTTTGCGTTTGACGGCGGTGGCGGCTGGCCTGTGGGCCGTTCAGCACAGTGCTATGGCCGGCCCGTTTTTGAGTGACAAGGCATTCGATTTGACGGTCGCCACCGGGGGCAGTTACAACCCGGCAACCGACACCATCACCGGTGCGGCGTCATCGGCGAGTTTTTCGACCGTGACGGAGCTGTTTGACAAGACCCAAAATGGCGGCCTGTCCGCAGTTGACGCCGCTTATACCAACACCAGCCCGGCCGTGATCCGCTTTGGCTATCGAGGACTGCCGCTGGTACTCACTACCACCAACACGACGGCGATTACGCTGGATATTCCCGGATTGAATGTGAAGGAAGTTTTTAACCTGAAAGGCACGCGTGACGCCAACTTGGACGACGTTGAAGCCTATCTGAAAAACTCCGGTGGTGATATTTTGAACCGGTTGCAACAACTGCTGGCCAAAACGTCGCCTATCGACCCGGTTGCGGGCAACCCAAGCTCCATGCAGTCGCGCATGGTGTCTGACGATTTTGACCGCAACTTCACAAATTTTGCTTCCAACGTCAAGTCAGCAGAATCCACTGGCAGCGAGCCTACCAATAATTTGATTGGGATTGGCTTGGGCTTTGGCAGCTTTACCCAAGCCGGGCTGACCAGCAATGTGACCACCTTGCCTCTGTCCTACACCTTCCGCCGCGATATGGACCCCCGCCGCCAACTGACCATTTATGCACCTATCACGGTGACTGAAGTGTCTGGTGCCAAGTCTTACGGCATCAATTTGGGCGCGTCTTATCGCGTGCCAATGAACGACGAGTGGGCTTTGGTGCCTGCTGCGGGCTACGGCATTGCGGGCAGTGTGGATTTGGGTTCTGCATCGGCCATGATGGCTGTGTCGCTGACCAGCCAGTACACCCTGCGCATGCAAGGTTATGACTTGGCCTTTGGCAACATGGTGGGTGTTTACCAGTCGAGCAAATTCACTGTCAGTGACTATTCCTTTGACCCGAAAATCAGCAACACCGTATTTCGCAACGGCGTGATGGCCTCCGTGCCGACCACAGTAATGGGCAAAAAAATGGCCTTGGAGTTCTCATTCGTCAACACCCTCTACACCGGCACCGATTTGTATTCGAACCAATACAACGAAATCGGAGTGACTTTGGGAACCAACAAAGGTGCCAACACGGCGCGCAGTTACTTCCGTGCCGGGCTGACTTACCTGCAGGGTCAAAATGATGTGCATGGCATTCGTCTGAACCTCGGCTACTGGTTCTGACGACTTTTTCAGGAGCGTTCACCATGTTGCGTCTTGGAGTGATCTGCGGGCGCACGTGGCGGGCCTTGGTGATGGGGGGGCTGATGGTATGGTTCTCCCTGCCAGCCTTGGCCTTGTCCGGCAATGCCCAGATCAGCCTGGCCGGCGCCGGAAAATTTGACGAACTGGCGCAGGGCATCGAACAGATGGTCGGGCGCGAACCCATGAAGGTGGCGGACTGGCATGCGCTGTGTTTTGCCTACTCGCGCATCAAGCGCTACAGCCGCATCATGGACTGCCTGGACAGCTTTGAAAAAGCATTGTCCGCATCCGACAAACGCAGCCGCCTGTTTGGGCTGGACGACGCCACGGCCACAGCCTACCAGATGCGGGCGGAGGCCTTGATTGAGCTGGGCGAATATGAGCAGGCCATGGCACAGACCGAGCGGGTGCTGGCCTGGTACCGCAGCGAGGACAGCGACGACGTCGATATTCTCATCAACGCCCTGGCTGCGCGCTCACTCGCCTCGGGCCTTTTGGGCAAGCGCGCCGATGCCGAAAAATACGCCGCAGAACTGGAGGCCTTGCCCCTGGGAATGCTCGGCGGGGATCAGATCGGTGCCAAATCACTGGCCATGGCGCGGGTCAACATGGCGCTGGGGCGCTGGCAAAAAACGCTGGATGCACTGGCGCTGGACAAAACACTGGGGCTGCGCTCGTTTTTGGACAACCTGGCCAGCGGTGCCTTTTTGCGCGGCATCAACAACTGGGTGTGGATTGAACTGCCGCGCGGCTTTATGCAAAACAAGGCACTCTATGAGTTGGGCCGCATGGAGGAAGCCAAAGCCGGTTATGACCGCATGCTCAGCGTGCCCCAAATTGCCGCCAACGGCGAAATTTATTGGCTGGTTTTGCTGGACCGGGCGCGCATTGCGGTGCAGGAAAATCAGCTGGCACTTGCTGCAGACTTGTTGGGCCGGGCGGCAGATGTGGTTGAGCAGCAACGCGCCTCCATCAGCACTGAGGCCAACAAAATCGGTTTTGTGGGCGATAAACAAGCCATTTATGCGGGTCTGGTGGAAGTTCAGTACAAGCTCGGTCGCCACGGTGCCGCTTTTGAAACCATGGAGCGCGCCAAATCACGCGCCTTGGTGGACATGCTGGCCAGCCGCACCAGCATTGCAGCGCCCAAGCGCGCGCACTTAAATGCTGCCCAAATTCAGGATGTGCTGGACCGGCTTGGCAAGGCTGACCTGGATGCGCGCCAGCAAACATCGGCTGCGGTGACATCGCGCAGCGCCACTTCTTCACGCGTGCTGGCCAAGGAGTTGCCGCCCGCCATGGCGTCGCTGGTCAGCGTGTCCTCGCTGGACGTGGCCGAGGTGCAAAAGATTTTGGGTGCTGACGAAGCCTTGTTGGTCTACTTTGCCCATGGCCCGCGCCTGTATGCCAGCCTGGTGCAGCGCGGTGCGGTGAGCGGCACCGAGATTAACGCGCAAGGCATGGACGACGAAATTCGAAAACTACGCAAGGAACTGCAAAACCAGGATGAGGTGAGCGCCCCCTTGCGATCCCTGTACAGCCGCCTGATCGCCCCCCTGAAGATTGGTACGGGGATCAAACGGCTGACGGTGGTAGCGCACGGTGCCTTGCATTACCTGCCGTTTGCCGCCTTGAACGACGGCAAGCAAGACCTGTTGGACCGTTACAGTTTGCGTATGCTGCCCAGCTCCAGCGTGCTGAAATATTTGCGCCCGTCGGAAACCGACAAGCTCACCCGCATGCTGATTTTGGGCAACCCGGACCTCAACAACCCCGCTTATGACCTGCCGGGAGCCCAGCAGGAGGCGCAGGCGCTGGCCAAAACTTTCTCCGCGCAAACCTTGTTGCTGCGCAAACAGGCCTCCAAAACCGCGTTCAGAGCCTTGGCCGGGGATGCCACTTTTATCCACGTGGCCTCGCACGGCCAGTTTGACGCCGCCAAGCCGCTGCACTCGGGTTTGATCCTGTCGCCAGATGGCCAGAACGACGGGCGCCTGACGGTATCAGATTTGTACCAACTCCAGCTCGACGCTGAACTGGTCACCCTGTCTGCCTGCGAGACCGGCTTGGGCTCGGTGGCCAGTGGTGACGATGTGGTGGGTCTGACCCGGGGCTTTTTGTATGCCGGTGCGAGCACCGTGATTGCCTCCTTGTGGGAGGTCGATGACGATGCGACGGCGTTTTTGATGTTGCGTATGTACGAGCACATTCAAAAAGGGGGGCGTCGTGATGCCCTGCGCAAGGCGCAGATCGAAACCCGTGCCAAGTTCGCCCATCCTGCGTTTTGGGCGGCGTTTTATCTGACCGGGTTTAATTGATCTGAAAAGCAATCAGGTGCTGGATTCGTCCAGCCCGGCTGCTTCGAGGTGGCGCGTGTCAGCCCAGCCCACCAAGCTCAAGCCTTGGGGAGTCCACAGCAGCCGGTTGATGGCCGTGTTGCCCAGGTTCCAGGTGCGCGCTGCCTGCACATCCTGGCCGGTGGCGGCGCGGTACAGCACATCCATCACGCCGCCGTGCGCAACCAGCACAATTTGATCGCCCATGTGCCGGCTGGCCACCTCACCCAGGGTTTGCAAAATGCGTTGGCGCACGTCCAGCAGCGACTCCCCCCCCTCGGGTGCCCAGTGCGGGTCTCGCTTGCGCCAGCGCAGGGCCTGATCGGGCCAGGTGGCTTCGATCTCGGAAAATGTCTTCCCCTGAAAAACACCAAAACCGCGTTCGCGCAAGCCTTCGTGGGCGTGCAGCGGCCCTGCTGTTGCGTCGGCAATCGAGCGGGCTGTTTCCCACGCGCGCAGCAGGTCACTGGCGTAAATGGCCGCAATGCGCTCACCCACCAGCGCTTTGGCGACCCGGCCCGCCTGCCAGCGACCGGTTTCGTTCAATTCAACATTGAGCTGGCCCTGGATGCGTGTGTCCACGTTCCAGGCAGTTTCTCCGTGGCGAATGGCAATGATGCGGGTGGCCTGCATGGCTGTGTGTTGTGGCGCAAAAAGACTCAAGCTGCGAAATTAAGCACCTGCAAACCGGGCAGGGTGGTAGTTGGAAACTCTTCTTCGTCAAACACCTTGTCGCCATCTGCATCCGGTACGCCGGTGACCTTGATGTTCTTGAAATCGTAATGTTTGTGGTCCATCAGGTGCGAGGGCACCACGTTTTGCAAGGAGGTGAGCATGGTTTCGGTGCGGCCCGGGTACTGCTTTTCCCAATCGCGCAGCATGTTGCCGATCTGCTTGCGCTGCAGGTGCTCCTGGCTGCCGCACAGATTGCACGGGATGATGGGGAACTGGCGGTGTTCGGCCCAGCGGATCAGGTCTTTTTCGGCCACATTGGCCAGCGGTCGGATCACGATGTGGCCGCCGTCGTCGCTCACCAGTTTGGGTGGCATGCCTTTGAGTTTGCCGCCAAAAAACATGTTCAGAAAAAACGTTTGCAACATGTCGTCGCGGTGGTGGCCCAGTGCAATTTTGGTGATCTTGAGTTCATCGGCCACGCGGTACAAAATGCCCCGGCGCAAGCGGCTGCACAGGCTGCACATGGTCTTGCCCTCGGGCACCACTTTTTTGACGATGCTGTAGGTGTCCTGCGTCTCAATGTGAAACTGCACGCCCAGTTTTTTCAGGTAGTCGGGCAGGATGTGGTCTGGAAAGCCAGGCTGTTTTTGGTCCAGGTTGACGGCAATCAGCTCGAAACTGATGGGCGCCCGGGCCTGCAGCTTGAGCAAAATGTCCAGCAGCCCATAACTGTCCTTGCCGCCTGACAGGCACACCATCACGCGGTCGCCTTCTTCGATCATGTTGTAGTCGATGATGGCTTGGCCCACCTGGCGGCACAGGCGCTTTTCCAGCTTGTGGGTTTCGCGCTCGATTTTGGCGTCTATTCTGACCTCTTGCGGCGGCGTAACGGTTTCATTTTCTGTCCAGACGGCACTCATACTTTTCCTTGGTTTTCAGTTTCTATGGGCAATGGCAATGGCGATGCAATGGCGTCTTACCACTGCCCGGTTTCAATGCGGATGGCGACTTCACAGTCGTCAAAAATTTCCAGCTTGGCGATCTTCACGCGCACACCCAGCACGCCGGGCAGCTTCATCAGCCGGTTGGCCAGCTTGCCAATCAGGCTCTCCAGCAGGTTGACGTGTTCGGCCGTGCATTCGTCAATGATGATTTTGCGCACCTTGCGGTAGTCCAGCACGTGGCCAATGTCGTCATCACGAGGCAGAAGTGGCTGCGGGCCCAGGCTGAGCTCAGCGTCCACCTGAATGGGCTGCGGGGCGGCCTTTTCAGTTTCCAGAATCCCCAGGTTGGCGTCAAAGCGCAAGCCGGTGAGGGTGAGGGTTTGGGTACCAAGGGTGTGGGGCATGGGCAGGGGCAGGTTCGCTGTGGGTTTCACAGCAGTGAAAAATCGCGCTCGAACTTCATCAGGTGCTGGCCACCATCGACCAGCAGCGTGGTCCCGGTGATGGACTGGTTGTCGATGGCGAACTTCACCGTGGCGGCCACATCGGCGGGGGTGGACGAACGCCCCAGCGGTGACAGCTTGTGCAGCGCCGCAAATTTCTCGGGGGTCAGCATGTGGCTGGTCAGCGTCAGGCCGGGGGCCACGCCCACCACGCGAATCTGCGGTGCCAGCGCCATGGCCAGCATGGTGTTGGCCGCTTCCAGCGCGGCTTTCGAGAGGGTGTAGCTGAAAAAATCAGGGTTCTGGTTCCACAGCTTCTGGTCCAGCAGGTTCACCACCACGCCGGACGGGCCATTGTCTGTACCTTGGCGTGCAGTCACATGTGCGTGCAGCGCCTGCGCCAGAAGAATCGCAGCCCCGGTGTTGCCGCGCAAGTGCTTGTCCATGGCGTCAAAAGTGAAACTGGCGGCGCTGTCGTGCTCGAAGGTGGAGGCGCTGTTGACCACCGCGTCCACCTGACCAAAGCGTTCGATGACCTGTGGCAGCAAATGCCTGACGGCGGCCTCATCCGCTAAATCAGCACGAAATAAGGCGCTTGCGCCCGCCAATGCTGCGCAATCAGCTACTGTTTTAATAGCATCTTCAGCCGAATCACGGTAGTGCACCGCCACCTGCCAGCCGTCTTTGGCCAGCGCCAAGGCAATCTCGCGCCCCAGCCGTTTGGCAGAGCCGGTGACAAGAACCGTGCGATCAAGGCAGGGGGTGGACATTCGGGGACAATTCGCAGGGTATGACAAAACCCGACATTTTACCGAGCCCCCTATTAGCCCGAATAGCGCAGACCATTGAACACGCGGGCGGCTGGATCGGCTTTGACGAATTCATGGCGCTGGCCCTGTACACGCCGGGCCTGGGCTACTACGCCAACGACAGTGTCAAATTCGGCACCATGCCGTCTGCGGCGAAGTCACAGGACGCAGCGGGGGGCAGTGACTTTGTCACCGCCCCAGAGATGACGCCGCTGTTTGGCCAGACCTTGGCCGCGCAGGTGGCGCAGGCACTGCAGGTCACTCAAACAAGTGAGGTCTGGGAGTTTGGCGCAGGCTCGGGCGCGCTGGCGCTGCAGCTGCTGCAAACGTTCCAGAGCCTGGGCCTGCCGTTACCACAGTACCGCATCGTGGATTTGTCGGGAACTTTGCGCGCGCGTCAGCAATTAAAGCTGGCCAACTATCTTGATCACGTTCAGTGGGTGAGCGAGCTGCCCGCCACGCTGCAAGGCGTGGTGATTGGCAATGAGGTGCTCGACGCCATGCCGGTCAAACTGTTGGCGCGTATCAAGGGCCACTGGTATGAGCGCGGCGTGACTCTAGCGCCCAATGCAGCGCAGGGTGACGCCGCCGCCACCTTCGTATGGCAAGACCGTGAGAGCGATCTGCGCCCGCCGCTGCCGATAGAAGGCGAACACGACTACCTGACCGAAATTCACCCGCAGGGCGAGTCTTTTGTGCGCACGCTGGCCGACAAGCTCAGCGCTGGCGCTGTTTTTTTGATCGACTACGGCTTTCCCGAGCACGAGTACTACCACCCCCAGCGCCACATGGGCACTGTGATGTGCCACCAGGGCCATCAATCGGATACCGACCCGCTGCAAAGCGTGGGCCTTAAAGACATCACCGCCCACGTCAATTTCACCGGCATTGCCTTGGCCGCGCAAGATGCGGGCTTGAGCGTGCTGGGTTACTGCACGCAAGCGCGCTTTTTGATGAATTGCGGTTTGCTGCAACGGCTGGAAAACGCCACGCTGCCAGAGCGCACCATGGCGCAAAAGCTGATCATGGAGCATGAAATGGGTGAGCTGTTCAAAGTGATTGGCCTGTGCAAGGATGAGGCGTGGGATGCCATGGGTTTCACCCACGGCGACCGCACCCATACTTTGTAGGGTATGGCCGGGCCGCAGGGCTTGAACGCAGGTGTGTTGACCGTCATCTGTTGCCAAGAAAGGTAACTGCCATGAATGATTCTTTGCACATTGTTTGCCCCCATTGCCATACCACCAACCGGGTGCGCCAGAGTGATCTGGCCAACGCGCCCGATTGCGGCAGCTGCCACCAGGCGCTGTTTGTGGCGCATTCCTTGGCCCTGAACGAGGCCAACTTTGACCGTCACATCAGCCGCAGCCAGATTCCCGTGCTGGTTGACTTCTGGGCCCCTTGGTGCGCGCCGTGCCGCCAGATGGCACCGGCCTTTGAACAAGCCGCGGCCCAGCTGGAGCCCAAGGTGCGGCTGGTCAAGGTGGATACCGAAGCGGTGCCGGGTTTGGGGCACCGCTTCAATATCCGCAGCATTCCCACACTGGCCCTGTTCTCCAATGGCAAAGAAGTCGCCCGCCAAGCCGGTGCCATGGGCGCGGCCGACATCGTGCGCTGGACGCTGGGGCAGCGGCGTTAAGACAAAACTGGGCTGCCCAGCGGGCGCAGAAGCTTGTCCAGTTCATGGGTGCGAATCATGGAAGTTAGCTGGAGTTTTTCCATAGTGGCTTCGTTGATGGCTGTTACCGGCCTGCCGCGCCAAAGCCGTTTTGCCGCCAGGCCTCAAACACCGTCACCGCCACGGCGTTGGACAGGTTCAGGCTGCGCTGGCCGGGCAGCATGGGCAGTTTCAGGCCTTGCTCCGGGCTGAAGGACTGGCGCACTGTTTCGGACAGCCCGCGTGTCTCTGCGCCAAACACCAGCCAGTCGCCCGGGGCAAACCCCACCTCATGCACGAGCCGGGTGGCGCGGGTGGTCAGGGCGAACATGCGCTGCGGGGCTGGCTGTTCGGTGGCTAAAAACGCTGGCCAGCTGGCATGGCGCTTGAGCTGGGCGTACTCGTGGTAGTCCAGCCCGGCGCGGCGCATGTGTTTGTCGTCCATGGAAAAGCCGAGCGGCTCAATCAAATGCAGCGTGCAGCCGGTGTTGGCCGCCAGGCGGATGATGTTGCCTGTGTTGGGCGGGATTTCGGGTTCGACCAGGACGATATGAAACATGGTGTGTATTGTCCTCTGCGTCGGCCTGCAGTGCAGAAAGTGAGGGTCTATTCAGTTCTGGCTATCACGACGGCGGTGACGTGCGCCGCACCTGCCGCTTTGAGGGTTTTTGCGGCAGCGAACAGCGAGGCTCCGCTGGTCATCACATCGTCCACCAGCACCAGCCGTGCACCTTGAATCTGGTGGTGTAGCAGGGGTTCGGTGGCAAAGGCGTGCTGCACACTGGCCAATCTTTCGGCGCGTTTGAGTGAGCTTTGCGCAGGCGTGTCCAAAATGCGCAGCAGCAGGCGGTGGTTTGTTTTTGTGGGCGCAAGTTGCCGTGCCAGCAGCAGCGCCTGGTTGAAGCCGCGTGTTTGCAGGCGCTGGTTTGACAGTGGCATGGGCACCACCGCATCGGCAGCGTCCAGCGCGGGCTCTACCCATGGCGTGCTGCGCAGCAACAGGGCAAAGGCGCTTGAGCGCCCTGGCTGGCCGTGGAATTTATAGCCCACGATCAGGTCTGACCAAGGGTAGTCGTAAGAGACTGCGGCCAGGCAGGCGTCCAGCGGTGGCGGGTGGATGATGCAGGCACCGCACTGGCCAACGCCGGTGGGAACGGGCAGGGCGCAGGTCTGGCAGCGCGCTTGGGGCTGGGCAAAGCGGTTCACGCAGGCTTCGCAAACCGTCTGGGCGGGCCAGGCGCGGCACACCAGGCACTGGCTGGGCAGGGCGTGCGACAGGCGTTTGAAAAGGCGGCTGAACATCAGGTCAATATACTAGTGCCTGGTTGCAGAAATCTCGCGACATTCAAAGTGCTTTGCATCTGCGAGTGCAAGGCGCAAAGCACTTTTCGATGTGACGCGGACTTCTGCAACCAAGCACTCGCCCGTTCACCCCTCCCACACCATGTCCACCCAGCGCCCCCCCACCATTGACCCCCAGGCTGCCCAACGCTGGCAGCATTTGCCCACCAGCGCGTCGCCGTGGCTGCATGAAGAAGTGGCGCGGCGCATGCAGGAGCGGCTGGACTGGATCAAACGCCAGCCTGCAAGCTGGGCGCACTGGGAGCCGCTGCGTGGTGGCCTGCAGGCGCATGAGCTGCTGGCTCGGCGCTACCCGGATGCACAGTGTTTTATGGCTGCGGCGCAGGCAGAACGTGCGCAAGCAGCTATTAAAAATATAGCAAAATCGTGGTGGAAACCAGCCCGCTGGACGGCTAAAGCCCCCCGTTGTGAGATGCCGGGCGAGGGCAGCGTTCAAATGCTGTGGGCCAACATGGCCTTGCACATGGCGGCAGACCCGCAGGCTTTGATGGCGCAGTGGCACCGCGCGCTGGCGGTGGATGGGTTTTTGATGTTTTCCTGTCTGGGGCCGGACACCTTGATGGAGTTGCGCGGGCTTTACCAGCGCCTGGGCTGGCCCGCGCCTTCGCATGAGTTCACCGACATGCACGACTGGGGCGACATGCTGGCGGGGGCTGGTTTTGCCGAGCCGGTGATGGATATGGAACGCATTACCCTGACTTTTGAGACCCCGCAGCGCCTGCTGCAGGAGTTGCGCGGTTTGGGGCGCAACTTGCATCCCCAGCGCTTTGCGGGCTTGCGTGGGCGTGGCTGGCACGGGCAATTGCAGCAAGCGCTGGCGGGCGCGCCTTTGCAGCTCACCTTTGAAGTTATCTACGGCCATGCTTTCAAGCCGGCACCTCGGCTGGCTATGCGGCCTGAAACCGTGCTTTCGCTCGCGCAAATGCGCGAAACCTTGAACCAGCGCAAAAAAAATCCACGCGATTCTTGAGAAATGGGCTTGACAGGCCCTGATTGATTTGGTGTGTGGGCTACAATCCGCCGCGAACCCGAGTCGGGTGCCTGACTCTGTTTTCGGAGTCGGTGCGGGGTGCCCCCCTTTGCAGGGAGCGCAGCAGGCATGCTGGTTTGTCGAGTCAGATTAGGTTAATTTGAGGCAACAAAAAAAAGTGGACATGATGAAGAGCATTCTCAATACATTGGCTGGCACCTGGCTGGCAACAAGTGCTTGGGTTGGCAGCGTGGCGTTTACCGCTGTGCATGCGGCCAAAGTCAGTGATTTGCCCGGAGGGCCAGCGGTCAACCAGCTCAATTTGCACCGGCCGGTGACCCAAATTGCCGAAGAGCAAGCCTGGTTGCACTGGATGATGCTCATTTTGTGCACGGTCATCTTTGTGGGCGTGTTTGCGGTGATGTTTTATTCCATCTGGAAGCATCGCAAGTCGGTCGGCCACAAAGCAGCCAATTTCCATGAATCGGTCACGGTGGAGATCATCTGGACGGTGCTGCCTTTCCTGATCGTGATCGGCATGGCCTTGCCAGCCACCAAAGTGGTGGTGATGATGAAAGACACCACCAACGCCGACCTCACCATCAAGGCCACCGGCATGCAGTGGAAATGGGGTTACGACTACCTCAAGGGCGAGGGCGAGGGCATTGCCTTCATCTCGTCACTGGACGCGGCGCAGCGTGCCATGTCTGATGAGGGTGGGCCCAAGGCAGACCAAAGTGTGAACGACTACCTGCTCAAAGTGGACAACCCGCTGGTGGTGCCGGTGGGCAAGAAAATCCGCATCATTACCACCGCCACTGACGTGATTCATGCCTGGATGGTGCCCTCGTTTGGCGTCAAACAGGATGCAATTCCCGGCTTTGTGCGTGACACATGGTTTACCGCCCGGGAAACGGGAGACTTTTACGGCCAGTGTGCCGAGCTGTGCGGCAAGGAGCACGCCTACATGCCGATCCACGTGAAGGTACTCGCGGCCAAGGATTACTCGGCCTGGGTGGCGGAGGAGAATAAAAAAATGGCCGCCAAGCTGGATGACCCCAGCAAAGTCTGGACCCTGGAGGACAGCCTCAAGCGCGGTGAAAAGGTGTACGCCACCCACTGCGTGGCCTGCCACCAGGCCAATGGCAAAGGCGCTGGTGCCATCAAAGCGGTGGATGGCTCCGCCGTGGTGCTCCATGCCGACAAGGGCAAACAAATTGCCGTTCTGCTCAATGGTCAAAACAACGCGGCCATGCCTTCATGGAAGCAGCTCAGTGATACAGACATTTCGGCTGTGATCACCTACACCAAGAACAACTGGTCCAACAAGACGGGTCAACTGGTTCAGCCAGCTGAAGTCGCCGCTGCTCGCCACTGAGCGGCTGTACCCCGATTAAAAGTATTCAGAAAGTCATCACCATGAGTGCCGTTCTAGACCACCACGCCCACCACGATCATGCTCACGATGATCATCACGACCACGCCCCCACCGGCTGGCGTCGCTGGGTGTATGCCACCAACCACAAAGACATCGGTACTTTGTACCTGCTGTTCGCCTTCACCATGCTGATGCTGGGCGGTGTGCTTGCCTTGCTCATTCGCGCAGAACTGTTTCAGCCAGGCTTGCAGTTGATGAACCCCGAGTTCTTCAACCAACTCACCACCATGCATGGCGTCATCATGGTGTTCGGGGCCATCATGCCGGCCTTTGTCGGCTTTGCGAACTGGATGATTCCGCTGCAAATTGGCGCGGCTGACATGGCCTTCGCCCGCATGAACAACTTCAGTTTCTGGCTGTTGGTGCCCGCTGGTTTGATGGTGGCAGGCTCATTCTTCATGCCCGGTGGCGCGCCCGCTGCAGGCTGGACCTTTTACGCCCCGCTGACCCTGCAAATGGGCCCCAGCATGGACGCTGGTATTTTTGCGCTGCACATCATGGGTGCCAGCTCCATCATGGGTTCGATCAACATCATCGTGACCATTTTGAACATGCGCGCGCCCGGCATGACGCTGATGAAAATGCCCATGTTCTGCTGGACCTGGCTGATCACCGCTTACCTCCTGATTGCCGTCATGCCCGTACTGGCCGGTGCCATCACCATGACGCTGACCGACCGCCACTTTGGCACCAGCTTTTTCAACCCGGCCGGTGGTGGTGACCCGGTGATGTTTCAGCACATTTTCTGGTTCTTCGGTCACCCCGAGGTGTACATCATGATCTTGCCGGCCTTCGGCATCATCAGCCAGGTGGTTCCGGCGTTTGCCCGCAAGAAGCTGTTTGGCTATGCCTCCATGGTGTACGCCACCTCGTCGATTGCCATTTTGAGCTTCATTGTGTGGGCGCACCACATGTTCACCACCGGCATGCCGGTCACCGGCCAGCTCTTTTTCATGTACGCCACCATGCTGATCGCGGTGCCGACTGCCGTGAAAATTTTCAACTGGATCGCCACCATGTGGCAAGGCTCCATGACCTTTGAAACTCCCATGCTGTTTGCTGTGGGCTTTATCTTTGTCTTCACCATCGGTGGTTTCACCGGCCTGATTCCGGCCATGGCACCGATTGACATTCAGTTGCAGGACACTTACTACATCGTGGCGCACTTCCACTACGTGCTGGTAGCCGGTTCCCTGTTTGCCATGTTCTCGGGTTTTTACTACTGGGCACCCAAGTGGACCGGCGTGATGTACTCCGAGACCCGTGGCCGGATTCACTTCTGGTGGTCCATCATTGCCTTTAACGTGACCTTCTTCCCGATGCACTTTTTGGGCTTGGCCGGCATGCCGCGCCGTTATGCAGACTACCCGATGCAGTTTGCCGATTTCAACATGGTCGCCTCCATGGGCTCCCTGTTCTTCGGCTTGGCACAGGTTTATTTCTTCTTCTTCATCGTGCTGCCCGCCATGCAGGGCAAGGGCGAGAAAGCGCCCCAGCGCCCCTGGAATGATGCCGATGGTGCCGGTGCTGAAGGCCTGGAGTGGGAAGTTCCCTCGCCCGCGCCTTTCCATACCTTTGCCACCCAGCCCAAGCTCGATGCAACGGCCACCAAGATCATTGGCTAACTTTTTCTCGTCAAGGGGACACACCATGAATGCTGAACAAAAGAAGGCCAATCTGAAGACGGGCCTCATCCTCACCTCTGTGGCCTTGGTGTTTTTTGTCGGGTTTGTGGTCAAGATGGCCGTGCTGGGTAAATAAGTGATGAACCTGCGACGCGAAAACGTCAAGATGGTGGGCAAGCTGGCCGTGGTGGCGGCGGGCATGTTCGCCTTTGGTTATGCGCTGGTGCCCATTTACAAAGCCATTTGCGAGATGACCGGCATCAACGTGTTGGCCTTGGGTGAGCGCAACCTGTCCGGCGCGCCAACCAGCTTGCCGGCCAACACGCAGGTGGACACTTCGCGCAGCATCACGGTCGAGTTTGACGCCAATTCACGCGGCCCCTGGCAGTTCAAGCCCGCGCAGCGTTCGCTGCAGGTGCATCCCGGTGAGCTGACCACGGTGGTGTACGAGTTTCAAAACGTGCAAAACCGGCGCATGTCCGCGCAGGCCATTCCCAGCTATGCGCCCCAGCAGGCCAGCAAGCATTTCAACAAGCTGGAGTGCTTCTGCTTTCAGCAGTACACCCTGGAGCCCGGTGAAAAAAAATCGTGGCCGGTGGCGTTTGTGATTGATCCCAAGCTGTCCCGTGATGTGAAAACCATCACCTTGTCGTACACCTTTTTTGAGGTGGGCAGCAAAACACCCCCCGCACCAGTGGCCGATGCCAGCGGTCGTGTAGCCACAGGAGTGGGCGCGTGAGTCAACCCGAAAAAAACAATGCGCTTTCTCCCGGTGGATCGACATGGCACAGCATTCGCATGGTGGCGTGGTCATTTTTGGGCATACGAAAAAACAGCGCCTACCAGGAAGACATGGCCAAGGTCAACCCCTTGCACATCATTGCGGTGGCGATTGGCGGGGCGGTGGTTTTTGTCATCGGCCTGATCGTGCTGGTGAATTGGGTGGTTGCCAAATAGGCCTGGGGGCTTGGTTGCCGCCTCTTTGAAATTGATTGAAAAATACAGAAAAGCAGGAGTCGAAATGAGTTCAACAACACACGCAGCAGCACCGCAGTATTTTGTGCCCGGCCCGTCCCGCCACCCGGCCTTGGCAGCTTTCGGCGTGCTGTGCCTGTTTTTGGGTGCCGGGCAGTGGATCAATGGCTCCAACTGGGGCATGTATTTGTGCGCGTTTGGCCTGGTCTGGTTTTTGGGCGTGCTGTTTCAGTGGTTCATGGATTCGGTGCTTGAAAGTGAAAGCGGTCAGTATGGTTACAAAATCGACCTGTCTTACCGCTGGAGCATGAGCTGGTTCATCTTCTCGGAGGTGATGTTTTTCGGTGCCTTCTTCACCGCCCTGTGGTGGGCGCGGGCGCACTCGGTACCAGCTTTGGGCAGCCTGGACAACGCCTTGCTGTGGCCCGATTTCAAGGCGGTTTGGCCCAGCATCGCCGCAGTGGGTGCCACTGCCGCGCCTTCGGGCATTGTGGAACCGTTCACCGCCATGGGGCCCTTTTGGCTGCCCACCATCAACACCGCCTTGCTGCTGAGTTCCGGCGTGACCCTGACCATTGCGCACCATGCACTGGTGGCAGGCAACCGCAGCAAGACGATTGCCTTTATGTGGATGACCGTGCTGCTGGGCATTGTGTTCCTGACGGTGCAGGGTTACGAGTACTACCATGCCTACCATGAGCTCAACCTCAAGCTGAGCTCAGGCGTGTATGGCTCCACCTTCTTCATGCTGACCGGTTTTCACGGATTTCACGTGTTTGTGGGCATGCTGATGCTGCTTTTCATCACCCTGCGCCTGCAAAAAGGCCACTTCACCGCCGAGCGCCATTTTGGCTTTGAAGGCGCTGCCTGGTACTGGCACTTTGTGGATGTGGTGTGGCTCGGGCTGTACGTGTTGGTTTATTGGATGTAGAACCATTCGAGCAAATTTCCTGGTGGGTCATGGAACGGCGTCGGTAGCAATACCGACGCCGTTTTGTTTGAAGTCTCTGCATCCCTTAATGCCTGAGCGGGCATGGTATTGAATGACTACGTTCAAGCGAAAATAGCATGCGTTGTTAATTCATTGGATAAGGAGCTCATGGTGAAGATTAGAAAAAATGGCAAATGCTGGGGTGCGTCTGTTGTGGCCTGGGTCGTGCTGGCGGGGCCTGCTGTTGCGGCTGGTTTGACGCTGGTGCCCGGTGCGGTGGTGTATGACGCAGACGGCTTTGTCAGAATTTCCGGAGAAATTCACAACAACACCGGCAAAACGGTATGCAGCCCGCAGGTGGATGTGTTTCTGAAAGACGCAGCCGGCAAGCCCATTACAGTGACATCCGTGCTGACCGAGACCAAAAAAGGCTTGCATCAGGAACCCACCGATGGCGTCCTGTCCACCCGGCACTGGGTGCCGGCTGGCGAGGTTGCGGTGTTTACCTACCTGCGTGAGGTGACAAAACTCGGTGGTGCCAAACCAGCCAGGCATGAGCTTAAATTGTCGGCCGGCGCGTGTGAGGGGGCTTTGCCAAAAATCTCGGTGGAGGGGTTCAAGGACAAGGTCGATTCCGTCGGCTCCCATGAAGTGTCTGGCAAGCTGCGCAATACAGGCACCGTGCCCTGCCGCTCGCCCAAAATTGTGCTGGGCTACTACGGGGCCGACGGCACGCTGATCGAGACCAACTACATCGAGCCAGACGCGTATTTCCAAAAGCAATTGGGCCCGGGCAAAAGCGTCAACTTTTCGCAGGGTTCGCTGGCTGCGCCGGACTGGCGCAAGCCGGTTCCTTTCACCTTCAAGTACTGGGGCGACTGCGCCTCGCACGAATCCTGAAGCCGCGTGCCCAATCATCACCTCAAACCCGCAGTGCTCGCTGCGGGCCTGCTTGTTTCTACTTTTGCCGCAGCCTTGACACCCTTAACCCCCCATTTAACGCCCCAGTCGCAGCAGGAACTGATGACAGGGCTGACCGAACTGCACTTTCCTGCGGTGGGACATAACAGCGTCTTGATTGCACTAACTCAGGCTTTGGGCTTGAAGGCGGAGTCCAAAACATATGCTTACCACGAACCGTATGCGCACCTTCCCCGTGTGCAGGTGCGCGTAACGCCGGATGCAGCCGGCTGTGCCCTTGTTGCTTTACACGCCACCTACCAGCAACCCCGGCCGGGCGGCGTGCAATTGAAGGGCTTGTATTGTTTAGCGGGTATGGGCAAGTGGCAGGCCAAGGAACAGGTGCTCACGCCCGAGCCGTGAATTCGCCGGGCGGGGGTGGTGCTGTCGTTGGGCCAGGATGTTGGGCCGGGGCGAGGGCGTTCGGTATATTTCACGTGAAAGAAATGGCTGTTATTTGCTATTAAAACAATAGCTGCTTGCGCACAGCCAGATTGCGCAAGCAGCCAATTTGGCTCTATAGTCAAGTCCTGATGCCGACACGGTGTCGATGCACAAAATCCAACGACCGGCGGACCAGCGCAGCGTCTGCGCCATAGCGTTGCAAGACGCCTGCAAGCGAGCGGTCCACGGTGTCTTCTATTTCCCGAATCACGGTATCTGCCTGCCCAGGCCCCAGGCCAAACTGCGGCGCAGCCGCGCGCGCCAGCGCCAGGCTCGATGCCATTTCGCCGGGCAGCAGGGCCAGCGATTGGTAGCCCGAGTTGCCGCTCAGTTGCATGACCAGGTCGAACGCGGGTGCCAAACGATAGCCAAGGGTGCCATTGGCGTCGTACAGCAGCAAAACGCCGTGGTTTTTGACGTGGTCGTCGGTGTTACCCACCACCAGGTTAAAGACCATGCGGCGGTAAAGCTCCAGCACGTCGGTGCGGGGTTCGCAAGACAGGCGACGCAGGGTTTGCGCCAATTCCACATAGCTGCCTGCGGCGTTGTCCTCATACGCCACGTTGAGCAGGGCCGATGCCGACAGGTAGTGCCTGCGTTGCTCGTGGGCAATGGTGCCGCTGCGGTCAAAACGCTGTAACACCAGTGCGTCGCCGCTGGGCACGGGGTGCAAAAAAAACGGCGGCACGGTTATGCCGCATTCCCGCGCCAACGCCAGGGTACAGGCTTCCAAAATAGACACGTTGTGCTCGTCCCCACGGGCGGCAAACTTGGCGATGTGTCGCCGCTCTTGGTGAATAAAGGTGGCTTTGGGGCGCGCGCCGCCGAGCGAGCCACCTTGCAGCAAGCGCTTGAGTTTGGCATCAGGCTCCTCGCCCAGCTCCAGTTGCCGGGCGGCGTGGGCCAGGTCTTCCAGCGCGAACAGCTCAGGTGCGGGTTCGTTGCTGTGAATGGGCAGGGTGGCGCTGAACACCATGGCCCCCACCCGGTCGGCGTTGGTCAGCAGCAGGGCTTGCACGTCCGACAGGGGGCCGCCGTGTTGTGCTTGCAGCACCTTGCGCCCCCAACTGTCGGGCAGTGCATCCCGCATGGTCAAGTGCAGGGCTCCGCCATCGCGCAGGCGGCGCTCGGGCAGTGCGACAAGCGCTTCTTGCAAGGGTAAATGAAGGGGGTTGAGTGCTTGGGCATCGGGGCGACGCAGGTACTGGCTGCCATAGGCAAATTCACCGGAGGCGACGGTGCCGCGCTGCGCGATTTTTAGCAGGCCGACCGGTACGACGGCGTGCGCCGACTGCTGCCCCGTGCAGTGGGCCAGGCCAACATACAGACTGGTTTCAGAAGTCGCGTTCATGGGCGGCAATTGTTCCGGGTGGGCTGGCCTTCGCGCGACGGCGCACACGGCGACCGGCGGTGAGTGTGGCGGCAAATCCGGCTGCCAACGGGGCGGCGTTGTTCAAAGTATCCAACTGGCCCAATAACCACAGCGCATGGGCCAGTACCCCCACACTGGTGCCGGGCTTGCCGCTTTCCAGCGCCCTGCAGGTGGTGGGTGAACAAAACAGGCGCTGCGCCATGTCGTCCAGCGTCCACCGCTGTTGCAGGCGGTGGGCACGCAAGCGCTGGCCCAGTTGCACCAAGGCTTCTTGTGCAGCAGGGGGCAGGCTTTGCAGGGTGATGGAGTTTTTAGGCATCAATAAATCAACTATTAAGCTCAATAATAGTTAGTTTATTGGTGTTTTGTAAACGAATTTCAAAAGTCATGTGGGGCTTAAATCTGCACCCTTGTCCCCAGCTCGATCACGCAGTTGTTGGGCAGTCTAAAGAAGCCGGCCACGCTGCCTGCGTTGCGTTGCATCAGCGCGAACAGCTGCTCGCGCCAGCGCACCATGCCCGCGCCACGGGTGGGCACAATGGTTTCGCGGCTGAGGAAGTACGAGGTCTCAAACAGGTTGATCGGCAGGCCCTTTGCCTTGCACAGCTCCAGCGCCTTGGGGATGTCGGGCGTGTTCTTGAAGCCGTAGTTCACCTGCACCCGCCAGAAGCCCGGCGCCAGGGTTTGCAGTTCCACCCGTTCGTCAAAGGCGATCCAGGGAACCTCGTGGAACACCACGGTCAGGATCACGTTGCGCTCATGCAGCACCTGGTTGTGCTTGAGGTTGTGCATGAGCGCCTGCGGCACGGTGTCCGGGTTGGCCACCGGGTAGACGGCGGTGCGTGGCACGCGGTGGATGCGGTCGAGCGTCAGCGCGTTAATGAAGGGCAGCAGCGCCGGGTCGTCATGGCGGATGCTCTCAATCAGCAGCTCGCGGCCCCGGCACCAGGTGCTCATGACCGCAAAAATGCCCACACCCATCACCAGCGGGAACCAGCCGCCCTGCAGGAACTTGACGGCGCACGATGCCACCAGCAAGGCGTCCAGCGCCAGGAAGGCACCAGTGGCACCCAGCGCCACCGGCAGCGGGTAGTTCCAGACATGGCGCACCACAAAGAAGGTCAGCACCGTGGTGATGAGCATGGTCACCGTCACAGCAATGCCGTAGGCCGAGGCCAGGGCCGACGAGCTGCCAAACCCGAACACCGCCAGCAGCACGGCGCCCAGCAGCAGCCAGTTCACCTCGGGGATGTAGATCTGCCCCGCCTCTTTGGCCGAGGTGTAGAGCACCTGCATGCGCGGCAGCAAGCCCAATTGCACGGCCTGTTTGGTCATGGAATAGGCCCCCGAAATGACCGCCTGCGAAGCGATCACCGTGGCCACGGTGGCCAGCACCACCGCCGGAATCAGCCATGCGGACGGAAACATGCGGTAGAACGGGTTTTCCAGTGCCGTGGGGTCACGCATCAGCAACGCGCCCTGGCCCATGTAGTGCAGGGCCAGCGCGGGCAGCACCAGCCCCATCCAGGCGAACTGGATGGGGCGCTTGCCAAAGTGGCCCATGTCGGCGTACAGCGCCTCGGCCCCGGTGAAGGCCAGCACAATGGCGCCCATGGCGATAAACAGGTGCCAGCCCCGGTCGTGCAAAAAAGCCAGCGCGTGCAGCGGGTTGAGTGCGGCCAGGATGGCCGGTGTCCGGGCAATTTCCACAAGGCCGGTGCAGGCCAGCACGCCAAACCACAGCACGATGACCGGGCCGAACAGCTTGCCCACCACGCCGGTACCAAAACGCTGCACGGCAAACAGGCCCACCAGCACAGCGGCGCAGATGGGCAGGATGTAGGGCTTGAAGGCGGGGGTGGCCACCTCCAGCCCCTCAACGGCGGAGAGCACCGAAATGGCCGGTGTGATCACGCTGTCGCCATAAAACAGGGCCGCACCAAATACCCCCACCAGCAGCAAAACCAGCTTGCGCCGGGGTGAATGCTGGCCCGCGTTGGCCGCCAGTGCCGTCAGCGCCATGATGCCGCCTTCGCCCCGGTTGTCGGCGCGCAGGATCAGCAGCACGTATTTCAGCGTGACCACCAGCATCAGCCCCCAGAAGATGACGGACACCGCACCCATCAGGTGGGTGGCGTCCAGCGGGATGCCGATGGCGGGGTTGAACACCTCTTTCATGGTGTAGAGCGGGCTGGTGCCAATGTCGCCATACACCACGCCTAATGCGCCCAGTGTGAGCGCCGCCGTGCTTTCCCGTTGTGTCGTAGTGGTTGCCATAAAGTGTGCCGTGTTGATGAACAGGGCTCAACTTTGCAGCCAGCGGCATCAGGATCGCATATGGGATGCAGGGCGCAGCAGGGCAGGGCCAAACTACACCACGGCCAGGCGGTAGCCGACGCCGGTTTCGGTCAGCAGGTGGCGCGGTTCGGCCGGGTCGCGCTCAATCTTGGCGCGCAGCTGGGCCATGTACAGGCGCAGGTAGTGGGTGTGCTCGGTGTACTCCGGCCCCCAAACGTCGGCCAGCAGCTGGCGGTGGGTTACCACCCGGCCCGCACTGCGCAC
Organism: Candidatus Rhodoferax bjergmarkensis; assembly: GCA_016708345.1. Lineage (GTDB taxonomy): Bacteria > Pseudomonadota > Gammaproteobacteria > Burkholderiales > Burkholderiaceae_C > Rhodoferax > Rhodoferax bjergmarkensis. The sequence goes on from JADJFX010000003.1 coordinate 596,838, forward strand.
CAGGCGGGCCAGTAGCTTGTACTCGGTGGGCGTCAGGTGCAGGGTTTCACCCGCGCGCTGCACCCGGCGCGTGTCGAGATCGACACGCAGGTCGTCCAACTCGTGTTGTGTGACTGCAGCCAGCAGGGCCGTGCCACGGTGGCGCAGGGCTACACGCATGCGCGCCAGCAGTTCGCCCACGCTGAAGGGCTTGACCAGGTAGTCGTCGGCACCGGCGTCCAGGGCCTGAATTTTCTGCGCCTCCTGGTGGCGGGCCGAGAGGATGAGGATGGGCAGGGCCTGGCTTTGGCGGATTTGGCGCACCAGTTCCAGCCCGTCCCCATCGGGCAGGCCCAGGTCCAGCAGCACCACGTCGGGCGGGGCATGGCGCAGCAGGGCGCTGGCTTCACGCAGGGAGACGGCGGTCTGCACCGTGAAACCCTCCACCGCCAGGGACGATTGCATCAACGCGCGGATTTCGCGGTCGTCTTCCACCACCAGCACACGCAGGGTCATGGCAATTCTCCCGCGGGCTGCGGCGCGGCAATCGGCAGGCGCAAGGTGAAGCGGTTGCCACCGCCGCTGCGCGCGTGCACCAGCATGTCGCCGCCATGCGCCTGGGCGATGGCGCGGCACAGGGCCAGGCCCAAACCCGCGCCGCGCTGGCCCGACCGGTCGTTGCGGGCGTAGGGCTGGAAGATGCTGGCGTAGCGCTCGGGCGGGATGGGGGTGCCACGGTCTTTTACCGCCACCTCCATCGCGGCATCCCGGTGCTGCACCACCAGGTCAATCGCGCCGCAGCTGTATTTCAGGGCATTGTCCAGCAGATTGCCCAGCAGCTGGGCCAGCAGCACCGCGTCGGCCTGAATCAGGGGCAGGCCCTCGGGCACGCGCGAATGGATGCGCCGCAACGGGTCGTGCCCGCGCACGCGGGCCAGCACGCTGCCGACAATTTCTTCCATGGACTCCCAGTCCCGGTGCAGCGGCTGGGCGGCATTGGTCAGTTGCACCAGTTGCAGGGTGTTCTCCGTCACGCTGGACAGGTAGTTGGCCTCTGTGACGATGCTGTGCAACAAACGCGCCTGCTCTGCCGGGCTGAGCTTGTCGCGCTGCGTTTGCAGGGCCGATGCGGCGCCCACCACCGCCGCCAGCGGGGTGCGTAAATCGTGCGAAATGGCCGCCAGAAAGGTGCTTTGCACCTGCTGGCGCTGGCGCTCGGCCTCCGACGCGCGCATGGCCTGCGCCAGGTGCACCCGATCCAATGTCTGCGTGAGCAGCGCACACAGGGCCTGGGCATGTTCGCGCCCGGCATCGTCTGCCGCCACGATGTTCTGGATGCAGACCGCACCGACCATGCGCTGGGCGTCGCCCAGCGGCAAATACCAGGCGTTCAGGCCCGGCCAGCGCCCGGTGCCGGGGCCGAGTACAGCCTTTTCGCGCATGCAGCAGCGCAGGCCTTCGACCACTTCGGCGGCGGCGTCGCCGTCCAGCGCGCCATCGGCCTGCAGCAGGCTCAGGTGATGGGGGCCGGCAAAGGCAGCGTCCAGTGCCTGCAGGCCCAAGGCCCGCACGGCTGGCGCATCGGTGGCAGTGGCCAGCGTGGTGGCCAAGTCCTGCAACTGGTGGGCACGGGCCGCGCTGGAGCGGGCCAGTTCGGTTTCCAAGCGCAGGGGGGGGGGGGGGGGGGGGGCGCCCCCGCGCGGCGGGGGGGCGGGGGCGCCCGCCGGCCGGCCGGCGGCCCCGCGGCCGGGGGCGGGGCGGGGGGGGGGGGGGGGGGGGGGGGCCCCCTCGGCCGGGGGGGGGGGCGGGGGGGGGGGGGGGGGGGGGGGGGGGGGGGGCCGGCGGCGGGGGGGGGGGGGGGGGCGCCGCCCCCGCGGGGGGGGGGGGGGGGGGGGGGCGCGCCCGTGGCCAGCGCCAGCAGGCCGAGGATGGCACCGGTGTGGTGCAGGGTCAGCGCCGGCCGGTTGGATGTGGGGGCGCTTGGCAGGGTGTTGGGCATAGTGGGGGTCAGCGTACCACCCGCCGTATCAGGATGGCATCAGGATTGGGGCAGTATGGGGTCAGCAGCAGTGCGTTCGGCAAACGCAAGGGCGTTGGATATGGCTTGGTTTTGGTGTTATATGCTACAAAAATAATAGCTGCTCGCGCATATGGAGTGTGCGCAAACGGCCTATTTGGCTTGCAAAATCAAACAGTCGATACGCTGGCGGGTCTGAAAGAGGGCGTGCCTTGCGCTTTAGAGCGCCTTGCAACTTCTTATGGCATGTGGATGGTGCCCAGCGCGCCCACAATGAGCAGCTGGCCCATGTCTCCACGCCCACCTGCATCCTGATATAGATATTGCGAGGGTAGGCCCACGGACAGTACACTTGTTTGGTTGCCATGCAAGCCAACTGAACGACAGTCCTGAATGATCCAACCTGATGACCTCAATCCACCCCCTGGCGCGACGGAAATTCAACACATGGTTGGCAGGCTTGGGTTGCCTGCCGCTGATTGCGGCCTGTTCGACGAAGGATCAGCCCATTGCCATCGGGCTGCACGTTTGGCCTGGCTACGAACCTACCCCTTTGGCACGCGCCATGGGTTGGCTCGACGAAAAATTGGTCAAGCTGGTTGAAACGCCATCGGCCACCGATTCGCTCAAGCTGCTTGAACAAGGAAAAATAGACGCGGCCGGGCTCACACTGGACGAGGTGCTACGGGCCCGTGAAAACGGCATTGCGCTGGCCGTTGTTCTGATCTGCAATATCTCGGCCGGGGCCGACATGCTGCTGGCGCGCCCCAACATCAAAACACTGGCAGACCTTCGGGGTCGTCGGGTTGGCGTGGAGGACGGCGCACTGGGCGCGCTGATGCTCTACAAAGCGCTGAGAGCCGTCGGCCTCACGCGTGAAGACATTCAAGTGGTATCGCTCACCGTGAACGAGCAGGCGCAGGCATGGAAACGCGGCGAAATTGACGCTGCCATAACCTACGAGCCTGACGCCGCCCAAATTTTTGAGATGGGTGGCCACCGCTTGTTTGACAGCCGTCAAATTCCCGACACCATATTGGACGTGCTGGCCGTGCGCAGCGCTTCGCTTGAAGCGAACCACAGCAAAGCACTGCACCACCTGGTCGCGACCCATTTGCGTGCCCTTGACTACATGCAAACCCGACCAGATGATGCGGCCTACCGCATGGCCGCTCGACTGAAACTTGCGCCTGATAGGGTTTCCACTGCGTTCAAAGGGCTGGTGCTGCCGGATTTGAAAAACAACATCCGGCTGTTTGGTACGCCCACCATGGGACTCATGAAAAACGCAGCCACTGTTGCAAGCACCCTGGTTGACGCTGGAATTTTGCATAAGCCGCCAGATCTCACCGGTTTGCTGCGCCCCGAGTTTCTTCCCAGTGAAGCCTCATCATGAAAAGAACGATCCAGTGGCTTGTGATCGGATTGATGTTGCTCGCATCCGGGATCAGTTTTGCGCTGGAAGACATCAGGATCGGCATCCTCGCCTTTCGCCCCAAGCCACAAACTCAAGCGCAGTGGGCTCCACTGGCCGATGCACTGAGCAAAACCTTTCCGGAACATAGATTTACCGTCAAGGCACTTGGTTTCGAGGAAATGTCATCCGCCGTCGCATCACGGCAAGTGGACTTCATCCTCACCAATCCGGGCCACTATGTGCTGATGGCAAGCCATAGCGGTCTGTCGGCACCCCTGGCAACGCTGGTCAATCTGGAGCAAGGTTCACCTGTGAGCGCGTACGGTGGCGTCATCTTTTCCCGCAAGGAACAGGCCAGCATTCACCACTTGCAAGATGTTCGCGGCAAATCGGTTGCCGTCACTTCCACCGATTCGCTGGGCGGTTATCAGTTGCAAGCCTATGAGTTTTCCCAAGTTGGCTTGAACTTGCCCAAAGACGCCCGTCTTTTGCCAGTGGGAATGCCGCATGACAAGGTAGTGGATGCTGTTTTGCGAGGCGAAGCCGACGTAGGACTGATTCGCTCCGGCTTGCTTGAGCGCCTTGCGGCTGAGGGCAAGCTTGATATGGCAAAGCTGACGATCGTCAATCGACAAGAATTGCCGGGCTTTCCGGTTGCCGTCTCGACCCGGCTGTACCCTGAATGGCTGTTGGCCGCCACGCCGCATACCGACAAAGATTTGGGCCGCAAAGTGGTGTCGTTTTTGCTGAACATTGAAGAAAACCCAACGCTGACATCAGCCCTGGGCATTCATGGCTTTGATGTTCCTTCTGATTACACGCCGGTAACCAGCATGCTGGCCCAATTGCGCATGCCACCGTTTGACCGCACGCCAGCTTTTTCTGCCGCCGATGTGTGGAGACGGTATCGCTGGCAAGTCATGCTGGGCATTGCAGCGACCGTCTGCCTGCTGGCGCTGGGCGTAAGTCTGCTGCTGGTCAACCGGCGCTTGCGCATCGAAAAAGACCGGGTGCAACAACAGTCGGCAAACCTTGAGGCCAGTGAACAAAAGCTGACGAGCATCTTGGACGGCGTTGATGCCTGTATTTACCTCAAAGACACGCAAGGTCGTTATCTGTTTGCCAACCGCGCGGTGCGCCAATTGTGGCAATCCGAGATGGATGACATCATTGGCTTTGGCGATGAAAAATTCTTTGATGCCGCAACAGCAGCCAACATTCGCATCAACGACCGCCGGGTGCTGGAGAATGGTGAAACATTGAAAGCCGAAGAAGTCAACACCGTTGACGGCACCCAAAAGTCGGTGACCTACCAGTCAACCAAGATGCCACTGCGCCGGCCTGATGGCAGCATTTATGCCCTTTGCGGCATTTCAACCGATATCAGCGAAATCCGGCAAACACAGGAGGCATTGCAGGCATCCCTCAAAGAGAAAGTCGCACTGCTCAACGAAGTGCATCACCGCGTCAAAAACAACCTGCAGGTCATCACCAGCTTGCTGCGCCTGGAGGCCCGGCGCAGCAATCAGCCAGACACCAAAACAGTGCTGACTGAAATGCAGGGCCGCATTCGCTCGATGGCGCTTTTGCATGAGTCTTTGTACCGCAGCGGCATCTTTGCATCGGTGGAACTTGGCACCTACCTGCGCCAACTCGCCACCCAGGCCTTTCGTGCACAAAGCAGCATCAATGGATCGATTCAACTTCAGCTGGACCTGAACCCGGTACAGGTCAGCATGGACCAAGCCACACCGTGCGGCCTGCTGGTCAACGAGTTGATCTCGAACTGCCTCAAGCATGGTTTTCCTGATAACCGGCAAGGAGAAGTTCGCATCGCGCTTCAAACCCTGGCAGGAACCACGGGCGATGCCACGCGCGTGCGCCTGTGCGTGAGTGACACGGGCATCGGTTTACCCGCTGATTTTGAGTCCAGGCGCGGCAATTCTCTGGGTTTGCAATTGGTGTCGGATCTGACCCAACAGCTCGGTGGCTGCCTGGAAATTGGACCGGGACCCGGGGCCGCGTTTACTGTGACCTTTACGGTCGCAGAACCGGCCTAGCCCATCACCCCGAGTTCGTCAGCACGTGCAGGCCACTACGGCATGTGGATGGTGCCCAGCGCGCCTACGAGGAGCAGCTGGCCCTTGTCCCCACGCCCGATGCCCATCAACTGGGCCGGGCCGCTCTTTTTCTTCAGCCAGGCCGATCCTTCTTTGGCAATCACCGTGCCTTCGCGCCCCGCAGCCAGCCAGCCTTGGTCGATGCGGGCCACCGTGTACAGCGGGTGGCCGGTGCCACTGTTGGCTTCGCGCCAGGTCTGGCCGTCGTATTCGAGCAGCGCGCCAATGTCGCCCACCGCCACGGCCTGCCCGTTGTCTTCCACCGCAATGGCGTTGAGCGTGGGCTGCGTCGGCAGGGGCATGGGTGCCCAGCGTCCATCGGTCAGGGTCAGCAAGGTGCCCCATGCGCCCACCGCCATCACGCTGGAGCGGTTGCCGTGGATGCCGTTCAGGTTGCGTTGGGTGCCGCTTGGTTGCAGCGCCCAGCGCTGGCCGTCGTAATGCACGATGGTGCCTGCCTCACCCACCGCGTAAATGTCTTTGGGCGAGCGCCCCCACACCGAGCGCAGCGTCAGGCCAACCGGTGAGGCAGCGCTTGACCAAGCGTGGCCGTTCCACTGCAAGATGGTCCCCTTGGCACCCACCGCTACCATGAAGTCGGGCGAAGCACACCACAGGCCGTAGAGATGCTGCTGCGAACCGCTGGGCACAGCCAGCCAGCGCCCGTCCTGCTGGCGCAAGATGGTGCCGTCGCTGCCCACCGCCCAAGGGCTTTGGCCACCGGGGTTGCAAATGCCGTACAGGCTGGCGCGGGTGGTGATGGGCAAAACAGGTGCAGGCTCGGTGCCGTAGCGCAGCACAATGCCGCGGATCGCCACCGCATACACCGTGGCGGTGTCGGGCGCGCCCCAAATGCCGGTGAGAATGCGCTCATCGTGCCCTTGCATGGGCTGCCAGCGCGTGCCATCAAAACGCAAAATCACGCCGCTGCCAATCGCGTAAACCTCCTGGCCGGAGCGCCCCCACAGCCCGCTGAGCATACGGTCGGTGCCGCTGGCCATCGCGGTCCAGCTGCGTCCGTCATAACGCAGCAAGGTGCCCGCTTCGCCAGCGGCAAACACCTGGTTCGGCCCGGTGCCCCACACTGCCCACAGCTTTTCCTGGGTGCCGCTCTCCATCGGGCTCCATTGCTGGCCGTCGTAGTGCAAGATGGTTCCCCGGCTGCCAACGGCGAACACATTGTGTGCGCTGGTGCCCCACACGCCGCCCATCCACGGGCCGCCCGCGCCCTTGTCACCCGCGCCCGGTTTGCCGGCCTGCACCTCCCAGCGGCTGCCATCAAAATGCAAAATGGTGCCGTTGTAGCCCACCACAAACAGGTCGTTTTCCGAGGTGCCCCAGACACCGTAGTAGCGCTCCCGGTAGGGCAGGCTCAGGGTTTTCCAAGAAGTGCCGTCCCCCTTGAGCACGGTGCCTTGGCTTCCCACGGCAAACAGCGGCCCACGGGGCAGGCCCCAGATGCCAAACAGGCTGGCGGTGGTGCCGCTGTTCATCGGCGTCCAGGCTTGACCATCGAAATGCACGATGGTGCCCGACTCCCCCACAGCAAAAACCGAGCGCTCACTGCGTCCCCAGACCGCATGCAGGCTAAAGCTTGGCGCAGTCATGGGTTGCCAGGCGGAAGTTGGTTTTGCAACAGGGGTGGTGGCCATGGCGGTGGATTCCAGCAAAATCAAAACGAGGCTCAAAACCAAACGCAAGAGCCAAGCGAACGAAAAAGAAGGCCATTTTGCCCGGCCCCCCAGCCATGTGGAAAGACGCGCACAGATTTGGAAGTGGGTTTTCATCAAAGTTCCTTTGTTCGCCATCATTTCCGATACCGCCCCAGCATCAGCGTTGCCTGGTCAGAGACGGAAAAGGAACGGAAATAGCGGCGTTTGGCGTCGGTGGTGATCTCAAAATAACGCGCACGCCCATCGCAATACGCCAGTGTGCCCAGCATGGCCCAGTCGAAACTGAATTCTGAATGGCCGTATTTGAATTGCTTTGTGAGTTGCCAGCTGCGCACGCACATCGGATGGGCCGCCAAATAGTCGGGCAGCGCCTCCTTCCCATTGGGGATGAAGGTTTTTTGGGTGAACTTGCCGGCTTCAAAAGTAGCCAGCTGAAACATGGAATTGGCCTGCATGAGCTGGCCAGCGCCGCCATCCAGGGCCGCGAAGAACGTCCGGGCGCTGGCAAGGGCGTCGTCCGTCACGGGCAGTGACGAGTCACCGGCAGCGCAAGCTGTCGCGAAAAGACTGGTTATCCATGAAATCAAAGCGCTGCGAGCCATCGTTCAACCCTCCTGCCACTGAAAAAAATCGGTGCCCCCACTTTAACGGCATAGCAAGAGTCAATTGAAACACCGAAAACGCTATAAAAAAAGGAGCTGCTTGCGCAGATGGAATGTGCGCTAGAGGCTTATTTGATGGGAAGAATCCATCTTGAAAAAATCCCCTGGGGCACGCCATGAGCCAGCCAGGGGATTGGGTTTGCAAAGCGTTGCAAACAGCTGAAATTAAGCAGCCGTTCGCGCTGGCACCATCATGGGCGTGGTGCAGTCAGCCATGACTTGGCGGCCATTTTGTACGCTGTGTAACCGGCCAGGAGGGCATAACCATAGGGGGCTGGGTGTACACCGTCGGCAAATGCATAACGGCTGACATCGCCAGCCGCCAAGGTGGCGGTGGAGCACACCAGCGAGCTGGCGAAGATGGTCTTTGTCAAGTCGCAAGCGGGAGTCGTCACACTGGTGATTCCATACTGAGCGGGGTTGGCAAACTGCAAACGGCCCTGCGTGTAGGCATCCACCACCAACACAGCGCTGGAGGCCTGCAGGTTGGATGTCAAACCACTGTTGAAGGCAGTAACCATGGCGTTGATCAGCCCCTGGGTGGAAGCGGGCTTGGTCAGTGCATATGGTGTTTGGCTCAAGTCAGGCAGTGTCAGTACCACCACCCGCTTGGCACCTTTGCCGACGATCAGGGTGTTGACATCCGCAGCCAGCTCGGCACCTGCCTGCGCCATGGCCGCGACGGCGTTTTGACTTGCCGCACCCACCGCAGCAGGGTCATTGTTGGTGGCAGCCGCAGTGCCAGCCACGACCGCCAGGTTCATGAATGCATCGTTGCCACCGGCCAATACGGTGACCAGTTCTTTGCCGGAGAAGCGGCCGCCTGCTGCCTTGAGGTGGCGATTGATCTGGTTAATCACGGGGTCGGTCAACTGCCCCAGCGCACCACCAGCATCCTGCGGGTAGGTGTTGATGTTGCCAGGCCCAATGGGGTGGGTTACCCGGGCACCCCCTTGGGCATAGCCATAGCAACCAGCACGGTTGGTCACCGCAGCAGGCGGGATGGACGGAATCACGCTGTTGAGGCCGGTTTGTGCAGCGCAAGGTGTTTTGAGTTTCAAGCCTTCGGCGAGCTTTTCAGTCCAGTTCATTCCCAAAGGGCCGTTGACGTTGTACTTGCCACCGCCCACTGCAGCAATGGTGCTCACGCGGTAGGTTCCCACGTCGCTCAGGCTGTCACCAAATGAGACGATGGAAGCATAGGGCACACCCCCAGTGTTGGTCGCCCAGACGGCGGTGCCCGTTTTGTTGATCAAAACCAGGTTGCCATCGTCTTTGAGCAATAAATTGACAGCACCCTTGCCCACGGTGTTGCTGGCCCATACGGCTTTGCCGGACGCTGTGTACATCACCAGATTGCTGTCTTTTTGCAAGACCACTCGCACGCCACTTTTGCCGAACGTGTTGGAAGCCCAAATGGGTTTGCCATCGGCGGTGTAAATCACAAGGTTGCTATCGCCTTGCATGGTCAGGCGGTACAGGCCATTGGTGGAGGTCAGCCGTTTGCCGGTCGTCAAGCTGGCACCAACCGCCAGGCTATTGGTGCTGGTCACAGCGGTCGCAGTCGCGGAGCTGATCGAGCTGAAGTCAGGCGTGGCGGCAGATGCTGCCGGGACGCTGAAAGCCAAGGCGGCAGCGAGGGCCGACAGGGCGCATGCTTTGACGGTGGTACCCCGTGTTTGCGCAGGGCGCTTGAGGGTCACAATTGACCAGATGGAGTGTGTCATGGTGTGGGTGTCTTAATAGTGTTTAAAAAATAGGGGCTATTTACAGGTTGCGCTTTTGCGCACCGCGGCTGAATGTAAGAGGTAATCGTTAGAAGTTCGTTAGTAGTTCGTGAGAAGGATGCGCAAAGGCGCAGGCTCCAATGTCGGTCACCGATGAGATCAAAGACCGGGCAGCAGCGGATTATTGAGTTCTTGCTGAGCCCCGTGCAGCGGGCTGGCAGGGAGAGTTTGAGGGAGCGGTGAGGAGATGCAAGCCATGAATACGCTACAAAAATAGGAGCTGCTTGCGCAGGTGAAATGTGCGGTAGAGGCTTGTTTGATGGGAAGAAAAGCAGGGGAGTGACAATGATGAAACCAAGATTTATGGGGATGGTTTTACGGGGAATTGGGATGAAATGCATGATTGCAAGACCTGACCATGGAGCCCATGCGCTCAATGAATTCGATGCCAATGGCGACGGCAAAATCACCGCCAGCGACCCGGTCTACAACCAGCTCAAAGTGTGGCTGGACATTCAGCACGACGGACAAATGCAGGCGTTTGAGACCCTGAGTCTTGCTGCAGCGGGCATCAGCGAACTGGGCATCAACAGCGGCCAGTTTGTGAGGAATGGCGAGGCGGACCTGATGACCACCACCGCATTGACCGCCGACAGCGCAGGCACCATCGTGCATGTGGAGGGCAACAACCTGCGAGTGCTCAAGGAGACCGGGGACACCCTGCTGATGGTCAGTGCGCTGGCGGACTTTGCAAAAAGCACCGATGCACAGGTGCGCGACAGCCACACCCGCCTGAGTGCCAGCGGCAGCTTGACGGTGGTCAATGAACTGATGGACGGCGTGGAAGACACGGCCATTGTGGTGAGCGTGGAGCAACTGCTCAAAAACGACGCCAGCAGCGCAGGCACCACCAGCATCAGCATGGTGGGCGGTGCATTTGGGGGTACGGTGAGTCTGGACGCAGCCCAAGGCACCATCCGCTTCACACCCAGCGCAGAGTTCAGCGGCGAAGGCAGCTTCAGGTATGTGGTGACCGACGCCCAAGGCCAGAAAACCACCGGCAAGGCGCTGGTGCATGTGGCGGGCGTGAACGATGCGCCGGTGCTCACCAATCTGGGTGCTACGCGCGCGGCAGGCTCGGCGGACTTCAAGACCACCGGCTCGACCATCACCATGCCCACGGGCAATGTGCCCAAGCTGGAATCGCCGGCGCGGTTGGAGCTGGGCGTGGCACAGGTGAATTTGGCCGGGGTGACGATTTTGGGTGCCACCGACAGCCAACATCTGGTGGGGCAAAAAGACGGTCTGATGTATGTGGGCACCTTGCAGGGCAATTTGCAGCCGGCATGGCAAGCGGCGCGCGTGCCTGCGGGCATCTTCGGCGCGGTAGCGGGCACGGATGTGGATTCTGCGAATGCGCTGAACTACCAAAAGCTGCTCGACGGCAGGTATGGAACGGTAGAGATCAACGCAAACACCGGGCTGTGGTCGTACACGCAGAACAGTTGGCCGCAATATGTGACGCAGGACGCTTTTGTGGTGAATGCGATCGATGAGCATGGCGGGAAGGCAGAACTCAAGGTGGTGGTGCAGCTGGACCCGCTGTTTGATCCGTTGGCACCGCCGGTTGTTTATTCGGACTTGCGTTATGACGCGGCCCCGCCACCCACGCCGGTGCCTGCAGCTGTGGGCGCGGGTGATCAGGTGCTGCATGGCGACGGGGGGAACAACTGGATTTATGGCGCGGCAGGCAACGACAAGGTGTATGGCGGCGATGGCAATGACGAGCTGGGCGGCGACAAGGGCAATGATGAGTTGTTTGGCGAAGGTGGCGACGACACCTTGTTTGGCGAGGAAGGTGCCGATCAGATGACTGGCGGTGCGGGCAATGACATCTATTACGTGGACGATCTTGGTGACACCACCACCGAGGCGGCATCTGGCGGCACGGACACAGTGATGGCTGGCCTCACGTGGACGCTGGCCAGCGAAGTGGAACAGCTGACGCTCACGGGCACCCGCGCGATCAACGGCACCGGCAATGCGGGCAACAACGTGCTTCAGGGCAACGCGGCGGCGAATTTGCTGGACGGGGCTTCGGGCAATGATGCCTTGTGGGGTGAAGGGGCAACGACAAGATTACCGCCAGCGACCCGGTTTATGACCACTATCAAAACAGTAGCTGCCTGCGCACGACTGTCGGGCGGCAGAGAACGTTTTTATATCTAAAAACGGGCCAATTGGCCAATCAATCGCTGTGGAGGAACGTGGCATGAGATCAAGTCATGAATTTGATGGAAATGCTACGAAATCTGTAGCTGCTTGCGCAGGTAGGACGGGCGCTACAGGTCGATTTTGCCTGAAGAATGCTGGGTTGGCCTTGCTGGCAGGCTTGCAGGCGCTTGGGCGGGGTGTTGGCTTGAACGAGCGTTCGGGGATTGAAGGAGCTGATTCATTTCAAGTCCTCTGCAGCTTCACCCAAAAAGCATCGAAATCTAATCGATTGGAGGGGTCAATGAAACGACTATTAAGCCTCTCGCTGCTTGCTTGTCAATTCTGGGGCTTGAACGGCTGCGCGCGGTCTGTGCCAGAGGGGTACCAGGTGAAAGTGCTCTATCCAGAGGAGATCACGCCAGAAGACCGTGCCCAGTTCACCGATGCGCTGGACAAATACCCGCGCAAGGAGTTGCCGCGTGTCAAATGGTCGCAAACGGTATTTGCGTGGATCGACAGCACGCACGTGGCGCTGTCGGTGCGTGAAACGCCCGATGGCTGGAAGGCCAAGGACGGGGAGTTGGCCCGCATCATCATCATTGACACCGATACCAACACCATCACCGAGTCACCGTATCGCGGGGAGTTGATGTGTTTCAGCTATGTATTAAACAAGGTGCTTATTCGTCAGCCGCTGGATGGGATGAGCCTGTTGAACCACCGGACCGATGACAAATTTTTGGCGGGCAAGTGGGGCGAACCATTGAAGGACGTGGTATGGAAATTTAGAGGACCTGCTGAATTTACCGAATGGTCGTGTGAGCAGCAGCCAAAGATCAAACGCCTCAACGCCAACGTTGAGGTCAACGAACTCAAATTGCTACCCGGTCACGGTACTTTGCGGTTTCCTCGTGACGGGTACGTCGGTGGCGACAAAAAATTCACCGAATGGCTAGGCGAAGACGGTCGTGTCTTGGGTCGTTGGTCGTATCAAGACACGGAATATCCGATTCGCTTCTATTTCTTGCCATGGGAAAGCGCTTATTGGAACGGCACGACAGGAACCAGCAGACTTTACCGTCCCAAGGGTGAAATTGAGTACATACCACTTCCCCAATTACTACTTTGGTGGCAGAGAAACAATGTTGGGGACAGTATTGCTTGGCAGGCGTGGCCTGGCACTATTTGGTCATTTGTTGGCAAGGTCGGTTACTGGCGTCGCCAAGGCTTGTACCTGCATAGCGACACGGGATTGCTTCGGATTGACGATGGTCAATGGAGTATCCCAAACACCCTTAGCGTCTCACCCGACGGTTGCCGCATTGTTGCCGATCGAATCGCCCGCGACCCCACTCGCACCACTAAGCCTGGTCCCCTCACCATGATGAATTTTTGTTCGGAATCTAAAAAATGACTAATCCTATTCAAACCAATCCCAACCAAGCCCAAGCCGATCAGCTCAAACTTGGCATTGCAGTCTCTCAAACCGCTTATGCTCTCAATAACGGCGGTGGCCTGCGCATTGGGCAGCCGCTGGTGAAGCTTGAGGACACCTCGTTGGTCGGTGTCGAGGGCTCCCGCCCGCTGAACATCGACATCACTCCTGGCTACGTGGTGCGCGGCCTCTACAAAGACACAAAGACCGGCCTGGACGTATTCATGGCCTATGACGAATCCAACAAAAAAGTCATTGTTGGCGTGGCAGGCACCAATGGCATCCCCAAAGACAAGCCCGATACCTCAGAAGACCTTTCTGGCACAGGTGTGCGGCACATGGAGCAGTTGTTTGACTTGGCCAGTTTCAGGGAAGACTTCAATGCAATTGTCAGAAGTGTGGATGGCGTAGGCAACCTTTCCCAAGTTCTCTGGGCCGGTCAAAGCCTGGGCGGTGCCGAAGCGCAAATTGGTGGCGCCTTGTCAACGCATGGTGTCGGAGGCGATTCAGCCAAATCACTCGGCTTGCGCCCGGATCAGGTCGCCGTCGTCGCCGTTAACAGCCCTGGCAGCGACTATGGTCTCAAGCTCGCAGGGCTGAGTCCTGCGCAAATCAGCGCATATTACGCGGGGGCCGACATTCAGAGTCTCGTGGCGTACAACCAATCCACGGGCGACTCCGATGTGGTCTCGAATATGGGTGGTGGCCGTGGTGGCCTGATTTGGGGCATGCCAGTGGTTCTGGCGAAATCGTTTGCGGCACTGCACCGCATCGGCTTTGCGGTGGCTGAGGGCAATGATTTGGTCGGCGGCGACCTGACAAATTTGACGCCCTTTTCGCTCAATTCATGGACACATGAGTCTGTTTCCAGCAACATGTTCAAGCTGTACGGACTGATTCCGGTGGACAACAACGCGGTGTCCATGACCTGGGCCGGCCTGACATCCTTCATGCTGTCGGCACCGGGTGAACCTACTGCCTTGATCACACAGGCGTTGAGCGATATTGGTGTGCCCAAGGTGGTTGCTGGCCCTTTGGGACTTGTAGGTGAAATTGTGTTGCGCTCGCCATTGGCCAATCCGGTCGGTCTTGTGAAAGCGTTGGTGGGCGGCTATGGTGTGGGGCGCGTTTTGGGGTCAGACCCGACTCTGGAACCGGTGTTTGACCCAATACCTGAGGGCTATACCCGCACCAAATTGAGAGCATTGGGAGCATTGGGGTCAGGTCTTGCATTCAAGCAAACTCTAGGGTACGAGGCTCAGCAGGGTACGAGGGTCTTGTAATCAAGCATTTCAGGTCTTTTTCCGGCTTTTTGCACCTGATTTACTTGGTTGAAATTTTCGAATTTACTATTAACAAGATGGCTTCTGGCGCTGGTAATACGTGCGCAACAGGTCGATTTGAAACCGAAAAATGTCGGTCTGGCCTTGGTGGCGGGCTTTCAGGTTCTCGGGCGGGTTGTGCCAGTGAGTGAGAGATCTCGGACTGCCTGGACTGGATCGACATGCCAGATTGCAAGACGTGACCGAGGCCTTCTCATGTGCCCGCAGTGTCAACGCAAGGACTGGAACCAGAGCTTGTCCTGCATCACAGCAGCTTTGGCCTTGCGTTGCTCGTCATCGTCAATAAAAAGCGTCTCCCTCATTCGATACTCAATCGTCGGCAAGGACAAAATGCCAGCTTCGATGCCGGCACGAATCCATTCCCTGTCTTTGGGTTCAGACCGCGCGTACTTTGACACGGCGCAGTCGTTGGAATCGAGGTATTTCACTTTGATACCGGATGCGAGCACTTGCCGGGTCATTCGGTTTTCCCAGCCTTCGGGCAAGGTGGGCAGGTCCGGACTCACGGCATCAAAATAATAACCGTGCGCTTGATGGAAGGCGCTGTTTTCGCCAAATTGTTCAGAAAATTCCGGTGCCCGTTGGGGGTCTCGTTCGGGATAAGCGTCCACCTCCATCGACCAAGTCATTCGGGGTGGAAGCGTTCCGGCGACGCCAAGTGCCGACAAACTTCCGATCACCACGAATTCATCCAGTCCGCTGGCATCGCGAATCTGGCTCAAGAGAAAATCGATGTCTTCAATTTTCATGGCATGGCGGTGGCAAAGGGCGTGTTCTGGCGCAGCGCAGGCCCCCATTCTTCGTCCATTGCCAAAATGCCTTGGGCTATTTGCGGTGGTTCCGCATTCAGTATCTGGCGCCAGCGATCAATGTAAATCGGGCTGCAGAGTGCTTTTTCTTGCCAGAGATCGACCATGCGCAAAGCGTTTTCTTTCAACGAAATCGCCAGGGCCCCGCCCAACGCTAACTTGACCGCGATCTTCAAATGCTTTTCGCGCGACGCCGCCAGTTGGGCCTGGTGCTGTGTTCGTGCCTGGCGACGACGTGCCATCGCAGGCGATTCCGACACGATGCCCAACTCAGCGCCCAGCACGTGCGCGGCCATTTCGACGCTGGACAGTTGGGCGTCATTGCCTTTTTCGATTTGAATCAAGGTGGTACGGCTGATGCCGGCTGCGCCAGCCAGCGCTTGCTGAGACATTGCTTTGGCAACGCGCAGCGAACGAAGGGCCAGTCCGATATGTTGATATGAAGAAGGCATGACCAGTATTCTATACATGCATGGAATACTGTACATACCCTAGGTCAATACCTCTTCGCATCGAATTACCAGGCGGGCTTTACTGCCTTTGCGGCGCGAGTTGCTGGGGAGCTCGCAGCTCTCGCTTGCGCTGTTAGGGCAAACTTGCATAAAATGACCTCATGTGGTCACAAGGAGATTTCTGATGGAAATATTGCAAATTCGTGAAGCCAAGGCCAGTTTTTCTGCGCTGGTGGCCGCCGCTGAAAAAGGTTGTCCCACGCTCGTCAGTCGCCACGGCCAGCCCTGCGCAATGATTGTGTCGGTGGCCGATGGCGCACGCCTTTATCCGCTAGAGATGCCTAACCTGGCCAACTACCTGCTGGCTCTGCCCGAGCCACTAGAGACTGAGCGCGACACCACGCCGCTGCGGGGTATGGACTTTGTTTAACGGGTATCTGCTGGACACCAGCGTGGTGTCTGCGCTGGCCCCCGGGCGTGAAGCATTTCTACCCACACCATTGGCCGAATGGCTACAAAAGCATCACAAAGAACTTTTTCTGCCCTCCATTGCCATTGCAGAAATGGCGCAAGGCATTGGCAAGCTGCGCCGTGCCGGCGCTGCAGAGCGGGCTGACCGGCTGGACCGTTGGCTTGACGGCTTGCTGGCCACCTATGCAGACCGCATCTTGGCTCTGGATGCTTGCGCCGCACGGTTGGCGGGGCAAATTTCTGATGCCGCTGTGGCACAGGGCTGCCACCCCGGTTTTGCCGATGTGGCGATAGCGGCTCTGGCCCAACACGCGGGCCTGCTGTTACTGACTTGCAATTTCAAGCACTTTGAGCCGCTGGGCGTGGCCTGTACGAACCCCTTGATCTCACTACCGGCAGGTTGATGTGACGGGTCATTATGGTTCTTCATGCAAGCAAATCTCCCTTTAACATCCCTCCATGTCAAGACCTCTGCGCATTGAATTCCCCGGCGGGCTGTACCACGTGACTTCGCGGGGGATCGGCGGGAGGTGATTTTTCTGGATGACGAGGATCGGCTGTACTGGCTGGGACTGCTGGGGCAGGTATGTCAACGCTTTAACTGGGTGTGCCACGCTTATTGCTTGATGGATAACCACTTTCATATCGTGGTGGAGACGGTGGAAGGCAATTTGAGCGCGGGCATGCGCCAGCTCAATGGGGTTTACACCCAATGGCACAACCGCACACATGGCCGGGTGGGGCATGTGTTTCAGGGGCGTTTCAAGGCGGTGGTGGTACAGCGCGAGTCTTACTTGCTGGAGCTGGCGCGTTATGTTGTCCTGAACCCGGTGCGTGCGGGCCTGTGCGATGAGCCGCAGGATTGGCCTTGGAGCAGCTACCACGCCACGGTAGGCACGGCACCCAAGCCAGAGTGGCTGCACACCCAGTGGCTGCTGTCCCAGTTTGGCAGAAAGCCAAGGTCGGCGCGTGCGGCTTATGTGGACCATGTTCGCGCAGGCGTTGGCCTGCCCAGCGTGTGGGACGAGCTGAAAAACCAGCTTTATCTGGGTGACGATAATTTTGCGCAGGCGCTGCAGCAGCGCACCCAAAGCCAGGCGTTTGACCTTGAGATTCCTCGCAGCCAACGCCGCAGCGCAGCGCCTGCATTGGCCGAGTTCACCAAGCTGCCCGAGCGTAATGGTGCCATGGTGCAGGCTTACGCGACGGGTTGCTACAGCTTCAAGGACATCGGCCAGGCCTTTGGTGTGCACTACTGCACGGTCAGCCGTGCCGTGCGTGAGGCTGAAAAAATGCAGGCGCAGGCCACTGCGGTCTCAGAACGGACGAAAATGCCAGTGGTTGTAACAACTTCATTATCTTGACCCATGAAATCTCGATCCACCAACGGTGGCCTGGTTTATTCCACCGATGCTGGCCGCATGTGCCCGGTATGCCGCCAACCTGTTGCCAAATGTGTTTGCAAGGCTGCGCCTCAAACCAAAGTCCCTTCGGACGGTGTGGTACGGGTGTCGCGCGAGACCAAGGGCCGCGCGGGCAAGGGGGTCACGCTGGTCAAAGGCGTGGCGCTGGACGCGCTGGCGCTGGCGGCGCTGGGCAAGCAGCTCAAGACGGCCTGTGGTTCGGGGGGGACGGTCAAGGATGGTGTGATCGAGGTGCAGGGCGACCACTGCGATAGGGTGATTGAAATGCTCAAGGCACAGGGCATGGTGGTCAAACGCGCGGGCGGCTGAGTCTGGGGCCAGCGTGAACCCCGAGGATTTGCAGCTGCTGGTTGAGCGCACCATGCCTTTTGGCAAGCACAAGGGGCGCTTGCTGGCCGATTTGCCTGGCGACTACCTGCGCTGGTTTGTGCGCGAGGGTGTTCCCAAAGGCGAGATTGGGCGACTGCTCGCGCTGATGCACGAGATTGACCACAACGGTTTGTCAGACCTGCTCAAACCCTTGCGCAAGGGTTGACTGCTGCGCGCTAATTGGCCAGGTCCAGATCGGGTAGGGCACCGAGTTCTTCGGCGTACTGGGCCTTGATTTTGAGTATTTCTGGCAGCACGGATTTGAAGGGCTGGATCAAGCCCGGATCGAAGTGTTTGCCAGAGCCCTCGTCGATCATCTGCAAGGCGGCTTCGACTGTCCAAGCCTTTTTGTAGGGCCGCACCGAGGTCAGGGCGTCAAACACGTCGGCAATGGCCACAATGCGGCCAAAAATCGGGATTTCTTCGCCACTCAAACCTTGGGGGTAGCCGCTGCCATCCCACTTTTCGTGGTGGGTGCGGGCGACAAGGCTTGCCGCCTGAAGCAGTTCGTCGCTGTGCTGGCCAATGATCTTGGCACCCATGGCGGGGTGCTGGCGCATGACCTCCCACTCAGCCTCGTCGAGCTTGCCCGGCTTGAGCAGGATGTTGTCGGGGATGCCGATTTTGCCCACGTCGTGCATCGGCGCAGCATGAAAAAGCACCTCTACCTGCGCGCTGCTCAGCCCGGCGGCATGGGCCGTCAGCCGCGCGTAATGGCTCATGCGGATGACGTGGTTGCCGGTTTCGTTGTCCTTGAATTCAGCGGCCCGTCCCAGCCTGCGAATGATTTGCAACCGGGTGGTTTCGAGCTCGGCGGTGCGCAGATCGACCAAGCGTTCAAGCTCACGCGTTTGATCGTAGAGCGCCAGGTGGGTTCGCACCCTGGCCAGCACAATGGCCGGGCTGATGGGTTTGATGATGTAGTCCACCGCACCCATTTCAAGCCCTTTTTTTTCATCTTCCAGTTCACTCATGGCGGTGACGAAAATGATCGGAATGGCGCGCGTGTCGGCGTTGCGTTTGAGGCGCTGGCAAACGTCGTAGCCGCTGATGCCGGGCATCATGATGTCCAGCAAAATCAGGTCGGGCTTGGCATCACCAGCGGCGATTCTCAAAGCCTTTTCGCCATTGAGGGCAATTTTGGTCTGATAGTGTGGATCAAGCACTTCCGTCAGAAGGTCAATGTTTTCCGGCGTGTCATCAACGATCAAAATGGTCTGTCTTGCGTGGGGAGTGTGTGACGAAGTCATGCTTTTATTGTCCTTGCGTGATCAGAGTTCAATGCCCAGGGTTCGGGCGGTTTCGCGGAGCTTTTCCAGTGCTTCTTCGAATTCATATTTGCCGATGAGTTTTTTAAGCTGTCCACTGACGGCCCCTTGGCCGACACCACGCAATTTTTCCGCGACGCTGTCGGCCAGTTTTCCGGCGCGGGAGTCGTCGTCGGCCAGCAGCGTGGCGAGTTGTTGCAGTTCGTTGGCCAGCAGATCGCGGTCCACCAACTGGCCACTGGCTGGGCTTGCGGATGACTCCTGCGCGGGCGCTGCGCTGCCCAAGGCTTGTGTGATCTGGCTGACCACGAGGGCCAGTTCCTGTGCCATGTCCGCCAGTGCTTGCGGCAGCGAAGCCGTCTCGCCGTGCTTCAGGGCCGTCTCCACGGTGCCAGCGAGCGAGAGCAACTGGCTGGCACCAATGTTGCCGGCCAAGCCTTTGGTGGTATGGGCCTCACGGGTTGCCGTGTCAATATCGCCCGCATCAAGCGCCGCCTGAATGCGGGTCATGGCATCAAACTGGGTTTCGACAAAGCGACCTATCAATTTGCGCAATAGCTTGCCATTGCCTCCCACGCGCCGCATGGCCTGGGTCACATCCAGACAGGCGATGGGGGGAACATCCGTCTGCTGCGCCAACACCGATGCGCCTGAGTTTGCTGCCAGATTTCCCACGGGGTCTTGCGGCTTGATCCAGCGCGCCAGGCTGGCGTACAACTGGTCGATGTCGATCGGCTTGCCGATATGGTCATTCATGCCGGCGGCCATGCACAATTCGCGGTCGCCGCTCATGGCGTTGGCGGTCATGGCCAGAATCGGCAACGCATCAAAGCGGCCGTCAGCACGAATTTTCCGGGTGGCTTCAAAGCCGTCCATCACTGGCATTTGACAATCCATCAGCACACCGTCATAGGGTGCGCGGGCCACCATGCGAACGGCCTCGGCCCCGTTGTTGGCCACGTCCACCCGGATGCCTACGCCCTGCAGCAACTCCAGCGCCAGTTCCTGGTTGACCGGGTTGTCCTCCACCAGCAGCAGATAGGCACCGCGCACGTTTTGCGCAGCTTCCTGGCTGGCTTGCAAGCGCTGGTATTTGCGTCCGCGGGTCAGCACTTCTTTGCCCAAGGCACACAAAATGCTGTCCAGCAGGGAGGATGGGCTGACGGGTTTGAGCAGCAGTCCGTCGATCTTTGTGCTTTGAGCCTGCTCCAGCAACTCGTCGCGGCTGTGGGCGGTCACCATCACGAAGGCAGGGACCCCATGGAGACGGGGGTCGGCCCGAATGCGCCCGATGGCGGCCAGGCCGTCTTCGTCAGGCATCATCCAGTCCATCAGCACCAGGCCATAGGGCCGGCCCGCGTCTTGCGCCTCTTCCAGCGCCTGGATGGCTTTGGCACCACTTTCGACGGCAGTGGCGTCGAATTTTTGGGAGGCCAAAATGGACAACATGATTTCGCGGGCGCGAGCGTTGTCGTCCACCACCAAAATCCGAAGGCCGGTGACGTCGGGCTCCAGTGTGCTGCGCAAGCGCTGCTGGTCCTGCAAGCCAAACCTGGCGGTGAAGGTGAAGGTGCTGCCCATGGCGACCTGGCTTTGCACGCCGATCTGGCCGTCCATGAGTTCAACCAGCCGTTTGCTGATGGTCAAGCCAAGCCCGGTGCCGCCGTATTTTCGGGTGGTTGAGGCATCGGCCTGTGAAAAGGCACTGAACAGTTTGTTCTTTTGCTCTTCGCTCAGGCCCACGCCGGTATCACTGATGTCAAAGCGCAGGTGGATGTGATCGGGGTGCAAATCCGGGTTGAAATCTACCGCATGAATGCCCACGGTGACCTCGCCGCGCTCGGTGAATTTAATGGCATTGCCCACTAGGTTGAGCAGCACCTGGCCCAGTCGCAAGGCGTCGCCCACCAGCGCGGTCGGTACATCCGGGCCGACGTCAAAGAGCAGTTCAAGGCCCTTGTCCTGGGCTTTCATGATGGACAGGTCGGCCAGGTTTTCCATCACATCCTCCAGATGAAATTCGGTGGCTTCGAACTGCAGTTTGCCCGCCTCAATCTTTGAAAAATCCAGAATGTCGTTGATGATGCCCAACAGATTGCGGGCGGCAGCATCCACTTTTTCGATGTAATTGCGCTGCTTGGGGTTCAAATCGGTTTGCAGCGCCAGATGCGACATGCCGATGATGGCGTTCATGGGGGTGCGGATTTCATGGCTCATGTTGGCCAGAAAATCGGATTTCATGCGGGTGGCGTCTTCGGCCAAATCTTTTGCCGTACGCATGAGTTCGGCGGCTTCGTGCTCGGCCGTGACGTCATCAAACATCCAAACCGAGCCGCGTGTCAAATCTTGCGGGTCAATGGCGCTGCCACTGATGCGGCACCAAAACTCGCTGCCATCGCGGCGGTGCAGCGCTTGCGTGCTGTAGTGAACTCTGCCCTGTTGGATGTCGGCGTAGGGGCCATCGGATGAGCAATTGGAGTCAGCCCACCAAATGCACGCTGACTGGCCCACCATGGTTCCGGGCGACCAGCCAAATAACTCTTCCAATTTGTGATTGGCGCGAACAATGGCCCAGTCCTTGATGAAGGCTATGCCCAGCGTGGCCGACTCAAAAATGGCGCTTTGCTCGTCGTTGGCCTGGCGAATGGCTTGTTCGCTGCGTTTTTGTGTCGTGATGTCGCGCATGGATGCGATGAGCAAAGACCGGTCTTCATCTTCCGCCACATAGCAAGACACATCAATGTCCACTGCTTCGCCATTGGAGCGGATGTGACGGGTTTCAAAACGCATGGGGCGACCCGCGTCGCGAAGTTTGTCCAGAAGTTGCGGCATGTTCTCCTTCGACAGGGTCAGGAGGAAATGCTTGGGAATCCTGGCCCCCATCACTTTTTCGGCCGGGAGTTCCATCAGCGCAAGGCCGGCCTTGTTGGCATAGACCAGCGTCAGGGTTTTGGGGTCCGCCCAAAACATGGGTTCGGAGTTTTCCACAACGGTGCGGTTAAAAAGAATTTTCTTCTCGTCTTTTTTCCGGTCGGTGATGTCGACCATCCAGCCCAGCACACCGGGCTTGCCCGCATAGTTTGTTGGCAGATAGGTCACCAGCAAATCACGCACCGTGCGGTGCGGACAGTACATTTGAACCTCCATGTTGCGCACCGTTCCGTGGGCTTTGAGTTCGGCAATGATTTTCTCGCGTGTTTGCGGAATCACCAGGGCATTGGTGGCGGCGTCGCCCACCTTCATGCTCAACAATTCGGTAACCTGTGGATTGGCAAAACGAATGATGCCCCCGGTGCTGACAGCGACGCCCACCGGGGCCGTATCCAGAATGTTTTGCAGGCGGTCGGCCTGGTCCTTGATTTCTTTGAACAGCAGGTTAAGCGTGTCGGCGATCAAGGAGGCATTGATCAGCATGAACACCAGCAACTGCGCCCACAGGCTGAAGGTGACCTGTTTCAAGCGAGCGGTTTCACTGAGGGTGATGGGGGTGTGTGAAATTGATAACACTTCTTCGGGCACACGCAGCAAAAACAAAATACCCACCGTGGCAAATGGCCACAAAAGCAAGAGGCTCCTGGTGCGGCTAAAGTCCCGGCGCAGGAGCTGGTAACCGTCGTGAAACCCCCAAAGAGACAAGCCCCCGGCAGTCAGAAAGATGGCCGCAATGGCCGGGTTGCGCATGCCCAGCGCATGGCCAAGCAAGGTTGATGCAGCCAGGGCGAACGCAGTGATGGCGACATCACGCCCCGCCCTGCAGCGCACGCCGTGAAGCTCCTGGATGCCCGCGCGAAACAGGAAGACGCAGCACAAATGCAGCACCGTGGACACATTCACCGATTGATAGAAGTCGATCAGACTGACATGGGGCTCGCGGTACTGGGCAACCACGTCGCCGATGACCAACAGCAGATTTGCGGCGCTGAAATACAGCGCAGCCGTGCGGGAAATATTCAGGGCAATGCCAAAAACGCCCAGCCCAAGCCCGCCAGAGCGGCCACAAAGGTGATGACCCGGGCCAGGGTTTCAACTTCACCAACCGGCATATTCATGTCCATGTGAGTCCTATGGGGTTGGTTCTGTCAAATCAGCATGCAGGGCGTAAGGCAGGCACACCGTCAGGGTGGTGCTTGCTTGTTCATCCGAGGTTTCCATGGCGATGGTGCCGCCATGGGTTATGGCAATCAGTCGTGCCGAGAAGGTGCCCAATCCGGTTCCGTCAGGTTTGCCGGAGGTGGAGAATTTTTCAAAAAATCGATCCCGAATGTCGTGCGGTACCACCCCATCGTTGCTGATTCGAATGGAAACCATATATTGGTTCGCAAGTTCGTTCCCGGCACCGGGGGCCAGCAGGTCGATGCCAATTTCCGTGCCATCACGGGCGGCTTCCAGTGCATTTTTGACCAGGTTGTTGAACATCGAGTAACACAGCAGTTCATCGCCGAGCACCGGCAGGCTGCCGGGTGCATCGGCGTCGCGTCCATTCGACCTGAACTGGATCATGATCTGGCGGATTAGCAACTGCGAACTCATCTCGCGCACGATCCGGTCAAAAATCAGGGCCAGGTCCACGGTGCCAGGATTGAAAACGTAGCTTCCTTGTTCCATTTTGTACAGGTCCAGCGACAGGCTGACCATGTCCAAAACGCTGTAAGCGGCCTGCTCTACGTACTTGACGATTTCCTTGTGCTCCTGGGCCACTTGCGGGTCGGCCAGCAAGCTGGAAGAAAAATTGATGATGCCGGCAATCGGGCTTTTGAGGTCGTGCTGTGCCATTCGGTCAAACTCATCGCGCAGGCGAAGGTGGTCCTGCAAAATCGCATTTTGTTCAATGAGGGCAATTCGGTTGCGTTTGAGTTCCGCGAAGGCCTGACGGAGCTTTAAGTGGGTATCGATGCGTGAGCGAAGAATCGGTGGGTCGGCCGGTTTGGTGACAAAGTCCACGGCACCCACAGCGAAACCGTTGGTTACATCGGTCGTTTCACTCATGGCGGTCAGAAAAATCACCGGAATGTCTGCCGTGGCGGGGTTGGCCTTGATGCGTCGGCAGACTTCAAAGCCATCCATGTCAGGCATCATCACGTCGAGCAAAATAAGATCCGGAATTTTTCCGGAATCCAGAATTTTTAAAGCCCGCTCGCCGCTGTTGGCTGCTCTGACCTGGTAATTCTCACTCAGCAGTTCGACCAGCACATCCAGGTTGTCGGGCAGGTCGTCAACCACCAGCAGCGTCGGTTTGGCAAGCCCCGCAGTCTGCCCGGCATCCCGCAGTGAGGTCGCATGGTCCCTGGCAGAGTCAGGGCCTGTGCGCTGCAATACTGCAGGAATTTTGCCCGTGGACAGTGGTATTTTCGGATGCGGCTGTTCAATGACTTTTTTCAGCTTGGATTCGAGCGCGCCCACGTTGAAGGGCTTGATCATGTACTCTGATACCCCAGCGTCAATGGCCAGCTGTACCTGGAATCGTTCTGTCTCTGCCGTCATCATCAGGACGGGCAGGTTGGCGTGCTGGGCGCTGGCGCGTATTTTCTTGAGAAGTTCCAGCCCCGACATCACTGGCATATTCCAGTCAGAGATGACAACATCCACGGTCAGGGTCTCAATCTTGCGCCAGGCCTCGGCACCATTGGCAGCCGTGACGATGTTTTGCATTCCCAACTGGTGCAAGCTGTTGGTCAGAATGCGTCGCATGCCTTCCATGTCGTCCACCACCAGAAATTTGGTTCTGTAGTCCATTCGTCCCTTTGAAAGAAAGTGCGTTGGCGATATGACGACCCCCCTTTCTTGGGTGCTGCGAAGGCCAGCCAAGCCATGAAAAGGGATGCGACCAGCAGTCTAGCTTCTTTGCGCTTCTTTTGTGTTTGGGTGCCTGGGTTCTAGGGGGCTGGTCATCAGCGCCAAGGGGTCAAGCAAAATTACACCCCCCATTTGCCCTGTTCATTGCGAAGGGACAGGGTGGCCAGCAGCAGTGGCATGTAGGGCGTTGATGGAATCTCGGCGGTGCTGGCTGGCGCGCCCGGGGGCGTCGTAGGCGTCCACAATACGCGCCACCAGCGGGTGGCGCACCACGTCGGAACTGGTCAGGCGGCAAATGGCAATGCCGTCAATCTGTTTGAGCACGCGCTCCGCGTCAATCAGGCCGCTGAGCTGGGTTTTGGGCAGATCAATCTGGCTCACGTCGCCTGTGACCACAGCCTTGGAGCCAAAGCCAATGCGGGTCAGAAACATTTTCATCTGCTCGGGCGTGGTGTTTTGCGCCTCGTCCAGAATCACAAAGGCGGTGTTGAGCGTGCGCCCGCGCATGAAGGCCAGCGGGGCGATTTCGATGGTTTGACGCTCAAACGCTTTTTGCACCTGCTCAAAGCCCATCAGATCGTACAGCGCGTCGTACAGCGGGCGCAGGTAAGGGTCGATCTTTTGCGCCAAGTCACCGGGCAAATAGCCCAGCCGCTCACCGGCCTCCACTGCCGGGCGCGTCAGCACAATGCGTTGCACGGCGCTGCGCTGCAAGGCGTCCACTGCCATGGCCACGGCAAGATAGGTTTTGCCGGTACCGGCCGGGCCGATGCCAAAGGTGATGTCGTGGCTGGCGATGTGGTCCAGGTAGTTGGCCTGGTTGAGGGTGCGGGGCTTGAGGTCGGCGCGTTTGGTTTTGAGCGCCGGGCCCTCGGCGCTGTCCATTTCGGGGTCACCAGCGAGCATCAGTTGCACGGTGGCGGGGGCGATTGGGCGGGCGGCAATTTCATAGAGGGCTTGCAGCATCTCCATGCCGCGCTTGGCGTTGGCCTTGGTGCCATCAACCTTGAATTGCTCGTGGCGGTGGGCAATTTTGATCTGCAGGGCCATCTCAATGGTGCGCAAATGCTCGTCCATCGGGCCGCACAGGTGGGACAGGCGGGTGTTGTTGGGCGGCGAAAAAAGGTGTCTGAGAATCAAGCTGATAATTCCTTCAATAACGTGAGAATCCTAGGCTCCAATGATAGGCAACAAATGATCGGCAAACTGACAGGCATCCTCAGCGACAAAAATCCACCCCAGGTGCTGGTGGACTGCAATGGGGTCGGCTACGAAGTGCAGGTACCCATGAGCACGTTTTACAACCTGCCGGAGCTCGGTGCCCGTGTGAGTTTGCTGACGCATTTTGTGGTGCGTGAAGACGCGCAAATTCTCTATGGCTTTGACAACGCCCAAGAGCGTGAAGCCTTTCGCCAGCTCATCAAAATTACTGGCGTGGGGCCGCGCACGGCGCTGTCGGTACTGTCGGGCATGAGTGTGGGAGAGCTGGCCCAGGCGGTGACGCAACAGGAAGCAGGGCGCTTGATCAAGGTGCCCGGCATTGGCAAAAAAACGGCGGAGCGACTGCTGCTGGAACTCAAAGGCAAGCTTGGGCCAGACTTGGGCGTGACCGCCAGCGTGGCGAACGACGCACAAGCCGACATTTTGCAAGCACTGCTGGCGCTGGGTTACAGCGACAAGGAAGCCGCCGCCGCCCTCAAGGCGCTGCCAGCCGAGGTAGGGGTGAGTGAGGGTATCAAACTGGCCCTGCGGGCGCTGGCGAAGTAGGGAAAAATTGCTACTAAATATATAGCTGCTCGCGCAGTATCCACGTGCGCAACAGCCCAAAAAGTATCATATTAAAAACTACCCGGTATTCCTGAGCCCCGCCGCGATCCCGTTGATCGAAATGTGAATGCCCCGCTGCACCCGCTCATCGGCCTGACCGGCGCGGTAACGCCGCACCAGCTCCACCTGCAGGTGATGCAAGGGGTCAATGTACGGGAAGCGGTGGCGGATGGAGCGCTGCAGGGCGGCGTTGTTGGCCAGGCGGTGCTTGTCGCCGGTAATCGAAGCCAAGGCGCTGGCGGTGCGGTGCCATTCGGCTTCGATGGCGGTGAAGATTTTTTTGCGCAGGCGGGCGTCCAGCACCAGCTCCGAATAACGCGAGGCCAGTGCCAGGTCGCTTTTGGCCATGACCATGTCCATGTTGGACAGCAGGGTGCGGAAGAAGGGCCATTGTCGGTACATCTGCTGTAGCAGCGCCAGCCGGTCTTTGTGCTTGCTGCTGCGCTTGGCACCTGGCGTGCCATCTTGCGCCAGGAACTGCTCTACTGCGGAACCAAAGCCGTACCAGCCGGGCAGGGTGAGGCGGCATTGGCCCCAGCTGAAGCCCCAGGGAATGGCCCGCAGGTCTTCAATTTTTTGCGAGGCCTTGCGCGAGGCGGGGCGTGAGCCGATGTTGAGTTCGGCGATTTCGCGGATTGGGGTGGAGTCAAAAAAGTATTCGGTGAAGCCGGGCGTTTCATAGACCAGCTTGCGGTAGGCTGCCATGCTGCTGTGGGACAGTTCCGCAGCCGCCTGCAAGAACGGTTCGGTGGCGGATTTGGTGGGCTGCAAGAGGGTGGCTTCGAGCGTGGCGGCCACCAAGGTTTCCAGGTTGCGCCGGCCAATTTCGGGGTTGGCGTATTTGGAGCCGATGACTTCGCCCTGTTCGGTCAGCCGGATCTGGCCGCGCACGGTGCCGGGAGGTTGCGCCAAAATGGCCTGGTAGCTGGGGCCGCCGCCCCGGCCCACGGTGCCGCCGCGCCCGTGGAACATGCGCAGCTGGATTGTTGTGGCCCCCACGCTGGCGAGTTCGTCAAACACATCCACCAGCGCGATTTCGGCGCGGTACAGCTCCCAGTTGCTGGTGAAGATGCCGCCGTCCTTGTTGCTGTCGGAGTAGCCCAGCATGATGTCCTGCTCGGCCCCGCTGCGCTGCACCAGTTGGGCGATGCCCGGGAGTGCGTAAAACTCGCGCATGATGGGTGCTGCATTGCGCAGGTCTTCAATGGTTTCAAACAGGGGTACCACGATCAGGTCGCAGGTGGAGGCATTGGCGTTCGCGCCGCCTGCACGACGCGGGGCCTGCGGGTCGTTCAGTATGCCGCGCATCAGGCCCACTTCTTTTTGCAGCAGCAGCACTTCGAGCAAGTCGCTGACGGTCTCCGTATGGCTGATGATGTAGTGGCGAATGGCCTGCGTGCCAAAGCGTTCGCGCATCACTTTGGCGGTTTCGAAAATGGCGAGTTCACTTTGGGTGAGCTCCGAGTACACGGCACCCATCACGCGCAGGGGGCGGGCGTCATTGAGCAGTTTCATCAATAGCTCGCGCTTGGGTTTTTCATCCAGTTGCGCATAGCCCGGCTCGATGCGCGCCACCGCCAGCAATTCGGCCATGACGGTTTCATGCTTGTCCGAGCTTTGGCGCAGGTCCACGGTGGCCAGATGAAAACCAAACACTTCCACCGCCCGGATCAGCGGGCGCAGGCGCTGCGCCACCAGCGCGCTGCCGTGATGGTCGAGCAGCGATGCCTCGATGGTGCGCAGGTCGGACAGAAATTCTTCGGCACAGGCATAAGCGTTTTGTGGGGCCACCGCGTGGCGCGCCGCCTGGCCACCCGTCAGCTTGGTCAGGGCCGACGCCAGCCGGGCATAGACGCCGATCAGGGCGCGCCGGTAGGGTTCGTCCTTGCGGTGTTCGTTGGTGTCGGGCGAGCGCGCTGCCAGCGCCTGCATGGCGGGCAGGCAGTCCACCAGCAGGGCCGAGAGGGACAGCTCTGCGCCCAGGTTGTGTACTTCTGTGAGGTAGTGGCGCAGTGCCACATCGGCCTGCCGGCGCAGCGCGTGCGTGAGCGTTTGGGCGTTGACATTGGGGTTGCCGTCACGGTCGCCGCCAATCCATTGGCCCATGCGTAAAAAGCTGTGTACCGGGTGCTGGCCCAGCGCGCGTTCCAGGTCGGCGTACAGTTTGGGAATTTCATGCAGGAAGGTGGATTCGTAATAGCTCAGGGCGTTTTCAACCTCGTCGGCGACGGTGAGCTTGGTAAAGCGTAAGAGCCGGGTTTGCCAGAGCTGCAGCACGCGGGCACGGATGTGTTCCTCATTGGCGGCCAGCTCGCGCGGGCTCAAGGTGTCTTTGCGCGCGCTGACCAGGACCGCCTTGAGCTTGATGTCGTCACGCAAGCTCAGCAACTGGGCGATTTCACGCTCGGCGTCGAGAATGCTTTTGCGCTGAACTTCGGTCGGGTGGGCTGTGAGCACGGGCGACACAAAGCTGGTGGCGAGTGTGTTTGCTATTGTTTTGGGAGCTATTCCCGCCCAGCGCAAGCGCGCCAGTGCCACTTCTATGCTGCCTTCCTGGGTGTCGCCCGCGCGCTCATGGATGGCGCGGCGGCGGATGTGGTGGCGGTCTTCGGCCAGGTTGGCCAGATGGCTGAAGTAAGTAAAGGCGCGAATCACGCTCACGGCGGTGTCGCCACTCAAACTGGTGAGCAGCTTTTTAAGGGCCAGATCGGCCTCTTGGTCGGCATGACGGCGAAATGCCACCGACAGCTTGCGAATTTGCTCAATCAACTCAAACGCAGCCACACCTTCTTGCTCACGGATGACGTCGCCCAGAATGCGCCCCAGCAAGCGGATGTCTTCCATCAGCGGGCGTTCATTGTCTTTGGTGCCCTTGGCGGCATCTGGTTTTGCAGGAGTGGTCATGGCGTGCTTTTGAAAAAATAAAGGCCGCAAGCGGGCTGGGCGAGCCATGCTAGCATTCCTGCCTTTATCCAGACAACAAACAGGTTTTGGCCCAGAGCCGCAGCGTATGAGCAATTTGACAATCACGATAGCAACCCGAGAGAGCCGTCTGGCCATGTGGCAGGCCGAGCACGTAAAGGCACTGCTGGAGCAGCGCGGACACGAGGTAAGCCTCTTGGGCATGACCACCCAGGGTGACCAGATTCTGGACCGCTCATTGAGCAAAGTTGGTGGCAAAGGACTGTTTGTAAAGGAGCTGGAAGTGGCGCTGGAAGAAGGCCGCGCCGACCTGGCAGTTCACTCGCTGAAAGACGTGCCCATGGAGCTGCCCGAAGGCTTTGTGCTGGCCTGCGTGATGGAGCGCGAAGACCCGCGCGATGCTTTTGTCTCCAACCACTATCCCGATCTGGCCGCGCTGCCTCAAGGTGCGGTGGTGGGCACCTCCAGCCTGCGCCGCATGGCGCTGCTGCGCGCGCGCCGGCCTGATTTGAAAATTGAGCCCTTGCGCGGCAATTTGGACACGCGCCTGCGCAAGCTCGACGACGGGGGTTATGACGCGATTGTGCTGGCGGCTGTGGGCCTCAAGCGCCTGGGTCTTGCGTCACGCATTCGCGGCGTATTTGAACCCGGTGAAATGCTGCCGGCAGCGGGACAAGGCGCGCTGGGTATTGAGGTTCGCAGCCAGCGGCAGGACGTGATCGACGCGCTGGCACCGCTGGCGCATCAGACGAGCTGGTTGGCCGTGTCCGCCGAGCGGGCGGTGAGCAGGGCCATGGGTGGCAGTTGCTCCATGCCATTGGCCGCGTTTGCCACGCTGGAGGGTTCAACATTGACGCTGGATGCCGCTTGGGGTGATCCCGAGGGCGAGCTTGCTTTGGTCACGGCCCGTGCCAGTGAACCGGTGAGCGATCTGGCCAGCGCTACTGCATTGGGCGAACGCCTCGCAAGTCGGCTGCGCGCGCGCGTGCTGTCCAGCGGCGGTACGCTTCATCCGGCCGGTGCGAACCCGGTAGCGGGCTGAACATGCGGGTCATCGTCACCCGCCCCAAGCGCGAGGCCCAGCGCTGGGTGCTGGACCTGTCCGAGGCTGGCTTTGAGGCGATGGCGCTGCCGTTGATCAAAGTGGGGCCGGTCGAAGATGCTGCCGAGGTGGTCAAGGCCTGGCAGCATCTGAACGATTATGTAGGGGTGATGTTTGTCAGCGGCAATGCGGTAGAGCATTTTTTTGCATCAAAACCGCATCTTGCGCCCGAATTCAGTGCGCAAGCAGCTATCAAAACAAGAGCATGGGCGACCGGTCCCGGCACCGCCAAAGCCTTGTTGCGCGAGGCGGTGGCACCGGGGCTGATTGATGCACCATCGGCCACTACCAGCCAGTTTGATTCGGAAGCCTTGTGGCGGGTGATTGGCGGGCAGGTGCAGCCGGGCGACAAGGTGCTGATCGTGCGGGGCGGCGATGCGGCAGACCGGGCCAGCGCTGGCAAGGGGGCTGGGCGGGAGTGGTTTGCCAACAGCGTGACCCTGGCGGGTGGGCAGGCCGACTTTGTGGTGGCTTACCAACGCTACGCACCTTATTTCAGCAGCCACGAGCGCGAACTGGCGCACCAAGCCAGCATGGATGGAAGCACCGTCTGGTTGTTCAGCAGCACCGAGGCGGTCACCAACCTGCGCACCTGGCTGCCCGAACACGACTGGTCACAGGCCCGCGCAGTGGCCACGCACCCGCGCATTGCCGCAGCGGTCAAAAGGGCCGGTTTTGGTGTGGTCCGTGAATCCCGTCCAACCTTGCTGGACGTGGCGTCAACCTTGAACAGTCTGGGCCCGGGCGCACCTTGAAAATCGCTCTGGCATCTTAAAATCAGACCATGAATTCAACCCCCGACGCCCCAACCCCTGCCCTTGGTGCAGCCGATGTGGCGTCGGTTGATGCGCCGACAGATACTCCGGTTCAGGCACCCGCCGCTTTGGCGGTTCAGCCGCAAGGGGCCCCGCATGGCCACATCAGTGTGGCGCGCCCTATCCTGTGGGGCTTGGGGGTCGTGTCCGTCACGGGCTTGGTGGCCAGCGCTTTGCTGTGGCAAAAATTGAATTCCATTCAGGAAAACCTGGCCCGCCAGAGCGCCGAGGCCGGCTCCCAGTCGATTGAGGCCAGAGCCACGGCCAAAGAGGCGCAAGCCTTGGCGCGCGAGACCGCCGCACGGGTGACGGTGTTCGAGGCACGTTTGAGCGAGGTCTCCCTGCAGCGCTCGCAGCTTGAAGAGTTGATGCAAAGCCTGTCGCGCTCACGTGATGAAAATCTGGTGGTCGATATTGAATCGTCCATCCGCCTGGCGCAGCAGCAGTCGCAGCTGACCGGCAGTGTGGAGCCTTTGCTGGCGGCACTCAAGAGCGCTGACCAGCGGGTTGCAAGGGCCGCGCAACCCAGGCTCACGCCCTTGCAGCGGGCCATCGGGCGCGACATTGACCGTGTCAAATCCGCTGCGGTGAGTGATACGCCGAGTTTGCTGGTCAAGCTTGATGAACTGGTCAATCTGGCCGACCAACTGGTCATTGCCAATGAGGTGGTTGCGGCCAATGCCGCAGGTTTGGTCAAACGCCCAACGTCTGGCCCTTTGCCAACCTGGTGGCAGCGTGGGCTGCAGGTATTGCAGGATGAGTCGCGCGCTTTGGTGCGGGTCAGTCGCATTGCGGCACCGGAGGCCGCACTGCTGTCGCCCGAGCAGTCGTTCTTTTTGCGTGAAAATTTCAAGCTCAAGTTGCTCAATGCTAGGTTGGGCCTGCTGGCCAGGCAGTTGGAGTCTTCCCGGGCCGACCTGGCCGCTGCAGCGGTATCGTTGAACAAGTACTTTGACGCGACTTCGCGCAAAACCCAGACGGCAGCAAATTTGTTGCAGCAGGTGCAGGAGCAAATGAAATCACTGCAATTGCCGCGCGTGGATGAAACCGTTGCGGCGCTGACCACCGCAGCGGCTGGCAGGTAGCGATGCGGGCCGCACTGTGGTTTCTGGCGCTGTTTGGCATGGCTGTGGCCATTGCGCTGTTTGCCGGCAACAACCAAGGCACCATCACCGTATTTTGGCCGCCGTACCGGGTGGATTTGTCGCTCAACCTGGTGCTGCTGCTGTTGGCTTTGCTGTTTTTTACCCTGCATGTCGCCCTGCGTGCGCTGTCGGCACTGTTTGCCATGCCTGGGCAAGCCCGGCGCTGGCGCATTCAACACCAGGAACGCACGATGCATGTGGCCTTGCTCGATGCGCTTTCACATTTGGTGTCAGGGCGCTTCATTCGGGCACGCAAAGCCGCCGAAGTGGTGCTGGCGCGCGAAACCGCCATGGCCAAAGGCGGCGAAGTCTTGACCTATTCGGGACGTTTGCGCGCGCTGGCGCACTTGCTTGCCGCTGAAAGTGCGCAGGCCTTGCAGGACAAACCTGCGCGCGAGAATCATTTTCGGCTGGCCCTGGAGCAGGCCGCAAGGCGCGATGCGCAGGAAACGCGCGAGGGGGTGCAGTTGCGCGCTGCCCGGTGGGCGCTGGAAGACCGTGATGCGCTGGGCGCGCTTGCGTGGCTTGACGAGATTCCCCAAGGCGCAGCCCGGCGCACCGTGGCCCTGCGTTTGCGCCTGCGCGCAGCCCGCATGGCACGTCAAACGCGACTGGCGTTGGAAACGGCGCGCCTGCTGACCAAGCATCGGGCGTTTTCCGATGTGGCTGCGGTGGGCATTTTGCGCGCACTCGGGCGTGAGCTCATCTTGTCGGCACATGATGCCGAGCAGTTGCAGACGGTATGGAGCAAGCTGGCCACACAAGAGCGTTTGATACCGGAGATCGCCATCGAAGCGGCGCAGCGTCTGATGAATGTGGGGGGCGATGTCAACGTGGCACGCAGCTGGCTTTTGCCCGTGTGGGATCGCATGCTGGCGCAGCAAGGTGCTTTGACGCAAGTGCAACGCCTTGATTTGATCCGGACTCTGGAAAATGGTTTTGGTCTGGCCTCTGGCGCACCGGAACCTGCTTGGTTGACGCGAATCGAACGCGCCCAGTTGAACAACCCCGGTGATTCGGCCTTGCAGTATTTGGCCGGCATCACCTGCATGCGGCTTCAGTTGTGGGGCAAGGCACAGCAACTGCTCAAACAGTCAGTGCTGCGTTTGCAGGACCCCGAGTTGGAAAGAAATGCTTGGGCAGCGCTGGCCGAGCTGGCCGAGCGCAGGGGAGATATGCCGGCTTCGACGCAAGCCTGGCAAAAGGCTGCCAATGCATTGTCAAAAGACGTTTAGGCCGTGACGCGCGCTTGATTCGACGCTATTATGGAGCGCATATGAGTACTTTGATTGAACACATCCTCAAGCTGACCGACCATCGGGATCGGGATTTGTTGGAATTGACACTGTCCAAAGCGCTGATTGATTTGTTACCCATCCAGCGCATCGTGATTGCCCGGGTCATGACCGAAGAGGGTGAGCAGCGCTGGCTTGAAGTGGCGCGCCTTGACGCGCGCGGAGGTGGCAAAGTGGTCGACCCCATGCGGGTAGATTTTTCGGCGTTGCCACGCATGGACGATGCACCCGATCGCTTGAAGTGCCTTGTGCGCCGTGAAATCATTGAAATTGCCTGGGCAGGCGAAGAAGGCCCCCGCATTAATATGCTGCCCCTGTTTTCCGATTCGCGCAAGGATGACGAAGGCGTGATCGAGGTTCACTCCGATGCTGCGCTGACCGAGGACCAACTGCTGACGATCAGCCAGTTGCGCCGAATTTATCGCAATATGTATTCCCTGCTGGAGTACAGCGACCGAGACGCCTTGACTGGTTTGCTTAACCGCAAGTCTTTGGACGATGCGTTTTACAGCGCGGTGCTGGAGGAGCTTGACGGCGTCATAGGCGATCCCAAAACCGCTGGGTCGCCCAAGGGCCAGGATTCCGAGCGTCGCCACCGCGTGCCAGCGAATTACTGGCTGGGCTCGGCCATTATTGACAACTACGGGGTGATCAATGACAAACATGGTCATCTGATTGCGGAAGAGGTGTTGCTGCTGGTCGCCCGTGTGATGAACAACACCTTCCGCACCTACGACCGCATCTACCGTTTCGGCGGCGAGCATTTTGGCGTGCTCATGCATTGCCCGGATGAGGCGTTGGTGCTGGCCGCCTTTGAGCGCTTCCGTACCAATGTTGAAAAATTCAATTTTCCGCAGGTGGGCCGCGTGACCGTGAGTTGCGGCTTTACCAGTGTCATGGCCGATGATTCGCCCAGCAGCGCATTGGAAAAGACCGAACGGGCCGTCGACTTTGCCCAGCGAAGCGGCCGCAATAAAGTGTGCAGTCACTTGGGGTTGGTGCGCAGGGGGTTCTTTGGCGAAGTTCCGAAGGTTGGGGGCGTTGATCTTTTCTGATTTCCTGCGTTTGATGGATTTATAAAAAAGGGCACCTTTGGTGCCCTTTTTTGATGCTGCCCGATGAGGGCAGCGGCTGGCAGATTACTTTTGCGAGTTTTCCTCAAACGGCAAAATCATCGCACGCAAGTCACGCTTGGTTTCCACCATGGTCAGCGGGCCTTCATCGATGCGTGCTGGCGCTGGTCGTTCACGTGGCACGTGAATGGCTTTGGGCTCGGCAGCGATGGCTGCCTGCACGGCAGCAATTTTTTGGGCATCCGAATTGACCCAGCTTAACCCTGATTTCTCTGCCACTTGGGTTAATTCAGCCAGCGGTAACTCAAACGGTTGAAGTTTGGGCATGCCAACGGCCACCGGGGGGGCAGGGGCTTTCGGCTGCGCAAGGGCAACGACAACGGGTGCCGTCGCTGCCGTCGCGGTTAACACCGGGGGCGTGGGAGCCGGTGACGCAGCAGCAAGAGCCTGTGCTTCTGGCATGGCGGCGTCTGCCGTGCCTGGCGTGGCGCTTGCTGCAGGTGCTGCAGGCGCTTGGGCCGTGGTGGCAAAGTAGGATTTGCGGGGCGCTTCGGCCCCGTCATCCGCCACCGGCTGGACAGGCGGGTTGCTCTGTGCCGCCTGCTGCGGGCCCTCACCCTGCTCAGTGCGCTCAGAGCGTGGGCCGCGTTCGCGGCTTTGGCGTGGGCGTCTTTCGCGGGGCTGCGCACCTTCAGGGCGTGGTGTTGTGACCTCGCCTGCTGCGTCGGCGTTGCTGAGGTCGGCTTCACCAGCGGTTGCCGGCGCACGCGTTCCATGGTCGGCAGCTGCAGGTCGAACCCCTTCGTCCTGGTTGCGATGGCGGTTGCGATGGCGGTCAGGGCGGCGTACTTCATTGCCGTCATCAGCTGGCGCGTCACCACGCTCATTTGTTGCACCTGGCTCGACGTTGTCGGTGCGTTCGCCGCGACCGCGACCGCCTCGTCCACCGCGCCCACCACGCTCTCGCGGTGGGCGGTCCGCGCCCTGGTCTGCACGAGGTGCGTCGGCCCCCATGGCATTGGCTGGCGCTGGTCCGCCATTGACAACAACGTCGTTTGTGTGTGGCTTGCTTTCTGCGTCAAAGCGTTCACGTTGGCCCTGTGGCGGGCGCTCGCCGCGACCGCCACGCGCACCTCGTCCACCTCCGTTGCCACCACGACCATTACGACCACCTCGGCCATCGTCTCGACCTTCTGGGCGACCTTCACTGCGTGCGGTGCCATCACGGTCACCACGGCCATCGCGCTGGGCCTCGCGGCTGGCTGGCTCCAGTGGTTTGGCCTGCGGCTCGGGAACCGGTGCCACGACAGGCATCGGAGCCACCACGGGTACAGGTGCTGGTTCGGGAATAAACAGGTGCTTGATCCAGCCAAACAAACCTTTTTCGACCGGTGCCGGTGCGGGAGCCACTGGCACTGGCAGGTACTGGACGGGCACGGCCTCCACTGGCTTGGGTTGCTCAGGTTTGGGCGGGGCGATCGGGGCGGGTGCATCGGGAAGAACACCCTTGATGACGGGCGTCTGCTTGTTGGTAGGCTCCTGTGAGCGGCGTGTCACAGCCGTGTGATCGTCCATCTCCTCGGCCATTTTGTAGCTGGCTTCGATATTGTCCAGGCGCGGGTCGTCGTGCTTGAGGCGCTCCAGTTTGTAGTTGGGCGTCTCCAGCGTCTTGTTCGGCACGAGCAGCACGTTGATGCGCTGCTTGAGTTCGATTTTGGCGACTTCGGAGCGCTTCTCATTAAGCAGAAAAGAGGCTACTTCGACCGGCACCTGGCACAGCACCGACGCTGTGTTGTCTTTAAGCGACTCTTCCTGGATGATGCGCAGGATTTGCAGTGCGCTGGATTCGGTGTCACGGATGTGGCCAGCGCCACCGCAGCGCGGGCAAGGAATGGACGCGCCTTCCGAGAGTGCCGGGCGCAGGCGCTGGCGGCTCATCTCCATCAGACCGAATTTGCTGATGGTGCCAAATTGAACCCGAGCGCGGTCTTGCCGTAGTGCGTCGCGCAGGCGGTTTTCGACATCGCGCCGGTTGCGCGACTCTTCCATGTCGATAAAGTCGATCACGATCAGGCCGCCCAAATCGCGCAAACGCATCTGGCGTGCCACTTCGTCGGCGGCTTCCAGGTTGGTGCGAGTGGCGGTTTCCTCGATGTCGCCGCCCTTGATGGCGCGGGCCGAGTTGACGTCCACCGAAACCAGCGCTTCGGTATGGTCAATCACAATGGCGCCGCCGCTGGGCAACTGCACGGTGCGGGCGTAGGCCGATTCGATCTGGTGCTCGATCTGGAAGCGGCTGAACAGCGGTGCGTCGTCACGGTAGCGCTTCACGCGGGCCGCGTGCTCAGGCATGACATGGGCCATGAACTGCTGGGCCTGCTCGTACACATCGTCGGTGTCAATCAGGATGTCGCCGATATCGTTGTTAAAGTAGTCGCGGATGGCGCGAATGACCAGACTCGATTCCTGGTAAATCAAGTAGGCACCCTTGCCACCTTTGGCAGCGCCGTCAATGGCGGACCACAGCTTGAGCAGGTAATTCAGGTCCCATTGCAGTTCAGGCGCGCTGCGGCCAATGCCGGCGGTACGCGCAATGATGCTCATGCCGTTGGGGTATTCCAACTGGTCCATGTTTTCTTTGAGCTCGGCGCGGTCTTCGCCTTCAATGCGGCGCGAGACGCCGCCACCGCGCGGGTTGTTCGGCATCAAGACCACATAACGGCCTGCCAGCGAAATAAATGTGGTGAGTGCAGCTCCCTTGTTGCCGCGTTCTTCTTTTTCGACCTGAACCAGCAACTCCTGGCCTTCGCGGATCACATCCTGGATGCGGGCCTGCGAGACCGAAACACCGGACTGGAAATATTGGCGTGAAATTTCCTTGAATGGCAAAAAGCCGTGGCGGTCTTCACCGTAGTCGATAAAACAGGCTTCCAGCGATGGTTCGACACGGGTGACAACCGCTTTGTAAATATTGCCCTTGCGCTGCTCGCGCCCTTCAATTTCAATTTCGTAGTCGAGGAGTTTTTGTCCATCGACGATTGCCAAGCGGCGTTCTTCTGCCTGCGTGGCGTTAATCAGCATCCGTTTCATGGGTAGCGTTCTTTCAATTCAAATATACAAACTGCTCTTGACGAGCTTTCGATACCGCAGCAGACGCTTTGAATTGAGGAGGAATTGCCGGAGAACCCAAAATCACACAGTGAAATTCACACGGTGAGTTTGGGTGTAGGCGCGTGGATGGGGGCGAGGGGGACTGGTTGTGGATATGCTATTAAAGTAATAGCTGGTTGCGCCCGTTGTGCGGGGGCTGATGGTCGATTCATATCAAAAAGCGGGGCGAAAACGCACCGCAAATAAACATGGATCAGGCTCATCAAAACAAACATCTCGCTTCATTCCGTTCACAGACTTCTCTAGTCTGTGAACTTTGGGTATTCCGTATCAGTGATTCAATGCGTCGTCTTGACCGTTTGTTTGGCAGGCCACCGCAAACATCTGGCTTGCGGTTTGCGTACATTGGCAAACGGGGGTATCGACCGTCTAGCGGGGCTGGCGTGGTGGGTGAACTAAACTTCACTTAAATTGTGATTTAACTTGTCGTTAAATCAACCACTTACAGCGCATCGCTAGTGAAACACATTATAGGGTGCAAACCCCAATTTGATTTGCCACAAGTAAAAACGGTGATCGTCGACGACGATTCTGCGGGGCAGCGCCTGGACAATTTCCTGCTGCGCCAGCTCAAAGGGGTGCCTAAAACCCATGTCTACCGCATCATCCGAAGCGGTGAAGTGCGTGTGAACAAGGGCCGGGCATCGGCCGACACCCGGCTCGCCTTGGGCGATGTGGTGCGCGTGCCGCCGGTACGAATTTCTGAGCGCGTGCTTGAAAAAGAGGAGGCCATGGCGGCCGCAGTGGTGCGCGGTGTTCCGGCCCGGGATTTTCCCATTTTGCTGGAAGACGAGGGCTTGCTTGCGATGGACAAACCGGCCGGTGTGGCGGTGCATGGGGGCTCGGGTGTCAGTTTTGGCGTGATTGAACAATTGCGCATGGCAAGGCCGCAGGCCAGGTTTTTGGAGTTGGTGCACCGGTTGGACCGAGAGACCAGCGGCATTTTGCTGATTGCCAAAAAAAGAAGTGCCCTGACCAAGCTGCAAGATCAGTTTCGGGAACGAGAAACGGGCAAGACTTATCTGGCGCTGGTCCGCGGCTGCTGGCCGGCCAATAAAAAGGTGCTGGACAAGCCTTTGCATAAATTTTTGCTGGACGGCAAGGATGGTGTGACCGGGTCGGGTGAGCGGCGCGTCAAGGTGGTGCCTAGGGACGACCCGAACGGCATGCCGTCCGTCACGCTGGTCAAAATCCGGCAAACGGTGGCTAATCGGTTTACCTTGCTCGAAGTCACCATCAAAACCGGGCGCACCCACCAAATCCGTGTTCACTTGGCCAGTGAGGGGTTTCCCATCGTCGGTGATGACAAATATGGTGATTTTGAGTTGAACAAGACGCTGGCGCGCCCTGCGAGTTCACCAAACTTGACGCGAATGTTTCTGCATGCCTGGCGCTTGCAATTTAGTCATCCAGCCAGTGGTGAGCGGGTCGAACTGCTGGCCCCGTTGCCGCCTGAACTGGAAAAATTTTTAACCGACGCTGCTTCTGCAGCAGCCTGATATTTTGACCATGCGACAGTTTGATTTGATAGCTTTTGACTGGGATGGCACTCTGTTTGACTCCACCGCCATCATCACCCGCTGCATTCAAAAAGCGGTGCAAGACGTGGGCGGCGCGGTGCCCAGTGACCGGGATGCGTCCTACGTGATTGGCATGGGATTGATGCAGGCCTTGGCCCATGCCGCCCCCGACGTGCCGGTGCAGCGCTACCCCGAGCTCGGAGCGCGCTACCGGCACCACTACCTGGCGCATCAGAACGACATCAGCCTGTTCGACGGGGTGCTGGCCATGTTGAATGAACTGAAATCACGCCAGTATGTGCTCACAGTGGCCACCGGAAAAAGTCGCCAGGGCCTGAACGAGGCACTGCAAGCGGCTGAATTGAGGGGCATGTTCGATGGCTCGCGCACGGCGGATGAAACGGCAGGCAAGCCGAACCCCCTCATGCTGCAGGAGCTGATGGACGAATTTGGCGTGTCGGCCCCGCGAACGCTCATGATCGGCGACACGACGCACGATTTGCAGATGGCCCTCAATGCAGGGTGCCCCAGTGTGGGTGTCAGCTACGGTGCCCATTCATCCGATGCATTTGCTGCGCTGCACCCGCGCTTTGTGGCGCATTCGGTGCATGAGCTGCATGACTGGTTGCGCAGCCACGCCTGAAGCCGAACGCCTGCACATGACTCAAGTGATTTTCCTGTGTAACTCGGCCGATCTGGTCAACAGCGGCGAGGCTGTTGCGTTCGAGGTGGTTTATTGCACCCAGCATTGCCACGCCTTTGCCATCCGGTACCGCGACAGGGTGCACGCGTATGTCAACCGCTGTACCCATGTGCCGATGGAGATGGACTACCAGCCCAATCGCTTTTTTGACAGCACCGGCGACTGGTTGATGTGCGCCACCCATGGGGCCATGTACGACCCCCAAACTGGTGCGTGTCGTATGGGCCCGTGCCGAGGTGGTTTGATCAAGATTGATGTCTCTGAAGAAGATGGCGTCGTGCACTGGCATACTGCCCCCAACCTGAAATCCCTAGAGTTTTGACATGACCGACCCCAATTTCCCCGAACTTTCACCTGAACAGTCGGGTGTGACCCCTGCCCAAGATATGACATCAAATCAGGCCTCTGCGCCCATCAATAGTGCGCAAGGCGCTACTAAAAATATAGCAAATGGTGCGCAGGATGAAAATCTGGGCTGGGAACGCGCCACGCTGGAAAAGCTGGCTTTTGCGTCCCTGCATGAGCAACGCCTGGCCAGGCGCTGGCGAAATTTCGTGCGGCTGGCCTGGCTGGTGTTTCTGGCGTTGGTGGTCTGGATCGCCATGAGCAATGACGGTGCGCCCAAAGATGGCTCAACGCCGCATACGGCGGTGATTGAAATCAAGGGCGAAATTGCCTCCGGAGCAGATGCCAGCGCCGAGCTGATCGTGGCCGCCGCACGTGGTGCCTTTGAAGACGAAGGTGCCCAGGCGGTGGTGCTGGTGATCAATTCACCCGGTGGCAGCCCGGTGCAGGCAGGCATCATCAACGACGAACTCAGGCGCCTCAAAGCCAAGCACAAGAAGCCGCTGTATGCCGTGGTGGAAGAGTCCTGCGCTTCCGCTGCCTATTACATTGCAGTGGCGGCAGACCAGATATTCGTCGACAAGGCCAGCATTGTGGGCAGCATCGGGGTGCTGATGGATGGTTATGGCTTTACCGGGCTGATGGACAAGTTGGGAGTTGAGCGCCGGCTCATGACGGCTGGCGAGAACAAGGGCTTTCTGGACCCTTTCAGCCCACAAACGGAGAAACACAGAGCCTACGCGCAGACCATGCTGGATCAAATTCACAAGCAGTTCATCCAAGTGGTGAAAACCGGCCGCGGCAGTCGCTTGAAACAAACGCCAGAAACTTTCAGCGGGTTGTTCTGGAGTGGCCAGCAGGCGATTGAACTGGGCATGGCCGATCAATTGGGCAGTCTGGACTTTGTGGCGCGCGAAGTGGTCAAGGCGGAGGAAATCATTGACTACACCCGGCGTGAAAATGTTGCCGAGCGCTTGGCCAAGCGCTTTGGCGCTGCCATCGGGGCCGGGGCCGTGCAGGCGATCAAGTCCGCGCCAGCGCTGAG
Source organism: Candidatus Rhodoferax bjergmarkensis (assembly GCA_016708345.1). Taxonomy (GTDB): domain Bacteria; phylum Pseudomonadota; class Gammaproteobacteria; order Burkholderiales; family Burkholderiaceae_C; genus Rhodoferax; species Rhodoferax bjergmarkensis. Next base: position 638,974 of record JADJFX010000003.1, read on the forward strand.
GTGATCCACTGAGGGATGCAGAAGGGAACAAAATCCGGGGTTTGGGGGGGGCGGGGGGGGCGGGTTGTGCCGTCCCGGGCCGCCCGCTCGCAGCCGGCACTGCTCCCCCAGCACCCGCCCAAAAGCGGTACATTGGCTTCTTGCGCATCCCTTGGGGGCTTGAATCAGCGGCCCAAGGCAAACACCGCCGGCGTTGTGTTGTCCAGTTTGGCGTTCTTGCGGCACCAGTTCTTCACGCTGTCACTCAAGCAGGCCGCGCTGGCCAGCGTCAGTCCGCTGCTGATGGCTAAACGTGTGCCGGGTTGCAGCGTTTGCAAGAGTGTTTGCAGCATGGCTGCGTTGCGGTAGGGCGTTTCGATGAACAGTTGGGTTTGCCCGGTTTTAAGCGACAGTGCTTCGAGTTCACGCACACGTTGGGCGCGCTGTGCACCGTCTTGAGGTAAATAGCCGACAAAGGCAAAACTTTGGCCGTTCAGGCCGCTGGCCGCCAGCGCCAGCAACAGCGAAACCGGGCCGCTCAAAGCAATCACCTCCATCCCCAGGTCATGGGCTGCGCGCACCACGGAGGAGCCGGGGTCGGCCACGGCGGGCATGCCGGCTTCGCTCACCAGGCCCACATCGTGGCCTTGCAGCGCCGGTGCCAGCAGGGGGCGGGCGTCAAAACTGCCGCTGTGGTCGCCCTTTTTGTGTACTTCACGCGGCAACTCCTGAATGTGCAGGGTTTGCAGCGGATTGCTCAAGGAATAATTTCACCCACACGTTTCAAATAGGCGCGGGTTGACTTGGCGTTTTCGCAAACCCAATGCGCAAGTGTTGCGGCCACCTGCAGGGTGCCTTGGGGGATCGTGTCTTGCAGGGGTGACTGGCTGGTGCAGCCAAAATCAAGCGGTGCAGGAACCAGGTAAAGACGCCCTGGCGGTGTGGACTGGCTGCCGTGGGGTGGGGTTTTCATGGTCATAACACCCGGACACCCGCGGCCTGGATCATTCGGCAGGTGCGGATCAGCGGCAGGCCCACCAGCGCGGTGGGGTCATCGTTGTCAATCGATTCCAGCAGCGCAATGCCCAGACCTTCGCTTTTGGCGCTGCCCGCGCAGTCATAAGGCGTCTCCAACCGCAGGTAGGTATCGATCTCTTCATCCGTGAGGGCGCGAAACTTGACTTTGACCTTTGCCAGATCCACTTGCGAAAAGCCGGATGCCAGACAAACCACCGCTACCGCTGTCTGAAACACCACGGTTTTCCCGCGCATGTGCTGCAACTGGGCCACTGCGCGGACGTGGTTGCCAGGTTTGCCCAAGGCCTGACCGTCCAGATCCGCCACCTGATCCGAGCCAATCACCACGCAGGCGGGAAACTGGCTTGCGACCGCCTGCGCCTTGGCCAGGGCCAATCGGCAGGCCAACTGCTCGGGGGTCTCGCTCATGTTCGGTGTCTCGTCAACGTCGGGCGCTGCAACGTCGAAAGGAATGCGCAAGCGGGTGAGTAATTCGCGGCGATAGGGCGAAGTGGAGCCCAGGATCAGTTTGCGGGGGGTAGGGTGGGGCGTTGAATCAAGCATGGCGTGATTCTCTTACACTGCGGGGATGAAACAAGATTCGCTTCCACTGCATCTGGACGTCAAAACGTTTGCCCATTCCACCGGGGCCATGTCCGGCCATGATTTACTATCAAAATATGAGCGTATCATGGAGGATACACGAGGGCTAGGCGGCGAAAGGTCTCTCAATTGGACAATCCGGGGGGAGTTGCGGGTTGGCCCTGACGGTGACGAGCAAGCTTGGCTGCACCTCGCGGTGCAGGCTTTGGTACCACTGATCTGCCAGCGCTGCTTGGGGCCGGCTGACATGGAGGTGGTGGTGGACCGGGCTTTCCGGTTTGTTGACAGCGAGGCTTTGGCCGAGGTGCAGGACGAAGAGGCCGAGGAAGATGTGTTGGCACTCAGCCGCGAATTTAACCTGCGGGAGCTGATCGAAGACGAGCTGCTGATGGCCTTGCCGCTGGTGCCCCGGCATGAGACCTGTCCGGTGGCGGTCAAACTGGCGGTGACCGACCCTGATTTTGAAGCGGCGCTGGCAGAAAAAACCAATCCGTTTGCGGTGCTGGCCAAGCTGCGGGACACAAAAAGCTGACCCATGTGGCAAGTTGCGTTATAATTTGAGGCTTCGCGCGGATTGATAAGTCGCGTATTTACACAAACCCTGCGGTGTTGCAGTTTTTGCAGTACCTATGTTTAGGAGCCGATCATGGCCGTCCAACAGAATAAAAAGTCACCTTCCAAGCGCGGTATGCACCGGTCGCACAATGCTCTGGTCGTTCCAGGCATCGCCGTGGAGTCCACCACCGGTGAGACCCACTTGCGTCACCACATCAGCCCCAACGGTTTCTACCGTGGTCGTCAGGTGCTCAAGACCAAGTCCGAAGCCTGATCGCGCTTATCAATCCAAGGCCCGATGCTACATTTTTGTAGCATCGGGCCTTTGTTTTTATATTCTTGGTATTTGTCTGCCAAAGTCTGTTTGCATTAGTTTCTCATGATCACTATCGCTGTTGACTGCATGGGAGGCGATCATGGCCCTCATGTCACACTGCCCGCCTGCCGCAATTTTCTGGATCGTTGCCCCGACGCTGCTTTGTTGTTGGTTGGTCTGCCCGAAAGTTTGAAAGAATTTTCCCATCCCCGTGCCAAAACCATTTTGGCCAGTGAGGTGGTTGGCATGGATGACCCGCTTGAAGTGGCCCTTCGGCGCAAAAAAGACTCGTCCATGCGGGTGGCTATCCAGCAAGTCAAGGACGGCGCTGCCCAAGCAGCGGTATCGGCTGGCAACACGGCGGCATTGATGGCGATCTCACGCTATCTTCTCAAAACCATGGACGGCATTGATCGCCCCGCCATTGCCGGACAAATTCCCAATGCCAAGGGTGAGGCGACCACCGTGCTGGACATGGGGGCCAATGTGGACTGCACGGCCGAGCATTTGCTCCAGTTTGCCGTGATGGGGTCGGCCCTGGTGTCGGTCTTGAGCGGCGTTGACAATCCCACCGTCGGTTTGCTCAATATTGGCGAAGAAGCCATTAAAGGCAACGAAGTGATCAAAAAAGCAGGCGAACTGTTTCGATCTGCCTCACAAGCGGGTGACTTCAATTTCTACGGCAATGTCGAGGGCAACGACATTTTCAAGGGAACCGCTGACATCGTGGTGTGCGATGGCTTTGTGGGCAATGTGGCGTTGAAAGCCAGCGAAGGCTTGGCGACCATGATTGTTGATTTTCTCAAGATGGAGTTTTCTCGCAGCATCTTTACCAAAATGGCAGCCATTTTTGCCTATCCGATCATATCGGCGCTCAAAAAGCGCATGGACCACCGCCGCTACAACGGGGGTGCCTTGCTGGGGCTGCGTGGTCTGGTGTTCAAAAGCCATGGCTCAGCGGATCAACTGGCCTTTGAGTACGCTTTGAAGCGGGCGTATGATGCAGCCCGCAACAACTTACTCGACCGTGTTCAAGTTCGGATTGCTCATGCCGCGCCGCTGCTGATCGGTACCGAGCCACTCGTAACGTCAGATGCGGGCGTGACAGCCTGATTCATGAAACCTTTTTCGCGCATCACGGGCACAGGCAGCTACCTGCCGCCCCGGCGGCTGACCAATGCCGATTTGGCCGCAGAGTTGGCCGCCAACGGTGTTATGACCTCCGATGACTGGATTGTGGAACGCACCGGCATTCGGGCCCGCCATTTTGCAGCACCCGGTGTTTTTTGCAGTGATTTAGGTCTTGAGGCAGCCAAATTGGCACTGCTGGCGGCCAATGTGCGGGCCCAGGATATTGATCTGATCATTGTTGCAACTTCCACGCCGGACATGGTTTTCCCTTCAACCGCCTGCATTTTGCAGAACAAGTTGGGTGTGGCGGGCTGTGCCGCATTTGACGTGCAGGCGGTGTGCAGTGGTTTTGTCTATGCCTTGACGATCGCGGATGCCATGATCAAAACTGGCGCGGCGAGCAAAGCCTTGGTAGTGGGGGCCGAAGTTTTTTCGCGCCTGCTTGATTTCAAGGACCGTACCACCTGTGTGCTGTTTGGCGATGGCGCTGGTGCGGTGGTGCTGGAAGCGTCCGATACGCCCGGCATTCTGGCCAGCGATTTGCATGCAGACGGTAAACATGTGGGCATTTTGTGCGTGCCGGGGCATGTTTCGGGCGGTAACGTGCTGGGTGACCCGCTGCTCAAAATGGACGGTCAAGCCGTGTTTAAGCTGGCAGTGGGTGTGCTCGACGAAGCGGCGCGGGCGGTCCTGGCCAAGGCAGGCAAAAAGGCGTCTGACATTGACTGGCTGATTCCGCACCAGGCCAACATCCGCATCATGCAAAGCACCGCCAAAAAGCTCAAACTGCCGATGGGAAAAGTCATTGTGACGGTCGATCAGCATGGCAATACGTCGGCTGCTTCGATTGGCTTGGCGCTGGATGCGGGTGTGCGCAGTGGCAAAATCAAGGCTGGAGATTTGCTGCTGCTCGAAGGCGTTGGCGGTGGTTTCACCTGGGGTGCTGTGCTATTGAATTTATAGCTGCTTGCGCACTATTCTCGGGCGGTAAGGCCATATTTTATTAAAAATTGTTCCATGAGATGGATACCAAAAAAATGAAACCTTTTGCTTTTGTTTTCCCCGGTCAGGGTTCACAGTCGGTCGGCATGCTCGATGCTTGGGGCGACCATCCGGTGGTGCGGGAGACGCTCAAGGAGGCCTCGGACGCCTTGGGTGAAGATGTGGCCAAGCTCATCAAAGACGGACCCAAAGAGACCTTGGCCCTGACCACCAACACCCAGCCCGTGATGCTGGTAGCCGGCGTAGCCGCCTACCGGGTCTGGATGGCTGAAACCAGTGTCAGCCCACAGGTGGTGGCTGGCCATTCGCTGGGCGAGTACTCTGCCTTGGTGGCGGCCGGCGTGCTGACGCTGGCGCAGGCAGCCCCCTTGGTGCGCTTCAGGGCCCAGGCGATGCAGGACGCGGTGCCGGTCGGCGCTGGAGCCATGGCCGCGATATTAGGCATGGATGCTTCAAAAATAATAGCTGGTTGCGCAGAAGTGACGTGCGGATTTGGCCAAAACAGCACTGAAGTGGTGGAGGCCGTCAATTTCAATGATCCGGCACAAACCGTCATCGCGGGCAGCAAGGCGGCGGTGGAGAAAGCCTGTGAGTTTCTCAAGGCCCAGGGTGCCAAGCGTGCTTTGCCGCTGCCTGTGTCCGCGCCATTTCACTCCAGTTTGATGAAACCGGCCGCTGACCGGCTGCGTGAGAAACTCGGCAACACCGAATTTTCGTCGCCCCAAATCACCCTGATCAACAACGTCGATGTGGCGGTCGAGGTGGATGCCGATCGCATCCGCGATGCCTTGTACCGCCAGGCTTTTGGCCCCGTGCGTTGGGTGGAGTGCGTGCAGGCGATCAAGGCGCGCGGCTTGAATACATTGGTGGAATGTGGGCCGGGCAAGGTGTTGGCAGGTCTGGTCAAGCGCATTGACGCAGAAATGAACGGTATCGCCGTGTGGGACCCGGCCAGTCTGGCCGACGCAAAAACACAACTTACAGGGGCATCGCATGAATGAGGTGAAATTTGCCGGACAGGTCGCACTGGTGACTGGTGCGTCGCGCGGTATTGGTGCGGCAATTGCCCTTGAGTTGGCAAAGCAGGGATTGAAGGTGATTGGCACAGCCACCACCGAAGAGGGGGCGCTTCGAATTGGACAAACCCTGTCCGAGTTTGCCGGTTGCAGTGGCCGAACATTGAACGTGAACGACGCCCAAGCTGGTCAGGCTATGGTGGATGAGATTGTCAAAGAGCATTCTGGTCTTCATGTGTTGGTTAACAACGCAGGCATTACTCGCGACAACCTGGCCATGCGGATGAAAGACGATGAGTGGGATGCCGTGCTGGACACCAATCTCAAGGCGGTTTTTCGCATGAGCCGCGCGGTGATGCGCACCATGATGAAGCAGCGCCATGGACGCATCATCAACATTACATCGGTAGTGGGGGCTTCGGGCAATCCCGGTCAGGCCAACTACGCTGCAGCCAAAGCGGGCGTGGCGGGCATGACGCGCGCCCTGGCGCGTGAACTGGGCTCGCGCAACATCACCGTCAATTGCGTAGCACCTGGTTTTATTGAAACCGACATGACGGCGAACTTGCCGCAAGATCAACATAAAGCCTTGCTCAGTCAAATTCCGCTGGGTCAGTTGGGCAAGCCCTCTGACATTGCCCATGCGGTAGCCTATCTGGCTTCGCCACAGGCCGCCTATGTGACGGGGCAGGAGTTGCACGTCAATGGCGGCATGTTCATGTCATCCTGATGAAAATAGACCGATTAGTCCGTTCGGCTGCCGTATTGGGGAATGCAACTCAAGCCCGGCTAAAATCACGGATTCATTTACAACCCTCTGAGGGAACCCATGAGCGATATCGAAGCACGCGTTAAAAAAATCATTGCCGAACAACTTGGCGTTGAAGAGTCCCAAGTTACCAGCGAAAAAGCCTTTGTGGCTGATTTGGGCGCAGACTCGCTTGACACTGTCGAGCTGGTGATGGCACTGGAAGATGAGTTTGGCATCGAAATTCCGGATGAAGACGCCGAAAAAATCACAACCGTGCAAAACGCGATCGACTACGCCAATACGCACAAGAAAGCGTAAGTTCAGGTGTGCTTGTGATGTTTTAGGCGTTCAAGCACTTTTTATGCCGCCCTGGGCGGCATTCTTTTGATTAACTACTGATCACAAATGTCTATGACCCGTCGTCGTGTTGTCGTAACAGGATTAGGTTGTGTCAGTCCCGTGGGAAACACGGTGGCTGATGCTTGGGCCAATTTGATCGCCGGTAAATCAGGCATTGGTTTGATCACCAAATTTGACGCATCAAGTTTCAATTGCAAGATTGCAGGTGAAGTCAAAGGGTTTGATGTGGAGTCCTACATGAGCGCCAAAGAGGCGCGCACGATGGACACCTTTGTCCACTACGGCATTGCAGCAGCCAGTCAGGCCATTGCCGACGCCAAACTTGCCACCGGTGATGCGCTGGGTGAAGAGTTGGCCAACCGCATAGGTTGTTTGATCGGCTCGGGCATTGGCGGCTTGCCGATGATTGAAGACATGCACGCTGAGTTACTTAACCGCGGGGCGCGTCGAATTTCTCCATTTTTTGTTCCGGCCACCATCATCAACATGGTTGCGGGCCAGGTGGCGATTCGGTTTGGCTTCAAAGGCCCCAATTTGGCCATCGTGTCGGCCTGCACTTCGGGACTGCACTGCATTGGGCAGGCCGGACGCATGATTGAATACGGCGATGCGGATGTGATGCTCGCTGGCGGTGCCGAGGCCACGGTGTGCCCGCTGGGCATTGGCGGTTTTGCCGCCATGCGTGCGCTGTCCACCCGCAATGAAGACCCTGCCAGCGCCTCGCGTCCTTGGGACAAAGACCGCGATGGCTTTGTATTGGGCGAAGGTGCCGGTGTGCTGGTGCTGGAAGAGTACGAGCACGCCAAGGCACGCGGGGCCACCATTTACGCCGAGCTGGCCGGGTTTGGCATGAGTGCTGACGCGGGCCACATGACAGCCCCCAATATGGATGGCCCACGGCGTGCCATGGTGGGCGCGATGCGCAACGCCGGCGTCAATGCGGATCAGGTGAATTACTTGAACGCGCACGGAACTTCCACGCCCTTAGGTGATTTGAACGAAACCAATGCCATCAAGGCAGCTTTGGGCGAGCATGCCAAAAAAGTGGTGGTCAACTCCACCAAGTCCATGACCGGGCACTTGCTCGGCGGTGCGGGTGGTGTTGAATCCGTGTTCACGGTGCTGGCGCTTCACCATCAAAAGAGTCCACCGACCATGAATATTTTTAGTCAGGATCCCGAGTGCGATTTGGACTACTGTGCCAATACCGCACGCGATGTGAAAATTGACGTGGCCCTTAAAAACAACTTTGGTTTTGGCGGCACCAACGGCTCCTTGGTTTTCAAGCGCGCGCCGTGAGCATCTTCGTCAGGTTTTAATTCTTCCCACCATCATCGGATTGCGGTCAGTATGCACAGCGCCCCAGCGGTCAGTTATCCGGTGGGGCGTTCTCGTTTTCAGGCCGGGCTTTTGCTTGCATTGGGTCTGTGCGGGGTGCTTGTTGGCCTGCTTTGGCGAGACCCAGCGGGCCTGTTCAGTGGTTGGCAGATTGTTTTTGCCCTGTTGTTTTTTGCTGCTTGGCTCAATGCGATAAACGCTTGGCGGCGTTCGCCAGCGGGGCATTTGCGCTGGGATGCAAAGGCATGGAGTTGGATGGCTGAGCAGACCAAGCCATGTGCTGGTCTGAAAGTTCATCTTGACCTGCAGTTTTGCCTGCTGGTGAGTGTGGTGCTGGAAGATGGCAAGCGCTTGTGGCTTTGGCCTGAACGTAGAGCTGATGGACTTCAGTGGCCAGCATTGCGCCGGGCTGTGTTTTGTACACCTAGCGCGTAAACTTCCGCAACTCGCGGGTCGTCTCTTGCTTAAATACCAAAAGGCCCCACATGACGGCACGTGTTCATTTGTTTTGCAAAGAAAGGTCGATGATGATTCAAGTCGGTTGGAAAAAGTTGCACGCATGTGTTCTTTCGGGCGTTCTGGTGGCCAGTGCAGCGGTTTCGTTCGCGTTGGTGCCCGTCTCATCTGCTGTGGCGCAGGTGAGGTCCTTGCCAGACTTTACGGATCTCGTAGAGCAGGTCGGGCCCTCAGTGGTGAATATTCGCACACTTGAAAAAGTCTCTTCACGCGGCGGCTTCGGTGGTGGTTCTGACGAAGAAATGCTGGAATTCTTCCGTCGGTTCGGCTTGCCCATGCCCAATGTGCCTCGCCAAGGCCCCCGTCCGAATCGACCACATCCCCAAGATGAAGATCAGCCGCGGGGTGTGGGCTCCGGTTTCATTTTGTCATCGGATGGTCTGATCATGACCAATGCCCATGTGGTTGACGGAGCCGATGAAGTGATTGTGACGCTGACGGACAAGCGTGAATTCAAGGCCAAAATCATAGGTGCCGACAAGCGCAGTGATGTGGCGGTGGTCAAGATAGATGCCGCTGGCCTTGCTGCCGTCAAAGTTGGCGATGTGAATCGCCTCAAAGTGGGTGAGTGGGTGATGGCCATCGGCTCCCCTTTTGGGCTGGAAAACACGGTGACGGCTGGCATTGTCAGTGCCAAGCAACGTGATACCGGTGAGTATCTGCCGTTCATTCAGACCGATGTCGCCATTAATCCTGGCAATTCTGGTGGTCCGCTGATCAATATGCGCGGGGAAGTAGTGGGGATCAACAGCCAAATCTATTCTCGCTCTGGCGGCTCCATGGGTATCTCATTCGCCATTCCGATGGACGAGGCCGTGCGGGTGAGTGAGCAGCTGCGTGCGAGTGGCCGCGTCTCACGTGGTCGCATTGGTGTGCAGATTGACCAAGTCACCAAAGAAGTCGCCGAGTCGATTGGCCTTGGCAAAGCTCAGGGCGCACTGGTGCGCAGTGTCGAGCCTGGTGCGCCAGCCGAAAAAGCTGGCGTTGAGGCGGGGGACATCATCACCCGGTTCGACGGCAAGGTGGTGGAGAAGTCGAGTGACCTGCCGCGCATGGTTGGTGGCACCAAGCCTGGCACCCGAAGCGTATTGACCGTTTTTCGGCGTGGTGCGCACAAGGACTTGACGGTGACGATTGCCGAAGTCGAGGCCGACAAGCCGACGCGCAAAGCATCCGACAAGGAGGACAAACCCAAAGCCTCGACAGCTGGTCAGGCCATTGGTTTGGCGGTGAGCGACGTGACCGATGCCCAGAAGAAAGAACTCAAGATCAAGGGTGGTGTGCGGGTTGACGTGGCCAGTGATGCAGCCGCACGGGCCGGGTTGCGTGAGGGTGATGTGATTGTTCAAATCGACAACAAAGAACTTGCCAATGTCAAGGAGTTTGAGGCAGCGGTGTCAAAACTCGACAAGAACAAAAACATCAATGTGTTGTTTCGCCGGGGTGCGTGGGCCCAATACGCAGTGATCAAACCGGCGCGTTAACTGCACAATCCAGCCGTTTTACCGCGATATACCCCTAACCCGGACTCGGGTTTTGGGGTGTTTTCGATACAAATCACCTTAAAAGAACGGTTCGAGAAAATCTTTTTAGGCAAAAATCAATGCATGTGTATGTGTGTATTCACTAACTTTATAAGTTAACAAGAATGGTTTTGGTTAGAATGGCGGCAGTTCAAAGCAACATACCGGTATATTGAAAAGTCGCTTGACCATGATTCGGGATGGTGGGCGGCTGTCCACCGATGTTCCACAGTTCACCCACAAGTTGTCCAGAGTTTGCTCCACCAAGATTGTTAATAAGTTGTGTATAAAATTCTTGTTGCTCCACTGCAACGACTCATGATGCCTGTTTTTGGGGCTGTACGTTCTAAACTTTTTGCCTACAATGAAGCTCCAACCTTCGCAGTTGCCAATGATTGTTGGTTCAGGGCGCGTCCAAACTCGACGCGCCCTTTTTTCATTCCCCCTTTGTTTTAATTCAATCACTTAAGTGTTCTCGTTGATGAATCACATCAGAAACTTTTCGATCATTGCGCACATTGATCATGGCAAATCAACGCTGGCAGACCGCTTGATCCAGCGCTGTGGCGGCCTGCAGGAGCGGGAAATGGAGGCACAGGTTCTGGACTCGATGGACATCGAGAAAGAGCGCGGTATCACCATCAAGGCGCAAACGGCGGCGCTCAAATACAAAGCGCGTGATGGCAAGGTTTACAACCTCAATCTGATTGACACGCCCGGGCATGTTGACTTCTCCTACGAAGTGAGTCGCTCGCTCTCCGCGTGTGAGGGCGCGTTGCTGGTGGTCGATGCCAGTCAGGGAGTGGAAGCGCAAACAGTGGCCAATTGCTACACCGCGCTGGAGCTCGGTGTTGAAGTGGTTCCGGTACTCAACAAGATGGATTTACCCAATGCTGACCCGGACAATGCCAAGGCAGAAATTGAAGATGTGATTGGTATCGATGCGACCGATGCGATTGCCTGCTCGGCCAAGACCGGCATGGGCATTGACGACATTCTGGAGGCCGTGGTGGCCAGAATCCCAGCACCCAAGGGCAACCCCGATGGACCGCTGCGCGCCATGATCGTGGACAGCTGGTTCGACGCCTACGTGGGCGTGGTGATGCTGGTGCGCGTGGTCGATGGTCGTCTGGCCAAAGGGGATCGTATCAAGATGATGGCGACGGGTGCCACTTACAACGCCGATACGCTGGGCGTCTTCACGCCGGCCAATGAGTCACGCAACGCACTGGAGGCCGGTGAGGTGGGCTACATCATCGCCAGCATTCGCGAACTGCAGGCGGCCAAGGTGGGAGATACCATCACCCTCATCAAAACCGGTACCGGGGGTGCAGCAGCCACTGCCAACGACCCTTTGCCTGGTTTCAAGGAAATTCAACCCCAGGTGTTTGCTGGCCTGTACCCGACCGAGGCCAACCAGTACGAAGGCCTGCGTGACAGCCTGGAAAAGCTCAAGCTCAACGATTCCTCACTGCATTACGAACCCGAAGTGTCGCAGGCATTGGGTTTTGGTTTTCGATGCGGTTTTCTGGGACTCTTGCACATGGAGATAGTGCAAGAGCGGCTGGAGCGCGAGTTTGACCAGGACTTGATCACCACGGCACCGAGTGTTGTCTACCAGGTAGTTCAAAACGACGGCACGGTGCGTATGGTTGAGAACCCCTCCAAGATGCCGGATCAGGGGCGTCTTGACGAAATTCGTGAACCCATCGTCACCGTGCACCTGTACATGCCGCAGGACTACGTGGGTGCCGTGATGACGCTGGCCAACCAAAAGCGCGGTGTGCAGATGAACATGGCCTACCATGGTCGCCAGGTCATGCTCACGTACGAGATGCCGCTGGCTGAAATTGTGCTGGACTTTTTCGACAAGCTCAAATCAGTCTCGCGTGGTTATGCGTCCATGGACTACGAGTTCAAGGAGTACCGCACCGCCGATGTGGTCAAGGTTGATATTTTGCTCAACGGTGAGAAGGTGGATGCGCTGTCCATCATCGTTCACCGCTCACAGTCACAGTACCGCGGGCGGGCCGTGGTGGCCAAGATGCGCGAGGTCATTTCCCGTCAGATGTACGACGTTGCGATTCAGGCTGCCATCGGGGCCAACATCATTGCGCGTGAGACAATCAAAGCGCTGCGCAAGAACGTGATTGCCAAGTGTTATGGCGGCGATATTTCACGCAAACGCAAGCTCCTTGACAAACAAAAAGAAGGCAAAAAACGCATGAAGCAAATCGGTTCGGTCGAGGTTCCACAAGAGGCCTTCTTGGCCATTTTGCAGGTGGACAACTGATGCAAGTTCTGACCTCTTTTGTTCTGGCAGCTTTTGCTGGTTATGCCGGAGCTTGGTATTTAGGGCTGGTCGATGGCAACTTCGCGCTGCTGCTGTTTCTGGCCACCGTGGTGACCGGTATTTACTGGCTGGCCGAGCGTTTCGTTTTTTTGCCCAAGCGTCAACAGGCAGCTGCCTTGCTGGAAGCCGAAGCCAGCCGGCGGCGTGAAGAGCTCACCAAGCTGGGCATCAGCCAAGTCGATGGTGATATTACCGAAGCCCGCCAACGTATCCTGGCACAGCCTTGGTGGCTGGACTGGACTGCTGGTCTCTTTCCGGTGATCATCGCCGTGTTTTTGTTACGCTCGTTCCTGTTCGAACCTTTCAAGATTCCTTCCGGCTCCATGATCCCGACTTTGCTGGTGGGCGACCTGATTCTGGTGAATAAATTCCATTACGGCGTGCGCTTGCCAGTGATCAACCTCAAGATCACCGAGGGCAACAAGCCCCAGCGCGGTGATGTGATGGTGTTTCGCTACCCGCCCAGGCCAAGTCTGGACTACATCAAGCGCGTGGTTGGCACACCGGGTGATGAAGTCGCCTATTTGAACAAGCGCCTCACAGTCAATGGCCAGGTCATCGAAACCGTTGCGGTGCCAGAGTTTTTTGACGAAGACGCAATGCGTTACTTCAAGCAGTACCAAGAAACCCTGGGCGAGCATAAGCACGGCATCCTCAACGATGACAGTCGGCCTGCTTTTGTGCCCGGTGTCAGTGATTTTGTTTTTAAAAACAATTGCCGCTACAGTGTCGAAGGTGTCGTGTGCAAAGTGCCCGAAGGTCATTACTTCATGATGGGTGATAACCGCGATAATTCGCTCGATTCACGCTACTGGGGTTTTGTGCCAGACCAAAATATTGTCGGTAAGGCGTTTTTTGTCTGGATGAATTTTGGTAGTTTGAAGCGCATCGGCGCTTTCAATTAAATATTGTTCAATGCATGAAGGGGAAACGTATGGCGGTTCAATTCAGGTCAAGACAGCGTGGTATGTCTTTGGTGGGACTCATCTTTGTGGGCGGTTCGCTGGCCTGTCTGGGGTTGGTTGCTGCCCAGGTGTTTCCGACCTTTATGGAGTTTAAAGCCATCGAAAAAGCCGCCAACAAAGCCAAAGAAGGTAGTTCGGTGGCCGATGTGCGTGCCATTTTCGATCGGGCCAGCGCTGTTGACGACATCAAATCCATCCAGGGCAAAGACCTCGAAGTGACCAAGGCGGGTGACAAGATCGTTGTCAAGTTTGCCTATGAGCGCGAGATCCATTTGGCAGGTCCTGGGTATCTGACGCTGAAATACGCAGGTCAATCCAAGTAACAAGTCGGTAAGGATAGCGGCGCGTGAATGATGGTTTGATGGCCTTGCAACGTCGCTTGCAGCATGAATTTACCAAGATCGGTTTGCTGAGTCAGGCCCTGACGCACCGCAGTTTTTCTGTGGATCACAATGAGCGGCTGGAGTTCTTGGGTGATTCAGTGTTGAACCTGGCGGTGGCCGATTTACTATATGAGCGGCTCAGTGCCTTGCCAGAAGGTGATTTGTCCCGCGTGCGCGCCAATTTGGTCAAACAAGACACGCTGCATCAACTGGCCATTGGCCTGAATTTGCCGGAAGTCATTCGGCTGGGCGAAGGAGAGGCGCGCTCTGGCGGACACAAGCGGCCTTCCATTTTGGCCGATGCTTTGGAAGCCGTCATTGGTGCGGTTTATCTGGATGCCGGTTTTGCGGCGGCACAAAGATTGGTCCAACGCCTGTACAAAGGCTTGGAAATCAACCCCGAAATGGATGCCATTGGCAAAGACCCCAAGACCGAACTGCAGGAGTGGTTGCAGGGCCGAAGAATGAAGCTGCCGCAGTACCGGGTGGTGGCCACGCTGGGCATGGCGCATAAACAGACCTTTGACGTGGAGTGTGAAATCACCGAACTCGGTTTGGCCGAGCGTGGCATAGGCGGATCACGCCGCGCTGGTGAACAGGCCGCAGCGCTGGCCATGCTCCAAACACTCAAAACCAAGGCAAAACCATGAATGCTCCTAAAAATATAGCTGATGACGCAGATTCCACGGGCGCTGAGGGTCAAATTGATCTTGAAAGCATGCTCAAGGGCATGCGCCGTGCAACGCCAGCGGATGATGCGCCAGCTGGCCAGCGCTGCGGCCTGATCGCCATTGTTGGCAAGCCCAATGTCGGCAAGTCCACCCTGCTCAACGCGCTGGTGGGGCAAAAAATCAGCATCACCTCACGCAAGGCGCAAACCACGCGCCACCGCATCACCGGCATGCACACCCAGGGTGCGACGCAGTTTGTGTTTGTCGATACGCCGGGTTTCCAGACCCGCCACAACAACGCCCTGAACCGTTCCCTCAACAAAACCGTGATGGGTGCGGTGGGGGATGTGGACCTGATTCTGTTTGTGGTGGAAGCGGGCATGTTCAACCAGGCCGATGCCAAAGTGCTGGCGCTGTTTGATTCAGGCATCCCCACACTGCTGGTGGCCAACAAGTTTGACCAGATTCACCGCCGTGGCGACATTGCCCCGTGGCTGCAGGAGATGCAACAGAAACATGCTTTTGCCGAATTTGTACCCATGTCGGCCAAAAATGCCAAAGACATCGAACGCCTCTTGGGCATTTGCGAAAAATACCTGCCCGAGCAAGCCTGGTGGTACGCCGAAGACGAGCTGACCGACCGCAGCGAAAAATTCCTGGCCAGCGAGACGGTGCGCGAAAAACTCTTTCGCCTGACGGGTGACGAGTTGCCCTATACGTCCACGGTGGTCATCGACAAGTTTGAGGAAGAAGCCGGTCGCGGCAAGCAAAAGCGCTTGCTCAAAATTGCCGCCACCATTGTGGTGGAGCGCGACACCCACAAGGCCATGGTCATTGGCGACAAAGGCGAGCGCATCAAGCGCATTGGCACTGAAACCCGGGTCGAGCTGGAAAAATTGCTGGATGCCAAAGTCTTCATCGAACTGTGGGTCAAGGTGCGCTCCGGCTGGGCCGATGACGAAGCGCGGGTGCGCAGTTTCGGTTACCAATAAACCTTCACGGCGTGGCTGCCAAACGCATCTCTGACGAACCCGCTTTCGTCCTGCACCGCTACGACTGGAGCGAGTCCAGTCTGATTCTGGAGGTGTTCACCCGCCACCACGGGCGCATTGCGCTGGTGGCCAAGGGTGCCAAGCGGCCCAGCTCCAGCTTTCGCCCCATTTTGCTGCCCTTGCAGCCGCTGCACCTGTCCTTTGGCGGCGATGCTGAAATCCGCACCCTCAAAGCCGCCGAATGGCAGGGCGGCCACGTGATGCCTACGGGCGATGCGCTGATGTCCGGCTACTACCTCAACGAGCTGATTTTGTTGCTGCTGGCGCGTGACGACCCGCACCCGGCCCTGTTTGATGTGTATGCCAACGTGGTGCAGGTGATAGCTTCCGAGCACGGCGAGGCCCTGCAATCCGCCCTGCGCGCGTTTGAGCTGCTGCTGCTGCGCGAAATTGGCCTCTTGCCGATGCTCGATGCCCAGACCATGACCCTGGCCAGCTTGGAGCCGCACACCCCTTACAGCCTGGTGCCCGAGGGCGGGCTGCGCCAAACCAACGCCAACGACCGGGCCAGCCTGCGTGGCGAGCAGTGGCTCAAGCTGCAGCAGTCGCTGCATGAGCGTGCACCGTTCACCGCCACCTTGCGCGCCTGCTCGGAAGTGATGCTCGAACTCAAGCCCCAGTTGCGCGCCTTGCTCAATTACCATTGCGGGGTGGGCACCTTGCGCACACGGCAGATGATGATTGATCTGCAATCCCTCTAACTTTTCTCGTGAGCGAGCCACCATGAACACCCCACGCACAGCCCTCTCGGTCAACCTCAACAAAGTGGCGCTGGTGCGCAACACGCGCCACCTGGGCATTCCCAGCGTCACAAAGGCCGCTACTTTGTGCCTGCAAGCCGGTGCCAACGGCATCACCGTGCATCCGCGCCCCGATGAGCGCCACATCCGCGCCCATGATGTGCGTGAGTTGGCTGCGCTGATGCAGGCCTGGCCGGACCGGGAATACAACATCGAGGGCAACCCCTTTCACAACCTGATGGACTGCCTGCGCGACTTGGTGGAGCGCAAGCTGCCGGTGCACCAGGTGACCTTTGTGCCCGACAGCCAGGGTCAGTTCACCAGCGACCACGGCTGGAGCTTTCCGCAGGACCTGGATCGTCTGCGCCCGGTGATTGCACAGGCCAAGGCACTGGGTGTGCGCGTCAGCCTGTTTATGGACGCCGACGCCAGCGCCATGGCGCAAGCCAAAGCGGTGGGCGCGGACCGGGTGGAGCTTTACACCGAGCCCTATGCAGCCGCTTGGGGCACACCGCAACAAGCTAGCGAACTGGCCCGTTTTGCCCAAGCGGCACAGGCGGCGCTGGATGCAGGGCTGGGCGTCAACGCCGGGCATGACCTGAACCGCGACAACCTCAGTGCCTTCATCCAGGCGGCGCCCGGCGTGGCTGAAGTCTCCATTGGCCACGCCCTGATTGCCGACGCGCTGGAGCTGGGCTACAGCGCCACCGTGCGCGACTACCTGCGCTGCATTCAGGAAGGCCAGGCCCAAGCGAGCGCAGGGGCGCAGTCGGCGTGATTTACGGCATAGGCACCGACATTTGCGACGTGCGCCGCATCCGCACCAGCCTGGAGCGCCAGGGCGAGCGTTTTGCCGCCAAGATACTGACCGACAACGAGCTGGCGATTTGGCAACAGCGCAGCACCCGCTCACCCGAGCGCGGCATTCTCTACCTGGCCACCCGCTTCAGCGCCAAAGAAGCCTTCAGCAAAGCCATCGGTCTGGGCATGACGCAGCCCATGAGCTGGCGCCTGTGCGAGATTGCCAGCCTGCCCGACGGCGATGTGCAGGCGGGCAAACCTGCACTTGTGCTGCACGGTGACCTGAAAGCCTGGTTTGACCAGCGCAGCTTGCGAGCACACGTCAGCATGAGTGATGAAGCCGATTACGTTGCCACCTTTTGTGTGGTCGAGGTGCTGGCCACATCCTGAGCCAAATTTATAGATAAAAAAGGCCTATTGCGCACGTAGAATGTGCGCGAGTAGCTACTAAAAGCATAGCAAATTCCACTCAAAACCTTCCCTCCATGACCCCACACGCCCCCCTCATCATCGACGTTGCCGGCCTTTGCCTCTCCAAAACCGACAAAAAACGCCTCAAACACCCTCTGGTTGGCGGCCTCATCCTGTTTGCCCGCAACTGGCAAGACCGCGCGCAGCTCACCGAACTGTGCCGCGAGATCAAAAAAGTGCGCAAAGACCTGCTCATTTGTGTGGACCACGAAGGCGGGCGCGTGCAGCGTTTCAAGACCGATGGTTTCACCCACCTGCCGCCCATGCGCGCCTTGGGCGACCTGTGGCTGAACGACGGCAAGGCGGGGCAGGGCAGTGGTGCCATGCAAGCCACCAATGCCGCCAGTGCCTGCGGCTACATTTTGGGTGCCGAGCTGCGGGCCTGCGGGGTCGATTTGAGCTTCACCCCGGTGCTGGACCTTGATTTCGGCGAAAGCGGCGTCATCGGCGACCGCGCCTTTGCGCGGGACCCGCGCGTGGTCAGCCTGCTGGCCAAAAGCCTGATGCACGGCCTCTTGCTCAGCGGCATGGCCAACTGCGGCAAACACTTCCCCGGCCACGGCTTCGTCAAAGCCGACTCCCACACCGAGATCCCGGTCGACACCCGCAGCCTCAAAACCATCCTGGCCGACGACGCCGCCCCCTATGGCTGGCTCTCCAGCACGCTGGCCAGCGTCATGCCCGCCCACGTGATCTACCCCAAGGTGGACGCGCGCCCGGCGGGTTTTTCCAGTAAATGGCTGAACGACATCCTGCGCCGTCAGCTCGGCTTTGGCGGCACCATCTTCAGCGACGACCTCTCCATGGCCGGTGCCCGCTTGATCGACGGCGAGCGTGTCAGCTACACCCAAGCAGCGGTGGCTGCGCTCAATGCCGGGTGCGATATGGTGTTGCTGTGCAACCAGTCGCTGGACGGCGGTCAGGCCGTCGATGAGTTGATGGACGGCTTGACTGAGGCCCAGCTCAAAGGCGGCTGGCAGCCGATGGAAGCCAGCGAGGCGCGCCGCCTGAGCCTGCTGCCCCAATCACCCGCTACCGACTGGGACGAATTGATGGTGCACAGCGCCTACATGCAGGCGCTGTCACTGCTGCCTTAATCAACTACTCAAGGGGGTTATTTCGTCGCTCAGACGTTGGGAGAGTAGTGCACCGCTGCAGACAGCACATCAGTGCGGCAAAGCGGTGCAACGACCTATCGCAGCGAATGGACGACGAAATCAAGGTGAGCGGTGCAGGCGAGGGGCTGACAGGGCCGCCATCGCGTCTTGCGTGGCGGCATCGACATTCGGGTGCTCTGCCAGCAGCTTGCCACTGGTGAGCAGCGTGCGCAAATCCTTCAGGTCTTTCACCGTCGGTGCCACCTTGATTTGGGCCAGCGCTGCTGCACTGTTGCCCCCTTTGATCAAAGCGCAGACTTTTGTCGCCCAGGGGCTGAGACGGGACATGGTGGACTTCACTTCCTGAGTTGAACGGGTGCTGGGATCATACGATTTGCACTATTTCAGTGCATCAATTTGTATGGGCGACACGATCGCAACCCATATTGCGTTAGTGAGAGCCGTAGGCAGCGAGCCTGGGTACATCCAGGATTCGAACTTCACGCTTGTCGATTTCAATGAGCCCTTCTGATTCAAGTTCGTGCAACACCCGCGAAAAATATTCAGGGGTTAACGATAACCTTGAGGCAATGGTTGCTTTGCTGACAGGCAGGCTAACGGTGACTATGCCGGGCTTTGTGATGTTTCCCTCGCTAACATCTCCCAACAGATAGCCAATCAGTCGCTGCATACCGCTATGCAGCGAATAACCCTCCACATCGCGAACCAGTCCATGCAGGCGACGCGATATGCCTGCCAGCATTCGTATCGCGAAGCGAGGGTCGTGTTCAACCTCACTGAAAACGGCCTGCTTGCTGACACAAATCAACAGAGTGTCAGCCAGTGCCTGTGCATTCAAAATATAGGGTTTTTCAAGAAACATCATTGCTTCGGCGAAGCTGTGGCCTGGGGCAATGAGTTCGATGACCTTTTCGTGACCAGACGGCGAGGCCACGTAAAGTTTCACTTGTCCGACAACGACCACGTGAAATGCTTCGCAGGCCTCACCAGCCCGGAACACCATGTCACCTCGCGTCAAGCGCCGAAGATGGCAGCCTTGGGCTATCCGTTCACGCTCCAGCTGTGAAAGATCGCTGAACAGTGGCAGCACGGACAGGTAGCGCTGCATATCGAATTGTTCGACGTCCATCTTCATTGTTTTCAATTGGCATCATGTTGGAGAATCTGCCAATTGTAATTGTGCACGTCCGCCATCAATGGACTGAGTCCTCCATACCGGGTTGATTGCGCGGTGAGATGTTGTGAGCGCTACGTTGCACCTGATTCGGTTGCATTTGACGCAAGTGTTCCTCGGGGGAGTGAGGGCAAAAAGGTGTCTAAAAAGCAGGCGTCGCCACTCAATCCCTGCGCCAAAAAGGCAGGTACCGCAGAATCCACCATCTTGACTGAACCGCAAACGTAGACTTCGTGCCCGGTGAGGTTCGGAAAATCTTCCAACATTGCTTCATGCACCATGCCTTTTCGGCCGGACCAAGATCCGGTCGCATCGGGTTCCGACAGCACAGGAATGACATGGAAGTTTTGATGCTCGCGCTGCCAGCGCTCTGCCAAATCAATCAGGTAAAGGTCCCCACGCTTGCGTACCCCCCAGTACAAGCACATGGGGCGCTGAATGCCCCGGTGGAACGCATCTTCAAGAATGCTCTTGATGGGGGCAAATCCGGTTGCACCAGCAACAAGCAATATGGGCATGTCGCTTTCATTGAGTGCAAAGCTACCCAATGGGCCTTCAAAGGCAAGGGTATCGCCAACCTTCAGATCCGTGAAGACGTAGGTGGTGAAGCGGCCATTGGGTATTAACCGGACATGAATTTCAATGGTTCCGGTCTGGTGCGGAGGGTTGGCAAAGGAAAACGCGCGTCGCTGACCGTCTTCAAGTATGAAGTTGATGTATTGGCCGGCCGCAAATTTGATGGTTTCGCCGTTTGGCAATGACAGTTGCAGGCGGATAACTTCCGGCCCCAGTCGTTCTATGGACTCCACGCGTCCGACATACTGACGAATGGGTAGAGCAGCTGCTGCGCTGGTGTATTCAACTTCAATGGCCAGTTCAGATAAAGGCGTGGCGCAGCACATTAAAGTCTTGCCCTGCTGCAGCATTGCATCCGTCAGTGCGCTTTTTTGGTACAAGCCATGATCGACTTTGCCTTGGAGTACTGTGCATACACATTTTCCACAGCCACCGTTACGGCATTCGTAAGCCAATTCAAGTCCGTCGCGCAAACCGGCATCAAGCAGCGTTTCACCTAGGCGGACTTTCACGGGTTTTGAATTTCCAGCGAAGCTCACCGGAAATTCGCTTTGCGTTGCACGCCGAAAACGTGGCGGCAGCCATGGCAACGCAGTCACCAGCATGCTTGATCCGAGCACCAAGGCCCACACTTGCCAAAGTGGCCAATCGACGAGCAGTGGAAAGATCGAAAGATAGAACCAGTCGAACTTCAAATTCGTCACTGCCACACTCAGATTGGCTGCTCCGCCCTGGCTCATTGCAGGCACTGCCAGTGACAGGGCGATCAGTGTGAGCGACAGACTCACCACAATGGGCCGTGGCGGAGTGGTTTTGGCCTTGGGTACCCGTTGCACGTGAATCCACATGACCAATAGCACAATCAGCGAGATTCCGATGTGCATGAACGCCAGCAGTGAAAAGAAACGGTCGTTGACGCTGCTTGGGTAAATGAAATTACGCATCAAGGTGCCGCCAAAGCTTGGTAACGAGTCGAGCCACTCGAAGGATGTCACGATGACAAACTGTGCCATCTGATCCCAGGGCAGCATGTAGCCGTTGACGCCAGAAATGTAAACCAGCCAGATCAGCATGACGCCGGAAACCCATGAAAACCAGCGAAAACCGCGGAAGCGGTCGAACGCGAAATACCTCAGCATGTGAAGCAGCATCGTGAAGACAAAGGCATCGGATGCATAGCGGTGCAGGCTGCGCAAAATTCCACCGGCAAACCACTGGCGGTGGGTGATGGACTCTACGGAGGCGTATGCGTCGGCAACGCCAGTTTCAAAAAATGCGTAAAGGTAAAGCCCTGTACCGGCGATGATCCAGAACAAAAAGAAGCTGATGGCACCAAGGTGGTAGAGCGGATTGAGCCGGTCACCGAAGGCTGAGTTGAAGAGCGCTTCGGCGCGCATGAATAACCATTGCAAGGTGGCTTGTAGACGCCGGATCATGATGGATTAACTCCTGCTTCAAAGGTGGATTGTGTTTGTCGCAGGGCTTGTATCACGACGATCACGAACAGCAGACCGCCAATAATGGCGACCATACCTCCGAGCCCCATGAGCCCCATGCCAGCAGTCTCGCCAGCAGTGCGTAATACTTGGTCAGCGCCAGCGACTTTGCGCTGAACGCCATAGCCGCCTGACCAGACTAGGCCGACTATGTGCATCAGTTGGCCAGCGCCATATAGATAAGGTTGTGCGGTTGCCAATTTGCCACGAACGCTGCCGTATCCGAGCTGCGGCAACAGGTGATACACCAAGCCCATGAAAGCAAGCGTGACCCCGACGATGCAACCGTGGTAATGCGCCGGTATTTTCACGTTATTGCCGCTTATGAAGGCACCGATGATGCCGCCGGCTGCAAATAAAAGCATGGAGGAAATGAGGGCGGCCCGCAGCGGACGAACGACCTCACTGCTTTTTGATGCATTTCGCAGGCCAAGCCAAGTTGAAAGCGCAATCGGCGCAATGGCAATGCCGCCCCCTAAGCGCATGCCCCATGTGTGTAAATTGCGATGCTCGACGGAGGCGACATCATAGGCGAGGTACGCATAGGGCGTTACGAACACGCTGACCAATGCCAAAGCCAGCATCAAAACGGTGAGGCGCGGTGATAGCAGAGTGCGGACACCGCACGCACTGCCAAGCCATAGCCAAGCCACCAGCATCAGAAGCGTCCAGGTGAACTGCAATGCATGGCCACCGCCCCAGAACAAGATTTCGTAGTAAGTTTTACCACTCAGAGAATGAGGCACCACAGCATAAGACCACGCAAACGCCAGCAAGGCGACGGCTGTTGCGACTGCGCTGGCGCTCATGCCGAATCGCATGGCGCTGGTGCCATCAGTCAAAGGCCCAACTTTTGGGGCACCGAGGAGACTTCGCAGCACGAGCACGGTGGCTCCCATCGCGAAGATCAGGAGGCCTGCAACAAAAACCTTGCTGTCCAGCATGGGTATGTAATTGGCCATGATCGCCTCGCCAGGGGCAACGAAGGCGGCAATAGACATAATGAAAGTGCCGGAGCCAGCCAATGCCAGTGCTGCCCAACCCCATAAAAGCCCGGCTCGGCTTGAGTTGATGCTCCATAGCAGTCCTGCAATGGAAATGAACCACACCAAAACCGATAGATCCACATGAACAACCAGCGCCACCCGGAAAAAATCAGTGCCAGGCAGTAAACGATTGATTCCGGGTGTTCGGGCTAACACCAGTAACACCGAAAACACCCCGGAACCAATAAGGGCCAGTAATCCTAACCACAACCAACCGCGCGCCAATGTGCGACGCGCGTCACTCGGAATTGGAATTGCGAACTGAACTTGATCCAAACCCGTGGAGGGTGGCTGAGTGGGAGCCAAGTTGTCGGTTGAAGCTGCGCTCATTGAAGCGTAATCCCGCCTTTTGATGCATCAAAGTCTATAACCAGAATTTGGGCAGGCTTTAGTACAACGGTTGACGAATGTACATGACCAAAACCGGGCACTTTTGCATCGTCGCTCATGCGAACATCAACGCGATGAGGCCCCGCGGGCAGTTGTAAGCGATGGTAAACGGCTGATGCCCCGTCTTTTGAAAGTCCGGATGGCATGGAAACGCGCCGGTATGACGCGACGCCATCAACATCGAGTTCAACTTTGACCGGGGAGCGTTCTCTTGGGCATTGCATCGGTGCCCGCATATTGGGTGGAAGTTTCGCCAATTCGGCTGCGCTGGTTGCGCGGCATTCCGAAACTGTTTTGCCGTGGTGGCTGAAGCTGAGCTTGATCATGGCCTGATCCGGGCCGAGTGGCTGATAAGTCGGCCACTGTGAAAATACACCTATCAGCACAGCAAACAACCCATAAAGCAGAACTTGTCCGATAAAGGTTGTCGGTTTCATTGAATTTTTTTCGTTCATATCAGATCGGCTCTACCGTTGGTAGCGGCCCCTGTGTTAGCGCAATGCGGTTTTTGAGGGTACTCAGTGCTTGCTTGAGGGCTGCTTCGTCGCCGACGTCTGCCCATATTATTTGCAGGTG
The DNA here is from genome assembly GCA_016708345.1 of Candidatus Rhodoferax bjergmarkensis. Taxonomy (GTDB): domain Bacteria; phylum Pseudomonadota; class Gammaproteobacteria; order Burkholderiales; family Burkholderiaceae_C; genus Rhodoferax; species Rhodoferax bjergmarkensis. The sequence continues at coordinate 662,893 of JADJFX010000003.1, forward strand.
ACTGCGCGATACTGAAGCGCGCAAACTAGGTTCGCGCTGTCCCTCGAGTCGGGCTTGTGTCCATTTTTGTCCCAAACGAAACTCGCACCCACCATTTTGACAACCCGTCACCAGCACACCTGAAGCACCATCGCGCAATGCATATTCGATAAACGATGGGGGCAGCATGCCAGTGCAAACCAAGCTGAAGGTGGCAACGCCGGAACCGCGTAAAACATCAATGTTGGCACCGTGATCACAGCCGAAAACAACAATTTTTTGATTTGAGGTGAGACTTTCGAGATCGGCCTTGAGCTTCTGGCGCAGCTGGTTGATTGGGGAATGTGGAAGGTCGATACCGGTCACGAGTTCCGCCATGCTTCGAAACGGTGTAGAAGAAGGGCACGAGCCAACGCAGATTCCACAACTGGCACACAAATCCGCGTCTACCTGTGCCAACTGGCGCGCCATGCGACGGTTGGGGTGCGGCACCATGGTGACGGCAGCGTAGGGGCAATCATCAAAGCAACGCCGACAACCATTACAGTTGTCTGGATCAACCTTGGCGACGGGCATTGCTTTCGCACGAGGCAGAAAAGGAAGTAAAAACAGGAGAAATAACACCCCGAGAGTATGCCCCAAATGAAATTTGAAGATGTGACATACATCAAGGGATGAATGAACAAAAGAAACCAGTCAATTGCCAAAGCGCTTGGAACTCGCGAAAGATCAGCGGGTAAATGGCTCATGACGGGCTGCACAACCGCTAGTACCAATAGAGTGGCCAGCGTGCCAACCGTCAATGACCGTGGTGGAAAAACATTTGCCAGACTGATGCGCTGGATGTGAAACCAGGTTCCAAACAGCAGCAACAGTGGTAAGCCGAGATGGATAAAAACAAATAACGAAAAAAGGCGATCGCTTACCGCCTCGGCATTCAGGAAATTGCGAGTCAAGGGTGAGGCAAAAATAGGCAATGCATCCAACCATTCAGCGGTTGCCTGCGCGGAAAACTGCCCTAGCTGATCCCAGTTCAGCCAGAAACCGCCGATACCACTGGCGAATCCAAAAACCAGCAATGGCACCCCAGTCAGCCATGAAAAACGTCGGAAACCATGAAAATGCCCCAAAGTCCATTCGCGAATAAGATGAATGACCATGGTGAGGACGAACCCGTCGGCTGCATAGCGATGAATGCTACGAAGCAGGCCGCCAAGGTACCACTGATTGCGCGACAAATCGTCGATTGATTGATAGGCTCCAGTGGCAGATGTGTCGAGCGCAGCGTAAAGGTAAATACCACTGACAGCGACCATCCAGAAAAACAGGAAACACAGAGAACCTAGATGACGCAGAGGGCTCAGGCCTTCGCCAAAAAAAGTATCAAATCCACGGTCAAGGCGCGTAAATATGGATCGACCGAAATGTCCAGACGCTACCGCTGACTGTCGATGTATCTTCCTCGCCCAATTCTGCATAATGAAACAAGATTGTTTTATGTAAAAGAATCAGGATGACGGTATCACCGATGCAATAGCCTTGGTTGTGGCGGCTCTCTGTAACCGGCGGCGGGTTAGCCATTCATTGATGAAGAACCAGATCATGGTCAGAAAAAATGTGCATCCACCAGCTATCTCAAGAATCAGACCATAGTCGTAGCGGTATTTGCCGGTGGTGGGGTCGTAAACTGTGCACAAAATGCGTATTCGATCAACCACATCCACTAGGCTCAAGGTCTGTGGAATTGGTGCGCCGCGCAACAGTTGGCGCAGCGGTTCGCCCAATTGGTCTGGCGTGAGACGATCCCCATAAACCTGTGTGTAAATGCGACCCTGCGCGTCCAAAATAGTCACTTCCAGGATGTGGTCTATGCCAGAAGGATCAGACACATAGCTGAAGCCGAGTTCTCGTGTCAGTGGTTCAACAATTGAGGTATGAGGGCTAAGAAACTCCCAGTTGTCAGCATTAATTAAATACTATACAAAAAAAGCCCGCAATGCGGATGGTGAATCAAAGGGTTGGTTAAATCCAATGCTGACAACGTTGAATTGGTTTGGCCCTACGATCTTTTGCAAGGTCTGCACAGCCTCATGCAGTGATCTTGTATTGCCGGGGCAAACCTGAAAACAACCGGTATAAATGAAGCTCACCAGCAGCGGTTTACCTCGGTAACTGGACAGGCGCACAGGGCGTTCTTGACGATCTAAAAAAGTGTAGTCAGTGGGCGTAGTTCCGATGACCGCCTGACTGATACGAAGGGCGGTTGCTTGATCAAGCTTATTGCCATTTGTGGTGGGTTCCAATTTAGGAACGGTCAGGGCAGTGGCAGGTGTTGCAGTGGAAGCCCATACTGAATCAAGCGTGGTGCCGAGTGTCAAGAGCAGCGTCAACGTCAAGACCACCACGCCACGAAGATGCAGTCGACTCAGGCTCAGGTTGTTGCCTATAAAAATGTACATTGAATCAAGCAAGAAGGTGCACGAAATTCGCGATATCGACACTGGGTTGTCTACAGGATCAAACTATCGATTCTCGCATTTACAAGAACGAGTCGAAGTTGCACGAGTGACTCAAAGCGGGAATTCATAGCCGTTTCGCGGCATGTATTGCAAACGAGAAGCCAAGCCTTACACAAAAGTAGCGAACCAAGTGACCGAAATCGAGCCGGTCGAAAGAACTTCAATGATCCAAAGCCACAGGGTTGTGTGAGCAAGCTTGCCCGTCACGAACGCTCTGGTTTTGGTTCAAACCTTTAACCGGTCGCTTTCAAACTCATGGTATTGATTGAAAGCGCCGGCACTGGCTGAAGAAAGAAAAGTCGACACTGCTGTCGGCACCAACCACTGCACCGTGGTCAGTGGCTGGCTTGGCGTTACCGCCAAGCCAGCCAGCGTGGTGATCATCACGCGCCGATGCGCAGTTTGAACAGCCCTGGTACATCACGCACAAGGCTACTGATGGGGCGGTCAATCTGTGCAAGTGTCGAACTCACGACAAGTCCTTAGCTCAATCCCCACACTTGGGAGAGGTACTTCCAGTTGATGAAGTAATAAAGCACAAATGAGACCAAGAAGATCATCGCAAGCACAAACGTACCAGGTGCTGCAAACCCTGCAGAGCCGTAACTTTGCACTGCTGCCGTAACGGGTGTGGGTGGAATGGGCGTTGGTTTGGCGCTCAATTTACCTTGATCAAGCTTTTTGCCCCACAACAATGAACCGACGGTCACATAGATGTAGATACCACCGCCAGCGATGGCCGCAACGCCAGCAATGCCAACCAAGCCCATCATCAAATAGGCCGCACCTGGCCATTCGTAGGCCATGGGGGCACCATTGAAGGCCATGTCCCAGTGCCGACGTGAAACGCCCAAGGTACCTGCGCCCATCATTACTAGGCAGAAGAAGTACATGGACAGGCCAAACAAATACGGTTGTATTTTGGCCAGACCGGGTGCAATCATTTCGCGCTTGAACAGCACGGGGATCAGGAAGTAGGTAAGCGCCATGAATGACAATGTTGTTCCAACCACCACGGTAGCGTGGAAATGACCAGGCACATAAATTGTGTTGTGAATGATCATGTTGAGCTGTTCGGTGCCCATCATCACACCGGTAATACCGCCGAGGAAACCAAAGCCAACGATCGAGATGAAAACACCTGAAACCACGGGGTTGCCCCATGGTGCCTTGCGCAGCCACTCGAACAGACCGTTGTTGTAGCCCTTGGCACGCTGTGCAACTTCAATAGCGCCGGGAATTGTCAAACCGTGAATCATTGACGCAAGAACCGCGAAGTACATGAAATAGCTGGTGTTGACAACTTTCCATGCGGTACTGACGCCGGGGTCAGCCAACAAGTGGTGAGCGCTGGCCAGTTGCAAGAACAGGATGTAAAGCAAGAAAGCGCCACGGCTCACGCGCTCGGACATAGGTTTGGCATTGAAAGCAATAGCAGCAACTGCGTACCAGATCGAGATATGTGCCGCCACATTGATTTGTTGTGACGAGTGACCAAAAGCCCACCAAATGGTGCGATAGATCAAAGGATCAACGTGCTGAATCAGACCGATTGACATGAAGAATGTCGGAATCAGGATGATGGCACCCGATGCAATCGTGAACACGGCAATGATGGCCGCCACAATCGCGCCGAACGTCACCAGCGGAACTGAACCTTGATAGGTCTTGTCGCGCTTGGCAACTACAAGAGTCCCAAAGAACACAAAGCAGGCAATCAGTGCGCCGACTGCGAACAGAATGAGGCCCAAATAGAACGACGGTGCTGCCATCATGGGAACGTATGAGGTCATCATGACGCTGGAGCCACCTTGGAATACCGCCACGTTGTTCGTGATAGCTCCTACGAGCATCAAGACGAACGCCAGCCATGCGAATTTGGGCGTGGCGAGTCGACACCGCAGAAGAGTCGACGAGCAGAAGTAGAGAACCGCGACTTCGAAGAAAATGATCCAGAAGATCAGCATGTCAATGCCGTGGGCAGTGAGTACCTGGTAAAAAGTATCAGCCGGGAGCCAATGCACTGCAGGCCAACGTGTGAGCACCACGCCGAAGGCAAGCAAGCCGCCGATCAGCAGGAAAACCACCGCCACGACGGCGTTGACAAGCATCAGTTTCTCGGCCTGGGCCTCAAATTGCAGACCTGAGCGCGGGCAGGTTCGGTATGTTGTTGTGTTGGACATCTTGTAATCCCTCTATTTCACGTAAATGCGACTGACCATCGTGTGATGGTTAATTCCGCAGTACTCGTTGCAAACCACCGAGTAAGTACCAGACTGATTCGGCGTCACGTTGACCACATGCTCGTAGCCAGGCACGATCTGAATGTTGATATTCGCTGGTTGAAGCGAAAAACCGTGGTTGTAATCCTGTGACGTCAGGTGCAGACGGTAGGTCTTTCCCTTTTCAAGTTCGATGATGGGCCAAAAATTCCAAAGGCGAGCCATCATGTAAACATCGCTGCCAGCGGGTGGAGCTACAACCGGAATTTTGGCGTCGGTCTCGGTGCGAACGGTGTATTTGTCGACCACAGCCTGTGCTTTTGTCATGAAAAGTTCAGGCGTTGTTTTGTAAGTTTCAGTAGAGAGGTTCTGCTCTCCATAGATGTGCCAGCCGACCATCATGGCAAACATGATGAGGCACCAGACAAGTGCTATGAAAATCCAAGTTCCTTCAACGCGGTCCAGTGGATGCTTCCACCAAAGTCGCTCTGCCGGGGGCAAGATGGCGCTCATATTGACGTCCTTCGAGTGTTATTGTGAATGATTGATATATGCCAATAATTACTTGGCAAGTGGAACGTTCAGGATGTCCCACACTCCCCACACCGTGTACACGACCATTGGAATCATGACGCCGAGAAAGAGCAAAAGAAAGGGGTTGTCCAGCAACTGCTGTACAAATGGAACGGGTTCGTTGGGGTCATTCATTTCGCTCATTGCGATACCTTTCGATTTTGTGTTTAAGATGTGGATTGAATAAATTCAACTCCGCCGAGTATGCCTTGGCACTGTGGTGTCCGTAATTGATTCACCGCAAGTAATTGCGCAATTTCATGGTGTGACTCTGGTTGCCGTGAGTGCATTGGCTTACTCAAGCCCAGTAGTCTAAAGGCTTTTAGGTGTGTCGATTCTGTTTGCGGCACGGGTTTAGTGTTTTTTTGGATGCTAAACTGCCACCCCCCGCTTCAACGTTGATGATTGATCAAATGCATGAGAGTTGAGTATTCCCATGACGTTTTACTACCTCGCGTAGCTTTGGTGTGCGCGCTGCTGGTGATAACTATTGTGGGTCTCAGTGCGTTTATCCGTCTTTCTGGTGCTGGCTTGGGCTGTTCTCCGTGGCCCCAGTGTTACGGTCAAGTTACACACATTGAACAACGAGGAATTTTACAGACAGCCATTGCACCAACGAGTACAGCGATCACTGTCGCGCGTTTCTCCCATCGGATTCTCGCCGTCTTGTTGTTGCCTCTCATGCTGGTTTTGGTGGCTGGAGGATTTTCCAAGAAATCTGAACCATGGAGCGAGCGCTGGGTTGCCTTGTTCGCGCTGGGGCTGGTGCTGTTTCTGGCCGTGCTCGGCCGCTGGACGGCCGGAGCTCGTGTGCCGGCTGTGACTTTGGGCAACCTTCTTGGCGGATTTATGCTGTTTGCGCTTTGCTGGAGTATGGCGTGCAGCGGGAGTCGTCTTTTGGTTGGCGCAGCGCTTTCGGGGAGGGCGAACGCCTGGGCCTGGGTTGCGGTCCTCCTCTTGTTAAGCCAGATTACGCTTGGTGGCTATGTGAGTAGTACATTTGCCGGACTGAGTTGTCCGAATGTGTATGGATGTGATTTGCCAAACCCAGTGTCTTGGGACGTCTTGAACCCCTTGCGTGAGCCGATCGTCAATTCAAATAGCGTACCTGTGAATGCTGAGCTTGCTCTGGTGCATGCCTTGCATCGGTGGACAGGGGCTGCGGCGGCGCTGGCAGTGATTGTTGCCGGGATTGGAACGCTTGGCACTGGGCTGCGTTCCATGGGCCTGATTCTTATGGCTTTGATAGGAATACAGCTTGCATTGGGTTTGCTGCTGATTTATACAGAGCTTTCTTTGGTCATAGCAGTTGCACACAACGTTGTGGCAGCCATGCTGTTGGCCTCGTTGCTGGGGATCATCCGAGTTCACGGCACCCATCAGCGACTGTGACGAACACAGAGGCGTTCACAAGATCGTCTCTGTGTTCGATTGCACGAAGAGGTCAGGCTGTCCGTTCAAAAATCGCGGCAATGCCTTGGCCACCGCCGATGCACATGGTGACCAGTGCATACCTGCCGCCTATCCGGTCCAGTTCATAAAGTGCTTTGACGGTGATGAGCGCCCCGGTTGCGCCGATCGGGTGACCCAGTGAAATGCCGGAACCGTTCGGGTTAACCTTGGCTGGGTCCAGGCCCAAATCGCGCGTGACGGCACAGGCTTGGGCCGCAAATGCTTCGTTGGCTTCAATCACATCGAGATCATTGACCGTCAGGCCAGCTTTTTTGAGCGCAGCCTGGGTCGCTGGTACTGGGCCGATACCCATGTACTTGGGGTCCACCCCGGCGTGGGCGTAAGCGACCAAGCGCGCCATCGGTTTGAGTCCGCGCGCTTTAGCTGTGGCACCGTCCATCAAGACCACAGCCGCAGCGGCATCGTTGATACCAGAGGCATTGCCCGCAGTTACCGTGCCGTTTTCTTTCAAAAATGCGGGTTTGAGTTTGGCCATGTCGGTCATTGAGCAATTGGCGCGGAAGTGTTCATCCGTCACATACGCCAAGTCGCCTTTTTTGCTCTTGAGCATGATAGGCATGATCTGAGACTTGAAATATCCCGCTTCGGTGGCTCGCTGTGCTCGGTTGTGGCTTTCGACAGCAATAGCATCCTGTTGCTCGCGGGTGATGCCCCACTTGGCTGCAATGTTTTCAGCGGTCACGCCCATGTGAATGGTCTGGAAGGGGTCGTGCAATGCGCCAACCACCATATCGACCATTTTGGTGTCGCCCATGCGGGCACCCCAGCGCGCTGACAAACTGGCATAGGGGCCACGACTCATGTTCTCGGCACCGCCAGCGACTGCAATATCGGCGTCACCTAACAAAATAGTTTGACTGGCAGAAACAATCGCCTGCAGTCCGGAGCCACAAAGCCGGTTGACGTTAAAGGCCGGTGTGCTCTCAGGGCAACCGCCATGGATAGCAGCCACACGCGAGAGGTACATATCCTTTGGCTCGGTATTGACGACATGGCCAAACACCACATGGCCTACGTCTGCGCCAGCGACATTGGCGCGTGCAAGTGATTCGCGAACGACTTGAGCAGCCAGTTCGGTTGGGGGGGTGTCCTTCAGGCTGCCGCCGTAGGTACCAATGGCGGTACGCACACCGCTGACAACAACAACTTCACGGCTCATAAGAGTCTCCTAAACTGGGGGAACGTAAAAATATCGTTGCTCGACTGACTAGCAGCCGGACTGCTGCTATCTTAGCGATCATTTGAACGAAATCACATGGTGGAAAGATATAGAAGGAAGGCAGTAGCCACTGTTCAGATGTGGAGTTTAAAAGGGTTCTGGGCTGAAAAATTGCATGGTATGACCATTTGCCGGGTGCTGCAGCTCCACGGAGCGGGCGTGTAAAAGAAGTCGGTCAGACTTGGTTTGAACCTGCTGATTTGCGTACAGCGCATCTCCCACAATGGCGTGCCCCATGGCGAGCAGATGCACACGCAACTGGTGCGAGCGCCCCGTGATGGGTTCTAGCTCAACCCGGGTTGTTTGCATGGTGTCGTTGAAGGACAATGTGCGCCACCGTGTCATGCTTGGCTTGCCATGAACGAGGTCAATGACCCTACGGGGGCGGTTGGGCCAATCCACAAGGATCGGAAGGTCAATGACACCCCATGCCGAGTGGGGCAGTTCAGGATGACCGTCAACGATTGCAATGTAGCGTTTTGTGACAGATCGGCTGGCAAAGGCATCATTCAGGCAGCGCTGTACTGCAGGGGAACGTGCGAAAACCATGACACCCGAGGTGGCCATGTCCAGGCGGTGGACAACCAAGGCTTCGGGGTAATGGCGCTGGACTCTGGCGCTCAGACAGTCTTGCTTGTCTTCGCCTCGACCCGGTACTGACAGCAAACCAGCGGGTTTGTTCAGTACCAACAGGGCGTCGTCCACATACAGGACGTCGATTTCAACCGTGTTCATTCTCAATCTGCATTGTCAGCTTGCAGCAGTCGCTCCAAAGTTTCACACATCTCGTCCACATCGTTGGGTTTGTGAATCAGTGCGCGAGCACCCTCGGCCATGGCACTTTCTTCAATTTCTGGTGTGACATAGCCTGAAGCCAATGCCACCGGGAGTTCCGGGCGAATCAAGCGTGCTTCTCGCAGCAATTCGACACCGCAGTAGCCCGGCATGTTGTAGTCGGTGACCACCAAATCAAAATCCATGGGTTGTTCGCGCAGGGCGGCAACTGCCTTGCGCGGGTCTGTGAAGGTGTTGACGGCAAAGCCCTTTCGAGTTAATGCTCGTTCAATCAAAAAAACCAGCGCCTCGTCATCGTCCACGTACATCACCCTTTTGCCCATACCCTGAACGATTTTGTGTTTAGGTGCTTGTGGTATGGCGGGCACGAAAGTCTCTTGTGCAACCGGAAAGTAGAGCGTGAAAACGCTGCCGACATTGGGTGTACTTTGCACATCAACAGTGCCCATATGGGTGCGCATGATGCCGTGAACCACGGCCAATCCAAGGCCCGTGCCCTGGCCCACCGGTTTGGTGGTGAAAAACGGTTCGAACACGCGCTGCAGTGTTTCCGCGTCAATGCCGCTGCCGGTGTCGCGCACCGTCAAGCGCACGTGCTGACCACGCGCACCGCCCCGGCGTTCAACGGGACCATCATCAGCAATTAATTTGTGCCCCAGTTCAATGCTGACAGTTCCCCTTCGGGTGCCAATTGACTGGATGGCGTTGGTGCATAGGTTGAGCAAGGCCTGTTCGACTTGGGTGGCATCGGCCAGCACCGCTGGCGTATCCGGGTCTGTGTTGACAAGCAGTTCCACCGTGGGTGGCAGTGCCACTTTGAGCAAACGCACAGTTTCCTCGATCACGTCGGCCAAATGAATCGGAATCCGTTTCGGCGATTCATTGCGGCTGAAGGTCAGAATTTGGCGGACCAAATCGCGTGCCCGCCGGCCTGCCTTGTCGATTTCGGCCAGACTGACCAGCGCAGGTGAACTTTCGCCTGCATCTTCTTTTGCCAGTTCAGCATTGCCAAGGATGGCGCTGATGATGTTGTTGAAATCGTGCGCAATGCCACCTGCCATGGTGCCCACAGCCTGCATTTTGTGGGACTCTCGCAGTTGGGATTCCAGGGCGTTGCGGTGAGCTTCAATTTTTTTGCGGGCTGTCAGGTCGCGGGCAAAGAGGGTGATGGTGTTGCCCTCGGGGTGCCGTTCAAACGATACGCTGGCTTCAATTGCGACTGGTTTCCCGGTTGCGGTGCGCCCCGTCATTTCGCCCAGCTGGGTGTGGGTCGTCAATTGGGCATTCGACAAAGTCTGCACCGCATCTGGCAGGAATCGTTCCAGTTGACTGCCAAGAGCCTGCGCTGACGCGCATTGAAACAATTCAGCAGCAGTCGGGTTGAAGATGGTGATGCGATGATCTTGGTCGACGCAAATGATCGCGTCGAGTGAAGAATTGATGATCGAGGCCAGGCGGTCTTTGCTTAACTGAAGTTCTTCATTGCGTTCCTGCAATTCGGCAGCGCTGATTTGCAGTGCGTGACGCTGGGCGAGCAAAGGCCCTTGGTCAATCAGGGCGCAAATGAAGTGTGCCAGATCATCTTGTGAATTTTCGATGCGTGCGATATGAAGGTCACCGGTGAAAATGCCACTGGAGCCGCACGAAAAGACCACCTCTGTCGTTTCACTGGTGCCCGAAGCCTTTGCAGTGGTGAATGCATGCGCGACCTTGTCAACGTGTTCGGCGCAAACCAGCGGCAGCAAAAAATTCAGTGGTGGATCATGCTCCAGCGGCCGAAAAAGTCGCAAAGCCATGGCATTGCTTTCCAGCACCAGACCATGCTCATCAACCACCATCAACGCTAACGGGACGTTGGAGAAAAGCGCAACAAATCGCTCAGATGCACCCTCGGCAGCGGCTTGGCTGTAGCGCAGTGCCTGATTTTGAATCTCCAGCTCAGCTTGGTAGTTGCGCAGATCCTCCACCATCTGAGGTAATGAATAACCCTCAGACAAAATGGTCTGTTCGTTGGGTCTAAGGGTTGCACCAGCTAGTACAGATGCACTAGCTGGTGCACGCTTTTGACTTCGGCTTTTGAAGGGTCTACGCATGCTGGTTAACCTTGATCGCAGCCAGATACGATTTAACCTGCCTCAATCTGCCGAGTCACCGGATGTTGATCATCAGCCCTTGGTGGGGGCATTCTTCAACTTGCCGCGCACTGGCACCACGGTGGTGATGGTTGGGCGCACGGCGTCGGGCGACACTGCTTTGGGTGGGGATGTGTCCTTTTTGGGTTTCTTGACCATCTTGTTGCTGTTTTGTTGACCTTTTGCCATGGTGTTGTTCTCCTGAAATGAGTGTCGGACGATTCCAATTGACGATGCAGTTTGCGATTATGTGCTTGCAAGCACGCATTTTTGAACGTCATTCGAAAATGAGTTTGATTTGTACTTTTGCAAGCCCCACGCCCCAAGCCGACGACGGATTGAATCCAGCGACAATGCAGCTTCGCAACTATTTAACCATGGCTTATTCCAAGCATTTTTCATGTCCAGTATGTCCAATTACGAAGTTCGTCCTGCCAAATTGAGCGACGCCAAGGCGATTGCCGAAATTCACGCCAGCTCAAGCCGCGCCGCTTTCAAAGCCCTTTTCCCGGGGGAACAATCCCCTGCCGTGCCCGCTGACATGGGCTTGGCTTACTGGCGCGATGCGATCGAGTTCAGCGAGCCCCAGGTTTTCGTGGCCATTGATGACGCCGGGGAAGTGGTCGGTTTTGTAGGCTTTGACCGTTCCCGTGACAAGAAAACGCCTAATACCACAGGTGAAATCTGGGCAATTTACGCGGCACCATCACACTGGGGCAAAGGCGTTGGCTTAGCCCTGTGGGATGCCGCCCGTGAGGGATTGCTGGAGGAGGAGTGCAACAAGGTGACGCTGTGGATTCCGCTTGGTAACGAGCGCGCCTTGCGCTTTCATGATCTGGCTGGCTTCAAACGCGAGATGACCGGCATCAAGACCGTGCCCGTTGGCTCGGTCAAAGTGGAAGAAATTCGGCTCAAGCGGGACTTGAGCTGATTTTCCGTTCAACCTTGCAGGCGCCGCTCAGGTGCGGCGCACCACTACACTGCCAATCGAGTAGCCTGCGCCAAAAGAGCAGATCACGCCAACTTCTCCGGCCTTGATGTCATCGTGGTGGCGGTGAAAGGCAATGATGGAGCCTGCTGACGCTGTGTTGGCGAATTCATTCAAAATCACGGGCGCATCGTCTGCGGTGGCGTCGCGGCCGAGTAATTTTCGGCTGATCAACTGGTTCATCGACAGATTGGCCTGGTGCAGCCAGTAGCGACGAATGTCGGTGGGAACCAAGCTGTGTTCGGCAAGGTGCTGGGAGATGTGTTCTACCGCCATGGGACACACTTCCTTGAAAACCTTGCGGCCTTCTTGGTAAAAAAGCTGATCCCGGTCTTCGGGTTTACGGTCTTCGCTGCGCGACATGTAACCCGCGTTGTTGCGGATGCTGTTGGAAAAGGTTGTAAGCAAACGGGTACCGATGACCTCAAACGCCCCGGCTGGGGCCTTGTCCAGCCGTTCAACCAAAATGGCAGTGCAGACATCGCCAAAGATGAAGTGGCAGTCCCTGTCTTTCCAGGCCAGGTGAGGAGAGGTGATTTCCGGGTCAATGACCAGCACGGCACGGGCGGACCCGGTTTTCACGGCGTTTACCGCCATTTCGATGGCGAAAGTGGCCGACGAGCAGGCCACATTCATGTCAAATCCAAAGCCCTTGATGCCCAGTGCGGTCTGGATTTCAACCGCGATGGCCGGGTAGGCACGCTGCAGATTGGCACAGGCGCAGATGACGCCATCCACATCCTCGGCTTGCTTGCCCGCCCGTGTCAGAGCATCTTTCGCTGCCGCCACGCCAATTTCAGCCATCAGGGAGATTTCAGAATCGGGGCGGGGCTTCAAACGCGGATACATGCGCTGTGGGTCCAGTACGCCAGATTTTTCCATCACGTAACGTTGCTTGATGCCGGACGCTTTTTCGATGAATTCAACGCTGGACGCCGGGATTGCTTGTCGCGTACCCGCCGCAATGTCTGCGGTGTTGCGTTCGTTCTCCTGCTGGGCAAAGCAGTTGAAGGCGGCGACCAGTTCGTCGTTGGTAATGATGTCAGGGGGAATATATAGTCCGGTGCTGCTGATGGCGACACGATGCATAACGGTGGTCCCAAAAATAGAATTCCGGATCACACAGACCCGGCAAAGCCGCCATTATCGACTGAGTTGCAGTGGGCCTAATGGAGCCTGGCTTCCCTGCTGTCCAAGGGGGCCATGAACGAGTTGTCCTGCCATCCCGAGGCTAGAGGCCCTTGCGAAGACACAGGGTCTTGCTGGGACGCATCGTCCAGACCGTTAACGTTGCTGCTTTTATTGAGTCTTTGACGCGATACGACGGCATGCAGGTTGGTTTTTGTCTGGGTAAAGTGCGAATCCTGCTCGCGCTGAAATGGCTGCAACGCTTCGTCACCCAAGAAAGCATCACGAATGTCGACTTCACTGGGCAGATGATGGTGGTCAACCACCCAGTAACGAATGCCGCATTGGGTGAAAAGCGTGTGTTTGAGGGTCTGGTTGCTCAGCGAGAGTCCCTTGGGGCCCAGCATGTCAACACAGCCCAAAACGTCGCCACCCGGTGTGCAGACGGTGAATGTGCAATAAACGCCGCTCAGTAACTCAAACCAGTGTTTTCCCTGGGTTGGGTGCAAGGGCAAAGTGAAACGGGTGATGGGCATTTTGACCATGACATCGTGATCGTGGAATACCCGCACCATCCAGTGCCATACTTGACGCTCGCGAGAGTTGACAATCGAGCGCACGGCGATCGGCCACTGGCGTGGAATGCGCCGTTTGGCCTGCTGGATGTGGTGTTGCCGCCAAGCGTGAAAAATAACTCCCAGCACCATGCCAAACAGCAATGACAAGCCGCTTCCAATCCAGGGCAAATATTTTTCCATCTGACTTACATCCCGGCGGCGGGCTCCAAGGGAAACTTTTTATAAATGGATTCGATGGCGGCTTGTTGGCTCATCACCATCTCGATCAATCTGGGGTCAAACTGCTTGCCGCTTTCTGCGCGCAAGTGGGCCAAACTGGCTTCCAGTACCCAAGGTGTTTTGTAGCAACTCGGGCTGACCAAGGCGTCCATCACATCGGCCACGGCCACCACGCGCCCGATGATACTGATGTCCTCACCCGCCAGTGCGCGTGGGTAGCCGGTGCCGTCCCAGTGCTCATGGTGTTCAAGGGCTGCGGTGGCCCCCATCTGGTGAATGGCGGTGCTGGAAATTGACAGCATGTCAAACCCGAGCTGCGGGTGGGTTTTGATGATGTCCCATTCCTTGGGGTCCAACTGGCCTGGCTTGATCAAAATCTCGTTGGGTATTCGGATTTTGCCCGCATCGTGCAGCGTGGCGGCTTGGCGGAGCACTTCCACGTCGTGGGCCGACATTCCGAGCCAGCCCCCCAGCAGGGCTGAAATTTCACCCACCCTGCGGGTGTGGTCGTTGGTATTGTTGGACCGTCTTTCAATGGCTTCACCCAAGACTGCAATGGTGGCGCTCTGGGTGGCTTCGATTTCCTCGCGCGTAAGCAAATTGTCGTAAGTGATGGCCACGTTGGATGAGAAAAGCTCCAGCAGCTCGCACGAACTCTGCGACAGCGGTTCGAGAAAATGCATGTAGATCATGCTTTCGCTTCCGCTTTTGGTCTGGTAATAGCCCAGGTAGTATTTTTCACCAAAATGGCTGCATTTTTCGTTGATTGAGCGGTCCAGGGCGTGCCGCACTTCCATTGGCAAGTTGTCGATTTCGTCATCCACAATCAACCTGGAAAAGTCTTCGGTTGCGGCCAGTACTTTGATGTGGCCGTTGGCGGCGCAGGCGGTATAGGCGGTTGTGCGGCTGGCGCACAAGCCCTGGCCATTGAGGTTGAGCAGAAAATTGACCTGTTCCAGCACAGCGGAGGCAAAGGTGCGCAGGCTTTGAGAATCGCACACCCGGGTGATCGCCTCAATCGAGCGACGAAGCCCCAGGCGCGCACGCTCGATGAGCATCAAATCACGGTAACTGCGCAGACCAGAATAAAAGACGGTGATGAGCTTGCGCCGGGTTAGCTCGGTTTTTTCCCGGTAATCGTTGATGTCGTAGTCACGGATGACCTGCTCTTCGGGGGCTTGTCCGGCCTGCCCGGTGCGCAGGACGATGCGCACGGCATGGTTTTTCAGGTCTTCGCGGATGTAGCGCGCCAGTTCAAGGCCCGCCCGATCGGTTTCCATGACGACGTCCAGCAAAATCAGGGCAATGTCATGGGTCTGCGCCAACAACTCCTTGGCCTCTTCAGCGCTGAAGCAGTCGAGAAACTGCACCGCACGGCCATCCATTTTGAAGTCGGACATGACCAGTTTGGTCACATCATGGACGCCGGGTTCGTCGTCAACGATCAGGACTTTCCACGGCGCGGCCACCTCCGTTGGGGGGAGGGCTGGGGGCTCATCGCTGAAAACCAAATCATCTGACATTGCGGGAAATCTCTTGGTCGCTGGGGTAGTGGAGTCGTCGCAGTCTAAGGTATTGAACCAGTCAAGACAAGATGCACAGTCGGCACCGCGCCAAGGGTTTGCGATACTCGCAGCATGCAACTGCAAGACATTCTTTATTCCCAGGGTTTTGGCACGCGCCGCGTGTGTGCTGGTTTGATTCAGCAGGGACTGGTTCAGGTTTATGAATCAAATATGCCAGTTCCGCCCGTCAATTGTGCGCAAGCAGCTACTGAATTTATAGCAACTGGACTGCGTTTCAGGGTTCAGGGCACTGATTGGCCCTACCATGAAAAGGCCTATGTAATGTTGCACAAGCCCGCTGGCACCGAGTGCTCCCAGAAACCGTCCACCTACCCCAGCATCTACACCTTGCTGCCGTCACCGTTGCGTTTGCGCCCACAAAAAGGGGCTGTGCAAGGGGTGCAGGCGGTTGGCCGGCTCGACCAGGACACCACCGGGCTGTTGCTGCTCACTGACGACGGCAAGTTCATCCACCGCATGAGTTCGCCCCGCCACCACGTGCCCAAGGTGTATGAAGTGACTGTGAAACATGCGCTGGAGCCAGCGCAGATTGCCAAACTGCTGGCCGGCGTGGTGCTCGATGACGACCCCAAACCCGTGCGGGCGGCGGCCTGTGAAGCGGTGTCAAGCCACCATTTGCGGCTGACCCTGACAGAGGGAAAGTACCACCAGGTCAAGCGCATGGTGGCAGCGGTCAGCAACCGGGTGGAGGCCTTGCACCGCTCACAAATCGGCGCGCTGCGCCTGCCCGATGATCTGGCTCCCGGCCAGTGGCGCTGGCTCAGTCAGGCTGATCTGGACAGCATCTCCGGTTAAGTCACGCAGGCACGACAAGTCGCCATATCCACGACGCCAGCACAATCGCCCCAGCGCCCATCCATGCATGGGAAAGGCTGCGGGGTGACACCCATCGGTGCCCGGTAATGGCCTCACCCGCCAGCAGTCCACTGTGCAGGGCCGCAAGCGCCAGCAGGGGCAGCAGGCCGGGGTTGGTCTGCCAGGCGGCATAAAAGTCACCTTGGGCCAAGGCAGCGCAAGTGCGTATGCCGCCACACAAAGGGCAGTCAACGCCGGTCAAGTGCTTGAAGGCGCACAGGGGCAGGTCACCAAGCGCCAAAAAGGCGGGTGCTGCCGCCACGCCAAGCGGCAGCAGGGCACAGGCGGCCATGCGCCAGTGCCGCTCTGGCGGGGCCAGAACCTGGTGCTCAGGCAATGGCGATGGGACCACTGTCGGTGAGTTGTTTGGCCATGTGGTACATGCCGATCAAGGCAATCGGCAGTGTGATGACAACGCCAATAAAACACAGGATCATGCCAAGGTTGCCAATGATGCCCAGCACCAGCATGCACAGGAAGGCACCCAGCAGATTGGCCTTGACCGCTTCCCAGGCCCGTTTGAGCGCAGCGATACCATCTTTTTCACCCGTGGCCACCAGGAAGGCTGCGGTGGGAATGATGGCCATGACCAGCATGCCAGGAAGAATGCAGAGCATGAAGCCTATCGACACGATGATGGAGCCCACCAAAACTGCCAGCAAGGCAGGCACGAAATCATCAAAACCCTTAAACAAGTCGCCAATGCCCACGGCAGCGC
Organism: Candidatus Rhodoferax bjergmarkensis; assembly: GCA_016708345.1. Lineage (GTDB taxonomy): Bacteria > Pseudomonadota > Gammaproteobacteria > Burkholderiales > Burkholderiaceae_C > Rhodoferax > Rhodoferax bjergmarkensis. The sequence continues at coordinate 679,877 of JADJFX010000003.1, forward strand.
CATCCTCCTGTGCCTTGATCATGCGCATGTAGCCCACCATCATGGGGCCTGTCAGCAGGCCGAAGCCGACACCGCTGATGAACATGACCAGTACAGTGGCAATGATGTGGGTGACCGGATCTTTCTTGAAGCCCGCAAAACCAGCAGAAACGCATGCCGAAATATCAGGAGAAGCCATTTTTAATCCCTTGTTTATAAAGTGGTTGTGGTGAAAGCCCATGGTAATGGCTTTTTGGCCGCGAACCTGCTGTTTGAGGGGGTGGTGCGATACTTCATTTGATTTTTTCATTCCCCGGTGGGACCAGTGGCCACGCTGGTGGTAGCGCTTTTTGGCAGGGGGAGCGTTCATTTAGACGCTGTTTTATGTCAAAAAGGGGTCAAATAACATCTTGATTACTCTTAAAATGATAGCTGCTCGCGCAGATAAGACGTGCGCAAACGCCCTAAATAGCTTTAAAAATCCGCTGCGCCTGACGTTTGGCTGCACGCACCGGGCCTCAGTGCCATCACCCCATGAACCCCCATGAACCTGTTGTTTGATTCCTTCTGGCGCGCGCTCGCTTACTGCCTGCATCCGCGTGTCATCGGCCTGTCATTTTTGCCATTGGTGCTGATGGTGGCACTGTCATTGGGTTTGGGCTATTTTTACTGGGCCAGTGCTGTGGACTGGGTTTTTGCGCTGCTGCAAGAATCCATGGTGATCGAAAGTGTGGTGGCCTGGCTGCAAAGTGTTGGCGCAGGCAATCTCAAAATGGTGCTGGCCCCGTTGCTGGTGATCATTGCCGCAACACCCGTCATTGTGGTGCTGTCCCTCTTGTTGGTGGCGCTTTTGATGGCACCCGCCATGGCTAGACTGGTGGCGCAGCGGCGTTTTCCCACCATGGAGCGCAAGCAGGGCGGGTCTTTGGTCGGCAGTGTTGTGTGGTCTCTGGGTTCGACTCTGCTGGCCCTGATTGCGTTGGTGGTCTCGGTGCCGCTGTGGTTGGTGCCTCCGCTCATTTTGGTGCTGCCACCCTTGATCTGGGGGTGGCTGACTTACCGGGTGATGGCGTTTGACGCCCTGGCCGAGCATGCCAGCGCGCAGGAGCGGCGCGAAATCTTCAGAAAACATCGTGGCTGGCTGCTGGGAATGGGTATTTTTTGTGGGTATCTTGGGATTGCGCCGAGTTTGATTTGGGCATCGGGTGCTTTGTTCGTGGCCTTCTTTGCCTTGCTGGTACCCGTGGCCATCTGGATCAACATCTTGATTTTTGCGCTGTCATCCTTGTGGTTTTCGCATTACTGTCTGGCGGCCTTGCAAGCACTGCGCGCCGAAAAGGCGGCCACAACCGCCGCCGCCGCAGCAGGCCCCGCACCCGTGACGATCGATGTGCAGGCAGTAACATTGCACCATGACAACCCATCTGACCCCCCTCGAATCCCCTGAGGCACTGCCACGCTTTGGTCTGATCATCATCGGCGACGAAATCCTGTCAGGAAAACGCGCCGACAAGCACCTGCCCAAGGTCATTGAATTGCTCAAGGCGCGCGGTTTGCAGCTTGACTATGCAGATTACGTGGGTGATTCACCTGACCGGATCACCGCCACCCTGGAGCGCGCGTTTGCTTCGGGCGATGTGGTGTTTTCCTGCGGCGGCATTGGCGCCACCCCCGATGACCATACCCGCCAGTGTGCGGCGCGGGCCTTGGGCCGGGAACTGGTGCTGCACCCACAGGCCGAGGCCTTGATTCGCCAGCGCATGCAAGAACTCGCCAAAGAGCAGGGCACGGTGTATGAAGCCAACCGCCCCGACAATCTTCATCGGCTCAACATGGGCATGTTTCCTGTGGGCGCACAAATTATTCCCAACCCGTTCAACAAGATTCCCGGTTTTTTCTGCGCGGGAGCTGGCGCAGCGCAAGGTAAGGGTCAATTTTTCGCCGGGCCGCCCCAAGACTCACGAAGTGCGGCGGAGCCAAAATTAGCCCCCTCGGGGGGCAGTGACCCTCAAGCGGAATCGGCTGACGCCGATTCCGGGGCAGTGGGGGAGCCCGTCACGAGCCTTCGGCGAGGAACGCAAGGGGGCGTTTTCTTCGTACCCGGCTTTCCCGTGATGGCCTGGCCGATGATTGAATGGGTGCTTGATACCCATTTCCCCGCGTTTTTTCAAACCGGTGCCTGGATCGAAAAATCGGTGATTGTTTTCGGTGCCATGGAGGCGGCCCTGACGCCCTTGATGGTTGATATTGAGCACCGCCACCCCGGTGTCAAAGTGTTCAGCCTGCCCAGTGTGGACCATCCCGAGTACGGTCGGCATATTGAACTGGGCGTCAAGGGGGCGGCGGGCCCGACCGGTCAGGCGTATATTGAATTGCTCAAAGGCCTGCAACTTTTGAATACCCAGCTTGGCCCTGAATTGGTGCGTTGATGCAATGCATTCATTTGGTGCAATCTGTTCAAATGCACCAAATTGAAGCATGCATTTTTCTTCGGTCTTATGCTTCCTTGCCTTGTTGTGGCCAAAATTCGGCGCAAACTCAAGGCAAAATGCGGGGTTTGGCGAATTTCTTCAGTTGCCGGGTTTGGCACAAAACCTGCATTCGCTGATAGGTAACTTTTTTCACAACGACCCAACCAGGAGTATTTGATGGCCAAGACCGTCGCAGACGTGATGAAGATGGTAAAAGAGAACGAAGTCAAGTTTGTTGACTTCCGTTTTACTGACACCCGTGGCAAGCAGCAGCACACCACCGTGCCTGTTTCGCATTTTGATGAAGACAAATTCAGTTCAGGCCATGCGTTTGACGGTTCCTCCATTGCGGGCTGGAAAGGTATTGAAGCATCGGACATGTTGCTCATGCCCGATCCCAACACGGCCAACATCGACCCCTTCTTTGAAGAAACCACCGTCATCCTGACTTGCGACGTGGTAGAACCCACCGACGGCAAGGCCTATGACCGTGACCCTCGTTCCATTGCCAAGCGTGCAGAGTCGTACCTCAAGGCCTCTGGCGCTGGCGATACCGCTTTCTTCGGACCTGAGCCCGAATTCTTCATTTTTGACGGCGTGCGCTGGAGCACCGAGCCGAACAACACCTTCTACGAAATCGACGAGTACGAAGCACCCTGGAACACCGGTGCCAAGCTCGAAGGCGGCAACCGTGGCCACCGTCCCACCGTCAAGGGCGGCTACTTCCCCGTGCCCCCGGTTGACAGCACGCAAGACATGCGCGCCGAGATGTCCCTGATTCTCGAATCTTTGGGCATTCCGGTGGAAGTGTTCCACCACGAAGTCGCTGGCGCTGGCCAGAACGAAATCGGCACCCGTTTCAGCACCTTTGTTGAGCGCGCTGACTGGACCATTTTGCAAAAGTATGTGATCCACAACGTGGCCAATGCCTACGGCAAAACCGCCACCTTCATGCCCAAGCCCTACCATGGCGACAACGGTTCCGGCATGCACGTGCACCAGTCGGTCTGGAAAGACGGCAAAAACCTGTTTGCCGGTGACGGCTATGCCGGTCTGTCGGACTTCGCCCTCTACTACGTTGGCGGCATCATCAAACACGCACGTGCCCTGAACGCCATCACCAACCCCGGCACCAACAGCTACAAGCGCCTGGTTCCTCACTTCGAAGCGCCAGTCAAATTGGCTTACTCGGCCAAAAACCGTTCTGCCTCGATCCGTATTCCGTTTGTGGCGAACCCCAAAGGCCGTCGCGTGGAAGCCCGTTTCCCCGATCCGCTGATGAACCCTTACCTGGGCTTTGCTGCCTTGTTGATGGCCGGCCTGGACGGCGTGGAAAACAAGATCCACCCCGGCGAAGCAGCCACCAAAGACCTCTACCATCTGCCCCCAGAGGAAGACAAGCTGATTCCGACCGTCTGCCACAGCCTGGACCAGGCGCTGGAGCATCTGGACAAGGACCGCGCGTTCCTGACCAAGGGCGGTGTGTTCACCGACAGCATGCTCGATGCCTACATTGACCTGAAGATGCAGGAAGTGACCCGTATGCGCATGTCGGTGCATCCTGCCGAGTACGATATGTACTTCTCGCTGTAATCCGTTACAGTTTGTCGCAAAAAAAGGACGGCACTTGCCGTCCTTTTTTGTTGCGGGAAACTTTAATTTTTAGAATAGGCGTGCAATTGGCGCATACTGACAGCAAGGTCTGCTCATTTTTTTGAAGTGTGGAAAACGTATGAACTATGCTTTGTTGATTCCATTGGCGGCTGTTGTGTTTGCTGCCAACAGTTTTTCTCAAGATCAAATTTACCGGTGTGGCAATGAGTACACCAACACCGTGCCCAGCCCGCAAAAAACGGGCTGCAAGTTGGTCGAAGGCGGTAACGTCACGGTGGTGCAGGCCGCGCGTCCCGCAGCCGGTGCGCCTGCGCGTGCCAGCGCAAGCCCTTCGGCCGGGCCCAAGGTGGACAGCAATGAGCAAAAATCCCGCGACTCCGATGCCAAGCTGATTCTGGAATCCGAACTTAAAAAGGCTGAGGCCCGCCAGGCCGAGTTGCTCAAGGAATACAACAATGGCGAGCCCGAAAAGCTGGGCCCGGAGGCGCGCAATCACCAGAAGTATCTGGACCGTGTGGCCGAACTCAAGGCCAGTCTGGCCCGCATTGAAAGCGACATTGCCGGCATTCGCCGTGAACTCGGCCGTGCGCCAGCTGGTTCTTCGGCATCCTCATCCAAATAAGCAGTTTGAAAACGTCAGCCCCCACCACTTTGGCGGTGTCTGAGGCCAGCGTTGTGTCGCGCTTTCATGCCTTTGACCTGTTGGCCACGCTGGTGGCGGTGGTCAACAGCCAGGGGGCCGTGCTGTTTGCCAATGCCGCGCTGGAAGATGCGCTGGGCATCTCGCGCCGGGCCATTGTCGGCTCGCATTTCCCTGACAGTTTTACCGAAACCTTGCCCCTGCTTCACGCCCTGCAGGGTGCTGGCGGCAACGAGTTTGCCGCTTTGCGCTACGACGCAGTGCTAAGGCGCATGAGCCGCGAAGATTTGCCGGTGCATGTGATCGTGACCCAGACTGAAAAGCCGGAAGAAATCATTGTGGAACTGTTGCCACTGGAGCAGCAGGCACGCCAGGACCGGGAGCAGCGGCTGGCCGAACAGGCGCAAACCAACAAAGAACTCATCCGCAACCTCGCACACGAGATCAAAAACCCGCTGGGCGGCATTCGCGGCGCTGCCCAGTTGCTCGAAATGGAGATGGAGTCGCCCGATTTGACCGAATACACCCAGGTCATCATCCGTGAGGCCGATCGTCTGCAAATACTGGTGGATAGGCTGCTGGCCCCGCACCGACGCCCCCATTTGGTGGGTGATGTCAATATTCACGAAGTTTGTGAGCGGGTGCGCTCGCTGATTCTGGCCGAATTCCCAAAAGGCCTCAAAGTGGTGCGCGACTATGACACCTCCATCCCCGAGTTTCGGGGCGACCGCGAGCAGCTCATCCAGACGGTGCTCAATATCGCCCACAACGCCTGCCAGGCACTGGTGGAATTGATCGCCCAAGGCCAAGCCAGCCTGACTTTTCGCACCCGCATTGCCCGGCAAACAACATTTGGCAAACAACGCTACCGGTTGGCACTGGAATTGCATGTGATTGATAACGGGCCTGGTGTACCAGACTCGATCAAAGACCGCATTTTCTATCCGCTGGTGTCGGGCAGGGAGGGCGGTTCGGGGCTGGGGCTGACATTGGCGCAAACCTTTGTTCAGCAGCACCACGGTTTGATCGAGTGCGACAGTGAGCCAGGTTATACGGATTTCAAGATACTGATTCCCTTGCCTTGATCCGTTCCCGTCGTGCCCATTAACCGCGGACAACTGCAGACAACGGCAGTCAACCGCTGACCTGAGGATGACACAACATATGAAGCCGATTTGGATCGTAGATGATGACCAGTCCATCCGCTTCGTGCTGGAAAAAGCGCTGCTGCGGGAAGATTTGCCCACCCGCAGCTTTACCAACCCGCGCGATGTGCTGAGCGCACTGCAGGCAGCCGATGACGATGGCGGCCCGCAAGTGCTGGTCAGCGACATTCGCATGCCCGGCGGCTCTGGTCTGGATTTGCTGGAGAAGGTCAAAGCAAAGTACCCTGGCTTGCCCGTCATCATCATGACCGCCTACTCGGACCTTGACAGCGCCGTGTCCGCCTTTCAGGGCGGCGCTTTCGAATACCTGCCCAAACCGTTTGACCTGCCCAAAGCGGTCGAACTGATTCGCCGTGCGGTTGAAGAAAGCCAGCGCGAAGAAGTGGCCGAGCAGCAGCAGGCCGAAACCCCCGAAATGCTGGGCCAGGCACCCGCCATGCAGGACGTGTTTCGCGCCATTGGCCGCCTCTCGCAAAGCAACGTCACCGTCATGATCACCGGCGAGTCCGGCTCGGGCAAGGAACTGGTGGCGCGCGCACTGCACAAGCACTCGCAGCGTGCCAACGGCCCGTTTGTGGCCATCAACACCGCTGCCATCCCGAAAGACCTGCTGGAGTCCGAACTGTTCGGCCACGAGCGCGGGGCCTTCACCGGCGCACAGACCATGCGCCGGGGTCGTTTTGAGCAGGCCGATGGCGGCACGCTGTTTCTGGACGAAATCGGCGACATGCCGTTTGACCTGCAAACGCGGCTGTTGCGCGTCTTGAGCGACGGTCATTTCTACCGGGTGGGCGGCCACAGCGCGGTCAAAACCAATGTGCGCGTGATTGCCGCCACCCACCAAAACCTGGAGCAGCGCGTCAAGGAAGGCGGCTTCCGGGAAGATTTGTACCACCGCCTGAACGTCATCCGCCTGCGCCTGCCCGCGCTGCGCGAGCGCAAGGAAGACGTGCCGATGCTGACGCGCCACTTTCTGCAGCAAAGCGCCAAGCAGCTGGGTGTGGAGCCCAAGCGAATTTCCGACGCGGCCTTGGTGTGGCTGGGCAACTTCGGCTTTCCCGGCAACGTGCGACAACTGGAAAACATCTGCCACTGGCTGACCGTGATGGCCCCCGCGCAGGTGATTGAACCCAAGGATTTGCCGCCCGAGGTCAGCGTGAGCGCAGATGGGGTGGGAGCGGGGGAGGGGGCGAAACCGGCACCGCTGGTGGCAGCGCCCCTGGTGCCAAGCGCAGCTCCGGCTGAGCTGGTTGAGCCTGCTGATCCCGTTACAGCGGCGGTGTCGGTAGTTGCCCTGGATGATGGGGCGGTTGGCGAGCCTGGTTGGGCTGCGACGCAGGTGCCAAAGCCGGTGATCGGCTTGCCGGGCGAGGGCTGGGAGCACGGCTTGGAGCTCGATGCCATTGCCCTCTTGGCCAGCGGTCGCACCGATGTGTGGGACGAACTCACACGCCGGTTTGAATCACGCCTGATCACAGCCGCGCTGGGTGCCACCCGGGGTCGGCGTATCGAGGCGGCCCAAAAACTGGGCATTGGCCGCAACACCATCACGCGCAAGATTCATGAGCTGGGTTTGGAGTGAAATTGGCTGTTTGCGCACGCAGATATTGCGCAAGCAGCTAGTGCGCCAGCGTAAGCCGGTAAATCGTAGTTGATTGAGAAGTTCAATACAGGGAAGAAATAGCGAATTCACTCTGGCCCCGAGTCATGCGTTGTCCACCGCGAGGTGTACATCGAAGCGTTGACAGGGGAGACCAGCAGGCCAGCCATTGAGCCGCGAAATTGCGCGAATCCAGGATGCAGACGACGTTAGCTTGTACGGAATGCAACACAGACCATGGCGCTACACGCGAGCCATGGTCTGATCCTGCGCGGTCAAAGACCCTGAGCATGTTGGGAAGCGATTTACACGGAAGCTGGGAGATCTCACCGGTGCCCGAGGCACCAGAGTCGGGCGGGACAGGCAAGGCCCAAAGCCAAAACCCTGTCGCCTACGCCGGTGAGAAGTCGGATACGTTCGTAGTACCGAAGAAACAGTCGAACAAAGGGGGTAGCCAAAGCGGTGACCCGGCGGAGACAGTGGAGGGAAGGAGCGTAGCCAAGGGAAACGCCAGCGAGAAACCCGCAGCCCGGACACCGCGTCGGGACAAACCTGCGTCGATGGGACTTGAGGGCGTACGTATAGCAGCGAAGCGGGACAAGAAGGTGCGATTCACGGCACTGCTACACCACATCACACCCGCATTACTGGCACAGAGCTTCTACGCCCTGCGCCGTGACGCGGCACCCGGTGTGGACGAGGTGACGTGGCAAGACTACGAGGAAGGACTGCATGAGCGAGTGCAAACGCTGCACCGGCAAATCCACGTGGGTGGATACCGGGCCACACCATCACGGCGCTTACTCATCCCCAAAGCCGATGGACGCCAGCGCGCACTTGGCATCGCCTCACTGGAGGACAAAATCGTGCAACAGGCGGTCGTGACCGTGCTGAACATGATTTATGAAGAAGACTTCCTTAGGAATTCTCATACGCACGGGGAAAGGCAATCATGGTGCGCTACGCAGACGACAGTGTGTACGGATTCAAGAGCGAAGAGGCTGCCAGAAGCTTCCTTGCAGCCATGCAAGAGCGCTTGGCAAAGTTTGGCTTGACCCTGAATGCGAAGAAGACGCGGCTGATCGAATTTGGTCGGTTTGCGGCCATCAACCGCAAACGCCGGGGCCAAGACAAACCGGAAACCTTTGACTTCCTTGGATTCACACACTGCTGTAGCACCACCAGACGAGGCAATTACAAAGTGCTACGCCTGACGGTGAAGAAGCGCATGCGCGCAAAGATTGCACAAATCCGGGTGGAACTGATGAAAAGAAGACATCGACCCATAGCAGAGGTGGGCAGGTGGCTCAACCGAGTGGTACAGGGCTACCTGAACTACCACGCGGTGCCGGGAAACCTGTATCGGCTGCGCAGCATGTGCAGCGAGATTGAGCGCGCGTGGCGTCACTCTTTGATGCGCAGAAGCCAGCGACCCAAAATGCCGTGGAGCAGATTCCAGAAAATTGCCAAGCGATTTATGCCCAACATCCGCAACGCACATCCTTACCCGCAGGCTCGTTTCTATGCGTCACATACCTGAGGCAGGAGCCATATGCGGTAATTCTGCACGTACGGATCTGCGCGGGGGGCAGGGGGTAAGCTCTGTTCCTACCGCAACAAAAAAGTGCAGCAATTTACCGCACAGCGCAGGCTCACAAGCCCTGCTGCACCACCACATCAGTGCAGGGGTAGGCCACGCAGGGCAATACATACCCCAGCGCCAGCTCCTCGGGGCTCAGGCCTGTGAAAGTCTCGTCGTAGCGAACTTTGCCGCTTTGCAACTGGCCCAGGCAGGTGCGGCAATGGCCACTGCGGCAGGAACTGGGCCAGTTGCTACCACCCATCTCCAGCGACACCAGCAGTGGCTCATTGGACCAGGCATCGACCTGCAGTTGATCGGGTTCGGTGCGGGCGGTTAGCAGGGTGGGCGTGTCAGACATCAGGTCAAGCGCTTGCGCGGCAGATGGGGTGGACCAGCATGGTAGCGGGTAAAGATCATCCCGCAAAAGGTGTGCGGCTTTTCTGGCCGGCGGGCTTTACCACAGTTGCCGGGACTAAAAACCTGCTGCTTGTGCGGTGCCTATTTTGCAGGCACCGTGCGCCAGCCCAAGCCTGGCGCGGGTTTCGCGGCTTGTGAACACGCTTATCCACAGCACTGCCCACAATGCGCAGGGGTAAGTTTTTTTTCATTTTGGCGGCAAATTGCCTCGGTATGCCTGCAAGGCCATGTGGGCGCTGTTGGATGGCTGGAAATGGACGAAATGTTTGATTGCAAGACTTGAACTGAAGTCCCTGAAGTCCTGAGGCCTGCGTTGGATACAGATTGTCACAAAACAAAGCCGTCTTTCATTTGAAATCATCAATTAGTTCATGCCCAATTTTTGATGCGTCGATACATTTAAAGTGCGTTCATGGCATTGCCAAACGATGCCAGAACGCAACTGTCGTTACTTGAAAAAAATATTCAAACTCACGTCAAATTTTGTTGTGCATTAAAAAAAAAGGATGGTTAGTGTGAAAAATGAATATGTAAAGTGCTTAAAGCTTCGGCTGCTGGCGATTGTGGCTGTGGCCTGTTTAATACCTTCAGTGGTGATGGCTGCTGGCGCGCCGTACAACACCTACAAGGGCTTGCAAATGTATGGCTACCAGGGGTGGTTTAACGCCCAAGGTGACGGTGCTGACAAGGCTTGGACCCATTACAGCAATGGCGGCAGGTTTGAGCCCGGGTATGTTCACATCGACTACTGGCCCGATGTCAGCGAATACACCAAAAAATACACCACGCCGTTTAAGTTTTCGGACGGGAGCAGTGCCAGCGTATTCAGTTCGTATGATAAATCAACGGTCGATACGCATTTCAGGTGGATGAAAGAGTATGGGCAAGATGGTGCGTTCATGCAGCGTTTTACACACAGCATCCGCGACACAAAGGTCAAAGGGCACTACATGAAGGTGTTTGACAACGCCGTCAAAGCAGCGACCAAATACGGCAGGGCGATCAGTATTCGCTACGATATTTCTTCAGGTGGTCGCGATGACTATAAGGATTTGCTGGCGGACCTGGATGAACTCAACACCAAATACAATTTTTTCAGTCGCTCCGGTGCCCCGACCTTTTTGCACCATAACGGCAAACCCCTGATCGCCATTGGTGGTGTCGGCTGGGAGGAAGATGGCGGCGACATCGGTGACAAAGGTTACCTGCGCGAGGCCAAGTTCATCATTTGACGGCCTGACGAGTCGCGGCTACAGCGTCTTGGTTCGTGTTCCCGCAGCATGGCGGATCGGTGGTGGGCAACTGGTCACCAGCACTGCCGCGAAGGATGAGTTTTACAAACAAATCTTGCGGACCGACATCATCATGCCGTGGCATGTTGGCGCGTACCGCGAAGACTCTTATCTGAACACCTGGCCTGAGCGCATCCGAGAAGACATCAACTGGGCCAAGGCGCGCGGCAAGGACTATGTGCCGGTTGTCTACCCAGGCTTTTCTCGCTACAACCTCGAAAATCGCGTGGATGATGGATCGTATCGCCCACGAAACAAGGGCTCTTTTTACTGGATGCAGGCATCCCGTGCCCTGAACGTTGGGGCGCAGATACTGTTCCTCGCGCAGTTTGATGAAATGGATGAAGGAACCCAGTTTTTCAAGGTTTCGCAAAAGGTGCCCGTTGGTGCCAGCCCATTTCGAATTTATGACAACGTCAACAACGACCACTATTTGTGGCTGGCCGGCGAGTCCGGAAAGATGCTGCGGGGCGAGAAGGCGTACACCACAACGTTACCGACGCGATCAGGCGGATCCGTTGCCAGCTGCTTCATCAACACGCCTTCAGGAAACGTCACCAAGAAAGTGGGCGAAAGTCTTTACGTGAATGTCAGTGGGTCGGATTCGGACGGTGTCGAACTCTCAAGTGACAGCGCCGCTCCCTACGAATGGAATGTGCCGTTTGCGCAGACAGGCACGTTTGTGTTGACTGCAAAGGTCAAAGATCTGTTGGGAAGTTATACCGATTCAAGCAACTCGATAACAGTCAATGTGGTGTCCCCCGCCACGACGCTGCTCAACGAAGGCTTTGAAAATGGATTTGGTAACTGGACCAATGAAATGTGGCAAACGTCCACAGCCAATAAGCACAGCGGCAACTACGCGGCCGTGGCCAACGACACCTCCAACAACATCTACGGAAAAGACCTCAACACCGGGTCATATAACAAGATGACGGTGTCGTTCTGGTATCGCGATGAAGGTATCGATGCTGATGACGGCGTGTATCTCATGTTTTACGACGGTGCAACGTGGGTCAATGTGGTAGACCTCAATGTCACTACCGAAAACACATGGGTATCCAAGACACTGACATTCACCAAATCAGCCAATCCGCAGTATTTCAAGAGTAACTTCAAGATACGGTTCCGGGGGAACTCGATTGACTCTGGCGAAAAGCTGTGGCTCGATGACGTAAAGGTAACTGTGGAGTAGTGATGCCTGCCCAGCCGAGAAGTCTAGTGCAGTAGTGCACTGCAGCTGGAATATGAAAGTGCGGTGTTAGGGGCACGCGGTGCCCTGTTCTAGCGGTTCTGTGCACGTGACCTCTCATTGCATTTTCATTTCATTCCGGCATCTTGCTTCGCCTTGCCCCCCAGAGCATCTGAACATGCTCTGGGACAAGCATGGAAATTTTGAATTTGCTATAAAGTTAATAGCTGCTCCCGCAATTTCTACAAGCGCCACAGGTCAAATCGCTTCCAGTCTGTAGGCAGGGTGTTATGGTGCTGAGGGTTTGTACCAACGCTGGCGTTCCCGAGCGACAAAAGACGTCCATGGCAAAAAATCACGTCTGCGAAACACACGCCACCCAGTTGCTCAAGGCAAACAAGTTGGCTGAAACCATAAACCGCGTATTTTTCGGTCATGGCGGCGTTGCAAATCCGCGCGATACCTACGGGTATCGCTGCGGTTTGCGCCTAGCCATATCCAAAAATCCATCGGTTTTAAATGTGCCGTCAAGCATGCAACACTACACTAGAACATGGCGGTGCCCAGCACAGCCCGCAGGTGCTGGGGTTTTACCTGTTTTCAGTCGTCAACGCGCAGTGTCAGCGCAAGGACTGGAACCATAGCTTGAGCCTGTCACTTTGCGCGCCAAGTCGTCCCGGTTCTACTTCAATTCCAACCAAGGGCATTGGATCTTGATTTGTCAATTTCCTTACTTTATAGTAAGGCAAAAGGGGTCAAACATGTCAGCAGCCACTATCTCATCCAAAGGACAGATCACCATTCCAGCCGAGGTTCGCAACGCGCTCAAGGTGGATGCAGGGGATCGTGTTGAGTTCGTCTTCATTGCCCCCGGTCGCTATGAGTTTGTTGCTGCCACCGGCGATGTGACTGCGCTCAAGGGGATGTTTGGCCCGGCCAAAAAAACGGTTTCCATTGAGGCCATGAACGCGGCCATTGCCCAGCGTGGGGCGGCGGCGCGATGATCGGTCTGGATACGAATGTCTTGGTGCGCTACATCATGCAGGATGATCCCAAGCAGTCGGCCAAGGCCAGCAAGCTGATCGAGTCGTTGGACGGCAATAACCAAGGCTACATCACCATGGTGTCGGTCGTGGAGTTGTATTGGGTGCTGACATCGAGCTACGAGCTCAGCGGGCAACAGGTGGGGCAGGCGTTGGAGGCCATTCTTCGCACCAAGCAATTTCTGGTGGAGCGCGCGGATCAGGTGATGCGTGCCCTGCGGGTGTTTGGCGAAGGCAGGGCGGATTTTGCTGACTGCCTGATAGAGCGTTCTGCCGCTGGCGCTGGATGCAATCAGACCATGACTTTTGATGTCGGTGCTTCCAAGTTCGCCGGGATGACGCTCATTGGCTGAACGTGCGCTGAGGGGGGAACAGGCCCATGTTTTTCTCGAAACCGTTGGATTCTCAGGGTTCAAGACGGTCATTTCATACTGTCAATTACGCGCCACCGAGTTGGCGCTTCAGTCGAAGTTGCGCCATCAAATAGAGGCAAATCGCCACGCGCTGTACCACGACAGGTGCCCGATCAAGGCCATGGAAAAGCTGTTTGTGGATGCACTGGCAAAATAGACGGTTTGCGCCCGCAAGCTGCGGGTGTGTCAGCAGGAGACTTTTTTGAATTCATTGCAATCTTTCTTCCCTTTGGCGGCGGCGCTGCTGGGTTACCTGATCGGGTCTTTGTCTTTCGCGGTGATTGTCAGCCGTGCCATGGGTCTGAATGATCCGCGCACTTACGGCAGCAAAAACCCGGGTGCTACCAACGTGCTGCGCTCGGGCAGCAAGGCAGCGGCCATCGTGACACTTTTGCTGGATGCTGCCAAGGGTTGGCTGCCGGTGATGCTGGTCAAGTGGTACGGCAAGCCCTATGGCCTGGAAGAGGGCACCATGGGCATGGTCGGGCTGGCCGCCTTTTTAGGGCATTTGTACCCGGTGTTTTTCAAGTTTGTCGGCGGCAAAGGTGTTGCCACTGCCTTGGGTGTGCTGGTGGGGTTTAGCTGGATTTTGGGGCTGGCCACTGGGGCCACGTGGCTCATCATTGCCTATTTTTTCCGCTACTCGTCGCTGGCGTCGCTGGTTGCCACCGTGTTTGCTCCGGTGTATTACATTTTTGGCGATGGCACGGCTTGGTTCATGAACAAGGGCATTTTGCTGTCGGTGGGCGTCATGTCCTTGTTCTTGGTCTATCGCCATGCGGAAAACATCAGCCGTCTGATCAATGGCACGGAGTCACGCCTGGGCAAGAAAAACAAAGTGGAACCCATCAAGGCAGAGCACCACCACAACCATCATCACCACCAACAACACAAGTAGTGTTTACCGACTGGCTCCTGCCGCTGTGGCATGCGCTGCTTCGGCTGCGGCCAGAGCGGTCATGTTGACAACGCGCCTGACGGTAGCTGTGGGCGTCAGTACATGGGCCGAGGCTGCAGCGCCCAGCAAAATGGGTCCGACCGTGACACCGTGCCCACCAGTTACCTTCAGCACATTAAGCAAAATGTTGGCAGAGTCCAGATTGGGGCAAATCAAGACATTGGCTTCGCCTTTGAGCTTGCTGTCCATCAAGGTGGCGTGGCGCATTTCTTCTGAAAAAGCGGCGTCGCCGTGCAGTTCGCCATCACATTCCACATCGGGTGCCATCTGACAAAACAGCTCATGGGCCAAACGCATTTTGACCGCTGATTTGCGGTTGGATGACCCGTACATGGAGTGCGAGAGAAAGGCGACTTTGGGCGGCAGGCCAAACCGTTTGACCTCTTCAACCGCCATCAGGGCAATGCTGGCCAGTTGATGCGCATCCGGGTCTTCATTGACGAAGGTGTCGGCGATGAACAGGGTGCGCTGGTCCAGCATCAAAGCGTTCAAAGTGGCAAACCCTGATTCTCCCGTTTTGGTTCCGATAATGTCGTTGATGTGTTCCAGATGCACATCAAAGCGCCCGACCAGTCCGCACAGCATGGCATCGGCATCTTTGAGTTTGATCATCAAGGAAGCAATGGTGGTGTTGGAGCGGCGCACTGCGGCTTTGGCGGTGTCTATGGATATACCTCTGCGCCCCATCAGGTGGTGGTAGGTTTCCCAATACTGGCGAAACCGTGCATCGTCCTCGGGGTTGACACATTCGACGTCCTGCCCCAGCTTGATGCGCAGACCTGCCTTGGCGATGCGCGCTTCGATCA
Source organism: Candidatus Rhodoferax bjergmarkensis (assembly GCA_016708345.1). GTDB lineage: Bacteria > Pseudomonadota > Gammaproteobacteria > Burkholderiales > Burkholderiaceae_C > Rhodoferax > Rhodoferax bjergmarkensis. The sequence continues at coordinate 695,050 of JADJFX010000003.1, forward strand.
CAGCCGGGCGACCAATCAGGATCGGATGCGCCAGACCTTCGTCCACCGCGACTTGCGCCGCACGGAGCACACGCTCATCTTCACCCTCGGCATAGGCGACGCGCTTTGAACCCATCGGCACGGCCTTGGCGGCGTTAAACACCGGGCGCATGAACATACCCGTCTGGTAGACAAAGCGTGACAACTGCTGGCGGTAGGCGTCCATGTCGTGAATGGGGCGCACGGCCACGCCAGACTCTTCGGCGGCTTTGGCCACCGCGGGGGCAATGCGCAGGATCAGGCGCGAGTCAAAAGGGGTGGGAATCAAATAATCGGAGCCAAACACCAACTCTTTGCCGGCATAAGCCGTGGCCACTTCTTCGCTGATGTCGGCCTTGGCCAGGTCGGCAATTTGCCGTACACATGCCAGTTTCATGGCTTCGGTGATCTTGGTGGCACCACAGTCGAGTGCGCCCCTGAAAATGTAGGGAAAGCACAGCACATTGTTGACCTGGTTCGGGTAGTCCGAGCGACCGGTTGCGATGATGCAATCGGGCCGCACAGCCTTGGCCAGTTCGGGGCGAATTTCGGGTTCCGGGTTGGCCAGGGCCAAAATGATGGGCTTGGGTGCCATGGTTTTGACCATGTCCTGCGTCAACACGCCAGCGGTGGAGCAGCCCAGAAAGACATCGGCGTTGTTGACGACGTCTGCCAAGGTTCGCAAATCCGTGTTTTGTGCGAAGCGGGACTTGGACTCGTCATAACCACCGGGGCGGCCTTCATAAACCAAGCCCTTTGAGTCGCAAACGTAGATGTTTTTTCTGCGCACACCCAGCCCGACCATGACGTCAAGACAGGCAATGGCAGCAGCGCCTGCACCGGAGACCGCCAGTTTGACGTCTTCAATGCGCTTGCCAACCAATTCGAGCCCGTTGAGCAAGGCGGCGCTGGAGATGATGGCGGTGCCGTGCTGGTCGTCATGAAACACGGGAATGTTCATGCGGTCGCGCAATTTTTTCTCAATATAGAAGCACTCGGGTGCCTTGATGTCTTCCAGGTTGACACCGCCCAGTGTGGGCTCCATCGCTGCAATGATGTCGACCAGTTTGTCGGGATCGCGCTCGGCCAGTTCAATGTCAAAAACATCAATGCCAGCAAATTTTTTGAACAGGCAGCCCTTGCCTTCCATCACCGGCTTGGCCGCCAGCGGGCCAATGTCGCCCAGACCCAAGACGGCGGTTCCGTTGGTGATAACCGCAACGAGGTTGCCGCGCGAGGTGTAGTCGGTGACTTTGGATGGGTCGGCCTCTATGTCCAGGCAGGGGTAGGCTACACCGGGGGAATAAGCCAAGGAGAGGTCACGCTGGTTGGAGAGTGGCTTGGTGGGGGTAACCGCAATTTTCCCGCGTGTGGGCGTGCGATGGTAGTCGCGCGCTGCCTCACGGAGAGCATTTTCTGCGGGTGATAGTTCCTTGGCCATTCATAACTCCAGTCATAGTTCCAAAACACCAGGAGGCCAGCGCGTGGCGCATCCTCTTGGCGCTAAATGAGTAAATCTTTCAGAGTGCGGGCGACCACTTGGGTCGCTTTGCGGAGGTCTTCCAGATCAAGCCGTTCATCGGCCTGCTTGGCGTGGGACTCGAGCACACAGCGCGGTCCCGCACCATAAATTATGCCGGGAATTCCAAACTCACTGAAAAGCCGTACATCGGTGTACAAAGGCGTTCCCATGGCTGGAATGTCTTGGGCAAACACCATTTTGCCGTGTTTCTGGACCGCTTCGACCATGGGTTGGGTACCCGGCAGCGGTTTCAGTGCCTTTGCCAGCAAAATGCGCCGGACATCCGCTGTGATGCCGCTTTGTTGGGCGACCGATTGGGCAATGACCTCGCGCAAACTTGCCTCAACCTGATTCGGATCTTCCTCCGGGATCATGCGACGGTCCAGTTTGAAAGTGACGCGACCAGGAATGACATTGGTGTTGGTGCCGCCTTCAATCGTGCCGACGTTCAGGCTGGGGTGGGTAATGCCTTCCACGCTGGAGTGAACTTGCATGTGAAGATTGTTTTGTTCATACAGGGCGCGCAGGATACGCACCGTGGCCTGCAGGGCGTCCACACCAGAGTCCGGGAAGGCCGCATGGGCCATTTTTCCGCGCACGGTGACCTCCAATTGCAGGCAACCGTTATGGGCGGTGATGACCTGGTAACTGAAACCTGCGGCCATCACCAGGTCGGGGTGAATGATGTTGTGTCTGAGCAGCCATCCTGGCCCCAACTCGCCCCCAAATTCTTCGTCATAAGTAAACAGCAGCTCCACACTTCCCACTTGAGGCTTGGCCACGGCTTCGAGTGCCAGCAGTGCAAAGGTGTAGGTAGCAAAATCGCTTTTACTCACAGCGGCTGCGCGGCCATAAATTTTTCCGTTTTCAATCTCGCCGCCATAGGGGTCTTTGGTCCAGCCTTCTCCCGGTGGAACCACGTCACCATGCGCATTGAGCAAAATGGTCTTGCCCGGGCCGTATCGGCGGCGTACCAACAGATTGGTAATGCTTTGCAGACCGGCTGCCTTCACTTCGGCCTCGGGAATCGGGAATTTTTCGGCCTCTAGACCCAAGTCATGCAACAGTTTGGCGGTTCGCAGGGCGTGTGGTGCATTGTTGCCGGGTGGCGTGTCAGTGGGAACCCGGATCAAGGCCTGCAAAAACCCAACTTGTGCCTCAAAGTGAGCGTCAATCCAGGCGTCCAGTTGAGCGTCCAAGTTCATGCAAAGTCAGCCTGTAAAGAGATCAATATTCGCTGGCAAGTTGATCGAGCACGCGAGAAAACGCGTCGATTGCCAGCGCAATGTCGTCACTGGTGGTTGATTCAAGCGGGTTGTGGCTGATACCCGAGTTTTGTCCGCGCACAAACAGCATGGCCTGCGGCATGATGGTGTGTATTTTCATGGCGTCATGCCCGGCGCCGCTGGGCAAACGGTGCAGCGGCACGCCCAGAGCCTGCACCGCAGCCTCCCAGCGTTGCTGTAGTGCTGGTGCACTGGGGGCTGCGCTGGCGCGCATGGTTTCGCTTAGTTTGAATTGAACCCCCCGGCGTTCGCAAATAGCCTGGAGTTCGGCTTGAACATCTGCCAGCAGCGCATCTCGTTGCCTGTCGCTTGGGGCACGCAGATCCAGACTGAATTCGCAGCAACCGGGCACCACATTGACGGAGCCGTCGGGGATGCGCAGTGTGCCTACCGTGCCCAAAGCATCGGTGTGGCGGGCGGCGCGTGCTTCCAGGTAAAGCATGAATTCAGCCACTGCCATGGCGGCGTCGCGCCGGCGATTCATGGGTGTGGTTCCTGCGTGGCAGGCGGTGCCCAAAATAGTTCCCACCAAGCGCACGCTGCCTTTGATGGAGCTGACGATGCCGAGCGGCAAATTCAATTCATTGAGCACCGGGCCTTGCTCAATATGGACCTCCAAAAATCCCAAATAATGCTCTGGATTGCGCTTGATCAAGGTTATGTCTTCAATGTGAAAACCCGCATGTTGCATGGCGTCGCGCATGGAAATACGGTCGATGTCGCGTTGCTCCAGCCAGTTGTAGTTGAACTCTCCCGTGAGCGCGCTGGAGCCCAAAAACGTTGCCTTGTAGCGTTGTCCTTCTTCTTCGGCAAAGGCGACCACCTCAAGGTCGAAGGGAAGTCGCTTTTGCTGGTGGGACAGTTCTTGCACGCACACCAGCGGGACAAAAATGCCCAAGCGCCCATCGTATTTGCCACCATTGAGCACGGTGTCGTAGTGGCTGCCCGTGAGCAAAATGGGGGCACCAGCCCTGTTTGCGCGGTAGCGCCCGACGACATTGCCCACCGCGTCAATGTGAACCTCATCGAAGCCACAACTGTGCATGTGC
>JADJFX010000004.1 GCA_016708345.1 Candidatus Rhodoferax bjergmarkensis
AATCAGCAAAATATTGCTTTTGGCCAATTCGACATCGTCTTTCAGCTTTCTTTATGGCGCAAGCGCGCTTGTAGTGGTTGTGGCCCAGCTGCTGCGAGGGTTCGCTTGGCCGGTTCCTGTCCAATCACATAATTGTCAAGATTGGTCTTGATTTCTGACGGCGTTGGCAGTTCGCCGCTTGCGTTACGCGTATCCAGTGCTGGCAGGCAATTCATCTCGAATGATCTCATTGCATGAATCGATGCACTCATCGCAGACATGGCTTTCGAAGGACCGACAATCAGCTTCTTGACTTCACGATGCTGCTCTTGCCGCAAAAGGAACGATAAAGAGTTTTTCGCTGGAGGAGCCTTTTTCGGCCATGTGAACTGTGCCCTTTTCGGAATGTTACCGAATGATGCCCAAATAAAAACGGTGCCGTCTGCAACGGTTCTGCACTTGCCTAAAATGCGGCGAAACCGCCCAAAACCATGCCCAAATTTGACGTACGCAGGCCACTTCCGAGGATGACGGTCTATCAACCCCGCCGTATTCTTTGCACTCATCAGCCGACATGTAATAGTCACGCTCAGTATCACGCGCGATTCGGTCCAGTGGCTGGCCCGGTATTTTCAGCCAGTATTTTTATTGAAACAACCGCGGGTTTTCAAAATTTCACGGGCCTGAATTTCAATATCCGGTCGCCTGCCGCCAGAAGGCTGCCACCGGACGGCTGATGAATCATGGCCTTGGAGTTGGGCAATGAGAAGCGCGCCCTTGGCACCAGCCGCCAGCGAAATACACACCATGCTCCCCGCCATGCCGATTGCATAAGCGTCGACACTTGCGGCGATGAGTTCATGGTGTCGCCAAATGGCCGTACCGGCTTTTGACAGAGCCACCGGGTGAGTTGATATAAAACGAAATGTCCTTGTCAGGGTTTCGCTCTCCAGAAACAACAATTGCGCAACCACCAGATTGGCCACGTAGTCGTTCACTGGACCTACCAGAAAAATCACGCGCTCTTTGAGCGGGCGCGAGTAAATGTCGTAAGACCGCTCACCGCGACCAGTTGCTCAATCACGCTGGGGAACCATGCCCAAGACTTTACGTATCCGTACCAAATTGCTCGTTCATGTTTGTTTCTAATCGGTTGGAGTCGCGTTTGTTGAAGCCTTTATTGGCTTCGCAATTTTATTGCTCTGACGGCGGTACTGTGCCGAAAAATAAAAGTTTCAAAAGAAAATGGAACTGTATACCAGACTGCAAGCCCGGCACAAACCGCATTACGTCCGCCCATGGAAAACGACTATGGACTTCAGTTTTGCTGAGACATCAGCTCGTCCAAAGATTACACTTTTTCGTTGACCTTGACGCGCCCACGACACAAATCCCGGTGACATTGTTCTCACGACCACAATGCCTTCCACCTCAGCTAGTCGGGTGTTGTCGCTGTAGTACCGACGCAGAACTGCCGGCTACTCGGCCAGCTTTGGCGGCCCTCTTCAATATGCCCCTTGAGTTGCTCTGTCTTGGCTTGCAGGTTGTTGGAACTCACCAATTCAGCACGACCAAGCCCACACGCACGCGACGATCGGCTTGAGGCGGGAATACGTCACACTCTGGAATCTGCGCTTTGTCTGCATCTTTGACACCACGCTGTTTGAGGTCGGCGCGGGCGCTTTCGAACAAACGGTCAATTTCTGACTGCACGCTGACGGTGGGCGGGTCCGGTTCGACCTTGGACACCAACGCGTCCATGGCTGCTCATTTGTTACGGACCAACAAGCGGAACTTGACTTCACGCTGCAAATTTTTCTTGATGTCCGCGCGCAAGCCCTCCACCGTAGCACCATAATGCCTAAGTATTTGGCCAATGCCTCGTCAACTTCCGGCAAATGGGCAGCTTCCACTTTTTCAGCGTGACCATGAAATCGGCAGTCTTGCCTGCTACGTCCTTGCCATGGTAATCGGCGGGAAACGACAACTGAAAAGTCTTGCTTTCGCAGACTTCATGCCACGGGTCGCTTCTTCAAACTCCTTGAGCATCTGGCCATCACCCACGATGAACTGGAAGTCTTCGGCTTTGCCACCTGCGAAAACTTCTTCATCGATCTGCCTTCAAAATCCACGGTCACACGGTCGCCGTTTTGCCACGGCAACGTCTTGCGCGCGTTGGGCAAAAGTGCGGCGCTGCTTGCGCAAAATATCAAGGGTTTTGTCAACAGCGCTCTCATTGACTTCGGCAAGTCACCTTTTCAACTTCAACGCTCGAAAGGTCACCGATTTTACTTCCGGGAAAAACCTCAAACACAGCATCAAACGCCAGTTCACCTTCAGGTGAAACTTCTTTCTCGGTGATACGTGGCTGGCCTGCGACGCGAAGCTTAGCTTCGTTGGCCGCATCTGGCAATACTTCGCCTACTTTGTCGTTCATGACTCCGTAGTGCACCGAGTAGCCGTAACGCGCTGTGCCACCACGTTCATGGGGACTTTGCGGGACGAAAACCGTCCATCTTGACAGTGCGTGCGATTTTTTTCAAACGCTTTTCCACTTCCGATTCAGCAGCAACAACGGGCAAGGTCAAGGTGATTTTGCGTTCCAGCTTTTCCAAGGTTTCAACGGTAACAGCCATAGTATTTCTCCAAAAATTCTTCAACAGTTGCAGACAGAGCGTGCCGCATTGCGGCTGCAATCTGCCCGAAATTTCCACAAACACAAACCATTGTGGACATAGCTGGTCATAAGCAACCGCGAACTGTCCGGCAAACAATTTGAATGGTGCGCGGGGGGACTCGAACCCCACACTGTTGCCAGCGTCAGGACCTAAACCCGGTGCGTCTACCAATTTCGCCACCCGCGCAAAAAAACAATAGGGGCCGTCTGCAAGACTACCCCTATGAAATAGGTCAATTTGAGATTTTAACCTGCTGCGGGTGTCTCCTTTTGACCCGGAACCAGGCCGCGTACATGGCGGGCAAAGCCAGCAAGGTCAGCACGGTGGCCACGATCAAGCCGCCCATGATGGCAACCGCCATCGGACCCCAAAACACTGAGCGCGACAGGGGAATCATGGCCAGCACGGCGGCAGCGGCGGTCAACACAATCGGACGCAAGCGCCGCACAGCCGACTCCACAATGGCATCCCAAGCTGGAACGCCATTGGCGCGGTCCTGCTCAATCTGGTCAATCAAAATGACCGAATTGCGCTGAATCATGCCCATCAAGGCAATCACACCGAGCAAGGCCACAAAACCAAAGGGACGCCCCGACACCAGCAGCACCTGGCCACCCCGGCAATGCCCAAGGGGCCGGTCAAAACACCAGCATGGCGCGGCTGAAGCTGTGCAACTGGAGCATCAGCAAAGTGAAGGTGATGAACAGCATCATGGGAACCCCGGCCACGATGGAGCTTGATCCCTTGCTGCTTTCTTCCACTGCACCCGCTACATCAATGCGATAGCCTTCGATGCCCTTGGCTTTCCAGGCCGCTTCCAACGCACGCAGCTTCGGCAGCAACTCATTGGTTACCGTGGCGCCCTGCAGCCCCTCGGCAATATCGCTTTGCACCGTGATGGCATAGTCTGGCTGTCACGCCACAGCACACCGGGGCTCCCAGCCAAACGTGGGTTTGGCGATCTGGGTCAGTGGAATGGCTTTGCCGCTGGCCGTGGGCAGGTAGGCGTTGGCAATGTCGGTAATGGCGTTGCGCTCGTCCAGCGGCTGGCGCAAAACGATCTCGATCAGCTTGCCCCTTCGCGGTACTGGCCGACCGTGGTTCCGCTCAGAATGGTCTTGCTCGCTGGGCGATGGACTGGCTCGTCACCCCAGCGCTCTGGCCTTGGTCTGGTCCACTTCCAAGCGCATGACTTTGATGGACTCATTCCAGTTGTCGTTGACACCGCGCGTGTTGCTGCTGGCGCGCATCACGGCTTTGACCTCATCGGCCCGCTCACGCAGCCCCACCGGCTCACCGCCCACCACCCGGAACTGAACCGGAAAGGCGACAGGCGGGCCGTTGGGCAAAATCTTGACACGAGAGCGCACTTCGGGAAACTCCTGCGCCATCAAGATCGGCAGCTTGATGCGGATGGACTCACGCAGCTTCAGATCGTCAGGCAAGATGATGAATTGTGACACATTGCTCTGCGGAAAAATGGCGTCCATCGGCAAATAAAAACGTGGCACGCCGGAGCCCACCAAGTGCTCACGCTGTTCACCCCGGCTCGGCCATCAAACGCGCCTCAATGCGCTTGACCGTCAGCTCATTGGCGGCAAACGAGGTGCCCTCGGGAAACCAGACATCTACCAGGATTTCCGGCCGACTCGAATCCGGGAAGAACTGCTGCTGCACCTTGCCCATGCCGACAATGCCCAGGGCAAAGGTGGCCAGCATGAGGCCGATGGTGATCCAGCGGTGCGCCACGCACCAGTTCACCGCCCGGCGAAAGGTGTTGTAAAAAGGCGTGTTGAACAGTTCATGAGATTGCTCACCGACACCCAGTGGTTTGACCTTGAGGATCAGCGTTCCCGAGGTAAGGCACGAAGAACACCGACACGATCCAGCTCAGCACGAGGGCCAGCACCGTGACACCGAAAATGGCAAAGGTGTACTCGCCGGTCGATGACTGGCAAGACCGATCGGCAAGAAGCCAACCGCCGTGATCAACGTTCCGTCAGCATCGGCATGGCGGTAATTTCATAGGCGAAGGTGGCCGCGCGCACCTTGTCGTAACCCTCCTCCATCTTGCGCACCATCATCTCCACCGCAATGATGGCGTCGTCCACCAGCAAACCCAGCGCAATGATGAGCGAGCCCAGCGAAATTTTGTGCAGTCCAATGCCCCAGTAAGACATTCCCAAAAGGTGACTGCCAGCACCAGCGGAATCGTGATGCCCACCACCAGGCCGGGCCGTGTGTCCACGTAATACCGCTTGAACCGGGGCGTGTTGCCGCCGCGTTTGTGCAGCCCCAGGCTGACGATGCTCACGGCCAGCACGATGGCAATCGCTTCAATCAGCACCGCCACGAATTCATTGACCGATTTGGCCACCGCCTTGGGCTGATCCTGCACACCCACCAGCCGCAAACCGGCGGGCAAGGTGGTGCTAATTTTTTCAGTCGCCACCTTGAGCGCGCGCCCTAGGGCAATGATGTCGCCACCCTTGGCCATGGAAACCCCAGCGCAATCACCTGCTTGCCCTGGGTGGCGCACTTGACCGACGGTGGATCGACGTAACCGCGCTCAATGGTGGCAATGTCTTTCAGGCGCAACTGGTTGCCTGAGCTGCCCCGGATCGGCATGGCACCCAACTCCTCGACAGCTTTGAATTGCCCCGCCACCCGCACCTGCACAATGTCCTGCGGCGTCTGCACCGCGCCAGCACCCTCCACCGCATTTTGCGCGGCAAGCTGCCCCAATACCTGGTTCATGTCCAGCCCCAGCTGGGCCAGCCGCTTTTGCGAAATTTCGACGTAAAGCTTCTCGTCCTGCACGCCAAAAATTTCGACCTTGTTCACATCGGTCACGCGCAGCAGCTTTTGGCGCACCTCGTCGGCAAAAGTCTTGACTTCGGCGTCCGAAAAGCCATCGGCCACCAACGCATAAATCACGCCATACACATCGCCGAATTCGTCGTTAAAAAATGGCCCCACCACTCCTGGCGGCAGCGTCAGGCGGATGTCGCCCACTTTTTTTGCGCACGGTACCAAATGTTGGCAACATCGGTGGCCCGGGTGGAGTCTTTGACCGGAAAAGAATTGTGGACTCGCCCGGCTTGGAATAGCTGCGAATGCGGTCCGCGTTGGGCACCTCCTGCAGCGTGCGCTCAATTTTGTCGGCCACCTGTTCGGCCATTTGCTGGGCCGTCGCCCAGGCCAAAGGTTCGTACCACCATGATGCGAAAGGTAAACGGCGGGTCTTCATCCTGCCCGAGCTGAAAATAGGCGGCCGCCCCGAGAATGAGTAGCACCACCATCAAAAAACGGGTGAGCGCCGTGTGGTCCAGCGCCCATTTGGACAGGTTGAAGCCTGCTTTGGGTTCTTGTGGGTTCATGATCGCCTCACTTCGCGCTGGCAGCGCTGGCTGGCAACGCAGCAGCGGCAAGCTGAGGCATCTCGGATGCTACTGTATTGATAGCTCCTTGCGCACTGTTAATGGGCGCTACAGCCTTATTTTCCTTGTAAATTGAGACCTTCTGGCCGGGTGCCAGCACTTGCACACCCGCCGACACCACCACGGCACTTGGCTGCAAACCGCTGGCCAGCACCACCTCGTTGCCATCCGCCGTTGCCACTTGGACCGGCTGCAACCTGACCGTCATGCTGGTGGTGTCGAGCACCTACACCGCCGACGATTTGGCGCTTTGCACCAGCGCACTGGTGGGCAGCTTGATGACTTGCGCAGCGCTGCTCCTGAGCGCCTGCGGCGTCACCGCCACCGTGGTGCCCAGCGTCACGGGGGTCTTTGGCATCGAGTGACACCTTCACGCCAAAGGTCGCGTCACCAGGTCGGCACTGGCCGCCACCTCGCGCACCACGCCTTGGAGGGTGGTGTTGGCCGACCACACCCGCACATTCACACCGGAGCCGGGTTTGATCTGCGCCACCCGATCCTCGGGCACCGAAAACACCACATCGCGCGGCCCGTCTTGCGCAATACGCACCACCGGCGTGCCCGCCGCCACCACCTGGCCGGGCTCTGCATCCACTGATGTCACCACCCCGGCCACATCCGCCACCAGCGTGGTGTAGGCCGCCTGATTGCCCTGGCCGGAGAACTGGGCCTGCGCCTGCTCCAGCTGCGCCTGGGCGGCTTTGAAAGCGCCTTCCCGGCGTTCCAGCTCGGCGCTGGAGATGAAGTTCTGGTCACGCAATTCTTTGAAGCGCTTGAAATCGGCCGCCGCCAGATCACGGCTGGTGGTGGCTGCCGCCACTTGGGCCCGGCCCGCATCGGCGGCCAGTTTGTAGTCCTGCGGGTCCAGCTGGGCGAGAATTTGACCTACCTTGACACGCTGGCCCAGTTCAGCCTGGCGACGCACAATTTTGCCGCCGACCCGAAAACCCAGGCGCGACTCCACCCGGGCCCGCACCTCGCCAGCAAACTCGGCACCGGTTTGAACGCTGGCCAGCCCCACCGTGATAACTTTGACGGAACGAATTGGCTCTTCGGTGGGGGTTGGCTTGGTGCAGCCTAGCAGCGACAACGCACCTGCTAGCAGCAAAGCGGTGGCTTGAATGGACTTTATGGTCATGGTGAAAACGGTTGGAACGGTTGAAACGGTTAAAACGGGTAGGGCGAAGAAGGCAGGTGGAGACAACTTGATCGTTAAATTTTCGTTAATGACCAATTGGTTAGTAATTTAAAATAAATGACAAATCTTGTCAAGCATTGTGCGGATTGCTGATTCCGTCTATCTAAAAGAAGCAGGCAAAATCACCCCACCATGCTGCACAGAGCCCCAGATTCACCCCCAGCACCCATCGGGCATTACGAGAATTTTCCGGTGGCCTCCTCTTTGTGCCCGGCGCACTTGCGCGCGCCGATTGCGGCCATTTACCACTTTGCCCGCACCGCCGACGACTTGGCTGACGAAGGCGATGCCAGCCCGGCGCAGCGCTTGCTGGACTTGCAGGCCTACCGGCAGGATTTGCAGGACGCCAGCCAGCCCCAACCCAGCGCAAGCGCGCGCTGGCCGCAGGTTTTCGGGGCGCTGCGCCCAGCCATTCACAGGCACCACCTGCCACTGCCACTGCTGCACGACCTGTTGGACGCGTTTGTGCAAGACATTGAAAAAACCCGCGACGGTGCCGGTTACGCCACGCAGGCGGAGCTGCTGGACTACTGCCGCCGCTCAGCCAACCCGGTGGGGCGGCTGCTGCTGCACCTGTACGGCGTGACCAGCACGCAGGCGCTGGCCATGAGCGACAACATTTGCAGCGCCTTGCAACTTATCAACTTCTGGCAAGACGCCAGGTGCGACATTGCGCGCGGGCGCTACTACTTTCCACTACAAGACTGCCAGCGTTTTGGCGTGCTGCAAGCCGATCTACTGGCCTGCCGGCAAACCAAAAACGCTACTTCTTTGATAGCAAACTGCGCCCAATTGGCGTGCGCAAGCATGCAAAAAGGTGCCCCATTGGTGCATCTGGTGCCGGGCCGCGCAGGCTGGGAGCTGCGGCTGGTGGTGCAAGGCGGCTTGCGCATCTTGGACAAGATCAAAACTCTGCACTTCGCCACGCTCACCCATCGCCCTACTCTTAAATGGTGGGACTTCCCCATCATGCTGTGGCGCGCCCTGTGGATGTGACAATAGCTGCATCGTGATGACGCCCCAATGATGACGCCCCAAGACTACGTTCAGCAAAAAGCGGTTGCCTCCGGCAGCAGCTTTTATTACGCCTTTTTGTTCCTTCCCACGCCGCGGCGCGCGGCCATTACGGCGTTTTATGCGTTTTGCCGCGAGGTCGATGACGTGGTGGACGACATGGTGGACCCTTTTGTGGCCAGCAGCAAACTGGCTTGGTGGCAATCTGAGGTGAATAAATCCTTCGCGGGCCAGCCCAGCCACCCGGTGATGCAGGCGCTGATGCCGCACACCGCCATCTACAACATTGAGCTGCGCCACCTGCAAGCCGTCATTGAAGGCTGCCAGATGGACCTGAACCAGACCCGCTACCTGGACTACCCCGGCTTGCAGCGCTACTGCCATCTGGTGGCGGGCGTGGTGGGCGAAGTCGCAGCCCACATTTTTGGCCAGACACAAGAACAAACCACCGCCTACGCGCACAAACTGGGCCAGGCGCTGCAGCTGACCAACATCATCCGCGACGTGGGTGAAGACGCATTGCGCGGGCGCATCTACCTGCCCGTGAGCGAATTGCAGCAGTTTGACGTGAAGGCGCATGAAATCCTCAAACGCACTTACTCCGAGCGCTTTACTGACCTGATGCAGTTCAGGCCCAACGCGCACATCAGCTGTACGACGAAGCGCTGGCCCTGCTGCCTGACGCCGACCGGCACGCCCAAAAGCCCGGGCTGATGATGGCCAGCATCTACCGCGCCTTGCTCGGCGAGATCGAGCGCGACAACTTTCAGGTGCTGCACCAACGCATCAGCCTCACGCCGCTGCGCAAGCTGTGGCTGGCGTGGAAGGTGCAAGCGCTGGGAAGGTTGTGAAAGTCGCCATCATCGGCGCTGGCTGGGCTGGCATGGCGGCGGCGGTTGAGGCTACGCTGACGGGGCACCATGCTATCGTTTTCGAAGCTGCTCGCGCAATAGGGGGGCGCGCAAGAGCCGTAAATGGCACTTTATCTGATGGCACCGGGGTGACGCTGGACAACGGCCAACACATTCTGATCGGTGCCTACACCGAGTCACTGCGCCTGATGCGGCTGGTCGGCGTCAATCCCGGCCAGGCCTGCTGCACCAGCCCATGGCGCTGGTGTTTCCTGATGGCCTGGGCATCCGCTTTCCCGACTGGCCCACGCCGCTCGATGCGCTGGGCGGCATTGCGCGCTCGCGTGGCTGGACGCTGGCCGACAAAGGCTCGCTCTTGCGGGTGGCGCTGGGCTGGCAGGTGCGCGGCTTTCGCTGCCAGGCGGACACCTCGGTGGCGCAGCTGTGCCAGCTTTAAGCCCGCGTGTGATGGCCGAGCTGATTGAGCCGCTGTGCGTCTCTGCCCTGAACACCCTGGCCCCGCGCGCCAGCGGCCAGGTGTTTCTGCGGGTCATGCAAGACGCGCTGTTTGGCGTGCAGGGTGGCTCCCGGCTGCTGCTGCCCAAGGTGGATTTGTCGGAACTGTTCCCCGGCGCGGCCGCGCGCTGGCTGAGCAGGCAAGGCGGGCAATTGCGCCTTGGCACGCGCGTCACAGCCCTGGTCCCAGCGGGTTTGCAGTGGCAAATTCAGGGTGAAGCCTTTGACGCGGTCATCCTCGCAACTTCAGCATCAGAATCAAGCAGAGCGCTTGATAACAGTGCGCAAGCAGCTCCTGATTCAATAGCAAATAAGCTGCAGCAATGGGGCTGCATCACCCGCGCGTTGCAGTACGAGGCGATTGCCACCGTCTATGCCTTTGGTGCGGACGTGACCCTGCCCCGGCCGATGCTGACGCTGCGCTCAAGCGCCGCCATGCCCGCCCAATTTGCGTTTGACCGCGGTCAGCTGGGCGGGCCGGGCGGCTTGCTGGCCTTTGTCGTCAGCGCCAGCACTTTGGCGCGTGATGCGCTGCAAACGCAGGTGCTGGCGCAAGCGCAGCAACAGCTCGGCCTGAACCTGCAGGCAGTGCAAACCATTGTCGAAAAGCGCGCCACCTTTGCTTGCACGCCCGGTTTGCAGCGCCCAGCCCTGCAGATAGCCCCTGGCTTGCTGGCTTGCGGTGACTATGTTGCAGGCCCCTACCCCGCCACGCTGGAAGGCGCGGTTCGCAGTGCCGTGGCCGCGGTTGCGGCCCTCACAATGCATCCTCAAACCGTATGATTCTCAAATGAAACTTGCACTGAAATTGTTGGCCCTGCTGCTGGCCGTGCTGTTGCTGGGTGCCGTCGCCGTCGTCACCTGGTACCTCCACACCAAGCAACCCCAGCGCTCGGGCACCTTGCCACTGGCTGGGCTCAAGGCGGCTGTCAAAGTGAATTACGACGAACGCGGCGTGCCCCACATCCGCGCCGCAAACGAGGCCGATCTGTACCGCGCGCTGGGCTATGTGCATGCGCAAGACCGCCTGTTTCAAATGGAGATGGTTCGACGGCTGGCACAGGGTGAACTGGCTGAAATTCTTGGTCCCGCTCTGGTCGAATCGGACCAGCTATTTCGCACCCTGGGCATTCGCGCCCATGCACAGGCCACTGCGGACCAATTCGATCCAACCAGCCCCGCCGTCAAAGCCTTGGTGGCCTACCTGGACGGCATCAACCAATACCAGGCAAGCCAGCCTGCGCCGCTGGAATTTGACCTCCTTGGCATCCCCAAACGTCCCTTCACAGCGCAAGATACGGTCGCCGTGGCGGGCTATCTGGCTTACAGCTTTTCCCCCGCCTTTCGCACCGACCCGGCCCTGACCTACCTGCGCGACAGGGTGGGGCCAAGCTATTTGAATATTTTTGACCTGGAATGGAACCCGTTGGGAGTGATCTCGTCTGAGCCCACAGCCAGCCTGAACACCGCAGACTGGGCTCAACTGGCGAAAATTTCACAAGTCAGCCAGCAGGCGCTGGCCTTGGCCGGGATTCCCGCCTTTCAGGGCAGCAACGCGTGGGCCATGTCCGGCAGCCTCACCGCCAGCGGCAAACCTTTGCTGGCCGGTGACCCGCACATTGAATTTTCGGCCCCTGCGGTCTGGTACGAAGCGCATTTGTCGGCACCCGGTTTCGAGTTGTATGGGCACCACCATGCACTCACTCCCAGTGCCTTGCTGGGCCACAACATGCAGTTTGGCTGGAGCCTGACCCTGTTCCAAAACGATGACGTTGACCTCATTGCCGAAAAGCTCCACCCAACCAACCCCAATCTGGTGTGGTACAAAGGCCAATGGGTAGAGTTGCAAAGCCACAGCGAAACCATCCGTGTCAAAGGTGCAGCGCCTGTGCAACTCACCCTGCGAAGCTCGCCCCACGGCCCCCTCATCACCGATGCTTTCCCGGATACTTTGGGTACCAAGCCGGTGGCCATGTGGTGGGCTTTTCTGGAAACCGAAACCCCTTGCACGAGGCTTTTACGAGCTTAACCGAGCCAACACGCTGGAAAAAGCCCGCAGCGCCGCCAGCAAAGTTCACGCGCCCGGTCTCAATGTGGTGTGGGCCAACGCCTTGGGGGACATCGGCTGGTGGGCGGCTGCCAAGTTGCCGATTCGCCCGCAAGGCGTCAACCCGAGCTTTATTCTCGATGGCAGTAGCGGGCAAGCCGACAAACCCGGCTTTTACCGCTTCAACGATAACCCACAGGAAGAAAACCCTTCGCGCGGCTACATCATGTCGGCCAACCACCAGCCCAAGCCCAGCAGCGGAGTTCCGGTGCCCGGCTATTACAGCCTGTACGACCGCGCCCAGCGGCTCGATGAACTTCTGCGCGACCCGGCCACCGCTTGGAACTTGGACAACAGCAAGCCCGTCCAGCTGGACACCCAAAATGCTTACCCCCGCCGCGTGCTTGAGCCTTTGCTGCCGGTGCTCAAAGAAATCGTGACCGATCCACTGGAACGCGCCCTGCTCGAAAGCCTGGCCCAGTGGGATGGCAGCCACTCGCTCAACAGCATCACCCCCACGGTGTTCAGCCAACTTCTGTACGAATTGGCCCACGCCGCCATGGCCGACGAATTGGGCGAAGAACAGTTCACGCAATTGCTGCACACACCGGCGCTGGAATTTGCCCTGCCCCGGCTGGCAGGCGACGCCACATCGCGCTGGTGGAACAACAAAAGCACGCCCAAAACCGAGTCACGCGCCGACACGATGCGGGTGGTCTGGCGTGCCACCATCAGCCATTTGCAAGAAACTTTCGGCAAAGAACCCACAGACTGGGGTTGGGGCAAAGCCCACACATTGACCCATGTACATCCGCTGGCCACAAAAATGCGACTGGGTCGCATCTTCAACATTGGATCCTTTGCCGCACCCGGTGGACGCGAAACCCCGAATCACCTCGCCAGCCCTCTCGGACCCGCGCCATGGGCCGTCACAGCCGGCCCCTCTACCCGGCGCTTGATCGACTTTGCCGATGCCAGCAAAGCCCTGGGCATCAACCCGGTGGGTCAAAGCGGCGTGCTGTTTGACCGGCACTACCAGGATCAGGCGAAAACATTTGTCGCCGGGGGCTACCTGCAGCAGCCCCTGAGCACCGCAGATGTGAAGGCCAACACCCGCAGCACGCTGGTACTGAGCCCAGTGCCCTGACCAAGCCCAAAATCGTGCCTTGGCCCGAATATTTCCCGACCTTGCCCGCTCATTTCCCCTTCATTTGAACCAAGCCGCTCCGTCGCGCGAGAATACGACATGACTTCTTTTTCCACTGGTAAATTCGCGGCCGAGCCGCCCTTCGCGCATGGCCAACCACCCCGCACCGCCGTCTTGTATTGCAACCTGGGAACTCCTGACACCCCCACAACGGCAGACGTCAGGCGCTATTTGCGTGAATTTTTGAGCGACCCGCGCGTGGTTGAAATTCCGCGTCTGCTGTGGCTGATGATTTTGCACGGCATCATCCTGCGCTTTCGGCCCGCCAAATCGGCCGCCAAGTACGCCAGCATCTGGACACCCGAGGGCTCGCCTCTGAAGGTCTGGACAGAAAAGCAGGCCAAGCTCTTGCAGGGCTGGCTGGGCCAGCGCGGACACCAGGTCAAGGTGCGTTATGCCATGCGCTACGGCAGCACCTCCATTGCCTCGCAACTTGATGCACTCAAGGCTGAGGGCGTCAACCGGGTGCTGATTTTGCCGGCCTACCCCCAGTATTCAGCCACCACCACCGCCAGCGTGTTTGACGCGGTGTATGGCTGGGCAGGCAAGGTGCGCCATATTCCCGAACTGCGCTTTGTCAACCACTACCACGATGATGCTGGCTGCATCCGTGCGCTCGCCGGCAGCATCGCGCGCTACTGGAAAGCCCATGGACGCCCGGACCATCTGGTCATGAGTTTTCATGGCGTGCCCGAGCGCACACTGCATCTGGGCGACCCTTACCACTGCGAGTGTCAAAAAACAGCGCGCTTGCTGGCGGCTCAACTGGGTCTGGCGCAGAACCAGTACAAAGTGACGTTTCAGTCGCGCCTGGGCCGGGCCAAATGGCTGGAGCCTTACACCGAGCCGGCCCTGATTTCAATGGGAAAAGCTGGGGTCAAGCGGGTTGATGTGGTGTGCCCCGGCTTTACCAGCGATTGCCTGGAAACACTGGAAGAAATAGCCATGGAAGGCCGCGCCGCATTCCTGAACGCGGGTGGCAAAGAGTTTCACTACATCCCCTGCCTCAATGACGACCCCGCCTGGATTACCGCCCTGTGTGAGGTAACGCAGCAGCATCTGGCAGGCTGGCCGACACAAACCACCCCCAGCTTGCAAGAGCTTGCTGCCTCACGCGAGGCCGCCTTGAAACTTGGAGCCAGCTAAAAAAAAGCGAAGGCGTTGCACGGGGCAACACTCGCTTTTTTGATTTTTAACCGATGGACGTGGCGTTCACCGGTTTGGGTGGAGATTTACAGCTTGGTAGCCTTGACATCACCATCAGCACCCAGACCCAAGGTATAGCCTAAAGACACATGGTGGAAGCGTCCGCTGGCGTGGTCGCCATGGATTGCGAGTCCAAAGGGAACCGCCTTGCCTTCACCCGGGTTCTTGCGGGTGAAAGTGACGGTGTAAGTGTCGCCAGCCTTGCTGCCTTCAGCCTTGGCGCCCAAGGAACCGCCCTCCATCTTGCGCTCACTGGTCACCGTACCGTCAGCCACCTTGGCACCCTTGGCACTCTTCCACTGCATCAGGTCATACGAACCTTCTTTGGTGTACTTGGTTTTCTTGTCATCGGCACCCGGCATGGTGCGGGCGTCCACGTGGCAGGTAGCCCAGCAACCCACTTGGGCAGCCTGAGGTACCTTGGCATCCGGGAACATCACAGCGACTTTTACATCGTTGTCCTTGTCACCCTTGTCCGCACCACCGGCCGGAGCCTTGAAGGTCATCCGGATATAGAGATTGCTCGCATCGTAGGCAGCCTGCACGCCAACGGGGTAGATCATCGTCTTGGGAGCACCTTTGGGCTCCAATTCCTTGTCAGCCAAGCGCTTGAAGTTCAAATTCAAAGTGCCCTTTTCCTCGTGGCATCCCACGCAGGTTTCACCCTTTTTAAGACCAGCGGTACCGCTGTGGTCAGATTTTTGCCAACCCATTCAATGGGTGTCACGCCAGGGTGAAACACATTGATCTCGCGCTTGGGAACTTTTGCCCAATCAGGTGCTGCCATGGCCGAGCCGGCCATCAGCAAAGTGCCAAGCATCAGCATGGAAACTTTGGTTTTTTTCATCTCAAACAGTCCTTTCAAATACTCAATAAAACAATCATTGTGTGAATAAATATGCGCTATGCAAGATCACTCATCATCATCTTCTTTCATGCCTTTGGGCTTCTGGTGGGCAATACCTTTGTGGCAATCAATACAGGTTTTCTTTTCATCCTGAGCGATTTTGTGCATTTTGGCACCACGCAGCTTTTGCTTTTCAGTGTCCATGCCCTCAAAACTATGGCAGTTGCGGCATTCGCGGGAATCAACCGCCTTCATGCGCGCCCACTCGTTTTCAGCCAAACGCAAACGATTTGCCTCAAACTTTTCCCGGGTGTCAATCGTTCCCATCAGCTTGCCCCACAGCTCAGCACTGGCTTTGATCTTGCGCACCATTTTGTGCGACCAATCCTTGGGCACATGGCAATCGGAACACATCGCCCGCACACCAGTCCGGTTGCTGTAGTGAATGGTTTTTTTGTATTCTTGGTACACGTTGTCATGCATTTCATGACAAGAAATACAAAATTCCATGGTGTTGGTTGCTTCCATGGCGGTATTGAAGCCACCCCAGAAAATAATTCCTGAGAAAAATCCAACGGTTAACAGGGCAATCAACGAATACTTCGCACTCGGCGCGCGCAACAGCCCACAGGCCACCTAATTTTGATGCCATTACAAACTCCAAATTTCCAACGAAGACACAACAACTCTCAGATACAACAGAGGGGCTTGCGCCCTCTGTTCATGTGTCAGATTGCTGGTTCTGATTAATAAATGTCGTGCTGCGTGTTGTACACGTTGAACTTGCCTGTCGGTGTGATCATCTTCGGATCGGTGATCACCTTTTTCAAGGCCAAAGTCTTGTCGTCATACACCACAATCGCAGACTGGTCTGTCTTGCCGCCCCACAAGGAGATCCACACTTCTGTGCCGTCCGCGCTGTACTCTGGGTGAACGGCACGGCGCGTTGCCTTGGTAGCGGGCAAACCGGAATCCTTGGCGACGTTGATCGTCTTGAACGGTTTGGACAGGTCGCCCATCTTCCACACAGACACTGACTCAGCTGTTTCCTTGTCAGAATTCTGAGCAGAATCAGCCCACAGATGGTTGGACTTGGGATGTGTCTTGACAAACAGGTTGCCAGGAACGTGTTTCACTTCCTGAACGACCTTCCAGTTGAACTCTTTGTATTTGGCAAACTTTTTCTCGTCAGATGGCGTGCTGATCAAGGTCACGACATCGGCACCCAAGTGACCCGTCGCCCAAACCGGACCAAATGTTGGATGAACGAAGTTGGCACCACGGCCGGGATGAGGAATCTTGGCCGTAGGCACCAAAGCAGCCAGCTTGCCAGTCTTCAAGTCCACGGCAGCAATCTTGTTGGAAGCATTCGCAGCGACCAAGAAGTAACGCTTGGAAGCATCAAAACCGCCGTCATGCAGGAATTTGGCAGAACCAATGGTGGTGGTCTTCAAATTCTCGATGTCGGAATAGTCAACCAGCAAAATTTGACCGGTTTCCTTGATGTTCACAACCCATTCAGGCTTGATCTCAGAAGCCACAATCGACGCCACGCGTGGCTCTGGATGGTATTCACCATCCACCGTCATGCCACGGGTGCTCACCACTTTGCGGGGCTTGAGAGTGTCACCGTCCATGATCACGTACTGGGGCGGCCAGTAAGAACCAGCGATGGCATAAACGTCTTCAAAGCCCTTGAACTTGGAGGTATCGACCGAACGGGCGTCAAAACCAATTTTGACTTCGGCCACAACACCTGGTTTTTCCATCCACAGGTCAATCAGAGACAAACGGCCATCGCGACCGATCACGTAGACATAACGTCCGGATTTGGACAAGCGCGAAATATGCACGGCATAACCGGTCTTGACAATGCTGCGAATCTCTTTGGTATCGCCATCAATCAGCGCCACTTCTCCGGTATCGCGCAAAGTGACCGAGAACATGTTCTTCAGGTTGAACTTGTTCATTTGCTTGGTTGGGCGGTCCTTGACAGGCACCATCACCTTCCAGGAATCCATCGTGTCTTTGAAGCTGTATTCTGGTGGCACATCCGGCGTGTTCTGGATGTACTTGGCCATCAACGTGAGTTCTTCCTTGGTCAGGATGTCATCAAAATTGACCATGCCGCCATCGGTACCGTAACCGATGATTTTCTCAAGACGGGATTGACCCAAAGAAAGGGTGCCGCCTTCTGTTTTCTTTCCATCTTTGTCGGTTTTGGACCAATGGGGTTCCAGATTTTTACCAGTGGCACCTTTGCGCAAAACACCGTGGCAACCCGCGCAACGCTCAAAATAGATCTTTTTGGCGGCTTCTTTTTCTGCCGCTGTCATGGAAGGCGCTGTCGTATTGTCTGCTTGCGCAGCCGCAGAAATGGCCATGCCGGTCAGTAAAACCACTGCCGCTACGCTGGAAAGACGTGGAAACTTCATATTTCTAACTCCGTTGTACCTCACAGCCAAAACACCAGAATGGTAAGAACCCGGGCTCGTCGACGGCTGCAAAAACTCGACTTGAGCGGGGTCATTATCTATCGAAAAACGTCCAGTTTTCCTTAATTCAGATCAATCATTACAGGGTTAACCCGGGTAATCCAAGTGGCAAAATGTCCCTCCGACTCATACGAATTTGATTCGGCGGTACATTGCAAATCAGTCAAGCGAGCATCTTTTCCTGCAAATCGACCGCATCATTTTTGCCCCGTTTTTTTCACAAATCATTGCCCACCCACTGCATTTTTACGACTCCAGAAGCACGCCATGTCCCAAAAAACCACCGAACGCACAAAACCCGCCGTCACACTCGCACCGCAGCAAATCAGCGAAGAAGTTCTTATTGAGAAGTACAGCAAGGGAACTGAAAAGACCGTGTTTGAAGTGAATCAGCGTGTTGCGCGTGCCTTGGCAAAGGTCGAAGCACCGGAACACCAAAAACAATGGGAAACCAAATTTCTGCAAGCGCTGCAAAACGGATTTCTGCCGGCCGGGCGGATTCAATCGGCAGCGGGAACTGATCTTGCAGCCACGCTGATTAACTGCTTCGTGCAACCGGTTGGCGACTCCATTGCGCACGTGGAAGACGGTCATCCCGGCATCTACACCGCCCTGACCGAGGCTGCCGAGACCATGCGCCGCGGCGGCGGTGTGGGCTATGACTTTCACGCATCCGGCCCCGTGGCTCATGGGTTGGCAGCACACAAAGCAGTGCGTCAGGTCCCGTAAGTTATATGCGTGTTTTTGACCGCTCTTGCGAGACCGTTGAATCGGCAGGTGCCCGTCGGGGTGCTCAAATGGGGGTATTGCGCTGCGACCACCCCGACATTGAAGAATTCATTCATGCTTATCAGGCCAAAGACACTGGTTTATGGGTCTACCGCAAGCTGCAAGCAAGA
This sequence comes from Candidatus Rhodoferax bjergmarkensis, assembly GCA_016708345.1. Lineage (GTDB taxonomy): Bacteria > Pseudomonadota > Gammaproteobacteria > Burkholderiales > Burkholderiaceae_C > Rhodoferax > Rhodoferax bjergmarkensis. Next base: position 18,378 of record JADJFX010000004.1, read on the forward strand.
GATCTGTGGGATCAGATCATGCAGTCCACCTACGACCATGCCGAACCTGGCGTCCTGTTCCTGGACCACATCAACCGCGACAACAATCTGTCTTATTGCGAAACCATCGCCAGCACCAATCCTTGCGCCGAGCAACCCCTGCCGCCCTACGGTTGCTGCTGCCTTGGCTCTATCGACCTCACCCGCTTTATCACCAACCCCTTTGAAAGCAACGCCGAGTTTGACCACGCCGCATTTGCTGAAGTGGCGCGTGTGGCCACCCGCATGTTGGACAACGTGCTTGACGTGACCGTGTGGCCCCTACCCCAACAACAAGAAGAAGCGCGCAACAAACGCCGGGTCGGACTGGGATTTACCGGTTTGGGCGACACCTTGGTGATGCTCAATTTGCGCTACGATTCGCAAGAGGCGCGCGACATGGCCCGCAGAATTTCTGAGGTTATGCGCGACACAGCCTACGAAGCCTCTATTGAGCTGGCACGCGAGCGCGGTGCTTTTCCCTTGTTCAATGCGGATCTGTACCTGAGCGGTCAAACCTTCGCCTCACGCCTGCCATCGGCCTTGAAGGATCGCATTCGCGCCCACGGTCTTCGCAATTCGCATTTGCTCTCGATTGCCCCTACCGGAACCATCAGTCTGGCTTTTGCCGACAACGCCAGCAATGGCATTGAGCCCGCGTTCAGCTGGAGCTACACCCGCAAAAAACGCATGGCGGATGGCAGTTTCAAGGAATATGCGGTGGAAGATCACGCCTGGCGCCTGTACCGCCACCTGCGTGGCGAAAATGCGCCACTCACACCGGCTTTTGTCACAGCGCTTGAAATGAGCGCCCAGGCACACGAATCCATGGTGGCGGCTGTAGCCCCGTACATTGATACCGCCATTTCCAAGACGGTCAACGTCCCTGCCGACTACCCCTATGCTGACTTTCAAAACCTGTACATGGAGGCATGGCAGTCTGGCCTGAAAGGTCTGGCCACCTACCGCCCCAACTCGGTGTTGGGATCGGTTCTGAGCGTCACCCCAAGCGCAGCGCCGGTCAGCGCAACGCCGCTGCATATCGACGGTGCCAATCACCGCTTGGCGCTCGAACGCTTGCCCGTGCCCGTGCTCTCCTCTCTACGCTGGCCCAGCCGCCCCGAACTGCCAGCCGGCAACCCCGCCTGGACCTTCATGGTGCATCATCCATTTGGCGACTTTGCCTTGTTTGTGGGTGAATTGGCTCCGAAGAAGGTGGTGCCCCGCAGCCTTTTGAAGTTTGGGTCAATGGCACTGACGAACCACGCGGTCTGGGCGCTCTCGCGAAAACACTGTCCATGGACTTGCGCGCGAATGACCCGGCCTGGTTGCAACTCAAACTTGACGCCTTGGCCACCGTGGCTGAAGAACACTCGTTTGAAATGCCATTCCCCCCGCACGGAGAGCTTCGCTTGTTTCCCGGCGTGGTGGCAGCCACGGCAGCGGTCATTCGCTGGCGCTGCGAGCAGCTCAAGGCATTGGCTGGCAAGGACACCACCATTCCAACGCCCGTTATCGACGCCATGTTCAGCCGTGGTGAGCCTCAAACTGGCCCCTCCGGCACCTTGGCTTGGTCGGTGGACGTGGACAATCCCGCCACAGGCGAAGCTTTCACCGTCACACTCAAAGAAGTGAACCTGCAAGGCCAGGACGGCGGCATTGTCACGCGACCCTGCGCAGTCGGTTTCTCCGGCAACTACCCCGCGCGCTGGACGGACTGGCCAGACTTTTTGTCACTGGACATGCGGGTGATCGACCCCGCCTGGATTGGTATGAAACTGCGCAAGCTGCTCAACTACGCTGAACCCTTGGGCCACTTCATGGCCTTCGTGCCGGGCTTGCCCCATGGTGAGCGTCGCCAGCAAACCTGGCCTTCCACCGTGGCCTACCTCGCACGCCTGATCATTCACCGCTACGCCATGCTCGGCGTGCTGGACGAGGAAGGCTTCCCCTTGCGCGACATGGGCGTGCTTGATGCGCCAAAAAGCCAGGGTACACCCACCACCATGGCCGGAAAAATCTGCCCTGAGTGTGGAAACCCAACCGTCATTCACAAAGACGGATGCGACTTTTGCACCGCTTGTGGTTACGTTGGGCAGTGTGGCTAATTTTCATAATGCAGGGTGCCTGGCAAACTTTGGGGCCACCCTGCAAAACTCTGAAAGTCAAATCCTTGGTGTAATCGCTGCACGTACTCACCCCCCAACACACTAAACATGGCATTGGGGTGGCACGTGCCAACAAGACAGCACGAAAAAAAGTTTGTGCTGCAAATCGATAATGCGAAACCCAATGAGTGCAAACTCAGTGCTCAAAGGTGCTTTGAACAAAGCGACCTTTGCTACCGGGTTGGCTCGATAACGCTCACGAATGGTTTCAAAAGCCGCCTGATGGGAAAAGGATTCACGTTTTGCAAACGGCGCGCCACCTGCGGCCAAGTCCAGTAGTCAACTTCCCGCAAGAGTGCTGCTGATCCTGCTCTTGTTGAAACTGGCTTGTGAATGTTGGCAACCGCTGGGGCAAAACCGCCCAACTCACGCAATTTTCCACGCGTTGCCAACAGGCTGGATAATCAGACGTTTATGAGCACCCCTCGCACCACCTCTTCCAGCCTGTGGCCAGCTTTGTTGGCTGTGCTTGCCTTCGGGTGCGCGGCCGGTGCATGGTGGTGGTCCGTGCGGCTGGGCGGTGCCAACTTGCTCCAATGGCCCGCCTTGCTTGGCTTGGCGGGGAGCTTGCTTGCCTTGGGGGCATCGGTTTGGCTGCAGCGCGATCTTCAGCGCAGCGACGATGCCCTGCAACGGGCAAATCACTACATTCCTTACGTCAAAGAACAAAAAAAGCAGGTATCCCAAGCCAAGATCGAATCCCTCAAGGCTCGCCTGTTGCTGAGATCCACGCTCGACACGCTGGAAGTTGGTGTGGATATTTGGAACGATCAGGACCAGCTGGTGCTGTACAACAACAAAATCAACCCGATGCAGGCTACCTTGTACAAGTCAAGCGATATTGGTCAAAGTTTTGAAACCTTGATGCGCAAGAGCTTGAAACAGCAGCTGATACCCGCCGCTGTCGGACGGGAAGAAGAATGGCTGGCACAGCGGCTGGCCCTGCGCGGCAAAAGCAAAGAACCCCTGCTGCAGGAAATTTCCGGCAACCGATGGATTAACACTTATGAGAGTCGCACCTCCGAAGGTTTTCTGGTGTCCGCTCGGCTGGATGTCACTGAACTGGTGAGCCACGTCAAAGCGCTGGAGGTCCGCAACCACCAGCTGACTTACCAAACCGTCACCGATGCCTTGACGGGTCTGGCCAACCGACGGCGCTTTGACCAAGCTCTGATCAACGAGTGGCAGCGATCCTCACGAAGCCTAGCTCCCTTGAGTCTGTTGATGGTCGACATTGACCACTTTAAAGCTTACAACGACCATTATGGCCATCTGGCAGGCGATGAATGTCTGCGCCAAGTGGCGCGAGCGCTAGGCCAGTGCGTGCGACGGGCAGGTGAGTTGGTGGCCCGCTTTGGCGGTGAAGAATTTGTCATGCTGTTGCCCGGCGCTGACCTGAATCAGGCCAGCGAAACTGCACAAAAATGCATGGAACAATTAAGCTTTGTGTCGCTACCCCATGCCGCATCTCCGACCTGCTGGCACGTCACCCTGAGCATTGGCGTAGCCAGCGTTTTACCCGACGCCACGCTGGAGCCGGCCGACATGGTCAATGCCGCCGATGCCGCGATGTACCGCGCCAAATCAACTGGACGGGCGCACTTTGAGGTAGCCACCCAGAGCGACTGGGAGATCGACAAAGACACACCCCGCAGCAATCCGATGCCTTTGTACTGAGTGTTGTATTGCGTCATGTACTGACTTTTGTTCCCAAAGACAGGTGAGACGATGCGTGTTAGTATTTTCCGACTCACAATCTGACTGGAGAACACATGTCCCAAGATGAAACGTCGCTGGTGCGCAAACTGCTGATCGTCGATGACAGCAAAGTGTCCCGCATGCGCATACGCGCCTTTTTCGCCAGCCATTGCCCTCAATGGACGATTCAGGAAGCCGCCTCTGGCGATGAAGCCTTGGTGATGGCCACCAACGATCAGCCCGATTTTGTGACCATGGATGTGAACATGCCCGGCATGAGCGGCTTTGAGGCGGCCCAACTCATGCTGATGCGCAGTTCAGCCATCCGCGTGGTCATGCTGACTGCCAACATTCAGGAAAGTTGCCGCCAGGTGGCCGCCTCCTTGCGGCTGAACTTTGTGGCCAAACCGGCCACCGAAACCTCATTGCAACAGGCGCTGGATTATTTGCTGGCACCACAATGATTGCGCTCGAAGCGTTGGCGCAGGACGCTCTGACCGAAATTTTCAACATCGGCGTTGGCATTGCGGCCGATGCGCTCTACCAGATGGTGGGCGAGCATGTGCCCTTGTCGGTCCCTGTGATCGAATTGACCAGCCAGCATGAAGCCAAAAAGCACTATCTGGACCGAGAGCCACGACAGTTGTGCGCCATCCGCCAAACCTACGAGGGTGAATTCGACACCGATGCCATTTTGATGTTCGCGCAGGAAAGCAGTCTCGATCTGGTGCGCATGATGGCAGGCAACGATTTGCCAGAAGAAGAGCTTGCCGAGATGGCGCAAGATGCCATGGCCGAGCTTGGCAACATTATTTTGAACGCGGTCATTTCCAACCTTGCATCATCTTTGAAAATGTCGCTTGAAGGCACCTTGCCCGTGGTAGGTGTGATCAGCTCGGACACCGTTTTCACTTCACACGCGGGGGAACAAGCTGCGGGCCAGGAAGCCGCACCGGTGCTGGCCCTGACGATCGATTTTGAGTTGACGGCCAAGCGGGTCAGGGGGTATCTGGTTTTTTTGCTGGACGAGCCGTCCACCAGCAAGTTGATTGAGCGCTTGGGCCACTACATCAACGGCACCACTGCCTGAAATTTGACCTGGCACCAACACCCGCTCCCAATTTTTCAGCCATGTTGACAGAACGTCGCAAAGCCGCTTCGCCGACGCCCACCGCCAAAGTCGGGGTGGTCGAGCTCATGCCCGGTCATGTGGTTCTGGGCTTGGCGGGTGATCAGTTCAAAACCTTGCTGGGCTCGTGCGTGAGTGTTATTTTGACCGACCCCCGGCGTACGGTAGGCACCATGTGCCACATTGTTCACGTTGGTAAACCCAATGCGGCCAATGCCCACAACACGGCCTATGGCGAGGTGGCCATGCAAGACATGTTTGACCGCCTGATTTCAGTGGCCATCCCCCCGGCGCGCTGCCATGCCTATGTGTACGGCGGTGGCAATATGTTCCCGCAAATGTTCAGCACCACCCACGTCGGCATCAACAATGCCAATTGGGTGCTGGACTATTTGCACGACTGCGGCATTGCGGTGGTCGGCGAATCCCTGGGGGGCAACGGCTACCGCAAGGTCGCCTGGACGGTGGGCCGGGCGCTGCCGGTTGTCGAAACCGTGCCGACCAACATGGGGGCAGCCATCGGACGCTGACCAGTGCACCTTGACGCGCCCCTCCGTGCGGTCAGTGCGCCTGGTCCCAATTGCTGCCCACCCCCACCTCGGCCAACAATGGCACCTTGAGGTGCGCCACCCCGGCCATCAGGCGCGGAATTTCGTGGCGCATCCAGTTCACTTCCGACTCGGGCACCTCAAACACCAGTTCGTCATGCACCTGCATGATCATTTTGGTGGCCCGTTTTTCCTCGTCCAGCACCTGTTGCACCTTGACCATGCTGAGCTTGATGAGGTCGGCCGCCGTGCCCTGCATGGGCGCATTGATGGCGGCGCGCTCGGCACCACTGCGGCGCGGGCCGTTGGGGGAGTTGATTTCGGGCAGGTACAAGCGTCGCCCAAACACGGTTTCCACATAGCCTTGCGCCTTGGCTTGCTCACGCGTGTGGTCCATGTAGAGTTTGACACCGGGGTAGCGGTCAAAGTAACGCGCAATGTAGTTCTTGGCCGCCGTGTTGTCGATGTTCAGGGCCCGCGCCAGCCCGTAGGCGCTCATGCCGTAAATGAGCCCGAAGTTGATGACCTTGGCGTAACGACGCTGCTCACTGGTGACCTCAGAAGTGCTCACGCCAAAAATCTCGGCCGCTGTGGCGCGGTGTACGTCCATGCCATCGTGAAAAGCCAGCACCAGCGCACTGTCGCCGCTGATGTGCGCCATGATGCGCAGCTCAATCTGACTGTAGTCGGCGCTGGCGATCACGCAGCCCGGTGGTGCCACGAAGGCCTCGCGCACGCGCCGCCCCTCTGCGGTGCGAATCGGGATGTTTTGCAGGTTCGGGTCGTTGCTGGACAGGCGACCGGTCACCGCCACCGCCTGCGCGTAATGGGTGTGCACGCGGCCCGTGCGCGGGTGTGCCAGCTGGGCCAGCTTGTCAGTGTAGGTACCCTTGAGTTTGGCCAGCCCGCGGTGCTCCAGTATCTTGGCGGGCAGCGGAAAATCTTCGGCCAGCTTTTCCAGCACCTCTTCGTCGGTGCTGGGCGTGCCGGTGGGGGTTTTCTTGACCACCGGAAGGCCCAGTTTGCTAAAGAAAATTTCGCCAATTTGCTTAGGTGAACTCAGGTTAAACGGCTGCCCGGCCAAGGCATAGGCCTCGGTTTCCAGTTGCAAAATGCGCTGGCCCAGCTCGTGGCTCTGGCGGCTCAAAATGGGCGCGTCAATCAGCACGCCATTGCGCTCAATACGGTACAAGGCTTCGCTGCTTTGCATCTCCAGCTGGTAAATAAAACGCAGTTTGTCATTCGCTTGCAACTGGGGCCACAGCATCTGGTGCACCTCCAGCGTCATGTCCGAATCCTCACAGGCGTATTGGGCCGCCCGGGCAACGTCCACTTGGTCGAAACATATCTGGTGCGCGCCTTTGCCGCACAAGTCTTCAAAACTCAGGCCTTTTCGCCCCAGATGGCGCTCTGCCAGACTGGCCAGGCCATGCGGCTTGTGAACTTCGAGCACATAACTTTGCAGCATGGTGTCGTGCACATAGCCCTGCACCTCGATGCCGTGGTTGGCGAACACATGGCGGTCGTACTTGACGTGTTGGCCCAGCTTGGCGCGTGTGGCATCTTCCAGCCAGGGCTTGAGCCGGGCCAGTACCTCGTCGCGTGGCAACTGCGCGGGGGCATCGGGGTACCTGTGCGCCAGCGGGATGTAGGCCGCCTCGCCCGGCTTCACGCTAAAAGAAATACCCACAATGTCGGCCAGCATCTCGTCCAGCGACGTGGTCTCAGTATCTACAGCGACCAGTTCCGCCGCCTGCACGGTGGCAAACCAGCGGTCAAAGGCATCCCAGGTCAGGAGGGTGTCATAGGTCACCGTGCTGACACTTGACGCAGCAGCCACGCCCAAAACCTCGGGGGCACTGAACACGTCGGGCGCATCAAACAAATCAGGCTCTCGCCCGGCAGGTTTAATGGCCTGGGGCACACGGGCAGCAGCATTGGCACCCAGTGCCCTGGCCAAACCCTTGAAGCCATATTTATCATAAAAAGTGGCCAATGCGCCCGTATTCTCTGCGCAAGCAGCTATTGAATTCATAGCAGGCAGACTGGGCACCCAGCCAGCCAGATCACAATCGGTTTTGATGGTGAGCAGGCTGCGCCCGGTGGGCAGCCAGTCCAGCGACTTGCGCAGGTTCTCGCCCACCACGCCCTTGATGGCCCCGGCATTCGCCACCACCGCCTCCAGCGAGCCATATTCCTGCAGCCACTTGACGGCCGTCTTGGGGCCCACCTTGGGCACGCCGGGCACGTTGTCCACGGTATCACCCACCAAGGTCTGGTAGTCAAGCATCAGGTGGGCGGGCACGCCAAACTCGGCCAGCACCCCGGCCAAGTCGCGCCGACGCCCGTTCATGGTGTCGATGATGGTGATGTGTTCGTTCACCAGCTGCGCCAGGTCTTTGTCGCCACTGCTCACAATCACCTCAATGCCCTGGCGTGCTGCCGTGACGGCCAGCGTGCCGATCACGTCATCGGCCTCGACGCCGGGTACATCCAGCACCGTCCACCCCATCAGACGCACCACTTCATGGATGGGTTCGATCTGCGCGCGCAAGTCGTCCGGCATGGGCGAGCGGTGGGCCTTGTACTCGGGGTAAATTTCGTCCCGAAAAGTGGGGCCTTTGGCATCAAATACGCAGGCCGCGTACTCGGCCGGGTGTTCGCGGCGCAGACTGGTCAACATATTGATCATGCCCCGAATGGCTCCCGTGGGGCAGCTTGTGGGGTCGCCCGGCACAGCGCGCAAGTCGGGCATGGCGTGAAACGCGCGGTACAGGTAGCTGGAACCGTCTACCAGCAACAGGGTTTTTGGGATGTATTGAGGTCATTCATACGTCCATTTTGCCTGTGTGTTGCCTGTGATGAAGCTGCTGGCAGTGGTTCTACAATCGCACCATGCGCTCTGCCCTTCTTCTTACCCTCGTCCTGTTCTGCGCCAGCACTGGCCAGGCACAGCCCCCCTCCCCCCCTGCAGGTGATGCCAAGCAAGCCCCCGCATCCGCCCCCAACCCCCAAGGCGCGATTGAAAAACGCGCTGAACGCATTCGCGTTGAAGACGCAGGTGCGCGCATTGATGAACTGCGCATTGGCGGCGAAACCCGAAGCATCGACGTCAAACCCAAGGGCGGCCTGCCGGCCTACCAAATTCAACCCGCCAGCGGCGAGCGCAGCTGGAAAGTTCTGGGTTTTTAAGCCATGGCCGTCTACACAGAAGTTTCGCTGGGCGAGGCACACGCCCTCTTTCAACAACTCAAACTCGGTGAGGTCACGGCCCTGCAGGGCTGCGCGGGCGGCATCGAGAACACCAATTATTTCGTCACAGCAGCGCGTGACGGGCAAACCCATGAGTACGTGCTCACCCTGTTTGAGCGGCTGACCACCGCACAATTGCCGTTTTACCTGCGCCTGATGAAGCACCTGGCGGTGCATGGCCTGCCGGTGCCCAACCCCACCGCCAACCGCGATGGTGATTTGGTCTTTGACGTGAAGGGCAAACCTGCCGCCGTGGTCAACCGCTTGCGCGGCAAAAGCGAGCTCGCACCTACCGCGGTGCATTGCGCTGCAGTGGGTGCCGCCCTAGCCAAAATGCACTTGGCCGGACGCGACTTTGCCATGGCGCAACCGCATTTGCGCGGTCTGGACTGGTGGAACGAGACTGTGCCACTGGTGCTGCCCCACATGACGCCGGACCAAACCGCGCTGATCCAAAGCGAGCTGGCTTTTCAAAACCACATCGCACAAGGTTCAAGCTACCTGGCATTGCCACGCGGCCCCATCCACGCCGACCTGTTCCGTGACAACGTGCTGTTTGACAGCATCGACGCTCAACCTGAACTCACCGGGTTATTCGATTTCTATTTTGCGGGTGTTGACACTTGGGTGTTTGACATTGCAGTCTGCCTGAACGACTGGTGCATCAACCAAGGCAGCGGTGCCCACCAGGCCGACCTGGCCAACAGCTTTATGCGGGCCTACATCACGGTGCGGCCCCTGACGGGCGCTGAACGCGAGCTGCTGCCAGCCATGCTGCGCGCAGGGGCCTTGCGCTTCTGGATTTCCCGCCTGTGGGACTTTCACCTGCCACGTGAGGCCAGCTTGCTCAAAGCCCATGATCCGGGGCATTTTGAGCGGGTGCTGCGCCAGCGCGCCACACTGCCGCCGCCCTTGCACTCCATGGGCCTGTAGCCGCCATGCAATTGAATGTGATTCCGCCGCGTGGGGGCTCCCGCTGAGTCAAACAAGGCATACACATTTTTCAGACAACCACTGGCCTTGGCTGGCCTGTTTTTCATGTTCATGGCGGTGATCACCATCGTCAGCCAACTGCCCCTGATTGGCATCCCGCTGGCCATGGCCCTGATGCCTGCCGCCACGCTGGGGCTGATGGTGGCCACCCGCGAGGCATCCGAGGGCCGGTTTCCCATGCCGGTGGTGTTGCTGGCGGCTTTTCGCTCGGGCAAACCGCACACACGCGCCATGCTTGTGCTGGGTGCAATGTATTGCCTGGGTTTTCTGGCCGCCATGGGTGCTTCTTGGCTGGTGGACGGCGGTGGTTTTGCGCGCGTGTACATGGGCGGCGCCACACCGACCCGCGAAATGATCATGCTGCCAGAGTTTCAGTGGGCCATGTGGGCTTTCGTCGGCATTTATTTACCCCTTTCGCTGTTGTTTTGGCATGCACCGGCACTGGTGCACTGGTATGGGGTACCGCCCGTAAAAAGCCTCTTTTTCAGCTTGGTGGCCTGCCTGCGCAATTTTGGGGCGCTGGTGGTGTTCGCGCTGTCATGGCTGGCAGTGCTGGTGCTGGTGGTGCTCGGCGTCTCGACCCTGCTGGCACTGCTGGGCCTAACTGGCATCGCGGGAGATATTTTGTATCCCATGATGCTGATGATGGCATCCATGTTTTTCACCTCGCTGTATTTTTCATTCCACGATACATTCGATCCACAGTAAAGGAGTTTTTCCATGACGCAGCATCACTTGCAAGGCCGTAGCGAAAACGAAATTTTGTGGTTTCAAAGGCGCAGTTTTTTGCAGGCCGCCGCCGCCTGGACCGCCTTGGGCGGTGTGGACGCAGCGTTGGCCCAAGGCCGCGGCAACGTGGTGGAAATGATGGGTGACATCATGGTCAACGGCTCACGCCTGCTGGCCTTGCAGTCGGTGCAAACCGGTGACCAGATCATGACCGGCCCCAAATCGAGTCTCATTTTCGTGCTGGGCAATTCGTCTTTTCATGTGCGTCAAAATTCGCGCATGACGGTCGAGCGCGGTGCCACCCTGAGTGCAGTCAGCCTGCTGCGCCTGCTCACAGGGGCGGTGGTGAGCGTCTGGGGCAAAGGAAGCAACCGCCAGATCATCACCCCCACCCTGACAGCAGGCATTCGCGGCACCGGTGTGTACACCGAGGTTTTCAGCAACGAAAACAACCGCAGTTATTTTTGCAACTGTTACGGTACGGTGGACGTGGGTTCCGGTGCTGACCGCACCACCAGCCGCTCGGAGTACCACCAGGCCTTTTGGGGCGAATCCAGCCCCCGCGAGGGTCGCTGGCTCTCGCCCGCCCCGGCCATCAACCACAGCGATGATGAGCTTGAATACCTGGCACGGCTGGTCAACCAGCGCACGGCTTGGCAGCTTTCGGGGAAAAAAGGGACAAAAGATAGTTCGGGTTATCGCTGAACCCGGCAGCGTTTTCGTTTCGTTGGTGGATTGCTGCTGTTTTGGTCTTGTTGATGCTGTAGGTCGGGTTGCTGTGTAGGTCGGGGTTTGCGCCCGACAGCGCACTCACTTTCTTTGCTTCGCCAAAGAAAGTAAGCAAAGAAAGGCGAGCCCAAGACAGGGCCGCTGCGCGGTTCCTTGCGCTGCTCGGTGCAAGGGGGGTCTGGCTAAACTCGGCTATCGCCTCAAACAACGCCAGCCCCTGATCCCCCCCGCCTGCGCTGCTCAGCCCTGCCTTAAAGGGCGGAGGGGGCAAGACAAAGACAAACTCCAATACCAATACCAAACCAGCGCAAACTCGCGGCCTGCGCCAAGGCTGCGCCTTTGGCTGTTTGGGCTGTTGGTGTTTGCCTTGCCTTCCCCGCCGTTATGAGGAGGCGAAGCGCAGAGGGGGGCGGATCAGGGCGGCAGGTGTTTGAGCGAAGCGAGTTTCGGCGCACCCCGACCTCGGCGAGCAACGCAGTGTCCCGGCGCAGCCGGGCGACGAATCCGGCTCGCCTTTTCTTTGCTTACTTTCTTTTGGCGAAGCAAAAGAAAGTGAGTGCGCAGTCGGGCGCACAACCCGACCAAGAACGCCCAATCCACCCACAACATCAACAAAACCCACAGCAACAAAAAAATCAAACCACCGGCGTCAGCTTGGCCACACTCAGCGCCAGCCACTTCACCCCATGACGGGGAAAATTGATTTGCGCCCGCGCGTCGTCGCCCACCCCTTCCAGGGAAAGCACAGAGCCTTCGCCGAACTTGGCATGAAACACTTTCATTCCTGCACGCAAACCATGCGAAGGTGCAGCTTTCTGGGCTGGCACGGCTGCCGGGGCGGCAGCAAACTTTGAAAAATCAGTGCCAAATTGGCCTCTACCGCCCGTGGAATATGCGCGAGCAGCTCCTGAATTAGGAGCAATTCCGGCACCAAAACCGGCATTTTTCGGTGTAATCCACTTCAAACAGGGCTCCGGCAGCTCGTCAAAAAAGCGGCTCTTGAGGTTGTAGCGGGTTTGCCCATGCAGCATGCGGGTTTGCGAATGGCTCAGGTACAGGCGCTGGCGCGCGCGCGTGATGGCCACATACATCAGGCGCCGTTCTTCTTCCAGCCCGTCCCGGTCGCTTTGCGAGTTCTCGTGCGGGAACAGGCCCTCCTCCATGCCGGTGATGAACACGCAGTCAAACTCCAGCCCTTTGCTGGAATGCACCGTCATCAGCTGCACCGCGTCTTGCCCGGCTTGCGCTTGGTTGTCGCCAGCCTCCAGCGCCGCGTGCGAGAGAAACGCAGCCAGTGGCGACAGGGTTTCGCCAGTTTCAAAGTCGGGTGCCAGTTCCTGCGGCTCGGCTTGACTGGCATCAAACCCTTGGGATACAGGAGATTGCGTCAAGACCTGGCCCGCCTCATCGGTGGGTGCTGCGCCCGCCACCTTGCGACCAAAATTTTCCTGCGAGACAAAACTCTCGGCGGCATTGACCAGCTCTTCCAGATTTTCCACGCGGTCAGCACCTTCCCGGTCGGCACGGTAGTGCGCCAGTAAACCACTGTGATCAAGCATGCGCTCGACAATTTCACGCAAGCTCATGCCCATCGTTTGTTCACGCAGCACGTCAATGCCCGCCAGAAAAGCGCCAATATTGGTGCCCGCCTTGCCACTGAGGCTACTGACCGCATCACTGAGCGAGCAGCCGCTGGCGCGCGCCACATCCTGCAGTTGCTCCAGACTGCGCAGGCCGATGCCGCGCGGCGGAAAATTGACAGCGCGCAGAAAACTGGTGTCGTCGCGCGGGTTTTCCAGGAGGCGTAAATAAGCCAGGGCGTTTTTGATTTCAGCCCGCTCAAAAAAACGCAGTCCGCCATACACTTTGTACGGCAAGCCCGCGTTGAACAATGCGGTCTCAATCACCCGGCTTTGGGCATTGCTGCGGTACAGCACCGCAATTTCTTTGCGCGCCATGTCGTCGCGCACCAGCTGGCGCATTTCGTCCACCATCCACTGCGCTTCAGCAAAGTCACTGCTGGCTTCAAACACGCGCACTGGCTCGCCCGGACCTTGCGCGGTGCGCAGGTTTTTGCCCAAGCGCTTGCTGTTGTGGCTGATGAGCTCGTTGGCGCAGTCCAGAATGTTGCTGCCGCTGCGGTAGTTTTCCTCCAGCTTGATCTGGTGCCTGACCTTGAACTCGCGCACGAAGTCGCTCATGTTGCCCACCCGCGCACCGCGAAAGGCGTAGATGCTCTGGTCATCGTCACCCACCGCGAGTACGCAGCCACTGGGGTTAAAACGGGATACATCATCGGCCGAACCGCCCGCACCGGTCCCGGCCAGCATCTTGATCCATGCGTACTGAAGCTTGTTGGTGTCCTGAAACTCGTCGATCAGAATGTGGCGAAAACGGCGCTGATAGTGCTCACGGATCGGGTCGTTGTCCCGCAGCACCTCAAAGCTGCGCAGCATCAGCTCGCCAAAATCAACCACGCCTTCGCGCTGGCACTGATCTTCATAAAGTTGATAAATCTCAACCTTTTTACGGGTTTCTTCATCGCGCACTTCCACCATGTTGGGCCGCAAACCGTCTTCCTTGCAACCACCAATAAACCACTGCATTTGCTTCGGTGGATAGCGCTCGTCATCGACATTGAACTGCTTGTACAGGCGCTTGATGGCGGAGAGCTGATCCTGGGTGTCCAGAATCTGAAAGCTCTGCGGCAGATTGGCCAGTTTGAAATGGGCGCGCAAAAAGCGGTTGCACAGGCCATGAAAGGTCCCAATCCACATGCCATGCACATTGACCGGCAGCATGCTGGACAGGCGCGTCATCAACTCCTTGGCCGCCTTGTTGGTAAAGGTCACGGCCAACACGCCGCCCGGTGTGACCTGCCCGTTTTGCAGCAGCCACGCAATGCGGGTGGTCAATACTCGGGTTTTCCCGGAGCCAGCCCCCGCCAAAATCAGGGCATGCTCAGCGGGCAATGTCACTGCCTCACGCTGCTGTGGGTTGAGGTGTTGCAAAAGTAATGACTCCGGCAAGCGCAATGGGGGGTTTTCTGAGAACATGCGTGTATTGTAGAAAGCACTTCTTCAGTGCAACGAAGCCAAGCAAGTGATGCAAAAACACCTGTCACCGTTCTCCCGCAATGTCTGGCTGACAGGCTGCCTGTTGATTGTTCTTGCCGGGGTTTTCGGGCTGTACGCCTTGGTGGAGAAGCAGGTTGATGAGGCCAACGAACTGCGCTACCAGTCCACCTTGCTCGCAGGTGAACTGCGGCAGTCGTCTGATGATTTGACCCGCATGGCACGAAACTATGTTGTCACGGCCGATGCGAGTTACAAAAAAAATTATCAAGACATTCTGGACATCCGCGAGGGCAAAAAACCCCGCCCGCCGGGCTATCAGCGAATGTATTGGGATCTGGCCCTGACCAACGGACAGTCCGCTCAGCACGATGGCAAACCAGCCATTGCCTTGCTCAAATTGATGCAAAACACAGGTTTCACAGAAGAAGAGTTCAATTTGTTGGCACTCGCAAAAGGGAATTCCGACCAACTGACCCACATTGAATTCGAAGCGTTTCGGCTGATCGAAGAAACGGGGCCGGCGGCACAAGCCAGCCATGAAAAAGCACGCGCAATGATGCATGACGCGCAATACCATGCGGCCAAGGCAGCAATCATGAAACCCATCAGTGACTTTTATGGGTTGATGGAGCAACGCACCAGCGATGCAATTCAAGAGGCAAAAACCACTGCAAGCATTTTGCGGATGATTGTCATTGTTCTCGGGGTCGCTCTGGCACTCTTGCTCTTGCGCACAAACAAGGCTTTGCGCGATACGCTGGGTGGCTCGGTGGATGATGTTTTTTCAAAACTCACGCGCATGGGACTGGGTGATTTTTCAACCACTGTCGAGGTGAAAGACACGGATAGCGTGCTGGGCAAATTGGCGCAAACTCAGGCCAGCCTGCGCAAACTGGACACCGAACGCCTGCAAACTCAAGCCTCGCTCGAAGCAGCACTGCGGGAATCCAAAACCCTGATGAACGCGATTGAGGAACACTCTATTGTTTCGATCACCGATGCAGCTGGAACCATTCTTTACACCAATGACATGTTCTCGCGCATTAGTGGCTACAGCCATGGTGAGCTGATTGGGAGTAACCATCGTCTGGTCAAGTCCGATGTTCAAAGTGATGACTACTGGCGTGCCGTGTGGAAAACCATCTCCAGCGGCTACGTTTGGCGAGACGTGGTATGCAACCGCGCAAAAGACGGCTCGCTGTACTGGGTTGACTCGGTGGTTGCGCCCTTTTTCAATGAAGAAGGTCATATTGAGAAATACATTTCCATTCGAAGCGACGTCACCGCCACCAGGCAGGCACAACAAATACTTGATGCCGAGCGTTCGCGCTTGCAAAACATCATCATCAGCACCCGCGCTGGTACTTGGGAGTTGAACCTCCAAACCAATCAAAGTATCGTGAATAACAGGTGGGGAGACCTATTCGGTTACACACCCGAAGAACTGGCACCGAACCCCCATGCACTGTGGCGCTGGCTGGTTCACCCTGATGACTTGCTGATTGCGGATGAAAAACTAAAGCAGCACTGCGATGGAAAAACAGAACATTACGAATTCGAAGCACGCGTGCGTCACAAGGCGGGGCATTGGGTCTGGCAACAAACACGAGGCAAACTTCTCACCCGAACCGCCGATGGCTGCCCTGAATGGCTGTACGGCATCAGTCTGGACATCTCGCAGGCCAAGGAATCCGAGGAAAAATTTAAACAACTGGCAGAGAACTTACGCGACAGCGCAAATTTTTTAACACACGCTGGGCGCATTGCTGGCATTGGGCGCTGGCAATACGACATTGAGAATAGGCTGGTGAGCTGGTCAGACCAGACTTGCGACATCCATGATGTGGCACCCGGTCACGCACCGGACCTGTCAGAAGCTATCGACTACTTTGCCCCACAGGCTAGACCAGTCATTCAAAATGTGATCAATGGGGCCATCCAGACAGGACGTCCTTGGGATCTCGAATTACCCCTAGTGACCGCCATGGGGCGTCAGATATGGGTACGAAGCGCCGGTGAGGCCGAATACAAAGATGGCAAACGGGTGCGGTTGGTTGGCATTTTTCAGGATGTTACCCAGCGACACGCGCTGGAAGAGAAAATTCTTAAAAAGAATGAGCTGATGAAGAGAATTCTGGCCAACATACCCGTGGGCCTGAGTGTGCTGGACGGCCAGCTCAATCTGGTCGATCACAACCAGCAATTTCGCAGTCTGCTGGATTTTCCAGATTCCCTGTTCACTGGCCCGGTGACGACGTTTGAATCACTCGTTCGTTTCAACGCCCTGCGCGAAGAATACGGACCTGGAAACCCTGATGAAATCGTGAAATCCATCCTGGATCGCGCCCGCACCGCCACAGCGCACCAGTTTTCAGCGACGTCGCAAAAACGGTCAGACCATTGAAATTCGGGGTGCTCCGATGCCCGACGGCGGTTTTGTCACCACCTACACAGACATCACCGAACTCAAAAATGCGACCGAGGCCGCGCAGGAAGCCTCGCGCTCCAAGAGCCAGTTTGTGGCCAACATGAGCCACGAAATCCGCACCCCGATGAACGCCATTTTGGGCATGCTCAAGCTGCTGCACAACACCACCTTGAGTCCGCGCCAGCTCGATTACGTCAGCAAGACAGAAGGGGCGGCCAAGTCGCTGCTGGGACTGCTCAACGACATTCTGGATTTTTCCAAGGTTGAAGCCGGCAAGATGAGGCTGGACCTGCACCCCTTCAAACTCGAAGAGTTGATGAGCGAGCTGTCAGTCATTCTGTCCGCGAACGTGGGAGCCAAGCCTTTGGAGCTCGTGTTCGATTTGGCCCCAGACCTCCCGGCCACCCTGGTCGGTGACGCCATGCGCCTGCAGCAGGTGCTGATCAATCTGGGTGGCAACGCCATCAAATTTACCGAACAAGGCACCGTGGTGGTGCAGGCTAAGGTTATCCGCCGTGATGATCAACAGGTTCTCCTGCGCTTTGCAGTGCGCGATTCGGGCATCGGCATTGCACCAGAAAATCCAGCCCATATTTTTGACGGTTTTTCTCAGGCAGAGACCTCCACCACGCGCCGCTTTGGGGGCACCGGGCTCGGGCTGACCATCTGCAAAAGACTAGTGGGGCTGATGGACGGGCAATTGCAGATCGAAAGTGAGATCGGTCAAGGCAGCACGTTTTTCTTCGACATCCCCCTCGCCATTGAACCTGAGCAGGCATTGCCGCGTCAACTTGCTCTGCCCGAGGGTGCAGTGGCCATGAAAGCGCTCTTGGTTCATGAAAATCAGGCCGCAAGGGACATGGCTGTTGCGATGATGCGAACTCTGGGGTGGCAAGTGGATGTAGCCGCCAGCGGCGAAGAGGCCATCGCCTTGATTGAATCCCGCATGGCAAGCAGCCCGTTTCCCTACCAAGCCGTATTTATCAACCAGCAACTGGTGCAAATGGATGGTTGGCAGGCCGGCATGCGCATTCGTCAATTGCGCGGACACATCGCCACACCCATCGTGATGCTGGTCACCGCCCATGCACGCGAAACGCTGACCAAGCGCCACCAAGACGGCGAATCATCGCCCATCGTCTTTCTGGTCAAACCTTTCACAGCGTCCATACTCAGGCATGCGGTAGAAAGTACGCAAGCCGAGCCTTCGGCTGGTGTAAATGCTGAAGTCAACACCACCGCACACCCATTGATGGGGATGAAAATTTTGCTGGTGGAAGACAACATGATCAACCAGCAAGTCGCTCAGGAGTTGCTTAGCGCGGAAGGCGCGGAGGTACACATTGCAGGCAATGGAAAGTTGGGTGTGGAAGCAGTGGCCAATGAGCATCCTGCGTTTGATGCGGTTCTGATGGACCTTCAAATGCCGGTGATGGATGGTTTCACAGCCTGCCGACTTATTCGGTCAGAACTGAAGCTGACGAACTTGCCCATCATTGCCGCGACGGCCAATGCCATGAGCTCGGACCAGGACGCCTGCCCGGAAGCCGGCAAGACTGACCATGTTGGCAAACCCTTTTAACCTGCCGCACCTCATTGCAACTCTGCTGCTGCATACAGGCAGGTCTACTCAGCCATATGCGCCAATCCCCACTCCAAACTACAGTACGCAAGCGGCTCCCATGCTTGTGCAAGACGTGCAGGAACTCGATAGTCAAAGCGCACTGGCACGCTTGGGCGGAAAAACAGACTTGTACATAAGCGTCTTGAAGTCTTTTCTGGTCGAAATACCCACAACCCTCGCCCAGCTGAGCAATTTGCAGCTCAACAGTGATTTCGTCGCTGCCAAACGCTTGCTGCACACGTTCAAGGGGCACTGCCGGCACTGTCGGTGCCCAGCAACTGGCAAAAGCAGTCGCAAAGCGGAGGCCATGCTCACACAAAATGGCAATTCACCTGATGGCGCTGCGATATTGACCACACTCAATGAGGCTATTGCACCGGCCCGGCTGGCCATCGAGGCTGCCTTGCAGCAATTGGCCCCTTCGCCCGATATGGCGGCGACGGTTGCCGCGAACACGCCGGAGGTCGGCGACGATGAAAAGCAACTGATAGACGCCCTGCAACATTTAATCAAACTTCTCTCAAATTCAAACATGGGTGCCCTGTCGGCTTATTCCGACTTGAAGCAAACCCATGGCCATGCTCTAGCGACGGCCGATTTACTTGATGATGCCATGGCTACACTGAATTTCGTACAGGCACGTGAACAGTGCCAGACGCTGATGCAAAACCTCACAAAATAATCTGCCATATCGCACAGGACCCCCATCATGGAAATTTTTGACTACGACAATATTCTTCTGCTGCCACGCAAGTGTCGGGTGGAGAGCCGATCGGAATGCGATGCCAGCGTCGAATTGGGAACCCGGCGTTTTCGCATTCCCGTGGTCCCGGCCAACATGAAGACCGTTGTGAATGAATCCATTTTGCATCTGGCTTGCTCAAAACGCTTATTTTTATGTGATGCACCGCTTTGATTTGGACGCTGTGAATTTCGCACGCACCATGAAAGCCCAAGGTTTGTTCACGTCGATTTCGCTGGGTGTCAAAAAACCGGACTACGATACGGTAGACAAACTGGTGGCACTTGGCCTGGTTCCCGAGTACATCACCATCGACATTGCGCACGGTCATGCCGACAGCGTGAAGAACATGATTGTCTATCTCAAAGAAAAAATGCCTTCCACGTTTGTCATCGCTGGCAACGTCGCCACGCCCGAGGCGGTGATTGATCTGGAAAACTGGGGTGCCGATGCCACCAAAGTGGGTATCGGCCCTGGCAAAGTCTGCATCACCAAGTTGAAAACCGGTTTTGGCACTGGCGGCTGGCAACTGAGCGCGCTGAAGTGGTGCGCGCGCGTGGCCACCAAGCCCATCATTGCCGACGGCGGCATCCGTGAGCACGGTGACATTGCCAAGTCCATCCGGTTTGGGGCCACCATGGTGATGATTGGATCCCTGCTGGCCGGTCATGAAGAAAGCCCGGGCCAGACAGTGGAAGTGGACGGCAAGCTGTTCAAGGAGTACTACGGCTCAGCCAGCGACTTCAACAAGGGCGAATACAAACACGTCGAAGGCAAGCGAATTCTGGAACCCATCAAGGGACGTCTGGCCGAGACCATGGTGGAAATGGAGCAGGACGTACAAAGCTCCATCAGCTACGCAGGTGGCAAGAAGCTAATGGACATTCGCAAGGTCAATTACGTCACCCTAGGCGGCGACAATGCCGGTGAACACCTGCTGATGTAAACCGCTTGTCCGATAACTTTCGTCCCCATGTATCCAGGACCCTGAATATTGCCGTACTGGGCATCGGCCTGATGGGCTGGCCCATGGCGCGGCGCCTTTGCGAGGCCGGTCATACGGTTCACGCCTGGAATCGACAAAAAAAAGCTGAACGACTCGCCCCCTTTGGAGCGATCGTTCATGCCCATGCTGCAGATGCAGTGCGAGACGCCGACATCGTGGTCTGTATGCTTGAAAACGGCACGGTGGTGGGTGAAGTGCTCTTTGCCACCGATGTCCTCCAGGCACTGCGCACCAACGCCTTGGTGATTGACATGTCATCCATTCAACCGGCTCAGGCACGCCAGCATGCAGCCAGACTGAGCGCCAGGCACATCGACTACCTGGATGCTCCGGTATCAGGCGGCACACTGGGTGCAGAACAAGGCACGCTGGCCATCATGGTCGGTGGTGAAATAACCATCTTTGAAAAAGCCAGGCATGTATTTCAGCCATTGGGTAAGGCAACCCTTGTTGGCCCGCAAGGTGCCGGTCAACTTGCAAAACTCGCCAACCAGATGATTGTGGGCATCACCATCGGTGCAGTAGCTGAAGCCTTGCTGCTGTGCGAAAAGGTGGTGCCGACATGGCCAAGGTCAAAGAGGCCATCACCGGCGGTTTTGCTGACAGTCGCATTCTGCAGGTTCACGGCCAGCGCATGGTGGAACGCGATTTCGCGGCACGTGGACGCATGTCGGTTCAGCTCAAGGACTTGCGCAATGCCCTTGCCACAGCGAATGAACTCAACTTTGATGCGCCGGTCACCCACCTGTTCGAAAAGTTATACGGGGATGGCATAGCACATGGCCTGAGCGACCTCGATCAGTCTGCGCTGTTTGTGGAACTGGCCAGCCGCAATGGCATGAAATAAGTTGAAAAACGCAGGCTGTGTGCAAGACAAAGCCATAAAAAACCGCAAAGTCAGCTACAAACCGCGCTCCCATTCATGTCGCAACCTAGCCGTATTGGGTTGGTCAATAGCTTGTCTGACCTGCTGTAACAAACGGTCTTTTTCCGCCCCCAGCACCCCTTTGAGCACCAGCCAGTTGGAAGCATGGTCACTGCGAAAAACGGTGCGAGTCAATTCCAAGGCTTGCAGAAACTGCTCCATTTCACCAAACAGTTCACGCTGATTGAGAGGCTCCCATTGGGGGAATCCCTGGCGAAACCGGTCTTCACCCTGAGGGAAGCTGACCACCAGCGTTGCCAGAAATTCCGGCTGGGTCAAATTCACCAGACGGGCTGAGTTTTTCGCATGTTGGCTGGAAAAAACGCGGCCACCGAGCCCGTTCAGCAGCATCACCGAACGGTTAATGCCAGCGCTGCCCAACTTGTCCAGTGCATCGCGGGTGGATTCGAAGGTTTCGCCCTTGTTGACCTTCTGCAAAACCTCGTCATCGCCAGATTCTGCGCCAACATAAGCGATGCTCAATCCGGCATCGCGCATATCCTGCAACTCTTGCACTGTCTTTTTGCGCAAGTTGCGCGGCAGGCAGTAGGTCGAGACACGACGCACCTTGGGCAAATGGGTTTGTATCGCGTTCAATATGCTCATCAGTCGTCGTGTGGAAAGCACCATGGCATCGCCGTCCCCTAGAAAAACACGCTGCACCTGGCTGGCGTATTGCTCACCACAGCGTTTGATGGCGTCCAACGTTTCATCTTCTTCGCGGGCATGAAACTTTTTTGTGGAGCCGTGTACATTTCGCAGTATGTGCACTTGTTCCACGAGCACCCGTCCGTCACAGGCAATATCAACGATTGCGCCTCGCTGGTGGACGAAAAACAGGATTGACATAACGGATCGGAAAAATCTTATTCACTGTATTGGCACCTTCAAGACATGCGAATTATCGATAGAAAACATTGAACGGATGGGCTGCACCCAAGATGTCAACACTGCTTGCACAAAGACTGAAAAAATGACAACAAAAATATATGAGGTTTTTGCTGACGGTATCAAAATCGGCATTTGTGTGGCTCACGATTCTCAGCAAGCACTGCGGACAGCCCAAGTGGCGACGACGCGCAGAACCAGTTCAAAAATTGACGAGTCTTGTGACCATAAAAACCTTGAGGTGCGGGAACTGACTGACCACGCAAGCCCGTTGGATTTAAAGGTGCCTTGGTGCGCTGAATTCGGGTTACGGCGCTACTGCGGGTGAATGACGCCAAATTTCTTGATTCGGGATGCCAGTACCCAGAGCGAATGAAAATTGATTCTTTCACAGCAAAAAGGAGCCAACTCTACCTTTAAAGAGCAGCTTTCACTGGTTTGCCGATATGCTTTACGCTATGCCTCCATTGAATAAATGCCGCAATTGCGGAACAACAAGTTACAGAAGTGTCATCGCACGCGATGCTAGCGGTGCAATGCGCCCATCAGGCGTTTACCAATGCACTGGCTGCCGCCTGCTATTTACCGAGTTGGATGACTGGCGAGGCATCAAATCAGAAGCCAAAACCTTCTTCCAAAATCTCTTGATCAAAGTCGACTACCAAGGACGTGCTAAGCGTTCGATTGCCCCAAATTCAGCCCCGAAATCGAAGTTATGTTACAAATTATTGCAATCAAGGGGTGTCCCCGGCCGAACTGAAAAAATCGGCATAGGGTCAACAAGTCATGGTCAACGAAGCAAATAGGAACTTCGTTGTGCATGGGTGTCGCACACAAAGCGGCTTTTTTAACTCAAGGATTTATTATGCGTTTGATGACTTTGTTGCTTGCTTCTACTATTTTCGCTGCTCCTGCTTTTGCTCAAAAGGCTCAGTCTTCTTCCAACCCGAATGCTGCTCAGGTCAAGGGCAACACCGAGATCAAGGCAGACCAGAAGAACGTCACTGCTGTTGCAGTGGGTGTAGGCAACGTTGCCAAAAACACCGCTGGCGCAATCAAAGGTGGAACCCAAATCCAAGGCAACACAAAAATCAAGGCATCACAAAAGAATTCAACAGCCGTTGCTGTTGGCATAAACAGCACGTCAACCAATGAAACTGGCGTCATCGGCGGCAAGTGACCTCACTTTCTGCTTTAAAAAAAACCGCCATGATGGCGGTTTTTTTTCGACTCGTTACAGTGAGTCGCCATGTGGATGCTGGCCAGAATGCAGTCAGTATTCCCAAAGTGACATCAGTCGCGCACCACCAAAACCGGCAAGTGGGTGTGCGTCAGCACGGCTTGGGTGACACTGCCGAGCAGCAGTTTTTCCAGCCCGCTGCGTCCGTGCGAGCCCATGACGATCAAATCGGCCTGTACGGACTCAGCGGCCTGGATGATGCCTCTCCACGTTGCGGGGGCTTCAATCAATGAAGTCTCCACGCTGACACCCGCCTGCTCAAGCGCACTCTTGGCATGCTTGATGGCTGCATTGGCTTGGGCGGTAGCGGCACTCAGGTACTCTGCCTGGCCGTAGGCAAAATCGGTGCCCACGCCAGTAAACGGGTAGGGATTGATGACATAGATGGCCGTCACGCAACTTCCGAACGCATTGGCAAGGCCGAGCGCCTTTTGAATGGCCAGCTGTGCCGTGGCCGAACCATCTACTGGCACCAAAATGTGCTTGAACATGATAAAACTCCTTGTGATAGGACACCGTCAAGTGTCCGATTGAAACATACGCCTCAAACCCGGCCAACTTTTATTTGCAAATTTCAATGAAACACAAGGGGCGGCAGTTTGCAAATAGGCGGGCAAAAATCATTCCATCAGCATGGCATATACCAGATTGCGAAGCTGCATGCCGTAATACTCGCGCTGGTTGGGTGCCTGCAGCATGAAGATCGCAAACAGGTCTTGTGCCGGATCGACAAAAAACGTGGTGCCCGCCAAACCACCCCAAAAATACATGCCAGCCGAACCCGGCACACTGACCTCGCCCAGATGTTTGCGCACCGCAACCCCCAAACCAAAACCATGCCCCAGCGGCAGCAAGGCGCGTGAGCCGCCAGCGTTGACCGGGATGTCGCCCAAGTGATCGCAGGTCATGAAATCGACCGTTTTTGGCCCCAGCAGGCGGACCCCGCCGAGTTGCCCTCGGTTCAGCATGAGTTGCAAAAAACGGGCGTAGTCCATCGCCGTGCTGGCCAGGCCGCCGCCGCCGGACTCCAGCCGCACTTCCTCGCGCACATCCATCACGCGCATTTGCGGCGCGCCTTCGGGGTCGCGGGCAAACGGCTCGGCAATGCGGCCATGGTGCTGACTGGGTACAAAAAAGCCGGTGTCGGTCATGCCCAGGGGTTGAAAAATTTTCTCGTTTAAAAAAGTGCCCAGCGTCTGCCCGCTGACGACCTCAATGACCCGACCCAGCACATCGGTGCCACGGCCATACTCCCACAGGGTGCCGGGCTCGGCCACCAAGGGCAAGGCCGCCAACTCGTGCGAAAACTCGGCGTTGCTGCGTGAGCGCGTGCCAATCCGTGCTTGGGCGTATTGCCGCTGCACGGCATTGGCACCCAAAAACTCATAGGTCAGGCCGGCCGTGTGGCGCAGCAGGTCGTACAGCGTGGCACCTTGGCGCACCTCCTGCAGTTGCACGCTGCCGTCCACCATCAAAGCCACTTTTTGGCGAGCATATTCGGGCAGGTATTTGGCCACCGGGTCACTGAGCAGCAGCTTGCCCTGCTCCATCAGCATCAGCACCGCTACCGACACGATCGGCTTGGTCATGGAATAAATGCGAAAGATGGCATCGCGCGCCATCGCCGCGCCACTGGCCGGGTCTTGCGCTCCCAGCGGCTCGAACATTGCAACCTTGCCGTGGCGCGCAATCAGCACCACACCGCCGGGCAGGCGCTGACGGACTACCTCCGATTGAAGCACCTGAATCAGTCGCTGGCTGCGCTGTGGGCACAGGCCAACCTCTTCTGGAAGGGCAAAGGGCAGCGCCCCATCAGTTCCTTGGGCGAAAGAATAACTCGGGCTCATGCGGTCTCTCCAAACAGAGTGGTATGGTTCACCTTGATCTTAATACTGCAGTATCTTGTTCAAAAACTCTTTGGTGCGGGGCTTGCGCTCGTGCGGCTGGTTGAAGAATGCGTCCGTGGAACAGTCTTCCAAAATAACACCGCCCACGTCCATGAAAATAACGCGGTGCGACACCTTGCGGGCAAAACCCATTTCGTGCGTCACGCACATCATGGTCATGCCCTCGTTGGCCAGGCCCACCATCACGTCCAGCACCTCGCCCACCATTTCGGGGTCGAGCGCCGAGGTGGGTTCGTCAAACAGCATCACGATCGGGTCCATGCTGAGCGCCCGCGCAATGGCCACCCGCTGCTGCTGCCCGCCGGACAACTGGCCGGGAAACTTGTCCTTGTGCGCCATCAGGCCCACGCGCTCCAACACTTTGAGGCCACGCGTTTTGGCTTCAATCGGGCTGCGCCGCAAGACCTTGATCTGGGCCAGGGTCAGGTTGTCGGTCACGCTCAGGTGCGGGAACAACTCAAAATGCTGAAACACCATGCCAACGCGGCTGCGCAGCCTTGGCAAGTCGGTCCGGGGGTCGTGTACGGCGACGCCGTCCACGGTGATGTGGCCTTTTTGAATCGGCTCCAGCGCGTTGATGGTCTTGATCAGGGTGGACTTGCCCGAGCCGGACGGCCCGCACACCACCACCACCTCGCCTTTTTGCACGGTGGTGCTGCAGTCGGTCAGCACCTGTACCGGGCCATACCATTTGGAAACATTTTTAATTTCGATCATGGAACTCTGACCTAGCGAATGATGGCAATGCGTTGTTGCAGCCGCCGCGCCAAATAGGACATGCCGTAACAGAGCAAAAAATACACCACCGCTGCCAACAGATAGGCTTCCTCGGGGCGCCCATAAATTTTGCCGGCCGTGGTGAAGCCCTTGAGCAGATCGTAAGCGCCAATGGCGTACACCAGCGAGGTGTCCTGAAACAAAATAATGGTCTGCGTCAACAGTACCGGCAGCATGTTGCGAAAGGCCTGCGGCAACACCACCAGCTGCATGTTCTGCCCATAACGCATGCCCAAAGCCTGCCCTGCCTGGACCTGCCCCTGCGAAATGGAAGCTATACCAGCACGCATGATCTCGCTGAAATAAGCCGCCTCAAACGCAATGAAGGTGATGATGGCCGAATACTCGGCCCGATGGTTGTCCCCCCCGGGCAACGCACTGTAAACCCAGCCCGGCACCAGCAAAAAGAACCACAGAATCACCATAACCAGCGGAATGGAGCGCATGCCATTGACATAAACCGTGGCCACCAGCGCCAGAATGGGTCGCCCTGACAAACGCATCAGCGCCAATACAGTGCCCAGCACCAAGCCACCCACAGTAGCCACCAGCGTCAACTGAACACTAAACCAAAAGCCTGTGACGACAAACTTGCCAATCACATCCCAGCTGAAAAAGGACAGGTCAAGCTCGCCCATGTCAGTGCCCGCCCCCGGCACCGGCAGCCACCGCAAAACCAGGAATTCGAACCCGCCTTTCCAGCCAGGCCATCAAGCGATTGACCGTGAGCGCAGACACGACGTACAGCGCCGTCACGGCCAGGTAAATCTCGATGCCGCGTGAGGTCTCCTCCTGCGCCTGCATGGCAAACATGGTCAGCTCGGAAATCGACACGGCAAACGCCACGGACGAGTTCTTCAAGAGGTTCATGGTTTCGCTGGTCAGTGGCGGCAAGATAATGCGAAACGCCAGCGGCAAAATGACATAGCGGTAGGTTTGCAGCGTGGTCAAGCCCATCGCCATGGCGGCATACCGCTGCCCCTTGGGCAGTGCCTCAATACCGGCACGCACCTGCTCGGCCACGCGCGCCGAAGTAAAAAGCCCCAAGGCCAGCACCACCAGCAAAAAACCCGGCAACTGCTGCATCGGCGCAAACAGCTTGGGCAGCACAAAATACCAAAGAAAAATTTGCACCAAGAGCGGAATGTTTCGAAACAGCTCCACCCAAGCCCGTGCCAGGCGCACCAGCCAGGGCCGACCCACAAAGGTGTGCGCGGTTCCGACCAGCAAGCCCATGAGCAGCGCGACAACCCACGCACAGCCCGCCACGGCCAGCGTCCAGCCCCAGGCGTCCAGAATCCACTCCAGGTAGCTGCGCCCGCTACCGTCGTCCTGCAAAAAAACCTGCCAATCCCAGGCCATCAGGGTCACTTGCGGGTGTAGTCTTCCATCGGCTTGTCATTGGGCTGCGCCCAAGCCGCGCGGGTGCTTTCGCTGGCGGGGTAGCCTACGCGTGTGTTCTTGGGCGGAATCGGCTGCATGAACCATTTGTCCCACAGCTTGGCGATTTCGCCCGATTTCATCATGCCCATGACCGTGTCGTCACACAGCTTCTTGAACGCCGGGTCGTCCTTGCGCAGCATGATGGCGATGGGCTCCACGCTCAGTGTTTCGCCCACAATCTTGAAGCCCGCCGGATTTTTGGACATGGCTATATTGCCCGCCAGGATGGCACCGTCCATCACAAACGCCTCGGCACGGCCCGACTCCAGTAGCAAAAAGCTGTCGGAATGGTCTTTGCCAAACACCTCTTTGAAGTCCACTCCGGTGGCGCGCTCGTGCTTGCGCAGGGTCTGCACAGAGGTCGTTCCCGTGGTGGTGGCCAAGGTTTTCCCATTGAGCAGGGCAATGCTGTTGATAGAAGAATCAGCCCGCACGGCAATGCGAACTTCTTCCACAAACGTGGTCACCACAAAAGCCACTTCCTTCTGGCGCGTGGCGTTGTTGGTGGTGGAGCCGCACTCAATGTCCACCGTGCCGTTTTGTACCAAGGGAATGCGATTTTGCGAGGTGACCGGTTGGTACTTCACACTGAGCTTTTTGCCAACAGCCTTTTCCAGATCGGCAATGATGCGCCGACACACCTCGACATGAAAACCGGTGTACTGACCGTCTCCCAAGGTATAGGACAAAGCGCCGGAAGAGTCACGCACCCCCATGGTGATGCTGCCCGAGGCCTTAACTTTGCTGATGGTGTCCGGGCCTTGCGCCTGAGCCCCGAAGGCAGCAAGCGCCACCGCCGCCACTGCCAAAAGATGTGTCTTCATGTCCATGTCACCCCAAGTAAATGAAATATGCCGAGCGGTGGTGAGTCTATGCCCAAAAAGACAAATGCGGTGGGAGAACTCGGACAGATGATTATTTGCTATATTTTTTATAGCTGCTCGCGCTTGTTTAATATGCGCCAAGGCCACATTTCATATATTTTTATTGTCAGGCGCGACCCATGATGCAGGCGGTGGCCATCAGTTCTTCCAGCAAGGCCAATGACACGCTGCCAGACACCGAATACGGGTCCAGTTCAGGTTTTTCAGCGTACTTGAGCAAAATCGAGGCGTTGATCTTGGACATATTGACCTGTCCCATGGTCCAGCCGCCAAAGCGCCGCTCGGTAATTTCTTCATAGTGCAGTAGCACCACATCTTTGTGGCGCGGGTCTTTCTGGATGTGGCC
This sequence comes from Candidatus Rhodoferax bjergmarkensis, assembly GCA_016708345.1. GTDB lineage: Bacteria > Pseudomonadota > Gammaproteobacteria > Burkholderiales > Burkholderiaceae_C > Rhodoferax > Rhodoferax bjergmarkensis. The sequence goes on from JADJFX010000004.1 coordinate 46,929, forward strand.
AAACAAATCGCTCACTGCCATGCGACCACCTTCAATGGCCTGCAAAAAAATGCCGCCGCCATAGCAAAGAATGCCGGTAATGCCGCACTCCGGGTTGTGCTGACGAGATTGCCGCAAGATGGCCTCAATGGCGTCCGTGCTGGTGTCCACCGCACGGCTGGCATAAAGCAAACGAACCAACATGATTAACCTTTCTTGGGGATAAGCGACAAAAATTCGCGGCGCAAATTGGGGTCTTTCAGAAAACTGCCGCGCATGACCGAGTTGATCATTTTGCTGTCCATGTCTTTGACGCCGCGCCAGCCCATGCAAAAATGCGTGGCTTCCATCACGATGGCCAGCCCGTCAGGCTGTGTTTTTTGCTGAATCAGGTCTGCCAGTTGCACCACCGCTTCTTCCTGGATTTGGGGTCGCCCCATCACCCATTCGGCCAAGCGGGCGTATTTCGACAGGCCAATCACGTTGGTGTGCTCATTGGGCAAAACGCCAATCCAGATTTGACCAATTACCGGGCACAGGTGGTGGCTGCAGGCACTGCGCACGGTGATGGGGCCCACAATCATCAGCTCATTCAGGTGCTCGGCATTGGGAAACTCAGTGATGGTCGGTGCGCTCACATAACGGCCCCGAAACACCTCATTGAGGTACATCTTGGCCACGCGCCGCGCAGTGCTGTCGGTGTTGTGATCGCGCTCGGTGTCTATGACCAAGCTGCTGAGCACACCCTTCATCTTGTCCTCCACCTCATCGAGCAACTTCTCAAGCTCGCCAGGCTGGACAAAGTCCGCAATATTGTCATTGGCATTGAAGCGCTTGCGCGCTGCCAGCAGACGCTCCCGGATTTTGACGGATACGGGTGTGCCTTCATCGGCATCGGTTGGGTTCATGGTGCGTTGACTTTTCATTAACATGAAAGAATGGTACCAGCGTTTTAAGAGTAGGGTTTTTAGCCTGTTGCGCCCGTAGATTCTGCGTAAGCAGCTATTAAATTAATAGCGTTTTCCACTCAGGAACAGCATGATTCGCATCAGTGCATAGGCAAGGTGGTCGAGCAGACGCTGTCGCCATGGCCGGTTGGCGTAGATAGACGGGTCTACCCGTGCGCCACCATGCTCCATGGCATGCACCAGCCGGGCGCGCAAATTTCTGGCAAATGTGAGGTCGTCCACCACCACATTGGCCTCACGGGCCAGCAACAGACTCAATGGGTCCAGATTGGAAGAACCCACCGTGGCCCAATGCCCGTCGATAACCGCAACCTTGGCATGCAGAAAACTCACTGAATACTCGTAAATCTCAACGCCTGCGGCCAGCAGCACATCGTAAACCGGCTGGGCAGCGTGGTACTGCATGAAATACTCATAGCGCCCCTGAAGCAGCAAACGCACCCGCACTCCCCGGCGCGCAGCATGAATCAAGCCCTTGCGCAGTTTGGCACCCGGCAAGAAATAGGCATTGGCAATGATGATTTCTTGCCGCGCTTCGCCAATGGCTTGCCGGTAGCTGCGCTCAATGCGCGAACGGTTGCGCAGGTTGTCACGCAATATGAGCTCGGCTTTGGTGTTGTGCCCCTCGCCAACCACTCGGGCGGCCGCTTCAGTGCGTGAACGCGCACGAAGCGCCTGCCAGGCGGTCGAAAAATCGCTCAGCCGCACGGTATGCGCTGCCTGCAAACGCAGCCAAAACAGCGCCATCACCTCATAAATGGCCTGCACCAGAGGCCCCCTGACCCGCACCGCAAAATCAAACCGTGGCGAGGTCAGAACCCCATGGTTGGGGTCATAAAAGTCATCCAGCACGTTGATCCCACCGCAAAAAGCGATGCTGCCATCCACCACGCACAGTTTTCGGTGCAATCGCCGCCAGCGGCTGGGAATCAACAGACCCAAGCGACCCATCGGTGAAAAAATGCGCCAATTGACGCCGGCCGCATGAAAACGCTGTTCCCACTCAACCGGAAAGTCTGCAGTACCCACGCCGTCCACCACCAAATACACCGCCACCCCGCGCTGCGCCGCGCGCTCCAGCGCGCAAGCCACCCCCTCCCCAGAAGCCTGCACGTCGAAAATGTAGGTCTCCATGCGTACTTCTTGCTTGCTTTGCTCAATCGCGCTGATGAGCGCAGGAAAAAATTCCTGCCCCCCCTGCAGCAATTGAAGCTGGTGACCGGGTCGAAATTGCGGCATGCGTTCTCGCAGTCAGTGGGCCAGGGCGAACTCGGCAATCAATGGCAAATGGTCCGACATGCGCCACCAGCTGCGTCCACGGGGAACCTCAACCCCCAGCGGCACCAGGCCTCGGCCATACACGTAGTCCAGTTGCACCAGTGGCAAACGAGCCGGAAAAGTGGGCTGCTGGGACGCTTCGAATGTTCTCAAATTTGCCGCATACAGGGCATTGCGCACCAAGCTTCCCCAGTCATTGAAGTCACCCGCCACCAGCAGCGGCTCGGCTGCGGGAACTTCCCTTTCAATATAGCGTTGCAACTGCGCCACCTGGCGCGCGCGGCTGGCGCGGATCAGCCCCAAATGCACCACCACCACATGCACCGGTTGCCCGTGCACCAGCACCTGAACATGCAACAGGCCACGCTGTTCAAACCGATGGTCCGAGATATCTTCATGCTGATGGGTCACCACCGGCCAGCGCGTCAGCATGGCATTGCCATGCTCGCCGTGGCGGGTGTAGGCGTTGGTGCGGTAAACAGCCTCGTAGCCATCTGGCGCGAGAAAGTCAGCCTGCGGCATGTCTGGCCAGCGGGTGAAATACTCTTCTTCGCCCCGGTGGTGCTTGCGCACCTCTTGCAGGCACACAATGTCAGCGTTGAACTGACCTACCGCGTCGGCCAGATTGTGTATTTCCAGCCTGCGCTGCGGCCCCAGGCCCTGCACCCCCTTGTGGATGTTGTAAGTGGCAACACGGATGGTCTTCATGCGAAATCCTTTGAGAGAGCCAACCTTGGCAGCAGCAAAATCGCCTCGGCATTGGAGGGTGAAAAGCAAGCCTTTGCCGCCTGCAGGTAGGGCAGCCACTGGTAGTCAGTATGTTCACCCGGACTTAACCGAATCGCAGTTCCAGCTGGCACCATGAGACCAAAAAGATGCTCGGTGTTGCGAGTGATGCCGGGTGCATACCGGTGCTGCCAGCGAGGATAAATGTCATACACATTTTCAAGCTGCCAGTCATGCAGACAGGTTGCCAGGGATGTGCCCGCACTGCAGTCAATTCCGGTTTCCTCACCCACTTCACGCACCGCCGTCTGCTCAAACGGCTCGTCCAGCGTGTCTTTGCTGCCGGTCACGGACTGCCAAAAATCAGGCGCATCGGCGCGCTTGATCAGCAAAACGTCCAGCGCCGGGGTGTAAATGACCACAAGGACGGATTGGGGAATTTTGTAAGTAACCATAAAAAAAGGACGCTTATGAGGCGTCCTTTGATTGTGCCTGAGCCCTGCTCACAATGGCATCAACCGGCCTTGCTGAGCTCGGCCGGGCGCAAGCGGATGTGCAACTCGCGCAGTTGCTTCTCGTCCACCGTACTGGGTGCTTTGGTGAGCAGACATTGCGCGCGCTGGGTCTTGGGGAAGGCGATCACATCGCGGATCGACTCGGCACCGGTCATCAGGGTCACAATGCGGTCCAGACCAAAGGCCAGGCCGCCGTGCGGTGGTGCGCCGTATTGCAGGGCATCGAGCAAAAAGCCGAATTTATCTTGCGCTTCTTCCGGCGTGATCTTCAAGGCATCGAACACTTTTTGCTGCACATCGGCACGGTGGATACGCACCGAGCCACCGCCCATTTCCCAGCCATTAAGCACCATGTCATAGCCTTGGGAAATGCATTTTTCGGGCGCTGTCACCATCCAGTCTTCATGCCCCTCTTTGGGTGCGGTAAACGGGTGGTGCACGGCCGTGTAGCGCTGCGACTCTTCGTCGTACTCGAACATCGGAAAGTCAACCACCCACATCGGACGCCAGGCTTTTTCGAACAAGGCGTTCTTCTTGCCAAACTCGCTGTGGCCGATTTTGATGCGCAGCGCCCCGATGGCGTCGTTGACGATTTTTTCTTTGTCGGCACCAAAAAAGATCAGGTCACCATTTTGGGCACCAGTGCGGGCCAAAACTTCGGCAATCGCCTTGTCATGGATGTTTTTCACGATCGGACTTTGCAAACCGTCGCGGCCTTTGGATACGTCGTTCACACGGATGTAAGCCAGACCCTTGGCACCGTAGATCTTGACGAACTCGGTGTAAGCATCGATCTCGCCACGGCTGATACCGCCGCCCTCGACCGAACCACCAGGAACGCACAAGCCCACCACACGGCCACCTTTCATGGTGGCAGCACCGGAAAACACCTTGAAATCCACATCGGCCATGACATCGGTCAGCTCTGTGAACTGCAGCTTGACGCGCAGGTCAGGCTTGTCGGAGCCATAACGGTGCATAGCCTCGGAATAAGCCATGACAGGGAACTCGCCGAGATCGACATTGAGCGTGTTCTTGAACACACTGGTGATCATGCCCTGGAACATGTCGCGGATTTCCTGCTCGCTCAGAAACGAGGTTTCAATATCAATCTGCGTAAATTCAGGTTGACGGTCTGCGCGCAGGTCTTCGTCGCGGAAGCACTTGGTGATTTGGTAGTAGCGGTCATAGCCGGCCACCATCAAAAGCTGCTTGAACAACTGAGGGCTTTGCGGCAAGGCAAAAAAGTGCCCTTCATGCACGCGACTGGGCACCAGATAATCCCGTGCACCTTCCGGTGTTGACTTGCCCAGCATGGGGGTTTCGATGTCAATAAAACCATTGGCATCCAAAAACTTGCGCACTTCCATCGACACGCGGTAGCGCAGCATCAGGTTGTTTTGCATATAGGGGCGGCGCAAATCCAGCACCCGGTTGGTCAGGCGTGTGGTCTCGCTGAGGTTTTCATCATCCAGCTGAAAGGGCGGCGTGACCGATGGGTTCAGCACCGTCAACTCATGGCACAGCACCTCGATCTTGCCGCTCTTGAGGTTGTCGTTGGTGGTGCCTTCGGGGCGAGCACGCACCACACCTTTGATCTGAACACAGTACTCGTTGCGCAGACCCTCGGCAGCCTTGAACATGTCGGCACGGTCCGGGTCACATACCACCTGCACGTAACCTTCACGGTCGCGAACATCGACAAAAATAACACCGCCGTGGTCACGACGACGATTCACCCAGCCGCACAGGCGAACGGATTGGCCCAACAGGGCTTCGGTCACAAGACCGCAATAGTGGGAACGCATGGACATAGAACAGCTTTCAAAGCCCGCTTGTAACGGCGGCACGGTTGTCAACAAAAATCATTTAAGGGGAAGCACCGCCGGGGTCGGTGCCACCGACCCCATCGAAATGACATAGGTCAGCGCCTCGTCGACCGTCATCTTCAGTTCAATGACGTCAGAACGCGGCAGCATCAGAAAAAATCCGCTGGTCGGATTGGGCGTGGTGGGCACATAAACGCTCACAAAATCAGCGCCCAAATGTGCGGCCACCTCACCGCCCGGAGCCCCGGTCTGGAACGCAACAGTCCACACCCCTGCACGTGGATACTGAACCAGCAGCGCAGTACGAAACGCATTGCCATTGGTGGAAAAAAGTGTATCGGACACTTTTTTCACACTGTTGTAGATGGACTTGAAAACCGGGATGTTGGTAAAAAGCTTGTCCCACTGATTGAACCACCAGCGGCCTGCGACATTGGAAACCAGCGCCCCGGTCAACAAGAGCGCTGAAAACACAAGTATCACCCCCAAGCCAGGGATGCGGCGCATTTGATCGATCAGAACACCGGTTGAAGCGGGGCTGACCGCCGCTATACCCGTGAGCAAGCCGCCAAAAATAGCGTCAAGCAGGCCCACCAGCCACAACAGCACCCAGATGGTAATAGCCAGTGGCAACCAGACCAACAGGCCAGTTAACAGGTACTTCTTGATGGGCACGAAAAACGCCTGCAGTTAAGCGGAAAATAAATCAGTGGCAAGCACATGAGCCGCCGCAACCACCTGATGCAGCAGGGGGCGTTGCTGGGGCTGCATCTGTCTTGGTGCCAGAACTCTCAGCCGGCTTGCCATCGGTCGCGTCAGAGGCTGCGCCCGTAGCAGCAGCGCCCGCTGCTGTTGCACCACCTTTGAAATCGGTTGCGTACCAGCCAGACCCCTTTAACTGAAAACCAGCTGCCGTAAGTTGCTTTTTGAAAGCGGCCGCGCCACAGGTGGGGCAATCGGTCAGTGGTGCGTCTGAAATTTTTTGCAAAACGTCTTTGGCAAACCCGCAGGACTCGCATTTATAGGCATAAATTGGCATGACGATGTGGTTCTGATATCAAGTTGCAAAGCCTTCGATTATAGGGCGTCGTGGTTTCGCACGCCTCCATCAAAACAACCATCAAAAAATTCGCACCCGAACAATAAACTGCATGGCCAGCAACCCCAGCATAAAACCCACGCCCCCATAGACCAGCGCTTGCAGCAAACTGTTGGTGCGCTTTTGCTCTGCCAAAAGCTCACTAAGTTCCCGTCCCCCGCCGGGCTTGCCATTTTGAAGAAAATCGTACAAAAGCCGTGGCAATTCGGGGATCAGTTTGGCGTATTGGGGCGCTTCTCGGCGCAATTGCTCCATCAGCCTGCCAGGGCCCACTTGGTCGATCATCCACTTTTCCAAAAACGGTTTGGCCGTGCTCCAAAGGTCCAGATCGGGGTCCAGCTGGCGACCCAAACCTTCGATGTTGAGCAAAGTCTTTTGCAACAGCACCAGCTGCGGCTGAATTTCAACATCAAAACGCTGCGAAGTTTGAAACAAGCGCATCAGCAACAAACCGAGTGAAATTTCCTTCAGAGGCCGGTCAAAATAGGGCTCGCACACGGAACGAATGGCCGACTCCAGCTCGTCCACCCGGGTCGTCGGTGGCACCCAGCCCGACTCAATATGCAGCTGGGCCACCCGCTTGTAGTCGCGCCGAAAAAAAGCGACAAAATTTTGCGCCACATACTCTTTGTCCGACTCGGTCAGTGTGCCAACGATACCGAAATCCAGTGAGATATACCGGCCAAACGTGGCTGGGGCAATGCTGACCTGAATATTGCCCGGGTGCATGTCAGCATGGAAAAAACCATCCCGAAACACCTGCGTAAAGAAGATGGTGACACCATCTCGTGCCAGTTTGGGAATATCCACCCCAGCCGCGCGCAAACGGTCCACCTGACTGATCGGCACCCCGTGCATGCGCTCCATCACAATCACGTCGGTGGAACAGTAATCCCACATCATCTCGGGAATCAGCACCTGCTCCAGGTCGGCCATGTTGCGGCGCAACTGGGCCGCGCTGGAAGCCTCGCGCACAAGGTCGAGTTCATCGTGCAAGTACTTGTCAAACTCGGCTACTACCTCGCGCGGTTTGAGCCGCTTTCCATCGGCCGAAAGACCATCGACCCAGCCCGCCATCATGCGCATCAAGCTTAGATCTTTGTCGATGACCGTCAGCATGCCGGGTCTGAGCACTTTGACGGCCACCTCCCGGTGTTGCCCGCTGCGGTCTTTCAAAATTGCGAAATGAACCTGCGCAATCGATGCACTGGCGATGGGCTCGCGATCAAAGGATACAAAAATGTCGCCCACTTTTTTATTGAATGCGCGCTCGATGGTGGCAATGGCCACGTCGCTGTCAAACGGCGGCACCCGGTCTTGCAAACGCGCCAGCTCGTCGGCCACATCGACCGGGAGCAAATCACGCCGGGTTGACAGCACCTGCCCAAATTTGACAAAAATCGGCCCCAACTCTTCCAGCGCCTCACGAATGCGCTGACCGCGCGGTGCCTGCAAATTGCGACCGACCGACAGCACACGTGCAAGAAAGGTCAGGCGCGGTTTGTTAAAGGCTGTCAGAACCAACTGATCCAGTCCATAGCGCAAGACCACCCAGACGATAAAAACCCCACGAAACAGGCGCGTCATGCCGATGCCTTGTCCGGGTTGCCCGGCGCAGAAGTCCCCAAAAACTGTCGCAGCGCAAGTGCCATGCCACGTGCCGCTTGGCCCAGCGCATGGGCGGGCGCATCACCTATGACCTTGGCAAGGTCTTCCTCCATATCCCAGCGAACATGGTCAACCAGCCAGTTCACCTCGGCCGCCAGTTGCACATCGCCTTCGATACGCACCGTGGGTTTGTCACCACGCAAAGCCACCTGCACCAAGGCAAGGGGAGATTCTTCGGTGACGGCCAGCGTCAAATCAGGTGTCGCGTCGGTCAGAGCCCTATCCAGCAAACCGGCCGGAGTTGCTACCATTTTCAGAGCAATAGAGCGCCACTGCACGAGCACAACCTGTCCTTTTTGCCTTGCCAGACGGCTGGTAGCCTGTGGCTCTTGCGACAAGATGTGGTTCAGCAGCAGGACAATGCGGTGCTGAACCTCATCGACGGCCCAAGCGGGTGGTTCAATAGCGGGAAGGGGAAGGTTTTGAAGAAAACCCTCCAGCAATGAAAAAGGGGACTGTGTTGCCATAGTCCCCCATTATTCCCTGAATTCAATCAGGTGTTCGCGCCGGTCAGCCGCTATTGCAAAGCCTGCACCCCGGCCACCAGCCAGCCACCTGAGCCGCTCTTGGACTTGGTCATGTTCCAGACCTCGCGGAACGGGCTGGGGCCGGCCGAAACCTCTTCGCGAACCATGCCGGAAAACTCGACGCTGGCCATGTACTCGGTGCCCCTGTCCTCAATGCCCAGCAATTGCGCTTCAATCATGACCACATCGGTCACATTGGCTGCGGCACCGGCCTGGGTCTCGCGCGCGATCAGTTGTGCCTGAATTTCTTTCAGCATCGTGTCGGTCATCATGGCGCGCAAGGCATTGATGTCGGATTTGTCCCACGCCGCCTGCAAAGTAACGTAATTGGCCTTGGCCGATTGAAGAAAACCTGCAGTATCAAAATCCGCCGGAATACCCCAGCTTTGCGAGCCGGACAAGCCAGAGCCAATCATCGAGCCTTGCGCCGCTGGTGCCGCCGTAAACCCCATGCTGTTGCGCTCCCAAGGGCGCGCCGAGGCGTCGTTGCCGACGTTTTCAGGACGGTAGCTGGTAGGTGCTGGTGCCATGCCAGCGGGTGTTGCCCCTTGAAATGCAAAAGGGGCATGGCCCGCGCTCTGCGACTGGGCCGCTTTGCGTGAACGCATAAACCAGCCCACCGCCATCATGATGACCAAGGCCAGTAGCGCAAACATCATGAACTGACCAAAAGCTTCTCCCATGCCCAGCGAACTGGCCAGCCAGGCCAGGCCCAAGCCAGCAGCCAAACCGCCCAACATGGCACCCCAAGGACGCTTCGGAGCAGCCGCAGCAGGAGAAGTTGGTGCCGGTGTGGCTGCTCCCTGTGACGGTGCGGCTTGGCGCTGCGTCACATTACTGGACTGCTGTCCAACCGACCGGCCACCGCCCATTCGCTTGGCCTCGGCATTGAAACCTGCCAAGGTCAAAAATACCGCCAAGACAAAAGTCCAAAATTTCATATCTTCTCCAAACAATGAGCGCATTCAAATATGAACTGCGCTTGATAACTTTACACACGACCCGACAAAACACCAAGTTGGGATCAATCCCGCTGCCTCAAGCATCACGCATCCCTTAGCACTTGATTCCAACATGCAAAGCCACCAGACCACCGGTCATGTTGTGATAATCCACATGACCGAATCCACCTTTGACCATCATGGCCTTTAATTCTTCCTGACCCGGATGCATACGAATCGACTCCGCCAGATAACGGTAGCTCGCTTCGTCGCCCGTGACCAGCTTGCCCAGATTTGGCAACACATTGAATGAATACCAGTCGTAGGCTTTTTCCAGCGGCTTGGCCACCTTGGAAAATTCCAGCACCAGCAGCTTGCCGTTAGGTTTGAGCACCCGGTTCATCTCGGCCAGCGCAACGTCCTTGTGCGTCATGTTGCGCAGACCAAACGCAACACTCACCACATCAAAATGATTGTTGGGAAAAGGCAACTTTTCAGCATCACACACCAAAGTTGGCAGCGTCACACCAGCATCGAGCAGTCGGTCGCGCCCGGTGCGCAGCATGGCCTCGTTGATGTCGGTGTGCACCACGCGCCCGCTTTTGCCTACTTTTTTGGAAAACGCCAGCGCCAGATCACCCGTGCCCCCGGCAATGTCCAGCACTTGGTAGCCTTCACGAATGTCCGCCCGCAGCACCGTGAACGCCTTCCAGGCGCGGTGTAAGCCGGCAGACATCAGGTCGTTCATCAGGTCATACTTGGACGCAACCGAGTCAAATACGCCGCGCACGTGCTTTGCTTTTTCGGTTTCGTCCACCGATTTGTAGCCAAAATGTGTAGTTGTCATGGGGTAATCCTCGCAGTAAGGCAATTATCGTGGGAAATCTTTGCCCAATGGCGTATGACGCAATCGCAATCACAACCCAAGGTGCAGATTTACAGAACCTATCATGCAGTTTGGTCTTGATTTCCACATAGTTTTCCGTCTTTATTTTTTCCATAAAAAAATGCCCGCTACCGCACGCTCTGCTTGCGCAAGCAGCTCCCTTCTTTATAGCAAACAGAACAAACCAATTTGCCTGATTCGAACTTGACCACGTGGCTCATGCGCTGGCTCCAAAACCACCAGCATCCGTCATCGTCACCCTGTTTTCCCAGAATGCAAACATGACCTCAAGCCTTTCTTCAGCTCACAGCAGTCCACTTGGACGGCGCAAACTGCCCATCGGCATCCAGAGATTGCACCCATGCTCGAAACTTAAGCATCACCCCCGAGGGCCGCGCGCTGCAAAAGCTCCAGACCGCCAATAAGGGATGCAGAAATTGCAAATGTACCGTTCATGGCGAGTGCTGACGGGATGCAGTGCCAGGCGCAAGACGTGAACTTTAGCCAGCTAAACGAGCGGATTGCAACGACGCAATGCGTCCGCCAGTACCGCCAGAAATGGGATATTTGTGATTTCTGCATCCCTAAATACAAGGTACGCAGCAAGCCGATTCACCTGATTGCTGTGAAATACAGCAAAATAAGCCGCAACATCGTGGGCTTTGAAGTGTTAACGCTGGAGTCGTTGACTTTTCCCCAAGCGGCTGACGTTTTGGTGACAGGTTCAAGGATAAATATGCCGTTTGCGCACGTCCTACCTGCGCAAGCAGCTCCTTTTTTGATAGCGTTTTTATAGCATAAGCGTATCTCAAACACTCTTTGCCCGACTAGCGCACCGAATTCCGAAAAAACTGATACCCTGACCAAGTCAAGCACCCATACCACGAACAATCCATGATCGACCTGATAACAAATAATGCGTTCGGCACATTGATTTCAAGATTTCTGGTTAACGCCATCGCAATGATTTTGCTGATGTTTGTTATTTATTATCCGCGGTACAGAAATAAAGAATTGGTGACTTCCGCTGCGTTGTTCAACATTTTTATATTCTCGGTCTTGACTGTTTTATCAAAAGCTGAATTTGGTGTGGCAGGTGGTTTTGGCTTATTTGCGATTTTGGCTTTATTCACACTGCGCTCAGAACAAATCAGTAAAATTGAAATTACTTACTTTTTTGGCAGCGTTTCCATCGCGGTGATTTGTGCCGTACAAGGAACAACCTTGCCGCTGGTGGTAGCTATAGCGACGTTGGTTCTGATCGGCACGTTTATTATCGATCACCCCAAAATTCTGCACTCTGTCAGCAGCCTCAATCTCACCCTCGATAAAATTGAGTCCTGTGTGCTTGCAGACCCTTCAACCATGATTCATAACCTTTCGCAGCTATTAGGGGTAGAAGTGATGTCCTATCATGTCATTTCGCTCGATTATATCAATGACATGGTCAAGATAAATGTTTACTACCGCAAACACTAAAGACTGGTTAGAGGCTCATTTTGCGTCTATTAACCTTGAAGCCTTAAATGCCAAAGCGGCCATGCTTGAGCGCTTAGACCATAAATACGTCGTTGATGCAGGTGTGTTGTTTGAAGCTATTCCTCATTTGCTTGAACATTTTGACATTTTGGAAATCAACCATCGTCGCAGTTTTA
>JADJFX010000005.1 GCA_016708345.1 Candidatus Rhodoferax bjergmarkensis
CTACCCACAAGCGCGCCCGGTCATCACGGCTGCAATCGACCCGCGTTCTGCCAAGCGGGGGGAGGAACTTATCGTTTCAATCGGAGCGCATGTTGGCCCGAACACGATCATCTACTTTGGCGGCGATACGGAGGATGTATCGCTCAATCTCCCGGACTTTGACAAGGCGTTTCCACAGCACGCCCGCATGTTTGCTTCATTACCGAGGCTGGTGGCGGTTCAGGTACACCCACCGAGGTGTCCAATCACCGCGACGCCCAATCTTTGTTTGAAAAAGTTCATGCGCAGCATCCCAACGTGGTTGTGATAGGGCGAAGTCTGGGCACCGGTGTTGCTGTGAGGGCTGGCCAGCGAGCAGCCGGTACCCCCAGTTGGTCCTGATCACGCCTTACGACAGTTCGGCGGAAATCGCGGCGGCTCCAGTTCCGTACTTCCGATCAATTGGCTGCTGCGTGACAAGCACAACTCGGGTCTCTACGCGCCGACTGTGACGGCCCCCCCGATCATCGCTGCAGAACGCGGCGAGGTCGTTTTCCCCGTTCAAGCACCGAAGTTGTTCGCGCGTTTTCAAGGGTGGCCTCCGACAGAAGTTATCCGCCACCGATCACAACACGATCTCCAATACGCGTGAGTTTTTGCCGGAGCTGCAAGCGGCACTTTGGAAGAAACTTTTCATCTGCTGGGCAGCGGATGGTTCAGAGTCAGGTGAACTAGGCGATTGTCAAACCACTCCCAATCAATCGTTGGCTGGTTTGCTGCGGCCTGCGCCTGCGCCACCCACTTTGTGGTCTTCCAGATGACCAGCGTCAGCACCGCAAGCACCTTGCCGCGAACCCAATCGCCGGATCGCGCCCTCTTGATTCGACCAGCACAGGTTTTGACCCTCCAGTCGGTAGCGACTCTCCATGACTCGTGATCACGGTCGTCCCAGATGACTTCAAACTGCCGCGGCTTGTCGCTGACCGTGTCCATGCGGTGTTGAGCTTCACCTACCTGTACGCGGTTCCGCTGGGGTGGCAGGCCATGGCACCAGCGACGGGTCCTTTGGGTCTCCTCGGCAAGTTGGCGTACAAAATACCGGGTTTTCTCCTTTGCGCCGCTCACTCACAACAATGGGACGGTGTCTTGGCCATTCGCCGCTCTGCGCTGTTGCCCATGGGTTAACGGCATAGAGCACGGCCGTCCACCGGTCGCTACGGAAAAAATGACAGCAACGACAATACCATGCGGCCAAACCATCCCAGCAAAGCCGGTATCAAACCATTTGATTCTCCTTGAGGGCTGCTCATCGGCCCGTCAAATGATAGGTGATGGCGTCAGGGCTGGATCGAACGAGGTAACCATACCGCTGGCTACAGTCGCCGGCAATTGGTCCGGCCCGCTGCTGACGCCTGCGCCGATCAAAAAAGTCGGAGAATTTTATGGATACCTCATGCAACGGATCATCACGGTGTGGTGTTGGGGCGGCATGTATGCCTTGGTGGCGCTGGGCTACACCGCGGTTTTACGGCATTATTGGCCTGGTCAACTTCACGCATGGCGAATTGCTGATGGTCGTTGCCTGACCAGTTGGACTGCCATTGGATACATGCAGGATGCCTTGCCGCAAGCGCACGGTTATGTGATTCTGTTACTGTCATTGGTGATTACCTGTGGTCGCTGGTGCCTTAATTTTGTGATTGAAAAAAGTGGCTTACCGGCCCCTGCGCAACAGCCCAAACTGGCGCCGCTCATCACGGCTATTGGCGTGTCCATCTTACTGCAGACGCTGGCCATGATCATCTGGAAACCCAACTACAAACCGTTTCCACCTTGCCCGGCACGCCGATGGAAAGTGGCCGGCGCGGTGATCACGCCGACGCAAGTGCTGATTTCGAGCATCACTGCCGTCTCGCTGGCGCTGCTGATTGGCTGGTTAATTTCACAAAAACTGGGCCGGGCCATACGCGCGACGACTGAAAACCCGCGTGTGGCGGCGCTGATGGGCGTCGAAGCCGGATGTGGTGATTTCTGCCACCTTATGGTGGTGCAGTGCTGGCGGCAACTGCCGGTGTGATGTGGGCCGCCAGCTATGGAACGGTGCATCACGCCATGGGTTTTGCCGGGGCTCAAGGCTTTTACGGCGGCGGTGTTCGGCGGCATCGGCAATCTGGCGGGGCCCGTGGTGGGCGGCATTTTGCTGGGCCTGATCAGGTCACTGGGTGCAGGCTACATCGGGCCGCGAACCGGTGGCGTGCTGGGCAGCCACTATTCGACATCTTTGCCTTTGTCGTTTTGATCATTGTGCTGACGCTGCGGCCCTCCGGGTTTTGCTAGGTGAGCGGGTGGCGGACCGTGCCTGAGACTTTTGGGACTGGCCGTAGCACGCGCGTTGTGTAAGCTCTGTCACTCAACACCTTAGAAACTCATGAACAAAAACACAAAAATCATACCTGATTGTGCTGGCCGCCATGGCCTTGCTGGTGCTGCCGCTGGAGTTGCAGCGCCACGGTAACGCTTTTGGGTGCGCATTGCCGACATGGCGCTGCTATGTGCTGCTGGCGCTGGGGCTCAATATTGTGGTCGGGTACGCCGGACTGCTGGACTTGGGTTACGTGGCCTTTTTGCCATTGGGGCCTATATGTATAGCCTGTTGGCTTCTCCGCACCTGACAGACACTTTCCCGATGCTGGCGGCGATGTTTCCCCAAGGCATGCATACCCCTCTGTGGATAGCGATCCCGGCGGCTGCCATACGGCGAGCTTGTTTGGCGTGCTGCTGGGCGCGCCCACACTGCGTTTGCACGGGGTTATCTGGCCATCGTCACCTTGGGTTTTGGAAGAAATCATTCAGTATTCATGAACAACCTGGACCAGCCGGTCAATATCACCAACAGTCCCAAAGGGCTAGGGGCAGATTGATTCATAAGTTTTCCGGGCTGAATCTGGGCAAAAATTGTCATTGGCGGCTACGAGCTGGCGTCGGTGTCGCTGTACTACTATTTGTTCTTGACGCTGGTTTTGTTCAGCGTGCTGATCTCACACCGGCTGCGGTTTTCTCGCGTGGGGCGCTTGGATGGCGATCCGGGAAGATGAAATTGCCGCCAAGGCCATGGGCATCCACACCCGCAACCTCAAGCTGATGGCGTTCGGCATGGGGCCACGTTTGGCGGCGTGTCCGGGTGCCATGTTTGCGTCGTTTCAGGTTTTATTTCGCCCGAGTCTTTCAGCCTGATGGAGTCGGTGATGATTGTCGCCATGGTGGTGCTGGGCGGCATTGGGCACCTGCCGGGCGTCATTTGGGTGCTGTGCTGCTGTCGGCCTTGCCCGAGGTGCTGCGCTATGTGGCACATGACTGCAGGCCGCGACCGATGGCCGCACGGATACATCAATTCTGCGCCAGTTGCTGATTGCCCTTGCCATGATCAGCATCATGCTCTTGCGCCCGCGTGGTTTTGTGGCCATCGCCTGAGCATGGTAAATCCTTTTGAATGTGAAATGATGAAAGCTGCCTCAAGCCCCCTTGGGCGATACGGTACTGAACGTTGTGGCGTGTCCAAGCGCTGGTGGCCTACAGGCACTCAACGATGTCGGCATTCAGATCCAGCGTGGTCGGGTTTGTAGCATCATCGGCCCCAACAGGGGCTGGCAAAACCACTTTTGCAATGTGTTGACGGGGCTTTACACGCCGGACAGTGGCAGTTTTGAGCTGGCGGGCAAAAGTACCAACCAAAAGCCGTGCATTTGGTTGCCAAGGCAGGTATCGCTCGCACTTTTTCAGAATATTCGCTTGTTTTCAGACATGACGGCGCTGGAAAACGTGATAGTGAAGGGCGTCATGTTCGCACCCGTTCGGGGAATGATGGCCGCTATCTTTCGTTCTCCGGGCTTCAGGCAGAAGAAGCCGCCATTGCAGCAAGAGCGCAAGAACTGGCGAGTACGTGGGCATTGGCAAACTGGCCGACTACAAGGCCCGCACACCAAGCTACGGCGATCAACGCCGCCTTGATTGCCCGTGCTGGCCCACACCGACCCCAATTGATCGCGCTGGACGAACCCGGCCGCTGGCATGAACGCGACCGAAAAGTGATGCTGCGCGAGCTGATTGAAAAAAATTCGCCGCGACAAGCACACGATTTTGTTGATCGAACACGATGTGAAACTGGTGATGGCTGCGACAGGGGTGACGGTGCTCGACTATGGCAAGCTAATCGCTGGCACTCCGGCGCAAGTACAGCAAAATCAAAGGTCATTGAGGCCTATCTTGGCACCAGCGGGCATTGACATGGCTAATGTCCTTTTGAAGGTCACTGGGCTCAAGGTCGCTTATGGCGGTATTCAGGCCGTCAAGGGCGTTGACTTTGAGGGTGTGCGAGGGCGAGCTGGTGTCGCTGATCGGCTCCAACGGTGCGGGAAAGACCACCACCATGAAAGCCATCACCTGGCAGTCTGCCGATCAACGATGGCGACATTGAGTGCTGGGCAGGAGCATTCGGGGCAAGGCCCTTTGGGACTTGGTCAAGCAGGGACTGGCGATGGTGCCGGAAGGTCGCGGTGTTTTTGCCCGCATGACAATCACCGAGAACCTGCAGATGGGCGCTTATGTTCGTGATGACAAGGCGGACATTGCGGGCCGACATTGACAAGATGTTTGCCCTTTTTCCGCGCCTGAAAGAGCGCCGCAGCCAACTGGCGGGCACCATGAGTGGAGGTGAGCAGCAAATGCTGGCCATGGGCGGGCTTTGATGAGCCGGCCGAAGTGCTGCTGCTCGATGAACCGTCCATGGGCCTGTCGCCCTCATGGTGGACAAGATTTTTGAAGTGGTGCGCGAGGTGCATGCAAGGCGTGACCGTGTTGCTGGTGGAGCAAAACGCGAGCCGTGCTTTGGCCATTGCCAACCGGGCTTATGTCATGGAGTCTGGTCTTGTCACCATGTCAGGGTCAGGCCAAAGAAATGCTGAGTGATCCCAAGGTTAGGGCGGCTTACCTGGGGGAGCGAGGGTGTCGGGGCGATCAGTTCAGCACGGGATCGACATTTACCCATGTCAATGATTTCCGAATTGTCATGGTTTTGTAAGCTTTCCTCATGGTTGTTTGATTTTGCTCAAAGTAGATGGGGTGCAAGCGCGGCAAAGTCGGTGCCATGTTGCCTGTTCAGACCATTGACCCTTCCATTCCAAGACAAGTCGCTGCGCGCGGAGAGTTATTGCTCAAGCGTGCTGCTTCATCTCCTTGGGTCAACTACCTTAGGTCAGGTCGGATGGCGCTGGTTTTGATGAATGGCGAGGCCATGGAGCATCAGCTGGGCGTGGTGCAGGGGCCTTGCTGGCTGGAGGCTACCGCCGCCGTGCTCAACTTGCCCAGTGTCGTTGATGCCATGGCAGACACCGAGGTGACCTTCAGGCGGGTATTGGTGACGGAATTTCGTCGATCACTGGCTGATATGCCCGCAGCCGCGCAGACCATTTTGCGCGATGTTGCGACGGCGCACCGCCAGCAAACCGAACTGGCAGTCAGTCGACTTGCAAAAGATGCGGAGGCACGCTGTGCCGAATGGCTTTTGCGCCATGCGCAGACGGGAGACAAGGGTGTGATGGCTGTTCAACTTGAGCAGCGCAAGCGCTCCATCGCGGCGCAGCTTGGCATTGCGCCCGAGACGCTGTCACGCATATTGCGCCATTTGCGCGAGCGCAGCCTCATCAGTGGCTCGGGGCGGATGCTGAACCTGATCGACCCAACCGGCCTTCGCACGCTGGCCGGGGTTTGATTCCATTTTCAAATCACCTGTGCACTCTTGAGTGCTTACAGTGTTGCCGCACTGGCTGCGCGCCGCCTAGAGTCGGCGCGCCTCGACGCGGAGCAGCCTACCAGAGCCTCGGTCACCTCACCGGCCAAGGTTCAACGCCACGGCAGCTGAATCATCGGCGTTGGTCATCAGCATGCTGATCCCCAACTTGTCCTCGGTCTTGACCGCCACACCACTGAGCTGGCTCACCGCCCCGGCACAGTTCTCGTTCACAACAGCATCCACCACCGCCTTTTGCTCCGTGCGCAGTTGCAACTGCCCGGTGTGGTGCAGCCGGTGGTGCGGGTGCCGGTGATGGCCCCGGAGTTGCCAATCGACCAGTTCACCGTGCCCGGCCCTAGGGTAGCGCTCCACGCCCCGGCAAAGTCGACCAGTGCGGCAGCGGTGTCATAGCGGCTCTGATAAGCCAAGCTGAAGTTTTCACCCAAACTATCGGTGCTGATGACCCCGCTCAAGCTGGTTTTCTCCACCACCGTGGCCGTCAGGCTCGTGCTGGTGCTGGTCGTGGTGCCCAGGGTGAAGCTCTTGGCGCTGGCCAGATAGGCATTACCCTGCACGGCAAAGCTGCCCTTGATCACCCGGATGCTGTTGGTGTTACTGATCAACGCCCAGACTTTGCCATCAGGCAGGGCCAGCGCTGATAGCGTACTTGGCGCACCCGCCGGGCTGCGCCAGATACCCTGCAGACTGCTCACCGAAAGGGTGGGAGTTGGCGTTGGGGTTGGCGTAGAAACCGTCAGCGGGCAACAGTGGCGCGTAGCCGACCAAGCTCAAAGGCATAAAACCTGCTGCGCCCGGATCAACAATCGTGCCGTTGACGGTGTGGTCCGCATCAAACTGCCCACCATCGGTAATACTGAAGTCCAGCCGGGTCTTGTCACCTTCGGTGGCCATGTCACCGCCATAGACGCTACTGGCTAAATTCACCCAAGTGTTGCTGGCGTCCAATTTCCAGTAACCGTTGGTGCCCAGCGTCGAATCAATGTACAGACTGAAGGTCTCGGTCACGCCCACACCACTGGTGCCGCTTAAACCCGACAGCGTCAAAAAGATCAACCCCAGCGGCATTTTCACCATAGAAGGCAGGTTAGCCGGTGCATCTTTTTGTTCCACGTTGTGCAATTGTGAGGTGTTGGCAGCTGTCGTGTCGGTCTTGCCCTTCATTGAGTCAGCCACCAAGGTAATAAACACTGGCGGTGCATCCGCTGGGCTTGATATGGCGGTGGGCGTGCTGAGGAACGGCACTGAGGCCACGCTTTGCTGTAGTGAATCGGCTGTGCCGTCACCATTGCCGTCACCGGCCACGGCACCTGTCACGTCCAGCGGCTTGACATAGGCTTCCAGCAATTCTGGTGTGCCGTCTCCGTCTTCGTCAGGTAGGCTGGACCACAAGGAAACTGGGGGCAACACGGGTGTCGGATTCGGCTGCGGGTTCACCGGCGAGTCCTCTTCCACATTCACCACGGTTAGAGTGAAGCCTACCGGTGTGGGTGCGGGTGTGGTGGCGCTCAAGGATCGCGTCAGAGACCTGAACGGCCAGCTGATAATTTGACTGGGTCTCAAAGTCCAGCACGACGCCGGCTTTAAGGTAAAGCGCCGTACCAATAATCTCGAAGCTTGCGGCATCAACACCAATGAGGCTCAGCGTGTTGCTGCCCTGCGTGTCGTCAGTGACAGTGATGTTGGCCCCTGGATGTGCGCAGCCGTACTGGTGTTTTCCGGGATGCGGCTGTCAGTGAGCACGCTGATCAAGGCAAGGCTGGGGGGGCTGTTGGGGATATGTGAAACAGCCGCAGTCGCTGCACTGGTGACTCGTTCATCCTCACCCTGAGCATCCGTGTAGTGGGCCACAACGGTGATGGCTTTGCCAAGCTGGTCTGATTCGATCACAGGGTGGCCGATGTCGCACCACTGAGGTCTATGCCATTGGCTTGCCACTGGTAGCTGATAGGCAGGTGTGGCCGGGCCGTCGGCGTCCTCAGGGTGTTGGTTGCCGTTAGGGTTTGGCCTTGTGGTGGCGGTGCCGCTGATGATGACGCTGCCGGTGGGGTTGTCATTGGTGTTGGCAACGCTGGCGGTGGCACTGGATGCTACGCTTTCTATAGTGCCTTGCGCATCCGTGTAGCGCGCCAGCACCGTAATTGCCTTGGAAACCTGGGTTTGCGCCAGAACCAGCGTGCTGCTGGTGGCACCAACAAGGTCCACGCCGTCTGCTTGCCATTGGTAACTGATAGCGCCTGCGCCGGTTGTTGGGATGCCGTCAATATCCGCCAGCGTGTTGGCGGCGGTAAGCGTCTGGCCTTGGGTGGGCGTGCCGGTGATGGTGACTGTGCCGGTGGGCGTGTCGTTGGTGTTGGCAACTGCGCTGGTGGCGCTGGATGCTACGCTTTCAGTAGTGGCTTGCGCATCGGTGTAGCGCGCTAGCACCGTAATTGCCTTGGAAACTTGGGCTTGCGTCAGAACCAAAGTGCTGCCGGTAGCGCCTGCAATATCCACGCCGTCAGCTTGCCATTGGTAACTGATAGCGCCTGCGCCGGTTGTTGGGATGCCGTCCGCGTCGGCCAAGGTGTTGGCTGCTGTCAGGGTCTGGCCTTGGGTGGCAGTGCCGGTGATGGTGACTGTGCCGGTGGGGGCGTCGTTGGTGTTGGCAACTGCAATGGTTGCGCTGGATGCTACGCTTTCTGTGGTGGCTTGCGCATCGGTGTAGCGCGCTAGCACCGTAATTGCCTTGGAAACTTGGGCTTGCGTCAGAACCACAGTGCTGCTGGTGGCACCTGCAATGTCCACACCGTCAGCTTGCCACTGGTAGGCAATCGCACCTGCGCCGGTTGTTGGGATGCCATCAATATCGGCCAGCGTGTTGGCGGCGGTCAGGGTTTGGCCTTGGGTAGGGGTGCCGGTGATGGTGACGCTGCCAGTAGGGCCATCGTTGACGTTGGTGACAGCGCTGGTGGCGCTGGACGCTACGCTTTCTATAGTGCCTTGCGCATCCGTGTAGCGCGCTAGCACCGTAATTGCCTTGGAAACCTGGGCTTGCGTCAGAACCAGCGTGCTGCCGGTAGCGCCTGCAATATCTACACCGTCAGCTTGCCATTGGTAGCCAATCGCACCTGCGCCTGTCGTTGGAATGCCGTCCGCATCGGCCAAGGTGTTGGCGGCGGTAAGCGTCTGGCCTTGGGTGGGGGTGCCGCTGATGGTGACTGTGCCGGTGGGGTTGTCGTTGGTGTTGGCAACGCTGGCGGTGGCGCTGGACGCTACGCTTTCTATAGTGCCTTGCGAATCTGTGTAGCGCGCTAGCACCGTAATGGCCTAGGCTTGGCGCGCGCCAGAACCGCAGCGAAAGCTGGCCGTTGCCGGTAGCGCCTGCAATATCTACGCCGTCTGCCTGCCACTGGTAGGCAATCGCACCTGCGCCGATTGTTGGGATTCCATCAATATCCGCCAGCGTGTTGGCTGCGGTCAGGGTTTGGCCTTGGGTGGGCGTGCCGCTGATGGTGACAGCGCCGGTGGGGTTGTCATTGGTGTTGGCAACGCTGGCGGTGGCGCTGGACGCTACGCTTTCTATAGTGCCTCGGGGGGGGGGGGCCCGCGCCCCTGCCGGGCGGGGGCCCGCCCCCCGGGGGGGGGCGGGGGGCCCCCCGCCCGCCCCCCCCGGCGGCCCGCCCCGGGGCGCCCCCGCGCCGGGGGGGGGGGGGCCCCCCCGGGGGGGCCGCGGGGGGGGGGCGGGCCGGGTTTCGCCCGGGGGGGGGGGGGGGGGGGGGGGCGCGGCCCGGGGGCCGGTGCGCCGGCGGCGGCCGCGCGGGGGGGGCGGGCGCCGCCGTGCGCATCGGTGTAGCGCGCTAGCACCGTAATTGCCTTTGGAAACTTGGGCTTGGGCCAGAACCAACGTGCTGCTGGTGGAACCTGCGAGGTCCACGCCGTCTGCCTGCCATTGGTAGCCAATAGCACCTGCGCCGGTTGTTGGGATGCCGTCAGCATCGGCCAGTGTGTTGGCTGCGGTCAGCGTTTGGCCTTGGCTGGCGGTGCCGGTGCGTGACGCAGCGCTGCCGTGGGAGCATTATGGTGGTAACCACGGAAGCTTTGACGGTATAGCTTCCGGTTGAGTCATCGCTGGACTCAGAGGCTTTGAGGTAAACCGTTCCTGAACTGCTTGCATGTGGAAAAAGTGGTGCCGGTCTGCATCAAACCGCTCACGGTCGAGAACCCCAGCCGTTGGGGCTGTAAGAGAGGTGTGCCGTATCCAACGAGCCGACGCCCGAAGCCGTCATTTCAAACAAGTAGCGTTGTCCGGCGACCAAATCAACTTTGAAGTAATCCTGATCCGAAACTACCTCGATGTTGCCGCTCTTGGCAACGCCCAATGTCAACGCAGTTGCGCCCACACTGTCGTCGGCGTAGTCGTCAGGCGTGGTAACCACGGAAGCTTTGACGGTATAGCTTCCGGTTGAGTCATCGCTGGACTCAGAGGCTTCAAGGTAAACCGTTCCTGAACTGCTTGCAATGTAGGAAAAAGTGGCTAGGTCTGCATCAAAACCGCTCGAGCCCGCTTGGGAAACCCAAGCCGTTGGGGCTGTAAAGAGAGAGGTGGGCCGTGTCCAGCGAGCGACCGCCAGAAGCAGTCATTTCAAACAAGTAGCGCTGTCCAGCGACCAAATCAACTTTGAAGTACATCCTGATCGGAAACTACCTCGATGTTGCCGCTCTTGGCAACGCCCAAGGTCAACGCGGTTGCGCCCGCACTGTCGTCGGCGTAGTCGTCAGGCGTGGCGACCGCGCTGGTGGCGCTGGATGCTACGCTTTCTGTAGTGCCTTGCGCATCGGTGTAGCGGGCTACGACCGTAATTGCCTTGGAAACTTGGGCTTGAGCCAGAACCAAAGTGCTGCTGGTGGCACCTGCAATATCTACGCCGTCTGCCTGCCATTGGTAACTGATAGCACCTGCGCCGATTGTTGGGATGCCGTCCGCGTCGGCCAAGGTGTTGGCGGCGGTCAGGGTCTGGCCTTGGGTGGCAGTGCCGGTGATGGTGACTGTGCCGGTGGGGGTGTTATTGGTTGCAACATGATTAACGCCGTCAATCAAATTGACGCTGGTGTTTATTCCCATCCCGCCAAGCTGCGCAGCAGTGTATGTGCGCGAATTGCCCTGAACATCTTGCAAATCCACATGGCTGACGTTGTAAACACCGCTCGTATTTGTCGAAGAAATGCCGTACGTTTGAGTCGAAGCGCCGTCCGCCCAACTGTCATAGATTCCATAGCTGCCAAGAAACGTGTGAGTGCTAAATGCACCCCCCAGCTGTGATGAGTAATTCAATCCCTTGTCGAAATACACAACCATTTGCTTTACGCCTGATATGTCATCAGTTGCCGTGCCAGCAATCGTCAGGCCCGCTGTGCCACCTGAAACATTCACACTGGTCGGAATGGTTAGGAGAAGTCAGTGTGGGCGCAGTCGTATCCGGTGTGGCTCCCGTCAAATTGACGCTGGTGTTTATTCCCATTCCGGCAAGCTGAGCCGCGGTGTATGTGCGCGAATTGCCCTGAACATCTTGCAAATCCACATGGCTGACGTTGTAAACACCGCCCGTATTTGTCGAGGAAATGCCGTACGTTTGAGTCGAAGCGCCGTCCGACCAACTGTCATAAAGTCCCCAGTTCCCTAGTAACGTGTAAGTGCTAAATGCACCCCCCAGCTGTGATGAGTAATTCAATCCCTTGTCGAAATACACAACCATTTGCTTTACGCCTGATATGTCATCAGTTGCCGTGCCAGCAATCGTCAGACCAGCTGTGCCACCTGAGACATTCACACTGGTCGGAATGGATAGGGTTGTCAGTGTGGGCGCAGTCGTATCCGGTGTGGCTCCCGTCAAATTGACGCTGGTGTTTATTCCCATTCCGGCAAGCTGTGTTGCGGTGTATGTGCGGGTATTGCCCTGAACATCTTGCAAATCCACTCGGGTGACGTTGTAAACACCGCTCGTATTTGTCGAAGAAATGCCGTACGTTTGAGTCGAAGCGCCGTCCGACCAACTGTCATAAATTCCCCAGTTGCCAAGTAACGTGTAAGTGCTAAATGCACCCCCCAACTGTGATGAGTAGCTCAAGCCCTTGTCGAAATACACAACCATTTGCTTTACGCCTGATATGTCATCAGTTGCCGTGCCAGCAATCGTCAGACCAGCAGCGCCACTTGACACATCCACACCGGTCGGAATCGATAAAGATGTCAGCGTCGGTGCGGTTGTGTCCGCCAGCAGTGCACCGTATTTACGTGATGCGATGCTCGCTGACCGAATCGAGCCCGTACTTTCCTCCAGCACCCAATCCCCACCAAAAGCCGCCGCCCCGGTAGCATCCTCACTCGCCGTCACATCCGCCCCAGTAGCCCGTGCCAGACTCCCAATGAACTGCAACCCAACATCCCCCTTCGCCAAGTTGCACCCATACAGCAGGATGTCCCCCGTAGCCGTGAGAGCACTTCCAATGCTGGCCAGTTGACGCTGGTAATCCGCTAGGTTACCGCTATCGAGCACTGTGCTACCCAAATACAACGCCCTTGGCTGCCATGGCTGATGATGTGAATGGCATCAATGCCGCTTCTGCCTTGCAACTGGGTGTTCATTTGCGTCAAACCATCCGATTGACCCTCAAAAATGAACACCTCCGCTGGATCGGTCAAACAGTCAATCAAGGTTTGGTAGTCGGTTACGCGGGAATCGATGAAGACGATATTGGTACCCATGGGGTTGTCCTTCTTTATTTGTTGAGGGACTGTATCAGTATCGGATATACCTCTTATTTGCTATCCCTCAAACAAGTGAGTTTTGAGACTTAAAAAACCGACCCAACAGCTTTTGCTGGGGCAAGCCGTGCAAATGGTCACTCAAATCGGTAGCTATCTTGATCTTGGGCGCGCGAAAAATTCCCGCCTTGTCATCAACTGATGTGCAAGGGTTGCGCCTGTTTGAAAATGACGTGTACAGCGTTCGCGCTTGCTACTGCACGATCGGGATAAAAATAGTTGTGGGTAAAGGGCAGGCCTAAAGTCAACTTTCGCGTCTTGATCTTTCTTTCCAGCGGGCTGCTCCCAATAAAACAACCTGCAATTGCCGGACAAAATTTTCAATCATTTCTGACTCCAGCAAAGGCTGATCGGGGGGCAAGTCAAGGATTTCCGGGGCTGCAGCCAGCATGGTGTTGACGATCAAGCCGCATATCATTTGCAAACTTTGTGTCGGCATGTCGTTGTACAGGCCCAAAAGCCGGAAATCCTGCGCCATTTCATTTCTGAAGTGGATGACATCATTGCGAATTGCTTGCCTTAAAACCCGGCTTCCGCCTGCGCGTTCGCTTGAAATGAACAGGAATTGAAGGCGATTTTGTTTCAAATATTCGTGATACACCTTGACTGAATGCCGAACCACTTCGTTCTTGCAACGCCAGCTTGCCGCGCTTCCCGCAGCAAGCGACGCAGGGTAATGCCAACTTCTTCCACCAGAGCCAGACCTAGTTCGTCGGTTGTACTGAAATGGCGATAGAACGCGTTGGGCACGATGCCTGCTTCGCGAGCGATTTCGCGGATACCCAAGCTGGTGAAACTGCGTCCTTGACCAATCAGATTCAAGGCTGATTGGATCAGAGTGTTTCGGGTGAGATCCTTGCGTTCGCTGCGTGTGAGGATGTCGGGGGCTCTGAGGGTCGTCGAAGAGAGGTTCATACGGAAATCTTCACAATGAAGAATATTTGAAAATTACATTAAAGTTTGTGTACAAGCGTATCGTAACAGGCGAGTAAAAAATTGGGACTAAAACCCATTTAAATTCAGAAATTACTGAGAAAACACTCTAAATTAAAAAATAAAAATTGACATTCAGTGTACGCTTGTACACAATTCGTGAAGCTCGAAAAATCGGAGCTATCACAGGAATAATGCGATGTCAGTTACAAAAAATCTTAGCTCGTCCGGAGCATGGACCGAATCACTTGTTGCCCCACTTCGATCGGTGCTGCTGAACCCTTGGGTTGAGTCGATTGTCCGGCTTAGCGCTGTCAATGATACTTTGGGTGGTTTGCATCCCATGTTGTCCTTGTCTGAGGTACGCGTTCGGGTGGTTCGCGTGATTGATGAGTCTGTTGACACCAAAACCTTTGTTTTGCAGCCCAATTCACTTTGGAAAGTTGCAAAGGCGGGCCAGTTTGTCCGGTTACGGCTCGAAATGGATGGCAGGCGGGTTGAACGTGTGTACAGCTTGTCATCTCGGCCAGGAGCGCGTCGGTTGGCAATCACTGTTCGGCGCCAGGGCTGCGGTCTGGTTTCCAATTACTTGCATAGCGCGGTTAAAGCTGGCGATGTGCTGACCATCAGTCAGGCGGCAGGAGATTTTGTCTTGCCAACCCAGCTTGCGCAAAAGATGCTGCTGCTCAGTGCTGGTAGTGGGATCACCCCGGTGATGGCCATGCTGCGCGATTTGCAGGCGAGAAATTTTCAGGGCGATCTCATCTTTTTTCATGTGTGCCGCACACCCGAAGATTTCATTTTCTCGCAACAACTCCAGACCATCGCGGCTGCGTTTCCAGCCTTGAAACTTATCGTTCATTATTCGCACAGTGCAGGGCGTTTTGGCGTTGACATGCTGAAATCCACTGTGCCTGACTTGACCGAGCGAGAAACTTGGGTGTGTGCACCCCGTGCGCTGATGGACGCGGTGCATCAACTGTGGGATGACGCCAATATCAATGTTCCCCTGCACAGCGAACGCTTTGCTGCGCCCGCGTTTTTGCCCACGACGGCAGTTGGCACGCCGGTGGCTGTTGAGTTTGTTGCCAGTGGCAAAACTTTCGTCACCAGCGGATGTGATCCTTTGCTGGTTCAGGCCGAGCGGGCCGGTTTGGCACCCAAACACGGTTGCCGGATTGGAATCTGCCGTTCTTGCCAGTGCACCAAAACAAGAGGGACTGTGGAAAACCTCCAAACCGGTGAAATCTCGTCGACACCGAATGAGCTGATTCGTTTGTGCATTTCAGCGGCCAGGTCTGATGTTGCGCTGGACCTTTGACCCTTCCCACTTATAAAGAATATCCCATGAGTTTTTCCAAGCCTGCCAACCTGACACGCGAACAAGTCGCTGAATTTGAGCGCGAGGTTAATGCCATTCGTAATGGCGTGATGACCAACCTGGGCCAATCTGACGTCAACCACATTCGCCGGATGATTCGCATTTGCCGCACCAGCGAAGTCGCCGGGCGTGCCCTGCTGCATTTTGGAGTCGGTCCCTTGAGTTGGGTGGCCGGCGTGATGGCTTTGGCCAACGCCAAGATTCTGGACAACATGGAAATTGGCCATAACGTGATGCATGGCCAGTACGACTGGACCGGTGACCCCACCTTGAACTCGCAAACGTTTGAGTGGGACATTGCCTGCGATGGCGAGCAGTGGCGTCATTCCCACAACGTGGTCCATCACACCTACACCAATATTTTGGGCAAGGACCGCGACCTGGGTTACTCACTTTTGCGCCTGACCGATGCACAGCGCTGGAAACCGAGGCATTGGTTTCAGCCATTGGCCAACTTGATGCTGGCCTTGGGCTTTCAGTATGGCGTGGGGTCACATGACCTTGAAATCGGGCGTTACACCCACGGTGCGATGCCCAAGAAGGAGTTCAAGGCCCGGTTGAACCGCTTTTTGAGCAAGACGGCAAAGCAGTGGTTCAAGGACTATTTATTGTTTCCTGCGCTCGCCTTGTGGAGCGCTCCCCGTGTACTAGCGGGCAATTTTTTGGCGAACCTGATTCGCAACTTGTGGACTTACGTGGTCATTTTTTGCGGGCACTTTACCGAAGGTGTGGCCATTTACCGTGAGGAAGATACCCGCAACGAAACCCGAGGTGACTGGTATTTGCGCCAACTTTCGGGCTCCAGCAATCTTGAGGGCGGACGCATGTTTCACATCATGACCGGCCATTTGAGTCACCAGATTGAACACCATCTTTTCCCTGACATGCCGGCCCATCGGTACCCGGAAGTAGCGCCCAAAATCCAGGAGCTTTGCGTCAAGTACGGCTTGTTCTACAACACCGGCAGCCTGTGGAAACAGTATCTGACGGTGATGAAGCGCATATTGATGTACTCCTTGCCACCCAAAAAGCTCAGCGCATTGACCCTGTGAGTTTTTACTTTTAGAACCATTTTTTCACTCCCCCAATCCACATCATGACCACTACCGCCAAAACCATTGCCAAACCTGCTGCCAAAAGGACTGCAAAGCCAGCCGTAAAAACACCAGTCGTTAAAACGCCAGCCAAAACGTCGGCCAAAACAAGCGGTGCAGCAAAAGCAGCAGCGCCAACCAAAACCAGTGCGGCTTCTCAGCCATCGATGCGGTTTTTCCATTCGAAGGAGCTGCGTGCGAAAACAAATGCGGTGCTCGATGCGCTCGAAGCCATGCCGATGCATCCAAAGCATAGTGATGCGATGGCTGGTTTGGTGCAGGAACTCATTGAGGCGGGTATGGACTACTACTTCCTGCGGGCAGTCAAGCTGGCCAAGCTGGGCTTTGTTGTTGAGCAATCGGCAAAGTTGGGTATGTCGGGTGCGGTAACCCTCGTCAGCTCGGTGAGTCGCAAGTTCATTGTGCGCATGGACCAGAATCAATTGTTGGTGGTTGCCAAGCACATTCGTGAGCTCACAATGGCGTAACATTTCGCTGGTCTAATACGGTACCACCCGCAGGGGTGTATGCGTCGCACTTTTTTGGGTGTGGAAATCAATTCGTTGGGGCTGTGAAATGTGTCTTGCTCTGCCCGTCAAAGTGGTCGAAATTGGCGTTGGTGCGGCGGGTGATGGCGCGCTTGTCGAGCTTGGTGGGATCAAGAAGGAAATATCCCTTGCCCTGCTTGACGATGTCAAGGTTGGCGACTACGTCATTTTGCATGTCGGCTACGCTTTGTCGAAACTCGATGCTGATGAGGCTGAGCGGACCTTGGCCTTGTTTTCCCAGCTAGATCTGCCAGCGCCGGTGGTGTCGTGAAATACGTTGATGAGTTCCGCGATGGTGGCATCGCGCAGACGTTGGCACAAAAAATTGCCGTCTCAGTAGTTCCAGGCCGCAGTTACAGCTTCATGGAGTTCTGCGGTGGTCATACCCATGCCATTTCGCGTTACGGGTTAAGTGATTTGCTGCCCAAGAGCGTTCGCATGGTGCATGGGCCGGGTTGCCCGGTTTGTGTATTGCCCATCGGGCGTGTGGACATGGCCATTGAGCTGGCTTTGAGCTGCGGTGTGATTCTTTGCACTTACGGCGACACGATGCGCATTCCCGCATCGCGCAATTTGTCGCTGCTCAAGGCCAAGGCGCGCGGTGGGGACATTCGCATGGTGTATTCAACCCTGGATGCGCTGCAAATTGCGCGGGAGAACCCGCAGCGCGAGGTGGTGTTTTTTGCCATCGGGTTTGAAACCACCACGCCCCCGACCGCTTTGGCGATACAGCAGGCTCACCTGGAGCAACTGGGTAATTTCAGCGTGCTGTGTTGCCATGTGCTCACGCCCTCGGCCATCAGCACGATCCTTGAGTCACCAGAAGTGCGTCAGTGGGGCAGTGTGCCGATTGACGGGTTTATTGGCCCGGCCCATGTCTCCACGGTGATTGGCAGTCGGCCTTACGAGTATTTTTCACAAGAGTACCGCAAGCCGGTGGTGATCGCCGGCTTTGAGCCGCTGGACGTGATGCAGGCGATTTTGATGCTGGTGCGCCAGGTCAATGAAGGGCGCGCCCAGGTGGAAAACGAATTCTCCCGGGCAGTCACGCGCGAGGGCAATCTCAAGGCGCAGGATCGGGTGGCTGATGTGTTTGAGTTGCGCCGTGAATTCGAGTGGCGCGGCCTGGCGGTGGTTCCGTATTCGGCCCTGAAAATACGCCAGAAGTACGGCGCCTTGGATGCCGAGCGGCGTTTCAAACTCTCATACCGCTCGGTGCCCGATAACAAAGCTTGCGAATGCGGTGCCATTTTGCGGGGCGTTAAACGGCCACAAGACTGCAAGATTTTTGGCACCGTCTGCACGCCGGAAAACCCGGTCGGTTCATGCATGGTCAGCAGTGAGGGGGCTTGTGCGGCGCATTACAGCTACGGACGCTACAAGGACTTGGACTGATGCGTATTTTGTTGCTCACCCATGCCTTCAACAGTTTGACCCAGCGCCTGGGTGCTGAACTGCGCCAGCGAGGGCACGAAATTTCAGTTGAATTTGATATTGCCGATGCGGTCACAGAAGAAGCTGTGGCCCTTTTCAGGCCTCACCTGATTGTGGCCCCCCTACCTGCGCCGGGCTATTCCAGAGTCGATCTGGTCGCGCTGCGTTTGCCTGATTGTTCACCCCGGCATTGTGGGCGACCGGGGGCCCTCGGCGCTGGATTGGGCGATTCAAGAAGGCGAGGGCGAATGGGGCGTCACTGTCTTGCAGGCGCAGGCGCAAATGGACGCCGGCCCCGTGTGGGCGACTTTAAATTTTGCGCTGCGAAGTGCCAGGAAGTCCAGCATCTACCGGCATGAAGTCACCCAAGCGGCGAGTGAGGCAGTTCTGCTCGCGGTGCAGCGCTTTGAATCAGGCCGCTTTGTTCCCACAGCACTGGCCGCGTGGCCGCACGCTCGTGGGCGCTTGCGACCCTTGATGAAGCAAAGTGACCGGCTTCTTGATTGGCAGCGTGACGACACCGCAGCCGTGCTGCGCAAGATCAACGCGGCGGATGGCTATCCGGGCGTGGCAGACAGTCTTTTTGACCAGCCCTGCCATTTGTTTGATGTGTGGCCTGAAGCTTCACTGCGTGGTACGCCGGGCGCGGTGATTGCCCGTCGCGAAACCGCTTTGCTGCGGGCGACGCTGGATGGTGCCGTATGGATCGGTCATGTCAAACGAGCGGACAGCATCAAATTGCCAGCGACACTGGCGTTTGAATCTGAAGCGAAAGCCGTGCCCTGTGCGCCCTTGAATGACTGGTGGCGTGCCGATGCCGCCACATGGCAAGACATTGCGTATGAGGAACAAGGCGCGGTCGGATTCCTGCGCTTTGAGTTCTACAACGGTGCCATGGCCACCAGCCAATGTGAGCGCCTTCGTGCCGCCTTGGCATGGGCCAAAAAGCGGCCGGTTCACGTGCTGGTCTTGACGGGGGGGCAGGACTTTTGGTCAAACGGTATTCACTTGAATGTGATCGAAGCGGCCAGTTTGGCGGACGGTTCGGCGGCTGACGAGTCGTGGCGCAACATCAATGCCATGAACGATCTGGCGCTCGAATTGATTGGCACCGAGCAGCAAATCACGGTGGCAGCGCTGGGTGGCAATGTAGGTGCGGGCGGGTGTTTTTTGGCGCGCGCCGCTGATCTGGTGTGGACGCGCGAGACGGTCATCTTGAACCCGCACTACAAAAACATGGGCAATCTGTATGGGTCTGAATATTGGACTTATCTTTTGCCGCGCAGGGTGGGTGAGGAAGCTGCCCACGCGATCATGCGGGACCGGCAGCCCCTGACGGCGCAGCGCGCGGTGGAGATCGGTTTCACCGACGCTTGGATACCGGGCGATAGGGTGGCCTTTGGCATTGAGGTTGCACGGCGCGCCGGACGCTTGGCTGCTGAGCCTGAACTCTCTTCAAGGTTGGCGGTTAAACGCGAAACCCGGGCCCGCGATGAGCTAATCAAGCCTCTGGCGGCTTACCGTGAAGAGGAGTTGGCGCAGATGCGGCGCAATTTCTACGGTTTTGACCCGAGCTATCACATTGCGCGCCATCACTTTGTGCAAAAGTCTCTTGCTTCGTGGACGCCACGGCATCTGGCGCGCCACCGCGATCTGGGTTGGACAATTCCTTCATCGGACTGATATCTGGGTTCGATCCAAATTTATATGTCAAATCGGCCTCTAGCGCACGTACTACTTGCGTAAGCAGCTATAAAAAGAATAGCAAAATAAGGATTCGTTGGCATCGGTGGTGCCTGCTCAATGGCCAATGCACCTTGAATTTAAAACCTTGTGACAAGAGGGATCAGTACAAACCCGCGCGCGGGATGACCCTGATGCGCGTTGGTGTGCGGCTGGCTAAGCTTGAGACTCAAAGTCGTATGTTCAGCCTCTTGCAACTGCTATCCCATGAATCACTTCCATCACAACCGTCGCGCCTTGGTTTCCGCCCTCGCATTGGCTTCAAGCGCAGTGGTGGTGCCGACGCTTTGGGCGCAGGCCAGGTTGGAAAAGTCCAAAATCTCCCTTGCAGTCGAAGGCAAAAGTTCCTTTCACCATTTGCCGCTAACCATTGCGGAGCAACGGGGCTTTTTTGGGGCCGAAGGCCTAGAGGTCGACATCAGTGACTTGACGGGTGATTCACCTGCTGCGTTGAGCACTGCCAGTGCTTCGTTCGATGTGGTTTCGGGTGCCTATGAGCAGACCATCAGCTTGCAATCCAGAGGGCGTCAATTCCAAGCCTTTGTGCTTCAGGGGCGAGCCGCCCAGATTGCAATGGGTATTTCGCCCAAAGCGCTGCCCGCCTACCAGAGCGTGCTCGATCTCAAAGGTAAAAAAATTGGTGTGTCGGCGCTTGGTTCTTCGTCCGATATGGTGGCGAGCATGATCCTGGCACGGGCCGGTCTGACGCCGCAGGACGTCAGCTTCATCGGTGTGGGGACGGGGGGCGGTGCAGTGAACGCCTTTCGTGCAGGCCACATTGACGCACTGAGCAATGTCGATCCGGTCATGACCATGCTGGAACAAAAGGGTGAAATCCGCATCATTGCCGATACCCGCACGCTCAAGGGTTCTGTGGACGTGTTCGGCGGCCCTGTGCCTGCCGGGTGTTTGTACGCGTCTGCCGAGTTTATTCAGCGCAACCCCAACACGGTGCAGGCCCTGACTTATGCCATCATTCGCGCCCTGAAATGGCTGCAAACGGCGGGTCCGGGCGACATCATCAAAACGGTTCCGCCAGCCTACCTGATGGGCGACCGTGCCTTGTACCTGAGCGCGTTTAACAAGGTGCGGGGAGCCATTTCACCTGATGGACTGATGGCTGATGAGGGGCCGCGCATCTCGGTGATGGCCTTGGCCAGCTTTGATTCGTCCATCAAACTGGACAAAATTGATTTGTCAAAGACATATACCAATGCATTCGCTAGGAAGGCCAAAGCGCGTTTCCAAGCATGACAACCTCAGCGCTTGGCACGTCGCTTCGGCTGGGGTGATGTGCGCTTTGTGGCTTGCTGGCTGGATTTGGCTTTTTGGTGCACCTTGGGTTGCACGGTACGGGTGACTTTTGAAGCACGTTTTCCCTTGGCTGGAAGAAACAGAACGATTTCCTGACCAGCCTTGAAGGCAGCTTGCGCGCTGACCTGGTTCCATTCGGCCACGTTGACGGCACTGACGCCGTAGCGTTTGGCAATGCTGGCGACGGAGTCCTTCTTTTTTGCCTTGATCAGGGTGCGTCTTTGTTGCACATCTGCCGCCAAAGAGAGGTGGCCGTTGTCGGCGACGTGAACACCAACGTCAGTCTCCAGATGCGGTGCGCGCGGCACCAGCAGGCTTGATCCGGCCTTGATGACCACGCGGGGTGGGATGTTGTTGATGGCACGCAGTGCCCCCTCAGCCATGCCGACTCGCCGGGCGGCATCTGCGGGTTTCATGGTGGCAGGTGCCAGCCAGACAGTCCAGCTTGCCAGGCGGCCACCACCGTAGGCTTCCAGATTGCTTTGGAAAGTGGCGGCCTTGTCCCATGGCAGCAGAATTTGGGGTGTACCTGCGGCCAGAATGACCGGGCGGCTGGCAGAAGGGTTGAGTGCCTTGAAATCTTCCAGCGACACTTCGGCCAATTTGGCGGCCAGCGCCACATCAATATCGCGTTTGATGTCTACTGTCTGAAAATACGGGTGGTTTTCAATCAGTGGCAAACGTGAGTTGAAAAATTCCGGGGCGGTGACGATGTTCTTGATGGCCTGCAACTTGGGTACATACATGCGCGTTTCCATCGGCATGTTGAGGTCGGTGTAGGCGGTGCCCAGACCGGCGCGCTGGTTTTTGGCGATGGCACGGCCTACGCTGCCTTCACCCCAGTTGTAGGCGGCCAGTGCGAGGTGCCAGTCACCAAACATGCCATACAGCTTTTGCAGGTAGTCCAGCGCGGCGCGGGTGGAGGCCAGCACATCACGGCGGTCATCGCGAAAGACGTTTTGTTTAAGTTCAAAATGTTTGCCAGTAGCCGGCATGAACTGCCACATACCTGCAGCTTTGGCGGTTGACACCGCCTGTGGGTTAAAGGCGCTTTCAACAAAAGGCAGCAGGGCCAGTTCGGTCGGCATATTGCGCCGCTCCAACTCTTCAACAATATGGAACATGTACTTGTTCGAGCGCTCGGTCATGCGAAGAATGTAGTCTGACCGTGAGCTGTACCACTGCTCACGGTCATGCACCAGATCGTTGTCCAGATTAGGCATGCCATAGCCGCGGCGAATGCGCTCCCACAAGTTGGCTGGCGGGGTCAGCTGGGCCACGGCCAGAGTGGCTGCATGAGTCGCCGTGATGGGCTGCAAATCGCCGCTAGGAACCACAGGAGCGGTAAACCCCGTGTCAGACAGCTTGGCTGGCACGACCTCCAGATTGGCTAGAGTGCGGGCTGGAAGCGGTGCTTTTGGGGGTGGGGGTTGTGGTGTGGGGGGCAAGTTCACACTGGCGCAGCCGCTAAGCCAGACCACAACGAGGAATGCGAAGGGTGTTAAAAATTTCATTGGAACCTATTCTTCCACAGACGCAGTGCAGCAAAGACGCCTACCTCGTCCTGTGCGCAGGCGTCGATAGCCTGTGCTGCCTGAATCACGGCAGTTTGCCGTGTTCGTAAAAACGGGTTGATCTGACGTTCTACCCCAAGTGTCGATGGCAGGGTGGGTTGAAGCCTTGCGCGCAAGTCGCGGGCGCTTTCCGCGTAGTCCATCAAAGTCTGATTGGCGGGTTCAACGGCAGCCGCAAATCGCAGGTTGCTCAGGGTGTATTCGTGGGCGCAGCAAATGCGGGTGGCGTCGGGCAACGCGGCCAGTTTGTCCAGTGAGGCAAGCATTTGGGCTGGACTGCCTTCAAACAGTCGACCACAGCCGCCGCTGAACAGCGTGTCACCACAAAACAGCAAGGGTGTTTCATCCCCAGCAGCACAGTAGTAGGCAATGTGACCTGCAGTGTGGCCAGGCACATCGATCACTTCAAACGTCAGGCCCAGTGACTGGAGTTGATCGCCACCACACAGTCGGGACAGTGGCTCGGGCATGACTTCATGCGCTGGACCATAGACCTTGGCACCAGTGGTCTGGCGCAAAATTGCCACGGCACCCGTGTGGTCGGTGTGATGGTGCGTGACCAGAATGGTCTCCAATTGCAGACCCATGTGGTGTAAGCCCTCTAGAACGGGTTTTGCGTCGCCGGGGTCTACCACCAATGCCCGATGACCGTCATGCAACATCCAGATGTAGTTGTCGGTGAAAGCGGGTAGTGCAATTAACTTCATGAACATTCAAATTATAGGTTTGCGTGTTGCACACTGAAGAAAGACCTTTGCCTCACTTTTTGTCACCTTATCCGGCTTCGTGCCGCACCTTACGGTTCATTGCACATGACACGGCGAAGATATAGAACGGCACTCTAATTTTGAAACGAGTTGAAGCGTTGTGAGATCAATTTGTTATTGATGCTATAATTCAAAGCTTCGGATCGTTTGTAGGCGCATAGCTCAGCTGGTTAGAGCACCACCTTGACATGGTGGGGGTCGTTGGTTCGAGTCCAATTGCGCCTACCAAATTTCTACTTTCCTTTTTCGCAATCTCAGGGTAAACCTTGGGGGGCTTGGGGTGGGGTCTTCCTTAGAATGTGTTGCAGTGCAATATGTTTTCAGATCAGGCCGGTGCTTCAGGAGTTCACATGCAAAGTAGAAAGACCGTTGAGGCAAAAGAAGTCTCACGCGTTATTAAAAAGTACCCTAATCGCAGACTCTACGACACCGACACATCAAGCTACATCACTCTGTCAGAAGTTAAGCAATTGGTGATGGATGGTGAATTATTTGTAGTGCGAGATGCAAAAACCGGCGCAGATATCACCCGCAGCATTTTGCTTCAAATTATTCTCGAAGAAGAAGCCAACGGATCGCCCATGTTTACCGCTCCGGTGCTAGCCAGTGTCATCCGGTTTTACGGACATGCCATGCAGGGATTCATGGGAGGGTATCTGGAAAAAAACATTCAGTCCCTGATGGAAGTGCAGGCACAGTTTGCCGAGAAGTCAAAAGCTTTGACACCAGAAATGTGGACCCAATTCATGGCCATGCAGTCTCCTGTATTGCAGGGCATGATGGGGGGGAGCCCAGAGCAATCCAGAAACATGTTTTTGCAAATGCAGGAGCAAATGCAAAAGCAAATGCAAAAGCAGACTGGTCAGATGCTTGGGGTCTTTGGAATCAAGCGTTAATTAAAGTGAATGTTGGAAAAATCGATACATGACCGACGCAAATACAAAATCAAACACAGTGCCCAAGGTTGGGTTTGTCAGTCTTGGTTGTGCCAAGGCTTTGACCGACTCTGAACTGATCCTCACACAACTCAGTGCGGAGGGTTATCAAACCTCCAAGACCTTTCAAGGTGCCGATTTGGTGATTGTCAATACTTGCGGATTCATCGATGATGCCGTCAAGGAGAGCTTGGATACCATTGGCGAGGCGCTGGCTGAAAATGGCAAAGTGATTGTGACCGGTTGTTTAGGTGCCAAATCGACAGAGGCGGGGGATAATTTGGTTCGACAAATGCATCCCAGCGTTCTGGCTGTGACTGGCCCACAGGCCACACAGGAAGTGATGGATGCAGTGCATGCCAATTTGCCCAAGCCGCATGACCCATTTGTTGATCTTGTTCCCAATGCATTTGGTGTGGCGGGTCTCAAACTTACTCCAAGGCATTACGCTTACATCAAAATCAGCGAAGGGTGCAATCATCGTTGCACGTTTTGTATCATTCCATCCATGCGGGGTGATCTGGTATCTCGGCCTATTGGTGATGTTCTCAAAGAGGCGCATGCCCTGTTTGAAGGTGGCGTCAAAGAATTATTGGTGATCAGTCAGGATACTTCTGCATATGGTGTTGACACCAAGTACCGAACCGGTTTTTGGGAAGGAAGACCCGTTAA
Source organism: Candidatus Rhodoferax bjergmarkensis (assembly GCA_016708345.1). Classification (GTDB taxonomy): domain Bacteria; phylum Pseudomonadota; class Gammaproteobacteria; order Burkholderiales; family Burkholderiaceae_C; genus Rhodoferax; species Rhodoferax bjergmarkensis. Next base: position 24,986 of record JADJFX010000005.1, read on the forward strand.
GACGCGTTTGCTGGATTTGGTTCAGGCACTGGGTGAAATGGCAGCGCCGTATGGTGCATGGGTGCGATTGCACTATGTCTATCCTTACCCCAGTGTGGATGACGTCATTTCCTTGATGGCGACTGGTAAGGTCTTGCCCTATCTGGATGTGCCTTTTCAGCACAGTCATCCGGATGTACTCAAGCGCATGAAGCGACCGGCCAGTGGTGAAAAAAATCTGGAACGCATACAGAGTTGGCGCGAGGCATGTCCTGATATTGTGCTTCGTAGTACGTTTATCGCCGGATTTCCAGGTGAGACAGAGGCAGAGTTTTTGCATTTGCTTGACTTCATGCGCGAAGCAAAAATTGACCGTGCTGGCTGTTTTGCCTACAGCCCGGTGCAAAGTGCGGCTGCCAATGAACACCCCGGCATGTTGCCGCTAGAAGTGCGTGAAGAACGGCGAGCCCGCTTCATGGCGGTGGCCGAGGCCATATCGGCTCACAAACTCAAGGATCGCATAGGTGCCACGATGCAGGTACTGATTGACTCTGCGCCAGCATTGGGAAAAAAGGGGGGCATTGGTCGCAGTTATGCCGATGCGCCTGAAATTGATGGTGTGGTGAAATTATTGCCACCCGAGAAAATCAGCAAGACCTTGAAGGTGGGTGAATTTACCAAAGCACGTATTGTGGGAACCCAAGGCCACGATCTTGTGGCGCAGCCATTTTGAAAAATAGCTGGACCGATTCGGAACAAAAAAAAGCCGCTGAAAACACAGCGGCTTTTTTTCAAAAACAACCTGAACATCTTTCAAAAAGACTTCAGAATTTCATTTATATTGGTGCCCAGGAAGGGACTCGAACCCCCACGAAGTTACTCGCTAGTACCTGAAACTAGTGCGTCTACCAATTCCGCCACCTGGGCATTTCAGGAAAGAGAGTTATTGTATCAAAAATATGAGCCAAACCAGCGGCTTGCTGGACGAAGTTGAAGGAACTGTGCAGGGGCACCGCGATGGTCACGGATTCGTCAACCGCGACGATGGTGAATCCGATATTTACCTGCCACCCAATGAGATGCGGGCGGTTCTTCACAAAGACCGCGTCAAAGTACGCATTGTGCGAAGTGACCGCAGAGGGCGACCCGAGGGGAGAGTACTTGAAATCCTGGAGCGCCCTAAACAACCCATCATTGGCCGCTTGCTGCAGGAAAGTGGCATATGGATTGTTGCGCCAGAAGACAAGCGTTATGGGCAGGATGTGATGATTCCCAAAACGGCGACTGGTGCGGCCAAGCCGGGCCAGGTTGTCGTGGTTGAACTGACGGAGCCACCTTCCCTTTATGGTCAACCGGTGGGGCGTGTCAAAGAGATACTGGGCGAGATTGACGACCCTGGTATGGAGATCGAAATTGCCGTGCGCAAGTACAGTGTGCCTTATGAGTTTTCGGATGCCTGTATCGCGTTGGCCCGAACGCTGCCGGACAGTGTTCGGCAGCAAGACAAAAAGCGTCGCGTTGATTTGACTGATGTTCCATTGGTGACCATCGACGGTGAAGATGCGCGGGATTTTGATGACGCGGTTTATTGTGAGCCAACAAAAATAGGCAAAGGAAAATCAGCTGCCAAGGGGTGGCGCTTGCTGGTGGCGATTGCCGATGTCAGCCATTACGTCGAGAACGGCTCCGCCATTGATGTGGACGCCTATGAGCGTGCTACCAGCGTGTATTTCCCGCGGCGCGTTATTCCGATGTTGCCTGAGAAATTGTCGAACGGACTGTGTTCTCTCAACCCGGAAGTCGAACGCCTGTGCATGGTCTGCGATATGGTGGTGACTGAAGATGGTGATGTGTCGGCTTACCAGTTTTATCCGGCTGTCATGTGGAGTCATGCACGATTTACCTACACCGAAGTAGCCGCCATCTTGGCTAACACGCGTGGCCCGGAGGCGCTCAAGCGCAAGCAGCGGGTGTCGGACCTGATGAATTTGCATGATGTGTACCGGGCATTATTGAAGTCTCGAACACGCAGAGGCGCAGTTGATTTTGAAACTGTCGAGACGCAGATTGTTTGTGACGAAGGGGGGCGCATTGAAAAAATCGTTCCGCGTACCCGCAATGATGCACACAAGTTGATTGAAGAGGCGATGCTTGCTGCCAATGTTTGCAGTGCAGACTACATTTCGCAAAGCAAGCATGCAGGATTGTTTCGGGTGCACGAAGGCCCCACGCCTGAGAAAAAAGAGATATTGCGCAACTATCTCAAGGCGACGGGCGTGGGCATGACGATCAGCGACGACCCTTCACCGGGGGAGTTTCAGGCGATTGCGCTGGCAACCAAGGACCGGCCAGATGCACTGCAGATTCATTCCATGCTGCTGCGATCCATGCAGCAAGCGATCTACACACCCGTCAATAGCGGTCACTTCGGCCTCGCTTTCGAGGCCTATACCCACTTTACCAGCCCGATCCGGCGCTACCCCGATCTGTTGGTACACCGGGTCATCAAGGCGATTCTGGCCAAGACCAAGTACCAGTTGCCCGTGTTGCCCTTGCCAGGCGAGGCTCACGCCAAACTGTCTCGGCGGCTTGAAAAGGGGCAGTCGGCACGCGCTGCGCAATCGGGCGAAAAACCCAAAAAGCTCAGCGCCGAAAGCATGGCTTGGCAAGCTGCAGGCATGCATTGCAGTGCCAATGAACGTCGTGCTGACGAGGCCAGCCGCGATGTCGAAGCGTGGCTCAAGTGCAAGTACATGCGTGAGCACCTTGGCGAGGAGTATGGCGGTGTGGTCAGTTCAGCGACGAGCTTCGGCATCTTCGTCACACTGGACGCCATGTATGTTGAAGGGCTTGTTCACATCACCGAGTTGGGGGGCGAGTATTACCGTTTTGACGAGATGCGCCAGGAGCTTCGGGGTGAGCGCACCGGTATGCGCTATGGCATTGGTACCCGCGTTCGGGTTCAGGTCAGTCGGGTGGATCTGGATGGTCGCAGGATCGATTTTCGCTTGATCGATGAAAATGAAGGCTTGATGGCCCGCTCCGGGAAAGACAAAGATTCGTTTCGTGATGGCAGTAACCACCCACCGGTACAGTTTGACCTTGCCGGTTCGTCAAAAAAGCGGGCAGACCGCAAAATGACTGACTCTATGCCGCGCGTTGCCAAGTCCTCTGCCCGTAGCAACCGATCATCTTCAAAACCAGCGGCAAGCAACAAAAAAAGCCGTAAAACCCGGCGTTAAAAAATTACCGCAAAGCGAACTGGGTCAGATGGCTGGCTGTCATTGGCAAATGACGGGGCCAGCGGTCAGCTGCCAAGCCATGGCGGTAAACCGATTCGCAGGCGGCTTCGAAGGCTGGTACATGGCTTGCCAAAGCGGCACCCACCATGCCGGCCAGTACGTCGCCGGTGCCGGCTGTCGCCAAACTTGCATTGCCAGTTGGATTGATCACAGGCGTCTGGTCGGGGGCCGCGATGACCGTGCCTGAGCCTTTGAGAACGACGGTGCAGCAAAAAGCTTGCGCCAAACGATGTGCGGCTGCCATGCGGTCTTGCTGCACAAGTTGGGCAGTGGTGCCGAGCAGGCGGGCTGCTTCCAGCGGGTGGGGCGTGAGCACAGTGCTGGCGTGCCCATTGGCTCTTGCTTTGAGCAGGTTTTGCAGCTGCCTCTCTTTTGCTATTGAATTTATAGCATCTGCATCAATCACCACGTGCGCAGCGGTCGATATTATCCTTGGAAGCTCTTCGTGAATGTATTCTCCGCCACCACAGCCGCAAACCACCGTCATGGCCGTGAAGTCCAATGAGTCAATGGAGCGCAACATCAGCTCGGGGTGGTTTGTATCAACCTCCAAGCCCGAGTGACCAAGCAAACCAACAAATACCCGGCCGGCACCGGCACGCAAGGCGGCGGATGCAGCCAACAAAGCAGCGCGGGCATTGGAGCCCCTGCAAGCCAGGCAGTCGGTTCGCTTGCCGGGTGTGAGCTTGCTGACGTGATGTGGCCACCGAGTTCGTGCAGCCACAGGTTGCCAACCGCATCACGTCCAGATGCGGTAAACAAGCCTGGCTTGAGCGTGAGCAGAACTCAAGGTGTCAGTAGCCTTGACGCTCGGTTCGGTCAGGACACCCGTGTCGGCATTGAGTCCAGTGGGCACATCTATCGCGAGCACACTACCAGTGCAGGCGTTGATTTGGTGAATCCAGTGCGCCAGTTGCCCCTGCGGCGGGCGTGCATGTGAGCCGATACCCAGCAATGCGTCAATACAAAAATCGGGGCACAGTGGCGGCTCCTGTGCAAAATTTACCCCAGAAGCGAGCGCCCGTCGGTACGACTCGGCAGCGTCCCCAGGGCACGTGTCGGGGCTGCCAAGCCAGGTCACCACGGGTGCTTTGCCCCAATGCTGCAGGTGCATGGCGGCTTCCAATCCGTCCCCGCCATTGTTGCCCGCCCCGCAGGCAATCCAGATGCGGCGGGCGTGTGGCGCAATGGCCATGGCCAGTTGCGCCACGGCCAAGCCAGCGCGCTGCATCAGTGTGTGAGCAGGCAGGCAGGCTTGCGCGGTTTGTTCGATGCCCCGTGTGGCATTGACGTTGTACAGGGCCTGCCGCGATCGGGGTGGGATTTGCCGCATGGTAGCGATCAAGCGCAAGGACCTGCCGCCTTTTAAAACTCGTAGGTTTCACCCTCGCGAGCGAGGCGATAGACAGGGTCGCCCACTTGCGAGGGGTGGTCGGCAAGCACCTGGTTGAAGACCGCATCAAGCGCATCGTCGCTGCGGGTCGGTTCGTGGTGGGTGCAAAACAGCACCTTGGCCCCTGCTTTTTTTGCGTACTCAATACTGGTGTTGAAGGTTCCGTGACCCCAGCCTTTTTTGGTCGGGTATTCCTGCTCGGTGTAGGAGCTGTCAGAGATCAGGACATCGACCCCACGCATGGCCCGCAAAATGCTCTCAGACTTTTCATCCACGAAGGACTGGTACTCTGCGTAAGCCTCCTCACCCGGTTCATAAATATTGAACGGTGGTTCATGGTCGCCTGTGAAGAAAACTGATTTTCCATGGGCTTCAACTCGGTAACCAAAGTCGACAACGGGATGGTTCATCAGGTAGGGCGTCACCGTGGCAGAGCCGATCTGGATGCTTTTCTCTGGTGCCAGGGTGACGTATTCAATGTTGGCCTTCATCTCCGCTTCACGCACCGGGAAATAGCTGTATTGCAGCTGGACGGCCATGATTTGTTCAACACCCTTGCCAGTAACGGGGTCAAATGCACCGTGCAGACGCAGCAAGTTTCCCGGAATGAAATTGGGGATGAAAAAAGGCAAACCCTGGATGTGGTCCCAGTGGGAGTGGGTGATGAAGACGTTGGCGGTCACTGGCAACTCGGCCAGCAAGGTTTGGGAAAGCGGAAAGATGCCGGTGCCCGCGTCGATGATGATGAGCTCGTTGTTGTCGGTGCGGATTTCAATGCAGGTGGTGTTGCCACCGTAGCGCACTGTTTTCGGACCCGGTGAGGCAATGGACCCCCGCACACCCCAAAATCTGACTTTCATGCCTTGCCCCTAAACTTTTGAAAATATCTTGGCTTCCTCAAACATCGGAGCCAAGTCGCCCATTGAAGCAATCACTTCGTCCAGTGTGCCGCCCAGGCGTTTGGCCAGCATGGGAGGCAGTTCTTCAATGTGGGGGTTGCCGCCAAAGCCGAACTCCATCTTCTTGCTGATCTGGTTCGCCGCGAAAACACAGGCAATCATGTCAGAGTCTTTGAGGTCGTCTCCGTACTGGTGCCGGATCGTATCAATCAGGCCAGGGGCAAAGCGCCATTTTTCAACCAGCATGGCACCAACCACCGCATGGTCTACCCCAATGGTGGCGCGCAGTGCCATATGCAAAGAACTTCCGTTGGACTGGCTGGCCTGCAGTGCCAGGCTGAATTCCTGGGGCATGAATTGGGCAAAAACCACTTTGCCAAAGTCATGCAGCAACCCCGCAATGAAGCAATCCATGGGGTCTGCGTCGTCAACCCGCAAGGCCAGCTGCTTGGCAATGCTGGCCGTGGCCAGCGAATGCAGCAGATACTGCTGCGCGTCAAAGCCTGCTGCGTTGTCCTTGGGCAGCATGCCAATGGCGGCAATGCTCAGGGCCAGGTTCTTGATGGTGTTAAACCCAAGGTAGACCACCGCATGACTGATGGAAGTGATCTGCTTGGGCAGGCTGTAATACGCCGAGTTGACCACCTTCAAAATTTTGACAGTAACCACGGGGTCTTTGTCAATGACCTGTACCAGGTCTTTGGGGGTGCAATTCACGTCGCGGGTAAGCTCCAAAATTTTTTGGACACTTTTGGGAAAAGCAGGCATACCATCGACGGCAGCGGCCAATTTTTGAGAGAGTTCAGGGCTCATGGCGTTGATTGTCTGTAAACAGCTGTTTGTGTCAATACATTCATGGATTGACTCATGCGCTGCAATCGTTCCACCCCAAAACCGGAGACATCCAGGTGAGGTGTTTTCGCTTATTTGATCAGCCAGCGCACGCGCACTGCCGCAACTCAAGGCCCATCCACTGGCACCATGGCCCAGGTTGAGCCAAAGCCCGTTGACCCCGCTGGGGCCTAAAACAGGGGGGCCGTCGGGCAACACAGCACGCGTTCCTTTCCATTCCTGCACCCCGCCTGAAATATTGGCGGCACCGGCAAACCAGTCATGCAATACCTTGTACAGGGTCTGCAGCGAGCTGGCGCGCTTTTGGTCGGGCGAAACCGCAAGCTCAGCAATGCCCGCCACCCGCACACGATGGCCCATGCGCGCTATCGACACCTTGTAATGCTCATCGATCACCGCGCTGCGCGGTGCGTTGAGCGGCTGTCGAATGACCGAGGTGATGGAGTAGCCGTGGACAGCGGCCAAAGGAATGGGAAGACGAGTGCCAGCAGCCGCGCAGACTCCATGCCTGCACACAAGACGACAGCGTCAAAAGTCCACGGCGGTTGCTTCGCCTGCCACCGCGAGCGTCACTTTTCTGGCGGGCACTATTCGCGTGACGGTTCTGTTGAAACAAAACTTGACGCCCAAACGCTGCGCGGCTTTTGAGCATCAGGGCAAACTGGCGGCAGTTGGCAACCTCATCCTCCGGCAAATGTACCGATCCAAAAATTCAGTGTCGGGGTTCAGGGCAAGCTCGATTTTGCGGGTTTCGAGCGGATCGAGTTCCTGAATGCAACACCCGCTTCACGCAGCACCTGCAATCGGGTTGAATCAGCTGGCTGTCCCGCTCTGTTCGCAGCAGAACCATCATGCCTTCACTGCGTTCATAGTCCAGTTTGAGATTGGCGGTGATGTGGTGCAGGCGTTCGCGGCTGTAAAGCGCCAGGCGCTGGAGATTCGCTCGATTCAGTGAATACTTCTGTAGCTTGCAGGCGCGGTACCACTTCCAGAGCCGGGCCAATTCTTGCGTCGACAGAGGCAGCCCCAACTTGACCGGGGCAAAGCGGCTGAACAAACCTTGCATCGCCTTGCCCGGCACGGCGGGTGTTGCCCAAGGGCTGATATAGCTGGGCGCCACGATGCCCGCAGTGGCAAAGCTGGCCTCTTCGGCAGCGGCCCCGGCGCTCCAGCACGGTGACTTCGTGACCGTCGCAGGCCAGCTCGTAAGCCGTGGTCACGCCGATGATGCCGGCACCGATGACTGCAATCTTCATGCTTGCCTTAATCAATAACTCAAAAAAGTGGCTGTAACGCCCATAGAACATGCGTGATACGCTACGATTTTTATAGTAAAATTCAAGTCCAATTATTCAAAATATGTTTGATTGTCGCACCGGCCGGTAGGGTGCGGTACATTGGATACTTCCGTATCCCTGACCTCTGGAGAGACGCATGTCCGAAATTCCTGCCAATTTATTCGCCATTGCCGCCCAAGACACTGACCACCCGGAAACCCGTGAATGGATGGATGCCTTGTCCGCCGTCATTCAGGCCGAGGGGCCGGAGCGGGCGCATTACCTGTTGGAGCAGTTGCTGGAGCACGCCCGCGAAAGCAGCATCGACATGCCGTTTTCCGCCAACACCGGGTATGTCAACACCATAGAGCCCGACCATGAGGAACACTCGCCCGGCAATTTGGCGCTGGAAGGGCGGCTGCGCGCCTACATGCGCTGGAACGCCATGGCCATGGTGGTCAAGGCCAACCGGCACCACCCCGCCGACGGCGGCGACCTGGGTGGGCACATCGGTTCCTTTGCCTCGCTGGCACACATGTTTGGCGCGGGTTTCAACCATTTCTGGCACGCCGAAAGCCACGCTCCGGGCAAAGAACACGGCGGCGACTGCCTGTTCATTCAGGGTCACTCTGGCACCGGGGTCTATGCCCGGGCCCACCTGGAAGGCCGCCTGACCGAAGAGCAGTTGCTCAATTTCCGCCAAGAAGTGGGGCGCAAGGCCTGTCAAGCTACCCGCACCCCAAACTCATGCCCGATTTCTGGCAGTTCTCCACCGTCTCGATGGGGCTGGGGCCGCTGATGGCGATTTACCAAGCGCGCTTCTTAAAGTATTTGCACGCCCGGGGCATCGCCAACACCGAGAACCGCAAGGTGTGGGTGTTTTGTGGCGATGGCGAGATGGACGAAGTGGAATCGCTGGGCGCCATTGGCCTGGCCGCACGCGAAAAGCTCGACAACCTCATTTTTGTCGTCAACTGCAACCTGCAACGCCTGGACGGCCCGGTGCGTGGCAACGGCAAGATCATTCAGGAACTGGAGAGCGAGTTCCGTGGCGCGGGTTGGAACGTGCTCAAAGTCATTTGGGGTAGCGAGTGGGATGCACTCTTGGCGCGCGACAAAGACGGTGCCTTGCGCAAGATCATGATGGACACGCTGGACGGCGACTACCAGGCCTTCAAAGCCAATGACGGCGCCTTTGTGCGCAAACACTTCTTTGGCCGCGACCCGCGCACGCTGGAGATGGTGGCCAAAATGAGCGACGACGACATCTTTGCCCTGCGCCGTGGTGGCCACGACAACAAAAAGATGTTCGCCGCCTTCCACGCCGCATCCCACCACAGCGGCGAACCCACCGTGATACTGGCCAAAACCGTCAAGGGTTTTGGCATGGGCAAGGCGGGCGAGGGCAAAAACAATGTGCACCAGACCAAAAAGCTCACCGATGAGGACATCAAAGCCTTTCGCGACCGCTTCAACATCCCCATTCCCGACAGCGAAATCAGCGCGTTGCCGTTTTACAAACCGGCCGACGACACGCCCGAAATGCGTTACCTGCACGAGCGCCGCGAGGCCCTGGGCGGCTACCTGCCGCACCGGCGCACCAAGGCGGACGAGCAGTTCACCATTCCCTCTTTGGAAACATTTGCCTCGGTGATGGAGCCCACGCCCGAGGGGCGCGAAATCTCCACCACCCAAGCCTATGTGCGCTTTTTGACCACGCTGCTGCGCGACAAGGCGCTGGGCCCACGGGTGGTGCCCATTGTGGTGGACGAGTCGCGCACCTTTGGCATGGAGGGCCTGTTCCGCCAGATTGGCATTTACAACCCCAAGGGCCAGCTCTACACCCCGGTCGACAAAGACCAGGTGATGTACTACCGCGAAGACAAGGCCGGGCAAATTTTGCAAGAGGGCATTAACGAGGCCGGCGGCATGGCCAGCTGGATTGCAGCGGCCACCAGCTATTCCACAAGCAACCGCATCATGGTGCCGTTTTATGTGTATTACTCGATGTTCGGCTTCCAGCGCATTGGTGACCTGGCCTGGGCGGCGGGCGACATGCTGGCACGCGGATTTTTGCTGGGTGGCACCAGCGGGCGCACCACGCTCAATGGCGAAGGCCTGCAGCATGAAGACGGCCACAGCCAGATATTGGCCAACACCATCCCCAACTGCGTGAGTTACGACCCCACGTTTGCGCACGAGGTGGGCGTCATCCTGCACCACGGCTTGAAGCGCATGGTGGAAAAGCAGGAAGACGTTTTTTACTACATCACCCTGCTCAACGAGAACTACGCCATGCCGGGTCTGACCCCGGGTACGGAAGATCAAATCATCAAAGGCATGTACCTGTGCAAAGAAGGCCCAAAGATGACGCCGCGCGTGCAGCTGCTGGGCTGTGGCTCCATTCTGCGTGAGGCGTTGGCAGCGCAAGAGTTGCTGGCATTGGACTGGGGCGTGGGCTCCAATGTGTGGAGTTGCCCCAGCTTTAACGAGCTGGCGCGCGATGGCCAAAACTGTGAGCGCCACAACTTGCTGCACCCCACCGATGCCCCACAGGTGCCGTTTGTGGCCCAGCAGCTGGACAAACACACCGGCCCGGTGGTGGCCGCTACCGACTTTATGAAGGCCTTTGCCGAACAAATTCGCGCCTTTATTCCCAAGGGCCGCGCCTACAAGGTGCTGGGCACCGACGGCTTTGGCCGCAGCGACTTCCGCTCCAAGCTGCGCGAGCACTTTGAGGTGAACCGCCATTTCATCGTCGTCGCGGCCCTCAAAGCCTTGAGCGAGGAGGGCAGTGTGCCGGTGAGCAAAGTGGCTGAGGCGATTGCCAAGTACGGCATCCAGGCCGACAAGATCAACCCGCTGTACGCCTAACCGAAAGAACACCATGCCATCCATTGACATCCAGGTTCCCGACATTGGCGACTTTGACGAAGTCACCGTTATTGAGCTGATGGTGAAAGTTGGCGACAGCGTGCGGGTCGACCAGTCCCTCATTACCGTGGAGAGCGACAAGGCTTCCATGGAAATACCGTCCAGCCACGCCGGGGTGGTGAAGGCGCTCAAAGTTCAGCTGGGCGACAAGGTCAAACAAGGCTCCGTGGTGTTGGTGCTGGAGGCGGCGGGTGATGCGCCCGTCGCGGCCCCTCAATGCAGCCGCGCGCTGCGGCAGTTGGAACTGCCGGTTGCCCGCAGCGGCCCAAGCAGCATCCGCCCTGTTTTCATAGCAAAATGGCACCTTTGCCCACAACAGCCGTCCGCAAGCCAGCCTCCAGCTTCCACAGCAAACGCAGTGCCAGCGGCAACGCCGCTGCCATCCCACGACCCCACCGCCCTGGCGCTCAATTTGCCGCACGCATCCCCTTCGGTACGCAAGTTCGCGCGTACCTTGGGCGTACCGCTGGCCGAAGTGAAGGGCAGTGGCATCAAAGGCCGCATTACCGAGGCCGATGTGCAGGCCTTTACCAAGGCCGTCATGGGCGGCAGCGTGCAGACCCTGGCCATTGCGGCGGTGGGCAAAGCCGCGCCATCCGGGGGCGGCGCGGGCGCTGAGCTGGGCCTGATCCCCTGGCCCAAGGTGGACTTTGCCAAGTTTGGACCCGTTGAGCGCAAGGAGCTGGGCCGCATCCAGAAGATCAGCGGCGCCAACCTCACGCGCAATGCCATCATGATTCCGGCCGTTACCAACCACGACGATGCCGACATCACCGAGCTGGAGGCCTTTCGCGCCCAGCTCAACCTGGAAGCCGAGCCACCAGCAGGGCGGGTGGCAGCGCGGGTCAAGGTCACCATGCTGGCCTTCCTCATCAAAGCCTGCGTGGCCGCATTGCCAGAAGTTTCCCAACTTCAATGCCAGCCTGGACGGTGATGCCCTTGTCTACAAACAGTACTACCACATCGGTTTTGCGGCGGACACACCCAATGGGCTGATGGTGCCGGTGCTCAAAGACGCCGACAAGAAAGGCATCTTCCAGATCAGCACCGAGATGGCGGAGCTGGCCAAAAAGGCGCGGGAGGGCAAGTTAAGCCCGGCTGAAATGTCGGGTGCCAGCTTCACCATCTCCAGCCTGGGCGGTATTGGCGGGCGTTACTTTACGCCCATCATCAATGCGCCCGAGGTGGCGATTTTGGGTGTGTGCAAGAGCCAGATGGAGCCGGTGTGGGACGGCAAGGCCTTCCAGCCGCGCCTGATGTTGCCGCTGTCTTTGACCTGGGACCACCGGGTGATCGATGGGGCGGCGGCGGCGCGATTTAACGTGTACCTGGGGCAAATCCTGGCGGACTTCAGGCGGGGGGGGCCGTGGTGGCGCGTGTGGGCGCCAGGCGCGAAATCGCCAAGCCCACGCTGACCGCATTGGGAGCTCGGTTTGAAAGCACTGATCGACATGGCGACATGGTTCCCGACATTGGCGACTTTGCAGAGGTCACGGTTATTGAGTTGCTGGTCAAGCCGGGCGACACCATCAAGCCTGAGCAAAGCCTCATCACCGTGGAGAGCGACAAGGCTTCCATGGAAATCCCCGCCAGCCACGCGGGGGTGGTGAAAGAGCTCAAGGTCAAGCTGGGTGACAAGGTGAAGGAAGGCTCGGTCGTGCTGGCGCTGGAGGTGGATGCGCAATCTTCTATGCCAAATAGTGCTTCTGCGCCCGCCAGTCGTGCGGAAGCAGCTCCTAAAACTGTAGCAAATGATGCGCCTGTGGTGGCTGTGACTGCGACCCCAGCCGCTGGTTCTGCGCCTGCGCCGGCCGCCAATGCTGCGCCATCTACGGGCGTGCGCTACAGCGGCGCGGTGGACCTGGATTGCGATGTGCTGGTGCTGGGCGGCGGCCCCGGTGGCTATTCGGCTGCCTTCCGTGCGGCGGACCTGGGCCTCAAGGTGGTGGTGGTCGAACGCTACGCCACGTTGGGCGGCGTGTGCCTGAACGTGGGCTGCATCCCCAGCAAGGCCTTGCTGCACGTGGCCGCAGTGATGGACGAGGTGAGCCATCTGTCCGCCGCCGGGGTGGACTTTGGCGCCATGACGCTGGACATCGACAAACTGCGTGGGCACAAGGAGAAAGTGATTGGCAAGCTGACTGGCGGCTTGGCGGCCATGGCCAAGATGCGCAAGGTGACAGTGCTGCGGGGCTACGGCGTCTTTGTCGGTGTCAACCATGTGGAGGTGGAAGAAACCACCGGAGGCGGACAAGAGAAGACGGGCACCAAGAAGGTTGTTGCTTTCAAGAACGCCATCATCGCCGCCGGCAGCCAAGCGGTGCGCCTGCCCTTTATGCCGGACGACCCGCGTGTGGTGGACAGCACCGGCGCCCTGGCCTTGAAAGAAGTGCCCAAACGCATGCTCATCCTGGGCGGCGGCATCATTGGCCTGGAGATGGGCACCGTCTACAGCACCTTGGGCGCGCGGCTGGATGTGGTGGAGATGCTGGACGGCCTGATGCAGGGTGCCGACCGCGACCTGGTCAAGATCTGGCAGAAGATGAACGCCAAGCGTTTCGACAACATCATGCTTGCTACCAAAACCGTAGCTGCTCGCGCACTACCAGAGGGCGTAGAGGTCACTTTTGCACCTGCAAAAGAAGGGGTGACCGTGCCCCCACCGCAGGTCTACGACCTGGTGCTGCAAGCCGTGGGCCGCACGCCCAACGGCAAGAAGATCGCCGCCGACAAGGCAGGCGTGGCCGTCACAGACCGTGGCTTCATCAACGTCGACATCCAGATGCGCACCAACGTGCCCCACATCTTCGCCATTGGCGACATCGTCGGCCAGCCCATGCTGGCGCACAAGGCGGTGCACGAGGCGCATGTGGCCGCCGAGGTGATTGCCGGAGAGCTGATGCAAGGCGACGAGGAGCGGGCCCAACAACTCCGGTCCAGCGCCTTCAACGCCCGCGTCATCCCCAGCGTGGCCTACACCGACCCCGAAGTGGCCTGGGTGGGCCTCACCGAAGACCAGGCCAAATTGCAGGGCATCAAGGTCAAAAAGGGCCTGTTCCCGTGGACCGCCTCCGGCCGCGCCATTGCCAATGGCCGCGACGAAGGCGTCACCAAGCTGCTGTTTGACGACAGCCCCGAAGCCCACGGCCACGGCAAGATCCTGGGCGGCGGCATGGTCGGCACCCATGCGGGCGACATGATTGGCGAGATTGCCCTGGC
>JADJFX010000007.1 GCA_016708345.1 Candidatus Rhodoferax bjergmarkensis
CGGCGCGTTTGATGATGTGGTGCCTGAGGACGACGCAAAACCCAGCGTTGAAGCATCACCCTTGGCACCACCAGTGATGCCCACTGATGCCTTTCCCGGCCTGCTAGGCGCGATTGCGTTGGGCCACCGGGCGGGTCAACAGTGAAGCGCATCCGGTAGCGGTGGAATGCCGGGGGAACGAGGTGCTGGCGATGTTCTGTTGTGCAGTTGGTCGTGTGCCTTCCAGCGTATCCCGGGGACGCCACCATTCACGCCAGACCGTTTTTGCTGATCGTTGGCAAGTCTGGTAAGGCCCGAAAGGGCACCGCAGAGCATACGCCGCGCGAGATTTTTCGGCGTGCCGATGCGCGGCTTCGACAGCTTAACGGCAATGATGGACCTTACGGAGTCCATGCGTGAAGGATATTCACTGGCGGGAGGGCGTTGGTTCACGCGGGTAGCGACCCCGCGAACCCGACGAAAAGACAGGCAAAGGCGGTGATGCAGGTGTGTCATGACAAACGCCTGTTGGTGATTGAATCGGAGTTCGCTAACGTCCTCGGCAGATTAAGCGCGAGGTGCTAAACATTTTGAGTCTCTACGCTGCGCAATTTATGGACGGGCGCGATATTGTTTCTTTGGGGATCCACGTTGATGATTTCACAACGCGGCCACACGTGGCTGTGATCGGCCATATCACCGGGCATGAACTGCGGGAGAAGTCTTCAGAGAACGACGCGGCCAACGGGTTGTTGAACCGCTTCGTTGTCCTGCATGTTCACCGCCGGTGCTTGGTGCCACTGCCCACACCAACACCCGAGTTGGTTCTTGACGACCTAGCCGCCCAGATGGGTGACGTGATTACCGCGTTGACCGCAGGAAACCCACACGCCAACAACCAAGTTGAGGTCACATTGTCTGACAGTGCGGCGTCAGTGTGGTGAGTTGGTACCCGTGAGAGATTACCGAAGATCACTCCCTGCAAGGCGGTTTCCCCTCATGGCCTGCAGCGAGGTCTACCCACCGCATGCTGGCCATGGTGTTTGCCCTGTTGGACAAGCGCACGATCATTGAACCGGGTGATTTGTTGACAGCTTTGCAGTGGATCAGGTATTGGACAGAATCCATTCAGTACACGTTTCTGACTGGAGAGCAACAAGACGGCCTTGACGAATTCACAAAAGCTGTGCTGGCTGCTGTTGCCCAGCGTCCGGGCATCACGCTTACGGATTTGCAAAAGGTCTGGCACAGGCACCGGATCGACGAGGTGAAGAAGTCACTTGAAACACTGCTCAACAGTGCCCCGCCATTGGTTGAGATGCGCAAGGACTAACTAAGCCATGTTATGGCGGACGTCCTGCCCACTTGGGGTATTACATCGTGCGCACGTAGCGAATTAAGCGAATTAAGCGAACTACTCAATGAAAACTACTGTGAATTAATTGTGAATTAACTGCGAACTAACCATGAAACACATTAAACACCTAACCCACTCCTTCCACCCTAAATGCGCAAGTTTTTTTTCTGCAATTAATTCACGCGCAAGTCGTTGATTTCATTGATAATTTGCCAAATTCGCTTAACAATGTCGACAATCTGAAAAACCGCTGACCGCTATTTTTCTGCAACACCTGCGGCCATTGACGATGTTTGGGATTGTCAGGGACATTGTCGGTGAGCCGTGGGAGTGTCTGCCTGGCCAAGGGGGCGTTCCCAAGGTACTCCCCGGGGTGTCGCCACGCCAGGTGAATTCGGCCGGTGAGCGCGGGCTACTTACCGACCTTGCCTAAGGGGGTATGTCCACCTATCAGGCATACGCAAACCTGAAGGAGCATCACCATGGATGAAAAAAGCAAAATCAGATGTTCAGACGTGCATTGAGGCGGCTGGGGCGGGGTTATGGGGCCTAGTCGTCAAGGCGTTGCTTCAAGAGGGCAAGACAGGTGCTCTGGCGGCAATGGACAAGGTGCTTGATGGCCGGGCATTCGTTCAGATCGAGGTGCTGTTCACCAAGCGCGGTATGTCGGCTGTGGGCAGTTTTGCAGCCATGGCGAGCGTTCAAACCTGTTCAGCGTGACCTTGAACCAACCCGCACCGGACGTGCCACCGGCACCCGCCGCGCGGCACTGAGGACCATCTGATGAGCCACAACGACATTCCTCGGCACACCTGTCGCCCGCTTCGCAATCGCCACGCCTGTTTATGGTGTTCGCGAACTCAACACATCTTCAGACCCCGATGATTTGCTGGGCTCTCTGCTGGACGACTTGATGCACGGCAGGCCCTTGAACACTCCTCGCCATTGGCTCTGAAAGGCATCCTGCGGGCCATCCGGCGCGGTGAATCGCTTGACGGCATTGATGCTGAACGGTGCCGGAAAGTCCACGCTCCAAAACCGTCTGCTGATGATTCGACGCAATGAACACCTGGCGGCGGCTGTGGCGGCGGTGTCGCTGGACGTCAATGTGAGCACATGGGAGCGGTGCTGTCGTTAAATCACAGCTTGAAGGATTTGACCGGGCGCAGCCACTGTTCATCGAACTCAACAGCGACGGTGGCAGTGTTTCTGACGGAGTGGCCATTTACAACATGCTACGCGGCTGGCCTGGCGGCGTCACCATTGAGGTGGTCGGCTGGGCGCTGTCAATCGCCAGTGTGATTTTGCAGGCCGGCTCAATCGGCGGGCTCACGAAGCCGCGCTGATCATGGTTCATGCCCCGTGGACAAGCAACACAGGCAATTCTGAATCCATGCGGCACCGCCAACCTGCTGGACCAGGTGGGGCCAAACCATGCTGACGGTCTACCGTGGCACCGGGCAGCGTGATTCTGTCATTCAGGATTGGCTCGATGGCACAGACCACTGGTTCAGCGCAACGGATGCCAAGGCGCTGGGCCTCGATTGACGAAGTGATTCTGAACACCGACACCAACGCAGCCTTTGCCCAAAAGCCCCGCAAACGCCCAAGCAATGCGGCACCCAATCCCCTCACTTTTTTCACAACGGATCAACACCATGATCACCACACCAGACCAACAAACCACCCAACCCCCAACCATTACAGCGGCGCAAATCGAGAGCCAACGGCGCGACGGCATTCGCTACAGCTTTGGCAAATTCGCCCAGCGTGAAGGCGTCCCCGAACTGATGGCCCAATGCTTCAACAATCCCGCCTTGACGGTCCAAGATGCAAATCACAAGCTGCTGGCCCACCTAGAGGGAAGACTCCACCCCCATTGCCGGGCACTATCGGCCAAACGTCAGCAATGAAACCCGCCTGACTGATTTTCAAGCGGTGGCGCGTGATGTGTTGCTGGGCCGGCCTGGCATCAAAGTCCCTGAAATGCACCCCGGCGCACGCGACCTGGCGCGTGGGCATCGTCGGCATGGCCGGAGTCGATTCTTTCAATGCAGGGCAAATCCACCCGCGACATGAGCCCTTCCCAAATCATCACTGCGGGCCTGGCAACTGATGATTTCCCTTCGTTGCTGTCCAACACAGCGGGCAAATCCCTGTCGATTGGTATGCGCAAGCGCCATCAGGCCACGCCCTTTTACGGCCGAACGCAACGTCCGCAACTTCAAACAAAAACTTTGGTGAACCTGGGTAAGCGCCCGACCTTGAGGAAAAAAAGGCCAGGGAAGCTACCGCCATGGCGGCATGTTCGACGGTGCATCCTCGTTTCCAATTGGCCACATTCGGCAAAATGCTCTTGATCACCCGCGAAGCCCTGATCAACGACGATTTGAGCGCCTTCACCACCATCCCAAGTTGCTGGGTTCATCTGCCCGGCGCCTTGAGGCGGACAAGGTTTTCAATTGCCTGACCAGTAACCCGGTATTGGGCGACGGTGTCGCCCTGTTCCACGCAAACCATGGCAATCTTGGCAGTGCGGCCACGTTGAGCGTTGCAAGCCTGGCCGTGGCACGCGCTGCAATGCGCCAACAAAGGGGTTGACAGGGTTGGCCTACATCGACCCGCAGCCAAAATTTCTGATTGTCCCTGTGGCGCTGGAAACAGCTGGCCGAGCAATTGCTGGCCAGCCTGGTTGACCCATCACGCAGCAACAACACGCAAACCTCGACTTCATCCGTGGCCTGACCTTGGTGTCAGATCCGCGCCTTGATGCAGTCAGTTCAACGGGCTGGTATCTGTCGGCATCCCCAATCAAATCGAAGGCATCTTGCGCGCCTATCTGGACGGCGCACGTGAACCCTTCTTGGAAGAAAACACAGACTTCAGGCGCGACACACTTAGCTTCAAAGTGCGTCTCGACTTTGCGGCTGGTGTCATGGATTACCGCGGTTTGTACAAGAACCCCGGCGCATAGAACATTCACCGAGGCTCAGGCGAGGTGTCGTTCATAGCCTGATCACCTTGGGGTTTGAGTCA
This sequence comes from Candidatus Rhodoferax bjergmarkensis, assembly GCA_016708345.1. Classification (GTDB taxonomy): domain Bacteria; phylum Pseudomonadota; class Gammaproteobacteria; order Burkholderiales; family Burkholderiaceae_C; genus Rhodoferax; species Rhodoferax bjergmarkensis. Next base: position 4,373 of record JADJFX010000007.1, read on the forward strand.
TACACCCATGATCGACACCCCGCGCTTGTTTCTTCTGGACCATGCGCAGCGCACGAAGGGGGCGATTCCTGCTTTCTGGAGTCTCGACAGGTGCGCTACCTTCATACATTCAAACCACCACACCGCAGCCATGAACCAAGAATGTCAACTCGGACAATCTCGCATGTTAGAGGCATTGGCCCGAAATGAGGATATAGGTGCTGTTTTGACGCACCTCTTTCGCTTAGTTCTCGCTGGTATTTGGCAGGGGCTGCATCGTGCCTTGTCGGGTGCTATCAAAGTGCTCGCAATAACGGTTTAAAGCCCCCTGTGTTTGACCTTGAAATGACCGCATTTATCAATGGGCATGCATCTGCAATGTGCATTGAACTCAACGAATCATTGAACAGCACCGACAATGAGAGAAGCGTGAAGCAATTAACTGAATTGGCTTCAGCGGTTCACTGGTTAAGGGAGCAAGGCGCGACCTGGTCAACACCTACTAAGCCGCAGCACCCCGTGCCTATCGATGTTCGCATTACCGGCCTTCCGGCACGCATCACAGACACCAAGGTTCTGAGAGATTCGGACATGGAGATTGTGAGCACGACGCATCTTGAACAAGATGTGTTTTGAGAACCAAAGTTGGAAAGAGGTGGGGCGGGCAACTGTTTTCAGTTGGGCTTTTCTTTTGGAAAATCCTCAATGGTGACGCGCACTTACGGCGTTTGCCTCGTGACTTTTTTGCTATCAAAATCAGGCATTTTTAGCCGTTTTAGCCAGAAATTACCCCGATTTCTCTCTCTGTTCTCAGTGACCCTCGTGACTTTTCATAAGGCCACTTCCAATAAAATCAATGACTTCCGCGGGGGTGGTTTGCAAATTGAAATTGGTGAGCGGTAGCGACTGAGAATAGAGAGTGCGTGAAATGCGCGCGTTTTACCGTCATGTCAAGGGGCATTGAAGTGCTTCGCGACGCCATTTACGCATCGCCAGCGTCGTTCCACAGCGGTAGCCCGCGTGCCGGGGCTATGTGCGGGCACGCCGAGTCGAACCCGATTAGTGGTCAAAATTTGACGCTATGCCACCATCCAATTGGCCAGCAAGAACCTTTCAAGCTCGCCGCGCTTGACCGGATGCTTGGCGAGCAAACTCTCCAAATCGTCGCCGTCCACCAACTCGACGCGAAGAATCTCAGCTTGCTGCCGTGCGGTGCCGTTGAAGCGTTGATTCGTGGCCGCGACCATGGAAAACGTCACGCCGGGATGCCTCTGGGCGTAGGCTCCGACACCCGCCGCGACATCCTTGACGGCTTCCCATCCCAGCTCGCGGCCTTCGACCGATGAGCTCTTGCACTGGATCACGACGCCTTCGGCACCTTTGATCGCCACAACATCGACGCCCCCGTCGCCAGAACGTGGGGTCTTGATCGTCCTTGGATACCCACGCTTGCTCCAAAGCAATGCACATAGGGCCTCGAATGCATCCGGGTCCATGAACCTGATGTCGTCTGCACCAAGGAGTTCGTTGCCGAAGGCGTTGCCGCCATCCGGAGCCTCCAAGTCCCCAAAGTCGGCAGGACTCACATCGCCCGAACCATTGAGCATGTCGGTCGAAAGCCCGCGCTTCCAATCCAGCAGCTTGTCGAGCTTGGCATCGAAAGTAAGATAGTCGTGGGCGACCAGCCACGCAAAAAAACGGCTCGAATTCTTACAGGTAAGGCGTGGTTTGACCCGAGTCGCCAACGTGAGATTTCAGAGCGCATCGCCGCCAAGCGTGCCCGGCTGCAGCCCGAGCGCAAGTCCCTTCAAGCGCGGTTGCTGGCCAAGTGGCGTGCAAAGTAGCTTGTGAGTTGATATGAGATCAAATTCGATGCATAATCGACGCATGGAAACCAACTTCAAACGGCCGTTTGCTCAGTATGTCAAAAAGGCACACAAGCCCTTGCAGTTGGCAATTGAAGATGAAGTGGACGTCGTTTGCGATGATCCTGAAATTGGTGAGCTGAAGGTTGGAGACCTGGCTGGAATCCGAGTGCACAAATTTCGCTTCAGTCGGCAGGAATATTTGATTGCTTATCGCGCTCCAAAGGACGATGTGCCCGTGGAGTTTTTAGTTATTGATTTTTATCAGGTGGGTGCTCACGAGAATTTTTACGCTGAGTTGAAACAGTACCTACGACAGGAAAAATCCAAAGGAACCTCAAAATGAGCCACGCATTGACAGCACAAGATCTCTTCTCGGAGATGAAGCGCATGCCCTCGACTGAGCGGATCAAATTCTTTTCGCTCCTGACAAACCAGGCGTTTAGGGATGATGACTTCACGCATGAGCAAGTGTTCGGGCATTTACAGCATGAACCTTTATCGGCGTTTGAGGCGGCTGAGTATCTGGAGGTGTCGTTGCCAACTCTGCGGCGATATGTGCAGGCGAATAAATTGCGGCCCTGTCACACGGTGGGACGCAACCAGATGTTTTCTGCCGAAGATCTTCGGGTCTACAAACGAGCTCGGCGGTAGAGACTATTTATCTGATCCTGTGAAGTTTGGTTTTTAGTTCGAAGTTTCACCATCCGAAAAGGATAATCTTCAAAAGCGGGGACAATCACCCTATACTTGCCCAACGGTCTTGGAGATCGGATTTGAACCGGCGTCCGCACTCCACCACCAGATTAAAAATCCAACCGGGTCTCCGGTTGGATTTTTTTTGCCTATCCCCGCGTGTTTATTGGGGTTCCCGAGGGTTCTTGCGGACTTCGCGGTTTTTCTGGGCACCCAGAAATCGGCCACTTTTGCTCTCTCCGGGCCGATAGTCTCTGCAGCGGAGAGCACCCCAAACGACCCGAAGTCCGCAAGATTTTCGGTTCATGCCCATAAAAATCAATGGGCCTTTTAGCGCAATTTGGCGCTCGTCAGTGGCCTATGCCCTTGTTTCTTGGGGAACGCCTTCCTCGCCTGCGGGGTTGGGATGGTGAGAAGCCTTCGAGCGACACACCGTGCGTCAAGCAGCTTTATTGGAATTTTCAGCCACGAGCGCCATCCAAGCTTACCGTCACTTTTGGGGAGCCAAATATCCTTGTGCAATCGCCGTCAAAGCCGAGGGTGTGATGCCCAGCGAAGCCAAGCCTAGCAGCTGGCCACTGGCCACATTGTCAATTTGCATGGAGGCTAGGTTGTCGCGGCTCATCAACGGATCGCCTGGGGCCAGTTCTAGCAGTCTCGCTTGCACGCGGCCCAGCCACGGCGGCAAGGGCAACACCGGGCGGCCCCGGCCCATGCGCACACCGGCCAGTTGCGCCGACAGTTGCACCAGCTCTTTCAGCGTGAAGACATCGGGGCCACACAACTCGATCACTCGCGGTGATGGTGACAAGCCGCCCTGAAGGCTTCGCACCACTGCAGCTGCCACATCCTGCACCCACACAGGCTGAAAACGGGTGTCTGCACCGGCCAGCGGCATGACGGGAAAAACCTTTTGCAGCTTGGCAAAGAGGTTCAGGAATTTGTCGTCGGCACCAAAAATCACACTGGGCCGCAAAAGAGTCAGGTCAAAACCCGGCTGTCCCGTCGCCGCCATGGTCAACACCACCTCGCCCTGCCCCTTGCTGCGCAGGTACATCGACGGTGACGATTGGGTGTTCTCAGCGTTGGCCCCCAAAGCGCTCACATGCACCAGCTGGCGCACGCCCGCCGCTTGACAAGCCCGCCCCAGCTTTTGGGGCAAGTCAACATGCACCCTCTCAAAAGCGGCCTGGGTGCCATGCAAAATGGCGATTAAGTTCACCACGGCCGTGTGACCGGCCAACGCCTGCGCAAGCGCCGCCTCGTCATGCACATCCATCTCCACCACCCGCACCGTCGGCAAGTGCAGGACAGGGCGAGCGTTGACCCAGCGGCGGGTAGGCACAGTGATATGCCAGCCCGCACGCACCAGTTTTTCACACACATGGGCACCGACAAAGCCGGTGCCACCGAGTACCAGGACGTTTTTCATGCCGTCAATCTAACCGTTTTCGCACGTCTGCATGCTTTGCAGGGGCAATCTTGTCGTCAAACGGCAGCGTAAAGCCGCTAACATGGCGTCTCATTTTTACCTTTTTGAGCAACACCATGAGCACCACCAGCATCCCCAACGTCACAGTCACCACCCAGGCCAACGTCTACTTTGACGGCAAATGCGTCAGCCACGGCATCACTTTTGCCGATGGCACCAAAAAGTCGGTCGGCGTGGTGCTGCCCGCCACCTTGACCTTCAATACCGGCGCGCCGGAAATCATGGAATGTGTGGCCGGGAGCTGCGAGTACCAACTGGCAGGAACCGACGCCTGGGTCAAGTCTGGTGCCGGTGAGCAATTCAGCGTACCGGGCAATTCGTCGTTCCAGATCCGCGTGAGCGAGCCTTACCACTACATCTGTCATTTCGGTTGATCGAGTACCTGCAGGGGGTACACCAACGATTTATTTATATCAAATAGGCCTCTTGCGCATGCAGAACGTGCGCAAGCAGCTATTAATTTTATAGCAAAATAGCTTCTTTTTCTGCGCAGACACCGCTGCTGAGCAGCCAAACCGAATGCTTGAAACCGCTGGCGACCTTGAAAAACGGCTTGGGCCTGTGTCGTGCAACTTACCAAGATGGCCATGGCGCACTGTGGTGAGACCAAGGCAGACTCCGATAGCACCAAGGTTCAATCAAAGGAGCATCGCATGGATATTCCCTCAGACATTGCTTGCAGAATCAAGACAATTTTCCCAGCGTCGGAACACAGCCAAGCACTGGCCTTGGTGTCCACGGCCACCCTGCACGATGGGCAGTTGGCAAACCCACAATGTCTGCGCTGCGCGGTGCAGGCCTCCAAAGGATCGCTACAGGAACTGGTTTACTACATAGACCTGCTGAAATTGGACTTTCGCGATGTGATTGTTGCCGGTGAATACCAGTTGATTGACGCAAGGCTGACACGGGTGAGGGACCTCACCGAGCCGTTTACCGGAATATGATGCTCGGATGATTCAAAATCAGGTGCCCCGTCCACTTTTTTCACACCATCGGATTTCCATGAAAACTCTTATGCATGTCACCGGTCTGGCGTTCCTGCTGTGCGCTTGGCCTTACTGCTGCGCTGAAGTGGTAGCAAATGCCGCACCCACGCCGACCGGATCACCCAAGTCGGCCACAGAGGCGTGCGAAACGGCTGTCACGGACGCTATTCAAGAGGCCCGTGGGCGTGACGTGCATCCAGTGCAGTTTGTAGCAGCCAAGCGAACGGTATCGCCAGCCCTGAATGATGAAGCCAGTGTCAGGGGTGAAGGCCGTTACCGCGCCCCAAGCGGGTTCAGAACCTTTAACTACAGTTGCTCTTTCAATGAAAAAACCCATGCACCCAGCGGCGTAGTGTTCAGCGATACCAGCGCAGCACCAACCAGTGCGACAGACAAGCCTTGGCAGCCAGATTTAACCCATCTGTCACCCGAAGCCTGCGATGCCGCCACTGCAGCCGCACTGAAAGAGAAATACCCCCGGGTAGGTCATATTTCGTTCGTATCAAACGCACGCCAGCTCAAACCAGCAGAAAACGCACGCGTCCTGCTGGAGGGCCAAGGTGGCGTGGAACGTGCGCCGGGTATGGCCCCTGTCGCCTTCACCTATCGCTGCGAATTTGATAGCGCAAGTGGCAAGCTGGTCAGCGTTCAGACCAACGGACTGCCCTGATGTTCAAGTCAGCGCAGTTGTTCAGGGCGACGGCGCGTTAACTGGCTTTGGTTTGCGTTGCTGTACGTAGTTTTTTAGTGTCGCATTGCCACTGGCTGCGTCAAAGCCGGCGGCAATGGCGTCGTCAATATTCTTGGTGGGAAGTGACAAGCGGGTCGGAATGGCGTTGAGTTCTGCTTCGCGCGCCACGCCCAGGTCGGCAAATGAGACCAGCCCGAAGTGGAATTGAATGTCCCGGCAATCCCAGCCCTCTGCAGAGCCGCGCAACCTGGCCACCTCAGCCAAGGGTAGCTTGCAGCGAAACTCGGTCACGCTGGTCTGCCATTCCTGCATCATCTTGCGAAAAGCGTCAAACCCGACCCGGGCGGCAGAATCAATGGCGGAATCGGTCGCGGCCAGCGCCACATCCAGACCCGATGGTCCGTCTGGTACCAACGCCCAGTCGCCACTGGGCCCGCGCCCTGCATCTACCACCAGAAAAAGCATACGCTGCACGGTAACTGCGTCACGAGCAGTCAGGGGGCCGTAGGGCGAGCGCGAGACGGCGCGCCCCAGCAAAATGCTGGACAGGCCGAAGTTGTCGGTGACCCCTCCGTCCACCAGCTTGACATAGCGCACCTTGGCCGGGTCGCGGTAACCCTTCATGGCCTGGGCCGATGCATGCACGATCTTGGACGCCCCCGGGTCAGACAGGGCTCGCTCCACCCACGGCTCCACGGGGCCGGGGCACTTCTCGGGGAAGGTTTTGAGCACAATGGGCGAAAACACCAACGGCACCGCCATCGAGGCCGATACGGCCTCGGCGACACTGAACTGGGTCAGGTCGCTGCACAGCGCATGAAACATGGGTGGGATGAAGGGAAAAGGCGTGCGGTGGTACAGGTCACTGGCGTTGATCCAGACGTCCGGTTTGCGCCGGGCGTACAGCGTGGCAAAGCTGGCACCTTCAAACACATGCTGGTCCAGCCAGTTCACCAGATTGGCCCGGTCGTTCAAGCCACCGGCCAGCACCCGAAAGAAGTTTTCCGGCGCAAAGGCGGACATTCGCATGCTGGCCTCCATGTCGCGCAGCAGCACTTTGCTGCGGAACGTGTCCAAGGCCTGCTTTCCATGCAGCCCGTAGTACGCAGCTGTCAGTGAGCCACCCGACACGCTGGAGATGAGGGTCACATCGTCAAGCACGGAGTCGCCGGGCTTGCTGTTCGCATCCAGTGCTTTGAGCACACCAAACGAAAAGGCCGCCGCGCGCAGACCACCCCCTGAAAACGACAAGGCTACCAGATTGGTGCCTGCAATGTCACGCGCTGGCTTGGCAGCAGGATCATCCACGGCAGGCAGGGCAACGTTGCGCGATGCATTGTGAACCGACGTTGTGCAGGCACCAAGAAGCAGCCAAGCCAGCACAGCACTCGCACGCAAAGCTGGCTTGAACGGTCCTGAACACCAGAAATGGGATAGAAAACGCAACATCATCGGGTCAGTATCGCACCGTGGGAGGTTAATAATTATGCTATCAGCCGCCTGTGGCCCTCAGGGCAAGGCTTCCCCGGCCAGCAGTGCGACAATTCTGAAATTCACAAGGAATTCACCAACATGGACAACAAAGTCATTCAGGAGGCCCTAGCCTTTGTACGCAAGCACTCCATCAAGAGTACCGGCGAGGTTCCAGAGTGGGGCAAGTACCAGAAACTGGTGCAGGAGCATCTGCGCGATGAGTACAACTTGAAGGTCAAGGTGCCCAAGGAGTATGTTTACGCCTACCACCGGGGCAAAGGTCTGAGCGACAAGGAAGCGCTGGAGCGCATGGCCATCGGAGACTCCAAGCCCGACGACAAACCGGCTGCCGCCCCCGAAAAGAAAAGCAGCTGGAAATTCTGGTAGCACCCAGTAATTCGGCCATTAGTCCGATTCAAACCACCACCGGCTCGGGCTCCAACATGATGCCAAAGCGCTCATAAACACTGGTCTGTATGGCGCGCGCCAGCGTCATCACCTCGCCCCCGGTGGCACCGCCCCGGTTGACCAGCACCAGCGCCTGTTTTTCATACACCCCCGCGTTGCCCACTGATTTTCCTTTCCAACCACAGGCATCGATCAACCAACCAGCCGCCAGTTTCACAGAACCATTGGAAAGGTGGTAGTGAACAATTTTGGGGTCGCGCGCAATGATGTCAGCGCACTGCTCTTGGGTCACGGTTGGGTTTTTGAAAAAGCTCCCGGCATTGCCAATCACCGCCGGATCAGGCAGCTTGGCGCGACGTATGTCACACACCCACTGGTAGATTTGAAGGGCCGTCGGCTGTTCCGTGTTGGTTTCCACCCTCTTGCGCTCCAGATCAGCGTAACCCAGCACCGGTTTCCACGGTTTGGGCAGGCTAAACCGCACCCGGGTGATCAGCGCCCGGCCCGCCAGGCCCAGACCTTGGATGGTGCTGTCAGACTGGACTGATGGGGTTGGTGCAGCATGCTTGAACACAGAGTCTCGGTAGCCAAAGGCGCACTGGGCGGCATGGAGGGTGAAGAGTTTGCCGGTTTGCAAGTCGACCGCATCGAGCGATTCAAAGCGGTCTTGCAGTTCAAGGCCATAAGCGCCGATGTTTTGCACCGGCGCAGCACCCACAGTGCCGGGTATCAAGGCCATGTTTTCAAGACCATCGAAACCTTGCTGTAGCGTCCAGGTCACAAAATCGTGCCAATTCTCACCCGCACCAGCTTCGACCACAAAAGCTTTGCTGGTTTCTTGCACCAGCCGTCTGCCCATGATTTCAACCTTCAGCACCACTGGCTTGATGTCGCCGGTGAACACCATATTGCTGCCACCACCCAAAGCCAGCTTGGGTTTGATCCCCCATTCGGGACTGGCCACCACGGCTTGAACATCGGCATCGCTGGCAACACGCACCAAGAAATGCGCCTTGGCCACGATGTGCAAGGTGTTACAAGCCTGCAAGGGAACGTTTTTCTCGACTAACATTGTCGAATTCTCTCATTAACGTAAAAAAACGAACTTTCATGATTCGCAGTACTGAGCATTGCATTGCGATTCATGAAAGTTAGCGCTCTCAAACTTCTTATTTCCGGAATTTTTGCCATGCCTTCATTTGATACCGTATGCGACGCCAACATGGTGGAAGTTAAAAACGCGGTGGAAAACACCACCAAAGAAATCCAGACACGATTTGATTTCAAGGGCACGCCGGCCGCCATCGAGCTCAAGGACAAGGAAATCACCGTAATCGGCGATGCCGAATTCCAACTAACCCAGATTGAAGACATTCTGCGCAACAAACTCACCAAACGCAGTGTGGACGTGCGCTTTCTTGACATGGGTGATGTGCAAAAAATCGGCGGTGACAAGGTCAAGCGCGTAATCAAGGTGCGCAACGGGATTGAGACTGAAATGTCCAAAAAAATTCAGCGCCTTCTCAAAGACAGCAAACTCAAAGTTCAAGGTGCCATTCAAGAAGAAAAAGTGCGGGTCACCGGTGCCAAACGCGACGACCTGCAGGCCGCCATGGCCTTGATTCGCAAAGAAATCACCGATGTACCGCTGACTTTCGACAATTTCCGCGACTGATTCAAAACAGATGGACACCAACACACCACTTTGGCTCTTGCTGCTCGCCTTGAGCCAAGGTGCCGCCGCCCAGTCGGTGGCCCTGTCCGGAATGCTGGGCAACCGGGCCCTGGTGGTTGTGGATGGGGCGGCCCCTAAAAGTGTGGCGGTGGGTGAGTCTTACCGGGGCGTCAAAATCGTCTCAACCCAAGGTGATCAGGCCATGATTGAGGTTGCAGGCAAGCGGCAAACCATGCGGGTAGGTGATGCACCGGTCAGCGTGGGCAATGGCTCGGGTGGCCTTGGCGCAAATGGAACCAAAGTGGTTTTGACTGCTGCCAGCGGCGGACATTTTTTTGCCCAAGGCCAGATCAACGGCCGCACCGTACAACTGGTGGTCGACACAGGTGCCACAATGGTGTCCCTGAGCACAACCGATGCAGAGCGCATTGGATTGAACTTCAAAGGTGGGCCAGTCGGACAAGTCAGCACCGCCAACGGCGTCATACCGGCGTGGAGAACCAAACTCAGTACGGTTCGCATTGGTGATGTAACGGTGTACGACGTTGACGCACTTGTGTCTTCAGGCTCAATGCCTTATGTTCTGCTTGGCAACAGTTATTTAACCCATTTTCAGATGACAAGAACCAATGACCAGATGGTTCTTGAAAAACGATACTAAGACTTCACCGTGACCGTCCAGACTGAAAACGAATACGAAGACTTGCTTGGCCTGTGGGCTGACCTGGAGTCAGGCTTGGGCATCATCTTGGGCAACCCCGGAAGCACGCAGGAATTTGAAAAGCGCGTGTGGCAATATGACCGCTGGATGCAGGGTCTGCTGCAGCGTGACACCGACGTGGGCCTGTACCTTCTATTTCAGCTGGCGACCAACTCGTCGGTAGGCTACAGTGCGTCGCACGCACTGGTCAGCGCCGTGTTGTGCCATTTGATTAGCGTGGAGCTAAAACTGGAGCAGGCTGAGCGCAACAGCCTGGTGCACGCAGCCTTGACCATGAACATTGCCATGACCGCACTGCAAGACCAACTGGCTGGCCAGACAGAAAAGCCCTCCGTCGAACAGCAAGAAGCCATTCGAACCCACACAGTCCAAGGCGCATTATTGCTCGCCAATATCGGTGTAGCCGATCAACTCTGGCTCGATACCATCAGCCAGCACCACGACGACAGCTCTGACAAAGGTGACTTGCGCGTCATTGAACCCGCCAAACGGTTGGCGCGCATTTTGCGCATGGTTGACCGCTATGCGGCCATGATCAGTCCGCGTAAATCACGGGAAGGCCGCAGTGCCTCGGATTCCATGCGCTCGTTCATCACCAACGGCCCCGAAAAGCAGGACGAAGTGGGCCAGGCACTTGTCAACGTCGTGGGTTTGTGCCCGCCCGGAACCTATGTGCGACTAGACAACAAGGAAGTGGCTGTGGTGATGCGCCGCAGCAGCAAGCCCAACCACCCCCATGTGGCTATCGTATTTACCGAAGCAGGTGTCTTGCTGAACCCGCCGCGCCTGCACCGCACGGCCAACAGCAGCCCCAAGATTCAAGCCGCGCTGGCCGCCTCTGCGGTGCGTGTGCGCCTGAATCATCACCTGATTCTGCAGCTGGGTGCCTATGCTGCGCAGCATCCTTAAAAAAATCAACCGACAGGTTTGAATTTCTGGAGTTAAGGTGCGCTTCTTTTTACCTCTGTCCAAAAGGATAGACCAACTCAGTGAATGGATTGGCCGCCAGGTGGCTTGGCTGGTGCTGGCTGCCGTGCTGATCAGCGCCGGCAATGCAGTCATCCGCAAAGCGTTTAACGTCAGTTCCAATGCATTTCTGGAAATTCAGTGGTACCTGTTTGCGGCCGTCTTCCTGCTGGCGGCGGGCTACACGTTGCTGCGCCAGGAGCACGTGCGAATCGACGTGATTTCAGGCCGGTTTTCAAAACGGGTTCAAATCTGGATCGACATTTTCGGGATTTGTTTTTTCCTGTTTCCGTTTGTGATCATGGTCGTCAAACTGGCCATGCCGCTCGTGATCAACGCTTATGAAATCAAGGAAATGTCCTCCAATGCCGGGCGGCCTGATACGCTGGCCGGTGTTTGCCATGCTGCCACTGGGTTTCATGCTGCTGGGAGTCCAAGGCATTTCCGAGCTGATCAAACGCATCGCTTTCCTGCAGGGGCTGATCCCTGACCCGACCCAAAAACAGGGCAGCAAATCACCCGAAGAAGAGCTTGCCGAGTTTCTCCTGCAAAAAGAAGTGGCCGCACGTGAAGCGGCCCTGACGGAAGCGCAGAAATGACGGCTTTTTTGATCGCCAACATGGCCCCCATCATGTTCGGCTCGCTGATTGTTTTTTTGCTGTTTGGTTACTCGGTTGCCTTTTCGCTGGCGGCCTGCGGTTTGTTTTTCGGCTTCGTCGGCATCGAGCTGGGCATGATCCAGAGCGCCTTTTTGCAAAGTCTGCCGCTGCGCATGTTCGGCATCATGCAAAACGACACCTTGCTGGCCATCCCCTTCTTCACCTTCATGGGACTCATTCTGGAGCGCTCCGGCATGGCCGAGGACCTGCTCGACACCATTGGCCAGCTGTTTGGCCCCATTCGCGGCGGTCTGGCCTATGCGGTCATTCTGGTGGGTGCCATGCTGGCCGCAACCACAGGCGTGGTGGCCGCATCTGTCATCTCCATGGGCCTGATCTCGCTGCCCATCATGCTGCGCTACGGCTATGACCGGCGCGTGGCCAGCGGCGTCATTGCGGCGTCGGGCACACTGGCGCAAATCATTCCGCCCTCACTGGTGCTGATCATTCTGGCCGACCAGTTGGGCAAAAGCGTGGGAGACCTGTATGCAGGGGCCTTTATTCCCGGCTTTGTGTTGACCGGCCTTTACATCGCTTACATCTTGCTGGTGAGCTTGATCAAGCCAGAGTTTGTTCCCGCCCTGCCTCCTACGGCCCGCACCATTCGGGAGGATGACGGCTCTTCGGGGTTGCGCTCGCTGCGCGTTCTGGCGCTGCTGTCAGTGTTTGCTGCCATCGGTTTTGCCAAGTCGCGCCCCGAGGGAACAGCGCTGGACGAAACCATTGTGACGTCCATGTGCGTCGGCGTGGGGCTTGCTTTTGTTGCCTCGGTGCTCAACAAAGTGATGCGGCTCGGCCTGCTTTCTCGCATGGCGGAAAGGGTGACCTTTGTGATGATTCCGCCGCTGGCACTGATCTTTCTGGTGCTGGGGACGATCTTTCTGGGCATTGCCACCCCGACAGAGGGGGGTGCCATGGGAGCGGTCGGTGCACTGACCATGGCCGTGATGCGTCGGCGCATTGGACTGCAACTGCTGCGCCAGGCCATGGACGCAACCCTGAAGCTGTCCTCTTTTGTACTCTTCATTCTGGTCGGCGCCACTGTATTCAGTTTGGCCTTTCAGGGGGTAGATGGCCCCAAATGGGTGGAGCATTTACTTACCGAGCTGCCGGGCGGCCAGTTGGGTTTTTTGATTGTGGTGAACCTGCTGGTGTTCGTGCTGGCTTTCTTTTTGGACTTTTTTGAGCTGGCCTTTATCGTCGTCCCGCTCATTGGCCCGGTCGCTGAAAAGCTGGGTATTGACTTGGTGTGGTTTGGTGTGTTGCTCGCAGTGAATATGCAAACTTCATTCATGCACCCGCCGTTTGGTTTTGCGCTGTTTTATCTGCGCAGTGTGGCACCGCACGATGACTACACCGACAAAGTGACCCGTAAACCGATCAAAAAAGTCACCATCCAACAAATTTACTGGGGCTCTGTGCCCTTCGTGATCATTCAAGTCATCATGGTTGGCCTGATCATCACTTTCCCCAGCCTGGTGTCCACGGGCTTGACAAAAACCGTGGAGATTGACAGTGAAAAAGTATTTCAACAACTGTTGCAGCAGCAAAATCAGGAAGCAGCCCAAACTGGCAGTGTGACCGAGCCGTCTCTCTATCCTGCAGAGCCAGCCAGCCAGGGCGAACCTGAAGTGGATCCCATGAAGGGCCTCTTGGAATCGATGAAAGAGGACGCTGCAAAAAAACCCTGAGCCCAGAAAAAAACCCCGCTTGTGCGGGGTATTTTTGACAGAGAGAGCGAGCGGGTCGCCCCGGCATCACAGGTTTTGGGCCTGCATGAAATTGTCAAATCTCGCTTCCGTGAAGCGGAACCAGAGATTGGCTTCGCGCCGGTAAGCCGCATAGTCGGTATAGATTTTCTTCCAAGCCGGGTTGCTGGCGTTCAGTTCACCATACACATCCTGCGCCGCCTTGAAGGCAGCCGTCAACACATCGTTCGGGAAGGGATGCAGCTTGGTGCCCTGGCTGACCAAGGTCTTCAGCGCTGCAGGATTTTTATAGTCGTACTTGGCCTGCATGTCGGTGTGTGCGTAGGCGGCTGCACACTCAATAACGGCTTTGTACTCGCCAGAGAGGCCATCGTAGGCTTTTTTGTTCACATACAGGGACAGTTGCGGGCCACCCTCCCACCAGCCGGGGTAGTAGTAATGTGGGGCCACCTTGTTGAAACCCAATTTCAAATCGTCGTACGGCCCCACCCATTCGGCTGCATCAATCGTGCCTTTTTCAAGCGCCTGGTAAATCTCGCCACCGGGAATGTTTTGTGGAACCGCGCCCAAGCGTTCAAGCACTTTGCCACCAAAGCCGCCCACGCGAAACTTCAAGCCTTTGATGTCGGCCACTGACTTGATTTCCTTGCGGTACCAGCCGCCCATTTGAGCGCCAGTATTGCCCATCGGGAAATTGATGATGCCCACATTGGCATAGAACTCACGCGTGAGTTTGAGGCCATTGCCCTCGTACATCCAAGCAGTCATCTGGCGGCTGTTCAGGCCAAAGGGAATCGCGCAATCGAGCGCATAGGTGGGGTCTTTGCCAAAGAAATAGTACGGTGCGGTGTGAGCCATTTCTACCGTGCCGTTCGAAGTGCCGTCCAGCACACCTGGTGCCGGCATCAACTCGCCTGCTGCATGGGTGGAAATTACGAACTTGCCACCGGTCATGTCACTGACCTTTTTGGCAAATACATCGACTGCACCAAAAATGGTGTCCAGTGCCTTCGGAAAGCTTGAGGCTACACGCCAGCGAAGCGTCGCCTGTGCATGCACTGCAGGTGCCATGCCGGCTGCCAAAACGCCGGCCATGCCCGCATTTTTAATGATTGAACGACGATCCATCTGCATCACTCCAGGTATTTTTAATTGAATAATTCCCCACGCGCTGGTACTTGCCTTCATGCGGGGCGGTAACTCGAAAGAGTCAAGCCCGATTGTAGAAAGCCGCGCAAGCACAAAGCGCGGGGGTTTTCCCGCAAGTGAAGCAGATGATTGCGTCAGGCCACGGCCTTGAGCGCAGGGCGACCGGATTCGATCAGGGCAGAAAAACGCCTGGAAATTGACGATTGAATGCCTGCAGCATCAAGCCCCTGCAGCGCGAGCAATTTAACCGGGTCACCATGCTCAATGAACTCATCGCACAGCCCCAGTTGCAGCACCGGCTTGAGCACTGCCGCAGCGTGCAGCGCCTCCAGCACCGCACTGCCAGCGCCGCCAATGAGGGCACCTTCTTCCACCGTCACCAGGGCCTCGTGTTCGGCCGCGACCTTGAGCAGCAAAGCCACGTCCAGCGGTTTGGCCCAGCGCATGTTGACCACGGTGGCGTTGAGTGCCTTGGCCGCCTCCAGCGCCGGGTACAGCAGGGTGCCAAAAGCCAGAATGGCCACGCCCTTGCCGTTGCGCCGGATTTCACCCTTGCCAAAGGGCAGCGCTTGAAGACCTGGCTGCACCGCCACGCCAGCACCTGCGCCACGCGGGTAACGCACCGCCACGCTATGGCTTTGCTCAAACGCGCTGGACAGGAGCTGACGGCACTCGTTTTCATCGGCCGGACAGGCGATGCTGATGTTGGGAATGCAGCGCAGGAAAGGTATGTCATAGGCACCCGCATGGGTCGCCCCATCGGCACCCACCAGGCCAGCGCGGTCGAGCGCAAACACCACGGGCAGGTTCTGGATGGCCACGTCGTGAATCAACTGGTCGTAAGCGCGCTGCAAAAAGGTGGAGTAAATCGCCACCACCGGCTTGAGGCCCTCGCAGGCCAAACCAGCGGCGAAAGTAACCGCGTGTTGCTCGGCAATGCCCACATCAAAATAACGCTGTGGAAAGCGCGCTTCAAACTCCACCATGCCAGAGCCCTCACGCATGGCGGGTGTGATGCCCACCAGACGCGGGTCTTGCTCGGCCATATCGCACAGCCACTGGCCAAACACCTGGGTGAAGGTTTGCTTGGGCGCTGTGCTGGGCTTTTGCAGACCGACGGCGGGGTCGAACTTGCCCGGGCCGTGGTAGGCCACCGGGTCGGCTTCGGCCAGCTTGTAGCCCTGCCCTTTTTTGGTCACCACATGCAGGAACTGCGGGCCTTTGAGGTGGCGGATGTTTTCCAGCACCGGCACCAGGGTGTCAATATCGTGCCCGTCAATCGGGCCCACATAGTTGAAACCGAATTTTTCGAACAAGGTGGCGGGCACCACCATGCCTTTGGCATGTTCTTCAAAGCGCTTGGCCAGCTCAAACAGCGGGGGAGCACCTTTGAGAACGGTTTTACCGGCGTTTCGGGTGGCGGCATAAAACTGGCCGCTCATCAGCTGCGCCAGATAACGGTTGAGTGCGCCCACGGGCGGGCTGATGCTCATGTCGTTGTCGTTCAGGATGACCAGCAAATTGCAGTCGGCCACGCCCGCGTTGTTAAGCGCCTCGAAGGCCATACCGGCGGTCATGGCACCATCACCAATGACGGCAATGGCGTGGCGATCCTCGCCCTTGATCCTGGCTGCCAGTGCCATACCCAGGGCGGCAGAGATGGAGGTGCTGGAATGGGCGGTACCGAAATCGTCGTACTCACTTTCAGAGCGCTGTGGAAACCCGCTCAGGCCCCCCAACTGGCGCAAGCTGGCCATGCGGTCGCGCCGTCCGGTGAGAATTTTGTGCGGATAGGTCTGGTGCCCCACGTCCCACACCACCCGGTCATGCGGTGTGTTGAACACGTAATGCAGTGCAACGGTGAGCTCCACCGTGCCCAGGTTGGAGCTCAGGTGCCCGCCCGTTTTGGAGACGCTGTCAATCACAAAAGCCCGCAACTCGTCGGCCAAAACGCCTAGGTGCTCCCGTGGCAGCTCACGCAAATCTGCAGGGTCGTTGATGGTTTGCAAAAGCGGATAAAGATGATTCGTCATATGCTATGTTTTTTATAGCTGTCAGCGCAGGATATATATGCGCAAACGGCCAATTTCCCTGGTATTTTTAACAGCGCAAGCTGCTTGTTCAATGCCGTGATCTCCATCTCAGCTGATGCGGTTCACCACCATATTGGCCAGCCCCTGCAGCGCCTGCGTGTTGGGCAAACCACTTTGTTCAAGCGCCTGGAGCGCCTGCCCCAGCAGCTCCTGCGCGTAGGCTCCCGAGCGCTCAAGGCCCAGCACCGACACGTAGGTGGGCTTGTGCTGATCGGCATCTTTGCCTGCTGTTTTGCCCAGTGTGGCAGAGTCGGCAGTCACGTCCAAAATATCATCCACCACCTGAAACGCCAGGCCAACGGCAGCGCCAAAACGATGCAGCGCTGCCAACGCCTGCTTTGACGCGTCGCCACAAGCGGCACCCATCATCACGCTGGCCTGCAACAACTCCCCCGTCTTGAGGCGGTGCATGTCATGCAATTGACTCTCGGTGAGCGCAACCCCGACACTGGCCAGATCAATGGCCTGCCCACCGGCCATGCCGCCGCTGCCTGCTGCACGAGCCAGCAGACGGCAAAGATGAGCCTGGCGATGGGGCGCAATGTTGTTGTCATCTGGCGTCAACAATTCAAACGCCAATGCCTGCAAGGCATCCCCCGCCAGCAAAGCACTGGCCTCGCCAAACTGGACATGCACGGTCGGCTTGCCCCGGCGCAACACATCGTTGTCCATGCAAGGCATGTCGTCATGCACCAGCGAATACGCATGAATCAATTCGACAGCACACGCAGCACGCAGCGCCGTTTCAAGTTGCCCGGCCGTCATAGCGGCCTGCCCCGGTTCGGCTGGAGTCGATTCACTTACCGCCTCCCAGGCCGCCATGACCAGCAGAGGACGCAAGCGCTTGCCGCCATCGAGCACGGCGTAACGCATGGCCTGCACCAGCGCGGCAGGCGCACCATGATCGACGCCTGCCGGTGCGTCGGCCGTCACCCAGCGCTCCAAAGCCCGCTCGACGCGGTCCAAGTGGGCAGCACTCCAGGCCGCCAGGTCAAAAGCCGGGGCATCGGCGGCGTTCACGGACATCACTCGGGTGTCCATGCTTTGAGAACCCCCTGGTCCAGTACCTTGATCTGGGACTCGACCGCGTCAAGCCGTTCACGACAAAATTTGAGCAATTCAGCCCCCCGCTGGTAACTGCTGAGCAATTGATCCAGCGGCAGCTCACCCGACTCCAGGCGGGCAACCAGGCGCTCAAGCTCCTCCAAAGCAGCTTCGTAACTGACCGGAGTGGCCAAAACAGGTTGGGAGGCTTTAGCCATAGGGCGAGAAATCCGGTGGATGAAAAACACCGATTTTAGGCGCTCAAAGCGCGTGGTGGTGCAGATGAGGTCAAGCGGTCACACCCGGCAGGTACAATCGCGGCCCTTGTCGCCGGTCTTGACCGGTCCCTTTTACCGCGCATTGGCGCATCTCCCTGTGGGGAGTCTTTAGGTCAGGTCTCCCATGTCTGATTTAAGTCTTCAACTGCAGCAGGCCACCGGCCAACTACCAGTTTCAAGCTATTTTGACGAAGCGCTGTACCAGCGCGAACTGAAAAACATCTTCCAACGAGGCCCCCGCTATGTGGGACATGCCTTGAGTGTGCCCAATGTAGGAGACTATGCTACTTTGAAGCAAGAGCAGCAGGGACGTGCGCTGGTACACACCCCCACCGGCATTGAGCTTGTGTCCAACGTCTGCCGCCATCGCCAGGCCCTGATGCTGACCGACCGGGGCTCCGTCAACACCACCGCCCCCGGCACGGCGGGCGGCAACATCGTGTGCCCACTGCACCGCTGGACCTACAGCGGCAGCGGGCCGTCACCGGCCGGCACGCTGCTCGGCGCGCCTCATTTTGCGCACGACCCTTGCCTGAACCTGAACAATTACAAGCTGCGCGAGTGGAACGGCCTGCTGTTTGAAGACAATGGCCGCGACATTGCCGCCGATCTGGCCGACATGGGGCCGCGCGCTGATCTGGATTTCAGCGGTTTTGTGCTCGACAAGGTCGAAATGCACGAGTGCAACTACAACTGGAAGACCTTTATTGAGGTCTATCTGGAGGACTACCACGTGGGCCCGTTCCACCCGGGGTTGGGTGGTTTTGTGACCTGCGACGACCTGCGCTGGGAGTTCAAGGAAAACTACTCGGTGCAAACCGTGGGCGTGGCCAAGCCGACCGGACGCGCCGGCACACCGGTTTACCAGCGCTGGCAGGACGCGCTCAATACCTACCGTAATGGGCAAGCGCCCAAATATGGTGCCATCTGGCTCACCTATTACCCGCACATCATGGTGGAGTGGTATCCGCATGTTCTGACGGTCTCCACCCTGCACCCCATGGGCGTGGGCAAGACCATGAACATGGTCGAGTTTTACTATCCGGAAGAAATCGTCGCCTTCGAGCGCGAGTTCGTTGAAGCCCAGCAAGCCGCCTACATGGAAACCTGCTTGGAAGACGATGAAATCGGCGAACGCATGGACGCGGGCCGGCGGGCGCTGCTGGCACGCGGCGACAACGAGGTGGGCCCCTACCAAAGCCCGATGGAAGACGGCATGCAGCATTTTCACGACTGGTACCGCCGCCAAATCCAGCGCTAACCATCCCGCGAATACCAGGCATGCAAGCGCTGTGGATGGTTCTGGGATCGTTCTTCTTTGCCACCATGGCGGTCGGCGTCAAGGTGGCGTCTGGCAGCTTCAGCACCTTTGAAATCGTTTTTTACCGCGGCATCGTCAGCCTGGTTTTCATGACACTGGTGATGCGCGCACGCCGCACCCCATTTGCCACCCAAGTGCCCATGATGCACGTTTGGCGCAGCGTGCTGGGTGTTTTTTCGCTGGGAGCCTGGTTTTACGCCATTGCCCATTTGCCCCTGGCCACCGCCATGACGCTTAATTACATGAGCGGCGTCTGGGTGGCGGCCTTTGTGGTGGGTGGTGCCGTCCTGTACGGGCAGGCGCATCGCCAAGGGCCGCTCATGGCCACCGTGCTGGCCGGTTTTGCCGGTGTGGTGATGCTGCTGCGCCCCACGCTGGACCACAACCAGCTGTTTGCCGGCCTGGTGGGCCTGCTGTCGGGCATCGGTGCCGCCCTGGCCTATATGCAGCTGACGGCGCTGGGCAAAGCCGGTGAACCGGAAGGCCGAACCGTTTTTTATTTCTCGGTCGGAGCCGCCGTGACCGGCACCATCGGCATCGTTTTTGCAGGCTTCACGCCTTGGTCTTCGGTCAGCTGGCAAGCGGCAGCGTGGCTGGTGCCGATTGGCGTGCTGGCGTCCTTGGGCCAGTGGTGCATGACCCGCGCCTACAGCCGCGGTGCCACGCTGCTGGTGGCCACTATGCAGTATTCAGGCATTGTGTTTGCGGCGTTTTACAGCCTGCTGCTGTTTGGCGACCAGATCGCACCGATGGGTTGGGCCGGGATGGCGGTGATTGTGCTCAGTGGCTTGGCAGCGACGGTGCTGCGGACGCGGGTGTTGCCGGGGACGATGGGGGAAGAACATTGATTTTTAGTTTTTAGTTTTTAGTTTTTAGTTTGTTTGGAGTTTGGATGCGCTGTAGGTCGGGTTTGCGCCCGACTGCGCACTCACTTTCTTTGCTTCGCCAAAGAAAGTAAGCAAAGAAAGGCGAGCCCAAGACAGGGCCGCTGCGCGGTTCCTTGCGCTGCTCGGTGCAAGGGGGGTCTGGCTAAACTCGGCTATCGCCTCAAACAACGCCAGCCCTGATCCCCTTGCCCCTGCGCTGCTCAGCCCTGCCTTAAAGGGCGGGGGGAGCAAAGACAAAGACAAAGACAAAGACAAAGACAAAGACAAAGACAAAGACAAAGACAAAGACAAAATCCAATACCAATACCAAACTCCGGCGCACGCGCCGAAGGCCGCGCCATGGCGCGCCTTTGGCTGTTCGGCTGTTTGGCTGTTGGTATTCCCTGCCTTCCCCGCCGTTATGAGGAGGCGAGTAGCGCAGACGGGGGCGGATCAGGGCTGCAGGTGTTTGAGCGAAGCGAGTTTCTGCGCACCCCGCCCCCGGCGAGCAACGCAGTGTCCCGGCGCAGCCGGGCGACGAATCCGGCTCGCCTTTTCTTTGCTTACTTTCTTTTGGCGAAGCAAAAGAAAGTGAGTGCGCAGTCGGGCGCACAACCCGACCACACAGCATCAACAAAACCTAAAGCATCAAAAAACCCGCAACCTCAACAAACCCCACAACATCAACAAACCCCACAGCGCAAAATAACCCACCCACCAACAATCAAACCAAAACCCATGTACACCACCCTCATCTCCCCTACCCAACTCCAATCCCTGCAAAAAACCAACAACCCCTACATGATCTTCGACTGCAGCTTCGAGCTGATGCAGCCACTGGAGGGCGACAAACAATACCAGCAGGCCCACATCCCCGGGGCCATCCGGGCCGACCTCGACCGGCATCTGAGCGCGGCAAAACAAGCGACGGATGCAGCTTCAGGTGGCCGCCACCCCCTGCCCTCCCGCGAAAACTTTGCCGCTTGGCTCTCTAGCATCGGATTTACCAACTCCATGCAGGCCGTGGTGTACGACCGCCAGGGCGTCAACTACTGCGGCCGCCTGTGGTGGATGCTCAAATGGGTGGGTCACGAAGCGGTGGCCGTGCTCGACGGCGGCTGGCAGGCTTGGTTGGCCAGCGGCGGTGCCAGCGAAAGCATGCAGCCCGGCACACCTGCCACAAAAGTTACACCATCAAATTACGCTCTTGCGCCCGCCAAATGTGCGCAAGCAGCTACTAAAACAATAGCAGATAACCTGAACAGCCCAAACCAGTGCCTGATCGATGCCCGGCCCACACCCCGCTTTCTGGGTGAAGTGGAGCCGCTGGACCCGGTGGCGGGTCACATTCCGGGGGCCTTGAACCGCCCGTTTGGACTGAACTTGGGTTCAGACGGCAAATTCAAACCCGCCGCCGAGCTGCGGGCCGAGTTTGAAGCCCTGCTGGCGGGGCGCGACCCGGCCACCGTGGTACACCACTGCGGCAGCGGCGTGAGCGCCGTGCCCAACCTGATCGCCATGGAAGTGGCCGGACTGGGCCGCTCTGCTCTTTATGCTGGCAGCTGGAGCGAGTGGTGCAGCGACCCGAGTCGCCCCATGGTGCGTGGCTAAAAGCCTCCTTGGCCTCAGTGCGAATGCGCCAACCCGCTGACGAACGCAACCAGCGCAATGCCGGTCAGGAGCCAGGCAATCTGTGCTCCGGTTTCGCGCGCCGTCAGCCGCTTTTGCAGTTGCGGAATCAGGTCAGCCAAGGCCACATAGACAAAGCTGCTGGACGCCACCACCAGAAAATATGGCAAATAGTCCTTCAGCTGGTCCACCAGCCAATAACCCAGCAGCCCACCCAAGGCAGTCACTGCGCCGGCCAGCGACACCTTGATCAGCGCCACGTTGCGGGTACCGGAGTTTGAGCGCAGCACCATCAAATCCCCCATATGGTGCGGCACCTCATGCGCCAGCACGGCCAGCGACGCAATCACCCCCAGCCGCATATCGGCCATGAAAGCAGAAGCAATCAGCACACCGTCGCCAAAACAATGCACGCTGTCACCGGTCAGCACAGCCCATGAACCGGCCTTTGGCACGTGGCTATGGGCCGAGTGCTGCTGCTCGTGGGCATGGTGGTGATGTTCCTGGTGTTCGTGGTGGTGGTGATGCACGTGCTCATGATCTGACACTGCCTCATGGTGGTGCTCATGCCCGTGGTGCCACAACTCGGCTTTGTCGAGCAGAAAAAAGAAAACCAGCCCGACCAACAGGGTCATGAACAACTCATGCGCCCCGACCTGGCTTTCAAACGCTTCGGGCAGCAAATGCATGAAGGCCGTGGCCAGCAAGGCACCGGCCGCCAGACTGAGCATGTGCTGCGTGTAACGCGCCAGCACACCAAAGCTCAGCGCCGCCGCCAGCCAGACGCTGCCAATGCCAGCAAGCAGGGTTCCCAACACAATTGCTACCAAAATCATAGCTGTATACGCTCGTTTAACAAGGGCCAAAGCCCTATTTGATCATCAAAATATAAATACCGACACTCGCCAAATGAAAGCCCCTCATTTATCTTAGCAAGCGTGTCAAGACATGCGAACACACCCAAAAGGCGGTTAGGCAAGCACCTATACTCGCGCCGCTTGCGTCGAGCGGAGGGATTGATGGACATTGTGCTGCGTCGGAAAGTCCAAACGGCAGCGGTGGAGCTGGTGCTGATCGCCACTTTGCTGCTGTCGCTGGGCCTGTGGACAAATTGGTTATTTGCCCTACCAAGGGAGCAGGCGCTGGCGCGTGCCAGCGCGTGGTCGGACAATGACTGTGCGGCCCTTTCTGTGATTCCCTGGCAAAAGGGGCAACGATTTGCACGCTGTGCGCCATTTGGCACCGTGCAATCCAACCCTGTGGGGTTTGCGGCATTAAGCGCCGGGGTCGTGATGCTGGTCATTGGCTGCGTGTTTGCTGCTCGCAGACGCAGGGCAGCCTTTGCCAAGCTTTAGGCGTAGCCAACTTGCACATAAGAACAACGGGAACCCCAAAATGATCAGAGCTTTTTTCACCACCATGGTCATCGAAGTGCTTGTGCTCTTCTTCGTCACCGCCTTCGTGGCTGGCTTTACCGAAAAAATGTCCATCCGGAGGGCCGAGTACGGCCTGGTGATCTTTGCTGTGATCGACTTCCTGGTGATCGGCCTGACAATCTGGGCCTACCGCACGCTTGCGCTCATGTGGGGAGGTGCCAGTGCACCCATCTGGTCCGTCATTCTGCTGGGCATATTGGCGCTCTTGATAGGGGTCATGGTATTTTTTGCAACCGTGGTGCTGCTCAATCGTTAGCGGTGATGCTTTCATCAACCAACCCAAGCGTACCCAACAGAAGGGAACAATCATGCTCAATCAGATAGATGAACTCCAAGCGGCGTTGGCCGATTTGCAAACCATGCTAGATGATGCGCCCCAAGACATGCGCGCATCATTGGAACAGCAAATTGCCGCTGTCCACCAAACCCTGCGTTTGGCCGCATCCGTAGTGCCCGTGGAGCGTGCGCCGCTGGAGCTGACACAGGATGAGCTGCAATGCTTTGCGGTTAGGGTGCCGGCACCTTTGCCGCAGTGGCTGCCAGACAATTTGCGCCGTGACGCTGTCAGCCCGGACATGCTGCGGTGTCCCGAGCCATCCACCATCTATGAATCGGAGCACACGCTTGGCTGTGCGATTTCGAGCGATGGCCGGGGCATTCCGAGTCCGCACGGGTTGACGCTGGGTTTTCACCCCTGCGGTGGTCTGGCATACCAGCGCTTTTACGACCATGGTTTATTGCGCTGGTCGATCGAGTACTACACCACGGGCGGGCGCGAATCGGCTGGCCATTACTGCGACCGCGAGCCCAAGGCTCACTTGGAGGAAGGCTTGCAAACGCGATGGGCACCCGGTGGCCAGGTGATCGCGCAAACCGACTACCAGAACGGCGTGCGTCACGGATGGTCGCTCTTGTGGGAGGACGACGGCACGCCGATCTCGGCGACGATGTACCGCCATGGCACACCAGACAACGCTGTTTTGCCCGGCGCAGTGAATACAGAGCGCTGAGCACGCGTTCGACATCACCGTGTCATCACAAACCGTACACATCCGCTGCAGATCGGCATCGGATGTGAACGACTTCAAGGATAAGTCTTGGCCAACCGACTGAACGTTTTGCGAAATTTGGCCACTTTGGGGGCAGCCACGGCCATGCAGTAACCCTGCCCCGGATTGTTCGCAAAATAATTCTGGTGGTAATCCTCGGCGGGCCAGTAATTGGCTACAGGCAAGACTTCTGTCACGATGGCGCGGTTGTAAACACCGCTTTCGGTCATTTCGCGGATGATGTCTTTTGCAACCTGCGCCTGCTCGGGGTTGGTGTAGTAAATGCCACTGCGGTATTGGGTGCCACTGTCGTTGCCCTGCCGGTTCAGGGTGGTGGGGTCGTGAATGACAAAAAATATTTCCAAAATCTCACGCACACTGATCTGCGCCGGATCAAACATCAGCCTGACCACTTCGTTATGGCCTGTGTTGCCGGTACACACTTGCTCATAACTGGGCTTGTTGGTGTGGCCGTTGCAGTAGCCGCTTTGTACTTCCTCAATGCCTTTGACCTGCACAAAAACAGCCTCGGTACACCAGAAACAGCCGCCACCGAGGGTGATGGTTTGCAGAGAATCTGACATGTGAACGCTCCAATCAAAAGCGTGGGTCGCGCCGGGGCGCGGCCCCCCCCGCGCCCCGCCCCCCCCCCCCCGCCCCCCCCCCCCCCTTAAATTTTCACACCATACCCCAAACCGCCAATTGACAGCCCAAGGGTCGGAAGTTACATTAATAACCAGTTAGTCATTAATTTCATGTCCATTTCCAAGCTTATCTGTCAAGCAAGCTCCACACTGCACACCAAGCGCGAACGCCGCAAAGACGCTCGTCCCGGCGAGCTCTTGGCTGCTGCACTGGATTTGTTTGTTGAAAAAGGTTATGCCGCCACCAAGGCCGAAGAAGTCGCCAAACGGGCCGGCGTGTCCAAAGGCACCTTGTTTCTGTATTTCGCCAGCAAGGAAGAGCTGTTCAAAGCCGTGGTGCGGGAAAACATTTCCGGGCGTTTTTCTGAGTGGAACTCTGAATTTGACGCCTTTGAAGGCAACACCGCCGACATGCTGCGCCATTGCATGACGCTGTGGTGGGCGCGCATTGGCTGCACCAAGGCCTCGGGCATCACCAAGCTGATGCTCAGCGAGGCGCACAATTTTCCTGAATTGGCCGCTTTTTACCAGCGTGAGGTGATTCAGCCCGCCCATGAACTGATCCGGCGCATTTTGCAGCGCGGGGTCGATCGCGGCGAGTTTGCTCCGGTGGACATGAAATATGGCGTCTACACGGTGGTGGCACCCATGCTTTTTTTGCAGATTGTGATGCGCTCCCAAACTGCGTGCTTTGAAGACTGTGAAGCCACGCAGGTTGTGCCCGAAGAATATATCGCCGTGCAAGTGCAGACCATTTTGAACGGTCTGCGCGTGCGCTCACCCTCCTCTACTCCCCCTGGCCAAGGAAATCCTTCTTTATGAAACGCTGGTTCAAATGGGCGCTGGTCGCGCTGCTTGTCGTTTTGCTCGCCGCTGGTGTTTTGCGCTCCCTCAAAGCGCGCAAGGTGCAAAAAGAAACGATGGCGGCGCAAACTGCTGTACGCGCACAAACGGTGGTGGAGCTGGGAAGCAGCGATGTCGTGCAAGTCAACACCGTCACCTTGGCGCAGGGTTTGCCCATTTCTGGCGCGCTCAAGGCGGTCAGCAGCGCGATTGTCAAGGCCCGCGTGCCCGGTGAACTGCAGGGCCTGCGCGTGCGCGAGGGTGACTCGGTCAAGGCCGGGCAGGTGATTGCGCGCATTGATGCCACCGAGTTCCAGGCCCGTGTGCGCCAGGCCCGCCAGCAAGCGCAGGCGGCCAAGGCCCAGGTGGACATTGCCCGGCGCAACTTTGACAACAACCGCTCGCTGGTGGAGCAAGGCTTTATCTCCAAAACGGCGCTGGACTCATCCACCTCCACCCTGGCCGCTGCCGAGGCCACTTACCAAGCCGCCCAGGCCGGCGCTGACGTGGCCAGCAAATCGATGGTCGATACCGTGCTGCTGGCACCGATTTCGGGCCTGATTTCACAGCGCCTGGCACAGCCGGGCGAGCGCGTGCCGGTGGACGCCCGCATTGTCGAAATTGTCGACCTCAGCCAGCTGGAACTCGAAGCCAGCCTGAGCGCCAGTGAGTCGCTTGACGTGCGGGTAGGCCAAAGCGCCACGCTGCAGATTGAAGGAACCGCCAAACCAGTGAACGCCAAAGTGGTTCGCATCAACCCCAGCGCGGTGGCGGGCAGCCGCGCGGTGCTGGTCTATCTGGCCGTTGAATCCGCCCCGGGCCTGCGCCAGGGTCTGTTTGCCCAAGGCACTTTGGGCACGCAACAGGTGCAGGCGCTGGCCGTGCCGCTTAACGCCGTGCGCACCGACAAACCGCAGCCTTATGTGCAACTGGTCGTGGACAACAAAATCGTCCACCAAACGGTCGAGATGGGTGCCCGTGGCGAGGTGAACGGGCAAGCCATGGTGGCCGTCAAAGGCGTGGCCGAGAAAGCCAAAGTGGTCTCCGGCAGCGTAGGCACTCTGCGCGACAGCAGCACGGTCAAGCTGACACCGGCGGGAAAATAGACCATGTGGTTCACCCGCGTCAGCCTGCACAACCCGGTTTTTGCCACCATGATCATGGCGGCCATCGTGGTGCTGGGTCTTTTCTCTTACCAACGTCTGCAAATCGACCAGTTTCCCAACGTTGACTTTCCCATCATCGTAGTCACCACCGATTACCCCGGAGCGTCGCCGGAAATCATCGAAAGCGAAGTCACCAAAAAGATCGAAGAAGGCGTCAACTCCATTGCCGGCATCAATGCCCTGACTTCGCGCAGCTACGAAGGCCAATCGGTCGTCATCATCGAGTTCCAGCTGCACGTCAACGGGCGAAAAGCGGCCGACGATGTGCGTGAAAAAGTGGCGCTGACCCGCCCCAACCTGCGCACCGAAGTGAAGGAGCCTCGGGTTTTGCGCTTTGACCCGTCCAGTCGCGCCATCTGGTCGCTGGCCGTGTTGCCGGTGGAGACCGCTGGTCAAAAAGCGCCCAATTCGGTAGAGCTGACCAACTGGGCGGACCAGGTCTTGAAAAAGCGCCTGGAAAACGTGCGCGGCGTCGGGTCTGTGACCGTGCTGGGCGGCACCAAGCGCGAGATCAACGTTTACCTAAATCCACAAGCGTTGGAATCCTTTGGCGTGACCCCTGACCAGGTGGTGGCTGCCGTGCGCAGTGAAAATCTGGATTTGCCCGTTGGGGCGATTCATTCACGCGAGCAGGAGCTGGTGGTGCAGATTGAAGGCCGCATGCAGCGCCCGGAAGATTTTGGCAAGATCATCGTGACGCGCAAAAATGGTGCCCCGGTGCGGATCGACCAAGTGGCGCGCGTGGTGGACGGCGCGCAGGAAACCGAAAACCTGGCGCTCTACAACGGCCAGCGCACCCTGCTGCTCAATGTGCAAAAGTCGCAGGACGAAAACACCATTGCGGTGGTGGACGGTTTGCTCAAAACCGTGACCGACATGGCCGCCCAGCTGCCGCCCGGCGTGCGGCTGGAGCCGGTCACCGACAACTCGCGCCCGATCCGGGTGGCCGTGCAAAACGTGCGCCGCACCTTGATTGAAGGTGCGCTGCTCACAGTTTTGATCGTATTTTTGTTTCTCAACTCCTGGCGCTCCACCGTGATCACCGGGCTGACGCTGCCGATTGCGCTGATTGGCACTTTTCTCTTCATGAACCTGTTTGGTTTCACCATCAACATGATCACGCTGATGGCCCTTTCGCTGTGCGTGGGCCTCTTGATTGACGACGCGATTGTGGTGCGGGAAAACATTGTCCGGCACGTGCAGATGGGCAAAAAGCCGTATCAGGCCTCGCTCGATGGCACGCAGGAAATTGGCCTGGCGGTGCTGGCCACCACCTTGTCCATCGTGGCAGTGTTTTTGCCGATTGGTTTCATGGGCGGCATCATTGGCAAGTTTTTTCACGAGTTCGGCATCACCATCGTGGCCGCCGTGCTGATTTCAATGTTTGTCAGCTTCACGCTGGACCCCATGCTGTCCTCCGTGTGGCACGACCCCAGCATTGAAGCGCACCGCCACCGCCTCAACCCAGATGGCACCCGCCGCCAGCCGGTCACGCTGTACGACAAAACCATTGGCCGCGTCACGGGTTTGTTTGACCACGCCACCGAGCTGATGATCGACGCCTACCAGGGCATTTTGAAATGGGCTCTGGTCCACAAGATCAAGACGCTGCTGGTGGCAACCGCCATTTTCATCACCAGCATTTTCATGGTGCCGCTGCTGGGCACCGAATTTGTGCCCAAGGCTGATTTTTCCGAAACCACGCTCAACTTTTATACGCCGGTCGGCTCCTCGATTGAAGTGACCGAGGCCAAAGCGCGCCAGGTTGAAAGCATCATTCGCGAGTTCCCTGAAGTGCGCTACACGCTGGCCACCATCAACACCTACGGCAACGGCAAAATTTACGCCAACGTCTATGTGCGGCTGGTGGACCGCATGCAGCGCACGCGCAATGTGGATGAAATTTCAAACGTGCTGCGCGAACGCCTGCGCCAGGTGCCCGGCATCACCGTCACGCACGCCGGCTTGCTCGACGCGGTGGGCGGGCAAAAGCAGGTGGAGTTTTCGCTGCAAGGGCCTGATCTGGCAGAGCTGGAACGGCTGACCAAACTGGTGATGGAAAAAATCGCGCCCGTTCCCGGGCTGGTGGACCTGGACTCCAGCCTCAAACCCAACAAGCCGACGCTGGACGTGGTGGTCAAACGTGACGCGGCCTCCGATCTGGGCCTGGGCATCGGGCAAATCGGCAGCGCATTGCGCACCCTGGTGGCCGGCCAGACGGTGGGCAACTGGCGCGCACCCGACGACCAAACCTACGACGTGAATGTGCGGCTGGCCCCCGAGGCGCGCAACAGCGTGGACGACTTGCAGCGCCTGCCCTTCGCGCTGGGCAGCAACCTTGATGGCAGCCCGCGTATCGTGCGGCTGAACCAGGTGGCCACGGTGAAAGACGCCACCGGTCCAAACCAGATCAACCGGCGCGATTTGACGCGCGAAGTGGCCATCAACGCCAACGTTTACAACCGTTCTGCCGGGGAAGTCTCGGGCGACATCAAGGCGGCGCTGGAAACCATCAGCTTCCCGCCCGGCTACCGCTACCAGTTTGGCGGCTCCACCAAAAACATGGCGGAATCTTTCGGCTACGCCATCTCAGCGCTGGTGCTGGCGGTTGTGTTCATTTACATGATTCTGGCCAGCCAGTTCAAAAGCTTTTTGCAGCCGCTGGCCCTGATGACCTCGCTGCCGCTGACGCTCATTGGCGTGGTGCTGGCGCTCTTGATGTTCCGCTCCACGCTGTCCATGTTCTCCATCATCGGTGTGGTGATGCTGATGGGCCTGGTCACCAAAAATGCGATTTTGCTGGTCGACTTTGCCATTCGCGCCCGGGAACCGGTCATCGACGCCGATGGCAACCCCGGCTGCGGCATGTCGCGCAACGAGGCCCTGCTGATGGCCGCCAAAGTTCGCTTGCGTCCGATTTTAATGACCACCCTGGCCATGATTTTCGGCATGGTGCCGCTGGCCTTTGCACTGACGGAAGGCTCCGAGCAGCGCGCCCCCATGGGCCAGGCGGTGATTGGCGGCGTCATCACCTCGTCCCTGCTGACGCTGGTGGTGGTGCCGGTGGTGTACTGCTACATGGATGATCTGGCGCAATGGTTTCGCCGCCTTTGGGGGGCAGACACCAAGCTCAATTCAGACACCGCCGGGTAAAATTGGCGGCAATCGGTTAACATACCCCTAGGAGTAATTAAAATGAATTTGGAACAAGCCCGCTTCAACATGATCGAGCAGCAGATCCGGCCATGGAACGTGTCGGATACCGAAGTACTGCGCCTGTTGTCGCTCGTCAAACGGGAAGACTTTGTGCCGCTGGCCTACCAGGCACTGGCTTTTGTCGAGCAGGAAACACCCCTGGGCTATGGCCAGTGCATGCTGTCACCCTGCAGTGAAGCGCGCATGCTGCAAGACGCAGCCGTTCACAAACATGAAAAAGTGCTGGAAATCGGCACCGGCTCGGGTTACATGACCGCCTTGCTGGCACACCGCGCCCAGCAGGTTTTGTCGCTCGAAATCAACCCCGAGCTGGTCAAAATGGCCCGTGCCAACCTGCAAAAAGCAGGCATTCACAACGCCCAGGTGCGCCAGGCGGACGGTGCCAAGGGGTCGCCAGTTGATGGCCCGTTTGACGTCACCATGCTCTGCGGCTCGGTGGCCGAAGTACCCAAGACCCTGCTCGACCAGCTCAAAGTGGGCGGCCGGCTGGTGGCCATTGTGGGCAATGAGCCGATCATGCAGGCCACCGTCATCACCCGCGCCGGCCAGACCGAGTTCAGCACCCGCCAGCCCTGGGACACCCTGGCTCCGCGTCTGCAGAACTTTCCGGCCCCCTGCCAGCTTCAGCTTCCTAGCATTCCGCAGTCAACCCGGGGAACACAGAAAACGTGGGGGGCGGCCGGGACCACAAGGGGGGGGGGGGGGGGCGCCCGGGCGGGGGGGGGGGGGCGGGGGGGGGCGGGGGGGGGGGGGGGGGGGGGGGGGGGGGCGGGGGGGGGGGGGGGGGGGGGGGGGGGGGGGGGGGGGGGGGGGGGGGGGGGGGGGGGGCGGGGGCGGGCCCCCGGGGGCCCCGGCGGGGGGCCGGGCCGGGCCCCCGGGGGGATGATTGACCAAATTCGCCCCGCCGATTTACCACGCTGGCTGCAGTCTGCTGGTGCCCATGGCGAGCCCTTGGTGCTGGATGTGCGCGAACCGTTTGAGTGGCAAGTGGCCCGCATCAAGGCCAACGGGTTTGCGCTGCGTGAGATTCCCATGGCTGCGATCCCCCCGCGCTTGCAGGAGCTGGACCCCGATCAGCCCGTGGCCATTTTGTGCCACCACGGGGTTCGCAGCATGCAGGTAGCGGCATTTTTGCAGGCTCGCGGATTCGCCCACGTGGCCAATATTGCCGGGGGAATCAACGCCTGGTCGGTCGAACTGGACCCCACAGTTCCCCGCTACTAAACCGCTTTCAAGACGCCCAGACACCCCCCCTTGCAAGCCTTGTTTTCCTGATTTCAAATTTACTTCGAAGGCCACCATGACTCCGTACCGACTGCTCCCCCTGTTCTTGTCCATCAGCGCGGCGCTGGCCCTGCCAGCGCACGGGCAAAGCCTGATCGACCTGTACGAGTCAGCCCGTGCCTACGACGCGGCTTACCAGTCGGCCAAATTCCAGCAAGACGCCAGTATTGCCAAAGCCGAGCAGGCCCGCGCCGCCGTTTTGCCTACCGTGGGGCTGGCGCTGGGTGCTTCCGTGACCAATTTAGACAACACACTGGCACCGCCCCCAAAGTCAACCTTCAACACGCAGACTGCCACCCTCAGCGCCTCACAGCCGCTGTACCGGCCCGCCAACCGGGCCATTCATGAACAGGGCATGAAAGGCATTGAACTGGCCCGGGCGCAACTCGCCAGTGCCGACCAGGATTTGATTGTTCGCGTCAGCCAGGCTTACTTTGACGTACTGGCCGCCCAAGACAACGTGACCTTCGTCAAAGCCCAGAAGGCGGCCGTTGCAGAGCAACTGGCGTCGGCCAAGCGCAACTTTCAGGTCGGCACCGCGACCATCACCGACACACGCGAAGCCCAGGCCCGCTTTGATCTGGTAGCAGCCCAGGAAATCGCGGCCGAGAACGACCTGCTGGTCAAAAAAATTGCCATTAACCAGTTGGTGGGCAAGAGTGACACCCAGCCGCTCGCCCTGGCCCAACCTTTGAGCCTGCCGCCACTGGTGCCGGGGGATGTCAATGCCTGGATTGCCCAGTCAGAAGCCGAGCACCCGGCAGTGCGTCAATCCAGACTTGCACTCGATGTGGCGCAACTTGAAACCCAAAAGGCACAGGCCGGCCACAAACCAACACTTGATTTGACCGGCGGCTACAGCATCACCCAAAACGGCGGCAGTGCCACCGTGCCTATGGATTACCGCACCAATGCCGCCACCATTGGCCTGGCCTTCAACCTGCCACTGTTCGCTGGCTACGCCATTGAAAACCGCGTCAGGGAAACACTGGCCTTGGAAGACAAGGCCCGCAACGATCTTGAAGGTGCCAGACGCGCCGTTGCCCAAGGCACCCGTACTGCATTTTTTGGTGTGCTGTCCGGCCAGGGCCAGGTCAAGGCACTGGAAGCCGCCGAAGCCTCCAGCCAAAGTGCGTTAGAGGCCAACAAGCTCGGCTACCAGGTGGGTGTGCGCATCAACATCGACGTGCTCAACTCCCAAAGCCAGCTGTTCGACACCAAGGCCAAGCTGGCCAAGGCGCGCTACGACGTGCTGCTGGGGGGCCTGAAGCTGCGCCAGGCCAACGGCACGCTCAAGGCTGAAGATTTACAAAGCGTCAACGCCCTGCTGGCCAAGTAAAGCCACCACGGCATTCACCGTTTTTCCAAGCGCGCCGCGATGGGCGCTTGAAAACGAAACGGCTGCATTGACCATCGCACCGCGTTTTTTGGAATCACTGACCAAGTTCTGAGCCACTTCAAACGCCTCTGGCAAGCCGGTCACCCGCCAAGCGGCCCCGCTGGCTTGCGCCAGTTCGGCCGCTTCGGAAAAATTGAAGGTGTGCGGCCCCATCACCACCGGGCAGGCGCAAGCCGCCGCTTCAATCAGGTTCTGGCCGCCCAGGGGGGCAAAACTGCCACCCAGCAAGGCCGCATCAGCCAAACCGTAGTACAGCGCCATTTCGCCCAAGGTGTCGCCCAGCCACACGGTGGGCGTGTGCGCAATTGGGGGTGGGCCGCCCTGCCAGCTGCTGCGCCGGCTGACGGCAAACCCATGCGCCTGCACCAGGCTGGCCACTGCATCGAAGCGCTGCGGATGCCGGGGCACGATCAGCCATTGAATGCTGTTTGCTATATTATTAATAGCTGCTTGCGCACTATCTACCTGCGCAAACGCCATTTTTACCTTCAAAATTTCGAGCAATTTCTGCTCCTCACCCTCGCGTGAGCTGGCGAACATCACCACCGGCCTCTTGGCACCCGCGCGCCACGCGCGACCGGTTTCCAGCTGGGCCAGGTTGGGGGTGGCGTCAAATTTGAGGTTGCCGAAAATACCTTGCACGCGGGCACCCAGGTCGGCCAAGCGCCGGGCGTCCTGCCCGGTTTGCGCCCAGACGGCGGTCAAACTGGCATAGGCGGGTCGCGCCAGCCAGGCCAACTTGTGTGTGAGCTGTGCCGACTTTTCGCTCATGCGCGCATTGGCCAGCACCAGCGGCACGCCAGCCAACTTGCATTGGACCACCAGGTTGGGCCACATTTCGGTCTCCATCAAAATGCCGATGCGCGGCTTGAAATGCTGCAAAAACCGCCGCACCGCGCCCGGCGTGTCCCACGGCTGCCAGGTCTGCAGATCACCCTTGCGCAAGAGCGCCCTACCCTGTTCCAGCCCGGTGGCGGTGCCATGGGTCAGCAGCAGTCGCATGCCCGGCAGCCGCTCGCGCAAACCAGCTATCAGCAAGGCAGCGGTGCGGGTTTCACCCAGCGACACAGCGTGAACCCAGACCATGCCATCGCTGGCACGGCACGGGGCATCTTGGTAATGCCCAAAGCGTGCTGGCACGTTCTCCAGATAGAGCGGCTCAACACGTGCGCGCCGACGCAGCTTCCAGCGCAGCAAGGGCTGCAACAGCCACATGAGGCAGGTGTACAAAAGCCGCATCAACGCGCCTCGCGGGTGACATCCAGCCACGCCTGCCAGACGGCCTCCACTGACGGTGTAGGAAGCGCAAACACGCTGCACTGGCGCGGCAAGGCGTTGGTGTTGCTGGTGCTGCTGCTGGAGTTGGCCAGCGCCTGCGGCCCGGTGCGCCAGGCGGTGTCAAAGTTGTAAATCTGCACATGGGGCAAATCCAGCGCCACCGCCATGTGGCTCAGGCCGCTGTCCACCCCCACCACACCGGCGCAAGCACCCAGGGCATCACACAGCAAGTCCAGCCCCAGGCGCGGCCACACTTGGGCGTGGGCCAGGGGCGCGGCAATCTGGCGTGCCACCCGTTCCTCGGCATCACTGCCGTGCGGCAGCGCCAGCGCATAACCCGCCGCATTGAGCCGCTGGCCCAGGGCCTGCCAATGCTCAAGCGGCCACTCTTTGTCGGCGCGAGAGGTGCCATGCACCAAAGCCACCACCCCTTTGCCACCGGCGCTGGCCTGAAAGACCTCCTGAACGGCCTCAAACGCTATATTTTTTATAGCTGCTTGCGCAGGATTGACGTGCGCAAGCAGCCCAAAAGACTGTTGATCGGGAACCCGGTAATTCAGCGCACGGGCGCACAACTCACGGGACCGCGCCACGGCATGG
The DNA here is from genome assembly GCA_016708345.1 of Candidatus Rhodoferax bjergmarkensis. Classification (GTDB taxonomy): domain Bacteria; phylum Pseudomonadota; class Gammaproteobacteria; order Burkholderiales; family Burkholderiaceae_C; genus Rhodoferax; species Rhodoferax bjergmarkensis. The sequence goes on from JADJFX010000007.1 coordinate 38,991, forward strand.
ATGTGGGGCGGCACCAGCACCAGTACATTCGCCACCCAGCGCGTGGGCGCTTCATAGCTGGAGCCTTCGGTCTGGTTGGCCAGGGCATAACGGCTGCCGCCCGGTGCCAGGCACGCCAGCCAGGAAATCAGCGCCGACTTGGTCAAGCCCTGCAAATCAATCACCGCGTCATAGGCTTCGCTCTGCAAGTCGGCCTTGAAAGCCTGCCAGTCGGCTCGGCTGGGGGCTGACAGCGGTGCTTTGCGCCAGCGCCGCAGCTCGCAGGACACCACCCGGCGCACGCCCGCGCAGCGCTGCACCAGCGCTGCGAACCCGCGCTCGACCACCCAGTCAATCTGCGCCTGGGGAAAGGCCTTGAGAATGTCCTGCACCGCCGCCATGGTGTGCACCACGTCGCCCAGCGAGGACAGCTTGACGATCAGGATTTTCAAGCTGTGCTGTCCGCAGCAAAATCAGGCAACAAGGTCAATGCGCCGCTTCGTCCAGCACCGCGCCGGGCTTGACCGCGCGCAGCACGGCCAGCATCTCGGCCTCGATCCGGTGCAGGGCCTCTGGGGTGTGCCCTTCAAAGCGCAGCACCAGCACCGGCGTGGTGTTGGAGGCGCGAATCAGCCCAAAGCCGTCCGGCCAGTCCACGCGCAGGCCGTCGATGGTGCAAACCACCGCTGGCGCGGCAAAATCGGCATTCGCCACCAACTGCGCCACCAGCGTGTGCTGCTCACCCTCGGCACATTTGACGTTCAGCTCCGGGGTGGAAAAACTGGTGGGCAGCGCATTCAGCACGGCATTGGCATCGCTCGACTGGCTCAGAATTTCCAGCAGGCGGCAACCCGCATAGGTGCCGTCGTCAAAACCATACCAACGCTCTTTGAAGAAGATGTGGCCGCTCATCTCGCCACCCAGAGGCGAGCCAATTTCTTTCATTTTGGCCTTGATCAGCGAATGCCCGGTTTTGAACATCAGCGGCTCGCCGCCAGCGGCCTGGATCGCGGGGGCCAGGCGCTGCGAACATTTCACGTCAAACAAGATGGTGCCGCCGGGCACGCGCGACAGTACATCGCGCGCGAACAGCATCATCTGGCGGTCGGGGTAAATGGTGTTGCCCTCTTTGGTCACAATGCCCAGCCGGTCGCCGTCACCATCAAAGGCCAGGCCGATTTCGGCGTCACCCGCTTTGAGCGCCGCGATCAGATCACGCAGGTTTTCGGGCTTGCTCGGGTCGGGGTGGTGGTTGGGAAAGTTGCCGTCCACCTCGCTGAACAGCTCCGTCACCTCGCAGCCAATGGCGCGCAAAATGCCAGGGGCCGAGGCCCCGGCAATGCCGTTGCCCGAATCGACCACAATTTTCAAAGGGCGCGCCAGCTTGATATCGCCCACAATGCGCGCCGAATACGCGGGCAGTACATCGACGCTGCGCACCTGGGCTCCGCTCTGCAGCACCCAGCTTTCGCTTTCCATGATTTGGCGCAGCGCCTGGATTTCGTCGCCGTAAATGGCGCGCCCGCCCATCACCATCTTGAAGCCGTTGTAGTCCTTGGGGTTGTGGCTGCCGGTGACCTGAATGCCGCTGGTGCACAAGGTGCTGGCGGCAAAGTACAGCATGGGCGTGGTCACACAACCCACATCAATCACATCCACGCCAGCGGTCAGCAAGCCCCGAATCAGGGCATTGCTGAGGCTTGGTCCGCTCAGACGCCCGTCGCGCCCCACCGCCACCGTCTTTTCACCCTCGCGCAGCGCCAAGGTGCCAAAAGCCCGCCCCAAAGCCTCGGCCACCGCCTCGTCAATGGTGGCAGGCACAACGCCGCGGATGTCATAGGCCTTGAAAATGGATGCCGATAGGTTCATGGCTGAGAGCTTTCAGTAGTGATATTTGTTCGTGCGGATTGTGATTGTAGGGGGCCAAAATGCCCACTCAATCCAGACGCTTCAGAGGGAAAACAGGTTTATCCCCACAAATCCAGCGGCGGGTCGGTCACCACTGCGCGCAGGATGTCTGAGCGCGAAACAAAGCCCGTCACAACCCCTTCATCGTCCACCACCGGCAAACCCGGCAAATCGGTGTCCAGCAAGACACGGGCCACCCGGCGAATGTCGGTATCGGGGGCCACGCAAGGCACCGGGGTTGACATCATGTCCTGCACGCTTTGCGCCAGCAAGGCGCGCCACACCAGCGCGTTGCTGTCGGGTGTGGGCAAATGCTCCGGTCGCAACAAATCGGCCCGAGACAACAAACCCACCAAGGTGCCAAGTTCATTGACCACGGGTGCCTGACCGACGCCATATTTGGCCAGTATTTGCCAAGCCTGCAGCACGGTAGAGTCATCCGGTATGGTGATGACTTTTCGGCTCATCAAGGCGTCCACCCGGCTCAAAGGGTGGCGCGGCATCACCGCTTTTTGGGTTTGAGCGTAGGCCGACAGCATGCTGCGGTGCGCCTCATCTGCGGCCACTTGCGGGGCTGGTTGACCCAGCAAGGCGTTGAACGAGAGGGTATCGCGTCCATCCTGCCCATCCCGCCCTATGGGCTTCATGGCCAGGCTGCGTGCAACCGAGCTGACCGGGTCAATATGGCGCAACTGCTCCATCGTTCCACGAAACACACGCCCCGATACACCATACACAGAGAACATCGATCAACTCCTTGCCTCGTTCGCCCTGAATATAGCGCGGCACCGTCAAAACACAATCAGGGATCCGGCGGCAGGAACAGGGACTGCAGATCGTTCAAAAAATCAAACCCGCGCACCGTTGGCCAGGCGCGGACAAAGTCGCGCTCGATCAGGCCTTTGCGCTCGGCCTCGTCCAGCCCTTTTTGAAGGGCCGTCATGGCCAGGCCCGTGCGCTCACAAAACTGATGCAGGACAAACCCGTCTTTCAAACGCAAGGCATTGAGCATGAATTCAAACGGCAAATCAGAGCGGCTGACCTCGTCATCCTGCGCCAGGCAATGCCCGGCCAAAGCTTGCTCCATGTACAGGCGCGGCTCGCGCAGGCGCATCTGCCGCACCACCCTGTGCGCAAAGCTGAGCTTGCTGTGCGAGCCGGCACCCAGGCCCAGGTAGTCACCAAACTGCCAGTAATTGAGGTTGTGAACGCAGCGGTGGCCTGCTTTGGCATAGGCTGACACTTCGTAGCGCTGCAAACCAGCCGCGCCGGTCAGATCGGTGATGAGGTCCAGCATGTCGCAGGCCGTGTCGTCCTGCGGCAATGGGGGTGGATATTTGGCGAAATAGGTGTTGGGCTCGATGGTGAGGTGGTAGATCGAAATGTGCGAGGGGGCCAGCGACAGCGCCGTGTGGATGTCGGTCTGCAGATCGTGCAGCATTTGGCCCGGCAGCGCGTACATGATGTCCAGGTTGAAGGTGTCAAAGGCCTGCGCCGCTTCTTCGGCCGCTGCCAGGGCCTGGGCGCGGTCATGCACGCGCCCGATAGCTTTCAAAAATTGGTCATTGAAACTTTGAACCCCCACCGACAAGCGGGTCACCCCGGCTGACCTGAACGCCCGGAAACGGTTTTTCTCAAAGGTGCCCGGATTGGCCTCCAGCGTGATCTCGCAGCTTGACTCCAGCCTCAGGCGCGCCCGAATGCCGCCCAGCAGCTGGTCAATCGCCTGCGGCGAAAAAAGGCTGGGGGTGCCACCGCCAATGAACACGCTGTGCACGGTGCGGCCCCAGACCAAGGGCAGCGCCGCTTCCAGATCGGCCATCAGCGCATCAATGTAGCGCTGCTCGGGCAGCTCGCCGCCCCGCTCTGGCCCAGTCCACTCGTGCGAATTGAAGTCGCAATAAGGGCACTTTTTAAGGCACCAGGGAATATGCACATACAGCGACAGCGGCGGCAAGGCCGTGAACTGCAGCGTGCCGGGCCTCAGGTAATGCTGCGGGTCTTGAGGTGCCAAATACGCGCCAGCACCTGTGGCAGCGGCAATCGGGATCACGGCAAGGGCGCCGTGCCAGCGAGCCAGCGCTCGCGCATCAGCTCGGCCATGGCCCGGGCCGCCTGGCCGCGGTGGCTGATGGTGTTTTTAAGTTCTATCGGCAATTGGGCGAAGGTTTTGCCATATTGCGGGATGAACATCACCGGATCAAAGCCAAAACCGTTGCTGCCTAAGGGCGAGCGGCTGATCTCGCCCACCACCCGGCCCACAGCGATCAAGGGCTCAGGGTCTTGCGGCGAACGCACCGCCACCAGCGTGCTCACCATCGCCGCGCGGCGCTGGTTCACATTTTGCATTTGCTCCAAGAGAGCACGCACGTTGTTGGCGTCGCCTTTTTCATAGCCGAATTGGGTGGCATAGTAGGCCGTGTCGACCCCCGGCAAACCGCAAAACGCATCCACACACAAACCGGCGTCGTCCGCCAGCGCGGGCAAGCCGCTGTGCTGGGCAGCATGGCGCGCCTTGGCCAGTGCGTTTTCGACAAAGGTGTGAAAAGGCTCGGCGGCCTCAGTGATGCCCAAGTCGGCCTGGGTGATCAACGCCAGCCCCAGCGGCGCAAACATGGCACGCAACTCGGCCAGCTTGCCCTGGTTATTGGATGCCAGCACAATTTTCATCATCAAATAAGGCTCCACCGCACGTGGATTGTGCGCAAGCAGCTATTCATTTGATAGCGATTGTTTCTGCATGAGCACCAGATCGCGGATGCCTTTTTCGGCCAAAACCAGCAAGGCATCCATTTCCTGGCGGGTAAAAGCCGCGCCCTCGGCGGTGCCCTGCACTTCAACGAAATGACCGGCCCCCGTCATCACCACATTCATGTCGGTATCGCAGGCGGCGTCCTCGGTGTACTCCAGGTCCAGCAAAGGCGTGCCCTGCACGATACCAACCGAAATGGCGGCCACATGGTCGCGAATGGGCGACTGCGCCAGCTTGCCCTGGGCCAGCAGTTTGGCCACGGCATCTTGCGCGGCCACAAAAGCGCCTGTGATGGCGGCCGTGCGGGTGCCGCCATCGGCTTGCAGCACGTCGCAGTCAAGGTGAATCGTGCGCTCGCCCAGCAAAGTGAGGTCAAACACCGCCCGCATGGAGCGGCCAATAAGGCGCTGGATTTCCTGGGTGCGGCCACTTTGTTTGCCGCGTGCGGCCTCGCGGTCGCTTCTAGTATGGGTGGCGCGGGGCAGCATGCCGTATTCGGCCGTGACCCAGCCTTCGCCGCTGCCTTTTTTGTGGCCAGGGACTTTTTCTTCAACCGAAGCGGTACACAAAACCTTGGTATTGCCAAACTCGATCAGCACCGAGCCTTCGGCATGCATGGTGTAGCCGCGAGTGATGCGCACCGCGCGCAACTGATTGGCGGCGCGCGAACCTGTTCTTGAAAATTCAGTCAAGATTCAACCTCCCAATAAAGTCATGTTTTTGATCTTTTACAGACAAGCACCAAAAATTCAATTAAATCAACAACTTAGAAAACCACTTGGCATTTGATTTTATCTCACTGATTTTGACCAGCAGTATCCGTCGGATACCGCTGGTCAAATCAGAATTAAGGGGTCAAGCAGAAATAAGTTGGACAAAGGAGGCTGTGATGACAGGTGCAAGGCCAGGCGTAAAACGCGCGGTGTAGCTGGCTACACAAGCGTTTTGCAACGACGCATGGCACTTGGCATCACGGCTGAACTGTTCAAGTTATTTTTGCTTGACCCCTAAGGGCGATGAGGATGAAATGCTGGAATGCAAGACCCCAAAGCCCCCAAAGCCCCCGGGATTTGCAGGCGAAAAAAAAGGGGCTTAAAGCCCCTTTTTTAATCCGATACCCCTTACGCTTGCAGCGATTTACGCCGGCGAATGACGGTACCAATCAATCCGAAACCAACCAACATCATCGCATACGACTCTGGTTCTGGAACGGGGTTGCAACAATGTTGTCAAGCGTGAAACCGTTGTTAGTTTGTACGTCTGCGCCAATGGCAGAAAAAGTGACGGACTTCATATTTGAAAATTTTGAAAATTTAAATACGTCGTTGTAGGTAGTGAATTGCAAATTTTCACCAACAAACGATTTATTAATCTCAAAAGTGTCATTCACAGTCGCTCCAGATGCCAATTTACCGACGACGTTTATAAATGCTGGAATTCGGTCAGAGACAAATTGAGCATAACTACCCGTACCATCAAAACTGCTTAATGAAAAGAGACCATCATCGGCTCTGGTCATGACGACAGTAGAATAGTAATAATCAACCCCTATGCCAGATAACGACGAAAGAACCTTTGTCCCATTGTCCGCACAAGCAGGCAAGCAAGGAACATCATTTTTCCTTATCATGCCAGCATTTGTTTTGAAATAAAAAAAATCAACAGATGATCCAAAAGATCCAGAATAAAAATCTGCCCCGATTCCAGTTGGAGTTTGTTTGTCTTCAAAATCAATGGTGACGGGTTGAGCGAAGGCAGCGGTCGAACCAAAAGCCGCCACGAGAGAAAACGCAAGATTGATTAATTTCATAAAATTTCCTTTAAAAAATAGATTTTTGACCGCTGATTCTAACTAAAGAACATTTTTCGCACAACATTTACGGCACTTGGTTTACCCGAACCTGGCCTTGGGCAACGCTGTCGCAGGGCAGACAATTCGAGGTGCCGAAAACCTCACGTTACGGGGCACGAAGGGGAGTATTTCAAGGCTTGGCGGTGGTCTTGCAATCAAGCATTTCATTCCAATTGCCCATCAATGCTTGCCCCCATGCTTGCGACTCCAGTGTTGCGCTGCACCCGCCTTTTCTCTATACAAATATGCCGTTTCCGCACGTCCCACTTGCGCAAGCAGCTACTATTTTAATAGCAACCTCAAGATCTTCATCACTTCACTATGTCGGTGTATCCCTTATTGCGCTTTGCGCAGCGCAGAGCGTCGAATGGCCTCATTGATTTCGGCAATTGAGCGCTCAATGGCGGCATCGTCCAGGTCTTCCATGTCGGCGTCCAGCCAGCCGGCCTGAACCGTCGAGGCAAAAACGCCCTCGCTGATGCTGTCGGTTGAAATGGCCCCGCGGGTGGTTTCGAAACCGGCCGGAGTTTCCCACTCGACGGCAAGTACCGTCACGTTGTCACTGGTCGTGCCCGCTTTTCTAAGCGCCTTGTCCACCAGATCAGGCACCGCTTCAGCCACCGGCTTGTGGCCCAGTTCATAAACGATGTCATCATCAGTCAAAGAGCCCCACAAGCCATCTGAGCACAGCAGCAGCTTGTCACCTTGCTGCAGCTGCATCGGCGCGCTGAGGTCATACACTGGTTTGGTCGGGGACCCCAAGCAAGTGAAAAGCACATTGCGGTTGACACGCTCGGGCAATTTCGCTCCGGGAGGGGCTGCAAAACGCTGCTCGACAAAGGAATGATCCCGCGTGCGCGTCACCAACTCGCCCTCGCGCACAAAATAAAGCCGCGAGTCCCCGCAATGAATCCAAGTGACCAAGCCCTCCTGCATGACGGCCGCCACAAAGGTGGTTCGCGGTGTGTCGAGCATGCCCTTTTCGATTGCGTAGCGCAAAATTTGCCGATGCGCCGCCATCACGGCGGCTTCCAAAAATGCAGTCACATCGGGCACTTGGGGTTTGGCTTCTTTCTGAAACAGTGCAGAAACCGCCTGCAAGGCCAGCTGGGCGGCCACCTCGCCCTCCGGGTGCCCGCCCATGCCGTCGGCCAGTATGAACATGCCCGATGCGCGTGTGTAGGAATACCCCATGCGGTCTTCGTTTTTTTCCCGCCCACCTTTGCGACTGACCTGAAAAACAGAAAATTTCATTTGGGTTTCCCGGCAACGCCTGTCGCTTTTTGAACATTCTTTTTGGTGTCAGACACCATGGTGTCAAACTGGAGTCGTACTTTTTCGGTGACGCTGAGCTTGGTGTAGCGTCGCTCACCCTCCCGGCTCAGCTCTTTTTGCAAGGCAAACACCGACTGGGGCCTTGAGAGCGGGTCAAGCGACATGCACCACTCCACCACTTCAATCAGGTTATCCGAATAAACCCCGCGCAAGCGTGCCAGCGCCACGGTGATACGGTCGTTTTCAAGGCGCTGTGGTGCCTCGTTGGGAGGATAGCCTTGCATGCAGGCATAAATACAGGCACCAATGGCGTAAATATCGGTCCACGGCCCCATCGAAGCGTCGCGCCGGTACATTTCAGGGGCGGCAAAACCGGGGGTGTACATCGGACGGATGAAGTTACCCTCTTTGCTCAGCACCTCGCGCGCCGCACCAAAATCGATCAGCACCGATTTATTGTCATCGGTGATGAAAATATTGGCCGGTTTGATGTCCAGATGCAACATTCTGTGCTGATGAACAATGCGCAAACCCCGCAGAATTTCATCAAACAGGGATCGGATGGTGGACTCACGGAACACCTTGGCCTGTTTGAGATCGCGCGCGGTGAGAATGAAATCCTGCAGGCTGGCACCTTCCAGGTAGTTCATCACCATATAGACCGTCTCGTTTTCCCGGAAGAAGTTCATCACACTGACCACGGAGGGGTGTGAAATCTGGGCCAGTGAACGCCCCTCTTCAAAGAAACTTTTCAGGCCAAGCCGGTACAAAGACAACTTTTCCGGCTGAATTTGCGGTGCCAAGGAACCTGGCGCGCGGGTGGCCAGCGACGAGGGCAAGTACTCTTTGACGGCAACTTGCTGCCCCTCGGCATCGACCGCCAGGTACACAACGCCAAACCCGCCAGCAGCTACTTTGCGGATAACGCGGTAGCCACCAATCATGGTGTCAGGGGGTAAGGGTGCTGGTTTGACCTTTGACATAATTTTGGGTGAGCGCTCGCTTGGGAATGCCTGAACCGGGTTATTCTCAGACACATTCCATTGATCAAAGAACCTAAATGCCAGTTTACAGCATGACTGGCTATGCCAGTGCCCAGCACAGCACAGCCAAAACCAACCCCGAATCCGAATCCAAAGCGGCACCAGCCAGCCAGCTGGGCTTGGAGATCCGTTCCGTCAACAGCCGCTTTCTTGATTTGTCGTTTCGCCTGCCCGAGGAACTCCGCCAGTTCGAGCCTTCGCTGCGTGAGTTGCTGGTGAGTCGGCTCAAGCGCGGCAAAGTAGAAGTTCGCGCCGCCATTGAGTCCACCACCCAGGGCGCGGTGCAAGACCCATCCCCCCGCCTGCTGCAGCGGCTCAACGCCGTGCAGGACAGCGTCAAAGCCTGGTTGCCGGACGCTGCACCCCTGAGCGTGGCCGATATCATTCGCCTCGCCGCCACCGATTCTTCCTGCAGCCGTGACTGGAGCGATGCGGTGATGCCACTGGGCCAGCAAGCCTTGGAGGCGCTGCTTTCAGCGCGCCAGCGCGAAGGCGAGCGGCTGGCCACCATGCTGCTCGAGCGCATTGGCCAATTGCGCACCTTGGCCAACCAAGCAGTGCCTCTGGTGCCGCAACTGGTGGCGCAGCAACGCCAGCGCTTTGTTGAGCGCTGGAAGGAAGCCATGGCCCTGACGGACGGCACCACCCTGCCCGAAGCGGCCCAGGACCGCGCTTTGTCGGAAGCCACTGCTTTCGCCATCCGCATTGATGTGGCAGAGGAAATCACCCGGCTGAACTCACACCTGACCGAGCTGGAACGCCTGATCACAAAAGGCGGCGAAATCGGCAAACGGCTTGATTTTTTGATTCAGGAACTGCACCGCGAAGCCAATACCATGGGCTCCAAATCAGCAGCATTGGAGTTGACCCACATTTCGGTGGACATGAAAGTACTGATCGAGCAAATGCGCGAGCAGGTGCAGAACATAGAATAGAGCGATCCTGTCTATCGCCATTCAAAACCAGCGCTATGGATTACCCCGGAAATCTCATTGTTGTTGCGGCCCCCAGCGGTGCCGGAAAATCCAGCTTGGTCAAAGCCTTGATGGAGCTGGACTCCCATATCCAGCCGTCCGTCTCGCACACCACCCGTGCACCGCGCGGGCAAGAAAAGCACGGGCGCGAGTACTTCTTTGTGTCTGAAGCCGAATTCGATGCCATGGTCCGGGCAGACGCCTTTGTGGAATGGGCTTCGGTGCACAACAACCGCTACGGCACTTCCAAAAAGGCGATTGAAGACCGGATCACCCAGGGTGTCGATGTCCTGCTTGAAATCGATTTTCAGGGTGCCATGCAGATCAAGCGCCTCTTTTCCAATGCCACCACCATCTTTATCTTGCCCCCCAGCTGGGAGGAGTTGCGCTCACGGCTGGAGCGGCGCGGCGAAGATTCGCCCGAAGTTATCGAGTTGCGACTGAAGAACGCCGAAACCGAGGTGGCAGAGGCCTACCTGTTTGACTTCGTTATAATCAATGAGTTGTTTGACCGGGCGCTTTTTGACCTCAAGGCAATCGCTCACGCCCAGCGACTGAGGTTCTCGGCGCAACGTCGCGCCAGGGCCGAAACTTTCAAAGCATTGCACATTCCCTAGGGCATTACCCCTTGGTCTTTCGGAGAAATTCATGGCCCGTATTACCGTCGAAGACTGCCTTTTGCAGATCCCCAATCGTTTCCAACTGGTTTTGGCTGCAACCTACCGTGCACGCATGCTCAGCCAAGGGCATACACCCAAGGTTGAAAGCAAAAACAAACCCGCCGTAACGGCACTGCGTGAAATCGCAGCAGGCAAGATCGGACTGGAAATGCTCAAAAAGGTTCCGCTCTGACCAGCCCGCTCAGTCAAATTCAACTTTCAAAAGCACCGTTCGCGGTGCTTTTTCATTGGGGCTGACAAATACCGTGGCGCCGCGCTATATTCGAATCATGAGCAGCACACTCAACCCCTCCCCCACCAAAAGCCCGAGCTACAGTTCGCTGCGGCCAGCAGTTGCAACGCCAAGCCCGGCCGAGATCAACGCAGCCGCCGCGAGTTTCGCCAGCCTGACGGCAAAGCTTGATTACCTTTCGGCATCCGACCTGGAGCAGGTTCGTCTGGCGTACCGCTTTGCCGACGAAGCCCACCTGGGGCAACTGCGCAACAGCGGCGAACCCTACATCACCCACCCGATTGCCGTCGCAGCCCAGTGTGCAGAATGGAAACTCGACGCCCAGGCCTTGATGGCTGCGCTCTTGCATGACGCACTGGAGGACTGCGTGGTCACCAAAATGGAGCTCATCGAGCGCTTTGGCTCACCGGTGGCCGAACTGGTGGACGGCCTGACCAAACTCGAAAAGCTGCAATTCAACACGCGCGAAGAAAACCAGGCCGAATCGTTTCGAAAAATGCTCTTGGCCATGGCGCGCGACGTGCGCGTCATTCTGATCAAACTGGCTGACCGTACCCACAACATGCGCACGCTGTCTGACGCTCCGCGCGAAAAATGGAACCGCATTGCTTCTGAAACACTGGACATTTATGCCCCGATTGCGCACCGGCTGGGCCTGAACCAGACCTACCGCGAGCTGCAAAACCTGTCATTCCGCCATTTGCGGCCCTGGCGTTATGCGGTGCTCTCCAAAGCGGTCGCCAAGGCACGCAGCCGTCGGCGGGACTTGATTCAGAAAGTGCAAAAGGAAGTGGAAGCGGCCTTTGTCAGCAGTTCCATGCCCGTCAAGATTGCAGGGCGGGAAAAAACTGTTTATGCGATTTACAAAAAAATGGATGAAAAGCACCTGAGTTTTGCCCAGGTGACCGACATCTATGGCGTTCGGGTGCTGGTGCCCAGCGTGATTGACTGCTACACCGCGCTGGGCACTTTGCACCAGTTGTACAAGCCGGTGCCGGGCCGCTTCAAGGACCACATTACCATTGCCAAGATCAACGGTTACCAGTCACTGCACACCACACTGGTCGGCCCCTCGGGCGTGAATGTGGAGTTCCAGATTCGCACCGATGCCATGCACATCGTGGCAGAGTCCGGTGTGGCTGCGCATTGGCTTTACAAGGTCAACAACCCGCAAGACACCACCAACGGTGACCGGCTCAGCTCCAAGTGGCTGCAGTCGCTCTTGGATATTCAGGACGAAACCCGCGACGCGGCCGAGTTTTGGGACCATGTCAAGGTGGATCTGTTTCCGGACGCAGTTTATGTGTTCACCCCCAAGAGCCGCATCCTGTCCATGCCCCGGGGTGCCACGGTGGTGGATTTTGCTTATGCAATTCACAGCAATGTTGGCGACCGCGCACAAGGTGCCAAGATCAATGGCGAACAGATGCCGCTGCGCACCACGCTCAAAAACGGCGACATCATTGAAGTCGTTACCGCACCGGATGCCACGCCCAATCCGGCTTGGCTGAGCTTTGTGCGCACGGCACGCGCCCGTTCAAAAATTCGCCATCACCTCAAAACCCTGGCCTCTACCGAGTCACAGGAACTGGGTGAAAAAATGCTGACGCAGGCGCTCAGGGCCGAGGGCATTGAAAACCTGCCCGATGACTCTGATGAAAACCAGGCTATTTGGGAAAAATTGCTGCGTTTTAGTGGCAATAAAACCATTCCTGAACTTTTGACCGACATTGGTTTGGGCAAACGCATCGCCACCATTGTGGCCAAACGATTGCTCGCGCTGCTGATCGACAGCGGTGAGAAACCCGATGCCCTGCTGCTCACGCGCGAACGCTACACCGCCAACGAAGCCATCGCGCAAGGCGGTGTCGTGCTCGATGGCAGCGAAAACACCTCGATTCGTTACGCAACGTGCTGCCGACCGGTGCCAGGGGACGGCATTTTGGGCTACTTGGGTCGTGGCGAGGGACTGATCGTGCATGCAGATGACTGCGCTGTAGCCCGCAAGCTCAAACACAAAGATGGCGAACGCTTTATCGGGGTGGAGTGGTCTGACGAACCAACGCGCACTTTTGAAACCGGTGTGCTGGTCACCGTGACCAATGGCAAAGGCGTGCTGGCCAGGGTTGCGGCCGCGCTGGCCGCTGCCGAGACCGACATTACCCACATCGACATGGACGAAGAATCAGCCCAGGATGCTACCGATTTGCGATTCGTGATTGCCGTGCGTGACCGCAACCATGTAGAAATTGCATTGCGCAATTTGCGCCGCACACCCTCGGTGCTGCAAGCGCAGCGCTCCAAAAATACCCAATGGATCAGCCCGGAGCTGGCGCGGGGTAGTGAACGCTGACGACCTCGATTTCCACCGGGCCACGGGGCATCAGGTGGTTAAATTTCCCAATTATTTGCCGGAGCCTTGGATTGACTGACTCAAATTCATTGGATTTTTGCGAGCGTGCCACCATTTTGGTGGTGGACGACACCCCCGACAACTTGGCCGTGATGTCCTCCCTGCTCAAGGGGACCTACAAGGTCATGGTGGCCAACCACGGAGAGCGTGCCCTCAAGTTAGCACGCGCCACGCCCAAGCCTGACCTGATCCTGCTGGACATCATGATGCCCGGCATGTCGGGGTATGACGTGATTCGTGAACTCAAGGCCGACCCGGCCACCCGGCACATTCCGGTGATCTTTCTAACCGCCATGAGCGAATCCGAAGATGAACAAGCTGGCTTGGATTTGGGCGCTGCCGACTACATCACCAAGCCCATTTCACCGCCCATCGTGCTGGCGCGCATGCGTACCCAACTGGACAACAAGGCGGTGGGCGATTTTCTGCGCGACCAGAATGCCTATCTGGAAGCCGAGGTATCACGCCGCACGCGCCAGTTGGCGGCCATTCAGGACGTGACCATTCTGGCCATGGCGTCGCTGGCCGAAACGCGCGACTCCGACACTGGCAACCACATCCGGCGCACCCAGCACTATGTGCGGGCGTTGGCCAAAAAGCTGCAACTGCATCCGCGCTTTGGCTACTTTTTGACCGACCCGACCATTGACCTGCTGTACAAATCGGCGCCGCTGCATGACATTGGCAAAGTGGGCATACCCGACCGCATTCTGCTCAAACCGGGGCGCTTTACGCCCGATGAATTCGAGATCATGAAGACCCACACCACGCTGGGCCGTGCCGCCATCGTGGCCGCAGAAAAGCAGCTGGGCATGGAGGTGGATTTTTTGAGCCACGCCAAGGACATTGCGTACTACCACCAGGAAAAATGGGACGGCAGTGGCTACCCCGAAGGGCTGAGTGGCGAGGGCATTCCCATCTCGGCGCGCCTCATGGCGGTGGCCGACGTGTACGACGCACTCATCAGCCGACGCGTCTATAAAGAGGGCATGCCGCACGAGAAGGCCGTGGCCATCATCACCGAAGGGCGGGGCAGCCACTTCGACTCCGACATGGTGGACGCCTTCCTGGAACTCCAGGACGAATTTCGTGCCATCGCCTTGTGCTACGCCGATACCGATGCAGACATGGCCGCCAAGGCCGTGCAACTGGACCGCCTGCAAACACCGGGCGCGTCATGACACCGCTTTCTGTTGACGCCACTCGCCGCCAATACAACAAGTGGGTTGCCACCGAGTCGATTGAAGACTATGCGCTGCGTTATTCGCCAGCGAGTTTTCGCAAATGGTCGCCCGCCGTCATTGGCACCACCATGATTGGCACCAACTCTGCCCTTTCCTACGAGGCCATTGGTGCCCTGCTGCTGCTGGACTACGGCTACAGCAACGCCATATGGGCTATGGTGTTTGCGGCCCTCATCATCTTTGCCGTGGGTCTGCCGATTTGCCACTACTCGGCCAAGCACAGCATCGACATGGATCTGCTGACCCGCGCGGCCGGCTTTGGCTATGTGGGGTCTACCTTCACGTCGCTGATCTATGCGTCTTTCACGTTCATCTTCCTGGCGCTAGAGACGGCCATCATGGCGCAGGCCGTCAAGCTGTGCTTTGGCGTGCCCCTGTGGCTGGGTTACATCCTGTGCTCGGTGGTGGTGATCCCCATCGTGTTTTATGGGGTCACGGCCATCAATCGCTTTCACCGCTGGACGCAACTGGTGTGGCTGGTGCTGCTGATTGTGCCGTTCTACTACGTGTTCACGCGCCAGCCCGACGCCATCCAGATGCTGATGAACTTCCAGGGCGACGTATCCAAGAGCAACGGTTTTAACTGGCTGCACTTTGGCGTGGCGGCGGGCATTTCGTTCTCGCTGGTGGCGCAGATTGGCGAACAGGTGGACTACCTGCGCTTCATGCCCGAGCGCACGCGCGCGAACCGCTGGAGCTGGTGGGCCAATATGCTCACGGGCGGCCCGGGCTGGATTGGCATTGCCTTCATCAAGCAACTCGGAGGCGCGCTGCTGGCCGCTGTGGCTGTGGTGGCGGGCCTGGCCATTGCCGATGCCAAGGAGCCCATCCAGATTTTCAACCACGCGTTCCAGTTTGCCGTGGCCAATCCGTCCACGGCGCTGCTCATCAGCGCGCTGCTGGTGATCGTGTCCGAACTCAAAGTCAATGTCACCAACGCCTATGCCGGCTCGCTGGCCTGGTCCAACTTTTTCTCGCGCGTCACGCATTCGCACCCGGGTCGCGTGGTGTGGCTGATCTTCAACTGCGCGATTGCGCTGCTGCTGATGGAGATGGACCTGTTCGAGGCCATGAACAGCGTGCTGGGCTTGTACTCCAACATTGCCGTGGCCTGGATTTGTGCCGTGGTGGCAGACCTGGCCATCAACAAGCCGTTTGGCCTGAGCCCACCCATTGTGGAGTTCAAGCGCGCCCACCTGTACAACGTGAATCCGGTTGGCGTGCTGAGCATGACCATTGCCTCCATTGTTGCCACCATCGCTTTCAGCGGCGTATTGGGGCCGTATCCGCAGGCCTACTCCTGGCTGATTGCGGCCGTGCTGGCCTTTGTGCTGGCGCCAACCATTGCCTGGTGGACCAAGGGGCGCTACTACATTGCCCGCAAGAGCTTTTTCCCCATCCACACCCCGCACACCCTAGTGACCTGCACCGTGTGCAACCAAGAGTACGCGCAGGCGGATTCCGCGCACTGCCCCTACCATGGCGGTGCCATTTGTTCGCTGTGCTGCACGCTGGAGTCCAACTGCAAAGACAGCTGCAAGCCCGCCATCAAGAGCCCTCTGGACCATTACCGCGATACCGTTACGGCCCTGATGGCAGTAGTCTGGCCGCGTGCGCTGCCACTGCGCACCACGCACCGTGCGGCAAATTTTTTGCTCATCTGGTCGGTCATGCTGACGGTGGTGGCACTGGCCCTGTGGATCACGCTGCCCGCCGCTACCAAGGCCTTTGCACCAGAGGCATTGCTGCATCTAGAGACCTACGTTCGCCGCGTCTTCTTTGGCATTGCGGTGCTGGCGGCCTTTGCCACTTGGTGGATTGTGCTGGTGGGCGAAAGCCGCGACCTTGCAGAAGAAGAGTTGCGCACCGCACGCGACCGTGCCGAAGACGCCACCCGCGTCAAAAGTGACTTTTTGGCCAATATGTCGCACGAAATCCGCACGCCCATGAATTCCATCATTGGCATGTCGCACCTGGCGCTGCAGACCGATCTGAACCCGCGCCAGCGCAACTACATCGACAAGGTCAAGCGCTCGGCGGAGAACCTGCTGGGCATCATCAACGACATCCTAGACTTCTCCAAGATCGAGGCCGGCAAGCTGTCCGTGGAAACCATCGATTTCCGCTTGGACGATGTCATGGACAACCTGGCCAATTTGGTAGGACTCAAGGCCCAGGACAAGGGCCTAGAACTGCTGTTCGATGTGCCGCCCGAGCTGCCCATGACTTTGCGCGGAGACCCGTTGCGCTTGGGGCAGGTGCTGGTCAACTTGGGGAACAACGCTGTCAAGTTCACCGAACAGGGCGAGGTGCTGATTGGCGTGGAAAGCGTGGGGGGGAGATGACGGCGCGCCTGAGCTTCATTTCTGGATCAGGGACACCGGCATTGGCATGACGCCCGAGCAATGCGGCCGCCTGTTCCAATCTTTCAGCCAAGCCGATGCATCAACCACCCGCAAATACGGCGGCACCGGCCTAGGACTGGCCATCTCCAAGGAGCTGGTGGAGTTGATGGGCGGGCGCATCTGGGTGGAGTCCGTTGCAGGGCAAGGCTCGACGTTTCACTTCCACGTGCCATTTGCCGTTCAACAGGAAGGGGGCGCTGCCCGCCGCGCACTGGTCATCGATGAGTTGCGCGGTGTGCGTGTGCTGGTGGTAGACGACAACCCTTCCGCCCGCGAAATTCTGATCGCCGCACTCAGCGCCTTTGGCTGCGAGGTTGAGCAGGCTGCGTCCGGTCAGCAGGCTATCGACCAGGTGCAGGCTTCCATCGGCAAGGCACGCCCCTATGCCCTGGTATTCATGGACTGGAAGATGCCCACCATGGACGGCATTGCCTGTACAACACAGCTGCGGGAGCGCTTTGCCGGGGCGACACCGCCGGTCATTCTGGTCACGGCCTATGGGCTGGACCAGATGGCGCAATTGCCGGCGGCCTTGCTGGACACGGTCAAGTCCATGGTCACCAAACCGGTGACGCGCTCCACGCTCCTAGAGACCTTGGGGCGCACGCTGGGCCAGACCTATACGAACCCGGATTTACCCACCCGCAGCCACCACATCCAAGAACAATTGGCCAACGACATGCGCCATTTGCAGGGCGCACGCGTGCTGCTGGCCGAAGACAACGAGATGAACCAGGAACTGGCCATCGAACTGCTGGGCAATGCCGGCATCGACGTGGTGCTGGCCAACCATGGACAGGAGGCGCTGGACATCTTGGCACAGGACACGGCCTTTGACGCCATTTTGATGGACTGCCAGATGCCGGTCATGGACGGCTACCAGGCCACCACCGAACTGCGCCAGCACAGCGCACTGCGCGCCATCCCTGTCATTGCCATGACGGCGGACGTGATGGACGGTGACCGCGAAAGGGCCACGCAGGCCGGCATGGTGGACCATATTGCCAAACCGCTGAATGTGGGCCAGATGTTTACCACCCTAGCCAAGTGGATTGCGCCCAAGGCACAGTCCCCCCAGGCGGCGCTTGCCGCACCGCAGGCCCCAGCGGTGGACGGGATGGAAGTGGTGGCGTCAGCCGATGTATCTATCAGCGACTTGCCTTCAGATTTACCCCGAGTTCAAGGGATGGATACAGCCAAGGGCCTGGCGACCGTCATGGGCAACCGCAGCCTGTATGCGCGCCAGCTGGCACGCTTCTACCGCAACTACCAGGACTTTGGTGCCGTGTTCTCCCAAGCCATAGCAGACCCTGACGCCAGTGCTGCGCGGCGTGCGGCCCACAACTTGCGCGGCATTGCTGGCAATCTGGGCGCGCAAGCCGTGCAAGCTGCGGCCGCACAACTGGAGCACGCCTGCAAGGCCGCAGCCCCGCAGGAGAGCCTAGATGCCCTGTTGCAGCACACGTTGCTGGCCCTGCAACCGGTGCTGGATGGGCTGAAAGAGGGGGGGGGGGGGGGGGGGGGGGGGGGGGGGGGGGGGGGGGGGGGGGGGGGGGGGGGGGGGGGGGGGGGGGGGGGGGGGGGGGGGGGGGGGGGGGGGGGGGGGGGGGGGGGGGGGGGGGGGGGGGGGGGGGGGGGGGGGCTTAGCGACGCAGGAAGCTGCGGTGACGATTGCAAGCACCCCGGGTGACACCGAGCGCAAGCACAAACTGTTGGAACAACTGGCCACCGAGTTGACCCATGGGGATGCCGATGCCGCAGACACCATTGCCGAACTATTGGCTTTGGTGGCGGGCACGCCGATGCAGGCAGACCTGCAGCGCATTGCCCACGCCATTGAGGAGTTTGACTTTGAAGCCGCCGAGCAGGTGCTGAAAACCCTGCTGGCCCAAGGGCGCAGCTTATAGCGGCCTGTTGCGCCGCACACCCTCGGTTCTGCAAGCGCATCGCTCCAAAAATACACAGTGGATCAGCCCGGACTTGGCGCGGGGTAGCGAACGCTGACAACCTCGATTTCCACCGGGCCACGGGGCGTGACGAGTTGCAGCACATCGCCGGTGCGGGCTTTGAGCAAGGTTCTGGCAATGGGCGACACCCAGCTCACCTGCTGCTGGCTGCTGTCGGCTTCGTCAATACCCAGGATGGTGACGGTGCGCGACACATCCGATTCGTCCACGTAGGCCACCGTCGCACCAAAAAAAATCTGCTCACTTCCATGGTGGACTGCGGGGTCTGACACCACCGCAATTTCAAGCCGTTTGGTCAAAAACCGGATGCGCCGGTCAATCTCGCGCAGGCGCTTTTTGCCATACAGGTAGTCCCCGTTTTCAGAGCGGTCGCCATTGCTGGCTGCCCAATGCACGATCTCGACCACCTTGGGGCGCTCGTTGTCGATCAGGTCCAGCAGCTCGTTCTTGATGCGGGCGTAACCGGCAGGCGTGATGTAGTTCTTGCCGCCTGCGGGCAAGGCGGGTAATTGCGGCTCTTCATCGTCCGCGTCAGCGGACTCTTTGGTAAAGGCTTTGTTCATAAGGAAAATGGCATATACCGCTCATGGAATAAGCGCAAGCAGCTATCAAACATGTAGCAAAATATGATGAACTTGGGTAAATCACGTTCTTGTACGACTGCTCAATCAGCCCCAATACATGTTCCAGTTGCCCGCGCACGGAGCTGGATCGCGAGCGCTTGCCGGTTCGGGGTTTTCGATTTCCTTCACCCGTTCGCAACCGACCTGCGCCAGCCAGCGTTTGAAAGGCTCGGCCTTGGGCGAGGGGATGGACTGGATGATGCGGAACAGGCCTTCGGTGTTGGCGCAATCGGTCTCGCGCTGTTTGAGTTTGCGCCCGTAGGCACCGGCATCCGGGCTGGCGGTCAGGATGGCACAGACATCCACTACGAAAAACCACCACTCCTCCTTGTGCCAGACGCGGCGGATGCTGGTTTCTTGAAAAACGGCGATGTGGTTTGCTGGCTCAGTGGTTTTTACACTTTTGACCATTTTTTCCCCTTCTTGGACTTTATTGGCTAAAATCTGTACCGCAGGCAAGCGCAAGATTTGTAGAGGCCAGTGGCAACACTGGCAGCCCGAATGGGTGGGACACTCGAACTTGGGGCCTGCATTTTTTTGCCTGTTTGATTTCCAAGATCAACATCACTTCGGCGGCGCAAAGCACACCAAGTGCTCCATGCTCTCAGTCAGCGCCTCAAGACTACCCGGCCAAAACTTCAAACCGTAGCCCAGTTCACCCGTTTTAGGGTGGCGGTAAATCGTAGGTCGCAGCATCCTGAAATAACGGTCTTCCACCTCACTGTATTGCGTCAGATTTACCGCGAAGAACAGGCTTGACGCGACAGCATCCCCTATTTGCAACCCGGCCAATTGGTGGTGATTGACAGCCCGAACCTGCTGGGGGCGAATTGCATACCAGTCAATCCGCGCATCGGTTCCTGGTTTGTCTTTCAGGTGCAGCAGGTAGTTGCGCAGGTCTTCATACGACATGGCGCTACGGTTCGAGAAGATGAGTTCACAGCTACCGTCGCCCTCATTGTCTTTATGGGTGTCCCGGCATAACCACGACACGCGCTCCACCAGCAAGCGGGTTGCATAGCGGTACAGGCGAAACGCCTCGTTCTGAAACTTTTCCGGCTCAGTGATAGACGGTTTGTGAATCAGCACACTGACCGTGCGCATCGGGGCGGTGGCCAGCGCCCGCACATACGGCACCCGGTGTTCATGCTTCATTTCTCGAAAGTGCAACGCCTTCTTGGGGTCTTTGCCCAAAAGCGTGCGCACTTCGCGCATCACACGCACAGCCTCCAGGTCTTTTGCTTTGCGAAACACCACGGCGGACAGCACCAGCCAGCGGCTGCTTCCTTTTTCGCCCGGCAGGAAGACAAAACCCTCGTCGCCGGACTCATCTATGTAGGCGGTGAAGCTACTTGCCATTTACTTCTTCCTTGCCAAAGCCAAAAACTTTTCTACTGCATCGACCGCATCCACAATTTCTTGACGTGGGATATTCGGCGCACTGGGGTGGGAGTATGGATTCATCACCACATCTTTCATGAGCTCAAGCTGATGCAGGGCGGCATCCCAATTCGCCTTTGGGACAGTGGGTGAGCCTGGCCATGTCTTTAGGCCGTTCAAAAGGTCTTGCGCCTTGTGATCAGTCAAATCCTGCTTGTATGAAAGTTTGACGCTTTTCAGCTCGCACGCAGCACGAAGCCCAGTCTCAAACGCTTGACGTACATAGTTGGCGGCGGCCTCCACGTAACCCTGGGCTAACAGTTCGCGGGCCTTCTGTAATAACGCAGGCGCGGGGCGCTTTAGCGTTTTACGCACTATGGGCATAGGGGCTGTTGCCCCCTGGTCGCCTTCATACACCTCGTAGCACGTCCACCCACTGGGCAAATGTTGTCTGGCCAAGTCAAACCAGCCGCGGTCATGCGTGAGCAAAACAATTTGCCAATCCGGAAAATGGTCCTTGAGCACATTCAAAACTGGCAGGCGGTTTGAGTGGTCTAAGCCCACCAGGACATCGTCCAGGACCAGTAGTTTCAAATGTGACGTGGTCTGCGGTGTACAAGCCAGCCGGGCACCGAGGTAAAGCGCCAGGCCTAGAGCCGACAAGCGAGCCTCGTTCAAATAATTTTGCGGTGTATCTACCAACAAACCATGAAAGGCAACTTCCAGCCCGATTACTTGATTCGTAAAGCCCTTGTCGGCCCATGCCTTCGCGTTGTTGAAATTGACGTTTTGAAACGGCAGAGCCACAAGCGTCAGTCCATTGGGGCTGAGCGCCGTGAGGATGGTTTGAGCTTCGGTAACCAGTCGACCAAGCGCGGTGTTGAGCGCGTTGTTAAATGCACTACAGCGAGAAACACAAAGAGCCAGCGTCTTCGAGGTGTTTCGCATCGGTTTGGACGCCAGCACTGCGGCCCACAACTGCCCCAAAGTTTGGTTGGTTGCCAAATCCACGTAGCTCGACAAAAAGCCATTCACCGCCAACTCAAACAAATTGATGCTGCCGTCTCCATGCTTGTAGTTGGTGGCCAATAGACTTCGGTAGTCCAGCATGGCGCTGAACTTCGCAGCCTCTTTGATTTGGGTATTGACTGGCGTGTGGTGACCGGGATGTGTCACCGTCGCCACCGGGCCAGTCACCATGGCGGAATTGATGATGCCGCGCACCTGGCCGGAACCGACTTCCCACGCAGCGACAGAGTCGTCATCAAAAACGACTTGTACTCGAACACTCCCGATGCCTGCACTTGAAAACGAGTTGCGCAGGTTCAGTAGATTGGGCGGCGTGTCGTAGCTAAACATGCCCCGGAGCGCATGAAACAACGAACTCTTTCCACTCCCGTTCTCCCCATAAACCAGCAAGCTTTTGCCATCCAGCTCAAACGTGGTGGGAGCCGGGCCGGGGAAGGCGCGAAAGTCGGTGAGGCTGAAGGTTTTGATTTTCACGCAGCGCTGCCTGTGGACATCTTGACAGGGGTACAAGTTGTACCCCTGTTGGCAACCAGCGCGGGGGCGCGGCGGATGGTGGTTTCTTGAAAGACGGCGATGTGGTTGGCGGGTTCTGTGGCCGTTGTGGCTTTCTTTTTCATGGTGCTTCCCTGTTCTGTTGACTATGCATTAAATAGCTGCTCAAGCACATTCCACGCGTGCTTGCGGCCTATTTCATGCACCACCTTCAATCAAACGCACTACCTCCAGCGTTTGCAGCTCAAACAACTGGCCATATATGGGGTGGCGGGGGTGGAAGATTTCGGTGGCCTTGGCCTGCGCGTCCATGCCATCACGGATGCCTGCTGCGGTGCAGGCGTCGAACAGGCGGATGTTTTTGGCGTGCAGGTCTTCGGGGAAGAAGAGTTCGTAGACCAGGCCGTTGAGGAGGCGTTCGTATTCCGGGCGGCTGATACCTTGAATGGATGCCTCAACCAGTGGCTCAAGCACTGCGCGCTGATCGTTGGTGACTTGGGGTATCGGAATGGCCGACACGTACATGGGTTTGAATTCAAAAAAACCGCCTTGCTTGCTGGCAAACAGTTGCTGAGTGAGCCACCAAGACACAGCCGAATTAAGAATTGTCAGCAGGTAACGCCAATCTTCCGAGACGACGATACTGGTTTTATCGTTGCTGAAATAGCCTGTGAGGTCAGGCGCGTAGTTGACGTTATCTGTGATCGCCGGAACGATGATCTTGGGTAGCAGGAATTCCTCCCAATATGCAATGTTGTCCTGAATGTGAAACCACTCGTATGACCCCGCTTTGCGGCCGGGCCACGCCCCTTGCGTCTTGTCATCCCAAGCATCCGGTTTTGCTTCAAGCTGCTTACGAAACGCTTGCAAATGGGCATTGACGGCCGGGTAGCCGTCAATGTCGATACCACGCCGCGTGAAGATTAGCCACAGGTCCTGCGACTCCACATTCCAGCGCTTGACATCCCGCCCTCGCAAAAACGGCTTGATGATGTCCGCCGACTTTGGGTCTTGCTCTACCAACGCATCGCGCTGTTCGCGTGTGATGACGAACGCCTCGTTCAACCCAGTCAACACACCGCGATAGAACCGCCCCTTGCAATACTCCCCCAGCGGCAGTCCGGCTTTGCGAATGCGGGCTAACAATTGGCGTTTGGTTGGCGGCTCCAACTGCCAGCCATCACGCTTAAGGTCCCGCTGGGGCACGCCAAAACGCTCTGCAGCAAACACGTCGGGAAAGTCGCTCACGCGGTAGTTCTCGTTTGTGCTGTCCCAGTTCAATACCGCCACCTCGTTCTTCACATCGCTCAACGGTATCGCTTTCTCGCGCTTGGTGGCAATGACGATGGTGGGGTAAGCCAGCGCGTCAAACACGGCTTCGTCGCCAAAGTCAATGATCTGGCGCAACTCGGTGTGCGTGACCATGTATTCGCGCAGGGCCGTGCCGTATTTGGCGCGGAACCATTTGTTGCTGGTGATAAAGCTCAGGCAGCCGTGCGGGTTGAGTAGCTGGAACGAGCGCTCATAAAAGTACACATACAAATCCGCGGTGCCGTTGTAGGTGGCGTAGTGCGGTTTGAAGCGCGGTTTGTCTTCTTTGATGGACTCTTGCCGCACATAGGGCGGGTTGCCAATAACGATGTCAAAACCGCTCTGGAAACCAAACATCCATTCGGGGTCAAAGAAGTCGGCATGGCGGTTCTGGTCAAACGGGTCCCAGGCGGTCATGCGTTCGGCGTCGCCCGGTTTCAGTGTCAGCTCAGCTTTGAGTAGCGTGGCCAGCTCATCGCGAAGGCGCAAAATTTTCTCTTTGCGTTTACGCTTGTCGGCAAAGCGTTTGGCTGCGAAGTGGCTGGCGTTGGCATCGCGCAGCTCGGCTTCTTTGTCAGCCACATCGGGGTTGGCCAACAGGTCTTGCTGCATGCCGCTGCGCGGGATGGGCAGCAGGGTGTTGGCCGCAACGATTTTGGTTTCTAAGTTAGGCAGTGGTGTCAGCCGCTGATGGTCGGTGCCCAGCTTTTGCTCCACCACCAAGCTGATGAAAAAGCGCAGCTTGGCAATCTGCACGGCGATGGGCTGAATGTCTACGCCGTACAGGCACTTTTCTATCAGGTAGAGCTTTCGGGCGTAGTCTGCATAGTCAGGGTCAGCAAAGTCGGCATCAAACTTTTCCAGCGTGGCCACTGCGGCAGTGGTTTGCTCGTCGCGCAGCGTGGGGTCTTTGAGCTTCCTGGCACTGGCAAGCTGCTCTGCCAGCGGGGCGCGGTTTTGGGCTTTCCATAGCGCGTTGTCGGGGTCGAGCTTGCGCAGCACGGCCACCAATTTTTGCAGCATGCCCATGGGGAAGGCACCCGAGCCGCAGGCAGGGTCGAGCACGCGCAAGCGCTCTATGGCGGCAATCAACGTGAGTGTTTCAGCGGCGTTGAAGTTGTGGCTGGTGTGGCGGTAGCTCAGCAGGCGGCGTAGGCGCTCTCGTGTCACGTTTAGCAATGGATTTTCAGGTCCGCCCACGGCCAGACCACCAGACATGGGGTTGGCTGCTACCGCATCCAGCGCCAAGTCGCCGGGGCCTGCGTCCAAGTCCAGCAGCCCATTTGCTATAAATTGCGTAGCTGCTTGCGCAGGTTCTGCGGGGGCTAGAGGCCTTTCTAGGTAACAAACAAGGGCTTCGTCCACCATATAGTCCACCACCTCGCGCGGGGTGTAGAAGGAGCCGCTTTTCTTGCGGGCGGTCGTTTTGGTGTCGGGGTTGTAGCTAGCCAGCAGGTTTTCAAACACTTTGCCCAGCAGCTCGGGGTCTAGCGCCACTTCTTCTTCAACCGGCGTGTTTTCTTCGATAGTGAACTTGTAGCTGTCAAAAATCTTCAGCAAGCCGCGCGGCTTGTACTTGCGGTTTTTGGTGCCGAACACGTCGTTCAAATCCACCTCGTCCGTGCCTTCACCAAAGAACAATTCGTTGGGAATGTGCATGGGGTTTTCGGGCCGCTCCGAGAAGCCGTCCACGCGCAGCACGGTTTGTTTGCCTTCGGCGACGACAAGTGCGGCCAATGCAGGGTCACGCTTGATGTCCTCGGGCGTAACAAGCTTGTCCAGGCACTCGAATAAGCCCCCATTCAAAAACGGCACTTTACGGAACAGGGCCAGCGCCGCGTCCGGGTCTTTGAAATCATTTTTGTATCGGTAGGCGGTGTGGATCAGGTATTTGTCCATCCGCTTGGGGCCAGCGGTGGCACGCCACACGCGCTGCTTGTTGCCGTCTTCATCTTCGTCCGCAGTTTCGGTATTGAGGGTTGCGAAAAACAAGTTTTGCAGAATGGCTTTGTAGTAGTTGCCTTGTGCGCCGTGCTGGTGGGGTGGCGTGTTCAGCAGCGCTGCCAATGCCTTTTCGTCAAACAGGGCGGCGGGCACCAGATGCTTTTCTTTCAGGAACCAGACAAAGATAAGCCGGGTGAGCAGGCGTATCAGTGCGACCGTGGGGCGATTGTTAGTCGTTGGGTCATCTGACTTCTCCAGCGGCTGGCCTTTGGGGAACACCACGCCAGTGCGCGCGAGGATGGCCCAGTAGTACCACTCGGCCAGGTCTTTGTAAAAGCGGTCGTTCAGTGCTTTGACATCCAGCGCTTTGAGCCAGGCGTCATAGAGCTTCTCGAAACTGGAGGGGACGTACTTTGCATCCACCTCGGTCAACGCCATACTTTCCAGAATGCGCAGGTGAGCGGCGTGTGGCGCGCCAAGGTCAATGTCTTTGATGATGGAGACTTTGCCCTCGATCACATCCAGCGATGCATCGCGCTTGTTGGCGCGGCGGTGGATGACCGAGACCGACAACAGCGGCGTGCCGTCTTCGCGTGGGTGGCGGAACAGCAGGACGGCGGGCATGGGGAACAGGCGATTGACCTCGCGCGTGAGTGCGGCCAGGCGGGTGCGAGACCATGAGCCAGGTTTCAAATCAATGGCCAAGAAGACAAAGCTCTCCACCTGCCAGACTTGCACGCCGCCGGTTTCAGTCAGCAGACTGGCTTGCCCGGCGGCCAGGGCGGGTAGCTCATCATTAGTGAGCTGGAACAGGAAAGCGGCGCTTTGCCAATCGTCCAGGCTGGCGTGTGCGGGGTTGAGCTGCTTGCTGCCACCCAACAGGTTTTCAACTTCTTTGGCAAACGCTTGGGGTTGAGTGGGCAGCTCCAGTGTTTTGTGGCTGGCGTAACCCAGTTTGCCAAGCAAGGCGGTTGCGCTGGTGCGCAGATCGCTGATGGCTAAGTTCAGTAGCGCGGTTTGAAGTTCGGCGCGTAGTTTTGGGTGGCTCATGCTGGGCTATGCGTTGTCATCTTCAAACCATCCAGTCTTCAAGTTTCAAGCCAGGTATGCGTTCAAAGTGGCGGGTGTTGTGGGTCACCAGAATCAGGTTTTCAGCTAGTGCGTGGGCAGCAATCTGAACATCCATGATGCCGATGGGTTGCCCTTTTTTCATTAGCAGTGTGTGCGTTTCGCCATAGATGTCGGCGGCTTGGGCTGTCCAAACCAATACCGGCAGAACATCCAGCAACTGATCAATCGCGGTACGCCGTTTGTCCTGAGCGGTCATCCGGTATTGCCCTGCACGAATTTCAGCGCGTGTGGCCACCGATATGGCGACATATTCGTCGACCATTGCAGCGTGCAATCGGTTTGCTAGGCTCTGGTTTTGCGGCCTCAGTGCATAGCTGATGATGTTGGTGTCCAGCAGGTGGGTAATCATTTGGCGGGCTTGCGGTGCGTTGCGGGGCTTGGCACTTCTTCCGCCCAATCCTCAAACGGATTGCGCGGGTATTCCACTGGTGCGGCTTCATCGCGAAACGAAAAATCTTCAGGAAAAGGGTCGTTCGCAATCTTCTTGAATAGTGCATCGAGCTTGAGTCGGCGTTGGGTTTCACTGTCTTTAGGCTTGAGCGTGATCTCGCCTGTGACCTCGTTCTTAGCAATCCACATTTCTTCAACTTCCACGCGAAACGCCTTGGGCAAGCGAATGGCCTGGCTGTGGCCGTTGGTAAATACTTTGGCAGTGGCCAGCATGATTTTCTCCTTGTCATGTATACATTGAAACGTACCTACATTATCACCAACCAAGTAATCAAGTCAAAGTCCGTAGTGCCTTTCACCACCTTGGTTGCATCCATGAGTTTGCCGCCCCGGCCAGTGAATAGGTTGGCCGCATTTTTGCGAGTGAACTGCGCCACGATGGCGGCGACGGTTTTTTCCAGCAAGGCGCTGTAGGCGCTCATGTCTTGCCCATGGCTGGTTTGTTCATCAAACAGCTTGCACAGGTCGGCATACGGTTCTGTCTTGCCCTGGCACAAGGCCCTGAAAATTTCAAGCACTTGTTTGGGTGCGGCAAAGTTGTAGCGCACTGCGCCGTCGGCATGGATGTAGACCAAAAAGTAGGGACTCAGCGGGTTGACTGCTGGGGTGCTGGCATCTGTGCCAGATGCACCGTGTGAAACCTTGTGTTGCTGGCGCAGACAGTAGATGACGCCGGGCTTAACACTGGCGTGCTCGGTGCTGGCGGGCACCACGCCATACAGACCAAAGGGCGCGTCCTGCAGTTTGGTGCGGTTGGCTTCCACGTAGTTGCTCAGGTCCATGCGGAAGTCGTCCAGGCTGAACTCGTTCAGCGCCACGGACTCGTTGAAGTCTTCCAGGTCCAGCACCTCGTCTTTCAGGCGCATGAGCTGCTTGTCGCGGTATTTCAGGTCTTGGTGAATGAGTTCCTCCAGTTCCGCGTTGGTCAGCACGTTGTCCTCATTGGTGGCAGAAATGTCCACCAGCGCCATACGCGCTTCCACCCGGTTTTTGAGGTTGATGTATTTGTTCAGGTCGGGCGTAGGCCAGAAGTTGACGAGCTGGATGGTGTCGTTCGGGCTGCCGATGCGGTCGATACGACCAAAGCGCTGGATGATGCGCACCGGGTTCCAGTGAATGTCGTAATTGACCAGCAGGTCACAGTCTTGCAGGTTCTGGCCCTCAGAGATGCAATCGGTGGCGATCAATATGTCAATTTCACCGTCTTGCGGCATCTTGGACATCTTGGCGCGCTGCTTGGCGCGGGGGGCAAAGTTGGTCAGGATTTGGTTGAACTCAGGCGTGCCAAACGTGGAGCGATTGGGCCGGGCACCGCCGGATACCAACGCAATGTGGCTGCGCAGAGTGGTGCTGGCCCACGGCTCCAGTTGTTCGTACAAATAAGCGGCGGTGTCTGCAAAGGCGCAGAACACAATGATCTTGCGGTTGGGCTCACCCCGGTTGTTGGTCGTGTGCTTGGTTGTGACCTTATCTTTGATGATGGCTTTGAGTTCTGTCAGCTTGGCATCACGCTCGGGTGTAACGCCGCCAGCGCTTTCGGCCAGCATGGAAAGCTGGCGTTTGTCGGTGGCCAAGTCGGTCAGCCAGCGGTCTACGTCCATGTGCTCCATGCGGTATTTGAGGGTGCCGACCTCGAACGCTTCACGCAACTCTTCGTCTTCTTCCGCCTCCATCAAGAACAGTGTGGCTTGCAAGTCCTGCGCTTTGCCGTCTCGCAGCTTTTGGTACGCGCTAAGGCGCTCTTCCAAGTCTTCAATTTTGCTGACGGTGCGCTCCATGGTGATGGCGAACGATTTGACCGAGCTTTCCAGCCGCTTCAAAAAGTTCACCTTCATCATGCCGATCAAGAACTTCTCACGGTTCTCTTGGCTGAAATTGCGCACATTGGTTTCGCCCTGGTACTGATCCTTGTATTGGGGCAGCACATAAATAGACGGCTTGAACAGAGCGAGCTGGTACTTTTCGATTTCTTCGTTCAGTTTGTCGTAGGTGGGGAAACGGCCCTTGCTATCAATCTCCGAATACTTGGAAATCGGTTTGGCCCGTTTGGGGAATTTGCCGATTTGCGCCATGGAGGCGCGGTAGTACTTTTGAATGTGTTTGCGGGAGCGGGCGATGGTTAATTCGTCCAACAAGGTGAAGAAGCCTGCCGGCAGCCCGTCCATCAGGTCTTTAGGGTCGCGGTCACCGGTGCCTGTAACAGGCTTCTTTGCCCATGCGGTAAAGGTTTTTTGGGCTGCGTCCAGCGTTTGCTTGATGCTGGCAATGCCGGTTGTGGGCATCAGTGCGTGGTCGCGCCCCTCGGAAACTAAATAGAGCTGGTTACGCAGGTCTTTCAAGTCGTTGTTGACTGGCGTGGCGGACAGCAACATCACCTTGGTTTTGACCCCTGCCTGGATGATGTCTTGCATCAAGCGCTCGTAACGGCTCTGCTTGATGACGTTGCCTTCTTCGTCACGTTTGCCTTTGACGTTGTTGCGGAAGTTGTGCGATTCGTCAATCACCACCAAATCGAAGTTGCCCCAGTTGATAGTCCCGAGGTCAACGTCGCCAGCCCTGCCAGACTCTCGGGATAGGTCGGTGTGGGACAGCACCATGTAGCTAAACCGGTCACGAACAAAGGGGTTGAGCTCGGTCATGTTGCTGCCGAGATAAACCGTCCAGTTCTCGCGCAGCTTTTTGGGACACAGCACCAGAACGCGGTGGTTACGCAGCTCAAAGTATTTGATGACGGCCAGCGCCGAATAGGTTTTGCCCAAACCCACGCTGTCGGCCAGGATGCAGCCGTTGTGGGTGTTGATTTTTTGAACGGCCCCTTTGACACCATCTTTCTGGAATTCAAACAGGGCTTTCCAAATTTCAGTGTCGGTGATGGCGGTGTTGTCAAAGAACTGGGCTTGCTCTTCCTGGCCGGAAAGATACGCCTCAAAGACGTGGAACAGGGTCTTGAAGTAGATGAACTCCGGGGAATGGTCCACATAGAGCTGGGCCAGGTACTCCAGCACCTTGGCTTTGACATCTTCAACGAGGGCGGTGTCTGACCACAATTCATCAAACCATGCTTTCAGGTCAGTGCGGTCGCGGTCACTATCGACCACCATGTTCAATTCGATATTCGGCGCGGCAGACAGGCCCAAACCGCGCTGGGTGAAGTTGGAACTACCCATTAGGGCGTGCTCGCGTCGGCCGTCGTCAACGTGGTACAGCTTGCCGTGCAACAGGTTGGCCTCAATGATGGAGCGGATTTCGACCTTGTTAGTGATCCACTCGGCGCAGCGGCGGGCGACTTCCTTTTGCTGAAGCCGGTTGGCAAGCTCCAACCCCTCGTCTTCAATCTTGAAGGCCTTTTTGTCGGTCTTCTCAGGGTCTAGTGTCTGAATGAATTTGGGTTCGCCAAACAAAAACTGGAGCGATTCGATGCCGTCGAGCTGCTCGCTCAGGGCTTCGTAGGCATAAATGGTGAAGTAGGCGGAAACGACTGAAAGGCGGCTACCGCTGGTGGCATTCTCTTTCAGGAATTCTGCAACTTTGCCCCTGGTCCTGTTGTCTCTGATACCTGATTTCAAGTGAATCCCTTTGTTGTATACCCTTGCCAGCGCCCGCCCACCTGCTAAGTGCGTCGATTCATGGGAATGAACGATCTTGGCTTTAATTGGACCAATAGATATTGTTTCTAAGAGTCTACAGCCAGTCGCTTCGCGAAAGAGGGCTGGCTTAGGGCTGCATGGGCTCACATTTTCCGCGTGTACCTATGTCGACCGTGTACGCCCGCCACAGCTCACCAGCACCACAGTGTTGTTGTGGCTGTCACCCGCCACGGCCGTCGATACCGGGTCAATCACGGATTGGTCGTTTTTCACTGCTAAAGCGCGCCCATCAACAGGTGGAACTTGCCCAGCTCCATCCCGTCGGGCCAGAGCCATTGAACAGGCTCGGGCGTGAGGTCAACGGCGCAAGTCAGCACAACCGGGCTCTTGGTCAATGATTCAGTGCCAGATTAGCCGCTAGAGCCCGTAAAACTTGCGTCAGAAGCTACTAAATTAATAGCAAAACCGGATTAGCTGGCTTTGATCCGCATCTGCGCAGCCCGCGCATGGGCCTGCAAGCCTTCACCATAAGCCAGTTCAGCGGCAATCACGCCCAGCACCTGGGCACCGGCTTGGCTGACTTCGATCAGGCTGGAACGCTTTTGAAAGTCGTAAACACCCAGCGGGCTGGAAAAACGCGCCGTGCCACTGGTGGGCAACACGTGGTTCGGGCCCGCGCAGTAGTCGCCCAGCGACTCGCTGGTGTAGGCACCCAGAAAAATGGCTCCGGCGTGCTTGAGCAAGGGCTCCCAGCGGTGCGGCTCGCGGCTGGAGACTTCCAGGTGCTCGGGCGCAATGCGGTTGCTGATGTCACAGGCTTCTTCCATGCTGCGGGTGAGAATGAGGGCACCGCGCCCGGTGAGCGACTTGGCAATGATCTCGGCGCGCGGCATCTCGTTCAACAGGCGGTTGATGCTGGCCTGCACCTGATCGATGTAGGCCGCGTCGGGGCACAACAAAATGCTTTGCGCCAGCTCGTCGTGCTCCGCCTGACTGAACAAGTCCATCGCCACCCAGTCGGGCGGCGTGCTGCCGTCGGCCAGCACCAGAATTTCACTCGGCCCGGCAATCATGTCGATGCCCACTGTGCCAAACACGCGCCGTTTGGCCGCTGCCACATAGGCGTTGCCAGGGCCGGTGATCTTGTTGACCGCCGCAATGCTGGCCGTGCCGTAGGCCAGCGCCGCCACCGCCTGGGCACCGCCAATGGTGAAGGCACGGGTCACACCCGCCACATAGGCCGCCGCCAGCACCAGCGGGTTTTTCACGCCCTGCGGGGTCGGCACTACCATGATGATTTCTTCCACCCCGGCCACATGGGCCGGAATCGCATTCATCAGCACACTGGAGGGATAAGCCGCCTTGCCACCGGGCACGTAGATGCCGACACGGTCCAGCGGGGTGACCTTTTGACCCAGCAGGCTGCCGTTTTCATCACGGTAACTCCAGCTTTCGCCACAGGCTTTTTTCTGGGCTTCGTGGTAGGCGCGAATGCGGGCCGCTGCCGCTTGCAGGGCCCCACGCTGGGCGGCTGGAATCGCGTCAAAGGCAGCTTTGAGTTCCGCCTGGGTCAGCTCCAGCGCTTGCAGGCTGTCGGCCTGCAAGCCGTCAAAACGCGCGGTGTACTCCAGCACCGCGGCATCACCGCGCACCTGCACATCGCGCAGGATGTCGGCCACGCGCTGCTCAATGGCGGCATCGGTATCGGCCGACCAGTGCAGACGCGCCTTGAATTGGGCATCAAATTGGCCATCAAGCGTTGAAAGACGTGCGGGAGTAGCTATAAATGTCATAGCAAATATGGGGGAAATATGGGGTAATTACTTGGCAATGGCCGACGCAAAGGCGTCAATGATGTTGCGAATGGGCGCTTGTTTGAGCTTGAGCGCGGCCTGATTGACCACCAGGCGCGAGCTGATGTCCATGATGTGCTCCACCTCGACCAGATGGTTGGCCCTGAGGGTGTTGCCAGTGGACACCAGATCAACGATGGCATCGGCCATGCCAACCAGCGGGGCCAGCTCCATGCTGCCGTAGAGCTTGATCAGATCGACGTGAACGCCTTTGGTGGCAAAA
The DNA here is from genome assembly GCA_016708345.1 of Candidatus Rhodoferax bjergmarkensis. Taxonomy (GTDB): domain Bacteria; phylum Pseudomonadota; class Gammaproteobacteria; order Burkholderiales; family Burkholderiaceae_C; genus Rhodoferax; species Rhodoferax bjergmarkensis. The sequence continues at coordinate 71,738 of JADJFX010000007.1, forward strand.
AAGTCGCGGGCAATCGCCACGTACTTGGTGGCCACCTTCAGGCGCGAGCCCTGGCGCACGGCCGATGCGTAGTCAAAATCGGCCCGCACCGCCACGCTGATGCGGCATTTTGCAATCTGCAGGTCCAGCGGCTGGTACAGCCCCGCCGCACTGACGTTGCCACCCCATTCGGCCACATGCTCCAAGAGTGTGTCCTTGCCGGTGATGCCCAGGTCGGCACCACCGTACTGCACATAAGTCGGCACATCTGTGGCGCGCACCACCAGCACGCGTACATCGCTTTGGTTGGTGGCCAGAATCAGCTTGCGCGACTTTTCGGGGTCTTCGAGTACCTCGATGCCGGCAGCGCGTAAGAGCGGCAGGGTTTCTTCAAAAATGCGTCCTTTCGAGAGTGCGAGCGTGATCATGGTGCCTCCTGCCGAGCCGCCTCAAAGGAGGCATGCGCCCCCTTGGGGGGCAGCGAATGAATATGAGCGTGGGGGTCAATCTCTTCCTGCCGAGCCGCCTCAAAGGAGGCACACGCCCCCTCGGGGGGCAGCGAATGAATATGAGCGTGGGGGTTCATCACTTCACCCTTTCGATGTCGGCACCCAAGGTGCGCAGCTTGCTTTCCATCTGGTCGTAGCCGCGGTCCAGGTGGTAGATGCGGTCCACCACGGTTTCACCCTCGGCCACCAAACCGGCAATCACCAGACTGGCGGAAGCCCGCAAATCGGTCGCCATCACGGTGGCACCTGAGAGCTTTTCAACGCCCTCCACCACTGAAACTTTGCCGTCAATCTGGATGTTGGCACCCAAGCGAACCATCTCATTGACGTGCATGAAACGGTTTTCAAAAATGGTTTCGGTCACCTTGGCCGTGCCGTTCGAAATACAGTTGAGCGCCATGAACTGGGCCTGCATGTCGGTCGGAAAACCCGGGTACTCGGTGGTGCGAAAACTCTGGGCCTTGAGGCGCCCCTGCGATTGAACGCGAATGCCGCCGTCCACTTCCGACACCTTGGCACCCGCATCGCGCAGCTTTTCGACCACCGCCTCCAGGTGATCAATCCGGCCATGGTGCAACACGGCATCACCGCCGGTGGCCGCCACTGCGCATAAAAACGTGCCCGCCTCTATGCGGTCGGCCACCACCTGGTGCTCGCAGCCATGGAGTTTTTCGACGCCCTGAATGCGGATGCGGCTGGTGCCGTGGCCTTCGATTTTGGCACCCATTTTGATCAGCATCTCGGCCAAGTCAGGAATCTCGGGCTCTTGCGCCGCATTTTCCAGAATGGTTTCACCTTCGGCCAGACACGCGGCCATCAGGAAATTTTCGGTGCCGGTGACGGTGACCATGTCGGTGGCAATGCGCGCGCCCTTCAAGCGCGTCCAGCCCTTGGGCAGCCTGGCGATCATGTAGCCATGCTCGACCACAATTTCGGCCCCCATGGCCGAGAGGCTCTTGATGTGCTGGTCGACCGGGCGTGAACCAATGGCGCAACCACCGGGCAAAGACACCGTGGCCTCGCCAAAACGCGCCAGCAACGGGCCCAGCGCCAGCACTGAGGCGCGCATGGTCTTGACCAGTTCGTAAGGGGCCTCGGGTGAACTGAGTGTCCCGGCCGTCACCAGCACCCGGCCATCTTCCTCGCGCACAGCCCCCACACCCATGTTGCGAATCAACTTGAGCATGGTGTTGACGTCCTGCAAACGCGGTACGTTGCGCAGGGTGACCGGCTCGGCGGTCAACAGGCAGGCGCACAGCTCCGGCAGGGCTGCATTTTTGGCGCCGGAAATTTGAACTTCACCGAGCAGCTGCCTGCCACCGCGAATCAATAGTTTGTCCATAAAGTCACTTCAGAAAAATTGGCTTGAGTCTGCACCGTACCCCACAGGGAAGCCTTATTTGGCCACAGTCGACCATTCGTCAGGGGTGTAGGTTTTCATCGACAAGGCATGCACCTCGTTGGTTTCCATTCTTCCACCGAGCGTGGCATACACCCTCTGATGGCGTTTGATGGCGCGCTGTCCTTCAAATTCGCTAGACACAATGGTTGCAAACCAATGGCGGCCATCGCCCTCCAGTTCGATGTACTCACACTTGAGTCCCGCCGCAATGATGTCCTTGATCTGGTCTGCAGTCATGTCAATAGTCCAAAAAAATGAAAAACGCCATCAAGGCGCAAATTAGCTGCGAATCTTGTAGCCGGTGCGCAGCAAATAAACGGCGATGGCGCTCACCACGGCAGTAGCACCACCCACCACAGTCAAACTCAGCCAAGGCGACACATCACTCGCACCAAAGAAGCCGTAACGAAAGCCATCAATCATGTAGAAAAACGGGTTCAAGTGGCTGACGCCTTGCCAAAATGGGGGCAGTGAATGAATGGAGTAGAAAACACCACTCAGAAAAGTCATGGGCATGACCACAAAATTCTGAAAGGCGGCCAACTGGTCAAACTTCTCAGCCCACAAGCCCGCGATCAAACCCAGGCACCCCATCAAAGCTGCGCCCATCACGGCAAAGGCAAAAATCCACAGCGGCGAGGTAAAAGTCAGCTCGGTAAAAAATGCTGACACGGCAAACACACCCAAACCAACCACCAGTCCGCGAATAACGGAGGCCCCCACATAGGCCACAAACCAGTTCATATAGGACAGCGGCGTGAGCATTAAAAACACCAGATTGCCCATTACCTTGCTCATGATCAACGATGAGGAGCTGTTGGCAAACGCGTTTTGCAGCAGGCTCATCATCGCCAGACCCGGCACCAAAAACGCGGTGTAGCTGATTTTGTCGTACACCTTGACATGCGACTCCAGGGCGTGGCCAAAGATCAGCAGGTACAGCATGGCGGTGAGCACAGGGCCGGCCACGGTTTGAAAAGCAACGCGCCAAAAGCGCAGCACTTCCTTGTACAGGAGCATTTGCCAGCCCGTCATGCTGGACACTCCTTATTCCGCTCCATCACACCCAAAAACACGTCTTCCAGATCGGCCTTGCGGATTTCGACATCCTGGGCCACCAGACCGGCCTGGCGCACTTGCGCGAGAAACTGTTCGATCTCCAGCGCACTGTGCGCGGGAAACTGCACGATGCGACCAGTGATGCGCGCCTTGTCGGCCAAGGCCTTGGGCATCTCACTATCAATCTTGAAACGAAGCACATTGCTGGAGGCTGCCTTGAGCAGCTCGCTGGTGTGGTCCAGCGCCACAATCTGCCCCGCCTTGAGCATGGCAATACGGCCACACAGGGCCTCGGCTTCTTCAAGGTAATGGGTCGTCAAAAGCACTGTGCTGCCCTGCTTGTTAAGCTTGGCAATGAACTGCCACAGGGTCTGGCGCAACTCCACATCCACCCCCGCCGTGGGCTCGTCCAGCACGATGACGGGAGGCTTGTGTACCAGGGCCTGCGCCACCAGCACCCGGCGCTTCATGCCGCCCGAGAGCTGGCGCATATTGGCATCGGCCTTGCTGGTCAGGCCCAAACTCGACAGCAATTCGTCAATCCATGCCTCGTTGTTTTTCACACCAAAGTAGCCGGACTGAAAGCGCAGTGCTTCACGCACATTAAAAAATGGGTCGAACACCAGCTCCTGCGGCACCACGCCCAAACTGCGCCGCACGGTGGCATATTCGGTTTGTACATCGTGCCCGAGCACCGAAACGGTACCGGAGGTGGCACGCGACAGGCCCGCCAAAATGCTGATCATGGTGGTCTTGCCCGCACCATTGGGGCCTAGCAGTCCAAAAAACTCACCCTCTTCAATGTCAAGGCTGACGCGGTCCAGCGCCAGAAATGTGCTTCCAGCATTGCCTTTGACGTGAGGTCCGCGCGGGGACGCAAAGGCTTTGGAGACAGACTGGAAGGATATGGCGTGCATGTAGGCAGTAGTGTTATTTCACGTTAAAGACTTGCGCATCAAACCGCCTGCCCCAAGGATTTGAAATTCAGGCTGCGGGCAGCAAATCCATGACGCCGTACAAAGCTGCCAGATCGCCCAAACGGCTTGGCAAACCACGGATTGAAAATTGCTTGCCCAGCGCCAGACACTCCCGCCGGAACTCAAGCAACATGGCCAGCGCTGCCGAGTCAAATCGAACCAAACCACTGGCGTCCACCACGGCGGCCTGCCCGGTCTCGGCGCGCAAGGCTTGCACCAGCATACGCAGGCAGGCTGTGGCCTGGGCGTGTGTCAAAACTTCAGGCAAAACCAGCACGTTCAGCCCTTCTTGGCATTGTTGGCGGTGTTGGCTTTGTTGCGGCTGGTCAGGGTCGCAATCAGGCCATCAACCCCTTTGGCATTGATTTCCTGGGCAAACTGGCTGCGGTAGGTTTCCATCAGCCAGACACCGAGCACATTGAGGTTGTAAATTTTCCAGCCAGCGCCTTCACCCGGCGTCTTTTCCAGGCGGTAATCGAGCTGAATCGCATCGCCTTTGCCTTTCACCTCTGAGCGAACCACCACCTCTTTGTCATCGGGTGAAGCACGCAGCGGCTTGACGGAAATGGTCTGATCCGTGACCTGCGCCAGGGCACCGGCATAGGTGCGCACCAGCAAGGTTTTGAACTCATTTTGCAAACGCTTTTGCTGCTCGGGCGTAGCCTGGCGCCAGGCCGGACCGACGGCCGATGAGGTCATGCGCTGAAAGTTGACATTGGGAATGATCTTGGTATCGACCAGCGTCAGAATGCGCGATGAATCCCCTGCCTGGATGGCCTTGTCAGAGCGAATGCTGTCCAGCACATCGGTGGACAAACGCTTGATCAATTCATCGGGAGCTTCATCAGCCGCGCTCGCTGGCACAGCCAACAAGCCACAGGCCGCGACCAGCACAAAAGCAAAAAAATGACTAAAAAAACGACGGTTCATGGTTCAACTCTTTCTCAATTTCGGGATCAACCCGGGACTTTATCAACGTTCAGGGGATCGGTCAGGTTAACGAACGACAGACTTATTCCAGTTCTTCATCATCCGGCGGATTGCCATCAAAGATAGAACTGCGCCGTCGCTGAAGAAATGCGTCGCGCGTGAAGGTGTATTTATCGAGCGCAATTTCGTCGAGCACAGAACTTGCCTTGAGAAACTTTGCGCGGGTGTCAATGATTCTGACCACTGTGGCGACATTGCGCACGGGAACCTTTTCAATGTGGTTCACCAAATCGCCCTGGTGGCTCACCACACGGGCAGACGCATCACGCAAAGTCGAGGGCCCTAATAATGGCAACACCAGATAGGGCCCGGGACCTACCCCCCAATAGCCCAAAGTGTGGCCGAAATCTTTGGTTTGTTTTTCAAGCCGCATTTCAGTAGCGATGTCCAAAACACCACCCAAACCAAAGAAGGTGTTGACGCTAAAACGCATAAAACTCTCGGTGGCCGCATGGCCTTTGAACTGCAAGAGGTTATTCACAAAGGACCAAGCGTCCTCCAGATTGGCAAAAAAATTGTTGATGCCTTGGCGTACGGGTGCCGGCGTCACGTCCCGGTAAGCAGTGGCAACGGGTATGAGGACATTGCCATCGACGGCGTCATTGAACTCGGTAACACCCCGGTTCCAAGGCTCCAGCGGATCGCGCGCTTTGGCTCCCGGCCCACTGGCACACCCCACCAGTCCCAGCACCAGCAAACCCGCCATCACAGATCGCACGGGGAACGAAAAAAAGTCAAAGCGCATCAAAATTCACCCGTTATTTTTTCGGTTTGGCGGCCTCTGGACTGGCACCATCAGCGGCCTTGCTGTACAAAAACTGGCTGATGAGACTTTCCAGAACCACTGCTGACTGAGTTCCCGAAATGGTGTCGCCGGCTACCAGCACCTTTTCGTCGGCACCGGCCTCAATGCCCAGGTACTGCTCGCCAAGCAGCCCGCTGGTCAAAATTTTCAGAGAGCTGTCTTTTGGAAAGGCATAGCGGCTTTCCAGCGCCAGCGTGACGCGTGCTTGAAATGATTTGTCGTCGAAGACAATATTTTCGACGCGCCCCACCAGCACACCGGCGCTGCGCACAGCCGCTTTTGGCTTGAGACCGCCCACGTTGTCAAACTTGGCGGTAACTTGGTAAGTACTCTGAAAATTTAGGCTCAGCAAATTGGCCGACTGCAAAGCCAGAAACAAAATGGCCACTGCACCAATCAGGACAAAAAGTCCCACCCAAACATCATTTTTAGAACGTTGCATACATTTCCTTTAATTCAGCCAGCTATCACGCGACAAACAGTGTTGGTTTTAAATCGTAAACATCATGGCGGTCAGGATGAAATCCAGCCCGAGGACCGACAGTGACGCGGCCACCACCGTTTTTGTGGTGGCACTGGCCACACCTTCCGGCGTGGCCTGAGCCTCAAAGCCTTGCAAAAGGGCAATGAAAGTCACGGTAAAGCCAAACACGATGCTCTTGATCACCCCATTGCCCACGTCTTTCCAGACATCGACGCCGCCCTGAATCTGGCTCCAGAACGATCCGGCATCCACACCAATCATGACCACGCCCACAATCCATCCACCAATGATGCCCATCGCGCTGAAAACAGCGGCCAGCAACGGCATGGTGATGATGCCGGCCCAAAACCGGGGTGCCAAAACGCGCTGAACCGGGTCAACCGCCATCATTTCCATGACACTGATCTGCTCACCAGCCTTCATCAGACCGATCTCGGCGGTCAGGGACGTGCCAGCCCGGCCCGCGAACAACAAAGCCGTCACCACCGGCCCCAACTCCCGCACCAGACTGAGCGTAACCAACAAACCCAGCGCCTCGGATGAACCATAACGCTGCAAAGTGTAGTAGCCCTGCAATCCGAACACAAAGCCAACAAACAAACCCGACACCGCAATGATGGCGAGAGAATAGTTGCCCAAAAAATGGATCTGATCACGGATCAACCCGAAACGCTTGAAACTGCCGCCAAAGGTCGTCAACAGACGAACGAACAAACGGGCTCCGTGCCCCATGTCAGCCAATTGGCGACGGACGGAATAACCTACATCACTTGGTTTGTACCAGCTCATGGTGCCGATCTCCTGTGTTCACGCCCTTGGACCGGCACCGTACCCAGCCCAAAATCTTCAAAAATGGTGGGACCAGGGTAATGGAAACGCACCGGGCCATCGGCCAAAGCATTCACATACTGGTACACCAGCGGGTCGCTGCTCTGACACACTTGCTGCGGCGTGCCTTGCGCCGCAATTTTTCCATTGGCCAGAATAATCACGTGGTCGGAAATCTCAAAAGTTTTTTCCAGCTCGTGCGAGACAAAAATACTGGTCAGGCCCATCGAATCATTCAGCTTTCGGATCAGGTCGGCGGCAATCGCCAATGAAATCGGATCAAGCCCCGTCAAGGGCTCGTCATACATCACCAGTTCAGGGTCCAGAGCAATCGCGCGCGCCAAGGCAATACGCCGTGCCATACCACCTGACACTTGGCTGGGCATGAGCTTGCGCGCACCGCGCAAGCCCACCGCATTGAGCTTCATCAGCACAATGTCGCGAATCAGCGGCTCGGACAAATCAGTGTGTTCACGCAGCGGAAACGCCACATTGTCATATACCGACAAATCTGCAAACAAGGCACCAAACTGGAACAGCATGCCCATGCGACGCCTTGCGGCGTACAAGCCAGCCTGGTCAAGTTGGCCCACATCCTGCGAGTCAAACAGCATCGTCCCGGACTGGGCACGATTTTGCCCGCCAATGAGTCGAAACATGGTCGTTTTACCGCCACCCGAAGCACCCATAAGCGCCGTCACCTTGCCACGCGGCACCACCACTGAAATGTCATCCAGAATGACGCGATCACCGTACCCAAAGGTCAGGTTGCGAAATTCGACGAGCGATTCAGACGTAGGGGTAGACATTGACAGTGAAGAGCAGCACTGAAGTGCCGGGCAAGGGGTTGATTTGTCCTGCAGGATTTTTTAAAGCGAAGGCCGCATTGCGGCCGAACGCCTGATCATAAGGTATCAGCCAATTTGTTACTTTTGAAGGGGCTCGGCCACACCAAACCATCTGCTTGCTTGACAACGCACCTTTCGCTCCCCTTTATGCCCCCTTTATCGTCCTTTTATCGCGGCAAATCGCTGCAGCCCATCAAAAACTCATCCACAGCGCGCGCGGCTTGGCGGCCTTCGCGAATGGCCCACACCACCAGACTCTGGCCACGGCGAATATCGCCCGCCGCAAACACTTTGGCGACATTGGTGGCATAGCCTCCAAGCAACTCGGTACTCGCCCTGGCATTGCCACGCGCATCCTTGTCAACGCCAAACGACTCCAGCACCGTGGCTACCGGGTTGACAAAACCCATGGCCAGCAACACGAGGTCAGCTTTGTAGGTTTTCTCGGTGCCGGCAATCTCGACCATTTTGCCGTCCTTGAACTCGACATGCACCGTTTTGAGGCCGGTGACCTTGCCTTTTTCACCCACGAATTCCTTGGTGGAGATGGCGAACTCGCGTGTGCAGCCCTCATCGTGGCTGGAACTGGTGCGCAATTTCAGGGGCCAGTAAGGCCAGGTCATCGGGCGGTTCTCTTCCACAGGCGGCTGGGGCATGACCTCAAACTGGGTGATGCTGGCGGCGCCGTGGCGGTTGCTGGTGCCCACGCAATCAGAGCCGGTGTCGCCACCGCCAATCACAATGACATGCTTGCCGGAGGCAGACAACTGGCCCTTGACCTTGTCGCCCGCATTGACCTTGTTTTGCTGGGGCAAAAATTCCATCGCAAAATGAATACCGTCCAGCTCTCGGCCAGGCACCGGCAGATCACGCGATTGTTCGGAACCGCCCGTCAACAGCACTGCGTCAAAGTCTTTTTGCAGCTGTGCGGCAGAAATGGTTTCCTTGGCCCAGTTGGTCACCTTGGAGTCTTTGGGCCACTCACCCACCAGCACGCCAGTGCGGATGGTGACGCCTTCTTTTTGCAGCTGATCGACACGGCGGTCGATGTGATTTTTTTCCATTTTGAAGTCAGGAATGCCGTAGCGCAGCAAGCCGCCCACCCGGTCATTCTTTTCAAACAGGGTCACATCGTGGCCGACTCTGGCCAGCTGCTGGGCTGCTGCCATGCCGGCCGGGCCGGAACCGACCACCGCCACTCGTCGACCGGTCTTGACCTTGGCCGGTTGGGCCAACACCCAACCCTCGGCCCAGGCGCGGTCAATGATGGCGTGTTCGATGGACTTGATGCCCACCGGATCGTTATTGACATTGAGTACACAGGCCGCTTCACAGGGGGCCGGGCAAATACGGCCGGTGAACTCGGGGAAGTTGTTGGTGCTGTGCAGCACGTCGATGGCGTTTTTCCAGTCGTCCCGGTAAACCAAGTCGTTGAAGTCCGGAATGATGTTGTTGACCGGGCAGCCGCTGTTGCAAAACGGCGTGCCGCAGTCCATGCAGCGTGCTGCCTGTAGTTTGGACTGGGCATTGTCCAGGCCGATGACAAACTCTTTGTAATGCTTTAGGCGCTCGGCAACGGGCTTGTAGCCCTCTTCCAGGCGCTCGAATTCCATGAAACCAGTGATTTTTCCCATATTTCTTCTCCTTTGCGGGGCAGGTTTTTAATGCTGCCCCCAACATTGCGGGTTATGAATTGCGGTCTACTTAGCCGGAGTTGCTATCTTTTTAGTAGCTGCTTGCGCACTAATGACGGGCGCAACTGCCTTTTTTGGCACAAGACTACGTGCATGAATTTCTCCCAGCGCACGTTTGTACTCATTGGGGAAGACCTTCACGAATTTCAAGCGGGAAACATCCCAGTTGTCGAGCAACTCGCGCGCGCGCTTGCTGCCGGTCCAGCGGTTATGGTCTTCCAGCAGCTTCTTGAGCTGCGCTTCATCACTTTGGCCGCGGTGCCACAGGCTCTGGTCGAGGGCGGCTTTTTGCTCCGCAGTGGTGAGAACCTTCTCCATGGAGACCATGGCCGGGTTGCAACGTGTTGCGAACTGACCATCTTCGTCGTACACATACGCCACGCCGCCGCTCATGCCCGCCGCAAAGTTGCGCCCGGTCTTGCCCAGCACAGCCACGGTGCCGCCGGTCATGTACTCACAGCCATGGTCACCCGTGCCTTCGACCACCGTGGTCGCGCCCGACAGACGCACCGCAAAGCGCTCACCGCCCACGCCACTGAAGAAAGACTCGCCCGCCGTGGCACCGTACATCACGGTATTGCCCACGATGGTGTTGCGAATCGCCTCGCCCCGGAAATCAATGCTGGGGCGCACCACAATGCGGCCACCCGAGAGGCCCTTGCCGGTGTAGTCATTGGCGTCGCCAATCAAATACAAGGTGATGCCACGTGTGAGAAACGCGCCAAAGGACTGCCCGCCGGTGCCTTCGAGCTGAATGCGGATGGTGTCGTCTGGCAAACCTTCTGGGTGAACCTTGGTCACCGCGCCGGAGAGCATGGCACCGACCGAACGGTTCACGTTGCGCGCCACTTCCATGAACTGAACCTTTTCGCCCTTGTCAATGGCGGCGCGCGACTTGGCAATCAGAACATTGTCCAGTGCGCGCTCCAGGCCGTGTTCCTGGCTTTCAACTTGATAACGCGGCACATCTGCTGGCACATTGGGCTGCGCTAACAGGCGCGCAAAATCCAGGCCGCTGGCTTTCCAGTGCTCGATGCCTTTGCGCATGTCCAGCAAATCGGCGCGGCCAATCAGGTCGTCAAATTTGCGGATACCAAGCTGGGCCATGATCTGGCGCACTTCTTCGGCAATGAAGAAGAAGTAGTTCACCACGTGTTCTGGCTTGCCCGAAAACTTTTGCCGCAGCACGGGGTCTTGCGTTGCCACACCGACCGGGCAGGTGTTAAGGTGGCATTTGCGCATCATGACGCAACCTTCCACCACCAGCGGTGCAGTGGCAAAGCCAAACTCATCGGCACCCAGGAGGGCACCGATGGCCACGTCGCGGCCGGTTTTCATCTGACCGTCGGCCTGCACGCGAATGCGCGAGCGCAAACGGTTGAGTACCAGCGTTTGCTGGGTTTCGGCCAGACCGATTTCCCACGGACTGCCGCAATGCTTGATGGACGACCAGGGCGAGGCACCGGTGCCGCCATCGTGCCCGGCAATCACCACATGGTCGGCCTTGCACTTGGCCACGCCTGCGGCGACGGTACCCACACCGATTTCACTGACCAGCTTGACACTGATGTCGGCATGCGGCGCAACATTTTTCAAGTCGTGAATGAGTTGCGCCAAATCTTCAATCGAGTAGATGTCGTGGTGCGGCGGCGGCGAAATGAGGCCCACACCCGGCACTGAGTGGCGCAAGCGGCCGATGTAGTCAGACACTTTGCCACCGGGCAATTGACCGCCCTCGCCCGGCTTGGCACCTTGTGCCATCTTGATCTGGATCTGATCGGCACTGCTGAGGTACTCGGCAGTGACGCCAAAGCGGCCGGATGCCACTTGTTTGATACGCGAACGCAGCGAATCGGCCGGCGTCAAAGGAATGTCAACCTCCACCACATCCTGGCCGATGATGTCGGCCATGGTCTGGCCTTGCTTGATCGGAATGCCTTTGAGCTCCTGCCGGTAACGCGCGGGATCTTCGCCGCCCTCACCGGTGTTGCTCTTGCCGCCGATGCGGTTCATCGCCACAGCCAGCGTGGCATGGGCCTCGGTGCTGATGGAGCCCAAGGACATGGCACCGGTGGCAAAACGTTTGACAATTTCCTTGGCGGGTTCAACCTCGTCCACGGGTATCGCCTTGGCCGGGTCAATCTTGAATTCAAACAAGCCTCGCAGGGTCAGATGACGCTTGCTCTGGTCATTGATGATTTGCGCGTATTCCTTGTAGGTGTTCCAGTTGTTGGAACGGGTGCTGTGCTGCAGCTTGGCAATGGCGTCGGGTGTCCACATGTGCTCCTCCCCGCGGGTGCGCCAGGCGTATTCGCCGCCCGCATCGAGCGCGTTGGCCAGCACAGGATCGCTGCCGAACGCGGCTTTGTGCATGCGGATGGCTTCTTCTGCAATCTCGAAAACACCAATGCCCTCAACGCGACTGGGGGTACCGGTGAAGTACTTGCCCACTGTCTCGCTGGACAGGCCGATCGCCTCGAACAGCTGGGCACCGCAGTAGCTCATGTAAGTGGACACGCCCATCTTGGACATGATCTTGGACAGGCCCTTGCCCACTGCCTTGACGTAGTTGTAGATCGCCTTGTCGGCACTCAAATCGCCGGGCAGATCTTTGTGGATGCTGGCCAGCGTTTCCATGGCCAGGTAGGGGTGAACCGCCTCTGCGCCGTAGCCTGCCAGCACGCCAAAGTGATGCACCTCACGGGCGGTGCCGGTTTCGACCACCAAGCCGGCGGTTGTGCGCAGCCCCTCGCCCACCAGATGCTGATGGATGGCCGACAGCGCCAGCAGCGCAGGGATGGCCACTTGCGTTGCACTCACGCTGCGGTCACTGATGATGAGAATGTTTTTGCCACCCTTGATCGCGTCAACGGCTTCAGCGCACAGCGAAGCCAATTTCGCCTCAACGCCTTCGTGGCCCCAGGCCAGCGGGTAGGTGATGTCCAGCGTGTAGCTTCGGAACTTGCCTTGGGTATGGGTTTCAATGTCGCGCAGCTTGGCCATATCGGCAAAGTTGAGCACCGGCTGGCTCACCTCCAGACGCATCGGCGGGTTGACCTGATTGATGTCGAGCAAATTGGGCTTGGGTCCAATGAAAGACACCAGTGACATCACAATGGCCTCGCGAATCGGGTCGATCGGCGGGTTGGTCACTTGGGCGAACAACTGTTTGAAATAGTTGTACAGCGGCTTGTTCTTGTCGGACAGCACCGCCAGCGGGCTGTCATTGCCCATGGAACCAATGGCTTCTTCACCGGCCGTGGCCATGGGGGCCATCAGAAACTTGACGTCTTCCTGCGAGAAACCAAAGGCTTGCTGGCGATCGAGCAAACTTACCTTGTCGCTCATCCGTTTGGGCTCAACGGCTGCCACCGTGGCCGAAAACGCGTCCACCGTGCGACGTTCGTCAAAGGCCACATCATCCAACCGGATGCGCAGGTTTTCAATCCACTGCTTGTAGGGCTTGGTGTTGGCGAGCTGGGTTTTGAGCTCTTCATCGTCAATCATGCGGCCTTGTTCCAGATCAATCAGGAACATCTTGCCGGGCTGCAGACGCCATTTGCGCACGATCTTGTTCTCGGGCACCGGCAACACGCCGGACTCCGAGCCCATGATGACCAGGTCGTCGTCGGTGATGCAGTAACGAGAAGGGCTCAGGCCGTTGCGGTCCAGCGTGGCGCCAATCTGGCGGCCGTCGGTGAACACAATGGAGGCCGGACCATCCCATGGCTCCAGCATGGCAGCGTGGTATTCGTAAAACGCGCGGCGACGCTCGTCCATGGTGGTGTGCTGCTCCCAAGGCTCGGGAATCATCATCATCACGGCCTGGCTGATCGGGTAACCCGCCATCGTGAGCAGTTCAAGGCAGTTGTCAAAGGTGGCAGTGTCGGACTGACCCGCGAAGCTGATGGGGTACAGCTTTTTCAGGTCCGGCCCCAGCACGGGCGAGGACATCACGCCTTCGCGCGCTTTCATCCAGTTGTAGTTGCCCTTGACGGTGTTGATCTCGCCGTTGTGCGCCACATAGCGGTACGGGTGCGCCAGCGGCCACTCGGGGAAGGTGTTGGTGGAAAAACGCTGGTGCACCAAGCCCAGTGCCGAGACACAGCGCTCGTCTTCCAGATCACGAAAATAAACACCGACCTGATCGGCCAGCAGCAGCCCCTTGTACACCACCGTGCGGCTGGACATGCTGGGCACGTAATACTCTTTGCTGTGCTTGAGGTGCAGGTTCTGGATGGCCGCGCTGGCGGTCTTGCGGATCACGTACAGCTTGCGCTCCAGCGCGTCCTGCACGATCACGTCGTTGCCACGGCCAATGAAAACCTGGCGCAAGATGGGCTCTTTTTCACGCACGGTGGGCGACATGGGCATGTCGCGGTTCACCGGCACATCTCGCCAGCCCAGCAAGACTTGACCCTCCATCTTGATGGCGCGTTCCATCTCCTGCTCGCACGCCAGACGCGAAGCGTGCTCCTTGGGCAAGAAGATCATGCCCACGCCGTACTCGCCAAGCGGCGGCAGATCAACCCCCTGCTTGTGCATTTCTTCGCGGTAGAGCGCATCGGGCAGCTGAATCAGAATGCCGGCACCGTCACCCATGAGCTTGTCCGCACCCACCGCGCCCCGGTGGTCCAGGTTTTCAAGAATTTTGAGCGCATTTTTGACGATGTCATGCGACTTGATGCCCTTGATGTGGGCGACAAAACCCACGCCACATGCGTCATGCTCGTGTTCGGTGGCATACAAACCATTGTTCTGAAGGTATTGAATTTCGGCAGCCGTGGTCATGGCGCACTCCTAAAAAATTGCGTTAGATGCTGAGGATACCGCAATGCAACAAAGGTGCCAAGTAGAATAATTGGGGTCAGATTCCAATTAATCGACAACAAATTAATCCAAATTACAATTGGGGACATATCAAAATTGATAGCTATTTGCGCACTTTTTATATGCGTTAGAGCCATATTTTGCCGTTTATTTTTGGAGAGAAAGCGGGCGTCCAGCCAAGCGTTTGCTAACGCGTCGTTGCGTATTTTTTTGCAATTTTTCTACAAAATCTGGGTCACCCAGCGCCCAACCCTGCAGGGTTGCGTCGGTCAGCGCCGCTTGCTGCACCGGATTGATACCGTTTTGCACCAATTCGGCGTAGGCTGCCTCGCGGGCGAACGGCGTATTGCCCAAGGCCCATACCAGCGCGTGCGGTGTGATGAGTTTGTCAACCCGCTGACCAATATAGTGCCCATGGCTGGACCACGGATAGTCCTGTGGCCGAACCACCAGCGCGGCCCGCACCGGGTTGAGGTCAATATAGACCATGCAGGCCAGCAAGTAGCGATCGGTCTGGATCAGAGTGGATTTGTAGCGACCCTCCCACAGGGTTCCGGTGCGCTTTTGGCTGTCGTTGAAATAGCGCACATAGCGACGCCCCACTGCCTGCATCATTTGCGGCAAGCCATCAGCGGTTTGCGGCGTGGCCAGCAGATGAAAGTGGTTGCCCATCAGCACATAGGCATGGATGGCAACGGCGAACTTTTTGGCGTTTTCATCCAGCAGGCCCAGCAGCATCTGGTAATCGGCCGCACAGGCAAAAATGGCTTGGCGGTTGTTACCCCGCTGAATCACGTGGTGGGGATAACCGGGAAGTGTGAGGCGGGGAAGTCTTGCCATGCACGTCTAAAAAAGTGCTGCCCCATCAAAGGGGATGAAGCGGAATCAATCCTGCGCCGTGCAGGGCGCAGGATCAGCCAGTGGTGTTATCGGGGCGCTTTGGTCACCCGCACCTTGCCGCCGGTGGTGACCAAGATTACCGGATCACCGGGGTTGAACACTTCAGCAGCCTTGGCCTGCACAATGGCACGGCGCTCACCGCCTCTGAGCTGAATCAAAATTTCAACCGCCTCTTCACGGGTCGTGAAACGCTCAATGGCGTTACCCGCCGCCGCGCCGGCCACCCCTGCCAGCACGCCCAGCACTTGCGCCTCACGCTGTACACCGCTGCCGCTGTAGCCCCCCACCGCACCGACCACACCGCCCACGACTGCACCAACGCCAGACTGACTGCCATCCACCACCACCGAGCGCACGGACAGCACCACACCATCTTCCACATGCGCCAGGCGCTGGGCATCACCACGCTGGATGACGTCCGGGCTGCTGCTGGCACAAGCGCCCAAAAAAGTGGCCACAACAAGCGCCAAGGTCAGTGAAAACAGTTGCTTCATATCAGACTCCAAAAAATAATTATTTATGCGTGCATGTCACTGCCTCAGGCAGCGACTTCATGGTGGGCGACATTATCCTGCGGCAAAGCAAAGCGTGTTTGCAGCAGGCTGCCCAGCCCAAACTCCGCCAGCAACGCTGTCAGGCGCTGCCCTGCGCTGCGATTGGGGCGGCCAGTATCGCGGGCGATGATCAGTTCGTTTTTCATGCTGTGCTCCCAACCCACCAGTTCGGTAACCGTGACCGAATAGCCTCGCGCCTCCAAGTACAAGCAGCGCAGAACATTGGTGATCTGGCTGCCCATTTCACGCGTGTGAAGGGGGTGCCGCCACAGCTCTGCCAAGGGTGTGCGCGACAGGGCGAGCGCCTTGTTGGCACTCAAACAGCGCGCTATCTCGGCCTGGCAGCAGGGCACCAGCACCATGAAACGGGCGTTTTTTTGCAGACCAAAGGCAATGGCGTCGTCAGTGGCGGTATCGCAGGCGTGCAAAGCGGTCACCACATCGACACGGTCCGGCAATTCACCGCAGCATGCGGCGTCTGCCACGCTCAGGTTCAAAAACGTCATGCGGTCAAAGCCCAGCTTCAAGGCCAGTTCGCGCGACTTTTGCACCAGCTCGGCACGGGTTTCGATGCCATAAATATGGCCGCCTTGGTGCGCAGGCTGCTGCGTCTTGAAAAACAGGTCGTAAAGAATAAAACCCAGGTAAGACTTGCCCGCACCGTGGTCAGCCAAGGTCACACCACCGGCCTTCGCGGGCAGCTCCTGCAGCAGCTTTTCAATGAACTGGTAGAGGTGGTAAACCTGCTTGAGTTTTCGCCGCGAATCCTGGTTGAGCTTGCCTTCACGGGTCAGAATGTGCAGCTCTTTGAGCAATTCAAGCGACTGCCCCGGTCTGATTTCGGGTGCCAATGCGATTGGCGCAAGGTCAGCGGCGCGGCGCGGTGACTTTTTTGAACTCATGGCGCGGCTTTGACCACCGGGGCAGCCACCGGCGCATCACTCGCGCTTTGGTGGACCGGACAACCGGTCGAGCGCCCTACTCCCAAGGCCACCCACCCGGTTGGCCCGAGCTTCTCCATGGTGTCCATGTTGCGCTTGTAAATCGTCTCGGCTTGGGGGAAGGCATCCACCGCCCGATCAATGCTGTCTTCACGCAAAAGATGCAAGGTGGGATAAGGCGAGCGATTGGTGAAATTGGTAATGTCGTCTGCCCGGGTTCCGGCAAACTGGTAGTCGGGGTGCAAACCGGCGATCTGCAGCACACCATCGAGCTCCAGATCGACCAGAGCATCGTCTGCCAGCGCCACAAAGTCATTGAAATCAAGAAAGTCGGCCAGACAATCAGGAGCTATCAAAAGTGTAGTATCTCGCACAGATGGATCATGCGCCACAAGGTCTTTTAACTCAGATTCAAGGTCTTCCAGCAGTGCTTGCGAGGTCTGGGCAAGACTGACCGCATAGTGAATTTGCCCCTTGACATGCACGCTCTTGGCAAACGGGCACAGGTTTAAACCAATCACTGCGCGCTCCAGCCACACGCGGGTGTCGTCCATCACCACCTGGGCGGCTGGGCTCATGTCAGTCATATATTTCAATAAAAGTGCTGGGCTGACCGACGATGAGCTTGGCCAGCTCATCGAGCAAGGGGCTTTGAATTTGATCGACTGGGTAGCTCTTGTTCAACACTCCAAAACCGCGCAAATTGGCCAGCCGAAAAGTCAGTTTGGCCGCATGATGATCCACAGTAACGGTGACACCGCCGCGCGCTTCTTCCACGTAATCAAACCGAATCGCCTGCAAGGTGTTTTTTTCAGGATGGCGCACATTGATGCGTTCATGCTTGACCACACCAGCGGCCAGCCGCGACTCAATGCGCTCCAGATCAGGCGGAAAGTTGGCACTGACACTGCCCGGTTTGGGCGCGCCCTCACGCGGCACCAAGCGCCACACCAAGGCGATGTAGTCAAACACATCTTTGTCATTCAGCTTCTTTTTACGTGAGTCAACACGAAAATCAACCAGCTTCATGTCGGGCCAAGGTATTTTTCCGTTCAAACTGAGCTTGGGGCCATCCGGTGCCAGTACGTTGAGCTGCTTGACCATCTCTGTCAGGTACAAAAGCGTTGTTTTTGATGCCGCCTCGGTTAAGTGCGCGTTCAAATCGCTGGCAGTTTGCTGCTCACTTTTTTCATTTTGCAAAGCGGTGGCTTGCGATTTCAGTTGGTTAAGAAAACTCACGGCTTATCCCTTGTCAGTGGGTCAAATGAACAATGCATGGATGATTCTAGCGAGCCCGTCAAGAACAAGTCTTGCATCACAACAGCTTCAAACCGGTCAGCCGTTCATGCTCACGGGCGGCAAAACGGTCTGTCATGCCGGCAATGTAGTCAGCCACCACGCGGGCCGCAGCACTGGCTTCATCAACCTCGGCACGTGTAGCCTGCAGTCGAGCCAGAAAGCGGCCTTGCATTTCTTGCGGTCTTGACAGATAAAGGGCAAAAAGCTCCCGCACCACCTGCTTGGCCAGCGCCGTCATCTCCATCACCTTGGGGTGACGGTACAACTGAACAAACAAAAATTTCTTGAGCACCTTGGATTTGTCTTGCATGGCCTCGCCAAACTGCAACATACGCGGCAATTGCCGCGCCTCATCTGCGCTGCGTGGCGCAGCGGCGTCCAAGGCACTTTGGGTGGCGGCTATCACGTCGTAAACCTGGCTGCTCAACATGCGGCGAATCGCCTCGTAAAGCAGCCGACGCCCTTGGGCCTGCTCCTGCAAATGTGGAAATTCGGCCAGGGTTTCGCGCCGGAAGTCGTCAAACAAGGCCACGTCCTGCAATTGCTCCAGTGTGATGAGGCCAGAGCGCACGCCATCGTCAATATCATGGGCGTTGTAGGCAATTTCATCGGCCAGATTGCAAAGCTGCGCCTCCAAACTTGGCTGACTTCGCGCCAGAAAGCGATGCCCCACACCGCCCGGCTCCACCAGTTCCAGCGCTTGGGCGTGGGTGGGGGAGCAGTGCTTGAGAATGCCTTCACGCGTTTCAAACGTCAGGTTCAAGCCATCAAACTGGGGATAACGCTCTTCCAGCGTGTCCACCACGCGCAGGCTCTGCAGGTTGTGCTCGAAGCCACCATGCTCAAGCATGCATTCGTTCAGGGCGTCCTGACCAGCGTGGCCAAACGGCGTATGCCCCAGATCGTGCGCCAGAGCAATGGTTTCTACCAAGTCTTCATTCAGTCGTAGCGAGCGAGCAATCGAACGGCCCAATTGCGCCACCTCCAGCGAATGCGTCAACCTGGTTCGAAACAGGTCACCCTCGTGGTTCAGAAAAACCTGCGTTTTGTAAACCAAGCGCCGAAAAGCAGTGCTGTGGACAATGCGATCACGGTCCCTTTGGAATTCGGTACGGGTTGGCGCAGGCTCTTGTGCAAAACGGCGGCCCTTGGAGCGATCAGGATCACAGGCAAATACGGCAAGCGTCATTTTTGAGTATCAAATTGGGCTGTAGCGCACATGGAATATGCGCAAGCAGCTATCATAATAATAGCTAAATGATCAAATTCAAACGCAGCATCCATCAATGACTTCACGCACCAGCGCATCCGGTGCGCCCCTCAGGGCTGCACTGCCAGCACCATCCACAACGACAAACTTGATTTCCCCACCCTCGGCTTTTTTGTCTACGCGCATCAAGTCAAGGTAGCGACCGGCGTTGTCAGCTTCGTCCAGCACAGGCCCTACGACTGGCAAACCTGCCCTTTGAATCAGCTGCGTCAACCGCGCAACATAGGCTGCGTCAATCAGCCCCAGGCGCTGTGATAAATGCGCCGCCATCACCATGCCGCAGCCCACTGCCTCACCATGCAGCCACATGCCGTACCCCAAGCCCGCCTCAATGGCGTGGCCAAAGGTATGACCAAAGTTGAGGATGGCCCGCAGGCCGGATTCCCGCTCATCCTGCCCCACCACCCAGGCCTTGATTTCGCAGCTGCGCTTGACGGCGTGGGCCAGTGTGGGGCCATCACGCGCCATCAATGCGTCCATGTTGGCCTCAATCCAGTCCAAAAACACCAAATCGGCAATGGGGCCATATTTGATAACCTCCGCCAAACCAGCACTGAGTTCGCGCATTGGCAGCGTTTTGAGTGTATCGAGATCACATACCACCTTGAGTGGTTGATAAAACGCACCAATCATGTTCTTGCCCAGCGGATGGTTGATGCCGGTCTTGCCCCCCACCGACGAGTCCACCTGTGCCAGCAAGGTGGTGGGCACCTGCACAAACGGCACGCCACGCATATAGCTGGCAGCGGCAAACCCGGTCATGTCACCCACTACGCCACCGCCCAGCGCAAACAAAATGGTCTTGCGGTCACAGCCATGCTGCAGCAAGGCATCAAAAATGAGGTTGAGCGTTTGCCAGGTCTTGAACTCCTCACCGTCCGGCAAAACGACCGAGTGAACCTTGGCGTAACGCGCCTGCAGGGCTGACTGCAATGGCTGAGCGTAAAGCGGTGCCACCGTGGTGTTGGACACAATCACCACACTGCTGGCATGGGGCAAATTTGAATACAACTGAGGATCGCCTAGAAAAGCGGCACCGATGTCAATGATGTAACTGCGAATCTGCAGGTCAATCGAAACGATGGCACTGGGGGACAAGGCTACCGGTGTGTTCGAAAAGCTGGATTGGGGGGCTAAAACATTCATACCCGCGAGTTTAGAGGCACTTTGGACAGTTTCACCTCACATACCTTCTGCCCCCCAGCAAACTCACTGTCTGGGTGTTACCCCAGCCAAATCAAGCTGCATCACAATCATATTGACCAAGGTAGCCACCGAGGGGCGGCCGGTGTCGATGGTGAAATGGGCCGTCTCACGGTACAGCGGGTCACGCATGGTGTACATCTCACGCAATCGACCAAGCGGGTCAGCGACCTGAAGCAAGGGCCGGTTCACATCATGGCGCAGACGGCGAAAAAGCTCGTCTGGCAAAGAATTCAGATAGACCACCTTCCCCCGCTCACGCAAATGCTGCCGATTTGGAGAACGCAGAACAACCCCGCCGCCCGTTGAAAGCACACATTTTTGGTTCTGAGTCAGCTCGTCAATCACCGATTCCTCAATGTCGCGGAACCGCTCCTCTCCCTCGCGCTCGAAAAAAGAACGGATCGAGCAGCCTAGCTGCTGCTCGATCACGTGGTCAGAATCGAAAAAGGGAATTTGCAGCCGCCGGGCGAGTTGTCGCCCGACGGTGGATTTACCCGAACCGGGGAGGCCGATGAGGCCGATCACACGCTTGCTTATTAAAAGCTATAAGGAGAGTCCGAGATATAGCAATCAGGATCAACATCATCCTTTTGTGCACGCGGTTGAAATATGATCGACTTGCTCGTTTCAGTTCCATTTGAGCTAACTGTTGCTGTTAACTTGTTAATGATCCACAGTGACTGAGATTTTAGGTATGTGTGAGAAAAAGAAGCAGTTCCATTGGCATTGGTTACCACAGACGAAGGTACAGCTCCAGCGTCAGAATTTTGCGGGGTAAGTATCTTATCCTTTGTTCCTGTAGCAGTAGGGGCAGCTGCGGGACACGTACCTGCAGCAACTGCATCATTCAATGGCAACTCGGTGCGCACTCCATCTTCAATTGAAGACTCAAGAGAATCGTTGGCATTCACATCTTCAGAACAATATGTCTTTGTAACTACACAGCCACGCCCTAAATTAAACGCCACAGGTCGCATCCGCAAAGTCACCGGCTGATTGGCAACTGGATTGTTATTGGCATCGGTGACTTGAACTGAATATGCCATGGTATAGAGTGTATTGTCACTACTAGACTCAATTTTGGTTGCAGGTCCAAACGCCACCGATAACGCTTGCCCACCAATCGTCAATTGCGCAGAGTTATTAGATGGAGATGTCCCCGTCTGAATGCCCGATCCCTGCAACCTCGCCGCAATCACAACTCCATTTGGAATGGATGAAGCTGTTCCCGCAGTGAACGTGGCGACCGCATAGCCGGCACTGTCCGTGTAAGCGAGTGCAGGCGACAAAAATTCACCACCTCCGGGGCCTCCTGACATTGAAAATTCAATTGGTGCATTGGCGACTGACTGATCAGTCGTTCCGTCAAATGCCACGGCACGAGCTGTCATTGTTACCGACGAAACCACACCAGACTCCTGCGAAATTGGCAAAGTAGTTTGGCTGGCTTTCAGAAGTATCTTATTAACAGCTGACACTGGTGGCGAAACAACCAACGAAAGACTCGCACTATGTGCTTGGTTATCAATTACGGTGACAGTAGCCGTACCACCTTGGGTGGACTTCAGAACAACAGACGCTGAACCACCTACTACTGGAACGGACTGACTAGAGCCTCCATTTTCAAATGTTCCAAGCGTCGTCGCAAAGGTGATTGGAGACATTTTCGGGTCTGGCGCAGACACAGTAATAGTTTGCGAAGCGTTCGTAACGATGATTGTTTTATCTGCGGGAGATGTCACAGCAAAAACTGATGCTGGTGTACCACTAGTAAAAACTTGAGAGGCAGCATCTCCCAAAGCTGTAACAATGACGCTAGCAGTTCCAGATGCCAAACCAGACACATCTACAGTGGCAATACCTTTGCTATTGGTTACTCCAGTTAAAGCTCCCAAACCAAGCACAGAAGAATCGGTTGATGCAAATGAAACCGAAGCACCTTGTATCGCCAATCCAGCCACATCTTTGACTGTCGCACTCAATGTAACTTTGGAACCTCCAACTACGACAGGCAATGCCCCCAAAGATGGCAACGCTACTGTTGCCCCCACAACCTTAACTTCGCTGGTTGCAGGACTCGCTGAACAGGCATTACAAGAGGCAGTCAATGTGACAGACCGATTTGACTGATCCGAAGCTGCGGCAAGCATTGTCAAAGTTGCTCCTGACGCAGAAGTGACAACCGATGGCTTGCTCAGTATGACTCCGTTCGTGGCGGAAAAGTCAATTGTTGCCCCTTCAACAGATGCATTTCCACTCGTCAATGCAAAAACTGTGAAGGTAACTAACGATGTTCCATCTGCTTTCAAAGTGCTGCCGCTTGAATTGATCTTTATGGCAGCAACGCTTTTGTTCGCAGTTGCCTCGGCAGTAGGTGCTGGCGCACTTGCTGGAGCCGCTGGAGCGCTCGCATTACCGCCCCCGCCTCCGCAGCCAACAAGCAAAAGAGAAAAAGCAACGCCAAGCAGGTATTTAGAAAAATTCATTCGTATCGTCCTGTGATTCATATGGATTGGCAATGGTAGCTCTAGCGAGATGCCTTGTCGGTCACAACTTTGGGCGTGATGAACACCAGCATTTCTCTTTTTTCCGACGAGCGTGAAGTTCTCTTGAACAGAGTGCCTACCCCAGGCAAATCACCGAGGAGCGGTACTTTGTCGACACTGTCAACCGAGTCTTCAGTGAAAATACCGCCCACCACCACGGTGCCGCCATTTTCCACCAACACCTGTGTCTTGATGTGCTTGGTATCGATGGCATATCCTGCGCTGGTTTGAATACCCCGTGTATCTTTGTTCACATCAAGATTCAAAATGATGTTTCCTTCAGGGGTAATTTGGGGTGTCACCTCAAGTTTCAGACTAGCTTTGCGGAAAGCAATGGAGGTAGCACCACTCGAAGAAGCCACTTGGTAAGGGAACTCCGTACCTTGTTCAATGACGGCCTGAATTTGATCGGCAGTAATCACTCGCGGACTCGACACTACCTTGCCTTTGCCATCCGCTTCAAGCGCTGAAAGTTCAAGATTGAGGAATCGATTGGCCGCAGAATTAAATATTGAGACTGCAAATGACGCTCCATCTAGTACAGGGAAATTGACAAAATTACTGCTTGTATCCACCGTACCACCGGCTCCGCTGCTGGCGACTACATTCGAATAGCTGGTTCCAAAGGCCACGCGGTTGTCGCCCGAAATACCATACCCACCATCACCGCCCTTTTGAGCGCGTTGATCAAAGCCGCCAAGGCGAACACCCAAAGCCTTATTAAAGGTATCCGACGCCTCCACGATGCGCGCTTCGATCATCACCTGACGTACCGGAATGTCAATTTTTGCGATCAACTGCTGGACTTGCTCCAGCTTGCTGGCGATATCTGTGACAAACAATTGGTTTGTACGTGCTTCTGAAATTGCGCTACCCCTAGGGCTCAAGATACGGGCGCTGTTAGCACCCGATCCACCGGCGGCAAGTTGGGCGGCTACCTCAGCTGCCTTGGTGTAGTTCATCTGGAAAGACTGGGTGCGCAAAGGCTCAAGACCCTGCAATGCAGTTACCGACTCAAGCTCCAGTTTTTCCTTGGCGTTGATTTCGTCCCTTGGGGCAATCCACAGCACATTTCCGGTCTTGCGCATACCAAGCCCCTTGGCTTGCAAAATAATGTCCAGTGCTTGGTCCCAAGGTACATCCTGAAGCCGCAGAGTCACAGAACCTGTCACGGAGTCAGACGTGATGATGTTGAAATTTGTGAAGTCAGCGATGACCTGCAACAAAGAACGAACTTCAATATTCTGGAAATTGAGCGACAGTTTCTGGCCGTTGTACCCTGGACCTTGTGTCAGCTTGCCCGGATCAATTTTCACCGGTTTAACTTCAACTACAAACTGATCATCAGTTTGGTAAGCACTGTGAACCCAATTGCCTTTGGGTTCAATCACCATGCGCACACGATCACCAGCTTGGAACGTCGTGACATTTTGAACCGGCGTACCAAAATCAGTGACATCCAGACGACGACGCATACCCTCAGGCAAGGTGGTTTTCATGAATTCAACCACCAAGGTTTGCCCTTGTTGGCGAATGTCCACACCCACTTGGTTGTTAGGCAGTGCGACAACGACCCTGCCTGCACCTTCATCACCCCGACGGAAATCCAAATCTTTCAACGGCAAGGTATCGCGACTTCGATTTTCAGCAAACACGGGGGTAGCTGACACTGATGGTGCTACGGCTACCACCGTGTCCATGACAACCAGCAAGGATTTTCCTTGCAGCTGCGCCTTGTAAGTTGTAGCTTGTTTCAAATTCAGCACAACACGGGTTCGTTCACCCGCCTGAACTACGCTGACAGACTTCAAATTACCTTGATTGATCTCGACTGTGGAACGCCCCATGGCGTTTGAAACACCCGGAAAATCAAGCGCAATTCTGGCAGGCGACTGAATCGAAAACCCGGTTGGAATCGCTGCAAGTGGTTGTGTCAGGTCAATTTTGACAACTTCAGAGCCACCTTGAATCGACCCAGATACTGCCTCAATTGCACTCTGAGCCTGCGCGCCAAGAGCTAAAACCGTAAGCGAAGCAGCGATAAAAATTCGTTGCCAAATACGCTTTGCCATTTCAAAGTTTTGTTTGTTCATTTTGATCTCTCTTGCAATTGCAAAGTAGCTGTCCGCTCAATCCATTCACCCACCGCATCTTGCACAATTTCACGAAGTGTGACTTCGGTTTCACTGATCTTGGTAACCCGTCCATAACTTTGACCAAGATAATTTCCAGGCCGCACTTGGTACAGCAAGTTGTCAACTTTGATCAAGGCCACTGGTTGACCTGTCTTGATCAAACTGCCAACCATTGACAACGCGTCCAGCGGGAAAGCCTCCAGCGCTTCTTTGTGACGAGCCAATTCGGGCGCAATCAGCGCGCCATTGACTGCAGCTTGGGTGGACTCCCGCTTCAGCGCCTGTGTCAGCTTTTGGTTGCTGAAGGGCTCAGTCGCGCTTACTTCAGTGTAACTCTCTGGGTTGAATTGCTTTGGCTCAGAAATCGGTGCAATTTTGGGCATGGTCTGCTTTTTCTGGCTTTCCATCCACTGCGTGAGTTCGTCTTGGCTTGATGCGCTGCACCCCGCCAGCGCACAAACCGTTGCCAGACAGACCAATTTAGTCATCGGCTTCATTTTTTGGCCCCTTTGGGTGCAGTGACCTTGCTTTGAGCTTCCACTTCATCTTTGTCAAGATAGCGGAAGGTTTTGGCCGTCGTGTCCATAGCCAAAGTTCCGTCTTTCGCGGGCACTATCGCTAAATTATTTAGCGTCACAATTCGTGACAAGTTGGCAATGTCTGAGGCAAAGGCACCAATGTCGTGGTAACGCCCAGTTACTCTTACCGCGATGGGAAGCTCGGCATAATAGTCCATTACAGCGACTTGACCGGGTCGAAATAAATCAAACTGAAGACTGCGCCCCAAGCCGGCCTGGTTGATATCCGAAAGCAAGGCGTCCATTTCTGCTTTGCTTGGTAACTGCTTCTCCAGCTGAGTAACGTACTGTTGAACCTGCTCGCGCTGCTTTTTGAGCGCACCAAGATTAACTGCCTTACCCAACTTCACTGTGAACTCATCACGTAGCTTGACTTCTTTGGCCTGCTCTGCCACCAACTCTTCTTGCGAAGCACTTAACCACAAAAACCAAAGAGCAACCACCAACGCTATAGCAATCGCAGCAAAAGTAGCATACCGTGGCAACGCAGGCCAGCTCGATGGATCCTTTGGATCTAAGTTGCGAAACTGCCCAACCAATTTTTCCTGCAGCGCAGGAAAGTCGACATTCATGGAAATATTGCTAGCCATAATTTATTGCTCCTAGTTCTTCACAGGAGACGATGCAGCCGCTACAGGTACCACTGCTGCGGAAGCCGTATCGGCTGCAGCAGAAGCGGCGCTGGCAGCTGCTTTTGATTTTTCAGCCTCACTGGCCCGCACCAAACCAACACGGATGGTGAAATTGGCAACCCGACGCTGATCCCGCGGTGCCAAAGTCACTAAACCAGCCACAATTTCAACCAACTCAGGTTTTGAAAACCAAGGCGTGTTATTTCCCAAATTGCGCAGCAGCTCAGACACGCGTTCATTGGACTGTGCAGTACCCACTAGCGTGACGGATTGACCCTCTTGCTTCAAGCTGGAGATATAAACGCCATCGGGCAGTTGTTTCACAACCTCAGTCAACAAATGCACAGGTAAATTTCGATCTGCTTGCAGATCCTCTACGGCTTTTTGGCGCGCGCGCAATGCAGCAATTTCGGACTCAAGCCCAGCAATGTCCTTGATTTGCTCATCGAATCGTTTGATTTCACTTTGCAGCATTTGGTTTTTACCCTGTTGGTCTGCAATCTGCGCTTGAAACCAAAGGAAAATAATGCCAGCCATCAGTCCGCCGACAAGAGCCGAAACCGCAAGACTAACGTTGAATATGTCACGACGCAACTTGCGCGCCGCCTCTCTGTGAGGGAGCAGGTTGATCAGTATCACTGCATGAACCTCCGCAATGCCAAACCACAGGAGGTGAGATATGAAGGCGCTTCTCGAGTCATTTTCTTCAAGCGGACGTTAGCGCCCATCTCCATCCCATCAAACGGATTGACTAAATTACAGACGAAAGATGTGTGCTGCGTCACTGCTGCTGTAAGCCCCGGCAGAGCCGCTGAACCACCAGCCAGCATCACATAGTCAACTTTATTGTGTGGGGTGCTGGTAAAGAAAAATTGCAAAGCACGACCAATTTCCTGAACCATGCTTTCGATAAACGGGCGCAGCACACTTGACTCGTAGTCATCGGGCAATTCACCGCTTCGTTTCTTGCTCTCCGCTTCCTCAAGCGAAAAACCATACTGGCGCACAATCAGCTGGGTCAATTGAGCACCCCCAAATGCTTGATCGCGATCGTACAAGACTTCATCATCACGAATGACCTGCATGCTGGTTGTCAAGGCACCCACTTCAAACAAGGCCACAACTTTTCCTGCGCCTTTGTTGGGCAAACTTTCAATCAAGCGGCCTGTCGCCAAACGGGACGCATAAGACTCCACGTCCACAATCACCGGCTTTAAACCAGCTGCCTCTGCCAACCCTTGGATATCTTGCACTTTCTCACGGCGAGAGGCGGCTATCAACACCTCGACATCACCAGTAGAGTTTGCGCTTGGCCCCACAACGCAAAAGTCAAGGCTGACCTCCTCCAAGGGGAATGGGATGTACTGGTTGGCTTCAGTCTCTACCTGAACCTCCAGTTCCTGATCCGACATGCCACCCGGAAGAATTATTTTTTTGGTGATGACAGCAGATGGCGGCAGTGCCATTGCGACATTTTTGGTTTTTGTTCCGCTTTTTTTGACCAGCCGTCGAACGGCCTCAGCGACTTCATCGAATTTTTCGATGTTTCCATCGCTAATCCATCCACGCTCTAGCGGTTCAATCGCACATCGTTCAAGCACCAATTTCCCAGCCTTGTCTCGACCCAACTCGACCAGTTTGACACTGGAAGAGCTGATGTCTAAGCCCAGCATGGGAGCGGGTTGACGGCTTAACAAGGACCCCAATGAGATCAAGACTATCCCCTGAAACAGGCCGATCGGCGATCAGCGAAACTTAAGAATTCACTTGAATCCTATCAGCAAGCTTATTGACCAGCAAAGGTTTTTTCGGTACCGAGGGATTACCAGCGTTGCCAAAAGCCGACGTTTTGTCGAAGCTCTGTCCCTGCAACCACCACCAGACCACAATGCATGCCCCGGAGACAATGTCGGATACAAATAGCACCCAAGCTGCGAAAGCGATATTTTTACAATTGCAAGTGATTCAAGTGATTACAAGAACCATTTTATGTCCTCAAAATCCCCTTCCAGTGAAAACAAAACGACAAAAAATACGGCACCACCCACAAGTGCTTTGAATTGGCTGCTTCGCTTTGCTTTATGGACGGGTGCGATGGCCCTAGCAGGGTTGTTTTCCATTCTGATCGTGATTGCGATAGCGTTGGCTGTGGCGTTCCCCAACCTGCCTGATATTTCTGACTTGCAGGATTACCGCCCCAAATTGCCTTTGCGCGTTTTTTCTTACGAGGGAGCGCTCATTGGTGAATTTGGCGAGGAGCGTCGACACCTGACGCCTGTTAAAGAGATACCGAAAGTAATGATTGACGCGGTATTGGCCATCGAGGATGCTCGATTTTTTGAGCACGGTGGTGTTGACTACAAGGGCGTGTTGCGGGCGGCCTTGGCAAACTTGGGGCGCGTCAAAAGCCAAGGTGCATCTACCATCACCATGCAAGTGGCGCGCAATGTCTATTTATCGACCGAAAAGACATACACCCGCAAGATCTACGAAATTCTGCTGACATTTAAGCTGGAACACATGTTGACAAAAGATCAGATTCTTGAAATCTACATGAATCAGATTTTTCTTGGCAATCGCGCGTACGGCTTCGCCGCAGCTTCAGAGGCTTATTTTGACAAACCGCTGGCAAACATCACCATCGCTGAAGCGGCCATGTTGGCCGGTCTGCCCAAGGCTCCATCCGCTTACAACCCCATCAACAACCCCAAGCGGGCCAGATCCCGGCAGCTTCACATCATCGAACGCATGCTGGAAAACAAATTCATTACGCCTGAGCAAGCTACTGCTGCAAAAAAGGAAGAACTGAAAGTTAAAACCACCGCTGACAACACCAAGGTGCATGCCGAATATGTGGCAGAAACTGTTCGGCAGTTGATGTTTGCCCAATACGGCGATGAGACCTACACCCGAGGATTGAATGTTTACACCACACTGCGAGCCGCCGATCAGGACGTCGCTTACAGGGCACTGCGCAAAGGCATCATGGATTTTGAACGCAGACAGGTTTACCGCGGGCCAGAAAAATTTGTCACATTGCCCCTTCATAACAATGAAATTGAAGACAGCATTGACGAAGCATTGGACGATCATCCTGATAACGGTGACGTCATGTCTGCCTTGGTGCTCGAAGCTGACAGCAAGAAAATACGGGCGATTCGCCAAAACGGCGAGACGCTCGAGATCACGGGAGACGGTCTCAAACCAGCACAATCGGGCTTGTCGGACAAAGCGCCACCCAACATCAAGATTCGGCGCGGTGCCGTGATTCGGGTGGCAAAAACACTCAAGAACACTTGGGAAATCACGCAGTTGCCTGAGGTCGAGGGAGCCTTCGTAGCGCTTGATCCGCGCGACGGTTCAATCAAAGCCATGGTAGGAGGATTTGATTTCGAGAAAAACAAATTCAACCATGCCATGCAAGCTTGGCGGCAACCCGGCTCCAGCTTCAAGCCCTTCATTTACTCAGCCGCTTTGGAGAAAGGAATTACCCCGGCTACCGTCATCAACGATGCCCCCTTGTTTTTTGATGCCGGCGTTACCGGTGGACAGCCTTGGGAGCCTAAGAACTATGACGGAAAATTTGAAGGCCCCATGACGATGCGACGGGGATTGGCGAAGTCAAAAAACATGGTTTCCATTCGGATTCTGCAAGCGGTGGGCGCTCAGAACGCGCAGGAATGGATCACACGCTTTGGCTTTGACCAAGACAAACACCCTGCTTATTTGACTATGGCACTTGGTGCCGGATCGGTGACACCGATACAAATGGCCTCTGCCTACTCGGTCTTTGCCAACGGTGGCTACCGCATCAACCCGTGGCTGATCAGCAAAATAACTGAGCAAAAAGGCAAGGTCCTGGTGGAAACAATCCCACCGATTCTTGATGAGTCGATGCGCGCAATTGATGCACGCAACGCCTTCGTCATGGAAAGTTTGCTCCAGGAAGTCACCCGCTCAGGCACCGCAGCATCTGCTCAGGCAAAACTCAAAAGACCTGATTTATACGGAAAAACGGGAACAACCAATGATTCGATGGATGCTTGGTTTGCCGGTTTTCAACCCACCTTGACGGCAGTTACCTGGATTGGTTACGACAAACCGCGCAAACTCGGGGATCGGGAAACCGGGGGGGGCCTGAGTTTGCCTGTCTGGATCCAATTCATGGAACATGCCCTCAAAAATGTTCCTGTGGTGGAGCCTGGTGCGCCAGAGGGGCTGATTCACTCTGGTGGGGAATGGTTTTATGACGAATTTGCGCATGGCTCTGGCGTCAGCAGCATGGGGTTGAACGACAGCATCGACGGTGAACCCGATACGCAGGTTCAAGAACTTCCAGCTGCCGATGAAAAGAAAAAAATACTTGATCTGTTCAAGAACTAATCTGTTCAAAAATTAATTCGCAGCAGCCGGGAGTGCACTCAAACCCGCGTCCCGCGTCTATTGCCACTCAACCAGCGAACTGCAACGGGCACCCCGCCTGTTCGCTGGCAAACCGCGATAAATTGAGAAAAAATTCGCCCTGCCCTTTGGTATCAAACCATTGTTTGCTATCAAATTTGTAGTGATAACCGCCTGATTTGGCTGCCACCCACACTTCATGCAAGGGCTTTTGCAGATTGATGACAATCTGACTTTTGTTGGGAAAAACAAGGGTAACCATGCCCCCTGTGCGTTGATTGTCGATATCGGCTGTGCTTTCGTCATTGATTCGGTCACAACTCGCCTCAACGGCTTTGAGCAAAATTTCCGCACGGTCCATGAATTCAGAGTCGGTCATACAATTTCACCATGTTGCGATTCACTCAAATTTTAGTTAGTTTAGTAGCCTTGGGATTGACCGTGCTGAGTCTGGGGGCGTGTGGTCAGCAAGGCCCGCTGTATCTGCCCACCGACCGAGCTGCCACTGGTCGGGCAACCTTACCCGAAACACTGTTGCCCTCGGCCGCGCGCAAAACCTCAAATGCCACCCCCCCTGTCCCAGCAGCATCTACCGCATCTTCAGTTCCTCAATGACCACTCAAAATCTTCCCGGCCAACCCCAACTTGCCTACCGGGGCAACGAACTATTTACTGAATCCATGCGCCTGCGCGACCTGGCGAAGCAGCATGGCACGCCACTGTTTGTGTACTCCAAGGCATCGATGTTGTCCGCACTGGCTTCCTACCAGCGTGGATTTGCAGGCAGAAAGGTTCAAATTTGCTATGCCATGAAAGCCAACCCGGCGCTGGGCGTGATTCAGGTTTTTGCGCAAGCGGGTTGCGGTTTTGACATTGTGTCGGCAGGCGATATGGACCGTGTTTTGGCGGCGGGTGGTAAGGCCGAAAAAATCATCTTCTCCGGCGTTGGCAAAACACGCTTTGAGATGCGCCGCGCACTTGAAGCAGGAATTGGCTGCTTCAATGTCGAAAGCGAAGCAGAGCTTGAGGTTTTAAGTGAAGTGGCCTTGTCTTTAGGACTGCGCGCACCCGTCAGTCTGCGCGTCAATCCCAACGTGGACCCCAAAACTCACCCGTATATTTCTACCGGCCTCAAAAGCAGCAAGTTCGGCGTGGCGCACGAACGCGTTGTGCAAACCTACCAACGAGCCGCTGAACTGGCCGGAGTTCGGGTCGTCGGTATCGATTGCCACATCGGCTCCCAAATCACCCAAGAAGCCCCTTATCTGGACGCGGTAGACCGCATGTTGGACTTGGTTGAGGCCATTGAAGCGGCCGGCATTCCCATCCATCACCTGGATTTTGGCGGCGGCCTAGGGATTGACTACAACGGTGAGACACCGCCAGGGGCCGATCAACTCTGGAAAAAAATGCTGGCCAAACTCGATGCCCGAGGCTTTGGGCAGCGACAGCTGATGATTGAGCCAGGGCGCTCGCTGGTTGGCAATGCGGGCGTGTGCCTCACCGAAGTGATTTACCTCAAACCCGGCGAACAAAAAAACTTCTGCATCATCGACGCCGCCATGAACGACTTGCCCCGGCCCGCCATGTACCAAGCCTACCATCAGATCGTTCCGCTAACACCACGCCCGGATGCACCCAAACAATGGGATGTAGTCGGCCCGGTGTGCGAAAGTGGCGACTGGATTGGGCATGACCGCACATTGGCGGTGCAAAGCGGCGACTTGCTGGCGGTGTTGTCTGCTGGTGCTTACTGCATGAGCATGGCCAGCAACTACAACTCACGTGCGCGCGCCGCTGAGGTGCTGGTGGATGGCAGCCATGCACACCTCATTCGCCGACGCGAAACCATAGTCGAACAGATGCAACAAGAACTTTTGCTGTGATGGGCGAAAGTTACAAACGCTTTTGCTTGGTCAGCTCTTTAGCGAGTTGATCGGCAGCGTCATCGATGTCCTTGGCCGGGTTTGTTTGACAGTAGTTATCAATCCAAAGAAAAAACGAACTACTGTCCGTGTCACGCAAAAAATCTTTGTTTTTTGAACTGGCAAGTCCAGACAGATAGCCAAGCAGCCACGCTTCATTTTCTGCTTTTGCGGCAGGGTTGGCTTTATCGTCGTTCCATGTCTTGCAAGACTGCGCACCGCGAATTTGAACGGCCCACACGTCCCAAGCGGCCGTGCTGAGCATCAGGCCAAACAGCGTCAGAATCATGATTTTTTTGACTGCACCAGCACTTGTTGTTTGCATTGCCCTTCTCACTTCCACGAATTCCAACCAAGCGAATCGTCTCGCTTCATAAATCAGTTTTGTGAAAAACTGAATCGCACCGGACACCGGATTCACCTAAGTAAACATGGTAATTCAATTTACCCCCGGAAATTCCCCATTAACCCTTGCGCATTGCCAGCTTGTGTTTCAACATGCTGACTTTTGAATTTTTCCAATGAAATAAGCACCTACCGCACGTCCTGTATGCGCATGGCGCTATAAAAATCATTGCACCTCCCCCTGACAGGCCTTGGCGAGGGCGACGGTAAGGCGTCGGCCCAGATTGGCAGGCGCATTCGATACCAAACCGTTCAGCAGGCTGCGGCCCTCGTTTTGAAACGGGCATCGTCTGGTTTCCAGAATCGGTGCCCAATCCTCAGCAGGCAGCCAGGGCACGAGCGACTCGACCGCTGCGTTGCTCAATGCGGCAGAGCGCTTCGGGTTCGCCAGGAGCCAGGCCATGCGAGCGCGGCGCTGGGCCAGCGACAAATCAGTGTTGGCGCTAAGCCAAAGCACAGCGGCATCCAGCCAATGCGGGAACAGGCCCGCCTGTTGCTGATCCGACAGCGCGCGGCGTTCAAGTGCCATGAAGGCATCAAGGAAGGCCTGGCGGTCGGCGGTCCAGTGGGAGTCAGCAAACTCATGCGCAGGCACAGGCTCACGCGGGAGGCGCTGACGATCTGGCGATGGGGTGCCATCTGCCGGTAGCAGCCCCAGTGCGGTGCTGGCCTCGCGAGGGTCAACGACCGACTGCCAGCGCGCATCGAGCGCAGAGGTCTGCGGCAGCCCCTCAAGCTTGGGTTCAGCTTGCTGCCATTGAACCAGGAAAGCGCTGGCAGGGTGATCACCATTGGCATGGCTGTCGAGTGCCAACCAAAACCTGTCGCCGTGCGGTAGCAGTTCGACCTCAACCAGGCCAGTAGCAGAGAAGATGTCTCGCAGCGGTAGCCACCGGCCATTGGGTTCATCCCAGCGCCTCACGTACAGCGTCTCTTCAACGGATCCGCGGTGGCTCTCGTAATGCTCACCGTCGAAGAACGATCGATCGGTCCAACCACCGCCATGCACCTCGGTCCACGAATGCAACCACTGGCAGTTCGGTTGGCCAGGTGCAGCCAAAGGTTGAACCTGGCTCGCATCCCTGCGTGGTTCGTCCGTGCTGGCTGCATCGTCCAGCATCCTTGCCGCAAGGGCGGCGCGCAAGCCAGCGGAGGCCACAGGTTTGCAATCCGGTGGCGCGGCGGTGAGCGCCAGCCGTTCGACGGGCGCATTCGCTGGCACGGATTCGGAAGCAGGGGTCTTCGGAGCGAGCGCCACCAAGGGCACTTCCTTCGGCAACAAAAGCAGACCCTCCGTCACCGCCCATCGCGCGAGAGGCGCTGCGCAGCAGGGTGCTTCGTCGCCCTGCGCACCGCGTACTTCGCCCGATGCCAGTAACCGTGGCTTGGCGGTGAGGCCCTGCACTCGCAGGAACTTTGCCTTGGCAAGAGCGTCCACACCCACGCTGAATGGCAACAGGGCCTTGCCCAGCCTGTCGGTTGGGGGTTCAGCGGACAAGGCGGCAAGCTGGCCTGCAAGCAACTCGTTTGCCCAGCGGGGCGCAAGCTTCTTGAGCGTCGGCCAGGCCCGCTCCATGGCACTTGCAGACGCATGGAAGTACCACGGCGCGATCGACTCGGGCACACGATCTGCGGCAACAGCCCAGGCCAGCACAAGCTCAAACTGCGTCGACGGCACCTCCCTGAGCAAGTGATCGGCGTTCTTGAAGCCCAGCCGATCTGCGGCCGGCAGGGCTGCCAGCTGCGCAACGATCAGTTCCCAATGCTTGGGTGCCGATGGCCCCAGGTGGCCAGCGCCCCAAATGCCTGCCTCTGCCAGCCGAAACAAACCTTCAACCGGGGCACTCCGAACCAAGGACTCAAAACGCTCGGTGGGCAACTTCCACAACTCGACGGCCTGATGCACCGACACCTTGGGCCAGAGCACACGCGTTGGCACGCCCCAGGCCGACTGCGAGAGCAAGAGATCCGGGAGCAGACGATGGGGCACGCGGTCAACAAACGCCGCTACGAAACCCGCGTCCTGCCAGGGCTGCGCAAGACCGCTCGCGAGTGCTGCGCGAAGGTCGGCTGCTGAACGCATGGACGGCACGATGTAAGGCAATAACGCTTGCGTGAACTTTGCTTCCAGGGCGTGCCAGGCCTTGAAGTCCATGCGGTGCGGCGCAGGGGCTTCGAAATCGGAGCAACGCGGTTTGGGCTCCAGGGCAATTGGCGTGCTCACCTGCGCCAGCAGCCCACTGGCGATGGTCAGATCGGCAGAGCAAAGCACTGTGGCCAGCAAGGGAGATCCCGCCTTGCCCAGGTCAGGGACTGGCACGGCCGGGCGCAAGCGCAGCAGCGCCGATCTATGCTCCCGGGTTATCGCGCCAGCCCACAGTCGCTCGGCAACTTCGTCCTTCGCCAAACGCTGATAGGCGGCATGCCGCAGCAAGGTGCGAACGAGTGACCAGCGCTCCATCCGAACCGCGACGCCCAGCGCATCCAGCCCACCTGCGTCAATGCGCTGGGTGGGGTCGGCACCGTTGCGCAGCAGCCACCTGGCCACATCGTCAAATCCCGCGCGCAGGCTGTGATGGAGCAGTGTGCCGAGGTAGCGGTATCGATCCCACCGCGCACCATGCCCGCGCTGTTCGCTCAGGTAGGCGATCAGTTCGGCTTCGCCGCCACCTTGGAACCCGTCAGGGGCGGAAGAGTTACTGACGCCCTCTGGCGTCGATCCCTCCATAGAAAAGAACGCATCCATTGCCGCTTTGGTTGCGAGGACAGTTTGGTCGGAGTCTGGCTTGGGTGCCGCAAGGGCACCGGCCCCGGTCAGGACCGTGGCGAGCAGGAGGGTCGCAAGTCCGGCCTTCACGACCGCACCCCAGTCCCGCGCGAAGCCAGCAAGACCAGGGCCCGGGCCACGGTGTAGTTGCCGCAATGGATGATGCTGCAGCTGATGAGCGACCGGGGCGCGGTAAGCCTCAGTCCCGGCAGGGGCATCGGCCGCCCGATGCGACTTGGCGGGGGGTGCAGACAGGGGTAGTTTGAGTTTGGTCAGGCGGGTCATCGCAGGGCTCCGGGCTATCTGGCAGGCTGATGGATCATATGCCTGCCTGCGGCAGGGTGTATCGGCCTGTGCGAGGGTCAACTCTCCAGCCGTATCGGCCTGGCATGCCATCCACGGGCGCTGATTTACTCCTGAATTAATAGCTGCTTCCGCAAGCCAGACGTGCGCAAAGGCACTATTTGACACACAAACCCGGCCCCTGCCAGACCGCGTTCATCCTGACCGTCACTTCGGGCGTCATCTGCATCGCGCGTCCCGATTCGCGCTGCGTCTCGCCGGACCTACACCAGCGCCACACCCGTCTGCTGCATTGCTGCGCGCAGTGCGTCGTCCAGCGTGGCCAGTGGCAGGCCTTCGCGCAGAGCCAGTTCCAGATAGGAAGCATCGTAAGACGACAACTTGAAACGGCGCGCCAGTTGCAAGGTGTCGCCCAAAGCGCGCTCTGCCGTGCGGGTGTCGGTGCTAAACGCCATATCGTCTAACAAACCCACAAATGCCGCCGACCGTGCTTCCGCCACCAAGCCCCTGGCCTGCGCCTTGACCAGTACGTTGGCGGCCTCCAATGCCCAGATGCCCGGCACCACGGCCTGTGCCCCATCTTGCGCCAGCAAATCCAACACGTGACGGGCATAGCCCAGACGTTCGTCGCTGCCATCTTGCAGCAGCCAACGCATGACGACGGAGTTGTCTAAAACAAAGCGCATGCCGTGCGAGCCCAGGGCTTCAATCCCGACCTTCGTCCATCAGTTGACGCAGGTCGAACGGAGTTGCTGGCAGGGGTGGGGCATCTTGCATAAATTGCCGCATGCGCGCGGCCGCCTGCACACCGGCGCGCCGGATGCCGCTGCCAGTGGGCAACAAATCAGCCACTGGCTCGCCACGCTGGGTAATGGTAAAGCCCTGCCCCGCGCGCACCTGACGCAACAAATCCGCCAAATGGGTCTTGGTTTCGTAGCTGCCAATGGTTTGAAGGGGAGGCATACGCTGTACCGAAAATGAAGCAGACCAGATTGTAGACCAGTTGACTTCAGGGCAGCAGTAAGCTGGCTTTTGGGCGGTGCTGGCGGGATGCAGTGCAAGGCGTCCTGAGCGCGGTTTGGCTAGCCAAATAAGCGAAGGATAACGAAGCAATGCGCCCGGCAGTGCCGTCAAAAACGGGATATTGGTTACTTCTGCATCCCTAAGCTAAGGACGAGGAAATTTATCGGCGGTTATTTCATCGAATTCCAAAAGCAAATTCAGCGCTTCTTGTAACGCGACCAAACTGGCATCAATGACGCCCCATACAACTCGGTCGTCAACATCGGCGTAGCCATGAATAAGCACATTGCGAAAAGCCACAATGCGCGGCAAATCCGGGATGGCTGCCGCCGTTGCAGGGTCTACCCAAAGCCCGCCACCAAGGTCAGACCAACATTTTTCAAGTCAAATCGGCCACCAGCGTACGTGAAATAAGCGCGAACAGCTATCAAAGGAGTAGCACTGCTTGATTGCAAGATATGACCCTCGCACTGCGGGGGGAGCGCAGTATTTTGCTCGCCCTATTGACGGAGGTCGGCCAATGGGAGATCCCTTACTGCAGGTCCACCGCACGGACTCTAGGATCATGCGAGATTCGCACCTGCTTCTTTGCAGACGGTTTCCACGACAGCGGCAACCTCGTGCAAAAAGGAGTTTCGATCAGGAGAAGGAGTAACGTCTGGAATCGGCGCAGCACGCTCGTAGATTTGCTCGCCGATTATTGATGCGCGCGCATAGCTTGATCCTCGACCGGTCTGATTGAACGCCGATTGCCACTCCGACATTCTTTCTGCTCGTACCCGCCGTGTCGAAAGATCTAGAATCTTGGCCGAAATGGTATTGGCCAGTTCGTCAAATACCTGCTGCTTTTGAGCATCATCGGTGGGTTCCGCAGGCTCCCAACGCAGGGGGTTTTGCAGGAGGACATAAAGGCGATCTTGCAGTTGCTTGCGAAGGTCCGCGACTGGCTTTAGGTTGTCATACTCGTCACTAAAGCCTGGCGTGCTGAGTCGTCTGCTCAAGGCCCAAATGCGCTTCCAGTGCTCTTTGCCGACGCCTGGCTTGTATGCTAATCCGAGGCGCGGCCACCATGCGTCGTGAAAACTCTCGGCTGCGTTCTTTACGGCGAGAACCAAATTCATGCGGTCGTAAACTGGCGTGGCATGCACTGGTGCCGGCTTTTCGACGATTGCGTCGATCGCGGACAGCAATTTTTGCAATTCACCGATGGCACGTTTTTGCGTTTTCTTGGTTGTATCTAGGTGCTCATCAATACTGCCGACAAAGAAGCACGCTTCCTTCAGTCGGCCCCGTAGCGCACGTTCTGCGAACGGCCCCAGCTCTTCACCAATAGAGGCCAAGACGTTTTCGGCTGAGGCCAATACATGTTGCTCTTTGGCTGCTGCGTTAGGCAGGTTGTCGCCTTTCACTTCATCGAAATGCGTAAATACAAGTAGCAGCTTTCTAGCGCTACCGGTCGTGATCATTTCTCTCATTGCGGCAACTGGAGCGGCCTGCATGGGAATGGTCGCGTTATCAACTAAAACGATTGCATCGGTCGATTCGATTCGCCGGGTTAGAGATGTCGAAATTGCTGCCACCGATTTTGGCGTGTGACCCAGACCTTCGCCATCCAGAAGAACCAACTTAGGTTGTTGCCCATCATTCCATTCCGGCATGAATGGGCCTGAGACCCGAACGCCGTTTACCAGTGGCGTCAACAGCTTTCCAAAGCGAGGTGAATGATTGCTAGAGAAGCGGGTCACTGCCTTTATAAAGCAACCCGGTCGTCGGTTTGCCATGACCAGGACTGTGGCCATCCCTGCTTGCTGCGGCGAACAGCACCTTGGTCAAGAAGGGGGGGAAACCTTCGCTCAATCTCATCCATTAATTCGTCGCTAACGCGATGGAAATCCTCGTCCTCACGAAGTCGTCGATCCAGTTCACTCCTCAAACAGCTCATCGACCACACGCTGATCTTTTTCGTCAATTGCGCCAATTTCACCTTTCAGTTGATTGCCGTGTCGCGTTGCTATAGATCGCAGTTCAGAAAGACACTTGGTAAGCAAAGCATTGGTGGCATTGAGATCAATCGCTTGGTCAGCGGCTGTCTCTTCGACTGGAG
Organism: Candidatus Rhodoferax bjergmarkensis; assembly: GCA_016708345.1. Classification (GTDB taxonomy): domain Bacteria; phylum Pseudomonadota; class Gammaproteobacteria; order Burkholderiales; family Burkholderiaceae_C; genus Rhodoferax; species Rhodoferax bjergmarkensis. The sequence goes on from JADJFX010000007.1 coordinate 111,132, forward strand.
TAACCTCAACTTCGTCCTCATCATCATCTTCGTCATCTAGCTCAGGGGCATGTGGACCGTTGCCGAGAACGTAGTTGAAGCGAAATCGCTGATTCACATGCATGAGCAATTTGCGCAGCATTTCCTTGTCTGCATCCCCTCTGTACGCTGCCAGTACGGCCTCGGAAATGCACTCGTTCAAATGCTCACGAACTTCATCAATCGGAAAGAATGTGACAACCGCCTGGTATGGTCCTGGCGCCAGAACCACCTCAGTTTCGTGGACAGTAGTCTTGGCGGTCGATGTCGACGGAAATCGCTCAGTTTCAGGGTCCGTACCGATCAATTGTCTGAGCAGTGTTGTTTTACCAGCACCTGTGGTTCCGAGCAGTAGCGCCCGCCGGTATTCCGAGTCTTGGGATTTTGGCAAGGGAATGACTGCCTCGCGCACAGAACCAAAGTCACTTTGCTCTGGCTCCATTCCATGAAAAAGATTTCAACGACGCGGCGGTGGAAGCGCTTTTCGGCTTCGGCTTTGGCGGCCATGCTCCAGAATGCCTCGTCGCCCAATATCTGATTGAGTTGGTCCTTCAACTCATTTGCTTCGGCATCGTCGGACGTGCCCAGACCTTGCCTAACCCTGATTCCTGCCTTCCCTGTATTCGGGTCAATCCGAGCAGGATGGCGGAATATCACAGCCCACGCACTGCGACCTTGCGAGCGGCTCAGTGTTGCAGCGAATCGTTTTTCCATGGTAAAACTCCGTTGTTCAGTTGTTGTTCCGATGAAGTGTAGACGGCAGAAATATCGGTGTCAAGTATTTTCTGAACAACGACAGAACAACGAAATAATTTTACAGACGGTGACCTCTCGTAGATGCGGGCAATCACTCCTGAATTGATAGCTACCTGCACCCGCCAGACGTGCGCAAAGGCACTATTTGACACACAAACCCGGCGTCTTGCGCATGGATTGAGCGTCATGGGCCGGTCCTCACATCGACCGGCTGACGCCCTGCAGCCTGTCCCAACAGGTGTGCCTTTCAGCCCCGCATCCACGTATGAAAGCGCCCCAGCCAGGCCAGCACTTTGTGGGGCGCATGGGCTCGCTTCCATTGCCCGGCGGCATATTGTTGGCCTCGGCCAGTGTGGGGTAGGTGTGGATGGTGCCCAGAATCTTGTTCAGCCCCAGGCCGTGTTTCATGGCCAGCACAAACTCCGCCCATTAAATCGCCGCGTGTTCACCAACGATGGTCACGCGCCCAAAATGCAGTCTTTGCCCGGCACCGTCAGCACTGACAAAACCGTGCGCCGTGCCGTCCGCTATCAGCGCAGTCCGGTCGTCAATGCCGTATTGTGTGACCTCATAGGCAATGCCTTTCTCTTTGGCATCTTGCTCATAGCGGGGCCCACCCCGCGCCACCGGGCTCGATAAAGGTATTACGGCACCACCGAATAGTCCACCTTGAACTTTTTGAAGTGCCCAAACAGCGCGTTTACGCGGCATACGAACCATGTGGGGAAGCGGTGTGGGTGAATTGGTAAAGGCCCAGCCACATCGCCCGCCGCGTAGATGTTGGGGTACAGCGTTTCCAGATAATCGTTCACCGCCACGGTGCGCTGTGTGGGAATACCCAGTTCTTCCAGACCATAACCCTGCAGGCGGGCCACGCGGCCCACGGCGCAGAGCAAGGCATCAAACTCGATACGTTTCTCGACGCCTTGGTGCGCAACGACGATGAATTTGCGGGCGTCGTTGCCCTCGCCCTCGCCCTCGCCCTCGCCCTCGCCCTCCCGCTCGCAGCGCAGGGCCTGGTGGCTGGTTAACACATCCACACCGTCGCGGGTCAGGGAGTCGCGGGCCAGGTCAGAAACCTCGGTGTCTTCGCGGATCATGAGGCGCGGGGCCATCTCAATTTGTGTCACCTTGGAGCCCAGGCGGGCAAAACTCTGCGCCAGTTCGCAACCAATCGGGCCGCCGCCCAGCACCACCAGCCGCGCGGTGGGCGCATCGCGTTTGGAAAATTCGTCCCACAGGGTGTCGCTGGTCACATAACCCGTCATCCAGACCCGTAGCGGCGGCACGAAGCGGACGGGCTCCTGCGGCAATAACGATGGCGCGGGTGGTGGGCGCTGGGTGCCTCCATCGTTCGATTTGATTTCCACCGTCCACGGGTCAGTGATGCGCGCATAGCCTTGCAGCACTTCCACGCCCAGGCGGTGTAGCGCTCGCGCACCAACCTCTCGCAGCGCACGGGCGCAGGCATGATGGCAGTAATACTGGTCAGCCCCCTGCCCTTCTTGTTGGACTTGCAGGGTTTTCCCTGCTGGGCTCAACTGGGCACGGTGGGGGGTGGCTGCGCCGCCTTGTGGTGGTGGTTTCACCGGGCTTTCTCGCCGGCGGTGGATGCCGCCAGCACCTTCGCCGATGCCTTGGCCAGCTGCAACCTCACGACACAAGCGCCCAGCGGCTTTGTGCCACCTTTCAACGCCCTGCTGCAGCCTGTTCCAAATCCAGATCAACCTGCAAGCGGTGGTGGGCGACGTGCGCTCGCAAATCGACCGCTTCCAGCCAGACTTCCAGCGAAATTGCCGAAGGGCTACCAACCTCTCGGACCGCACCGAGTCGCAGGCCGGCTCACGGAAACTGCGACCTTAGGAGTGAACTGTCCGATGCGGTGCACGAGGCAACCTCTACGGTGGAGCGTATCGACCAGCAAAGCAAGCAAAGCAATGCTGCGGCGTCGGCCAGCGCACAGGCCGTACAGCGGGTGGACAACGCCATGCAGGCCATCGCGCAGTCGTCGCAGCGCATGACCGACATCATCAGCACCATTGAAGGTATTGCCTTTCAAACCAACCTGCTGGCGCTCAATGCCGCCGTGGAAGCGGCCCGGGCGGGCGAGCAGGGCCGCGGCTTTGCGGTGGTGGCCACCGAGGTGCGTGCGCTGGCTGGGCGCAGTGCCAGCGCCGCCCGTGAAATCCGTGCCCTGATTGCGCAAAGTGGGCAGCAAATCACCGAGGGCACGCAACAAATGCACAGCGCCGGTGAAACCGTGCACCACGTGGCCCGCAGCGTGCAGGAGGTCGGGACGCTGATTGCGCAGTTCGACCATGCCACACACACCCAGGCCCAGGGCATTGCGCAGATCAACGAGGCCGTGCGCCATGTGGACGACATGACCCAACAAAATGCAGCCCTGGCCGAGCAGTCGGCAGCGGCTGCGGCGGGCCTAAAATCGGGCGCTGTGGGACTTGCACGCGCGGTGCAGGTGTTCCACCTGCCCTGATGAATGACCAAACCCTCTACACCCTGCTGAACCACCACCCCATCGCCTGCAAGGCGGTGTTCGACGCCATGGCGGTGCCCTGCCTCGTGCGCCACGCCGATGGCCACTGGGTACTGGTGAACCACAGCGCCGTACAGACCCTGGGAGCAGACCTGGAACAACTGCGCGCCGCAGGTACAGCCGGTGCCATTTCCGTTGCCTGGCTTGCTGCACTGGCGCAGGCCCAGCAGCAGGCCTTCGCCACGGGCATGCCCGTGCGTTGCAGTGCCCCAGCGCCCACTTCCGGCTTGCAAAACGGGCACGCAGCGCAGTTGCTGTGCCACCCGGTGCCCGACGAGCAGCAGTGCCCTGCTTTCGCGGTGTTCCAGGTACTGGACGCCCCCGCGTCAGGCTGTACCGATGCGCAAGGGCGCAGCGAGTCTTTCTTCCGCACGCTGGTGGAATGGTCTCCAGACGCGATGCTGGTCCAATGCAACGGCCTGATTGCCTATGCCAATCCGGCGGCCGTGGCCATGTTCGGGGGCGAGGGTGAGCAGGACCTGCGCCGGCGCAGCCTGGTGTCACTGGTGCCGCCGATTTCCGCGAGGAACAAGCCGCCCGCATGCACGCACTGGAGCAGGGCCAGCTACTCTCGCCCGCAGCGAAAGCCAGTTCCTGCGCCCGGACGGTCAGGTGTTTGACGCCGAGGTGCAGGGTATCCGCATGGTGCAGTTCGAGGAAGTCTGCACCGTGCTCGTGCTGCGGGAAATTTCGGACCGCATTGCCGCACGCGCGCAGCGCCAGGCCGACGAACAGGCCCTGCGCGACGCCGCCCTGCACACCCAGACCATCCTGGACAACATGGTCGATGGCGTGATCTCCATCAACGCCCAAGGGCTGGTGGAGTCAATAAAACATGCCGCCCCACATGTTTTTTGGGCCAGGGGGTGCACGAAGTGTTGGGACGACGACGGAATACGAGACACCACATGAGGCCAAGTATCGCACCTTAGAAGCGCCTGCGATCCGCGTGAAGCAGTCCATTTAGCGCCCCACCTGGCAGATTCACCACCAGGGCTTGATGTTCAAGAGCGTGATGTGCTGGGCGCGGCATGTACCGAGCGCAGAGACATCCCGCAGCGATTCAAAATCGCCACTTTGACCTCTCACCAGTTGATACGCTGATCGACCTCAAAGTCGGGTACCGGTTGAGCTGCCCCATCCCAGTCGGTTGCCCAATCTGGCTCGGTTTGCGCCCCGTCATCCATCTGCGCATCACCGCAGTCATCCCACAGCGGTGGTCCGCGCGCTGGGGCTATGTGCGGGGGCTCCGAGTCCACCCCGATGTGATCCAGAATCCGCCTGATCTGCCTGCCCTCGGTGACAAAGGCGATCAGGCGCATCTGCCCGCCACATAGCGGGCACAGCAACGGGAACACCTCGTAGATGCGGGCGATCAGCACCGCCCACAGGTAGTGGGCCGGGCGCTTGGTCGGTACGGGTTCGGGCGTGGGTGAAATTGCATTGCCCAGCGGCGCGGGGCGGTGTGCGTCATCGCCCGTGGCATCTGGCTGGGCATCCGCCATGGCCGTAACCGCTGAGCGCAGCGGCGAGTTCGGCGCCAGCACACCAAAGTAGCGATGCCGGTGGGTGCGCGGTGGTGGCACCAGGGCGGCAATGCGGTCGATCAGCTCCAGCGCTGTGAGGTGCAGTTCGTCCACCTTGGCGCCACGCTTGTCACTGGTGGGCTCGCTGCGCTGTTTGGCGCAGCGGTACACCAGGGCTGCGCCCTCTTTGCGAAGGCGTTCCATGGCAAAGGGTGGGCGGGCGCAATACCTCAGCAAGCGCTCCAGGGCTGCGCGGTCGTCTGCTTCAATGCAGACACCGGCGTCCACCGAGAAGCCGCTGTGCTGGTAGGCCAGCATCTCTTTGGCATCAGCCTTCTCGATCAGGCCCCGGCCGACGAAGGCGCGCAGGATGCGTCGGCGCAAATCGGTCTGTACCTGGGCCACAGCGGTCTCGTCGATAGCACTGGCCGGGTGAAAAACGATGCCCGGTGGTGAGGATTGGACGTCGGTTTGGCCCACCACCGCCACCGGTATTTCCTCAAACACGCCATCGACCACACAGACGTGGAAGTGCACATGAGCGTTCAGGCTGGAGCCGAACCGGTGGATAAACGCCACGGCGCCGATGTGCTTGGCCGCCTTGTCCACATTTGCCGCACCGGGGCTGTGGGTCTGCAGGCTTTGCGCAATGACCCGCAGGAAGATGCGCAGCACCATGTTGAGCACTGCCCCGTCACGCTGCATGAAATAGCGCAGTCGCTTCGGCACCGACAGCACCCACTGGCGCACCGGCAGGCGGGGGAAGACGTGGTCGCAGAGGTGCGCCGCCGTCTCCACCATGCGCCGGGTGTTGCACGAGGGGCACACGCCCCGGCCTTTGCAGGAATAGGCCACGAAGTAGTCGTGCCCGCAGTCATCACACCACGCCCGGGCAAAGCCATGGGCGAAGATGCCGCATTCCAGATATTTGCGAAAGGCTTGGCGGACATAGGGCCTGGGGCTGTGGTGGTCGCCCTGGCCATCGAACTGACCGGCACTGGCCAACTCAAACCAGGTCTCAAAATGCTCGGCTATGGTTTGGTACAGCAGGGTCCGCTCGGGGTGGTGCCGGTTGTAGAGCTTTGGCTTTGTACCCGCTTGCCCGCCCGCGTGTGAATGCGCTTGCGTTGGGCGTGCAGTGGCGGGCATGGGGCAGTGCCAGCGTGGGCTGGGTGCCTGATGATACTGGGTTTATATCCAGCTTCGTCACAGGCAGAGCCAACCACTGGGCGCGCAAATAACGTCATCATTGTGGACTTTCCCGACCCCACCAATTTTTCCATCGGCAAGCTCTACAACAAACGCCTCGTCATTGTCAAAGCGCCAGTGAAAGCGGGAAGGCTGGGCGGTGAAGAACGAAACCGCCTTGTAGGGTGTCACCGTGCCCACGGTGCGCAGTACTCGCGCGGTTTTCACTTCGATCGCCCACAATGACATCGGCCTCAAGGGGTAGGGTCCATCCAACCCTGCGGGCTGTCGAGCGATGCCTGGGTGATGGTGTCCGGGTTGGGGGGAATCTGGGGAAGACGGGACATGGGGGAACTCCTTATGGATGAAAAGAGAGGTACGGTTTGCTAGTAAATATGACGAATGTCATATTCGTGCAAATGCGGGGTAGCATTGCTGACGCCCGGGGGTCGTCATAGTTGGAATGCGAAACACATGTCCCTGAACACCCGCGAAAAAATGATTTCTGGCGCCGCCGACCTGATCAGTCGCCGGGGGATCAATGGCACCAGTCTGCGCAACGTGGTAGACCACACGGGCACCCCGCGCGGCTCGCTTGCGCATCACTTCCCGGTGGCAAGATGCAGATGCTGGAAGAGGCCATCGCCTTTGCGTCCGACGCGGTGGCCGTTCCGCTGCACAGCGCCGTGGCGGACAAGGGCGTGGTGGCGGGCTTGCGCAGCTTCATTGGTTGGTGGCGTGCGCTTCTGCTTGCGTCGGACTTTGAAGCCGGTTGCGCCGTGATGGCCGTGGCCGTGGAGCCCCTGACCAGTACGGAGGGTGCCGCGCCCGAATCACCGGGCCAGCCCGAAAAATTGAGGGCTTTGGCACACGCCGCCTTTGGTCGTTGGGAAACCATCCTGACTGATGCCTTGTGCCAAGAGGGTGTGGACACCGCCCAAGCCAAGCGCTTGGCGGTATTGTGCGTGGCCGCGATTGAAGGCACGGTCGCCCTCTGCCGCGCCGCACGCAGCCCGCAAGCCTTGGACGATGTACTGCAGGAATTGGAAGCCCTGCTCGTGGTGCGCATCGCAAGCGCCCAGGCATAAGAGCATGTTCTGAGGCGTTACAGCCTACGCAGCCACCGGCTGGCGTGCCTGCGCCGCCGGTGCTACCCGCATTAGCCCTTCCTGCGCAACGGAGGCCACCAGCCTACCCTGCTGAAAAAATTCACCTTTGCACAGGGCCCGTCCTCCACCGATATTGCGGCACTCGACCACGTACAGCAACCAGTCATCCATGCGAAACGGGCGGTGGAACCACAGCGTGTGGTCCAGGCTGGCCAGGCGTACTTCGCCGCGCGCCAGACTCAGCGGGTAGGGGGCAATGGCGGTCACCAGCAAACCATGGTCGGACGCATATGCCAGCAAGGCCTGGTGCAAGGCCATATCTCCAGGCAGGTTTTGGCAGGCCTTGAGCCAGATGCGGGTCGGCCCTTCTGCACGAACCGGGTTGAGCATGTCCAGCGGCGTTTCACGCCGGTACTCAATGCCTAAAGGGGCCAATCGCAAGGCGCGCTGGTGCACGGGCCATTGTTCGGCGGTCTGGGCCCGGTACGCGGTCTCACTTTGCAGTCCGCTGGGGCCAACCACCGCTGGCTGCGGCGGGTGGGCGTCCATGCCGGGCTCCGGCACCTGGGCCGATACGGTGGCTTCAAAAATGACGCCGCCGCTTTGCGATGCCGTCACCCGGCGGGCGCTGTAGTTTTTCCCGTCGCGCAAGCGCTCTACGGCATAGTCGATGGGCGCTTGCACCCCGAGTGATAGGAAATATGCATGCAGGGAATGCAACTCCCCCTGCGCGGGCAAGGTGGCTCTGGCGGCCATCACCGCCTGCGCCAACACCAGCCCGCCATAAACCGAGGGTGTTCCGATGTCATGGCAGGGCCCGGTAAAACGACCGTCGCCAACGGGCTTCACCGCAACGATCGTTGGTAAATCTCGCCCGGCCAGGCCTTCGTCGGCAACGGCAGCAAGGGGCGCGCGCAATACGCTGGAAATGGAAGTATCAGTTGGCATGTGCAATTCGGGATTTGGAGAAAACCCAAATTATGTCAACTGACATAACACACCACTGTCGCGCAGGTTCCGCACGCTTCAGCCGTGGCCAATTGATGCCGCGAAACTGCTATGCAGACGGCGCGCTGGACTCGGGTGGGCTGCTTGCAAGGCCGGGGCCGGGCTCGACCTGCATGTCAAAGGGTGAAAGGGTTTCCTTGCATTCGGAGCACGTCAGCACGGCGGTGGTGATATGGCCGCAGTTGCGGTGGCGGTGCAGGGCCGGGGGGCCTTCGGGGCCGACCATCCAGCGGTCGCCCCACTGCTTGAGCAAAAGGATGACGGGATAAAGGTCGCGCCCTTTTTCGGTGAGGCGGTATTCGAAGCGGGGTGGATTGTTCTGGTACTCCCGCCGCTCCAAAACGCCTTCGGCCACCAGCCGCTCCAGCCGGTCGGCCAGGCGGTGGCGTGACATACCCAGGCTGCGCTGCAGCTCGTCAAAGCGCCGAATGCCCAAAAAAGGCGTCGCGCACGATCAGGCCAGTCCAACGGTCGCCCACTACCGAGAGCGCACGGGCAATCGAGCACGGCGTTTCATGAATTTCATCCCATCGCATGTCGCCAGTGTAACAACTAAGTTCTGTTTTGGAACTATGATGCGATCAAGTTCCGTTTTGGAACTTACAACTTTTGACAAGGAATTCACCATGACATCCACAGCCTCCCCCATTTCGCGCGAAGTTCGCGGCCATGTCTTTCTGATTGGCCTGAACCGCGTGGACAAGAAAAACGCCTTCAACCTGGCCATGCTGCGCGAGCTGTCCGCCGCCATTGGCGAGTACGAAGCCAACCCCGAGCTGCGCGCTGCCGTCCTCTTCACCCATGGTGAAGACTTCACCGCAGGCCTGGACTTGATGGATGTGGCACCCGCCATGGCCGGTGACGCAGGCATCGTTGAAGAAGGTGCATTCGATCCCGTCGGCGTGCACGGCAAGACCCGCACCAAGCCGCTGGTGTGCGCCGTGCAGGGCCTGTGCCTGACCCTGGGCATTGAATTGATGCTGGCCTCCGACATCGTGGTGGCAGGTGACGACACCCGCATGGCCCAGATCGAAATCAAGCGCGGCATCTTCCCCTTTGGTGGCGCCAACCAGCGTTGGGTGGCAGCTTCGGGCTGGGGCAACGCCATGCGCTACCTGTTGACGGGCGACGAACTTGACGCGGCCACCGCCTACCGTATCGGTATGGTGCAGGAAGTGGTCAGCCCCGACCAAGTCCTGTCCCGCGCGCTGGAGCTGGCCAATACGATTGCCGCCCAGGCCCCACTGGGTGTGGCCGCCACGCTGCGCTCGGCACGCATAGGTGTGGAGGAAGGCCAGCAGGCTGCATTCCAGCATTTGGTGCCGGAAATTCACAAGCTAATGGTGACGGAAGACGCGCGTGAAGGTGTGATGTCCTTCATGCAGCGCCGCGCCGCGCAGTTCAAGGGCCGGTAAGGCAAGCTGCCATGAGCCCATCTGTATTACTCACCATCCATCTGTTCGCGGTTGCGTTCTGGCTCGGCGTCGTGGGCGTGGAATACCTGCTGGAACGCGGCCGCGCCCATAGCCACCAACATGGCTTCAACGTGGCACGCCTGCACTTTCAGATCGACACATGTCTGGAAATGCCGACCTTTCTGGTGGTGCTGGCCACAGGGTTGGCCCTGCTGGAGCCGCAGCGCATGAGTGGGCTGTATGCGCTCAAGGTGGCGGCGGGCGCGTTGGCCGTGCTGGGCAACGTGCTGTGCGTTGTCCCCATCGTGTTGCGCAAACGCGCCGCCGAGCGCCAAGACCTGGGCGCCGTCATCCGTTACTCCCGCTGGGTGGATCGGATTTCCGCCACCGCCATTCCTGCCGGGCTGGCTGCGTTTGCACTCGGCTGGGCCTTGCCCTGACTGGTTGCCACCGTACAACCACTCCCCGCGTGGCCCCAAAGCAGGGGCCACGCTTCCTATCCCTCTTCACCGACACCCCCCATGAATCTGTACCAAGCCCCCCTGCGCGACATGCGCTTTGTATTGCACGAACTGCTCAACGTGGAGCAGCACTACACCTCCATTCCCGCCTTCGCCGAAGTCAACCGCGAACTGGTGGACAGCATCCTGGACGTGGGCGCCCGTTTCGCCGAGCAGGAACTGTCGCCCTTGAACCGCAGCGGCGACGAAGAAGGGTGCCACTACCACGACGGAACCGTCACCACCCCGAAAGGTTTCAAGGAGGCCTACGCCCAGTACCTCGACCTGGGGCTGGGCTCGCTGTCCGCCCCGCAGGCGTATGGAGGCCAGGGCCTACCGCCCTCCCTGGACATTGCCGTGGGCGAAATGAATGGCACCGCCAACTGGTCCTGGGGCATGTACCCCGGCCTGTCGCGGGGCGCCATTGAAACCATCAAGGCACATGGCACCGATGCGCAAAAGAACACCTACCTGTCCAAAATGACCAACGGCATCTGGACTGGCACCATGTGTTTGACCGAGTCGCATGCCGGCTCGGACCTGGGGTTGATCCGCACCAAGGCCATTGAGCAGGACGACGGCTCCTACGCCCTGCACGGCACCAAGGTATTTATCTCGGCGGGGGAACACGATATGGCCGACAACATCGTGCACATCGTGCTGGCCCGTTTGCCCGACGCCCCCAAAGGCACCAAAGGTATTTCGCTCTTCATCGTCCCCAAATACCTGCCCGATGCTGGTGGCGAGGTGGGGCCCCGCAACGGCGTGCACTGCGGTGGCATTGAGCACAAGATGGGCATCAAGGCGTCAGCCACCTGCACCATCAACTTCGATGGCGCCACGGGTTTTCTCATCGGCGAGCCCAACAAAGGGCTGCAGTGCATGTTCACTTTCATGAACGCGGCGCGGGTGGGCACCGCCGTGCAGGGCGTCTGCGCAGCCGAAGGGGCCTTCCAGGGTGCCCTGCGCTATGCGAAAGACCGCGTGGCCATGCGTTCACTCAACGGCCCTAGCCACCCGGAGCTGGAGGCCGATCCCATCATCGTCCACCCCGCCGTGCGGACCATGCTGCTGACACAAAAAACCTTTGCCGAAGGTGGCCGCGCACTGGTGTACTGGCTGGCGACGCAAATCGACCTGGCCGCGCACGCCTCCACCCCCGAAGCGCGGCAGCAGGCGGACGACCTGATGAGCATTCTGACCCCCATCGCCAAGGCATTCCTCACCGAAATGGGCAGTGAAGCCGCCAAACATGGTGTGCAGGTGTACGGTGGGCATGGGTTCATCCGCGAATGGGGCATGGAGCAAATCGTGCGCGACACCCGCATCGCCTGCCTGTACGAAGGCACCACCGAAATCCAGGCCTTGGATTTACTTGGCCGCAAAGTACTGCAAACACAGGGCGAATTGCTCAAAAAATTCACCCGCATCATTCACAAGTTCTGCGAGGCCCACGCAGCACAAGCGGGCATGGACGAATTCGTCGCCCCACTCCAGTCATTGAACAAAACCTGGAGCGACCTGACCATGGACATTGGCATGAAAGCACTGATGAACCGCGATGAGGTCGGTGGCAGCGCCGTGGACTACCTGTATTTTTCGGGCTATGTCACCCTGGCCTATATATGGGCCTGGATGGCCGAGACGGCCTCGCGTCGTCTGTCCGAAAACCCCGAGCAAGCCGACTTCTACCACGCCAAGGTGCAAACCGCGCAGTTCTACTACCGCAAATTGCTGCCCAGGGCGCAGGCGCACCTTGCGTGCATTCAGGGTGGTTTGGTGGTCGTACAGCAAATGCCTGTCGCAGCATTTGCGTTTTGATCAGACAAAAAAAATAAAGGGGGCGCTACACGCGCCCCTTGCAACACCATCCGTCCTTCAAGCAGCCCTTACCCCTGCAACTCAAACACCGCCATGCTTTCCACATGCGCCGTGTGGGGGAACATGTTCACCACGCCCGCCATGACGGATAGGCCATTCAACCGCCCTAGCCGAAGTATCGCGCCCCGGTATAGCCTTCGAGCCCCGTGAAAACCCTGAGTTTCTTGCCCGCGTTGCTGGTTCACCAGCAAAATGCACCGTCGCCAGAGCCTATAGCGCTGCTGCGGGTGCGTCGGGCGCAGGCCTACCCTGCAGCGATTCAAAATCGTCGCTTCGCCCATTCACCAACTGATGCGCTGGTCTACCTCGTAGTCGGGGCTGGTTGCTCTGCTAAATCCCAACCCGACTCGCTTTGCACCCCTTCACCTGTCTGCGCATCACCACCGTCCTCCCACAGCGGTGGCCCGCGTGCCGGGGAGATGTGCGGGGGATCAGTCTCCACCCCGATGTGGTTCAGAATCTTCTTGATCTGCGTGCCCTCGGTAATGAACGCAATCAGACGCATCTGGCCACCGCACTTTGGGCACAGCAGCGGGAAAACCTCGTAAATGCGGGCGATCAAAACGGCCCACAGGTAGTGCGCTGGGCGCTTGGGCGGCACCGGCTCTGCAGGCCCGCTCTGGCCTGGGAGCACATTGCCCAGCGGTGCCACACCAGGCGCACCCTCCCCCGTGGTGCTCGGCTGCGCCGTGGCCGGGTGGGCCGGTGCTGCAAGCGCTGTGACCGCAGCCCTGAGCGGCGAATTCGGGGCCAGCACACCAAAGTAGCGGTGCCGATGCGTGCGTGGTGGCGGCACCAGGGCTGCTATGCGGTCGATCAGCTCCAGCGGTGTGAGGGTGATTTCGTCTACCTTGGCACCGCGCTTGTCACTGGTGGGCTCGCTGCGCTGCTTGGCACAGCGGTACACCAGGGCTGCGCCCTCTTTGCGAAGGCGGTCCATGGCAAAGGGCGGGCGGGCGCAGTAGCGCAGTAAGCGCTCCAGCGCAGCGCGGTCGTGTGCTTGGATGCACACACCGGCATCCACCGAGAAGCCGCTGTGCGTGTAGGCCAGCATGTCTTTGGCGTCACAACTCTCCAGCAGGCCCCGAGCGACGAAGGCGCGCAGGATGCGTTTTTGCAGGGTGGTCTGCACTTGGGCAACGGCATCCGCATCGATGGCGCTGGCCGGGTGGAAGATGACGCTCGGCGCAGGGGCTGGAGGAACATCCGCGTCGCCCTCGCCCGCCACCGCCTCAATCACCCCATCGACCACGCAGACGTGGAAATGCACATGCTGGTTCAGGCTGGAGCCGAATCGGTGGATAAAGGCGATGGCCCCGATGTGCAGGGCGGCCTTGTCTACCTGTGCCGCACCGGGGCTGTGGGTCTGCAGGCTTTGCGCGATGACCCGCAGAAAAATACGCAGCACCATGCCCAGCACTGCCCCCATCGCGCTGCATGAAGTAGCGCAGCCGCTTTGGCACCGACAGCACCCACTGGCGCACCGGCAGGCGGGGGAAGACGTGGTCCGTGAGGTGTGCCGCCGTCTCCACCATACGCCGGGTGTTGCACGAGGGGCACACGCCACGGCCTTTGCAGGAAAAGGCCACAAAGTAGTCGTGGCCGCAGTCGTCACACCAGGCTCTGGCAAAGCCGTGGGCAAAGATGCCGCATTCCAGATATTTGCGAAAGGCTTGGCGGACATAGGGCTTTGGGGTGTGGTGGTCGCCCTGCCCGTCGAACTGGCCTGCGCTGGCCAACTCAAACCAGGTCTCAAAGTGCTCGGCTATGGTTTGGTAGAGCAGGGTTCGCTCAGGGTGGTGCGGGTTGTAGAGTTTGGATTTGCTGCCCGATTGGCCACCCGCTGGCCCACCCGCGTGCGGGTGTGAGCAGGCTTGCGCGGTACGGGCGGCGACAGGCATGGTGCAGCGCCAGAGCGAGCGTATTGGCTCGGGCTGGGTGCACCATGTTACTGTTTTTATATCCAGTTATATCCGCTTGGTATGGCTTGACAGGCCATCTGCAGACACTCATTCACTTCTGAATTGATAACTACCTGCGCACGCCAGGCGTGCGCAAAGGCACTATTTCTATGCATAAACCCGGCGTCTTGCGCATGGATTGAGCGTCATGGCTCAAGCCTCACATCGACTCGCTGATGCCCTAATGCCTGTCCCGACAAGAGTTTCTTTCAGCCCCGCATCCACGTATGAAAACGCCCCAGCCAGGCCAGCACTTTGTGGGGTGCATGGGCACGCTTCCATTCCCCGGCCGCATATTTGTTGGCTTCGGCCAAGGTCGGGTAGGTGTGGATGGTGCCCAGAATTTTGTTCAGCCCCAAGCTCCAGGCTGCACCGACGCTCGCCGGGGCTACGGCGTAGCGGTCGCTGGTGCCGTTGCCCACTTGGTCGTAGGCAATGGCGTGGCCGCTGGGGTCGGTGTGACTGCGGGTGTACGGGTCCAGCAGTTGGTGCGAAACCGCTATCTGCTCAGAAGCGCATTACGCAGGTAGCACGTGGGCTGGAGGCTGGTTTTGTTTAAACTTATTGGGGCTGTGCAGGGTTAATTTGATCCTGGCCCCTTTTCTCCTACGGCGGGAATCCATCTTTGTTGTTAAGCGGCTTCTTTTGTTGCGCCACCCAAGCAATATATTGCGAGGCTAGGACCATTCCTTGGGTTGACTTGAGACCATTCATAATACTGACGGCGCGTTCTTGAAAGGACGGCGTGTGCCGTATTTCTTCCACACTGTCGAGCAGTTGTTTTTCGCTAAATGTTGCGATGTCTATGCGTTTACCGACTCCCAAATAGACGACGCGACTTGCATTATCGGCTTGCTCTCCTCCCACTGGCATGACAATAATTGGTTTTCCTGAAGCGAGAGCTTCATTTGTGCTGTTATTTCCGCCATGACTGATAAACAGGTCAATTCTGTTGAGCACACTGATTTGCGGGACGCTTTTATAGACGATTGCATTCTGGGATACCCTGTCCCGCTGTAACTTCTGATAAGCGCCGCCCGCACTGATGATGACCTGGTAGTCTGATGTATCCAGCGCACGCATGATCTTTCGGAAAACCTCTGGCTTATTATTGAAAACCGTCCCGAGCGAAACATAAATTTTGAATTTATCTGACCGAAATGGGTCAAATGAGAATGCTTCTTCTGCACGCTTGCCAAAGCAAGGACCAATAAAAAACGTGGAATCCGTCAGGTTATTGCGCGGCGCTTCCATATGTGCGCCACTGACAACCAGATTGAGCCACGGCGAATATGGACGCCGCAATATGTCCGGTTCAGTTGGCGTCAAACCAAGAGCCCGTCTTGCTGCATTCATGCGCTTGTCAATTCGGTTCAGTAGCTGGTTCTCCCGGCGAACATAGCCGTCGTCTGAGTTCGCGTAGTTATCCCCAATCGGCAAACCGCTCCCAAAAGGTGGAATTCCATCACCACGAAAGGGCAGACCACTATGATAGATCACGGCATAGGGAATCCCGGCAATTTCAGCCGCCAGGCTCGCAGCTGGAAAGGCAAAATCACTAACCAGAATGTCGGGCTTGTATCGTTCAACGAATCTCAGGACACATCGCGCGTAATGCTCTACCGCTAGAAAAAACATATTAAAGGCGTGGATGGTCTCGCCATGCCCTGATTTAAATGGCAAGAGAAGGGAATTCCATATCACGGAAAGGTCGGGCGGCAGGCAATCAACATCAAGCCCGTTTCGCCTGATTCGATGGGGAACCTCAATGGCTGTATCAAATATCTGAATGCCTGTTCGTATCCCCTTGACATATGGCACCAAAAATCGGACAGAATGCCCATCGTCTTTCATTTGAGACGCAATACTGAGAAGCGTGTTCACATGCCCCACGCTAGGTTGATTCAGGAAGATGATCTTGCTCATTAATAACCCTCACAGATGATTTCTGGCGACGTTGCCCAAGGTTTGAGATCGGGGGATGCCAACTTGCTGGCTTGTTGAACCGCCCACTGCGAACAACGGATAGGAAATTCAACCGCATGAGGCCAAGTATGTCACGGGTTTGGGGCCACGAAACACGTCTGGCCCTGGCAATTTGAGCGCTCGCAGCCGCTCAACGACGAGGCCTTGGGTTGCAAGATGGATTTGGGGCTGGCGCGCACGCAGCTGCTCCCCGCAGCAGTCGAAATCACTGCTGGGGTCCATCACCAATTGATGCGCTGATCCACCTCGTAGTCTGGGGCGGGTTGTGCCGCAATGTCCCAATCTGGCTCGACATCAGCACCCTCGCCCACCTGCGCGTCACAACCCTCCCACAGCGGTGGCCCACGTGCCGGGGCGATGTGTGGGGATCGGACTCCACCCCAATGTGATTGAGAATTTGCAGGATATCGGCGCGGTGGGTGATGAACGCAATCAGGCGCATCTGCCCACCGCACATTGGGCACAGCAGCGGGAATACCTCGTAGACGCGTGCAATCAGCACCGCCCACAGGTAGTGGGCTGGACGCTTGGGCGGCACCGGCTTGGAAGGCTCGGTCTGGGTTGGGAGTGCGTTGCCTTGCTGCACAACCCCAAATGCGCCCACGCACGCACCCGTGCTGGCTGGCTCGGCCTGCGCAGTGACCGGTTGCGCAGGTAGCACCTGTGCCAGCGCTGTGACCGCACAGCGCAGTGGCGAATTCGGGGCCAGCACACCAAAGTAGCGGTGCCGGTGCGTGCGCGGCGGCGGCACCAAGGCCGCAATGCGGTCGATCAGCTCCAGCGGTGTGAGGTGCAGTTCGTCTGCCTTGGCACCGCGCTTGTCACTGGTGGGCTCGCTGCGCTGTTTGGCGCAGCGGTACACCAGGGCTGCGCCTTCTTTATGCAGCCGATCCATGGCAAAGGGTGGGCGCGCGCAGTAGCGCAGCAGCCGCTCCAGTGCCGCGCGGTCGTGGGCTTCGATGCACACACCCGCATCCACCGAGAAGCCGCTGTGCTGGTAGGCCAGCATGTCTTTGGCGTCACAGCTCTCCAGCAGCCCCCGGCCGACGAAGGCGCGCAGGATGCGTTTTTGCAGGGTGGTCTGCACTTGGGCCACGGCGGCCTGGTCAATAGCGGTGGCCGGGTGGTAAATGACACCCGGCGAAGATGCTTGCACCTGGGCAGCAGCCCCGCCCACGCCCGCCACCGCCTCAAACACCCCATCGACCACGCAGACGTGGAAATGCACATGCCCGTTCAGACTGGAGCCGAATCGGTGGATAAAGGCGATGGCGCCGATGTGCAGGGCCGCCTTGTCTACTTGTGCCACACCGGGGCTGTGGGTCTGCAGGGTTTGCGCGATGACCCGCAAGAAGATGCGCAGCACCATGTTCAGTACCGCCCCGTCACGCTGCATGAAGTAGCGCAGGCGTTTGGGCACGGACAGCACCCATTGGCGCACCGGCAGACGCGGGAATACGTGATCGGTGAGGTGCGCGGCCGTCTCCACCATGCGCCGTGTGTTGCACGAGGGGCACACGCCCCGGCCTTTGCAGGAATAGGCCACAAAGTAGTCATGCCCGCAGTCATCACAGCGGGCGCGGGCGAAGCCATGGGCAAATATGCCGCATTCCAGGTATTTGCGAAATGCTTGACGGACATAGGGCTTTGGGGTGTGGTGGTCGCCCTGGCCGTCGAACTGGCCGGAACTTGCCAACTCATGCCAGGTCTCGAAGTGTTCGGCAATGGTTTGGTACAGCAGGGTTCGCTCAGGGTGGCGCGGGTTGTAGAGCTTGGGCTTGGCGCCCGATTGGCCACCCGCTGACCCTCCCGCGTGCGGGGCCGGGTGGGCGTGCGGATGCAGTAGCGTTTGCGCGGAACGGGCAGCGACAAGCATGATGCGGTGCCAGAGCGAGCGTGTGTGCTCGGATTGGCTGCACCATAGTACTGTTGTTATATCCAGCTATATCAACCTGAATACCGTTTACGGAGGTTCGTTCACTCCCTAATTGATAGCTGCCTCCGCACGCCAGACGTGCGCAAAGGCACTATTTTGTTCACAAACCCAGCGTCAACCCCGCCCCAGCACCGCCGCCAATTCCCGACCGGTGTGCGTACCCAGCGCCACCAGCGCCTCGGGTGTGCCCGCCGCCACAATGCGCCCGCCACCCGTGCCGCCTTCCGGCCCCAGGTCGATGATCCAGTCGCTCTCGGCAATCACGTCCAGGTCGTGCTCGATGACGACCACGCTGTGCCCGGCGTTGACCAGGCGGTGCAGCACGTGGATGAACTTTTCCACATCGGCCATGTGCAGGCCCACGGTGGGTTCGTCCAGCACGTACAGGGTGTGCGGTACTTTTTGCCCGCGTTTGGTGATGTCGTCGCGCACTTTGCTCAGCTCCGTCACCAGCTTGATGCGCTGCGCCTCGCCACCGCTGAGGGTGGGTGACGGCTGGCCCAGCGTGAGGTAGCCCAGGCCCACGTCTTTGAGCAGTTGCAGCGGGTGGGCAATGGATGGCATGGCGGCGAAGAAGTCGACCGCTTCGTCCACCTCCATTTGCAACACATCGCCAATGTTTTTGCCGCGCCAAGTCACCGCCTGCGTCTCGGGGTTAAAGCGGGCTCCTTTGCAGGTTTCGCACAAGACCTTTACATCCGGCAAAAAGCTCATGCCAATGGTGCGTATGCCCTGCCCTTCGCAGCCGGGGCAACGACCCTCGCCGGTGTTGAAGCTGAAGCGGTTGGCGGCGTATCCGCGCGCCTTGGCTTCCAGGGTGTCGGCAAAGAGTTTGCGGATTGTGTCCCAGAAGCCGATGTAGGTGGCGGGGCAACTGCGTGGGGTTTTGCCAATGGGGGTTTGGTCGACTTCCAACACGCGGTCTACGGACTCGAACCCGCTCACGCCCTGGCAACCTACCCAAGGCGGATGCTCGCCTTTTGATAGCTGCTCTCGCCCGTCCCTTGTGCTCTGCAGGCTTACTACGGCCTGAACATTGGCCAACAACACATCACGCGCCAAAGTCGACTTGCCGGAGCCGGAAACGCCGGTGATGGCGACCAGGCGTTTTAACGGGACGTGGGCGGTGACGGCTTGTAGGTTGTGCAGGGTGGCGTTGTGGACGGTTAGCCAGTTGATGGGGGCGTAGCTGGGCTCCGCGGCTACGGGGCCCGCAGCGGGTGCGCCTGGGGCGGGGGCCTCATGCGCTTGCTGCGCAATCGCAAAATCGGCACCCACCCCAGGCGCACCCGCTGCTGCCACGGTAGATCTTTCCATGGAGCGGTTGGCCAGTTCGGCGTAGGTGGCGGCAACGCGGTTGCGCTCTACAAACTCCGCGTTGACCGCTGCGCTGGCAGCTGCATTGGCGGCCGCAACCGCCGCAGCCTTTGCTGCCTTGCCTTTGGGCTTCTGACCCGCATCGCGCCCGCCCGGTCCGGCGGTCGGAGTCGGTGCGCCGGGGACCGATTTTGCAGTCGCGTAGCGAATGCATGAGGCCCCCGGCGTGCCGGCTCCGGCCGTAGCGAGTGCTACAACGCCCCCCGCAGCAACCACCGCATCCAGCGACAAAGACTCCGCATAAGAAACCGTAAACCGCCGCAGCGCCAACGGATGCCGCATCGCATGCAACAAATACCGCCCGGTCTGCGACTCCGCCGCGTTCTGCACATCGGCCACCGAACCCTGCGCCACCAGCCGCCCACCACGCTTGCCCGCACTGGGCCCAATGTCGATGATGTGGTCGGCATGGCGAATGGTGTCCTCGTCGTGCTCTACCACCAGCAACGTGTTGCCCAAGTCGCTCAAACGGCGCAAAGCACCCAGCAGAATTTTGTTGTCCCGCGCGTGCAGCCCAATGGTGGGCTCGTCCAGCACGTAACACACCCCCTGCAAATTACTACCCAACTGCGCCGCCAGCCGAATGCGCTGTGCCTCGCCGCCGGACAGCGTGGGTGCTCCCCGGTCCAGCGTGAGGTAGCCCAGGCCCACTTCTTCCAGAAACTGCAAGCGGCTCTGAATCTCGGGCAACAGGTCGCGCGCAATGTCGGCCTCGCGGCCCGTCATGCCCCCTTCCACCAGCAGGCCCTGCACCCACTCGCGCACATCGCCCACGCTCAGGCGCGCGATGTCGGTGATGGAAACGCCTGAGGTATGCATAGCAAACCGCACGGCGCGCGCGGTGGCATTCAGGCGCGTGCCGTGGCAGGTGGGGCAGGTGGCGTCATGCAGGTCTTCCACATCGGCCTCGGCAAAGGTCTGCTCGCGGCCTTGTGTGTCGTCGTCCTTCACGGAGTCATCGAACACCTTGCGCTGCTCTTTGGTCAGCGCCACACCAGTGCCCACGCAGTCCGGGCACCAGCCGTGTTTGCTGTTGTAGCTAAACAGGCGCGGGTCCAGCTCGGCGTAAGACGTGGCGCACACCGGGCAGGCGCGTTGGGTGGAAAACACCTGCACCGTGCCAATCCCCGCGGTGGGTGTGCCCGCCGCCATGGCCTCGCGCAGGCCGTGCATGGCGCTCATCACCTGCACCACGCCTTTGGCGTGCGCACGTCCGTCCTCAAAGACGCGGCAGACGCGCCAGATCCGCCCTGAAATACTTGCGCTGCGCCACCTGCAGAGCAGCCAGTTGCGACTCCAGCTTGCGCCGCAGTTCGGCGGCCTCCTTCGCCCTGTCATGCAGCACCAGTTGCCACAGATGCTCCAGCATCGCCGCGCAGCGCTGTATGGGCGAGATCGTCGGATCGCCCGCGTCTTCGCTCACGGCATCCAGCATGCGACCCGTGAGCGCAAACCAGTCGGGCAACGAGGGCGGCAGCAGCAACTCGCACAAGGCGTGCAGCTCGCGCACCGCCGGATCGCTGGCATCGCCCTCGTCATGCGCGAGTTCAGCGCGCAGATCCGCAAGACTCCAGATCCGCGAACGCCAATCGATCGGTGACTCGGACTGCGTTGTGACCTGCCCATCGCCAACATCGCCCGCATCATCCGCGCCGACCACCGCACCCCGCGCGATGCGGCAGATGTAGATGATGTTCCAGTACGAACCCGAACCCAACCCATGCCGCCGCGCGAGCGCCTCGCCCGTGAGAATCCAGCGCACGGCCAGCCTTCTGCCCGCACCCGCCCCCACACGCTGCTGCAAGGCAGGCGCGAGCAGCCACAGCGAATAGCCCAGATTGGACGCCACCGCCTCCATGAGCGTGAGCGAGTCGGTCTCCACCGCACACACCAGCGCCAGTTGCATGTCGCGCAGCACCTGCACCGCGTCCTGCTCGGGCTGCTCGGGCTGCTCGTGCGATGTGCCCAAAAGCAAGGCCCGCCGCGCCAATGCACGCAGGTTGAAATACTCGGCCGCCAGACGCGAACTCAGCCGCAGCGCTGCCGCGTCTCCCTCGAAGCGATCGCTCATCTGCTCCAGCCGCATCAGCGCCGCTGCGCTGCGGTTGTCCTGATGGTCGCACCACGCAAGTCCGATTTCGGACATCGCATCGAGCACCGGCAGACGCTGAAAGGAATCATCATCGCCACGCTTCAGCGCAGCAGACCGGCAGCGCCGACGCAGCTCCTTGTAGAGCGCCCGCGCCTCATTGCCCTTTCTCGCCAGACGCGCATAACGGGCCTGCAGATTCAAGGCCCACAGCGGCGATGCGTCACCGCTCGAGTCCGGCACATCGCGATGGTGCACACGCGAAAATCCATCCATCACCTCGGGCAGGGACAGCCGCCCTTCTTCCGCCGACTGGCGCAGAACGAAGACGCGCATCCACCGCTCAAGCTGCGCTTCAAGCTGTTTTTCCAGTCCTTCGCCCACCGTGCTTTCAGCAGCGCTTTGCGCCATCCCCGACATGCGCGCCAGCAGACCTTTCTGCACCGCAGGCGTGATCCGTTTTCCACTCACGCAGAACGTCAGTCGCTCCAGCTCCCCTCGCGCAAGCCAGAACGGGCCATGCACGCGTCCGCGCACCGACAGCGCAGACGCATCCGCGCGCGCATTGCGTCCCCAGCCGACCGTGATTCCCGCCTGCGCAAACTGCTTGAACGCACGACTGAGCGCCATCGGGAAAGCCGTTCCGGTCTGCCCCGCAAAGTGCAGGCTGTAGACCGGAACCGTCGACTGCCCCGCACGTCTGGCAACGGCCAGCGCCAGCAGAAGCAGCACCGCAAAGCGTGATGCAGCCACATCGCCCAAGGTCCACGGAGCTTCAAGCGCGATCTGAATAGCTGGTTTTTTCGTGGGCATCGGTGCTTGTTATGAAAGTTATGAACTCGCATTTTACGAACGAGAACGCCAAGGGCATGCTTGCGGCCATTGTCATCAGCACATTCATTTTTCACCCACGAAAGCCGCACACCATGCACCGTCGCCAATTCCATCTTCACGCGCTGAGCGCCTGCGCCGCCGCTGCCGCATTGCCGCTGACCGCCTGCTCCACAGCGCAGAGTCAAAGCGCATCCGAGCCATGGTCCCGCATCGAAAAACAATCCACCGGACGCATGGGCATCGCCGTGCTCGACACCGCCGATGACAAGTGGGAGGGGCAGCGTCTCGATGAGCGCTTTCCCATGTGCAGCACCTTCAAATGGCTTGCGGCGGCCCATGTACTGCAACGTGTCGATCAGGGCCGCGAACAGTTGGATAGACGCATCCGTTTCGAGCGCAAGGCGCTGATCGAATACTCGCCCATCACCGAACCGCAAGCAGGCAAGAACGGCATGACGCTGGCCGAGCTGTGCCACGCAGCCATCACCGTGAGCGACAACACCGCCGCCAATCTGATTCTGGAAACGCTGGGCGGTCCGCAAGGCATGACGGCATTTGCGCGCTCGCTCGGTGACGAGGTCACACGTCTCGATCGCTGGGAGCCCGATCTGAACGAAAGCAAACCCGGCGATCCGCGCGACACCACCTCGCCGCGCGCCATGGCCACGCTGCTGCAGCAACTGGTGCTGCGCGATGTGCTTTCGCCGCGCAGCCGCGAGCTGCTGGTTCAGTGGATGCGTGCGACCAGCACCAATCGCAACCGCCTGGCCGCAGGTCTTCCGGAAGGCTGGAAGATCGGCAGCAAGACCGGCTCTTCAGGCACGGGATCGGTCAACGATGTGGGCGTGTTCTGGCCACCGAATCGCCCGCCCATCA
Organism: Candidatus Rhodoferax bjergmarkensis; assembly: GCA_016708345.1. Taxonomy (GTDB): domain Bacteria; phylum Pseudomonadota; class Gammaproteobacteria; order Burkholderiales; family Burkholderiaceae_C; genus Rhodoferax; species Rhodoferax bjergmarkensis. Next base: position 134,146 of record JADJFX010000007.1, read on the forward strand.
TCGCGGCGGTCTACATCACACAAGGCACAGGCAGCACCAAGAACATCGAGCCCGCGATTGCCGCCGTCGCGCAGCACATCACGCGCGGCGCTGCACGCTGAACCGCTTGCGCTTCACACGTCAAAGCCCGAGCAGCCCTTCCACCAGCTCGCGCCGCGCGAGCTTGCGTGCGTTGCCGCGCTGCCAGTGGTAGATGTCATAACCGTTGGAATACAGCAGCGAGCCATCGGCCAGCACGTCGAACTGCGCAACATGGCTTGCTATCTCTTCGGGCGCGGCATTGCGGCCCGCCTGCGCGATGAGCTTCCACGACGCAGGCACGAGGTTGCCCGCGTATTCGGGATCGTTGCGCACCTTGGAGAGTTCGATGCGGCGGCCATGCAGCCACAGCGTGCCGAGGTCCTGATCGAGCTCCGGCGTGCGCGGGCCACCGGCCGAACGCAGCGGCTCCTTGCCATAGAGCATCGAGAACACGTTCAGATAACCGAACACCGCCTTGCCCAGACGCAGCGGCATCAACAGCGCATCCTTGGCCGCGCCGCCCGCCTTTTCGTGCAGCGGCTTGTCGGCGGACGGATAGGAAATTCAACCGCATGAGGCCAAGTATGTCACGGGTTTGGGGCCACGAAACACGTCTGGCCCTGGCAATTTGAGCGCTCGCAGCCGCTCAACGACGAGGCCTTGGGTTGCAAGATGGATTTGGGGCTGGCGCGCACGCAGCTGCTCCCCGCAGCAGTCGAAATCACTGCTGGGGTCCATCACCAATTGATGCGCTGATCCACCTCGTAGTCTGGGGCGGGTTGTGCCGCAATGTCCCAATCTGGCTCGACATCAGCACCCTCGCCCACCTGCGCGTCACAACCCTCCCACAGCGGTGGCCCACGTGCCGGGGCGATGTGTGGGGGATCGGACTCCACCCCAATGTGATTGAGAATTTGCAGGATATCGGCGCGGTGGGTGATGAACGCAATCAGGCGCATCTGCCCACCGCACATTGGGCACAGCAGCGGGAATACCTCGTAGACGCGTGCAATCAGCACCGCCCACAGGTAGTGGGCTGGACGCTTGGGCGGCACCGGCTTGGAAGGCTCGGTCTGGGTTGGGAGTGCGTTGCCTTGCTGCACAACCCCAAATGCGCCCACGCACGCACCCGTGCTGGCTGGCTCGGCCTGCGCAGTGACCGGTTGCGCAGGTAGCACCTGTGCCAGCGCTGTGACCGCACAGCGCAGTGGCGAATTCGGGGCCAGCACACCAAAGTAGCGGTGCCGGTGCGTGCGCGGCGGCGGCACCAAGGCCGCAATGCGGTCGATCAGCTCCAGCGGTGTGAGGTGCAGTTCGTCTGCCTTGGCACCGCGCTTGTCACTGGTGGGCTCGCTGCGCTGTTTGGCGCAGCGGTACACCAGGGCTGCGCCTTCTTTATGCAGCCGATCCATGGCAAAGGGTGGGCGCGCGCAGTAGCGCAGCAGCCGCTCCAGTGCCGCGCGGTCGTGGGCTTCGATGCACACACCCGCATCCACCGAGAAGCCGCTGTGCTGGTAGGCCAGCATGTCTTTGGCGTCACAGCTCTCCAGCAGCCCCCGGCCGACGAAGGCGCGCAGGATGCGTTTTTGCAGGGTGGTCTGCACTTGGGCAACGGCATCCGCATCGATGGCGCTGGCCGGGTGGAAGATGACGCTCGGCGCAGGGGCTGGAGGAACATCCGCGTCGCCCTCGCCCGCCACCGCCTCAATCACCCCATCGACCACGCAGACGTGGAAATGCACATGCTGGTTCAGGCTGGAGCCGAATCGGTGGATAAAGGCGATGGCCCCGATGTGCAGGGCGGCCTTGTCTACCTGTGCCGCACCGGGGCTGTGGGTCTGCAGGCTTTGCGCGATGACCCGCAGAAAAATACGCAGCACCATGCCCAGCACTGGCCCGCCCTGCTGCATGAAGTAGCGCAGCCGCTTTGGCACCGATAGCACCCACTGGCGCACCGGCAGGCGGGGGAAGACGTGGTCCGTGAGGTGTGCCGCCGTCTCCACCATACGCCGGGTGTTGCACGAGGGGCACACGCCACGGCCTTTGCAGGAAAAGGCCACAAAGTAGTCGTGGCCGCAGTCGTCACACACCAGGCTCTGGCAAAGCCGTGGGCAAAGATGCCGCATTCCAGATATTTGCGAAAGGCTTGGCGGACATAGGGCTTTGGGGTGTGGTGGTCGCCCTGCCCGTCGAACTGGCCTGCGCTGGCCAACTCAAACCAGGTCTCGAAGTGCTCGGCTATGGTTTGGTAGAGCAGGGTGCGCTCAGGGTGGCGCGGGTTGTAGAGTTTGGATTTGCTGCCCGATTGGCCACCGCTGGCCCACCCGCGTGCGGGTGTGAGCAGGCTTGCGCGGTACGGGCGGCGACAGGCATGGTGCAGCGCCAGAGCGAGCGTATTGGCTCGGGCTGGGTGCACCATGTTACTGTTTTTATATCCAGTTATATCCGCTTGGTATGGCTTGACAGGCCATCTGCAGACACTCATTCACTTCTGAATTGATAGCTACCTGCGCACGCCAGGCGTGCGCAAAGGCACTATTTCTATGCATAAACCCAGCGTCTTGCGCATGGATCGAGCGCCATGGCTCAAGCGTCGCATCGACTCGCTGACGCCCTGCTGCCTGTCCCGACAAGAGTTTCTTTTAGCCCCGCATCCACGTGTGAAAGCGCCCCAGCCAGACCAGCACTTGGTGGGGCGCATGGGCTCGCTTCCATTCCCCGGCCGCATATTTGTTGGCTTCAGCCAATGTTGGGTAGGTGTGGATGGTACCCAGAATCTTGTTCAGCCCCAGCCCGTGTTTCATGGCCAACACAAACTCCGCCAGCAAATCGCCCGCGTGTTCACCGACGATGGTCACGCCCAATATTCGGTCTTTGCCGGGCACCGTCAGCACCTTGACAAAACCGTGCGCGGTGCCGTCGGCAATGGCGCGGTCCAGGTCATCAATACCGTATTGTGTGACTTCATAGGCAACGCCCTTCTCTTTGGCGTCTTGCTCATTGAGGCCCACCCGCGCCACTTCGGGCTCGATAAAGGTGGCCCACGGCACCACCGAATAGTCCACCTTGGCTGCCACCGCGCGTTGATCGGCGAGCGGCGTGGCTCGCTCAAGCCTGCACAGCAAACTTGCCCGGCAGGGTGATGACGGTCTCAAAGGCTCGCAGGTCGGCGTCAACGTTGTTGTCCAGCAAATGGATTTCAATGCTGCCGCCTTCGTTTTCCAGAAAGCCCTTGACCGCGTCCATGCCCACGCCGCGTCCGGACACTTCGGTCACTTTTTCGGCGGTCGAGAAGCCGGAGGCAAAAATCATCTTCGCCACCGTTTCAGGTGATGCCGCATTGCCTTCGGGTAGCATGTTTTCTCGATCGCCATTTTGCGAATGCGGCCAATGTTCAGGCCCCTGCCATCGTCGCGCAAGCTCAATTTGAGCTTGTCGTCTTCGACGCTCATGGCCAGCTGAATGTTGCCCACCTGCGTCTTGCCCGCCGCTTGGCGCACCTCGGCGGTTTCCAGGCCATGGTCAATCGAGTTGCGCAGCAGATGCACGAACAGGTTTTTCAGCAGACCGCCGATCTGGTTGCGCACCACAATGCCTTGGTCGTCAATGCGGATCACCGGCGGCTCCTTGCCCAGCTCCTTGGCCAGCGAGGGGATGGACTCGATCACTCCAGAAAGAATCTTGTCGATTTTCTCGGTGCCAATCAGGCTCAGCGTCTTGCCAATTTGGGACAGCGCTGCGCGCATGGCGGCGAGGTCGGTGGCATCCACCGAATCGACCAGTTGTATCGACTGCGCCACCTGTTCTTTGTCAACCAGCAAGAACTTTTCAACGCCGCCCCGGCGCCCTGGTCCTTTGCGACCCAGCGTGTGGCTGTTGACCTTGGCGTATTCGTCCACAAGGTTTTTGACCTGCGCCAGTTGCTGCCCCAGCATCTCGGAGTCCCAGACCATCTCGGGGTTCTGACGCAACTCATGGTAGGTCTGTTCCGTCTCGTGCACCACGTTGGTCATGTGCAGCAAACCGTAGGTTCTGGCATTGCCCTTGATGGTGTGCATGTTGCGGAACAGTACGCCGATGACGCCGTCATCCTTTTGGGCGGTTTTCTGGGTAATGACCTCGTTCTCAGCGACAAACTTGTACGAACTGTCGACGAACTCCTGGAATTTTTCCTGACTGACGGCCAGGATTTCACCAATGATTTCGAGCTCGCGTTTTTGCGCATTGGCTTCTTTGCCCAAGCGTTTGAGCTCGGTGACGTCGCGGGCGCATAGCATGATTTTCTCAACCACATCGTTGGCATCGCAAATGGGCGACCAACTCAGCTCGATCGATTTGACCCGGCCATCTGGCATCGTTTTATCAAATTCGGTGACCATCAAGTGTGAGTTGAATTCGAAGTTCATCCGGTCCTCTCCAACGCAGGCATCCACCGCCGCTTCTACTTGCGACAGAGGGTCGGAGCCCAGGTTGGTGTTGGAGAACACCAGTTTCATCAGATTCTTGCCGGCAATCTCGTGCGTTTCAAACATGGTTTCCAGGTAGGCCGAGTACTCGGGGTGGATCACGTTGTTTGCCAATACGGTCAACACGCCCTGTGGCATGTTCTGCATCATGGCCTGGATGTCGTGGGTCTTTTGGGCCAACTGGGCGGTGCGTTCGGTGACCAGGTGCTCCAGATTGTCGTTGAGCACCTTCAGATCCTTCACCAGAATCTTGTTTTCCACGAAGGTGTTGGCGAAGGTATTGGAGGCCACATAAAGCATGGTGCCAACAAATATGGCGGTGCCAAAAAACACCATGGCAAAGCTGCTGATGACGCCCAATGAAAGCAGGATATCGTTGAATCCGGTCACCAAGATGGACGAGATACCAACCAGAAGAATGGCGGAACCAGGTTTCCGATGCTGGATCCCTCGAATCAGCTGATAACAACCACCGAATCCGCCTAACAGGACGCCGATGAATAGAAAGGTTTTCACTGGCTGGAAAAGTTCCAGATTGGGGTGAATGGTCATCGTGGCAATGTACAAACCCGAAGCGCCCAGCAGCACACCGCCAACCCAGTTGATCTTGGGCGTGAACTTGTGAAAAAACTGCGTGAAGATGTAGAACAAAAAGATGGCGCAAATACCGGGGTAATGCAGGTAAAGCATGGTCTCCGGCTCAAACAGTTTGACGAAATAATCGGCTGGCGCGCCAAAAAATGGAAAGATCAAAATACTGGAAGAGCCGCAAACCAGATAAAGCGCGTACCGGGTCTTGGCGAAAACCAGTAGGAAAAAGAATCCAAAAAACAAAATCACGTACGAGATGATGATGCGCGCCTCACCGCCCAGGAGCTGGTAGATGACCACACCACGGTCATGCTGGTCGTATTTGCGCAATTCAAAGGGCAATTGGTATACCCCCACCATCAGGGGCGTATCAATGCGCATGGCCAGCACGTGGTGCGGCTGACTGATCTTGAAACGCACAGGAATGGCCTGAGTTGAAAAATACGGCTCAACATTGATGTTGTTGGGGCGACGGTAAATTTCTTGACCATCGACGTAGATGTTGACTCGCGCCATGTAGGCATTGACCAAAAGGACGACTTCTTGCCCCACCAGCGAGGGATGGAATTCGAAGTGCCCGCGGTACCAACCTATGGGAAATACCTTTTTGTCGTTATAGACACCTTTCCACGGCCCCGGTGCCTTGGCCAGTCGCCAGCTGGAAGTATCAAGGTTGACGTCCTTGTTTTGGGGGGAATCGTCGCGGGTAAAAAGCCACTTGCCGCTCAATTTCAGTGGCTTGTCCAGACTTTCAATCTGGATTTTGCAGGAGGTGCAGCCGACTTGATGCGCTGGTGAGTTGGCCGCTGCTTTTGCGAACAAGGAGCAAAAAATCAGCAGCAGCAATGCGAGTCTCGAAAGCATGGGGAAGGTTTCCTGAAGTGGATAGACAAAAAGCTTGAAGTGGTCACTTGATTTGTTACAACTTTAACCAGTCATTTACAACTTATCAAGCACTACGCCTCTCAACACACGTGTTTTCCCTTTGTGTGTGGTGCCCAACGCAAAGTGGCTGGGGGCAACCCAGCCACTGGCGGTAAGCTAAACATGCACTATTTTGGTGAGCCAAACTTGTTGGCCAAATACAGCGCCGCAAAAGCGGTTTGAAGCAAGCGCTCCGTTTAGAAAAATCTCCGGCTTATTGGATGCCCAGCAATTGATCCTTGAGTTTCCAATTGGTCGGCTGTTGCCCCAGCCAGACGCTGGCGATGGCATAGAAAAATTCGGGCTCCTTGAATGGCTCGCCCTGCTGCTTGCCCTTGCCGTTAACCACCAGGCCGGTGCCCGGAATCCAGTCCAGCGTCACGACGTCACCCTCGACAAAAGTCTTGGCTGTGGAAAAAATCTCACCCATGCGCATCAGGCCCGGAATGAGTTTGGACAACTCACTGCGGGACGGATAGGCCATTCAACCGCCCTAGCCGAAGTATCGCGCCCCGGTATAGCCTTCGAGCCCCGTGAAAACCCTGAGTTTCTTGCCCGCGTTGCTGGTTCACCAGCAAAATGCACCGTCGCCAGAGCCTATAGCGCTGCTGCGGGTGCGTCGGGCGCAGGCCTACCCTGCAGCGATTCAAAATCGTCGCTTCGCCCATTCACCAACTGATGCGCTGGTCTACCTCGTAGTCGGGGGCTGGTTGCTCTGCTAAATCCCAACCCGACTCGCTTTGCACCCCTTCACCTGTCTGCGCATCACCACCGTCCTCCCACAGCGGTGGCCCGCGTGCCGGGGAGATGTGCGGGGGATCAGACTCCACCCCGATGTGGTTCAGAATCTTCTTGATCTGCGTGCCCTCGGTAATGAACGCAATCAGACGCATCTGGCCACCGCACTTTGGGCACAGCAGCGGGAAAACCTCGTAAATGCGGGCGATCAAAACGGCCCACAGGTAGTGCGCTGGGCGCTTGGGCGGCACCGGCTCTGCAGGCCCGCTCTGGCCTGGGAGCACATTGCCCAGCGGTGCCACACCAGGCGCACCCTCCCCCGTGGTGCTCGGCTGCGCCGTGGCCGGGTGGGCCGGTGCTGCAAGCGCTGTGACCGCAGCCCTGAGCGGCGAATTCGGGGCCAGCACACCAAAGTAGCGGTGCCGATGCGTGCGTGGTGGCGGCACCAGGGCTGCTATGCGGTCGATCAGCTCCAGCGGTGTGAGGGTGATTTCGTCTGCCTTGGCACCGCGCTTGTCACTGGTGGGCTCGCTGCGCTGCTTGGCACAGCGGTACACTAGGGCAGCGCCCTCTTTGCGAAGGCGGTCCATGGCAAAGGGCGGGCGGGCGCAGTAGCGCAGTAAGCGCTCCAGCGCAGCGCGGTCGTGTGCTTGGATGCACACACCGGCATCCACCGAGAAGCCGCTGTGCGTGTAGGCCAGCATGTCTTTGGCGTCACAACTCTCCAGCAGGCCCCGAGCGACGAAGGCGCGCAGGATGCGTTTTTGCAGGGTGGTCTGCACTTGGGCAACGGCATCCGCATCGATGGCGCTGGCCGGGTGGAAGATGACGCTCGGCGCAGGGGCTGGAGGAACATCCGCGTCGCCCTCGCCCGCCACCGCCTCAATCACCCCATCGACCACGCAGACGTGGAAATGCACATGCTGGTTCAGGCTGGAGCCGAATCGGTGGATAAAGGCGATGGCCCCGATGTGCAGGGCGGCCTTGTCTACCTGTGCCGCACCGGGGCTGTGGGTCTGCAGGCTTTGCGCGATGACCCGCAGAAAAATACGCAGCACCATGCCCAGCACTGGCCCGCCCTGCTGCATGAAGTAGCGCAGCCGCTTTGGCACCGATAGCACCCACTGGCGCACCGGCAGGCGGGGAAGACGTGGTCCGTGAGGGTGTGCCGCCGTCTCCACCATACGCCGGGTGTTGCACGAGGGGCACACGCCACGGCCTTTGCAGGAAAAGGCCACAAAGTAGTCGTGGCCGCAGTCGTCACACCAGGCTCTGGCAAAGCCGTGGGCAAAGATGCCGCATTCCAGATATTTGCGAAAGGCTTGGCGGACATAGGGCTTTGGGGTGTGGTGGTCGCCCTGCCCGTCGAACTGGCCTGCGCTGGCCAACTCAAACCAGGTCTCAAAGTGCTCGGCTATGGTTTGGGTAGAGCAGGGTTCGCTCAGGGTGGCGCGGGGGACCTTGTAGAGTTTGGATTTGCTGCCCGATTGGCCACCCGCTGGCCCACCCGCGTGCGGGTGTGAGCAGGCTTGCGCGGTACGGGCGGCGACAGGCATGGTGCAGCGCCAGAGCGAGCGTATTGGCTCGGGCTGGGTGCACCATGTTACTGTTTTTATATCCAGTTATATCCGCTTGGTATGGCTTGACAGGCCATCTGCAGACACTCATTCACTTCTGAATTGATAACTACCTGCGCACGCCAGGCGTGCGCAAAGGCACTATTTCTATGCATAAACCCGGCGTCTTGCGCATGGATTGAGCGTCATGGCTCAAGCCTCACATCGACTCGCTGATGCCCTAATGCCTGTCCCGATAAGAGTTTCTTTCAGCCCCGCATCCACGTATGAAAACGCCCCAGCCAGGCCAGCACTTTGTGGGGTGCATGGGCACGCTTCCATTCCCCGGCCGCATATTTGTTGGCTTCGGCCAAGGTCGGGTAGGTGTGGATGGTGCCCAGAATCTTGTTCAGCCCCAAGCCGTGTTTCATGGCCAGCACAAACTCCGCCAGCAAATCGCCCGCGTGTTCACCGACGATGGTCACGCCCAAAATGCGGTCTTTGCCGGGCACCGTCAGCACTTTGACAAAACCGTGCGCCGTGCCGTCGGCTATGGCGCGGTCCAGGTCGTCAATGCCGTATTGTGTGACCTCATAGGCAATGCCTTTCTCTTTGGCATCTTGCTCATTGAGGCCCACGCGCGCCACCTCGGGCTCGATAAAGGTGGCCCACGGCACCACCGAATAGTCCACCTTGAACTTTTTGAAGTGGCCAAACAGCGCGTTCACCGCGGCATACCAGGCCATGTGGGAAGCGGTGTGGGTGAATTGGTAAGGCCCGGCCACGTCGCCCGCCGCGTAGATGTTGGGGTACAGCGTTTCCAGATAATCGTTTACCGCCACGGTGCGTTGGGTGGGAATACCCAGTTCCTCCAAACCATACCCCTGCAAACGGGCCACGCGGCCCACGGCGCAGAGCAGGGCATCAAACTCGATGCGTTTCTCGCCATCTTGGTGTGCGACGACAATGAATTTGCGGGCGTCTTTGCCCTCGCCTTCCCGCTCACAGCGCAGGGCCTGGTGGCCGGTCAGCACCTCCACACCGTCGCGCACCAAGGCAGCGCGGGCCAGCTCGGAGACCTCGGCGTCTTCGCGCACCATGAGGCGCGGGGCCATCTCGATTTGTGTCACCTTGGAGCCCAGGCGGGCAAAACTCTGCGCCAGTTCGCAACCAATCGGGCCGCCGCCCAGCACCACCAGCCGCGCGGGGGGCGCATCGCGTTTGGCAAATTCGTCCCACAGGGTGTCGCTGGTCACATAACCCACGTCATCCAGACCCGGCAGCGGTGGCACAAACGGGCGGGCACCGGCGGCAATGACGATGGCGCGGGTGGTGAGGCGCTGGGTGCTTCCATCGTTCAATTTGATTTCCACCGTCCAGGGGTCAATGACCTTGGCGTAGCCTTGCAGCACTTCCACGCCCAGGGCGGTGTAGCGCTCCACGCTGTCATGTGGGGCCACGGCGGCAATGACCGCGTGCACGCGCGCCATCACTTTGGCGAAGCTGAACTGGGGTTCGGTGGCGCTCAGCCCATAGTTTTCGGCATGGCGCGTCTGGTGGGCCACCCGGGCCGATTTGATGAGCGCCTTGCTGGGCACACAGCCGTAGTTCAGACAATCGCCGCCCATCTTGTGCGCTTCCACCAAAGTGACCTTGGCTTTGACGGCTGCCGCAATGTAAGACGTTACCAAGGCCCGCCGCGCCGCCGCCAATCACCACCAGGTTGCGGTCAAACTTTGGGGGGCGCTGCCAGCGGGCGTAGACCCGGCGGCTGTGCAGAAATTGCAAGAACTTTTTGGCCAGCATGGGAAAGACCCCGAGCAGCGCGAACGACAACAAAACGCCGGGCGACACAATGCCCGACACGCTGGTGAGCCGGGCCAGTTGGGTACCGGCGTTGACGTACACCACGGTGCCCGCCAGCATGCCCAGCTGGCTGACCGCGTAGTAACGCAGGGTGCGAATCGGCGTCAGGCCCATGAGCAAATTCACCAAAAAAAACGGGAACAAGGGCACCAGCCGCAGGGTGAACAGGTACAGCGCGCCGTCTTTTTCCATACCTTCGTTGATGGCTTTGAGGCGGTCGCCAAAGCGGCTCTGCACGGCATCGCGCAGCAGGTAGCGCGACGCCAGAAACGCCAGCGTGGCACCAATAGAAGAGGCAAACGACACGATCACCGTGCCCATGACCAGCCCAAACAAGGCCCCCGCCGCCAGCGTCAGCACCAAGGCTCCGGGTAGGGACAAGGCAGTTGCAGCCACATACACGGCAAAAAAAGCCAGACCCACCGTCAGGGGCGACGCGGAGCGCTGGGCCTCAAACTGCCCCAGCCCGGCCTTCATGCCGTCCAGCGTCAGGTACTGGTGCAAACCCAGCGCGAAAAAGCCCCAGGCCAAAGCGGCGGCGGTGACAAGAATCAGTATTTTTTTCATGGTTTGCCCGAGTTCGGTGAATGCTTGCAGGCCAGTGATTCTCACCGCTTTTGGGCGGCGCTGGCGGGATGCAGCGCAAGGCGTCCTGAGCGCGGTTTGGCCAGCAAAACAAACGAGGGCAACGAAGCAATGCGCCCGGCAGTGCCGACAAAAACGGGATATTGCTTTCTTCTGCACCCCTAAGGCATGCGAATTTAAAAAAATACTTGCCCCTGCCGACTGTGGGTTAGCTTGTGGACAAGCCTGTTCACAAACACTAAAAGCCACGCCAGCCTTGGCTTGGCGGGCCGTGCCCGGTTTTTAGGCAGCGGTAGAAGGGTCGGATTTTTGGGGCTTGGAGTGTGCTATGTGCACTATTGCGATACAAAGTGGTGACTATTGCCAAATACCGAATCAAACCCGGCTGATTGCGTTTCCCTATCGATGCGACCAGGCGCGAAGCTGCAGACAGGCACTTGGACACCCTGCGAACTACCTCAATTGATAGAATTACCCCAATCAAGGGAGTCCAATCATGCAACGCGAAGCCACCGCCATGACCGTGCGCCAAAACCTAGGCGAATTGCTCAACGAGGTTCAGTACAAACACGATGAAGTGGTGATTACCAAAGCTGGCAAACCAGTCGCGGCCATGATCGACATCGCCTTGTACAAGTCCTTGAAACAGGACAGCGATGATTTTGAGCGCCTTTGGGCCAAGTTTTCACGCGGTTTTGAGGCCATGACCGAAGACGAAATCATGGACGAAGCCACTGCAATGGTCAAAGAGGCACGCCGTGACATCGCACGCCAAAAAGCGCAAACAGGGCAGGCTGCGCAGTGAAGTTACTGCTGGACTCGAACGTCATTGTTTCAGGCCTGCTTAGCACCAAATCCAGCCCAGGCCAGCTCATGCGGCTGTGGCGAGAGCGGTACTGCGAGTGGGTTACCTGCGAGCAGCAACTGGCCGAACTGACGGTGGTTTTGTGCCGCCCCTGGGTCGCCAGCCGGGTTGACGGTAGCCTGGGCTCGGTCTACGCCTTCATGCGTGAGTTTCATGGCAAAACGACCCAGCTGACCCTTGAGCCACCCTTTGAACCCGTTTGTCGCGACCCCAACGACGATTTTTTACTGGCCATGCTGACCCGCCACCCGATTGATTTCCTAGTTTCTGGCGACAAAGACCTGTTGAGCCTGAAACACCTTTACCCCACCATTTTGACGCCCCGCGAACTGATTGATCGGCTATGACAAACCCACCCACCCCACGCCAACTATTCGTCACCACCGCCCTGCCCTACGCCAACGGAAACTTCCACGTCGGGCACATCATGGAATACATCCAGGCCGACATCTGGGTGCGCTACCAGCGCATGCAGGGCAACGCGGTCGATTTTGTCTGCGCCGACGACACGCACGGCGCGCCGATCATGATTGCAGCCGAAAAAGCCGGCAAAACACCTCAGCAGTTTGTGGCCGACATAGCAGCCGGGCGCAAACCCTACCTGGACGGTTTTCACATCAGTTTTGACAACTGGCACAGTACCGACGGCCCGGAAAACCACGAACTGGCACGCCAGATTTACCGTGATTTGCGCGACCGCAAGGACGGCTCGCTGATTGAGGTCAAGACCATCGAGCAGTTCTTCGACCCCGAGAAGAACATGTTTTTGCCGGACCGCTTCATCAAGGGCGAGTGCCCCAAGTGCCACACCCTGGACCAGTATGGCGACAACTGCGAGGCCTGCGGCGCGGTTTACGCACCGACCGACCTGATCAACCCGTTTTCTGCCCTGTCGGGGGCCAAGCCGGAGCTCAAAAGCTCGGAACACTTTTTCTTCAAACTGTCCGACCCGCGCTGCGTCAGCTTTTTGGAAGCGTGGACGCAGGACGGCAAGTTGCAGCCCGAGGTGGCCAACAAGATCAAGGAATGGTTCTCGGTGCGCACCAACCCGGACGGCTCCAAGAGCGAAGGCCTGGGCGACTGGGACATCTCGCGCGACGCACCCTACTTTGGCATCGAGATTCCCGATGCGCCGGGCAAATATTTCTACGTGTGGCTGGACGCACCCATTGGCTACCTGGCCTCGCTGAAAAACCTGCTGGGCAAGCGGGGGCTTGATTACGAAGCCTACATGGCCAACCCCGCCTTGGAGCAATACCACTTCATCGGCAAGGACATCGTCACCTTTCACACCCTGTTCTGGCCCGCCACGCTGCATTTCAGTGGCCGCAAAACGCCGAACAACGTGTTTGTCCACGGCTTTTTGACGGTGAACAACGGCGAGAAGATGAGCAAAAGCCGTGGCACCGGGCTGGACCCGCTCAAGTACCTGAGTCTGGGAATGAACCCCGAATGGCTGCGCTACTACCTGGCCGCCAAACTCTCCGCCCGCAATGAAGATGTTGACTTCAACGCCGATGATTTCATGGCACGCGTCAACAGCGATTTGATTGGCAAGTTTGTCAACATTGCCAGCCGCGCGGCGGGTTTTCTGACCAAGCGTTTTGACGGCCAGCTCACCACGCACTTTGGCTCCGTGGGTGCCGAGTTGCTGGCCGACATCCGCTCCGAAGCCGATGCCATTGCCGACTTGTACGAAGCGCGTGAATTTGGCAAAGTCACCCGCGAGGTCATGCTGCTGGCCGACCGCGTGAACGCCTATGTGGACCAGAACAAGCCCTGGGACCTGGCCAAAGACGTGGCCAACAACGAGGCGCTGCACCAGGTCTGCTCGGTGCTGGTGAACGCTTTTGCGGTCATCACCCGCTACCTGGCCCCCGTGCTGCCCTCACTGGCCCAAGCGGTGCAAGGTTTTGTCGGCCAGCCCATGCAAGACTGGAACGTGGACACCGACGTGCTGGCCATCACCCCCTACCAGCACCTGATGCAGCGTGTCAACCCCGAGCAGCTGGACGCACTTTTTGAAGTAAAAGAGGCTGTAGCGCAGGTAGAACCTGCGCAAGCAGCTCCTAAAAAGGTAGCAAAATCAGCCCCTGCAGCAGCCCCGGTTGACCCGCTGGCACCCGGCGGTGAGGCCTGGCCCCCACCATTGGCATCGACGACTTTGCCAAAATCGACCTGCGCATTGCCAAAATCGTGGCCTGCGCAGCGGTGGAAGGCTCCACCAAGCTCTTGCGCCTGACGCTGGACGTGGGCGAAAAAGACGCCAGCGGCCAGCCCACCACCCGCAACGTGTTCAGCGGCATTGCCAGCGCCTACCAACCTGAGCAACTCGTGGGCCAGCTCACCGTGCTGGTGGCCAACCTGGCACCGCGCAAGATGAAATTTGGCATGAGTGAGGGCATGGTGCTGGCCGCCAGCCATGCCGACGAAGCCGCCCAGCCCGGCATCCACATCCTCACGCCCTGGCCCGGTGCCGCGCCTGGCATGCGAATCCATTAAGTTTGGCACTGGCTGACCCCACAGCATGATCCCCCTGATCCGCGGCTGGACTGGCCTGCAGCGCACCACCGAAAACAACACCCGGCTCGGGGTGACCCTGGCTTTTGTGGCTGGTGCGGCCAATGCAGGCGGTTTTTTGGCCGTGGGGCAGTACACCTCGCACATGACCGGGGTGGTTTCCTCCATTGCCGACTCCCTGGTGCTGGGCAATATCACCCTCGCGCTGGTCGGCGTGGCCATGCTGATGGCGTTTTTGGCGGGTGCCATGAGCACGGCCCTGCTGGTCAACTGGGGCATTCGCCGCGCGCTGCAAAGCGCCTACGGCCTGCCGCTGCTGCTCGAATCCGTGCTGTTGCTGATTTTTGGCGTTTTTGGCGGGGCCATGAACATCGCGGCCCACCTGTTTGCCCCGCTGACGGTGCTTTTGCTGTGTTTCATGATGGGCTTGCAAAACGCTGTCATCACCAAAATATCACGCGCCGAAATTCGCACCACCCACGTCACCGGCCTTCTGACCGACTTTGGCATTGAGCTGGGAAAACTTTTGTACATCAATCGCACGGTGCAGAAAACCCCGGTGCGGGCCAACCCCGACAAGCTCAAACTGCAAGGCAAGCTGATCACGGGTTTTCTGGGTGGTGCGCTGGTGGGAGCCACCGGCTTCAAACATGTGGGTTTTGTGACCACAGTGCCGCTGGCCATTGCCTTGCTGCTGTTGGTGCTGCGCCCGCTGTGGAACGATTTGCTCAGCCTGCGCACCCAGCCCCTGGGCGCGGGTTCAAAATAGCACCATGCTTGAGAATTCAGCCGCCCCCCCTGCGCCGCGAGGCTGGTCATTCTTTCGCCCGCGCCTGGTGGACGCGCTGGCGAGCTACCAGCGCCAGCAACTGGGCCGCGACATTGGTGCGGGCCTCACCGTGGGCATGGTGGCCCTGCCACTGGCCATGGCCTTTGCCATTGCCAGCGGGCTCAAGCCGGAGGCCGGGCTGTTCACCGCCATCATTGCCGGTTTTCTGATCTCCGCCCTGGGCGGCAGCCGGGTGCAGATTGGCGGGCCGGCCGGGGCCTTTATCGTCATCGTCTATGGCATTGTGGAGCGCTACGGGCTGGCCAACCTGATCATTGCCACCGCCATGTCGGGCGTGATGCTGTTTGCCATGGGGTTTTTCAAGCTGGGCACACTGATCCGCTTTATTCCGATTGCGGTGGTGATTGGCTTCACCAACGGCATTGCGGTGCTCATCGGGCTGTCACAGGTCAAGGATTTCCTGGGCTTGAGCGTGAGCAACATGCCGGCCAACTTTTTTGGCATCTTGTCCGCCCTGGGCAATGCACTGCACACGGTAAATTGGCACGCTGCCGGGCTGGCGCTGGCCTGCCTGGGCCTGCTGGTGCTGTGGCAGTTTGCCCTGCCCAAACTGGCCGCAACCCGGCCCTGGGCGGCCCGCCTGGCCCTGGTGCCGGGCACGGTGCTGGTGCTGGTGTTGGCCACCTTGTGTGTCTCAGTGCTCAAGCTGCCGGTCGAAACCATTGGCAGCCGTTTTGGCGGCATCCCCTCCAGCCTGCCATCGCTGCAGTGGCCTGCTTTTTCGTGGGATTCGGTCCGGTTTCTTTTCATGCCCACCATCACGCTGGCGCTGCTCGGGGCCATTGAATCGCTGCTGTGCGCCCGTGTGGCCGACGGCATGATTGATGACCGCCACAACCCGAACCAGGAGCTGATGGCGCAGGGCATTGCCAACTTTGTAACCCCCTTTTTTGGCGGCATGCCCGCCACCGGCACTATTGCACGCACGGTCACCAACGTCAAAAGCGGTGCCACCAGCCCGGTAGCGGGCATCGTGCATGCCATCACCTTGCTGCTGGTGATGCTGATGGCCGCGCCGCTGGCGCAAACATTCCCTTGGCCGCCATGGCAGCCATTTTGATGTTTGTCGCCTGGAACATGGGCGAGTGGCACGAGTTTGTGCATCTGCGCCAGTTCCGCCTGCCCTACCGGGCCACGCTGCTGGCTGTTTTCTTCCTGACCGTGGTGTTCGACCTGACCGTGGCCGTGGAAGTGGGGCTGGTGGCCGCCTTCATCACCTTCATCTACCGCATATCGAGCCTGTCGCGCTGCGAAGCCATGAGCGCTGACGACTACCCCGCGATGGAACCCTTGGTTGCGCTGGGCAAGCAGGTGGCGTGCTACCGGCTGTATGGCGCGCTGTTTTTCGGTGCCGTCAAACTGATTGAAGACCTGCAAGACCATTTGCCCAGCCAGGTGCTGTTGATTGACCTGCGCAACGTCATCTACATCGACTCGTCCGGTGCCGATACCTTGAACGATCTGGCCCGTGCCTGTACCAAACATGGCGTGCGTTTGCTGGTGTGCGGCCTGAGCCACCAGCCGCTGGACATTGCCCAGCGCAGCGGCTTTGTCCAGCGGGTGGGCAGCGAGCACATCTACCCCGGCTGGGCTGCGGGTCTGGCCAGCGCGCTGGCGCTGACGCAAGCCCGGTAAAATCACCCAAAGAGGTTACCCATATGAATATTTTTTATCGCCCCAAGTACCAGTCTGAAGCCACCCAATTTCTGGAGTCGCTCAAAGCCAAAGACCCGCAACTCGATGCCAAACGGCTGCAGGGCCGCTCGCTGCTGTGGGACAAAGCCATGGACCCCAAAATCTGGAGCGACTACCGGGCAGGCCAGGTCAGCCAAAAGCCCTACGTTTACCAGACCAACCCCAAGTAAGCATTTTTAATAGCTATTTATGCCATTACCGCCCTTCAACAGGGCGCAGGCAGCTATTATTTTTGTAGTAAACAATGACTCACGCAGCTGACCACGGTGCGCAGGCGCACGCTGGCGAGGCGGCCCTGTCTGCCATGCCAGACGTGGTGGACAACGTGGCCGTGGCCCGGCTTTATGGCGAACCTTTGTTTGCCATGCCGCGCGATTTGTACATTCCGCCCGATGCGCTGGAGGTCTTTTTAGAGGCGTTTGAAGGGCCGCTGGACTTGCTGCTGTACCTCATCCGCAAGCAAAACTTCAACATTCTCGACATTCCCATGGCCGGGGTGACCCGCCAGTACTTGGCCTATGTGGAAGAAATCCGCAGCCGCAACCTCGAACTGGCTGCCGAATACCTCTTGATGGCGGCGATGCTGATCGAGATCAAGTCGCGCATGCTGCTGCCCCCCAAAAAGTCTGCCGAAGGCAAGGAGGCCGAAGACCCGCGCGCCGAACTGGTGCGCCGCCTGCTGGAATACGAGCAAATGAAGCTGGCGGCGGCCCGGCTCAATGAACTGCCGCAGTTTGGCCGCGACTTTCTCAAAGCGCAGGTATTTATTGAACAGTCATTGCAGCCACGCTTTCCCGATGTCAGCGTGGTTGATCTGCAAGAAGCCTGGCGCGACATTTTGAAACGCGCCAAACTGGTGCAGCACCACAAAATCACGCGCGAAGAATTGTCGGTGCGTGAGCACATGAGCATGATGCTCAAAACGCTGCAAGGCCAGCGTTTTGTTGAGTTTGAAGATTTGTTTGACACCAGCAAAGGCACGCCGGTGCTGGTGGTGACCTTTATCGCCATGCTCGAACTGGCAAAAGAAACCCTGATCGAGATTACCCAGGCCGAAGCCTTCGCCCCGATTTACGTCCGGCTGGCGTATTCACTTGCTTGAGCCCCCACGTTGTGACCACTACCCCTCACCATTTTGATGTCCTGATTGTGGGCAGCGGCCTGGCCGGCCTGAGCGCCGCGCTGCACCTGGCAGACACGCACCGCGTGGCCATTTTGACCAAACGCGCCCTGATGGACGGTGCCAGCAGCTGGGCGCAAGGCGGCATTGCCGCCGTGCTGGGCGAGGGCGACACCTTTGCCTCCCACGTGGACGACACCCAGGTGGCCGGTGCCGGCCTGTGCGACCTGCCTGCCACCCGGCTGGTGGTGGAGCAGGCACCCCGCGCCATTGCGTGGCTGCAAAAAATGGGGGTTCCGTTCTCACAGGAAGACGGGCATCTGCACCTGACCCGCGAAGGCGGCCACAGCGCAAGGCGCATTGCCCATGTGACCGATGCCACCGGCGCAGCCGTGCAGCAAACGCTGATCGGGCACGTGCTGCGCCACCCAAATATCAGTGTTTTCGAGCAGCACACCCTGGTGGACCTGATCACCGGGGCCAAACTGGCCCAGGCGCACAACAACTGCCTGGGGTTGTACGCACTGGACGGCACAACCGACGAGGTCGTTACCTTCCAGGCACCCCACACCATCTTGGCTACTGGCGGCGCAGGCAAGGTTTACCTGTACACCACCAACCCCGACACCGCCACTGGTGACGGCATCGCAGCAGCGTGGCGCGCCGGCTGCCGGGTGCAGAACATGGAGTTCATCCAGTTCCACCCCACCTGCCTGTACCACCCGCACGCCAAGTCGTTTTTGATCAGCGAAGCGGTGCGCGGCGAAGGCGGACGCCTGCTGCTGCCCGACGGCACCCGCTTCATGCCCAAACACGACGAGCGCGCCGAGCTGGCCCCGCGCGATGTGGTGGCCCGGGCGATTGACTTCGAAATGAAAAAAGGCGGGCTGGACTGCGTGTACCTGGACATTTCGCACCAGCCGCTCTCCTTTTTGCAGGAACACTTTCCCAACATTTATGCGCGCTGCCTGGAGCTGGGCATCGACATTTCCAAACAAGCCATTCCGGTGGTGCCCGCCGCACACTACACCTGTGGCGGTGTGCTGACCGATCTGGCCGGCCGCACCGATGTGCCCGGCCTGTATGCCATCGGCGAAACCGCTGGCACCGGCCTGCACGGTGCCAACCGGCTGGCCAGCAACTCGCTGCTCGAATGCATGGTGTTTGCCGAGGCCACGGCCCAGGACATTGCGGCGGCCAGTGTGGCAACACCCACCGCCCTGCCTGCCTGGGATGACAGCCGCGTGACCGATGCCGACGAAGCCGTGGTGATCTCGCACAACTGGGACGAGCTGCGACGCTTCATGTGGGACTACGTGGGCATTGTGCGCACCAACAAGCGGCTGGAGCGCGCCGCCCACCGCATTGCCCTGCTGCAGGACGAAATCCAGGAGTTTTACGCCCACTTCCACGTGACGCGTGACCTGCTGGAACTGCGTAACCTGGTGCTGGTGGCGGACCTGATCGTGCGCTCGGCACAGGCCCGCCATGAAAGCCGTGGCCTGCATTTCAGCCGCGACTACCCGAACCTGCTGCCACAAGCTGTGAGCACGGTGCTCGCGCCTGCAGAAACCCACGCGGGGGTCTGATGACCTACAGCGTCAAGGAGATTTTTTACACCCTGCAGGGCGAAGGCGCACAAGCGGGCATGCCCGCCGTGTTTTGCCGCTTTGCCGGTTGCAACCTGTGGACCGGGCGCGAGAGTGAGCGCGCCAGCGCTATCTGCCAGTTTTGCGACACCGACTTTGTCGGCACCGACGGCACGCACGGCGGCAAATACTCCACCGCGCAGGAACTGGCCGAGCGAATCGAAGCCCTTTGGCCTGCCGCTCACCGCGCCAACCGCTTGACCGTGCTCACAGGGGGTGAGCCATTGCTGCAGCTTGACACGGCCTTGATCGACGCGCTGCACGAACGCGGCTTTCGGGTGGCGGTGGAGACCAATGGCACCTTGGGGGCACCCGCTGGCATCGACTGGCTGTGCGTCAGCCCCAAAGCCGGTGCGCCTTGGGTGCAGCAAAGCGGTCAGGAACTCAAGCTGGTGTGGCCGCAAAGCGGCTTTGACCTGCCAACCATGGCCAGCACCGGCCAGTTTCAGCACAGTTTTCTGCAAGCCATGGACGGCCCCGACCAAAGCGCAAATTTGGCCACCTGCATCGACGCCTGCCTGCAGCACCCGGTGTGGCGGCTGAGCCTGCAAACCCACAAAATCAGCGGCATCCGCTAACTTGTCAAGTTGAGTGCACAATCGCGGCCATTGTCCGCCCAAGTTTCCACCCAAAGGTCCCTATGAATACACCTGTCGAGACCCCCACCGTGACCCCCTACGGCACCCTGCCCGGACATGCCACCTCGGTGCGCCGCCCGGTCAGCCTGCCGCGCCTGCGTGAAATGCGCGCCCGGGGCGAAAAAATCACCATGCTGACTGCCTACGACGCCACCTTTGCCGCCGTGGCCGATGCTGCCGGGGTGGAGTGCATTTTGGTGGGCGATTCTCTGGGCATGGTGTGCCAGGGACTGGCCAGCACGGTAGGCGTGTCGCTGGAAACCATGCGTTACCACGTCGAGAGCGTTTCGCGCGGCTTGTTGCGCGCCCAAGGCACGGCCTGGCTGGTGGGCGACCTGCCCTTTGGCACCTACCATGAATCCAGAGAACAGGCCCTGCGCAGCGCCGCCGTGCTGATGCAGGCCGGTGCCCATATGGTCAAGCTCGAAGGTGGAGGCTGGACCGCTGAAACCGTGGAATTCCTGGTCACACGCGGCATTCCGGTCTGCGCCCATCTGGGCCTGACGCCGCAAACCGTGCACTCGCTGGGCGGCTACCGGGTGCAGGGCAAGTCCGAGGAAGCAGCGGCCACCCTCAAACAGCAGGCCCATGCGCTGCAGGACGCAGGCGCTGCGCTGCTGGTGCTGGAAATGGTGCCCGCAGCACTGGCCGCCGAGCTGACGCAGGAACTACAGCACTGCGCCACCGTCGGCATAGGTGCGGGCCGCGATACCGCCGGCCAGGTGCTGGTGCTGCACGACATGCTGGGCCTGAACCTGGGCAAGATGCCCAAGTTTGTGCGCAACTTCATGACCGGCGCGCCCGGCGTGAAGGAAGCCATGCAAGCCTATGTGGCGGCCGTGAAAGACGGCAGCTTCCCCGACAACACCTTGCACGCCTGGTAACCGACTCCTCCCGAATACAGCCATGAAAATCATCCACACCATTGCAGAGTTGCGCGAAACGCTGCACAAATTCAAGCGCCCCGCCTTTGTGCCCACCATGGGCAATTTGCACGAAGGCCATCTGGCGCTGATCGCGCAGGCCAAAGGCTTGGGTGACGTGACTGTGGCCAGCATTTTTGTGAACCGCCTGCAGTTTTTGCCGCATGAAGACTTTGACACCTACCCGCGCACACTGGAGCTGGACTGCGGCAAGCTCAAGGCTGCAGGCTGTGATGTACTGTTTGCCCCCAGCGAAAAAGAGCTGTACCCCGAGCCCCAAACCTTCAAGGTACACCCCCCGGCAGAATTGGCCGACATTCTGGAAGGGCACTTTAGGCCCGGCTTTTTTGTTGGCGTCTGCACCGTGGTGATGAAACTGCTGACCTGTGTGCAGCCGCGTGTGGCCTTGTTTGGCCAGAAGGACTACCAGCAGCTGATGATCCTGCGCCGCATGGTCAAGCAGTTTGCCCTGCCCATCGAGGTGGTGGCCGGAGCAACCCAGCGCGCGCAGGACGGCCTGGCGCTGTCGTCACGCAACGGCTACCTCAGCACCCCCGAACGCACCGAAGCGGTGCAACTCTCACTCGCGCTCAATACCATGGCCGCAGCCCTCAAAGCGGGCACCCGCGATATTGCCGCGCTGGAGCAACAAGCCATGGATTCGCTCACCGGGCGCGGCTGGAAGCCTGACTACCTGACGGTGCGCCGCCGTTTTGACCTGCAACCCCCAGGGCCGGATGACCTGACCGCCGCCAATGCCCTGGTGGTGCTGGCCGCCGCCAAGCTCGGCACCACGCGGCTGATCGACAACCTCGAAATCTGAGCCCTTTGAAGTTTGCACCCTTTGAAGCTTGAGTCGCTGTCAGCGGGCCCAGCGCGCAAAACCAGCCTGTGAGCTTGCCTTGGATCTGTTTGACAACTTGCCTCAACCGCCAGACGCTACGCCGACGCAGATCGCGCCGGGTGCCTTCCTGCTGCGCGGCTTTGCCCTGGAAAAGGCTCCCAGCCTGCTGCAGGCCATCGAAGCCATCCTCCAGCAAGCGCCCCTGCGCCACATGCTGACCCCCGGCGGCCACACGATGTCCGTGGGCATGAGCAATTGCGGCGCGTTGGGCTGGGTGTCCGACACCAGCGGTTACCGCTACAGCGCGCGCGACCCGCTGTCTCAACTGCCCTGGCCCTGCATGCCAGCTTGCCTGCTGGAACTGGCGCAGCAGGCCGCCACACAGGCCGGTTACCCGCAATTCCAGCCCCAGGCATGCCTGATCAACCAGTACACACCCGGCGCCAAACTCTCGCTGCACCAGGACAAGGACGAAAAAGACCTCGCCTCCCCCATCGTGTCACTGTCGCTGGGCCTGCCTGCGGTGTTTTTGTTCGGCACCCCCCGGCGCAACGACCGGCCCCAGCGCTACCGTTTGGCGCATGGTGACGTGGTGGTGTGGGGCGGCCCATCGCGTCTGGCCTACCATGGCGTAGCCCCGCTGGGTGACGACGAGCATGCGCTGCTGGGGCGCAGACGAATCAATTTGACGTTTCGGCGGGTGTATGAAAATTACCCATAAAAAAGACCTCTTGCGCCCGTGGATATTGCGCAAGCAGCTATCAATTATAGAGCAAACAAACTCCAATTCGTGACCTCAAGGTGCTGATGACCCCAGCGCCGACCCACCCGCAAATTCAGAACCATGGTCCAGCTTTGGTCTTCTTGCAGGGTTTGTCGATTCTGTTATCGCTGCACAAAGCTGGACAGTTCCAAGTGATCAGCAAATCAGAGTTTCTTTTAGTACCTGAAACTGGTACTATTGAAAAATGAAACGACGGCATCAACGGATTGTTGAATTGATTTTTTCGCGGCCGACGAGCGGCAATGTCCAGTGGCGCGATGTTGAGTGCCTCTTCATTGAACTGGGTGCAGAAATTGAAGAACGGGCAGGTAGCCGGGTTTCTGTCTTTTTGTTTGGCGAGGTGCGGGTCTTTCACCGTCCACATCCATCACCCAACACAGACAAAGGCGCGGTGGCATCTATCCGCAAATGGCTGGAACAACACGGAGTCGAACCATGAACGTAATGACTGTTGACGACTATCACGCAACGATTGAATTTGACCCTGATCTTGACATGTTCAGGGGGGAAATTCTCGGCCTCAACGGTGGCGCAGATTTTTACGGAAAGAACCCGCAGGAACTTCGTGCGGAGTTCAAGCGCTCGCTTGAGGTTTTTCTTGAAGTGTGCGCAGAGAAGGGCATTGAGCCAAAACGTCATTTTTCGGGAAAATTCAATCTGCGGATTTCCCCGCAGTTGCACGAAAAACTCGCTATTGCTGCGCAAGCAAGGGGCAAAAGCATCAATGCCCTGGCGCAAGAGACTTTGCAGGAAAACTTTGCGTGAATTGGACACAAGTTAACTGGTCAACCCATCGGACGGCTACGCCGACCGCAGAATTTTGACGTTAAAGCCTTCGCAGATTAGTGCTAGGATTTGCCCATGAATACTGCAACCATAACCAGCGAAGCGCTGTCCCTCCCAGTGCAACAACGGGCGGAATTGGCCGCGCAGTTGTTGTCCAGCCTTGACGCGCTGTCCGAATCCGAAATTGAACCGCTTTGGTTTCAAGAGGCGGCGCACCGGGCTGCGGAAATGGATCAAGGGTTGTCCAAACGCATTCCTGCTGAGGAAGTGCGACGGCAAGCAAATGCCTTGCTCAAGTGAGTTACTTTTTTAACGAAGCCGCGCGCGTTGAGCACCTGGAGCATGTGGCCTACTACGAGTCCTGCCAAATTGGGCTTGGCGCACGATACCTGTTGGCTTTCGATGCGGCAATGGGGGCCGTCTGCGAAGCGCCAGATCGTTTTCGCGTCGAGTCCCGAATTGCATCCGAAAGACCAGTATCGCCTATGAACGCATGGTGACCACTTCCCCTGGCCGTCATTCCTCCCCCGGCGCGGCTAGCGCGCAGCTCACCCGCGTCTTGGCTACCAGTTGCGCTCAAGCGCCGACCAAGCATCAGCATGGGTTTGCCTGCGGTTTTTTTGTTCGGCACCCCGCTGTGTGACGACGAGCATGCGCTGCTGGGGCGCAGACGAATCAATTTGACGTTTCGGCGGGTGCATGAAGGTTACCCATAAAAACAGCCTCTTGCGCCCGTAAATATTGCGCGAGCAGCTATCAAATAAATAGCAAATAGGCTCCAATTCGTGACCTCAAGGGGTTGATGACCCCAGCACCAACCAACCCGCTGATTGAAGAAAACAAAGTCCGTCGGGCAATTTGACTCACCGCAACCGGCTTTGAAGCAAGCGCTGGCACCAACTGTGGCCAACGCACGGTTATGGGCAGGCAGTTTCACGACTCTGGAGGTTAGTCAGCCGACGTTCTTGGCAGTCGGCAAAAGACACTCAGCTGACATTGACGAGTCGGGTTTGCGAGTTCGTATTCGACCTTGCAGTCGTCGACATCTGGAACTGCGGTCGTTCCATCCAACCAGGCCCTCACCAACGGATGGGGAGCAACCGATGCTGTGCGGTTGGACGAAAATCAGCGGCTGTCACGGGCTTCGCCGTAGCCGCGTGCTGAATCTCCCACTGGTAGTCCGGAATTTTCTTGTACTCAGTATCGAATTCCAAGCCAGCTTTGCCGTCCGAGGGCTGGCTGTCAAGCCGAACAAGTGAGCTTTGGCGTCACGGAAGGTGGCGTTGACAGCGCCGTTGTCGAAATTGACGTTCCAGGCGTTGACGCTTTTGCCCGCTTGCGGCGTGGATGACCAGAAGATGCCGGGGTGACCGTCTTTCTCCGTTGCAGGGTGCGCGATGGCCCTGCTGGCGGCGTATTTGCCGCCCTCGAATTCATTGTTCTTGCAGTCCTTGTGTCGCCCAACCACCGCCTCGAACTCCGCCTTGGTGGGAATGCGCCAGCCACTTTTCGTCTGGAAGTGGCTTTGCCTTGCGACGCGCATGGCCTCGAACCAATTCATTTCTGTGATGGTCTCCCTGCCTTCCATGCCTTCCCTGCATGACTTTCCGTTCCAGAAGTAGCCTACCACGCAGCGCTTCCAGATCAGGCCATGCGCGGGTCGGTCACGGTGCCGTCGCCGTTGTCTTTGAAGCCATCAAAAACTTACGTTGCATGGGCCTGGCAGCACAGCGCGGTCATCAGCACGCCGAGCACCAGCCGAAAGTTGATGGCCGTTAGCAGGCCCGCATTCGTGCGACGGTTCATATTTAATCCTTTAAAAGGCCTACGAAAGGCGGTCACTGCCTGATGTCCTCAAAGGACCGGAAAGAGTTGCAGTTACTTTGGCAATGAAAGATAGAGCCCTCTGAATCAACATACCTTTTGCCTTCGACGTGAAGTTCTCCCAGCCGATTCTGCATATTCAATCGCACTTGGTCTATTCCCCAATTGTGGGGATTGCACCGACCGGCATCGCTGCGCTGCGGGTCTACGACTCTCTCCGAAGCTGACTGTCAATCCTGACACCTGTCATCCAAAACCACGTTCGAAAGCCAAAATTGTACGCTGTCAGGCTGCCGATCACGGCCCCCGACGGACTTTGTTTTCTCTGAACACCGCTTCTGATCAGCCCCCGGTGTCCATGCCTGACGACAAACGCAGGCCGCGCAAACGCTGGTGCGCCGCGCTGTGCAGGTCCACCGGCAACTGGTGCTTGGCTTGCAGGTAGTGGACGGTGAACACTTCCAGGTAAGCCTGCAGCGTCTGCGCCGCCAGGGTCTCGCCAGCCAGCTCCAGACACAGGGCGGCCACCTCCGAGGTGCAAAAGTGGTCCTCTCGCCTGGAGCGGCGCAGGCGGTAGGTGGATATCTGCTCAGGCTGCAGGCTGAGCACCGGCAAGTGGTTCAGATAGGGGCTTTTGCGAAACATCTTGCGCGCCTCGGGCCAAGTGGCGTCGAGCAACACAAACAACGGGCGCTGGGCCGTTTGACCCACGGGCGTATCGGCAGGCTGCACCTGCGTCACCACCCGCTCAGGGGCCACAAACTCCCCCGGAAACACCAGATACGGCTGCCACTGCGGATCGGCCAGCAGGGCCAGCAAGGCCGGGTCCACCTCGGTGCGCGCCCAGCCAAAGGCAGCGGTGTCTGCCACCACATCGGCAATCAGCCAGCCGGTGTTGCTGGGCTTGAGCGGTTCGATGTCGCACATGATCAGGCACACGCCCGCCCTGCTGGGCACATCCGGACGCAAGGCACACAGGCAGTGGCTGGGCACCAGACGGCAGCCCGCACAGCGCTCACCGTGCGGACCGCCACGGGCAAGAAAGGGCTTGGCGCTGCGTGCCAGACGCGCGGCGCGCAGACGGGAGACAGCGTGGGGCAAGGGAGCGAGCGAGAACATGGAAGAATCAGGCAGTGGATGAAAAAAGGCCTTGTTCACTCCTATTTTAAGTTGCGGTAGGAACAGAGGTTACCCCCTGCCCCCCGCGCAGATCCGTACGTGCAGAATTACCGCATACGGCTCCTGCCTCAGGTATGTGACGCATAGAAACGAGCCTGCGGGTAAGGATGTGCGTTGCGGATGTTGGGCATAAATCGCTTGGCAATTTTCTGGAATCTGCTCCATGGCATTTTGGGTCGCTGGCTTCTGCGCATCAAAGAGTGGCGCCATGCGCGCTCAATCTCGCTGCACATGCTGCGCAATCGATACAGGTTGCCCGGCACCGCGTGGTAGTTCAGGTAACCCTGTACCACTCGGTTGAGCCACCTGCCCACCTCTGCTATGGGTCGATGTCTTCTTTTCATCAGTTCCACCCGGATTTGTGCAGTCTTCACTCGCATGCGCTTCTTCACCGTCAGGCGTAGTATTTTGTATTTGCCTTGTCTGGTGGTGCTGCAGCAATGTGTGAATCCAAGGAAGTCAAAGGTTTCAGGCTTGTCTTGGCCCCGGCGTTTGCGGTTGATGGCCGCAAACCGACCAAACTCAATCAACCGCGTCTTCTTCGCATTCAGGGTCAAGCCAAACTTTGCCAAGCGCTCTTGCATGGCTGCAAGGAAGTTTCTGGCCACCTCTTCGCTCTTGAATCCGTACACACTGTCATCCGCGTAGCGCACCATGATTGCCTTTCCCCGTGCGTATGAGAATCCAAGGAAGTCTTCTTCATAAATCATGTTCAGGACGGTCACGACCGCCTGTTGCACGATTTTGTCCTCCAGTGAGGCGATGCCAAGTGCGCGCTGGCGTCCATCGGCTTTGGGGATGAGTAAGCGCCGTGATGGTGTGGCCCGGTATCCACCCACGTGGATTTGCCGGTGCAGCGTTTGCACTCGCTCATGCAGTCCTTCCTCGTAGTCTTGCCACGTCACCGCGTCCACACCGGGTGCCGCGTCACGGCGCAGGGCGTAGAAGCTCTGTGCCAGTAATGCGGGTGTGATGTGGTGTAGCAGTGCCGTGAATCGCACCTTCTTGTCCCGCTTCGCTGCTATACGTACGCCCTCAAGTCCCATCGACGCAGGTTTGTCCCGACGCGGTGTCCGGGCTGCGGGTTTCTCGCTGGCGTTTCCCTTGGCTACGCTCCTTCCCTCCACTGTCTCCGCCGGGTCATCGCTTTGGCTACCCCCTTTGTTCGACTGTTTCTTCGGTACTACGAACGTATCCGACTTCTCACCGGCGTAGGCGACAGGGTTATGGCTTTGGGCCTTGCCTGTCCCGCCCGACTCTGGTGCCTCGGGCACCGGTGAGATCTCCCAGCTTCCGTGTAAATCGCTTCCCAACATGCTCAGGGTCTTTGACCGCGCAGGATCAGGCCGTGGCTCGCGTGTAGCGCCATGGTCTGTGTTGCATTGCCGTACAAGCTAACGTCGTCTGCATCCTGGATTCGCGCAATTTCGCGGCTCAATGGCTGGCCTGCTGGTCTCCCCTGTCAACGCTTCGATGTACACCTCGCGGTGGACAACGCATGACTCGGGGCCAGAGTGAATTCGCTATTTCTTCCCTGTATTGAACTTCTCAATCAACTACGATTTACCGGCTTACGCTGGCGCACTAGCTGCTCGCGCATATTCAACGTGCGCAAGCGGCTTATTTTTCATGTAAATCGGTTTTAGAGCGGGTTGGCAGCGTCCACCTCAAACCGCCACATTAAATAACATTGGTGCGCGAGACGGCTCCAAAATCAAAACCGTGCTGCATTTGGGTTACCCTCAGTGATCAATTCAGTTAATAGATCACTGAACCCACCAAGGAACACCATGAAAAAGCTCAATGTCACAATCCGTTTGGAAATGTCCGTCCCCGATGACTGGGAACTGGTGGAAACGTCGGAGGGGACGCCCGTGCTGAAGCTGCCCAACGATATGTTTCTGGACCTGGCCATTGAGCCACTGTTCACCAGCGACCCCGAAGAAACCTGGAGCACCAGCGAAGACGAAGAAACCCTGAACGAAATTCTGGACATGATCGAAAGCGAAGAAGTGGTGTACGAGTTTGTCACCCACTGACACCAGGGATTCGTTAGCAGCCTGATGCTTGCCATTTTGGGTGGGGAAGCCTCAGCGCCAAATTTTTAACGCATCAGTCCAGACAACTGCCGCGCAGCCTCGCGCATGACGGGGCGCTGCGCTGGCACCTGGCCCATGCAGGCCCGCGCCAGGTCGGCCATGTCCGCCATGGCTGCAACGTGATGCGCTGTGGGCGGTTCGGCCAGCGCCAACAGCTCCTCCAACAAGCAGCCAAAGGCCCGCACCTCCAGCGCCAGCAGAGCGTGACGCTGCGGATCGTCAGCCTGCGGCATCAGGGTTGCAGCGCCAAAGTCGCTCAGCATGGCCTGCGCAGTGGCGGGGTTCCACAAAATGTTGTGGGCATACAGGTCGCCGTGCATCACCCCCCGCTGGTGCAGGTGAGCCAGCGCATTGGCGATCTGACCGGCCAATTGAAGTACAAGGGGCAGCGCGATGCGCAGGCCCGGCGCGTACACGTCGCGGGTGCAGCTGTCCAGGCTGGGAGGGCCAGCCAGATTCGTGAAGCTGGGCGCAATCAGCGGCAGCAGCAGGCCGCGGGCATTTTGCGGGTGGCCGGTTAACTCGCCACTGGGTGTACACAGTGCAGGGTGATGGCCGGCGGCCAGGCAGGCGGCCAGTTCATGCTCGGGCAGGCCGTCGCTGGTGATGGCCCCCTTGAAGAGTTTGAGTGCCAAAGCGTCGTCGGGGTGGCTGCGGTGGTGTGCGTGGTAGATATGGCCTGAAGCGCCCTCGCCCAGCAGCGCGCCCACCTGCAGCGCCTGCCACGGCACCTTGGGCAAAGGTGCTGGCTGCGCATGCTGCCAACCCAGTGGGTTGCCGGCCAGCGCCAGCCAGCTCAGACGCGGCAAGGCGCTCAGCCAGTCGGGCAGCGCCTGCAACTGGTTGGCCGACAGGCGCAGCAACTCCAGCCGGTGTGCTTGCGCCAGGCTGGCGGGCAAGCTTTGCAATTGATTTCCCGCCAACATGAGTTTTTGCAGCGCCGGTCGCTGGCCCAGCGCATGCGGCAGTTCTGAAATAGCGTTGTCGGTCAGAATCAGCCAGCGCAGCTTGGCTG
Organism: Candidatus Rhodoferax bjergmarkensis; assembly: GCA_016708345.1. Lineage (GTDB taxonomy): Bacteria > Pseudomonadota > Gammaproteobacteria > Burkholderiales > Burkholderiaceae_C > Rhodoferax > Rhodoferax bjergmarkensis. The sequence continues at coordinate 163,684 of JADJFX010000007.1, forward strand.
GCAGGGCCGCGCCCGGCACCCGGGCAATGCGGCAGGCCTTGAACCCCACCACCTGCAGGGCAGCGCAGTCGCCCAACACCTCGGGCAGTTCGGTAAACGGGTTGTCGGAGCAAAAAATGACCTTGAGCCGGTGCAGACGCGGCAGATCGTGCGGCAGGGACTTGAGCTGGTTGCCCGAAAGGTTGAGCACCTCCAGGCTGTCGGCCAGGTCAAACACCTCGGGTGGCACGGCCTGCAGCTTGCAGCTCAGGTCCAGTCGACGCACTCCGGCCAGCGCGCCGCTGCGCAATTGTTCAAGTGTGTGCAATTAACAACCTCGGCTTGGCGCGAAAAAATTCACCTGTATGCTATTCTTTTAGTAGCTGCTCGCGCACAGAAGACGTGCGCAAAAGCCTGTTTTTATATGCAAAAGAATCCGGCGTGGTGGCGTACTTACCAGGAAGATTGTGGCAAGCCGGACCACAGTTCATTGAGGTCCGGAAAGCGCCATTTGGCCGGGTCTTCACGCCCGGAAATTTTCTCCTTGGCATCAACTGTGGCAAGGTTGACCAGCACCGGGGGAATGCGCATGTTTGATTTGGTGGAAAAGAACACCTTGACGATCGGTGTGGTCAAGGATTTGGCGGTTTGCTCGACCACCACGCCGATGCGTCCAGAAGTCAGCCGCACTAGCGAGCCCACCGGGTAAATGCCCATGCTCTTGACAAAAGCCTGAAAAACCTGGGGGTCAAAATGCCCATTGGCCCACTCTGCCATTTTGCGCAAGGACTCCGCCGGGTCCCAACCCGCTTTGTAGGGGCGGTTGGAGGTGATGGCGTCATACACATCACACACCGCTCCCATCTTGGCAAAAAGGCTGATTGCATCGCCCTTCAAGCGATCGGGGTAGCCCGAACCATCTGTTTTTTCATGGTGATGCAGGCACACCTCCAGCGCCAGTGGGTCCACATTGGAGCCCGTGAGCAGCATTTTGTGGCCCTCCACCGGATGGCTTTTGATGATGACAAATTCCGCATCGGTCAGTTTGCCCGGCTTGTTGAGCACCTCCATCGGCATCACTGCTTTGCCCAGATCATGCAACAAGCCAGCCAAGCCTGCCGAGCGGGTCTGGGCCTCATCAAGCCCGATTTGCTTGGCCAAAGCCACCATCATGGCGCACACCGCCACGGAATGCATGTAGGTGTAGTCGTCAGCTGTTTTGAGGCGGGCCAGACTGATCAGGGCACCCGGATTGCGCGCCACCGAGTCGTTGATTTCCTCGACCAACTGTTTGGCACCGCCCACGTCGACCGCGTTGCCCATGCGCGCTTCTTCGAACATGGAGACCACGGCTTGCTTGGACTGGCGGCAGATTTTGGACGCACGCTCGATTTCGACGGCGGCCGATACCGGTGCAACTTGCCGCTGCCTTTGCGCCAGCTGCTTTTGCTGTTCTGCGACCAAGGCTTCGTCTTCAACCTCAGAAACAGCGCTTTCACCAGCCGCGACATCCAAGCCCTTGTCGCAGTCGATCCAGAGCTCTTTGATGTTGCTTTCCAAAATGGCCGTTAAATCTTTCTGACTGGTCAGAACAAAACCAGTGCGCCAAAAGGGATGGTCCAGATAGGAGCCACAAAACTCCTTGAGGTGCATCCCCAGAGTCAGTTGATTGACACTAATACGTTTGAGCATGAAAAGTCCGGTAGCCTGGCAAAGTAGCAAAAAAGTCGCTACGTCACCAAATTATTAGCGTTGAACATCAACCAAAAAAAGATGCAGCGTCAGCACCGAGACCTGCTTTTCACTTTTTAAGCTGAAACCTGCCCAGCGAATGTATGGCAAAGCGGTTTCCAGCGAACGAACATAGCGCATCAGTTCAGGGTAAGGACCACTGACCGTCAGCTCCAGCCGCTGACGCGTCAACTCAGCCGGTGCCACGGTGCCTTCAGGCGCAAACGACTGCGGATTTTTTTCAAACGCAAGCTCTGCCGGCATGGCCGCCATGTTTTCCAGCGTCAAGCTTTCGTGACGACGCAGCAGCTGAGCCACCGCTTGGGTCAATGCCGAGGCTTCAGCCTTGCTTGGCAGTGCATGTTTGATGGCTTGGTTGACAGCATCGGTACGACTTTGCAACTTGGCCAATTCATCGTGCGATGGCTGGGCTGTATCGACCGACTTCACACTGGACCTCAGTTCAGTGCGCACCCGTTTGAGTTCAGCCGTTTGCTTGTCAAACCGCTGCATCAGTTGCATGTGCGCGGTTTGTGCGGGCGAAAGCCACACCACATCAACCACCGCCAGACAGCACACCATAACCGAAACAAACATGAACACACGTTCGCGCAAACTCAGGGCATTGATGCGTGCAGACTGGGTGAGCCACCAGTTTTTCATGGATTACTTCCTTCTGGTTTCACGGCGCGCACACGCGAACTCACCCAATGAAAAGACCACATGAGCCGCCCATCTGCCGGTGGTGCCACTGCTACCGATGACCCGAAAGGTATGGCAGCGCCGGCCCCGCTTTCGAAAAAGGCGGTTTTGACTTGGGGGCTGACTTTCTCCACCTTGAAGGCCGACAATTTTTGCCCTTTGAACAAGGGGCTGGCCACCAGTTTGGCCGCCCAAAGGTTGATGCTGGCCGGATCAAGCGTTAATCCGCTGAGTTCGAGCTGGTTTTCATCGACCTTGAGCTCGGTAACCCACACAGACTTTGGCATGCTTTGCGCCACAAAATTCAAGCGAGCCGAGTGCCCCCAACCGGGTGGATAATGCCCCCGCCGCAATTCTTCCAGCAGTTTTTCGCGCCTTTGCAAGGCAGTGCGTCGGGTGGCCAACTCTTGGGCCAATGCGGCCTTGGCCGGTTCAGCACCGGCAGTGCCCTGCTGCAGGGCGGCTTGCAATTTTTCAAGGTCACGCGACTGCGCCTCAAGGGTCGCTTTGAAGCCTGCGCTGGCGGCGTTCAGGCTCCATACCCAGTACGCGGACAAACCACCACCGACCAGCAAAAAAATAGCCAGCGCCTGCACCATGGTGTCCGCCGAAAAATAACGCTTTTGCGCCAGCAGGATCGGCGTACAGAGGTTGATTTGCTGGGGCATGGCGAAAAAATGCGTCGAAAATTTGTATTATGGTTTCAGACAACGAAGCTCAAAGTTTTTGATTTTCAGTTCGCATCAAAACCCCCAACAGGGGAAAACACAGGCAGTGGTCAGCCGCCTGCCCGCTCTCAAATCCGGAAAACAGAGCCCCGACATTCATGGGCGTCACCATTTGCCCCAAGTGGTTGTAGAGCCAATTTGCCAACTCCTGGGTTCGGTCGCCAGCATACACGGACACGCCATCGAGCGGCATGCTGGACCAAGTGCGGTCCCATACATCGAGTGAGCGCTGTACCTCCACCAAAAACCGCTGGGCACTCTCGCCATCGCCTACCCCCCCGTTTTGTGAGTTTGCATTGAGGGTACGGGTATCGGTGTAGTCGTTGCCGTAGGTGACCCCAGCAACGCTGTAGTCTGGCACGTACTCTTCAACCTGCATATAGTCGTGCGTGGGGCCGTCATTGGCCTGCATGGCCTGGTCCCATTTTTGCACCATGAATTGGGCCGACACGTCCAGCCGACGGGTGTAGAACAGTTCCTCATTGGCACTGATGGTCAGCACCGCCTGGTGCCCTTGCAGCAATACCAGGGCCGCGCTGGCCCGGTCGACACGCCCCGAAGCCTTGGCCAGTGCGCTTTGAAGGTTTCGCTGGGCCGTTTCGTGAATGTCAATTACCGATACGGTCCAGTTCATGGCATCGCACAAGTCGAGAACACCACGCACCACAACATTGGTGGCGGCCACCACAAAGAGACTGCCTGCACCTTTTTGCTGGCCATCACCCACGCGCATCACGTCCAGCGTGACATCATCGACATGGGACTCCAGCATTTCCCGGATTTGATAACGCGCAGCCGAACGCAACTCTTCGGGTTGCACAGCAGGCGAGTCAATCTGCAACAGCTGGTATTGCTCGGGCCTGAGCATGACGTGGGCCTCGCGGCCTTTGAGCCCCAGGCCTTGCAAGCGGCGGACAAAATCCTCGATGCTGTCGCTGCCTTGCCGCTCCACCCCCAGCTTGAGAATTTCAAAAGAGCCCGCGCCCCGCGAGCGTGCCAGCACGTACGACAGGGTTTGCGCTGCCCACGATACGACCAGCACATCACCTGAACCTGAACGCTTCCAAGGCCAACGCATGATCAAAAATACTTGTTGCCATAGCGCACCGAACCAGCGGCAACGCAGGGTGTAAACAGTTGCTTCATCATATTTGGAGTCACCCCTTGTTCGGTGCCAATTTTCAGATTAAATAAAGTTGGCATTGTCACCCAAATGCTGTGGCCAGCACTACTTTTACCAACTGCCGAACGGTCGCAGTAGTTTTCACGTTGAAAGGCCAATCAAACACCCCTTCGGAGCAAGCATGTTATTTTTTTCACCTCAGCGCGCAATCGTGCGGCTCAAATGACTCTCAACGTAAGTCGCTGCCGGACTTGCGGGTGCTACCAGGCAGGAACCGCCTGCGGGCGCATTGCAGGCCGTTGCCTGCAATTGATAAAACGTATGAGCGCGCGCGCCGTCTGCCACCGGGCCGCTACGCACACACACGATGCTCACGACAAAGCCGGCCAACTCACCGCGCAAGGCGATATGTTGGGGCTGAAAGCACAGAGGGGGAACGCCAGCATCTGCCGGGGCCGAGGGCAGCGGTACCCGTGTTGCAAAAGCACCCCACTCCAACCCGGCACGCGCCGCCTGATGAGCCTTGGCAAGGTTGACCTCCAGGGCCGAGCCCATGTGCTGGCGCACGCTGATACTGGCAATGGCCGCCCCCAGCGCGGAAAGTACGACCAGCAAAAACAAGGCCGACACCATGGCAAAACCGCGCAGGGAGGGTGGCTTAGGGCAGTTTGTCAACATACACGCTGTGGTAAAGAGAAACTGTTTCAGCACCACTGCTGGGGGTGGTGGCCGACAGGCTCAAAGCCATGCTGACCAAGCCAGCGCGCGCAGCCACCGCACTGGCGGTGTAACTGAAGCGGCAATCGGTCACACCGGTGGCCAAAATCGCGCTGCGGCCACCGCTAGGGGGGCTGATCTGGCTGGTGTTAAAGCCGTAATGGGTGAAACGGGTCAGTGTGCCGGCAAGCACATCACAGTGGTAACTGACCGGCGGATCAACCACCCAAAACCGGAACGGCGCAGCACGGGCAGCCTCTGGCAAGACAGCCCAGTTGCTGGTATCGATACGGTTGACTGAGGTGGCGGTCGCACCAATGTAAGGCCGCCGGTTTGACGCAACCGAATCTGTGGCTGCATACGCGTTGAATTCAGCGCCCACCTTGCCAGGCGTGTGAAACACCAGATGCTGGCCATATCGCAAATCCACCCCCGGGCCCATCACCTCAAACCCATCGGTGTCAAGCCCGCCAAAGCTCAGGCGCCGGGCACTGTTGGTTGCTGCATCCTGAAAATACCACCCTCCCGCCGTGGCGGGAATCAGCTCCAGCGACAACCCGTTGGCTGCCACCCGCACGCTGTTGGGCAGCGCATGGCGCACATCCCGGCCCATCCGACTGAGCGCATTGTCAGTGGCATCCACCAGCTCACCCCGCGCCACGGTGCTCAAATACCCTTGGACCGGACGCACAATAAAACTGCCCACAATGGCACTGAGCACGCCCAGAATGACGATGACGATCACCAGCTCGATCAAACTAAAACCAAGCTGGGCAGCACCTAGCCCCCTTGGCGGCACTGGCAGTTGCCGCAGGTGCTTGGCCCGAAGGTAATGCTTAAAACGCGGCATGGGGTGCATGGGGAGAATGGCGTGTTCGCCATCCTTCCAGTCGGACCTGGGTGTTGCCCGGCCCATTAACCGTGACGGTGATGCGCAGTGCATCTCCTGCAGCAGGAATGTTGTCCAATGCCGCAGCCTGCACAGAAATGCTGGCCGCGTAGCGCTCCAGGCCCGGCACGACAGCGCCGGTGCTGTCGCTTATGCCGGGCGGCGACGCCAACGTGAAGCCATGGTAGTCGTTGACATTGTCAAACTTTGTAGCCCCGGTGCGGGTTTCACCAGACTCGGGGCCGATTGCCTCGGCCACGGCACAGCCTGCAGCACTGCTTGCTGTGAACACTGCCGGGTCATCAGGGTCGCAGAAAGTAAAGGGCATGCGCTGCACCTCATCGAGCAAGGACTCGGCAATGGCCAGCGCCTGACGGCGCAACTGCGGATCGGCACTGCTCGCCGCCGATTGGTTGAGCACGGTCAGCACACCCGCCATGGCCGCACTGACCACCACAATAAAAATGATCAGCTCGATCAATGAGAAGCCGCGCTGGGCCAAGGGAGTTTGCTGTACCTGCATCACGGCATCCGCCACATCAGGCCCGTGTCGTTTTCAAGCTGAAAACGGTACAAAACCGTGGTGCCATCGGTTACATCAAGCCTCAAAGGTGCCGGCAATGCCACCGCATGGCCAGCGTTCAAGGCGTTGAAGGTCACCGAGCCTACTGATGCGTCAGCCAGGCAAACCGGCACCGCTTGCGGGCAACTGACCGGCGGGGCGGGGCGGGCACCGCTGGCAGGCACCGGCACAAAGTCATAGGTGACACCGGTGGTGGAAAAGCTTGCCCTGATGGGCCGGCGCTGTGCCAGTGCTCTGCGCTGCATGGCTGCCGTGGTGCTTTGCATGTCGTCGGCAAAGGCGCGCAAGCGCCACATGCTGAGGTCAAACATGCGCGGCACGGCAGCCACCGCCAACACGCCGACCAGCACAATGACCATGATGAGTTCCACCAGCGTGAAGCCACTATGCCGCACCACTGAGTGCACAAAGCAAAAACGCGAGCGATCCGGCATGGAATCCTCGCGTTTTAAAGTGGGAATCTGTCTCAAACCTGTGGCAATGGCCCAGCGGCCATTGCCACACACTCATCAGTTGCCAGCGCCTATGACGTCAAAAAATGCAGGTGTCGCGTACCCGCTTACCTTCACCGTGCAACTCCTGATTTCCCCGTTGGATGATGGGGCGGCCGGAAGTTCAACACTTGGTTCCGTGACGGCCACCGAATACCCGGCAGGCCATGCGCCGCCAGTCAAAAGTTGCTTGACCGAATCACACGTATTGACCACCTTGCATTTATTGGGTTGGCTGGCGTTGGTGGTTATTGAACAACCGGCATAGTTGATGGAAGCCGCCGATGCTGCACTGCCAGTAATGCCTTTTATGGCAGCGTCTTGGGCGTCACCCTTCAAATTGACAAACTTTGGCACCGCCACCGCGGCCAGCACGCCCAGGATCACGACCACCATCACCAATTCAATCAAAGTAAAACCGCGTTGCACTTTAAAACCGCATTGCACTTGTTTCATGTTGTCCGCCTTGTAAAAATCGAATGATTGCGCCTGAAAAACTTGTTCAGACTCCAACGTCATACTAGCCGCTTTATGCTAAACAAATTCTAGTCCAACACCCTTTGGCCACGCACGCTGTTTGTCTGCCAAGTCCATCGACATGCTGAATAACTTTTTTTTGCGCCTGATGAATCACAACGAAATTCATCGCCTAATCCATGACCTGGTTTTGCCAGACATAGGCTTCTTTGGCAACCACTTCCAGCGGCCCCGAAGACCCACGCACACCATACCACGCCATGACATCTCCACTGGGGCTATTGAACCATTCACCATGCAAAGGCATATAGCCGACGCAGGCGCAATCCCTATCAAAAACCCAGCTTCCGGCCGGTGCCGAGACGGCTTTGGCACGGTTCATTTCACCCACATAATTGGGGGGGCGGCGCTGCAATAACTCAAAAGGATTGCGTTGCATCACAACAACATCTGATGCATTCTGCCTTGCTTTTGTCGCAAAAAATCAATCACCAAGGCCGTGCGCAGCGCCCCCAGCGTCGACTTGACGGCAGCGAGCTCCCCCTGCCCCGAGACCACGCGAAATTTTTGCGCAAAAACCAGTACCACGACCAAAATCACTGTGGCCACCAGCGACCACTCCAGCACACGCCCCCGCCACAGGGGCGCACTCAGGGGGGATGTGCGATCAATGGCCAAGCCTAGCCCCCGCCCTTGCCCATGGCAGCCGAGCCCATGTTCCACAAGGGCAAGAAGACGCCCAAAGCCAATAACAACACCAGCAGCGCAATAATGGCCAGCAATACAGGTTCGATGGCTGCCGACAAACTCTTGACGCTGTAGTCGGTTTCTCGCTCGTACATGTCCGCGATTTCAAACAGCAACGAATCAAGCTCGCCAGTTTCCTCGCCTACAGAGATCATCTGCCAAAACAACCGGGGTAAAATGCCGGTCGCTGCCGCGCAGCGTGAAATGCTTTCCCTCGCTCAATACCATCACGCATCTGCTCGATGCGGCTGCCGATGAACGCGTTGTCCACAGTTTGCGCCACCACCGTCAGCGCTTGAACCAGCGGTGCACCGCTTTGGCTGGACAAGGCAAAACTACGGGCAAATCGGGCCAGCGTAGCCTCTAACAGAATATCGCCCACAATGGGGAGTTTGAGCTTGCGGGCATCCCAGCGGTAACGCCCCTGCGAAGTTTGCAAATAATTTCGCAGTGCCAACCCTGCCCCCACGGCCACCGCCAGCAACAAGGGCCACCAAGCCACCATCCAGCTTGAAAAGCCGAGCAAACCGCGCGTAATAAGCGGCAGCTCGGTATTAAAACCGGCAAAAACCTTGGCAAAAACCGGAATCACGAAAATATTGAGGATGACCAATGCAATCGCCATGGCCACCATGACAAACATCGGATAGCGCATGGCCTGCTTGATGCGCTCACGCACGTCACGCTCAAACTCCAGTGCTCATTCAGACGCAAAAAACACCTCGGTGAGCTTGCCGGTCATTTCACCGACCTTGATCATCGAAATATAAAAAGCGCCAAACACCTCCACATGGCGTGCCATGGCCACCGACAGTTCGCGGCCCTGGTCGAGACTGGAACGTATGTCTTTGAGCATGTCCACCATGGCAGGCTTGGTGGCGGAGGCCTGAAGACCGGCAAAAGCCCGCAAAATGGGCACGCCGGCTTTGTTGAGGGTGTACATCTGGCGCGAGAACACCAAAATATCCTCAACCACCACCGGTTTTCGGTTCAAGCGCGTGAACCAGTTGTCTGCGCTGACTTCTGTCGCCGCAACCGCAGGGGAAATATGAACCGGTGCCACACCAATGGACATCAGCTGGTCGGCCACGCCACCTTCGGTCATGGCTTCGAGTTGCCCCTGGACCGCTTCCCCGCGGGCATTGCGCCCACGCCATGCATAAACAGGCATTTCAGTGGTTCCGTGTGTAAAGTTGCACGCTGACTTTCACGTTAATCGTCCATGTCAAAGCCAATGCGAAGCCCTTCGGCCAGAGAGGTACGCCCCTGCCTGACCAGTTCAAGCACATGGTGCGCCATGGTTTGCCCCCGCATGCGTTCACGTGCCAGTTTGATGAACTCAGCCGGGTCCGAGCGAGAAACGGCCTGCGTCAGCGCTGCATCCATTTCAAGCAACTCGTACACCCCTTGCCGGCCTGAATAGCCGGTGCCATTGCATGACGAACAGCCGCGACCGAGTTTGGGCGTCACTGGCGCGCCACCCGCCACCATGGCGCTCAACCAAGCCTGCTCTTGCACACTGGGCACCTGGGGCTGCGCACACTCTACGCAATTGAGCCGAACCAAGCGCTGGGCGATAACAACCTGCAGTGAAGTCGCCACCATGAAGGGCGGCACTCCCATGTCAAGCAAACGAAACGGCGTGCTGATCGCATCGCGCGTATGCAAAGTTGATAGCACGAGGTGGCCGGTTATAGCGGCTCGCAGGCCAATTTCTGCGGTCTCGGCGTCCCGCATTTCGCCCACCAAAATCACATCCGGGTCTTGCCGCAAACAAGAGCGCAGCACACGGGCAAAGGTGAGTTCGATCTTGTCGTTGATCTGCACCTGGGTAATGCCCGGCAGCCGGTACTCCACCGGATCTTCCACGGTGATGACCTTGAGCTCAGCCGCATTGATCTCCGTGAGCGCAGCATACAGGGTGGTGGTTTTGCCAGACCCGGTAGGCCCCGTCACCAGCACAAGCCCCGCACTGCGCCCCAGCACTTCACGAAAGCGCTTGAGCATCTCTGGGGGCATGCCAATATTTTCCAGCCGCTTGCGGCCTGCGCCCTGGTTCAGCAGACGCATCACAGCCGCTTCACCGTAAGTGGTGGGCAAGGTGGACAAACGCACATCAATGGTGGTGTCTTTCAGACGCACGCTGAAGCGGCCATCTTGCGGCAGACGCTTTTCAGAAATATCCAGCCCGGCCATCAACTTGAGCCGCTGGGCCAGTGCGCCGCCAATGCGTTTGTCCGCCATGGTCTGGGTTTGCAGAACCCCATCAACCCGCACCCGGATTTGCAGCACATTTTCCTGCGGCTCAATATGGACATCAGATGCCCCCACCTGCATGGCATCCTCAAACATGGATTGCAGCAGTCGCACCACGGGCGCACCCTCTTGGCCCACACTGGCCGTGAGTTCGCCAAAGTCAACCGCGTCGCCCAGGTCTTTTTCAAGCGCCCGCGCCAGGCCGCTGATCTCTTCGGTGCGGCGGTAGAGCCTGTCAAAGGCCGGAGCCAGCTGGCTCTCCGGCACCGCCGCCATGGCAATGTTGCGCTTGAGCAGGCGGGTCAACTCATCAAAGGCGAACAAATCGAGCGGGTCACCCAAGGCCACCAGCAGCGAGTCGCCCTTGTCTTCCAGCACCAGCGCACGAAAACGACGCGCTGCCGACTCTGGCAACAGCCGCACAACATCGGCCCGAAAGGGGAAGGTTTTGAGGTTGACAAACGGGATGCGCATCTGGCGCGCCAACCCGTTGGCCAGCAATTCTTCGGTAATAACGCCAGTTTCAATCAGCAGGCGCCCCACTTTTTTACCGGTCTGGCGCTGCAACTCCAGAGTTTGTTGCAACTGCTCCTGTGAAATCAGGCGCTGCTGCACCAGCACATCGCCAAGCCTGAGCTTCTCGGGCCGACCGGACGGAGAAAATTGGGACTGCGCTGGTGCGCCGGCTGCCGTGCTCATGGACAAATCCTTGCGTTAAAAACTATAAAAATGATAGCACGTTGCGCAATAAACACGTGCGCAAAGCCTGCATTTTGTTGGAAATATTCAACGCTGGCAGCCCTGAAAAACCGGACACTTCAGTGCAAATGCCGTGGCTTGCGTCCCCACCGTGCCCACCGCCGCCGTGTCCGCCGCCGGAGCCACGCGGGGGGCGTCCGAGTTGAAGCGAACTGACCAGATCATCAAACCGTTGGCCGAACAACTTGTCAATTTCAGCCACCACGCCACCGAGCTCGGCACCGTCAAAATGGCGCTCCATCATGTTGATCACATCCTGCACCAGCAAATCACGCTGCACTTGCATGATGGCAGCCGGGTCCGGCCCGACAAACAGCATGACGAAATCATCGCGTGACTCCGCCTCGGATTCTTCGTCCTCGTCATCAAACTCCGCGTCATAAAACGTGACTTCAATTGCCGCACCGGACTGCGCCAACTCGTTCAGGTTCATGCATATTTCATCCAGCACCTGCCGAAAATCTTCATCCCCGGACAAGGTCCAGCACATCTGCAACAAATGCTCTTGCTGATCAAAATTGATGCCGGGCTCATCCTCATAAGAACTCGCGGACGAATCGGTCAGCGAGCGTCCGCCGGCATATTTCCAAAGTGGTTTAAGGGCTTCTTGCAGCTGATCAAAATCAACATCGGCGCGCAGAGCCAACTGTCCATGGACATGGATCTCAAAAGGAGCGTTATAGCGTGGCATGGCGTGAGTGTAATGGTGGAAATGAACCCCATTCAGGCGCGACCTGCATGGACGCTTACATTCCCGGAGTCAACTTGAATAGCACTGCAAAAAGTACCGTTATTCTTCAACGTGATCTCCTTTATGGTGCGTTTGATATGTTGTGAATGATTGTGCCACGGTCTGCCAACCCCGCGCAGGAACGCAACATACGAACTATTCTCATTGCCCCTTGACACGGCCATCAACCAGTTCAATCACGCGGTCACATCGGGCCGCCAGGCGCGGGTCGTGCGTGACCACCAAAAATGAGACTTTGAGCTCGGCATGCATGCGGCGCATCACGGCAAACACCTCATCGGACGAGACGCCATCCAGGTTGCCTGTGGGTTCGTCTGCCAGCACCAAGGGCGGCTCCAGCACCAGGGCACGGGCAATGGCCACGCGCTGCTGCATGCCGCCTGAGAGCTCACCGGGGCGTTTGCCCATGGCGTCTTTCAATCCGACGCCAGCAAGTATTGAACGCGCCCGTTCACGCTGGGAGTGTGTAACGCAGCCTTCACGCATCAACGCAGGCAGGGTCACATTCTCAAGGGCCGTAAAGGCGGGCAGCAGATGGTGAAACTGAAACACAAAACCCAGCAAGGCACGCCGGCGCAGGGTGAGGCTGGCATCGTCAAGACCGGCCATTTCCTCACCCGCAAGCCGGTAGCTGCCTGATGTGACGCGTTCGAGCAAACCCATGATGTTGAGCAGCGTGCTCTTGCCGGAGCCCGAGGGGCCAATCAGGGCCACAAACTCGGCCGGGGCCAGCGACAAAGAAATGCCATGCAGTACCTTGGCCTCGTTGGGCAAGCCTTCGTTGTAATGTTTGAGAACATTGGTCAGTTCCAGCAGGGGTGCAGGGGTGGACATGCCAACAGCCTTACATTCGAATGGCTTGCGCCGGGTCAAGGGCGGCTGCGCGCCGGGCAGGCGCTACGGCAGCGAGCACACCGCACAGCGTGGCCACACCCGCAATGCGCAGCGCAAGCCCCGGCGCGAGGGTGATGGCAAACAGGGGCAGGCCATCAGCGCCGCGCACAAAGGTGGTAAACGCCCAAATCAGCGCAACGGCAAACAAAATGCCGAGGGCTGAGCCCAGCGCACCCACAATGGCACCCTGCAGCAAAAACACCCGCAGCACCTGAGCCTGAGTGGCACCCATGGCGCGCAAGATGCCGATTTCGCGCCGCTTTTGCACCACCGACACCACCAACACACTGGCAATGCCCAGCACCACCACCACCATCACCACCGCGCGAATCAGGCTCGTGCTCACGGACTGCGCGTTCAAGGCCGACACCAGCTGCGCATTGGCCTCTTGCCAGCCCTCCACTTTGTAAGGCCAGCGCTGTCCAAGGTCTTTGGCAATCGACGACGCAGCCCAGACATCCACCAAGGAAAGATCAAGACTGGTCGCGCCGCCCGAAAGTCCCGCCAGGCTCTGCGCGGCACGCAGCGGAACGATGACGGAGCGCCGGTTGAGTTCGCGCACACCAAGATCGACCAGTGCTGTGATGCGCAAGGAATCGCTCACACCCCCACCACCAGACCCACGCGGTCACCCACCCGAACCCCCAAATCGCCTGCCAGCTCGCGGCCCAAAATGCCCTCACCTGCATTGAGCCGCGCCACCCCTTGCACAACCTTGGCACGCAGTCGCACGATGCGGTCATAACGATCAAGGTCCACACCAACCAGTGCCACCGATCTGGATGCCTCGCCACGCACCGCAAGACCGGCCACAGACACCATGGGCGAAACGCCGGCCACTCCCGGTAGCGCCTCCAGGACAGGAACCAATTGCTGCCAGTTTGCAATGGAACGTGGCCGCTGCGCGCGTGGCTGGGTCTGAACAAGCGCAGTGCTTCCTGCCACCAAGGGTCGCAATGCGAGAACAGTATCGTCCGGGCTGCTCAGGGTCACATGGGCTTGCGCGCCCAGCGTTTTGTCCAGCGTATTGCGTTGCAAGCCGGTGATCAGGGCCGAGATGTAGGCGATCACGGCCACGCCGGCCGCAACGCCTACGATGATGAGCAAGGTCTGCATGCGCCCTTCGCGCAAAAAACGCAGGGCAACGGTTCTTTCAAATCCAAACCAGCTGACCATAGCGCAAGCCCTCAGCGACCAGCCGCCGCCGCGGCCGTTTCGGCATGAACCCGCTGGCCGGGCTTCGGGGCAGGCCCTTTCAACACGACATCCCCCGGCTTTAACCCGTCCACCACTTCTGCTGCTTCGAGTGTGCGCAGCCCCAGCCGCACCTGACGCGCTTGCACACGGCCCTGGTGCTCCACCATTACCGTGGCTTCTGACCCGGATGGAGACGAGGCCTGCAAGGCCTGCAGCGGCACCACCAGCACACTCTCACGGCGCGCGGTTTCTACCTCGATCGACAGGGTCATGTCTTCGCGAAGAAAGTCCGGCGCAGCTTGTTGCAGCAGCGAAAACTTGACCTCAACTGCCCCGCGCTGTGAATCAACCAATGGAGAAATCGACTCAACCTTGGCCTGAAAACGCTGCTGTGCAAAGGCATCGGCCAGTACATTGGCCGTCTGCCCGACCTTGAGCTGCTCAAGGTAGCGCTCATCGACTTGGGCGACCAGTTGGGTGGGGCCGGCCAGCGCCAGGCTCAAAAGAGCCCGCCCCGGCTGAACAATCTGACCCGGCTCGACCAGACGGGCCAGCACGCTTGCCTTCGCCGGTGCCAGCACCACGGTCTGTGCCAGCCGTGCGCGCGCTGCAGCAGTGGCTGCCTGGGCCAGAGCCCATTGCGCCCGGGCCTGCAGCACCTCACTGCCTTGGTCGGTGTTGGCCTGCGTCTGCGCCCGCGCGCTGTCACGCTGCGCCTTTGCCACAGCAGCCGTACGTTCGGATTCGTCCATGCGGGATTCGCTTAAAAAGCCCTTGGCCACCAAATCTTGCGTACGCTTCAATTCAGCCTGCGCTGCCAAGAGAACTGAATCGGCCTGCGCCAGCGCTGCCTGCGTGACGCCGCGGCCTGTGCTTTGCAAGCCTTGCAAACGGGCCTGCGCCTGCCGTTCGCTGGCTTTGGCCTGGGCCAGCGCCGCTTGCAGCTCCTCATCTTCCAGACGCACAAGCACATCGCCCATGGCCACTTGCGCGCCCTGTGTCACATTCACCTGCAACACGCGCCCCGTGAGCGTGCTGCCCACGTCCACCCGCGAAAGCGTCGCCACGCGGCCCGAAAACTGCAATGTGCGAACCAGTGGTGCCAAACGCAGGGTTACGGCTGGTACGCTGGGAGCGCGGGTCATCCACCCGGCTACTGCGATGGCAGCCATGAGAGCAAGCCCAACAATCAAAAAAATCAGTGAGCGACGGGACATGTTGGAAACGGTTCAGATAAACGGTTCAGAGATGAAATTTTTCGGTGCACCATGGCGCATTTCATTAGAACACCGCAGGCGCAGGAGCACCCAGAACCCGATACATGACCCCGCTGCCTTACTGGATGCCAGAACGGATACCTGCTCAACAACAAGCGACCACCCCGCAAACCCCCGAACTACTGTCGGTGCTCGCCCCAAACGGCAGATTGAGGCCGCAGCCGTCAAAAATTCCGTAGTGGGTGTCGAAATTGCCAATAAAACTGAAGTGCGGCGCAAAACGGGTGTCGTGCAGCATGTGCCAGGTATTGCCGCAAACCGCAAACACCTTGCCGGTCTGGATGTTGTGGTGCTTGTCAAGCACAAAACGGTTGGCGTGTTCGGCAATGGTGCCCCGGTAAATCACGGCTTGGCCAAAATCTTCGCAGGCTGGCTCCAGCGCGTCCAGTTTGAACAGGCGGTAGGTGGCCGAGAAAAACCGCAGGTTGCCTATGCGCGCGGCGAGCTTTGGGTCGGTCATCTCCAGCACACGGTCTTCGAACAGACGCGGGTCGGCAAAGCCGTGGCGCTGGGCCAGTTGGATAAAGTCGTTCCAGTAAAGCGCGCCGCCCAGACACTCGCCATACAGCACCGGGTCACTGCGCACAGCCGCTGGCACGCGGCGGTCGGCGTACACGTCAGAAAAATAAAACTCGCCACCCGGTTTGAGCAGGCGCTGCACACCGGCCAGCACAGCGTCCTTGTCGGGTGAAAGATTCACGACGCAGTTGGACACGATCACATCGAAACTGTTGGGCTCCAGCCCCAACTCATCCAGCCGTTCAATGTAACCATGCAAAAACTTCGTATTGCCATAGCCGAAAACCTCGGTGTGGTGCGCCTGGTGCGCGCGCGCCACGGCCAGTTGCTCGTCGGTCATGTCCACCCCGACCACTTCACCCTTGGGGCCGACCAGTTGTGCCAATGCATAAACATCACGACCCGAGCCACAGCCCAGATCGAGCACGCGGCAGCCCTCAAGCAGCGGCGGGCACACCAGGCCGCAGCCGTAGTAGCGCGACAGCACTTCAGGGTGAATGCGCCCCAGCAAGGGTTTGAGCCACTCGGGCATGGCACTGGCATCGCAGCAAGCACTGGTTTTGAGATCGGCCGTGCCTTGCAGTTGTTGGCCGTAATAGTCTTGAACCAAGCTGTGGGTGCTGGTGTCGGTACGCATAAATCATCTTTCTGGTTGTAACGCCAAGGTTGTGGGAAGTAGCCAATGTACCGTTTTGGGTGATTCTGGCGGTGGTAAAGGCTTTGCATGCCCTGCTGAGGGTTCTTTTTTACTCCTGAATTGATAGCTACTTGCGCAAGCAATACGTGCGCAAGTGGGCTTTTTTGTTCACAAAAATGGCTTCCTCGTTAAGCACAACGATGAACCTGAATCACGCATGAACTCGCGCCCGATGGCCTGCACGCCGTCTGGCTTTCATTTTGGCGGGCGACTTTGGTACAGTAAATTCCATGCATAACGCACAAACGCCACGTGGCAGGTCGAAAGCATGAGTCGCAATCCAACTCCATCCATAACACCTATGAAACCAAAACACCCTTTGACTGTGCTGACTATCCTTGCTGCGCTGGCGGCACCCGCACTGGCGCTCGACGTCAAGCCACCTCAAGGCTTCAAGGTCGCAAGTACCAATGTAAAAGAACTTGATGTCAGCAAAATCTGGATCAAATGCGGCAACGCTTGCACTTTGCCGAAAGCACCCAAGCGCAGTGGTGAACATCAAAACCTTGAAATTGAGGGGCGAATTGAGAAGCGGCTCATCAACCGCGCCGCTGGAGCTGGCGTTGTGGGGCCGGCTGTGGTGCTGCGTGAGTACCAGGCAGCGCTGCAAAAGGCGGGCTTCGAGGCGATGAATCCGGGTGATGGCGGTGAGTCGGGGCCCCATGTGTTTCGCCTCAAATCGCCCGGACAGCCAAACCACTGGGTTGTTCTGGAAGACAACTTTGAGGGTTATCACTCTCTGAACCTTATCCAAGAGCGCACCCGCGCGAGCACGGTGAGCGTGACCGATATGGCGGTGGCCATCAAGGCTGATGGGTGGGCGACGCTGTACGTTGAGTTCGACACCAACAAGAGCGACTTGAAGGCAGACGGCCAGGCGGCGGTGGTGGAGATCGCCAAGCTGCTGCGGCAAGACCCGGGCTTGCAGATTTCCATTGATGGCCATACCGACAATGTGGGCGATGCCTCGGCCAACCGCAAACTGGCGCTCGCCCGCGCCCAGGCTGTTTTGGCGGCGGTCGTGGCGCAGGGCATTGATGCCAAGCGATTAAGTGCCAAAGGTTTTGGTCCGGATGTGCCAATTGCCGATAACCGCCGTGAAGACGGTCGCGCCAAGAACCGGCGTGTGGAATTGACCAAGGTAAACAAATCCGCCCATTGATCGCGGATTGATCGCGAATGGATTGCGCTAAGTTATTGCCAATCTTGGCGTATTTTCCGGAGAACACGCCGCCAGAAAGCAGGGGGTGAAGGCGTGCCAAAAATTGCTCTACCCTGTTTTTTGCCCCCCCCTGAGCATCCCCCGCTTTTCAATAAACCCGATCACCACGTCCAAGCCCGCTTGGGTTTTCAGGTTGGTCATGGCATAGGGTTTGAGCCCGCTGGTCGTAGTGCGCATGCGGATGGTGTCCGCCTCCATCACCGCCAGGTTGGCCCCCACGTGCGGGGCCAGATCGGTCTTGTTGATGACAAACAAATCACTTTTGGTGATGCCGGGGCCGCCTTTGCGCGGGATTTTTTCGCCCGCAGCCACGTCGATCACATAGATCGTCAGGTCGGAGAGTTCGGGGCTGAAGGTGGCGGCCAGGTTGTCGCCGCCGCTTTCCACAAACACGATGTCAGCATCGGGAAAGTCCACCAGCATGCGGTCGATGGCCTCTAAATTAATGGAGCAGTCTTCGCGGATGGCGGTGTGCGGGCAGCCGCCGGTTTCTACCCCCATGATGCGCTCGGGCGGCAGTGCGCCGCTGATGGTGAGCAGGCGCTGGTCTTCCTTGGTGTAGATGTCGTTGGTGATGGCCACCAGGTCGTACTGGTCGCGCATGGCTTTGCACAGCATTTCCAGCAAAGTGGTCTTGCCGGAGCCCACCGGGCCGCCGATGCCCACGCGCAAAGGGGGCAGAGTTTTGGTGCGGTGAGGGATGTGGTGGAGTTTGGACATGATTTTGCTATATTTTTAGTAGCTGCTTGCGCAATATCTACGTGCGCTAGGAGCGAAAAAGTCTTGAATATTGAACCTCGTGCTGGCTGCTGAGGATGGCCAGCATGGGGGAGAAAGCCTGGCGGGTGTCGTCGGTCACGCTCAAGGCGTGGTCAATGGCGGCCGGAATCTCGGCGGCCAGCTTGGAGAGGATGCGCTGCCCGGCGCTTTGTCCCAGCGGCACAGACTTGATGGCCGCCTGCACCATGTTTTCGGCCCAGCCAAAGGCGTAGGCCAGCAGGCATTCGCGCAGCGGGGCTTGTGTGCTGCTTGCCGCCAGCGCATAGGCCAGCGGGTAGGTGGGTTGCTGCCGGGCCAGCAGGTCAATCTGCGCCTTGGTGGCCGTGGTGTGGTTGCGCAGCCAGTCGAGCAGGCTTTTGCCCATCTGCTCAGACTGCGCCCGCAGTTCGCTGCTCTCGCGTGTTTGCAGCACCCAGGCGTTCAACCTGGCAATGCGCGGCATGTCATCTGCGCGCCAGGCGGCTATGCCTTGTGCCACGGCGGGCAAATCAGAGCGCGCCAGGCTCAGGTGCAGGTGGTCCACCAGCCAGCTGGACGCTTCGATTTCAGTAGCTGCTCGCGCAGTATCTACGGCGGCTTCCAGGCATTCGGAGTAGGAAAATCCGCCGATGGGCAGAGCCGGTGAGGCCAGCCACATCAGCTGCATCAGGCTGGCGTCAAGCATGGGGCGGGCCTAGTGGTCGTGGCCGTGGTTGCAGCCGGGGCCGTGCACGTGGGGTGCTGCCGGGGCAGCAGCGATTGGAATCGCGGCGAGCCGGGAATGTGCGGCGGGGGCCGGGTCGTGCGTGTGGGCGGCGTCTTTTGCATGGCTGTGCCCGCCATGGCCATGGCCGCCCGTGGCGTAGGCACCGTTCTCTGGCTCAAAGGGCTCATTCACCGCGTTCACGCTCAGGTGCATGGCACGCAGCATCTCGGCCAGCACGTGGTCGGGCTCAATCTTCAGGTGGTCGGGCGTGAGTTCAATCGGCACATGGCGGTTGCCCAGATGGTAGGCGGCGCGGATCAGGTCGTAGGGTGTGCCGTGCGCCGTGCAATGCGTGATCTTCAATACCGCCTGCGCCGCCGCGATGACCTGGATCAGCGAGCCGTCTTCGGCCACCAGCACGTCACCGCCGCGCACGACCGTACCGCGGGGCAGGAATACGCCAATATGGCGGCCTGTGGAATCGGTGGCGTCAAATCGGCTTTTTTGGCGCACGTCCCAATCGAGTTCGACGGTGGCAGCGCGCTTGAGGAGTACGGGGGCCAAACCCTGGCCTTGGGGGATGCATTTGGAGACTTGGAGCATGTTTCGCTTGAAGTGAGGGCTAAGGGCTGCTAATATAACAAACGTTATAACTTATTGAGTTTCACCATGACTGCACTCAAATTTACCCAAATTGGCAATTCGGTTGGCCTGATCTTTCCCAAAGAGGTAATGGCACGAATGAAGGTTGAGAAAGGCGATACCGTTTTTTTGACGGAAGCAGCTAATGGTGTAACGCTCACACCATACGATCCTGAACTTGAGGAACAACTCAAGCTAGGGAGAGAATTCATGCGTGAATACCGTGACACCTTCCACCAGCTTGCCAAATGAACCATTGGAAATGGGTAAACCGGCGGGTGCTGCTTCTGTTGCACGAAGAGAGCCTGGCCGAGCACGGTGGCGCTCCAGGGCTGCGAGATGAAGGTTTGTTGGATTCGGCCTTGGCGCGCCCGGTCAATCTTGCCCTGTATGAGCAACCGGATATCGCTTCCTTGGCAGCTTCTTATGGTGTGGGTTTGGCCAGGAACCACGCCTTCGTGGACGGCAATAAACGTGCGGCGTTTCTGGCAGTTGGATTGTTTTTGACGGCCAATGGGTTTCGCTTGAAGGCGACCCAAGTCGATGCCACATTGACGGTGATGGATGTGGCGGCAGGCGTGATGGACGAGGCCGCCTTTGCGCAGTGGATAAGGTCGCACATCCTTCCCCGATAGAACGTGAGCCACCCTCAAAACAAAAAGTACCGCTGCGCCATCGGCAAACTCACCGCCGGCTCGCAGGTCAGCAACTGACCATCGGCGCGCACGCTGTAGGTCTGGGCGTCGATCTCCATGCTGGGCAGGTAACTGTTGTGAACCATGTGCTGTTTGCGTACCCCACGGATGTTTTTCACGGCGCTCAAGGTCTTGGCCAGGCCAAAGCGCTCCTTGACACCTGCGTTCATGCCCGCCTGGGAGACAAAGGTCAGTGAGCCTCTTGTCAGCGCGCCGCCAAAGGCACCAAACATGGGCCGGTAGTGCACCGGCTGGGGTGTGGGGATGCTGGCGTTGGGGTCGCCCATGGCGGCCATGGCGATAAAGCCGCCCTTCAAAATCAAGGCGGGTTTGACACCGAAGAAAGCGGGTTTCCACACCACCAGATCGGCCCATTTGCCCACCTCCACACTGCCCACCTCATGGCTGATGCCGTGGGCGATGGCCGGGTTGATGGTGTATTTGGCGATGTAGCGTTTGGCGCGGAAGTTGTCGTTGCGCGCGCTGTCTTGCGGAAGTGAGCCTCTTTGCGCCTTCATCTTGTGCGCCGTCTGCCAGGTGCGGATGATGACTTCGCCCACGCGGCCCATGGCCTGGCTGTCGCTGGACATCATGCTGATGGCCCCCAGGTCATGCAGCACGTCTTCGGCGGCAATGGTTTCCTTGCGGATGCGGCTTTCGGCAAAGGCCAGATCTTCGGCAATGCCCGCGTCCAGGTGGTGGCAGACCATCAGCATGTCCACATGCTCGTCCAGCGTGTTCACGGTGTAGGGCATGGTGGGGTTGGTGGAGCTGGGCAAAAAGTTGTCCTGCCCCACCACTTTGAGAATGTCAGGTGCGTGGCCGCCACCGGCACCCTCGGTGTGGAAGGCGCACAAACCCCTTCCCTTGGTCGCAGCAATGGTGTTTTCCACAAAGCCGCTCTCGTTCAAAGTGTCAGAGTGAATCGCCACCTGCACATCCAGCTCGTCCGCCACGTCCAGGCAGTTGCTGATGGCCGCCGGGGGTGGTGCCCCAGTCTTCATGCAGTTTGAGGCCAATCGCACCCGCATTCACCTGTTCGTGCAGCGCGGCGGGCAGGCTGGCGTTGCCTTTGCCCAGAAACCCCAGATTCATGGGGAAGGCATCGGCCGCCTGCAGCATGCGCTCCAGGTTCCACGGCCCCGGCGTGCAGGTGGTGGCAAAGGTGCCGGTGGCAGGGCCGGTGCCGCCGCCCATCATGGTGGTGACGCCGCTGGCCAGCGCTTCTTCAATTTGCTGCGGGCAGATGAAATGGATGTGGCAGTCAATGCCGCCGGCGGTGACGATGTTGCCCTCACAGCTGATCACCTCGGTGCCGGGGCCAATGATGATGTCCACCCCCGGCTGCACGTCCGGGTTGCCCGCCTTGCCAATGGCGACGATGCGCCCACCAACCAGGCCAATGTCGGCCTTGACGATGCCCCAGTGGTCCAGAATCAGCGCGTTGGTCATCACGCAGTCCACAGCACCTTCAGCATTGGTACGCTGGCTTTGCGCCATGCCGTCGCGGATGGTCTTGCCGCCGCCGAACTTGACCTCTTCGCCATAGCTTCCCGCCGCCAGCGTGTAATCCTGCTCCACCTCAATGAGCAATCCGGTGTCGGCCAGTCGCACCCGGTCGCCCACCGTGGGGCCAAAAATTTCCGCGTAGGCGCGGCGTCCAATGGTGGCCATCAGCTTACTCCTGCAGTCGAATTTACTATGTTTTTGATAGCTGCTCGCGCACGTTCTACGTGCGGCACAGCCTTATTTGGCATTAAGTTTTGGCCTTGCTTCCGGTGTCAACCGGCCCATTGACCAGAGCGCGAAAGCCGTACACCACGCGCGCACCGGCAAAGTCCACCAGCTCCACGGTGCGTTGCTGCCCGGGCTCAAAGCGCACCGCCGAGCCGGAGGGGATGTTCAGCCGCATGCCGTGCGCTGCTGAACGATCGAACCCCAGCGCGCCGTTGGTCTCGGCAAAGTGGTAGTGCGAGCCCACCTGAATCGGGCGGTCTGCCGTGTTGCACACCACCAGCGTCAAGGTGCGCCGCCCGGAGTTGAGCGGGTGCTCGCCCTCGTCCAGAATCAATTCGCCCGGCACCATGGTTTACCTCAAAGTTGGTTGAACAGGTACAGGCCTGCAAATCCCAGCGAGCCCCCCAGACCGCTGAGCACTGTCACGCTGCGCTCGGCCAGCCAACGGCGGATGCCAAGGCCAATGCCGACACCACCCAGGTGCAACGCCGCCGTGGTCAGCAAAAAGCCTGCGGCATACCCCGCAAATCCGGTTGCCGGTGTCTCTGCACCGTGGGCCAGACCATGCAGGCCAGCTGCCATGGCAACCAAGCCAAGGCCGATCGCCTTGGGCATCGGTTTGGTGGCCAGAATCAACATGGCACCGAACAGGGTGACAGACAGGGCAATGGCATGCTCCAGGAACGGCACGGTCACGCCACTGGCCCCCAAAACTGCACTGACCACCAGCGCCAGCATAAAGGTGGCCGGACCTTGCCAGGCCTGTCTGACCGGCAAGGCACTCACAGACCAGATGCCAACCGCCAGCATGGCCAGCAAATGGTCAGCACCGAACGGGTGGGCCAAGCCCTCCATCAGGCTCTGCGTTCCATGTCCCGTATGGGCGTTAGCGCTTGTAGATAAAGCGCAAGAAGCTATGAAATAAATAGCGAATTTGAAATTTTTGCGCATAAAAATGCTCCTGGGATCAAAAGGGTTGGTTTTTCAAATAATCGGTTGGTGTACGGTCACCAGCTTGGTGCCATCCGGGAAGGTGGCCTCCACCTGAATGTCGGGAATCATCTCGGCAATGCCGTCCATCACGTCGGCACGGGTCAGCACGGCCCGGCCTTCGCTCATGAGCTGGGCCACAGTCTTGCCGTCGCGCGCGCCCTCCATCACCGCCGCGCTGATCAGGGCAATGGCTTCCGGGTAGTTCAGCTTCACGCCACGCGCCTTGCGCCGCTCGGCCAGCAAGGCGGCGGTAAAGATGAGCAGCTTGTCTTTCTCTCGGGGCGTCAGTTCCATGGTGATGGGCGCGGCTTGCAGTGAATGAATGAGCACATTATTAAGCATAGTCATGACATTGCCCCGGCAAGTACGCCACAGGCCGTACACCGAGGGGCGCTGGCACTCACCCCCCGCTGCCGAGCCGGTGGCATGAAATCTGCGTCTAGGCAGCAGTGAACCCTGAAATGCTTCCACCGCCGCCCTCCCCGCTGGAACCACCTGTGCAGCGCGTGGTCAAGATTCGCCGCGACTACAACAACTGGGTGGCCAGCGAGACGATGGAAGACTACGCACTGCGTTTTGCTCCGCAGCGCTTTCGCAAATGGTCGCCCTGGCGCGTGGCCAACACGGCCTTTGGCGCAGCCTCGTTCCTGATTTTGGAGGCGGTGGGCGCTACGCTGCTGGTGCAGTACGGGTTTGTCAATGCCTTCTGGGCCATTGTGGCCACCGGGCTGGTGATCTTTCTGGCCGGGCTGCCCATCAGCGTGTACGCCGCCCGCTACGGCGTGGACATGGACTTGCTGACCCGTGGCGCGGGGTTTGGCTACATCGGCTCCACACTTACCTCGCTGATTTACGCCTCCTTCACCTTCATCTTCTTCGCGCTGGAGGCTGCCGTTATGGCCTATGCGCTGGAGCTGGCACTGGACATTCCGCCCACTTGGGGCTACCTGATTTGTGCGCTGGTGGTGATACCGCTGGTGACCCATGGTGTCTCCGCCATCAGCACGCTGCAGCTGTGGACCCAGCCGCTGTGGCTGCTCATGCTGGTGCTGCCCTTTGGCTACGTTCTGGTGCGTGATCCGGCAGCCTTTGCGGGCATCACGCACTACGCTGGTGAGCTTGGCGTGGCTGGCGTGTTTAATGTGCACCTGTTTGGTGCAGCTCTAACAGTGGGCATTGCGCTCATCACCCAGATTGGGGAACAGGCCGACTATTTGCGTTTCATGCCCGTGCAGACGCCGCAAAACCGCTGGCGCTGGTGGGCAGCTGTGCTGGTGGGCGGGCCGGGCTGGGTGCTGCTGGGCGTGGTCAAGATGCTGGGCGGCGCGTTTTTGGCCTACCTGGCGATTGGCCACAGTGTGCCGATTGACCGCGCGGTCGATCCCAACCAGATGTACCTGGCGGCCTACGAATATGTGTTCCCGTCGCTGCCCTGGGCGGTGGCCGCCACGGCGCTGTTTGTGGTGGTGTCCCAGCTCAAGATCAATGTCACCAATGCCTATGCCGGCTCGCTGGCCTGGAGCAACTTTTTCTCGCGCCTGACGCACAGCCATCCGGGGCGCGTGGTGTGGGTGGTGTTCAACAGCCTGATCGCCTTCATGCTGATGGAAATGAACGTGTTTCAGGCGCTGGGTGAGGTGCTGGGCCTGTACGCCAACATTGCCATCGCCTGGATGATGGCGGTGGTGGCCGATCTGGTCATCAACAAGCCGCTGGGCCTGTCGCCCAAAGGGATCGAGTTCAAACGCGCACACCTGTATGACATCAACCCGGTGGGCGTGGGGGCCATGGCGTTGGCGTCAAGCCTGTCGATTGCCGCCCACCTGGGGTTTTTTGGTGCTTCGGCCCAAGCGTTTTCGGCCGTGGTGGCGCTGGTGACCGCGCTGATCACCTCGCCGCTGATTGCCTGGCTCACTAAAGGTCGCTACTACATTGCACGGACCTCAACAGTACCCCACACGCAAACCCAAAAATGTGTCATTTGCGAGCGCACTTACGAAGCGCCCGACATGGCCCACTGCCCGGCCTATCAGGGTGCCATCTGCTCCCTGTGCTGCACGCTGGACGCGCGCTGTGGCGACGCCTGCAAACCACACGCCAGCCTGGCCACGCAGTGGTCCGGGGCCTTGCGCTGGCTCCTGCCTAAGCGGGTTTGGCCGTTTCTGGACACCGGGGTCAGCCACTTTTTGCTGCTGATGCTGGTCATCATTCCCCTGCTGGCCACGGTGTTTGGCATGTTTTACCGGCAGGAACTCAGCACATTGGCGGCCATGGTGGCAGACCCCATCCCCGGTCAAACCGCCTTGCGCTCCGGGTTCTCCAAGGCCTTTGCCGCACTGCTTCTGATAGCCGGCATTGTGGCGTGGTGGCTGGTGCTGGCGCACAAGAGCCGACAAGTGGCGCAGGAAGAGTCCAACCGCCAGACCCATTTGCTGATGCGCGAAATCGACTTGCACCGCCAGACCGACAAGGCGCTGCAAGAGGCCCGGCATGTGGCCGAGCGCGCCAAGCAACAAGCGGAGCAGGCCAACGCCGCCAAAAGCCGCTACATCAGCGCCATCAGCCACGAGCTGCGCACGCCGCTCAACAGCATCCTGGGTTATGCCCAGCTGATGGGCGAGGACGCGGCCATTCCCCCGCACCGCAAGCAGGCAGTCAGCGTGATCAAGCGCGGGGGCGAACACTTGCTCACGCTGATTGAAGGCACGCTGGACATGGCGCAGATTGAAGGCGGCAAGCTCAGGCTCCAAGTCAAGCCCATGCAATTTGCCAGCGGCATGCACGAGATGGCCAGCATGTTTGAACTGCAGGCGCAAGACAAAGGCCTGTCGTTTGGTTATGACGTGCAGGGCCACGTGCCCCAGTGGGTGCGGGCCGATGAAAAACGGGTGCGCCAGATTTGCTTCAACCTGCTGGGCAACGCCATCAAGTTCACGCAGACCGGCAGCGTTCGCCTGTGCCTGCGCTACGCGCGTGAGATGGCGCACATTGAGGTGCATGACACCGGGCCGGGCATGGATGCGCAAGAGCTGGAGCGCATTTTTGAGCCTTTCACACGCGGCAACAGCGCGGCCAGCGGCGGCGCAGCCAGTGGCGGTGCCGGGCTGGGCCTGACCATCGCCAAAATGCTGACCGACCTGATGGGCGGTGAGTTGTCTGTCACCAGCACACCGGGCGTGGGGTCGATGTTTCGGGTGCGGCTTTTTTTACCTGAGCTGCACAGGCCCCCGAGCGTCACCTCGGACTTCGGCGTACGCGAATGGCGAAAACCACGCAGAAGTTATGCCGGAGCACGCCGAAAAATTCTGGTCATTGACAATGAAGAAGCCGACCGCGAACTGCTGGTCAATGTGCTGCAGCCGCTGGGCTTTGAAGTGCGAACTGCCGCCAGCGGCCACGACGCGCTGGACCTCTTGACCACCGGCTACCAGCCCGATGCCGTGCTGCTGGACCTGGCCATGCCCGGCATTGACGGCTGGGAGACCTTGCGCCGCCTGCGCGCGCTGGGCGGCGCACAGCCGCAGGTGGCGATTGTGTCGGCCAATGCGTTTGACCGCGTGCTGGACAACAGCTTGGGCGTTGAGCCGCAGGACTATGTGCTCAAGCCGGTTCGCCACAGCGAACTGCTGGACTGGCTGGAGCGCAAGCTCCATTTGGTGTGGCAAGAAGCGCCTGTGCCAACCGCGCCCGCCACACCGCCTCCCGTCAACGCGCCGGCAAACGAGCCCGTGCCAGCACCGCCGCGCGCTGCCTTGCTGGCACTGCAAGAACTGGTCAAGCTGGGCTACTTCAGGGGCATCATGAACTCACTGCAGGCCATGGCCAGCGCACACCCTGAAAGCGCCACTTTTGTCGCAACGCTGACCCAGCTGGCACGCCAGTACCAGTTTGAAACCATGATGCCAATATTGCAGAAAGCGCTCGATGAATCCCCCTGCCCTTGAAAACCACCGCACACTGGACCGCGCCAACAGCGACGTCGTGCTGATCGTGGACGACGTGCCCGACAACCTCTCGGTCTTGCACGATGCGCTGGACGAATCCGGCTACACGGTGCTGATTGCCACCTCGGGCCAGGCTGCCCTGCAGCGCGCCGTGCAAGCCCTGCCCGATGTCATTTTGTTAGATGCCATGATGCCCGGCATGGACGGCTTTGAAGTAGCGCGCCGCCTCAAAGCCACGGCGCAGACCGCGCACATTCCCATTATTTTCATGACCGGCCTGCTCGACACCGAATACCTGGTGGCAGCGCTCGAATCCGGCGGGGTGGACTACGTCACAAAACCCATCAAACCCAAGGAAGTGCTGGCGCGCATGCAGGTGCATTTGAAGGGCGCACGCGAGCGGCACCAGACCCGCAATGCGCTGGACGCCTTTGGCTACGCCACCATCACGGTGCGCGCGCAAGACGGCTGCCTGATGTGGCAAACCCCACTGGCGCGTGACCTGCTGGAAACTTATTGCGGCACCCAGGCACCACAAACTCCAGAGCCGGTATTGGCCTGGCTGACGGATTGCCTGCGTGTGCTGGCGCAAAAAGGCGAGCCGCCCAAGCTCAGCCTGGAACGCGGCCCCAAGCGCCTGACCTTCAGGCTGCACCAGCAAATCAACGACAGCGATGCAGGTGGCGACTGGCTGATCGTCATGCGTGAGGTGTCTGACACGGCGGTGGTCGAGGCGCTGGGCCTGTGCTTCAAGCTGACCGCACGCGAAGCCGAGGTGCTTTACTGGGTCATCAAGGGCAAAACCAACAAAGACATTGGCGACATTTTGGGCTCCAGCCCCATGACGGTCAAAAAACATCTGGAACGTGTTTTTGTGAAACTGGGCGTAGAAACCCGCACCGCGGCGGCGGGCATGGCCATGGGGCGCATCCGGCAATTGCACCCGCAGTTTGAGGGGTGACACCTGCGGACAGTTTGAGCCTAGTGATCACTTAAATAAGTCCGCGAAACATCGAAAAGTGCTTTGCACTGCGAGAGCAAGCCGCAAACCAAAGCGATAGCACCAGCTATGGCGCGATTTGCAACGCAGCAATCGCAGATGCAAAGCATTTTGTATGTTGTGAGATTGCTGCTACCAAGCACTATTCACATGACCGTGAAAGTTAGTCCGTCATTAAATCGAACACAAAAGAACATAAAGGAACTTAAAAGAGCTATAAAATATCAAGAATATTTAAATTAAATTCGTCTCTTCAAAAAATGAACCGAATCAAAAAATCAACACTTGGAGCATTCTTGTTCTGCGCTGCATTCACCGCAGGTGCAATGACCGCCGCTGACGACAATGAGCTAAGGAACTGTCAGCAAATTACTTTTACAACTTCGTACGCAGCCTGCGGGGGTTTTTGTTGATTTGATCCGGGTGTTCAGGAGCAATCGTGTAGTTCCAGTCGCCGTGAAATTTGTCCGGTATCAGGTGCAGCGTCGCCATCGTCGCATCCTCTACCTTGACGCCGGTTGGGTACGCATCGTGTCGAGCGGGCGCGTACTCGCAGGCCTTTTGTTGTGGTGGTGCTGGCGATCGGTTGACAATGACCTCATGACTTTCGAGCGGGCGTCCACGCCAATTGCGGGTGATGTGACAGAACATCCGATGCTCGTTTTGTTCCACTTGCTTGTGCCTGGCGGAAAGTGGCAAAGCGATCTTAGTGGTGCGTCGGCCAAGCGCTGAAGGCCACCTTCCAGGCGCACGCGTGATCCGTGCTGCCCCCGCCGTCTGCGGTGATTAACAGTTCGCGTGCTTGCGGATAGGTCTTGCCCCACTGACGCCACCAGCAGTAGATCGATTCGACATCAAACTCCGGTGTATCGTGATCAATGCCGACACTGACCCAGCCAGCATTGGCGCTCAGGTCATAGACGCCGTATGGAATGGCCTGCCCAGATCCTTATCCGGAAGTCGTGTACCGCACCACTGGTTGACCTTTCGGATGCCACTCCTGTCCGGCATTCTTGAAGTCTCCCACCTCTTTCTTCTGGTGTCCACGGATATCACCGGTTGGCCGCGTCGCTGAAACTTGGCGCGCTGCGCGATGTCTGAACTGCGCATTGCGATCCGATGGCCAGCGCCCTGCGCGTCTTGCGATTGACCTGCAGGCTGTAGCCCAAACTCTGCAGCACTTCGCTCACGGCTTAATGGCTGACCGGGTGACCTTGCCGATTCAACTCGGCGGCCATGGTGCGAACACTCTTGTATGTCCAGCGCAATGGCGACATGGATCACCTGGGTCGTCGACTCCACCAACCTGGAGTGCCGGACACAAGCCCGTGTCCGCTTGTCAGACGTGGGCGACCAGCACCTCGCGGCGCACCCGATGCGAGTGCCATTGACGCGAATGGCCGCGTCGCTCAATTCCTGATGCCAGCCGTGATCGTCGGCCGAGTCATTCCAATCGCTCTTGCCAGCGCTGACCCGCCACCCAAGTGCAGAGCTTCAGTCGCAGCCCACAGCCGTCGCATCTGTTCGTCCATCACGCCACGTAGTGCTTCAAACTTCTCGGAAATGCGTGACTCATCATTCATCCCACGATGCTACGAGATTTCAACTAAGTTGTAAAAGTAATTTGCTGACAACGCCTAAGGCACATTGCCGGGCAGGACGGCGTGTCGATCGCAGCCGATCTGAAAGTCGACATCGCATCCTTTGTTTATGTTGACACTGATGCCAATGGTGGCTCCATGAGTCACAACGACATCAAATTCACGGGCGTGATCAAAGCAACTTTGGACATACTTTCCCAAGCTGCCGTCATGACCGAAGCGTTCGCTCCCAACGCCAGTTCAGTCTTGGGCAACATGGGCGGCGCTGACTTGCCCGCATTTTTGCCGAAGGGTGACGTTATCAAACTCGCCATTCCCCAAATAACCACCAGCAAACCAATCAACATCTCGATTGCCAGCCGGACCATGGGTCACTCCACAGCATCCTTTGGCGCTATCGCCATCAACCAAATGAGCCTGGCTGGCTCCACAGCTTACATCTGGGCGCATTAATTTTGCTGATGGCCACCCGGCAAGCAGCAGGAGTGTGCTGTGAACCACGATTGAGCGGCAGATGCTGGGCAGCGCAAACTTTCATGCCTCGAATTGCCGAACACCCCGAGCCGTGAAATTATTTTTACGTTAAGGCAGGCCCAGCAACGCGTTTTTCAACGGTTTCTCGGCAGGGGAATTTCCCAGCCAAATGGACAGCATGGCCTTATAAAACTCGGGTTCCTTGAAAGGTTCGATTTGCATTTTGTCCTGGATGGTGATGACGGTGCCAGTCCCGGGCACCCAGTCGATCATGATGCTGTCTTCGATGAGAACCTTTTTTTGTTGAGCAAACATTTCCCCCATGCGGCGCAACTGTGGTGCCAATCTGAGGATGATCGCCTTGTCGGAATTGGCAATAATTTGATGGGTGAATAGGCGTCCTAACTCCCCCGCCTCGACGTTTCGCACCATCGTAAGACTCAAGCGTTTTGGACCACTCTGGTTAAAAACCTCTGCGGTATTGCTGGTTTTCTTCTCCAGATACAGGGCCGCCACATACATTTTTAATGACCCCTTGTGACGCGTACCCACGCCGTTGAGCGTCAACTGCGTACCTGCAACAGTGGCTTTGTCTTCAACTTGGATGCCATCGACGTCCACCGAAGCTGCCATGGCATTCAATGCCAAGGCGCTGACAACAACCGCCAAAGCTAATTTCAAATTCATAAGAGTGTGAAGCCTATGTTTTCACCCCCATCCAGAGCATGTGGCATCGGGGGGGTGCTGGGGGAACAATCATTCAACGGGATTTTGGCATAGCAAGGCAAGTCACTGAACACGCTTTCATCACGATGAATCCAATGAGCAACACATTCGATTGCCATGAAACTTCCAGCCCATTGCTCTTGGCGCTGCAATCAAGGCCGCGTGGTCACCACTTGGCGTCACACAGTATGCCGATCATCCTTATTGAACTTTGGGGCTAGATCTTGCATTCAAATATATCAAATATGCCGTTTGCGCACGTTCCATCTGCGCAATCAGCTCCTATTTTTATAGCATTAATCCGCCTAACCTCTTTTTCTACCGGCTAATGACTAATGGCGCAACGTGCGACCGTGCCGCCCTACAACGCCGGGTCGCGCATTTCCCAGCGGATGGCGTCGATCTGCTTGAGCAAATCCGGTGCCAGTGTGGTGCCCCAGACATCAAGGTTTTCGTCCAGCTGCGCCACCGAGGTCACGCCGATGATGGTGCTGGCGACCTGCCACTTGGTGAAACAAAAGGCCAGCGCCATCTGCACCGGTCTCAGGCCATGTTCGCGCGCCAGCGCGTTGTATCGGCGGGCGGCAGCCAAGGCCTCGGGGCGGCCCCAGCGCTGTTTGCGGGTGGACTCATACCTGGCCAGCCGTGCATCGGGGGAAACGTCGGCACCAGTCAGGCCTTGGGCATCGTATTTGCCCGTCAACAGACCAAAGCCCAGCGGCGAATAGCCCAGCAGCGACACCTGCAGCGCATGCAGGGTTTCGTCCAGCGCGTTTTCCACCGTGCGGTTAACCAGGCAGAACGGGTTTTGCACCGTGGCAATACGTGCCAAACCGTGCTGCTCGGCCAGGCGCACAAATTCGTGCACGCCGTAGGGGGTTTCATTCGAGAGGCCGATGGCGCGCACCTTGCCCGATTGCACCAGGGTTTGCAAGGCCTGCAGTTGCGCCAGGATGGGCGTGCCCTGGTTGGCCTTGGCGGGGTCAAAGTAGGCGGTGCCAA
The DNA here is from genome assembly GCA_016708345.1 of Candidatus Rhodoferax bjergmarkensis. Lineage (GTDB taxonomy): Bacteria > Pseudomonadota > Gammaproteobacteria > Burkholderiales > Burkholderiaceae_C > Rhodoferax > Rhodoferax bjergmarkensis. The sequence continues at coordinate 195,702 of JADJFX010000007.1, forward strand.
AGATGGGCACGTTGCGCACGGGCCAATGAATTTGGTAGAGGTCGATCACATCAGTTTGCAGACGCTGCAGGCTGCCTTCACAGGCTTCAATGATGTCGGTCGGGGTCAAGTCCCCGCTGCCCCCGCGAACCCAGGGTGCGGCGCGCGCCGGGCCGGCTACCTTGGTGGCCAGCACCAGTTTTTGCCGCGCTGCCCGGTTTTTGGCCAGCCAGTTGCCGATGATGGTTTCTGTGGTGTTGAAGGTTTCGGCACGTCCGGGCACCGGGTACATCTCGGCCGTATCAATGAAGTTCACGCCGCGCTCCACGGCGCGGTCCAGGATGGCGTGGGCGGTGCTCTCCGGCACCTGCTCGCCAAAGGTCATGGTGCCCAGGCACATCGGAGTTACCTGCAGGTCGCTTTGGCCGAGTTGTAGGGTTTGCATTGTGATTTTTCGAAGAAATTTTGAAATGGAAAAAGTCGCCCAGTTTACGGTCTGCTGCCTGTCGCTTTTTTGACTCCCGCTCGCCTTGGGCTTGCGTATGATGCGCCGCATGTACCAAGCCAAAAGAATTTTTCGCAGCGAGTTTGTGCCGGTGCGCCATCTGAGTTACCACGTGCGTGTGTGGGGTGAGCCCAAACCCGGCCAAGCACCGCTGGTGATGGTGCATGGCTGGATGGACGTTGCCGCTTCGTACCAGTTTGTGGTGGACGCCTTTGCCCAGGACCGCTACGTGATCGCCCCCGACTGGCGCGGCTTCGGCGATACAAAGTCAGGCCCGGTCGATCACTACTGGTTTCCCGATTACCTGGCCGACCTGGATTGTTTGCTGGACCACTACGTCCAGGGTCTGGCGGTGGATTTGGTGGGCCACAGCATGGGCGGCAATATCGTGATGCAGTACGCGGGCGTGCGCCCGGAGCGGATTCGCCGCCTGGTCAATCTGGAAGGCTTTGGCATGGCAGCCACCCGGCCCGAACAAGCCCCCGCACGCTATGCAAAATGGATGGACGAAATCAAGAAATTGCATGCCGACGAGATGGATCTGAAGGCGTATGACACTGTGCAAGGCGTGGCGCGGCGGCTGATGAAAACCAACCCAAGGCTGAGCCAGAGCAAGGCGGATTGGCTGGCCCCGCACTGGGCCAGGGCCAATGCGGATGGCAAATGGGACATCATGGGCGACCCGGCACACAAAGTCATCAATGCCCAGCTGTACCGGGTTGATGAGGTGCTTGAAATTTACCGCTGCATCCGCGCGCCCGTGCTGGCGGTCCAAGCCAGCGACGACAGCCTGGGCCTGTGGTGGAAGGGCAAGTACACCTTGAGTGAATACCACGAACGGCTCAAGTCAGTTCCCGATGTGCGCATTGAGTGCATTGCAGATGCGGGCCACATGCTGCACCATGACCAGCCTGAGCGTGTGGCGGCATTGATTGAAAACTTTATCGCCTGAGCCGGGCATGAGAAAATGCCGGGTTATTCGAATTTTCAAAACTCAGGACCCGCATCATGGAAGCAGAACGCATCAACCTCATCGGCACTCAACTTTCCGATTTGAGCGCCCGCACCGCAGATTTACGGGGGTATCTTTGACTACCCTGCCAAATCTGAACGCCTGAGAACCGTCAACGCCTGCCTTGAAGACCCCACGGTCTGGAATGACCCCAAACGCGCCCAGGAATTGGGCCGCGAGAAAAAAGCGCTCGATGGCGTCGTCGTCACCCTGGACAACCTGACCAACGAACTGTCCGACAACACCGAGCTGTTCGAGATGTCCAAGGAAGACGGTGACGAGGCCGGGCTGATCACCATCGAAGGCGAAGCCGCCAAGCTGGCCGCCATCATAGAAGGGCTGGAATTCCGCCGCATGTTCAACAACCCGGCCGATCCGATGAATGCCTTTGTGGACATTCAGGCCGGTGCAGGCGGCACCGAGGCCTGCGACTGGGCCAGCATGTTGCTGCGCCAGTACGTGCGCTATGCCGAACGCAAGGGTTTCACGGTCACCGTGGAAGACGAAACGGCGGGCGACACGGCAGGCATCAAGGGTGCCACCATCAAAGTCGAAGGCGAGTATGCGTTTGGGCTGTTGCGCACCGAAACCGGGGTGCACCGGCTGGTGCGCAAGAGCCCGTTTGACTCCTCGGGCGGGCGCCATACTTCGTTTGCCTCGGTGTTTGTTTACCCCGAGATCGACGACACCATTGAGATCGACATCAACCCGTCCGATGTGCGGGTAGATACCTTCCGCGCCAGCGGTGCCGGTGGCCAGCACATCAACAAGACCGACTCGGCGGTGCGGCTGACGCACATTCCTACCGGCATTGTGGTGCAGTGCCAGGACGGGCGCAGCCAGCACGGCAACCGTGACGTAGCCTGGAAGCGCCTGCGTTCGCGCCTGTACGACTTTGAAATGCGCAAGCGCCAGGAAGAACAGCAAAAGTTGGAAGACTCCAAGACCGATGTAGGCTGGGGCCACCAGATTCGTTCTTACGTGCTGGACAACAGCCGCATCAAGGATTTGCGCACCAACTACGAAACCTCGGCCACCCAAAAGGTGCTGGACGGCGACTGGACCCGTTCATCGAAGCATCGCTCAAGCAAGGCGTTTGATGAGCCAAGTAGACGCGAAAACGCTGGCAAAAATGCTGGTGAGTGACCCAGTTCAGGCCCTGATCTTCGACATGGACGGCACCATGATCGACTCCATGCCCTACCACGCCCGCAGCTGGGTTGCGTTCGCGCAGCAGCACGGTCTGGACATTGAGCTGGACGACCTGATGCGCCGCACCACCGGGCGCAATGGACTGGAATGCATGCGCGAGCTGTTTCAAAGTGACTTGGACCCGGCGCAGGCATGGTCGCTGATCAAACAAAAAGAGCAGTTGTACCGCGAACTTTTTGCGCCCGTTTTTTCCGAAGTGGCCGGTTTCAAGGCGTTTTCGCAGCAAGCGCATGCGGCGGGCTTGAAGGTGGGCGTGGGCACGGCTGGCGACAAGCACAATATTGAATTCGTCTTCTCCCACCTGAAGCTGCCAATGCCACCGCATGCAGTTGTGGGTGGCGACGAGGGACTGCCCGGGAAACCCGACCCCGCTATATTTTTAGAAGCAGCAAACCGAATGAATATATGCGCAAGCGCCTGTATTGTGTTTGAGGATGCGCCCTTCGGCATTGAAGCCGCACGCCGCGCCGGCATGCGGGCCGTGGCGGTCTGCACGACACATACACCTGCACAACTGGCCGGCCCCCATGTGATGGCCAGCGTGCGTGACTTTGATCAACTGATAAATACAAAATTTTTGGAGAACCTGAATGTTGCTACTTCGTGATGGACATGGCCCGGCCACGGTGATTCGGCGCAGCGACTACACCGCGCCCGCCTACTGGATTGACACCGTCAACCTGACCTTTGACCTGGACCCCGCCAAAACCCGGGTGCTTAACAAAATGACGCTGCGCCGCAACCCGGACGCACCAGCCCAAGCCCTGCGGCTCGATGGCGAAGCGCTCAACCTGGCACGCGTGCTCGTCAATGGACAAGGCACATCGTTCAAGATCGACGGTGCCCAGCTGGTGCTGGAAAACCTGCCGGTTGAAGGCAGCTTCGAGATTGAAATTTTTACCACCTGTGCGCCTGTCAAAAACACCAGCCTGACTGGTTTGTACATGAGCAAAGACTCGTTTTTCACCCAGTGTGAGGCCGAGGGCTTTCGACGCATCACCTATTTTCAGGACCGCCCCGATGTAATGGCCAGCTACACCGTGACGCTGCGTGCGGACAGGCAAAAGTACCCGGTGCTGCTCTCCAATGGCAATCTGGTGGACTCCGGCCTGCTGACCGGCGCGGGTAATGAAGGCCGCCATTTCGCGACCTGGGCAGACCCCCACAAGAAACCGTCCTACCTGTTCGCACTGGTGGCTGGTCAGCTGGTGTGCCGCGAGCAGCGCATCACCTCGCGCGCAGGCAAAGATCATTTGCTGCAGGTCTATGTGCGCCCTGGCGACATGGACAAAACCGAGCACGCCATGAACTCGCTGATGGCGTCTGTTGTGTGGGATGAGGCCCGCTTTGGGCTGCCACTTGACCTGGAGCGCTTCATGATTGTGGCCACCAGCGACTTCAATATGGGGGCCATGGAAAACAAGGGCCTCAACATCTTCAACACCAAATACGTGCTGGCGAATCAGGCCACCGCCACCGATGTGGACTTTGCCAACATCGAGTCGGTGGTGGGCCACGAGTATTTCCACAACTGGACCGGCAACCGTGTGACCTGCCGCGACTGGTTCCAGCTGAGCCTGAAAGAAGGTCTGACCGTGTTCCGAGACCAGGAGTTTTCGCAGGACTTGTGCAGCGACGCCTCCGCCCGTGCTGTCAAACGCATTGAAGACGTGCGCGTACTGCGCACCGCCCAGTTCCCCGAAGACGCGGGCCCGATGGCCCACCCGGTGCGGCCCGACAGCTACCTTGAGATCAACAATTTCTACACCGTCACCATTTATGAAAAAGGTGCCGAGCTGGTGCGCATGATGCAAACACTGGTCGGGGCCGGGGATAGCAAAACTGGCCGTACCAATTTTGCCAAAGGGCTGTCGCTGTACTTTGCCCGCCACGACGGCCAGGCCGTCACCTGTGACGATTTTGCGCAAGCGGTGGCAGACGCCAACCCGGACTCCGATCTGGCTTTTTTGCTGCCCCAATTCAAGCGCTGGTACAGCCAGGCTGGCACGCCCCGGCTCGCTGCAAAGGGCCGGTACGATGCACAGGCGCAGACCTACACGCTGCAATTCAGCCAAAGTTGCGCCCCCACACCAGGTCAGCCAGACAAGGAGCCCTTTGTCATTCCTGTCAGCCTGGGCCTGATTGGCATCAGCGGCAAAGCCCTGCCCTTGCAGGCGGACGGCGAAACCGCCATTGCGGACAATTTCCTGTTTGTAATGACCAGCGCCAGCGAATCCATCACATTCGTCAATGTCCAGGAAGAACCCGTTCCGTCCATCTTGCGCGGTTTTTCTGCCCCGGTGGTGCTCGATTTCGACTACACCGACGCCCAACTTCTGACTTTGCTGGCGTTCGATACCGATCCCTTTAGCCGCTGGGAGGCCGGACAGCGTCTGGGCCTGCGCAGCGCTATCAAAGCTATAGCTGGTGACGCAAACTCCACGGGCGCAAGCCAGCTAAATGATGCCTATATTGACGCCATGCGCAGTGTGCTGCTCTCGGAAAAGCTCGACGCTGCGTTCAAGGAGCTGGTGCTCACCCTTCCCTCTGAAGCCTACATTGCCGAGCAGCTTGAGGTTGTGGACCCACAACGGATTCACCAGGTGCGCGAAGCCATGCGGGCGCAGATGGCCAGCGCACTCAATGTGCAGTGGCAAGAGGTGTTTGAAACCCACAGCGACAGCGGTGCCTACCGCCCCGACGCCTTGTCAGCCGGGCGGCGCGCGCTGGCGGGCATGGCGCTGAGCCAGCTTTGCTTGGCGGCGCGCACCAGTGGCGATATTGCTTGGCCCGGCCAGGCCTATCAGCGCTTCAAGGTGGCAGACAACATGACCGATCGCATCAACGCCCTGAGCGCGCTGGTAAGCAGTGGCCATGCGCTTGCCGCCCCTGCCCTGGAGCACTTCTACACCCAGTTCAAGGATGAAGAGCTGGTGCTGGACAAGTGGTTTGCACTGCAGGCGGGGGCTTGCGACCGAGGCGGCCAGGTGCTGCCTGCTGTGCGTCAACTGCTGACCCACCCTGACTTCAGCCTTCGCAACCCGAACCGCGCCCGCAGCGTCATCTTCAGCTACTGCAACGCCAATCCGGGTGCCTTTCACCGCATGGACGCGGCAGGCTATGTGTTCTGGAGCGAACGGGTGATTGAACTCGACGGCATCAACCCTCAAGTTGCGTCCCGACTGGCGCGTGCGCTGGACCGCTGGAAAAAATTGGCCGAGCCTTACCGCAGCGCCGCTCGCGAAGCCATCTCGCGCATTGCAGCCAAGAACGACCTGAGCAACGACGTGCGCGAAGTCGTCAGCCGGGCGCTGGCCGACTGAAATATGTTCCTGTCCATGTTCACCTGTTTATCCATCGAAATAGATCAACCATGAATACCAAAAAAATTTTTTTGACCCGTTACCTGGTAGAGCAACAGCGCCGGGATGGACATATTCCGCCGGAATTGCGCCTGCTCCTGGAGGTGGTGGCACGTGCTTGCAAGCGAATCAGCCAGGCCGTCAACAAAGGCTCTTTGGGCGAAGTCATGGGCAGCGCCGACAGCGAAAATGTCCAGGGCGAAATGCAGAAAAAGCTGGACATCATTGCCAACGAAGTCTTGATCGAAGCCAATGAATGGGGAGGCCATCTTGCGGCCATGGCCAGCGAAGAGATGGAGGGTATTTATGTTGTCCCGAATCGCTACCCCCAGGGCGAATACCTGCTGCTGTTCGATCCGCTCGACGGCTCCAGCAACATTGACGTCAACGTCAGCATCGGCACCATCTTCAGTGTGTTGCTCAAACCCGAAGGCGCAGGCGTGTCAGAGCAAGACTTCCTGCAATCTGGCTGCAAGCAGGTCGCGGCGGGTTACTGCGTTTATGGGCCACAAACCACGCTGGTGCTGACTGTTGGAGATGGCGTGGCCATGTTCACCCTCGACCGGGAGCAGGGTTCTTTCATGCTGACCGAAGAGAACTTGCGCATCCCTGCAGACACCAAAGAATTCTCCATCAACATGAGCAACATGCGACACTGGGACGAACCGGTCAAGCGCTACATCAATGAATGCCTGCAAGGCAAAGAAGGCCCCAGGGGCAAAGACTTCAACATGCGCTGGGTTGCCAGCATGGTGGCCGATGTTCACCGCATACTCACCCGCGGCGGCATTTTCCTGTACCCGTGGGACAAACGTGACCCCGAAAAGGCCGGCAAGCTGCGCCTGATGTACGAGGCCAACCCGATGGCTTGGTTGGTAGAGCAAGCCGGTGGTGCCGCCACCAATGGCAAGCAACGGATTTTGGACATCCAGCCTGACAAACTGCACCAGCGCGTGAGCGTGATGCTGGGCTCCAAAAACGAAGTCGATCGTGTGACCTCATACCACGGCACGATATAATTTCGCGCTTGTGCCGGTGTAGCTCAGTCGGTAGAGCAGCTCATTCGTAATGAGAAGGTCGGGTGTTCGATTCATCTCTCCGGCACCAATAGATACAAGGGTTCATTGCTATTAAGTTAGTAGTGAACCCTTTCTGTTTTGTGGACTTACAGACTATTTACAGACTGCGGTACATGGTTTTGTACCGTGTAGCCATCAGCGCCAGACGAAAGAAAACCCGCACGCGGCGGGGTTCGGCTGGTCGGGTCTTAACTTCTATGTTGTGCCATGCAGACTGGCAACGCCCCACGAATTACGCCTTACCTCAAAGGATGCCCGGTCAATCAGCGCCTGCTCTGTCTCACCAGTCTGGCGCATCCAGTGGTTGCCGTCGCCATCACGCAGGCGGGTTATTTCGGCGTCAAGTTGTCCGGGTGCCACAACGCGGCGAATGATGGTCAGGGCGTTATAGGTTGGGTTCGCCGCCTCCAGTGCTGTGATTCTCTTTTCAAGGTTTTGCATTTTGTTTCTCCCTATCGTGGCTTTCCAATATGGTCCGCAACACGGCTCTCGGTACGTTTTCCAGCCATTCGGTCACCGTCAGGTCGCCAACGGGCGGCACTTCAAGCCCCCTGCTTTGGCACCAGTCAAACATGCGGTGTGCACTTGCAGCCTCTTCGGGCTTGGTTGCTGCTTCAAGAACCTTCAGACGCGCGTCAAGGCTGTGCATTGTGTTTTGCCTCCAATGAAGTGATGCGGGCAGCGAGTTCGTCAATTTCGGTCACCCGTGCCAGTTGACCTATGGCGGCAATCAGTTGGCTACCCTGCCCCGGTGCAAGTTCTCCAACAGCCACGGCAGCCAGCACGGCCCGGCCTTGGTCGGTCAGGGTGCCATCAGGCAGCGTTATCGGCTGGGTTGGCTCCATGGCCTTCAAAGGTGCAATGGCACGCTCTAAAAGCAGCCTAGCGGCCCCTGTGTCGCCCTCCAGCGCCAGCGCCATCAGCTTGTCCAAAATCTCAGGCACACGAGCGGCAATGGCGGCGCGGATTTTCGGCACTTCGCCAGTGCCCGGCGTTCGGCCCTTGGGGTTGCCAGATTCGCCCTTTTTCCAACGCCCCGGCGCTCGTTTTTTGATTGCGGTCATGTTTGCACCTTCTTTGTTGTTTCAAGTTTCAAAAAAACATCCCGGCAGTCACGGGCAATGAATGCCACGCCACCAGCACCACGGATGCGCTCAAGGAATACGGCTTGCTCTGGTCGCAGCTTTCCCATTGGGCCTTTCACCTCCACAGCCAGCAGGCGGCCATCACGCAATTGCCCCAGCACGTCCGGGCATCCGATAAACCCGAATTTCACCCAGCGCGTGCCGATACGGGTAGCGCCTGAGTTCATCCGTTCGCACCAGACAACAGCAGGATGCGCCCTGAGTGCCTTTAGCACCTCAACCAAAGCCTCGGCCTCGGGTCGGTCGTTGGTGCGCTTGGTGGGGCTTGTGGCCATGCCAAACAGGTCAAAGGCTGGCAGTCGATTAACTTCATTCATTGGACGGCCTCACTTCTTCCATGCAACTCGTGCGCGTTGCATTTTTCAGTTTCTCCGTCAAATTGATTGATGCTATCGGTACTACCCAATAAATCGGATTTGTAGACTTACCCATGTTGCCCACCTTTCAACCCCAACAGATACCGCGTTGCCGTGTTGGCGGCCTCACTGTTGCCATGCTTGTCTGGGTGACACAGTTGCACCAAGCGGCGCAGCATGGTCGGCTCAATCGGTGCAGGGGCTGGTGGGGCTGGTGCGGTCTTGCCCTTGCGCTCCAGATAGCAACTCACACACAGCAGCTTCCAAGGTTGGTCTTGAACGAACCAGCGGGTATTGCAGGTCGGGCAAAGTACCGTTGCACCAGTGAATGATTTATTCATTGCAATCACCGCCGAAAAAACACCGAACCTTCTCCCCTATATAGGGGGAGAGGAGGATTTCGGTTACGGAATTCACCGAAAACGGCGAAAACGGAGAATTTCGGTTATTCAGGCGGTCCATAACCACCCCTCATTCAAACCTAACACTCCACGGGAAACTAGCCCAGTAATTGCCTCTCTGGCGCGTGTAGCTCGGCGGTCGGTCGGGCAAGTCAGACTAGAGGCACCACGAACCACAGCGGCTTCAAGCTCAATGCAAGGGCGCAGCGGCGGGGCTCCAGACTTGCCGGATATGCCATCCTTGAACATGCCACGAATCGCGCTGTAAACCAAGTTCTGATTTCCACCTTGGGGCACCTTCACCCGTTGCACATCGGCGGCGCTTGTGTCGACTCGTACCGTGCAGCTTGTTATCGGGTCGCCATGCTCATCAGTGCCCAGCGTTTCCACTTGCAAGCGAAACGGGTGCGCGTCACCATCGGCACCGTCTTTTGACTTCGCAACCTTCCATTCCCGGCGGTCGTCATCGCGTGAGACTTCCACAGCAGCATCCAGCGCAGCAAATAGCGAACTGTGCCCACGCAGTCCGGCGGCGGTGTTTTTCCCCGTATGGTGAACCAGCACCACCAGCCCACCGATAAGGCGCTGCAATCGCTTGGCACCCTCCAGAATTTCGCCCATGTCCTTTGAACTGTTTTCATCAGCAGTTGGTGCGGCTCGGTTCAACGTATCGAGAAACACCACAGAACCAGCAGGCACCACGGCGGCAAGGTCACTTATGTCCCGTGGGTCTGTCAGCTTGAACGGTTGCAGCAACATATTCAGGCCAGCGGGCAGCGTGCGGCCTTTGTGGGCTTCCCATGCTTGGGCGCGTAGCTTGAACCCGGCTTCACCTTCCAGTGCGGCGTACACCACGGGCGCGGCTTCCACCCGGCAATCAAACCAGCGCAAACCCTCGGCAATAGCGGCGGCCATGTCCAAGGCCAAGAACGATTTACCACTGGAACTAGGCCCATACAGCCCGGCCAATCCGTCAGCAGGCAACACGCCACGCACGCGCCATTGAAGCGGCGGTAATGCGTGAAGGTCAGCACTGCCCAGCAGCTTGTAACGCGGTGCAGGCTTGGGCGGCTCTGTCGCGGCTTCCAATAACGCAGCCAGCACGTCGAAACCGTCACGCTGCATCAGGTCGTTCGCGTCGAAGTTGTTGGCCTCGCCCTCGGGCATGGCGGCAACGGCGGCACCAACATCGGCGGCAATCTTTGCGGCGTCATGCTCCTTGCCCACATCAGGCACCAGCACCAGCCGGGCAGCATCATCGTTCTGGCGCAGGGCTTGTGCCACCTTGCCCATGTTGCTAGCACCAAAGCAAACCACGGCAGCGGCCCCGGTCGCTTGCCACACTGCCCACGCCTGCCCGATACCCTCCACGATGTAAACCACGCCACCGGGCACCAGTTCGCCCACAGTGAACCAGCCTTGCACCGAATGCCCCCGCAGGTTCAATTTCCCAGGCTTGTCAGCAGCTTTCAGGTTTGCGGCAACATCGGGCGGCGGTATCAGTTGCAAGGTCGATAACGTGCCATCAGTGGCCATGCACGGCACCACCAACGCCTCGGCCATGCTTTCTCCCATGATGCGCAGCGGGTCACCAGCAGGCACCACTCGAAGAGCATCCAACGGAACCCCGGCGGCTCGCTTCGCTGCAATGTACGGGTGTTGATTTGTAGCAGGCTCGCAGCGGTCGTACACCTCACGGGCACCCATGCCTGGTGCAGGCTTGCGCGGCGGTTCTGTGGACTTTGTCGTGGGCCTTGTTGGCGCAGGACGTGGGCTTGCGGTGCCATCCTGCCAGCCGTGGTCACGGGCCATGCCAAACAATGCACCAGCCCCAACACCACCGGGCGCGGTCTTGAAACTGCGAAAAGTAGCGCGGCAGGCTTGGGCGTTGTATGTGTCGGCTTGGGCGCTCCATTGGTCGAAGTCATCAAAGCCACCGCCAGCAGCATGAAAAGCCATTCCAGCCTTCACCCATTGGTCACGGGGCAGGTCGGAAGGTATCGAGTAAAGCGCATCACGTGCGCGGTCGGTGTCATTCGCTTGCATGGTCACCCCCATGGCGCATGGTGTACGCGGCCTGTTTCGCTTTTGTCGGCAGGGAATACAGGGCTATCTTGCGGCTCCAGCCGTTGCACTTCACACGGATAGAAACAGGCTCCCAGCCCAAGTAATCCAAGTCCTTCACGGCGGCGGAAAGTCGCCAGCCTTTGCCCTCGTTCAACCAGTCGATTTGTGTCAGGTCACGCGCCAGCAGGTCATTCAATGCCTGTTCAGCGGCGCTTCCACGCGGCGGCATCAGTGGGCAGAATGCCGGGCCTTCAAACATGGGGATTTGTTCGGGTGTGGTCATTACAGCGCCCCCCAGACAATCGCCACACACTGCACAGTCAGCACCATAAACATGATGCAGAATTCAGTGTTTGCGCTTGCGTAACGTGCGGTAGCAGCTATAAAATCAGTAGCGTAATTTGTGTGAGTCTTGGCGGGTGCAGCGTGTCCAGCGTTGCGCCCGTTGCCTTCTGCGGCATCCATTTGCGCAACACCCAGCAGGCGGCGAATATCAGCAGTCACCCAATGCAAACGGCCATTAATGCGGCGCGGGCGAAGCGGCCCCGATTCTTTGCAGGCGTAGATTCTGAGCGTTTGCTGTGCCAAGTGCAGATAGTAGGCAGCAGCGGCAGTGTCCACGGTGGGGCGGGTTTCCAGTTCAAGCGGTGTGAACTGTTGTTCGGATTGTGTTTGCACTTTGAGGCCTTTCTGCGAGTTTTTCGCTGTTGAAGGCCTCATGTTTCCTAGGTTTTTTGCTCCTGAAAAGGTAGCGCGGTTTATCACGGCTTATCGCGGCTTTGCGAGTTCTATCGCGGCTTTTTTAGCCCTTCTCAGGCGGTCGCTCAGTGCATTTTTTGACATGAATTGCGGGTCATCAAAAGCATCAATCCACTGCAAGCCATCCCCGGTTTTCCCTATAAATGGTTTCAACTTTTGTTCGGCCATGTCGCATAGCTTGGGCCAAATCACGGCAGCATTGAACGGGTCGCTTTCGCCACGCTGTGCTTTTTCAATCAGCGGTGCCAGCAGGTCAGGGCGTTGGTTTTTGGGTATCGCAGGCGCATCACTGGCAGCCACCACGGGCGCAGGCGCAGCGGGTGTTTGTGCTGGCGCGGCTTGTTCAATCGCTTTCGGGAATGACTCGGGCAATACCCAACCCACACTTCGCGCCCAAGCCTCAAAAGTGTGCAGTTTCACCTTGTGGGCATCGCGACTGAAAACAATAGGCCCATGCTCAAGGGGCAGCTTGCCAGCGTCAACATGGGATAGTGCAATTTTCAATCGACGTTCAAAGTCCGTTCCCGGCGCGTTGTACTTTTCAGGCCTAAAAGAACGCTTTAACTCTGGCGGGTTAGGCCTGCCAAGTACCCAAATAAATTACTGAACAAAATGTCCCGCTGAACCTATGCTGGCGGTATGCACCAGCAAAACCAGATCAAACGCACCTTGGCACTGCCGGACTCAATCGAAGTCGTGCGCGCCCTGCTCAACGCAGAAGCTTACAAAAATCGTGCCTCGGTTTCCAAGGCCGTGTGTCAGCACTTCAACTTCTCTGACGCACGCGGTCGCCCACAAATCGGTGGTTGCGTCAAGGCACTGCGCGAATTGGAGCGCGTAGGTCATTTTGTCCTTCCAGCGCCATCCAAAGCGAAGACTCTTAAAAGCCGCGCCGCCCGGACTGTGCTGTGCCCAATCCAGTGGAGGTACCTGCACAAGCAGGCGATGTGCGAGGGCTTGCGCTGGTCAAGGTTGACAGTGTTGATCTGATGCGCATCTGGAACGAGATGATGCTGCGCGAGCACCCGCAAGGTGCTGGCCCACTGGTGGGCTGCCAACTGCGCTACCTCATCAATTCCGATCACGGTTGGCTGGGTGGTTTTCTTTCAGCGCAGCAGCCCTCAATCTTCGCGACAGAGACCAATGGATGGGCTGGGACACGGATCAACACCGTGCGCACCTGCACCGCGTGCTTGGCATGAGTCGCTTTCTGCTGCGCACCAGCGTGCATTGCCACAACCTAGCCTCCCTGTGCTCTGGGCATGGTATTGCGACAGGTGGGGCCGGACTTTGAGGCCCAAGTACGGCTATCGACCCTGGCTGGTGGAGAGTTTTGTCGATACCGAACACTTTCTTGGCACTTGCTACAAGGCGACTAACTGGATCGACATTGGGCAAACCCAGGGACGTGGGCGTCAGGACCGCGAAAACAAAGCAGCCAAGTCTGTCAAAACCATCTACGTCTATGCGATTGAGCCCCAGTGGCGCGCCAGGATGGGGGTGGCTGAACCGGTGGGATTGGTGCCATTGGAAATCGGCCAAGGGCTCGATGCAGATCAATGGGCCGCACAAGAGTTTGGCGGTGCAAATCTGGGAGACAGCCGTCTGGCTGAACGCCTCGTATCAAGCGCCCAAGCCCTTGGAGCCATGCCAGGGCGCACCTTGAGCGGTGCCCGCCAAGGCGACTGGCCAGCCGTCAAGGGCTACTACCGCATGATCGACAAGCCCGATGATGCGGCCCTGACTGCCCAGGCCATTTTGGCACCACACCGAGAGCGCACCGTGCAGCGCATGATGGGCCAAAGCACTGTGCTGTGCATCCAGGACGGCACTGACCTGAACTACAACCAGCTCGATCAGTGCATCGGTCTGGGCGTGCTGAGCAAAAACCAAACCGGTGCCAAAACCCGCGGGCTGCACCTGCATTCAACCTTTGTGGTCAGTACCGAAGGCTTGCCGCTGGGGCTGCTGCAGGCGCAATTCTCGGCCCCTGAACCCAAGTCAGAAACCGACACTCGTCCACAGCCCAGCATTCCCATTGAAGAGAAGAAGACCTTCGCCTGGATTGAGGGCTTGCGCACGTGTGTTGAGCTCGATAAGCAGCTGCCCGGCACCCGCCAGATTTGCGTGATGGACCGCGAAGCTGACTCTTTGAACTCTTTGATGAGCAGCGTAAAACGGGTAAGGTTGATTTGCTGGTGCGCTCCAAGCATGACCGCGTCATTGATGATAAGGCTGGGCATCTCTTTGAATCGGTCAGGGACAGCCCGATTTGTGGCGAGATGGTGATTCAGGTGCAACGGCAAAGTTCACGCACCAAGAAGAGTAAACAGCAGGCCAAACCCGGGCATGTGCAACGCAGCGCCACGGTGGCGGTGCGCTACAAGGAAATTGAACTGCGCCCAGGGGTGTATCAAAAAAACAAAGCGCCGATCAAGCTCACCGTAGTGCATGTTCAGGAGACGATCCAGCCCAAAGATGATGAACCGGTGGAGTGGTTTTTGCTGACGACCTGCGATGTATCAAGCCCTGAGCAGGCGCAGCAGATTTTGCGCTGGTACTGTCTGCGCTGGCGCATTGAAGATTGGCATCGGGTGCTCAAGAGTGGTTGCAATATTGAAAAACTCCAACACAAAACCGCCGAGAGACTCAAACGCACGATTGCCATCAATTTGGTGATCGCCCGGCGCATCATGCTGCTCACGCTGTTGGGCCGGGAGTGCCCGCAACTGGCCGCCGAGGTTTTGTTCTCGGACTTGGAAATCCAAGTGCTCATAGCAAGCTCAAAAAAAACTGAACCAACCCCTCCTGCTGGGGCAAGCCGTACGTAGGGTCGCTCAACTCGGGGGCTACCTTGGCCGCACTAAAGACCGTCCACCAGGTCATCAACTGATGTGGCAGGGCTACACCTGTTTGCAAATGATGTGCGCCGGATTCGCGTTGGCGCTGCAAAGTCAAGATGGAAATAGTTATGGGTAAAGGGCAGCGCTAGGCTGCTTTTAGAGCGTGCCATTGCACCTTTGAAGGCCATGGAGCCAACCCAGCCGATAACGCTGCCTGATGGCACCCTGACCGACCAAGGCCGGGCCGTGCTGGCTGCCGTGGCTGTTGGAGAACTTGCACCGGGGCAGGGTAGCCAACTGATTGCCGCCATAGGTCAACTGGCACGGGTGACCGAAATTGACGAACTCGCTGCCCGCATCACTTCATTGGAGGCAAAACACAATGCACAGCCTTGACGCGCGTCTGAAGGTTCTTGAAGCAGCAACCAAGCCCGAAGAGGCTGCAAGTGCACACCGCATGTTTGACTGGTGCCAAAGCAGGGGGCGGAAGTGCCGCCCGTTGGCGACCTGACGGTGACCGAATGGCTGGAAAACGTACCGAGAGCCGTGTTGCGGACCATATTGGAAAGCCAACGATAGGGAGAAACAAAATGCAAAACCGAAAAGAGAATCACAGCACTGGAGGCGGCGAACCCAACCTATAACGCCCTGACCATCATTCGCCGCGTTGTGGCACCCGGACAACTTGACGCCGAACTGACCCGCCTGCGTGATGGCGACGGCAACCACTGGATGCGCCAGACTGGTGAGACAGAGCAGGCACTGATTGACCGGGCATCCTTTGAGGTAAGGCGTAATCCGTGGGGCGTTGCCAGTCTGCATGGCACAACATAGAAGTTAAGACCCGACCAGCCGAACCCGCCGCGTGCAGGTTTTCTTTCGTCTGGCGCTGATGGCTACACGGTACAAAACCATGTACCGCAGTCTGTAAATAGTCTGTAAGTCCACAAAACAGAAAGGGTTCACTACTAACTTAGTAGCAAGGAACCCTTGTATCTATTGGTGCCGGAGATGAATCGAACACCCGACCTTCTCATTACGAATGAGCTGCTCTACCGACTGAGCTACACCGGCACAAGCGCGAAATTATATCGTGCCGTGGTATGAGGTCACACGATCGACTTCGTTTTTGGAGCCCAGCATCACGCTCACGCGCTGGTGCAGTTTGTCAGGCTGGATGTCCAAAATCCGTTGCTTGCCATTGGTGGCGGCACCACCGGCTTGCTCTACCAACCAAGCCATCGGGTTGGCCTCGTACATCAGGCGCAGCTTGCCGGCCTTTCGGGGTCACGTTTGTCCCACGGGTACAGGAAAATGCCGCCGCGGGTGAGTATGCGGTGAACATCGGCCACCATGCTGGCGACCCAGCGCATGTTGAAGTCTTTGCCCCTGGGGCCTTCTTTTGCCTTGCAGGCATTCATTGATGTAGCGCCTGACCGGTTCGTCCCAGTGTCGCATGTTGCTCATGTTGATGGAGAATTCTTTGGTGTCTGCAGGGATGCGCAAGTTCTCTTCGGTCAGCATGAAAGAACCCTGCTCCCGGTCGAGCGTGAACATGGCCACGCCATCTCCAACAGTCAGCACCAGCGTGGTTTGTGGCCCATAAACGCAGTAACCCGCCGCGACCCACTTGCAGCCAGATTGCAGGAAGTCTTGCTCTGACACGCCTGCGCCTTCGGGTTTTGAGCAACACACTGAAGATGGTGCCGATGCTGACGTTGACGTCAATGTTTGCTGGAGCCGTCGAGCGGATCGAACAGCAGCAGGTATTCGCCCTGGGGTAGCGATTCGGGACAACATAAATACCCTCCATCTCTTCGCTGGCCATTGCCGCAAGATGGCCTCCCCATTCATTGGCTTCGATCAAGACTTCGTTGGCAATGATGTCCAGCTTTCTGCATTTCGCCCCCCGGACATTTTCGCTGTCGGCGCTGCCCATGACTTCGCCCAAAGAGCCTTTGTTGACGGCTCGCTGATTCGCTTGCAAGCACGTGCCACCACCTCCGGAGCAGGCGCAATTCCGGCGGAATATGTCCATCCCGGCGCTGTTGCTCTACCAGGTAACGGGTCAGAAAATTTTTTGGTATTCATGGTTGATCTATTTTCGATGGATAAACAGGTGAACATGGACAGGAACATATTTCAGTCGGCCAGCGCCCGGCTGACGACTGCGCACGTCGTTGCTCAGGTCGTTCTTGGCTGCAATGCGCGAGATGGCTTCGCGAGCGGCGCTGCGGTAAGGCTCGGCCAATTTTTTCCAGCGGTCCAGCGCACGCGCCAGTCGGGACGCAACCTGAGGGTTGATGCCGTCGAGTTCAATCACTCGTTCGCTCCAGAACACATAGCCTGCCGCGTCCATGCGGTGAAAGGCACCCGGATTGGCGTTGCAGTAGCTGGAAGATGACGCTGCGGGCGCGGTTCGGGTTGCGAAGACTGAAGTCAGGGTGGGTCAGCAGTTGACGCACAGCAGGCAGCACCTGGCCGCCCTCGGTCGCAAACCCCCCCCCGCCTGCAGTGCAAACCACTTGTCCAGCACCAGCTCTTCATCCTTGAACTGGGTGTAGAAGTGCTCCAGGGCAGGGGCGGCAAGCGCATGGCCACTGCTCACCAGCGCGCTCAGGGCGTTGATGCGATCGGTCATGTTGTCTGCCACCTTGAGCGCTGATAGGCCTGGCCGGGCCAAGCAATATCGCCACTGGTGCGCGCCGCCAAGCAAAGCTGGCTCCAGCGCCATGCCCGCCAGCGCGCGCCGCCGGCTGACAAGGCGTCGGGGCGGTAGGCACCGCTGTCGCTGTGGGTTTCAAACACCTCTTGCCACTGCGCATTGAGTGCGCTGGCCATCTGCGCCCGCATGGCTTCGCGCACCTGGTGAATCCGTTGTTGGGTCCACAACCTCAAGCTGCTCGGCAATGTAGGCTTCAGAGGGAAGGGGTGAGCACCAGCTCCTTGAACGCAGCGTCGAGCTTTTCCGAGAGCAGCACACTGCGCATGGCGTCAATATAGGCATCATTTAGCTGGCTTGCGCCCGTGGAGTTTGCGTCACCAGCTATAGCTTTGATAGCGCTGCGCAGGCCCAGACGCTGTCCGGCCTCCCAGCGGCTGAAGGGGTCGGTATCGAAAGCCAGCAGGGTCAGGAGTTGGGCGTCGGTGGTCGAAATCGAGCACCACCGGGGCAGAAAAAACCGCGCAAGATGGACGGAACGGGTTCTTCCTGGACATTGACGAATGTGATGGATTCGCTGGCGCTGGTCATTACAAACAGGAAATTGTCCGCAATGGCGGTTTCGCCGTCCGCCTGCAAGGGCAGGGCTTTGCCGCTGATGCCAATCAGGCCCAGGCTGACGGGTATGACAAAGGGCTCCTTGTCTGGCTGACCTGGTGTGGGGCGCAACTTTGGCTGAATTGCAGCGTGTAGGTCTGCGCCTCGTACCGGCCCTTTGCAGCGAGCCGGGCGTGCCAGCCTGGCTGCACCAGCGCTTGAATTGGGGCAGCAAAAAGCCAGATCGGAGTCGGGTTGGCGTCTGCCACCGCTGCGCAAAATCGTCACAGGTGA
>JADJFX010000006.1 GCA_016708345.1 Candidatus Rhodoferax bjergmarkensis
GATGTGGAAAACAAAAAGTACATGGAGGCAGAAATATGAGCAAAAAGCACATAGAAGAGTGTGTAAGGACCAGCCTGGAAGGCTATCTGCGCGATTTGCAGGGCATTGAGCCAGGTGGCATGTATGACATGCTGATCACCGTGGTTGAAAAACCGCTGCTCGAAGTTGTCATGCTTTATTCCGACAACAACCAGTCCAAAGCCGCCCAGTGGCTGGGGCTGAACCGCAACACGCTGCGCAAGAAGCTGCTTGAACACAAGATGCTCGATTGACTCCCCACAAGACTCCGATTTTTTCGTCTCCCCTTCGGTCAATCTGACCGATTCCATGAACTCAACCCCTCAAGCCATGAACGCACTCATTTCCGTCTCCGACAAAACCGGCATCGTTGAATTTGCCAAAGCCCTGCACGAGCTGGGCATCAAACTGCTGTCTACCGGCGGCACTGCCAAACTGCTCGCCGACCAGGGTTTGCCCGTCACTGAAGTGGCCCAACTCACAGGCTTTCCTGAAATGCTCGACGGCCGCGTCAAAACCCTGCATCCCAAGGTCCACGGCGGCCTGCTGGCCCGGCGCGACCTGCCTGAGCACATGGCGGCATTGAAAGAGCATCACATCGACACCATTGATTTGCTGGTGGTTAATCTGTACCCGTTCGAAGCCACGGTGGCCAAGGCGGGTTGCACGCTGGAAGACGCGATTGAAAACATCGACATCGGCGGCCCCGCCATGGTGCGCAGCGCCGCCAAGAACTGGAAGGACGTGGGCGTCTTGACTGACGCGTCGCAATACGCCGGTGTGCTGGCTGAACTCAAGCTTGAGGGCAAACTCACAGCCAAGACCAAGTTCGCCTTGTCGGTGGCCGCGTTCAACCGCATCAGCCAGTACGACGGTGCCATCAGTGACTATCTTTCGTCCATTACTTTTGAAGAAGGCAACAACACGCCCACGCGAACGCTGTTTCCCGGTCAGTCCAATGGCCGCTTCACCAAGCTGCAAGACCTGCGCTACGGCGAAAACCCGCACCAGCAGGCCGCTTTTTACAGCGACCTGTACCCCGCCCCCGGCTCGCTGGTCACTGCCAAACAGTTGCAGGGCAAGGAACTCAGCTACAACAACATCGCCGACGCCGACGCCGCTTGGGAATGCGTCAAGAGCTTTGATGCATCTAAAGAGGCCGCCTGCGTCATCGTCAAGCACGCCAACCCCTGCGGCGTGGCGTTGGGCGCGGATGCTCTGGCGGCCTACAGCAAGGCCTTTCAAACCGACCCGACTTCCGCTTTTGGGGGCATTATTGCCCTCAACCGCACACTGGACGAGCGTGCAGCGCTACAAATTTCGAAGCAATTCGTTGAGGTGCTGATGGCTCCCGGCTACACACCTGAAGCGCTCGAAGTCTTCAAGAGCAAGGTCAACGTGCGTATTCTGCAGATCAGCCTGCCCGCTGGTGGCAGCACCGATTGGGACAATGGCCGCAATGCCATGGATGTCAAACGCATTGGCTCCGGCTTGCTGATGCAAACGGCGGACAACCATGAACTGACGCTGGCCGACCTGAAAGTCGTCACCAAGCTCCAGCCCACGCAAGAGCAGCTGCAAGACCTGCTGTTCGCCTGGAACGTGGCCAAATACGTGAAGAGCAACGCCATCGTGTTCTGCAAAGGCGGCATGACCATGGGTGTTGGTGCCGGTCAGATGAGCCGTCTGGATTCCGCCCGCATTGCAAGCATCAAGGCCCAGCACGCCAATTTGAGCCTGCAGGGCACGGCCGTGGCCAGCGACGCCTTCTTCCCGTTCCGCGACGGGCTCGACGTGGTGGTGGACGCGGGCGCCAGCTGCATCATTCAGCCCGGCGGCTCCATGCGCGACCAGGAAGTAATTGACGCAGCCGACGAGCGCGGCGTGGCGATGGTGTTCTCAG
Organism: Candidatus Rhodoferax bjergmarkensis; assembly: GCA_016708345.1. Classification (GTDB taxonomy): domain Bacteria; phylum Pseudomonadota; class Gammaproteobacteria; order Burkholderiales; family Burkholderiaceae_C; genus Rhodoferax; species Rhodoferax bjergmarkensis. Next base: position 1,922 of record JADJFX010000006.1, read on the forward strand.
GGGTGCGGCATTTCAGGCATTGAGGCTGGGCGAACTGCAAACCTTATGTGGGCGACATGGCCCACGCCTTGACCAGCCACCCGCTTAAATTTGGACCTTCAATCGAATTGAGTTAACCTCCCACCCCTTGACCCGCAAGTGGGCTTCAAGCGAGGGGAGAAGTTGGCGAATTTTGGCTGCTGCTGCGTTGTTGTTCAGAATCATGCACCACACGGGGCCTTCAATCGGGCCGGCTTGGATGGCAGGGCGAAGCGCTGGGGGGATCAAGGATTCAATGGCCTTGAGTCTCGCAGTCGATTCACGGGTAAGTTCGGTCAGTCTTGCCAGCGTTGGCGAGTCTTGACTGGCCTGCAGCAGCGAGACCGAATGTTGACGGCGGTACATGAATAAGTTGCTCGAGGAGACTCAATGCAGTTGATTATCACGGATGCATGGCTTGCCAAAAGCAGAGCCATTCACCTCAGTGGACGAAGATTGGTTTTTGCAGGCTTGCTGGCTTCCTTGACACTGATGCTGGTGGCCGCTGGTTTGTACCATTGGGTGTTCCTCAAGGGTGCGCGCGAGGGCTGGCCAGTTGTCGGGGCGGTGGTTAGATTGGTTGCCAAGGATGAGCTTGAACAGCGCGACCGATTTATGCGCGAAAACCTGGATGTGCTGGCGCGCAAACTGGGCGAGATGCAGGCCAAAATGACGCAGCTTGAGTCTTTGGGGGAGCGGGTTTCCGGTCTGGCCGGTGTGAATCCAAACGAAATAAAAATAAAACCGGGTCAAGGCGGTGTACTGGTGCCGGGCCGTCCCTTGTCGATGGAAGAACTTGAAACCACCCTGAGCGCGCTGGACCGCTTGACAGATCAGCGTGTTGACTTGATGACGGTGATCGAGTCTCGGTTGTTTGACCAAAAAATTCGCACCCTGATGGTGCCGACACAGCCGCCGGTGGCTGAAGGCAACTTGGGCTCCATTTTTGGGTGGCGTATTGACCCAATCACCGGTGGCTCGGCGTTGCACACAGGGCTGGATTTTCAGGCCAGTCAGGGAACGCCGATTGTGGCTGCTGCCGGTGGTGTGGTGGTGGTGCAGGAGTTTCATCCGCAGTATGGAAACATGATTGAAATTGACCACGGCAATGACTTGCTCACACGTTATGCCCATGCTTCCAGAACCTTGGTCAAAAAAGGAGATTTGATCAAGCGTGGGCAAAAAATTGCAGAGGTTGGCAATACAGGGCGATCTACAGGTGCCCATTTACATTTTGAGTTGTTGGTGCAAGGCATCGCGCAGGATCCGCAGAAGTTTCTGGAGGCTGGCCGCAAGCTCGCTACCCGGACCTCAACCCGGCTTGAAAGTTCATTTGCAACGCGTCATGCAAAACTTGAGGGTTCTGTGGAAGAACACACGACCGGGCAAAGGTAAAATGAGTCGTTTAGTTGTGTCGGTGTGACCCGTTCCGTTAACGCGGTTGAGTTTCGCGATGCTGACCTCACTTCATTCAGATTAGAAAAAAGGATTGCGTTGCTTTGTTGTTCCAAGTGGACTGACGGGCCCGCCTAGCATTCATGGCCACCAACTTTCTCACCAAAATTTTCGGCAGTCGCAATGACCGCCTGCTCAAACAATATCGCGCGAGCGTTGTTCGCATCAATGCGATGGAACCAGAGTTTGAAAAACTGTCGGATGACGGTTTGCGTGAAAAAACGACGCAGTTCAAGGCACGCATTGCCGCAGGCGAGTCGCTTGATTCATTGCTGCCAGAGGCGTTTGCCGTGGTGCGTGAGGGTTCCAAGCGCGTTATGAAAATGCGTCATTTCGATGTGCAGTTGCTGGGAGGAATGTCACTGCACTACGGAAAAATTTCTGAAATGGGCACGGGCGAGGGCAAGACGCTGACGGCCACGTTGGCGGTGTACCTCAATGCGTTGTCCGGCAAGGGTGTCCACGTGGTCACGGTGAATGATTACCTGGCCAACCGTGACGCGCAGTGGATGGGAAAGCTCTATAACTTTTTGGGTTTGAGTGTCGGGATTAATTTGCCCAACATGCAGCGTGAGGAGAAGCAGGCTGCTTACCGGGCGGACATTACCTACGGAACCAACAACGAGTATGGTTTTGATTACCTGCGCGACAACATGGTTTATGAGGCAGCAGACCGTGTTCAGCGCGGTTTGAACTACGCCATTGTTGATGAGGTGGATTCCATTTTGATTGATGAGGCACGCACGCCACTCATCATCAGTGGTCAGGCAGAGAATCAAACCAATCTGTACATTGCCATCAACAAGATTGTTCCCCAGCTGACTCGTCAAGAAGGTGAGGCGGACCCGCGCACCGGCGAGGGTGTCACCAAGCCGGGCGACTTTACGCTCGACGAAAAAAGCCATCAGGTCGTTTTGACCGAAGACGGTCATGAAAGTGCCGAGCGCATTCTGTTTGGCTTGGGGTTGATTCCAGAAGGCGCAACGCTTTACGACCCGGCCAATATCACGCTCATGCATCACCTGTATGCCGCCTTGCGTGCCAATCACCTGTACCACCGTGACCAGCAATATGTTGTGCAAAACGGCGAGATCGTGATCGTTGATGAATTTACCGGTCGCTTGATGACGGGCCGCCGCTGGAGCGATGGCTTGCACCAGGCGGTGGAGGCCAAAGAGGGTGTGGACATCCAGCCGGAAAACCAGACCATGGCGTCGATTACGTTCCAGAACTATTTCCGACTTTACGGAAAGTTGGCCGGGATGACCGGCACGGCGGATACCGAAGCCTATGAATTCCAGGAAATTTATGGGCTGGAAACGGTTGTGATGCCGCCCAATCGGCCCAGCAAGCGTGAAGACCAGCTCGATCGCGTGTACAAGACAACGCGCGAAAAATACGAGGCAGCCATCAAGGATATTCGTGAATGCTACGAACGTGGGCAACCAGTTCTCGTGGGCACGACTTCGATTGACAACTCCGAAATCATTTCGAAGCTGCTTGAAAAAGAAAAATTGCCACACCAGGTGCTCAACGCCAAGCAGCATGCTCGTGAAGCCGACATCGTGGCCCAGGCCGGTCGTGCCAAGATGATTACGATTGCCACCAACATGGCGGGCCGTGGAACCGACATTGTGCTGGGCGGCAATATTGGCCCGGCTGTTGAAGCGGTGGAGGCCGACGAGTCACTGGACGCTGCACAGAAAAAGCAAAAAATTGACCTGATTCGTGCGCAGTGGACCAAAGACCACGAGCAGGTCAAGGCGCTGGGTGGTTTGCGCATCATCGCCACTGAACGACACGAGTCGCGGCGCATCGACAACCAGTTGCGTGGCCGTTCAGGCCGCCAGGGCGACCCTGGTTCTTCGCGTTTTTACCTCAGTCTTGATGATTCGCTCATGCGCATTTTTGCCGGTGACCGGGTCAAAGCCATCATGGACCGGCTCAAAATGCCCGATGGTGAAGCCATTGAGGCGGGTATTGTCACGCGCAGCATCGAGGGTGCGCAGCGCAAGGTTGAAGCCCGCAATTTCGACATACGCAAGCAACTGCTGGAGTATGACGATGTCTCCAATGACCAGCGACGGGTGATCTACCAGCAGCGCAACGAAATACTGGATGCGCCCGATCTGTCGGCGCAGATCACGTCCCTGCGCGAAGGCTGTTTCAGTGACTTGGTGAGCCAGTATGTGCCTCACGAATCGGTTGAAGAGCAGTGGGACATCAAGACGCTGGAAAAAGTGTTGTCGGATGAGTGGGGTGTGGATGTGCCCTTGCAAGCCGAAGTGAGTGCTGCCAGTGCCATTACCGATGAAGACATTCAGGCGCGGGTGCGCGCACAGGCCAACAAGGTGTTTGCAGCCAAGGTGGAGTTGGCCGGCGGCGAAAACTTTACTCGCTTCGAGCGCATGGTGTTGTTGCAAAGCATTGACACGCATTGGCGAGATCATCTGAGCGCGCTGGATTACTTGCGCCAGGGCATACATTTGCGCGGCTATGCGCAAAAACAACCCAAGCAGGAGTACAAGCGCGAAGCCTTCGAGTTGTTCGGTCAGTTGCTTGATTCGGTCAAAAACGAGGTCACCAAGATTCTCATTACGGTCAAAATTCAATCGAATGAACAGCTGGACCAGGCGGCGCAAGAGCTGGAAAACCGTGGCGAGAGTATTTCCAACCTGACCTATACCGCGCCAACCGAAAGCGGGGAAGTGCAAATTACGGTGGATGAAGAAACCGTTAGCAAAAAAGAGCCTGCAACAGCCATTCCTGCCGCCCACATTGGCCGCAATGATCCTTGCCCTTGCGGCAGTGGAAAAAAATACAAGCAATGCCACGGAAAGCTGGTTTGAGGTGAATCGTTCATGAACAATTGGGCCTTCGTGGCCCTTTTGTTTTTTGGGAAAGTTATTTTGTTAAACCCCGGTATTCGTTGAAAGGAAAAATATGTCTGTCAACCTGTCTGCTCCCAACCCTGCAGAGCTGTTTCCAATTGCGGGTGTGCGCATCGGCGTGACTGAAGCGGGGATTCGCAAGGCCAATCGCAAAGACTTGACCGTCGTGCTGATTGACAAAGGCGCTTCAGTGTCGGGTGTCTTCACGCAAAATCGTTTTTGTGCGGCGCCGGTTCAGCTGTGTCGTGAACATCTGGCCAGTGGTACACCGGTCAGGGCCATGCTGATCAATACCGGCAATGCCAATGCGGGGACCGGTGAAGATGGGCGAGCCCGTGCCCTGAAATCCTGTGTTGCACTGGCGCATCGTCTGGACATCTCCCCGCAGGAAATTTTGCCTTTTTCCACCGGTGTCATCATGGAGTCTTTGCCTGTTGACCGCATCGAGGCTGGCTTGGCGGGTGCCCTGGCGGATGTGCGTGAGAACAACTGGCTGCGCGCTGCAGAAGGCATCATGACCACCGACACCGTGGCCAAGGCTTTTGGCACGCAGGTGATGATTGGTGGCGCACGGGTGAGTATCACCGGCATCAGCAAAGGGGCGGGCATGATCCGGCCGAATATGGCCACCATGCTTGGTTTTATGGCCACCGATGCCTGTGTCAGCCAGGCGCTGATGCACCAGCTGGCCAACGAGCTGGCTGAAGGTTCATTCAACCGGGTGACGGTGGATGGCGACACCTCCACCAACGACTCTTTTGTGGTGATTGCCACCAACAAGGCATCCCATGCCGTGATCGATTCGCTGGACAGCGCCGACGGAAAAGCCTTGAAGACGGCCATGCTGGAGGTTGCACGAAAACTGGCACAAGCCATTGTGCGGGATGGGGAGGGGGCTACTAAATTTATATCAATCAAGGTTGAAGGGGGTAAAAACCAGCTGGAATGTCGCCAGGTGGCCTATGCCATTGCCCATTCGCCGCTGGTGAAAACAGCATTTTTTGCCAGTGATCCTAATTTGGGCCGCATTTTGGCTGCCGTCGGCTATGCCGGTATCAGCGATCTGGATCAGACCGGTATTGATCTGTACCTGGATGATGTTCATGTGGCCGTGCAAGGCGGGCGCAATCCTTTGTACCGTGAAGAAGAGGGTCAGCGGGTCATGAAACAAAGCGAGATCACGGTGCGGGTGGTGCTGGGGCGCGGCGATGCGGCAGACACGGTCTGGACCTGTGACCTTAGCCACGAATACGTCACGATCAACGCCGATTACCGTTCATGAACGAGAAGTTCGAGCATTTATTGCTTCGCACGGAGCAACTCATCACCCGCATTGAATCAGCATTGCCGCAGTCACTGTCGCCCCCGGATTGGACTGCTGGCGTGGCCTTTCGGTATCGCAAGCGAGGCCGAGGACAGGGCAGGCTGGAGCCCGTGCGTCATGTGGGCAGCATGCGCTTGGCTGATTTGAAAGAAATTGAAACTCAAAAAGAAAAAATTCAGCTCAATACCGCCCAGTTTGTGGGCAACAAGCCTGCTAACAATGTGTTGCTGACAGGTGCCCGGGGGACCGGAAAGTCTTCCTTGATCAAAGCCTGTTTGACTGAATTTTCGGGGCGCGGCTTGCGCCTGATTGAGGTTGATAAAGAGGATTTAGTCGATCTGCCAGACATCGTGGATGTGGTGTCTGATCGCCCTGAAAAATTCATTGTGTTTTGTGATGACCTGAGTTTTGAGGACGGTGAACCCGGCTACAAGGCACTCAAGTCGATTTTGGATGGTTCGGTGGCGGCTACCACGCCCAATGTCCTGATTTACGCCACCAGCAACCGGCGCCATCTGTTACCCGAGTACATGAAGGAAAACCTGAGTTATACGCATACGGCCGATGGCGAGGTCCATCCGGGTGAGGCAGTGGAGGAGAAAATTTCGCTCTCTGATCGTTTTTGCCTGTGGGTCAGTTTTTATCCGTTCAGCCAGGATGAGTACCTGACGATTGTTGCGCAGTGGCTGGCTTCGCTGGGGGTCAAACCGGAGACGATTCACGATGCAAGGCCGCAAGCACTGGTGTGGGCGCTTGAGCGTGGCTCCCGCAGTGGTCGGGTGGCTTACCAGTTTGCCCGTGACTATGCCGGCAAACATGCGCTTGAGTCATGAGTTCTTCCATGCTGGTGGCCGATGCTGCTTTGCCCCGTGACGGCGGCAGGGATCGGGCCGTGGTCGATGTCGCCGTCGGTGTTCTGATAAGGCCCGGAGGCGACTTTTTGCTGACCTCCAGACCCGCCGGCAAGGTTTATGCTGGCTACTGGGAGTTTCCCGGCGGCAAGCTGGAGCCGGGCGAAACGGTCGAGCAGGCCTTGCAACGTGAATTGCAGGAGGAGCTTGGGATTGTGATAGGTCACGCCAAGCCCTGGAAAGTTGAAATGGTCGACTATCCCCACGCACTGGTACGGCTCAACTTTTGCCAAGTGTTTGATTGGACCGGTGAGTTGGAGATGCGCGAGGGGCAAGCCTTTTCCTGGCAGCATCTTCCGGTGCAGGTTCAGCCTGTGTTGCCGGGCACGGTGCCGGTGTTGCAGTGGTTTGCCGACGAACAGGGGTTTTTTGGTGCTACATATTTAGTAGCTGCTTGCGCAAGTAAATAGGGCGCTATAGCCACTATTCTTATAAATTTTATCGGTTACTGCAGGTCTGTCTTTGGATCTTCGGGAAGCCCCGCTGCAGGCATGCGGAAGTTTTCACTGGCCCAGGCACCAAGATCAATATTTTTGCAGCGTTCGCTGCAAAATGGGCGGAAAGGGTTGGAGGGCGCATAAACGCTGTTGCCACTGCAGGTGGGGCAGGTGACCCGTTTTTCGCTGATTTGCGGGGCTGCTGTGTCCGGATTCATGAGCAAAGGCTTAATTCAAACGAGGCGTCTTGCGTGCAGACATGGAGTCGGTCATCGAGCTCATGGCGCATGAGCCGGATCGACACCATCAGCCGATTGCCGCTGATCTCTGGAATCATGTCCAGGGATGAGTTCAGTGCCAAGCGCAGCAACTGAAAAGTTCTGCCTTGTGGAAGATTTTGCTGATACTGTCCGCCGATGGCCATGACTTTTTGCGGAGAGCCGGAGTCCCGGAGCATCTTGAGCAAGAGATGAATGGAATCTGCCAACGGCATCAGTTTGGAGATCCAGCGTTCGAGGTCATGCCTGCGCTGCAAGCCCGTTTTTTGTTGCCAAGCGTAGTAGGCCGGAAGATCGAATTCACAGGTTCCACCGGGTATGCCAACACGGCTGCGGATGCTCATGAGCCAATCATTTTCGGTCAGCGACTGCCCCACTTTGCCGGGTATATTGTTCAACGCCACAAAACATAGATCCAGCTGGCTGATCACATCATCCAAAACCCCTTGGGCGATGGCCGGGTTGCCCCGATAGGCCTCCAAAATGTGTTTTTGCTTGTCCAAGTCTTTGAGTACGTCCGATTTGAGGTCCGCGCGTGCGCCCACATCCATGATTTCAAAGATGGTGGTGAGTGCAAAGTGATGGTCGATGGCCAAGTCACGCGAAACCAGTTCAATCAGACGAAGAAACAGGTGTTCCAGTCGCAAATAAGTGCGGATGCGCTCGTTAAAAGGATATTCGTAAAGGATCACGCTGATTTATTCCGGTTGGGCCAGTGCTACTCTAATGATAGCCCGAAGCGACGGGAAATTTGGTGAACCTCTCCGCCGAGTTCGTCCAGAGACAAATTCGCATTGAAAATAACCGTGTCGGCCGCACCAAGACGGGTTTTACGGCTCGCTTGGGAGGCGATAATTTTTTGAATTTCTTCGCGTGACAAGAGGTTGCGTGCCATGACCCGGCTGATTTGAACTTCGGGTGTGCAGTCCACCACCAGTATGTGCTCCACTTTTTGCCGCCAGATGGGAGATTCAACCAGCAAGGGCACGTCAAACACCACGCAAGGGCAGCCTGATTCGATGGCTGCATCGGTTTGCCGCTGAGTTTCCTGTCCCACCATGGGGTGAATAATGGACTCAAGTCGTTTGCGTGCTTTGGCATCGCTGTAGGCAAGGGCACGCATCTTGTCCCGGTCCAAGGCCCCTGCAGCAGTAATGAACGCCTGACCAAATGCGCTTGCAATGAAAGGGATGGCCAAGCCCCCAGCGGCACTTAGCTCGCGGGAAATCGCATCGGCGTCCACCACGACGGCTCCGCGTTTTTGCAAAAATTGCGCCACAGTGCTTTTGCCGCTGCCAATGCCACCGGTCAGACCCAGTCGGATCATCGAACTCACTCTTTAGAACCCGACGAAGCGAAGCATTGCGCCGGGACCAAAAATCATCGCGGTGAGGCCCGCGCCCGCCAGAAATGGACCGAAAGGAATGAAGCCGCCTTCGCGCAATCCACTGGAAAACTTCATGGCAATTCCAATCACGGCACCCATCACCGAGGCCATCAGAATGATCGGTACCAAGGCTTGCCAGCCAAACCAGGCACCGAGTGCAGCAAACAGTTTGAAGTCGCCAAAGCCCATGCCCTCCTTGCCGGTGATCAGTTTGAAACCCCAGTACACCAGCCACAGGGAGACGTAGCCCGCCACAGCACCCCAAATGGCCGAGGGCAGGGTGACAGGTGTCCATTGCAGGGTCGCCCCGATCAGGCCCGCCCAAAGCAGGGGCAAGGTAATGTCATCGGGCAGCAGTGTGGTGTCCCAGTCAATCATGGCCAGTGCCAAGATGGCGGCAGAAAATCCGCAAAAGAGCGCGGCAGTGGGTGTTATGCCCCAGCGCCAGCCGCAATAGAAAAACAGCGCACCGGTGCTCAGCTCCACCAAGGGGTAGCGAAGGCTGATGGGGGTTTTGCAGTCCGAGCATTTGCCCTGCAAAAACAGGTAGCTCAGCATTGGAATGTTTTCATACCACCGAATGGCGTGGTGGCATTTCTGACAACGCGAACGAGGCACCACCAAGTTAAATGCCACCATTTCGGGGGCCTCTTTGCCAGACATTTCGGCATACTCGGCCTTCCACTGTGCCTCCATCATCAGAGGCAAGCGGTAAATCACGACATTGAGAAAACTGCCGATCAGTAAGCCGAGAACTCCTACAAAGCTTGCATCAAGCCATGGCAATTCTGTCATCAGACAACTTGACCGAGTTTGAAAATGGGCAGGTACATGGCCACCACGATGCCGCCAATCACAGTGCCCAGAACCACAATGATGATGGGCTCCATCAAACTAGAGATGCCGGCCACCATGTCGTCCACTTCGGATTCATAAAAGTCTGCAGCCTTGCCCAGCATGTGGTCCACTGAGCCGGATTCTTCACCAATGGCGCACATTTGCAAGACCATGGAGGGGAACAGGTTGACATTGGTCATGGCTGCAGTCAAGGCGGTGCCGGTGGACACCTCCTGCTGGATTTTTTTGGTGGCCAATTCGAACACGGAATTGCCGGCTGCACCACCTACTGAATCAAGAGCTTCTACCAGCGGCACGCCAGCGGCGAACATGGTGGACAGGGTTCGGGTCCAGCGGGCTATGCAGGATTTTTCAACCAATGTGCCAAAGATGGGCATTTTGAGCATGATGCGGTCCATCATCTGCTGCACCTTTTCATTGCGTTTCCAGGCTTGCATGAAAAAGTAAAAACCGCCACCAAGTCCGCCAAAGATCAGCCACCAGTATTTAACAAAAACTTCACTCATACCAATCACAAACAGGGTTGGTGCAGGAAGGTCGGCCCCGAAATTGCTGAACACCTCCTTGAAAGCAGGCACCACAAAAATCAAGATCACTGCGGTAACGATAAAGGCCACAATCAACACCGAGATCGGGTACATCAAGGCTGATTTGATCTTCGACTTGATGGCTTCGGTTTTTTCCATGTACACCGCTAACCGGTCCAGCAGCTGGTCCAAAATACCGGCAGACTCACCGGCTTCGATCAGGTTGCAGTACAGGTTGTCGAAATAAAGCGGAAATTTGCGAAACGCGACGCTCAGTGAGGTCCCGGTTTCAACATCGGTGCGAATGTCGTTGAGCAGTTTGGTCACGCTGGGATTTGGGTTGCCGCGCCCCACAATATCAAACGCCTGCAGCAAGGGAACGCCCGCTTTCATCATGGTGGCAAGCTGGCGCGTAAAAATTGCAAGATCTTTCGGCTTGATGGATTGACCCGAACGCATGCGGCGTTTTTTGATCTTGGTCGGCGTAACGCCTTGGCGGCGCAAGGCGGCCTGCACCTGGTTTTCTCCAGCCGCGCGTTGTTCACCGCGAACTTGCTTGCCATTGCGGTCCTTGCCCTCCCATTCATAAACGGTCTCATTGGAGGCCGTTGACTTTGCGGGTGCTGACTTTGCTGTTGCCATGGGGTCCCCTGGATAATTGGTTATACGTTTGTCACAGCCAGTACTTCTTCCAGAGAAGTCAAGCCCAGTTTTGCTTTGTACAGCCCTGCTTCACGCAGCGATCGCACACCCTCGCGTTTGGCCTGCTCGGCAATTTCGAGGGCGCTGCCATCGCGCAGGATGATGCGCTGTATTTCTTCCGTGATGGGCATGACCTGGTAGATGCCGACGCGCCCTTTGTACCCTTTGTTGCACGCGGAGCAGCCAACGGGTCGGTAGGTGACTAAGGGTTGTTCGAGCTCTTCTGCGCTGTAACCTGCATCCATCAGCGCTTCGGGCGGGATGTTGATGGGAACTTTGCAATTGGGGCAAAGACGGCGGGCTAGGCGCTGCGCCGTGATCAAAATGACGCTGGAGGCGATATTAAAGGGCGCAATGCCCATGTTTCGCATGCGGGTCAAGGTGGTTGGGGCGTCATTGGTGTGCAGGGTGGAGAGTACCAAGTGGCCTGTTTGCGCGGCTTTGATGGAAATGTCGGCCGTTTCCAGGTCGCGAATCTCACCCACCATGATGATGTCGGGGTCTTGCCTAAGAAACGATTTCAGGGCAACCGAAAAAGTAAGTCCGGCTTTTTCATTGACGCTGACCTGGTTGATACCCGGCAGGTTAATTTCGCAAGGGTCTTCTGCCGTGGCGATGTTGACGCCGGGCTTGTTCAGCAGGTTCAGGCAGGTGTACAAGGAAACGGTCTTGCCAGAGCCGGTGGGTCCGGTCACCAAAATCATGCCGTAGGGCCTGCCGATGGCATCCATCAGCCTTGCTTTTTCTTCTGGTTCATAGCCCAAGGCATCAATGCCAAGTTTGGCGCTGCTCGGGTCAAGAATACGGATCACAATTTTTTCACCAAACATGGTGGGCAAGGTGCTGACCCGGAAATCAATGACCCGTTCTGGCCCGATTTTGAGCTTCATCTTGCCGTCTTGCGGCACCCGCTTCTCCGAGATGTCCATTCTCGATATCACCTTGATGCGTGATGCGAGTTTTTCTTTGATTGCGATGGGCGGGGAGGCGATTTCGCGGAGTTCGCCGTCAATCCGGAAGCGAACCCGGTAATTGTGTTCGTAGGGTTCGAAGTGCAAATCAGAGGCTCGCATGCTGAAAGCGTCGAGCAGCATTTTTTGCAAAAATTTGACGACCGGCGCGTCTTCAATTTCGGCAGCGCTGGTGTCAATCGTTTCAATCATCGCCTCGGCAGCAGCATCGTCGAACTCAAACTCACTGCCGACGATGTTGTCTATGGATTCGGCGGTGCTGGTGTTCGTTGCCGTCACCATCTTGAGTAATTTGTCGTACTCGGCAATGACCCAATCAACGCCCATCTGGGAGGAGAATTTGATCTTTTCGGCGGCCTGCTGGTCCGATGGATCCGCGGTGGCCACGACCAACCGGTTGGTTCGTTTGCACAGCACTATGACCCGGTAGTCTTGGCAAATTTTGGCATCCAGAAGGTCAACGGGAAGGCGGTGGATGTCAATGGCGTCCAGATCGACCATGGGTGCCGCAAACGCCGTTGACATGGTGTGCGCCAAATCAAACGCAGACACTGCACCAGAGCCGGTAAGTTCTGCGATAAAGCTTGTGCGATTGTTTTCCGCCTTGCGATAAATTTCTTCAGCGGACTTTTGCCCTAACTTGCCTGCGAGTACTAAGGCGCGGCCCAAGCCCGGCAGGGCAAGAGATGCGGTTGGAGGTTGAGGGGTGTCGCCTGTGGCCATGGTTCAAAAAATACTACGTCAGGAAAAAAATTCGTTCGATCATCGTCGATTGCTGCCCCGGTGTAAATCTAAACCCGTTCAGAAGGGGCAGGCGAGGGGATCGTTTGATGCCGATAGCTCCAAAGATGCCCTGAAATGCGCGCCACGTCCAGCAATAAGTGCCAAAAAGTTTACTTTATACAACGCCCGCGCAGAGCATAAAAGCGCAAACAAGCACAAACGACTGTTTTATGGCCCCAAGGGCGGCCCGAGGGTCAAATTCCGTGGGCCTTCAACGCGGTGCGTGCGGCTGCTAGATCGTCGCAATGGCGGGCCTTTTGGCATTCGGATTGACGGCAATGATTTCCAGATAAGCCAGAGGGTTGGCCGGCGTTGCGATTTTGAGGAGGCGATTGTGGGTGCCGTACTGAGGATGTTCCCCGCCGGGACCAGGGGTGACGCCCAAAGTGGCTTCGCACCATTGCACGCCAATTTCCAGCGTCTGCGCGAAGACGATCAAGTGATCAATTTGTGTTTTCATGGCTTGACCATACCACCCGTGTCCACAGTCAATTCAAGCGCATGCTCAGTAGTACAGCGCCAAACCAATTTCGTACGTGTTGCCCTTGAAAGTCGTGGCGTTGTGGGTGAATGATTCATTGACCCATCGGCCGCTGATGCCAAACTGGGATTTTTGGGCACCAGGCATGGCTTCGGACGTTGCGAAAAGGTACTGTGCCTCTACCACGGAACCTCCTGAGCTGGAATAACTCCCGATGCCTGACCAATTGGCGGACACACCGGTGCCGCTCATGTCGGCATAGGATTTTCGCAATCCGGCACCGATGCGCAGGGATTCGGTGATGTTCACAAACCCCAGCAGTTCAAAGGGGGTGACGGTAAACGTCAGGCTGCCGTTCATGCCCATGGGGTCGCTGACAGCGCGTCCAATCGATCCTTGCAATGTCAATCGATCGGCAAACCGGTAATCTGCCCCCAGCCGGTACTGCGTTCCGGTGCCAGCTTGAATTTCAAATGGAAGCGTTTGGGTGGTACCGATGGTAGTGATGGTGCCGGACATGATGGTTTCGCCCCCGTTGGACAAACCCACACCAGCGAAAAATCGCCATTTTGAGGGCTGCGCTTGTGCCAAGAAACACACGCCCAGAAGCGTCAAACCTGCCACTGTCTTTTTCATTGCCACCCCAGTTTGAAAAAATAAAAAAAGATTATCCCATGTGACTTTGTAGTGGTTAATCCGAATTTTCTGGCCTGGAATGGGTAAACCCGATCTTGCGGATCGGGGCTCGCAGGCCCACAATCTGACTCCTTCGCGGGATTGTTCTATTAATTAAACTGGAGACAAAAATGAGCCAAGTTGCTAAAAATCGCTGGGGTTTTCGTCCTGTTCGCGCTGCTGCGGCAGGCTTGGTTACCGCACTGTTGTGTGCTGCTGGCGGTGCGTCCGCCACCAATTATTCGCTATGGGTCAATGGCCGCAGTAACAATTCGGCAGTCAAGGGCAGCTATACCGACTTTATCTATTGGGGCCCTTCCGGCACAGCTGCGGGGGTCAACAAGAAGTCGGTCAACTGGGATGGCTACAACAAAATATCCACCCAAAACTACCGCATTCGCGACGCGCTCGACTGTTTCTGCACGGGTAACAACTGGTGCTATGTCGCAGCGCACAGCGCCGGTAATTTGCAGGTGGGCTACGCGCTGTCCATGTACGGTGGTTCCACCCGCAGCAAAAAGAACGCGACCCCCGGTGCCTCTGGCACCTGCGGAAATTCGGGCGGCACACAAACTGGCTGGAACATCAAGTGGGTGGACATTGCCGCTGGCGCTGGCGGGGGCAGCGAGCTGTCAGACGTGGGTTCTTGGGCCGTCTCAGAGCCGTTGGTGTCCGACCTTAAAACCACTACTGCAAGGGCCATGTACGACCATAACCAGACCCGTGCCAAGTGGTTCAACATGTATGCCGGTGCCAAGGGTACGCTGTACTCCGGCATCCTGCCCGGTCAGGACGACGAGGCCGTGGCTTACCACTCAGCAGGTGGTGTCTCTGGCAGCGGCGGTGCCGGCTATTGCAACCCTGGTAACCCCTTCTGCGGTGAGCTGACCATGGGCACGGCCGGCCTGCGAGGTGGCAAGGTCAAGTGGAGCTACCACTCGGTTGTGTTTCGTGACAACAATGAGTCTTTGAACCACTACACCAAGGGCAACTGGGGTGGCGTGGTGTCCAAGGTACGCGAGCACATGGCGGCCAACGCACTGTGATCTGGCGCACGACTCCATCCGCTTGCGGTGCATAGGTCGTGCAAAAAAGGCACTGGTGGCTGGCGTGGCTGGCATTGGCGGCTGGCGTGGGGGTGTTGGTCTGGCAACTTCGTGCTGACGGTGCCGACCCGTCGCGATCACCTCCTTCTGCAAGCAGTACCTTGCCAAACACCAGGTCTGTGGCTGATGCCGAACCCGAGACAGCGGCCAGCGGTGTCAGTGGCCCCTACAGCGCTGGCGGCTTGAACAGCCGCCAGCAGCAACTGGCGCAGTGGCAGCAGCGCCTGGAAACAGCCGAGCATTTGTACAACAGTTATCGCGACGCCACCCGCTACCCGCATGAATCAAGGCCCATTGAGAGCACCCCGATCAGGTGCGGCCTTTTGACCCGGTGTCCGAGATCAAAACCCTGCGCGATGCGTCGGGTAAAGCCGTCAAGGGTTTGCGTTTGCGAACCACCCAAGAACGGGTTTTTTTGGCCGGGGCGGAAACGGTCAAGTTGTCCATTGAAGCATTTGACGACAACAACAAGGCCGTGCCTTTGACGGTAACCCAGTCTTCGGCCCAAACCATTCCTGACACGGCCACCCCCATCACCGTCATTGCGGCCAATGTGCCCTTCAGTGACGATGGCACCGGCCCTGATGCCTTGGCGGGCGATGGCAAATACACGGCCCGACTGTCACCCCAGGCACAGGGCTTTGCCAACCATGCGGGAACCATCCGCTTGCTGGCGCAAGTCTCGGCCAACGGGGAGCAGGGTGTGGCCCATTTTGATGTGGTGTATTCGCCCACTGTGCCCGCAACCTGGCTGGGCGTGCGTGAATCCATTGAGGCTGGCTCCCTGAACTTCTACCTCAAAGCGCAGGTGCAGACGGCGGGGCGCTACGTGGTCAGTGGCCGGGTGTATGACGCCAACGACAAGCCCTTTGCGCTGCTGCAATTCAATGACGAGGTGTCCGCTGGCCAGCGCGAATTCAAACTTCAGCTTTTTGGTGCCTTGGTGCGCGACGTGAATCCCGCGTTTCCGCTCAAGCTGGTGGATGTGGAGGGCTTTTTGCTGCGCCCCGACGCCTTTCCTGACCGTTCCATGCTGGCGCGCCGCCCTGGCACGGTGCACACCACGGGCCGCTACGGCATCGACCAGTTTTCGCCAGCCGAGTGGAGCAGCGAGGAGCGTGAACGCTATCTGGTGGAATACCAGCGTGATGTGCATAATGCCGGGGAACAGGTTCGTTCGCTGCAGAATCCGTAAGGTAAAAACACCGTCTTGCGCAGGTGGAACGGGCATGAGAAGCTACTGAATTTATAGCGTTTTTTCTCCATCTGCGTCCCCGAATGCCTCTTTTTTGAGCCGCTACCGCCAATGAGTCACTCCCAACCATGAACCAGACTACCCGCGCCGCCCCGCCAAGCTTCCCCATCGTGGGTATTGGTGCCTCTGCTGGTGGTCTGGCGGCTTTTGAAGCTTTTTTCTCCGGCATGCCTGCCGATGTATACCCCGGCATGGCCTTTGTGCTGGTGCAGCACCTGGCACCCGACCACAAAAGCATTCTGGCGGACCTGATTCGCCGCTGTACCCGCATGCCGGTGTATGAGGTGGAAGACGGCATGCGGGTCTTGCCAAACTGCGTCTACATCATTCCACCCCATTACGACATGGTCTTGCAGCAAGGCGTGCTGCACCTGCTGGAGCCGGTAGCCCCGCGTGGCCATCGGCTGCCGATTGACTTTTTTCTGGCATCGCTGGCGGCCGATCAGCGCGAGCAGGCCATGGGCATCGTGCTCTCGGGCACCGGCAGCGATGGCACGCTGGGTGTGCGCGCCATCAAAGGTGCGGGCGGCATGGTGATGGCACAAACCCCCGCCTCCTGCGAACATGACGGCATGCCGCTCAGCGCCCTGGCCACCGCCCTCGTGGATTACCAACTGCCCCCGGCGCAAATGCCAGCGCAGTTAATCGCCTACGCCAACCACGCCTTTGGCAAGCTGGCGCACTCACGCATTCCTGCCACAGCCAGGACCGAGGATGCACTGGAAAGCATCTTTGTGCAGCTGCGCGCCCAGACCGGGCATGATTTTTCGAAGTACAAGCCCAGCACCATCTACCGTCGCATTGCACGGCGCATGGCGGTACACCAAATCGACTCCATCGACGCCTACGTCAACTACCTGCAGCACACCAGCCCAGAAGGGGAGGCGCTGTTTCGTGACCTGCTTATTGGTGTGACCAGTTTTTTTCGCGACCCCGAGGCGTTTCGGGTGCTGGAGCAGCAGGTAATCCCGCAGCTGTTTGAAAACCGAACGTCGGATACCCCCATCAGAACCTGGACCACAGGCTGCTCAACCGGCGAGGAGGCCTATTCCCTGGCCATCTTGCTGGTGGAGCGGATGGAGGCGCTGGGGCTGAACTGCAAGCTGGAGCTGTTCGCCAGCGATGTCGATAGCCGGGCCATTGCAGCGGCGCGCGCCGGACTCTATCCGGTCAGCATCGCAGCTGATGTCTCGCCGGAGCGATTGGCTCGGTTTTTTGCGCTGGAAGCGGACGGCAGCGCCTACCGCATCCGCAAAAACATCCGTGACCTGCTGGTATTTTCCAAGCAAGACCTGATCAAAGACCCGCCATTTTCCAGACTTGACTTGATCACTTGCCGTAATCTGCTGATCTACATGGGCCCTGAGCTGCAAAAAAAGATCATCCCGCTGTTTCATTACGCACTCAAACCCGGGGGCTGGCTGTTTTTGGGCAATTCAGAAGGCGTTGGCGAGTTTGACATGTTATTTAGCGCGCTGGAAGGCGGTGCCAAGCTCTACCAACACAAGACCGATTTGCAGGGGCAGCAGAAGTTTCTGCTCAGCCGCGTGCTGGCACCCTTGACCCCGTTGACACCACTGGCTGCATCCCTGTCCGGGCGGGTTGCCCAGGGCACCAAACCCGAAATGAGGCCCCCGCTGCGTGAGCTGATGGAGCGTGCCTTGCTGCGCCAAATCATCCCGGCCAGCGTCTTGATCAACGCCAGGGGCGACATCCTCTACGTGCATGGCCAAACCGGCAATTACCTGGAGACCAGCCCCGGTGAAGCGAGTGTCAGCAACATTTTGAAGATGGCGCGCGACGGTTTGCGCCCCGCCCTGAGCACCATGCTGCGCCATGCCGTGACGACCCGCAAGGTTTCTCAGGCCACCAACCTCAAGGTCACCATCAACCGTGAACTACTGCTTGTCAAACTCGGTGTCCATCCCGTTCGGGACGATCAGAACCAGGTCCCGGACATGCCCTTGTTTTTGGTGACCTTCGAAGACGCACCCTCATGTTCTGCAGAGTCGTCGCCGGACTGCGCGCACCCGGAAATGCCGCAAGCTGAAGCGGCAGCACGCATCAGCGCACTTTCGCAAGAGCTCGATGCCAAAGATGAGTACCTGCAAAGCACCATTGCCATGCTGGAAACCTACAGCGAAGACCTGCAATCGGCCACCGAAGAGATGCAGTCTTCCAATGAAGAGCTGCAGTCGGTCAATGAAGAGCTGGCGACGGTCAACACCGAGCTGCAATCGAAGGTGTTTGATTTGTCGCGGGCGAATAACGACATGAACAATTTGCTCAGCGGCACCGGCATTGGCACCGTGTTTGTTGATTTGCAGTTGCGCATTTTGAGTTTTACCCCTGCGGCCAGCAGCATCATCAACCTGATTGCGTCGGACGTGGGCCGTCCAGTGGCGCACTTTGTGTCCAACCTGGTGGGTTACACCAGCCTGGTGGCCGACATCAAGGCAGTGCTGGCCACCCTGGCACCGGTCGAGCACGAAGTGCAAACCCCCGAAGGCCAGTGGTACACCCTGCGCATCCAGCCCTATCGCACGCTGGACAACGTGATCGAAGGCGCAGTCATCTCTTTTGTTGACATCACCGAACGCAAGCGGGCGCAAGATGATTTCCAGCGGTTTTTTCAAATCAGTCCTGATCTGGCCTGCATCGCGTCAACCGAGGGGAAATTTCTCAAAGTCAATCCTCGCTGGCACGATGTGCTTGGCTATTCAGTCGAAGAGATTGTTAGCCAGCCATTTCTCGACTTGATCCATCCAGATGACCGCGACGCTACTTTGCAGGAAGTAGCCCGCCAGCTCGGTGGCCAAGCGACCATGCAGTTCATCAACCGCTACCGCTGCAAAGACGGCAGCTACCGTTGGCTGGAGTGGCGCGCATCACCGGCAGTGGACAAGACGATGCTGTTTGCCTCTGCGCGGGACATCACTGCGCGCAAGCAAACCGAAGATGCCTTGCAACGCGGCAAGGCCATGCTCGAGCGCACAGAAAACATGGCGCGCCTGGCAAGTTTTGAGTGGGATGTAGATGCCAACATCGTGACCTGGTCGCCCGAAATGTTCCGCATTTTCGGGCGCGACCCCGCGCAAGGCATCCCCAACCTGGAAGGCCAGAATGAGTTGTACACGCCAGAGTCCACGCAGCGCCTGTTTGATGCGGTTGGCAAGGCAGTGTCCGACGGCACGCCCTACGAGCTGGAGCTGATGACCGTACAGCCAAACGGGGAGCTTCGCCCCTGCTTCGTCAAAGGATTCCCTGAGCGTGACGCCAGCGGGCGAGTGGTTCGCCTGGCCGGGCTCTTGCAGGACATCACCGAGCGCAAGCAAGCGGAACAAGCCCTTCAGTCATCCCTGCAGGAAAAAACCGCGCTCTTGATGGAAATACATCACCGCGTTAAAAACAACCTGCAAGTCATCACCAGTTTGCTGCGTCTGGAGGCCGGGCGCAGTGAACATGCCCCTACCAAAGCGGTGCTCAAAGACATGCAGGTCCGTATTCGGGCCATGGCCCTCTTGCACGAAACCATTTACCGCAGAGGCAGCTTTGCCGCCATTGACTTGGGTGCTTACGTGGGCCAGGTCGCGACCCAAACCGTGCGAACCCTGCTAGCCGAGCCAGGCTCTGTCCAGCTGCGCCTGGACGTGGGATCGGTTCAGGTGGGGATGGACCAAGCGACGACCTGTGGCCTCTTGGTCAGCGAGCTGGTGTCCAACTGTCTCAAACATGGTTTTCCACCGGGGCGCACCGGTGACATCTGCATCGAATTGAGGCCGCTGGACCCAGCCAACCAGTGGCGCTTGCGGGTGAGCGACACCGGCACAGGGCTGGCAGACGATTTTGAAACCCGGCGGAAAAACTCTTTGGGCCTGCAACTGGTAGGGGATCTGGCTGTTCAAATGGGCGGCGTTCTTGACATCGGCCTCGGGCCGCAAGCCATTTTCACGGTGGACTTCAAGGCTGAGAAGCCGGTGCCCCTGCTGATCAACCTGTGAGCCTGGAGTGCTTTTGCCAAGGTTCGGTTTCACTTGTGGAACAGGCATAAAAATTGTGCTTTGCGCACGTGGAATAAGCGCTGGCAGCTATTAGAAATATAGCAAACGTTACTGCCGATGGCACCGATGGCGCGGCGCTGACCATGACGCTGCTGGCTGGGGCGTAGCGGCTATTGAATGAGTGGGTTTTTTGCTTGTCTTATGTGCGTAATGCCTTATTCCCCCACTCCCCCCAACCCCCTCGCCCCGCCGGGCGAGGGGGAGCCTTGAACAGCCCATTTGGCCGCGTGTTTTAAGTGAGTGAGTTCATCTCCGCCGGCAACGCAAGAGTCTTGACAGCTGAAACCGGTCAGGTGAAATGGCCGACTTACTGCCTGATCAACTTAACAACTTACCAAATTACCAATACAAACCATGACCTGTCACAACGCCAAGCGGCGCGTGTACGACCTGACTTTGAACACGCGGCCAAATGGGCTGTTAAAGGCTCCCCTCTTTCGCCCTTGCTCCGCGAGAGAGGGGCGGGGGGGAGTGAGTGGGGGAAATAAGGTATTGCGCATATGGGACGTGCGCAGACAGCTACTGAATGTATAGCAAAAAACCGCATCCCTCACTGATCCTGCCGGCGCGATTTGGGCCTTACACCGGGCGTCACATCCAGTTCCAGCTTGTCACCGCGCCGCAGCACCGAGAACTTGGCCGCCGTGCCCGGCTTGAGGGCCGCTACGCCAGCCAGCAGCTCCGACACATTGCCGATGGCTTTGCCGGCCACGCCGGTGATGACGTCGCCGGGGTGGATGCCGGCTTGCGCGGCGGGGCCGTTTTGCAGCACGCCGGTGATGATCACCCCTTTGGTGGCCTTGATGCCAAAAGTCTCTGCCAGTTCGGGCGACAAATCGTTGGGCTCCACGCCGATCCAGCCGCGCGTGACCTGCCCGTCTTTCACGATCGAGTCCATCACCATGCGGGCGGTGGATACCGGAATGGCAAAACCGATGCCCATGCTGCCGCCCGAGCGCGAATAAATGGCGGTGTTGATGCCCAGCAGGTTGCCGTTGGTGTCCACCAGCGCGCCGCCGGAATTGCCGGGGTTGATGGCAGCATCGGTCTGGATAAAGTTCTCAAAGGTGTTGATGCCCAGCTGGTTGCGCCCCAGCGCGCTGACAATGCCGCCGGTGACGGTCTGGCCAACGCCAAAGGGGTTGCCGATGGCCAGCACCTGGTCACCCACCTGCAGGTTATCGGAATTGCCCAGAACAATGGCGGGCAAACGCTCCAAATCAATCTTGAGCACCGCCAGGTCGGAATCCGGGTCGGTTCCGATCACCTTGGCGTTGGCATGGCGGCTGTCGTTGAGGATCACCTCGATTTCGTCGGCGCTCTCGACCACGTGGTTGTTGGTCAGGATGTAGCCACTGCTGCTGACGATGACGCCGCTGCCCAAGCCCACTTGCGGCTCATTGCCCTGCTCACCAAAAAAGAACTTGAACCAGGGGTCGGCGCTGCGCGAATTGCGCTGGGCCGCCTTGCTGGTGTTGATGCTGACCACGGCCGCCGAGGATTTTTGTGCTGCCAGCCGAAAGCTGCCTGGCGGTGCAACGCCGGGGCCGGGGCTGGGGGCCTCCAGCACGGCGACGCTCTGGGTGGGGCGATGGTTCAGCCAGTCTGGTTTGAGCGTGCCGACGACAAAATAGGCGGCCACCAGCACGGTGACGGTTTGTGAAAACAACAACCAAAGACGTTTCATGGGCATTGGCGGGCACGGCACCCGCGCTGAGGTAGGGACAAAGTTGAAAGCATGAGCGCAAATTGTAGGCTTCGCAGGTCTTGCGGCCTGTACAGTTGCGCCATTTATCGAGCCAAATCACCCTTTACCGCCATGCCAAGCTCGCACCACGTCATATTGATTCGCCCAGAGGCCAGTGCCAAGCCGGCATGGGGCGCGCCCTGCAATGGCTGTGGCGTGTGCTGCCTGCTGGAGCCTTGTCCGCTGGGCATGGTTTTGTCGCGCAAGCGCCGGGGCGCTTGTGTGGCGCTGCGCTGGCAAGACGATGCGCGCCAATACCGCTGCGGAGCCGTCATGGCACCGAAGGAGGTGTTGCAACTGGCGCTGCCCAATTTTCTCAAGGCATGGGTTCCCCCCCTGGCTTGGGTTTTGGCCCGTTTGGCAAAGCGCTGGATCGCCGCCGGCCTGGGCTGCGACAGCACGGTGCAGGCGCAGGCCAACTCCCCCTTAAACTTCCCAGCTCCTCCAGATGAACCCATGCCATGATCGACCGCACTGAGCTTTTGCAAACTTTTGACGCCCTGCTTGAACCCGGGCGCTTTCGTGACTATGGCCCCAACGGCCTGCAGGTGGAAGGCCGGGCCAGCGTGCGAAAAATCGTCTCCGGCGTCACCGCCAGCCGGGCCTTGATCGAGGCGGCGATTGCCGCGCAGGCCGATGCTATTTTTGTCCACCATGGCCTGTTCTGGCGCGGACAGGACGGGCGCATCACCGGCTGGATGAAGCAGCGGCTGGCGCTGCTGCTGGCGCACGACATCAATCTGTTTGCCTACCACCTGCCGCTCGATGCGCACCCTGAACTGGGCAACAACGCGCAGCTGGGCTTGCAGCTGGGTTTGCAGGCCAAGGCCCGCTTTGGCGAGCAAGACTTGGGCTTTTTGGGGCAGCGCGCGGATGGCGCGGATTTTGCAACAGCCGAGGCCCTTGCACAGCACCTTGAATTTAAGCTAAATAGGCCGGTAGCGCTCATTGATGGTGCGCAACGAGCTATTAAAAAAATAGCATGGTGCAGTGGCGGGGCGCAAAGCTATTTTGAAGCCGCCATTGCAGCCGGTGCCGACGCTTTCATCACAGGCGAAATATCTGAGCCGCAGGCGCACCTGGCGCGTGAATGCGGCGTCGCATTTCTCGCCTGCGGCCACCACGCCAGCGAACGTTACGGTGCCCCTGCCGTCGCGGCTCATGTGGCGGCGCAGTGTGGGCTGCTTCACGAGTTCATTGACATTGACAATCCGGCCTAAGGCCTGCGCCCAACAGGGCTTTCTACCTGATTCCAATCATCATGAAAAAACCGATTGCCATCACCCTGGGCGACCCTGCGGGCATTGGCCCCGAAATCATTGCCAAGGCGTTTCGGGATGCCCCGCAGGTCACGCAAGGCTGTTTTGTCGTTGGCGACGTCGCAATCATGCGCCGGGCCGTGCAACTGACCAGCGCGGGGCAGATACCGCTGCCGGTGGCGCAGCTCGATTCGCCGCTGCAAGCCTTGGACCTGCCGCCACGCTGCCTGCCGGTGTTGCAGGTGGGTACACCTGGCGAAATGCCGCCGCTGGGGCAGCTCAGCGCCAGCGCAGGCAAGCTGGCGGCCGAGTGCGTGGTATGGGCGGCGCAGGCGGCGCTGCGCGGCGAAGTGGCGGCCCTGGTGACGGCACCGCTGAACAAAGCGGCGCTGGCGCTTGCGGGGGAACCACACGCACAGTATCCCGGCCACACGGAAATGCTGCAGGCCCTGGCCGCCGCCCATCAAAAGCTGCCGCTGGCAGCCATGCCGGTGCGCATGATGCTGGCCAATGACGAACTGCGGGTGGTGCTGGTCAGCATTCATGTTTCGTTGCGTGCGGCCATTGAGGCGGTCACGTTTGACCGGGTGCTGGAGTCCCTGCGCATCACGCACCAGTCCTTGCAGGCTGTGCTGGGCCGGGCACCGCGCATTGGTGTGGCGGGTCTCAATCCCCATGCGGGGGAGGGTGGGCTATTCGGGCGGGAAGAGGTGGACATCATTGCGCCCGCCGTCCAGCAGGCGGTGCTGGAAGGCCTGCAGGTCAGCGGCCCCTTTGCGCCTGACACCATCTTCATGCGCGCACGGTCGAAAGCGGGTCAGTCTGGTGAGTTTGATGTGGTACTGGCGATGTACCACGACCAGGGTTTGATTCCCGTGAAGTACCTGGGTGTTGACAAGGGGGTGAATGTGACGCTGGGCTTGCCGCTGGTGCGCACCAGCCCGGACCACGGCACCGCGTTTGACATTGCCGGCACCGGCCAAGCCGATGCGTCCAGCCTGATCGAGGCGATTCGCATGGCCCGCCAGCTTGGCGGATCATTGCATTTTTAAGTATCTAATTGACCGCTAGCGCAGGTGGAATAAGCGCTAGCAGCTATTAAAACTATAGTAAATTATCTTTTGAGGTTGTCGCGAATCTCGCGCAGCAGCAGCACATCTTCCGGCGTCGGGGCGGGCGCGGCAGGTGGTGGTGGCGGGGCATCTTTCTTCAGACGGTTGATTTGTTTGACCATCATGAAAATGATGAACGCCAAAATGGCAAAGTTCACCGCCACGGTGATGAAGTTGCCATAGGCCAGCACTGGTGTGCCCGCTTTCTTCAAGGCATCCAGCGTCATGGCAGTGCCGGCGGGCGGCGTGCCCAGCACGATGAAGAGGTTGGAAAAATCAAGTTTGCCCACCACCGCCCCAACCATTGGCATAACCAGGTCGCCCACCACGGAGTCAACAATTTTGCCGAACGCGCCGCCAATGATCACACCGACTGCCAGATCCATCACATTGCCCTTGACGGCAAACTCTTTGAATTCCTGCATCATTCCCATGGGTCTTGCTCCAATCAATCAAGTTTAAAAAAATGGGAGTATCAATCAAAACTACCTGGCGGCTTGAGTCTTTGCCCCAAAAGCCTGCCGTATCGGTCGGCTACAATCTTGGGTTGACCCCAGTAGTGATGTTTTTCATTGAGGATTCCCATGAGTGAAAGCCTTGTCGATAACGGCCAGTTCGACGCCAGTAAACGGACGTGGTTGATCGCGTCCACCTGCGTTGGTGCCGTGGGCGGTGTTGCAGCCGTCGTTCCTTTTGTCAGCAGTTTTCAGCCTTCAGAAAAGGCCAAGGCCGCTGGTGCAGCCGTCGAGGCGGACATTTCCGCCCTCAAACCCGGCGAAAAAATGACGGTGGAGTGGCGCGGCAAGCCGGTGTGGATTTTGCGCCGCACGCCCGAGCAACTCGCTGCGTTGCCCAAACTCGATTCCCAATTGGCCGACCCCAAGTCCGAGCGCAAGCCTGCCGAGCAAGCCCCCGAATACGCCCGCAATGCAACCCGTTCCATCAAGCCCGAGTACTTGGTGACGGTGGGCATTTGCACCCACTTGGGTTGCTCGCCTTCAGACAAATTTCAGACCGGTGCCCAGCCTTCGCTGCCGGACGACTGGCAAGGTGGCTTTTTCTGCCCTTGCCACGGCTCCACCTTTGATCTGGCTGGCCGGGTCTACAAAAACAAGCCCGCGCCGGACAACCTCGAAGTCCCGCCGCATATGTACCTCTCTGACACCAAGCTCCTCATTGGTGACGACAAGAAAGCCTAAGAAAGAACATCATGGCTGAATTTCACGAAGTTTCCCCGAACGCCCCCGCTGGCGAAAAACTGCTCAATTGGGTGGACAACCGGTTTCCGCTGTCCAAGCTCTTCAAAGAGCACATGAGCGAGTACTACGCACCCAAGAACTTTAACTTCTGGTACATCTTTGGCTCACTCTCGCTGCTGGTGCTGGTGATTCAGATCGTCACCGGCATTTTTCTGGTGATGCACTACAAGCCCGATGCTGCGCTGGCTTTCGGTTCTGTCGAGTACATCATGCGCGACGTGCCCTGGGGCTGGTTGATTCGCTACATGCACTCCACCGGTGCCTCGGCCTTCTTTGTGGTGGTCTATCTGCACATGTTCCGTGGCCTCATGTACGGCAGCTACCGCAAACCGCGCGAGCTGATCTGGCTGTTTGGCTGCGGCATCTTTTTGGCCCTGATGGCCGAAGCCTTCATGGGCTACCTGTTGCCTTGGGGTCAGATGAGCTACTGGGGTGCGCAGGTGATCGTTAACCTGTTTGCCGCCGTGCCCTTTGTCGGCCCTGATCTGGCCTTGCTGATTCGCGGCGACTTTGTGGTGGGAGATGCCACGCTGAACCGCTTCTTCAGCTTCCATGTGATCGCGGTGCCGCTGCTGCTGCTGGGCTTGGTGGTTGCGCACATTATTGCGCTGCATGAAGTGGGTTCCAACAATCCCTGACGGGATTGAAATCAAGGCCACCAAAGATGCCAAGGGCATCCCGCTTGATGGCATTCCCTTCCATCCCTACTACTCGGTGCATGATATTTTCGGCGTCAGCGTGTTCCTGATGGTGTTCACCGCCATCGTGTTCTTTGCACCTGAAATGGGCGGTTATTTCCTGGAGTACAACAACTTCATCCCGGCTGACCCGTTCAAGACCCCGTTGCACATTGCCCCGGTCTGGTATTTCACGCCCTTCTATTCAATGCTGCGTGCCGTCACCGACGAGATGATGTACGCGCTGATTGCCTGTGTACTTGGTGGTGCTTTGTTGGGTGTTACCAAGGGCAAAATGCCTGCTGTTTTCAAGGCAATCATTCTGGGCGGGGCCGTTGGCATCGTTGCCATGATGCTCTCGATCGACGCCAAATTCTGGGGCGTGGTGGCGATGGGCGGCGGCGTTGTGATTCTGTTCTTCCTGCCTTGGCTGGACAACAGCGCGGTCAAATCCATTCGCTACCGTCCTGACTGGCACAAGTACCTGTATGCCGTTTTTGTGATCAACTTTTTTGGTGCTGGGCTACCTGGGCATGCTGCCCCCGTCCGACATCGGTGGTCGCGTGTCGCAGCTTGGCACCCTGTTTTACTTCGGGTTCTTTCTGCTGATGCCGTGGTGGAGCCAGGTCGGAACACCCAAGCCGGTGCCGAGCCGCGTAACCTTCACGGCGCATTGAACTGGAGACAAGAACATGAATTCAATGGGTTTCACAACAAAAATCATTTCCGGGTTGGTGCTGGCCTTGGGCCTGACGGTGGGTGCGCAAGCCAGTTCTGATGGTATTGCCTGGGACAAAGCGCCCAAGCTGACCAATGACATGGCGGCGCTGCAAGATGGTGCCAAAACCTTTGTCAACTATTGCCTCAATTGCCACTCGGCGGCGTTCATGCGCTACAACCGTTTGACAGACATTGGTTTGACCGAACAGCAAATCAAGGACAACCTTTTGGTCACCAACGCCAAGATTGGTGAAACCATGAAGGCCGCCATTGACCCGCAGCAAGCCAAGGCTTGGTTCGGTGCCAACCCGCCTGACCTGACCGTGATTGCCCGCTCGCGTGCAGACATCAGCAAAGGCAGTGGTGCAGATTATTTGTACACCTACATGCGCACCTTCTACCCGGATGCGGACAAGCCCACCGGCTGGAACAATCTGGCCTTCCCCAATGTGGGCATGCCTCATGTTCTGTGGCAACTCCAGGGTGACCGTCGCCCAATTTATGAAGAAAAACAAGAGCATGGTCATGCGGTAAAAGTCTTTAAAGGCTGGGAGCAGCTGACGCCCGGCACCATGACACCGCAGCAATACGATCAGACCGTTGGCAATCTGGTCAGTTATTTGCAGTGGATGGGTGAGCCAATTCAAAACACACGTGTGCGTGTGGGCGTCTGGGTCTTGTTGTTCTTGGGCGTGTTTACATTCCTCACCTGGCGACTCAATGCCGCCTACTGGAAAGACGTCAAGTAAATAAATATCGCTTGAGGTTTCGCTTGCTAACCTTCGTGTTCAGCGCGTGACCCAAGCTTCTCGGAGTGGGGCTGTTTCAAGCACCCCACTCTTTTTAGTTTCAGCATGGCTTGGCTGCAAGCTGGTTTGCACTGGAACGACGTTTTGAATTTTTAGGAGCCCCGCCATGATGGTGTTGTATTCAGGTACTACCTGCCCGTTTTCCCACCGTTGCCGTTTCGTCCTGTTTGAAAAAGGCATGGACTTCGAAATTCGCGACGTTGACATGTACAACAAGCCTGATGACATCAGCGTGATGAACCCCTATGGCCAGGTGCCAATCCTGGTCGAGCGGGATCTGATTCTGTATGAATCGAACATCATCAATGAATACATCGATGAGCGTTTTCCCCACCCGCAACTGATGCCCGGTGACCCTGTCGATCGCGCCCGTGTGCGTTTGTTCCTGCTCAATTTCGAGAAGGAATTGTTCGTGCATGTGTCGACGCTGGAGTCGCGCGCCGCCAAGAGCAATGAAAAATTGCTGGAGAAGGCACGGGCCCACATCCGTGATCGGCTGACACAACTGGCCCCCGTGTTTTTGAAAAACAAATTCATGTTGGGCGAAGGCTTCTCCATGCTGGACGTGGCCATTGCGCCTTTGCTGTGGCGTCTGGATTACTACGGTATTGACCTCAGCAAAAACGCAGCGCCTTTGCTGAAATACGCCGAACGAATTTTTCGCGACCCGCGTACATAGAGGCTTTGACGCCTTCCGAGAAAGTTATGCGCAAATAAGAAGTTGGCGGGTGACCATGACTGACACGCCAGAGACCACGTCGACCCGGCCATATTTAATCCGGGCCATGTACGAGTGGTGTACCGATAACGGCTTCACGCCCTATGTGGCCGTGGCTGTGGATGAGTGTGCAAGTATCGCGTGAGTACGTGAAAGACGGCGAGATCGTTCTCAACATCAGTATGGACGCCACGAGCTCACTCAAACTCGGCAATGACTTCGTCGAGTTCAAGGGGCGCTTTGCCGGAACCGCGCGGGAGATCATGCTGCCGGTGACGCACATCCTGGCTATTTATGCCAGAGAAAACGGCCAAGGAATGGCCTTTCCGCTGGAGTTGCCAAAAGCTGCCAAAGCTGCGCCCTCCAACCCGACGAATCTGGTGTCGGTGCCGCCGGGCACCCACGCGGAGTCTGATGCCAAGGTGGTTCAATTGGCGCGCGTTGAGTCAGAAAAAACCTCTGAAAAGCCGGGCGATGAACCCGATCCACCCCGATCTCCGGCTGCTGGTCCGCGTCCTTCACTCCAAGCGCGTGAAATAATCCGCCAACGGCCCCGAGAATCACGCAAGAGTCCAGTAAAATAAACACGTTGCCGCTTTAGCTCAGTTGGTAGAGCAACCGCCTTGTAAGCGGTAGGTCGTCAGTTCGAATCCGACAAGCGGCACCAGTCGATAATACAAAGGCCTCTAAGGACATACACTTAGAGGCCTTTTTCATTGGTAAATCAGGTACTTACATTGCAGTGACGTACAAAGGCCGCTATTGACTGCCAAACCAAAACCGGGGAACATACCGGGGAACAAAACACCGGGGAACAGGTTTTTAGGCCAGTTGTTCCCCGGTTTTACCCCGGTTTCCCAATGAAAGACTGCCATGCTGACCGATGCCCAATGCAGAAACGCAACCTGTCCCCCAGAAAAGGCGCGGGCGCGGTTAACGGACGCTGGCTGTTTGTATTTGGAAGTCAGCCCGGCAGGGTCAAGGCGCTTGTTCTGGAAAACCTACGCTGACGGTAAAGAAGGACGCCTGGCGCTGGGCAGCTATCCCACCGTGACACTGACCGCAGCCCGCAAAGCCCGTGATGCGGCCAAAATGCAAAAGTCCAAGGGCATTGATCCGTTACAAGCGCGGCAGGGTGAAAAGCTCAAGGCATCCGTGGGCACCGGCGACACCTTTGAGGCGTGCGCCAATGATTGGCTGGTGCGTGGCAAACCGAATTGGAGCGATGCCCACTATGTACGGGAGCGGCGCAACATCACCAAAGACTTGATTCCGTACCTGGGCAAGCGTGCAATTGCCAGCATCAAGCCCATAGAGCTACTGGCTGTGATCCAAAAGGTAGAGGCACGCGGGGCGCTGGACGTGGCGCACCGGGTGCTACTGACGGCACACGGGATATGGTGCCACGCAGTTGCAACCGGGCGGGCCGAACGCGACGTTACCGGCGACATCAAAAAGGCGCTCAAGCCGCATATCAAAGAAAACCTGCCTGCAATCACCGACCCGGCAGAACTGGCCGAACTGCTACGCGCAAGCAAGGCCTACAACGGCGGGCCAGTCGTCAGGGCAGCGCTGCAACTGGCACCGATGCTGTTTCAACGGCCCGGAAACCTGCGCACCATGCGCTGGGCAAACCTGAACCTTGATGCGGGCCTGTGGGCAATCCCCAGCGAAGACATGAAGCGCACCAAGGCCGAAAAGATCAACGGGCAAGCCCACGTGGTGCCCCTGCCCACACAGGCGGTGGCAATCTTGCGCGACATCCAGAATCTGACCGGGCACGGCGAATACGTGTTCCCCGGCCTGCGTGATCATCAAGCGCCGATGTCCGAGGCGGCGGTCAGTGCAGCACTGGCAGCCATGGGCTACAAAGGGCGGCACACCTGGCACGGCTACCGGGCCACAGGCCGAACCATCTTGCGGCAAGTGCTCAAGTACCCTGTCGACGTGATCGAGGCGCAGCTGGCCCACACAGGGCAGATTACCCACGGCGGCGCGTACGACCGAACCACGCATTTGGATGACCGAACCACAATGCTGCAAGTGTGGGCGGACTACCTGGACAAATTGACCAAAGGCGCGGACGTGATCCAGCTCAGGACGGCATAGAATTTTGAAACCACGCCTAGCCACGGAGTAATTAACCGTGGTGAAAACCGGGACTCCCTGGCCTGGCGGCGCTGGTTTTTATCAGGGGCGCAACAGGGAGCGGTTATGCAGGATGGTGACAGGAATTTAATTTTGTCGGAGATGAAGGATTGGCGGCGCATTGTCTTTGAAGTGGTCGGAATTCCTGAGCCGGTTTTTAAGGAGTTTGGTATTTCTGGCTTCATGCTTTCTCTCCCCGTTGGCGAAGCTGATACTTTGCAGCCATATCAAGCTCAGTTTGAAGAGCTGTGCCAATCTGCACCACACATTTCAGCGCTATGCATATCGCTGATTAGTAGGTCATACGGCGCGATGGCGCTGATGCTTTCTCGTGCTGAAGATATTGATCCAGTTACTTTTAAAAAGCGCTGGTCGATTTTTCGGTGGCGAAGGGGGCTGTTCTTGCTATGTTGCCGCAGTCGCCCATGTTGATTGCCCATCAAACGAAGGCAAAGCAAAATGCATGCAGTTTTCCATAAGAAGTACAGCTTCCTGGGGGGAAGCGAAAGCTAAGCATACCAACGCTTTGAAATCATGGGCTTTGGAAGAAGTAAAAAAAATGACGGGCCGAATAGGGTCGGATAACAAGCTGGCCGATGATCTGATTGATCGTGCACCGCGTGAACTCACACATGATGAGTTTGGTTATGTGAGATCCAAAAATCCACGCCGCACAATTTACGAGGCACTACTGGCGCGCCATAAGAATTTTTCCAAGTAGCGGTAACGCGTAAGGTACGGCTAGCCAGCCAGCCGTAACGGTAAGTGTACGGTTAGCTAGCCAGCCGTAAAAACAGTCATTTTTTGGGCTCACAGTCCACCCCATGCAGCAATCGTGCTGCACAGATCGCCAAGGGGCGACGGGGGGTGGCAAATTCGACTACTCAAAAATAGTCCAGTTTTTTGCTTAAAAACTAGACAGGTAGCGGCGCACAGTCCACCCCCATGCAGTAATCGTGCTGCGAGAAGCGCCAAGGCGCGTCAATGGGGGCTATCAATGTCAATATGGAGAATGCCGACCGTCAAGGTCGAAACGGGGCACAAAAGCCACGCATCAATTTACAGTGCCATTCAAGCCGGGACGTTCACCAAGCCGGTAAAGATCGGCCAGAGGGGCCGTAGGGTGGCCGTCAGAGGAGGTAAAGGCCATAAATTCAGCCCGTATCGCTGGCAAGACCGATGCTGAAATCAAAGCGCTGGTCAATCGCTTGCACGCCAAGCGTGAGCAGATGGCCTTAGAGCTGGTGTAGGGCTGCACCATGCAACCCTCACAAGTAGAAACGCCCCCTGGTGGGACCAACCACCGGGAGGCGCAAAACACTGAGAACACGGGTGCGATTGTCGCCCAAATTCAGGCCCCCGGCAACCGCCAACACAATTCTGTGGAGGCTGAAATTTCAGCCAACGCCGATGACTACGTGCGCGAGCTGGCCAAGGGCAACAACGCCAAATTGCTGGCCAAGGCTGCGAATTACGCCTCAATGCACGCACACGCTATGGCAACGGCGCATGAAACTTGGTCGAACCACCGTGGTGGTGCGGATGCAGTGGCCCGGCACGCTCTGTATTTTCGACCCACTCACGGGCGAAAAGTTGGCCGAATCATTACCTGGCCAGCCAGACACGCTACAAAAACAATAGCTGCTTGCGCATATGCAGCAAGCGATAGAGCCTCAAAACACTTAGAAAACACACCATGATCAAATTTTCTTTGCAGGCTGAACAAAGCCGTGATACAGTCCCCGCCAAGTCCACACGAAAAAAGGGTGGCCAGGGGTTGAAGCCAAAGCAGCTGGCGGCACAAAGCCGCAACACCGCACAGTCTTGCGGCTTTTTCGTTTATGACCGATTTTTGGCGGCTCGACGGGGAGCCTCACGGCTCGCCGGTTAATGGCCTCCGCCAGCTGCCCGGTCTGTCAACCCGTTCGAGCTGCCTCCCTCGTTTGACAGCGGGTGTGGCAGTTGTTCAACGCAGCAACTGGAGGCCACACATGGCGAATTCACTCACTTCGGGCGCAACTCCCCGCCCCCACCACGCCCAAACGGGCACCACACCTGCGGGAAATATGCCTCGCTGCTCCCACTCCCCCGCGGCCAGTCCTCCTCGACCGGGCGCTGATCCAACGCGCCGACAACGCAATGGCCGATGGCACGCTGGCACCTGCGAAAACAGAGCACCCCCGAGGTGATACGTCAGGCCACAGGCAAGGCAGTGTCGGCGGCGCGTGCGCTCAAGCAAGCAGCGCAGATCGGCGGTGCAGCATGAGCAAAACCGCACAACCCAAAGGCGTTACCAATCGCGCCAAGGTACAAGCCGCGATAAAGCGTTATCTCGATGTGGTGGGCGACGGGGCAATGATGCCCGACGAATCAATGTCGACTGTGCAACATAACAGCACCGTGACTTTGCAAAACGTCCGTGGCTTTCGGCCATCGTCACCAGCACCAGCAAGGTGTTTGATCGTGTTGGCGGCAATCGTTTGGATGAGGTTGACAGCAGGAGCGCCACCCAAAAGACAACGCGCACGGCTCAACATATCCCGCTTCCTCAGATGGAAGCTTTCGGCAATACCAAGCAGCGGGGGGCCGCGAAATGACTACCTCCGAATTCCTGAATCTGCGCAAGCGTGCGGGCAATCTGCTGGAGTGGTTGCGTATGGAAATGACAAAGCCAGCCCCTGACCTTGATCGCACGTATGAACACGCGGCTGAAGCTGCTGGACGTGATTGAGACTTTGCTATCGTCGATGCTGCTTGCAGCGGCAGGCCACTACTAGACGTTGGCTGTGACTGCAGCGACGAACAGCCCCGAGATGCCGTCACTGATATTGACGGCATGGCGCAAAGCGCATTCGGCGAGATAGCTGCCATTGCCAGACTGTCTTTGGAATCGCTTGAAAAGCCTGAAACTTGTGATGACCCCGAACGCATTGCCACCGTTCTTTCCGCTGATTTGGGAGTCGCGCCACAGATGCAGACAAAATTACTATTAACTGCGAAGCTGAGCCCGGGTGGATTGCGAATTACCCGAATAAGCCCTTCAGCGACGCATGGATGCCAGACAAGCCCGTGAAGTCACTACTGAAGAGGATGGTGCGCCCATGGCCTAAGAAAAACGACATCCTTGACGGGCTGACGCCTGAAACGCAGCAACAAGCTGCTGAAATTAAGCCACGCAAAGAAGGTTCTCGCGAGTTCGTCCAATTACGTGATTGAGCTCTTTGAGGAACGCCTGGAGCAAGCCTTTGCCCTGGCACAAACGCTGGCTGACAGATTGAAGCCACGCGACCCAAAAAACATAGATGACGACCATCTGATTACAGAATGGCGATTGGCCGAAGTGTTGGAGTGCCACCTTTCCTGTACGGAGAGAATTCACATTGCGCGACAGTTCCTGCTGGGCGAGGGGGACTAACCCATGGCCCACACCATTTTTGACGCGATGGCGTCGGCTGGGCTGCGCCACGCAAAGCTGATTGGCCTGAACAGCATTGGAAAATCCCAGGCGCTACCGGATTGAGGGCGACAAATCCCGACAGCACCAACCGGCGGGGCCGTGTTGCACGATGGCCCTGTGCCTTTGGCGCTTTTGGGAGCTGGAAAACTGGCGAAACTGGGGCACCGGGCGCATGGAGACGTTCAAGCCGCTGACGGGCGGCAGGCCCGCTCTGAAATCAGCAACGCACCAAGGCCCTGCACCTGGCGCGTGATCGGGAGCCTGATGGTGCAGGCCGGGCTGGCGCCGTCAAGGCCAGCAAGCTGTGGGGCCGGGCCAGACCAGCCACCAACGCCCACCCCGCCTGCACGACGCAGGCGCGTCAACGCCTACGGACTACACCAGTTGCGTGACATCCGCTCTTGATCCCGGCGCGGGACGTGAATGGCACCGCTTCACTGACTGCAATTTATCAGCGCGGACGGCACCAAGCGCTTTCTAACTGGTGGGCGTACTGCGGGCTGTTATTTTTCCATTGGCAGGCCAGTTGATAGGCTGCTGTTGGCAGAAGGACTGGCCACGGCAAGCACCCCTTTCCGCACATGGCTACAGGCGCGGCGGTGGCAGTCTGGCACTAAGCGGGCAATTTGCTGGCCGTGGCACAGGCGCTGCGCGGCAGGATTCCCCGCTTGCGCTTGGTGCTGTGTGCTGGCTTTGACGGCGCGACACCGGGCAACCCCCGGACCCTGACCAAGGCCAAGAAGCGGCGCAGGCCGTGGGCGGCTTTCACGAAACATTGCCCCGGCCCGGGAGGTGACACCATGACCAGCGGGCAACGGCTTAGTTGACTTTAACGACATGGCCTACTTTGAGAGCCTGGCGG
>JADJFX010000008.1 GCA_016708345.1 Candidatus Rhodoferax bjergmarkensis
AACGGCAAAACGCGTCGGCATCAATGTATCTGGCCTGCTGTTTAGTGGCGGCTACACGGGTGCGAATCAATTTGAGCTAACCGTGGACTACCCAACCGTCATTCGCGAGCTGATTGGCTGGTTTCAATCGCAACCCGATGTGGAAGTGCACTGATCCCCCATGTGATTGAACCGACATGCCGGTGGAAGATGACGTAGCAGTTTCTAAAAGCTGGCTCAAAAGTTCCCGGGTGTCATCGTTGCGCCTGCATTTTACCACGCCCATCTGAAGCCCAAATCTTATATTGCCGGAATGAACTTCTTTACTGGTGCACGTATGCACGTGTATATAGCGGCGTTCTCGTCTGGGGTGCCTGTTGTACCAATGGCGTACAGCAGAAAATTTAACGGGTTATTCGGAACACTCGGTTACGTTGAAATTGCGGACTGCCGAAGGGAAACTACCGAGACAGTTATCGAAAATATCATGGGCGGCTACAAAAGAAGATCGGTGCTAGGAGCGGTGATCGCTCAATGCCTCAACAAAGGTCCGAGACTCGTATACACGTTTACGTGGGTGTTGTTGGAAAGAACATCTAAAATAGCAACCAGCTAAATATGTTCAAAATGAAAAGTTCAGACAAAAACATAGGGTACGCATTGCTACTAGGAGCAATTGCGGTTACTTTTTGGCACCGCTGCGGAGCGCTATTGCCAAGTGGGATGTCTGTTGCTTCTTCCTTTTATTGTTTATAGGCTTGTCCTTCACTGTTGGTTCCTGGGCCCTGCTGCAAATCCAACTCAGTTTGGCACAAGTTGATCTTCTTCTCTCTAGCTGTAACGATTTCATTTTCTGTTCTTTGGCCACGCTATATTTTCTTGCACATATCTGGCATGCCAAGCGTTAACCCACTCACGCTGGGCACGATGGAGTACTTGTATCTATCATTAGTCAGTCTAATTTTTTTCACCAAATTTCTCACGCGCGAGTTTCCGCCATGAGCAATATGGGGCTGGTACCAGATGGATTGCCGTGTATTTACTATGGCGACTGCTAACACTTCTTGGGCGAAAAACACCACTTTCGGTGGTTGGCTTTGTTAAAGAGCTGGTTTACATAAACAGTTTCATCCTATTCGGCTACATTTTTTCAACACTTGAAAATGGCGGCCTAATTTTGTTTGGGCTTTTGACTGTTGCGGTGTTTTGGTAGGTTTGGCCGGCATATACGAGGCGTTCGCTGAACACAACTTATTTTCCAGATTCGCTTCTGCTGGAGAGGACGGCGACTCGGCGGGACGCTGGCGATATCCCGGCCGAAAAAGTCGTGCGGGTCGATACCAGGCGCAATCGACTTTTGACCATCCTATTGTTTTACGGTTTGCCAGCAGCCCTTATTCCCATCTCGATCCTACGGAATATTGCGCGAAAAGGCCTGTTCCTGGCGCCTAGTGGCGCTCGCCTCGCTTCCCTATTGCCTTGCTATCAGCTTGAAGTCGTTCACGCGCTGGCATTATCCAGTGTTGTGTTGGTTTAAGCGGGTCATGATAGTGATGTGGCTGCATTAACTCGGTTCATGGGCGGCTCACCAAGATCGTTGCCTTCGTAAACTTGCCTGCCCTGCTTGGTGGTAGCCTTGGCTTACCTGCTTCTGCAAGAGCTTACGGCCGGGCGCGGTCAGCACGAGACATCAGCTCCTGGGGTCACCGAATACTGATGTTGCGAACCGGTATCAATGCTCTGGCAGATAGCCCATTTTTGGTTTTTGGCCAGGGCAAGCTATCACAAAGGCGGGCGTACTCAATGTCAACAATTTGGCGGCCATTGATAACTACTTTGTCCATTGCCTGACGGCGGTTATAATGGGGCTGGCGTTATTTGTCTTGGTGCTCGTGTGTTCTCTTTCAAATCCCTCTGTTGGTTGCGGTCAAATCCAAACAGTGATGGTCTATTGTAAGGGGCCTGCCCGGCATCCGGTTCTTACCAATTGCGGTTACCTTCGCAGGCCTTTCCATCATTAACAACATGACTTTGCTTTGGCTGCTGATCGCCGCCCTGCGCCTTCTTGGCTTGGAAACAAAGCGCAACTACGATGGCCGTGCGATGAAGGTTGCTGTTGTTCTACTCAATTGGAACGGCTGGCGCGACACGCTGGAATGTCTGGACAGTTTGTTCAAGTCCAATCGTTCCGATTTCTCGGTCATTGTTTGCGATAACGCTTCCAGCGATGACTCCGTGGCTGAAGTTACCCAGTGGGCCAGCAAGGCACTGCGCCCAGAAGCATTGCCACCTATTCCAGGGCAGGCAGCAACAGGCATCCAACTGGGCGCCGCAAGGCATCCGACTTGCGCCGGTGCGCAATGGTGGGAACTGGGCTTTGCCGGTGGTAACAACGTGGGGGTGCGCCTGGCCCTCAACAGCCCTGCGTGCGAATACGTTTGGCTTCTCAACAATGACACCACCGTAGACGCCAACTCACTGGGCAATGTAATTGCGCGAGCTGAATCAGACCCCAGCATTGGCCTTTGCGGCTCTACCTTGGTCCTACCACCACGATCGGCAAATGGTGCGGGCCAGGGGTTGGCGCCACATTCAACCGGTTCACTGGGAGGTCTAAGCACTTGGGGCCCTTTTCCGCCCTGCGTGATGTGCCTACAGACCCTGCCGCTACCAGGGAGGCTATGTCTTATGTCATAGGCGCGGCCGCTGGTGCGGCGCGCTTACCGGAGCAGGTGGGCCTGATGCGGGAAGACTACTTTAGTATTACGAAGAGATTGACTGGTGCACCCGTGGCAGGGCGAGTTCCGCTTGGGGTATGCGCCCAGCCATAGCTATGTCTTCCACAAAAGGGCGCATCTATAGGCACTGCAGCGTCAGGCCGGGTCAGCACTGTCCAACTATACCTGTTTCGCAGTAGGGTGCGTTTCTGCGCGTTTTTACCCTGGGTTGTTAGCGTAGCCCTTTGGAGCTTACGCATGGGATATTTTCAAAATGCTGGTTAAGCGCAAGTTTCCGATAGCACAAGACACGTGGCGCGGAGTACCGCAGTTACTTCCGCGACTGCCTTCCACACCAAGGACACTTGCATGAACCAAGCAGTGCGCCTGGTGGTCGTGGCACAAGAGTTCCCCTACCCACCAAACCACGGTGGCCGTGCGGATGTTTGGCGACGCTTGCGCGCGCTGAAGTCGCTTGGCGCAAGCCTGGCGCTGGTGTGCTGGTACGAAGACGGCATCAACACGCCAACCGAGGGCGAATTGGCTGCCGTGAAAGCCGTGGTGGATACCCTGGTAGTAATACCTAAAAAGGGAGGCACTTGGCGTGCCATGTTGCGGCTGTGCCGTAGCCATGGGCACGCCGTCGCATCACCGCGGCACGGGTACTGAGCAACAATGATTTTCTGATTGTGGTCGGGCGGTTAGCGGCGTTGTAATGCCAAGCCGGTGTTGGGTTCAGCCGATGGAGTGTTTCGCCAGCAGGCTAGTAATCTCGGGCGTGCATGATTTACCGCTCCGCGCAATATTGAGCACAAATACTTTCCGGGCCGGGCGGCAGCCGCAAGCGCGCGACCAGTTGGCATAGCGTTTGGCGTGTTTGCATTGCACCGCTTTGACACGGCTGCGCAACAAGAAGCCAAAATTAGTTTGATATATCTGCCGATGACCTGCGGTTTTGGCAGTCGCAAAGGCCGACCAATGGCGTTTGGTTGCCACCACTGCCTGAGGCCGCTTTAGATACAAGCCGTCTGATGCTGCCCCAGCGGTGCAGGAACGCGAATTGGCGTTTTAGGCGGACTTGCATGCGCAACAATGCTGCGTGGGCTGGTTTGGTTTGTGGAGCAGGTGATGCCGCTTTGTGGAAGGCGCGGCCTCAAACCACCTTCACCATTGCGGGGGGCGCGCCCGGGAGATGTCGTCAAACAACTGGCAAGCCTGCACGCTGGCGTGGAGTTGGTTTGAAAACGTTGCCGACGTACCGAGCTTTCTGGCCGCAAGCCGGGTGCTGAAGTGAACCCCGGTGCTGACGGGCAGCGGTGTGAATGTGAAGACTCTAGACATGCTGATGACGGAGCGCCCCATTGTGAGCACTCCGCAAGGTGTTTCCGGGCTGACGATGGACATTCAAGCGCTTTGCAGCGTGGCCAGCACGCCCGCAGACTTTGCAGAAAGAATACTAATGGCGATTGCATTGCCCCAAGTGAATTCGCGGGCGCGCGCCGCTGGGCGCGCTGGTTATCACAAGGTCTGAAATCCGCCATGCAATTTCGATAAAAATTAGGGTCCGCAGAAGATTGGCTTGGACTTGCATGTGGTTGATGGCCTATTTCAGGGGTCTAGAACCCATGTGATTGAACTGTTTTCACGCGTTGCCAAGATCTGTCCAGAATACGAATTTGTCGCGCTGTTGGACGGTGTTGAAACGTTGAGGCTGTGACCTCCACTGGGTTTGATCTGCCCGAAAATGTCAGCGTAGAAGTTAAAGCACACAGGCCACATCAAGCTCATATTAAGCAGGAACTGCCCAGGCTGCAACGATCCGCTGAAGCTCGATCTTCTCCGCAGTACATGTGCCGATACCGTCGTTGCGCCCAACAATGGTGACCGTTCACGATATGCTTTATGAAAGCCATCCGGAGTACTTCACCAAGTTCTACGGGCTACGGTCGCCTCGGGTCTTTATGCGCATTACTGTCAACAGGCACAACATGTTTTTACGGTCAATGAGTTTTCCAAGCGTGAGATTTGTGCGTTATGGAAGAAAACCAAACGTGTAACGGTGACCAAACAGCGCAGATTTTCAAAGTTTTACCCCCGGAACCGATTAGCCACGATTTTCTGCTGAAACGGGGCTTGAAATCCTGGGGCTATCTGCTAACGGTTGGCCGGTTGGAGCCCGAAAAACCAAGTTGCTTTGCTCAAGGCCTATGGGATTTGGGCCAACAGCGCCACCGCTGGTTATCGTTGAGCAGCTGATTTTGGTTTTGAGGGAGATGCCAGCTACTGTGGCGGATTCCGATGCGCCCGCGCATCTACCATTCTTGAGAATGTGGAAGAAAAGAAGGTGCCGCGTTATATAAACTGCCTCGCGTTTGCCTATCCTTCATTGGCCGAAGGTTTGGCGTACACCACTGGAGGCAATGGCAGCAGTGGTGTGCCGGTCATTGCTGCCGACAACACGGGGCTGACGGAAGTTGTTGGAGCGGCTGGACTGCTGATCAACTCGCCACGACGTTTCCGGGTCTTAGTAGCGCTTTGTCATCCGTGTGCAACCCGTCTTTGCGCGAGGTTTGATTGCCAAGGGCTAATTGCAAGCAAAGTCATTTCTTGGGATAGTTCGGCTCTAGCAGTAGTTGACCAATATCGCAAATTTGCAGCCACGCTATAAGGCCGCCATGCATTTACGCAACCTTGTTCGCGCCCAGTACTCACCCTACTGGAGTGCGGCACTTCACGCACAGTACCGGATAGGTGTGCACTACTTTCCCGGCTGGAAGGACAACCGAGTTGGGTGCTGCATATCCGTTCCATAGGACAAGATAAAACCTTATCCTGAACGAGAACCTTCGCTGGGTTGGTACGCCGAGGGCAAGTGGCAGTTGTGTCAAACATCTGGAGTGGATGGGGCAAAACAGCATCAACTATTTGGTGTTCAACTGGTTTTGGTCCAGAGACAACAAGCCAGTGCTCACGCATGCGCTGAATGCATATCTTCAAGCACCTGATAAACATGGCGTGCAACTCGCCATCATGTGGGCCAACCACACGACCTATGTTTTCTCCAAGCAGCAGTTTGAGACGATGTTCCGCTTTTGGGCGCAGCGCTACATGTTCAGAAATGACTATCTGAAGGTGGATGGCAAGCCGGTTGTATTCATTTTTTCTGCCGATGTGCTGAACAAGAATGCTGCAGCCATAGGCTTGAAGCCAGCAGAGCTAATCGCACTGGCAGACAGCATCTTCAAAGAGGAAGGCCTAAGGGTATCAAGTTCACTTAGGCGGCGCGGGCGGGCTCCAACCACGGTTTGACTACACCGCTGCGAGCGGATAGGCAGGTTTCGCCGCGTATAACTTCCACGGTGCAGCGCTGAAGCGCTTTCCGGGTGGAAGGCAGATATCTCATAGCTACGCTGAGCTGGACGAAGGCTACCGGGATCATTGGAGCTGGTTTATGACCAGAGCCGATGGTTTGTATGTTGTGCCAATGACCTCTGGCTGGGACAAACGCCCCTGGGGTGGCAGCAAAGATCCAGAGCATGACAACTCGATAAGCACAACCGCCAGTTTGAGGAAGCCGCACCTGCGCGATCCAAACGCAGTGGACTGAAAACCCCGACAGAACCAAACGCATGGGTGTGATCTGCGTTGTTGGAACGAGGTTTGGCGAAGGCTCTTACATCGGACCACTAAGAAGTTTGGTTTCAGTTATCTCGAAAAAAGTGAAGAAGGTTTTTGGCACCCCGTGACTATGAAAACCCTACGTATCCTCGGCACCCGCGGCGTGCCCGCCGCCCACGGCGGCTTTGAAACCTTTGCCGAATATTTGTCGCTCTATCTGGTGTCCCAAGGCTGGCGCGTGGTGGTTTACTGCCAGGACGATGGCGTTGGCCCCGTGTTTGAAGACACTTGGCAAGGTGTGGAGCGGGTGCATATCCCGGTCGCGCAAAGAAGGCCCCAAGGGCACCATCGTGTTTGACTGGCAAGCTACCGTCCATGCAGCCAAACACAAAGATTTGTGCCTGACCCTGGGCTACAACACCGCAGTATTTTGTGCGCTGCTGCGCATCAAGGGCATTACCAACCTGATCAACATGGACGGCATTGAATGGTCGCGCATGAAATGGGGGCCTATCGCCAAGTTTTGGTTTTGGCTGAACGACTGGGCGGGCTGCTGGCTGGGCAACCATTTGGTGGCAGACCATCCGCAGATCAAAGTGCACCTGACCAGCCGCGTGCGGGCCGACAAGATCACCACCATTGCTTATGGAGCCGATGCCGTATTAACCGCCCCCACCGAGCCGGTGCAGGCCCTGGGCTTGGTGCCTGGCAAGTTTTTGACCGTGGTGGCGCGGCCAGAGCCTGAAAACTCGCTTTTGGAGATAGTGACGGGCTTCTCAGCCAAACCACGCGGCTTTCAACTGGTGGTGCTGGGAAATTACCAGGACGACAACGCCTACCACCGCGCCGTGAAGGCCGCCGCCAGTGACGAGGTTCGCTTTGTAGGCGCCATTTACGACAAAACGGTGGTGCAGGCACTGCGCTTTCACAGTGCGACCTATGTGCACGGGCATCAGGTGGGCGGCACCAACCCGTCTTTGGTAGAAGCTTTGGGCGCGGGCAATGCAGTCATTGCGCACGACAACAAGTTCAACCGTTGGGTGGCTGGCGACGGTGCGGTCTATTTCAGCGGTGCCGATGAATTTTCTGGCTGCCTGGACACGCTGCAGGCTAAGCCAGAAACGCTAGTCACACTGCGCCAAGCCGGTTCGAACCGCTATCACGCTGCATTTACCTGGCGTCATATATTGGCGCAATACGAAACACTGCTGCTACGCTTTGTGCGCACCAAGGACTAAAGTAGCTTTCGATTGGCCGCTGAGGTAAAAAATGCAGCCTTTTTACTATCAAAACAATAGCTGCTAACGCAATGAATACGTGCGCTAGTGGCTATTTGAGCATCGAAAACAAAGAAGAGTTGCACTTCTGCCGTTCTGGCGCAGCCCTTGCCATGCCTTCTGGCACCCCTTCAAGTTTGGAATCCAAAATGACCCCTATTTCTCTTGAGTCCTTCGCCGCCCAATCCGGCGTTGCCTTCGGCACCAGCGGTGCCCGTGGCCAGGTGATTGGTATGAGCGACGCTTTGTGCTGAGTGACGAGACCTTTCTGGGCGTGGTATCTGCCACACCTCTGGTGGCGATGGACCTGGTCATCGTGCGCGGTGGCACCGAGGTGCTGCTGGGGCTGCGCAACAACGCACCCGCCAAAGGCCAGTGGTTTATGCCCGGCGGGCGTATCCGCAAGAACGAGTCCATGCAGGCTGCTCTGGCCCGTGTGGCCCGCGAAGAACTGGGGCTGGACCTGGCCACGGTGCCCCGCCCGCCCGTGCACATGGGCGCTTTTGAGCACTTTTACCCCGACAGTTTTGCGGGTGAAGTGGGGGTGTCCACACACTACGTGGTGATGGGCAACCTGGTGCACCTGCCCGCTGGCACCGAGCTGGCCGCCGCCGATGCCCAACACAGCGCCTTGCGCTGGTGGCCGCTGGCCCGGGCGGCAGAGTCTGCCGATGTGCACCGCTACACCAAGGATTATGTGACCGCACTTTTGCTATTAAATAGGGAGCTGCTTGCGCACGCTGGGCGGGCGCAAAAGGCATAAACCACTAATAATTTTCCATGGATTTGTCATCACTCGAACTTCTCGTTGCCGCCGGTGAATCCCTGACCCTGGAGCTCAAAAAGTCCACGGCAGAAAAAGACCGCGCCTGTCGCACCTTGTGTGCGCTGGCTAATGCTGCCAAGTACCCAAATAAATTACTGAACAAAATGTCCCGCTGAACCTATGCTGGCGGTATGCACCAGCAAAATCAGATCAAACGCACCTTGGCACTGCCGGACTCAATCGAAGTCGTGCGCGCCCTGCTCAACGCAGAGGCTCACAAAAATCGTGCCTCGGTTTCCAAGGCCGTGTGTCAGCACTTCAACTTTTCTGACGCACCGGTCGCCCACAAATCGGGGGTTGCGTCAAGGCACTGCGCGAATTGGAGCGCGTAGGTCATTTTGTCCTTCCAGCGCCATCCAAAGCGACAACTCTGAAGAAGCCCCGCCGTCTCGATTGTGCCGAGCCCAATCCAGTGCAAGTACCGACACAAGCAGGCGATGTGCAAGGGCTTCGCTTGATCAAGGTGGACAATCTGGAGCTGATGCGCATCTGGAACGAGATGATGCTGCGCGAGCACCCTCAGGGTGCCGGCCCATTGGTGGGCTGCCAACTGCGCTACCTCATCAATTCGGAGCACGGCTGGCTGGGTGGTTTTTCTTTCAGCGCAGCAGCCCTCAATCTTCGCGACAGAGACCAATGGATGGGCTGGGACACGGAGCAACACCGTGCGCACCTGCACCGCGTACTTGGCATGAGTCGCTTTCTGCTGCGCACCAGCGTGCATTGCCACAACCTGGCCTCTTGTGTTTTTGGCATGGTATTGCGACAGGTGGGGCCGGACTTTGAGGCCCAATACGGCTATCGACCCTGGCTGGTGGAGAGTTTTGTCGATACCGAGCACTTCCTTGGCACTTGCTACAAGGCGACTAACTGGATCGACATTGGGCAAACCCAGGGACGTGGGCGTCAGGACCGCGAAAACAAAGCAGCCAAGTCCGTCAAAACCATCTACGTTTATGCGATTGAGCCCCAGTGGCGCGCCAAGATGGGGGTGGCTGAACCTGTACGACCCCAAGCTGGTGCGCGCCATGGGGTTTGAATACCTGGCGATTGGGCGGTAACAATAAAAAAGGGAATAAAGCAGCTTAATTACTATCAAAACAGGAGCTGCTTGCGCAATGAATACGTGCGGAAATGGCCTATTTTGTCAAGTTTTCAACTTCTGCAATCAACTTTTCTGTCAGTGCGATAAGTTCCCCGATCGTTGACTCTTCTACTTCCAAATAGCCTTCATACTCGGCAAGGTTGCGCTTTTGGTGGGCGGCATCCAATACCCTCCATTGTGCGGGTGACCAATTCAAGGTGTGGGCCAGGCATTGGAATACGGTGAAACGGTTTTCGCTTCGGTAGCCATGCCAGCGCAGTGCCGCCAACGCAGCCGAATGTGCCGCGCTGTAGGCACTGCTGAACCGCCCCTGCGCTGATAAATTCGCTTGCCTCGCGTCTGCCAGACGCTGCTGGGCCATGCCTAGCATGCGCTGGGCTTCTTTGGAATTGCGCGGCTCTGCCTTAAGCTGACCGATGCGCAGCAAATTTTCAAGTGCGGGCAAGCTCATGAGTTTGTCCAAGTAGGTTGATCA
Source organism: Candidatus Rhodoferax bjergmarkensis (assembly GCA_016708345.1). Lineage (GTDB taxonomy): Bacteria > Pseudomonadota > Gammaproteobacteria > Burkholderiales > Burkholderiaceae_C > Rhodoferax > Rhodoferax bjergmarkensis. The sequence continues at coordinate 9,998 of JADJFX010000008.1, forward strand.
GAGGCTGCGTCATCACCCGGTTAACGAAAGAGTCGGCCTCGCTGCGACGCCGGGCAAACTCGGCTGGCGTGTAGAGAACGGGGTTGATTTTGCGCCCCAGCAAAGCTTCGGCGGGTAATAACAGGTTTAAAACTTCACTTAACTGCAAACCGTCTCCCACCAGCATGACATCAATATCACTTTGCGCATTGTCGCTCTGCTTGGCGACAGAGCCAAAAAGCCAAGCCTGGGCGAGCTCCGTTGCAATCGGCCGCAAAGCCTGCCCGATCACGGGGCCAGCACCCATGGCTTTGCGCGTCAAACTGATCAACTCATCACTGACAGGGCTTTTCAGATTAGCCTGAAAGCGCCGCTGGTTTCCAAGCTTTTCGCTGGTGATCAACGCCGCATCCGCCAATCGATTGAGTTCGCGTTGGAGTGATGCACTGCCCAAGCCAGTGAGACGGCCGAGTTCGGCCAAGTGGTAGCTGCGCTGGGGTTGGCCAAACAACCAACAGAAAAGGCGACACTGGCTGTCGGTGAACAATGCGGAAGCGATTGACATTGCTAAATATTAGCATGATCTTGCAAATTTATAGCATGATCATGCTAAGTTTTGACTCCGCAACCTGTACGACCCCAAGCTGGTGCACGCCATGGGGTTTGAGTACTTGGCGATTGGGCGCTGAAGGGCACAGCAGCCAAGCAGCTCGTTTTACTATCAAACCAGGAGCTGCTTGCGCAATGAATACGTGCGGTAACGGCTATTTTTGCCCATCATTTCTTTAAGCACGCTGGCAACCCCATCCGGCGTCACCTTTGGCACCAGCGGTGGCACCGAATGCAGGGTGCAACCTGCACTACAGTCCTTCCGAAAAATCATTTAAGAACAGTTACTTACAGCTTTACGCAAGCTAAGATAAAAGTTTTACCTTCATTTGCCTTCAATATCGCAGCCCAATCAAGTGACCCATCAACCTTGGGCTGCATAGCGCCACAAATCCCGCAAGACATTCAGTCTTCGCTCAGGGTCGCTGGCGTTCTGGCGCAGCCCTTGCAATGCCTGCTGGAACCCCTTAACACTTGGAGACCCCAATGCCCCCTATTTCTCTTGAATCCTTCGCCGCCCAATCCGGCGTAGCTTTCGGCACCAGCGGTGCCCGTGGCCGGGTGATTGATATGAGTGATGCTTTGTGCTGGGCTTACACCACCGCTTTTTTGCAAAGCGTGGCCCCAGAATCCACCCGCGTGGTACTGGGCCACGACCTGCGCCCCAGCAGCCCGCGCATTGCAGCGGCTTGCGCGGCGGCCATTGTGGCCAGCGGGCGCGAGTTTGTCTATTGCGGCGCCCTGCCCACCCCGGCGCTGGCTTTTTATGCCGCCCAGCTGGGGGCCCCGGCGGTGGTGGTCACGGGCAGCCACATTCCGTTTGACCGCAACGGCATCAAGTTTTACCGCGCTGATGGCGAGATTTCCAAGCCCGATGAACAGGCCATGCTGGCCACCACGGTCCAGCTGCCCGATGAGGTGGTGAATGCCGCCCTGCCCGAGCCCGATGCCAGGGCCGCCGCTGCCTACGTGCAGCGCTACCTGGACTTTTTTGGCGCCGGGGCGCTGGCCGGGGTGCGGGTGGCGGTGTACGAGCACTCCAGCGTGGGGCGCGATGTGCTGCACACCATTTTGTTGGGCTTGGGCGCGCAGGTGATTCGCCTGGGCCGCACCGAAACCTTTGTGCCGATCGACACCGAGGCCGTGCGTGCTGAAGACGTGGCGCAGGCGCGGCTGTGGGCGGCTGAGCATGTTTTTGACGCCATTGTGTCCACCGACGGCGATGCCGACCGCCCGCTGATAGGCGATGAGCGCGGCGAGTGGATGCGCGGTGATGCGGTGGGCGTTTTGTGCGCGCAGTACCTGCAGGCGCAGGTGGTGGTGACGCCGGTGAGCAGCAACACGGCGGTGGAAAAGTGTGGGGTTTTTGGGCAGGTGGTGCGCACGCGCATTGGCTCGCCCTATGTGATTGCAGCCATGGACGAGGCCTTGGCCAGTAACGTCGCCGTCAAGCTGGGTGGGGCGGTGGCTGGCTATGAGGCCAACGGGGGTTTTTTGCTGGGCAGCGCGGTGCAACACGGTGGGCGCACCCTGCACGCTCTACCCACCCGCGACGCGGTGCTGCCCATGCTGGCGCTGCTGAGTCTGGCGCGCAAGCAGGGGTGCAAGCTCTCGCAACTGAGCGCCGATTTGCCCAAACGCTTTACCGCCAGCGACCGCTTGCAAAACTTTGCCACCGACGCCAGCCGCGCCCTGATTGCCAGCTTGCGGGGAGACGCAGCGCTGATGGCGCAAACGCTGGCCCCCCACGCGGGCGCGGTGGCCAGCACGGACGAGACCGATGGCTTGCGGGTGACGTTTGCCAATGGCGACATCGTGCACCTGCGCCCCAGCGGCAACGCGCCAGAGCTGCGCTGCTACGCTGAGTCAGACACAGCCCGGCAGGCCCAGGCCCTGTGCCACGATTGCCTGGCCAGATTGGCCGGGAAAATGACCTGAATTTGGCCTGAATTGGTTGTTTTGAGGCTTGTTTTACTACCAATTTGATAGCTAGCTACACCCTTTTTACGTGCGTGAATGGGCTAAATGATGCTGATAAAACCCCATTCTGCCGCCACCCCCCATCTGTCTGATTAATCAGAAATCACGCACCTGATCGCAGGCGCGCGGGCGGTGCAGGCTGGACTCACTCAGTCCCTCAAGGTCGCCGAAATCGACCGCGCAAAAGCGGTGAAGTCGGCCAAATGCAGCTTGACGATGTTGTGCACGATCTGCCAGTTGATGGTTTCGTAGCTGTGGGTTGCAATGTTACGAAAACCCACTGCTTTCTTCAGGTTGAGTGCCAGGCCCTGGTCAATAACACCGGCCTGTGCGAGTCGATCAAACGTTTGGCCCATGGTTTCAGGCGCAGCAACGTCTGCACCGGCAATCAGGTGTGCGCCTATGTCCACACACATCTGCACAGCCCGGCTCAAGTTGAGTGAGACGATGTCTTGCAAATCAAAATCTGCGGCCAGGGTGTCGGCATCCGCCGGACACTTTGCCTCAATACGAACCAGGCAGCGTCGCAGCGATTCCAGCTTTTGCGCTATCACGTCCCGATCCATGCTGCACGCCTTTCTGCGAGTATGCGGTTGCGGTAGGGCATAAAGTCCGCCTGGTCCATGAGGTGCCGACTGATGAGCTTGCCATAGGCCTCGTCGCTGCCCAACAGACGTTTTCCATGGCGCACAATTTGGCCCAGCAAGGGCTCGCCAGCTACGTTCAGGTCAATAAGGTCGATGGCACGGCCGGTGTTTTCGGCCAGAGCGCTCATCAGGCATTGCTTTTCAACGCTGGTCAGCGCGCGTTTAGCAGCGACTGCAATGTCCAGGTCACTGTCAAAGCGGGCACGTCCTGTCGCCACGGAGCCGAAAACCAGTGCCAACTCGATGTTGGCAAAGCCCTCAAGGGCATGCCTGAGCAGCGCCGCAAGGTCTGGCGCAATGAACGATGCCGCTGGCCTTGGCAGTGGCATGGTCGCACTGGAGGATGGTGGGCAGGCGTGGACGTTCAAAAAATTCCCTTTGGGCTTGGATTGGGTGTATTTTGCAGTAGATGCCTTGTGTCTGTATACAAAAAGCGCTCGGCCTTGCCTTCAAGGCATTGCTGGAGTTTGGAAAATCCACGGTCGGGAAAGCGACGACTCAAAAACGCTGGGAAAAACGCTGGTGAATACGCCGGGAAAGGCTGCGGACCGATGGTCGGCTGTTTCAGATAGGGCCAGCCAAGGGTGGGCACTGGAAGGGCATCAAGTAAAGTAGGGCCAAAATCAACAGTTTTGCTATTAAATATGTAGCTACTTGCGCGCGAATGACGTGCGTAAATGGCCAATTTTGTTTAAATTTAGAGGGAAGTTCTCATGAAAATCACCGTCATCGGCACCGGCTACGTGGGCCTGGTTTCCGGCGCTTGTTTTGCCGATGTGGGCAATGATGTGCTGTGCCTGGATGTGGATCCGGCCAAGATCAAGATTCTGGAAGACGGCGGCATTCCCATCTATGAGCCGGGCTTGCAGGAGATGGTCAAGCGCAACGTGGCCGCAGGCCGCCTGCACTTCACCACCGATGTCGAGCGCGCCGCGCACTTTGGCACCATCCAGTTCATTGCCGTGGGCACGCCGCCAGACGAAGACGGCTCGGCCGACATGAAATATGTGATTGCCGCGGCCCGCAACATCGGCAAGTACATGACCGACTACAAGGTGGTGGTGGACAAGAGCACGGTGCCGGTGGGCACGGCCGACCGGGTCAAGGCCGCCATCACCGAGGAGCTGGCCAAACGCGGCGTAAACACGCCGTTTAGCGTGGTGAGCAACCCCGAGTTTTTGAAAGAAGGCGCGGCCATTGAAGACTTTATGCGCCCGGACCGCATTGTGGTGGGCTGCGACGATGAGCAGGCGGCGCTGAACATGCGCGCGCTGTACGCCGCCATTCAGCGCAACCACGACCGGCTGATCGTGATGGACATCCGCAGCGCCGAGCTGACCAAGTACGCCGCCAACGCCATGCTGGCCACCCGCATCAGCTTCATGAACGAGCTGGCCAACCTGGCCGAAAAGCTGGGGGCCGACATTGAGAACGTGCGCAAGGGCATTGGCTCGGACCCGCGCATTGGCTACGACTTTTTGTACGCCGGGGCGGGTTATGGCGGTTCGTGTTTTCCCAAGGACGTGCAGGCGCTGGTCAAGACGGCGCAGGATGACGCGGGCATCACGCTGCAGGTGCTCACCGCCGTGGAAGCCGCCAACGACGCGCAAAAACGGGTGCTGGGGGCCAAGGTGCTGGCGCGTTTTGGGGCGGATTTGACGGGCAAGCACTTTGCGCTGTGGGGCCTGGCTTTCAAGGCCAACACCGACGACATGCGCAAGGCCACCAGCCGCGAGGTGATTCAGGATTTGCTGGACGCCGGTGCCACCGTGACGGCCTACGACCCCGTGGCCCGCAAGGAGGCCGAGCACTGCTTCCCCAACGAGCCGCGCCTGAGTTATGCCGAGAATCAGACCGGCGCGCTGGAAGGGGCGGATGCGCTGATCATCGTGACCGAGTGGCGCGAGTTCCGCAGCCCCGACTTTGACAATCTCAAAGCCAAGCTCAAGCACCCGGTGATCTTTGACGGGCGCAACCTGTACGACCCCAAGCTGGTGCGCGCCATGGGGTTTGAGTACCTGGCGATTGGGCGTTGAAAGAGGGGAATTTGGGTGCATCGCACCATAGCGCATGAACCCGCAGTCAGGTTCGAGGAGCACTTGCTTATGGCCCTTTGCAACGCAGTTCTTATTGCTCGAAGTATGCGTTATCCGTTAAACTCCTGTGAAATAACAGGAGCTTAAAGTCATGCAACTCAAAAAATTCAGTCCCATTACCGGCGTCATTCTGGCAACCTTGCTCAGTGCGTGCGGGGGCGATGAGCCGGAACCCGTGGTATACCCCAAGCTCAAGATTTCAAGTCTCGCACTGAGCAGCGCAACAGCTTCAGCGATTGCTCAGACTCCTGTCGAATTTACGGGAGGCATTTGCAGTGGCGGCAACAGCAACTATATTCAAGAGTTCGATTTTGGGGATAAAACGCCTGTCAGCAGTGTCAAAACCCACACCTATCTCACCTCAGGTCTCAAGACTGTGGTGGCGACCTGCAAGGACACCGCTGGTTCCAGGGCCGTGGTAACCTCGTTGGAAGTCAATGTTGCCGCTGCCGAAATGAATGGTTTCATGGGCAAGCAATGGTCAACATATGCCAGCATTGATCCACTCATGCCGTCGCTTTACCCGTTAGCAGAGCTGACGGCTGCGGGGGATATTTATGGTGTTTGGCTGCCGAGCCTTGCAAGCAACAAGGATGTCACAACAGGCACCACGAATTTCAGCAGCAGCAGCTGGACCCAGTCCGGAGGTCTTTCCACAGGTTCTGACAAACCGCTTTTCAATGACGCCCTGCCAGGTGCGAGCAGCGCAGCTATCGACTTGGCTGTTTCTCCAAACGGCCGCGCTACGACGGCTTGGATGGCTGGTTCTTCACTCTGGTATGCCACAAAAAATGATTTGAGTGGGGCATGGTCCACCCCTGTGCAGATCAACGTTCCCGTGCTGGATGCATCGATCAAGGTCGTCGTAAACGACGCCGGAAGTGGTGCAATAGCTTACTGTACAAGCAACGGTGCCGAACTTATTACCTATGCTGGTCAGGCAAGACAAGCTCCCGTGACCATCAGCAAGCAGTGTGATTTAACGGATACCAGCTTTTTCACGATTCAGCGTCACCGCTTGTTTGATATTGCAATCGACAATGCTTCGTCAACCATTTACGCCGTAGGTATCGCCGACGGTGCTACTACAGGTAAAACCGTTGTTACCCTGAAAAGCTACACTCCAAGCGGTGGTTGGACAGCGGGAACAGCCATTTCGGACGAGATTGATACGGCACCGGAGTCACTTTCTTATGCCCGCTCCCCCAGCGGAAACTTTTCGGCTGTTGCATGGAATCAAGTTGGTACGAACTTGAAGTCCAACGTCTTTGCCCGCCTCTATGCCAAGGGAGCCTGGGGGCCCATTCAAGCCGTGCAAGACGACTACATTACCAAAGACTACTCGCGGCCATTGGTCGCCATCAATGACAGTGGCGATGCATTCCTGGCGATGCAAATTCAATCAATCAGGAAAACTTTCCCAATTGAGGTTACCAACTACGATGCCAGTGCTACCAATCCGACTTGGAGCAAACCATTCCAAGTGAGCACAGCCAAACTCAGTGCCACCGACATCGCCATTGACAAATGGGGAACGGGTTTGATTACCCGCTCAGATGATGACGCGGCGCAATCAGTGTCCTCAGGCACTCCCGAAGCAGGAACTTACTCCAAGTCTGGCGAATGGTCTGGTTTTACCCGCCTTGCAACAAAAAATCTGTATTCAAAGTCATTTCACTACCAGTCCATGCGTGCGCTGCCAGATGGACGCGCCATTGTTGTGACATCAATATACGACGATCAAACTCCGATGACCCTCACCACCCAACCTCTTTCATCAGGCTATGTGCTTTTGAAGTGATACTCACCGTGCCTTTTGCGCCTCTTCAAGTGCGAGGCGCGTGATGAATGCCTCACGCATGATCCGTATCCTGCCCGGCAAAACTTTTTGCTGGTGAGGTAGGCTTAAGGTTGTCAATGTATCGCCCCTAAAGTTGCGAAATGCTGACCAGATTGTTAATGGTCACGCACAGCCAGGCTCAAATGCCCCCGCCACCCACATGCCGCCCATAATCTGCCATGGGTGGGGTCGGTGGGTGTGTTTGGCTTACGTTTTGTCACCGCCAGCCACCGTCAACGAGGTTTTGCACAGGTGATAATCCGGCTTGCGCTCAACTCTTCAGGAAAAACCCAACATGACGATTCTGGTGACCGGCGGTGCCGGCTTTATTGGTAGCAACTTTGTGCTCGATTGGCTGGCCCAGTCCAACGAGACCGTCATCAACCTGGACAAACTCACCTACGCGGGCAACCTGCAAAACTTGGCTTCCCTGGGCAAGGATGCGCGCCATGTGTTTGTGCAGGGTGATTTTGGCGATGCGGCACTGGTCGCGAGCCTATTGACACAGCACCAACCCAGAGCGGTGGTGAATTTTGCTGCCGAGAGCCATGTGGACCGCTCCATTCACGGCCCCAGTGATTTCATCCACACCAACATCGTGGGCACCTTCAACCTGCTCGAATGCGTGCGCGCTTACTGGGGCGGGCTTGAAACGGACACCAAAGCGGCCTTTCGCTTTTTGCATGTTTCCACCGACGAGGTGTATGGTTCGCTGTCCAAAACCGACCCGGCCTTTACCGAAACCAACCGATACGAGCCCAACAGCCCCTACTCGGCCTCCAAAGCGGCCAGCGACCACCTGGTGCGTGCCTACCACCACACTTACGGGCTGCCGGTGCTCACCACCAATTGTTCCAACAACTATGGCCCGTTTCACTTTCCCGAAAAGCTGATTCCCCTGATGATCGTGAACGCGCAGGCCGGCAAGGCGCTGCCTGTGTATGGCGATGGTCAGCAAATCCGCGACTGGCTGTATGTCAAAGACCACTGCAGCGCCATCCGTCGGGTGCTGGAGGCCGGCCGCCTGGGTGAGGTTTACAACGTGGGGGGCTGGAACGAAAAGCCTAACTTGGACATCGTGCACACCGTGCGCCCTGCTTGATGAACTTAAACCCCGGGCAGACGGCAAGCCCTACAAGGATCAGATCACCTACGTGACGGACCGCCCCGGCCATGACCGCCGCTACGCGATTGACGCGCGCAAAATCGAGCAGGAGCTGGGCTGGAAGCCGCTGGAAACTTTTGAGACCGGCATCCGCAAAACCGTTCAGTGGTACCTGGACAACCCCGAGTGGGTGGCCAACGTGCAAAGCGGCGGCTACCGCGACTGGGTCAGCAAGCAGTACGGCAGCTGACCAAAATTGGGGTCAGATTCCAATTAAAAGGCATTTAAAAAATGAAAATTCTTCTTTTTGGGCGTGGCGGTCAGGTGGGCTGGGAACTGCAGCGCTCCCTGAGCGTGCTGGGCGAGCTGGTAGCGCTGGACTTTGATGCCGCCCACAACGTGGACGGTTTGTGCGGGGATTTTGCCAATCTGGCAGGTCTGGCCGAAACCATTCGCCAGCTCAAGCCCGATGCGATCGTGAACGCGGCTGCCCACACGGCGGTCGACAAGGCCGAAACCGAGCCCGAACTTGCACAGACAATTAATGCTCTTGCGCCCGCTGTACTTGCGCAAGAAGCTACAAAATTAGGAGCATGGCTGGTGCATTACAGCACCGACTATGTGTTTGACGGCAGCGGCACCCAGGCCAGAAATGAACAAGACGCCACAAGTCCCTTGAGCGTGTATGGCCGCACCAAGCTCGAAGGCGAGCAGGCGGTGGCCAGCTGCCCCAAGCACCTGACGTTCAGAACCAGCTGGGTGTATGCCGCGCGCGGTGGCAATTTTGCCAAGACCATGCTGCGCCTGGCCTGCGAGCGTGAGCTGCTCACGGTGATTGACGACCAGTTTGGCGCGCCCACCTCCGCCGAACTGTTGGCCGACGTGACCGCTCATGCCCTGCGCACAGCGCTTCGCCAACCAGAGGTAGCGGGCCTGTACCACTGTGTGGCCGGGGGCGAGACCAGCTGGCACGGTTATGCGCGTTATGTGCTGGCCCAGGCCCAGCGGCTCGGCTGGACGCTCAAGGCCGGGCCTGACCAAGTGGCCGCCACACCTACTTCCAATTACCCTACGCCAGCCCAGCGTCCGCTGAACTCGCGGCTGGACACCACCCGCCTGCAAAGCGCCTTTGGCCTGACCCTGCCGCACTGGCAGCAAGGCGTGGCCCGGATGCTGACCGAAATCACAGGAAAACAATGACCATGATTGCATCTACTTCAGCCAACACCAAGAAACGCAAAGGCATCATCCTGGCCGGTGGCTCAGGCACCCGCCTGTACCCGGTGACCCAAGTGGTCAGCAAGCAGCTGCTGCCCATTTATGACAAGCCCATGATTTACTACCCCTTGAGTGTGCTGCTGCTGGCAGGCATTCGGGAGGTGCTGGTCATTTCAACCCCGCAAGACACCCCGCGTTTTGAGCAGCTGCTGGGAGACGGCAGCCAATGGGGCATTCAGATCACCTACGCCGTGCAGCCCTCACCCGATGGCCTGGCGCAGGCGTTTTTGATTGGCGAGCAGTTTCTCGATGGTGCGCCCAGCGCGCTGGTACTGGGTGACAACATTTTTTACGGCCACGACTTTGCCGCGCTGCTGGCAAGCGCCAACCGGCAAACCCAAGGTGCCACAGTGTTTGCCTATGCGGTGCAAGACCCCGAGCGCTACGGCGTGGTGGAATTTGATGCCACGGGCCGCGCTGTGAGCTTGGAAGAAAAACCCACAGCGCCCAAGTCGCGTTATGCCGTCACCGGCCTGTATTTTTACGACAACCAGGTGGTGGAACTGGCCAAAAAGGTCAAACCCTCGGCACGCGGAGAACTGGAGATTACCGACCTGAACCGTATGTACCTTGAGCAAGGCACGCTGGACGTGCAGACCATGGGCCGCGGCTACGCCTGGCTCGACACCGGCACCCATGAATCGATGCTGGAGGCCAGCCAATTCATCTACACGATTGAAAACCGCCAAGGCCTGAAGGTCGCTGCACCAGAAGAAATTGTCTGGCGCCATGGCTGGATTAACGATGATCAACTGCAAAAACTGGCCGCTCCGCTGGCCAAGTCGGGCTACGGCCAGTACCTGCTGCGTTTACTCAAAGAGAAGGTGTTTTGATGTTTCAATCCACACCCTTAAAGGGGCGAATTTGGAAGAGGATGTCCCCCTCCCTTATAAGTTCTATCCCCCTAAGGGGGAGGTTTCAAACCGGAGCTACATTTAAATGAATATCACCCCATTGGCCATTCCTGATGTGCTGCTGATTGAGCCCCGGGTGTTTGGCGACGAACGCGGTTTTTTCTACGAGAGTTTCAACCAGCGCGCTTTTACCCAAGGCACTGGCGTGACCCTTCCCTTTGTGCAGGACAACCATTCGAAATCAGCCAGAGGTGTCTTGCGCGGCCTGCACTACCAGGTGCAAAACCCGCAAGGCAAGCTGGTGCGTGTGACCGCTGGTGAGGTGTTTGATGTGGCGGTGGACATTCGCCGGGATTCACCCACCTTTGGCAAATGGGTCGGCGAGTTGCTCTCGGCCGACAACAAGCGCCAGCTGTGGGTGCCCCCCGGTTTGGCGCATGGGTTTGTGGTGCTGTCCGAGACGGCTGAGTTTTTGTACAAAACCACCGACTACTACGCACCAGAGCATGAACGCAGCATTGCCTGGAACGACCCCACGCTGGCCATCGCTTGGCCTGAGATGGGCGAGCCGCCCAGGTTGTCAGCCAAGGACATCGCCGCCATGAGTTTCCTGCAGACTTGTGCGGCCTGATTGAATTCAACCGGAAACACCACCATGACCAGTATTTTTGTAACCGGCGGTGCCGGTTATATCGGCTCGCATACCTGCGTCGAGTTGCTCAGTGCCGGGCACGACGTTTGCGTGTTTGACAACTTTTGCAACAGCCAGAGCGAATCGCTGGTGCGGGTTGAGCGCATCACCGGCAAAAAGCCTACCCTGATTCAAGGCGACATTCGCGACAAAGCGGCGCTGGTGGCGGCTTTGCGGCAAAGCGGTGCCAGCGCGGTGATTCATTTTGCGGGCCTGAAGGCGGTGGGCGAATCGGTTGCGCAACCCTTGGCCTACTACGACAACAACGTGGTGGGCACGGTGCGCCTGCTGGAGGCCATGCAGGAATGCGGCGTTAAAACACTGGTGTTCAGCTCATCAGCCACCGTGTATGGCGACCCGCAGCGGCTGCCCTTGACCGAAGACCACCCGCTGTCCGCCACCAACCCGTATGGCAAAACCAAGTTGGTGATTGAGGACATGCTGCGCGACGTGTACCGCAGCGACCCAAGCTGGCACATCGGCATCTTGCGCTACTTCAACCCGGTGGGTGCCCATGCCAGCGGCCTGATCGGCGAAGACCCGCAGGGCACGCCCAACAACCTGATGCCGTTTGTGGCGCAGGTTGCGGTGGGGCGGCGCGAGTTTCTGAATGTCTGGGGCGACGATTACGCCACACCCGACGGAACCGGCGTGCGTGACTACATTCACGTGGTCGATTTGGCGCTGGGGCACCTCAAAGCGCTGGAGCGCCTGCAAAAGCAGGCTGAATGTCTGGTGGTCAATCTGGGCACTGGCGTGGGCTACAGCGTGCTGGAAATCGTGCGTGCTTTCGAGAAGGCCTGCGGCAAGCCGTTACCCTTCCAAGTGGGGCCGCGCCGCGCCGGTGACATCGCATCGTGTTACGCAGACCCGGCCTACGCGCTGGCCCTGCTGGGCTGGCGCTCCGAGCGCGGGCTGGACGCCATGTGCCAGGATGCCTGGCGCTGGCAGCACGGCAATCCAAACGGATACTCCCTGACGTGAACACAACTGCAATCAAAAAGTAAATTCACCATGAACTGCAACAAAGGAAAACATCATGGCTAAGGGCATGATTTTGGCCGCGGGCCAGGGCACGCGCGTGCGCCCCTTGACGCGCGATTTGCCCAAACCAATGGTGCCGATTCTGGGCAAGCCGGTGATGGAGTACCTGATTGAACATCTAGCCCGCCACGGCATCACTGAAATCATGGTCAATGTGGCCTGGCACCACCAAAAAATTGAACGCTACTTTGGCGACGGCCACCGCTGGGGTGTACAGATTGGCTATGCCTATGAAGGCGTTCGTGACCATGGTGACATCCTGCCGCGACCCATGGGTTCGGCCGGGGGCATGAAGCGAATTCAGGACTTCAGCGGTTTTTTTGACGAAACCACGCTGGTGCTGTGTGGTGATGCGCTGATTGACCTGGACATCACCGAGGCGCTGGCTGAGCACAAGGCCAAGGGAGCCATCGCCAGTGTGGTGGCCATGGATGTTCCGCTGGCTGACGTGCATAACTACGGCATTGTGGTTGCAACAGCCGAAGGTCGCATTCAGTCGTTTCAAGAAAAGCCCAGTCCGGCCGAGGCCAAATCCACGCTGGCCAGCACCGGCATCTACATTTTTGAACCGGCTGCGCTCGACCTGATTCCTTCGGGCAAGATTTACGACATTGGCTCGCAGTTGTTCCCCCAGCTGGTGGAACAAAACCTGCCGTTTTACGCACAAAATCGGCCCTTTAACTGGATTGACATTGGCAGGGTGAGCGATTACTGGTCTGTGCTGCAACGCGTGCTCAATGGCGAAGTGGCTCAGATGAACATGCCCGGGCGGGAAATCAAACCGGGCATTTGGGTGGGGCTGAACACGTCGATTCCTTGGGACAAGGTCAAGATTGAAGGGCCGGTTTACATTGGCTCCAGCGTGCGCATCGAGCCGGGAGCCAGCATCATTGGCCCGGCCTGGATTGGTCACGGCAGTCACGTTCGCACCGGGGCCAAGGTAGTGCGCAGCATTTTGTTTGAGTACACCCGCATCGCTGCCGACATGCGCTTTAACGAGATGATTGTTTCGCCCGAGTACTGTGTGGACCGCCACGGCGATACCCTGTACCGCGGCGATGACACAGCCCAGCTGCGCTGGGGCGATGCCAGAGCATGAATGAAATTGAATAAAGAGTACACACTATGCTGATCCAACCCATTGTTTTGTCTGGCGGCTCAGGCACCCGCCTGTGGCCGCTTTCGCGCGAAAAATACCCCAAGCAACTTTTGCCGCTGATTGGCGAGGACTCGCTCTTGCAAGCCACGGTACGACGGGTTGAAGGAATCCCCGGCGTCGAGTTAACACCCCCCATGGTGGTGTGCAACGAGGAATACCGCTTTGTGATCGCCGAGCAACTCAGACTCATGGGCAAACCGGGCACCATCGTGCTCGAACCTGCAGGAAGAAATACAGCCCCTGCGCTTACTTTAGCTGCATTGTCTGCTATAAAAACAGAAGCAGATCCGGTTTTACTGGTGATGCCGGCCGATCACGTCATTGTTGACACGCCAGCCTTTCAGCGCATTGTCAGCCAAGGGGCAGCACTCGCAAGCCAGGGGGCCATCGTCACCTTTGGCATCACACCCGATGCTCCCGAGACCGGCTATGGCTACATTCAATCCGGCGCGGCTTACGCAGGGCCAGGTGCCAGTGCCGACCAGGTTGAAGCCACACTGATCGCCCGGTTTGTGGAAAAGCCGGATCTCTCCACCGCGCAGAGTTATCTTGACGCGGGGACTTACCTTTGGAACAGCGGCCTGTTCATGATGAAAGCCTCCGTCTGGCTGGCCGCCATGAAGGTGTGCCGGCCTGACATTCTGGATGCCTGTCTTGCGGCTTGGGACCAAGGTGCCACCGACGGCGAGTTCGTTCGGGTTGACAAGGAAGCGTTTTCCAAGTGCCCGAGCGACTCGATTGATTACGCAGTGATGGAGCGTATTGCTGCCGATGCTTCGGGCACAGCGTTGCCGCCCGGGGTTGTGATACCCCTGAGTGCGGGCTGGTCCGACGTGGGCGCGTGGGACGCACTGTGGCAGGTGCTGCCCAAAGACGATTGCGGCAACGTTGCCCAGGGCGATGTGCTGCTGCAGGACTGCCATGACACGCTGGCCCTGTCGGAGGGGCGGCTGATTGCCTGTATTGGCGTGAGTGACCTGGTGGTGGTGGAAACAGCGGACGCCGTTTTGATTGCCCACAAAGACAAAACCCAGGATGTCAAAAAAATTGTGGACAAGCTCAAGCAGTCCGGCCGAACCGAAGGCCAGTTGCATCGCAAGGTGTTTCGGCCTTGGGGCTCCTACGACAGCGTGGACTCTGGCGAGCGTTTTCAGGTCAAGCGTATTGTGGTCAAGCCCGGCGGCACGCTGTCACTGCAAATGCACCATCACCGGGCAGAGCACTGGATTGTGGTGAGCGGCACCGCCAAAGTGACCAGCGGCGAAAAATCGTTCTTGTTGTCAGAAAATGAATCTACTTTTATTCCGCTCGGAACGGTTCATCGTCTGGAGAATCCCGGCCGCGTGCCACTGGAGATGATAGAAGTGCAATCGGGCTCTTACTTGGGTGAGGACGATATCGTTCGGTTTGAAGACGTTTACGGCCGTTAATGTGCAACCATTACTTCAGCCCCAATCGGTGCATTAAATCGTAAAGCGTGGGGCGGCTCACGCCCAGCAAATCGGCCGCCTTGACCATGTTTCCATTGACCCGTCCCAGGGCCGCAATGATGGCCCGCTTTTCGGCAGCCTCGCGGATCAGGCGCAGGTCCAGCGAACTGTCAACCTCGTCAACGTCAGAGGTTTTCAAACCCACATCCTGACTGGTGATCTGGTTGCCATCGGCCATGATGGTGGCGCGCTTGATGCAGTTTTCCAGCTCACGAATATTGCCAGGCCATGGGTGCAACTCGATCGCCCGCACGGCCTCTTCACTGAGCGTCATCAAGGAACGATTTTGCTCCTGAGCAAACCGGCGCACAAACGCATGGGCCAGCAGCGCCGCATCCCCGATGCGTGCGCGCAAGGGGGGGATGTCGATGACGATTTCAGCCAGCCGGTAATACAAGTCCTCCCGAAATCTGGATTCTTTGCTCAAGGCTTTCAAATCCTGATGGGTTGCGCAAACAATTCGGACATCCACCGGAATTTCTGTCCGGCCACCCACGCGCTCAATGACTCTCTCTTGCAAAAACCGCAGCAGTTTGGCCTGCAACTGAAAAGGCAAATCACCAATTTCGTCAAGCATCAGCGTGCCGCCATTGGCCGTTTCAATTTTGCCCAAGGTCATTTTGGCGGCACCGGTAAAAGCACCTTTTTCATAGCCAAACAGTTCGCTTTCGATCAAATTTTCAGGAATCGCCGCACAGTTGATGGCAACAAACTTTTCACCCCGCCGCGATGACGCTTGGTGCAAGCCCCGCGCCAGCACCTCTTTGCCCGTGCCACTTTCACCCAGCAACATGACCGTGGCATTGCTGCTTGCTACTTTTTCAATGGTTCGGCAGATGCGCATCATCTGGGGGTCACGCGTCATCAAGGCGGACAACGCATCGGGCTGGTGCAACTCCTGCAACCGTCGGTTCTCGCTTTGGAGCTCAAACAAGCGGAATGCACGCTCAATGGTGAGGTTGAGCAATTCCGGCTCGAACGGTTTGGCAAAAAAGTCATACGCCCCCATCGCGACCGCCCGCAGGGCATTGGCCTGGTCGTTCTGCCCTGTCAGAACAATCACTTTGATGTTCGGGTCAAACGCAATGATTTGCTCCAGCAAGCGGAACCCCTCAGACACCGAATCTGCGTCTGGCGGAAGGCCCAAGTCCATGGTCACCACGGCCGGATTGGATCTTCGCAGTTGCAACAAAGCAGACTCACGGTCATTGGCGGTGCTTGACTCAAATCGGTCAAGCGACCACTTGATTTGCTTTTGCAAAGCCAAATCGTCTTCCACAATCAACAATGAACGCGTTCTTTCGGGGGTCATACGGCTCCAAGCGAATGAAGGTCTGATTCCTTCTGGGTTTCAAATAACGGCAAGCGTATTGTGACGGTTGTACCCTTTTTCAGTTCACTTTCAACTTCTATTTTTCCCCCCAGTTCCTGCACATACTGAAAACTTTCGTAAGCTCCGATGCCCATCCCGGCTTGCTTGGTGGTCTGAAATGGTTTGAACAAGCGATCCCGAATAAAGTCCTGGGTCATACCCTGTCCGGTATCCGCCACCACAATGCGTGCCTGGCCACCGGCACGGTCCAGCCGCAGCCAGACACGCCCGGTCGGCTCCGTGGCATCGAATGCATTTTGCACAACATGGCCAATGATTCGCTCCAGCCGTTCTTCATGACCGCGCGCATCCACCGACTCCAGCAACTCAACTTCGAGCTTTCTGCCACGCCCGGCTACCACCTTTTCAATGCGTTGAACGATGGCACCAAGATTGACACCAAATGCTGCACCCGGCGGTGTGGCCCCTTCGCGCAGCTGAAGCATCATTTGGCGCATTCGATCCAGTGTATTTTCAACCGTCAGCAACATATCTTGCTGAAATTCCGGGTTATTGCCCAAGCGCTTGGCATTTTTCATCATCAAAGATAGCTGGGTCACGATGTTTTTCAAATCGTGCACCACAAAGGCCGACATCCGGTTGAATGCGTCAAACTTGCGCACCTCCAGCAAGGCCTCGGTAGCCTGCATTTGCGCCAAAAAGCTGGCAGCTTGCTGACCGGCTGTTTTCAATAAGTCATTGACCTCCCAGTTCACGTCCATTCGCGTCCTGGAACTCGCCAGCACGACAAAACCGATGATGTCGTCCCCCACCATCAAGGGCACGACCAGCCAGGCCTGGGCCAATTCACGCAACCAGGCTGGCAACTTCAGAGCCCCATAGCGCCGGGAAAAGGATCGGTATTCCTCCAGATTAATCACCCATCCACTGGTCAGCATGAATTGGCACATGGGTGAATTCACCTCTTCCTTGGCAAGCACTTCAGCCATATTCCAGCGCACGGTCTGACTGAACGCCGCCTCGCCCTTGGTTTTCAGCCAGAGCCCCCCGGCGGGGCTCTCCAACATATCTGCCAGTGCCCGAACCACCTGCTGCCCCATCTCTTGGGGTGAATTTTTAACCGACAAGGCGCGGGTGAACTTGAGCCACTCCTCCCGGTAGTCGTATCGATAGCGAAAAAAATGCTTGCCCAAAAATACGCGCAACTTCGCCCGCACCGCGCTGGACAATGACAGCATCACAAGAGCACTCAAGGCAAAAATCACCAAGCCCAACTGTAGAGCCCGCCCCCACTCACCCCCAAAATGGCGCAAGTAATAGCCGACCGCCGAAATAAACATCAGATAGACGCCAGCAATCAGCAAGGTTGCAGAATGAAACGCCGCCTTGGGAGAGATGCGTATGTTTGAGATCCAGTCGTGGCTGCGCGTACTTGAGAGCAGCAGCAATGGCACGATGGCAGCATGAACCGCGCCACGGATGCTCAGGGCATCATCGTCTCGATGATTGAACAGGACGGCCTGCGAAAACAAATACAAATCAAATATAAATGCCCCAGACAAACCCAGACACAAAGGTTTGATGCTCCAGAGCGAATCTTCCGTGGCGCTCCTGAAAACCTGCTCCAGCAAGACCATGCCAAAAACCGGAAAAGCCATTGAACTGAACAGCAGCTGTCTCGTGGCGTCACCAAATTTTTCAAACCCCATCACCTCTGAAAACCATGCGAACAGGCCAAACATCGTCAAAACAATGGCGACAAAAACCATCCAGTCAGTGCCTCTGCGTGACTTTTTTTGCGCGCTGTCCGACCGAAGTAATAACAACAGGAATGCATACCAACCTGCGTACCTAAGTTGATCCGACAAACTGCTCAGGGCCAAAGGCAATGCGTGCTCTGTTCCCAGCGTCACCAAACCAAAGCAGCCCCACAGCGCACTGAACACGACGGCCGCGAGTATGGCAAGCTTGGACCACTCGCGTGGCACCCGAAAGTAGTCAACCTGGAGCAGCCGCAGTGCAAAAGCCGCATAGAACACGCTGACCAGACCGAAGGACAATACCGTCAGGAGAAGGTTACTGCGATCCATGGCTAAAACCTAAAGTAGAAGCGGCACAACTGCATAGCTGTTGTCATTTGAGCCTAATGGGAGCCCTTGCCCGTCAAGACAACACCAACAGTTTCAAAAAGAACCACGAGATCAAGAAACAAAGTGTGATTTTTAACGTAATACAGGTCGTACTGAAGTTTCTCTGCTGAATCTTCTGCGGATGCTCCGAACTGATAGCGAACCTGGGCCCAACCTGTAATACCAGGCTTGACGCTCTGGCGCACAGCAAAATAGGGAATTTCCTGTGTCAACTTATCCACCAAGTAGGGGCGCTCGGGGCGAGGCCCCACCAAACTCATGTCACCGGCCAACACACTGAACAACTGGGGCAACTCGTCAATTCTCAACTTACGAATAATCTTGCCAACCCGGGTTAAACGATCATCTGTGGCTGTTGCTGAGGTGATGGATGGCAGTGGTTTGCCATCTTTTTCGGCGTCGGTTCGCATGCTGCGAAATTTGACGACATTGAACAGTCGGCCATTCAAACCAACGCGCTCCTGAAGGTACAAAATGGGCGAGCCGCTCTCCAGCACAATCAAAATGCTCGTCACCAGCATGATTGGAAAAGTCAGCACCATCAAAATCGCAGCGAACACCATATCAAAAACTCGCTTCACCATGGCGCGCACCCAGCCCTGCCCAAAACCCTCACCAAAAATAAGCCAGCCTGCAGAGACCGAGTCAAGCCTGATCTGACCCAAAGTTTTTTCAAAGTGGGTGGCAATGTCAACCACCCGCACGCCCTGCAGCTTGCAATCGAGCAGTTCACGCAGCGGCATGCTGCCTCCGCGACGTTCGGACAACGCAACCACGATTTCATCAACCTGTTCATCCATGACAATGTCCGTCAATGATTTGTTCGGCGACAAACGGCCCCACGCGGAAATTTCCGCTTCTGCCTCATTGGGGCTGGCGTAATAGCCGATCAAATCGACATTGGGGTCTGATTTTTTTAGCGTCTTGGCCACCAGCTTGGCCCGTGTGCCGGTTCCAAAAATCAACACCCGCTGGCGCAGCATGGTTCTGGACTTGGCATGCATCGAATAAACCCGATTGACCAGCAGCAGGGTCAACCCCGCCACCACAATCATCAATAACATTCTTCCACTTTCCAGCTTCATGGGTGAAAGATGAAAGAACCCATACACCAGTGGCAACGAAAAACAAAAGGCCAACGCCGCCCGTGCACTCGTTTGTCCAAAGGTTCGAATATGAACACGCTGGTAAAAGCCCAGACTGGCATTGATGAGCAGGATACCCGCAAGCAACAGCACAGACGTGCTAATGAGCAATGATGAAACTGCTACCGGTTCAGGCACCTGGGTCAGGATGCCCACCACCAAGGTTGCCACCACCAAACCAAGATCGAAAAAAATCTGTAAGAGTGTGCGCTTGTGGAAGTAATGATTAAATATCTTGATCATGTTGTGAGTCCACGCTCTCTTGCTCAGTTCAGGATGTGGATAGTGCTTAGTTGCAGAAATCTCGCGACATTCAAAATGCTTTGCATCTACGATTGCTGCGTTGCAAATCCGCGCCATAGCTGGTGCTATGGCTGTGGTTTGCGCCTTGCACTCGCAGCGCAAAGCACTTTTCGATGTATCGCGGACTTCTGCAACTAAGCACTTGTAATAACGCCCATGCACTCCACCAGCACAGCGGTCGTTCATATTACACGTGACCGCCAGGGTTTCAAAGCATCGACCAACCTGTGCAGCGCGAATTTGCGGACTTAGTCAGCTTTTGATCACAGTCCGGCAGCCGCCGCCACACACCACCTAAACCAGCACCTCAGCGCAAGGCGGGTGCCCCAAAAAACCTTGTGGACTGGCACTTGCGCCATAGGCTCCTGACTGCAGCAACACAACAAAATCCCCCACCTGCGCCACCGAAAGCGTCATGCGGTCAGCCAGCAGGTCCAGCGGCGTACACAGCGGCCCCACCACGCAAACCGATTCGGTCTCCGCTGAATCGACTTTATTGCCAATCAAAACAGGGTAGTTTTTACGGATGACCTGGCCAAAATTACCGGATGCCGCCAAATGGTGGTGCAAGCCTCCGTCCAAAACCAAAAACACTTGCCCCCGGGAAATTTTTCGGTCCACGACGCGGGCCACATAAACACCCGCTTCACCAACCAGATACCGGCCCAGCTCCATCACCAGCGAAGCCTGCGGCAGCTCGGTGCTGGCTCGTTCGACCAAATTCGCCAGGTTATCCCCAATGGGTGCCAGATCGAGCGGCTGCTCCCCCGGGAAATAGGCAATACCAAACCCGCCACCCAAATTCAATGAACGCACCGGCAGCGGGGCATCATGTGCCAGTCGAACGGCCAACTCATACGACTTTTGCTGGGCTTCGCAAATGGCCTTTGCATGCAGATTTTGCGAACCGGCAAACAAGTGAAAACCTTCAAAGGCCAGACCGGCGCGGCCAATTTCCGCCAACACCAAGGGGACTTGCTCCGCATCCACCCCAAACTGCTTGGGCCCACCGCCCATTTTCATGCCGGAACCTTTGAGCTCAAAGTCCGGATTCACCCGTACCGCCACACGGGCAGGCAACCCCAGGTCACTGGAGATCGCCTCCAATGCGGCCACTTCACGAAACGACTCGACATTGATCAGCACCCGCGACGCCACCGCCTGGCGCAACTCGGCCTCACGCTTGCCTGGCCCGGCAAAACTGATCTCCTGTGGCTTGGCCCCTGCATCCAGGGCCACTTTCAACTCACCCGCCGAGGCCACATCGATGCCATCCACCAACCCCGCCAGGTACCCCACCACCGCGGGCATCGGATTGGCCTTCATCGCGTAATGCAGTTTGACCCCACCGGGAAGCACAGCGCGCAGCTGGGAGACACGCGAACTTATGAGGGAGCGGTCATAAGCGTAAAAAGGGGTTTGCCCCACCCTGGCGGCAAGCAGTGACAAACGCAGCCCCCCAATCAGCAACTCGCCTTCGCTGGCGGGAAACTGCTCAAGGGCCGCATGCTTTGGCAGGTGACTTTCAGAAAGTGTCATGGTTTAAGCAGTGCTGGATCAAGGAGGTGCGTATTCACGCCCGATGGCGCCGGATCCACTCGGTGGACAATAGTTTGCGGTCGATCTTGCCATTCGGGTTGCGTGGCAGGGGGCCGGCAACAATTTCAATGCTGGCGGGCACCATATAGGCAGGCATCCGGGAGCGGCACTCATGTATCAAGGTTTTTTCGGCTGTAGCGCACGTAGAATCTGCGCAAGTAGCTATCATATGTATAGCACACCCAAGCATTGGGTGGTCCACGCCAAAAGCCACACACTCCTGCACCAGCCGGGTGGCGTACAAGACTTCTTCGACCTCGGTCGGGCTGACCCGATAACCCGACGTTTTGATCATCTCATCACGCCGACCTATAAAGTACAGAAAGCCTTCGGCGTCGCGACACACCGTGTCACCGGAAAAAACAGCGAATTCGGGCAATTGCAGGCCCGCCGGGTGGGCGGCTGCGTCGACCGCGAGTGCTTTGAAGCGTTCAGCCGTTTTTTCAGCATCATTCCAGTACCCCATTCCCACCAGGGCACCCCGGTGAACCAGTTCACCGGGCTCGTCTGGCGCGCAGGGCGTGCCATCGTCGCGCAGGACCAGAATTTCGGCGTTCGGAATGGCTTTGCCAATGGAGTCGGGGCGCCGGTCCACCTCTTCGGGCGGCAGGTAAGTGGACCGAAAGGCCTCCGTGAGGCCATACATCAAAAATGGTTTGGCCTGGGGCACCCGTTGGCGCAACAAGCCCAAAGTCTCACGCGGCATGCGCCCCCCCGTGTTGGCAAAGTAGCGCAATTTTTCTTGAATAGCGGCTGGCCACTCCAATTGCGCCAGTTGAATGTACAAGGGCGGCACGGCGGTCAGGCCCGTCACACCTTCACGCGCCATGGTCTTGAGCACATCGCGGGGCAGCAAATAGTTCAGCAGTGCCACCCGTGCGCCCACATGGAAAGCCGTTGTCAACTGACTGAAACCCGCATCAAACGACAAGGGCAAGGCTGCAAGCAAGGTGTCCTGCGCGTCGTTTTCAAGGTAAGACGCCACACTTTTGGCCCCGGCCACCATGTTGCGATGCGACAGAACCACGCCTTTGGGACTGCCGGTGCTGCCAGAGGTGTACAAAATGGCCACCATGTCCGCGTCAATCACGCGGTGTCCATGTCGAGTCGGCGCGTTGCTCAGCAAATCACTCCAGCGAACGGTCTCCAAAGGCGCAGGCACCTGCACAGTGCTGGTGCCATCGGATGCTTGAGCGTCAACCGACGCATCCGTGACCACAACATGACGCAAATCAAGACAGGTGCTCAAAACGGTATGCAGCAAAGGCAGTCGTGCAGGTGAGGTGACCAGCACACGCACATTGCAGTCGCGCAGAATAAAGGCCACTTGTTCTGGCTTGAGCAAGGGATTGACCGGCACAAAAACACACCCAGCCGCCGCCGAACCAAAGCTGGCTATCACCGTCTCAAACCGCTTTTCAAGGTAGACAGCCACCCGCTCGCCACGCGCCAACCCCACGCCCGCCAAGCCGGCCGCGAACCGGGCAACCCCAGCTGCCAAATCGGCATAGCTCACATGTATGCCGCCATCAGTTAGCGCCAACGCCGCCGGTGTTCGGTGGGCCGCCAGCGTTATCAGTTCATGCAGCAGGTTGGATTCGGTCATAAAAGATATGGGGCGGCAGATACTGCAGACGCTACGAGAAATAGGCCTGCAGCGGAAAAGTATCTCACAGGCTTGGGAAGCCTTTGGACTCTAAAATGAGCCGTTTCGGGCAGCCTGCCCTGATTCGTTCGTTACGTTAACGTAAAAAAACAAATTTGCATGGTTCGGAGTGCGCGACCATCCGAGGCATGAAAGTTAGGGAGTTCCAATTGAATGTTGCAAAAGAAGTGCTTCGCGTTCTTGATCACAGTCTGAGCTTGAACGGCCGGTCGGCCACGTTCACACGTGAAACGCCTTTGCTCGGGGCCCTTCCTGAGCTCGATTCCATGGCGGTTGTCACGCTGATCACAACGCTTGAAGCGCAGTTTGGTTTGACGATTCACGACGACGATATTGATGGCACCACTTTTTCCACCGTAGGGTCATTGACCGATTTTGTGAGTGCAAAACTGGCGGCTTGAGCGACCTTTCACAAACCGCACCAGCAAGATTTTTACGCTTGTATTTTCGCGTTTAGCTGGTGGCAACGTTGGTAAAAAAGGACTTGCCGAGTTTTGCGGCAATGCCAGTTACGCCATTTTTGCGGTCTACCCGCACAACCTCACCTTCGCAAACCAGCTTGAGCACCTCTCCGCGAACGGTGACTTCAACCGTGAAGTTCACGCGTGAGCCTGGTTCTTGCGAGCCTTGTGTTTCGAAATAAACACCCGTCGCACTGATGTTGCGGGTCAAGCCCTTCGCACCACTCATGTCGACGGGCAATTCGGTATCGAATCGATCGGCACCGCGGTCCTGATTCACAGGAAACACAGCTTTATGCGGCTTCATTATTTTTCCCATATCCGAGAAATTTTGAGAAATTTCGAGTAATTTGAACAACAAACTGTAAACAGAGCGTGACACGCATGATTCGTGCCGCCCTCATTTTTACTTGTGTTTGCTGTTAAATATCAAAGACTTACAAAGTCTTTCACAATTTCAAAAGCATGCCTGTATGCAGTGCTCACTCAGGCTGTAAACCAATCCGACACCCCTGCCCTCAACAACCCAACCGGCGGCAAATTTCCAAAGTTGCTGCACTTTGGTTCATGGCGTAAAAATGCAAGCCCGGTGCACCGCCAGCGCGCAACTGCTCGCACAGGTCGGTAACCACGTCCAGCCCGAAGGCCTTGATGGACGCCGCATCGTCGCCAAACGCTTGCAAACGCAGGCGAATCCAGCGCGGAATCTCAGCACCGCAGGCATCACTGAAACGCATGAGCTGGGTGGAACTGGTAATGGGCATGATGCCCGGCACCACCGGAATGGTGATACCCAGTGCATCGGCTTCGGCAACAAAATGAAAGTAGGCGTCGGCGTTGTAAAAATACTGGGTAATGGCCGAGTTCGCACCTGCCTTGACCTTTGCGGCAAACGCCTGCAAATCGCTGGCGGGTGACTTGGCTTGGGGGTGAATCTCGGGGTAAGCGGCGACTTCGATCAAAAAGTCATTCCCGGTTTCTTCCCGGATAAAGGCAACCAGATCGCTGGCGTAGTGAAATTCACCGCCTGCACCATAACCACTGGGCAAATCACCGCGCAAGGCCACCAGCCGTTTCACCCCCATGGCTTTGAGCATCGCCAACTGCTCGCGCACGGTGGCTTTGGTGGCACCAATGCAGGAAAAATGCGAGGCGGCGGCCATGCCTTCGGCCAAGATGTCGCGCACGGTATTGAAAGTGCCTTCCTGGGTAGAGCCACCAGCGCCAAAGGTCACCGAACAAAACTCGGGCTTCAGGGCATACAGCTGCTGGCGCACCAGACGCAGCTTTTCCACGCCCTCCGGGGTTTTGGGTGGAAAAAATTCGATACTCAGGGGAATGCGAGGGGTCTCGGTCATGGCAGATTTCTCAAAGATTTCTAGACATTTTCTAGTCAGGGTGGCCCACCTTGCGGGCACAAATGAAAAACTCACGGTTACCGTCGCCCCCTTCAATGGGCGAGTCGAACCAATCGGTGACCGTTAACGCAAGGGCAGCGCAAGCCTGGCGCAGGCGCAATTCAACCACCGTGTACATGGCGTCATCTTTCACGATGCCGCCCTTGCCGACCTGGCCGGGTTGCAGCTCAAACTGGGGCTTGACCAGGGTCAATAAGACGCCCCCTGCCTTGAGCAAAGGCACCACGGCTGGCAGCACCAGGGTTTGCGAGATGAACGACAGGTCAGCCACAATCACATCGAATTCGGGGGCAAACTCGGACAAGGAAACGTCTTGATCTTTGCCGGTTTCGCCGCCCTCATCTTCGACATCAAATTGGCCATCTGCGCCCGTACTGTATGCGTAAGCAGCTACTAAATCAGTAGCAGACAAGGCTCTGGCATTGACTTTTTCAACACACAGAACACGCGGGTCTTCGCGCAGGCGCGGGTGCAGCTGGGCACTGCCCACATCCACACCCACCACTGACTTGGCCCCGTGCTGCAGCAGGCAGTCGGTAAACCCCCCGGTAGATTGGCCCACGTCCAGACAAGCCAGTCCGGCAACGGACAAACCCACCTGCTTCAGGGCGGCTTCCAGTTTGAGACCACCGCGCGACACGTAACGCGCTTGTGAGTCGTCCAGCAATTGAATCGGGGCCTCGCTTGGGATCTCGTCGCCATTTTTGGCCACGGTTTTCCAGTCATCGCCCTTTTTCCATTGCACACCATCGGCAATCAGGCGCTGGGCCTGGGAGCGGGTGCTCGCCAGACCGCGCGCCACCAGCAGTTGATCAGCCCGCATAGGGTGCTTTGATCAATACCTGTAGGTGTCTTTTTTGTACGGGCCGGACTTGGAAACACCAAGGTAAGCGGCCTGCTCGTCGGACAGTTCGGTCAGCATGGCACCGACTTTGCCCAGGTGCAAACGCGCGACTTTTTCGTCCAGGTGCTTGGGTAACACGTACACCTTGCCGACCTTGTAGTCCTTGGTCTTGGTGAACAGTTCGATCTGCGCAATGGTCTGGTTGGCAAAACTGGAGGACATGACAAAACTGGGGTGACCGGTGCCGCAACCCAGGTTCACCAGGCGGCCCTTGGCCAACAGGATGATGCGCTTTTCAGGCTTGGCATTCTTGCCCTTGGTGGCCGGGAAAATCACATGATCGACTTGCGGCTTGATCTCGTCCCACTTGAGTTTTTCCAGTGACGCCACGTCGATTTCATTGTCGAAATGACCAATGTTGCAAACGATGGCCTGGTCCTTCATGGCCTCCATGTGCTTGTAGGTGATGACGTTTTTGTTGCCGGTGGCGGTCACAAAAATGTCGGCCTTGTCGGCGGCGTATTCCATGGTCACGACCTTGTAGCCTTCCATGGCGGCTTGCAGGGCGTTGATCGGGTCGATCTCGGTGACCCAGACCTGGGCCGAGAGTGCGCGCAGTGCTTGGGCCGAACCCTTGCCCACGTCACCGTACCCTGCCACCAGAGCCACCTTGCCCGCCACCATCACATCGGTGGCGCGCTTGATGGCGTCCACCAAAGACTCGCGGCAACCGTACAAGTTGTCGAACTTGCTCTTGGTGACCGAGTCGTTCACGTTGATGGCGCGCAGCGCCAGCGTGCCCTTGGCGGACATTTCTTCCAAACGCATCACGCCGGTGGTGGTTTCTTCGGTCACGCCGATGATGTTTTTCAGGCGGCGGCTGTACCAGGTGGGGTCCACCTTGAGCTTGGCCTTGATGCTGTTAAAGAGGCAAATTTCTTCTTCGCTGCCGGGCTTGGCGAGCAGCTTGATGTCTTTCTCGGCCTTGGTGCCCAAATGCATCAAGAGCGTAGCATCACCGCCGTCGTCCAGAATCATGTTCGGGCCCTCGGTCTTGCTGCCCTTGGGACCGAACTCAAAAATGCGGTGGGTAAAGTCCCAGTACTCTTCGAGTGATTCGCCTTTGTGCGCAAACACGGGCGTACCCTGAGCCACCAAGGCCGCTGCGGCGTGGTCTTGCGTCGAGAAAATATTGCACGAAGCCCAGCGCACTTCGGCACCCAGGGCTTGCAGGGTTTCGACCAGTACGCCGGTCTGGATGGTCATGTGCAGCGAGCCGGTAATGCGGGCACCCTTGAGGGGCTGTGCCTTGGCAAATTCCTGGCGGATGGCCATCAGGCCGGGCATTTCGGTCTCGGCAATGGTCAACTCTTTGCGACCCCAAGGGGCCAGGCTCAGGTCGGCAATTTTGTAGTCTTCGGTTTTCGCAGGTTTCAAAGCGCTCATAGTTCAGTCCAAAAGTAAATTTGAAAAACACTCGCCTGAGCGGGAAACTTTTGGGGGAAAGCTCACCACACAGACCCGTGGGTGAGCGCAGTTGAAGATCCGAGCCTCGTTCAATGAATCTGAACTGCAGCGCTCCTCGGAACGGTCGATTATACGAAGCTGTTGACAATTCCACTGCGTAATTACCCTAATTCCCGGCCATCCAGGATGTGGCGCCCGATCCATCGGGAGGCTTGGCGAAGCCTGCACCTGCGGTACCTCCGCTAAAATTACCCCCTTCCGGGCCAACGCCCGCAGGGTGTACACCCACCCACCCCACCTTCTGGAACCCCCCTGTGTCCTACACCGCCGAAACCCGCCGCCGCCGCACTTTTGCGATCATTTCCCACCCCGACGCTGGTAAAACCACGCTGACTGAAAAGCTGCTGTTATTCTCGGGCGCGATTCAAATTGCGGGCTCTGTCAAGGCGCGCAAGGCCAGCCGCCATGCCACCAGCGACTGGATGGAGATTGAAAAGCAGCGCGGCATTTCGGTCGCCTCCAGCGTGATGCAGATGGTCTACCGCGACCACGTCATCAACCTGCTGGACACGCCCGGCCATAAAGACTTTTCGGAAGACACCTACCGCGTGCTCACCGCCGTGGACTCTGCCCTGATGGTGATTGACGCCGCCAATGGTGTGGAAAGCCAGACCCGCCGCCTGATTGAAGTGTGCCGCCAGCGCGACACGCCCATCATCACCTTTGTCAACAAGATGGACCGCGAGGTGCGCGACCCGCTGGACATTCTGGACGAGATCGAGCGTGAACTGGGCATGCCCTGCGTGCCCATGACCTGGCCGGTGGGGCAGGGCAAAACCTTTGGCGGCATCATCAACCTGCGCACGCGGGGCATGACGGTGTTCGAGTCCGGCTCCGAGCGCCGTCCGCAAGATTTTGAAACCATTCCCGTCACCGATACCGAGACCCTCACCAAACGCTTCGGCTTCGAAATTGATGCCGCGTTTGAGAGCATGGAGCTGGCCACCGGTGCCTCTCCCACCTGGGATCACGCGGCCTTTCTGGCGGGCAAGCAGACCCCGGTGTTTTTTGGCTCGGGCGTGAACAATTTTGGTGTGATGGAGGTGCTGGATGCGCTGGTTGACCTGGCCCCCTCGCCGGGCCCGCGCACCAGCTCTTTCGTGGTCAACAAGCAGCCGGTCGTCAAGGAAGTTCAGCCCGACGACGACGCGTTCAGCGGCGTGGTATTTAAGGTACAGGCCAATATGGACGCCAACCACCGCGACCGCATTGCTTTTGTGCGCATGGCCAGCGGCAAGTACACGCCGGGCATGAAGCTGAAAGTCATGCGTACATCCAAGGAGCTGCGCCCCACCAGCGTGGTCACTTTCATGAGCCAGCGCCGCGAGGCGGTAGAAGAAGCCTACGCGGGTGACATTGTGGGCTTTACCACCCACGGCGGCGTGCAGCTGGGCGACACCATCACCGATGGTTCCGTCAACCTGCTCTACACCGGCCTGCCATTCTTTGCACCTGAGATGTTCATGACCGTGGTGCTGCGCAACCCGCTGCGTACCAAGCAGCTCCAGCAGGGGCTGGCGCAGTTGGGCGAAGAAGGTGCCATTCAGGTGTTTCGCCCCGAGATGGGCGGCAACATGCTGCTCGGGGCGGTGGGTCAGTTGCAGTTTGAGGTGGTGCAGCACCGCCTTAAAGGCGAGTACGACGCCGACATTCGGCTTGAGAGCAGCCAGTACACCGGCGCGCGCTGGATCACCGCCGATAGCCCGAAGGAACTGCAGGAATTCGTCAACGCCTACCCGCAGCGTATGGCGCGCGATGCGGCAGACACCCTAGCCTACCTGTGTACCAGCCCCTACGACGTGCGGTTGGCCCAAGAGCGCTTCCCCAAAATCCATTTTCACCCGCTGCGCGAACACGCCGGGCTGGCGCTGGGCAGTGCGGCCTAGAGATGCCGAGTCGTGATACATAAGTAGTCAAATCAGCCTGCAGCGCTTATTTAATCTGCGCGAGCTGCTATCATTAATATAGCATTCATGCTGTATTACTGGGTGGCAAGGTTTGCACCTCAAAGCCCACAATGTTGCGGCTGGCTTTGCTGAACTCCACACCAATCAGGTGTATCGGCTCGCCGCCCGCTTTGTATTTGTCGGCGTAACCCTGCGCCTGAATTTGCGCCAGCGCGCGGCCCTCGGGGGTGAGTTCCACCACCTTGAACTCGAACAGGTAGACATTGGCATTGAACAGCACCGCCATGTCGATGCGGCCCTTGCTGGTGCTGTCTTCCAGCCGGATGTCCAGCCCCAGCGCGGCAAAGTAGCTGTAGAAGATGCTGGCGTAATAACCCTCAAAGCCGGAGAGTTCGTTTTTACGGTACCAGTCGTGCGGGATGCTGGCGTAAAAAGCGTGGAACAGCGCCTGCAGCGCAGGCAGATTGTTGGCCTGCAGCAGCCGGTAGAGCTGGCTGACCTGGGGGCCAGGCACCGCCGGGTTGCCGCTGAAGGACTGCAGCAGGCTGTCGTTCAGGCTGGCCTGCACTTCCAGGTTGGGGTATTTGAGCGTCAGCTCCATGCGCCCGGGAATTTGCCAGACGCTGGCAATGGTGAGGTAACCGGCCTGAAACATCAGCGCTTCGACCGGGATGTTGTCCACGTCAAAAGTGGACAAGAGTGTGTCAGTGGCCACCACGCGGGAGAGGTCGGGCGAGAAAAACTGGCGTTCACTGAGCAGTTTGATCAAAAAGGTGGGGGTGCCGGTTTCAAACCAATAGGGGCGGAACTCGCGGCTGCGAAACAGCAGCAGCAGGTCAAACGGGTTGTAAACGCTCGCGCCCGTCCAGTTGTAGCCGTTGTACCACTGGCGGATTTCTTCCCGGTTCAGTCCGTCCAGCTCGGGGGCAAACACGCTGTCCACATCGGCATCGGTGTAACCGCAAAGCGCGCTGTACTGGTGATCAAGCGTGATGTCGGTCAGGTTGTTCAACCCGGAAAACAGGCTGACCTTGCTGAATTTGGAGACGCCGGTCAAAAAAACGAACTTCAGGTGCTCATCAGCACCTTTGAGCACCGAGTACAGGTTTTTCAGGCCTTCGCGCATTTCCAGCGCCGCCGGGCTGTGGGTGATGTTGTCCAGTATCGGTTTGTCGTACTCGTCGATCAACACCACGGCGCGCTGCCCGTGGTGTTGGCTGGCTTGGCGAATCAGGTCAGCCAGGTTGCCGGCCAGGTCGCTTTCAGGCAGGTCGGCGGGTCGCGAGACACCCAAGGCTTGCCGGTTCAAGCGCAAAATTTCGCGGATGCGCTGATCCAGCTCGGCGCGGTCACGCAGCACCCCGTCTGAAAAACTGATGCGAATCACCGGGTATTTTTTGCCCCAGTCCCAGCGCGTTTCAGCGGCCAAACCGCTAAACAGTTCGCGGCTGCCTTCAAACAGCGCGCGAAAGGTGTCCAGCAGCAGGCTTTTGCCAAAACGCCGGGGGCGGCTCAAAAAATAATACTTGCCGGTGTTGACCAGGTCCGTCG
Organism: Candidatus Rhodoferax bjergmarkensis; assembly: GCA_016708345.1. GTDB lineage: Bacteria > Pseudomonadota > Gammaproteobacteria > Burkholderiales > Burkholderiaceae_C > Rhodoferax > Rhodoferax bjergmarkensis. The sequence continues at coordinate 40,674 of JADJFX010000008.1, forward strand.
CCATCCCGCTCTTGTCCACGTAGTAATAGTTCTCTTCGCGAATTTCACGAAAAGTCTGGATGCCGATGGGCAATTTGCGCCTCGGCACTGCAGGGCTGGACGAAGTTGCGGGGGTGGTTGGCGTCATTCATTCATTTTAGGCATTGCCTGAGACAATCGGTGTCGTGGACATACGCAAACTTTTACGCAATCGATTCTTTCCAGGCCGCCAGGTGGGTGAGGCACTTCGCCGTATAAATCTGCGTCCCATCGGCCTGTTGCTGTTAGGGGTGCTGTTGGCGCATGGGCTGGCCCTGTCCTGGCTGCACGATCAGCTGGAAGATGTCAAACCTCTCACACTGATGGCTGACCCGCTGTTTACACGGATGATCATGCCCACCCGCACCGTGGCGGTGCCGCCTTCGCCCCAGCCCCGGCAGCGCAAATCGTCCAAAGCCGTCAAGGCGACTACAGCGGATGCGCCGCAACAGCCAGCAAAAGCACCTGACATAGAAATGGACCCGGATGGGCAGCAAGCGGCTCCTGACGAACAGGCACCAGAATTGACCGATGCACAGGCCGATGCCCAAACCGCCAACACGGCGCAAGCCGAGCCAGACCAGCCTATCGCTGATGAAGCGCCGGCACCTCCAGCCCCGCAAGAGCCCCCCGACACCTGGCCCGCCGACACGCGCCTGAGCTATGTACTCAAAGGCTACTACCGTGGCGACGTGGACGGCAACGCCCGTGTGCAATGGCAGCGCGAAAAAAACCGCTATCAGGTTCGGGTTGACTTAAGCCTGGCGCTGCTGGTCAACATGTCCATGACCAGCCAAGGTGAAGTGACCGAAGCAGGCCTGATCCCGCAAGCCTACCAGGAAGAGCTGTTTGGCATGGTGCGCCGAGTGGCGTTTGAAAGTGGGCAGGTCAAGTTCAACGACGGCGATCTGCGCGAGGCCCCTGAGGCGGTGCAGGACACGGCCAGCCAGCTGGTGGAACTCAGCCACCGTTTTTCCACCGGACGCGAGCCCCTGAAAGTCGGCGCAGAAGTCAAAATTTGGCTGGCGCGGCCCAAGGGCATGGACATGTGGACGTACGACGTGGTGGGTGAAGAAATGCTTGAAACCCCCTTGTATGGAACGGTTCAAACCTTTCGCCTGCAGCCCCGCCCCATTGCCAAACCGCGCGGCCCGATCAAGGCCGAAATCTGGTTTGCCCCCAGCCTGCACTACCTGCCGGTGCGGGTGCGCATTTCAGGCAGCGGGGACAAGTTCATGGACCTGATGGTCGAGCGCATTGACCAAAGCGCCGCCCCAAGACCCGCTTCACCCGACGTGACAAGCGCGTCTGCAGCGTCGCCATCAGCGCCGCAGTGATTCCGCAGGGCTTGCCCCCTCTGGACACCCTACTTGAATTGCTATTCAACTGATAGCAAAGAAAGTCCGCCACACTTGCGGAAAAGGCATATTTTGCTATCAGATTTGGCGATTTCGAATGCCTGTCTTGGTGATGTGCAACAACGAAGCCGCAGCCGTTGCGCTGTCGCCGCTGAGGCGACCCTACACCTTGACCCGACCGTCCAGCAGCCCATGCCATAGCGGTTCCAGCAGGGTTTTTTCAAGCTCGCCCAAGCGTTCGCAAAGCAGCATGCATTCGCGTTGCAGCGCACGCAGGCGCTGTTGAAGTTCGGCACCGGCCAGTTGCAGCTCAAACGCTTCTTGGCAACTGAGCTGGCTGGCGTCCAGACCCCAAAAGCCCAAGGCGTTCCAGGCTACGCGCAGGCGGTTCAGGCGCAGCAGGGCGGTTTCCATAATCTCAAAAAACGGCCCCGTTCGCCCTTGGTTTTTGAGGGTCTGGGCCAGTTCTTGCGTTTGGTGCAGGCGTCGGTCGATCAGGGTCATGGGCAGGAGTTGCTCGGCGCGGGAGTGCGCAGCCGCAGGTGGCAACACCTCACCGGCTGCGCGCGCCATGTCGCTCACCTGACCACCCCATTGGGGGTCAAACTCGCCAGGCACCACGCGCAGGGCAAAACTTGCACGGTTCAAAGGCGCTTGTGGGTTGCGCAGCAGGCCCATGGTGACCTCCACCACGGCCAATAAACGCCCCAGCGGCGACAACTGCTGGCCACTCAGTCGGGCCGGATATCCCGAGCCATCGAGGCGCTCGTGGTGTTCGCCGATGGCAAGGCACAAGGCTTTGGGATAGTCGGTGGTCACATCCAGCAGCATTTGCGCCACCCTGGGATGGACGACCAGGTGTTTATGACCTACCGAATCGAGCGCAGTGCCGTGGTCGAGGTACTCGGGCTGGATGTAGACCTCGCCCACATCGTGCAGCAGCCCCCCCAGCATGGCCAGGCGGACATCGACCCCCGTGAAACGTCCACTGGCAATGGCACCCGCCAAGGCCATGGCCGTGACGGCATGGGGCAAGGTAGTGGGTCGTGTCGCCAGGGCGGTGGTCAGCAGCAGCTGCGCCACCGAATGCAGCGGCAACTGTTTCACCTGCGCCAGCAGCAGGCTCGCCCAAGGGCGCAGCGCCAAGGTCAGCGGTGTGTCCTGCTCCAAAAATGTTTTCAGGTCGTGGTGCAAGGTAAAAACAGTGACCCCGTCTTCGGCCAGCAAACAAGCTTCCAGCGGCTGTTTTAACTTGCGGTCCAGCAGGCGTTGCTGCAAGGCCGAGGACACCGGATTGCCCTTGGCCCAAAGCTTGAGGCCGCGCACATCCACAATGTCTTGCGACGCAACGATAGAGTAACTTTCGCTGGCCGTGATAAAGGCACTCAGGGCCTGCGGGTTGGTGCCCACGCCATGGCTAGGGGCGGTGTTCATGGCTGACGGCGGCACAAACAGCCCGTGAGAACAAGCACCAAGGGGCTTGTGCTGTTGTATTGAGAATACAGATTTTTCATGGTCCAAGCCCCCGTTTGCTGCGCACCTTGACTTCTTCGGCGTCATGCAAGCTAACTTGATGGTTGCAAGCACTTCATCCGACCGGAGGTTGTGCAGATCTACTGCAGCTCTTTTCATGCGGGAAAACAACAGAAGCAGCGCTGAAGCGGTATAAATGCCTGCTTGTGTTGTTTGCCGCTGAATTTACTGAGCCAAAGCCAGCGCAGATGCCTAAAATTTTTTGACTCAATAGGGCAAGTCACATGTTTTCATTCCTCAAGTTGTTCAAAAGCAAACCCGCGGCACCCGCCGTTGCCGCGAAGGCCAGTGCGCAAGGCAGTAGCCAGCGCATGACGCTGGAAGAGCGCAAGGCGTTTAGACAGGAAATGCTGTACCAATCCATCCGCGCCTCGTTTTTGTCGATGGAGGTGCTCGCCAACATGTACAAGTTCAAGGTGATGGCGGTGGACGAACGGCACCACCGCTTCATCGCCATGATTGACGTGGCCAAATCATTTGTCACCTGCAAGGACAGCCGCACGAAAAGTTTTTCGGTGCTGGAGCAAACCATACGGGTCGACGCCCACAAGCGCTTTGGCATCCTGATTGACGGAATCTATTGGCGGGTCAGCGAAACCGAAGAACAGTTTGAGCGCTATTCGCGCGTCGGCGACAAACCCGGTGCTGTACAAGCACCCAAGGCGCAGCCGCCCGTCAGTGCGCGTCCGGCGACCCGCACGCCCTTGGCCCGCACGCCCTACCAGCCAATTTCAGACGCAGAGACTCAAGCCTTCATGGCCGCGCTGAACAGCGGCAAGTCCTTGCCAGCGGTGCATGTGGGAGAGCGCGAATACCAGTCCGACCTGATGCCGCTCGATGGCGGCATCATGATTGGCGGCACCCAGTACGGCAAGCTGGAGTAGCCGGCATTTTTGCCCGAAATGCGGGCACTCAGTCCCCCGAGAGTTCTTTCAACTGGCGCACACGCAGCCCCGCCGGCATGCGCAAGGTGGCGCGATCCCATTGTTCGAGTTCGAGAACCCGGTTGAGGCAATCCTGCAACTGCGCGTGTGCAAGGATGGTACTGTGGCAAATGGTTTGGTGAACAACGGACACGTTGGCTGGGTCTTGCATGCATTGGTTCTGATAACGGTACAACTCACGCAGCTGGCGCAGGCCTTGGGCCACCTGCGCCGGGCAGGCGCACATGTACATCAGCCCTTCTTCAATGATCCGGGCCAGTTCTGCATCCGAAAATTCCTCTTGGTATTGCATCTTTTTTTCCAGAGCTGCACAAGGTTACGCGCCTTGTGTGTGAGGTGATCTTTCCATCTTACGCCCGGGTGTGGTGCCGGCTTCACCATCCGAAAGATTGCTCACCTGTTGCCCAGCGCATGCCCGGCCTGCTGGTCGGCATGGTAGCTCGAACGCACCATGGCACCCACGGCGGCATGTTTGAAGCCCAGCTCGTAGGCACGGGCCTCAAACAGTTTGAAGGTATCGGGGTGAACATAACGCTTGACCGTGAGGTGCGCGCTCGAAGGTGCCAGGTACTGGCCGATGGTGAGCATGTCGATGTCGTGCGCGCGCATGTCCTGCATCACCTGCAACACCTCTTCATCGGTCTCGCCCAAACCGACCATGATGCCGCTCTTGGTGGGTACCGTGGGGTGCTGGGTTTTGAATTTTTTCAGCAGATTGAGCGAAAACTGGTAGTCGGAGCCGGGGCGGGCTTCTTTGTACAGACGCGGGGCGGTTTCCAGGTTGTGGTTCATCACATCGGGCGGTGCTGACTTGAAAATGGCCAGAGCTTTGTCGTCGCGGCCTCGAAAATCGGGCACCAGCACTTCGATCTGGGTAGCAGGCGCGAGCTGGCGAATTTGCGTGATGCAGTCCACAAAATGCTGCGCACCGCCGTCGCGCAAATCGTCGCGGTCTACGCTGGTGATGACCACGTATTTGAGCTTCAACGCCGCAATGGTCTGGGCCAGCTTGAGTGGTTCGCTGGCATCCAGCGGGTCGGGGCGGCCGTGGCCCACGTCGCAAAACGGGCAGCGCCGGGTGCATTTGTCACCCATGATCATGAAGGTGGCCGTGCCTTTGCCAAAGCATTCGCCAATGTTGGGGCAGCTCGCCTCCTCGCACACCGTCACCAGTTTGTTGGCGCGCAGCGTGTCCTTGATTTCGTAAAAACGCGTAGAGGGGGAACCGGCCTTGACGCGAATCCACTCGGGCTTTTTGAGCACCTCGCCCGGCACCACCTTGACCGGGATGCGCGACAGCTTGGCCTGTGCTTTTTGCTTGACGCTGGGGTCGTAGGCACCAGCTGAACCGGTGGTCGGCGTGGCGCTGCCTGCAGCGGCGCTGGCAGCGTGAAGGTCAGGTTGGGTGGCTTCGGGTTTGCTCATGCGCTTATTGTCGCGCACCGAAAGCTAAACGGCGTTCACAGCAGGAGCAGGCCGAAATCCTTGCAATGGCTTACGTACGGTTTTAAGCAAAATTGGCCTCTAGCGCTTGTCTAGCTTGCGCGAGCAGCTATCAAGATAATAGTAAATAACGCCCATTTATGCCCAAAACCTACGGCGCTTTGCCCAACCCAAGCTTGTCCACCAGCGCTTTTTCACGCAAAAAAGTCTCCTGCGCAAACTTGCTGTAACCCGCTGAACTCATGTACATGGGCACCATGTCGTAGCGTGCCAGGGCGGCTTTGTAGTTTTCCTGCTCCATGGCCTGCTTGAAGGCGTCGTGCAGGTGCTGAACGAGTGCGGGCGGTGTGTCACGCGGCGCGCCCAGGCCAAATGGTGAGTTTTGCACCAAGCCCAGCCCAAGCTCCTTGAGTGTGGGTGCGTCGGGGAACTTCGGCAAACGCTGCTCGCCCCAAGTGTTGATGACGCGCAGCTTGCCTGCCTCTACCAAGGGCGCAAAGCCGGTCGAATCGGCGGCAGACATGATGTGCCCGCCCGCAATCGCCTGCATAAGGTCTGCGCTGCCTTTGTAGGGAATGTGCAGCAATTCCAGGCCCAGTTTCTGGGCGATCAGTTCCATGGTCAGGTGCGGGCTGGTCAGCGTGCCGGTGGAGCCGTAGCTCAGCTTGCCCGGGTTGGCCTTGGCCCAGCCGACAAAGTGGGTCCAGCTCTTGAGCGGTGAATCAGCCGGCACCACCAAGCCAAAGGCGTAGCCGGTGACATTGAGCACGTAACGGATGTCCTTGACCGGGTCCCAATTGATTTTGGTGGTGTACGGCAGGCGAAACACGCCCAGCGGTATTTGCGCCAGCGTGTAGCCATCGGGCGTGGCGGTTTGCAGTGCCTGCGCAGGCAAAGTGCCACCAGCGCCGGGCTTGTTTTCCACAATCACACTTTGCCCCAGAATTTTGGCGGCGTTTTCGGCCAGCACCCGCATGGTGATGTCAGTCGGTCCACCCGCCGGGAAGGCCACAATGAGTTTGATGGGCCTGCTTGGGAAGCTCTGGGCTTGCGCCCCGAAGGCGGCGCTGGCCATGGCGGCCCCGGCGAGTTGAACGAGTTGGCGGCGCTGCATGAAAATTACTCCTGAAAAGATAGCTGGTCGCGCATGTTAACCGGGCGCTGCAGCCCAAAAATAGGCTGACCAGCCCATAGGCCTGCGTACCGGCTTGCTCCGCACCACGTTGTCTTTGAATCCCCGCGATGCACGTGGTTTCCAAGCGCCAACGCTATAATTTTCCGCTTGATACCAATCAATCTGCCAGAAGTGGCCGCTAGCTCAGCGCACCCTCAACCCCCTCGTCACTTTGGGCTCCCAAAAGTCCAAATGTCATCTGGACGTTGCGAGGCGGCCCCGGCAAATGGTTTTTCTGCCAACCCTCACCGAGACACACCATGAAGTTCACCCTGACCCCTGACGAAGTGCATGCCTATTGCCAGGAATTGGCCCAGTCCAATGGCGAGTTCAAATCACACTACCCTGCGGACTCCTTTGAACGCCAGCCGGTCCATACCGTTTACGGGGGTGCCAACCTGTTCAAGGCCGGGTTTGCCAGCAAGCTCGGTGATCTTGCCCTCAAGACACTGGACACCTACGCGCCCAACTACGGCGTGTTTGCCCGTGCGCTGGGCCTGCCCGGTGCCGACACGCTGCCCGCCAACTCGATCGAACTGGCCGGCCTGACCCGCGCGCTGGAAGAAAACGCTGACAAAGTGCGTGTGTCCAACCCCCCGGCCTGGCTGGCCTACACGGTCTACAACCGGGTGCTGCACAAACTCAAAACCGAGGCGATTGAAGACAACCGCATCGACTTTGAAGACGGCTACGGCAACCGCCCCGACGCCGAAGAAGACGGCCACGCTGTCCAGGCAGCCGATGAAGTGGCCCAAGGCATGGCCGACAAGATCTTGTCGCCCTTCATCGGGATTCGGGTCAAAACCTTTTCGGATGAATGCAAGGCACGCTCAATCCGCACGCTGGACATTTTTCTGACCCGGCTGGCTGAAAAGACGGGCGGCAAGCTGCCCGACAACTTCATCGTCACGCTGCCCAAGGTGGTGACGGCTGCGCAGGTCAGCACCTGCGCCAAGATTTTGGCCAACCTTGAAGCCAAGCTGGGCTTTGCCAAAGATTCGCTGCGCATGGAAATCATGATCGAAACGACCCAGTCGATCATCAACTACAAGGGGGAGAACACAGTGCCCTTGCTGGTGGAAGCAGCGGGTGGGCGTTGCCGATCTGCCGTGTTTGGCACCTACGACTACACGGCTTCGTGCAACATCACCGCCGCCCACCAGGGCCACACCCACCCGGCATGCGACTTTGCTCGCCATGTGCTGCAGGTCAGCCTGGCCGGAACCGGCATCACCATCAGCGACGGCGCGACCACCAGCATGCCGATCGGCCCGCACAAGGCGCCGAAAGATGGCGCTTTGACGCCCCTGCAGCAGGAAGAAAACCGCGCTGTGGTGCACGGCGCCTGGAAGCTGCATTTCGACAACATCATGCACTCGCTGCGCCACGCCTATTACCAAGGCTGGGACTTGAACCCCGGACAGTTGCCGGTGCGTTATGCGGCCATCGACACCTTCTTTTTGAGCGGCCTGGCCGACGCCTCGGCGCGCCTGAATGCCTTCTTGAACAAAGCCGCGCAAGCTACTCTGGTTGGCAACACCTTTGACGATGCGGCCACCGGGCAAGGTTTGCTGAATTTCTTCCTGCGTGGCATGGCCTGCGGTGCCATCACAGAGCAGGAAGTGCTGGCCACTGGCATCACGCTCGATGAGCTGCGGTCGCGCTCGTTTGTGCACATTGTCAACAACCGCACTAAAAAATAATCGCGTCGCAATAACCAAACAAGGGATGAGCCATGACTGAAGTCAAACGTGGGATGGAAGAAGCACAGCGGTATCTGGACGTGGCCGATGCACTGGTCAAGAAGTCGCTGGTCTGGATCAAAGGCCAATGTGCAGGCGGCAAAGGCCTGTCCGGCGACAAGCTCGATGAGCACCAAGTCGCCAGTTTTGACCTGGCCTGGTGCGAGGCCGAGATCACCGGCGCGCGCTTTGCCATTGAGTACGCAGGTCGCGTGGCGGACAAGGCGCATGCGTCCACCGCTGATGCCAGTCTGGAAGGTCAAATGACCCTGATGTTTTGCGCCGAAGCGCTGCAAAACACGCGCAACCGCCTGTGGGCGCGGCCGCAAAATTTTGGCTTGAACGACGCCGATATTGCCACCTTGTTGACTGCCGACATCAGTCATTTCTGCCAGAAGCAAATGGACGCCAACACCCTGAGTGCCCTGGGCACCCGCGTGCTCAATGGTGCAGAAGGCGACTACCTGCTAGGTGACGATGCCCTGATGATGCAGGATTCGTTCCGCAAGCTGGCCACCAATGTTGTGGCACCGCTGGCAGAAAAAATCCACCGCGAAGACCTGGTCATTCCGCAAGAAATTTTGCAACCCTTGACCGAAATGGGCTGCTTTGGCCTGTCCATCCCCGAGCGTTTTGGTGGCATCCAGAGCAACGATCACGAAGACAACATGGGCATGATTGTGGTCACCGAAGAGTTGTCGCGCGCTTCGCTGGGCGGGGCAGGCAGCCTGATCACGCGCCCGGAAATTCTCAGCCGCGCCCTGCTCAAGGGTGGCACTGATGCGCAGCGCGAAAAGTGGCTGCCCAAGCTGGCGGTGGCCGAGCCCCTGTGCGCCGTGGCCGTCACCGAGCCGGATGCCGGTTCCGACGTGGCCGCCATGCGGCTCAAGGCCACCAAGGTGGAAGGCGGCTGGCAACTCAACGGCGTCAAAACCTGGTGCACCATGGCGGGTAAGGCCGGGGTGCTGATGGTGCTGGCGCGCACCAACCCTGATGCCAGCCTGGGCCACAAGGGACTGAGCATGTTTTTGCTGGAGAAGGATGTCTTTGAGGGCCACGATTTTGAATTCCGTCAGCCTCAAGGCGGCCTGTTGACCGGGCGAGCCATTGCGACCATTGGCTACCGTGGCATGCATTCCTACGAGGTGTTTTTCGACAACATTTTTGTGCCGGATGACAACCTGATCGGTGGCCCCGAGGGTGAAGGAAAAGGTTTTTACACCGCCATGGCCGGTTTTGCCGGCGGGCGTATCCAGACGGCGGCACGCGCCATTGGCGTCATGCAGGCGGCGTTTGACCGGGCCGTGTTGTACGCCAAAGACCGCAAGGTGTTTGGCAAGCCGATTGGCGACTACCAGCTCACCTTGGCCAAGCTGGCCCGCATGGCCACGCTGCTCACCATTTCGCGCCAGTTCACCTACGCCGTGGGGCGTTTGATGGACAAGGGCGAGGGCCAGATGGAAGCCAGCATGGTCAAGCTGTTCACCTGCCGCACGGCTGAGTGGCTCACGCGTGAAGCCATGCAGATTCACGGCGGCATGGGTTACGCCGAAGAGACGGCGGTGAGCCGCTATTTTGTCGATGCGCGTGTGTTGTCCATCTTTGAAGGGGCCGAGGAAACGCTGGCTCTGAAGGTGATTGCACGCGCCATGATTGAAGCCGCTTAAATTTATCTCGCTCCCGGCACCCGCCCCAGAAAGACCTCACCATGTCACAGCAAGTTCGTTTCAAACCGCAAGCCGAGTTGGCGGCCACTATCCCGGTCAATGTTGAAAAAGTCCGCCACCCACACTACGGACGCTACCTGGAAGAGTTTGTGCCGGGCAACGTATTTGCCCACCCGCGCGGCTTTACCTTTTTGCCTTCGCAAATGGAAGCTTTTGCCCGCACCTACCTGCAGTGCAACCCGCTTTACCTGAATGCCGAATATGCCCGCGCACATGGCTTTGCTGACCTTGTGGCATCGCCGCAAATGGTGTTCAACGTGGTGCTGTCGCTGGGCGTGCAGAACGACTCCGAGAAAGCCATGGCGAATCTGGGTTACTACGATGCACAATTTTTGCAGCCCGTTTACCCGACGGACACGATCCGCGCCTTCACCAAGGTAATGGACCGCAAAGACCGCGGCGCGGGCAAGCCCGGCATTGCAACCATCCGCACGCTGGGCGTAAACCAACATGGCGCGGTGGTGCTGCAGTACGAGCGCAAGATCATGGTTGCAGGGCGCGGTGACCGCCCGGCCACCACCCCGCTGCCAACCGGCCCCATGGCTGAGTTCCCCTGGGTGGAAGAGGCGTGTGTGTCGCTGCCGGATTTTCCAGCAAGCACACCCTCCAGGCTGACCGGTCCCAACTCGTGGTTTGAAGACTTCTCGGTCGGCGAAATCATCGTGCATGCCAATGGCCGCACGATTACCGACGAACACCTGGCACTGACCTATGCCGTAGGCAACACGCACCCGCTGCACTTTGACCGCGTGTTCAGCACCGGCTTGTCCGGCAAGATGAGCGGCGACCCGATTGTGTATGGCGGTCTGGTGTTTGCCTGGCTGGAAGGCTTGGCCAGCCGTGATGTGAGCGAAAACAGCGTCTGGGAAATGGGCTTTACCGAGGGCTACCACACGCAACCCGCCACCACGGGTGACACCGTGGCCGCGCTGTCGCGGGTACTGGCCATCGAAGACGCCCCCGGCGAACTGGCAAGCCAGGTTTGGCGTCGTCACCTTTCAACTGATTGGCGTGAAGAACATCAGTGCGGCTCAGGCTTTGTCCACGCACGGTGAAGACTTGTTCATCAAGGAAAATGACAAGAAAGACCTGGGCAAGGAAAAGGTTGGCGACAAGATTTTCGAGATCGAACGGCGTCTTTTAATCAAGAAACGGGGCTAACAACATGGCAGCCAACCCACCCAATCGCGACAAGCCATGGCTGATGCGGACCTACAGCGGTCACAGCTCGGCCAAAGCCTCCAACACCCTGTACCGCACCAACCTGGCAAAGGGCCAGACCGGCTTGTCGGTCGCTTTTGACTTGCCCACGCAAACCGGCTACGACGCGGACAGCCCGCTGGCGCGCGGCGAGGTGGGCAAGGTTGGCGTGCCCATCTCCCATATTGAGGACATGGACCAGTTGTTTGACCAGATTCCGCTGGACCAGATGAACACATCCATGACCATCAACGCCACTGCGCCGTGGTTGCTGGCCTTGTACATTGCACTGGCGCAGCGGCGCGGTATTGATCCGAAAAAGCTCAGCGGCACTACGCAAAACGACATCATCAAAGAATATTTGTCGCGCGGCACTTACATCTACCCGCCCGGCCCGTCCATGCGGCTGATCGCGGACACCATCAACTACACGGTGCAGCATGTGCCCAAGTGGAACCCGACCAACATCTGCAGCTACCACTTGCAAGAAGCCGGTGCAACCCCGGTGCAGGAGCTGGCCTACGCCCTGTGCACGTCGATGGCGGTGCTGGACCGGGTGAAGGCATCCGGCGAGATCAAGGCCGAAGAATTTCCGCAGGTGGTGGAGCGCATTTCTTTCTTTGTCAACGCGGGCATCCGCTTTGTCGAAGAGACCTGCAAAATGCGCGCCTTCGGCGAAATGTGGGATGAAATCACCCAAACGCGCTACCAAGTGAATGATGCCAAAGCACGGCGTTTTCGCTACGGCGTACAGGTGAATTCACTGGGACTGACCGAGCCGCAACCCGAGAACAATGTGCAGCGCATCGTGCTGGAAATGCTGGCGGTGACGCTGTCCAAGAACGCCCGCGCCCGCGCCGTGCAACTGCCCGCCTGGAACGAGGCCATGGGTCTGCCACGCCCGTGGGACCAGCAATGGGCGCTGCGCATGCAGCAAGTGATGGCTTATGAGACCGATTTGCTCGAATACGGCGACATTCTGGACGGCTCGCCCGTGATCGCTGCCAAGGTCAAGGAACTCATCGAGGGTGCCAAGGCCGAGATCGCCAATGTGGAAGCGCAGGGCGGCATGATAGCGGCCATTGAGTCGGGTTACATCAAGCGCGAACTGGTACGCAGCCACATGAACCGCTTGCGCGCCATCGAGTCGGGCGATTTGAAAATCATTGGTGTTAACTGCTTCAAGGAAACCGCCGAGTCGCCCCTCACGCTGGGTAGCGACGGTGGCATCATGAAAGCCAATCCGGCCGCCGAGCGGGAGCAGATTGAGCGTTTGCAGGCGCATCGTCAACGTCGTGACAACGTGGAGGTACAGGCCGCCTTGAAGGCTTTGACCGATGCAGCGAAGAGTGGTGACAACATCATGCCGAGCTCGATCCGTTGCGCTTTGGCAGGGGTCACGACCGGCGAATGGGGCGACTCCTTGCGCGCGGTGTTTGGCGAGTTCCGTCCACCCACAGGCATTGACATTTCCGCCAATGCCAACGACACCAAGGGCAATAAAGACCTGGTGACCACCCTGCGCGAGCGCGTCAACAGCACCGGCCAGGAATTGGGTCGCCCCTTGAAACTGCTGGTGGGCAAACCGGGGCTGGACGGTCATTCGAATGGTGCCGAGCAGATTGCTGTGAAGGCTCGTGATGTGGGCTTTGAAGTCGTTTACGACGGCATTCGCCTCACGCCCCAGCAAATCGCTCAGGCGGCTCAAGAAGAAGGCGCGCACATGGTGGGTTTGTCGATTCTCTCGGGCAGCCACATGGAGCTTGTGAAAACCGTGGTTCAGGAAATGGCCTCGCGCGAGTTATCGCAGGTTCCGGTGATCGCTGGCGGCATCATTCCGCTGGAAGATGCCGAAAAACTCAAGGCACTCGGTTTGAAAGCGGTGTACACCCCCAAAGATTTTGATTTCAACATGATCATGGGTGACATGGTGGACATCATTCGCAAGAACTGCGATTTGAAACCGTTTGGCCCCTTGCCCTGAGATTGACATGACCCAAGCGAGCTTTCCCGATCCGCAGCTATTGGCTGTGAGGATACTGAAAGGAGAGCGCGCGGCCGTCGCCAGCGGACTGAACCTGCTGGACAACGCCCTGCCGCAGGCTCGCGTCTGCGCGGCGCAGTTGTTGGCGGCCCTCTCGTCTGGGCAATGGTTGACCAGCGGCCATGTGATAGGGGTGACCGGACCGCCCGGTGCCGGAAAATCGTCGCTGTTGTCCTCCCTGATTCGGGAGTGGCGCCAGGCTGGTAAAAAGGTTGCCGTGCTGGCTGTGGACCCCTCCAGCCGACCTGAGTCGGGGGGCGGCGCTTTGCTGGGGGACCGCATCCGCATCAAAACCAGCACCGCGGATGAAGGCCTGTTTATTCGCTCACTGGCCAGCCGCAATCAGCTCGGCGGCGTCGCGACCGAGGTCTGGCCCATGAGCTGGCTGCTGCTGTCCTGTTTTGACATTGTGGTGGTTGAAACCGTGGGGGTTGGCCAGACGGAGATTGACGTTGCCGAGATCAGCGACACGGTTTGTTATGTGGCGCAACCGGCTTCGGGCGACACCATTCAGTACCTCAAGTCCGGCATCATGGAAATTCCGGACGTGTTTGCCGTCAACAAGTCGGACCTGGGCGGCGCGGCACAAAAAACGGCGGCGGAAATCGGGCGCAGCGGCAGCCGGCCAGACCGGCAAGAAGGCTGGCATTACCCGGTATGCCTGGTCAGCGCCACGCACCACACCGGCATACCGGCACTGATAGACCACCTGGCGCAGCATCGGCACTTTTTGGACAGCGCTGGCTTGCTGGAACAACTCCGATTCAAACACCAAAGCGGCTGGGTGATGCGCTTGCTCAAAGAAGAGTTTGGCTCGTTTGGTATGCAGTTGGCCGGTGGCCGGTCAAGCATCAACGAGCGGCTGAACAGCCATCGCCTGAATCCCTTCGGCGAATACGAGAAAACGCGACATCAGATACTCTCGCGTTTTTCGCCAGCCGATTCATCAGAATTATTTATCAAGAAAGAAGAGACGCTATGAGCAAACAACTGTACGAGATCGGCGATCAGCCCCCACTGGGTGAAGTTCCGGAAAAAATGCACGCCTGGGTTGTGCGCGAAGAGCGCTTTGGCGACCCGGTCAAGGCCTTCCAAAAAGAGGTGGTCGATGTTCCCGCCATCGCCGATGACGAGGTGCTCGTCTACGTGATGGCCGCCGGCATCAACTACAACAACGTGTGGGCGGGCCTGGGTGTGCCGGTCAACGTCATCAAAACCCGCAACAAACAGGGCGAGCCGGAAGATTTTCACATCGGCGGCAGCGACGCTTCGGGAATTGTCTACAAGACCGGCAAGGATGTGACGAAGTGGAAAGTGGGCGACGAGGTGGTCATCCACTGCGGCATGTGGGATCGCAATTGCCCCGATGTGGCGTCAGGGCAAGACCCCATGTATTCACCGTCTTTTCGCATCTGGGGCTACGAGTCGAACTACGGCAGTTTCGCCCAGTTCACCAAGGTTCAAGACCACCAGTGTGTCAAACGTCCGCAACATCTGTCATGGGAAGAATCTGCCGCCTACATGCTGGTGGGGGCAACTGCCTACCGCATGCTGATGAGCTGGGGCGAGCATCAGGTGCAAAAGAACGATGTGGTGCTGGTGTGGGGTGGTGCGGGTGGCTTGGGGTCGATGGCAATCCAGATTGCACGCGCCAAAGGCGGCATTCCGGTGGCCGTGGTGTCCAGCGACGACAAGATCGACTATTGCAAGCAGCTGGGTGCCAAGGGTGCCATCAACCGCGGCCAGTTTAAACATTGGGGGATGTTGCCGCATTGGAAAGACACAGTCGGCTACAACGAGTGGCTCAAAGGCGTGCGCGGCTTTGGCAAGGCAATCTGGGATGTGCTGGGCGAAAAACGCAGCCCGCGCATCGTGTTCGAGCACCCCGGTGAGACCACCATTCCGTCGTCCATCTTTGTGTGCGAAACCGGCGGCATGGTGGTGATCTGCGCGGGCACCACCGGCTACAACGCCACGGTAGACCTGCGCTACCTGTGGATGCGCCAAAAACGCCTGCAAGGTTCGCATTTTGCCAACGACGAGCAGGCACAAGGCTTTAACGAGCTGGTGCTGTCGGGTGAGGTGGACCCTTGTATGTCCAAGGCTGTGGTGTATGACGAGTTGCCTCAAGTTCATCAGTTGATGCACGAAAACAAGCATCCACACGGAAACATGTCGGTTTTGATCGGCGCTGCCGGTTTTGGCCAGGGCATCCACCGGCCAGACCGTCGCCGGGGCGTTGCCACCACGCCGACTCACGACGACTGGGACGGCGCACGCGGCATCCCCGACGTGATGCAGGACGATGACGCGCAAAGCATGTCCGCCGTAACCAAAAACGTAACCGTTGGCGACGTCATGCACCAAGGCCTGATCTCCTGCCGACTCGACACGCCGGTGGGGGAAGTCAGCAAAACGCTGGTGGACGAGCATATCCATGCCGTGATTGTGCTGGACGCTAATGAGCGCCCCATCGGGATCGTGTCTCAGACCGACATTGTGATGGCCAGCCAGGCCAAAACCCGCACCGAGCTGCTGACGGTTTTAGCCAAGGATGTGATGACCCAAGGTTGCATCACTTGCGATGTCTCGAGCAGCTTGTCAGACGCCATTGCGTTAATGGTTCGCAGCAAAATTCACCGCATGGTGGTGGTCGATAAACTGGGCAGCGGTCAAAAAGCCGTCGGACTGATTTCAATGACCGACATTTTGGCGCGGTACGTCGTCGGCAAATAAGGCGCGGCGTGCAGGGGTCCGTCAGAATTTGTGGAAATCTGACGGTAGCCTTGATAAATCATGCGCGAATAGCTACTATTTTTCTAGCAATTAAGATGACTAATCAAGACAATCGAGCCTATATCGATAGTACATTGATGTGCAGAACCTCTTCTATGTAGGCCTGATCCCATCCAATGCGGCTGCGTTTATTTTAGGCTCCGACTTTCAAGCCTGTCTCCCGTTTGAACTGCGTCAGTGCGACGCGCCGCATGCAAGCTAGTTCACGGAACTTTGTTTGCAGAATCAGCAGTGCAGTGGCCTCCGACAATGCTTTCTTTTTACGAACCAGATCACGCTTGAGCTGAGCAAACAGACCATGTTTGCGAAACCAAACCTTCTCTCAAACGACAACCAAGGCTACACAGGGTGAAGTAGAACTGCCAATAGCTAAAGGTGCGGGAGGCACTAGAATTGGGCTTGCGCTTCTTCGACCATGACAATATCGGGCGGCCGTGAGACCTTGGGCGGTTTGATGAAGTTTGGCATGGCTTAAGGCTTGCCCAGTATATGCTGGGTGTAGAACTTGAAGCCATAAAGATCAAGTTTGACCGCACTCTAGGAATGCGAGGTTATTGAATCGCTGAAGTAGTCGGTCAGTTGTGCTGGTGACAGGTTGTTGATCTGGTGGCCAAAGTATTCGTCCATGCGCCGGATTCCACGGGAATACACACGACGTATGATTGTCCTGCGTCGGCCTTAAACACAAGCATCCAGCAACAAAAACGCGACTCTGGCCTGTGCAGACCAAGCATCGCGTAGTGGTTTAGTTCAACTTTCTTTAAGTCGCTGTCTATAGTAAGAAACTACTAAGCTTTAGCATCTTCAACTGATTCAACTTCAGTTGCTAGAGTACGATCAACCAACTCAACCAAGGCCATTGGAGCATTGTCTCCAACACGAAAACCCATTTTTAAAATGCGCGTGTATCCACCTGGGCGAGCTTTAAAACGTGGTCCGAGTTCGTTGAACAGCTTGCTCACACTGTCACGATCACGTAGACGGTCAAAAGCCAACCGACGATTAGCAACGGTTGCTTCTTTGGCTAATGTGATCATAGGTTCGATGACCCGGCGCAACTCCTTGGCCTTTGGAACCGTTGTTTTGATGGCTTCGTGTGTAATTAGCGAATTCATCATATTGCGCAACATCGCCAAACGATGGGAGGATGTGCGGTTAAGTTTACGTAGTCCGTGTCCGTGACGCATGATTTGCTTTCCTTAAGTTATGTACCAAGCAGCCGTATCAGGTACTGCCTGTGGCGTCGAGTCTTATTCCAAGACCCAAAAAATCATCGCTTTTCAAGAGCGGCTGGAGGCCAACTTTCAAGCTTCATGCCCAAAGTCAAACCGCGGGAAGCCAGCACTTCCTTAATTTCATTGAGTGACTTTCTTCCCAAGTTTGGAGTTTTTAATAACTCATTCTCAGTGCGTTGAATCAAATCGCCAATGTAATAAATATTTTCCGCTTTGAGGCAATTAGCAGAGCGAACAGTTAGTTCAAGCTCATCCACAGGACGCAGGAGAATGGGGTCGAATGGAGCATTGCCGCGTGATGCAGGCTCAATAATCGGGTTAATCTCATCGGGTTTCATCTGTGCGAAAACAGCCAGTTGTTCAACAAGAATTCGTGCCGACAAACTTACCGCATCTGCAGCAGAAATTGCACCATTGGTTTCAATATCCACCACCAGCTTGTCCAAGTCTGTACGTTGCTCAACGCGTGCACTTTCAACCGTGTAGCTGACGCGCTTGACGGGAGAAAAGGAGGCGTCTAACACAATACGACCGATGCTCTTTGTTGGCTCATCACCATGCCGACGCATCGTGCCTGGAACATAGCCGCGACCTTTTTCAACTTTGATTTGCATGTCCAGTTTGCCACCGTGCGACAAATGTGCAATGACATGCTCTGGATTGATGATTTCAACATCGTGGGGTGTTTGAATATCACTTGCAGTCACGATTCCTGCACCCTCTTTACGCAAGCTTAGGGTGACTTCGTCGCGGTTGTGAAGTTTAAACACAACACCTTTAAGGTTCAACAAAATGTTGACTACGTCTTCCTGAACACCGTCAATCGACGAATACTCGTGCAGCACGCCAGCAATGGTGACCTCAGTAGCGGCGTAGCCAGACATCGAAGACAACAAGACCCGACGAAGTGCGTTTCCGAGCGTATGACCATAGCCACGTTCAAATGGCTCAAGAGCGACTTTGGCACGATTAGGCCCGAGTTGCTCAACGTTAATGGCTTTTGGCTTCAGTAAACTATTTTGCATTTAGACTTCCTCTCAATACCCCCGGTTCGTTACACCGGTAAGGCTGACGAAGCGTCTGAGCCGTGGTGCCCCACGCCCCAGAACGATTTCAAATATTAAACGGCTAAAACGCAGCTAAATTAATTAGCGCGAGTACAACTCAACGATCAATGATTCATTGATGTCTGCAGCAAATTGATCACGGTCTGGTACTGATTTGAAAGTGCCTTCGGCTTTATCCAAACTAACCTCAACCCAAGCTGGCATACCAACCTGCTGAGCCAATTGCAAAGCTTCGGCAATACGTGTTTGCTTTTTGGACTTGTCGCGGACTGCAATAACATCGCCTGTCTTAACCATATAGGAAGGAATGTTGACACTCTTTCCATTGACAGTCATTGCTTTGTGGGAAACCAATTGCCTTGCTTCTGCGCGAGTAGAACCGAATCCCATGCGGTAAACCACATTATCAAGTCGCGATTCCAACAGTGACAATAGATTAGCTCCGGTATTTCCCTTGCGACGATCTGCTTCTTCAAAGTAGCGACGGAATTGCTTTTCCAGAACGCCATACATGCGCTTGACTTTTTGCTTTTCACGCAGTTGCAGACCGTAGTCGGAGGTGCGAGCACCCGAAGTACGACCGTGTTGGCCAGGCTTTGAGTCGAATTTAGCCTTGTCTCCAATTGCACGGCGTGCGCTCTTGAGAAACAAGTCAGTACCTTCACGGCGGGATAATTTGGCTTTGGGGCCGAGATAGCGTGCCACTTGATCGTCCTTTATGTCATCTGCCGCATTAAAAATGCAGGAGCCACCGACAAAATGTCAGTGGCGGTGGGCTTTGTTAAAAAAATTAAATACGACGGCGCTTTTGTGGGCGGCATCCGTTGTGCGGAACCGGTGTCACATCAGCAATCATATTGATGCGTATACCAAGGGCCGCGAGCGCTCTTACCGAAGATTCGCGACCTGGGCCTGGGCCTTTGATTTCGACATCAAGGTTTTTGATACCTTGTTCAATGGCAGCGCGACCAGCCACTTCAGAAGCAACTTGGGCTGCAAAAGGTGTTGACTTGCGTGAACCTTTAAAACCTTGACCACCAGACGAAGCCCAAGATAAGGCATTACCTTGCCGGTCAGTTATCGTGATGATGGTGTTGTTGAATGATGCGTGCACATGTGCCACGCCGTCTGCAACATTTTTACGTACTTTTTTACGGACACGTTGGGCCGCATTATTGGCTGGAGCTTTTGCCATAGTGGTCTTTCAGTGCCTTTTATTTCTTCAATGAAGCTGCGGCCTTGCGGGGGCCTTTACGAGTGCGGGCATTCGTGCGCGTACGCTGACCACGCATGGGCAGACCTCGACGATGACGAAAGCCACGGTAACAACCAATGTCCATCAAACGCTTGATGTTCATGGTTGTTTCACGACGCAGATCACCTTCAATGGTGAATTGTGCGATTTGGTCGCGAATTTTTTCCAAGTCCGAGTCAGTCAGATCTTTAACCTTCTTGGAATATGCAATGCCACAAGCCTCGCAGATTTTGCGTGCGCGGGTGCGACCAATCCCAAAGATGGCGGTTAAGCCGATTTCGGAATGCTGTTGCGGCGGAATATTGATGCCAGCGATACGTGCCATTTTCGTCCTCTAAAACTCTTGCAATTAACCCTGGCGCTGCTTGTGTCGTGGATCTGTACAGATCACACGTACAACGCCCTTGCGCCGAATTACCTTGCAGTTACGGCAAATTTTCTTGACCGAAGCCGAAACCTTCATTTCATTCTCCTAAAACTGTTTGCGATGCTCATGCTTGTGTTGCACGGAACAAATACCATTACTATTACTTAGCCCTAAATACAATTCGCGCCCGACTTAAATCGTAAGGTGTCAATTCAACTGTAACCTTATCACCGGGAAGTATACGAATGTAGTGCATGCGCATTTTTCCGGAAATATGCCCCAGTACGACATGACCGTTTTCCAACTTCACGCGAAACGTCGCGTTTGGAAGGTTTTCGACCACCTCTCCTTGCATCTGAATAACATCGTCTTTGGCCATATATTATTCACCTGCCTAAGAAGACTTAAAGTTGGCCTTCTTCAACAGTGATTCATACTGTTGGGACATCATGTAGTTTTGCACCTGAGCCATGAAATCCATGGTTACGACAACAATAATCAAAAGCGATGTACCACCAAAATAAAACGGTACGTTGTACTTCAAGATCAAAAACTCAGGCAATAAGCATACGAGTGTGATGTAGATTGCACCAGCAAACGTTAAGCGCAACAAAATTTTGTCGATATACCGGGCTGTCTGATCCCCAGGGCGAATACCCGGTATAAATGCGCCGCTTTTTTTCAAATTATCTGCAGTTTCACGACTGTTAAACACCAAGGCCGTATAGAAAAAGCAGAAGAATACTATTGCAGCTGCATAAAACAAAACGTAAATAGGTTGACCAGGAGACAATGAATTGGCAATGTCTTTTAACCAACGCATCGACTCACCGGTACTGAACCAGCCTACTACTGTTGCTGGTAACAAAATAATCGATGAAGCAAAAATCGGGGGTATTACTCCAGCCATATTGAGCTTCAATGGCAAATGCGACGACTGACCACCATAGACTTTATTTCCAACTTGTCGTCTTGCATAATTAACCAATATCTTTCGCTGCCCACGTTCAACAAAAACGACTATATAAGTGACCAGTGCAACTACAACCACAATAAACAAGGAAACAATGATGCTCATTGAACCGTTGCGCACCAATTCAAGCAAACCGCCAATTGCACTTGGCAGGCCGGCTGCGATACCACCAAAAATCAAAATTGAGATACCGTTTCCTAAACCGCGCTCGGTAATTTGCTCACCCAGCCACATCAAAAACATTGTTCCAGAGGTGAGAGTAACTATCGCCGTCATACGGAAACCAAAACCAGGCGCAATAACCAAACCAGCAGAACTCTCCAAAGCCAAGGCGATACCCATCGACTGAAACACCGCCAAACCTAGTGTGCCGTAGCGGGTGTATTGGGTAATCTTTCGACGCCCCCCTTCACCTTCCTTTTTCAATTGCTCAAACGCAGGCAACACATAGGTCATCAATTGCATGATGATCGATGCCGAGATGTACGGCATGATCCCCAATGCAAAAATTGTGAACCTTGACAACGCACCACCCGAGAACATGTTAAACATGCCCAATATTCCACCCTGCTGCCCTTTGAAAAACTGCTGCAATTGCGCAGGGTCAATGCCGGGGACTGGAATGTGTGCACCAACACGGTACACGACCAGCGCCAGCAGCAAAAAGACAAGTCGGCGACGCAAATCACCGAATTTGCCTGTTTTTGCCAATTGAGCCGCGTTAGTTGCCACTTTTCAGTCTCTCAGATGCGGTTTCAGGCAAAGCTTCCGCCAGCCGCTTCAATCGCTGCTTTGGCACCAGCCGTTGCACCAATCCCCGTGAACTTGATCGCCTTGGTGACTTCACCAGTTTTGATGACCTTGACAACTTTTGCCAATTCACCAACGAGACCTGCCTGTTTCAGCATTACGAGATCAACTTCAGCTGCTCCCAATTGCTCTAATGCACTCAAAGTGACTTCAGCGTTGAATTTCAGCTGATGAGACTTGAATCCTCGCTTTGGCAAGCGACGTTGCATAGGCATTTGACCGCCTTCAAATCCCACTTTATGATAGCCACCAGCACGTGATTTTTGACCTTTGTGGCCGCGTCCTGCAGTTTTTCCAATGCCCGAGCCGATACCACGACCGACACGGCGCTTGTAGTGCTTTGCACCATCAGCGGGCTTGATGCCATTGAGTTCCATCATCAACCTCTTAGAGCACTTTGACCAGATAACTGATCTTGTTAATCATTCCGCGGACCTCAGGTGTGTCCACCAATTCGCTTGTGCTGTGCATTTTGCGAAGACCAAGGCCACGAACGGTGGCACGGTGCGATTCTTGACAGCCAATAGGACTGCGAACCAATTGCACTGTGATTTTTTGCTGTGTTGTCATTTTTCAAACTCCCACTTAAACAAAGAGTTCTTCTACGGTTTTGCCACGCTTGGCCGCCACGTGCGACGGCGTTGTTGCATGTGAAAGCGCATCAAGTGTTGCACGAACCATGTTGTAAGGATTGGTTGAACCATGGCTTTTTGCTACGATGTCCGTAATGCCAACAACTTCAAATACAGCACGCATCGGTCCACCAGCAATAATGCCGGTACCCTTTGGAGCAGGTGCCATCATGACAGCAGCCGCACCGTGCTGACCCATCACCTTGTGATGGATCGAACCATTTTTGAGTGATACTTTGGTGAGGTTGCGACGGGCTTCCTCCATCGCTTTTTGCACGGCTGCAGGCACTTCCTTTGATTTGCCTTTACCCATACCAACACGACCTTCGCCATCACCAACCACGGTCAACGCTGCGAATCCAAGAATACGGCCACCCTTGACCACCTTGGTAACGCGATTGATCGCGATCATTTTTTCGCGCAGACCGTCTTCAGGCCCTTCAGCCTTGCCCTGCATTTTCGCTTGTACTTTAGCCATCTTAATTTCCGATCTGCTTAGAACTGCAAGCCTGCTTCACGTGCCGCATCAGCCAACGCTTTAACGCGGCCATGGTACGCAAAACCTGCACGATCAAAGGCGACTTTCTCGACACCAACCGCTTTGGCTTTTTCAGCCAGACGCTTGCCAATTGCTTGGGCTGCAGCTACGTTACCGCCCTTGCCCGAACCACCTAATGCGTTTCTCACCTCAGCTTCAACTGTGGACGCAGTTGCCAACACCTTGCCACCGTCGCCAGAAATGACGCTGGCATAAATGTGCAAGTTGGTACGATTTACCGTTAAACGGGCAACACCTTGATTGGCGATCCGAATACGTGTCTGACGTGCCCTGCGCAGACGCTGCTCTTTTTTGGTCAACATGTTGCAGCTCCTTATTTCTTCTTGGTTTCTTTGATCGTGATTTTTTCGTCCGCATAACGAATTCCCTTGCCTTTATAAGGCTCGGGAGGGCGAACCGCACGAATTTCAGCAGCTACTTGACCTACGCGCTGACGATCCGCACCTTTGATCACGATTTCTGTGGGTGTTGGTGTCGCCACAGTGATGCCAGTAGGCATATCTTTATTGACCGGATGAGAGTAACCAACCGTCAGATTCAGTGTTGCACCTTGTGCTTGAGCCTTATAACCCACACCGACAAGACTCAGTTTTTTCTCAAACCCCTTGGTCACACCAATCACCATGTTGTTCACCAGCTGACGCATGGTTCCACTCATGGCATTGGCTTCACGTGAGTCATTAGCAGGCTGAAAACTTAACTTCCCAGCATCACTGGTAACTTTAACCAATGCATTTTGTGTTAACGACAATAGCCCACCAGTGCCTTTGACACTGATTTGATCATTCTTGATCGATACATCCACTCCAGCAGGGACGGCAACCGGCATTTTTCCAATTCGTGACATTTTCAGTTTCTCCTCAATGTCACGCTTTAGGCGACGTAGCAGAGCACTTCACCACCGACACCGGTAGCACGCGCTTTGCGATCAGTCATCACGCCCTTGGGGGTTGTGACAATTGCCACACCTAGGCCGTTTTGGACTTGGGGGATGGCATCACTGCCACGGTATACGCGCAAGCCGGGACGACTCACACGCTCGATACGCTCAATCACAGGTCGACCAGCGTAGTATTTCAAGGCAATTTCAAGCTCTGGCTTACCGTCTTCGGTGCTGACTTTGAAACCGTCAATGTAGCCTTCTTCTTTTAACACTTGGACAATCGCGACCTTCACTTTAGAGGAAGGAACGCTGACGGTGCTTTTGGCTACCATCTGAGCGTTGCGTATGCGTGTCAACAAATCGGCGATGGGATCACTCATGCTCATTTCTATGTCTCCTATCGCTTACCAGCTGGCTTTGACAATGCCCGGGATTTCCCCTGCAAAAGCCATTTCACGAATTTTTGCGCGCGCCAAGCCAAAATGCTGGAACGTGCCACGGGGGCGACCGGTTATGGAACAACGATTACGCTGACGTGTTGGGTTCGCATTGCGCGGGAGCTTTTGCAGCCCCAAACGGGCAGCCGCACGCTCTTCGTCAGTGCGTTTTGCATCACCCGCAATGCCTTTGAGTTCCGCGTATTTTTTCGCGTACTTGGCAACCAATTTGTCGCGCTTATTCTCGCGCTCGATTAAAGCCATTTTAGCCACGGGTCACCTCAGTTCTTGAACGGAAAACGGAAACCAGCAAGAAGCGCTTTGCATTCTTCATCGGTTTTTGCCGTTGTAGTGATACTGATATTGAGACCACGCAAGGCATCGACCTTGTCATATTCAATTTCAGGGAAAATAATTTGTTCTTTGACACCGATGTTGTAATTTCCACGGCCATCAAAAGCACGACCAGAAATACCACGGAAGTCACGAACGCGCGGCAATGCCACCGTTACAAAACGATCAAGAAACTCAAACATTTGCACACCACGCAAAGTGACCATGCAACCAATCGCTTGATTTTCACGAATTTTGAAACCAGCAATGGCTTTCTTGGACATCGTTACCACAGGCTTTTGACCTGCAATTTTTCCAAGATCACCGACAGCATGGTCCATGACTTTTTTATCGGCTACAGCCTCACTCACACCCATATTCAGGGTGATTTTTGTGAAACGCGGAACCTGCATTGGAGAGGTGTAGCCAAACTTGGCCATCAGCTCCGGCGCTACTTTGTCGCGATAGTGTTGTTGCAAACGAGCCATGCTTATGCCACCTTGATTTCTTCACCACTGGATTTGTAAACGCGAACGCGCTTACCATCAGCCAGCAACTTAATGCCTACACGATCAGCCTTGCCTGTGGCAGCATTGAAAATTGCCACATTAGACTGATGAATTGGCATGGATTTTTCGACGATGCCGCCTGTCGTACCTTTGAGGGGGTTCGGTTTGGTGTGTTTTTTCACCATGTTGATCCCCTCAATGACCACATACGAATCATCTTTGCGCAGCGTGATTTTGCCGCGCTTACCCTTATCGCGCCCTGTGAGCACGATGATGTCGTCGCCTTTGCGAATCTTGTTCATGGCGCGTCCTTACAAAACTTCAGGCGCCAAAGACACGATCTTCATGAACTTTTCGGTACGCAACTCACGCGTTACCGGTCCAAAGATGCGAGTGCCAATTGGCTCCAATTTGGCATTCAGCAACACTGCCGCATTGCCGTCAAATTTAACCAAAGACCCATCACCACGACGGATACCCTTGGCCGTACGAACCACCACCGCACTGTAAATCTCGCCTTTTTTGACGCGACCACGCGGAGCAGCTTCTTTAATACTTACCTTTATGAGGTCACCGACGCTTGCATAGCGACGCTTTGATCCACCCAGCACCTTGATGCACAGAACAGATTTCGCGCCAGTATTGTCAGCAACTTCTAATCGAGATTCAGCTTGGATCATTTCAATTATTCCCAACTTGCACCAGAAACATCAGCCACCACCCTTAAGGCAAGCACCAACATTCCCAATCAGTCTTGGGCCCGTCGTCCACAACATGAACCACTCACATTGTTTCCGTTAGGCAGATACTTCGTTCTTTATGAGCGAAGCCCACAATTATGCCGCAGTTTTATCCCTTGGTCAACTTTTTTAACAAGGCAAATGCAAATAATGTTCAACCAGCTCCGTAAACGCCCTAACTTGCGGGTCAATACCCGTTTCTTCCAGCAGAATTTCACCCACTTTGCTCGCCAAAGAACCTGCAAGCCGAGCATCCAGAAACAACAAGCGAGAGCGTCTGGCCAGCACATCTTCAACTTTGATGGCGTACTCATAAAGAGCGGCAAAGCGAACCATGGCCTCTGACAAACCGTCACACAACATTTTGTCGGCTCCCGGCAGACTCATCACTATGGATTGCTCGTCGCCGTACGAGTGCAAACCGGGTGACTCACACAATGAATGTATTTTGGTTCTTGAGGAAGCAGCACCGACTACTTTCAATTGAACCGTGACACCTTTGTTTTGTCGCTTGATTAAGGACCGATCAGCGCATTTGTCCAGCACATCCTCGGCCATCGCACGGTAAGTCGTCCACTTGCCACCCGTCACCGTGACCAATCCGCTGCGGCTAACCAAAACCGTGTGCTCACGGCTGATGGTTTTTGTGCTTTCTCCATCATCGTCATGCGGCTTCACCAAGGGACGCAGCCCTACCCAAACACTCTTGACATCGGACCGTTTGGGCGCTCGGTTCAGATATTTGGCAGACTCATTCAAAATGAAATCCACTTCCTCCTTGATCGGCAAGGGCTCCAGGGCCAGATCATTGCGTGGTGTGTCAGTTGTACCCAAGATGACCTTCCCTAGCCACGGTACGGCGAACAAAACCCGCCCATCTTCCGTTTTGGGCACCATCAGTGCAACGTCGCCGCCCAAAAATTCCCGGTCCACCACAATGTGAACACCTTGACTGGGGGCCACCATGGGGCGGGTAGGCCGACGTCCATCATCCTTATTGGCATCTCCGTCTTTTTGCCGCAACTCATCTACCCAGACTCCCGCCGCATTGACAACACAGCGGGAGTTGATTCGATATTGCTGCCCCGTTTGCGTGTCTTGACACATGAGACCAGCGACTTTGCCAGCCTCAAAACACAAATCTTCAGCGCGGCAGTAATTCACCAGCAAGGCACCCCGGGTGGCCGCCGTGCGTGCCAACGCCAAGGCAAGCCTTGCATCATTGAATTGACCATCCCAGTACTTGACGCCACCCTTCAAACCCTGCTGCACAGCGGTTGGCAACAGCCCAATGGTTTCATCCCGGTTCAACAATTCCGTCTTGCCCAGACCCGCTTTACCCGCCAACGCGTCGTACATCTTGAGTCCGATGCCGTAGAACGGAGTGCCCCACCATTTATAGGATGGCATGATGAACGGCAAGGGCTGCGCGAGGTGCGGCGCGTTGTTCAGCAGAATTGTTCGTTCATGCAAGGCTTCACGCACCAACGAAATATTGCCCTGCGCCAAATAGCGCACACCACCATGAACCAGCTTGGTTGCACGCGATGAGGTTCCCTTGGCAAAATCATGCGACTCCACCAACACCACACTCAAGCCCCGCGCGGCAGCATCCAGCGCGACCCCCAAACCGGTTGCACCACCGCCCACAATGGCAATGTCATATTGACGACCCTGGGCAAGCTGGGCAATCAATTCTGCGCGAGGGGCTGGCGAGGGTGACGACTGTAGAGACATGGCGTTGTGCTTTCGGTCAAAGACTATGATTGCGCCATTTTAGTTCGTTTTAATTCGATATAGTTCGTTTTGATTCGTTATCTATGTATATTAGTGCCAAGTTTCAATTTATTTTTGGTTTGAATCGACGGGCGTGGCCTTTGAGTTAAAAATACCCCAATGAATCCCAATCCAAGACAACTCACTTTACTTAAAGTCGTCCAATCCCAAGGCTCGGTTACGGTTGAGCAATTGGCAGAAACACTTGGCGTCACCCTGCAAACCGTGCGACGCGACGTACAACGTCTGGCCGACGAAGGTCTGCTGGCCCGTTTTCACGGCGGCGTGCGGGTACCGAGCTCAACCATTGAAAATATCGCCCACCAGCAGCGAGAAAATCTCAATGCCGAAGGAAAGCAGCGAATTGCGCGCGCTGTGGCAGCAAGCGTGCCCAACGATTGCTCCCTGATCCTGAACATCGGAACCACAACCGAGGCCATTGCCAAAGCCTTGCTTTACCACACCGGTCTGCGCGTCATCACCAACAACCTCAATGTGGCGGCCATTCTCAGTGCCAACCCCCAGTGCGAGGTGATCGCGGTGGGCGGTGTGGTGCGCGG
The DNA here is from genome assembly GCA_016708345.1 of Candidatus Rhodoferax bjergmarkensis. Lineage (GTDB taxonomy): Bacteria > Pseudomonadota > Gammaproteobacteria > Burkholderiales > Burkholderiaceae_C > Rhodoferax > Rhodoferax bjergmarkensis. The sequence continues at coordinate 68,789 of JADJFX010000008.1, forward strand.
GCGCGACCGGGGCATCGTGGGTGAAGCGGCGGTGGATTTCATTCGCCAATTCAAGGTGGACATTGCGTTGATCGGTATTTCCGGCATCGAATCGGACGGTTCGCTCAGGGATTACGACTACCGCGAGGTCAAAGTGTCGCAAACTATTATTTCGCACGCCCGCGAGGTGTGGTTGGCTGCAGACAGCAGCAAATTCAACCGACCCGCCATGGTGGAAGTGGCCAAACTATCCCAAATTGACCGCCTTTTCACCGACGCACCGCCACCGGAGCCCTTCCCGGCCCTGATGACCGAGGCACAAGTGCGCTGCGAGGTTGCGCCAATACGCTAACCTTTTACCTGACCCGGGCCGCCCCCCTGCTCTCACCTGCTCTCACCTGCTCAATCCCCACTCACCATCTCCAAGCACCCAACATGACGTATCTGCTCGCTCTAGACCAAGGCACTTCCAGTTCCCGAAGCATTGTGTTTGACGCCGATGGACGCACTGTGGCCATGGCCCAGCAAGAACTGCCACAAATCTACCCGCAACCCGGCTGGGTCGAGCACGACCCGCAAGAAATCTGGCGCACCCAGTTGATCACCGCACGCGAGGCACTGGCCAAGGCCGGCATTGCAGCCCGCGATGTGCGGGCCGTGGGCATCACCAACCAGCGGGAAACCACCGTCGTCTGGAACCGCACCACCGGCCTGCCGATTCACCACGCCATCGTCTGGCAGGACCGCCGTGCCGAACCCACCTGCGTCAGCTTGCGCGAGCGCGGCTTGGCCACCACCATTCAGGCTAAAACCGGTCTGCTGGTGGACGCTTACTTTTCGGGTACCAAACTCAAATGGCTGCTGGACAATGTGCCAGGTGCCCGCCAGCAAGCTGCCAATGGCGAACTGGCGTTTGGCACGATTGACAGCTGGCTGGTATGGAAACTCACCGGTGGAGCCGTTCACGCCACCGACGTCAGCAACGCCTCACGCACCATGCTTTTTAACGTCCATACCAACCAGTGGGACCCAGAACTGCTGCAGGCACTGGACATTCCGGCCAACATGATGCCGTCGGTCAAACCATCGAGCGCTTTGTACGGCGAAGTCAGCGCCGACCTGCTGGGTCACCCCATTGCGATTGGCGGCGTGGCCGGTGACCAGCAAAGCGCTTTGTTTGGCCAGGCCTGCTTCAAAGCCGGCATGGTCAAAAACACCTACGGCACCGGCTGCTTCATGCTGATGCACACCGGTGGCAACTTCCAGACCTCCCACAACGGCCTGATTACCACCAGCGCCGCCCAGCCCACTTCGCAGACCGAGTTCGCCCTTGAAGGCAGCGTGTTTGTTGGCGGTGCCGTGGTGCAATGGTTGCGCGACGGCTTGCATGCCATCCCCAACAGTGGTGAGGTGCAGGCCCTCGCCCAAAGCGTGCCCGACTCTGGCGGCGTGATTGTGGTGCCCGCCTTTACCGGCCTGGGTGCCCCCTATTGGAAGCCTGACGCCCGCGGCACGATCACCGGGCTGACACGCGGCAGTACCGTCGCGCACATCGCAAGGGCCGCCCTGGAAAGCATTGCCTACCAAAGCGCCGCCCTGCTGCTGGCCATGAGCCGCGACGCCGTGCAGGCGGGAAGCGCGTCGGTGGCCGAGTTGCGGGTGGATGGCGGTGCCTGTGTCAATGACCTGCTGATGCAGTTCCAGGCCGATTTGCTGGGCATTCCAGTCGTGCGCCCGGCCGTCACTGAAACCACCGCACTGGGCGCGGCCTACCTGGCGGGCCTGGCCACCGGTGTTTATAAAAGCACGGATGAACTGAGCGATCTGTGGCGTTCGGAGCGACGTTTCCTACCTACACTCAGCACCCAGCGCGCCAAAGAACTGATGGAAAAATGGGAACATGCGGTTCAACAGACCGTGCTTTGATGACCGAAAAAAGACCCTGTCACCGTGGCATGACCCAACAGAAAGAAACAACATGAGCGAACGAATTGCATTCATTGGCGGGGGCAATATGGCCTGCGCCATCATCGGCGGCTTGCTGGGCCAAGGTTACTCAATCGGTCAGCTGGATGTGGTCGACCCATTTCCTGAGGCCCAAGACAAACTCAAAGCCAACTTTGGTATTTTGGCCCAAGCTCAACCTGCAGCCAATCTGAGCCAAGCCGCCATGATCATCTGGGCAGTCAAGCCCCAAACCTTCAAGGAAGCCGCCTTGCCGGTTCGCTTTCACACCAAAAATGCCTTGCACCTGAGCGTGGCTGCAGGCATTCGCAGCGACAGCATCGCGCGCTGGCTCGACACCGAACGCGTGGTGCGTGCCATGCCCAACACGCCAGCGCTGATTGGCAGAGGCATCAGCGGCCTTTTTGCACGCCCCGGCGTTTCCAAAGCAGACCGGGACTGGGTGGGCAAGGTGATGGGCACCACCGGGCGCACCATGTGGCTGGACTCCGAGCCCCAACTCGACGCAGTCACCGCACTGTCCGGCTCAGGCCCGGCCTATGTGTTCTATTTCATGGAAGCCATGATTGAGGCCGGCGCCGCCATGGGGCTGAGTCGCGATCAGGCCTATAAATTGGCGGTTGCCACCTTTATTGGCACCGGCGAGTTGGCCCACTCGTCCAAGGAACCGCCTGAAATCCTGCGTCAACGTGTCACCTCCAAAGGGGGCACCACCTATGCGGCGCTGGCGTCAATGCAAGACGACAACATGAAAACCCAATTTATCCGGGCCATGCACGCCGCCCATCGCCGGGCCAAGGAATTGGGCGACGAATTTGGCAGTGCCTGACCCACAGCGCCCCCATTGCGCCATAGCCGCCCACAAACCCGGGCGGTTTTTTATTTCAGCGCATCACTCGCCACAATGCCGGCAAACAGGGTAAAACCAAGCCAGTGGTTCTGGCGAAAGGCCTTGAAACACCCCTCACGGGATCGGGTGCGAATCAGCGTGTAGTGCCAGACGACCTGACACAGAGCAAGCAAAATTGCTATATAAATAATAGCTGGTGACGCACTATCCATAAGCGCAACAGCCCAAATAGCTATATAAAACAGGTAGCACAGCATGATCACCGGCACATCCAGCCGCCCCAGCGTGATGGCAGAGGTTTTGATGCCGATGCGCAGGTCGTCATCACGATCGACCATGGCGTATTCGGTGTCATAGGCCAACACCCACAGCAAATTGCCCGCCATCAACAGCCATGCCAACAGCGGCACACGGGACTGCACCGCTGAAAAAGCCATCGGTATGCCAAAGCTGAACGCCACGCCCAACACCGCTTGCGGCATCGAGACAAACCGCTTGGCATAAGGGTAGGCCAAGGTCACCGCCAGCGCAGCGAACGACCACACAATGGTGGCCCGGTTGGTGGTGAGCACCAGCCCAAACGCCAGCAGGGCCAGCATGGCACCCAGCCACAGCGCCTCTTTGACCGACACCGCGCCAGTGGTCACCGGCCGCTCGGCCGTGCGTTTGACGTGCCGGTCAAACTCCCGGTCGGCCACGTCATTGACACAGCAGCCCGCGCTGCGCATGAGAATGGTGCCCAGCGTGAACACCCCCAGCAAATGCCAGCCCGGGAAGCCGTGCGCGGCGACCCACAGCGCGCTCAAGGTTGGCCACAGCAGCAGCAGCCAGCCAGCCGGCCGATCCCACCGAATAAGGCTGCGGTACAGGGCAACCTTGCTCACAAGCCCGAAATTTAAACCATCAGACTCATGCATTCAACTCCTGTTTCAACTCAAGACAAGCGCGACACACCCGGCAGTTCGCAGGCATAGATTGCGTTGCGCAAGGCGGCAATAGCTTCGTAGCGGGTGAAGCTGCGACGCCAGGCCAGCACCACCCGGCGTGTGGGCGCATCACCTGCAAAAGGCAGGTACTTGACGTAAGCGTCCTCATCACGCTTGCGCCGGGGCTTGGGTAACAGCGCTTCTTTGGGCACACTCAGGCGCGGCACCAGCGTGACACCCATGCCGGCAGCCACCATGTGCTTGATGGTTTCCAGCGAGGAGCCCTCAAAGCTCTTGCGAATACCCTCGGCATTGCTGGAAAACCGGGCGAATTCAGGGCAAACCTCCAGCACATGGTCGCGAAAGCAATGCCCGGTGCCCAGCAGCAGCATGGTCTCGCGCTTGAGCTCCTCGGTCGTAATCGTGTCTTTGCCCGCCAGCGCGTGCTGCATGGGCACGGCCGCCAAAAACGGCTCGTCGTACAAAGGTGCAATGGCCAACCCGGCATCAGGAAACGGCTCGGCCAAAATGGCGCAGTCAATCTCCCCGGTGCGCAGCATCTCCAGCAAGCGAACTGTGAAGTTTTCCTGCAGGATCAAAGGCATTTCGGGGGTGCGCGCAATCATCTGGCGCACCAGATCGGGCAGCAAATAAGGGCCAATCGTGTAAATGACGCCCAGCGTGAGCGGGCCGGTCAAGGGGTTCTTGCCGCGTTTGGCAATCTCCTTGATGTTGGCCGCCTGCTCCAGCACGCTTTGCGCCTGGCGCACAATTTCCTCACCCAAAGGGGTCACAGTCACCTCATTGGCGCTGCGTTCAAACAGCTTGACGTCCAGCTCTTCTTCCAGCTTCTTGACCGCCACCGACAGCGTGGGCTGCGAGATAAAACACGCCTCGGCCGCTTTGCCAAAGTGCCGCTCACGGGCCACGGCCACGATGTATTTAAGTTCGGTGAGGGTCATGGTTTTATTGTCCTTCGCACCAGTCCTGCAAGACCTTTTCAAGTGCGCGCACCGGTGCCGTGTCGCGGTACAGCACTGCGCGCTGCGCAGTCATTTTCGCTTTCATCAAGCCTGTATATGCCGGATCACTGGCCAGCCGCACAGCAGACTCTACATAGGCATCTTTGCCCTGCTGCACCAACTCATCCAGACCCATGCGCTTGAGAATGGCGCTGGCAAAGCGGCCCCGCATGAATTCACCCTGCACTGTGACGACCGGCAAGGCGCAGTCCACCGCCTGCATGACGGTGTTAAAACCCGAGAAGCCGATGGTGTCCAAAAACACATCGGCTTGCCGCATGATGCTGTAAAACTGGGGGCGCGTTTGCCAGGGCATCACCACCAAGTGACGGGCAGGCTCCAGTCCCGCCGCCTGAAACCGTTCGCTCAGCCTCTTCTGGAGCAAATGGCTCAGGTTTTGCGGCCCGGGCACCGTGAAAAAGAGAAACTGCGCGCCAGGCACCCGTTTGGCAATGTCCACCAACACATGATCATGCTCGGGAGCGTATTTGTAGGGTGAACCCGGGCACACCAACAGTGGAGCCCCGGCCTTGAGGCCCAAATCAGCCAGATTGACCTCCTGCACCGGCACTGCGTCTGGCTCGTAGTAGCACCCCAAGTTTGGCAAGGGCACCAGCCGTTCGGTGTAGCAAGCCTGCGCTTGCGCTAGCGGCTCTTCAAAACCTTCGGCCGACAAATACAGGTCGATAGTGGGCAAGCCGGTGGTCTCGGGGTGGCCCCAAGAAGCAGCCTGCCGGTGCGCCAGGCGCATGGCCGCGAGTTGCGGCGTCAGCTGGTCCATGCCCAATTCGGGGTACAGCAGCACATCCACCTCGGATGCAACAATCAGTCTGGCCCATTCCAGGGTGGTCTTGGTACCGCTGTGAAACACGGTGGCACGCGCCTTGGCCAGTGCGGTTTGTGCGTCTTCGGTCGTGCCCAAGTGAAACACATGCAACTCAAAACGGGTGGCGTCCAGCTCCTGAAACCAGCCGCGCACAATGGCGGTCCACACCGGGTGGTCGGCCACATGCGCTGAAACCACGCCAACGCGAATTTTGGAGACGCCAATGCTGCGCGCCGGCAAGGGTGCAAGGCCGTTTTGCTGCGCCCATTGCGCCATCAACCGCGCGCAAATTTGGCCATAAGGGGCCAACAGCTCACGGTTGTTTTGTGCATGGTAGGCCAGGTAAAAAGGCTGACAGGAGCCCACCACGTCGAGCGGATTGGGCACTGGGTTGTGGTCAAGCCACTGGCCAAAGGCTGCAAGGTCGCTGGCAAAGTTGGCGCGAATGGCAGCCACATCGTCGTTGGCATCCTGAATGATCGGTATGCGCGAAACCAGCCGCTTGAGCCGAAAACCGGCGGAGCCCGGCACCAGATGAATACCGCGTTCAAACGCCTCAACGGCCTGCCGGTGCTGCCCCACCAGGTAATGCGTACCGCCTTTGTTGCTCCAAGCATCCAGCAAGTCGGGCTGCAACTTGACGGCCTGCTCAAAACTTGCCAGTGCTTCATCGTATCGAAGCAACGCCGCCTGCAAACAGCCGCGCGCGTTGAACCATTTGGCCGTGGGCCTCAAGGCAATCAATCGATCGTAACAACCCACCGCCTCGGCCAGCCGTCCCATGCCCTTGAGGGCAATGGCGCGGTTGATCAAGGCATCCACAAAATTTCGATCCAGTGCCAGCGCCCGGTCATAACTCTCCAGCGCCGCTTGCTGTTGGCCCAGTGCATACAAGGCCAACCCGAGATTGGAATGCGCTGACGGGTCGTTTTGTTTAAGTTTGATGGCCTTTTGAATCAACTCTACCGCCTCGTCATGACGGCCCAACTGGTGCCTGACCACGCCCAGGTAGTGCAGGGACTCAACCTGCTGGGGAGTTGAGCGCAGCACGGCGCTGTAAATGTCTGCCGCCTCGGTCAATTTTCCCTGCTGGTGCAGGGCCATCGCACGCTGCACCTGCATGATCAGCGCGGCCATCGCATTGGGCGCACTGGGCGCACTGGCAGTGCGCTGCGGTACTTCAAAAATGTTGGGCGGCCCACGTTTTGTCATTTGCTTGACCTGTTCAAAGTTCTATTTGTTGGCCGCCAAGCAGGCGGGCGTCGAACGACATTGCGACTGACGAGAAAGAAAATGAGCTCCAACACTTTCTTCCCGTGCCATCGGCCAAGTATCGCACCCTGAATGCACTGATCTGCGGCACTTGCACGCACGAATTCATCGATTGAATGAGCATGCCGTACCGCGCAAAACACGCCATACCGTTGCCGGGTGCAGCAAACTCACCGGGGGTGTTATCAGATGAATGACCGACAACAAGGCGCGGGCAATTTTAAGGTCAGTTTTGGCAGCAAGAACCACCCGGTCCAGGTAACGACACATCAAGGAAAAACCGAACGGCCTTGGCCCGACCACCATCGGCAAAGCCAAATCGCTGTGCTGCGTGATGTCCCAAGCCTGAGAGATCTTGCCAGCGACTGCTTTGAAAAAGCGCGGAGCCAGCTTGTCAGGTCCCTGCTTCAGACACTGGCGCAAAACCACAGCCTCACACGCGGCCAATGTCATACCCTGCCCATAAACCGGATTGAGACTGCACAGTGCGTCCCCCAAAACCAGATAGCCCGCTGGAAAACGAGCCATGCGCTCGAAATGGCGGCGCTCACTGACCGGGTATCGAAAGCTCACCGGTGAGCCTATCGGCAGGGCACTCGCAGCCACACGGGCCGTCTCGGGCGGCGCATGGTGCGCCAAATGGTCGCGAAAGCCCTGAATGTCATCGGGTGCCGATTGATTGGCAAACCCACCGCAACTGATGATCCAGCGCATATTTTCTTGCTCCAACAATCCCGAAGGCGTCGCAAACTCGGCTGAATGCGCACATAACACGGCCCGCAATCCCGGCAAATCCGTCTCTTTGCGCTGGAAATAACAACTTGTGTAGGTCACATCGACCGGCTGGCTCGATACGGGTGGCTCGGCATAGCCCAACTGCTTCAGCCAACGCACACAGCGTGAGCCGCGCCCGCAAGCATCGATCACCAAATCCGCCAGAATGAGGGTCGGAGGCTGCGCCGGATCGAGCGGCACCACATTCACACCCGTTACACGGCCTTGCAGACAATCATGGTTCAAGCTGGCCACCTCAACTCCGCTGTGAAACGCCACATTGGGCAATGCTGCAACCCGGCGACGAACAACCCATTCCAACAAGGGCCGACTGGCCACCAGGCCTTGCAGACCACTTTGCCCACTGACCAAGCGCTGACGGCCGATATAGAACAGGGCGTCTGACAACATATCGCCCAGACCGCCGCCGGCCTCGATCACTTCGTCCATCACACCCGCTAGTAGCGACTCCAGTGCATTTTGACCGGCAACCAGCAAGCCGTGAACATGGGCCCCCTGCGGCACCCCTTTGCGCAAAACAGGGCCTTGCGGGAGCTGGTCGCGCTCCAACAAAATGACCTTTTGAAATGAATCCGCCACCGCCGCTGCGGCCAACAAGCCTGCGATACCAGCGCCAATAATGACCACCGTCGCTTGTTTGCAAGCACTCATGAAAACCTTTCAATCTGCAGATACCAACGCCACGGCCAGCACATGGTTTAACTTGGATTTAAAAATTAAGAACCGCCCGTTTGACCTGATAAAAATCCGGTTCAAGCCTTCAAATACTGAGCCTTGCCACCCAACCAGCGCTGCACATGTTTTTCGGCCAGCGCCGGGTAGCGGTCCAGCATGATCGGGGCAGCTTGACGTGCCCAGTCCAGCAAGGCTGTATCGGTGAGCAAATCGGCAAAACGCAACATGGCCGCACCGGACTGACGAGCGCCCAGAAACTCGCCGGGGCCGCGAATCTCCAGGTCCCGCCGGGCAATCTCAAAGCCATCATTGGTGTCCATCATCGCCTTCAGGCGCGCACGCGCGGTTTCGCTCAGGCGCGGGGCCTCGCCGGTGGAATACAGCAGCACACAGGCCGACGCCGCCGCGCCGCGCCCCACCCGCCCGCGCAGCTGGTGCAACTGCGAGAGGCCAAAGCGCTCTGCGTGCTCAATCACCATCAAACCGGCATTGGGCACATCGACCCCAACCTCGATCACCGTGGTGCTGACCAGCACGCCCATCTGGCCGCTGATGAACAGGTCCATCACCGCTTTTTTCTCGGCCACCGGCATGCGCGAGTGCAGCAGGCCCACCAGCACGGGTGAGCCACCTGACTCGCCACTGCCTTGCAGGGCGGTGCTCAGGTGCGCGTGGGTTTCAGTGGCGTTGGACAGGTCCAGCGCCTCACTCTCCTCGATCAGGGGGCAAACCCAGTACACCTGCCGCCCCTGGTGCAGCTGGGCGCGGATGCGTTCTATCACCTCGTCCCGGCGGGCGTCGTTCACCACCTTGGTGATGATGGGCGTGCGTCCCGGCGGCAGCTCGTCAATGGTGGAAACATCCAGATCGGCGTAGTAGCTCATGGCCAGCGTGCGCGGAATCGGCGTGGCCGTCATCATCAGCAAATGGGGCTCCAGCACAGTCTCTGCGTCATTTCCAGCGTCGTCAACCTCGTTCTGCGGTGCCAGCTTGTTGCGCAAGGCCAGGCGCTGGGCCACGCCAAAGCGGTGCTGCTCGTCAATGATGGCCAGCGCCAGGTTTTTGAACACCACCTTGTCCTGAATGATGGCGTGTGTGCCTACCACCAACCCGGCCTCGCCACTGGCAATCAGCGCCAGCATCTCGCGCCGCTCTTTGGTCTTTTGGCTGCCGGTGAGCCAGGCCGTCTTCACACCCAGCGGCTCCAGCCAGCCTATGAGTTTGCGAAAGTGCTGCTCGGCCAGGATTTCGGTCGGTGCCATCAGCGCGCACTGCCAGCGGGCATCCATGCAAATGGTGGCTGCCAGCGCGGCCACCACAGTTTTGCCAGAGCCCACATCACCCTGCAGCAAGCGGTGCATGGGCACAGGCCGGGCCAGATCACGCCCAATTTCCGCGCAAACGCGCCGCTGCGCGCCGGTCAGCGCGAAGGGCAGCTTGGCCAGCAACTGCTCATGCAGGGGCAACGGTACGCGCGCTTGCGTTTGCGTTTGCGCCAGCAGCACCGGCGCACGCAGGCGATCACGCTCGCGCTTGGCCTGCAGCTGTGTCAGCTGCTGCGCCAGCAGCTCCTCGCATTTGAGCCGCTGCCAGGCCGGGTGGCTGTGGTCTTCCAGTGTTGCCAGTTGAACCTGGGGCGTCGGGTGATGCAAAAATGATAGCGCCTCGCGCAGGTTCCACGTGCGGTACTGGCCATTTTCATACTCAAGTTCAGGGGGAATGGTCTGTGCCAGCTCCGCCCGCGCCAAGCCGCCCGCCACCGCCTTGCGCAAGTAAACCTGTGGCAAGGCTGCCACGGTGGGGTACACCGGCGTAAGCGCCGTGGGCAGCGCGCCGCCGCTGGCCTGCACGCTGGGGTGCATCATGGTCCAGCCCATGAAGCCCCCCTTCAACTCACCGCGCAACCGCACGGCATGGCCCACCGCCAGCGACTTTTGCAGTGCCGGGTAAAAGGTGAAAAAGCGCAGCACGCAGGTGTCCGTGCCATCGTCCACCGTCACCAGCAGCTGGCGCCGCCCACCCAGCTTGACCTCACTGGCGCGCACCGTCGCCTCGATCTGCACCACCTCGCCCTCGCGCGCATCCGCCAGCCGGGTGATGCGGGTTTCATCTTCGTAGCGCAGCGGCAAATGCAGCGCCAGGTCAATGTCGCGCACCAACCCCAGCTTGTGCAGGGCTTTTTGCGGGCCGGACAAGGGCTTGGCTGCTTGACGGGCAGGTGGATTGACGTCGGGTTCGGTCATGCTGCGATTTTGCCCGTTCATCACAAGACTCCAGCCAAGCGCCGATAATCCCGGCCTGACCTCCTCTGATGGAACAAGCCCCCATGTTGACGATTACCCGCAAGCTGGAATTCGACGCCGGCCACCGCATCCCGGACCACAAAAGCCAGTGCCGCAACCTGCACGGCCACCGCTACACCCTGCTCATCACCTTGGTGGGGGCTGTGATTGACGAAGAAGGCTCATCGGATCACGGCATGGTGATGGACTTTTCCGACATCAAGGCACTGGCCAACACCCATCTGGTCGATCTTTGGGACCATGCATTTCTGGTCTATCGGGGCGACACCGCGGTGCGGCAATTTCTGGACAGCCTGCCGGATCACAAAACGGTGGTGCTGGACTGCATCCCCACCGTCGAAAACCTGGCTAGAGCCGCCTTCGACATTCTGAAAAACGTGTACCAAGACCGCTACGGCACCGGCCTGGCACTGAGCAAAATCACGCTGTATGAGACGCCGAACTGCTGGGCAGAAGTCGGGCCGGAGCAGTACTAGCGCCGACTAATTTCGATTGCGCGAAGCCAGCCAAACCAGCAGCAAAACCGGCACCCCCAGCAAGGCCGTGGCGCTAAAAAAGTGGGCGTAGCCAAAAGCATCCACGAAGCGCCCCGAATATCCGGCCAGAAATTTGGGGGCTAGTAGCATCATCGAACTGAACAGCGCGTACTGGGTGGCCGAATAATTGACATTTGTCAAACTTGACAGGTAGGCAATAAAGGCCGCCGAGGCAATGCCGCTGGACAGGTTGTCCGACGACACCACCAAAATCAGCGCCGTCACATCATGGCCTCGCGTGCCCAGCCAGGCAAACAGCAAATTGCTGGCAGCGCTCAGCACAGCACCCAGCATCAACACCCGCATCACACCCAGACGCATCGACAACACGCCGCCGATAAACGCGCCCACCAAGGTCATGATGACACCAAAGACCTTGGTGACCGCCGCCACCTCGTCCTTGGTGTATCCCATGTCCACGTAAAACGGGTTGGCCATGATGCCCATCACAATGTCACTGATGCGGTAAGTGGCAATCAGCCCCAGGATCAGCGCCGCATGCCATTGGTAGCGCTGCAAAAAGTCGGTAAACGGCTCCACCAGTGCACTGCGCAGCCACTGGGCAGCATTCCGGGCGGGTGGCAGCGTGCGAGCCAGCGGCTCGGGCGACAGCAACACCGTCAGCATCCCAAGCAGCATGCTGGCCGCCATGACCAGGTAAGCAGTTTGCCAGGCTCCGTGCTGGTAAGTGGCGGCACCCGGCACCTCTGCCCGTGCGGCAATCCACAGCACACCGGCACCGGCCCAGATCATGGCCAGCCGGTACCCCGTTTGGTAGGCCGCAGCCAGCGCGGCCTGCCGGTCTGCGTTCGCCGATTCAATGCGAAACGCATCCAGCGCAATATCCTGCGTGGCAGAACCGAAAGCCACTGCCAAAGCCCCCCAGACTACTGGTTGCAGCGCCACTTTGGGGTCGTTAAACGACATGGCCACCAGGCCGAGCATGACGGCGCTTTGTGCCAGCAACAGCCAGCTGCGCCTGCGCCCCAGCCAGCGTGTCAGCAGCGGCAGGGGCATGCGGTCCACCAGCGGTGCCCACACCCATTTGAACGCGTAGGCCAGACCCACCCAGCTCAGGTAACCAATGGTGGTGCGGTCGATGCCCGCCTCGCGCAGCCAAAAACTCAAGGTGCCCAGCACCAGCAGCAAGGGCAGACCGGCAGAAAAGCCCAACGTCAGCATTCGCAGCGTGGGCGGCTCCAGATAGACCTTGAAAGTAGCACCCCAGGAGGGCTTGATTTGGCTGGCGTCGGGATCACTTGATGTCATGCGGGAATAATACGCGCTGCCTTGTGGCTTTTTACCCCATCAAACATGAAACCCACTGCCCTTTTTGCCCTTTTTTGCCGCCCATTCACGCAACCGCTGCCCCGGCATCTGCGGGCATCTTCACTGGTGCTTTGGATGACACTGTCGTCCCTGACCCCCACTTTGGCTATGGCCCGCGACGGCGTGGACGTGGGAGGCAACTCGGCCTTCAGCCACCTGGTGCCCGCCGACACCGTAGAGCGCTCGGCAGGCCAGCAGTACAGCCAGATGCTGCAACAAGCAGCCAGCAAAGGGGCTCTAGCCCCCAAAGACAACCCTCAAATCCAGCGTTTGCGCGCCATTGCCAAGGACATCATCCCCTTTGCCATCGCGTGGAACCCGCGTGCGCGCGACTGGCGCTGGGAGGTCAACCTGATTGGCAGCAAGCAAATCAACGCGTTTTGCATGCCAGGCGGCAAGATTGCGTTTTACAGCGGCATTCTGGACCAGCTCAAGTTAAGCGACGACGAAGTGGCCATGGTCATGGGCCACGAAATTGCCCACGCCCTGCGTGAACACGCCAGAGAACGCATGGGCAAAAACGCGGCCACCGGCATTGGTGCCAGCCTGCTCAGTCAGGCATTGGGTTTAGGGCAATTCGGACAAACGGTGACCAACTATGGCGCGCAGTTGCTGACCTTGCAATTTAGCCGTGACGACGAGTCCGAGGCCGACCTGGTGGGCATGGAACTGGCCGCCCGCGCCGGCTACAACCCTCGGGCTGGCGTCACCCTGTGGCAAAAAATGAGCGCCGCCAACAAAGGTGCCCCGCCCCAATGGCTGTCAACCCACCCGTCCGGTGCCAGCCGCATCGCCGACATAGAAGCCAACTTGCCCAAAGTGATGCCGCTTTATGAACGGGCCAAAAAGGGGTGATTGACGGTCATTTCGTCGCCATGGTTGCGGCGATCACGTTCCCCCAACGTAAGGATTGGTTTGCCGCTCCTGCCCGAACGTGCTCTCGGGCCCGTGGCCGGGGATGAAGACCGTGGCGTCACCCATGGGCCACAGGCGCTGCACGATGCTGGCGATCAAGGTGCCGTGGTCGCCCTGCGGGAAGTCGGTGCGGCCAATGGAGCCGGCAAACAGCACATCACCCACAAAAGCGCGGCCTGTGTCGGGCGAATAAAACACCACATGACCCGGCGTGTGGCCGGGGCAGTGACGCACATGCAAGGAGCAGTTGCCCACGGTCACCGTGTCGCCGTCAAACAGCCAGCGCGTGGGGGTGAACGCATCCGCATGCGGAAAGCCGAACATGCCGCTTTGCTGGGGCAAGCCGTCAATCCAGAACTGATCGGCCGGGTGCGGCCCCACGATGGGCAACTTGAGCTTTTTCGCCAACTCGGCGGTGCCACCCGCATGGTCGATGTGGGCGTGGGTTTGCCAGATTTGGGTCAGCGTAAGCCCCCGGCGTTTGACTTCGGCCAGCAGCACATCCAGGTCACCCCCCGGATCGATGACGGCAGCCTGCAGGGTTTCATCACACCAGACGATGGAACAGTTTTGCTGAAAAGCAGTGACGGGGATCGTTTGATAACGCAGCATATATATATGATTTAAGCCATTTGCGCACGAAAACAGGGCGCGAGCAGCTATCAATTGAATAGCAAATTCACCCTGTACGAGGTTTGATTTGAAGTTTTTACTGCTTTGACGATGGCACCACCGGGCATTAGCGGGTGCCAGCGAGTGCCAGCGCCGCCAATTTTCTCATGTAGAGTGGCGTCATTCACCCCATGGTGCTGAACCCGGCTTGTCAGCCATATATGTATGAGATCCAGTTTCCCCTCAACGCTTGAGTCGGCCTATCAAAATGATCTGGCGGATCAAAAGCGGCAGTCTGCCCGCGAGGGGGCGCTGCTGGCTGCCTTGCTCTACACCGGGTTTGCGCTGCTCGACATCTGGGCCATACCGAGTGCTTTGGGGCCTGTGCTGGCGGTTCGATTTCTGGTGGTCGTGCCGATGTTGCTGTGGATTGTCTGGGCAAGTCATCGGCCTTTTTTCGTACACCATTACATCAGCCTCATGACGCTGATGTACGTGGGCATGGGGCTGGGTATCGAAGCCATGGTCTTGTTGGCGAACCCCGGCGATTTGGCGCGCATTGTTTACTACGCAGGCTTGATTCTGGTGGTGTCGGCGCTGTACACATGGACATTTCTGGGCCCCAAGGCAACCGGTGCCATGGGGCTGAGTCTGGTGGCGATCTACCTGCTGATTGAATTTGTTGCGCGCGAAGGCAAAACCACGCAAGACCATATTGTGGTGCTGTCAAATTGCTTCTTTTTCGTGTCGGCAAACATCATTGGCCTGCTTGCTGTGCGCATCCGCGAGCGCAATTTGCGCGCCTTGTTCCTGGCCAAACGTGCCCTGCAGGCAGAAATTTCGGAGCGCAAAAGAATGGAAGAACAGGTGAGGAAGATGGCTTTCCATGATTTGCTCACCAATTTGCCCAACCGCCGTCTGATCGACGACCGCCTGCAGCATGCCATGGCGGCCAGCCATCGCACGGGGCGCTTTGGCGCGGTGATTTTTCTGGACCTGGACAATTTCAAACCGCTCAACGACACACACGGGCATGACGTTGGCGACCTTTTGCTGATAGAGGTGGCGCGCCGCCTCAAAGCCTGTGTTCGTGAGTTTGATACGGTCGGACGCTTTGGTGGCGATGAGTTTGCCGTCATCCTCAGTGACCTGGACACCACAGCCGATGCCTGCGCTGCCCAAGCCCGGGAAATAGCTGAAAAAATCCGCGCCAGCCTGTCTGTGCCTTACCGGCTGAGCCTGCGCCGGGGCAGTCAGGGTGAACGACAGCTTGAACACCTTTGCACCACGAGCATTGGCGTGGCCTTGTTTGCGGGGCACGAAGTGAGCCAGGAAGAGATTCTCAAACGCAGCGACGCTGCCATGTACGAAGCCAAACAGGCAGGGCGCAACCAAGTGCGCTTCTACGCAACTGGCCACTAAAAATTATGGGCGCACCAGTCGCACCAGAAGTTTGTAGTCGCGCGAGTTGGTTCCATAGTTACCGTTGTGAAAATTGACACCCAAGCCGTTCTTGGGGTCCTTAAAAGGAGCCGACGAGGACCAGTAAAAAGAAGCGTAGGAGTTGGGAAACCAGCTTCTGTCGATGGTCGGGGCGCTACCCAGAACCACCAAGCCTTTTAGCTCATCCAAAGTCGGCAGGCGCCAGTTGGTGAAACCGCACAGCGCACTTGCGTTGACCGCATTTTTGTAGCCGATGGCGTTGGTGGCCAGATCCAAGTCAGACTGTGCGGGAGTCACAAAGTATGTGCTATATCCGCGCTGAGGCTCGGTCAAGCTGTCGTAATTGGTGTACCCGGTGCTGCCGGAACGGAAACCACTGGGGGGCTTACCCTCCCAAATCAGTCCGGTGCTGGTGTCTTTTACGCAATCGGTGATGGGGTAGTTGTCCACGTGGGTGAACGAGTGCTCGGGTACGGGTTCGGGCCCGGCCTTGTCACCGCCGCCACAAGCCACCACCATGACAGACACAAGGGCTGCAGCACACACTTTTTGAATACGCTTCTTCATCATTCACTTTAAAGAAATTTTTGGATGGCGCGATTTTCGCACTTTGGCGCAATAGCCATCCCGGCAGCGTTGGGGCGTGCCCGCCGGATCACCTACCCCCGATCACACCTGCTTCATTGGCTGCGATGTTGTTGGTGCCAGATGACACAGCCGTTGCACCGTTTTGGGATGCATTGATGTTCGTGTTGCCCTGAATTTTGCTGCCGGCCCGGATGGCACCTGCGGTATTGGTAGCCGTGTTGCCCTCACCCACACTCACGGCGGTCACGGTTTTTTGCTCTGCCTTGAGTTCGGTGTTGCCCTTGATTTGCGCGGCTTTGGGGGTGGGTGAAATTTTGGTGATTTTGGCAAAAGCCGGCATTGCCAAGAGGCTGGACGCCAGCAAAAAAGTGATCAAACGCATTGTCAATTCCTGAAGTTAAAAATACAAGACAGCCGCTTGAACCAAGCGGCGGCACTTCACAACGGGTGCCGCCGTGACAGCGTTGACACCCATGGAAAGGCTCGATTATTTCACCGCCTCCACTTTTACCCGCGCATTGGGTGCCTCGCCAAACATTTCCGGCGCATACATGGCTTCCACCCGGCTGGGCGGGAGCGAAAACTCGCCCACGTTGTTCAGCCGGATGGTGTACTCCATCTTGACCACGCCCTTGGGCAGGAACTGGTAGTAGCTGCGGAAGGACTCGAAGCTGCGCTCCTCGAACGCGGCCCAGCCATCTCCCCCGCCCTTTTCACCCTGGGTGGCGATCTCACTGTCACGCCCCAAACCGCTGCCCAAAATGGTGGCACCCGCAGGCACCGGGTCGGTGATGACGGCCCAGCTCATGTCGGCACTGGCGTTCACCTCCAGCGTGATGCGCAGCACGTCACCGCGGGTGTAGGTGTTGGCACCCAAGCTCTTGTTGGCCTGCTCTACCGGGGTCACGGTCTTCTTGATCTGGTAGCCCGCATTGAAGGGTGCCTTGAGTTGCACTGCCGCCACCGATTGCAGCGTCAGCCAGGGCTTGCCAGCACCCTGGTGGGTGACGCTCAGGGTGTCTTTGGCCGCAGTGCTGCTCCAGGGCAGGAACATGCTGTTGTTACGCAGATTGCCCGGTGCGGCGGGTGCGCCAAACCAGGTGCTCTGGTGGGCAGCGCCCGTAGCGTCGGTCGTCTTGATGCGCTCCACCCGGCTCCAGTCCACTTGCGCGGACCCCGTGCTCATGCTGGCCTTGGTGGCTCCAGCCACCGCCACAGCTTCAAACTTGGCGGAGAACTTCTCCAGCGCCAATCCACCCCACAAATTGGCGGTGGTGGTGTGCCACGCGCCATGCTGCTGGCGCAAGATGAAGCCGTTGGCCAGGCGACCCATGTCGTCTTGCCACGCCGGGTCGTCCAGCACCGCCAGGATCAGCCGCGCGGTGTTGACGTCGCCGTTTTGCATCAGCCACCACCAGTAGTCGTCACGCTCGGTGCTGAAAATCATCTTGGTGCCCTGGTAGCTGATGCGTGCGCGCAAAACTTGGGTTGCTTCTGCCAAACGCTTGTCACGCTCCGGCACATCCTGCACGCGCTTCAATATGTTCAACCAGTCAATCACGGCATGGGTGGGCCACTGGTTCGGCGCAATCGTGACGGAGCCCAGCATGCGCCCCTGCGCCTTGCCGAACCGCGATAGCGCCTCAATGGCGGCCAGCTTGCGCACGTCCAGGTCTTTGCGGGGGCTCCAGAAGTCACGCTGAATGCGCCCTTCGACAAACGCAATCAAGCCGCGCTCCATGGGCGCACGCACTTCGTCGCTCAGGGCAAAGGACGGGTCAAGGCTGGCGGCCTCATGCGTGGCGGCCAGAAGATAGGCGGTGAGCGTGTCGCTACCCCGGTTGGCCTCGCCATCGCGCGGCGGAAAGTAGTTGGCCAGGCCATCGCTGTCCAGGTAGCTGGGGATTTGCGCGGCCACGGTTTGCCACAACTTGCCGTCGCGCAGGCCCACGGCCTTGCTGGTTTTTTGCTCCAGGCAGGCAAAGGGGTAGCGGGCAAACCAGTCCTTCACGCCGGGCAGGCCTTCGGCCAGCTTGGGCTGCAGCGACATCTTCAGGCCACCGCGTCCGGGGATGGCATCCGCCGGGGCGTTCACATCCAGATTGAACGGCCCATCCAGCTGCACCAGGGTCGCCTGCTGCACCGTGAGCGGCACGGCGGGGATGATGCGCTGGCGCACCTTGAGCGCGTCGCGAGCACCACTGATCGTGTCTTTGGCCTCAATCTCCCACAGGATGGCCTCCGAGCGAAGCTGGGCCAGCTGGGCTGGTGCGGTTACCAACCATGAGACTTCTTTGGCACCTTGCGCAGGTATATCAACGGTTTGTTGCTCTAAATTCAATAGCGTGGCACGAGGCGTCACCGAGACCCGCATGGCTTGCTGGGTGGTGTTGCGCAGGGTAATCTGGGCGCGGAACTGGTCGTCCTCACGCACCAGTGGCGGCAGGCCCTGAATAATTTGCAGGTCTTGTGTCGCGCGGATGCTGGTGGAGCCGGTGCCAAACAGGCCGGTCGAGGCATCGGCCACCGCCACAATCTTGAAGGTGGTGAGCGCGTCATTCAGCGGCACCGTCACGGTGGCGCTGCCCTGGGCGTCCAGCTTCACTGCCGGGTTCCACAGCAGCAGCGTTTCCAGCAACTCCCGCGCACCGCTCTTGCCGCCACCACCGCCAGCGGGCACGGCCTTGCGGCCATAGTGGCGACGGCCAATGATTTCCATCTGCGCGGTGGAGGTTTCCACGCCCCAGCTTCGGCGCTGCAGCATGGCCTCTAACAGGTTCCAGCTGGTGTTGGGCATCAGCTCCAAGAGGGCTTGGTCCACCGCTGCCAGCGCCACCTCGGCGTTGGCAGCAGGCTGGCCATTGGGCAGTTTGACGTTGATCGTCACCTTGGCCTGGCTGCGCACGGCGTAGCTTTCCTTGTCAGCCTTCACGCTCACGTCCAGTTGGTGCGCACGGGTTGCAACACGGATTTCGGCTACGCCCAGCCGAAAGGCCGGTTTGCTCAAATCCACCAGGGCGGTGGGGGCCACGTATTCACGCCCTTCGTACCAGAAGCTGGTCCACCACTCGCGCGGGGCTTTGTAGCCCCAGGTGAAGAAGCTGTACCACGGCACCTCGCGCAGGCGGCCACGCAGGGCCAGCACGCTCACATACACATTGGGGCCCCAGCCGTCCTTGATCTTCACGCTCACGGTCGGGTCCTGGCCATTGAGTTTGACCACTTCGGTCTCGATGATGCCTTCACGCTCCACCGCCACCAGCGCCGTGGCAAAGCGGAAAGGCATGCGCACCTGAAACTTGGCAGTTTCACCCGGCTGGTAGCTCTTTTTCTCGGGCAAGAGGTCAATGCGGTCGTGGTTCTCACCGCCAAACCACAACTCGCCCTGTTTGGTCACAAACACCGAGCTGGCGGCCTGAATGCTGTTGCCGGATGCATCCTTGGCGGTGACGACCAGCTCCACCTCACCGGCTTCGTTCAAGCTGGTTTCACACAGCAGCAGGCCGCGTGAGTCGCTCTTGCCGCTGCACACACTGCCCAGTTCTTTGAGCGTGGTCTTGTTGTCATAGGTGTAAAAACCTCCCACCATGCGTTTGCGGGTGGTGGTGACAATGCGCGCCGTGGCTTTCACCTCCAGCGCCACGTCGGCCTGGGGCTTGCCGGAGAGGTCCAGCGCCAGTGCCTGGAACTTGATTTTTTGACTGCTCGACACCCAGCCCTCGGTTTTGATACCCGCCACCACACCCGCAGGCCACAGGGTTTGCGTGCTGCGCAGGGTTTGCACCTCGCCATTGGGGTCGGCGTAGGTGGCTTCCAGCAGCAGGTCTTGCGGCTGGCGGCTGGCGGGCACTTTGTCCACCGTCACTTTGCCGCCGCCGTTTTTGTCCAAGGTGAGGGGCAGTTTGTCGGCAATCACGCGGGCATCCGCCGTGGCGTCCATTTCTTCCTCGCCCTCGGGTCGGCTTTCCTGCTTGCCACGGGGGCTTTGGAAGCTGAACTCGGAAAAGTCCGGGTAACTCAAGTACTTGCCGCGCACCATGGCCGACACGCGCACCGGCAGGTTGGCCGCGCCGCCGCCTGCAACGTAGTTGATCTGCACATCCACCGGCACCGCTTTCACATTGACCAGCGCCTTTTTCTCAGTGGGCGTGACGCGCCCTTCCAGCACGGGCAGGCGGAACTCTTCCACCCGGAAGCTCCCGGCGCCAAAGCTGCGTTCGTTGTTTTCTCCACGCAGCTCCACCTGGTACAGGCCCAGTTTGGCGGCCGGGGGAATGGCAAAGCTGCTCTCGGCGCTTTGCCCCCCGGTGGCGGTTTTGCGCCAGGCCAGCGGCTGCGTGTACTGCTGGCCACTGCCTTCATGGGTGATGACCAGCACGCCCGGTTGGGCATGGGTCAGGCCAAAGCCTTGGCTGGTCTCGCTGCGCAAAATGTGCTTCATGGACACCGTTTCACCCGCGCGAAGCAGCGTGCGGTCAAAAATGGTGTGGGCACGCTCATCCGGGCGCACGTCCTGGCTGGTGGGCACATTAAAACGCCAGGGCTCAATCCCCCGGTTCCAGTCGCTCCAGGTAAAGGCCATGTCGTCCACCGTGCCCTTGCCATCGGCTGCGGGCTGGGTGGCGCGCGCACTCACAAAATAGGCTTGTTTGTAGTTGCCCTCTTCGTTGCAGTTGGGCGGCTGGGGCGAAATGCCGGACAAGCTGGCAATGCCCTGCGCATTGGTGCTGGCGCTTGCAATCTCTTTGCCCCGGCAGTCCGACACGCGCACCGTGGCACCCGCCACCGGCGTGCCCTTGTCCAGCGTGGTGACCCAGGCCACGGCGTTTTCCCGACCCAGCTTGAAATGCACGCCCAGGTTGGTCACCAGCGCCGAGGTGCGAACCACCATGGTGCGATCCTTGCCGTGGCGCTCGTCCAGCAGGCTGCTGCCCAGCTTTTGCGAGGTGATCTCGACCACATGAAAGCCCGCTGAGAGGGGAATGCCCACCACCTCAAACGGCCGGGGGTCGTTGTTCGCGGGCTTGGGCAGATCCAGTGTTTTGACTTCTTTGTGTCCCTTTAACAGCGACACCATGCGGGACTGCACCTGATGGCGGTCGTAGGTATCCACCGACTTGGGCAAGGTGCCTTTCACATCGCGCTCGGCAAGCTGGCGTGACACGGTGAAGTTGTCGTACTGCTGCACTTTCAAAAACCACTGGATGATGTCGGCGTCCAGCATGGGCTTGAGGGTGCTGACCTTGGACGGCCCCACTTGCAAGCCTTTGGTGGCCAGGGCTGCCTCCACATTGCGCAGGGTGACGGGCAGCAGTGCCACGCCATTGGGTTCGGCAAACCGCTCCACAATGCCAAACGGGGCCGCGGCGAATTTGGCCAGCGGGGGCATGGCTCCGGTGGCGACCTTGAGCGGAAAGCTGTCCGCGTTGCGCAGGCTGCGGCTGGAAGCGTCCTTGAAGCCCTTGGGCAGCTCCAGCGTGAAGGCCGTGTTCTCGGCAAAGATGGTGTCAAAGCTCACACTGGAGCGCACATTGTCTTCATCTTCCGATTCGTCGCCATTTTTCTCAGGCGTGGGCTTGAAGTTGTCCTTGCCGGACTTCAGCCGTATGCCAGCGAGCAATTTGGCCGGCACCGGCGCGTTAAAGCTCAGCGTCATGGGCCGAATCGGCAGGCAGGCGCTTTGCGCGTTTTCGCGCTCGCAACTGAAAGTCGCCGCAAAGGGCTCCCGCACCTGGTAGTTAAACCGCTTTTCCACCGAGTTCGACACGCCATTGACGTTGCTGCCGCTGCCCGGCGTGCTCACGCCTTTGCCATAGACCAGTTGAACCTTGGCAGAGGCAGTGAGTGTGCGGTTGCAGGCCAGCGTGACCACACTCAGTGGCGACTTCTCGGCTACCGACTCCAGGCCCTGGGATTTGAGCAGGGCCGCGCGGTCCTTGCCCTCAATGAGCCGCACCGCCACCCGCTCGCCCAGGCCTTCGACCGAGCACCACACATTGGCCTGCACACTGGCCAGTGTGGCCGGGCCATTGAGGCGCAGGGTGAAAAACTGCTCTTCGTCGATGCGGTTGCCGGTGTAGGGCTGAATGTTTTGCACAAATGGGCCGCCGCTATTGAATTTATAGCTGCTTGCGCCCGTCATATCTGCGCCTTTGGCCGATTTGAACCCTGGCCGCACCTGCAAACTGCAGGACACGCCGGGTGGCAAATCACTCTCGAATTCAAACGCCCAGCTGCGGTCGGTCACCCAGCGCCCGGAGCCCTTGGTCACCTGCGCATCGCTACAGCTCAATGTCATTGGCGCTTCGGCCTTGGGGTCGCCAAAGTTGACGGCACTCTCATCAAACTTGGCCACCACCTGCCGAATCCGCGCCACCTCACCCTGCGGCGAGACGCTGACGATCTGAAACGCCTGTGCCGGCAGCGTGGCAGTCAGCATCAGCGCGGCAAAAAATTTAAATAATGTGTGGCTCACGGGGGCTCCTTGCTTGAGTGCGCAAGCGTAGCCGATTTGGATGGCTGGTTTTTGACCTTGCCAAAGCGCCATGGCACGCCCACGAGGATGAGCGCCTCCAATCCAGCACGCTGCGGTGGGGGGGGGCAGCCCTTGGTGCTGCTGCGCGTACCTGCGGTAGTGGCGCAGCTGGTTTTTAGATCAAATTGCTCGTTTGCGCACGTCCTACTTGCGCAAGCAGCTATCAATTCAGGAGTAAATTGTCACCCTGCAGACATCATTTGCTTGCTCTGAGGTGGCCAGCGCGGCCACCTCAGGCGTTGCCTGACGATGCTGCTGCTGATCTTGCCGCAGCATGGCACCCTCCAACCAGCCGTGCAACCACCCGCCCAAACGCTGCGGGTCGGGCAATACCTCAGTGCCCGCCAGGGCGTTGGCGGCTTCGTCGATGGAGCTGCCTGCCAGCAGGCGCTGCATGAACGCAGCTTCGTCGCCATCGAGCGTCTGAAAATGCGGCTGCAGGGCTTTGCGCCAGACTGCCAGGGTTTTGGCTGGCGCGTGGTGGTGAACTTCGGGCACGTCTTCGTCAGCATCGATGGCGCGCCATATTTGGGTGACGTTGGTGCTGATGCGCCGCAGGAGCAAGCTGGGGTGCAGCGGGCTGCGCCCATGCAGCCACGGGGGTGCCTGG
Organism: Candidatus Rhodoferax bjergmarkensis; assembly: GCA_016708345.1. Classification (GTDB taxonomy): domain Bacteria; phylum Pseudomonadota; class Gammaproteobacteria; order Burkholderiales; family Burkholderiaceae_C; genus Rhodoferax; species Rhodoferax bjergmarkensis. The sequence continues at coordinate 91,970 of JADJFX010000008.1, forward strand.
CCGTCGGTGGCGGCTTGCGCGGACTGGGCACTGAGGGCGGGCACGTCAGGGCCGTCAAAGCGCGTGCGCAAGTCCCAATCGAGCTGGGCCAATTCACTAAGCTCCGGGTTGCCGGGGTACAAAGCTGCCAGGTAAGCGGGAAAGTCGGCACCGTAGCGGCTCAAGCTGCGACTCATCGGCGGGTGGCTGACCGCGAAGTCTCTGGCGTGCTGCTCAAAGGTGCTGGAGCCCATGTACAGCACGGTTTTGGCAAAGCTGTCGGCCAGCACCTCGGCCAGCCGGGCGCGGTAGGCGTGGTGGTAGATGCCCAAGCGCTGCGCCGTGTCAACACCTGCTGCATCGGCCACCAAACTGGTCATGGGCGCATCAAGGGGTGCGGGCCGGTCCAGAATGAAAGCATGCATGCGCTGCTGCACTTGCGCCAGCGCCACGGCTGGCTGCGCGGCAGGCGCTGACGCTGAGGGCTGTGCCGTTTGAGAAAGACCTGGCTCACCCGCGCATTCTTTGTGGTCATTTGGCGCGGCAGGCCGGTCAAAAACATTGGCCGCAATGCCGCGCGCCAGGCCAAGTTCTTCGATCAGCACAGGCAGGGGCGGAATGTTGTCGTCCCGCTCAATCATGGTGGCCACCGGCCCGAAACGCTGGCATGCCTTTGCATACAAGTCCCACACCGCTTGGGTTACCGGGTTGTCGTGCGTGTCAACAATGTAATGGCCGTGGTCTGAATGCCCGGCCAGGTGAATTTGCTGCACCCGGTGGGCGGGCAAGGCATGGAGGTAATCCAGCGGGTCAAAGCGGTGGTTGACGCTGCTGACATAGATGTTGTTCACATCAACCAGCAGCTTGCAGTCTGCCGCTTGCGCGATGTAGGCCAAAAACTGCCACTCGCTGGCCGCGTTGTGTTTGAAGTCGATGTAGCTCGACACGTTTTCCAGCACCAGAGGGCGCTGCAAAATGTCCTGCGCACGCCGGATTTGCTCAACCACGTGGCGCGCGGCTTCGTCGGTGTAGGGCATGGGGTACAGGTCGTGCAGATGCTCGGGACCAAGGCCGGTCCAGCACAAATGATCGGACACCCACATCGGCTCGATCCGGTCGGCCAGCGCCTTGACCTTGCGTACATAGCCCTCGTCAATGCCGCCTGCTGCGCCGATCGACATGGCCACCCCATGCATTGCCATGGGGTAGTCGCGCCGGATACGCTCGAGCATGACCAAGGGTTTGCCGCCTTCCACCAAAAAGTTGTCGGTGATGATTTCAAGCCAGTCCAGCGGCTGTTGGCTGGCCAAAAAATCACTGTAATGGGGCGTGCGCAGCCCCAGGCCAAACCCGGCGCAGGGCTTGAGGGCATGGCGGGTGGGCTCAGGCTGCGCACTCGGGGCGGTCAGTGTGGTCATACAGGGCAAGTGTGGAGCGGGGTTGTCAGAAAAGCAAAGCGCACTGCCAATAGGCCGAGCCCGCTTTGCTTTTCCAAGACGCATGGACGCGTCTTGAATTCCTGTGCTGTTAAAAATCAGGACTTGATATCGCCAATCACACCATTGCTCTTGAGGCACTCGCCTGCGGGCTTGGCCTTGAAGCCATGGCCCTTGCAGGCGTTCTGACCTTTGCAGGAATGATCTGCCGTGGCGCAGTCGCTGTTGCCCTTGCAGTCGTGCACGTTGTAGCAATGCACGGTGTCGCTGGCGGCAATCGCTTTGCCACTGGAACCTTTGGGCGCTTCAGCCGCAAAGGCCGAAGCCGACAGCGCCAGCATCGCGGCGGTCAAGGCAAAAGAAGCGGTGGATTTCAATTGTGTGGAAGCCATGTGATTTCTCCGAAAAAATAAATAAGGTGATGTGAACTAACCCAGGCCGCATGGTGTGGAAACCGTCTCCAGTCATTGCGATCTGATGCTTAATTCGCAGGAACATGGCGTTTGGTTACAGCGGGTGGAAATTTATTTTTTTGTGAAAGAGGTGAGGTTGAAAACAAACGATGGAGATGGAAATATCACTCGCTCAATCCGTTGAACTCACCCATTTCAAGTTGCTAAAGACGGATAGGAACAGCACCACATGATGCGCCTTATGAAGATGAATCCATACAGAAATCTGTATTAAAATTTCTCCATGAAAACGACGCTCAACATCCACGACACATTGCTTATTGAGGCCAAGGCCTTCGCTGCACAGCAGCGCACGACGCTCACAAGGCTGATTGAAGAGGGCTTGCGCCTGCGCTTGCAGCCTGCGCAAGCTACACCCCGCACCACCCTGACCGCTATCAAGTTGCCGACCTTGCCTTGCAAGAACGGGCGTGGCATGCACCCTGGCATCAACCCGCTGTCAAACAAAAGCCTCTACGACGCAGCGGATGGTTTGTCATCTTGAAAACCTATTTCCCGGATATCAATGTGCTGATCGCTGCAGCACGGGAAGACCATAACACCCACATTCCAGCGAAAACATGGTTGGCGCAAGCAGCTCTGGATGCCCGCAATGGCATGTGCAAAGTTACCTTGCCCATGGTGGTGGTAGCGGGTTTTCTCCGGATCGTGACCCACACCAAAATCATGAACCCGCCCAACTCGCCCCTTGAGGCGCTGTCCTACATCTCAGCTTTGTTGGATTTGTTGCAAATTACGGTGGGTGAAGCGCAAACCTGGGAGCCTTTCCAGACCTTGGTGGCACGCCAACAACTGGGCGGCAACGATGTGCCTGACGCCTGGTTGGCAAGCTATTGCCTGGCTACTGGCGCAGTGGTGGTGACGTTTGACAAAGGCTTCAAAAAGCTGCTGCCAAGGTCACAGGTGATGCTGCTCAGCCGGGCTAGAAAAATATAGGCCATATTGGCCACTTGCGCAGATGGAACAAGCGCAGACAGCTATCAATACAGTAGCAGTCAAAAGCACAAACGAAAGCTCATTCCAGCCGATTCATTGCCTGATTTCAAAAACGATCATTCCCACCGCGCCCCAGTCGCTGCACCCAATGATCCAGCGCCAAACGGCCCGGGCCAAAGATGGCGATGGCGGCCAGCAGGGAGCCCCAGAACACGTGCTGCTGCAGGGCTGCCGGAGCAATGTCGGTCAGCGACAGCACGGCCACCACGTTGACGACGGACAGGCCCAGCGCGGCAAAGCGGGTGCCCAGGCCAAAAACCAGCAGCACGGGCAGTGCCAGCTCACCCGCCGTCCCCATCACGGCGGCAATTTCGGGTGACAACAAAGGCACCTTGTACTCGTCCATGAAAAGGGCCAGCGTGATGTCCCAGTCGCGCAGCTTGGTCAGGCCGGACATAAAAAACACCTTGGCCACGTAAAGGCGCGCCAGCAAGAGCGGCAACGCCCTGCAGGGCATTGAGGGCTTTGACAAAGGGTTGGGCAAGTTGTTCGGTTTTAAGGATCAGTGATTTCAGCATCATGGTGGAGAGGTTCTGTGGCGTGGACCGGCTCCAGATGTTGTGGTGCCAGCATGGTGAAGGCTAATTCGTGCGGCGAAGCGCTTTGGTTACACGCTGGGGCACAATTCGTGAAATATTTTTCAACACCCCTGTAACCAAAGCGTTGCGGCCAACGAATAACCCATGGAACGACCTCCAGCCCAAAGCGACGTGCTTGTGCACCTGCAAACCGGGGAAGACCGGCTGCGTGCCATGCTGATGCAGGGTTTGGCAGGCGACGCCAAGGCTTACCAGGCTTTTTTAAAGGACATGAGCGCTCATTTGCGCGCATTTTTCAAACGTCGGCTGACATCATTACCGGATGAAATAGAGGACCTCGTGCAAGAAACCCTGTTGGCGCTGCACAACCAGCGCCACACCTACCAAAGCAGCCAGCCCCTGACGGCCTGGGTGCATGCGATTGCACGCTACAAACTGATCGATCTGTTTCGCGCCCGTGGCGTGCGCGAGGCTTTGACCGACCCGCTGGACGATGAATTGCAGGTTTTTGCCGCCAGCGATACCGATGCCTTTGAGGCCCGGCGTGACCTGGGCCACCTGATGGCGCAGTTGCCGGAACATCAGCGCCTGCCGATCCTGCACATGAAGCTTGAGGGGCTGTCTGTCATCGAGACGGCTGCAGCCACCGGCATGTCGGAGTCGGCGGTCAAAGTGGGCGTTCACCGGGGTTTGAAGGCATTGGCTGCATTGATAGGAGTTGCCAGATGAAAACAGATGCCTTGATTGCGATGCTGGCCACCGGTGTGGTGCCGGTTGCGCCTGACGCGGCGCGCAAGCGTTTTCAAACCGCACTGGTGTGGGGCTTGGCTGGCGCGCTGGTCATCATGGTGCTGGTTTTTGGCGTTCGGCGCGACCTGGCCGATGCGGTGCGCTTGCCCATGTTCTGGCTCAAGCTGGCGTTTCCCCTGGCTTTGGCCGTGCCCGCGCTGGTGCTGAGCGCGCGCCTGTCGCTGCCCGGCATGCGGCTGGGCGCACAGCGTTATGCGCTGGCAGTGCCGTGGCTGCTCCTGACCGCGCTGGCCGCCTGGGTGCTGCTGCGGGCCGCACCCGACGAACGCATGGCCCTGGTGATGGGCAATACCTGGGCCTCTTGCGCCTTCAACATTGCCTTGATTTCGCTGCCGGCGCTGGCCAGCGTGCTGTGGGCCATGAAGGGGCTGGCCCCCACCCGCCCGGCCCTGGCCGGTGCCTGTGGCGGCCTGCTGTCGGCAGCGCTGGGTGCCTGCACTGCCCCGAGATGCAGGCACCGTTTCTGGCCGTTTGGTACGTGCTGGGCATGCTGATTCCGACAGCGGCAGGTGCGTTGATTGGGGCAAAGTTGCTGCGCTGGTGATCTGGTTTTGGGTATTGTTTAGGTCTGTAGCGCCCTAAAACAGTTCGCAAGCAGCTATTATTTATATAGCATACTCAATGGTAATCGGGGCGTGGTCGGAGAACTTTTCGCCTTTGTAGATGTGCTCCGTGCGGGCCAGCGCCGCCAAGGCGGGCGTTGCCAGGTGGTAGTCCAGCCGCCAACCCACGTTCTTGGCGTAGGCCTGACCCCGGTTGCTCCACCAGGTGTAGGCCTCCTCGGTGGCGGTGGGTTGCAGTTGCCGGTACACGTCCACCAAGCCGGCCTCGTTCAGCAACTGCGTCATCCAGGCCCGTTCCTCGGGCAGGAAGCCGGAGTTTTTACGGTTGCCTTTCCAATTCTTCAAGTCAATTTCCTGGTGCGCTATGTTGACGTCGCCACACAAGATGAACTCACGCTCGGCCTTGAGGCGGATCAGATGCGGGTAAAACTCGGCCAGAAACCGGAATTTGGCCTGCTGGCGATCCTCGCCCGAAGAGCCACTGGGAAAATAACAACTGACGATGGAGCGCTTGGCCGCTGGGGTGTCAAACCGCAGCTCCACATAACGGCCCTCCACATCAAACTCGGCTGAACCGTAGCCCACCACGATCTCGCTGGGCTCATGCCGGGTGTAAACGCCCACGCCGGAATAGCCTTTTTTCTGGGCGAAGTGAAAATAGCCGCGAAGATCGGCCAATGTGTCAAACCGGCCCAGAACATCTTGCGACTGCGCTTTGACCTCCTGGACGCAAATACAATCGGGCGCAGTTTTGACCAGCCAAGGCTCCAGACCTTTGCTGGTGGCAGACCGAATACCGTTGAGGTTAAGGCTGGTTAATTTAAACAAGGAATTCCCCATGTCAGAGCGTGTCGCAATAACAACTCATCCCACACCGGCGCAAGATGTGCTGGCCCAGGATTTTGTGCATTTTGCGGTGGATTGTGGCGTGTTGCGCTTTGGCGAATTCAAGACCAAGGCCGGGCGCATGAGCCCCTATTTTTTCAATGCGGGCCTGTTTGACGATGGAGCCAAACTAGGCCGGCTGGCGCAATTTTATGCGCAGCGCCTGCTGGCCAGCGGCATTGAGTTCGACATGATTTTCGGCCCCGCCTACAAGGGTATTCCGTTGGGTGCGGCGCTCGCCGTCGAGCTGGCGCGTCTGGGGCGCAACGTGCCTTTTGCCTACAACCGCAAGGAAGCCAAAGACCATGGCGAAGGCGGCACGCTGGTGGGGGCGCCCTTGAAGGGGCGGGTGCTGATCGTGGACGACGTGATGTCCGCCGGCACCGCCGCACGCGAATCGATTGCCATTATTCGCGCCGCCGGTGCCACAGCGCATGCGGTCGTGATCGCGCTGGACCGGCAGGAAAAAGCCACCGAGAACGGCTTGGATGTCGACTACAGCGCCGTCCAGTATGTCAAGAATCAACTTGGCCTGCAGGTTTGCGCAATTGCCAAGCTGACCGATTTAATGCAGTATCTCGAAAAGCACAGCGCGCAGGGTTTGACCGCAGACCATCAGCGCGTGTTGGCATATCGGCAACGCTATGGCGTAAAAGAAGGTTAATCAAGCATGTTCAGAGGGTCAAAATTTGCCACCCAGCCCGCACTCGCAGGTTTGCCGCTGGCGTGTCTGCTGCTGGCGGTGCCCGCCCAAGCGGAGCAGTCGTTGGTACAGGGCATCTACACCTGCACGGACGCCAAGGGCCGCAAACTTACGTCCGACCGTCCCATTCCGGAGTGCCATGACCGCGAACAAAGGGTGCTAAACCCGAGCGGCACGGTCAGAACCAAGCTGTTGCCGAGCTTGTCGGTACAGGAGCGCATGGCGCTGGAAGCCAAAGAAAAAGCGGCACTGGAGGAACAATCTCGCATCAGCGAAGAAAAACGCCGTGAACGGGCCTTGTTGACACGCTACCCCAACAAAGCCACGCATGACAAAGAGCGCGCCGAAGCGCTGGCACAAATAGGCGTGGTCAAACAAGCTGCGGTGAGCCGGGTTGAAGAGTTGATTCGTCAGCGCACGATTCTGAACGAAGAGATGGAGTTTTACACCAAGGACCCCAGCAAGGCACCACCCTTGCTGCGCCGCCAGGTAGAAGAGGTCAACAGCAGCTTGGCGGTTCAGGGGCGGTTTATCGCCGACCAGGACAGAGAGCAGCGCCGGGTCATTACGCGCTTTGATGAAGAGCTGATTCGCCTGCAACAGCTTTGGGCACAACAAGCGCCAGCGCCGTCAACGCCGCAGGTTGCGGGCAGCAAGCACCGCTGATTGCCTCCCGATCAAGCCAGTTTTTGACGCAGCAGTTCGTTGACCTGCTGCGGGTTGGCCTTGCCTTGGCTGGCTTTCATGATTTGACCGACCAAGGCGTTGAGCGCCTTCTCATTGCCTGCTTTGAACTCCGCAACATTCTTGGCGTTGGCGGCCATGACACCGTCGACGATTTTTTCCAGCGCACCCGTGTCGTTCATTTGTTTGAGGCCCTTGGCCTCGATGATGGCATCTACACCCGAGACATCGCCAGCCCATAACGCATCAAACACCTGTTTGGCTGCGTTATTGGAAATGGTGCCATCACTGATCCGCTTGATGAGTTCACCCAACTGCAGCGCAGAAACTGGAATTTTCTCAAACTCCAACTCATCCGCGTTCAGCTTCCTCGACACTTCGCCCATGACCCAGTTGCTGACAAGTTTGGGTTGTTGACAAAGGAGCACTGCATCCTGAAAGTACGCCGCAATCGCCTGGCTCTGCGTGAGCTGGGTGGCATCGTATTCAGGCAGACCATGCTCGCGCACGAAGCGATCTGCCATAACCCGAGGCAATTCGGCCATTTGCGCACGTATTTCCTGCACCCATTGCTCCGAAATGCATAGCGGTGGCAGGTCCGGGTCGGGGAAATAGCGGTAATCTGCGGCATCTTCCTTGGTGCGCATGGCACGGGTTTCGCCGGTATCGGGGTTGAACAGCACCGTGGCCTGCTCGATGGCCTTGCCATCTTCAATTCTCTCTATCTGCCAGCGCACTTCATAGTCAATGGCCTGTTGCATGAACTTGAAACTGTTGAGGTTTTTGATCTCACGGCGCGTGCCCAAAGGCGCTCCGGGCTTGCGCACCGACACATTGGCGTCGCAGCGAAAGCTGCCCTCTTGCATATTGCCGTCACAAATGCCGATCCAGGTGACGATTTTGTGCAATTCCTTGGCATAGGCTACCGCCTCGGCACTTGAACGCATGTCCGGCTCGGTCACGATCTCCAGCAGGGGCGTGCCCGCGCGGTTCAGGTCAATACCGGTCTGGCCAATGAAGTCTTCGTGCAGTGACTTGCCCGCATCTTCTTCCAGGTGCGCGCGCACCAATCGTACGGACCGCTTTTCATCGCCCAGATAAAACTCGACCTCACCGCCCTGCACCACCGGAATTTCAAACTGGCTGATCTGGTAGCCCTTGGGCAGGTCGGGGTAAAAGTAGTTCTTGCGGGCAAAGATGCTGCGCGGCGCAATATGGGAGCCCACCGCCAGCCCGAACGCAATGGCGCGCTCCACGGCACCTTTGTTCATCACCGGCAAGGTGCCGGGCAACGCCAGATCCACGGCGCAGGCCTGCGTGTTGGGTTCAGCGCCAAACGCGGTCGATGCCCGGCTGAAAATTTTGGATTGAGTGGAGAGTTGGGCGTGGGTCTCGAAGCCGATCACGACTTCATAACCCATCACCAAGGGTGACTTAACGCTTGTTTTCATGTTCAATTTCCCTGTGGCTTGACAGCATGCCAGTCAGTGGCCTGCTGGAAGCGGTGTGCCACGTTGAGCAGTTTGGCCTCTTGCAGATAGTTGCCAATCAGTTGCATGCCCACGGGCATTTGCCCGGTGCCAAAACCAACCGGAATACTCATGCCGGGCAAGCCTGCCAGTGAGCCTGGCAAGGTGAAAATGTCGGCCAGGTAGCTGGCCAACGGATCGTCTTTTTCACCCAGTTTCCAAGCCACCGTGGGGGCCACCGGGCCGGCAATCACGTCGCACTGCTTGAAGGCTTGCTGGAAATCATCGGCAATCATGCGGCGGATTTTTTGCGCCTGCAGGTAATAGGCGTCGTAGTAACCATGGGACAGCACATACGCGCCAATCATGATGCGGCGCTTGACCTCGTCGCCAAACCCTTGCGCGCGGGTTTTTTTGTACATGTCAATCAGATCTACATACTGCTCCGCCCGGTGACCGAACTTGACGCCGTCAAAACGGCTCAGGTTGCTGGACGCCTCGGCCGGCGCAATGATGTAGTAAACCGGGATCGACAACTCGGTGCGCGGCAGCGAAATGGGGACCAAGGTGGCACCCAGTTTTTCATACTCCTTCAAGGCGGCATCTACCGCAGCCCGCACATCAGGTGCCAGGCCTTCACCAAAGAACTCTGCCGGCACACCAATACGCAAGCCGCTCAAAGACACGGTCAATGAACGGGTAAAGTCTTCAGCGGGCACCTCCAGCGAGGTCGAGTCACGGTCCGGGTCCGGCCCACACATGCTTGACAGCAGCAAGGCACAGTCCTGCGCGCTACGCGCCATAGGACCGGCTTGGTCCAGACTGGACGCATAGGCCACCATGCCATAACGCGAAGCACGCCCATAGGTGGGCTTGATGCCGGTGATGCCGCAAAACGATGCGGGCTGGCGAATCGAGCCGCCAGTGTCGGTGCCGGTGGCCGCCGGTGTCAGTCGCGCTGCAACCGCCGCTGCACTGCCGCCGGAGGAGCCACCCGGCGTTCGTGTGGTGTCCCATGGGTTTTGGACATTGCCATAAGCCGAGTTCTCATTGGCCGAGCCCATGGCGAATTCATCGCAATTGAGCTTGCCCAAAGTCACCATGCCCTGCGCCGCCAGATTGCTCACCACTGTGGCATCAAACGGAGAGCGATAGCCGGCCAACATTTTGGAACCCGCCGTGGTGATGAAATCCTTGGTGACGAAAATATCCTTGTGCGCCACCGGAACCCCGCACAAGGCGCTCCCGGTTCCGCCCGCCAATGCCAAGTCAGCCGCTTGGGCCTGGGCCAGTGTGGCTTCTTCGTTGAGGTCCAGAAAAGTACCCAAAGCAGCGTTGGCACGGGCGCGCGCCAGAAAATGCTGCGCAGTCTCCAAAGCAGAGACTTTGCGTTCACGCAACTGGGCGGCCAGTTGGGCCACGCTCAGGTCATGTAGTTCAGAGGATTGGATTGTCATGTTGTGTACCGATTTACTCGATGACCTTGGGAACCAAAAACAGCCCATGCTCGACACATGGGGCGCTGCGCTGATTGGCCTCGCGCTGGTTGGGCTCACTCACACGGTCTTCGCGCAGGCGCAGCGCAATATCCTGGATGGCGGCCATCGGATGCGCCATGGGTTCAATACCGGCGGTATCCACCGCGCGCATTTTCTCGACGATGTCGAAAAAACCATTCATTTGCCCCAGCATGCGCTCACACTCATCGGGCTTGAGCTCCAGACGGGCGAGATTGGCAATGCGGGCGATATCAGCAGAAGTCAGGGACATGACGTTTCTTCAATTGAAACCAGTTGCAACCCCTCTCTAAAGAGAGGCCTCTGGCTAAAGTTTTCACAGGGGATGGGGTATTATCCCGCCTTTGGCCTGATGCTTGCGCGACAGCGCGTTTTTGGCAAAAAAATTCAATTTAACCCAGTCAACATGGTGATGCCGGGCCGAGGTGCCCGCCATACCCGAGAGGATTTTTAATGTTTGGAGCATTCCGTCAGTACTTCTCCACTGACTTGGCCATTGACCTTGGCACCGCCAACACCCTGATTTACGTGCGCGGCAAGGGTATTGTGCTGGATGAGCCCTCGGTGGTTGCCATTCGCCACGAAGGCGGCCCACAAGGCAAGAAGACCATTCAAGCCGTTGGCAAAGAAGCCAAGGCCATGTTGGGCAAGGTGCCTGGCAACATTGAAGCCATCCGCCCCATGAAAGACGGCGTGATTGCCGACTTCACAGTCACAGAGCAAATGCTCAAGCAGTTTATCAAGATGGTGCACCCGCGCTCCATTTTCCGGCCCAGCCCGCGCATCATCATCTGCGTGCCCTGTGGCTCCACCCAAGTCGAGCGCCGCGCCATTCGTGAATCAGCCTTAGGCGCAGGTGCCAGCGACGTGTACCTGATTGAAGAACCCATGGCAGCGGCCATCGGTGCTGGTCTGCCCGTCAGCGAGGCCAGCGGATCGATGGTGGTGGATATCGGCGGCGGCACCACCGAAGTCGGCGTGATCTCGCTGGGCGGCATGGTCTACAAGGGCAGCGTGCGCGTGGGTGGCGACAAATTTGACGAAGCCATCATCAACTACATCCGCCGCAATTACGGCATGTTGATCGGCGAACCTACCGCTGAAGCCATCAAGAAAAAAATTGGCTCCGCTTTCCCCGGCAGCGAAGTGCGCGAGATGGAAGTGCGTGGCCGCAACCTCTCCGAAGGCGTGCCGCGCAGCTTCACCATTTCCAGCAACGAAATTCTGGAAGCCCTGACCGATCCGCTCAACAACATCGTGTCTGCCGTCAAGAATGCGCTGGAGCAAACGCCGCCCGAGTTGGGTGCCGACATTGCCGACCGCGGCATGATGCTGACCGGGGGTGGCGCGCTATTGCGTGACTTGGATCGCTTGCTGGCCGAAGAAACCGGCCTGCCGGTGCTGGTGGCCGAAGACCCGCTGACCTGCGTGGTGCGCGGCTGTGGCATTGCGCTGGAGCAGATGGAACGACTGGGTTCCATTTTCACCCACGAATAAATTCCGGATGCGGCGATGCCACTTGGTACGCTGAACGGCACTCCGCCACCCTTCTTTCGACAGGGCCCCTCGGCTCTGTCAAAGCTCACGTTCTTCAGCGCGCTGGCTCTTGCGCTTATGCTGGCAGACGCACGCTTTCACGTGGCACAACCTTTGCGGGTTGCGGTCGCAGCGGGACTATACCCGGTGCAATGGCTGGTCATGCGCCCGGTGGTGTTGGTGCAAGGTGGTGCAGACTATTTTGAATCTTTGCGCGCTTCACAAGCCAGCGAGGAGGCCGCCCACCGAAAATTGGGCCTGCAATCTCAGCGAGCCAACCAGGTGGAGCAACTCACACTTGAAAACTCCCGCTTGCGCCAACTGCTCAACCTGCGCGAACGGGTCAGCACCACCTGGCAGGCTGCGCAGGTGCTGTACGACGCCGCCGACCCCTACACCCGCCGCGTCATCGTCGACAGGGGAATGCTCGATGGCATCAGTGCCGGCTCACCTGTGCTCGATGAGTTCGGCGTGCTGGGGCAAGTGACAAGGGTCTACCCGATGGTCAGCGAAGTCACGCTGGTAACCGACCGTGATCAAGCCATTCCGGTGCTCAACACTCGCACCGGTGCCCGCGGCGTCGCCTTTGGCGACCCGGCTTTGCGCTCTGATGCCTTGGAGTTGCGTTTCATGGCCGGCAACGCAGACGTGCTACCGGGTGATTTACTCACCACCAGTGGCGTTGATGGTGTCTACCCTCCCGGATTGCCGGTGGCCAAGGTAGAAAAAGTTGATCGACGGGTGAATTCGGCCTTCGCCCGCATCACCTGCACGCCGCTGGCACAGGTATCTGGCGTCGGCCAGGTCATGGTGCTCAAGCCCATCACAGCCCAGGTTGCGCCGCGCCCCACACCTGAAGTCGCCCCCGCAACCACGAAACACGGAGGTCGGAAATGATCATGCGCCCTGGCCAGCAGTTGTTGCTGCCGGCCAATCCCTTCTTCATATGGGGCAGTCTGCTGGTCGCGCTGGGCTTGGACATGCTGCAAAACATGGGCCTGTGGGGACGGGCTGCCTGGACGCCACAATTCTTGGCGCTCGCACTGGTGTTTTGGAGCATTCACCAGCCGCGGCGCATCGGCATAGGTGCCGCCTTTTTCTTGGGCGTGTGCATAGACGTGCATCAAGGCTCCATGCTGGGGCAGCATGCCTTGGCCTACACGGTGATGAGCTTTTTGGCTATTGCCATTCACCGTCGTCTTTTGTGGTTTGGTGTACCGTCGCAAGCCTTGCAGGTATTTCCTTTGTTTGCTGCCTCACACGGAATTGAGTTGACAGTGCGCATGATGGCAGGCGCTGTTTTTCCGGGGCCTGACTTGCTGTTGGCACCCCTGATCGAGTCCTTGTTGTGGCCGGTTCTGAGCGTCATTTTGCTGATTCCGCAGCGAAGGGCACCCAACCCCGACGCGCACCGCCCACTTTGACTGATCTGCTCCCATGACAGAATTACGCAACGTAGAAGCCGACCTGTCCCGCTTCAGGTCCCGTGTCTGGGTGGCGATCGTTGCTGTTTTATGCTGCTTTGCGTTGGTTGCCACCCGGCTGGTTTATCTACAGGTCGTGCGCCATACCGACCTGTCCGAACAAGCCGAAAACAACCGCACAGCCATTGTGCCGGTGGTGCCGAACCGGGGCCTTATTCTGGATCGCAACGACATTGCCCTAGCCACTAACTACTCGGCCTACACGCTGGAAGTTACGCCCAGCAAAATCGAAAACCTGGAACAAACGATTGACGAGCTGTCGCAAGTGATGGAGATCACCGCACGCGACCGACGTCGTTTCAAAAAGTTGCGGGACGAGTCCAAAAGCTTTGAATCCTTGCCCCTGCGCACCCGCTTGAACGATGAAGAAGTCGCCAAATTCGCTGCACAGCGCTACAGGTTTCCCGGCGTTGAGATCAAGGCCCGCTTGTTTCGAAACTACCCCTATGGCGAGTTGGCCAGCCACGTCATCGGCTACATCGGGCGCATCAACCAAGCCGAAAAGAAAACCATGGAAGACTGGCCTGACGAAACGCAGGCAAACTACCGCGGCACCGAGTACATCGGCAAACTGGGCATTGAGCAAAGCTTTGAAACCCAGCTGCACGGCATCACCGGCGTTGATTCGGTAGAAACCTCCGCCGGCGGGCGCGCCATGCGCAAGCTCGCCAGCAGCCACGCCACGCCGGGCAACACCGTCAAGCTGTCCATCGACATCAAGCTTCAGCACATGGTGGAAGAACTGTTTGGCCAGCGCCGGGGCGCACTTGTGGCCTTGGAACCCAAAACCGGTGAAATTCTGGCTTTTGTCAGCAAGCCTACTTTTGACCCCAACCTGTTTGTGGAAGGTATTGACAGCGACAGCTGGCAGGCCCTGAACACATCGCCCGACAAACCCCTGCTAAACAGGGCCCTGCGCGGCACCTATCCTCCCGGCTCCACCTACAAGCCCTTCATGGCATTGGCGGCACTGGAAGCTGGTATACGCAAACCCGAGCAGTCTATTTATGACCCCGGCTTCTTCATGTTCGGCAGCCACCGCTTTCGCGACGACAAGGAAGGCGGCCACGGCACGGTCAACATGTACACCTCCATTGTCCATTCATGCGACACCTATTACTACATCCTGGCCAACGACATGGGAGTGGACGGCATCCATGCCCGTCTGCAGGGCTTTGGTTTTGGCGAGCTGACGGGCATTGACATCTTTGGTGAAGTGCGGGGCCTGCTGCCCTCTACCGCTTGGAAACGCAGAGCTTACAAACGGCCTGACCAACAAAAATGGTACGCGGGCGAAACCATCTCGCTGGGCATTGGCCAAGGCTACAACAACTTCACCATGCTGCAACTGGCCTCCGCCACCGCCACGCTGGCCAACAACGGCGTCAAAATGAAGCCGCACTTGGTCAAAGAAGTGATGGACATCATGACGCGGGAACCCACCGCCACCACGCAGGAATCGGTGGGTGAAGTCATCGCAAAACCCCAGAACATTGCCGTCATAAAAAATGCGCTGGTCGGAGTCAATATTGAGGGCACCGGCGCTGCTGCCTTTCGCGGTGCCCCCTACACCAGCGGCGGGAAAACCGGCACCGCGCAGGTGGTACAGATCAAGGCCAATGAAAAATACATCGCCTCCAAAATGGACGAACTCCATCGCGACCACGCCCTTTACATGGCCTTCGCACCCGCTGAAGAACCCAAAATTGCCCTAGCCATCATCGTCGAAAACGCCGGTTTTGGTGCCCAGAACTCTGCCCCGATTGCCCGCCGTGTATTTGACTATTGGCTCTTGAACCAATACCCCAGCGAGCAAGACATTGCCGCCGTACAAAAAGCCCAAGCCACCGCTCCCATTGGCAAACCACGCACCGTGGCCGAACTGCCGTGGCCGCCGGGGGCTCCTCTTTCAGTGGTTTTGCCTGAGGGGGCTGCGAGTGCTGTGGCGGTGCCTGCCAGCGCGGGGGCCAGTGCGAGTGCGGTTCAGTAGCGCGGGTAAGGAGCCTTGGTTAAACCCGACGCGCCAAGGCTTCGGCCATGCCGGTGTAGCTGCCCGGCGTCATGGCCAGCAAACGCTGCTTCTCTTCGTCCGGTAGCGCCAGATTGGCGATAAAGCCTTGCATCCGTTCACGCGTCATGGGCTCACCTCGGGTGAATTTTTTAAGCTGCTCATAGGGCTCGGGCAGGCCAAAGCGGCGCATCACAGTTTGAATGGGTTCGGCCAGCACCTCCCATGAGGCGTCCAGGTCGGCAGAAATGGCGGCTTCATTGATTTCCAGCTTGTTCAGGCCGATGAGCAGCGACTGGTAGGCCAGCACCCCGTACCCCAGCGCTACTCCCATGTTGCGCAGCACGGTGGAATCGGTCAAATCGCGCTGCCAGCGGCTGATGGGCAGCTTCTCGCTCAAATGCCGCAGCAGCGCGTTTGACAAGCCCAAGTTGCCCTCGGCATTTTCAAAGTCAATCGGGTTGACTTTGTGCGGCATGGTGCTGGAGCCAACTTCACCGTCACGCAATTTTTGTTTGAAATAGCCCAGAGATACATAGCCCCAGACATCGCGCGCCCAGTCAATCAGGATGGTATTGGTGCGTGCAACAGCGTCAAAAAACTCAGCCATGTAATCGTGCGGCTCAATCTGGATGCTGTAGGACTGGAACGTCAGCCCCAAGCCAAGTGGTTCGGGCGCTTCAACCACATTGCGGCTGAAAGCCTCCCAGTCAAAATCAGGCCAGGCCGACAGGTGGGCGTTGTAGTTGCCAACTGCACCGTTCATTTTGGCCATCAGCTTGATGCTGACAATTTTTTCGCGTGCGGCCTGCACGCGCACCACTACGTTGGCGATTTCTTTGCCCACCGTGCTGGGACTGGCGGTTTGGCCGTGGGTCCGGCTGAGCATGGGCACACCGGCAAAGGCATGGGCCATTTCGCGCAGTTTGTCGATCACTTGGTCTAACGCAGGCAGCAGCACCTGATCGCGCCCTGCCTTGAGCTGCAAGGCGTGGCTGGTGTTGTTGATGTCTTCGCTGGTGCATGCAAAGTGAACAAATTCACCTGCGGCCAACAGCTCGGGCCGGGCCTCGAATTTGGACTTGAGCCAGTACTCGACCGCCTTCACGTCATGATTTGTTTTTTTCTCGATTTCTTTGATGGCATCGCCGTCAAGCTTCGAAAAGTGCTTTACAAGACTTAGCAAGTAAGTGCGCGCTCCGGGGGACAATGGCTTGAATTCATCAAACCCACAATCGCTCAAAGCAATGAACCAAGCAATCTCGACCTGAACGCGCCGGTGCATATAGCCCAGTTCGCTCATGACGGGACGCAGTTTGGCAAGCTTGGCGGCGTAACGGCCGTCCAAGGGGGAAAGGGCGGAAATGGCAGAAAAAGTCATTGTGCGATTGTAGGTTGTGCGCCAACATGCTGCGAAGTACCCATCGTCACACGTCATGGATAGAATCAACGCTCCCGCAACAGCAGTCGACTCATGAAATTACTCGGTTCCACCTCAAGCCCTTATGCACGCAAAGTGCGCGTTGTCATGGCCGAGAAAAAACTGGACTACGACTTCGTGCTGGAAAACGTCTGGTCTGCCGACACCACCATCTCCCAATCGAACCCACTGGGCAAGGTGCCCTGCCTGATCATGGAAGGCGGTGAAGCCCTGTTTGACTCCCGCGTGATTGTGGAATACCTGGACACCCTGTCACCCGTAGGCAAGCTGATTCCGTCAGTGGGGCGCGAGCGCGCCGAAATCAAGACTTGGGAGGCTCTGGCCGACGGCGTGATCGATTGCGCCGTGCTGGCGCGCTTGGAAGCCACTTGGGATGGCCGTACCAAATCACAGCGCAGTCAGGCTTGGATCGACCGTCAGCTTGGAAAAATTGACTTGTCCATCAAAGCCATGAGCAAGGGCTTGGGCGACAAGCCCTATTGCGCTGGCATTCACCTTAGCCTGGCCGACCTCGCCGTGGGCTGCGCGCTGGGTTATCTGGACTTTCGCTTTCCGCAGATCGACTGGCGCACTGACCACGCCAACCTAGTCAAACTGTATGACAAGCTGATGCGCCGCGCCAGCTTTGCCGACACCATGCCGGCTTGACTCGGTCAACAGGCAGGGCAACACCAAAAACGGGTGTTTTGGAGCGAAATTACCAAGGCCGTTCGACCGAGACGGATTTGGCAAACGCCATCAGGCGCTCCAGATTGATTTTGACCTTGACATCGCGGTGCGGCACACTGGCGATGATGCGAAAGTCGTGATTGCTGGTATCGCGCACCACCATCTCGGCCACCGGCATACCGCTTCGATTGACCAGAACAGCCACGCGCGGAGTGGTGGTGTTAGCCCCCGTTTAATGACCACCGCAACCTCGTTATTGGTCAGGCGCACGAAGGAGCCCGGTGAATAGATACCCGTGGCCTTGACCAGTGCAGCACCGGCTTCATCGGGTTTTTTGTTTTCATCAAAGTAGCAGGCCTGCATGGCCGTAGCAGGTGCCATGGGCACGCGGCTGGCCCGGGGTGCCAAGTGGGCGGCAAACATGTCGGCGCGCTGGATCAGACGGGCCATGCGCTGACCCTCGGTGCGCGCGCCCAGCGGCCCTGGGGTATGGGAGTGGTGTTGCCCCACCGCCTCCAGCCAGCAAGGGTCTGCAATGCCCAACTGCTCCAAAAGCCTGACGGACTCGGTGCAATGCTCTTCGATCTGACTGCGCTGTGCGGCGTTGGGTGGCTCCTTTTGCTGTGCCAGCCGGTCTTGCAACTCCGTCATGCCGATGTTCATGGTCAGCGCGGCTTTGCCCAAGGTTGCTTCCTGCGCATCGGGCCACTTCAGAACCTCCCTGGCCGCCAGCGTACACATCACACTGACCAGCATGGCATGGGTGGCGCTGTACAGGCGCGTCTCGGTGGCAGACAGGTGAATCAGGGCAAACAAAGTGCCATCCGGGTTGGCGCGGGAGTGCCGGCTCAGTTGCGCCTGTAGCTTGTTCAGCCGTGACCCAAAAGTGACGGGGTTGCTGTCGCGCAACATGGTATGGGATTGCGACTGCAGGTCAAGCCAGTCGGCCTCACCGGTGTCTGCAGTTTCATGCGCCACTTCAAGGTCATCCGATGAGATCTGGGCATCGGCAATTTTGCCCAAGGACTTTTCTTTGCGCACCAAATCGTAAAGCTTGCCCACATAGGCCCGGTGGTGTGCTTCGGACTCGGCCACATCCACGTAGAGCTCGCCGCGCTGGGCGACGATTTGGTCCAAGTCGGCCCGGCTGCGGATGATGTAGCCTTTGGCCGCCAGCATGACCCCGCCCACATCCCGCAGAGAGAACGGCAAAGGATGCCCGATGCGGACAGACTCAATGCTGATGGTGACCAGGCTCATGGTGCTTTAAAAAGTGTTTCAACTCACGCGCGAAGATTGCGCTGCATGAGTTTAAGGGATTTGTCCGCCCTGCTAGCATCCTTGCCGCGACCAACTTAGCCACTATTTCCAGCCTTTCCGACAAAATTTGTGCCCGCAGCGCCACCTGGCACGGGTGGCACTGCTGCCCAGACCGCTGGTGTTCACCAATGGTGTGTTCGACGTGCTGCACCGCGGCCACGTGATGTACCTCGCGCAAGCACGGGCCAGGTGCCAGCCTGCTGGTGGCACTGAACACCGATGCCTCAGCCAAACGCCTTGGCAAAGGTCCGGACCGCCCCTTGAACAACGAAGCCGACCGCGCCTTTGTTATGGCCGCGCTGGCCAGCACCAGCTTGGTGACCTGGTTTGAGGAAGACACGCCGCTGGCGCTGATTTCAGAGGTCAAACCCGACATTCTGGTCAAAGGGGGCGACTACGACATGCGCAAGCTGGCCGAAACGGCCGTGGTGGAATCCTGGGGTGGGCGCGCCCTGGCACTACCGTTTGTCGATGGCTACTCCACCACCGCCTTGGTGCGCAAGATTCGCCAAGTTTAAGCATCAAATCAGCCCCTTGCGCACGTACTACTTGCGCGAGCAGCTACCAAACAAATAGCATATAAAGCCCGTGAAATGTAATTACACCCACCCCAGCAACAAGCTCGGATGGATCAGATTTACCAGAATATGCGGCAGATACCGCTGGCCCACGGTCAAGTCAACCAGCTTGAACGCCACCACTGACACCACGCCCGACCAAACAACGGTGGTCAGCGCGCGTTCAGCTGAAGCATTGGCTTGGCTGCCCTGATGATCATCGGTGCAGCCGTAATGGGCAACTGCGTGGCGGCACCAAGGCGCGAGCAGGGCTCAGATTGCGCAACCTTTGGCCCACGTGGCTTGTGCGGGCGGCCGACTGCTAACGGCGTGGGCGGGGGGGGGGGGGGGGGGGGGGGGGGGGGGGGGGGGGGGGGGGGGGGGGGGGGGGGGGGGGGGGGGGGGGGGGGGGGGGGGGGGGGGGGGGGGGGGAGCGGCCATCTCCTGCGCCGTGCAGAGGGAGGAGGGGGAGGGGGGGGGGAGGAGGTTGGGCGGGGGCCCCCTTGGGGGTTTTTTTTGGGTTTTTTCCGAATTCCGGGGGGGCTCCTTTTGCCCCGGGGAGCCCTCCCCGGGGGGGCACCACCCCCGGGGGTTGGGGGGGGGCCCGGGGAGGTTTGGGGCTTGGTTAAGGGAGGCCCGGGGGCCTTTTTTCCCCAGTTTTTGCAAAAAAGGGCAAAAAGCTTCCCTGAAATTTCCGGGCGGGGGGGGGAAGGGGAAAAAGCCCCCCCCCCCGGGGCAAGAGGGGGGGGCAGAGGGGGGGGGGAAAATATTTGTTTTAGGGGGGGGGGGGGGTTTGTGGGGCCTTTTTAAGAAAAAAGAAGGGGGGGGGAAGAAGGGCTTCCCGCGGGCCCCCGGGCGCGGGCGGCGTCCCGGGGCCCCCGAAGGAAATTTTTTTGGGTTAAATTTTAATTTTGAATTGAAAACTTTTTTTAATTTTTTTTCGGTCCGGGGGGGCCCGGCACCCCGCCCCCCCTTTTGGAAAGGGGGGAAATACAGGGAGGGGGGGGGCCAGATTGGGTTGTTTTTTTTGGGGGGGGGGGGGGGAGGGGGGCTGCGCCCTTCCATCACCTGTCATGATGTCTTCCAGGTCGTGGCTCAGGTACACGTCATTTTGGCCACGGTCTTTGAATGCTTCGAACTTGGTTTGCCAAAAAGTGAGGCGCTGACAAGTGCCGTAACTGCAGACCGTCTGCCAACTCCACCGACAAGGCCGCCCCAAAGCCCGCCCGGTACCAAGCGTTTGCAAAGCCCAAAACCTTTTTCGTCCAGGGGCACCAAGTCCAGTTGCATGCGGTTCCAGAACCAGCGAAACGGAGGAGTGTTGTCCGCCATAGTCTGCTTGAAGCCACGCTGCATCAGTTGATCTGCCAGCCGGTGATAGGCAGCCAAGGAAGCCACCTCCACAATGGCGTCGACATCTTCAGTTGGGCGCACATCCATCAGGCCCACGTCATCGACCAACAGCCCCGTTGCACAGCCGCCGACGAACACCACCTGCTCACACAGAGGCCCCATGGCCTGGGCCATAGCGATCAACAGGTTCAAATTTGGGTTAGCCATGCATGGGCCCTTTCAAAGGCTTAGGCGCGTTCGGGTCAATCAGCGCTTGCAGCCGCTCCAGCGCCATGCCCCGTTCACGGGCCTTGCCCCACCCGCAGGGCGTACCCGGCGCAAACACACCGGCAAAGGCGGGTGCACTGTGGCTGGTGGGCACGCCAACCACCAGCGGCAGCTTCACCGCCGGGAAGGCATATTTGGCACCGTGCAAGGCGAACTCAGCCAAATTCTGCGCATGTGGGCGCACCGCGTTGTCGGCTACTGCTTCGCTGTCCGGCAAGGCCGAGCGGCGCACCCTTTTGCGAGTGACCCGGTAGATGCCCATGGGTTCTTGCACGCCAAGCGCCGCAATACTGCCCGCCTCTGCAGGCTGCGGCGGCATCTCCCGATTGGGTAACAACAACCCCGCTTGCAGCCCACGCTTAATGCACGCATGCGCCTCGGACACGCTAATACCCAGCTCCTGCGCCAGCCGCGCATACGTCCAGCGCTGCTCACCCCAAGCCACGAGCTTGAGGGCAACCAGGAAGTCTTGGGGTTTGAGCTGCATTTACATTCAATATTCGTGAATCGCGAATATTGAATGTAAATGAATTGCCATACAAAGGCAAGCCATGAGTGAAATCGGCCTGTAGCCCTCGTGGATATTGCGCAAGCAGCTATATATTTAGAAGCAAACCCATGGCGGGAGGATGCCTGAAGAAGGCATCTATCGTCAAAATCGGGCAACCACTTGCCCGCTCAAACTCTGCGGCAATGGCCAGCAGATCCCGGTCGCCAGACACCAGCACTTGGGCTTTGCCCACCAGTGCGAGGTGCATAAACGGCTCGTCCAGCACATCGCGGCACGGGGGTACCTGGGGCGGCGGCTGGGGGATGCGCACTGTCTCGGTGTATGGCAAGTAGTCGGCCAGCAACTCGTCCTGGTCAGCTTGGGAGAGGCGGAACTTGGGGTAGGCCAGCACCCGCACCAGCTCTTGCACCGTGACCGAGCTGGCCAAAGGCAGCAGTGCACCCTTCTGCCAAGCGCTCCGCACCTGCCCTGCAGCACCACCGCCAAACACCAGCGCGGACAACACCACGTTGGTGTCCAGCACCACACACGCACAGCAGCGCTCATGCTTTGGGCAGAGGCTTCTTGGCAGCCGCCTTCTTGGTCTTGGCTGGGGTCACCGCATAAGGCGGCACTGACTCGGCAGCCATAGCCGGTGCGGCTTGGGGCGCTCTAGCCCAGGCTACTGCAGCAGCCATGTCGTCATCCGTCAACTCAAGTTCTGCCAGCTTGGCCCGCACCGCGTCCCCGCGCTGGATGCGCACGGGCGTCAGGATGATCTGCCCGGCGCGGGCTTCCACGTCAAAGTATTCCGTGGCACCCACGGCCTGCGTCACGCTCTTGGGCAGCGTGAGCTGGTTTTTGGAAGTGATTTTGGCGAGCATGGCATTTGGCGCAAAGTAAGGATTCCTTACTTTAACCAATTACATGAACTCAGGCAAGTTATGAACGAAATTGGTATCTAGCCCGCATACTCATTGCGCGAGAAGCTATCAAACCAGTAGCAAAAATCAGCTTCGCGCCTGCACCACCAGCTCGTCGTAGCCGGTTTGGGCGTCCGGATCGCAGCTGAACTGCCAGTCTGGCGGCAAGGCCAGCGGCTTCCATTGCGGCACGCAGGTCTCGGCCGGGGGTGAGGCGGATGGGGAGAGCCTTCATGGCTTTCATATTCAGCCAAAATGGCGCAAAATGCGCCAATCAGGAGAAACACCATGCCACAAGCCAATACCGGTTTTGCATCCGTCAAACTGCCCACCGCTTTGGTGAACCAAGCACGGGATGCCGCTCAGCCCATGCGCCGCTCGGTGGCGGGCCAGGTGGAATATTGGGCCACCTTGGGCCGCATCGTGGAACACAGCGGCCTGACCGCGCAAGAAGCGCAAACCGCCATCGCCAACTACGAGGCCGCCGCCCGGCGTGCTCGCCCCCCCCCCAACGAACCCGCCAGCCAGGCAGACGCACTGCTCACCCAGTTCATGGCCGTGGAAAACGATGGCAGCCTGGCGCAACGGGTGCGCGAGGTGGTCGCCAGCAACCGCAGCAAGGCAGGCCCGGCAGCCGCCTGACATGGGGCAACCCGTCTTCTACCTGCTGGCCGGGCCCAATGGCGCTGGCAAGTCCACCCTGTATCGCGCGCTGGTGTTGGCAGGCACCATTCCAGCCACGGCAGAATTTGTAAACGCCGACCTGCACGAGGCCACGCAACTACAACACATCACCAACCCAGAGCAACGCTCTGAGCAGGCCCGCCAGTGGGCCGATGCGCGCCGGGCCGCGCTGCTGCAAGCAGGCCAATCGTTCGTGAGCGAAACCGTGTTCTCACACGCATCCAAACTGGCTCTCATTCAAGAAGCCCAAAACGCTGGTTTTTTTGTCATGCTGATTGTGGTGGCGCTGGACCAGCCGGAGCGTCTGCTGCAGCGCGTAGCCCAACGGGTTCTTGAAGGTGGTCACCCCGTGCCGCCCGAGCGCATTTTGGCGCGCTACCCGCGCACACTGGCCCACCTGACCCAAGCGGTACGCCTGGCCGACGCCGCCATTCTTTACGACTCTGCCGACGTTTCGCCAGGCACACACACTGCCGTAGCCACCTGTAAGGGCGACTGGACGCAAGAACTGGTGCAGCCCATGCCCGAATGGGCACGGCGGGTGCTTTGGGATTAAAATTAGCCCCTAGCCCCCGTGGAATGTGCGCAAGCAGCTATCAAAACAGAAGCAAAACCAACTACTGCGCAGCCTCCACCTCCTGTATCTCCTTCAGCGCGCGCGCATCTGCCGCCTTCCACTCAATGCGCCCATTGGCGCTGCGGCCCAGCACCACGGCGGCGGCCGTGCTGGGGGCGCTGAAGGTGTAGTCCTGCGTGAACTGGAAGAGGGTGCCCTGCATTACCAGCACGCCGTTGCTGGTCAGCTCCTGGCGCAGGTCATACATGCCACGCACGTGCTGCGCCATGCTGGGCACTGCGTCTGCCACCGCCAGCGAACCCGCGCGCACCACAAAGCCCTGGGGTCGCCCTCGCCCACGTAGAGCATGTCGCCCGAGCCAATCGGGCGCGGCCCCAGCAGCAGGTAGACCCCGGTCTGCTCCAGCTCGGGCCGGGCCTTGACCTGCGGCAGCAGCGCCCGCGGGAACACCAGCGCCTTGCCAATCCAGTTGGACTTGTCGACGATGCGCAGGCCGTCGGGGTCGCCGTCGGCGACGAAAATGCGGAGGGAGAAGGGGGGTTGCATGGCTTTGTTTATCAAAGGTCAACTACGCCAACTATCAAAGCGTAAGTGCTTGATTTATATGAGAAATCAAAGTTAACTCAATCGCCACCTTTGATAACTGGATCAGAAATCAAAGAATCTATCAATACCCATCGGGAGTCCTGGCGGGTGCCGGCGTTGCGGATGCGTTTACCGGACAGTGAAACGAGGAGGTTGTGTACCCGATTGGCCTTGAATTCCAGCCACTCCGATTCACGCGGCTCGGCGCGAAGGCGGTCTAGCAGGGCGGTGAGGTCGGCGGTGTTCATTGCGTTCATCAATTTACCCTAGCGACCGTGCGATAAGCCTGATCAGGCCGGTTGCGAACGTCGGGGTACCGCAACTCCAAAACTCCTTCGCGCACCATTGCCGTCAAAAAGCGCGATTGCAGCTTGTCGGCATCGCGATCCACCAGCGCCGCCAGCTCTGATGTTGCCAGCCAGCGCCCATCGCAGAGCTTCTGAATGATGCCCTTGAGTTCGTCCACCGGCAGCTTCTTGTTCTTGCGCGCAGGCTCAGCAATGGGCAAAAGGCCTTGAATTTCGGGCGACAGCCCGGCCAGCCGGTCCAATTGGGGGGAGTTCGGTGGCAATTGGGGGGAGTCCCCGCCCAATTGGGGGGAGCTTTGGGGGGAGTCCACATGAAAGCCCGGCAGCGCATCGCACAAAGCCTCAAACCGGCCAAACATCAACAGGCCCGCCACGGTGGCGCCCTCCAAGCCCGTGGCGCGGTCTCGGCGCAAGGCGCTTAGCAAAAATGGGGGGGGGGGGGGGGGGGGGGGGGGGGGGGGGGGGGGGGGGGGGGGGGGGGGGGGGGGGGGGGGGGGGGGGTTGGTCAGCAGCGGTGCATCGTCCAGCAAGAGCCAAGGATGGTCCGGCGCGCGGGAGGCAAAGCGGTTGCGGTATTGCTTGACCGTCTCGGGGTCAAAGTCTGGCTGGCCAAAGTGCTCCACGATTTGCGAATCGGTGGGCGTGTCGGACTGGTCGGCCAGCATGCGGCGCACTTCGTCGTCTGAGCAGCGGTAGTCGCCCTCGTCGGCACGGCGGTAGGTGCCCGTCATGGGGTTGCGCCCCACAAACACCGGGCGCTGCAGCCGCGAGGCACGCGGCACATTCACCACCACAAACTGGCGGCCCTCGTCTTCCACCGTGCGCACATCGTCATCGCGCAGCAGATTGCTGCTGACCTTGTGCCGGTCATTCAACTGGCCCCACAGCACCGTGCGCAGCTGCGCGGCATCGGGCACGCCCTCCCACACCAGGCCGGTGGGCTTTTCAGCCACGCCCAACACAATGGAGCCGCCCTGGGTGTTGGCCATGGCGGAATAGGACTCCCAAAAACTGCCGGGCATGCCACCGCGCGCCGACTTGAATTCGGTGTCGATACCCTCGGTGCTGGACTGCAGGGCGGAGAAAAGATCGAGTTGGCGCATGGTTACTTACAAGAATAAACCTTGCCGTGTGGCAGCAGCGCACGCGGGAACATCAGTGCCTTGCCGATCCAATTGGACTTGTCGACGATGCGCAGGCCGTCGGCGACGAAGATGCGGAGGGAGAAAGGGGTTGTATTCATGTCGCGCAACTCAAACCCAATACGGCACATATTCGGCAAACTTCTTTCCGCTGCCAACATCCTTGCGTTTGATGCGCCCTGCATCCACCGCATCGCTGATCAAGTTGGTGATTTGGTTGCGGTTTTTGTCGTGCAACTTGAACCGCTCGCGTAGCGTCGTGTTCGTCAAAGGCTGGCTGGAAAGGTACTGCAAAACGGCATGCTGATAGCAAGCCTCAATGCGCTCCTGAATCGCCATGTCGGCAAACTTTCTGGGAGCACCAATGGTCACCCGAAAGGCGTTTTCATGTGGGGTGAGCAGCAAGGGCGGCAAGCCAAACAGCTCAATAGCGCTGATAACCTTTTGAAAGCCGGTGCCCCGTTCCTCACAAATACGAAATCTGCGAAATGATGACGCCAGCTTTTCATTGCGCGACTCAGGCGTCGTGCCAATCAAACGGTCTGGCTTCTTGCTGGGCAATAGTGTGCCGGGGTTGGTAATCTCGATGCGGTCATCGTATATCTCGACCATTGGCCCCGCACCGCTCACAGAAAAGTCCTGGTGGATGAGTGCATTGGCAATCAGCTCACGCAAGGCAATCTCGGGGTACAGCGACACTTCTGTCCGCAGCGACTGCTGGATCACCTCCGAGTGGGGCAACACTCGCTTCAAATGCGTCACCAGCCCCTCAAAACCCACCGCATAGCCGCGCTACCCCGGCAACTCGTCAATGGTGTTGACCTTGTTGGTCCCCCGGTAACGAATGAGCCGAATGCCCTTGCGATCCAGCGGCGGGAAATCGCCCAGCTTGCGTGCCGCAGCAATCGCACCAAAGTTCGTCACGTAGAAGCCACGCCCTTCAGGCAGGATCATGTTCTCGTCGATGAGCCAGCGGGCAAGGTCTTGCTCATCCTCTGGCAGTGGGCGCTGCAACAGTTTGGCAATGGCCTCCAAGTCCAGCATGCGCTGCACATCGGCCAGCGACACCAAGGGGGAGGCGCGCAAGTCTTCCCACCGTGGCGTCGAGCTGTGCAACATTAGCGCGCCGACCTCTTGGCGCGGAGCCTTGCGCGTGGTGCCGCCAGAGCGAATCCACGTTTCTTCAATCGACTTGCCCCTGCGGTGCACCGGCTTGACAGACTGCTCTGGCACGCGAACCAGCAGTACATTGCTACCGCCAAACTCGACCGCCGCGTGGTCCAACGCCAAGGGTGGCTCCACCGCGTCCCGCCCCAAATTGGTTAAGGTGCCCACCACAGTAGCCACCTCTTCAGCCGCGATGCCATGGGCGACGCCATCATCGTCCACCCCAAACACCAGCGTGCCACCACCGGGGTGGTTGGCAAAGGCCATCAAGTGCTCGGCCAGCCGGGCGCTGTTGTCTGACAGCCGGGCCTTCCAGTCGATTTCGTTGATCTCGTGTGGCACCGGTGCCAGGCTTTCGGCCAAGCCCCGCAGCGCCTCAGGAATCCAGTTTTTTGCAGCCATGTGATAGCAAGTGGTTGATTTGTATGAATTTTTTCAGAATTTCCGGATTCACGTGTGATAAGCGTGAAGGCCAGTAGGTTTTCCGGCTACGGCCTTCGCGGCGGGCCAGGGTGGCTTCGGTTTCTACGAGGCGGCCTTCGACAGCGGCTTTGGGCAAATAGGCCAGCCATTGCACCAGCAGCTCGGGGCGGAAGAAAGCAAACACGGCTCTGGCGCGCGGTTCGGGGTCCAGGCCGTTGGTGAAGTGGGTTTCGATGCCGGTGCTTTCCCACACAAAGGGCAGCGGGCGGTGCCAGGCGGGCAAGGCGGCGGGCAGGCCCTGGGCGTAGCGGCCACTTTGCAGCTCCACGCCGGTGAGGGTTGCGCCTTGTTTTTTGGCCTCGATCACGCCGCAGGCTTTGCCGTTTACATAGAGCAGGTAGTCGGCGAAGCCAAAGCCGTTATTCAGGGGGAATTCGCGGATGGCCACGCCGGTGGATGCGTGGATGTTGGCATCCGCCACGTTGCAGACGTGCCAACCGGCTGCAACTAGCAGCGCGTCGATGCTGACTCTGGCTTTCTGCTCTGGCGTCATGCCTTTTCCCCTTTGGCCTGCATTCTGGGTTACAAGCCAAATCAGCCCCTTGCGCACGTAGTGCCTGCGCTAGCAGCTATAAAAACAGTAGCATTTATAGTCCTTGGAATGTAAATATACCGACCCCAGCAGCAAGCTCGGGTGGGTCAGGTTTGCCAGAAAACGCGGCAGATACCGCTGGCCCGCAGTGCGCGCGCTGCTCGATGATTTGGCACAAAGGCGGGGCGCGGTGTAATGTGCTCCAAAATCGAGGCAGCAAATATTGCGGCTGCAAACACCCATGTACAAAGGCCCCGGAGTCCTTGTAAGGTCTGCAGCGCAATACTTGCGACGGCTATCGGTGGTTTTTACTCTCGAATCCGGCAATCCAATGCAGGGGCAGAGTATTTTGGATCGTGAAGGAGGGGACAGGCCATGATGGCTTGGCTACAAGCGCTGCGTGCGCACTTTCTGTCGGGGGTGTTGTTGTACGTGATGACAGGTGTGATGGGTGTTCAGGCCGCTCAAGATGCGCGTGAGGTGCGGGATCTGCAGTTATCGGTGGGTTATCGGGTGATAGATCTGCCCTCCACAGGGGGAATGGCGTCGCTCACGGTGGCGGTCTGGTATCCCACCAGCTCTCGCCCCGCCCCGTATGGGTACGGGGGTCCGACGCGGGGTGATGTCGCATACGACGGGCTGCCTTTGACGCAGCATGGGCCGTATCCCATGTTGGTGTTTTCCCACGGTTATGGCGGTGGTGGGCTGAGCGCCGTTTTTTTTGCACAAGCACTGGCCGCGCGGGGCTGGATAGTGGCGTGCCCCGATCACCATGACCGGCACTCAGCGGTGCGCATCCGCAGCGCTCAGGTGGCTGATTTTTCCAGACTTGGCCTGTTGCGCCACGCAGCCGAGATTGCCGCAACTGAACCCAAAGACCGGGCCCCCTATGCCTACCGGTTCGACGAATTGCAGCGCACCATTGACGGCATGCTGACTTCAAAGGTCTTTGGCCCTTTGATCGACGCCCAGCGTCTGGCGCTAGGCGGCCATTCTTTTGGCGGCTTTACCGCTTTGGGCCTGAGCGGCACCATTGCGCAGCGCCATGAGGTACGCGCCAAGGCCTTGTTGCTATTTTCCACCGGCACCGGCGGGCGTCTGTTTTCGGCGCAGGAACTGGCCACTGTAAAAATCCCGGCCATGGTTTTCGTGGGGCAGCGCGAGCGCGAGCAAAAACGTGGCGATCAGACCATGGCGCAGATTGCCGACAAAATTTACACCCATGTGGCGGGGCCTAAATACCTGCTCGAACTCAAGGACGCCAGCCACTTTTCCTTTAACAACCGTTTCTCCGACACCCCCATGGCAAGGCGCATGTCCGGCACACCGGAACAATTTGAGGTGATCAGCCGCTATGCAGTGGCTTTTTTGGAAAAGTACGTTGCCCAGCGCAGTGGCACCGAAGCGGTGCTGGCACAGCGCGACACCCAGCTGGTGCGGTATTGGGTGCAAGACTCCCCCATTGCCGATTAACGAATCGCGCTCATAGCCGACAAGGAAGCTTGGAAAGCTTGTTTTTTGCCACATCCACAGCATTGGCCACACCGGATTAGCCAGCAGGCGCATCCCGGCAAGCATTTATCGTGCAGGTTCGGCGGATAAGAATGCAAGCTCATGGGTCAAAGCATTGCCCCTTGGCGTTGCCCTCGTTCAACCTGCGAGGGTGGTTTGCCAAGCGTTGCGTGTGCCAGTCGCAGAACCCTCCCACAGCGGTGGCCCACGCTGCGGCGGACCGTTCTTAATCCCTGCCTGCCCTTCACAGATTGAATCGGGCGCTGCCTTTGGTCAATTGGCTACGCCACCACCGCGCTGGTGCACAAGATTCGTCAGAATTAGGCATCAAATCAGCCCCTTGCGCACGTAGTACCTGCGCGAGCAGCTATAAAAAAGTAGCAAAAAATACCTTTGAAACGCAAAAAACCCACCCCAGCAGCAAGCTCGGGTGGGTCAGATTTGACAGGCCACGGTGGTCAGCACCGCTTTGGCCGGCACCCAGACTTGCGAGGGAAAAGGGATTTTAATTACCGCTATTCAAACGCCTAACGTTAAAATTACTGGGTTATGAGCCAAAACATTACCCGTTTTATTGAAACCACCGTCCGCGAACGCCTGTCCGCCATGCCAGCCGTGGTGCTGCTGGGGCCACGCCAGGTCGGCAAAACCACGCTGGCCCGCAAAATTGCGGCTTCTTGGCCAGGCACCGCGCTGTACCTGGACATGGAGCGCCCGGCCGACCGGCTGCGCTTAGACGATGCAGACAGTTACCTGCGCGCCCAGCAGGGCAAACTGGTGGTGATTGACGAGATTCACCGCGTGCCGCATCTGTTCGAAATTTTGCGCGGTATTGTGGACGACTGGCGCGCGGCCGGTTTGCGCCACGGGCACTTCTTGCTGCTGGGTTCGGCCTCGCTCGATTTGATGCAACAGGCCAGCGAAACACTGGCGGGGCGGGTCGCCTACATCGACATTCCCCCGATCACCGCCATAGACCTTCGCCACAGCGCAATTGCGGCCCTGCATCACGATACCCTGTGGCTGCGGGGCGGCTTTCCAGACAGCCTGCTGGCGGACTCGGACGCGACCAGCCTGAACTGGCGGCGCGACTTTATCCGCTCGTACCTGGAACGCGACGTGCCGATGTTCGCCCCGCGCCTGCCTGCTGTTTCCATCGGTCGCCTGTGGACCATGCTGGCCCACAGCCAGGGCGAAATGCTGGCGCAGTCACGCCTCGCCCAGGCACTGGGCGTTTCCAGCCCCGCAGTGGCCCGCTATATCGACTTATTGGTACAACTCCAATTGGTACGCCTGCTACCGCCCTGGCACAGCAATGCGGGTAAGCGCCTGGTCAAAACCCCCAAAACCTATGTGCGCGACAGCGGGCTGGTGCATGCCCTGCTGGAACTGCAAGACCTGGACCACGTGCTCGGCCATCCCGTGGCCGGCCACAGCTACGAGGGAATGGTGCTGGAAACCCTGATCGCTGCGGCAGGGGCACCTTACAGCGCGCACTTTTACCGTACGCAAGACGGTGCCGAAATTGATCTGGTGCTCGCTAGCGGCAACCGCCCGGAGATAGCGGTGGAGATCAAACGCTCCAGCACCCCCAGCCCGCAAAAAGGGTTTTCTATTGCCTGCGACGACCTGGCCATCACCCGCCGCTTTGTGGTGTACCCAGGCACCGAGCGCTTTGCGCTGCGCCATGGGGCACAGGCCATTGGGCTGAATGACATGGTGCAGGAACTGACGGAACCCATGCGCCGTGTATTGCACGAGGGGTAAGGGATGCAGAAATCACAAATATCCCATTTCTGGCGGCACTGGCGGGTGCATTGCGTCGTTGCAATCCGCTCGTTTAGCTGGCTAAACTTCGCGTCTTGCGCCTGGCACTGCATCCTGTCAGCACTCGCCATAAACGGGACATTTGCAATTTCTGCATCCCTAAGCATCAAATCAGCCCCTTGCGCAGGTAGTACCTGCGCGAGCAGCTATAAAAACAGTAGCATCCAAAGCTCTTGGAATGTAAAAAAACCACCCCAGCAGCAAGCTCGGGTGGGTCAGATTTGCCAGAAAACGATGGTCAGCACCGCTTTGACCTGCACCCAGACTTGGCTGCAACGCTGCGGGCCATGGGCCACACGGCACTCAACCCCGCCGAAAACCCCGCGCCGCCGTGCGGATCGTGGCAAGCCTACATGCGACAGGCCATCACCCAGCTTGTGCAATGCCAAAGCATCGTGCTACGGCCCGGCTGGGCTGATAGCAAGGGCGCAGGGCTTGAGTTTGACATTGCAATGCGCCTTGGGCTGACTATGCACCGCTTTGAAGATGTGGTTCAGAAGCCTGAAACGCTATTTATTTAATAGCTATCTGCGCACATCCAGCGTGCGCCAATGTCGGTTTTGGCTACACTCGCCCGGCCAAGTGCAGCGAGGCTCGCAGTGTGTCGTTAATGCGCGTTTGCCAGCCGTCCCCACTGGCGCGCAAGGCAGCCAGCACGTCGGCATCAAGGCGCAGC
The DNA here is from genome assembly GCA_016708345.1 of Candidatus Rhodoferax bjergmarkensis. GTDB lineage: Bacteria > Pseudomonadota > Gammaproteobacteria > Burkholderiales > Burkholderiaceae_C > Rhodoferax > Rhodoferax bjergmarkensis. The sequence continues at coordinate 123,565 of JADJFX010000008.1, forward strand.
TTGACCGCCTCTTTGGTAACGATGGCCTTTGGCCTGCCCCGCAACTTGGCCTGCAAAGACGCTGGCAGCCCATCCAGGCGCACGGACTGCTTGAACATTTCGTCCGTCCACTCCGGGTTTTCATCGTCAACCAGTTCAGGGTTGGGTTTCTTGTTCATACCGTTTTACCTCACGTTTATTCGCTTTGCGAAAGCTGATAACCCGAATGCCTTTGGCGGTTTCGGAAAACACCAGCGCATGCACCCGACCCGCCACCAGTAGTCCGTTTCACCAGAATTAGACATCAAATCAGCCTATTGCGCACGTAGTACCTGCGCGAGCAGCTATAAAAACAGTAGCAATTAACCAGTCTTTGGATGCAAAAAACCCACCCCAGCAGCAAGCTCGGGCGGGTCAGGTTTGCCAGAAAGCGCGGGAGATACCCGCTGGCCCAGGGGCTTGGCGGCCCCTGGGCCACGCCCGCTTTAACGGTTGTAAGCCGTTTCTCCGTGGTAGGTAATGTCCAAACCTTCGCGCTCTTCTTCTTCGCTCACCCGCAGGCCCACGGTCAAGTCCACCAGTTTGAACGCCACCACCGACACCACAGCCGACCAGACCACGGTGGTCAGCACCGCTTTGGCCTGCACCCAGACTTGGGAGGAGATGGAATAGTCGGCACTGGCAATGGCCGAGGCCGTGACCCAGTCGGCCACGTAGCCGGGGCCGCCCAAGGCTGGCGAGTTGAACACGCCGGTCAGCAGCGCACCCACAATGCCGCCCACGCCATGCACGCCGAACACGTCCAGCGAGTCGTCAGCGCCCAGCAGCTTCTTCAGGCCATGCACACCCCACAGGCAGGCAAAGCCGGCCACGGCACCAATGACCAGCGCACCGCCGATACCCACGTTGCCCGCAGCAGGGGTGACGGCTACCAAACCAGCCACAGCACCCGAGGCAGCGCCCAGCATGGAGGCCTTGCCCTTCATCAGCGCTTCACCCATGCACCAGGCCAGCACAGCAGCCGCTGTTGCGCCAAAGGTGTTGATGAAGGCCAGCGCGGCAAAACCGTTGGCTTCCAGCGCGGAACCGGCGTTGAAACCAAACCAGCCCACCCACAACAAGGAAGCACCCACCATGGTCATGGTCAGGCTGTGCGGTGCCATGGCTTCACGGCCATAACCAATACGCTTGCCGACCATGAAGGCACCGACCAGGCCGGCAACCGCAGCGTTGATGTGCACCACGGTGCCGCCGGCAAAGTCCAGCGCTCCGCTTTGCCAGATGTAGCCGGCCTTGGCGTTCATCGCATCAACCACTTCTTTGCCGGTGTAGGCGTCAGGCCCCATCCAGAACCAGACCATGTGCGCAACCGGTGCATAGCTGAAGGTGAACCAGATCACCATGAACATCAGCACGGCGGAGAACTTCATGCGCTCGGCAAACGCGCCCACAATCAGCGCGCAGGTGATGCCGGCAAACGTGGCCTGGAAGGCGGCAAACACGATCTCGGGAATGACCACGCCCTTGCTGAAGGTGGCTGCGTTGACAAAGGTGCCTGCCGCGTTGTCCCAAATGCCCTTCATGAACAGGCGGTCAAAGCTGCCAATAAAGGCGTTGCCCTCGGTGAACGCAAGGCTGTAGCCGTAAATGAACCACAGCACCACAATCAGTGAGAACGTGACCATGACCTGCATCAGCACCGACAGCATGTTTTTGCTGCGCACCAGGCCGCCATAGAACAGCGCCAAGCCGGGCACGGTCATCAGAATCACCAGCAAAGTGGAGACCATCATCCAGGCGGTGTCGCCTTTGTTGGGCACGGGAGCCGCTGGCGTGGCCGCCGGGGTGGCGGGTGCCGCAGCAGCAGCCGTTGCAGCAGGTGCCACGGCATCGGTTGCCGCAGCTGGCGCTGCCGCCGTGGCCGCCGCATCAGCAGGTTTGGCCTCAGCGGTGGCTACGGCAGCAGCTGGCGCCACCGCAGCAGTTTCAGCGCTGGCAAAGTTTGCAGAGCTGAGCAGACCCAGCCCCAAAACCAGGGATAAAAATAGTTTTTTCATGGCAGTTCTCGCATAGGGGTTAGAGCGCTTCTTTGCCGGTTTCACCGGTGCGGATGCGAACAACTTGCTCCAGGTTGTAAACAAAAATCTTGCCGTCGCCGATCTTGCCGGTGCGCGCTGCGCCCTCAACGGCTTCAATCACGCGGTCCACCAAAGCGTCGTCAATGGCGGCTTCGATCTTCACTTTGGGCAAAAAGTCCACCACGTATTCGGCACCGCGGTACAGCTCGGTGTGGCCTTTTTGACGGCCAAAGCCTTTGACCTCGGTCACGGTAATGCCCTGCACGCCGATGCCGGAGAGTGCTTCGCGCACCTCATCGAGCTTGAAGGGTTTGATGATGGCAGTAACAAGTTTCATGGCTTTTCCTTCGGTTTTATCGGGTCATCAGAAGCTGTATTTCAGGCCAACCGTCAGCGCGTTTTTGCCCAGGTTTTCAACCGGCGAGACCGCATTGGTGTAGAACGACGCACTGGCGTTGGTGCCAACGGCAGCCACTGTGGCAGACAGGCCGTTGCCAAAGTCTTTCGCCAGCGTCAGGGAATAGTCGGTGTAGTCACCCAGATCACCGGCTTGGTTGGGGATCATCTGGCGGCCAATATGCGGTGTGAGCGTCAGGCCGGAGCCCAGATCAAACGCAGCGGCCAGCTCAAAATAGGCGCTGCCTGCACTGCTGTTGTTGGCAATAAAGTTGCTGGTGGCGCGGCTGTATTTGGCCGTGACCAAACCGTAGGTCAGGGCGGCATACACCTCGGTGGTGTTTGCGTTGGCAAGTTTGGTGGCCGCGTTATTGCCGGGGTACTGGTAGGTGATCACGCCAAGGTCGTAGCTCAAACCGCTTTTGATTTCACCTTTGTAGCCGCCGTACACGTCCACTTCAAGGTTGCCCTCGGTGGCGGTCACATAGTCCTTGATCCAGTTGATGCCGGAGCCCCAGACACCCAGGTACAGCCCGCTCTTGTGCGCAAAATCAACCCCGCCTTGCAGCGTTGGTTTGAATGAGGTTTGTGAAATGCCCCGAAAACGGTAGTCACTGGTTGCACCCACGTTGTACGATAAGGTGTAGATTGGCTCTGGTGCTTTGGCTTGCGAGAAAGCAGAGGTGCACAGGCACAAAGCGGCAAGCGCCAATGAGGATTTAGAAGTCAGGGTCATAAAGTGCTCCAAAGTTAAAAGGGGGTGCATTGCTTACGCATAGAACGTGCCAGATGTCTTTTTCACCACCCGCCTCGCCTGAGTGCATCGATTTCACTGGTTTAGACTAAGATAACTGTAGATAAATACAGTCAATAAATATAAATGCACCTGGTTGGTGCAAATAAACGGGTGCAACAGTTGTTTCTGCACCTTTTTGGAGAGGAATCCACATGAGTCTGTCTTTGGTGCAAAGTCGCGCCCTGCTGGGGCTGGAGGCGGCAGCGGTCACCGTTGAGGTGCATCTGGCCAACGGCCTGCCCAGCTTCACGCTGGTTGGTTTGGCCGATGTGGAGGTAAAAGAAGCACGTGAGCGGGTGCGTTCGGCCATCCAGAACTCGGGGCTGGAGTTCCCCCACAACAAGCGCATCACCGTCAACCTGGCCCCGGCTGACCTGCCCAAAGACTCGGGGCGTTTTGACCTGCCCATTGCCCTGGGCATTCTGGCCGCCAGCGGGCAAATAGACGCCGCCCAACTGGCCGGCCACGAATTTGCCGGTGAGTTGTCACTGTCCGGCGAACTGCGCCCGGTGCGCGGCGCGCTGGCCATGAGCCTGGCCTTGCACGCTGGCGGCGTGGTCACCCGGCTGGTCTTGCCCCCCGGCAGCGCCGAAGAAGCCGCCCTGGTGCCAGATGCCCAAGTATTCAGTGCGCGGCATTTGCTCGATTTGGTTCAGCACTTCCGCCCCGCCGACAGCGAGGCCGCGCCACAGGACCCCACGGCAGAATCGGGCTGGTCGCGCGTCGCCAACACCGTGCAAACGCAGCCCCTGCCCTACCCCGACCTGGCCGATGTAAAAGGCCAGCTGGGGGCCAAACGGGCGCTGGAGATTGCGGCGGCGGGCGGGCACAGCCTGATTTTCATGGGGCCACCGGGGTCGGGCAAATCCATGCTGGCGCACCGTTTTGCCGGCTTGTTGCCTGACATGACCACCACCGAAGCATTGCAAAGTGCGGCCGTGGCCAGTCTGGGCGGGCGTTTCACGCTGGAGCGCTGGGCGCAGCGCCCCACCTGCAGCCCGCACCACACCGCCAGCGCGGTGGCCTTGGTCGGCGGCGGCTCGCCGCCGCGGCCCGGCGAAATCTCGCTGGCCCACCACGGTGTGTTGTTTCTGGACGAACTGCCCGAGTTCCCCCGCGCCGCGCTCGAAGCCCTGCGCGAGCCGCTGGAGACGGGCTCCATCACCATCTCGCGGGCGGCGCGCCGGGCGGAGTTTCCGGCGCGTTTTCAGCTGATTGGTGCCATGAACCCCTGCCCTTGCGGCTATCTGGGCTCCACCCAAAAAGCCTGCCGCTGCACGCCCGACCAGGTGGCCCGCTACCAAAGCAAGCTCAGCGGCCCCCTGATCGACCGCATTGACCTGCATGTAGAAGTGCCCGCCGTGGTACCGGCTGATTTGATGCAGACCCAAGCGGGTGAATCCAGCGCCGCCGTTCGCGCGCGCTGCAGCGCTGCCAGGGAGCGCGCCATGGCACGCCAGGGCAAACCCAACCAGGCTTTGCAGGGGCAAGAAATTGACCAGCATTTGCTGCTGGACGACGCGGCCGTGAAATTCTTGAACGTAGCCGCCGCCCGGCTGGGCTGGTCAGCCCGCAGCACGCACCGGGCCTTGAAAGTGGCGCGCACCATTGCCGATCTGGCCGGAGCCCACAGCACGCAGGTCACCCATGTGGCCGAGGCCATGCAATACCGGCGCTCGCTCAAAACAAGCTAACTTTCATGCCTCGGATTGCGGGGCACCCCGAGACATGAAAGTTTAGTTTTTCACGTTTGGGACTGCAGCACACATGGACTGCCGATGAACCAACGCGGGAAGGGGAAATTATCGTGAGAGCCGGGCGGCACGGGGCCTTTGGGCCACTGGCAACAATGCGCAAAAAAGCGTGGTGACATACTGAATGCGCGCCTTGGCAATCCGCTCGCCCACGTGGCCTGCCAACAACTGCATCATGTCGCTGCGCAAATACCACAGCGACTGAAGGTCAGGCGCGTACTGCACACGGTTCAAGAGGTAGGTCAGCTCTTCGCTTGGATCGAACCCCACCAGACAGTCCAGCATAGCCTGCCTAGCTTCCTTGAGGCGGCTGGCGTGACTGGCATCAGGCGCAGTTTCGCCAAACAGGCTCATCAGACTGGAGGCAAATCGGGACTTTTTCCAACTCATGGTGCAAGGGTGCAAATACAGGGCTAAGTGAGTAACTTGACGTGAAAGTTAAGCCGATTTGACCACCAAGCCTGTGTGGCAGATGCAGTATTTGGTGAAAACTTGTAACAGTCGTCCACTCCACTTCATTTTGCTATGGTATTGATAGCTCGTTGCGCTTATTCTGCGTGCGCAAAGTGGCAATTTGACGCTTGAAATTTAGTGTAATACGGCCATGGCGGCTCAAGCACCCGCCGGGCTGCGTGCGGGTGTCAGTTCAAGCGCAGGACGGCGTTGGCGACGGCGATGTTTTCGTCTTGTCCTGTACAAACCGTTCCGGTGCGGAAATTTCCCGTGGCCCCATTGCCATCGTCAGTGGCGCGGTCAATTTGCAGGGCAATGTCGCAATCAATGTTCTGCACCCGCACCACGTTGTTCCAGTTCGCTGGCAGCCCTGCCAGTAGCGGCAGGGCGGCGGCGGCCGTGCGGTTGGTCAGGGTGATGGTGACGGTGCCATTGAGGGTCAGCGGTGCCAAGGCATCACCACGCAGCATGGAGGAGCGGATCAACTCTTCGGTGGCGCAGGTGGATTCGGCACCGGTGTTGATGACGCCATCACCATTGCCGACACAGGTGGCAGACAGACTCGGAATGGCAGCAATCGCCCCCGCCAAGTCGCCGGGCCAAGCACCATAACGGTCACGAAACTGCTGGCTGGCCGTAGCCACATCGGCAACAGCCTTGACGACATCTTTGGTACGCGCATTGCGCAGCACCGAGCGTGCATTGAGAACACCACCCAAGAGGAGGCCGATGATGACCAGCACGATGGCAATTTCGACCAAGGTAAAACCCCGGTTGCGTTGTCTGCCCGTTGGGTTCATGCTTTTTCCTGACGCCTTCGCTGGAAAATGATCACAGGGGCACAAAGGTGCGCACTGCCGTTCCACCTGCCGTGCATGCGGCATCGGTCATCACCTTGCCGGTTGTCGCAACGCCATCGTCCAGCGCCCGGTCCACGTCCAGCACCACCTCGCACGGCAGGTTGAAGAAAACGACCACATTGAGCACAGCAGGGTTGGCCGCAATATAGCCGGCAGAAGCATTGGCTGCCGTCCCTGCCATATGTACGGGTCCAAACGATGACTGAATGCGACGGGTTGCGTCGGTACCCAGTTTGCCGATCAGACCCGCTTGGTAAAGCTGCACCGGTGCCTGGCCAATTTCTGTTGCGGCTGTCGCTACCCCGGTGACAGCATTGAGAGTGCCAGTGATCAACCCGTTCCCATTGCCAGCTGCAGCTACTACGTTGGGGATTTGGTTGGCCACATAAATCCAGTCGCCAGGTAAATAACCATAACGCTGCTTAAAGCTAAGCGCCGCCGTTTGCAAATCGCTGGCAATCTGGATCACATCCTGCGCCTGCGTGCGGCTGATCTGGCCGCGCCCGGCCATCAGACCCGCCGCCAGCAAAATGCCGCCCAGCACAATCACAATGGCCATTTCAGCCAGGGTAAAACCGCTTTGTTTGTTGGAGGTTGTGGGTTTCATGGTTTTGTCTCTCATTGGTTTGCCCGGCTCAGGGGCAGCGGGTCGAAATACCGGGGAAGGCGGCCAGCAACTGGGCATAGGTCACATCCGCCGCTGCTGCGCCGAACATGGACAATTGGTACAGCCGCTTGGCTGGGGCCGTGCTGGCGTTGGACACCGCAGTCCCGGTACGGCATGAATACGCGGGGGCAACAGGACAGGAGTAAACGATGGCACTATTGCCAACGCTAGGCTGAACCGCCACCAAACTTGGCGCGGGAATGGGCGGTGTGCAGCTTGCCAAGGCCACCTGCTGCAGGGCCTGTTCACGGTAAAAGGCTGATGAGCTGCCCTTGAGGGTTTTGTCGTCCACCAGCGGCTGCAGTAAATCTCTCGGGCTCATGGAGGCCACCACGTCATCGAACAGCCCACCGAAGGCTGCAGCCACCTCGGTGGGAGGGCGGCTGACAAAGCTGGTGGAGGCTACCGTGGCATTGGCCAATTCATCGACCCCTGTTGGCGCTGGAAGGACTGTGCCGCGCACCGTGCGGGCACCCGCGCCATTTTTACCGTGTGAAATGATCATGACGACTGGGTTTGGAACCACTGCCGCACCCAACACACCAGCGGCATCGCGCTCGCGCAGAGTGAACGCTGTCAAAGGCGTGCCGAGTTCACCCAGCGTGAAAGCCGTGGCACCTGCCGTAAGCGTCCAGTTGCTGCTGGTGGCCGGGGTGCGGTTGGCCACGCGGTAGGTGAAAAAATTGGACCAGCCGTCCTGCACATCACCCATCGACAACCCCAATGCCTGCCAAGGAACAATGCCGCGCCCGGCGTTGACCAGGCACGGCGTGTCTTCAGCGCCATCCCAAGGGGCAACCGAATTGGGACACGGCAATCGGCCGTTTGTTCGCAAATAGGCAAGCAGTGCGCCTTTGATGCGTTCTTGCTTGACTTTGGTTTCGCTCCAAGCCGCGCTGTCCCGCGTGGCGCTGAGCAAACGCAGCCCCATGGTCAGGACAATGGCCATCAAGGTCACCACCACAGCCATTTCCACCAGCGTAAAACCAGCCGCGCGATGCCAAGCGCAGGGGTGAAAACGTTGCAGTGGTCGGGTGGGCTTCATGGATTTTGGCCTGTTAAATGCTTCCAAAATGATAGCTGCTTGCGCATATTTGGTGCGCGCAATGGGCTTATTTTGATCTTATTTTCAGCTGTTCGCCACTTGATCTTGGGCCAGAACCTGGTCTTGGGCAAAAAACCCGCCGAAGCGGGTTTTTATTACTGCTATTAAACTGACACAAACAACCAGCCATCCAACTTTAGATGGGCATGCAAACCGTCCAACGGGTGGCAGTCGTTTCGTTGTAAGGGGTGGCGGCAGGCGCTACGGCTGCTGGATTTAACGGATTGCCAGCTGCAGTGGCACCACGCAATGTCCCAGTGTTATTCGCAGCACCGCCACCATCAATCAGGCTGTCGATACCAGCAGCCTGCTTGGTCGTCAACCCAGAAGCACACACCAACGGACCCGTCATTCCATAAGCTGGCCCCGCTGTAATACCGATCAATCCACCGCCGCCATGCGTAGGCAAGCCCGGAACGCCTGGCCCAGCCGCTGGGTCGCCCGTGATGAGGCCTGAGCCACGCAAAGATCGCCAAAGGGCAGGCTGCTCTGTCGCAGCCGTGTTACCAAAAGTTGTCCCTACGGGGATCGCCAAAGCTCCGTTTGCGGCTATGGCAGCGGCAGTACCCGTCCAACCGCGCCCGGTCAGGGTCGCAGCAAGTTCATCGCCGGGAAGTGCCTTGTAGCGGTCAATGTAGCCGTTGTAGGCCGCCTGAATGGCCTTCATGTCATTAACGATGCTCTTGATCCGGGAGTTCTCAATCAGCTCCTGCCCCTTGAGCACCCCGCCCAGCAGCAAGCCAATGATGACCAGAACGATAGCGATTTCGACCAGCGTGAAACCCGCTTGGCGAGTCCGGTTGCGAATACTCATGGTGTTTCCTTTTTCCAGTTAATCAATGGGGAAATCCTCAATCAGGTGCCCCGCAGAACTTGCAATGTACTGAGCTTGCGAAGCGCCGGGTGTCAAATTTTTTTACAAACCGCAAAAATTCGGGTTTACCCCTGTGGATAAAAGGTTGAACCTTGCACACAGGGGCTTTGTTGCGGCAGGTGCAGCACAAAACACAATTGATCACCTTCAACGAGCGCCACCAGGTCGCCACCGGCTTCACGCAGGCTTTTACGCGCCTGGTAGAGGCCCAGCCCCAGCCCGCCGGGGCGACCGCTGGCAAAGGGCTCAAACAGCTTTTCCGGGGCCAGCTCCAGCGAACTGGCTGGCAAGGGGCACGACAGCCTGACGCGCGCCATCGTGGCTTGTTGCTCGCCAGCCTCTTGCGCCCCATCTTGCACCACACTCTCCAGAGCGGCACAGGCCTGCGCGTCATGGCCCGCACGCCAGTCTATGGCCAGCTTGGACAGCAGGTTGTCCAGCGCGCGGGCCAACGCGCCGGGGGCAATAAAGGCCTGTGCCTCGCCGGTGATCAGCATGGCCAGCCCCGCCAGGCGAGCCGCTTGCTCCAGTGCCTGACGCAAGTCCATGCAGCGCGGTGTATCAATCTGCGGTGATTTGCCCAGCGCAGCGTTCAGGCGCAGTGCGCGCTCCTGCGCCAGAGGTGCGTTGTCTTTCAGACGCTGCGCTGCCGCCAGCAGGGCGGGCGCATCTTTGGCACCGGCAAAGTCGGCGCTCACCCAAGACACCCACTGCGCCATGTTGCGCATGTCGTGCTGCAGGTACAGCGACAAACGGGCGCGCTCGGCCAGCGCGGCCGACAGTGCGCCGGTGCGCTCACGCAGCCGCGTCTCCAGCAACAAGACAAACACCTGGGCGAGCTGGATGGCAAACAGACGCCGCTCTCCACCCCGCACGCCGTGGCACAAATGCAGCGTGAGCCGCACTTCGTCGCCACTGACAATCTCAAAAGTCTGATCGCTGGCATTGGGCGGGGCTGCAGCATCCGTCCGCCCCAGGGCCCCCTGCACTGGCTGGCCGTACCAGTCACCCTCCCAACGCAGGCTTTGCCAGCCAGCATCTTGCAGGACAGGCCACGCGGTCGCCGGAATTTCCAGCGGCTCCAGATTCTGGCTGGACAGTTGCAGCAAGCTGTGCATGCCTGCTTGGTAGAACCTGGCCCGGCGCGCCAGGCTCAGGCTGGTAAGCCACAGGGTGACGCCGGCCACCAGGAACACCAGCGACAGGCTATTGAGGACGCCGGATGCCATACTTGTTCAGGTAGTAGTAAACATGCTCACGCGCCAGACCCAGCTGGCGGGCGGTTTCGGCCACGTTGTAATCCGCGGCGGTGAAGGTGCGCCGCAGCAGCTGCTCTTCGGCGGCCGCACCGGCCTCCTTGGGGCCTTCGCCAATGCGGGTGGTGATGTGCAGCCTAGCTTGGCCCTCTCGTTCGCTGCGCGCTTCTTCTCTGGCAAACAATTGCGCCCTGCGCAGGGCTTGGAGCACGGCGTCCAGGGTGACGGGTTTGAGCAAAAAATCAAACGCGCCCCGGCGCACCGCCTCGCGCGCGGCTGACGCATCGTCTTGCCCGGTCAGCACCAAAATTTTCAGGTTAGGGGCTATGCGCAGCCCTTCGTCGAGCACGGCCAGCCCTTCGCGCATGGTGCTGGGCTGGGGCGGCAGGCCCAGGTCGAGCAGCACCAGCACCGGGGCACTAGGCTGCGCCAGGCAAGCCAGGGCTTGGGTGCGGTCTTGCGCGGTTTGCACCGTAAAGCCGTTGTCGCGCAAGGAAGCGGCAAGGTAGCCGCTCAGGGCCGCGTCGTCCTCCACCAGCAGCACAGCACTGTTTGCGGCGGCGCTGGCTTGGGATCGCATGTCTGGTGCCTGCGGCTATTCGCCGCGCGTCCAGCTTGAGAGCATGGGCAATACGGCCAGAGCGAAACCGATCGCTATGCAGGCCATGCCGCCCATGGCCCGGGCCAGGGCCCAGTCGGTGCTGGTCTCAGGGCTGACCGCCATCAGCGCGTAACCGGCCAGAATCAGGAGCACGCCAACCAAAATCAAGATGCGCCGACGCCTGGTGCGCGAGCGGTAGCGCGCGTGAGAGAGTTCGGCAAATTCCGAATTCATTTTGAGGGGGGCTTGGTGACGGTTACGGTGCCGGGCACCACCACATCGCTGCGCACACCGCTGAGGGTGTCAATGGCCTCACCCACCCGCAAACGCCGCCCTGCCACCAGCGCATCCACCCCCTGCAGGGTGGGCGTTTGGGCTTGCCCTTGCGGCAGCGCTTTGCCGTTGATCCATACCGTACTGTTGCCCCCATCACGGCGCACCACCCCCTGCAGGTGGGAGACGCTGGTGGTGGCTTCCTGTTCGCCGGTTTGGGTTTGGGGCTGGCGCGCCCGGATGATTTGTTCGCGCTGCGCCGGGGTGAAAAGCAAGGTGCCCAGCGTTTCGGGAGCCGCAGCAGCCGGGGTATTAGCCGGGGTATTGCCTGCAGCCAACGCAGCGTGACAAGCCAGTGCCATGGCACTGGCCCAAGCCAGACGGTGGGTTATGCGTGGCAGTAGCAAGGGTGTTTTCATGGCTCAGGCTGGTTTCATCAGTTCGAGGCCGTTGCGGCAGGCACTTCGGACGCAGGTGCGGACGCTGCAGAAGTGGCAGGTGCTGGTGGTGCAATGCTGACAAAGCGCAGCACACACTGGGCCGTCAAGCCACTGTCTTTGGGGTCATGAAATTTGCAGGCGTTGACACGAAAACGCCCTGTGACCTGGGCGCGGTAGTCCCGGATCAGTGCAAGCACTTCAGTCTCCAGGGTGTCGCGCATTTCAAATTGCAGGTCATGCATGAGTGGCGCAGGCAGCTCGGCTTCTGCCACAGGCTCGGTCATGCTGGCCATTGGTTTGGGGGCCTGCAGTTGCAGGGTCAGACTGCCAACCAAGCCCAATTTTTGGTGGTTTTCCTGCAACTGCTCCAGCCACAGGGGACGGTCCGGGTTGGCCACCAGGCCCTGTTCACGAAGCTGCTGGTAGCGCTGGATGTTGGCGCGCACATTGCGCAAGTCAGCCTCCCGGCTGTCTTGCAGCTCCTTTTGCGTTTGCAAGGTGGACTGCAGCTGGGCCACGCCATTGCTGAGGTGGTTGGCCAGGTAACGCAGGCCAAACACCACGGCCACGCTGAGCGCCACCACACCAGCCAGCAGCCACAGGCTGCGCCTGGCGAGCAACAAGATGGGCTTCCAGCTGTTCATGGCTTCTCGCTTGCAGTGGGTGGCTGCGCTGGCTGTGAGGCTGGCAGTGTCATGCACCACACCATGTCGCGCTCGGCATGCTGCTGGGTGCTGCTGGTATGGATGTCGCCGGCGTGCAAGTGCTTTGCCGGGTCTTGAACCAACTTGGCACCCGCTAACTGCCCCAGCTGGTCAGAGATGGTGCCCGCTTGGCTTTGCAACTGACGCGGTTTGAGGTGACCCTCCAGCAACACGGTCATGTGCATCTCTACTTTGCGACCTGGCGGCTCTGCAGGCGCAGCGTCGGGGGCAGGCTCGACCACCGGGGCGGCACTGGCACCGGACTGCGTGTCTTGGACGCACGCGCTGTCCTTGGCATCGAGAAGCTGCCACTGCAGGGCTTTCAAGCGCGCGCCGGGAATATTGTCAATAACCCGTGACAGGCGCAGCAGGTCAGACTGCAGGTCGGGGGTTTGCACAATTTCTTCGGTGTCCACCGCCAGCGCCTGGCGCACCAGTGCGGGCGGAACACCAAAACTCTCGATCGATTGGTCGATTTTGGCCAGTTGTGCCGTGCTTTGGTCCAGAGAAGCCTGCACTTGCACGCGCTCGCGCTCGGCCTGAACGCTGGCGCTCAGGCTGCCACTGGCGAACCACAAAGCCAGTGCAACGCTGATGGCACAGCCCAGATAAGCCAACTTTTCGAGATTGCGGGCCAAGAATGAGGCGCGAAACGACACAGGGGCCAGTTGCCCGGGCGGATTTTTGCAGACCAGGTCGAACAGCAGGTGATGCCAATCCCGGCTCGCACCGGGATTCCACTGCGCCGGGGGCTCCACCACATCGAGCCGGTCCCTCGCCAATGCGTCCGCCAACCCGTCAGCACCGCCCAGCAGCAAGGCACCGAAGCGCTTGCTGTTGCGCTCGATCACATGGGTGTTTTCCAGATGGCGCAGGGTACGGATGACCTCTGCCGCCTGCTCTGAGGCCACAGCGCTGGTACCAATCAAGCGGGTGAGCACCGGCAAGCGCTGGCGCAAAAACAAAATGCGCATGCTGCCAGCCTGGCACCAAACCACAAACAAATTGGCTGGCATGGATTTGTGCTGCCCCAACTGCGTCAGCAGCATGGAAGTGCTCCAGACCCCTGCCAGCGGTGCCATACACTTGGCCAGCGCCGCCTGCACACGTTCCCCCGGCTCCACCGCAGTAAAGGTTTGCACGGGCGGGGCCAGGCGGGCCATCAGGCCACCTTCAACCCGGGGCGCGAGCGCCAACCGGAAAACCGTCTCCGGAAATTTGCTGGCAAGCTGGCGCTGAATGTAGCTCACGCGGTCTGCACCAAAAATGCGCGGCACGTTGATTTCGACAAAGGCTTCTTCCGCCAGGTCGGTCACCACCCAGACCGGGCCTTGGCCGGGGCCGCTGGCGCTGCCCCACCCGGCCGCGGTTTTCTCCCACCACACGGGGCCTGCTGCGCTGATGTGCAAAACGGTGGCCATGATGACTAGGTTTTCATTTTGGAAATGGTGTCATAAATCGGGCCCAGCACGGCCAGCATGATCCAGCCCAAGATGAGGCCCATGACAACCGTGAGCGCCGGCTCGATCATGGCCTGCACTTTGCTGATGGATTCATCAATGTCACGGGAGTAAAAATAACTGATGTTGGCCAAGGAGGTGTCCAGCGCCCCGGTGGATTCTCCGACCTTGATCATGCGAATCACAAAGGTGGGAAACAGTTGCTCGCTGGCAAAACTCTCGGAAATCGAGGTGCCGGTCATGACCCGCTCACGCGCACGTCGGATGGCATTTTGAATGACGAGGTTGGTGGAAATTTTTTCGCAGTAAGTGAGGCCGTCAATCAGCGGAATACCAGTGCGGTACATCAAGGCCAGGGTGTCGGCAAAACGCGCCATGGTCATTTTTTTGAGCACAGGGCCCAGCACCGGCATGGTGAGTTGCATCTGGTGCAGCTTGTAGCGCACCCCCGGAAACGCGGCTGATAGCGCCAAAATAGAAACCACCACCAGCGGCGGCACTGACAGCAAAGCCCACCAGTATTCAACAAAAATGCCGGACAGACCAATCAAGAGACGGGTTTGCAGGGGTATTTCCTGACCCAGGTTTTTCAAAAACCCGATGAGCTGGGGCACGAGGTAAATCATGAGAAAAAACACCACGCCGCCGATGATGACAAACACAAAGGCTGGGTAGGTCAGCAGTTTTTTGGTTTGCGTGGCCATTTCGTCCTGCCATTTCAGGGAGCGCACAATCTCCTTGAGCACATCGGGCAACTGGCCGGTGACCTCGCCGGAGCGGATCAGATTGACCACCGTGTCGGAAAACACGCCGGGGAAAAAGCCCACAGCCTCGCCCAATGTGGAGCCGGACTCGATTTTTTCAAACAAGCTGCCGGCCAGGTTGCGCCCGGCGGGTGTGTCAGAGGCATCACGCAAATCAGCCAGCGACTCCAAAATAGGCACCCCGGCGCGCACCAGCATCTCCAACTGAAACAAAATCCCCAGCACCTCACGGCGCGGCATTGATTTGATGGCCGTGCTGCCCGAGCTCACAACCTTGGCCGACAACAGCGACAGGTCTATGCGCTTGAGCTGGGCTTCCAGGTCAATCTCATGCAGCGCTTCAACCCGGCCCTTGGTGACGCTGCCGTCCTGACTGGCTGCACGGTATTGGTAGAGCGGCATCAGGCAATCAGTTCAGTGAGGTCAACCACCCGGCCAACTTCCTCAATGGTGGTGATGCCTTCGCGCACACGGCGCAGGCCGTCTTCTGCCATGGAGACAAAACCCGCTTTGCGCACATGATCGAGCAGAACTTTCAGGCTGGCACGCTGGGTGACCAGCTCATCGAGCGCAGCATCAAACTTGAGCAACTCCAAAATGAACGTGCGGCCTTTGTAACCGGAGTGCTCACAGGCCGGGCAACCCACCGGCTTGTGCAACTGGTGCGCCGCGCCCGGCGCTATGCCCAGCAATTGCAGTTCGATTTCACTGGGATCATGAGGCTCTTTGCATTTGGGGCACAGGGTGCGCAAGAGGCGCTGGGCCACGATGCCGATCACGTTACCGGCCAGCACCTCGGGTTTGATGCCCAGGTCAACCAACCGGGGAATGGAGCGAATGGCGGAATTGGTGTGCAGGGTAGAAAACACCTGGTGCCCGGTCATGGCAGCGCGAAAAGCCATTTCGGCGGTATCGGTGTCGCGCACCTCACCCACCAGAATAATGTCGGGGTCCTGGCGCATCATGGAGCGAATGCCTTCGGCAAAGTCCATTTTTACCGAATCAGACAGCGAGGTCTGGCGGATCATGGGCATCGGGTATTCCACCGGGTCTTCCAGCGTCATGATGTTGACGCCCTCTTGGTTCAAATGGCCCAAAATGGAATACAGCGTGGTGGTTTTGCCCGAACCGGTGGGCCCCGTCACCAGCAAAATGCCTTCCGGGCGCGAGAGCATCAGCTGCATGGTGTTGAACTGATCGTCCGACAGGCCCAGCGAGGCCAACGGCACAATGCCGCGCTTGCGGTCCAGAATGCGCAGCACAAAGTTCTCGCCGTGGATGGTGGGCTGCACGGCGGAGCGAAAGTCCACCTGACGCCCGGAGATGGTCAGCGAAATGCGGCCATCTTGCGGTGCCCGCGTTTCGGCAATGTTCATGCCGGCCATCACCTTCAGGCGCACCACCATGGCCGACCAGTAGCGCAAGTGCAGGGAGCGCACCTGGCGCAGCACACCATCAATGCGGTAGCGAATGCGCAAAAACTGGGTTTCGGGCTCAAAGTGAATATCGGATGCGTTGCGCAGCGTGGCATCGGCCAGCAGCGAATCCATCAGCCGCACCACCGGGTGGCTGTAGCCCTCGGTGGCCTGGGTCAGGCTGGCAACGTCGATGTTGCCGGTCTCCAGCTCATGCAAGATGCCGTCAATCGACAGCTCATGGCCATAAAACTGCTCGATGGCCGACAAAATTTCAGCACTGCTGGCCAAGCGCCATTGAATGGTGGGGCCACCGGCGAGCAAGGCGGTGATCTGGTCCACCGCCACAATGTCATTGGGGTTGGCGCTGGCAATCACCAGCTCATTGGTGCGGGCATCCAGACTGGCCGGAAACAGCGCGTGCCGCTTGGCCAGGGCCTTGGGAATCAGCGCCAACGCCGCCTGGTTGGCCACAATGCCTTTGAGGCTGATGGCTTTTTCACCCAGGTTGGCAGCCAGCGCACTGCGCATGGCTTCTTCGGTGGTAAAGCCCAGCGCCAGCAAGGCTTCGCCCAGCGGTTTGCCGGAGCTTTTCTGCTCCATCAGTGCAATGCGCAGCTGGTCCTGGCTGATCAGCCCGAGCTGAATCAGCCGGTCACCGAGTCGAACGGGCGGCGCGCCGCCAGGAGCTTGGGGAGCGCTCATGGATTGGATTGCGCAGGCGTTGCGAGCGCTTGGCGCAGTTGGTCAAGCCGCTGGCGCACGGTTTCCAAAGAAAAGGCATTGACGGCGTTGGGCGGGGCCTTTTCAGCCAGCGTGAGCACCCGCTGGTACTGAACTGCGGCCCGGGCACTGTGCCCCAGCCGGTCCAGCGCCACGGCGTGGTTGTAGGCATGCAGCGGGTTGGCGGGTTCCACCCTTTGAGCGCGTTCAAAAAACTGCGCTGCATCGGCCAGCAAACCATCACGCACCAAGGCATGGCCTGCTGTGGACAAAGCCAGCGCGGAATCGGGCTGGCGTGCGGCCAGCTCCTGCGCCCGGCGCGGGGATGTGCTGGCACTGAGTTCGGCATCAAGCCCCAGCAAGGCCGCACTGGCAATGGTGTTGCCAGGCTCTTGGCGCAGCACCCGGCGGTAATACGCCTGGGCCTCGTCACGCAAGCCTTTTTGCCGGGCAATGTAAGCCAAACCCAGCAGCGCATCGCGCTCTTCAGGGTTGTCGCCCAGTGCCTGGCCATACAGCCGCGCCGCCTCGTCCAGACGACCTTCAAGCAGCGCAGAATAACCATTCTCCAGTGGACTCGGGCCACGGGTTCTGGCCACCACACCTGGTTTGGCAGCTGTTTCACTCAACGCCACCTCGGTGCCAGCCGGCGACTTCGGCAACGCCACTTTGGCACTTGCCACAGGGGCCGCATCGGGCGCACTGGCAAGCCCGCTTGGCGGTGCTGCGACACCCATGCGGGCCGGGGCAGCAGATTTCAACTGCGGCGTTGTTGGCCGACCCACCGGCGCGGTCTTGGTGGACGCCTTGGCTGTGCTGGCAGGCGATGCAGCAGGTTCAGGCGCAGAAGGGACAGATTCAGACGTGACAGGCTCAGAAGCTGCAGGTTCAGCGGCCAATGGCTCCGGCGCTTGTGCGCCAACGGGCCCGGCGACCTGACTTGGCGCGGCGAGCTGTGAACCTGAGTCACCCAGACCGCTCAGGAACAAGGCCCCCAGCCCCAGCATCAAGACTGCGGCCACACCGCCCAGAATCAGCACCCGACGGCGCGAGTGGGATGACCCTAGAGGTTTTTGACCGTAGGCCCGTCGAATGTCCTGCGCCACCTGGGCTTGATCGACCTGCGGGGCCGCGCGCAGCTCGGGTGCAGATGCAGGCACGCTGGCGGGCTTTGGGACGCTGGCGGCTGCGCGGGGTGGCTCTTTTTCAGGCACTGCTACTGGCGCAGGGGGCGTGTTGGCGGGCGGGCTGGGCTCCTGGGCAGGGTGACCAAGGGTGCAGCGGATGCAATGGGGGGAACGGGAGAAGCAGGTTCAGCGGTTGGGGCGGGTGCTTCAAGCGTGAGTTCCAAAGCCGGCTCCACTCGGGTGGAAACTGCGGCTGGTGCTACCTGAACTGCGACTGGCATCGGTTCAGGCTCATGCACCAAGTGAGGAAATGAGGCTTCGACTGGCGGCACATCTTGCAGCTTGAGCTCGTCCGCAAGCTCGGTCCTGGCTGGTGCGACACTCGCCGCCAACGCTTTCTCTTTGTCCCGGCTGGCGCGCTGCAGGGCCTCGAGTAACAGACTCATGGTTTCCTCTGCAAGATGGGCAAGTCCAGCGGCCCAGAGGATGTCGGTACCTCCATGGCTTCTCTGGCACCTTGCAAGGTAGCCCGGAAGTCTTTGAAGTCGCCCTCCAGAGTGGGGTCTTGCAACACGGTGGGTTTCAAAAATATGACGAGTTCTGACTTTTTGCCGCCCTCATCGCGAAACTTGAACAGGTTCCCGATCAAGGGCAGGCGGTTGAGGCCGGGCACTTCATCCGAAATATTGTTGCGCGAATCCTGCATGAGGCCACCGAGCATGGCAACGCCACCCGACTGCACGCGCATGACCGACTCCATCTCGCGGGTTTGGACCTCAGGAATCAGATTGGTCAATGCGTTTTGGGCCAGTACCGGATTGGGGTCAGATGCATAACCGGTAATGCGACTGATGGTGGGGCGCAGATTGAGCGTGACTTCACCGGACTCGCTGACTTGTGGCGTCACGGACATCAAAAACCCGATCGGCACGGTATTGATGGTGGTTGAATAGGTCGCGGGTGTTGCGGCAACGCCCACCGAGGCGGCCGTGCCGGGTGTCACCTCAATCGTGAAATAAACCTTGTTGTCCACCACCTTGAGCACACTGCTCTGGTTGTTGAGGACCGACACCTTGGGGCTGGACAGCACGCGCAGGGTGCCAAATGACTCCAGCATGGTCAGCATCGTGGTGAGATCGCGGCCGTCGAAAACGTCGTAATCGGTGCGCGTGAGCTTGAGCAGCCCGCTGACCAGTCCGCCGGTCTGCAAGCCACTGGCTGGGCCAGTGGGCCGAATCGTGATACCGGGGTCGGTGGAAGTACCACCAGCGCGAACCAGGGACCAGTCAATGCCTTGCTGGAAGCGGCTGGACAAATCGACCTCAACGATGGTGGCTTCGATCAGCACCTGTCGGCGGGCCGAGCGCATGACCCGGTCCAGAAACTCACCCACCCTGGCATGCTGGCTCTGTGTGGCGCGCACGCTGATGTTGCCGGTTTCAGGGCTGGCAATGACCGAAGCGGCCTCGCGGAACTGGCTGCGAGCAGGCACTGCTGCCACTGGCACCGTTGCAGCGGCAGCGACTGGATTTGCCGCTCGGGCGGCACTGGCACCTGCTGCAGGCGCACCCGCTTGGGCACCGACGGTAGCGGCGAGCGGTGCTATTGGTGTTGCTGGTGCAGCTGAGGCGGGCGCTGCATCGCCGCCCAAGGCGCTGGCCTGCGGCACCACTTTGTCAGTCTCACGCAGCAAATCACGCACATTGGCAATCAGGGTTTCCCAAAAGCGGTTGTTGGCGGTATTGGAAATCACAGAAGTTGAGGCATTGCTGCCCGAACCGCCGCTGGCCCCGCCCGGTGCAGTGCCGGTGCTTGCCACATTGGTGGAGGTGCTGATGCTGGTGCTGGCGTCGCGCTGGATGTTGGGGTACTCCACGCGGTAATTCTTGAGGTAGGGCGTGTCGGGAAGAATGGACAGATTGTTGCCCTGAAGCTCGTAGCGCAAATCGACCTGACGAGCCACCCGCTCCAGGATTTCCACCATGGTCTGGTCCCGCACATTCATGGTGACAACGCCGGTGATGGCCGGGTGAATGTCGATATTGAGTTTGGCATCACGCGCCAGGGCAAAGAGCAAGTCCTGCACGTTGACGTTTTGCATGACCACGCTGTAGACCTCTTGCCGGGGCGTCGGACGCGGTGGTTTGGGTAGCGCGGGCTGGGTTGCAAACTCAGGGGGTTTGCCTGGCACCACCGCCGCAGGACGCACATGCGTTGTGGCCACCGGCGGGGCGGGCGGTGCCGCGCAAGCCGTCAAGCCCAGCAGCAAACACATGCCCCATTTGGAAAACCCGAAGTGGCGGGCTATGTGATGGTCTGGATAACGGTTCAAAGTGCTTGATCCTGTTTGATTCTGGCCCACGTCCGCACAATCGGTTTATTGGTTTTGAACGATGTCGGCAAGCCGACCAGTGCGGCTTGGGCTTGCGACGCTGCTACAAAGTTTCCATAGTAAACGGACACGAAGTTGCGGCCATTGTAGGAGCTTAACTGCGCAAATATCAACGAAGAATCAAGCTGCTGGCTGACCAATTTGAAGTACCTTGCAGCGTTGCCGTCCCGGGGCAAGGCGGCAAGCTGCACGGTGAAACCTTGTGTATCCCCTCTGGACAACAAGTCCTGCGTGCGCTGGAGATAGCTTTGCAGCGCAGGATCAAGCTCGGCCACTGGAGCCTGCAATGGCTCGGTCATGTGTGGCGGCAAGGGTACAGACGCAGCCGACGTCACGGGGCTAATGACGGGGCTTACCGGCGATTTGACGGATGGCACAAGCGGTTCGGCCACCGGCTTTGGCGCGGGTACTGCCACAGGTTCTGGAACAGTTTTGACCGGAACCCGCGCAACTGCAGCGGGAAGCGCTGCGACAACAGGCACCTTGGACTCCCCTGCCGGGCGCTGCCCCAGCAGCCACACGGCAGCTGCCGTCATGCCACAGGCCAGCAGCACACTGCCGATCATCCATGGCAGGGCACCACGCCAGGCGGGTGTGCTCGCGGCAGGGACATCGGCATGAAGCTCGGAGCGTGCAGCCTGCACATGCCGTGCTTCGACTGTTCGCAGGCCCTCGGCGTAGGCCGCGAGCAAACATTTATCGGCCAGCAGGTTGATGCGGCGCGCCCTGCCCCCCGATGCTTTCACCAGCTGCGCAAGGGCGGCACCAGAAAAAAGTGCTCCGCCACGCCAGCCTGCTGCGCGCAGGCGGTGGTCCAGATACGCGCACACATCGGCATAGGGCAAGGGCTGCAGCTCAAAGCGGTGAATCACCCGGTCGCGCACCTGGCGCAGGCGCGGGTCAGTCAACACCACATCAAGCTCGGGCTGGCCAAACAGCATGATGTTGATGAGCTTGTGGCTGGCCGTCTCCAGGTTGGAGAGCAAGCGGATTTCTTCCAGCGACTCCGCCGGCATGGCATGCGCCTCGTCCACCACCAGCAGCACGCGCTCGCCCGCACCATGGCGACGCAGCAGCTCCTGCTGCAAAACCGCGAGCCGGGCCTCGGTGGACGCGGGCAAATCCTGCAGCCCCAGGTCACGCGCAATGGCACCGAGAATTTCATCGCGGGAAAAGCAGGGGTTGGCCAGGTACACCGTGCAGACGGTCGGGGGCAACTGGCTGAGCATCAGCCTGGAGAGCAAGGTCTTGCCACTGCCCACCTCGGCCACCACGGTGATGATGCCCTCTTCATGCGTGGCCACATGCAGCAAGGCTGAAAGAATGTCGCCCCGACGACCGCCAGAAAAGAAAAAGTCAAGATCGGGCGTAATTTTGAAGGGTGAGCGGCTGAGTCCGAAATGGCCAAGGTAAAGCGAAGACATTGTGCGGGGGCCCCTTACTTACGACAGATGATGCATTCGAACGAGGGGGCGAAAAACAAGACCCATGTGCGTGTTAAGTGCCATGGTCAAGTTGCTCCAGCTTGCCCAGCAGCCTGACAAATTCCATGGGCACCATCTCGTACTCCATGCCGTAAAAGTAGGTGTCCCGCTTTTTGCTCATGAAGTGAACGGTGCCGGTGATGAGCATGGCTTCGGGTGCGTCTGATATTTGCACCGAAACCGTGAACGGTGCCTGCTTGGCTAGCTGCGCCGGGCAGTAAAAACCCATGCCCCCTTGGCTGATGTTGTCAACCTGGCAGACGGTCATTGGCGCAGATGATGCCTGTTTTTTAACGTAAATCTGGGCGTCAAACAGCGCAAGGCGGTTCGCTCGCTGCAGTTTTGTCAAAGGCTCAGTGGTGACTGGCAACTCGCCTTGGGCTGGCGGGTGCGCCCGAATGAACAGGTCAATCAAAAAGTCCAGCTCAGGCGGGGCGTAAATGAAGGCAATGCCGTACTGGTCAAATTTATCGCGTGCCGTCACGCGAGTGATGATGCCGCGCGCCGTGAAAGTTTTACGGTCATGAAAAAACTGCAGGTCCAGCTTTTGCCCCACTTTGGCGTTCAGCCACTGGCTGGAAATACCAATGCCGTTTTGACTGACATCCAGCAACTCACAGAACTCATGCTCGTTCGGAGCGATCAGTTTGCGGCGCAGCACTGCGATCTTGAGCGCTGGCGGCACAACACGCGGCCCTTGACGCGGGATGGTTCTGGCTTTTGACAATGGGCTCATGGGTTTGTCTGGACAAATCAGGCCAGTTTACAGGCATGGCGTGCAGCACAGCGTATGGCGTGCGATATGGCGGTACCCCAAGGCGAGTGCCGCCGCGCTCCCGTTGCAGGAGCGCCACTTATGAACTTAGCGATCGATCGGTTGCAAGGTTTGGCCTTGCACAACAACCTTGGTGCCGACGGAGGTGGGGGTGACTTGCTCCAGGGTGCGGGTGCTGCCATCTTCCATGCGTACCCGCACTTCATGACTGGTGGCCTTGTTCATTTTTTTCTCGACCGCATTGCCTGCGATGCTGCCGCCGAACACCCCCAAAACAGTGGCTGCGGTTTTGCCGTCGCCCCCACCCACCTGGTTGCCCAGCACGCCGCCTATCACGGCACCGGCCACCGCCCCCAAGCCGCTGCCGCTGCCTTCACGCTGCACCGGGGTGACGGATTCGACCACGCCACAGTTCATGCACAGCGGTTTGGCCACCTGAACCGGCGGATAGTGGGTGCTGGCCACAGGCACCTCGGCAGCCGGGGTAACGGCGGGTGGCCATGGTGTGGGGCTGGGCACCGGTTGTGGATATGCTACTGTTTTAGGAGCTGGTTGCGCTTTATGGACGGGCGCAACAGCCTTTTTTGGCACTAAAGAATGCAGGGTTTGCGCCACTGGCTGGGGGCTAGCCACCGGGGCTGGCTCGGGCATTGGCAAAGCTGCAGAGGCTGCGGCGGAGGCTGCCAAAGCGGCGCTGCTGGCGGCCTGTGCAGGCGCTGACGCTGCGGGCACCACCGCCAGACTCGGCTCGGCCTGTCGGCTCTGAATGCGAATCAGCGTGGCCCCCATGGCCAGCACGGCGACTCCCAGCACCGCCACGGCGGCCCACAGAGGCTTGTTGGCGGATGCAGGGGCTTGGGGCATGTCGTAGGGTGTGTTCATGGTGGTTTTCTTTGGCTATTGACTCGCGGGGAGTCTGAATCAATTGACGGTTCAACCAAGCGGTATCACTTGGCTGTCATGACAGTAACGCCTGAGCAGCCCAAAAGTAAACTTCACCTTTGTAAAGCAGGAGGCTTGGTTTGTAACTGTCGGTAAGTCAACACAAGCTACAGGTTGGGTGCCAGCAGGCGTTGCAAGGCTTTTTCGTCCAACTGGCGGCGCGCGGCCATGTCTTTGAGCTGATCTTCACCGATTCTGCCCACGCTGAAATAGGTGCTGTCCGGGTGCGCCAGGTAAAAGCCGCTCACGCTGGCCGCGGGCGTCATGGCCAGACTCTCGGTCACGCCCATGCCGATGTCGTCGCACTGCAGCAGGTCGAACAATTCCTTCTTGACGCTGTGATCCGGGCAGGCGGGGTAGCCGGGTGCCGGGCGGATGCCGGTGTATTTCTCGGCAATCAGCGCCTGCGGTGTGAGGGCTTCATGGGCGTCATAGCCCCACAAATCGGTGCGCACACGGTGGTGCAGGCACTCGGCAAAGGCTTCGGCCAGCCGGTCGGCCAGCGACTTGAGCATGATGGCCGAGTAGTCGTCGTGCGCCGCCTCAAAGGCCTGTGCGCGCTTGTCCACGCCAATGCCGGCGGTGACGGCAAAAGCGCCCACATAGTCCTGAATTTGAGAGTATTTTTGGCCGTTTGCGCCCGTCCCTTCTGCGCAAGCAGCTCCTGAATTAATAGCATTCAAAGGTGCCACAAAGTCCGCCAGGCAGCGGCTGGGGCGCATCACGCCGTCTATCACCTGCTTCTCGGTCTGCTGGCGCAGGCCGTACCAGGTCAGGGCGACTTCGCTGCGGGTTTCATCGGTATAGAGTTCGATGTCGTCGTCGTTCACCGTGTTGGCGGGGTACAGGCCGATCACGCCGTTGGCGGTGAGCCAGCGACCCTCCACCATGCGTTTGAGCATGCGTTGGCCGTCTTCATAGAC
The DNA here is from genome assembly GCA_016708345.1 of Candidatus Rhodoferax bjergmarkensis. Lineage (GTDB taxonomy): Bacteria > Pseudomonadota > Gammaproteobacteria > Burkholderiales > Burkholderiaceae_C > Rhodoferax > Rhodoferax bjergmarkensis. The sequence goes on from JADJFX010000008.1 coordinate 147,806, forward strand.
GCGCGTGGCCTCGGCACCCACCACCGGGTCTTGGAGAATGGCCGGAAACGCGCCCGAAAGGTCCCAGGTCTGGAAAAACGGCCCCCAGTCGATAAAACGAACCAGCTCGGCCAGATCGAAGTTGCGAAACACGCGTCGCCCCAGAAACTTGGGGCGGGTGGGGGTGTACTGCGCCCAGTCCACCGGCGTCTTGTTGGCGCGCGCCTTGGCCAGCGGCCACATCGGCGTTTGCTTTTTGTTGGCGTGTTGCTGGCGCACGCGTTCATAGTCGGCATTCAATTCAGCAATGTAGGCCCCCGCCTGATCCGACAGCAAGCCCTGCGCCACGCTCACGCTGCGCGAGGCGTCTGGCACATAGACCACCGGGCCCTCGTAATGCGGCGCAATCTTGACGGCGGTGTGGACCCGGCTGGTGGTGGCACCGCCAATCATCAAAGGCATCTTGCGGGAGCGAAAGTATTCGTCTTTCTGCATCTCGCCAGCCACGTACTGCATTTCTTCCAGGCTGGGCGTAATCAGGCCCGACAGGCCGATGATGTCAGCCCCTTCCGCCTTGGCTTTGGCCAAAATTTCGTGACAGGGCACCATGACGCCCATGTTGACGACGTCAAAGTTATTGCACTGCAGCACCACGGTGACGATGTTTTTGCCGATGTCATGTACATCACCCTTGACGGTGGCGATCACGATCTTGCCCTTGGTTTTGACGTCGCGTCCGGCCGCTTCGTCCAGCCGTTTTTCTTCTTCAATATAGGGAATCAAATGCGCCACGGCCTGCTTCATGACGCGCGCGCTCTTGACCACCTGCGGCAGAAACATCTTGCCCTGGCCGAACAAGTCGCCCACGACATTCATGCCATCCATCAGCGGCCCTTCAATCACGTGCAGCGGGCGGCCACCCTTGGCCAGCACCTGCTGGTAGGCTTCTTCGGTGTCCTGCGTGATGAAGTCGGTGATGCCGTGCACCATGGCGTGCGAGAGGCGCTGGCCGACTGATACGGGTGCATCCGGCGTGCCGCGCCACTCCAGCTTTTTGCTTTCGTCCTTGGCACCGCTCTTGGCGCTGTCGGCAATCTCGACCAGGCGCTCACCCGCATCCGGGCGGCGATTGAGCACCACGTCTTCCACGCGCTCGCGCAGCACAGGCTCCAGGTCGTCGTACACGCCCACCATGCCGGCATTGACGATGCCCATGTCCATGCCCGCTGCAATGGCGTGGTACAGGAACACAGTGTGGATGGCCTCGCGCACCGGGTCGTTGCCGCGGAAGCTGAACGACACGTTGGACACACCGCCCGATACCTTGGCACCGGGCAGGTGCTGCTTGATCCAGCGCGTGGCTTCGATGAAGTCCACCGCGTAGTTGTTGTGCTCCTCAATGCCTGTGGCAATGGCAAAGATGTTGGGGTCAAAAATGATGTCTTCCGGCGGAAAGCCCACCCTCGTCTACCAGAATGCGGTAGGCGCGCTCGCAAATCTCGATCTTGCGCGCATACGTGTCGGCCTGGCCTTTTTCGTCAAACGCCATCACCACCGCGGCGGCACCGTAGCGGCGCACCAGCGTGGCCTGGCGCTTGAACTCTTCCACGCCCTCTTTCATGCTGATGGAGTTGACAATGCCTTTGCCCTGCACGCAGCGCAAACCGGCCTCAATCACGCTCCACTTGGAGCTGTCAATCATCACCGGCACGCGGGAAATATCGGGCTCGCTGGCAATCAGGTTCAGAAAACGCACCATGGCGGCCTGGCTGTCGAGCATGGCCTCGTCCATGTTGATGTCAATCACCTGGGCGCCGTTTTCCACCTGCTGGCGCGCCACGGCCAGGGCCTGGTCGAATTCGCCATTCAAAATCATGCGCGCAAAGGCTTTGGAGCCGGTGACGTTGGTGCGCTCACCCACGTTCACAAACGTGGCACGCGGCGCCTGGCCATCGGCGGTGGCGACGGCGCCAATGGTGACCGGCTCCAGGCCGGACAGCAACATGGGAGGAATAAGGGTTTCAGACATACAACTCACCTGCAAAGGACAAAAGGTTCAGGTGAGCGTCGTTGGGACATCCAAGCCTGACAGGCGGGGCCACCTGCTGCAACGCTCCTGGATGCCGCGATTTTGAAGGGACACCGCAACGCGCTGCCGGACACAACCCTCAACACCGCCGCGAAAAGCCGCAAGGCGCTGGCGGCAGCACCGCGCTGCGCTACCATGGCCGCATTCCAGGTCAAAAAGAGAGCGCATCCATGCCCTGCACCGCCGAACGGCGACAACCCGCTGCACCCCGAATCACTGGACAAAGCGGCGCAATTGCTGACCGCCCCCGGTGCGCTCATGCAGCTCACGCTGGACGAAGCCCGCACCGTGGCCCGCTACATGACGGCCCGCGCCATTGCGGCCGACACTACTTTCATCCGCGAAGGCGACGCTGGCGACAACGGCTTTATGGCCCTGCTACTGGACGGCGAAGTGGTGGTGGAGAGTATTGTGGTGAGCCGCACCGAGCCGGTCACCATCAAGGTGCTGGGCCCGGGCAGCCTGGTGGGCGAAGTGGGCCTGGTGGACCAGGAGCCGCGCTCGGCCTCGTGCACTGCCAGCACCGACGTGGTGTGCGCCATCCTCACCCGCGAGGCCATCGAGGCCCTGATTGACGCCCAGCCCCGCGTGGGCGCCAAACTGCTGCTGGCGATCTCAGTCCGCCTGGCCCAACGCCTGCGCGACAACGCCCGCAAACTGCGCCTGTATGCCAAACTGGCGCAGGCTATGAGTATGGAGATGAACGGGTTTATTCGGGCGCAGGAGGGCGGGAGTTAAGACAGTTTGCCAGGCATGGTACTGGCGGTTTTCCACTTAATGGAGAAAAACGTACCCGCTAAGTTGTTGTTTTAAAAGGGGTTTTGACTTTTCTATTCGTTTTTATCTTCAAGTGGAGATAACAAAGGATGAAATTGCTTTAATTCCAAGTGGCCAAGAACCATTTCTTTTTCTCCATCCGGAAAAATAGTGACTAGCGTTTGGCTGTAAAAGCGAAGCTCACCTTCAGATCATTCAGCCACCGCACATCCAAAAGTTCATCATGCTGCATGCGCCCAACGACGATTCCCGGGTGCACGCCAATGGACTGGGCAAAACTGATGACAGCAGACTTTGTTTTGGGAATATCGACAAGTGATCTGGCCTGATTGGGCGTAATCAGAAAATCCCGCGCCCACGCATTGGCTTCCTGCTCCTCTTTGGATGAAGAGCCCGCCTTCGACGGGTCATCGAGAAATACCGATTTTTTGTGCCGGCTATGTAGCACGATGTGCGCAGCCTCATGAAAGAAACTAAACCAGAAACGGTCATTCTGCTTGCCATACAGCGACAACTGAATCAAGGGCCGACGCGCATTCAGCCAACGCGCGACGCCTGACACGTGTGTTCTGGGCAGGGCAGGAACCAGAACAAACGCAACGCCTGCCTCATGAAGAAGTTTGTGCATGCGTGGCTGAAACTCTTGAGGCGACGGGAAGCTGAGTCCTCGCACTTCCGCCAGCGCAGTCTTAAAGCACGCCTCATCGTAAGGCGGGCCGTCCAACTTTTCAGCACTGCGCTCACCCATGCGCAGCCACGCAGAAATTGCGGCCACATCCGCCTGATCTTCCCGGCTGCGACGAAAGGCCAGCTCCATGCAACCGTATTGGCTTTCCCATTGGTCAGGCGTAGCAACACCAAAAAAGCCCAGCAGCTCGCCAACCAGCCCAGGTTTGGACTTGGCATCCAATCGCCGTTTGGCAAGAACACCAAGGTCCATCATCTCCTTAATGGGAAAACGCTCCAACCAAGGCACCATGGGCACTTGACGCTCTACTGCCTCCAGCACTGCCACACGCTCACGGTATTGCGCCTCGCGCGTGAGCCAGAACCCCACCGATGCACCCAATACATTCTGCAAACGGATGGCCGCGTCTTCGGTCAAAGGAATTTTGGCCTTGATCAATTGGTTGACGTGCTTGGGTGTATACCCAAGCCGGTCCGCCAGTTGCTGCTGCGTCCAAGCACGCTCCTCCAGCAAGTCAAGAATGGTGTCCCCAGGAGGCGACACCCAATCCGGCGCGAATGGCGCGTCGGCACCCTGCACAGGCAATTCAGTCATGGTAGTCCCCGATGTATTCAATGCACACGATGGTCACAGCAGACCAGTTGATGGCCGCGTCGTCCCGACGCGGTATAGGTTCGTTGGCAGGAACAAAGACCAAGCGCCAACCGCCCGCCAAGTCCAGAGCGAATTGACCATGGCGATCTCCTTTTAGTGGATGCGGGTTTCCCGTAATCAAATCAGTCACACGAGACGCTGCCGCGATATCCGCCAATCGCGTTTGCAGCTTGCGTGCGCCAATATCCCCAAGCTTCTTGGCAGCTACCGCCCTCTTCTCGCAGAGCTCCCGTAGCTGCTTGTCCTTGAATCGAATCTCCAAGAACACCTCCGTTTTGTAGAAATGGATTATAGAACTTCTTTACCCAATAGGTAAAGAAAATCATCCAACATCCTGTACCAGCGCCTCGGCCAGATGGGCTTGGGTGGATTGGCTGGCGGACAGGCGCTGGCGCAGGTCGGCACACAGGCGGCGCAACTGGGCTACGCGGGTGACGATGCGGGATTGTTCGGCGAGGGGTGGCAAACCAATCAGCGCAAGCGTCACATCATCCCGTCCGATGCCAGGAATCGCGATGCCGACTGACTTTTCTTGAAAGTGCAACGCCATGGTTTGCAGCACGATCATCAAAAACTCCGAGTCCATCTTCACAGGACGAATCGCCATCAATTGGCGGCTGATTGCGATTTCAGGATGCGTTACAACATTTAATTTTCCAACGCCTGAGCCCTTAACCGTAATAAGAATGTCGGCTTGAATTGCAATTGCTCGGCGTTCATTCGTTGACCGAGAAGGTTCTGGTGAGACCAAGCCAAATTCAGCCGGCCCCGTCAAGTACGGAACGCGCGCACCCAGCAACTTGTTCGGGTGGGATGCTGTCCCGAAAGCCAATTCAGCCCCCACCCACTCCCACCCCTGCGGCAATGCAAACGGCTGTTCATCCTCCGCAATCGGTGGTAGGGGTTTGTCGCGTTTGATCTTGCCGTCAAGAATGAGTTTGTCTTTCTCGGCGCGGATTTTCTTCAGCAGCTCACTCGCCGGTTCATCCTTGGGGTCTTGGGCAACCAGCTTGCCTTGCCGCCACCGCGTCCACAGCGCACAGTCACGCAGGCGCCACGCCATTTGGGGCTTGCGCCAATAAATTCAAATTTGATAGCAACATGCGTACATTCCACGAGGGCTAGGGGGTGTTTTTATTCACAAAAACCTGCAGTTGCTGCTCGGCCAACTGGACCAGGGCTGCGGCTTGCTGCAGGCATTCGTGCAGGGCCTGGTCTGTGACGAGTTCGCCGTCGTAGTCACTCAGGTTGCGCTGCTTGCGCAGCGCGTCGAGCACGCGCACCGTGGCGGGGCTCACGCCCAGGGTGTGCACCAGGCACTGAAGAGTGGTTTGGTGGTGGCCGGGTTTGCTGGTGGCGGTGCGCCAGCCCTGGGCGTGCAAGGCGGCATCGGCCACGGCGCGGATGGCGGTGTAGGCGCAGTCGAAGCGGGTCTCCAGGCTGTTGTCGGTGCGCTGTGCGTCTTGCAGGCGGGTGCGGGCGGTGGCCAGCATTTTGCGCAACAGGTCGGCAGAGAAGGGCACTTTGTCGAGCTGGCCGATGCGCGCGAGGTTGTTGAGTTCTGCTTCAGGCATTCAGCGTTCCGATCAGCAGTATTTGGGGTTTGGCCAGCAGCTCTTGCACAAACGGGTTGCCCTCGGCCTGTTTGGCGGCCCATTCAGCAGCAGCCATGACCTTGGGGTTGATCTCGCGCCCCAGTTGGGTCTGGGCGGCGTAGGTGGCTTCCACCACCTGGGCGAAGCTGGCGCTGCCCACCACCAGCAAGTCCACATCGCTGCCCGCGTGGGCGCTGCCGCTGGCCATGGAGCCGAACACCAGGGCCAGTTCCACCTGGTCGCCCAAGGGCTGCAGGGCCTGGCGCAGCACATCGGCCAGCCCGGTGGTTTTGCGCACCAGCGCCTGCAGTTCGGCAAAGATGGGGTGGGCCTGGTTAGCCTGAAACTGCACCTGGTTACCCACCCGTTCGCTGGTAAGCAGGCCGACGTGGCACAGCGCGTCCAACTCTTTTTTAAGGGTACCCGGAGCGGCCTGCGTCTGGCGGGCCAGCTCGCGCAGGTGCACTTTCTGGTCCGGCTGCATGAGCAACAGGGCTAACACCTTGCGGCGGTACTGGTTGGGGAACAGCAGTTCGGAGAGGGAGTAATTTGTTTTCAAAATAGAAACGAATGTTTTATATTTGAAAACGCATTATCCAAAAAATACACCGTTTTGGCAACGGGCTGACACAGCGTTTCGGCTGGAGCTGCGGTTAATAGGTTTAAATTTGATAGCAGCATACGCACGTTCCACAAGGGCTAGAGGCCAATTTCACATTAATACGATGTCGGAAACACCGTTTCGCTCAACACCACGGAGCGAATTTCAATTTGACCCAGCGCTTTGGGCGTTGACCTGACGCTGAAACACGCCGATCAATTCGCAATAGCGGTCACCTTGCTCCCGATCCAGGATGGCCTCATTGCAAGCAGGGCAAAAGTCACCCGTTACCGCGGTGATGATGGTACTGGCACCCTTGTAGGTATAGGCTTCATCGCGGGTGTCGTGAACCAGCTCCGCCGCTCCGCAGCACGGGCATTTCAAAGCACGCCCTCCAGCCCTTTGCGCTCCAGCAGGTTGAGCAATTTCAACGAGGGGCCGCTGGGATGCTTGTCGCCCACTTCCCATTTGCGAACGGTGGAAAGACTGGTGTTGAGCACGGCTGCCAGCACCGCCTGGCTGAGCTTGAGGCTCTCCCGCAGGGCGCGGATTTGCTCGCTCTGGTACTGCGGCACGGGCTCCAGGCAGAGCGCGTCGTATTTGAGCATCTTGCGCTTGTCGATAAATCCCAAGCGATGCAGATCAGCAGCGGTTTCGTGAACAGCCTCAAAAATCGGGCTCTTAGGCTTGGCTTTAGTGGCCATGGCATATCTCCTGTAAAGCGCCGTCCTTAACGGCTGTATCCAATGCGCTCGCGGTGCGCCCCAGCAAATCAGCGGCTACATCCTGCAACGCCGCCAATTCGTCAGCGGTGATGTTGGCACGCTCGCTTTTCTCAAATCCAAACACAAAGAACCAGCGTGCGCCTTTATTGGTCGCCACCAGGGTTCTGGCTCCGCCGCGCTTGCCACGGCCCGCCAGCCCAACACGCTTCTTCACCACACCGCCACCCAAATCTGCGTCTATCAAGCCACGGGACATTTCCGCAACCGCTTCACAGAGCGCTTGGTCCGTCAACTCGGTTTTGCGCATCCAGCGACTGAAATGCTTGGTTTTGAAAACGCGCATCATGCCTTTATTGTGCCACTAAGTGGCATACTTTGTCCATCCAGCGACTTCGCCAGGATGTCCCGCAGCTCATCCCGCAGCGCCTGCGCTTCGCCTTGAAGCCGCGCATAGTCAGCCAGCAGTTGCTCGGGGTCGTGGCTCACAGCGTCTGCGGCGTGGGGGTTCTTCTGGTCCAGGTTGTAGCCTGCGGCCTTGATCTGCTCAATGCTGACTTTCCAGGCACGCTCGTTTTCCACCCGGCTGGCAAAACCATCGGCCTCGGTGCCCCACCAGGCTTTCTCGGCGTCGAATTCTTCGATTCGGATGGGCTTGGTCTTGTTGTAGTTCTTCACGCCTGCGGGATACGGGTGCTCGTAGTACCAAACGTCTTGGGTGGGCGTGCCTTTGGTGAAGAACAGCAGGTTGGTTTTGATGCCGGTGTAGGGCGCAAACACGCCGTTGGGCAGGCGCACGATGGTGTGCAGGTTGCACTCATTCAGCAGCTGCTCTTTGATGCGGGTTTTGACGCCTTCGCCAAACAGGGTGCCGTCGGGCAAGCACCAGCGCGGCGCGGCCATGGGCTTTGAGGATGTGTTTGATGAGCACCAGAAACAGGTCCGCCGTTTCTTTGGTGCGCACATCGCTGGGGAAGCCTTGCTCAATGCCCGGCTCTTCCACGCCGCCAAAGGGCGGGTTGGTGAGCACCACGTCCACGCGGTCGGCCTGCGTCACTTCGCGCAGCGGGCGGGCCAGCGTGTTGCCATGCAGAATGAGGCTGGGCACCTCGATGCCGTGGAGCATGAGGTTGGTGACGCACAGCATGTGGGGCAGCTGCTTTTTCTCCACGCCGGTGATGCTGGTTTGCAGCACGGCTTCTTGGCTTGTGTTTTGCACTTGCTTGCGCAGGTGCTCGATGGCGCAGACCAGAAAGCCGCCGGTGCCGGTGGCCGGGTCCAGCACCTTTTCGCCTAACTGGGGGTTGACCATGTCCACCATGAACTGGGTGACGGCGCGCGGGGTGTAGAACTCGCCCGCGTTGCCGGCGCTTTGCAGGTCTTTGAGGATTTTTTCGTACAGGTCGTTGAACTGGTGGCGCTCGCTTTGGCGGTTGAAGTCGATGGCGTTGATTTTGTTGATGACCTGGCGCAGCAGGTGGCCGCTCTTCATGTAGTTGTAGGCGTCTTCAAACACGCCGCGCACCACGTAACCGCGCGGGTTGCGCTGGGCGTCGCCGCTCAGGGTTTTGAGCGCGCCGAACAGGTCGTTGTTGACAAAGTTCAGCAGCGTGTCGCCGGTGATGCCTTCTGCATCTGCGGCCCAGTTGCGCCAGCGCAGGGGCTCGGGGATGGGGCTGGTGTAGCTGTCGCGGGTGAGCTCCAGCTCTTCTTCCAGCGCGTCAAACACTTTGAGGAACAAGAGCCAGGTGAGCTGGGAGATGCGTTGGGCGTCGCCATCGACGCCGCTGTCTTGGCGCATCACGTCCTGGATGGATTTGATGCTGCTTGCTAGGTTGGACATATTGTTGTAGGTTTTATAGGTAAAAAAGGGCTTTTGCGCACGTGGGACGTGCGTGAGCAGCTATGAATTTAGTAGCGTTTTACTCATCTACCCAATCGAGTTGCGGGCTAGCTGGCGGCCATGAGCCAGCCGCGACGCGTTGGGTGTACCAGCGGAGCATGGCGGCGTCTTCTACCGCGTATTCACTTCGGGCGGATTTCCAGATCAGGCTGGGTTGGTGGGCACGCAAGCCATCCAAGGCTTTTTGAGCTTTGGCCACGGTGACTTTTTCGCCGGTTTTTTCGTTGTAGAACTGGAGCGCGTCGGCGTCATACGGGCGAAAGCGGTTACCCAACTCCAGCATGCGCCACAGCACGGCTTGCTCCAGTGGACGCAGGGCTGTGAAGTCGCTTTCCATTTGCGACTCGTCATTTTCTTGTTTTTGCAGCGCTTTATCCAGCATGGCGTCTTCAAACCTGCCGGTGCTGGTAGCCAGTGGGCTGAGAACTTGGCCCAGTGCCTCCATAAAAAACTGGGGCCGCTGGCCGAAACGCATAAAGGCTTCGGCCAAGGTAGCCTCATTGACCGGGGCCAGGTCTGCACGCTGGCGGACGATAAGTTGCGCAATATGGGCAATGAAGTCGGCCCCTAGCTCGGGCATGCGGTGGATTTGCGAACCGTAGAAGGGGGCCGCGTTGGTGTTTACCAATCGCAGGAGCTTGTCGCGGTCAGAGCCGGACATCACCAGCATGAGCCGCACCTCGCCGGGGCGGTTGAGTTGGTCACGGGCGGACTTGAGTGCCGCCATCGCGGTTTCACCCGCCTCGCTGGTTAAGGCGTGCTGGGCCTCGTCTATCACCAGCGCAACGGGGGCTTTGCTGGCCTCAGACAGGGCGCGCAATGCATCTGTGAGGGTGCTGCCGTCCACCTTGCCGATTTTTGAGGTGTCGATTTTGATTCCGGCCACGTTGATGCTGTCCAGCCCCGCCAACTTGGCAGTCTTGGCCACCACGCCCAACTGCTTGAGCAAGGCCTGGCCCACGGCCTCGGCAATGAGGCTACCGGGGTCACGCTTTTGGTCGGCCCACAGGTCCACGTACACCACCACCACCTGGCGGCGCTGCAACTCGGGCATGAGGTCGGCTTGCAAGAAGGTGGATTTGCCTGTGCGCCGGGGAGCCGCCAGAAACAGCCCGTTGGGCGCATCGCTAAAGACGTCTTTACCCTGCAAAGCATCGGCCAAGCTGGATGCCAAGGGCGTACGCGGGTAGTAAAGCATGGGTTTATCCAAAAATATCTTGATTTGGATATTTTATCTAAATTTGGATAATTTAGGATATTTTGCAGCAGGGACCACTTACTCTTTGCCCGCGTATAGCTCGCGTTCCAGCATTTGCAGGGCAGTTTTGTACTGGGTGCGGCCGCCGAAGCTCTTGATGAGCTCGGCCGGGCGGCCTATGTCGGTGAAGGGCTGCACGTTGAACACGGTGTCGGCCTCGATGGTGGCAATGCCTTCGTCGGCGTATTTGTCCAGCAGCGCGTCGATGACCTGGCGGGCCACCGGGCCGTAGTGGGTGAAGACGTTGCGCTTTTTGACGCGGCGGGCGCGTTCACGCCGGGTGAGGGGCGGCATGTTGTACGCCACGTGCAGCAAGGCATCAAACGGGTCCAGCCCGGTTTGCCCTTGGGCACTCAGTTCTTCTTGCATCGCTTCGACCAACACACCGCGCGATTCCAGCTCTTCCAGCAGGGCGGCTTTGCGGTCGGCGTCGTTCCAGGCCTGCAGAAACTTGTCCAGCGAGTCGTAGTGCTTGGTGAGGTTGATGCGGGTGTAGTCACGCAGGCTCTCGGTGATGAGTTTGCCCTGGGCGTATGGGCTCGTAGATTTGCACCGGCTCGCCGTCAAAGGCGGGGTCGGCAAAGTTGTCGGTGGCGCGCTTGAAGTCGAGGATGGTGAACCAGCTTTTGCCCAGGTCTTCGCGCAGGCGGGTGCCGCGGCCAATGATCTGCTTGAACAGGGTCATGGACCGGATGTTCTGGTCCAGCACAATGAGCTTGCAGGTTTGCGCGTCTACCCCGGTGCTCATGAGCTTGGAGGTGGTGGCAATGACCGGGTACGGCTTCTCGGGGTCGATGAAGTTGTCGAGCTCGCGCTTGCCTTCGGGGTTGTCGCCAGTGATTTGCACCACGTAGTTGGGCTGGGTGGCGCAGATGTCGGCATTGGCATTGGAGAGCGCCTGGCGCATGCGGGCGGCGTGGTCGATGTCTTCACAAAACACGATGGTCTTGGCCATGCGGTCGGTGGCGCGCAGGTAGGCGGTAATGCGCTCGGCCACTACGGTGTCACGTGGTTCCAGCACCAGCTTGCGGTTCATGTCGCGGCCGGTGTAAACGCGGTCTTCGATGAGTTGGCCTTTGTTGTCGGTCATGCCTGCCGTGGGGCGCCAGCCGAAGGTGTCTTTGTCCAGGTCCACCCGGATGACTTTGTACGGCGCCAAGAAGCCATCTTCAATGCCTTGCTTGAGGCTGTAGGTGTAGAGGGGCTCGCCAAAGTAGAAGGTGTTGGACGTGTCTTTGGTTTCTTTGGGCGTGGCGGTCAGGCCCACGTGGGTGGCGCTGGCAAAGTAGGTGAGGATGTCGCGCCAAGCGGAGTCTTCATTGGCGCTGCCGCGGTGGCACTCGTCCACCACGATGAGGTCGAAGAAGTCGGGGCTGAACTGTTTGTAGATGTTGGCCGTGTCCTCGGTGCCGGTGACGGCCTGGTAGAGCGAGAGGTAAATCTCGTAGCTCTTGTTGACGGCCTTGGTGGTTTTGTCCACCGCCAGGTCTACGTCGTCCACCTCCAGCTGGCCCTGCGCGTTGACGCGCTCCACGCCTTTGGCGTTGGGGCTGAGCTTGGCCATGGCGCCCTTGAAGGGGCGGAAGTCGTTGACCATGGTCTGGTCGATCAGGATGTTGCGGTCGGCCAGGAACAGGATGCGCTTTTTGGCACCGCTCTTCCACAAGCGCCAGATGATCTGGAAGGCGGTGTAGGTTTTGCCGGTGCCGGTGGCCATGACCAGCAGCACACGGTTTTGCCCATTGGCAATGGCTTCTACCGTGCGGTTGATGGCACCCAGCTGGTAGTAGCGCGGGGTTTTGCTGGGGGCATAGTCAAAGGCAGCCACGCGCTGCACCTCGGGGGACCAGCCTTTCCAGGCGCAGTAGCGCGCCCACAGGTCTTGGGGGCTGGGGAATTGGTCCAGCGTGAGGGTTTGCTCCAGCACGCCGGTGGCCAGGGTGGCGTCGCGAAAAACAAAGGACTCCCCATTGCTGGAGAAGGAGAACGGAACATCCAGCAGCTCAGCATAGTGCAGCGCCTGCTGCATGCCGGCCTGCGCGGACAAGCGGGCCTTTTTGACTTCCACCACGGCCAGTGGAATGTTGGGCTTGAGAAAGAGCGCGAAATCCGCTTTGAGGACGGTGTCTTTATCGCGGTGCGATTTATTGCCCCGCACCACCACGCGCCCTGCGCGCAACGGGAATTGGGCGTAAATCTGGTCCAGCGTATGCCAGCCCGCCCGCACCATGGCAGGGCGGACGTATTTGTCGCTGATGTCGCTTTCGGAAAGTTGCTTTTTGTCCAAACCGGTCTCCCTGGCGCAACCCACTATGTGCGCCAGGGGCCAGTGTGCCACGCCCTACTCTGCCAAGCGCTCAGGCCGCTTCTTTATAAAAATACCCGCGCCCCACCGCACGCCCTGGCAGCGGTGCCACCGCAGCGCAGATGGCACCAATGTGGTCGGGCGTGGTGCCGCAGCAGCCGCCCACAATGTTGACCAGCCCCTCGGCGGCAAACTCGCGCACCAGGCGTGACGTGACGTCGGGGGTTTCGTCAAAGCCGGTGTCGCTCATGGGGTTGGGCAGGCCGGCGTTGGGGTAACAACTGATAAAGGTGTCGGGTGCGGCGCGATTGAGCTCCTGAATGTAGGGGCGCATCAGCGTGGCACCCAGTGCACAGTTCAGGCCAATGGCCAATGGCTTGGCGTGGCGCACGCTGTGCCAGAAGGCGGTGACGGTTTGGCCGGAGAGGATGCGCCCGGAGGCATCGGTGACGGTACCGCTGATGATGATGGGCAGGCGCTCGCCGCTGGCCTCAAAGTATTCGTCAATGGCAAACAGGGCGGCCTTGGCGTTCAGGGTGTCAAAAATGGTTTCTACCAACAGCACGTCGCTGCCGCCCTCCACCAGCGCTTTCACTTGGTCGTAATAGGCCTGGCGCAGTTCCTCAAAGGTCACGTTGCGCGCGCCGGGGTCGTTCACGTCGGGGCTGATGCTGGCGGTTTTGGGCGTGGGGCCCAGGGCACCGGCCACAAAGCGGGGTTTGTCGGGGGTGCTGTACTTGTCGCAGGCGGCACGTGCCAGTTGGGCGGAAACGCGGTTCATTTCCACCGCCAGGTCTTCCATGCCGTAGTCGGCCTGGGCCACGGTGGTGGCGCCAAAGGTGTTGGTCTCGATCAGGTCGGCGCCGGCGGCCAGGTAGCGTTCGTGGATGTCGCGGATCACATCCGGGCGGGTCAGGCTGAGCAGCTCGTTGTTGCCCTTGACATCACGCGGGAAGTCTTTGAAACGGTCTCCCTGGCTACCAGGGCCGGTGTAGCCCTCGCCGCGGTACTGGGCTTCACCGAGTTTGAAACGCTGGATCATGGTGCCCATGGCGCCATCGAGAATGGCGATGCGTTGAGACAAAATTTCGGGCAGCGCTTGGGCGCGGGTGTAGTAAATGGCTTTCATGGGGGGTATTGTAGAAAGGCCAGCCAAGCTGCGCGCCGGGGGTGGGACAATGGCCACCATGCCAAGCGGCTTTGCGTGCTGTGCGCCTAGACCGAACAGACCAAGCCACCACCCAATTTATTAGTGTTTTCAGGCTGTAGCGCAGGTAAATAGTGCGCAAACAGCTACTTAATTAATAGCATTCATTTTGTCTGTCCACGCCATTCTTCAGGAAGTTTTTGGCTACGGTGCCTTCCGTGGCCCGCAGCAGGCCATCATTGAACACGTGGTGGCCGGCGGCGACGCGCTGGTGCTGATGCCCACCGGCGGCGGCAAGTCGCTGTGTTACCAGGTGCCGGCCATTGCCCGCCAGCGCGCAGGCAAGGGGCTGACGGTGGTGATCTCGCCGCTGATTGCGCTGATGCACGACCAGGTGGGGGCGCTGCATGAAGCGGGCGTGAGCGCCGCTTTTTTGAACTCCACCCTGTCGGGCGAACAGGCCTCGCAGGTTGAAAAACGCCTGCTGCGCGGGGACATGACGCTCTTGTACTGCGCGCCCGAGCGGGTCATGACGCCGCGCTTTCTGGCGCAGCTCGATTCCCTGTATGAGCGCGGCATGCTGGGCCTGTTTGCGATTGACGAGGCACATTGTGTGAGCCAGTGGGGGCACGACTTCCGGCCCGAGTACCGGGCGCTGACGGTGTTGCACGAGCGTTATGGCACGGTGCCGCGCATCGCGCTGACCGCCACAGCGGACGCACTGACCCGCGCCGACATTGTGGAGCGGCTGCAGTTGCAGGATGCGCGCTTGTTTCTAAGCAGCTTTGACCGGCCCAACATCCGCTACACCATTGTTGAAAAAAAGGACGCTACCCAACAGCTGCTGCGCTTTATTACCCACGAGCACCGGGGAGATGCGGGCGTTGTGTACTGCCAGTCGCGCAAACGGGTGGAGGAAATCGCCAACACGCTGTGCGACGAAGGCATTGCCGCCCTGCCCTACCACGCGGGCCTGGACAGCCGGGTCCGGCAAGCCAACCAGGACCAGTTTTTGCGCAGCGAAGGCATTGTGATGGTGGCCACCATAGCCTTTGGCATGGGCATTGACAAGCCCGATGTGCGCTTTGTGGCGCACCTGGACATGCCCAAAAACATCGAAGGCTACTACCAGGAAACCGGGCGCGCCGGGCGCGACGGTGAAGCCGCCGACGCCTGGATGTGTTATGGCCTGCAAGACGTGGTAAACCAGCGCCGCATGATTGACGAAAGTCCGGCCGATGAAGCCTTCAAACAAGGCCTGCGCGGCAAGCTCGATGCGCTCTTGGGCTTGGCCGAAGCCACCGACTGCCGCCGGGTGCGTTTGCTGGCGTATTTTGGGGAAACTTACGGAGTTGATGCTGCCGCCGCAGCGCCGGGCCCCAAGCCTGTCGCGCCATCTTTGCGAGATTTGCCCGAGGGCACGGCCCCCTCGGGGGGGGCAGCGCAGCACCGGGGAAGTGGCAAGCGTGGGGGTCAATTGCGGGAATTGCGACAACTGCCTGCAGCCGCCGCCCGTGTGGGATGGCACCGATGCCGCGCGCAAGCTGCTGAGCACCATCTACCGCCTGCAGCAAGCCGGTGGGGCCAGCTATGGCGCAGTGCACATCATGGACATTTTGCGCGGCAAAAATACCGAAAAAGTTGCCCAGCGCAGGCATGACACCCTGAGCACTTTCGGCATTGGTGCTGACCTGACCGAGCTGCAACTGCGCGGCGTGCTGCGCCAGCTGATCGCCATCGGTGCCGTCGCGGTCGATGCGCAAGCCTTCAACACCTTGCAGCTGACGCCCGCCTCACGCGCCGTGCTCAAGGGAGAAGTGCCGGTGCGCTTGCGCGCCTCGGTATCGACCCCGCTGGACCGCAAAGCAAAGCGCAGTGCGCCCGGCAGCACCCGCGCCAAAGTGCCCGCCACACTGGATGCCAGCGCAGAGAGCCGCTACCTGGCATTGAAAGCCTGGCGCGCCGAGGTAGCCAAAGAACACAACCTGCCCGCTTATGTGATTTTTCACGATGCCACCCTGGCGGCCATTGCCGAACGCGCGCCGCATTCACTGGACGACCTGCAGGGCCTGAGCGGTATTGGGGCGAAAAAGCTCGAAGCCTATGGACAAGAAGTGCTGCGCGTGATGGCGGGAGCATGATGGCGGTGATGCAGTGTGCCGTTCGGTCACAATCCACGCAACAAAATCGTTGACGTCAAAGAAATCACTCCTGCATGGCCATCAAATCAACCATCTTCAAAGCCAGCCTTCAAATCGCCGACATTGACCACGGCTACTATGCCGACCATGCGCTGACGCTGGCACGCCACCCCAGCGAAACCGATGAACGAATGATGGTGCGCCTGTGCGCCCTGGCGCTGCAGGCGCACAAGCTGCAAAGTGTGTGTGGGGGCGACGGCACACTGGCCTTTGGGGCCGGTCTGAGTGACCCGGACGAGCCCGATGTTTGGCTGCGCGACTTTACCGGCCAGATTCGCCTGTGGATGGAGGTAGGCCAGCCCGAAGACAAACCGCTCATCAAGGCCTGCGGCAAGGCCGATGAAGTGGTGCTGTATTGCTTCAATCACGCAGCCGAAGTGTGGTGGCGCGGCATGGAAAACAAGCTGACACGCCCCAAAAACCTGAGTGTGTTTCGAATTCCGACACTGGCCGCCCAAGCGCTCATTCCAATGGCGCAGCGGAGCATGCAACTGCAGGCAACGATTCAGGAAAGCGTGCTGATGCTGGGCGATGGCAGCCACAACGTCGACATTGAGCCCTTGCGCTGGAAGTAGCCAACCCAAGCCAGGAACAGCTGCTACTGCGATCTGAACTTGATGTTGAAATGCTGAAGCTGCATGGAGCCGATGGAACTTGAGCCCAGATTCAGGGGGCCGGTGGGCGTGTTGAACGTGATGTTCTCGATGTTCATCTTGCCAGTGGCGGCATCACCCACCTTGGGGAAGTCGATGCCAAACTGCAAACGATCACCGCTGGGGTCACTCACGATGTTGAACTGGCCGGGCTGATTGACCAGGTCGGCAATCACCCAGGGGCCTGGGCCGCTTTCAGCACCAATGGATACGCCCGACATGGACAGTTGCCCGCCTGTGTTGCCACGCCCGTTGGGCTGCATCAGCACGTTGGCAATGCGCAGTTTCTGGGCCAAGCCAAAGGCCATGCCGCCTTGGTCGGACGAGCTCAGCTGCATGCTTGAGCCCGCTATCAGGAAGTCCTGCAGGGTCACGCTGGAACCAAAAGTTTTGCCATCGGCGGTGATCGCCATGTCATAGACTATGTTCAGCGGTTTGGTACTGGCAATGTCGGGGTAGACCCAGTTCATGAAATCCGGTTTGCCCCCAGCGCCGTTCACAATGTCAAGCGAGAGCGCGTAAAACCCGGTGACCTTCACGTTGTTTTGACTGATGGAGGTGGGCTTGCCTGCTGTGTCGACGCTGAACACGTTCGAGCCGATGCTGGTGTTCAGGTTCAAGGCAAAGCTGACGCCGTCTTTGCCCTGTACCTGTGAGAGCACGCCATCGTCCAATTCCTGCATGTCGGCGGCACCGGCCACAGCGCTGATGCCGAGCAAGCCCAAAAGAGCAGCCCGACGCATCAGGCTGGTGCGCTTGAGCGAGCAGAACAATGAAAGCCTGCGGGTAGGATTCATGAGGGTGTGCTCCATGGTTTAGCGTGTAAGTTAGCGCGGCAAATTGGGTGAGGGTGTGGCGGTCACGCCGGGGCGCTGACGTTGTAGGCTGTGAGGCGATCGCGCCAGTTGAGCCAGACACCGGCTTGGGCCGTGACGGGCGCTTCGGTCACGCCGGCAGGGGCTTTGAAGGTGACGGGTTTGGCCAGCACAGAGATCCACATGTCGCGGCTCGGGCCTGTGGCGTCACCGGCGGTGATGCCGCCGATTTGGGACAGGGTCAGGCACGGTGCAGGTGTGCAGGTGGGAGTGCTGCCGGTCTGACGCGCGCCGGTCAGGTCAAGTTTTTGACCCGGTGCCACAGTGCCACCGTCAACCAGCATGGAGCCGCTGATGGCAGAGGCGATCAGGCTGACGTCGCCAGCGATGCCATCAAAGCCCAGGCGCATGCCAATGACTTCGTTGTTGCCCGCGCCGCGCGAGTTGTCGTAGACGAATTGAATAAAGGGGTTGGTGATGCTCACCAGTTTTTGGGCGGCGGTGCCATCGCTGCGGCCAAAGCGCAGGTGCTGGATGTTGACATCGCTCCCGGCGATCGCTCCCGCACCGAGGTCGCGTGCGTAAGTGCCCAAAGCGAGGTCTTTGAAGTTGGCGTTGAGGTGACGTCGGCATTGAGGGTGATGGTGGAGAAGTCGAAGCCACCTTCTGTGGTGTTGGTGAACGCAACCATGCCTTGGCCGCTGACGTCTGCGAGCTCATCTTCGGCGAGTTCAGCAGGCGCACTCCATGCCAAGGAACTGCAGCACAGGGCAGCCACAGCGGTGGCGCGCATCAGGAAAAGGGATAGACGGTGCGTACTCATGGTGTCTCCAGATTTCGGTGTATCCATCAGGATGGTGCGAGGCCAGCCATTTGACGCTCGTCACGAGGTGGTGGTCCTCTTAGGATGTGGCAAGAAATAAGTTCCCCAATTTCCCCTGTCGGATTCGGGCGCGCTGCTTCGTTGCAAGCCGCTTGTGTAGCTGAGCTACACGGCCCGTCTTGCGCCTCACATCGCATCCCGACTCCTCGGGGTAAATCGGGAAATTATTCCTAGCCACATCCTTAATAAAAAACGGCTCCCAACTTACGCCGGGGGCCGTTCTATTCTAAGGACTTAACCTTCAGCCTCTAAGAGGCCAAGGCTTAGTGAGCCCAGATGTAAGCTGTAGTACCAGCCAGGTTCAGGCCGTTGATGGCGATAGAACCGAAAGAGGCTGTGGAGTTACCCATTTCCATTCTGGCAACAGAGATGTTGAGCAGCTTGGTCGTGGTGATTTGTGGCAAACCGATACGGACAACGTCGCCTTTGGGAGCGAAATCAGCAATAGCTCCGGCGTGCAGGGAGCCATGGAGCCGCCGGCATCTGTCAGCATACCCAAGGTACCTGGCAGAGCTTCACCAGCCCATGCAGCTTTGGACATGATGTCAATGGTAGCGGCGATCGCGCCAGTGAATTTGATGTCTTTGAAGCTGATAGAACCACCAGCTGCATCCGTGTCGGTGTACACGAAAGAAGCGATGTTGATGTTCAGGTCAGCAGCGATAGACACACCGTCTTGACCAGCGACTTGGCTCAGGTCAGCGTCGTCAACGGAAGTCATTGCGGAAGCAGCGAAAGTCATGGAAGACATGGCGGCCACGAGTGCCAATTTTTTGAAAGCGTTCATTTTATGTAGTCTCGATTTTGGTTAAACAAATATAAATTTATTTGACGGATTCTCATCGTTGCCTACTGAATGCTCCTTTTGGGATCAACCAGTTTCGCCCTGCTGCGGTCACGTCGCTACAGCCTGACGAAGCTCTCTGACTTTGTGAAGTTATCTTCCATTTGGGTCAGAGCCACTATGATGCAAACATACTAGCAACAAAGGTGCCAATTTTATTTTTCTTATATAAATCAACAACTTAACAAAAACAACCAGCTAAATTGAAAGTTGCATGTAAAAATATCCGACAGTTTCTCGACCCAAACTCACTCGCTGGGCAACTCAAAGTCTTGATCCAAGTTAAATCAGAAAACATCAGCACCCCTTCAGGCAACTCGGTGCGCACTCGTTTCTCAGTGTTATTCTGATGGCATGAAACTCATTGCCCGATGGCTGCTCAGTGCAGCTGCCCTGCTGGCTGTAGCCAGTTTTTACAGCGGCGTCGAAATCCGAAGTTTTTCGGCGGCGCTGCTGGCCGCGCTCGTGATCGGATTGTTCAACATGGTTTTAAGGCCGGTGCTGGTGGTGCTGACGCTGCCTGTCACCGTCATTACGCTGGGGCTGTTTCTTTTTGTCATCAACGCCCTGATGTTTTGGACTGCCGCCGCCATGCTGGACGGCTTTCATGTGCGCGGTTTTAGCGCTGCCCTGCTGGGCTCCCTGATTTACTCGGTGTTTGGCATTGTGATTGACTCAGCGCTCGAGCGCCTGTTCTTTAAGCACTGATTCGACCTGGCGACGCCGGGTGTCGATGATGGAAGCTTCAATGTGGTCAGGCGTGGCAGCGCCGCCTTTGCGCACAAAATCCTGGGCAGCTTTGAAACGGTCCAGCGCTGCCGCGTAGTCCAGCAATGCCACCTGAGTTTCCGCATCAGCCCGGATGGCGCGCAGCGTCTGGCCTTGCGCGGCGTAGGCACTGGAAAGCAACTGCCAGGCCTGCGCATCCCTAGGGTGGTCCGCCACCCACATTTGCAGACGCTGGGCCAGCGCATTAACCTGTGCCAATTGACCACTTTGGTTTGCGTGCAACACAATCTGTGCACTCAAAAAAAGCTCGGGACGCCTTGTGGCAAGCATGCCGGAGCCTGGGGAGTCCTTCTTTGCCGGGGCGTCGTTCAAAGCCGCCTGCGCGCCAGCCACATTGCCGCTGGCCAGGGCAATTTCCACGCGCAACAGGCGCACCCACCGCGCAGCGCCCCCCTCGTCCGACCCCAGCAATGCCGTCAACCGATCGGCATTGGCGGCGGCAAGGCCAAAATCTCGCAAGCGGCTGGCGGCCAACGCTGCGCTGTACAACGCGGCGACTTGTCGGGGCATGGGCAAAGCAGCCATCCGGGGGCTGCCAGGCTCCATGGCAGCGGCGCGCAGTGCGTCCACACCCGGGTTGGACAACACCCGTGCGCGCGCGGCCAACATGGCGTGCTCAAGGGTGGGCGCTGAAGTGGCCTGATTTCTGACACCCAGCGCCTGGCGCGACTGCATGTCGGCAATGCGCTCGGTGGTAAGCGGGTGACTGCGCAGGTAAGGGTACGCACCGTTGTCATTGAGCCGGGACGCCTGCTGCAGCTTGTCAAACATGGTGACAAAACCCTGTGCTTCAAAACCCGCCTGCGTCATGAGCCCATAACCCACGCGGTCGGCCTCACGCTCCATGTCACGCGAAAAATTGAGCTGACTCTGGGCCGCGGCGGCCTGGCTGCCGACGATCATGGCATTGGCCACGTTGGCGTTTTTGCTGGCGGCCAGCGCGCCCAAAATCATGGCGCCAATCACCCACGGCGCTTGTTGCCCCTGATTGGCAATCAGGCGTGAAATGTGCCGCTGCGTTACGTGGCTGAGCTCATGCCACAGCACGGAGGCGAGTTCATCACGACTGCTCACCACAGCCAGCAAGCCAAGATGCAGCCCAAAGTAGCCGCCCGGCAGCGCAAAGGCGTTGACCGAGCGATCCCGCCCCAGCATGATCTCCCAAGCAAACCGCTCGCTCAGTTCGGGCGACAAATCTCCGCGCAAGCGTGCCGCCGCCAGCAGCGGCTGCCACACACCCTGCACGTATTCAGCCAGCACGGGATCGTCAATGTAGTCAGGGTCGCGGTAAATTTCGCGCGCAATGCGCTCGCCCAAACGCCGCTCGGCACCGCTGCTCATGTCGCTGCCATCCCCCAAGGCGGGCAGTTGGGCACCGGCCTGCATCGACCCAGCAGCATTGGACTGGGCCATCAAAGGTGCTGGGATAGCACCGCAAATCACTATCAAAAAAATAGCTGCTTGCGCCCTGTTTATATGCGCAAGAAGGCTTTTTCTTTTAAAGAATTTAGTCAAAATGAATCCAGCGGCCTAGAGGCCATGACCAGCGCGGCACCCAGACCTGAAAACGGCCTGTCACAGCAGCCGCCACCAGCAAGGCATTGGGCCTTGCTGCGCTGGTGCCTATTGAAAGTGCTTGTCGTGGGCATGATCGTATGATGCTTGTGCAATGTGAATGCTGTGTAAATTGGCATGGGTCATTTGTTTTTTTAAACGTGTTTGCCAACTGTACCGAATTTCCCCATGAGTTCTCTCACCCATTTTGACGCACAAGGCCAGGCCCACATGGTGGACGTGGCGGCCAAAAGTGACACCCATCGCATCGCCGTAGCCACTGGCCGCATTGAAATGCAACCCGCCACACTGGCGATCATCGAAGCGGGCACCGCCAAAAAAGGCGATGTGCTGGGCATTGCCCGCATTGCCGGCATCATGGCGGCCAAAAAAACCAGCGACCTGATCCCCCTGTGCCACCCGCTGGCACTGACTAGGGTAGCTATTGATTTCGTAGCTGCTTGCACAAGTAATACGGGCGCTAGCGGCATTATTTGTACTGCAACTGTAGAAACCATCGGCCCCACCGGCGTCGAGATGGAGGCTTTGACCGCCGTGCAGGTCGCGCTGCTCACCATTTACGACATGTGCAAAGCAGTGGACCGGGGCATGACCATGACCGGCATCAAGCTGCTGGAAAAGCATGGGGGCAAGTCGGGTAGTTTTGTGGCGCAGACTTGAGATGGCTCAGGGCATTACGCCCCTGAGCGACACCAGCGACCCGCAAATCCGCGATGGCTTGATTCAGCGCTTGGATCTCCCCTATGTCCAAAGTGGGAGCAATACTGCGACAACGGTTTACTCAGTGCGCTGATTTCCCTGTATGCCCCGCCCGACTTGACCCCTAAGGCTTGGCGCCGCCCGGTTCGAGTTGGTGCCCTCCATCTTGCGGCCCTTTGTAAATTGATTGCACACAAAATACAATGCAATCATTGAGATCAATTATGGAAGGATGCCAAATGTCATCAATCACTGTCCGCAACATCCCTGAGGAGACGCACCGTGCTTTGCGTGTACGCGCCGCGATGGCTGGTCGAAGCACCGAGGCCGAAGTCCGAGCCATTCTTGAAAGCATCGCTCGACCCGAGGGCCGCATCAAACTGGGTTCCTTGCTGGCGGAAATCGGTCAGCAGGCGGGGGGAGTCGATCTTGAGACCCTGCGTGACAAATCACCAGCAGAACCGATGAGCTTTGAATGATTCTTCTCGATACCAACGTCGTTTCTGAACCCTTGAAGCTCACCGGTGATGCAGGCGTTTTGACCTGGATAGACGCGCAAATGATCGAAACACTTTATCTGTCAACGATCAGCTTGGCTGAGTTGCGTTTTGGCATTGCGGCGCTGGCACCTGGCAAACGAAGAGATACGCTCCACAGCAGTCTTGAGCAACGCATCTTGCCTTTGTTCGTCGGTCGAATCCTGCCCTTTGATGCTGCAGCTTCCGAAGCCTACGCGGTGCTTCGTGCCCGTGCGCGAGCCCAAGGGATAGCTATCGCGCCCTCAGACGGCTACATTGCTGCTACCGCCAGCAGTCACGGTTTGATTGTTGCAACGCGGGACACCGGCCCTTTTGAAGCCGTCGGCCTGACTGTCATCAACCCCTGGAATACGCAGCACTAAGTTTTTCACCATCGCAGTTGGCGTTGTTCACCCACGCTTCACCGCTCCCACAAATTCGCACGGCACGCCCTCAAAAACCACAACCCCAGTAACACACGAATGATAAATACCGTTTATCACGAAACCTGGCACTCATCCTTGACCTGTTCAGCCTCGCTCATCGTTTAGAGCCACAGCATGGCGCGCTTGCCACAACCTTTTATTTGATAGCAACGCTGCTTGATTCGGCTGCAAAACTCACGTTGAAACGCGCGCCAGGCGGGGTTTTACCAGGCTGGGTGTCGTCCATGTTGACGCTTGCGTGGTGCTGGTGGGCAATCTCCAGCACGATCGGCAAGCCAAGCCCGGAGCCGTCCGCCTCGGTGCCCAGTGCGCGGTAAAAAGGCTGAAAAATCAGTTCCCGCTCCGCCATGGGTACGCCGGGCCCCGAGTCCTCTACCTGCAGCAGCAGTTTTTTTTCAGCAGGGTCATGAAGCACGCGCGCCGTGATGACGCCGGGCTTTTTCTGGGCTGGAAGGGGTGTAGTTGATGGCGTTGTCCACCAGGTTGCGAATGAGTTCCTTGAGCAGGGTCGGGTTGCCGGTCAGCTGGCCACCTTCGCTGCCGGGCTGCAGGCCCTCGTAGCCCAGGTCAAGGTGCTTGGCAATCGCACGGGGTGCACAGTCGCGCACCACTGACATCGTCAGGTCAGCCAGATCGCAGGCGCTGCGCGCCATGGCCGAGCCGCTGCTTTCTGCGCGGGCCAGCGCCAGCAACTGATTGACCGTGTGGGTCGCCCGGATGCTGGAGCGGCCAATCTGGCGCAGCGATTGTTTCAGTTCTTCGGCGTTGGAACCTTCGCGCTGCGCCAAATCGGCCTGCATGCGCAGACCGGCCAGCGGTGTTTTGAGCTGGTGCGCTGCATCGGCCAGAAAGCGTTTTTGGGTGGCAATCGAGTCTTTCAGGCGCATCAGCAGGTCGTTGACGGAAGACACCAGCGGCACCACTTCCAGCGGGACGGCCTGGGCGTCTATCGGGCTCAGGTCGTCGGGTTTGCGGGCCCGGATGCGTTCTTCCAGCTGGTTCAGCGGTTTAATGGCCTGCACCAAAGCCAGCCACACCAGCAACACCGCCATGGGCAGGATGACAAACTGCGGCAGCATCACGCCTTTGACAATTTCGGTGGCCAGCACTGAGCGCTTTTCCATGGTCTCGGCCACCTGCACCAGTGCAGGTCGGCCATTGGGCAAGCCCAGTTTGACCCAGGTGTAAGCGACCTTGACTGCGGTTCCGTGAACCTCGTCATCGCGGATGCGGATCTCGTCGAGCACCATTTTTTCATCCTCTGGCGGCAGGGGCAGTTCGCGCTCTCCGCTCAGGTGCTCGCCGCGCGCACCCAGCACCTGGTAAGTCACGGTGTCGGCTTCGTCAGCGCGCAGCAATTCGCGCGCCGACTGGTGCATGTTAAATTGCACCTGGTTTTGGCTGACCGTGACCAGCTGGGTCAGCGCTGCAACCTTGTACTCCAGTGCCCGGTCAAACGGCTTGCCGGCAATGCTTTGCGCAATCAGCCAGGTCAGCACCAGACTGACCGGCCACAAGAGCAGCAGTGGCGTGAGCATCCAGTCGAGAATTTCACCGAACAGGGAGCGGTGCGCGTTGTGGAACAGACTCATCTTGCGCGGTTTGCCAAAACGGTCTTCAATGCATCAAAAACAACGGGGTGTGAAAGCGTTGTGCGATCAACCAGGTATTTTTTCCAGGCAGTAGCCCAGGCCGCGCACGGTGGCTATGCGGATCGGGCCTTTTTCGATCTTCTTGCGCAGGCGGTGAATATAGACCTCAATCGCGTTGTTGCTGACCTCTTCGCCCCACTCGCACAGCCGCTCCACCAGCTGGTCTTTGCTGACCAGGCGGCCAGCGCGCTGCAGCAGTACCTCCAGCAGGCCCAGCTCGCGGGCTGACAGCTCGACCATCACGCCGTCGATGGTGGCTACCCGGCCCGACTGGTCGTACACCAGCGGCCCGTGCTTGATGGTGCTGCTGGCGGTGCCCATGCCGCGCCGGATCAGGGCGCGCACCCGCGCTTCCAGTTCCTGCAGGCTGAAGGGCTTGGCCATGTAGTCGTCAGCGCCGTAGTCCAGGCCCTTGACGCGTTCGTCCACGCTGTCGGCAGCGGTCAGGATCAAGACCGGCAAGGACGAGCCACGGGCGCGCAGTTTTTTCAGCACCTCCAGCCCGTGCATTTTGGGCAGGCCCAGGTCCAGAATCAGCAAGTCGAACTCGGTGTTGGTCATGAGTGCGGCATCAGCCTCGGTGCCGCTGGCCACGTGGTCCACTGCGGCACCCGAGCTGCGCAGGGTGCGCAGCAGGCCATCGGCCAGAACCTGGTCGTCTTCTGCAATCAGAATTCGCATGCTTGTCTCCTTTTTGGGGGCGGCCGTCAATGGGCGTTTGTATTGTTCGGCGATTCTAGACCTGAGCGCTTTTTATGCGGCATAGGCTTCCAGCCCAATGGCAATCACGGTGGCCACCTCGGCCCCCACGGCTGCGCGCAACTCGTCCTCAGCCTGAGCCACCGCCTGTTCAAAGGCGCGCAGCCAGCACAGGCCGGCGGGGGTGAAGGCAATGCAGCGCGCACGGGCATCGCGGGCATCGGCCAGCCGGGTGACCAGGCCCCAGGCCTCGCACTGGTCCACCAGCTTGCCCATGGCCTGTTTACTCACGCCCGCACGCTGCGCCAGCTCGGTCAGGCGCGAACCCTGTAGTGCCAAATGGCGGGTGATGTGGATGTGAGATGCGCTGAGCTGACCGCGCGCCGCCAGGTTGGACAGTGCCAGTGGCACCTCTGCATTGCGCGCCATCAGTTGCAGTACCCGCGCGTCAAAACGTTGCAGGGCCTGGCTCATCCAGTGCCCCAGATGGGTCTGTCGCCAGCTGTCGGTTACTTGTGTTGCCTGTGTTGTTTGCATGGGCAAATGGTAAACCAAATTGACTAAAAAACTGATTTACAGATTTATAAAGAACCAGCTAAACTACTGTTCAAGCATCCAGCCTGTTTTTAACACCAGAGTGTTTGGCAGGCTGAAATCAGAGTTAACCCGTTGATATTCAAGGAGATTTTTATGGACGCACCTGTCAAAGCCCCCACCCCCGTCAACAGCGAAAAAGCCAAAGCCCTGCAAGTGGCCTTGGCCCAGATTGAGAAGCAATTTGGCAAGGGCACCATCATGCGCCTGGGCGAAGGCGAGGTCATTGAGGACATTCAGGTGGTCTCCACCGGCTCGCTGGGGCTGGACATCGCCCTGGGCGTGGGCGGCCTGCCGCGCGGCCGGGTGGTGGAAATCTACGGCCCCGAGTCATCCGGCAAAACCACGCTGACCCTGCAGGTGATTGCCGAGATGCAAAAGCTCGGCGGCCAATGCGCTTTTGTGGATGCCGAGCACGCGCTGGACATTCAGTATGCGCAAAAACTGGGCGTCAACCTGCAAGACCTGCTCATCAGCCAGCCTGACACCGGCGAGCAGGCGCTGGAGATTGTGGACAGCCTGGTGCGCTCGGGCGCGGTCGATTTGATTGTGGTGGACTCGGTGGCGGCTTTGACCCCGAAGGCCGAGCTGGAAGGCGAAATGGGCGACAGCTTGCCCGGTTTGCAAGCCCGGCTCATGAGCCAGGCCCTGCGCAAGCTCACCGCCCACATCAAAAAAACCAACTGCATGGTCATCTTCATCAACCAGATCCGCATGAAGATTGGCGTCATGTTCGGCAGCCCCGAGACCACCACCGGCGGCAACGCGCTCAAGTTCTACGCCTCGGTGCGGCTGGACATTCGCCGCACCGGCACCATCAAGAAGGGTGACGATTCGATTGGCAATGAAACCAAGGTCAAGGTCGTCAAAAACAAGGTGGCGTCGCCGTTCAAAACGGCCGAGTTCGACATCCTGTTTGGCGAAGGCATCAGCCGCCATGGCGAGATCATCGACATGGGCGTGAACGCCAACATTCTGGACAAATCCGGTGCCTGGTACGCCTACAACGGCGAAAAAATCGGTCAGGGCCGCGACAACGCACGTGAATTCTTGCGTGAAAACCCCGATTTGTCGCGTGAAATTGAAAACAAAGTGCGCGCCTCGCTGGGCATTCCGCTGGTGCCGGGCGCAGAACCCGCCGAGCTTGAAGCCAAGGCGAAAACAAATGGCAAAAAAGCCCCCTAGCGCACGTTCTATTTGCGCAAGCAGCTATCAAAATCATAGTATTTTGAGATCAAAAATCACCTGCAACAGGGTTTGGACGTGAATCTGGATTGAACCATGGCGCTTGATCAACCTTCACTCAAAGGGCGTGCCCTGCGCCTGCTCAGCTTGCGCGAGCACTCGCGCGCCGAGCTGGAGCGCAAGCTGCAGCCCTTCGAGGAAGAGCCTGGCAGCCTGGCACAGGCGCTGGACGAACTGCAGGCCAAGGGCTTCATCAGCGAGCAGCGGGTGATTGAATCGGTGGTGCACCGGCGCAGCGCCAAACTGGGCACCCAGCGCATCCGCCAAGAGCTGCAAAGCAAAGG
This sequence comes from Candidatus Rhodoferax bjergmarkensis, assembly GCA_016708345.1. Classification (GTDB taxonomy): domain Bacteria; phylum Pseudomonadota; class Gammaproteobacteria; order Burkholderiales; family Burkholderiaceae_C; genus Rhodoferax; species Rhodoferax bjergmarkensis. The sequence goes on from JADJFX010000008.1 coordinate 175,421, forward strand.
CCTGGCACCCGAAGCTGTGCTGCAAGCCGTGGAACAGTTGCGCGCCACCGAGCTGGACCGCGCCCACGAAGTCTGGCGTAAAAAATTTGGCTCACCGCCGGTGGATGCTGCCGAGCGGGCTAAACAGATGCGGTTTTTGGCTGGACGGGGGTTTGGTGGGGAGGTGATACACAAGGTGGTGGCGGGGGCGTCGCTCCAGGAATGATGATTCTCGATGCACCTGCAAGTGCCCCCACTTTATGCAAACAAAATTTCATCGTGGTTGAAACGCGCAGCGATTGACCACGAAATCTGTTTCTTTTTTCCCTTAATCTCACTGCGTGATCTCTATCGTTTCCTATTGGGTGCAAGGTATGTGGACGGCGAAACTACAAACGGTCATTCAAGGCTGCATTGCTTGCAGCGTACCCTGATGGAAGACGCGCGCCAGGGGCTGCAGCATGGCCCAGCACATGCGGGCAATAAACACTTTTTCCGCCATAAAAACCTGAATGTGTTTCTTGAGCTGAAGCTGCAAATCAGCCGTCAGTGCCCGCACATAAGGCACCCGCCGTTTCAGGATGTCGCGCCAGGCAGCATGAAAAGGCTGGTCACGCAGGCGCTGTCGATTGCGTACTTGCCAATAAGGTTCGCCCAGCCACCACAGGATCAATAGCAGCGCCAGGACGGTCAGAATCAGAGCTGGCAAAGGCAGCCCCTTGGGTGAATTGAGGAATCTGGTAAATAGGCTGATCCCGCACCATTTCAATGGTGATCAAGGTGGTGTCAAAGTCCTGCGGCAAAGCACCCCCTGTTATGAATGCACCGAAAAAGCGCTGACAATTCGGCGGACTTGGGTAATACTGAACACCCGTCAACCGGAGAAATGATGTCTGAGAAGTTGAACGACTCTCGTCGCACATTGCTTGGCACCATGCTTGCCTTGGGCGCGCTGGGTTCCACCCAAAACCTCGTCTACGCCAGCGCACCCGCTACCAGAATTGCGGTCGGTTTTGTCTACGTTGGTTCTTCCAAAGACATGGGCTACAACCAGGCCCACGCAAACGGTGCACGCGCAGTGGCCAGCCTGCCTGGCATCGAGGTACACGAACTGGCCAATGTGCCCGAGGGCCCTGCCGCAGGCCAGGCGTTGACTGAACTCGTCCAGCAAAAGCACTGCCGCATTGTCTTTGCGACCTCCTACGGCTATTTTGTTCCGCACATGCTTGAAGCCGCGCGCAATTTTCCTGACACTATTTTTCTGCATGCAGGGGCGGTGTATCGACCCAAGCTCCACCCCGTCAATGTTGGAAGCTATTTCGCATATATCGACGAGGCGCAATACGTCAACGGTTTGGTCGCCGGACGAATCAGCCGCAGCGGCAAATTGGGGTTTGTTGCAGCTAAGGCGATACCGCAGGTGCTGCGCAACGTCAACGCATTTTTTCTGGGTGCGCGACGGGCCAATCCACAGGTCACAATGCAACTTGTTTTTACCGGTGAGTGGAGCAATACTGCAAAGGAGCTGGCAGCTTTGGATGCGCTACTGACCAAGCAGGTTGATGTGATCTCGGCCCATGTCGATGCACCCGGTGCATTGGCCGCGGCTGCCGAGACCCGGGGCATAGGCTACTGCGGCTACCATTTTGATCAAACGCGCGCGGCCCCCAAACAATTATTGACCGGCGCGGAGTTCGATTGGACCAATCTATATGTGGATTACGTCCAGAGAATTGCCGCCAAGCAAGAGTGGCCGCGCTCGGTGCGAGGCGGTTTTTCGTCGGGCCTCCTAAGGAACACGCCCTATGGCCCGCGCGTGCCATCTGAAATACGTGCCGAGGCGGACCACCTGCGCAACGCCCTGCGAACCAACCAAGAGGTGGTGTTTGCCGGACCGCTGCGAAACCATATGGGCAAGCAGGTTTTGGCCGCTGGAGTGCGCCTTGCGAGCTCGTCGGCGGAGTTGGACAAGTTGTTCTGGTTGGCGGAAGGCATCAGCGGTGAATTACCCAGGTAGAAAGGCCTGCAGTGCCAATATTTCAGCGCATTAGCATTCCATGAAGCAATTGCTGAATTTGCTTGTCGACAGGTTTGTCAACCTGTCACTGACAACCAAGACCTTGTTGATACCCGCGCTGTTTAGCGCCACACTTGTGGTCGTGACCTGGGTGGGGCTTAGCCAGGGGGACAGCGCGCGCCAAGTGGCGACCGAGCTAAGTGGGAAAACTCTGCCGCGCATCGCCTCAGTCAATGGCCTGACGATCGAGTTGTCCCAGTTGCAAATTGACTTGCAACGCCTGTCATCCGCCGAATCCAATTTTTTTGATCAAACCGCGATCGCAAAGATTCGTTCACGCCTGAAAGCAGACGCACAGAATCTGCGAGTTAAATGCCAGGCCGTCCTGGCTGGCACATCACTGGATACCAAGGCTGCCGCCTACCTTGATGAGGTCGAAATCGCCAGCCATTTGTTAAGTACCGACCTTTCTACCGGCACACTCGCCACAGACGATGTATCAGACACCTATGCCGTCTTGCGCGAGCAAATGGCCCAACACGTACACGGCGTGGAACAGGATGCTTTGAAATCGGTCATGGCTGCGCTGAAGGATTCGCAGCGCGCCCGAAATACCAGTTTGACGGTAACCACTCTCCTTGGCGCGATTGCCCTGGCGCTGGCGGTGATGTTGGGGCGGCTCATTACCCAACCGCTGCTGAGCATGACGCGCGTGATGCAGCGTCTGGCGCAGGGCGACACCCAAGTCACCATCCTGGGCCTGCAACGACGGGACGAGATCGGGGGCATGGCATGTGCAGTCGCAGTGTTTCAACAAAACTCCATGATCCTGGAACAAGCCGAAAAGCGCTTGAAAGTGGCACAGCGCATGGGGAAAATTGGCAGCTGGGAACTGGATTTGCTGACAAATCGCTTGACCTGGTCGGACGAGATATTCCGTATCTTCGAGATCGACCCGACTCAGTTTGCCGCCAGTTACGAGGCATTTTTGTCCGCAATTCATCCGCAAGACCGCGCGGCGGTGAATCTCGCCTACAAGCAATCACTTGAAACCCGTTCATCCTATGCCATCGAACACCGTTTGCGGTTTGCCGATGGGCGGATCAAATACGTTCGCGAGCAATGCGAATCGAGTTTCAGTGACACGGGTCAGGCCCTTCGATCCGTGGGTACAGTGCAGGACATCACCGAGTCCAAGCTGGCAGAGAAAACCACTCTTGAACTGAACCTGAACTTTGTCACGTTTCTCGAAAAAACCACCGACTTCATCTATTTCAAAGACCAGGAAGGCCGGTTTCGCTTTTGCAGTCAGACAATGGCAGATATCACGGGGCATGCAAGTTGGCGCGACATGATCGGCAAGCATGATCTGGATGTTTTCCCGAAAGAAACCGCGCAGATTTACCAGGAAGGAGAATCTTCGATTTTTCGCGATGGGGTTCCACTGTTGAATAAAGTTGACCCTTTCTATGACAGGTCAAACAACAAGGGTTGGTTCAGTACCAACAAATGGCCGTTGTTTGATAGAGATGGCAAGGTTGTGGGCTTGTTTGGCATAAGTCGCGACATCACAGCGCAAAAAATATCTCAGGAAGTGTTGCAACAATCGCTCAATGACAAGCAAGCCCTGCTCATGGAGGTGCACCACCGGGTCAAGAACAACTTGCAAGTCATCTCCAGCCTGCTGCGACTGGAAACCCGGCGCAGCACGCATGCTGAAACCAGGTCGGTGCTGACTGACATGCAGGTTCGCATCATGTCGATGGCGGTTTTACACCAGTTGTTATACCGTTCAGGCACTTTTGCGTCGGTTGACTTGGGCAGTTATCTGATACAACTCGCCACCCAGTCCTTCAGGACGCAGTCCGGTTCTGGCGATGCTGTTCGACTTCAGCTTGACGTGGCATCGGTGACGGTGGGCATGGATCAGGCCATTGCTTGCGGTCTGCTGGCCAATGAGTTGATCTCCAATTGCATGAAACACGGGTTCCCGTTCGAGCGCTCGGGGGAGGTCAAGGTTTCTTTGCAGCTCGCCGACCCTCAGAACTCTCAAGTTGATCCGATGTGGCGTTTGTGCGTCAGCGACAACGGTGTCGGCCTGCCAGCTGACTTTGAAGCCAGACGAAAGACCTCGCTGGGTTTACAACTGGCGGGTGATTTGAGCCGTCAGATTGATGGCTCCTTGGCAATTGAGTCGCAGCCCGGTGCGGGGGTGCAATTCACCGTACTCTTTAAGGTGAGGTTGCCAGAAAAGCTGGTGATGCCGATGTGAGTGGGTATTTCGTGCAGCATGTGCCATTATTTTCCGGTAGTCAGTGGATTTTTTCTCCGCCCTGCTTCGAACCCTCGCGGCAACTGACGTAGCCTTCCTTTGCACGCGCTGATCTTTCTGTTCAAGCGGGCCAAAGCGACTGAAAATCAAATACTGCTTCCCTCAACGTATTTGGTCAGACGCTGTTTCCAGCCTTTGAAGCGTAACGTGCGATTTGGCACTGTCGCAAAATAGGCCCTTCATGCTGCAACCGCCGAACCCCTTTTTACGCCAAATTGCTGCCAAACCGGTCGCAGTGGCATGTGCAATTACTATCTTTTTTATAGCTGCTTGCGCACATTCCATATGCGCAGCAGCCACTTTTAATGAGGTAAAAGCGGCCCACCACCCCTCCGACACCCTGATCCTGGACCGCCATGGCGAGGTGCTGCACCGGCTGCGCACTGACGCCACGGTGCGCCGGGGGCAGTGGGTGGCGCTGGCGGACGTGTCGTCGGCATTGCGCACGGCCTTGGTGCTCAGTGAAGACAAGCGCTTTTACGAACACAGCGGGGTGGACTGGCGCGCAGTCTCCAGCGCAGCGTGGGCCAACCTGTGGAACAGCAAGACGCGCGGTGCCTCCACCATCACCATGCAGCTGGCGGGGCTGCTTGACGACGACCTCAAGCGCGAAAAGGGCGGGCGCAGTGTGGTGCAAAAGCTGGGGCAGACGGTGTCGGCGCAGTGGCTGGAGCGCGGCTGGCGCAAGGACCAGATTTTGGAGGCTTACCTTAACCTGGTGCCGTTTCGGGGTGAGCTGGTGGGCATTGATGCGCTCAGCCAGACCCTGTTTGGCAAAGCCGCCCATGGGCTGGACTTGCGCGAGGCGGCGCTGGCGGCGGCCCTGGTGCGTGCGCCCAATGCCAAGGCCGCGCAGGTCACCCAGCGAGCCTGCAGCGTGCTCAAGCTGCTGGAGCCGACGACCAGCAATGCCGACTGCGAGGGGCTGGACCTGTTCACCACCGGCGCGCTGGAGCGGCGCGACTACAGCGCCAGCCAGGGATTGGCCCCGCATGTGGCGCGGCAGCTCACCCGCTCGTTAGCGCCTAACGTTCGACCGGTATCGCTCAAAACAACGCTTCACGCCCCCCTGCAACGCTTTGCCGTGCAAACCCTGCAGCAACACCTGCGCGAGCTGGCCGGGCGGCATGTGCAAGACGGCGCGCTGGTGGTGCTGGACAACGCCAGCGGTCAGGTGCTGGCTTGGGTGGGCTCGTCGGGCGCGCTAAGCAGCGCAGCCGAGGTGGACGGCGTCACCGCGCTGCGACAGCCCGGCTCCACGCTCAAGCCTTTTTTGTATGCGCAGGCGTTTGCCGAGCGGCGCCTGACCGCCGCCTCGCTGATTGAAGACTCTGCCGCGCAGATTCAAACCTCTGCGGGGCTGTACATCCCGCAAAACTACGACCACCAGTTCAAGGGCTGGGTGTCGGTGCGAACTGCGCTGGGGGCCTCGCTCAACGTGCCTGCCGTGCGCGCGCTGGTGATGGTGTCGCCCGATGCGTTTCATAAACAACTGGTCAAACTGGGCCTGCCGCTCAAGGAAAGCGGCGACTTTTATGGCTACAGCCTGGCGCTGGGCAGTGCCGAGGTGCCGCTTTTGAGTCTGACCAACGCCTACCGCGCGCTGGCCAATGGGGGGCGCGTCAGCCCCACCACGCTGACCTTTTCCAGCAAGGCCCCTGCACCCGCTGCCGCGCTGGATGCGCGCGCCGCCTTTATCGTCGGTGACATCTTGAGCGACCGCCTGGCGCGTGCGCGCACCTTTGGCCCGGACAGCGTGCTGGCCACGCGCTTTTGGAGCGCAGTCAAAACCGGCACCAGCAAAGACATGCGCGACAACTGGGCCATCGGCTGGTCGCAGCGCTACACGGTGGGTGTGTGGGTGGGCAACGCCAGCGGCGCGCCCATGTGGGACGTCAGCGGCAGCTCGGGCGCTGCGCCCATCTGGGCGGCGCTGATGAACCACCTGCACCAAACCCAGGCCAGCCGCGCACCCAAGCCGCCCCTTGGTGTGGTGCAGATGCCGGTGCAGTTTGCTACGCCCGGTGCCAGCGCCGCGCCCCTGGAAGCCGCACGCTCTGAGTGGTTTGTACAGGGCACACAACAAGCGGTATTTGCTATGGATTCAGTAGCTACTACCGCACGTTCTATAAGCTCTAGAGGCCAAAAAGGCAATAAATTTACAGACCAGTCAAGCGCCCGCATCACCGCACCGGCACCAGGCACCATCATTGGGCTGGACCCCGACATTCCGCCAAAAAATCAGCGCGTGAGCTTGACCGCCGAGGGCAAAAACCTGCGCTGGCTGATCGACGGCAAGCCCTTTGCCAAAGGCTCCACCGCCCTATGGCTGCCGTGGCCGGGGCGGCACGTGATTCAAATCACCGATGCCAAAGGCAAGGTGCTCGACGAAGTGCGGGCAGAGGTGCGCGGGGCCGGGGTGAATAGCGCGCAGCGTTAATTCCGTTTCCATATCAATTCGACATGTTGTTGCTTCGCCTTGTCGTGCTACAGCACTGCCTGCGGCTTCGCGCCTAATGTCGTATCGATATGAAAACGCAATAACATGCACTCATAATCGCCGCCATCGCGTCCCTTACCACCCTAGAGAAATTCACAATGCTTCACCCTGCCCAAAATATCAGCACACTGGCACTTTTATGCCTCACCGGATTCATGGCAGCGGGATGCAGCAGCACAGCCGTCACGGGCGGCATCACGGCGGGGAAACTGGCCGACTGCCCGGCAAAAGACAATTGCGTGAGCACTTTTGCGACCCGCACTGACAAAAAAATTGCTCCGCTCACCTTTGCCGGCGACAAGGCCGCCGCCACCACCCAGCTCAAGACAGTGCTGGCCAAACGCAGCGATGCAAAAATAATGTCCGATCAAAACGATTACCTGCATGTGGAGTTCACCACCCCCATCATGCGCTTCGTTGACGACGGCGAATTTCTGGTGACCAGCCAGGGGATTCAAATGCGTTCTGCATCGCGGCTGGGTTATTCCGACTTCGGTAAAAACCGCTCGCGCCTGGAGGAAATCAGAACAGCGTTCGAGCCCTGCTGTAAATAAGGGTTTGTCCACGGACCACCCCCGCCCATCCTGCCCGTCCGGCTTAGGACTTGGGCAGCCCCTTGGACACGGCAGCAAGCTTGGCGAACTCGGGGGCAAACTGGTCAATGATGTTCTGGGGGTCCGGGCACAGCGTGGCGTCGCTCACCACGCCAAACTGCACGCCACCGGCGTAGCTCAGGATGGAAATGCCCAGCCCCACCGTACCGCTTTGGGGCACCCACACCAAGTCTTCCTCCACTGTGCAACCGCATATTTTGAGTTTCTCCCGTGGACCTGGCACATTGGTCATCACGGCCGTGGTTTTTTTGGAAAACAAACTCAGTACGGCTGTTTGCATTGGCTTGGTCATGAGGCCCGCCACAGCCAGCAAGCCGAAAGCAAATACCGGTTGCATGCTACCTTTGAGCCCCTGCATGCGCCTGCGAACCTCGTACAAACGCTCCATCGGGTTGTCCAGCCCAATGGGCAGCACCAGTGGGGCCAAGCCAAACTGGTTGCCCAGCTGGTAGGCCTTGGCGAGCGGGCGCAGGTTAACAGGGATCATGGTGCGAATTTCTTTGTCCGCCACATCGTCACCATGCGCCTTGAGGTATTCGCCAATAGCACCTGCTGCACAGCTGAGCAGCACTTCGTTGATCGTGCAATGCAAGGCCTTGCCCACCGCCTTGACCTGCGCCAGTGGCAAAGGCGGGCACCACGCAACCCGCTTGCTTTTGCCGGGAATGCCTTTTAGCCGGGTGGGCGAGTCGTTGGGCATCAAAACCAGGGCCGCACCGTCTGCCGCCGCGTGTAGCGCCAATTTGGCCATGTGGGCAGAGGTGTGCAGGGTGTGTTCCATCCCCTTTTGGGGGTGCATCAGCAAATCGAGGTAGCGCGCTGCGCCGTCGCCTGCCAGGCTCAAGGCCTTGCCGGTCAGATGGGCAAGCGGTTTGACGAGCGAGTCGGCGACCCACTCTTGTGCGCCGTCAAGACCGGTGTGATGGGCCGCGTGGTGCTCGGGCTCAGGGGGTGCCACGCCGTCATCCATGACCGACTGGGTCACATGAACCAATGCAATACCGTCCGCAATGCAATGGTGGATACGGGCCATCATGGCGCTGCCACCTTTGTAGTTTTCTACCAGGTGAAACTGCCACAGGGGATGGGCGCGGTCCAGGGGCTGCATCGTCAACTCGGACAATCGGTCTTGCAGTGCCTCTTGCTCGCGGCCCTTGGGCTTTCTGGCCAACTTCTCAATAACCAGGTGGTTGGCCATGTCAAAGGCGGTGTCCTTGACCCAGCTGGCACCTGCGGCGTCTTCCACCACACACTGGCTGAAGCGCGGGTATTTAAGCAGGCGCGACTCCAAACGATCGCGCAGCACCTCAAACCGAATCGCAGGCCGGATCACCCAGACGCCGACGATCATCATCAGGTTGGCGTCGGAGTCCATGTGCAGCCAAGCGGTATCGACATTGCTCATGCGCTCGCCATTCAAATGCAGGGCACCCGCCAAGGCATCGGTTACTGTCTTTTGCACGCCCCGCACCACTGCTGAGCGGGTTTTGCCCACTTTTTTTGCCACCATCCGAGTCACCATAAAAACTCCTGAAATAAAAATCGGGTTCGACAGTGTGCAGAGAGTGCCTGCATGCACAGCCCTCTGAAGCCCACGGCGGACCACTGGTAGATTCAATTGAATGGGTCCAAGTATGGCACCGGTTTTGGTGCCGGTTGCAGTTTGATGCCGCTGGGTGGCAAGTGTTTCACGGCTTGGAGCGTTGCCTGCGGGAAGGTGGCCACTTGACCTTTTCGACCTTGGAGATGTCGCCCCAGATGGCGAACATGGCGCGCCCGGGGCGGTGCGCAAAATGTAGTCGATTTGGTATCTGCCCTATGCTGCGACTGTGGGCCTGATATCCAAGGACCAAATAGTGCTTTTGCGCAGATCTGGCGTGCGTAAGCAGCTATCAAATCAGGAGTTAATGAGTGCCCGCAAACGGCATCCAGAACCTCTATAACCACTGTACCCTGTGGACCCCAGCCCGAACCAATACGCTCGCTTTGGCACGCAGCCATATAAGGAAAATAGGCTGAAATGCCTATCCGTTCCTCGATAGTGATGGGAAAATCCCATCCGGCTGATCAAGTTGGTGAGCCTTTGGCCCTTGTCGGCGTTTATTTTTTAAATTGAGTAACGTGTGAAAACTATTGAAGTGGTGTTGGCGGCTGCCTTGTCTTGTCTTCTGGTAGCCTGTGGTGGCGGTGGCGGTGGCGGTACTGCCGCTGGTGATGCCGATGTTTTTTCGCGGCCCCATCCGGTAGCGGCGGGCTCTGGCCCCTTGGCTGACATGGCGCTGCCTGCGCCCAGGCTTGCTGCAGTGCGCACGCCGGATGCAATCAGTTTCCTCAACTGGGCCGAATCGGCCTATCCAAACTACTTCCCACCTGCGCAATCGAATAAGTACCTGGACGTCTGGACTTACCGTTACTACCCCAAGACTGATATTTACTTGGGAACCAACACAAGCGGTGAGGTACTTGGCTTGGTTGGCAAAGGCGCAGGCAATTACGATTCCGTGCCTTTGGGCAAAGTCGCAGACTTTGGCTGTTCGGTCTATCCATCTGAATGTATTCCAGTGCCTACGAGTAACCCCGGCAACCAAGCGCCTTTCAGCAAGGGCGATTATTCTATGGCCATGATCGCGTACGGAAATCGGCCTCAGGGGTATTGGATCAAAAATGAGACCCAGGAGAGCGACGGAAGTTTCAAGAAAATAGGCCCATATGAAAGCCCTGGCGTCACGGACATCATCAGCACAAAACATTTTGCAATGGGGGTTCTTGACAGTGCAGCCGGCACCTACGTCCCCTTTCATTATGTGACCTATAACCATATCAGTGACTTGTCGGATTACCCGCCACGTGACTTTGTTTGTGATAAGGGCGTGTTTAACAGTCCCACGTCCAGTCATGGTTCGAATTTGAAGAAAGGCTCAGCAACAGGCTCGGCCACTTTAAGCGTCATAGACATGAAAGAAGCCAAGGTTGGCTTGACAATCAACGTCACGGGCGCAAACGGTGCCGCAAGCGGAACCCTGCAAGCGTTGACCTACCAAGGCGATCGTCGGCCGATCGGGTTTAATGGTCAAAAGGGCAGCTTGATTGATCCCAAAATTTCGCAGGCAACCGTGGCCATTGGAGACGCTGGAAACGCTGGCGACGATGGATACATCGTGGCCATTCATTACATGATGGATATTGGTAACGAATCTTACGTAGGTGTTGCTGCATTTACCTGCAAATAGACAAATCCGTAACTTGGCCCCATGCCTATTTCACAAATTCAGGAGAAGGATTTACGCAGTTGCCGTTGGCGTTGATCTTTCAAGTTGCTGCTTTTTGGCGAGCATGTCGGCTTCAGAATCGGCGTAGCGTGCAGCAATGGCACGAAATTCGTCCTGCAGAGCGACAAAGGCGTCCACCATGTCCGGGTCGAAATGCTGGCCCCGGCCTTCGATGATGATGGCCGCCGCTTTTTCGTGGGACATACCCTCTTTGTAGACGCGCCGACTGATCAACGCATCGTACACATCTGCCACCGCCATCAATCGCGCAGAGACCGGAATCGCATCGCCAGCCAGCGCCAGCGGGTAGCCTGAGCCATCCCACTTTTCCTGGTGACTGTAGGCAATTTCTTTGGCAATGGTCAAAAACTCCACCTTGATGCCAAGTGCATCCTCGGCGGTCTGGATCACGTCTCGCCCCAGCGTTGTGTGGGTTTTCATGATGTCGAATTCGTGCGGCTCCAGACGGCCCGGCTTGAGCAAGATGTTGTCAGGGATGCCGATTTTGCCGATGTCGTGCAGCGGTGCCGACTTGAACAGCGTGGTGATGTAGCTGTCCGTCAGCGTGGCCGAAAAGCGCGGATGCGCTTGAAGCGCCGTGGCCAGGCACTTGACGTAATTTTGGGTTCGGCGCAAGTGATTGCCGGTGTCGGAATCGCGTGTTTCGGCGAGTGAAGCCATGGCGTGGATGGTGACGTTTTGAACCTCGGCCACCTCGCGCGTGCGCAGGACGACCTCGCGCTCCAGGTAGTCGTTTTTGTCGCGCAAAAAATCAGCACTGGCCTTGAGTGCCAGATGGTTTTTGACCCGCGCCATCACGATGGGAGGACTGACTGGTTTGGCAATGTAATCGCAGGCCCCCAGCTCGAACCCCATTCGCTCGTCGTCTACCGCTGATTTTGCGGTTAAAAAAATCACCGGAATGTCGCGCGTGCCGGGGTTCTCCTTGAGCCTGCGGCACACCTCGTAGCCATCCATGTCGGGCATCATCACGTCGAGCAGAATCAAGTCCGGCGGGTTGTCGGACTGGGCAATGCGAAGCGCTTTTTCGCCGCCGCTGGCCACCTTGACCTTGTAGAGGTCTTTGAGCAAACCGCTCATCAGGAACAGGTTGTCGGGCGTGTCATCCACCACCAAAATAGTGGCATTCTCATGCAAATCGTGCTTCATCATTTTTACTCTCCCACCATATCAAGTTGTTGGCTGTGTGCCTGCAGCGCTTGCAGCGCAGCATCAAAATCAAAGTTGCGCACGCTGCTCTCCAGGGTTCGGTAGCCGTCACCCAAAGCACTGCGCAGCAGATCGGCGTTGGACTCCAGCAGGTCAGCGGCTTGGGCATCGTCGTCGGCCAGCAAGGTTTTAAGTTTGACACACACCTCCCGGAGCTGTTGCATGTTGACAGGGCTTGCCGGCTGGAGTGGCTGAAACTCGGATGGCAAGGCTGTTTTCAGTGCGTCCATCAGGTCATTGAGCACCATCGCCGTGGCGGTCAGCGCTGCGGTCATCGCATCGTGTGTACGCCGGTTCTGAATCGCGGTCTCCAGTTCGGTGGCCAGCTCCTGCAAGCCGACTGCGCCTATGCTTCCGGCCAGCCCCTTGAGAGTATGGGCCAGCCGCTCGGCGCGTTCCCATTCATCACTGGCGAGCGCCATCTGAATGTCCTGCAGGGTTGACTTCTGCCCCTCCACAAAGCGGCGCAACATTGAAAGGTAAGCACGTTTTTTTCCCAAAACCCGTTTTAAGCCAGCCTGGGTATCGAGCCCGGCGATACCGACGGGAACCTGCGGCTCCTCAGAGGACGTTGCTTGGGCTGATGGCACCAGCGCGGCGCTGCGCCCAGCTCGCGGTTGAATCCATTTTTGCAGGACGCGGAACAACTCCTGCGGATCGATCGGCTTGACAACCCAGTCCACCATGCCCACCGACAGGCACTTCTCCCGGTCAGTGGCCATCACATTGGCGGTCATGGCGACGATCGGAATGTGCGCCAGCGCGTCCAGTTGTTTGATGGCCTGGGTGGCCGCTATGCCATTCATCACCGGCATCTGCATGTCCATCAGAACCAGGTCGTAGTCTTGTTGCTGAATTTTTTCAACGGCCATCGCACCGTTTTCAGCAATATCCACCAGCACACCTACTTCCTGCAGCAGGCCACAGGCCACTTCCTGATTGAGTTCGTTGTCTTCTGCCAGCAAAACACGGGCACCTCGCAGCCCAGCCAGGTTGGCCAGGTTGGCCGCAAGCGCATCGCCATCGCGATCAAGAAGACCGGCAGCGCTGGCACCGAACACAGCCATCAGGGTGCTCAGCAGCAGCGCAGGGTTGAGCGGCTTGATGAGCACATCGTCGATCCCCAGTTCACGCGCACTGGCCGCCAAATCATCCCGGGCGCAGGCACTGAGCATGACCATGTGCGGCAGCCTGGGCACATTGAGCTTGTTGATCTGGCGGGCGGTCTCAATGCCGTCCATGCCTGGCATTTGCCAGTCCAGCAAGGTAACCTCAAAGGGGCGATCTGATTTGGTTGCATGTTCAATGGCCGTCACCGCCTGCGCCCCTGAAGACAAGGTCTCCACCTCAAAACCCAGGTTCATCAGCAAGTCCGCCAGCGTCTGGCGGGCGCTGTCGTTGTCGTCCACCACCAGCACGCGCTTGCCCCGGAAATCAGCTTGCGATGTGAGTTGCTGCGCTGGAACCCGGCCCTTGCCCAGACGGGCTGTGAACCAGAACTGCGACCCCTGGCCGACGCTGCTTTGCACCCCCACCTGCCCCCCCATCAGCTCGGCAAAGCTCTTGCAAATGGCCAAACCCAGTCCGGTGCCACCGTATTTGCGCGTGGTGGACGTGTCGGCTTGCGAGAAGCTCTGAAACAAGCGCCCCATCTGCTCCTGGCTCAGGCCAATGCCGGTGTCCCGCACGGAAAAGTGCAGCAGCACCTCGTCGGTGGTTTCCTCCTGCTTGCGCACCACCAGAGCAACCTCACCCTGCTCGGTGAACTTGACGGCATTGTTGACATAGTTGATCAGCACCTGACCGATGCGCAGCGGGTCGCCGACCAAAGCCACGGGAACATCGGGTGCAACATCGAAGATCAGCTCGAGTCCCTTCGATGCCGTCTTTTCACTGACCAGGCTGGCCACGTTGTCCAGCACATCGTAGAGGTTCAATTCGATGCGATCGACCGTCATTTTTCCGGCTTCAACTTTGGAAAAGTCCAGCACGTCATTGATGATGCCCAGCAGGTGCAGCCCCGCTTGCTGAATTTTTTTGACGTAATCGCGCTGACGGGCATTGAGGTCGGTCTTCAATGCCAGATGGGCCATGCCAATGACGGCATTCATGGGGGTGCGGATTTCGTGGCTCATATTGGCCAGAAAATCGCTCTTGGCCTGGGTCGCAGCTTCTGCAACTTGTCTGGCCCGGCGCTGCTCCGTCACATCCTGCAGGGTCTCAATGGCACCGGTGATTTTTCCGTCCACATCGCGCAAGGGGGCCGCCGTGACATAAAGCCATCGGCCAGACTCACCGAATTTGGGGAAGAAGTCTTCTGCCTCAAAAGCACCGGCAATGATGTCCGAGCGCCGCCAGCCATTGGCCGCCAGCAACTGTGCCTCGTTGTCCGGGGTTTCCGAAATGGCCAGGTCCGCCAGTGTCAAACGCTTGCCGTCGTGAAACGGCCGCCACGACTCCTGTGTGCCCAGAATGTCTGCTGCGCGCACGCCAGTGAGCTCCTCACAGGCGCGGTTCCAGTGGGTGACGCAGTGCATGTGATCGAGCACAAAGGCTGCCACCGGGCTGCCGTCGATGATTTTGGCCAGCCTATTCTGGGCCGCGCCCAAGTCCTGCAAGGTGGCCTGCAAGGAGTTTGTCCGCTGCAAAACCGTGGCCTCAAGGTGCTCGTAGACTCTGGCGTTTTCGATGGAGATAGCGGCTTGGGATGACAGTATTTTCAGCACTTTCAACCGATCCACCGTGAACGCCCCCTCGATCAGGTTGTTTTCCAGATAAAGCATGCCGGCGAGCTTGCCCTGGTGAAGAATGGGGGCGCACAAAACCGATTTAGGCTGCCTGTCGACGATGTAGGGGTCGCTGGTGAATCGGCCGATGTGCGCGGCATCGCTGAGCACCACATCGTCCTTGGTGAGCGCCGCGTACTGGATCAGCGACACCGGCAAAAAAGGCACCTCACTTTTTGCCCCGTCCGGGCCAGCAGGCGCAATCAGCGGTAGCGATTGCAAGGTGCTCACGACTTCATCACTGACACTGCCCTGTGCCTCGATGCGCCACTGGCCATCGGTTTCCAGCAGCAAAAAACCCTGTTGTGCGCCCGCGCTTTCAATCAAAATGCGCATCAGCTTTTCCAGCAAACGCTCCAGCACAATTTCGCCCGAGATCGCTTGAGACGCTTTCATGACGGTGGCCAGGTCCAGCACCTCCAAGTCCATCATGCGGGTGTTCCGGTCCGGTGCCGTGGTGCCGTGCGTGTCACTCACCGTCCCCAGGGGGGATGAGACCATCAGCGCGGACTTGCCCAGGAAAAGATGGTATTTTTCTTCCATTTGCCGCACTTTGGCGTGAGCCCCCCACTGGCCAAACAAGTACTGCGCCTTGCGCAAGTAAATCTCCGCAAACTCAGGCTTTTTTTGCTGCAAATAAAAGCGTGCCGTCCATTCGCAGGCCAGGGCATGGTGCTGCATAAAGCCATTGCGCCGGGCAGCATCGATCGATTGGTCGTAAAGATCAGCCGCCTGCTCCCGTTGTCCTTCAATTCGCGCCATTTCGGCCGCCGCGAGCAGGTATTTGTGCGCGTAGTTTTCAGGGCATTGGCGGGCCCAGACCTGAAGTTTTTGAAGGTCTTTTTTCATCCGGGTGTGCTGCCGCCCATTCAATTCGATGCCTCCCGGATCAGTTTTCCCTCCCAGCACAATCAGCATGTTCAGAAAAAAATAGTCAGTTGAATTATGAACACCGACGACCGCAAATAAATTTTTGCGCGCGCATTGCAAGTAAGCAGCTGATTGATCAAAGTTTCCGAAAATCAACGCATAGAAACTGGAAGAGATATAAATACCGTACAAAAAAGCCGGATTTTGTGTTTCCCGGATGGCTTGCTCCAGCGCATCAGACAACGCCTTCTCATGCCCCTGTTCACCCATGAGACCGGTGGCCCACGCCAGGCACAGCTTGCAATAGGCCAGCGCCTTTAACGGATCATTCACTTGCTCCAGCAGGGCATGGATTTTTTGCGCTTGTTCTTCAAAAACCGACAGCTCCATACCAACCCCGTAAAGCACCTGCAGCTGGGTGCTCATCGTCATGGCCGCATAGTTCCAGTTGCCCGTTTCCAGTGCCAGTTTCAAGCACTGTTCGAAATAGGGAGTACTGGTGCGCAGCGGCTGGTACCAGTGGTTGACATACCCGGCATAGATGAAATGCGTCATGAGCCGCCTGTTCGGCGTTTGATCCTGGCTGAGCTCCAGCGCTTTTTGAGCGTACTCGCTGGCCAGCGGATATTGACGAATGGCGACCAGTGTTGCCGCGAAGGTCATCAAAATGTAGGCGGCGTCCGGGGTGATGCCGCGGCGGTAGAGCAGGTTGACCCCCTTCACATTGACCATCACGTTCAGGCCCGGGCTTTCAAAAGAAGCAAAGGGAATGATGCCGGACAGCAACTGAAAAATAAGTTGATGCTCGGGGTGTTCGCTTTGCGGCAAATGGTCCAGCAGTGGCTTGACTGCGCGCCCTTGGCGGTGCCATTTCTCTTTGAGAAACTCCAGCAAGATAAGCAGCTTATGGGGTCGCAAGGAAAGATTGAATCCAAGGCAGCGCAGCCCTGCCAGACCTTCCTCAATAGCACCCCGGTAGTCGTCCTGGCTGCCATACAAACTAAGCTGCATCAGGTGGATTCTGGCTTTTTCAAGCTCGGTTTTGGCGTGTTCCAGGCTGACCCCGAAGTACTGCCTGGCCACTTCAGGCCGGTGATTGATGTGTTCGCATTGCGCACGCTCCAAAGACAGCGCCAGGGTCAGGTCGTACTCGCGCACCCAATCGCCACCGCCCAGAAAATCAAGCCCCGTCTTGAGGTAGCGCTGGGCGGACACAAAGGCGGTTGACGCCATCGCCTTCTTGCCTGCGTGCAAGTTGAGCCGCGCCAGTTCAATCCGCTCAAGGGGGTCCGCAATCAAGGCGCTGGCGGCGGCAAACTGATTGAGCACGGAAAAAAGGGACTCATCGGCTTTTTCCGTGTCGAGCTGTTTGAGCCACAAGCGTCCAATTTTCAAATGCAGGGCGGCGGTCTGTTCGCTGCCCAGCAATTCATAGGCTGCCTGTTGCACACGGTCATGAACGAAGCGAAAGCGGTAAATTTGCGCGTCGCTTTCGGCACCGGTTTCCAGCAGAATTTCTTCCAGCCGAAAAGCCCCTTGCTGCTGCACCAGCCCGACTTTGATGGCTTCCCACAGGTCCAGGATGACGTCGCTGGGTGAGCTCTGCATGATCAAAGCCAGGGTTGCCAAATCGAACTGGTGGCCAATGCAGGCCGCACGCACCAACAGATCCTGTGTTTCAGGGGGCAGGGCGCGCAATTTTTGTCCCATCAGCTCCACCACGTTGGAGGTGATTTGCTGGGCCTCAATGTGGGTCACGTCCCATTGCCAGCCGCCTTGCGTGTCATCAAAGTGCAGCCAGCCGGTCTCGTACAACGAGGTCAAAAAGGCGTTAACGAAAAAGGGGTTGCGACCGGTTTTGTGCGAAATAAGCCTGGCCAACGCTTGCGTGTCTTCCTGCGAAGGCGTGAGCGTGTCCTGCACCAGGTGGGCCAAATCAGAGAAGCTCAGTGGCTCCAGTGTGAGCGTGCTGACGCGCGAGTTGGCTTTGCGCAAGGATTCCAGCGCCAGCATGAAGGGGTGCGCCGGATGCACCTCATTGTTCCGGTAAGCCCCCAATATCAGCAGACACTGCTGGTTGGATTTCAGTACAAGCTCTTCAAGAAAAGCCAGCGATGCGGTATCGGCCCATTGCAGATCGTCCAGAAACAGCACCAGCGGATGCCCCGGCTGCGCAAAAACCTCGACGAATTGCCGGAACGTGGCCTGAAACCGGTTGCGCGCCTCTTGCGGGGGCAGCGCCGTCACCGCGCTTTGCGGCCCCAGGATCAAGGCGACCTCGGGGATGACGTCAATGATGAGCTGCGCCGTCGGGCCCAGTGCGTCGCCCAGCAAGGATTTCCAGCGTGCAATGCGAACCGGGCTTTCGGTCAGCAGTTGACGCAGCAGTTCCTGGAACGCCTGAATCAAGGACGCGTAGGGAATGTCGCGCTGAAACTGGTCAAACTTGCCGTCGATGAAATAACCATTCTTTTGGGTGATTGGTTTGTGAACTTCCTGCACCAGGGCAGTCTTGCCCACACCCGAGTAACCCGCCACCAGCAGCATTTCGGTCTGGCCCTGGCTGACCCGCTCGAACGCATGGAGCAAGCGCTGCACTTCTGCCTCGCGCCCATAGAGCTTTTGCGGAATCTGAAAGTGGCCCGACACGTCCTGCTGACCGAGCACAAAGTCGGCAATGGTCTGCGTTGTGCTGAACTGCTGCCAGCACAGCTCCAAATCCGCAACCAGACCCGAAGCACTCTGGTAACGGGCTTCGGCGGTCTTGGCCATCATCTTGAACACCAGTGCACTCAAAATGGGAGGCAGCTCCGGACGCATCTCATGCGGGGGCACAGGCATTCGGGCCAGGTGGCAATGCACCAGTTCCGTCGGGTCGGTGGTGCCAAAGGGGGGCTGGCCGGTCAACATCTCGTAAAAGGTTGCTCCCAGGGAGTAAAAATCGGTCCGGTAGTCCACCGCCCGGTTCATGCGCCCGGTTTGTTCGGGTGAGATGTAGGCCAGCGTGCCTTCCAGATGCCCCGGGTTCTGGATTTTGGTGGACTCGCGCAGCAGCTGGGACGAAATCCCGAAGTCGATGATCTGCACCTTGCCGGTGTCGGGGTTGACAACCAGGTTGGTGGGGTTGATGTCTTTGTGAATCAGGTGGTGCTGGTGCACACGGCCCAGGCTTTTGGCAAACGCCAGCGCCAGGGTCAAAAACTCTCCCAGCGCCAGACGGTGGTCTGCCACCAGCTTTTTTAATGTGGTGCCGCCAATGTCTTGCAGAATCAGGGCCTGCGAGTTCTGGTGTGGCACCAGCGCATAAGAACGAATCAGGCCTTCTTCTTCCCAGTCTTTGGTCAGCTTGTATTCGTACTGCAGGCGGCCCAAATCCTTCAGGAGGGGGTAATCAAGAATCAGTGTTTTGATGATGACCGGACGCTGATCCTGCAAACAGTAACCACGGTAAACGGCCGTTTTGGTGCCGCTGTGGAGTTGCTGCGTAATCTGGTATCCGGGGATGGCAAGCATGTGCACCTCTGTCCTTGGCTGACCTCATATTCACGCCCCGCAAGGCGCAGCGCCGCATGGCCTGAACGGCAGATTCCTTGCGCTGAAGTATCACAGAAAATACCTGTTATCCCCAAGCGGTGTAAACCCGAAGAGCAGACAAATTCCGCACCTAATCCGCACAGTCGCTTCAGGTGTAATGCGGTGATTGCGACCAAGTCATTCCATTTCAAAATCCAGCGCAAACCCACCATGAACGCCTCTGCAGATCATCCTTGCGGGCCTCCCGCCGTCTCCTTTTTTGACGCTCTCAAGTTCTGGCTCAAGCTGGGTTTCATCAGCTTTGGCGGCCCGGCCGGGCAGATTGCCATCATGCACCGCGAACTGGTGGAAGAAAAACGCTGGATTTCCGAGCAGCGATTTCTTCACGCGCTGAACTACTGCATGCTGCTGCCGGGGCCGGAGGCGCAGCAGCTGGCCACCTACATCGGCTGGCTGATGCACCGCACTTGGGGCGGCCTGGTGGCAGGCGGCCTTTTTGTGCTGCCCTCGCTTTTCATCCTGATCGGTTTAAGCTGGATCTATGTGGCGTTCGGCAACGTGCCTTGGGTGGCAGGGCTGCTGTACGGCATCAAACCGGCGGTGGCGGCGCTGGTGCTGCAGGCGGTGCACCGCATCGGCTCAAAAACATTGAAAAAACCGGCAGTTGCGCCCGTTCTGTGGGCGGTAGCAGCTATTAGTTTTATAGCGGTTGCGGTTCTGAAAATCCCCTTTCCTTGGGTGGTTCTGGCGGCAGCCTTGACTGGCTGGTTCGGCCAGCGCTGGGCTCCTGGCCAATTTGCAGCCGCAGGCGGCCATGGCAGCGCCAAAACGCCGGGTGCAGCGCAGCGCCCGGCACTGATCGACGACAACACCCCCACACCGGCCCATGCCCGCTTTCGCCGCTCCCGGCTGGCCACGGTGCTGGCGCTCGGAGCCCTGCTGTGGCTGGTGCCGATGGGCCTCTTGATCGCCTGGCAGGGCTGGAGTGGCGCGCTGGCACAAATGGGCTGGTTTTTTACCAAGGCGGCCCTGCTGACCTTTGGCGGTGCCTACGCGGTGCTGCCTTATGTGTACCAGGGCGCGGTAGAGCAGTTTGGCTGGCTGACCGGGCCGCAGATGATGGATGGCCTGGCGCTGGGCGAAACCACGCCCGGCCCGCTCATCATGGTGGTGGCCTTCGTCGGCTTTGTCGGCGGCTGGGGGCTGCAGGTGCTGGGGCCACAGGCGCAGTTTTGGGGGGCGGCGCTGGCGGCCACGGTGGTGACCTGGTTCACCTTTTTGCCATCGTTTGTGTTCATTCTGGCCGGTGGCCCGCTGGTGGAGTCAACCCACGGCAAGCTGCAATTTACCGCCCCTTTGATCGCCATCACGGCGGCAGTGGTCGGCGTCATTGCCAGTCTTGCTTTGTTTTTTATAGCGCATATCGCTTATAAAACGGGCGCAAACGGCACATTTTTCTCAAATTTTGATTTTGCTGCACTGATTTTGGCTGCGCTGGCTGCACTGGCGCTGCTGCGCTACAAGCTGGGGGTGGTGACGGTGATTGCGGGCTGTGCGCTGACCGGGCTGGTGGTCAAAATGACGGGCTTGGGCTAAGGACCACCCCTTTTTTTCAGAAAGATACTCTCACACCATGCCCCGTTTTGCCGCCAATCTGTCTTTTCTTTACACCGAACTGCCGTTTCTGGACCGTTTTGAGGCAGCTGCCAAGGACGGCTTCAAAGCGGTGGAATACCTCTTTCCCTACGCATGGCCAGCGCGTGAGTTGGTGGCGCGGCTGCAGGCAAATGGGCTGCAACAGGTCTTGTTCAATGCGCCTGCCGGGGGCACGGATGCAGCCTCCACAGAGCAGGCTTGGCATGCAGGCAGCCGGGGCCTGGCCTGCCTGAGCGGGCGGGAGTCGGAATTTAGGAGCGGGGTAGCGCTGGCGCTGGACTATGCCAAGGCGCTGCAATGCCCGCGCATTCACGTGATGGCCGCTCTAGCACCAAAGGACGCTGACCACATCGCCCTGCGTGCCAACTACCTGAACAACCTGCGCTGGGCCGCCAATCAAGCAGCGGCCCAGAATGTTGAGGTGCTGATCGAGCCCATCAACACGCGGGACATGCCGGGCTACTTTTTAAACCGGCAGGATCAGGCGCATGCGCTGGTGCTGGAAGTGGGTGCGCCCAACCTCAAGGTGCAGATGGACCTGTACCACTGCCAGATCATGGAAGGCGACGTGGCCACCAAGTTGCGCAGCTACCTGCCAACCGGGCGTGTCGGTCATCTTCAGATCGCCGGGGTGCCCGAGCGCCATGAGCCGGATGTGGGTGAACTCCACTATCCTTATCTGTTTTCCCTGCTGGACAGTTTGGGCTATGAGGGCTGGGTGGGTTGTGAATACCGGCCCCAGCGGGGCAGCCAGGCCGGTGGCACCTGCGCCGGCCTGGGTTGGCTCAAATCCTGGCTCGCACACCCCGCATAGTGACCACATTTACAATCATTTCAACCGCTTCCAAATTGATTGCATCTATGAGCCCTGAAACCACCTTGTCCACCTTTGTTGCTGTGGATGGTGACAACGTTGCCATTCAGGACTGGCCGTTGGACCCGCGAAAGGCCTTGCGCGGCGTGATCATTTTGGTCCATGGTTTGGGCGAGCACGCCGGTCGCTATGACCACGTAGCCAACAAGCTCAACAGCTGGGGTTTTGCGGTGCGCGGGTTTGACCAGTATGGACACGGCGAGTCCGCCGGGCCGCGCGGCGGTTTGCCCACCGACAACCGTTTGCTGGTTGATCTGACCGATATCGTGGACAGCACCCGTGCCCGCATGAACCCCAAGACGCCGCTGATCTTGTTGGGGCACAGCATGGGCGGTCTGGTGGTGGCGCGTTTTGTGGCGCTGGCCAGGCGCCCGGTGCAGGGTTTGATTTTGTCATCCCCTGTGTTTGATCCGGGCCTCAGTGCAGTGCAGAAATTATTGGTATCGGTATTGCCCAAAATTGCTCCCAACCTGCGGGTGAGCAACGGCCTGGATGCAGCCTTCATTTCACATGATCCAGCCGTGGTGGCAGCCTACAAAAAAGACAAAATGGTGCATGACCGCATTTCAGCCCGGCTGGCCCGATTTATAGCCGACGGCGGCCCCACCACCTTGGCCCTGGCGCACCATTGGAGCGTTCCCACGCTCCTGATGTTCGCCGGCCAGGACAAGCTGGTCAACCCGGCCGGAAGCCGGGCCTTTGCTGCGGCTGCCCCCAATGAAGTGGTGACGTCGCGTTGCTTTGAAACCCTGTACCACGAAATCTTCAACGAGGCCAATGCAGAACCCGTGTTCGCAGAACTCAAGAACTGGCTCGATGCCCGGTTTTAGGAGCTGACGCGACCGCTGCGGTGCTGGGTTCTGAGCCACACCAGTGCGGCACCGGTCAGCACCACCGGCACCAGCGAGCCATAGTTCAGCAAGGCCCAGCCCCGCGTGGTCACCAGCACACCTGAGGCAAACGAGCTGAGCGCCAGGGTGGCGAAAATGAAAAAATTCAGCGCCCCCTGAGCCCGGTCCTTCTCCTCGGGGGTGTACGTTTGCAGTGACAGCGTGGTGCTGCCGGTGAACAGAAAATTCCAGCCCACCCCCAGCAAAAACAGCGCCACCAAAAACTGGTGCAGGTCCACACCCGACAAGGCCACGGCGATGCACCCGGCATTGAGCACCACGCCCACCCCCATGATCGGCAGCGTGCCAAAGCGTTTGATCAGATGCCCGGTGAAAAACCCCGGTGCAAACATGCCGATCACATGCCACTCCAAAACCAGCGCCACATCCGAAAAGGGCAGTGAGCATTGCTGCATGGCTATGGGCGTGGCCGCCATCAGCAAGTTCATGACGCCGTAGCCCAGCGATCCGGCCAGCGCCGCCACCACAAAGGCGGGTTGGCGCATGATCTCGCGCAAGGGTCGCCCGCCGTGGCCCGCTTTTTTGGGTGGGGGTGGCGGAAAATCAATCAGGGCCAACACGATCATCGACAGCAGGGCAACCCCGGCCAGCGCGATGTAAGCCCCGGCAAACGGTGCACTGAGCAGGGTGCGGGTCTGCTGAGCAAGGTTGGGGCCAAGCACGGCACCAATCAGCCCACCCGCCATCACCAGGGAAACGGCCTTTTCACGCCAGGCGGGTGCGGCCAGTTCGGCAGCGGCAAAACGGTACAAATTGGCATTGGCGTTGTAATAACCGGCCACCAGGGTGGCCAGGCACAAAAGCCAGAAGTCCTTTTGAATGGCAGCATAAGCACACAAAAGCGCCGATGCCAGCGCAACCGCCAAACCCAGCTGAAAAGAGATTTTGCGCCCAAACCGATGCTGCGTTTTGGCCACCAGGGCGGTAGACATTGCGCCGCCCACCACATACCCCATGACCGGCAGGGTCGCCATCCAGCCCAGGGGTGCCAAACTCAAGCCCACCAAGCCATTGATGGCGATAAAGGTGACGTTGTTGGTCAGGAAGAGTCCCTGGCAGATGGCCAGTAGCCAGAGGTGTCGGTTCATAAAAAATGGAGGATGCCGTACAGGCGATGTTTTGGATTATTGCTGCATTACAGCGCCAATGGCGTATCCGCAAAACATTCCCCAGTGTTTTCGTTCATTCATACTGCGATGAACGAGGGCAGAACGCCTGCTTTGGGTAGTCAGTGGTGTAGGGGTCTTGCAAAAATATTCATTTGCAGCTACATTTAAAAGGCATTATCAATACATCTTTGAGGTTTTTTATGACTGCATCACTCGCCAGCACCCTTGACCTGCGCCATATCGCACCATCAGCACGGCATGCCCATATTTTCAGCAGTTTTGCCGCTTTGTTGCCCGGTCAGTCGCTGCAGCTGGTCAACGACCACGATCCCCAGCCCCTGAACGAACAGCTGCAAATGCGCTCCCCCGGTCAGTTCAGCTGGACTTATCTGGAGCAAGGCCCGCAAGTATGGCGGGTGGAAATTGGCAAAAGCGCCAAGGCAGCGGCACCCGCGTCGTCAGGTGGTTGCTGCGGTGGTGGTTGCGGCGGCTGAATGTCCAGCAGAATTGACTTGCATCATCGACCTGCGTGCCAATCTCTGCTAACTTCGCTACCTGATCGTGGGCTGACCTTGTGCAGGGTGATGCCCTTGGCAAAGTCAGCCCACTTTTTCGAACTATGAATTCCTTCGTCGATCCCTCTCTTGCCCCGCCCCAAGCTGCCGTTGTGGCAGCGCCCATGGAACTGGTTTGCCCGGCCGGCAGCCTGCCCGCACTCAAGGCGGCCATTGACCACGGCGCGGACTGCGTTTACCTGGGCTTTCGGGATGCCACCAACGCACGCAATTTCGCCGGGCTCAATTTTGACGAGGCCGCCATTGCCACCGGCATTCGCTACGCGCACGAGCGGGGCCGCAAGGTGTTGCTGGCCCTGAACACTTACCCTCAGGCCGCCAGCCCCGAGGTATGGCGCAAGGCCATCGACCGCGCGGCCGACAACGGCGTCAACGCAGTCATTCTGGCCGACCCGGGTTTGATGGCCTATGCCACCCGGCACCACCCCAATTTGCGGCTGCACTTGTCGGTGCAGGGCTCGGCCACCAACTACGAAGCCATCAACTTTTATCACCAGCATTTTGGTGTGGCACGTGCCGTGCTCCCGCGTGTGTTGTCCATGACCCAAGTGGCGCAGGTGCTGGAAAAAACGCCGGTCGAAATCGAGGTGTTTGGCTTTGGCAGCCTGTGCGTGATGGTGGAGGGGCGCTGCGCGCTCTCAAGCTATGTCACGGGTGAAGCCCCCAACACCAACGGCGTCTGCTCACCACCCAAAGCCGTGCGCTGGCAAGAAACCCCGCAGGGCCGCGAATCGCGCCTCAATGGCGTGCTGATAGACCGCTACGCACCGGGTGAAAACGCGGGTTACCCCACCCTGTGCAAAGGCCGCTTTGACGTGGGGGACGAGCAAAATTATTACGCCATCGAAGAACCCACCAGCCTGAACACCCTCGAATTGCTGCCCCAACTGATGAAAATGGGCGTGCGCGCCATCAAGATCGAAGGCCGTCAGCGCAGCCCGGCCTATGTGGCGCAGGTCACCAAAGTCTGGCGCGAGGCCATTGACAGTTGCCGAGACAACCCGCACCGCTATTCCGCCAAACCGGTCTGGATGAGTGGCTTGGACAAGGTGGCCGAGGGCCAGCAACACACTTTGGGGGCCTACCACAGGCCGTGGAAATGAAACTTGCATTAGGCCCTTTGCTGTACTACTGGCAGCGCGATACCGTTTTTGATTTTTACCAGGCGCTTGTACAAACCCCGGTGGACATTGTGTATGTTGGCGAGGCTGTGTGTTCGCGCCGTCGCGAGCTGCGCCTGGCCGACTGGCTTGACGTGGCCCAAATGCTGACCGATGCAGGCAAGGAGGTGGTGCTGTCCACCCAGACCCTGATCGAGTCGGGCGCGGATGTCACCACCTTGCACAAGATTGCGGCCAATGGCAAGTTCATGGTGGAAGCCAACGACATGGGTGCCGTTCACTGCATGGCGGGCAAGGCCCCCTTTGTGGGGGGGCCAAACCTGAACATTTACAACGTGCCCACCCTTCAATGGATGGCACCTTTGGGCATGCAGCGCTGGGTGATGCCGCTGGAGATGGGCCGCAGCGACCTGGCGCTGATGCAACAAGGCCGCCCCGAAGGATTGCAAACCGAGGTGTTTGCCTATGGCCGCATGCCGCTGGCATTTTCGGCGCGCTGCTTTACCGCCCGGCACTGCAATTTACCCAAGGACGATTGCCAGTTCCGATGCATCGAACACCCCGACGGCCTGCTGCTCAAGACGCGCGAGAGCGAAGGCTTTCTGGTGCTCAACGGCATCCAGACCCAATCGGCCAAGGTCTATAACCTGCTGCCCGAATTGGGCGCGCTGGGTAAAATGGGCGTGGATGTGGTGCGCGTCAGCCCGCAGGCACAGCACACGAACGAAATTCTCGCGCTGTTTCACGGTGTCATGGCGCAGCAGACCACCGTGGACACTGCCATGCAAGCGCTGGCAGGTTTGATGCCGGACCAGGCCTGCAATGGCTACTGGTACGGCAAACCGGGGCTGGAGCAACTGGAGCCGTCTGACGAGGCTGCCCAAAGCAGCACATAGGTGCCCGCACAGTCCCCAACCGATTGAAAAGCAACCATGACTGCAAGCCCTTTTTTACTGCCGCCCCCGATCGGGAATTTACTGTCCCGCCTTCCGGCCTACCCCGGCTCACTGTTGTTTGTAACGGCTTTGAATCTGGCGCTGGCCAAAAACTTGGCACCCGATGTGGCGCATTTGTTGCAAGACAAGAAACTGCGACTGCGCGTGATCGATGCGCAGTGGACCTTTGACTTCCAATGGGAACACGGCCACTTCACGGCCTGCCAGAACAAGGGCGAGGCGGACCTGACCATCAGTGCCAGCGCCCACGACTTTGTGCTGCTGGCCCGTCGTCAGGAAGACCCCGACACCCTGTTTTTCAGCCGCCGTCTGTCCATGGAAGGTGATACCGAGCTGGGCTTGCTGGTCAAGAACACGCTCGATGCAATCGAACTGCCGGTGCTCAACATGGAGCAGTTCAAACCCGCGCAGGTGCTGGCACGGCTGAAGGCGCGACTCACGCGCCGCTAAGGCTATGGCGAGGTCCTGCTGATGCACCCAGACAAAGCCCCTCTGCCACTCGTCTATTCCTGCTCTGGCTGCTCCAGCGCGGCGCAGCTTGCCAACCATGTGGCCTTGCAATTGGACCGCCGCGGCGTGGCCGAAATGTCCTGTATTGCCGGAGTGGGCGGTGACGTGCGCTCCTTGCTCAAGACCGCCCGCTCAGGGCGATCAATCATTGCCCTGGATGGGTGCCCACTGGTGTGCGTCAAAAGCTGTCTTTCCCGCCACCATATTGAGGCCGATCGGCATTACCAGCTGAGCACGTATGGTGTGAAGAAGAAGTACCATGCAGACTTTGACCCGAATGAAGCCGAGGCTGTGCTGCAAAAGGTGATGACCGACCTGAGTCACCAGGCCCAAGCACATGGCACCGCTCAAACGTGAAACCAGCCGTGCCCCTGCTTATGCCCCTAGCTTTGCCCCAACGCATCATCGTCGCCATCTCGGGTGCCAGCGGTGCCATCTATGGCGTTCGACTGCTCCAGATGCTGCGCGAGCTGGACGGCGTTGAAACCCATTTGACCGTGTCAGCCGCAGGCTTGCTGAATTTATCCCAGGAGCTGGACATGAGCCGCTCAAGCCTTGAGGCTTTGGCCCACGCCGTGCATCCCGTTCATGACGTGGGCGCGGCCATAGCCAGCGGCTCGTTTCAGTGCGCGGGCATGGTGATAGCGCCGTGCTCCATGCGCACGCTGGCCGCTGTGGCGCATGGCCTTTCCGACAACCTGATCACCCGCGCAGCCGATGTGATGCTCAAAGAGCGTCGCCGGTTGATTTTGATGGCGCGTGAAACCCCCTTGAGCCTTGTCCACTTGCGCAACATGACCGCCGTCACCGAAATGGGCGGCATCATTTTCCCGCCGGTGCCCGGTTTTTACCATCGGCCCCAGACCCTTGCCGAAATGGTGGACAACACGGTAAGCCGGGTAGTTGATTTGCTGGGCTTGCCGCAAGTGAATGCTCCGCGCTGGAATGGTCTGGCGGCCAACACCCCAACAACCCCTTAGTCTCCAAATAAAACTCATGGCTTACCGAGACCTGCGGGATTTCATCGCGCAACTGGAACAGATGGGCGAGCTCAAACGCGTGAGCCAGCAAGTCTCGCCCCATCTGGAGATGACCGCCCTGTGCGACCGCACCCTGCGTGCGGGTGGTCCGGCTCTGCTGTTTGAAAACCCGAGCGGCCACAGCATCCCGGTGCTGGGCAATCTGTTTGGCACGACCCGACGGGTCGCCCTGGGCATGGGCGTGGCCGATGTGAGCGAGGTGCGCAAATTTGGCCACGTGCTGGCCATGCTCAAGGAACCCGAAGCGCCCAAGGGTTTCAAAGAGCTGATGGGCATGAGCGCCCTGGTCAAAACGCTGTGGAACATGGCCCCCAAAGAGCAGCGCAGCGCCCCCTGCCAGGATGTAGTGCAGGAGGGCTCCGACGTAGACCTGGCCAAGTTGCCCATTCAGCACTGCTGGCCCGGCGACGTGGCACCACTCATCACCTGGGGCTTGGTCATCACCAAAGGCCCGCACAAGGAACGCCAAAACCTGGGCATCTACCGCCAGCAGGTCATTGCCCGCAACAAAGTCATCATGCGCTGGCTGGCGCACCGGGGTGGCGCACTGGATTTTCGGGAGCATGGCGTGCAGAACCCCGGCCAGCCTTACCCGGTGTGTGTGGCCTTGGGTGCCGACCCGGCCACCATTCTGGGTGCCGTTACCCCCGTTCCTGATTCCCTGTCCGAGTACCAGTTTGCCGGTTTGCTGCGTGGCAGCCGCACCGAACTCGTCAAAGCGCTGGGCAGCGAATTGCGGGTGCCGGCCAGCTCCGAAATTGTGCTTGAAGGCCATATATACCCGGATGCAAGCCACCCCAGTGGTTTTGAGCACGCGCTGGAAGGCCCATACGGTGACCACACCGGCTATTACAACGAAACGGCTGAATTCCCGGTGTTCACCATCGACCGCATCACGCTGCGGCGTGACCCCATTTACCACTCCACCTACACCGGCAAGCCGCCCGACGAACCTGCCATTTTGGGCCTGGCCCTGAACGAACTGTTTGTGCCACTGCTGCAGCGCCAGTACCCCGAGATCACCGACTTTTACCTGCCCCCCGAAGGCTGCAGCTACCGGCTGGCGGTGGTCAGCATCAAGAAGTCCTACCCCGGTCACGCCCGGCGGATCATGTTTGGCATCTGGAGCTTCTTGCGCCAGTTCATGTACACCAAGTTCATCATCGTGGTGGATGACGACATCAACACCCGCGACTGGAAAGACGTCATCTGGGCCATGACCACCCGGGTGGACCCCACGCGCGACACCATGATGGTGGACAGCACGCCCATCGACTACCTCGATTTCGCATCCCCCGTGAGCGGCCTGGGCAGCAAAATGGGCATAGACGCCACCAACAAATGGCACGGCGAAACCAGCCGCGAGTGGGGCCGCCCGATGCAGATGACGCCCGCAGTCACCGCCAAAATGGACCTGCTGTGGCAAACGCTGGGTTTGTAGATAAAAAAGGCCGTTTTCGCTTATAAACAGTGCGCGAGTAGCTATTTAATTTGTAGCAATTTGGTTTTTCTGAATGGTGGCTTCATGCTGCTGCCAGCGACATGATCACTCTACGTGTCGCCATTTCATCAAAACAAGAACATGTTTTGCCAATGTGTCTTCGGCAGCGACGTCAACTTTGCCTCTGTGAAATGCTGGATTGCAAGACCTGATACTGATGTTCGTGCCTGCAACCCTGATGCGTGGAGTAGGTGTACTACGCACCAGCTTTGCCCTTCTTGCCTTGCTCGTGCGTTTCCAGCGCAAGCAGTAGGCTTGTGCGGTGTTCTTTTGCGACCTCTTGCCAATGGAGGCCGGTTAAAGCGCCTTCGAGCGCCCACAGGAGATTGAGGCTGGCGCTCGGCTCAACTTTCTTGACCATTGAATAGGCTCTAACCGAACCGAGGTGTTTGAGCTGCTCAATGGATGTGATTCCGGCGCGCTGCATGAACTGAGCTGACTTCGGCCCAAGGTTTGCCAGCTTTGCCAACGAGGCGTCTTCGCTTTCCGGTGCTGCCTGACTGGGCGGAGTCTTCTTCGGCGCTGGAATTGCCACTGTCTTGTCCTTCTGCGGCCTAACGTAGAAGTCAAGCCGCGACGCGCTTGCGTGTTGTCGCTCTTGGACGGCCAGTTAAATTTCGTTCCACTTCCATGCGAAGCGCTGCATTGATCCGTGACTGGTAGCCAGCCCCCTTGGACTTGAAGAACTCCAAAATATCTGCATCCAAACGAACAGAGGTGAGAACCTTCGTAGGAGCGGCCTGCGGCCCGCGTCCACGCTTGAGTACAGGCGCACCTAGCATGTCCTCAGTCCACACAGGATTGTCCGGGTCGTTGACCTTAGCCGAGGTTTTCTTTGGCAACTTGGCGGTAGTAGCTAGCTTCATGTTTTTCTGCCTTTCGCAGCGATATCACGTGAGGCCCTTTCGGGCGTTCAATTAAAGCGACCCTGGCCCCTTTTTCTGCAGCTATCGGATAAGGCGTGAAATCAGCCGTGAGCCGCAGCCTGCGCCATGGCTGCCCGCGCCGCTTGCGCCAAAAAGCCGCTGCGCGTTGCCCCGTGGCTGCGGGCGTAGGCATCAATCTCATGCACCAAACCAGCCGGGATGGAGATGTTGATACGCATGGGTTTTTGGTTAGAGCGCACTTCAAGGCGCGACACATCCACGTCAATCAACATCCACACTCCGCCGGTGAACTCTGCACGCGCGGTAAGCACCTCCAGCGCAGTAGGCGCGGGCAAGTCCATATCTTCGCCCATGCACCACACCTCGACAGCCTCCTGCACCATGCGGGGCAGGTCTTGCCAGTTGTCTGCCGCGCTGAAACAGCCTGGAAAGTCGGGCACCTGCGCACCGTGCGAGTGGGTGCTATCGCCGGGGTGAACGTAAACGGGGTACAGCATAAAAATTTACTCCTTCCAAATCCAGCCAGCCTGGCGGTAGATATTGCGCAGCGTGCCGATGGCAATGTCCTTGCGCGGGTGCGGCACCACCACATGGCCGGACTTTGTGGCGTGTTTGAACTTTTCGTGGTCGCCCTTGCCGCCAACCAAAAACCAGCCCTCAGATGTCAAACGCTTGATGATTTCTTTGCTGGTCATGTGCTAAATCATACACACAAATACACACAATTACATGCAAGTACAAGCAACGCCACACCAATCAATGCTCAAAATCACCATCCTACTCATGCACCCCGCACAACAGGCTATAGAGGCCAGCCCGGCGCGGTGCAAGGTGATTAACTGCAGCGCAGGTTTGTGCGCGCAGTGGGCATGGTGTTTGACAAATACCTGGCGCAGCAGACCAGCGCGAAGTACTCCAAGCTGATTTGGCCTGAAGCCCCTCAGTTTTCATGGCAAAAAAGGCCATTACCGCACGTCCTGCGTCAATAGTTTGCTATCAAAATATAAGTAAATAACGCCCCTGCAGCCCCCAATTGGCATGGCTGCGCCCCGCTCAGGGTTTGAAATATTGAACAAACCAGGCCGCAGCCTGGCGCGCGGCCTCGTCCAGCGTGCCTGCCTCCTCGAACAAATGGCTGGCACCGGGGATGACGCTCAATTCTTTGGTGCACGGCAAGCGGGCGTAGGCGGCGCGGTTGAGTTCAAGCACCTCTTCATCCCGGCTGCCAACCAGCAACAGGGTGGGGGCATTCACGCGGGCCAGGTCCTGACGGCCTGCCAAATCCGGGCGGCCTCCGCGGGACACCACGGCTTTGATGTCGTCACCCAAGGCGCTCGCGGCCTGCAGTGCAGCTGCTGCGCCGGTGTGGGCACCAAAATAAGCGATTGGCAGGTTGCGCGTGGGTGGTGTGTGAAGTTTGACCCAGCGGGTGACCGCGAGCAGGCGGTGCGTCAGCAGGTGAATGTCAAAGCGGGTGTGGTAGTCCAGCGTTTCCGTGAGGGTGAGCAGGTCCGGCAGCAGGGTGGCGATATTTCGCTGACGAAGCAAGTGCGCCACGCGGATATTGCGTGGGCTGTGGCGGCTGCTGCCGCTGCCATGCGCCAGCAGCACAATGCCAATCGGCTCGGCGGGCATTTCGAGCATGGCTTCAATGTGAATCCGGTCAATGGGAATGTTGAGCAATTGCGAATTCATGGTCTGGCTCCTTCCTATACTGAATTGATCGGCACCGGAATGCGCCTGCGGCCAAAGTTGCCTGCCTGGCCGTCAAAACGCCCCGCCACCTGCGCTCCGCAATCCGGGCAGTGGCCAGCAGGCGTCAATCGGTACTGCACAATCTGGTACCAGTCGCGTTCGATCAGCGTGGCGTGGCAGTGCGGGCAGTAGCTGGTGTCGCCCTCGCGGTGGCGCACATTGCCGGTGTAGACAAACTGCAGGCCCTCTTGCATGGCGATGTGGCGCGCGCGCACCAAGGTGGAGGGTGGTGTGGCGGGCACCTCGGGCATTTTGTGGTCAGGGTGGAAGGCCGAGAAGTGCAACGGCACATCGGGACCCCAACTCTTTCATCACCCACTGGCTCAGGGCGGTAATTTCTTGGTCAGAGTCGTTGTGGCCGGGAATGAGCAGGGTGGTGATCTCAAACCAGACCGAGGTTTTGTGCTTGAGGTAAGTCAGCGTGTCGAGCACCGGCTGCAGGCGTGAGCCGGTGAGTTTGAAATAAAAGTCGTCTGTAAAGGCTTTCAAGTCCACATTGGCCGCGTCCATCTTGGCGTAGAAATCACGCCGTGGCTGCTCACGCATGTAGCCCGCCGTCACGGCCACGGTCTGGATGCCGCGTGAATGGCAGGCGTCGGCCACGTCCATGGCGTATTCGGCAAAAATGACCGGGTCGTTGTAGGTGAAGGCCACGCTTTTGCAGAGCGCTTGCTGCGCCGCCACGGCAATGGCTTCGGGCGAGGCCTGGTCCATCAGGCGGTCCATGTCTTTGGATTTGCTGATGTCCCAGTTCTGGCAGAACTTGCAGGCCAGGTTGCAGCCTGCCGTGCCAAAGGACAAAACGCTGGAGCCTGGGTAAAAGTGGTTGAGCGGTTTTTTCTCGATCGGGTCGATGCAAAAGCCTGACGAGCGGCCGTAGGTGGTCAGAATCATCTGGTCGGCTTCGCGCATGCGCACAAAACAGGCACCGCGCTGGCCTTCGTGCAGCTTGCAGTCGCGCGGGCACAGGTCGCACTGTATGCGGCCGTCTTCCAGCAGGTGCCAGTAGCGGGCGGGGTAGGCGTCGGGTTCCATGGCAGGCGGCAGGTTAATCGAGCGCGTCAGTTTCTTTCCATTTGCTCACCGTGTAGCGCTGCAGGCACACCCCGGCGTCCCAGAAGTTTGCGGGCAGACCGGCTTTGTGCTTGAGGTGGGCCATGAATTCGGTGGGCGAGGTTAATTGTTCCCAGACCTGGGGCAAGAAAGTGCTGCGGTGCGCGCCATACTCGAACACCAGGCCGTCAATGCCCGGGCGTAATTGTGAAAGTGCGTCGGCCTCGCTGCAAAAAGTCAGAACCTGCATGGGCGACAGCAGCGAAACCTCAATGTCGGTGTCTTGGAGTTCTTTGGCTGTCAATGGCACAAACCGTGTGTCGTGCAAGGCTGCTGCTACCGCGTTGGCCTTGATGTCGGCCAGCAACGAGCGTCGCGGCTCCAGCGAACCGATACAGCCACGCAACTGACCTTGCTGGGTGAGCGTGACAAAACAGGCTCCCGGTTCTTGTAGCCAAGTCGCACTTTCGCCCGCCTCGCTGATTTGGCCCAGTGCCTTGGCAATAGCGGCGCGGGCAATGGGCAGCAGCACCCGCCCGGCATCAATGGGGGCCATCAGACACCTCGGTGAAGGAAATGGCGGTGTAGCCCACCACGCGCTGTTTGTCGCCCGCCGTGTCACCCGAGTTGCACAGTCCCAGCAAGTGGGGCGTGAGTTGGCGGCGGCGGGCTGCCAGCAGCAATCCGCTGATGGGCGTGCCGCCGCAAGCTTGGGTGTGCGTGAGCGGGCCGTTCAGTTCAAGAATGCGTTGCACAGTGTCACCGTCCACCGTCTGCGCTTCTTCGTAGGGCAGAAAGTGGGATAAATCGGAGCTGATGACGATCAGGGTCTCAGGCCCGCCCCACAGGGTTTCGAGTACTTGGTCCACCTCCTGTGCGGAGGCGTCACCCACGGCCAGCGGCACCAGCTTGAAGTTGGGCAACACGGTCTGCAGGAAGGGCAGCTGCACCTCTAGCGAGTGTTCCAGTTCATGGGCCGCAGCGCTGGTCACGATTTGGGGCAGCGATGACAGGCGTGTGATAGCTTGTGCATCTACTTGAACCTCGCCCAGTGGTGTGGCAAAAGCACTGGCACCGGCCAGGGCCAAGCCTCGCACGGGAACCCTGTGAACGGGGCCAAGCAGCACAACGCGTTCGATGCTGTCTCGCGCGCCAGCCAGTCGGGCATAAGCAAGTGCGGCCGTGGCACCAGAATAAATATAGCCTGCATGCGGAACGATCAGTGCTTTGGGCGCTGTGACTGTGCCATCCATCTGGGCATCGGCCACGGCCAGCAAGCTGGCCACTTCGTCCATCAGGGCTTCACGGTGCCAGGGGTAAAAAGCGCCAGCAACAGCGGCTTCACGGACATGGTGCATGGTCAACCTCCATTACAGCTTGGGAGTAAATCAAGCTTGGGATGTGGCAAAAAAACAAGCTCCCCAATTTCACACGCCGGATTCGGGCGTGCTGCTTTGTCGCAAGCCGCTCAGGTGGATTGGCCACGTGACGTTCATACCTGAACAGGTCTGTACGAAGGCGCGTCTTGCGCTTCGCATTGCATCCCGACTCCTCAAGCCATATCGGGATGTTATCCCTTTGGCCCAGTGCTGGGTGCCGGTCTGCGTGCGCCACTGAGTTCAGTGCGGATGCGAACCGACAAATCGGTTTTGGACTCAGCGTTGGCCAAGGCTTGCTCCAAGGTGATCTCACCTGCAGCATAAAGCTGGAACAGCGACTGGTCAAAGGTGTGCATGCCGAGTTCATTGCTCTTGCTGATTTGTGCCCGCAACTGGTCAACCTTGCCTTTTCCAATCATGTCGGCAATATACGGTGACTGCAACATGATTTCACTGGCCGCAATCTGCTTTTTGTTGACGCCGGGGATTAGTCGCTGGGCAATAACGCCTTGCAAGTTCAGCGACAGGTCCAGCAATATGCGCTTGTGGGCGTCTTCTGGGAAAAAATTGAGAATTCGCTCAATAGCCTGGTTTGCGTTGTTGGCGTGCATGGTGGACACGCACAAGTGCCCAGTCTCTGCATAGTTCATGGCATGTTGCACGGTTTGACGATCCCGCAGTTCGCCGATCATGATGACGTCAGGAGCCTCCCGCAGAGCGTGGCGCAAAGCCATATCAAACGAACGCGTGTCAATACCGACTTCGCGCTGGCTCACGATCGATTTCTTGTGTCGGAACATGAACTCAATCGGGTCTTCGATGGTCAGAATATGTCCGGGTAACGTTGAATTGCGATGTTCCAGCATGGCCGCCAGCGTAGTCGATTTGCCTGCGCCAGCCGCCCCGACCACGAGCAATAATCCGCGCTTGAGCAGAATCAGATTTTTCAGGATGGCGGGCATCTTGAGATCTTCAATGCTTGGGATTTTTGATTCCACGTGGCGCACTACCATGGCTACCTCACCGCGCTGCCAGTAGATGTTGAAGCGAAACCGCCCCAAACCATCGAGGATGCCCGCCAGATCGCACTCCAGATCGTTCTCGAATTTTTGCATCTGGGATTCACTCAGGATCGACTTGACCAGGGAGCGAACGCTGCCGGCAATCAGCGGTGGCAAAGGCAGCGCCTGCAGTGAGCCCTGTACCTTGACAGAAGGGGGGGCACCGACAATCATGTAAAGGTCTGATGCCTTGTGCTCCAGCATTGATTTCAGATAGCCACGAAGCGCGGCTGATTCATGCAGAACAAAAATAGTCACGTGGGTTACTCCTCGTTCGTCAATCTTGTCTCAACGCACCAACAGCACTGGCACCGAGCAACTGGCCAGCACCTTGGTCGCCACCGAGCCCATCACCAGGTTTGCCAGAACGCCATGACCGTGCGAGCCCATGATGAGCATGTCAAACTTTTCACTCTCGGCAAACTTCGCAATGGCCTCGCTGACCGGGCCGACTTTCCAGTTGCTCTTGGCATTGATGCCATGGCGCAGCAAAAATTTGGTCACAGGTGCGATCACTTTTTCGGCCTCATCGGCGTAATACTGCTCCACAATTTCTTTGCCCACCGCAGCGCGAGCGCGTGGGGGCAGGGCTGGCTGAACGGTGAATACCGTGAAGTCGCTGCCCTGAGCAAACAACTCATGCGTGGCAAGGTAAGCCAGCATTTTTTTGGTGTAGGGGCTGCCATCTACAGCAAGAAGAATTTTCATATCTGGGTCCTCAGGTAATGGTTCAGTGTAATCAAGGCGGCAATCAAATCAACCAAGATGGCAATAAAAGTGAGCATCAAAGTTCAATGCAAAACGCCGCCTTGAAGGCTGCTTGCTCGCCTTTTCTGGCATATCCCAATGGGTTGGCGATGACGCGGCAGCCATTTTTGACGTAGTCGCTCGGGGCGTGCAAATGCCCATGCAGCCACATCTGTGCATGGGGCAGCAAGTCGTCCAGCGCATTGCAAAATCCGGCGGTGCCCGGAGTCTTTCCGTAGCGGGGGTCGATGCTCCCCAAGCTGGGTGCAAAGTGAGTTACCACTACGGTGATGCCGTCAAAAGGCTCGTTCAATGCGCCCCTTAACCAGTGTTGGCATACCAGCGCCTGATCACGTACGGCTGGTGCCAACATGGGAAGACCGCTGCGCGTTGTGCCGGTCTTATGGAGGTAGTAGTTGGCCGCGCGAAAAGCTTTTTCACGTGCCTTGAGCAGGCTCGTGAGAGATTCGTTGACGTGGTTTTTGGGCTGCGCGTCGCTCATCGCAAGTGCATCAAAGTCGCTCCACAGCGTGGTGCCGATAAAACGCACAGCTTTTGGGGATGTGGCGCAAGCAGGCCAAGTGAAGACTTCGCGCTCCAGCCAAGTGATACCAAGCCGCTCGCAAGTGCCGCGCAGGCGTGCGTGCGCGTGGTCAAAATCCATGCCGTCATATTCGTGGTTGCCCGGCACATACAGCACCGGCGTGGGCCAGCCATACAGGGGGGAAAAGCGGTGCAGCCCGAAGTCCTCATCACAGAGGTGTGAGCCCTCCTGATAAGAGCCAATGTCGCCAGCCAGCACCAGGATATCTGCCTCGGGTGCGCAGCTTGCCACCCATTGGGGATGGACTTCAAGGTGCAGGTCGGACAGCAGTTGAATCTTCATACGTGCATTGTGCGTGTGATCTGCAGGTGAAATAAATATTTGAATAAGTTGCCTTGTTGAGTTTGGGGGCTGGGCAGATTTCGGCTTATCCTTGGGTTTTTTAACGCTCGCCGGAGTACTTAATGACAAAACCAATTCGACGTATCGCCATTTGCACTGGCGGTGGTGATGCCCCTGGTCTTAATGCAGTAATCCGAGCGGTCGTTTCGGCAGCCGCCAATCGGGGTTGGGAGTGCTGGGGCATTCGCGACGGATTTACCGGTATTTTGCAGCCTCATCTCTATCCCAAGGGTGGTGTGGTGCAGCTGACGCGTGAACACGTGCGCGGCATTTCTCACTTGGGAGGCACCATCATTGGCACCACCAACAAAGGCAATCCCTTTCATTTCCCGGTCGTCCAGCCTGATGGTTCGGTGGTAGACACAGACCGCTCCGATGAGCTTATTTCCTACTTTGTGCGGGCGGGTATTGATGCGCTGGTGTCGGTGGGTGGCGATGGATCGCTCACGATTGCCAATGAATTGCACCGCAAGGGTTTGCGCGTGGTGGGTGTGCCCAAGACCATTGACAACGACCTTGACAAAACTTTCACCACTTTCGGGTTTGACACTGCAGTCTCGTTTGCCACCGAATGCATTGACCGCTTGCACAGCACCGCCCAAAGCCACCAGCGCGTGATGGTTGTTGAAGTGATGGGGCGCTATGCGGGCTGGATTGCATTGCACGCAGGTATTTCGGGTGGTGCGCATGCCATTCTCATCCCCGAAATTGCGTTCGACCTGGACAAGGTGGCGGCCAAGATTAAGGAACGCGATGCCGAAGGTCGCCTGTATTCGCTGGTGGTGGTGGCCGAAGGGGCCTTGCCACGAGAGGGGGAACGCGCCTTGGTGGCGGAGGCAGAAATCGGCCATGCTGAGCGATTGGGCGGAATTGGCGAGCAAATTGGTGCTGAACTCGCCCGTCGCACCGGCAAGGACACCCGTGTGGTGGTGTTGGGCCACTTGCTGCGCGGCGGCAGCCCTACCTCATTTGACCGGCTGGCGGCCATGCGTTTTGGCACGGCTGCGGTTCGGGCGCTCGACGAGGGTCTGTCTGGCGTTATGGTCGCCTTGGCGTTCCCGAATGTGAATTACGTTGGTCTGGAAGAAGTGGCAGGGCGCATGAAAGCGGTCCCCTTGGACTGTGACACCCTGCAAACCGGGCGCGACCTGGGGATTTGCTTCGGGGATTAAACAAACCCCGGGACGCACAAGGGGCCAAGGGAGATGCTCCCCCTGGCCCCTTGTCACGTCAGACCAATGCAGGTCAGGCTGCCAGGCGTTTTTCGATCAGGGCCTTGGTTTCTACCAACTCTTTGGGCAAGTGGTAGGCCAGTTGCTGGAACAACTCGTCGTGCAGCACCAGCTCTTGGGTCCAAGCGGCTTTGTCGATGCTGGTCACAGTGGTGAACTGTTCTGGCGTGAACTCCAGGCCGTTCCATGTGATCTCGTCATAGGTTGGGCTGATGCCGAACATATGCTCCGCTCCCTTGGCTTGGCCTTCGATGCGGTCAATCATCCACTTGAGCACGCGCATGTTGTCACCGTAGCCGGGCCAAACAAACTTGCCGTCGACTCCCTTGCGGAACCAGTTCACACAGTAGATCTTGGGCAGGGTGTGGCCGGTGTCTTCCAGCTTGTGCTCCATGTCCAGCCAATGCTGGAAGTAGTCGCTCATGTTGTAGCCGCAGAAGGGCAGCATGGCAAACGGGTCGCGGCGCACCACGCCTTGCTGGCCAAAAGCGGCTGCGGTGGTCTCGGAACCCATGGTGGCGGCCATGTACACGCCTTCCATCCAGGTGCGGGCTTCGGTCACCAGTGGCACGGTGGTGGAGCGACGGCCACCGAAGATAAAGGCGTCGATCGCAACGCCGTTCGCGTCGTCCCATTGCGCATCAAGTGCCGGGTTGTTGATGGCTGCCACGGTAAAGCGTGAATTGGGGTGGGCGGCTTTGGCACCGGTTTCTTTGGCAATGGCCGGTGTCCAATCTTTGCCCTGCCAGTCGATCAGGTGCTCGGGCACGGTGCCGGTGTCCTTTTCCATGCCTTCCCACCACACATCACCGTCGTCGGTCAGGGCTACGTTGGTGAAGATTACGTTTTTGTCCAAGCTGCGCATGCAGTTGGGGTTGGTATGCATGTTGGTGCCGGGTGCCACGCCAAAGTAACCCGCTTCGGGGTTGATGGCGTACATCTTGCCGTCGGCATGGGGTTTGATCCAGGCGATGTCGTCACCGATAGTGGTGACTTTCCAGCCCGCAAAACCGGCTTCAGGCGGCACCAGCATCGAGAAGTTGGTCTTGCCGCAAGCGCTGGGGAAGGCACCGGCAATGTGGTACTTTTTGCCTTCGGGCGAGGTCACGCCCAAAATCAGCATGTGCTCAGCCAGCCAGCCTTGGTCGCGGCCCATGGTGGAGGCGATGCGCAGTGCCAGGCACTTTTTGCCCAAGAGAGCGTTGCCGCCGTAGCCGGAGCCGTAAGACCAGATTTCGCGCGTTTCGGGATAATGCACGATGTATTTGGTCTTGGGGTTGCAAGGCCAGCTGGTGCTGTCTTTTTCGCCGGCCGCCAAGGGTGCGCCCACGGTGTGCATACAAGGAACGAAATCGCCATCGGCACCCAGCACGTCGTACACGGCCTTGCCCATGCGGGTCATGATTTTTTGGTTGACGGCCACGTAGGCGCTGTCGGTCAGTTCGATGCCGATATGAGCGATGTGGCTGCCCAGCGGTCCCATGGAGAAGGGCACCACGTACATGGTGCGCCCTGCCATGCAGCCGTCAAACAGGGGCTGCAGCGTGGCGCGCATATCGGCCGGGGCCATCCAGTTGTTGGTGGGGCCTGCGTCTTCTTTCTTGGCGCTGCAAATATAGGTGCGGTCTTCCACGCGCGCCACGTCCGATGGGTCGGAGCAGGCCAGGAAGCTG
Organism: Candidatus Rhodoferax bjergmarkensis; assembly: GCA_016708345.1. Taxonomy (GTDB): domain Bacteria; phylum Pseudomonadota; class Gammaproteobacteria; order Burkholderiales; family Burkholderiaceae_C; genus Rhodoferax; species Rhodoferax bjergmarkensis. The sequence continues at coordinate 215,538 of JADJFX010000008.1, forward strand.
TTGGGGCGTTTGGCAGGGTTGAGTTTTTTGAAAGTGCCGGCATCGACAAGCTGTTGGCACAGGCGGGCGTATTCTTCTTCGCTGCCGTCACACCAGTGAATGTTGGCAGGTTTGGTCAGGGCGGCCATGTCGGCAACCCATGCGATCAATTTCGCATGTTTGACGTAGCTGGGTGTGTTCAGGTTCAGGCCTTGCATCACGGGTGAGTTCATTGAAAAGCTCCAGAGTTAAAAAATCGTCTTTTTCAAACCAAACGGGTCAAAGACTTACCGGGCCTTTGAGACCATTTATTTTGAAAAATCGGTTTTTGTCAAAAAAGCTTGTTCAACAGAAACAGCTCATCTCACCGGTCTTCACTGCGTGCGATTCGGTCTGCCCTTGGGGGTGATGCTGTGTGGGCAACCCGTATCTCAGAGGGTTGCACACAAGGCTCGGCTGGCTGAATCATGCGCAGCCTACAATTTTATGAAGTTGACTGGCGAATGTCTGCCAGTTTTTCTGAAAAGTTATGCAAAAAACGCATTGCATTATGTGCATGCGCATTGCACCAAATTCGTGCAAATCAAGCCGCCAGTTGAATGTGCCGGACTGGCTTACGTGGCAGAGTCAAGCCATGGAAACAGCAATGAATGCCAGCAAAAACATCAGCACTGCTCCCGCGATGGGCAGCACCAAAGGCATGGCAGACACGACCGCTTCGACCGGGTCCACTTCGTGGGCTTGGCCCTGAGCTTTGGCTTGGGTTGAGGGTGTGGACATAATATTTCCTTCTGTTCTTGAATTCGCAACTGGGCGGATTCTATCCATCTGACATCATGCATGCATTGTTCCGGTTTTCCCTTGTCCTGGTTTTAGGGACTGCCTGCGGGACAAAGGTTTTGAAGTGATGGGCTGGAACGGATTCCCTTCATGGGTGTCTAATGCAGGTTCAATCCAACCCAGTATCCTCACCGCCATGCTGCACACCCTGAAAGACCTTTTCAACGCCATGACGGCTGCGGCGCACAGCCCCAAACCTGAAGCGCGCGAGCACGCAGTGCAACTTGCAACTTCGGTATTGCTGGTTGAAGTGATGCGGGCCGACCCTGAAATTCACCCCGCTGAGCGCACCATTTTGGCGACGGCGCTGCGGCACCAATTTGCCCTGACCGATCCTGAGCTGAACCAATTGGTGGCCCAAGCTGAGCACACCGCCCAAAGCGCCTATGACTACCACCGATTTACCACCAGCATCAATGAGCACTTCAGCCATGCGCACAAAGTGAACATGATTGAAGCAATGTGGCAGGTTGCCTATGCCGACGGGCATCTGGATGCCCATGAAAATCACCTGATCAGCAAGATTGCCTCACTCTTGCATGTCACGCATGGTGAGTACATCGGCGCAAAAATGCGGGCCAAAGAAGCCGCCCAACCCTGAGCAAACATCTCGTTAAGGGTGCCATGCACGGCACCAAGCATTTCGCTACCATCTCACCCTTTAAGCCCGCCAAGGAATTCCCTGTGAAACGCATGCAACTGGTCTTGATCCTCGCAACTGCACTGGCTGTGGCCTTGGGGGGCTGCTCCCGGCAAAACACCACCGACCAGCCCAAAGCGGCCAAGCCGGCGCAGCCCTATGAGGCGGTCGCAGCCCAGGGCAAAGGTTTCACCGTCGGTGCCATGATGAGTGCCAACACGGTGTATGTGATGTTTGATCCCCAATGCCCCCATTGCGGCCACCTGTGGCAGGCATCGCTGCCCCTGCACAAAAAGGTCAAATTCGTGTGGATTCCGATTTCGATCATGGGTGGCAAAAGCGTGCCTCAGGGCGCGGCCCTGCTGGCCGCCGCCAACCCGACCGAGCTGATGAGCGAGCATGAAGCATCTGTGTTGGCCAACACCGGCGGTATTTCTGCCTCGGCCAGTATTTCTGCCGAGATGGAGCAGGCCATCAAGAACAACACCGAGCTTTTCAACAGCCTGGGCGTGGAGTCGGTGCCCTACATCTTGGCCCGCAACTTGCGAACCGGCCAGATCGTCACCAACAATGGTGCCTTGAGCACCCCGGCATTGGCTGAATTTTTGGGCGTTGACCAGCCCTGAACCGAACTGATCAAGCCGACAGCGGTTTGAGCAGTTCCGCCAGATCACCTTCGGTAAACAGTGGCTGCTTGCGACCGGTGGAGCCGCTGTACATGGTGTCAGCCAGCGCGGCTTTGCGTTCTTGCAGGGCCAGAATGCGCTCTTCAATGGTGCCTTGGGCCACCAGCTTGTAGACAAACACCGATTGTGTCTGGCCGATGCGGTGGGCGCGGTCGGTGGCCTGGTTTTCGGCCGCCGGGTTCCACCACGGGTCGTAGTGGATGACGGTGTCGGCCTGCGGCAGGTTCAGGCCAACGCCGCCCGCTTTGAGGCTGATGAGAAACAGCGGCACTTGCCCGCTGGTGAATTGCTCAATCAGCGCCTCGCGGTTCTGGCTTTGGCCGGTGAGTTTGACCCAGCTGATGTTGCGCTTTTTCAGTTCGTCTTCAATCAACGCCAGCATGGTGGTGAACTGCGAGAACAACAAAATGCGCCGCCCCTCGCTCAGCATCTCGGGCAGCAGCTCCATCAGTTGCTCCAGCTTGGCCGAGGTTTTGACCTTTTGCGCCGCCGGCAGTTTGAGCAGGTGCGGGTCACAGCACACTTGGCGCAGCTTCAGGAGCGCGTCCAAAATGGTGATCTGCGATTTGGCCAGCCCCTTGCTGCTGAGCGCCTCGCGCACGGTTTTTTCCATGCCCAGCCGAATGGTTTCGTACAAATCGGCCTGCTTGCCCGCCAGCTCCACGCGCATCACGGTTTCCACCTTGGGCGGCAGCTCGCCAGCCACCAGCGCCTTGGTGCGGCGCAGCATGAACGGGGTGATGCGCGCGCGCAGCTGCGTCATGCGTTCGGGGTTGCCCTGTTTTTCGATCGGGTTGCGAAACAGCTCGGTAAAGCGTTTTTGGCTGCTTAGAAAACCGGGCATCAAAAAGTGAAACAAGCTCCAGATTTCACCCAAATGGTTTTCCATCGGCGTGCCCGACAGGCACAAGCGGTGGCGTGTTTGCAGCTCGCCCACCACCTGCGCGGCGTGGGTGTTGGCGTTTTTGATGTTTTGTGCCTCGTCCAGCACCACCAGGTGCCACTTGGCGTCGAGCCAGCGCTCGCGGTCGCGCTTGAGCAGCGAGTAGGGCGCGATGATGATGTCCTGCTGGGCAATGGTGTCGGCCACCTCGTGGCGGTCTTTGCCGTGCAGCACCAGCGTGCGCAGCTGCGGGCAAAAACGCTCGGCCTCGCGCTTCCAGTTTCCCATCAGGCTCACCGGTGCAATGATGAGTGCCGGATGGGTGAGCCGACCGCCCTCCTTTTCGACCTGGATGTGGGCCAGCGTTTGCAGGGTTTTGCCCAGCCCCATGTCGTCGGCCAGAATGCCGGCCAGCCCATGGGTGCGCAAGAACTGCAGCCAGTTCAGGCCCTGCTGCTGGTAGGGGCGCAAACTGGCCTGCAGGCTGGCGGGCACCGGCACCTCGGGCATCTCTGCGCGGCCACTAAGTTGTTGCACCATGGTGCGCAGCTCTTGCGCACCTTCCCAGATCACGCCTTCGCCCAGCGCGGCGGTGGTGCGCATGGCATCGAGTCGTGAGAGTTTGAGGCTGTCACCTGAAAAATCGTGGCTGCGGTCGCCCACCAGCTCCAGCAGAGCGGCCATCCAGGGTTTGAGGCCGTCGGTGGGCAGGCGCACAAAGCCTTGGCCGCCGGGCGCTTTCAGGTAGATGAAAGGCGGCAGTTCGGGCAGGCCGGTCACTGGGTCCAGCGCGCTGGCGCTGGCCTGCGCAATCAGCTCGGGCAGCCAGGGCAGGATGTTGTGGCGCTGGCCGTTGATCTCCATGCCCAGCGACAGGTCAAACCAGGGCGAAGTGGTGACTTCCTGGCCGTCTTCGTCCAAAGCGTCGCCCTCACCGCCCTGCGGCTCCAGCGCGACGTTCAGGGCGTCGGCCCGCAGCACCCAGCTGTTCAGGGCTTCTTCCGTGCTGACCTCAAAACCGGCTTCGCGCAGCGTGGAAAAGCCCTCGTCGGCCCACTGCAGCCAGCGCTGCTGGGATTGACCGGGGGGAATGCCAAAAAAGCCCTTGTCGGCCGAACGCAGGCCCAGCTCGGACAGGCGCAGCGTAGCCTCCAGCTCGGCGTCCAGGTCGCGCTTTAGCAAAAACTTTTCCGATCCGCGTTGCACCAGCACGCTGGAGCCCTGGCCGGTCCACCAGCCGCGGTGGCCACCATAGTCAAAGCGCAACTGGGCTTGCAGCAGGCCTTTGAGCGCAGCGTCTTGGGCGGGTACCGGGGCAATGTGCAGGCAGGCAGTGGGCACCAGATCGGTCAAGGTGGTGAGCGATTGCAGAACCGGGGGCGGGGGCAGTTGGCCCAAGCTTTGCAGCAAGGGCAGCTGGTGTTTTTCCAGCGCCGCCGGTTTGAGTGGGGGGGCTTGGAGCAGCACTTCCAGCTTTTCCGCGTTCAGGCCATCACTTTGCACCGGGCCGACCAGGCCATGCACCAGATCCAGGTACAAGGGTGGCGAGTTCAGGCACAGCTTGGTGCCGGGCTCGGCCAAATCGGCGCGCAAGGCCCAGCTAGGCTCGCCGCCCTGCGTGGTGGTGACCTCGTGCCATTGCCACTGCAGCGGCTGGGGTGGCCCCCAGCGCAACACGGGCCCGGGCGTTCCGTCGGCAGCGGCCATGAACAGCCGCCCGGTGCTGGCCGCCTGCTCCAGTGCGAGCAGGCCCACGCGCCCCATCGGTTGACCGCTGGTCTCGTTGCTGACGCTGTAGCTGTAACGGTAGCGGTGCGGATCTGGCAGGGCGTTGACCAGTTGCAGCACTTCACGGTCGAGTGCGGTGGCACGGTCGTAGATCGGCAGGCCCGCATAGGGCAGGCCGCGCAGGCCTTTGGGTTTGGCCCAGTCGCCGTTTTGCTTGATGTAGGACTGCACCACCTCCATGCGCAGCGTGGGCTTGGCAGTGTTGGCACCTTCCAGGTGGATGAAGTACAGAAACACCTCGTCTTTGGGGGGGCTCTTGCGTCGCACCAAGCTGGGCAGATAGTCGTCCTCCTCATCGATGGCCACCTCGGGCTGGCCAGCGCGGTCAATCGCCTGCAACCAGCGCAGCAGCTGGTTTTCTGCCTCCATGCGGGCCTGCTCCTGCTTTTGGGCCAGAGCGGCCAGCCGCTCAGCTTCCACCTGCTCGGGGCTGGGGCGGTAGCTGGCCCGGGGCATTGCCGGATTGTTGCCCAGCAGTCGCAGGCCCTGGTAGGCGGCTTTGAGCGTCAGGGCCACGCCGTGTTTGCAGTCAATGCTGACGGGGCATTCGCAGTCGCAGCCCCAGCTCGTGATGCGACCGCTGGCCGAGATCGACAACTCGACCGACACCTCGTAGGGCGCGCGGCGGCTGCCTTGCACCTCGCCCAGCAGCTGCCAGTGGCCGTTCATCACTTCAATGTCCAAGCTCAGTACCTGCTGGCTGCGGTACAGCATCAGCCCGCGCGCCCAAGCGCCAGGGTCCGTTCGGGTTGCCAGTGATTGGGGGTCAAACCAGAGTCCGCTTTGAAGGGTATTTTTAAGCATTAAATTGGCCTTTTGCGCACGTTATATAAGCGCGAGCAGCTATTAAATTAGGAGTAAATTGATGCCAGATTGATTCCGTGGGGGCGGTCAAAACCGCTCGTGGGGCAGCAAATAGCGCCACTGGCCGATGGGCAGCGCGCTCAGCAACACCCGACCAATGCGAATGCGCTTCATGCTCAAAATCTGCCAGCCCACACGCTCACACAGGTAGGCTATCAAACCCGGATGCGAGCCCTTCACGGCAAAGCGAAGTTTGCTTTTGTCCTGTGCCGTGCTGTTCACACTGACCTTGACGCGCGGCAAGGGGTGACCGTCAGCACTCAGACCCTGGTTGAGCCGATGCAGTTGTTCAGGCGCGGCTTCGCCCTTGATCTCGACGATCACTTCATGCTCCATCACCCCTGCGTCTTCAATCAGCTTGCGCGCCACCCGCCAATCCTGGGTGAACACCATCAGGCCGCCCGCACCATTTTCCAGTGGCACCGGGGCGGCTAAATCGGCAAAGTGGCGCTTCAGGCTACGAATGCCCGAGGGGTCGTCGGCCACCCGGTTGGCGGGCGTGAGCAACTGGCGTGCCGAGCGTGGCTTCTTGGGGGCGCGTGACCGGGGGTGGCGGACTGGACGTGCAGCGGGCTCATCTTCTTCGTCATCGTCATCTTCGCTGCCATCGTCGTAGCCGGGCGGCTTGTGCATCAGCAGCGTGACTTGGGTGACGGCCATCAGGCTGGCGTTTTTGTCCAGCTCTACTTTTTGATCAAGCACCCGGAACTGCGGCTCTTCCACCACCAAGCCGTTCACCCGCACCCAGCCGCCCTCTATATATTGTTCGGCTTCGCGACGTGAGCAGGGCACCATCTGGGCCACGCGTTTGGCCAGGCGCTCGTCGGCGCGGGTTGGGGGCGGTGGGGATTGGGGGGCATGCATTGCCGGGATGTTACCAACTCAGGGGGTCCAGCCGGTAAAAGGCAGCCAACTCGCGGTACAAGTCCGGATGTTCTTGCGCCATCTGCTTCGGCTGTTCAAAAAACACTTCAGAAATGACGGCAAAAAATTCCGCTGGGTCGGTTGCGCCGTAGTCGCTGAACAAGGACGCCCGCGCGTGCCCGGACGGATGTGCGCGTGCCTGCAACTTCTGGTATTCGGCCCCCAGCACCTGTGACCAGCGCGCGTAATGTTCACGCCGCGCCAACCGGGGTGCACCGTTGGCCACGCCAGTCTCTTGGTCGAGTTGGTGGGCAAATTCATGGATGACCACGTTTTGGCCATCGGCAGGTGAGGCTGCGCCGCGCACGGTGTCGTGCCACGACAGGATGATCTGCCCGTCAGACCAGGATTCGCCCGCCAGCACATCGTGCCCGTGGTGCGCCACGCCCGCCTCATCGGTGTGCGAGCGTTGCACCACAAAGCTGCCCGGGTACACCAGAATCTGGCGCAGGCCCGGGTAGTAATTGCGCGGGCCGTTCAGCAGCAGCAAGCAGGCTTGCGCGGCAATCGTCACCCGAATTTCATCGGTGATGTCCAATCCGGCGCAGCCAATAAAAGTCTTTTCAGCCAAGAAGACCTGAATGTGCTTTTTGAGCTGCAGTTGCAAATCAGCAGGCAGTGCCCGCACATAAGGCACCCGCCGCTTCAGGATGTCGCGCCATGCTGCAGGAAAGGGCTGCTCGTACACGCGCTGGCGTTGGCGCGCCTGCCAATAAGGCTGGCCCAGCAGCCACATGACCAACAGCAGCGCCAGGACGGTAAGAATAAGTGCTGGCAAAAGAAAGTCCGTGGCGTGAATTGAGGTGGATGGTAAATGGGTGGAAGCGGCGCGATTTCAATGCTTACAGCAATGCCCGCAGCAATGGTTACAGGCAAGAACACTTCATTGTCAATGTGACAGCTCGGGCTTGTTTTACGGGTCTTCATGGCCGCACTGCGCAGCGGGCCGAAATGGCGAATCAGCGACAGGGTAAACCTAGTGCAACTAAGCACTAGCTCTGTCCAGTTACCATCTGGCCATAGACAAAAATGGGAACCCAACAATGATGAACGTAACTGTTGAAAACTTTGATGCGCAGGTGGTGGCCGCCTCCATGCAATTGCCCGTCCTGGTCGACTTCTGGGCCCCGTGGTGTGGCCCCTGCAAGGTCATCGGCCCGCTGCTTGAAAAGCTCGAAGCTGACTACGGCGGTCGCTTCAAGCTGGTCAAAATTGACTCCGATCAAGAGCAGGAGCTGAGCCAGGCCTTTGGCATTCGTAGCATCCCCACCTGCGTGCTGATGGTGGGTGGCAAACCGGTGGATGGATTCATGGGGGCGCTGCCCGAGGGCAAGATCCGGGAATTTCTGGACAAGCACGTACCTGAGGGTGATGTGCTGGAAGCCGAAGTCACTGGCGTCAGCGTAGGCGATGCACCTGCTGCTGACGACCCCCAAGCCATGGAAGAAGCGCTGCATCAAGCTGCGCTCAAAAACCCGGACGACGAAGACGCCCGCTTCAACTACGTCAAGTACCTGCTGCAACAAGGGCGTGATGACGACGCCAAGGTGGCGTTTGCCCCGGTGATCGCCAAGGCCGCCTTGGTGCGCCGTTTTGACGCTTTGCAGCGATGGATGAATGCTATTGATTTCGTAGCTGATCGCGCAGATTTGACAAGCGCAACAAGCCTTTTTGATGAAAAAATTATTGCCAACAAACGCGACTTTGACGCCCGCTTTGGCAAAGCCCAAACCCTGATGGCCGCCCAAAACTGGACCGGTGCCATGGACGAGTTGCTGGAAATCCTGATGCGCGACAAAACCTGGGCCAACGACTTGGCGCGCAAAACCTTCATCGCCATTTTGGACATCATCGAGCCACCCAAGGTGAAGGTGGCCGATGGCCAAATACCCCCGGTTGACCCCACCGTGGCCACGTATCGGCGGCGACTTAGCAGTGTGGTGCTGAGCTGAACATGTTCTAGTCGGCGGCGTCAGGGCTTTTGGCTATACTCCAAGAACATAAAAGGTAGTATAAATGCCAAGTCTCTACACCGACATGTCCGCCGCCGCCCAAGCGGCCTTTGCGGGGCTTGACACGGCGGCCCGGCAGCGAGAAATTGGCCGCTGCGTGGCCGACCTGCCTGGCGGCTTCACGCGCAAGCAGATCAAACAAAAAACTTATTGGTATTACCAGGCCAAATCTCCCGATGGCATTCCGATTCAAACCTATGTCGGGCCGGACGATGAAGCTACACGCACCCTGCTCGATGCTCACAAGAGCGGACATCACGCGCAGGCCGAAAAAGTCTTGCTGCGTGCAACCCGTGCTGCACTGGAATTAGGCTGCATTCAAATTCCGCTCAAACATGCCCGCGTTATCAACCGGCTGGGAGATCACGGTTTTTTCCGCGCCGGCGGCATTCTGGTGGGCACCCACGCCTTCATGGCTTACCAAAACCTGTTCGGCATCACCTGGCAAAGCGGTGCCATGACCCTGGACCTGGACTTCGCCCATGCGGGTCGAAATGTCTCGATTGCCTTGCAGCCCGAAGTCAGAATGGACGCCCGCCGGGCGATCGAATCGCTGGAGATGGGTTTTGTCCCGATTCAGAGCCAAACCACTTACAAAAAAGCCGATGAGCCCGACTTTGACATTGATTTTTTAACCTGCATTGGCAGAACCGGCGATGCCCCGGTTTTCATCGACTCGCTGAATTTGACGCTGCAACCGCTCAAATTCATGGAGCTGTCCATGGAAGACCCACTGACCAGTACGGTGCTCGGGCGCAGCGGGCCGATGGTCGTCAACCTGCCAAGGCCACAGCGGTACGCCTTGCACAAACTGATTGTGTACGGCGAGCGACCGCAAAACATGCGAACCAAGGCCAACAAAGACCTGGCCCAAGCGGCTGCTTTATTGGATTACATGCTGGCCATGGATTTGGACATTATTCAAGAAGCGTGGCACGACACGCTGGCTCGCGGACAGGGGTGGCAAAACCGGCTGGAGCAGGGGTTGCATGCCCTTTGCCAACACTACCCGGCCCTGAATTTTCAAGATCGGCTGGCAACAGGTGCCGTTTGACCCGGATACCGCCCAAAAAACCAGCTCAAACGAGCGCTTAAGCCGACTCGCCCGTCAAACGCTGCAACGCCTCTTGGTATTTGGCTGCCGTTTTGGCAATCACCTCATTGGGCACGCGCGGCGCGGGCGGGGTTTTGCTCCAGGGCTTGCCGTCCACCTGCGCATGCTCCAGCCAGTCACGCACAAACTGCTTGTCAAAACTGGGCGGGTTGATCCCTTCCTGGTAGCTTTCGACCGGCCAATAGCGGGAAGAATCCGGCGTCAGCACCTCGTCCATCAGGGTCAAAGTGCCATCCTTGTCCAGACCAAACTCAAACTTGGTGTCGGCAATGATGATGCCTTTGGTCAGAGCAAACTCGGCCGCCGCCTTGTAGATGGCAATCGAGAGGTCGCGGATGCGGGTGGCCAGGTCCAGCCCGATCATCTCCACCGTCTGCTCGAACGTGATGTTCTCATCATGGTCGCCCACGGCGGCCTTGGCGGCTGGCGTGTAAATGGGCTCGGGAAGCCTGGAGGCATTTTTCAGACCCGCAGGGAGCTTGACGCCACACACCGCGCCGTTGTCCTGGTACTCCTTCCAACCACTGCCCGCCAGGTAGCCGCGTACCACGGCCTCCACTGGCAGGGGCTTGAGGCGTTTGACCAGCATGGAGCGGCCTACCACTTGCGGTACCTCAGCGGGTGTGACCACACTCTCGGGGGCGTCGCCCGTCAGGTGAATCGGGCAAATGTTCAAACCTTTGGGTCCGAGCTTGTCGAACCAGAACAGCGCCATTTTGGTCAGCAGCGCACCCTTGCCGGGAATGGGCTCGCCCATGATCACGTCAAACGCGCTCAAGCGGTCACTGGCGACCATCAGGATGCGGTCGTTACCTACGGCGTAGTTGTCGCGCACCTTGCCGCGGGCCAGCAAGGTTAAAGAACTCAGTGCGGAAGTGTGCAGGGCATTGGTCATGGGATTTCAAAAATAAAATGGCTCGTTCAACTGGCAAATTACCTATGAACGAGCCTGCAGCCCTCATGGAGCTTGCGTACAGTGCTATAAATTACTGAACAACTTGCGCCAGCTCGCCGCGTGCATACTGACCAGCGACCGTGAACAGGCTGTGGCCCTTGACCTTGGCACCCTGGCCTTCGCAACCAAATTCCACGTAGCGTTGCTTGCAAATGCCTTTGGCGGCTTCGCGGGCTGGTTTGAGCCAGTCACGGGCATCAAACTTTTCGGGATTTTCAAACATGAACTTGCGCACCGCAGCGGTCATGGCCAATCGAATGTCGGTGTCGATGTTGATCTTGCGCACGCCGAATTTGATGGCTTTTTGAATCTCTTCCACCGGCACGCCGTAGGTTTCTTTCATTTTGCCGCCGTACTGGTTGATGGCGGCCAGCAGGTCTTGCGGCACGCTGGAAGAGCCATGCATCACCAAGTGGGTGTTGGGCAGGCGCTTGTGGATTTCCATGACACGGTCAATCGCCAGAATGTCGCCTGTGGGCTTGCGGGTGAACTTGTAAGCGCCGTGGCTGGTGCCAATGGCAATGGCCAAGGCATCCAGCTGGGTGCGCTTGACAAAGTCAGCCGCCTGCTCGGGGTTGGTGAGCATTTGCTCGCGGGTCATGGTGGCGTCGGTGCCGTGGCCGTCTTCCTTGTCGCCCTTCATGGTTTCCAGGCTGCCCAGACAACCCAATTCACCTTCGACCGTGACGCCAGTGGCGTGGGCCATGTCCACCACCTTGCGGGTGACTTCAACGTTGTACTCGTAGCTGGCAATGGTTTTGCCATCGCCCTCAAGGCTGCCGTCCATCATGACCGAGCTGAAGCCCAGGTTGATGGCCCCTTGGCAAATCTCGGGGCTCTGGCCGTGGTCCTGGTGCATGACCAGAGGGATGTGGGGGTACATCTCGACGGCAGCAGAAATCAGGTGCTTGATGAAGGCTTCGCCAGCGTACTTGCGGGCACCGGCGCTGGCTTGCAGGATAACGGGAGCGCCCACCTCTTTGGCCGCCTCCATGACGGCCTGCACCTGCTCCAGATTGTTGACATTAAAAGCTGGAATGCCGTAGCCGTTGGCAGCGGCGTGGTCCAGAAGTTCGCGCATTGAGACAAGTGCCATTTGAGTTCCCCGTTGAAGTTAAAAACCGGTGGGTAGCTGACTACCGTATCGTCGAATTCTAGCGCCCCAGGCCCGCAGCAAACTTCAGGAAGCGGCGCAAATCCGAAGCATGTTTGTGCCCCCTGCAAAGCCCATGGGCTGGCCGCAGGTCAGTGCATAAATATCACCGGTTTGAACAATGCCACGGGCTTTTAAATCACACTCGACCTCGGCCAGTGCGGTTTCGCGGTCGGCGCTGGTGTCGATCAGAAGGGGCTGAACGTTGCGGTAAAGCGTCATCAGGCGCTGCGTAGGCACTTTGGAGGTCAGGGCGTAAATGGGCACCCGAATCAGATGGCGGCTCATCCACAGGGCGGTAGAGCCGCTGTCGGTCATGGCCACGATGGCTTTGGCCCCCAGGTGGTGGGCGGTAAACAAAGCGCCCATGGCAATGGACTGGTCGATGCGCTCAAAGGTCTTGCCGGTAAAGTCGGCCTCGAGCTTGAAGTCTTCGTTGCTTTCAGCTGCGAGGCAAATGTTGGCCATCTCGATCACGGTTTCCAGCGGGTATTTGCCGGAGGCGGTTTCAGCCGAAAGCATCACGGCGTCGGTACCGTCCAGCACGGCATTGGCCACATCGCTCACCTCGGCGCGGGTGGGCACCGGGTTGGTGATCATGGACTCCATCATCTGCGTGGCGGTGATCACCACCTTGTCATGCTCGCGCGCCAGCTTGATCATGCGCTTTTGCAGCGCCGGCACGGCCGCGTTGCCCACCTCTACCGCCAAGTCGCCACGCGCAACCATGATGCCGTCGCTGGCCAGCAAAATCTCCTCCAATCGAGGAATCGCCTCGGCCCGCTCGATTTTGGCGATCATGCCGGGCTTGTGCCCATACTCGGCTGCCGCCACATTGCACAACTGGCGCGCCATTTCCATGTCAATCGCATTTTTGGGAAAACTCACGGCCACATAGTCGGCCTGAAAGCTCATGGCGGTGCGGATGTCCTCCATGTCCTTGCCCGTCAGCGCTGGTGCGGTCAGCCCGCCACCCTGTTTGTTGATGCCCTTGTTGTTGGACAACTCGCCACCGAGTTTGACCGTGGTAAACACCTGCTCACCCTTCACACTGTCCACGGTGATGACAATCAGCCCATCGTTGAGCAAGAGCACATCACCGGCCTTCACTTCGCGCGGCAAAGCTTTGTAGTCCAGGCCGACCGCATCAATGTCTCCCAGCTCGGTGCGCGCCGCATCGAGCACAAATTTTTGCCCCGGCTCCAGCATGACCTTGCCTTTGGCAAACTTGCCCACCCGGATTTTGGGCCCCTGCAAGTCGGCCATGATGGCCACCTCGCGGCCCGCGCGCTGCGCCACCTCGCGCACCATGCGTGCGCGCTCGATGTGGTCCGCAGCTGTGCCGTGGCTGAAATTCAGCCGCACCACATTAACGCCAGCGCGAATCATCTGCTCCAGCAAGGCGGGGTCACTGGAGGCGGGGCCAAGTGTGGCAACGATTTTGGTAGCGCGACGGGGCATGGGGCTTGACTCCTGGTAATTTGGCTTTTGATTTTTACATGGAAGTGGCTCCACGCCAACATCAATTCAAAGCTGCCCCTTTTGACTTTTCACCGGGTGTGGTTCAATGCACCTCTGAATGCAATAAATGCCCCATCCATCTGACCATGTTTGACGACAACACCCCCATTGCTGATTTGCTCGACCCAACGTACAGCAAACCCAAGCTGTTGGTGGTGGACGATCAGCCGATCAACATTCAGGTGATGTACCAAATTTTTGCCCCTGACTACCAGGTTTTCATGGCCACCAGCGGGCCGCAGGCACTGGCCTTTTGCAAAGAAAACCCACCCGACCTGATCTTGCTGGACGTCGTCATGCCCGAAATGGACGGCTTTGAGGTGTGTACACAGCTCAAAACCGACGAAACAACCCGCAACATCCCTGTGATTTTTGTGACCGGCCACAACGACGCCGAGCAAGAGACCTACGGGCTGGACGTGGGGGCGGTGGACTTTATTTCCAAACCAGTCAACCCGGCCGTGGTGCGCGCCCGCGTTAAAACCCACCTTACGCTGAAATTCCAGTCCGACGTGATGCGAAAACTGGTGTTTCTCGATGGGCTGACCGGGGTCTACAACCGCCGTTACTTCGACCAGCAGTTGAGCATGGAAATGGCACGCGCCGTGCGAAACGATTCGCCCTTGGCGCTGATCATGATCGACGTCGATTTTTTCAAACGCTACAACGACCACTATGGCCATCAGGCCGGCGACGACTGCCTGCGCATGGTATCGAGCGCCTTAAAAGAAGGCCTCCGGCGGCCAGCCGACCTGGTGGCGCGCTACGGCGGCGAAGAATTTGCCTGCATCCTGCCCGATACAGATTTTGTAAGCGCAATGACCATGGCCGAAGACATGGAACTGCGCGTACGGTCAAAATCCATAGCACACGAGCAATCCGATATTGCCAAAGTGGTCACCGTAAGTCTGGGCGTTGCCGGCCGGGGCGCAAAAGGCTCGGGCGATGTCATGGCACTGCTGGCGCAAGCCGATGCACAGCTTTACAACGCCAAGCACGCCGGGCGGGGCCGGGTTTGTGGTGACCTGATAAAACCCGCCTGAATTTTTTGCATCATGTATCAGCCCCTCCTGAACACCGGGCAACGACTGAGCTGATCCATTCCATTTTGCCGATGACTTCGAACACGACAACCCCGGGGGCACCAGGAGCGCCCATCACGCAAGCAACGCCCACGCCAGTCGCCCCGCGCCCGCTGCTGGTGCTGTTGGTCGAAGACCACCCGGTGAACCAGATGCTGGCCACGACCTTGCTCAAAAAGTGGGGCCACACCGTGGTGCTGGCACAAAACGGCCAGGAAGCGGTGGACCTGTTCCCTCATTCACCATGGGACGTTGTGCTGATGGACATGCAAATGCCCGTCATGGACGGACTGCAAGCCACGGAAAAAATCCGCGCCATGGAACAGCCCAACCAGCGCATCCCCATCATTGCCGTCACCGCCAACGCCATGGCATCCGACCGCGAAGCCTGTCTGCAGGCAGGCATGGACGACCACTTGCCAAAACCGATCAACTCAAAAAACCTGCAAGCCATGCTGGAACACTACACCGCACCCAGTCGCACAGAAGGTGCAGCGTAAGGGCGGATCGGATAGTGCGTGCCTGCGAAGGTGGTCTGTAACCAAGTGCCAATCGTCAGCCAATTACGGGGGTGAACCTGCGCCCGCCATTGCTGGCGGGCGAACCTGCCCACCACGTCACGATCTGGCGTGTCGTAGCCGTTTCAATCCACGCCCGCCATTGCTGGCGGGCGAACACAGGGAAGGCTTCAGGGCGGACATTGTTGGTTTCAATCCACGCCCGCCATTGCTGGCGGGCGAACCTCCCTGCCGAGCCGCCATAACCCGCCATTGCAGAAGTTTCAATCCACGCCCGCCATTGCTGGCGGGCGAACCGGCACCGGCTCCTGCTCCAACAGCTGCGGCGCGGGGTTTCAATCCACGCCCGCCATTGCTGGCGGGCGAACCCTGGCATGACGGGCCTGCATGGGCTACCACCAAAGGTTTCAATCCACGCCCGCCATTGCTGGCGGGCGAACCCCGTGCCGTTGGCTTTGACGGTGGCCATCATGGTTTCAATCCACGCCCGCCATTGCTGGCGGGCGAACCCCACGACCTGGCAGGCTTTGAAGACCGCAAGGGCGGGTTTCAATCCACGCCCGCCATTGCTGGCGGGCGAACCTACGGTTAGGGGGGAAGCCTGGTTTCAATCCACGCCCGCCATTGCTGAGTGCGTTTCAATCCACGCCCGCCATTGCTGGCGGGCGACTTCATGACAACCTGAGTTATGAGGCGCTGGCCTTGTTTCAATCCACGCCCGCCATTGCTGGCGGGCGAACCATCGCTCCACTTTGTCGGATGCCTGCCAAGTTTCAATCCACGCCCGCCATTGCTGGCGGGCGAACCTGCCAGCTGAGAGTCAATTGATTCATGGATGTTTGATGTTTCAATCCACGCCCGCCATTGCTGGCGGGCGAACCAGCCAATAGGGTAAACCGCCGTAATAGCCAGCGGGTTTCAATCCACGCCCGCCATTGCTGGCGGGCGAACCCGCCCTTGAGGCCCGGTTAGCGCGGCGTTAGGCGTTTCAATCCACGCCCGCCATTGCTGGCGGGCGAACCGACCAGCTCGCTATCCATAATGTGACACCAATGGGTTTCAATCCACGCCCGCCATTGCTGGCGGGCGAACCATGACCAGTGCCGGCCATGGACTGCCCGTTGGTTTCAATCCACGCCCGCCATTGCTGGCGGGCGAACCGTTGCCATCGTATTCCCAGCCGAGCTCACAGTTTCAATCCACGCCCGCCATTGCTGGCGGGCGAACCGTAACGGCAGCCACTCACGCCGCCATGCCGGCGGGCGTTTAATCCACGCGCCATTCGCGGGTTTAGCCCGCCATTGCTGGCGGGCGAACCAGATGCGCCATTCAGGCTCCCGGTTTCAATCCACGCCCGCCATTGCTGGCGGGCGAACCCCCAACCCTGATCGACTGGCCTGACTCGGGATGTTTCAATCCACGCCCGCCATTGCTGGCGGGCGAACCCCTTCTGCGCCAAAGCTTTGTCTGGAAACAATTTTTTCTTGTATTTGCGCGAACCTTGCAGCAAGTGCATTAATCAATACGCCAGTGTGCGTGAGAAACAAGAATAAATCATTTAAAACAATGGTTTACGAAGAGTGCGAACCACTTGGTGAAAATGCAATCACTTGGGGTTCGCGGCCATGACCATACCATGAGATTCACCAAACGGCGGCACCATCCTGCCGTCAAAGCACCAGCGGCCCATCAAAGTCAACCGCCGTGAACGCGCCATGCTCCAAAACCTCAAACCCGCGTGTTTGGGGGATACGGTAGAGCCGAAGGCAGTCCGTCTTGGTGTCAATTTCTGCCAGCAGTTCACGTTCCAACGCCTCAAACTTCGCCATATCCAACTGGCATTCAAAAACCGACTTTTGTACTCGCTGGCCTATGCCTTCGCAAACCCGCGCCACGCGGCGCAAGCGCCGCCGCCCGGCCTTGGTTTCGGTGTTGACGTCATAACAAACAAGCACCAGCATCACGCCGCCTCACTTCGCCACGAAGGGCACATAGGGTGCGTCGTCTTCACGCATGGCCCGCGCCAACAAGCGCGCCTGCACCAAGGGCACCAGCCCCAAAGGCACGGACTGCGCCAGCAGGGGGTGATTGATCTCGTCCTTTTTGCGCTCCTGGTACGCGACCACCACGGTCTTGCGGGCATCCGGCTCCAACAGCACACCGCCACCTTCGCGCAGCGCAAAGTCGTCAGCACTCAATTGCCCCCGGTTGATTAGCGTCAACGCCAGGCGGTCGGCCCAGGGGCGAAACTCTTCCATCAAGTCCAGTGCCAAAGCGGCGCGGCCGGGACGCAAGGCGTGCAGGAAACCCACCTGCGGGTCCAGCCCGGCAGCCTCCAGCGCACTGCGGCAATCGTTCATCCACATGGCATACAAGAAGGACAGCATGGCGTTGAACCGGTCACGCGGCGGGCGGCGCGTGCGCCCATCCATGGAAAAGGCGGCCCGCTGATCGGGGCGAACCAACAGGTTCAAACCGCTGAAGTATTGGCGGGCTGCAGAGCCCTCCACACCCCGCAGGGTGTCCAGGTCTTTGACGTCTGGCAATGCACGCAGGGCGGCGGCCAAGTCATCGGCAAGACGCGTCAGCACCTTGGCTTCATCTTCTGCCTTGGCCTCGCGGGCACCGCGCTGCAAGACTTGCCGGGTGTTTTTAATCTTGCCCGCCACGCTGGCTCGCGCCATATCGAGCGTAAAAGCGGGGTCAGCCACACGCTGAAACTGCGCTTGGCGCAGCAGCACATTGCCCGACACTGCACCTTCCAGGCGGGCCTTGAAGCGGCCGTTGTCATCCAGCAGCACCAGCGCTATGCCGCTTTCTGCCAGCCGGTGCATGAGCGGTGCCGACAACCCCGTGTGGCCAAAACACACGACTGAACTCACGTGGTGCAGCGGCACACGCAACCGGGTTTCTCGGTCCACCTCGACCCGCAAGGTGTCGTTGTCAAGCCGCAAATACGTCTCGGGCGTGGTGATGTACAGGGTGTTGAGGAGTTGCATGGTGAAGTGGGGCCACTGTGGAGACGCTAGGCGTCAGGATCAAACAGGGCGGCACGCGCGGCCAGCACGCCTGCGTGCGTGGCCTGTGGTTGGCACCGTTCTTGTAGCGAACAGGCCTTGCAGCGCAGGGCCGCTTGCTCCGCCACTAAGGGCGGCGGCAATTTTCCGCTGGCCAGCATGTGGCGAATGGCATCGGCGGTCTGCGCCACCTCTGCGCGCAGTTGTTCGGTGATAGGCACCACGCGCCGCCGCTTGGAGGTGGCGTAGTAAAGGGCACCCTCGTTCACCGCTTTGCCGGTCATGGCCTGCAGGCACATGGCTTGCGCGGCCAGTTGAATGTCGTCACACGCGGCGATGGCGGCGGCCTTGTTGCGGCTGCCATGTTTGTATTCCACAGGGTAAGGCACGCCACCCGCCAAAAACTCCACCACGTCCGACTTGCCCACCAGACCAAGCGCGTCGTGCCACAGCGGCAAGGCACGCTCCACACGCACACCTTTGGCGGTTTCGACGCTGGGCTGATCCACTTTGGCGTGCAGGGCTTGCCCGCGCAGGGTGTAGATGTTTTCATCAAACACCTGTTCCAGGTGAATCAGGCCGCACTGGCGGGGGCAGTAATGCCAGTGCTGCAGGGCGGACAGGGGGATTTGCTCCGGCGCTTCCATGGTCATTTATGCCGTTTGCGCACGCCTAGTCTGCGCGACTAGCTATCTTTTTAGGAGCACTCTGCAAAAAACTCTCGCCTGATACTACGGATTTCCCGGTTTGGTTTTCAAGTTGGTTGCGGGCTTGGGCGGCAATGCGCCCACCCGCTTTCGCAGCGGTTTTGTTCTCTGCCATGCCGGTGGCCTCCACACTCTCGGCAATCTGGCGGGTGGACAACTCAGCCAGCGCAGTAAAAATAAGCTCCGCCTCGCTCATGTGGTCGCGCAGGTTGTGGCTGGCAAGGCCCTTCATTTCCTTGTGCTCTTTGACGCTGACGCCAGACCACTCCTGGTGAATGATGTTGGTGAGAATCGCAAACTCGCTGCCTTTTTTGATGTCGTGCTCGCTCCAGTATTCGGTAAGCTTGTTGCGCGTTTCCTGCCCGGTCATGCGCTGCTGAATCCATTTGTCGCTGCGGCCGTGCTGCTGCCAGGGTCTGCGGGCACGGTCGAGCGACAGGGCCGGGTCTGCCATTTCTTGCATGCGCTCGTAACCCACCTTGGCCAGCCAGAGTTTGATGGGCTCGGCTTTGGGGCTGGGGATGGATTGCACCAGGCGCAGCAGGGTCTCGGCGGTGGCAACATCGGTGAGGCGTTGCTTGCCGTCTGCCGCGGGTAATTTCAACTGTCGACAAATTGTCGACAGTTCAGCGCCGTCCTCAGACTTGACGCGAATCTTCATCTTGAACCAGTAATCACGGGCGTTTTCACTGTCCGTCAGCACCTGCACTACGTCAATGACGGAAAACCACCAGGTTTCCGTTGCTTCGTCGTACACGCGGCGGATGGATTGGCCGTCGAATTCGGTGGGCAGGATTTTCATCTTTGTGGGCTTTCAAGAATTGAATCAAAACACCGGGACAAATTCGCCGTTCAACCCGTCCAGATTACCGCCTTCAACTGATCCATCACTATTGACTTTCAATGACCGGTGCACTTTGGCAGATGAATACTGGCCTGACTTGTTGTTGTGTTCCCACCAGACAACAGTTAAAACTTCCATGCTGCCATCGGGTCGCGCTGACGACGCATCACCTTCAAAAAGCTTGGGCAACATGGTTTTTATGGTTTCAGCATCTGCATCGCTAAAGCCGGTTCGCTCTGCCAACTGAGGGCTCATGCTGCCGTAGGTCACGTAAATTGCGTTATCAACCCGGTGCTTCATGCCCATGGTGTCGGAACCGCGTTTGCTGCCGTCGCCTTCACCACTGACGCTCTTGGTAATCTGGGTGCTGGTGACGCTGACGCGCTCCAAACTGAATGCCGATTGAATGGTGACCGGGCCGCGAATCGGTATGGATACACCGCTAGCATCGCCGTCTTTGCCGAATGCAAACACTTGTCCAAAAGTGCGCACATCAAACCATTTTTCGCATGCCGCTTTGGCTGTATCGTCTTTTTTTGCCTTTTTGGGATTCCAGGCATCCTTACCCAAACCATTGGTATTGGACTCAGCGCGGTTACGTAGGCTGGTTTCGCCATCCGTTTTGCGATCATCGGATTGCACAAAAATGCTTTGCCCGGCCTCCTGTAATCGATCACGCAACTTGCGCTTGAGACAAACATCCGTAATTTCGCCAAAGCCCCGTAGTCGGTGCGCGGACGATTCCCATTCAGTGGGTCGCCATTGGGGTTCGCATTTTGACTCGAATCACGAGGGCAAAGTCGATTTTGTGCTGTAACGTTGTCATGGGTTGCTCCTTAATTTATTCAATTGGGTCAGTGGCAGATTCTTGCGTCGGTGGTGTGTCATCGGAAGGTTTGAGTGCCTGTCGCTGGCAGTGATAGCCCAACAGAAACTCACCAGAGAGCGGCCCATCCTGTGTAAAGTCATCGCCAGAAAACGCGCTCATCACGTCATCCAGCAGCACATCCATCTTGAACAGAAAGCCCCACGCGATACCCTCAAGCGTGTCTTATAGGGAACCAATGCCAGCTCAATGGTTCGCCACGTTGAATACGGCCGATCCGCAAACCGTTGCATCAATCGCGCTGCCGTTGTATCCCGCGTTTCACGCGCGACAAACAAGGCGCGACTCTCAATGTTCTCGGCAATGGCTAGCAGCCGCCCATACAAATAGTCTCGCGTCTTACGATCAGTCTCAAGTGTCATTTGGTAATCCCTTTCTGTTTGACTTCCCTTGAAAAGTGCGCAGGCAATGCCAAGGCACTTTTCCCATTCCCATTTATCCTCAAAGCCCAATCGATTACTGGCTCGACGAGTAGTTGATTCCACGAGATCGCGCGGCAACGGCGAACTATCAACAATGCACGGCAGAAGCCGCTCCGCCACCGCCTTGCGCAATTTATCGTCCACACGTCGGCCATAAGCCGCTTCAGCAATATCACGCGGAGCGGGCGCACCGCAAACTTTCTATCCTTGCCAAAGTTCTGAGGCCATGCGCATTTGAAGTGCCAGGTCTCAATCCGATTAAGAAATTCGGAACCCTTGATTTCAAGATAAAAAGTAATTGCCATTCGGCCCGGCGTCGCCGAATCAAGCCCCATGACAACAATGTCGTCAGTTGGCGCAAGCTCCTTGCCATAGCCTCGAATAGCACTCTTCAGGCGTAACGCGAATGCTTGCGCCACATCACAAATTTCGCTTGCGACCATTTGACTTGGCAACTCAATGCCTAACAAATCAAGCGTGCTAAAAAATGGACTAGGAACTGGTTTCCCACCGACAGACCAACTCACCACAACTTGATCACCATTGCGATATGCCTGGCGCGCGATCAACCACCGAAGCGCGTTGTGTGCTTTCTGAGTTACCTCAAATCCAACACTGGCAGCCTCATCCGAGTCAAGAAATCTTCCACGAAATGTGTAGCCAGTGGTGTCATTTGAAGAAATCAATTTCGCTTTATCACCCCCATGCCGCAACTTGGCGGGATGCTGTATGGATAGCGCCTTATCCTCGCCTGTCACCATGCAATAACCGCGTTTTGTCTGGCGATCTTGGTAATAGTTGACCCAGGATTCGATCAGCGCGTCGTCTTGCCATGTGCTGGAAACTGGATTGCCTAGTTCTTCTACCCGCCAGCGCACAAAGGCTTCATCAGGCGTTTGCGTAGCTTGTATTACTTTGAAAATTGCTGGTGTTTGGTCTTTTTTTCGCCTGGCCACTTTTTAAAATTTTCCTTCTGAATCGGGCTGCAATACGGCAGCACGCATCAAATCGGAAACGATATGACCTTGCTCTACGTAGCGCAGAATCGCATTCAATTTCGGGTGTTTGTAATCTGATGCGGCCCAATCCCGCAGTGCAGCCAAAAACTTCTGGTACGGCTCCACAGGTTGTTTGGCAAAGCCAGAAGTGACATCTCCACCGAAATCAAGAAAGTCGGCCGCAACGTACTGAAGCTTGTCACAAAGAGGGTGATGCGCGGGTTTACTACCAGCACGCCCACCAGATTCTTCAGAACAAGGAATCATCGTGTTGCATGCGTTCTTATCCAAAACCATCGCGCGCTTGAACGCGCCGTCAGCATCCAACACGATTTCAATTTGCACCTGCTGCGTGGTGTGGCAAATGGGCATGAGCAACTCAGAACCATCTTGCTCATGACCCGCATTACGCTCGTATGTCTCATACAACTTCTGAACCCAGCTCATTCCAATCCTTCCAGTGCAGCGTATTCAGCCACCACCGATCGTTGGCTTTCGTTAATACCAAAAGGCTTCACTGTCATGTCACGCACATAGCGTTTGACGGCGCAATCTTCAGGACGATCAAAGCGAATGACCCCGTTGTTCATTGTTTGTCGCCAGAAGCGTGCGTGCAATTTTTGGTCGCCTGTTTCGTCGGGGTAGTCAAAGCCATGAAACATCAACCCGAAGGCCAATTCGCCTGCGTCATCCAGTTCACCTGCCCCGTCGCCAAACTTGCAAGACTCCACATAGCCCTGACAGTCGCGGGTGCCGAGAAATATGTCTTGCCGACCGCCGCGCTCGACCATGCGTTTGGCTATGGCGAAATGTTTCCCCTCGATCTGATCTTCTTTAAGCGCGGCACGATGGGAATTCCATTCAAAGTGCGCTCGCACCTGATATTCAACATCGGCCAGGAAGGTGTAGATCGCCAGCGTGTTGTCTCCGCCAAACTCCTGCGGTTTGGTGCCCTTGGTTTGCGTGCGGATGCGCTTCATCACACGTACTTCATCAATGACCCAAATCAGCGTGGGCTTCCAATAAATGGATTTCACGATGCCCTTGAGTGCTTCGTAGGTTGGTACGTGGTACGAACACTTTTCACCCCCCACTTTGGTCAAGGGATCGGTGAACAAGGCATATCGCCCATGGACCTTGAATTCAATGCTGTTTTTAACCAACATAAAGCATCTCCATTTCAGAAACCGGCTCGGTGGATAGGCCAAACAATAGGCTGTAGTAACGGCTATCGAGGGTAAGAATACGTGTCTCAGGCTTGACCTCTTTGACCGCTTCCGCATCCCGCAGTTTTTTCAATACACCGGGAAATACATTCACGGTGTACTGCTGCGCCTCGCGCATCAAGTCAAACTCAAGTTCAATGTCAAACGATCCATGCAAACGCCCGATCAAATCGCGCCCTGCCTTGCCAAACGGCACGACCACACCTTGCGTCGGTGCATCAATCGCTTTGAAGGCTTTGGCTGCCGTCATGAATGACTGGTTCAACATGCGCTGGGGTGCGGTGCCAAATTTCCGGCTGCAATCAGCAACTGAAATTTCATTTTTTGACAGCAGATTTAAAAGGGTATCCGCGTGGCCAATTTTTTCTGCGGAAATCTTGTACGCCATCTCGTCTTTGCGCTGGAAAAAGTAGTACTGGAAATACTCGCTCATAGCCTGTGGACCAAAGAGGTTGTTGGCGTAACTGGCGGGATCATTCCGGTAGTCATCCAGGATACGCGGGGCGATGTCCCGCCCAGTGGCTATATCGGGCAGCATGTCCAGGCGTTCATCCTCGGGCCGTGGATTGACAATGTGGACGAGCCCAGGCTCAGGGCGACCATTGCGATTGCATCGCCCTGCTGCCTGCGCGATAGAGTCAATACCAGCCATAAAGCGAATCACCGCGCCAAAGTCCACATCGACACCCGCCTCTATCAGTTGCGTGCTAATACAAAGTGTTGGAGCGGCCTGCGTCAAACGCAGTCGGATCTTGGCTAGCTCCTGCTTTCGATGCGCAGGGCACTGGTTCGTACTGAGGTAGAACAATGCCTCGCGGTCAACAGCAGACTGGCACAGCTCAAAATTCTGAGTGCAGCCTCTTTTGTATTGACGATAACCAAACAACTCCCCGCGCGCTCAAGCTCGGCCCGTGCCAACTCAGCGACTTCATCCCTCAGCCAGCCGCCCGGTTTGCGGCAATCGCGCACTTCAACCCGCCTTAAATCGTCAAAGAGTTTCTGCACGTCGGGCATGATTTCATGCTGCGCAGCCAGGTGCATCGCACCCTTGCCGGAATCGACTCGATGGAGCAGCGGTTGTGTCGCAGTGCATAACACCACGGTACTGTTGCATTGCTCCACCAAAAAGTTGATGGCGTTATTGAAAACGTGAACACAGTTGATCGGTAGCGTTTGAACTTCGTCAAAAATGAGCACTGAGTTAGCCAGCTGGTGCATACGTCTTGCGCCGCGTGTTCCGGCACCAAAGAGTGTTTCCAAAAATTGCACCATGGTGGTGTAAACCACGGGCGCATCCCAGTTTTCACACAAAATCTTTTCACGCCAGGTCTGCTGTTCCGGCGTGATGCTGGAGTGGTGTTCCAGCACTACCTTGCCCCGGTCGGCGGGCGCATCGTCAGGTTCCAGGATAGCCCGCGTCACTTGGGCATTCTGGTCGATGATGGATGTGAACGGGATTACGTAAATTATGCGATCCAGCTTTCTTTTCTCCGCGTGATGGAGGGCAAAACGCAAGCTGGCCAGAGTCTTACCACCACCGGTTGGGACGGTCAAGGTATACACACCGCGCTCACGCGAAGCTGCCGCAAGGCAGTGCGCGGAAATATCGTTGCGCAAAACGTCAATAGGTCGCTTTGGGGGCATCGCACCCAAAGTTTTTTCCAGTCGAGATATCAACAGGGGCCACGCGACGTAACTTCCCCGAGGTCGATGGTGGGCAACACGCTTGTGTTCAAAGTCCGCTGTATCGATGCGATCCGCATCAATGAGACCGCTGAACAAAAATCGAACCGCCAAACCAATTTGCTGTTGGCATGGGGCTTCTGCCCCGCTGAACTGAACAATTCTCTGCACCAGCGCTTTGAAGTTCGCAGCCAACGCGGGATCAGTCGCAAGCACCGCACAACGCTCCAAAATGGCGGGCTCGGCCGACTTGACGACTTCATCAAGATGGGTTTTCACTTGTGCCTTGCGCATCCGTTTAGCGAAAGTATCTTCGCCGTTGGCATCGAGGCAATCGATTAACCCGGAGTGATGCGAGGCAATGCACAAAGCAAAAAACTGGGCCATCAGCGCCTCAACGCCACTTCGTGCAAAAAGTTGATGGCAAACGTATTGGGCACCCGCAGAGGAGTGATCTACTTTCCCTTTACGCTCCTTTGCATCAACATAGTCGTCTTCGTCGGGGTTGATAAGACCTTCCGCAGACTTGATGTAGGCCTGAAATTCTTGGCTGTATTTTCCAAGGTCATGGAGTAAACCCATCAGCTCGCCCGCTGGGCCAAGTTGAATTTTTGAAGCAAACACACTAGACAGGCTGCCGACATTGCCCAGATGTACTTCAAGGTCTTGGGCTGTTTGATCTGACGCGCGCCAATGGGCGAGTGGTTTACAGGACATCATGACTCCGAAATTCTTCCCGGTATTTACCCAAGTCATGCCACAGCCCGGCCATATAGGCCCAGCGCCGAGACACAACGGCAGCGTCAAACGCCTGTGAAAATTCAGCAGCCTTGTCGGCCACTGCATGCAGATGATCCGCCAACAGATGCCCGCCCGAGTGCGCCAGTGCTTCGTTCATGGTTTTGTCACTTGATTTTTTAAGGGCCGCAGCTTGGCCTGGTCCAGCTCGTCCACGCCTTGCGCCACATAGTGCGACATTACAAACTCAATAATATGCCGCCCAATCTCAAAATTGGTGTGCACCTGCACCACGTGCCACCGTTTGGCGGGCGCTGACAACGAGGTCGCGCAACCGTGCATATAAACGCTCTTCACCGTTGGCAGGCTGAATTGGATTCATCTCGTGCCTCTCATAGGTTTTGAATGAAATCGGCCTCCAGCCATTGTAGAACGTGCGCAAGCAGCTATAAGTTCAATAGCAATCACAGCAACTCCCGAATCGTTTTCAGCACTTCGGCGGCCTGTGCATCCAGCGCGGCGATCTCGTCCATGATGTCTTGCGGGCTGCGGTGGGTTACCGCTTCGCCGCCATTCGGGTTCTTGACCGACAGGTCGAACGTGGTGGCGTCCCCATTCGTTACATCCGCCACGTCCACGCTCCAGCTTTTGGCAGAGTCGGCAAAGGTACTTTGCAGGGCCACAAACTCCGTCAAACTGCATCGTTCAGCGGGGTGGTCTTGCCCATGTTTTTTATTTTGGCTTCGTACAGGTGGGAAAGCTCGTGCTTTTCAACTTGGGAGCGAAAGCGCAGCGCGTCGATGTGCTCAATGATGTCGCGCAGGCTGTAGCCGCTGTGGATCTTGTTTTTGATCTCGCCAAAAATCTCGCCCACCTTGTATTCAATGGTGTTGGGGCCGCTGGCCATTTGCTTGAAACCGTGCAGGTAGTCTTGAAGCCTTGTTCAAACATGGGGGTGCGACAGTAATTTGAAGTAGATGTTACAGGACTGGATTAGGCCAAATGAAACAATGGCGGAACCATGTTTCCGCGTCTGACGGAAGCGGTCAAAAACATCAAAAATAATAGCTACTCACGCTTATTGGACGTGCGCAAAGGCC
This sequence comes from Candidatus Rhodoferax bjergmarkensis, assembly GCA_016708345.1. GTDB lineage: Bacteria > Pseudomonadota > Gammaproteobacteria > Burkholderiales > Burkholderiaceae_C > Rhodoferax > Rhodoferax bjergmarkensis. The sequence continues at coordinate 242,118 of JADJFX010000008.1, forward strand.
AATTTCTTCATGAATTCTTGTGCCACCGCCGACTCTTTTGAAGCGCATTCGAAGTGGCGTCCTTGGACCAGGAGGCAAGGGGCATATTTGCCCGCAAATACTCAGTCCAAAAATCCGTCACTTTGACCGCCCCTCATTTGATCTTCATCGACCATGTCCCGCCATTCAGTTCGTCCAGGCAAAAAGCCCCCCTTTGTTGCCAATACGCCCGACAAACAAGCAGCCAGCGCACTGGACCACCTCCAGCGGGGCCGTTTTCGCGACGCTGTGGAGTGCTACAAAGCCTTGGTCAAGACCGAGCCGCGCCCCGAATGGCTGGCTGGCCTGTGCAGCGCTTACGAAGGACGGGCCAGGGCACTGGCCGCCAAGGACATGCGGCGCGAAGCCATTGCCATGTGGCGCAGCCGTGCCGAGGTGTGCCACAAGCCGCTGTGGGAAGGCCCCTACGCCAGCTGGCTGATTGCCGAGGGTCAGGTGGCGGAGGTGCTGGGTTACCTGTCCACTCGAAACGCCGCTGCCAGCGATGCGCCGCAAGGCAGCGCCGACGACGAGATTGCCACGCTGCAGGCACAGTTGGCACCTGCCCTGCTCTGCGCCGACGAGGCCCTTTGAACCCTTGGCTGCGCCCCTGCGCTGTGTGACGGCAGACACGCAGGCCGACCGATGGCACCGTTTTGCCAAGCTCAAAAGCCACCAGCAAGGCGTCGCCCTGGATCTGCTGGGCTGCCCGCCTGCTTGGGCACCCATGCTGCAAGTGCTGTCCAGCACCGATCCAGCATTGGCACCCACCGCTTTGTTTGATCTGGTGCAGCGCAATGCGCGGTTTTTACCCGAAGCGGTGGCCACCCGTTTGTGGCAATGGCTGGCACCTTGGGCAGCGCGGCGTGGCTGCGCCTGCCCGGCCCTTTTTGGCAAGCCCACCAAAGCTCACCAGGAATGCGCTACCGCGCTGGCGGTCGAGATCAAAGGTGAGCTGAGCCATGCAGAGGAGCATTGGACTGACGCGGTGCAACTGCTGGCCAGTAGTGCCGACACGCGTGACCGGCTGCGCGCGGCGATGGTGCTGCGCCACATGGCGGGCATGAAAGAGCATGGGTCGCGTGAGGGTCTGCTTGACAAGGCAGGTGCCGGGTATTTGCTGCGCAGCCTGGAGTTTGACGCCAGCGACTGTGATGTGCATGTTCAGCTGGTGGCAAATTTCCGGCGCAAGGGCGACCTGAAAAAAGCCCGTGAACGCCTGGAGGCAGGGCTTGCGCTGTTTCCAGAAAGCGTGGCGCTGTTGACCGAAGCGGTCGAAACCGCGCTGGCTTCCAGCGCCTTCAAAAAAGCGGTCACTACGGGGCGACGCCTTTTGGAACTCGATCCGCTCAACCGCAAGGTTCGCGCGCTGCTGGGCAACGCTCACCTGTCGCATGCGGGCAAACACATTACGGCAAAAAAGCTTGGCCCGGCCAAGAAAGAAATCGAGGAAGCCCGCGCCTGGCTGGACGGAACCCATGATCAAGGCCGCCTGCTGCTTCTGCAAGCCTGGACGGAGCCGGCAGGCAGCGACGAACGGCTGCGCCTGGCGCGCCAGGCCGTAACCGCTTGGGGTGGCGGCTTGGGCGCTGGCTGGCGGCTGGTGCGCGAGGCGCAGGGTCTCTTTCCCAACTTTCGAATAAATTCAGCGAAATGGCTGCTTGATGAGGCTGGCATCGATGCAAGCCAGGCACTAACGCCCGCCGATGTGCTGGCGCTGGTGCAGGTGCTGGAACACGAGCCCCCCATCGAGCGAAAAGGTGCCGACCCTTTTGTAGCATGGCGCAAGGCGCTGCTGGAACTGGCAGCGCAACCGTGGTTCGACGAGGCCGCGACTATGCGCATCTGCGAGGCACTGAGCCGGCACAAAGAACACAACCTGCTGGAAAAGTTTGCCAATTCCGCACGCAAGCGTTGGCCCGATCGCCCACTGTTTGTGTACCACGCGGTTGCGGCCCGATTTGGCAAAAGGGGCGAGATTCTTTCAGAACGTGACTTTGACGATCTGGATGAAGCCCAGCAACGCGCCCACAAAGGCAAAGACTTCAAGTTGGATGCCCGCATCCAAGCGCTGTTCGACGCAGATGATCCGTTCCCTGATGATGACTATGACGATGCCGATCCCGCAAATGGGATGCCTGAACTGGACCCGCAAGTTTTTCGGGAAATGCTCGAAATATCGATCCAGATGGATGGCGGCAAGCAATCCGCAAACGCACAAACTTGGCGGATGAGTCGCTGAATTACCGGGTACCTGAATAGGTTTTCCTGCGCAACACCACCACTGAACCCAGTTGGCCGAAAGCCTCGCAACCGCAAAGGTGGCGAGGCTTATAGCGTGAAAGTTCGAGGTTTAACGGGCACGCACCAGAATTTCCTGGTGCAAAACCCTATCCTTCACCACATGGTTACCGGCGCAGTGCCTCCCAGTTGCCGTTGGGCCACATGGTTTTGGACCAGTCGATAAGACTGCCAAGTGCACTCTCCTGCACGCCAATGCTGCGCAGTTGGGGAATGACTTTGTAGGTGTTGGAGCCCTGAACGTCGCCCAACTCGAAGCCGCAGGTGCCGCTGCAGGTACGGAAATCACTGGAGGGTGATGAGGGTGATTGCACTTTGCTGTTGCTGGTGGCTTTGCTCCAGTGCTGGCTCCAGTTGGCGTTGCGGGCATCGCCTGCCAGGTCTTCCACCATGGCCTGCGCCAGATATTTCCAGTAGGTGCCCCCCACCGCGCCCTGCGTGCGGGTGCTGGTCGTGCCACGCGCGGTGCCGTAGAAGATGTACGGCTGAGCGGTGCGCAGGTCCAAGCCCTCTTCCACACCGTACTTGCCAGTGGTTTGCAGCTGGCGCTGCTTGATCATGGTGGCCCAGAAACGGAAGCCTTGGGGCACTTTGGAGAACTCGTGCAGCAACTCCACATGACTGTAGGTGTAGGCAAAGTGCGTGGGCTGATCGACCCGGTAGCCGGGATTCAGCAACATGTTCAGGTGGTACCACTGGTTGGACTCAAAGATACCTTGCATGGCGCTTTGGTTCAGGAAATGTCGAGCACTATCGATTGCTGTGAAATGCGGCGGGCGGTCAAACACGTTGCGCCCATCGGCATACCAGCCGCGCACTTCGCTGCCGTCCACACAGGTACCGCTGATACACACGCGGTTGCCCTTGGTGCGAGAGACTTCTTCCAATCCCTTGCTGTGCATGATTTCCCACATCTTGACCGATGCCCAGGCCGACAGACCGCGCTTGGCCAACTCAATGGACTTGAGTTTGCTACGGTCGATGCTCGTGCAATTGGAATCGTTCACGATCTCGCGGGGCAGGCGCATGGCCTCCAGCACATTGCCGTCCAGACCGCGCCACGGCTCAGCATCACCCTCACCGTTGCTCTGACAGTTCATGCCACGTTGCAGCCAAGGCTTGAGGTTGGTTGTGAACCGCAGTGTCTCGAAGGTGGGGTTGGCAAATGCGTCTTCCACCATTTTGCTGTAGTACGGCTGGCCCACGTTGGTACCGCCGGGTGTGCTTCTGATGACAGCAGCATCGGTGTTGAAGGCGTCGTCCGGGTGCACCAAGGGCAGCCACTGATTCCACTCGGGCATGGGAATATTCATGGGCAACTCGCGGAAGTTGAGCTTGCCAAAGCGATTGACCACACCCCTCACGCCATCGAGCGACGGCGGGTTGTTGGCGTCAGAACCCGGGAACATGTACTTGGCAATGTCGCGGTCGTCGTCCAGCACAGCATCCAGACCTGCACCCGCTGCCCATTCATAAGCCGAGCTGTTGCTGTCCAGGCCCGGACCCGGCTGGTAGGCGGGATTCCACGGCCAGGCACGCTTGGTCACCGGTGCCCGGTTGGATCGGATGTAGGAGGCGATTTGCTCACCCTCAAGCTTGCTCATGCCGTGAAACACTGCGCGCTGCGTGATGGCGTGGTTGGAGAAGTTGAAAAACTTCAAATCGCGACCGTCTTTGGTGTGGCAGTCGGCGCAGGAGGCACGCAGGTTGCCATTCACAGCGCCTTGTTTGCCGCCACGGCCGTCGAGCAGGTCCAGCCCTTCGTCATACAAGGCATTGCGCTTGGTCCACAGGGCTTGGCCAGTTGCGATGTCGCCAGGACGAGGCGCAGTCCAGCGTGTGGGGTCGTCAAACACCACATCGCGGCCACTGACCAGCACCTTGCGGTTGATGTCGCCGTTTTCCAAAAAGTTCACGTCAATGATGCGGTAGCCCATGCTGGGCGCTGCCGGGGTCACGTGCTCAAAACGCAGGGTGTTGGCACCGTTGCGCAGCTGGTTGGCAGCAATCTTGAGGGTGAAACGCGTGCTGCGGAAAGAACCGCCAATACCGCCGTATTTGGCCTCGCCGCCGATGACGGAGATATTGCTGTTGCCGGTTACCGCGCCGTTGGTGTCAGTGAAATGCTTGAGTGCAATCGCAGCGCCGCCGTTGATACGCACGGTGGCCTTGATTTTTGAGCTGTTGCGGTTGTCGGCAATGTCGTCGTAACCGCAGGAGTTGCAGCGCAGGTACAGGTGGGTCACGGCGGCGGCGTTGCTCAGGTTGACGGGCACGTCCACGTAACTGCCAGAGGGGCCAAACACTTCAATGGGCAGTGTGATCTTGGCCTCGGTGCTCGCCCCTGTGACGGTGACAGTGCGTGTGAGCGTGGTGGCCGCGTTGCCAGCCGTGTCTTTGACGTTGTAGGTTCGGGTGTACGTGCCCACTGTCGCGGTGTTGACCGTGCCGGAGGCAACAATCTTGCTTGTGATATTGCCGTCGCGGTCGTCAGTGGCCGTAGCTCCGGGATCGGTGAAGGTGCTGCCCTGCACTATGGACATGCTGGCGCTGCCACTGAGCGTGATCACAGGTTTAACGGTATCGGTTACCTTGGCTGTCACTGTGACGGTGCGTGTTTGCTGGGTCGCAAAATTACCCGCCGCGTCTTGGACGATGTAGCTCAGGTAATAAATGCCCGGTGTTGCCGTATTGACGCTGCCCCACACGCCGATCTTGCTGGTGATGTTGCCATCACGGTCGTCAGTGGCCGTGGCACCGGGGTCGGTGAAGGTGCTGCCTTGCACAACGGACATGCTGGCGCTTCCATTGATTGTGATCACCGGTTTGACCGTATCAGCTTTGACAGTGACAGTCACGGTTCGCGTCAGCGTGGTGGCCGCGTTGCCTGCCGTGTCTTTGACGTTGTAGCTCCGGGTGTAAGTGCCTACCGTCGCGGTGTTGACCGTGCCAGACGCAACAATTTTGCTGGTGATGTTGCCATCACGGTCGTCGCTGGCGGTGGCACCGGGGTCGGTGAAGGTGCTGCCTTGCACAACGGACATGCTGGCGCTGCCATTGAGCGTGATGACGGGTTTGACCGTGTCGGTCGATTTGGCCGTCACTGTGACGGTGCGCGTGAGCGTGGTCGCAATATTGCCCGCAGCGTCCTGAACGTAGTACATCAGTGTATAGGTGCCCGGTGTTTCCGTATTGACGCGACCCCACACTATGATCTTCTTTGTTGCGTTGTCGGGGCGGGGTCGGTGAGTGCTGCCCTGCGTCGGTGGCGCTGCGAGCGGATCACGGGTTGACGTGCGGTCGCGCGCCGGGGTCAAGGTGGTGGCTGCATTGCCTGCCGTGTCTTTAACGTTGTACGTACGGGTGTAAGTGCCTGCCGTGGCGGTGTTGACCGTGCCGGACGCAACAATCTTGCTGGTGATGTTGCCATCACGGTCGTCGCTGGCCGTGGCACCGGGGTCGGTGAAGGTGCTGCCCTGCACAATGGATATGCTGGCGCTGCCATTAAGTGTGATCACCGGTTTGACCGTATCGGGCTTTGCCGTGACGGTCACGGTGCGTGTCAGCGTGGTAGCCGCATTGCCTGCCGTGTCTTTGACGTTGTAGCTCCGGGTGTACGTGCCGACTGTTGCGGTGTTGACCGTGCCGGAAGCAACAATCTTGCTGGTGATGTTGCCATCGCGGTCGTCAGTGGCCGTGGCACCGGGGTCGGTGAAGGTGCTGCCCTGCACGATCGACATGCTGGCGCTGCCATTGAGCGTGATCACGGGTTTGACCGTGTCAAGCGCCTTGGCTGTCACGGTGACGGTGCGTGTTTGCTGGGTTGCAAAATTGCCCGCCGCGTCTTGCACGATGTAGATCAGGGTATAGGTGCCCGGTGTACCCGTATTAACGCTGCCCCACACGCCGATCTTGCTGGTGATGTTGCCATCACGGTCGTCAGTGGCGGTGGCACCGGGGTCGGTAAAGGTGTTGCCCTGCACGATGAACATGCTGGCGCTGCCATTGAGCGTGATCACGGGTTTGACCGTATCAGTCGATTTGGCAGTCACTGTCACGGTGCGGCTCTGTACGTCAGCATAGTTACCCGCTGCATCCTTGACGATGTAGCTCAGGGTATAGGTGCCCACTGTGCCGGTATTGACGCTGCCCCACACTGCGATCTTGCTGGTGATGTTGCCATCACGGTCGTCAGTGGCCGTGGCACCGGGGTCGGTAAAGGTGCTGCCCTGCACCACCGACATGCTGGCGCTGCCATTGAGTGTGATGACCGGTTTGACCATATCTGCCGGTTTGCCACCGCTGGTACCTGTGGACCAGACCGCCGATCCGGTGGCCGTGCGCATGACCAAATTGCCGTCTGACTGCATGACCACCTTGATGGCATTCGAGCCGGAAGTGGCGGTTTTCCAAACAGCAGTGCCGGAATTGGTATACAAAACCAGGTTGCCATCGCCCTGCATGGTCAGGCGGTTGCCGCTGGTGCCATTGCTGCGGGATACCCACAAAGCAGTGCCACCGGAATTGCGCAGCACCAGGTTGCCGTCACTCTGCACATTGAAGGTGTAATTGCCATCGCTCGACGTGAGCTTTTCGTTGGCCAACAGGCTTTGATTGGCAGACAGGGTGTCGGCGGCGAGCGCGGACAAGGGGAACATTCCAAGCCATGCAATGGACAAGGGTGTCAAAACGCGAAACACTGTATTCATTTTTTTGCTCCTAGCGCGGTTGTGCCCCGCAAGCCAAAAGCCAAATCTGCACTTTCAGACATTTTTTTCATAACAATTTCGCTTTTTTTTAAAATTTTAAAAATCCGCCTGCCATGCCGGTTGATTCCATCGATTAGCAGGAGTTGAGTTCGATGTTAGTTTGTAACAAATTTTTACGCATGAACTTTCTGATGATTTCACCGGCTTGGGGCCTCAAAAATGTTGAATTGGTCACGCATTTTTGATATGTGTTTTGCACGACAAGCATAATGCTCACCGTCGCCATGCAGCACACGCCGGAGAACTTCGGACGCCATTGGATTGACTTGGCCATAGCGTTGCCCATACTGCGACGGGCCAAAAGGAAAAAAATCAATGACGGGAAAAACTTTGCTCTGTCAAGCTGCTGCATCCCAGCTGGCCAAGCCCCGCCGCTGAACGCCTCAAAAATACTGCCGCAACAAAACTTGCCAGATGCGTTGCTGCGGCACTGCGCCGAAGTCGCTGAGCGGGCTGCCGCTATTGACTTGCCATTGCAAGGCCAAATCGGTGTGACTCCAGTGGTAGCGGGCCTCCAACCAGTGGGTGCGGCTGTTGTCGGCCCGGTTGGCGCGCACCATGGCGCTCAAGTCCAGGTGTGGGACGATGGCGTCTTGCCAGTTGGCGTACAGGCCCAGCATGTCCCGGGTGGGCAATTCTTGCGCCGCTTGCGTCCACAGGCGGTACCGACCGTAGGCCAAGGGCGAGCCGCGCTGCAGGGCATCCCACTGGTCGCCGTGCAATGCCGCGTCGTTGTAGGCGTATTCCAGCGTCACTGAGAGTTTGTTACTGGCGGTATAGGTCACGCCAGCGGCCGCGCGCTGGTGAAAACGGTCGTCCTCCAACACCAACCCGGCTTGCGACAGTTGCGAGCGACTTTGACCACCGGACCACTCCGCAAAAAGCACCGTGGCATCACCCGCCAGCGTGGTCAGGTTCATGCCCAGTTGGACTGGCTGCCGTTCTTCGCCGTACAACAGCCACTGGGGAGTGATCTTGTCAGTGAGGCGCTGGCTGACGGACAGCAGCCAGCGATTCTGGTTATTGGTGGCACCGTAGTCAGGGCTGAAGGCTGAGGTACTGGCCTGCTCGGCCATTTTGGGCGAAACCAACGCTGTTAGTGAGCCACCATTCCAAAGGGTCTGGCCACGCAGCATCACACTACCCAGGCGGTTTTTCTTCAAGCTGCCAGGGTCGCTCGACACCACAGAACGAACGGCTCCGCTGCGAAAGTAATCCGTTGGGTTGTAGCCCATGGCCACGCCGTTGCGCACGTTGACGCGCCCGATGTCCAGCAGGTGCTCGTCGCTGGCCTGCCAGCTTATATACGCTTCTTTCAAAGTGTTGATGCGGTTTTCATCACCATACTGGGGCGGCCATTTCACGTCCAGCCGATCGGCCAGCACAGCGCGCCAGCGCCTGGCTATTGACCTGTCCAACTGAAAGTCCAGTGACAGGCGCTGGTTGGAGGTCACACGGCCATTGGGCGCGGTGAACTGGCCGAGTGCCACCTCGGTAAACCCTTGCCAGTCGCGCACAACTTGGGTTGCGGTGAGGGGTGCATCGGCCAGCTCCAAGGCATCCAGGTCGCTCGGTTCATCGGCCAATGCAGCCGGGAGTGCGCCCAGCCAAGCAAGCCCAAGGCCGAGCAGCACCAAGGCTTTCAGATGGACTCTGAGGTACCCAAACGGAAAGGAGCCCGATGGTGTGAGCCCGGGCCTTGATACGGCGTGCACAGCGCCCTACTCCGGCTTGAAGCGCGGCAGGTAGTCGCGCTGCAGCCAGGCGTCGGGTACCTCGCGTTTGACCCAATCGGAAAAACGCATCACCGTGACCCAACTGGTGTCCAGTCCGTCAATGATGACCGTCTCGGTGGGCCGGTCATGCCCCAGGTGTTTTTGGAACTTTCGGTAGTAAGCCGTTTTTAGCAGCTTGCCGCTTTCGGCGTAAAAGCGCGATTTGATCGGCTGGTTGTTGCTGGTGTCGATCCAGATTTCGATGTGGTGGTAGCTCACCTCGGGTGTTAAAGCAGACAGGCTTAGTTTGTAGCAGCGGCGCATTTTCTTTTCGCCATCTTGCATGTCTTCCTCGCCCGCCTGGGTGGCCTGGTAGTCCTTGGCCAGGTTAACCGTCACCACGTCGCCATTGGACGCCTGACCCAGCAAACGCTGCTGGGGCGACAGGCGAATGCTGGCCTTGTTGGTGGGGTCGTAAAACCAAAGGTCGCGCCCGCTGTACAGCATCAGCTTGCCCGCATCACGCGCGGGTGCCACAAAGCGTATCAGGCTGCGAAACTGCCCGCTATCGGCCTGCGCCTTGGAGTAGATGGCCAGGGTGCTGGTGTCGGTCTGCTTGCCGTTGCGGTATTCGATCAGCGTGTTGGTCAATCCGAACGGAAAGTCCGGGTTGCGCACCGCATCGCTGGCGGCAAGAATTTCTTGCGCGCTGGGAATGGCGTGGGCACTGGCCACACACAGGCTGGCCACCATGGCCCAAAGAAAATACGCCAGGCGCAGATGGATCAGTCGTTTTTGCATACTCAATGCACTCCTTACACGTGGCGCAGGGCGTCAACAATCATCAGCTGGGAGGCACGCCGCGCGGGCCACCAGGCGGACAACACGGTCACCGCAATCAACCCCACCACACTGCCAACCAGCAGGTTGGTATCTTCCCAAATGCGCACCAAAATCAGGTAGGCGTAGGAGTAACCCGGCGGGGTAAACGATAAACCACTGTTGTTGATGAGCGAGGCAATGCCCAGCGCGCACAACACGCCGAACACCGAACCAATCAGGCCCAGCAAAACCCCTTCGCACAAAAACAGGTTGCGAATGCCGGAGCGGCGCAGGCCAATGGCCCGCAGGGTGCCGATTTCGACCGTGCGCTCCACCACGGCAGTGCTCATGGTGTTACCAATCATGAACAGCACAATGACTGCAATCAGAATGGCGATAAACCCGAACATCGAACCCATGAACTGGGCCGTTTGGCCGTAGAGCGGGTTGAGCGTGCGAAAGTCCAGCACCTCCAGCGACTGCACCATAAATTCGTCCTCAAACAACTGCGCGAGACGCTTTTTGGCTGCCGGAATCTGACTGGCATGCTGCAGTTGGATACGAATGGCGGTCACCTTGGGATCGGCACTGCCGTAGATCAACTTTTGCGCTTGCGCCAAATGCATGGCCAGGTACACGTCGTCAATCGCCTTAATGCCCAGATTTTCGGCCGCCACGACCTGCAGGCTGGCCACATTGGGCGCACCGTGTGCGGTGGAGGCCAGCATCTCGATGCGGGTGTTGTCCTGCACGGGTGTATTGCCCTTTTCCAGCGCGGACAGGTCGGCAATATCGTCCGGCGCGGCTGCGCCTTCGCTGACCGGGGTGTTGGCACTTTGGACGCAATGCGGCACTTTGAGGGCATCACACAGCTTGAGCTTGCGGGCCACGCCGGTGCCAATGACCACACCGTCGGTGCCGGTGCCGACCAAGGGCAGCGGGTGGGAGTAGCTTTTCATGCCGTACTCATTCCAGGCCAGCATACGGTTGTGTTCTTCCACCACCACGCCTTGGGCCATCACCGAACGCGTCACACCGGCAGCAAAATTACCCGCCAGCCCACCCAGCGACAAACTGGGGGTAACCACCGCCAGCATGGGCGCGAGCACCGGGTCTTTTTTGATGGCGTCCATCAAGCGCGGGTAGTTGGCAATGCCATAGGAAGTGGGGTTGTCGCCGCCTTCCGAGAAATAACCCTTGCGCTGAATCTGCAAATGGCCCGAGTGCTGTACGACACCGGTTTCTATGCCGTAAATCACATTGGACTTGTAGCCGCCAAACACCAAATGGCCACCAGCCCAATGCCCATGGCCAAGAGCGTGGTGAGGGAGCGGCGGCGGTTGCGCAGCAAATTGCGCAGGGCCAGAGAAAGTGTGCTCATGCGGTCACCTCGGTTGCTTGGGCGTGTTCGGCCTGTGGGGTGGGGTCAGGGCGGCGCTCAATGGACGTGATGCGCCCATCTCGGATAAACACCGTATCGTCCGCCGCCGCCTGCACCTGGGGGTCATGGGACGAGAAAACAAAAGATACGTGGTGCTCGCGCTGCATTTTGCGCATCAAGGCAATGATGTCGGCACCCGTGTGACTGTCCAGATTGGCGGTGGGCTCGTCGGCCAGCACCAGCTTGGGGCCAGTGGCCAGCGCACGGGCAATGGCCACCCGCTGTCGCTGCCCGCCAGAGAGCTGGCCGGGCCGGTACTGCGCCCGGTCGGCCAGGCCCACGGCATCGAGCAGGGCCAATACGCGTTGTTTGCGCTGCGCGTCGGGCATTTGGGTTAGCAGCAGGGGGTATTCGACGTTTTCGTACGCGGTCAACACCTGCAGCAAATTGAAGTTCTGGAAGATGAACCCGAGCTGGCGGGCGCGAAAGTCGGACAGGGCGTTGTCGGACATTTTTTGCACATCCTGCCCGGCCACAATAACCTCGCCCCCATCAGGTCGGTCGATGCAACCAATTACATTGAGCAGAGTGGTTTTGCCGCTACCGGATGGCCCCGAAATCACGGTGAACCGGTTGGAACGGATTTCGAGGTTGATATCGCAAAGGGCCGGAACCCCCACGGAATCGAGGTGGTAGGTCTTGTTGACCTGTTTCAAAATAACGGGGTGCATGGGATCAGTCCAGTCTGAAAGTGGTCAGCGGGCAATTCCACTTGTCATCTTCGTGCTGCATTTTTTTAAGGGATTAAGGATTAAGAGAGTAGCCGACATTTCGACCACATGGAGCCAAGTATCGCATCACGCACTTATCCTCAATTTTTGTGAACCACTCGATTTGGTGCACCACCAGCTTGGTTCATCACCTAGGTTTGATGCGATTGCCCTGCACCCGTCAGACGTGGGTAAAGGCACTGTTTGACTTGCAAATCAGTGCCTTGGTCATTGTTTGAACATCGCATGCATCCGTTGATACGCTGCGGTGAACCACCTGCTCTGATTGAGAGCAGCCTTAAGCAAGTGCTGGGAGGCTAAAAAAAACGCCACCGAAGTGGCGCATTCAGCATCGCACCTTTTACCGGCGCAAGGCCTCCCAGTTGCCGTTGGGCCACATGGTTTTGGACCAGTCGATGAGCTTGTCAAGCGCACTCTCCTGCACCCCGATGCGGCGCAACTCGGGGATCACCTTGTAGGTGTTGGAGCCTTGGAAGTCGCCCAACTCGAACCCACAGGTGCCGCTGCAGGTACGGAAGTCACTCGATGGCGACGATGGCGATTGAACCTTGCTGTTGCCGCTGGCCTTGCTCCAGTGCTGGCTCCAGTTGGCGTTGCGGGCGTCACCAGCCAAATCTTCCACCATGGCTTGCGCCAGGTATTTCCAGTAGGTACCACCCACCGCGCTCTGCGTGCGGGTGTTGGTGGTGCCGCGTGCAGTGCCGTAGAAGATATAAGGCTGTGCGGTGCGCAGATCCAAGCCCTCTTCCACGCCGTACTTGCCGGTGGTTTGCAACTGGCGCTGCTTGATCATGGTGGCCCAGAAGCGGAAGCCCTGGGGCACTTTGGAGAACTCGTGCAGCAATTCCACGTGGCTGTAGGTGTAGGCAAAGTGCGAAGGTTGATCCACGCGATAGCCGGGGTTCAGCACCATATTGAGGTGGTACCACTGGTTGGACTCAAAAATACCTTGCATCGGGCTTTGGTTGAGGAAGCTGCGGTCTGCGCTGACGGCCGTGAAATGCGGTGGACGGTCAAACACGTTGCGTCCATCGGCATACCAGCCACGTGCTTCGCTGCCGTCCACGCAGGTGCTTCCGATGCACACTCGGTTGCCCTTGGTGCGCGATGCCTCTTCCAGCGCCTTGCCGTGCATGATTTCCCACATCTTCACCGATGACCAAGCCGAAAGGCCGCGCTTGGCCAACTCAATCGACTTGAGCTTGTTACGGTCGATGCCCAGGCAGTTGGAGGTGGTGATGGTTTCACGCGGCAAGCGCATGGCCTCCAACACATTGCCGTCCAGACCGCGCCACGGTTCGCTATCGCCCACCTGGTTGCTGGAGCAGGTCATGCCGCGCTGCAGCCAGGGTTTGAGGTTGTGCGAGAACTTCAGGGTCTCGAAGGTGGGGTTGGCCATGGCATCTTCCACCATCTTGCTGTAGTAAGGCTGGCCCACATTGGTGCCGCCGGGTGTACTTCTGATGACAGCAGCATCGGTGTTGAATGCATCGTCAGGATGGATCAAGGGCAGCCACTGGTTCCACTCCGGCATGGGAATGTTGATGGGCAACTCGCGGAAATTGAGCTTGCCGAAACGGTTCACCACACCACGCACTTCGTCAAGCGAAGGCGGGTTGCTCGCATCCCGGCCAGGGAACAGGTATTTGGCAATGTCGCGATCGTCGTCGAGCACGGCGTCAATGCCAGCACCCGCAGCCCACTCGTAGGCAGAGCTGTTGCTGTCCAAGCCCGGGCCAGGCTGGTAGGTAGGATTCCACGGCCAGGCACGCTTGGTGACCGGTGCCCGGTTGGAGCGGATGTAGGAGGCGATTTGCTCACCCTCAAGCTTGCTCATGCCGTGAAACACTGCGCGCTGCGTGATGGCGTGGTTGGAGAAGTTGAAAAACTTCAAATCACGCCCGTCTTTGGTGTGGCAATCGGCGCAGGAGGCACGCAAGTTACCGTTCACGGCACCTTGCTTGCCGCCGCGGCCATCCAACAAGTCCAGCCCTTCGTCATACAAGGCATTGCGCTTGGTCCACAGGGCTTGCCCTGCTGCGATGTCGCCAGGCCGTGGCGCAGTCCAGCGTGTGGGGTCGTCAAACACCACGTCACGGCCACTGACCAGCACCTTGCGGTTGATGTCACTGTTTTCCAGAAAGTTCACATCGATGATGCGAAAGCCCATACTGGGCGCTGCGGGGGTCACGTGCTCAAAACGCAGGGTGTTGGCACCGTTGCGCAGCTGGTTGGCAGCAATTTTGAGGGTGAATCGCGTGCTGCGGAAGGATCCGCCAATACCGCCGTACTTGGCTTCGCCGCCGATGACGGAAATGTTGCCGTTGCCGGTTACCGCGCCGTTGTCGTCAATGAAATGCTTGAGCGCAATGGCAGCGCCGCCGTTGATACGCACGGTGGCTTTGATCTTTGAAGCGTTGCGGTTATCGGCTATGTCGTCATAACCACAGGAATTGCAGCGCAGATACAGGTGGGTAATGGCGCTAGCGTTGGTCAGGCTGACAGGCACGTCCACGGCACTGCCGGAAGGTCCAAACACTTCAATGGGCAGTGTGATCTTGGCACCGGTGCCACCCGATGCGGTCACGGTGATGGTGCGTGTGAGCGTGGTGGCAAAGTTGCCCGCCGCGTCGCGCACGTTGTAGCTCAGGCTGTAGGAGCCTGGTGTGCCGGTGTTCACACTGCCGGACACCGATATTTTGCTGGTGACATTGCCGTCGCGGTCATCCGTGGCGGTGGCACCGGGGTCGGTAAAGGTGCTGCCCTGCACAACCGACATACTGGCGCTGCCGTTGAGCGTGATGACGGGTCTGACCGTATCGGTGGTGGTCTTAACGGTCACGGTGACGGTACGTGTCAAAGTAGTGGCCGCATTGCCTGCCGCGTCTTTGACGTTGTAAGACCGGGTGTAAGTACCAACCGTGGCGGTGTTGACTGTGCCGGAGGCGACAATTTCCAGTGATGTTGCCATCGCGGTCATCATTGGCGGTGGCACCGGGGTCGGTAAAGGTGCTGCCCTGCACAACCGACATACTGGCGCTGCCATTGAGGGTGATCACGGGTTTAACCGTATCGATCGCCTTGGCGGACACGGTGACAGTACGTGTCAAAGTAGTGGCCGCATTGCCTGCCGCGTCTTTGACGTTGTAAGACCGGGTGTAAGTACCAACCGTGGCGGTGTTGACTGTGCCGGAGGCGACAATTTTGCTGGTGATGTTGCCATCGCGGTCGTCATTGGCCGTGGCTCCGGGGTCGGTGAAGGTGCTGCCCTGCACAACGCTCATGCTGGCGCTGCCGCTCAATGTAATGACAGGCTTGACCGTGTCGGCGCTTGTGCCGCCGCTGGTGCCAGTGGCCCAGACCGCTGTACCGGTGGACGTGCGCATGACCAAGTTGCCATCCGTCTGCATGACCACCTTGACCGCCTTGGAGCCAGATGTGACAGTTTTCCAGACGGAGGAGCCGGATTTTGTGTACAAAACCAAGTTGCCGTCACCCTGCATGGTCAAGCGGTTGCCGCTGGTACCACTGCTGCCGGATGCCCACAACGCAGTGCCGCCGGAATTGCGCAGCACCAGATTGCCGTCGCTCTGCATATTGAAAGAATACTTCCCATCGCTCGACGTGAGCTTCTGGTTGACATACAGACTTTGGTTGGCCGACAGGGTGTCAGCCGCCAACGCAGACAAGGGGAACATTCCAAGCCATGCAATCGACAAGGGTGTCAAAACGCGAAAGACTTTATTCATTTTTTTGCTCCCGCCATGGTTTTGGGCCACACGCAAAAAGCAGAATCTGCACCGTCAGGTATTTTTTTCATCACAATCTCGCTTTTTTAAACATTACAAAACTCACCGACCAATTCCGATAAAACCACCGGATTGGAACGAGTTAAGTTTGATGTTAGTTTGTAACAAATTCTTACGCATGAACTTTCTGATGATTTCACCGGCTTGAGGCTGGGGAAATTGTTAAATAAGTCACGCATCTGTGATGAAAGGCCATCTGGCCCACGATTGCGCTGTACCCGGATGACTCAGACTGGCTTGGCGATGTGGGGCGCTGTTTCGGTGTAACAGTTATTGCGCACAATACCCGAGAGGGTGGGCAATGCAGATGTGTTTTTGCCTGCGATGACCAGCAAACTCAGCCCAGCTGGCCTCTATCATGCAGGTTCGCCAAAATCACGCCGAGTACTCTCGCCCTCTTCAAGTCCATGAACCCCAATCGATACCTCGCCTTTGCCGCGACCTTCATGCTGCTCACAGCGTGGATGCTCAAAGCCTTTCTTCCCGGCATCATCTGGGGGGCAGTTTTTGCCATATCGCTTTGGCCGCTTTTCGAGTGGGTGACGCAGCGCTACGGGGCCAGGGTCAAAAACCCGGCGCTTCTTTTTTCATTCGTGTTTTTGATTGTGTTCGTTTTGCCACTGGCCTATGTGGTGTACGACCTTGTCGACGCCTACCGTGCGGGCTCGAGCTACCTGACCAAAAACCAGGATGGCATCGTGCCGGTACCGCCTTTTGTCAAACTCATGCCGTATGCAGACAAGCTCGCAGCGCTTTGGACCCTTCACATCGGGCACAGCGACGGCCTGCTCGACATTCTCAACCAGCTCAGTGAGAACCAGCTCAAAAACTGGCTCTCCGAAGCCGCGCTGCAACTGTCTTCCGGCTTTGTCACGGCGCTGTGCATGCTGGTGTCGTTTTACTTCATGCTCAAGGGCGGCCAATACATCAAGGACCATTACGAGGCCACCATCAGCCATTGGTTCAGCGACAAGAGTGTTCAGGTGGTCAACAAAGGGGTGTCGGCGCTGCGCGGAACCATCAACGGCGTGATTCTGATTGGCTTGGTGGAAGGCGTTTTGCTGGCCGTGCCGCTGGTGCTGGCCGGTGTGAAGTCTGGCCTGCTGCTCGGGCTTGCCGCCGGCCTGTTGGGTGTCATTCCCATGGTTATGCCGGTGATTATTTTGCCGGCCATTGTGTACCTGTATTTTTCGGGCGAAGTGGCCTACGCCGTCATCATGGTGGTGGACCTTTTGCTGGTATGGATCGTGTTTGAAAACGTGGTCAAGCCGGGGCTGATCAGCAACGCGGTCAAGGTCAACCCTTACCTCGTGCTGCTGGGCCTCATCGGCGGGCTGCAGCTGCTAGGGCCCGTCGGGCTGTTCATTGGGCCAGCCATTGTGTCCATGTCCATCGCCATGGCAAGGGACATTTTGGTGACCGATGCGGGCGTGGCATCCAACAAACAACCTTGATTTGCTATTAATAATATAGCTGCTTGCGCAGGTTCTATATGCGCAAAAGGCCTATTTGATGCAAAAACCGAACTGGATAGATGCAGTCAACGGCATTGGAGCAATGCCTTGCCAGCCAGCGCAGCACCCAAGCCGTCCAGCTTGGTGCGCAGGGCATCATCGGCCAGCGGCACCTTGAGCACCATGCCACTCGAACCGGCGTACTCCTGCACCACGCGCGCGCTGAGTACTCCGCGCTGGGCCAGCACATTCAGCGCAGCATCGGCCTGCGCCTGCGTTTCATACCCGCCCAACGACAGCCCGGGCTCCAGCGTGGGGTTGGTCAGGGGCTCAAATTTCAGTTCCAGGGGTTCCAACTCGGCACGCTTCTTGGCCACCATCTGGGCATTGGCAAACTTGCCCATGTACACAATCCAGCGAGCGGGCTCAACCACCGCATCGAGCGTCCATGAGCCCTTGGGCAAAGCCGCCTCCAAGGCTGCGCGCAAAGCCGTACCCTGCGCTTCATCAAACATGCCTGCTTGCAGACACACCGCCGGTTTCACCGGCACCCGCGCCGGAGCGTCAGGCTGGGGCGCATCCTGCGCAAGCACCTTTAAAGCATCTGGATTGATCTGCCCTCCCATGCGCTGCGGTTCGGTCTGCAGCGCCGGGGCAAAATCCCACGCCCGAAACCAGCCCTGTGACCAGACCATGTACAGGCCATTGAGCAGCACCAGAACCAACACAAACAATCGCAACATAAATCACATCATTTCGGCTAAAGATTTTCGTAAGATGGCCCGGTCAAGGGCCGCACGCTGACTTCGGAACTGGTGACCTTCTTGAGGCCTTGCCCCGTATGCACCAGCAAGGCCCCTGCGCCATCGACGCCCTGCGCGATGCCGCTCTGGCCGTCGCTGAGGGTGACGGTCAGCCCACCCAGCGCATCGCGTTCGTTGAACCGGGTCTTGAACGGTGAAAAGCCGTGTGTCTCAAACACCTGCAGGGTCTGCACCAGTGCCGGTGCCACCTGCAGCAAAGCCTGCGGTGCATCGATGCCGGGCAGCACTTCGGTCAGCCAGGCTGGCGGGGTTGCCAGGCCCGCCGCTTGCTGCTGCCGGATGTTGATGCCCACGCCCACCACGGCGTAGCGCACATCGCCAAAACTGGCGGTCTCTATCAAGATGCCCGCCAATTTGCGGTCACGCAGCCAGATGTCGTTCGGCCATTTCAAACGCAAATCAGGGTGCAGGCTTTGCGCAACGCTGACGCCCACCGCCAGCGACAAGCCGGACCAGTCGGTAGGTGACAGGGCCAGGCCGATGGAAAAAGTCAGCGCGGTTTGAGTACTTTCATCGCTGCAGAGCCATTGCCTGCCCAAACGGCCACGGCCAGCGGTTTGGTGCTCGGCCACCAGCAATACTGGTTCCAGCCGCCCGGCATGGGCGCGGCGCATCAGCTCGGTGTTGGTGGAGTCGAGCTGCGGCAACACCTCCACCGTGAAGCCGGGCAAGCCCGGTGCCACGGCTTCCCAAATGGACTCAGCTGGCCAGCGCACGGTCATTTCCTTCCTCGTTTAGGTGCCAAAAGTGTGCCACGGCAGTTTGGGGAGCCGCACCAGCAAGGGTATTCGGCCTTGAGTTTGGGCGTGTAGCGCTCGTCGATGATCAGGCCGTAGTCGTAATTGAGCTCTTCACCCGCCGGGATATTGCGCAGCGCCTTGATAAAAATCCGCCCGCCCTGCTCGTCGGCCTCGCAATTGGGGCCGCAAGAGTGGTTGATCCAGCGCGAAGAGTTGCCGCCATACAGGGCGTCAATCACACGGTGCTCGTCAATGTGAAAGTAAAACGTGTGGTTCGGGTCGCTGGGATCATGCGGATGGCGCTCTTGCGCCTGTGCCCAGCTGATGATCTCGCCAACGTACTCGATGATGGTCTCGCCTTCCGCGATATCCTGCACCGCGAAAACACCTTTACCATGCACGCCGGAGCGACGGGTTTGAATGCGGCGGTTGGTGCCAGGGGCAGTTTTTTTGCTCACTTTTTGACCGGGTCGAAAAATTTGGTATGGTGAACTCGTATGGGCGCGTGTGTGCGCGCTCACGTAGGTGTGCGTGCGCCTGTGCGCGCACGAGAAACTGGATTGTAGTCAGATGAAAAACGCAGTTTTCAATAAAACATTAGTTATCGCCGAGAAACCCTCTGTGGCCCAAGACATTGTGCGGGCGCTCACGCCCGTCGCCGGAAAATTCGACAAACACGACGAACATTTTGAGAACGACCAATACGTGGTCACCAGTGCCGTGGGCCACCTGCTTGAAATTCAGGCACCCGAGGAATTTGACGTCAAACGCGGCAAATGGAGCTTTGCCAACCTGCCGGTGATTCCGCCGCACTTTGACCTCAAGCCCATGGACAAGACCAAGACCCGGCTCAATGCCGTGGTCAAGCAGGCCAAGCGCAAAGATGTCGGCAGCTTCATCAACGCCTGCGACGCCGGGCGCGAGGGCGAGCTGATCTTCCGGCTGATTCAGCAGTACAGCAAGGTCAAACTGCCGGTGCAGCGCCTGTGGCTGCAAAGCATGACGCCGCAAGCCATTCGCGACGGGTTTAACTCGCTGCGCAGCGACCAGCAGATGCTGCCGCTGGCGGACGCCGCGCGCTGCCGCTCCGAGGCCGACTGGCTGGTGGGCATCAACGGCACACGGGCCATGACGGCCTTCAACTCGCGCGACGGCGGCTTCTTTTTGACCACCGTGGGCCGGGTGCAAACGCCTACGCTGTCGGTGGTAGTGGAGCGCGAGGAGCAAATTCGCGCCTTTGTCAGCCGCGACTATTGGGAAATTCACGCCACCTTTGCCGCGCAAGCCGGCCACTACCCCGCCAAGTGGTTTGACCCCAAGTGGAAAAAGGCCGCCGCCAATGCTGCTGCGGGCAATGTTGACACGGTGGATGCCGAGCTCAAGGCCGACCGCGTCTGGACAGAGCGCGAAGCACGTGCCATTGCCGACGCCGTGCGCGGCCAAAAAGCCAGCGTGTCAGAGGAGAGCAAACCCACCACGCAAGCCTCGCCCCTGCTGTTTGACCTGACCAGTTTGCAGCGCGAAGCCAACGGAAAATTTGGCTTTTCCGCCAAGACCACGCTGTCCATCGCGCAAAGCCTTTACGAGCGCCACAAGGCCCTGACCTACCCGCGTACCGATTCGCGCAACCTGCCCGAGGACTATGTGCCGGTGGTCAAACAAACCTTTGAAATGCTGGAAGGCAGTGGCATGAAGCACCTGGCACCCTTTGCTGCCACAGCCCTCAAGGGCAGCTACATCAAGCCCAGCAAACGCATTTTCGACAACGCCAAGGTCAGCGATCACTTTGCCATCATCCCCACGCTGCAAGCGCCCAGCGGCTTGTCGGAAGCTGAGCAGAAGATCTATGACTTGGTGGTGCGCCGCTTTATGGCGGTGTTCTTTCCCAGCGCTGAATACCAAGTGACGACGCGCATCACGACCGTGACCCCCACGCTCGGCACTAGCGTGTCCTCGCTGCCCCCCGAGGGGGCTAATTTTCCTAGGGGCGGCCCGTCGGAAAATGTCGCCACCAGTTACAACTTCAAGACCGAGGGCAAGGTGCTGGTCAAACCCGGCTGGCTGGCCATTTATGGCAAAGAGGCGGCTGATGAAGTGGCGGACAGCAAGGACGGCGACAAAGGCCAGAGCCTGGTGCCAGTGCAGCCGGGTGAAAAGGTACTGACCGAAGCAGTTGACCCCAAGGCCCTGAAAACCCGCCCCCCGGCCCGCTACAGCGAAGCCACCTTGCTCGGTGCCATGGAAAGCGCCGGCAAGACCGTGGAAGACGACGAGCTGCGTGAAGCCATGCAGGAAAAAGGTCTGGGCACGCCAGCCACCCGCTCCAGCATCATTGAAGGCTTGATTGCGGAGAAATACATGCTGCGCGAAGGCCGCGAGCTGATTCCCACCGCCAAGGCCTTCCAGCTGATGACGCTCCTTAGAGGCCTAGGCGTGGAAGAGCTGTCCAAAGCCGAGCTCACCGGCGAGTGGGAATACAAGCTGGCGCAGATGGAACAGGGCAAGATGAGCCGCGAATCCTTCATGGCCGAGATTGCCGCCATGACCGAGCGCATGGTGAAAAAAGCCAAGGAATACGACCGCGACACGATTCCCGGCGACTACGCCACCTTGAGCTCCCCTTGCCCCAATTGCGGCGGCATCGTGAAAGAAAACTACCGCCGCTACACCTGCACCGGCAAGAGCGGCCTTGATGACGGCTGCGGCTTTTCCTTCGGCAAAACGCCGGCCGGGCGCACGTTTGAGGCGGCCGAGGTGGAGCAATTCCTGCGCGACCGCAAAATCGGCCCGCTGGACGGGTTCCGCTCCAAAGCCGGTTGGCCGTTCACGGCTGAGATGGTCATCAAATTCGACGAGGAAAGCAAAAACTACAAGCTCGAATTTGACTTTGGCGACGACAAAAAGGCCGAAGAAAGCGGTGAGATCATCGATTTCTCAAGCCAGGAATCGCTGGGCGCCTGCCCCAAGTGCGCATCAGCGGTGTTTGAGCACGGCAAGAACTATGTGTGCGAAAAGTCAGTGCCCACCCACGAGCACCCCACGCCCAGTTGCGACTTCAAAACCGGCCACATCATCTTGCAGCAACCCATTGAGCGCGAACAAATGAGCAAGCTGCTGGCCACCGGCAAGACCGACCTGCTGGACAAGTTTGTCTCCATGCGCACGCGCCGCGGCTTCAAGGCCATGCTGGCGTGGGATGCCGAGACCGGCAAGGTCAACTTTGAGTTTGCGCCCTCCAAGTTTCCGCCGCGCAAGACTGCCGCCAAAACCACCGCCGCTACAAAAAACAGTAGCTGCTCGCGCAGGTACTACGGGCGCTACAGCCAAAAAAGCACCTGCAAAAAAGACGGCTGGCACCGCCACCAAGGTCGTTGCGGCCAAAACACCCAAAGCCCCGCGCAAAACCACCGCTGCCAGTGGCAAGCAACCCAGCGCCGAGCTGGCGGCTGTGATCGGGTCAGAGGCGATTGCCCGCCCGCAGGTGATGAAAAAGCTGTGGGACTACATCAAGGCCAACAACTTGCAGGATGCGAAAGACAAGCGAAGCATCAACGCCGATGCCAAACTGCTGGCCGTGTTTGGCAAGCCCCAGGTGACGATGTTTGAGCTGGCGGGGATTGCTGGCAAGCATTTGAGCTAAGGGATGCAGAAATTGCAAATGTACCGTTTATGGCGAGTGCTGACGGGATGCAGTGCCAGGCGCAAGACGCGAAGTTTAGCCAGCTAAACGAGCGGATTGCAACGACGCAATGCACCCGCCAGTGCCGCCAGAAATGGGATATTTGTGATTTCTGCATCCCTAAACACCATCCCCCGTTTGCTTTCGCGCCCTGCTGCGCCGGGGGCTTGCATTGGCCGGTGGTTTTTGCGTCTTGCTTGTCGCTGCAGGTTGTTCTTCAAAAACGGCCTGGTAACCGGCGTTGATCACCGATTCCGTTGTTTTGGGAAATGCGTAGGACATCCCCAGCGCAAAAAGGCCCAGCGGCCCGACTTTGCGCTTGTTGCGGGTGATGATGACATCAATCATCCACTGCACAGCCTCTTCGGCCGACATGGCGGGCACGTGGTCGTAGATTTTGGTTGGCGCGATCATCGGCGTGCGCACCAGCGGGTAGTTGATGGTCGATACCGTGACGCCCGTATGGGCAAATTCATTGGCGGCCACCCAGCTCCAGCCCTCCAGCGCCCACTTGGAGGCCAGGTAGGCCGAGAACCGGGCCGGATTGGCCTGCACGCCCATGGTGGACACGTTGATGATGTGCCCGTCGCCCCGTTTGAGCATGCCGGGCAGCAAGTTCATCGCCATGCGGATTGAGCCAAAATAGTTCAGCTGCATGGTGCGCTCGTAGTCATGAAACCGGTCAAAGCTGAACTTGATGGACCGCCGGATGGAGCGCCCGGCGTTGTTGATGAGGATATCGACACGGCCATGGTCTGCCAGCGCCTGCTGGCAGATGCGATCGCAATCTTGCATCTCGGCCAGATTGCCCGCGTACACCGCCGCCGCACCACCATGGCTGCGGATTTCCTGGGCCAAGGCGTCAAGCTTGTCACCCGAGCGCGCCACCAGCAAGACCGTCGCACCCGCATCCGCCAGCCGGTGGGCCACTTGTGCGCCAATGCCAGAACTGGCCCCGGTCAGCAACACCACTTTTGCATCGACCCGCTCACGCAGCGCGTCATCAGGATGGGTCACACTTTTCAGATTCCATTTCCAGTGCTCGCGCGCCCGCTTGAGGTAGGGGGACACAATAGGAATTCGCAGTTTCATAGTGTCAAACATGGCCACCCCTCTATAAAAAAATTTGAATGGGTTGTGGTTGAAATCGTCAAGCACACCGCGTCAATCAAACTCGGCACGGTTGCGACCCGCATTTTTTGCGCGATACAAAGCAGCATCAACCCTGGCAATGGCTTGCGCTACGGTTTCGATGGGCCGGTATTGCGTATAACCCAGCGAAATGGTGATCACAGTCGCGCCCCCGATTTCCGGGAACTTAAGGGATTCGATCAAACTGCGCAAGCGTTCGACACAGACCCTGGCACCCGGAGGATCGACTTTTTGCAGCACCACCAAAAACTCCTCGCCGCCGTAGCGGGCGCAATAATCGGTCTCGCGCAAAGTCTGCTGCACGGCTTTGGCGACCGCCTTGAGGACAATATCTCCCTTGAGGTGGCCGTAGGTGTCGTTGATGCGCTTGAAGTGGTCCACATCGAACATCAGCAGTGAAAAGACCTGTCCGGTTCGGTCGGCGCGCTTTTTTTCCATCTCCAGCGAATCCATCAGATGCCGGCGGTTGTACAGGCCGGTCAATTCATCACGAATGGCCAGTTCTGCGATGCGGGCCATGGCCTTTTCCAGCTCGTCATTGATCGTGTTGACTTTGCCCATTTCCACGACGAGCGCATCACGGTTGCGTTCGGCCGCTAGTTTGGCCTCCTTGATCTCGCTGCGCTGTCGCGCATACTGCCCCGAGAGATGGCAGATGAACAGTGCCGACGGAATGAAACAGGCGGTGTAATAGACCTCCAGCGCAAAAGACCCCGGCTGGTGCAAATGAAAAATGGCGTAATAGGAGCCGCCAATCTGCAGGATGGTTGTGAGGGTTGTGATGGCGATGGACTGAATCAGCCCGGTATTGGAAAGCAGGAAAGTCAGCGCCATCAAGGCGCAAAAGAGCGCCATCACCCGCGTTTCACGCAGCGAGAGAATCCACAGGGTGTACAAAACCAGCCAGATGACAAATTGACCGAAGTACACGAAGTGTGCGAACTTCATCGACATGGTCTTTTTCAGTTTGACGACGACCAGAAAGACCAGACACGAACCCAAAGAGCTCGATGTGATGAAAAGAATGTCGCTATAACTGACGGAAGAAAATTCAAACAGCTTGGCGATCAGCGTCGCCGCTTGCGTGATGGCGTATGCCACCGCGGCAAAAATCGTGTTCTTGACCAGCAATGCGCGGCGTCGTTGGTTGTTGTCGAAAGCCATTTCGATCGTTCTTTCTGAATGAGTCCGACGGCTGACCGTCCAACACATCGCCAATATAAGAGCACAAAAAATACATCTATACCCTTGAGAGTATCGCATTCCTGCGGTGGCTGTAAAGCGCCAGCACTTAGATGGGGTCGGGTAATATCTGCCGACCGGGTTGCCTCAATTTGGATAGGGGACTTCGGTTGGCCACTATCGAATGCAATACGCAGCGCAATGCATCCTCATGGCCAGGCTGGAGGAATACCGCCGAATTGAGGACGAAACCCGCAGGCGGGGGGCAAGCCAAACGTCATGAATTCCAGCACACCCATTTTTCAAGACTACCCCCATTTAAAAGGGTTCATCGAAACCATTCCCGTCCTGGCGGCCCATCCCCTGGCGCTGCTGGCAATGTTTGTTGTAGCTTCGTTCGTCATGATTTGGCGCCTGCAGGCCATGGAGCGCAAGGGCTTTGAAGGAACGGTGCTGGGCACACTGATCATGCCTTACTGCTCGGGGTTTGCAAACCTTGTTTTCGCCTATGTGATGAGCAGTTCGGCAAGCAATGGCGGCTTGGTGATCGAGAACTGCCTGATGAACAATGCCACCAATCTGACCCTGATTCTTGGACTCTCGAGCATTTTTGGCACTGCTGCGCTTGCGCAAAAAACAAGTGCCAGGAAAAAGGTGAAAGCCCCCGACGAATTGCAGCGAATCAATGGGCTCAACGTGCTGTTCAGCCTGATTGCACTGTTCTTGTTCACCGGCACGCTCTGGGCTTTGGCCAAAGACCGGATGCTGGATTTTTACGATGGTCTGGTGCTGGTTGGCTTGTTTGTGTTTTGGCAAATATTGCACGTCTTTGAAATTCTGAAAGACAAGATCCGAAAAAACAAAACGTTTGCGTGGTCCATTGTTTTGGATTTGGCGGTGATCGCGGCCAGTGCCTACGGTGTTTACTACGCCGTGGACCATCTGGTCACATGGGTGTCCAACGCTGACAGCCGCTATGTTGGGTTTGCAAGGCTGGGCTGGCTCAGTGGCTTGCTGATGGTGCTGCCCAATGCCTTCATTGCACTGTATTACGCCCGCCGGGGTCGGCAGGATATTGTGCTGAGCTCACAAATCGGGGATGGGCATATTTGCATCCCGATGTGCATCGGTTTGTTTGCCGTTTTCAATCCGATTGAAGTTCCCGCTTTTTTTCAAACCGGTGTGCTTGTCATTCTGGGCGCGGGAGCGGTTCATTTTTTATCCATCGCCCTGCTCAAACGCGAGCCGCGCTTGGTGGGCCTGGGCCTGCTCGCTGGCTATGCATATTTTTGCTTCACGGGCATTGTTCACTGATGTGAAGCGTGAGGCATTTTGCCCATGCATCCCTTACGCACTGAGGGTGATTCGGTTGCGGCCACCTTCTTTGGAGCGGTACAGCGCTGCATCTGCCAGCGCCAGAGCCTCTTTGCTGTTTTGCAGAGATTGGCCTTGAAGCGGCGCAATGCCGAATGACATGGTGACTTGCAGGTATTCACCGTCCAAGGGCGTCCCGTTGGCTCCGATCTTTTGAAACCGGTGCGCTGCAATGGACTGCCGCAGACGTTCGACGATGCTCAAAACCTGCTCTTTTTCAGAGTCTTCATAAATCAGCAGGAATTCTTCGCCACCATAGCGGCCGGCAACATCGAGATGCTTGCGTAGCGCCGCCTCAAAAAGACGTCCCACCTCTTGCAGCACGGCGTCGCCTTGAATGTGACCATGCTGGTCATTGATTTTCTTGAAAAAATCAATGTCAGCCAACACCAGTGCGCCAAGCCCTGTTTTTTTGCGCTTTTGACGCTGAAATGCTTTTTCCAGTTCGTCCCGAATGGCACGGCTGTTGAGCAAGCCCGTCAATCCATCGTAACTTGCCAGTTTTTCAAACTGTGTTTTCATCAAGGCAGAACTGAGCAAGTTGCACATGACCTCAAAAGCGCGCACCTCATAGAGTTGAGTGTCGGACTCTTCCCCAAAAAAGTCACCCGCCAACAGGTAACCATGGCCCAAATTTTCCGGCATGTAGATCGAGCCCACAATGTCGCAGCCCCAGCCGGGGACATTCATGGACGACACATTGCGCTGCTTGAAAGCCAGAACTTCGTTGGCGAATTCCGGCGGTGGATGGTCAACCGCAAGGCATATTTTTGAGCCCACTGCCAGATCGGGCCTTTGGTGCTGCGGGCTGCAAACGGCCATGACTTCCAAAATCAAATCGTTTTCAATCACGTTGGCAATCTTGTACAAAACGCCAACGTGAAACCCCATCACCCTGTTGATGATTTGCAGGGGTTTTTCAAAATAACTTGTACCTTGCGGCGCGGTGTTGGTCAGGTGGTAGCTCAACTCACCCAATTGACTCAAAAGATGCTCGGCAGAGTGCGTCGGTTTCACCATCAAAAAGTCCTCGAAGTTTCTCTATGCCCCATGTTAAAGGTTGAGGTTATGCGGCTGCATGACACGATCCAATTCGAACATTTTCGCGCAGCATCTCATGGCCTGCGAATGATGTATTGAACGCGATAAAAAGCGATCAAATGAAAGTAAATCACAGGGTTTGTACCTATAAGCACGCAAGGGTTTCCCCTATACACCTTTCAAAAACAAACAGATAACCTCAAAAACGCAACGCATACAACGGTTGTATTTCACGTAAATCACATAAATCTCATAAATTTAGGAGCAAAAAGAAATGAAACGAACATTAATGGCAACAGCGGTTGCCTTGGCTTGCCTCGGTCCTGTCGCTCAAAACGCCAACGCCGGAACGGCGACAACGGTCCACCCCATCGTACTGGTGCATGGAATTTTTGGCTTCAACAACTTTTACGGTGCGCCCTACTTCTACGGCATTTCGGACACCCTGACCTCGAACGGTGCCACGGTTTACACCGCCACAGTGGCGGCGGCTGGTAGCAACGAAACCCGTGGTTATCAGTTGTGGCAATACCTGAAGCAGATCCGCAACGCGCGCAACAATCAGTCACTCAAGTTCAACCTGATCGGTCACAGCCAGGGCAGCCCGACTGCTCGCTGGGTCGCCCAGTATGACCCTGGCATGGTGGCCTCGGTCACCAGCGTAGATGGCGTCAACAAGGGCTCCAGGGTGGCCGATATTGTGCGCAGGGCAGCCCCAGCAGGCACCTACACCGAGGCTGTCATTGGCACCGTTGCCAATGCGTTCACCGCCATGTACGTTCTGGCCACGGGCAACAGCAGCATGCCGCAAAGCACCATTGATGCCCTGAACAGCCTGACAACTGCCGGGCTCACGGCATTCAATTCCAGAAACCCGGGCGGTGTACCGTCTGGCTGCGGCGAAGGTGCATATTCGGCCAACATCCGCGGCTACAACGTTAAATACTACTCTTGGGGCGGCGCCAAGCAACTGACCAATGTGCTCGATCCGTTCGATGCAGGCATCGGTGTCCTGTCGCTGGCGTTTGTCGGCAGCGGCGAAGCCAACGATGGCCTGGTGTCCACCTGCTCACAGCGGCTGGGCAAAGTCATCCGCGCCGACTACAAAATGAACCATCTCGACGCTGTGAACGGCTGGTTTGGCTTTGTGGCTCCGTCCTGGGTTGAGCCCACCAATCCGAAGACCGTGTACCTGACGCATGCCAACCGTTTGAAGAACGCAGGTCTGTGATGAAAACCCAGGCCATTCGATTTGGCCTGGGCACCGCGGCGGTCTTGGTGATTGCCGCGGTGTACCAGCTGCAAGTTGGAACCCATTCATCGGGCGCCCCCGAGAGCCCGGCTGCCTATGGCGGTGCCATGGTGTCTACAGACGCCAACGCCTTTGCAAAATCACTCGCAGGCACCAT
This sequence comes from Candidatus Rhodoferax bjergmarkensis, assembly GCA_016708345.1. Lineage (GTDB taxonomy): Bacteria > Pseudomonadota > Gammaproteobacteria > Burkholderiales > Burkholderiaceae_C > Rhodoferax > Rhodoferax bjergmarkensis. Next base: position 270,579 of record JADJFX010000008.1, read on the forward strand.
CCCCAGTGGCAGCGTGCGCGCCAACGAGGGCGAGCTGGTACTGGAGCCCGGGTTGATCGACCGTTTTGACTATTACCTGAGCACCATCGGCGAGCGACCTTTCGACGCTATCAAAGCCGAAATTGAACGCAATCTTGGTCAGGAGCTCAAACTTAACCCAAGGGCTGCGACTGAAGCCTTGCGTTTGTTCAAGGCCTATATCGATTTCAAACGTGCTGCAGAATCCCTGCCGACCATTGCCCTCACGCGCGACAACGCGCTGGAAGTGGCACGCATCCAGACTGAAGGCGCATTGGCGCTGCGAGCTCGCCATTTCACGCAAATTGAGGCCAACGCTTTGTTCGGGCTGTCGGACACTCTCACGGTGGATTCCCTGGCGCGCCTGGAAATTGAAAACAACCCTCAGATGAGCCCGGCGCAGAAAAAGCTTCAGCTCACCCAATTGGATGCAAAACTGCCCCCCCAGGTGCGGGAGTGGCGTGCGCCTCAGGCACGCATGAACTCTTTGATGGACGCAGAAAACAGTGCGCGTGCGCGCGGTGCCAGTGAAGCCGAACTGTTGCAGATTCGCACCGAAATTGTCGGCGCTGAAGCCGCCAAGGCGATGGCAGCTACCGATCAGGAAGAGGCCAGCTGGCAGCACCGCTTGGCGGCCTACAAGCAGGACCGGGACCGCGTGCTTGCCGATGCCCGGTGGTCCGAGGCAGACCGCCAGGCCGAAGTGCAGCGCTTGCGCGAACGCACATTCAGCGAAAGCGACCGAAAGCGGCTGGAGGCCTTTGAGTAAGCGGATTGGATTCAATTCATCAGAAACTGCAGGCTGCTCATAAAGCCTCGGTTGCTGTTTCCAACCTCCTTGTCTTTGGCGACAATGGACGCTTACTCATTTTTAGCAAAGGTCTTTATGAAAAAGTTGCAATATGTCTTGATCACTGCCGTGCTGACCGGTGTCTCGTTGGGTGCTTCGGCGCAGTCGATGAAGCCCGGCTTGTGGGAAATCAACAACAAAATGAGCACCGGCTCGGGCGAGATGGAAAAAGCCATGGCCGAGGCTCAAAAGCAAATGGCCAGCATGCCGCCTGAGCAGCGAAAAATGATGGCCGATATGATGGCCAAGCAGGGCGTCAGCATGGGCATGAACGCCGACGGCGGCACCACCGTCAAGATTTGCATGACCAAGGAAATGGTTGATCGCAACGAATTCGCCACCCACCAGCAGCAAGGGGACTGCAAACACACCACATCTCCCCGCATGGGCAACACCCTGAAATACTCGTTTGTCTGCACCAAGCCGCCTTCAAGTGGCGAAGGACAAGTAACGTTTAACGGCTCCGATGCTTATGCCATGAAGATGGACATGACCTCCACAGTCCAGGGAAAACCCGAGAAGATGAGCATCAACGCCACAGGAAAATTCTTGTCGGCCGACTGCGGCAACATCAAACCGATTTCAATTCCGAAGAAGTAAGGCAAGCCAGTTGCGTGGCCTCACGCTGGCGCAGGGCGACCGCCAAAGATGGCGGTGCCCACACGCACCATGGTGCTACCAGCGTGAATGGCCGCTTCCAGGTCATGGCTCATGCCCATCGACAGCGTGTCGAGCCCAAGGCCCTCGGCGTTTAGGGCATCAAATACGTCCTTTACGCCCTTAAATAAAGCGCAAGCAGCTACAAAATCAGGAGCAAGCTCCGGGATGCTCATCACACCCCGCAAGCGCAAATTTGGCAGTGCAGCAACCTGCTGCGCCAGCACCAGCGCTTGGTCGGGTGCCACGCCTGATTTGGTGGCACCACCATCCACATTGACCTGAATACACACCTGCAGCGGTGCCAGATGGGCCGGGCGCTGGCTACTCAGGCGCTGGGCTGTCTTGAGCCGGTCAACCGTGTGAACCCAGTCAAAATGCTCGGCTACCAAGCGCGTCTTGTTGCTCTGGATGGGCCCGATGCAGTGCCACTGCAGGCCAAGGTGGCGCAATGTCAAGATTTTTTCCACTGCTTCTTGCACATAGCTTTCGCCAAACGCAAGCTGACCGCAGGTAAAAGCCGCCTGCACCGCTTCAGGCCCAAAGGTTTTGGAGACGGCCAGCAAGGTGACGTCGCTTAAAGGTCGTTGCGCGCGCAGACAGGCTTGTTCGATGCGTGCATGAACTGCTTGGAGATTAGTCTCAATCATGGTCATAATTGGCCCAAGCGTAACAAACGACAGGGGACTTTGTGGACATTACCCAATTACTCGCATTCAGTGTCAAAAACAAGGCATCAGACTTGCACCTCTCGGCCAACCTGCCGCCCATGATTCGTGTGCATGGCGACGTGCGGCGTATCAACGTGGAGCCGCTGGACCACAAACAAGTGCATGCCATGGTGTACGACATCATGAACGACACGCAGCGAAAAAATTACGAAGAGTTTTTGGAGATTGACTTTTCGTTTGAAATTGACGGGCTGGCGCGCTTTCGGGTGAACGCCTTCAACCACAACCGTGGCGCTGGTGCCGTGTTTCGAACGATTCCCAGCAAAATCCTGACGCTGGAGCAATTGAATGCGCCCAAAATTTTTGCCGACCTGGCGCTCAAGCCGCGCGGCATGGTGCTGGTGACCGGGCCCACAGGCTCTGGCAAATCCACTACCTTGGCGGCGATGGTCAACTTTCTGAATGAAACCGAGTTCGGCCATATCCTGACGGTAGAAGACCCGATCGAGTTTGTACACGAGTCCAAAAAATGTCTGGTGAACCAGCGCGAGGTCGGGCCCCACACCCTGAGCTTTGCGGCAGCGCTCAAGTCGGCCCTGCGGGAAGACCCGGACGCTATTTTGGTGGGCGAAATGCGTGACTTGGAAACCATTCGTCTTGCCATGACAGCGGCCGAAACCGGCCACTTGGTGTTCGGCACGCTGCACACCTCCAGCGCCGCCAAAACGATTGACCGGATCATTGACGTGTTCCCGGCGGAAGAAAAAGAGATGGTGCGTGCCATGTTGTCCGAATCGCTGCAGGCGGTCATTTCGCAAACCCTGTGCAAAACCAAAGACGGCCAGGGCCGGGTGGCGGCCCACGAGATCATGCTGGGCACCAGCGCCATCCGCAACCTGATCCGCGAAGCCAAGGTGGCGCAGATGTACTCCAGTATCCAGACCGGCAACAGCCTGGGCATGCAAACGCTGGACCAAAACCTGACCGATCTGGTCAAACGCAACATCATCAGCCCGGCTGAAGCGCGCAGCAAAGCGAAGATTCCTGAAAATTTCCCAGGCTGATAACAGCCGAATAATTGGAGTATGCAATGAAAGGAATCCTCGGTATGTTGCGGCCCAAAGCCAAAGCAGAGCCTGACGAAGATCGGCTTGACTCCGTGCTGTTCACCACGGCCTTTGCTGGCCAAGGTGTGGACGCAGACTTGCTGGTGCCTTGGGAGGCACGCGCCGCCGAGGTCGGTGCCACACGCCTGAGTCCCAACCGGGGCACCATGCTGCTGCAAGCGCTGTGGGGCAAAGACAAGTTCATGCGCCATCTTGACAATCACGCCATCAGCCGTCTGGAGCGTTTTTTTGACTTCGCCACCGTGTCAGCCAACCGCGACATCATTCGCCAGGATGAGTACGGTAACTTCATGGTGGTGGTGCTCAGTGGCACCGTCGCGGTAGATCGGCTGCAGCCCTGGGGGGAAAGACTTCGGCTGGCCGAAGCAGCGCCAGGCGAAATTTTGGGCGAAATGTCGCTACTCGACAGTGGCATGCGATTCTCCATCTGCACCACCCTCACAGATTGCGAGATCGCCATTCTCAGTGCGCAAGCCATGGATGAAATGCTCACCGCCGACCCGGCATTGGCAGCCAACCTGGTTGCCCTGCTGGCCCGCAAGTTGTCGCTTCGCCTGCGCGTGGTCAGCGCGCGGCTCAGCGAACACAAATGATCTTGGGGAGAACCACACGCCATGGAACGCGATCAAGCCACCAAGTTCGTTAACGACTTGCTCAAACTGATGACCAGTCGCAACGGCAGCGATTTGTTCATCACTGCCGATTTCCCACCCGCCGTCAAGGTGGACGGAAAAGTTACCAAGGTCTCTCCGCAGCCGCTTAATGCTGCGCACACACTGGCGCTGGCGCGCTCCGTCATGAACGACAAACAGGTGGCCGAGTTCGAGCGCACCAAGGAGTGCAACTTTGCCATCTCGCCACCGGGCATAGGGCGCTTTCGCGTCAATGCGTTTATCCAGCAAGGCAAGGTCGGCATGGTGATGCGGGTGATTCCGCTGTCTCTGCCCACAATTGATGGTTTGGGTGTGCCCCAAGTGCTCAAAGAGGTCTCCACCACCAAGCGCGGGCTGTGCATTTTGGTCGGTGCCACGGGCTCCGGCAAATCCACCACACTGGCCGCGATGGTGGACTGGCGCAATGAAAACACTTACGGCCACATCATCACGATTGAAGACCCGGTCGAGTTCGTCCACATGCACAAAAATTGCGTGGTGACCCAGCGTGAAGTGGGGCTGGACACCGACAGTTGGGAGGCCGCCTTGAAAAACACGCTGCGTCAGGCCCCCGATGTGATTTTGATGGGCGAAATTCGCGACCGCGAAACCATGGAGCACGCCGTGGCGTTTGCCGAAACCGGGCATTTGTGCCTGGCCACCCTGCACGCCAACAGTGCCAACCAAGCGCTGGACCGCATCATCAACTTCTTCCCGGAAGAGCGACGCGCCCAGCTGTTGATGGACTTGTCGCTCAACATCAAAGCGCTGGTCTCGCAGCGCCTGATTCCCAAACAAGATGGCAAGGGCCGTGCTGCAGTCGTTGAAATCATGCTCAACACACCGCTCATTTCGGATTTGATTTTCAAAGGTGAAATTTCCGAGATCAAGGAGATCATGAAAAAAAGCCGCAATCTGGGCATGCAAACCTTCGACCAGGCCTTGTTTGATGCTTATGAGAGCAGCACCATCACCTACGAAGATGCGCTGCGCAATGCCGATTCGCTCAACGACCTTCGCCTGCAGATCAAGCTTAACAGCCAGCGTGGTCGCACCCAGGACCTCTCGGCCGGCACAGAAAACTTCGCCATTGTTTAACTGCCCTGTTTTGTTGCATCACGCTTGAGCAGCACATGAACAGCATCAGCGTCAAGGCTTACGCGCCGATTGCCCCCCGCAAAGTAGCCTTTCTGGGCTTGGGCGTGATGGGTTATCCGATGGCCGGGCATCTGGCACACGCGGGTCATGAGGTCACGGTTTACAACCGGACCGCTAGCAAATCAATAGCATGGTGCGCACAATTCACCTGCGCAAACGGCTCAAAACATGCCCAGACACCAAGGCTGGCAGCGCAGCAGGCCGACATTGTGTTTTGCTGTGTCGGCAACGACGACGACCTGCGCAGCGTCACGCTCGGTGAAGAAGGTGCCTTCGCCGGCATGAAACCAGGGGCAGTGCTGGTTGACCACACGACTGCTTCGGCCACGGTGGCCCGTGAGCTGTATGCCGTGGCCAAAGCCTCGGGGCTGCAATTTATTGACGCGCCGGTATCGGGTGGTCAGGCCGGTGCGCAAAATGGCCTGCTGACCGTGATGTGTGGCGGAGACCCTGCCGCGATTGACGCCGTGCAGCCGGTGGCCATGGCCTATGCCAAGGCTTTTACCCGGCTCGGTGAAAGCGGTGCTGGCCAATTGGCCAAAATGGTGAATCAGATTTGCATAGCCGGTTTGGTTCAGGGTTTGGCCGAGGCGATTGCCTTTGGCCAGCAAGCCGGACTCGACATGAACCAAGTGCTGGAGGTGATCGGCAAAGGTGCCGCCCAGAGCTGGCAACTCGACAACCGTGGCAAAACCATGGTGGCGGACCAATTTGACTTTGGCTTTGCGGTGGACTGGATGCGCAAAGACTTAGGTCTGGTGCTGAGTGAGGCCAAACGCAATGGTGCCCGCCTGCCAGTAACGGCCTTGGTAGACCAGTTTTACGCCGATGTTCAGCACATGGGGGGTCAGCGCTGGGACACTTCCAGCCTGATCAAACGGCTTCGCTGAGGTTTACTTCTTGACGTCATCAGGCGCTGGCTCCGGCTCCGGCTTGGGCATCATCTCGGCCAGCTGCTCTTCGGTGATGATTTCCAGCACTCGAACTACTTTTTGCACGCCAGGGGTGGCTCGGGTCACCTCGGTGGCGCGGTTGGCCTCTCGCTGGGTTACACGACCCATCAGGTAGGTGGTGCCGCGTTCGGTGGTCACTTTGAAGGCATTGGCAAACAGGTCTTTGGCGTCCACCATGCCGGCCTTGACGCGGCCGGTCACCAGTGCGTCCGAGGAGCGCTGGGTCAGCGTGGATTCGCCCAGTACTTCAAGTTCATTCACGACGGCGCGCACGTTTTCAACGCGCGACAGAATTTGCTCGACGAGCTGCTTGTCTTGCTCAGTGGGAACTTCACCGGTGAGCAGCACCTGGCGGTTGTAGCTGGTGACATTGACGTGGCCGCGCTCGCCCAAGTTTTCGCGCACGCGGCTGCTTCCGCGCAGTTCAATGCCTTCGTCTTCAATTTGGGTGCCTGAGGTGCGCCGGTCGGTGGCCATGAACGTGCCCACCACGGCACCGCCCACGATAGCGGGCGCGCAAGCACTCAGGCCAGCGCTGATGCAGGCGCTCAGCAACAACAGGGAAACAATTTTTTGCATAGCAATTTTCATAAAGGGGGTTCCTGATCTCCGAGCAAGAGGGCGTCAACGGCATCACAAATGCAGTGCAGGGCCAAAATATGCACTTCTTGCACCCGTGCCGTGCGTTCGTGGGGCACACAAATGTGCACATCGGTATCGCGCAGCGCTTGGTTCATCTTGCCGCCGCCACGCCCGCTCAGGCCCACCACCACCATCTCGCGCTCGTGAGCCGCTTCAATGGCCGCCAGCACATTGGCCGAATTGCCACTGGTGGAAATAGCCAACAGCACATCGCCGGGTTGACCGAGCGCCCGCACCTGGCGTGAAAAAATGACGTTGAAGCTGTAATCATTGCCCACAGCGGTGATGATGGAGCTGTCCGTGGTGAGGGCAATGGCCGCCAGTTCAGGTCGTTCACGCTCATAGCGCCCGACAAACTCGGCCGAAAAATGCTGCGCGTCAGCCGCCGAGCCGCCATTGCCACAGGCCAGCACCTTGCCGCCTCCGGTGACGCAGGTCAGCATGGCCTGCACAGCCGCTGCAATGGGTTTGCTCAGGACTTGCGCGGCCTGGTATTTCAGGTCAGCGCTGTCAATGAAATGTTGTTGAATTCGTTGTTCAAGCATGGTGGGGCCGATGATACCTGTGAGCGCAGCGCTCTTAGGGGCTGCCAAGGGTAGATTTTGCTGGCATCCCGGCGGTACCTCGCTCGATTCAGGACGCATCAAATGCCGCTTGCAGCCACTCAATGGTGCTATTTTCCAGTGTCACCACGTCAAACCGGCACGCAGGCGCTTCGCGCAAACGCATCAGGTAATGGCGCGCCGCCAACACAATGCGCCGTTGTTTGGCCACACTGATGCTGGCTGCCGCCCCGCCATGGCGGGCATTGCGCCGTTTGCGCACCTCAACAAACACCGTGGTGCCGTCCTGGGCACGCATGATCAGGTCGATTTCGCCGCCACCGCGCCCGGGCGTCCGATAATTGCGCTCCACCAGGCGCAAACCCGCGTCTTGCAAGTAGCGCAATGCGGCATCTTCGGCTGCATCGCCTGCCTGCTTGCTTGTCGGGGCCTTGAACAGGGCCTGGATTGAAGGGAACACCATTGATTTCTACTTATGCCTTAGCGCTGGGCGCGGCGCACGATGCGGCCTCTGGCCAGCATTATCCGCCCGGTGCCTTGTATGTCGTGGCGACACCGATCGGCAACCTGGCCGACATCACGCTGCGCGCACTGCACGTGCTGAACATCGCCCAAACCATTGCCTGCGAAGACACTCGCCACACGCAAGCTTTGCTGCGCGCCTACGGCATTGACAAAACCGCCTCGCAGTTGCTGGCCGTACATCAGCACAACGAAGCCGAGGCGGCCCAGACGGTGATGGACCGGCTGCGCCAAGGCGAGCGGGTGGCCTACGCCAGTGACGCGGGCACCCCCGCCATCAGCGACCCCGGAGCACGCCTGGTGGCAGCGGTGCGGGCGCAATCGCTGCCGGTGGTTCCGTTGCCGGGGGCCAGCAGCGTGACGGCGGCGCTCAGCGTGGCCGGTATCGCCGGGGAGGGCGCGCAACATGGCGAGTTTGTTTTCGTCGGTTTTCTACCTGCCAAGACCAACGAGCGCGCCACTGCCGTACAAGCCTTGAGCCAGGAATCCCGCGCGGTGGTCATGCTGGAAGCTCCGCACCGCATTGAAGCGCTGGCCTCAGCGCTGGCCGTATTGGGCGAGCGCTCACTCACCATTGGCCGCGAACTGACCAAACAGTTTGAAGAAATTGCCACCTTGTCGGCAACGGCGTTCCCTGCGTGGCTGGGGTCCTGTGCCAACCGCTGCCGGGGTGAATTCGTCTTGGTGCTGCACCCAACACCCGTCGCTGCAGAGTCGGGTCACGACCTGCGCGTGCTCAAACTGCTGCTGGCGGAGTTGCCACTGAAAACCGCTGTCAAACTCACGACTGACATCACCGGCGCTTCGCGAAATGTGCTGTATGACGCGGCCCTGGCCATGAAAAAGGACAAGGTTTGAATAGGGGCAAAAGTCCAAACGCCGGCCTGCAAACAGTACCCCAAGCATGCGAACATTGCGCATTTGATTCGGCTGACAAATCATTCGGCTGAAAAATCGGCTGACTCAGTCCACCATCGTATTGGAGAGAAAAAATGAAGAAAAACACCCTCTGGTTGACCCTGCTTTGCCTGTCGCTGCTGACAGCTTGTGGCGAAAAAAAAGCACTGCCACCCGGCGCGCTTGATGGGCCACCGGTGGTGCCCGTCATCAAACCCAAAGGAGAGGCCACGTTGGGTCAAAACGTTTTTGACAAGACCTGCGCCCTGTGTCACGGTGCCGGGGTGTCGGGTGCACCGCGCCCTGGCGACAAAGCCGCTTGGGCACCGCGCATTGCCCAGGGCAATGAGGTGTTGTTCAAACGAGCCATTGAAGGCTATTCAGGCGAGCGCAGCTACATGCCCGCACGCGGGGGCAACCCCAAGTTGACGGATGAAGAGGTCAAGGCCGGGGTGATGTACATGGTGGCTCAATCCCAGTAATTCACACAGCATGGTGTCGCTAGGCTGTGGGCGCTTGAACAAGGAAATACATGTTGACTGAGATACTTTTGGGCCTGTTGGCCGTGGTGCTGGTCATCTTGGCCATCGAATATTTTTACCTGCGCGGGGAAAATCTCACGGCCTTCGACCAACCCTTCGGCCAGCGCCGCGCCATTGGCCACGCGCCAAGTGAGGAACACAAGGCGGTGGTGGCCTCGCTGAGCGGTATCACCCAATCGATCCAAGGCACACCGTTCAAACAGAAAATTGCGGTGCTGCGCAACTACATGGACAACGCCTTTCCCCTGGATGACGCGGCCATCAGGATCACGCCAGCCAATGCGGGCGGGGTGCCTGCCGAATGGGTGCTGGCTCCGGGTGTGGATGAATCGCGCCGCCTGCTTTACATCCACGGCGGGGCGTTCACCATGGGCAGCTCCAGAAGCCACAGGCGGCTCACCGCCAAGTTTTCCGAGGTGGCGCAAGCGGCGGTGCTGGTCATTGACTACCGCTTGATGCCCGAACACCCGCGCCAGGCTGGTATTGAAGACTGCCGCACCGCCTACCGCTGGTTGCTGGACCACGGCCCGACCGGCCCCGCCACGCAAGCCAAGGCGATTTTTGTGGCAGGCGACTCGGCAGGCGGCAACCTGGCGCTGTCCTTGATTGCCTGGGTGCGCGACCAAGGCCTGCGTGCGCCCAACGCCGTGGTGGCCCTGTCGCCTGCCACCGACTCCTCTTTGGACAGCCCGAGCCTCAAGACCAATATGGCCACCGACCCCATGCTGGGGCCATTGTTCAAGTCGCTGGCCAAGGTGCCCCGGCGGGTGTTGCTGTGGGGTGGTTGGGCACAGAACCGCATGCGCCCCAGCCACCCGGCCATCTCGCCGGTGTTTGGCGACCTGTCGCGCCTGCCGCCGGTGTTGGTGCATGCCAGTGAACACGAAATGCTGTATGACGACAGCCGCCGCTACGTCAACAAGGCAGTAGCGGCAGGCTCACCCGTTACCCTGCAAACATGGAGCCACATGGTGCACGTCTGGCATTTCTTTTACCCGGACCTGTCAGAGGGGCGCGAAGCCTTTGCAGAAATTCGCAAATTCTTTCAGGAAAATACCTGAACAAAAAACAGCACATCAAAGCCCGCAGCGCAGGCGGTTAGACTGTTTCACTTTAAGGACTTCTACGATATGAGTGACCTGGTTATTTACAGCCTGGAAGATGGCATTGCAACCCTGACCCTGAACAACGGCAAAGTCAATGCCGTGTCACCCGACCTGATTGTTCAGTTCAATGCAGCTCTCGATCAAGCGGAGAAAGACGCCGCCATCGTCATCGTGACCGGCCAGCCTGGCATCTTGTCCGGTGGCTACGACCTCAAGGTGATGATGCTGAGCCCGCAGCATGCGATCGATCTGGTTGCCATGGGCTCCACCCTGGCACGGCGCATGCTTTCGCACCCGTTTCCGATCATCGTCGCCTGCCCTGGCCATGCGGTCGCCAAAGGTGCATTTTTGCTGCTCTCGGCAGACTACCGCATTGGCGTTGACGGCCCGTTCAACATCGGCCTCAACGAAGTCAAGATTGGCATGACCATGCACCACGTGGGCATTGAGCTGGCGCGTGACCGGCTGACCAAACCGGCCTTTCAGCGCTCGGTCATCAACGCCGAAATGTTCAACCCGCAAGGTGCTCTGGCCGCAGGCTTCCTGGACCAGGTGGTACCCGCGGAGCAGTTGCTCAGCACCGCAATCGAACATGCCCAGCAGTTGAAAAAACTCAACATGGGTGCCCACAAAAAAACCAAGCTCAAAGTGCGCAAAGCTTTTCTGGAAATGCTTGACAGCGCCATTGAGCGCGACAAAGTTACCGGCTTGAACTGATCCAACACCAAGGGGGATGAATTTCATGGTGCAAATCAAAAAACCGCTGAAAGAAAATCGACGTCAGGGACGCCGCAGCGAATCCCCCTCGTTGCGACAAAAGGCTTACTGGTCGCTCATCAACTCCCTTGAAAAGCGTTTTTTCAAAGAAAACTTCGTCATCTCCAACCAGACGCCTTTTCAGGAAATTTTCAACGAAAGCATCATGTCGGTGCGGCACTACCCCGCGCTCAAGGTCAAGACCATCCAGGTCGGTGACCAGGACATGAAAGTGATGCGCAAAAAGCACCGCATTCCGCTGGTGCTGGTGCCGCCACTGGCCGCCACCTCCATCATTTTTGATTTGCTACCCCAGCGCAGCGTGGTGAAGTTCTTTCTGGCCCGTGGTTTTGACGTGTACCTGATCGACTGGGGCACCGTCACTGCGCGCGACCATGACCTCTCCCTAGAGACTTATGTGGCGCAGTGGATGCCCGCCGCACTGGAGCGCATCCGTGAGCACAGCGGCCAGCAGGAAATCTCCATCTTCGCCTACTGCATGGGCGGCCTGCTCAGCCTGATGTACGCCGCCGTCTCGCAAGACCCGAACATCCGCAACATCGTGACCGTGGCCAGCCCGGTGGACATGCACCAAAGCGGCATTGCCGGACGCGTGCTGACCCTGATCCGCCGCCCGGCGCGCCTGATCTCGGCCATGTTTCACGTCTCGGTACACGATCTGCCCGCCCGTTTTGCACACGTGCCAGGCTGGGTCAGTTCCCTGGCTTTCAAGCTGACCAACCCGATTGGCAACCTGGCCCAGCGCTTTGAGTTGCTCATGAACCTGTGGGACCGCGAGTACATGAAAGAAAACCACACCATGGGCACCTGGTTCAACAACATGGTGGATTACCCCGGCGAAACCATCAAGGACATGGCGGTCCACATGATGATCAACAACCGCATGTCCAAGGGCGTGATGCGCTTTGGCAACCAGGAAGCAAGCTTTCACAACATCGACTGCTCCATCCTGGCCTTCGCGGGCGACAACGACACCATCGTCAGCGTGCAGGCCGCACGCAAGGTGCTGGACATTGTTTCATCCGAGGACAAAGAGTTCTGCATCGTCCCCGGCGGCCACGCCGGCGTGTTCGCCGGCAGCAAAGCCGCCGCCAACACCTGGACCCTCAGCGCGGATTGGCTGGCGCAGCGGTCAAGCTGAAATTCAGAGGAATCCCGAAGCCCATGAACCACAATATCACCACTGGCAAGGTCATGGATACATCCCGGGTCATCCGGGACAACGTGGCAAAACTGATTCGCAATGCTGCTATTTCGCGCTTGGAAAAAACCATTGATGGCGCTGCAGTCGAGGTCAACGAGCTTGAAGCGGACTTTATTCCCGGAAGAATTTTGGCTAACCATTTGGCCTTCATTCAGATATCCGGCGAATTTGTGACGGTGACCTTCAAATGCCATTTCAGCATCGAAGCGGTAAAGAAAATAGCCGCCCATAAATTTGACGCTGATAAAAAGAATATGGTTTCAGACAGGGAGGTCTTTGACTTTATCAAGGAGTATTGCAACCTGGTCGCTGGCAAAGTCGTGGCGCTGTTTTTCGATTGCAGTATTGAAATGGGCATTGGCCTGCCGCTTTGTACAACAGGGTTTTATGAGGTGTTCTCGAAATACGACGAAGCCGAGTTACTCCCCAATATGCATTACGACTTCTGGCGCATGCAGGTGAATGGGAGCAATATGGTTTGTAGTTCGATTTTTGAAGTCCTCAATGAGACACGTTTGACAGGCCTGGAAGGTTACGAAATCGCTGCTGACGCGAACACGGAAGGGGAAATCGAGTTCCTATGAGAAACGCCAACCTGGATCTGCAGGCATCCCACAAGATGCTGATGATGTTCGAAGAAGCGAATTCCAATACCGAGATGGTCATCGACCAGTTCCCCGGGATCTTTATTATTCTCAATGACAGGCACGAGATTTTGCGGGCCAACCAAGAGTTTGTTTCATTGTTCAAGCTGGTTCCTGACCAACTCTTGCACCGCCCATTTGCCTCCTTTTTCCGGCAGAAAAGTTGGGAAATATTCGAGTTCAATGTCAAAAGACTATCAGCAGCAGAGCCTGACTGCGATGTGGTCCGGTTTGAGCTGGGGATGCCTGCGAGTGACAATCTCGGCGGCGAAGACAGGCCATACCACTGGATTGCCACGCGCCACAACGTCAAGAACAGGGGTGAAGGTCAGTTGATCACCGTGTACGGCAATGACATGACCGAGATGCGGGAAACGGAAAAGCGCTTGATGGAAGTGTTTACCAGCATCCCATTAGGCATGTTTACCGCAGACCGCATGGGCAGAATTGGGCCTTCCTATTCAAGCTACCTGGAAACCATGCTTGGTTGCAGCCATCTAGCGGGGCGCCTGATCGAAGATGTGCTTTTCAAGCCGGCACTTGCCGGCATGGACGACAAAGCGCTTGCGGGTGTCAAAGCGGTTCTAAGTTGTGCCGGGAGCCAGGAACACGCATTTCCGGAACTGGAAAAGACCTTTCCGCACGAGATTTTGCACAACACGCAGCCCGATGTCCATGAAGGGCGCTGGTTCAAGATTTCCTACCATCCGCTCGCCAATGACGGTGTGATAGACCAGTTGTTGATCATCCTGGAAGATCGTACCGAAATCATCAAGGCTGAACGGGATATTCAACATGCCGCCCAGGAGCGCGAACAAGCCAACAAGATTCAGCTGCAGAGCCAGGCCATTTACGAAAGCGCCATCCGTGATCCTCTGACAGGCTTGTACACCAGGCTTTACATGAAGGACTCAGTAGCCTCCTTGTTGGACTCGCATGAGTCAGGAAAAATTACCGATGTTTCCATGGTGATTTTCGATATTGATCACTTCAAGCGGGTCAATGACACGTATGGTCACAAACACGGAGACCTCGTTCTTAGCCAGGTTGCTGCAGTCGTTCGGCGCCAGAGCAGGGGAACGGATATTCCGATTCGCTTCGGTGGCGAGGAATTTCTGGTCTTCCTTCCCGCCAATATCGCTTCGGCCTTCGCGCTGGCCGAACGGGTAAGGAAGGAAGTCGAGGGGTTGATTCTGGAACTTGACAGTGCAACGCTCCAAGTAACGATCAGTGGCGGCGTTGCCACACACACCCTAGGGGAGTCGCTAGAAGATTTTATGCACCGGGCTGACCAGTTCCTCTACCACGCCAAGGAGAACGGGCGAAATCGGAATGTCTTCGAAATGTAAACCGCTGGTGATCAGCGGTGCGCGTCGATTCGCGAACAGCATTGATCCTTCATGCCAGTTTTTTCCGGTCGCAGCCCATTGAAACCTGTGGAATGACTCAAGATGGATTCTGGAATGCTGCGAAATTAATAGCTGTCTGCGCACGTTCAACAGGCGCTGCAGCCTAAAAAGCCCACTTGAAGCCATATGCAAGCCAACACCAGCCAGGGTTTCATAATCTACAGAACCGACCACGGAAACTCGCTTCTCCGATCTTGGGCGCGGGACGGCAAAGTCGTCTGCTCACACAGACGGAAGTGTCAGTTGGCAGCGACAACCGTCAATAGTGGTACCGCAGCTGTGCCAAGAATAGAGCGTCACCGTCAACTTTGTACACCATGCGATGCTCCTCGGTGATCCGGCGTGACCAGTACCCTGCCAAGGCGTGTTTCAAAGGCTCCGGTTTGCCAATGCCGACAAAGGGCTCGCGCTGGGTTTCCTTGATGAGTTTATTGATCCGTTCCACCATTCGCTTATCTTGCTGCTGCCAGTAAAGGTAGTCTTCCCAAGCAGCATCCGAGAAAATGAGTTTCATTCGCTCAGCTTACGTTCGGTGCCGCCCCCCGCGCTGAGCTGATCGATGGCACCCATCAGGCGTTTGGCATTGACCGGGCTGCGCAGCAGGTAAGCGGTTTCTTCCAGCGCCGTAAAGTCTTCCAGCGACTGCATCACGACCGAGTGCTGGCCATTGCGCGTGATGATGACGGCCTCGTGGTTGTTGCATACACGGTCCATGGTGCTGGCCAAGTTCGCCCGCGCTGCAGAGTAGGTAATGGCATCCATGTTGGGGCTCCAAATTTGTACGTGAAATTGTACAATAAGCAAACCCGCGCGTCGACTCAGACACCATCGCTGCAGCGACCCAGGTGCAAGCGGCGAAAGTGGGATTTTGCTAAAGTGCCCGCATCCCCCAAAGTTCTGGAGACCACCATGTTGTTAGGCCTGCGCACCGCCATCTACCCCGTCACCGACATCGAAAAAGCCAAGAACTGGTACACCCAAGTGCTGGGAAGCCCGCCGTATTTTGACCAGCCCTTTTACGTGGGTTTCGCCGTGGGCGGCTTCGAGTTGGGGCTGATTCCAGATGGCACGCCCAGCACCCACGGGCCGCAGCCCTTGTGGGGCGTGGCGGACGTGGCCGCCGAGCTGCAGCGTCTGCTGGCGCTGGGAGCGGCGGAGCTGGAGCCGGTCACAGAGGTGGGGGAAGACATCAAGGTGGCGGCGGTTCAGGACCCGTTTGGCAATCGCCTGGGCCTGATCGAGAACCCGCATTTCAAGCTGTCCGAGGTGCGGTGAGTCAAGCATGCGGTCGATCATCCTTTTTTTAGGGTCTTTTATGGCCTTTGCGCACGTCCTGTATGCGCAAACAGCTATGAATTCAATAGCAAATACAGGCCCTGCAGGAGCCGCCCTGCCGCTGCGTAACCTGCAGATCGAGGTGCGCCAGATGCGCCGTGACGCACTCAGCAGCCGTGGGGCGGGGGTGGATGCGCAGGTTCAACTCGGCAGCGACGGCCGGGTTCACTTGCAAGGCAGCCTGCAGGCGCAAGACGTGCAGCGCCAGCAGTCCACCACCGCCACGCAGCAGGTGCTGGTACTCAACGGGCGCAGCGCTTTCATTGCGCTGCGAACCAGCACGCCGCTGCGGCTGATGCAAAGTTTCTATCACAACGGTTTGCTGCACATCACCCGGGGCACGGTGCTGCTGGAGGCGGGCACCGGCTTTATGGCCACGCCAAGCTGGGATGGCTCGGGCCAGGTGATGCTGGAACTCGCGGCGCAGCAGGCCGCCAGCCCCAACACCTCGTCCGGCATTGGCAGTAGCGTGTTGTTGCCTTTGGGGGAATGGGTCACGGTGGCCCAGTCCGAACAGAGTTCCAATGTGGAACGTAACGGCCTGGGTGGTGGTGCCAGCCAGTCCGGTCAGACCGGGCTGGAGGTGCAGGTGAGGTTGACGGTGCGTTAACTGCGAATTTTTCTGCCGAGGCGGGTTTTGTCGCGAAATTGAGAGAGATTCGGGTGAATACCCTGGCAGGCGTTCAGGCGCGTTGACTGTGCGATTTGCTTCAAAGATACTCAGCAGCAGACTGCAGATGCACAGTAGCGTGCCATGGCTGTGGTCTTTTATGGATCGAAATTTTCAGGAGAACTGAATGTTGCGCTTGATTCCGTTGCGATACCTAACCAAAACCCGAGCGTTGGTGTTGTGCAGTTTGACACTGGTGGCGTTTGGTGCGTTCGCAGCGGTCGACAAGGCGTTGCTTGAGCAAGCCCAAGCCTTGATCAAGGCCGGCAAGGCGCAGGAGGCTTACCAAATGCTGGAGTCCAAAGAGGACGAGCATGCGGGCGACCTCATGTTTGACTACCTTTTGGGAACGGCAGCGCTGGAAAGCGGCAAGCCAAGCAAGGCTACTTTTGTCTACGAGCGCATGCTGGCCATTGACCCTTCGTATATCGGGGTCAGGGCAGACATGGGTCGGGCTTATTTTGCGCTGGGCGATTATGGGCGAGCCAAGATTGAATTTGAAACAGTGCTTGGCAGCCAAAATTTGCCCAGCGATTTACGCACCCAAGTAGAGCAGTATTCGGTTGCCGCTGATTCCAGAGCGCAGGCCAAGCCCACAACAATGACCAGTTATCTGGAAGTAGGGTTCGGGCAGGACAACAACATTGGCAGCGCCTCTGGCCTGACGGTGCTGAATTTGCCCGCTACCGGGGTTTACCGCCCCACAGCGCCTACCGGCACCAAAATACCGGATGAATACAGTACCCTGGCTTTGGGCGCTGAAATCAACCATATGCTCTCGGAAAAATGGGGGCTCATGGGTGGACTGGACTACCGCTCGCGTGATTATGCGAAGTACAACGAACCCAACACCTGGACGTGGGATGCCCGCGCCGGGGTCACCTACACGGGCGGAGCATGGCTGTTGCGCACGATGCTGACGGCAGGCGAATACACCTACAACTCGCAACGTTTGCGCCAGACGCTGGGCGCGACAGCAGACTGGCGCATGGCCCTCACCACATCGAGCCAGCTGCTGGCCAGTGGCTCCGTGCTGCGTGCCGGCTATGTGCCTGCGGCCTCCAAGTCACAGGAAAGCGACACTTACACGGGCACACTGGGCTGGATGAAGGTGCTGGGGGCTGGCGGGACTGCGCTGAACCTGTCAGCCGTGTTCGGCCAGGAGAATGCAACCGGAGCCCGTGATGACGGTGACCGACGGTTCTGG
This sequence comes from Candidatus Rhodoferax bjergmarkensis, assembly GCA_016708345.1. GTDB lineage: Bacteria > Pseudomonadota > Gammaproteobacteria > Burkholderiales > Burkholderiaceae_C > Rhodoferax > Rhodoferax bjergmarkensis. The sequence continues at coordinate 288,184 of JADJFX010000008.1, forward strand.
GGCGCTCGCGCCCTCGTACAAAGCAGTTTCACCAAGGATGTGGGGGGCTACCTGACGGCCGGGTGGACACAATCTGATTTCAGTGGCATTAACAGCAGCTATTTGATGGCTCGGCATGAAATAGCTTCTGATGTGACGGCAGCGCTGAACTTGACGCTGACCAAGGGCGTGGCCTTGCGGCCGCAGATTTCTTATGTCAAAAACCACAGCAATGCGGCCTTGTATGCCTACGAAAAAGTAGATGCTTCGGTAAATTTGCGTTTTGACTACTAGTCCTTCAGGAAGATCACCATGAAAACCACCCGCGTACTTTTGACACTGGGCTGCTTCACAGGCTTGTCTGTGCTGTCATCCGGGCCCCATGCTGAATTGGCCGGCACCGTGCTTTTTGCCCAGGAAGGTGCCCAAATTGTGGGGCCCTCCGGCGTGGCGCGTGCGGCCAAGCAGGGGGATGCGGTTCAGTTCGGGGAGCGGCTGGTCACATCCTCCGGGGCCATCTCGCAGATCAAGCTGGCCGATGGAAGTCTGGTCGGTGTACGGCCCGGCTCAGAGCTCAAGCTGGACAGCCCTGCCTCGCCCTCGCAGTTTGGGCAAAGCATGTCCCTGGTGCAGGGACGGGTTCGCATCATTGGTGCCGAATTGATGGACAAAACCAAGTCATCCGCCCTGACCTTGCAAACAGGCCAGGCGACGCTGCAACTCCATGGCGCGGATGTTGAATCGCTGGTCGTCAAAGGTGAGGCACGCGCGGGAGCCTCAGGGGGCATGGGCAAGGGAAATCCGGGTGATGCGAACCGCCCCCCGCCGGGCGGTCCCGCAAGTGGCGACGGGGGCAGCTACAGCCGTCTTGCAGCTGGCACCGGGAGTTTGCGCAGCGGCGGTCATGTCGGGCCGCTGGCTGCAGGCCAGGTCAACTTCGTGTCGTCAGGCAACCCGACACCCATGACCATGGCAGCCATGCCACCCCAACCGCGCGGCGACATGCCTAACGCTCCCCGGCCACCAGCGGGCACTGTAGCCCTTGCCGGTGGCGCAAAGCCACCGATCCAGCCGGGGATGGCAGGTGGGCCTAGCGGCTTGCCGGCCTTGTCCCAGACCACCAGCACCTTGACTGCGCCCCGCTTGGGCAACCAAGGGCCAGCCTTGGGCCCGCCGATGCCAGGCGGACCCGCCCCGGCCTTTTCACCCAATCAGCCCAAGCTTGGCCAAGGTCCGAGTCAGATGCCGATGCCGGGTCTGGGCCTTGGTGCCATGCCGGGTCCGAATCTTTCCGGTATGGGGCCGGGTGGCCCGGGCGCTATGATCCCCCGCCCACCCATCATGCAAAGGCCACCGGTGATTTGCACACCCAATCCGACGCAGGGCAAGCCGCCTATTTGCAAATAGGCAAAGCATGCCTTGCTGTGTAGCGGGTTTGGCCCGTTGCACCTGGCCACTTTCTTATCGCAGGTCGATCAAATAGTCGCCGCCGTCAATGTGACCGGCACTTTTGACGGCACCCAATTGAGGCACCTGAGGGAATTCGCGGCTGACTTCGGTCTTGATTTTTTCGAAAAGTCGGCTCGCAGTGGTTGGCTCCTGGATATCGTTCAAAGCATCCATCAGGGTAGCTGCAAAAATGGAGTGCCCGTTGCGTCCTTCATCGGTGACGGGCTCTTCCCCGCCCGAAGTCAGCGCCAGCACTGAGCGCTTGGACAGCAAGGCGTCACGCTCAAGTTCGGCGGTTTCGGCGTTGACCGCCGGGATGTGTTCCTTGGCCAAGGTGCCTGAAAAGCAGCTGTCAGAAATCAAAATGATTTGTTTGGCCGGAATGGCGGCCAGCAGCTTGGTGATGTCGCTATTGGACACCCAACCCTTGGGGTCTTTAGGTGTGGCATCCACCGGAATCCAGTAGCCCAAACCCGTTTCCTGAATCTGATAGCCGTGGCCGGCATACATCACCACCACGCTTTGGTGCTGCGCGGTGGTTCGTGCCGCCAATTTCAACGTTCGTATGATGTCGGCCTTGCTGGCGTTGGTGATGATTTTGACGTCAAAACCGCGCTTCTCCTTGAGCAAGGCACCGATGGCTTCAACATCCGCTTGTGGGGTCTCCAGAACCGGAATCCCATGGTTGTAAGTGTTGTTGCCAATCAGAAAGGCAACACGGCGTCCGATTTCGATGGGTTTGATGGCGGCCCCATGCAAGCGACTGACGGATGCCGGGTTGGGCACGCAGATGTCGCTGCCACCCGCCCTGCATTCTTCGACGTTGGCCACTTGAGGGTTGGCTTTCAGAAGGCTCAGCGCATCTTTAAATAGATCGGTGCGCTGGGCTCGGCGCCCGGCGTCAGCCGCCGCAAGTTGGGCCATGCGCGCCACATTGATGGGGCCTTTCGGTGCCTTGTCCCGGTTCGCTTGTCCTTGTCCTTGTCCTTGTCCTTGTCCTTGTCCTTGTCCTTGTCCTTGTCCTTGTCCTTGTCCTTGTCCTTGTCCTTGTCCTTGTCCTTGTCCTTGTGGGGGCTTGCCTTTGTCTCCTGCAGGGCCGTTCGGGTTGGGACCATTTCGGGGCGCTGGCCCCTGAGCTTGCGGCACTGTCGGCCCAGCCACAGGTGTTGGAGACCCAGCTTTGGGTGCCTGGGGGGTCTGCTGTGTCTGCTGTGTCTGCTGTGTCTGCTGTGTCTGCTGTGTCTGCTGTGTCTGCTGTGTCTGCTGTGTTTGCTGTGTCTGCTGTGTCTGCTGTGTTTGCTGTGTTTGCTGTGTTTGCTGTGTTTGGGGTACCTGCTGCAAATTTGTTTGCAACTTGGCCGGCGCGGTTTGCGGCTGAATCTGCAATGGCTGACTCTGTACGGGTTGATTAATGGGCTGGCTAATTTGCGGGTTGATGGGTTGATTGACAGGCTGCAGGGTGGGCTGCACCGGCTGGACCGGCTGGACCGCCGGTTGAAGCTGAATCGGCTGCTGCACCACAGGGCTGGGCTGCTTGGGCTGCAAGATGGGCTGAACCACCGGCTGCGGGGTTGGCAAAATCGTCGCGGCATGGGCACCGCTTGAGCCAAACAAGCAGGCACCCGTCAGCCAGGCAAGCACAGAATACATCCTTACGGCTGCTGCCAGACGATGAAAAAAACCATTTTTAGCCAGGGCACTCAAATCCAAAACAAAAACTGCGGAAAACATGTTGCGTCGCATGCTTTGATCGTGCTGCAGCGCTGACATCATCCCTGACCCACACCATTGGCGATCAGCGCATCGCAAATAGAGGCGGCGCTGTCCATGGACATCATTTGTTGTGCGGAAAACGTGGTCTGGAAATGCCGCTCAACCGCCACCACGATTTCCATGGTCTTGAGCGAGTCCCAGCCCGGTGTTTGGTCCATGGCCGCTTGCGCATCGAGCGACTGCGCCGGCTTGTCAAGCGCACGCTCGATGAGGGCGACAATTTGAGGCATTAAGGCGTTCATGTGATTCTCCTGAGTGCAAGCTCATGGTAGCGGGTTTTTTCACCGATTTCAGCCAACGATTGCACCAGAGAAAATTGCCCCAGATCATGGGTCAGCGACAGGGCAGATGGCACATCACTTTGCAACCAGGTGCGCACAAAAGGGGCTTTGGCAATGTCTGCGTGCTCGCGTGCAAGGCATTGCAACTCAAATTTTGCGTGTTGCAGTTCGTAAAACCTGGGGGAAAACGTGGCCAGTGTTGACTGGTCAACCACGGATTCCAGCAGTTCAAAGCAATGGTCTCTGAGTGCGAAATTCAGATGCACCCCATCATGCAGCCATGCGGTGTTGGTCACAAAATCATCTGACACCATGCCGTAGAAGGCTGTGGAAAAGCGCAGCTTGCAGGGCCTGCTTGAAATGGTCTTGATGATGCAGCTGTTGAGCAGGTGGGTCAGGATATTGCGCGTTTGATTGTCGCCGGTGACGGGCAGGTCGGCGGTACTCTCGGTGCTGGTCAATTGCGAGGCAGGTGCGCCCCACAAAATGATGGAGGGCAGCTGCATTTCACCGGCCAGCTCATCGACGCGTGCAATAAAGCTGCCCACCTTGGCTTGCAAAAACGCCTCAAAATTCATTCCGCGTGCCTGCAATAAGGGCATGTCGCGCCAATAGTGGACGCGCACATCGATTTCCGACAGGCACAGCACCAGTGAGCAGCCTTTGAAGTTGATGAGGGCGAGAAAATCGGTGAGCGTTTTGTAAGCGGGCGAATTTTTGCGCGAAAACGCATCCATGGTCAGCGCACCAAGGTGGTTGATGGCCAAGGTATCGTCCCGCAAGGGTCTGAACAATTGCGAATGTCGATTTCCTGAAAAAGGTCGAAAAATACCGGTGTGGCTGTCGCCAGCAAAAATCAGGTGTTTCATGTGCGTTGCTTTGCAGGACTTGCGGCGCTCAAAGGCTTGGCCGGATTTGAAGCTGGCTTAATTTGGCCAGTGTTTTCTTGCGAGCAATTTTTCCGCTGGACGACTTGACCAGCGTGCCCGGCGGCAGGTTCACCACCTCGTCCAGAGTGACGCCGGATGAAGTCGCGACCCACTTCTTGAGCTCTTTGAGGGTGGTAGCCAGCACCCCATCACCTTCGTGGAAAACGGTCAGGGCGGTGCCGCCGATGTTCAAGGTGCAAAAAACCCGGCCTGATTTAAAGCCGGGTTGCTGTCCCACATAGGTTTCAATCTGATGCGCGATGATTTTTTTGCCGTTTACTATGAGCACGTCATCGCTGCGACCCGCCACAAAGAGCTGCCCGTCTTCGATGGCACCCAAATCCCCCGTGTTGTACCAGCCGTCCGCCCCCAGCGCGGGTGATGGCTGCGCAAAATAGCCGTCAAACAAATAGTCGCTTCTGACGTGAATTTCGCCCAAGGCTTCGTCGTCGATGGGAACAATCCTGATCTCGCAGCCTTCAATGACCGCGCCAGAGGGCAGCAAATCAGCGTGTCTACTCTCCAAACGAAGGCCCGTGAACTTGCTCTGACTGATGGCAAAGACTGTTTCCGCCATGGCGTAGCAGGTTTGCAAGCTATCCGGGCGCAATCCAAAAGCCTCAAAGCTGGCAAAAAACGCCCTGAAGGTGCTCGTTTTACACGGCTCGCTGCAACTGATGAACTGGCGCACACTGGACAGGTCAAAACGCTTTGCGCTGTCGTTTTGTGCATAGAACTTGCACAAATGCTGAAAGGCAAAATCAGGCTGCCAGCACAGGGTTCCTTGTTCTTCTGCTATGGTTTTGAATAAAACATCGGGCTTGAACGACCACTCCACCGCGTCCAGAAAAGCCACTGAACAACCGAAATACAGGGGCAAAAAGAGGGAGGTGATCAGCCCCATGTCGTGGTACAGCGGCAGCCAGCTCACGATCTTGTCTTGGGGCGTGATCTCCAGCGCCTGGCCCAGCGCCTGTAGTTGGGCAAGCAGCTTGTCCTCGGTGATGAGCACGCCTTTTTTGAGGCTGGTGGTGCCGGAAGAAAATTGCAGAAAACCGCTGTGGGCTTGGCAAATGGGATTTTTGCTGGCGTGAATTCTTTGTTCGCCGCTGGCATCGACCACTACACTCGGATTGAAACGCTCCCGCAGGGCTTGCATTTCTTGTGCATGAATGTTCGGGTCTTGGCGCGCGGTCAGGGGTGACAAAAAAGCCGGAACCGCCCGATTGAACACCGAGGCCAGGTACAGCACCATGCTCTTGTAATCAATGGCGCAACTGATAAATACCAGCTCGCTAGGTGCAGGGCATTGCGGCGATCGCATGTATGCCTCAATGTCGGACAGCAGCTGTGCATACGTTACGCGGTGCTGCTCACGCGCGGTGGCGAATGACCAAGCCGTTTTTTCTGGGGTTCGCTGTGCGTGTGTTGCCAGGATTGAATGAAAGTTCTTGCGCATTTCGCCGCCAGTAGCATGGGTCATTGGTAGCGGCATGATACTTTTCGTCGGGTAATTTTCAGATTGAAAATTAAGCAGGCTTTTGCAGCCAAATGCGCTTATCCGATCGCACTTCGAGGTCAAGGGCTTGCCAGCGCGCCTTTAAACCACTGCAACCGCGTGTTAAGCGCCACCACCTGCCCCACGATGATGAGCGAGGGGGACTCAAGTCCTGCTTTGCCCGCCAACTCCGGCAGTGTGGCCAGCGTTCCGGCAATTACTTTTTGTGCCGAGGTGGTGCCTTTTTCAATAATGGCGGCCGGAGTGCCCAGCGGCATTCCATGCGTGAGAAGTTGCTCCACAATGGCCGTCAAGGCACCCAGGCCCATGTAGATCACGACCGTCTGGTTGGGCCGGGACAGTGTGGGCCAGTCCAGGTCCAGCGTGCCGTCTTTCAAATGACCCGTGGTGAACAGACAGGTTTGCGCGTAGTCCCGGTGGGTCAGCGGTATCCCGGCGTAAGTGGTAACGCCGCTGGCGGCGGTGATGCCAGGTACCACCTCAAAGGCAATACCCTGATCGGCCAGCACTTCCAGCTCTTCGCCGCCACGACCAAAAATAAAGCAGTCGCCACCTTTGAGGCGAACCACTTTTTTGCCCTGGCTGGCCAGCTTGACCAGCAGCAGGTTGATTTCTGCTTGGGGCAAGGTGTGGCGATTGGTTTGCTTGCCAACATAGATTTTTTCGGCACCGCTGTGAATGAGGCTGATAACGCCGGGGCTGACCAGATTGTCGTAAACCACTACATCGGCCAGTTGCAGCAGCCGGGCGGCTTTGAGCGTGAGCAAATCGGGGTCGCCAGGACCGGCACCCACCAAATAGACGATGCCCGATGGCGATGACGTTTGAACTGCATGGGATGCTTGTTCTGGGGCCAGTAAATTCTTCAAGTTGTGTTCCATTGCATTTCCAACCTGCAAATTATGCAGCGGCTGGCTGTCGGTCGAAAAATCAGTGCGTCGATTAAAATTAACAAACATCAATTTCACCATCAAAACTTTAGTCTGCCACGGCAAGTCGCGTGAATCACCATGGGTGATCGCGGGATAATTTGCACCGTTGTCCTATGAAAGGAACCCACAAGTGCCAGCAAAACCCCATGCGCTCCCACAGTACCGCACCTGTGTGATGATGACAGCCGCTTCGGTTGGCCTTGTTTTGTCCGTGGCCGCGTTCGCAAGCAAGTCCATAGCGCAGGAGCTTGCCACCATGGATCCAGCTAGGCGCACCGAACTCGTTCGGTTGGTACGCCAGGATTGTGGCTCCTGTCATGGGCTGACGCTGCAAGGGGGCCTGGGCCCGGCTTTGCTGCCTGAGACTTTGAAAGACAAGCCGGTGGAAAACCTCAAGTTTGTCATCATGCAGGGGCGTCCCGGAACCGCCATGCCGCCTTGGAAGCGCTTTTTAACTGAAGCCGAGGCGCAGTGGATTGTCGAAAATTTGCAGAAAGGTTTCCCCAGTGAGCATTAAAAAATTTCAGCTTGGGTTGGCCACAGCGGCCTTGGCGCTGCTCGCGGGTTGCGCTACGCCCACTGTGCGTGGTACGGGCGACTTGGGCGTCATCATCGAGCGCGCCACCGGCAGCGTGCAGGTGGTGGACAGCAGCCGTTTTGTGTCGATTGCCAGTGTCAAGGGGCTCGGCGACTTGTCGCACGCTTCGCTGGTGTATTCCCGCGATGGCCGCTACGCCTATGTGTTTGGCCGCGATGGTGGTTTGAGCAAGGTCGATTTGCTGCTGGGCAAGATTGAACGGCGCGTGATGCAGGCGGGGAACAGCATTGGCGGTGCCATTTCGCAGGATGGCACGCTGGTGGCGGCGCAAAACTACGCACCGGGTGGCGTCAAGGTGTTTTCGGCAGACACGCTGGAGCAGGTGGCCGATGTGCCCTCCACCTACGGCAGCGCCGGGCAGCGCTCCAAGGTGGTCGGCTTGGCCGATGCGCCGGGCAACCGTTTTGTCTGGAGTTTGTTTGATGCGGGAGAAATCTGGGTCGGCGACTTTACCGACGCTGCAAAACCCAAGATTCAAAAGTTTGAAAACATTGGCACCCAGCCTTACGACGGCCTGATCACACCCAATGGCCGCTATTACATGGCGGGCTTGTTTGGCGAAGATGGCATGGCCCTGGTGGATTTATGGCACCCCGAACAAGGTGCGCGCCGCATCCTGAACGGCTACGGCAAGGGCGAAGAAAAACTGCCGGTCTACAAAATGCCCCACCTGCGCGGCTGGGCAGTGGCCGGAAAATACGCTTATGTGCCCGCGATTGGCCGCCATGAAGTGCTGGTGCTGGACATGGAAACCTGGCAAGAGGCCGGGCGCATCAAGGTGGCGGGCCAGCCGGTGTTTGTGATCGCGCGGCCCGACGGACGCCAAGTGTGGGTGAATTTTGCCTTCCCCGACAACGGCAACGTGGATGTCATCGATGTGGAAAAACGCAGCGTGGTGAAGCAACTCGCCCCCGGCAAAGCGGTGTTGCACATGGAGTTTACGCCGCGTGGTGAATCGGTCTGGGTTTCTGCGCGAGATGACAACCGGGTGGTCGTGTACGACACTGCCAGTTTTGCCCAGCGTGCGGTGCTGGCGGCCGAATCGCCCAGTGGCATTTTCTTCACCAGCCGCGCCGCGCGCATTGGTTTTTGACGCGGCATGGGACACATGAATGAGCCAAGCTTGATACAGCCAAGCGATTTGACGGAGCTGGAATTCAAACTGCTCAACGATTACCAACGTGACTTTCCGCTGGTGGCGCACCCCTTTGCCGAACTGGCCCGCCGCTTGGGCGTGGATGAGGTGACGGTGCTGGCGCTGTTGCAGTCCCTGCAAGCGCGTGGCCTGGTCAGCCGCATTGGCGCGGTGTTTCGGCCCAATGTGGTGGGTGCCAGCGCATTGGCGGCCTTGGCTGTAGCACCAGAACGGCTGGAAGCGGTGGCGGCGCAGGTCAGCGCGTTCAGTGAGGTCAACCACAACTACCAGCGCGAGCACCGCTTCAACCTCTGGTTCGTGGTGACCGCTGCGTCGACGGATCAATTGCAGGCCGTTTTTGCGCGCATTGAAACCACCTGCGCCAGTGGTGCCGTGCTGGTGCTGCCTTTGCTGGAGCAGTTCCATATCGACCTGGGCTTTGGCCTGGCCACTTCCGAATCGCCTTATTTTCACCGCGATACGGCTCCCGCCAGCGAGGTGGCCGCGATTGAATTGAGCGCAGCGCAGCGTGCGCTGATGTCTGTTTTGCAAAAAGGCTTGCCGCTGGTGCCGCGCCCCTTTGCTGCGCTTGGCTGGAACGAGGCGGATGCCATGGCCTTGCTCGCCCACTGGACGGACACCGGCGTCATCAAACGCTTTGGCGTGGTGGTACGCCACCATGAACTGGGTTTTACTTCCAACGCCATGGTGGTGTGGAATGTGCCCGATGCGCAGGTCAGCCAGGTAGGGCAGCGTATTGCCGCATCAAGCCGGGTCAGCCTGTGCTACCGCCGTCCGCGCCGGTTGCCCCATTGGCCGTACAACCTGTTTTGCATGATCCATGGCAAAGATCGGCAGGATGTGGAGCAGCGCATCAGCGCGCTGGCACAGACCTGCGATCTGGCGGCGTATCCGTTTGACATTTTGTTCAGCTGCCGGCGTTTCAAACAGCGCGGCGCACGGTATGTTTTTCCTGCAGACCTCGAAACCCTACCGGAGTTGGCCAGTGGATCAAATTGACCGCGACATCATCAATGGCTTGCAAGGCGGGCTAGAAATTTGCGAGCGTCCTTATCTGGAGGCGGCCCAGCGGCTGGGTTTGTCAGAGGATGAATTGATAGAACGCCTGTCTAGCCTGCTGTCACAGGGCGTGCTGACCCGCATCGGGCCTTTGTTCCAAATTGAACGCATGGGCGGGGCCTTTACGCTGGCCGCCCTGCATGCGCCTGCCGAGCAGTATGAGCAGGTGGCGCAGCAGGTCAATGCACGTGAGCAAATTGCTCACAACTACGCGCGCGAGCATGAACTCAATATGTGGTTTGTCATTGCCACCGAGACGCCGCAAGAAATTGACACGGTGATTGCGCGGATTGAGCGTGAGACCGGCTGCAGCGTGTTCAACTTTCCCAAGTCGCGCGAATACTTCGTTGAGCTGAAATTGAAAGCCTGAACCGCCCCATGACCCACACCCCCACACCGGAATCGGCTGAGGCAGCACTGCAAGCGGTGGATGCCATCGACCGCGCCCTCATCGTGGCCACACAAGGTGGTTTGCCGCTGGTGGTCCGGCCCTACCACGCCATTGCAGCCGAGCTGAAGCTGGCCCCCGATGACGTGATGGCCCGCCTTCGCCGCTTGCAAACAGTGGGCATCATTCGCCGTGTAGGCGTGGTGCCCAATCACTACGCCATTGGCTACCGCGCCAATGGCATGTCGGTGTGGGATGTTCCCGATGAGCTGGTCGATCAGTTGGGCGCTGCGGTCGGTGGTTTTGAGTTTGTCAGCCACTGCTATCGCCGCCCGCGCCGCTTGCCGCAGTGGCCTTACAACCTGTTTGCCATGGTGCACGGCAAGACACGTGACGAAGTGGAAGACAAGGTTGCCCAGATTGCCACCTTTTTGGGCGAACAAGCGCGCAGCCATACCATTTTGTACAGCACCCGCATCCTGAAAAAAACCGGGCTGCGCCTGGCGGGCAAAAAATCTGGCGAACAAGCATCCGCTGAACCCAAGACTGCCGAATAGAGGAAAACCATGTTTCGAATTACCCAATACATGCGAGAAATCGCCCACCCCACCCCACTGGGCCCCAAACGCAACCCGCCCGGCCCGGTGGTGATCTGGAACCTGATTCGCCGCTGCAACCTGACCTGCAAACATTGCTATTCGATCTCCACCGACAAAGACTTTCCCGGTGAATTGAGCACGCAAGAGGTCTATGGCGTGATGGACAACCTGCGCAGTTTCGGCGTGCCGGTGCTCATCTTGTCGGGCGGTGAGCCACTGCTTCGTCCGGATATTTTTGACATTTCCCGCCGCGCCAAGGAGATGGGCTTTTATGTTGGACTGTCGTCCAACGGCACGCTGATAGACGAGTCCAACATCGAACGCATTGCCGCCATCGGTTACGACTACGTGGGCGTCAGCCTGGACGGCATCCGTGAAACCCATGACGTGTTTCGCCGCAAGGAAGGTGCTTTTGACACCTCGCTGCACGGCGTACGCCTGTGCCGTGATGCGGGCATCAAAATTGGTGTGCGCTTTACGCTGACGCAAGACAACGCCCACGACCTGCCTGCCCTGCTCAAACTGGTGGACGACGAAGGCATCGACAAGTTTTACCTGTCGCACCTCAACTACGCCGGGCGCGGCAACACCAACCGAGGCCGCGACGCGTTTTTGGAAACCACCCGCAAAGCGATGGATTTGCTGCTGGACACCTGCTGGAAAAACATCCAGAACGGCATCGAAAAAGAATTTGTCACCGGCAACAACGATGCCGATGGCGTCTACCTGCTGCACTGGGTGCGCCGCCATTACCCCGAGAAGGAAGCGGCACTGCGCGCCAAGCTGGCGCAGTGGGGCGGCAACTCGTCGGGCGTCAACGTGGCCAACATCGACAATCTGGGCAATGTTCACCCTGACACCTTCTGGTGGCACTACAACCTGGGCAATGTGCGCGAGCGGCCGTTCTCCGACATCTGGCGCGACACCTCCGACCCTTTGATGGCGGGCCTCAAAACCGTGCCACGCACCATCAAGGGCCGCTGCGGTGAATGCACCTACTTTGATGTCTGCGGCGGCAACACCCGGGTGCGCGCGCTGCAGCTCACCGGCGACGCCTGGCAGGAAGACCCCGCCTGCTACCTGTCCGATGAAGAAATCGGCTTGACCGGCGACCGCGAACGGGTGCCGATGAAGCCTTATATCGGTGTGCGCCAGAGCCGCCTGGCCACGTAAGGTGGCCACTGCCCACAACGCTCCCTGTAACGAAGTAAAGCCGACTTAGCCCGCCCTTTGCCCCAGCATCAGCGGCCAGACCTATGGCTGGCTATGCAGTAGCTTGGCGGTGGTGCTGGCTGAAAGATTGAGAGCATCAACACTGCCCCGATTTCTGCATCCCTTGCATTGCCACAGCGCTTCTGCGATGCGCTGTGGCAATGCAAGGGTTGCTTAACGTAAAAGTTAGCGCCAGTCGTTGCCCGCCACTTCAGTGTTCCACTGGCTGTCTTCGTTGACCGACTTGACGATCAAGCCGACGGAAGGGGCATACCAGCGGGTTGATTTTTTCTTGCCGTTGATAAAGATGATGCCGGCATCCCATTTATCGACACACTCGATGCGAAAGGCCTGAAATTTGCCAGCGGCTACAGAAACATCCTCCTGCGCAGCTGCCTCACAACTGACTTCACTGGTCCACTTTTTGGAACCCTCTTCGCCACTGTATTTGCCGGTCCACTTCTTGCCGACGAACAAGGGGAAGGACACGTCGGGGTAAAACGGTGTGAATTTGGCAATGGTTTCGCCTTTGTCGTTGACCGATTTGATCGGGTTTCCGCTTTCGGCGGTCACATACATGGTGTTCTCGCCACACTTGCTCACAATTTCGCCATTCTTGTTGGCATCTTTTACTTCCCAGCGGTTGCACTTGAGCAAAAAGACGCCATTCACATAGGAAAAGCGGGTTCCAGCTTTGCTTTCAGGGTATTTTTCAACCCTTTGCGCTTGGCTTTGCGCGAACGAGGTTTGGCAAAGGGCACTTGCTGAAAGCAGTGCGATGAGGGCGAGGGACTTGGCAGGTTTCATTTTTTGATCCTTGGTGAGCAGGGGGTCAACTGTAAAGCATGACACGCTTTCAAAGTCACGCAGTGTTGAATCTGTCGTTAGGCAAGCATGAATGCTATCTATTTTGTAGTTGCTTGCGCAATCTGTATATGCGCAAACACCTTGTTTGGCTTATAAATCCAGCGCTTACCCCAAAAATTCCATTGACCCAAAGGGGCAAGACTTTGACAACTGTTACACAGTGTCGCCCTGTGATCAGTTCTGATTCGTCAGACTTAAACGTCAATATTCCCGGCGCGCAGCGCATTCGTTTCAATGAACTCTCGCCGTGGCTCCACCTCGTCGCCCATCAGCATGGTGAACACGCGGTCGGCTTCGATGGCGTCGTCGATTTGCACCCGCAGCAAGCGGCGCACGGTGGGGTCCATGGTGGTTTCCCACAACTGGGCGGGGTTCATTTCACCCAAACCTTTGTAGCGCTGACGGCTGGTGGCGTGCTCGGCTTGCGCAATCAACCAAGCCATGGCCTCGCGGAAATCGCTCACTTTTTCTTCTTTTTGACGTTCGCCTTCACCGCGCATCACGCGGGCACCGTCGGAGAGCAAACCTTTGAAGGTGTTGGCTGCTTCGGCCAGCGCGGCGTAATCAGCACCGTGCACAAAGTCTTGTGTCAGCACACTGCTTTTCACATTGCCATGGTGGCGGCGGCTGATGCGCAAAATGGGCTTGTCGGTGCGCACGTCAAACTCACCGGCCACTTCGGCATCGGGCAATTTGGCTTGCAGCGCGGCGGCGGACAGTTCGGCATCTGCCACGGTATCCAAGTTCAGCGTCACGCCATCGGCAACCGAACGCAGGGCCTCGGCGTCCATGAAGTTGCGCAGACGCGCAATCACCGCTTGCGCTACTTGGTGCTTGCGCGCCAGTTCGGCCAGCGTGTCGCCGCTCAAGGTGCTGCCGTGCTCGCCACCGGTGAACACCGAGGCATTCACCAAGGCAATACGGAGCAGGAAAGTGTCGAGCGCGGGGGCGTCCTTGAGGTACAGCTCTTCCTTGCCGGCCTTGACCTTGTACAGCGGAGGTTGCGCAATGTAGATGTGCCCACGCTCGACCAGTTCGGGCATTTGGCGGTAGAAAAAGGTGAGTAGCAAGGTGCGAATGTGGGCACCGTCAACGTCGGCGTCGGTCATGATGATGATGCGGTGGTAGCGCAGCTTGGCCACGTTGAAATCGTCGCTGCCAGTGCTGCCGCCAGCCTTGCCGATGCCGGTGCCCAGGGCGGTGATCAGCGTCAGGATTTCATTGCTGGTGAGCAGCTTTTCGTAGCGCGCTTTTTCAACGTTCAAAATTTTGCCGCGCAAGGGCAGAATCGCCTGGAATTTACGGTCGCGACCCTGCTTGGCAGAGCCACCGGCGGAGTCACCCTCGACGATGTAGATTTCGCACATGGCCGGGTCTTTCTCCTGGCAGTCGGCCAGCTTGCCGGGCAGGCCCATGCCATCGAGCACACCTTTGCGGCGGGTCATGTCCCGCGCCTTGCGGGCGGCTTCTCGGGCCCGAGCGGCTTCGATGATTTTGCCAACAATGATCTTGGCGTCAGCCGGGCGTTCTTGTAAGTAGTCAAACAGCAGCTTGCTGACGATGTCTTCCACCGGGCCGCGCACTTCGCTCGACACCAGCTTGTCCTTGGTCTGGCTGCTGAATTTGGGCTCGGGCACCTTCACACTCAGCACGCAGGTCAGGCCCTCGCGCATGTCGTCGCCGGTGACTTCGACCTTGGCCTTCTTGGCCAGCTCACTGTCGTCAATGTATTTGTTGATGACGCGCGTCATGGCCGCGCGCAGGCCGGTCAGGTGGGTGCCGCCGTCGCGCTGGGGAATGTTGTTGGTAAAGCACAGCACCTGCTCGTTGTAACCGCTGTTCCACTGCATGGCCACCTCGACGCCAATGTTGGTGTTCTGGTCGCTCTGGCGGTCGCCCATGGCGTGGAAGATGTTGGGGTGCAACACCGTCTTGCCTTTGTTGATGAAGTTGACAAAGCCCTTGACGCCACCGGCACCGGCAAAGTCGTCTTCCTTGCCGCTGCGCTCGTCTTTGAGGCGAATACGCACACCATTGTTTAGAAAACTCAGTTCGCGCAGGCGCTTGGCCAGGATTTCGTAATGGAACTCGTTGTTTTGCTGGAAGATGTCGGTGTCGGGCAAAAAATGCACCTCGGTACCGCGTTTTTCAGTGTCTCCAATGATCTTCATGGGCGACACTTCGACGCCGTTTTGCGTCTCGACAATGCGATGCTGCACAAAGCCCTTGCTGAATTCCATGGCATGGACTTTGCCGTCGCGGCGAATCGTCAGGCGTAGCATTTTGGACAGCGCGTTCACGCAAGAAACACCCACGCCATGCAAGCCACCGGAGACCTTGTAGCTGTTCTGGTTGAACTTGCCGCCGGCGTGCAACTCGGTCAGGGCAATTTCAGCCGCCGAGCGTTTGGGTTCGTGCTTGTCGTCCATCTTGACGCCAGTGGGGATGCCGCGGCCATTGTCCACCACCGACACCGAGTTGTCGGAATGGATGGTGACCAGAATGTCGTCGCAATGCCCCGCCAGTGACTCGTCAATCGAGTTGTCCACCACTTCGAAGACCAGGTGATGCAGACCGGTGCCGTCCGAGGTGTCGCCAATGTACATGCCGGGGCGCTTGCGCACGGCTTCCAGCCCTTCCAGGATTTGGATCGAGCCTTCGCCATAGGCTTCGGTGGCACCCGCCTGGTTGGTGTCGATGGTGGGCTGGAAGTTGGAGCTGTCAGAAGTCCCCTCGCCCGTGTGAACGGATTCGTCACCGTTTTCGGGGGTAGGGATGGGCTTGTTTTCTGCGGTCATGGGGAACTTCTCTCTCAATCGGGTGGGGACAGCACATTGGTACGCTTTGGACTGTCCCGCAAGGTTTTACTCTTCTTGGAAATGACCAAACCCCCGAAAGCCGGGGGTTTGATTGCGTGGGTAGCTATGTATTTAGTAGCATCATATTCTCATGGGCATGACAACGTATTTGAAGGTGGCGTTGTCTGGAATGGTGAACAAGGCAGAACTGTTGCCATCTGACAATTCGAGCGTCACCATGTCTTGGCTCATGTTGGTCAGGGCATCAATCAGATAGGTCACATTGAAGCCGATCTCAATGCTGTCGCCGCCGTAATCGATGTCCAACTCGTCCATAGCCTCTTCTTGCTCGGCATTGTTGGACGCCACACGCAGGGTGCCTGGGTCAATGTTCAGGCGCACGCCCTTGAATTTTTCACTGGTCAAGATGGCGGTGCGCTGCAAGGTGGCGAGCAAGGCCAAACGTCCCAGCGTGATACTGTTGGTGTGATTTTTGGGAATGACCCGGTTGTAATCGGGGAACTTCCCTTCCACCAGCTTGGTCACAAATTCCATGCCGTCAAAGCTGAACTTGGCCTGGTTGCTGGCAAACTGCATTTCAATGGCCCCCTCGGCATCCGACAGCAGGCGTTGCAGCTCAATCACGGTTTTGCGCGGCAAAATGACTTCTTGACGGGGCACTTCGACGTCCAGCGTGGCGGAGGCAAAGGCCAAACGGTGGCCGTCGGTGGCGACCAAACTGAGTTGCTGGCCTTCGGCAACAAACAATATCCCGTTAAGGTAATAGCGAATGTCATGCACAGCCATGGCAAAAGAAACTTGACCCAGCAGGTCTTTGAGCGTCTTTTGCGGTACGCTGAACACGGGGCCAAAGCTGGCAGCCTCTTGAACCAAGGGGAAATCTTCCGGCACCATGGTCTGCAGCGTAAATTTGCTTTTGCCGCCCTTGAGAATCAGCTTGGATGCGCTGGACTCCAGCGACACGGTTTGATCCGAGGGCATGGTGCGCAAAATATCAATCAGCTTGCGCGCACCCACCGTGGTGCTGAAGTCTCCGGTGTCGCCATCGAGTTCGGCAGTGGTGCGGATCTGGATTTCAAGATCGCTGGTGGTGAGTTGCAGCGAGGTGCCGGTTTTGCGGATCAAGACGTTGGCCAAAATGGGCAAGGTATGCCGACGCTCAACGATACCCGCAACCGATTGCAGTACCGATAGAACTTTATCTTGAGTGGCTTTCAGGACGATCATGTCAACCTCGTTTTAGTATTTTGAATTTCGAATCGGCAAAAGCCATGAAAGAGATGTTTTATCAACACGCATATTTTCCCATTTTTATGGCTGCTATCAGCCTTTGAGGGTTTGTTCCAGCACGTGAAGTTGCTGGTTGAGTTCGGTCATTTGCTGACGCTCCCCGCCTATTTTGCGTACCGCATGCAGCACGGTCGTGTGATCGCGTCCGCCAAACAATTCGCCAATTTCAGGAAGACTTTTTTGTGTCAGTTCCTTGGCCAGGTACATCGCAATCTGGCGCGGCCGGGCGATGCTGGCAGGGCGTTTCTTGGAGTACATGTCGGCAATCTTGATCTTGTAATAGTCGGCCACCGTTTTCTGGATGTTTTCAACCGAAATTTGGCGATTTTGAATCGACAACAGGTCACGCAAAGCCTCGCGCGCCAGAAGAATCGAGATTTCTTTCTGGTTGAATCGTGAATAAGCCAGTATCTTGCGCAAGGCACCTTCAAGTTCGCGCACGTTGGAGCGCACATTTTTGGCGACGAAAAATGCCACCTCTTCCGGCATTTCAATGCCCTCAACCCGCGCCTTGTTGATCAGAATTGCGACCCGCATTTCCAGCTCGGGCGGCTCAATGGCCACCGTCAAACCTGAATCAAAGCGCGATACAAGCCGCTCATGGATGTCCGTCAAACCCTTCGGATAGGTGTCGCTGGTCATCACAATGTGTGACTTTTTGGCCAGCAAGGCTTCAAACGCATTGAAAAATTCTTCTTGCGTGCGCTCTTTGTTGGCAAAGAACTGAACGTCATCAATCAACAGCAGATCGAGCGAGTGATAACGCTCTTTGAATTCGTCAAAAGTTTTGCGCTGATAGGCTTTAACCACATCAGAAACAAACTGCTCGGCATGGATGTAGAGAACTTTGGCAGTCGGCATATCCGCCAGCAGCCGGTTGCCCACCGCGTGCATCAAGTGGGTCTTGCCCAAGCCAACCCCGCCATAGATAAAAAGCGGGTTGTACAGATGACCGGGCATGCCAGCCACATGCATGGCGGCTGCGCGTGCCATGCGGTTGGCTGTGCCTTCAACCAAGGTGTCAAAAGTCAAGGCGCTGTTGAGTCGGTTTTTGGAGCCATTGGGCGCGCGCTCTTCGCTCAGTTCGGGTGCCTCTTCCAAAGGCATGGACTCGGGAGGCTTTTGACTGTTGGCATTCTTCGCAACGGGTTCGCGAGGGGTAATGGCCAACTCAATCTGAATGGACTGACCGGACAACTTCTCCAGCATGTTGGAAATGCGACTGCTGTATTGGGCCCTGATCCAATCCAGTTTAAAACGGTTGGCGACAAAAATGGTGACCTTGGTCAGATCGTCAGTGACCTGCGCAGACAGCGGCTTGATCCACGTGTTGAATTGCGGCTCGGGAAGTTCCTGCGCCAACTGGTCAACACAGGCTTGCCACAGCCCCTGCCCGATTGAGCCAGGATGGCTGGCGAATGGTCCCTCTGTCATTATTTTGGTATCGGTTTTTTGTGGATAGTTGTAAATCGCAGCACTTGGAATTGTAATTTATCAAGAATTTATCCACAAGCTGGAGAAATCGTTTGAACTTTGGGTACTACAAGCAGTGTGCCACCCAAGGTGTTGCCGGGGCTCAGAAAATTTGCGATAATCCGCGGTTCCCCCTGATTAAATTGAGGGGATAAGACAAGCGGCCTGTCCATTATTACCGTTGTGAATAGGGGATGGCCGTCACTGAGCTCACTAGGATTTTCAAATGAAACGCACTTACCAACCCTCCAAGATTCGTCGCGCCCGCACTCACGGCTTTTTAGTTCGCATGAAAACCCGTGGCGGTCGTGCTGTGATCAATGCACGTCGCGCCAAGGGTCGCAAACGCTTGGCTGTCTGATCAAAGCTGCCCGCAGGGTGCGCAGCTGACAGCTGAACTGTAATTTTGGCGTCGCTTTAAATTGCAGCGATTGAAAACGCGAGAACAATTTCAGGCTGTGCTGGCTGGCGGCATAGTGGCGCGCACGACGCATTTTGCACTGCACAGTACCAAGATTGAATTGCCTGTGCGTAACTCACCGGGTAACGCGTTGGCTCACTTGCGCCAAACGGCGCTTTTTTCCGTTGCGGATGTGTGGATGGGTGCCATGGTGCCCAAACGCTGGGCCAAGCGAGCCGTCACCCGCAACACGATCAAGCGTCAGATTTACAGTGTGAGTCATGATCTTGAATCAACATTTCCCGTAGCGGCGCATGTGGTGCGTTTGCGCTGCGGTTTTGATCGTCTGCAGTTTCTCAGCGCAACCTCAGAAGTTCTTAAAGAAGCTGTTCGTCTGGAGTTGCAGCAACTTTTCGCCAGCGCACAAGCGCGTCGGTCTGGGGCTCCAGCGCGGGGTGCCGCTGCATGATCAAAAGCTTGCTGATAGGTTTGGTCAAGGGATACCGCTTGCTGCTCAGTCCGTGGCTGGGTTCTGCCTGCCGGTTTGAGCCAACGTGTTCAGCGTATTCATTGCAGGCCTTGCAGACACATGGTGCTGCAGCCGGTAGCTACTTGACTTTGAAGCGACTTGCACGCTGCCATCCTTGGTGTGCAGGTGGGCTTGACCCCGTGCCCGCCGAAAAACCCAAGTTCAACGCACAGTTGTTTACCCAGCTGATTCCCTCTTCCAATCAAAAGAAGTCTTCATGAACGATATTCGCCGCACCATTTTGTGGGTGATTTTTGGTTTTTCCATGGTATTGCTCTGGGATAACTGGCAGGTTTACAACGGCCACAAAGCCACTTTTTTCCCCGCGCCGGCCAAGACGGCGGCGGTTACCCCACCAGCACCGCAATCCTCTGTTCCTGTTGGTGTGGCCACTCCTAATTCAATAGCTGGTGCCGCACAAGTACCGGGCGCTACACCCACAATTGCACCTGAAGTTCTGGTGCCTGCAGCCCCCCGTGAGCGGGTGGAGGTGTCGAGCGATGTGCTCAAGCTCACGTTGGACACCGAGGGTGCCACCGTGGTGCAAACGGAATTCCTCCAGCACAAAGACATGACTGACAAGAGCCGAAATTTTGTCCTGCTGGACGAAAGCAAAGAGCGCACTTACATGGCCCAGACGGGTTTGATCGGCGGCCCGGTAGGCGGCGCGTTGCCAACCCACAAAACGGTGATGACCTTGGCTCCCGGTGAGCGCATGCTCAAGGATGGCAGCCAGGAACTGGTCATACGTTTTGAGTCGCCTGAACTGGGTGGAGTCAAGCTGGTCAAAACCTTCACTCTGACCCGTGGTGCCTACGCGGTGGCCGTCAAGCATGAAGTGGTCAATGTAGGCACGGCACCAGTTTCCCCGCAGCTTTACCTGCAGTTGGTGCGCGATGGCAATAAGCCCCCGGGTGAGTCTTCGTTCTACTCCACGTTCACCGGTCCGGCGGTTTACACCGACGCGCAAAAATACCAGAAGGTGGAATTTTCTGACATTGAAAAAAACAAAGTCGAGATCGAAAAATCGGCTGAAAACGGCTACGTGGCGATGGTTCAGCACTATTTTGCCAGCGCGTGGGTTCTGGGTGACGAGAAGAAAGGTGACCGCATCCAGCGTGATTTGTTCATGCGCAAGGTTGACACCAACCTGTATGCCGTAGGCATGATCACCTCAATTGGTAGTCTTGCACCCGGCGCGAGCCGCAGCGTCGATGCCAAATTTTTTGCCGGTCCGCAAGAAGAAAAAGTGCTTGAATCCCTGACACCCGGGCTGGAACTGGTCAAGGATTACGGCTGGCTCACCATTTTGGCCAAACCGCTGTACTGGTTGTTGGACAAGTTGCAAAGTTTCATCGGCAACTGGGGTTGGTCCATCATGGCCTTGGTGCTGTTGCTGAAGGCGGCTTTTTACTGGCTCAATGCCAAAGCCTACGCCAGCATGGCCAAGATGAAGGCCATCAACCCGAAAATCACCGAAATGCGCGAGCGTCTGAAGGCCAATCCGCAGCAAATGCAGCAGGAAATGATGCGGATCTACCGCGAGGAAAAAGTCAATCCGATGGGCGGTTGCTTCCCCATCATGGTGCAGATTCCGGTGTTCATTGCCTTGTACTGGGTGCTGCTGTCCAGCGTCGAGATGCGCAATGCACCTTGGGTGATGTGGATTCATGATCTCTCGTCGCCAGACCCCTTGTACATTTTGCCCTTGGTGATGACCTTGACGACGGTGCTGCAAACCGCACTCAACCCGGCACCGCCTGACCCGATGCAGGCCAAGATGATGTGGTTCATGCCGCTAGCCTTCAGCGTAATGTTCTTCTTCTTCCCCGCCGGTCTGGTGCTGTACTGGATTACCAACAACGTGCTGTCGATCGCGCAGCAGTGGCTCATCAACACCCGCATGGGTGTGCCACCCCAGTTCAATCTGCCCAAATTCAAGTAAGTCCGCAAGCGCCTGCGGCACCTCCCGCCAAGGGCCGACGCCTGTCGGTTTTGCTGCCCCTTTATGCTCAATCGCCACCACGACCCCATCGTCGCCATCGCGACGGCCAATGGCCGGGGGGCGGTGGGCATTGTGCGGGTCAGCGGGCAAGCACTGGGGCCGTTTATCCGCCACCTGCTGGGCCGGGACCTGCACCCGCGTGAGGCGACTTACCTGCCATTTTGTGACGCCAAGGGTCAACCCATTGACAGGGGTTTGGCGCTGTTTTTCCCGGCACCGCACTCTTTCACGGGCGAGGATGTGCTGGAGTTGCAGGCCCATGGCGGGCCGGTGGTGTTGCAACTCCTGTTGGCACGCTGCCTGGAAGCGGGCGCTGAGTCAGACCTCGTTGCCCAAGCGCCGCGACTACCTAACCTGCGGCTTGCACGGCCCGGAGAGTTCTCGGAGCGCGCGTTTTTCAACGACAAAATGGACCTGACGCAGGCAGAAGCGATTGCCGACCTGATTGACGCCAGCACCGAAGCCGCGGCTCGCAGCGCCAGCCGATCCATGTCTGGCGCCTTCTCCCAAGAGATTCATGCCTTGCGTGACGCCTTGATTCATCTGCGCATGCTGGTGGAGGCCACGCTGGATTTTCCTGAGGAGGAAATTGACTTCCTGCGCAAGGCAGATGCGCACGGGCAGCTATCAAAATTGCAGCAATCTGTGCAAACAGTGCAACAGCGCGCTCGCCAGGGTGCATTGTTGCGCGAGGGCATCAAGGTGGTCATTGCCGGGCAACCGAATGCGGGCAAGTCATCCTTGCTCAATGCCTTGGCCGGGGCCGAGTTGGCCATCGTGACGCCGATCGCTGGCACTACGCGTGACAAAGTGCAGCAAACCATCCAGATCGAAGGGGTGCCGTTGCATGTGATCGACACAGCCGGCCTGCGCGACAGCGACGACGAGGTGGAAAAAATTGGCATCGCCCACGCATGGGATGCCATTGCCGGGGCTGATGCTGTTTTGTTCTTGCATGATCTGACGCGCATGAATGCTACAGATTACATAGCTGATGACGCTTTAATAGCGGGCGCGCTGGCTCAAAAGCTGCCTTCTTCTGTAACCATCATCGACCTCTGGAACAAAGCGGATGTTTCGGTCGTTGCGCCAGCCGATGCGGCGCTGTCCTTGTCCGCCAAGACCGGTGCTGGTCTGGATGCTTTGCGACGGCGCTTGCTGGAGGTGGCGGGCTGGCAGTCGGTGCCTGAAGGGGTCTATCTGGCACGAGCGCGGCATGTTCAGGCTTTGCGCCGTGTGGCTGACCATTTGGCACAGGCGCACACTCACTTGGCTGCCAATGCGCAGTACCTTGATTTGTTGGCCGAAGAACTCAGGCTGGCACAAAATGCCCTGAATGAAATTACCGGCGAATTTACATCGGACGACCTGCTTGGGGTGATATTTTCCAAGTTTTGCATTGGAAAGTAGCCACTATTGCACCAGTCTCAGGTGTTTTTTGCTGACCTCTCAGGTAATGTCCTGATTTCAATTTGCCGCAAAACCTTCTATAGTTGGCAACCTGTCACGAAGCTAGGGCGTCGCAAGTGGTCACTTGGCAATATCCGTGCATTGAAACCGTTCAAAATGGATGAGCGTCGACAACTGCCTCACGAAAGAAAATCGAAGATCATGTCAATATTTAACTGGTTTACCAGAAAACCTGCACCCTTGCCGGTCAGTCCACCTGAGAGTTCGGGCCTGGCGCATGCCGATGCAACGGTTCCCATGTCACAGACAGACCGGTTCCGGGTCAAACAGGCGGCAGGGTTGTCAGGGCATGCTGCAAACCGAAAATCCGAACGGCTATTGCGACGAGAGCTTCTTTACACCGTCGTGCGTGACACCATGATTCGGGCCGGAGTGTTGGCAACAGGCTACAAGTTCAAAGTCCTTTCGCTGGACGCGCAGGGTCGCCAATACCTTGTCATGATGGACATTGCCAACCAATTTACCGGTCAGGTCGGCCGCTTGGCTGAGATTGAGGCCCAAATGGCTCAGGCTGCCAAAACGCGGCATGACATTCTTTTGACTGCAGTTTATTGGCGCGGCAGTGAGCATGTGACGGCCGGACTGTCGCCGGTTCCATCTGAAGATGAGGCTTTTTCATCACCGCAACCCGTCCCCCAAAAGACCACCCCAGAACCCGTGGCATCGGTTTCGCCGCCACCAGCCACCCGCAAGCCAGGCTCTGCCGGTTACGAACCTTTGTTGCAGGACGAAGTCGCAGCGTTCAAGCGGGCCTTGGAGGGCTCCATGCCTGCAACACCGTTGTCGGCGTCAGGTCAAATCGTCAGCTCAGGGCGTCGTAATCCAACACCACAACAGGTTCAATTTGACGACACCAAAACATTCCAGGACACGCAAGTCACGGAGTCGGAAGAAAGCAACTCTCCGCTGGGGGTCACCCAATACGGCGAATTGCGCTGAGGCAAAGCCGGTTTCAGTGCCCGTCAAAATCAATCAGGGTGAACAGTGGAAGTCCTGCTGCCTTGAGTTTGCTGGAGCCACCAAGTTCTGGCAGGTCGACAATTGCAGCGCCTTCCATCACCTGAGCGCCAAGTTTTTCGAGTAATTTTTTGCCGGCCATCATGGTGCCGCCCGTGGCGATCAGGTCGTCAATCAGCAGCACCCGGCTGCCGGCTTTGACGGCATCGGTGTGCAACTCTACCGTGGCACTGCCGTATTCCAACTCATAAGTCTCTTCGATGGTCGTGAACGGCAGCTTGCCTTTTTTGCGGATGGGCACAAAGCCAACATTGAGTTCGTAGGCAATGACCGCACCCAAAATGAAACCACGGGCATCCAGCCCCGCCACCACATCAGGCCGCAAACGAGCATCCATGTAGCGGTGGACAAAAGCGTCAATCAATATTCTGAAGACCCGGGCATCTTGCAGCAGCGGTGTGATGTCGCGAAATTGAACGCCGGGGGCCGGCCAGTCAGGGACGGTGCGGATGTGGTCTTTAAGGTACTGGCTGACACTTTTGTTTTGCATGGGGCATGGATTTTTGGCTTGGGCCTATATTGTGCATTGCACGCGGCCTGGTAGTTTGCGGCGTGATCCTGACTTTCACGGTTAAACCTTCAGCAGCTTGTGCACGGCTGCAACGAGTTTCTCAACTTGGCCCGATAACACCAGCGTATCGCCCACCTCCATCAGGGGATTGGTTTCTACACTCACCACCCGCCCGCCGCTGCGCCGCAAACTCACAACGCGAACATCCAGCCTTTGCAGGCCTGCTGCGCTGACGGGCTGACCAATCCATGGTGCGCCCGGGGGCAGTGTGAGTGATGAAAGACGCTCCTGATGCAATTCATCCTGAGAGGCATCGTCTGCGCCATGAAAATAGCCACGCAGCAGGTTGTAACGGGCGTCACGCTGCTCCTGCACGATGCGAATCACGCGCCGTACGGGCACACCGACCAGTGCCAGCGCATGGCTCGCCAGCATCAGCGAGCCTTCAATGGCTTCGGGTACCACCTCGGTCGCACCGGCGCGCCTCAATGCCTCCAAGTCCAGATCATCTTGGGTTCGCACGATAACGGGAACCTGCGGCGCATGGGCTCGAACATGCGACAACACCTTCTTTGCGCCCGCGACATCCAGGTAGGTGATGACCACCGCACTGGCGCGCGCCAGTCCCGAGGCCATCAGTGCCTGCAGGCGCACTGCATCCCCGAAGGCCACAGAATCCCCGGCCGCACCGGCTTGACGCACCCGGTCCGGGTCCAAGTCAAGCGCCATGTAGGGAATATTTTCACGCTCCAGCATGCGTGCAAGATTTTGTCCGCAGCGACCATAGCCGCAAATGATGACGTGCTTGCTGATGTTGATCGACTTGCTTGCAATGGAGGTCATTTGCAGCGACTGCTGCAACCATTCACTGCTAACCAGTTTGAGCACAATCCGGTTGCTGTACATAATGATGAACGGCGTGGCCAACATTGACAGCACCATGCTGGCCAGGATCGGATTGAGCATGGCAGGAGGAACCAGCGCATGGGCCTGTGCGAGCGTGAGCAGCACAAAGCCAAATTCCCCCGCCTGCGCCAGATACAAACCGGTGCGCAACGAGACGCCATCGGTGGCTCCCAAGGCGCGGGCCAGCAAAGTCACCAATGCCGCTTTGAGCAAGACCGGAACCGTGAAGAAAAAAAGCACCAGCGGCCAGCGCTGCAACACCAGCCGCCAGTCGAGCATCATGCCGATACTGATGAAAAAAAGACCCAAAAGAAGATCGTGAAAGGGTCGAATATCGGTTTCAACCTGGTGTTTGTAGTCAGTTTCTGAGATGAGCATGCCGGCGATAAAGGCACCCAGTGCCAGACTCAAGCCCGCCAGTTCGGTGAGCCAAGCCAGCCCCAGTGTGATGAGCAGCAGGTTTAGCACGAACAGTTCCTCACTCTTGCGCCGCGCCACCAAGGTCAGCCACCAGCGCATCACATGTTGCCCACCGACCAGCAACAGAGTGATCAGCGCAATAGCCTTGAGCGTCGCCAGCGCCAGCGTTTCAAGCAGGTGCTCACTCGAAGCACCTAGCGCCGGAATCAGCACCAGCAGGGGCACCACAGCCAAATCCTGAAACAGCAGCACCCCCATGACCCGTTTGCCATGCGGGGATTCCATTTCAAGGCGCTCATTCATCAGCTTGACCACAATCGCCGTGCTGCTCATGGCCAGCGCGCCCGACAAGGCCAAGGCAGTCTTCCAGCCGATGTCCCACATGGTTGGTGCCAAGATCGCCAGGAAAAGCACCGTGCTGGTGCCCCCGATCATGGTGAGCAGCACCTGGAAAAACCCGAGTCCAAAAACGTGATTGCGCATGGCCCGCAGCTTGGGCAGGTTGAATTCCAGACCAATGACGAACATCAGAAAAACAACACCAAACTCGCCAAGGTGCCGCACACCGTCGGCATTTTTCGCCAGGGCCAACGCATTGGGGCCGATCAGCACACCGACTGCTAAATAACCCAGCATGGGTGGCAGTTTCAGGTACCGGCACCCCACCACGCCCAACACCGCTGCCAGCAAATAAAGTAGTGTCAGTTCAAGTGGGCTCATGCACGCATATTAATGTGAAAGCCAGCAAGGCAAGCGCGCATCTATAAAATGAATCCATGACACGTCAACACATTCAACTCCCGGCTTTGCAGGCAGACTCGGCCATTCGCCTTGCGCACGAGACACTGGACATTGAAGCGGCTGCCATACAGGGTTTGAAGGAACGCATTGGGAGCGCCTTTGTTCACGCTGTCGAGATGATGCTGGCGGTGCGCGGTCGCGTGGTGGTCATGGGCATGGGCAAGAGCGGTCATATCGGGCGCAAGTTAGCGGCCACCTTGGCCTCCACCGGAACACCAGCCATGTTTGTCCACCCGGCGGAAGCCAGCCACGGCGATCTTGGCATGATCAAACCCGTCGATCTTGTGCTGGCCATTTCCAACAGTGGTGAATCTGAAGAGTTGACCGCGATATTGCCGATGCTCAAGCGCATGGGCGCGCCCTTGATTGCCATCACAGGCCAAGCGGAGTCCACATTGGCCCGTTATGCCGATGTTTTTTTGGATTGCGGCGTTGAAAAAGAAGCTTGCCCCCTGAATCTGGCCCCCACCGCCAGCACCACGGCGCAACTTGCGCTGGGCGATGCACTTGCCGTGGTACTGCTCGATGCCCGCGGGTTCAAGGCCGAGGACTTTGCCCGCTCCCACCCTGGCGGAGCGCTGGGCCGCAAGCTGCTCACCCATGTCAGCGACGTGATGCGCACCGGAGACAGCGTGCCCAAGGTGGGGCCCAATACAAGCTTCAGTGAATTGATGCGCGAGATGAGCATCAAAGGACTGGGGGCAACGGCCATTGTGGACGCTGATTTGAAAGTCATGGGCGTCTTTACCGATGGCGATTTGCGCCGTCTGGTCGAAAAAGGCATCGATTTGCGCGCCACCACCGCCGAACAAGTCATGCACCCCAACCCCAGCACCATCGCCAGCGATGCCCTGGCGGTTGAAGCGGCTGAACTGATGGAGCACTATTGCATCACCTGTGTACTGGTGCTCGATGCTGCAGGGCGGCTGTGCGGCGCACTCAACAGCAACGACCTCATGCGAGCCAAAGTGATATGACGCACCAACTCATCATTTCAAATGGCGAACCCACCGGGCAGAAAGCAGGTTCTTTACTCACTTTTGCGCCTGAGTTGCTTTTGAAAGCGCAGGGTATTCGGGTGGTCTTTTTTGATGTCGATGGCGTTCTGACTGATGGTGGGCTGTATTTCACCGAGGCGGGTGAAACCATCAAGCGGTTTCATACGCTTGATGGCCACGGTCTCAAGCTGCTCCAGCGCGCAGGCATCACACCGGCCATCATCACCGGGCGGGATTCCAAACCCCTGCGGGTGCGCCTGGCCGCATTGGGGGTTGAGCATGTTCACTATGGCACCGAAAACAAACGCCCTGCGGCCCAGCAAACACTGGACGCACTGGGTCTGGATTGGCCGCAGGCGGCCGCCATGGGCGACGATTGGCCCGACCTTGCCGTCATGCACCGCTGTGCGCTGGCCTGTGCACCCCACAACGCCCATCACGAAGTCAAGTCGGCGGCGCACTATGTGACAAACGCACGCGGCGGTGATGGCGCAGTCAGGCAATTGTGCGACCTGCTGCTCATTGCCAGTGGCAAATACGCCGGTTTGCTGGAAGAAAGCACGCTGTGATCCAACTGCTGCGTGCGGCCTGGTACCGACTGTCGCTTTACTTGCCCGTCATTCTCATGGGCTTGCTGGCACTGGGAACCTATTGGCTGGTTCGAAGCACTCCCTTGCTGACCCAGCCCGGGCATGTGGCGGTGGCCCGGCACGAGCCGGACTATTTTTTGCACAAGTTTTCAGTCAAAACATTCGATGGCGATGGCCGGCTCAAGAGCGAGGTGCTCGGTACCCATGCCCGCCACTATCCGGACACGGACACCCTGGAAATTGACTTGGCGCGCATTCGTTTGATTGATGCAGGAGGGCGCCTGACCACCGCCACCGCGAATCGTGCCCTGACCAACGGCGATGGGTCGGAAGTGCAACTGTTTGGCAATGCGCGGGTGGTCCGCGAACCCATGGTGAGCAAGGCCGCAAAGTCCCAGCCGAGGCTGGAATTTCGCAGCGAGTTTTTACATGCTTTCACCGATACGGAGCGGGTCAAATCAAACAAGCCAGTGGAGATCGTGCGCGGGCGCGATACGTTCACGGCTGATGCCATGGACTTTGACAACCTTGAACGCGTGTTGCAACTGGACGGCCGTGTCAAGGGTGTGCTGGTTCCTGACGCATTCAAATAAACCACCCGCAGAGTTGTCTGGCCATGTCGAAACTTGTGTTTATCACCGGCGCCTCCAGCGGACTTGGTCAGGCGCTGGCTTGGCGTTTTTACCAGAGCGGATATTCGCTGGCCTTGGTAGCAAGGCGCACGAATGAGATCGAATCATGGGTTTGCGCACGTAATGTAAGCGCGAGCAGCTATAAAACATATAGCGCAGATGTAGCTGTGATTGACAGCATTGTGGCCGCCGGGCTCGCCTGCATGGCCAGCCAAGGCGTTCCCGACGTGGTGATCGCCTGCGCCGGCATCAGCTTTGGCATAGAAACCGCCGAACGTGTTGATCTTGATGTAATGACCAGAACGTTTGCCACCAACAACATCGGCACGGCCGCCACGTTTCATCCATTTCTGAACGCCATGGTACAGCGCGGCTCGGGTACCTTGGTCGGCATTGGCAGTGTGAACGGCATCCGTGGCTTTGCCGGTCATGGTGCAAACTGCCCCAGTAAAGCGGCCCTGATCAGCTACTGTGAATGTCTGCGCGGTGAGTTGCGCTTGACTGGCGTCAAGGTGGTCACCATTTGCCCAGGCTATATCGACACGCCCTTGACACAAAAGAACAATTACGCAATGCCGTTCCTGATGTCGCCGCCAGATTTTGCTGAAAAAGCTTTTGCAGCAATTGAGGCCGGCACCAGCTACCGGGTGATTCCCTGGCAAATGGGTGTGGTGGCAAAGTTATTGCGACTGTTGCCCAATGCGCTGTTTGACAAGCTGTTTGCCGGACGACCGCGAAAACCGCGCAACACCGGGACATGACCCAGACGTGAAAAAAGGGCCGCAAGGGCCCTTTATTGGATTGGCGCAAAGCCAGTCGCGTTGGTTTAGTAGCTGCTACGGCCACCGCCGCCGCCGTAACCGCCGCCGCCGCCACCGCCGCTACGACCACCGCCGCCGCCGCCGTAACCGCCGCCGCCGCCACCGCCGCTACGACCACCGCCGCCGTAACCGCCGCCGCCAGAACCGCCACCAAAGCCGCCGCCGGAGCGGGGAGGACGTGCTTCCATGGGACGGGCTTCGTTCACCACGAGACCGCGGCCGCCGTATTGTTGACCATTCATACCATTGATGGCAGCTTGTGCCTCAGCGTCGCTGGCCATTTCCACAAAGCCGAAGCCTTTGGAGCGGCCGGTGTCACGTTCCATCATGACTTTTGCGCTGGTGACGGTACCGTGCGCTGCGAATGCTTGCTGCAGATCTTCGTCACGGAAAGAATAGGGCAGGTTGCCCACGTAAAGTTTGTTGCCCATGAAAGGACTCCTCAAAATGCCTCAAAACGCGATGGAGTCCAAAACCGCTACAACAAACCATAAAGACTTAAAGCAGACGCGAACCTGACTAATCACCGCAAACCTGTACCATCGATATTTCGAAAATACGCCGCCATTATGCGTCAATATCCACTTTTTCCAAATAAATTTGGAAAAAGTTGAAAGTAGTGCTAGAAATTTGTGTCAACCACGCTGCGACGGCACATTGTTCCGGTCTGCAGCAGGTGGTTCGTCGTCTTCACCAGCGCGCCACTGCTGCATGGCGCTGCGCATGCTGATGATCTGGCGTTCAAAAGGCGGGCACGCTGCACAGATCGACATGTGAAGGCGCAGTGCCAAGCGATCACGCCACGGCAAACTGCGGTCTTCGCGCGCAATCACCAAGGCAGTAACTTCCTTGCAGGTTCGATGAAAGGGCATCATGTGTTGTGGGGCTTTCCAAACCAGTTCAGTTCCAGACATTCACGCAAGCGCAAACGGGCGCGGTGCAATTGAACGTACAAATTGGTCGAAGTCAGGTTCAATTCCTTACAAACTTCTTCGCTCGAAAGCTCCAGCCACTCGCGCATCAAAAACAAACGGCCTTGCGTGACCGGCAGTTTGTTGATGCACGCGTCCATGATTTCAAGGAACTGCCGGTTTCGGATCTGCTGCACCGGATTGCCCCATTCGGCTGGCATCTGCGCGAAGTGCCCGTCGGCCTTGAATCCCAGATACTCCAGCGGGTCGGTGTCATCTTCATCGCCAGTGCCCAGGCCGCTGATTTCGCGACTGTGGTGCCTCAGTGCGTCGATCACTTTGTGTTTCAGAATGCCGACCAGCCAGGTCTTGAGTTGCGAGCGGTTGCCAAAGGATTGGGGTTTGGCCAGTGCAGCGAGCACGGTTTCCGAAACCGCGTCCTGCGCCCACGTGTCGTTTCGCAGCTGCAGACGGGCAAAACGCAGAAGGTAGTCGCGCTGGGCCACGAGTTGTTCTTCAAAAGAGGGCTCTGGGACGATGGTCATGCTTTGCAGTGTAAGGTGATTGCCAGGCTACGCAGCGTGTCTGGCCAAAACTCGACATCATGCGAACCAGGCAATTTTTAAAGTTTTTGGTCAGCTTGTAAGAATTTGCCGCCTGCGCTGACCAAACGCTAACTTTCATGCATTCAGGATGCAAAGCACCCCTAATGCATGAAAGTTCGTATTTTCACGTTAGCCTGTCAGGCCATGCAGTCAAGTGCATCTGCCAGGTCTTATTTAACCGAACCCATTCCAGGAGTATTCCCAATGAACCAACAAGCCATGATTGCCGCCGCTGCAGCATCCCTGATGTCTCTGACCTTGATGACGGCTCCCGCGCAGGCCGCACAGGAGAAGGAAAAATGTTTTGGTATTGCCAAAGCCGGTCAAAACGATTGCGCCAACCTTTCTGGCACACATTCCTGCGCGGGCCAGTCCACCGTGGACATGGACAAGGGCGAATGGAAATACGTTGCCAAAGGCACCTGCAAGTCCATGAATGGCATGACGCTGGAAGAAGTGAAAGGCACTAAAAAGAACTGATCGCCCCATGCCCGATTCCCTCAGTCATGGCTTTGCAGCGCCTGCCGGGGCGGTGGGCATCGGCTGGCGTCACCCCCACTACAGGGAACTGCTGGAGCGCCGCCCACCTTTGGGGTTTGTGGAAGTCCATTCAGAAAACTTTTTTGCTGAGGGCGGTGCCGCCCTGGCAACGCTGGAGCAGGCAAGAGCCCACTACGCCGTGAGTCTGCACGGCGTAGGTCTGTCGCTGGGCTCTGTGCTGGGTATTGATGCCTGGCATCTGGACCAGCTGGAGCGGCTGGTGCGGCGCGTGGAGCCGGTGCGGGTGAGCGACCACGCCAGCTTTGGCCGGGGCCTGTTCAAGGGCGCGGTGGTGCATGCTGCTGACCTGCTGCCCATTCCTTTCAGCCGTGCGTCGCTGGACGTGCTGTGTGCCAACGTGCAGCAGGTGCAAGACCGCCTCAAACGCCGCTTTATGGTGGAAAACATTTCCAGCTATGTGTTCTGCAAGCCACTGCCCAATGACCCACCGCTGGCAGAACCCGAATTTTTGTCCACTTTGGCCCGGCGCACCGGCTGCTCCCTGCTGGTGGATGTGAACAACATTTACGTCAACGCCTTGAACGCGCAACTCGGCGGTGCCGAGGGCGACCCGGTACAGCACTGCCTGCGCTGGCTGGACGCCATAGCCCCGGCTGAAGTGGCTGAAATCCATCTGGCCGGGCATTGCCATGTGAGCGATGAGCACGGTGACATCGTGATTGACGACCACGGCAGCCGCGTGTGCCCCGAGGTGTGGCGCATTTACCAGCACGCCCTGGCCCGCTTTGGCCCGGTCCCCACCCTCATCGAATGGGATACCGCCATTCCTGCGCTGGATGTGTTGCTGGACGAAGCCGCCCACGCTGGCGCTCTGATGCCCGCCGGGGTGACGCCATGAAGACCGCCCTGGCCGCCCAGCAACAAGCCCTGCTGAGCGCCTTGTTTGCATGGCCAGCCGATGATGCTATCAAAAACATAGCTGCTTGCGCAGAATCTACGTGCGCCAGAGGGCTAAAAGCCTACCAAGCCAATGGCCACGCGGTGGCCGAACGCGCGTTGCTGGCAGCCTACCCGGTGTTGGCGCAATTGGTGGGCCCTGAGAGCCTGAGCGCCTTGGCGCGGGCTTTTTGGCATGCCCAGCCCCCTGTGCGCGGCGATGTGGCCCAGTGGGGCGCGGGTTTGGCTGATTTTGTGCAAGCCAGCGAGCAACTGGCCGATGAGCCGTATCTTGCCGACGTGACCCGGGTGGAGTGGGCCTTGCACCAAAGCGCCAGCGCCGCCGATCTGGCCCTGGACGTCGCCAGCTTTGCCCTGTTGACCGAGCAGGACGCAAGTCGGCTGCAGTTGCGTCTGGTGCCGGGCTGTGCCGTGGTGCAAAGCCCTTGGCCGGTGGCCAGCATCATCACGGCGCATTTGCAGGGCAGCCCGTCATTCCAAGAGGTCGGGCGAAGGCTGCGTTCAGGCGTGGGCGAATGCGCCATGGTGTGGCGCCAGGGCCTGCGCCTGCGCATTGCGGCTTGCAGCCCGAGCGAGGCCGCTTTTGTGCAAGCTGTGCTGGCAGGCGCGAGCTTGGCAGCCGCTTTGGAGCGCGCACCCGGCCTTGAATTCAACCTGTGGCTTCCCGCCGCCGTCCAAAGCGCTCTGGTGGCCGGAGTCGTGCCCTTGACCGCGTCAGACATGACCTGAAACTTGCTATGAACTCGCAAACTGAACACTCCACCACGTCAACATGGCAAACCCGTTTGCGCAGCCTATGGCCGCGTCGCATCGGCTGGCGTCTGGCGCTCGGTTTTGGCGTTCTGGTGGCCCTGATGCTGGTGGCCTTGGCACAGGCCAGCTTTCAGATTCACCACATCACCCAAATGACGCAGCGTTTTGCCACCGGCGACATGCAGCGCCTGCTGCGGGTGCAGGCACTTTCCTTGCAGACGGAAGGCGTGGGCAGCGCGCTGGTGCGCCTGATGAATGCCCCGCGTGAACACCGCGTGATGGAGTACACCGAGGTCGATGAGCGCAACCGCCGCATTGACGGCATCATTGAGTCCCTAGAGCAAGACTTGATGGGCACCGAACAGGAAGAAACCCTCAAACGCCTGATCGCCAGCCGCAAGGTCTATGCCGATGCGTTCATTGCCACCGTCGATGAAGTGGAAGCCGACGACCTCAAGGCGGCAACACAAGCGCTGAACGAGCAGGTCAACCCGGCCCTCAAAGCCATGCTGCTGCAGTCCAACAGCCTGCTGCAAGATGAGCGACAGCGCATCGAGACCCAGCTGGCGCAGGCCCAGCAGGCTTTCGAGCGAGTCGCCATGTGGGTGGGTGGGCTGTCGGTGCTGGCCGTGTTTTTGTCGGTTTGGTTGGGGCTTGGCACCACGCAAAGCGTCACCGTGCCTCTGGCCGAGCTGGAAGCTGCGGCCCGGCGTATTGCCGAGGGCGACTATGCCAGCCGCGTACCCACCACCAGCGCCGAAGAGGTTGACCGAGTTGGCCAAGCGCTCAACAGCATGACCGACGCCGTGGTTCAGCGCGAGCAACAAATCGTGCGCCTGGCCTACCAGGACGCCCTGACCGGTTTGCCCAACCGCACCGCGCTGCTCAGCCCCGCCACCCCCCCGTCCACTCCCTACAACTGCCTGGCACTGATGGACATGGCCCGGCTCAAGGTCATCAACGAGACCTTGGGCCACACCACGGGCGACGCCATGATCAAAGAAATGGCGCGCCGGGCCAGCGCTGTTTTTCAGGCGGCCGTGGCTGCGGGCGAAATCGGGCCACACCCGATCGTGGCCCGCTTGACCGGGGGCATTTTTGCTGCCGGTTTCAGTGTCACCAGCCGCGAGGCCGTGCAAACCCTGCATGAGCGCATCGAGCAGGCCCTGGTGGTGCCCGCAAGCTGCGGCGTTCACAGTGTGGATCTGAGCCTGGTGTATGGCTTTGCAGATGGCGGGCCGCAAACCTCAGCGCAGCCAGTGGAGACCCTGATGCGCAATGCCGAAGTGGCCCTGCACAGCGCCAAGCGGGCTGCCTCGGGGTTCGCCTGGTACAACGAAGCGCAGGAAGCGGCCCGCCTGAGCCACCTGAGTTTGGTGTCTGACCTGCGCGTGGCGGTGGCAAGCTCGCAACTGCAAATGTGGCTGCAGCCCAAGTTCTCCCTGAAAACCGGCCGCGCCGTGGGAGCCGAGGCGCTGGTGCGCTGGCAGCATCCGCAGCGCGGCTTTGTGTCGCCCGCCGAATTTGTGCCCTTTGCCGAGCAAACCGGCTACATCAGCATGGTGACCACCTGGATGCTGGACCAAGCCCTGCGCACCTTGGCCGCTTGGGCACCCACCCACCCCGAACTCAGCATTGCCGTCAACATGAGCACCCGCGACCTGGGCGACCCCGAATTTATTGGCCGCGTCAGCCAGTTGATAGCGCTGCACGGCGTCGACCCCAAACGGCTGCGGCTGGAGGTGGTTGAAAGCGGCCTGATGGACGACCCCCAGCGCAGTGTGGCGGTGCTGCACGCCTTGCGGAATCTGGGCTGCGGGCTGTCGATTGACGACTTTGGCACCGGCTACTCGTCCCTGGCCTACCTGCAAAAGCTGCCGGTGAGTGAACTCAAAATTGACCGCAGCTTTGTCGATGGCATTGACCGCTTGCCGGGCACCCAGCGCCTGTTCAAAACCATGGTGGAAATGGGTCACGGCATGGGCCTGATGGTGACTGCCGAGGGCGTAGAGACCGAGGCCGAAAAAGAAACCATCACCCGGCTGGACTGTGACGTGGTGCAAGGCTACCTCACCAGCCGCCCCCTGCATGGGGCAGCGCTGCAGGCCTGGTTTGAGGGATTGCCACCGGCACAGGGTGCGGCTGCCGGGTAGTTTTTGTTGGTTAAATTGGCCGTTTGCGCAGTAGGGGCGTGCGCGAGCAGCTATTTTATTGATAGCGTTTATTTTCTAAAACCACTACCCAAGCTCGTTCTTTCTGGCGCTTCGGTGGTCGGCTGGGCGTGGATTGTTGATGGCTACCCTGCGCAGCGCACCCTGGCCGACACTTAAAAAAGCGGTTAACTGGGGCGGTTAACGGGGGCTGTGAACATGATCGGCACTCGCCGGTGGCGCGGTACCCGGCACATCACGTCTCTTGCCGCACCCGTCAAGACGATGCTGAGCCCGGTAGCGTTTCCACGCCGCATCCAACTGCGCCAGCTCGGTGTCGCACACCACACCTTGCTTGCGCAAGGCGAACAATAACGAGCGAATCGTGATGGGTGGCAAGCGCATTTCGTGTACCGCATTGCACTGGCGGCAGTGCATCATCGGGCCGCGCAAGCCTTTTTCCAGCTTTAACTTTGTCCTGAATTCAGTCATTCGCTCACAAAGCGACCCACACTCCTCCCAACTGAGCGTCTTGCCCCACTGCTTTTGCAATTCGGCAAGCATTTCAGGGAACCAGACGCGGGTGGAATCACCAGAAGGCATTTGGGTTAGCGTTGGCGCTGTCCGGCAGGCAACTGCGCCGCGAAGCGGCAACCTGCTGCTGCGTGTCCATGCGACCTGTTAAACAGTTTGTGGCCAATTGATTTGCACCTTTCGACTGTTGGCAATGCAGTCGCGTAGATACAAGTTAATCAGACTCTGGTATGGGACGCCCGATTCGTCGGCCATTCCCTTGAAATAGTCCACAACATCCTCTGAAAGACGCATGGTCACAGGCTTCTTCAGCTTGGACGCGTATGGGTTCTTGCGGGACTTCAGTTTGGAAAGATCGTATTGTGCTTTCATGGTTGTCCACCTCGATAGAACGCGCTTTCGCGCTTGGTCGCCTTGCGTGCCGAGATGATGCGAATAACTGCACCATGCTCCCGCTCGCAATGACAAACGATGAGCATTTTCGCCCCTGAGCTCATACCAAGCATCAGGAAGCGATCTTCGTCCGATGAGTGATCTTCATCGAAGAACTGAACGCCAAATTCGTCGAAGAAAATCGATTTCGCTTCTTCAAAAGACACTTGATGCTTTTTGAGATTTGCAGCGGCTTTGGGCTCATCCCATTCGAACTTAATCATACGTACATTGTATTTACCGCTTATGACGAGTCAAGTAGCAAAAAAATGTAGCTGTTCAACGTCAATGTCAAGCCGCGACGCGCTTGCGCGTTGTCGATTTTGGACGACCAGTTAAATTTCGTTCCACTTCCATGCGAAGCGCTGCATTGATCCGTGACTGATAGCCAGAACCTTTCGACTTGAAGAACTCCAAAATGTCCGCATCCAAACGAACAGAGGTAAGAACCTTCGTGGGAGTAGCTTGCGGCCCACGTCCACGCTTCAGCACCGGCGCACCCAACATGTCCTCAGTCCACGCTGGATTGTCTGCATCGTTGACCTTAGCCGAGGTTTTCTTTGGCAACTTGGCGGTAGTAGCGAGCTTCATGTTTTTCTGCCTTTCGCAGCGATATCACGTGAGGCCCTTTCGGGCGTTCGGTGTAAACCATCACAACCACATCTGCCTCCAGAAGACCGAAGCAAACCAAGCGCTCTTCGCCGTAGTCTTGCCGTTTGTCCTCGCGGGTCACCGTGAAGTGATCCCAGATCGCATCGCATCCAACGAAGTCAAGCCCGTGATTCTTGATGTTCAGCTTGCGCTTTGGTTCGTCCCATGTGAGCATGGTTAATTGTATCTACAAAATACTTGAGCGCAAGAAGAAATTTAACGATTAGCGTTTATCAAACGCGCTGAAATGCTCGAAGAAACCAAGAACGCCTCCCGCGGTTGATAAACCATGTTGGACTGAACCGCCTGTACAAACGTTGGCGTGCACCGTGTTCAGGCTAATGGGGTTTGTAAGCTTCACCCCGATTGACTTGGCGCATTATGGCCCGGCAGCAGGCGCATTTTGGCTGCGATGCAGCGTCAAAGTGCCCCCAATTGCGCCGCCCAAGGCCTCCAAGGAGCAGGTGCGGTGTCCTGTTGGTAGCGTTCGCCCGTCACTCGCCCAGATTCGGGCCCAACACCGCTGGGGTGCTGCTTCGATTGCACGCAGATTTGCAAGGCCTTGCCTCATGGTGGCCCCTGGCGTTGGGGTAACACGTTGCTTTGTAACGCGGGCAAGGCCTCCCCCGGGAACAGATAGTTGGGCTGGCGCGCCGGTGTGACCCATCTTGCGCCTTGCCCATCTTGCTCCAACACCCCGCAAGCCATCACAGCGTGTACATGCAGGTGCACCAACAGGTCCTGCGTCCAGGTGTGCAGTACCAAACTGAACGCCGGTTTGCCACCAGCCACCCCCATCCACTTCGGGTTGGCGGCAAACTCCGTGAGCGTGTGGGCGGTGCAGGTAAACAAGGTATCGATAACCCAGCGTGGGTGTGCACCGTACAAGGCGTTCAAGCAGTGCGGCAAGGTAAACACCAGGTGCACGTAGGGCACGTCCAGCACTTCGCTCAGACGTCCCTGCAGCCAGGCGTCCTTGGCCCGCATGCCGCACTGCGGGCAGTTGCGGTTGCGGCACGAGTGGTATTGCCAGTGGCTGTGGCCACAGGTGTCGCACTGAAGCTGCTCGCCGCCCAGTGCGGCGGTGCGACAGGCAACAATGCCCCGCCAGGCTTTGGCCTGGGGCGTGCTCAGGGCGTGGGTTGCCAGATACGCTGGGCCAAACTGGCTCAGTGCATCGGCCAAGGTGGCCATGCGGGGCTACACAGATGCAGCTGGGGCTTACAGCACGGGCAGACCGGCGAGCAGG
The DNA here is from genome assembly GCA_016708345.1 of Candidatus Rhodoferax bjergmarkensis. Taxonomy (GTDB): domain Bacteria; phylum Pseudomonadota; class Gammaproteobacteria; order Burkholderiales; family Burkholderiaceae_C; genus Rhodoferax; species Rhodoferax bjergmarkensis. Next base: position 326,350 of record JADJFX010000008.1, read on the forward strand.
TCCAGCGGATCAACATCCTTCGGGGGTCGGAACTGGGGGCTGATAAGGTGCAGGTAACGCGCCGTGGTGCTGATGTGGCCATGGCCCAGCAGCTTTTGGATGGTGTACAGGTCTACGCCGCCCTCCAGCAAGTGGGTGGCGAAGTCGTGGCGCAGGGTGTGAATGCCCCCAATCTTGGTGATGCCCGCGTGCTGGCGGGCGGCTCGGTAGGCGCGCTGAGCTGTGTCAATGCTGATCGGTTGCTCGCCAGTGGCGTCGCAGAACAGCCAGAGTTTGGGGCGAAAGGTGCGCATGTAGATGCGCAGCAACCCCAGCAAGGTTGGACTGAGCAGGGTGTAGCGCCCCTTGCCTCCTTTGCCACAGGCCACCCGAATGCACATGCGGTCACTGTGGCTGTCGATGTCGCCCACGCGCAGGGCGCAGGCCTCAGACACGCGCAGTCCTGTGGCGTAAATGGTTTGCAGCAGCATGCGGTGCATGGGATGCCAACAAATCGCAAACAAGCGCGCTATTTCTTCTCTAGCCAATAGTTCGGGTTGTTTGTCCGGTGTCTTGGCCATCGGAATGTGAAACTGTGTGCGTTCATGGCCTAGCACCTTCTCGTACAGGAAGCGCGCCGCACTGGCAGCCTGGTTCATGGTGCTGTAGGAGAGGTGGCGCTCGTTGATCAGGTGCAACAAGTAGGCGTCAACCTCCTGTGCGGTGTACTCGGCGGGGTCACGACGGTAGTACTTGGCCATGGCGTAAATGGCACCGACGTAACAATCTCGTGTACTGGGACTAAAACCACGAACCACCATGGCGTTGATCATGCTTTGGCGTAGAGGTCTCATGGGACAAACTCCTTCAAATCCGGGGAACATTCCCCAGCTCGAAGGTTTCTCATACTGACCACTTGCGCTGCGTACCCAACGCACAAAAAACTCCAATTTCCGGCGGCAAGTCAACCCTCAGCCTGCAAACTAGGAGGCGCTGGCCCTGCCCCCAGTTCTGCCACACCCACGTCAATCACTGCAACGATTGCCCTTCGCAGCGAGTTGCGGGGTGTGTGCTTGCGGCTTTCATGCCGAAGAAGAATCCCCACATCCTTACCAGTTCGCTTCCCGCTCCGGTGTGGCGCTGATTTTGTGGATGGACAGGTCGGCACCGTCAAACTCTTCTTCCTGGCTCAGGCGCAAACCCATGGTGGTTTTGAGCACGCCGTAAACGACCAGTCCGCCAAGCACCGCCCACACCACCCCCATGGCGGTGCCGATGAGCTGGCCGCCCAGCGTGATGCCGCCCAGGCCGCCAAAGGCTTTGGTGCCAAAAATACCCGCCGCAATGCCACCCCAGGTGCCGCACAGGCCGTGCAGCGGCCACACGCCCAGCACGTCGTCAATCTTCCATTTGTTTTGCGTCAGCGTGAACATGAAGACAAAAATGCCGCCGGCCACCGCGCCCACCACCAGCGCGCCCAAGGGGTGCATCAGGTCAGAACCAGCACACACCGCCACCAGCCCGGCAAGGGGGCCGTTGTGCACAAAGCCGGGGTCGTTTTTGCCGGCCACCAGGGCGGCGAGCGTGCCGCCCACCATAGCCAAGAGCGAGTTCACCGCGACCAGACCGGAGATTTTGTCCAGCGTCTGCGCGCTCATCACGTTAAAGCCAAACCAGCCGACCGTCAGCACCCAGGCACCCAGCGCCAAAAAGGGAATGCTAGATGGCGGGTGGGCCGAGATGCCTCCGTCTTTGCGGTAGCGGTTGGAGCGCGCACCGAGCAAGAGCACGGCAGGCAGGGCAATCCAGCCGCCCACGGCATGCACCACCACGCTGCCCGCAAAGTCATGAAACTCTTCGCCCGTGAGGGCCTTGATCCAGGCCTGCACGCCAAAATGCTGGTTCCACACAATGCCCTCAAAAAACGGGTAGATGAAACCGACGATCACCGCCGTGGCGATCAGTTGCGGCCAGAACTTGGCGCGTTCGGCAATGCCGCCGGAAATGATGGCCGGAATGGCGGCGGCGAAGGTCAGCAAAAAGAAGAACTTGACCAGGTCGTAGCCGTTTTTGGCGGCCAGTTGCTCCGCACCGACAAAGAAGCTGGTGCCATAGGCTACACCGTAACCGATGATGAAATACACCACGGTGGAGACCGAAAAGTCCACCAATATCTTGACCAGCGCATTGACCTGGTTTTTGCGGCGCACGGTGCCGAGCTCCAGAAACGCAAAACCCGCGTGCATGGCCAGCACCATGATTGCGCCGAGAAGGATGAACAGGGTGTCTGCGCCCTGTTTTAGTGCTTCCATGAGAACCTCTTTGTGTGAAATGAATTATTTTGGTGCGTTCGATTCGCAATGCGAAGAAACGCACCAAAGTTAAGCAAAAATCGCGCCAGAAATTGTGTACAAGAGCCAATTTTGTGCAAAAACGAGGCGCTGACGCATCAGGGCGTACAGATCAGTCGGGGTAGGATGCTCGCCATGGAAGCATTTCTCGTCTCAACCGGCATCGTGGCACTGGCCGAAATGGGTGACAAAACCCAACTGCTGGCACTTATTCTGGCGGTGCGTTTTCGCAAACCCTGGCCGATTGTGCTGGGGATTTTGGTAGCCACCCTTGCCAACCACGGTCTGGCCGGTGCGCTCGGAACCTGGTTGACCACGGTGCTGGGGCCTGATGTGCTGCGCTGGGTGCTGGGCGGCTCCTTTATTGCCATGGCAGCGTGGATGTTGATTCCGGACAAGATGGAGGACGACGACAGTGGCAACGCACCCAAATTCGGCGTGTTCGGCACCACCGTCATCGCCTTCTTTTTGGCCGAGATGGGCGACAAAACCCAAATCGCCACCGTGATGCTGGCCGCGCAATACCACGCTTATTTTTGGGTGGTGGCAGGCACCACGCTGGGCATGATGCTGGCCAATGCGCCGGTGGTGTGGCTGGGTGAGCGCATGACGCGGCTGGTGCCGCTGCGCATCGTGCATGTGGTTTCGGCACTCATCTTTTTCGGTTTGGGGGTGTTTGCGCTCCTTGGTTAACATGAAAGTTAGTGCAAAAATATAAACGCATAAAAATGCATTTTTAGTATCATCGCTTTATGAAAACCTCACTCGATTTTCCTGACCCCCTGTTTCGGCAACTCAAAGCGCAGGCTGCCTTGCAAGGCAGCTCCATCAAGAGTTTGGTGATTGATTTTGTGGCACGCGGCTTGCGCGAATCCAGGGTCGCGCAAGCGCCGCAGCCAGACCGCAGTTGGGAAGATCAATTGGATCCATTTACACAAAGCCTGCTGGGTGTGGCGGTGCCCAAGGATGGGCGGGCAGTGCCCACGCTTGAAGATTTCCGCGCTTACCAGGAACAAAAGCATCTGGGTAGCGGCACACCGTGAGCATTCTGATTGACACCAACGTGATGCTCGACATTGCCTTGCGCAGAGAGCCGTTTTTCCAGACGAGCGCGCTGGCCCTGGCCAAGGCCCGCCGGGCAGGGCCAACCCATTTGTGCGCCATCAGCGTGACCACCTTGCACTACTTTTTGCGCAAAAGCCTCGGTGAATCGGGTGCACGCGCCTTTCTGGGGGATTGCCTCAAGGCGATGCCGGTTGCCGAGGTGACGCAAAACACGCTTGCACTGGCCTTGCCCAGCGCCATGCGCGATTTTGAAGATGCGGTGATCGCACACGCTGCGTTCCAGGGCAAGTTAAAACTTATTCTGACGCGCAATCCAGCGGACTTTGTTCAAAGCCCGGTTCAAGCGGTGACGCCCGATGCCTACTTGAACCTTCCGTGAGGCACGGGTGTTCTCTCTTAATTTGACCGCGCGCTCAGCCCGTCAAAACAGGTACTCATCACCAAAGAAATAATTTCTTCGTCGGTGTACAAATCGCCCATTTTCAAAAACTCCAGCACCGGGTCGCAGGCGCGGGCAAACAGGGTGTAGAGCACGGCAATGGCGGGTAGCTGCGGGTTGATCGCGCCTTGCGCTTGGGCTTCTTCAATCCAGGCACCCAGGCGGTCGCTCACGTCCATCAAGCCATCCATATAGTCTTTGCTGGCCATCAAGGTGGTGCGCAGGCTGGAGTTGTGGCTGGGCAGGGAGGGCATTTCACCGGCCAGTTTCAGGCCCATGGTCCAAGCCACCACGGCGCGCAGGTTGGCCACCGGGGGTGCGTCAAGCGGCAGGGTTTGTAAAAACGTCTGCGCCCGGCGCATCATGGAAACCATGGCCGCGCAGGCCAGGTCTTCCTTGCTCGGAAAGTGTTTGTACAGGCTGGCTTTGGCAATGCCCACGTCGGCCGCGACTTCGTCCACCGTCATGGCTTCAAAGCCCTTTTCGGCCAGCAGGCGGTTCACGCTGCGAATGATCGCCTCTTCACGCGCTTGCAGCATTTGCTCTTTGAATGACACTTTGATGACGTTTTGAGTAACCATGGCCAGATTGTAACCTCATTGAATTTAATTTGAATGCAAGGATTGCAGAATTACTGTACAGTTCAAACCATACCGTTCAGTAATTAATTGCATATTCGAGTTCAGGAGGTTTTCATGTCGCTCAAAGTTGCCATCATTGGCTCTGGTATTTCAGGTCTGGCAGCCGCCCATGCGCTGGCTGGCAAAGCCGACGTCACACTGTTTGAGGCGGGCGCGTATTTTGGCGGCCACACCCACACGGTGGATGTCACGCTGCCGACCCCGCAAGGGCTGGTCACCCACGGCGTGGACACTGGCTTTTTGGTGCTGAACGAGCGCACCTACCCCCGGTTGATCGCCCTGCTGGCCGAGCTGGGGGTGCCCATGGCCAAGTCGGACATGTCGTTTTCAGTGCAGGCCCAAGGCGCGGTGCGCGGCGAAGCGCTGGAGTGGAGCGGCTCCAGCCTGGACACCGTGTTTGCCCAGCGCAGCAATTTGGTGAACCGTCGCTTTTGGACCATGCTGCGCGACCTGCTGCGTTTTAACGCCCTGACCACGCGCATCGCCCAAAGCGGCACCGATGCGCAAATGAACCAGTCGCTGGGTGACTTCTTAAAGGAGCAGAACTTCAGCGCCGAGTTTTGCGATTGGTACTTTTTGCCCATGATGGCCTGCATCTGGAGCTGCCCCACCAAGCAGATGCTGCAGTTTCCGGTGGCCACCATGGTGCGCTTTTGCCACAACCACGGCCTGCTGCAAATCAGCAACCGGCCCCAGTGGTGGACAGTGCAGGGCGGTGCCAAGCACTATGTTGAAAAAATTGTGGCCCGGGTTGGCGACAAGCGGCTGAACACCCCGGTGCACCGCGTAGAGCATCTTCACGCCAGCCAAGGCCAAAGCAGCGGTGTGCGCATCAGCACCGACGCCGGTGCCGAGATTTTTGACAAGGTCATCCTGGCCACCCACTCGGATCAGGCGCTGGCTTTGCTGGGCGCACCTACCCGGCTGGAGCGCAACACCCTGGGGGCCATTCACTACCAGCGCAACCGGGCCGTGCTGCACACCGACACCTCCGTGCTGCCCAAACGCCAGGCCGCCTGGGCCGCCTGGAACTACGAACGAGCGGCAACCGCACCCGACCAAGAGGCCAGCGTGTGCCTGCACTACCTGCTGAACCGGCTGCAGCCTCTGCCGTGGCAGCAAAGCGTGATCGTGTCGCTCAACCCGCTGCGCGATGTTGCCAGCGAACATGTGCTGGGCGACTTTGACTACGCCCACCCGGTGTTTGACCAGGCTGCCATCAACGCCCAGGCCGCCATGCCGCTGCTGCAAGGCCAGCTTAACCGCTACTACTGCGGTGCCTGGATGGGTTATGGCTTTCATGAAGACGGCCTCAAGGCCGGGCAGGCAGCCGCCGCACTGCTGCTCAAAGATGCCGGTGGCGCAGCCAGACGACAGCCTGGCGCTTGTCGTATGAGTGCGCCAGCCCCCACCGCCTTGATCGGCTTTGGCGAAGTTCGTCACAAGCGCCTGCGCCCGGTGGCCAACGCCTTTGCCTATTCAACTTACTTTCTGATGCTGCCGCTGCGCAGCCTGCGCCAAGCCGCAGCCACGCCCAAGGGAAGCTGGGCCATCAACCGACCCGGTCCCTTGAGCTTTTTTGAGACCGACCATGGTGATGGCCGCTCGCCAAGCCAAGGCGGTGCCATCGCCTGGCTGGACGAGTTGCTGCACAGCCAGGGCATTGAAGACGCCACCGGCGAAGTCTGGCTGCACACCTACCCGCGCGTGCTGGGTTTTACCTTCAAGCCGGTGAGCTTTTGGTACTGCCACCGCGCCCCGGATGACCAAGGCGGCGCACTGCGCGCCATTGTGGTGGAGGTGAACAACACCTTTGGCGAGCGCCACTGTTACCTGCTCGATGCTCCACGCTACGGTGTGGAGCAGCTTGCAGCCAAGGTGTTTCACGTGTCGCCGTTTTGCCCGGTGCAGGGCCACTACCGCTTTCGCTTCATGCGCAGCCAGCACGGCACGGTGGAGCGCACGGTGGCGCGCATTGACTATTGCGACACCGACCCACAGGCTGAGTCAGCCACCACCAACAAGGCTGACGACGTGCTGCTGCAAACCAGCGTCAGCGGCACGCTGGAGCCCTTGACCCGCGCCGCCCTGCGCCGCGCGCTGTGGCGCTACCCGGCCATGACGCTGGGGGTGGTGCTGCACATCCACCTGCAGGCGCTGCGCCTGTGGTGCAGCAAAGTGCCGTTTTTTCGCAAACCCACGCCGCCCGGCGCGTTTGTGACGCGCTGAATCCACGCTCACCTCCATTGCGTATCTGCATTCAACACCCTCTTCGTCAACACTTCAGCCACTGGAACTGACCATGAACACCGCCACCACCACCAGCCCCCGCACCGCCTACATTGCAGCGCCCACCGTGTCCAACATGCCGGCCAGCGCCCGCAGCGCCCTCAAGCTGCTGGAAAACCTGCGCTTTGGCGCGCTCACGCTGCAGTTGCCCGACGGCACCCAGCGCCGTTTTGGTGAGCACCCCCAGCAGCACAAGCTGCCCAGCCCCCAGCACCCCAGCGCCACCCTCACGCTGCACAACTGGAATGTGTTTGCTGCCGCCCTCAAGTCCGGCGACATCGGCTTTGCCGAGAGCTACATTGCGGGTGACTGGAGCACGCCCAACCTGACCGAGCTGCTCAAGCTCTTTTGCGCCAACCGCCAGCAGGTCGAGGCCGTGATTTACGGCACCTGGGCCGGGCGCCTGCTCTACCGCCTCAAACACCTGCTTCAGCACAACAGCCGTGCCAACAGCCGCAAAAACATCCACGCCCACTACGACCTGGGCAACGCCTTTTATGCCCTGTGGCTGGACGAAACCATGAACTACTCCAGCGCCTGGTTTGAGGGCGATTTCAGCCAGCCGATGGCGCAGGCGCAAAACGCCAAGGTGTGCCGCGCGCTGGACATGGCCGGCGTCAAGCAGGGCGATCGGGTACTGGAAATTGGCTGCGGCTGGGGCGCGCTGGCCGAGCAGGCCACAGTGCAGCGGGGCGCATCGGTGGTGGGCGTCACGCTCAGCACCGAACAACTGGCCTGGGCCAACAGCCGCCTGCAGCGCCTGAATGTCAGCACCGGGGCGGGGCAGCAGGCCGACCTGCGCCTGCAAGACTACCGCGACATCACCGACGCCCCGTTCGACGCCATTTGCTCCATTGAAATGGTCGAGGCCGTAGGCCAGGCCTATTGGCCGCAGTACTTTGAGACCGTGAGCCGCCTGCTCAAGCCCGGTGGCCGGGCTTGTGTGCAGAGCATCGTGATCGACGACGCCCTGTTTGAGCGCTACCTGAAAAGCACCGACTTCATTCAGCAGTACATCTTTCCCGGCGGCTGCCTGCCCTGCCCGGCGGAGTTCAGGCGTCAGGCCCAGGCGGCCGGTTTGCAGGTGGTGGACGAATTTGCCTTTGGCGCAGATTACGCCGAAACCCTGCGCCGCTGGCGCGATGCTTTTGTGGCGCGCAGCACCGAGGTGACTGCGCTGGGCTTTGACACGCGCTTCATGCGCATCTGGGAGTTTTACCTGGCCTATTGCGAGGCTGCGTTTGACAGCGGCGACATCAACCTGATGCAGTACACATTGGTCAAAAAATGACTATGAAAATGATAGCTGCTTGCGCAGTATTGGCGTGCGCAACTGGCCTTTTTTGCTCAAAATTGCAGGCAAGCAGCCTGCCACCCGAGCTGCAGCCGCTGGTGCCTGCTGGCGCGCTGGGCGGCCAGGCCAAGCTGTCGGTCTGGGGCTTTGAGGTGTACAACGCCACGCTGTGGGTGGCCCCCGGTTTTTTACAAACTGCCTATGAACAGCACGCGTTCGCGCTGGAGCTGGCCTATTTGCGCGACTTTGCGGGCAGCGACATTGCCAAACGTTCGGTGAGCGAAATGCGCCGTCAGAAGGCCATCAGCCCCCTTGATGAGACGCGCTGGGAGGGTCAGATGCGCGCCGTGTTCCCGGACGTGAAGGCGGGCGAGCGCCTTACCGGCGTCAACCTGCCCGGCGTAGGCGCGCAGTTCCGCGCCAAAGGGCGCGTGCTGGGCGAGATTCGTGACCCCGAATTTGCCAAGTTGTTCTTTGGCATCTGGCTGTCGCCGCAAAGCTCGGAGCCGCGCATGCGCCAGTCGCTGCTGGCCCAGGTGCCGCCTGTGGTGCCATCCACCTCCACTTCTTCACCACGATGACAAGCCGCCTAGTCCCAGATCTGACCGCGCCGCCCTTGGTCACGGCCGCCTTTGGCTGGCGTGAGGGCTGGCGCTACGGCTTGCTCGGTTTGCCGCTGGCCTTTTGTGCGCTGCCGCTGTATGTGCTGATGCCCAACTTTTACGCCCGCGAGTGGGGCGTTCCGCTGGCAGCGCTGGGCACTGTGCTGCTGGCCGCGCGCTTGCTGGACGCCGTGATTGACCCGCTGCTGGGGCGCCTGATCGACCGGCTGTATGCCCGCTCGCTGGCCGCCGTGCTGGCCTGTGGCGCAGTGGCGGCGCTGTGCCTGGGGCTGGGGTTTTCAGCGCTGTTTTTGCCGCCGCTGCGCGACCCACAGGCTTTGCTGCTGTGGGCCGCAGCAGCGCTGGTTTTCACCTACGCAGCTTACAGCGCGCTGGCCGTGGCGCATCAAGCCTGGGGTGCCATGCTGGGGGGCGACGCAGCCAGGCGCAGCCGTATCGTGGCCTGGCGCGAAGGTTTGGGGCTGGCGGGGGTGGTGCTGGCCGCCATCACGCCTGCCGTGGTGCCCGAGGCGTGGAGTGTGCCAACCCTGCTGGTGCTGTTGTGGATTGCTTTGGTGGCAGGCTGGTGGGCTTGGTACCAGGCACCCCGGCCCCCAAGGCCAGCGGCTGCGGCAACCCACAGCATGAGCAGCAGCGCCCTTAGCCTGTGGCATCCGTGGCGTCAAACGGCTTTTCGGCGGCTGCTGGCGGTTTTCATGCTCAATGGCATTGCCAGCGCCATTCCCGCCACGCTGGTGCTGTTTTTTGTGCAAGACCGCCTGCAGGGCAGCGCCGCCTTGCAGTCCGGTGCCTTGGGCCTTTATTTTGTGTGTGGCGCGCTGTCCATGCCGCTGTGGCTGCGGCTGGTGTCGCGCCTGGGTTTGGCACGCAGCTGGCTGGTGGGCATGGTGCTGTCGATGGCGGTGTTTCTGGGTGCCAGCCAGGCAGGTGCTGGCGACGAAGCCTTGTTTTTGGCGGTGTGCGCCCTGTCCGGCATCGGTTTGGGCAGCGATCTGGTGTTGCCCGGTGCGCTGCTGGCCGGTGTGATTGCTGACGCTGGCGAGCAGGGCCGCCGTGACGCCAGCTACTTTGGCTGGTGGAACTTTGCCACCAAGCTCAATCTGGCACTGGCCGCCGGCCTGGCCTTGCCGCTCTTGGGTGCGCTGGGTTATGTACCCGGCACCCGCGATGCCCAAGCCCTTCAGATGCTGACCGCCGCCTACTGCCTGCTGCCCTGTGCGCTCAAGGCTTTGTCTGGCGCGCTGCTTTACTTTTTCTTTGTCCAACGCCCCGCAAGGCCGCATTCCGCATGAAACAACCCACTTTTTCCACTGTGCGCCAGCGCCTGGCCCGAACTGCCCTGGCGCTGGCGGCTGCCAGTGCCCTGCTGGTGGGCTGCGCCAGCCCAACGGTGAGCGACTACGCTGCGCAGGCCCCAGTGCTGGAGCTGCGCGACTATTTCAATGGCACGCTGGACGCCTACGGCATCTTTACCGACCGCTCGGGCAAGGTTGTCAAACGCTTCACCGTGGTCATGGTCTGCAGCTGGCAGGGCGACCAGGGCGTGCTGGACGAAGCCTTTACGTATTCGGATGGCAGCACCCAGCGGCGCGTGTGGCGGCTCCAGCGCCACCCGGACGGGCGCTACAGCGGCCAGGCCGACGATGTGGTGGGCGACGCCCAAGGCCAGCAAAGCGGCAACGCCTTCCACTGGACCTACACCCTGGCGCTGCCCGTGGATGGCCGGGTGATCGAGGTGCAGTTTGACGACTGGATGTACCTGATGAACGACAAGGTCATGCTCAACAAAGCCGCCATGCGCAAATGGGGTGTCGGGCTGGGTGAGGTCACGCTGTCATTTTTCAAGAGGTAAATATGGCCTTTCCGCATATAAACATTGCGCGAGCAGCTATCAAATCCATAGTGTTTTGTGGGCATTTATGGAGCCAATTCAGCACAGCCGGTAGCCCACCATGGCACTGAACCCGCGCATGATCGACTGGCGCGGGCGGCGCGTGTGGCTGGTGGGTGCCTCCACCGGCATCGGGCGCGCCCTTGCTGCCAGCTTGCACGCCCAGGGCGCGCAGGTCATCGTCTCCGCGCGGCAGGCGCAGGCGCTCAATGCCTTTGTGCGGGAGCACCCTGGCGCGCAGGCTCTGGCGCTGGACGCCACCGATGCTTTGGCCGTGAGCGAGGCCGCCAGCACCGTGTTTGCCCAAGGCGCGCTGGACTGCGTGGTGTACTGCGCCGGTCACTACCGCGCCATGAGCGCCCTGAAAATCGACCTGCCCGACATGCTGCGCCACAACCAGGTGAACTACGTGGGGGCCCTGAACCTGCTGGACGCGGTGCTGCCACACCTGCTGGCGCAGCCGCCAGCGCGCCGGGGCCACATCAGCCTGGTGGGCAGCGTGGCCGGTTACCGGGGCTTGCCCAAAAGCCTGGCCTATGGCCCCACCAAAGCTGCCCTCATCAACCTGGCCGAAGCCTTGTACCTGGACCTGCGCTCCCAAGGCGTGGGCGTGTCGCTCATCAGCCCCGGCTTTGTGGAAACGCCGCTCACCGCGCAAAACCAGTTCAAAATGCCCGCCCTCATCAGCCCGCAGCAGGCGGCGCAGGCCATTTTGGAAGGCTGGGCCCGCGGCGAGTTTGAAATTCACTTCCCCAAACGCTTCACCCTCTGGCTCAAAGCCTTGCAGCTGCTGCCCTACTGGGCCTTCTTTGCCGCCACCCGCCGCCTGGCTTGAACCCAACGCTTTGTCATGACCCACAGCCCCAACCCAGCCACCCACCAAGCCGTCAGCACCATCGTGCAGACTTTTGAGACCCTCAGCCCCGAGCGCGTGGCGCAGCTCGGCACCATCTACGCGCCCGACGCCCGCTTCAAAGACCCGTTCAACGATGTGCAGAGCCTGGATGAAATCCAGCGCATCTTCCGCCACATGTACGAGAGCCTGGAGAACCCGCGCTTTGTCGTCACCGGCCGCGTGGTGGAAGGTGCCCAGTGCTTTTTGACCTGGGAGTTCCGTTTTGCCTTTCAAAAATTCAAAACCGGCCAGCCGCAATGCATTCTGGGTGCCTCGCACCTGGTGCTGGACGACGCCGGACGTATCACCCTGCACCGCGACTACTGGGACGCTGCCGAAGAGTTGTACGAAAAACTGCCGGTGGTGGGTGGGCTGATGCGCTGGCTCAAGCACCGGGCCAATGGCTAAACCTTGAGCGCTGTCTCCATTGCCGTACGCAGGTCATGCTCGGTGAAGGGCTTGATCACGTAACCGGCAGGGTCGGCAAGCTTGGCCCGCGCAAGACTGTCGCTTCCGTCAAAGGCGCTTAAAAACACGCACGGCAAATCAAATTGCTTGCGCATCGTCATGGCCGTCGTAATGCCGTCCATGTCGGTGGCCAGTTGAATGTCCATCAAGGCCAGGTCAGGACGCAGTCGCCCTGCCAGCTCAATCGCTTGCTCACCGCTGGTGGCATGCCCTATCGGCTGATAGCCAAGATTGCGCAACTGCAGTGCAATGTCCATGGCGACAATGCTCTCGTCTTCTACGATCAGAATTCGAGGCTTGGTCATGGCGGATGGGGTGTCGGTATTCACGGGGTGAGCTGGTTTTAAAAATTAGGTTTTTTTCAGGGCATGGGGATCACACAAGGAAAGGGCGGGGTTACCTTGAACGCCACTTTAAAAGCATGGCCTAGTCTGATGGTCAGCGTACCACCGATTTGAGTGCGCAAGACCGGTGCAAGTTGCCGTTCGCGGGATTCTTGCCGTTTTGCGCCAGAATTTTCACCCACGCCAAGCCCGTATTGCGCTCGCCCAGCCGCAAAAATGGCAATTTTCTCAGTGGTTTGAGTTCAAGGCAGGAGCGCCCGTGAGGGCAATGCGCTGAATGCTGTGCCGCACATCGGCACCGAGCAGCAGCTCGGTTTGCCCGGCGGGGATGGTGATGCGCTCGTCAAAATGCAGCAGACCGGCTTCGTCAGCGTGCAGCACTTCGGCATCAATCAGGTTGCGGATGACGTTGGTGAACAATGATTTTTCTGAGAATTCAGGTGCATTGAATTCATACAACATGGCCAGGCGCTGTGCCAGCAGATGGCTGGACTCTTCGAGCATGGCGGTGGTGAGTTTGCCGCTGCCGTGGTGCTTGAGCAGCGCCAGGGTCAGGAATTGGCGCTCCAGTGTGGGGCGAATGATCTCGCCGAGCTGACGCAACTCGGGGCTGGCCTCGCTGTGGGGTTTGGGCGCGCGCAGAACATCATTGGTGTCATCACGGAAGATGAGTTCACGCTGGACCAAGGCGTCTTCGGTGCGGTCAATCAAATCATCGAGCTCATCAGGTTCCCAGCGCAAAAACAGCTCGGCCCGCAGCAGCCCATAAATGCCTTTGATGGCTTCCTTGGCACGGCTGCGCTTGAGTCGGCCGTTGTGACTGACCAAACAGGCCAGCAGGGCAGGCAGGGCCAGCAAATGCAGTACGTTGTTGCGGAAGTAGGCCAGCAAGGTAGCCTGATGCTTGGTGGCCAGCACCATGTCTCCCAGCGGATGCGTCTGACACTCCAGCATTTTGAGCCGCTGCACATGCGCAATGATCTCGCCGGGTGGCAAGTTGCAGGGCACCACGGATTCGGAGTAAGGCACAGCCGTCAGCAAGAACTGCACATGCTCGATCTGGCGCTGCAGGAGCCGCACGTCAGCCGTGTGTTTGGGTGTGGACAGCAGCGTCAGCGCCACCAGATTGACCGCATTGACGACGGCCGCTGAATTGATGTTGCGCGCAAGTTCCTTGGCCGTGGCCTCGACCACGTTGTGCATCCACGGGGCCTTGCGGTTAAAGGGTTCGCTGCGCCAGTTGGCGTGCTGTTTGTCCAGAAACTCTTCCAGCGCCAGCGGAGGGCCAAAATTCACATGCACCTTGCCAAAATATTGTTTGAGTACGCGCACTGCACCGATCAGACCCAGCAGCGATTCGGCCTTTTTGGGCTTGCCCTCCAGCTCTTCCAGATAGACACCGCCTTCCATCAGTTTTTCGTAGCCCACGTAAACCGGCACGAACAGGAGCGGGCGGGAGTGCTGGCTGACAAAGCTTTGCACCGTCATGGCCAAAATGCCGGCCTTGGGTGACAGCATGCGCCCGCTGCGGCTGCGGCTGCCTTCAATAAAGTATTCGATGGGAAAACCGCGGTCGAGCATCAGGTGCAGGTATTCCAGAAACACGGCCGCATACAGCGGCTCGCCCTTGATGCGACGGCGCAGGTAAAACGCCCCACCCCGGCGCAAGATGGTGCCGACAAACGGCATGTTCAGGTTGGCACCGGCTGCGATGTGGGGCACCATCATGCCCTGGCCAAAAATGATGTAGGACAGCAGCAGGTAATCAATGTGGCTGCGGTGCGAGGGCACGTAGATGATGCCGTGGCCAGGGGCCAGCTCGGTGACGCGGTTCAGGTTGTGAATCTCAATGCCGCTGTAAACCTTGTTCCACACCCATTCCAAAAAGAGCGACAGGGCGCGAACGACGGAGAACGAAAAATCGGAGGCGATTTCATGCGCGAAATCACTCGCGGCCTTTTCGGCCTTGGCAAACGGCAGGTTCTTGTTGAGTGCTTCAGCGGCGATGGCGGCGCGAACATTGGGCGTGGCCAGCAAGGTGCGCAATTGTGTGCGGCGATGCGACAAATCCGGGCCAATCGCCATTTCGCGCTGCTGGTGAAAGTGCAACTCCAGCGCTTGGTGGATTTTTTTGGCCTGGCTGTTGTTGTCGGTAGTGTCCTTGATCATCTCGCGCAAGGACATCGGGGTGTTGAAACGCACCACGGTGTGGCGACCGTGAATCAAAATTGAAAGCATTTGCCGCAAGGGCGTCACCGCCTGCCAGGTTTCGGAGAACAGCGCTTTAAGGATGGACTCCTGCTTGGCTGGCTCATTGCCCCACAGAATGGTCACCGGAACCAGCTGCACCTCAAAGTTCGGGTCGATGCCGGCCTGTCTGACCATGGCCAGCAGCAGCGGTGAATGATCGATGCGGGGGTTGGGTGCGATCGGACCGTCAGGCTCGCGCGCCAGCACAAAGAAGGAGCGCCGCGCCGCGAACTGGCCGGTGCGCACCGGTTTCAAGGCAGGCGGCAAGCCGAGTTGGCGGCATTCATGGTCGAGCACCAGCAAGTTCGACAGGTGGCGTTTGTGCAGCACATAGACGATGGGCACCTCAGGGCGCAACTTGAGCATGTCCAGTTGCTCGGGGAATACATTGGTTCGTATCCACCGGTAAAGCAATCGGCGCAGCGCATTGAGCGTCCAGCCCGCAAAATCAAAAGACGGCATTTTCATCATCGTTTACCCATGAGGAAAACCATTTGTTAGACCCATCTCTCAATTCGAAAGATAACGAAAATTTGCGAAAAACAAAAAAACTTGCGACACTCGGGGTTCCAGCGCAATCCGGCATTTTTTTTTGATGCGTCCGGGCGCGTCTTGGTGTGTTGGTTTGCCCCATGCTGATGGGGTTTTTTAAAGTTATTAACAAAGGAATAGATATGAAAAAAGTAATTATTGCTACTTTTGTGGGTGCCTTGGCGCTGCCCGTGTTGGCTCAGATGACCCCCGTAGGTGTGTGGCGCACTTATGACGATAACACCAAAGAGTTGTCGTCGGAAGTTCGCATCACAGAAAACGGTGGTGTTCTGTCCGGCAAGATCGAAAAACTGCTGCGCAAAGATGCCAAGCAAAATGACGTTTGCGACAAATGCCCCGATGACCGCAAAGGCAAACCGCTGATTGGCCTTGAAATCATCCGTGGTGCCAAAAAAGCTGATGGCAAAGTCGTTTGGGAAGACGGAAAAATCATGGACCCTGAAAACGGTAAAGACTACTCCCTGAACCTGACCCCAGAAGACGGCGGCAAGTCGCTTGAAGTTCGTGGCTACCTGGGATTGGCCGTGATTGGCCGCAGCCAAACTTGGGTTCGTGTGCAGTAATTTTTATGGATCCCCGCCAGGGTTTTGGTGGGGCACAATGGTTTAGCAAGCTTGCGCGGTCTTCAGTGCCAAGCTTGCTATACTGACAACGCGCCGATTTGCTACAGCTTGCGGGCGCTTAATAAGTTCAGCTAAAGACGCCCGCCGACCCGGTTCCGCCCTTAGCAATAAGCCAGCGAGACCGGGTTTTGTTTTTGAGGCACGCACCGTTTCCAATTTTCAATTGATGATGATCATCGCCACACCCCAGTCCATGCACTTTGCGGACCGATTGCCTTTGCAAAGCGGCGCGTCCCTGCGTGACTATTCATTGAGTTTTGAAACCTACGGCACGCTCAATGCCGACAAAACCAATGCTGTGCTGATTTGCCATGCGCTCAATGCTTCGCACCATGTGGCGGGTGTCTACGCCGGAAAAGAAAAGTCTGAGGGATGGTGGGACAACATGATTGGCCCCGGCAAGGCGGTGGACACGAACCTGTTTTTTGTCATCGGGGTCAACAACCTTGGCTCCTGCTTTGGCTCGACCGGGCCCATGCACCCCAACCCGGATGGACCTGCCGGCAGTGGCAAGTTGTATGGGGCAGATTTTCCGGTGGTCACCGTCGAAGACTGGGTCAATGCACAGGCCCGGCTGCTCGATGGTTTGGGCATTCAAACCCTGGCCGCCGTGCTGGGCGGCTCGTTGGGCGGTATGCAGGCGCTGAGCTGGACGCTGCAGTACCCAAGCCGGGTGCGCCACGCGGTGGTGGTGGCCAGCGCGCCCAACCTCACCGCTGAAAATATCGCTTTCAACGAAGTGGCACGCAGAGCCATTACCACCGACCCCGATTTTCATGGCGGGCATTTCTATGAACGCGGCGTTGTTCCCAAACGAGGCCTGCGCATTGCCCGCATGATCGGCCACATCACGTACCTGAGTGACGATGTGATGAATGAGAAGTTTGGCAGGCGCCTGCGCGCTGTTGTCAAGGATGGCGAATTGGGCAGCTATCTTTACAGCACCTTGGAAGCCGAGTTTCAAATCGAGAGCTATCTGCGTTACCAGGGCGACAAGTTTGCCGAATACTTTGACGCCAACACCTATCTGCTCATCACCCGTGCGCTCGACTATTTTGACCCGGCACGCAGCTATGGCGGCGACTTGAGCCAAGCCCTGGCGCGTGCCACAGCCAAATTTTTGCTGGTGAGCTTTACCACCGACTGGCGTTTTTCCCCCAAACGCAGCCGTGAAATTGTCAAAGCCTTGCTGGTCAACCGCCGCGACGTAAGTTATGCCGAAATTGATGCACCCCATGGGCATGATGCCTTTTTGCTTGATGACGCACGTTATATGAGCGTCATGCGCTCATATTTTGATAGCATCTCAAAGGAAGTCAAGGCATGAGTGATCTTTTGACCATGCAAACCATTGCCCGCCTGGTGCCGGTAGGCTCGCGCGTGCTTGACCTTGGCTGTGGAGATGGTGCCCTGCTGGCGCACTTGCAGCAAACCCGTGGCTGCACCGGCTATGGCATCGAAATTGCCGATGCCAACGTGCTGGCCTGCGTCAAGCGCGGTGTCAATGTGATCCAGCTCAATCTGGACGAAGGACTGTCCCTTTTTGACGATGCCTCGTTTGACGTGGTGCTGCAGATCGATACCTTGCAGCACTTGCGCAATGCCGAGGTGATGTTGCGCGAGACAGTGCGCGTGGGGCGCATCGGGATCGTGGCGTTTCCCAATTTTGCGCATTGGCCGAACCGGCTCAGTGTATTGAGAGGCCGCATGCCGGTCACCCGCCGCCTGCCTTACCAGTGGTATGACACGCCCAACATTCGGGTTGGAACCCATGCCGACCTTCAAACACTGGCAGTGAGCAGCGGTTTAAAGGTGCTGGACAGCTTTGGTATTGAAGGGGGTAAAACAGTGCGTTTTGCCCCCAATTTGCTGGCCGCCACCTCTGTTTACACCTTGTCGCGCTGAATCCCCCTGCATGCGGGTTTTCCCGCGCACCGGGTCTACAATTCGCCTCCACATGAAGCTGGGGTGACGGGGCCTTTCGGCCCCAGGAATCGCAGCAGGAGATACACATGCCCGATTTAGCGGTCGAAGCCGAAGAAAAACGCGCCCAACTGCGCCGTGCTGCACTCGAATACCACCAGTTCCCGACGCCCGGAAAAATCGGCATTGCCGCGACCAAGCAGATGGTCAACCAGCATGATCTGGCGTTGGCCTATTCCCCCGGCGTGGCTGCGCCTTGCGAAGAAATTGTCAAAGACCCGAATAACGCCTTCAAGTACACCAGCCGGGGCAATCTGGTAGCGGTGATCACCAATGGCACGGCCGTGCTGGGTCTGGGCGACATCGGCCCGCTGGCGGCCAAGCCGGTGATGGAGGGCAAAGGCGTGCTGTTCAAGAAGTTTGCCGGCATTGACGTGTTTGACATTGAGATCAACGAAAAGCACGACCTTGACAAACTGGTGGACATCATTGCCTCGCTGGAGCCGACCTTTGGCGGCATCAACCTGGAAGATATCAAGGCACCCGATTGCTTCTATGTGGAACGCAAGCTGCGCGAGCGCATGAAAATTCCAGTGTTTCACGACGACCAGCATGGCACCGCCATCTGCGTAGGGGCCGCTATTTTGAATGGTTTGAAAGTGGTGGGTAAAGACCCCACCAAAATCAAATTGGTTACCTCCGGTGCAGGTGCGGCGGCGCTGGCCTGCCTGGGGTTGCTGGTCAAGCTGGGCATTCCTCGTGAGAATATTTTTGTCACCGATCTGGCCGGGGTGGTCTATGCAGGGCGCACGGAGCTGATGGACGATGACAAGTTGGTCTTCGCCCAAAATACCTCCGCCCGGAGTCTGGGTGATGTCATCGAAGGTGCTGATGTATTTTTGGGCTTGTCCGCAGGCGGGGTTCTTAAGCCCGATATGGTGCGCAAGATGGCGGAAAAGCCTTTGATTTTTGCGCTTGCCAACCCAACACCCGAGATACTTCCCGAAGAAGTCAAAGCGGTGCGCCTCGACGCCGTGATTGCTACCGGGCGTTCGGATTACCCGAACCAGGTCAACAACGTGCTGTGTTTCCCCTACATCTTTCGCGGAGCGCTGGACGCGGGGGCCTCCACCATCACGCTGGAGATGGAAATTGCGGCTGTTCATGCAATTGCCGAATTGGCGCAAGCAGAGCAAAACGAAGTGGTGGCGGCCGCTTATTCAGGGGCACAGCTCGCTTTTGGCCCCGAGTACCTAATCCCGAAGCCGTTTGATCCGCGACTGATGATGAAAATTGCGCCTGCGGTGGCGCAAGCCGCAGCGGACAGTGGTGTGGCCCTGAGGCCTATTGTGGACATGGACGCGTATCGCCAAAAGCTCGAAAGCTTTGTTTACGCTTCAGGCACCGTGATGAAACCGATCTTCACCGCCGCCAAAAAGGCCTTGAATAAGCGCGTGGCGTATGCCGAGGGTGAAGACGAACGTGTTTTGCGGGCTTGTCAGATTGTGGTGGATGAGGGCTTGGCCTTGCCAACCTTGATAGGACGCCCCAAGGTGATTGCCGAACGCGTCGAGAAGTTTGGCCTGCGCTTGCGCCAAGGGGTGGATTACCAGGTGGTCAATGTCGAGCAGGATCACCGCTACCGGGATTTCTGGCAAACCTACCACAGCATGACCGAACGCCGGGGCGTTACCGTTCAAGGTGCCAAGATTGAAATGCGACGTCGCCTAACCTTGATTGGTGCCATGTTGCTGCACAAGGGAGATGTTGATGGACTGGTTTGCGGCACGTGGGGTACCACGGCATTGCATCTGCACTATATTGACCAAGTCATTGGCAAGCGCGAGGGTGTGAGTACCTATGCCTGCATGAATTGCCTTTTGCTGCCCGAGCGCCAGCTTTTCTTGGTGGACACCCACATCAACTACGACCCCAGCGCCGCCGAGCTGGCTGAAATCACCACAATGGCGGCTGAACAGGTGATGCGGTTTGGTATCCGGCCAAAAATTGCTCTGCTGTCTCATTCCAACTTTGGCAGCAGCAATCAGCCCAGTGCGATCAAGATGCGTCAAACCCTGGAGTTGCTGCGTGTGCAGGCACCATGGTTGGAAGTGGACGGCGAAATGCATGGTGACGTTGCGCTGGACGGCAATGCGCGCAAAACCCTGATGCCCAACGGAACACTGGTGGGCGAGGCCAATTTGCTGGTATTGCCCAACATCGATGCCGCCAACATCGCCTACAACCTGCTTAAAACAGCCGCTGGCGGCAATATTGCCATTGGCCCGGTGCTGCTAGGCGCTGCCAAACCCGTGCATATTTTGACGGCGAGTACGACGGTGCGTCGCATGGTCAATATGACTGCGCTGACGGTTGCCGATGCCAATGCGATCCGATAAGCGAATTTCAAGTAGCAAACGCTCACTTTTCACTTTTATCGGCATTTTTTAAACTGCCTATTTTTTAAGCACTTACTTGCATTTTTTTGGTAAATACGCGACACTACATACCAATAAATTAGCCGGGCTAACCGGGGTGCTGTGAGGGAGTAGGTTTTGGTGATGCGTCTTTCGGGCCAAAAGTTGGCAATTGTCGGCTTTTTGCTTGTTGCGGTTCTTTCATCGGGTGGGTTGCTGGCCAAAAGGTCGGTTGGCGTAGAGTCTTCAGTCACCGTTTCGGTGGGGGAGTTGCCCCCACAAGGTGTCAAAACCTACGAATTGATCCACCAAGGTGGTCCGTTTGCATATGAAAAAGATGGGACTGTTTTTGGTAATCGAGAGCGTTTGCTGCCTGTTCAAAAACGCGGTTATTACCACGAGTACACCGTCACAACTCCAGGATTGAGTCATCGGGGTGTTCGGCGCATTGTGTGCGGTGGGCAACCCAAAACGCCAGATGTTTGTTACTACACAGCCGATCACTACGCGAGCTTTCGCAGGATCGTGCCGTAAATATGATTTTTAATTTTTGGAAAGAGAAGTTGGGGAGGAAAATATGACACTAACGCAAGACGCCTCAGCACCGCAACGTGCTACCACCGATGTGCCGCTTCGTGGCATTCGACCGAATATTGTTCAATCCATTCGTGCATTTCGGGTGCCGGAACTACAGGGAGCCGCTCAGTCCTTGGGGCAGCATTTCTTGTATGCCAATCTGGCAACTGCCCAAACCAAGCAAGATGTGCTTGACCTGATTGGTCAACAGTTCATGTTGTCCGTGCATGTCGGCAAGAATTTCGATGCACTGTATGACAGCATGACGGATCCACTGCACAAGTCAGGTCCACAACCAGGCTTTATCGTGGTGCTGGAACACATTCCGGCCAATGTCAAATTTGACAAAGAAGCCCGCGAGCAATTGCTCGATATTTTCCGCGACGCCGCTGACTATTGGGGCGACCGAAAAATCCCTTTCCGATGTTTCTATTCTTTTCTGTAGCCCGTTCTGCACACACCAGCCAAGCAGAACGGGCGAACGAGGCTAAGAGCACGACCATCGGTCAACCCGCCGTGGAAAACGTCGAGATCACTACAGAATCCGGTGAAAAAATGCCAACAGACAAATTGTTGGATATTTCTCCGCAAGCGCTGCGCATGAGCAGTCCTTTTAACGCTGCATATTGGTTAACAGCAGCTTGATTGAAGGATTCGAGTTTGTTGAACTAAAAACCCATCTCGATGATGGGTTTTTTTTTGCAGTAGAAATAACGCTGAAAAAAAAGATGGCGCAAAACTGCACTTTCGATTAAAATTTGCCTCGCCGCGTGCTGGTTTTTTTTGACAAGCACGTTCTCTGTGGAGATAATCTACAGGGGTGGCCTTAAAGTCAAACCTTAAACTTCAACATTAAAGAGAAACCATGAAAAAATTAGTTACAGCAATTGCAGCCGCATTGGCGCTCAACATCGCTTTCGCAGCCGAACTTGAAGGCGTCAAGTTTGACGACCAAGTTAAAGTTGGTTCCAGCGACCTCGTTATCAATGGTACGGGCGTGCGTACATTTCTGGGCAAGCGCTATGTTGCAGCCCTCTATGTCACCGCAAAAACAGCAGATGCCAGCTCCATTTTGGCTTCCAAAGGCTCCAACCGCATCGCTTTGACACTGCTCAAAGACAGCGATGGCAAAACTTTCGGTAAAGCATTCGCGAGCGCAATTGACGACAATTCGTCTGACTCAGAATTCGCAGCCATCAAAGATCGCGTTGCGGCCCTTGAGAAAAACATGATCGCCATGTCCGATGTTGCCAAAGGTGGTGTCGTGTTGATCGACTGGATTCCTGAAAAAGGCACTCATATCAGCATCAATGGCAAGATGGTTGGCAACGTCATTCCTGGTGAAGATTTCCACAAGGCAATGCTGAAAATCTGGCTCGGCGAAAAGCCAGTTCAGAAAGACCTCAAGGACTCCCTCCTGGGCAAAGCATCCTGATGTAACAAACGGCCAGTGCTTCAAAACACTGGCCGTTTTGTTTGCTGCGCCGTGTTTGACGCACACCGTTTGATGGAGCTTTGACACATGACTGCAGCGTCTCAAACCACGCCATCGCTCGCTACGCCACCACCCGCTTGGGCGGTCGCAATGCGTCGGTTTACAGACTATTTGTCAAAAGATTTTTTGGGAGGTCCACGCCCGTGGAAGTTTTCCTGGGTCATCAACTTTCAAAAAGCCGGCAGCTTTCTTTTTTTTGGACTGCTGATCTGGTATTACCAAAACACTTCCACGGCAGCTTGGGTTTATCTCGCCATGCACGGCAGCTATGGTTTGGTGTGGATTCTCAAAGATACCTCTTTTCCTGACCCCAATTGGCAGGTCAAAATTACCTTAGGCGCGGGACTCAACGCCTTCACCTTCGTTCTCGGACTGTATTGGGTATTTGGCTGGCTACTGATTTCCGGTACCTCGCAGCCCAAGTACCCATTGCCCGATGCCATGTGGTTTTCCTTGTGCATTACGCTTTGCATGTTGGGCTCGGTCATCATGATCGCCGCGGATGCGCAAAAGTTCTTCACCCTGCGTGTCAAGCGTGGTCTTATCACTGATGGCATGCACCGCTGGGTGCGCCACCCCAACTACTTGGGCGAGATGATGATCTACGCAAGCTTCGCGATGATGGCTTGGCACTGGTTTCCGGTGCTGGTACTGGCTTGGGTCTGGCTGGGTCTGTTTGCTGTCAACATGGTCATGAAAGAAGCCAGCATGTCGCGCTACCCCGAATGGGCAGCCTACAAAAAAAGAAGCTGGTGGCTGATTCCATTTTTGCTCTAGCTTGGGCAAAACAGTGCAGAGACGAGGCGAGGGATGCAGAAATTGCAAATGTACCGTTTATGACGAGTGCTGACGGGATCCAGTGCCAGGCGCAAGACGCGAAGTTTAGCCAGCTAAACGAGCGGATTGCAACGACGCAATGCACCCGCCAGTGCCGCCAGAAATGGGATATTTGTGATTTCTGCATCCCTTACACTTCTTGCCATTTCCATCGTCAGCTAGGGTCGCTGTATGCAATATGTGGTGTTCAATCAAAAGGGTGGCGTCGGCAAGTCCACTATCACGTGCAATTTGGCGGCCATCAGTGCGGCACAGGGTTTACGCACACTCGTCATTGATCTTGATTCCCAAGGAAATTCGACGCGCTATCTGTTGGGTGGCGAGCAATCAGACAGCCTGCCCAATGTGGCCGAATTTTTTGAACAAAGCCTGAAGTTCACCATTCGCGACAAGTCAGCCGCAGAATACATCGTCTCAACCCAGTGGGAGGGGCTGGACTTGATGCCGTCCAGCCCCTTGCTTGACGAACTGCACGGCAAGCTGGAGTCGCGCCACAAGATTTACAAATTGCGTGATGCACTCAAATTTCTGGCGGGTGATTACGACCGAATCTACATCGACACTCCGCCTGCTCTGAACTTTTACTCCCGCTGCGCCCTGATCGCCGCGCAGGGATGCCTGATCCCCTTCGATTGCGATGATTTTTCTCGCCGGGCGCTCTACACCTTGCTGGAAAACGTCGAAGAAATTAAATCCGACCACAATGCCGACCTCAAGGTTAAAGGCATCATCGTCAACCAGTTCCAACCGCGCGCCAACCTGCCCCAGCGCATGGTGCAGGAACTGATCGACGAGGGCCTGCCGGTGCTGCAGCCCTATCTCAGCTCATCGGTCAAGATTCGTGAATCGCACGAGCAGTCTTTGCCCATGATTTTCATGGAGCCGGGCCACAAACTTTCCCTGGAATACGTGGCGCTGCACGATTCGTTGTTGTAGCAGATTCTGAGCGCGAACCCTCTAAAGGGACTTCACTCCTGCTTGGGAGCCAGAATCGCCATCGTGATGCGCGACACACAGCTGAGTTCGCCCGCATCGTTGTGCATGTCAATCTGCCAGACTTGCGTGGTGCGACCAATGTGAACCGGGCGGGCCACGCCGGTGACCCAGCCGCTGCTGACACCCCGAATATGGTTGGCGTTGATGTCCAGCCCCACCGGAAGATACCCGTCAGGACACGCAAACCCAGCCCCAACCGAACCCAGGGTTTCAGCCAGCACCACACTCACGCCGCCATGCAGCAAACCATAGGGCTGACAGGTGCGCTTGTCCACCGGCACGCGGGCGCGGATGAAGTCGTCGCCCACCTCCAAAAATTCGATGCCCAGATGGCTCACGGCCGTGTTGTCGCTCACCGCAGTGACCCCGGCAACAGAAATGGGTTTTTTCCAGATACGCATCAATACTCCAGGTAAACAAGGGTTTGCACTTTAACGTGAAAGTCAGGTCACTTTGAGTCGGACCCGGTTTGCCGCTGCAGAAGTATGCGCGAGATAATTCTTCAATTTTCTGGAGGAATCCCATGTCAAAACCTGTCAAAGTTGCCGTTTTACTGGCTGGCTGCGGTCACCTCGATGGTGCCGAAGTGCGCGAAGCCGTGCTCACCCTGTTGGCCCTGGACCAGATGGGTGCTGCATTCCAGTGTATTGCGCCCAATGCGCCGCAGCACCATGTGGTGAACCACGTCACCGGCGAGCCTATGGCCGGTGCGCAGCGCAACATACTCGAAGAATCCAGCCGCATCGCCCGAGTGGGGCAATGCCTGGATTTGGCGCAAGCCCGCGTGCAGGACTTTGACGCACTCATCATGCCCGGCGGTTATGGCGTGGCCAAAAATCATTGCTCGTTTGCTTTTCAGGGTGCGGATGCCGACGTGCGCCCGGATGTGGCGGCCTTTGTGCGCGGTTTTTTTGAAGCCCAAAAGCCAGTCGGTGCAATCTGTATTGCGCCTGCCCTGGTTGCCCTGGTCCTGCACCAGTTGAACGACGGCGCTGGGCTGACGCTGGGCAATGATGCGGGCTGCGCCAGTGCGATGCAGCAACTGGGGCAGCAGCACCACAGCACACCAAGCGCGCGTGACATCGTGATCGACGAAGCCCACAAACTCGTCTCAACCCCCGCCTACATGTTTGACGACGCCCGGTTAAGCGACGTTTTCACCGGCATAGAACGCTGCGTGGCGGAAGTGCTCAAGCGGGTCAGCACCGCTGGGCAAACGCCTCAAACCCTTCAATCGCCAGCGGTCGGCTGAAGAAATAACCCTGATGGGCATGGCAGCCTGCATGGGCCAGAAAGTCGCGCTGTGCTGCCGTCTCCACCCCCTCGGAGATCACGCCCAGCCCCAGGCTATGGGCCAGTGCCACGATGGTCTTGGCAATGGCTGCATCGTTGGGGTCCACATGGATGTCGCGCACAAAGGACTGGTCGATTTTCAGCTGGTCCAGCGGCAGGCGCTTGAGGTAGCTCAGCGACGAATACCCGGTGCCAAAGTCATCCAGCGAAAAGCCCACGCCTCTGGCCTTGAGGGCAAACATTTTCCCGATCACTTCGTCCACGTTGGACACCAGCAGGCTTTCGGTCAACTCCAGTTTGAGCCGGTGGGGGTTGGCACCCGTGCTCTTGAGCACCGCCAGCACCTGCTCTACAAAGTCAATCTGGCGGAACTGGTGGGCGCTGACGTTCACCGCCACCGTGAGGTGAGCCATTGCGGCTTTGCCCGACCATGCGACCAGTTGCTTGCAGGCCGTCTCCAGCACCCAGTGCCCCAAATTCAGGATCAGCCCCGTTTCTTCAGCCAGCCCAATAAACTCCATGGGCGGAATCATGCCGCGCACGGGGTGCTGCCAACGCACCAGCGCCTCGGCCCCGGTGATGCGGCCGTCGTCATCGACCTGGGGCTGATAGTGCAGCAGCAACTGGCTCTGGCGCAGCCCCTCGCGCAAGTCGGTTTCCAGTTCGGTGCGCGCCATGACCACCGACTGCATCTGCGGGTCAAAAAAGCGCAAGGTGTTGCGCCCTGCCGCCTTGGCCTGGTACATGGCAAGGTCAGCTTGTTTGAGCAACTCTTCCACGGTGTCGGTGGGGCGGTTGAACAAGGCAATGCCAATGCTGACGGTGCAAAGATAAGGCGTGCCTTGCAGGTCGTAAGGCTCTTTGAAAGCCTCCAAAATTTTCTCAGCCACCACCCTGGCCAATGCGGCTGCGTCCAGCGCGATCAGACTCAAGCCTTCCATCATGATGACGAACTCATCGCCGCCCAAGCGGGCAATGGTGTCCTCCTCACGCACGGTAGCGCTCAGACGCCTGGCCACCTGGTCGAGCAGCATATCGCCCTTGTCATGGCCCAGGGTGTCGTTGAGGGTTTTGAAATTGTCAACATCAATAAAGAACAAAGCACCCGCGCTGTCACTGCGCGAGCCGGCCAACAAAGCGTGGCGCAAACGGTCTATCAGCAAGCGGCGATTGGGCAGATTGGTCAGCGGATCGTAAAACGCGAGGTGGTTGATCTCTTCTTCAGCCGTCTTGCGGTGAGAAATGTCAATAAAGGAGGCCACGTAGTTGGTGATGGCACCATCGGGGCCCCTGACAGCGGAGATATTGGCCCACTGCGGGTACACCTCGCCATTTTTGCGCCGGTTCCATATCTCGCCCTTCCAGGCACCGGTGGTGTTGATGCTGGCCCACAGCGCTTGGTAGAACGTGCTGTTGTGCCGGCCTGAGCTGAACATGCGAGGTGTCTGGCCAATTGCTTCCAGCGGCGAGTAACCAGTGATTTCGCTGCAAGCCCGGTTGATGCGCAGAATGCTCATGTCCGCATCGGTAATGATCATGCCTTCTTGCGATTCAAAAGCGGTGGCGGCCACGCGAAGATCGGACTCGGCCCGCTTGCGCTCGGTGATGTCCTGCAAACTGAACTGAAGCAGCGTCTTGCCCGCATGTTCGAATGTCATCAGGTTCACTTCAGCATCCCAAATCTCACCATCGGGGCGACGGTGACGCCACTCAAAAACGTGGGAACCATCGCGCAAAACAGCCGCGACATGCTCACCAACCGACTCGGTTGTGGTGCGACCATCGTACTGAAGAGGTGCTCCCACATCTTCAGGGCTCAATGCCAGCACTGTTTCCCGGCTGTCTAGACGGTAAATATCAATCATCGCCTGGTTGCAATCCACCAATCTTCCCGTTGCGGGGTCCATGACGGCCAGCGCAGTACGAGAGCCCGCAAACAAGACCTTGTTGTAGGCTTCGCTGTCCTGCAGGGCTTGCTGCGCCTGCTCACGCTGGGCGGTCTGGGTCAACACAATTCGCTCATGGGCGCGCTGTCGTTTTTGATACAGCAGCAGGCTCACACTCGCCACCAGTGCCAGTGCGCCAAACAAACCGCCCTGCCCATAGGCATCGTGCCGCCATGCGGCAAAAACTTCGTTGATGTCGCGCGATGCGGTCACAACCAGGGGCTTGTCCATATGCAAGTCTGCCGGGTTGACGGTTCGAAAGGCCACCATGCGGTTCGCCCCGATGAGCGTCACCGGTGCCGTGAACACATTGTCAACCCGCCCCGTTTGAAGATGCCGCGTAAACAAGGTGTCCGGCGTTGTCATGTCCTTGCCCGCCAGATCGGGCCGCTCGGGGGCCATCAAAAACAGCTTGCCATCGCCATGCAGCAGTGCTGTTTTCACATCTGGCGCATGCCGCACCGCATCGAGCAGGGTGAAAAAATACTCCGGCACCACACTCACGATGACAATGCCGGCGAACTCACCATCGGGCCCTTCAATAGTGCGAAACAGGCTGATCACAAAGGTGTTGAGCACCGTCTGGAACGGCGCACTCACATGCAAAACCTTGGGGTCCGGGTTTTTGAGCGCGGTCTGAAAATACTCCCGGTGGGTAAAGTTTTGCCCCACCAGCTTTGCGTTGCTGGACGCGATGACATTGCCATCCGCAGCAATCACCAGAATCGGCCTGATACCGAGCAGCGTGTCATTGATGACCTGCAACTCACGGTTGGCACCTTTGAGCCCGTCGTTTTGCTGCATCCACGAAGGAATATCGTGGATGATGTTTTCAATGACTTGGTTGGCCAGGCGCAACTGCGGCGTCAGGTTTTTTTCAATCACCGCCGTGTGGCTGGCCAGGCGCTCGCGCTCCTGGGTGTCAATTTGCCGGTAGTCATGCAACTTTGCGTAAACAATAAACCCCGCCACGACCGACAACACACCCAACAGCAACAGCCATTCGGTCAGTCCGCGGTGATTTTGTTTGGCAGGAGTGGTTGAGGTCAAATGGAATCCAGCAAGTTGGTGTTTGCGCCAAAGAAAGGCAAAGGCTACGCACATTTGAATGCGCGGTCAACTGTCATATTTGTGCACCAAAAGCCCAAACCAGCTTGTGCTTAGCGCGCGGTATGCAGGGTTTAAGGCAATTTTGTTGCACGTTTTGCTATGGTTTATATAGCTGGTTACGCAAAGCCCACCTGCGCAACAGTCACTTTTTTCATACAAACTTGGGTGATGCCGCACGAACGGCCCCGTCCTTTGCTGTGCTGGCGGCACCACCCCGAATGGCTGCCAGCGTCCGCCAATCCCCGGGGCTGTGCCCGGTCCAGCGCTTGAAAGCGCGGTTGAAGGCGCTGGCTTCGGAAAAGCCGAGCGCAAGCGCAAGACTGGCAAACGATTCGGCGCTGTCTGCCACCAAAGCGCAGGCCTTGTCCTTGCGCACCGCGTCAATCAGTTGCGTGTAGCTCAAGCCCTGCGCCTGCAGGCGGCGTGCGAAAACGCGCTCACTGAGCTTGAAGTGCTGCGCCACCTGCGCCCTGGGCGGCACGCCCTGCACCAAACGGCTGGTGAGCCACTCGCGCACTTGCGCCAGAAAATCCGGGGCCGTGGCGAGCGCTGCCAGCCGCGCTGCGGCGTACTCGCGGTGCAAGGTGGCCAGCTGGGCATCGGCTTGGGGCAGGGGGTGGTCCAGCATGGCATTGTCCAGCTGCAATCCACTGAAAGCCTGGTTGAAATCGACCTCGGCCTGAAACACCTGTTGGTACAGCGCCAGCGGCCCCAACTGGCTGTGGCCAAACTGCACTCTGGCCGGGTTAACCGGTGCCCCCAGCACCCAGCGGCTGAAGGTGACCACCGCTGCCAGCACGGCCTCCAGCTGGTGTGGGCTGAAGGCCAGCTCGCCTTGCTGAGGGTGGTAGATGAGCCAGCTTTTTTCGTCCCCGGCAAGGATTTGAAAGCGCCCGCCATCGCTGATCAGGCGCTGGAACTGCTGCACCATGGCGAGGGCGTCGCGCAGCGTTGGTGACGATTGCAAAATGAAACTGACCACGTTGAAACTGGCCGGCCCCACCAGTTGACCGGCCTTGAGGCCAAAGCCGGGGTCGGCCGTCAACTCAGCCGCTGCGCGCCACAGCCGCGTGATGTCATCAATCGGCCAGCGTGCATCTTGGAGCTGGCTGGTGTTCAGTCCGGCATGGGCCAGCAGTTGCTCAACCGTCAGGCCATGGCGCTGCGCTGCGTTCAGCAGCGTAGTGACCCAACTCAGGGCTACGCTGGCATCTAAGGGTCCATTACGTAATAACTTGTGCATTTGGCCGTCGGGTTTGGGATGCAGAGTCAGGCGCAAAGCGCGCCGTTTAGCTCCGCTAAACAAGCGATTTGTAACGACGCTATGCGCCCAAGGCTGACGAGCAATATGCGCATGTTATTGTGCAATGGACCCTAAGGTCATGATCGATGGCTCCTGCGGTCAAGGGGGTCACCATGATAATTCTTTCAAGTCAATCACATAAAAATTGGAGCAGGGCCATGAACACAAGCAGTGTGAAGTCGGATGTACTGGTCATCGGTGGCGGCTTGGCCGGGCTGGTCACGGCCATCGAGTGCCTGCGCGCGGGCAAGCGCGTCACCTTGGTGGACCGCGACACGCGCCAGCGCTTGGGCGGGCAGGCGCTGTGGGCGTTTGGCGGCATGGCGCTGGTGGACACGCCAGTGCAGCGGCGCATGAAACTCAAGGATTCGCCCGAGCGGGCGCTGCGCGATTGGTTGCGCTACGGCGAGCTCGATGCGATGGATGTGTGGCCGCGCCAGTGGGCTCAGTACTATGTGGAGCATTCGCGCGAGCAGGTGTACGACTGGGTGATTCAGCACGGCGTCAAGTTCCTGCCTGCGGTCAACTGGGTGGAGCGCGGCATGCTGGGCAATGGCAATTCGCTGCCGCGTTATCACATCCTGTGGGGCACGGCGCAGCGCTTCACCCAGCAAATGATTGCGGCCCTGCACCAGGCCAATACCGGTAACCGCCTGACCCTTCTCAGCAACCACGAGGTTGTGAAACTCGAATCACAAGGCGGCGTGGTCACGGGCGCCCACGCCATCAACCACGACACCGGAGGCAGTGTGCAGTTTGCCGCGCAGGCGGTGGTGCTGGCCATGGGCGGCATCAACGGCAGCCACGAGCAGGTGCGCGCCAACTGGCCCGCAAGCCGCCCACTGCCCGCCACCATGCTCAATGGCGCGCACCCTTTTTGCAACGGCAAGCTGCACCACCTGGTGGCAGGTTTGGGCGGGCATGTCACCCACGCCGGGGAAATGTGGAACTACGCCGCCGGGGTGCCGCACCCACAGCCTCACTTTCCGGGGCATGGCCTGTCCCACATTCCGTGCAAATCGGCGCTGTGGCTGGACCACACCGGGCGGCGCATCGGCCCTCAGCCCCTGATCACCAGTTTTGACACCAGCGACCTGTGCCGCACAGTGGCCGCCCAGGCAAAGCCCTACACCTGGCACCTGCTGAACTGGCGCATTGCGGCCAAGGAGCTGGCCCTGTCGGGCGCTGAGCACAACCAGCGCATTCGAGACCGCCAGTTCCCGATGCTGATGAAGGAAATGCTGTTTGGCAACCACCGCCTGGTGCGCCAGATGCTGGCCGAGAGCCGTCACTTCCTGGTGGCCGACACACTGGCTGAGTTGGCAGCCAAGATGAATGCCCTGGCGGATACGTCCGATGTGCAGGCTGAGGTGCTGCAGCAAACGGCGGATGATTTTGATGCCAACTTCCAGCGCGGCCTGTCCGTGGTGAATGACGACCAGATTCGCCGCATCGAGCATGCACGCCACTGGCCACCCGAGCGCCTGCGCACCTGCAAACCTGCGCCCTTGCAAGCCCATGGTTCCGGGCCGTTCATTGCCATCCAGTTGCAGCTCATCACACGCAAAAGTCTGGGCGGGCTCAAGACCGATTTGCAAAGCCGGGTGCTCACCGACTCCGATCAGGCGATTGAAGGTTTGTACTGCGTGGGGGAGGCGGCCGGTTTTGGCGGTGGCGGTGCCTGCGGCAAACGTTCGCTGGAAGGCACCTTTCTGCCCGGCTGTGTAATGACGGCGCGAGCGGCGGCGCGTTCGATCAACGCCGGTCTGGGTCGTTGACGAGGCACCCGATGGCAGTTTCTGAATCGACCTGGAAAATGCATCTTGCGCAAGCAGGACGGGCGTGGGCAGCTATTTTAAAAATAGCAAAACTCCCGACTTCCGTTTCCCCCACTCCCCCCCGCCCCTCTCTCGCCCCGCCGGGCGAAAGAGGGGAGCCTTCAACAGCCCATTTGGCCGCGTGTTCAAAATGGATGAGTTCTACGCCACGGCCAACATGGGGAAGCTGGGATGGGGGGTGTCTGGCCGATGTCGGGGGCCGACTCGGCTGCGGAGCGGGCCGGTTGCGGCTATGCCACCCCATCCCACCCCCCTCTGCCCCAACGCCAGATTGAGCGTGTACGTGTCTTGTTTAAACACGCGGCCAAATGGGCTGTTCAGGCTCCTCTTTCTCGCCCGGCGGGGCGAGAAAGAGGCGGGGGAGATAGAGTGGGGGAAGAAGACTCATCGCCCCCAGCGTCCGCTGGAAATTAGGAAAGAAAAGTGGCTTTTGCGCAAGCATTACGGGCGCAATAAGCTATCAAATAACTAGCAAAATCAAGAGAGAAATATCATGTCCAACGGCGCCCAAGCCCTGATCCGCACCCTGGTGGATGCCGGCATCACCACCTGTTTTACCAACCCCGGCACCTCCGAGATGCATTTTGTGGCGGCGCTTGACAGTGTGCCCGAGATGCGCGCGGTGCTCGCGCTGTTTGAGGGGGTAGCCACCGGCGCGGCTGATGGCTACGCGCGCATGGCGGACAAACCCGCCGCCACGCTGTTGCACTTGGGCTGCGGCTTGGGCAACGGGCTGGCCAACCTGCACAACGCACGCAAGGGCCGGGTGCCAATGCTCAACATCGTGGGCGACCATGCCACCTACCACACGCAGTTTGATGCGCAGCTGCAGTCCGACATTGAAACCGTGGCGCGCAACGTGTCGCCCTGGGTGCGCACCTCCAAAAGCACGCAGGACTTGTGCAAGGACGCTGCCGAGGCCATAGGTGTGTGCCAAGGCCCACCGGGGCAGGTGGCCACGCTGATCCTGCCCGCCGATGTGTCGTGGGGCGAAGGCGGGGTGCCCGCTGCCCCGCCCAAAATCACCCCCCCGAAACCGGCAGACGACGCCACCGTGGCCGCCATTGCCCAGGCGCTGCAGGGAGGCGGCAAAAAAGCCATTTTGCTGGGGGGCCGCGCGCTGCGCGAGCCCGCACTGATGGCCGTGGCGCGCATCGCGGCCAAAACCGGTGCCAAGCTGTTTGCCGAAGTTTTCCCCACCCGCATCGAGCGCGGTGCGGGGCTGCCGCCGGTGGAGCGTATTGCCTACCTGGCTGAGCTCGCCTCGGTGCAGTTGAGCGGCCTGGACCACCTGATTCTGGTCGATGCCAAACCGCCGGTGTCCTTCTTTGCCTACCCCGGCAAAAAGAGCTACCTGGTGCCCGAGGGTTGCCAGCTGCACACGCTGGCGGCCTTCACGCAGGACGTGATCGGCAGTCTGGACAAACTGGCCAAGGCGGTGAATGCGGGTCAGACCAAACCCGTGCTGCAAGCACCCAGACGTCCGGGCCGCCCGCGTGGCAAATTCACCGCCGACAAAGTATGCAAGGCCATCGGGCAGCTGATGCCGGACAACGCCATCCTCGTGGACGAAGCGCAGACCTCGGGCATCATGCTGCCGATGTACACCGCCGGTGCGCCGCGCCACGATGTGATCACGCTCACGGGCGGTGCCATCGGCCAGGGCCTGCCCAATGCGGTGGGCGCGGCCATTGCCTGCCCTGACCGCAAGGTGATTGCGCTGGCCGGTGACGGCTCGGCCATGTACACCATTCAGGCCCTGTGGACGCAAGCGCGCGAGAAGCTCGACGTCATCAACATCATCTTCAACAACCGCTCCTATGCCATTTTGAACGTCGAGCTGCGGCGCGTGGGGGCCAGCGGCGCGGGTGACAAGGCCAAAGCCCAGCTTGATCTGCGCACACCGCCGATTGATTTTGTGCAGCTGGCACAAGGCATGGGGGTCGCCGCCAAACGTGCCACCACCACCGATGAGTTTCTGGCGGCTTTTGAACACGCCCTGCGCACGCCGGGTCCGCACCTGATCGAGGCCATCGTGCCCCCAGCCTGACCGGGCTGAAACTGCGCGTGCTGCCGCACCTGCTGCAATCACTGGCCAACCTGCCCCCGCCAATTGCGCGCGCGCTCAAGCGCAAGATTGCACCGTAACTTGAAAGGGTTTGGGCTCAAGCCATCCAGGAAAATAGTGATGAAAACAGCCGTTTGCGCACGTCTAATCTGCGCAAGCAGCTCCTGAATTTATAGCAAATTAAGGGAATTCCAAGTCCCTCTGGAGTACCCCCCGTTCGAAGGCGTCGCTTGTGAAAGTCTGTTTAAACGACTTTTTTAGATCGCACAATGTGTAAAATCGTCCACCAAGTGGTTGATATTCATCCATATTAAGGCCGAATATGCATGCAAGACACATCACCCCTTTGCTGCGGGATGCGCTGGCCGATACCCCGGTGGTACTCGTCAACGGTGCCCGCCAAAGCGGCAAAAGCACGCTTGTACAAGCGCTGAGCACGCCCGCTGCAGGCGAGTCCAGCACACGCCGGTACCTGACCCTGGACGACACAGCCGTACTGCGTGCTGCCAAGAGCGATCCGGCGGGTTTCATCAACGCGCTGCAAGGCCCGGTCACGCTGGACGAAGTGCAGCGCGCGCCCGAGCTTTTTTTGCCCATCAAGGCGGCGGTGGACCGCCAGCGCACGCCGGGGCGATTTCTGCTCACGGGCTCGGCCGATGTACTGCTGTTGCCCGGCATTGCCGACTCGCTGGCGGGCCGCATGGAGGTGTTGTCGCTGTGGCCCCTGTCCAGTGCCGAGCTGGCCGACCATGCCGCCATCAACCGCGCTGATGCCCTTTTTGCGGGCGACTGGACTGCGTTGAATATTGCCCCCTGCGAAAAAGATGCTCTGGTTGCGCGCCTGACCAGCGGCGGCTTTCCCGAAGCGGCGCAGCGCAGCAGCGCGGCCCGGCGCGAAGCCTGGTTCCAGAGTTATGTGCAGGCCATTTTGCAGCGCGACGTGCGCGAGTTGGCACACATTGAGCAACTCACCGAAATCCCCAACCTGCTGCAATTGCTGGCCACGCGCAGCGCCACGCTGCTTAACCTGGCCGAGCTGTCGCGCACCGCCCGCTTGTCCCAGACCACCCTGAAGCGCTACTTTGCCTTGCTGGAGATGCTGTTTTTGGTGGTGCGCGTGCCTGCGTGGGCGCGCAATGCGGGCAAGCGGCTGGTCAAAGCGCCCAAAGTGTTCCTGCCTGACACCGGTCTGCTCAGTTACTTTCTGGGCGATACAGCGCAAGGCCTGGCCGCGCAGCCGGGCCTGCCCGGTGGCACCGTCGAAACCTTTGTGCTGACCGAATTGCTCAAGCACCTTGCGTTCTCACAGCAGCGCCTGTCGCTGTGGCACTACCGCACCCAAACCGACATCGAAGTGGACTTCATTCTGGAAAACCGCCTGGGGCAGATAACCGGCATTGAAGTCAAAGCCAGCGCCACGGTGGATGGCAAAAATTTCAATGGTTTGCGGCACCTGCAGGCTACCGAAGCCCCTTTTTCAGCGTGGCATTGTTCTGTATGCAGGGCGCGAGCTGCTGCCATTTGGGGACAATTTATGGGCGGTGCCGCTGTCGCTGTGGTGGGCTGGGCCGTCCGCTCAGCTTCAGGTGTCCAAATCGCCACTTTGACCATGATGGCAACAAACGCCGGTGACTGCTCAAATTCCCTGAGCCAGGCTTGCAGGTTCAGCCATGGCTGCCGTGCAAACCATGCTGGGTCGGTATGCGCCCATTGGCGCACAAAGGGGGCAATGGCCGCATCGGCCAAGCCCCAAGTTGGGCCGCTCAGGAAGCGCTCATGGGCCAGCTGCTGTTCCAGATTCGCAAGGTAAGCGCCGCCTTGGTCCCTTGCGCTGGTGCTGCTGGTCATGCCGAAGCGGTTGGGGTACTTGTAGCGGTCAAGTTGCGGCTTGAAGTCGTCATCACAGGCCTTGATGAGTGCCAGCTGCGCGCTGCGCTCGGTTAAATTGTCGGGCAGCCATCCTTCGGGGTCGTGTTGCTCCAGTGCCCACAGCATGATGTCCAGACTTTGCTCCAGCACTTTTCCATCAGGCAGCAGCAAAACGGGCACCGTTGCCTTGGGTGATATGTCCAGCAGCTGTGCTGGTTTGTCACGCAATGCCACCTCGCGCAACTCGTAGCGGGTTGCGCTACTGAGCAAGGCCAGCCGCGCCCGCATGGCGTAGGGGCAGCGCCGAAAGGAATACAGAATCGGGCAGGCCGTCACAGCGCGATGACCGGCTTGGGAAATTTGGCACCAATGTGCTCTTGTTCGCGTGCCTTGGCGAGTTCCCATTGGCGTTGCCGTTCGCGGGCACTGTTCTTTTGAGCTTGGCTGGTGTGGGCATGGCAGCGCGGGCAGCTGACGCCGAGCTCGAACAATACCGACGCCACCGCACCGTCTTGCAGCGGTTGGCGGCAGGCCCGGCAAAGGGCGTGGGGCCCCGGCACCAGGGCGTGCCCTACCGACACCCGCTCGTCAAACACAAAGCACTCACCCTGCCACAAACTTTGCTCAGGCGGCACGGCCTCCAAGTATTTGAGGATACCGCCCTCCAGGTGGTAAACCTCGTCATAACCTTTGCTGCGCATGAGCGCAGTGGACTTTTCACAGCGAATGCCGCCGGTGCAAAACATGGCCACTTTGGGTTTCTTTCCGGTGGCTTGGCCCAGCCGTTCGGCTTGATCCACCCAGTGCGGCAGTTCCGAGAATGATTTGATGTGCGGGTCGATAGCGCCGGCAAAGGTGCCGATCTCCACCTCGTAGTCATTGCGCGTATCCACCAGCACCACGTCGGGGTCGCTGATGAGAGCGTTCCAGTCTGCCGGTTTGACATAAGTGCCCGCCATCTGCGTCGGGCTGATGCCATCCACCCCGAGTGTGACGATCTCCTTTTTAAGCCGCACCTTCATGCGGTGAAAGGGTGGGCGCTGCGCAAACGATTCCTTGTGCTGCAGGTTTGCCAGAAGTGGGTCAGAGCGCAAATAGGCCAGCACGGCATGGACATCGGCGGAGGCCCCCGCGATGGTGCTGTTAATGCCTTCACGGGCCAACAAAATGAGCCCCTTCACGTTGCGTGCTTCGCACAGCGCCAGCAAGGGTGCGCGCCGGGCCTGGTAGTCCGGCAGGTCAACAAACTTGTAAAAGGCGGCAGTGAGGCAGGCTGGGGGTGACATTGCCGTATTTTGAACTACATGACACATCGGCTGACGTTAAGCGCATGTCAGTTAGTGATGATGCGCTTACTGCTAAAGGGAACAATTCAAATTCCCAAGGCCACCGGCTCCTGCAGAATGGTTGCTGCCTGTCACTTGGTACTGCTGCAAGTCAAGTCCGCAGCGTTTGCGGGCCATGCTCGCACAGGTTTGTAGTGGCCGATGACACCGGTGCTGCTCCTAATCGTGTTGTATTCATAACACTTCCCAGTGGCTGATGAGCCGATGATCGAACCAACGCAGGAGCTCCACCAAAATTTACGAATCAGTACAACCGACCCTGACCCGCGATTTGCTCAAACCAGCAAGGCGTCGTCTATATTCAAGCTTTGATTTTTTCAAGCCCCGCCCCGTGAATCTTGACAGCCCATCCAATCCAAACCCTGTGCTCGTTGCCTGCCTGTGCGCCGATTGGTGCGGGGTGTGCCGGGATTACCGCGCCCGTTTTGAGCAGATGCAGGCCCGCTTTCCAGATACTCAGTTTCTGTGGATTGACGTGGAGGATGAGGCCGATTTGCTGCACCCGCTGGACGTGGAGGACTTTCCTACGATCTTGCTGGCAGTCGGCGACGAAGCCCGCTTTTTTGGCACCATCACCCCACAGCCAGAAATGCTGGAGCGGCTGGTTCGATCCCACACCCGTGCGCAGCATCCTCCCCTTTGTTCTCAGCGCGGACGTGAATCACGCGGTGGCCAGAATCCGAAGCCACATGGCGGCCCAAGCCACCAAAAAAAAGGGCTGATCTTGCGACCAGCCCTGTAAAGGGATCCATGAACCACAGAAGGTATCGAACGGACCCGAGGAGACAACTAACAAAGAAACACTTGCAAAAAAGATCGGCTTTCAAAACGATCTGGCGCAATTGTATAAGGGTTTACCCCGACGCCTAGGGTAAACCCTAGGTGCTAGAGGCAAAACCTTAAAACCCTGTCCTGGCGGAGACGCCTGCCTGACTTGTTTTCCTGTCCAATCCGCCCATCTGCTGTTTTTTGGAGAAATTTATGACCCCGCACGCCGTACTGGCCCAGCCGTTCACACTTCCCAATGGGGTGCACATCAAGAACAGATTGTTCAAATCGGCCATGTCAGAGGCCCTGGGCACGCGGGACGGCGCACCCACCCCGGAGCTGACGCGGCTTTATGGCGCGTGGGCCGAGGGCGGGATTGGCCTGTGTGTGACGGGCAATGTGATGATCGACCATGCGGCGCTGGGCGAGCCCGGCAATGTGGTGATTGCGGACGATCGTCACCTGGATGCGCTCAAAGCCTGGGCACAAGCCGCCACCGCCCACGACACACACTGCTGGGTGCAGCTCAACCACCCCGGCAAGCAATCGCCCAAGGGGCTGAACAAGGAAAACGTGGCCCCGTCGGCAGTGCCGTTTCGGGACGACATGAAGGCGTTTTTCGCCACGCCGCGCGAACTCCTTGATGCCGAGGTGAGTGCGCTGGTCAAGCGTTTTGGCCAAGCGGCGGGCGTGGTCAAACAGGCTGGTTTTACCGGCGTGCAGATTCACGGCGCGCATGGCTACTTGGTGAGCCAGTTTTTGTCGCCCCACCACAATGCCCGCAGCGACCGCTGGGGCGGCACCCCGGTCAAGCGCCGCCGCTTTGTGCTGGAGGTGTACCGCGCCATGCGCAAGGCCGTAGGGCCGGATTTTCCGATCGGCATCAAACTCAACTCCGCCGACTTTCAGCGTGGAGGCTTTACTGAGGAAGAATCACTGGACACGATTCGCGCGCTGGCCGAGGCGGGCATTGACCTGATCGAAATTTCCGGCGGCACCTACGAGGCCCCCGCCATGACGGGCGTGAAGGTGGGCAAGGAGCCGGTCAAGGACAGCACGCGCCAGCGCGAAGCGTATTTTCTGGAGTTTGCCGAAAAGGCACGGGCTGCCGTCAAAACCCCGCTGGTGGTGACCGGTGGCTTTCGCTCGGCCAAGGGCATGGCGCAGGCCATTACCTCGGGGGCGGTGGACATGGTGGGCCTGGCGCGCGCCCTGGCCATGGAGCCCGATTTGCCCCAGCGGCTGCTGGCGGGCAAAAAACCTTTGCACCAGGTCAAACCCATCACCACCGGCATCAAGATGATCGACAAGATGGGCATTCTGGAAATCAGCTGGTACACCGGCCAGCTCAAGCGCATCGGCCGGGGCCAGCCAACCCGGCCCAACGAGCCGGGCCTGTGGGTGTTTGCCAAACAGGCCTGGGCCATGGCCAGGGCCGGCAAGAAGAAACGCGTGCCGACCAAATTGCGCGCCAACTGATCAGGCCGGGGCCTTCGTCGGTGAACTGCCTGTGCGAAGGGTTAAACCGCCAGCCTGGCGTTTTTGCTCACCCAAGGCAGGTTTGTTGCTGTTGGTGGCAAAGCGCACGCGCAGCTCCTGAATGACCGACGAGAGTTGCTGTGCATCCGGTATTTTGGCCGCGTAACGGTTCAAAACCAGGTAGGCGGTTTCAATCAACTTGCCATTGAGGGTGGCCTGGCCGCTGTCGAGCAGACTTTGAACGGCAGCTCGGGGGTCGCCGCCCATGCTCAGCGACATGGCGTGTTCGCTGAGCCGCAGAACCTGGGAGAGGGAGGAGCGAATGCGTTCGGCGTAAGGTTCGTGAACCGAGGCCGCACCAGCGAGCAACTCTGTCATGGATTTGCTGGTGCAGTAGCGCATGCCGATGGTGTCCACCACCCCTTCGACTTCATCGAGTTGTATGGCTTTGTTGGACAACTGGGCCATGAGCGCCATTAAGTTGGCGGCGGCTTCAAAGTCGAAGTCGGGGGCCTTCACGGTTTTAATCAAGGCACGAACCGCATCCAAAGCTTGGGCAAACTGACTTTGCTGGATGAAAAACAGCGCATCAACGACGTCTGACAGACGGCGCAAGCGTTTGTTGTCCGGGGTTTTCTCCGTCAGGCGGACAAAATCATCCCGGCAGCGTTGCAAGCCTTTTTTGTCGCCGCTTTCCAGCCGGGCCAGCGCCAGCAGCACCAGGGTTTGCGCGTCGAACATTTTGGAATCCAGCCCAATCCGGGTGGTGCGGTCAAGGACTTTTTCGGCTTCTTTGCGATCACCGGAGTAGTAAGTCATCATGCCCAGGTTTTGCAATCGGCTGATGGAAGCGGGCGTGATGTCAGCCGCCATTTTGTAGGTTTCCAGCGCCTTGTCGAACTTGCCGGTTTCAAAATGGGCGCGGCCCAGCACATCGTAGGCGTCGGTGTAACTCGGGTCTTCACGGATCAGGTTTTCCAGTGTGCTGACGGCGGTAACGGCCTGGCCGGAATCCAGCAAAGATCGGGCAACCCCCAGTTTGGCCCATGGCATGGTCTTTGCCTCAATGACGGCCTCGTAAAGCCGCTGAGCCTGATCATATTTGCCAACGCGCAGCATCAACTCTGCACCTACACGAGCGGCATAGAGCCAAAACAGTCCCTTGGTTTCAAAGCGGTGAAGACACAGCTTGGCTGCACCCTCAAAGTCCTCGGCTTCAATGGCCGTGAAAATATTTTGCAAGGAAATTTTGCGAATGCGGGCCTGGCGCAGTCGGTCTTTCAGCTGCGAGGCTTTGTGGGGTTTGAGCAAATAGCCATCCAGGGCAGATTCAGCCGCCTCTGACACCGTGGCGTAGGTTGCCTCACCCGTCACCATGACAAAAACCGTTGAAAAAGGCAGCAGCTGATTGCGACGCAGGTCGTCCAGCAAATCTGGCCCCGACAAGGCCTCGCCCGCAAAGTGATGCTCGCACAGAACGACATCAAAGGTTCTGATTTCAAGCTGCCGGCGAGCATCCGCAAGCCGACTGCACTGGGTGACGTCGGCAACACCAAAGTCACGCAACTGGGACACCAAAATGGAGCGCGAAGTCGGATTGCTGTCAACAACCAGCGCGCGGGAGCCCGACATGTCGTCTTCAGGCAAGGTGGCTAAAAGCTCTTTTCCCTTAAGTGCTGGCTTGGGTGCTGGCTTAGGAGTGGGTTTGTTAATTTGATCACCCAAGGTTGTGTTGTCGCAAAAATAATAACATCTGGCTGCGTTCTGCGCGCGGCCTGTGCAGCCGCCAATTTGTTGCCGATGGCTTTGGCCATTGTGCTGGTCTTATCTGCATACAGTTTAATTTTCAAATCCCGATCATGAAGATATTTTTTTTGTGGGCATGGTTGTGTTTGATGATGCCACTGGCAAACTCACAGCCCACACCCGATATCGGTCAGGAGACGCCAACACTCCAAGTCTTCGTGCGTGAGGGCTGCCCCCATTGCACAGATGCAAAAACCTATCTGCATGATTTTGCAAGTCGGCGTCCCTGGTTGCAAATTGTCTTTCGACCTGTCGATGAAGATCCCGCAGCGCGTGAGGCCTTGACGCGAATTACCCGCCAAGCAGGACTCTGGCCCCCGGGTGTCCCAACCTTTGCTTACCAAAATCGCGTGCTGGTCGGGTTTACCGACGCTCAAGTGTCAGGCCCCGAACTGGCCACCTTGGTTGGTGAGAGTCCTGCAAGCAATGCTTTTGCAGCCCGCAGTGCGGGGCCTTCCACTGGGTCGGTTGAAACGGGCATTTTGGGAACGATCAGCGTTACCCGGTTGGGTTTGCCGGCTTTTACGCTGGCCGTCGGTTTGCTCGACGGTTTTAACCCCTGTGCGATGTGGGTGCTGTTGTTCTTGCTGTCCTTGCTGGTTCATTTGCACGACCGCCGACGCATGCTGCTGATTGCGGGCACTTTTGTGATGGTGAGTGCCTTGCTCTACTACGCATTCATGGCAGCTTGGTTGAATATTTTCATGGCGGTTGGATTGTCTGCGGCGGTGCGCACGGGGCTGGCACTGCTGGCCGTGCTCATCGCAGCCATCAATATCAAGGATTTTTTTGCCTTCAAGGCGGGCATTTCATTGTCAATTCCTGATTCAGCCAAGCCAAAACTTTATGCACGCATACGTGCAGTGGTTCAAACCCGCTCACTGGCCTTGGCTGTGACTGGATCCGCAATGCTGGCCGTGGTGGTCAACTTCATTGAACTACTGTGCACGGCCGGCCTTCCTGCCATGTACACCGCAGTACTTGCCCAGCAACAACTCAGCCCCTCTGCCTATCACGGGTACCTCGGCTTGTACATCCTTGGCTATATCGCTGACGATAGCCTGATGGTAGGCACTGCCGTTATTGCTTTGAGCAGCCGGAAGTTGACCGAAAGCGCCGGGCGTTGGTTAAAGCTTGTGAGTGGCCTGGTGATGTTGGCACTGGGTGGGGTCATGCTGCTGCGCCCTGACTGGCTATTTTGAGTTGATCACCTGTCCACGCCTGAACAACCGCAGGACGCCCGCACTCGACAGAAGAATTAAAAAATATCAGGTATTACCATTAACGTGAAGTTAAACCCAGAACCACTTTGGAGACACCCCATGCCCGCGACCGCCTTCAACTGGCAAGACCCCTTTTTGCTGAGCAGCCAACTCACAGGCGACGAGCGCATGGTGCGCGATGCCGCTGACGCCTATTGCCAGGACAAGCTGTTACCGCGCGTCACACAAGCCTTTCGCACGGAAACCACTGACCTTGCCATCTTTCGCGAAATGGGCGAGATCGGTCTGCTCGGCCCGACCATTCCCGCAGCCTATGGCGGGCCGGGGTTGAACTATGTGGCCTACGGACTGATCGCGCGCGAGGTGGAGCGGGTTGACTCGGGCTACCGCTCCATGATGAGCGTGCAAAGCTCGCTGGTGATGCTGCCTATTTTTGAATTTGGCACTGAAGCACTCAGGCAAAAATACCTGCCCAAACTGGCCAGCGGCGAGTGGATTGGCTGCTTTGGCCTGACCGAGCCGGACCACGGCTCCGACCCCGGTGCCATGGCCACGCGCGCGCACAAGGTGGCGGGCGGCTACAAGCTCTCAGGAAACAAAATGTGGATCACCAACAGCCCGATTGCCGATGTGTTTGTGGTCTGGGCCAAGGAGGTGAGCGAGGGCGGTGCCGTCGGCCCGATCCGTGGTTTTGTGCTGGACAA
This sequence comes from Candidatus Rhodoferax bjergmarkensis, assembly GCA_016708345.1. Classification (GTDB taxonomy): domain Bacteria; phylum Pseudomonadota; class Gammaproteobacteria; order Burkholderiales; family Burkholderiaceae_C; genus Rhodoferax; species Rhodoferax bjergmarkensis. The sequence goes on from JADJFX010000008.1 coordinate 369,051, forward strand.
GGGCATGAAAGGTTTGTCCGCCCCGACCATCCACGGCAAGGTGGGGCTGCGCGCCAGCATCACCGGCGAAATTGTGATGGACGAGGTTTTTTGCCCGGAAGAAAACTCTTTCCCCGAGGTGCGCGGTCTGAAAGGCCCGTTCACTTGCCTGAACAGCGCCCGCTACGGCATTGCCTGGGGTGCGCTGGGCGCGGCGCAAGACTGTTGGCTGCGCGCGCGCCAGTACACGCTGGAGCGCAAGCAGTTCGGCCGTCCGCTGGCTGCCAATCAACTGATCCAGAAAAAGCTGGCCGATATGCAAACCGAAATTGCCCTCGGTCTGCAAGGCTGCTTGCGACTGGGTCGCATGAAGGAAGAAGGTACGGACTCGGTCGAAATCACCTCCATTCTCAAACGCAACTCGTGCGGCAAGGCACTGGACATTGCCCGCCTGGCGCGCGACATGATGGGTGCCAACGGAATTTCAGATGAGTTTGGCGTGGCGCGCCATTTGGTCAACCTCGAAGTGGTGAACACCTACGAGGGCACACACGATGTGCATGCGCTGATTTTGGGACGCGCGCAAACCGGGATTGCCGCGTTTTCCAACTGATGCATTGACGGTGTGCGAACTGCAAGTAATTTCAAGAAGGTTCGGGTACTGCGCAATTCTGAGGGTCAAATCTGCCTTTTCCGCACGTAGATAGTGCGTAACCAGCTATATTATCAATAGCAAAAGCCACTAAATCTTGCGTTGAATGACAACCCCATCGGTGCTGAGCACATCCCACGTGGTCTGATGGTCTGAATCGCAAGGTTGACGTACTATTCGGCCAACATGCTGTTCAATGGAGTCTGCCATGCTGAAAACCTTTTTTATTCTTGTCTTGCTGGTGTTGGGTCCAACCCTTGTATCAGCGCAGGTTGCCAAAGAGCTGGTGGGCAAGTACCAGATGGATGTGCAGGACGGCGACTTCATGGAACTGCGCAGCGACGGCAGCGCCTCCATGGCAGGTGAAGAAACCCGCTGGTCAGCCCGCGGCAACCAGCTCACCGTAGGCACTGACGTGATGAGCTACTCGCTGGCCGGCGGGCGCTTGGTGGTGATGTTTGGCCCGGTGCAACTGGCATGGAAAAAAGTGGGGGGAGCCCCCAAAGGACTCACCCCGATGGAGAAGGTGGCACGTGGCGCTCAGGGGCATCAAGCGCAGGGCCCAGCCGCTGCCGGCGGAAATGCGCAGGGTGCCCAGGACGCGCAGGCGCGTCAAATGCTCATGAGTACGGCGTGGTGTTCATTCACTTACAACAAGCACAGCGGCACCTCGACCACCCGCAAGGTTGTTTTTCGTCCCGACGGGGTCATGACCATCAACGGCGGCCGGGAGACTTACAGCTCAGGCTATGCAGGCACCTACGCCGGGCAGTCCAATTCTTCTGGCGCAATGCAATGGAAACTCGACAACTTGCGCCTGTTTGTGGATCAGGGTGACGGCAGCGGTTTTCAGGACATTGAGTTGAAGGCCACCCGCAATTCGAACGGCTACACCATTTTGCATGCGGGCGGCCTGGAGTACTCCATGTGCAACTGACCCCGGCGTGCCCCTACAAAGGGTGTTCGGTATAAAACTTGCCACCGTGGTACAGCAGGGGCGAGGCTCCAGGGCGGTGCGTGCAGCGTTCCACCTCGCCCACAAAAATCACGTGGTCGCCCTCTTCATAACGGCTGCGGTTAAAACATTCAAACGTGGCAGCCGCCCCGCAGAGCAGCGGTGCACCACCCGCACCGTCCACAAACTCGACATCGGCAAAGCGATCCAGCCCCTTGGCGGCAAAACGCCGGGCCAGGTCATGCTGGTCCGCCCCGAGGATGTTGATGGCGTAGTGCGAGCCGGTGCTGAAGGCCGGCAGGGATGCCGCCGCACGCGACAGACTCCACAGCACCAGCGGCGGCTCCAGCGAGACCGAATTGAAAGAGTTGGCAGTGAGCCCCACCAGCGCGCCTTGGGCGGTGCGGGCCGTGACAATGGTCACCCCGGTGGCAAACATGCCCAGCGCACCCCTGAACTCGTGCTCGGAAAAACTGGGGGCGCGTGCGCGCAAACTCGAATCAGGCAATGACATGGGCGCAATTTAACCGAGTTTTCCTGTAGGGGCGATGTGCAGGGGTACTGGTGGCGCGCCTAACGGGCCGCACCAGCAAAAAAGTCACGCCATGGTTAAGATGCTTCTTAGGGATGCAGAAATTGCAAATGTACCGTTTATGGCGAGTGCTGACGGGATGCAGTGCTAGGCGCAAGACGCGAAGTTTAGCCAGCTAAACGAGCGGATTGCAACGACGCAATGCACCCGCCAGTGCCGCCAGAAATGGGATATTTGTGATTTCTGCATCCCTTAGTATCCACAGGAGACGAATGCATGAAACATATTGGGTTAGCCCTTTTAAGTTCTTTCTTGGCCGCTCAGGCACTGGCCTCCTCCCTCACGGCGACCGAACTGGTCAATGAGCGGTGCTCCACCTGCCACGGGGCGCAGGGACAGTCCACCTCACCCATTTTTCCTTCCCTTGCCGGGCAAAACCCGGAATACCTGGTCAAACAGCTCAAGGACTTTCGGTCAAAAAAACGGGTCAGCGAGAGCATGGCACCGCAAGTGGCCGATCTTACTGACGACAACATTGCGGCCTTGGCGGCATTTTTTTCCAGCCGGCCAGCCAAGGTAAATCGCGTGACCGATCCTGATCTGCTGCCCGTGGGGCGCTACATATTTACCAAGGGAAACAGTTGGTCGGGCGTGCCCGCCTGCATCAATTGCCATGGCGAAAAGGCCTATGGAACGGCCACGCTGCCCCGTCTGGCCGGTCAAAATTCACGCTACCTGCTGGGTCAGCTGAAGGATTTCAACCAACGCACCCGCACCAACGACAACGAGGCCATGCACCTTGTGGCCTCGCGCTTGAGCGAAATGGAAACCAAGGCGGTGGCCGACTACCTCTCTCAAATGCCTTGACAGCTGACTTTTACATGTAATTCACCCCCTGTCTGTGGAAGTTTTACATTCAAATTGGATGAATCCATGCTTCAAGTTCATTGAATGCATTTGCATGCATGACAATCTAAACTCTGTTCATCTTCGGAAAATAATCCCGATCCACCACCCTGAAAGCCGTCCGATATGAGTTCATCGACACCCTCCGGTCACGGGCCAGGCGTGGCCAGGTACACATCGGTCTCCATCGTGCTGCACTGGCTGCTGGGCTTGGCTATTTTTGGTATTTTTGCGGTCGGCGTGTTCATGGCCGATCTTCCGGTTTCACCCCTGCGCCTGAAGCTGTACAACTGGCACAAATGGGCGGGCGTCATGTTTTTGGCCCTGTCGGTGCTGCGCTTGTTGTGGCGTATCACCCATCGCCCCCCCAGCTTGCCGCAAGCCATCACACAGGCCATGCCCACGTGGCAAGTGCGCGTCCACCACGCCACCCTGCATTTGATGTATGTGCTGTTTTTTGCCGTGCCTTTGATCGGCTGGGCCTACAGCTCGGCGGCGGGTTACCCCATTGTTTTGTTCGGGCAAATTCCACTGCCTGATTTTGTGAGCCCCGACAAGGCACTGGCCGAAATGATCAAACCACTGCACGAGCTTTCGGCTTTCGCACTGATGGGCCTGGCGTGTCTGCACATTGCTGCGGCCCTCAAGCACCAATGGATTGACCACGACAGTTTGCTGACCCGCATGCTGCCAGGGCGTGGCTGAACTTTTGAAAGGTATTGCATGATAAAACTTACCAAACCAAGCCTCGCAGGCGCGCTCTTGGCCTGTGCTTGCCTGCCAGTTGCTGCACAACCCAAAGCACCCGCACAGCAGCTGCTGCCCGGTCAAAGCAGCATCGGCTTCGTCGCCAAACAAATGGGGGTTCCGTTCGAGGGTCATTTCAAGAAATTCGACGGCCAGATCAGCTTTGACACCACAAAACCAGCGAACAGCAAAGTCGCCTTCACGGTGGACATTGCCAGTGTCACGCTGGGCGCTCCGGAAACGGATGCTGAATTACCCAAACCGGATTGGTTCAACACCGCCAAATTCCCCCAGGCTAGCTTTGCCTCGTCAGGGTTCAAGCCGCTAGGCGCTGGCAAATACGAGGTGGCAGGCAAGCTCACCATCAAAGGTCAGTCGCGTGATGTGATGGTGCCCGTCACCATGACGCAGACGGGCAACGTCACTTTGGCCGTGGGCGTGCTCCCGATCAAGCGCTTGGCCTTCAAAATCGGTGAAAACGAATGGGCCGACACCTCCATGGTGGCCGACGACGTGCAGGTTAAATTCAAAATTGCACTGAGCGGCTTGGGCAAGTTTTAAGCAGTTATTTTTACCCCCTTCTTCAACAACTTCTTTTGGAGCTATTCTCATGCGCTTTCCATTTCTCCCCATCTTTGCCGCTGCCAGTTTGTTAGCGGGTGCCACTCAAGCCCAAGCAGCTGATTACGCGATTGATCCAACGCACACCTTTGTCACGTTTGAGATTTCGCACTTTGGAACCTCCACCAACCGGGGGCGGTTTGACAAAAAAGAAGGCACGCTCCAGTTTGATCGCGCGGCCAAAAGCGGCAAGGTGGAAGTGACGGTTGACATCGCCTCGGTAAATACTGGCACGCCTGCCTTCAACAAACATCTGCTCAGTAGCGATATTTTTGATGCAAGCAAGTTCACCACCGCCAAGTTCGTGTCAGACAAATTCAGTTTTGAGGGCGACAAGGTGTCGGAGGTATCCGGCACCCTGACGCTGATGGACAAAACCAGCCCGGTCACACTCAAGGCCACCAACTTCAATTGCTACAACCACCCAAGGCTCAAGCGCGAAGTGTGCGGTGGTGATTTTGAAACCACGCTGGACCGCTCGCAATTTGGTTTGAACTACGGGCTCGATTGGGGTTTCCCCAAAAACGTGCGCTTGGTGATTCAGGTGGAAGCGGTCAAACAGTAAATTACTAATCCTGCACGCCGCAAGCCGGATGCGGGATCATTCGCTGCAAACCACCTGGTTGCGCCCATTTTCCTTGGCTTTGTAAAGCCCGGTATCGGCCCGCGCAATAACGGCGGCAATCTCTTCCTTGGGGGTGTACTGGGCTAGGCCAATGGAAGCTGTGACTTTGAAATCTTCGCCAATGTCCGGGAACTTCAAGGCTTCAATGATGCGCCGCACGCGCTGGGCACCGTCGATGGCACCTTCGGTGGAGGTCTGGGTCAGTACCATCAAAAACTCTTCACCGCCGTAACGCCCAAAATAGTCATTAACACGAAGGGTTTCGGAACCCGCTTTGGCAACCAGCTTCAATACCTCGTCGCCAGCCCCATGCCCGTATGTGTCATTGACCTTTTTGAAGAAATCAATGTCCAAAATGCAAACTGAAAGGGCAAAACCATTGCGATCGCTGCGCGCTTTTTCCTGGTTCAGGGTGTCCATCAAGAAGCGCCGGTTGTAGACCCCGGTCAGTTCGTCCCGGATCGCCATGTCATGGATGGTTTGCACCGCCTTTTCAAGCTCACTGTTTTGCTTTTGCATTTTTTGACGCAAGTGACTGATGTAACCGCCGATCATGACCACTTGCGAGAGCACGATGCTCAGGCAAACCCACAACAGGATTTCCTGGCGAATGTTCATGGCCTCGGGGCGGTACTGGTACAGCAGTGCGACCACGCCTGCATAACTCAGGGACTGGACAACCGAGATGAGGATGAATTCGCGGGTATTGAGTCGGAACGTGCCATAAAGCGCAACCACAATCGACATAAACAAAAAGACCGCACGACCTTCGCTGGAGACGAAAAAGGTAAGGCCTACAAAATGCACCACCGCCGCTGCCATCTGCACCAGGGTCAGGCTCGGATCACGCAAACGCAGGTTCAACCCGGAGCGGATAACGGTGTAAAAAGTACCGTTAACCACATACACAAGAGCAGAAAAAGCCAGCAAAACAGTTAGTGACAAAAAATCCAGCTTGACACACACGGCCCCCATCACGATGGCCAGTTGGTAGGACAGGAACGACATGCCCAGTCGTTTGATGCGGATGGCCTGCTTGGGATCGTCTTTGGGAATGAAGTGAAAGCCACCCGTGTGAATGGCTTCAGTGGCTTCACTCCCGGCATTCAATCGTGGTTGTTCGCTCGTATTTGTCATCAACTAAATTCCTGAAGCAAGGCGACAAGGGCAGGACAGTTTGAAAACCACAAGCGATTCAACCGACCTTTCGCGAATAGTACCGGAAACACTTGCGCATACAAAATCGCCATTGAATGCCTTCGCGGCCAGTCTCGATTTGTCGAAGCAGAAAACAAAATAAGTAAACTGTGTACTTCATCACTGTGCAAAGAAGGAAACTCTCATGCAAAAAACTCTTGTCGTTATGGCTCTGCTCGCCAGTCTTCATGTGCTTGCGCAGGACGCGCCTTGGGTGAGCGATGCGCGCAAAGTCGCCAGTTCGGTACCGCCCAAGTTGTTGCAGGTTTTGTCTGAAGAAATCTCCAAGGGCGGTGCCGTGTCGGCCATCGGGGTTTGCAATGAAAAAGCACCGCAAATGGCCAAGGCAGCCTCCGAGCAAACGGGTTGGACCATCCGGCGCGTGAGCCTGCGCAACCGCAACCCGAAGGCTGTTCCAGACACGTGGGAGCGTGGCGTGCTGGAAGAATTTGACCGCCGTGCGGCCGCCGGTGAAAGCCCGGCCAGCCTGGAAAAGGCGGAAATCGTGACAGATGCTGGCAAAAGCGAGTACCGCTATATGAAGGCGCTGCCAGTGCAACAGATTTGCCTGGCCTGCCACGGCGCTCAGGAAACGCTGAGCCCGGAGGTCTCGACCAAGCTGCAGACGCTGTATCCGCACGACAAGGCTGTGGGTTATGCCCTTGGCCAGATTCGGGGTGCCATGACGATCCGCAAGGCACAATAGTCAATACGCTATACATTCTATAGCTGCTTGCGCATATTCTACGGGCGCTAGAGCTATTTTTTGTTTAAAACCGTCTGTGCCAGTTAAACTTCAGCCTGTGCGGCCTCCCAAGCTGCTCTGCACCAGTCACGGGCCAAGGCATGCCATCTCGGTCACTTGGTCACTTGGTAAGGGGACTGGATGCCACGGGTATGAATCAAAACTTTCAGATGGATAAACCACATGTTTAAAAGACTCCTGATCACCAGTCTGGTCACTTTGTTCAGTGCCTGCGGTGGTGGTGGCGACAATGATTTTCAGCCCATCGTCACGCAAATTCAGGCCCAGAGCCTGCGTTACGGGCAATCCGCAACCATAAAAGTGGCCGGTAACTACCTGCGAAGTGACATGGTTGTTGACGCTGGCTTCTGCACCAACCCAACGTTCAGCCCGATCAGCAGCCCCGATCTGGCCACGCTGAACTGTCAGGTCACCGCTACCGGAGCTTTGCCCATCACCATCCGAAGTGCCAATGGTGCTGTACTGCGCTCTGAAACGCTCACGGTCTTGCCTCCCCAGGTCACCATGCTCACGTCCAAGGGCACCATCGTGATGGAACTCAATGCGGCTATGGTTCCTGCCACGGTCAATAATTTTTTGGACTATGTGCGCTCGGGTTTTTACCAAAGCACCTTGTTTCACCGGGTCATACCGGGGTTCGTCATTCAGGGTGGCGGTTATACCAAGGGCATGGTCAAGAAGGAAGGGCAGAAAGCGCCCATTGCGCTGGAATCCAATAAGGGATTGCTCAATACCCGAGGCACGCTGGCGATGGCCAGAACCAGCTTGCCCGACTCCGCCACGTCCGAGTTCTTTATCAATCTGGTCAACAACTCCAGTCTCAACTACCAAGACGCCGAATCGCCAGGTTATGCGGTCTTTGGCCAGGTGATTCAGGGCATGGATGTGGTGGACGCCATCGCAGCAGAGCCCACCATCACAGTCAACTCGGCAGCCAACGTGCCCGCAACCGATGTCACAATTTCCTTGGCATTTCAAACGCAGTAGCTTTGTGCCTGCCGCAGGCACCCGCTGATTTACAGCGCCGCTTCGAGCACCCGGCGGCTGACCTGCGGAGTCACATCACCATGTTCGCTCAGGCGGGTCATGCCGTGTGCTTCAAGCTGGCGAACGACCACGTCAATCGCCTCTTGGCCAAGGCCATAAGCGCCCAAACGGGTGGCAATGCCCATGCGCTCAAAAAAATCGCGGGTTTTTTCGATGGCCGCCGTGATGCGCTCGTCCTCGCTGCCGCTGCGAATGCCCCACACACGTTCCCCGTACTGCAGCAGCTTGCCCTGCTTTTGCACCCGGCGCTCGTGGAGCATTGCGGGCAGCACAATGGCCAGGGTGCGGGCGTGGTCGATGTTGTGCAGAGCCGTCAGCTCGTGACCAATCATGTGGGTGGCCCAGTCTTGCGGCACACCGGCACCAATCAGGCCGTTGAGCGCCAAGGTGGCGGTCCACATCAGGTTGGCGCGGTCGTCGTAGTTGGGCTCAATATCGGCTTCGGTATCCGTCAGCAGGCGCGGTCCGATCTCGATCAGGGTCTGCAGCAGCCCTTCCGCAAAGCGGTCTTGCACCGGCGAATTGACCGGGTAGGTGAGGTACTGCTCCACCGTGTGGACAAAAGCGTCCACCACGCCGTTGGCCAATTGCTGCGGGGGCAGGGTGTAGGTTTTGGTGGGGTCCAGCACCGAGAATTTGGGAAACAGGTGCGGGCTGCGAAACGGCAGTTTGGCACCGATGTCACGGCGCGTGATCACCGAGCCATTGTTCATTTCCGAGCCGGTGGCAGGCAGCGTGAGCACCGTGCCAAAGGGCAAGGCTTTTTTGATGTTGCGCCCGCCCTTGAGCAAAATGTCCCAGGCATCCCCCTCAAACAGCACCGCAGCGGCAATGAATTTGGCGCAATCGATCACCGAGCCACCACCGACCGCCAGCAAGAAATCGAATCCATCCGCGCGTACTTGCTGCACGGCTTGCATGGCGGTTTCAAAGCTGGGGTTGGGTTCGATGCCACTGAAAGTGCTGTGCGGACGAGCCCCCAGGGCCTGGCGCACTTCGGCCAGCGTTCCGGTCTTTTCGGCGCTCGCACCCCCCACCAGAATGAGCACCTTTGCATCAGTGGGGACCAGCTTTGACAGATCCGCGATGCGGTCTTTGCCGAAAACAATCTGGGTGGGGTTGTAAAAATCAAAGTTCAGCATCGCAGGCCTCGTGTCGGGTCGTGTTTCGGGGGTGTAGGGTTGACGCCCATGCCACCTGGTCCCAGCTTATGACCGTGGATTTTTGTGGTGGATGGCGTCGTGGTGTGCATTTTGACGCGCCCGGGCGCAGCTCGGTGTCACCTAGGCGCGCCACGGCATGTTTCTTAGGCGGCCACCATTTCGCCGCCCAGTGCTTCAAACAAATCCGGCAGCAGTTTGCACAGCTCGCCGGTCGCAATGGCCGTGTCGGCGTCAAAGCCGTCATCCTTGCCCGCTGAAGTACCTTCGAACACCACGTCCAGAAAGGCAATTTTTTTGAGCTGCAGGCTCTCCGTCAGGACAAACGACACCCGGCTGTCCCAGGTCAGCGCCAGCCGGGTCGGCAATTTGCCCGCTTCTACGTGTTGCTTGACCTCCTCGTTGTCCAGCGGGTGGCGCGAATAACGCACAACCGCCTTGGATTCATCGGCGGCCTTGAGCTCACATTCGCGGTCCACGCTGAAACCTGCCGGCGCTTCCTGCGACACCAGCCAGTCGGACATGGCTGCGGTGGGCGACACCTTGGTATTGATCAAGGTCACGGCCAGCCCGGCCAAACATTTCACCAGCATGGTCACCACCTCATCGGCCTTGGCTTGGCTGCCTGCGTCGATCACCAGCAGATTCGCATCAGGGTCGATCCAGATCATCACTGAAGACTCTTTGGTAAAGGCCATCGGCAACAGTTCAAGTTTGATGTCTTCCTTGATCTCGCGGGTTTCCTTTTTGCCGGGTTTGCGCCCGGTGGTGGCCTCAATGTGGGCAATGCGCTCCTTGGCCTTGCGGGTGATGACCGATCCCGGCAAGGACCGGGTTTCGATCTTGAGTTTCAGGATCAACTGACCACCAACAGACTCCACCAGCGGGCCATGGGCCTCGCCTCTGGGCTCTGTCCAGCCAATGGATTTTTCTTGGCTGGCCCCACACGCCACAAAGCGTTCTGGGTCCAGCCCCTCTTCCATCTGCGCCATAGTGGCGGACCATCCCGGTCCGATTCGATACACGATCACGTTCTTAAACACTTGCACCCTTTATTACGAATGAAAAAATATTGTCACTGGCAATCATCCCATCAAATCCGGGTGTAAAGTTCTTTCACGCAACTTTACAAATGCTTATCTGCGCGTCATGCCACCGTTACAGTGTCCATGCACACTCCCTACCAAGCTGAAGCCAATTCCTGGCATCAGACCTACTTCAAAGGAAACTCACATGAAATCAATGGTTAAGCCCCTCTTGATCGCCGCACTCCTAGCTGCAGCCGGTTTTTCGGCGTTTTCGCAGCCTAGGGGTAACGCAGAATGCCGCGGCATGATGGGCGGCGGGGGCCCGATGCATGAAGGCATGGGGAAATGGCACATGGGCAAAATGGACCCGGCCAAAATGCAGGCCCGCATGGACAAGCGCAACGCCGTTCTCAAGGCACAGCTGAAAATCACACCAGAACAAGAAAGCGCCTGGACGGCCTACACCACCGCCATGACGCCGCCAACTGAGCTGATGGCCAAACACCCAGATCCCGCAGAGATGGCCAAACTGCCCACGCCCGAGCGTATTGACAAAATGAAAGCCCTGCGCTCGCAGCATATGAGTGACATGACAACAGCCATGGACAAGCGAGGCGAGGCCACCAAAGCTTTGTACGCAGCCTTGACGCCCGAGCAACAAAAGGTATTTGATTCCATTGGCGCGCGCCAACAGGGGCCCAAAGGTCCGCGAGGTGGTCCACGCGACGGCAGCGGCGCTGGAATGGGCAAGCAATAAGCGTCAGGCCAGCAGCTTTTTCAGTTCACCGCTGGTTATCAGTTTGATCAAATCATTGGCTCCGCCCACCAATGAGCCTTTCACAAAGATCATGGGCAACGTTGGCCAGCCGGTCCACATCTTGAGCGCATTGCGCTGACGCCAGTTGTTGAAATAGTTTCCGTACTCCAGATACTCGTAGGCAATACCTGCCTCGTCCAGTGCCTTGCGCGCCTTTTTCGGAAACGGGTTGATCCCCATGCCCACCACCACCACGGCATGCTGCGCCACGGCGGCTTGAACCTCACGCACAATGGTTTGGTGGTGAGTGGCAATTTTTTCGCGAATGGCAGGATGGATATTGGATTCTGGAAGTATGGGGCGGGACATTGGGCTGCTTCAGAGAAGGTGAATAAATCGGCATTATGCTTGTGTCAATTGGCACCAATAGCCTCCAAAATGAACAAATTCTGAGACTGCGCCATAATCAAAACGAGCGTGATCGAACAAATTCGAGCATGGGTTGGCTTGAAAAAGCCTGTGAAACAAATCAAATTTTTAAAGTTAAGTTATGAAACATTTGGCATCGACCATGATTTTGGTTTTCAGTTTGCTGATCACCGGCTGCGCCAGCATCGAGAACAAAGTGACCGATTGGGCCGTGGGTGCCGAGCGCTCCATGGCGGACCTGCAGGCCAAGCAAATCACGGTGGCGGAATTTTCCATACCCTACCTTGAAGGGGGACAAGGCCCAACCGTATTTCTGATTCACGGCTTTCAGTCCAACAAAGACATCTGGATTCGATTTGCCCGTCAGTTGACCAAGCAGTACCACGTCATTGCCATTGATCTTCCCGCGCACGGCGACAGCAATATTTTGATGGACAAAAGCTACAGCATTGCTGAGCAATCCAAGCGTGTGGTCGCCATCATGGAGAAGCTGAAGTTGACACAGCCGGTGCATGTCATGGGCCACTCCATGGGCGGAGCCATTGCATTGCATGTGGCGGTAACGGCCCCCCAACACGTCAGGAGTCTGGCCTTGCTGAGCGCAGCAGGTGTTCAATCGCCAGTGCCAAGCGAGCTGTCCCGGCGCAACCAACGGGGAGAAAACCCGCTGATTGTGCGCAATGACCAGGACTACAAAAACATGCTGGCGTTTTCCATGTCTGATGCGCCTTACATTCCGTCGCCGCTCATCTCGTCATTCACACGCATTGCCATTGCGCGCGAACCCATAGCCACCAAAATTTACCAGGAAATTTCCAACCCAGGCAGCTGGCTCAACGCAGAAGAGGCACTGCCAAAAATAAAAGTGCCTGCGCTGGTGATATGGGGTGACCAGGACAAGGTGCTGGACGTTTCCTGCACGACCGTTTTCCAGCGGCTGTTACCCCAGGCGCAGGTGGTGATTTTCAAAGATGTCGGTCATGCCCCCCAGTTGGAGCGCACCAAGGAAACGGCGCAGGCTTACGCCACCTTTTTGGCCACCTTCAAACCCTGAGCTGAGAGCTTATTGACACGCGGTTTGGGGCTTGGATCGGTAAACCACGCTGCTCTTGATCAGCGCGCCCACCCCTGAAACCCGGTCAATCCAAGCCAACCGTTTTCCACGGCCATTGCGTGCTTTGGCTTCCTTCATCCGCTCTTTTAATTCATCGGTCATCAAGTTCATTTCAGCGCGGATTTTCTCGATTTCAACGTTCAGCAACAATCTGACCTGTCGTTTTGATTTGCCGCTCAAGTCTTTCGACGTGATGCTGGGTTCGTAGCGCTGGCAGCGAACCATGTAGTTGTCAATCTTCTTGTAAGGCAGCAGCGGAATGTTAATGCCTGACAGACCATTGGTCAGCGGCACGGTCCAGCCAAAAGGCAATTTGATGCGGATATTCCAGTCTTCTGCACCCTGGTGCACCAACAGGCAGATGCTGGCATCGGCTTTGATCGCGGCTGCCACCATGCCCTTGGATTGGAAGGGCGCCACATATTCGTCATAAGCCAGCAGACAATTGGCACCTTCAGGCGCGGTACCGGTGACGCCCAGCTCGTGGTCCTTGAGCAACTGGACAAACTCTTCGACCGTTTTCACATCGGTCGGCGCACCCAGCACGCGTTTGTAATAGTTTTTGAAGCCGGGTACCAGAAACACCGCTTTATGGGGGAAGAAGCCGCCCACGATGTCACCATAGCCGCTGTCGATGAAAAACTTGCCCGCCAGCGCGGCCAGCGGTAGCCAGGCAATGTTGGGGCCGTGGGATGCGATGGCCACCACGGGCCGCCCATCGGTCGGGAGCAGCGCCTCACCATTGATCATCTCTGCCTTTTTAACAAAGTGTTCCAGCACAAAGTGCGTGAAAGGCTGGTAGTTTTTCATGGGCACGCCCTTACCCCCAACGTCGGCGAACTGGCGGCCACGGTCCATGAATTCATCCAGACTGGCAGTCTTGGCTGTATTGGAGGCAATCATTTTTTTCCTTTGGTTAATTTTTCAGTGCGTCGGTTACCCGTGCGTAATTCACTCAAGCGTCTACTGGTGTTGGCGCTTCAATCCATTGCTGCAACTGGGCACTGACGGCCCGGCTGTTGAGCAGCGCCAGATGGGACATGCCATAGAAAACCTTGCGGTGTGCATCGTCAAACTGGAGTTCACGCCTGCTGTCTCTGTGGTGCCCCAGCGCACTGCGCAAGGGGACCAGGCCGTCACCAAACAGCTTGCCCCGCACTTCACAGTGCTCCTTGGCAATCATGGCGGCCATCGCATAACACTGCACATTGGGTGGCAATTGGGAGAGTTGCCTTTGGTCTGTAACGTGTGCAAAACGGTTGCGCCCCATCCAATCCTCGTCAATCAGATTGCCATGGCGCAAATCCGTGGTGCCCGCACTGCGTATTTTTCCAAGGCGTGACAAAGCTTGCGAATAGGGGCTGACTTCGAGTGCAATGTCCACCAGGTTGCCAACCTGCTCCACCATCGAGCCATGGTGTGGCGTGCCGATGAAAATCAGTTTTTTCACCTGCTGCACCCAGCTGTGCTGTGCCTGCGTGCCATAGTGCAGCGCACTGCGCGCAACCAACCCGCCCATGCTGTAACCCAGAACACTGATCTCTTGCACCGGCACCGGCCACGCCTGCACCATTTCTTCCAGCAGGTCGGCCAAGGCGCGTCCATTTTGTGAAATATGCAGGCCCGTGTTGTAGCGCAAGTACATGGGCGTGTAACCATTGGCCGCGGCCAGCACCTTGCCATGGTCATGCCCCTTGCGGCGCCATTGCAGCTCATTCATGCAATGCCCATGCAGCATGAGCAGCACTTTGCCCTGAACATCAGGCATCGCGGCGGTCAAAGCCTCTTTGGTCAGCGTCAACACCTTGCCCTTGCGCCGAAACGCCATGGTGATCGTGAGCGGGTTGCCCTTGGTGGTCATGTGGTCGCCCAGCACGCCATTGAGTATGGACAAAATCGCTGCACGCTCGTTGGAGGAATTGATGTGCGCCAGCTCGGGCTCCAGATGCGACAGGGCCGAGTCAAGCCTGTTGCCAATTCCGCTGGTGATGGTTCGAATCAGGTCATAAACCAGCCCGCTGCTGCGCTGCAGAACCTTGTAAACCACGCCATGCACACCTGTCACGGGTTCGTTCGCGCCCTTGTCCTTTCCAAACGGCACCGGAACCCGAAGAATCGTGTGGTGCATGGCCTCCACAAGATCGGTGACGCCCAGCGTCGCCTCAATCGCAAGCCGGCTATAGCCGTGAATGTCAGAGAGATGAAGATGAGTTTTTGTCATGGAAGGCCTCGTTTGGTGGGTTAAGGATGCGTTAGGAATAGCGGTGGTCCTGGTTAGCTTGCCAAAGTGGCAATGGTTTAGCCAAAAATGGGGAACTTGCGTTTTTTGGCCAGTTTGTCCATTCCGGCCTGAATGCGCGTCTCTATTTCGTCGTACATGCGCTGAACGTATTGGGCGTCGTCCGCAAGGGCGGGGTTGGCCTCAAAGTAAATGGGCTCCAAAAACTCGGTGCGAATTTTGGCCGGCAGCGGAATATGCTGCAGCGGCGTCACGTGCAATGCAATGCCCAGCGGAAAGCTCAAAGTGATGGGGGCTACTTCAACACGAAGAAACTTTTTGAGGTTGAGCAGCTTGGCCAAACCCCGGCCTTCTGATAAAACAAACAGGGTGTCATGCCCGCCGATGGTGGCAACCGGCACAATGGGTCGCCCTGAGCGAATCGCCATTCGAATAAACCCGTGACGATCACCCAACACGACTTTGTCGCGCTTGGTCCAGCTGCGGAAAGAATCTTTTTCACCACCCGGCCAGAGCACAACATCATCACCTTGTTCAAAGGCTGCTTCTATGTTCTCGCGGGTGGGGCTGATCACACCCATGCGGCGGAAATAGCTGCCAAGACCCGGTGTTTTCATCAGCACATCATGGGCAGTTGCGTGCAAATTGCGTGATCCTTCAAAGTGTCGCCACCATGCGTAGGCAAGCGTCCATGCATCCATGGTCAGCGGCCCACCAGAATGCCCGCCAATCAGCAAGGCCGGTTGATTGGGCAGCTTGTCCCAGCCATTGATTTCAAGCCTGAAGTAGTAATCCAGGAGGGCTTTGATAAAACCCATTTGCTTTTTCATCAGCAATGGATCGGTCCGATGAAGACTGTCTTGCGCCATCGCAGGGTTCAAAACTGGTGTAACAACTGTACTGGTTTTCGCTTTGGGTTTTGAACGGGCACGGGGCGCTTTGACACCCAGCGATCTGGCAACCACACTCAGACGCGGCTTGTTGGCAGCGTCTGTCGGCCTGCGAATGATGGTGGTTTCTGCAATGGGAAGCGCGCTAACTCTGGGTTGGCTGCTGGACCGGAGAGTGCTCATGGTATCGGGCTCCTGAACGGGGTTGGATTGATTGAAATTAACTTTGTCACTGGCCTTTATTGTGTACATATGTACACCCAAAGTCAAGAAGAAGTTGAACTTTAGTTTTCCGCCCCTAGTCAAGCCATCCTTCGCTGGGACATGCTTGCCAGACCCCTCTCAGACCGACCCCTTGAAAGTAGTCGAAAATAGCCCTGGCGGACGAGTTGCCTCGGCTTTATGTGGTGCCCCTCTCAAAGGGTGCTCGCTGCGCTGATAATTCGTGCGGAGTTCCCCTAGGCGTCAGCACCATGCTGTCGCGAGTTTGCGCCCGATGGCGCAGTTCAAGCGGAATCGAAACCACCGTTTTTTTGGAACCATTTATGTCTTTTCGCTTCTTCAAGTTGTTCGCAGTTGCGCTGGTCACGGCCGTTTTGCTGGGGGCCTGCGGGGGGGAATCGGCCCCGGCACCTATCAACGTGAAAGCCGTTGCAACAGAATCAACGGTCACCCTGACCTGGGATATGACACCCGGCGTCGAGTACTGGCTGTTTTATGGGCCTAGCGCCAATGTCCCGGCAGATACCAACTCCATGCACAACTGGGTCGGCGTGTCCAAAGGCGGCGCACTGACCAACGTCACCTCGCCCTTTGTCGTGACAGGCCTGATCAACAACCTTGAGTACAAATTTTCAATCAACGGCCGCACCAGTGGCGGGCCAGGCGGGCCGGGCTCCACACCCCAAGCGGCCACGCCTAGGTTTGCGGGTTCAAACTGGGCTCTGGGGCCTAGCAACCCCTTGGGCAGCAATGACTTGCGCAGCGTCACCTATGGCCGTATTTTCTTGGCAACGGGCAACAACGGCACCCTGTATTCCAGCACCGACGGGCTTGCCTGGGGCGTGGTCAGTTCGGGCACCGCCAGCAACCTGAACGGCTCCACCTTTTTTGTGAATTACAAAGTTGTAGGTGACGGCGGACTCATCCTTACAAGTAATGACGCCGTTTTGTGGACAACCCAAACCAGCGGCACCACGCAAAACCTGAACGCCATTGCCAGCAACTTTTACAACCTGCATGTGGCGGTAGGGGCCAACGGGACCATCCTCACCAGCCCGGACGCGGTCACCTGGACAACAGCCACCAGCCCCACCACCCAGCATTTGTATGGCATCACCTATGGCGGTGGTAGCTGGGTGGCAGTCGGCGCGGCGGGCACCGTGCTCAAAAGTTCGGATGGCGTCAACTGGGCTTTGTCCGCATCGGGCAGCAGCATGGACTTGACGGACGTAGCTTTTGGCGGTGCCAGTCTGTCGACCACTGCAATCGATGCTTTCGTGGTGGTTGGCGCATCAGGCACCTTGCTGCGCAGCCCCGATGGCGTGGTCTGGACACCATTGACTTTGCCCGTATCGGTGGACCTCAAAGCGGTCACCTTCGGCAGTCAATTTGTGACTGTGGGTGCGGCCGGAAAAGTGCTGACCAGCCCAGATGGCATCACCTGGACTGCCAGTGACGACACCAAGACCACCAACACCCTTTACGCGGTTGCACGCGGCTACTCAACGTATTCAGCCGTGGGTGCTGGGGGCACCAATTTGCTGGCTCAATAATCAGCTTTTCACGGCACTTCAGGCACTGTGCATGGAGTGCCTGATTTTTAATCAAACTGTGCGGTCTTCGCCCGTCTTTTCTGCCCTTGGGCAGTCGCAAAATGGACGACACTAATTACCAAGCAAGGCAGCTTTATGTCTGTCTTTGTCAAGCCCCGTTGCGTAGTCTGAGTTGCTGAATTTTTACAGCTTGTAGGAGTTTTTCCTACAAGCCATGGGTGTTCGCCTGACGCCCGTATTGGCCGTTTTCCCATTCAAGTTTTTGGCCTGCTCAACCAGAATTGACTCCATGGTGATTCACATCGAATGACCCCAGAAACCAGGAGACAACCATGAGCAACGATCAACTTTCCACCGAAATTCGCGATGCCAACCTGACCTACCTGATGTTGGCGCAGACCCTGATCCGCAAGGACAAGGCCGATGCGTTGTTCCGCCTCGGTATTTCTGAGGAATCAGCCGATCTGATTGCAACCCTGTCACCCGCCCAGATTCTGAAAATTGCCTCTGGCGCGATGCTGCTGTGCAGGTTCCGTGTGGACGACGACATGGTCTGGAATCTGCTGACCAACCACACTGCCAGCAAAGTGGACAACGATGGCACCACCAAACTGCACGCCAGCATTTTG
This sequence comes from Candidatus Rhodoferax bjergmarkensis, assembly GCA_016708345.1. Classification (GTDB taxonomy): domain Bacteria; phylum Pseudomonadota; class Gammaproteobacteria; order Burkholderiales; family Burkholderiaceae_C; genus Rhodoferax; species Rhodoferax bjergmarkensis. Next base: position 387,099 of record JADJFX010000008.1, read on the forward strand.
ATGGCCGGGCGTTTCTCTGAAGCAATGTAAGGAGATTGATCATGGCCACCAAAAGCGTTTTGAATGATTCCAAGCAAGTCGAGCGTGCTGTTGCACTGATTCAGCTCGGTGCACGCCTGCAAGTGCTCGAAAGCGAAACAGACCTTTCTTACGAGCGGCTGTTGCGTCTGTACAAGGAAGTGGCCGGTCGGTCCCCCTCCAAAGGTCAACTCCCGTTTTCAACCGAGTGGTTCTTGACCTGGCAACCGAATATTCATGCCTCCCTATTCTTGAATACCTATGAGTATTTGAGCAAAGTGAGCGCGCTGGACGATATTGATGCGGTAATGAAAGCCTTCAGGCTTTACAACGAGCAAATTGCCGCCTGCGGTGTAGAGCCCCTGCTGTCCATCACCCGCGCCTGGCGCTTGGTCAAGTTTGTTGACAACAACATGCTCGCCAGAACCAAATGCTGCAAATGCGGCGGTCATTTTGTGACCGAAGCATACGAAAACTCCCGCCACTATGAATGCGGCCTGTGTACCCCCCCCGCACGCGCCGGCAAAAGCGCCAGCACCGGCGGCATCATGCTGCACTAAAAGAGGGTAGTGTTGAGGGCATAACGGCCGGGAGGATTTCAAGCCAAATTGGGCTATTGCGCAGGTGGAATCTGCGCAAGCAGCTATCAATTTAGGAGTACTTTGCCTTCGGCGAAGGTATTATTGGCTGCTCGCTACCCGGCTGGGAATGGCACCCACACTGCGCCAGGCATTGGCGGTGCTTGACAGTGTTGCCCAGCGTACATTGCTGCGTGCGCCCATGCGGCTGGCAAAGGCTTCAATAGCGTCGATGCCATCGCTTGAGGTGGTGGCGTTGGCGGCATCAGAGACAGTCAGCGTTGCGCTGTCAACCATGATGGTGGCGCTGTAAATGGGCGCAGTGTAGCCACCAGTGGTGGTGAGTTGCGCGGCCAACGTCTCGGCACCTGCAAGCGCTCGGTTGCTCCCGCCCACGGCCAGCAGGCTGGCAGCGGGGTCGTGGGCCTGCCAGTCGGCAGAGCTGCGGGGTTGCCACAGGCCGATGCTGAAATCTTCAGACCCCTTGCCGTGGTTACCTGCGCGCGCAATGCCCCATAACTCGCGGGCCTGCCAGCTAAAGCCCTGCTTGCCCAATTGGGCGCTGCGCACGCTGTCGATGTCGCTGGTTTGCACCCCGGACAACACGGTATTGGGCGTACCGCCCAGGGCCACAATGCGCTGCGCTGCGGCAGCTCGGTCGGATGCGTTGTGTACATGCACATCCCACTCAACCCCTAGGGCGCTGAGGGTCGAAATTATCTCGGCCGCGCGTTTCTCGCCGTTGAGCCAGCCGATATCCGCCCCAATCGACCAGCGCATGCCACTACTTTGGCTGCCCACCTTGCCAGCGGCAGTGGCGCGCTTGAAGAAAGCGATCAGCTTGTCCGGGTCGGGCCATTTAGCGACCTCGGTTTCGATGTGGATGGTGCCGGACACGTACAGCAGTGGCTGCACCGGAGCCGCGGCAATGGCGGCGTTCAGACCCAAGCCGTTGGCGACGGCAATGCGGGCGCGGTTGCTGTCGGCCCAAGCCACTGCCTCTTCGTAAAGCGTCCACTGGGCTTGCATATCGGCCTCGGACTTCAGCGGCGCTACGGTGTTCAAGTTCCAGCGAGGGTAGCGTCGGTCGCTGAGGTAAGTGGTGGTCCAGGCTGAGGCTTGGGCAAAAAAGTCGTTGTCGTGCATTTTGACGCCCACCACATACGGGCTGGCCGCGCCGGCTGTGCTGTGCGCACTCGCAAAACCCGCTTCTATCAGGCCTGCCGCACTCTGGCCGGGCGACTGGAAGAGCAGCAGGTCGTAGTGTTCGGGGCGAATGTTCAGCCCGAGGTTCTGGGTGCCCAAGTTGATATAGGGTGCCGAATGGGAGATGCCCATATTGGCACCCAATTCCTGAAATACCTGGGAAACCGAGGGGTACACGGCCGGGTCCGTCAGAAAGGCGGCTATCACAGCATTGCTGCCGGTAAGTTGCTTGAGCCGCGTGAAACCGCCTGCGGTCGTGGTGGGCAAGCCTGTGACCGGGTCGGTGAGGTGGCTTTCGTAGTTGCGAATGCTGGCCAGTTGCTCACTGGCCGATAAGTTCAAAAACTTAGCCCAGTTTTCATAGCCGCTGTAGTAGGGCTTGGGCGGGCGAATGTGGTAGTTGAGCCCCACGTAGGCTGACGTGCGCAGGCGGTTCACCAGCGCGGGGTAGCTGGCCTCAAAGTTGGCCAATGCAGCGTCGGTAAGGTAGATGTCCACCGGCACTTTGTACTGCTCATGCAGGGTGATGACTCGGTCCACCGTGGCAGCACTGCGCTCCGGATAGGCAAAGTCTTGTACGTTCAGGGTAAAGGTCAGCCAGTCGCCCGCAGTAGCGGCACCGGCGCGCATGACCCGGTCAACCGTGACAGGGGTGGGTACCGTTGCGGTTGCAGGCCCTGTCGTCGTGGGGAAGAGGCCTAAGGAGGTGGTGGGAGCGTTGCCCCCACCGCAGGCTACCAAGCTGCACGCCAGCAGCGTCCCGAGCCAAGCCGTGCGCAGCAGCGACTGTTTGCCGTGATGGGTTTTCATCTCGTGACCTCCGTTGGAGCCTGCATCTGCCAGCAGTACGCTTGCGCCTTTGCAATGACTGTTTAATTACCGGTTCCAGCAATCGGCCACCGTCATGCCATCGAAGTTGACTATGTCTCTCACATTGGCGTGGGTCAGGGTGAAGTCGCCACATCTATCGTTTGCTTGGCTCGTGCCGGTTCTTCTGGTGGCCGTGAGGGTGTAGGTGGTGGCTGTCGATACGATGGTGGCTGTATAACGATCACCCTCGACAACAAGTACGCTGGCAGGTACCGCTGCAGTTAAGGGATAAGTCCCCGTAGAAGTAGCCGCACGCTCCATCCACTGCGCGGCTTGGAGCAAGGCACCTTTTGCATTGGCGCGGTGGCTGCGCCTGATGTGTTCGGTGTAACTGGGGATGGCAATGGCCCCCAGTATCCCGATGACGGCCACCACAATCATGACTTCGATCAGGGTAAATCCCCTAGCTTTTGATTTGAGCATGGGCTGCTTTGTCAAGGGTGTCAATTGATGCATTTGGCTTATTGCGTTGCGCGCCAGTTGGCCCGCGTACCCACGTAAGTACCCGGGTTGAATTTGATGGGGTCGGTGGCTTTGTCAGGGTCGGTGGGTGTTTTTACATCGATGAATTTCCCATCCGGTGAGCGGGTCATGATGCCATCACCCGGTCCGTTTTCTACCGTGGTAGCGTCCTTCACCCCAAATACCTGCTCCTTGGCGGGGTGGCCGGTGAACATATTGAATACGCTGGTAAAGCCACGCTCCGAAAGGGCTGGGGCTGAGCAGGTTTCTACATTGGCAGCGCCCGTCGTGTTGGAGGGCACCATACTGCGAACCAGTATTTTCTCGCCTGAAAATGCGCTGATGTTGTGCAGCACACGCTGACCCGATACCGACCAGTGCAGGTACCAGCCGCGCTTGGGCGAGCCGCCGGTGTAAACAACCGGCTTATCGGAGGAGTTGTAATAGTTGGTGCCTTTATCAGAGAGCATGGTCGTCACACTCTGCTGCACCAAGCTGGTTGGCAAACTAGGGCTGCTGGTTGCATTGTTGATGACATCGGTGTCCTTCAAGGTCACGGCAGAAGCCGAGACGGAAAAAGTGCTGTTGTCGTACAGGGCGTAAATGCTCTCGGTGGCTGTGGTGCCGCGGTCGTCATTGCTCAGGTTTTGGCCTGTGCCTATGGCCAGCATGATGCCACCCAAAGGATGCTGCATCCAAAAAGGTGCTGTGGTGATGGACTGAACCGTGGTGGTGGTGGGTCTGGCCATAAAGAATGGCTCGCCATTAAACGAAACACTCCACTTGGAATCATCCGCATCGGTCAGGTTGAACTTCCAGAGGTTGCCTTTTAAATCACCGGCATAGGCAATGTCTACCTTGCCGTCGCCATTGAGGTCAATGGCTTGCGGGGTCGACAAACCATTGCCATTGCCCTTGTAGTTGGCAGAGCATTTGTTATCTTTGCAGGGCGATAATTTTTTGATTTTCTTGTCGCCATCCAGATACTGAATGACCAGCACCGGCGCTTCGTTGATGCTGTTGTAGCCATTGCCCAGCACCACAGCCCAGCGGCCGCCCTTCGGGCCATTCATTTTGACGATCTGGCGTGACTTGTTGTCAACCGCACTGTCCACCAGCGGGGGGGACATGATGTGGCCCAGATCGGGATCGGACGATTTGGTGGTGTCGGTCAAAACCAGCGCGCCTGCCTTGGCTGGCGTAAAGTTGGCTGGGTCGGTGACATCCAGCACAAAATAACCTTTGCCACCGGCTCCGAGCGAGCCCACCAATACCGTGGTCCACGCCGGGGTGGTGCCAATGAAAGCATCACCCGTAAAAGGAGAGCCGTCCACGAAGTACTGGTGGTCGTAGTTGGTGTCGGTAAGTTTGCGTAAATTACCTTCGGCAATGCCCTGCGGAATATAGGCCAAAAGCTCAGTGCCGCCTTTGATGGTGGGGGACACTTTGTTTGGCCAGTCGTCGGCGGCAAAACCATGTAACATGCCGTCGTTGGCCCCCACATAGACCATGGGGGTGCGTCCGCCCTTGCCACCATTCGCATTGGAGCGGAACGCGTAGTAGCCGTTCATGCTGTAGCCGCTGGCAGGTTTGCCGGTGTACCAGATGTTGGAGTTGACAATATCTCCCAAGCGTGAACCTCGGTTGCGGAAAATGCCTCCACTCTCGCTGGCCTCTTTGGTCCGGTCACCCCGCAGATAATCCACCCGCTCTTGGCCTTTGTCGTCAATTTTGTTGCTGCTGTCGAGCTTGAGCTTGTTTTTTTGCGCATCGGGCAATTTGTCGAATTCTTTCCAGTTGATACCTTTCGTGCCGTTGTAGGAAACCACCAACCGGTTGGCCAGTTTGTAGTTCTTGTCATCGAGCATAGTGGCTACGTTCCAAGTATCTTTGGTACCAATCGACCCCGTGGTGCTGTTGATGGGGCGCACACCAAGAGAACCTTTCCATTTGGTGGCATCGTAGCCTGCAATGTAGGCATTCAAGCCTGTTTCCAGCGTGCTAGAACTGGCGGCAATGGAGACCAAGGGCTTTGAAGTGTCATTATTGATGGTGTCCATGATGGACGCAAAGGCCTGAGTCAAATCGTCTGCCGTTTTGGCGGGGTAGTATTTTCCGCGCCCGTTCAGGGCACCGTGCCAGAGCTCGATGGTTCGTATATCAGGGGTGCCTCCATCATCGGTTTTAACATCGGGCCACTTCTTGGCTCCCTGCACCACGTCAGCAAAATCCCCGCCATAGTTATCTCTGGATGTGTTGTTGTTATCCCAGTTAACAGGTGTGTCTGATTCATTGGGCCAATTGACAGCCCCCAGCCCAAACCCAATGGTGTAGGTATTCATGTGCTGCCAGGTGGCGGGGTCGTTTTTGGGGTTCCAATATTCTTGCGTTTCATCGCAATTATTGGCTTTGTTGCAGGCAGTCGTTGCGAATTTTTCCGCACCCTCTTTCTTTATCAGTGGCTTGACTGAATTGTCCATGCCGCCCTGCAGATCGGTCGCCCAGCTGTTGAAGGCGAAATCAGAAAAAGTGCTGGCACCGCCAGCATTTGCATCGCCATAGCTGTCTTTGTAGATTCTGGATTGAGTGGCTTTGGCGTTGTAAACAGTACCGTCAGGCAGCGTTCTGTCGTTGCTGTCACCCAAAGCCACTTTATCGGCCGTCTTGGATTGGCTGTTCCAGGCACCATCTGTCATGAACACATGGTAGGAGCGACGGCAAGCCATATAGGGGGTGCTTTGATCGGTACCGGGCGTATCGGCCCAAGGGCTGTCTGTGCCAGCCGGCGTGAGCATGTAGTCATGTGCCTGGCGCATCATTTTGAGCGAGGGGGTGCCATTTGTTGCTTTCAAACTGTCCACAAAGGTGTTGAAGTTTTTTCTGTGCTGGCCTTCAAAAGAGCGCATGGCGTTCTCTTTGCCAGGGGTTAGCGTGCCAGCATCGGGCGCAGAGCCGTTGTTATGCATGGCCTGCCATGCCAAGCGAATGCGCTTGTCGGGCACTTTGCCTGAGTTTGCAGAACCATCGCCAAATTGCTTTTTCAGCGAATCTTTAAGCAGCGTCATTTTGGGTGTGGCGTCTCCCCCCCCCAGTTCCCCCGCCATACTCCCCGAATCGTCAACGGTAATGATGACATTGGGGGCCGGTTGCATGCTGCCTGTTCCCACTGGTTTTTGCGACAGGGGAATTGAAGCCGCAAGGGCTGCAAGCGGGTGAGAGACCAGCATCAGGCAGGCCAGACTGATGGCCGTTATTTTGAAGGGGCCTTTGGCTTGTTTGGCGTTTGTTTTGGGTGTTTCATGGTCTCTCTCCAGAAAGTGGGTTCGGCTGCTGTGGCGTGCTGTGGTGGATTTATTGGTTTTGATTCAACGCAGGGTACGGTACAAAGATGGACCGTATCACGACCCTAGTTCCTTCCTTGCGGCCTTGCGCAATGGCGGTAATGCGGTAGATATAGGGTGCTTCCATGGTCGGCAATGCAGCGTTGGCGGCAACAGCACCACTGTTGACGGCTTCGCCATAGCGGAATACTTCAATCCAATAGCGTGATTTTTTGTCGCCTGATAGAGCAGGATTGACATCGGCCTCTTTAGCTAACAATTTACTGCGGGTAAATTGCCCGTATTTGGCACCTAATTTAATCATGTCTGCGTAGGTAACTGGATTGGCCTCAAAAATCGCCAGATCGGTGCTGTTTACCGGCATGCAGATGCCTTCCCAGCAGCGATGCGTGGGTGACTTTGTGGCCACGATAGTTTCAAGGTCATCCATTTCATCACTGCTGAGTGGAAAAAATGGGGGTGTATTGGCAGCTGCCTTATGGCGGCAACCCTGATAACCGGCAAGGGTCGTCAAAAGTCAGTAGCAGAAGTGGGCCTGCAGGGGGTGCCCCTCGACCCATCGGTTTGCAAGGTGTAGGGGGGCAGGCGGCCCCGGATATCTATTTCAGCATCCCTGACAAGGGCCTCGGCCGCTGCAAAGGTGCGGTTGTAGTCACTGGTGTTGCCCAGCATGGCCTCGTTGAGGTTGGAATAACGCAGCGCGCCTAGCACGGCGGTCAGGCTTAAAAGCAGCAAAACCAACACGGTTACCAGTGCTATGCCCTGCTGAGGTGGCCGGGTGTTGTATGGGTAAGGGCGGAGTTTCATAGCAATGCGTTTCGGATGCTGAAGGTGCGACGGAACAGGCGGCGAATTTTTCCGTCATTGGCAACGTCTTGGTCACGGCAGCCCTTGAAGGCTGGGCCCACCCGCGGATTGCCCTGGGTATCACCCGCCAATTGCAGGCAGATGGAGACGGCTTGTACATTGGTCCAGTTCAGGCCTGGATTGGCACTGAAATACTGGTAATTCCCTGCACTTATCTGCACTCCATAGGTCACCTGAAAGTCTTCCACACCAACGTCAATGGCTTGATCTTTGCCACTTGCATCGGCTCCCAAACACATCAAACTCCCGTTTTTCACAGAAAACTCGTTGTCAATATTGAAGGGTTTAACTGTAGGATCAGGGTACCGTTTGCCCATGCAGTCGCTCACGTTGCCGTCGTTCTGGTAGCTGACCTGCAGGGTATCGGGTGCGTTGCTTGCACCTTCCTTCCCCTGAATATAAAAACCAGATGCATTAAAGCCCGTAAAACCGGAGCTGAAAATTATTTTGGCAGGGTCACCAGCTGGCTCCACATTAAAGGCACCGGCTTGTTCCACATGAGAGGCGATATTGCGAAAAATAGCATCGGCTTTTTGCTGAAGACCGGCACTGTCGACCACCACCGTGGACGATGCTTGTGTAAATGCCAAGCTGCCTATGGCCGCAACCACCACCAGCAGCCCAACGGTGATGCCCACCATCAGTTCTACCAATGAAAAACCGGCTTGTCTGCGCATGGCGCTCGGCATGACAGTAGGTGAATTAAGGTTGAACATAGACCACATGGCATATGAATTTGTCGGGGCAGTCGGTTCCCAAGAAACCGGTGTTAGTCACTGCGAAAGGATTGTTGTAATTGGCTTCAGTACTGCGTTCATTGGCGGACCAAGCCACTGCGATACCAATCTGCCGTGGGTCTGTGGCTGACGGAAAAATATTGGCATTGGCATTGGGTAAAGCTGCGTTCAGTGCCTGCAGCCACTGTTTGAGATCGTATTTGGCCAAGTCGGCTCCAATGCACACAGATGCAATGCAATCATTCTTATCTTTAAGAATATTAGGATCACTCCAAGCCATGGCGTAGTTGTTGGCCATAGCGGCATCGCGATTGAGCAACATGCGGTTGCTCAGATCATCAATAAAACCAATGGCCACAGCGCGGTGGTTGGCGGTGCGGGACTCCACCAGCATGCGCGCCTGCAGGCCTGCCAAACCCATGACGCCTACGGCCAATACCACTAGGGCAATGAGAGACTCAATCAGGCTCATGCCACGCTGCAGTTTGTGAAAACGTTTGGTCTTCATTGGAATTTTTTTCATGAACATGTGACAACTGGTTCTGCTGGTGGATGTGGTTTTTTAATTTGAACTCTTCCGGAATTGAAAATGCAAACAGTGTGGGTGAAACTGTCTGAAGGCCCTTCTGGCGGGTTTGCAACAAAGGTTTGAATTGGATCTATGGGACGTCCCCAGCGATCGATGGTCATCAACTTGCTGGCTCCGTTGCCGGTTCGGGTCAGAACATATCCAGGTGGTGCGGTGGTGACTTGCAATAAGCTCTCGGTTCCATTCATGGTGCCACTGGAATCTGCATCGACAAACATTTGCCAGCCACAACTCCAGTCGTTATCTTTACAAGCACCCGTGCTTTGAATGATGACGGGCTGCCCGCGGGTAATGGCCGTTGAACGCGCAAGCAAAAAAGACGCCCTTAACTCATCGGCTGTGGATTTGATGCGGTAGCGCTTGATGGTGGCTGAAAAATCTGGCGCAGCCAGTGCCGCCAAAATGCCCAGAATGGCAATACCCACCATCATTTCAATCATGGTGAAACCCAATTGGTTTGGTTTGCGCAGACGGTGAGACATATGAAATTGGTGTGACATTTTTTTACAAATTTTAAAACTTTAGGTACGGATGGTATGCCGCAAACGACAAATGGTCAAAATTTCCGACGAACGGAAATTTGGCTGTTTCGGCCCGCTGGCGTGGCCTTTTTTGATTGCCAGAAACTGCGCAATGATCCGGCTGGAGTGGGGGTAATCAGCTGGGGAACTGAGTGAAACGAATGCTCAGGACTGCCGCGCCCAAAGTGTGAAAGCGGTGAAAGTGCAGGTCAGTTCAACGCGCCAACAGCGCGAAAGCTGGCCTTGAATTCACCCAAAAAACTGACCCTAAACGGTTAAATTACCGATTTTTTCTACCTTGCATCAGGCAGTTCAATCTTGACTTCCAGCACTTCAAGGTTGTCTTGCCGGTCCATGTGAACCTTGATGTCATCGGGGTTGATTTTGATGTATTTGCTGATCACCGCAAGCAGTTCACGTTGCAAGGCAGGCAAATAGTCAGGCTCGGCCGCATTGCGCCCGCTGCGTTCGTGCGCCAAAATAATTTGCAGCCGTTCTTTGGCGACGTTGGCAGATTTCTTTTTTTCACCTGCAAAAAATGAAAAGAACGACATGGTCTTACTTGCCTCCAAAAATGCGCTTCAAAAACCCTTGCTTGGGCGCTTCAATGAAGCGCATGGGTTTTTCAACCCCCAGAAAGCGATCAATCACGTCTTTGTACGCTTCTGACACATCGCTGCCCTGCATGTGAATGGCTGGCACGCCTTGGTTGGATGCCTGCAAAACGGATTCGCTCTCCGGAATCACGCCAATCAGTTTGATGCGCAAAATGTCCTGGATGTCTTCGAGTGACAACATTTGCCCCTGGTTGACGCGTGAGGGGTTGTAACGGGTAATGAGCAAGTGCTCTTTGATGGGGTCGTGGCCCTGAACTGCGCGCCGGGTTTTGCTCGACAACATGCCCAAAATGCGGTCTGAATCGCGCACCGAAGAAACCTCCGGGTTGGTCACCACCAAGGCTTCATCGGCAAAATGCATGGCCATCAAGGCACCGGTTTCAATACCGGCAGGCGAGTCGCATACGATGAACTCAAAGTCCAGGGCGGACAAATCGGCCAGCACTTTTTCGACCCCTTCTTGCGACAAGGCATCTTTGTCCCTGGTTTGTGAAGCGGCCAGCACATAGAGGTTTTCGCACTGCTTGTCTTTGATGAGCGCCTGGTTCAAATTGGCTTCACCATGGATCACATTGATCAGGTCATACACCACACGGCGTTCACAGCCCATGATGAGGTCCAGGTTGCGCAAGCCCACATCAAAGTCAATAACAGCTGTTTTGTGTCCGCGCAGCGCCAGTCCGGTTGCAAAACTGGCGCTGGTCGTTGTTTTGCCTACGCCCCCCTTGCCAGAGGTAACCACAATGATTCTTGCCATGGGTGAAATGTCTTTCCAGTTAATTATTCAAGTTTTAAGGGCTTCAATCAGCAGCTTGTCCTGGCCATCGTTGCTTAAACGAACCTGCGCCGGTTTGCCATGCACCTCGGGTGCCAGCGGATTTTCACTGGTGCGGTAAATGCCTGCAATTGAAATGAGTTCAGGCTCCAGAGCCAAAGAAAATATGCGGGCATTGACATTGCCACTGGCACCTGCCATGGCTTTGCCGCGCAAGGGGGCATACACATGAATATTGCCATCGGCAACCACTTCAGCGCCTTGGTTAACCATGGCCAAAACAACCAGATCAGCACCCCGTGCGTAAATTTTTTGCCCTGAGCGCAGAGGCTTATCGACCACCATGGTGCCGGGGCCGGGAACTTCGCGAATTATTTCATGCACAACTTCATGCACAACTTCTTTGACTATTTGTGTTTGTGCGGGTTCTACTTGGGCAGGTGGCCGTGGGCGGTGAATTTCAAGCTCGGCTTCGACCAAACCTAGCGTCAAGGCATAAGCCGTCCACTGTGCGTTGGCACCACGCACTGCCACGGGGACCAAATTGCAAGACCGCAGCGTTTTGAGCAAAGGAACAATGATTTGCAAAGGCGCGTCGGCGTCCAGGTGCGAAAAATCAAGTACCAAGGGGTCATGGCTAAAAAAATCGGGGCTTTCACCACTTGGTCCGAATTGTTGCGTCAATTCAGTTTGCAAACGTGACCAGTCGCTGGTTTTGAGAATAAGTGCTACCAGTTGCAGCTGCGAACTTTTGATTTCAAAAGAAGCATGTCCAGACGGTTTGTCTGTTGAAGAAGCTGGCATGGATGAGAAATCAAAAATGGTGATTGGCAGGAGCTGGCAAATTTTACTTGATCAAAAGGCAATTTTCGACTTGTTAAACATTTTAAAAAATTCAAAAACTGTGGCTTAAAGTTGTTCTTGAATCTCTATCTTCTTATTAAATTTCAAGATAGTGGTAGTAGATAAAGGTTGCCCTTCCATGTGGATAAGGTGCTTTAACTATTAAAAATCAACAGCTTACGCAGCAGCAATGAATGTGCGTGAGTGTGGTTTTTAACTGCACCCGTTTTCTGGATAACTTGCTTGGATAAGAAAAAACTGTGGATAAATAGAACTTTTGATTGAGGTTGTGCACAGGTTTGTCCAACTGTAAATAAGGCAAATTTTGGTTCCGTGCCTAGGCGTGGCTGGACAAGCCAGCAAATTCTGTGAACTTGAGGTTCAGCTTGCAGCGTTTTGCCCCAAGGCACTGCAAGAGTGCTATTAAAATGTGAGCTGCTCGCGCATGTTTTATGCGCGGTAGAGGCTGATTTAATGCATAAAAAACAGCACAGCGCGACGAGTTGAACGCGTGAAGCTTGTTGGGCCTGAAATCACAAGCCGCATTTAATTGCCCCGGCTGCCTGCTGGGCGGCGAATCAGGGCTTGGCTGGAGTTGCCAATCCACCTTTGGCGCGGGCTTGCGCAATTTCGGCGATCACTTGCGTGGCATCGCTGGAGTCGGGGTCCAACACGGTGAGCACCTTTTCCCAGTGAAGTACGGCCTGGGCATAGTCGGCGCGCCGGTAAGCGGCAGATCCCGCCATCATCAAGGCCATGGGGTGTTTCGGGTCCAGGGCAAGCGCTTGCTTGACCAATGCCAAGGGCCTACCCTCCAGCTTGTTGCCTGCACGCATTGCCAGCAGGTCGGCGTATTGGGTGAGTAAATTGGGATCTTTGTTGACCAGTTTGCCAGCTTTGGCATAGGCATCTTCGGCTTCTGCCAGCCTGCCTTGCACTTTGTAGGCACGTGCCAGTTTGGCCCAGCCTGCAAGATCGCCTGGATTGGATTTGAGGCGTTCAGCCAATCGCTCCACCATCTGGTTGATATTTTCAGGTGTCATGCGGCCAGCTGCTGCACCGGGTTGTCCGGCTTTGGCGCGTGCATCTGCAATGTCAGCCTCAATTTGCTGTGCATCGGGCGAGCCAGGCTCTAGTTCGGCCAACAGTTTTTCCCATTGGGCGGCAGCAAGCGCGAAGTCGGCGCGGCGGTAGGCCGCAACACCTGACATCATCAGCGCCATGGGGTGGCGTGGGTCCAGCCTGAGGGCTTGGTTGACCAAATCCAGCGGGCGGCCTTCTATCGTGTTGCCACCGCGCACCGCCAATATATCGGCGTAGTCCACCAGCAAGTCAGGATCGTTGCTCACAACTTGACCCGCTTTTTCAAAGGCTTGTTCGGCCTCGGCTAATTTGCCCATCACTTTGTACGAGCGCGCCAGCATGGCCCAGCCTTTGGGGTTGTCGGGGTTGGCCTTGAGCTTGGCGGCCAGGCTTTCCACCATCTGAACAACTTTGTCGTCATTCATTTTTTGTGTGGCCACCGGGTCAATAGCACCCGGTGTACCCAACCACCAGTAGGTGCCGACAGCGCCAAGTGGGAGCATCAGTGCGATGACCGCAGCCGTGCGCCGTGCCGTCCAGAAGGGGGTGCTGCTTGTTTGTGGGTCCGTGTCGGGTTCTGCGGTGTCGTCCAGCAGGCGCAACTGCAGTTCGTCGCGCGTGGCTTCAAAATCTGCCTGGCTGATGGCGGCCCGTGCCAGGTCGCGCTCCAGTGCCTGTAACTGGTCGCGGTAAATATCAGCGTTTAAGCGCTGGCTGGATATACCGCTTTGAGGGGCGGGCCGGAGCAAGGGCCGCAGTACCCAAGCCACGACCAGCAGTGTCAAGAGCGTGGTGATTGCAATAAAAGCGGTCATGAGGGGAGTTCCGGATCTTTGAGAAGAGACTGGGCTTTTTCGCGCTGGGCCGGGTCAAGTGTTGGTGCGGCGCTGCTGCGCTGGTTGGCGCGCACCATGCGGATCAACACCACCACCGCGCCGATCAGCAGCAAAAAAGGGCCAAACCACAACATCCAGGTGACGGGTTTGACGGGGGGCCGGTAGCGGACAAAGTCGCCATAACGGTTGACCATGAAGTCCATGATTTCGGCATCGGTTTTGCCGGCTTTGATGAGGGTGCGTATCTCACGCCGCAAATCCAGCGCAAGGTCTGCCCGCGAGCCCGCCAAGGACTCGTTTTGACAGACCAGACAGCGCAATTCCTCAGAAATAACGATCAGGCGCTGCTCCACAACAGGGTCTTCGGCCATTGGTGTGGCCTCACCGGCATAAGTGGAAAACGCGCATTGCAGTGCCAGAAGGAGTGCCAGCCAATACTTCATCATCATTTTTGCAACTCCCGAACCAGCGGCATGATTTTGTCGCGCAGGGCTTCGTCGGTGATGGGGCCAATTTGCTTGTAGCGAATGATGCCGGCCTTGTCGATCAAAAAGGACTCCGGCACGCCATAGACGCCAAAATCAATGCCGATGCGCCCGTCCTTGTCGGTCACGGAGAGGTCATAAGGGTCGCCATGGCGCGCCAGCCATTTCAAGCCGTCGGCATTTTGGTCTTTGTAATCCAGTCCGATGATGGGCAAGGCCTTGGTTTTGGCAAATTCCATCAAAATGGGATGCTCCTGCCGGCAGGCCACACACCAGGACGCCCAGGTGTTGAGCAACCAGACTTTGCCCAGCATGTCTTTGGAAGAAAACAGCTGGTCGGGCGCTTGCAGCCGTGGCGCGGTGAACAAGGGCGCTGGTTTGCCGATCAGCGGGGAGGGGATTTCGTGCGGGTCGCGGTTCAGGCCAATGCCCAAAAACACCACCAGCACGGCAAACAAGATCAGTGGAATCAGTGCTTTCTTCATGCAGCAACCCCTTTGGCCAGGCTTGCCCCCGAAGTGGCCGCCACTTTTTTGCGGTAACGACGGTCCAGTGCCGCCATGGCACCACCCAGCGCCATCAGCAGGCAGCCGCCCCAAATCCAGGTAATAAAGGGCTTGTGGTACACCCGCATGGCCCAGGCCGGGTTGGGGCCCTCTTCAAGGCGTTCACCCAGCGAGACGTACACGTCACGCACCAGACTGGAGTCAATCGCGGCTTCGGTCATTGGCATGGTGGATGAAAAATAAGTGCGCTTTTCGGGGTGCAGGGTTTTGAGCACCTGGCCATCACGGCTTAACTCGACATCACCCACATCGGCGTTGTAGTTTGGACCTGCAACGGTGCGAATGCCCGTGAGCTTGAAGGTGTACCCCCCCACCGAGACCGTGTCGCCCATGGCCATGCGCACGTCTTTTTCGGTTTCATAACCCTTGACCATGGTGATGCCCACCACACACACGGCAATGCCCATGTGCGCCACGTGCATGCCCCAGAACGAAATGGGTGTGGATTTCCAGTTGACGGTGTCTTTGAGCTGACGGTAAATTTGTTGCACTGAAGCCAGCACAATCCAGAAAGCAAGCGTCAAGCTCAGCGCCACCAGGGCTGACCAGGCACCAGCCAGCAGCGGTGCCGTAAAGCCCAACAGCACCGACACAATGGCCACCGGACGCAGCTTCTTGGCGAGTTCACCCACGGTATCGTTTTTCCAGCGGGCAAAAGACCCGATCACCATGAAAAAGAGCACGGGCAGCATGAGGGGGGTGAACACGGCATTGAAGTAAGGCGGGCCGACGGACAGTTTGCCCAGGTTGAGCGCATCCACGATCAAGGGGTACAGCGTGCCCAGCAGCACGCTGGCGGCGGCGGTGGTCAGCAAAACGTTATTGACCAAGAGAAAAGTCTCGCGCGACACCAGCGCAAATGAGCCGCCTGAACGCACCTTGCTGGCGCGCATGGCAAACAGGGTCAATGACCCGCCCACCACCACGGTCAGGAACAGCAAAATGAACACGCCGCGCTTGGGGTCAGAGGCGAAGGCGTGCACCGAGGTCAACACGCCTGAGCGCACCAGAAAAGTGCCCAGCAGGCTCAGCGAAAACGCGGTGATGGCCAGCACGATGGTCCAGTTTCTGAACAGGCCCCGTTTTTCCGTGACGGCCAGCGAGTGGATCAGCGCCGTGCCCACCAGCCAGGGCAGGAAAGAGGCGTTCTCCACCGGGTCCCAAAACCACCAGCCGCCCCAGCCCAATTCGTAATAAGCCCACCAGGAGCCCAAGGCAATGCCCAGCGTCAGAAAAATCCAGGCAGCAGTGGCCCAGGGCCGCGACCAGCGTGCCCAGGCGGCGTCCAGCCGACCATTGAGCAGCGCTGCAATGGAAAAAGCGAACGGCACCGCGAAACCGACATAGCCCATGTACAGCATGGGGGGGTGAAACACCAAGCCGGGGTCTTGCAGCAGGGGATTGAGGTCGCGCCCATCGTCGGGAATATCACTCAGGCGGACAAACGGGTTGGACGTGATCAACATAAAGAGCAGAAAGCCGACCGCCACCAAGCCCAAAATGCCCAGCACGCGCGACACCATGGCATCGGGCAGCTGGCGGGAAAAAATCGACACTGCCATCATCCAGGACGTCAGCATGAAATGCCACAGCAGCAAGGAGCCCTCATGGCCACCCCAAACGCCGGCAATGCGGTACATGCTTGGGAGCTTGGAGTTGGAGTGCTGCGCCACATAGGCCACCGAGAAGTCATTCGTATAAAAAGCGTAGGTCAGGCAAGCAAACGAGAAAGCGGTTAAAAGCCACAGGGCTTGAGCTCCGGGACGCGCCAGCGCCATCCAGTCGCCGCGCCCCTGCTGCCCTCCGACGACGCCAAGTACGCCCATGGCCAGCGCGACGAAGAGCGAAAGAATCAGCGAAAAATGACCAATTTCAGGAATCATGGTGGGTCTCGGTGAACGTCAAATAAGGTCAAAGTTAGCGGTACATCTGCCGGGGGCATTGATGCTTGTTTTGGCCGGTTTACTTCAGCGTTTTAATGGTTTTTTGCGCCTCATCCACAGCGTGCTGGGCCTCGGGCGGCATGTAGTTTTCATCGTGCTTGGCCAGCACCTCGGTGGAGGTGAAGTGGCCATCTTCGCCCAGCTTGCCCTGCGCCACCACGCCTTTGCCTTCTTTGAACAAGTCGGGCAGGATGCCGGTGTAGGACACGCTGACTTCCTTGGCGGTATCGGTCACCACAAAATTGACGGTCAGGTCTTTACGCACAATGGAGCCCATCTTGACCATGCCGCCAACCCGAAAAGTACGGTTTTTGGGGGCTTCACCAGAGGCGATCTGGCTGGGCGTGAAAAAGAAAACCAGATTGCTCTGGAAGGCGTTGAGCACCAGATACGCTGCAATGCTGATGGCGGCCAAGCCGCCTGCAATGATGGCGGCACGTTTGTGACGGGGTTTCATGGTTAAACCTAAAGTTTCTCGGACAAAAATTCGTTGCGAAGCGCTTTGTGGATGCTTTTGCGCTGGCTGCGGATGAGCACCATCTCCAGCCCCATCACGGCAAAGGTCAGTCCAAAGCTGCCCCACACATAAAAGCCATAGCCGCCCATGGCGAAAAATTCGGCAACACTATTCCACTGCATGTTTGACCCACTCCGTATGACGTTCACGCTCCAAAATGATGTTGCGCACCCGCGCCAGCGCCACTGCGATGGTGTACATCCAGAAGGCAGCCACCATGATCAGCATGCCGGTCAGCATGGTGCTGGCCATGGAGGGGGCACGGGTCAATGACACCGATGCACCCTGGTGCAGGGTGTTCCACCATTTGACTGAAAAATAGATGATGGGCACATTGACCACACCCACCAACGCCAGCACGGCGCAGGCTTTGTCGGCGCGGCGCGGGTCGTCAATGCTGGACTGCAGCGCCAGAAAGCCCAGGTACAAAAACAGAAGAATCAGCTCGGAGGTCAACCGGGCGTCCCAGACCCACCAGGTGCCCCACATCGGTTTTCCCCACAGGGAGCCTGTGACGAGCGACAAGAAGGCGAACAAGGCACCGGTGGGTGCCAGCGCCGAGGCCATCATGCCGGACAAGCGGGTATTGAAGGCCAGCCCCACGCCTGCCCAGGCAGCCATGACCAAGTAGATGAACATGGACATTTGGGAGGTCGGCACATGTACAAAGATGATGCGGTAGCCCTGACCTTGCTGGGCGTCGGTGGGGGCCACAAAAAAGGAAATCCAGAGCCCCACGACCGTGAGCACGAGGGCCAGTGCAGCAAACCAGGGCTGGAGACGACCCGCCAAATGGTAGAAGTTCTGGGGCGATGAAAATTTGAACCAATGCATTTCGCTTGTTTTCATTCCAATGAAATTTTGAGGGCGGCCGTGGTGGCCAGGGGCGCAAAAAATGCTGACAGAACCAGCAATGCGGCCAACAACGACAGGTGGCCACCGGCACCCAGACCGGCCGCATCCGCCTCTACCGCGCCAGCGCCAAAGATCAGCACCGGAATATACAGAGGCAAGATTAACAGCGACAGCAATACCCCGGCACCGCGTACGCCCAAAGTCAGGGCAGCGCCAATACTGCCAATCAGGGACAAGGTGGGAGTGCCCAACAGCAAAGACAGCATCAAAAGGCCCAAAGCCCGCCCATCGAGCCCAAACTGCAGGCCCAGCACCGGTGCCATCAGCACCAGCGGCAAGCCTGAAAGCAGAAAATGCGACAGCGCCTTGGCCACCACCAACAAACCCAGCGGCGTGGACGACAAAGCCAGTTGCTCAAGCGAGCCATCGGCATAATCCACGGCGAACAAGCGTTGCAGGGAAAGCATGGCGGCCAGCAGGGCACTGACCCACAGCACGCCCGGTGCCATGCGCAGCAGCAGTGCGGCTTCGGGACCGATACCCAAAGGAAACAGGCTGGCCACCACCACGAAAAAAAACAGCGGCGTGAGCACCTCGCCTTTTTGCCGCATGCTCAAAGTGACTTCCCGGCGCACGACCGCAAAAAAAACAGGTGACCACGCCACGGCTTTCATGCGCCCAGCTCCAGAATTTGCGGCGGTGCCGTTCCAATGGCGACTTCCTGGTGGCTGGTGAACACCGCCAGACCGCCTTGTGCCAGGTGCGCGGCCACCAGATCGGCCAGCAGCGTGATGGCGGCCACGTCCAGCGCGACAAAGGGCTCATCCAGAATCCACAGTCTGGCACGGTTGAGCATCAGGCGGGACAAGGCCACGCGCCGCTTTTGGCCCTGTGAGAGATGCCGAACAAGTTTGCTTTGGCAGGGCCGCAATCCAATGCGTGAAAGGGCATGGGCAATATCCGCTTCACTGGGCCGGGTACCGGCCAGGTTGGCATAAAACGCGAGGTTTTCGCCCACGGTGAGCGCTTCTTGCAGGGCGTTGTGGTGGCCCAAATAGAACAAGTCCTGCCGGTAAAGTTCGCCAAGTTCGTGAATAGGCACGCCATCCCACAAAATTTGTCCTGACTCTGCGGGCGACAAGCCGCACAGCAGGCGCAGCATGCTGGTCTTGCCTGCGCCATTGGCCCCGCGTACATACAGCAGTTGGCCACTGCCCAGTCGAAAGCCGACGCCGTCGAACAAAGGACGTTCGCCGCGTACGCATTTCAGATCAGAGACTTCAAGCATTTTTCACAAAAAAGGGGTGGGCGAGACAAACGCCAAGCCGTATTGTGCCTGCTTGCAGCGGATCGGGTTGAGTGCCAGCCCCTAGTGCTTGGTAGTAGTGTGGGGCTGCTTGTTTGCCGATTTACAAGGCCACGGGCTTTATGGGGCGCTTTACTGCACCGGTGCCATGGCCACCAGAGTGACCTGCCCGTCGTCGGCAAAAGCAATCTTGTAGCTGCTTTCCTTGTAGGTTTTTGAATTGCTGGCCAAGGTGGTTTTGACTGTGTAATGCTTGCCCTTGGCATTTGCCGGAAGCTTGAATTTTGAATTGGTCTGGTACCGCCCTGCGCCGTCAACGGAGGTCAGTGTTTCGGTTTTTTCTTCGACCAGCTTGTTTTTTTCATCGTAAATTGCATATTTTTGCTGCATCTCGGGCACTTGGTCACCGTAGCCAATCAGGTCGGTCTTGGAGGTGATTTTGACCTCCTTTTGCCCGTCCGAGCTGGCCGGCGACTCTGCAACCTGGGTGGTGAAGGACGCCGGAATGATGTCGTCCTTGGGCGGCTTGATGGCCCCTTTTCCTTTGGCTTTGGCATACTGGTTGTTGACCACCGTGGCATCCGCAATTTTCTGGGATTCAAAATACCAGCTGATCAGAAAACCGGCTACCGCGCCAATCACCGCTCCTTTGGCGCAATCATTGTCAGTGGCGGCGGCGAGGGCGCAGCCGGCCACCGCACCCATCAAGGCACCCTTGGCCTTTTCATCCAACATGAAAGTTCCGTCCGCATTTTTCTTGAGGGTGCCATCCGGATTGGTGGCGCAGCTCACCGACAGCAGGCTCAGCACGATGGCGGCCATGGGCCGCAGGGTAAATCGAAAATTTGACATGGAACAGCTCCCGTTAAAAGTGAATGCTATCTGGTTTTGGAGGCAATCGGGTCGTCAATATCGACCGTGAGCATGGTGGGGCGCTGCTCGCCCTTGGTCAATTCGCGCACCCGGTCACTGACGTAGGCGGACAGGTAGCTGGGCCGGATCAGGCCTGTTTTATCCTTGTCTGCCTTGCCCTGAATGCCTTCGATAAGCGCCTTGGTAAAAGCGCCGTTGCCCCATTCGGGGTCTTCCTGTGACAACTCCTTGCTGGTCGATGAGGCAAACACAATCACGCCTTTTTCCTCACTCAGCGCATTGAGTGTGCCCGTCATGTTACTGCTTGAGCGGGTGGCCTGGCGTGCCAACGCCCCCGCATGGCAAGTGTCGACAAAAAAGACGGCCCGCCCTTTGAGGCTGTGCAAGGTTTTGGCAATTTCATCACCCGATACCCAGGCGGATTGCGCATTTTTGGCTTTCCACGCGGCCATATCGGCTTCGCTCTTGATTTCACCCTTGGCCGGAAAGGAACTCTCGCCGCCGGGGATGAAGAAATAATTGGCCCCTATGTTTTCGCCGTGACCGGCAAAGAAAACAACCCCTGCATCTTTCTCGCCCACGCTGTTGCTGAGCCATTTCAGGCCATCGAGAATATTTTGCCGTGACGCCTGTTCGTCAATCAGCAGCTTGGGGACTGCGCTGGTGTAGAGCTGGCCGGCTTGTTTTTCCATGTGCAGGGCGAAATCACGCGCGTCTTTGTTGGCCAAATCCAGCGTGTAGGGTGCCGGGTATTTGGAAATGCCGACGATCAGCAGGTACAGCTTTTCGTATTTTTCGGGGGGTGCAGCAACCGTAGTCTCCTTGGCGCGCACCACCTTCACCGTCACGGGGTCGGACTTGCCGTAACGGTTTTCCGCAAACAGCATGATTTCGGCGTCGGACGAGGGCAAGGGCACCTCTATTTCCTGCACCCCCGCCGCTCGCAGCCCCTTGCCTTTGAGGTCGCGTACCAGCTTGCCATTGACGCGCGCCTTCACACCAGACACGGGGGCATTGCTGGCCGTGCGCACTTCAAAACGAACCGGCACGGTGGTGGCATTGGTCTCGGCCATCGGGTTGGAGCGCAGCTCCACAATGGGCGGCAGCATCTCGGTGATGTCGCTGCTGCTGGCCAGCACAGTCACAGGTTTTGCCGCCACTTCTTTGGCTGCCGAAGTCTTGGCCAGCGTGAGCGCTGCCAGATCGGCCTGGGCCGCGCGGAAAGCCTCTTTTTCATCGCCCGTGCTCAGCACTTTTTGAATCACATCGGGCCGGTACAAGCGGTCACGAAAACGCCCGGCGCTGAAAAAATCTGCCGATTGGTTGAAAGCGCGGTTCAGGTGCCAGCCCACCAAACTTTCCCCGCCGACGGCGGTGTCGTAATAGCCGCTGGGCGTCCAGACGATCCAGCGTGTTTTGTCTGCATGGGCAAACAAGGCCAGCTGCTCCATGCCATCCTGGGTGCGAAACCAGCGCACGCTGCCATCACCCAGGCCGGCCACCACCCAGCGGCCATCGGCGCTGAGATTGACGGCCCAGGCCGGGGCGGCAATGCGCTGTGTCCACAGAGGCGCACCATTTTTGGTGTAGCGGCGCACAAACCATTCTGTGCCCAGCACAAAGCTGCTGTCGGTGCTGCTGATGGCCAGGCTGCGCGAAACCTCGCCCTGGCGCAGGGGCAAGGCCCGGCCACCCACTTTGGGGCTTGTCGAGTTTTGCCAGTTCTCCACATACGGCTCGCCGCTTTGCTGCGGGGCTGCGGTCGCATCCGGCGCGGTGCCCGTTCTCAGGCTGCTGGCATTGAGGTCAAACAGCTGGGACTCGCCACCGGCGCGCATGGCAAAGGAGAGTACGCTGGCATCGGGGCTGACCCGAAACTGATCGGCCAGATCGCGAAAATCTCCGGTTTGCGCCTGGCTGGAGGCCACCCGCTGCCCGTTCATGCTGAACACGGCCCAACCCGGCTCCGCTGAGGCGCAAGCAACTTGCCCGCCCGGCAGGGCAACCAGCGACATGATGGTGTTTGAAAAACTCCCCAGCTCGGTGTCCTGGCCAGTGCCGCGGTTGCCAAAGGCCAGCACGGGAAAACGACCGCCCCGTGTGTAGCCGCCCCCGGCAAACAGGGTGGCACCATCGGCTGACCAGGCAACGCGGCCCAGATTGCCGCTGCCCAAATCAATGCGATGCACCGGTTTGAGGCTGCTGGTGTCCAGAATGTCCACACGGGCGCTGTCCTGGTAGCCAATGGCCAGCGTTCTGCCATCCGGTGAAAACGACACGCCATAGGGCTTGCCGCCTGGCGCGGCAAAGCGTGCAGTGCGCTCCAGTCCCTTGCGACCTATTTGATAGACGCGAACAGAACCGTCGATGGAGGCCACCGCCAGACGACCATCGGCTGAGAAATCTGCGCCAAAAATGGCTTCATTGAATTCCGGGTCGGTCCCGACAAATTGCAAATCGCGGCGAAACACACGCAAACCGCCCTGGCGCAGGCCAATCGCCAGCAACTGGCTGTCGGGTGACCAGGCCAGTTGTGTCAGGGGCGCTTCCAGTCCGGTGATGGTGCTCTTGGGCAGTACGCTGGCGCTGGCCCGGTCGAACAAGTGCATCAGGTGGCTGCCATCGCCAAAATTGGAGTTGCCGCCCAGCGCCACACTGCGCCCGTCAGGCGACATGGCGGCTGCATACACCGCGCCCACGCTGTCGCTGCCCAGCGGGGGACGCAGCACCGTCAGGGCCTCGCCATTGCGACTGTCCCAAAGGCGGGCCGTCTTGTCTTCTGAGGCCGTCACGAGCCAGCGCCCGGTTTTGTCGGTCGAGATGCGGGTGATCGCTGCCAGATGCGCGCCGGTTTCGATGCGCAGCACCGGCTCCCGGCTTGGCATGGGCGCGGCCAGTGCGCCGGAAAACGTGGCCAGCATGTTCGCGCCAACAATGAGCGAACCCATCATGAAGCGAGCGACGAGAGTAGAAGAGTTCATAAGTTGCATACCTTTGCGGATCACGCCCCAACGGATACGTTGAAAACTGCGTGTCACTTTAAACCACCGGGCTTTGCGGGGAGAGCCCGCAAAGCCTTAACGGGCCGGGATGGGGTGTAGTTTATGCAAAATGTCGGCATGAACCCTGTTTTTAAATGGTTGTTGGGCACCAGTCTGGTGTTTTTGCTCTTGATGGCGGCGCTCGCCTGGTTTTTGCAGCGTTGGATTGGCACCGATGATGTCAAGGCCAGGGTTGAAGCCGAAGCCAGCAGCGCACTGGGCGTAGCGGTGAAGCTGGCGCGCATTGAGGTGGCTGTGTGGCCGCTGCCCGCCGTGGCCCTGCAAGGCGTTGAAGTGCAAACACGCCCGCCACTGAGCGCCGAGCGGCTGGAAGTGCGCCCGGCTTGGAGCGCCCTGCTGGCCGGGCGGCTGGAACTGGCCACGCTGCTGGTGCGCCGCGCCATGCTGCCCCAGGCCGGCATTGACAAACTGCTTGCAGTGCTACAAAAAAAGAAGCGCTCTGCGCACGCCCCCTCTGCGCAAGAGCCTGAAAAGGCATCTAATTCGCAGTACATCCCGGCGCGCACGGTGCTGGACCATGTCACCTGGGTCAGCGCCAAAGGTGCCAGCACCACGCTCGATGCCGATGTGCGGCTGGACGGCGCAGGCTTGCCCGACTCTGCAGACCTGCACATTCTGCATGGGCAATTTCAGGGTGCCAAGGCCAGGCTGCGCCGCCAGGGCAACGAGTGGACGCTGGCGCTGGATGTGGCCGGTGGCACCGTCAAAGGCGCGCTGCAGTTGCAGCCTGCCCCGCAGCCGGGGGGCGAATTTTCACTCAAAGGGCGGTTGCAAACCCGGGCGCTGCAGGTGGCGGCGTTGGGCGGCCCGCACCCGATCCTGAGCGGGCAGCTGCAAGCCGACACCACCTTGTCCGCCCGCACGGCCCAAGTGGGTTCCATCAGCGAGGTGCTGCAGACGCAAAGTCAATTTACTGTGCGCCACGCCATGCTGGATGGCCTTGATCTGGCCAAAGCCATCAAAACCGTTGGCTTGAGCCGGGGCGGCGAAACTGAGCTGGATGTGCTGTCCGGTCAGGTCACCACCCAAGGCCGCGCAGCGCAACTGACCAACCTGGTGGCCAGCTCGGGCGTGCTCAGGGCGAGCGGCAATGTGGCCATTTCAAGCAAGCAGGCGCTTAGCGGACGGGTATCGGTGGAACTTGCATCGGCCATGCTCGGCGGCGCGGTGGGCGTGCCACTGGTGGTGAGCGGCACACTGGATGCACCCGAGGTGATGCTGACACGCTCGGCCCTGGTTGGCGCTGCCATTGGCACGGCGCTCATGCCCGGTGTGGGCACCGGCGCTGGGGCATCCCTGGGGGACAAGGTTGGCACCGGGTTCAAGAAGCTGTTTGGCCAGTAGCGCGCGGCTTGGAGCCACATACTATAGTGAGCCCATAGTCTGAAACTGTCCACAACCGGGTGACCCCAATGAACACCAGCACCACACTCGATGCCCAAACCCACCATGTCGGCAGTGGTGCCGATTTGGCGCTGATGGTCACTCTCGCCAAACTCTTGCGGATGGACAAATGATGAACTGGCAACTCGCAGGTGAAATCTGCCAAGCAGAACTACACTGGTACGAAGCTCATGGAGTCGGCAAAGTCGAACTAAAAATCAAGGAGCTGTTATGAACTGGACGGTTTGCATCAAAAACGCGGGCTATGAAGCGTCGCTTGAATCGCGCAAGCTCTACAAGCTGGAAGACGACCCCAAAGCGCAGGCGCGTGGCTTGCTTCGGGTGGTGGACGAGTCCGGCGAAAGTTATCTGTACCCGGTTGATGTGTTTGCGCCGATTGCCATACAGGATGCACTTGAAAGCCAATTGTTGGCAGCATGATCAACACCGCCGCCCAAACGCTGATGGGCGAGCCCGCAGGGCGGCATGCTGGCCGAGTTTGATGCTGAAACCCGTTTTCGGTTGCGCGCTGCGCGCGGTGCGGGTCAGGAGGCTTCGGGGTTGCGGTTGTTGGACAAGGCAATGGCATCCTGATCAGCCGCCTTTTTGTGGCGCAAGTGTCTGCGGACTACGACACCGTTGGTGCCGTGCTGTTCGGTAGACGAGCCAGACAAACCCACCATGCCAACCGGGCTCTTCTGGCCAATATTGCCTGTGAAGGGCTGCCACTGTGAGCAAGGTCTTTACCGCCCAGGCGCTGCGTGGGTGTATTACGTCAGTTCACCCAGCAGTTCCGGGTGGCGGCTAACCAACTTGAGCAAGCTTTGTGCCGCCCCGCTGGGCACTTTGCGGCCCTGCTCCCACTCTTGCAGCGTACGTACCGAGACCCCGGTGGCGCGGGCAAACTCCGATTGCGTCAGACCCGACTGCATGCGGGCCGCCATTAATTGCCACCTGGAGCCGGTGAGTACCTCTTGCGTGTCTCCCACACCATCGGGGTGCAGCACCGAGCGACGCACACTGCCATCGGGCAGTGCCTCAAACGTGGTTTTGCGTGCCCAGAGCCCGGCCTTTGCCTCGCGAACAGCCTCCAACAATTCAGCCCCGATGTCGCGCTTGGCATCACGCGCTTGCAGTTGTGCATCAGTCATCATGATCTAGCAACTCCTTCAATTGTTTCAAAACCGCACCTGAGATGCTGGCACGCACGCTCTTGGCGTAGATCACCAGCAACAAAATCTGCCCTGCGGTGTTGCGTGTGTAGTAGCACACCCGCACACCGCCAGACTTGCCTGCCCCAGCACGCGCCCAGCGCACTTTGCGCACGCCACCCGAGCCCTTGACCACATCCCCCGCCTCAGGCTGTTCCAGTAGAAACTGTTGAAAGGCGGTGTAGTCGTCTTCACTGAGGTAGTCATACACCATCCTGGAAAACAGGCCGGACTCAATAAATTCGTAGCGCATGACATATCATACGCTTTAGGCGTATGCAAAGACAGTGCCAGCATGATTCTGGTCGATACCGCGCTTGGCTTGGCCTTGGGTATCATTCCCCGCCAAGGGAGATACCGCCACATGCACCACGAAGCCACCCCACCCCCACCAGCCACCCCCGCCGACACCGCCGCCCACGCCTTCATCACCCGCTGGCGCGGCAGCACGGCCAGTGAACTCTCCACCGCGCAGAGCTTTGTCATCGACCTGTGCGCGCTCTTGGGCGTGGACAAACCCCACCCTACGCCCGCGCAAGACTATATGTTTGAGCGCCCGGTGACCTTCCGCCATGGCGACGGCACCAGCAGCGCCGGGCGCATTGACTGCTACCGCCAAGGCGCGTTTTGCCTGGAGTCCAAAAAGCTCAAAGCCGCCGGCCACACCAAGGGCTTTGACGATGGCCTGTTGCGCGCCCGCAGCCAGGCCGAGGGCTACGCCCGCGCTGCCAGAGGGGGGGCCGCCCGCCGTTTGTGCTGGTGGTGGATGTGGGCACCGTGATTGAGGTGTACGCCGAATTCAGCCAGAGCGGTGCCACCACACCCCGTTTCACGACCCGCGCAGCCACCGCATTCGCTTGGACGATTTGGCCCGCGCCGATATCCGCGAGCGCCTGCGCCAAATCTGGCTCGACCCCCACAGCCTGAACCCGGCGCGCATCAGCGCCCGCGTGACCCGCCAGGTGGCCGACCTGCTGGCGCGGCTGGCCAAGTCCATCGAAGGCAACACGGTGGAAAGCAACACGGTTGCAGGCAACGCGGTGAAGGGTAATTGAGCAAATATGGCGTTTGCGCGTCCCGCGTGCGCAAGCAGCTCCCTGAAAACGTAGCATCTTTCCTCACCCGCTGCCTTTTTTCAATGTTTGCCGAAGACGTGGGGCTATTGCCCAAAGACGCTTTTATGGGCCTGCTCCAAGCCCACCGCGCCGACCCGCCCACGTTGCGGCTGATGCTGCAAAGCCTGTGGACCGACATGGACCGGGGCGGTTTCAGCCCCGTGCTGGCCGCCAAAGTACTGCATTTCAATGGCAAGCTGTTCAAAAACTCTGCTGCCGACGGCTACAGCCTGCTGCTCAAGCCCGAGCAGATTGACCTGCTGATCGAAGCCGCGCAGGCCAACTGGCGCGAGGTGGAGCCCGCCATTTTTGGCACCCTGCTGGAGCGCGCGCTCAACCCCACCGAGCGCCACGCGCTGGGCGCGCACTACACGCCGCGCGCCTATGTGGAGCGGCTGGTGCTGCCCACGGTGGTTGAGCCCCTGCGCGCCGAATGGGCCAACGCGCAAGCCGCCGCGCTGGTGCTGGCGTACGGAGGCAGCCGAGCTGGAGGCCAACCCGCCGCTGGCCAAAGGGGGTGTGGATGCCGCCAGTTTTGACCGCCAGCAGCTCAAAGCCGACCAGCAAGCCAGCCAGCGCCATGACGCCGCTGTGCGCGCCAAATGGCGTGAGGCGCGTGCGCAGGTCAAGGCGTTTCACCACCGGCTGTGCAGCGTGCGCGTGCTGGACCCGGCCTGTGGCAGTGCCAATTTTTTGTATGTGGCGCTGGAGCACCTCAAGCGGCTGGAGGGCGAGGTGCTCAACCAGTTGACCGCTTTGGGGGACGCGCAAGACGGGATTGCCGGGGGTTTTGAGACCGTCACCTGGCAATTGCAGGGCATTGAGCTGAACCCGCGTGCCGCCGCGCTGGCCGAGCTGGTGTTGTGGATTGGCTGGCTGCAGTGGCGCATTCGCACGCAGGGCAACGCCGCTGTGGCCGAGCCGGTGGTACACGATTACCGCAACATCGAGTGCCGAGATGCGGTGGTGGCGTGGGATGCGCAAGAGCCCGCTTGATGCCAGCGGGCAGTTGCTCAGCCGG
>JADJFX010000009.1 GCA_016708345.1 Candidatus Rhodoferax bjergmarkensis
AAAAAACGTGTCTTCACCAACTGATTTATTAAAATCTTCCCTAAAAGCGAATCGCATATTTTTCGATAAATTTAATATCAATCAAAGCGTTGCCTGAGTTGCCTCCATTTATGGTTTTGCCATTTTTGTATTCTTCACGGAAGTAAAGCCCACTGTCTATGAAATACTTTGGGGTGCCTGGCGGGAAAGTCGGGCGAACAGGACCTATGACAAATGCAGCGTTGTGAATTCGCGCATTTGCAAGTAACTCTTCCAGCCACTGGTTTTCAACTTGCTCGTCGTCATCAACGAAGACAAGAAAATCGTCATTTTTGCAAACTCGAGGCCGTGTTCCTGACCGTGGATAGGCCTTTTATTGGTTGCGCCAAGTAGGTGACGTTGTATTTTGATGTTGCCGCAGCGTTGGCCGTAGTTGTCTTTGCCGACATATTGGAATCATTGTCCACCACCAAAATTGAAATGGTGGTATCGGCCAATTGCGTGACTGCAATCGCTTCTAAATTGGCTAGCAAATTCTTTAGTAATGTGGGACGACAGTACGTGCATATAGCAATCACTAACGATTGACGGTGGTGTCAAAATGGTTTTGCAGTGTTGGCATCAGTTGCACCAGAATGCTGTCAATCTCGGAAATCATGTCGGAAACACGCGCATTCCAACTGTGACTACGAACGATTTCTTCACGGGCCATATGGCCCATTTTTGCGAATTCGTGTCGCTTGAATGGCATTCAATCAGAGCGGAGGTGAGTGAATCCAAGTCTCCTGCTTCGAACAAAAATCCAGTTCCTTTCCAGTAATTACTGAACGGGCATCAGCAAAATTGGATGCCAGCACTGGTTTGCCCATCGCCATATATTCGTATATTTTTAATGGCGAGTGGTACATTCCCCCGATTGCAGACGGCAACTGCCCTGAAAAACAAAGATCAAACTTCTCGATATAACTTGGCACGGAATCACCAGACACACGACCCGTGAAAGTGACGATGTCATCAATTTTCAGTTCTTTGGCCAGTTCAAAGCCGTTCGCTCATCGCCGTCGCCAACAATAATGGCCTTATAGGTGAGCCGGATTTCTTGGCCAGTGCAATGGCCTTTAATAAAAAGTCGACCCCTTGCCACCGCAGAAGACCACCGACAAACCCAATAACTGGAATGGCGCTGGATTGAGTTGCTGCTGCATGGCCTTGCTCGGCGCAAACTTGGTGGTATCCACACCGTTTGGAAACCACGATCACTTTGTTTGGATTCACGCCGGTCTGGGATACCAATAGATTCTTAAGCACATCGCTAACCGCGATGATGATGTCGCAATCGTGGTAGGTGGCTATCTCCATTTTCTTTGCTAACCGGGCCAGGCTGATACTTTTCCGGTCAAACCTCGCCTCGTGGTAGAACAAACCCTGTGTTTCAATAATCCATGGCACGCCAGCCGCCTTAAATGGTTTACCTAGGGCTTGAAAGACGGCAAATCTTTCATATACATAATCTACGTCAGTGCCGATTTGTTTAAAAGCATTCAATGAGTTTTTTTTGCTGAGGCCTATTCGCGCCAAATCTGCTGCGACGCGTCCCACGGCATTGCTAAGCAAAACATCCTTAAGCGTGGAGGATGATTTGCCTTCAAAGTCTACTTGGTCCCCGAATATAAAAGGTTTGATTTGCCAGCCATGGTGTTGATAGGCATTGGTTACGCCCAACACGTGTGCGCGCGCGCCACCACTTTGCCCGGTTGGTCGTGTTGTGACACGGGGCGCACCTGACAAATAGCCGATATTTTTCTTCATGGTAAGTTGCTTTTTTCTTGTATTGAATGGGGAC
Organism: Candidatus Rhodoferax bjergmarkensis; assembly: GCA_016708345.1. GTDB lineage: Bacteria > Pseudomonadota > Gammaproteobacteria > Burkholderiales > Burkholderiaceae_C > Rhodoferax > Rhodoferax bjergmarkensis. Next base: position 1,823 of record JADJFX010000009.1, read on the forward strand.
ACTTTGAATGGCGTCAAGTAGTACCTGTCGCATCTGTTGGCGTGCCATTTCTTCGCTGTATGCCAAACCGCCATTGATGTAGCCCAGGGGGTTTTCAGGGTTGAATTTTGGTTTTCTCAACCAACTGTAGCGATCGCTCAAGCCCCAGAGTGTTAACTCTTTGGGGATAACCTCAGCGAAAACAGTTTCCAGATACGTTTTTACGACTGCGGCGGAATTCTTGTCACGCTGTGCAGCGGTCAAATTGAAGTCCGTCTCCCTGACATCAAGTTCCGTAATCAAAACGTCGACGCCGTTGCGCACCAGCGTTCTGCAGAAATTCTTGAGTGCATCAGTGCGCAGCGGCCTTTTGGTCGCCCAAAGGTGAGACTGCAAACCGACGGCGTCGATTGGCACACCTTTGTCACGCAGCGACAACACGAGTGCCAAAATGGCTTGCGCCTTGCGGCTCGTACTCCCATGTTGTAGTCGTTGCAGACCAGCCGTGCGTTCGGGTCCATTTGTCTTGCCAGGTGAAACGCATTGGCGATGTAGTCCGTGCTTAGTGCGCGATACCAGGGTGTGTTGCGCAGCCCGCCGTCGATTCCATCTTCTGGCCTGATGGCTTGGTTGACGACATCCCACGAAGTTATCTGGCTTTTGTATCGGCCAACGGTGACGCGGATATGGGTTCCAAATGCCGCTGGGCGCCACCTGCCAGTATTTCCTGCTCTGCCCAGCGGCATTGGCCATGCCAGATGAGAGGTGCCCACGCAGGCCCAAGCAGTGGTCGCTTGCAAACCGGGCAATCAAGTCCATTCCAGCGAAGTCGAAGGTGTTGGGTGCCTTGCGGGTGGCAGTCCACTTCATTTGCCATTCGGGCACCAAGGCGGCGCAGTCCTGGAGTAGGACGGCGCGGTAACTGGTGTCGATGAACTGCTCGGAACTGACCGCTGCGCCGACCACTATTCCGCGCAGCGCGCCCGCTCGGGCCAATGAGTCCGGATCGGACGGGCCGTCGCCTTGCCCGCAACCCTCCAAGTTGGCGGCCTCTGCGTTGGTTAAGGCAACCATGCCGCCTGCCAGTGCGGTCAAAAAATCACGGCGATCGAAGCTCAACCTTACTCAGTTCAGTATTCAAATACTTAAATTGCCGGTTAGGTCGGGCTGAGCCACCGGCGGCGTAAATAAATGACACGACAAATAACAAATTCAAAAACTGTGTGGTGCGAAACAAGGAGCTTTCTGAGAAGTTGGAAATAAAAATATAAATGCCAAGTGCAAAAGAAATTTCGGCACGGGCTTGCCATGGGCTTTACTCAAAATGCCGGATGCCAGATTAAAGGCGTAATAGACAAGAATGAAGCATGCCAGCGCTAAGCCAATGTAGCCAAGGTCATTGAATATATCCAAATAACCGTTGTGTGCCTGAATCGGAGCAAACCCAAGTTGTCTGGTGATATACAAAATTCGTTCGCCAGATATATCCCAAAATCCTCCGTAACCGCCGCCATATATTTCACTGCGAAACATATTTTGCGCGGTGACGAGATCCCATAGTTTTGTGCGGCCCGTCAAGTTTTCTGATTTTCCAATCACAGAGAATAATTCTGTTCCTTATCTCTGCAATTGATGGGAGCCAGTCAAATAGAAGCGCTATGCTGAGAGCAACTAGCAAAGCGAATGTTGCTAGAAAAAATGGAACAATCCATGTTCTATGTTTGTTCAGCAGAGCAAACCAAAACCAATACTTAGTATTCCCGCGGTCAATACCAGTGCCATGATTGATGTCGTGCTTCTGGACAGGGCCAATGCGATGAGGCCACACACTATTAAGACCGGATTTGAGCCGATGCAGGTAGCCGCTTTGTGGCGTCAGGAAGAAACTGGCCAATACGAGAAGAGAGGCCAGTTGGCCCATCTCATTTTTTTCTGACCGGTTAGCGCCTTGCCAGCCAAGGGGTGTGAACGCGGCATGTGGGAAGAGTGCGGTGAACAGTATGGAAATGGCGAGCAGCGAGGCGAGCGGCGGTACGAGGGCCGTGGCCAATGGTGTCTTGTTGATCGCCATTGTGAATACGGCAAACACGGCCATCAAAAAACGATGCCCAGCAGCGCCGCCCTTTTAAAGGTCACAAATGGCGCTTCCGACCAAAGCGATGACAGCATGGCCAAAGCAAAGAATGTGCCTAGCAGCAACAGGCTGCCACGTTTTTTCACCAGATAATTTTTGAAATCTTGCCAGTGGGCGCTTTCCGCCGTAACCCCCAGCAAGCCGACCACTACCAGAAGGATCCACCCGACTTGCCGTAGCGCACTGCCATCGTCGCCGGAACCGGCTCGTTGGATTCAGTCCGAATAGCGAAAGAAAAACAGCCATCTGGAACGTCAGAACCGGCCAGCGCCGGCGGGAAAAAAGCCGACGTTGCGGGGGTAACGACTGAACTCATGGCAACTCGTTTGCGCGAAGACCGGCGAGCCGCTCGCGTTCTGGCGGGCTTAGATCATTGACCAGCGCCGCTACAAATTGTTGGTGAATGGAAAAGGCAGCAGCGGCATCAGCGTCGATGGTTGAGACGCGGAAAATGAGTCCATCATGAATTTGCCCTTAAGCCCGAACTGAATTTGGGCCAGTTTTGTCTGGATGCCGCCTCGCACAACCTGGTCCCCAAGTGTTGACCAGTAGGTGACGGGCTCAGACCGATTGCCTAGTTTGGCCATTAATCTCTTGACCGGTATGTCTCCAAGCCTTGCACTGAGTGTCCCATTTTCCTTCGATAGCATTTGAAAGCCCGGGCCGGGTAGCACACTTCTGGGTAGTGCAATGCAAACGCCATCGCTTTGATTTGCGCCGTAGGCAATCGCCAACATGATGACTACACCGTCGCTGTTCACATAGGAGCGAGAAAGGGTTTGGGTGTATAGCTTTTGAAGCAAGGCTGTTTGCTGCGGGTTGATGATTTGGGCTTTGGACTGCTGCAGTTCACGCCAGTCACCAAATTCCTTGGGCAGCAAATGCTCCAGATCAATCTTGGAACGCTGATCAGCAAGCAGGATATGCGGATGCGTCGCCCAAGGTAAGTGCAGCGGCCACCATAAGCACCAGCAGAACGATAGATTTAGTTGAAAATTTCATTTGTTTTGCTATTAAATTCGTAGCATTGTGCGCTTATAAATCAGGCGGTAGCGGCATATTTGGCTATGAGGTTTTCACGCTGTGCCGCTGGCGGTAGTTTTCAAACGCGTGCAGCAAGGTGTCAAACCCGATGATGAGCAGCAGCGCGCTTAAAAACAGCACCATGCCCGCAAACCCGTGCAAAAAGCCCTGGCCAGCGGCGTCGCCCCAGTGGTAGGTGATCAGGCTCAGGGCCATCACCCGGATGACGTTGGCGGTGAACGAGATGGGCACGATCAAGATGGCCAGGCCGACGTTTCTGAACAGGGAGTCGCGCCGCACAAGGTTCAGGTACAGCAGGCCCAGCGCTTCCAGCGTGAGCAGCGTGTGCAAGCCGGCGCAGGCGTCAGCCACCAGCAGCATGTATTGGCCAATTTGCAGCACAACGCCGTTGCGGCCAATGGGGTAGCCAGCCCAAAACAGCACATGCTCGGCGGCATAGGATACGGCCATTTTCATGGGCATGGTGACGGTGTCCACCACGGCACCGGGCAGCGGCACCATGAAGATCATAAAAAACAGCGCAAACCATTGCGCCTTGAGTGCCTTGGTGCCGCGCTGTAGCAGCAGCAGGCCCACCAGCAGCCAGATGACGGAACCAATTTCAAACAGCAAAATGTCTTGCGAGCGACCCAGTGCATACAGCAGCAGGCCAAACACAAAAATTGGCCAGCCCCAGGCGCTGGGGCGTTGTCCCTGTGCGGCAAGCTCCATGGCGGCCCAGTTGCGGTAAAGCAGCCACAGGCTGATGCCCAGCACAATGGGGCCGTGCAGTTGTTCGTCGCTGCTCCAGATGCCTTTGAACAAATCAATCAGGCTGGGCACATACAACACAGCCAACCCGATGATGACGGGTAGCCAGTTCAGAAGCTCTGTTTGCACCGTGGGCTTGGTGTGGTCAAGGTTTAGGGGCGTTGTGTTCATTTTGAGTCCGGCACTTTCCAGTGGCCGCCTTTGTCATGGCCGACGCGGATCAGACGGGTTTCTTGTTGCAACTTGGTCAGAGCCCGCTCAATGCTGCGGGTTGTAACGCCGGTTATTTTTGCAAGCTCGGCAATGGTGAGCGTGGGATTTTTGCGGACAGCGGTCAGGATTTTCTCCGACGTTTTCTCCGACGTTTTCTCCGACGTTTTCTCCGACGTTTTGTTGCTTGCTCCCCCATTTACTCCCCCTGTTGGCGTGGTGCGGTGCAAGACGACCCGAAACTGGTTGCCCTGTCGATCATCGATGAATTCAATCCGTGGCCAATCCGCAAGCGCCCGAAGGATGCCGCTGCCCATGCCGTGGTAGGGCAGGATGTGGAATGCGTGGGAGGCCAATGCTGGGTTGCGCAGGTTCGACAGGCCAAACCGGATTTGGTTGGTGTCCAGGTGGTTGGGCAGGTGCCCGGGGCTGATGATCTCAACCCGGTCGGTATAGATCAGCAGGCGAATGGGGGCGTTGATCAGGTAGTCCCGGTGCACCAGGGCGTTGACCAGTATTTCTTCCAGCACCTGGTGGGGAATTTCCAGTTGCCCCGGGCTGTTAAAGCCACGGTCGCCTTGAACGTGGTGCAGGTTGCGCCCCAGGAAGGCCATGCAGTGCTGGTATTGCTGGGCCAGGGTGCCTTCGATGGTTTCGCTATCGAGGTATTGGTGGGAATGAAGCACCGTGCCCGGAAAGGCCGCTGCTTTGATGGTGAACGCTGGCAGGTAGATGTGCGGTGCGCTGCCAAATAGCATCATGCCCGCCAGGTTGGGTTTATCGTTGCGGGTCAGGTTCAGGTTTTGCAGCAGTTGGGGCAATGCCAGGCCGGTGGCTGCCAACGGCTTTTGATAGCGGCGCTCAAAATATTGGGTGAAGGCTGCGTGGTCAATGTGATCCAGGCTGGCCGAGGAAACGGCTTGTTCGTCAGCATGGAGCAGGCCCGACTGCTGGAACATGCGCTGCATTTCTTCACGGGCCGTTACCTGGCGCTTGTCGGCACCGGCTTTGACCCAAATGCGGCCATTGGAGTCCACATAAGGTTTGTTGAGCCCTTCTTGCACCTCAATGAGCATGACCAAACCGTGTTCGGTTTGCACGTTGGTGGAGAGTGGATTCAGAGGTGGTTTGACGTGTTGCGAGGCGGCGTTGGAGAGTATTTGGTTGAGTCGGCCGATGTCGCCAACGGTTAATCCGGCTGCAGTGCCGTCATCGCAGATACCAACCAACAGCATTCCACCGCCCATATTGGCAAAGGCGGCCAATTCCGCTGCCATGCTTTCGGTGTTGGAGAAGTCGCGCTTGAACTGGTGGTGGCTGTCTTCACCACGCGCGAGGATGGCTGCTAGCTGCTTGGGAGTCATGACAGCACGATAATGGCCAGCACCCACGCTTGCACAGCGGTCTGTAGCGTGGGTTTGCCACGATAAATTTTGGGGGTGGGTGTGTTCACAAAGGTCTCTTTACCAGTTCTGCAACGCGGTTTGCGCGTGGCTGCCGGGCTGGTCGCCGTGGCGTTGCCCTTGGGCTTGTTCATTGGTGGCGCACAGCCCGTGGCGGTGGATTTGTTTCCCTGGCCGTGGGGCAAGCTGGTGCATTCGCTGGTGTTTGGTGTGCTGGCGGCAGCCGTGGCTTTTGCCAGCGGTTTGACGGGCTGGCGAGGTGTGGCTGCAGGTTTTTTTGCCAGTGTGGCGGTGGGCGCATTGGACGAGTGGCACCAAACCCACCTTACCGGTCGGCACGGTCAGTTCAGCGACATTGGCTTTGACGCTATTGGTGCTGCGCTGGGTGCGTGGATTGCCGCCCGGCGCTCGCAATGACGACTGCTTAGGCATCATTCAACACCGAGCCCACCAGCGCGACGCCACTGTCTTGCAGGCGACGGGCGAGTTGCGTTGTTTGGGGGAGCAGGCTTTTGTTTTGACGGGCCACCAAAACGGCAGCACCGGCGCGTGCGGCGATGATTTCGGCGTCGGCGTAATCGGTACCACAGGGGGTGTCGATCAGGATGACATCAAACTTGCCATAGGCTGCGATCAGCAGTTGACCAAAGCTCGGGCGCCCCAAAAGTTCTTGCGGGTTGGGTGGTGTTGGGCCTGCTGTCAGCACGTTGAGGTTCGGGAGTCCCGGAACGGCCTGGGCCACTTCAAGTCCGGCGCGATCCGCCAAAATGCCGGACAGGCCCACGTTTCTTTCAAGCTTAAACATTGTTTGCTGGCTGCGATGGGCTTGGGAGCGAAGGTCGCCATCGATCAGCAGGGTGCGCTGGCCTTGCTGTGCAAACACAATGGCCAAGTTGGCTGCGACAAAACTGCGGCCTTCACCGCGCCCGGGGCTGACCAAGGCGAGTACTTTGTGGGCGGGGTCGGTGTTAAACCAGCGCAGCATGAGCTGGCTGCGCACGGCGCGCAGGTTTTCACCCACGCGGCTGAAGGGTTTGTAGGCGGCCACGAGCTCGGAGCTCAGGCTGGTGTCTTGGTCTGACAAATAGGCGTAACCGAACTGTTGGGACAGGGCAAAGTCGAGGTCAGCTTTGCTAAGCAGTTTCAAGGCCAAGGCGGCGTCGCCAAACTGGATTTGGTCCTGCTTTTGGCGCTCGCCAATGCGAACGACGTCAGCCGCACTGAGGTGGCCGGTGGCGACCAGAATGTCGCCAATCGAGCGTGTAGTGGCGGCCGAAGTGCCCGGTGGCGGGTTGAGGTTAATGACTTTGTTCATGCGCGAGCCCTTGTAGGTGCGATCTGGACCGGTGTGATAGTGATGGGTTTGAACATGCCACTGGCGCTGGTGATGGAGCCTAGGACAGGCAGATCAAGGGCTTCAACAAGGTCGTCCGGTGAGCGCACGCGCCGGTTGATCAGCTCCAGCATCAGGGCCATGCCAACTCCTAGCAAGGTGCCCAGGAAGATGGAAACCAAAATGTTGAGCATCACCCGAGGTTTGGAGGGGTCAACCGGAGCAACGGCGGGGTTGAGCACCGATATATTGGTTTGGTTGGCTTGGCTTTCGATGTTGGTTTGAGCTGCTCGCTGGCTCACGACTTCAAAGGAGCGCTGGGCGGATTCGATGTCACGTCGCAGTACATTGAGCTCATCGCGTTGTTTGTTGAGCATCAGTACTTTTGCTTTTTGCGCCCCCAAGGCGCTTTGCAGTTGGGCTTCGCGTTGCTTGCTGACCTGGTAGGTGGTTTCGATGGAGCTGGTGATTTTGCGGGTTTCGGCGTTGAGCTGGTTCTTGAGGGTGTTCAGTTCGGCTTCGGCGCGTTGGGTTTGGGGATGGTTATGGCCCAGGTTGATGTTGCTCTCAGTGAGTTTTGCTTCCAAGCGGGCAATGTCGGATTTGAGGCCGTTGATGAGCGGACTTTGCATGACTTCAGCCACGGTGTCCGATTGGGCGTTTTGGCGCTTGCTTTGGCTGTCGGTGGTTTGGCCTTGTACGCCGGTGAGTTGGCTGGAGGTTTCGTTGAGTTTGGCGGTTTCAAAATCGAGCCGCTCATCGGTGGCGGTGATGCCGTTTTCTTGTTGGTAGGTGGAGAGGGCTTGCTGGGCTTTTTCGAGCTTGTCGCGGGCGGCTTTGGTTTGCTCTTCAAAGAATGCTGCGTACTGACGCGCAGGGGCAAGGCGCAGGTCAAGGTTGACGTTCATGTAGGCCTGTGCAAAGGCGTTGGCCACGGCGGCAGAAAACTCGGGGTTGGTGCCGGTGTAGCTGATGTTGATGACGTTGCTCTCGCGTGAGGGTTTGACGTCGAGATTTTTTTGCAGCAGGGTGGCGAGCCAGTCCACCAATTGGCCTTTGCCTTGGGTAGCTTCCTGCCATTGCTGTTGGATAACCGGGCTTTGTTCCATACGCAGCAGTTTGACTACGGCATTGGCCACGCGGTCGCTGTTGATGATGTCAACTTGGGTTGCCATGTAGCCCGGTGCCATCATGCCTTGGAGCATGAGACCGCTGACCGGGTCCGGCGATTTCACGTCGACCACTACCGCAGCGCTGGCGGTGTATTGCTTGGACATGAGCAGGCTCACAGCCACGGTGGTGGAGACTGTTACGAAAAACACGAGCAGCGCCACTATGTAACGGGCACGCAAGATGCGCAAAAATTGTTGGAGTGTCATAGCGGTGGAGGTTTGATCGGTGCGCGGCTTAGAAAATGCTTTCTTTGACGTAGATCACGTCATTGGGCTGGACGGGGTCGGTCAACTGGGGGGTGGTTTGCTGGATGCTGCCATCGGCCATCTTGCGGTGCAGGCGCAGGCGTTCTTCGCTGCCGCGCACGGTGGGGCCACCGCCCAGAGCGAGGGCTTGCATGATGGTCATGTCGCGCTCGACCCGAAAAGAGCCTGGGCGCTGGGCTTCACCATAGATGTAAAACATGGGCGCCCGGTGTACATAAATGCTGTCGCCACCTTGCAGGACGATGTCGTCTTGCAGTTTTTCTGTGAGAAATATGGAGGGGATGTCAATTTGCTTGCGAAAGGTTTTACCCTCGCGAACGCCGGTAACGATGACTGTGTCGTCGCCGCCAGCAGTGGCACCACCCGCATTGGCCAGCATGTCACTCAGGCGGGTGTTGGCGGTTTCCAGCGGAAAGCGGCCGGGGCGATTAACTTGACCCAGCACAGCAACCTGGTTGCCCCGGATTTGGGTGAGGATGATGTTGACTTGGGGTTGCTTGAGGAAGCCGCCTTGTTGCAGGGCGTCAGCAATTTTTTTCTCGGCCACTGCAAGGGATAGCCCCCCAAGGTTGACTGCGCCAATCAGCGGGTAGGAGATGGTGCCGCTTTCAGAGACGCGGGTTTCAATGGTGAGATCAGGGTTTTGAAACACTTGCACACGAATGGAGTCGCCTGCACCAAGCGGGTAGTCGGGCTTGGCCGATGTTTGGGCATGCACCGCAGCTGTGAGGCTGACGAATGCCAAGAAAGTGCTCACCAGCAGGTGCGGGATACGGGGTAGGCGCATGGTCATGAGGGGTGGTGTCCGGTAGGATGGATGTGAGGTGGGCGGGTGCCGGGCTTACTTGATACCGGCAATGCCTTTTTCGATGGCGGTTTGCATCTTCTCGTCGCTTGCCGGGGCTTGTGCTCCAGCAGGGGTAGATGCAGATGCAGGGGCTGCGGGTTCTGTCGCTGTTGCACCCTCGGGTTTGACGAACTCTCCCATGTAGGTGATTTTTGCGCTGGCACGCAGTTGTTTGAGCTTGGCCGCCACAGCCTCGCCGGCACGTTGGTTGGTCAGGAATTGTTCTATGCGGGGTAGTGCTGTAGCTTCGTCAACCGGGGCCAGTTGAGAGGAGGCTATGCGCAGCAAGGTGATGCCCTTTGCGGCTTCAATGACCAGGCTCTGGCCGTCTTTGAGGGGGTGGACGCGCGCGAGCAGTTCCAGCGGTATTTGCTCGGCAGATCGGGTGGCACTGCCACCGCCAAATTTGATGTCTTTGCTTTTGAGCCAGCTTGCAGCTTCTTCAATAGGTTTTCCATCGGCAGCGAAACTGCGCAGCTGGTCAGCAACGCCGGGGCTGACCGGGGCCACAAGCTCCTGCATGTTGAAAACGCGGCGCTGGGCGAACAGTTGGGGGTGATCTGAATAGTATTTTTTGGCTTCTTCGGGGGTGGGTTTGGGCAGTGCGCCAGCAAACTGTTGCAGGTAAGCACGGGCCAGAATGTCGCGCCGGGCGGCTTCTATTTGCGATACCACGTCAGGCGACCGGTGGAGTTTGTTTTCTATGGCTTGCTCGACTGCCAGTTGTTGGTCGATAAGTTTTTCAAGCACATCACGGCTCATGGTTTGCGCGGCTTGGGGGGAGGATCCTGCAGTGTTGGTGCGGCTGAGAATCTGATTGATTTGGTGGACGGAAATTTCTTCAGAACCAACTTTGGCCGCCACCTGGGTGGCTATTTTTTTGTCATCTTTGTTGCCGCAAGAGGCTAGGCTCATCGTCAGAGCGGCAGCCAAGAGTGTGAGGGCGAAGCGTGAGTTTGATAAGTTCATGATGGGATGCAATCAGAAGCTGAATTGGCTGGAAATGGTTGCTATGTTGCTCACATAGTCAAGATCGGGCAAGCTGGAGCTGCGGTTAACGTTTTGCAGGGATGTGACCAAGGTAAAGAATTTGTAGGGCTGCCATTGGGCGGACAGGCTGGTTTCCTGGGTGGTGTCTTCGCGCAGGGGGCCGATGATGCCAGTGGGTGTGCCTAAAAAGCTGCGCTGTGCGATCTCATGACGCATGCGCAGGATGAGCTTGGCACCCACTTGCCATACCGGGCCGACCATCAGACGGTTGGTTTGGCTGTAGTTGTAGTCGTTGGTTTGGTAGCTTGCGAGTTCGCGAGTCCAAGCAGCCGTAAGGGCAGTTTTTCCGGTGAGGCTCCAGTTCAGGTCAAGGGCTGAGTTGAGGCCGTTGTAGTCCCGCTGGTCGAAGTGCGGGTGGCTGCGGTTGATGTGCGTCAGGCGCAGGTTTGCGGTGCTGTTGCCGGTAACTGCCCAGTGCAGACGCAGTTCATTGTCGATTTGACTGAAGCTGTCGTCGTAAAAACCAGCTGCTGACAAGGCTCGATTAAGGTAGGCACCACTGGCCGTGGTTGTAGTGCAGGTCAGCGAGCTGCCAGAACTAAAGGTGTAACGCAGGCCAATGTCTGCCGAAGTGGTGCTGTAGTCGCTGTCCGAAGCTACGGTTTGCTCGTTGGCCTGTCGGGTGTGAGATGTGCCGCCGATAATTTGCCACGGTCCAGTGAGCTCATACGTGGCATCAAGCCGGGTGCGTGTGTCGGTGCGTTGGTTGCGAACGTTAATGCCTTGAAGGTCGGCAAAACTGTTGAGTGTTTCTTTTCGACTTGAGGAAATGTTTCCGCGCAGGCGCGGCGTGAAGGCCCATCGCCAAGCAGCATCAGAATTGAGTGCCGTGAAGTTGAGGTGGCTGAAGTTTTGGTACTTGTTGTCTACCAGCTTAAGGCTAAATTCCAACTGTTGCAGACTGTGTGCGGTGTTGTAGTTGATGCCTACCGAAGATGTTTGTATGGTCTCGGCAGCGTTTGATTTACCAAGCAGCGCGCTGAAATTACTGGCTTCGGGCAGCCGAAATAAATTGCTGTCAGTGGCGATCGAGTAACCGGCATTTAGCGTTAACGAAGATGCGTCTTGCCCCCATGCGGGTATTGCCAAGCACAGCAGCACAAAGGTTCGAGTCAGCCCGATGGATTGGCGCAGCATGCTCAGTAGGCTTTCTGGTCTTTGAGGACCAAGCGGATAGTTTTCAGAATGATGTGCAGATCAAGCCTTAAAGACCAGTTGCGCAGGTAGTCCAGGTCGAAATCGATTCGGCCTTGCATTTTGTCGAGCGTTTCGGTTTCGCCCCGGTAACCGTTGACTTGCGCCCAGCCTGTGATGCCGGGTTTGACCTTGTGGCGCACCATGTAACCTTTAATGAGCTTGCGATAAAGCTCGTTGTGGGCAACAGCGTGGGGACGGGGGCCAACAATGCTCATGCGGCCTTGAAGCACATTGATGAATTGGGGTAATTCATCCAGTGAAGTGCGGCGCAAAAAGGCACCCAGCGGGGTGATACGGGCGTCGTTCTTTTGAGCTTGCTGGATGACGCCACCGTCTTCGGTGACAGTCATGGAACGGAATTTATAAACCAAAATTTCTTCACCATCCAGACCGTAACGGCGCTGTTTGAAGATGACGGGGCCGGGTGAGCCAATTTTGACTGCGATTGCAATGGCAACCAAAAGCGGAAAAATCAGCGTGAGGATAAGCAGCGATAAAACAATGTCACTGCTGCGTTTGATCAGGCCGTCGCTGCCTTTAAAGGGGGTTTCGCAAACCGAGATAACAGGCATGCCATGCACTGAAGTGGAGCGCCCTTGGATCAGATCGGTTACGAACATGTCCGGGACAAAATAGATGGATGCCGTGGTGTCCTTGAGTTCGTCCAGCAGTTGCAGAATGCGGGGCTGGGACGCCATGGGCAGTGACACATAGATCAACTGAATGCGTTGGCTCTGGACCAAGCTGGCGATTTGATCCAGGTTGCCTAAGATTTGCTGTTTTTCGTTGTTCTGGAGGCGGTCTTTCTCCCGGCTGTCGACAAAGCCGGCCAGTTCAATCCTGGCGTAGGGGGATTTGGATATTTTGTCGGCCAGCGCAACACCTTGGTCGTTCATTCCAACAATGAGAGCGCGTTGCTTGGGTCCTTGCAGGTTGAGCAAAAAGTCTGCTGTACGACGCAGCAAAAGGTGGGAAACCAAATCAGTCAACGGGGCAACCCATAGCCAAGTGATCAGCGCATTTGATGAGAATTCGCGCAGGTAGCCGGTCACGTAAACAGTAGCTGCCAGCAGACCTGCGATCCAGGTCCAGTTCAGCAAAATGTCAAAAGCCGCAGCAGTCCAGGAAAGCTGAAGACGCGACTGGCCGGGAAATGTCAGTGCAAAGATCAGCGTCGACGCAATAAGGTATTGCGGTGGCAATTCGCCTTCAAAATAAAAGGCCAAAGCCCAGAAGGACATTACCAATGTCAATGGACCGAGCAGTGATTCAATAAGGGTGAGGACGTTGTCTTGGCCCAGTGAGCTTGGAGTGGGCTGGGTCAGTGCTGCAGCCGAGACCATGTGGGGGGAGCTGTTAGACATGGTTGGTAAGCGCTTTGTATTTCCCGACGGCTTGCGCACGGTTGGTGACGTCGAGTTTTTTGAACACACGCTGGAGGTGGTTCTTGACCGTGAACTCACTGATCTCCATGATTTTGCCGATTTCGGGGTTTGTTTTTCCTAGGGCTACCCACTGCATAACTTCGTCTTCACGCACCGACAAGCCGTCCACCAGCACTTGGTGCACAACGGGCATTGTTTCTGGCGCAGGGGTATCCTGTGTTTGGTGGGGGAGGTGTTCTACTTGGCGCAAGGCTGTGTCAATGTAGGGAAGGGCCGTGGCCATTGCGGCCAGCTCTGCGTCGCTGCTGGATTCTTTGGTGCTGAATGTGACGTACAAACAGTCATGGCTGCCGCGCTCGTCACGAATACCATGTGCCATGGCCGAGCGCATGGTTTGCAGGGCATGGCCCAGCGCGCAATTGAGGCCTGTGTTGCTTAATAAAAAGCCACTTTCACCTGAATTCAGTGATAAAGGGCGGTTTCCAAGTTCGGTCCAGCGTTCAAATAAGTGCAACAGCAATGGGGTGAGGGTTTCTGGATTGGAGTTTTTGGATCGAACGCCAGCCATGGTTGAAATGATGTCGTGCTGGATGGCTCCGTCGGAAAAGTTGCCCCAAGCCGCAATCATGATGTCATGGGGCAGGTAGTGCTGCATGTCACCCTGCAGCCAAACGAGCACGTCGAAGTGGCTGCGTACCTGCATGGAATACGTCACAACGCGATGGTAGTGGCGAAGATCAGTGGGTGACAGTGATGGCAAGAAGGCCATTGGGATTCAATACAGTTAACGAATTGACGTTTTTAAATAGGCATCCTTGCCATTTGATCGCCTTGGTATGCGCTTCGATCAAGATGTATTTGGGTGCAAAACAAGCTAAAAATGCCGCTCGTTTTCGAGATAAGCTCTAATTTTATGAAAAATCGCACAAAAAGGAAACTCTAAAGTTGACAATCGCGCGATGCCGTCAATGAGTGCAAACCCTAGTGGGTACTTAAAAAAAAGGATTGCAGTGCAATCCTTTTTTGTGGCGAAGTGGTTTTTTCCGCAGCTTAGACTGCGTCGGATTTGTTGCGGCGTCGCGCAATCGCACCCATCAAACCGAGGCCGATCAGCATCATGGCATAGGATTCTGGCTCGGGAACGGGCGTCACGCTGGAGCTGATCGAGCCGTTATAGAAGTAGCCATTGCCGCCCCCGTCAATCTTGCCAGCAACTGTTAAATAATAGTTTCCGCTTGATGTTGCAGTGTTGCCAAACGACAAGATTTTGCTGCCTGCACTGGTGATTTCTTTGACCAGCGTGTCATCAGATGTTGCCAAGGTTCCGTGAGTATCAAACAGGCTAATGTTTGTGAAGGTGGTTTTGAAACTTAATGACGCAAGATCAAAGTCGAAGGCTTCGACACTGTAGCCCGATGATTGCGTGCCTGCACTCAGCGTGAAGTTGAATGTATCGTTGAAACTTGAAAACTGAGTGCCACCACCAAATGAGCTAAAGGACTTTGGTGTGCCGGGATTGATCACGCCGAGATCAAAAATCGAAGCATTGGCCGCGGTTGCGGCCACGGTCAACAGTGCCATTCCAGCGGCTTTTTTAAGTGATGAAGTTAATTTCATGTGATTCCCTTGGTGAAAAGATTTATAAATCAATCAAATGCACTCAGGCACCTTGATCAATTTGGGCAATGGTAGCCATAGGGTTAACCCGGGTCTATAGCCCGTTCGGACTAACGGGTGTCATGCTGTTGACACAACTGTTACTTGATTTTCCGGTTGCTGTTGCTCGAGAGTGAATGTGGCTCAAACCCCTGAGTCAAGGGTGAACGTCGTTTGTTGGTCTTGCCCCAGCAAGGTTGCCTTTGCTTCAGAGTTCAAGTTGCTGGACTTTACGGTCAAGGTGGCGTTGAGCTGCAGTCCGCCCGTTTTGCCTGCTCGTGCTTGTCCGGTTGGTACAACGGTAAAAATTTTTTGCACCCATATCATGGCATTAGGTGGGACACTAGCACGGTTTTCGCCGCGTCGGGTTGGCGAACCGGACAATCAGGATTGAACGATTGGAAGAGGCATGCATCCATGAGCAGTCAAACAATGCAACATAGAGCAAAAAAGGCTGTACTTGCGCTGATGTGGGTGGCGCTTGGTGCGCAGGCGCTTACCTTTGGCCGCGTCAGCGGCGGTGCCGTGATAGGCCAGCCACTGGATGTGGTGATCAAGGCGCAGCTTGACGCCCCGCAGACGGCATCTCAGTTGTGTTTGGACGCTGAAGTGTTTCATGCAGATGTCCGCCAAGACCCGAGTCGCGTCCAGGTGGGAGTCAAGTCGCTTGATCTGTCTGGCGCGGCCGAGATTCGAATCCAATCGGGCGCACTGATTGATGAGCCGGTGGTTACGGTTCATCTGCATTCTGGTTGCAGTCAGAAGGCAACGCTGCGTTTTGTGGTGCTGGCTGAGCAGCAGGAAACTGCAGGCGGTGAATCCGCCAGCGCGGCTGCAGTCGTTGTTTCGCTACCCACCGCCAGGGACAAGCCACTTGCAACAGTCAAACCACAAAGCCGAACCCAAGAAGCAACAGGGCGGGCACCTTCAGATTCTGCAGACAAGAAAAAAACAGCCAGTTCAGTGCCAGGCAAGGCCCGATTAACGCTGGATCCGTTGGGGGAGTTTTCAGACCGGGTGGCGCTGCTGGAGAATCCCCCGGTTGAAAGCGCTGCCGCAGACGTTTTGCTTGCCATTCAAAGAATTCGTTCACTCGATGCCGATGTGAAAGATTTACATGTGTTGGCGGCCAGCAATGAAGCGAGCATTGCGGTCATGAAAAACCGGCTGCAAAACGCAGGGCGTATTTCGGATGCCGTCGTGTATGGCTTGAGTGCCTTGGTGGTGCTTTCTATGGCAGGTGTGGCTCTGATGTGGCGTCGGCGGCGCTCTGAAGCGGTGCAGCAAGATGACGACTGGTCAAATGGCTCGCCACAGACGCATCTGCCTGCAGCGTATGAAGTCAAGCCAACGTTGGTCCCTGTGCCAAAACCAGTGCCCGAAATTGACATGCCCGCGCCAAAAGTAGCTCCTGCAGCCAAGGTGGAACGATTTCTCCCCAGTGTGCAGCCGGATGGAGTTGATGTGGGCATGATCGAGCTCAGTGAGTCAAATTTCGCCCAAATCATGAATTCGGGCACCACGCATAGCGTGGTGCGCAAGCTTCCTGATAGCCCAAGCCTGGCCCCGGCCATGTCAGCAAACCTCTTTCAAACGCCGGTCTTCAGCTCAGGCGAACTGGACTTGGATTTGTCTGGCGATGAGGCTCCTGCGGACTCGGCTGGCAGTGAATCCGGCGCTCAGTCGGATCGGCCCATGTTCATGCCACTGGATGAAGTGCTTGATGCACAAGAGTGTGAAACGCTTGCGCCGTCCGAGCCGGACGATCTGCTGCAGTTTGAGCTGCCCAAGTCGTCCAAGTAGCCTGGCAAAACACGTCAGGGATAACCTCAGGGGCTGGGAACGGCTGCCGGGGTCAGTGGTTCAGCACGGCCCGGATGCGCTCAATCGTGTCTTCCACCCTGGCCCGGGTCGAGACCTCCAGCCCCAAACGGCGGGCAATGTCATTGACCCGCGCGGCGTTCAGGGGCATGCCACCGGCGTCAATCGCGGCAATCAATTCGCGGGCGCGTTGCCGGTCCGGGCAAGGGTCCTTGCCTGCAGGCAGCATTTTTTTGAGCCAGCGCAGGAAATGCGGTGTTGTCACGGCGAGAACCTTGTCGGTTGTCAGGGTGCATCGCCTTTGCCGCAGGCCGCGCACAAACAGGCTTTGCCACGGGCGTGTTCGGGAATGCGCGACAGCAAACTGGCCTCGAACCTGGCTTGGCTGCACCAGCACGGCGGCTGCTTGACGCCAGAGGCGCGTTCCACTTCCATTGCACAAAGGTTCTCTTGTCCACACAGCGGACACTGGTTGGGGTCAATGGGCAGGGCGACTTGCATGAGAGGCTCCTAGGCTGGGCTTTTCGACAATGAAGCAGTGTAGCTGTGACGGTAGCAGCCCGATAGACTCGGGGTCTATGCCAAACACCAAGTCTCAGGGGCAAGCTCTCAGCCCGGTTTCATTGCCCTGCGGCATCACCGTGCTGGAGCGTGGCTGGCTGTCGTCCAACAGTGTGGTGCTGTGTGGGCGCGAGCGCACGGCGCTCATCGACAGCGGCTACGGTCTGCATGCGGCGCAAACCAGTTTGCTGGTGCAGTCGGTGCTCAAGGGGCGTGGCCTGGATGTGCTGGTCAATACCCATCTGCACAGCGACCACTGCGGCGGCAACGCAGCGCTGCAAAACGATTACCCCCAGCTCGTAACCCTGATTCCGCCGGGGCAGTTCCACCACGTGAGTGCCTGGAACCCGTACGCCCTGAGCTACACGCCCACCGGCCAGACCTGCCCGCAGTTTCGTTTTGACGCGGTGCTGGTGCCGGGCTCGGAGCTCACTCTCGGTGACTGGCTGTGGCAGGTTCACGCCGCGCCGGGGCACGACCCCCACTCGGTGATTCTGTTTGAGCCCGCGTTGCGCCTGCTGGTGTCGGCCGATGCCCTGTGGCAGCGCGGCTTTGGGGTGGTTTTTCCGGAGCTCGATGGCGATGATGCCTTTGAGTCCGTGGGTGCCACGCTGGACTTGATCGAATCCCTGGCTCCTGCGACCGTGATTCCGGGTCATGGGGCGGTCTTTACCGATGTGCCGGCGTCCATTGCCGTAGCCCGAGAGCGCCTGAACGGCTTTGTCACCCACCCGGCCAAACACATTCGTTACGCCGCCAAAGTTCTTCTTAAATTCAGACTGCTTGAAGTCCAAAGCTTGGAGCTGCCCGGTTTGATTGCTTGGGCGCAAGCCACGCCTTACTTTGGCATGCTGGCGAGGCGGCATTTTCCGGAGTCGGACTTTGCAGACTTGCTGGCCCAACTGATCCAGGAGCTGGTTCGCGCCGGTGCGGCCACTCAAGAGGGGCAGATGATCCGCAACGCTGACTGAGTGCGTGGCAATGGCTGGCAATCATTCGGTCAGCGCTCAAAGTTCAGCACAAAATTCGGGCTTACCGCCCGTAAAATATGCGCAACCAGCTACAAAAGATATAGCAAATGAGCACTCCCGGAAATCCCCCCATCTTTCGCCGCGCAGCCCCTCCGCCCGGAAGGGCCCCATCTACTGCCGCCAAACCCGCCAGCCTTGGCGCCGCAACGGGTTCACCCGGCACGTTGCGGCTAAATAAGCGCATGGCCGAGCTGGGCATGGCGTCGCGCCGTGAGGCCGATGACTGGATTGGCCGGGGTTGGGTCAAGGTCAATGGTGAGGTCGCCACCATGGGCATGCAGGTCACGCCCGATGTGCGCATCGAGATCAACAAGCAGGCGCAGGGCCAGCAGGCGAACCAGGTCACGATTTTGGTCAACAAACCGATGGGCATTGTGAGCGGTCAGGCAGAGGACGGCCATTTGCCCGCCATTTCCCTGATTCAGCCGCAAAACCGCTGGACTGAAGACAACGCGCGCTTTTTCTTTCACCCCAAGCAGTTGCAAAGCCTGGTGCCTGCGGGGCGGCTGGACATTGACTCCATAGGCCTTTTGGTGCTGACGCAAGACGGCAGGGTAGCGCGCCAGCTGATTGGCGAGGATTCGGTGATGGAGAAGGAATACCTGGTGCGCGTCATTTATGTGGGGCTGGACAAGTCCGGCCAGGCACTGGCCGACCCCAACCCGGGGCAACTGGTGCGCATGGACGATGACGACCCGGTCACCACCAATGTGCAGGCGGTTTTCCCCCCGGCGCTTTTGGCCAGGTTGCGCCACGGCCTGAGTCTGGATGGCCAGGCCTTGAAGCCCGCCAAGATCAGCTGGCAAAACCCGGAGCAGCTGCGCGTGGTCTTGACCGAAGGCAAAAAACGCCAGATCCGGCGCATGTGCGAACTGGTGGGGCTCAAGGTGGTGGGCCTCAAGCGCGTGCGCATTGGCAACGTGATGTTGGGCAACCTGCCCTTGGGCCAGTGGCGTTATCTGGCACCGCACGAGCGCTTTTGACGGGTAGCTGGGACGGGTTGACGGATTCAAATTCGACTCCAAACCCTAGGGGAACAACCGCGCGTCCCCCACAATGCCTCCGGCGCTTGGGCTTTTTCATCCAGCGGCCACGACATCATGAACAAACCTGAATCCAACACACATTTGCGCGCGTCTGACATACGGGCTATTGCTCAGCTGGCAACCCAAGCCACCTTGGGTGTTTCCAAAATCGCCGAGGGCGTTCAACAGGCGGTATGGAGCACAGTGGGTGTGCCCGGCGGCAAAGAGCCCGGCACCACGCGCGGCATCACCGGCTTGGTGTACCAGACGGTCAACGGCATCACCGAACTTGTGGGCAAAGGTGCGCAAGCGCTGCTTGAAGGGCTGGAGCCGATGCTGGACATGGCTGACGACGCCGCACCCGGCACCCCCGAGCGCGAGGCGGTGCTGGCGGCACTCAATGGCGTGATGGGCGACCGGCTGGCCGCCAGCAACAACCCGCTGGCCACCCACATGACTCTGCGCTACCGGGGTGAAGCGCTGGACTGGCAGGCGCTGCCCGCTGAAATGAATGCAAGCGCCAAAGTGCTGGTGCTGATTCACGGCCTGTGCATGAACGACATCCAGTGGCAAACGCCGCGCCCGACCCAGCCAGACGGGGAAGAAAACGACGTGATCGACCACGGCGCATCCTTGAGCGCTGCCTTGGGTTACACCCCCATTTATGTGCGCTACAACACCGGGCTGCACACCTCGCAAAACGCGCACGAACTGTCCAGCCAGCTGGAGCAACTGGTCAGCCATTGGCCGGTGCCGGTGGAAGAGATCACCGTGCTGGCCCACAGCATGGGGGGCTTGGTGACGCGCGGGGCGGTTTACTACGCCGGGCAGGAACAGCGGCAATGGTTGCAGTACCTGAAAAACATCATTTTTTTGGGCACGCCCCACCACGGCTCCCCGCTGGAGCGGGCGGGTAATTGGGTGGACGTGATTCTGGGCAGCACGCCTTACACCGCGCCCTTTGCCAAGCTGGGGCAATTGCGCAGCGCGGGCATTACCGACCTGCGCTTTGGCCATGTGCTCGATGCCGACTGGCAGGGCCACGACCGCTTTGACCACAAACCCGATGAGCGCCAGATTGTGCCCTTGCCCGAGGGCGTGGCGTGTTACTGCGTGGCCGCAACCACCGCCGCCGAACGCAGCGAATTGGTGGACCAACTGGTGGGCGATGGTCTGGTGCCGCTGCACAGCGCACTGGGCGAGCATGACGACACGCGGCGCAGCCTCGCGTTCGCACCTTCAGCGCAGCTGATCGTCTACCGCACCAGTCACCTGGATTTATTGACTCGTTCCAAAGTGACGCGCCAGATTGTGCAATGGCTCAGGCCGCAGCCAGCCTGACCGGAATTAGTTGCCCCCCGGGCTTTTTGCAAAACGGTCCAGCGCTTTGAGCAAGTTGCCCGGCCGAGCAAGCTCAACCACCAGTTCCTGCGCCGCCCCGAACTCCGGCAGCTTCATGGACGCGGTCAGATTGGTGCGGTAGTTCAGAGCGGGATTGGAGCTGGACGGGTTTTTGGCAATGGACAATTCATACAGCGCATAGGCTGCCACGCGGCTGAAGGGAACGCCTTTGCCCGTGTCGTACATCACGGCAAGGCTCGTCAGCGCGCTGTTGAGCCCTTGCTGTGCGGCCAGCCGGTACCATTTGACGGCTTGTTTCGCATCCGCCGCGACCCCTTGGCCCTTGGCGTATTTCAGGCCAATTTGGTACTGGGCACTGGCCATGCCCTGTTCAGCAGCCTTGAGAAACCAGAGTGCCGCCTGCTCGTAACTCTGTTGCACCGCCTGGCCTTTTTCGTATTTCAAGCCAACAGCAAACTGCGCCGGGGCAATGCCTTGGTCGGCCGCCAGCCGGTACCATTGATAAGCATTAATGACATCCGGCTTGACTCCTTGGCCCAGGTCGTACTTGGCACCCAGACCATATTGCGCAAGGGCCACACCCTGTTCGGCTGCCAACTGATACCACTTCACGGCCTCTTTGTAGTCTTGCTTCACGCCCTTGCCGTTGTCGTACAGCCAGCCCAAGCCATATTGAGCGTCGTCATGCCCCTGTTCGGCTGCCAGCCGGTACCACTTGCCGGACTCTTTGTAGTCCTGCGGCACCCCCTGACCTTTGCTGAACTTGACACCCAGGTTGTACTGACCACTGGCCAGCCCTTGGTCAGCGGCCAGTCGGTACCATTTGACGGCTTCAGTGAAATTCTGCGGTACTCCCTTGCCCCGGTCGTACATCCAGCCTAGGCCATACTGCGCGTTGGCATAACCTTGGCGGGCGGAGCGGTGGTACCACTTGACGGCTTCGGCATGGTCTTGCGTCACTCCCTGGCCCTTGTCGTACAGCCAGCCCAGGCTGTACTGGGCCAGTGCATAGCCTTGGCCAGCAGACAAGCCAAACAACTTCAACGCTTTCGGGTAGTCTTGCGTCACTCCTTGGCCGCGCTCGTATTTGGCACCCAAAGCGTATTGGGCCGGAGCGTGACCTTGGTCGGCAGCCAACTGGTACCACTTGATGACCTCCTGGAGGTCCTGCGCGACGCCCTGGCCCTGCTCAATCATCCAACCAAGACTGTACTGGGCGTCTGCATAGCCCTTGGTGGCTGACAGCCGGTACCATCTGACGGCTTCTTTGAGGTCTTTCGTCACGGCCAGGCCGTTGTAGTACATCCAGCCGATATTGAACTGGGCCATGTCGCTGCCTTGATCGGCCGCCAGGCGGTACCACTTCAAGGCCTCTTGATAGTTTTGCGGGATTCCCTGACCGGCGTCGTGCATCCAGCCCAAGCCGAACTGCGCTGCGGCGTTACCTTGCTCCGCCGCCATGCGGTACCACTTGACTGCTTCCGTGGAGCTTTGCGGCACGCCTTTGCCACTGGCGTACATCCAGCCCAGGTTTTTCTGGGCACTGGCATAGCCCTGTTCAGCAGCCAGTCGAAACCACTTGACTGCCAGCGCGTAATCTTGCGTCATCCCCTTGCCATTGGCCGCCATCCAACCCAGGTTGTACTGGGCCAAGGCGTTGCCTTGGTCGGCGGCCTTGCCGTACCACTGGGCCGCCTCCTTGTCGTCTTCTGTTACGCCTTTGCCGTTGTCGTACATCCAGCCCAGGTTGTACTGCGCTAGCGCGTTACCCTGATCGGCGGCCTTGCGGTACCAATCGGCCGCTTCCTCGTAATCATGTTTGACGCCCTGGCCATGGTTGTACATCATCCCAAGATAGGCTTGGGCGACATCGTTGCCCTGTTTGGCCAGTGGCCTGAACTCGCGCAAGGCCCGCTCGTAATAGCCCTTGCTGTGGTACTCCACACCCTCGTCAATACCGGCCAGAGCCGAACTACACAACAAGGTGCCACACAAACCAAGCGTAAATAAGAAGGCGGACAGTCGGAAGTTCATGAATCCCTTGGGGTCTTGGATGAAATCAAAGGCCTGAGTTTATGCCACCGCTCGCGCCTGCCGCAATGCGCTGATTTCCTGCGCGCTGTAACCCAAACCCGCCAGCAACTCGCCGGTGTGCTGGCCCAGTGTGGGCGGATTCAGGCGAACGCCCAAGCGCTGGCCGTCCAGCGTGAAGGGAAACAGCGCGGTCTGTGCGGTTTGTCCGGCGCGCTCGCCATCGGGCAAGGTGATGTCAGCCAGCCCACCGGTGGCCAGCAAATGCTCGTCGTCATACAGCTCTTCGGGCCTGCGGATCGGCGCAAACGGCAACTCATGCGCCAAGAGAAGGGCCGTCAGTTCGCCCGCATCGTGGTGGGCCAGACGCTCGCGCAGCGCAGGTATCAAGGTGGCGCGCCGGCGCACGCGCTCGTTGTTGCTTGCGTAGTCCGGGTCGGCTTTCAAGTCCGCCAAACCCAGCGCATCGCAAAAGGTTGCCCACTGCGCGTCACTGACCGCAGCCAGAAAAATTTGCTCACCATTTTTCACCGTGAACACGTCATACACAGCCCAAGGCGAAATGCGCGCAGGCATGGGGGCAGCCGCTTGGCCGGTGATGGCGTACTGCAGCATGTGCTGGCCCACCAGAAAGACATTGTTTTCGAACAGTGCGCTTTGCACCTCTTGCCCCTTGCCAGTGATGCCCCGGCGAATCAAGGCCCCCAGCGCGCCGATGGCGCCAAACATGCCGCCCATGATGTCGTTCACGCTGGTGCCTGCGCGCAGCGGGTCGCCCGGGCGACCGGTCATGTAGGCCAGGCCGCCCATCATCTGCACCACTTCATCCAGCGCCGGGCGGTTTTCGTAAGGGCCGGGCAAAAAGCCTTTGTGGCTGACGTAGATGACGCGCTCATTGACCTTGGAGAGTGCGGCGTAGTCCAGCCCATATTTGGCCATGGTGCCGGGCTTGAAGTTTTCGGCCACCACATCGGCGGTGGCAGCCAGGCGGCGGGCGGCATCAGCGCCTTCGGGCGAGTGCAGGTCAAGCGCAATACTTTTCTTGTTGCGGTTGAACATGGGAAAGAACCCGGCACCCGCTCCCAGCAAATGCCGCGTGCGGTCGCCGTCAATCGGCTCCACCTTGATGACCTCGGCTCCCATGTCGGCCAACACCATGCCGCATGTGGGGCCCATGACCATGTGGGTGAATTCAACCACCCGCAAACCGGTCAGTGGCAGGGAATTGGAAGGGGCGCAGGGTTGGGTCATGGAAATGTAGGTAGGTGAAGGTTTTTGAATTTCCTTATTTTCGCTTCCAAAAATGACGGATAACAACTTCCAACTTCCAACTTCCAACTTCCAAAACTTCCGTTTCCCCCACTCCCCCCAACCCCCTCGCCCCGCCGGGCGAGGGGGAGCCCAACAGCCCTATTTGGCCGCGTGTTCAAAGTCGATGAGTTCCACACCAGCGCCAACCAAGGCGCTGTGCCTAGTGAAGCTGTGCAGGCGTCGGTTGCTGACTCAAAAACCATAAACCCAAACCTCAAACAGCGATTGTCCCAACGCGCAGCCGTGCGGGTACTTCTCCACTTAAAACACGCGGCCAAATGGGCTGTTCAAAGCTCCCCCTCGCCCGGCGGGGCGAGGGGGTTGGGGGGAGTGGGGGAAACGGAAGTTCGGAAGTTCCGAAGTCGGAAAAATAGTACGAGTCCACCCTGTTGTCGCCCCTGAAATTGAGCTCAATTTCATCGACTTTTCACTGACTTTGTATCATCTAGCCTGTTTGAACGAGTTTTTGCCTTCCTTTTTTGCCCATTTTCCCCTCTCACCAAAGCTTCACACCATGACCGAACGCACCTCCGTCCACCGCCTGCAAGTAGCCACCGTTTTGCACCAGTTCATCGAAAAGCGGGTCTTGCCCGGCACCGGCATCAGTGCGGCCAAGTTCTGGAAGGGGTTTGACGCCATCGTGGCCGATCTGGCACCCAAAAACATCGCCCTGCTGGCCGAGCGCGATCGCCTGCAGAACGAGCTGGACGCCTGGCATAAGGCCAACCCCGGCCCCATTAGCACCAGCCACCCGGCCCAGCCCACGGACATCAGCCACTACCGCGCCTTTCTGGAAAAAATCGGCTACCTGGTGCCCACCCCCAAAAAGGTCAAGATCACGACTAAAAACGTGGACGCCGAGCTGGCCACGCAAGCCGGCCCGCAGCTGGTGGTGCCGGTGCTCAACGCCCGCTACGCCCTGAACGCCGCCAACGCGCGCTGGGGCTCTTTGTACGACGCGCTGTACGGCACTGATGTGATCTCCGAGGCCGATGGCGCGGAAAAAGGCAAAGGCTACAACCCTGTGCGCGGTGCCAAAGTCATCGAATACGCCCGCCACGTGCTGGACCGCACCGCCCCCTTGCGCAAGGGCTCGCATGTTGACGCCGTCGGTTACCGCATCAAGGATGGCAAGTTGGCCGTCAAGTTGAAGGATGGCAACACCAGCCTGGCCAACCCCGGCCAACTGATCGGCTACCAGGGTGACGCCAAAGCGCCCACATCGGTACTGCTTGCGCACAACGGCCTGCACATCGACATTCAGATCGACCGCAGCACCCCCATTGGTGCCAGCGACCCGGCTGGCGTGAGTGACCTGGTGCTGGAAGCAGCCCTGTCCACCATTTTGGATCTGGAAGACTCGGTAGCCGCGGTCGATGCGGATGACAAAGTGCTGGCCTACAGCAACTGGCTGGGCATTTTGCAAGGCACGCTGACCGAGACCGTCAGCAAGGGCGACAAAACCTTCACCCGTGGCCTCAATGCCGACCGCATTTACACCCCGCCCAGCGGCAAGGGCAAAAAGGTCACGCTGCACGGCCGCTCGCTCATGTTTGTGCGCAACGTTGGCCACCTGATGACCAACCCGGCCATTTTGTACACCGACAAATCAGGCGCCACCCGCGAAATCCCCGAAGGCATCATGGACGCTGTGGTCACCACCACCATTGCCCTGCACGACCTGCAGCGCACCAAAAAAGACGCCATCCGCAACTCGCGCAAGGGCTCGGTCTATATCGTCAAGCCCAAGATGCACGGCCCGGCGGAAGTTGCTTTTGCGGGCGAGCTGTTTTGCCGCGTGGAAAAGATGTTGGGCCTGGAGGACAGCACCGTCAAACTGGGCATCATGGACGAAGAGCGCCGCACCAGCGTCAACCTCAAGGCCTGTATTGCCGCAGCAAGCAGCCGGGTTGCCTTCATCAACACCGGTTTTCTGGACCGCACGGGCGACGAAATGCACAGCGCCATGCAGGCCGGTGCCATGGTGCGCAAGGCCGACATGAAAGCCAGCGCCTGGATTCACGCCTACGAGAAAAACAATGTGCTGGTCGGCTTGGAATGCGGCCTGCGCGGCAAAGCCCAGATCGGCAAAGGCATGTGGGCCATGCCTGACTTGATGAAGGCCATGCTGGAGCAAAAAATTGCCCACCCGCTGGCCGGTGCCAACACCGCCTGGGTGCCCAGCCCAACCGGTGCCACGCTGCACGCCCTGCATTACCACCAGGTGCTGGTGAGCGATGTGCAAAAAGAAATCGAAGCGGTTCACGCCAAGCGTGACAAGCATCAAGAGCATGAGGCCTTGCTGACCGGCCTGCTGCACGTGCCCGTCTGTGCCACCCCGAATTGGAGCGACGCCGAGAAACAGCAGGAGCTGGACAACAACGCCCAAGGCATTCTGGGCTACGTGGTGCGCTGGGTGGACCAGGGCGTGGGCTGCTCCAAGGTGCCGGACATTCACAACATCGGCCTGATGGAAGACCGCGCCACCTTGCGCATCTCCAGTCAGCACATGGCCAACTGGCTGCACCACGGCGTCGTCACCAAGTCCCAGATAGAAGAGACCTTCCAGCGCATGGCCGCCGTGGTGGATCAGCAAAATGCGGGTGACCCGCTGTACAAGCCCATGGCCGGCCATTTCGACACCTCCATGGCCTACCAGGCGGCGTGTGACTTGGTCTTCAAGGGGCTTGCGCAGCCCAGCGGCTACACCGAGCCGCTCCTGCACGCTTGGCGTCTTAAGCGCAAGGCGCAATAAAAGTTTTCAGTAAAGTGAGATTGCTATTATTTTGGTAGCTGCTTGCGCACTGTTCATGGGCGGAAATGGCTGTTTTGGCATGTAGCTTCCGGCTGCCAACGGCACCTGCGGGTGCCGTTTGTGCGAGAAATAGATGCTGCCATAATGAAATCCCGTTTTTGGGAATGTTGTTCAACACAAGAGAAAAGCACATCACATGGAACTCAAGAGCCTGCTGGATCAGCCTAACAAGCTGCCCACCATACCCAAAGTCGTGCAGCAGTTGATCAAGAGTTTCAGCGATGACGATGTCTCCATCAATGAAATCGCTCGCCAGATTGCTACCGATCCGGCCTTGAGTGCCAAGCTCTTGCGCCTGGCGAATTCGGCTTATTTTCATGTTTCGCGCACCATCGGCACGGTCGATGATGCCTTGCGCATGCTCGGGTTTGTGATGGTGCGCAATCTGGTGCTTGGCAATGGCATGGTTGCGGCATTCGGCAATACACCGGGCATGAACCTGCAACAGTTCTGGCGCTACAACCTGTACACGGCGTGCGCGTCCCGCTGGCTTGCGGCGGCTGCGGGGAGCAATGCAGACATGGCTTTTACCGTGGGCCTGATGCACGGCATCGGTCAGCTCCAAATGCATGCCGGGATGCCGAATGAAATGGTGCCTTTGGATTTGAAAATGAATGTATTGGCGAGTGAACGCGCCGAGCTGGAAAAGCAAACACTCGGTTTCCACCATGGCGATGTGGCGGCTGAACTCGCAAAAATATGGAATTTCCCCGACAGCATTATTCTGGCACTGCGCAACGCGCCCCAGCCCATGGCGGGCGATGAGTTTTCTGAGGCTGCTGCATGGGTGTTCATGGGGGCTTGGCGCGCCCGCGCCGAGGTCTTGGCCATGCCCGAAGAAGAGCAGGTTGCCAGCTATCCCCATGAGGTCGGCAAGCGGCTGCGTCTGGCACCCGCCTGGGTGCCCGCGTTGGCCAGCCAAACCCCGAATCCATCAACGCCACCCATGCCATCCATGCAGGAGTTGACAGCCGGGCTTGAGGCCATGCTGGCCTAATTCAACCGGGTACCAGTTTCAGCAGTTTTCAAGTTCAAGGTCCATCTCGGCAATGCATTGCAGCATTTGATCGCGGCATTGCTTGACCAGCGCGGGTATATCGTCCAGCGTCAAGCCAGTGGTCGTTATCGCTGGCAGCGAGCGGATTTTGACGGTGCCGCTGTGCCACTTATTGAACTGCAGGTGTTTTTTATAGGTGCTTGTACACATCGGGATGATGGGCACGCCCGCGTTGATGGCCATGTGAAAAGCGCCTGACTTGAAAGGCAGCAGGCCTTTGCCAAGATTGCGGGTGCCTTCGACAAAAAACCAGATGGAGGTGTTTTGGTTCTGCAAAACATCGGTAGTGAGCAGCATGGCCTGCTTGGCTTGCTCGGCATTGCTGCGGTTGATCAGCACATTGCCAGCCAGCCAGTACACCTGCCCAAACAGGGGAGCCCACAGCAGGCTTCTTTTTCCGATGGTGACGGTGCGGCGCGGCATTACGGCACCTGTTACAAATAAATCGTAGTTTGACTGATGGTTTGCGGCGATGAGAAATGAGCCATGCTGGTCCAACACGGAGGTGATGTCAGTTTCCAGCCGATAGCCCAAAATGATGCGCGCTGGTATGGAATACAGCCTGGCGCACAGGCGCGTATTGTCAGGATGAAACGGTCTGCACAGTCCGATCAACAAGCCAAGCACACCCGACACCAGGAAATGGATCGCCAACAAGACCATGCGAAGCGAGTAAATCATGCAAAACCCGTAGCGAATTCAAGAGGCATGCAGTTTAGCGGCTCATTGGACAGGGCTACAGGTGAGTCATTCATCAATAATCTGTCACAATTGACGTTTACGTAAACGTCAACCAAACCGTGCTGTCGATTCAAGCCCGCACACCACTTTGCCGGAAAGCCGAACCATGCCGATTCTGGAATCCAAACTCAACGCCCGTGCAGCAGATTTTGTGGCCAACGCCCAGGCCATGCGGGATCTGGTGGATGACCTGAACGCCCAACTCGCCAAGGCTGCGCTGGGTGGCGGTGAAGTTGCCCGGGCTCGGCACACGGCGCGCGGCAAGCTGTTGCCGCGTGACCGTGTGGGCATGCTGCTGGATGCTGGCACGCCGTTTCTGGAGCTTTCGCCGCTGGCTGCGTTCGGGCTTTACCCTGACCGCGACGGCACTGACAGTGCGCCCTGCGCCGGGGTGATTGCCGGCATTGGCCGGGTCTCCGGTGTCGATTGCATGATTGTTTGCAACGACGCCACCGTGAAGGGCGGCACCTACTACCCGCTCACGGTCAAAAAACATTTGCGGGCGCAGGAAGTGGCGGCGCAGAACAACCTGCCTTGCATCTATTTGGTGGACTCGGGTGGTGCCAACTTGCCCAACCAGGACGAAGTATTCCCGGACCGCGACCACTTTGGCCGCATCTTTTTTAACCAGGCCAACATGAGCGCGCAGGGCATTGCGCAAATTGCCGTGGTCATGGGCTCCTGCACGGCCGGTGGCGCCTATGTGCCCGCCATGAGTGATGAAACCATCATCGTCAAGAACCAGGGCACCATCTTTTTGGGCGGTCCGCCACTTGTCAAGGCCGCCACGGGGGAGGTGGTGACCGCCGAGGATTTGGGCGGGGGCGATGTTCACACCCGCCTGTCCGGCGTGGCCGACCATCTGGCGCACAACGACCTGCACGCGCTGGCCTTGGCCCGTGAAGCCATTGCGCATTTGAATAAAAATAAGCCTCTAGCGCATGATCTGCGTGCGCCAGTAGCTCCTAAATATATAGCAAATGAGCTGTATGGCGTGATTCCGACGGACACCCGCAAACCCTTTGATGTGCGTGAAATCATTGCCCGCATCGTCGACGGCAGCGAGTTGCACGAGTTCAAGCCGCGTTATGGCGCAACGCTGGTGTGCGGCTTTGCGCACATCGAGGGCATGCCGGTGGGCATCATCGCCAACAACGGCATTCTGTTCAGCGAGTCGGCCTTGAAGGGCGCGCATTTCATCGAACTGTGTTGCCAGCGCAAGATTCCGCTGGTGTTTTTGCAGAACATCACCGGCTTCATGGTCGGGCGCAAGTACGAGAACGAAGGCATTGCCCGCAATGGTGCCAAGATGGTGACCGCAGTGGCCACCGCGCAGGTGCCCAAATTCACCATCATCATTGGCGGCAGCTTTGGCGCGGGCAATTACGGCATGTGTGGCCGCGCCTACAGCCCGCGCTTTTTGTGGATGTGGCCCAATGCGCGCATCTCGGTCATGGGCGGTGAGCAGGCCGCCAGCGTGTTGGCCACGGTGCGCCGCGACGGCATACAGGCCAAAGGAGCCAGCTGGAGCATGGAAGAAGAAGAAGCCTTCAAAGCCCCCATTCGCCGCCAATATGAAGAGCAAGGCCACCCCTACTTTGCCACCGCCCGCTTGTGGGACGACGGCATCATCGACCCCGCCGACACCCGCCGCGTGCTGGCGCTGGGGCTTTCCGCCTCGCTGAACGCGCCGATTGAGGACACCAAATTTGGCGTTTTCAGGATGTGATTTGTAGTGGGAGGTGCTTGTGTGTATGATTTGTGATATTCATACACATTCAAGGAGAATGTCATGCGAACCAATATTGTGATTGACGATAAATTGATGGCGGCTGTCATGGCGGGCGGCGAATTCAAAACCAAACGCGAGGCGGTGGAGGAGGGGCTGCGCTTGATTGCACGGCGCAAAACCTATGATGGGCTTCGGGCGCTGCGCGGCAAACTGCAATGGATCGGCGATGACGAAGCAGCTTGGGCTAAATACCGCGAAGAGCAAATAGCCAAGGTGCAAGCCAAGGTGGCTGGTTTGCCTTATGAAGGCGAGATCGACCCGATTTTTCTGGAACCTGGCTTTAATCTGCATGTGCAGCCTTCGCCTATGGTTCAGGAGCCTGCAGCCAGTGATGCGACCGCGGTGGACAAAACGCCATGATATTGGTGGATTCCAGTGTCTGGATTGACTATTTCCGCAACGAGTCCACCACCCATACGGCACAACTGAATCTGTGGCTTGACACACCGGTCGTGGTCATTGCAACGGCTGACTTGGTGGTCTTTGAAGTCATGCGCGGGTTTCGGCACGACCGCGCGCGTCAGGTCGCCAAACCGCTGTTGCTCGACTTGCCCATCGTAGAAATTGGCGGTATCGACAATTCCTTGCGAGCCGCCGAGCATGATCGTGCACTGCGCGCCCGCGGCTACACCATACGTAGCCCGATCGACGTGCTGCTGGCCAGTTACTGCATCACGCACGATCACTTGCTGCTGCACCGGGATACTGATTTTGACGTCATTAAAACTTTACGCGGGCTCAAAGCATGGCCACATTGACCTCCCCCTCCACCCAGCAAGACTGGCAAAAACGCAGCCTGAGCGCACTTTGGCACCCCTGTACCCAGATGGCGCGCGCTGCCGTGGTGCCGCCGCTGCCCATTGCGCGTGGGCAAAAACCGTGGCTTTATGACGTGGAGGGCCACCGTTACTTTGACGCCAACAGCTCCTGGTGGGTCAACCTGTTTGGGCACTCGGATGAAGGCATCAAAAACGCCATCAAACTGCAACTCGACACTTTGCCGCATGTGATGCTGGCTGGCTGTACCCATGCGCCTGCCGTGACCCTGGCCGAAAAGCTGTCCGCATTGACGGGCGGGGCGCTGGGCCACACCTTTTTTGCAAGCGATGGTGCCAGCGCGGTGGAGATCGCGCTGAAGATGAGTTTTCACTCCTGGCGCAACCGGGGGCTGGATGCCAAACGCGAGTTTGTCTGCCTGCGCCATGGTTACCACGGCGAAACCATTGGCGCGCTGGCCGTGACCGATGTGGCGGTGTTTCGCGATGCCTACTCGCCTTTGCTGATGTCCGCGCATGTGGTGGACGCACCCGATACCCGCCAAGGTGCGGACAGCGAGGCGCGGGCGCTGGCCGATTTGCGCCGGGTTTTGCAAGCGCGCCGCGGCCACATTGCCGCCCTCATCGTGGAGCCGCTGGTGCAATGCGCTGCGGGCATGGTCATGCACGAGCCATCCTATCTGCGCGCGGTGCGGGCCCTGTGCGATGAGTTCGAGATTCACCTGATTGCCGACGAGATTGCCGTGGGCTGCGGGCGCAGCGGCACCTTTTTTGCGTTTGAGCAGGCACTCGCCAGCGCCGGGCCGCCCCAAGCTGGTGAGACCCCCTTGGGGGGCCGCGCGCGTACCCGCGCGCCTGGGGGTGTACATTTTTCGGGCTGGCCCGATTTCGTCACCCTGTCCAAAGGCATCAGCGGCGGCACCTTGCCGCTCTCGCTGGTGCTCACGACCGAAGCAGTGTTTCAAAGCTTCTGGAGCGATGACGTGGCGCGCGGCTTTTTGCACTCCCACTCCTACACCGGCAATGCGCTGGCCTGTGCGGCGGCCAATGCGGTGCTGGACCGTTTTGCCACGCAGAATGTGCTGGAACAAAACCGTGCGCAGGCGCGTCGCTTGCAGGACGCCTTTGCCCCGCTGGCACATGACGAGCGCGTCGAACACCTGCGCCAGCGCGGCATGATTTTGGCGTTTGATGTGCGCCCGGAGTTGGTGGGCGAGCGTTTTGCCGAGCGCTTCCATCTGGCGGCGCGCGCGCATGAACTGCTGATTCGCCCAATTGGCCGCACGGTGTATTTGATGCCACCGTATTTAATCGACGACGCCACAGCTTCCTTTCTGGCGAATGCTGTCCGACAAACCCTGAACGACGTGCTGCCCCATGCTGCTTGATCATCTTGAACACAAGCTGCACGCCATTGCCGCGCAAGACCTGACGCGCGTGCTGCGCGTGGCGGAGAGCGTCACCGCGCCACGCCAGACCGTGCGCGGTGCCGATCGTCGCGCGCGTGAGTTGCTGATGTTCTGCAGCAATGACTACCTTGGCTTGGCGGCGCACCCGGCCTTGGAGGACGCGATGATTGAGGGGGTGCGCTTGTACGGCGCGGGCTCGGGTGCCTCCCACCTCATCAGTGGCCATGGTCTGGCGCACGAGCAGCTGGAGCGTGCCTTGGCACAGTGGCTGTCGCCGCACATTCCCAATGCACAGGCTTTGTCTTTTTGTACCGGTTACATGGCCAATTTGGGCGTGCTGTCCGCGCTGGGTGACGCGGAGGCTGACATCTTCTCCGATGAACTCAACCACGCCTCGCTGATCGACGGCACGCGCCTGGCCAAGGCTCAAGTCAAGCGCTACCCGCACAAAGACATGGTCGCGCTGCAAGCCTTGCTGGCGTCCAGCCGAGCAAAGGTCAAGCTGATCGTGACCGATGGCGTGTTCAGCATGGACGGCGACCTGGCCCCGCTGGACGAGCTGCTGGCACTGGCCGAGGTGCATGACGCCTGGCTGATCGTGGACGACGCCCACGGCCTGGGCGTGCTGGGCGCGCAGGGCCGGGGCACACTCGCGCACTTTGGCCTGTGCAGCGAGCGCCTCATTTTGATCGGCACGCTGGGCAAGGCGGCGGGCGTGGCGGGCGCATTTGTCGCCGCGCACCCCACCATCACCCAGTACCTGCTGCAGGCGGCGCGCACCTATATCTTCACCACCGCCTCACCGCCCGCCGTGGCGCATGCCGTGCTGAAAAGCCTGGAACTGATGCGCTCCAGCGAGGGTGACGCACGCCGCGCCAACCTGGTGCGGCTGCAGGCGCAGCTGCGCTTGGGCATTGAGCGCCTGCTGCATGACCATCCCCATCTGGGCTGGCAACTGGTGCCGTCCGACTCGCCGGTGCAGCCGCTCATCATTGGCGAAAACGCGGCCACCATGCAACTGGCCGCGCGGCTGGATGCGGTGGGCCTGCGTGTGCCGGGCATTCGCCCGCCCACCGTACCCAAGGGCACGGCGCGCCTGCGCATCACCCTGTGCGCCACCCACACCGAGGCGGATATAGATCGCTTGTTGCAGGCCTTGCGCGAGGCGGCGGCAGAAA
This sequence comes from Candidatus Rhodoferax bjergmarkensis, assembly GCA_016708345.1. Taxonomy (GTDB): domain Bacteria; phylum Pseudomonadota; class Gammaproteobacteria; order Burkholderiales; family Burkholderiaceae_C; genus Rhodoferax; species Rhodoferax bjergmarkensis. Next base: position 35,160 of record JADJFX010000009.1, read on the forward strand.
TGTCATGAAGGGTTTTTTCATCACCGGCACCGACACCGGCATCGGCAAAACCTGCATCAGCGCGGGCCTGACACACCTGCTGGTGCAGGCGGGTTACCAAACCGCCGCCATCAAATCCCTGGCCGCCGGGCAGGACTTGGTGGATGGACGCTGGGTGAATGAAGACGTGGCGGTGCTGCGCCGCGCCAGCAACATGGGTTTGAGCGACGCCGAGGTGGGCCCGCTGCAACTGCGCACCGCCTGCGCGCCGCACATTGCCGCCAAGCTGGAAGGCGTGGAGATTTCGCGCGAGGATTTGCTGGTTTCGATCCGCAAGCTTGGCGAACGCGCTGATGTTTGCATCGTTGAAGGCGTCGGCGGCTTTCGCGTGCCCTTGGCTCCCGGTTGGGACACGGCGGACCTGGCGGTGGACTTGCAATTGCCGGTGGTGCTCGTGGTGGGCATGCGTCTGGGTTGCATCAACCATGCCCTGTTAACTGCCGAGGCGGTGCGCGCACGTGGCTTGCAGTTGACCGGGTGGATTGCCAACACGGTGGAAGCCGAAATGCCGTACCTGGCCGACAACCTGGCGGCACTGTCCGATGGTGGATGTGGCCTGCAAGCGCCGTGCTGGGGGCATGTGCCCTGGCTGGCAGATCCTTCCGCCGCAGCGATGGCCACCTGCCTTGACCCTTCCCTGGTGCTGGCTGGCCTTGCGCCATCCCCCTGATTTATTGGAGTTCACTTGATGTTTACAAAAATCCTGATTGCCAACCGGGGCGAGATTGCGGCCAGAGTCGCCGCCACCTGTGCGCGGCTAGCTATTAAAACGGTAGCGGTTTATTCGGATGCGGATGCCACCGCCAAGCACGTAGCAGCCTGTGACGAGGCCATCTACATCGGGGGCAGTTCGCCCAAGGACAGTTACTTGCGCTGGGAAAAAATCATTGCTGCCGCCAAGGCGACAGGTGCCCAGGCCATTCACCCCGGCTACGGTTTTTTGAGTGAAAACGAGGAGTTTGCTTCAGCCTGTGCGGATGCCGGTCTGGTTTTTATTGGCCCGCCGCCTTCCGCCATCAAAGCCATGGGGCTCAAGGCCGAGTCCAAGCAGTTGATGGAAAAGGCGGGCGTGCCGCTGGTGCCGGGTTACCACGGCAGCGACCAGGATGCGGCCTTGCTCCAGCGCGAGGCCGACCGCATCGGTTACCCGGTGCTCATCAAGGCCAGCGCCGGGGGCGGCGGCAAGGGCATGCGCGCGGTGGACCGGGCAGAGGACTTTGCCCAAGCGCTGGCCAGTTGCAAGCGCGAGGCCATCAACAGCTTTGGTGATGACGCGGTCTTGATTGAAAAATACGTGCAGCGCCCGCGTCATATCGAAATTCAGGTGTTTGGCGACACGTTTGGCAACTACGTGTATTTGTTCGAGCGCGACTGCTCGGTGCAGCGCCGCCACCAGAAAGTGCTGGAAGAAGCGCCCGCACCCGGATTGAGCCCTGAATTGCGCCAACAAATGGGCGATGCTGCCGTGGCCGCTGCGCGGGCTGTGAACTATGTGGGTGCGGGCACAGTGGAGTTCATCGTGGAGCAGCGTGACGGTGGCGAGATGAATTTCTTCTTCATGGAAATGAACACCCGCCTGCAGGTGGAGCACCCGGTGACGGAAGCGATCACCGGGCAAGACCTGGTGGAGTGGCAGCTGCGCGTGGCCTGTGGCGAGCCGCTGCCGCTCAAACAGGATCAGCTCAAAATCACCGGCCATGCCATCGAGGCGCGCATCTGCGCCGAGAACCCGGACAACAACTTTCTGCCCGCCACCGGCACCTTGCAGGTTTACGGCTTGCCGGACTGCGTGACGTTTGAGTGTGGCGTCGTCCGGGTCGATTCCGGTGTGCGCGAGGGCGATGCCATCTCGCCGTTTTACGACTCCATGGTTGCCAAATTGATCGTGCATGGCGACACCCGCGAGCAGGCTCTGGCGCGGCTGGACAAGGCGCTGGCCCACACCCATATCGTGGGGCTGAACACCAACGTGCAGTTTTTGCGCAACGTCGTGCAAAGCCGCTCCTTTGTGCAGGCCGATCTGGACACTGCCTTGATCCCGCGCGAAGAGGCGGTGCTGTTCAAGCAGGAGAAAGTGGGCCTGCAACTGGCTGTGGCCAGTGCCATTGCGCACACGCTCCTTAAAGAAAAAGCCGATGAAGCCCGGGTCACGGATCGCTTGGCGTGGCTGGACCCCTGGGCGCGGCGCGATGGCTGGCGTTCTCATGGGCCGAGTACCCGCCGTTTTGACTACGAGTTTCAAGGTGCCCGGCATGTCGTGCACATGGCTTGTGAGCATGACGGCTCGCTGAGCCTGGAGGTGGCGGGCGAGCGGGGCGCGTTTGCGTTCGTGCCTTTGAAGCAGGGCATCGACGTGCGCTGTGGAGATCAGCGCCAGATCGTCAGTGTGTATCAAAAAAGCGATGTAGCGCACGTATTTACTGCGCAAGGCGCTACACAAATAGTAGCAATTGACGCCCTGGCCCATGCCGGTGACGCGCAGGCCGAGGGCGGCCGTCTAACGGCACCCATGCCGGGCAAAGTGGTGTCGTTTGCCGTCAAGGCGGGCGACAAGGTCACAAAAGGCCAGCCGCTGGCGTTGATGGATGCCATGAAGATGGAGCACACCATTGCCGCACCAAGCGATGGCGTGGTGGCCGAGCTGCTTTATGCGCCCGGTGATCAGGTGGCGGAAGGGGCTGAGTTGCTCAAGCTGGAGGTGGTGCTGTGAGTCGATGGCTTTTTGTTTGCAAATGCAAGATGGGCACACCATGAGCACGCGTCAACGCAAACCCGCTAAGCCCATTCGACCGCAGGTCAACGCATCCGGGGTTCCAATGACCTTGATTGCTGTGCGTGAGGGAGGTGATTTGATGCAACGGGTTGTCACGATTCTGGACCAGGCGCGCGCCAACGTGGTGCGGGCTGTCAACAGCAATATGGTGATTGCCTATTGGCTCATTGGCCGGGAAATTGTGCTGGCCTTGCAGGGCGGTGAGGATCGGGCGGGCTACGGAATTCAATTGTTGACAGAGTTGTCCAAGGCGTTGACTCAGCGCTATGGTCGCGGGTTTTCTGTGTCCAATTTGCGGTACTTTCGATTGTTCTATCAGGCCTATGCCAATCGAAACCCGGAGATTCATCACGAGCCTCGTGATGAATTGCCAGTGCGTGATGACGCCTCGCTATTGGCCGATCTGTCTGCCTCATTGGAAGCTGAGGACCGGGTGAAAGGTTTTTCTCCTGCCTTGAGTTGGACGCACTACCGAACCCTATGTTCCGTTGAGCATCGTGCCGAGCGCTTGTTTTACGAAATTGAGGCCGAGCGGAGCAACTGGAGTCAGCCAGTGCTGGAGCGGCAAATCCATAGCCACCTGTTCGTGCGCTTGCTGAAAAGCAAAGACAAGGCGGGCGTGTTGGCATTGGCGCTGCAAGGGCAAGCGGTGGAGCGGCCGATGGATGTCATGAAAAATCCATATGTGCTGGATTTTCTGGACATTCCCGAGGCGACACGTTTGCATGAGACAGGCTTGGAAGCGGCCATCATCGAAAAATTGCAGCCTTTCTTGCTGGAGCTTGGCAAGGGCTTTGCGTTCGTGGCCCGGCAACATCGCGTCTCCACGGAGTCACAGCATTTTTATGTCGATCTGGTGTTTTACAACTACCTGCTGAAATGCTTTGTGCTGATTGATTTGAAGATGGGCAAGCTCACGCACCAAGATGTGGGCCAGATGGACATGTATGTGCGCATGTTCGACGACCTGCGGCGGGGGGAGGGCGACAACCCCTCGGTCGGGCTGATTTTGTGCGCCGAGCGCGACGAGGTGGTAGCGCGCTACTCGGTACTGAATGAAAGCCAGCAGTTGTTTGCATCCAAGTACATGCTGTATTTGCCCAGTGAAGAAGAACTGCGCGCAGAAATAGCGCGTGAGCAACAGCAAATCCTGTCCACCCCCAAGAGTTCCCCATGACCCTCCCCCCCCGCGTCAAACTGGTCGAAGTCGGCCCCCGTGACGGCCTGCAAAACGAAAAGCAGCCGGTACCCGCCGCCATCAAAATCGAACTGATCCATCGACTGCAGGCGGCAGGCCTGCAAGAAATTGAAGTCACCAGTTTTGTGTCGCCCAAATGGGTGCCACAAATGGCCGACAACGCGCAGGTCATGGCGGGCATCACGCGCAAGCCTGGTGTGCGTTACTCGGTGCTGACGCCCAATCTGCAGGGGTTTGAAGCGGCACTCAAGTGCCAGCCCGATGAGATTGTGGTGTTTGCCTCCGCCAGCGAGGCGTTCAGCCAGAAGAACATCAATTGCTCGATTGCCGAAAGTATCGAGCGATTTGCCCCGGTGGTGCAGGCCGCGCGGGAGGCGGGTATTCATGTGCGCGGCGCGATGTCCTGCACCGTGGGCTGCCCGTATGAGGGCGAGGTGGCACCGCAGCAGGTGGGCTATCTGGCCGGGCTCATGAAGGGCATTGGTGTGCAGCATGTGGGGGTGGCCGACACCATCGGCGTGGGCACGCCGCTCAAGGTGCAGCGCGCCTTGGAGGCTACGCTCAAGCATTTCGACCTGAACGACGTGTCGGGCCATTTTCACGACACCTACGGGCAGGCGCTGGCCAACACCCTCATCAGTTTACAAATGGGCGTCTGGCAGTTTGACACCTCGGTGGCAGGGCTGGGAGGCTGCCCTTATGCCAAGGGTGCCACTGGCAATGTGGCTTCTGAAGACGTGGTGTACATGCTCGCGGGCATGGGCATCGACACCGGCATTGATCTGGACCAGCTCCTGGATGCAGGCGCGTTCATCAGTGAGTTCTTGCAGCGCAAGCCCAATTCGCGGGCTGCCATGGCGCTGCTGAACCGGCGAGGTCTCTGATGGCGGTGCTTAATACTATAAATTTGATAGCTGCTCGCGCACAATTGACGTGCGCTACAGCCCAAAATGTGCCTTCACCCTGCATCTCGGTGTGCCGCATGAACGAGGCCAGCGGATGGTGCGAAGGCTGCTATCGCACGCTGGATGAAATTGCACAATGGAGCCGCCTGGACGATGGCACCAAACAAACCATTTGGGGCCAAATTGAACAACGGTTGCTGAGAGAAATCTGAATTAATAGATGTTCTTTTTTACATCAAATCCCACGGAATGAAAAATGAAATCCAAAAATCGAATGTACTTATTTCTGATGTGTTTGCTTGGTTCTGCAGCCGTCCATGCCCATCCGCCCCGGGCATTCATGGACCACATGGGCCTTTACATTGAGCAGACGATGACCCACTTGGAGCGTGCGTGTATCAGTCGGCAACCCAAGACCCAAGCGCAATGGTCAAAGGCCATGGAACTTTGGCGTTCAACTTTTTCTGAGTCCCTAGGCAAACTGGCGGTGACTGCCGAGCAGCTGGAAAAGGACGCCGAAAAGAAAGCTGTTTCTGAAAACTCAAACGAACCCTGTCAAGCACGGTACAGCCGACTTCTGACCATTCAAAATATCAAGAATGCGTCACTTTCCTACGCTGTAGAAAAGCTAGCTGGTGCCAATGACGCCAAAGCAGCTGAAACTTGCGCGATTGGTCTTTACAGCATTTCTGACATGACGAGGCAGAAGGACGAAATGAAAACGGCCCTTGAAGGCGCTCGTCGGCTCTTGCAAGCCGAAAAACTTCCGGCCAATTGATACGTTTTGCTTTGAGCGGCGGGTGGGCATGGTGCTAACAAATTAATAGCTGCCCGCGCAGATTTGATAAGCGCTGGAGCCAGAAATCAACCAATGCTTTTCAACCAATACTTCGGATGAAAACTGCTGCCTTGAGGAAGAACTTGTTGGAACAAACCGCCATGAAACACATCACCTTTTACCTCGATTTCATCTCCCCTTACGCCTATCTGGCGCTGGAGAAACTGCCTGAGTTCTTAATGGGCCACAGCTACAGCGTGACCCACAAGCCCATTTTGCTGGCCGCGCTGCTCAAGCACCATGGGCAGTTGGGCCCGGCCGAAATCCCCCCCAAGCGCGACTGGACTTACCGCCAGGTGCTGTGGCTGGCGCACAGCCAGGGGCTTGCGCTGCAACTGCCGGCGGCCCACCCCTTCAACCCGCTGGCGCTGCTGCGGCTGGCGGTGGCGTGTGATGCCCAGGGCCTGCCCAATCGTTATGTGTGTGAAACCTTGCTGCGCCATGTGTGGCGTGGCGGGGCTGATGCAGTGGACGCCGATCGCCTCCAGGCCCTGGAGCAGCAACTGGCCCCAAAGCGCCCCGTCAACAGCGATGAGGTCAAAGCCCAGCTCAAGGCGCACACCGACGAGGCGATAGCCCTTGGGGTGTTTGGTGTGCCCACTTTTGCAGTCGATGGCAAGCTGTTTTGGGGTTTTGATGCCTTGCCCATGCTGCGCGATTATTTGAACGGCGACCCCTGGTTTGACGGCCCGCAGTGGGAGTCTGTTCGTCAGCTACCAACAGGCATCATCCGCCCAAAATGAGCAAATTTCACATTGCAAAATTAAAATTAAGGGTTGCACTCTAGTTTGTCAGTAGGCTGTCAGTTCGCTGAAAGTTTGTGTTGGTTTCGCGTCAGAGCAGGGTCAGTGCCATCTCCAAGAATACCTACCAGCCTTCACGTCGGAGGTAAAAAATGAACAGGAGACAACACTATGAGAAGCGCAACAACAGCCGCCGCCGCAGCGCGGCCGATGTCGCAGGAAGAGAAGAAGGTTATCTTCGCTTCTTCGCTCGGCACCGTTTTTGAGTGGTACGACTTTTACCTTTATGGCTCGCTCGCGGCCATCATTGCCAAGCAGTTTTTCAGTGGTCTGGACGAGGGCTCTGCCTTTATTTTTGCCTTGCTGGCGTTTGCGGCTGGTTTCATTGTGCGGCCCTTTGGTGCCATCTTCTTTGGCCGCCTGGGCGACATGATCGGGCGCAAGTACACCTTTTTGGTCACCATTTTGATCATGGGTTTGTCCACCTTCATCGTGGGCATCTTGCCGAATTACGCCACCATCGGCGTGGCAGCGCCGGTCATTTTGATCGGCTTGCGCATGCTGCAGGGCCTGGCCCTGGGTGGTGAGTACGGCGGTGCTGCAACCTATGTGGCCGAGCACGCCCCTGCGGGCAAGCGTGGTGCCTACACCTCCTGGATTCAGACCACGGCCACCTTGGGCCTGTTTCTCAGTCTGATGGTGATTCTGGGTACCCGCACCATCATTGGCGAAGCAGCGTTTGCAGACTGGGGCTGGCGTGTTCCGTTCATTGTGTCGATTCTGTTGCTGGCCGTGTCGGTTTACATTCGCCTCTCCATGAACGAGTCGCCCGCTTTTGCCAAGATGAAAGCTGAAGGCAAAACCTCCAAGGCCCCGTTGTCTGAATCGTTTGGCCAGTGGAAAAACCTGAAAATCGTGATTTTGGCCTTGGTCGGCCTGACCGCTGGCCAGGCAGTGGTGTGGTACTCAGGCCAGTTTTATGCCCTGTTCTTCCTGACGCAAGCCCTGAAGGTGGACGGCGCTACCGCCAACATCATGGTGGCGATTTCTCTGATCATCGGCACGCCGTTTTTCATCGTGTTTGGTGCCTGGTCAGACAAGATTGGCCGCAAGCCCATCATCATGGCGGGTTGCCTGCTGGCGGTGCTCACTTACTTCCCTGTGTTCACAGCGCTGACCAAAGCCGCCAACCCTGACCTGGCTGCTGCGCAAGCGGCCAACAAGGTGGTGGTGACCTCCGATGCCAAAGAGTGTTCCTTCCAGTTCAACCCGACCGGCACCGTCAAGTTCACCAGCTCGTGCGACATTGCCAAGCAAGTGCTGGCGGGTTCATCCGTGAGTTATGACAACGTGGGCTGCCGGACGCCACCCAGGTGAACCTGGCAGGTGATCCGGAGATTGGCGAGACCAAGATCACAAGCTACACCTCCAAAGGTCTGCCTGGCAGCCGAGGCCAAAGGGCCAAGGGCGACGCGTTCAAAAGTCAGTGGCGGGGGGGGGGGGGTGATGCGCTCAAGGCCGCCGGTTACCCCGCCAAGGCCGACATGGCCAAGTTTGACAAGGTAACGGTCATTGCCATCCTGACCTACCTGGTGATTCTGGTCACCATGGTGTACGGCCCGATTGCCGCCATGCTGGTCGAAATGTTCCCCACCCGCATTCGTTACACCTCCATGAGCTTGCCTTATCACATTGGCAACGGCTGGTTTGGCGGTTTGCTGCCCACCACGGCGTTTGCCATCGTGGCGCAGACCGGCAACATGTACAACGGTTTGTGGTACCCCATCATCGTGGCCGGTATGACCTTTGTCATCGGCATGTTGTTTGTCAAAGAGACCAAAGACGTTGACATCTACGCCAACGACTGATCGGTAAATTTTTATCACCCCCGCGCCTCTTGAGGCCGGGTTACTTCCAGCAGGCCCTCTTTGTGAGGGCCTGCGATTTACAGGAGACAGTTATGTGGAAAATTGCAGTCGGATTTGCCGTGTTTGCGGGCTTGGCCCTCTTTATTCTGAGCAAGGGCGGGGACATTGACATGAGTGGTGAAAAGCACGGCTCGGAAGCCACCACCCATGAGGCACCCGCCGCGCCAGCATCGGCCCCCGCCAGCGCTGTCAAATAAGCCCCCAAATGGCCCGGCAGACCGTGGGGCTGCCTCCTAGAATGTTTGGCCCCCACAGGAAAGACATTGCCCCATGCCCCAAGGTTTCATCCGCATTCGCGGCGCACGCCAGCACAACCTCAAAAACATTGACCTGGACATCCGCACCGGCGAGCTGACGGTGGTCACCGGCCCCAGCGGCTCGGGCAAGTCCAGTCTGGTGTTTGACACGCTGTTTGCCGAAGGCCAGCGGCGCTATGTGGAAACCTTCTCGGCCTATGCGCGCCAGTTTCTCGACCGCATGGACAAACCGGCGGTGGACAAGGTGGAGGGCGTGCCCCCCGCCATTGCCATTGACCAGACCAACCCGGTACGCTCCAGTCGCTCCACCGTGGGCACCATGACGGAGCTCAATGACCACCTCAAGCTCTTGTTTGCGCGCGCTGGCCAGTTGTTTGACCGGGACACCGCTGCAGCGGTGCGGCATGACTCGGCAGAGTCTATTTATGCCCAACTGCAAGAGCGCGCGCAAGCCAGAGATCCAAGATTGGCCATTACCTTTCCCGTCGAGTTGCCCGCCAGCACCACGCCAGAAGAAATCGAGCAGTGGCTGTCGGTCAGCGGCTTTACCAAAGTGCAGGCCCAGCGCGAAGTGGCCAGCGTCAGCGGCCCGAGCGCCGCCCGGGCCGCCCAGCCGGGGCGCGAGGACGGAAAGGCCGAGCGGGGGCCATTAAAGTGCTGGATGTGGTAGCCGACCGCTTTCGCCTTGGCAGCGCCGAACGTGCGCGTGTGCTGGAGGCGATTGAGGTGGCGCTCAAGCACGGCAGCGGCCGGCTCAATGTTTATGTACTAAATGGGCCGTTTGCGCACGCAGACAGTGCGCAAGAAGCTATTAATTCAATAGCATCTGAAGAGCCTGAAATTTGGCGTTTTTCCACCGGCCTGCATTGTCCCGAGAGTGATCTGCGCTACAGCGACCCGATCGCGTCCATGTTTTCGTTCAATTCGGCGGTGGGTGCCTGCGAAACCTGCCGTGGCTTTGGCCGGGTGGTCGGCGTGGACATGGGGCTGGTCATTCCGAATGACAAACTCACGCTGCGTGCCGGTGCCGTCAAACCGATGCAAACCCCGGCCTGGCAGGAGTGTCAGGACGACCTGATGCGCCATGCGGAAAGCGCAGGCATTCCGCGCGATACGCCTTGGTACCGGCTCACGCCTGAGCAGCAGCACTGGGTGATCAACGGCTCGCCGCACTGGAATGGCAAGTGGAACCAGCACTGGTTTGGCATCAAGCGCTTTTTTGAGTACCTGGAAACCAAGGCCTACAAAATGCACATCCGGGTGCTGCTGTCCAAGTACCGCAGTTACACGCCGTGCGGCACCTGTGGCGGGGCGCGGCTCAAGACCGAGAGCCTGCTGTGGCGCATTGGCTCCAAGGATCAGGCCGATGCAGTGCTGGAGCCTGCCAAGCGGTTCATGCCCGCAGGCGTCAAATGGTCACGTGCTCAGCTCGAAGCGTTGCCGGGGCTGTGCCTGCATGATTTGATGCTGTTGCCGCTGGACAAGTTGCGGCGGTTTTTTGATGCCTTGCAGACGGGGCTGGTGGGTCTACCGCGCTTCGGGGAGGCGGAGTCTGGGGTGTCGGCAGGGGCCTCATACATTCGCTTCGCGACTGCGAAATCGGCCCCCACCGACACCCCAGACTCCGCGGGGTGCTCGCAAGATCGGGATACCGAAAAGTCAATGCCCTCCGAGCTTGACGCCAAAACCCTCAAACTGCTGCTGGAGGAAATCTGCACCCGCCTCAAATACCTGTGCGAAGTGGGCATTGGCTACCTGTCGCTGGACCGTCAAAGCCGCACTTTGAGTGGCGGCGAGGTGCAGCGCATCAACCTCACCACCGCGCTGGGCACCTCGCTGGTCAACACCCTGTTTGTGCTGGACGAACCCAGCATTGGCCTGCACCCGCGCGACATGCACCGCATCATCGTGGCCATGCAGCGCCTGCGTGATGCGGGCAACACCCTGGTGGTGGTGGAGCACGACCCGGCCGTCATGCTGGCCGCCGACCGCATGATCGACATGGGCCCCGGCCCTGGTGAGCGCGGTGGGCAGATTGTGTTTGATGGCTCGACAAGCGATCTGCGCCAGGCCGACACCCTGACTGGCGCTTATCTGGGCGGGCGCAAGCAGGTGGGCATGGGTTTTCAAAGGTTGGTGGCGGAGAACACACCGCGTTTGATTCTGGAAGGTGCCCGCGACCACAACCTGAAGAGCGTGACGGTGGAGTTTCCGCTCAATCGGCTGGTGTGCGTGACGGGCGTGAGCGGCTCCGGCAAATCCACCTTGATTCAGGATATTTTGGCACCCGCCTTGTTGCGCCACTTTGGCAAGGCCACTGAAGCGCCGGGAGCGCATGAGCGTCTGCTGGGAGCCGATCAGCTCAGCGAGGTGGTGTTTGTCGATCAGTCGCCCATCGGCAAGACGGCGCGCTCCAACCCCGCCAGTTATGTGGGTGCCTGGGACGCCATTCGCGAAATTTTTGCGGGCACACCCTTGGCCAACCAGCGCAGCTACACCGCCACCAAATTCAGCTTCAACAATGGCGACGGGCGCTGCCCCACCTGCGGCGGCTCCGGCTTTGAGCATGTGGAAATGCAGTTCTTGAGCGATGTGTACCTGCGCTGCCCGGACTGCTTTGGTGCGCGTTATCGCCCCGAGATTTTGGAAGTGCTGGTGGAGCGGCGCGGCAAGTCACTGAGCGTGGCTGATGTGTTGAACCTGACCGTCAGCGAGGCCGCAGCTTTGTTTGCCAATGACCGTGAGGTGATTCGCGCCCTGCAGCCGATTGTGGATGTGGGCCTGGAATACGTGAAGCTGGGCCAGCCGGTGCCCACACTGTCCGGCGGCGAGGCCCAGCGCCTGAAGCTGGCGGGCTTTTTGGCCGAGGCAGCCAAAAATGCAACTGCCAGCCGCCAGCCCACGGCCCAGCGCGGCACGCTCTTCATGTTTGACGAGCCCACCACCGGCCTGCATTTTGATGACATCGCCAAGTTGATGCGCGCCCTGCGCCGCTTGCTTGATGTGGGGCATTCGCTGATTGTGATCGAGCACAACCTGGATGTGATCCGCGCCAGCGACTGGCTGATTGACCTCGGGCCAGAAGGGGGTGATGCAGGTGGCGAGGTGGTGGCTTACGGTACACCAGCGGATTTGTTGTTGCATGCCTCGTCACACACCGGGCTTGCTTTGCGCGAATACGCCGCCGCCATGGGCGTGGTGCATGGGGTGCATGAGGCTTCGGTGCCGTATTTGGGGCCTGAAGCTGCGGCGTTGTTGGAACGCGCTGCCGGGGCCGGGCTTGCGCCGGGAGCCTCATACGTCCGCGATGCGTCCGCCAAATCGGCACCCGGCGCAAGCCCAACCCCGGCGGGCCTTGGTGAGCCAGCATTAAATACCAACTATCCATCAACGCCACACGGCGCGGGTACTTCTTCACTTCTGAACACGCGGCCAAATAGGGCTGTTCAGGCTCCCTCTTTCACCCCGGCGGGGGTGAGAGAGGGCGGGGGGAGTGAGGGGGGGAGCAACAACGCTATCCAGATCATCAACGCCAAAGAGCACAACCTCAAAAGTCTCAGCGTCAATATTCCCCACGGTAAATTCAGCGTCATCACCGGCGTGTCCGGCTCGGGTAAATCGACTCTGGCCTTCGACATTCTGTTCAACGAAGGCCAGCGCCGCTACCTGGAAAGCCTCAACGCCTACGCCCGCAGCATCGTGCAACCCGCAGGCCGCCCGGAAGTGGACGCGGTGTACGGCATCCCACCGACTGTTGCGATTGAGCAGCGCCTGAGTCGGGGCGGACGAAAATCTACCGTCGGCACCACCACCGAGGTCTGGCACTTTTTGCGCCTGCTCTACGTCAAACTCGGCACCCAGCATTGCATCCATGACGGCACGGCAGTCGCACCCCAAACACCGGACAGCATTGCCGCGCAACTGCTGAAAAACTTTCGTGGCCAGCACATCGGCTTGCTGGCCCCTTTGGTGATCAACCGCAAAGGCGTTTACACCGAACTGGCCGACTGGGCGCGCCCACGGGGCTTTACCCATTTGCGGGTGGATGGCAACTTTGTGCCCACCACCGGTTTTCCACGCTTGGACCGATTCAAAGAGCACACCATTGAGCTGCCGGTGTTCAGCCTGGATGTGCTGCCGCAAAACGAGGCGCGCTTGCGCGAGGCGCTGGCACAAGCGCTGGTGCATGGCAAGGGTGTTCTTCATGTGCTGAGCAACTTGGAGGGTTTGTCTGAGGCCCTGCAAGCGGGGCAGCCACCGCCAGCATCGGCACACTGCAGGTGTTCTCCACCAAACGCGCCTGCCCGGTGTGCAGTACCAGCTATGCCGAGCTGGACCCGCGCCTGTTTTCCTACAACAGCAAATACGGCTGGTGCCCGGAGTGTGTGGGCACTGGCGTCAAGCTGACCAAAGAGCAGCGCAAGGTGTTTGACGACTCCGTGCGGGACGACGACAACAAGGGCCGCGAACAGACCTTTGCCGAGCCCGAGGTGGAAGACCTGGTGGATTGCGTGTGCCCCGCCTGCCAGGGCACCCGGCTCAACGCCACCGCCCGTGCCGTCAAGTTCGGCCTGCAGTTGGCCACCGAGGCTGGCGCGGGCGTGGACGCCAAACAGGCCATTGCTGGCGTTTCAATCACCGAACTGGCCAGATTGAGCGTGACCGACATCCGCCAATGGGTGGAAACCCTGCAGCGCCAGGGCCGCATGAGCCAGCGCGAAACCGACATTGCCCGTGACTTGGTGCCTGAAATCAAAAGCCGGCTGGAGTTTTTGGAGCAGGTGGGCCTGGGTTACCTCACGCTGGACCGTGGCGCGCCCACCCTCAGCGGCGGCGAGGCCCAGCGCATCCGACTGGCCGCGCAATTGGGCAGCAACCTGCAGGGCGTGTGTTACGTGCTGGACGAGCCCACCATTGGCCTGCACCCGCGCGACAACCAGATTCTGCTTGGCGCCCTGCAAAGCCTGAGCGACAAGGGCAACACCCTGGTGGTGGTGGAGCACGACGAAGACACCATCCGCCACGCCGACCACATCATCGACATCGGCCCCAGCGCGGGCAAGCGCGGCGGGCGCTTGGTGGCCGAAGGCGCTGTGGCCGACATCATGCAAGCCGGGGACTCGCAAACCGGGCGTTACCTGCTGCACGCCATGAAGCATCCGCTGAAGGCACGTCGCCTGGTAGGCGAGTGCGCGGCAGCGGGGATTGATGGTGTTATTTCAGCAGTGGTGAGCCAAAGCCCAGTGAATTTGGGGTCGGATTCCAATTTCGACGCCAAACCATCCAAAATGAAAAAATCGCCCGTGAAATTGGAATCTGACCCCAATTTCGCGGCCCCCGAAGTCCAACACTGGCTCGCCGTCAACAATGCCAAGCTGCACAATCTGCAAAACGTCACCGCCCGCGTGCCGCTCAAGCGCTTGGTCGCCGTCACCGGCGTCAGCGGCTCCGGCAAGTCCACCTTGGCGCGTGACGTGCTGCTGACCAACGTGCATGCCGCCGTGCAAAAGCGCAGTACCAAAGCCGGCCGCGACGCCCTGGCAGCGGGAGAGCTCATCCCCTGGACCGGCTGCGAATCCATCGCCGGCTTCGAGCCCATCGACCGTGTGCTGGAAGTCGACCAGACCCCCATCGGCAAAACCCCGCGTTCCTGCCCCGCCACCTACATCGGCTTTTGGGACATCATCCGCAAGCTGTTTGCCGACACGCTGGAAGCCAAGGCGCGCGGTTACGCCGCCAACCGCTTCAGTTTCAACACCGGCGAGGGCCGCTGCGCGGGTTGTGAAGGGCAGGGCATTCGCACCATCGCCATGAGTTTTTTGCCCGATGTCAAAGTGCTGTGCGAAACCTGCAAGGGTGCCCGCTTCAACCCCGAAACCCTGGCGGTGACCTGGCGCGGCAAAAACATTGGCGACGTGCTGCAGATGGAGGTGGACGAAGCCGTGGAGTTCTTTGCCGCCATGCCCGCCATCGCGCACCCGGTGCAACTGCTCAAGGACGTCGGCCTGGGCTACCTCACGCTCGGCCAGCCGTCACCCACCCTCAGCGGCGGCGAGGCCCAGCGCATCAAGCTGGTGACCGAACTCAGCAAGGTGCGCGATGACATCACAAGACGCGGCCAAAAAGCACCGCACACCCTGTACGTGCTGGACGAACCCACCGTGGGCCTGCACATGGCCGACGTCGAAAAACTCATTGCCGTGCTGCACCGCCTGGTCGATGGCGGCCACAGCGTGGTGGTGATCGAGCACGACCTGGACGTGATCGCCGAGGCCGACTGGGTGATTGACCTGGGGCCAGACGGCGGCGACGCCGGTGGCCGCGTGGTGGCCGCCACCACCCCCGAGGGCGTGGTTGCGCTGGGTACGCACACAGGGCGGGCGCTGGCTGGCGTGCTGGCGCGGTAGCGGTTTTTCACTATAAAAGTAATAGCTTTATCCGCATGCAGGACGTGCGGAAATGGCATTTTTCGTCATCCATTTAGCTCGAAGGTCTGGTGCTGCACCAAGTTGACTCGTTCGAAGGCCGTGCAGTACTGGAACTGAATTTCGATCCCAGTGCCAATCATCACACCAAGCTGCTGAGCGCATCGAGCGGACTGGCCGTGCCGCCAGCAGCCACCTTGAGCACATGGGTGTAGATCATGGTGGTGGACACATCACTGTGGCCCAGCAGCTCTTGCACGGTGCGAATGTCGGTGCCGGCTTGCAGCAGATGTGTGGCGAACGAATGGCGAAGCGTATGAACTGACACCGGCTTGCAAATGCCCGCCATCGGCACAGCCTTCTTGAGCGCGCGCTGAACCCTGTCTTCGTACAAATGGTGACGTCGCTCAACGCCACTGCGTGGGTCAATCGACAGGGTGGGTGACGGGAACATCCAGAACCACCCCCAGGTGTGGCCCACCTTGGGGTACTTCTGCGCCAACGCATGCGGCGTTTCCACGCCGCCGCGCTGCGCCTGCCGGTCTGCCTCCCATAGCGCGCGTGCCGCCAGCATCTGCAAACGCAAGGGCGGAACCATCGACTTCGGCAACATTACCACCCGATCCTTGCCGCCTTTTGCTTCGCGCACGATGATCACATGCCGGTCAAAGTCAACATCCTTGATGCGAAGGCGCATGCCTTCCATGAGGCGCATCCCGGTGCCGTAAAGCAGGCGGGCCAGAAGCGCGGGCTGCCCATTCATGTGGGCCAGCAACCCCGCCACCTCGTCCCTGGTCAATACGCTGGGAATGCGCCGCTTGTGCGCCGGACGATGGATGTCATTGAGCCAAGGCAGGTCGATGGCCAAAACCTCGCGATAAAGAAAAAGTACAGCGCTCAGAGCCTGGTTGTGGGTGGACGCGGAAACCTTGCGCTCGGTCGCCAGCATGGACAGAAAAGCCTCCACCCCAGGTGCACCGATGTCTCGTGGATGCCGCATCGTGCCGCCGCGCCCCGACCAGCGAATGAAAAAGCGCACCCAATACAGGTAAGTTTGTTCGGTGCTGAGGCTATAGTGAAGATAGCGAATGCGCTCACGCACCTGGTCCAGCAAGCGGGTGGACTGCAAAGGAGGAGTGCCGGGTTTCATGAAAGTTTTATTGCTGGATATACATACAGTATATTGGCTTTGAAGCTATACTGCAAGCTATTCTCAGGGGGTTTTTATGTCCAGTATATGGAGCAAGTCCCAGTATATAGAGCAGGTTTTGCTCTACACTATTCGTTGAACTAAACCGCTACGCGGTGGTTGGTCCTCACAGGCCACCACCGCGTTCTTGCCTGAGTGGTGGGAGTTGACAAATTGGGCCGGATGGCGCATCTTTCGACTTTTGGAGGACTTTTCCCGGCTAACAAACTTCGAGCGCTAGTTCGTTGCCGTTTATAACTGTCAAGTGGGCCACCAGTTGAGTCCCCTCGCTATTGGCAGTCCAAAAGTTCCCCAATATCAGCGCCATTTTTAAGGGATACCTATCGCTGTTACCGTTGATCTAAGTGTCGAGTTCAATTCGGTTTGACTGCCGGGGGTGGAGCTTTTGCCTTTGAGTCGCATGACTTCGCATAGAGAGGTGCTGTTTACCTTCAAAATCGCAATTTCCGCACACTGCGACGCGAAAATTGTTGGTTTTTGAGTCATGGTGGCATGAACGGCCGTTGAAACGATCCTTATCGTGACTTTTCACAATGTGAGTCGAACCTTACAATCCCCTTTATATATTAGTGGGCGGCTTGGCATGCACCGGCTCCCACCAACACCGCACGCGACTGCCTGTGCAGGCGGTTCAGTCCAACATGGTTTATCAACCGCGGGAGGCGTTCTTGGTTTCTACGAGCATTGCAGCGCGTTTGATAAACGCTAATCGTTAGAGAAACTCTATGAGTTTCAATCGTTTTGCCATTCTTTCGTCGCTGCTGTTGGTGGCATCGTGTGCAACAAACACGTCTGTCCCGACCGAGCGGATATCGATCATCACGCGAGAGTGGATTAGCCCGTCATTCCGTGACATCCACGCTGCGGTTGTTGTTGATCGAATCGGCGCGCAAGTGTTTTCTTTGAAGTACGCTTTTTCAGTGCCATTGGATCCGGTCGGCGGAGTCAATCCGTCAGATTTCCACTACTTCACATACTGTCTGGCGAGCAGGCTAGCAAGGCAACATGGGTACACGCACTGGGCTTTGGGTGCCCTCGACGAGAACCTCAAGTACCAAATGACTACCGCGCTTGAGTTGTATGTTGCGGTATTAAATGAGAAAGACTCACTACCTACGACGGCCGGTGGCAGGACTATCGAATGGTTGGATAAGCCGGATGCGAGCGACAGTCTCTATTCGTCTTGGTCCAAATTGCTCCGGCCTCAATTCATGTGGACTAAAGCTGGATGAGAATCTCTAACATGTCAATGGACACGGACCCACAACAGCAGGAGGCGGCTTCGCCGCGAGGTGTTGTTGCCCGGTCATCTTCACGTTAAATTTCACGCAGACTGCTTGAATTAATCATCGCTTGATTATCTCAAACGTGCTATATTTACTGCATGAAGTGGGAGATCAAATATCACGATGAAAAGTTGCAGGCTGATGTCCTGGCGTTACCGCCAGGAATTTTGGCCAGATACTTTCATTGCACTGATCGCATGGTTGAGTTCGGCCCAGATCTAGGGATGCCTCATACGCGTGCAATGAGTATGGGTCTTTTCGAGTTGCGTTTGAAATCCCGTGAGGGTATTGGGCGGGTCTTTTATTGCACCTTGGTGGATCGCAAGATCGTCATGCTCCATCAGTTTGTGAAGAAGACGGATAAGACACCTCCCAAAGAATTGGCACTAGCGCGCAAGCGAATGAAGGAGTGGAAAAATGTTGACACATAAACAGCTTCGCACCAAGGCACTGGCTAACGCTGAGGTAAAAGCGGAATACGAAAAGTTGGCCGATGAGTTTTCCCTGTTGGACGAGTTCTTGAAGGCGCGGGCTGCCCAAGGCCTCACCCAAGCGCAGGTGGCAGAAAAGATCGGCACCACACAGTCTGCAGTTGCGCGTATGGAGTCGGGTAGCGGCAAGCATTCACCGTCCCTTGCAACGCTGACCAAGTACGCGGATGCGTTGGGGTGCAAGCTGGAGGTGCGGCTGGTTCGCAGGCCTCGGCCATCGAGAAATTTAACTGGTCGTCCAAGCCCGACAACGCCCAAACGCGTTGCCGCTTAGCTCTAACGTTATGTGGCGTCAATCCACAGCTGTTCTTGATTCTTGAATATCAGTAGCTACAATAAAGCGGTGCGTTTCATATTTGACCCTGATAAAGACAAGCTGAACTTGGCCAAGCACGGCCTTTCGCTTTCTTTCGCTGAAAAGCTGATCTGGGACGAAGCGTATGTTTGGGTTGATCCACGTTATTCATACGACGAGTTGCGAATGATTGGACTGGTTCCCGAGGGCAACACGCTGTACTACGTGGCGTTTGTAGACCGTGGTGATGTGCGCAGAATCATCAGTCTGCGCCTTGCCGAGCGACGAGAGGTGAAAAATATGTCGAAAACATCTAGTAAACGGGTCATCTTGATGCCATCGGTCAAGGACAACGCGAGAATTGTTGCGGCGGCCAAGGCCGATCCAGATGCCAAGCCCATGACGAAGGCGCAGCTAGATGCACTTGTACCGATCAGCGTTGCGCGAGGCAGGCCAAAATCCGAGAATAAAAAGCTGCTGCTCTCCGTACGCTATAGCGTCGAGGTCGTGGAGTATTTTCGCTCGACTGGCGACGGCTGGCAGGCTCGTATGGACAGCGTGCTTCGTCAATATGTGAGCAAACATGCACCCCGCAGCAATGCGACATAACTGGTTGCTCGTCGCGGTGCGCAGCAGAGAAAAGCCGCTTCGCGGCGCATACTGCGTGCCGGACAGCGCCAACGTTAAACCTTTCGGGTATTTCGCATGTTCAAGTTTGAATGGGATGATCAGAAAGCCGCAAGCAATTTGTCGAAACACGGTGTACGTTCGACGAGGCAGTGAGCGTTTTTGGCGATGGATGGGCACTGACGTTTTCTGATACCGATCACAGCGAATTAGAAGATCGAAGTCGAACATACGGAATTTCCAGCAAGTTACGGCTTTTGGTTGTAGTCCACACCGAACGTCGCAATGGCATACGAATCATCAGCGCCAGAAAGGCAACACGATATGAAAAAAGCATCTATCAAAATGGCTGACCAAGACATCCCCGAATTGAAGCGCGATGAGCTTGGCAAGGGCGTGAGGGGCAAGTACCTGAAACACTTTATGCAAGGCAGCAATGTTGTGGTACTCCAACCCGAAATCCAGAAGGCCTTTCCCACGTCCGAGGCCGTAAACAAAGCGTTGGCGAGCATGTTGGCCTTTGCGCAGGAAACTCAAGGTTTAACAGGTCGCTCAGGTCGGACAACCCGTAAGCGCGTCGCCGTGTAGCTTTGACGTTAGCCCTCGGTTTTTGCCCCCATTTGTGGATTGACAATGCGTACGAAATTGCGTACCATTCAGTTCCAATACGGGAGGAAACGAAATGCATGCACTTACCGCTGGGGGGGGGTGGCCGGTGGGGGGCGGGCGCCCGCGGCGCGGGGCCCCGGCCCCCGGCCCGGGGGGGGGGGGGGGGGGGGGGGGGCCGGGGGCGGCCGGGGCGGGGGCCGGGGGGGCGGCCGGCCCGGGACCGCCGGGGGGGGGGGGGGGGGGGGGGGGGGGGGGGGGGGCGGGGGGGGGGGGGGGGGGGGGGGGGGGGGGGGGGGGCGGGGCGCGGGGGGGGGGCCGGGGGGGGGCGGGGGGGGGGGCGCGCGGGGGGGGGGGGGGCCCGGGCCGGGGGGCGCCCGCGGCGGCCGGGGGGGCGGGGGCCCGGGGGCGGGGGGGGGGGGGGGGGGGGGGGGGGGGGGGCGGGCGGGGGGGGGGGGGGGGGCGGGGGGGGGGGGGGGCGGGGGGGGGGGGGGGCAGCGAAGCTCGCGCTAATCTTTACCGAATCATTGATGAGACTGCGCAGTCTCATGAACCCATCATCATTTCAGGAAAGCGAACAAGTGCTGTTTTGCTGTCGGCTGAAGACTGGAGTGCAATACAAGAAACGTTGTACCTGCTTGCGGTGCCTGGTATGCGCGAATCCATCAAGGCCGGTATGGCTGAACCGTTAGCAAAGAGTGCGAAGGCACTCAAGTGGTGAGCTGGGAGATCGTTTTTGCCAAGCAGGCGCTCAAAGATGCCCAAAAGCTTGCCGCTGGCGGGCTCAAGCCGAAAGCGCAAGAACTGCTTGCGATTCTCGCGACCAATCCACACCAAAATCCGCCACCCTATGAGAAATTGGTTGGAGACCTCGCTGGAGCTTACTCGCGCCGCATCAACATTCAGCACCACATTGTGTATGAGGTATTCACCAAGGAAGGGGTCGTTCGTGTCTTGCGAATGTGGACCCACTATGAGTGAGCGGGCTAACTGGTCGGCCCACACGGACACACAGCAGCAGGTTGCCGCTGCGCGGCACATGCGGTGCGTCGGTGACCTCCAACGTTCTGCATCGCCGGAGACGTGAAGTTTGTTGGATTCATTGACAACAGCTCCAATGTGTTGTCATAATCTCCAACATGAAGGCTATTCCGCTCATTCGCCGTCGCGTTGTCCTTGCTCTCGATGCATTCGCAGAGGTGGCAGTATGGCGAGTCCCTGAACCTGTCCCGCCGTCTGAGCATCAGTTCAAATATCGTCTCGCTTATGTTGTTGGCGGTGAGTGTGTCCTGAGATATGACAATGAGCGAGGTAAAGGTGATTACCGGCACTTCGGAGAACAGGAGCTTGACTATGCCTTCTCAACGCCAGAACAGTTAATGCTCGACTTCGATGCTGATATTAAGAGGTGGAATCATGAACACAGTCATTCTTGAGGTTCGTTCGCTGACAGACACGCTTGCTGATGCAGCCCGCGCCATGAAATCCGGCCGCGCGGAGCGCGAGGCTCGAATCGGCTTTGCCACACCTGAGCTGCTGTGGAAGGTGATGACAGTCAAACGATGGGAATTGCTCAAAGCAATGTGCGGGGCGGGTGCCATGTCGATCCGCGAGGTGGCCAGACGCGTCGGGCGTGACGTGAAGGCTGTGCATGGGGACGTTGTGGCCTTGCTGGATGCAGGCGTTCTCAGTCGTGTGGCAGATGGGGGCGTTGTGTTCCCGTTTGATGCGGTAAAAGTTGAGTTCATGCTTGAGGCGGCGTAGTCGTGCGCGCTACAAGGCAGAACTGGTGGCGTCGGACGTTATGCGGTTTAGAACGAGGATTACGCAATGATGGAATTCGAGTGGGATACGCCGAAGGCCGAAGCCAATATCCAAAAACATGGCGTTTCTTTCGACGAAGCGGCTTCGGTGTTCCTGGATCAACTCGCAGTATCCGGTCAAGACCCCGACCATTCTGTCGGCGAGTCTCGCTACATTACATTCGGGATATCGAGTCTTGGGCGAATGCTCTCGGTCTCGCACACCTATCGGCCCGGTGGCATTCGCATCATCAGTGCACGGCGTGTCACACGCAATGAAAGGAAGCTTTATGAAGAAGGTTGAAGACGGTATGCGCTCAGAGTACAAGCGTACTGACTTTGTTAAATTGGAACGTGGCAAGTTCTTCAAGGAAGTAGCCAAAGGCACTTCGGTCGCACTTATTGACCCTCAACTTGCCAAGGCGTTTCCCACATCTGAGGCGGTCAATCAGGCCCTTCGGGGCTTGCTTGCTCTTGCAGACGAAACGGCCCGCATAACAGGTCGCTCAAAACTGACAACCCGCAAGCGAGCCGCAGTTTAGCTTCGACGTTAACTTTCAAGAAGAGCACCATCTATGAACCTTGGGCACCACGTCGAGAGCTATCGTTTTTGGGACATCGTCACTCAGTGGGCGCGAGAAACGCTTCAGCACGAGCATGTCATCGCAAGAGCGCTGGCCAAGGGTGTTCTTCGCGATGGGCTTCGGGCGCAAAGTGTTGATTCAAAGTGGACGAACAAAGGGACATTTGAATTGCGCGGTCTGCCGTTTGTTGGCTACGTTGCGAAGGACGGAAGTTTGCCAATCTTTATCCGGTCGTCGGCATTGCAACATTTGAGAGACATTGTTGAGAAGGCGGCAACCCCAGATCCGCAGGTATTGTTCGAGGAGTTTGTAACCAGGCAGGACTTTCTGGCTTGGCTCACACAGGCCCGCTTGAACCCGCCATTGTTTTGGTTTCAAGCGCACGAGCGCCATGAAAGTTAACAGGTCGCTCGTCGCGAACGCGCAGCATCAGGTTGCCGCTTCGCGGCGCTTGCTGCGTGCCGGACAGCGCCAACGTTAAAGCGTATTAACAAGTTGATGTTCAGACAAAGCGCAGGCGACAATCGCCTGTCTTGCTTCAAACCCATGGAAAACCTTTTATGAAAATTGCAATTCGCATCACGGTGCTTGCCGCTGCCCTTTCCGCCCTGTCCACTTCGTGGGCGCAAAACGCTGTCACCGCTGCCTCGGCCAAAGAGCCCGGCGCAGTCGTTACACCCAGCGGTCTGGTGTACCGTTCGCTCAAGGATGGCACCGGTGCCAGCCCTGCGGCCAGCGACAAAGTCAAAGTGCATTACCGGGGCACCATGCCGGACGGCAAGGAGTTTGACAGCTCTTACAAACGCGGTGAACCCATCGAGTTCCCGTTAAGCGGGGTGATCAAGTGCTGGACCGAGGGCGTGCAGCGCATGAAGGTGGGCGGCAAGGCCAAGCTAACTTGCCCGTCGGCCATTGCTTACGGTGAACGCGGCGCCGGTGGCGTGATTCCACCCAACGCAACGCTGCTGTTTGAGGTGGAACTGCTGGGCATCAAAGGAAAGTAAGCCTGTGCAACGGCTGCCCGTTGCACCTACCCGCCATGCTCACACCACCAGCGGGTCTTCCTGCATCGCTTCCATCTGCTCTTCGAGCATCTGCACCTGTCCTTGCCAGTAATCGCTGGAACCAAACCAGGGGAAGTTGATCGGAAAGGTGGGGTCGTGCCAGCGCCGGGCCAGCCAGGCGCTGTAGTGGATCAGGCGCAGGGTGCGCAGCGGCTCGATCAGGGCCAGCTCGCGCCGGTCGAACTCGCGAAACTGCTCGTAGCCGTCCACCAGCGCGCCCAGTTGGCGGGTGCGTTGCTGGCGGTCGCCGCTGAGCAGCATCCACAGGTCTTGCACGGCCGGGCCGCTGCGGGCGTCGTCCAAATCCACAAAATGCGGGCCGGGGCCGCTGCTGGCAGGCGACTCCAGCGGCGTCCACAAAATATTGCCCGGATGGCAGTCGCCGTGAAGGCGCAGCCGTTGTATGGGTTCGAAATCAGGGTCATTTTGGCCACTTCCGCTCGTCAAACATGCGTAACCAGCTATTAAATCAATAGCGTGCTGCGATGCCTTGGCCCATGCTGATTGCACGTCCAGCGGGACCTTGTTGTGCCCCAGCAGCCACTCGCGCGACTCGGTGCCAAAGGTTTGCAGGTTAAGTTCCGGGCGGTGCTTGAAAGGTTTGGCGGCACCCACGGTGTGAATGCGTGCCAAAAAGCGGCCAATCCACTCCAGCACATCGGGGTCGTCCAGCTCGGGCCCTCGTCCACCCCGGCTGGGGCTGACGCTGAAGGCAAAGCCGCCAAAGTGGTGGAGCGTGCTGCCGTTCAGTGTCAGCGGCCCGATCACCGGAATTTCCGCCACCATCAGCTCGCTTGAGAAAGCATGTTCTTCCAGAATTTGCGCTTCGCTCCAGCGCCCGGGGCGGTAAAACTTGGCCACCACGGCCGGGCCGTCTTCCAGTTGCAACTGGTAAACCCGGTTTTCATAGGAGCTCAGGGCCAGTTGCCGGCCATCCCCATACAGGCCCACGCTGGCCAATGCGTCCATGACGACGTCGGGCGTGAGGGTTTCGAAGGCGTGTTGGCCGGAAGATGCGCGGGGGGGTGAAGACATGCCCCGATTGTCGCCCCTGTCGAAAACCTTAGTGCGGCGCGTCCAAGTCTTGGCTCTGGGTGGGCTTCGTATCTTCTTTTGCTGGCTTGCCGAGCAATTCAAACGGCAGCACTTGTTTGACCAAGATGACGGTGCAGGGTGCCTCCATGGCCACCTTGATGGGCACGGTGGCCACAAAACGCTGGGTTTTCAGGCCATGGGTGGCGGCACCCATGACGATGACGCTGACCTCGTTGCCCACGGCGTAATTCACCAGCGCCTGCGCGACGTCGCCTGACTCCAGCACGTGGTACGAGGTTTGGTGGCCCGGCATGTCCAGTGGCTGTGCCCATTGGCGCAGGCTGGCCAGGTAACGGCGGTGCACGCTGGTCTCGCTGGTGGCGTGATCAGTCGAGCTGGTCTGGCTGGGGGAAATCACCGTCACACAAGCCAGCCGCGCACCGGGGCGCGTGCCCAGCGAACGCGCGACGGCCTGGCGCAGGGAGTACAGCGTGGCGTCCAGCACATCTTTGTGGGGGATGGCGACCATCACGATGGGGACTTCTTCAATTTGACGCGTGGGCAGCGGGCTGGGCTGGTAATGCATGCCCGTAGCCTTGAGCCAGCGCTTGAAATGGGTTCTAAAACCAGTACCGATGATGTTGCGACCGCGCTCGGTGACTGTGATCTGTTCGGGGTGCCGCAGATCAAAAGCCAGGTGCGCAGCCGAGGGATAACGGTTGGCCGCTTCGGGCTCCAGGCAGCGCAAGATGACTTCCTGCAGCCACTCTGGCAGCTCAGGCTGCAAGCGGCGCGGCGGGGTGGGGTCAGCCCACAGGCGCTGGCGCAAGCCGCTGTCGGTCTGCGGTGCGCCAAAGGGTAGTCGCCCGGTGACCAACTGGTAGAGCATGACGCCAACTGCAAAAATGTCGCTGCGCGGGTCACCCCTCACGCCGACGATTTGTTCGGGCGAAATCCACGCGGGTGAACCAACGGCTTTGCGCAGCTGCTCCGCCAGCAGGTCGGGATACAGCGCGTTGCACGACAAGCCAAAATCGAGCAGCACGGCGCTGCCGTCGTCACGCATCAGCACATTGGCCGGTTTCAAATCCAGATGCACCGTGTTTTGCTGGTGCAGGCTGTGCACTGCCTGCGCCACGGCCCCGCCAAGGCTGGCCACTTGTTCGACGCTTGGGCGCTCCGGTGCGTCCAGCCAGTCCTGCAGTGTTTTTCCGTGCACGTATTCCATCACCAGATAGGGTACGTTTTCCAGGTCACCCGCTGCCACAAAGCGCGGTACGTGGGGGCCGGACAGTACCTGCATGATCTGGTGTTCGACTTCGAAACTGACGATGTTTTCGGCACCATCGCCCGCTGTCATGCGGGGCACCTTCATGGCCAGCGGGAATCCGGGGTCTTTGGCCCCATCTGACGTGCCCTGCGTGTAGTGAACGCGGTAGATGTGGGCCATGCCGCCGCTGTGAACGCACTCGTCAATCGTAAAACCGTCCAGCTCCGCGCCGGGCTCCAGCAGCTTCATCGGCCATGCTCCAGTCGATCCGCAAAAAAGGACGGCAGGTGCGCCAGCCGGATGGCAGCCGCTGCCGCATGGTGGTCGTAGGAAACCCGGTGAAAGGTGAGTTGCTGCTTGTCGATGTCAAACAGGGCGTACATGGCTTGCGGGTTGCCGTCACGCGGTTGCCCTACCGAGCCAATCGTGGCCAGCCAGTGGCGATGTTTGGGCACCGGCACCGCCACCCCGGGTGTGGGCTTGAATTTCATCAAATCTGAGTCGGCACCCCGGTAATAAAGTGATTGCATGTGCACGTGACCCCCAAAAACATGGCGCACCTCAGGAAGGTCGCTGGTGGCGTCCAGGCTGGCGGTAGCTGCACGTGCGTCGTACACGTAGCGCCAGTGCTCCGGGCCGTCCACACTGGCATGCACCAGCAATACAGTGCCTTGCTGCAGCGTCATGGGCAGGTCATCCAGAAACCGCCTTTGAGCATCATCGAGCTGCGCGTGGGTCCAGGCGGCGGTGCTGTCGCCAATCGTTTTCAAATCGCGCGGCGGCTCGACCGCCATCTGGTCGTGATTGCCTTTGACGAGCAGCGCTCCCTGTGCCGCCAAATGCTGTGCTTTTCTGACCACGGCGGCTGGTTCGGCACCATAGCCGACCAGATCGCCAAGAAGAGCGAATTGCTCTGCGCCTTGGTCGCGGGCATGGGCCAGGCAGGCGTCAAATGCCCGGATGTTGGCGTGGATGTCTGACAGCAAAGCCAGCTTCATGAATTTCCTTGTGTGCTGAACTCGCCATCATGCCCGATTCCGCTGGCCTCAAGCTCGCAGGGTGCTTGAATTTGATGGCAAATTGGGTGGTGACGCAGGCAGGCTGCTTATCCCCACTTACAGCTCATTTCTCCCCGTGCTGTCTGGTATGACGATCCGTCCTTATTTACGCCACATCTATTCCACCTTTTCTTGGCAGGCAATGCAGCGCATGGCTTCGGGCGCTGCGTGCAAGCGGGCGGCGGGGATTTGAATGCCGCAGTCAATGCACTGGCCATAGGTGCCAGCTTCAATGCGAGCCAGCGCGGCCTCTACCAGATTGAGTTCAGTGGTTTCATGTTCGTCCAGCGCAAATTCCAAGTCGCGCGCGGTGTTCACCTGCGCGTCGGAGTCTTGCACACGCTCGAAATGCTCGGCTGACGCCTGAGCGCGCCCTACATCGCCGCCGCGCAGGTTGTTGCGCTGCTCCAACAAACTGGCGCGCTGGGCCAGCAGTTGCTCTTTGAAAGTGGTTGTGTTTTGTGTGTTCATTTTGAATAGCCTTTGTGAAGGTGATGGTTCATCATGCGCCGTCAGCCGACGCACGTCTTTGATGGAAGTCAAATTCAATCACCGCGCGACAAGGGGCGCGAATGTGTGGAGAATCTTGCCAGATTGTTCGCAGCCACATACCCGATGGCCATAATCCACCAAGTATGCCCATTCCTTCCCGTTTTGATCCCGCCGACCCCCGCCTGCCCGAGCGCTTGTGGCGCTGGGCGGTGCGCTGGCTTTCCATGGGCGGGGAGCACACCCTGCACGTGGGCCAGCGGCGCAAGATCACGCAAACCAATATGGCTGCGCTGATTGCCATGGCGGCAACGTGGGTGACCAGCGTGCTCTTTTGGATTCACGGCAATGCGGCTTTGGCGCTTGGCGCGTGGCTCAACCTGCCCTTTATCGGCTTGTACCCGCTGGTGTGGTGGCTCAACCGTCAAGGCAAGTCCTATTTTGCGTGTTGGGCATTGGTGCTGATGGCTGTGACCGAAGTGCTGGTCGGTGTTTATTGCGTTCAGGGCACGCAACTCGCGCTGCACTACTTTTTGCTCGCATTTGCCCTGATGTCGCCCTTGCTGTTTCCGGCCTACCAATGGCGCTCTGCCGCTTTGTCGTTCACCGTCAATGTGGCCTTGTTTCTTTACCTCGATTGGCATGGCGTGCCGGCGCACGCTGCCCTGGCGCAAATTGACGCCGTGGGGCAGGCCTTGATCAGCAAAAGCGCCATGGCGGGCTGCCTGATTTTGGTGGTGGTGCTGCTCAACGTCAGCGAATACTCCGCCGCTGTCAGTGAGTGGCGTTTGCAGCAGCAGGCCAGTTCCGACCTTCTGACCGGCTTGCCCAACCGCCTGGCGCTGCGCGAAGCCTTCGCCAGTGAGTTGGCGCGCAGGCGGCGCGAGTCAAGCCCGCTGAGTTTTGCCATGGCCGACATTGATTTTTTCAAGCGAGTGAACGACGAATGGGGCCACGAGGCGGGTGACCAGGCCTTGTGCCATGTGGCCGGCATTTTGCGCGCCCAGGTGCGTGCGGGCGAGCTGGTGTCGCGCATGGGTGGCGAGGAGTTTGGCGTCATCTTGCTGGCCGACCCTGAGCAGGCGCAGCGGGCCGCGCAGCGCATGTGCCGCGCTGTGGAGGCGGCCCCGTTCTCCTATGAAGGCAAAACGCGCACCATCACGATCAGCATTGGCCTGGCCCACCTTGAACCAACAGAAGACCAGCCCTCGGCACTGCGCCGGGCCGATGCGGCGCTTTACCAGGCCAAGCAGCAGGGCCGCAACCGGGTGGTGGTCGCTTGATTTAGATCATTTCCAATGGGCGTGAACTGACGCATAATTCCGGCCCATGCAAACCGTGCAGATCCTGCAAACCCTTCGCAATGCCCAAACCATCGCCCGCTTCGTGCTGGTGTGGTTTGTGTTGTCCATGGGTGCGGCCATTGCATCGCCGCTTGTCAACCCGCAGGCCATGGAGCTGATCTGCTCCGGCACCGGGGTGATGAAACTGGTCAAGCAGGCGGATGACGGCTCCACCGAGCCCGGTAGCCTGACGCTGGACTGCCCCCTGTGCGCCAACCTGAGTGCGCCACCCCCTGCCTTTGCTTCAGACGCTGCGCTGGTCATTGACCTGGCGTTTGCGCTGACGCCGCTGCAGGCAGCGCGCCTAGCCTCGCTGCTGCGGGGCCCATGGCAGGCCCGCGCACCCCCCGTTTTTTCCTGAACTATTGTTTTTGTAGCAGTCTGCGCCCGTCGCACGGGCGCAAGTGTCCTATTTCAATCCAATTTCAGGAGAAAGCATGACTTTCCCACGCCGGGCCTTGGCCCGAACCCTTCCTTATTCCATTTCTCTGGCCTTGCCAGCTTTGTGCCTGCTGTGCAGCCAAGCCCATGCGGCTGACGAAAAAGCCGGCACTTTGCCGGTGGTCACCGTGACTGACACCAAGCCCGATCTGCGCCCGCTCGGTGCCACCGCCATCGACAAAAGCAGTTTGCCTGCCAAGCTCTCCAGCAGCAGCGACACCGCCCGCCTTCTGAGCGATGTGCCCGGCGTCAACCTGTACGGCGCTGGCGGCGTGTCCAGCCTGCCGGTGATCCACGGCCTGGCAGACGACCGCCTGCGCATCAAGGTCGATGGCATGGACCTGATTTCGGCCTGCGCCAACCACATGAACCCGCCACTGTCCTACATCGACCCGTCCCACGTGGGCAGCATCGAGGTGTTTACCGGCATCACCCCGGTGAGCGCGGGGGGCGACAGCATTGGCGGGGCCATTGTGGTCCATTCAGCCGCGCCTGAATTTGCCAAACCGGGCGAAGGCACTTTGACCAAAGGCCAGGTCGGCGGGTTTTACCGCAGCAATGGCAGTGGCAAAGGCGGCCATGTCTCGATGACGCTGGCGAGTGACAAATTGAATGTGACTTACAGTGGTGCTACCGCTGAGTCAGGCAATTACCAGGCGGCGCAAGATTTCAAGGCGGCCGGGCTTGCAGCGCCGGGCCAGGCTTGGCTTGCCGGTAACGAGGTTGGCTCCTCGCGGTTTAAATCTGACAATCAATCGATCGGTTTTGCGCTGCGCCATGACAACCATACGGTTGAACTGAAGCTGGGCCAGCAATA
Source organism: Candidatus Rhodoferax bjergmarkensis (assembly GCA_016708345.1). Taxonomy (GTDB): domain Bacteria; phylum Pseudomonadota; class Gammaproteobacteria; order Burkholderiales; family Burkholderiaceae_C; genus Rhodoferax; species Rhodoferax bjergmarkensis. The sequence continues at coordinate 64,684 of JADJFX010000009.1, forward strand.
CATTCCCTACCAGGGCTTTCCCAACCAGCGCATGGACATGACCGGCAATGACAGCCAGCAGGTCAATGTGCGTTTTGTCGGGCAACACCAGTGGGGCACGCTGGAGGCGCGCGCTTACAGCGAAAAAACGCGCCATGCCATGCAATTTGCGCAGGACAAGCGTTTTTGGTACGGCCCCGCCAGCAATGTGCCGGGCATGCCAATGGACACGGAAGGCGACAACACAGGCTTTGTGGTCAAGGCGGATGTTGCGCTATCGGCCCGCGATCTTGTGCGCGTGGGGGCTGAAGTGCAGAACTATGCGTTGAACGACTGGTGGCTGCCGTCTGGTGGCGGCATGGCCCCCAACACGTTCTTGAACATCAAAAACGGCGAGCGCGACCGCATCGGCGGTTTTGCCGAGTGGGAGGCGCGCTGGAATCCGCAGTGGCTGTCCCAGATGGGTCTGCGCAGCGAAACCGTCACCATGAACACGGGCGCGGTTCAGGGCTACAACACCAGCGCAACCTACCTTGCGGATGCGAACGCCTTCAACGCCCTGGACCGCCAGCGCACCGACAACAACCTGGATGTGTCCGCGCTGGCCCGCTACACACCGGATGCCGGGCGCACCCTGGAGTTCGGCTACGCCCAAAAAACCCGCTCACCCAACCTTTATGAACGCTTTGCCTGGTCTACCGGCGGCATGGCGATGCGCATGGTGAACTGGGTTGGCGATGGCAATGGCTATGTGGGCAATATCAACCTGAAGCCGGAAGTTGCCCACACCCTGAGCGCAACCGCCAAGTGGCACGACGGTGCGCAAGAAAAATGGGCGCTGAACGTGACGCCGTATGCCACCTACGTGCAGGACTACATTGATGCCAGCGCGTGCCCGGTCACCCGTGGTTCCTGCCTTGCCGTCAACCCGACCACCGGGTTTTTGCATCTGACGTTTGCCAACCAGTCGGCGCGAATGCATGGGGTGGACATTTCCGGCAAGCTCTTGCTCGCCAACACAAGTTCTTACGGCAGCTTCATGGCAACCGGCATGCTCAGCTACATCAGCGGAAAAAATACGCACACCGACGACGGTCTTTACAACCTGATGCCGCTCAATGCAAAGCTGGCGCTTGAGCAGCGTGTGGGTCCATGGAGCCATACGGTTGAGGCGCATTGGGTGCAGGAAAAAACCGATGTTTCCGGGGTGCGCAATGAGATCCAAACGGCAGGTTACGGTCTGCTCAACCTGCGCAGCAGCTATGCGTGGAAACAGGCGCGTTTTGACATCGGCATTGACAACGCGCTGGACAAGTTCTACGCCTCCCCGCTCGGTGGGGCCTATGTGGGGCAAGGCACCACCATGAACACCTCGGCACCTTACGGCATCGCGGTGCCCGGTGCGGGTCGTTCCGTCAATCTGGGGGTCACGGTCAAGTTCTGAGTTGCACCGTCATTCAAGTTGGTGAAATTCCCCGTGGCCTGAGCCGGTCATGGGGTTTAACGTGAAAGTCAGGGAATTTTTATGGACTACGTATCAGACAGAAACAGCCGTCAACTCTCGCAAAACGAGGTTCTGCCCCAGGCCGATCTTCACGCGCTGTGGCGGCTGGAGTCGGGTGCCTTGCGCATTGACAGCGAGGCACCGGATGGGCGCAGTGAATTTGCCCACCTGGCCTTGCCCGGCGACTACCTGGGCGTTGAGAGCCTAGCCGGTATGCCGGACAGCCTCACCGTGCGGGCCATCACCCCGGCGCGGCTGGTGCCGGTGATCCTGGAAGAGGAGGGGCAGCGAATGCAACTGTTGAAGGACGCCATCGTCAAAGGGCATCGGCGCTGCCGCGAGGTGGTGAGCTTGCGAACCGGCGAGGCGGCAGACCGCATCAAGCGCTTGCTGCACCTGCTGGCCCACAGCGAGCACGGCCAGATGAGTGCCCGCATTGCCTGCACCCTGCCCAGCCTCAAAGACATGGCCTTCATCGTCAGCATGACGCCCGAGTCGGTGTGCCGCGTGTTGTCCAACATGCGCCAGACGAACCAACTCCAGCCCAGGGTGCGCAAAACCACACGCTCCAGAACACCAAAAATCATCCGGGAATGTTTCGGGGCTGCTGATGCCCGGTAATTTAATGGGTATCAATCTCCCCGTTTTGTCGGCATGCATCCCTTAGTACCGTCATATCGTTAACTTGTAAGGAAAAATCATGAAATTGAAAACACTCGCCCTCATCACCGCACTGGCCTGCAGCACCGCCTTTGCCCAGACCGTCGAGGTCAAAGACGCCTGGGTTCGCACTGCGGTGCAGGGTCAAAAGGCCACCGGCGCTTTTATGAAGCTCACCGCCAAAGACGGCGTCAAGCTGGTGAGCGCGTCCTCCCCGGCGGCGGGGGTGGTCGAAGTCCATGAGATGAAGATGGACGGCGACGTAATGAGAATGCGCGCCGTGCAGGGCGGGCTGGACCTGCCCGCCGGTAAAACGGTCGAACTCAAGCCCGGCGGCTACCACGTGATGCTGATGGACCTCAAGGCCGCCTTGCCCAAAGACAGCACCGTGCCGATGACGCTGGTGTTCAAGGACGCCAAGGGCGTGGAAAGCAAAGTGGAAGTCAAGGCCCCGGTGGCCACCGCGGCACCGACCGCGAAGTCAGGCGACATGCATTCCATGGACCACAGCAAGCACTGATGCTGCGCCGTGCGGCGCAGATGTGGCTGGCCGTGCAATGTGCTGCTAAATTCATAGCGCCTTGCGCACGTAATACGTGCGCAAACGGCATATTTGTCATAAATTTTTAAAGTAATCCCGTGCAAAACAACCGTGTAACCCTTGGCGTGTCTTTTCGCCTGCTTCCCCTTGCCAGTGCTTTGGCGCTGATTCCTGTGTTCGCCCTGGCCCAGGGCATTGCCACCGAGGCCCAGCTCAAAACCATCAGCGTGACCGAGACCCGCGCCGCCGTGGCACCCAACCTGCCCAACAGCACCGCCAGCAAAACCGCGCGCGATCTGGAAGAGCAAAACCTCTTCAACCCCGAAGACGCGCTGCGCTACCTGCCCAGCACCACCGTGCGCAAACGCTACTTTGGCGACCGCAATGCCAACGTGGGCGGGCGCAGCTTTGGCGTGCTGGAGCCGGGGCGCGCGCTGGTGTATGTGGATGGCTACCTGATCTCCACCTTCATGGGCCGCTTTGACGCGCCGCGCTGGTACATGGTCAACAACGAAGCCATCGAGCGGGTGGACATGCTCTACGGCCCGTACTCCGCCATCTACCCCGGCAACTCGATCGGCACCACGGTCAGCATCACCGAGCGCAGGCCCCAGGGGTTGGAGGCCTCGGCCAGCATCAAATACAACCGCCATGCCTTCAGCGAATACGGCAGCAGCGGCATTTACGAGGGCATCATGGGCTCGGCCCGGCTGGGCACCCGGCTCGATTCCGGCCTGTGGTACACGCTGGGCCTGCAGCACCAGGACGTGACCGGCCACCCGCAGGGCTTTGCCAATGTGCTGCGCGGTGCCACCGGCCAGTTCAGCAGCTCGCTTGCGGGCAGCACCCGGGTTTCGGGCATCCACTATGACAAAAACCCTGACGGCACGGACCGCGCCCTCTTTGGTGCCACCAGCATCGACCACACGGTGCAAGACACGCTCAACCTGCGCACCGGGTATGCCCTTTCCGCCACCCAGGAGCTGGAGGGCCGCCTTGCCTACTGGCGCCACAACAGCCAGGTCAAAACCCAAAGCTGGCTGCGTGACGCCAATGGCAGCACGGTCTGGACCGGCAAGGTCAATGACGGGGTGAACAGTTACGACCTGAAGAACAACTCGTTTTTGCCAGGCCAGCGCGATGAAGACAACCTGCAACTGGGCCTGACCTGGCGCACCAAGTACGCCAAAGGCTGGAACGCTTCGGTGGTGATGACAGACTATGTGGTGCTCAATGACGCGAACCGCCAGGCTTCCACTTCGCAACCGGCCGCCGATCTGGGCGGCGCGGGCACCGTCACCCGGCGTGACGACACCGGCTGGAAAACCTTTGAAGTGCAAAGCACCTACACCCCCAGCAAAGGCGACTTTGGCGACGGCAAACATGCACTCACCTTTGGCCTGCACCACAACGACTACCGGCTGTACAACGTGGTCAACAACTCCAGCGACTGGCGCAACTCAGAGTCCACCCTCAACCAGAACTACTTTGGCAAAACCAGCATCACCGCCGTCTATGCGCAGGATGCCTGGCAGATCAACCCTGACCTGACGCTCACCGGGGGCTGGCGTCAGGAGCAGTTTGACTCGTTTGACGGCTCCCAGTTTTTCAGCGGTGTGGCCCCCATCACCTACGCGGCCCGGTCCCTGAGCGGTGGCAGCCCCAAGCTGTCGCTGGCGTGGGCGGCGCGTGATGACCTGTTGCTCAAAGCCAGCGCTGGCAAGGGCGTGCGCTTTCCCAATGTGGACGAGCTGTTCAACGGCAGCAAAACCGGCACCAGCATCACCGTCAACGACCCCAACCTGCGCCCCGAGCGCTCCACCTCGTTCGAGCTGTCGGCTGAGAAGTTCATTGACAAACACACCCTGCGTGCCAGCCTGTTCCGTGATGACGTGACGGACACCATCCTGCGCCAGTCCGACAGTACCGTCACCCCCAGCGTGACCCGCGTGAGCAACGTGGACCGGGTGGTCACCAACGGCATTGAGCTGGTGTGGCAAACCCGTGATCTGGGCATCAAAGGGCTGGACGTGGGCGGCAACGCCACCTGGGCAGACGCACGTGTAGTTGAAAATGCCGCGCTGCCCGCCTCGGTCGGCAAAAACTGGCTGCGCATTCCCAAACAGCGCTACACCCTGCAAGCCGCCTACCGCCCCAACGAGCAGTGGGTGTTCTCCGGAGCCTGGCGCTGGGCTGGTCGCAACTTCAACACCCAGCTCAATACCGACATCAACCCCGATGTGTATGGCGGCATCTCCAGCGTCAACCAGGTGGATGTGCATGCGGCCTTGAAGCTTGACAAGCACTGGACCTGGAGCTTTGGCGTCGATAATCTGACCAACAGCCAGGCTTGGCAGGCGCACAGTCTGCCCCAGCGCTCGATCCAGACCGAGATGCGCTACAGCTTCAAGTAAGTCACAAGCCTTGACCACTTACTCAACCACCATGACACCCCAGCAGCGCAACCTTGCCATCGCCGCCAGCGTGGTGCTGCTGCATGGCGCGGCGCTGTGGGCCTTGCAGTCGGGCTTGGTCAAACGGGTGGTGGAGACGGTGGTGGCGGTGGAGGTGATTGCGCAGTTCATTGAGCCGCCCCGGCCCAAGGTTGAGCCGCCGCCACCACCGCCACCTGTTGTGGCCCCCAAGCCCATCATGCAGCCGGTCGTGCCCAAAACCACCGCCCTGCCGCCACCCCCGGTGCCGCTGGCCATTGCCGACCCCACGCCCGCACCCAACGCACCCACCGGCGTGGTGGCCCCGCCCACCCCGTTGCCACCCATCACCGCCCCGGTGGCTGCTGCGCCCGCGCCTGCACCTGCCCCGCCGCCCAAGGTGGAGCTGCCTTCCAGTGACGCTGATTACCTGCAAAACCCCAAGCCCATTTACCCGCCCATGAGCAAACGACTGGGCGAGCAGGGCAAAGTGGTGGTGCGGGTGCTCATTGGGGTCGATGGCAGCGCCAAACAGGCCGAAATTCGCCAGTCCAGCGGCTTTGACCGGCTGGACCTGGCGGCTTTAACCACGGCACAGAACTGGCGCTACGTGCCCGGCAAACGCGGTGGCGTTCCCGAGGCCATGTGGTTCAGCGTGCCGATCAATTTTGTATTGGAGTAATTAACTATGAATTCGCAATCCGGTCTTGTCACCCTTTGGACCCAGGGCGATGCAGTGACCCGCGCCGTTGCGCTGCTGCTGCTGGCCATGTCGCTGGCGTCGTGGGTCATCATCCTCATCAAGGCTTTGAACCTGCGCCAGATCACCGTGCAGGCGCGTGCCACTGAAAAATTCTGGCAGGCGCGCGATTTTGCCGAAGGGTTGCGTGAACTTGGTGGCGACGCCAGCAACCCCTTTTTGCAACTCGCCACCCGCGGGCAAGAAGTGGATGCCCACGTGCAGCCGCAGCAAGGCGCACGGCATTTGAACGATTCGCTGGACATCAGCGACTGGGTGACGCGCTGCCTGCGCAACTCCATTGACGACTCCACCGCGCAGCTGCAGTCGGGCATGGCGGTGCTGGCCTCGGTTGGCTCCACCGCGCCTTTTGTCGGCCTCTTTGGCACGGTCTGGGGCATTTACCACGCGCTTTTGGCCATTGGTGTGGCCGGGCAGTCCACCATCGACAAAGTGGCCGGCCCGATTGGCGAGGCGCTGATCATGACCGCGCTGGGGCTGGCGGTGGCCATTCCCGCCGTGCTGGGCTACAACGCGCTGGTGCGTGGCAACAAAGGTGTCATTGGCAAGCTCAACCGCTTTGCCTATGACCTGCACGCCCTGTTTGTCACCGGCGCGCGCGTCGGCTCCACGTCAAGCTTCAGCAGCGCCCGCGTGCTGCCCTTGCGCAAAGCCTGAAGGTATTCAGTATGGCCTTCGGAACCCAGGACGACAGCGACGAGGTGATGAACGAGATCAACATGACACCGCTGGTGGATGTCATGCTGGTGCTGCTCATCATCTTCATCATCACCGTGCCGGTGATGAAACATGCGGTCAACATCGATTTGCCGCGCGCCAGCAACCAGGTGCAAGAGACCAAGCCTGAAACCATTCGCCTCAGCGTGGACGCTGCCGGGGCCTACTACTGGAATGAAGCGCCGGTGGCCGAGGCCGACCTGGCGCAGCAACTCAGTGCCGCAGCCGTCAAGCAGCCCCAGCCCGAGCTGCACATTCGCGGCGACAAGGCCGTGCGTTACGAGCGCGTGGCGCTGGTCATGGCCAGCGCCCAGCAGGCCGGGCTGCGAAAGATTGGGTTCATTACTGAGCCCACACGCTGACTTTTATTTTTCATATTTCGAGGTTTCAGATGTCTTTTCAAACATTAGCGCCGCTTGGCAGACTGCTGGCCATGCTGGCCCTCACGCTGGCGTGGGGCACGGCCAGTGCGGCAGAGCACGCGAGCCCGAGCCCCAAAGCAAGCACAGACGCCGTGCTGGCCGCAGCGCCCGCAGCCACCGCCAGCAAACCCATGGCACGCAAACCCCGCTCGCAACTGGGCAGCGGCGTAGCCTATGCCCCCGATGGCTCGCTGTGGCTGGTGGGGCTCAATGCCCAAGGGCAGCTCTTTGTGCAAAGCGCCCCAGCCACTACCCCAGCGCAACCCTTGCAATGGAGCGCGCCGCGCATGCTCGACGTTGATGGCGACGCCATTTCAGCCGATGGCGAAAACCACCCCAAGCTCTTGTTTGGCCCCAAGGCCACGGTGCTGATCGCCTACACCAAACCGCTGGCCAAACCCAACACCGGCTATGTCCGCCTGCTGCGCTCGGTGGACGGCGGTAAAACCTTCGCCAAACCCGTCACAGTTCACACCGATCGCCAGGAAATCACCCACCGTTTTGAGTCACTCGGCTTTGACGCCCAAGGCGTTTTGCACACGGTCTGGATCGACAAGCGCGATCTGGAAGCCGCGCCCAAAGTGGCAGGCAAGTCCACCTACCGGGGGGCGGCCATTTACCGCAACGTCTCCGTGGATGGCGGTGCCACCTTTGGCCCGGACATTAAAGTGGCCGACCACTCCTGCGAATGCTGCCGCATTGCCGTAGGGCAGGGCAGTGATGGCGTGATGCGCGCCATGTGGCGTCATGTGTTTTTGCCCAATGTGCGCGACCACGCCATCGCCGCCTTGACCCCAAGTGCAGAAATACCGATCGTGCGCGCCACCTTTGACGAGTGGCGGGTGGACGGCTGCCCGCACCACGGCCCCGCCCTGGTTGCGGCAGGTGAGGGCTTTCACACCGTCTGGTTCGGCATCCGCCAGGAAGGCTCGGACAAGGTGGCCGGTGTGCGCTACGCAAGGCTCAAGCCCGATGGCAGCCCCCGGCCTGAGACCGTGCGCCGCCTGCCGGATGAGCGCGCCGAACACGCCGACGTGCTGGCCATTGGCCCCCAGGTGGCTGTGGTCTGGCGCAGCACGGATGGCATGGTCAGCACGCTCAAAGCCTGGCTCTCCCGTGACGGCGGCAACACCTTTGCCGTGCAGACGCTGGGCCAGGTCAGCGGTGACAACGACTTTCCCCGCCTGGTGCAGCACGGTGCAAACATGGCCGTGGTGTGGCGCAACGCAGCAGAGGTACAGGTTCATGCACTCAAGTTTTAAACCACTGGCCGCACCGGCCCCACTGACCCAGCTACCCCCGCTGTCCCGGTTTGGCGACGCCCCCACGGCACCTGGGCTGACCCGGCGCACCTTGTTGCTGGCTGCTGGCCTTGCCCCGGTTTCTTCATGGTCAAATCAGCCTCCTGCGCACGTCCACAGTGCGCAAGCAGCTATTAAATCGGTAGCAGATTTTGACCTGACCACATGGGCAAACCTGCTTCAGAGCGGCCCGCGCCCGGCTGCCTACGTGTTCACCACCACCTACTGCCCCACCTGCCCCGAGGCGTTTGACCAGCTGCAGGCCTTCATTGCCGCCTCGCGCAAAAAGGTGGCGCTGGTGGCGGTGGTGATGGACGTGCAGGGCGATCGGGCGCTGGCCCACGCCCACCATTACAAAGGTGCCACCCAGCTTTACGCCTTCGACGGCTTCGAGCCCGCCATCCGCCAAAGCGTGGACCCCAAATGGCCCAACGTCACCCCCTACATCGTGCTGCTGGGGCGCAATGGCTCGGTGCAGCGCAGCATCGGGGTGCCGGATGCGGCGGTGCTCAAACGCTGGTTGGTGGGGTGAGGGATGTGGGTGCCGGGTGCCATGAAACGTGGTACCCGGCACAGTCGTTGCAAACGACTTTACTAAGCAGCGTTACTGCCAGTTGGCCGCAATCACCGGGCTCAGGCTGGCTGCGTAGTTGTCGGGCAAAGTGGTCTGTCCCGCAGCCGGTGGTGCAAAGGCGGCCATGGCATTCACCAAGTTGTTGACCTGGCTGTCCAGCAGTGTCTTTCCATTGCTGGTTTTGAACTGCTCCACGTGGTACTGGTTGCCCAAGTACCAGTTGTTCATGGTCAGCTTGTCGCTGGTGCCAATGATGCTCACTTCCAGGTTGTTGCCCACATGGCGGAACCACAGCTGGTCGGTGGTCACTGTAGCGTCAAATCGGGCCACGTCGGTGTTGCCGGCCGTCGTGTCGTTTTCGGTCACGCTGTCTGCACCATTGCCACGACTGAGCAAGTAGGTGTCGTTGCCAGAGCCGCCAGCAAGGCTGTCATTGCCAGCGCGCCCATCGAGTGTGTCGTTGCCGGTTCCGCCATTGAGTACGTCGTTGTTGGTGCTGCCAAGCAGGGTGTCATTGCCTGCGCCGCCGTTAAACGTCGTTGCAGTAAAAAAGGCATCCATGACGTTATTCAGCGAATTGCCGTTAAACGTGCCCCCGTAAGTGGTCAGGTTCTCCAGATTCGCACCCAAGGTGTAGCCGTTCAGATTGGCAAAAACCGTGTCAGTGCCTTCATTGGCGTTTTCAACGATGACGTCGTCGCTGCCATTTGCATCCAGGTTGTACCTGTCGTCGCCGGTGCCGCCTTTGAGCGAGTCCACACCGGCGCTGTTGGTCAATGTGTCGTTACCGGCGCCACCCAGCAGGGTGTCATTGCCAGCGCCGCCAAAAAGATCGTCGTTGCCCAGCCCGCCGTTGAGCGTGTTGTTGCCATCGTTACCGTTGATCTCGTTGTTGCCAGTGTTGCCGGTACCGTTCAGGGCAGCCGTGCCTGTGAGGAAGAGTTTCTCGACCCCGTCCGTCAAGGTGTAGCTGACACTGCTGTAAACAAAGTCGATGTCTACCGCGCTCGCATCATCGACCACCACGTCGCCCACGTTGTCGACGATGTACGTGTCGCCGCCGTTGCCACCACGCATGGTGTCAGCGCCCAGCCCCCCGTCGAGTTTGTCTACAGCGCCGTTGCTGCCAATCAGGATGTCGTTGCCCGCTCCACCGAGCATGTTGGAGCCATTGGCACCGGTTTGCTGCAGTGTGTCGTTGCCCGCGCCACCGTCGAGCGTGACATAGCCGCTGTAGCTAGAAGTGACTGTCATGACGTTGTTCAACGCATTGCCGGTAAAGGCCCCGCCAGCGGTGTTGTTGGAGGTTAAATTCTCCAAATTCGCACCCAAGGTGTAGCTGGCCAAGCCGACCTGCACCGTGTCAGTGCCCTCGTTGGCGTTCTCAACAATCACGTCGCTGCCATCGGCGGCACTCAGTACATAGGTGTCATTGCCGGCCGCTCCGCTGAGCGTGTCGTTGCCGGCACCGCCATTCAGGACGTTGTTGGCGCTGTTGCCCTTTATCACGTTGGCCAGACTATTGCCCGTGCCGTTGATAGCGCTGCTGCCGGTCAGGGTAAGGTTTTCCAAGTTGTTGCCCAGCGTGTAGCTGAACCCGGCTTGAATGGTGTCGGTGCCTTCATTGGCATTTTCGGTGACAGTGTCTGCGGCATCGATGACATAGGTGTCATTGCCCAAACCACCTTTGAGAACGTTGGCGGCGCTATTGCCAGTCAGGACGTTGTTCAGTGTGTTGCCGGTGCCATTGATGGCCGTGGTGCCAGTAAGGGTCAGGTTTTCGACATTGGCCGCCAGCGTCACACTGAAGTCTGCTTTAACGGTGTCGATACCCTCGTTGGCGTTCTCGACGATCACCTCGTTTGCGCCGTCGGCGGCGTTCAGTACATAGCAGTCATTGCCGGCGCCGCCAGCCAGGGTGTCAACGCCTGCGCTGCTGCTCAAGGTGTCGTTGCCTGCTCCGCCGTTCAGGGTATCGTTGCCTGCACCGCCGTTGAGAACGTTGGCTGCGCTGTTGCCGGTGATCACGTTGTCCAGTGCGTTGCCAGTGCCGTTAAGGGCGCTGCTGCCGGTCAGGGTGAGGTTTTCAAGATTGCTGCCCAGGGTGTAGCTGATGCTGCTTATGACCGTGTCGATGTCGGTTCCATACATTGGTGACGGAACGTTTTCCCCAGTAATCACGTCCCCGACGTTGTCAACCACGTAGGTATCGTGGCCAAGGCCGCCGTTCATCGTGTCGGCACCCAGGCCACCGTCCAGATAGTCATCCCCAAATTGGTCGGTCAATGTATCGTTACCGCTTCCACCCAGCAAACGGTCACCCACGGAACCGCCTGTTAGCGTGTCGTTGCCGGCACCCCCGTCAAGGGTGACCGCGAAATTGTCGGATCCCGGAGTCGAATAGGACGGTTTCATCACGTTGTCTAATTCGTTGCCGGTAAACGTGCCTGAAACCATGGTTGTCAGGTTTTCAAGATTGGCTCCAAGTTTATAGCCGCCAGCCCAAGCCAGTACCGTATCGATACCCTCGTTGGCCTTTTCTACAATATTGGTATTGGAGGTGTAAGCCCAATAAAGATCGTCACCTGCACCACCGTTGAGGGTGTCGACTCCATTGCTGTCATACAACGTATCGTTGCCCTCGCCGCCCCACAGCACGTCATTACCGTCTCCGCCGTTTAATTCGTCATTGCCGGCCAGGCCGTAGAGGGTGTCGTTGGCAGCAGTGCCAGTCAAGCTGTCGTTGCCTGAAGATCCGTTGATAGTGGTCATTTAAATATCGTTTATAAATTGGGTTTAATTGGGTCACGGCCCGTCGGGCCGGGCGCAATTATCGCACCCTAGCGAAGGGTGGACGCTGGCTTGATGGGCCAGTTTCCGCGCACGTTGTCTATATGCGGGTTTTGGCCGCTTATCGCTCCCTCAAACTCTCATTACTCGCCCGCTGCACCGGACTGAGCAAAAACTCAATAATCCGCCGCTGCCCCGTCTTGATTTCCGCCGTGATGTTCATACCGGGGCTCAAATTCACCCGCTTGCCATCAATCAGCATGTCTTTCTGGCTCAGGGTCAAAGTGGCCGGGTAGTAGCTGCCCCTTTTCTCGTCCGTCACCGCGTCTGCCGTCACCACATCCACCTTGGCCTGCACGGTGCCGTACTTGGTGTACGGAAAGGTTTCCAGCTTGACTTCGGCCATCTGGCCGGCGTAGACAAAGCCGATGTCCTGGTTGGCGATGGTGATCTCTGCAGTGACGGTGGGGCTGTCGGGCACCACGATCATCAGGGGCTGGGCGCTGGTCACCACCCCGCCGACCGAGTGGATGGCCAGTTGCTGGATGATGCCGGCCACCGGGGCGGTGAGCTGGGTCTGGCGTTCGCGCTGGCTGGCTTTGGCCGATTCGGATTGCAGTTGGCTGTATTTGGTGGTGGCTTGGGCGTGGCGGTCGCTCAGGTTACGTAAGGTTTCCGCTTTAAAGGCAGATTTGGTTTGCTGGGCTTCGTTCAGAGCGGACATTGCCTCGGCCAAACGAGCGCGTTGCACGTTCAAATCCCGCTCCATTTCGACCCGCACTCTTGTTCTGTCTTGCGTGGCGTGGCTGGAGATAAAACCTTCACCCACCAGTCGTTTGAAGTCCGCCTCACGGGATTGGGCCATGGGCAGGGTAGCTTCCAACTTGGCGATGGTCTGCTTGACGGTGTCGATTTCGGCCTGACGGCGGGTGGCCTCAGCATCAAGCTTGGCCAGCTTGGCTTGGACGTCTTGCCACTCGGACTGGAGCTGGGCTTGGGTGGGGGCGTCCATTTGCAGGGCGAAATCCAATGCATCGCGCTCCCGCCCTGCGCCGGGCTTGGAGCGGATGGTGCTGGTGATGCTGGTGGCTTCGCGCAGGGTAATGCCTTCTGCCGGATTAGCCGACGACTCAGGGTGGCTGGGTGGCAGTGGGTTCTGCGAAGGTAAAGGAGGAGCCAGCAACGCGGGCGGGGGACACGCAGCAGAACCCACTGCCGCCCAGCCACCCGGCGCACACAGAACGGGCGCTGGCAGCTTCTGTTTTGATAGCATTTGCAGCAGTTCCCGGGTTCTGATCACCTCCGAAGCTTGGGTTTTGAGCTGTTCTTGTACGCTGTCCCTATCGGCTGTGGCCATGGTGGGGTCCAGCTCGACCAGCACTTGCCCTGCCTGGACGCGGTCGCCGTCTTTGACCAGCACGGCTTTGACCACGCTGGCTTCCAGCGGCTGAATGACTTTGGTGCGGTCGCTGACGATGATGCGCCCCGGCGCTACCGCCACAATGTCCACATGGCCGAGGATGGACCACAGGAGCGCCAGCACAAAGAGAATCATCAGCCCCCATGCCAGACGGCGCGGGGCCGGGTGAACGGGGGTGTCTTGCAGGCTCAGGGCGGCGGGCAAAAAGGCCAGCTCGCTGGCTAGGCGGGTCGGGCCAGCCAGCTCGGTGCGGTGGGCCCATGCGTGCTGGAAGATGGCGCGGTAGCGGGCTAGGAGGTCGCGGAGTGGGTGGCGGGTGCTCATGCTTGCAAACCTCCGCGCTTCGAACCCGGGTTATTGGGGTCAGAGTCCAAAATGGCCCGGCCTTTGGCCGTCCCTTCGGGTGCTTCGCTTCGCTGCGCAGCCATATTGGAATCCGACCCCAAAAACCCTGCGTCCGTTGGTTGACCACCATCCTTCATGCGCCATAGGTGGGAGCAGCGAGAATAGGCAAGCCCGATATTGAGCTGGCGGCGAAACGGTACAAATTGATAGGGGTACAACATGGCAAAACCTAAAACCGATCCGGATGCGCAAGTGACCGAATCCAGCGGCAATGTGTTTACCGACCTGGGCTTTGCGCCGGGCGAGGTTGCGGTGTTGGCGCTACGCGCGGACTTGATGGGGCGGCTACGGCTGCTGATTGAGGAGCGCGGCTGGAGCCAGGTGGAAGCGGCCCAGCAGTTGGGCATCGGGCAATCCCGCGTGAGTGATCTGGTGCGCGGCAAGTGGGATAAATTTAGCCTGGACATGCTCATTACCCTGGCGGCGCGGGCCGGCAAGCGGGTGACGATGGCGTTGGCGTAAGCCGGCTTCATGTGGGCTGCCCTCCATCCTGCATGCGCCACAGGTGGGCGTACAGGCCGTTTGGCTTTTGTACCAAGGCGTCATGCGGTCCCATTTCCACAATCTGGCCTTTGTCCATAACGATGATGCGGTGGGCGTTTCTGACGGCGGACAGGCGGTGCGCGATGATGAGCACGGTGCGGCCTTGGCAGATGTGGGCCATGTTTTTTTGGATGATGGCTTCACTCTCGTAGTCCAGCGCGCTGGTGGCTTCGTCCAGTATCAGGATGCGCGGGTTGGTGAAAAGCGCCCTTGCTATTGCCACACGCTGGCGTTGGCCGCCGCTCAAGGAGCCGCCTTGTTCACCCACCAAGGTGTTGTAGCCCTCGGGCAGTTCGCTGATGAATTCGTGCGCGCCTGCCAGTTGGGCTACGCGCATCACGGCTTCAATGGGGGCGGCGGGGTCGGTGATGGCGATGTTTTCGCGCACGCTGCGGTTAAAGAGCAGGTTTTCTTGCAGGACGACGCCCACTTGTCTGCGTAGCTGGGCGGCGTCGATCAGGCTGATGTCGATGCCGTCTACCAGCAAGCGGCCACCCTCGGGGGTGTACAGGCGCTGCACCAGCTTGGTTAAGGTGCTTTTGCCGGAGCCCGATCTGCCCACGATGCCGATGACTTCACCGGCTTTGACGCTCAAGCTGATGCTGTTCAGCACTGGTGCGGCTTCTGGCCGGTAGCGGAAAGTGACTTGGTCGAGCGTGATGTGGCCTTTGAGCTGGGGTAGCTGCGCGGTGCTGGTGGGCGGGATTTCGGTGTGAGTGTTGAGGATGTCGCCCAGTCTGGCTACTGAAATACCCGTTTGTTGAAAATCTGTCCATAGCTGGGCCATGCGCATGATGGGTTGGCTGACGCGCTGGGCGAACATGTTGAAGGCGACGAACTGGCCTACCGACAGTTCGTTGTTCATGACCAAGTGGGCACCGTACCAGAGCGTGGCGGCGTTGACCAGTTTGCCAATGAGGTTGACGCCTTCATGGGCCACTGTGGCGAGGTTTTGCGTTTTGAAACTGGCGGACACGTACCCCGCCAGTTGGCTGTCCCACCGCTTGGCAAAGGCGGGCTCCAAAGCGGTGGCCTTGACGGTTTGGATGCCGGTGACCGTTTCGACCAGCATGGACTGGTTTTCTGCTCCACGGGCGAATTTAACGTCCAAGCGGGCGCGCAGGATGGGGACGACCGCAAGGCTTAAACCAAAGTACAGGGGCAGGCTAACCAAGACGATCAGGGTGAGCGGAACGCTGTAGAACAACATGACGGCGATGAATACGATGGAGAAGAACACGTCCAATACAACGGTGAGAGCATTGCCGGTGAGAAAGGCGCGGATGTTTTCCAGCTCGCGCACACGGGCGACCGAATCGCCCACCCGGCGTGCCTGAAAGTAGGCCAGCGGCAAGGCGACCAGATGGCGGAACAGCCTTGCACCCAGTTCGACATCAATCCGGCTGGTTGTGTGGCTGAAGACGTAGGCGCGCAGGGCGTTGAGCACCGATTCAAAAATGACGACAATCACCAAGCCAATGACCAGCACGTCCAAGGTGGTCATGCCCCGGTGAACCAGCACCTTGTCCATCACCACCTGAAAGAACAAGGGCGACACCAAGCCAAAGAGTTGCAGCATGAAGCTGATCACCAGCACCTCACCCAGCAGCTTGCGGTATTTGACCAGCGCGGGGATGAACCATGAAAAGTCAAACTTGGCCAAGCTTCCTGCCATGCTGGCGCGGCTGGTGATCAAAATCAGCTCACCCGTCCAGTGCGCTTCAAAATCCGTCACCGTTTCAATGGTGGGGCCAGTACTGCCCGGTATGCCGGGGTCTTGGTACAGCACGCGCTGGCCGTCGCTTTGGGCCAGGATGACAACATGCAGGGTTTCGCTGTCAGCACCGTCTTTTGACTGCATCAGGGCCAGCGCGGGCAAGGGCGTCAGGCTCAGGCGGTCAATTGCGGTGCGACTGAGTTTGGCTTTAAGGCCCAAGTGGCGGGCGGCGTGAATCAGGTCGGCGGTGGTGAGAATCTGGTTGGCAGACAAGCCCAGCTGGTGCGCCAGCGTGGCGGGGTCGGCGGCGACTTGGTGGAAGCGGGCGATGGCGCACAGCGCGGCCAGCGGGGCCATGGGGTTGGCAGGGCCTTTTGACGGCGCTTGGTTTGGCTGTGCAGGGCCAGTTGACGGCACGGAAAGCGCGCGGGTGCTCATGGTTACCGTTACCTTTAGTTGGTTGAGTTTTCGTAAATCTGATTGCAGGCCGAATGCTGCACGGTGGATGCAAGCCTGAGATGCAACGACGAAATTTTCGTGGTTGCCGGTTTGCCTGCATTATGGCAAGCGTTCCTGCGTTCAGTTTGCGGCGGCGACAACTGAGCCTGTGTAAAACACTCCCGAGAGCTGTCAGCCGCCTGTGCAATGGCCTTTATTTCGGTTCGAAATGCTATAAATATAGTAGCTGATTGCGCAGTAAGGACGTGCGGTAGCGGCCAATTTGTTACATGAAAAAGGGGGCAAGATCGAATGAATTAGCGGGCGTCGTTCAGCGTCCAGTCATAAGCTAGGTACGACACATCGACTGCCTGTGAACGAATGCGCTCGCGATGCGCCGGGGTATCCGCCAGCAGGTCTGCATAGCGGGCACAAAATGCGGCAAGTGAGGCAATGCCTTTGTGGCCCAAGCGAAAGTCTTCGCCATACCAGTCGAATATTTTTGAAATCTCCAGCGCCTGCTTCTTCTCATTCCAGCGGTTGCGGCTTCGGTCGGACATAAAGCGGCGTGTTTGTTCCTGGAGCTGCTCCTCCAGCCTGTCAGCCACAAAGGCCTCTTCTCGCAAAGCGGGGCACCCCACAGAAGCACAGTTCACCGCAAAGTGCACCCGTGGGTCGTCAAAACGGCCGCGCGCCCGCAGCACTTCGTGTTCAATGCCGTCCAGCGACATCGTGCTACCCAACAGGGGTACAAACACCAACTTCCACGGGCTTTTAAATAAGCTGCCCAGGTCTTTAATAGAAGACAGCCTGGGGTATTGGGTAAGCACCAGCTCGACGGTAAAGGCGTTGTAGGCGTTGATCAAAAAAGCCATTTGCTGCGCCTTCTCGAAACCATCAAACTGGGCCTGGGTCACTGCGGACAAGGTGGCTAAATAGCTTTTTAAGGCAGGCCTGTCTTTGGCCATGGCGATGTAGCGCAGCTGCGATGCGCGGCCCTCATCGAGCAAGACCACGTGCTTGCGCAGCAGCCCGCTCCACGCGCTGTGGCTGTGATCGAATGTCTGCGCCAAGGCGGGCAGGGCCAGTGCGCAAGCGGTAGCGAAAAACGAACGGCGAGTAAGAATTGCGGAGTTTGGCATTGGAACGGGTAACGGAAACGGGACCGTTATAGCTATAAATCTGGCATCAATCGAGAATAACCCAGTACTCATGCGCGTGATCAAGAGCGATTTGAGAGACCCGTTTTCATGATCGGTGATGGATGCTTGCCGACATGGCCGTAGTGATGTCAACGACGAACAACGTCGCATGGCGGAAAAAGACACGATTCGATCTACCGGCAATCTGTTGAGTACACTTATTCTTCTTACCAGCGCGTAGCAAGACATCACCCGTGAGGAGCCGTAATCGCATGACCACCCCAAAGCTCAATGATGAAGTCGAGCAAGTGATGCGTTCCGTCATGACCAGAACGCGCAGTTACTTTGACAGTGAATTTTGCATCCAGACGCTGGACGTTGACTCCGGTGGCGGTGACCTCGACTCACTGACGCTGCTGGACATGACCGCCATCATCGGCATGGGGGGGCGCATCAACCTCCTGATTGCGTTCAGCTTTCAAGACGGGCTCATTAACGCGCTGTACCAGCGAATGACCGAAGGTATGGAAGTTCAACCTGACGAGGTGGAGATGTACCGTGAGGCGGCAGCAGGTGAGGTTGTCAACACCGTCTTGGGCCACTGCACGATTGATTTGCAAGAAATAGACGATCGGGGTATCTCCATGACACCACCTGTGATTCTGGACAAGGCCAAGACGATACGCCGCATGAAAAATTCAATGTTTTACACGCAAAGCATGAGCACGGCCCTAGGGAGCATGACCATCAGCTTGGTGGGGCCGCGCGAACTGTTTGAGACCAATCTTGACTACGCGAAATGAGGTTGAAATGGATTCTTTAAATATTTTGGTGGTGGACGACTCTCCCATCATCACCCGCAAGCTGACCATGATGCTGGAGTTGCTGGGCTACAAAGTGGTCAAAACAGCGGCCACAGGTACAGAGGCACTCTTGGCCTATCACTCGTGTCGTCCTGATCTGGTCACCATGGACATCACCATGCCTGATATGGATGGCATTGAGGCCACAAAGCGCATCATCAAAGATTTCCCCGATGCCAAAATTATGATGGTCACATCACATGGCCAAGAAAAAATGGTGATGGACGCGCTCAAGGCCGGCGCCAAGGGGTATGTGCTCAAACCGTTTGACGGGCAAAAACTTAATCAGGCCATCCAGAAGGCCTGTAACCGGGTGGTGCTCCAAGAGAAACTTTGTGCGCAGAGTGCCTTGACATGAGTATCAATGTTTACTGGATGCAAATTGGTGGATGCGGTGGCGACACACTGTCTTTTCTCAATGCCGATGCGCCCAATATTGCTGAAATGTTCCAGTCGCTGGACATCGATTTGCTCTGGCACCCGTCGCTGTCGAACAAGTCGGTCCCGGAGCATGAGCAGATCGTTGCCGATATTCTGGCTGAGAAGCTCAAACTCGATGTGCTGATTGTCGAGGGCAGCGTGATTCACGGGCCTGCAGGCTCCGGACTGTTTGACACCCGCGATGGCAAGCCGACCAAAGACTTTGCCAGCCAGTTGGCGCAATACGCGCAGGTGGTGCTGGCGGCTGGCACGTGTGCTTCGTTTGGTGGTTTTGGTGTGGATGACATGATGGAGTCCACCGGACTGCAGTTTTGCAAGCAAAAAAAAGGCGGCTTGTTGGGCGCTGATTTTTTGGCGCGATCCGGTCAACCCGTGATCAATCTGGCGGGTTGCCCCTGTCACCACGATATTTTGGCGGGTGCCATCACGGCAGTGGCCAATGGCATTGTGTTGAAGCTCGACCAATTCAATCGGCCCAAAGAATGGTTTTCAACTTTGATCCATCAAGGCTGCACACGCAACGAATACCATGAGTACCGCGTAGAGGAAGAAAAGTTTGGCGAGAAAGGCTGCCTGTTTTTTCACATGGGCTGCCAGGGGCCTTTGGTGTCCGGTGTGTGCAATACGCATCTATGGAACCAGCACTCGTCCAAAACCCGTGTCGGTGTGCCCTGTTTTGGCTGTACCTCCCCGGATTTTCCGATGAATACACCGTTTTTTGACACCAACAACATTGAAGGCGTTCCCGTCAAACTCCCCTCGGGTGTGGACCGGGCCCATTACATGGTCTACAAGGACATGGCGGCAGCGGCAGCCCCCGAGCGTCTTAAAAACAAAGGCAACGCATGACCGCAGCATCCAGGCTCATCAAATTGCCATTGAATCGGGTCGAAGGTGACCTGGAAATTTTTATTGAAATTGCCGATGGTGTGGTCAGCAATGCCTGGAGCAAGGGCACGATGTTCCGAGGGTTTGAGCGGATGATGGAAGGCCGTGCGGCAATGGACGGCTTGGTCATCACGCCCCGCATTTGCGGTATTTGCAGCCTGACGCACCTCAATGCGGCGGCAGAGGCGCTGGATGCCATCACCGGTATCCGGCCGCCTGATAACGCCCAGCGCTTGCGCAATTTGGCGGTGATGGCAGAAACCGTTCAAAGCGATATGCGCCACGCGGTGCTAATGTTCTTGGTTGATTTTGCCCACCGTGAAAGTTATAAAAACCATCCCTTGGGTGAGGAAGCCTTTCAACGGTATGCCCCCTTGAGCGGCAGTGCCGCCATTGAAACCATCAAGGAAACCAAGAAACTGCTGGGCATCGTGGCGCTGATTGGCGGGCAATGGCCGCATACCTCGTTCATGGTGCCTGGGGCGTTTCCAGTGCCCTGAGTTTGACCGACACGCTCAAATGCCGCTCCATCCTGGCGCATTTCAAAAGCTGGTACGAACGCTATATCTTGGGCTGTTCTTCTGAGCGCTGGGCTCAAGTTAACACGCTGGATGAACTCGAAGCCTGGCTCGATGAAAAGCCGGAGCACCGCAACAGTGAAGTCGGCTTTTTTATCCGCTTTTCAAAGCTGGCCAAGCTGGAGACCCTGGGGCGCGGGCATGACAATTTCATTTCGTATGGCAGCTATCACTTGCCCCAAGATACGGCAGTCTCGGGTACCGATGGCCGTTTGTTTGCCGCAGGTTTTGCCAAAGGCACCCAGGTTGAAACGCTCGATTTGACCAAGATACAAGAGGACGTATCGTACAGCTGGTTTGAGCAAGCCACTGCGGTCGCGCATCCGCACGAGAGTCAAACCAATCCCTTCATTGCCGGTGAAGGCGATGCGCGTTATTCGTGGATCAAAGCGCCGCGTTACGACAGTTTGCCAGCCGAAACAGGCGCGCTGGCGGAAAAAATTGCGGCAAAAGATGCCTTGTTCACCGACCTGGTGTCCAAACTCGGTGGCAATGTGTTTGCCAGACAGCTGGCACGCATGGTGCGGCCAGTCGCTTACATGGCTGCCATGACCACCTGGCTGGATGAATTATTGAAGTACCCTGATGGTGACTTTTATCAGCATGTGACAGAGATACCGGATGGCCGGGGTCAAGGATTGGTTCAGGCTGCACGCGGTGCCTTGGGGCACTGGGTTGAAGTTCAAAATGAAAAGATCAAGCATTACCAAATCATCACCCCGACCACCTGGAATGGCTCGCCCCGCGATGGGGGTGGCGTTGCGGGCGCGTGGGAGCAAGCCCTGATTGGCACCCCCATCCGCGACTTGTCCCACCCCATCGAAGCCGGTCACGTAATCCGTTCTTTTGATCCCTGCTTGGTGTGTGCCGTCCATACGGTGCATAAAGGTCAAGCAAGTGGGCACCTGCGTTTGGGCTTTGGCGGGTGAACAGTGCCATCATCTGCATCGGCAACCGATTGATGGTCGATGACTCGGCTGGCCTGATGGTGTACGACCAGCTGAAGCAACGCTGTCTGCCGGACACGATCGAGGTCATCGAAGGTGGTTTGATGGGCTTGAATTTGCTGCCTTTTCTGGAGCGTGGCGGACGGGTTGTTTTTGTGGACAACGTTCGCGGCTTTACCCGACCCGGTTCTTTGATCGTGCTCAATCAGGCGCAAGTTATTGCAACGGGCGCAGAACATTACGACCACAATTCATGCTTGGCCTATGTGCTCTCGGTGTTGCCGAAAGTTTGCGAAGGCACGCTTGCACAAGACGTTGTATTGCTTGGCATTGAGGGGCCGCCTACCGAAAGGCTGGTGCAGGAGGCTGCGAATTTATCTGTATTCATTGCGCAAAATGGGCATCCATGATTCAAACAGACTTTGATGAGCTTGAAAAAGAAAATCACCTGCTGCGGGAGGAGTTGAAGCTGGCCCATGCTGCGGCAAAAGTCACCTCCACCCAGGTTGTTCAGCAGTTTGAAAAAACCGAGCGTGTTCTGCGCAACTTTCAGGACATCAATGCCGAACATCAGGCGGTGCTCGATGCTGTGTCGCAGTTGTCTCTTATAGCGACTGATTTGCAGGGAACCATCACCTTGTTCAATCAGGGGGCGATGAACCTGTTGGGGTTTTCGACAAAGGATGTTCTTCATAAAAAGAATATTCTGAGCATTTACCCTGGCGCTGAATTGAAAGCTGTGGGGGCTGAGCTGTCTGGTGCTTCCCACATCGCCATTGATGGCATTCAGGTGTTCGATCAGCTGGTGAGGCGCAAATTGCTGCAGGCGCGCAAATGGCATTACCAGTGCAAAAATGGCGACTTGCTGCCGGTCAGTGTTTCCATCACCGGATTTCAAAATGCGAGTGGTGAACGCATCGGCTATTTGCATTCCGCCATGGACATCACCCAGCACAATAAGCTGGAGCGTGCACTTCTGGACGCCAAAGAAATTGCCGAGGCGGCCAATCAGGGGTTGACAAGCCTGCTGGACAACTCGGGGCAAGGGTTTATGTCTTTTGGGCCGGATATGGTGATTGACGCACAGTACAGTCTGGCTTGCGAGACCATGATGGGGCGCTCGCCAGCGGGGTGCAATGCGGCGGACCTGTTTTTTCATGACGATGCCGACAAGGCAGATCTGCTTTGCAGCATCATTGCCTCGGTGTTGACCGAGTCAGACCCATGCATCCGGGAGAGCATGCTGTCTTTGTTGCCGGTTGAAATCCGGCGTGACAACCTTGTTTTGAAGGCTGAATACAAAACCCTCGAAAACGGCAAGTTCATGGTCATCCTGACCGACATTACCGAGGAGCGGCGGATGGCTGCGATGCTGGGGCGTGAGCGGCGTCGACTCGAATTGATTGTGATGGCGGTCTCCGACAGTCGAAACTTCTTTGAAACCATCGAGGCCTTCAGAGAGTTCTTGGCCAATGGTTTGCCGCGCATGCTCGGTGGCACACACGCTCCCCAGCTCCTAGTCAAGGAGTTGTACCGGGAAATTCACACTTACAAAGGCTTGCTCAGTCAGTTCAGTTTTCCAAGCGCTCCCAAAGCGCTGCATGAGATCGAAACCCAGTTGTCACACTTGCTTAGCTTGGGCGACGCGCTGACAACGCGGCAACTTGCCCAGCTCATTTCGGTGAGCAGCCTGCAGGCACCTTTTAACGCTGATCTCACCATTCTGTCGGATGCACTCGGTGAAGATTTTCTGTCGCATGGCGACAGCATCTTTCTGTCTGATGCACAAGCGCGGCAACTTGAAAAACTGGCTGTGCGGCTGTTGCGCGGTGAAACCGTGGACACCTCCGCCGCCGAGATCAGTAACTTGCTCCACGAGATCGGCACCCTGCGCAAGGTGTCTTTGCGGGATGTACTTCTGGGTTTTGACGGCTTGGTCAAACAAGCGGCCAAACGCATGGAAAAAGAGGTGGCTCCCATCGAAGTCAGCGGTGGGGCCGATGTCTGGATTGATCCGAACGATTACCGTCCGTTCTTGCATTCCCTAGTGCATGTCTTTCGCAACGCTGTGGCGCACGGGCTGGAGACACCCGAGGCTAGGTGGGAGGCTGAAAAAGACGAAATTGGGAAAATATCTTGCACCGTGTCAATGGTCGGCAATGCCATCCACTTGTGCATTGCAGACGACGGCGGCGGCATCAACCTCAAAGCCTTGCGCCAGCGTGCGGTGGCGGCTGGCATTTATGCCGCTGGCGAGGTTGAACATGTGCCCGACGACGCCATAGCGCAACTCATTTTTATGGACAACATCAGCACGCAACAGGAAGTTAGCGATCTGGCGGGCCGGGGCATTGGTCTGGCGGCGGTGTTGAGCGAGACAAAAAACAGAGGCGGCGAGGTCGTGGTCAAGACGGTGCCCGGGCAAGGCACACAGTTTTTATTTGCCTTGCCACAACAACGCGAAGTTTCGAACAAAGAGGTGTAGCCATGACGGCTGAAAAAACCAGTGACAACGTCCAAGAGGTGATGCAATCTGCCATTGGCAGAACGCGCAGCTACTTTGAAAGCGAATTCAACATCAGCGTGACCGAAGTGGACACAGGCGTGGGCAATCTGGATTCACTGACCTTGCTGGACATGACCGCCATCATTGGCATGGGCGGGCTGGTTAATCTCTTGATTGCCTTCAGTTTTCAGGACGGGCTCATTAACGCGCTGTACCAGCGAATGACCGAAGGTATGGAAGTTCAGCCTGACGAGGTGGAGATGTACCGGGAAGCAGCGGCCGGAGAAGTGGTCAACACCATTTTGGGGCACTGCACGATTGACCTTCAAAAGCTGGACAGACAAGGAATTTCCATGACACCGCCCGTTATTCTTGACCGGGCCAAGACGATTCGGCGGATGAAAAATTCGATGTTTTATACCCAGAGTCTGCACACAGTTTTGGGGCAAATGACCATTAATCTGGTGGGCCCGCTGGAACTGTTCAATACAAATCTTGACTACGCGAAATGAGGTTGCAATGGATTCTTTAAATATTTTGGTGGTTGACGACTCTCCCATCATCACCCGTAAGCTGACCATGATGCTGGAGTTGCTGGGCTACAAAGTGGTCAAAACGGCGGCGACAGGCACAGAGGCGATTTCGGCCTACCGGCAATGCCACCCTGATGTGGTGACCATGGACATCACCATGCCCGAAATGGATGGCATTGAGGCCACAAAACGCATCATGCAAGAATTTCCCGAGGCCAGGATTGTGATGGTTACCTCCCACGGGCAGGAAAAAATGGTGATTGACGCGCTCAAAGCCGGTGCCAAGGGGTATGTGCTCAAACCGTTTGACGGACAAAAGCTCTACGAGGCCATCGAGAAAGCCTGCAAACGGGTGGTGCTCAAGGACAAGCTGCGTGCGGAGTTGACGCTGCGGGAGTCGGATGCGGATGCTGCGTCTGCAACGAATGCGCCAGCTCCGTCTGATGCGCCATCACCGTGATCGCAGGCCAAGGCTGTGGGCGCTGTACTGGCGCACATTCGCCTTTGGGTGATCGTCAAAATGGCAATGGGTGTAGTGATGGGTGTGGTGATGGTGTCGATCACCTTGCTGGGCCCATGCAACTGAGACATAGCCCATGAACCCGGACGCGCAGCAGCTCTGGCGCGCACCGCGTTGGGCCTTGGCCGTGTTGCTGGCGATGCTGGGCATGCTCGGGCCGTTTTCAATTGACACTTACTTGCCTGCGTTTTCCGGTATTGCCCAATCCCTGGGTGCTACGGCGGTGCAGATGCAGCAAACCTTGTCGGCCTACCTGTTTGGTTTTGCCTTCATGAGTTTGTTTCATGGCGCGCTGTCTGACAGCCTGGGGCGGCGGCCTGTGGTGTTGTGGGGCTTGGCCGCGTTCACCTTGGCTTCGGCCGGGTGCGCGCTGTCGCAAAGCATTGGCCAACTGGTGTTTTTTCGGGCCATGCAGGGCCTGTCCACCGGCGCTGGTATTGTGGTGGCGCGTGCTGTGGTGCGCGACATGTTTGACCCGACGCAGGCGCAAAAGGTGATGAGCCAGATCACCATCTTTTTCGGGGTGGCCCCGGCAGTGGCCCCCATCATGGGTGGCTGGCTTTTTGTGCATCTGGGCTGGCACAGTGTGTTTTGGTTTTTGACCGCCATTGGTGTGGCGCTGTGGGTGGCCAATTTCAGGTTTTTGCCCGAAACGCTGCACCTCACCCACCGCCAGCCGCTCAATGTGCGCAATCTGATGCAGGGCTATTGGCAGCTGGGCCGCGACCCGCGCTTTGTGCTGCTGGCGCTGGCCAGCGGCATTCCCTTTAACGGCATGTTTTTGTATGTGCTGTGTGCGCCCGTTTTCCTGGGCGAGCACCTGGGCCTGGCCCCAACACAGTTCTATTGGTTTTTTGTGCTGTGCATCAGCGGCATCATGCTGGGGGCGCTGATCAGCGGGCGCATGGCCGGGCGCTTGGCACCAGTGCAGCAAATCAAGTACGGGTTCTGGATCATGCTCTTGATTGGGCTGGTGAATCTGGGTGCCAATGCACTGCTCAAGGCGCATGTTGCCTGGGCGATTTTTCCGGTGGCTATATTTTCGTTTGGCTGGGCCATGATGGTGCCGGTGGTGACGCTGCTGGTACTTGACCTGCACCCCGACCGGCGCGGCATGGCGTCTTCCTTGCAGGCATTTATCGGCTCAGTGGCCAATGGTCTGGTTGCTGGCATTGTGGCTCCGCTGGTGATGTACTCCACCGTTCTGATGGCGGCTGCATCGCTGGCCATGATGTGCATCGGCCTGGTCGCCTGGGTTTACCTGCGTCGCTGGTGGCCTGAAATTGGCCAAACAGTGGCCCACGCCGGTCACTGATTTTTGTCAGGTGGTGGCGCAACCAGATCGATCCGGCGCTGGATGCGCGCTTGCGCATCACGGTCACCCGCCTCGCTGGCGCGTTTGAGTTGCACGTTCAGCCAGGCCAGCAGTGGGCGGCGCCAGCCTTGGCTTGATGCGGTGTCAAGCGCGATCACCATGTCAGGCGCACTCAAACGGCCGGTTTGCAGCAACACGCCAGCGGCCACCAAGCGCGCCAGCGGGTCTTCCATGCTGGCGAGCACACTGGTGGCTTGGGCGGGTTTGTTGGCTTGCGCATTGGTGACCAGCACCCGGTGGTGGGCAGGCAACAGCGCCGGGTCCAGCCCTGTCCAGTTTCCGGCAAGGAATGCGGCATAGGCTTTCTCGGAAGCACTGGCATCTTGCGCCAGCGGCTGGTAGGCCGCGCAATCGTCAAACTCCAAACTGGCCACGCGGGTGCCGCAGCGCATCAGTTCGGCGCGCGCCATCAGGTCGGGCCGGGCGGTGCTGGCAAGCTCTTGTTTGGCGCGGGTAAATTCAAAATCGGCCAGGCGAGTGTTTCCGCTCAGGTAAGCCGTTGAATAACCCTGCAAGGCTGACGAGGCATTGGCTTGCCAGGGCGCAGGTGGCGGGGTGCTGGCGCAGGCGGCCAGCAGCAAGGTAGCGGCCCCGAGGGTGAAGAAGTTTTTCATGGCAGTTTCAACTCCGCGTCACGGGCAAACGGCCACTTGCGGTTGACTTCGTCCACCAGCTGGCTGATTTTGCGCAGATTGATTTCTACCTCAGCGCGCAGCGCGCCCAGGTCGCTGCTGGCCAAACGAGCATTGGCACCCACAGCCTGCGCTTCCACCAACACGGCATCAATCTTCTTGAGGCTGGCGCGGGTGTCGGTCAGCACGGCGGTGAGTTCTTTGGCGGCGGCTTGTGCATCGTCCATGACGCCGTTTTTCCCGTTGATGCGCTGGTCTGTTCTGGCCAGCAAAGCGTTGGTGCGGTCCAGTGTGGCAATGATTTTTTTGGCGTTGTCCTCGCTGCCCAGCACACCGCCCAGCACCCCATAGCGGCCGGTCAACCTCTCGGTGACTATTCGCACATGGCCCAGGCTGGCGTTCATGCTGGAGTCTTGCGCCGTCATGTGTTCCAGGTTTTCCAGAATGGCGCGGGCGGACGCCACCAGGCGCGGAATCTCGGCATTGGTGTCACCCACATGCACCACGCGCTCTGAGTTTGCGGGCAGGGGCGGGTCGCTCAAGATGCCGCTGAAGGCGCGGATGCGGGTGTCACCCACCATGCCGCGCTCCATTGTGAAAATGCTGGTGGTGCGCAGCCAGTGGGCATCTTTGTGGGGCACATCAATCACGATGCGGGCTTTGCCATCCGGGCTGAGTTCAATCTGCCTTACCCGCCCAATCGGAAACCCCGAAAACGTCAGGTCCATCCCAACGTTGACCCCTTCTGAATCGTCCGACACCAGAACCAAACGCTGGGTTGGCTCAAACACACCACGCGCGTACATCACATAAAGGAAAAAACTGCACACCAGAGTGACGATCAGGACCAGCAACATGACCGCCTTGAACTCGATGTGGGCAATGTCGGCGGGTGGCGACGGGGTGGATGGAGGTTCTGGGGGAGGGGAGTTGTCAGACATATTTCACTGCCAGCGAGGCGGCTTCGATCAAAAGTAATACCAAAAACAGCCGCACCGCACCCGGCTGCACGGCATCAACGGACTCGGTGCGCGTTCGCTCTTCCAGACTGGCCGCCACCGGCACGATGGCCACGGCCAAGCTGAAAAACAGGGTTTTGAACGAAAAACCCAGCGTGACCACCAGATCAAACACATGGCCCACGGTGCGCGTGTAGCCGGGCAGACCCCAATAAGAAAAGCCGTAAACCGTAAGGTAGGCCAGCACCAGTGCAATCACACTGCTCACCACGGCCAGTGTCAGCACCGCAAAGGCATTGGCCATCACCCGTGGGACCAGGTCGCCGCGCAAGCGGGCCAAGCTCAGGCGCGCCGTGGGGTCGCCACAGGGTTGAAAGGGCTGGTCCGTCACATCCTTGCCAAAGCGCAGGCCCACGCGCAAGCCCACAAATACGGCTGCCGACAGCGGAATCAGCTCCAGCACCAGCACCCGCACCACCATTTGCAGCGCGTACTGCGACAGCCCGTAGCTCTGGGCGGTGACCACCACAATACGGATCAGCACCAGACTGAGCAAAGCGGTCAGCGCGGTGAACCAGGGCAAGACCTGCCAGGTGCTGGTGTAAATATGGCGTGATGTGGTGGCCCGGTTGGCCCGGTTGTAGGTCGAGGGCGAAAGCAGCATCACCATCACGATGGCCCCAAAATGGATCAAGTGCCACCAACTCCCCACCCCCCGCAGGAACGAACGGCCCCATTGGCTGGGAAGGTGGGGTAAGGATGAACCAAGGGACATGGGTGGGATGATAGCGATGCGCTTGGGCGTGTTGGGGTCAAACGTTGAAATAGCCAAATTCACGAAAACTCGACGGCCTTCAATTTTGAACTCAATTCCAAGGAGCGATACTTGATTCCATGTGGTTGAAATCAATCCGTCAATGTTGAACCGCTTGCAATAACCGGTGGAGGGGCCAATAGAAATGTCAGTTAAATTTTTTCACGGCGCAGTGAACGGTGCCAGGCACTTGCTGCAGAGTTCTCGGGGCGATGGGGGTGGTTGCAGCAGTAACGTTGCGGCAATGCCTGCGCAGGGTTTGACAAAGTCATCCACGAATGACAAAGCTGAAGTGCTTGCCGAGCCAACTGATTCAGATAAAAGCAGGCTCGTTGCCTTGTTCAACAGTGGTCGCTTTGCAGAGCTCGAAAACGAAGCAAGGTTGCTGATAGGTCAGTATCCAACCAGCGGATTTGCGTGGAGCATTTTGGGTGGGGCTCTGCATATGCAGGGTAAAGACGTATTGCCAGTGTTGGAAAAAACAGCAGAACTAACGCCTCATCATGCGGCGGCGCACAACAATCTCGGTGGTGCTCTGAAGGCGAGTGGGCGGATTGACGAAGCCATAGCGAGTTTTGAGCGTGCATTGGCCATTAATCCGGACTTGGCCCAGGCGCACAACAACCTCGGAATTATTTTTCATGACCTTGGCCAGCATGATCGAGCGTTGAAAAGTCTTCACCGTGCACAGGAGATTGACCCCCATTTTGCAGATGCTCACTACAACTTGGGCAATACCTTGCGAGACCTTGAGCAACTCGAAAAAGCAGTCAAATGCTACCGGCGGGCGTTGGAAATTCAGCCTGATTTTGTCAAGGCACTGAGCAATCTTGGCCGCGTATTGGGTGACCTAGGCCAATCAGAGCAAGAGATTGAATGTTATCGCCGGGCGTTAATCATCGACCCTGAACTTGCAGAAGTTCATTTCAATCTGGGAAACAGCTTAAAGGGTAGAGGCCAGCCAGAGGAAGCCGCGGCAAGCTATCAACGCGCATTGAAAATAAAACCTGATTTCGTCAAGGCACTTAGCAATCTTGGTGGGGTATTGGGTGAACTCGGGCAATCAGAGCAAGGAATTGAATGCTATCGACGTGCATTAATCATTGACCCTGAATTTGCGCAGGCTCATTTCAATTTGGGAAATTGTTTAAAGGACAGAGGTCAGCTTCAGGATGCCTTGGCATCCTATCAACGCGCGTTGGAAGTCAAGCCTGATTTCATGGAAGCAATGAGTTCAATTTTGTTCAGTCAAAACTTTCTATACCACCAGCCTACTGAGATATTGATGGCCCAGGCGAGACGCTTTGGAGATATGGTTTTGAAGAAAGCCCGTCCCTATGTGGATTGGACAAACTCTGCCGAAACGGATCGGTGCCTGCGAGTTGGTTTGGTGTCGGGTGATTTGAAGAATCATCCGGTAGGTTATTTTTTGGAAGGCGTGGTGGCCGCGCTAAGGGCTGATTTTGCGGACAGATTGGAGATTTTCGTCTATCTTGCTGATAAGGAAACCGACGATTTGACCGAACGCATCAAGGCATGCTGCCATGCATGGCATTGTGTTGCAGGGCTTTCAGATGAAAAGCTTGCCGGTCAAATACATGATGCTGAGATTGATATTTTGATGGACCTTTCAGGGCACACTGATCACAACCGCTTGTCCATGTTTGCCTGGAAACCTGCGCCGGTGCAGGCAAGCTGGCTGGGTTATTTCGCCACCACGGGGGTCGGTGCCATCGACTATCTCATCGCTGATTCCTGGACATTGCCAAAATCTGAAGAAGTAAATTTCACTGAAAAAATATGGCGACTGCCTGAAACAAGGCTCTGCTTTAGCGAACCTGAACAAACAGAATCGACATTGCGGGTGTCGGCGCTTCCAGCGCTCACGAACCAGTACATCACCTACGGTTGCTTCAACAATTTGACCAAGATGAACGATGTGGTCGTGGCACTGTGGTCGCGGGTGCTTGCCGCAGTACCGGGCAGTCGTTTGTTCCTCAAGGCCTATCAACTCAAAGAAGTTTCTGAGCGACAAAGAACCATTGAACGATTTGCCGCCCATGGCATTGGATCTGAGAGGCTGATCCTGGAGGGGCCAAACTCCAGAGAGGCTTATTTTTCTGCGTACCACAAAGTTGATATTGCCTTGGATCCCTTCCCCTACACAGGTGGAACCACCAGCGCTGAAAGTCTATGGATGGGCGTGCCTGTGTTGACCTTGGCAGGGGAGCGTTTCCTGGCACGCCAAGGCGTCGGCCTCATGATGAACGCTGGTTTATCAGAATGGGTGGCTTGCGATGCCGATGACTACGTGGCCCGAGCCAAATCACATGCTGGTGATGTGCAGCGCCTGGCAGCGCTGCGGGGTGGCTTGCGTCAGCAGGTGCTGGATTCCCCGCTCTTTGATGCACCTCGCTTTGCCAAACACTTCGAAGCGGCCCTGCGGGATATGTGGCGGATATGGTGTCACCAGCGCAAGCAATCACAACCGTGAGTTGGCCCCCGCTTTCGACGACAACTGACGCATCAGCGCATAGGCCACCCCCGCCAGCACCAGCACCCCCGCCAGCAGCACCACCCACAGCACCACACTGCGCTGCTCGGTACCGACAGGCAAGGCGCGCTGGAGGGCACCCCCACGAGCGGCATGGGGTGTCAGCCGAATGTCGGTGAGGGTGGCGCTGGGCAAGTTCTCCAGCTTGGTCTTGACCAATTGTGTCAGCATGGAAGGTGCCACGGCGCTTGACGCTGTGTGGGCGCGCCCCAGCACCAGTTCAAATGGCGCTTTGCCCGAGGCCAACACCAGCAACTCAATGGGTGCGAA
The DNA here is from genome assembly GCA_016708345.1 of Candidatus Rhodoferax bjergmarkensis. Taxonomy (GTDB): domain Bacteria; phylum Pseudomonadota; class Gammaproteobacteria; order Burkholderiales; family Burkholderiaceae_C; genus Rhodoferax; species Rhodoferax bjergmarkensis. Next base: position 95,909 of record JADJFX010000009.1, read on the forward strand.
CTCGGCGCTGGCTTGCAAGTCGGCTCCCGCCAGCGTCATGCCATTGGTCGCTTCCACGCGCAACCAGCGCACCGATGGGTAGCCCAGCGCCACGGGTGGGTTGCTGGTTTCCTGGCCTGCTGAACCGACGCGGTAAACCACCGTTTGCCCCAGCAAGCGCCAGGGCTGGCTGCTGTCGTTGCGGCCCAAAATATTGACGGGCACCAGCGTGTTGGGGCGTGAAGAACTCAGGTGCAGCGCGGCCAGCGGTGTGGCAAAGTCGATTGGCCAAGTAAGGCTGGTGTTGCCGTCGGGCAGACCTGCTGGCAGGCTGGCGCGCACCGCTTCGGGTGCCACCAGGGTCGGTGCCACGGTGCCGGTGAATCCTTTGACCTGCACGTTGGCTTGTGCGTCCCAACTCAGGCGCAGGTAGCGGCCTTCTGGTTGGTAGGGCTGCTCCAGCGCCAGCGTTTGGTTGGCGGGGGCGTTCTCCCCCTCAAACCGAAACAGCGGGCCGCGCAGCGCCAGCGGTGTCCAGTGGACCAGATCGGTGCTGCTGGCCAGCGAAAAATGAACCAGCGCATTGGCGGGGAAATCGGCCTGCAGGCTTAAAGCGCTCAGGCTGGCCTTTTCCTTGCGCGTGTCAAACAGCACGGAGGGCAGGCGTGTGGCCGATGCCTCTGGCGAATTTGCGGCCTTGCCTGCATCGTCAAAATGCACCCACACTGCGCTTGCCCCCTTGGTTTGCTCAAGCTGGACTTTCACCGCTCCTTTCGCGGCTGTTTTGGTGTGACGGGTCGTAAACAGGGGAAAAGCGGGGTAGGTGAGGGTCTGGGCGCTCGCTACAGCAGCCGCAGGCGGCACCGCCAGCGAGAAGGCCACCGCCTCGCCCTCGGCATTGAACACCCGGATGTCGTGCGCCTCGCGGCTTTGCAGTTGCACCATGGCCTGAGCCGGCAAGCCGACTCGTGCCACGCTGGCCCCTGTGGGCATGGACAAGGTGGCGCGCCAGGAAAATTCAGACGCCGCCGGATTCTCTTGAGTCTGGGCGCAGGCCAGCGTGCCCAGCCACAGCAGAACAATGGTCAATGAACGAATCATGGCAGCACCTCCTTGGGTTCTTTGGCTTCCTGGGGCGCAGCGGCGGGCGGGGGGATGGGCGCAAAGTAGCCCACCACCAGCATCAGCACCCCCACGGCGATGAACACCACTATGCGCTCTGAGCCGCCCCGGTTGGACAGGTCAATCAGGAACAGCTTGAGCACCGTGGCCCCCAGCAATGCCACGCCGCCCATCCACAGCGCACGCGCCTGGCGTCGGTGTGCCAGCACCATCAGGCCCAAGGCGATCAGGGTCCACAAAATGGAGTAACCGGCCTGCACCAGGAAGGATTCGAACAGGCTGCGCGCATTCCACGGCACCCCGGCAAACTGGTGCGCTACTCGCAGCCATACAGTATTGATAGCAACAAAGCCAATAGCCACTAGCGCAAACGGCAGTTTTGGATGCCGTGCCAAGGCTGGCAAGGGCAAAGAACTTTGGCGCAGCCGCAGCAGCCACAACGCGCAGGCCCCCAGGCCCAGCGCCACGCTCAGGTCGGTGGGGTTGAGCAAGGGCACATAGGGCAGCGGATGGGCATTGCCGTTGGAGTGCAGGGCAATGCCCAGACAGCCCAGCGCCACCGCCACGGCCACCGGCACTGCCGCGCGCCACAGATAAGCCAGCGCAAAGGGTTGCAGCGGCCAGCGCGTGCGGGCCGTGCTGGCAGGGTCAAACCAGGCCGCGCGTGACAAACCCAGCAGCACGCCGATGCTTGAAACCAGCACAATGACAGAGGCCCAGGAGGTGTGGTGCAGCTGCGCCTGCTGCACTGCCCACAAGAGCAAATTGCCGCCCAGCAGCACCAGCAGCCACACACCGCCACTGTGTACCCAAGACCACCAGCGCTGCGGTGTGCCTGCATCCAGGCGGCGCAGCATGACGCCGTGCAGCACCAAGGCCAGCGGCCATACCAGCCAACCCCAGTCCTCAAACACATGGCTCAGGTGCGTCATGCCGTGCAGGGCCACCAGCAGCATCACCGGCAGCGCAAACCAGGCCGGTGTGGCGGCGATGGGCCACGGATTGACGCGCGCAGGCAGTGCCAGCCGATGGGCGATGAATGCGCTGCCCAGCCAGGCCAGCATTTGCAAATTGGCCTGCAGCGCAGGAGACAGCACCGGTGCCCAGATGCCGGACTCATCCGGGGCTAGTCGGTCAATTTCCTGCCCCAACGCGAACTGCCACCACAAAAAACCCCACCCAGAACATCAAAGGCGACAGCTTGTTTTCCAACTGCGTGAACTGGCGCGCAAAAACCCCCGCAGGCAAAGTCAGGGGCTTGCGTGACCAGTGCGCCAGCGCCAGGGCCGACAGCGCCAACAGCAGCGCGCCGATAAATGCGGGGTTGGCCAGCGGCCAATGGCTCTGCGTGCTGCCGAGCGCACTCAAATAGGCCAGGGCTGCAAAGCCCTGCAGACCCAGGCCGACAAAACGTGCCAAAGAGCGCTCCTGGCGTCGGCCCATCCAGTAAACCCCCGCACCTTCAGCAGCCCAAACCGCGCAGGTCCAGCGCGCGTCCAGCGCCAGCGGCACGGCCAGCGTGACAAAACCCAATCCCAAAGCCAGAAAACACTCCGCCAGCCAGCGGCCCACCTCGCTGTCATGCGACTTGCGCTTGAGTGCCCACCAGCCCAAGCCCAGATAAAAAGCGCCCAGGGCCAAGGCAGAAAAGGCGCTGGCGTATTCAATCTCGCGCACCAGTCCCGCCTGCAAGCCAAACGCAACCAGCGGGGTGCCAAAAATCAACGTGGCATCCACCGCCTGTTTGGCCGCCAGCGAATGGCGCGTGGCGTAGAGCAGGCTGGCCACCACGTAGATGAGAAAAAACGCGATCAAAAACGGCTCGGTGCTGGCCAGCAGTTCGCTCTGGTACTTGAGCGCGCCCCACAAAGTGGCCACGCCAAAGGTGGCAAAAAAACCCAGCAGGTTCAGGGGCCGCCACGCGCGCAGCCATGCAATGGCTGCAATCGCCACATTCAGCAGCAGGTAATAACTGAACAGCCCAACATGGTTGCCCTGGCCGGTGGAGACCAAAATGGGCGCGGCAAAGGCACCGGCAAATCCAATAAAGGCCATCGGTAAGGCGTTTTGCATCAAGGCAATGGCGGTGGAGAAAGCACACACCAGACCCAGCAGGACAAAGGCCGCGTTTGCGGGCAAGAACTGGTAGAGCCGGAAAGCCGCAAACACGGCGAGGTAAAGCACAGCCACCCCCGCGCCTTGCAGCGTCAAGGCATAGGCCAACTTGTCTTCACCCTTGCGCAGCAGCCGAAAGCCCAGCACAAACAGGGCAATGCCGGCCAGCCCAATGCTGGCAAGGCGCAACTCGGGCGGCAGCAGGGCGTTGTCCATGGCGTATTTGGCCAGGAAAGCCAAGCCCACGAACAGCACCAGCACGCCCATGCGAACAATGGTGTTGCCGCCCAGCAGCCAGTTGCGGGCGGCATTGAAACCGCGGGTGAGCGGGTCGGGCACCGAGGGGGTCACGACAGCGGGGCGCAGCACGGGCGCAGGCTGGCTCGGGGCCGTGGCCGTATCGGCCTCAATGGCGGGGGCTTGCTGGGCGCTGGCGGGAATGTCAAGTTCAAGAGGCGGCACCGGGCTGGGGGCTTGTGGGGTGATGGGTGCGACGGGTCCGGCGCCAGGTGTTGATTCTTGGGCCAAGGGAAATTTTGCAGCAGCAGGCGTGGCCGTCGCCGCAGGGGGAGGCTCCCATTTGGCCCGCTGTAATTCGATTTCGGCACGCACCACACTGCGCAAGGTGCGCCCGGCCAGTGCGCCCAGAATGGCTCCCAGCATGAAGCCCAGCGGGTTCCCATACCGGACCATGGCCAAACCCAAAATAGCCCCCAAATTGCGCCCCAAACGATCATGCTGATTTCCTTTTGCTTCGATGGATGTGCAGGATACATGACGCCGTTGGCGGGGCCAGCAGGAGAACCTGCAGATGCAAACCTCTACGCAAGATGGATTGCAAGGGGTGCGGGCAACTGGGCTGTGAAATCCACCGTGAACTGAGCTTGCGGCCCTGCGCCAATGTGCAGCGTGCCGCCCATCTGCTTGGCCAGATCGCTCACCAGTTGCAGGCCCAGCGAAAGCAGCCGCCGGGTTTCAAAATCGGCCGGCAAACCCACGCCGTTGTCGCTCACCTGCAAGCGCCACTGGCCGCAGCTGTCCAAAGGGCGCAAGCTGATGCAAATTTCGCCGGTGTGGCCATCCGGGAAGCCGTGTTTGAGGCAGTTGGACACCAGTTCGCTCATCAGCATGCCGCAGGGGGCAGCCTGGTCCAGCCCGACCTGCAAGGCGTCAACCTCCAGGCGCAGTTGGACCGCCCCCGGCGTGATCAGCAGCGACTTCAAGCACTCTGACGCAATCTGGCCCACGTAGCTGCCCAGGTCGATGGCGGCGAAATTGCCTTTTCGGTAGATGGTTTCGTGCAGCAGCGCCATGGTGCGCACACGGCCTTGCATGTCCTGCAGCACGGCCTTGGTGGGGGCATCGTTGCTGCGAAAGCCTTCCAGGCGCAGCAAACTGGTGATGACCTGCAGGTTGTTTTTGACCCGGTGGTGAACTTCGAGCAGCAGCGCAGTTTTTTCTTTGAGCGAGGTCTGCAGTGCTTGCTGGGTTTGCATACGTTCGGTGATGTCGCGAGCCAATACAACAAAGCGACGTTCATGGTTTTCGTTGGCCGCCATGGCCGCGCTGGAGAGCTCGAACCAGGCCTCACCGTGGGGCAAAGTCAGGCTGTAAACGCCCCCCGAGGAACGGCCATGGATTGAAGCCTCGCGCAGTGAATTCATGCAAGTTTGCGCCGCTTGTGCGGGCAGTACTTCAGTGAATGATTTGCCAAGAAATAATTCCGGTGCGGTGTAGAGCTGGGCCTGATTTTGGGTGTGGTAGTCGTAAATTCGTCCGTCTTCGTCCGTTTCAAGCAGCAGATCGGGAATGGCGTCCAGGGTTGCCGCGCGTTTGTCCAGTGCGCTTTTGAGATCAGCCTGAACCTTGCAGCGCTGGGCAATCTCAAGTGTCAGGGACTGGTTGGATTGCTCCAGCTCTGCCTTGAGCCGTTCGAGTTCGCGAATGTGCTTCGAAATGTCCTTTGCCATGGCATTGAGACTGCTTGACAACTCCCCCAGTTCGTCACTGGAATCCACCTGGATCACCACGTTGGGTTCCCGATTGGCAATGCGGGAGGCGGCAGTTTTCAAGCGCATGACGGGCAGGCCGAACACTTTGCGAAAAATGATGACCGTCACCAACGCACAAAGAACAATGCACACTGCCGATAAAAAGAGGGTCGCTTTGAGCATTTTGCCAATGGCCTGTTCGAAGCCACTCAACTCGGTGGCATAAACCACGGTCCAGTTCCACGGGGTGAAGTGCCGGGTGCCAAAAACATGCTGTCCGCCGGCTGTGATCTGGCGCAGGTTTTGATGCGATGGATCGGCCGCGACCTCGAGCGCGCTGCTTCGCAACTGGGATACCAGCGGCTCCGCCGTGCAATCGTTGGAGGAGGAAAGTCGCTTTCCGCTGGCGTCAAAAATCAGGAAACATCCCACGATGCTGTCGGAGCCAAGCAAGAGATCGGACAGCGCTTCTTGCTGGTACTTGGCCAGAAAGCTCGCCACCTTGTCCATTTTTGATGACCGCAGCAGTTCAGAGCGGCGAAAAAACGTCTGGTTGAAACGGGCTTCGAGCACGCTGTCCACGTAGTAAAACGCGTTGGAGCGCATCATGTCTTTGGCGGCATTGAAGGATAAAAAACCCACAACAAAAAAGCCCACCAGCACGATGGGCACGATGCTCAGAATCAGTTTGCTTTGGATACGCACGGTTTGAATTGTTTATTTGATGGCTGACGATCCTGCGAGTTCGAGCAGGTCAGACGGGATGACCACCCCCATTCTTATCGCGGTGGACAAATTGACCCCGAAATTAATTTTGGACGGCGAGTGAACCGGCAGGGTGCCCACGGCTACGCCTTTGATGACCTGATCGACCATGGCAGCAGCCTCCCTGGCACCCACTTCGGTGTCTGCCGCTATGTAAACCAGTGCGCCGCTTTGGGTGCTCAGGGCGTTGGGCCCGTACACGATGGGGTGGCGTGAGTGCGCAGCAATGGCCTGCAGACTCTGCGCCTCTTCGCCCACGGGATCTTGCGCGATCCACCAATAATCAATTTTGGACTCAAGCGCTGTAATGCCTGTTTTGAGGTCTGCCAGGGTCTGGGCATTTTCGAAGAGCTTCTTTTGATAGGGTATCTGATGGGCGATGAACTCCACATCACCGCGTTGGTCAGCCACCGCGCGCAGCATGGCCAGGTCGCCGTTGGATGAGGGGTAGTTCGCGTGAAGGTAGCCAAACCGGATGGGCCGCCCCGCAGGTGGGGATGACTTCAAAATACGCATCACCATCTCGACCTTGGTGTCGCGCGCAACGCTGTGCACAATGCCTGTGACGATGTCATTGGAGGGCGAGTCTGTCTTGGCCACAATGCCTGCACCCACCGGATCAGAAACCACAAAAAAGACCATCGGTATCTTTTCTGTTTTTGCAATGGCGTAGGCAGCCTTGGCCGCCAGCGTGGCACTCGCAATGATCACAGTCGGGCGATGCCTGGCAATTTCTTCCCGCAAAAGACGCTCCGCCAGCACCGGGTTGCCTTGAGCTTTCAAGATATGGATTTGTGCTTTTTTGTAGCCGAGCTTTTCCATGGCCAGCATAAAAAAGCGCGTATGTTCCAGCACCACCGGAACGTCGAAGCTCTCCAGCAAAATAATTCGCGGCGCGTTGGCGGCAAAGCACAGCGTAGTGGTCAGCGCTGCCAGCAGGCCGATCACCAACGTGCGAATCGACGCCCACGAAAAGGCACGCTTTAACTTTAGTAATGGCATTTTGATAATCTCCAAAGAGCAGTCATCCACTGGGTCACGCCGGGCCACTTCAGCGTGAGCCTGCAGGATACTACCTTGTGGGCTGTTTGTGAACGCAAGTTATGCAGACTCGTTGCACGATCTAACCATATTCCGTTATGCCACTCGGGTGGCATTTGATGCAACAGCCACAAGGTTTCTGTGCTGTGAACATACAATCAGATGCTCAAAGCATTCCCATTCATGGTCTCCTGCAACCCGACCTCTCCCTTGACATCAGATAGCCCCGGTGCATTGCGCAGCGGCCATGGCCTGCGCCAAGGCGGCAGTGGGCAGCTGCCAAAGGAGTTGCGCATGATGACCCGGACTTGGCGGCATTTCTCTGCGCCGCTGGTTATTGTTTTGCTGTGGCTGGTGTTTTTGCACCAAAGCCTGGGCCTGTTGCACAGTGTGGTGCATGGTCGTGGTGCTGCGACTGCCGTAGCAACGCAGCTGCAGTCGACGGCGCTGCAGAGTGCTCACGATTCCCAAGTGGGCGCAGGTCAGTGGTTCGGTGACCATGAGGAAGGCGACGCGCATTGCCGTCTGCTCGACCAATCCAGTCATTGCGATGCGCTGGCGAGCTTGCCACTGCAGAAGCTCCCGCTGCTTGTTACGCCTTTCGTTTTTTCTGTACTCCCGGGCCTTGTATTGGCCCGTTGGCACGCGCTGTTTCAAGCGCGTGGCCCGCCTCCCGTTCGTTGATTTTCATTCCTCGGTGTCCACGCGCCTGCTTTGCAGGGGCGTGGGCTCACGTCATTTTTGATTCAACGGACTTTTATGAAACAACTCTCTTTTGCCGTCGCCATCGTCGGCACATTTTCCGCCGCGTCCCTGTCAGCCCAAACCATCGCCACTCCCGCTGTGAGCCCGCCTGCCGTGCCTTCGCTGGCACCTGTCATCGTCACGGCCAACCCATTGGGGGCCAGCGATCTGATCGTTCCTTCTGCCCAATACTCGGGTGCCGAACTGCTGCTGCGTGCCAAATCCACGCTCGGCGAAACGCTCGATGGCACGCCCGGGGTCAGCAGCACCTACTTTGGCCCCAACGCCAGCCGCCCCATCATCCGGGGTCTGGATGGTGACCGCATTCGTGTTCTGAACAATGGGGGCAGCTTGGACGATGCCTCGGGGCTGAGCTACGACCATGCGGTGGTGGCCGACCCCATGAGTCTTGAGCGTGTTGAAGTGCTGCGCGGCCCCGGCGCTTTGCAGTATGGCGGCAACGCGGTGGGTGGCGTTATCAATGTCATCGACAACCGGATTCCCCGCGACGTCTTGTTTGACGCGAGCGGTGGTGTCGCCGGCAAGGTGGACTTGGGCCTGGCAACGGGCAACCAAGAGCAAGGCGGGGGCTTTTTGCTGGAAACCGGAACGGATCGTTTTACGCTGCATGTGGACGCCTTCAATCGCAGCACCGCTGACGTGAGCGTGCCGGTGTCGCTGGCGTGCAGCAAACCTGGCTCGCCCGCCGTGGCCAACAAAATCTGCAATTCGGCCAGTGAAACAAAGAGTGGTGCCGTGGGCGCAAGCGCATTCTTTGACCAGGGTTACATCGGAGCCGCCGTCAGCCGGTTTCGCAGTGATTACGGCACGGTGGCCGAGGACGAAGTCACCATCGGCATGAAATCTGACCGCTACGCCCTGGAAGGCGAGCTGCGCAAACTCCAGGGGCTGGTGCAAAGCGTCAAATGGCAAGTGGGACGCAATGAGTACGAGCACACGGAGTTTGAAGGGGCCACGGCTGGCACGGTATTCAAGAGCAGTGGCAATGATGTGCGTCTGCAAGCGCGCCATGCCAGGCTCGGTGCCTGGGACGGTGTGGTGGGCTTGCAGACCGAAACTGCACGCTTTTCCGCCGACGGAGACGAAGCCTTCGCACCCTACAGCCAAACCCGGCAGACAGCTGCTTTCATTTACGAGGAAATGGCCACAGGGTGGGGCAAATTAAGTGCTGGCGCTCGCACCGAATCGGTGCAAGTGGAGTCATTTGGCAATCCGCTGGTCGCGCGCTTCACGCCCGCAAGCCGCAGCTTCTCTCCTGCAAGCTATGCCGTGGGCGCGTTGTGGCAGGTCGCTGGCGATTGGCAGCTCAGCACCAATGTGGCCCACACTCAGCGTGCGCCCAAAGACTATGAGCTGTTTGCCAATGGCCCCCACCTGGCCACCCATGCCTATGAAGTCGGCAACCTCAATTTGGAGCAGGAGGTTTCCACCAATGTGGATGTGGGTGCCAGCTGGAAACGTGGTGCCCATCGATTTGGCGTCAGCGTGTTTGCCAACCGATTTGGCAATTACCTGGCGCAGCAGGCCAGCGGCATCAACCGCGATGCACAAGGCAACGGCGGCAATGGTGTGAGCGTGACCGACTCCGGTAATGGCGACAACACTTCGGCCGAGTCGGGTGGGGCTGCTGCCATTCTCCCGGAATACCTGTACACCCAAGTGCAGGCCCGCTTTGTGGGGCTGGAGGCCAGTGGCACGGTGCGTCTGGTGCAGGCTGGCCAGTTGCTTGACCTGGAATGGCGTGGCGACACGGTTCGCGCGGTCAACACCGCGACCGGCCAATTTTTGCCGCGCATAGCGCCCGCCCGCGCCGGGGCCACCCTCGTCTGGACGCAGGGGCCGTGGAGTTCGCGTTTGGGCGCAAGCCACTCCATGGCACAAAACGACGTACCAGCAGGGCAACTGAGCACCGGGTCTTACACCTTGTGGAACGCCGCGCTCAGCTACCGGCAAAAAATCGGCACCACCAGTGCGCTTTGGTTTGCCAGAATCGACAACCTGACCGACACCCTGGCCTACAGCGCCAGCTCGATCCTGTCCCAGACGGCACCCGGCAAGGCACCGCTGCCAGGGCGAACACTGAAAGTGGGCTTGCAAGCGAGTTTCTGACCCGCTTTTTGATACGCTTTGTGACACCTAGGGGCTATCAATTGCTACATAATTGATAGCTGCTTGCGCAGGTAATACGTGCGCAAGCAGCCAAAAACATGCCTAATTTTTGGGGCGAGGGAAGTTACTGACTGTTGGCGCTCGCTGGCAAATACTTGGCCCGGAACTGTTTGATCAGTTTCTCGGCCTCTGGGGGCTCCAGTTTGTCCAAGTCATTCTTGTACAGCAGCAGTTTTTCTTCAAACAAGTTGTAGGGGTTTTTTGTGGCGTCCAGCTTGTCGCCGCTGATGCCAAACATGTCCTGGGTCAGCTTGTTCAGCAAGGCTTCTTTTTCGGCACCCCCTGCCACCTTGTCATTCAGAATGCCGGACTTGCGGGCGGTGTACTCCATGGTTTTGAGTTCACCACCAAACAGCAGGTCGGCAGTTTCTTCACCAAAAGTTTGTTGCTGGTGCTTCTGCATTTTGCCAATGAGCTCCAGAGTTTCTTTGGGGCTTTCAGGCATTTTCCAGTCTTTGGCCTTGTCCCCGATGGAGTACTCAAAATCCACGAACTTTTTGTAAAGCGCAAACAGCTTTTCGGCATCTTCTGGCTGTAGGGTGGAAAACAGGTGCTGACGAATGGCCTCGGTATTGGCCTGCAGTGTTGCGCCTGCATGAAATTCGGTTTGAAGATAGCGGAAATAGTCGACCGTTCCGCGGTTGACAAGCTCGCTGGCGGCGTAGCTTTTGTTCAGCATTTGGGGGTCATCCCGTTGCTCATTGAGTCCCGTGTCTTTGAGTGCAATCTGGTTCCTGGGATCAACGATGTAGCTGGACAGGAAGGGGTTGGGGCTTTCTCGTGTTATGCCGGGTCCATTCGATTGCTTCGCTTCCAGGGAGGCTGAAGCGTCCTCAGACGTGGCAGAGTAGCCAAGCCACAGCCCGAAGGCTGCTGCTGCCAGGATGGCGATAGAAACTGTCTTTCTCATACGCAATTAATTCTCAAAAAATAACCCAAAGCCGCTGCTCACAACAAGCACCAACTTCGCTCAAAAAATGGTAACAACCATTAGAAAACCCCCAGTTGGCTGGCAACTGGGGGTTCTTTTCAACCAAGCGGGGCGAGCTGAATCAATAGCCTGCTGTCTTCAGGTTGGCAACCACATTGCGGTAAAACGCGGGGCCGTCAAAGCCGGGGGTCAAACCGGGGAAAATCAAAATGCCACGGTCGGTAATACCAAAGTGGGTCAGGCCACCATAACCCGCCGTCACACCCACATTGGTGCCCTTGAACGTGCCAAAGGGTGCGGAGGATGTGGGTACGGCACCGTCGTTGTAGGGCTCTTTCGGATTGGGTGCGAGGTTGCCCATCACATAGCCGGTGGCGAGCAAGGCGACGTCCAGCTGCTTGAGGGTGTCGGGCTTGATTTCAGCGGCGTAGCTTTGGGACAGGATGCCGGTGTAACCGCCCAGGCTGTTCCACTTGTTGTTGGTGGTCACCATATCGGCCCGGCGCATGGGGGCAGCAGCGGCTACGAAATCAGGATTGCGGTCACCCTGCAAGAAGCTCAGAATTTTGACGGCAAAGCCCAAGTAAGGCTGCAGCCCGGAAGTGAACACCCAGTCGGCCAAGGCCGTGCCACGGTGCGGAGTTGCCATGGTGGTGATGGAGGCGATTTTGTCCTTCATGGTGGGGTAGAGGTACAACATTTCGCGCGTATCCAAGCCACCCTTGGAGTGGCCAATGATGTTGACCTTGCCCAAGTTCAAACCACCCGGGTTGCTGGTGGATGCGGGGTCGGTAATTTGCAGAATGCGTTTTTTGAGCTGGTCTGCATTCGAGGTGGTGGAGCCCCAAGCATCCTGCTCGCCACCGAAAACCGTGGCACCACGTGCGCGCAGATTGGCGGGGATTCGTCCAAAGTAGTTGTAGCCCAGCGTGTTGTCCTTCAGCGCAATACCGTGCAGCAGCAATACCGGGTATTTGGTGTTGCAGGCCTGGCTACCGCTGGTGGGAGCGGCGGCAGCCGACGTTACGGGGGTAAACGTCCACTTCTGGTTGTCTCCCGTGCCGCTGGTGTATTGAAGAACTTGGGCGTCATTGGCCGTGGACGCAGTTTGCACCGCCAGCATTTTGCCGCTGTGCTTGGCCTTGATTTTGAAATAACCACTGCCGACATCCTCAAGAATGAATCGCTGGTTATTGTTGCCGTTGAAGTGGTATTGCTGCAGATAGGCTTTCTCCAGCGTCGAAGCGCCCTGAATATCGGCCACCTTCTGGCTCTTGGCGCTGATCATCATGTAGGTTTCGGGGTTGGTATCGGAGGTTTTCTCGATATACCACTTTTGGTGCTCTGCGCCGCTGTAGGTGTACTGCACCACGTTCTGCGCATCGGCGGTGGAGCCGCCCTTGACCGTCAAGGCTTTGCCACTGTGTTTTACCGTGAGCTTGTAAAAACCATCGGTCAGACAATGGCCGTTAAGCGAAAACAAAAGAAAAAAAGAACCCAGAAAAGCGGTGCGAATTGAAGTCAAAGGACTCCGTTTGAATCGGTTCATAGCGTATCTCCACGTTTTTGTATTTGAAAAATCAGCCGATAACTTCATTTTGAGGCGACAAAAAAGGCTTTTCAATCAGGGTTTACGTGGATGGGTTGGCAAATAACGCGCAAAATCGAACAAATATTCTCAATTTGGCGTTTGATTTCGGTAATTTTTCACAGATTGAGAAAGAAATTTAATAGATAACGCTCAATGTGATTGTTTTTTGACGCTGCCGTCGGCCATGGAGCTCAGCACCGGGGCAAACGTTCCAGGTGGGTTGCAAGCGAGTTTCTGGCTGCATCCTGTTCCGCTTTGTCAGCCTGGCAGGCTATCAACTGCTATGTAATTTATAGCTGCTGGCGCAAGTAATACGTGCGCTAACTGCCAAAAACATGCCTGGGTTTTGGGGCGAGGGAAATTACGGACTGTTGACGCTCGCTGGCAAATACCTGGCCCGGAAGGTGTTGATCATTTTTTCTCTTTCAGGTAGCTCCAGCTTGAGGATGCCGGCGCGACGTGCGGTGTACTCCATCGTCTTGAACTCGCCGCCAAAGAGTAAATCTGAGGCGTCCTCACCAAAATGCTGCTGTTGAACTTACTGCATTTTTTCAATCAGCACCAGCGTTTCATCCGCGCTTTGCGGCATTTTCCAGTTCTTGGTCTTGTCGCCCAGCGAGAACTCAAAATCGACAAACTTCTTGTAGGGCGTAAACAGCTTTTAGGCCTCTTCTTTGGGCAGGATCGAGAGCAGGTGCTGTGGAAGGTAGTATGGGCAGTGGTGCCTTCTCATGCCCTGCTTAACCTGACCGTGCAGCCCTGCCGGCCTGGCCGTTTTGCGCCCGGATGGACTCCAGAATCTGGACCTCCCGCAATTCTTCGGCGCTGAACTGCGAGCGCTCCAGATCTTTGACCATCAGGTCTTTGGCTTGTGCACTAAGAGCTGATTGGCGCAAGATTCCGTCCTTTGCATTACGGTAGTTTTGCAGGCGCTGCATCCAGGCCGCATGCTCTTGGTCGACCATCGCTAGGCGCTGAGCCTCTTGGGCCCCATACAGCTCCGTGCGCAGGCTGCGAATCGTTTCGTCGTTGCCGCCCTGGGCCCGAAGGGCCTCGATGCGCTGGTTCAGCGCGGCCTCTTTGCGCTCTTGCTGAACACGTGCACGCTGCTCCGCTGGCAAAAGCAGCTCCGCCTGCGCAATCATCGACTCCTTGTTGGCCGGATTGAGGGACGCATTGGCCTGTGCTTCAAGATGTCCAATGGTATAGGCGTCGTAGGCTTCATCGTCCTTGAAGAATGCGTCCGCTACTTGCGTGCCGAGGAACTGGCGCCGCGCCGCCGCGCGCTGGTTCATGGCCGCTTTGATGTCACCCAGCGTGGCCATTTGATCGCCGCCGCCTTTGCCGCTCATGGCGGAGTCTGAGGAGGGTTCAAAGCGCTTCAGGCCCTGTTTGTACGCCAGGTAGGCACGCAAGATGTCCAGTGCTTCGCCTGCTGCGGCTTGGGGCAGCAGGCCGCGCAGATATTCTTCGATACGCCCTTGCGATTTCTCCATGCCTTCCTCGGTGTGTGCGGACAGGAAGAACTCGAACAGCCCGGCCAGGTCGCGCGTCACCACCAGCCGGCCGTTGGCATCGGATGCAATATTCCAGTGGACATCAAGGCCGGTCAGCGAATTGGGCAGCCGCCCGTAGCGCGACACGGCCTCGTATTCGGCCAGCGTTCGAAAGCGGCGCACCGGCGCGCCAGCAGCAGCGCTGTCACCATGGCCGGTCTGCACAAAGTAGGTGTTAGCGGGTGCCGCCGACCCGCTTGCCATACTGTGCTTGGACGGCTCAGGTGGGGTGGCGCTGAAGTGCCAGAATGCGGCACCCGCACCCAGCACCAGCAGCGCGCCCATGCCCAGGCGACGTGCCTTGGCCTGCATGTTCAGCGACCTGCCAGCTTCAGACGATTGGCATGCGCGCTATACACCGATACCGGGTCTGAGGCACCTGAGGCCAGCAGGCCCAGAATCTGGTTCTGCTCGTCCACATGGTTCCAGTAGTAGCTTGAATTGATGTTCTTGCCAAACTGGGCGCTCGACACCGGGACGAAGGAGTCAGCGTTGCCTTTGTAGCCCACCCAATTGCTCATCATGCGAATCGCAGCCAGGACGTAGTCCGCTGGGTCCTCCCACCTGGTGATGGCAGATGTGCCAACATTGCCGGCAAAGGAGTAAAAGAGAATCGCGTTGGGATCGCTCACTGATTTTTCAGCGCCCTGACCATTGCCCGCCCACTTGCCCGGTACCTTGGCGTCCGCCCCATATTGCAAGGTTCCGTAGCTGCCACCCGTCGGCACACCGGCGCTGGGGTATTTGGCATTGAACTGCTTGATACCGGTCTGGGTGAAATCGTTCAACACGGCATTGGCGTCTTGCTGATTGATCCAGTCCAGCCGACCGCTGAACACGGCCAACGCATTGCCGGCAAGATTGCAAACCGCAACGATGCCGTCCACCACCCACTTGGGCACCAGGCTCGTCGATTCGGCCAGAGGTACGCCGTAATGGGGAGTGGATACGGTGGTGATGGATGCAATGTTGTTTTCCATCAGTTTGGCCGCCACGCGCGAGGTGGTACCGCCATGGCTGTGCGCAATGATGTTGACCTTGTGCGCCGGGGTCAGGGTGGTGACCTTATAGTGGGACTTGAGAATGCGGGTGATTTCGTTCTTCAGCGCTATACCGCGTTCTTCTGTTGACATCCAAGCCGACAGCGACACGTTGTAGGTCTTTTGACCGCCGGAATATTTCTGGATGCCGTCGCCCACCTTGTAGAAGTATTCGACCGATCCAAACAGTTTGTCAAAGCCCATGACGCCGGGCACCATGATGATGGGGTATTTGGTTTGGGTGTCACCTGAGACCCAGGCGTGGGCCGGTGCAGCCAGTGCGAGCAACGAGCTCAGGGCGATGGTTGAAGATAATAGTTTTACAGTATTTAACTTGCGCATTTTCTTTCCTTGGATGAGTGGGAAACCGGGGAGCCGAGAAATGGGTTTAGCTGCTTGTGTTAGCGGGCAAAAGTCCAAAGTCACGGTTGTGACAGAACAGTAGGATAATGCGCGATGCTAATTTTCCGATGAGGGGAAACCCTTGAAAGGAGTTAAAACGAACAAAAAAATATTCATATTTGTTCGTTTTTGTACGCCAGCAGCTTTTCTTCAAATTGGTTGTAGGGGGGTCTTCGCTTCGAGCTTCTCGGCTTCGGCATCAAATATGTCGGTGGCCAGCTTTTTCAGCAAGGCCTCTTTGTTGCTGCCTGAAGCGGCGCTGTCGTTGCTCCACATAGCCCAGTTCAATGCCGACGAGGATAGCCACCCCAATGGCAAGCACTTGGTTTTTTTGTGTGCACTGAATCTCAAATAGTTGCTGCGGGTTGGCCGAAAAAACTTCTCCCCACCGACTATCCAGCGGGGAGTAGTTTGGCAGGCGTTTGACGCCCGGTCAGTAACCAGTCGACTTCAGGTTGGCAACCACATTGCGGTAAAACGCGGGACCATCAAAGCCAGGCGTCATGCCGGGGAAAATCAGAATGCCGCGGTCGGTGATACCGAAGTGGCTCAGGCCGCCATAACCCGCCGTCACACCCACATTGGTGCCCTTGAAGGTGCCAAAGGGGGCTGACGATGTGGGCACTGCACCGTCGTTGTAGGGCTCTTTGGGCGACGGGGCCAGGTTGCCCATCACCCAGCCGGTGGCCAGCAGCGCCACATCAAGCTGTTTGAGTGTGTCGTTCTTGAGTTCAGCCGCGTAGCTCTGGGAAAGAATGCCGGTGTAACCGCCCAAACTGTTCCATTGGGCATTGGTCGTGACCATGTTGGCCCGTTGCATCGACCCAGCCGCTACAGGGAAATTGGGGTTGGTGTCGCCTTGGATTTTGGCGAAGATCTTGATGAAGAAATTGAGGTAAGGGTCCAGTCCGGCGTTGAAGGCCCAATCCGCCAGCGCCGTGCCGCGATGGGGTGTGGCCATGGTGGTGAACGACGCGATTTTGCTCTTCATTTCAGGGTACATGTACAGCATCTGGCGCGTATCCAAGCCACCTTTGGAGTGACCAATGATGTTGACTTTGCCCAAATTCAAGCCGCCGGGGTTGCTGGTGGAGGCAGGATCGGTGATCTGCAAGATGCGCTTTTTGATCTGCTCTGCATTGGTGGCGTAAGCTCCCCAAGCATCTTGCTCGCCACCAAACACAGTAGCGCCACGCGAGCGCAGGTTGGCGGGAACGCGGCCAAAGTAGTTGAATCCGAGGGTGTTGTCTTTAAGTGCAACGCCGTGTAATAACAAAACGGGGTATTTGGTGTTGCAGGCTTGGCTTCCGGTGGTGGGTGCTGGCGTTGCAGCCGTCACAGGGGTAGGCATCCACTTCTGGTTGTCGCCGGTGCCACTGGAGTATTGCACCACGTTGGCATTGTCCGACTTGGAGGCTAACTGTACGTCGAGCACCTTGCCGCTGTGCTTGGCCTTGATCTTGAAGTAGCCGCTGCCGGCGTCTTCTAGGATGTAGCGCTGGTTGTTGTTGCCGTTGTAGTGGTACTGCAGCAAACTGGCGGCATTCAGCGTTGATGACAGCTGTACATCGGCCACTTTCTGGCTCTTGGCGCTGATCATCATGTAGGTTTCAGGGTTGGTATCGGATGTTTTCTCGATGTACCACTTCTGGTGCTCTGCGCCGCTGTAGGTGTATTGAACCAAGTTAGCCGCATCGGCCGTAGACCCGCCTTTGACCGTCAATGCCTTGCCGGTGTGCTTGACCGTGAGTTTGTAAAAACCATCGGTCAGGCAATGACCGTTAAGCGAAAACAAAAGAAAAAAAGAACTCACAAAAGCGGTGCGAAATGAAGTCAAAGGACTCCGGTTGTGCTGGTTCATAACAGATATCCACGTTTTAATCATTGAAAATTTAGCTGACGACTGCATTTTTAGTCGGTGCAAAGGGCTTTTCAATCAGGGTTTACGTGAATGGGATGGCAAATAACGCGCAAAAACGAAAAAATAATCATGAAAAAACATTAATTGTTGGTAATTTTTCACGGATATCGATTGAAATTTAATTGAAAACGCGCAAATTGACCGATTTTTTGATGCTGGTGCGGTGAGGTCCAAGCGTGCCATACTTTAACTTTCAAAGTGTTGAATGTTTCTCCCTTCATTTCCGGATGAGGTAGCCTGTACATGCGTGAGCCGAGCAAGTCACCATTGACCGAAAGCAATTTGACGGCGCTGTTCCTGACAAGCGACCGTCAGCAGCGTCAGCGCATCAGGCGCTCGCTGTTTGCTTCGCGGGTGTATGGGGTGTGCTCGCTGTTGGTTTTATATGGAGTTTTGGTCGAAACGATAGATCCGCGCGAGGGGACCAGTCTGGTTGGGGCCTTCATGCTGTCCTGCTTATGCTTTTATGCGGTGCTGCGAAGCGGACTCAATTTGCGCTTTGACGATCCTTCGCTGACCCTGCCGCAGGTTCTTGTGGCCCAGACCTTGGTGGCTAGTTCCTACGCCGTCGCAAAAGAAGCACACGGCGGCGCACTGATGCTGGTGGCGCTTGTGTTGGTGTTTGGCATCTTCAGCATGAACTCGCGCCGCGCCAATATTTCGGGGGCCTACGCCGTGTTGAGCATGGGTGCTGTAATGTTCTACAAGGCTTGGACCGAACCGTTGGTTTACCCGGCCAAAATTGAGTGGGGGTACTTCGTGTTGGTGCTGACCATTGTTCCAACCATCACTACACTGGCGTCGCTGCTGACCAAAATGCGCCAGCGGTTCAAGAGCCAAAAAGCCGAACTCAGTCAAGCACTGGCGCGCATTCATGAAATCGCCACCCACGATGAGTTGACGGGTTTGATCAATCGGCGCCACATGAATCAGGTGCTGGCTGAACACGCTGCGATGGACAAGCGCAATAAATTTGAGTTTTCTGTCGTTTTGCTCGATCTCGACTTTTTCAAGTGCGTGAACGACACACATGGCCACCGGGTGGGCGACGAAGTGCTGCGCAACTTTGCCGACGAGGCCCGACGCGTGCTGCGCGAAACAGATGTGATCGCGCGCTGGGGCGGAGAAGAGTTTTTACTGATGATGCCCGAGGTGACCCCCAACGCCCCCGCCATTGGGGTTGATCGTCTGCGCTTTGCCCTAGCCAGCATGCAGATCAGTGCCGCCGTACCTGAACTGCGCATCACTTTCTCGGCCGGAATCACGGCTTACCGTTCGGGTGAGCCGATGGATGAGGCGATTGAGCGCGCCGACCATGCGCTTTACCTAGCCAAGGCCGCAGGGCGCAACCAAGCGGTCAGCGTGTAGAGTTTGCTCGGATTTGATAAATTCTTATGGCAATTTCTCCACACCATCCAACCGCCCTCGTGCCCAACCCGGTCCACGCCTTTGACTTCCTGTTCAAGGTGGCTTTGGAGCGCCGGGGCTCTTGGATTTGCCGCCGGGAATTAGCAAGAGTGTGCTGGCGTGGCGTTTTGCCGATGTGGTTGGGCTGGAGCGAGTGTCAATGCTGGATAGCCCAAAAATCGACCGCAATTGTGAAGACCAGACCAGGTCAGACCAGCACCGCCAAGGGTTCACCTACTTCTTGCCCGAAGGACACTGCCTGCTATTGAGGGTGCGGGGCGAGCTTGCTTATTTGGCAGCCTCAGTAGATTCGGCTGGTGCTTTGGGTTCTGCAAACTTGCCACCGGCTGCGTTGGCCATATAGACCACGGCGCGGCCGAGTTCCAAAGGCGTCAAGTCGCCGCCGCCCTGAGCACCCATGGCACCCTTGCCTTTGATGGCTGAATTCAAAAGGGTTTCGTAGCCAGTTTTGATGCGAGGTGCCCAAGCACTGGTATCGCCAAACTTGGGTGCGCCCGCAGCGCCTGATGTATGACAGGCTGTGCATTGGGCTTTGAATACCTCTTCGCCAGATTTGAGTGGCCGGTTGGCATCACGAATTTCAATTGTGCCAACTTTTTGGATTCTGGCGGCGATAGCCTTCTCCATGTTCACGGCACCGGCGGCGGGTTTATTCTGAGAGGTCGAGTTGTAAACCAACCCGATGATGACGAAAACAGGAACCACAAACGAGAAAAAAACAGCAAGCAGCAGTTGTTTTGGGGTCTTGATGGGACCAGTGTGGTCCTCGCCGTTTGCTGGGTGGTTGGCGCTCATGGTGTCCTTGAAATGGAGTAGCTTGGAAAGCAACCCAAGATTATAGAGTCTCCTGTGAGAAACCACATACAATGCGACCTTCAAAGTGCGGCTGTAGCTCAGTGGATAGAGTATTGGCCTCCGAAGCCAAGGGTCGTGGGTTCGATCCCCGCCAGCCGCACCAACCGACCGTTTTCTAACGTGTCAGAACACCTAAAAACCCGCGTGGTGTATAGCTACAGCGGGTTTTTGCTTGCCTCATAAGGCGTCAGGCGGTAACATGACATACCGCTAAATATGTAGCATGTTTGGCGGTATTTGCGTATCGGATGACGCAAAGATCGAACCCATGGCGCTCACTGATCCGTGAATAAAAAAACCGCCCGAAGGCGGTTTTTGGTGAAGCAGTGTGAGATCACTTGCCGCCGATGACACCGGCTTCGTTAGCAGCGGTGTTGTTCTTGCCCACTGCAACAGCAGTAGCGTTCTTTTGGGAAGCCTTGATTTTGGTGTTGCCCTGAATCTGGGTGCCGCCCTTGATGGCACCAGCGGTGTTTTTGGCAACGTTGCCTTCACCCACTGCCACGGCAGTGACGTTTTTCTGATCAGCCTTGATCTCGGTGTTGCCCTGGATCTGAACGGCATTGGGGTTGGACGAAGACTGGGACTTTTGAGCAAAAGCGGGAACAGCGAACATCGTGGAAGCAATCAGCAAAGTCAGTAAACGCATGGTAAATCCTTAAGGTTAAGAGTGAGGGCCGCGAAATGTGCGACACCCGACCACAACGATGGCACGCATTGCGAGGTTGACCCCGATTCGCTGGTTCAGCGCTGATTTGCTCCGTTGCGTGTGATGTGCAGTATTTTTCGGTAATTTTTCACACAAATGAGGTTGTTTCGACTTTTAGTTTTGAGAGTTCGCTGAAATTTGGATTGCATGAGCGGCTGACAATGCCACAGTTGGGGGGCTAAACAACAAGGCGTCAAGGTGCGACTTGTCCAAAGGGGAATCACATGGCTGCATGGAGTGTGACGTTGATTGCCGGTTTGTTAAGCGCATTGGTCATTGGTGCCAATCTTCGTGGCGTTTTTCGATTGTTCCAAACGGCGCGCGGCCCGGAACCCCAAAGCTTCACTCCAATACCCCTGGCAGGCGGTCTGCTGGGCGCAGTCGCAATTTCGAACTGTCCCGTGGAAGCCGCGCAGGCTTGGTATGTTGTTCCGTTGTTTCTTGACCCCGGCACGTGTTTGTATGTTCTGGCTCTGCTTTTTGCATCGACGGTTGGCAGTTTGACCGATTGGGTTTCACGACGCAGTCAGTTGGCACAGACGCGGGATGCCAGCACAAGCAGCCCGCTCGGGCGCGCGCTCGCAGGCTCAATGCTGGGCACCGCGGTTGGAGATGCGCTTGGCTTGGCCTGCGAAGGGTTAAGCCCACAACGTCAGTTGAAGATGTTCCCTTCGCTGGATCGCTATGGTTTGCTGTTCGGCACCGGCATGATTTCAGATGACACCGAACACACGGTGATGCTGGCCCAGGCGCTGATTGAATCCGGCGGCGACGAAGCCCATTTCGCGCGCGATTTTGCCTGGCGACTGAAGGGATGGCTGTTGGCGCTGCCGGCGGGCGTGGGCATGGCCACTGGGCGCGCCATCATCAAGCTGTGGCTGTTCTTTCCGCCCACCTGGAGCGGTGTCAGGTCGGCAGGCAATGGCCCGGCGATGCGGGCGGCGGTACTCGGCGTGGCCTTTGGTGATGATCCGGTCAAGCTGGAAAGCTTGAACCGTCTCGCCGCGCGCATCACCCACCGCGATGACCGGGCAGAACACGGGGCGCTCACCGTTGCCATCGCGGCTCACTTGGCTGCAACCTCCCAGGCCCCCGTGTCTGCAAAGCAGTTTGTGCAAACCATGTCACAACGATTGCCGCCGCAAAGCGCAACCCTGGCCAGCATTGTGGCCGTGGCGCAAAGCTTGGAGCAAAGCGAATCTGCGCCGGCATTTGTGGCGAGACTGGGGTCCAAAAATGGTGTGTCGGGCTACATGCTGCACACGCTGCCCGCAGTCTTGCATGTGTGGCTGCGCCACCAAGACGACTACCAAGGGGGTATCACGGAAATGATTCGCCTAGGTGGTGATAGCGATTCAACAGCCGCCATTTTGGGCGGCATTATTGGCGCACGCGTGGGGCGTGGCGGCATTCCTGCGCAGCTTTTGAAAAATCTGCGCGATTGGCCACGTTCAACCAGCTTTATTGAGCGCGTCGCCCAAAGGCTTGCGCACACGCGTTTGGCGAACACCAGAATGCGGGAGGTTCGATCCTTCCTGTTGGCCACGCCTGTGCGCAATCTGTTCTTTCTGGCGGTGGTGCTGGCTCATGGCTTCAGAAGACTCTTGCCGCCCTACTGATGGGCGGGTGTATCGCCATCAAATTTGTGTTCCTCGCCTGCCTCGTACCTGACTCCCAGCGCAAATTTTGCTCTGATTTTTATAGCTGCTTGCGCACGTTCTATATGCGCTACAGGCCAATTTCATCCCAAATTGGGTAGTAGCCGTTTCAGATAGCGCCCGGTGTGGCTGTCCGGGTTGGCGGCGAGGGTTTCCGGGGTGCCCACGCCCACCACTTGGCCGCCACCAGCGCCGCCTTCGGGGCCCATGTCGATCAGCCAGTCGGCGGTTTTGATGACGTCCAGGTTGTGTTCAATCACCACGATGGTGTTGCCCGCATCGCGCAACTGGTGCAACACCTTGAGCAGCAGGTCAATGTCGGCAAAGTGCAGGCCGGTGGTGGGTTCGTCCAGGATGTAGAGCGTGCGACCCGTGTCGCGTTTGGACAGTTCCAGCGCCAGTTTCACGCGCTGCGCCTCGCCGCCCGACAGCGTGGTGGCGGCCTGGCCGAGCTTGATGTACGACAGGCCCACGTCCAAGAGCGTGTGCAGCTTGCGCGCAATGGTCGGCACGGCGCTCAGAAACGCATAGGCCGCCTCCACCGTCAGGTCCAGAATCTGCGCGATGTTTTTGCCCTTGTACAAGACTTCGAGCGTTTCGCGGTTGTAGCGCTGGCCCGCGCACACGTCGCAGGGCACGTACACATCCGGCAAAAAGTGCATTTCCACCTTCACCATGCCGTCGCCCTGGCAGGCTTCGCAGCGGCCACCGGCCACGTTGAAGCTGAAGCGCCCCGGCCCGTAGCCGCGCTCGCGCGCCGTGGGCACCTCGGCCATCAGCTCGCGAATGGGGGTGAACAGGCCGGTGTAGGTGGCCGGATTCGAGCGGGGTGTCCGGCCAATGGGGCTCTGGTCCACATTGATGACTTTGTCAAAGTGTTCAATGCCCTCTATCGCTTCGTGTGCGGTGGGTTCGTCGTGCGCGCGGTAGAGCTGGCGCGCCACGGCGGCGTAGAGCGTGTCGTTGACCAGCGTGGACTTGCCCGAGCCGGAAACGCCCGTGACGCAGGTGAACAGGCCAACCGGAAACTCCACACTTACGCCGCACAGGTTGTTGCCAGTGGCGTTGATCACGCGAATCGCCTGCAACTCACCCTGGGTGGCCAGGTGTTCGGCGTGGCGCTGCGCCCAGGCTTGGGCCGCTTTGCTGGGCGGCGCTTTGGATTTTTTCTCTTGCGCAGTTGGCGTTAGGGTGGGCAGCCAGGGGGTGCGGCGCTTGGGAACGGCAATTTGCAGGGTGTGGGCCAGGTACTTGCCGGTCAGCGAATCGGGGTGGGCTTTGACGTCTTCAAACGTGCCCTGCGCAATCACGCGCCCGCCGTGAATGCCCGCGCCCAGCCCCATGTCGATCACATGGTCGGCGGCGCGCATCATGTCTTCGTCGTGCTCGACCACCAGCACGCTGTTGCCAATGTCGCGCAGGTGCTGCAAGGTGCCAATCAGGCGGTCGTTGTCGCGCTGGTGCAGGCCAATGCTGGGCTCGTCCAGCACGTACATCACGCCGGTCAGGCCGGAGCCGATTTGCGAGGCCAGGCGGATGCGCTGCGATTCGCCGCCGCTGAGTGTCTCGGCGCTGCGGTCCAGGCTCAGGTAGTTCAGGCCCACATCGTTCAAAAACTTCAGGCGCAGGCCGATCTCGCGCACCACTTTGCTGGCAATCTCGCCCTTGGCACCCGTCATTTGCAAGCCATTGAAATAGTCCAGACTCTCGCGCAGCGTGAAGTGGCTGACCTCGAAGATGGCGCGCGCCTGCTCACCTTCGCCAATCTTGACGTGGCGTGCCTCGCGCCGCAAACGGCTTCCGCCGCACTCGGTGCAAGGCTGGGTGCTGCGGTAGCGGGCCAGGTCTTCACGCACCAAGACCGAGTCGGTTTCGCGGTAGCGGCGCGCCATATTGGCCAAAATGCCCTCAAACGGGTGTTTTTTATTGACTTTTTTGCCCTGAAAGCTGCCAGAGTCCATTACATAGCTGAATTTGATTTCTTCCTCGCCCGAGCCATGCAACACAGCGTGCTGAACCGCCGGGGGTAGCGACTCAAAAGCTTGCTCAATGTCAAATTTGTAATGCTTGGCCAGGCTTTCCAGCATGGCAAAGTAGTAGCCGTTGCGCCGGTCCCAGCCTTTGATGGCACCGCTGGCCAGGCTGAGTGACGGAAAAGCCACCACCCGCGCCGGGTCAAAAAACTCCTGCGCGCCCAAGCCGTCGCAGCTGGGGCAGGCACCGACGGGCGAGTTGAAGGAGAACAGGCGCGGCTCCAGCTCGGTAATTGAGTAGCTGCACACCGGGCAGGCAAACTTGGCGTTGAACAGGTGTTCTTTTAAGTGCTCTTTTGGGCTCTCCCGCCCGTCCTCATTGCGCAAGCTGCTATCAATTTCGACAGCAATGGCACGGCCATTGGCCAGCTTGAGGGCCGCTTCAAAGCTCTCGGCCAGGCGCTGGGTCAAGTCTGGTCGCACCTTGATGCGGTCGATCACCACGTCCACCGCGTGCTTTTCGGTTTTTTTGAGCTGGGGCAGCTCGTCCACCTCATAGAGCTGGCCATCGACCCGAAAACGCACATAGCCCTGGGCTTGCATGTCGGCAAAAACGTCCGCAAACTCGCCTTTTTTCTCGCGCGCCAGCGGTGCCAGAATCATCAGCTTGGTGTCGGGCGGCAGGGCCAGCACCGCGTCCACCATCTGACTGACGGTCTGGGCCTGCAGCGGCAACTGATGTTCCGGGCAAAACGGCGTGCCCGCGCGGGCAAACAGCAGGCGCAGGTAGTCGTGAATCTCGGTCACCGTGCCCACGGTGGAGCGCGGGTTGTGGCTGGTGGCTTTTTGCTCGATCGAGATGGCGGGCGACAGGCCCTCGATCACGTCCACGTCGGGCTTGTCCATCAGCTGCAAAAACTGGCGCGCGTAGGTGGACAGGCTTTCCACATAGCGACGCTGGCCTTCGGCGTACAGCGTGTCAAACGCGAGGCTGGACTTGCCGGAGCCCGACAGACCGGTGATTACCACCAGTTGGTTGCGCGGAATGTCCAGGTCAATGTTCTTGAGGTTGTGCGTGCGTGCCCCGCGGATGCTGATGGTCTGCTGCTGCAGCGCCCGGGCAAGGTACTTGCTTTCAGGTTCGAGTTCAGGGGGAGCGCTGTCAGGGAGGGTGTTCAAGGGGGAACTCGCTGTGGGAAACCTGCCATGATAGTCAAAGATGGCACCTTAGGGATGCGGAAGAAGCCAATGTACCGCTTTTGGGCGGTGCTGGCGGGATGCAGTGCAAGGCGTCCTGAGCACGGTTTGGCGAGCCAAATAAGCGTAGGGCAACGAAACAATGCGCCCGGCAGTGCCGTCAAAAACGGGATATTGGTTTCTTCTGCATACCTTAGACTGGCTTGGCCTGCGAGGGCTGGCCAGATCAGGGACAATTGGCAGCTTTGCCGCTGTGTCTGTTGGCGGCTTTGCTTTGCTTGGAGTATTTTGTTTTGCCTAAAGTTGATCCCTCTTTGACAGGGAACGCCACCGTTGCCCAGGGGAGCGCCATGACGCCGGTGGAGCTGCGTGCCAGCTTCTCGCTGGCTACTATTTTTGCCCTGCGCATGCTGGGGCTGTTCCTGATTCTGCCGGTGTTTGCCATTGAGGCGGCCAAATACCCCGGCGGCGAGGACCCGGCCCTGATTGGTCTGGCCATGGGCATGTATGGTTTGACGCAGGCGCTGTTGCAGTTTCCCTTTGGTTTGGCCTCGGACCACTTGGGTCGCAAGCGGGTCATTGTGTTTGGTTTGCTGGTGTTTGCCACTGGTAGTTTGATGGCCGCCCTGGCCCCGAGCCTCACCTGGCTGGCCATAGGCCGGGGCGTGCAGGGCGCAGGCGCTGTCTCGGCGGCGGTGACTGCTTTGCTGGCCGATCAAACCCGCGACGAAGTGCGCACCAAGTCGATGGCGCTGGTGGGGGCCAGCATCGGCCTGATGTTCGCACTGTCGCTGGTGGCGGCGCCCTTGCTGGTGGCGCATACCGGACTGTCTGGCCTTTTTGGTCTGACTTGTGGTCTGGCGCTGTTGGGTGTGGTGGTTGTGCTGTGGTGGGTGCCGCCGGAGCCGCTCAAGCACAAGGACTTGCCGCGAGGCAGTTTGATGGAAGTGCTGCGTATTCCCGCGCTCTTGCGGCTGAATTTTGGTGTGTTTGTGATGCACGCGGTTCAGTTGGCCATGTGGATGGCCGTGCCGGCCCTGATGGTGCAGGCTGGCCTGGCCCGCGAGCAGCACTGGGAGGTGTATTTGCCCGCCGTGCTGGCGTCGTTCCTGATCATGGGCGGCGTGTTTCCACTGGAAAAACGGGGCTATCTGCGGGCTGTGTTTTTGAGCGCAGTCGGCTTGATCGCGCTGGTGCAGGTCGGGTTCTGGTGGGTAGCCGGGGGCTCGCCGACCATTGCCGCGCTGGCACCCTTGTTGTTTGTATTCTTCTGTGGCTTTAACGTGCTGGAGGCCAGCCAGCCCAGCATGGCATCAAAGGTGGCACCGCCCCATGCCCGGGGCGCGGCCATGGGGGTGTACAACACGCTGCAGTCGCTCGGGTTTTTTGCCGGTGGTGCCATGGGCGGCTGGCTGATGAAGCATGTGGGCGCGCAAGGGCTGTTCACCGTGTGCGGCGCGCTCATGGTGCTGTGGCTGCTGGTGGCTTGGCCCATGCAGGCCCCCGGGGCCCATGCGCCGGGCATGGTCCCAAAGGCGGGATAATCAGGCCCATTCAAGCAACCGATCAAGGAAAACCATGGCATCTGTGAACAAAGTTATTCTGGTAGGCAACCTGGGGCGCGACCCCGAAGTGCGCTACCTGCCCAGCGGCGACGCCGTGGCCAACGTGACCATTGCCACCAGCAGCAAGTACAAGGGCAAAGACGGCAACATGGTCGAGGAGACCGAGTGGCACCGCGTCACCTTCTTCGGCAAGCTGGCTGAAATCGTCGGCCAGTACCTTAAAAAAGGTCGCTCGATTTATGTCGAAGGCCGCATCAAGACACGCAAGTACACCGACAAGGATGGCGTCGAGAAATACGCCACCGACATCATTGCCAACGAGATGCAAATGCTCGGTGGCCGTGAAGGCCAGGGCGAGCCCTCTGGCTCCGGCGAAGATGAGGGCTACGGCGGTGGTGGGGGTGGGGGCTATTCCCGCCCGGCCCCCGCATCACGCCCCCAGCCGCCCGCGCCTGCTGCGCGCCCGGCTCCCGCCGCGCAGTCCAAGCCCGCGAGTGGCTTTGACGACATGGATGACGATATTCCTTTCTGACACCAGTACGTTTTCTAAAACAGCAGAAAAAATATAAAAGCCCACAACACTCTGTGTTGCGGGCTTTAATTTTGGTGAGATTCAATTCTCACCCGTGGTGAGAGCAACGATCAGTAAGTTCGGCCCTTGGTAACCGTTTCACGGGTAATGCGCCATTCACCTTTGACAGCTTCAAGACTTAACGTTTTTTCCACGACATCTTTGTAGTCCAGCGAACCGTATGTTTGTGTGAACGCAACTTCGGCGGTATTGGAGTCACAGCGAAGCGTGCGGACATTTGAGAGCACTGGGGTGATTTCACCTTGTTTGGTAATCCGTTTTTTACGCATCGCATTCCAAGCAGGTCGTTTCATCCCTAGGGCAGGAACAAATGTGTCGCTGTAGGTCGCGAGATAGGCGTTCAGATCTTTGCGATTCCATGCACCTAGCCAAACATCCACCGTTGCGTTGGCTTTTGAGCAATCAGCGGCTTTTGGAGCTTCAACGCGGGGTGCCGCAGGTGGGGGAGGCGGTGGTGGTATGACTTCAGGCTTGGGCAGCGCTTCTTTCTCCAGTGCGATCACAGCCGGCAGATCGGTGTTGCAGCGCATGAGTTCATCATCGTCGCTGTTGCCGCCCGGTGCGGGTGGTGCTGTGCTTTCAAGGGGCCTGAGTTGCAAGGCTGTGAGCAGGGTGCCGGAGTTGGCCAGTACGCGCACCTTGGCCAATTTAAGATCAAATTCAGCCTTGCTTAAAGCCAGTCGTGCTTGGTAAAGCGCGTTTTCGGTGTCAAGCAAATCGAGCAGGGATCGCTGGCCAATGTCAAATTGCTGCCGATAGGCTTCACGCGCTTTCGCTGTTGAAAGTTCGTGCTGGGAGAGGAGCTTGATTTGCTGTTCCATCCGGCCCACGTCGTTGAAGGCGATCTGGGCAGTTTGCCGGATATCCCTGCACGTTTTGTCTCTTAAATCATAGGCCGCATTGAGCTTGGATGCGTACTGATTAATCCTGGCTTTATCTGCTCCGCCTTTGTACAGGTTGTAGTTCAGTACCAGCTCAAGCGCGCTGTCACGGTAGTTGCCGCTGACGCCTTGTTGATTGCGTTCCAGACTTTGCCGCGCACGCAGTTCGAGGGTCGGCCAGTTGGCCGCACGCCGCAATTCAGTGTCCGCCCGAAAAGCTCGAATGGTGGACACGGCTGCGAGAAAGTCGGGGTTGGCCGGGATCGAGTCAGGAAGCAAACGCGTGCGTTCAGGCAAAAATTTGTCCAAAACCGGGGTTGGGGTGAGATTGGGGGCCGGGTTATCGCCTGTCAGGCGTTGGTAACGGGCTGACACGTCATGTAAATTGCTGGCTTCTGTCAACCAGTTGGATTCGGCCAAGGCCATGCGCCCGGCTGCCTGCTCTAGGTCCACACGGCGTCCAACGCCAGCAGCAACCCGGCTGCTGATTTTTTGATGCACATCTGCATGGGCCGTGAAGCTTTCTTTTGCCAATGCCAAATATTCACGGTAGCGCTGAACGTCTAGGTAGGCCTTTGTTGTTTCAAGCGCTATCTGATCGCTTGCGCTCAAGAGTTCGTAATAAGCGACTTGTCGGCTGTGGCCCAAGCGGCGAACTTCACTGGACGTTGCAAATCCGTCAAACAAGGTTTGGCGCAGTTGTATCGCTGCTGTGGAGCTTGAGTATTTGAGCGAATCTGTCAACGCGGGAGTCGATTTTATTTTGGGGCCGATGGCTGCTTCCAGGTCAATGCGGGGGCGCCAGCCACCCTTGGCTGAATCCTGCTCACTACTGGCAGCTTCAAGATTTTTGTACTTGAGTGTGACCTCAGGATTTTGCAGTACAGCCTTTTCAACCGCATCTTTGAGTGTGTTCGGTGTCTGTGCAAACGCTTGACTTAATGAAAGTCCAAGTACTGTAAGCAGAAAAAAATGGGGCTTTGAAGGCATACTGAGGGGTCTCCAGTTGAGGCGTGGGACAGGATGGGTTGTCCGGTCCGCAAGGCGGGGTTTTTTAAATTTTGACCGACTAGTATAAATCGTGACTTGAAAAATGTCTTTGGCAGACTTTTACAGTTTTTTACATTCATTCAAAAAACATGCCTGTTTTCAACTGATTGTCTTGTGATGGATTGGATGATTTTTTGCGTGATCGACAGTTTTACCGTGAGCTAGCACCAGTGATCATGGCGGATCGGGTGAGGTGCTGGCTATGGCTGATCATCCTTTGTGGCAGTTCAATGTGGGGTCGCATTCGGCAGTCAATTTTGATCGGATGCTTGAGGCCGTCGTGCAACGCGGGGGCCATGTGGCCGCCCAGAAATTTCAGGCTTGGCGCAGTTTGGTTCAGGCAGGAAAATCAGGTTCAGACCTTGACCAATTGGCGAAAGTGAATTCGTTTTTCAATCGGCAAATCAGTTTTGTCGATGATGTAACCGTTTGGGGGCAAGTCGACTATTGGGCGACGCCGCTTGAAACATTGGGCCAAGGGCGCGGTGATTGTGAGGACTATGTCATTGCGAAATACTTTACGCTGCGTCACATCGGTATCTCTCCTGATCGATTAAGGCTCGTCTATGTGCGGGCTCGTGCAGGAACCGGGGATGCGGTAGCAGCCCAAGCGCACATGGTGCTGGCTTATTACGCGCAACCCGATGCCGAACCATTGGTTTTGGATAACCTGATCAGTGATATTCGCACCGCATCACGCAGGCCCGATCTTGTGCCTGTTTACAGTTTTAACAACGAAGGTGTTTTCTCCGGTTCACCTGGGGTGCCCGACGTGAAGATCGGTGGTATCGGTCGCTTGTCGAGGTGGGAAGACCTGCTAAGGCGGGCCCGCGCCGAGGGCTTTGAATAATGAGATTTGATTGAGGATGAATACCATGTCAATGTTTCGCCAATTGTGGCTTGCCATCATCGCCAGTATGTTGCTGGCTTTGGGCGGGGGATTGCTTGCCTCGCTCGTCAGTGCCCGCAGCTATCTTGAGTCGCAACTGTCGATCAAAAACACCGACAACGCAACTGCGCTGGCGTTGTCCCTCAGTTTGAACCGTCCCGATGCGACGCTGGTTGAGCTTGCGGTCGCTTCTTTGTTTGATGGCGGTCACTATGAGTGGATACGGGTGACAGACCCCATGGGCAACGTCCTTGTTGAGCGAACGGCTCCAGTGGGTCACACGGATGCGCCAGCGTGGTTTGCCAGTATGCTCCCAATCAAAGCAGAGCCTGGTCGGGCGCAGATCAGCAATGGTTGGCAGCAGGTGGGTGTCGTGATCTTGGCCAGTCACAGCCGATTTGCATATGGGGCACTGTGGAAGAGTGCCTATGAAATGGTGATTGCGTTGAGTCTGGCCGGTTTTGTCGGCGGCTTGCTGGGCTCCATGGTACTAAGGCGACTGCGTGGCCCGCTGGATGCCGTGATCGATCAGGCAAACGCCATTTTGCAGCGACGCTTTGTCATGATCGCCGAGCCCCGGGTTCCCGAGCTCAGGCAGTTGGCCGTGGCGATGAATACAACAGTCGCGCGTCTCAAAAAAATGTTTGAGGAGGAGGCCTCGCGGCTGGAAGTGCTCAGGCGGGATGCCAATTTTGACGGTTTGACAGGTTTGGCCAATCGAAACTACTTTCTGGCCCGGCTGCGAGAAACAGTCACAGCCGAAGACTCTGTTGGCGGATCAGTCTTTATTGCGCGCGTTGCCAATCTTTCCAACGTTAATCGTGACTTTGGCCGCCAGGTCACAGATGATTTGTTGCGTGCCTTTTCAAAGGTGATCGGTCAAGCTGGCATCGTCAATCCGGATGCCTTGGCTGCAAGGTTGAATGGCGCAGATTTTGCGCTGCTGATGCCTGGCTTGGCGGTGCCGAACAGTTTTGCTGAACACCTCCTGACCATGTTGACTCAAGAGTCCGCTTTGTTTGTGCCAGATCAGGTGACGACTTGGTTGGGCTGCGGAACATTTCCTCGTGGCACGGAAGTTGAGTCCATCTTGGCGCAGGTTGATGCTGCGCTTGCAGCGGTTGAATTGGAAGGGCAAAACGGATTGCGAATTGTGAACATGCGAGAAAGCGACGAGGTGCCAAGGAGTGCAGACGAATGGTCCCACCTTATTCAAAACGCCATAAGCAATCGGTGGGTGCGACTGGTTTCCTTTCCTGTGACATCTTTGGACGGGGTGATGCTGCACCGGGAGTGCCCATTGCGCCTGATGTTTGATGAACATGGGGAGTGGCAGCCAGCGGGGCGCTTCCTGCCAGTTGCGCAGCGACTAAAACTTACCCCACAACTGGACCTGGCTGCGGTGGCATTGGGGCTGGACGAACTGGTCAGCCATCCAGAGCTAAGCGGCCTAGCGATCAACTTGTCCGCCAGTTCCATTGAAATACATGAGTTCCGCATTGAATTGGAAAAGATGCTCAAAGAGCATCCGGCCACGTCGCGTCTTTGGCTGGAGGTGCCAGAGGCCGGCGTATGGTCACACTTTGAAGCGTTCAAAGCTTTGTGCAGCCACCTGCGAGGCGTTGGATGCAAACTGGGACTAGAGCACTTTGGGCGGCAATTCAGTGAGATCGGCCGCCTGCATGACCTTGGCCTAGATTATTTGAAGGTCGATGGTAGTTTCATCAGGGGCCTAGGAAGCAATGAAGGCAACCAAGCTTTCTTGAAGGGGCTTTCCTCCATTGCGCACAGCATTGGAATTTTTGTAATTGCAGAAGGTGTCACCAATGCCAACGAACTGACGGCCCTGAAATCGATTGGATTCGACGGAGCAACTGGGCCCGCCATTCAGGAACCGTCAGATTCGTGCAAGTTAGTCGGTGATTAGTTTGCCCTTGTTCAAAAGGTCTGCAATGATGGCGGAATCAGTCAAAGAACCATTCTGTGTCAGGTCAAGACCCTCCAAGACAATTCGTTGAGTGACTGCTCCGGCACCTGTATGTTTGGCTTCCATGATGGTGTCTGCACCAGACTTTGCAAAGTGCAAGTAGTCACCTAGGTTGCCGATACCGGTGGTGTGATTTTCGCTTTGCAGCAAATCTGCCAAATTAAGAACATCGCCGCCATTGGTCTGCGATGCATTGTTGAAGTCGCTAATTGAATCCTGAGCAGGGTGTGAACGGGTCCCTTGGTCTCCCAGCTGCCAGACAAATGTGTCCGAGCCTGCTCCTCCGGTCAATCGGTCATTGCCGCCGCCACCGGTTAGCACATCACTGTCGGCACCTGTGCTGATCGAATCATTGCCTTCACTACCAATGACTTGCTGGCTACTCACATTTGAGGTGTGCACGCCACCTGTACGCACCGCCCATACACCGTCACTGGTTTCTACCAAATCCTGGTTCTCAGTCAGGCCTGTGGGTTGACTGCCAGGGGCAAAGAGTGCGTACGACTTGGTTCCTAGCACTTCATAGGCGGCATCCGGCGCGCCACTCGGTTTCACCTCAATTCGCAAAACCGCGTGGCCAGCCTGATCCCAGTACAGTATTTCAATGGGCTGAATGCCCGCAGACAGGGTTTTGTTCGCAAAAGTAGCAATGGCGGGAGCCTGTATCTCATCGACTTCGGTCAAATTGACTCCATTGATGAGAAGCCGATAGCCATCGTCACCAGCAATGCGGAAATCATATTTCCCAGTTATCGGAATATTGACATAACCTACCGCCCGAATTGCGGCATCGGTGGTGTCGCCCACGCCACCTGTTGCAACAATGCTGGAGGTGTTGCCCTGCAGAAACCTTGCCAAGTTATTCATTTTGTCGGCTGCACCACTGGTCACGATTTGCCCAGTGGTGAACTTGACGTCACTTTGGCCCAAGTCGTTATTGAAAGTGACGTTAGCGCCTGTGGGCACCTCAACTGAACTGGCCACCACCAATCCCAGGTCTTAATGGTGAATGCTGCATCAGCCGCATTGGCCGGCGCAACACGTGCAGACCCAACGAGGCTTGTATCTGCTGACCGCCCTTCCACGATTTTCTCGACTTCTGCGAGGTTGCTGAGGTTGGGCGTGGCTGCCTGAGTCGATGTAGCCGTGGCAACGTTTCCATCATCGGCGTGGATGCGCGTCACCCCGGAAAACTTGGTGGTGGCATCTGATGCAACGCCGGTTCTGTTGTCGTTGTAACCGTAATATTCACCAGCCAAGCCTGTTCCGGGTAACGTGGCTCCGACAGAAGACGTGAGCGTAACGACATTGGCTTGTGCGGGCGGATTCACATCAATTCGCAGGGTTGCGCTGGCTCCGTCACCATCACGGTCAATTACAGAAAAACCGATAACCTCCTGGTGGGTTGATGTAATGGTGGGATCTGCCGTATACGAGTAGTCACCAGTGTCAAGGTTGATGACCAACTTTCCGTCCTTGTTGGTTGTGACGGTGAGTGTATTGTTGGCAGTATCGAATACGCCTTTGCCAGTGCCCACTTTAGTTACTTGTCCGGCTCCGTTCAGGGCTTTGGGGTCATAGGTGTAGGTGGTGCCTTCGATGGTGATCGTGTTCAGGTAGCCACCGTCTGCTCCAAAGGACGCTGATCCCGCCAAACTGCCGCTCACTAGATTGCCGGTGGTTGGTGTGACCGAGCTGTCGCGCAGAACTGGAGGCAGTTGGGTAGCGTCAGCTACCACAACGCCTAGCGTGTCTACATGGTCAATACCGTTGTAGGCAATCGGATCCAATGAGGTCCTGTTAGCACCTGTCCCTACCCCATAGGCGAAGCTGTTGATTTGGTTTGCATTCAGGAAGTCTGTCCAGGTCGTAATTTCATTTCCGGCAATGCCGTCACCCATGGGTTCGCCATCGGAGAAGAAATAGGTGACGTTTTGCGCGCCAGATATTTTTCCGCCAGTAGCGAATGCCGTTCGGGCTGTATTGATACCCGCATCGTAGTTGGTGCCATTGCCAAGTGTCATGGCGTTGACCAGATTTTTAGCGGTCGCTACATCTACCCAACCATTGCCTAACTGTGATGAGTTGGCGTCGAACTGAACAATATTTACCCGAACATTTCCAAGGTTGTCGTAAGCCTTGAGCAGCTCATTGACGGAGTCCTTCATCAGCTTAAATCGGGTCGTTCCACTGACGACATCTCCCATGGAGCTTGAGCGGTCCAATATCAGTTGGATGTTGGTGTCAACATTGGGCAGAGTGATTGAGGTCGTAGTATTTGCGGCTGTCGGGGCGTCGTCTTCTACACTAATCGAAAGCGTTGAAGTGCTGGTGTCAGAACCGTTGGCCGCAGTCACCGTAATCGGTATTGTGCGCACATCTTCAGCAGTGGTGACCGGGTGGTCTATAGGTTTGAGAAGTGTGGTTGTGTAGCCCCCGGTGTCGTTGATGACAACGGTCATGACGGGTTTTCCACCTACACTGCCCGTGAGTGTGTGGTTGTTGTTGGAAAGTGCCCATGAAATCGGGGAGCCACCGGAGGTGTAAGTTCCTTGGGGCAGGCTCAGTGTTACAGATGCAGCATTGACTACAGTAAAGCTTCCAGAGTTGGTGACAGCATTTGTGGTGTCGGTCGTGCCGGTGGTGTCGGTAATACCACCTGCTAAGCCTTCTTCTGATACGGAGGACGTGCGCGCTGGGCTGATGGAAGGCTTGTCGTTGTCCAAAATACCGCCGGTAGCGCTGACGCCGCCGATGGACAAAGGCAGCGTCTCGGGGGAGGCCGAATCGACCACGGTGTCATCGATGGTGGAGTAGGTGACGGTGAAAGCTGAGACACCGGCGGGCACGGTAATCGTCTTGGAAGCACTGTCGTAAGTCACCGAGTCGCTGAAAACAGGCGTGGCATTGAAGTCTGCACCGGAAGTGGCACTGCCGCTACCGAGGACAAAACTGTAAGTCGAGGCAATGGTGGTGGGAGCCGACAGCGTGACGTTGTAGACCAGAGCCTTGCCCTCGAGCACGTTGTCATCGGAGACGCCGGCAGCGCCGACTTCGACGGTGGTGATGGAAGGCTTGTCGTTGTCCAAAATACCGCCGGTAGCGCTGACGCCGCCGATGGACAAAGGCAGCGTCTCGGGGGAGGCCGAATCGACCACGGTGTCATCGATGGTGGAGTAGGTGACGGTGAAAGCTGAGACACCGGCGGGCACGGTAATCGTCTTGGAAGCACTGTCGTAAGTCACCGAGTCGCTGAAAACAGGCGTGGCATTGAAGTCTGCACCGGAAGTGGCACTGCCGCTACCGAGGACAAAACTGTAAGTCGAGGCAATGGTGGTGGGAGCCGACAGCGTGACGTTGTAGACCAGAGCCTTGCCCTCGAGCACGTTGTCATCGGAGACGCCGGCAGCGCCGACTTCGACGGTGGTGATGGAAGGCTTGTCGTTGTCCAAAATACCGCCGGTAGCGCTGACGCCGCCGATGGACAAAGGCAGCGTCTCGGGGGAGGCCGAATCGACCACGGTGTCATCGATGGTGGAGTAGGTGACGGTGAAAGCTGAGACACCGGCGGGCACGGTAATCGTCTTGGAAGCACTGTCGTAAGTCACCGAGTCGCTGAAAACAGGCGTGGCATTGAAGTCTGCACCGAGTGGCCGAGGGCCCCGCCGCTACCGAGGACAAAACTGTAAGTCGAGGCAATGGTGGTGGGGGCCGACAGCGTGACGTTGTAGACCAGAGCCTTGCCCTCGAGCACGTTGTCATCGGAGACGCCGGCAGCGCCGACTTCGACGGTGGTGATGGAAGGCTTGTCGTTGTCCAAAATACCGCCGGTAGCGCTGACGCCGCCGATGGACAAAGGCAGCGTCTCGGGGGAGGCCGAATCGACCACGGTGTCATCGATGGTGGAGTAGGTGACGGTGAAAGCTGAGACACCGGCGGGCACGGTAATCGTCTTGGAAGCACTGTCGTAAGTCACCGAGTCGCTGAAAACAGGCGTGGCATTGAAGTCTGCACCGGAAGTGGCACTGCCGCTACCGAGGACAAAACTGTAAGTCGAGGCAATGGTGGTGGGAGCCGACAGCGTGACGTTGTAGACCAGAGCCTTGCCCTCGAGCACGTTGTCATCGGAGACGCCGGCAGCGCCGACTTCGACGGTGGTGATGGAAGGCTTGTCGTTGTCCAAAATACCGCCGGTAGCGCTGACGCCGCCGATGGACAAAGGCAGCGTCTCGGGGAGGCCGAATCGACCACGGTGTCATCGATGGTGGAGTAGGTGACGGTGAAAGCTGAGACACCGGCGGGCACGGTAATCGTCTTGGAAGCACTGTCGTAAGTCACCGAGTCGCTGAAAACAGGCGTGGCATTGAAGTCTGCACCGGAAGTGGCACTGCCGCTACCGAGGACAAAACTGTAAGTCGAGGCAATGGTGGTGGGAGCCGACAGCGTGACGTTGTAGACCAGAGCCTTGCCCTCGAGCACGTTGTCATCGGAGACGCCGGCAGCGCCGACTTCGACGGTGGTGATGGAAGGCTTGTCGTTGTCCAAAATACCGCCGGTAGCGCTGACGCCGCCGATGGACAAAGGCAGCGTCTCGGGGAGGCCGAATCGACCACGGTGTCATCGATGGTGGAGTAGGTGACGGTGAAAGCTGAGACACCGGCGGGCACGGTAATCGTCTTGGAAGCACTGTCGTAAGTCACCGAGTCGCTGAAAACAGGCGTGGCATTGAAGTCTGCACCGGAAGTGGCACTGCCGCTACCGAGGACAAAACTGTAAGTCGAGGCAATGGTGGTGGGAGCCGACAGCGTGACGTTGTAGACCAGAGCCTTGCCCTCGAGCACGTTGTCATCGGAGACGCCGGCAGCGCCGACTTCGACGGTGGTGATGGAAGCAATGACGGGTGGCTCGTTGTCGACGATGCCTCCAATACCTTGCACGCCGCCAATGGTTAGGCCCAAGGTCTCGATCGGCTCTCCACGGACGCCGTCGGTGATTGTGGCCACGGTGACGCTAAAGCCAGTCACACCAGGAGGCACTGTGATCATGCCAGTGGCGGCGCTGTAGGTAACACCATCGGAGAAGCTGGCGTTGGTGAGTGTGCTATTAAAGTCAGCGTCTGAGCTGGCAGAAATACCGTCCAAGGACAAAGTAAAGGTCACTGGCGTGCTGGAGGTACCGTTGATGGCCACATTGAACACTAGATCAGAGCCTTCATTGACATTGTTGTCAGCAGGATCGGCTGTTCCGGGCTCAACGCTGGTGATGGTTGGTACGCCAGGTACATCTTTGATGCCGCCAACGCCTTGAACACCGCCGATGGTCAGGCTCAGTGTTTCGATGGGTTCACCGGAGAGTGCGTCAGTGAGCGTGGGGACGGTCACGGCAAAGTCAGTGACGCCAGCGGGCACGGTGACCAAACCGGTGACGCTGTCGTAGGTTACGCCGTTGGTGAAGCTGGCGTCGGACAAGACGGCGTTGAAGTCGGTCCCGTCAGTGGCACTGATGCCGGTCAATGTGAGGGCGTAGGTCACCGGGTCAGTGGAAGTTCCGGTGATTGCGACGTTAAATACCAAACTTTCACCTTCGTCGACAGTGTTATCACCAATAACACCTGCCGCACCGGGTTCGACGCTTGTGATGGTGGGTGCGGTTGAGACATCCTTGATGCCGCCAACGCCTTGAACACCGCCGATAGTCAGGCTCAGTGTTTCGATGGGTTCACCGGAGAGTGCGTCAGTGAGCGTGGGGACGGTCACGGCAAAGTCAGTGACGCCAGCGGGCACGGTGACCAATCCGGTGACGCTGTCGTAGGTTACGCCGTTGGTGAAGCTGGCGTCGGACAAGACGGCGTTGAAGTCGGTTCCGTCAGTGGCGCTGATGCCAATCAATGTGAGGGTGTAGTTCACCGGGTCAGTGGAAGTTCCGGTGATCGCGACGTTAAACACCAGATTCGCACCTTCGTCGACAGTGTTATCACTGATAGCACCGGTCGCACCAGGTTCGACGCTTGTGATGGTGGGTGCGGTTGAGACATCCTTGATGCCGCCAACGCCTTGAACACCGCCGATGGTCAGACCTAGCGTCTCAATGGGTTCACCGGAGAGTGCGTCAGTGAGCGTGGGGACGGTCACGGCAAAGTCAGTGACGCCAGCGGGCACGGTGACCAAACCGGTGACGCTGTCGTAGGTTACGCCGTTGGTGAAGCTGGCGTTGGACAATACGGCGTTGAAGTCGGTCCCGTCAGTGGCGCTGATGCCGGTCAATGTGAGGGCGTAGGTCACCGGGGCAGTGGAAGTTCCGGTGATCGCGACGTTAAATACTAAATTCGCACCTTCGTCGACGGTGTTGTCACCAACGCCGACATCGCCGGGCTCAACGCTTGTGATTGAGGGTGTTATGGATGGTGTTTCAATTGAAAGTAATTGAGCAGATTTTCCGAAGTTAATTGGGTTTGGACTCTCGGGCTGTTCCCCCCGTTCCAGAGATGCTGTGCTCAGCGTTTCATTAATTCGCAAAATCCGTACAAAGCTGTGTGAGTCACTTGCGTCACCACCGCCAAGGCCGGCAGCAGTCGGCTCCAGTTCTTTTGAAATATCGCCTGTGCCAGCAAGAATCCGTTCAATTTGGCTGGTGCTGCTGTTGAGGTCTTTCAGTGCAGCTTCTGTTTTGTCAGTTGGTGCAGTGCCGAGCAGGCTGCCTTCGATGAGCAGTTCCCGTCCGGACGTCACTGCCAATGGCTGACCGTTTGGCAATGCCAGCTCAAGCCGGGAGCCGTCTTCTGTGATGATTTTTTGCCCCTCTTGGACTTCGTCTCCAATCTGCAAAAGCCGCCGCGTGCCATCTGCATTTGCAACCCAAGCCTTGCCTTGCAAGACAACGACAATGCCACGAGCTTGGGCAGAAATTTGATTGTTGGCCATGTGTACTCCAGAGTTCAGCGAAAAATAATCGGCAAACTTTAGACGAGAACATGGTTTACTGCTATTGTCCTCAAGTACAGGTGGTCGCTAAACCGGGTTTTGTTCACGCTATCACGTCATTGGATTCCGTGTACACGCAATGCGAGTTGAAGGCGGTCGGAAACATTGAGTTTTTCAAAGACTGCGCTCAAGTGTGCTTTGACGGTTCGTTCCGTGATGCTGCAATCAACAGCTATTGCTTGATTAGTTGCCCCGTTGGCAGCCAATATCGCAATTTCACGCTCTCTTTGGGTCAGACTGTGCCCCCAATCTGGTGATGAGTTTTGTGCTTCGGAAATGGCTCGACCGGCACTTTGAATAAGCCGTTGCATCAGCGTTTTTCCAATCCAGACATATCCCGACTGGACGACTTGAAAAACTTGAATCAATGTTTGTGCATCCGAAAATGCGTGACAGTATCCGGCGCAACCTGCATCTAGCGCCTCAATGGCTTGCCGTTCGCTGGGGTTCGAACTGGTCGCAACTACCCGAACACCGTCTTTGCTTATGAGTTGCTTCCAAGTTGTGGTTTTCCAAGGTGGGATTTGCGGCAGCGCCAAGTCAATCCAAATCAGGGTGCCTGGCATTATTGACTGCAAGTGCAGGGTTTCAAAAATCTTCGCAATAACATGTTCCTGCAATGCAAAAGCGCGTTGCCAGTGCGTCAAAAGTCCTTCATCATGGCTTGCAAAAAGCAACTTCAATTCAGTACTCATCTTTCTGTCATTGCCTTGTTTTTGGCTCTCAATATAGGTTTGAGCAAATAGGCCAGCACTGATTTTTTGCCCGTCAAAATGTCTACCTCGGCGACCATACCGGGAATGATGGGCAGCTTTTGCGGACCTATGCTGCTGGCAAGCGTGCGCACGCGTACCAGAAAAAATGCGTTTCCTTTCTCGTCCAGCACACTGTCTGCGCTGATGTGTTCCAGCGTGGCGTCCAGGCCGCCGTAAGTTGTGTAGTCATAAGCTGTGAATTTAACCAATGCTTTCTGGCCAGGCCTCAGAAATGCAATATCTTTAGGAAGCACGCGCGCTTCAAGTAATAACGCGTCGTCTGACGGCACCACTTCGATCAGGTCTTTGCCTGGTTGTACGACCCCGCCAACCGTGTTGATCTTGAGTTGCTTGACGGTTCCATTGACCGGAGATCGTATTTCGGTTTGTTTAACCCGGTCT
The DNA here is from genome assembly GCA_016708345.1 of Candidatus Rhodoferax bjergmarkensis. Lineage (GTDB taxonomy): Bacteria > Pseudomonadota > Gammaproteobacteria > Burkholderiales > Burkholderiaceae_C > Rhodoferax > Rhodoferax bjergmarkensis. The sequence goes on from JADJFX010000009.1 coordinate 136,218, forward strand.
TCCAACGCAGTACTTTCTTCAGAGAGTGCGTTAAGTTTCGCGTTGGTTTCGCTTAACTCGGAACGAGCAATATTGCGAAAAGTCAATTCAACTTCTTGCATCTTCCGGTTGGCTTCCGAAACTGAAGATTCAAGACGGGGAATATCTGAGTTGGCACTGTCCCGCTCGCCTCTGTAGCGAGCAACGTCACGTTCCAGGCGCATCAGTTCGACGTCTGAGATGGCCCCGGTTTTGACAAGTGGACGTGTCATTTCAAGCTCTCGTGCAGTCAAATTGAAGCTTTGAGTTGCTTGCTCCCGACGCGCCCTCACTGAAATTAACTCCTGCGATCGTTGCAAAGATTGTTGTCTTGCTACGCCAATGGTTGCGTCGAGTTCTGCCCGACGCGATTCATATAGTGCCTGTTCTTGCGCCACGATTTGCGGTGCTTCTTTCTCAACATCTTCGTGCGGCGCAAAACGTGTGCCCTCGGCCAGTGCCTTGAGCCTTGCCGCCTTGGCCAGAAGCGACAAATACTGCGACCTATTTTCCCGCAGGGAAGATACCATCCGCGTGGGATCGACCTTCAGCAGTAAATCGCCGATTTTGACGCTTTGCCCTTCCTTGACCAGTATCTCGGAAACCATCCCGCCGTCCATACTTTGAAGAACTTGAACCTGGCGTGAAGGAATGACTTTGCCTTCGCCTCGAGTGACCTCATCAAGTACCGCCAGCGCCGACCATATCAGTAGCACCAAGACCACCGCAACGCTGAGCCAAACGATGATCCGGGCACCGCGTGGTGTTTGCTCTGCGATGGCCCAATCAGCATTGGTATCGAAATCGCTGTCTGACTCCTTTTGTATTCCATCGACAGCGCTGAAGAGCCGATCGAGTCCGGCCGAACACTTCTGATAGAACTTCGCCCAGTAAAGTGACAGACGATTTTTCGGTGAATGCGGAGAATTGAACATCATCCTGCCTTACCAATTCTGCCGCTTTGCAAGGCTTCGATAACTTGTTTCTTGGGGCCGTCGGCCATGATCTGGCCATTGTCAATCACAATCAGTCGGTCTGCCAATTCGAGCAACGACGTTCGATGCGTTACCAGAATGACTGTTTTGCCAGTCGTGAAACGCCGCAAGCGCGCTTTGAGTGCCTCTTCGCTTTGATGGTCCATGGCGCTGCTTGGCTCATCGAGCAGAAGAATGGGAGCATCATTGAGAACGGCCCGGGCGATACCTACGGCCTGTCTTTGGCCGCCCGACAAGGATTCCCCGCGTTCACCGATGGGCATGTCAAAGCCGCGCGGGTGCCGATTGGCGAATTCGGTAACGCCTGCGACCTCTGCCGCGTCGATCACATCCTGATCGTCAGCAAAAGGTGCGCCCAAGGCAATGTTTTCCTTCAATGTGCCATAAAACAAGCTGACGTCTTGAGACACAAAACCAGCAGCCCTGCGCAGTTCTGCGGGGTCAATCTGCCGCATGTCAATGCCATCAATCAGTATGGCCCCTTCGGTGGGTTGATAAAGGCCAAGTACCAGTTTTTGTATGGTTGACTTGCCCGAACCGACACGGCCGATAAACGCAACTTTTTCACCCGCTTGAATCTTGAATGAAACCTTGTTGAGCACGTTTTGCTGTTGCCCTGGGTAGGTGAAGCTGACATTTTTGAATTCAATTTCACCCTGAAATCCAGCGCGATGGACAAAAGCAGATGCATCAAACCGCTCGGGTTTGGTTTGCATGTGGGTTTCAATCGACATCAAACCACTCTTGGCATTGTGGTACTGCATCAAAAGTCCGGCAACCTGCCCAAAAGGTGCCATGGCTCGGGCAGCGAGCATAGACGCAGCGATGATGGCACCCATACTGATTTGGTGGTCCATGAGCAAATACACGCCGATCATCAGGACGGTGACTGAAACCAGTTGCTGCATCATTTGCGCGAAATTCATGATGATCGATGAAAGCAATTTCAGCTTGGTCCCGTTTTGCGCCAGAAATACCGTGGAGTGTTCCCAATTGCGCTGAAATCCACTTTCCGCCACCATGAACTTGATGGTTTCGATTCCGACCAGGCTTTCAACCAGCGTTGCGTTGCGCTGCGACGTGGCTCGCTGCGAAACATCCACCAATTCCTTCATTTTTTGCTGCACCACCACCGATGCGACCAGCAACAGCACAATACACATCACAGGGGGAATAAGGAGCAATGGAGATATCCAAGCGATGGCTGCAAAAAATAAAAACACAAAGGGCAGGTCTACCAAGGTTGTAATCGAAGCAGAGGCCACAAAGTCCCGAACCGACTCGAAGGCTCTAAGGTTTGCAGCAAAAGAGCCAACCGAGGCGGGTCGATCCGCCATGCGCAGCCCCAGTACGCGCTCCATGATCCGGGCAGAGAGGGTGACGTCGATACGTTTTCCGGCTGTATCAAGAATGTACGCCCGAAGAACGCGCAATGCGGTATCAAACACCAATGTCAACAGCACGCCAATCGCCAGCACCCACAGCGTTTCTACTGCCCGGTTGGGTACAACCCGGTCATAAACCGTCATTGAAAACATCGGAATTGCCAAGGCGAACAAGTTGACCAGCAGAGCTGCGAGCAGACTGTCGCGGTACAAGCGCCAGTTTTGGAGCACCACCCCCCAAAACCAATGTTGTGATTTAACCTGACCGGTGTCTGGAGTTCGTGGGTCAAACTTGAAAACCGGGCGGATAAAGAAGACAACGCCAGCATAAATGGCCGCCAGAGCTTCTTTTGTCAGAACGTCAGCCGATTCACCATTCTCCGGAAATCGCACCCGGGCGTCGCCGTTGTCCATCCACTCCAACAAAACACAAGCCTGCTTGTCCTTTAGAAGAAGGATCGCGGGCAGCAGGCCGGGGCGCAAATCAGTTAAGGACCGACGGGCCAATCTTGCGGTCAAGCCGGCCCGAGCGGCTGCACGTGGCAGCAAGGCAGGGGTCAGCAAGTTACTCTCCAGTGGCAAGCCTGCTGATAGCGCTTCTTGGGTTGCAGCGATGCCAAAGAGACGGGCAATGGCAACCACGCAGTCAAGCAGGGGATCAAAATGGGTGCTGTGTTCCCCCACGCGCCATGCGCTGGCAGCTGGCGATTCAAGGCGCTGCGGCTCAGTGCGTGGCATAGCGAAAAAACTCAGCGTTGAGGTCAACGTAGCGATCAGATAATTTGATCATCATCTTCCAAAAGGTTCAGTGCACCTTGAAGGCGGCTGCGAAGCCCTTTGCGGGCTGTCATTTTCTGTTGTGCTGCCACAGGCAAATCGGTATGGCGGATTACATTTTTCATGATCAGTGCATCGATCAAATCTTCAATCACCCGAACAAATTCTGCATCAGTCTCATTAAAAGTGGGGTTTGCACTGCCGGTATTGAAAAACTGTTGAATTTCAGGGTTGTTGTCGTCCATCATTTCGCTGCCAAGCTGTGGCTGTTTTGAAAGAGATTGAATACTCCCATCGGGGTTTCGGACAACGTGAAACATGAAATTGATCGTTAATTGAGGGGGTGGATGCTAATGACAGCCTCATTTCAAAAGCATGGTATCACTGCAGGCTTTTTGTTGCTGATCAAATGGATTGCCTCAAAGTCAATTCTCACGCCATCGATCGTTACATAATTTTGATGTTGATCTTGTACTCCACGGGGTATGTGTGTATACTCCACTAGGTATTACGAGGTGCTTCATGCTTGCTAACAATTCTCTGGTCATCGGATCGCTCACTCGCCGGCTTGCGCCGTGGTGTGCGCTTTTGATTCTGTCAACTGCCCAGGCGCAGGGCGTCATTCAAGTACCCTCCGTGTCGGTGCAGCTCAAATCGGTTGGTATCGGGTTTGAACTCGATGGATTGATCCAGCCGGTTAAGCAAAGCACAATATCGGCGCAAGCGGCTGGCCGGGTGGCCACCTTGTTGGTCAAGGCAGGCGACAAGGTGCAGGCGGGGCAGATGCTGCTTTCCATTGACGACCGCGAGGCGCAGACCGGGGTTCAGCGCAGCCAGGCACAGGTGGCGCAGGCGCAGGCCGAGTTGCGCAATGCACAGGCCAGCTTTGACCGCACCCGGAACCTGCAGATCAAAGGTTTTGTCAGCACGGCGGCCTTGGATACAGCCGACTCCCAACTCAAAAGCGCACTGGCCGCACGCGATCAGGCCAGCGCAGCGGCGCGCCAGTCCACGTTGGCACAGGGCTTCACCCGCGTGACCGCGCCTTACGACGGCTGGGTGCTGCAGACGCAGGTGGAGGCGGGCGACTTGGCTGTGCCGGGCAAACCGCTGTTGACGCTGTATGCCCCGCTGCCGATTCGCGCCGTGGTGCAGGTGCCAGTCTCGCGCGGCGCACAGGCCAAGGCGGCCAGCGCCGCCGAGGTGCTGCTGTCTGGCGGCAAAGGCGATGGTGACGGCGGCGCACGCTGGATTCGTCCGGTGTCCATCAGCACTGTGCCGACCGCCGACCCGGTGTCCCAAACCATGGAGTGGCGGCTTGAACTGCCTTCTGAAGCCGCCAAGGTTTTGTTGCCCGGCCAGCAGGTGAAAGTGCGTTTTGCCGGGGCGCAAGCCAATCGGCGGGTCGTGCCAATGTCCGCCGTGCTCCAGCGTGGAGAATTGACGGCAGTCTATGTGGTCTCAGGCCAGGGTTTTGTGCTCAAGGCGGTTCGTCTGGGCGCTGAGCATGGGGCGGATGGCGTGGAGGTGCTGGCCGGTTTGCTGGACACCGACCGCGTGGCGCTGGACCCGGTGAAAGCCGGGCTGGCGGGTGCCCAAGCAGTCTCTCCGCCCGCAGCTGCGAAGTGAGATGAGCATGAACGACAAAGCCTCTATGGGTATCTCCGGGCGCATTGCAGCGGCCTTTCAGGCCAATGCCCTCACGCCTTTGCTGGCGTTGGTGGCCTTGCTGCTGGGCCTGTTTGCGGTGCTGGTGACGCCGCGTGAGGAAGAGCCGCAGATCAATGTAACGATGGCCAATGTGCTGATACCGTTCCCCGGTGCCAGCAGTGCCGATGTGCAAAACATGGTGGCGCGCCCGGCCGAGCAGGTGCTGAGCCAGATTGCGGGCATTGAGCACACCTATTCGGTGGCGCGACCCGGACTGGCCGTGCTGACGCTGCAGTTCAAGGTGGGCGTGCCGCGCACCGAGGCGCTGGTGCGTTTGTACGACGTGCTCAATGCCAATCAGGATTGGTTGCCCCGAGAGTTGGGTACGCTGCCCCCGATTGTGAAACCCAAGGGCATTGACGATGTGCCGGTGGTTGGCGTCACCTTGTGGAGCCGTGAAGCCTTGCCCGCCTCAGAGCTGGAGCGCGTGGCGCACGCGGTGGAGAGCGAGCTTAAAAGCGTGCCCGGCAGCCGCGAGGTGCGCACCATCGGCGGCCCAGGCCGTGCCGTGCATGTGTGGCTGGACCCGGTGCGCCTGCGTGAGCGCGGGGTGGATGTGCTTTCGCTCAAACAGTCCCTGTCCGCCTCCAATTTCGCGATGCCTTCCGGGGCGGTGCTGGACACGGCCACAGATAATGGTCAATCGGCGCAGATGCTGAGCGTTGAAACCGGTGAGTTTTTGCACTCCGCACAGGATGTGGGCGACCTGGTGGTGGGGGTCGCCAAGGGCTTGCCGGTGTACCTGCGTGAAGTGGCGCGGATTGAAACCGGTGCACAACTGCCGCAGCGCTACGTGTGGTTTTCGCCCGGCAGTGCGGCCACCCAGCCTGCTGCTGCAGCAGCGAGTGACAAGGCAGCACCAAGTACTGCGGTGAAGCCGGGTGGTGTCTACCCTGCGGTGACGATCACCGTCACCAAAAAACCGGGTGAAAACGCGGTGGACGTGGCGCGGGCGGTGCGCGAGCGTGTGAAAGTCTTGGGCAACACGGTGATTCCCTCGAACATCGAAACCACCGTCACGCGCGACTATGGTGAAACGGCGGCCGAAAAAGCCAATAAGTTGATTCAAAAACTGGCCTTTGCCACCGGCTCGGTCATCCTGCTGGTCGGCTTTGCCTTGGGCAAGCGCGAAGCGGTGATTGTGGGCGCTGCCGTGATCCTGACCTTGAGCGCCACCTTGTTTGCCTCCTGGGCCTGGGGCTTTACGCTGAACCGCGTGTCCCTGTTCGCGCTCATTTTTTCGATTGGCATTTTGGTGGACGACGCCATCGTGGTGGTCGAAAACATTCACCGCCACCAGCAGCTCACCCCCGAGGCCAGCCTGAAAGACATCATTCCCCGCGCGGTTGATGAAGTGGGCGGTCCCACCATCTTGGCCACCCTGACTGTCATCGCCGCCTTGCTGCCGATGGCTTTTGTGTCTGGTTTGATGGGCCCTTACATGAGCCCGATTCCAATCAACTCCAGTTTGGGCATGGCACTGTCGCTGGCGATTGCCTTCACCGTCACACCCTGGCTCTCGCTCAAGTTGATGAAGCCCCATGCCCACGCGCAGGCGGCGCACGGTGAGCCCAAAGGACTGGGGCCAAAACTTCAAACCCTGTTCGCCCGCGTGCTGACCCCATTCTTGAACAGCGCCCGCAAACGCTGGCTCCTGCTGGGCGGTATTGTGGTGGCCCTGATGCTGTCGGTCGGCCTGACGCTGGTGCAATGGGTCGTCATGAAGATGCTGCCGTTTGACAACAAGAGCGAGTTCCAGGTGGTGGTGGAGATGCCTGCGGGCACGGCGCTGGAAAACACCGCGGCCACGCTGCACGAGCTGGGCGCGTTTCTGGCCCAGCAGCCCGAGGTGCTCAACCTGCAAGCCTATGCGGGTACCGCCTCGCCCATCACCTTCAACGGCCTGGTGCGCCAGTACTATTTCCGTAGCGAGGCCGACCAGGGCGACCTGCAAGTGAACCTGGTGGACAAGCAGCACCGCAGCGAAAAAAGCCATGTGATCGCCCAGCGTTTACGCCCGGAATTGGAAAAAATCGGTCTGCGCCATGGTGCCCGCATCAAAGTCGTGGAAGTGCCGCCCGGTCCGCCCGTGATGTCGCCGCTGGTCGCTGAGGTTTATGGCCCCGATGAAGCGGGCCGCCAGCAAGTGGCCAGCCGCCTGGCCAAAGTGTTTGCGGACACGCCGGACATTGTGGGCGTTGAGACGTCACTCAAGGAAAACGCCCCCCGCGCCTATTTGCGGGTGCGCCGACAGCGCGCCGAATCCTTGGGCATTCCGGTGGCGGTGGTGGCCCAAACGGCGGCCATGGCCCTGTCGGGCGCGGATGCGGCTTACCTGCACGATGGCCAGTCCAAATACCCGGTGCCGGTGCGCCTGCAGTTGCCGCTGGCGTCGCAAGTGGGGCTGGATGCCTTGCTGGCCATGCCCTTGCGTGCGGCCAACGGCCAGATGGTGCCTTTGTCCGAGCTGGTGCAGGTTGAGCGTGGTGTCATCGACAAGCCCTTGTTCACCAAGGACTTGCAGGGCCTGAGTTATGTGTTTGGCGACAAGGCGGGCAAGCTCGACTCGCCTTTGTATGGCCTTTTTGCCATCCGCAGCCAATTGGCCAAGGCTGCCTTGCCCGGCACGGGGGAACTGGGGGAGTTCTGGATTCGCCAGCCTATTGACCCCTACCGTCAATACGCCATCAAGTGGGATGGCGAATGGCAGATCACCTATGAGACCTTCCGCGACATGGGCGCTGCCTATGGCGTGGGGCTGATCCTGATTTATTTGCTGGTGGTGGCGCAGTTCCGCAGTTACCTGACGCCGCTGGTCATCATGGCGCCGATTCCGCTCACCATGATTGGCGTCATGCCCGGCCATGCCATCATGGGCGCGCAATTTACCGCCACCTCCATGATCGGCATGATCGCGCTGGCTGGCATCATCGTGCGCAACTCTATTTTGCTGGTCGACTTTATCGAGCTGCAAGTGGCGCAGGGCCAGGCTTTCAAGGACGCCGTGGTGCAGTCCGCCGCCGTGCGGGCGCAGCCGATTGCGCTGACCGGCCTGGCCGCCATGATCGGCGCCTTCTTCATTCTGGACGACCCCATTTTTAACGGGCTGGCCGTGTCCCTGATCTTCGGCATTCTGGTCTCGACCCTGCTCACACTGGTGGTTATTCCGGTGCTGTATTACGCGCTGTACTGGCGCAAATTTGTTCCCTTGTCCCCTTCCTCAACTTAAGGAGTATTTAGCATGACCGTTCAGCGTTACATCGTTGTTTTTGCCGGCCTTTTCATCATGATTTCCCTGGCGCTGGGGGTAGAGGGCAGCCCCTTCTTCTACAGCAAATGGGCGCTCGCCTTCACCGCCTTTGTCGGGGCCAACCTGTTCCAGTCCGGATTCACCAATTTTTGCCCGCTCGGCATTATTTTGAAAAAATTGGGTGTGCCAGAGTCGAAAATCGGCTGTGCCAACTAACTTAGGAAACCTCATGAGCGACGCCAATGTCCATGTTCAGCTGAACCAAAAGCAGGACTACCAGTTTGACATTCATTTTGGGGGAGAAATTCCTGCCCTCATGGGGGATGAGCCGCCCCCGCTGGGTCAGGGTCTGGGGCCGTCGCCGGTGCAACTGCTGGCTGCGGCGGTGGGCAATTGCATGTCTGATTCCCTTTTATTTGCCTTGCGCAAGTTCAAGCAAAAGCCCGAACCCCTGAAGTGCGACGTGTATCCACAAGTCGGGCGCAGCGCTGAGGGCCGCCTGCGTGTTTTGAGCATCCGGGTGGTGCTGACCTTGGGGGTGCCTGCAGCTGCACTGGAGCATCTGGACCGTGTGCTGGGCCAGTTTGAGTCCTTCTGCACAGTGGCGCAAAGTGTGGGGCAGGGGGTGGACATCAGCGTCGAAGTGCTTGACGGGCTTGGTGTGCGATTAAAGTAAGCCCCCAGAAAAGGAAATACCGATGACCCAATTGACCGATGCATCCGCCCGTACCGATGTCCTGAACCGCCTGCGCCGTGCCGAAGGCCAAATTCGTGGCGTACAGCGCATGATTGAAGAGGGCGAGAGCTGCCTGAAAATCGGGCAACAGTTCTCCGCCGTGCGCAAGGCGCTGGACAGCACCTACCTGCGCATGACCATGTGCTTCATGGAGCAAGAACTGGACGCCTGCCTGCAGCCGGACGAGTCCCAAAAAGCCGGGCTGGATGCGATGCTCAAAGAGATGGAAACCATGCTGGCGCGCATGGGCTAGGTTTATGGTTTTCTGTGTGATACCAGCGCTGAACTTTAACCATCAAAACAGCCTCTACCGCACGTAAATACTGCGCAAGCAGCTACAAGAAGCGATTTGTAGCGATTTGAAGCTAAATTTCCCACGCTATCCCCAACCCTTTATCCCCCCACCGGGCGAGAAAGGGAGCCTGAACAGGCTGCGGCCAATTTGGCAGCGTGCTTGACGGTCAGACGTACCTGCACCGACTAAGCCTCGCGCGGTTTTTCAGCTTTTGTGATGACCACTTTTTGGTACAAGCCGCCAAAATAGGTTTGCTTTTCAATTTTGAGTGGTCCCACGTCGGTCGGCAGCCATTCGCTGATTTCGCCGCGCCACATGTCCATGGCAAAGGGTTCGAGCGTGGTGAGAATGGGCACCATGACATACCGGAACGGGCTCCATGCCACCGGGCGGTGGTAGTCCACGAAAATGATTTTTCCACCGGGTTGGGTTACACGCAGGGCTTCTTCAATGGTTTTGCGCCGCACTTCGGCGGGCTGCTCGTGCAGCAGAAAAAACACCACCACGGCGTGCCGGCTTGCGTCCTCAAACTGCAATGCGGTGGAGTCCTGGCGCGTGACCGAGACTTGACGCGACGCAGCTTTAAGTTTGTTTTGCAGGTTGGCAATTTGAATGGGCGCGACATCAATCACAGCCAAACTGCCCTGCGGGCCGAGTCGGCGCACCAAGTGCTCGGTAAAGTCGCCGTAAACGCAGGCCACTTGCAATACTTTGCCCTCGATGGCTTCGCCCAGTTCCGCCAGCGCGGCATTGCGCAGACGCGCAAAATTGCCCCACAAAATGAGGTTGACCAACCACTGCCGTTCAAAAATTCGAACGGCGTTGGGGTGCAGGTAAGCCCACCAATACGTTTTTTCCAGGTAGTCGGGAATGGTGACGGCAGCGAAAGGCGGGGTGGTCGCCTTGACCAGCGCCAGCGGGGATTCCAAGTGCGCGAAGTGCGCGTTATTTTTATGATTCACAAACAGATCTCAGTCAGATGGGTGCAGCAGGGACAATGCGAAACAGGTAAAGCACCGACAAGACGGTGCCAATGGCGGCGCTCAAGTACACCACCACCGCCACCAACGCATCCTGCCGCAGCCCAAAATCAAACAGCGTCACGCGCAGCCGGTGAGCTGCGTGCCATAGAAACAGTGTGATGACCCCACCGAGGAACAACTTGCCAAACCAGTGCGCGGCAAAGGCATGGAAATTTTCATAGCTCAGCACTGCAGGCGCTTGGCCCATCGCGAGCATCAAGAACAAAAGCACCAGCACCGGGGCCAAAAAGGCTGCCAGCGTACCGCCAGCCGCGAAGAGGCTCCAAACAATCGGTTTATTCGACTTGGCCATGCTTAGATCACCTCTGCAAAACTCAAAACAATCAGCGACACAATCGCCCACACGGCGTAGTGCGCAGCCACGATGTATTTCCCGGCCACAAACTCCTCGCCAATCTGCACCGGCAAAGCCTTGGGTGTCACGTTAAACCAGCTGGTGGCGTTGTGTATGGCGAAGATGAGCACCAGCACCAAGCCCACCACACTGACGGGGCCTTGCAGGGCTGCGGTAAACGACTCGTAGGCAGCCTGCCCCGCCGACAAACGCTCAATGGCGCACAGCATCAGCAGCGCGAAAGCACCGATAAAAACGCACGTAACCTCGCGCGACAAGTAACGCAGGTAGCGCGGGTGTTTGAGGTACCAGCCGGTTTTGGACACCTCGCGCACATAAGGCCTGCGGCTGGGCTGATGCCGCCTGCCAACCAGCTTGCGCCGGTCGCCTTCTGCGCGCAGGTGGGGCTTGTGGGGATGGTGGCTCATGATTTGCCTCCGGGTAACAGATGTTCTTTAAACCAGTCAATGGTGCTGGCAACTTTAACTTGCTGCAACGCGCCAGCCGGGTCCACCGCCTTGGGGCACACCTCGGAGCAGGCACCCACAAACGAGCACTCCCAAACGCCTTCGTGGGTGGCAATCACTTCCTGGCGCTCGTCGCGCCCGCCATCGCGCGAATCCAGGTTGTAGCGGTGCGCCAGCGTGATGGCGGCCGGGCCAATGAACTTGGGCTGCAAGGCATATTCGGGGCACGCGGCATAACACAGCATGCAGTTGATGCACATGGAGAACTGCCGGTACTTCATCAATTGCGCAGGCGTTTGCTTGTACTCACCCTGCTCAATGCTCTTTTTCTCTTTGGGGATGAGGTAGGGTTTGACGCGCTTGAGCTTGTCGATGAAGTCGTCCGCGACCGTGACCAAGTCGCGCTCAATCGGGAAATTCGCCAGCGGTTCGACGCGAATCACACCCTTGTAGTCGCGCAAAAAGGCGTGGCATGAGAGCTTGGGTTCGCCGTTGACCATCATGCCGCAACTGCCGCACACCGCCATATGGCAAGACCAGCGGTAAGACAGGGTGGGGTCTATGTTTTCCTTGATGGCATTGAGGGCGTCCAGCACCACCCACTCTTCCTTGCAGCGCACTTCGTACTGCTGAAAATGCGGCTCGTCATCTGTCTTGGGGTTGTAGCGCAAAACTTCCAGGTGAACCAGTCGTTCTTTCATTTGTGTGCTCCCGAATAATCGCGCACACCGGGTGGCGATTTGGTTATCACCACATCCAGATACTCCACCCGGGGTGTCTTCAAGCCCTGGTAATAGGCCATGCTGTGGCGCAGGTAGTTGATGTCGTCCCGCTCCACATAGTCAAGCCGCTGGTGAGCGCCGCGCGACTCCTTGCGTGCCAGCGCCCCCACCGTGAGGGCCGAAGCGCAGTCCAGCATGCAGCCCAGCTCCAGCACCTGGAACAGGTCGGTGTTGAACACATTGCTCTTGTCGGTAAGGATGACTTTTTGGTAGCGCTGGCGCAGTTGGTCGATCTTGGTCACTGCTTCCTGCAGCCCGGCTTCGGTGCGGTAAATGCCGACGTTTTTTTCCATCGTGTCCATCATCTCCTTGCGCAAGCCCGACAGCGATTCGTTGCCATCGGTGCGCGAGAAAAGTTCACGAATACGGGCTTGCGACTCCCTGGCGTGCTGCACCAGGGCATTGGTGTTGGTTGGCGGCGCATTTTTGATGTAGTCCATGGCCGACATGGCCGCACTCTTGCCAAACACCAGCAATTCCACCAAGGAGTTGGAGCCCAGCCGGTTGGCTCCGTTCAGGCTGACGCAAGCACATTCGCCAGCGGCGAACAAGCCCGGCAGCGTGGTAGCGGCCTGGGTGTTGGTCGAGATGCCACCCATCATGTAGTGCACCACCGGGCGAATCGGCACGGCGTCCTTCACGATGTCCACGCCCAGGTAAGCAATGGCCAGCTCGCGCACCAGTGGCAGGCGCTCGGTAATGTGTTTTTCGCCCAGGTGGCGCATGTCCAGCATCACGCACTCACCCCATTCGGTGCTGACCGTATTGCCTTTTTGCAACTCATGCCAATAGGCCTGGCTCACGCGATCGCGCGGGCCCAGTTCCATGGTCTTGAGTTGGGGCTTGCCCAGCGGCGTTTCGGGGCCCATGCCGTAGTCCTGAAGGTAGCGGCGTCCATTCTTGTTGACCAGCACACCGCCTTCACCCCGGCACGCCTCGGTCAGCAAACTGCCGGTATTGGGCAAGCCGGTGGGGTGGTACTGCACAAACTCCATGTCCTTCAGCGGTACACCTGCCCGGTAAGCCAGCGCCATGCCATCACCGGTCTTGATCGCGCCATTGGTGCTGAACGGGAAAATGCGGCCCGCGCCACCACCGGCAATGATGACCGACTTGGCATGAAACTGCTTGATCATGCCGCTACGCATCTCCATGGCGGTAAGGCCCTGGCAGCGGCCTTCGTCCACCAACAAATCCAGCGCGAAATACTCGTCAAAACGAATGATCGAAGGGTATTGCAGTGTGGTTTGAAACAGCGTGTGCAGAATGTGAAAGCCCGACTTGTCTGCCGCAAACCAGGTGCGCTGCTTCTTCATGCCGCCAAAGGGTCGCACCGCCACCGAGCCATCAGGCTCGCGGTTCCAGGGGCAGCCCCAGTGCTCCAGCTGCAGTAACTCCTTGGGAGCTTCCTTCACAAAATACTCCACGCAGTCCTGGTCAGACAACCAGTCGCCACCGCCCACGGTGTCGTCAAAGTGCATGTCAAAGCTGTCGTCGGACTTGATCACGCCGGCTGCGCCCCCCTCGGCTGCACAGGTGTGGCTGCGCATGGGGTAGACCTTTGAGATCAGCGCAATGCGCAACGCCGGGTTGGCCTGGGCCAGCGCAATGGCTGCCCGCAAACCCGCACCTCCGGCACCAACGATGGCGACATCGGTATTGACAATTTCCATGCTTACCCTTCCATCCCTGAAGTGATTCCAACGCTTGAACACCTTTGCAGCCCAGTTGTCGATGCAGGAATAAATGCACACAAACTGCAAGAAATGGGCACCACTCGGGGAGTATCGCACCAAGGTATTGCATTTTCGTGTTGCTGGCCTCGTTCGATCTGGAGCAATCTGGCGTTGCCAGCAAGCGCCAAAGGCCTATATCAAAATGGTTGTTTTGCGGTTCTGGCCGCTTTTTTTACGGCAGACTGAGTATTGCGTTTTGCACCAAAGCCCCGTAACCTTGCCCTCTTTCAATGCACCCAGTGATGCACTGACAGTTACCGGAACCCACCATGACCAAACCAGTGATCAAAGGCATTCGGCATTTCTCTCGCGTCCCGTTTCATGCCCAGGCGCAGTTGCGTCTGGATGAACGCACACTCGACGTGCAATTGCTTGACATTGCCCTCAGGGGGGCGTTGGTCGAAACCAGCGAGGCGCAAAGCTTGGTTCCCTACGAAAAATGCACTCTAACACTGTCTCTTGCGGGCGGCGATGACTCCATCGTCATGGAGGGTGTCGTCGTGCATCTCGAAGGCCAGCATGTTGGCATTGAATGCCAGCACATTGACATTGGCAGCCTGACCCAATTGCGTCGGCTGGTGGAGTTGAACACGGGCGACGGCGACCTGATGAACCGGGAGCTTTCGAATCTTTTCCTGCGCGGCTGACCGGTGGCTCACGCGCTGTAGGTTTTTACGCTCATTTCGCCATCAAATTCAGCCTGCAGATCGGCTGCACAAATACGCAAAGGGTCGCAGCCTGAGTACAGGGCAAACTGAAAGCACACTTTGGCGTAAACCGCATCATTTCGCAGCCTGATCGGGTCCACATTGCAGCCTTGGCCGGCCATCAGCCATTTGAAATCCACTTCCAGCAGCATATCGCTACGCTGGTGGCTGCTCAGATGACCGTACGCCGTTCTATCGTGATAAATGCTCTCTGTTTGCAGGTACATGGTGAACTCCCGGTGAGGCTGTTGGCGGGCTTGTCTCGGCCTGCTAATAAATATAGGAATGGCTTTTGCGGGTGATGTCTGGAAATGATGGAGCAACTCCCGTCAATCCGGCCCTTAACAAAATCCATCCGCATGAGCCTTGTATCGGCACATTTCAGGGATGTTTTCAAAAATTTTGGTCTTTTTGGCCTCTGGCGCACGTCAATCGTGCGCAAGCAGCTATATTATTAATAGCAGTTGGCATGCTGCCACCTGCTGCACAAAGGAAAAAACGTGAACACCAGCGCCATTTGCCGGCCCGATCAGTCGGTCGCTCTGTATTGGGATTTTGAAAACCTGCACGCCAGCCTGTCAGAAGCGCGCCTGGGTGAGGGCTCCTACGGCCGTCCGGATGGCCGTTTCAAGTTGCAAGACCCGCTGATCGATGTGTCGGCCATTGTGGCGCTGGCGTCATCGCTGGGGCCGGTGGCCATCAACCGTGCGTACTGCAACTGGCAGTTTTTTGGCCGCTACCGGGATGCCTTGCTGCAGGGAACGGTCGAACTCATCCAGCTCTTTCCGCCTGGCGCTACGGCCAAGAATGGTGCTGATATCAAGCTTTGTCTGGACGCATTTGAAGACCTCACCCGTTTTCCCCATGTGGGGATTGTGCTGGTGGTGGGAGGTGACAGCGATTTCATGCCGCTGGCACAGAAAATCAAGGCCGCCGGAAAAAGGCTGATCGGTGTGGGAACCCAAAAGTCCACCAACCGGCATTGGGCGGCGAGCTGCCATGAGTTTTTTTACTACGAAAATCTGGTGCAAGAGAGTCGCACTTCAGGACAGGCCGGCGCGGCTGCGTTCATCGGCGAATCCGACCATCCTGCTGCGCCAGATTGACCCTGCAGCAGGCCAAGCACTAGGGCTGATGACCCACCCGCACGGTGATGTTGGGGTAGCGTTTGACCAGATCCTTCAGCTGCAAAAGACTTTTCCGGTTGCGTTCCTGGTTGTGTGTGAAGGCTCCGGGTTCCACTGAGTTGTCCCAACCCCAGCGCGTGTGGCTGGTGTCGCCGGTCAGCAGCACCGGCCCCTGTGGGGTTCTGACCAGATAGGCCGTGCTGCCCGCCGTGTGGCCGGGCACGCTGATGGCAAAGACCGAGCCGTCTTCAAACACATCCATCAAGCCCTCCAGCCGGGCCTGCGGGTCCGGCTGAAAATCCCACTCCTGCAGCTGCGGCTTGTTGGCCAGCAAACGGTCGGCGGAGCCTTGCACAAAGACATTAAGCCAGTATTTATCGGAAGCCTCCGTGCGTCCGATGTACAGCGGCACATCGTTCGCAATGTCAGGCATGCCGGTGATATGGTCAAAATGCAGGTGGGTAAAAAATATGCCCGACAGCTTGCCGGGCAGGTCGCGCACGATGGCGGCGGTGCTCTTTTTGAGAGTCAGGCGGTCTAGGCGCGCGACCTTCACCATCAGCCAGCTCATGCCCGCCTCGCGTGGGTTGTCATGGAGTTTTTGCGCAATGCCGGTATCCACCAAAAAATTCCCGCGCTGGGGGTGCTTCAGCACATGGGCATAGACCTGAATCGGCTCTTCGCGGTTATTGAGCCCGGCCTCCACAGCGGCCGGGTTGCGCAGATTGACCAGGCCCGCCAACGGACCTGACCAGTCGGCGCTGTTGACCGACTCCAGCTCAACCGGGCCGGGCTGCATCAGCAACTTCTCCAGCGCGGCACTGCTGCTGGGTTTGCCGATGGCAGGGGCTCCCACTGCGTGGTTGGTGGTGCTGCAGCCCGGCAGCAATAAAAGGAGGGCCAAGCCCAGCGCCAGAGCCAGTGCAGAGTTTGCTTTCATGGGGTTCCTTGGTGAGTCAAAGTGCAAAAAAGTGCACAATCAAAGTGATTATCGTAGCGCCTTGGGCCAAGATGGCTGATGACAGAAAAGCTTTATAGTCGAGTCAAAAGTTAGCAAAAAATGTTTTAGAAAGTCAAAAATGACCCTCAATACTTTCAACGCAGAACGCCTGCATGCGCTCGATAACCTTCGTGCTGTGATGATGTGGCTGGGCATTGTGCTGCACGTGAGTGTCATTTACACCTACTACCCCTTGCCCTTGCCGCTGCCTTGGCATGACACCCAAACCACCTTGTTCGCAGACTGGCTGGTGGCCTTGATCCACAACTTTCGCATGCCTGTGTTTTTCATCCTCGCCGGATTTTTTGTGGTGTTGCTGGCCCAGCGGCGCGGTGTCAAAGGTATGTTGGTCAACCGTCTCAAGCGCCTGAGTCTGCCGTTTGTGCTTCTGTGGCCGCCTATTTTTGTGTTCATGATTGTGATGGTGCTGGTGTTTGCGCACCGCGCCGCGCGCGGCACTTGGGGCCTTGATGCATCGCTGGTCTCGCAAAATCTGCGACCCGGCCATCCGCTAGACAACACCATGCACCTGTGGTTTTTATGGATGCTGTCATGGTTCGCCATAGCCAGTGCCTTGCTGGCACCGCTGGTGCGACTGGTTCCTCAGGGGCTGCGTGCCCGACTATCGGGCGGTTTCGAGCGGGTGGCGGGCAGCTCTTTGGGTTTTGTGCTGCTGGCCTTGCCCCTGGCATGGGTCGGTGCGCACTACAAAGACGGCATTGTCACGACGTCCGGTTATTTTCTGGCACCCTGGATGGAGTGGGTACATAACGGCCTGTTCTTTGCTTTTGGGCTGGCACTGTATGCGCACCGGGTTCGCCTGTTTGCGCTTTACCAGCAGCGCTGGCGGGCCAATGCCATCGCCGGGTTTGGGCTGTTTTCACTCGTCATGCTGGTCAAGCTGCTTGATCGTCAAGGGCAGCTGACGATCGAGCCATTCTGGATCGCACTTTGCTTCAATGCCTGCACTTGGCTGTGGAGTTTCTCACTCATCGGTGTGTTTCTGCGATTTTTGGGGCACAAGCATCCGGTGCTGGACTATCTGTCCCAAAGCTCATACTGGGTGTATGTCATCCACATGCCCCTGACCATAGGCTTCGGTGCCGTTCTGTACAGCCTGGACATCCCGGCGCTGGTCAAAATACCGGTCAATATTGTGCTCACGACCGTGTTCGCGTTGCTGAGCTACCACCTGCTGGTGCGTTCAACGGCGCTGGGCAGTTTGCTCAACGGTCGGCGCTACCCGTTGACCTTCTTTGTCCGGCAGGTGGCAGTCAGTCGGCAGGCCGTCTGAAGTTTCTGTGGCTGCGCCCTGTGCAGCCCCGCGCAAGCATCAGGGGTGGAGCGCAGCCGCCACGGCGCGCTGGCGCGCAGCGAGCCAAGCGGTGGATTGTTCAAGCTCATTGATCCAATCGGCCATGCGCTGCGCCACCGTTTGCCATCTGGGTTCGAGCATCAGGTCGTGCGCCATGTCGGGGAATATCTGGGCTTCGGTCTGGTAGGCGTGGGCGGTGGCTTCCACCTCATGAGGGCTGAAAATGGCATCCTTGGCTCCACCCAGCACCAGCATCGGTGTTTTGACCAAGTCCGGTTGCGGCAAATCCAGCGCCAACATGTCCAAAAGGCTCAAGTAAGACTCATCCTGCAGACGTTCGCCGTAGCGCTGCGCCTGCGAATCCGTCAACCCTGCTGAAAATAAATACTCGCGCGCCAAGGCGGGCGTGCGCACCAAGGGCAGCAACCGCAGGGTCAGGCAAATTTGGGCCACCACCAGCGGGTGACGGCGCGCTATGCGAAGTGTGGTGGCCAGCGCGCCCGCAGGCGGCACCGACGCCAACAAAATGGCCCCCGGTGCGCTGAATTGTTCAAGATATTTCTGCACCACAAAACCGCCCATGCAGTGGCCGATGACGATGGGTGGGCTCGGCAACTCTTGTGCCACTTGTGCCACGTCGCTCACATAGTCCGCGATGCGGCTCCAGCGCAATCGATCAATCCCCTCACTCTCGCCATGCCCGCGCAAACTCAGAGCATGAACGCTATAGCCCTGTTTGGCGAAGAAATCCATGAAATGAACCTTCCAGCACCAAGCGCCATGCCAGGCACCATGCACAAACAAAAGAGGTGTTTTGCTCAGTGTCCTGGACGGGGTTTTGGAAATGATTTCTAACTTCATGGTCTGGTGCACAGCTGGGTAGGGTCGCCGCATTTTAGGGGTGTTTTATGGCTTTTCCGCACGTATATCTTGCGCGAGCAGCTATCAAAATAATAGTGATTTTGGTCTGTGGTCAATGGCTCAAGCACTCGGTTTTCGCGCATGGCGCTGGTTGTTGCACAGCCCATGGCTGATGGCAAGGTTCTCCATGTGGCTGTTGCCGCCTTCGCTCAGGGGCCGGATGTGTTCCAGCGTGGCATCGTTCACAGTCACATGTTCACCGCACACCCAGCACGGCACGACGCCATGCAGCTGGCGTGCCACCGTTGTGTAAATTTTGTGGCGCGTGTGGGCGAGGGTGCTCATCGGTGCATAACGGTGTTTAACGGTGTTCAGGCCGCCACAGCGTAACCTTCTTCGGCAATGGCCTGGGCAAACTGTTCGCGTGGCTGGGCGGACTGAACTTGCACCAGGTTGGCTGTGCGGTCAATTGTGACTTCAGCTTGGGGGTCAATCTGTTTGACGGCCCGTGTCACCGCTTTTTCGCAGTGGCCACAGGTCATGCCGGTGACGGTAAAGGTCTGAATCATTGGAAATCTCCTGTCAATAAGTCGCTGCCAAGCAGCGGGCGTGAGCATAGCCGCAAGTCAAACGCCCCGGAAGGATTAAGCTCAGGCCATGGCCACTGAAAAAATTACTTCGCCTCCTGTGTCGAGTGTGGACATCGGCATCGGCGGCATGACCTGCGCCTCATGTGTGGCTCGGGTTGAAAAAGCGCTGAAAAAAGTGCCCGGTGTGCAGGACGCCACGGTGAATCTGGCCACCGAATCGGCACGCATTGTGGTAGCGCCCAGCGAGCAGATCGAAGCCCGCTTGCGCCGCGCTGTGCGTGACGCCGGTTATGAACCGCGCGCCAGCGATGCGGCAGTACTGCAAGAAAACGCCTCGCATTGGGCCGGGTTTGCGCCCGTTGCGATTGGTTTGGCGCTGTCTGCGCCCTTGGTGCTGCCCATGGTGGCTGAGCTTTTTGGTTTGCATTGGATGCTGCCAGCCTGGCTGCAGTTCGCCATTGCAACGCCGGTGCAATTCATCCTGGGGGCTCGTTTCTACCGGGCGGGTTGGCACTCGCTCAAGGCGCTGTCGGGCAATATGGACCTGCTGGTGGCCATTGGCACCACAGCGGGCTGGGCTTTGTCCACGTGGCTTTGGCTCACCGCCCAACCCGGCACCATGGTGCATCTGTATTTCGAAGGCTCGGCCGTCGTCATCACGCTGGTGCTGCTGGGCAAGTGGCTGGAGGCGCGCGCCAAACACCAAACCACCTCCGCCATCCGGGCTTTGCATGCGTTGCGGCCCGAAGTCGCTCATCTGCTGGGGCCTGATGGTGAGGTAGATGTGCCGGTAGCCGAGTTGCTGGTGGGCGATCAACTGGTCGTCAAACCCGGTGAGCGGGTGCCGGTGGACGGCATGGTGTTGCAAGGGCATAGCCAGGTGGACGAGTCCATGCTCACCGGCGAGCCCTTGCCAGTCGCCAAAGACCCGGATGGCGTGCTGACAGGGGGCTCCATCAATGGCGAGGGGCGCATCGTGATGCGGGTCAAAGCTGTTGGCAGTGAGACGGTGCTCGCGCGCATCATCCGGTTGGTTGAAGATGCGCAAGCTGGCAAAGCGCCCATTCAGCGCTTGGTGGACAAGGTCAGCGCCGTGTTTGTTCCGGTGGTGCTGGTGATTGCGTTACTGACACTTTTGGGCTGGTTTTTGAGTGGCCACCCGTTTGAAGTGGCCGTGATTCACGCGGTGGCGGTGTTGGTAATTGCCTGCCCCTGTGCTTTGGGCTTGGCCACGCCAGCGGCCATCATGGCCGGTACGGGCGTGGCGGCAACCCACGGCATTTTGATCAAGGACGCGCAAGCGTTGGAGCTGGCGCACAAGGTGGACACCGTGGCGTTTGACAAAACCGGCACGCTCACACAAGGCCTGCCCCGCTTGACGGCTTTTGTGATGGCGGATGGCGCTCCTTCTGCGCAGGTGCCAAGGGATGAAACCACGCTATTGGCGGTGGCTGCCAGCCTGCAAAGCGGCAGCGAGCACCCCTTGGCGCGAGCGGTGCTGGCGGCTGCGAGCCAGCGTGGGATCACTTGGGTGCCCCCTGCTTCAGTGCAATCCATTCCCGGGCGTGGCACTGAAGGCGAGGTCGCCGAAGGCACTTACCTCATCGGCAGTCTTCGCTGGATGCATGAACTCGGTGTTGATGTGGGGCCGATGGCCGTGCAGGTGATGCAATGGCAACAGCAAGGCGCTACGGTGTCCGCCATGGTGCAACGCACCGGCAGTCGTTTGTGCTTGCTCGCCCTGATCGCCTTTGGCGACGAGCCCAAACCCGGTGCCAAAGAGGCCTTGGCTGGCCTGCGCATGCGCGGAATCAAAGTCGTCATGATTTCAGGAGACAACCAAGGTGCCGCGCAGGCCATGGCGCTGCGTTTGGGCTTGCGCGCTGATGCGGGGGAGGTGATGGCTGAAGTGCTGCCAGGCGACAAGTCGGCGCAAGTCATGGCCCTCAAGCATGGAGGGCGCACGGTGGCCATGGTGGGAGATGGCGTCAATGACGCGCCCGCGCTGGCTGCAGCAGATGTCGGCATGGCGATGGCAAATTCAGGGGGCGGCACCGATGTGGCCATGCATGCCGCCGGCATCACGCTGATGCGCGGTGACCCGGCATTGGTGCTTGCTGCACTTGACATTTCTAGCCGAACGGTTGCCAAAATCCGGCAAAACCTGTTCTGGGCCTTTGTCTACAACGTGGCCGGGATTCCATTGGCTGCGCTGGGCTTTTTGAACCCGGTTGTGGCAGGCGCAGCCATGGCCATGAGCTCAGTCAGTGTGATGGCCAATGCCCTGCTGCTCAAGCGCTGGCGTCCGAATAAGTTGTGAGAAGCCCGAAACATAGTTCAAAAAATAGTTATTGACACCCAAAACCAGCTGTGTTAATATTCATCCATAGTGTTTTGAAGTGATGTGGGCTTACAAACCCCTCAACTTAAAATGCATTACCTTGTTGTAGCGACGTGAATGCAACAAGGTAAGCCAGATCAACCCACAAAGTTGAAATGGCAGGTTTCTGCAGGTATCCGTCAAAAAAGTAAATCAACCCTTAATTTTCGAGACTACATAAAATGAACGCTTTCAAAAAATTGGCACTCGTGGCCGCCATGTCTTCCATGACTTTCGCTGCTTCCGCAATGACTTCCGTTGACGACGCAGACCTGAGCCAAGTCGCTGGTCAAGACGGTGTGTCTATCGCTGCTGACCTGAACATCAACATCGCTTCTTTCGTGTACACCGACACGGATGCAGCTGGTGGTTCTATCAGCTTCAAAGGCATCAAATTCACTGGCGCGATCGCCGCTACCATGGACATCATGTCCAACACTGCATGGAAAGCTGAAGCTCTGCCAGGTACCTTGGGTATGCTGACAGATGCCGGCGGCTCCATGGCTACCCCGCACGCCGGAGCTATTGCTGATTTCGCTCCCAAAGGCGACGTTGTCCGTATCGGTTTGCCACAAATCACCACTACCAAGCTGCTCAACATCTCTGTTGCCAGAATGGAAATGGGTAACTCCACAGCCTCTTTCGGTTCTATCGCCATCAACGGCCTGAACCTGGCTGGTACTACAGCTTACATCTGGGCTCACTAAGCCTTGGCCTCTTAGAGGCTGAAGGTTAAGTCCTTAGAATAGAACGGCCCCCGGCGTAAGTTGGGAGCCGTTTTTTATTAAGAGGACCACCACCTCGTGACGAGCGTCAAATGGCTGGCCTCGCACCATCCTGATGGATAAACCGAAATCTGGAGACACCATGAGTACGCACCTATCCCTTTTCCTGATGCGCGCCACCGCTGTGGCTGCCCTGTGCTGCAGTTCCTTGGCATGGAGTGCGCCTGCTGAACTCGCCGAAGATGAGCTCGCAGACGTCAGCGGCCAAGGCATGGTTGCGTTCACCAACACCACAGAAGGTGGCTTCGACTTCTCCACCATCACCCTCAATGCCGACGTCACCCTCAACGCCAACTTCAAAGACCTCGCTTTGGGCACTTACGCACGCGACCTCGGTGCGGGAGCGATCGCCGGGAGCGATGTCAACATCCAGCACCTGCGCTTTGGCCGCAGCGATGGCACCGCCGCCCAAAAACTGGTGAGCATCACCAAACCCTTTATTCAATTCGTCTACGACAACTCGCGCGGCGCGGGCAACAACGAAGTCATTGGCATGCGCCTGGGCTTTGATGGCATCGCTGGCGACGTCAGCCTGATCGCCTCTGCCATCAGCGGCTCCATGCTGGTTGACGGTGGCACTGTGGCACCGGGTCAAAAACTTGACCTGACCGGCGCGCGTCAGACCGGCAGCACTCCCACCTGCACACCTGCACCGTGCCTGACCCTGTCCCAAATCGGCGGCATCACCGCCGGTGACGCCACAGGCCCGAGCCGCGACATGTGGATCTCTGTGCTGGCCAAACCCGTCACCTTCAAAGCCCCTGCCGGCGTGACCGAAGCGCCCGTCACGGCCCAAGCCGGTGTCTGGCTCAACTGGCGCGATCGCCTCACAGCCTACAACGTCAGCGCCCCCGGCGTGACCGCCACACCCTCACCCAATTTGCCGCGCTAACTTACACGCTTAACCATGGAGCACACCCTCATGAATCCTACCCGCAGGCTTTCATTGTTCTGCTCGCTCAAGCGCACCAGCCTGATGCGTCAGGCTGCTCTTTTGGGCTTGCTCGGCATCAGCGCTGTGGCCGGTGCCGCCGACATGCAGGAATTGGACGATGGCGTGCTCTCACAGGTGCAGGGCAAGGACGGTGTCAGCTTTGCCTTGAACCTGAACACCAGCATCGGCTCGAATGTTTTCAGCGTGGACACCGCAGGCAAGCCCACCTCGATCAGTCAAAACAACGTGAAGGTCACCGGGTTTTACGCGCTCTCGCTTGACATTGTGAACGGCGCTGCGGGTAAACCGGATTTCATGAACTGGGTCTACCCCGACATTGCCAGTACCAAACCGCTGAACATAGTCTATGACATGGCGATCACCGCCGATGGCAAAACTTTTGGCTCCAGCGTGACCCTCAGTGAATATTTGAATGCGGGCTCAAGCATGCAGCTGAGCTCGTCCGACAAAGGCGGCATGGCCTTTGGTTTAGCCCAAAAACTGAGCATTGCCAGCGTGTTGATGCAGCCCAACGGGCTTGGCAACACGGGCGGTCAATTTTCCATGTCCGGCGTCTCCCTTGGGGCTGCCAGCGGCACAGGCGCGTGGGTGATTGCCGACCTGGTCAATCAGCCCGGTCAGTTCAATATTGTGCGAGAGTCCGGCGGTGATCGCCTGCAGTTTGGTATCGACTTTCCCAAGGTGGGTGATGCCGCCACTGGCAAGATGAACATCGAGAACATCACGTTCAACACGCCCACCGGCCCCCTGAATCTGGGCTCAAGTTCCATCGGCTCCATGCAGCTTCAGCATTTCAACATCAAGTTCAGATCGCAGTAGCAGCTGGCATGAACAATAAGACAAACATAGCATCGAATCAATCACTATGATATGCACGAATTTCATCCAAGAGTTGGAACGAGGAATCACGGGTTTGGGTGGGTGGTTCGTGTGCACCTTATCCCCCATCAATATCGACCAGCGGAGTTCGGGGCCATCCCGTGAAGTTTCATGATTGCATTTCTATTTACCTGGATTGCCATTGCGATTGGGGGTCTGCACTCTGGTCGAATCGTGAGCCTATTGATTTGCCAAAAAATCGCTTCGAAATACGGCAACTGAGTGCTGTAAATGGCATCATCACCCAGCCTGTTCGGATGGAGCCGTTTTCTGAAATGAAATTTCGCAACATCATCCGTCAAGCCTATGACTACAGTTGTGGCTCGGCAGCACTTGTGACGATTTTGAACAACGATTTGGGCATTACCGTGTCAGAGCAGGATGCCATGGACGGCATGATCACACACGGTGAAAAAGAAAAAATCATGGAGCGGCGTGGCTTTTCATTGCTGGACATGAAACGCTATGTGGCATCTTTCGGGGTGGTGGGTGCTGGCTTCAAGGGTGAAATCAAAGATTTAGCTGAGCTCAAGGGTCCCGCAATTGTTCCGATTGACTACGCCGGTTTCAAGCATTTTGTGATCTTCCGCGGTATTCGCGATGGTTTGGTTTACATCGCTGATCCATCGGCAGGCAACATCACGTTCTCTGTTGCGGAATTCAAGACCCTGTGGGATCGAAATACACTTTTTATCATGACGGGTCCCAAAGACGGACTGGCACCACATCGGTTGGCACTCACAGACAACGAACTTGGCGTGATCGATCCGGACCGCATCAGGAAAAACGCCAGTTTCACTATAGTTGCTCATACACCGTTGCAGTTGGGGCGTGAAATGAACGATCGTCGCGCAGAGCCTGGCTATCGGGACGCAATTCCAACAGGTATATCGATTTACAAGCGGTGAGCGGCGATCGAAATTAAAAAATCATATATTATTTAAATCATTTAGGAATTCTCATGAAGTTTCGTTCACTTTTTGGCTTGGTAGCCACTGCGCTTGTGTTTCCGGTCTACGCACAAGATCCGGCACCTCCCGCACCCGCTTCGCAAGCGCCAGCAGCCAAACCAACACCCAATAATTCTGCTGTGAGTGAAGCGCTGGGTAAAAAGGACACAGACGTCGATCAGGCTGAACTGTTGAAAATGACGTTGACCGCCGTTGATAAAGACTATTCACTGCTCAAGCGAGGCAGCCATAGCTTGACCTACAGCATGAATTACTCTTACTCCGGTAAAGACAGAATTGTCCAAGATTCGACCAATGGTGGATTTGCGGGAGTTGTGAACGAAGATTCGCATGCGGTGACCAATACCATTTCATTGGACTATGGTCTGCGCAACAATTTGACCCTCAACGTCAGCATTCCTATCGTCAGCAAGTTTGGTCAAAACAACAAATACACCGGGGTTGCCAACGCGCTTGGTGATGTTTCCATAGGCACCCGTTTTCAGCCGTTTGGCGTGCAGCGCGATGCAGCCTCATTGACTTTTTCCACCAGTTTGCGTTTGCCAACCGGCACCAGTCCCTTCAAGATCATGGAAAACACGGGTCTGTCAACGGGTTCAGGCACCGCTGCGATTACTGCAGGTCTTAACATCAGCAAGGTTGTGGATCCTGTGGCTCTGTTCGGATCCTTTGGCGCTACCTACAGCCTGCCTGCAACCAACGTGAACCAATTCAGCTCGGCAACCGGCGCGACACTGACCTATGTGAAACCAGGCTACAGCCTCAGCTTTGGCGGTGGTTTTGCCTATGCGCTGTCTTACGCGATCACCACCAATATTTCTTTCCAAGAGTCAATCTCAACCGGAACGTTTTTAAAGTTCAGGAACAGCGTTGGCGAGTATGTTGACACGCGTACCTCCACGCAAGCCAGTGGTATTTTGAGCATAGGGCTGGGTTACCGCGTGTCACCTAAAACCACGGTCAACACCTCTGTGGGCATTGGTTTAACTGCAAGCGCCCCCAATTTCTCGCTTGACATGTCGCTGCCCCTGAATTTCTAAGAGGGCTCAATCGTGATGGGACTCTTTCAAACTGCAAGGCGCAGAGTGGTGTTGCGTTGGCTCATGGCGGCTTGTCTGCTGGGTGCCGGGTATGTTCCAGTGGCGATGGCGGCACTCGCTGAAAATATTGCAATTGACCCAAAGGCAATGGCACTGGGCAACGCCGTCACGGCTGATCCCCCAGCGGTGATGTCGATTCACTTCAATCCGGCCGGGTTGACGCGCGTCACGGTGCCTAGAACAAAGACCGATAACATCACAGTCGCAAAAATTTCCACCAATGAGCGATTTATTGCAGACCCGGATATGAACATAGGTGGCTTCAGAGATGATCCTTTAGATGGCGCCAAGCAGGGCCAAGGTACGCACCGACTCTATTTGCCTGGTCTAGGTTTAATGCCTTGGCATCCGCCGATTCTTGTTGCGGGTGCGTTAGGGTTTACATGGCACCAAGAAGGTTCGCCGTTTACTTTCGGTAATGCTTCTGCCTATCCCACATTCATGATGTCGCTGGATCGAAGCAATGAACCGAATGGTCCATCACTTTACCAGGGTCGTACTGTTCTGATGGAACGGCTCGTATTGGCCTCGCCGTCAGTTGGTTACAAGTTTAGTGATACCCTGTCATTTGGTATCGCGGCTCCAATTGCTTTCCACGCCATCTTTATCAACACCGACATGCGCATGCCCAACAAGCTGCTGGGCACGATGGGGTCTTTGCAAAAAGCCGTCTGCCCGGGAGGAAATGGTCAGATGTTTGACACGCTGACCTTTGGCCTGTGTGGTGGTGGCCCCGAAGGCATGCTCAACCCGTTCAAGCGGGTGGCCAATCTTGAACTGGACATGACAGCGCCGCTTGATCCAACCGTGAATTTTGGTGTTTTGTGGGAGCCCAAGAGTTGGTTTGCCATGGGGGCTACCTTCCAAGGCGGCTCAAAAACTATTTTCAAGGGCACCTACAAATTCACGGTAGACCCGGTGATGCGCTTGTTTGTGCAGGGTATTCACTCCAGCTTGTTGGGGCCGGTGGTGGCTGCCACGACCGGCATGCCTACCTCCATACCCGAGGTGCAAACCGGCAATGTTATTACAACCGTTCCATTTCCTGACCGTTTCCAAATGGGGTTTAAGGTCAAACCGACGCCGAAGCTCCAATTTACGGTGGACTTCAGTTACACCGACTGGGCCAAAATGAAGACAATGACCCTGAAGTTTGACAATGACATTGAAATGCTCAAGATGGCGCGCATTTTTGGCATTACGCCGTCGAATCAGTTAACCATGAACTTGGGTTTTGTGAATGTTTGGAACTGGGGTATGGGCATGCAATACCAAGTAAGCGACCGCTTTGCTTTGCGATTTGGCTATGAGCCACGCAAGAGTTCATTGCCTTTGAGTCAGTTGGCGGTGCTTGCACCAATGCCGGATACGGTGGTCAAAAGCATCGGTTTTGAATACAAAAAACGGGCCCGTGAATTTAGCACGGGAACCGCCTTTAACGTTACCTACAGCCACATGACTGGTCGCTACTACGTTCCGGCGCGTACCAGCTGCAATATGAACTGCGATGACTTCTTTAATATCGTGTACAACCCCTATGCGGCGATGGATGTGAACGGATCTATCACCATCCGGTATTTGGGTATTGGTATTTCACACGAGTTCTAAGCGCGCTACGTCATTTTCATTTCTGGTTTAATTTCACTTTAATTTTTCATTTCAAGGTGCTTCATGTTCAAAATTGTTGCCGGAATCGTCCTCATTTGCGTTGCCTGTACGGCCAGCGCACAGTCCACCAAAAACCAACTCATTCAACGCCTGCTGCAGTTGTGGCCTTTAGAGTCTGTTGGAATGGCCATGTTGCGCAGGCCAATTGATGATTCCCTGCGCAAGGCCGAGGTGGTTCTTCAAGGGCGGGTTGCGCCAGAGCGGCGTGACAGTGCCTTAAAAGACATTTCGGCTGAAACACAAAAGTTTTATGACGAAACTGTTCCTATGGTTCGTGAAACATCCAATAAATTGGTGCAATCTACAGTGGTGCCCATTTTGGCTGAAAAGTTTACTGAAGCTGAGTTACGTCAGATCATTGCCATGTTTGAAGCGCCTGTAAAGGCCAAATTTGAAGCAGTGACACCAGAAATTCAAAAAGCGCTGGGCAAAAAAATTGCTGCTGAAATGGCTCCCACCATCACCCCCAAGATGGAAGCGTTGCAGCAAAAGATTGGTGAGCGTCTGAAGGCTGCTGCAACAGCACCTTAATTGATTGATGACATGGCTGCATAAAATGGGCAGCATCTTTGACGGCTCTGCGATTGAATGCGTAGGGCCTTTTTCAATTGGGCTGCATGTGGCAAAGCAAATTCAGTCCGAAGATGAGTCCGGGTTTACCCGTAAAGGGTTATTACGGGTGACTAAAAACGAATCAAAAAATACAATTTAGAAAACAACGCAACTGCATGTTATTGCCTATAAGCTGAATTTAAGCACCTGCTGTTTTTGCGCTTGTTTCAAAAAACTATTTCTTAATTGTTCACCATCCCGACGACACCATGAAAAAAACACTGACAACTTGCTTGGCGGCCTGTGCGCTTGCGCTCACCGTTTCTGCTGCTTCGGCAGGAACTTACACCCAGACTAAATATCCTATTGTGCTGGTGCACGGAATTTTTGGGTTTGACAACATAGGTCCGGTTGAGTACTTCTATGGCATTCCTTCTGCTTTGCGTGCGGATGGTGCCAGGGTGTATTTGGTGCAGGTGTCTGCAGCCAACAGCCACGAGGTGCGCGGTGAACAATTGCTGAGCCAGGTGCGTAAAATTTTGGCCAGCAGTGGTGCCGCCAAAGTGAACCTTATCGGGCACAGCCAAGGCAGCCCTACTTCGCGCTATGTCGCATCTGTTCACCCTGAATTGGTTGCTTCGGTGACCTCTGTGAATGGCGTGAACAAGGGTTCGGCCGTGGCAGATGTGGTGCTGGGTGTGGCACCCCCTGGGTCACTCGCACGATCTGTGCTTGTTACAGTGTCCAATGGACTGGGTTCGTTGATTGGGTTTTTGTCCGGTGGAAAAGGTTTGCCACAAAATGCGTTGGCAGCAGCTACCTCACTGAGCACTGGGGGCACAGCCAAGTTCAATCTGGCACACCCTGAAGGGGTTCCCACCACAGTTTGCGGAGAAGGTGCTTACGCAGTGCGTGGCGTGGCGTATTACTCGTGGGGAGGCGCGCGTTCGTATACCAATATGTTTGACATCGCCGACCCGCTGTTGGCACTGACATCGCTGGCTTTTGGGGGTGGCAAGAACGATGGCTTGGTTTCCGCATGCAGCCAGCGTTTAGGGCGTGTAATTCGGGCGGACTATGCCATGAATCACTTGGATGCGGTCAATCAAACCGTGGGTATTGTTAATTTATTTGAGACCAGCCCCGTCTCGTTGTACCGCGCGCACGCCAATCGCTTGAAGAATGCAGGTTTGTAAGTGTCGATGAGGCTGACCCGTTCCCGTGTTGGCCTTGGCTTGGTGCTTATTGCGCTGGTGAGTGCAGCTTGGTTGCTGTGGCCACAATTCACCCCTGATGGCAAACCAGATGCGCCCGGTTTGTCCAAGGACGGTGCCTTTGCGAATTCGATGCAAGGTACCGTGCCTGACGGAGATTTGGCGGCGACGCAGGCCATTCGACCAGCTGATCAAGCGCTTGGTTTAGCTTATGCAGAATTGAGGCGCATGTTTGACTACTACCTTAGCGCAGTGGGCGAGCAAAGCATTGAGGCGATAACCCAGCAGATCAGGAGCGAACTCGACCGCAGTTTGCCGCCCGCGCAGGCAAGCGCTGCCAAGCGCTTGTTGGCCTTGTATCTGGAGTTCAAGCGAGCACTTGTTGATCTGGAGAAGAAACCCGATCTGGCGGGAACCGGTGTGCAGGCCATACGAAAACGCTTTTTGGCCATGCAAGATCTGCGTGCCCACTATTTCAGCGAGCAGGAAACCCAAGGCATGTTCGGGTTTGATGATGCTTACGACATGGATGCCATTGCCAGACTGGAGGTTGACCAAACGCCGGGTCTGAGTGACGCGCAGAAAAAAGCAAAGTATGCCGCTTTGGATGCTGCAATGCCAGCCGCACTGCGCGAAGAGCGCGAGGCACCGCGGGTGGTGATCAGGCTCGAAGAAATGGCACAGGCTATGCGGGCCAAGGGGGCCAGCGAAGACGATATTTATCGCATGCGCACCAAAGAACTCAATCCGGAAGCTGCCGCACGTTTGGCCGAGGTGGACCGCGAGGAATTGGCTTGGAAGGCGCGCATTACAGACTATTTGAGTGAGCGAAACAAATTGCTCAAAACGCATGCGGATTCACCGGAGTCCGAGCGTCAAATGGCCTTGTCTCAACTGCAGCAGTCCCGCTTCGACGAGAACGAGCGCCGCCGCTTGCCAGCTTACGAACAGCCATAAGGGATGCAGAAATTCTGCTTCACACGGTCCAAGATAAGGGTAAACCCGCTACCGGGTTTACCTGAATGACAAAAATTGAAGAAAAAAGTAATATTGCGAAACAGTGCAAGCGTACACAAATCTGTATTTTGTATTGATGCCTGCAAATGTGAATTTTTAATCAATTGAATCGTAAAGTTTTTGGAGACAACCATGAAAAAAACTGTGATGACCTGCTTGGGTGCATGTGCTTTGGCCCTTACCCTTTCCACCGCTTCTGCCGGTACCTACACCCAAACCAAATACCCCATTGTGCTGGTGCATGGCCTGTTTGGCTTTGACAATATCGGCCCGGTCGAGTACTTCTACGGTGTTCCTTCTGCCCTGCGCGCCGATGGTGCCAAGGTTTTTGTGGTACAGGTTTCTGCTGCCAACAGTACAGAAGTACGCGGTGAACAATTGGTCTTGCAAATCAAAAAAATTCTGGCTGCTACGGGTGCTGCCAAAGTCAACTTGATGGGTCACAGTCATGGTGGCCCTACTTCACGTTATGCCGCTTCTGTGCGGCCTGATTTGGTGGCCTCGGTGTCGTCAATCGCGGGGGTGAACAAGGGTTCTGCCGTGGCAGACATTATTTTGAAGGTAGCACCTCCCGGTTCCATCACCAATTCTGCACTGGTGTCCATCACCAACGGCTTGGGTTCCATCATCAGCTTTTTGTCGGGTGGATCAGGTTTATCGCAAAATTCTCTGGGCGCTGTGAACTCCTTGAGCACAGCAGGTGCAGCCAAATTCAATAAAGATCACCCTCAAGGCGTGCCCACCACTGCTTGTGGTCAAGGTGCTTATTCAGTGGGTGGTGTTCGCTATTACTCGTGGAGCGGTGCCCAGCCCTACACCAATGTGTTCGACATTTTGGACCCAGCCTTGGCCTTGACCTCTCTGGCATTTGGGGGAGCCAAGAACGATGGTTTGGTGGCAAGCTGCTCATCACATCTGGGCCAGGTGATTCGTGACGACTACAGAATGAACCACTTGGATGAAGTCAATCAAACGATTGGTATCGTCAATTTGTTTGAGACCAACCCTGTCACAGTGTTTCGTACCCAAGCCAACCGTTTGAAGAACGCTGGACTGTAAAGTTTAGAAAATTCAAGTACGTCTCTGGCGGCTTGACCGCTTGCTGCCGGGTTCTTAAAAATGCCATCCCATGAATCTTTCGTGATTCGCCGGATGGCATTATGGTTTTCACTCTGGCAATTTGTGTAATACCTGTTTACAGTGCGAGTCATGTGCCCGATAGATGGGCACTTCATCATTAGACCTTGAGGAGACTGCATATGAAAATTTCACAAATTCTGGCTGGCATTGTGCTGGGCAGTGCCGTTCTGGCCGCCAGTGCACAAACCGTCATCAAATTCAGCCACGTTGTAGCCGTCGACACCCCCAAGGGCAAGGCGGCAGTGTTTTTTGCACAAAAGGCGTCTGAGCTCACCAAAGGAAAAATAAAAGTTGAAGTCTATGCCAACAGTGCCTTGTACAAAGACAAGGAAGAGATGGAGGCACTTCAAATTGGCTCGGTGCAGATGCTGGCACCCTCGCTGGCCAAGTTTGGCCCTTTGGGTGTGAAGGAGTTTGAGGCGTTTGACTTGCCCTTTATCTTCGACGATAAGGCTGACTTGCACAAAATTACGCAAGGGGCGGTAGGTGCAAGTCTTATGGCCAAGCTGGAGCCCAAGGGAATCAAAGGCTTGGCGTTCTGGGATAACGGGTTTAAATCTTTTTCAGCCAATGTACCGCTTAAAAACGTAGCTGACTTCAAAGGCAAGAAGTTTCGCATTCAGTCATCCAAGGTACTCGAAGAGGAGATTCGTGCGTTAGGTGGCATTGCCCAAGTGATGGCTTTCTCCGAGGTCTACCAAGCGCTTCAGACGGGCGTGGTGGATGGCACCGAAAATCCCATCTCCAACTTTTACACCCAGAAAATGCATGAGGTGCAAAAGCACCTTTCGCTCACCAACCATGGCTACCTTGGTTACGCTGTGATTGTGAACAAGAAATTCTGGGATGCGTTGCCAGCGGATGTGCGTGGTCAGCTGGAGCAGGCCATGAAAGAGGCCACGGTTTATGCCAACAAGATTGCCCAGGAAGAAAATGACCTGGCGCTGGCCGGTGTTCGCAAGAGTGGCAAAACCACTGTTTACGAACCAACCAAAGAGGAACGCATGGCACTCAAGAAAGCCATGGCCCCCGTACACATCAAGATGGCGGATCGCGTGGGCAAGGACACCCTGCAAACCATCTACAAGGAGACGGGTTTCGACCCCAATGCGCTTTAAGTTGAAGCATAGTCCGCATGCTTTGCAGCGACATTAACGACTCGTCAAAGGAGTTCGGGCCATGAAAATATTGGATCACCTTGAAGAGTGGATTGTCACTTTTCTCATGGCAGCTGCAACGTTAATCATCTTTGTTGCGGTGGTTCACCGTTATGCGGCGGGCTTGGCCATTCCGGGGGTGCAGGACTGGCTCTTGTCACTGAGCCTGAGTTGGGCTCAGGAACTGACGGTCATCATGTTTGTCTGGATGGCCAAGTTTGGCGCTGCCTACGGTGTGCGGACCGGCATTCATGTGGGGGTTGATGTGCTGATCAACCGCCTGAGCGACAAGATGCGTGCCAAATTCATCGTGTTTGGATTGGGTGCAGGTGCATTGTTTACCGCCATAGTGGCTACTTTGGGTGCTCGTTTCGTTTGGGAAAACGGGGCGCACTATGCCTTTCTTCACCTTGCGGGTATGCCGCTGGACGGTATCCCCGAAGGGCCAACGACACCAGACCTGGAGTGGCCCACTTGGATGGTTTACAGCGCCATTCCGCTGGGCACCAGCTTGATGTGTTTTCGGTTTTTGCAGGTGATGCGCGGCTTTCTGAAAACGGGCGAGCTGCCGCACCACGACCATGGTCATGTAGATGGTCTGGATGATGAAATTGCCGTTGATGTCAACCCCTACGCCATGGGCGATAACCTGCATCCCGCTGAGTTGCATGGCGGCAAAGGCGGTGTGAAATGAATGCCGCCATCATCTTCATTTTGCTGCTGGTGCTCATGCTCACCGGCATGCCGATCTCGATTTCGCTGGGGTTGACGGTTCTGACCTTTTTGTTTGGGTTTACTTCTGTGCCCTTGGAATCGGTGGCACTCAAACTTTTCACTGGTATCGAAAAGTTCGAGATCATGGCGATTCCTTTTTTTATTTTGGCGGGCAATTTTTTAACCCACGGTGGGGTGGCCCGGCGCATGATCAACTTTGCGTCCAGCATGGTCGGGCACTGGTACGGTGGCCTAGGTCTGGCCGGTGTGGTGGGCTGCGCTTTGTTTGCCGCAGTATCGGGCTCATCGCCTGCCACGGTGGTCGCCATTGGTTCGATTTTGCTGCCTGCCATGACCCGGGCCGGGTTTCCCAAAAGCTTTGGTGCCGGTGTTATCACCACCTCAGGTGCTTTGGGTATTTTGATTCCGCCTTCCATTGTGATGGTGATGTACTCGGTGGCCACCAATACGTCGGTGGGCGCTTTGTTCATGGCGGGTGTGGTGCCGGGTCTTGTCTTGGCGGGGGTGTTGGGTGGCGTAACGTGGTACCGAGCACGCAAGTTCAACTATCCGAGGTTGCCCACCGCCACGTGGTCCGAGCGCTTCAAAGCCTTTCGCGCTTCGGCTTGGGGCTTGCTGCTGATCGTGATTGTGATGGGCGGTATTTACAGCGGCATGTTTACCCCAACCGAGGCTGCCGCCATGAGCGCGGTCTATGCCTTTGTGGTGGCCGTCTTTGTGTACAAAGACATGGGACTCAAAGATGTGCCCAAAGTCTTGCTCAACTCGGCCAATATGTCGGCCATGCTGCTGTACATCATCACCAACGCGGTATTGTTCAGTTTCATCATGACCAACGAGAACATTCCCCAAGCACTGGCTGACTGGATGCTAGGCCATGGTCTGGGGGTGGTCACTTTCTTGCTGGCAGTGAACATCATTTTGCTACTGGCGGGCAACTTTATGGAACCCTCCAGCATCGTGCTGATTTTTGCCCCCATCCTGTTCCCGGTGGCCATGAAGCTCGGCATTGATCCGGTTCACTTTGGCATCATCATGGTGGTGAACATGGAGGTTGGCATGTGCCATCCGCCGGTCGGTTTGAACCTTTACGTGGCTTCTGGCATCACCAAGATGGGCATTACGGAGCTGACGGTGGCCGTGTGGCCCTGGCTGCTGGCCATGCTAGGGTTTTTGATGGTGGTGACCTACTGGCCCGGCCTGTCCACCTGGTTCCCGCGCCTGTTAGGGATGATGTAGCCGGTCTGGTGGGCGTGAAGATTTGGGGCCGGTCTGACCGGTCATGCCGCGGCGGTCAATCGGCGGGTAGACCCGTCCAGCATAGTCGAGCACCATGCGGGTGGCTGAAAAGCGGGGGCCGTTGGTGAGCAGACTGCGGCGCATCATGGCCACCCAGCGTTGCGGTATGCCGTCTGCGTCGCGCTCGTTGAACATTGGGACCACTTCGTTCTCCATCAGGTCAAACAAGGCGCAGGCGTCGCGCTGGTCTTGCGCATCGGTATCGGGGTCCACATCACCGTTGATGGCCCAGCCATTGGTTCCGTCGTAGGCTTCGGCCCACCAGCCATCGAGCACCGAGAGTTGAAGACCTCCCCCCAGGCAGGACTTCATGCCACTGGTTCCACTGGCCTCCAAGGGTGGGCGAGGCACATTGATCCAGACGTCGCACCCCCCTACGAGGTGGCCTGCCAGAGGAATGTCGTAGTCCTCCAGAAAGGCGGCGCGCCCGGCAACACCGGGCGCTTTTTTGAGCGAGAAAACCTGGCGCACGACTTCTTTCGCAGCGTTGTCAGCCGGATGGGCTTTGCCTGCGAACACAAATTGGACTGGATGGGCTCCCCCCACCAGCGCAATGGCGCGCTCGGGCAACAGGGCGACGAGGTGAATCCGTTTGTAGGTGGCAAGCCGACGGGCAAAACCGATGGTGAGGCGATCCGGATCGAAGCCGATGCCCGAAGTTCCGGCGGCTTCCGCGTAGTCGAGGGCCTCACCGCGACCCAGCCGGTCGCTGACCGCACGATGGGCCACCATTTCTGTCAATTGTCGACGTGCCGCGCAGCGCGCCTCCCACAGCTCTTTGGCAGAAATGTTGTTCACGGGGGCCCACGTGGCGGGCTGATCGGCTCGCGTTAGCCAGCCGTTTCCGAGGTACTTGTCGAGCAACTCACGCATCGGTCCATGCAGCCAGGTGGGGACATGCACACCGTTGGTGACGTGGGAGATGGGTACATCTTCCACCGCCTGCCCGGGAAACAGGGGGTGCCATAGAGCGCGCGCTACCTGGCCGTGGCGTCGA
The DNA here is from genome assembly GCA_016708345.1 of Candidatus Rhodoferax bjergmarkensis. Taxonomy (GTDB): domain Bacteria; phylum Pseudomonadota; class Gammaproteobacteria; order Burkholderiales; family Burkholderiaceae_C; genus Rhodoferax; species Rhodoferax bjergmarkensis. Next base: position 172,195 of record JADJFX010000009.1, read on the forward strand.
CTGACGGCGTTGGCATGGCGGCTGGAGCGCAGCGCGAGCGGTGTCAGGCCAGAAGGTTCATGGGTGTTTGCGGGGTCGATGCGACCCAGGGCCAAGAAGCTTTCCCGCTCGCCCGCCATGTCAGCAATTCTGCCGAGCATTTTCAGCACTTCTTCTCTTTGATAAGTTTCGTTGCCAGCGGGGATGGGTGTGTGGGTGGTGAAGACCACTTGATCACGCACTGCGCGCCAAGCAGCTTCGGGGCTGATATGGGGCTGCGCCTTGGCCTGCGCCAGCAATTCAAATACACCCAAAGCGGGATGTCCCTCATTCATGTGGTAAACCGTCGGGCTGATACCCAGCGCACGCAAGGCCCGCACGCCGCCCACGCCAAGAATGGCATATTGCGCCAACCGGATGGCACGGTTGCTGTCGTAAAGCCGGGTTGTAATCCAGCGGCCAACCTGGCTGTTCTCAGGCAGGTCGGTGTCCAGCAGGTACAGCGGTACCCTTCCGACGTCCACCCGCCAAATGTGCACGGTCACGTCTTCGCCATCCACGGGCACCGAGATGCTGACCGGGAGTCCATCGGAACCGGTGACCTTGACGGCGGGAAGCCGCTCGGGGTCAGTGTCGATCCAGAACTCATGCTGAAAGCCGGTCACATCGATGCGCTGATGGAAATAGCCCGAGCGGTACATCAGGCCCACGCCCACCATCGGCAAGGCCAGATCAGACGCTTCCTTGAGAATGTCGCCGGCTAGCACGCCCAAGCCACCAGAGTAAATGGGCAAGGAGCCGTGGATGCCAAACTCGCAGCAGAAAAACGCCACCGGGTGGGCCGTATTGACCGCTCCGGCGAGCTCTGGGCGTGCGCGATCACCGGCAAGTTCTGCAGCAAGGTAGTTGACCCGCTCTACCAATGCGGGATTGGTTGCTGCGCGTTCGAGTGTCAAGGGGTGTGACTCGGACAGCAGGCGCCGGGGGTTGTGCCTGCTGCGCGCCCATCGTTCGGCATCAATGGCCTGAAACAGAGCGCTGCCGTCCACAGACCATGTCCATCGGTAATCGTAAGCTACTCGCGCAAGAGGGCGCAGTGGCTCGGGCAGGATGGCAGCAAGTTCGGCCACCGCACGCTCAATATCGTGGTCACCAGCAAACATGGTTATCTCCCATCTCGAAAAAATAAAAACACGCAAAAAAATAGATTGGGCAAGCAGGAACGCCTAAACCCAACTGCGCATTCGATGATTTTGTGCATGGTATCTTAGCCGTGGATAGGCGTTTTCTTCAGGCGAAAGAATTATTCTGAATGCTTAAATGCGTGCTATTTGCTGCAAAAATAATAGCTGCTTGCGCTTGTATTACTTGCGCAATGGCTTAAAAACGTATGTAAGTCAGGATGCACTGGTGTTGTCGATGGCTTGTTAAAATGATCTAACAAAGTGACAGACAAAAAGACAGAAAGAGCGTTGCATGAAACTATTCACCAAACTGATCGATAACGTGCGAACCATGACCGGTGTTCGAAAACCCCGTCAGCTTTCAGGGTCCATAGACAAGCCACCTGTTGGAACCAGCATCGTGCGGGATGATCTTCGCATGCGAATTCGGTATCCGATTGATGATGAACTTTGGCAGTGGCTTCATGCCATGGACTGGCGTGCCATGCCATTGGCCAACAACCGACGCAGGTATCGCCTGGTTGCTGAAAAAATCGTGCTCAGAATGTTCAAGGCCGATCCAGAGGAGCGCCTTGCCATACACAACAGGCTCATTCGCGTTCAGACGCAAGAGTCCCGCATCGCTGAATTGAACTGAACCTGTGATTTGCCAAGTTTGCTTGTGAGACGAAACAAATAGCTGCGGTGCGCTCTACAAGCGATTGGCAACATTTTTAAATGCGCCCAAATGCACCGCTGGCATAGTCCCGGCCCGATTCAAGGTCAGGCCTTTCCCTTCACATAAGACACCAACTCTTGCCGGTCGTTTTGTTCCCAACGCCCATTGGGTTTGTGGACCTTGATTTCGTGAACGATGTCGGCAGTAATGCCCGGTGTGACCCAAATATTGCGTTCCAAGCGATGGCCCAGGTCCATATTGAAACCACGCGCCTCAATCTTGTACGCCTCAAAAGTACCGGCGGGCACGGTGATGGTTTCCTTGCCCACCACCTTCAGATCGTACTGAAAGGTGTACACCACGCCATTGGGCCGGGTTTGCTTGAAGCGCGATTGCCACTTGTGCCCAACGATCAGTTCCGCCGGATAGAACTGGCGCGGGGTGCTGAATGAGCCGCGTTGGTTGGTGGTGGTGTTGCCCATCAGGTCGGAAACAAACTCACCATCGTTGTACACCACCCGCTCGGCATCCACATCCACTTGCGTTACCGTCATCACCAAAGGTTTGCTGATCTTGGTAAACGCGTCGATCACGCTGATGGTGAACACATCCCCCACGCGGTAACTGCGCTGGTGCTCGGCATAACCTTTGAAGTGGGGTGTAGCGGCCAGCACTTTGGGCGCGGAGGGCAGGGCGGCTGCGGCCAGCAGGCTTTGTTTCTCCGCAGCCAAACGGGCGGCTTCCTGCTGTTGCAACTGCACCTGCCGCGCTTGCTCTGCCCGAGCCAGTTCAGCTTGTTTGGCCAAGGCTCGTTCGTTGGCTTCTTTTTCGGCCTGCAGCGCTTGCAGGCGCTGCAACTGAGCCTGCGCAAGCTGGGCCTGCAACTGGCTTTGCCGGGCGGCCTCTTCGCGCGCTGCGGCAACTCTTTGCGCTTCTTGTTGGGCCTGCTGGGCTTTTTCTGCGGCCAGACGGGCCGCTTGTGCGCGTGCTGCAGATTCTTGGGCAGCTTGCAAGCGGTTGGCCTCGGCTTGGCTGCGCTCCAGCGCTTGGGCCGCAGCCTGCGCCTGCTGTTCAAGTTGGCGCGCCGCTTCCTGCTGCGCCTGGGCTACGCGAGCGGCTTCCAGCTCGGCGGCGCGGGCGCGCTCTTGCTCTGCACGCACAGCCTGCTCCCGCTGCGCAATCTCCTGCGCCAGTTGTTGACGCAGGGCTTCTTCACGGGCAGCTTCAAGTTGGGCCAGGCGCACCCGCTCGGCCTCAATGCGCTCGCTGGCCAAGCGTTTTTCTTCAGCCTGGGCCACGCGCTGGCGCGCTTCTTCTTCACGGGCGGCCAGTTCTTGCGCAGCTTTGGAGCTGGCCAGAGCAGTAGCCTGACGGCGATGTGATTCTTGCGCCGTATGAATCGACAGCATGCGGCTCAGGCGCGACTGGGCCAGCTCGCTGGCGCTGCCACTGGGAAATTCGCGGATGTAAGCGGCCAATGCTTCGGGATCCTGGCTGCTTTTGACCTTGAGCCAAGCGGTCATTTCTTTTTCCAGCAGCTCGTCCCGGTCGGCTTCGGTCAAATTGCGGATCACGGTGGGGAAGAGGTAGATGTTTTCTTCCAGCGAGGTGCTTTCCCACGGCACCTGGGTGCCCTTGGAGGCCATGCGCACGCTCAGGCGCACGCGCTTGAAGGCGTCTTCCAGCCGCGCACCGGGTACGGCAAATTCACGCAATAAAAAACCGGTGTACAAACCATTGGCACCCTCACCGTCCTGTGCCACGCTGCCAGGTGCTGTGGAATAGGCCAAGAGGCTTCCCACCGGGGCGTCAAACTGCGTCAAACCCTTGGCTGCGGGCCGGAACGACCCGGCAAAAGGGTCGTCGCGGCAGGCATCGAGCACCACCAAAAAACTGCGCCCCACGGCCTGCTCCATGTAGCGCAGCAGGGCGCTCACGTCCACCGTTTGCTGGGTCACGTCACCCGCATTGCGAATGCGCGCTGACACCGGAACAAGGTAGTTGCGCCAGTCCTGCTGCAAGCCGTGTCCGGCGTAGTAAAACAGGCCAAACTTGACCTTGGGGTCGCGGATGGCGGTGCCAAATCGGTCCACGGCAGACTGCATCCGGGGCAAATCGGTGTCGAGCTGCTTGTCCACCACAAACCCCGCTTTGGTCAGCAACTCGGCCATGGCGTTGGCGTCGTTGCGCGGGTTGATCAGCGGGGAGTTCTTGTAGTCCGAGTTGCCAATCACCAGCGCGACGCGCTCACTGGCTTGCGCCGCAAGGGCGCAGGCCAGTGACAAGGCCAGGATCAGGTGGCGCAGCATGACAAATGGCTTTAGAAGGGTTGGCAACCCGTCACGACCGTGGGGTTGGTCGAGTAACGACGAATGAAGACGATGTTTTGACCCTCCACGCCCACCGACAATCCTCACTAAGGAATATCCCGTAAATGCGACACCACCACCGATAAAGGTGCCGTTCACGGGTCACGGCCACAAAGTTTGAGATGAATTGACAGCCGCCTGAACTCTCAAAATCCCGCCCTTTGGGACGCCGCCGACATTGGACGCAACCTTTCGTGAAGATGGAACCAAATTTGCAGTGTTCCGATCTACGATGTTCCATGCACCGATCAGTGCGTTGGGATCCAAAGGCGCAGCCCCAATCCGGGAGGCGTAAGTTGCACCGGTGTATGTGCCTGCGGTGGCAGGATTTCCGCTGATGGTGTTGACGACGTCTCCCGTTAGGGACACACCACCATTGGTTCCAAATTTACGCACCACCACCAGTGCATCAAGTACATTGCCGTTGTCCCCACCAAACGGCTGTCGACTGGGTCGGTGCCGCTTGATGCGAATAAGATTTCGCAGGCCGGGTCGTTAAACGTGGCCACAATGTCCAGCCCATTCGTACAGGTTGCGCTGAATGTGAAAGTTACCCCACAGAACGACCCGTTCCGTCGGCATTGAGTTGAGCCACGCCTATTCCGGTCGTTAAGTGGATGCTAGCTTTTTGGTAATGACGGCAAATGCATACTGCCCGGCAAACTCCGACATATCCGTCGCTGAGCTCTTTGCATCAGCAAAGCGCACACCATTGAACAAGACATCTTTCACACTGCCACCCGCACCAATGGGCAAAGGAAAGGAGCCACTGAGCTGACCTGATTTGGAAACAAAAAAGTTACTTTGGGTGGCACGAACTGAAGCAGTGCTGCCATTGACTGCGGTAATTTTGTAGCCACCGTTGGTGGCTGCGTCCTTCTCAATGGTCAGGGTGCCGGTGTTGCCGGTAATGCCGTACTGCGAGCGCAGCACCTTCCAGGTCAAGGTGCCGGTAGCTTGGCCTTTGAACGGGAACTTCATGTTGACTTTGATAAATTCACCATCACCCCCCGCGCCGCCGCCATCGCCACTGCCGCCGTCGCCGCCATCACCACCCGACCATGTGCCAGAACCATCACCGAACAGGTAACCAGCAAAGGTAAATGAATCGGTTTGCTTCCAGCGCAATGGCGTCAGGCGTCGTTGCGACGGGTGTCGTTGGCGTTGGGGCGGGTGTTGCCGGCGCAGCACCCCCGCCACCACCTCCCCCGCAGGCTGCTAGGGTGGCGAGCAATGCCCCCATCAGAACCGAAACACCGCTTTTGTACGAAACCGTCATATGAACTTTCTGAAACTGTATTGATAAATGATTCATAAACCACCGTGCCATAGTCGCCAGAACCCTTGGGGCTGCTGCGAAGTGGGCGTTGCCGTCGGGGGGGATGGTAATGGATTATTGTGGGCGGCTTGTCGGTGAGGGCAATCACCACAAACGCTACCATCACCCCATGGACAAATTTTTCAACACCGCCGGGCCGAACAAGCCAGACATTCACTACACCCTGCTGCCCATTCAGCGGGTGAACTGGCCTGAACTCTCCAGCCTGATTGCGGCGCAGAAGTATTTCATCCTGCATGCGCCGCGCCAGACGGGCAAAACAAGTCTCATGATCAACTTGATGCATTTTTTGAATGCGCAGGGCCAGTACCGGGTGCTGTATGTGAACATTGAAGCGGCGCAGGCAGCGCGCAGTGATGTGGCAAGCGGCATTGCCACCATCATTTCAGCCATGAGCCGCGCTGCCGACATTTATTGGAAAGACCCCAGCTGGAGCCAGCTGGCCTGGCAAGAGTCGCAACAAGCCGCAACGCAGGGTAAAGACAGCCTCACCGCCGTGCTGCAACGCTGGAGTTTGGCCAGCGACAAACCCTTGATTGTTTTTCTGGACGAAGTCGATGCGCTGGTGGGCGACACGCTGATCTCGCTCTTACGCCAGATTCGCGCCGGTTACGCGCAGCGGCCCGAGGCTTTTCCCCAAAGCATGGTGCTGTGCGGCGTGCGCGATGTGCGCGACTATCGGCTTCACCGCAGCGACGGCGAAATCATCACCGGCGGCAGCGCCTTCAACATCAAAAGCGAGTCGATCCGCTTGGGCGACTTCACGCAGACCGACGTCAAGGCGCTGCTGCAGCAACACACCGACGCTACCGGCCAGACCTTTGAGAGCGGCGTACTGGAAGAAATTTGGGAAGACACCCAGGGCCAGCCCTGGCTGGTCAACGCCCTGGCCTATGAAGCCTGCTTTCGCAAGCCCGAGCAGCGTGACCGCAGCCAGCCGGTGACGCTGGAGCAAATGCGCCAGGCCAAAGAGAGCCTGATATTGCGGCGCGACACGCACCTGGACCAGTTGGCCGACAAACTGCGCGAGCCGCGCGTCAAACGGGTGGTGGAGCCCATGCTGCAAGGCGCTGACCTGCCGGTGGATGTGCCTGATGACGACCGCCAATACTGCATTGACCTTTGGGTTGATTGCCCGGCGCGACCGGCAACTGCAAATAGCCAACCGTATCTACCGAGAAGTATTGCCGCGCGAGCTGACCTCCATCGTGCAAGACAGCCTGCAGGGCAAGGCCGAGCAACCGTGGTTTGTCAACCCCGCCGATGGTCGTATGGACATGGACAAACTGCTGGACTCGTTTCAGCAATTTTTCCGCGAAAACTCGCAAAGCTGGCTGGAGCGCTACGCCTACAAAGAGGCCGGCCCGCAACTGCTGCTGCAAGCCTTTTTGCAGCGCGTGGTCAATGGCGGTGGCCGCATAGCCCGCGAATACGGCTTGGGGCTGGGGCGCACAGACTTGTTTTTGCAGTGGCCGCTAAGCGAGCAAGGCTACCTTGGGCCGCTGCAGCAAGTGGTGTTGGAGCTCAAAATCCAGCACAAAGGCAAAGCCGCCACAATTGCGCAAGGCTTGGCGCAAACCGCCCGCTATTGCGACCAGTGCGGCGCCGACAGTGCCCATTTGCTGATCTTTGACCGCGATCCGGCGGTCGATTGGAACGAGAAGATTTACCGCGAGTTGCACAGCCAGGCTGGGCGCAGCATCGTGGTGTGGGGCATGTGATTGGAATGAGGGGGTGGCCCGGCAGCGGTTTGTTCAGCGCAGGCGGCTGGCCACCGCCAAAATCGGCTGCAACACGCTGGCACCCAGTTTTTGGAGCGCTCGCCACTCCAGCCCGTTTGCGCATCGGGCAAGTTGGCGTTGTCTTTGAAGGGCATTTCGATGGTGAAGGCCAGGCAATCGAACTGCTGGCCGACCCAGTTGGTGGCCAGGGTCAGGTTGGCCTGTCCCGGCGGCGTGCGGCTGTAGCCTTGTTCAGTCTGGAAGTCGGGGCAACTTGCCTGCCAGGATGTTTTGAAGGCGTTTTCCAGCGTTTCGATGCGCTCGCTGTAGCCGGGGTTGCCCTCGGTGCCCACGCAAAAGTTGTAGGGCAGGCTTTCGTCGCCATGGGCGTCCAGGCACAGGTCCACACCGGTCTCCATCATCTTTTGGCGCACCAGAAACACTTCGGGTGACCTTTCCAGGCTTGGCTCCATCCATTCGCGGTTCAGGTTGGCCCCAAGGGCGTTGGTGCGCAGGTTGCCGCGCACGGCACCGTCCGGGTTCATGTTGGGCACCACGTAAAACACGCACTGCTGCAGCAGCACGCGGCTGGCGGAGTCGTCAGAGTCCAGCAGCCGCTCCAAAAAGCCCTCCACAAACCACTCGGCCATGGTTTCGCCGGGGTGCTGGCGGGCCATCAGCCAGACCTTTCTTTTGGCTTCCAACGCAGTTGCGCTGGTTTCATCGGTGATGCGCAGCAGCGTCATGTCGCGCCCCTCCGGCGTGGAGCCCAGATGCTGCAACTGCACCATGCTTGACGCGGCAGCCGAGCCCAGAAGGTCCAGATGGCGTTCATGGGAATAGGGCTCGAAGTAGGCGAAATAAACACACTGGGTGTCGGGCGTGATGTGGGCCGACATAACCTGGCCGTCAAAGCGGGTGGGAATGCGAAACCAGTGCTGGCGGTCCGTGCTGGCCACTACCTGGAAACCATTCCAGCCCTGGGGGTAGGCACACTGGCCTGCGTTGAAAACGCAGGCTTAAAGCCACCCCGGCAGCACCGTGCAGCGCAAAGTAAAACCACTGGGCAAACTCGCTGGCATTGTCGCGGCGGATGTGGAGTCGGATGTGTTGCGGGTCGGTCAGGCTCACAACCTCAATGGCACCGGCGTCGAACTGGGTGGAGATGTGGAGTGTGTGCATGGCGTTTCAGTAATGCGGCGGCAGTTCGTCGCGCAGGTTGCGCGGCGCGCCGACGCCGCCCTCGGGTGCTTGCTGCCTCAGGTGGGTGACTTCCCGCACCAGCGCGTCGATTTGCTGCTGTTGGCGCACGACAACCTGGTCGAGCTGGTCCAGCAGGTCTTCGGTAAAGCTGGCTTTGATCTCCAGCTCGGTCAGGCGCTGTTCCATGTTGTGGGGCGGTGGCAAGGCGTTAGGGGGCATGGTGGAAGCTCAAGGTGTGTCCACAATTTTCACCAGCTGCCCCGGCTTGGGCTCGCCGCCGGTGTAATAGCCGTTGATCAGGCGCAACTGCTTCTCGGGGTTGGCAATGGGTGAGGTTCTGGCCAGCTCGGCAAACCCGCCTCTGGGGTAGGCCACAGTCTTGATGACCCATGGTTTGGCGGCGCTGCGATCCTGCGGCGTCATGGCCCTAAAGCTCCCTTCGGCCTCGCGCAACTGGCTGCGCGCACGTTGCAAGGCAGCAGCGTCTTTGGCGCTGACCAGCAATACATAGTTGCTCTCGTCGGGGCCGCTCACCACCGTTGCCTCCACTGCCTGGGCTTGGCCCTGGGCGTTTTGGCGTGCGCCGGTAAAGCGGGTGGCTTGCAGGCCATTGATCACCATGGTTTCGGTGCGACCCTGGCTGGGTTTGATGAGGTTGCGAATGATCGCGGGGTGTGTTTTGCCCGCCTGCGGCGGTACCGTGTATACCACCAGTGCTGCGTCTGCAGCGGCGTTGACCAGGGTCAGCTTGTCGGCACCGTTCTGAAAGCGCCAGCCGATGGGCGCTGTCAACGCGAAGCCCATGGGCGGGTGATAAAAATTGCGCCCCCTTGTGAGGCCCTGGTCGGCGCTCTCGCCAAAGTGCATGCCCTGAATCATCTTGAGGTAGCGGCCACGCCCCTCGTCGCTGTAGGTGCCCCGGTATTGCGCGGCCAATTGCGTGATCATTTGCAGGCGCTGGTCGTTGGACGGGTGCGAGGCCAGCCAGTTGCCCGGTGCCGGCGCAGGTCGCCCCTCGGCCCTGGCCTGGTCGGCGGCAAAAAGCTCCTGGTTCTTGAGCACGGTGATCACCTCAATCATGCTGCGCGGCTCATACTTGGTGCGCGCCAGATACTCGGCCCCCAGTCCGTCGGCCTGTAGCTCCTGCTCGCGTCCGTAAGAGGCAATGTAGCCCGCCGCCACGGTTTGCGAGACTTGATCGGTCAACCTGCCGGCCCCACTGATGCCCCGGCTCTCCAGCACCGCACCGAGCACGCTGGCGGCCAACACGCCCAGCCCGGCGTCCTGCTGGCGGGTAGCGCGCTGCGCGCCATGGCGCGCGGTCACGTGGCCAATCTCATGGCCGATGACCCCCGCCAGACTGGCCTCGCTGTCCATGTAGGCCATGATGCCGCGCGTGACATACACATAGCCGCCGGGCAGTGCAAAGGCGTTGATCTCGGGGCTGTCGAGCAGGGTGAAGTGCCACTGCAGGTTGTTGCGGTGCGACTGCCTGGCCAACCCTGGCCAAGGTCGTTCACATAGGCCTGCAGCTGGGGTTGTCCACCACACCGTACTCCTGGAGCACCTGGTGGTGGGCTTTTTGGCCCTCGGCAATTTCGCGCTCCTCGCTCATCACCGAGCGTTCGCTCTCGCCGGTCACGGGGTTGACGATCTGGCTGCCACACGCTGCCAGCAGGGCGGCGCACAGCACTGAAACTATATAGAGGGGCGCATGCAAACTCCGAAGTCCAGGGGTGCCGCGCCGGGTGGCGCTGGCAGGGGCGGTGGCGTATTTTCTACGAACCCGATTTCACCTGGCGGGCGACTTGCCGGGGATTTCTCGGTCTTCTTCCCGGCTTGGTTGGCCTGGGGTTGTGTTTTAGTGGTGTTTTATGCCTCTACCGCACGTCAATAGTGCGCAAGCAGCTCCTATTTTTGTAGCGTTTTCGGGCCCCAAAGCATCTCTAACCCGTGCCACAGCACTTCTTGTACTTCTTTCCCGACCCGCAGGGGCAGGCATCATTGCGGCCGATTTTGGGTGCGGCCATCACCGGCACCGCACGACTGCGCGCGCCCACTGTTTTCATGAGCTGGTTACACCGTGCCATGCGCTCCAGGTAGCGCGGGTGGCGCTGCTTGTAGGCCGCCCAAAGCTGCTTGAGTCGCTGCCCATTTTTTTCGCTGGGATCAAATTCGACCGCGCCCGAAAGCCGCACCAAGACATTACCTGCCGTTTGCAAGGATGACACCGGTGCCACTTGAAAGCCTACGCGCACCTCGGCGCAGTTGCATCCTGGTTGAATGCAATAGAAGTCAAAAGCCTCGTAGGTCTGTCCCTCCATTTGGTACAAATCGCGCCTTACACCACCTACTTCAGTCCATGTCACCATTTCGCCCGGTTTCCAATGGTTGAAGCTGAATTTAGTGGCCTCGGCCATCAGCTGTTCGGGGTCGTGCTCACCCTTGCCGTGGAACCAAAGGCGTCCTATGGCATCGAGCACATCGCCGTCGATGCGGCGGGCGATGTTTACGATGTCTGGATGTGCGGCCAAGTCCTTCGCACCGTCGTCACGCAGTAAGGCGACATCTGTGCTGTCGATATCGATGTGAAAAGCGATCAGATCATCAAGTTCGGCCGCAGCCCCAGGGTAGTCAGAATCCGCAAGCCAGACCTGATGGACGCCAGCCCCACGTTCGAGCAACTTTTCGCGGCCCTCGTAGGTGGCCAGCACCAGCGCAGCGCGGCACTCGCAGTTGGGCGTGGGGCAGGTATGGACCCAGATCCAGACCGGTGGCGTACCAGCCAATTCAAAAACCCCTTCGTGTGGGGATGCTTGCACCGGCAAAGCGGGCAGCGACTCTTTTGTTTCGTTCGGCATGGTTATATTTTGTGGTGCTAGGTTTTTTCGGAAAAAAGGGGGGCGAAGAACCAGACAATCAAAAGTGAAGTGCCACATTGCGAAAAAACGGCTCTCCATGTATTGATCTTACTTCGGCACAACAGGGCTCTCGGAGCCAGCCATCCCTTATTTTTATTGGACTTACCGATGTCACTCACACTCAGAGAAGCGCTGCAAAACCTCACCGTTCCCGACTTGAAGGATTTGATGCTCCATGTGCCGCAAGCCCAAACGGGCACCCGCAAGGACGAATTGGTGGAGCACATAGCCCACGCGATGCTGGGTTCGCAATTGAAGGTTATCTGGTCGCAGCTTGACGCCATGCAATCTGCCGCCGTGGCCGAGGCGGTGCACCATCCGCTGGGCGAGTATTCGTCGCAGCGCTTCAGTGCCAAGTACCAAAACGTTCCGGCGTTTGAAGTGGCGGGCAGCAAGACGCACCGCTATTCCAGCGGGAAGAAATCGGCTTTGGCCTTGTTCATTCACTTCGCACTCAAGGAGCGCTGCTATTTTGTGCCTGCCGACCTGCGCGCGCGTTTGCTGGAGTTTGTGGCCCCGCCCCCGCCAGTGGGTTTGGAGAGTTCAGAGACGCCACAGGAAGGCGAAGGCCAGTTTGAGCGCAGTACCGAGCGCGAAGCCCTGCAGGAGGTGGTGGTCATGCTGCGCACCATTGAGCAAGAGCGCATTGTGGTCAGCGACAAAACGGCTTTGCCTGCCAGCAGCACGCTGCAGCTGCTTGGTGCCAAGCTCGTGGGGGGTGACTTTTACCCGGTGGTCGAGAAAAAAGACAAGTGGGACCAGACCATTGGCCCGATCAAGGCCTTTGCCTGGCCGATGTTGTTGCAGGCCGGTGCCCTGGCAGTGCGCAGCGGCACGCGCCTGACCCTCAGCCCGGCGGGCTTGAAGGCACTGAGCGCGCCGCCTGCCGATGTGCTGCGCGCGCTGTGGCGCAAGTGGCTCAAAACCACCTTGCTCGATGAATTCAGCCGCGTCGATGCCATCAAGGGGCAAGGTGGGGCCGGGCGGGTGATGAGTGCCGTGGCACCTCGGCGTGCCGCCATTGAGCAGGCGCTGCGAAGTTGCCCGGTCGGGCGCTGGGTCACGCTGGACGACTTTTCGCGCTTCATGAGGGCATCTGATCTCCAATTTGTGGTCGCCCACGACCCCTGGAAGCTGTACCTGTGCGAACGCCAATACGGCAGCCTGGGCTATGACGGCTCCCATGGCTGGAACATTCTGCAAGACCGCTATATTTGGGCCGTTTTGCTGGAATATGCAGCCACGCTGGGCATGATTGATGTGGCTTGCCTCGACCCCGCCGACGCCTGTGACGACTTTCGGAGCATGTGGGGCGCTGATGAAATGCGCTTTTTGAGCCGTTATGACGGGCTTTGCAGTTTCAGACTGAACGCCTTGGGTGCCTATGTGCTGGGATTGCGCGAGCTACAAGCCGGTTGCACAGCCCAGCAATGTGGGCATTTCGGTCATGCGCAAACCTGCGGGTTTGGTGGTTCGCGGCACCCTCAGCGCGCAAGATGCACTGTTGCTCGACCAGTGGGCCGAACCGGTGGAAGAGGGCTGTTGGCTGCTGGACCGGCAAAAGTCCCTGGCGGCCATCGAGAAAGGGCATGACATAGCGGCGTTAAAGCAGTTTTTGCAAAGCCACGACGAGCTGCCTTTGCCCGAGTTGGTGGAGTCGTTTTTGCAGCGCTGCGAGCGAGACGGGGGCGCGCTCAAGACCGGTGCCAGCGCGGTGCAAAAAGCGGGCCTGGTCAGCGGGCGGCACTTGGGATTGGGCGGTTTGGCGCAGCAGGGCCACGGCTTGCGTTTTGTTCAGTCCGGTGCGCACCACCTCGGCCACCGCTTGCACAATCTGCGCGCGGTACTGCATCCGAAAAACATCAGGCTCGCCCAGCGACTGGCGCACCGCCGAGTAGCGCGCGCACGAGCGTTTGTAGGCCCACACAAACACGTCGCGCAGCAGCTCGACCCGGTTGAGTTCGTAAATGCCCAGCATGGCGCTGATGTACGTGTGCTGCGCCACATCCACAAACGAGAGCGGGCACAAATTTTGCCGGATGAACCCAATGTTTCCCGCCAGCCGAGCCACCCGCTTGTTCACATCCTCAAACGGCTGCAGGTAGGGCAGATGCACCATGACGAAAAAGCCTGCTCAAACGGGTCGTTTATGGCGGCTGCAGTGTCGAGCACCCTGGTCAAAAGCACTCTTCAATGCGCTGCGGCCTTCCAGCGGGTGAAACACGGTTTGCCCGATGCCCACCGCAATGGTGCGCAGCCTGCCGCTGCACCGGGGTCTTGCAGCAAGTTGTCCGACAAAAGCCCGTGCAGGTTCAGCACCGTGTAGCGGTCAAAAGTTGTCCAGAAAGGCACGGTCATACCCCACTGGTGTGCGCATTTGTATGGGTTGGCGCACATGGGCTTCAATGGCCTGCGCCTGCGCACTCAGGGCAATGCGCGTTGGTGCTTGCGTTTCTCGGGCTAAAACGTGGTGCTGCGCCCCGGCATGAACGGCATACGCCACCGGGGCCGATGCTGGTGCCGGATTGGGCAGGGGCTTTGCGATCATTGGCCAGTAACGGGTTGCCCGCCCCAAGCCGGTTTTGTGCAGGCGCTGCTGGGCCATCAAGTCACCAAGCCAGCGCTGCAGCGTTCTGCGTGTGGGTGGGTCAGGCAACTGAGCTTCAATCTGCTCCAGACTGGCACCATCAACCGTGCGCGCCACGGCATCCACCACCTGTTGGTATTGTGTCGTCGGAATCGGTTTGGCCATGGTTTGATGTCGCGATATGGTTATTTGCGACATTTTATAGGTTTAAAGTCGCTTTTGCGATTATCGCGACACAAATTATGTCGCGCAAGTTTTGCCGACATTAAGTGGCATCTGGTTTTGAACGAGGCCAGAATGAACTGAGCCGATCCATACCCTCCCGGCGGCCAGATTGTGCCTATTTCTTATGATCAAATTGGCTGCTAGCGCACGTTAAACGTGCGCTAGCAACTATCAAAATAAGTAATTTGTTGCTTCCACAGAGCCTGCCACGCCCGGTATTCGCTGGGGTTACCGGAAACTACTTGGCCACAAGTTCTGCCGACAGCGATCTTTGAGCTTCGGGTGTTGACACCGGCAGCATGCTGCTGACCACTGTCAGTCGCGTGAAATGCGCAAACTTAAGGTCGGTCTCTTGCGCAGTCACGTCTCGTTGTGCCTGTCGACCAGCGCCTCAATCGTCACACGTCGCTGATCTGATCGGAAGCCACCCAGTTCATGCAGATTGGCAACAAGAAACTGTTCTGCATCCAGCACATCCAGGCGATCCGCAATACCTTGGGCCGTCGCAAAAGCGTCTGCGGCGGCAAGCATGTCATACACGGTAACAATGATGGGGTGGCGACCCGCTGACAAATTCGCGGCGCACTTTCTCACAACGGCCTCGCCAGGCATCGTTGTTACGTGCAATGAGGCATTGCCGATTTCAAAATCGCCAGAGCGACCAGTAGGACCATCTGCAACGGAAAACCCGTTGTGTTCAAAGACAACGTCCGGCAACGCCAATGACAATTTGGCACCAATCAAGTGTTGGAGCATGGCCCCGACAAACATGGTTCCCGCTCCTTCGTCCTGCCGCTTTCTGGCTTGCGCCAATAAATCACGCAAAACAGATCGCAGGGACTTACCGGTTTCAAACCTCAGTGCGAAGGGCTTGGCATTGAAAAAGTACTTTGCCTGCTCAACCCACCACGCCTCGATGGCCGAAGTGTCGGCATTGCCAGCGATATGTAATTCATTGAGAAAGTTCAAGAAGTTACGGATATTGCCCAAGCTGCCTCGGCTTGTCCGTCCTCCCTCTTCAGCCAAAACGCGTGTAATGCCGTAGTCCGCCAAAATTGCCTGCACTGAGCCTTTACCGAGACCTTTAACTTGCCTTCGCCTTCTGTCGTAATTCCCCCTTCAACGCGTCGAACGGCAGGCCAGTGCGTCTAGCCAGTCGGGATGCGTAAATCATGGTGGCAATTTGCCCTTTGCCAGTTATCCCGCTTTGGGTCTTGTAGGTCAAAAGCGCCGCGCCAAGAGAAGCCCCCGGCAATATTCCGGGCAGCAACTCGGACGCCGGTGGCGTACGTGGTGCGCGCCATTTACGCGGCTTTCGCCAAAGGCAACACGGCGCGATTGACTTCAACTACAACGCTGAAAATGTGCTTGGCAAGATGTGACACCACTGGCACCACGACACCATCACCCGCCAAGTGGTATGCATCGTTGTAACGCTCCGGCAACAAGTAGGAGTCTTTTAGGCCCATCAACCGTGCCGCCTCTCGTGCCGACAAGAGCCTTGAGCGGACAGTGTTTCCATTGACGATCATGATTGTTTGACGACTGGAGCCGCCATAGGGCGTTCTAAGGCACCCAGAAACCCCATCGAAGCGAACTTCGGCTCTCTGCACCCCATTCCTTGTCCCGCCGATACAACGCGCCTACTTTGAGTCGCCCCGACTTCTGCGCTTGAATCTTTCGACGGTTCACAGGCGACATCATGTTCAGGAGTCGCTCAGTCTGCTCTTGTGAATGCCACTCGACCCCTTGCAGGACCACTTCAATGATGTCATCAAGAGTTTTGTGGGTTACCTTCGGCATCGGTGGATTCCACCATACCCACTGATTTTCAGCTCTTTGGGAAGTTGGTTATAGGCCCTGATGATCGCCGCTGGGTGCCAGGCAGGATTGTGGGTTTCTTCAAAACGCACATCGGGTATCTGCAATGCGGCATCGACTGCCACAATAAAAAGTCGCGGTCTCGACTGCGGTAAGAAATGAATGGCATCAATGACCATTGCACCAAGGCGGTAGCCTTGTGCCGCAACGGTGTGGATCATCGCCTCGAAATCCTTGCCGTCATGGCTGGTGATGGCCCCGTACACATTCTCCAGCGCAATCATCCGGGGCTTGCGCCCATGCACATTCAAGTCACCCATGAGTTTCATGAAGGCCCAAAAGTCCCGCTTCTTGCACCAATCAAACCTGCCCCATTTCCGGCCAATGACAAGTCTTGGCGGAAGCCTTTTTCTCGGAAAAATCGTTAGCAAAAAGGCATTCCCAATCTTGGCCAAGACCTGCATGCGCCATTCCCCCGCCTGCGAAGAACTCATAAAAAGTCTTTTTCATCTTCAATCCCCGTCAGATTTTCTCAATTTTTCTCAACGTGGATGCTACTCCAGCAGTCCATGGTGCAATTCGGCTGCAGTAAACGGATTTGGCATTGAATTCAAACGTGATGTTCAGCTTGACCCAGTCGGGCAGAACTGACCCGTCAGGCAAAATCAAAACCTGTCACCACCCGCCCATCTCAACCCGCCATGTCAACCTCCCCCAAATCCGCCAACCACAAACCCGCACCGAGAAAAGCCAAGGTCAGCAAACCGACCAAGTCTGCCGCCAAGTCTCCAGCTGCAGCGCGCCTGTCGCGCACGCGTCGCCCGCCGGAGCTGGAGGTGGCCGACTGGCAGGCGGGGCTGCGCCGCCAGTTTGGCCGCGAGCAGAATTTTGGTCTGAAAAACTTGGGGGGAGAGCCGGTGTTTTCGGACTTTCGGGTGAGCAACCCGGCCAGCGGCACGCACTACCGGGTGGCGATTCGCGGGCAGGCACTGGGGCAAAACTTTGCAGCTGCCCCGATTTCGCCACCAACGATCTGGGCACCTGCAAACACATCGAGTTCACGCTCGCAAAACTGCTGACCAAGCGCGGCGGCAAGGTGGCACTGAAAAACGGCTTTGCGCCCACCACAGCGAAATCTGGCTGGACTACGCAGGCCAGCGTTGCTTGCGTTTTCGCGCTGGCACCGATTCCCCAGCAGCCTGCTGCCCAAGGCCAAAGCGCTGTTTGATGCCAATGCCAACTGGGCGCTGCGCGCGGAGCAACTCAACCAGCTGGAGCAGCTTTTGCAGGCCGCGCAGGCTGCAGGCCATGAACTGCGCTGTTACGACGACGCGTGGCAGTTCGTCGCCCAAATCCGCGACGGTGAACGCCGCCACGCGGCGCTGGTCAAGGCCTACCCCAAAGGCATTGCCGACAAAGCCCTGAACAAGTTGCTCAAGGTCCCGCTCTATCCCTACCAGCGCGAAGGTGCCCTGTTTGCCGCGCGCCGGGCGCTGCCTGATTGGCGACGAAATGGGGCTGGGCAAAACGGTGCAGGCGATTGCGGCGGCCGAGCTGTTTGCGCGCCACTTTGGCGTGCAGCGCGTGCTGGTGGTGTGTCCAACCTCGCTCAAGCACCAGTGGAAAAACGAGTTTGCCCGTTTTGCCGAGCGCGAGGTGCAGGTGATCCATGGCCTTCGCACGGCACGCCAGTTGCAATACGCCACGGAGTCGTTCTGCAAAATCACCAACTACGAAACGCTGGAGCGTGACGCCGACCTGATTGCCGCCTGGGCCCCCGAGCTGGTGATTGCCGACGAGGCGCAGCGCATCAAAAACTGGAACACCATTGCCGCGCGCGCCCTCAAGCGCATCAGCCCCTACGCCATCGTGCTCACGGGCACGCCGCTGGAAAACCGGCTCGAAGAGCTGATCTCCATCATCCAGTTTGTGGACCAGCACCGGCTGGGCCCGACCTGGCGCATGCTGGACGAGCACCAGATGCGCGACGAGGTGGGCCGCGTGGTGGGCTACCGCGCGCTGGACCGCATTGGCCAGACGCTGGCACCGGTGATGCTGCGCAGGCGCAAGGCCGAGGTGCTGACGCAGTTGCCCGAGCGGGTGGACAAACGCATTTTTGTACCCCTCACGCCCGAGCAGCGCCTGCACCATGACGAAAATCACGACATCGTCAAGCGCATCGTCTCGCGCTGGCGCAAGACCGGTTACCTGTCCGACACCGACCAGCGCCGCCTGCTGCGCCCTGCAAAACATGCGCATGGCCTGCAACAGCACCTTTTTGCTCGACCACGAAACTGACCACGGCCACAAGGTGGACGAGCTGGTGACGCTGTTGCAGGAGCTGTTTGAAGACCCCAACGCCAAGGCCGTGGTGTTCAGCCAGTGGCTGGGCACGCATGAGCTGATCCAGCGCCGCCCGGGCACGGGTGCAGGGCAGAACCCGTGGGGCCATGTGCTGTTCTGCGGCAGTGTGCCGGGCGAACAGCGGGGTGCGCTGGTGGCGCTTTCACAGCGACCCCGATTGCCGCCTGTTTTGTCCACTGACGCCGGGGGCGTGGGCCTGAACCTGCAGCACGCGGCCGCCGTGGTGGTCAACATGGATTTGCCGTGGAACCCGGCGGTGCTGGAGCAGCGCATTGGCCGCGTACACCGCATGGGCCAGTCGCGCGGGGTGCAGGTGGTCAATTTTGTCGGCCAGGGCAGCATCGAGGAAGGCATTTTGTCGGTGCTGGCGTTCAAAAAATCGCTGTTCGCCGGGGTGCTCGATGGCGGCGAGCACGAGGTGTTCATGCAGGGCACTCGTTTGTCCAAGTTCATGGAAAGCGTGGAACAGGTGGCGGGTGCGGTGGGGCAGGCTGATTTCCAGGGCGACGAGGAGGCGGTAGTCGCTGTAGTGCCCGATGCCGCACCCGATACCCCGGTCGCCACCGCTGCCACCGATGCCAACGCGGCCGTAATCCAAGCTGACCCCGCAGCGCACATGCCGACCACGGCAGCGACCGATGCCGGTACTGCGTCGGCACCCATCCCAGCCACAACTCCAACATCTATGCCCACCGCCGCCGATCCTTGGGCGGCTTTGTTGGAAGTGGGTGCCGCCCTGTTGCAAGGCCTGGCCGCCAGTCGCAACGCCCCCAGCCCCAATGGCCGAAGCGCCGCTTCACCCATTGCCATCGAACGCGACCCGGTCACCGGCCAAGCCAGCGTTCGCCTGCCCCTGCCCGACCCGGCGGTGCTGCAGAAGCTGGCCAAAGCGCTGGAGCCGTGGCTGCGCTAGGTCGTTGCAGCGTCAAAATGCTATTAAATAAAGAGCTGTCTGCGCAGGCTTTATAAGTGCTGGAGGCGGTTTTAGGTTTTAGGTGTCAATGTTTGAAGATCACCTTTGATCAATTGAAATCGCGATCTACAGCCGCTTCGCAGCGGTTGCGGTCATAGGATTTGCCGTCGTGAATGACTCTTGCAGGCCATGACCGGTCATACAGATTTCCAGTCAGCGGTCATTAAAACCCAGTGAATTCGCTCCTCAACGTCGGAGCTGACCGGAACGCAAAACTTGCGGCGAAACCGCATCTCGCGGTTGCGTTTCCGCGTCAAGCGACTTGTTGGGCGAAGCTCGGCGACCGGGTCGGGTGGTGTTTTAGCGAACCTGCCAAGCGGAGTGCAGCCACGCAAGAAATAGATTGATCATTACCTTCAGAGGAATAGGCTCCAGCGGCGGCAGTACCCACCGTTATCAGCACAGGCATCGAATATCGCCATAACTCCAAAGAGAGCTAGCCAGAGTGTGGCAAAAATATCAACAAAGCTCAAGAAAGGTCTTGGCTTCTCACTGGATTCGATTGCTGCGGCTGAAGCAAGTCCTGCGAGGCTGACCACCAAGCTGAACAACAAAATAAGGATCTTGAAGACCAGCTCCCCAAAACCATTCGGGCCGTCGCTTCTAATAATGAAGGCGTCTCGGCATATAACCACAAGCATCACCAGGTTGAGCAGGGTCCTGAGTACTGGGTTACTGATGCGCTGTTGCTGTGTCGGTGGTTCAGGATTTGCTGGGTCCATGAGTGCGCTTAGCCAGATTATTGGTCGCGTGAATTTGGTTTGAGTATGTCAACGTAATGTCCAGAGCGCCCAAAAGTGCTCGATAAACGAACCGATGCTCGATATTCTGGTCATCAAGTCCCCCTGAAAGTGGCTTGCAGCCTCACTTTGACTGTTTTTCGACTTTGTTAAATCGATATTGATATTCTGGCAGACCCGGCGAGGCCCTTGGATGCTCACAGACCAAATGGGACTCAAATTGGAAGACCCAGCCCAATGTCCGGTATCGCTGCGGACTTGACTTACGGCTGTGCAACGTGAATGACAACAACCAGTCTGTAGGAGTCGGTGGCCTTGGAAATCCGCATGTTTTCCCCTCTGTACCCGCATCAGGCCCATACCGGCAGCAGTTTGAGATTTGCGTCCTCCAGACCGGACGTTGGCTATGAGTTAACCCGGGGCAACCCATCAGATCCTTCAAGTAAAACTGCATGCAAAATCAGCTTCTAGCCCTTACAGGAGAAGCGCAAGAAGCTATAACAAACGTAGCACTTCCGCGCCTATTTACTGCGGTTCTTGCCCTGAATATGATGGTCAAGTTTATATTTGCGCTACCATTTGATGGCACAAATATTCAACCAGTGGGGCAAGCATGGAAACATTTTCAATCCGGGATTTGCGTGAGCGCACGGGGGACTTGGTGCGTACGGCCGAGGCGGGGCAGTTGTCGGTTGTGGCCAAACACGGGCAACCGGTGTTTGTGGCGGTGCCTTTTGACCAGGCGTTGCTGGAACAGGGCGTGGGCGTGGATCTGGCCATCAAACTCTATGACGACGGAACCATCTCGCTAGGCAAAGCCGCCAAACTGGCGGGCTTGGGGCAGGAGGCGTTCATGCAGGTGCTGGGCGCAATGGCGATTCCGGTGGTGCGTTACCCCAGCGCCGACGTCGCGGATGAAGTGCGCTCTTTTCTGGAATGAAGCGGCTGATCGTGACGGACACCGGGCCGTTGATCATTTATGCACGAACAGGAAACCTGCCAGTTTTGCGCGGCGTCGCGGATTGCATCGTTTTGACGCAAACCGTTCTACATGAATGCACAAGGAACGCATGGCAACCCGGGGCGGCGGCGATTTTGGAGGCACTGGCCCAAGGCCACCTCACCGTGGTGCCCGATGTGGCCACCGATGCAACCGGCAAGGCATCTTTAGCCCCCGGCGAAAAAAGTGCCATCAACTACGCACTGACCCAAGACCCGCAGCACTGCCGATTGCTGATGGACGCGGTGCGTGGCCGCGCCGTGGCCAGGCACCTCGGGCTAGGGGTCATCGGTAGCGCAGGCCTGCTGGTGGTGGCTAAAAAGATGGGGTTGGTCGCGCAAGTTAAACCGGTGATCGAATCGTGGCAACAATCGGGGTATTGGATCGACAAGGCGGTGGTGAACAGTGTTTTGCAAGCCGCCACAGAGTAGGTGTAGGGGTCTTGCAAGCAAGCATGTGACGCCAATTTCCCATCAAGGTTTACCCACAAGTTGAGGCTTGAAATATGGAATTGCCCTGACTTTCTTCTATTCAAATAAGCCGTTACCGCACGTCCCACCTGCGCATGCAGCTCCAATTTTTATAGCATTCCAAAGATTTGGATTACTTCAATCCAGTTCTCGATCATGCGTCTCATCTCCTGGCCGTCATGCACCCACCCTTCGGCTTTAGAATTTTGTGCACCACTTTGAAGGAGATATTTGAATGAAACAAGCAAGTTTTTGGCTGGCTGCCTTGCTGGCAGCAGGGTTCACCGCCAGCAACGCGCAGGCAAGCACAGCGTGCCCGTTCAGTGCAGCAGACATTTCCAAGGCGCTTGGCGTACCGGTGCAAGAAGGCAGGCCGGGGCTTGAATTTTCCGCTGCCGGCATGGTGATGCGCGACTGCCGCTACGCAAGTAAAAACTTTTCGGTGATGGTGAAAACAAGCCACTACAGCAACCCCGCAGCCGCAAAAGATGCCACCAAAATGCTGGCCGGTAAATTGCGCGCAATACCCAATGACCCGGATGGTGCGGTTATTCAGGAAGGGCAGGGCGACCTCACCGACCCGGCGGTTTTCTATGTGCGCAATGGCGTAGCAGTAGAGCTGCGCGTACTGGGCATCTATTACAAAGACCTGAAGTCAAAAGACGCCGACTTGCGGGATATGCAAACCAAATTGGCAGCAGTAAAGCGCCTGCAGTAAACCCACTGGTTGCATGAAGGGCCCCGGCGCAGTGGCGCTCGGCCCACCACGACGGTCGACATGCCTGGGGCTTTGAGCAGCGAGCACCTGGTCACGACGCGCAGCAGCGGGTTGCCGCTGCGCGGCGTTTGCTGCGGAAGCGGAGGGTCAAGTCTTGCAATCAAGCATTTCACCCATTGCCCATATTGAGTCGTATTTGTGCAAATACACCTCATTTTTTGAGGCGTATTGCTTACAATACGCCTCATGCCCACCCTAAACCCGCTCAGCTCCCCACGCTACATCTGGCAGCACAGCGCTTGGCCACAGCTCACGTTTGACGCTGCAGCGCTTGCCGCCGCGCTGGACCAAGCCCGGCTGGAACAGGGCCGGTTGCTCGGTTTGTTGGGCGCCATTGGGCTGGAGCAGGCTAACGCGGTGCAGCGCGAGCTGTGGGTGCAGGAGGCGCTGGCCACCGCCGCCATTGAAGGTGAGCAGCTCAACCTGGAATCTTTGCGCTCGTCCGTGGCGCACCGGCTTCAACTGGCCGATGCGCCCGGCCCAGACCGGTCTGTGGAGGGCCTGGTGCAGGTGATGCAAGATGCACTGGCCAACCACAGCGCCGCCCTGGACCTGGACCGGCTGTGCCGTTGGCAGTCGGCACTATTTCCGGGGGGCACGTCGGGCATCGTGCGCATTGCCGTGGGGCGTGTGCGCGACCACGCCGATGCCATGCAAATCGTCAGCGGGCCGCTGGGGCGCGAAATGGTGCACTACGAGGCGCCGCCCTCTGCGCAGGTGGCCGCGCACATGAGCAAGTTTCTGGCGTGGTTTGAGAGCACCCAGCCCGCTGCCGTTGCCACCGCAGCTCCCACGGTGAATGGCATTGCACGGGCGGCGCTGGTCCATCTGTGGTTTGAGTCCATCCACCCGTTTGAAGACGGCAACGGTCGTCTGGGCCGCGCCTTGGCAGACATGGCACTGGCCCAGGACATGCACGCGCAAGACCCACAGGCCAACCCGGCGCTGGTGCGTGTGTACGGCATGGCCCGCCAGATGCTGAAAACCCGTGCCGCGTATTACGACGCCCTCAACCATGCGCAGCGCCTGCGCGGCGTTGCACCCGAGGCCACAGCGATTGATGCAACGCCCTGGGTGCAATGGTTTGTGCAGGCGTTTACGCGTGCTTGCATTGCCAGCCAAGCCGTGGTGCGGGACGCTACCGACAAAGCGCAGTTCCGGCTTCGTGCGGCGCAGTACCAAACCAATGAACGCCAGCGCAAGGTGCTGGAGCGCCTGCTGGAGGCCGGGCATGTGCGCTCGGGCGGGGGCTTTCTGGGCGGCATGAGCACCGAGAAATTCGCCAAGATCACCGGCACCTCCAAAGCCACCGCGACCCGCGACCTGAGCGACCTGCTTGCCAAGGGCTTGCTACGCGTTGAAGGTGTAGGCAAGGCTACACGTTACGCAGTGAACGTCCCCGGCTGGGAGCAGCCTGCGCTCAAGCCCTGAGCGAAGCGCAGGGTCTTGCAATCAAGCATTTCATTCCAATTTCCCATCAAGGTTTACCCACATTTTGCTGGTTGTCTTGCTGGCAGCAGGGTTCACCGCCAGCAACGCGCAGGCAGGCCGGGGCTTGAATTTTCCGCTGCCGGCATGGTGATGCGCGACTGCCGCTACGCAAGTAAAAACTTTTCGGTGATGGTGAAAACAAGCCACTACAGCAACCCCGCAGCCGCAAAAGATGCCACCAAAATGCTGGCCGGTAAATTGCGCGCAATACCCAATGACCCGGATGGTGCGGTTATTCAGGAAGGGCAGGGCGACCTCACCGACCCGGCGGTTTTCTATGTGCGCAATGGCGTAGCAGTAGAGCTGCGCGTACTGGGCATCTATTACAAAGACCTGAAGTCAAAAGACGCTGACCTGCGGGATATGCAAACCAAATTGGCAGCAGTAAAGCGCCTGCAGTAAACCCACTGGTTGCATGAAGGGCCCCGGCGCAGTGGCGCTCGGCCCGCCACGACGGTCGACATGCCTGAGGCTTACTGAAGCGAGCACCTGGTCACCAACCCCCGCGTGATCGCCATAGGGGCGATGGGTCGCCCGGCTAACCGCAAGAAAATGAACGAGGTGAAGCTGCAAGCGGAGGGTGTTTTGGGTTGAAATTTGCTGCGTTTATGATAGCTGCTTGCGCATATTCCACCTGCGTAAATGGCTTTTTTGGCACAAATATTTCACTTCAACCGAGAAAGCCCAGTAGGGCGTGAGATGGCAGCGAGGGCCGCAAATGCTCCGCTGACACCCAGGCAGCGCCGAATATTTTGAAGGAATCCCCTCATGCCATTTACCCCCCTGCACATGGGCCCGGGCCTGGCGGTCAAGGCCGTCATGCAACGCAAGTTTTCGCTGCTGGTGTTTGGCTGGTCGCAGGTCGTTATTGATCTGCAGCCGCTGCTGGCCATGACCACCGGACGGGTTGAATTGCACGGCTTTTCGCACACGCTGCTGGGTGCCACCCTGATCGGCCTGCTGTGCGGCTTGAGCGGCAAACACCTTGCCGAGTGGGGCTTACGATTGCTGCGCGAGCCGCGCCATTTGCCGGTGCGCTGGCGGGTGGCTTTTGGCAGCGCCTTCATCGGCACCTACAGCCATGTGCTGATCGACAGCGTGATGCATGTGGACGTGCTGCCGTTTTACCCCTTCAACCCGGCCAGCCCCTTGCACGCCCTCATTTCCATCGACGCCCTGCACGTGGTGTGCCTGGCCACAGCGGCGGCCGGAGGTCTGGCGTGGTACGCCGTGGACCGTGCCATCGGCCACAAGGGCCGAGAAGCGCAGTGAAGGGTAGCGCCGGGCTGGGGTATTTTCGCTATATTATTGGTAGCTGCTTGCGCACATTCCACAAGCGCAAGCGGCCAATTTGGCACTAAATTTTTGGGTTGATCTGCCCCCCTGCACCCACTGGCAGGCGCACCCAAGGTGGAAGGCTTGGCAGCACAGGCGCAAGGCGACTCTACCGGCCATGCCGGGTCTGCCGGGTCTGCCAGAATATCGATATCCATTTAACAAAGTCGAAAAACAGGCAAAGTCAGGCTGCAAGCCACTTTCAGGAGGATTTGATGACCAGAATATCGAGCGTCGGCCGGTTTATCGAGCACTTGTTGGTGCTCGGGACATTACGTTGAACTAAACCGCTACGCGGTGGTTGGTCCTCACAGGCCACCACCGCGTTTTTGTTGATAGGTCGCTTGTATTTGAGGCGATGTAGGACAAGTCTTCGAGTTGGGGAATGTTCCCCGGCTTTGAAGGAGAAACCTCATGACTGAACTTCGCCAACGCATGCTCGACGCGATGATGCAAAGAGGCTTTGCACCGCGTACCCAAGAGAGTTACGTCCAGGCCATTCGACGCATGGCCAAGTACTACCGACGCGATCCGGCCACCTACACGTCCGAAGAAGTACAGGCCTACTTGCTGCACATGGTCAAAGACCGACAGCTGTCCTACAGCACCATGAACCAGGCAGCGTGCGCAGCCCAATTCCTGTTTCAAACCGTACTCGGGCATAGGCCAGAGCACTTCCAGGTTTGCTTTGCCAAGGTTGCGGCCAAACAGCCGGAACTACTCGCCAGAGAAGAGATCGCACGCCTGTTTGCGGCTTGCCCCCATCCCGCGCGGCGCGTGCTGCTGCAAACTATCTACGCCACGGGCCTGCGCGTCAGCGAAGCCTGTGCCTTAAAGGTCAGCGACATCGATAGCCACCGAGACCGCATGTGCGTGCGTGTGGACTGTGGCAAAGGCGGCAAAGGCCGCTACACCGTTCTGAGCCCCACGCTGCTGGAACTGCTGCGCTATCACGTGCGCTGCGAACGTCCCACCACCTGGCTGTTTACCGACAACAGCGCCAAGCAACCCATGTACATCGACATGGCCCAACGCGCCTACCGCGGCGCTTGTGCGCGGGCGGGTATCACCAAGATTGGGGGCATTCACACCCTGCGCCACGACTTCGCCACCCACTTGCTGGAGGGCGGCGTAGACCTGTACACCATCCAAAAGCTGCTGGGCCATGGCCACATCAGCACCACGGCGCGTTACCTGCACCTTATCAGCCCCCAGTTCCGACCCCCGAAGGATGTTGATCCGCTGGACCTGCTCGCTGGCCTGCCCAAGCTGTAGGCCAGGTAAGCCTTCTTTGTAGCCCCGCATGGCCACCTTGGCCGATGCACTGAGCCAGTTTGGCCCAGCGTATCTGGCAACCCACGCCCTGAGCACGCCCCAGGCCAAAGCCTGGCGGGGCATCGTTGCCTGTCGCACCGCCGCGCTGGGCGGCGAACAACTCACGTGCGACACCTGTGGCCACAGCCACTGGCAATACCACTCGTGCCGCAACCGCAACTGCCCGCAGTGCGGCATGCGGGCCAAGGACGCCTGGCTGCAGGGACGTCTGAGCGAAGTGCTGGACGTGCCCTACGTGCACCTGGTGTTTACCTTGCCGCACTGCTTGAACGCCTTGTACGGTGCCCACCCCCGCTGGGTTATCGATACCTTGTTTACCTGCACCGCCCACACGCTCACGGAGTTTGCCGCCAACCCGAAGTGGATGGGGGTGGCTGGTGGCAAACCGGCGTTCAGTTTGGTACTGCACACCTGGACGCAGGACCTGCTGGTGCACCTGCATGTTCACGCGGTGATGGCTTGCGGGGTGTTGGAGCAAGATGGGCAAGGCGCAAGATGGGTCACACCGGCGCGCCAGCCCAACTATCTGTTCCCGGGGGAGGCCTTGTCCAGCGTGTTTCGGGGCAAATTCATGGCCGCGCTACTACAGGCGCGTCGCACCGGCCAGATTGAACACGACCCGCAAGCCACGCAGGCGCTTTGGAATGAGCGCCAACGCCAACTCTACAAACACGCCTGGGTGGTGTACGCCAAGGCCCCGCTGGGCGGCCCGGCCCAGGTGCTGGAGTACCTCTCCCGCTACACGCACCGCACGGCCATCAGCAACGAGCGTATTCGCGCCATCACCCCAGAAGAGGTTGCATTCAATGTTCGCGCCAACGACAAGGGTGGCAAGCGCCTGGAGCGCTTGGCCGGAGAAGAGTTTGTGCGCCGTTTTCTGCTACACATCCTGCCCACCGGGCTCAAACGTATCCGCCACTATGCAGTGTTGGCCTCAAGCTGCAAGGCGGTCCAACTCACAGCGGCCCGCCAGTCTTTGCAAATGCCACAGTCCAGTGTGCAGGCCAGGGAGTGTGCCCACGACTTTTTGGCCCGGGTGGCCAGAATCGATGTGAGTTTGTGCCCATGTTGCAAGGCGGGGCGAATGCGCGTGACGCAGGTGCTGCTGGGGGCCTCGCGCTTGCCCGCGTTACAAAGCAACGTGTTACCCCAACGCCAGGGGCCACCATGAGGCAAGGCCTTGCAAATCTGCGTGCAATCGAAGCAGCACCCCGGCGGTGTTGGGCCCGACTCTGGGCGAGTGACGGGCGAACGCTACCAACAGGACACCGCACCTGCTCCTTGGAGGCCTTGGGCGGCGCAATTGGGGGCACTTTGACGCTGCATCGCAGCCAAAATGCGCCTGCTGCCGGGCCATAATGCGCCAAGTCAATCGGGGTGAAGCTTACAAACCCCATTAGCCTGAACACGGTGCACGCCAACGTTTGTACAGGCGGTTCAGTCCAACATGGTTTATCAACCGCGGGAGGCGTTCTTGGTTTCTACGAGCATTGCAGCGCGTTTGATAAACGCTAATCGATCGACGGCAATTTCGTAATGTTCTAGGCTTGTTGATGCGTAGCCCATGGAATACAATTAAGCTATGCCTGTGCAAACGACCAAGGTCTATCTCGATTGGATTAATTCACTGAATGACCGAGCGGGTCGCGCACGAATTCAAGTTCGCGTCGATAGACTCGTTCATGGGAATCCAGGGCAGCATAGGGCTCTGACTGACGGTGTTTGCGAGTTGAAGATCGATTTCGGGCCAGGATACCGGGTCTATTACACGGAGCGAGCTGGCGTTGTCGTTGTCCTGCTGGCTGGCGGCGACAAATCATCTCAGCAGAAGGACATTAAGACCGCGATCTTGTTGGCAAAGGGACTCTAGGAGCATTCTTATGACAAAAGCAATTTCTAAAGTAGATGCGTCAAGGACAAAAGTGACCAGCACCGTTTCGTATGACGTATCTGAACAACCAGAACGCCAGAGGAAATGGCTGCGTATCTGGACGCATGGCTGGAAGAGGCACCGGATGACGCAACTGGAATTGCCCGCGCACTAGGCGACATTGCGCGTGCCAAGGGGATGACCCAAGTGGCACGCGACGCGGGTCTGAGTCGGGAAAGTTTGTACAAAGCCCTGGGTGAAAATGGAAATCCAACTTTCGCAACCGTTTTGAAGGTGGCGAGGGCATTGGGCGTTAGGTTTCATGCGCAAGTTGCCTAAGTTGCTGTCGAACAGGTTGATCGACGCAGACACCCAGCAGCAAATGGCTGCTGCGCAGCAGTTGCTGTGCGCTGGTCATCGCCAACGTTAGCCCTCATGAATCTGCTATCCGTGTCAGCCGCCGCCCTTGTTCCATTACACCTCTTGCTGGTGGGCGGTTCACTGCGAACGCTTTCAACTTGGCGGAACTTGAGAGCACGCGGGAATAGGGTGATATTTCATTTAGGGCTGTTGCTGCTCGTGTTGGGCGCGTCCGGCATGACTTACGCCGCCGAAGGGAAGGAACTACTTGCGCAGCTCCCAGCGCGCATGGCCCAGGCGAGTAGCCACGATGTTGTGGTCGGTCAAATCGCAGGCCAGCGCTACGTCGCATTGCGTTTCGATGCCGGCGACAACTCGCAGGAGCGCTTCGAGCCCGTATTGCTGATCGCACGCGCCACCGAGGCGGGCTACGTTTACGTCGCGCATTTCAAGCTAACCAATCTCAACGACTTTGCGGTTCGGTTTGGCGATAGCTCCATCTACTTGAGCCAAGAAAGCGCGCACCATGGCGTGTACTTCCAACGTTACCAATTTCGATTGCGTGATGGGCACTTCCGGCTGATCGGCGTGGAGGAGCAGTCTCAGACATTGCCGGTGTCACGTCGCTCCGGTTCTTCAGTTGCGTTCTGGGAAACGCGTTCGGCGAATCTGCTGACGCAGACCGCAGTGTATCGGGCGCAAGTAAGCGATCTGGCAGACGAAGCTGTGCAGAATGAGGCTTCGCGACGCTTCGCTGCCAAACTCCCGCTACTCGCAGGCAAGGTGCGGCGCGTGCCTTTGCGAGCAAGGCCGAATGCCCAATGGGATCTCGCGCGTTTTGATCCTTATCTGTTCCGCACCGACTTCCTCTGTCACTATTTCGACACCGAGCTGGTGTTTCGCAGCGGTTGCAAGCAAGCTACTGTTGAGGCCGGGAAATGAGTGCTAACGGTCGGCCCACGCGGACACCCAGCAACAGGTTGCCGATGCGCGGCGCATGCTGCGCGCCGTTGGCCTCCAACGTTAAAGCTCATGCAACTCAGGACACCAACCTTTTCTGTCGAACTGGAAGCACTGCGTCGTGCGGACGACGAAGACTGGGCTCGGGTTCGCGTGGATGTCCAGACCGGTGGATTCACAGGAGCCTTTGATGCATGGCTCCAGTCAGGCGACCTTGATATTTTTTCAAACCAACTTGGCGCTCTCTATGAAAATGTTGGGCACGCTGGCAAAGCTAGGTTGGCATGTGCCGAGCGAGGCATCGATATATCTCTGTCCATGGAAAAAATGGGCGGTATCAACGGAAAATTTGAGTTTTTCGATGAAAGCACTTCGGCATCTTTGTCAGGGAGTTTCACCATTGACCAAAGCTATATTCCCGAGTGGTGCAATTGCGTTGAAAGTTTTGCCTAGGAGTTGCGGCAGCATGTTCTTTAACTGGTCTACAGGGACTTCTACAGGGACTTCCCAATAAATCAACATAAATTTTGGTTGTCAAAGGTAGTTCATGTCTTCCTCATTGGTAAACGGTATTCCTGGCGGCACGTAAAAAACGACGATGCTAAAACACGGAACAGACTGCACATCTACAGACGGCCTTGTTGCAATCACATGAATTGCGGACCCAGATACGAACCGCTCGGTGAGGCCCCATTCGTCCCGCGTGGTCACCACCAATCGGGTGCCACTACCTGTTAGTCGGGCTTGCTCACCGCCGGTCTGACCTGTTTACTTCATCTTCGAAATCACGTCTGCGCAAGGAAACATAAACATTCGATTCAAGCGTTGCTGACTACGGCCCTATGCCAGCGCACCTGCTATCGGTGGGGCAGCAATTGCACCCCCCGGCTTCACACTCACATGGCGCGCATCAAAGACCACGCCCTTGGTCATCACCGCCCACAGAATGCGCGCATTCTTGTTGGCCAATGCCACCGCCGCCTTTTGCCAGCCTGAGCGCTCGCGCAGCTTGAACACCCACTGAGAGATCGGATCATCGCGCTTGTGGGCCGTCAGCACCATCGAGCGGGCGGCCTGGATCAGTAGCGTTCGCAAATACACATCGCCCCGTTTCGTGATGGCTCCCAGATTGTTTTTGCCGCCGCTGGAGTTTTGCTTGGGCGTCAGACCCAGCCAAGCACCAAACTGCGAGCCGTTCTTGAACTGCTTGAAATCCCCCACGGTTGCCACGGTCGCTGATGCCGTTACTGGCCCAACACCCAATAGCTCCACCGCCGCATGCGCCTGCGTGTCGTCATGGACATGGGCCGCAATGCGCTTGTCGCACCAATCCATGTGTTCATCGAGCTCACGCCACTGATCCTGTGCTCGCTCAATTGCCAAACGGGCCAAGCCGCTGAGCTCATTGCTGCCATCCTCCAGTACCTCACTCAGTACCGCACGCAATGCCCGGGTGCTTTGCGCCACAACAATGCCAAACTCCGCCAGCAATCCCCGGATACGGTTGACGCAGGCCGTGCGATCTTGCTTTGAAGCCCTCACGCAGGCGGTGTACACACAGCATGCCCTGCTGAGAGGCCGTCTTGATGGGCACAAAGTGCATTCTTGGGCGCGATGCGGCCTCACAGATAGCTGCGGCATCGTTGGCGTCGTTCTTGCCGGTCTTGCCTTGAAGCCTGTAGGGACTGACATGCTGACCTGCAATGATGCGGGCATCCAAACCCAACACCACCAGTTTGCGCGCCCAGTGATGGGCACCGGAGCAGGCCTCCATGGCGACCATGCACCCGGCCGGTAACTGGGCACACCATTGGACAAACTTGTCTCGGGGTAAAGAACGGTTGGTGACTAGCTTGCCGGCCGTATCCACCGCATGGACTTGGATCACGCGCTTGGCCAAATCGACACCTACGCGAACGATGCGGCGATCAGCGGTGTTTGGTGTAATCTCGCTCATGGGACTTCTCCTTCAAAAAAGTTTAGATTGAATGAACAACCCAATCTTGGCACTTGATGCCGTTACCGCGAAGTGGGAAGTCCCTTCGTATTCGGCCAACATGGACCCGCAACATCAGGTTGCCGCTTCGCCGCACGTGTTGCGGTCCAGTTGCCTCAAACGTTAAATCTCACGATGTCGGCCGCCTACATCATCGCGAAAGCCATGCGCCCTGGCGTCTCGCTATGGAGTGACGATTGCTTTCGTCGGCTACTTCGTTCGTTCGAGGGGGAGCTGACTACCGAGGTAGTGAGTGAGATCGAAACTGCTGGACTTGACGGCTCTTCGGAGATCACACTCTTGGTTGACGGGCCTTCGGCGCCAGAGCGAGTCAGCGCTCGTCTCGCGCAAGTCGAATATTCTCCGAATGAGAGTGTCCAAATTGCTGTTCTAGAGAAGAATGGCGTGATGGAGTACCCGCACGCGGACATCGGTATGACCTACTACCGCCTCAATCGCCCAGACACTGAAATGGTGAGTCACACGGACTGCAATGTACAGGCCGTCCACATTCCCACAGGCATCGCAGCAAAGTCCGAGCGTTCCCGTTCTCGCCTAGTCAACCTGGCGGAGGCGCTAGCGCTCCTTCGATCCAAACTGTGGGCACGTGAGAAGTGAGACTTAACATGACAATCGACACGGACCCACTACAGCAGGAAGCGGCTTCGCCGCAGGTTGTTGTGGTCCGGTCATCTCTACGTTAGCCAGCAAGGAAGCAGTCTGCCGTTGACTTGCTGCATACTTCGGGAATTGCGGTGAAAAAGGAGCAGAAACATGGGAAACGTGAAGTCAATTGAGAATGCTGTGGAATCGCTACCCCCTATGGAGTTAGCTGAATTCCGGCGTTGGTTCGCGGAATTCGATGGCAGCGCGTGGGATAGGCAAATCGAGCAGGATGCAGCCTCTGGCAAGCTCGACCAGTTGGCGGCCGAGGCGCTCGCCGACTATCGTGCAGGTTCGGCGAGGCAACTTTGAGTTTGACGCACACCGCATCAAAGCGGTTTTGGCAGTGCCTCGACGCATTGCCCGCCGAAATTCAGGCCGTAGCGCACCGAAATTTCGCGCAGATCAAGGCCGATCCAAGTCATCCGTCGTTGCATTTCAAGACTGTTGCAAATGGTCGATTTCATAGCGTCCGAGTCGGTCTCTACTACCGCGCGCTTGGCCTCCCCGTACCAGGCGGCGTACATTGGTTTTGGGTCGGGACGCATGGCGAATATGACAAGCTCGTGGGCTAACAAGTTGCTCGGCGCGGACACGCAGCCGCAAAATGCCGCTTCGCGGCGCTTGCTGCGTGCCGGGCAGCGCCAACGTTAATGCGCAAAATAGCGTCCGTGTTAATCTACGTCCCATGAACCAAATTTCTGTTGCCGATATTTTGGAACTGCCTGTGCAGGAGCGCATTCAGCTCGTTGAAGTGATTTGGGGTAACTACTCAGGTCTACCTTACTTCATGAACTCTATATAAATCAATGACTTACAAAACAAGCCAAAGTGGAGAAGTGAAAATTGGGACGCATTTTGCTCAAAAGTTGCCTGTTTATGAGGCAGTTTTGAGATCAAAAGCTTCGTAAGTTGTTGATTCATAAGACCTGAGTAGTTACGATTTGGGGAAAGAATTGCCGCCTTCCCTAACGCCATTGAGGTTTCACCTGAGCTAAAGACCGAGCTTGAAGCGCGTTTGGCCGACTTTGAGCGAAACCCAGAGGCCGGTTATTCTTGGGATCAAGTAAAGGCACATTTAAACAGCGGCTCGTGGCGTACCGCTTGAACTTTTCCGGTCGAGCCGTTCGCGAAATTGGCGAAGCGTTCGATTGGTATGAGGAACAAAGCAAAGGGCTGGGCTCTGAATTTGAGTTGGCTTTTGAACTTCAACTTAAGCGCCTTGAGCAAGTGCCGCTTTCGTAACGGGTGGCTTCGATGATTTGCTCCATGCGCGCACCCGGTCCATCGTGCTGGTCTTGCAGGTGGCCGACCCGATGGAGACTTGGTCGTCGGCGCGAAATCTGGTGTCGGACCAAGCACTAGGGCGTTTCACCAATCCCAAAAGCGCCAAGGGTAGTTTCAAGCCATAAACTCCAGCCCATGGCCGAACCCCTTATTGCCCAATATGGACCCGACGTGCCCCAGGCCATTGCGCGCATGGTGGCGGCGGTGCATCCGCGTTTTGACGTGGATGCTTTCTTAAACGATGCCCTCACCGGCTACAACGCGCTGGCGCTGATGCCGCGTGGAACCCACCTGGCGCGTGCACTGCACCGGCATTTGCCTGCCGATTACCCCGAAGCGCTGCGCATTCTGCTGGCCTCCATCGACCAGCCGCACGGGCGTGCGCCGGGCCTGTCGCTGGCGTCGTTTTTGTACCTGCCGCACACGGTATTTGTGGCCGAATTTGGATTGGACCATTTTGAGTTATCGATGAAGGCACAGCACGCCCTCACCCAGCGCTTTACGGCAGAGTTCAGCATCCGGCCGTATCTAGAGCAACACCCCAAGGCCACGCTGGCGCAGCTAATGGCGTGGACACGCGACCCCAGTGAACACGTGCGCCGCCTGGTGTCCGAAGGCACACGCCCGCGCCTGCCCTGGGCTGCGCGCCTGCCGGCTTTCCAGCGCGACCCGGCGCCGGTGCTGGCCTTGCTGGAGCGCCTGAAAGACGACCCGGCGCTGTACGTGCGCCGCTCGGTGGCCAACAACCTGAACGACATTGGCAAAGACCACCCGGCCCTGCTGGCCGACACGGCCCGCACCTGGCTGCAGGGTGCCACGCCCGAGCGCCGCTGGATCGTGCAGCACGCGCTGCGCTCGGCGGTCAAACGCGGCGAGCCGGGCGCACTGGCGGCGCTGGGCTTTGGCGCGGCGGCGGATGTGGCCATTGGCCAGCCCAGCATTACGCCAAAGCAGGCCGTGGTGGGCGGCACGCTGGTGGTGGCTTTTGACGTGATCAACACCAGAGCCGGGCCCCAGCAGGTGCTGGTGGATTTTGCGGTGCATTACATCAAGGCCAACGGCCAAAGCCGCGCCAAGGTTTTCAAGCTCAAAACCCTGGACCTTGCCGCACATGCTACGCAGCGTGTGGGCAAACAAATCTCGCTGGCCGAGATGAGTACCCGCAAGCACTACCCCGGCTTGCACCGGGTTGAGGCGATTGTGAACGGCCAGGCACAGGCCATTGGCAGCTTCGAATTGCTACAAAATATATAGCTGCTTGCGCACATTCCATATGCGCTGGATGCCAATTTGATACGCAAACCGCCGGCCGTGCGCCAAGACCCGCAATAATCCGCCGACTTGCGGGATATGCAAACCAAATTGGCAGCAATCAAGCGCTTTCAGTAAACCCGTTGGCTTTCATGATTTGCAATGCGCAGCACCCCGAATCATGAAAGTTTGTTTTTTTCGTTAGCGGTTGCGCCCAAAGTAGCGCGGCACCCACACCAGCATGGCCAGGCCCAGCAGCGCAGAACCCATAAACAAACCACCATAGCCCACGTTCTTGGCCAAAAGCCCACTGCAAGCACCCACCAGGCCTGACAGCAGCAGCTGAGCACTGGCCTGCAGGGTGAAGTCGGCCCCTTCGTGCTCGGGACGGCAGCGGGCCATCATCACCGCGAACAGGGCCACGGTGGACATGCCGTCTGCCACCTGCTCAAAGAGGGCCACTGCGTAAACCAAGCCAACATCACTGCCGCGACCTATCAACAGCGCCATGGCAGCCAGCCCCGCAGCCTGCGCCACACCAAACACCAGCAGCGAGCGCATGGCACCCCAGCGGGCGTACAGCATGCCCCCGAGCAGCGCACCCCCAATGCCAGCCAGGCTGCTGATCAAGGTCAACTGCCCCAGCGCAGCGGTATCCCAGCCCTGGTCCACCAGCATCGGCTTGATCATGGGCGAGCCCAAGGCATCACCCAGCTTGAAGGTGAGTACCACCACCAGCCAGGCCGTCATGCCGCTCTGGCCCAGCAAGCCCTTGTAGTGGCGCAGCAGCAGGCCCGCACCTGCGGGTTCGGCCTGCGCCGCGTTGTGGGGCAGCACGCGCTTCTCGGGATACCACGCAATCGGCAGGGTGAGCACCAGCAAGCCCGCTGCCAGCAAGCCCATCGACACATTCCAGCCCAGAGTACCCACCACCAGCAACAAGCCGCTGCCACTGGCCAGCATGCCCAGCTTGTAGCCGCCCACCTGCAGGCTGTTGCCCAGCCCGCGCCAACGCTCGGGCAGCAGGCGCACGGCCAAACCGTCGGTAGCAACATCCTGCGTGGCAGCAGCCAGATTGATCAGCAGCAAGGTGCCCAGCAGCAGCCATAGGGCAGAGCCAAAGATCGCCTGCGGGTCAATACAAGCCAACACAGCAAGGCACACGATCACCGCACTCTGCAGCGGCAATATCCAGCCCCGGTGGTGCCCCAGGCGATCAGAAGACATGCGGTCTATCCACGGTGCCCACAGCACCTTGAGCAACCAGGGCAAGGCCAGCAGCTTGAGCAGACCGATCCACGCCAGGTCCACCCCATGCTGGCGCAGCAGTACCGGCATGGCATGGGCCACCAGGCCCGAGGGCAGCCCCTGCGCGCAATACAAGGAAGCCAGCAGTACCAGCACGGAAGGGGGCAGGCGGTCAGGGGTGTGCATGGGAATGAAGCAGTAATCGGTCAGTTGACTGGGTTGAATTTGCTACATTTTTAGTAGCTGCTTGCGCACATTCTACGGGCGCTAGAGGCTAATTTGGCACTCAACATTCACTGCAAGGCCTTTTCTATCAGGCTGCCGATGCCTGAGCCAGATGTAAAACGATACAGTACCCTGCGCAGCTGACTGCGCTCGTTCTTCAAGGGTTTCAGGTTGATTTGATGCTGAATAAAATTTTCACGAACACGCCAATATGGGTGTGGGGAGTATTGCTGGGGCTCATCGCGCTGGGCATCAGCCAAAGCGTGGCGCGCGTGGTCAGTCTCAAACGGTTGCTGATCCTGCCCGTCGTGATGAGTATTTTGTCCATTTTGGGCACGGCCTCGGTGTTTGGCGCGGCTCCCGGTGCCTGGCTGGCTTGGGCGTTGGGCGCGATCACCTTGACCGGCTTGGTGATGATGATTCGCCTGCCTGCCGGAACCGCCTGGAACCGAGAGGCGCAGGTGTTCACCCTGCCAGCGGGTTGGTCGCCCATGGCGCTCATTCTGGGTATTTTCTTCACCAAATACGGCGTTGGCGTGGCGTTGGCAATGCAACCCGCGCTGGCCCAAGATGATGCGTTCTCGCACGCCATCAGTTTGCTCTACGGGGCATTGAGCGGCATTTTTTTAGCGCGCACGGCGCGATTGTGGCGGCTGTCAAAGCATCCCGAGTGGGCGCACAAGCTGGTCAAACCCGCAACGCCGCGCCTCTCACCGGGCCAGCGCGCCGGGCTGCTGCTGGCCATTGTGGTGCTGTGCCCGGTGCTGCTGCTGGCGGGGCTGATTGCGTTCGGCGGCACCTCGGCCCCCCCGGTGCTGGCGTCCATGGGCAAGATGGTGGGTGGGCGCAGCTATCCGGGGCTGCCGGAGCTGAGTTACTACGGTGCGCGCGACGGCCGTCAGTTGGCTTACCGGGCCTACCCCGGCCGCGCCGCCGAGGCGCGCGTTGCGGTGCTGGCGCATGGGTCGTCCGGCGACAGCCACGCCATGCACGCGCTAGCCCTGGCCTTGAAGGCCCAGGGCATTACCGCCTACGCGCTGGACATGCGAGGCCACGGAGCCAGCGGGCCCCGTGGTGACGTCTCTTATGTGGGGCAGCTCGACGACGACTTGGCCGACCTAATGGCACTGCTGCGCGAGCGCCATGCCAAAGCCCAGATCAGCCTGATTGGTCACTCCTCGGGCGGTGGTTTTGCGCTGCGCACGGCGGGGGGTGCCAACCACGATCTGTTCGACCGCTACCTGCTGTTGGCACCTTTTCTGCACTCGCAAGCGCCCACCACCCGGCCCAACGCCGGTGGCTGGGTCAAGGTGGCGGTGCCGCGCATCATCGGCCTGGCTGTGCTCGACCAGCTGGGCCTGCATTGGTTTGAGCACTTGCCGGTGCTGATGTTTGCGCTCCCCGCCAGCGCGGCGGCCACCCACACCACCCACTACTCCTATCGCCTGCAGTTGAGCTACCGCCCACATGAGGACTACTTGGGCGATGTGCGAAACATCACGCGCCCGCTGCGGGTGCTGGTCGGTGCCAGTGACGAATTGTTTATCGCCGAGCGCTACGCGCCATTACTGGAGCCGCAGCAAGCGCTTTTGAAAGTGAAGGTGCTTCCCGGCGTGGGCCATATTGGCATGGTGACCGACCCGGTGGCCTTGGCAGCGATCTTGGCCGAACTTTGAACCAGGATTCCAGGCGGCAGTTGTTCGTGAGTGAATGAGGATCAACCCCCGGAGTCAAGAGTGAACGCGGCGTGCTGGTCTTGTCCCAGCAAGGTGACCAGTTGCGGCAGCGCCTCCTTGAGCGCTGCTTTCAGGGTGTGCGGCGGGTTGATGATGAACATGCCGCTGGCGGGCAGGCCGGGGCGAATGGTTTCCCCTGCTTCATCCGAGGTCAATTTGCTGGATTTGACGGTCAAGGTCGCATGGAGCCAGGGTTTTCCTGCTTTGGTGGCAAGAGTTTTGAGTTTGCGCGGCACGTCATGGGCTTCCGGGCGCGGAATGATGGGGTACCAGACGGCATAAGTGCCGGTGGCAAAACGCACCAGCGAGTCCGCAACCATGGCGACCACGCGGGCGTAGTCATTTTTGATCTCGTAGCTGGGGTCGCTCAGCACCAAGGCCCGACGCGCCGGGGGCGGCAAAAATTTCTTGATGCCTTCAAACCCGTCTTCGCGCAGCACGGCGACCTGGCGGCCGGCTTTTAATTGCGCGATGTTGGCGCTCAAGGTTTTGGAATCGGTAGGGTGGATTTCAAACAGTTTGAGCTTGTCGCGCTCGCCCAAAAGGCGCTGGATGATGAAAGGCGAGCCGGGGTAGACCTTGTGGCTGTCTTTGTTGTTGAAGCTGGCCACCAGATCGAGGTAGTCCTGCAGCAGCGGTGCCAGTTTATCTGCTACTATTTTAATAGCTGCTTGCGCTTTGTTTTCGGGCGCTGCAGGTGTATTTAATGCATGAATCAGCCGCAAGAAGCCATTGGCTGCTTCGCCGCTGGTTGCTGCGTACTCGCCGTCAAGGCGGTACAGCCCCGCCCCTGCATGGGTGTCAAACACGGTGAGTGCTGTGTCTTTTTGCAGCAGATGCCGCAGGATGGCAATCAGCACCGAGTGTTTGAGGACGTCGGCATGGTTGCCGGCGTGGAAGGCGTGTCGATAACTAAACATGGGGGAATGTTAACCGCCTTGTGGTGGATTTTGTATAATGTTCGGCTTCGCAGCGATTTTGTGGCTCCGCGGCGAAGTGTCTCAGTATCGTCCTGGTCTTGTTTGATTGGGCCCGTGTGCCGAGTGATCCCCACCTAAGAGATTCCCGTCAGAGGAACGCCGACCGTGGAAAAGAGCCCGACAAACCTTCTTTTCAAAGAGAAAACTCATGACCAAAACTTTCAGCGCCAAACCCGCTGACGTGGTGCACGAGTGGTTTGTGATTGACGCGACCGACAAGGTCCTCGGACGAGTAGCCAGCGAAGTTGCTCTCCGTTTGCGCGGCAAACACAAGGCCATTTATACGCCTCACGTCGATACCGGTGACTTCATCGTCATCATCAACGCAGCCCAGCTGCGTGTCACGGGTGCCAAGCCCATTGACAAAGTGTATTACAGCCACTCCGGCTACCCTGGTGGCATTTCCAGCATCAACTTCCGTGACATGCAAGCCAAGCACCCCGGCCGCGCTTTGGAAAAAGCCGTCAAGGGCATGCTGCCTAAAGGCCCGTTGGGCTACGCCATGATCAAGAAGCTCAAGGTGTACGGTGGTGCAGAGCACCCACACACTGCCCAGCAACCCAAAGTGTTGGAAATTTAAGGAGCCATGAAATGATTGGTGAATGGAACAATGGTACCGGCCGTCGCAAATCGAGCGTCGCCCGCGTATTTCTGAAAAAAGGCTCCGGCCAGATCGTGGTCAACGGCAAAGACATTCAAAAGTTCTTTGGTCGTGAAACCTCCATCATGATTTGCAAGCAGCCGCTGATCTTGACCAACCACGCTCAAACGTTTGACATCATGGTCAACGTGGCAGGCGGCGGTGAGTCGGGCCAGGCTGGTGCAGTGCGCCACGGTATCACCCGTGCCCTGATTGATTACGATGCAACGCTCAAATCCGAGCTGAGCAAAGCCGGCTTCGTGACGCGTGATGCGCGTGAAGTCGAGCGTAAGAAGGTCGGTTTCCACGGCGCTCGCCGCCGCAAGCAGTTCAGCAAGCGTTAATTTCATCAGAAGTTACGCAACGAATTGTTGCAAAGCAAAGGCCGCCCGGGTGCAAATTCGGGCGGCCTTTTCTATTCAACGAATTGTTGCAAACTGCTAGACTCGCGCCGCTATGCGACTTCGTCTGCTTCTTCGCCGCCTGACTGTCAGCGCGCCACGTATGGCAGTGCGCAGTGCCTTGCCGTGGCCGTTTCGCTGGGCGGTGGTGGCGGTTGTTGCGGGGTTTTGTGCTGCGATAGGCTTGTGGGCCTTTGAGTTTGGCAAGGACATTGCTGGTCTGGATCGCGGCAGCAAAGCCGAAATGCAAAAAACCTACGCCGAACTGGCGAGATTGCAACTTGAACTGGCCGGGTTACGGGCCGAGCGTGACAAAGCACAGTCTGTTGCCAACACCGCCAGCACCTTGCTGACCTCAGAGAAGGTGACGCAGGAGCGCCTGGCGGTTCAGGTCAAAAACTTGGAGGCGGACAACCGCCGCTTGCGTGATGATCTCGGATTTTTTGAAAAACTGATCCCGACGACGGGTGTTGGCGGCATCGCAATTCGCAGCCTGCAAGCGCAGGTGGAGCAGGGCCGGGTTGTTAAGTGGCAGGTTCTTGTGATTCAGGCGGTCAAAGACCCGGTTGAATTCAGTGGGCGATTGGAGCTGAGTTTTGTGGGCGTGCAAAATGGCAAACCTTGGGCGGCTGCCTTGCCTGGCGGGCCGCAGGTGTTCAAGTTGAAGCAATATGGTCGTCTGGACGGGGTGTTTGACCTGCCACCGCATGCAGTCATCAAGGAAGTCAGCGCCAGGGTGCTCGATGGTTCGGTTACCAAAGCCGTGCAAACCGTCAAGCTTTAGGGGTGCAGAAATTGCAAATGTCCCGTTTATGGCGAGTGCTGACGGGATGCAGTGTTAGGCGCAAGACGCGAAGTTTAGCCAGCTAAACGAGCGGATTGCAACGACGCAATGCACCCGCCAGTGCCGCCAGAAATGGGATATTTGTGATTTCTGCATCCCTTAGTTCGACCGATAGGGCAAGCAATTTCAGGAGATAAACATGTTTAACAAGAAAAAGCAGCCGTCCATCAAAAGTCTGATTGCTGAAGGCAGTCAGATTGAGGGCAATATCCGATTTGCCGATGGCCTGCGGATCGACGGGGCGGTGGTGGGAATTGTCAGTGCCCGCTCTGAGGTGGCCAGCATGCTGGTGATCTCCGAAACAGCCAGTGTGACGGGTGAGGTTCATGCCGATCACATCATCATCAATGGAGCAGTGACGGGTCCGATCCATGCCCGAGTCATGCTCGAACTGCAGCCCAAGGCACGCATCCAGGGTGATGTGCATTACACGGCCCTTGAAATGCACCAAGGGGCCATCATTTCAGGGCAGTTGCGGCCAATGATTGAAGGCGAGGAAAAGCCCACATTGAAACTAGCGGCAAATAACGCTTAGCTAAGTTCCCGACTAAATTGCTGTAGTATTACCATTATCGATTTTGAAGAGATTGGAAAGGATTCCCCATGAGTGCCGTCGCCGAAATGAACCCAACTGAAATGCCATCGCCGATTCTCTTTACCGACAGCGCGGCCGCCAAGGTGGCTGATCTGATTGCGGAAGAGGGCAACCCTGACCTCAAATTACGTGTTTTTGTGCAGGGCGGCGG
Organism: Candidatus Rhodoferax bjergmarkensis; assembly: GCA_016708345.1. GTDB lineage: Bacteria > Pseudomonadota > Gammaproteobacteria > Burkholderiales > Burkholderiaceae_C > Rhodoferax > Rhodoferax bjergmarkensis. Next base: position 213,895 of record JADJFX010000009.1, read on the forward strand.
ATGTTCCGGTTTTCAGTACGGTTTTACGTTTGATGAAATCACCAATGAAGATGACACCGTCATGACCAAAAACGGCGTTTCCTTGTTGATTGATGCCATGAGCTACCAGTACCTCGTAGGTGCGGAAATTGACTACAAAGATGATTTGCAGGGTGCGCAATTCGTCATCAAAAACCCCAACGCCAACAGCACCTGCGGCTGCGGTTCAAGCTTTTCGTAAGCTGGTTTGCAACTGCACGCTGGTGTTACGTTCAGCTGTTAGCGGTTCAACTTAACGGGGCGTGTAACCCACTTACGCCGGGTAAATGGCACCCAGTATGCGGGCGCCATGGGCTCCAGTGACGGCAGGCAGGCTTGCCGTTTCGCGCCGCACCGTTTTGCGCGCCAGCCACGCAAAAGCACTGGCTTCGACTTGCAGGGGGGGCAGCCCACAGGCTTGCGACGAGCACACTTGCAAAGTTGGCAGGCACGCCTGCAGTCGTGCCATCAAGTGGCCATTAAAGGCACCACCACCGCAGACAATCAATACTTTGCTATCGGAACTGTAGCGTTTTGTGCTGTCTGCGCAGCAACGGGCCGTCAGCTCCGTCAAGGTGGCTTGCACATCGGCGGGTTGGAGGTGGGGGAAGGGTTTGAGTTTTTCAGCCAACCAAGCCGGGTTGAACAGGTCACGTCCGGTGCTTTTGGGGGCGGCTTGCGCAAAGTAGGGCTCGGCCAGCAGTGCTGCCAGCAAGTCCGCATTGATTTGGCCGCTGGCCGCCCAAGCGCCGTCGGCATCAAAGGCATGGCCCAGGTGTTGCTGGCACCAGGCATCCATCAAGGCATTGCCGGGTCCGCAGTCAAAACCCAGAATGTCATCCGCCAAGCGAGGTCCTAGGACGGTGAGGTTGGAAATGCCGCCAATATTGAGCGCGGCCACTGTTTCGCCGGGCCTGCCGAATACCGATTGGTGAAAGGCCGGCACCAGCGGTGCGCCTTGTCCACCTGCGGCAATGTCACGGCTGCGGAAATCGGCCACCACATCAATACCCGTGAGTTCGGCCAGCAGGGCCGGGCTGTTGAGCTGCAAGGTGTAGCCGGTGCCATCAACGGCTTGTGGCTGGTGCCGCACGGTCTGGCCGTGTGCACCAATGGCGCTGACCTGCTGGCGCGCGATGCCAGCTTGTGCGAGTAAATTGGCCACCACTGAGGCGTAAACGCCCGCCAAGGCGTTGGCCGCCAGGGCGCTGCGGTGCAACTCGTTGGGGCCGGAACTGTTGAGCTCAAGCAGCTCTTGCCGCAGCAGGGGGGGGAAGGGCGCACTGGCGTGGGCCAGCACGGCCAGAGAATCGCCGGAAAAGTCAGCCAGCACACCGTCTACCCCGTCCAGCGAGGTTCCGGACATGAGGCCAATAAAAAGTTCAGCCACCACGACGCATCCGCTTTGGCGGAGTTATTGAACGCTGGTTTCCTGCATCGAGGCGGCTGCAGCCAAGGCAACCCGGGTGGAGGCGGCAAAGCGGTCAAACATCTGTTTTGCCGAGGCGGTCACCGGTACCGATTCGCTTTGGCGGGCGATGGTCAATGGGTCTTGGTGATGGCCATTGACGCGGAACTCAAAATGCAGGTGTGGACCGGTTGCCCAACCCGTGGCACCCACAGCACCAATATTTTGACCTTGGCTTACGGACTGTCCCTTGCGCACATTGATGCGGCTTAAATGGGCGTAAACCGTGGTCTGGTTGTTACGGTGGTTCACCATGACCACGTTGCCAAAACCATTCTTGATGCCTGCAAATTCCACAATGCCATCACCCACCGTGCGAACGGCAGTGCCTGTTGGTGCTGCGTAGTCCACACCCAAATGAGCGCGCCAAGTCTGCAAAATGGGGTGAAACCGCATTTTGAAACCACTGGACATGCGGGAAAATTCCATGGGCGAGGCCAAATAGGCCCGGCGCAGGCTTTTGCCGTCCAGCGTGTAGTAGGCACCTTTGCCAGCCGCTACAGGGTCCTGGAACCACATAGCTTGTGAAGTCTTGCCGCCATTGACAAATTCGGCGCTCAAAACACGACCGGTGCGCAGCGGTTCGCCATCACCTTCCAGTGTTTCGTAGACTACAGAAAAACGATCGCCTTTGCGCAGCGCGCGGTGGAAATCAATGTCACCGGAAAAAATTTCAGCCAACTGGGTCGCGATGGAGTCGGGGATATTGGCGTCATCGGTGGCGGCGAACAGCGAGGTCTGGATGGTGCCGCTGGCCAGCCGTGATGATGCGCTCAGGGGTGCGGTCTCTACGCGGGATTGAAATCCTTGCCGGGTTTTTTCGATGACCAAGCGCTTGAAGGTGCCGCTGTCGTCAGGGCTCCAGCGGGCGCTGAGTTTGAGCAAAGTGTTGTTGTCGTTGGTTTCGACGGTGACATTTCGGCCACCGCGTCCCCACAGGGCTTGGCGGGCCATGGCGTCGGTTCGCAGGAACGCCGCGGCCACAGCGTCGTCAACGCCCAAGCGCTTGAGAAGACTGTCTGCGGTATCGGTGGAGCGTGTGAGCTCGGTTCTAAATAGTGTGAAATGTTGTGGTGTTTGGGGCGCAGCGGCCAAATTCAAAGACGCAGGCTGAACGGATTCGAGCACTTCCCGCACGGAAATCTCGGCCGCATCTGGTGCGAAGGAGGCCAGCGCAAAGGCACCGCCGCCGCCGCCGAGCAGCAGGGCGGCAATCAGGGCAGTGACACGCTGGGGGTGTTGATTCAGGGTTTGGCGGACAAAGCTGAAAAAAGCGTTGCTTCCGGTGACAAGGCTGTTGCTCAAATGAAGTCTTCCAAATGTCGGTTGAATAGTGCGCGTGAGACTCGTTTCAGGCGGGGCTGCTGCCCCAAGCCACTTAAAATCCAGCGCAAAGTCGAAGTCGCAGTATAACTTCGCCCAAATTGCCCGCATCGAGAAAAACCCTTATGAATCAAGCATCCACCTCCCCGCCACTTGTATCAGACCGTGTTCGGGAGGCCTTGGCCGTGTCCTTGCGCGGCTGTGAAGAGCTGATTCCGCAAGATGATTGGGTCAAAAAATTGGCCCGCTCCGAGGCCACCGGCGCGCCCTTGCGCATCAAGCTGGGGCTGGACCCGACGGCACCCGACATCCATATCGGCCACACCGTGGTGCTCAACAAGATGCGCCAGTTGCAGAATCTGGGCCACACGGTCATCTTTTTGATTGGCGACTTCACCACCCTTATTGGCGATCCTTCTGGCCGCAACAGCACGCGCCCGCCACTCACCCGTGAGCAAATCGACATCAATGCGCAGACCTATTACCGGCAGGCCTCCATGGTGCTGGACCCGTCCAAAACCGAAATTCGCTACAACAGCGAGTGGGGTGACGCGCTGGGCTCGCGCGGCATGATTGAGCTGGCGGCCAAGTACACGGTGGCGCGCATGATGGAGCGTAATGACTTCCATGACCGCTTTCACTCAGGCACATCTATTAGTGTGCATGAATTTTTGTACCCCCTGATGCAGGGTTATGACAGCGTGGCGCTCAAGAGCGATCTGGAGCTGGGCGGCACCGACCAGAAGTTCAATCTGCTGATGGGCCGCCATTTGCAGGCCGAATACGGCCAGGAGCCGCAATGTATTTTGACCATGCCGCTGCTCGAAGGGCTGGACGGCGTGGAGAAAATGTCCAAAAGCAAGAACAACTACATTGGCATCTCCGAGGATGCCAACACCATGTTTGCCAAGGTGCTGAGCATTTCTGACGTGCTGATGTGGCGCTGGTACACCTTGCTGAGTTTCAAAAGCGAAGCCGCCATTGCCGCCCTGAAGGCCGAAGTAGAGGCCGGACGCAACCCGAAAGACGCCAAAGTGGCGCTGGCCAAGGAGATTACCGCCCGTTTTCACAGCGCGCAAGCGGCAGATGCGGCCGAGCAGGACTTCATCAACCGCTCGCGCGGCGGCGTGCCGGATGAGATTGCAGAGGTGGCCTTGCCATTGGGCGAGGGCGGCGCACCGGTGGGCATTGGCGCTCTGCTGAAAATGGCCGCTCTGGCGGCCTCCAGCGGCGAAGGCAACCGCCTGATTGATGGCGGCGGCGTGCGTATTGACTCGGTGGTGGTCAGCGACAAAGGCCTCAAGCTGGGCGCTGGTACTTATGTGGTGCAGGTCGGGAAGCGCAAATTTGCCAAGGTCACCCTAGGCTGATTTCGCCAGTATTCAACCATGACCCAGCGATATGACATGAGCTTCTTAGACTTGGCTTTTACGGGCCACCCCAGAGAATGATCGCCGTTTTGCAGCGCGTCAGCGAAGCGCGGGTGGTGATAAACGGTCTGGTGGCTGGTGAGATTGGTGCGGGCCTGCTGGTGTTGCTGTGCGCCGAGCGCGGCGACACTGAGGCGCAGGGCGACAAAATGCTGGCCCGGATTTTGAAGCTGCGCATTTTCAGTGATTCTGCGGGCAAGATGAACCACAGTGTGCAAGCCATGGACGCTCAAGGCACCGTGGGCGGCTTGCTGGTGGTCAGCCAGTTCACGCTGGCCGCCGATGCCACGGGTGGCAACCGGCCCAGTTTCACCGCCGCAGCCCCCCCGGCCGAAGGGCGCAGGCTTTATGACTACTTTGTGGCGCAGGCTATGCAGGCTCACCCCCTCGTGCAAACCGGCCAGTTCGGTGCTGACATGAAGGTGCAGCTGGTGAACGACGGCCCGGTGACGATTCCGCTGCGCATCGTGCCGCCAGTGGTCGTTTGAACGGGTAAACCTGTTTCCATATCGATACTTCATGAGGTGCTAAGCCTTTTTACTTATGGTAAATAAGGCTTTACCGCACTGAAAATAAGCGCTGGCAGCTATTGTTTTGATAGTTCTATTGAGGTTTTACCAGTGGCCAACCGCGTGCCGCCCACTGGCTCATACCTCCTTGCACATAGCTGGCGTTGGTGTACCCGGCCGCTATCAATTGCTCAACAATTCGGGAGGATCGATTTTGGGTATTGCACATGACCAGCACGGGTGAAGTTGCAGATTTGGGCAACTCTGAAAAACGCCGGGCAAATTGCGCCATCGGAATCAAGAGCGCGCCCTTGGCAACGCCGTTGGCATGTTCGCCAGGCTCCCGGATATCGACCACGATGGCGTTTGATTTTTCCAGCGCCTCGCGCGCCGCTTCCAGTGTCACGGAAGGCAAGGTCGCCAGCGCCGAGCCATGCCAGATGAGAAGGCTGGCGCTGCAGGCCATCATGGAAATGAAGGTTCGAAGGTGCATGGCTTTAGTTCCCATGTTTGATAATGAAATAGGCCGTTTGCGCATGTAATACGTGCGCGAGAAGCTATTATTTTGATAGTGTATTGAATACTTCCCGGGCCACGGCAATAGTTTGGGCAATGTCTTCATCGGTGTGCGCGGCGCTCACAAACCCGGCCTCGTACAACGCAGGCGCGATGTACACACCACGATCCAGCAGTCCGTGGAACAGCTGGTTGAAGCGCTGGCTGTCGGTGGTCATGACTTTGGCGTAGTTTTGCGGAAGTTCGTCAAACAGGAAAAAACCGAACATGCCGCCTTCACTGTCGGCGCAAAAACCCAGACCCTGCTGGTGCGCGGCGTCAGTGAGGCCCCTGCAGCAATAAGCGCGTCTTGCGGGACAAATCTTCGAAAAAACCGGGCTTTTGAATCTCGCGCAAGGTGGCCAGACCGCAGGCGGTCGCCACCGGGTTGCCCGACAAAGTGCCCGCTTGGTAGACCGAGCCCACAGGCGCCAGGTGTTCCATCAAGGCGCGCTTGGCACCAAAGGCGGCCAGCGGCATGCCGCCGCCAATGACCTTGCCCATGACGGTGATGTCGGGCTCAAAACCGGGCAGGGCGCGGGCGTAGACGCTTTGCGCGCCGCCCAGTGCCACCCGGAAACCGTTCATGACTTCGTCAAACACCAGCAGCGCGCCGTGTTCGCTGCACAGCTCGCGGCAGCGTTTCATGAAGGGCACCGAGGCCCGCACGAAATTCATGTTGCCGGCAATCGGCTCGATCATCAGGCAGGCGATGTCCTTGCCGTGCAGGGCAAAGGCTTCTTCCAGCTGACCGATGTGGTTGTATTCGAGCACCAAGGTGTGCTGCACCACCTCAGGGGGCACCCCGGCGCTGGTGGGGTTGCCAAAGGTGGCAAGACCCGAGCCGGCCTTGACCAAGAGCGCATCGGCATGGCCGTGGTAACAGCCTTCAAACTTGATGAGCTTGCTGCGTCCGGTGGCACCGCGTGCCAAGCGGATCGCGCTCATGGCGGCTTCTGTGCCGGAGCTGACCAGCCGCACCATCTCCATGGAGGGCACTAGGCGCAGGATTTCTTCGGCCAGCTCCACCTCGCGTTCGGTCGGTGCACCGAAGGAAAAACCCTCCAGCACTGCGTCCTGCACCGCCTTGACGACAGCAGGGTGGCCGTGGCCCAGAATCATCGGGCCCCAAGAGCCGATGTAGTCGATGTAACGCTGGTCATTGGCGTCCCAAAAGTGCGCGCCTTGCGCACGTTTGACAAAGCGGGGCGTGCCACCGACGGCCTTAAAGGCGCGCACCGGGGAGTTGACGCCGCCGGGGATGACCAGCTTGGCGCGATCGAACAGGGTTTGGTTGAGGTCAGTGTTTGGTGTCATTGGCAGGGATTTCCAGTGAGGGAATGGGAGACGAGTCGGTTAATTCTGTGGGCAAGGCCGGGGTGGCATCGAGGTTTGCCTCAGCGGGTGATTGCGCCCAAAAAAGACGATCGGGCACCACATGGCCCATGCCGGGGCGAAAGCCGCCGTCAAGGCAGCGGTCCAAGTAACTCAGGGCTTCGGTGAAGGCTTCTTGCAAATCGCAGCCACTGGCAATCAAGGCGGCGAGGGTACCCGACAGTGTGTCGCCGGCACCTGAAAAAACAGCCTCGAAGTGTTCGAACCGTTGGTTGGCCAGCACAGCGTTCGGTGATGCCAGCACGTTGTCAATAAATTGGTCTGGCAGCGGGATTCCGGTGACCAAGGTGTAGGGTGTTCCCAACTCATGCGCTGCGCGGGCGAGGTCTTTGGCACCGGGACTGCGGTCTGTGCCCCAGTCGGGAAGAAGCCAGCGCCACAAGGTACTGTGGTTTCCCACCAACACCGTTGTTTGCGGCAGTATCAATTCTTTGAAGGCATCTAGGTACAAATCAATCTCGACTTCATCCCACCAAGACAGGTCCGGCATGTAGGCAACGAGCGGAATTTCTGCGTAGTCGGATGCAAGTGAGGCCACTGCGCTGAGGTTTTCCGCAGAGCCGACAAAACCGACCTTGAATACCTGTACCGGAACGTCTTCCAGCGCCGCCCGCGCCTGCTCTGTTACCGCGTCCTCGCCCAGTGAAAAGTGGTCAAAAATCTCTGCCGTGTCACGTGCATAAGCGCCGGTAACAACAGGCAACGGATGCGCCCCCACCGACGCAATGGCCGTGACGTCAGCCGCCAATCCGCCGGCCCCGCTGGGGTCGTTGGCGTTAAACACCATGACACATGCTTGATGCTGCGTTTGCTCGTCGGGTATTAGGGAAACCGTGGGGGGTGGCATGAGCTGGCGAGTGTTTATCTTCAGGCAGAATAAGACGAATGTGGCGTACGCGCTTAAATTTCGGGCGCATCCTCTATTCAGTGATTGCATTCTATGTGAAGGCCCTTTAAGCTGTGACCGAAACCAAAACTTGGATGTGTTTGATTTGTGGCTGGATTTACGACGAAGCTGTCGGAGACCCGGGGCATGGCATAGCGCCAGGAACAGCATGGTCTGCCGTTCCCCTCAATTGGACCTGTCCTGAGTGTGATGGCCGCAAGGAAGACTTCGAAATGGTGCAAATTTGAGTTTTTTCAATTCTGAGATGTGCATCATCGTTTTTATTAAATGTCAGTTCGGGAGCAGTTTCTTGTGAATACCACTGGATCGACTTTCAAAGTATTGGTGATTGACGACAGCAACACCATTCGGCGTAGCGCTGAGATTTTTCTCAAGCAGGGCGGACATGAGGTCGTCCTTGCTGAGGACGGATTCGATGCATTGGCCAAGGTCAATGACTACCAACCTCATCTCATTTTTTGTGACATCCTGATGCCTCGTCTTGACGGCTACCAGACTTGCGCAATCATCAAACGAAACCCCAAGTTTTCTGGTGTACCGATTGTGATGTTGTCGTCCAAGGATGGCGTCTTTGACAAGGCGCGCGGTCGCATGGTGGGTGCTCAGGATTACCTGACAAAACCATTTACAAAAGACCAGTTATTGCAGGCTGTTCAGCAGTTTGGCTCATTGATACAAGGAGTAGATTGATGACGATTCAAAAGGTACTGATCGTGGACGACTCAAAAACTGAGTTGATGTTCATGACGGATTTATTGCAAAGAAACGGAATGTCGGTTCGTACCGCTGAGGGTGCTGATGAGGCATTTAAGCGCCTTTCTGAAGAGAAACCGGACTTGATTCTCATGGATGTGGTCATGCCCGGCCAAAACGGTTTTCAGCTCACACGGGCCATCAACCGCACACCTGAATATTCAGACATTCCAATCATCATGTGTACCAGCAAAAATCTGGAAACAGACAGGGTGTGGGGCATGCGCCAAGGTGCGCGTGACTACATCACCAAACCGGTCGATGCGGCCGAGTTGTTTGTCAAAATTAAAGCGCTGGGTTGAACCCCTAAAATCGCATGGCAAATCGCGAAGCTCTCCGAGAACTCCAGACCCGTCTTGCCAATCGACTGAAAGCTGCTCGCACAGAGGGCGTTTCAGTTTCATGGCTTGCCGTGCGGGCGGGTGAGGGAAATTACCTCTTTCCGCTGGCCTTGTCTGGTGAAATATTTCCTCTGACCAGTTTGCAGGTTGTTCCTTATTCCCGTCAATGGTTTATGGGTGTGATCAATCTGCGTGGTGGTCTGTATGGTGTGGTTGACTTGGCTCGTTTCATGGCAATTGGCACTGCACCCGTCAGAACAGAGCAGTCACTTGCCGAGTCAAGCGTGATCACCTTTAATTCAGCGCTGGAACTCAATTGCGCTGTGATGGTGGATGGTTTGGCTGGTCTGCGTAAACGCGAAGCGTTCTCCGAAGCGGTGGCACCGCCAGCCGGTTCACCGGTTTATTTCGGCAATAAGTTCACCGATCTCAGTGGTGTGCAATGGCAGGAAATAAACCTGCGAACATTGTCTCAATTCCCAGAATTTCTCAGCATTAGCGCTTAAGTTTCTAACGAAGGTTTCACTATGTCCGTCGTCAATCAACTGAAAAAATTGTTTGCCAAAAAACCGCCAGAATCAGAATTGGATTCGGGTTTAAGCTTGGGCATGCCGGATGCTACGTTGGATCCGATCGTGGACGAGCATGGGCATGAAATGGGCGATTACGAGGCTTCACCAGCGTCGGTAATTCCGGCTAAAGCCAGTGAAGAATTCCGCGACGAGTTTGCTGAAGGGTCGGCTGACCTCATAACACTGCCGATACTGGGCAAACGAACCGTGGCAAAGCATCAGCGCTTGTTGCAAATTTCACTGGGTTCTGCCTTGGTGCTGCTTGGCATTGTGACTTACGTCGCGCTCAGCCAGTCTGAGAGGGTTGCCAAGCAACTGGGCGCTACCGGTCAGTCACTGATGCAGTCACAGCGTCTGGCGAAATCTGTTTCGCAAGCACTTGTAGGCAATGCGCAAGCGTTCCCAGACGTTGCAGACAGCTCAGATGTGTTGGCAAAATCTGTGCGAGGTCTGAGTTCTGGTGACGAGCAAATGAATATAAGTGCCTTGGGAAATAATTACCAAGTAGAGTTGGAAAAGATCAAGCCGTTGATGGAGCGCGCAGAGAAGAATGCCGCTACGGTGATGTTGCAGCGTCAAATTTTGACGCAGGTCGGCACTGCCTTGCGCTTGATCAACCGACAGTCGTCAGATCTTCTCGAAATCGCTGAAGCAATCGCCGCCCTGAAACTGCAGCAAAATGCATCGCCTAACGATATTTCCGCTGCCGGACAGTTGGTGATGTTGACACAGCGTATCGGCAAGTCGTCCAACGAATTCCTGACCGTTGAGGGGGTGAGCCCTGAGGCGGTTTTCTTACTCGGTAAAGACTTGAATACCTTTAAGGATATTGCGCAAGGCCTGCTCAAGGGAAGTCAGGAGTTGCGTCTGTCCGCCACACGGGATCGTGAGACAAAGGAGCAGCTTGACGATTTGATTGCCCTTTTTGAAGAAACACGTGAGCAGGCAGGTGCAATTTTGGGAAATCTGCAGGGATTGGTAGCGGCACGTGAGGCACAGACTTCTATCGTTTCAGACAGCGAGCCACTTCGCCGAACCCTAGAAGAGTTGCAAGACAAGTTGTCATCCAATGCGGGCTTGGGTGCCGGTGCGCTCTTGGCCTTGATAGCTGCTGCGGGACTTGCAGGTATTTCAGCATTGGGCTTGTCACGGGTGCAATTGCTGGACAGCCGTCAGCGGCAAGTGGCTGCCGAGGTTCAGCGTCTGGATGCTGAACGGCAGGAGCAAGAAGCCAAACGTGTGAACGATGCCAACCAAGCCGCCATTTTGCGTTTGATGAATGAGCTGCAAATGGTTGCGGAGGGGGATTTAACTCAAGAGGCTACCGTGACAGAAGACATTACAGGTGCGATCGCCGATTCTGTGAACTACACGGTGGAAGAGTTGCGCTCTCTTGTGGGCAACGTGCAAAACACGGTTACTCGTGTGGCTCAGACGACTGCTGATGTGGACACCACATCTACGGAACTGCTAGCGGCTTCCAACGAGCAACTGCATGAAATTCGTGAAACTGGCCGATCCGTTGTGGAAATGGCTTCGCGAATCAATGAAGTTTCAATTCAGGCGCAGGAATCGGCTTCGGTGGCCAGACAATCGCTGCAAGCGGCCGAAGAGGGTTTACAGGCGGTGCAAAACGCCATCGGCGGTATGAACTCGATTCGCGATCAGATTCAGGAAACGTCGAAGCGGATCAAGCGACTTGGTGAATCGTCACAAGAAATTGGTGAAATTACCGAGCTGATTTCTGACATTACAGAACAAACCAATGTGCTGGCCCTCAATGCTGCTATTCAGGCCGCGTCAGCAGGTGAAGCCGGTCGAGGCTTCTCAGTGGTTGCGGAAGAGGTGCAACGACTGGCTGAGCGCTCTGCGGATGCAACCAAACAAATTGCAGCTCTGGTGAAGGCGATTCAGACCGACACACACGATGCTATTGGTGCGATGGAACGTTCCACGCAGGGTGTGGTTGAAGGGGCAAAATTGTCTGATAACGCAGGTACCGCCTTGACTGAAATTGACCAAGTGTCACGCCGATTGGCTGAACTGATTGAGCAAATTTCAAATTCAACCTCTCGCGAAGCGAATCTTGCCAATGTGGTGGCGGGAAATATTCAGCACATTTTTGCGGTGACAGAGCAAACTGGCGAGGGCACGCGCTCTACTGCAGCACAGGTTCGTGAACTTTCAAAAATGGCTGAAGAGTTGCGTCAGTCTGTGTCTCGGTTCAAGATTGCCTGACCCCCGACTGATCGAAAATTTTATCCCCAGGAGTGCACGACCCCATGCAACCGACCTCTGCCCTGACTGGCGAAAATGAACACGCAAGCACCGACCTTGGACCTCTGGCTTGGGTTCTTGAAGAGTTGCGAAAATCACTGGATGGAGCTACCAAAGCTCTAAGGCGGTTCGTACGAGATGCCGAATTGGCTCGCGGTTCGGACTTGTCGGCACTGGATGCCAGCCAATTGCGCATCGCTAGGCAGCAACTTCATCAAGCCGTTGGAGCTCTGGAAATGGTCGGCATGGAAGCGCCGGCGAAGGTACTGCGCGCTATGGAGGCGCTCGCTCAAAGGTTTGTTCAACGCCCCGAGCTGTGTAGTGACGATGCGGCAAACAAGGTTGAGCGTGCCAGTTTTGCTCTTACGGAGTATCTGGAAGGTGTTCTCAAAGGTAAAGCAGCCTCAGCAGTCGCCCTGTTTCCTCAGTACCGCGATGTCCTAGAGTTGGCTGGAACAGATCGAGTGCATCCCGCCGATCTGTGGACTTCAGAGTGGCGCTGGATTGATGTTGCTCTTGCTCAGCAAGCACCTGCACTCGCCTATGACCCGTCGACTCAGGCACGCTTGGATGTGAGTGCTCTGAAGGTTATCAAAACTGGCGATGTTCCAGCTGCAAAACTCTTGCGTAACCTCAGTCTGGGTTTTGCATCGGCGCAAAAACCATTGGAGCCGAGAGTTTTTTGGAAGATGTGCGCCGCATATTTTGAAGCCGTTGCACTAGGGCTTTGTCCCTTGGATGTTTATGGAAAGCGTGCTGCATCCCGCATCTTGCTTCAGTGCAGAACACTCGCTCGTGGCGAGCCAAATGTTTCCGACCGACTGGCGCAAGATTTGCTGTTCTTTTGCGCCCAAGCCATACCCAAAAGCGAGTCTCAGGCCCCTGTGCTTTGCGCAGTTCGTGCGGCCTATGGTTTGACTCAAACCAAACCGTTTGATTATGAAACTCCGCAGTTTGGTCGTTTCGATCCTGCTCTGCTGGTTCAAGCGCGTAAACGCATTGCTGCTGCGACCGAGACATGGTCAGCACTGGCCGGGGGAGATACCAACCGGTTAAAGGTCGCAACTGATCAATTCAGCTTGGTGGCAGACTCGGTCCTTAAATTACATCCTGAGAGTGGTGATCTGGCACGTGCCCTTTCAAAGTCAATTGAAGTGACAGCGCGTTCCGGTGAGGCACCTACTCCAGCCCTTGCCATGGAAGTGGCGACGGCCGTGCTGTACCTTGAAGCGGCCTATGAAGATATGGACCCGACCGAAGTGAACATGGCGGAGCGAAGCGCCAGTCTCGCCAAGCGACTGGACCATGTCAATGCAGGCGGTCAGCCGGAGGCCTTAGAAGGGTGGATGGAAGATCTGTACCGCCGGGTCAGTGACCGTCATACCATGGGAAGCGTGGTCGACGAACTTCGAGCCACCCTTGGCGGGGTTGAAAAATCCCTCGATGCGTTTTTTCGCAATCCAACTGACAAACTTCCGCTGCATGAAGTTCCAAGTCAACTGGCGCAGATGCGTGGTGTGTTTTCTGTTTTGGGTCTCGATCAGGCTGCATTGGCAGCTCTGCGCATGCGTGGCAGTGTCGAGAAGTTTCTGGTTGACGACATCAATGCAGAGGCAGCGCGCAAGGGAATATTTGAAAAATTGGGCAACAGTCTGGGAGCCCTTGGCTTTTTGATTGACATGCTGAGCTACCAGCGTACGCTGGCCAAGAAGCTTTTTGTATACGACGAAGATTTGGGAGAATTCAAACCCCTGATGGGGCGTGAAAAGCCGGCTGTGATTGAGCCGAAGAGTGAAGTAATTACGGTTGAATCTTTTGACTTTGAAATTCCCCTTGAAGAGCCTGCTGATTCAGTTACAGAGAAGGTAACAGAGAAGGTCGGTGAAGAACCGCCAGCAAATGGCATCGAACTCGTTCCAGAAGCCTCTTCTGCCGAGAGTCTTTCAGTTGCAGAACCTGTTTCAACGACTCCGGTTTCCAGTGAACCAACTCGGCAACTTGAAGTGCCGATGGTGGTCCAAAGATCCGTCCCGGTTCAGCCAGTGTCGCCAGTTGATACAGGCGACTCAATGGATGATGATGAGCGTGAGTTACAGGAGATTTTTCTGGAAGAAGCGCGTGAGGTTGTGCAAACCGGGTTGGGTGCGCTTGAGAGCTTGGGCACAGATGCCACTGATTTGGAGCAGCAGACCACTTTGCGCAGAGCCTTTCATACCCTCAAGGGAAGTTCACGCATGGTGGGCTTCAACGAGTTTGGAGAAGCGGCTTGGTCGATGGAGCAGTTGCTTAACGCCAGATTGGCGGAGCAGAAACCAGCTTCTATTGAATTGATCAATTTGTCGACACGGGCGATTAATGGATTCAGTCGGTGGATAGATGATATTGCCGCTGGAACTGATTCAGGTTGGAGTGCTCAGCCATTCCGCAATGCGGCTGATAGTTTGCGCTTGGATGACAAAGTTGTTGACTTCGTCTTGCCGGGGGAAGTAGTGCAGCAAACAGCCTCGCCAGACGAGCTTGGCCGTGATTTCAGTACAACGCAGGTGCTGATCCCGTCCGAAACAGAGTCGACTGCGTCTCTGCAGGAGTTGAATGCTCCTGATCTCGTGGACTTTGACCTGTCTGATATTACTGAGGTGCAGTCGCCATCGGTTGAGCAGGTTGGTGAAGTTAACGCCTCTGAGTCGTTACCTCCAATGGCCCAAGAGCCGCTGACCGAAGTGGTTGAAGCGACCGAGACAAAAGTTGAACTGTCGCAGACTGAGACTTCGGCAGAAACACCCAATGTCGTTGCAACTGACGTAGTTGATCTGGATTTGGAAGACCAAGTCAAAGTTATTGGTACTTTGCGAATTGGAATTCCGCTTTATAACGTCTATTTGAATGAGGCTGATGAGTGGTCTCGCCGCTTGCTCACAGAACTTAATGAGTGGGCTTTGGAGTTGCCGCGTACATTGACAGATTCGACCGTAGGCTTGGCGCATTCGTTGTCTGGCAGCTCGGCAACCGTTGGTTTCTTCGCCTTGTCCGAAATCGCACGTGCGTTGGAGCAAGCGCTGCGGCATGTGCAATTGCACGCACAAAGTATTCCGGAACATGCCAAAGTATTTATAGAAGCTGCGGAAGATATTCGTCGCTTGTTGCATCAGTTTGCAGCAGGGTTCCTTAAAGAACCTAACCGCTCCTTGCTTGACGCCTTGAAGCAGATTCAGGAGCTTGAGTTTCCGACAGTTGCTTCAGAATATGAAGACTCTTCATACGACGAAGCTTTGCCCCAGCAAGAAGCTGCAGTTGAGTCGGACTTTTCCGGGTTACCAGAAGCCGACGCTCCTGAAAAAATCGTGGTCGAACAAAGATCGTCCGACGAACTCACCCTCGACCTTGCCCCAGAGGGCTTGATTGAGGATGAAAGCTTTAGTGCTGTTCAAGAGCCAGTTGTGACTGCGGTAGAGCCTGAAAAGCTGTCTTTGCCACGGTCTCCAGAACTGGATGTCAGCGCTGTGCAAGCGCATGTCGAAGATGAAGTCGATGACATCGACGCACTTGATGCACTTGATGTTGACCTGTTTCCCATTTTTGAAGAAGAAGCACTTGAGCTGTTGCCACGACTGGGAAGCGGTTTGAGGCAGTGGACAGACAGTCCGGCAGATCTTGCTGCTCGCAATGAAGTTTTGCGTGTGTTGCACACTCTGAAGGGTAGTGCTCGTTTGGCGGGTGCCATGCGTCTGGGTGAGATGACTCACCGCATGGAGTCTGCCATTGAACACTTGGGAACTGAGTTTTTGCAGTCATCCCAGTTAGAGCACCTACTGACCCGATTTGATGCGGTTCAAACCAATTTTGACCAATTACGTGCAACGCCTGAGCAGGCCTTGAATCATCCGGAGTCAAGCCCGGTAGTAGATGATGGCAAGCCTGCGGGCAGTGTTGCCGTTCAAACGGCACCATTGGCAACGACGCAGTCATCTGCTGCCACCACTATGCCAGTTGTTACGCAGTTGGCACCGGTACGAAGTATCTCCAACCAAACGGTGCGTGTACGTTCTCAGTTGCTTGACCGCATGGTTAACCAAGCAGGCGAGGTCATCATCACGCGGTCACGTCTGGAAGCGCGTTTGAGCCAGCTGCGTGGGTCGCTGGGTGAGTTGACGGGCAATCTGGATCGCTTGAGAAGCCAATTGCGTGATATTGAATTGCAATCTGAGTCACAAATGCAGTCGCGTTTGGCGCAGGCCAAGGACTCTGCCCAAGGATTTGACCCGCTGGAGTTTGACCGCTTTACCCGGGTGCAGGAACTGACCCGTATGATGGCCGAGTCTGTGCATGACGTGGCCACCGTGCATCGCAGTTTGCAGCGTACGGTGGAGGGTACCGAGGATGACCTGATCATCCAGGCGCGCCAAGCGCGTGAATTGCAACGCGACCTGCTTCGAACCCGGATGGTGGAGTTTGAGGGTATTTCAGACCGTTTGTATGGTGTTGTCCGTCAGGCCGCCAAGGATGCGGGCAAGCAGGTCAAGCTGGATATCAGCGGTGGATCACTTGATATGGACCGTGGGGTTTTGGAGCGCATGGCACCTGCGTTTGAGCATGTGCTGCGCAACGCAGTTGCGCATGGTGTGGAAGACCCGGCAACTCGTGTTGCAGCGGGAAAGTCGGCCGTGGGCACCATCACCATCAAACTCTTGCAGCAAAGCAATGACGTGACCGTGGAATTCAGTGATGACGGTGCTGGTTTGAATCTAGATCGCATCCGTGAAAAAGCGAAAGCCAGTGGCCTCATGAAAGAGGGAGATGTCATTTCCGATGCCGAGGCCGCTAACATGATTTTCATGCCTGGGTTTTCCACTGCGTCACAAATTACCGAATTGTCCGGTCGCGGTATTGGAATGGACGTTGTCCGATCCGAAGTTATTGCGCTAGGTGGTCGAATTGAAACATCAACTGAGCGTGGACTGGGAACTAATTTCAAATTGATACTGCCACTCACGACGGCCGTCACGCAGGTGGTGATGTTACGCATGGGCGATTTGATGGTTGGTGTGCCGGCCAATCTGGTAGAGATGGTGCGCAGGGTTCCTATTGCTGATCTAGACCGCGCCTACAAAGACGATACATTTGAGTTCAATGGAGAGCAGGTTCCCTTCTTCTGGGCTGGAGCCCTGTTGCAGGCTTCCGTCAACAGCGTTGAAGTCAAAACCAAAACCGTGCCAGTTTCGATTTTCCGCAGCGCGGGCCAGCGTATTGCAATGCACGTCGATGAAGTGCTTGGAAACCAAGAGGTGGTGGTCAAAAATCTCGGACCTCAACTGGCCCGTCTTCCTGGTTTGGCCGGCATGTCGGTGCTCGCATCGGGTGCTGTGGTATTGATCTACAACCCGGTGGCCCTTGCCACGGTTTATGGGGATCAGGCCCGGCAGCTCAGAGCTAGTGTCAGCCCGGCTGCAGATGCAACGACTCTCGATGCAGGGACCCAACAGCCGCAACTGATGCACACAGTCGGCCAAGCCCCACTTGTTCTGGTTGTGGATGATTCGATCACGGTGCGTCGCGTAACCCAGCGTTTGCTCAAGCGTGAAGGATTCCGGGTGGCCTTGGCGGCCGACGGTTTGCAGGCACTGGAGCGTTTGCAGGAAGAAAAACCGTCCATTGTTTTGTCAGACATTGAAATGCCTCGAATGGATGGTTTCGATCTGGCGCGTAACATACGCCGCGACGAAAAACTGCGCGACCTCCCCATCATCATGATCACCTCACGTATTGCCGAGAAGCATCGTGAGCATGCCCGTGAACTCGGCGTTGACCACTATCTTGGCAAGCCGTATTCGGAAGATACGCTGATCGGTTTGGTGCGACAGTACTGCGCTGCTCCGGTTGACACGGCGGCCTGAGGTGCAAATCCTCTTGCACATGCTGCTGAACAGCATGTGCAAGATTTAGATGTTGGCTCAGCCGGTTAAGGAGCGAATTTGGACTGCCTGCGTAAGCCTAGTCAGCATTTCTAAAAACCGCTGGGAAGCAACTTCTGCTGACCAAGGAGCCCACGGTTCGCAGGCATAGATGGCGGCCAGAGGGTCGACGTCAAGCACTGGAAACTCAATTTTTAGCACCTCGCGCACCTCTTGTCGTGACCAGCCGGTGCAGTGAACGGCTTCGGAGGCTGCGGCAATCGAGTCAGCGCGTTTGTGTTCGATGTATGCAGCCTTGGACCACGTCGGGACCTGATAACGGGCAAATACCGCTTTGAGAAGGCGTTCACTAACATCCCGAAACTGCTGACCCAGCACTGACTTCAGTGGGGAAATGCAGTCAAATCCGAGAAACCCTTCCTCGGCATCGTGTAACAGTTCCAGCAGTTCCTCGCCCGGCACCAAAGGCAGTGGGGCCCAAGCCCGGCGCAGCGCCAGCACGGTCAAGGAATGTTGCGCAACCGACAAGGGCAGGGGCCAAATAGATTCACCGCCCCACCGGTATGTGCGCGACAGACGGGCCGCCAGATCAATGTCCAGCCAGGCATCGGGCTGCGGATTTACCAGATCGAGATGTCGCCCAGATGGCAGGCGTATCCAAGCGCGGGGACTGGTAGGAAGGGGGGAGTGACTTGGTGCTGAGTTTGGCGCTTTTGGATTTTGTGCCATCTTTTTCACTGGGCAGTTTCTGGTTTGAAGATTGTCTTCGTACACAACGTCGCTCTTTCGAGGCTGGCTGAAACCTTGCAGCGCCCTGGCGTTAGAAGTGCTTCGAACCTCCAGCTAAGTACGGTCACAGCACTGAATCCCGCTTGCACCAAGCATCGCTCAAAGCGGTTGATTGAATACTTCAAAATTCCAAAAATTCAGCGGTGTGTAATGACGCAGTTGCGACCACCATGCTTGGCGTCGTAAAGCGCTTCGTCTGCGTCCTTGATCAAGGCTTCTGTGTTGGCCTTGGATGGGAATTGGGACACGCCGGCGGAAAAAGTAGCGTCAAACCAAGTGTCTTCAAAAGCATACTTAATGAGATTGAAGTCTCGCCTTATGCGGTCGAGAATTTCAAACGCCTGATCGGCATCGGAGCCCGGCAGAATAACCAAAAACTCTTCACCGCCATATCGACCGACCAAGTCAGTCTTGCGCAGGCGCTGGCGCAAGAGCCAAGCCAAGCTTCGGATCACCCGGTCACCCATGGGGTGGCCATACTTGTCATTAACCTTTTTGAAATGGTCAATGTCAATCATCGCCACTGACAACTGGCTATCTTTGGTGCTTGCCAAGTTGACTGCAGTAGCCAATCTTTCTTTTGACGTGCCATGGTTCAGCAATCCGGTAAGGCTGTCGTGCTGCATTGAACGCCGCAGGGCACGATATCGCTCGATTTTACTTTTGACGACAGCATTTAAAAACACCGGATTAAATGGTTTGGTGAGAAAGTGTTCTCCGCCAAGCCGCAATGCATCAACCTGCAAAGCAATGTCACCGTCGCCGGAAAGATAAATGACGGGCGTTGAAAGAAACTCTGCGTGCTGACGAATGACCCGCGTGGCTTGCACGCCCGTGCAATCGGGCATGTACATGTCCATCAGAATAAGGTCAGGCTGAAAGCTGCGAAGTCCGGTCAACACGTCGCTGGGTTTTGTCACTGCGAACGATTCGATGCCATTTTGTTTGAGCGTACGCTGGATTGATTTGCTTGCCGTTAGCGAGTCTTCGACGACAAGTACGCGGTAAGGTGCTTCTTCCTCGCTGCTGCACAATTCGATGATCTTGGCAAGAATCACCGCCTCGGGAGTTGCCTCGGCGAAGCAAAAATCGCATCCAGCTGACAGGGCCGCCTTGAGACTGTTGAAGTCTGATTGAATCTGCAGGGCGAGTATCTTGCTGGCTGAAAACCGAGTTCGCAAATTCTTGATGTGTCGACCTGCTTCTTCTAAGGCAATGCCCTGCATGTCAAGCAACAAAATTGACGGTTCAACATCATCACCGGGAACGCTATCCCATGCAAATAATTCGGCTTCGATACTGAAGTATTCAAGTTGAGTGACAAGGTTTGTCCACTGATTGTCGTTGCTGCCTATCAGCCAGATTCTGTGTGTGGGCACGAGGTCAGATGCACGTTTGGCCTCAATGTTTGTGCGGCGATATTCAACTGGGCGCGTATTGCTGTCAATGAATCGAGTGACCCGATCCGTTAGTTCAGCCATTTGATTGCTTAAGTCGTCCAGCACACCATCGGTGATTTCATGTTTGTCGCCCTCATCGAACATCGCCAACGCTTGTTGTTCAAGTCGGTGGGATATTTGGTGCAAACCCGACAGACCCTTGCCGTTCAGGAACTCAGAAAAACTTGACAAACAAACCGCGAACTCCACAAATGAGGCAAAACCTGGCGAAGCCACATAAGTACTCCACTTGCTGTGAAGTTCATCACTTTTCTTCTTGAGCTCAACAGGTGGGGAGTACATTTTTTGATTATGCCAAATTTGAAGCATCGAATCGTTGGTCGAAATGGTTCACGCTCGTCCGATCAGTCGGTAAGCGATCAGACCGGCCATTTCGTGCAGCGCCAGATGCCATTTTTTGGGGTTCCGCGTCAAGGAATAATTTGTCCAAGATGTGCTCGTCCCGGTTTGATAATCTACCGGGTAAGGCGTTACATTCCAACCCGCTTTTCGAAACGTGGCCAAGGCGCGCGGCATGTGATAGGCCGAAGTGAGCAGCAGCCACGAATCGGCAGGATTCACGCCTGGTACAGCGGCGCTGAAAACAGCATTTTCATGCGTGTTACGTGACACCGATTCGTACAGAACCCGCTGCGGCAGGATGCCCATATTGTCAAAAAATACTTTGGCGCGCGCAGCCTCTTTGGGGCCTGTCGAAACCATTTCACCTTCTCCACCTGTGAATAGAACGCGCAAATGAGGGTAGCGCTGCATCAGCGCAATCGGAACAATCATGCGTTCAGCTGCGTCATTCAATGCGATTTGGTCATGGGCCAGCCACACATAGCCCGGTTCCAGTGCGCCGCCAAGCACCACCAAACCGGTATATTTTTGTAAGTCGGAACCCGCAACAGGTGGAGGGTGCTGGTCTTCAAGTTGGCGCAGTAAAGTGTCAGCTGGCAGTGTCCATCCCGTCAGCAACAGGACGCAAAGAGCGGTCCAGCACAGCCCGACACCTCCGCGGCGGTGTACCGACATGCACAACAGGCCACCCAACAAGAAAATCATGACCCAAGCCAAAGGTTGGGTGGCGAAAGAAAGTAATTTTGAAGCGATAAACATGCTGTCCTACAGAATTACACGATCAGGCACTTTTCTGCAGGACGCAGTAAACAGAATCGACTGGAAAAATCAGACGATGAGGGTGGCCGAAATCAAATGGAAAATTAAAGAATCCGAATCAAGCCGCTTCGACCATGGCAAAGATCGTGCTCGTATTTGCGCCGCTCCTGAATGGTTTGACGCATTCGCTCCAAGCGCAGCTTTTCCATATGCAATTCAACAACTCGCAAGCCAGTGCCGACGCGGCGCTGTTTGACGACTTGTTCATTCTTGAGAAACTGATGCAGTTTGTGCTCCAACCCAATTTTCGTTACCAACAATTCAATATCGGTGAGTTTTTCGTTCATAATTTTTTTAGTTGGCAGCGTCGTACTTTGCGCGCTGCTATGTTTGTCTCCTGATCGAATATTAACAAAAAGTGCAAACATCAAGGCGTCCACCAGTACCGAATGACATGAAAGTAAACGGGTGCGGCAAAGATGATGGAGTCCATGCGGTCCAGCATGCCCCCGTGGCCTTCGATCAGAGTGCCCCAGTCCTTCACGCCCCGGTCGCGTTTGATGGCGGACATGACCAGCCCGCCCAGAAAACCCATTGAACAGGTCAAAAAGGCCAACAGCGCGGCCTGCACGGGTAAGAACGGTGTGATCCAGTACAGGCTGGCACCCAGCGCCGTGGCACTGGCCACGCCGCCCACCAGTCCCTCCCAGGTTTTTGAGGGCGACAGTTCCGGTGCCACCTTGTGTCGGCCCGTGAGCTTGCCCCAGATGTACTGCAGCACGTCGCTGCCTTGCACCACGATGATGAGCCAGGTGATCAAGAGCAGCGGGCTATGCGCATAGCCGGGGATTTCGAGCATGAACAGGGCGGGAACATGGCTGATGCAAAAAATGCACACCATCAAGCCCCACTGCACTTTGGCCGTACGTTCCAGAAAACGCGAGGTGTCGTCCGACAGCACCGCCACGATGGGCATGACCAGAAAGGCATAGACCGGTATGAAGATCGCATACAAGCCATACCAGGAAATCCACAGCAATCCATACTGCGCCGGCAGCACCACCGCAAAGGCCAGCAGCACAGAAAACCGGTAGCCACCCTCTTTGGCGGGATCCGATTCATTGGCCACATGCATGTACTCACGCAGCGCGGCGAGGGAAATCAAGGCGAACATGACGATAACCCCGCGCCGACCCAGCAAAAAAGCCAGACCCATCAGCGCCACCATCACCCACCAAGCGTTGATGCGCGCGTTCAGGTTGTCAATGACCTGGTGAGGTTGCCCCTTGGCGACGGTTTGTTTGAGCACCAGCGCCACGGTGGATGCGAGCACCAAGGTAGCGCCAATACCGGCGCAGAGCTGGGCTGCGGGGTTGGTGTGCAGCAAGAGGTTGATCTGATCCATCGTCATGGCAAAGTTCCTGAAAAACAAAACACCACATAGCCGGAAAGAAGACAAGTGCCCACTGCCAGCACCAACTGCCCGGACAGAACCCAAGCGTAAAGACGAATCAATTTTTGGCTGCCCGCAATTCGGCTGCTCAGGCTGCGGGTTGTTGTCTGCGCTGGGCGCAAGCCAATACGCGCAAGGCCTTGGTCAATATCCGTCAGGCTAATCTGCCCTTGGCCCAGTGCGTCAAAAAGCCGGGCATCGAACTGCAGGCGCAGGCACAGCACACGCTCTGGCGGCATCAGCACGAAAAACTGCAATGCAAACATAACCATCGGCCATAGCAAAGCGGACGTTGCAAGCAACGGGTTGGCCGCCCTGCCTTGGTGAAGAGCACTGGTGCCCAGTGCCAGAGCGGAGATGGACGCAGCCAGCAAGATGCAGGCCAAAATTGCACCTTGGCAATGCACCGAACGCAACCACGCGCCCAGTACCAGCGCATCAGACTTGTCACGCTCATCCATGATGGGAGCACGTGGTGGCTTGGCCCATCACCACCTGGGGCCGGGCTTGTGCAATCGCTTGCCGGGCTTGTTCCACCGATGCAAAGGCACCCGACTGCGTCAGGCTGTGTGCCAGCGCGTGAGCACTTCTGGAAAACCCGAGCGCGCAACAAACCCATACGGTTTGATTGGCTTGAAGCCGGGCGTTGATCATCAGCGCGGTGCGCTGCAGGGCAGCCACATCAGGCTCGGTCAGGTCCAGCACCGGGACGCAGCAGCCATGGATGGCGTCCACATTCTGCAGTTCTGCGCACAGGCTCACGATGGCGGGCTTGTCCGCGGCCAGCCATTCGGCTTGACTTGGGAGACGGCCCAGAAACAAGCCTGGCTGCACTTGCGAAGCCAGTGGCAATCGCCGCGTCCAAAGCCTTGCATTGAGCCATGCACCAGCGCGATAGGGCCCGAGCAGCCAGCGGCTGGTCCAGTGCATGCGGCCACGGCTGTTCATTTGAAAACCGCGCGCACCCAAGCCGCCATAACACAGCGCCACCACGCACAAGGATGTGGCAGGCCACAAGAGCCACAGCGCCACGTCACGCCCCAGCCAGGAGGACAGCGCGAGTGCCGCCAGCAGCACGGCGGCGACACCGTAGGTCAACGCCAGCTTTATGCGTTGACCCGAACAAGTGGTTTGCCAGGCATAAGGCATGGACAGCACGCGCTCCAGCGGCCAGAGCCACACGCACACCACACCCAACAGTGCGCCGGTGGGAATGTCGATGAAGTGGTGCTGGTAGGTGGTCAGTACGGCACCGCAAATCAGCAAGGTCCAGCCGTGCAGGAACCAGCGCACTGCCGGTGCATGGATTTGGCGGCGGTAGAAATCCCACAGAATCACGGCCAGCGCAATGTGCAAGGAGGGTGCCTGGTTAAAGGGTTGGTCAAAACCGCGCAAGGCAGCAAACAGCAAACCCGCCGCACCGTCGGCAGGCGGCTGCCCAAAACTGAAGCGTAGCGGCCACAGAATAAAGCAGCTCACCGCCACCGCTTGCGCAGTGAGCAAGCGAAACGCGTGGCGCCTGAGTTCATGGCGGGTGCGGGCCAAAAACAGCGAAAGACCGTAAAAGAAGTTGATCGACCAGTACGGAAAAATCGTGTCCTGCCAAAACGGAATATGCCGCTCCCAATCAAACACCACACTGGGCACCCGCCCCTGCGCGTCAGCCAAACCGGCCAAGTGGTTGGCCCAGCCATAACTCAGGTAGAACAGCGGTGCCAACAGCGCCAACCAGCCCAAGGCGTGGGGCCAGGGACGGCGCTTGAGCCAACCCGGCATCATTTCGCCTTTGCCCTCGCACGGACCTTGGCACACCGTACCGCCAGCGAAACCGTGAAAATGCCCCACTCGTCGATGCGCTGGGTGATTTTGGTAAAGCCTGCCGCCTCCACCAGTTGGTCCATCTCAGCCTGTGTGCGCCGTCGCATGACCCAGGCCTGCCCTTGGCGGTGGCTGGTGAGGGCGCGGGCAATCATTTCCAGCTGCGGATGCCAAGGTTGGCCGGTATAGACCAAGTAGCCACCCGGCGCAATCGCATCGGCTAGGCCCGCCAGCGAGCGGCTGACCATTTCGTTGCTTGGAAACAGTTCGTACAGTCCAGATACGATCCCAACATTGGGCCGCGCCCCTGATTTTGCCTGGGCCGCCAACGAAGCACGGTCAAAGGCATCGGCCTTTTCAAAGCGGGCTAATTGTTGCAAGCCTTTTTCCGCAATCAGCGACTTACCGTCGCGTACATTGATGTCGCTGTAATCACGCAACAAAATACTGCCGACCTGGCTTCGGACATCTCCGGTCAAGGCCTCCAGCACGTAGCGGCCATGACCGGCGGCAATGTCCATGACGTGCGCTCTCTGGCCCGCTGCAGCCATACGTCCAATCGCGTCGCGCAATAGTTCCTCCACATGAAGTTTGCGCTGGCGAATGCCGCGCCAGCCAATCGCGTCAAGGTAGGTCTTGTCGACCACCTTGCCAAGCACGGGGATGCCGCTGGGCTGGTTGCGGTACACATAGTCCAGTGTGCTACCCGAATCAAAGCCGGTGGCATGCCCCAGCCGGATGCCATCGGACAAGACGCCACCGAGCATCAGTTGGGCCCGGTAGGCTGTCCAATACAGCCCGCGCGGCGAGAGTGAGGGCAAGGCAGCGGCCAGCGCCTTCGATTCATCGGCCGTGGGGCCACTTTCATCCGCATGGAGCAAGTCCACTCTGGGCGGCGCATGGTCAAACAGGTTCTGAATAAAGGCGCGCACCTTGGCCACCGCAGGCGCACGGTCTTTCTCGCCCAAGGTGTCATGAAAAAAGCCTGGCAATTCAATTTTTTCCTTGACCGGGCTCGATAGCCGTTCAAAGAAATCGTGCTGGGGCTGGTGGTGTACCACCCAATCTGCACCAGAAATGAGCAACTGCGTCGGCACCGTGATGGCCTGCGCGTCTTGCACCACGCGCTCGGCCGCTTCGTACAGGCCCAGCAAAATGTTGACGGCAATGGGGCGGGTGATGAGCGGGTCGGACTCAAAGCTGGCAATACGCTCGGGGTCGTGTGTGAGGAACTTGGCCTTGACATAACTGGTCACAGAAAACTCGCCGCGCAACTTGTGCAGCAGCGCCAAGCCAGGCCGGGCCAAAGGGACGTAAAGCTTGACCTTGAACGCCGGCGAGGCCAGCGACATGCCGCGTATTTGTGGCGCATAGTCGTGAACCCAAGTCGATGCCAGTACCGCTCCCACGCTCTGGGCCAACACAAAATGTCGTTCAGTGCAAGCCCGTGTTGGGTGTTGATGTGGTCCATAAAGGTTTGCACATCGCGCACCGAGGTGCCAAAGCTCGGGCTGTAGCCGCGTTGCCCCGGCGATTCACCATGGCCGCGCGCATCCCAGGCAAAAAAATCAAAGTTGGGAAGGTTCAGTTCATCCACCAAATGCTCGATGCGACCTGAATGCTCGTGCCCGCGATGGAACATGACCACGGCACCTTTGCGGGGCTTCTTCGCGGGCCAGTACCGGTAGAAAAGCGAAACATCATCATGGGTTTGAAAGTGACTTTCTTTGGGAACGCGTTTTTTACTCATGGTCTTGGTCATTTTTGATGAAGTTTTTGAATGAATTGAAATGCAAGATGGGTGGTAAGGTGGCAACTAAGCCGCTTCTCTCAAAGCCTGCCGGATTCGGTTGACGATATTCAAAACGATGAGCACGGCAACCAGCGGCATCACCCACGCGAGCCAAGGGGGAGTGTGGTCCGTGGCAACCAACAGCGCCAGCACGCCAAAGACGAAGGCCCGGTCGCTTTTGCCCATGGGCCCGTCATAACGGCGCGAAGCCCCCACCGTTTGCCCCAGCACACCCGTCAGCTCTGACATGGCAGACAACAGTACCACCACGGCGACCCAAAAAGTATTGAAGGGGGCAATGATCGCAAACGGCAGGTACAGGGCGGCGTCGGCCAGCACATCGGTGAGTTCGTTCAAGAACGCGCCCAGCTTGCTCTGTTGCCCATGTTCACGCGCCAACATGCCATCCACAGCATTGAGCGCCATGCGCAAAAACATCCACAGCGGAACCAGTGCAAATGCCTCGCGGACGGGCCAGTGGTACAGCCCCAAACCCAGCGCCACGGACAGCGTGCAAGCGAATACGGTCACCTGATTGGCGGTGACCCCAAAGCGGGCCAAAAACTGCACCATGGGGCGCAGCAGGGATTGGAACTGAGGCTTGATTTGGTAGATGGAAAAAGGCATGTTGTGCTCTGGCTCTCAGCCTTGCGCCTCAGGTGCACTGGTGGCCTCAAACTCTTGCTGGTAGCGCTCCAGGCTGTTGACCGAGCCGCAGACAAAAAGGGTATCGTCCGGGCGCACTTCAAAGCCGTCGCCAAACTCCACCAGCACCTCCCGGTCGCGCTCCACCGCCACCACCTTGGCACCCGTACGCTCAAGCACCTCGCAACGCCAAGGGTGCTCACCGGCCAGTTTGGCCGCGTTCAAGCGGATGAACTTGACCCGGTTTTCAACGTGAATGGTCTGTTCGCCCAGCAAGTGGTAGGCCAAAATTTGCCCGGCCACCTGCCCCACGGAAATGGCGAAATCAGCACCCGATCGGTAGATGCGCGGCGTGTTGGGCGTGCGCAGCACCCGCACGATCAGCGGCACCTCCGGTGCGTAGTCACGCACCACAGCGGTGGCAAAGACGGATTCACCGTCATCACTGAGGGCCAGCACCACCGCGCTGGCTTCACGCACCCTGGCTTTGTCCAGACTGGACCACTCCAGCACGTTGCCCACCACATCCACACCGGGGGCCGCCATACGGTCAATGACGGTGCAGGTTTCACCGGCGTCGTGCAGCAATTCGATGACCTTCTGGCCAACCGCGCCAAAGCCCGCCACCACAATCGGGCCGGCCCGGCGAATGGGCATGGCCATGCGCTCCACTTTTTCCAAGTTGGCATGAATCCCCACCACAACCAAAATGCAGCCGGGTTGCACCCGCGTGTCCGGTCCCTTGGTGGTGGTAAAAACGCCGCCATACCATTGGCCAATGACCGACACGCCATGCTGCTCGCGCAGGTGCAGTTCGCCCAGCCTTTTGCCAGCCAATGGGCTTCCGGTGTGCACCCTGAACTCTGCCATACCGACTTGCGCGCCCAAAAGATGCATCCCTTCAGCAGGCGGGCTGATGCGGGTGCTGGCACGCGAGGCCAGCGCGGCACCGAGCACATGGGACGGGGCAAACACTTCGGTGGCACCAATCTGGACCATGGGTGCGCGGTAAAGGGGGTCGTCTGCGAGAGCATACAGCGGGCCTTTGAAACCATATTCACGGGCCAACAGCGTGCAAGTTGCATTGGCATGGTCACCCGCATTGCAAACCAGCGCCCGCGCTTGCTCAACCCGTGACAGCGCCGAGGGGTCTTCCGCCAGTTTGCCAAACACCACGTTGTAGCCACGGTCACGCAGGCTGCGTGCCTGTGCCATGTCTTCCTCAAAAATGACAAACGGACTTTTCACGCCATCGAACTCCACCAGCAGGGACTCAATCGCCGGGCCGAAGCGGTAAAAGAGCACTTTTCCGTCCATTGGGGGCAGCACTTGCGGCAGGCGAACCTCGAACTTTTCTTCAAAATAAGGCAGCACCAGTACCGGAAAGATCAAAAAAACGAGCAGCTGGCCAATAAACGGTGTGACGATGACGAACAAGGCCATCACCGGATGGCTCCAGTGGTTGTCCGCACCGTAGCCGGTATTCGTCATGGTTTCGGAGGCCCACTGCAGGCCCTGCAAAAAAGTGCGCGGACTGCCTTCTAGGTGGTTCATTCCTAGCATGTACAGGGTTCCAAGCACCAACACGACCAAAGGCAACACAGCCAGCAGCGCAAACAGTCCACGGGACGTCCGGTTTGATTTTTTTCGCATGGTTCAAATTCGCTTTATCCGTTTTAAATACCCTGAAGTATCCCCGGCACCGGAGGGTGGATGCAAACAGTTGATTGATCCGCTCCGCCAGCAAGGTTCAGAATCCCTCTTATCATCGGGTGGCTTCAAACCGACTGTATTTTGACCGTATGACCCTACTGCCCACTCCTGCCCTTGTCGAATTTCGCAACCTGACGTTCAGCTACGGGGAGCATGTTGTTCTGAACAACGTATCCCTGAGCGTGCCACGCGGCAAGGTCACGGCGTTAATCGGCCCGACCAGCGCTGGCAAAACCACCACCCTGCGTTTGATCGGCGGGGAGCACCGGGCGCAGTCGGGTCAAATGCTGTTCGATGGGCAAGATGTGGCAAAGATGAACCAAACACAGCTCTACGCAGCCCGGCGCCGCATGGGGGTGATGTTTCAGTTTGGTGCCCTGTTTGCCGATTTGACCGTGTTTGACAACGTGGCCTTTCCGCTGCGCGAACACACACAACTGGCCGAACCGCTGATCCGCGACATTGTTTTGATGAAACTCAACGCCGTGGGCTTGCGCGGTGCCCGCGACCTGATGCCCAGCGAGGTGTCGGGCGGCATGGCCCGTCGCATTGCCCTGGCACGGGCCATTGCATTGGACCCGGAACTGGTGATGTATGACGAACCGTTTTCAGGGCTGGACCCTATTTCCCTGCGCACCGCCGCCAACCTGATTCACGAACTCAATGACTCCATGGGGCTGACCAGCATCTTTGTGTCACACGAGCTCAAACAAACCCTGGGCATTGCCGACCACGTGATCGTTCTCTCGGAAGGAAAAGTCGCCATAGCCGGAACGCCTGACGAGGTGCGCCACAGCACTGACCCGCTGGTGTACCAGTATGTGAACTCGCGGCCTGACGGGCCTATGCAGTTTCACTTTCCCGCCGTCACAGTGGCAGACGACTTCGGGCTTGCCGGCCAGCCCTGACGTTCACGTTGTCAAGCGCAGCGTTTTGACATGCCTTGCGTCACGATGCATCGGGTTTCACCGCCCGGTACAGCGCCCGCACAATGTCCGACTGGGTGACCACGCCCACCAGCCGGTTTTCTTCATCAATCACGGGAATGTGTTTGTGCCCTTTTTTTGAGAACAGCGGAACCAGCTCAATGGCATGCCGGTGCGCGCTGGCAACCTGTACCTTGCGGGTCATGATCTGCCCGACCACTTCGGGCTTGTCTGAATGGGATGCTCCGTTGCGCTGCAAAAAGGAACGCAGGCGCAGGCCGATTCCACTGTGGTCGTCCAGATCGACCTGACGCAAGAAATCCGACGCTGTCACGATGCCGACGATGCGCCGGGACCGATCAATGACAGGCAGCGCCTTGATTCTGTGCTCACGCATCAAATGCCAGGCATCACCCAAGGCGGTGCCATATTGAACCGCCACCGGCTCCGGGCTCATGATGTCAACACAGCGCAGCTCGCCCAGATTGCGCTGGTAGGCGGCCAGCTCGGCATAGTGCAGCAGCTCTTCCAGATCGTCACGGCTGACATCGAGCACCTGGTTGTAGTGCGCCAGAGCGGCATCCAGATCCTGTGCGCTGAACCGGTTGGTGTCGGCTGGCGGACTGACCGGGCTGCGCTGGGCGTGCGGGTACATTCGGCCAGAGAGGTTGTTGTAAACAATACCTGCCAAAACCAAAAGTACAGAGTTCGCCAGCACCGGGAACAGCGCAAACCGGTAGCTGGTGACATGCAATAAAACCGCCAGCAAAGCACTGGCACCGCCCGGAGGGTGCAAACAGCGCAAGGCAAACATCAGCGCAATGGCCAGAGCCACACCGAGCGCAGCCGCCCACACCGGGTCTGCCACCAAACTGGCACAGGTGATGCCCGCCAAGGCAGAAACCGTGTTGCCGCCCACTATCGCCCACGGCTGCGCCATGGGGCTGGCCGGTGCGGCAAACAGCAAGACCGCGCTGGCCCCCATCGGGGCCACCAGCCATGTTGCGGAGAGCGCGGGGTCACTCAGCCAGCGCGAAATCAGTGCCGTCAGGCCAATGCCAAATGCAGCACCCACCAATGCGCGCCAGCGCTCTTTTTGATTGACCTGCAGAGGTGCAGGCAAAAACCGAAGCGCAAAAGACCGCATTCGCCCGGCCATCTCGGCACGGTGCTCGCCAGAAAGAAGATCAGCCAAACTCACTTTTTAATCTTTCTGGCTCTGAAGGCATCCCCTGATGACCTTCAGTCTTTTCCGTACAGGGGTGAACGTGGGCCGGGCAAGATGCCGTTGACCTTGTTGGCAAACAAAAGGCGTGCCGTGGTGATGCCCGCCACCTCGTGGCTTTTATCGGTCACGGTGGCAATCACCTGTTTGACAATCGCCGTGATCAACATACCGGCTACCCCGCCTTGCTGGCTCTTGCCTTCTTCACTCGAAGCCGTGGCCGCGCCTGTCCACAGCACCTTGCCGGTTTTCAAGTCCACCAGGCGAGCGCCTGCCGTGACGATGGAGGCACTGCTGATCACCCGGTACACCGTACCGTATTCGCTGATGGTGATGTACAGCGCCGCATCGGCCCCAAAAATCTCGCGCAACTTGGCCGCTGGCGTGGCGTGCATATCAGCAGGTTGCGCCATGCCGTTTTCTTTGAAGGTTTCAGCCACCAGGGTGACAGGCATCACGTAGTAGCCGGACTCGGCCAGCGGCAGCGTGGCGTAGGACAACACACTGTAAGAGGCTTGTACTTCAGGGGTGTTGTTCAGCGGCGGCAGCACCACAATGGAACGGGGCTTGCTTTCCTTGAACGCGGTGTAATCGTAGGGCTGGCGTGTGGCGCAACCGGTCATGAGCAGCAAGCCAGCGACGATGGCCAGTGCTTTGAGGGTTCTTGTGCAGCTCATAAAGCTTTCCCTGCATTGGGTTTTTTGAAGTTGCGCAGCAGAAAGTTCATGTAGGTTTCAGATTCCGGGAACTGCTTTTTTTCGATTTCGATGTGCTGGACAAACTGATCCAATTTACCTTGCTGCCCATACAGCAAGCCCAAATGCGCGTGGTAACCCGGCGGTGGTTTGGCGCCGCTGGCCTGAATTTTTTGCAGATCGTCTTCCATCATCCGCATCTGCACATCCGGGCTGAGTTTGTCGGTGCGAAAGTAGGCGTCAACATGGCCTTGGTAATCTTGCCATTGGTAGAGCGAAGGTGCGCGAGCGGCGCAGCCACCCAATACCGCGCACGCCATCACCAGCGCCAGCGCGCTTGTTCGGCTGTTCATCATGTGTTTCCTTGAAAAGTGCAGGGTCAAGCCAAGTACGGGGTCAAAGCTCAAGGCGCAGGACGCCAGGCACCGGAATCGATACCGGCCACCAGTGCGTTGACCGCCTCCCGAATGGCCAAGTCCAGCACCTTGCCATTGAGCGTCGCGTCATAACTTGCGGTACCGCCAAAACCAATCACTTCACGCTCCGACAGGCTGTATTCACCGGCACCTTGCGCGGAGTAAACCACTTCGGAGGTCAGCGAGTTCACGATGTTCAAGCTGACTTTGGCATAGGCAATTTGCGTTTTGCCACGACCCAAAATGCCAAACAACTGCTTGTCACCCACGTCCTTGCGACCAAACTCGGTCACATCACCCGTCACGACAAACTCGGCACCCTTGAGGTTTTGGGCTTTTTTCTGCAGCGCAGCTTCCTCCTTGATGGCACCCATATTGGTGCGGTCGAGCACACTGAAGCGGCGGCTTTGTTGCAAGTGGGTGACCAAAATGGTTTGCGCCTGACCACCCAAACGGTCCACATTGTCAGAAAAAACGCCCCGCATGAACGAGGAATGGTTGTCAAACCGACCCACTGAAATGGCCGAGCGTGGGCCGTTATAGCCTTGGGCAGCGGACTCCACTTTTTGAATCGGAAGGGTTCTGGATTCTTCCTGGTGCGCGCAACCAACAAAGGCCAGTGAAGCCGCGGTCAAAGCAGCGAAATAAATACATTTTTTCATGGGTGGTGGAGTCCGTATAAACACATTGACCTGCCGGGGAACATGGGGCTCCGCAAGCGTCAAAGGCGCGGTAGTGTAACAAAGCCCTTTTTTGGCAAATCAAAATTAAGGCCAGCAATGCTGTTGAAATGCCAAGTTCAACGCACGCATTGGCAGTAAAACGACAGGAAATGGGCTGGTTTGGGTGCGGTGAAAAGGCTAGAGTGCCGTTCAGGCTCAGAAAGTGC
Organism: Candidatus Rhodoferax bjergmarkensis; assembly: GCA_016708345.1. Lineage (GTDB taxonomy): Bacteria > Pseudomonadota > Gammaproteobacteria > Burkholderiales > Burkholderiaceae_C > Rhodoferax > Rhodoferax bjergmarkensis. The sequence goes on from JADJFX010000009.1 coordinate 246,274, forward strand.
TATAAATTAAGGAGCTGCTTGCGCACTGTTTACAAGCGCAAACCACGAAAAAGCCTTGAAAGTGGTAGATCCATTTTTCTGACTTGAAATGAACGTTCAGCCCCGCGCCTTACGCCCTCGGCAAGGTCACCCCGACTTGGCCTTGGTACTTGCCACCACGGTCTTTGTAACTGGTTTCGCAGACATCGTCCTTGTCGCTCTCAAAAAACAACACCTGGGCACAGCCTTCGCCCGCATAGATTTTGGCGGGCAATGGGGTGGTGTTGGAAAACTCCAGTGTGACGTAGCCTTCCCACTCAGGCTCAAACGGAGTCACGTTGACGATGATGCCGCAGCGCGCGTAGGTGCTTTTGCCTAGGCAGATGGTCAGCACATTGCGTGGAATACGGAAATACTCCATGGTGCGCGCCAGCGCAAAACTGTTGGGCGGGATGATGCAAACGTCGTCGTTGAAGTCCACAAAACTCTTTTCGTCGAAGTTTTTCGGGTCTACCACCGTGCTGTGGATGTTGGTGAACACCTTGAACTCCGGGGCGCAGCGGATGTCATAACCGTAGCTGCTGGTGCCGTAGCTGATGATTTTGTTGCCTTCGCGCTCGCGGATCTGGCGGGGTTCAAACGGTTCGATCATGCCGGTGGTCTCGGCCATGTGGCGAATCCATTTGTCGCTTTTAATGCTCATGGGATGGGGCTCCTGGGTTGGCGAGATTGTAAAGGGCGCTTTTCAAGCCGCTGCACAGTCGGTTTGTGGTCGGAGCGAGGCATTTAAATTGATCAATTTGCTCCTGTATTAATAGCTGCTCGCGCATGATTGATGGGCGGTAGAGGCCAAAATGACCTAAAAAATCAGGCACCTCGCAGCCCGATGGCACAGTAGAGTGGATTGCACTTTTCTGGCACCCTCCAAGAGGTAAATTGTGCTGCCTCGATTCATCCCTTTCAGACGCTTGACCCCTTAACAGAGGGTGGCCGAATGAGGAACCCAGCATTCACAGCCGATGGCCTTGAACACACTTTGAGCACGCTCTGGCAGCAATGGTGCCAAACCGAAGGGCGGTGCTTACTCTGTGACCAGTCGACTCTGGTCGTCGTCGTTATGTGCAACCACGATATTGATTGCGCAAGCCACTTCAGTTTCACTTTCACGGGTATACCTAAATACGCGTGAGCATACTTTTCCAGCGAAAGAAGACCTCAGAAGGGCTTTATCTGCAGAGTTATCGATCTGCACATAATCGCCAACCATCGGCAGCTCAACCACGCCACTTTTGTCGGTGGCCTCAATTCCAACGACTTCGCCATTGTTTAGGGGGCGTATCGCATTCTTGGGTAGAAACTGATAATCAATATAGTATTTCATTTAATCCTCTTGAATTCTCTTGCCAATTTTTAAAAAAATTGCCACGGCACCAATAGCATCCAGAAAATAATATTTTCTTTAAACTGACGTATTTGTATTTGTATTTGTATTAATAGTATTGGTATTTGAATGACTTGATATGAATGTGCCCAGCTAACAAGTTTCTACTCCTTGATCAACCTGCCCCAATCGTCATCATCTTTTTCGACCACCATGTTAACTGCGCAATGCACTTCAGTCCTGCTTACTCTTATATACCTGTATAAGCGTGAGCGGACTTTTCCCGAAAATGAAGATCGCTGACCTGTGCCTGCAGAATTATCAACCTGAACATAATCACCCACGTTTGGCAAAACAACCATTCCGCTTGCATCTGATGCCTCAATTCCAACAACTTCACCATTGTCAATAGGACGTGCCGCGTCCTTGGGTAAGAATTGATAGTCAATATAGTATTTCATTATGTGTCCTTCGCGTTTTTACAAGCTTTATAAGCATCATATTACATTCACTTTTGCGCCTTGCGCCAAAGCACACGTTCACCATCCATGGATATGAGGCCCGATCCAACACCTTGCTTGGTGTGAGCCTAAGTTTGACCAATTTGTCATGCGCGACAACAGAACCGCAGCGCACCCTCTGCGTTGTTGCTTTCTGGGATGGTTTGATGTGTTTATCAGGCATTCATTGACCACTTCATGCCCGATGCCAAGCTGACGCGTCACTCCAAACCTCGAAAGTCAAAACATGGCTGCGCACAAAGCCCACTCGGCGGACATCATCGTTTTTTGTCTGGTTGACACTACAAAATCGAATGCCTGGGTGATTGATGCGTTGCAATGCTGCAACGAAAGATCGAATTTCACCCGTAATTAGAGTCTTTACCTTTACCCGCACCGGGTGCCTCTGTTTCAATAGACCCAACTTCCTTAGAAATAGGAGGTTGGCCCTGGGAGCCGAGTCCTTCGAACCGGTGCCCTATGTTTAACCTTGGAGTAATTTGAAATGAAAAAAACCCTCGTAGCTTTGGCCGCTCTGGCTGTTGTTGGTGCCGCTTCTGCACAATCTACAGTGTCTATCACTGGCAAGGTGGGCGCTGCTTACCAAAGCGTTGATTCTGCTACTGGCGTTGCATCGCGCGGTATGAATTTGACCAATGCGGACTTCAAACTGGCCGCCATGGAAGACCTCGGTGGTGGCTTGCGCGCCATGGCCAGCGTCTCCTATGAGACACCGGTCACCGGAGCCGTCGGCGCTGGTACCTTCAGTCAAGGCGTTGTTCGTCGCGACACTTCCTTGGCCTTGATGGGTCAGTTTGGCCTCTTGTCTTTCAACAACACCCGCAGCAGCAACTGGCTGACCAAAGCTTTCGTAGCCCCAGCTGAGCTGCAACATGGCATTTATGACCTTGGTGCCATGGGTATTGTTAACCGCTCACCGGTTGATGTGCTGACATTCCAGACCAAGTCAATGAGTGGCGTTCAAGGTTTGGTGCAGTGGACTGACACTGGCACCGATGGCACTGCAACTCCTTCCGTGAATGTTTTGACATTGGGCGGAACTTACGCACAAGGTCCTTTGGCAGCTGGTTTGCAGTACAAAATGCATTACTTCACCGACGCGTACAAGAACACCACACAAGCTTTTGGTGGTATTGGCCGCAAGAACCGTCTGGAAGCCTTCGCCACTTATGACCTCGGCATGGCCAAGGTTGGTGTAGGCTTTGACGGCGGCAACGTTGGCACGGTTGATAACGCTTTGGCACCAGCTGCGCTGGGCGGCGGTAGCCAAGCTATGGTTGACTTCAACAAGTCTTCTGCCTATTCCTTGGGCGTGTCGGCACCTGTTGGCGCGATGACTGTGGGCGCTAACTGGGCCAAGCGCGAAAATTCCAACATGTTTGAGACGGTTGTTAAGTATGACTTGAGCAAGCGTACCTACGTGAACACTTCGTGGGGTCGTCAGTCTCAGGACGCTTTGAATGGCGCTGCTGGTGCCATCACCACAGGTCACCAGTACCGCGTGGGTCTGTACCACACGTTCTAATCTGACGCTGACGCAAGTCAGTTAAAGATTGAATGACAAAAACCCCGCTACGGCAACGTAGTGGGGTTTTTTTGTGGTTGTCGGATTTGGATTTGGTTGTAGCGCTTGATTCATCCTGGCGACAATGGGCGGGTGCTTGGTTACGACAATGCTCACGATGGCCATCATCGCCACTATTTTGGTGTCGTAGAACCCTGCGGGTAACTGGTGGGCAAGGTTTGCTCGCCTGCGCAACTCTCGGCTCGGTGCTCAAACCGGAGCTTTGACATCATGTGTGTGCCAAAACTCAATGCAGATTGTCCGGGTCAGCGTCGTCGGCCAACCACGCTGGAATGTCCCTTTGCCCATGCAATACACGCCAGACATCGATGTGATCTTCACGTTCAATGAAAAACACGAGATGGGGGTAGCGGGTCAGTGGCCAAGAACGCAGGCCGGGAATGTTTAATGCGTGGGCGTAGCGTGGCGAGCCAGTGGCCAGGTAGCGCGCAATATGGTCGTAGGCTTTCTCAAGGGCATCGATGAAGCCCAATGCAGCATATTCTGCGCCCTCTCCCAAATAGTGATCTATCGCCTCGTCCACGTCCCGGTTGGCCTCGGTGCGTGGGGTGACGGACTTGGGATTCATCCGCGAGCGTGTTTTTGTACGCGCTCACGCAGTGCCGAAAAGTAACTCACATCGACCGGAGCCGCCGCAGTGGACGCCGCCCCTTGCAGCAACAGGCTTCGTAAGTGCTTGGCATCCGCATCTTTGCGGATCAGCTCACGCACATACTCGCTGCTGGTGCCGTACCCGTGCTGAATCACCTGTTCATCCACAAAGGATTTGAGTGATTCAGGTAAAGAAATATTCATTGTGCTCATGCGGCTATTTTAATGACGACTTGGCAAAATTTGGCAAAACCTCGATTTACCCGGAAGCTGCTGGCGTTAATGGAATACATCGGAAACTGGTTTCCATGAATCTATTTACTATAAAATTCATAGCTGCTCGCGCACGTTCCATATGCGCAAACGGCCTATTTGACATCTGAATTCCGTCGCAAAACCTCGTAGCAACGAAGCGACCGTCCTACACCGCCACTTCTACCGGCCCATTCACCTTGGCCACGCAGCTCAGCACATAACCTTCGGCCACTTCGTCATCACCGAGGCCGTCGCGGTTGGCGACCACGATGTCGCCGCGGATTTTGCGGACTTTGCATTCGCCGCAGTCGCCGGTGCGGCAGGCGCTGGCTATTGGCACACCGGCGGCTTCGGCCACTTCCAGGATGGTTTGCTCGCCGCTGCAGGGGACTTCGACGCCGGATTCGGCAAACAACACGCTGCCACCCTCGGTGCTGACGCCGGAAGAAACATCAAAACTCTCGGCATGGTAGTGCGCCATCGGAAAGTCCAGCCCCTGCAGCAGCGCTTGGGTGCTGTCCATGAAGCCCTCGGGGCCGCAGATGAACACTTCGCGCTCACGAAAATCGGGGGCTACGGTTTCCAGCATGGCTTGGTCCAGGTGGCCCTTGAGCCCCGCCCATTTGGAGCCCGGCTTGGCACGGGTCAGGCTGACAAATTGGGTGAACTTTTTGCTTTGCTGGGCCATGGCTTTGATTTCGGCGCCAAAGATCAGGTCTTGCGGGGTGCGCGCGCAGTGGAAAAACTTCACATCGCAGTCCTTCTTTGTGGCGAGCAGCCAGCGTGCCATGGACAGCATCGGTGTGACGCCGCTGCCGGCGGACAGGAACAACAGCTTTTTCGGTGGCTTTGGTGCGCAGGTGAACTGCCCATGCGGTCCGGTCATGCGCACTTGCGCCCCCACTTTGAGCTTGTCGCAGGCCCAGTTGGACAACACACCACCCTCTACCCGTTTGATGGTGATCTCAAAGCTGCCTTGGTGGGTGGGCGTGGACGACATGGTGTAAGAGCGAAAGACTTTTTTGCCGTCAATCTCGACTTCCAGCGTGACGAACTGGCCCGGCCGGTAGTCCAGCGGCTGGCCATCGGCCAGCTCAAAACGAAAGGCTTTGACGTCGTGGGTGACCTTGAGCACTTCGACGCAGCGTGCGTTCAATACCGACCGCAAGGGCTTGGCGGGAGCAGGGGCAGGGGTCAAGGCGACCGGGGCTGCGGGCCACAGCGCGCCGCGCAGCTTGTGCAGCAGCTTGGGGTTGCCGGGCACCAGTTCCGGCAGTACCAGCGCCATGCGGGCACCCAGCAGGCTCGACGCGGTCATCACGCCGGAGAACATGGCGGTCACCACGCCACAGGTCAGGATGTCCTGGCCGGTCAGGTACAGGCCCTTGATGGGGGTTTTGGGGCGCAGCCAGGTCTGGTTGAAACGGTCCGGGGTGTGTTCAAGGCCGTATAGCTCGCCGTGTGCGTAGTTGCTGAAATGTGAGGTGGACAAGGGGGTGGAGAGTTCGTAGTAATCCACCTTGCCGCGCACCTGTGGGCACTGCTTGTACACCTCGTCCAGCAGGCGCTGGGCGATTTTTTCCTTGAACGCTTCGTAGTCCTTGCCGCGCTTTTTCCAGGGCGTGTCTTCCCATTTTTTGAACCATTCGTAGGGGGCGACGGTGATGACATCAATGGTGGATTTGCCGGGATAGTGCGTGTCCCAGGCCGGGTCTTTGCTGGAGGGGAATGAGATGTAGATGACGGGGAAGTCCATGCCCGGCTTGGCCAGAAACTTTTCCACGGTTTTGTCGTGGTCGTAGTCGGGGTAGACCCACATATTGCTTTGCGAGAGCTGCAACGCTTCGCGGTTGCCCTTGAGGCCGATGTACAGACAGCAATGCGCCACCGAAGGCGTAACTTTGCTCACCAGTTTGTCGAGCTGGTAGCGCTGACGTGTCTCCTGCGGCAGCATGCGCTGGTAGGTGTTGAAGACCCCCGCCGCGCTAATCACGACCGGGCTGCGAATCTCGTCCCCATTGGCCATGCGCACGCCGGTGGCGCGTCCGCCTTCGACCAGGATTTCACGCACCGGCGCATCCACCAGTACCATGCCACCGGATCGCCGAATCACCGGCTCAATGTGGTGCGCAATCTGCGATGCGCCGCCCACTGGAAAGCTGGCCCCGCCCAGGTAGTGCTTGGCCACAGCCGCGTGCATGGCAAAGCTGGACTGGGCGGGCGGCACGCCATAGTCGCCCCATTGGCCACACAACACGCTGGCCAGTTGGGGGTCTTGCACACAATCATCGAGCACTTCTTTGGTGGTGCGGTTCATGTAGTTGCCAGACCGTTTGTCAAAGGCGCTGCCAACTGCCGACTGCATAAATTCAGGCAAGAAGCGCTTGGCAAAATAGCCGGGCAGGGCCTTGTTGGCGCGGTACACATGCCCGATGTAAGCGTCAATCTGGTCCCCGGCGTGGGGGAAGGATTTGAGCAACTCGGCCTTGAAGTTGCCGGTGCCTGCGACATAGTTGTAATGCTGGCCCTTGATGATCATCTTGTCATAGACCTCATCCATCTTGGCCCACTTCAATTGGCCGTCGGTGATGGCGTCAAAGGTGCGCCGGATCGGGGAGGATGGTTTGTGGACGTCGCCAATGTAGTGCAGGCCAACATCCCACTCATAACCGCGCCGTTTGAACGAATGGGTGAAACCCCCGGCGGTGTAATGGCGCTCCAGCACCAGCACTTTTTTGCCCGCCTTGGACAGCAGCGCTGCCGTGGTCAAGCCGCCCAAGCCTGAGCCAATGACGATGGCGTCAAAGTTTGCAGCGATAAGTTCGGGTGCGTATTTTTTACCGACGATCATGATGTTTTTCCTTTTACGTAATTTTGAAAGCCGTGTTTCAGGCAATGTGGCGAGTCAGGCCCGCTTTGATGGTTTGAATGGCTTGCTCCAGCCGGGCTTCACCCATGCGCGACGGCCCCAGGTAGCCAAACAGTTCCAGGCTGATGATTCCGTGCAGGGTGCCCCACAGCACTTCAGCAATTTCCCTGGCGTCGCCGGGCACCACCAACTGTGCATCGATACAGCGTTGCACGCCATTGACCAGAATTTCGAAGCTGGCTTTGCTTTTTTGCAGGCTGGCCAGCGGGGGCGTAAAGCCGGGCACGCAGCGGCTGAACATGATCTGGTAGTAGGTTGGGTTGCGCACGGCACTCTTGCGGTAGGCGCGGCCCAGCTGCATGACGTATTCCATGGCATCGGTGCCGCTCGGCACTGCCTCCAGGTCCGCGCGCAGTCGCTCAAACCCTTCCAGGTACAGCTCGTTCAGGATCTCCGGCTTGTCCTTGAAATAGGTGTAGAGCACGATGGTGGAGGCCCCCAGTTTCTGGGACAGCTTGCGCATGGAAAGCGCCTGCGGCCCTTCTTCGGCCAGTATCTGGCTGGCGCAGTCCAGCACGGCTTGGCGCACCAAGGTGCGGTTGCTGGTTTTGGCATCTTCAATCTGCATTTTTAACTGTTAATAACACTGTTATGTGAAATATAACAGCGTTATAAATCCAAAGCAAGGAGGGATGCTGTAAACCCCGGTTGAACAACCCAATGATGAACGCGTGCGATTTTTTAAGCGATTTTGGGCTGTAGCGCCCTATTTAATTGCGGGAGAAGCTATAAAAAATATAGCGAATCAAGCCTTCTCAGGTTGAAGGAAGAGCGCCCAGACCTGTCAAACACTGCAACCCGATTGGGCGGCAAACCCCGGCGCGTTTATTTCCCCTGCGCAATGACGGTGTCTTCGAGCTTGGTGGCCAGCTGCGAGATGGCCATGGCGGCCGGGCAGCCGGGGGTTGATTGCATGAGCAATTGGCGGCGCATCACCGCCTGGCGCACCGAGGGGTCAGAAGGAATATCACCCACGTGAATCAAACGAACCGGTCGCCCGGGCTCGGTCGTCACAAAGCGGTCCAGCACCTGCTGCAGTTGTGTGGTGATGGCGCGGCCATCGCCCAAGCGCGCTGTCTGGTTGATCACCATGCGAACATTCTGGCGTTTTTGCTGCCCCACAAGCACCTTGATGGTGGCGTAGGCATCGGTCAGTGAGGTGGGTTCGGGGGTGGCCACCACCAGTACCTCGGATGCCAGCGAGACAGCAAACAGCACCACATCGGAAATGCCGGCCCCGGTATCGAGCAGCACGATGTCGTAATGCGGAATCAGGCCGGCCATGACGCGCAGAAAGTCGTCTCGAACCTCCGGAGTCAACCGCGAATATTCCACCATGCCAGAGCCCGCCAGCAGCACGGAGAAGCCACCGGGCGCTTTCACAATGGCCTCTTCGAGCTTGGCCTTGCCGGTAAATACATCGTGCAAGGTTACTTTGGGGTACAGATTCAGCACAACGTCCAGGTTGGCCAGCCCCAGGTCGGCGTCCAGCACCAGTACCCGGTGCCCGCGTTTGGCCAGTGCTGCGGCCAGATTGGCTGAGACAAATGTTTTTCCAACGCCGCCTTTGCCGCTGGTAACGGCCAGCACTTTGCCCAGCGGTTTGAGCGGCACGGCAACCGGTGCTGCATGGCCTTGGGGAGGAATCAGGACGTCGCTCATTTTCAGTTCACCCTATTCATTGCGCTGCCTGCTGCAACGCCCGATGCGTCGGCGGAAATATTTTCGATCCAGGCCGGATCTTCCATGGAGAGGGGACCGAACAACATGCTTTTTTCTTCTGCGCTCACGGCGATCTCTCGTTGCTGGTCGATAAAAACGCGGTTACGTCCTTCGGATTTGGCTCGGTAGAGCTGAACGTCTGCCCGATCTGTCCACAAAGCGGTGGTGGATCGAACCCACTCCGGGGCATAGGCTCCGCCAACACTGACCGTGACCTGTAGTGTGATCAAGGGTGAAATGGTAATGCGCAGCGCTTCGACGGTCTCGCGGATACGCTCTGCGACGGTTTGCCCGTAAGTCACTTGGCAGCTTGGCAGAATCACCGCAAATTCTTCGCCACCGTAGCGTGCCACGGTGTCCATCGGACGCACACAGGCAGACAGACATTTGGCAATGGCTTGCAACACCATATCTCCGGCCAGGTGACCGTAGGTATCGTTCACTTTTTTAAAGTGGTCAATGTCCATCATCAACAGCAAGGCATGTTCGCCCGAACGGGCCACCACATCAATCTCGCGGCTCATGACATTGCGAAAGTGGCGCCGGTTGGCCAACCCGGTCAGCGGGTCTTTGAGGGATAAATCACACAGGTTGTCGATGATGCTTTGCACGTAAGCAACAGGAGAGTCTGAAGCTTGTGGCTCGGGCGTGATGCTGGACGCGTCATGCAAGAGCAGGGCACGTGCATCGTCCAAGCGTAAATCACGCAAATCGATCAATGAAGATGCAGTCGTAGTGCTCACGGGTTACCCGAATATGTGACGAATTAAGTCTAACAGGATCGAAATTGGAAGTGAGGTCAAATCAAGGGCTTTTCAGGTCTATTAAATTAAATTCGATGGGCGAAGTGCTGCGAACAGATTGTCGTGACAATGCGCCGGTTTTATTCACTTTTTGGGGTCTCGGTGCGAATGAGGTTTCTGTTCTTGTTATTGGCAGCGGGTTTGATGACCCATCATGCGCTTTCGCAGGAGCTATTTCGGGGTGTCGTTTCACATGTTTCGGATGGCGACACACTGTGGGTTCGGTCGGATGCGGGTGGCCGTCCCCACAAACTGCGCATTGACGGTATTGACGCGCCAGAGCTTTGTCAAAACGCAGGCGAGGCCTCACGCCTGGCGCTGATGCAGCACGCGCTGCACCAACGGGTGGTGGTGAAAATTCGCCAGCATGACAGTTATGGCCGGGGGTTGGCTCGCATCGAGCGTGATGGCGTTGATTTGGGGGCGCAGATGGTACGTGAAGGCCAGGCTTGGTCTCATCGCTGGCATCGCAGTGCGGGGCCCTATGCAAGCGAGGAGGCGCTGGCCAGAAAATCGCGCCGTGGACTGTTTGCCAGTCAGCAGCCGGAACATCCGCGCGATTTTCGCAAACGTCACGGCTCTTGCTACCCTGGGCGCTGACCACCGCAAACTGGGCAGGCCACTTGGCGTGATACGCGAATTTCAGTGAATTCCATGCGTTTGCCTTCGAGCATCAACAGCCGCCCGGTCATCGGAAGACCGGCCCCACAGATTAGTTTGAGTGCCTCAGCAGCTTGCATGGCACCCACAATGCCGACCAATGGCGCAAAAACACCCATGGCGGCGCAGCGGGTTTCTTCAAAAGTTGTGTCGGGTGGAAAAACACAGGCGTAGCAGGGCGACTCTGCGTTGCGCGGATCAAAAACGCTAAGTTGCCCATCGAAGCGGATTGCAGCACCCGAAACCAGGGGGGTGCGGTGTTTGACGCAGGCCGCGTTGATGGCATGGCGCGTGGCAAAGTTGTCGCAGCAGTCCAGCACCACATCGGCCTTCGCCACCAGCGCTTCGAGGAGGGTTGCGTCGGCCCGCTGCACCATGGGTGTCACCCGCACTTCAGGGTTGATGGCGGCCACAGCAGCTTGCGCGGACAGGGCTTTGGGTTGGCCCACGCGCGCTATGGTGTGGGCAATTTGTCGCTGCAAATTGGTCATGTCGACATGGTCATGGTCGACCACCGTGATGTGCCCAACCCCGGCTGAAGCCAAGTAGAGCGCCACCGGTGAGCCCAGCCCACCGGCACCGATCATCACAATGTGACTGTCAAGAATTTTCGCCTGACCCTCAATCCCGATGTCGTCCAGCAGAATATGGCGCGAATAGCGCAGCAACTGCTCGTCATTCATGCGCGCCGGGCCCAAGCAGAAGATTATTCGTCTTTCTTATTGTCTTTCTCTTCCTTGCGCTCGGTCATGGTTTTGCTGGCCATGACAGGCAGGCCCTTGAGTCGGTTTAGCGCCTGATTCAGTTGGAAATCTTTTTCAGACCCGAACTCAGGTGTTTTGCGCTCAGACAAGGGTTTTTTCAGTTCTTCTTCGAGTCGCTTGCGGGCTTCTTCGCGGGCCTTTTCACGGGCATCGTCTTTCTTTTCTTCGCCTTGACCGCTGGCAAGGTGTTTTTCCAGATCGGCCTCGCGCACACGCAGGGCGGCAAACAAATTGCCTTCTTCGGTTTCGTCCAGCATCACATCCGGCACGATGCCCTTGGCCTGGATGGATTTTCCGCTGGGTGTGTAGTAGCGGCTGGTGGTGAGCTTCAAGCCCGCAGATGGACAGTTGTCCAAGCGAAAACCCGTATCCAGACACACTGCCGTTTGCACCGAGCCTTTTCCGAAGGTTTGATTGCCCATCACCACGGCGCGTTGATGGTCTTGCAATGCACCGGCCACAATTTCACTGGCTGAAGCGGAGCCTTCGTTGACCAGCACCACCAGCGGCACCTTCCTGAGGGTGCCCTTGGTGAATTCATGCAGGTGTTTGATGTGGTCAACACCTCCACGGCGCTGGTAAAACTCGGGAGATGCCTTCATGGTGTATTTGCTTTCCGCCAACTGACCATTGGCCGACACCACAGTGACGTTTTCAGGCAGAAAAGCAGTTGAAATCGCCACCGCAGCATCCAGAAAACCACCCGGATCGTTGCGAAAATCGAGCACCAAGCCCTTTAGATGAGGTTCTTGCTTGTAGATTTCCTCCATCTTGTGCACAAAGTCTTGCACTGTGCGCTCTTGAAACTGGCTCACGCGAATCCATGCATAGCCTGGTTCGACCACTTTTGCGCGCACCGACTGGGTACGGATTTCTTCGCGGGTGATGGTGACAGGGAAAGTGCGGCCTTCTGATTTTCGCAGGACGGTTAAAAGCACTTTGGTATTGGGTTCACCCCGCATGCGCTTGACGCACTCGTCCAGCGTCAAGCCTTTGACCTGGGTGTCATCAATTTTGACAATCAAGTCGTTGGGCTTAAGGCCCGCCCGGTACGCTGGAGAGCCTTCAATAGGCGATACAACCTTGACCAGACCGTCTTCTTGGGAGATTTCGATGCCAACACCGACAAACTTACCGCTGGTGCCTTCGTTGAACTCCTTGAGTTTCTTTTTGTCCAAGTAGGTCGAATGCGGGTCAAGGCTGGAGACCATCCCGACAATGGCGTCGGTGATGAGTTTTTTGTCATCCACTTCCTCCACATAGTTGCTCTTGACCATGCCAAACACTGCGGCCAAGTGTTGCAGTTCTTCCAGGGGCAGCGGCGCAAGGGTGCCGCGCGCCACGGTTTGCAGCGATACCGTGGTCAAGGCACCCGCCATGACACCGAGTGAAATCCAGCCGGTAATTTTCAGTTTTTGACCCATAAATATCTCGAAGAAAAGCAACAATTCGGTTCAATATACACGCTTGATGGGGCAATAGACGGGGCTGCTCACTATTTACTCAAGCTTTACCCTGGGACGCGACAGCGGCGGTGGCTTTGGCGGCTGCCTCGGCATCGCCCAGGTAATAATGGCGAATGGGTTTGAGGTTGTCGTCCAGCTCATAAACCAAGGGAATACCGTTGGGGATGTTCAGCCCGACGATGTCTGCATCTGAAATATCGTCCAAATACTTGATCATCGCCCTGATCGAGTTGCCATGGGCTGCCACCACCACGCGCTTGCCGGATTTAATGGCAGGCGCGAGTTCTTCGTTCCAGAACGGCATGACGCGCGCTACCGTGTCTTTCAAGCATTCTGTGAGGGGGATTTGATCTGCTTGCAGTTTGGCGTAGCGCACATCGGCGCGCTCACTGCGGGGGTCTGACGCCTCCAGCGCTGGTGGTGGGGTGTCGTAGCTGCGGCGCCACACCAGCACCTGATCATCGCCATATTTTTTGGCAGTTTCACCTTTGTTCAGCCCTTGCAAGGCTCCGTAATGGCGCTCGTTCAAGCGCCAGCTGTTGACCACCGGCAGCCAGGTGCGGTCCATTTCGTCCAGCACGTGCCACAGTGTGCGGGTGGCGCGTTTGAGAACGCTGGTGTAGGCCACGTCAAAGTCATAGCCTTCCTCCTTGAGAAGGCGGCCGCTGTTTTTCGCCTGTTCGATGCCGGTGGGGGTCAAATCGACATCGGTCCAGCCGGTAAAGCGGTTGTCAAGGTTCCAGGTGGACTCGCCGTGGCGGATAAGAACTAATTTGTGCATGGTGTAAGTGAAAGGTCAGGACAAAACGAAGACGCAATGCGTGCAATATCGCCCCATTCTAAAATGAGAGTTGAATCAGTCGGGGCAAGCCAGCGCAAGGTTTGCCCCGCATATTTTTTAACAAGGACAAAAGTGAAATTTATCGTAGACAACTTGATGATTATTGCCGCCGCGCTGGCCTCTGGTGCCATGCTGTTCTGGCCGGTTCTCAAGGGTGCCAGCGGAGGTTCATTGACCGCATCCGGCGCGGTTCAACTGATTAACCGTGAGAAGGCAGTGGTGGTAGATGTGTGTGAGGCGGAAGAATTCGCCAGCGGGCATGTGGGCGGCTCCAAAAATATTCCCTTGAACCAGCTGGAAGAAAAATTGCCCGCAGTGGTCAAGAACAAAGCCTTGCCAGTTATTCTGGTGTGCCAGAGCGGTGCCCGCTCCGGACGCGCACTGGCGATTGCCAAAAAACTAGGCTACGACAAGGCCGAGGCGCTCGCCGGTGGCATGGGCGCTTGGCGCGCTGCCAATTTGCCGGTTGAAAAAAGCTGAAATCCACCAACGACTTATCTTTGAGAGACACCCATGCAAGCCGTCAAGATGTACACCACCGCCGTTTGCCCCTACTGCATTCGCGCCAAGCAAATCCTCAAGGCCAAGGGCGTTGAAACCGTTGAAGAAATCCGGGTCGACACCGACCCCGACCAGCGCATGAAAATGATGGAGCTCACTGGGCGGCGCACCGTGCCACAGATTTTTGTCGGTTCAACGCATGTGGGCGGCTGCGATGACCTGATTGCGCTGGACGGGCAGGGTGCCCTGATGCCGCTGCTCAATGCCGCTTGATGCGGTTTGTCAGAGGCCGAACAATTTTCACCTGACATAATCCCGTTCGATTCCCGTTTGACCCCAGTCGAGTGCCCGCTCAAATTTTTCAAGAGCGGGCGTTTTTAACCAGAAAGAAGAGCCATGGCCGACCAACAAGATCCCGTTTTCCAGATTCAACGCGTTTACCTCAAGGAAGCGTCTCTGGAGCAACCCAATTCGCCTGCCATTCTGCTCGAACAGGAACAGCCCGGTGTGGAAATCCAGTTGGGTGTGAACGCTGCTCCGGTGGCCGAGGGCATTTATGAAGTGACCGTGACCGCCACCGTTCAGACCAAAATCAAGGAAAAAACCGTGTTTTTGGTGGAAGCTACCCAAGCTGGTATTTTTGAGATTCGCAACTTGCCAGCAGAGCAAATCGGTCCGATTTTGGGTATTGCCTGCCCGCAGATTGTGTACCCCTACCTGCGCGGCAACGTGGCAGACTTGGTTCAGCGCGGCGGCTTCCCGCCCGTGCATTTGTCGGAAATCAATTTCCAGTCCATGTACGAGCAGCAGCAGGCCAACGCGGCTGAAGGCGCTAACCGCCCGTTGACCCAGTAAGACTGGCTGTTACGCAGCCATTGCCCAGCAGGTCAAATCTGACTTGTGTTTTAGTCCGCCAGCCCTTGAATCCTGTGCGTAACATGCTATGAAAATAATAGTTCTCGGTGCCGGTTCCTGGGGTACGGCGCTGGCCATCAGTGCCAGCAGCAATGCGAACGCTCAAAACAGTGTGACTTTGTGGGCCCGTGATGAAGCGCAGGTGGCGCTCATGCAGGCCAGCCGGGAAAACGCACGTTATCTGGCAGGCATTGCCTTGCCGCAATCACTGCAGCTCAGTGCGATCGGT
Source organism: Candidatus Rhodoferax bjergmarkensis (assembly GCA_016708345.1). Taxonomy (GTDB): domain Bacteria; phylum Pseudomonadota; class Gammaproteobacteria; order Burkholderiales; family Burkholderiaceae_C; genus Rhodoferax; species Rhodoferax bjergmarkensis. Next base: position 261,416 of record JADJFX010000009.1, read on the forward strand.
TTGGAGCACATCGGTGACCTTGTGGGTGACGCTGACTTGGTGATTGTGGCCACGCCGATGGCGGCTTTGCGTGCCATGCTAGGGCATTTGCGCGATTGCAGCGTTCCCGTGGCTTGGCTTTGCAAGGGTTTTGAAGCTGCCGGTACTGAGTCTTTTGGGCTGCTAGCGCACGAAATACAAGCGCTGGTAGCTCCTGATTTAATAGCGGGTGTACTCAGTGGCCCCAGCTTTGCTCTTGAAGTGGCGCGAGCGCAGCCGACCGCTTTGGTGGCAGCCAGTGCGCATGCAGCGGTACGCAGCGCGCTGGTCGATGCCTTTCACAGCCCGACGCTGCGCGTGTATGCCAACGATGACATCGTGGGTGTGGAGGTTGGCGGCGCGGTTAAAAACGTGCTGGCCATTGCCACTGGCCTGTGCGACGGGCTGAATTTGGGTTTGAACGCCCGTGCCGCGCTGATTACCCGGGGGCTGGCCGAAATCATGCGGCTGGGCGTGGCCTTGGGTGCTACGCCAGAAACCTTCATGGGCCTGAGCGGCCTGGGTGACCTGGTGCTGACCGCCACCGGCGATTTGTCCCGCAATCGGCGGGTCGGTCTGGCGCTGGCCAAGGGGCAGACGCTCAAGGAGGCGGTGGCGTCGCTGGGCCATGTGGCCGAAGGTGTTTATTCTGCCCGCACCGTTGTGCAGCGCGCTGCGTTTTTGGGGGTCGAGATGCCGATTGCACAGGCGGTGGTGGCCTTGCTCGATGGCCAGATCAAACCGGCGCAGGCCGTTGCCTTGCTCATGGGGCGTGAGCCGACAGCCGAATTGGCGTAAGCCTGTACCTGCGGATCCAGCCGCTTTCTTGCGGTTTGCATGAACGTAAAAAACACCAGGTATTTAGAAAGAAGCGACTTAGATGACTCCCTATTTCGATTTTTCCGAGGCTGAGGTAGCGGCCCTGGCCCAAGCCGACGTTGCGCGGGCCTTGCAGGAAGATGTGGGCAGCGGTGATTTGACGGCTGGGCTGATTGATCCGGCGCGGCCTGCCAAGGCGCGCATTCTGGCGCGTGAAGCTGCCACCATCTGCGGTGCGCCTTGGGCACAGTCCGCGCTCATGCAGCTTGATCCCAACGTGCGCCTGCAATGGCTGGTGCCAGAGGGCCAGCGCTGCGTCCCCGACCAAGTGGTGCTGGAGATGCAAGGCTCGGCACGAAGCCTGCTCACCGCCGAGCGTACCGCGCTCAATTTTCTGCAGCTGCTCAGCGCCGTGGCCACCAAGACCGCCACTTACTGTGATGCCGTGCAAAGTGTTCCCGGCAACCGCGCCCACATTGTGGACACGCGCAAAACCCTGCCCGGCCTGCGTCTGGCGCAAAAATACGCGGTGCGCACTGGCGGCGGCACCAACCACCGCATCGGCTTGTTTGATGCCGTGCTGATCAAGGAAAACCACATCGCTGCAGCGGGGGGTGTGAAGGCCGTGCTGGCGCGCGCAGCAGCCGTGGCACCCTCCGCCAAGTTTGTCGAGATCGAAGTCGAAACGCTGGCGCAACTGGCCGAGGCGCTGGACTGCGGTGCCACCATGGTGTTGCTGGACAACATGAATCTGGATCAACTGCGCCAAGCTGTGCAAATCAACGCCGGGCGGGCGATTCTGGAAGTGTCGGGCGGCGTCAACCTGTCCACCGTGCAGGGCATTGCCGCAACGGGTGTGGACCGCATCTCCATCGGTGCCTTGACCAAAGACGTGCAGGCGATTGACTTTTCCATGCGTTTTCAGGAGCTGTGATGACTGACCCGGCCAACACCCTCAAGGATGTCGAATACCAACAGCCGCAGCAGGATGCCCACCACGGCGCTGCGGTATGCGCCACCAAACACGCCTGGGCCAGGGTGCCGGTCGAGCCAACTCCCAATGAGCGCGCTGCCTTGAAAGACAAAATCCGCCGCCTGCTCAAAGAGCGCAACGCGGTGATGGTGTCGCACTACTATGTGCACCCCGATCTGCAGGACCTGGCCGAGGAGACCGGCGGCATCGTCAGCGATTCGCTGGAAATGGCCCGCTTCGGGCGCGACCATGCCGCCACCACCTTGCTGGTGTCGGGCGTGCGCTTCATGGGCGAGACGGCCAAGATTTTGTCACCTGAAAAACGCGTGCTGATGCCCGATCTGGACGCCAATTGTTCGCTCGACCTGGGCTGCCCGATCGACGAGTTCAGCGCTTTTTGCGATGCCCACCCCGACCGCACCGTGGTGGTTTACGCCAACACCAGCGCGCAAGTCAAGGCGCGTTCTGACTGGCTGGTCACCTCAAGCTGCGCGCTCGACATCGTGCGGGCGCTCAAGGACAAAGGCCACAAGATTTTGTGGGCACCCGACCGGCATCTGGGCGGCTACATCCAGCGCGAAACCGGCGCCGACATGGTGATGTGGGGCGGCTCCTGCATCGTGCATGACGAGTTCAAGGCGTTTGAACTGCAGGCCTTGATGAATGAGCACCCCAAGGCCAAGGTCTTGGTGCATCCCGAGTCACCTCTTGACGTGGTCGCGTTGGCGGATGCAGTTGGCTCCACTTCGGCCATCCTGAAAGCCGCGCGCGAGATGGACGCCAAAGAGTTCATCGTGGCCACCGATAACGGCATGATGCACAAGCTGCGCACCCTGAACCCCGGCAAGCTGTTCCTGGAAGCGCCCACCGCCGGCAACAGCGCCACCTGCAAGAGCTGCGCCCATTGCCCCTGGATGGCCATGAACGGTCTGGCGAGTCTGGCCCACGTGCTGGAAACCGGAGCCAACGAAATCCACGTTGACCCCGCCCTGGGCCAACGCGCCCGCGTGCCGATTGACCGTATGCTGGCGTTCACCTCGGCGCTCAAGGGTGGTTTGGATGCTGGTGGTCTGGTTCCGCTTATCGGGGCTGCGTGAGGTGCTATTGAATTGGTAGTGGATGGTTCGCTGCGTTTGTAGCGTAATTCTTCAGGCCGACTCATGACCCTGTCGTTGTTTGCAAAAATGCCGCTGGTGTCAAGATCGATATGCCTTGCCAAGTATGCAAGACGAGCAGATCAACATCGCTGGACACCAATGTTTCCGCACAGCAATCTAGGGCCAGTGCCAAAAATTTGGCATCTTTCGCGTCACGGCACGCACCTTCAGCGGCGTGCGAACTTTCCGCGTCAACCTCACATAGGCGCGAGTGCAGGGCCACCAATGCGCAAAAGTCCAGACGCTCCTGCAGGGGAGCATAGCGGTCGAACTTGGGCCGCTGCACAACCTCGCGCAACTCGTTCAGTGTGGCATGGCTAATGCAAAGTTCAAAGCTTCTGACAGCGACCAAAAATGCCTGCCGTGGGATCGAGTTTGGACGCAATACTGCGCCAATCAGGGTGCTGGTGTCTACAACGATTCGGCCGGTCGTTCACCACAACTTTTTCACCGGGACGCTTTCACCAAGCGCACCACATCCTCATCGGTCAGCTCACGCGCCGCAGGGGTGCTCGTTGCATCAGCCTTGGCAAAAAAGGCCTCAAACGCCTCGACCGCCGAGCCGCGTTTGCGCCGGGCGTCCTGCAAATCCTGCATGTCTTGTGGCGACACCATGAATGCCGCCGTGCGTCCATGGCGGGTGATGGTGACCGGCTCGCGCTGTACGGTATCGAGCAATTGCCCAAAGCGGTTTTGGGCTTCCACAGAGGTGATGGTGATCATGACGGCTCCTCAAAAAGTAGCTACCCTGTACAGTATAGATAGAATTTATGTTGACCCGCCTTGGGCCAACGCGCCCGCGTCCCGATTGACCGCATGCTGGCTTTCACCTCGGCGCTAAGGGCGGTTTGGATGCCGGTCGGCTGATTCCGCTTATCGGGGCAGCGTGATGTGCTATTGAATTTGCAGTGAAAAGGTCGCAGCGATATTCTGATTCTTTAGGCAGGCTCATGGCCCTGTCTTTGCAAAAAAGGCCTCAAACGCCTCGACTGCGCTGCCGCGTTTGCGGCGGGCATCCTGTCATTCCTGCATGTCTTGCGGCGACACCATGAACGCTGCCGTGCGCCCATGACGGGTGATGGTGACCGGCTCGCGCTGCACGGTATCGAGCAATTGCCCAAAACGGTTTTGGGCTTCCACCGGAATCGCGATGTACATGGCCCGCCGCGTCCAGCGCCAGACCTGCCGCACGGTGAATGTCTTGTCCAGAATATTGCTCATGCTGCGATTCCTGAAAATGGTTGGATTCAGCTTTCAAAGTCTAGCGCACTGGGTAGTCAACCTGAATGGTCGGCTCGGCTGCATTGCCATCACGCAACAGGAAGAGGGTGGAAAAAAATAGGACCTGGTTTGGATCAATTCACTATCATTTCAATAGCTGCCTGCGCACGTTCCATATGCGCTGCAGCCCGATTTGGCACCGTATTTCACCCGCAGATCTCAGGCAATGCTGTGGCTGCCCTGCGCTGCCTGCCAAGTCCACCTGACCAATGACATCGGCGAATTCCGAATCAAGGCTCCACCGTCGTGACGTTAAGGCGCTTGGCATTTTTGGCCAGAACAATATCCAGCGTCACCAGTGCCTTGGCCTTATTCTGCAAAGCACACGCAAGGTGCAGGGCGTCACCCGCGCGCAGCCCGGTGGCCGCATCCATGGTCAGCATGGCCGCTTGATGAAAGGTCATGGCATCCACCGGCAGCAACTCCAAGTCGTTGGCACAAATGCGTTCAAACTGCAGCCACGCGGTTTGAGCCTGATTTTGGCTCAGTTGCCCGGTGCGCTGCTTCAGGCCCATGGCACTGGCAAACTCGGCGACGCACCAGGCAGCGGATGCCAACTCTTCGGTGCCGTTGGCGTACCACGCGACCACGTCAGCGGTTTTTGCCTCATGGGTGCACAGCGCGACCAGTACGCTGGTATCGACGTAAAACATCAGTAACGCGCTTCTTGCCGCAATTGCGCCATCACGGACGTTCCCATGGGCAAGGTCTGGGCATTGTCGGCCAACTCTTTGGCAAAAGCTTGGCGATTCCACGGGGCAGGGCGCAGGTTCAATGCGCCATCAGCACCCAGATGGGCTTGAAGCTGGTCGCCTTCCTTGATGCCAATTTGGCGCACGTAGTCAGCAGGGATGCGCACGGCGAGGCTATTTCCCCACTTGGCAATTTGCAGATTCATCATGGTGGTTGTGGATATACGTTGATGTGTCTACATTGTAGGAAGTTTGGGTAGGGCGGGCAAGCGCTGCACAAGCCCGAATGCCGTGATGCACATAGGCCACCGAGGTGTCGTGATCAAGCCAACGGCGCCCACGAGCCGATGGACATCATGCTGGCCTTCACCTCTGCCCTCAAAAGCGGTTTAGAGGCTGGTGGGCTGGTACCGCTTATTGTGGCTGCGTTAAGTGCTATTGAATTTGTAGTGAAAATGGCGCAAAAAGTCAATGTTGGTCAGGAAATGCAAGGCATTACCGGGCTCGACCGCGACGTGTTTTCAGCTTTTTGGCGTTTTCACCCCCAGCCGTATCTTTGGCCGTGATCGGCTTTTTTAGCTCGCCTTGATCCAGGCACAGCAAGGTATCTGCATAGGAGATAAAACGGTTGAGGTAATCGGGTGAGAGGTCGCGCATCAGGGTGAGGGAGCGCAGCACCAGCATATGCGAATTGATCGGCCCGGCATTGGCCGGTGCCTGATGCAGTGCTTGGGTGACCTGACGGTCCACGCTGAGTTTGGACCATGTGTTTCTGAACTGCTGCACGCTTTTGAGTTCGGGCCGTGCGCCCGGATGTTCCTCCCGCCCGGCCGGTGCACTCGCCAGAGACTGCTGGGCCAGGGTACGGGCCAGATCCTTGAGGGATTCGCGTGGCTGGCTGGCTTTCAGGGCCGACAGGCTTTGTTGCACGCCCGCAAAATCACCGACTTCGAGCTGCCGCTGCAGTGCCGCAGTAGCGTGCGGATGCTGCGCCGCAGTGCGGGTGATGGCATCTAACGCCTCGTCCCTTGCCAACTCAAAGCGTGTCGTGAAATCCTCCAGCGCTTTTGTCAGTTTGGCGTTCAGAAGGCGTTGGACACCGGGTACTTGGCTGGTCGTGTGCAGGGCCAGCGTTTCAAGGTAATGCAGTTGCACCGGGTCAAACCGATCCGCACCCGCGGCGCGCAAGCTGGCGATGGCCGTTTGGAAATCCGTAACTTGCAGCGCCGAGCTGCCGGAACACACCTCAGTCATGGGCTGTCACGCTGGCATTCGATGTTTTGGGCACCGGTGCCATTTCCACCCGCCGGTTTTGGGCGCGCGCGGCTTCGTTCACATTCGGCGTCATGGGCTGTTCGGAGCCAAAGGCGGCGGCAAACACCATGGAAGATGGCATGCCTTCGTCGATCAAGGTGCGGGTGACGGTGAGCGCCCGCTGGGCTGACAGCTCCCAGTTGTCCGCAAAGCGCGAGTTGCCCTCGCGAATGGAGCGGTCATCGGTAAAGCCACTCACCATCAGCAACTCGTCACGCGCCGTCAAATAAGCTTGCAGCGGTGACACCAGACTCTTCAGCAGTTGGCGGCCTTCGGGTTGCAACTGGTCCGAATTGAGCGCGAACAAGACGCGCCCGCTGATGCCGATGCGCCCGTTGTTGAGTGTGATGCGCCCGGTAGCCAGCGGAATCGCCAGCGCTTTTTCGAGGCTGATGCGGCGCTGCTCTTCCATCTGGCGCTTTTTCACCTCGGCTTCCAGGTGCGTGGCCAGTTCCAGCTGGACGCCAAGCACGCCCACCAGCAACAGCACGAAGGCCCCGAGCAAGCCCGACATCAGGTCGCCAAAAACAGCCCAGACCGGCGCGGATTGTTCGATGCCAGCGTCAATGTCTTGCATCAGCTCACCTCGTCGGCAACCAAGGCTTGTCGGCCAGGGAGTTGGCGCAGCTCTTCAACGATTTCTTTTTGCGACATCAGGCTCAGGTCAATAACCTCGCGCGCCTGGGCCACATAGTAGGCGAGCTGGTCGTCGCTGCGGGCCATCGATTTGTCCATGGCACTTTCAATGCGCTGCAGGTTGGCAATCAGTTTCTCGTTGGCCTCATTAAACGAGCGCACGGCAAAACCGAAGGCGTCGCTCAGGCTGGCTACGTCCACCGCACTGCTGGTGACATGGGCGGAAATGTCCGAAAGTTTGGCCGCTTCAATGCCCACCTTGTCAGAAAATTCATTGCCAGCCTGGTTCAGGGCCACGGCTGACGAGGCGACCAGTGAGTCGATGACTGCGCGCTGCTCAAGGGATGCGTGGTTGATGGAGTCGAGCAGGGTATTGAGCGTTTCCATGATGCGGCTGCGCTCTTGCAGCAGTTCGTTGTCGCGCGCCACGCTGTGGGAAATTTCCTGGCGCAGCTGCCCGATCACTTCGGCAGCGGCGCGTGGTGCCTCGGAGGCGGTTTCGATGAGGCGCTGAATCGGCGCTTCCAGCGCGGTGCCCAGGGTGGTCAGGTGCGTGGTTAGCGCCGCTTGCAGCTCACCCAGCCGTGCCACGGCGGCGTCGCCGCGCAGGGCTTCGTCATCCCTGAGCGCGCCCAACTCGCGGCGCAGCAGGGTTGCCAGCTCGTCCATGCGCTGGCTGTGCTGCTGCAGGGACTGTGCCTCGGTGGCGATGCGCGCGCGCACCAGATCTTCGGAGCCGGCCATCAAGCGGGTGATTTCACTCAGTGTCTGGCTGGCGCTGGTTTGCGCCTGTTCGGTGATAACCCGCGCGGTCTGGCTCAAGGTGGCGCAGAGTTGCTGCTGTTGTTGCAGCGTCTGCAGGCTGGTTTGTTGCCACTCCTGGCCGAGTGTGGCTGCCATGGCTTGCAGAGACTCGGTCCAAGCCAGCAGGCGCTGGCTGTCCGCGCTTGCCTGATCGGCCTGCAAGCTGGCGTAGGCTTGAGCCATGTTGGCCACCAGTGTGGTGCTGCGCTGCTCGAAGGTTTCGGTGAACGCATCCAAAGTCTGGCTGATACCTGTGACCAAGGTCGTGCTTGCGTGTTCATGGCGCACGAGCGCCGCGCTCCAGTGGTCTGCAACTTGGGAGGCATTGGCGTTGAAGCGCGCCCCAAAGCCGTCGAGCTTCGACTGGGTTGCATCGATCATGCGTTCGTGCATCTGGCGGGCCTCTTGGGAAATCCCGCTCATGGCGGCTTCGACCACCGGCTTGAGACTCTCACTTGCCGCCTGGGCGCTTTGGCTCAGGCTGTTGCGCAATGAGGCGTCCACCGAACGGGCCAGTTCGGTGTAAACGCCCTGGACATGGCTGTGAAAGCCTTCCTGGTTGGTCAGCAGCTGCTGGCTCAATTGCTCGCTCATGCGCTGCATCTGTCCCATCATGGCCTGGAGTTGATCCACCACCAAAGGCAGGGCTTGGGATTGAGACTGCAGCGCCTTGAAGGTTTCCTGGCGCTGGTGCGTCAGCGAAAAAACGCGCAGGGAGGTGGCGATTCTGGTGTCCAGCCATTGTGCCGTCAACATGCGTTCGCGACGGCACAGGGCCGACATCAGTCCCAGCATGGCAGAAGCTGCCACCCCGGCGACCGAGGTGCCAAACGACAATCCCAGCCCCTTGATTGGTGCCGCCAGCGCGGAGCGGATGGCGTGCAGGTCGGTGGTGCCTTCCAATGCAAAAACGGCACCATTGAGCGTGACGACCATACCCAAAAACGTGCCCAGCATGCCCAGCATCACCAAAAGGCCCACCAGATAGGGCGTGAGCGCCGGGCCCGGCAAGCCGACACGCTCACCTTCTATGCGCAAACGCACCGGGTTTTGCAAAGAGGCATGCACGCTGGCGAGCCAACCGTCGAGCTGGGTGAGCGGCTCAGGAACTGACGCCAGCGCCTTGTCCAGCGAGTCCGTGGCCTGCCGAAAACGCCACAGCTCCAACGCACCGATTGCGTAAACCGCCGCGATGACGAGGGTTACCGCCAGCGCCAGAGGGTTAGAGCCAAAAAAACCGGCCCCGATCCAGACCAGCGCCATGGCGCCCAGTAAAAAGATGGCGGTGAAAAAATATCTGTTCATGGGTGTTTTGAAATTTCTTGGTTGAACCTAGTAAATGCCTCGACCAGCCCGAGCGTGGGTTGCAGGCGCAAATCAAGTTCTGCCAGCAGCATCGTTTGCAACTCGTTGCCAAAGCGCCCCAGCCACGACCCTGCTTGCAGCCAGAGCGCCGGGTTGTCGGCTTGCCCGGTTTCGAGCAGCGTTTGCTGATGGGATGTGAACAGTTGCGCAAAACGCTTTTCGAGCAGCGAAGGCACGGTGCCAAGCAGTTTGCCCTCGCGCTCTTTCAGGATGGCATCGAACGCAGCGTCCAGCGCTGCGAGTTTTTGGAGCTTGGGCGACGTTCGCGCCAGCAGTTCCCGCACGCGGGCGCGCAAGGGCTGAATGCTCAATTCCATGTCGCGTTGCTGGGCCAGATAGCTGCGCCGGTAGGGTTCAAAAGCGGCAGCCAGATCCATGGGTGCTTCTGGCGAGGGTGTGGCCGCTTGCGGGCGTGACTTGCCCAAGCTGGGCGAACAGCTTTTGGTGATCGCTTGGGTCAGGTTCGCTCGCAATGTGGCGACTTCATCGCCTAGGCTGGCCGCCTTGGGTGCGCGCACGCCCGCCAAGCGCTCTGGCGTGCGGGTGACGCTTGCGTTGTGCGCCGCAAACAGGTTGATGGCGTCGGTAAAGTTCAGCCACAGGCCCAGTTTTTCTGCAAATGCATTGCCCGGCGGGACGGCGTCCACCAAGGCCAGGTCTGCAAGGCAGCGAAGGAGTCTTGAGCTGTGGAAGTTGGTACGCGGCAAGGCTCGCGTCATAGGCAGGTGCAAACAAAAATAGAAAAAAGCCGCCCGTGGGCGGCTACAAGTTCATCCCTTGGTCCACAGGCACGGAGCCGCAGGACAACACTGGTCAGTCCAGAAGTGCCGCAAAAAGAGGCACTTGGCAGCCGTGGGATTGGGGTTTTGATTGTACTGCGGATGGATTTGGCCCCTGGACACCGTCTGGCGCAGTGTCTGGCGAGATGGTTTTTTACTCGCTGGCGACTTGCAGCACCAGTTTGCCAAAGTTTTCACCGGTAAAGAGCTTGACCAGCGCTTCGGGGAAGGTTTCCAGGCCCTGCACCACATCTTCCTTGCTCTTCATGCGGCCATCTTTGAGGTAGCCGGCCATTTCGGCGACCGCCAGGTGGTAACGGTCGGCGTAGTCAAACACCACAATGCCTTCCATGCGCGCACGATTGACCAGGAGGCTCAGGTAGTTTTTGGGGCCTTGCACGGCGGTGGTGGTGTTGTACTGGCTGATGGCTCCGCAAATGATGATGCGCGCCTTGCGGTTGATGCGGGCCAGCACGTCGTCCAGAATTTCACCCCCCACATTGTCAAAGTAGATGTCCACGCCTTTCGGGCAATGCTCCTTCAGGCCCGCGCGCACGGCTCCAGGGCCGGCCTTGTAGTCAATGCAGGCGTCAAAGCCCAGTTCCTTCACCACCCACTCGCACTTGGCCGGGCCGCCCGCAATGCCAACCACGCGGCAGCCCTTGATTTTGGCCAGTTGCCCCACGGTCTGGCCGACCGCGCCCGCAGCGCCCGACACCACCACCGTTTCACCCGCCTGGGGCTGGCCCACGTCCATCAGGCCAAAGTAGCCAGTCATGCCGGGCATGCCCAGCACGTTGAGCCATTGCGTGAGGGTGCCCACGTTCAAATCGATCTTGACCAGCCCGCTGCGTTTGAAATCCAGGGGTGCCAGCGCCAAATACTCCTGCACGCCAAACCCTGCCGAAACATGGTCACCCACGCAGTAGTCGGGGGTGTTGGAGGCCATGACGACACCGACGCCCCCGGCGCGCATGACTTCGCCAATGCCTACGGGGGGAATGTAGCTTTTGGCATCGTTCATCCAGCCCCGCATGGCAGGGTCCAGTGAGAGAGCCAGTGTTTTGAGCAGCACGCCGCCCTCGGGGGGCTGTGCAACGGGCTCGGTGGTGCTTTGCCAGTTGGCACGCGTCGGGGTGCCGACCGGGCGCGCGGCCAGGCGAATCTGGTGGTTGGTCAAAGTGGCAAAAGTGGACATGAAAACTCCGAAGGTTTGAACCACGCCATCCTATCGTGAAGCCTCGTTCAGCCAAGTAGCCAATGCGACAGCCGCCGCACGTCAGGGTTCACCATGGTGGCCAACTCAAGAACAAATGAATCAGGCCAGGGGCAGGTGGGTCTGCGGGTGCTTCCTGCAAAGTTTGCCGCAGGATCAAAGAATTAAATTGCTATGAATTGACCGAAGTCATGAATCGATGACGTTATAAACTGCACGAGGCTGAGTTTTGACAAGTAGGGCTGCCATCGGGGTAAGATTTCAACGAGCACGCGGCAACTTCAACAGTGACAAAAAAATCTTTCGTGCAAGTGCCAGCCTGCATGCGTATGGATAGAGGAGCAAACAATGTTTCAAGTACGAATTCATGGTCGCGGTGGCCAGGGTGTTGTGACGGGGGCAGAGATGCTGTCCATCGCGGCATTCCTCGGTGGCCGTCACGCCCAAGCTTTTCCAAGCTTTGGTTCAGAGCGCACAGGCGCGCCGGTGGTGGCTTACTGCCGCATCGACGACAAGGAGATTCGCTTGCGTGAGCCCATCATGCAGCCCGACGCGCTCATTATTCAAGACCCCACGCTGCTGCACCAGGTGGACGTGTTCAGCGGCCTGAAAAAAGATGGTTATATCCTGATCAACACGACACGCACGTTTGACCAGCTTGGCTTGGGCGAATTTGTCAAAGGATTCCAGCCAGAGCGTTTGCTCACAGTGCCGGCGACAGAGCTGGCCATGAAGCACGTGGGGCGACCGGTTCCCAATGTGCCGCTGCTGGGCGCGTTTGCGGCCTTGGGCGGACGCATCACGCTGGACGCAGTGCAAGCCGCGATTGGCGAGAAATTCAAAGGGGCCGTCGCGCAGGGCAATATGGATTGCGCCCGCGAGGCTTACGACATCGTGATGGAACAAGAACAGAAAGCGCAGGCGCAACATGCTTGAACAATGCGAAGGCTCCCATGCCGTGGCCAAAGCGGTGGCACTGAGCCGCCCCGAAGTGATCTGTGCTTACCCGATCTCGCCACAAACCCACATCGTGGAAGGTTTGGGCAAGATGGTCAAATCCGGCGCGCTCAAGCAGTGCGAGTACATCAATGTCGAGTCCGAATTTGCCGCCATGAGCGTGGCCATTGGCGCTTCGGCCGCCGGTGCGCGTGCCTACACCGCCACTGCCAGCCAGGGCCTGCTGTACATGGCGGAGGCGGTTTACAACGCATCGGGGCTGGGTCTGCCGATTGTGATGACGGTGGCCAACCGCGCCATTGGTGCCCCCATCAACATCTGGAACGACCACACCGACAGCATGTCCATGCGTGATGCGGGCTGGCTGCAGATTTTTGCCGAGACCAACCAGGAGGCGCTGGACCTGCATATTCAGGCCTTTCGCATTGCCGAAGAGTTGTCGCTGCCGGTGATGGTGTGCATGGATGGTTTCATCCTGACGCACGCCTATGAGCGTGTTGACATGCCCGAGCAAGACCAGGTTGACCGGTTCCTGCCGCCTTACGAGCCGCGCCAGGTGCTGGACCCGAAAGAGCCGGTCACCATTGGTGCCATGGTCGGGCCAGAGGCCTTTACCGAGGTGCGTTACCTGGCCCACGCCAAGCAGATGCAAGCGCTTGAATTGATTCCCCAAATTGCGGCCGAATTCAAGCAGGAATTTGGACGGGAGTCCGGTGGTCTGATCAAGACCTATCGCCTGGAAGATGCCGACACCATCGTGATTGCCATGGGCTCGGTGCTGGGCACCATCAAAGACACGGTGGACGACTTGCGCAATGAGGGCGTAAAAATTGGCGTGCTGGGCATTACCTCCTACCGCCCGTTCCCGATTGAGGCGATTCGCGAGGCCACGGCGCATGGCAAACGCATCGTGGTCATCGAGAAGTGTTTTGCGGTCGGTATCGGCGGCATCGTCTCGCGCGATGTGCGCAGTGCTGTGCAAAACCGGCCTCAACCCGTGCTGACCGTGGTGGCCGGACTGGGCGGGCGTGCCATCACCAAGGCATCTTTGCACAAGCTGCTGCTGGACGCCATTGCCGACAAACTGGAGCAGCTGACCTTTTTGGACCTGAACTGGGACATTGTCAACCGCGTGCTGGAGCGCGAGAAGAGCCAGCGCCGCTCCGGGCCGGTGGCCGAAAGCGTGCTGCGCGACATCGGCACCGTGGCATCGAGTATTGGTTAAGGGGATCGTCATGACACACAACGTCGTCAAGTTTTACCAGACCGGCACCTTCACCGTCGGCAACCGCCTGCTCGCGCCCGAGCTGCGCAGCGTGCAGGCCGACACCCACCGCAACAACTCGCTCAACTCCGGCCACCGCGCCTGCCAGGGCTGTGGTGAAGCCTTGGGCGCACGCTACGCCATTGACGCGGCCATGCAGGCGACCAACGGCCAGCTGATTGCCGCCAACGCCACCGGCTGCCTGGAGGTGTTTTCCACGCCTTACCCGGAAACCTCGTGGCAAATGCCCTGGATTCACTCGCTGTTTGGCAACACCGCCGCCGTGGCCACCGGCATTGCCGCCGCCATGCGCGTCAAAGGCCGCAACGACGTGCGTGTGGTCGCCCAGGGCGGCGACGGCGGCACCACTGACATCGGCTTTGGCTGCCTGTCCGGCATGTTTGAGCGCAATGACGATGTGCTTTACATCTGCTACGACAACGAGGCCTACATGAACACCGGCGTGCAGCGCTCGTCGGCCACACCCCCTGCTGCGCGCACGGCCACCACCATGCCGGTGGGGCCGCAACCGGGCAATGTGTTCGGCCAGGGCAAAAATGTGCCGCAGATCGCCATGGCGCATGAAATTCCCTACGTGGCCACCGCCACCGTGGCCGACTTGCGCGACCTGGAATACAAGGTCAAGCGGGCCATGTCGATCCGGGGTGCGCGCTACATCCACATCTTTGTGCCGTGTCCCTTGGGCTGGGGCGCTGCTTCACACGACACCATCAAGCTGGCGCGGCTGGCCACCGAGAGCGGTTTCTTTCCGGTGTTTGAAGCCAAGCGCGGCGAGGTCACCGGCGTCAGCAAAATCCGCCACCAGGTGCCGATTGAAGACTACCTGCGCCCGCAAAAGCGCTTTGCCCATTTGTTCGGCAAAAACCCGGATACCGTCACCATCGCCAAGCTGCAGGCCATTGCCGACCGCAATATCCGGCGCTACGGTTTGCTCAATCAAGACGCTTAAATATCAGTCGGGAACCACCATGCAAAAACCCTTTGCCATCACGCTGGACGTCGGAACCTCACTGGCCAATCACACCGGTTCCTGGCGCAACAAGCGCCCGCTGTACATCAGCCGCATGCCCCCTTGCAACAACCAGTGCCCGGCCGGCGAAAACATTCAATCCTGGCTGTTTCACGCCGAATCGGGCGACTACGAAGGCGCTTGGCGCAAGCTGGTCGAAGCCAATCCATTCCCTGCCATCATGGGCCGGGTCTGCTACCACACCTGCGAAAGCGCCTGCAACCGCGGCAAAATGGACGCGCCGGTCGGCATCAACTCGGTCGAACGTTTTTTGGGCGACCATGCCCTCGCGCAGGGCTGGAAATTTGCGCCACCCGCAAGCCCCTCCGGCAAAAAAGTGCTGGTGGTCGGTGCCGGGCCATCGGGCCTGTCAGCCGCCTACCAACTGGCCTGCATGGGCCATCAGGTCACGGTGCACGAGGCTGGCCCCATGCCCGGCGGCATGATGCGTTTTGGCATTCCCCAATACCGCTTGCCCCGCCAGGTGCTCGATGCCGAGGTGCAGCGCATTGTCGATCTGGGCGTTCAGATTTGCTACAACACCAAGGTGGCCGACGTGCTGGCGGCAAAAAACGAGGGCGGCTTTGATGCCGTCTTTCTGGCCGTCGGTGCCCACATCGCCAAGCGCGCCTTCATTCCGGCTGGTGACTCGGCCAAAGTGCTCGATGCCGTGGCCGTGCTGCGCTCCATGGAAGGGGAAGACAAACCCATGCTGGGCCGCCGTGTGGTGGTGTATGGGGGTGGCAACACGGCCATCGACGTGGCCCGCACCGCCAAACGCCTGGGTGCGACCGAATCCATCATCGTCTACCGCCGCACCCGCGAAAAAATGCCGGCGCATGATTTTGAGGTGGAAGAGGCCCTGCAAGAAGGCGTCATGATCAAGTGGCTGTCCACCATCACGCAAGCCGGAGACTCGTCCATCACGGTCGAAAAAATGGCGCTCGATGAAAAAGGCTTTCCGCAGCCCACCGGCGAGTTTGAAACGCTGGAGACTGACTCGGTGGTGCTGGCGCTGGGCCAGGACGTTGACTTGTCCCTGATCGAAGGCGTGCCGGGCTTGAGCGTGCAAGACGGTGTGGTGCAGGTGGACTCCCAGATGATGACCGGCCACGCTGGTATTTTTGCCGGTGGCGACATGGTGCCCGCCGAACGCAACGTCACGGTGGCCATCGGGCACGGCAAAAAAGCCGCCCGCAACATCGACGCCTGGCTGCGCGGCGCTGAGTATGTGCCGCCGCCCAAAGCCGAGCTGGCCAGCTTTGACAAGCTCAACCCGTGGTACTACAGCGATGCACCCAAAACCGTGCGCCCCCGGCTGGACATCATCCGCCGCCAATCCACCTTTGAGGAAGTCGAAGGCGGCTTGGACGAAGGCACGGCCGTGTTCGAGGCGCGGCGCTGTCTGTCCTGTGGCAATTGCTTTGAGTGCGACAACTGCTACGGCGTGTGCCCGGACAACGCGGTCATCAAGCACGGCCCGGGCAAGGGCTTTGACTTCAATCTGGACTACTGCAAAGGCTGCGGCATTTGCGTGTCGGAGTGCCCCAGCGGGGCGATCAAGATGGTGCCGGAAGACGTTTAACGCAAGACGTTTGGCGGTACAGGGCGGGTTTCAGGTTTATGTATGAAATCGGCCTGTAGCGCACGTATACAGTGCGCGAGCAGCTATTAAATATATAGCGTTTTCAGGGGCATATCCCGCTCAAACCAGCCCCTGATCACCCAGCTCTTTCTTGAGGCAGGCGTAGTACACCGGCGCGGCCACCACGCCGGGCAGGCCGCATAAAAAGGGGCCAGCGCATCAAAGGGGCCAGGGTCGAATTACAGGCATCGCACGCGCAGTACGCCACCTTGGGCGCGGACGACGCCAGCCGCCAGAGTGCCTGCCGCGCATTGTTTGAACAGGTGTTGAGCGATAAAACCCTCACCGACATCCGTCTTGCCCTGAACTAGTCCCAACCCTTGGGCAACAATCGTTTCTTCGACGCCATAGAACGAGCCACCGGCTAGCGCCGCGAAGCCAAACCACGGGGCAGACCGCGCAAACCTGAGCCGCAGGCGGCACCAGTCAATAATCCCAAGCAACTTGGGTTATCGGGAATGGATGCTTAAATGAGCCTTTGCGCAGGTAGATACTGCGGGAGCAGCTATAAAAACAGGAGCAAATAAAAGTGAGAATGAGTGCATTTAATTCGAGCCTGGCCCCTTTTTTAGCCTGGCCCCTTTTTTTGCGCTGCGGGGTAGAGTTGTGTGTGTGGCAGACCCAAAACCAATGGGCGAGCATGGTCTTCACTGTTCAAGGGCTGCGAGGGCTTGCGCTGCAGAGGTTGGGGGTGTTTGGGTGCCCAAAACCCGCGCCATACTTGGGCTCATGCGCTAAAATCTTTTATCCGTTGGCCTCATGTGGTTGAAATGCTTTCCGTCACTTGAAGACTTTTGCCAAAGGTATTAGGCTCTGAGTTCAGAAAAATTCCAACGCAGGCACAGGGGAGCAAATGAAACAAAAAGCCCGAGTTAGAGAAGTGAGATTGACTGCCGTCGTTTTTGCTGCACTGCTTTTTCTGTCAGGGACAGTGGTCACGGTGCTGGCTGCGGACGGGCAGCCCTCTATAAAAGCCGCTCCACGCACCACAAATGACATTGCCACGCTGCTCAGCCAACATCAGCCGGATCAAAAGCGGGCTGAAGAACTACGCGCAATTCTTAATTCCAAACCGCCGCAGACCGTTAGCGACGCCGATCAGACCAGTTACCACTTGCAACGGATGAAAGCCGCCAAGGAAGCCGGCGCCTTGGACGTGCGCATCGAGAGTGCGCGCAAGGTGGTGGAAACTGGCCCGTTCTCGACGCGTGGTTTCGATATGGGTCAAGTAATTTTCGCGGAAGTGGAGGGAGGCAGCTCTGCAGCCGCGCTGGAGCACATTGAGAAGGTGCTCCGTTACGGCGCCATGCTGTACGGGCAGAACGTGAACATGCGCGTCATGCAGTCCATTGCCTATATTGACCTCGGCGACATTGAGAATGCATCGAAATCGCTCAGGGAAGCCGATCAGTGGAACAACTCCTATCGAAACGAATATTGGTGGCCGGCCTACCGCTATACCTACGAGAAGCTGATCGAAGTCGCCCGGGCAAGAATTTTGACCATGCAGGGCAAATATGCCGAAGCCGAAGCAGCCATGCGCAAGAGTGTCGATGCAGCCATTGCCGACATTGCCACAATCCCGATGAAATCCGTAAAGGACGAGAAATTTGTGTACGAGCATTCCGTGAATACCCGCCTAGCCGATCTTGCAGGGGTGCTCGCCATGCAAGGCCGACTCAACGAAGCGGAATTCACAGCGAGGCGGGCATTGAACGACACGGTGTCGCGGTTTGGCGGATACTCTTTTCAGACCGCATACATACTCACCGCGCTGATTCAGATATTGCAGCAACAGGGGCGTTACGCCGAGGCGGTAAGCCTGGCGAAAACGACTATCGACATCTTCACCAAATCCGGTGCCGTCGACGACGCAAAGTACCTCGTCTACACTCGAAATTTGCTTGCATCGGCATTGGTAGCCCAGGGAAATTATGCCGATGCACTTGCCGAGTATCACCGCATTCACGCCTCATTTGCTGCTTATCCCGAGTCGCAGGGTCGCCTCGCAGCCGGCAATGCGGACTGGGCTTTGGCGCTGGTGCAGACCGGCAAGCCGGATGAAGCTCTCCCCATGCTGGACCGCATCATCGCGAGAAATGCAATGTGGTTAGGCAAGGCACATGGAGAAATTGCGATCATGACCGGCGTAAAAGGCATGGCTTTGGTTGCATCCGGACAGAAGGATGCAGCGTTTGCGCAATTTCGGATGGCAATGCCTATCCTGTTGAATGAAATCGTTTCCCCAAGCGACGAAGTTTCGCCGATGCGTGCCCAGCGTCTCAAGACCATCATGGAAGCCTACCTGTCTTTGCTGGGGAGAGCCAAGGTACGCCGCTCGAACAATCTACCGGCGTGGATATTGCCAGCGATGCCTTCAAGATTGCCGACGCGCTGCGTGGACAAAATACCCAGCAAGCCGTAGCTGCCTCGGCAGCACGTGCCGTGGCCGATGATCCGCAACTGGGCGGCGTCATTCGCAAGGAACAAGACTTGCGCCAGGAAGTGGTCTCGTTGCACCAAATATTGCGCGACCTGATGCTGGCGCGCCGGGAGCAGCAGCTGCCGAAAGTGATCGCCGATATGCAAAGTCGTATCGCCACTATCAAGCAGGAGCAAATTGCATTGCAAGCGGAAATCGAGAAACGCTTTCCGGCTTACGCCAACCTGATTCGTCCACAACCGCCGACGCTGGCGCAGGCGCGCGCGGTCCTGCGAAGCGGCGAGTCAATGGTGACCCTGTATGCCGCCGATAGCGGAACTTACGTCTGGGCCTTCAAGAAAGATGGACCGATTGCCTTTGTCAGCACCAAGATGAAGCGTACCGAAGTTGAACAGCTGGTGCAGAAACTGCGTAAGGCGCTCGACCCCGGCAATGTCGATGTGACCAATTTGCCAGTGTTCGATCTTGCTGCGGCACAGCGCCTGTACGCGGAATTGCTGGTGCCAGTGGCATCCGGCTGGCAAGGTGCCAACAGTTTGCTTGTGGTCGCCAATGGCGCATTGAGCCAGTTGCCGTTTGCCGTGCTTCCCACAGGTGCCAGCACCGTCAAGCCCAATCCCAAGATCCTGTATGCAGAACTGCAAAGCATTCCTTGGCTCATCCAGAAAACCGCCATCACGCAGTTGCCATCGGCAAATGCCTTGGTCGCCTTGCGCAAGCTGCCCGTTGCTAATGGCCAGCGAGCACCCTTTGTAGGTTTTGGTGATCCGCAATTTTCTATGGTCACGGCGATGTCAACCACAGGCACTGTACGCAACCTTGCCATTCCACGCCTGTCGCAGCGAAAGGTGGCGCAGGGCGAGTCGATGGATTGGATTCAATACAGTCAGATCCCGCCCTTGCCTGATACACGGGACGAGATTCTGGCATTGGCAAAAGCCCTCAAGGCCGATCCAGATAGAGATATCTTTCTTGGCACACAGGCCAGTAAAGCCAATATCATGCGTACTGACCTAGCGAAATACAAGATCGTCGCTTTCGCTACGCACGGCCTATTGCCCGGGGACTTTCCCGGCGTGGACCAGCCATCGCTGGCCATGGCCAACCCCAACGATGGCAATCATGGTTTGCTGACGCTCGACGATATTCTCAAACTTAAACTCGATGCCGACTGGGTGGTACTGTCGGCCTGCAACACGGCGGCCGGCGACGGCGCAGGCTCGGATGCGGTATCGGGTTTAGGGAGGGGCTTCTTTTATGCCGGAACGAGAGCGCTGTTGGCGACGCACTGGCCGGTGGAGTCGCTATCAGCCCGGTTCTTGGTGACGGGAATATTTGAACGGCAGGCCACCAACCCGACCCTGACTAGGGCCGAGGCCCTGCGTCAATCTATGCTGGGCCTGATGCAGCAAACTGAAATGGCTGTAGCCGGACAGAAGGCGTATTCGTACGCGCATCCACTGTTCTGGGCACCGTATGCCTTGATCGGCGATAGCGGGGCGAATTGACTAGGTAGTTGAGTTGTTGTTATTGACAAAAGGAGAAAATATGAAGACTCTAGTATTGACATTGGCTCTGGCAAGCGGTTTTTCGGCAAGCATCGGAGCAGCATTGGCGCAGGATGCCAAAGAGCCCGAAGCAGTCTGGTTGGCACTGGAGCAGGGGAAAAAGGCAAAGCCAATTGCCTTTGCTCAGGACGTGAAGGAGCGCGAAGATGTCAGTGAATTCAAGAATCAATTGGTGAAGCCTGCCGGAAAAGGTCTGTTTCCAGCTGTCGTCATCATGTCTTCATGCGCCGGTGTCAATGACGCGCTGGTGAGTCGGGCAAAGGAGTTGCTGGATGCCGGATTTGCTGTCCTGACTGTTGATTCATTCGGCCCGCGCAACAAGCAATGGTGGGCTTGTCTTGACGTGATGACTTATCAAATGGCGGATACATTCGATGCGCTCAAGCACTTGCAGAAATTCGATGTGATCAACAAACAGCGGATTTTTGGCGCGGGCTGGTCAACCGGCATCATGGGGCCGATGGTGGCCACCAGCCCGGAGGGCAGAAAACAGGCGGGCTCCGAGCTCGGTTTTGCGGCAGTTGTTTCCCATTACGGCAATTGCATGTATCAGGAAAAGCCGAGTTTTCCACCGGTGCATATTCTGAGAAATGACGTAGATAAGCCGGTACTGATGCTGCTGGCAGAGTCGGATGTTCCGGTCAGCAACTGTTTTCCGCTGCTTGAAGAATTGAAAAAGGCCGGCAAGCCGGTTGAATTCCATACGTTTAGCGGCGCTCATCATCTGTGGGATCGGGCCGATGAGACTCGCGTCAGCCGCGAGAATGGCTTTGGGCAGAAAATCACATTCAAATACAGCCCCGATATCACCAAGGATGCGACCCAGCGGATGGTCGATTTTTTTAATCGTTTCAAGTGAGGGACTTGCAGAATTCCGAAAACCAGTCGAATTAGCTGCAATCAGAGGCAAAAAATTGAGGGCAGCCCCCCAAAAGTGCGGGAAAATCCAAGCACTGAATCAAGAGATCGCTGCCCGCCCATGAATACTACCCTGAGTCCCGTCACCGTCCAAAGATTTTCTGCCTTGCAAGGCGAACTCATAGGGCTGGTGGAGCAAGACTACACGGGCCTGACGCCCAAGCTCGAACAAATCATTCGCGCTTTTGAATTCACGCAAATCGAGTTGGCGGTCTACCGTGATCGGGGCTACGCACAAGGTCGTGGCGTGGGGTGCCCAGAGGAGGATCGCTGCGCGCTGGCTTGTGCATTTCTTGCCAAGGCGGTACTGGATCTGAAGACCACCAGGGCGCTGATCGATCGCTTGCAAGCAGACAGCAAGCTGCGCCGATTGTGCGGTTTTGATTTGCGCCATGCGCTGCCCAGCGAGTCCACATTCAGTCGCGCCTTTGCGGAGTTTTCCGCCAGTGAGCTGTTGCAGCGAGTGCATGCAAGGAGGAACTTTGGGGTCAGGTCTTGTAATCCAGCATTTCACCCGACTCCCCCTTAAAAGCTTGCCCATCCATCCTAGTTTCAACAAGGTTTTCCTCCGGTATTTCTTCCAAAAATTTGGCCGTTTGCGCAAGCAGGGCAAGCGCAGGAAGCTTCTGTTTTGATTGCAATTGCAAGAGTTCACGGGTTCGCAGAACCTCGGACTTTGCCAAGTCTGCAAGGGCTCTCGATCACGTTTTCAACAGCCGCTTCATCAATAGCGTTGGAAAATCTTGCCGATGGCCAGCCGTTCCGTTGAAAAGCCCGGCATCCACTTTTGCCAGCTTGTCGAAAATCTCGTCTTCCGCTTTCAGCCAAGACGCTTCGCTTCACTTTTCCAGCATGTAATCCTGCAGCGAAAGCAAGTCAACCTAGGCAGCGGGAAGAATGATGACGGCCATTATTTGCGGCTTTGGCGTGCAGCCAGCAATTGCGCCCGGGAGTCTGCAGCAGAGATGCCTTTGCCTTGAGCACGGTCTTTTTCACCCAAGGCGATGATTTTGAGCGCCGCGATCAGGGACTCTTTTTCCTGAAACTGCTGAACAGCCACGACAACGCCTACAAAAACGTCTTCTCCCACCCCAAGGCGGTGCAAGACCTTCTGCGCGGCTTCGTGCACGAAGACTGGGTGCAGCAACTGGACTACACCACCTTGGAAAAAGTCAGCGGCAGCTACGTTAGCGACGACCTGCGCGACCGCGAAGACGACATCATCTGGCGCATTCGGATGCGCGCCGAGGCCCAAAGCACACCGGCAGCGCAGGGCGAGAATGCGGGCGATGATTCAGGTGAAGCCACAGGCGAATGGCTGTACGTCTACCTCCTGCTCGAATTCCAGAGCAGCAACGACCCCTGGATGGCCGTGCGCATCCTGACCTACATCGGGCTGTTGTACCAAGACCTCATCAAAAGCGGACAAACCAAGGCCCGCAAACTCCCTGCCGTCTTTCCGCTGGTGCTCTACAACGGCGAACGCCCTTGGAGTGCCGCACGCGAAATGGAAGAACTGATCGAGCCCGTGCCACAGAGCCTTGCGGCCTATCGCCCGCGCCTGCGCTACTTTGTGATGGACGAAGGGCGCGTACCCGAGGTCAGTTTGCACCAATCGGACAACGCCATTGCCAGCCTGGTGCAACTCGAGCGCAGCACAAGCCCGCAAGAAATAGCCGATGTGGTGGGTCAACTGGCACACAAACTCAAGGCCCCGCAAAACCGGGAACTGCGCCGGGCGCTCACCGTGTGGGTTCGCCGCTTGGTACTGCGCCGCTTTGTGCCCGAAGGCGAGATAATCGAACTTGAAGACTTACCGGAGGTACATCACATGATCAGCGAACGCGTGGAGGGCTGGACCCAGCAATGGCTCAAGCAGGGGATGCAGCAAGGTATGCAGCAAGGAAAACTCGAAGGAAAACTCGAAGGAAAACTTGAAGGAAAACTTGAAGGAAAACTTGAAGCCGAGGCCGACATGTTGCGCCGCTTGCTGACCCGACGTTTTGGCCCCTTGCCCCCAGAGTTGCTGGCGAAAATAAGTGCTGCCAGTGGCGATCAGATCGAAGCCTGGTTCGACCGCAGCGTCGATGCATCCAACTTGACACAGGTGTTTGCCAGTCATTGACCACCGTGCGCGGCATTGCGTCCACAAGGGGCAAATTTGCTGTACTTAATTCGAGTCCGGCACCTTTTTATGCATGAAATTGGCCTGTACCGCACGTATATAGTGCGCGAGCAGCTATTAAAGTTATAGCGTTTTCAGGGGCTGATCCAGCTCAGACCAGCCCCTGATCACCCAGCTCTTTTTTGAGGTAAGCGTAGTACACCGGCGCGGCCACCACGCCGGGCAGGCCGAACAGGGTTTCCATCAGCAAAATGGCGGTGAGCATCTCCCAGGATTTGGCGTTGATCTGTGCGCCGATGATGCGGGCATTCAAAAAATACTCCAGCTTGTGGATCACCACCATGAACACCAGCGACCCCACCGCCACATGCAGCGAGTGTGACAAGCCCACCACAATCAGCGAGTTGGACACGATGTTGCCCACCACCGGAATCAAACCAGCAAAAAAGGTGACCGCGATCATGGTTTTGACCAGCGGCAAATGCACCCCGGCCAGCGGCAAAACGACCAGCAGAAAAATGGCCGTGAACACCGTGTTGATGAGGGAAATCAGTACCTGCGCAAACACAATTTTGCGAAACATCAGTGCCAGATTGCCCACGCGCTCGCGCAAGGCCGCGGCAAACGGGCGCTGGCTGCCCAAGGTGGTGACATCCTGCAGCGCCACCATGGCACCAATGATCATGCCCAGCAGTAGATGAATGATGACGTGCCCGGCTTGCTGACCCACCACCTTGGCTTCGCCCGCGTGTTCGCGCAACCAGTCGGTCAGCCACTGGCGCAGGGCCTGGGCACCTTCGGGGAGGTTGGCACCAAGCCATTCGGGCAGTTGCGCGCGCGAGGCCTCGATCATGTCAGCCAGTTTTTGCAGCAGCGTCTGCAAGTTGCTGGCATCGCTGCGCAAAAACACCTGCAAGGCCCAGGCACCCAGACTCAGACTCACAATCACCAGCGCAGACAGCAGCACCACCGCAATCGTGCGCGACTGCTGGTTGCTGAATTTCCTGGCGATGGTGGGTGCCATCAGGTGGACCAGTGAGTACACCAAAAGCCCGGAAAACAGGGCCACCAGCAAACCGGCCTTGAGCACGGTCAAAAGAGCCAGCGCGGCCAGCACATACGACGCCATCTTGGTCGCAGACAGGTTGTTGCGTGATTTCATTTGCAAAATGTACACCACGAATTGGCGTTGTCGAGAGCGCGTCTTGCGCATCACAGCGCATCCCAACTCCACACAGCAAATACGCACGTTATTGCTCGCGACATCCTTAGAACCTTCACTCTAGGGATTTAGCGGGTTTTAGGGTGTTTTCACTACGGCAAGGCGGCACAATCCATGGTGCGCGACATTCACCGTTTCACTGTGTGATGGCCGCCGGCCTGTTGCCAATTCAAACCAATTTTCCGGAGCTCCTTATGACTGCCAAAAACCTTTCCACCGTAGCCAACCATGTGATCGAATCCTACGGCAATACTGCTAAAAATGTAATCAATGCTTACCGTGTCGGTGGCGAACGTGTGGTTGGTCTGATGGACCAGCGCTGGGAGAGCGCGGTCGAGAAAGCCGGCTCACGTTTGAGCACCGAAATTCGTGGCAACGCACTGGCCGCACAAAAAACCATCAGTGGTTATTGCACCAAGGGCATCACCCTGACAACCGACGGCGCTGACGTTGTGGTCGGCAAGGTTGTTGAGTTGGCCGAAAAAGGCGTGACGCAAGCAGCTGTCAACGCCAGCCGCTTTGAGAAAGCAACCGGCTCCAAGGCGCTGAACACCTTGGCACTGGCTGCTGTGCCTGCTGCTGAAGCAGTCAGCAAAGTGGTTGTCAAGCTTGAGCAAAAATCCAGCCTGCTGGCTGGCAAGGTTGCCGGCAAGACCGTCAAGGCCAAGGTTACCGCCAAGGTTGTCAAGGCCAAGGCCACAGCGCGTGCTGTCAAAGCAAAAGTGTCCAGCCAAGCTGTGAAGGCCAAGGCTGCTGCTGTGGAAGCGGTCGAAGCTGCCGAAGCCGCTTAATTCGTTTAAGCCGCGTAAGCTGTCACCCGGCTCCTACCTGAACGCCGACTGCCTTGTGCAGTCGGCGTTTTTTTTCATATATCAAATCGGCCTGTAGCGCACTCTCAACAAGCGCGGGCAGCTATACAATTTATAACAATGACGCCCTTGCAAAACATCCTCCAGCACCGCATTCGTGCGGACGTCCGAAGCATGCAGGCCTACGCCGTGCAGGACGCGGCGGGCATGGTCAAGCTCGATGCGATGGAGAATCCGCACCGCCTGCCGCTGGCGCTGCAGGCGCAGTTGGGTCAGCGGCTGGGCGCGCTGGCGCTCAACCGCTACCCGGATGGCCGCGTCAACGACCTGCGCCACGCGCTGGCCAGCTACGCTCAGATGCCCGAGGGCTTTGACATCATGCTGGGCAACGGTTCGGACGAACTCATCAGCCTGCTGGCGCTGGCCTGTGCCGTGCCGCCAGGTGCCGCCACGCATGGCCTGCCAGCCAGCGTGCTGGCACCGGTTCCCGGGTTTGTGATGTACGCCATGAGCGCGCAGTTGCAGGGTTTGGCGTTTCACGGCGTGCCATTGACCCTTGATTTCGAGCTGGACGAAGCAGCCATGCTGGCCGCCATTGAACAGCACCGGCCCGCCATCATTTACCTGGCCTACCCGAACAACCCGACGGCCAATTTGTGGAACGACACGGCCATTGAAAGCATCATTCTGGCGGCAGGCGAGCAGGGCGCTCTGGTGGTGATGGACGAGGCTTACCAGCCGTTTGCCAGCAAGAGTTATATCGACCGGCTGACCCGGCACAGCCATGTGCTGCTGCTGCGCACCTTGAGCAAGTTTGGCCTGGCGGGAGTGCGACTGGGCTACATGCTGGGGCCAAAGGCCTTGATTGCCGAGCTGGACAAGGTGCGTCCGCCTTACAACATCAGCGTGCTGGACTGCGAGTGCGCCTTGTTTGCGCTGGAACATCAAGAGGTTTTTGCGGCTCAGGCGCAAGATATTCGTGCGCAACGCGCTATTATTTTGGAAGCGCTGACCGGCTTGCCGGGTGTGCAGGCTTACCCCAGCGAGGCCAATATGGTGCTGGTGCGGGTGCCAGACGCGGGCAAAACCTTTGACGGCATGAAGGCGCACGGTGTGCTCGTGAAAAACGTTTCCAGGATGCACGCTTTGCTGGCCAATTGTTTGCGCCTGACGGTGGGTACTGCTGCTGAAAACGCCACCATGCTGGCGGCACTGAAAGCCAGTCTTTGATGGGTCAGCAGGGTTGCTTGGTGCAAATTGGGTCAAAATAGCGACATGAATCAAAGAATCGCTGAAGTGAGCCGCAACACTGCGGAGACCCAAATCACGGTCAAAGTCAATCTGGATGGCACCGGGCAGGCCAAATTACACACGGGGATTGGTTTTTTTGACCACATGCTCGATCAAATCGCCCGCCACGGCATGCTTGACCTTGACATTCAAGCCCAGGGTGATTTGCACATTGACGGCCACCACACGGTAGAAGATGTCGGCATTGCTTTTGGCCAGGCGGTTTTCAAGGCCGTGGGTGACAAAAAAGGTATTTGTCGCTACGGCCATGCCTATGTGCCGCTGGACGAAGCGCTTTCACGGGTGGTGATTGACCTGTCGGGTCGGCCAGGTCTGGTGATGAACGTGCCCTTTACCAGCGGCATGATCGGCAGCTTTGACAGCCAACTGGCGCACGAGTTTTTTCAGGGCTTTGTGAACCACGCCTTGGTGTCCCTGCACATCGACAATTTGCGTGGCGACAATGCCCACCACCAGGCCGAAACCGTGTTCAAAGCTTTTGCCCGCGCCCTGCGAGCGGCGTTGACGCTGGACCCACGTGCCCTGGGCACCATTCCCTCGACCAAGGGAATACTGTGATTTATATGACAAATCGGTCTCTGGCGCACGTAAAACATGCGTAAGCAGCTATGAAAAAAGTAGCAGTTGTGGACTATGGCATGGGCAATTTACGCTCGGTCACGCAGGCGGTGGTGCATGTGGCGGCACAGGCCGGGGTGGAGGTGGTGTGGGCGCGCACCCCTGCCGAGGTGATGGCGGCCGACCGCGTGGTGCTGCCTGGCCAGGGCGGCATGCGCGACTGCATGCATGATTTGCATGAATCCGGCATGTTCGACGCCGTGTTGCACGCGGCACGCCACAAGCCCCTGATGGGGGTTTGCGTGGGCATGCAAATGCTGCTGGACCACAGCGAGGAGCTCGACACGCCGTGCCTGGGCCTGATTCCGGGTGAGGTTGTTAAATTTAACCTGGCGGGCAAGCTGCAACCCGACGGCAGCCGTTACAAAGTGCCGCAAATGGGCTGGAACCAGGTTTACCGGGCCAACCATGGCAGTGCGCCGCACCCGGTGTGGGGCGATGTGCCCGATGGCAGTTACTTCTATTTTGTCCACAGTTATTACGCCCAACCGTCTGATGCGCGCCACAGCGTGGGCGAGACAGACTATGGCAACCGCTTTTGTTCTGCCATTGCGCGTGATAATATTTTCGCCACCCAGTTTCATCCTGAAAAAAGTGCCGAGCACGGTTTGTCTCTCTACCGAAATTTCCTGCGCTGGAATCCCTGATTTCCACTTCTAACCGCCATGTCCTGTGTCGTTGCCCCGTTTTTGCGCACTCCAGTGCCCTTGATGGTGAGCCGCGCCTAGCCACTTTCCAGTTCTTTCCCTTTGTCCTTCCAACTGAAGCATCATGCTTTTAATCCCTGCAATTGACTTAAAAGACGGCCACTGCGTTCGCCTCAAACAAGGCGACATGGACCAATCCACCACCTTTGGCGAAGACCCGGCCGTCATGTCCCGCAACTGGGTGACCAAAGGCGCGCGGCGTCTGCATCTGGTCGATTTGAATGGCGCGTTTGCCGGGCATCCCAAAAACGAGATGGCGATACGCAAAATCCTCAAGGAAGTCGGCAGCGAGGTCGATGTGCAGCTCGGTGGTGGCATTCGCGACCTGGACACCATCGAACGTTATCTTGATGCGGGTTTGCGCTACGTCATCATCGGCACGGCAGCGGTGCGCAACCCCGGTTTTCTGCAGGACGCCTGCACCGCTTTTGGGGGCCACATCATCGTAGGGCTGGACGCCAAGGACGGCAAAGTTGCCACCGACGGCTGGAGCAAGCTCTCGCACCATGACGTGATCGACCTCGCCAAGAAGTTTGAAGACTATGGCGTCGAGTCCATCATTTACACCGACATTGGCCGCGACGGCATGCTCAGCGGCATCAACGTTGAAGCTACTGTGAAGCTGGCCCAAGCCCTCACGATTCCCGTCATTGCCTCGGGCGGCTTGTCCGGCATGGCAGATATCGAAGCCCTGTGCGAGGTGGAAGACGAGGGTATTGAAGGTGTGATTTGCGGACGCGCCATCTACAGCGGCGACTTGGACTTTGAAGCCGCGCAAGAGCGCGCGGATGAGCTCAACGGCTAATCTAATGGAAGTCAAAGCAAAACACATCTACGATCAATCGGTAGATGCTGTGTTCAAAAAATTCGGCAACAAAACCAGTATTGAGCGTAAATTCAAAGAGCTGGGTGCACGCAATATCAATGTTGAAACGTGCAAACTGACAAAGACTTCGCTTGTCATGGTCGTGAACCGGGAAATACCGGTTAATGCCCCTTCATTGCTCAAGAAATTTCTCGGTGAATGGAATCTGGCCCATCAGGAGGAGCATTGGAAAGGCATTGCTGGAAAAAGCTACCAAGGCAATTTCAAGATTGGCATCAAGGGCGTTCCAGTGACGATCACTGGAAAAATGGTACTAACAGGCGATGAGAAGGGCTGCACTAACGATGTCACTTTGACAATCGAAAGTGGCATTCCCCTGTTGGGGAAAAAGCTGGCCGAGTTTGTAGGCCAGACGTCTGTGGCAGAAATGCAAAGGGAATATGAGCATATCAAGGCCAGTATGGTCACCGTTAAACCAGTTTCGGCTAAGCCCGTACCGAAAACAGCCACCGGAAAAACTGTAAAAACACCTGATGCTAAAGCATCCACGAACAAGCCCGTTGCCGCCAAAACCGCAGCGGCAAAGCAAACGATCAAACCCGCAGGCGCAAAGCCTTCAGCCAAGTCTGTTGCAGCGAAGCCAGTAGCCAAGAAAGTTGCCAAGAAAGTTGCCAAGAAAACTGATGTGTCAGAACCAGCAGCTAAAAAAGCACAGACCAAACCAGCCTCAAAACCTGCCACGGCCAAGAAGACAGCTACTGCTTCCAAGAATAAAAGCGAATGATGGGGGATCTACCCTGAGCGTCCAAATCGTGACGCCATGAATCATGACCGGCGCTGTGCCGACGTGACGTAGATTTTTTTGGGGATTTTGAAAAAGAAAAGCCAAACTGAAAAGAGTTTGGCTAAAAATGAATGGTGGTCGTAGGTGGATTTGAACCACCGACATCAGCATTATGAATGCTGCGCTCTAACCAACTGAGCTATACGACCAACAGCGCGAGATTATAACCACTTGAAATGCCGATTGGTCAGCTGTTGGTGAAATTCGGTTTGCGTTTGTTCAAAAAGGCGTCCATGCCTTCTTTTTGATCGGCCGTGGCAAACAGCGCGTGGAACAGGCGGCGTTCAAAAATAATGCCTTCGCTCATGGGGCTTTCGTAGGAGCGGTTGATGCATTCCTTGGCCGCCATGGAGGCCATTTGGGAGTACTCGCTGATCATCAGTGCCGCACCAAGGGCCTCGGTCATGAGTTGGTCGAGCGGAACCACGCGGCTGACCAGTCCGGCGCGCTCGGCTTCAAACGCGTCCATCATGCGGCCCGTTAGCGCCATGTCCATGGCTTTGGCCTTGCCGACGGCACGCGGCAGGCGCTGGGTGCCGCCGTCGCCCGGAATCAAGCCAAGCTTGATTTCGGGCTGGCCAAACTTGGCGTTGTCGGCGGCGATGATGAAGTCGCACATCATGGCCAACTCACACCCACCGCCCAGCGCGAAACCGCTCACGGCGGCGATCACCGGTTTGCGGATGCGGCGAATATGTTCCCAGTTGCGGGTGATGTAGTTGCTCTTGAACACATCGGAAAAGGTGTAGTTGGCCATGGCGCGAATATCGGCCCCGGCGGCAAAGGCTTTTTCATTGCCGGTAATGATCATGCAGCTGATGGCGGGGTCGGCATCGAAAGCTTTGAGGGCAACGCCCAGCTCATCCATCAACTGGTCGTTCAATGCGTTGAGCTGCTGGGGACGGTTCAGGGTGATGATGCCAACTTTTTCCGCTTCGGTGCGGACGATGATAAGTTCGTAGTTCAAGGCGTGCTCCACAAGTTTGTGATTGACGATGGGTTTAAAAATTCAGGATGCGCTCAACCATTGAGAGACCATGCTGCTGTCACGCACCGTCAGTCGCCAGGTGGTGATCGATTTGGGCAGCGTCAGCGCCAATGTTAAAAGACGCTTGTCACGCGCCACCAAAGCGCCAATTTTGCTTGCCGTACCACCGTAAAGCAGGAGATCGTCGAGTTTGCTCAGGCGCCAATGGCTGGCTGATTTACCTTTGCCAACCGTCACACCCAGCCATTCGTCGCCTGCGGCAAAGCCAGCTTGCTCCGCTGCGCCACCGCGCAAAACGGTTTTGATGTGAATCCCGGAACTCTCCGCGACGCGAACGCCCAGCTGCTGGGCGATCTGGGCGGGTTCTTCCAGCACGGTGACGCCTTGCCGCGCCAACAGTGGCTGCAGTGGCAGGTCCGTTGTGCCGTGGACCCACTGTGCAATTTCTTTGGCAAATGAGCGGCCCGAAAGCGCTTGCAGCACGGCAGTCAGGTCCGCCTCTTGCATGGGGCCGCCCTGGCAGCGTGCCCACAAGGCCCGCATCACCGCGTCCAGTGTGGTTTTGCCTTCCTGGCGCAGCGTCAGGTCCAGGCACAGTGCCACCAGTGAGCCTTTGGTGTAGTAGCTGACGGTTGCATTGGGTGTATTTTCATCCTGCCGGTAATATTTCACCCAGGCGTCAAAGCTGGCCTGAGCCACGCTTTGCACAGTCCGCCCCGGTGTCTGCAGCACCTGGTTGATGGTTTTGGCGAGCAGTTTCAGGTAGGCGCTGTCGTCTATCAAGCCGGTGCGCCGCAGCAGCAGGTCGTCGTAATAGCTGGTAAACCCTTCAAAAAACCACAGCAGTTGCGTGTAATTTTCCTGGGTGTAGTCGTATTGCGCAAACTCGCAGGGGCGCAGTTGCTTGACGTTCCAGGTATGAAAGTACTCGTGGCTGATCAGGCCCAGCAGTGTGTTGTAGCCCTCGGGTTGGCGGGGTTTGGCGTTTTGCGCCCTGGTGCTGGGTTGGCCCAGCGCAGGGTTGGACAGGCGCGGCAAATCCTTGCGGGTGCAAATCAGTGCGGTGGAGTTGCGGTGTTCCAGCCCTCCATAGCCGTCGTCCACGGCATTGAGCATGAAGAGATAATTTTTAAAGAAAAAAGGCTGATTGCGCACGTCCTGCTTGCGCGAGGCGCTCACATTTTTGATGCCTTTGACGGTGGTGTCACCATGCCAAAAACGAATTTCAGCCTCACAAATGGCTTGGGTGTCGGCCAGTAATCGGGTACCGTCAAAACTCGCTGGCGCGCCCGCCACGACAAAACGGTGGGGGACACCACAGGCGACAAAGCTGCCACTCCAGAATTCACCCATCTCCACCGGCGAATCCACCAGTTCGTCATAGTTGCTGGCCAGGTAGCTGCCAAAACCATTGGTATGTGTTTTATGTGGCGGCAGACTGGTTGCAAGCTGCCAGTGCGGCCGACTCGGTTCTTCCAAAATTTCAAGCAGATGTGGTGCTGTCTCTTGGCCATGCACCCGCAAAAAAAGGCTGGTGCCGTTGAAAAATCCGCGCGAAACGTCCAGCCAGGCGGTGCGAACCGAGTTGTCAAAAGCGTACACCTCGTAGCTCAGTTCGAGCGGCTTGTGAGCTGTGCATTGAACTTGCCAACTGCATTTGTCGAGTTGAGTGAGTGCCACAGCCTTGGTGCCCTGGCGCGCTTGCAAGCCTTGCAAGCACTTGGAAAACTCGCGCACCAAGTAGCTGCCCGGAATCCAGACCGGCAAACTCACAGTCTGCCCGGCGGCGGGCTTTGCAATGGTGAGCGTGACGTGAAACAGGTGGGCGTGCAGGTCTTGCACGCGAACTTGGTAACTTACGGCCGCACTTGGCATCAGTTTTTCACTTCAGCCAGCATTTTCTCGACCTCCGGGGCACCAATTGCACCAGGCACGCGGGTGCCGTCAGCAAAGATTAGTGTGGGCGTGCCGGTTATTTTGTGCTTGCGGCCAATGTCGACGTTGCGAGCAATGGCGCTGGCATCGCAGGTGGCTGCCGGGGGAACCTGGTCGCGCACCATCCAGTCCAGCCAGGCTTTGGCCTTGTCTTTGGCGCACCAGATGTTCTTGGATTTTTCGTGGGAGTCGGCGCTCAAAATAGGGTATAGGAACATGTAAACGGTCACGTTGTCCACTTTTTGCAGATCGCGCTCAAAGCGCTTGCAGTAGCCGCAGTTGGGATCTTCAAACACGGCCACCTTGCGCTTGCCGTTGCCACGCACCATGGTGAAGGCGTCTTTGAGAGGCAGTGCGTCGAAACTGATGGCGATCAGTTTGTCCACCCGCTCTTCAGTCAGGTTTCTGCGCTGGCGCGTGTCAATCACCTGGCCCTGGATCAGATAGTTTCCTTCTGCATCGGTGTAAAAAATCTCGGTGCCGTTGAGTCGAACCTCAAACAAACCGGGCACCGGACCACTGTTGATTTCGTCGATTTTTGGCAGTTGTGGCAGTCGTTCGGTCAGGTTTTTGCGAATTGTGGCTTCCGGGTTGGCGGCACTGGCCGTATTGACGGTGATTTTTCTGGCAGGTGAGATTTTTTTGACGGTGGGCGGGGCGACTGGCGGGGCAACTGGCGTGGCGACTGGCGCTGCATCAGTCGCTGCGTCTTGGTTGGCAACCCAAGCAGCGGCCTTTTCGTAAGTGCTGTCCTCCATGGCGTGCAAGCTTGCAGCAGCGCCCAAGGCGGCGACCAGCAGTACGATTTTTGGTAGTTTCATCATCATCCGTTTCATAAAAAATATTAAGAACCCATGGCCTGGCGGGCCACCCATTGCTTGATCAGGCCGCTTTTTTCAAACTCGTTCATGCCCCAGTTGCGCACGGTTTGCCACGGTACCTGATTTTGCGAAAACAATCTCTGCAGTCCATCCATGGCCACGCTCATGGCCAGTACTTCGGCCTTGCGTGATCGCTCATACCGGCGAAGCAATTTTTCATCTCCCACGCCGCGCCAGTACTCACGCTCATGCAAAAGCGTTGCCAGCGCCGCAACATCCGACAAGCCCAAATTCAAGCCCTGCCCGGCCAGTGGATGCACGTTGTGGGCCGCATCACCCGCCAGCGCCCAGGCCATCCCTTGGTGGGTGCCTGCCCAGCGCTCGGTGTGGGCCATTTGCAATGGCCACGCGCTGCGCTCGCTGCACAGCGTGAGTTTGCCCAGGCAACCTTGGCTGGCGGCCTCCAGTTGCTGGCAAAAATCAAAGGGGCTCAGTGCCAGCAGGGCCTGTGCCTTGTCTTCATGCACCGACCAAACCAGGGCGATGGTGCTGCCCTGGCTGCCGTCCAGCGGCAAAAACGCCAGGATGTCGCCCTTGGAAAACCATTGGCGGGCAACCTGGCCATGCGGTGTTTCACACCCGAGCCGCGCGGCAATGGCCGTTTGGTGGTAAGGCGTGACATCAAAATCAATGCCCAACTCTTCGCGCGTGCGACTGGCCTTGCCCTCGCAAATGACGGTCAGACTGGCTGGCTGGGGGGCGTCGATTATTTCAATCTGGGGTTGAAATCGGGCGGCGTCGGCCAGCAGGGCTTCAAGTGTCGGAACGTCCACAATCCAGGTCAAACCCGGAACCTTCAGTGCATCGGCAGAAAAGTTGACCTCGCCGCCGTCGTCACCCAGCACACGCATGTTGCGCACTTCCGTGGCGTGCCGGGCATCGGGCCAGCAGCGAAGGGATTCAAGCAGTGCCTTCGACTTGGCGTTCAGCGCAAAGGCCCGCACGTCGGCCGTTGCCGGTGTAACAGCGCCTGCGGGTGCTGGGTTGGAGGCCACCAGACCCACGCGAAGGCGCTCGCGTGCCAGCAACAGTGCCAGTGTGCGCCCCACAATGCCGCTGCCGCGAATGCAAATATCAAAGGCTTGAGTCATTTAAGGGATTGTAAAAGTCAGGTCAAAATCAGCGAATCACGGTTTAACCCAAGTTTAGGGAGGCAACCCATGCAGACAACGATCTTACCCGCGGGCGACGTCAGCGCCCGGCTTGCGCGCCTATTTGTATATCCGGTCAAATCTTGCGCCGGGGTGGAACTGCAGGAATCAGTACTGACTGAAACGGGTCTGGCCTTGGATCGTGCCTGGATGGTGGTTGATGCCCACAGCAATTTTGTGACGCAGCGCCAGCAGCCTCGCTTGGTGCTGGTGCAGCCCAAGCTGCTTGCGCATGGGGTGCTGCTCAATGCACCCGGTATGCCGACCTTGACTTTGCCTGAGGCTGACAGCGGCTATATCAGCGGGCAGCGCGCACAGGTGAAGGTTTGGGACGATGTGGTGCCCGCGTTTGATATGGGCGATGAGGCCGCCCAGTGGTTCACCAGCTTCTTGGGGGGCACAGCAGACGGCTCACCGGCCAAAGATGTTCAACCCTACCGACTGGTGCGGTTTGACCCGGCGCACCAACGTGTATCGAGCCTGACGTGGACCGCAGGGGTACAGGCCTTCAATCAGTTCAACGACGGATTTCCCTTGCTGGTGATCAGCGAGGCATCACTGGCGAATTTGAATGAAAAACTGGTGGCTGGCGGGCAAGACCCGGTTGGCATGGAGCGTTTTCGGCCCAATGTGGTGCTTTCCGGCCTGCAAGCGCACGATGAGGATCGGGTGGGGGTAATGACCCTGCAGGCAGATTTTGAGCAGGTATGGTTAAAACCAGTCAAGCCGTGTCCGCGCTGTCCTATTCCGAACATTGATCCCTTGAGCGGCATAGGCGGCACCCAAGTGAGTGATATGTTGCAGACTTACCGCCAAGATGCGCGCTTGGGTGGCGCGGTGACCTTCGGCATGAATGTGATTGTGCTGCGCGGTGTGGGGGCAGTGCTGCGTGTGGGGCAGTCACTGTCGGCTGATTTCGATTTTGGATGAAGCTTGCAGGGGCGTCATTGCGCTCAGACCATGATGGAC
>JADJFX010000010.1 GCA_016708345.1 Candidatus Rhodoferax bjergmarkensis
CGGCAGAGTTGGTTTGATTGGTCTGGGTGCAGACATCGGGCATGGTCAGATAGGCAGGGGCACACCCGTGGCAGCGTAGTCCGCCAGAAACCGCGTCATCAAAGCGGGCATGCTTTTGGCGGCACAGGTGAGAGATCAACCGCAGCTGAGCTCAAACTGCGACGTTGGCCACCGCATTGGCTGACTTATCCAGCGCGGCTTTTGACGGGGCACAGAACGGCCCCTGAGCGCGCATCCACCAAATCAACCCCGCGACAAATCCCAACGGGCATAGCGCAAATTGACCTGTTCAGCGACGATAACGTGACGGAATTTCAAAGCGCGCACCAGCAAGACTGACGATGCCGTCGGAGCGGCGCTGGCAGCGAGTCACCTCAATGCGAAAGCTGGTCAGTCAGCACGGCTTTTGATCCGACAGACTCGTGCCACATTGAAGCCGGCCAGATAATGCCGCAGCGGTGTGGCTGCAATCCTGAGTGGCACCGTGCGGTGGTATTCTTGCTCCGTCCAAGCCCGGGTAGCCAGATTGAGCTCATCAAGGGTGAGACTCTGCTGGCTTCCTTCAAGCAACGCCATGAGCCGACCTTCAATGCGCCTCCCTGAAGGATTCCCTGTTTGGCGTTTTGATAGGCGAGTAAGGCAGAGTCTGGATGCAGGATTCCCAGCGTGGCCAGACCCGTGGTGGTTTCTTCGGACATCATGGCAGCACCGTTGTCGGTCATCAA
Organism: Candidatus Rhodoferax bjergmarkensis; assembly: GCA_016708345.1. Lineage (GTDB taxonomy): Bacteria > Pseudomonadota > Gammaproteobacteria > Burkholderiales > Burkholderiaceae_C > Rhodoferax > Rhodoferax bjergmarkensis. The sequence continues at coordinate 726 of JADJFX010000010.1, forward strand.
AGCGCGGGGCAGACCGCGCTTCATCAAGGTCCGCATAAGTAGTGGATCAGACTTGCACGGTCTCATCCAGATTCCACTGCAGATGGCACACCAAGCGAGAGCGGTCATCGACTCACACACATGATCATGGGTGATCCATATCACCAGCGCGTGTCAGCACCTTGCGCGTGTCGTGGTGAAAGTCCATGCCACAGGCGCACACGTGATCGACCTCAAAGCTGCGCACCTCCAAAGCGTTCGAGTCGATCTCGCGCGGCCAAGGCTCCCAGCAGTAGCGCGTTTGGGACGGCTTGCGGAACATGCCTTGCGCTTTGAGGTAGCGACGCACCGTGGGGTAGACGCAACCGCCGTGGCGCTGTCTTTGGAGGCTTGCACACAGATTGTCAAAGTGAAGCTGTACTGTCCAACCCGGATGCTCGCGGCATTGCTGGACCAAGGTATCTTTGAGCGCCTGTGACAGGCTGGAAACGGGCAATGTCGCCTCGCAGGCGATCTTCAAGGCCGCCACGGTCTGTTGAACTGCGCGCCGCGTAGTACCAGCGCCCAACGTCGACGACTGAATGTGGCATCGAGTCCAGAGGTGGGTGACGCCGTGGTCTTGGCGGCCAACAGTTAATTCATTTTGCAGCTCACCGCTTTGAGCTGGGGCGGCCAGCAGGCCAATAACGATTGCGAAGCAGGCGTGCCCATCGATCGCGCTGGCTCGGGTCTTTTAGGTTTCAAATCACACTCCAAATGTTGCAATACCGGCGGCATCGCTTGCGGGAGTGAGATTAAGACTGCGCGGTGTTTTGAAAATTGTCACTGTCTGCGGGTAGTTGAACAACATCAAACAAAGTGATCAGGTACGCACGCTCAAGGGGGCAAGAAAGACCAGCAGGCGTCCCATGGCTTCATGGGCAGCGCCAGTAAACTGCGAAATCAAACTGGTGGGCAGGTCAATGGTTTGTACTGGTGGCATAAAGCGTGCGCACTGCCCTTTGCCACAGGGTGGCGGGAAAGAGTTCGCGCCACCATTGCCGCCAACGGGCCAGTGTGCGTGGGGGCACATCCGGTGTTGCATATTTCAAATGACCGCGGCGCTCAGGGTGGAGCGTCTTTGGGGCAGCAGCACCACGGCCAAAAGGACGTAGACACGCCCGCCCAGAAAGCGCACGGACATGGGCGTTGTGCGCTGGCGGCACAGGCTGCAGCAAAAGCTCCAGGCGATTGAAAGTCCCAAAGAACTTCTTCGGACACGCCTTGGGCTGCGGGTACTGGTTTTTGTGTACACGCCATCGCCGCACAGGGGCAAAACCGTTGCGTGCATCTGTTCTGCTGCGTCGGCATCAATTTGAAGCAACAGCCAAAAGAATTTGGGGCTATGGAAGTAGGTATGGCACACTTTGATGGTCCCGTTCTTGGTCGAAGAGACTCTCCCACAAAGACCGCTTGTTCAAAGTCGTTGTGGGAGATTTTTTGCCCATCACTGCCTTGTGGCCATCAAGAGGTTGTCCAACTGTGGGGGCCTAATATGACTGGGCAGGGCCTGACTAAAAATCCCCAAATCCACCTCTGATTTGGTCAACTACTGTGATGGATGAAGCCATCCGTCCACTGCGCGACTTGATTAATTCAGGATGAAATGCCAGCACCATCGGTGATCATGCTCACCAAGTCAAAGTTTCAGTGACGGCGCAGTGCAGCCAGTGGAGTTTGTGTTCTACACGAATGCCGGTCTCATCGGCGTGCACGACGGGTGAGCGCTGTACCGCTTGACCAATGGCGGCCACGGTGGGCTCCAGACACAAAGCGGCTTGTTGGGTAAAGCTTTGCAAGCTCGCTTGCGACAGGCTTAGCCCAAAGGTGTCTTGCATGAACTCGCAGGTACGCGCCATCGGCACGAACTGGTTTTGGTTCAGGTTGACGGCTACCGCTTTGGCGCGCGGGCCATATTGCACTGGGGCGTTGATGCCTTCTGGCCACAGGCCGGTATGAACGGCCCCGCAGCTGCAATGGGCGCGCATCAAGACGTGTTCTGTCACCTTGGCGCGTAGTTCGGGGAGCTCAAATACCTGGCGCTTTTCTACGACTTCAAAGTCGGTTAGCGCCAAATGGCAAGCCGAGCAAACGCTCTCGCTTTTGTGCGTGATGACAACGTCTACTTCAGTGCTTTGGCACAGGGTGGAGCCAGTGTGGCCGGGTTGTCCACCTGATTTCTTGCCGCTTTTGCCACGCAGCGACTTCGGCGCTGGTTTGCTCAAGCCGTCTGTACTTGGCGGTTTACTTGAGTTTTTACTGTTCAGGCTCAAGCGGGCCTGCAGTTCCTTGATCAATTGTTGCATCGCCGCCTGTTCAGCAGTGAGGCTTTGGACTTGATCCCACAACCCCACAATGAGCTCGTCCTTTTGGACAGGGCTCATTGTGTTGAGGTCGGGTAAGCTTTGCATTTCCTCAATTGTCGCTCATGTTTTCATAGCGACCTGAGTAGTTACAAGTTGACCGCCTTTTTGGCCGCCGGCGCACGTAAACAGTGCGCAACCAGCTATAAAAAATATAGCAAAAGCTTGCTCACTGGTTTGGTCAGGCGTACTCAATCAGCGTTTTGCGCATTTTTTTCATGGCCGCCACTTCAATCTGACGAATGCGCTCGGCGCTGACGCCGTATTCGGCTGCCAGCTCATGCAGCGTCATGCCGCCGGAGCTGTCGTCGTTCACCTTGAGCCAGCGCTCTTGCACAATACGGCGACTGCGCTCATCGAGTGCGTCCAGTGCCGAGGCAATGCCGTCGCTGGCCAGTATGTCGCGCTGGTGAGCCTCGATCATCTCGGTGGGCTCGTGGCGTGTGTCGGTCAGGTAAGCAATCGGGCCGAACGCATCTTCACCATCGTCTGAGGGGCTGGGGTCCAGCAGTACATCGCCGCCTGACAAGCGGGTTTCCATCTCGATGACTTCTTCGCGCTTGACCTTGAGTTCGCGCGCCATCGCCTTAATTTGTTCTTCGTTCAGTGTGTCACGGTGGGTCCCGACATCGGCTGCTGCGTCATCCGATTTGTAGCGCTGCTTCATAGAGCGCAAATTGAAAAACAGTTTGCGTTGCGCTTTGGTGGTTCCCACTTTGACCATGCGCCAGTTTTCAGAATGTACTCGTGAATTTCGGCCTTGATCCAGTGCATGGCGTAGCTCACCAATCGCACGCCTTGATCGGGGTCAAAGCGTTTGACGGTTTTCATCAGCCCCACGTTGCCTTCTTGAATCAGGTCACCGTGCGGCAGGCCGTAACCCAGATACTGGCGAGAAATCGACACCACCAGCCTTAAATGAGAGCACCAGCTTACCTGCAGCGTCCAGGTCGTTGTCAATCCGGAACTTGCGCGAATACTCCTGCTCCTGCTCCTGCGTGAGCATGGGCAATGCATTGGCGGCCGTAATATAGGCATCCAAATTGCCCAGCGCAGGCACCATTGACCACGGATTGGCAACCGCCAGAGCGGTGCTTGAAACCCCACTTTGATAAGCCATACCTGTACTCCTGTTTATGAATAGTCGTTATGTTAGCACTCTCCTGACTTGAGTGCCAATTTGTAAAGCACTATGTCTTTGATAGTTTTCAAACATGCTTGCTGGCAAGCAAAAATTGCTTGTAGCATCAGCCTCGCCATGCAAATACCGGAATCCATTCTGACGCCAACTGCCCGGTTGTGGCTGGGCTTGTGTGTGTCCCTGGTTTCCCACGTGGCCATCTCGCAAGAGTCAGTGCGTGCCGCGGAAATTGCCCAGTGCCTGCCGGGTGAAATAAGCACGTGGGGTGATGGCAAAGACCGGCCCGCTCACAGCACGTCCATGGTGTTTGTTTACGACCATGTGGGGGCTCCGGCATGGTTTGAAGAGGCGCAGGTGTTTGGGGCCGTTCAAAAAGCGGCTCAAGTGTGGTCTTTGTGTGGCATTCCCAGCAGTGTGCTCAGGCAGGCCGGGCAAGCGTCGCAAGCCTTGGGTGCCGTGCGGGTGCAGTGGAGTGCCAAAGACAGTGCGGGGAATTTCGGCCTTGCCAATCTTGGCCAGAGAACACTGTCCTTGGGCCCCGAAGCTTTTGCGCTGCTGCGCAAGGTCAACCCCACCTATGACGCCAGCCAGACTTTGCAGATGGTGATTTCCCATGAGATGGGTCACCATTTTGGTTTGATGGCGCATTCACGGCGCTGCGTGGATGTGACTTCGTACTACGACAACGGCAAAGGTGCAAAATGCTTTGCACGCGATCTGACGCAACTGAACACTGTGGTGGAATACCGCTCTGTACTGCCCACGGCCTGTGATATTGAGCGCTGCCGCATCGCCAATGGAATGCAAAGACCAACGGTGTCCTCTCCTTGACATCCGTCTGAAATTTCATTCTTCGATCGTTTTGCACTGATTTGGTGCAAAATTTGAAGCAAACGGCTTAAAAAAACTAAATAATTTAAAAATAAGCCTTAATTACCCCCTAAATCTGCCGTTAAGAATCTTACGAACACGGAGGAAAGCCCCAGACCTGATCTGACGACTGACACAAAATGCAAATACCACCCATTGATCGAACCCCTAGCCAGCGCTCTACCAGTGCGAATGCGGTTTCTATCGTGGCCGCTAGGGTCAACCCCGTAGCGCAGGTTAGTCAAACTGTGCATGCAACCCCAACGCCCGCGCCAGCACCCACGCCTTCTGTCATCAACATGGTCAATATGGCGAATGTCGAGCGCGCCGTGTCGGCCGGACTCGCAACCAATTTGCCCGAACCCGTTAACCCGCCAAATGTGCCAGGGGCACTGAGCCCGGTCAGCGAACTCAAGGCAAGCAAGGAGTCCGCCAAACCGGATGCGGCGAGTTTGCAGAACGGCCCAATGCGGCCAATACTGCCGACAAGTCGAATGCAGGTGAAGGGGCCTTCACAAGTGTTTCTGATCCCGCAAGGCGCGGCTCAGAAGCAGCCACCGGCCAAAAAGACTGGACCATTCACCGGCCCAAGCCCGAAAAAGTGGAAGATCCGCCGCCAGTGCCGATGTCCAAAGTATTGATCGACCATGTGAAGCAGATGTGGGCGGCCGGTGCCAGCGCCATCCAAGTCCAGCAGATTCAGAATCTGCAGGAGCCGGTGCAGGCAACCCAGAACCCCCGGCTAATCCGGGGTGCTGGCCAAAGAAGTGTTCACCTACACACCCAGCAAGATCAAGAAGACAGAAGAAATCTAGGCCCACCGCCTTGGTCTACCATAAGGGCATGCATTCCACAGCCCTTGTCCTTTTTTCCGGTGGCCAGGACTCCACTACCTGCTTGGCGCAGGCCTTGTCCAAATACCAGCGTGTTGAAACCATTGCCTTTGACTACGGTCAGCGCCATCGGGTTGAATTGGGTGCCCGTTTGCAGGTTCTCTCTGAAATAAAGCGCCAATTCCCCCAATGGGCAAGCAAGTTGGGTGACGACCATCTGCTCGACTTGGCCGTGCTCGGCTCCGTCAGCGACACCTCCCTCACCCGCGATACCGCCTTCAAGATGGAAGCCAGCGGCCTGCCCAACACCTTTGTGCCGGGGCGCAATCTGCTGTTTTTGACGTTGGCGGCGGCCGTCGCTTACCGGCGCGATCTGCAAGTGATCGTCACCGGCGTCTGCGAAACCGACTTTTCCGGCTACCCCGATTGCCGCGATGACACCATGAAAGCCATGCAACTGGCGCTTTCGCTGGGCATGGACAAGCGCTTTTTAATTGACACTCCTTTGATGTGGATCGACAAGGCCGACACCTGGGCGCTGGCGCATGCCTTGGGCGAAAAATCTGGTACGCCCGGTGGTGGCAAAGCCTTGGTCGATCTCATCATCGAACACACCCACACCTGCTACCTGGGCGACCGTGTGCACCGCCATGCCTGGGGCTATGGCTGTGGCAGCTGCCCGGCGTGCGAGCTGCGCGCGCGGTTACGAGCGCTTTTCGGCCAGTTTGTAAAGTGCAGGCGCCCTCTGGCTGCTTTTTCCAGCACCCAGCGCTTGTCATGAAAAGCCGCCACACTGGGTCTGTGTGCTATTGAAATAATAGCACCTTGCGCACTGTTTACAAGCGCAAGAAGGCTTTATACACTGAACTTTCCGATGCTTCATCCAGGCGCTGGTGGCCTCGTCGGCAAACACCCATTTTGGCTTTTGAGCAGCACGCGGGCAATCGCCAGCCGCTGCTGTTCGCCGCCCGAGAGCTTTTGCCCCCAGGCGTCCATCACGTCGAGTTGCCCGGTCAGTTGCGGCAGCATGGCGTCTTCCAGTGCCTGGCGCAGCTGAACGTCGGTGTAGGCGGATGGTGGCTGCGGTTAGGCTAGGGCGTCGCGCAGCGGCCCGTTCGGAAAGTAAGGCCGCTGCGGGATGAACATGGCGTCCTGCGGGCGTGCCACGCTTCCGCTGGAAAAAGGCCAGATGCCGGCCAGGGTGCGAAACAGGGTCGATTTGCCGCTGCCCGAGGGCCCGGCCAGCAAAATGTGCTCGCCCGCCGCGGCCCGCAAGCTGGCTCCGGCCAGCAGAACCTGGCCATTGGGCAGGGTCACGGTCAAATCCGGTGCCGTCAATGCTATCGAATCAGTAGCTGCTTGCGCAGGTTCTACGTCCGCAAGAGCACTAAATGATGCCTCAAAACTGGTGAGCCGGTCGGTGGTGGCGCGCCAGCTCGCCAGCCCGCTGTAGCTGTCGACAAACCAGCTCAGCGCCCCTTGCACCTGGCCAAAGGCGCTGGAGATTTGCATCAGCTCGCCCAATTGGATGGCACCGCTGAAAAAGCGCGGCGCTGCCACCACAAAGGGGAATACCACCGCCGCCTGGCCAAAAAAGCTGGTGAACCAGACCAGGTTTTTCTGCGCCTTGATGAGCTTGAGTGTGTTGTCCAGCACGCGGCCAAAGCGCTGGTCAAGCTGCCCGCGCTCCACCGCCTCGCCCCGGTCCAGCGCAATTGACTCGCTGTACTCGCGCACCCGGATCATGTGGTGGCGAAAATCAGCTTCCACCCGCTGCTGTTCAAAATTAAGCTGGATCTGGGGCCTGCCGATGTAGTGCGTCAGCACGCTGCCCACCGCGCAGTACAGCACCGCCATCCACACCATAAAGCCCGGTATGTTGTATTGGCTGCCTTGAAATGTGAAGACAAAGCCGCCCGACAACCCCCACAAAATACCTACAAAGCTCAGCAGCGTCACCACCGAATTGAGCAAGCCCATGGTGACCGATATGGTGGCGCTGGTGAACTGGCTGATGTCTTCCTGAATGCGCTGGTCCGGGTTGTCCGGGTTGGCCTTGTCCACATTGGTCTGCTTCGTGAAGCGTGCCAGCTCCAGTTGGTAAAACGCGTGGTTGGCCAGCCAGCGCTGCAGGTAGTGGCGCGTCATCCAGGCGCGCCAGCGCATTTCCAGCAGTTGGGTGAGGTAAAACTTGTAGACCGCGATGATGATGAAAGCAAACGCCAGGTAGGTAAAGCGCCCCAGCTGGGTCCAGAACACATCGGCTTTTTTGTCCTGCAAGGAGTCGTAAAACAGCTTGTTCCAGTCGTTGAATAGAACCGCCATGTAGACCAGCCCTAGGTTCAGCGCAATGATGGCGGCCAGCAGGGCCCGGGCTTTCCATTTTTCGTCAGATTCCAGGTAGTAGGGCCGGGTCAAGGCCCAGGCACGGGCTACAAACAACTTGAAAGACGCCCATTTGCTGGGCTGTGCGGATTCGGAAGACATGGTGATTGTTGCTTTGAGAACAAGGGTTCGATGGTAGCTGGGCTTTGCTTGCTGTTTGTTCTGGGCTTGTCGAAGGGGTTGCAGCTTTTTTTATCGGGATGTGTGTTCTTACTGGCGCTGTTGGCCGGGTCTCGCCCCGGCGGGCGACTTACTTTCTCTTGCGTCGCCAAGAGAAAGTAAGCAAAGAGAAGGCGACCCTACTGTCTGCGTCCCTTCGCTTCGCTACGGGCAACCTGCGGTGCTCGCAGCCGCTGGGGGTCGCGCAAACTCGCCTTCGGCTCAAACAGCGCGCCCTCGTCTCAGCGTCTGCTGCGCTCCTCGGCGCAGCCAGAAGGGGAGGGTGCGACACGCGCCATCGCTTCGCTCGGCGCGGGGGGTATCGTTGGGGCTTGGAATTACCGCGGTGCAGCGATTGCAGTCGGTCGCGAGACTGCGCTGGCTTAACCTGCCTGCCATAATTCGACACATTCGAGTGACGCTTTCAGCGTTTTGTCTTAATTGCGTGAATAGCCGGTGCAGCAATACCAATGACTCAAACCTCATGATTCGAATACGCGGTGCCTCTCTCGTAATAATCGTCGCGACAATCATCTCTAGCGGTTTCATCGCTGGTTTTGGCTATTGGATGTCAAGTGGTCTCAAGCCTGAAGGACTATCGGTTCCAAATGCTGTTTTCTGGATCGCAGTTGGTGTAGCAAGTACCTGTGGCTTTTGGCTAATACCATTGGCATTAGGAAATTCAACGGCTGCGTTCATTTTTCGTCTAATTGCGGTAGTTCTACAGTTGCCAATAGCATTGGTATTTGTGTTTTTCTTACCGCGATTGTTCAGTATGTTGGCAACGGGTGCATTACCGAGCATGACGACAATATTTGTCGCATGTATCGCATCATTTGGATCAGCTTATTTGGTTTACACCTTGTTTTCTATAGAAAACAAGTGTGAGTGAACTTGAGTAATGACGGAATCGAAGTGTTGCAGAAGCGCCAGAGCAACCAATTCCTCAGTGCGACCGATCGGATGATTGGCACCACGTTCATTTGATTGAGGCGCAGTGTTCAAATGCGGCACCACATTACTACTGTTGGGTCTGGTGCCGTCGCCGAGTCAGTGTTGCCACGCCAAGGGTTTGCAGGCGCTATTTAATCCGTAGCTGCTAGCGTAATGATGATGAGCGCTACAGCCTGAATTTGCCTGAAACTATGTCGAGCGAAGCGATGGCGCGTGTGGCTGTCCCTGCCGTTATGCGGAGTCGAGTAGCGCAGGGTGGGGCGGAAGAAGAGGCGCGCGCTGTTTGAGCCGAAGGCGAGTTTGCGCGCCTCCCGCCCCGCCCGAGCAACGCAGTGAGCCCGCAGGGCCGACGCATTCGGCTCGCCTTTTCTTTGCTTACTTTCTTTTGGCGAAGCAAAAGAAAGTGAGTGCGCAGTCGGGCGCATATCCCGACATGCAGCCGGTGCGCAACAAACACCCAAACCCGCGCCAGTGCATCGAAAGCCCAAGTGGTGTACGCCGTGATGGATGCTCAATTAGGCGTTTGCGCATGCTGGTAGGGCGCATGCAGCTATTGATTTAGGAGTGTTTTGGCGTTGCAGCGGGTTGGCGTCTGAGGCGGGGGCGGGCAGTGGGCGCAATGGCGAGGTCAAGGCGGAGGCCGCAGGCCGGGGGACACGAGCGATTGCGCCCACTGCCCGCCCCCGCCTCAGACGTTGCGCACGCCGCTGGCCACATGACCGGACGGCACGTGGCGGGCGGCGGATTCGATATGGCCGGTCTGGTCGTCAAAAAAGAAGTCAGGCTCAAACTCGCGCAAAAACTCGCCTTTGTCCAGCCCGCCCAGAAACATGGCTTCGTCCACCTCAATGTTCCAGTTCATCAGCGTGCGGATGGCCCGCTCATGCGCCGGGGCGCTGCGGGCGGTGACCAGCGCGGTGCGGATGCGCATGGCTGGCGTGGCGGCCTGCTGCAGGCGGTGCATCGCCACCAGCAAGGGTTTGAAGGGGCCGTCTGGCAAGGGCAGGGCGGCCTTGTCGGTTTCGTGCTGCTGAAAAGCACCCAGCCCTTGGGTCTGGTACACCATTTCTGCCCCGTCACTGAACAGCACGGCGTCACCGTCAAACGCAATGCGTACCCAACGGGTGGGCGGCGCTGGCATGGGCCGACTGCGGGTAGACCGCGCCGCTGGCACACCGGCTGCGAGCGCCGAGCGCACATCGCTCAGGTGGGTGCTCAAAAACAGGTTGGCGCGCAGCGGTTTGAGGTAGCGCCAGGGTGCTTCGCCGCGCGTGAAGGTGCAGCGGATGATGGGCAGCGCATAGTGGGCGGCTGATTTCATCACGCGCAGCCCGCTGACCGGGTCGTTGCGTGAGAGGATCACCACTTCGACCTGTTGCGCCGCTTCGGTGTTGAAGGCCAGCAGCTTTTGTACCAGCGAGAACGCCACCCCCGGCTTGGCAGGCGTATCGAGCCGCTCCAGTTGCAAAGCCATGTAGGCGCGGTCGTCACCTTGCTCAAAGACCTCGTTTTCACCCTCAAAGTCAAACAGGGCGCGGCTGGAGATGGCCACCACCAGCTTGCCGTCCAAAGTAGCGGCCATGGTGTCAGCGGGACACGTCAGACGGGGGTGGCGGCGACGGCGGGAGCCCAGCTCATCGAACAGCACGGCAGCTGGAATGGTCAGCGCCACGCTGGCCAGCTCCACTGCTTGGTCGCGGGCAAAAGGGTACAGCACCCACAGGCCGTCAGAGCGTTTGCGGAAAACATCGGTGGCGCGGGTGTCTGTGTCCACCAGCACGTATTCCTGCAGGCTGGCCAGCTGGCGGTAGCGGCTGAATTTTTCGCCCCGGTCGTAGGCAGCGGTGCTGGGCGAGAGCACTTCGACAATGAGGGTGGGCTCACGTTTGACCAGCGGGTCTTGCGCGTCGCGCGAGCTGCAGGTGACCACCACGTCGGGGTAGAAATAGGCTCCATCCGCGTTGGCCTGCACCTTCATGTCCGCCATAAAGGTGCGGCAGGGGCTGCCTTTGAGGTGCTGGCGCAGGACCATGGCCACGTTGAGGCACACCGTAATGTGGCCTTCCCCGGCACCGGCCATGGCAAAGACTTCGCCATCCACGTATTCGTGCTTCTCCACTTGTCCGGCCTCCCGGCCGTATTCTCGGGGAAAATGGGGTTTCAACAAGGGGTTTGCCATGGTCATGCCTCTGGTTAACTATCGTTTACTGTTGCAGGAACATCCGGTACACCGGATTGTGTGTTTCTTCCACATACGGGTAGTCCAGCGTCTGCAAAACTTGGCAAACGCCTTGTCGTCGGCCTTGGGCACTTGCAGCCCGACCAGAATGCGGCCGTAGTCGGCACCCTGGTTGCGGTAGTGGAACAAGGAGATGTTCCAGCCCGGGCGCATCAGGCTCAAAAACTTCATCAGGGCACCGGGGCGCTCGGGAAATTCGAAGCGCAACACGCGCTCATCCTGTGCCAATTTGGAGTGTCCGCCCACCATGTGGCGAATGTGTTCGCGGGTCAGCTCGTCGTGTGTCAAATCGAGCGCCGCAAAGCGGTGTTTGCTGAAGTTGGGCCGCGATTTTGGCCGACTCGCCCTTGCCGTGGGTGGTCAGGCCGATAAATATATGGGTTTGTGTAGTGTCACTGATGCGGTAGTTGAATTCAGTGACGCTGCGCGGGCCGCCGGGCAACTCGCCAATCAGCTCGCAAAAACGCTTGAAACTGCCGCGCTCTTCGGGAATCGTCACGGCAAAGAGCGCCTCGCGCTCCTCACCCACCTCGGCGCGCTCGGCCACAAAGCGCAGGCGGTCAAAGTTCATGTTGGCACCGCACAAAATGGCGGCGTAGGTTTCGCCTTTGGTCTTGTGGGTGGCCACATACTGCTTGATGGCAGCCACTGCCAGCGCGCCCGCAGGCTCGACAATGCTGCGGGTATCGACAAACACATCCTTGATGGCCGCGCACACGGCATCGGTGTCCACCATCATGAACTCATCGACCAGTTTTTTGGAGATGCGAAAGGTCTCCTCGCCCACCAGTTTCACCGCCGTGCCGTCCGAGAACAAACCCACGTCGGTCAGCGTGAGCCGTTTGCCCGCGGCCACGGACTGTGCCATGGCGTTGGAGTCGTTCATCTGCACGCCGATGACCTTGATCTCGGGGCGAACGGCCTTGATGTAGTTGGCCACGCCGGACACCAGGCCACCACCGCCAATGGCCACAAAGATGGCGTCCAGCCGATTCGAGCCGTGGCCCTGCAATTGGCGCAATATCTCCATGGCAATCGTGCCCTGGCCCGCAATCACGTCCGGGTCATCAAAGGGGTGGATGAACGTCAGGCCCTGTTTTTCTCCAGAGTGACGGCCTGGGTGTAGGCGTCCGAGTAGCTGTCGCCGTGCAGCACCACTTCGCCGCCAAAGCCGCGCACGGCGTCCACCTTGACCTGCGGCGTGGTGGTGGGCATCACGATCACGGCGCGCGTTCCGAGGCGCTGCGCACTGAGTGCCACGCCTTGTGCGTGGTTACCAGCGGAGGCGCAAATCACGCCATTTTTCAACTGCTCGGGGGTCAGTTGCGCCATTTTGTTGTAGGCGCCGCGCAGCTTGAAACTGCGCACCGGGCTGGTCTTCGCGTTTGAACAGAACCGTGTTGTGCAGGCGTTTGCTCAGGGCTTTGGCCGGCTCCAAAGCCGTTTCCAGCGCCACGTCATAAACGCGGGCGGTCAGCACTTTTTTCAGATAGTCGGCGGGTGTGAGGGTTTGGGGCTTGGTGTCTTCATGGAGCTCCGATGATAAGGGCTCGTTACGGCGACAATCAGCCCTTTTCAAAAGCGAAGGGGGAGGGTTAATCATGGAATGCACAGTCAGTTGGACCGGCGCTATGGGCACGCGCTCGGGCATGGGTTTTGTCGCCGAAACCGGCAGCGGCCACACCTTGGTGATGGACGGCGCGCCGGACGCAGCCAAGCCTGAAAATGGCGGCCTGAACCTGGCACCGCGCCCGCTGGAAACCGTGCTGGCCGGCACCGGCGGTTGCACCGCCTATGACGTGGTGCTGATCCTCAAACGCGGCCGCCATCACGTCACCGGCTGCACGGTCAAGCTCACGGCTGAGCGGGCTGAAGTGGACCCCAAGGTGTTCACACGCATCAACATGCATTTCACCGTGTCGGGCAAAGGCATTCCGGCACCTGCGGTGGAGCGCGCCATTGCCATGAGCCATGAAAATACTGCTCGGCCAGCATCATGCTGGCCAAAACGGCAGACATCACCACCAGTTTTGAGCTGATGGAGGCTTGATGTTTAAATTCGGTGCGCTACGGTTGTCATGACCTTGGCGCATGAGCGCATCAGGTCTTTGACCGGCTGGGGCAGCTCCAGGGCACCCGCCAGCTGGGCATCCTTGGCATGGCGGGCTTCGTCATCCTTCATTTGCGCCACGATGGCGCGTGAGGCATGGTCGTTAACGGGCAGCCGGGTCAGGTGACTCTCCAGATGCGCCGCCACTTGGTGTTCTGTTTCCACCACAAAGCCCAAACTCACCCGGTCACCCAACCGCCCGGCCAGCAGACCGATGCCAAAAGCACCTGCATACCACAGTGGGTTGAGCAGGGAAGGGCGGTCGCCCAGCTCGTCCAGACGTTGGCGGGTCCACGCCAGATGGTTGGTTTCTTCGGCGCTGGCGCTTATGAAATGGGCGCGAAGCGCTTCGTTTTTAGTAGCAAATGCCTGTGCTGTGTAGAGCGCCCGGGCACACACTTCTCCCACGTGGTTGACCCGCATCAGCGCCGCCGCCTCGCGTTGCTCGGCCGCCGTCAGCTCGCTCGCTTCGCCCGGCAGCGTTGGGCAGGCTTGGCCGCGCGGGGTGGCAAAAAGCGTGCGCAGGGCAGCATCAAAAGTGCTTAAAAGGGTGTCCATGGCGGGCGATTATAAAAGGGTGTGGTTTTTCAGTCACCGTGCAGGGCTGTGTGCAGTGCATGGTTTTGTTTGTTGCTAGAGGGCTACGAAAATGACTGAAATATGATGTTTTTCGAGTTCCAATTCCTGCTTGGACCATACAGGGTGTGTACAATCGGCTGATCATATTTAGAATGCGCGGTTATCTTTGGAGACCGAAACGATTGTGTCGGTCTCCAACTTTTGTTTTGGAGTCATCAATATGAAAAAACCATCGTAGCACTGGCTGCCCTGACTGCTGTTGGCGGCGTTTTCGCCCAATCTTCTGTGTCCATCACTGGTTTGGTGGGGGCAGCTTACCAAAGCGTTGACAACAGCGCTGGAACGGGTTCAGCTGCGCGTGGTCTGACTCTGACCAATGCCGACATCAAACTGACTGCCGTAGAAGATCTTGGCGGTGGTTTGAAAGCGATTGCCAGCGTGGTTTTTGAAACACCTGCCTTGTCTGCGGGTCCTGCGCCTGGGTTGCCCTCTTCCGGCAGGTTTGGTCAGGGACTGACGCGCAGCGACACCAGTTTGGGACTGACCGGTTCCATAGGCACCTTGACTTTTGCCAACACTCGCAGCACCCACATGTTGACGCGCGGCATGGTGGCACCCGCCAACCTGCAAGATGGTATCTATGACACCAGTGGCATCATCACCCGAGTGGGTTCCCATCAGTGGCTTCACAGGCTTCATTCAATTGGTTGAAGACTCCTATGACGGCAATGTTCATGCAGGCGTTTTTACACATGTTATTGGCGTGACTTATGCCAATGGCCCGATGGCTGCGGGTGTGCAGTTCAAGCGGTCCAGCTTTGATGCACCTCCCGCTTATGCTGTTGCGGCTGCCAACATTGCCCGCACCAGCCGCTTCGAGGCCTTTGCCACCTATGACTTGGGTGTTGCCAAGTTGGGCGTTGGCTATGACGGCTCCACAACCGGCGTGGCTTACAACTCGACAAGTGATGCGAATGCTTATTCCTTGGGCTTATCGGCACCGGTCGGTGCCATCACGGTTGGTTTTAACTGGGCCAAGCGTGATGTCAACTCTTTGACAGAGTACGTGGTCAAGTATGACCTGAGCAAGCGAACAAGCCTGAACGCATCGTTTGGCAAGCAGACCTTTGATGCCGCGCCTGCGGCTTCCACCACTGGCGTGAATGGTCAGCAATACCGTGTTGGTCTTTACCACGCGTTCTAAGTGTGCTGGCTTGGGCCAGTTGAAGATTCAATATCAAAAAACCCCGTTGTGGCAACGCAGCGGGGTTTTTGTTTGGCTGCGGTCCGATGGCACCACGCGCACACAGCAATGCCTGTCAGTCTCTGGATAGGCAAGGTGCATCACAAGACTGAATACTGGTAATTTTTTCACTCAAGAGTGCGCTGCTTTGCAAATAACTTCTCCGTGATTGCGGAGTTATTCGGATGACAGCGGTACAAAACCATGTGCCGCTAGCTACATGGAGCACCAAAAGAAAAAGCCTGCTATCAATTAAGTAGCAGGCTTTCTAGTGCCTATAAGGCTTTAATTGGCTCCTCAACCTGGGCTCGAACCAGGGACCTACGGATTAACAGTCTTCACGTCAAGCTTTCCCAAGGATTCTAGCGACTTCCAAAAACTTCCTAAGTTACTGATTTTCCTAGAGTTTTTCCATTTGGGTGATTTTGGACATTCCGTGCGGTTCCCGCGTTTTGTGTAATTTTCTCTGCCTGATTACACAGGAATTACACAGAGATTTGGCTTGCCTGCTGGGCGATGTGGGTGTGAAGCGGCGGACAGGGCGCGGGACTACTCGCCATTTCTGATGACGTGGACTTGTAAATCGCTATGCAATTGATAGCTGCTTGAGCAGGTCCCATGTGCGCAAACGGCATATTTTGCATATAAATTTCTGCGCAAGGGTTTGATCAGCTACCGCGAAGGCGGCAGACAGTGACGATCCTTCGGCGTTCGATGCGTGTGTGTGACCTCCACCAGCGCGGTCATGCCGGGCGCGCCGCCTGCTGAACTGCGGTTTGCGCTGGTGGCAGCGTACCCAACATCACCGCTTTGCTATTGCGTGAGTCTGTAGTTCTGGTCAGTGGCCAATGCGGAGTACCGCAATGGTCAGGCAGCACGAAGCTGTCGCGTAGTGTTTGTGGCAGTTGTGGCACGCGCCCGCTACGGCCACCCGCTTCGCTTTTACATAACGCCGCATTGCCCTCAGTGCCCGCCAGTCGCTGCGCTAAAGCTCCGCTTGGTGCCGGTCACCGCTTCGCGCCCTTCGGGTGAAGGCAACAGGCGTTATGCAAAGTGGCCTTCGCTGGAGTCGGTCGCACAGCCGTCGGCGCTTCCCGGTCGTTGGCACGCCCTACGCGCCGCCGTCTGCGCGCCCTTGTGGTTGTCGTGGCACCTGGGCATTGGTCAGGCGCTGCGCGCTGTGTGGCTGGTCAGTGGCCTGCGGCCAGTCCGGTGTGGCCCCGCCCACCCTTGCGCTTCGCCGCTGCGCGGCATCAGCCCTGCGCGCTGGTCTGCCCGTCCGCCCCCCGTGGGGGCTCCCTCAGCCCGCGCGCCTAGGTTGCTCGGTGTTGCTACAAGTTTAGTAGCTGCTTACGCACAGAATACGGGGGCTACAGGCCGAAACGGCCTGTAAGCCAGCGTGGCCGCTGGCTTACTTCGTGCCAGCCGCCGCACCGCCCCGCAAAACGGCGTTGTCCACTCTCAGCAGTCGCCATGCTGCAAGTATCATGGCGCAGAGGAAAAATCCAGAACAATCGAGCACTTTCATGGCCAAACAAACCGAAGCCTTCGCCCGCACGCTGATCGATGCCCAGCTCAATGATCAGCATTGGCAAATCAGCGACGGCACCAGCGTCCGCTACGAGTACACGCTGCCCAATGGCGACCGCGCGGATTACATGCTGTGCAGCCGTGAGGGCAGGGGCCTCGCCATCGTCGAGGCCAAGCGTGAAAGCATCAACGCCGCCGACGCGCGTGAACAAGGCCGCCGCAATGCCGAGCAGGCCAATGTGCCGTTCGTTTTTCTGGCCAACGGCAATGAAATCTTGTTTTGGGACTGGCAGCACGAAGCGCACCCGCGCCCGGTGCGCACCTTCTTTTCACAGGCCGACCTTGAGCGCCGCGCCGCCTTGCTGCAAATGCGGGTTGACCCGCTCACGGTTGCCATAGACACCCGTATTGCCGGGCGTGACTACCAAATGGACTGCAACGAGACTGTTTGTCGTGAAATTGGCCTGGGGCGGCGCAAGATGCTCCTTGAAATGGCCACCGGCACCGGCAAGACACGCACCGCCGCCGCGCTGATCAAGCGACTGTTTGCCGCCAATGTAGTCACCCGTGTGCTGTTTTTGGTAGACCGCATTCCGCTGGCGATGCAAACTGAAGACGCGCTTTTACCGAGCACATGAAGGAGCTGCCTTGCTACGTGATGCGCGCCGGTCGGCGTTTTCAGGACGAGCAGCGCGTCACCATCACCACCTTGCAGTCGATGGTGAACATCTACCACGAGTATTCCTCCGGCTATTTCGATCTGGTCATCACCGACGAATGCCACCGCAGCATTT
This sequence comes from Candidatus Rhodoferax bjergmarkensis, assembly GCA_016708345.1. Classification (GTDB taxonomy): domain Bacteria; phylum Pseudomonadota; class Gammaproteobacteria; order Burkholderiales; family Burkholderiaceae_C; genus Rhodoferax; species Rhodoferax bjergmarkensis. The sequence continues at coordinate 17,944 of JADJFX010000010.1, forward strand.
ACGGCAAGTGGCGCAAGGTGCTGGAGCACTTCGACGGCATCCAGATCGGCCTGACCGCCACCCCATGCGTGAAGCCGCCCAATGAATGACCCCAATGTGCTGGAGCGCAAGTTCACCATTCCCGCCCGCAACCGGGCCATCGTGCGCGAGTTCCGCAAGGTGATGGAAGACGGCTATGTGGACGCTACGGGTTACCTGCGCAAACCGCTGATTGGCAAAACCATTGTCTTTGCAGTGACCAAACGCCACGCCGAAACGCTGGCCACGCTGATCGACAACGAGTTTGCCCACCTCAAGCCGTCACCTGAGATTAAGTACGCAGATTACGTCGTGTCGGGTGTTGGCCAGGGTGAAGACACCACCGATGCCATGGCTCGCATACGTCGTTTCAAAAAAGAAATTTCCGCAGGTGCTGGTGTCGGTCAACATGCTGGACACCGGCTTTGACTGCCCGGAAGTAGTCAACCTGATATTTGCCCGCTACACCAAATCGGTCACGCTGTACCGGCAAATGCTGGGCCGGGGCACGCGCAAATCGCAAGGCAAACCGGTGTTCACCATGTTCGATTTCGTGGGTGTTGCAGATGCCCACGAAGGAGACGACTGGTTATGCCGAAGGCGGCAATCTCACCGAGCGCGATCCACGGCCACGGCCAGACCTGCGCACACTGGTAACGGTAGACCAGAACGATGAAATCGACCCGCCTCACCCGCTCTTGGGTGACCATGGACGACGCAGGCAACTTTGTTTTCATGGAAGCATCCGAGGAAAAAGCCAACGAGCTTGGCGCACGCTTTGAGGGCTGGTTGATGGGGCAAGAATTCAACCCCGTGCAAGAGCGCTGGCTGCACGACGTGGAAGCGCAAATCCGCGAGAACGCTGACCAGTTCAACGACTTCACCCTCGACCACCTGGAGTTTCCGCCCTTCAGCCTGCAAGGCGGTCGCCGCAAAGCCGCTGAACTCTTTGGCGGTGAAGCGCCGCTCTCTGGTGTACTTGCCAACCTCTCTCAGTCGGTCTACGGCGCACCCGTGCAATGAGGGGTTTGGCACAAATCCGTTTCAAGGGTCGAGTGCAACCTCAAGGCACATCCACGGGAGTTTTATGCTGAACGCGTCCCTAAACGAACAGGATGTTGGATACTGCTAAATTGCCTTTCGGAAATCCATGAGTTTTCTGAGGTCGACCTGCTCGAATGGCCAGAATTACGTTTCACGTTGGCGAATATCGTTGGTGAACTCAGAGCCAGTTTGAAAACTCACAAGCAACGACATCCGGCCGATTCCGGAGGGTCCACCTAGATGACCTTTTGGCAGAAAAGTTCAAAAATGGGAATCTGAACGGTTGATTGATGACTCAGGCACTGAGTCGGCACATTCCACTCGAATTCGGAATCTGATAGCTTTGTTGGGTCACCGATGCAGCTAGTTCGGTGATGTCTTTTAAGACGGCTCTAGATCATGCCAAAGCATGGGAGCAGTATGAAGTCCAGCTATGCGCATCTACGATGGACGAAATTGAAAACCTCACCCTCGCAGATATGGCGCACAGCCTTGTGCTGTGTGCATACAACTAACGATTACCCATGTCCCTTACCGCCCAACTCCGTCAAGACATTGACGACATCAGCAACTACCTGTTTGGTGGTGGCTACCCCGATCCGGTGTCCAACACCGAGCAACTGGCCTTTCTGTTTTTCTTCTACCTGGCCGACGGCCTGGACACGCAGGCCCAAGCCCGCGCCCGCTTGCAGAAGCAAACCGTGCCCAGCATTTACAGCGGCGAATGGACACTGCGCAACCCGCTCAATGCGCCGGTGATGGGCGGTGGCAGCACCATGCCGCGTGAGCGCTTTCGCTGGTCGGCCTGGGCACGGGCGCTGACGGGTGAGAACCTATCGCGTTTTTTGCGGGACGAGGTGTTTCCGTTCTACGCCGAAGTGGCAGGCAGCAGCGCCATCAACTTTATGGACGGCGCGCGGCTGGTGATTGACGAGCCGGTGGTGCTGACCCAGATCATTGGCAAGGTGGATAACCTGCGGCTTGACGAGCACGATGCCGACACCAAAGGCGACCTGTTTGAATACCTGCTCAAGCGAATCAAGCAGGCGGGCGAACTGGGCCAGTTCCGCACGCCACGCCACATCATCCGCGCCGTGGTGGCCATGCTGGACCCCAAGATTGGGGAGACCTGTTACGACCCGGCAGCGGGTACGGCGGGCTTCATTGCTGCGATTTTGGACTACATCAAACTGGCCAACTCCACACCCGACGGCGTGGAGCGCTCAGAGCTGGACGGCAAGGGGCTAACACGCGGCAACGGCAATGCGCTGTCTGCTGCCAAGTGGCGCGTGTTGCAAGAGCAAACCTTTTTCGGCAACGACGTGGACCCAAAGATGGTGCGCCTGGCCACCATGAACCTGACGCTGCGCGGCCTGCCCGCCGTGCGCATCTACCAGCGCAACGTGCTCACCACCTCGCTGGATGCCGAGCGCAAGCGCGAGCTGGGTTTGCCCGAGGGCTTTCATGTAGTGGCAGCCAACCCGCCATTCGCCGGGCGGCTGGACAAAGACCGCATCGTGGACGACGTGAAGGTGGGCACCACCACCGCCACCGAGCTGCTGTTCGTCAACTACATGACCCGCAGCTTGCTCGAAGATGGCCGCTGCGGGGTCATCGTGCCCGAAGGTGTGCTGTTTGGCTCTACTGGCGCGCACAAAGAGCTGCGCCGCCAACTGATGGAAAACAACCGCGTGGAAGCAGTCATGTCGCTGCCCGGTGGCGTGTTTCAGCCCTATTCGGGGGTCAAAACTTCGGTGCTGTTTTTCCGCAAGGGCGGCAGTACCAGCAGGGTGTTGTTTCTCCATGCCGACCATGACGGTTTCAAGATGGATGCCAACCACGACACGCCCATTGAAGCGGACGACCTGCCTGCGCTGGCCGAAGTGTTCAAGACCCGTGATGCGCGTTGGGACGAATGGCAACGCCGCACGGTGGTTGAAAGTGCCAGCGCCGCCTTGACTGAAAAGTGGTGGTTTGCCGATGCCGCCACCATTCGCGCCAACGACTTCAACCTGTCCGCCGGGCGCTACCGGCCCATGAACCAGACGGCCATAGCCCACCGCGACCCGCGCGAACTGTTGGATGAACTGGCGGCGATTGAGGTGGAGATTGCTGAGGAAGTGGATGCGTTGCGGGTGGCATTGGCGGAGGCTGTGGCGTGACAATTGTTCGACTTGGCGACATTTGCCAGCAGGCACGGGAGTCAGTTAAGCCGGGTGAGCGTCCAGACCTGCGATACATTGGCCTCGAATCCATCGAGTCAGGCAATGGTCTGTTTGTTGATGGCGTTTTGTCAAAAACCCCAGAGACACCTTCGGCAAATAGTTTTCGCTTTGGCTCGGAACACGTTCTCTATGGGAAGTTACGACCCTACTTGAACAAAGTTGTCACTCCCACATTCGAGGGAAAGTGCTCGACAGAAATCATTCCCTTGTTGCCGCGTACAGGCGTGGATCGCGCATTTCTCGGGTATTTCCTTCGTAGTCAAAAGACGGTTGATTCGATTTCCGCCAAGACCGCAGGTGCCAGAATGCCCCGCGCTGATATGGATTTCGTCTTCTCTTTGACGATGCCACTACCACCAATCCCAGAACAACGCCGCATCGTCGATCTACTGTCCCGCGCCGAGGGCATTGTGCGACTGCGGCGCGAAGCTGAAAAGAAAACCGCCGAACTTATTCCGGCTTTGTTCCTCGATATGTTTGGCGACCCGGCGACGAATCCGAAGGGGTGGCCGGTCGCAAAGGTCGGTGCGCTCCTTGCCGAGCCTCCAACACTCGGCACGATGGCGAAACCATCAAACACAGTTGGGAAATGGCTGGATTTGCGGGTAGCCAACATTCAGGGCGGGCAACTAACGCTGGCCGATAAAAAATGGCTTGACCTGCCGGACTCGCAAGTCGCCCGCTTCGCTCTGAGAAGTGGCGATGTGGTTTTGGCGCGAGCAATTGGATCACTTGACCACCTTGGGAAAGCCGTCGTTTTACATCCTGATGGTGATTGGACCTTCGATTCACATTTGATGCGCTTGCGATTTGATAGCGCCAAGTTGCTACCGCAAGTATTCAAAGCTTTTCTTGAGTCAACCAGTGGACGAGAAGTTTTCTTGAAACACACACGTAGGTCTGCGGTTCAGTTCAATATCAACGGAAAAGAAATTCGGCAAATAGAAATTGCGGTTCCACCGATGGCATTGCAGCAAAGCTTTTGGGAACGAGCGGAAGAGGTTCGCTCCATTCAATCCCAACAATCCACCGCCATCGCCAAGGCCCAAGCCACTTTTAATGCGTTGCTTGCTGATGCCTTCAAGCCTGCGTAAATGACACACCTATTCATAGGCATCCAAGAGGATCACCATGCTTGAGAAAGTCGAAGCCACCCGGTTTGACCGGGCCATGACCAAAGGCCGCACCATGCCTCTGTTGCTGGACGCCGAGTTCAGCGACGGGCGTTCGGTTGAGCTGATAGGCAAGTTTTCACACGGCGGCAGATCGGTGCGATTGGCTTGGCGCGTGAGGCGATCAGCGCCATGCTTGCCGCCGATTTGGTGTTGCCTGTGCCCAACCCGCTATTGGTCACGATCAGTGACGCATTCATTGAGACTGTGCTGAACCCGGATGTAGCCGCTTTGTTGCGCCAAAGCTTGCGCGTGGGGTTTGGCTCCAGCAGGCTGCCCAATGGCTATACGGTTTGGCCGGACGGCAACGGCGTGCCCAAACGGATGTTGGCTCAGGCGGCTGAAATTTTTGCGTTTGATGCTTTGATTCAAAATGCAGACCGTCACCCCAAGAATCCGAACATGCAGGTCAAGGGTGAACAGGTCGCCATTTATGACCACGAGCTTGCATTCATTTGGGAGGGCGTTTTATTCTGGAAACCCCCATGGGAGGCTGGTGGGCTAGACAACATTGCCCAGCCCGACCGCCATGTGTTTTACACGGCCATCAAAGGCCAAACGCTTGATTTTTCAAGGCTTATTGGCGCTTGGGAGGCAATTTCTGATGATAGGCTAGCCCAATATCAAGCCGCATTGCCAGTCGAATGGAATGGCGCAAGCGACATGATTGGGAAGGTGCTAGGCTTTGTCAGGCAACTGCGGGACAATATTCGACCGGCCATGATGGAAATGCAAAAGGTGTTGATATGAACAAACAAGCGTATTCGTACTCGGTGCTTCGCTATGTCCACGACGTGACCACCGGGGAATTTGTCAATGTGGGGCTGGCGCTGTACTGCCCTGCCATGCACTATGCCAATGCTGCGTGCCGTACCACCTCGAAGCGATTGACTCCGCTTTTCCCGTCGCTAGACAGTAGCGTTTTCCGGGCATTGATGCGCAAGGTTCAAACCCGGTTTGAAGCCTTGCATGATGAAGTGAATAGCCAACTGGCGCTGCGCCCGTATGCGTCCGTGATGGAACTGGCGCAGTCGGTGATTCCACAGGACGACAGCGCTTTGCAGTGGGCACCCATGGGCAGCGGGCTGACCAGCGACCCGGATGCCACGCTGGAACTATTGTTTGAACGCTTCGTGATGAAGCATGACGAAACCAGCACCGTACACCGTCGCAACGACGAACAGGTGTGGAAAACTTTAGCCGTGCGCTTGAGCAGCAGCAGGTGCTAAAGCATTTTCAGCCCCAAACCTTCAGCACCGCCGATGACGAAATCAAGTTTGACCGGGCCTGGAAGAATGGCGTTTGGCATTGCCCTTGGCCCCGTGTCGTTTGACTTGGCAAGCCCCGAGTCCATTCGGGACAAGGCTCACAAATGGCTGGGGCAAATTACCAGTGTGAGCAGCGCAGATTTGAAACTGTATTTTCTGGTGGGCGAGCCGTCGCAGGCTGATTTGAAACCGGTGTACCAGTCGGCATTGAACATCTTGAAAAAGGCATCGAGTTCGGCCGAGGTATTTACCGAGACCGATGCCGCTGGCCTTTCGCTTCGATTGGCGAAACAGGTGGCCGAGCATGAGGCGAATGCGGCGCACGCCTGAACAGTGAGTCCTGATTGACGGGCTTACTCTTCTGAAAAGTCAATCCAGCCGTCAGATACAAACCGCCAAGGGCGGTCAAGGTCGCCTTCACCTCTGCTGACGCTCTCAAATTAAGCAGGTCATCCATGGCTTGATTCACCGGTTTCTGAATTCCGCGGAACGATTGCAAGATGGATGTTCGAAAGGCTCCAGAAGAGCGACGCGTTCCCACCAAATGCGCTGGACAAAGCTTCACGCACCTGACCAGTGCGTTCACGCAAGCAGGCCAAGTAGCGCTGGTCCGAGGTCGTCATCCGATACATCTTTCCCCGTAGACAAGGTTGCCAAGCTCTTCGCCATGGCTATGACCGGCCTCAAACCCAAGGGCGCAAAGTGTCAAAATTCTTGCTCTTAACGCATCGGCGGTAGAAAAGTCGGAAGTTGTTTTCGGTAGCTGCATCAAAGCCATTGAGCCAGCGCGCCAAAGTCAGCGCCGTCATGTGCGCCTCTATGAACTTCAGGATCTTCGCCGCGGGCATTCAAATCCATACGGCTGCAAGAATGGCAGACCCGCAGTCATTGCAGTTTCCCGAAATGCATCAGGCACTAAATTGCGAATAACAACCTCAAGCGAGTTTGCCTGCTCATCATCCACAGTTTCCAACCCCACCACCACCAACCATCGAGCGGATAGGCATCGTATTCAATAAGCCCTTTCCAGTTCACGATTGAAATAGCTTCACGACATCGAAAGCGTGATACGACCCGCGACATTCACCCAATTCAGAAGGATCATCGTCGCGATCAAGGTGCTCCACCGCCAACTGGGCATCGCCTAGACCGTAGGGGTTTAACCATTGCAGCCAAGTCTGACTCGTTTTCAAACCCAACGCCAACGACAAGCAGGTCGTCATCGAACCCCGCGTTGCGGCGCTGTAGCCAAGCATTGGCTTTTTGGAGCAGGGCAATATCAAGACCGGGTTTGCCGTCCGTAGATGGTGGATAGACAACGATAACAAGGGAAAGTTTGAAAGTCATGTGGAAGATTATGGCGAGTCTGTTGACCACGACTAACCCATTTTGCGAAACAGATTTACCTATCCAGCAGCTTCTGCAGGCAACCCAACTTGCGGCTAATCTCCTGCACGCTGACCTGCGCCAATGCATCGTGGTGGTTCTTGAGCCGCTGGTAGGTCTTCCAGTGCATGCCTTTGGGTTTGCCGCCATCACCATTCAAGATGCCAGCCTCCCAGCCCAAGCGTTTGCGCAGCTTGTCGGCCTTGGTGGATGCCCGGTCGCCTGCACCTTCTTTCTGCGTGGCGTAGCCCAGCCCGCCACACTGGCGGCAGGCGAAGTAGCGACCCGGCGCGTAGAGCACCGCCACACGCTTGCTGCACCGTGGGCAGGTGAACCAGTAGCGTTGCCCGCCCAAGTGGCAGGGAGAAGTTTGCGTCTGCAACCGTTGTTCGACCACTTCACCGGTACTCTTCATGCGGTAGGACAGCACCATGCCTGGCAGGGAATCCACTCGAATGCTGATGCCCGCCACCTGCCGGTCGTTCACCAGCCATTGCCAGCTAAAGCTGCTGCCCGGCACCAGCAATCCTTTGCGGGTGATCTTGCGAATGTCCAGCGGCATGGAATCGCTGGTTTCCGCTTTGCCGCTGTAACTGCTGCGCCGCCGACTTCCGCGTCCGCCCATTTTTATTCTCCGGTTTTTGCCGAAATCAATTGGCAAGTTGAGTAGGTGTTTTGACCTGTAAACCCACGAATCGGGCTGCAACCCGCATGAATGCTGGGTTCTGGACGTTTTGTGTGTTGCTGGAGAGTACGCATGTTTTTACGCCGCGCGGCTGCTTCTGAGGTCTTTCAGCTTGATAAGCATGGCCAACGTGCGCTCAAACTTGCGGTCTAGGTGCGTTTCATAGCGGGAAAGCTTCTCTAGTCGGTAGGCTTGCAGCCCTTCGCCAATGGTTTGGTTGACGATAGCGTCGTGGTGGCGGGACTCTTTTTCTTGCTGATAGACAAAGGGCGTGACGTGCTCGGTGAGGAACGCTGCCAGCCCCGTGGCATCGGCGGGGTATTCCTCGTCGTCCACATAGTTTTGCCACCACTCGCGGGTGTCGGGAAGCAAGGCGCGCAGGGCTTTGTCGTAGGCGCGGTCGCCGCCTTTGCGCAGGATGGCGCTGGCCTTGTTGGTTGCATCAAGGTCGTGCCGGGCAGTCTGCTGGCTCTCTGCCACGTCCGCCGGTTTCAAGTCCATCAGGTCGCGGATGTCCTGTGTTCGCACGAATGAGCTCCCACGTCAAACGGTGCCGCCGTCAGGATCATAGGTGTTGGCATTGCGAGGAGGATTCCCTGAAGCCCTTGTTGATGGTGGCTCCTCGGCTTGCAGCACCCGGCGCTTGCGCCAG
>JADJFX010000011.1 GCA_016708345.1 Candidatus Rhodoferax bjergmarkensis
GCCTGAACGCAGCCTGCCAGCGCGGGCGGCGAGGTACCCGCTTGGTCTATGGCGTGATGGGTTGCCGCCATCACCATGGTTGGCATTTTTGCTGCCCAGCACCACCCCTCACCTTCGCCGCCACCCGCTGGGCTCCACAAACCCGAACTGCGGGCCGTGCGTGCCTTTAAGCGGGGCGCTGGCCCCCATCGTGATCGCACTGCTCGTGGCCACCGGCTGGATTCTGGCCGCCAACCGTGGCGAACTGCTACTGCACTGGCGACTATGGCTGCTCACCACCCTGGCGGCCCTGCTGGTAATGGCGCAAACTGCATTTGCTGTGGATGCTCGGCACCGGGGGATTGCTCAGGGCCTTGGGTTGGGTTTAGCAATCGGTCCGACAGGATTTTTCGTCGAAACCGTCGCCTGCCCTTTGAGCGTCACGGCATGAGATATGCCAAACGGCAACAAACATGGCCCGCAATGGTGGGGCCCAGAACAAAACCATTTGATACCACACCGCCTGCCGCCCAGGTGGTGATCATCACCAGATAGTCGGGCAAGCGGGTATCTTGCCCCACAAGAATCGGCCCATGAGTTGTCCACCAGACCGATGACCAGCACCCCGTAGGCCGTGAGCGCCACGGCTTGCCACAAAGGCCCCGTGACAAAATAAAGGACTACCGGCACCCGCAGGCCAGCACCAACTGCCACCAGCAGAAAGAAACGCCATCAAGACTGCCCACAGCAAGCCCGCTGACGCCAGGAACAGAATGCAAGCCCCAAGCGCACCCCTGGACGGCCACCAGCAAATTGCCCTTGACCGTGGCGAGAATCACTGTGCTGAATTTTCAATCAGTTCCCGTTTGTACTCTGGTGCCAGCGGTACCACCCGCCGAATGACATGCGCCAGTTGGTTGCCATCGCGAATCAGAAAAAGAAAGATACAGGGTGATGCACAAGGCCGCAAAATTCAAACGTATTGGGGCCCAATGCTCAAGGACACCGGGTTGCCAGGAACTTGCTCCCCTGCGCAAGCGCCGCAGACATCCGGCGCTGAAGCACCTCAAAATATCAGACCAAAACGCTCCAGCAGCGCCATCATCCACGGTGGCAAGGCTTCGTAAGCCCGAAAATAGCGCACCGGGTTGGGCTCACCTGACTGCAATTGGCGCATAAACCTGCGCCGCTTCATGCGCCAATGCCCCGCCGTCAAAGCACAAGGGAACAATGACCATGAGCAACACCACCCACAGCGTCACCAAGTGCGGCAACCAAGTGGTCCTGTTGCCCCACGCGCGGCAGGAGCCAAAGGTTCAAAGAAAGAAAATAACAAGGCAATGATGACCGCCACAGGATCACGCCATAAAGCGGCAACAAGATCCACCCCAACGCGATGGAAGTTGCCAGCAACACCTTGCAACCCCCAGTTCTGACGGTTCACGGGTGCCGTTTTAGCAGTAGTTTTCATGGAGTTTGCAAGGTCATGCCGAAATCGACAAGGCCATCGTAGCAGCACCTTTGCCGCAATGATTGCGGTAAATTTTTTGTCAATGCGGCAAATACAGACCACAGTCTCCGCATGAACTATGGCGATTGGAGCCCTTGCCCCGGTCGATCGCCATATTGAGGGCGTGGTGCTGGACGCAACGGAGCACTGCAATGCGCCGCTGACGCCAGCGCGTCTCTTTGGCTGGCACGCAGCCCTGTTTCCCACGGGCTTTAGCAGTCAACCGCCTGCTCGATGGCTTTGATGGAAAACTCACCACCAGCAAATGGGGCACCATTGCCAAGTGCTCACCCGATACGGCTCTGCGCGACATCCATGAATTGATGGCGTTGGGCGCGCTGCGCAAAATGACGGGTGGCGGACGCAGCACATCCTACGAGCTCGTGTATTGAATAACGATTGGCAGGACGTACGCAAACTTTAGAAGCCCGATGAGCAATTCGCTATTGAAAAAGGAGCTTCTTGCGCTTGATGGACGGGCGCTTTGGCCTGATTTACTTACGATGACACTAAAGAAACACAGCAACCGAAACCCCAAACCGGGCAGCGAGTGCCTTGGCCTGACGTGCATTGATTTCACGGTGGCCATTCAAAATATCGCTTACAACAGATTGACCACCAATTTCAACAGCCAAGTCGCTTTGCTTCAAATTGTGCTCGTCTAAAAGATAGCGAAGCACTTCATGGGGCGCGGCATCTGGAATGGCATGGCGGGAATCTTCATAGCTCTCTACAAATTGGCCCACCAGATCAAGCAAATCAGCCAGTTCATGGGCTTCGTCGTCACCCACCACGTCGAGCAAACTGTTCATGAATGCGACGACACGGGCATATTCATCATCATTGTGGATGGTTCCAATCCTGACAGGCAGCGCACCTTGAAAAGCCTTCCAGGCGGGGGCAATGGCAGCGGGGTCAATAGCAAGTGCGGTCATAATTTTTTGCTCCTGTAATCTTGGCTCCAGCGATCGTATTGCGCATGCGTGAACACCTCGCGAATATAAAGTTTTTGCCTGTTGAAGTGCAAAACACCGATGACACGAAAGTTGTTTCCACCAACGTCAAAAACCGTGAACGGCGGCACATAGTCCGCCGAGTTAAAGACTTTTTTGACCTCAAGGTAACTCAAAAAATTCGACGTTTTGACAAGCCGATACCATGCCTCCAAAGGCACTCTGGCGCTGGGGTGTTTAAGCCAGAAGGCTTCCAGTGCATTTTTGGAAATGACGTGCATGCTGCCATGATATAGCAAATTGCTATTTTTTCAATGATGTTGATGATGCAAGGTCATCTGCGTAATCTGACCCCGACCAATGAACCTTTGCTATTGAAAAAGAAGCTGCTTGCGCTTGGTGGACGCGCGCTTTGGCCTGATTGAACCGCAACTTTTTTCCGGATACTGCTGGCGCGAGTGCAAGACCCGTAATACGTTGATCGCGTCTGCCTTGACCTGATAAACCACAACGTAGTTGGGGTGTGCGATGATTTCCCGGGTACCGGGCACGCGCTCGCTTTTGCGTTACAGGTAAGGATGTTCAGACAAGGACAAAACGCTGTCGTGCAGCAGATTCCATAATTTTTCGGCGGCCAAGGGATTTCTTTCGCCAACAAAACGGATGATCTCGGCAAGGTCGTCTTCGGCGTCAACTGCCCAAACAATGGGTAACATTTATGCGGCTTTCTTGAGCCGGATTTCCGCGAGGATAGTTTCTATTCTTTGCGCAACCTGGTCATGCGGGATGCTTGGGCGCGGGTCGTCGATGGCTTCTTGCACCTTGCCACGAAACCATTGGTCGTAACTGGCAGCTTGTTCTTCGGTTTCAAATTCGGATTCGCGGGGATCAAGGGGGGCGGTACTCATGCGGCCTCCAATTTTGGTTTGCATGGGCCGTACTTTACTTGGTTTGACGCGGCAGGGCTACTCCAGAAGCCCCATGACTAATTTGCTATAAAAAAAGAAGCTGCTTGCGCTTGATTGACGAGCGATGGGGCCTGATTTTGTTATGGAAAAAGCGGCACGGGGCCGCTTGGTTCTGGCTGGCTTGGCGGGTTCGAATCAGGCGGCCACAAACCCCGGAATCACGATCAAATGAGCTGTCATTACGTTCTCCTTCAAAGTTGTTGTCACGAAAAACTGATTCAAAATGGGCCTTTTGGATTGCCCCAAGCTGCACAGGCAAGTCCGACGAAAGCGGACGGTGCGCCGCCATGCCGCCGCTTGCACCGCCGCCAAACCCGATGGATTTATTCGGCAAAGCGGCGTGCATCGGATGCTCAAGTTCAATCACCATAAGGCGTAGTCATTGGTCCTCACCGTGCGTGAAGGCTGTCTTTGGTGGCTTTAACACGGGACTTCAGGGTCAAGCCTGGCAATCAAGTCTGTTCAACCCAGTGAAAAAAGTGACATCATTCAAAGCATTTCAACTTCAAAACACCCACCATGCAAACTGCCCGCGATGTTCTGACGCCTGATGCTTTGGGAATGCTGCAAACCATTGCGCAGGAGGGCAGCTTTGCCGCTGCGGCCCGCACCCTGGGCCTGGTGCCCAGCGCCCTGACCTACCGCGTGCGCCAGATTGAAGACGCGCTGGACGTGCTGTTGTACGACCGCAGCTCGCGCCAAGCCCGCCTGACCCCTGCGGGTGCCGAGTTGCTGCGTGAGGGCACCCGCTTGCTGGAAGAATTGATGCGGTAGCCGGGTCAAGCGCGTGGCCACCGGCTGGGAGCCGCAGCTGACCATGGCGGTGGACAGCATCATTTCCCTGACCACGGTGCTGGAGCTGTGCGAGAGCTTTTGCCTTGAACCCGCCTACCCGCATCAAGCTGCGCGATGAAACCTTGTCCGGCACGCTGGAGGCGCTCACCTCGGGCCAGGCGGATCTGGCACTCGGTGTGACCGACTCCAGCAACACCACCGGCATCCATTCCAAGCCGCTGGGCGACGTGAGTTTTGTGTATGCCGTGGCACCACACCATCCGCTCGCGGGTGCCCCGGAACCGCTCAAAGACGAACTGGTGCGCCAGCACCGTGCCGTGGCAGTGGCCGACACGGTGGCGCGCGGTGGTGGCCTGACCATTGGGCTGCTCGGTGGCCAAGATGTGTTCACGGTGGCCACCATGCAGGCCAAACTCGATGCGCAACTGCGCGGCCTGGGGCGGCTTTGTGCCCGAATGCATGGCCCGCGGCTGCATCAAACCGGCCGCCTGGTGGTCAAGCAAATAGAACGAGCACAGCGCGTGGTGCGTGTCATTACGCTGGCGCAGCGCCGCCAAATCAGGCCGGGCCGCGCATTGCAATGGTGGCTGGGGCAGTTGTCAAGCCCGCCAACAAGAGCCCGCATTGCTGGAGCGTCACAGAGCGGTGTAAAGTGCAGTCATACAACAACCCTTGCACAACCCTGGGAGAAGCCGTTCATGCCGTTATCCAAACCGATTTTCGACCAAGCCGAGGCAAAATTCAAAACGTGGCCATCATCGGCGCGGGGATGGCGGGCATTGCCTGTGCCCGCACACTGGCACAAGCGGGCCACAAGGTGACGGTATTCGAAATAAATGAATACCTTGGCGGACGCATGGCTACCCACAACACCCCATTTGGCACCTTTGATTCAGGAGCCCAGTATTTCACCGTGCGTGACCCCCGGTTTGTCAAGGCACTGGCCACCGTGCCGGGCCTGTGCAAACCCTGGAGCGCCACCACCGTGCGGGTGTTGGACGAGCTGGGCCGGGTAGCCGCTGTCGCAGCACCAGCGCCAGAGTCCCACTGGGTTGCCACCCCCGGCATGAATGCACTGGTCAGCCGCTGGGCATTGCCGCTGATGGATCAGCACAGCGTCGAGATGGAAACCCGCGTCACCCGGCTGGAGCGCGATGTACTCAATGGGCACCACTGGCAGCTGCGCACGAGGCCGGGCGGCACAGCATGTTTTTCGGGTTTTGACAACGTGCTGCTGGCCATACCGGCGGAGCCTGCCCGCTTGCTGCTGCAAACCTCGCCACGGGCCGACCTGCTGGCTCAGCAAATCGACCGGGTGGACGCTGCCCCCTGCTGGACGCTGATGCTGGCGTTTCCGCAGGCCATGCAGCCGGGCATGTCCAGCCTTGGGCCGCAGTGGAACGCCGCGCGCAGCACCCACCACCGCATTGCCTGGCTGGCACGTGAATCGTCCAAACCTGGGCGCAGCACGGTGGAGCGCTGGACGGTGCAGGCCAGCACGGCCTGGTCCGCCGAGCACCTTGAAGACGACGCCATGCGCGTGCAGGCCAAGCTGCTCAAGGCGTTTTCCCGAAATCACCGGCATTCGCGCCGTGCCAGCGCTGGCACAGACGCAGCGCTGGCGCCACGCCCAGACCACCCGAGCCTTGGGAAAATCTCACCTGTGGGATGCCGAGACCGGGCTGGGCGTTTGCGGAGACTGGTGTCTGGGTGCCCGCGTGGAAGACGCCTTCATCTCGGGTTTGGAATTGGCGCTGTCGGTGGTTTGAAGGATCGATGCAAGGATGATGGGTGTAGGGGCCACCTACAGGGGTCGATTCGCGCCCTCCCCCACAGGGCCACTGCACGCGGGCTCGCTGGTGGCGGCATTGGCCAGCTGGCTCGATGCCAAGGCCCCAGCGGCCAATGGCTGGTGCGTATAGAAGACGTGGACACCGCCCGCTGCCTGCCTGGGCTTGGTCGCCTCATCCTGCAACAACTGGCCGACTGCGGCCTGGTGCCCGACGCGCCGCCCGTGGTGCAGTCGAGACGCAGTGCCCTGTACCAGCAAGCGCTGGACCAGTTGATCGCGCAAGCCTGGCCTACCCCTGCGCCTGCTCCCGCAAAGACATTGAAGCCCAGCTGCGCGCGCAGGGACACACCAGCGAGCGCCACGGCGAGCTCATTTACCCCGGCACCTGCCGCACCGGCTTGCAGGGCCGAGTTGGCCGGGCATGGCGGCTGCGAACTGATTTTTATGCATCAAATAAGCCTCTAGCGCATATAAATACTGCGCAAGCAGCTATACAAACAATAGCAAATAGCGATTCAAATGTTTGCTGGACTGACCGCCGTCTGGGCCTGCAGCAGCAAAACGTGCCAGCCGAGGTAGGCGACTTTGTGCTCAAGCGCGCCGACGGCTGCTTTGCCTACCAGCTCGCCGTGGTGGTGGACGATGCGGCGCAGGGCATTACCGACGTGGTGCGCGGTGAAGACCTGGCGGACAACACCGCGCGCCAAATTTTGCTGCAACGCGCTTTGGGCTTGCCAACGCCACGCTACTTGCACACGCCTTTGGTGCTGGGTGCCAATGGCGAAAAACTCTCCAAACAAAATGGCGCATCACCCATCGATACCACCGAGCCACTGCGTGCGCTCAACAGCGCCGCTGCTGTGCTGGGGCTGCCTGGGCAAACGGGGAACTTGACAGATGCGCTTGCTACGTGGATTGCGATGTGGTTGCGCCGCTACCCCATCGGGCCATAGCTGTAGTGACTTGCGTTTGAAACTGGTCCGACTTGTCATCAGCCGATTTTCTGACTCAGATTATTTGCAACTGACCGACTTGCGCAATCGTATCAAATTTGGTACGATTGCGCCATAGACCCAACTCATCCTGTCCTCCTTGTTTTCTTTTTCAAATCCGAGTCGGGCAATGAGCCAGTGCGTGACTGGCTGAAAGATTTGCCAGCCATCGAGCGGATGACCTCGCGCTCGCGAAAAACCGACTGTAACAAGTGAAGGAGTGAAGACCATGGATAACAAACACATCGGCAGCAATTTCGACGATTTTCTGGCCGAGGAAGCTTTATTGGAAAACGCGACGGCGACGGCTATGAAGCGGGTCATTGCCTGGCAGATTGAGCAGGAAATGAAAGTGCAAAGCTTTCCAAGACTGCCATGGCCACCAAGATGCATACCAGTCGTGCGGCGCTGAATCGCTTGCTCGATGCCACCGATACCAGCCTGACGTTGACAACGCTGGCCAGTGCTGCTGCCGCTTTGGGAAAACGGGTTCGGGTGGAGTTGGCTGCTTGATCCACAGCGTGTCCGGTTGAGGTACACCTCAACCGGACATTCACGCGACTGAAAAACGCTGGTTTGCAACTAACCTGTGCAGCAACTGTACGGCTCCTGCGCAGCGGCAGCAGGTGCTCGTCGGAGTCTCCTTTCGGGACTCACAATTTACCAACATACAGGCCAGCGCATGCCCATACTGACCAACGTAAACGCCAAACGCTGAGCTGTCACCGGAAGAGCCGTGTATACCTTATTTAACAATCATTCGCCGACGCATTTTCTTAAAATCTATCCGAGTCACCATAACCCATAACAACTAACTCAGATGCAATTTCTTCAGTTAAGTCGCCTGGATCTACGTTGCCCCACCCAAATACATCTTTCGTACTACAAATTTGTGAAGCTAATTCATATAGATCGGTCGAGAATAACGCCTCCTCGTCAATGATGTTACGAATTATTTGATGAACTAAATTATCTTCAAAAGTCCATTTCACATTTTCATTATCATCTGATCCATAAATTCTGATGTTCTCGCTACTCTCAAGATCAATATCATCTTGGACGACAGTAGATTCTATCGACAATCTTTTAACCCAATCACCGGTACGAAGAGGCGCATCTATAATTATGTTTCTAATATAATCATTCATTGAATATAAATCCTGATCTGGATTTGGAACCCAAGTTTGAATATATGTATTGAAAATCTCATCCTCATCAAGTCGAATGGATCGTTTAGTTCCCTGTATTCTTGCCTTTAATCTAAATATTTTCATAATATTCCCATCAAATTTCAATGCCTGCGAATTAATATATAATTATCTACTTTAAATGAACGCATTTCATTCTGAAGTATATATATTTCTGAAATAGCCTTGACTTGACCATCTACCCGGATTGCCCTTTGGGTCCCAGCAGCTAGTCCTAACTCTAGTGCCCACCAAAGTCTTCGCCTTTTGAGTAATCGCGCCGTCTGGATCGAAAGTCAATGTTTTCATGTGACGCTGACTGCCGTCGCCCATTACAAGGATCGTGCATGATGAACCGCGCACCATTTGTTTTTCTTTGACCATGACCAACGTATCAGGCGCAGATAGAAAGGCTGAGCTTTGTTCGGCTTCGGCTCTCGCGGATTCATCCAAGAATTTGGCCTCGACCACCTTATCTTTCAGCCAGTAGACGTTACCCTCATTGGTCGGAATATTTGACGGTGTCTGATCTATTGTCTGAGCAATGTCGGACATATTTTTTCCATCAAGTGGTTGATAGCGCCACTCTACACCTCTGAAGCTCGCGTTACGCCATGATGCTGGGTGCATCCGTCGGACACTCGCAGTCGACGGCAACGTATCTCTTATTGACGCTTCCACCAAGGATCGCAGAGGGTCATTTGTTTCGAAGTCATTTCCCTTAGTGCAGCAATTTATGAGAATGTCATCAGTCCGTACTACGGAAAGAAGTCGCGTACAGAAATTCTCTCGTCCGCCCGCTGCCCACACTGCTCTAAAAATCACATCGCGGTGCAGGGATGTGTCAGCGCCAAGTGAGCATTGATGCTGGATTGCATTTATCAAAATTAACCCGAATCCATCGTGATTTAAGCCACGTAACGCATCTGGTAGATGGTTGCGGATCATGTCGCCTGTGAATCCTTTTGCCGGGCCTGGTGTACCAATGAACTCATCGACGTGTGGTGACTCCAAAACCATCACGATGCAAGGTTGCGCGGATCGTTCGGATGCAGCAACACGCAATGGAAAACTTGTACGTCCAATAATTTCACTCAATGTCCCCAAATACTGATCTGAGCAAGAACGGTATTCCAATGGATTGCCGTCCAACGGCATGATTCTTCCGACAATTTTCTCAAAGTTCAAGTCCTGCATATGTATCTCCAAAAGGTTGTGCCTTAGATACAGCGAATTCCATGCCACGCAAGATTTGCACCTTGTCCCATATAAATCAACGAGTTAGAGATGCCGGAGAGGTTGAAAGTGTAATATTTTTTGAATTAATATAACATTTATTACATTCATTCAGTTCTTTCATTGTTCGTCAACCTGAACTATTTGGTAGGCAAATCACCTGACATACCCAGTCGTTTCATCCAATTCGCAAGTGTTTGATGATTGGAAAAGCCTAACAAGTTCGCCGCGACTGTTTTTCGCTGACCAGACTGGCTCAGAGCCTGTACGATGAAGCCCCGTGCCAACTCGTCCAGTCGTGCTTGCAGGGCAAAATCCGAACCGATCACATCTTGCTGACCTGAAGACTGAATTCGCGTCACTGGAAGCATCGCAGCTCTGATGCCCTGCTCGGTGATTTCTGTGCCTGTTGACCAAATGGCTGCCCGCAAGAGCGTGTGATAAAGCTCGCGAATATTGCCAGGCCAAGGGTAAGCCAAAAGGAAATGCTTGCCAGCCTGCGAAATTCTTTTGTATTGTGCTTCCGGCTTGCCAGCACTATCGGCATTGATGCGCTCCAAAAAATGCTGTGCAAGCAATTCCACATCACCGGGTCGTTCACGTAGAGGTGGCAACTGAAGTATCCCAACGGCAAGGCGGTGAAACAGGTCTTCTCTAAACCTCCCGCATGCTACGTCAGCAGCTAAATCTCTATGGGTGGCTGCCAAGATTCTGGTGTTGATTTGGACTGGCTTGGACTGCCCCAATGGGGTGATCTCATGGGACTGCAAAGCACGCAGTAGCCTGACTTGTGTATCCAAAGGCAAATCACCAACCTCGTCCAAGAACAGCGTCCCACCTGATGCCTCCAAAAAATGGCCTTTCCTGTCTGCCGTCGCGCCTGTGAAAGCTCCTTTTTTATGGCCGAACAATTCTGAACTCGCCAATTCAGCGGTAAAGGCACCACAGTTGACCGCGATGAATGGCTGAGCCGCACGGGAACTTGCTGCATGAATAGCTTCTGCAAACAACTCTTTGCCCGTTCCGGTTTCCCCCAAGATCAGAACAGGAACGTCATATGCAGCAATACGCTTGGCAAGCCTGATTTGAACGGCAACCACCTGACTTTGATGAATGATCTTGCCAAACTCAGGGCTTGCTGGTTGTACAGCATCAACCAACCGCTTAACCCGTTCACCGCTGCGGTGCAAATACTCAGGAAGAAAGTCACCCGCAAGGTCAAAAAAGAAATCTACCGATTCGACACCTTTTTCTCTGGAGGTTTGAATCAGCTTGGCCGGAAAGCGTGTCTTAGACAGAATAATCCAGATGGCAGCCATGGCCGGAGTACCAGGGCTGACGTGAAAAGTTAGATCGACGTCATTGCTCGGCAGTCCTGCCTGTTGAAGGTTTGAACTGACTTGGGTGTAAATGTCGGCGTAGTCAATCGGGCTTATGAGATCGACGCTGTACAAATCAACTACCGACGGATCGTAGCCAGAGATCGTCTCCAACCATGTGCAATACATTTTGCTTCGGTCAAAGTCATAGTTTGTGAGAAGGTAGATGCGGTCATAGCGCTTTTTACCGAGAAGGGCCGTCGCTATCGGGCCAAGGTCTGACCCCCTCTTGGACTCAGCGCATTCGTGGTCGGTTGCACCGACCCATGCAATTAGCCATGATTGAATGTCCATCAGTCAAATGATATGTCAACAGGATCACCCGAATGCCGCCGACAACAATAAATCCTTGACAGGATGTGCCTAAAATGAGCGACACCCAATCCGTTTAATTTGGGAGATTGAAAGGCGGCTATGCAGTTCGAGAAGTCTGAGCGCAAGAAAGTAAGCAGTTTTGGCGAAATGAAAAATCTGGTTGCCTCAAAGGTTCCCCAAAATTTGCAAGAACTTGTTTCCAATAAAGTTCAAAAATCCGAAGCTCTTGAGATAGTCGTAATTTGCAATGAACATGCGAATTGTGATTCTCTGCCTCTTCGCTATGGCATGCATTTCGCTACAGATTCAACTATGATTTTGTCTCGCATTGCTGTCTCAGATAAATTTCAAACCAAGGCGGACCGAATTGGTATAGAGGCTCATTTCACTGATTCAAATGGTCAAGATCAATTTGGCTACTTTGTTATTGGTTTACGTAGAGGATTCAACACTCCTGTCCTAATTACAGTCTGGCGGCAGGATGCAGATACTGAGAGGCATCTTTCCGAAGTCATGATGAGTCTGAGAAAGGAAGGAATGTTGTCGCCTGCAGCATTGAAAGAGCTACATCCAGACTACATACTTGGGAAGATCGCCAAACATTCGGACCTAGTAATGCTACTCAGCGAAAAAATGAGCGACGAAAAAATAAAAAAAATGAATGAAATCGTGTCAGATACAGTTGCTAAAACAAAAGCAGAGTTGGACCAGGCGTTGATTAATCTGGCTATCGCAAATGGGGAGAATCAAGAAAAGGCGAAAGACCTTGCCAAGGAAAAGGAGGCCCATGCTAAAACAACAGAACGTGCCGACTTTTTACAAGCTGAATTAGATCGACAAGAAAGGGAAAAGCTATCAGCGCATCGCGACAACAAGCAAGCAACACTGTCTGCACCAGACAAATTAGTTGATGTGCTTGAACGGCAAATCCACCGAGGTTCAAGCTGCACCATACTTATCATGGGTGATGGCAGTAGGCGTCATATGAAGACTTCAACATTTGATCCAAATGGATCTGTAACTGCCCATGCAAAATCACTTATAGGTAAACGTGTTCGCATTTCTTGCTGGGATCCAATCAATCAACCTGGCCGCTGGAGTAATGAGGGTTATTTCAGGAACGTATACGCAGTTGAATAGAATTTTCAACTTGATTTAAATACCGATTCTTGATTCATTGGAGATGTCTAGACCATCGAATCACGGTACAACCGACCTTCAAATGCAGGTCTGGGCTGGTTTGGTTGGGGAAATTCGGCAAGCTGGACTATCGGTAAGTGCCTTTTGCAGCCACCTGCCGCGCCAATCCACGGCAGATTTTCATTTGCAATTATTGTGAGCACACAGCCATGGAAAGCGAGCCGACGCAAATGAATACAAGTTCATTGGCAAATAATCTGAATCGGAAAAGCCGCTGATTGCAAGTCCGACCGATTTCAAACGCGAGTCACTCCACATAGCAGCGCGCACCGCCTACCCAATCAAGCCCGCGCGGCCCTCAGGCGCAGGGAGAACTCCTGCAAAGCGGTGATGCCGCTGGCCTCGGCATTGGCACACCAGGCTTGCAAGTCAAGCGCCAGTTGCTCACGGGTGTGGGAACGGTTCAACCACAGTTGGCGCAACTCCTCGCGCATGACCACCATTTTGTCCAGCACCGGTGAGGCGGAGCGCGCCAGCGCCAGCTGTGCCACGACGGCGGCGGGCACGCGGTCCGTGTCGCGGTGCATCCAGCGCCGGGCGGCCTTAATGGCGCTGGCGTCGGCGCTGCGCAGCTTCATGGCTTCGAGCTCGCTTTTGAAGGTGCGACGCACCTCCTTGGCATAACCGGCCATGATTTCATAGCGGTTGGCAATCAGGGCCTCCAGCGTCTTTTCATCCGCCACGGGGCGCACATCACCTAGGGCGAGCTTGGGCGGGGTCTTTTTAACCGTGGCCAGACCCGCGCGTTGCATCAGGCTGATGTACATCCAGCCGATGTCAAACTCGTAGCGTTTGACCGAGAGCTTGGCCGAGGTGGGATAGGTGTGATGGTTGTTGTGCAACTCTTCACCCGCAATCAGAATGCCCCAGGGCGAGATATTGGTGCTGAAGTCGGGTGCCTCAAAATTGCGATAACCCCAGTAATGCGCCGCACCGTTGATGATGCCGGCCGCCATGACCGGGGTCCAGGCCATTTGCACGGCCCATACCGCCAGACCCGCAGCACCAAACAGCGCCAAATCAATGGCCAGCATCAGCACCATGCCCGACCACGAAAACCGGGTGTACAGGTTGCGCTCCAGCCAGTCGTTGGGCGTACCGTGCCCGTAGCGGGTGAGGGTTTCCTGGTTTTTGGCCTCAGCGCGGTACAACTCATAACCCTGCAGCAGCACGGTTTTGATGCCATGCACATGGGGGCTGTGCGGGTCTTCAGGCTGCTCACATTTGGCGTGGTGCTTGCGGTGAATGGAGGCCCATTCCTTGGTGACTTGCCCGGTGGTCAGCCACAGCCAGAACCTGAAAAAATGAGCTGCGATCGGGTGCAGGTCCAGCGCGCGGTGCGCCTGGTGCCGGTGCAGAAAAACAGTCACACTGATCATGGTGACATGGGTCACGGCCAGTGTGAAGAGCACGATCTGCCACCAAGCCAGTTGCCAAAACCCGTTTGACAACCAATCCACCACTGCATTCAACACAGCCCCATCAGGTAACTTCATAGCCTCAAAATTCCTCAAATAATGTGATTGAAAACAGTGCCGATAACGTTAATTTTTCTGCCACACGGCCGCAAAAAAACCATCGGTCTGGTGCCGGTGCGGCCACAAACGCAGGTAGCGCAGGCCATTTTCCCCACCACTGCACAGCGCGGCAGCGCCGTTCACTTTCAAACCTGTCAGGATGTCACCCACATCCATCGCCGTGAACTCTTTGTTGGCCTCTGAAAACGCCTGCGCGATGGCTTCGTTTTCCTGCACCAACATGCTGCACGTGGCGTACACCAGCCGCCCGCCAGGTTTGAGCAAACGCGCCGCACTTTGCAAAATGGCGGCTTGCGTAACGGTCATGTCCTGCACCAACTGCAGGTTTTGACGCCACTTGAGGTCGGGGTTGCGCCGCAAAGTCCCAAGCCCCGAACAGGGTGCATCCACCAGCACGCGGTCGATCTTGCCGCTCAGGCGTTTCACACGGTCATCCCGTTCATGCGCAATGGCAGCCGGATGCACATTGGACAAGCCGCTGCGCGCCATGCGCGGCTTGAACGAATCGAGCCTGCCCGCCGAGGTGTCAAATGCATACAAGCGCCCGGTGCTGCGCATGGCCGCGCCAATGGCCAAAGTCTTGCCACCCGCTCCGGCGCAAAAATCGACCACCATCTCGCCGCGCTTGGCATCGAGCAACATGGCCAACAACTGGGAGCCTTCGTCCTGCACCTCAAATTCACCGCGCGTGAAGGCATCCATCTTGTTGAGTGAGGGCTTGCCGGCAATACGCAAGCCCCAAGGGGAATAAGGTGTGGGAACCGCTTTGATACCCGCTTGCGCCAGCTCTTTTTGCACGTCGCTGCGCTTGGCCTTGAAATCATTGACCCGAAGGTCCAGCCCAGCGCCCAGGTTCAGGCTCTCGGCCAAGGGCCAGAATTCGTCGCCCAACTGGTCTTTGAGCGGCTGCACCAGCCATTCAGGCAAGTTGTGGCGGTGCCGCTCCATCAGGTCGACCACGTTGATTTTTTCGCATTGGTCAAGCCAGTTTTTTTCCTGGTCGCTCAAGGCGCTGCGCAAAAAATCGCCGGGGCCGTAGAACCCCAAAATCGCCAGGCGGCGCTCTTTGGGGCCGCTGCCGGAAGGCGCGTAGTGGTCAAACAGCAGTTTTTTGCGCAAAACGGTGTACACCGTGCCGGACAAGGTGGCGCGTTCGCGCGGGCCCAGGCCCCGGTGTTCACGACAAAATCGCGAAACAATGGCGTCGGTGGGGTGGTCGAATTTGAGAGTGAGCCGGACGAGTTCTGAACAGACGTCAAGCAAGGCTTTAGGATGCATAGCTTTGGATTGTCCCATGAGTGAAGAACGCCTGATTTACATAAGTTCACACGGGAGAAACCCATAGGCCATTTGCTTCCTGCACAATGGCCCTGACACCCTGCCCCATGCCGAAAAACTGATGCCCCGTTACAAATTCAACCCTCAGAGCGCCAGCAGGCCCACCCCCCAAGCCCTGACATGCACCCTTGCACTCGCGTTTTTGCTGGGCGGCTGCGCATCCCAGCCTGCTACGCCCTCAGCCACCAGCGCAGCAACCACTGACGCAGCAAGCAGCAACCCGGACATCGCCAACCCGCTGGCCCAATGGTGGCAGCGCTTCAACGACCCGGTGATGAGCCAATTGGTCACGCAAGCCTTGCAGGCCAATACCAGCGTTCGTTCGGCCCAAGCGGCACTGCAACAATCACGCGCCCTGCGTGATGTCAAAAATGCCAGCCTGTTGCCTAACCTTTCGGCCTCTGGCTCGGCGCAGCGCAGCAAATCAGGCGACTTGGAGGCCAGCAACAGCTTCAGGGTCGGTCTCGACGCAAGTTGGGAGCCCGATATTTTTGATGGCCATCGCAGCAGTCTCAATGCCGCAGAGGCCGACGCCAAGGCGTTTGAGGCTTCGCTGGCCGATGTGCAGGTCAGCGTGGCCGCCGAAGTCGCGCTGGCCTATATCCAGCTGCGCGGCCAGCAGGCCCAGCTGGGCATCGCACGGGACAACCTCGCCAACCAGAAAGAAGTCTTGCAGCTCACCGACTGGCGCGCGCAGGCCGGGCTGATCACCTCACTTGAAGTGGAGCAGGCCCGCACCACCAGCGAACAAACCAGCGCCCAGATTCCCGCACTGGAGGCCAGCATTGCCAAGACCCAGCACAGTTTGGCGGTGTTGACCGGCCAACGGCCTGACGCTTTGAGAACGCTGCTGTCAGCTGCCCAACCCGCCCCCTTGGCCCCGGCTGAGCTGGCCCAGAGCATTCCCGCGCAAACACTGCGCCAACGCCCGGACGTGCGAGCGGCCGAGCACCGCATCAGCGCCGCGCTGGCACGCGTGTCGGCGCAAGACGCCGCGCGTTATCCCAGTTTTGCCATCAAGGGCTCGCTGGGCCTGAGTGCCTTGACCTTGGGCGCACTGACCAACGGTGCCTCGCTGGCCAGCGCGTTGTTGGCCTCTGTTTCCGTCCCCTTGTTGGATGCAGGGGCCGCCAAATCCCAGGTGCTGGCGCAGGAAGCCGCGCTGGAACAGGCCAGAGCCAGTTACCAAGCCGTTGTGTTGACCGCTTTGAAGGATGTGCAAGACGCGCTTGTTGCTTTGCACGGCGACCGCCAGCGCCTGATTCACCTGCAAAGTGCAGCCAACGCAGCGAACAACGCGGCCTTGCTGGCCAGGCAGCGCTACAGCAGTGGCCTGATCGACTTCCAGACCGTGCTGCAAACCCAGCGCGCCTTGCTCAGCACGCAAGACAACGTCGCCAGCACGCAAGCTGACGTGAGCGCCGACCATGTGCGCCTGTACAAGGCGCTGGGCGGCGGCTGGAACTGACACCTTCTGCAAACAATTTTCCAAAAACACACCATGACCACCCAAGCTGCGCCCAGCGCCTCTCTTTCTAGCAATGATCTGCAAACCCTGTTGGACGAACCAGCCGCGCGTGTCTGGTGGCGGCGCACCTGGGTCTGGGCCACGGTGGCGCTGGTCGCCCTGGGTGCAGCGGGTATCTATGCATGGCAGGACCAGTCCCAAAGCAAGGCGGCACCAAGCTATGTGACCGAAACCGTGGGGCGCGGCAAGCTCACCCTGAGCGTGTCGGCCAATGGCACACTGCAGCCCACCACCTCGGTCAGCATCGGCAGTGAACTCTCGGGCACGGTGCGACGGGTGCTGGTGGATGTGAACGACAGGGTCAAAAAAGGCCAGATTCTGGTCGAGCTGGACACCGCCAAACTCAGTGACCAGGTGGCTCGTTCACGCGCCGCCCTCAGTTCTGCGCAAGCCAGAGTCAGCCAAACCATGGCCACGGTCAAGGAAGCCCAGGGCAACCTGGCACGACTGCAGGAAGTGGCGCGGTTGTCCGGTGGCAAAGTACCGTCCCAGGCAGAGCTGGACACCGGCCACGCCGCTCTTGAACGCGCCCAGGCCGAAGAAAAAAGCGCCCGTGCAGGCGTGATGGAAGCCCAGGCCGCTGCCGCCACCGATGAAACCAACCTGTCCAAAGCCTCCATTCGCTCCCCCATCGATGGTGTGGTGCTGACCCGATCGGTCGACCCCGGCAACGCGGTGGCTGCCTCCTTGCAGGCCGTGACCCTTTTTACCGTGGCCGAAGATTTGGCCAAACTCAGGCTGCAGGTGAATGTGGACGAAGCCGATGTGGGCTCGGTCAAAGTCGGGCAAAAAGCCCGCTTTACCGTCAGCGCCTACCCCGCACGCAAGTACCCGGCCACCATCACCCGCGTGGCCTATGGCTCCACCACCACCGACAACGTGGTGACCTACCAAACCTACCTCGAAGTGGACAACTCGGATCTGTCGCTGCGCCCCGGCATGACGGCATCAAGCACCATCACCTCGACCGAGCTCAATAACGCCCTGCTGGTGCCCAACACGGCGCTGCGTTTTACGCCTTCAAACAATGGCGGCGGGGGCGTTGGCGGCAAAAGCAGAAACAGCGTTGTATCTACCCTGCTGCCACGCATGCCCAGCACCGGTGCCCGCAAAACGGCTGGTGGCAAAGGCCCGGCCAAGCAGGTCTGGGTGCTGCGCGACGGTACGCCGGTGGCGGTCGCCGTGACGCCCGGCATCAGCGATGGCCGCATGACCGAGATCACCGGCGGTGAACTGCAGGCTGGCATGCAGGTGATCACCGATCAACGCGCCCCCGGAACCAAGCCATGAGCGAAGCCCCCCTCATTGCGCTCAAGCAGGTCACCAAGGTTTACGGCAAAGGGGCCACGGCCCTGGCTGCGCTCAAAGGTGTTGACCTGCAGATTCAGGCGGGCGACTTTGTCGCCATCATGGGCCCCAGCGGCTCGGGCAAGTCCACCGCCATGAATGTGCTGGGCTGCCTGGACACCCCCACCACTGGCGAGTATTTGTTTCACGGCCTGCATGTGGAAACCCTGTCACGCGACCAGCGGGCGCGCTTGCGCCGGCGCTATCTGGGCTTTGTGTTTCAGGGCTTTAACCTGCTGGCACGCACCTCGGCTCAGGAAAACGTCGAATTGCCACTCTTGTACCGGGGCGAACCCGCCAAAACCCGCCACGCGCTGGCCGCCAAAGCGCTGGCCTCGGTGGGCCTGGCGGGCTGGGAGCATCACACGCCGGCAGAACTCTCAGGCGGGCAGCAGCAGCGTGTGGCCATCGCGCGCGCCATCGTGACCGAGCCCGCGGTGCTGCTGGCCGACGAGCCCACCGGCAATCTGGACACCCACCGCAGCCAGGAAATCATGGACTTGCTGTGGAAACTGAATGTGGATCACGGCATCACGGTGCTGATGGTGACGCATGAGGCGGACATGGCGGCCTATGCCAAACGCATCGTGCGCTTTGTGGATGGTGTGGTGGAGAGCGACACCCTCAACCCGCACCCCACCGCACTGCAAGTGCCGCTCTCATCTGGCGCTGCACCAACAGACCAACCTTCAGACCAACCTTCAGACCAGCCTTTGGAGACTGCCTGATGCTGCTCAACACCTTGCTGCTGGCCTTGCGCTCCATCCGGCGCAATCTGCTGCGCTCGTTTCTGACCATTTTGGGTATTGTGATTGGCGTGAGCGCCGTCATCACCATGGTGACGCTGGGCAACGGCGCCACCATGGCGGTGCAAAACCAGATTTCCAGCCTGGGCACCAATTTGCTGCAGGTGCGCCCCGGCCAGCGCATGGGGCCCGGCGGCGGCGGTGGCGGCGCACCTGCCTTCAAGGAGGTGGACGCCGAAGCCATTGCAACCCAAATCGGCGGTATTGCCGCCGTAGCGCCCGAGGCGCGCACCGGTGCCACCCTGGTGGCCCAGGGCCGCAACTGGACCAGCAGCATCATCGGCAGCACCAATGCCTGGCTGATCACGGGCAACTGGAAGCTCGGCGCTGGCCGGGCATTTTCAGACGAGGAGCTGCAAGCTGGCGCAGCCGTGTGTCTGATCGGCCAAAGCGTGCAGCGCGAGTTGTTTGGCACCCGCAGCGCGGTGGGCGAGCCACTGCGCGTGAAAAAAATCTCCTGTGACGTGGTGGGCGTGCTGGCCTCCAAGGGCCAGGGCGCGTTTGGCAACGACCAGGACGACGTGGTGCTGCTGCCCATCAAGACCCTGCAGCGCCGCATCACCGGCCATACCCGCGTCAACACCTTGCTGGTGTCCATGATGGACGGCAGCGACCCCTCCCGCGTCAAGGACAGCCTGACCCAACTGCTGCGCGAGCGGCGCAAACTGGCCCAGGACGATGAAGACAACTTCAATGTGCTCGACACCAAACAACTGGCCGACACGCTCTCGGGCACCACCAAGGTGATGACCATGCTGCTCGGTGCGGTGGCGGCGGTGAGCCTGCTGGTGGGCGGCATCGGCATCATGAACATCATGCTGGTCAGCGTGACCGAGCGCACCCGCGAAATCGGCCTGCGCCTGGCCATTGGCGCGCTGGAGCGCGAGGTGCTGCTGCAGTTTCTGATTGAAGCGGTGGTGCTGGCCTGCCTGGGCGGCGTCATCGGCATTGTGCTGGCCACCGCCGCTTCGCTGGGGCTGTCCAATTTAATGGACGTGCCTTATATCTTCAACCCCGGCGTCAACCTGCTGTCCTTCCTGTTTTCAGCCGGTATTGGGGTGGTTTTCGGCTACTTTCCGGCCCGCCGGGCAGCGCGGCTGGACCCGATTGAGGCGCTGCGGCATGAATGACAGGAGGCTGCAGAGAGTCCAGGGGCAGTAAATAGGTGCTTTGACGACCCTATTTGCTATATTTTTAGTAGCTGCTTGCGCAATGAAATAGTGCGGTACAGGTGTTTTTTACATAAATTTTGTCTGCATTGACAGGACGAGGCTGACAATTTCGAGTGCTCAGCTGAGGAATTCAGCTTCAAAGTAAACTCATTGCGAACCTGCGTTAAAAAGGACTTGCTTGTGGCCACCCGTTTTTTCCTTGCCTTGGTGCTCCTGGGGCTCAGTGTCTGTTCAGCCCATGCGGCAACACCTGAGTGCTCGCGCCCTTTTACGCTGGCGCTGCACGACCACGGCTTGCTCTATTCAGCCGCCACCGACACGGGTATCGACAAAGATGTCGCCGACGAGCTCATTCGCCGCTCGGGCTGCAAAGTTTCAGTGAGTCTGATGGCGCGCGCGCGCATCTGGCAGTTGATTGAATCGGGCGCGCTTGACTTCAGCCTGTCCGGCATTGCCAACGAGCAGCGCAACAAGTTCGCCGCCTTTGCCTGGTATTTCAGCAACAAATACTATTTGCTGGTGCGCAAGGATTCAGGTGTCGCCAATCTGGCTGATTTTGAAAAAAATGACAAATTACAGCTCGGTGTGATCCGCAGTTTTCGCTACAGCGAGACCGCCAACCGCCTGGTTGACAGCCTGCACACCCGCAACCGGCTCAGCCAGGGCGGAGCTCTAGCCCCGCTGTACCAAACACTGATGCTCAACCGCATCCAGGGCATGATCATTGAGCCTTTTGATTACCCCAAGCTGGAAGAAAAGCAGATTCGCGACCTGACCACCATCATCGAATTCAACGACCCGCCCGTTCCCCACGGGCTGATCATGTCGCAAAAAGCCCTGCCTGCTGCAGAGCAGGAAAAATGGCGTGCGCTGGTCAACGCCATGCGGGCTGACGGCACCATGCAGCGCATTTTTGAGAAATACTTCAAGCCGGATATGGCCGCGGCCATGGTCAATTTCTGACTTGGCTGTGGCAAACATGTCCCCACCCCGCGCTGCATCGCGGCTGCCCTTGCTGCTGCCTTGGCTGGTGCTGGTCATCGCACTGGGTGTGACGGGCCTGGTCTGGGATCACGAACGGCAGGTGACGCGCAAGGAACTGCGTTCCCAGTTTGATTTTGCACTGCGCGAAACCGTAAGCCGCGTTGAACAGCGTGTTGCCACTTATGAACTGATGTTGCGCGGCGTGCAGGGGCTGCTGTCCACCACCGGGCTCAACAACCGCAACGCGGTACGGCGCTACGTTGAAACCTTGCAGCTCGATGCCAATTTTTCAGGCATCAAAGTAATCGGCCTCATTGAAAATGTGGCACCTGAACAAAAATCAGCGCATGAGTCTGCCATGCGCAAGCTCGGCTTTGCAGACTACACCATCCACCCGCAAGACGAGTCCGGACTCTTCACCCCCGTCATTCAACACGAACCTTTCATGGGCAAACACCGGGTACCGCTGGGACTCAATGTCTGGGCTGACCCCGTGCGAAGGCTCGCCATGGAAAAAGCGCGGGATTCCGGCATGGCGGCCATTTCCGGCAAGGTGGCCTTGAGCGTCGATCAGCCGACAAACATGGCCCCCCCGGCATTCATCATGTATTTGCCGGTTTTTGCCGATGGCCAAGCACGTGAAAGCGTTGACCAGCGCCGCAGCGCCCTGGTGGGCTGGGTGTTCGCCGCGTTTCACATGCACGATTTCATGGCCAGTTTGTATGGCAAGCAGGCCCCCGGAATTGACCTTGCCATCTACGACGATGTCAACCTTGCAGCCCCCGCGCTGATGTACCACTCTGGCAACAGCCCCAGCTCCGATGTTTCCAGGGCGAAAGAGAGCTTCAGTGCCCATGAATACATGGTGGTTGCAGGCCAAAACTGGACGCTCGCCTTGAGCACACAAGATGACTTCTTCAAACGCAATGGTTTTGATGCAGCTTCTGTGATTGCGTTCACAGGTATTGGTTTGAGCCTGACTCTGACCATGCTTGGGTGGTTTTTGGTCACCGCGCGTCATCGGGCATTGCGCCTGGCCGACAAAATGACCGAGCAATTGCGCCACATGGCGCAGCACGACCCGCTGACAGGTCTGCCCAACCGTGCCCTGTTCAGCGACCGGCTGAATCAGGCGCTGGCGCACGCCAAACGCCACCAAGGACAATTTGCCGTCATCTTTCTTGACCTGGACAACTTCAAACCGGTGAACGACAACCATGGCCATGCGGTGGGTGACGCGGTGCTTAGCCAAGTTTCACAGCGGCTGCAGGATTCGATTCGCGCTTCGGACACCGTGGCGCGTTTGGGTGGTGATGAATTTGTGGTGCTGATGCCCAGCCTGGCGAACTCAAAAACCGCGCTGGATTTGGCCGAAAAAATCCGCCAGGCGGTGCGTGAACCCTGCACCATGGAAGGACTCCAATTGCACATCACCTGCAGCATCGGCATCGCGGTCTATCCAGACGACGGCACCGACGAATTCAGCCTGACCCGCAGCGCCGACGAAGCCATGTACCGCGCCAAAGGCAGTGGCCGCGACAGCGTGCTGCCCAGATCATCCCGCCTGTGACACAGTGTGTCACGGTGGCGAGGATCAGAATGAATTTTAAGGATAAAAAAGGCCGTTTGCGCACGCAGAACGTGCGCAACCAGCTACTATTTCAATAGCAAAATGCAGTGCGATAGACTGGCGAGAATCCAATTCTGCAATCAAGATGCAGAAAAAACCCTTGCACACGCCCCTTCATGACACAAGACCTTTTCCCCCGGCATTGGCTGACCAACACACTGCTCGACGACGGCTTTATTGCGCAAAAGGCCAGCGAATTGGCGGCAAAGCCTTTGCCCCATGGGTTGGACGCCTGGCTGCAAACTCATTTTGATGCCGACACGCTGGCGGCGCGCAACGAGGCGCAGCTGGAAGAAAAATTCATCGCCCCGCTTCTGGCGCAACTGGGTTGGCACAAGGCCTACCAGCAAGGCATCACCGTGCAGGGCAAGTTTGCCAAGCCGGACTACTGCCTGCTGCTGCACGCTGCGCAAGAAGACGCGCTGATTGCCACCCAAGACCACCAGCTGATCACCGCCATTTGCGAATCCAAAGCGTGGGGCAAAAAGCTCGACACCGGCAAGGCGGACGCCAAAGAAAACCCCCACCACCAGCTGCAAAGCTACCTCAGCACGCTGCGCGTGCGTTTCGGGTTTTTGACCAACGGCAGGCTTTGGCGCGTGTACGACACCGACAAGATTACCGCCAAAAAGACCTTTATCGAGTTTGATCTGGAAACCATCTGCACACTGGAAGCGGGCGCAGAAAAGACCCGGGCGCTTGCCCTGTTTGCCTTTTTCTTTTGCCGTGAAACCTACGTTCGCACGGACGATGGTGCAAAGGATGGTGTAAAGGTCAGCGCCATGGCGCAGGCCATTGCGGCGTCTGCCGATTTCACGTTGGCGGTGGAAGAAAACCTCAAGGCCGTCATCTACGGCTACGCGGGTGAGGACTCCTTGTTTGAAATCATGGGCCGCGCCATCTTCAAGGCCAGCCCCAAAGCCAGCTTGGCCAGCGTTTATGAAAACAGCGTGGTGCTGCTGTTCCGCCTGTTGTTCGTGGTGTATTTTGAAGACAAAAATGCAGCCCTGCTCAAAGCGCATCTCTTTTACCAGCGCTTCAGTCTGGACCAAATTTTTCAGAACCTGCGTGCGCAAGCTGCTGACCGTGACAAGCTGCATGACGGTGTGTACGCACTCAAACAACTGTTTGCCATGCTCGATGGCGGTGCCGAAGACATTGACATCCCCCTGTTCAACGGGGGCCTGTTTGACCCGGCACGCGCCCCGCTGCTGCTGCGGCCCAAGATATTTGACAACGCCACCTTGCGCGAGCTGCTGGAAAAGCTGTTGTACAAGACCCACCGGGGCAACACGCTGTTTGACACCCGGCGCGACTTCAAAAACATGAGCGTCACCCACCTGGGCCGCATTTACGAAGGCCTGCTGGAGTTTCGCTTTGAGCGCGCCACAGAAACGGCGGTGTACCTGGAGTATGAGAGCACCGCCACCAGAGGCAAAACGGTGGAAGCCTACTTCGATGCCTACGACCAGGCCCTGATTCGCAAAGAAAAAGGCTTCAAGTCGCTGCGCGAAGTCAGCGTCAAAAAAGGTGAGGTGTTTCTCAAAAGCGCGAGCAACTCCCGCAAAACCACTGCCAGTTACTACACCGAGCCCGTGCTGTCCCAGCCGCTGGTCAAAGCCAGCGTGGACCGGGCCATAGCCACGGCCAAAGCGGCCACGCAAGACGGTGACACCGCCGATGGCCGCGCGTTCATGAACCTCAAAATTCTGGACAACGCCTGCGGCAGCGGGCACTTTTTAGTCGAAGCCCTGGGCTACCTCACCGACTTGGCGCTGGCCCGGCTCGACACAGACGCCGCCTTGCAGCAGCTGGTGGGCGAAGAGCGCAGCAAAATTACCGAGCAACTGCAGTTTTTAAACCTCGACTGCGTGCCGGAAGACGCGCAGATTTTGAAACGCGCCCTGCTCAAGCGCTGCATCTTTGGCGTGGACCTGAACCCGTTTGCCGTAGAGCTGGCGCGCCTATCGTTGTGGATGGACAGCTTCATCTTTGGCACGCCCCTCTCGTTCATTGAGCACCATGTGCAACACGGCAACTCCCTCATGGGGGCCACTGTGCAAGACTTCATTGACTACAACGCGGTGGAGGTGGCGCAAAACGATATGTTTGTGGAAAACCTCGGCGCACGGTTTGACGACCTGCGTACCGTCATGCAAGAGCTGGACGCCATGCGCGACACCACCGCCGAAGAGGTGGAGCACTCCAAAGCGCTGTGGAAGCACACCATCGTCCCCAAGCTCAACCTGCTGTCCCGCGCCCTGAGCTTTGTGTGCACCGGGCGCGCCATGCTGGCCGAGGGGCAGCCACAAGCGTGGGAAGCGTTGAAGAAGACGCCGAACATCATTACCCAGCTGTTTGACGATGCCGCCAGGAAGAGCGCCGCCCTCAGACTAGTGGAAGCCTACGCCGCCAAATACCACTTCTTCCATTTTGAGGTGGCATTCCCCGAAGCCTTTGCTGGTGGCAAGCGCGGCTTTGACATCATTGTGGGCAACCCGCCGTGGGACAAAACAAAGTTCTCCGACACCGACTTTTTTCCCCAGTACCACAGCAACTACCGCAGCCTGAAAAACACTGAAAAGGTCGCCGTGCAACAGCGTCTGCTCGCTAGCAAACACATTGCCAGCGCCTACGCAGCAGCCAAGCGCGAGATGGAGGTGGCGGACGACTACTACACCGCCGCTTCGCCGCTCAACAAGGGCGCGGGTGATGGCAATTTGTTTCGCCTGTTTGTCGAGCGCAACCTGGGCCTGCTGGCCGCAGGTGGCAGCCTGAACTACGTGCTGCCCAGCGCGCTGATGTTTGAAGAAGGCTCCACCATTTTGCGTAAACACATTTTTACGCACTGCCAGATGCCGTTTTTCTGGAGTTTTGAGAACCGCAACGGCATCTTTGCCGATGTGGACTCGCGCTACAAATTTGCATTGATGCAAGTGGTCAATACCCCGCCTGAGGGCTTGTATGCGGGCACCATCGACACTGCTTTTTATGTGCTCGATGCGGCTGAATTGAACGACCCCGAACGCCATGTGCCCTACCCGGTCAAGACGCTCAAGGCGCTCTCGCCTGAGCATTGGGCGCTGATGGAGCTGCGCCACAGGGATGACGTGGCGATTCTGGAAAAGTGTTACGCAGCATTTGAGGCCTTGTCCGAAAACTGGCTGGATTTCCGCCGCGAGTTGCACATGACTGACGACAAAGACCTCTTCCTTGAGAAAGAGGCACCGGGCTTGCTACCTCTGTACGAGGGCAAGATGATCTGGCAGTACAGCCACATGTTTGAAGAGGCGCAGTATTGGCTCGACGCCGATGCGTTTGACGCCCGCTTGCAAAGCAAAGAGTTGCACCGCATGGCGCAAGACCTAGCGGTGCCCAAAGCGAAGGTTGCCCAGTACGCTGGGGCCATTCGTTATGACCGCGAGTTTGTTCGCATAGGCTTTCGCACCATTGCCCGAGACACAGACGAGCGCACCTTAATTTTTGCGCTGATCCCCAAAAACTGTGGCTCCGGGCATTCGATGTTTCTCAACACACCCAAAAACTACACACTCAATTCTGAGGGCCAAGTGAGCGTGCAGTCGGTGTCTGCGCTGCGTCTGCTGTTTGCGCTGGCATGGTTCAACAGTGTGCCGGCGGACTGGATCGCACGGCAGATGATTCAAATCAACGTCAGCCAGACCTACCTCTACCGCCTGCCCATGCCGCAACCCAGCGACGACGAAATCCGCAGCAATCCGGTTTATGCCCAGTTGGCCAAAAATGCGCTGCTGCTCACCCTGGCAGCGCCCAGCCCCAAGGTCTGGGACGACTTCGGTGCGCTGCCCCCCCTGTTTGGCGTGCAACAGCTTGACGTGCCCTTCACCGCCAAAGCCCAAGACACCCTGCGCGCCGAAAACGACAAGCTGGTGGCCCGGCTCTACGGCATCACCGATGGCGAGCTGGCCCACCTGCTGCGCAGCTTCAAGGTCATGGCCAACAAGCGGCCCGAATACGTGGCGCTGCTGGAGTCTACCTGGTAGTCCGTTTCAACTAGGGCCTTTTTAAGCATCAAAAAGGCCAATTGCGCAGGTAGAACCTGCGCAACCAGCTATAACTTTAATAGCGTGTAACGACAATTTCTGTGGCAAAAACTAGGGCTTTTTGATCAGGGAGAACGGAAAATCCCGGATGGAGTCCGGGCGGATCATGTTGGCGTGTTGCTCGCCGCCCGAGAGGTCCTTCACCCGGTCTGCGACCCAGAGGTTGAGTTCGTTCAGCGAGATGACGCCATCGCGATTGAAGTCGCCGCGCCCCGAGAGGCCTTCCACCAGCGCCTTGGTGAACGCGCCGTTGTTCCATTCGGTGCTTTCCTGCGAGGTTTCCTGGCCGGTGGAAGAGGCAAACACCACCACGCCGTTTTCGGCGCTGGTCAACTCATTGACCAAGCGGTTGATGTCGCCCAGCGCGCGCTTTTTGCCGGTGCCCAGTACGTTGCCGGAATGGCAGGTGTCCAAAAAGGCCAGCACCTTGGAGGGCAGCGATTGGAGCGTTTCGACAATGTCCACGTTGGAAATGGCCGTGCTGCGCAGGCGGGAAATGTCTGAGTTATGCGGCAAAAAATAATATTGGCTGATGCTGTCGTTCACACCATGGCCGGCAAAAAACACCACCGCAATGTCGTTGGCGGTGACTTCACGGCGCAACCAATCCATGCCGTCAATGATGCCTTCGCGGGTGGCTTTTTCGTCCGTCAGCAGGCGAATTTCAACACCACGGTAGAGCTGCCCGGCCTGTATTTTCAAGGCCTGCGCAAAGTCACCGGCATCCTTGGCCGGAAAATCAAGCGGCGGCACGCGGCTGCTCTGGTATTTGGTGACGCCAACCACCAGCGCGTAAAGACGCGGGCGCAGTTGCGCACTGGCGGCTGCCGTGCCGTCGGCCAGCCGTTCGTGCAGCTTTACTTTGGCCGGCTCGCTGGCCATGCCACGACTTTCGGCGATCAGGGCCACCTCCACTTCGTCATCCGGCAGGGGCACAAACATCTGGCCGGTGGTTTCTTCCTTGCCATCCTCAATGGCCAGCGCCAAGGGGGTTCCGGCGGGTCGCCCGTTGACCAAGGCGCGCACCCGCACGGCTGAATCGCCGGTGGGCACCCGCAAGGAGAACGACAGCTGGGCGACCAGGCCTTCCTTGCCGCTTTTTTCCTGCGTCGAGACAATCCGAACCTGCGGTGGCAGCCGGTCGCGCAGGGCACGCCCGAGTTCCAGCGCCCGGCCCACTTCAGCGTCCTGTGCCATCTTGTCGGTTTGTGTCAGGCTGCGCGTGATTTCATCCGGGTTATGGAACAAGTCCCGAAACCGCCCAACGCCGTAAAACAAGGCTTCGCGGTGGCGGTCGCGGTTCACGTGCCAGCCCACCAGCGCCTCGCCTTCGGCCGAGGCATCGTAATGCCCCAGCGGCGTCCAGGTGGTCCAGCTGCGCCCGGCCAGGCTGGGGAAAAAGGACAGTAATTTTTCGCCGTCAGCCAAGCGCATCCAGCGCACCACACCGGCCTCGTCCTGCGACAGCACCAGGCCTGCTTCATCGGCAATGGCAACCGCAATGCTGCGTGCCTGGTTGTGCGTTTCCCATTGGCGCCGGCATTGGCGGTCAAAGTGAATGACGCTGCTGTCGGTACCAATGACAAAGCCCCGTCCGCGTGGATCGATGGCCAGATTTTGGGCCGTGGTGCCGCCCAGGTCGAGCGGTTTGCCCGCGCAAAGCACCTGTTTGCTCAGTTGCCATTGGCGAACCTGCGGGTCACCTGTGACCAGGGCCGCACTCAGGGCTGATGTGGTTTTGACATCGGCCCAAGGCAGCAGGGTGCGCCGGTCCAGCGAGAAGACGTAGCGACGGGCACCCGCGTGGTCGTCGCTGTAGGCCACGGTTCTGCCATCTGGCGAGACCAGCAGGCCGCCCGGTCGGTTTTCGGAATCAATGGTTGCGTTTTCAATGGCGGTTTTGACGTGGTCTTTGCCGTCGATGGTGACGACCGTTGCGGACGAAGTGCCGATATAAATCTTCCCGTCTCGACCGCCCAGCATGGACAGCGCGTCGAGCGGCCCCAGATCAATGGCCAGCGCAGCGCCTTTGTCACCCGCTTGCCACTTGAAAAGCCGATTACCCGACACCTGAGAATTGAGCCGCCGCCCGGCCCCATACAGGTACCTGCCGCCTTGCGACCAGGACAGCACAAGTTCGCCAACGTCCGTGGATGCCAAGCCTTGCTTGTCCTGGCTGACCATAGGCCGCAGGGTCAAGTCACTGGTGTCGAGCAGATCAACCTGTGCCGACGCCAGGTGGGATACCGCCAGGTTACGGCCATCAGGGGACAGTGCGCCCTTGAAAAATGCCCCGCTTTCAGACTCACGCATGCGGGCAAGCTGCAAGCCGTTGTACTGCAAAACAACCCGTTGGCAAACCACATGCAATTGCTGGGCACCGTCAAACTCTGCCCACTGACAAGGCGTTTCAGTGGCGGTTTCGCGCAGCAAGGCGAGGGTTTTTGCGTCATAAATTCGCACACCACTTGAGCCTGCGATACGCTGCGGGCCAAGCTCCGGCACGTTGTCAGACCCATAGGCTGCAGCCAGATAGCGGCCATTGGGCGAATAGGCCAGGTGATGGACCCGGCCGGGTAGTCCCTCCAGGGTTCGCGTTACCACTTTTTGCACCGGATCAAAAAAATAAACGATGAAGGTGGCGCGTTTGAGCTGGTCCGAGGGGCGTGAGAAAAAGGTCAAACCCGAAGTAGCCAGCGTTTTACCATCCGGGCTGTAGGCCATGGCGTAAGTGGTGCCAGCGCCCCGTCGTCCAGTGGGTGGGCGCAGGGCATCCACGGCCTTGCCACTGACGGGGTCCCACAGCCGAACGGTTCGGTCAATGGAAGCTGTGGCCAGCGCCTTGCCGCGCGGTGCCATGGCCAGCGCATGAATGGCGCGCAAGTGGGCTTGCGTTTCGATGCGCAAAATCGGCTCTTGCGGCACCTGCGAGTAGGCATCGAGCACCGCGCGCAAGACACTTTCACCCGATTTGAGGCTGCCGGTGGGGTGCGGTGTGAGTTCGGCTTCCACCGGAACCTGGGCGTCTGCCAACGCTCTGGTGGTATGAATGGCGGGCGATTCACCCGTTGAATGATGAGAATTGCCTGCGCATCCGTACAGCGCAAGCAATACCACCAGAGCCACACCCTGCCCCAGCATTTTTCGCATCAACATAGAGAATCCTGACCGGTATAAGGCCCCATGTGCGCGTGCGGCTCAGGGGTAAAAATTATTGGATGAACGCGCCGCAGACTCATACACCGAAGGCAGCTTGAACTGGCGTGCCTGCATGCGCGAGGCACGCATGGCCACCACATACTGCTTGGTTGTCTCGATGGCAATGGCCTGGGTGGGTTTGCCAGGGTGGTCCAGCAAATCCCTGGCCATGCGCATGGCCACCTCACCCTGTTCGTAAGGCGAGGTGCCAATGGCCAGCATGCCACCATCCTGCGCAAAAAAAACATTGGTGCCCAAAATGGGTACGCGGCTGTTTTGCTCGGTCCAGTCAATCAGCTCCTGCGGTGGCACCAAGTCGCTGCCACCTGCTGTGCGCAAAATTTTGCGGTAGTTGGAAACCACGATGAAATCCGCCTGCTGCTGCGCCAGCTGCACGGACGCTTTCCATTGGTCAAAGGTTTCCACCAGTTGCGAAGCTTGCACCTGCAGTGGAGCCCAGTCGAACCCGCGAAAGTAGGCTTCATCGGCCACCACGGTTTCAGACCGGTCACCCAAAAACAGAATACGTGCGGGAGAAGTCAAATTGCGACTTT
The DNA here is from genome assembly GCA_016708345.1 of Candidatus Rhodoferax bjergmarkensis. GTDB lineage: Bacteria > Pseudomonadota > Gammaproteobacteria > Burkholderiales > Burkholderiaceae_C > Rhodoferax > Rhodoferax bjergmarkensis. Next base: position 30,484 of record JADJFX010000011.1, read on the forward strand.
TCGAGGCAATGAGCATGGTTTCACGAACAGCATCGAGTGGAAGGCGCTCCAGAATGCCGGTCACATTGGAGGACTTGTCGTAACCATAGGCACTCGCTGCGCTGTTGACGCCGGCAAAAACCACCTTCACATCAGGCCGGTTGTTGAACGCTTTCATGGCGAATTGCTGGGCATCGTCGTCAATGGCAATGACGACGGCAGGCTGCCAACTGTTGATCAGTTTTTGAACCGAGCGGCCTGCATTGACCTTGAAATCTTTCCAGGGATGGCGTTTGGTGTCCATGTAAAACCAGCGCACGGCGTATTCTGAGCGGCTGCCCAGCACACGCCGGATGCCGACATCGACCTCGCGGGACCAGGCGTAGTCCTTGTCATAACTTTGCAGCACCAAGAGGCGTGGTTTGGTGGTGTTGAATCCGATGATGAGCACGGCCAAACCCAGCAGAAATGAAAAAACAAAAATAAGACGAAGTTTTTTCATAACATTCCCATGCTTTTCCAGTACGGCAGCGAGGCATAGATCGCGGCAATTTTGGTCAGGTTGGACAGGGCATTGAATTTAAGGAATACACGCTCGTCAAACACCATGCCTTTGGTCAACTGTCGGTATTGAATGTAGTAGGAGCACTGGTAGGGCAGAAACCACATCTCCCCCACTATCAGTATGACGAAGCCAACCACCCACGGATTGACACCATAGTGGACCGCCACCGGCATCAACACCGTGGCCAGCATGGCAATGGTGGCACTGATGGGCACCGCCAGCCGGATAACGAACACCACACCACACAGCAGCAAAATAAACATGCTGAAATTGGTGTGCATGTATTCACCCAACCACGGCACACTGCTGGCGATGATACCGACCAGCCCCAGGTAATTGATGGCGCTGGTCAGGCCGACGATGCCGCCCAGGTACATCAAAAACGGCCAGTCGATTTTTTCCCGGAACTCATTTTTGTTGAGCGCACCAAACAGCAAGATGCCAAACAAAATGGACATTCCAAGCCAGGGTGAGCCTATTTTGTGCATGGAAGTGGTCAGCACCCCCAGCATAAAAATCACAACACCGATGACCGCTGCCCATTCCCGCTGTTTCATCTTGCCAATCAGGGAAAGCTGCAAGCGCAATTGGTCTTTGGACAAGGCGGCAGGCTCGTCACCGCGGAACATGACGGCCATCAAAATAGCAAACAAAACCAGCAAAATAAGCCCCGTCATGGCCGCCGCGATAAACCAGCCGACCCATTGAAACTGGTCCTGAACCTGATCGGGCAGCAGTCCAAACACCACAAAATTGACCGACTTGCTGCTGACAAAAATGCCGGACAGCAAACTCACCCCGGTAAACGCTGAAACCGCGAGTTTATTGGCCGCCAGGCCCTTGGCCTTGTGGTGCAATATTTCCAGCATGTCAGAAAGAAAGGGCGTCACCAGTGCCACCCTGCCATTGATGGAAGGAATCAGCGGTGTCAGCAAAAAACCAACCGACAGCAAGGCGCTGTTTTGCCAAAAGGCGGAGTTGGGCAGTTTGATAAGCAGCATCAGCAGCACCCGGTAACTCAGGCCCGAGGCCACGATGACCGCCCCCAGACCCAGCACACTCATGGCCAGCATAAAACCATCAGAAGCCATGCCGGACAGCACCACCGATATGGGCACCAATTGCATCGCCAGGGTGGCAAGAATGGCAAATATCGCGGGAATGTAGTCATCGACCAAGGAGAACACCCACATCACCACCGTCGATGACGCAATCGCGAGAAAGTAGATGGTGTTCCGGTCCAGCCCCCAACTGCCACTGAAAAGCAAAATGGCAGCGGGTGCCAACAGAGTCATCAGCCAACCCAGCACATTGACGATGGTTTCCGGTGCTTTGTCGATCACCGCCATCGGGGCAGTCGCTTTGGCATCTGGTTTGGCAGGCGCTTGTGAATGCAGATGCTCGCCGGCAAAAATTTGCATCAGCGAAAAATAGAACTCCGCTTTGAGCTTGGGTACCCCTGCAAACAGGGTGGACACGCTGTTTTTGGGTATTACCAGCACGCGCACCGGCGTCAAGGCCACTGCATCAGCCAGGTAGGTGCTGAAATCCGTACCGGCTTCTTCCCCCAAGCGCTGACTGGCAGGAGCAAGTTCGTGTCCGTTCTTTGACGTCAACCTGACTTGCCCTTCCAACAGAATGAACATGTCGGTTACTGACGCGCCATTGCGATAAAGGTATTCACCCGGCGCAATCAACTTTTCCCGGGTATAGGGCAGCAAGCGCGCCAAGCCAAGGTAAGGTGCTTTGCCAAATATCGGATCAGCCGTGAGTGCTTTCACGCTGCCGCTGTGATCCATGTCCGTAGATAAGATGGATTGGCCTGTCATGTCGTCCTTTGTTGCTGGCTGGGTAGTGTGCGCGATTGTCTTCGACAAGTGAATGGCATTGAGCCGGCCAAGCTTAATACAGGGAGCCGGTCAACAATCCTAGGCAATTTTGGCTGTCGGGGATGGATGCTTATTGCGTTTCCATATCAATCAGATGATGTTGTTGCTTTGCCTTGCCCTTGCGGAACAGCTCGAAATGAGCTGGGACAAGCTATAGCACTTTCTATAGCACCGTCAGTGGCTTCGCGCCTGATGTCGTATCGATCTGGAAATAGAATTAAATGCCGCATTGCGCAGGTGGATACTGGGTGAATAGCTACAAAAAATGTAGCAATTTGAAGCAAAAACGAGCATGGAAATCAAATAAGGGATGCAAAAATTGCAAAAGTACCGTTTATGGCCAGTGCTGACGGGATGCAGTGCCAGGCGCAAGACGCGAAGTTTAGCCAGCTAAACGAGCGGATTGCAACGACGCAATGCACCCGCCAGTGCCGCCAGTGCCGCCAGAAATGGGATATTTGTGATTTCTGCATCCCTAACCTGCACCCTTGTGCTGGTCTTGATGGAACGCGCGGCTGTTATGGCAGAGGTGCCCTGATTCTTGACTGATATTTACGAATGCGCCATCTCGCCCAGATCAATATCGATGGTCAACGCGTCGGCGATGGCGTTGAGTTGATCTTCCAGCTCGGCCAGATTCAAGGCCACGGGGACGTCAATTTTTGCCGTGGCCGTGAACAAGGCGTCTCCGGTCATCGGCGCGCTGGTGATGGTGGTATTCATTTCACGCACGTTGATGCGGTGCCCGGCCAGCGCGCTGGCGACTTCACGCACGATGCCGGGGCGGTCATTGCCGACCAAACTCAGTTGCATCTGACGACAGGTGTCATCGCTGGCACCGCCCTTGCCCACGGCCACCACCACCTTCAACTCAGCACTGCTCAGCGCTTCCAGGGCCAGCCGCAAACCCGGTAGCTTTGCCGGGTCAACCGAGATATGCACTATGCCCGCGAACAGGCCAGACAATTCACTCATGCGGCTTTCAAGCCAGTTGCCGCCGTTGTGGGCAACAATTTGCGCCAATTGGTCAACCAAGCCGGGCTTGTCGTCGCCGACTACCGTAAAGACAATTCCAGTGGACATGTAACAAAAACCTCAAGAGCAGGTTAAAACGCCCTACAGCTTATCCGAAAAGCACTGGCTAACATGATCAAGGATTGACGTTCAGGATTGCGCCAAGTCTCAGCATCTTCATAAAAGGGGACAGGCTCGAAGTAAATAACGAACGCCCTTGGAGCGTCGGGCGTTTCTTGAAAGAACTCATCGAGACCGCGCCAAAAAGCTTACCCACTCCAAATTTTTGAGCAACATTTGCTTTTCTTTCTGTAGCATATAAAAAAAACGGTGTAATTTATCAGGTAGCTCAGCAAGGTTTATTTTATCCACGTTATTAAAACCAATCAGGATATTCAAAACTTCATTCATGCGAATAATGAAAGACTGGAATGAACAATTCTTTGCAGAAAACTCTTCTTCAAACCTGAAACAGTTGTCTTTGATATATTCCACCAACTTTACTGATGGTGCATGCTCCAGGAACAAAGCATCAACATCGGTTATTTGGTAGTGCAGAGCACCATCTGATTCACTGCTGGCAATGTTATATTTCGTCAAGCAATGATGGGCGATTTGCCTTTCAAAGTTGCTGGTTGCAGTTTGCGTAAACCGGTCCCCAAAATGAATATAATGAGTATCGTTGGGGTCAAAATAATTAAAAATGATGCAGTGGTGATATATATCTTTGACCGAGTATGAAATCCAAATTTGGTCGCCAGCCTGGTAGTCAACTTTTGCCAAGAGTATGTCTTTTTGATCGATAACTTCTTTGGTGTTTCCCAGTTTTTCAGAGTGGTTGAACAAGTCAATGACAGGCAGAAAGCCAACATCTCCCCATGCTCTGCTGCAATAATTCAAAACAATTAGCGTCGCTACATCCGTGTTGATGGCCGGGTCAATATGAAGCAGCGTATCAATATGTTTCTTGACAGCACTATTGAATTTCGTAACTGATTTATAGAGCAGTCGGTTCATTGATTGAATGAGGGCCAGTTCATCCTCGGTCAAAAAGTAGACTGAACTCGATTTGAAGTCATCAAGCGATTCAAACTGCATGAAGTGACCATGGTAATCAGACAGCTTTCCTTTTTGGTACTCCACAGCAGCCCGGTGCATGTTTTTGACATCGTTCGCGGTATCAACTGGATAGCTAACATCGGAAAATTGCGGGGTGCGACTTTGTACCGGGTAGCTAACCAGTATTTCGTCTTTGGCAATATTTCCAGTTGCAAACATGCCATATACACCATTGACTTTTTTGCGCTCAATTTTTTCGTTGAGAAACAGGCCTTTGTTTTTTGCCCACGCAAGTTGTTGTGAAAAAATTTCTTCGTTCATATATTTTTATTCCTGTTTGATGACTTTGAAAAAAGTAAACATTCTAATGGCTGATATGTATTGACCCGTCAGTTTTCACGCTTGGTAAATTGTATTTTGGTATTTTTGTTCTCTGCAATAATTGGGGCCACCCCGAGATAATGATTGTTGTTGCGCCAGGCGGATGTTCAATCCACGCACGGGGGCACTGGGTTAACTTTCAAGTTAAAAAGGTTGCGCCGAGTCCCCTGCAAAGTGTCAAATACAGTGCTAAATAGCTATCATTTTTATAGCTGTTCGCGCAATATCTACGTGCGCAAATGGCATATTTGATGGGTATTTTTCACCCCTCAACACCCAGCGCCCATTCAATGTGCTCCCGAACCAACACACTGGCACCTGCCAGCCGACCCGACAGCGCCAGGCGCATGGCAGAGGCGACGGCGTCACCCGGCCGCAAGCGCAGCGCGTTGCCCAGCGCCACGGCGATGTTGCGCTGCCAGCGTTCATGACCGATGCGTCGAATCGGGCTGCCTTCGGTAAAGCGCAGGAACTCATCCTCCGTCCAGGCCCACAGGCTCAGCAACTGGCTGCCGACCAAGCCCTGGCGTTCGTCAAAATCCGCCAAGGCGCTGCGCTGGGCAAATTTATTCCAGGGGCAAATCAGCTGGCAGTCGTCACAGCCATAGATGCGGTTGCCGATCAGGGGGCGCATTTCCAGCGGAATCGGCCCGCCATGCTCGATGGTGAGGTAGGAGATGCAGCGCCGGGCATCGAGCCGGTGCGGTGCCACGATGGCCTGCGTGGGGCACACGTCGATGCAGGCCGTGCAATTGCCGCAGTGTTCGGACACTGGTTCGCTGGCGGGCAGCGCCACGTCCACATAAATTTCGCCCAAAAAGAACATGGAGCCCGCCTCGCGGCTGAGCAGCAGCGTGTGTTTGCCGCGCCAGCCTTGGCCGCTGCGCGCGGCCAGTTCGGCCTCCAGCACCGGCGCGGAGTCGGTAAACACGCGGTGGCCAAACGGCCCCAGCAGCTCTGCAATGCGCTCGCTGAGCTTTTGCAGGCGGCTGCGCAAGACCTTGTGATAGTCCCGGCCTCTGGCGTAGACCGAGACGATGGCTTCGGCGGGTCTGTGCAAGCGATCAAACTCCACTTGCTGCCAGCCCTGTGGTGTGGTGGCGGGCAAATAGTCCATGCGGGCGGTGATGACGCTCACCGTGCCGGGCACCAGCTCTGCAGGTCTGGCCCGCTTGAGGCCATGGGCTGACATATAAGCCATCTCACCATGAAAACCGCGCGCCAACCACGCCGATAATCCGGCCTCGCAGGAGGACAAATCCACACCGGCCACGCCAATTTGGGAGAATCCCAATTCGCGGGCCAAGGCCTGTATGTTGGACACCAATTGGCTGCTGTTGATAGGAATGATGGAATGGGTCACACCCCGATTGTAAAAAGCCTGCTTTGGCCGAACGAGATGGCCACCCAGTTGTTTGCCAGCGCACTGGCGGCGCAGCCTGCAGTGCACCACGCGTTCATCGAGTTGCAAGGTGATCTGGGGGCTGGCAAAACCACGCTGGTGCGCCACCTGCTGCACGCCTTGGGCGTACAGGGCCGGGTGAAAAGCCCGACCTACGCAGTGGTTGAGCCTTATGAACTGCCCGGCCTTGCCATCTGGCACTTCGACTTTTACCGCTTCAGCGACCCGCGTGAATGGGAAGACGCCGGTTTTCGCGATATTTTTGCCAGCCCCGGCCTGAAATTGGCGGAATGGCCGGAAAAAGCTGCTGGCTTCATCCCGCGCGCCGACTTGGTGGTTCATCTTGAGGCGCTGGAGGATGCATCCCGGCGGGTGACCCTGACCTCACACTCGCCGGTGGGCGACGCATTGCTGCAGGCAGCAGGCCACGGCCTGGCAGAAGATTTTCATGGAGTACGCCCTTGAATCGTCGCAGCCTGCTGCAGTCGGGCGCCCTGGTGCTGCTGCTGGGCACGCAGCACCTGGCGCGTGGCGCCACCATCGTGGCGGTGCGGGTGTGGCCCGCGCCGGAGTATTCGCGGGTGACCATTGAATCGGATGGTGAACTCAAAACCAAACACACGTTTGTTGCCAATCCGCCGCGGCTGGCGGTTGATCTGGAAGGCATTGAACTGAACCCGGCCTTGAAGGAACTGGTGGCAAAAGTTCAGTCGGACGACCCCAACATTGCGGGCATTCGCGTGGGTCAATTTGCACCGGGCATTGTTCGTTTGGTGCTCGATTTGAAGCAGGCGATTGCGCCGCAGGTGTTCACACTGACACCTGTGGCTGCCTACCAGCACCGGCTGGTGTTTGATTTGTACCCCACCCAGATGACGGACCCGCTGGAGGCACTGATCGCCGAACGGCTGAAGGACACCCATGACACGGTGCCCCCCATTGACAACAAACCGGCTGACACCGCCGAACCTGACCCCTTGGGTGAGCTGATTGCGCAAAATAGCAACAAACCTGCAACACCGCCCAAAGTCAAGCCGCCCATAGCAGCGCCACTGGTCGCCATGGCACCAGTGGCGCAGACCGACCGCCTGATCATCATCGCGCTGGACCCCGGCCATGGTGGCGAAGACCCCGGAGCCATTGGCCCCGGCGGCACGCGTGAGAAAGACGTGGTGCTGCGCCTGGCGCACCGGCTGCGTGACCGCATCAATGCAGCCTCGGTGAACGGCAACACCATGCGCGCCTACCTCACGCGCGATGCCGACTTTTTTGTGCCGCTGCATGTGCGGGTGCGCAAGGCCCAGCATGTCAAGGCCGACTTGTTCATCAGCCTGCATGCCGATGCTTTTTTTACCCCCCGCCCACAGGGTGCCAGCGTGTTTGCCCTGAGCCAGGGGGGTGCCTCCAGCACGGCGGCGCGCTGGATGGCGGCCAAGGAGAACAAGGCTGATCAGGTGGGTGGCCTGAACATCAAGGCCAAGGATGCGCAGGTCAAGCACGCCTTGTTTGACATGAGCACCACGGCGCAAATCAACGACAGCCTCAAACTCGGCGGCGTCATGCTGGGCGAAATCGGCAAGGTGGGCAAGCTGCACAAACCACGGGTCGAGCAGGCCAGTTTTGCCGTGCTCAAAGCACCCGACATCCCCAGCGTGCTGGTGGAAGCCGCGTTCATCAGCAACCCGGAAGAAGAAACCAAGCTCAACAGCGACGAATACCAGGAGCAACTGGCCGACGCGCTGATGCGCGGCATTGAGCGCTACTTTGCCAAGAACCCGCCGCTGGCCCGTAACCGCAGCGTGTGAACTGTGGTTCTGGCACGCCAACACCCGTTGGTGCAAAAGATTCTGAGGGGCGTTTTGGGCTTTATTGTGCCCAATACACGCAAAATGGCAGGCCACAATGCACTGTTGATACAAGCGCTGTGCGAATTGTTCGAGAAGCCAAACGCAGGAATTTGAATGAAGAAAATTTTGATTGAGGGATGGCGCGGAATCAATCACTCATACGCGATGGTCAATCAGTACCAGTTGTGTGAACTCTCAAAATTTCCGGACTTATCGCTTTGCCACCGCGATCTCAAATTTGCCAATCCCCGCTGGAACCCGAACGACAACAACCCCAGCTTTCCCGCGCCGATGACGGCCATCATCCAGAGCATTCCAGCGCCGAGAGATGACGAACACTTTGATACCGTGCTGCGGATTGCTTCGCCCTACGACATCTCTCAAAGCCCGGCTAACAAGGTCTTGACCTTTATCACCGTGGAATATGGTTTGTGCCCGGAAGGCTATTTTCCGGACCCACAACCGCAGCTTGAGCGCTTCACGCAGGGCAACAATGGCGTCATCACGCCATCGAGCTGGTCCAAAATGAAGCTGGTTGAGTATGGCTTTGCAGCGGAAAAAATCACCATCGTCCCGCACGGCGTCAGCACCGACATCTTCTACCCCATGACTCAGGTTGAGCGCAATGCTGTGCGCAAAGCCATCGGGCTGCAGCCAGAGCACTTTGTGTTCCTGAACCTGGGGGCCATGACCATCAACAAGGGCATCGACCTGCTGCTGCTGGCTTTTTTTGAGATTCACAAACGCCACCCCCATGCGCGACTCGTGCTCAAGGACGATCAAAAGCTGTATGGCTTGGCCGGTGCCGATGTGGTGCGCGAGGCCATGCGCCATCACCCCCATTTGCTGACCCAAGAGTTCATGGACGCGATCAAGATGCTGTCCGTCACGCTGCCCCTGCATGAAATGCGCCACCTGTATGGCATGGCCGACGTTTACACTTCACCCTACCGCGCCGAAGGGTTCAACCTGCCGGTGATTGAATCCATCGCCTGCGGCACGCCGGTGATTGTGACGGGCGGCGGTGCCACCGATGATTTCTGCGAACCCCGCACTGCCAGAATGATTTCGGCACAACGGGTTGATGTGCGCAAGCAAGGTTTGATCGGCACCGGCTATGTGCTTAACCCCAGTTTGGAGGATCTGACCTTGGCAATGCAAGACGAGATCACATCCCCCCGTGCCGCTGCCAATGAGTTCAATGCCGGCCGCCAGGCTTTGTGCCAGCAATACAGCTGGGCGAACGTGGCCAGCCAACTGCATTCGATGTTCTGAATTTGCCCTGAAGCCCCATGCAAGCCAACATTGTTCTGGTACACACAGGTCACCACCCTCCCCCGGAGTTTCTGTTCAACAATATCGACCTGCTACAGAGGCTGTGCCCGCGTTCGCACCTGTACCTTGCCGTCAGTCAGCAACATCTGCTACCCATGGAGCGCCTTGGGCGTTGTCAGGTGGTGTTCGAAGAGTCGATACCAGCGAGCGAATTGACACAGCGTTATGCAAGCAGCGCACAGTTCAATGAAAGCTTCAGGAACGGCTTTTGGCGGCACACCAGCCAGCGATTTTTTGTGTTGCACGACCTTTGTGCACATTTGGGCATAGAGAACATCGTGCACATTGAAAACGATGTGCTTCTGTTTGAGGACCCCAGCAGTTACATTGCCGCTCTAAAACAATTCGCGCCACTCGCCTACCCGGTAGACCGCATCCGTGGCATTGCCTCGTTCTTCTTCGCACGCGAATCCGCCAGCCTGGCACCCCTGCTGGAGCATTTCATCGGCAACCCCACGGTCAACGACATGGACAACCTGGGGCAGTTTCTGGCCAATGCCGGGCCGTCCGTTGCGCGGCCCCTGCCAACCCTGCCACCCAATTACAGCACGGCCAAGGGGCTGGATGCGCAGCGCTACAGCGCAGAAGTTGAGGCCTTTGGTGGAATTTTTGATGCCGCAGCGGTGGGTCAGTACCTCGGTGGCGTCGACCCCAAAAACACCCCGCTGGACAGCCGCTTCTTTCAAAACGAAAGCTCGGAGCTTGCCTTGGCCGAGTGTGAGATCAGCTGGGATGTGCATGAAGGTGTGCGCTCCCCGCACATCAGCTACCAAGGCCAAAAACTCAAGATGTTGAACCTGCACATGCATTGCAAGCGGGTCAAAGAATTTTCGCCGTACCAGCACGAGGTGCCCACTTCGGAAGCTCAGATCATCACCGGCGAGCGCCTGCAGGCCCAGTGCGACATCACGATCGCATCTGCCGACATTGTTCAGTTCCACGGCCGAGACAACATCAAGACACGGGAACGCTTTGTGCCCGGTTATGACAGCGGTGGCCGTTTTCTTTACCCAACTGCCGCCGATATTGCGTTGATTGACAGTTGCGACAAAATTTTTGTTTACACCCATTTCCTGTGGTACTTCACCGCCGCCATCCTGCCGCAACTTGACCGTGAACATATTCTGGTGCTGCACAACTCGGACGACATGATCGGGCCAGAGCACCTGCGCCACCTAGAGAATCCCAAGATCAAGGAGTGGCATGTGTTCGGCTCGCAGTTTTCCCACCCTAAACTGCGCCATATGCCAGCCGGACTGGGCAACAAACAATGGGCGCATGGCGACACGGCAGAGCTGTTCAAACAATCCCGGCACATCGTCAAGAGCAAGTGGATTTATGTGAATTTCAATATCACCCACCCGAGCCGAAAAAACATTACCGAAGCCCTCAAAGACCGGACCGATGTGACCTACCGCTCCGGCCTGAGTTACCCCGAATACCTGGCCGAGTTAAAGCAACACCGCTACTGCATTTGCCCCCGGGGCAACAATATTGATTCGCACCGGTTTTGGGAATGCCAATATCTGGATGTGACGCCAATTATTTGCCTTTCCGACTGGCTGCCCGCCTTTTCTGGCAAGAGATACATCACGGTTCCAGATTGGTCCCAACTCAGTCTGGAAAAACTCATTTAATGACCGGCTAGCGACACACCATGCATTCAAACTCGATTCTTCTTGGCGATCTGCAGCATATTCACCAAACCCTCGGAAGTCGCCGCCAACGCTTTGAGGGCGGAACCGTTCTGGTCACCGGCTGCGCCGGCTTCCTGGGCTATCTGTTCATGAACTATCTGGTGCACTACGCCGAGGAGCTTGGCATTCGCAAGGTGATTGGTCTGGACACCTTCTTGCTGGAACGCCCCCGGTGGCTGGACGATCTTCACAGCAAATATTCCAAGGTGCTGACCTTGCAGGCCTTTGATATTTCACGCGACAAGCTCGAATCCATCCCCGACGCCGCACAAGCCCGTTTTGTGCTGCACATGGCATCGATTGCATCCCCGATGTTTTACCGAAAATATCCGCTGGAAACCATCGACGCGAATATCTGGGGCCTGCGCCACCTGCTCGACTTTTACAAAGGCAGCAAGAAACTGGAGGGTTTGCTGTTTTTCTCCAGCAGCGAGATTTATGGTGACCCGGATGCGGCCCACATCCCCACGCCCGAAGACTACCGGGGCCATGTATCGTGCGTCGGCCCGCGCGCCTGTTATGACGAATCAAAACGGTTTGGTGAGACCTTGTGCCAGGTGTTTTCCGAAACCCAGGGTGTGCCCATTACGGTAGCGCGCCCCTTCAACAATTACGGGCCTGGCATGCGCCTAGGGGACAAACGTTTACCGGCGGATCTGGCACGGTTTATCTTTAACCAAGAAGACATTGTTCTTTATTCGGACGGCTCGCCGATGCGGACTTTTTGCTACATCTCGGATGCCATTGCGGGTTATTTTCTTTGCTTGCTGCACGGCAAATTTGACGCCTTCAATATCGGCGTTGAAAAGCCGGAAATCAGTGTGTCAAAACTGGCTGAAATCTTTGCAGGCGCGGGCCGCGACGTGCTCGGTTACAGCGGAGAAGTCCGCTACGCGGTGAGCGAAGACAAGCATTACCTAAGCCATAATCCCCAAAGGCGTTGCCCTGTGATCACCAAGGCGCGCACTGTGTTGGGCTATGACCCCAAGATCCTGGTCGACGAAGGCGTTCATCGTTATCTGCAATTCCTGGCGGAAGAAAACGCCGCGCACAAAGGGGCCTGAAGAAATGCGTGTCACGATTATTGGAACCGGTTATGTCGGGCTTGTCTCCGGGGTGTGTTTGGCGGCAAGAGGGCATCAGGTCACCTGTGTGGACACCGAAACCTCAATCGTCAAGGGCTTGAACCAAGCGATTCCGCATATCTATGAGCAGGGTCTGGATGACTTGCTGCGCGAGGTTGTCAGCTCTGGTCGCTTCAAGGCGACCAATGATTTGACATTCGCCCTGGCTGACACCGATGGCGCATTGATTGCCGTCGGCACGCCCAGCGAACACGGCGTGATCGACCTGAGTTATGTGCTGCAGGTGGCTCGTGAGATCGGGCTGTTTCTCAAGACCAGTGAACGCTTTTTACCCATTGTGGTCAAAAGCACGGTGATACCCGGCACCACCGACACCGTGCTGCGCCGCGAGATTGAAACGGCATCGGGCAAAACCTTGGGCGCCTTCGGTTTGGGCATGAACCCGGAGTTCTTGCGTGAAGGCGTCGCGGTCGACAATTTCATGAACCCCGACCGCATTGTGTTTGGTTACGAAGACGAAAAAACCCTGGCCTTCCAGCAAGCGCTTTATGCCTCATGGCTTTGCGACAAAGTGGCGGTGAACTCGCGAACCGCAGAGCTGACCAAATATGTCAGCAATTCACTGTTGGCCGTCCAGATTTCCGCCGTGAATGAAATGGCGAATTTTGCGGCCGCGCTGGGCGGCATCGACATTCTGGAAGTGCTCAAGGGTGTGCATCTGGACAAACGCCTGAACCCCATTGTGAATGGCAAACGGGTTGAACCCGAGCTTCTGACCTACCTCATTCCCGGCTGCGGTTTTGGCGGAAGCTGCTTTCCCAAAGATGTGCAAGCGCTGCAATCGCAAGGCGCACAACTGGGCCTGCCCATGGCCATGCTCAATGCGGTGTTGTCCGTCAACGAAACACAGGCGCTCGAAGTGGTCGCCATTTTGGAGCGTGAATTGGGCAATCTGGATGGACGCAAATGCCTGGTATTGGGGCTGGCCTTCAAACCAGATACCGATGACGTGCGCGAGTCCGCCTCGCTCAGAATTGTGGCCGGATTGCTGGACAAGGGCGTTGGTGTAAGTGCGCATGATCCGATCGCCACGGAAAACTTCAAACGCAGCATGGGCACCAAAGCAGGTGCCATAAACTTTTGCAAAGACTGGAAAGCAGCCGTCCGAGAGGCCGAAATCATCATCATCGCCACCAAATGGCCGGAATATGCTGCACTGGAACAATGTGATGTTTCTGGCAAAACTATTTTTGATGCTCGGCGCCTGATTTCCGTGGAGAAACTGGCTAATGCACATTACCTCACCATTGGCCGCCGCATAACTCTTGATTAATCAATTTCAAACGGACTTAAAACTATGAAATGCGTTATTTTGGCTGGCGGTCTTGGCACACGGATCGCCGAGGAATCAAGCGTTCGCCCCAAACCCATGATTGAAATTGGTGGCCACCCCATTATTTGGCACATCATGAAGCTTTATACCCATTTTGGGGTGAATGATTTTATTATCTGCCTTGGCTACAAGGGATATATTATCAAAGAGTATTTCGCAAATTATTTCCTGCACAGTGCGGACGTTACCTTTAATATGGCCGAAAACCAGGTCACTTACCATCATCGCCGCACAGAACCCTGGAAAGTCACCTTGGTCGATACCGGCGAACACACTATGACGGGGGGGCGTCTGCGGCGGGTGCGGGATTATCTGGACCCGGGCGAGCCCTTTTGCATGACCTATGGCGACGGCTTGTCAAACATCGACATTGCGGCCGAGATTGAATACCACAAGTCCCACGGACTGGATGCTACCGTGGCCTGTGTCGCCCTGCCCGCCCGTTACGGACGCATTGTGCTCGACGGCAACAAGGTGTCGGCCTTTGTGGAAAAGCCCCAAAGTGAGAGCGGGTTGGTGAACGGCGGCTTTTTTGTTTTGAACCCTCAAGTCATCGACCGGATTGAAGACGATCAAACCGTTTGGGAAAAAGGCCCGCTGGAAGGCCTCGCCGCTGACGGACAAATGGCCTCGTGGCAGCATGACGGCTTCTGGCAGCCCATGGATACGCTGCGGGACAAACAGGCCTTGTCGAAATTGTGGGACGAAGATGAAGCCCCCTGGCGGCTGTGGGATCGGTAGTCAACATCCCCCATTAACACTGCCAGATATTCAATCATTTTTGGTCTCTTCATAATCTACTCAACCAGCACAGCCACTAGAAATCATTATGAGTCAATATCTCTCGGAAATCGGAAAATGTGAAGTCTGTGGCAATTCACATCTCGTGCCATCCTTGAATTTGGGCTCGCACCCCTTACCGGATGATCTGGTGAAAATCAATGACACGCGCATTTGCCGTGAGTTCCCCATTGATATTCTGTTTTGCCCGACCTGCCTGACTGCGCATCAGCATTATCAGGTGCCCAAACAAGATCTTTTTCCATCCACCTACCATTACCGCTCACGCAATACCGCCGATGTATTGATGGGGCTGGAACAACTGGTCGAGGCTTGCAAGGAAGTCGCCGGGAGTTTGCAGGGCAAGGCTGTGCTGGACATTGGTTGCAATGATGGCAGTTTGCTGTCCATTTTCCAGCGCAGCGGCGCCAAAACATTTGGCATTGAACCCACCGATGCATCGGATGACGCACGCAGCCAAGGGCACACGGTGTTAAAAGAGTATGTCTGCGAAGACGTTGCCCATCAATTTATCAAGGCGCATGGCCAGGCAGACATCATCACCTTTACCAATGTGTTCGCGCACATTGAAAACCTGGGTGAAGTGCTGCGCTCGCTCAAAATTCTGTCGCACGCAAAAACCATTCTGGTTTTTGAAAACCATTATCTCGGCTCCATCCTGAAGACGCGGCAGTTTGACACTTTTTATCACGAGCATCCCCGAACCTACAGCTTTACCTCCTTCACTTACATTGCCAAGTCACTGGGCATGGAGATTGCCAAGCTGGAGTTTCCGGCACGTTACGGCGGCAATATCCGGGTTTTCCTGAGCGCAAGTACCAGCCCTTCCAAGGCCGATCAAGATCAATGGGGCAAGGTCAGCGAGGGTGAAAAGATGCTGGGTCAAGACCTGTTGCGCCTGTCCGCCGACATCGAGAATTGGCGCATGCGCAAACTGGCATTCATAGAGGACACCGTTCGACAACATGGCAAATTGCCTGCCAAGGCCTTTCCGGCGCGTGCTGCCATTCCCTTGAAAATCCTTGGGTTGACGCATGAACATATTTCTGCCGTCTTTGAGAAACCCGGTTCGGCAAAAATTGGCCATTACGTGCCCGGAACCCGCATTCCGATCCTGTCCGATGACGAGTTTGACCTGGGCAGCCCGCGCCTCTTGAACTCGGCCGGCATATTGCGGGCGAAATCAATGCATTTATGCGCAAGCGCGGCTTGCGGGGCAGCATCATCGATATCATCGCGTCGGAAGATTTCACCTAGACAGGACAACAACATGTTTCTGATTTTGGGAGGCGGTTTCGGTCTGTACGGCTACCTCCCGGCGCTGGTGCATGGTTGCGACGAAACTGTGCTGCTGCCCAAACGGTATCGGGAGCGACTGAGCCAGCGCGAGGACATCCGCTCACTCCAGCAGGATGTCCTGTGGGTGGACGACGAGCAACAGGCGTTCGACCTAGCCACTGCCGTGGTGATTTCCAAACGACCGCAAGACCAAGTTTATTGGGTCGAACAATGCCTGCAACGCAAGTCATTGGTTGATCTCATTCTGGAAAAACCACTGGCACCCTCGCCTGAACAGGCTATCTCGCTGATGGACCGGCTGGAGCAAGCTGGCAAGAATTTTCGGATCAGCTATCTCTTTCGCCTCACCGATTGGGGGCGTGCGCTGCGCCACCAACTGACTCAACCAAATGAGTGCAAAGAACTCATCATTGACTGGCAATTTCAAGCCCATCACTACACCCATGGTCTGAACAATTGGAAGCGATTTACCTCGCAGGGCGGTGGCGCATTGCGCTTTTACGGTATTCATCTCATTGCCTTATTGGCAGAGCTTGGCTACAACACGGCAATCCAATCATCCTTGACGGGTGCCAGTGCCGATGAAGCGCAAAGCTGGCATGCCACCTTATCAGGGCAAGGATTGCCGACCTGTCGTCTCTGTGTTCAATCGAATAGCAGCGTCAGCCGATTTGCTGTACGTTTATTCACCTCCGAGCTATTGACTCTGGTCGACCTCAAAGAACCCTTTGCAAACGCCTTGTCCAGCCCGGATCAGGCGCATTTCGACAACCGGTTTGCGCTGTTGACGCAAGTTTGTCAGTCCCTGAAAGAAGACCGAGCTTAGCTATTACCCGTGGTACCGCCGCACACTTGATCTTTGGGCCCAAATTGAGGAACAGACCCTGCATAGAGAGCGCCCTATTGACGCCACCGGGCAGCCTATTTCATCCCTTTAATCGGGGTTGAACTCGCTAGAATAATTTAACGACATGGGTTTCACGCCGTCGTCCCGCTCAGCTACTTGGTGGCTGAATTTCATTTTCCTGGAGAGTCCGCTTTGACATCTTTTGCCTTGGAGCTGACCCATGCCATCGAGCAGATGCGAGCAGGTGAACTCAGCCAAGCCCTGGCAAGTTGCCAGAAGATTTTGGAGATTCTGTTACCCCAAGCCCAGGCCCTGAATCAGCAAGGCTGCGATGCGGTGTATGCGGGTCGCTTTGCTGAGGGCATTGCACAGTTGGTCCGGGCTGTGGCCTGCCACCCCGACGACCCCATGTTCCAATCCAACCTGGCCTTCGCATTGGAGCGCCAAGGCCGTCACACCGAGGCTCACGCCATTCGAACTGCGCTGGCAGCAGCCCCCACAAGCTCATTTGGCTCGGAATTGAGTCGTGTCATCGCATTTCTGAGAAATCATCAAATAGCAGAAGCGCAAATCGTAAGCCAACGCATTTTGCAAGCCTTGCCCTGCCAGGGCCACACCATGCACGAATTAGGCTACTCCGCCGTGATGGCCGGTCAAATCGCAGAAGGTGTCGAACTGCTGCGCCGCGCCGTGGCAGCCAACCCGCAAGACCCCACCATTCACGAGAACCTCGCGATTGCGCTTGACGCGCTCGGGCAACATGAACAAGCCAGCGCAGCTCGCGCAGCTTTGATGCAGCCACCGCTCTTCACCACCTCAGTGGGTATTCAGGGCACGCTGGCAAGCTGGGCGCAGGCCAGCGGCTATGAAATCCGCCGGATTGCACAGCAGTCCTACGACATGCCAAAAACAGCCAGCAGCATGCCACCTGGAACGCAACAAATGGTTCGGCAACTGACAGAGGAAAGCGTCCTATCTGCCGTGGCGGTTTGCGCGGAAAACTTGCGCCTGGTCTATTGGCGCTGGCCCCAACGCTAGGCAGCCGAACGGGGAAGAAGTTCTCATGCCGGTGTCCCGCTCCAATGACATCGTTTGGGATCCCTTTTGGCTGCGGTTTTATCCGTTCATCAAAGACATTGCGCCTGACGGGACGCGCTGCACCGTGAATGCGACACCCTTTGTCACCCATCATCAGCGCATCTCGCAAGAATGCTTCTTCATGGGTGGCAAGGATAATTTTGGACATTGGTTTGCCGACTTCGTCTCCAACCTGCAGGCCATCGAGTCGGCCCATTTGCCTGCCGGACTACCCATCATTACGACACCCCTCAATGCGTGGCAGCGTGACAGCCTCACTTGCATGGGTTTTGCGGAGCAACTGCGGGAGTTGGCACCGCCTACGCCAACCCCGTCCTGCACGATTGTTGAATTTGATCGCGTCTGGATGGCTGGCGACTTTGCCATGCACCAGCGGCTGAACTACCTGCGAAAAGTTTTTCGTGAGAATTGTCGCCCCAGCGCTGTTCCGGGGTCCAATCCCTTGCCCTCGCGTATCTACATCACACGCCCCCCCTCAAGTGGACATCGCGTGGCCAACGAGGAAGAGGTTTGCGCCTATTTGAAAACGCGCGGCTTCACGATTCTTTATGGCGAGAATCTGGATATTCGCGGCAAGGCCGAGTTGTTCGGCCAAGCCGACATTGTGGTCAGCGGCCCCGGCACAACCTCCTTTCAATCACTTCGTCTTCGCACAACCAGGATGTATTCTAGTCACCCTGTGGCCAAGGCCGGTGTATGAATCAGCCACTACCTTGTCCCCCAACGGGAAGTTGATCCATGAGGCCTACTACCATGTCACCATTTTGGATGATTGCGTGTTTGCACTCGGCCAGCCCGTCGGTGAAGCTGCCTACAATGGCAATCTCTTTCCGATCGACACGCCAACAAGCTACCCGATCGAGGTCTGGCCAATGCCATTGACAACGCCGAAATACGCTCGCGACCATCACGTCCTCAACCCTCTACCCTGCCCCATTCTTCATAAAAGGCGACGACTATGCGATTCTTAATCACAGGCAATATGGGCTATGTCGGATCGGTATTGGTCCGACATTTAAGAACCCGATTCCCGCAGGCAGAAATCATAGGTTTTGATAGCGGTTTTTTTGCCCATTGCCTGACCAGTGCTGCGCGCTTGCCAGAAAGCTTTTTGAATGAGCAGCACTTTGGCGACGTGCGCGAATTTCCCACGTCGCTTTTGCAGGGATGCGATGCAGTCGTCCATCTGGCCGCCATTTCCAACGACCCCATGGGAAACCTCTTTGAGACCCTGACCGAGGTCATCAACGAAAAGGCCAGCCTGCGCATTGCAGAACAAGCCCGGACTGCAGGCGTGAAAAATTTTGTCTTCGCCTCCAGTTGCAGCGTTTATGGCGCCGCAGAAGGCGGCCCCCGCAAGGAAGGCGATGGACTCAACCCGCTGACAGCCTACGCCCGGTCAAAAATTGGCACGGAGCGAGGTCTGGGCAGCATGAATTTGGGGTCTATGACCGCCACCGCCTTGCGCTTCGCCACCGCCTGCGGCATGTCGGACCGATTGCGCCTTGATTTGGTGATCAACGATTTCGTCGCCTGCGCCCTGACCAGCGGTGAAATTACGGTGCTAAGTGATGGCTCACCCTGGCGCCCTTTGATTGATGTGGCCGATATGGCCCTCGCCATCGAGTGGGCCATGGGGCGTACCCCGGACAATGGCGGGCAATTCCTTGCCGTCAATGCTGGCACCCATGCGTGGAACTATCAGGTGCGTGACCTGGCCCAGGCCGTGGCCGGTGCCGTGCCGGGCACCAAGGTGTCGATCAATACCAATGCCCCACCCGACAAGCGCTCTTACCAGGTTGATTTCAGTTTGTTCCGTGAATTGGCCCCTAACTACCAGCCGCGCGTGAGCCTGAAGGATTCCATCATTCGTCTGCGAAATGGTTTGCAGGGCATGAAATTCACCGATCAGGATTTTCGCAATTCGCAGCAGATGCGTCTGCGTGTGCTGGAGAGCCATATGAAATCAGGTCGTCTGTCCTCCGATTTGCGTTGGCAAACAAGCGCAAGCACCCAAACGTAAGCTCACAGCGGGAGAAAACCACCATGCTTTTTCATCCAACCCCACTGGCGGGTGCCTATACGATCGACCTTGAAAAGCGCGGGGATGACCGCGGTTTTTTTGCCCGCTTCTTTTGTGAAAAAGAATTTGCACAAGCCGGACGGATCTCCCACTTTGTGCAGGTGAACAACTCCCTGACTGCCAAGAAAGGAACATTGCGGGGCCTGCATTACCAATTGGTGCCGGCTGCCGAAACCAAGGTCGTGCGGTGCTTGCGCGGTGGGCTGTATGATCTCATTCTGGACTTGCGCCCCGATTCTGCGACCTATGGCCAATCGTTTGGTGCCGAACTGAATGAAGACAACCGACTCATGATGTATGTGCCACGCGGCTTTGCCCACGCCTTCCTGACCCTGCAGGACGATACCGAAGCCCTGTACCTGGTGAGCGACTATTACGCGCCGGACCTGGAACGCCGCATACGCTACAACGATCCGAAATTTTCCATCGCCTGGCCCATGGAGCCGCAAGAAATTTCCGCCAAGGACCTGCAATGGCCGGACTTCGATCCAGCCTTCCACGGCGTTGAAACCTTACGCGGACTGTAGGGCAACACGCTTTTCCGCGTCTACAAAGGTCTTGATTTCAGCCAAGACCTGCTTTGATTCCATGATGTAGCCATTTTTTCCGCCAAACAGGTCGGCGTAGCGAGTGCAGAAATCATAAGTCGGTGCCGGTACACTCTCGGCGCCGACTTTGGCATCAGGGAAGAACTGTGCGATCAACTCACGCATGCTGACAGGTTGCGGGAACAAATTGAGGATCTTCAGCCCCGCCATTTTTGCAACTTCCATATCCTGCCAAAGCCGGTGCATCGGATACCACTGAAGGACGCTGGCCGGATTGATCTTCTCGACGCCATTGTTGTGAATCAGATCGTAAAGCGGATTTTTTCGCAACCCCACGCCAAACAGCCCCGGCAAACGCACAATGCAATGGTCCACAAAATGGTTGGCGATCCAGCGCTCCAGCCGCAAGCGGTTTTTTCCATAAGGAATGATCTTGTCGGTCTCTGAAAATTGCGCCCTTCGTCAGCACGCAAGAAATCCACCGGGTAAACATCCACTGTCGAAATCAGGACAAACCGATCCGTCTGGACGGTTGCCAGAACATCGATGAGCTTTTGAATCTGCTCCCAATCGGCCTCAGGGTCCTGGTTGGCAACCCATTTGAGCGAGGAAACCCCGGCGCAGACGATCAGATCAAAATGTTGGCCCTTCATTTCTCCAAAGTTCTTGGAGTTGTAGCCGTGTGAAAACGAGGCTTGGCGGAGCAGGGTCGATCCGACAAATCCGGTGTGACCAATCAGGCAGGTTTTGATAATGCAGCTCCGCTGTCTCTGTAGGTTATCCAACGAAATTGGCGGAGGCATCAAGGCTGGGCCGCAAGACACTTTCAATCGCGATATTCATCTGAATATGCTAGCAGTACAGACCGCAGTTGTTGGGGCGGCACCAGCTTTCAATTTCCTTGGTTTTTTGGCCGTCCCAAATTTCTTTCAAGGTGTTTTTGTTGATATTGCCGATGGAAAATTTTTCGGCGCCGCGAGCATTTTTGCAGTAAGAAACATCGCCTTCAGCCTGAATGGCGATCATGAAGTAATGCGCATGGCAGGACTGCGCCACGTCAATAAGGTGCTGGTACCACACATAGCCCGAAGTCAGCAACTTGGTTGAACCCGTTGCCAAAATCTCTTTGCAAACATCAAATTCCGCCCGCGTCTCAGGTGAATTCCAAAAGGCGCCGTCATCGGTCGTAAACTGATCAGGTGCCAACTGGAGGTAGTCAACCCGGGCATTGGCCGAAACCGTCGCCAACCCACGAACTGTTGCAATATTTTCCGGTGTGCAAAGCATTCGCACCCCGATGTTCAGCGGCAAGCCCAGGCGCTCACGGGTCTCACTCAGCAAAGCCAAGTTGTTTACCACCCTTTGGAAATGATCGACGCCTTGCACCTTGCTGTATGAAGGGGCATCGCCACCCGCCATCGACACCCGTATCCAGGTCAGATTGCGAACCAGGTCTTCCACATTTCTGGGCGTAATGGCTGAGCCATTGGTAATCAGGCCGATATCCAGACCAATAGAACGGGCGTGTTGAATGATGGACACAAAATCCCTGTGCAGCATCGGCTCACCGCCGCCAGTAAAACTCACCGCTTTGGTTCCCAGCGCCTTCATCTCGGTCAAGCGCTCTTTCAGCAGGTCTGTGGGGAGGGAAGATCGATCAGCCGCCAAATGTTCGGCATAAAAGCAGAAGGAACAGCGATGGTTGCAGGCGTTGGTCAGGTCAATTTCAACAGTGACCGGAAATGGGCGTCCGCCGGACTGCAGCAGTGCCACGTTTTGCGGATGGTAAAAAACCTTCTTCGAAAAATCGAATTGACCAAGTTCCATGATGCGACCACCTTCTTTATTGGCAAGTATTGCTGAAGACCATTCTCCCCTCTCGCGAGGAGGTTAACTTCAGGAAAAATTCGACTCTATCACTCCTGCTGTGGCGATTGGGAGAGCAATACGATGAACTGTCGGACAAAAGCATCCAAACTCAAAGGTTCAGGCTGAACTGAAACCACACTCGAGCGGTAAAACACAGATGCTGCAGCCAGATCACTGGGCTGAGGCAGCGGAGCCTCAACATGAATGGGGCGTTGCAACACCTTACCCGCAATGTCGGCAACCTGCCGCGCAAAGTCGACAATAGACTGGTTGGTGGTTCCGACCGGATTGAGCAAGGTAAAGCGCGGTATGTCCTCTTGGGCCAAAAAATTGCAAATCATTTCACCAATTGTGGGAGTGCCGACGAAATTTCGCCGTTGCACACCCGACGTTTTCAGCACGATTTTCCCTGTCTCAACGGCGGCCCGTGGAAACGAAAAAGGAATCAATTGCCAGCGCCTGAATGATGTCAGATCAGGCATGCCAAAAACCGCATTGGGGCGCAGAACAAGGCATGGGCGCTGACGGGCTCCGCACATGCGGGCCATCACACGCTCGGCGGCAAAGTGACCAATGGCGTAATTGGACACCGGTCCCGGTGCGACGCATTCACTCACCTCGCCCACCATCTCACCGTAGACGTGAGCGGTCGAAATGTAGGTGAATCGATGGACACCAGCCAGCAAGGCCCGCTCCAGAAGCGCCTCCAGATTCACCGTGCAGCGGCGAAACGCCATGGACGAATTGGCTACAAAATCCTCGTCAGTCGGGCCTGCGCAATGGACCAAGGCATCCAGTCCTTCAAATTGCGCTTGCGCAATCGAACCTAGATCATCCAGATCAACGGTGACATCTGCATTGCGCCGACCAAAACTGCGAACCGTCCAGCCACGCAGTCGCATGCTCTGAACCACCGCTCGACCAATCAACCCATTGGCACCCACCACTCCGACGCTCAGCATATTGGTTCCTCTTTGTGAATAGTTTCGACCTTGAATTGATGCGCATGCTGCATCCTTTGTAATTTATCTTCTGCTTGTTCAAGCGCTTCTTCCATCAGCTCAATGGGATAAAACGCAGGATCTTCCATGGTTTGACCCACAATTCCCTCTATGGGCTGACCACACACAAAGACTGTCTCATCAAAAAATGGCGCACTGTAGCGATGCGAAAGCTTCATCTCGGTCCAATGTGGCGACTCTGCCAGCCAGATCGGCCACATGTTGACCATAACGCACTCAGGGCGGCCGAAGGCAAAGTAATTGAAAATATTCGACCCGGGGGCACACACCACAATGTCTGCGTTGCCAAATAGTTCTGCTTTTTCCCGTGTGTTCATCCTCTCGCCATACACAACCTTGAATCCGCGCGCCTCTAAAAAGGAACAGATTTCCGCGTCATTGCTCACGCGATTGGAGCCAAAGATTTCAGGTGGGCGGGTGACATAAACCCGCGACTGTTGTTTGCCTTTTTCATCCAGATTGTGAGGCTGTCGACACTGCGCAAAGGTGGTGCGGAGATAGTCAAAGCGCTGGTGCATGGCAAAGCCATCCGCCATCCAGACTTTGTCAAATTCAATGATTGAACAGCAGGGCGAGGGAGACGATGCATCGAGTTCAATAATTCGTTCAGCCGGAAAACCAAGGCAAGCGAGCGTGTCTCTTTGCCAGTCCCGCAGCTGGATCGTTACGATCGGCAAATCCTGTGGCAAACCAGCCAGTTGAATCGCCTGAAGCAGTGGCAAAGTATCGGCCATCCAATGGGCGTATACGCTATTGCCACCAAGAAAAAAGCACTCTTTCTTGATGCGCTGACGGCCTGCAACAAATGGTGTTGCATCGACCGTGCATTGGCTGCCATCGGGTGCAACATCTCGCAAAAACGGGTAAAAACGAAGCCACTCAGGATCCCAGATCATGTCGTTGTTGCGCGAGAGTGGAAAAGGTATTTCGCTGCCATTGGGGAGCTTGGGCGTTGGCGCATCACGCCAAAAAATGAGCCGCATATCCTCAGCGCAAACGGCCCAGGCCGGCTTACTGCTGTCATCTGCCACCAGCTGAGCCATTTTCTGAAAACTGGGGCCTAGTGTTATGGCCGAAACAGGAACCCGGAACGGTTTCAAAGGCGCAATCTCGCGAATCTCGTAGCCACTCGCTTTACCCCACGATCCAAGGTCACTCATCATTCGAGCCGTCGTGGTGAAATTCGGGGCAGACGTCAAGGCGGTTCGAACAGCTTGCGCTTCCAACTTCTGCCCTTGTAAATCCAACGCAATCGCCAAGTTCTCATGAAACTTTGTGATTTGAGGATGAAAGGCCACAGCCTGTTTTAGAAATGCAACACCCTGTACCAAGCGCTCCCGCGCACCGCCTCGCAACCCAACTCATTCAAACCATAGGCCCGGCAATGAATGGGAAGACTGTCAAGCACACGGCGACAAATGAGTTCGGCCTCAGCCAAACGCCCACTTTGCAACAACTCAAGAATCGGCGAAAGCTGGCTCTGAAAGGGCCTCACGGCAGGCATATCTGCACGCACCGCCTGCGCTTCCATGCGCCGACCTTGCATCTCCAATGCCTCGGCCAGTGTTTTGTGAAAGCCGATGACCTCTGGATGGCAGGCTACCGCCTGGCGCAGCAACCTCACACCCCTGAGCAAATCGTCCGCTCTGAAAAAGATCGCGCCCTTGTTGGTGCAATGCACTGGCTTGCTGGGGCAAATCCGCCACGATTCGCCGACAGGCCGCCTCGGCAGCCCCCGTGTTTCCTGACCCCAAATGCTCAATGACACCAAATAGCTCGATCAATAAAGATGCCACAGCAAAGTCCCCAGAAATTGATTCAAAGACAGCAGCCACTGTAGCGCACCAATAAGGATGGAACTCCAAGCATTCGCCTTATTTTTCGCATCTGGAAATCAAGACCGTCAAGCAAAAGGGAACACTCAGAACCCTTTGCCATCGGTTAGCACCATGTGCAAAAACATCCGCTACCCCCGCGGATGGTGCTGTGCGTGCAGAACTTTGAGCCGCTCGCGCGCCACGTGGGTGTAAATGGTGGTGGTGGAAATGTCTGCATGCCCCAGCAGCATCTGCACCGCCCGCAAATCAGCGCCATGGTTAAGTAAATGGGTGGCGAAGGCATGGCGCAGGGTGTGCGGCGATAGCGGCACGGTGATGCCGGCACCGCGCGCATGTTTTTTCACAATCATCCAGAACATGACGCGGCTCATGGCCGTGCCCGCATGGACACCGCGGTGGGTGACAAACAGGTCTTCGGTCTGCTTGCCCGCCAGCAGCGCTGGCCGTGCTTCGCTCAGGTAACGCGCAAGCCAGACGCTGGCCACTTCGCCAAACGGCACCAGCCGCTCCTTGTTGCCCTTGCCGAACACCCGCAGCACGTTGTCCGACAAACTCACATTGAACACCTTGAGCGTCACAAGCTCGCTCACGCGCAATCCGCTGGCGTACATCAGCTCCAGCATGGTTCGGTCGCGCACGCCTTGGGCGGTGTCGGTATCAGGTGCCCACAGCAAGGCCTCCACTTGGGATTCGGTCAAGGTTTTGGGCACCCGCAGGGCCTGCTTGGCGGCCTGCAGTTTGAGCGTGGGGTCAGCCGTGATGATGCGCTCGCGCAGCGCCCAGAGAAAGTAGCGTTTGAACACGGTGAGTCGGCGGTTGGCGGTGGTGGCCTTGGTCGCAGCGTGCTGCTCGCCAAAATAGGCGTTCAGGTCGATTTCTGAGGTTTCGGTTAACAGCCGGCCCCGCGCTGCCAACCAAGCGGCATACAGGGTCAGGTCACGCCGGTAGGCAGCGAGGGTATTTTGGCCAAGCCTTCTTCCAGCCACAAGGCGTCAATAAAAGCATCAATCAAGGCATCACCTTGGGGTGGGACGGAGGTCACAAAAATCCTTTGGCGGTTTGACAGGGCAAGGCCGCATGGTAGTTCATGGTATTGCGGTCCAGCATCTCTGCTAACCTTGCGCCATGCCCCCTTCCCAGCCTTCCCAGCCGGCCAAGACACCCGATCAGCCGATGAACTCCCGCCCTGCCCGCCCCACGACGCCCCCGTTGCGCTATCTGGCGCTGGCGGGCCCCACCGCTTCGGGCAAGACGGCGGCTGCGCTGGCCATTGCGCAAGCGCATGCAGTGGAGATCATCAGCGTGGATTCGGCGCTGGTGTACCGGGGCATGGACATTGGCACCGCCAAACCCACGGCTGCCGAGTTGGCCGCAGCCCCACACCACCTGATCAACATCCGCGATCCGCTGCAAGCCTACAGCGCAGCCGAGTTTGTGCAGGATGCCACGCGACTGATGGATGAAATCAAGGGGCGTGGGCGTTTACCGCTGCTGGTGGGCGGCACCATGCTGTATTTCAAGGCCTTGTTTGACGGGCTGGACCCCATGCCAAAGGCAGACCCGGCCACGCGCGCGGTGATTGAGCAAGAGGCCCGGCAGCTCGGCTGGCCGGCCCTGCATGCCCAATTGGCGCTGGTGGACCCGGTGACGGCAGCACGGCTCAAACCGCAGGATTCCCAGCGCATCTCCCGCGCGCTGGAGGTTTTTAGGCTGTCGGGGCTGCCTCTATCGTCCTTTCACACTACAAAATTGATAGCTGCTCGCGCAGATTCCACGTGCGCAGAAGGCATAAATGATGCTAAAATTCAGAACCTGACACGCTGCTGATTTCGCTGGAGCCGCAAGACCGCGCTTGGCTGCACCAGCGCATCGCGTATCGCTTTGACGCCATGCTGAGCGCTGGTTTTCTGGACGAGGTGAAAACGCTGCGCGCGCGCGGCGACCTGAACCCCGACCTGCCTTCGATGCGCTGTGTGGGCTATCGTCAGGCTTGGGATTACCGGACGCGCTGGAGGCCGGAGCCCCCGCCACTTTGAATGAACTGCGCGACAAGGGCATTGCCGCCAGCGCCAGCGGGCCAAGCGCCAGATTACATGGCTGCGCGCCATGCCCCAGCGCCACGTGGTGGCCTGTGATGCCCCGGACGCGCAGCAGCAAGTGCTGGCCTTAGTCGATCGCCAAACGCTGGGTGCCGCCTGAAGCCAGCTTTTTCGGCAAGGTGAGCGTCAGCACGCCGTTGTCGTATTTGGCTTTGGCCTGCGTGGCGTCAATGTCCACCGGCAACTGGAAGCTGCGCGACACCGCACCAAAATAGCGTTCGCTCGCAGCACTTTTCATCTTTGCCGGTGCTGTCGTGCTGTTTTACTTCCGCCCGAAGCGTCACGATGCTGCCGTCCAGCGACACATGAATGTCTTCCTTGGGCACACCGGGCACTTCCGCATGAACGGTGTAGGCCTTTTCGGTCTCTTTCACATCGACCTTGATTTGGGCCGCACTGGGCAAGGGGTCGCCATGCAAGGCTTTGACGTAAGCCAGTGCTACATCACGGAAAAAATCGTCAAAAAGGTTGCCACGGCTGATCAGTGAGTTCATTTTTTGCTCCTTGAGTGAATTGACGGAATGAGTCATCAACTTGGTGGCCCCACAACCCCCATGGCCGCAGGTTCCACACACCGGAGTTAAGGGTAAGCAAGGCAATTCTCAAGAGCAGAATGAATGACGTTTGATCCCCGTCAAAGGCAACCTGGCAAGAATCACAACTTGACGCAATCGGCGAAGTAATGTGTTTGGCCATCGGCCCCTTCTTCTTCCACCAAACCGTGAATATCGGTTTCAAAACCGGGGCATTGGGTGTTGAACTCGCGGGCAAACTTGAGGTAATCCACAATTTTCTTGTTGAACACTTCACCCGGGATCAAGAGCGGGATGCCCGGTGGGTAAGGCGTCACCAGCCCGACGGTGATGCGGCCCTCCAGCTGGTCGATCTCCACCCGTTCGGTCTTGCGCAGCGCGATGTGGGCGTAGGCGTCGCTGGGTTTCATGGCCGGCTCCAGTCGCTCAGGTACATGTCAGTGGTCAGGCGCGCAATGTCGTATTTGGCATAGAGCTGGTGCACGTGCTGGCACAAATCGGCCAAGCCCATTTTTTCGTACTTGGGGTACTTCTGGCAGAACTCGGGCAGGATGCGCCACATGGGCTGGTTTTGGCATAGTCGTCCTTGAACTGCTGCAGTGCGGTCAACATGCTGTTCCAGCGACCCTTGGTGATGCCGATGGTGAACATGATAAAAAAGCTGTACAGGCCGGTTTTTTCGACCACCACACCGTGCTCAGCCAGAAACTTGGTCACGATGCTGGCCGGTATGCCGGTTTTGGCAAACTTGCCGTTCAAATCCATGCCCGGCGTCACGATGGTGGACTTGATCGGGTCCAGCATGTTGAAGCCGGTCGCCATTTTGCCGAAACCATGCCAGTTCACACCGCCTTGGCCTTGGCGGACTCGCCCTTGATGACCCAAGCGTCAGAGCGGCCAATGCCCTCCTCCACCAAGTTGTCCGGCCCCCACACCTTGAACCACCAGTCGTCACCGTATTCCTTGTCCACCTTGCGCATGGCACGGCGAAAATCGAGCGCTTCGGCAATGCTTTCTTCCACCAGTGCGGTGCCACCAGGTGGCTCCATCATGGCCGCCGCCACGTCGCAACTGGCAATGATGCTGTACTGTGGCGAGGTCGAGGTGTGCATTAAAAACGCCTCGTTAAAGAGGTGCTTGTCCAGTTTGACGGTTTGCGAATCCTGCACCAGCACATGGCTGGCACGGCTGATACCCGCCAGCAGCTTGTCGGATGGACTGGGTGGCGTAAACCATGGCATGTTTAGGACGCGGCCGGTTTTGCCCTGGCATGGTAAACCATAGAACGGGTGAAACGCGGCATGCGGCAACCACGCTTCGTCAAATGAATGTTCTCCACATAGCCATCGAGCATGTTTTTGATGGTTTCGGTGTTTGTACAAGACACCGTCATAAGTAGACTGCGTCAACGTCAGCACCCGGGGCTTGATGCTGTCCACATCACATCAGGCAGATGCTGTTTGACCAAGGGGTTGGAGCGGATTTTGGCCTTGATGTTGGCCTGCTCAAACTCGCTTTTCGGAATGGGGCAATGATGCCGAAGTGGTTGCGCGTGGGCTTAAACACGGGGATGGCCCCGGTCATGATGATGGCGTGCAGATTGGACTTGTGGCAGTTGCGGTCTACCACCACCACATCATTGGGTGCCACCGTGTGGTGCCACACCATTTGTTGCTGGTACTGGTTCCATTGGTCACAAAAAGCAGTGATCCGCGTTGAAAATGCGCGCCGCGTTGCGCTCTGACGCAGCGACCGGGCCGGTGTGGTCCAGCAACTGGCCCAGCTCCTCCACCGCATTGCACACGTCGGCGCGCAGCATGTTTTCGCCAAAAAATTGGTGAAACATCTGCCCCACCGGGCTCTTTAAAAATGCGACCCCGCCCAGTGGCGAGGGCAGGTGCCACGAATAAGACCCATCTTCCGCGTAATCCAGCAGAGCCTTCAGAAAAACGGTGGTTGAACACCTTCAAAGGTAACTTTTGGCTTCGCGAATGATGGCGTGACACAAACTCCGGCGTGTCTTCAAACATGTAGAATGAAACCATGCAGCTCACGCAGGATGTCGTTGGGGATATGGCGCGAGGTCTTGGTTTCACCAGTACACATCAAATTGGCGTCCAAGGGTTTTGCGCCGCACCTCTTCAATGAAATGGCGCAGGTTCAGCACGGTACCAGATCCGGGCCGGGGTGAACTCCTCGTCGTCAATCGAAGGATGAACGCACTGGCGCGACTTTGCTGCTGGGCAAACTGGCTCAAGTCGCCATAACTTGTCACGCCCAGTACCTCAAAGCCTTCCGACTCTGGCTTGGGCCAGCGCCCGGATTCCCAGACCCGAGGTGTTTTCAGGCGGAAATCCTCGTCGATGATGACAATTGGAAAACGAAATTTCATAGGGAACTCCAGCCACGCGAAAAAGTTAGAAAAAAAGGCGCGAAGTGTACGGACTTATTAAGTCAGCCACCTTTCACGCAGGGAGTTTTTGCCCGAAAATGTCACATCTGAATCACAAATAGGGAACAAAATGACCGAATCGACGCTCTGGTGGGTTCTTGCGGGTGCGATGGTCGCCGTTGAACTGCTGACGGGGACGTTTTATCTGCTGATGCTGCCATTAGGATGGCGGCCAGGGCCATTACCCGCCCATGCGGGGAAGTGCCTTTGAGCCTGCAACTGGTGGTAGCGTCTGTGGTGGGCGGCGGGCGGTCCTGGCCCAGCGCAGCTACAAACAAAAACACCGTCGGCCCCGCCGGCCAGTACCAACCATGATGTCAACATGGATGTGGGAAACGGTGCAGGTGAAAGCATGGGCTGCAGACGGTACCAGCACGGTGAAATACCGCGGTGCCAGTTGGAAGGTGTTGCTGGGAAGGGGCGAGAGACCCTCGCGAGGGCCGCATGCCATTGTGGAAATTCAGGGCTAACCGATTGATTGTTAAAACTGTAAAAAACCGCTCACCGCACAGGGTGGGCATTCACTGGAGAAATTGATGGAAATTGCTTTTATATTGTTGGTCATCGCCTTTGTGTTCATTTCGCAATCGGTCAAAGTCTTGCCACAGCAGCACGCCAGGTGGTCGAGCGCACGGGAAAATGCAACGGAACCCTCACGCCGGGCTTGAACTTTTCTGATGCCTTTTGTGGACAAGGTCGCCTACAAGCACATTTCTCAAAGGAAATTCCGCTCGACATTGCCAGCCAGGGTTTGCATCACCAAAGACAACACCAGTTGCAAGTGGACGGCATCTTGTATTTTCAGGTGACCGACGCCATGCGCGCCAGCTATGGCTCCAGCAACTTCATCATGGCCATTTTCCCAGCTGGCGCAAACCTCACTGCGCTCGGTCATCAGCAAGCTGGAACTGGACAAAACCTTTGAAGAGCGCGACATCATCAACGCACACAGGTTGTGCAGGCGATTGACGAAGCCGCAATGAATTGGGGTGGAAAGTACTGCGCGCTATGAAATCAAGGATCTGACCCCGCCAGGAATTTTGCATGCCATGCAGCAGCAAATTACCGCCGAGCGAAAAAGCGCGCCCTGATTGCCCCCTCTGAAGGCCGCCGCCGAGAGCAAATCCAACATTGCCACCGGCGAACGTGAGGCCTTCATTGCGCGCTCGAAGGTGAAAAACAGGCCGTTATCAACAAGGCGCAGGGTGAGGCCCAATCCATCACCGCCGTGGCCGAGGCAGCAGCGCAGGCCATTGAACCGCATTGCCAGCGCCATTCGTCAACCCGGCGGCGCGGATGCGGTGCAGCTCAAGGTGGCTGGAAAAGCGGTGGAAGCCTATTCCCAAAGTGGCCCGCCGATGCCGACAACACTCATCGTGCCGAGAGCAACATGACCGGTGTCAGCCCTGATCTCATCGGCCATGAAAATGGTGCAATCGCAGCGGGAAGCGATCAAAGCCTCAAGACACATCAGGCGGCGTGGGCATCGGGTTGGCGATAGCGCTCAAACCAGAGCGCTATCGTGCTTGGGCATAGAGTTGGCGTAGCCTTTTTGGTAGCCTTGCGCAAGGAGGTGCAGCCCATGGCAGCCAGAGTGCGTAATACCGGCATCCTCAATCCCCTCGGCAACCGTGGTCAGTCCGAGTATGCTGGCCAGATTCAGCGCAGCTTTGACAATGGAAGCTGCGCTCTGAGGCTGTTCATTTGCTGCACAAAAGCCTTGTCGATCTTGATACAGGAGAACGGTAGCGTCTGCAGATAGTCCAACCCTGCATAACCGGTTTAAAGTCATCCAAGGCAATGCCAATTCCCCCCTGCCGAAGCCGGTTCCAGGCGTTGGACACCCCCTCAATATTGATGACGATGGTTTCCCGTCAATTCAATGCGCAGTTCACTGGCACGCATGCCATGGTGCGCCAGGCAGGTTTCAATAGCGTCCACAATACCCTCCCCGCTCAACTCGGGCGCGGACAAATTGATGACACTCATAAAGGGTGGTTGCGCCATCGTGTCGGCAGTGGGCGCGCAGCTCAGACCAATCGGCCGCAGAGCGCTGCAATACCCATTGACCAATGCGATGAATCAGTCCTGTTTTTCCGCCAGGAGGAATGCGTTCCCAGGGGCTGACCAAGCCCATGCTGGGGTGACGCCAACGGATCAAGGACTCATAACCTATCAGGGACAAATCCTTCAATGCAATCAAGGGCTGGTAAAACCAGTTCAGGCTGGTTCTTCTCAATGGCGTTGGACAGATCCTGCGCCAAGGTGAGCGTGCGCAATGCGGTCGCGTGCAGGTCGCCGACCGAAACATCATTTTGCCGTCGATCAGGGTGCGCTCGCTGTCAGCGTCTTGCTCCACTGCAACCCCGTTGGCATTGCGAAACCGCACCAGCAGTTGACGCAGCAGGAACTGAATGACCGGGTCAGAACGCAACAACAACTCTTCCACGTGGTTGCGGTCAATACGGATCAGCCGCGTGGGTACCAAGGTTCGCACCGTGGCCGTTCGGGGCTGTCGATCAAGCATCGTCACCCTCGCCGCGCAGCACTTCAACACAGCCCTCCTCCAATCACAAAGCAAGCACCCGGCTCACCAGAATGAAAGATGATTTCACCGGCTGCTCAAACTGCTCTTTGGTAAGAGGTCGTAGCAATAACTTTCTAAAATGTGTTGTCCGTGAGGCGGAGACAGGGTCTTTTATAGTCTATCCCGATCCTGGAAAGCCAGCCGTCCTTGTTAAATGGCAATACAGGCGCGGCCAGCGCCCTAAAGTTACAGGCCAAAGTTGGACATTTTGGATGAAGTGGCATCATAGCGGCCATGAGTTTGCCTTCGCACCTGCCTGTCATCCCGCCATTTATCGCGCCCCAGACCGGACCACGCGCTGGCCTCGCTGTTCACCAGCGTGTTGAACTTTTCCTGGAAGAATGCCGCGCTGACCCTGCGCGAACGCTTCGGGAGGATCGACTGGGGCCTGACGGCCAGCAGCCTGACCTTTACCACCACCATCGCCCGTTGGCCTTCATCACCGTGGCGCTGGCCGTTTTCACAGCGTTTCCGATGTTTGCCAAGTTTCAGGGAGTCTTGCAAAAGTGGCTGATCGAAAGCCTGATTCCCGACAACATTGCCCGCCAAGTGCTGGGTTACCTCAACCAGTTTGCCGGCCAAGCCAGCAAGTTGGGCGGGGTGGGCGTGGCCCTGTTGATGGCCTCCGCGCTGGCCCTGATTCTGACCATTGACCACACGCTCAACAGCATCTGGCGCGTGCGAAAGCCTCGCCCTCTGGGGCAGCGTTTGCTGGTGTACTGGGCTGGCATGACTTTGGGGCCACTGCTGCTGGCCATCAGCCTGTCTATGACGTCTTATGCCATTTCGGCCTCCAAAGGGGTTGTGGGGGTGATTCCGGCGGGGTGCAACTGCTGCTGGAAGTGCCGCAGTACGTCATGATGGCCGGTGGCATGGCGGCCATGTACCACTATGTGCCCAATATGCAGGTGAAATGGGGGCATGCATGGGTGGGTGGGCTTTTTGTCTCCACCTGCTTCGAGGTTGCCAAGAAACTGCTCACCCTGTATGTCAGCAAAGTGCCCACCTACTCGATGGTGTACGGCGCTTTTGCCACCGTGCCCATTCTTCTGGTCTGGATTTACGTAGCTTGGGTGATTGTTTTGCTGGGTGCGGTCATGACGGCTTATCTACCCAGCCTTCTTTCCGGCGTGGTGAAACGGCCCAAGTCGCATGGACAACAGTTTCAGCTGGCACTGGAAACCCTGCAACAGCTTGAACGGGTGCGCTCCACAGTGGCCAAGGGTTTGACGATTGCGCAGATATCCTTGCTGCTGCGGGTGGATGAATTGCAGCTCGACCCGGTGCTGGAAACCCTGCTGCGAGCTGGACTGGATCGGCCGATTGGACGAGGCCCTGCCCGGCGAGACCGCCCGCCACGTGCTGGTGGCCGACCCGACACCACCTTGCTGGCACCGCTGATCAACGGGTTGTTGCTGAGTTATGAAGATCCAACCAGAATTTATGGCAAAACAGCCGCTGGCTGTCTATGAATCTGCGCAAGGCGCTATGAAATAAGGAGTAAATCGGCTGCTTTTTGCGAATTCACCGTGATGGTCAGCGCATAGGCTGTGGTGAAGAATAACGCGTCAATTGGGGTTAAATAACTCACCACCAAGTTTGAATCCGGCCTTCAGCCCTTTCTTGGCGAACCAGCCTTGGTTCATCTCAAGCACAAAGCGAACCGGTTTTGCCGAGCAGTGCGAGTCCGTGCTTTGCCGGCTTCATGTCTGCCAGATTGACGATGGTTCCGTCATCCGCCACAAAGGCTGCAGTCAATGGCAGCAGCGTGTTTTTCATCCAGAAACATTGCTGCGCCGCTTCGTCAAAGACAAAAAGCATCCCTTCCGAAGGACGCATTTCTTTGCGAAACATCAATCCGAACTCGCGTTGACTCGGGGTTGCAGCTACTTGGGCGTCGATCAGGTGCATACCCGCCGAAAGTTTGACCCGTGCCAAATTCATTTGGGGGGCATTTTGTGCAAGGCAGACACTGCTCAGTAGCGCGGCCAATCCGAATAAGCTGATTGAAAAATATTTCATGCGTCGATTTTGATGCAACTCTGCACCCAAAATGAAAGCATCTTAAAAAATGTAGGCCAAAGTGGCGAACTGAACCGTCGTTTTCAATTCCCCCATCACGTTGAAGCTCGCCACTCAACAGGTGGGACATTGGCATTGGGTGGCATTGGGCGAAAGGAATCAGCAATTTTGGGACTAGAATCGAAAAACGCCTTCAAACCTGCCTGTCAAAGCGGTTTTCGGGTGGTTCCAGCAAATAACTTCCCGCAATTGCCCCATCAACGGAGACTTATCGCAATGTCTAAGTATCAGCACATCAAAGTACCTTCAGAAGGTGAAAAATCACCGTCAACGCCGACATGTCATTGAACGTGCCTGATCAGCCGGTTATCCCGTTTATCGAAGGTGACGGTACGGGTTTTGATATCACGCCCGTGATGCTCAAGGTGGTTGATGCTGGTGGCCAAAGCCTATGCAGGCAAGAAAAATTCACTGGATGGAGGTCTATGCCGGTGAGAAATCCACCAAAGTCTATGGCCCCGACGATGTGGCTGCCCGAAGAAACGCTGCAAGCCCTTCGTGAATACGTGGTGTCGGTGAAAGGACCGCTTACAACGCCTGTGGGCGGTGGCATTCGTTCCTTGAACGTAGCACTGCGCCAGGAGCTGACCTGTATGTTTGCTCGCGTCCGATTCAATACTTTGATGGCGTACCCAGCCCCGTGAAAGAACCGCACAAAACCAATATGGTGATCTTCCGTGAAAACTGCGGAAGACATTTATGCAGGTATCGAGTTCGAGGCCGAGTCTGACAAGGCCAAAAGCTCATCAAGTTCCTGCAAGATGAAATGGGTGTCAAAAAATCCGTTTCCCCCAACACCTCCGGCATCGGCATCAGGCCCGTGTCGCGAGGGGCACCGAGCGTCTGGTGCGCAAGGCGATTCAATATGCCATTGACAATGACAAGCCCAGTGTAACCATCGTCCACAAAGGCAACATCATGAAGCACACCGAAGGTGGCTTCCGTGACTGGGCCTATGCGCTGGCACAAAAGTGAATTTGGCGCCGAGTTGATCGACGACGGCCCATGGTGCAAATTCAAGAACCCCAAAACGGGCAAAGAGATCACCGTCAAAGACAGCATTGCCGACGCGTTCCTGCAGCAAATTCTGTTGCGTCCTGCCGAATACAGTGTGATTGCCACCTTGAACCTCAACGGAGATTACATTTCCGATGCCTGGCAGCCCAAGTGGGCGGCATTGGCTTGCCCCGGTGCCAATCTGTCGACTCCGTGGCCTGCTTCGAAGCCACCCATGGCACAGCGCCCAAGTATGCTGGCAAGGACTATGTCAACCCTGGTTCTGAAATCCTGTCGGCCGAAATGATGCTGCGTCATATGGGCTGGATCAGAAGCCGCTGATTTGATCATCAGCTCCATGAAAAATCCATCAACAGCAAAAAGTCACCTACGACTTTGCCCGTTTGATGGAGGGTGCGACAAGTCAGTTGCTCAGGGTTTAGTCAAGTGATGATTGACAATATGTGATAGCGTACAAAGGCCGCTAATGGACGACAACAAAAAACCCCTAAGTGATTAATTTACTTGGGGTTTTTTGTTCCTACTCACAAAAACGTAACGATCTCCAATCTAGGGATGCAGAAATTGCAAATGTAACGTTTAAGTCGAATGCTGGCGGATTCAGTGCTAGGCCGGAGACGCGAAGTTTAGCCAGCTACAAACGAACGGAATGCAACGACGCAATGAACCCGCCAGTGCCGCCAGAAATGCGATATTTGTAATTTCTGCATCCGCTAAATATGGGGCGCAGCCAAGCCGCCCACTACGAGGCCGACCGCCCCGGCAGCAAACATGGCGTACTCCAGCCACTTCTTTTGGTCAGCAAGGCAATCGCCGCCAGTGCGATGGAAACCCGCAGCACCGTAGTGGACTGGGCCCAGCGGTGGTGCTGGTGCATTTGCTCGTCGCTTTGCTTGTCCCACTGGGTGGCGTCGGCTTCGAGCTTATCGGCAATAACCCTTGATTTCGCCTTTCTCCTTCTCGTAACGATCCACCCTGGATTGGTAAGTTGCCTTCTTGTCGTCAGGTGCGAGGTCGCGGGCCAGCTCGGCCAGTGATTGTTTGGTGCTTTGGACTGGAAATAGTTCCACTGGTTGGAGGTCAGTCTTTTGATGGCGGCGTTGTTCTTGTAAAGCCCGGCATTGGCCTGGGTGGCACCGCCCATGTAGCCAAAAACGGCACCCACGGTGGCAATGATGGCGGTGAACATGGCATCTGGTTGATCATGCCGCCACTGCCGTGGTCGCCATGGCCACCGTGGCCACCTTGCTGGGCGTGCTCAGCTCGTGGTCGTGCGGGCCGTGTACGTGAAATCCGTGTCCTGACATGGTTCTAACTCCCCGAAATGGGTTGATTTAATGATGATGGGTCAATGTGACAAAACTGTAGTTAAGGCCGTTTGACGCCACGTGCGCTTCACGCGCCGTCTCTTGCCAGTGCGGGCCGAAGGTGGGGGCAAGGCGTCACCTTCAAAGGTTGCATCGATCTCGGTGATGACCGCCGTGCTGGCCAGCGGCAGGGCCTCTTCATACATTTGCGCGCCGCCAATCACCCAGACATGCTCTACGGCAGGCTGTATTTGCTCACAAATCAACAGCGCGTCACGCAGATTCTGTGCGCGCAAGGCACCGTTTGACTCCATCTTTCCTGTCGGGTCACTACCACACTGATGCGCCACTGCGTGGCCGAAACCTGGCGGCAGCGAGTCCCAGGTTTTGCGCCCCATGATGACCGGGCAACCCAGCGTGGTGCGTTCGAAATGCGCCAGGTCTTCGGGCAGATGCCAGGGCAGAGTGCCGTTGTTGCCAATCACGCCATTGGCGGCGCGGGCGAAAATCAGATGCAACTGCATAGGGTCAATCAAACAGCCACCGGGGCCTTGATGGCCTCGTGACACTGGTAGTTTGCACCTCGAAGTCGTCAAACTGGTAGTCAAAAATCGACTCGGGGCGGCGTTTGATGTGCAAGGTTGGGTAGGCCAGCGGCGCGCGGCTCCAGTTGCAGCGCCACCTGTTCCTGGTGGTTGCTGTAGATATGGCAGTCACCTCCCGTCCAGATGAAGTCGCCCACGTCAGGTCACTGCTGCGCCACCATGTGGGTCAGCAGGGCGTAGCTGGCAATGTTGAAGGGCACGCCCAGAAAATGTCAGCACTACGCTGGTAGAGCTGGCAGGACAGGCGGCCCTTGCCCTGGCGTATCACTGGGCGCTACGTAGAACTGAAAAAAACGCGTGGCAGGGCATCAGCGCCATTTGTCCAGATCGGCCACGTTCCAGGCGCTTACGATGATGCGGCGCGAATCGGGGTTGGTTTTGAGGTCTTGATGACTTGGGCGATCTGGTCAACGTGGCCACCATCGGGCGCGGGCC
Source organism: Candidatus Rhodoferax bjergmarkensis (assembly GCA_016708345.1). Lineage (GTDB taxonomy): Bacteria > Pseudomonadota > Gammaproteobacteria > Burkholderiales > Burkholderiaceae_C > Rhodoferax > Rhodoferax bjergmarkensis. The sequence goes on from JADJFX010000011.1 coordinate 68,652, forward strand.
AGCTGCGCCACTGCACGCCGTAGACCGGGCCGAGGTCGCCATCGGGTTTGGCCCATTCGTCCCAAATGGAAACGCCACGCTCTTTGAGCCAGTTATTGTTGGATGAGCCAGTCAAAAACCAGAGTAATTCCTGAATGATGCTGCGCAGATGAACCTTTTTGGTGGTCACCAGCGGAAAACCTTCGTTCAGATCAAAGCGCATCTGGTAGCCGAACACGCTGGTGGTGCCGGTGCCAGTGCGGTCGGCTTTGAACACGCCCTCGGTAGTGCACGTGACGCATGAAGTCTTCGTATTGGCTGCGGATGGGGTGTGCGGGGACGGGCGTGCGCATGGTGTGCAAGATGCGGGCTGCGGGGGAACGGATGTCAGAAGGGAGGAGGATGAGCTGCAGTCTGCGGCAGCGCGTTGACAACGCTCGCCCCGGATTCATCACATTGTGCGGGTCCAGCGCGGTTTGATGGCACGCATCATTTGCAGTGCAACGGGGGACTTGTAATGCGCCAGTTTGTCGCGCTTGAGGCTGCCGATGCCGTGTTCGGCCGAGATGGAGCCGCCAAACTGTTGCACGCAGTCGTAAACCAGGGTGTTGATGGCCGCTTCGTGCGCGGTTAAAAAAGCCTCGGCATCGGCTCCTTGCGGGGCCTGCACGTTGTAGTGCAGGTTGCCGTCGCCCAAATGCCCGTAGTTGACCAGCCGTGCGCCGGGAACTGAATGTTCAATCAGTGCATCGGCGGTACGCACAAAGTCGGGAATACGTGAGACAGCAACTGAAATGTCATGCTTGATGTTCAAACCCTCGCGCGCCTGCGCCAGCGGAATGCTCTCGCGAATATTCCACAATGCCTTGGCCTGCGCCAAGCTCTCGGCCACCACCGCGTTCAGCACACAACCTTGTTCCATGGCGGCCTCCAGCAACTGCTCAAATTGCACTCTGGCATGGGCCAGGGACGCATGGTTGGAGTTTTCCAGCACCACCACAATAAGGGGCTTCCTGATAAAACGGAACCCTTGCAGGGGAAATGGCTGACCACCGAGGCTCAGTGCAAACTGGCCCATCACTTCAAAACCTGCCAGAGGCCCGCATTCAAAAACGGTGGGCCAGCCCAGCAAAGCCAGCGGCCTCCAGTGAGGGCAGCGCGGCAAAGGATGTGAGCTGGGCCGCAGGCATGGGGTACAGGCGCATGGTAGCGGCGGTGATGACGCCTAGAGTGCCCTCGGAGCCAATGAACAAGTGGCGCAGGTCGTAGCCAGTGTTGTCCTTGCGCAGGCCCGACAGGCCGTTCCAGATATCTCCTTGCGCGGTGACCACCTCCAACCCCAGGCACAGTTCGCGCGTGTTGCCGTAGCGCACCACCTGGGTGCCACCCGCGTTGGTGCCCAGGTTGCCGCCAATGGTGCAGGTACCTTCTGAGGCCAGGCTCAAGGGGAATAAAAAACCGGCTTTTTCGCAGGTGTCCTGAACTGTTTGCAGCACGCAGCCTGCTTCCACCGTGATGGTCAGGTTGGCTTCGTCCAGCACGCGCACCTGGTTCATGCGCTGCAGGCTCAGAACCACCTGGGTGCCGCTGGCATCGGGCGTGGAACCCACCACCATGCCGGTGTTGCCACCTTGGGGCACGATGCTGACCCCGGCCAGCGCGCAGGCCTTGACCACCTCTGCCACCTCCAACGTGCTGGCCGGGCGCACCACGGCCAGAGCCTTGCCGCGCTCTCGCTTGCGCCAGTCCTGCTCCCAAGCGCACAAGTCGCCGTCGGTTAACACGTTGGCCACGCCCACGGTGGCGCGCAGGGCTTGCAGCAGGGACTCGAATGAAAGCATGGTTTGAAACTCGGTTTACAGGGGCGCAACTGCCGTCGTCAATGCTGCAGCTTTGGCGTTTTTCAGGCGCAGGCGCACATGCAAGGCGCAGGCCACAAACAGCACAAGACACAGCGCAACTTCGACCATGGCCAAATAGTTGCTTGGCGGCTTGTCGCTGTAGGCGCGCACCACCCCTTCGGTAAAGTACAGCCACACCAGCAGGCTGACCCAGCGGTAGGTGTACATGCGGTTCTTCAGCAACCCGACCAACGGAAAGCACAGCGGCAGCACTTTGAAGGCCAGCACAAAGGCACCCGGGCGAATGGGTGCCAGCACCAGCTCCCAAGCTAGCCCCAGCACAATAAGGCCCAGCAAGCTGCCCACGGCCAGCAAACGGGTGGCCAAGACCAATGGGGGCGGTGTTTTGTTCAGTATTCATTGAGTAGAGCCGAAGCGTGATGCGGTCGTCAATTGTCTCGTACTGAGTCAGACCACGTTTTCACACCACGCTCACACCCCTCTCACCTGCTGTGGTCTGGGTCATGTTGATTACTCACGAAATATTGCAAACCACCTGGTCGGAATTAACAGGGTGACTGTGGTATTGATCTGAAAGCGCAATTAGGGATGCGGAAGTAGCCAATGTACCGCTTTTGGGCGGTGCTGGCGGGATGCGGTGCAAGGCGTCCTGAGCGCAGTTTGGCTAGCCAAATAAGCGAAGGGCAACGAAGCAATGCGCCCGTCAGTGCCGATGAAAAATGGGACATTGGTTATTTCCGCATCCCTTAGAGCACTCCGGCGTCTGCACCGTCAGCACCACGGTGTGTGACAGCGCTTCGCGTTCGCGGTTTCGCAGCCACCAGACAGCACCCTTTTTGACCGAGCATTCGCCCGCACGCAGGCCCAGCAACTCGGCAATGGTTTGCCCTAGCGTGGGTTGATGCCCCACCACCAGCACCGTGCCCTTGGCCGCGGGCCATTGCACCAATTCGAGCAAATCGGCCACGCTGCCATCGGGTGCCAGTTCCGGTTTGACTTTGTATTTGCGGCCCAGTGCCGCCACGGTTTGTTCCGTGCGGCATGCCGGGCTGACAAAGATGCGGGTGTTTTCCGGCAGTTGCCGGTCCAGCCATCTGGCCATGCGGGCCGCCTGCTTGTCACCGCGCGGAGTCAGCGCACGACGCATGTCATCGCATCCCGCCACCCATTCCTGCGCTTCTGCGTGACGCCATAAAACCAGATCCATCTCAATGCTCCCTTACATCCATTTGCACTGCGTAGCGCACCATCAGGGCGGTTTGAGCGCTGTGGGCCGCCGAAGCATCCACCGGGTGCACGCGGGCATAAGTGCCGTCCGGCCGCAAATCCCAGGCATCCACACCGTCATGCAAATAAGCAACCAAATCTTCATCCACAATGCGCTGGCGCAGCATGGGGTCGGTCACGGGCCAGGCCAGTTCCACCCGGCGCATCATGTTGCGGTTCATCCAGTCGGCACTGGAGAGGTACAGCCTCAACCCCATCGCGGCGAAAGTAGAAGACCCTGAGTGCTCCAAAAGCGGCCAATCACCGAACGCACGCGAATGTTGTCCGTCACACCCGGCACCTGGGCCGGTAGATACGGAGCACCGCGCACGATCAGGTCAATCTTGACGCCTTTTTGACCGGCCCGAATCAGCGCCTGAATCAGCGCATCATCGGTCAAGGCATTCATCTTGGCCACGATGCGGCCCTGCCCACCCGCACCCGCCACCTGTGCCAGATCGTTGATCTTGGCGATCATCTTTTGGTGCAGGTAAAAAGGTGCAAGCAGTACCCGGTTGAGTTTTGGCAATCGGCTGTGGCTGGCCAGATGGACGAACACGTTCTCGACATCGGCGGTCAGCCGCGCATCGGTCGTCAGGTGGCTCCAGTCGGTGTACAAGCGTGCCGTGCGAGGGTTGTAATTGCCGGTGGACAGGTGGGCATAGCGTTTGAGCTGACGGCCCTCACGGCGGGTGACGAGCATCATCTTGGCATGGGTCTTGAGGCCCACCACGCCATACAAAACCTGCGCACCAATGGATTCAGCATCTCGGCCCAGTTGATGTTGGCCTCTTCGTCAAAGCGGGCTTTCAATTCGACCACCACGGTGACCTCCTTGCCCCGGCGCACCGCCTCACGCAGCAAATCCATCAGCTCGGAATCCGACCCGGTTCGGTACACGGTTTGCTTGATCGCCAGCACCTGCGGGTCGTTGACGGCTTCGCGCAAAAAGTCCAATACGCCGCCAAAGCTCTCAAATGGTTGGTGAATCAAAACGTCACCCCCGCTTGAGCTGTTCAAAAATGACTCCCCCGGAATCAATTGGCGTGGATAACATGCCTTGTACGGCGCAAAGCACAGTTGCGGCGCATGCACCAGGTCGATCAATTGCGTCAAACGCACCAGATTGACCGGGCCGGGAACACGGTACAAAGACTCCTCTGGCAAATCGAACTGATTGAGCAAAAACTCCGAGAGGTGCTCGGAACACCCTGCCGAGACCTCCAGCCGCACTGCCTGTCCAAAGTGGCGATGCTCCAGCCCCTGACGCAAGGCCATGCGCAGGTTCTTGACATCGTCTTCATCGACGGCCAGGTCAGAGTGGCGGTGACCCGAACTGTGAAAACTGACCAACCACACGGCCCGGAAAAGCTCTGTCAAATGGGCGCGAATCACACTGGACAACGAGACAAACAGCTTGACACCACCGGCCACCTTGTCAGGCATTCGAATCATGCGCGGCAATACACGCGGCACCTTGACGATGGCGATTTCATTTTCACGCCCAAATGCGTCCGGACCACTCAGGCGAACAATGAAGTTAAGTGATTTATTGGCAACTTGTGGAAACGGATGCGAGGGGTCCAAGCCCACCGGTATCAGCAGCGGACGAACTTCACGCTCAAAATAAAGCTTCACCCACCGACGCTGCTCTGTATTGCGCTCGCCATGCGAAATAATTTTGACGCCATTCTTTTCAAGAGCTGGCATAACGGCGTCGTTGTAAAGCGCATACTGGCGAGCCACCAGCGTGTGGGCAGCAATGGACAGCCGATGAAAAGACTCCACTGTAAAGAGCCCTTTTTCGTTCTGCCGCTGGTTGGCCACCAAATGGGGTTCCGCCCTCACCTCAAAAAACTCATCCAGATTGGAAGACACGATGCACAGGTAACGAAGGCGCTCCAACACCGGCACGTCACTGCGGCTGGCCCAATCCAATACCCGCTCGTTGAACGACAAAATGCTGTGATCGCGATCCAGAAGCACGGCACCAGAGGAGGTTTTTGTCAATTTCTGCTGAAGTAAAGAAGGTGACAGTAGCCCCGAACTGGATTAAGACAAATGAATGACAGATTGTTGACCATTTAAATGACAATAATGTGACAAGCAAGACCGTCATTACTTACATGGCACTGGGCTATAGTTGCAAGATTTCTACTATTTAGCCATTTATTCAATCGCCAAGAGCATGACGAACAAATTAACAGGCACAAACCAACCGTTTGAACGCAACCGATCCAAAGACAATGACTTGTCGGAATTCGGTGAGGGCTTGCAAGACATTGAAAGCGAGCTCGGGCTAGATGACTGGTCAATTCAGGATTTCGACGAATCTGATTTTCGCCCCCCCACAGAGCCGCAAAGCTCAGCCCACAGCGGTGTGGCAGCGCTATGGGCGGAGCACTGGTTTCAGTCATTGGCGCAGGCGGCTTGATCTGGCACATGATGGGCAGTGACAACGCACCCGACAAAAAAATCCAGTCGTGCTCAACCCCAAAACGTCAGCGATCGTCAGCCCTGATGTTGCGCAACCGGTATCAGCCGCACTTGCGGTCGCGGCATCTGTAGCTGTGCCTGCATCTGCATCTGCATCTGCATCTGCGCCTGCAACTGAAGCTGTGCCTGCTGCAGCGATGGTCCCGGATGAATCGTATAGTGCCCGTGCTCTGATCGAGCACTGGCGGCAAGCTTGGGTGGCCCGCGATGTCTCGGCCTACCTTGGTTCTAGCAGCCCCAATTTTCTTCCGCCACGTGGTCAATCCCTTGCAGACTGGAAAGCAGCGCGGCGCAGCACTGTCCCGCCCGGCGGGCATTGAAATCAAGATCACTGCATTGCGTATTGAACGCCTGACCGACGACCAAGTCAAGTTGTCTTTCTGCAAGACTATTCCTCGGGCAGTTACCGCGAAGTTGCACAACCCAAAACCTTGCTATTGGTGCGCTCAGGTTCCCAGTGGCAAATTGCCGGTGAGTGGCAGGGCACGACCGATGTGCCCGTAGCCCGATGAGCAACTTTTACGTACCCTCCAAAGCCCGTCTGTTTGCGCTTTGAACGCAAAACCACAGAACTTTCACTTTTAAACCTGCAGCAGGTCTGATGAAAGCAGTTGCCCTCTTTCTTGCCTGCTGCCTGCTGGTCGCTTGCGCCAACCTGATTGGCCCCACGTACTCATGAAATACCGTTAACCCGCTTGCAAGAAGTTTTGGACAAGCACTTTGCCAAGACGCATCGGGTGCTGCCACTGATTGATATTCAGCTCGGCAAGCCACAATTGGCGCTTGTGCCGGAACAAGGCAGGGTTACGCTGACCCCTCAACCCGACGGTATCGCCGCCACTGAGCAATCAAAGCTGGAGTGGCAATCTGGTCGTGTCGGGGCGGCTGGTTATTGATGCAAGCCGCAACACCGTTAGCATCAGTGAAGCCAGGGTAGACCGGCTGGTGTTTGATGGCGTCGATGCGCAACAGCTCGGCCTTATTACCAAAGTGGCCAATGTCATCGCCGATAAAGTTATCAAAGACATGCCCGTGTTCAATTTTCGGCCAGAGGAGTTGCGCTTTGCAGGTGTGCAATTTGTTCCGACCCATATCCAGATAACGCCACCGCACTGGTTGTCACCCTAGAAACTGCCAAATAAGAATGTGGCCCCGTTATTGTGTTTGACGACAGCGCATGGCAGTACCGCGCACGGTGGTTGTGGATTTCATGGTGCGCGAAGTCTGGTCAATGGCGGTGATGAGCAGCGTATCGCCCCCAATTCAGCAACCCGTTCGCGCGCTGCATCTTGGGCAGCCTGTGTTGGCTGACTCACAGTACCTTCAGCAAACCCTGTCACCGCGCTAATTCTCTCTCCGCATGAGCCAGGCAAACTGGCCATGTCGTTGTGGACTTGAATGGCTTTGATCTTGCCCGCTTGATTTCCTGAACAATGTGCTAGCTCAGCACCCGGCCTGCTGAAACAAGCACTCAAATTCATTGGTTGGTGTTGCGCAAGCTCCAAGCACACTGACTGCAGCGCAGGCTGCTAAGGTTTTCATGTTCACGCTGACCACTCCTTGGTTGTCGATGCAAGAATAGCCGCTCTCAGCGCCCTAGTGCAAGGAAAGGTCAGCTTTGTGTGGCGGTTTTTACCTTAGCCGACATTTGCCTGCGTGTTTTTGTGGGTGGAGTCCATTTCACCAACCTGCCGACCGTCAAAATGCTCCACCAAAGCCGTGCGGCTCTCGACCCAGTCGCCGTCATTGCAGTACAAAATGCCGTTGATGGTGCGCATTTCTGCACGGTGGATATGTCCGCAAACCACGCCTTGATGACCTCGGCGTTTTGCTTCATGGGCCACCGCCACTTCAAAGTCAGTCACATAATTCAAAGCCTTCTTGACCTTGTGTTTCAGGTAAGCCGACAAAGACCAGTAGGGCAAACCCACGCGCGCACGGGCGTGGTTGAGATGGCGGTTGACTTTGAGCGTGAACTCATAGGCGTTATCGCCCAGGTACGCCAGCCACTTGGCGCACTGAATGACACCATCGAAATAGTCGCCGTGCGTCACCCACAACTGCAGCCCGTCGGCTGTGGTGTGCACGGTTTCTTCTAGCACTTCAATGCCGCCAAACTGGTGCCCGACAAAGCCGCGTGCAAACTCATCGTGATTGCCGGGCACATACACACCTGGCAGCCTTTGCGACCACGGCGCAACAGTTTTTGCACCACATCATTGTGTGCCTGGGGCCAATACCAGTTACGGCGCAACTGCCAGCCGTCCACAATGTCACCCACGAGGTAAAGGTATTCGCTGGGATGTGCTTTTAAAAAATCAAGCAGTGCGCCCGCTTGGCAGCCGGGGGTGCCCAGATGTAAATCCGAAATGAAAACACTGCGGTAGCGCTGAATGACCGCTTCATCGTCGTCATGCTCATCTGCATCGCCGCGCCCAAGTTGGTCGCCCCACGAACCCATCGCATCAAAGTCGGTGCGCATCACAACCCCAGAAAGTGCTTGCGGTAGCGGGCAGGCAAATCACTGATGTGCATCATCATGGGCAAATCGGCGGTATTGAAGTCGGGATCCCAGGTCGGTGCGCCCAAAACTTTGGCTCCAAGGCGCAAATAGCCTTTGATCAGCGCCGTTGGCTCCACCGCCAGATTGCAATCCAATTGCTCTGTGGGCAAAGGCAAACGTGCACATGGTGTTCAAGCGGGGCCAGATGGCGGGCTTTAAGCTGCTGCCAGATACTGGCCGCCACGTCGCCACGAACCACTCCGTTGTAGCGCAGCGGTAAGCTAGCTGTGCCAATCATGGTGCACAGCTGGTTGCGCACCATGAACTCAACCAAGGCACCCCACAAGGCCATGGCCACACCGCCGCAGCGGTAATCGTGGTGTACGCAGCTGCGCCCCAGCTCCACCATGCTGCTGCGCAAGCTCCGCAAGCGGGTCAGGTCAAACGCCAGATCACTGAAAGTACTGCCCACACGTTTAGCTTGCGCGGGGGTCAGCACCCGGCAGGTTCCCCACCCTCATTAGTACGTTCGTCGCGCACCAGAAGATGCTCGCAAAAACTGTCAAAGTAATCCACATCATGTCCGGGAAGCCTTGTACTCAACCGGGCCCCCATCTCCTGCGCAAACACTGCGAACCTCAGGCGCTGCGCTTGCAGGACTTCATCCGTGTGCCGGGCCCACGAAACCGTCAAATTGGTCCGTTCAAGTTTGGCTGCGGAAAATTTTCAGCCCCTTGCGAACGGGAAAAAGACTGGTAAACATGGGGCGACACAGTTGAGGAAAAGGCGAAGGCGGAACTTGGCAGGTTATTCATGAGATTCTCCAGTTTTGGACCACCCTATCTTTGCAATACTGTATGACCGGCTTGTGTCAAATTCGTTGCCCTTTTGTGACTCCCGAGGTGTACGCACAACTGTGCGCCATGCGCAAGCGCGGCCCAAAAGTCAAGCCGCTCAAGGTGCCCACCACTATTCGCTTTGATGCCGACGTGCTAGCCGCCTTGAAGGCCAGTGGCAAAGGCTGGCAGACGCGCGTGAATAAAGCCATGCGCGAGTGGCTACGCACGCACTCACCTGTTTAGCCTTTTCACCAGCAATCGACTGGCTACACTGCCGGGCATGACTACCCCGCCTGCCAACCCGACCGCCGCCAAGGCTTCACCACGTTCATTGTCCGGCCTCATTCCTTTTTTAGTACCCTACCGCGCCCGCATTGCGCTGGCGCTGGTTTTTTTGGTGATGGCCGCTGTGGCCACTTTGGCCTTTCCGGTGGCGCTGCGCTACCTGATTGATGGCGGCTTGGTGCAAGCCGACAAGGGCGCGCAGGTGATGGCCATGCGCGAGCACTTTGTGGCCCTGTTTGCTGTGGCGGTGGCGCTGGGCCTGTTTTCGGCGGGCCGCTTTTATATGGTGAGCTGGCTGGGTGAGCGGGTCACGGCTGATTTGCGCAATGCTGTCTATGGGCATGTGCTGCGGCAAAGCCCCGAGTTTTTTGAAACCACGCAGACCGGCGAGGTGCTTTCGCGCTTGTCGGCTGACACCACGCTGGTGCAAACCGTGGTGGGATCTTCGCTGTCGATGGGCCTGCGCAATTCGGTGATGGGCATGGGGGCGCTGGGCATGCTGATCTGGACCAACCCCTATGTGATGTTTCAGGTGCTGGGGGTGCTGGTGCTGGTGGTAATTCCCAGCCTGTGGTTTGGCCGGCGCGTGCGCAAGCTCTCGCGCGCCAGCCAGGACCGGGTGGCCGATTCCAGCGCGATTGCGGCGGAGGTGCTCAACGCGATTCCGGTGGTGCAAAGTTACACCGCCGAGGCGCGCGAAGCGGCCCGCTTCAATGCGTCAACCGACAACGCTTTTCAAACTGCCGTGCGGCGCACCGGGGCGCGTTCGGTGCTGGTGGCTTTTATCATCATTGCCACCTCGGCAGCGCTGCTGTGGGGCTTGTACCAGGGCACGCAGGCGGTGATGGCGGGGCGCATCAGCGCGGGTGATCTGGGGCAAACGGTGCTGTACGTCATCATTTTGGCCGGTGCGTTTGCGGTGCTGGGCGAGGTGTATGGCGACTTGCTGCGCGCGGCGGGTGCCACGGAGCGGCTGATGGAGTTGCTGAGCAGCCGCTCACCCATCGAATCACCCTTAAATCCGGCTGTACCGCCCGTCAAACGTGCGGGAAGCGCTATCATTTTTGAATCAATCGAGTTCCACTACCCGTCTCGTCCGATGCAAAAGGCGCTGGCTGGTTTCTCGCTTTGCGTGCAGCCGGGTCAAACCGTGGCCATTGTGGGGCCCAGCGGGGCGGGCAAAAGCACGGTCTTTCAGTTGCTGCTGCGTTTTTACGACCCTGGCAGTGGCCGCATTTTGCTCGATGGGGTGGCCACGCGCGAGATGGCTTTGTGGGAGCTGCGCCAGCGCATTGGCATCGTGCCGCAGGACGCGGTGGTTTTCTCCAGCAGCGCGCTGGAAAATATTCGCTACGGCAAGCCAGACGCCAGCGACGAGGAGGTCAAGGCCGCCGCGCAGGCTGCCTTTGCCCACGAGTTTATTCAGGCTTTGCCGGAAGGTTATGGCACTTTTCTGGGGGAACGCGGGGTGCGCCTGAGTGGCGGGCAGCGCCAGCGCATTGCCATTGCCCGCGCCATGCTCAAGAACCCGCCTTTGCTGCTGCTGGACGAAGCCACCAGCGCGCTCGATGCCGAGAGCGAACGCATGGTGCAGGCGGCGCTGGACAGTGCCATGAAGGGCCGCACCACCTTGGTGATAGCGCACCGGCTGGCCACGGTGCAAAAAGCCGACCTGATTGTGGTGCTGGACCATGGCCAGCTGGTGGAGCAAGGCACACACGCCGAGTTGGTGGCGCAAGGCGGCGTTTACGCAGGGTTGGCGGCATTGCAGTTCAACGCCTGAATAGGTCACGTTGCGAATTTTGCAAACTGGGGGGAGAATAAATGCCCGACCCCAAGGATGTACTCGCATGACAGACAAAAAATCGGCACCGCGTTTGCCTGATGCCGCAAAGCCGCACACCAGCACCGCTGAAACAAGCGCCCCCAGCAAAAAAACCAGCGCAAGGCAGAAACAAGCCGCTTCAACCAAGGCACCGAAAACACCCGCCACAGGCCCACGCCGGGCCAGGCAAGGCGATACCACGGGAGCGCGCAGTGCTGGCGGCATTGCCAAACACGTGACCAGCGCCAAACTCGATGCAGCCCAAGGTGCGCAGCAAAACGCGCTGATGGACATTCTGGCGCACGCGCCTGACAGGGCGCAGGCCCTCAAGACCTTTCTGGCGGGAAGCTCGCCCGACGATGTGGCCGCCATTCGCAAGATGCTGCTCGAAGGACAAGCGCTTTCAGACGGAAAAGTCGTCAAACCGGACGATGAGCTGTCCAAAGATTGGCGCACCGGCGGCTACCCCTACAAAAACCTGATGTCGCGCAAGCGCTACGAAGCGCAAAAGTACCAGCTGCAGGTTGAATTACTCAAACTGCAAAACTGGGCCAAAGAGACCGGGCAGCGCATCGTGATCCTGTTCGAGGGCCGTGACGCTGCGGGCAAGGGCGGCTCCATCAAACGCTTTATGGAGCACCTGAACCCGCGCGGCGCGCGCCTGGTGGCGCTGGAAAAACCCACCCCCACCGAGCGCGGGCAGTGGTACTTTCAGCGCTATGTGCAGCACCTGCCCACTTCGGGTGAGATCGTCATGTTCGATCGCTCCTGGTACAACCGCGCCGGGGTGGAGAGGGTAATGGGCTTTTGCACCGAGGCGGAGTACCAGGAGTTCATCCGCCAGGCCCCGCTGTTTGAGCGCCAGCTGGTCAACAGTGGCGTGCACCTGATCAAGTTCTGGTTTTCTGTGAGCCGCAACGAGCAGCGAAGGCGCTTCAAGGAGCGCGAGCTGCACCCTTTGAAACAATGGAAACTCAGCCCGATTGACCTCGCCTCACTGGACAAATGGGAAGACTACACCAAGGCCAAAGAAGCCATGTTTTTTGAGACCGACACGGCAGATGCGCCCTGGACGGTCATCAAATCCGACTGCAAGAAACGCGCACGGCTCAATGCCATGCGCTATGTGTTGCACAAGCTCCCCTATGCCAACAAGGATTTGTCGAACATCGGCACGCTGGACACCTTGCTGGTGGGCCGTGCCCACATTGTGTACGAGCGCGGTGAGCACCCGGGGGGCGCGATTTTGTAATCGCGGCTGGGGAAGAAATTTAGCGACGCTTGCCGTGGCGCAAGATCAAAATGAGCGCTAGAGCGGCGATGCCGACAAAGCACAGGAACGACCAGTTGGCAATGGAGCCGCCCAGAAAAGTCCAGTCAATCTTGGTGCAGTCACCGCTGCCTTTGAAAATCATGGGAATGGCGCGCTGCAGGGGGAAGGTTTCGATCATTCCGTAAAAATCACGGCCACAGGAAACAACTTCAGGCGGGTACCACTGCAACCAGCTTTGCCGTGCAGCCACATAAGCCCCAAAACCGGCACTGGCCAGCAACAACACCGCACCGCCAGTGTGCAAGCCTTTTTGGCCGCTTGCGCCCGTCAACAGTGCGACAATAGCTATTAAAATGAGAGCATAACGCTGCACAATGCACATCGGGCAAGGCTCCAGCCCCACCACGTGCTGCAGGTACTGGCCAAACGCGAGCATGCCAATGCAAACAACGCCGAGCAGCAGAAAAACCCGGCGCGGATGTTGGTCCAGCCACGCCGTTACAAACTCAAATGCCATGAAATCAGCCCGTGGCTTCGTCCAGCGCTTTGCACGAGGGTGAGCACACCGCTTGCGACTTGCCCAGGATTTTGCGGGAGACCATTTGCGAGCGCGGCCTGTGCTTGCCGCACAGGAAGCACGACATGGTCGCGGCACCGAAAGACGTCGCCGCCGTGAACGGTGAACCCGATACCTTGGATTTATAACGCAGGCCATCGGCCAGCATGGTGGTTTTTGTGTCTGCTTTTGCCATAGTGTGTATTTTACTTCGACTGGCCCATGGCGCGCGCAATAACCGCTTTGGCCTGCTCATTTGCAGCGTGCGAGCGGACAATGGACGAGCAGCACAAGCCTGAAGTTTCGTAGTGAAGGTTCTCAAACAACTGGGCAGCAGCCGGATGGGCATCGAGCAAAAGGCCCAATTCGAAACTCGCCGGAACCACCCCGAATTCACGCACCAAATGCGTGACGACCGAGCGGTACTGCTCAGGGCACACTGCAGCCGTGCTGCGTTCAAGGCGCTCCAACAACACGGCCAGAACATGCGTCACCGCCAGATTCGCCTTTGCAGGCGTGGGTTTTGTATCGTTCATGCCATCTATCTTGGGGCTCATCGCAAAATTTCAAGCGTTCAAAATACCAACCTTGCCCACCCGACGGGCACTGAAAGCTTGCTAAAGTCGCGCCTTCTGACAAGATTTTGTAAAAGGTTTCACATGGCACGTACTGTAAATTGCATCAAACTCGGCAAAGATGCTGAAGGCTTGGATTTTGCGCCCTACCCCGGCGAGCTTGGCAAACGCATCTGGGAAAACGTCAGCAAAGAGGCTTGGGCCGCCTGGCTCAAACACCAAACCATGCTGGTCAATGAAAACCGCCTGAACCTGGCCGACGCGCGCGCGCGCCAGTACCTGGCACGCCAAATGGAAAACCACTTTTTTGGTGATGGTGCTGATGCCGCACAAGGCTACGTGCCGCCCAGCGCTTGATTCACCGGCCAACGACTGAGCCGCAGTACCTCCCTGCATTGCAGGGCTGTGGACTGCCGCAGGCATGGCACCAGCACAGTGCCTGGCGTGTGCTGGAGACTGACTTTGCTCAGGGCAGCAACTTTTTCGGCACCTGGCAGGCCTGGCGGATGGATCCGCAGCGGCCCCGCATGCTGCATTACGTGGCCCTGACCCCAGCGCCCATCAGCCTGGAAGCATTACACGCCTTGGCGGCTGACCGACCAGACTGGGCACCGCTGGTCGATGAGTTGGCACCGCAGTGGTTTGGCCTGCTGCCGGGGTTTCACCGCCTCACGCTGGCGCAGGGCCATGTTCTTTTAACCCTGTGTGTGGGTGAGTCCGGTGCCCTGCTGCGCGAACAGCAATTTGCCGCCGACTCTGTTTACTGTCATTCCGGCGTAGCAAGCCAACCGGCTGCACCGCAAAGCTCGCTTTGGCGTGCCAAGGCCCTGGCGCGTTGTTGCCGCCGGGGTACCTGCATTTCCATTGGACCGCAAGCCCTTGGCAAACAAGCGGATTGGGTTCAATGCGGTTTCGTGTTCGAAGCGCCTGCGGGTCAGCCCCCCATTGGACATTGGCGGGCTGTGTTTGCCCCCCGCTGGACGCTTAAAAACACCCGCAAATCATTTCGCACAGATGCACTCACCCCCAGCACCTGCGCTGTGATCGGGGCCGGGCTGGCCGGTGCCAGCATCGCCGCGGCGCTGGCCAGGCGCGGCTGGCAGGTGCAGGTGCTCGACCAGGGTGACGAGCCCGCAGCAGGGGCTTCCGGTCTGCCGGTGGGTCTGGTCGTGCCTTACGTTTCCAGTGACGACGCCACGCTGTCACGCCTGTCGCGCAGTGGCGTGCGGCTGATGCTGCACGAGGCGCGCCAGCTGCTCAAAATTGGGCATGACTGGCAGGCCACAGGCGTTTTGGAACGGCGTGTGGACGGCTCGCCCGGATTGCCCCCCGAATGGACCGGTGCCGCCCTCGACTGGTCACGCCCGAGCTCACCCGCGCAGGCGGCGCAGGAACAGGCTCCGGCGCACACCTGGCACCACGGCATAGACACGCCAACGCCCGCCATCTGGCACACCCAAGCCGCATGGATCAAGCCCGCAGCCTTGGTGCGTGCCTGGCTGCGTCAGCCGGGCATTTCTTTTCAAGGTAGCGCCCAGGTGTGTGCGCTTCGTCCCAGTGGCATGGAGTGGGAACTGCTGGATGCCCGACAGCAGGTGCTTGCCCGCGCCAAGCACGTGGTGTTTGCCAACGCCAACGCCGCAGTGCCGTTGGTTGAAGCGCTGCAAACCAGCGTGCCCACATTGGGGCTTGACCGCCAGCAGTTGCCCGTCGTGCATGGGGTGCGCGGCCAAGTGTCATGGTCTGTGCACCCAGAGCAGCACAGCGCGGCGTTTCCGCCATTTCCCGTCAATGGCGCGGGCAGCTTGATTCCCAAGGTTCCTGTGGGTGATGATTTAGCGCCTGGTCTGGCCTGGTTTGTGGGGGCCAGCTACCAGCCCGACAACCAGCCGATGGCAACTGACGCAGCGAAACATGCGGCCAACCTTGGACGCCTGCACAAGCTGGTGCCGGCTCTGGCCCACGTGTTGGTACCGCAGTTTGAGGCTGGCGATCTGAATGCATGGAAAGGCACGCGCTGCGTGACGGCTGACCGGCTGCCCATGCTGGGCCCGCTGTACCCAAGCGACAACCCGAGTTTGTGGATGTACGCAGGCCTGGGCTCGCGCGGTTTGAGTTTGTCGGTGCTGTGCGCCGAGTTGCTGGCCGCCCAGTGGGGCGGCGAACCCTGGCCTGTTGAAGCCAGCCTTGCCCAAGCGCTCAATGCCCTTCGTGGCAAGAAAAACCCTGTTTGCGCAGATTCCTTATAGCTTGATAGCTATATATTTTGTAGCATCTGGACGATTTGCTGCGGATTGTAAGGCTTGTCGAGCAAACCACCCACACCGGCGCTCTCTGCCCGCTCGCGCATGTGCCAGCCGGTATCGGAGGTGGTGACAACAATACGCCCGATGGCGGGCTCCAGATTGACCAGTTGGCGAATCAGCTCCCAGCCATCCATGTCAGGCACATCCAGCCCCACAACGATCAGGTCGTAGCGGCGCTTTTTGGCCAATGCAAGCGCCTGCTCGCCGGTTTGTGCATCGTCCACCTCGGCATGCCCGGCCAGCGCCAGACGCGCACGCAGGTACATGCGGTCTTCGCGCGAGGGGTCTACCAGCAAAGTCACTTTGAAGCCCGGTGGGGTCTTGAAACCGGCCACGGTGTCGCAGTAATCGCCGTCTTCGTTTTTGGTTTCGGACGGTGCAAACAAGCTGTCAATGGCTTTGACGATCTCGGGCCAGTTTATGGGCCGCTCAAACGTGCGCCATGCGTTGGCCGGCGCATCATGCCCGACGCAAATCATTTTCAGGCGCGGATTCAGGCTGGGCGAAGCCAGTTCAAGACCCGCTTCATAGGCGTCCACGTCAATCAAGGCCAAATGCGGGGCCACCTGGAGATCGGGCGTCCACAAACTGTAAGCCGTGGGCCGCACGCTGGAAAGCCTGAACAGGGTATTGAGGGCATGGCGTTCAACATCGGTGAAGCCTACGACCTTGACATAAACGCTGGATCCCATGGGTAACAAACTTTCAGAGCAGAGTAATGAATGCGGGTCAATTATGACGCTGATCGGGACCATCTCACAGCCTTGGGCCTGAACAGCGAGCCATTGTGAATGCTTCGCAGCCCCCCACACCGACGGTTGAAGGATTGCACATTTGCAAACTTGCACGCAGCCGTCATCTTATTTTTCTTTCCATATTCCATAAATGAATATGAAAATCATAAAAATGTATTTTGCAATCTAAAGCACCACTATTAAAGTCTGCCCCTATGCATGATCTTGCTTTTGTTTTTGCCGGTTTTTTTGTCGGAATCGTCGTCGGGCTGACCGGCGTCGGGGGCGGCTCACTCATGACGCCCATTCTGATTTTTTTCTTCGGCGTCAAGCCCTACATGGCCGTTGGCACCGACCTGCTGTTTGCCGCCTTTACCAAGATGGGGGGCACGCTCAAGCTGGCACGCGCCAAGGTGATCGACTGGCGGGTGGTGTTTCACCTGTCAGCGGGCAGCATTCCGGCCGCCTTGACCACCTTGTTTTTGCTCAACCATTTCGGCGCTGCCGACCCCAAAGTGCAAAGCCTGATGACCAGCACCCTGGGCGTGGCGCTGCTGCTCACGGCGGCGGCCACCTTGTACAAGGCGCTGCGCGGAAAAACCGCACCTACCTCGGTTGCACGGGGCCAGGAAAGCCAGGCCGCCACGCCGCGCCACTGGAGCTTGCCGCTGCTGTTTGGCGGCGTTATTGGCACCTTGGTCACGCTGACCTCGGTGGGAGCGGGGGCCATTGGCGTCACCGTGCTGATGATTTTGTACCCCATGCTGCCGCTGCCGCGCATTGTGGCCGCCGACATTGCCTACGCCGTGCCCCTGACGCTGGTGGCCGGCCTGGGCCACGCGTCGCTCGGTTCGGTGGACTGGCCCTTGTTGGCTAAACTGCTGGCCGGTTCGCTGCCCGGCATCTGGGTGGGTTCGCACCTGATGTCGCGCATTCCTGAACGGGTCATCCGCTCGCTGCTTTCCGTGCTGCTGGCCTACGCCGGCCTCAAATTAATCGCTTTGTAAAACTCTGTGGGCTGGTGGGCACTCGCCTGGCGAGCTGCCCTACCCCGCTATTTCTGTAACTGACCATGTACCAATACACCGAATTTGACCGCCAGTTCGTCCGCAACCGCGCCGCACAGCACCGCGACCAGCTGGAGCGCAACCTGGCTGGCACCCTGAGTGACGACGAATTTCGCCCGCTGCGGCTGCAAAACGGCTGGTACATCCAGCGCTATGCGCCCATGCTGCGCGTGGCGGTGCCTTATGGCGAGCTGTCCAGCAAGCAGTTGCGCGTGCTGGCCCGCATTGCGCGTGAATTCGACCACCCCAGCAAAGAGGTGTTTGAAACGGCCATTGGTGCCCAAGCCGCCTGGGGCACCACCCACCTGCCAGTGGGCTACGGTCACTTCACCACGCGCCAGAACGTGCAGTTCAACTGGATTCCCCTGGCCAAAAGCGCCGATGTGATGGACCTGCTGGCCACGGTGAACATGCACGGCATCCAGACCAGCGGCAATTGCATCCGCAACATCACCAGCGACGAACTGGCGGGTGTGGCCCCCGACGAAATCGCCGACCCGCGCCCGTTTGCCGAAATCATGCGCCAGTGGAGCACGCTGCACCCTGAGTTTGCCTTTTTGCCGCGCAAGTTCAAGATTGCCATCACCGGGGCCACCAACGACCGCGCCGCCACCCGCTGGCACGATGTGGGCCTGCACCTGGTCAAAAACGCGGCGGGCGAGCTGGGCTTTCGCGTGCTGGTGGGTGGCGGCATGGGCCGCACGCCGGTCATCGGCACCGTGGTGCGCGAGTTCCTGCCTTGGAACCAGATCATGAACTACCTGGAAGCCGTGGTGCGTGTCTACAACCGCTGGGGCCGGCGGGACAATATGTACAAGGCGCGGATCAAGATTTTGGTCAAGGCCGAGGGCCAGCGCTACATCGACGAGGTGGAAGCCGAGTACCAGCAGATCATCATGCAAGACGGTGCGCCGCACACCATCACGCAGGCCGAGCTGGACCGGGTTTCTGCATGTTTTGTGCCTCCTGCGCTGATAGAACGTGCGCAAGAAGCTATTAAAACTGTAGCAATTCCGACTGAACGACAAAAAGACTACGAACGCTGGCTGAAACAAAACGTGGCGGCACACCAAAACCCCGCGCTGCGCGCCGTCACCCTGTCCTACAAACGCCTGGGCCAGGCCCCCGGCGATGCCGATGCCGACCAGCTGGATACCGCCGCCGACCTGGCCGACCAGTTCAGCGCGGGCGAAGTGCGCGTGACCCACGACCAGAACCTGCTGCTGCCGTGGGTGCGGGTAGAGGACTTGCCCGCCCTGTGGGTTGAGGCCAGCCACGCGGGCCTGGCCCGCAGCAACGTGCGCCTGCTGACCGACATGATTGCCTGCCCCGGCGGCGACTTCTGCGCGCTGGCCAATGCCCGCTCGATCCCGATTGCCGCCGCCATCACCGAGCGCTACCAGGACATGGACGAGCTGCACGACCTGGGCGAGATTGACCTGCACATCAGCGGCTGCATCAACTCCTGCGGCCACCACCACAGCGGCCACATTGGCATTTTGGGCGTGGACAAGGACGGCAAGGAGTGGTACCAGGTGTCGCTGGGCGGCTCCGACGGTTCCATGCTCAGCGGCACGGCCACGCCCGGCAAGGTGGTGGGCCCGTCGTTCGGCGCGCTGGAAGTGCCGGGCGTGATTGAAGCCCTGCTCGACACTTTCCGCCAGCATCGTCAGGGCCGCGAGACCTTTATGGAAACACTCAAGCGTGTCGGCTTTGACAGCTTCAAACTGGCGGCCAATTCGGCCCGTTTGGCGGACAAGCATGAAGAGCTGCACTCGCTGCCCAAGGCGGCTGGCTTTGCCAAAGACGCGCAGGAAGCTTGAATACAAATACTTTGCAGGACAGAGCGAAACGAAAAACGCAAGTTCAGCCCTCAACCAAAGATGAAAATACTATGAAATTAATAGCTGCTACCGCACATTCCACAAGCGCTACAGGCCCAAATGTCTTGGAAATTGCAAACACCGAAGACCCCCGCACGCTCGACTTGACGGGTGTGACCCGCGTCGACCTGAGCTTCCCCAAGTTCACCGATGGCCGCGCCTTCAGCCAGGCCTTCCTGCTGCGCCGCCGCCTGGGTTTCAAAGGTGAAATTCGTGCCACTGGCGACGTTCTGGTCGATCAATTGGCGCAAATGCAGCGCAGCGGTTTTGATACCGCCGTGTTGCGCGCTGACCAGAGCCTGGAAGTCGCGCAAACCCAGCTTGAGCGCTACGCTGGCTTCTACCAGGGCGACGCGGTGACCGTACAGCCCATTTTTAACCGGAAAATTGCCGCATGAACGCCATTAAACTCAACGCCCGCGCCTCAGGCACTTTTGACGCCAAACTGGCCGAAACCGTGGCCGTGCTGGAACAAGCCGCACGCGACTACGCCCCAAGCACGGCAGGCAGCGCCCCGCGCATCAGCCTGGCTTGCAGCCTGGGTGCCGAAGACGTGGCACTTGCCCACCTGGTCAATTCCCTGCAGCTGAACATCGGCATTTTTGTGCTGGAAACCGGCATGCTCAACCCCGAAACGCTGGCTCTGCTGGAACGCCTGAAAGCGAGCTCACGCACACCGATTCAGGTCTACACCCCGCGCACCGAAGACGCCGAGCAATTCGTAGCGCGCGAAGGCAAGGACGCCATGTACAAAAGCATTGCGCTGCGCAAGGCCTGCTGCCATATCCGCAAGATGGAGCCGCTGGAGCGTGCCCTGGCGGGCAAGGACGCCTGGATCACCGGCTTGCGCCGCGAACAGTCCGGCGCGCGCGCCGATGTGCCGCTGATTGACAGCACGAATCCGGCCCGTGTCAAAATCAACCCCCTTGCCAACTGGACCTGGGGTGACGTGTGGCACTTCATTGCCATCAACAAAATTGACTACAACCCGCTGCATGACCAGTTTTTCCCCAGCATTGGCTGCGCGCCTTGCACCCGCGCCATCAGCATGGGAGAAGATTTCCGCGCTGGCCGCTGGTGGTGGGAAGACGAGGCGGCCAAAGAATGCGGCCTGCACGTCACCCCGTCAAGCACCCTTGAGAAAACGTCGGCATGAACGCCCGCACCGAACCTGAACAGCTTCAACCCATGCTCCATTCACAATCACACGCCTATCGCCCGGACCACCTGAGCAACACGCACCTGGATGCGCTGGAGGAGGAAACCATCTTCATCCTGCGCGAGGTGGCTGCCGCCTTCGAGCGCCCTACCCTGCTGTTTTCCGGCGGCAAAGACTCGCTGGTGATGCTCAAATGCGCCGAAAAAGCATTCGGCGTGGGCCGCATTCCCTACCCGCTCCTGATGATCGACACCGGCCACAACTTCCATGAAGTGACCGATTTCCGCGACTCGCGCGCCAAAGAGCTGCAGGCCGAGCTGATTGTGCGCAGCGTGGAAGACTCCATGAAGCGTGGCACCGTGCGGCTGGCGCACCCGGGCGAGTCGCGCAACGTGCACCAGTCGGTCACGCTGCTCGAAGCGATTGACGAGTTCCGCTTTGACGCGCTGATTGGCGGTGCCAGGCGCGACGAAGAAAAGGCGCGCGCCAAGGAACGCATTTTTTCGCACCGCGACAGCTTCGGCCAGTGGCAACCCAAAGCACAGCGGCCCGAGCTGTGGACGCTGTTCAACACCCGCTTGCAGCCGGGCGAGCACTTTCGCGTGTTCCCCATCTCCAACTGGACCGAGCTGGACGTATGGCAGTACATTGACCGCGAAAACATCGCCCTGCCCTCGCTTTACTACACCCACAAACGTGATGTGGTAGAGCGCAAGGGCCTGCTGGTGCCGGTGACCGAGCTGACCCCGGCGCGCGAGGGTGAAACCGTTGAATCGCGCGACGTGCGTTTTCGCACCGTGGGCGACATCACCTGCACCTGCCCGGTGGAAAGCATGGCCGCCACCGCTGCCGACATCGTGCTCGAAACGCTGGCTGCCGACGTGAGCGAGCGCGGCGCCACCCGCATGGACGACAAAACCTCTGAGGCTTCCATGGAAAAACGTAAAAAAGACGGGTACTTTTAGGCGCAACCCGGATTGGGCAGGCGGGGCACTCTGCTTCGCGAATGTCCCCCGGCCTGCGGCCTCCTCCTTAACTTCGCTACGCAGAGCGCCCCACCTACCCAATCCTAGCCATAACTTGATTGAAAACCTTATGAAAACCGCTACGACTTCGATAGCTGCTCCCGCACAATCCACGGGCGGAAACGGCCAAAATGACACTGGTTCTGCGCTCAAATTCATCACCTGCGGCTCGGTCGATGACGGCAAGAGCACGCTGATTGGCCGACTGCTGGTGGACAGCCGCTCGGTCTTGCAAGACCAGCTGGCCAACGTCTCCAAAAGCGGCGAAGCCGACCTGGCGCTGTTCACCGACGGCCTGTCCGCCGAGCGCGAGCAAGGCATCACCATTGACGTGGCCTACCGCTACTTCAACACCGCCCAGCGCAAATTCATCATTGGCGACGCGCCCGGCCACGAGCAGTACACGCGCAACATGGTCACCGCCGCCTCCAGTGCCGATGCCGCCGTGGTGCTGGTGGACGCCACCAAGCTGCAATGGCAAAACCCGGCGCTGGAACTGCTGCCGCAGACCCGCCGCCACTCGCTCCTGGTTAATTTGCTGCGCGTGCCCTCCATCGTTTTTGCCGTCAACAAGCTCGACGCGCTGGAGGACGCGGCCAAGCCCGAGACCAGCGGCCAGGCCACCACCGCCTTTGTCAACATCAGCCACGCCTTGACAGCCTTTGCCAAAGCGGCCGGTATTGCGGTGACGGCCATCGTGCCCATTTCAGCCCTCAAAGGCCACAACGTGGTCGAGTCGGCTGAAGGCTGGTGCGGCTACCAGGGCGAAAGCCTGCTGGAAATTCTGGAAGAATTGCCCGCAACACCACCCGAAACCGACGTGCCCTTCGCCTTTCCGGTGCAATGGGTGGAGAAATTTTCAGCGTCCAGCGACACCAGCCAGGGCCGCCGCATTTTCTGGGGCCGCGTAGCTACCGGGAGCGTGCAAGCCGGTCAGCAGATCAAGGTGTTGCCCAGTGGCCAGACGGCCACCGTGGCGCAGGTGCTGCGCTACACCCGTCAGCCAGGGGCAGTGCAGGCCGGCCACAGCGCTGGCGTGGTGCTGGACCGCGAGGTCGATGTCTCGCGCGGCGACTGGTTGCTGGCGGTCGAACCCAAGGCCGAACCCGCAGCGGACGATTTCGACACCGACACCAGCGCGGGCACCTTCACGCCCAGCCGCGAGCTCAAAGCCACCGTGGCCTGGATGGACGACGAACCACTGGTGGCAGGCCGTGTGTACTGGGCGCTGCATGGCCACCGCTGGGTCAAGGCCAAAATCAAACGCATTGTTCACAAGCTCGACATCAACTCCCTGGCGGAAGAAGATGCCGACCACCTGGATGCCAATGCCATCGGCCATGTGGAGCTGACGCTGCAGGAGCCGATTGCGGCGCTGCCCTACTTGCGCTCACGCGTGCTGGGTTCGCTGATTCTGGTGGACACGGCCTCGCACAAAACTGCAGGTGCCGTCTTGATCAATTGAAGCCGTTCACGCCAGAGAGACACTTTTAGCAACTTGATTAACCAAAGGGCTTTGGAAACCCGAATAAAATATAGGGTTTCCACCCATTCGCCGAATATCACAACATGACACATACCGTCACCGAAGCCTGTATCAAATGCAAATACACCGATTGCGTCGACGTTTGCCCCGTGGACTGCTTCCGCGAAGGCCCCAACTTTTTGACCATCGACCCCGATGAATGCATTGACTGCGCCGTCTGCATCCCCGAGTGCCCGGTCAACGCCATCTACGCCGAAGAAGATGTGCCCGCCGACCAGCAACACATGACAAAAATCAACGCCGAGCTGGCCAAGTTGCCCACCTGGAAAAGCATTACCAAGCGCAAGGCCGCGCTGCCCGAAGCCGAAGAGTGGAAAGACAAGACCGGCAAGCTGCCGCACCTGCTTCGCTAAACCTCCGCCATTTTTTGCTTTCTGAAAATATAAAAACCTGTGCGCAACCATCAAGACCCCATAGAAACCGACGCAGTGATCGTCGGTGCCGGCCCGGTTGGGCTGTTTCAAGTGTTTGAACTTGGCCTGCTGGAAATCAAGGCCCATGTCATCGACTCCCTGGCCTACCCCGGTGGCCAGTGCATCGAGTTGTACCCCGACAAGCCGATCTACGACATTCCCGCCGTGCCGGTGTGTACCGGCAAAGAGCTGACCGACAACCTGCTCAAGCAAATTGAGCCCTTTGGTGCCACCTTCCACTACGGGCAAGAGGTCACCGTGGTGGAAAAGCAGGACGACGGTCGCTTTTTTGTGGAAACCTCCAAAGGCGCGCGTTTTCTCTCCAAGACCATTTTTATTGCTGCCGGGGTGGGTGCTTTTCAGCCCCGCACGCTCAAGGTCGAGGGTCTGGACGCGTTTGAAGACTCGCAACTTTTCTACCGCGTGCGCAAGCCGGAAGATTTTGCGGGAAAAAACCTGGTCATCGTCGGCGGTGGCGACTCCGCGCTGGACTGGGCACTGGACTTCGTCAAAGACAGCCCGCACAAGGCCGAAAGCGTGATCCTGATCCATCGGCGCGACGGCTTCAAAGCCGCACCCGCCAGTGTGGCCAAGATGAAAGAATTGTGCGATGCAATGGAAATGCAATTCATCATCGGCCAAGTGACCGGCTTCGAAGAAAAAGAAAGCCTGCTCACGGGGGTGAAGGTCACGGGTGCAGACGGCGTGACCCGCCTGGTGCCGCTGGACGTGCTGCTGGTGTTCTTCGGCCTGTCGCCCAAGCTCGGCCCGATTGCCGAGTGGGGTCTGGACATCGAGCGCAAGCAGTTGAAGGTGGATACCGAAAAATTTTCCACCAGCGAGCCAGGTATTTTTGCGGTGGGCGATATCAACATCTACCCCGGCAAAAAGAAACTTATTTTGAGTGGTTTCCATGAATGCGCTCTGGCCGCTTTTGGCGCCATGCCCATCATCTTCCCTGAAAAGAAAGTCTTTTTGCAGTACACCACCACCAGCCCCAAGCTGCACAAGGTGCTGGGCGTTGAGTCGCCTGTGTTTGAGTAGAATTTAAAGGTGCTCGGTATGAGCACTTTTTGAGTACATTCGCTAGGGGTGTTGTGGTGCCGTTTTGACAGGCCCCACGACTGAGAAAGTCCCTTTGAACCTGATTGATTCCGTTTCCAAATAATTCGTGTCTAGGCGCGAAGCCGCAGGCAGTGCTGTAGCGTGTCCCAGAGCATCTGCCGATGCCTCGGGAGGACAAGGCGAAGCAACAACGACACGGATGGTTTAGAAATGGAATGAGGTAATCCTCGCGCAGGGAAGCAGGTCCAGTTGGAAGTGTCACCCGCGTCACGTGGGTGGCGCAACGCCCCGCCAGATCAAGCCCACCTGCCAGCTTTTGAACTGGATAACAAATGAACATCGTTATTTTGGGTGCTGGCCTGATGGGACGGCTGCTGGCCTGCCAACTGGCGCGGGCCGGTCATACCCTTGAACTTTTCGATGCTGGCGGCCCGCTGGCGCTTAACTCCGCCGCGCGTGCGGCAGCCGCCATGCTGGCCCCCTTGGCCGAATCGGCCATCACCGAGACCCCGGTGGTGCAGATGGGCATCCACTCGCTCAAACGCTGGCCGGAACTGATTGCCCAGCTGGACGAGCCGGTCTTTTTTCAGCAAGCAGGCACCCTGGTGCTGTGGCATCGGCAGGATGCACCGGAGGCCGAACGTTTTTCACGCAAGATGGTCGCCACCTGCGAGGCGCTGCCCGACTTGCCGAAGGTGCAGCACCTTGATGCAGACGGCGTGGCGCAGTTGGAGCCGTCGCTGGGCGCTCGCTTTCCCCAAGGGCTTTACTTGGCCGGTGAAGGTCAGCTGGACAATCACCAATTGCTGGCCGTCATGCTGGGTCAGCTTGAGCGCCTGAAGGTCAAACTGAACTGGGACAGTCCACGTTCGCTCAGTGATTTTTCGCCCGGCCAGCCGGGCCAGCCGGACTGGGTGTTCGACTGCCGTGGACTGGGTGCCAAAGAACAATGGTCCGCCCTGCGTGGTGTGCGCGGCGAAATCATTACCCTGCAGGCCCCCGAGGTGAAATTAACGCGCCCCACCCGCCTGATCCACCCCAGATACCCGCTATACATTGCGCCCAAGGGGGATGATATTTTTGTGGTCGGTGCGACCGAGATCGAATCGGATGACTTGTCGCCCATCAGCGTGCGATCTACCCTGGAACTGCTCAGTGCCGTTTACTCGGTGGACAGTGGCTTTGCCGAAGGCCGTGTTCTGGACCTGGTGACGCAGTGCCGCCCGGCGTTGCCCGACAATTTACCCTCCATCCGGCGGCTGGGCAAGCGAGTGATGCAAATCAACGGACTGTACCGGCATGGCTACCTGATTGCGCCAGCCCTGCTGGATGTGGTGATGGAGCTGTTCCAAGCCAACTCGTCAGCGCTGGCGCAGACGCTTTCAGTATCGGTTCAGGATTTGCCGGGCTAAAGCGATGAAGGTCTTCATCAACCAGGTCGAGCATGAACTCCCCCTCGGAGCGACGCTGGCCGACGCCATTGCACTGTTGCAAGCCAAGCCCCCTTTTGCCGCTGCCGTGAATTTGGAGTTTGTTCCCAACACGCAGTACGCGCGCAAACCACTTCAACACGACGACCGCATCGACATCATTGCCCCGGTCACCGGCGGCTAAGGATTGCCATCATGACCGCTGCCACCTCCCGCGCCATCGCCACTGCCCCTCTGGTTTTGTACGGCCAGACCTTCCAAAGCCGGCTGCTGCTGGGCACCTCGCGCTACCCCTCACCCAGCGTGCTCAAAGCAGCCGTGCAACGCGCCAAGCCCGCCATGCTGACCGCCTCGTTGCGCCGACAAAACGTGAGCGACCCCGACACCGGCAACCGCTTTTGGGAACTGCTGCGCGAACTGGAGGTGCCAGTGCTGCCCAACACCGCTGGCTGCCACAGCGTTCAGGAAGTCATCACCACCGCCCAAATGGCGCGCGAGGTGTTTGCCACGCCCTGGATCAAGCTGGAACTGATTGGCGACGACTACACCCTGCAACCCGACACCCTGAACCTGGTGGACGCCGCCCAGCGTCTGATCAAGGACGGCTTCAAGGTGCTGCCCTATTGCACCGAAGACCTGGTTCTGTGCCAGCGTTTGGTGGATGTGGGCTGCCAGGCCATCATGCCGTGGGCCGCACCCATTGGCACCGGCAAGGGCCCGATCAATCCCTATGCGCTGCAGGTCTTGCGTGAACGCCTGTCGGTTCCCATGCTTATTGATGCCGGATTGGGCTTGCCCTCACACGCCTGCCAGGTCATGGAATGGGGGTTTGACGGGGTGCTGCTCAACACCGCCGTCGCCCTGGCGCAAGATCCGGTCACCATGGCTGGCGCTTTCGCCGATGCGACGCGGGCCGGGCGCGACGCTTTTTGTGCCGGAGCCATGATTGAGCAGCACGCGGCGCAACCCAGCACGCCGGTGCTGGGCACGCCGTTCTGGCACCACAACTGATCAACCCCATGCGCTTGACCCCACAACCTCCCTTGGCACAAGCCATCCTCGCGGCGCATTCCGATCTGGCCCTGAACGGTGCTTGCACGCCAGTTTGCGCGCCCGACTTTGCGCAGGTGCCCGCCAATGCCGCTGCGGTTTATGACGCTGCCCACCAAGCCTGCCTGGCGCTGGATTTCATCGAGGCCGACGCCCATTGCGTGGCCAGTGCATGGCAACGTCTCTTTGAGCGCACAGGAACCTTTGATGCAAAGCAGTGGCCCGACCAGCCGGACGACTTCGGGATGGCACCATGGCCACGCGAAGACGCCTTCGCGCCCTGTCCGCGTCAACTCGGCTTGTACGCGGTGTTGCCCGACTCAGTTTGGGTCGCTCGCATGGCCAAGGCCGGTGTACCGACCGTGCAACTTCGCTTCAAATCAGATGACCCTCAAGCCATTGCGCGTGAAGTTCGCGCTGCCGTTCAAGCAGTGCAAGGCACTGACGCACTGCTTTTCATCAACGACCACTGGCAAGCCGCCATTGACGCCGGTGCTTATGGCGTGCATCTAGGGCAAGAAGACCTTGCCACGGCAGATTTGCAAAAAATCCGCTCTGCCGGTCTGCGCCTGGGTCTGAGCAGCCATGGTTACGCCGAAATGCTTTATGCCGACCGCTTCAGCCCCAGCTACCTTGCCATGGGTGCCGTCTTCCCCACCACGCTCAAGCGCATGGTGACCGCGCCGCAGGGCACGGGGCGCTTGAAAGCCTATGCGCAGCTGATGCGCAACTACCCATTGGTGGCCATTGGCGGCATTGACGCCCACAATTTGCCCGAGGTGCTGGCCAGCGGTGTCGGCTCGGTGGCGGTGGTCAGGGCGCTGGTGGCGGCGCAGCAACCCGAAGCCATGGCCGCCAGTCTGCAAGCCGCGATCATGGCAGCTGCTTGAGCCGCATGGGCACCGGTGCATGCCCATGGTTAAGCGGACCGCCACACTGACCGGTTCGCACCAGCGCACCGGCCTGCAAGGCTTCCCGCACAAAGGCGCGTGCCTGCTGAACTGCCTCAACCAGAGTAGTCCCCAAAGCCAGATAAGCCGCCATCGCGCTGGACAGCGTGCAGCCGGTGCCATGGGTGTTGGGGCTGTGAATGCGCGGCGCCTGCATCCACAAGGGTTCACCGTCAGCGGTGACCAGCAAATCCATAACGATGTCTCCGGCCAGGTGCCCGCCCTTGAGCAAGACGGCGTGCGCGCCCTTCGCCAGCAAGGCAAAGGCAGCCTGCTCCATATCCTGGGCACATGTTAGCGGGTGCCCCACCAGCAGTGCGGCCTCGTCCAGGTTGGGCGTGATCACCGCGACCCGCGGAAACAGTTCACGCACCAGCACCTCCACGGCAGTGTTGTCAATCAACACCGCGCCACTGGTGGCCACCATCACGGGATCGAACACCACCTTGGCCAAGACATACCGATCCAACGCCTGCGCCACGGTCAGCACGATTTCGGGCGAATGCAACATGCCGATCTTGACGGCATCCGCGCCAATATCCTCCAGCACCGCATCGATCTGGTCCCGCAAAATCTGAGGTGGTACACCATGAATGGCACGCACGCCGCACGTGTTTTGTGCCGTCAGCGCAGTGATGGCGGTCATGCCGTAGCAGCCCAGCGCTGCAAAGGTTTTCAGATCGGCCTGAATGCCAGCACCACCACCACTGTCCGAGCCCGCGATGGACAGCACCCTCG
This sequence comes from Candidatus Rhodoferax bjergmarkensis, assembly GCA_016708345.1. Lineage (GTDB taxonomy): Bacteria > Pseudomonadota > Gammaproteobacteria > Burkholderiales > Burkholderiaceae_C > Rhodoferax > Rhodoferax bjergmarkensis. The sequence goes on from JADJFX010000011.1 coordinate 97,477, forward strand.
GGTACTCGAATTGAAAAAGATTAGATGTCATAAAGTGATCCCTGCGCAAACGTGGTTGCTTGACAATTGGCTGGCCGTGGGTCTTCAAAAATAACGCCCCATTCACACGACGAATGCGCCATCAAGATGATCAAATTATCCAAGAGCCCTATTCCATTTATACAAATTTTTCGTTCGATCCGTTTGAGGCACAAGAGAGTTGAAAAAATCACGCTATAATTTGCGGCTTATTCCTCAATAGCTCAGTTGGTAGAGCGCCGGACTGTTAATCCGTAGGTCCCTGGTTCGAGCCCAGGTTGAGGAGCCAATTAAAGCCTTATAGGCACTAGAAAGCCTGCTACTTAATTGATAGCAGGCTTTTTCTTTTGGTGCTCCATGTAGCTAGCGGCACATGGTTTTGTACGGCTGTCATCCTAATAACTCCGCAATCACGGAGAAGTTATTTGCAAAGCAGCGCACTCTTGAGTGAAAAATTACCAGTATTCAGTCTTGTGATGCACCTTGCCTATCCAGAGACTGACAGGCATTGCTGTGTGCGCGTGGTGCCATCGGACCGCAGCCAAACAAAAACCCCGCTGCGTTGCCACAACGGGGGTTTTTGATATTGAATCTTCAACTGGCCCAAGCCAGCACACTTAGAACGCGTGGTAAAGACCAACACGGTATTGCTGACCATTCACGCCAGTGGTGGAAGCCGCAGGCGCGGCATCAAAGGTCTGCTTGCCAAACGATGCGTTCAGGCTTGTTCGCTTGCTCAGGTCATACTTGACCACGTACTCTGTCAAAGAGTTGACATCACGCTTGGCCCAGTTAAAACCAACCGTGATGGCACCGACCGGTGCCGATAAGCCCAAGGAATAAGCATTCGCATCACTTGTCGAGTTGTAAGCCACGCCGGTTGTGGAGCCGTCATAGCCAACGCCCAACTTGGCAACACCCAAGTCATAGGTGGCAAAGGCCTCGAAGCGGCTGGTGCGGGCAATGTTGGCAGCCGCAACAGCGTAAGCGGGAGGTGCATCAAAGCTGGACCGCTTGAACTGCACACCCGCAGCCATCGGGCCATTGGCATAAGTCACGCCAATAACATGTAAAAACGCCTGCATGAACATTGCCGTCATTGGAGTCTTCAACCAATTGAATGAAGCCTGTGAAGCCACTGATGGGCGCTATGGAATACGTCAGGGCATCCACACCCACTCGGGTGATGATGCCACTGGTGTCATAGATACCATCTTGCAGGTTGGCGGGTGCCACCATGCCGCGCGTCAACATGTGGGTGCTGCGAGTGTTGGCAAAAGTCAAGGTGCCTATGGAACCGGTCAGTCCCAAACTGGTGTCGCTGCGCGTCAGTCCCTGACCAAACCTGCCGGAAGAGGGCAACCCAGGCGCAGGACCCGCAGACAAGGCAGGTGTTTCAAAACCACGCTGGCAATCGCTTTCAAACCACCGCCAAGATCTTCTACGGCAGTCAGTTTGATGTCGGCATTGGTCAGAGTCAGACCACGCGCAGCTGAACCCGTTCCAGCGCTGTTGTCAACGCTTTGGTAAGCTGCCCCCACCAAACCAGTGATGGACACAGAAGATTGGGCGAAAACGCCGCCAACAGCAGTCAGGGCAGCCAGTGCTACGATGGTTTTTTTCATATTGATGACTCCAAAAACAAAAGTTGGAGACCGACACAATCGTTTCGGTCTCCAAAAGATAACCGCGCATTCTAAATATGATCAGCCGATTGGACACACCCTGGATGGTCCAAGCAGGAATTGGAACTCGAAAAACATCATATTTCAGTCATTTTCGTAGCCCTCTAGCAACAAACAAAACCATGCACTGCACACAGCCCTGCACGGTGACTGAAAAACCACACCCTTTTATAATCGCCCGCCATGGACACCCTTTTAAGCACTTTTGATGCTGCCCTGCGCACGCTTTTTGCCACCCCCCGCGCGGCCCAAGCGTGCCCAACGCTGCCGGGCGAAGCGAGCGAGCTGACGGCGGCCGAGCAACGCGAGGCAGCGGCGCTGATGCGGGTCAACCACGTGGGAGAAGTGTGTGCCCAGGCGCTCTACACAGCACAGGCATTTGCTACTAAAAACGAAGCGCTTCGCGCCCATTTCATAAGCGCCAGCGCCGAAGAAACCAACCATCTGGCGTGGACCCGCCAACGTCTGGACGAGCTGGGCGACCGCCCTTCCCTGCTCAACCCACTGTGGTATGCAGGTGCTTTTGGCATCGGTCTGCTGGCCGGGCGGTTGGGTGACCGGGTGAGTTTGGGCTTTGTGGTGGAAACAGAACACCAAGTGGCGGCGCATCTGGAGAGTCACCTGACCCGGCTGCCCGTTAACGACCATGCCTCACGCGCCATCGTGGCGCAAATGAAGGATGACGAAGCCCGCCATGCCAAGGATGCCCAGCTGGCGGGTGCCCTGGAGCTGCCCCAGCCGGTCAAAGACCTGATGCGCTCATGCGCCAAGGTCATGACAACCGTAGCGCACCGAATTTAAACATCAAGCCTCCATCAGCTCAAAACTGGTGGTGATGTCTGCCGTTTTGGCCAGCATGATGCTGGCCGAGCAGTATTTTTCATGGCTCATGGCAATGGCGCGCTCCACCGCAGGTGCCGGAATGCCTTTGCCCGACACGGTGAAATGCATGTTGATGCGTGTGAACACCTTGGGGTCCACTTCAGCCCGCTCAGCCGTGAGCTTGACCGTGCAGCCGGTGACGTGATGGCGGCCGCGTTTGAGGATCAGCACCACGTCATAGGCGGTGCAACCGCCGGTGCCGGCCAGCACGGTTTCCAGCGGACGCGGTGCCAGGTTCAGGCCGCCATTTTCAGGCTTGGCTGCGTCCGGCGCGCCGTCCATCACCAAGGTGTGGCCGCTGCCGGTTTCGGCCACAAAACCCATGCCCGAGCGCGTGCCCATAGCGCCGGTCCAACTGACTGTGCATTCCATGATTAACCCTCCCCCTTCGCTTTTGAAAAGGGCTGATTGTCGCCGTAACGAGCCCTTATCATCGGAGCTCCATGAAGACACCAAGCCCCAAACCCCTCACACCCGCCGACTATCTGAAAAAAGTGCTGACCGCCCGCGTTTATGACGTGGCGCTGGAAACGGCTTTGGAGCCGGCCAAAGCCCTGAGCAAACGCCTGCACAACACGGTTCTGTTCAAACGCGAAGACCAGCAGCCGGTGCGCAGTTTCAAGCTGCGCGGCGCCTACAACAAAATGGCGCAACTGACCCCCGAGCAGTTGAAAAATGGCGTGATTTGCGCCTCCGCTGGTAACCACGCACAAGGCGTGGCGCTCAGTGCGCAGCGCCTCGGAACGCGCGCCGTGATCGTGATGCCCACCACCACGCAGCAGGTCAAGGTGGACGCGGTGCGCGGCTTTGGCGGCGAGGTGGTGCTGCACGGCGACAGCTACTCGGACGCCTACACCCAGGCCGTCACTCTGGAGAAAAAACAGGGCCTGACGTTCATCCACCCCTTTGATGACCCGGACGTGATTGCGGGCCAGGGCACGATTGCCATGGAGATATTGCGCCAATTGCAGGGCCACAGCTCGAATCGACTGGACGCGATCTTTGTAGCCATTGGCGGTGGTGGCCTGGTGTCCGGCGTGGCCAACTACATCAAGGCCGTTCGCCCCGAGATCAAGGTCATCGGCGTGCAGATGAACGACTCCAACGCCATGGCACAGTCCGTGGCCGCGGGCAAACGGCTCACGCTGACCGACGTGGGTTTGTTCTCGGACGGCACGGCGGTGAAACTGGTGGGCGAGGAGACCTTTCGCATCTCCAAAAAACTGGTCGATGAGTTCATCATGGTGGACACCGATGCCGTGTGCGCGGCCATCAAGGATGTGTTTGTCGATACCCGCAGCATTGTCGAACCTGCGGGCGCGCTGGCAGTGGCTGCCATCAAGCAGTATGTGGCTACCCACAAGACCAAAGGCGAAACCTACGCCGCCATTTTGTGCGGTGCCAACATGAACTTTGACCGCCTGCGCTTTGTGGCCGAGCGCGCCGAGGTGGGTGAGGAGCGCGAGGCGCTCTTTGCCGTGACGATTCCCGAAGAGCGCGGCAGTTTCAAGCGTTTTTGCGAGCTGATTGGCGAGTTGCCCGGCGGCCCGCGCAGCGTCACTGAATTCAACTACCGCATCAGTGACGCTGCGCAAGCCCATGTGTTTGTCGGCCTGACCACCCACGGCAAGGGCGAGTCGGCCAAAATCGCGGCCAACTTCAGCAAACACCGCTTTGCGGCGCTCGATTTGACACACGACGAGCTGACCCGCGAGCACATCCGGCACATGGTGGGCGGACACTCCAAATTGGCACAGGATGAGCGCGTGTTGCGCTTCGAATTTCCCGAGCGCCCCGGTGCCCTGATGAAGTTTTTGAGCCTGATGCGCCCGGGCTGGAACATCTCCCTGTTCCACTACCGCAACCAGGGTGCCGACTACGGCCGCATTCTGGTGGGGCTGCAAGTGCCCAAGGCCGACGACAAGGCGTTTGCCAAGTTTTTGCAGACGCTGGACTACCCGTATGTGGAAGAAACACACAATCCGGTGTACCGGATGTTCCTGCAGCAGTAAACGATAGTTAACCAGAGGCATGACCATGGCAAACCCCTTGTTGAAACCCCATTTTTCCCCCGAAGAATACCTGGCCTGGGAGGCCGGACAAGTGGAGAAGCACGAATACGTGGATGGCGAAGTCTTTGCCATGGCCGGTGCCGGGGAAGGCCACATTACGGTGTGCCTCAACGTGGCCATGGTCCTGCGCCAGCACCTCAAAGGCAGCCCCTGCCGCACCTTTATGGCGGACATGAAGGTGCAGGCCAACGCGGATGGAGCCTATTTTTACCCCGACGTGGTGGTCACCTGCAGTGCGAGCGACGCGCAAGACCCGCTGGTCAAACGTGAGCCCACCCTCATTGTCGAAGTGCTCTCGCCCAGCACGGCCGCCTATGACCGGGGCGAAAAGTTCAGCCGCTACCGCCAGCTGGCCAGCTTGCAGGAATACGTGCTGGTGGACACCGACACCCGCGCCACCGATGTTTTCCGCAAACGCTCTGACGGCCTGTGGGTGCTGCACCCTTTTGCCAGCGACCAAGCAGTGGAGCTGGCCAGCGTGGCGCTGACCATTCCAGCTGCCGTGCTGTTCGATGAGCTGGAGGCTCCCGCCGTCGCCGCGCACCCCGCGTCTGACGTGTCCCGCTGACACCATGGCCGCTACTCTGGACGGCAAGCTGGTGGTGGCCATCTCCAGCCGCGCCCTGTTTGACTTTGAGGGTGAAAACGAGGTCTTTGAGCAAGGTGACGACCGCGCCTACATGGCTTTGCAACTGGAGCGGCTCGATACGCCTGAACCGGGGGGTGGCGTTCTCTGCTGGTACAAAAGCTGCTGGCCTTCAACACCGAAGCGGCGCAACAGGTCGAAGTGGTGATCCTCTCACGCAACGATCCCGTCAGCGGCCTGCGCGTGATGAAATCAGCTGCCCACTATGCGCTGCCCATCATCCGCTGCACCTTCACGCGCGGCGAAGCACCTTGGCGCTACCTCAAACCGCTGCGCGCCAACCTGTTTTTGAGCACCCACCTGAGCGATGTGCGCTCGGCGCTGGCAGCCGGTGTGCCAGCGGCGCAGGTCTACCCGCAGTCGGCCCATGCCAGCGCCGCCCACCCGTTGGAGGTACGCATTGCGTTTGACGGTGACGCCGTGCTGTTCAGTGACGAGGCAGAAATGGTGTACCAGACCCAAGGGCTGGGTGCTTTTCAGCAGCACGAAACCGACAAGGCCGCCCTGCCCTTGCCAGACGGCCCCTTCAAACCCTTGCTGGTGGCGATGCACCGCCTGGCAGCAGGCCGCCACGCCCGCCATGCGCATTCGCACCGCGTTGGTCACCGCCCGCGGCGCCCCGGCGCATGAGCGGGCCATCCGCACGCTGATGAACTGGAACATTGAGGTGGACGAAGCCATGTTTCTGGGCGGGCTGGACAAAGCGAGTTTTTTGCGCGAGTTTGAGCCTGACTTCTTTTTGACGACCAGACCGGCCATATCGAATCCGCCGCCCGCCGATGCGCCGTCCGGTCATGTGGCCAGCGGCGTGCGCAACGTCTGAGGCGGGGGCGGCAGTGGGCGCAATCGCTCGTGTCCCCCCGGCCTGCGGCCTCCGCCTTGACCTCGCCATTGCGCCCACTGCCCGCCCCCGCCTCAGACGCCAACCCGCTGCAACGCCAAAACACTCCTAAATCAATAGCTGCATGCGCCCTACCAGCATGCGCAAACGCCTAATTGAGCATCCATCACGGCGTACACCGCTTGGGCTTTCGATGCACTGGAGCGGGTTTGGGTGTTTGTTGCGCACTGGCTGCATGTCGGGATATGCGCCCGATCAGGCACTCACTATCTTTGCTTCTGCCAAAGAAAGTAAGCAAAGAAAAGGCGAGCCGAATGCGTCGGCCCTGCGGGCTCACTGCGTTGCTCGGGCGAGGTGGGAGGCGCGCAAACTCGCCTTCGGCTCAAACAGCGCGCCTCTTCTTCCGCCCCACCCTGCGCTACTCGACCGCATAACGGCAGGGACAGCCACACGCACCATCGCTTCGTTTGGCGCGGTTGAAGGAAAATCAGGCTGCAGCGCTCGTCCTTATTGCGGAAGAAGCTACGGATTCAATAGCATCTGAAAACCAATGGCGTTACATCACGTTTCCATGATGGGACCAGTCACCTCAGTGTTTAGTGAAATTCGGCATAGGCCAATTGCTGCTGTCCAACTCACCGAACTGATCGCTCCAAAGCCGCCGATGGCAGATGAGATCGCCCCTGCGGTTGGTTCGCTGGTCATAGGCACCGCATGCCCGGCGGTTCGTGCATACTGTGTAGAACTCGCCTATCGCAACCCAACTGATGATGCCAATTCACCAACGTAATCTGAGCCAAGTACGGCGGGCCTATGCAGCTTCGCTGCTGGCCATTGGCTGGCTGTTTGGCAGTGCCGGCTGCTCTTGGAATTTTGACATCTTCCGGCCGCCAACTCTTACTCTTGAGGAAATTGAACAGGCGAGGCTACGACTTGAGGAATTGCGGCGACAGGTTGACGCCCGCGCAGCCCAAGGTGATCCTCATGCATTGGTACTCGTCGCCAACCAATATCGTCAAGGGCCGAAAAAGGACCATGAGAAGGTACGTGACTACCTAGAGCGCGCCACTGCCAGTGGTGCAGGGGTGGGGTTGACTGCGCTAGGTATAGATCTGCTGACTTCCATACCAGAAGCAACCTAGTGTAGTGTTGCATTCTGTTGGAACAAGCGACTATTGGCCCGGATGACCTTTTGCAGGATGTCCTTGGCACTCTTGGTCCAGATGAATGGTTTTGGATTTTTGTTGTGGTGAACGATGTACTCATCGATGGCTGCAGTCAATTCTGGGACGCTGGTGAAAACGCCACGGCGCAGTCGCTTGGTCGTAATGTCACGAAAGAATCGCTCAACCATGTTCAGCCATGATGCCGAGGTGGGTGTGAAGTGCATCGTAATGCGTGGGTGCTTGGACAGCCACTCTTGAACGACGGGATGCTTGTGGGTGGCATAGTTGTCGGCGATCAGATGCAGCGCCTTGTCTTTGGGCGTTTCGCGGTCAATTTTCTTGAGGAATTTGAGCCACTCCACTGGGTGTGGCGTTGCTGGCATGCGCTGATGAGCCGTGCCGTCCAAAGTATTCATGGCAGCGAACAAGGTCGTGGTTCCATTGCGCTTGTAATCGTGCGTCATGGTTGCAGCGCCCCCTTTTTCAGCGGCAATCCCGGCTGGGTTCGGTCCAGTGCCTGCACCTGACTTTTCTCGTCGCAGCACAGAACCAGCGCACGCGTATTGGGGCGGCGACATGTACAGGCCGACGATGTCTTCCAAGTTTTTCCACAAACTGCGGGTCACGTGAGACCTTGAAGCCACGCACCAAATGCGGCTTGAGGCCGTTGGCACGCCAGTGGCGTGACACGCTGGCAGCACTGACATCCAACTTCTCGGCCATCGTGCGTGTACTCAAGTGTCGCTGCTTCGGGCTTGCTTTGGGTAGTGAGTTCGACCAGGCGGGCCACATCCACTTTCACCGGTGGCGCTCCACGCGGTAGGTCACGTTCGATGCCAGCCAGACGTCTCTGGGCGTAGCGTTGTCGCCAGCGCGCTACCTGTACACGGCCAATGCCCAACTCGGCGGCGATGGCAATCGTCTGCTGGCCTTCGCTGGCCAGCAGCACAATTTGCGCACGCTGCGCCAATCTGACGCTGGTGAGTTTCGATCGAACCAGCTTTGTCAACTCAATCGTTCGTCTTCGGTCAGGGTGATCGCGGGGGCGACACGCATTTTACTCCATCAGGCTTGCAATGGGCCTGATGGAGATTGTTTTGTGTCTTTCAAGAGTGAGACACTACACTAGGAGCTGGAGCGACTGCGCGGCCTAAACCTGTTGCGGCAAGCTGCCATTCAAGGTTGTCGGTTCGGCGGCCTCAATAGCAGCCTTCTACCACATCCCTACCTAGCCGATTACCTTGAAGTCACAGATCCCGAAGAGTCAGACCTTTGGCGAGCGCGCAACATACTGCACTGCGGTGCTTCGGTGCATGGCTTGCGCACAAGGATCACCACGAAGAACGCGACTCCTGTGCAATTTGCAACCGAAGGACTTGTTTAGCAGCTACTCGCCAAACCTGACATCGCATTCGAAAGTCAGCGCAAAAACTGGCCTCATGCTGATTACATCGCCGCTGGACAACGAGCCGAGCGTTTGCGACGTGCGGTTCAAGAGAGTGAGAAAGACTTCCCCCCACCGCCGCTGGTACGCTAAGCAGCGGTTTTACCCTGCCGCGCAGTCAAGAGTCGAGGACAACATTCATAAAGCCGTTTTTAATTTTTTTAGGCCCTGCATTCCCTTATTTCTGATTCCGGATACCGAGCACTCGTGAAAGACCTTGCGCTGCAACGCGGTAATTCCAAGCCCCAACGATACCCCCCGCGCCGAGCGAAGCGATGGCGCGTGTCGCTCCCTCCCCTTCTGGCTGCGCCGAGGAGCGCAGCAGGCGCTGGGACGAGGGGCGCGCGCTGTTTGAGCCGAAGGCGAGTTTGCGCGACCCCCAGCGGCTGCGAGCACCGCAGGTTGCCCGTAGCGAAGCGAAGGGACGCAGACAGTAGGGTCGCCTTCTCTTTGCTTACTTTCTCTTGGCGACGCAAGAGAAAGTGAGTCGCCCGCCGGGGCGAGACCCGGCCCACAGCCCCAGCAAGAACCCACATCCCGATAAAAAAAGCTGCAACCCCTTCGACAAGCCCAGAACAAACAGCAAGCACAGCCCAGCTACCATCGAACCCTTGTTCTCAAAGCAACAATCACCATGTCTTCCGAATCCGCACAGCCCGGCAAATGGGCGTCTTTCAAGCTGTTTGTAGCCGTGCCTGGGCCTTGACCCGGCCCTACTACCTGGAATCTGACGAAAAATGGAAAGCCCGGGCCCTGCTGGCCGCCATCATTGCGCTGAACCTAGGGCTGGTCTACATGGCGGTGCTGTTCAACGACTGGAACAAGCTGTTTTACGATGCCTTGCAGGACAAAAAAGCTGACGTGTTCTGGACCCAGCTGGGGCGCTTTACCTACCTGGCGTTTGCCTTCATCATCATGGCGGTCTACCGGTTCTACCTGACACAATTGCTGGAAATGCGCTGGCGCGCCTGGATGACGCGCCACTACCTGCAGCGCTGGCTGGCCAACCACGCGTTTTACCAACTGGAGCTGGCACGCTTCACGAAGCAGACCAATGTGGACAAGGCCAACCCGGACAACCCGGACCAGCGCATTCAGGAAGACATCAGCCAGTTCACCAGCGCCACCATCTCGGTCACCATGGGCTTGCTCAATTCGGTGGTGACGCTTCTGAGCTTTTGGGTATTTTGTGGGGTTGTCGGGCGGCTTTGTCTTCACATTTCAAGGCAGCCAATACAACATACCGGGCTTTATGGTGTGGATGGCGGTGCTGTACTGCGCGGTGGGCAGCGTGCTGACGCACTACATCGGCAGGCCCCAGATCCAGCTCAATTTTGAACAGCAGCGGGTGGAAGCTGATTTTCGCCACCACATGATCCGGGTGCGCTAGTACAGCGAGTCAATTGCGCTGGACCGGGGCGAGGCGGTGGAGCGCGGGCAGCTTGACCAGCGCTTTGGCCGCGTGCTGGACAACACACTCAAGCTCATCAAGGCGCAGAAAAACCTGGTCTGGTTCACCAGCTTTTTTGGCCAGGCGGCGGTGGTGTTCCCCTTTGTGGTGGCAGCGCCGCGCTTTTTCAGCGGTGCCATCCAATTGGGGCGAGCTGATGCAAATCTCCAGCGCCTTTGGCCAGGTGCAAGGGCGCTCAGCTGGTTTGTGGACAGCTACAGCGGCCTGGCCAGCTGGCGCGCCACCCCCGACCGGCTCACCAGTTTTGAGGCATCATTTTGTGCTCTAGCGCAGGCAGAACCTGCGCAAGCAGCTACTGATTCGATAGCATTGACGGCACCAAATTTGACCGTGACCCTGCCCAATGGCCAGGTTCTGCTGGCCGGAGCCAGCTTGCGGGCCGCGGCGGGCGAGCACATTTGCTGGCCGGCCCTCAGGCAGCGGCAAATCGACCCTGTTTCGCACCTGGCCGGCATCTGGCCTTTCCAGCGGAAGCGTGGCACGCCCGCAGGACGCCATGTTCATCCCGCAGCGGCCTTACTTTCCGAACGGGCCGCTGCGCGACGCCCTCGCCTACCCGCAGCCTCCATCCGCCTACACCGACGCCCAGCTGCGCCAAGCGCTGGAAGATGCACTGCTGCCGCAACTGACCGGACAACTCGACGTGATGGACGCCTGGGGTCAAAAGCTCTCGGGCGGTGAGCAGCAGCGGCTGGCGATTGCCCGCGTGCTGCTCAAAAAGCCCAAATGGGTGTTTGCCGACGAGGCCACCAGCGCGCTGGATGAAGCATCGGAAAGTTCAGTGTATAAAAGCCTTCTTGCGCTTGTAAACAGTGCGCAAGGTGCTATTATTTCAATAGCACACAGGCCCAGTGTGGCGGCTTTTCATGACAAGCGCTGGGTGCTGGAAAAGCAGCCAGAGGGCGCGCCTGCACTTTACAAACTGGCCGAGAAGCGCTCGTAGCCGCGCGCGCGCAGCTCGCACGCCGGGCAGCTGCCACAGCCGTAACCCCACGCATGGCGGTGTGCACGGTCGCCCAGGTAGCAGGTGTGGGTGTGCTCGATGATGAGATCGACCAGGGCTTTGCCACCACCGGGCGTACCGGATTTTCACCCAAGGCATGCGCCAGCGCCCAGGTGTCGGCCTTGTCGATCCACATCAGCGGAGTGTCAATTAAAAAGCGCTTGTCCATGCCCAGCGAAAGCGCCAAGTTGCATAGCTTTCGCATGGTGTCATCGCGGCAATCGGGGTAGCCGGAAAAGTCGGTTTCGCAGACGCCAGTGACGATCACCTGCAGATCGCGCCGGTAAGCGACGGCCGCCGCCAACGTCAAAAACAGCAGATTGCGCCCCGGCACAAAGGTGTTGGGCAGGCCGCTGGCTTCCATCTTGAAGGCGGTATCGCGGGTGAGGGAGGTGTCGCTGACGGAGCCGAGCACGGCCAAGTCGAGCAGATGGTCGTCACCCAACTTGCTTGCCCATTGGGGGGGAATTGGCGCTTTATTTCAGAGAGAACCTGCAAACGGGCACCCAATTCAACCCGATGGCGCTGACCGTAGTCAAAGGCAATGGTTTCAACACGCTGGTATTTGGACAAGGCCTGCGCCAAGCAGGTAGTGGAGTCCTGGCCACCGGAAAGGACAAGGGCTGTGGAATGCATGCCCTTATGGTAGACCAAGGCGGTGGGCCTAGATTTCTTCTGTCTTCTTGATCTTGCTGGGTGTGTAGGTGAACACTTCTTTGGCCAGCACCCCCGGATTGGCCAGGGGGTTCTGGGTTGCCTGCACCGGCTCCTGCAAGTTTTGAATTTGCTGGGCCTGGATGGCACTGGCACCGGCCGCCCACATCTGCTTCACATGGTCGATCAATACTTTGGACATCGGCACTGGCGGCGGATCTTCCACTTTTTCGGGCTTGGGCCGGTGAATGGTCCAGTCTTTTTGGCCGGTGGCTGCTTCTGAGCCGCGCCTTGCGGGATCAGAAACACTTGTGAAGGCCCCTTCACCTGCATTCGACTTGTCGGCAGTATTGGCCGCATTGGGCCGTTCTACCAAACTCGCCGCATCCGGTTTGGCCGACTCCTTGCTTGCCTTGAGTTCGCTGACCGGGCTCAGTGCCCCTGGCACATTTGGCGGGTTAACGGGTTCGGGCAAATTGGTTGCGAGTCCGGCCGACACGGCGCGCTCGACATTCGCCATATTGACCATGTTGATGACAGAAGGCGTGGGTGCTGGCGCGGGCGTTGGGGTTGCATGCACAGTTTGACTAACCTGCGCTACGGGTTGACCCTAGCGGCCACGATAGAAACCGCATTCGCACTGGTAGAGCGCTGGCTAGGGTTCGATCAATGGGTGGTATTTGCATTTTGTGTCAGTCGTCAGATCAGGTCTGGGGGGCTTTCCTCCGTGTTCGTAAGATTCTTAACGGCAGATTTAGGGGGTAATTAAGGCTTATTTTTAAATTATTTAGTTTTTTAAGCCGTTTGCTTCAAATTTGCACCAAATCAGTGCAAAACGATCGAAGAATGAAATTTCAGACGGATGTCAGGAGAGGACACCGTTGGTCTTTGCATTCCATTGGCGATGCGGCAGCGCTCAATATCACAGGCCGTGGGCAGTACAGAGCGGTATTCCACCACAGTGTTCAGTTGCGTCAGATCGCGTGCAAAGCATTTTGCACCTTTGCCGTTGTCGTAGTACGAAGTCACATCCACGCAGCGCCGTGAATGCGCCATCAAACCAAAATGGTGACCCATCTCATGGGAAATCACCATCTGCAAAGTCTGGCTGGCGTCATAGGTGGGGTTGACCTTGCGCAGCAGCGCAAAAGCTTCGGGCCCAGGACAGTGTTCTCTGGCCAAGATTGGCAAGGCCGAAATTCCCGCACTGTCTTTGGCACTCCACTGCACCCGCACGGCACCCAAGGCTTGCGACGCTTGCCCGGCCTGCCTGAGCACACTGCTGGGAATGCCACACAAAGACCACCACTGAGCCGCTTTTTGAACGGCCCCAAACACCTGAGTCTCTTCAAACCATGCCGGAGCCCCCACATGGTCGTAAACAAACACCATGGACGTGCTGTGAGCGGGCCGGTCTTTGCCATCACCCCACGTGCTTATTTCACCCGGCAGGCACTGGGCAATTTCCGCGGCCCGCACTGACTCTTGCGAGATGGCCACGTGGAAACCAGGGACACACAAGCCCAGCCACAACCGGGCAGTTGGCGTCAGAATGGATTCCGGTATTTGCATGGCGAGGCTGATGCTACAAGCAATTTTTGCTTGCCAGCAAGCATGTTTGAAAACTATCAAAGACATAGTGCTTTACAAATTGGCACTCAAGTCAGGAGAGTGCTAACATAACGACTATTCATAAACAGGAGTACAGGTATGGCTTATCAAAGTGGGGTTTCAAGCACCGCTCTGGCGGTTGCCAATCCGTGGTCAATGGTGCCTGCGCTGGGCAATTTGGATGCCTATATTACGGCCGCCAATGCATTGCCCATGCTCACGCAGGAGCAGGAGCAGGAGTATTCGCGCAAGTTCCGGATTGACAACGACCTGGACGCTGCAGGTAAGCTGGTGCTCTCTCATTTAAGGCTGGTGGTGTCGATTTCTCGCCAGTATCTGGGTTACGGCCTGCCGCACGGTGACCTGATTCAAGAAGGCAACGTGGGGCTGATGAAAGCCGTCAAACGCTTTGACCCCGATCAAGGCGTGCGATTGGTGAGCTACGCCATGCACTGGATCAAGGCCGAAATTCACGAGTACATTCTGAAAAACTGGCGCATGGTCAAAGTGGCAACCACCAAAGCGCAACGCAAACTGTTTTTCAATTTGCGCTCTATGAAGCAGCGCTACAAATCGGATGACGCAGCAGCCGATGTCGGGACCCACCGCGACACACTGAACGAAGTACAAATTGAGGCGATGGCGCGAACTCAAGGTCAAGCGCGAAGAAGTCATCGAGATGGAAACCCGCTTGTCAGGGCGGCGATGTGCTGCTGGACCCCAGCCCGTCAGACGATGGTGAAGATGCGTTCGGCCCGATTGCTTACCTGACCGACACACGCCACGAGCCCACCGAAATGATCGAGGCTCACCAGCGCGACATACTGGCCAGCGACGGCATTGCCTCGGCACTGGACGCACTCGATGAGCGCAGTCGCCGTATTGTGCAAGAGCGCTGGCTCAAGGTGAACGACGACAGCTCCGGCGGCATGACGCTGCATGAGCTGGCAGCCGAATACGGCGTCAGCGCCGAGCGCATTCGTCAGATTGAAGTGGCGGCCATGAAAAAAATGCGCAAAACGCTGATTGAGTACGCCTGACCAAACCAGTCAGCAAGCTTTTGCTATATTTTTTATAGCTTGTCGCGCACTGTTTACGTGCGCTGGCGGCCAAAAAGGCGGTCAACTTTGCAGGCACTCACCCGTTCATGATGCGGGTGAGCGCAAGTGAATAGGCTTGGCACTTTTTGTTGGCAGGGTTCAGTTCACGCACCCGCTCCAGCAAACCTTTGGCTTCAGCCGCCAAGGCGGCGTTTTTGCCTTCCTTATTTATCAATCCAATCAACAGACCGCACAAGTTGACCAAAATCACCTCGTTGTTAGCCAGCGTTTTGGCGGCCTCTCTGAGCAGCTTGACGCCAGCCAAAAAGTCGCCTTTCTTTGCCAGCAACACGCCCTGATTGTTGATATCAACCACCTCCTGGCGAGATTTATTGATCAGTGCCTGACCTTCTTCCGCCATGTTTTCACTTTGAAAAACACTTTCTACGCCAAGTGAAATTTCGGCGTTTTCGTGGTTGTTTTTCGCCAGCTCCCGCAGCAGGCCGCACGCTTTTTCTTTTTTACCCAACTTGAACAGCGACTTGGCAACCTCCATTGCGGTTTCAGGATTGACATTGCCAGCCATTTTCTCCATCAACTGCTCAGCCGTGGCCAACGCAGCCTCGGCTTTGTCTGTCTGGCCCATTTTGTTGTACACCACACTTTCGGCGGCGGCCGTTTGAATGGAGGCCTGGGTGTTGTGTTTGAACTCTTTTTTGCTGCGCTCCAGAATTTTCAAAGCCTCGGTTGGTGAATCCTTGTCGGAAAACACACGGGCCAGCCCAGCAAAAACGGCTGAATTTTTGTGCGGAGAAAACTCGCCAATCTTGATGGTTTTTTCAAAAGCGGATTGGGCAACATCGAGCGCACCATTGCTGTAAGCGGTGTCACCCAAGGTTTTTTGGCGCACCGGTGAATTCGGTGACAGCTTGACGGCATCAGTCAGCACTTTTTGCGCCTCCTCGCCCTCACCAAGCGCATTAAGGGTTTTTGCCAGCCAGTCAAACGCCTCCATGTACACCTTGTTTTCACGCACAACCTCTTGGAAGATTTCCTTGGCCCCAGCATAGTCTCTGGCGTAAAAACGAAGCCGACCCAGACCGGTACTGGCCCAAGGCACACTGCGCTCAGCCAGCGCCGTCTCAAACAAGGCTCTGGCAGCGTCATAGTCGCCCGTGGTGAGCAGCAAATCGCTCTTGATGCGCAAAATTTCCTGGGGATTGATCACATCGGTCTTGAGCTGCTGATCGCATTGCGCAATGGCCGACGGATAGTCTCGCGACTTGATGGCTTTTTCAATACCGAGCAGCGATTGTTTTCTGGCAATCAGCTTCTCCAGGCGGTTTTCCAGCAAACTCTGGTTGATGGGCTTGAGCAGGTAATCGTCGGGTTTGACCTCGGCTGCGCCCATCACCATTTCGGAAGTTTTTTCTGCCGTGACCATCACCCAGACCGTGGAAACACCAATGAGATTGCGCAGCTTGACCTCATCCAGAACCTGCTGGCCATTTTGCCCCGCACCCAGGTTGTAATCGCAGATGATGATGTCATATTTGGTTCGCTCAATCTGACTGATCGCATCTTTTCCATTGCTAGCCGTGTCGATCTGGGTCACACCCATGTTCTTCACGAAGTCCCGAAGCAAGGTGCGCATGCCCTGAAAGTCGTCAATGATCAATATGCAGGCTTGCCGCAGGGACGCGCTCATTGTTCTTATCTTTCGTCAACAAACTAAGGCAATCTAACCACAAAACATCCGCCGCCATAGGCCCCGCCATTCTCGATGGCGAGCGATCCATGCTTGGTACCGTTTTTATGCAGACTTGCCACCAAAGATGAAAAATAGAAGCCCAAGCCGGTGCTGCCGCTTGAAAAACTGATTCCCTTGTTGGCGGCCACATTGTCATCCTGAAGCATATAAGCAGGGTAACCCTTGCCATTGTCCTCAACGCGCAACTCCAAATAGCCGGCATTGATTTTCGCGCTCACCAAAATTTGGTCACGTGTGTAGTTGTAGGCATTGTTCAAAGCATTGATCAAGATGCCCGTCACCAAGTCGCGGTCCAAATACCAATAGCAATTGGCCTCGCAATCAACCGAAATGGTGATGCCCT
This sequence comes from Candidatus Rhodoferax bjergmarkensis, assembly GCA_016708345.1. Taxonomy (GTDB): domain Bacteria; phylum Pseudomonadota; class Gammaproteobacteria; order Burkholderiales; family Burkholderiaceae_C; genus Rhodoferax; species Rhodoferax bjergmarkensis. Next base: position 114,124 of record JADJFX010000011.1, read on the forward strand.
TGAAATCAAGAATGGACCGATTTTGGAGAACCACTTCTTCAATCAGGTTAGAAACCGAATATTGGTCAATGTCGACCGGGTAAATGGATTTACCAAGCTTGTAAAGACTGAGCAGCTGGATGAGGTTGGCGTTCATCCGGTTGGCTTGGTAGATCATCAAACCCAAGCTCTGAAAAGCGACTGTATCGCCCTGTTGCCGCATTTGTATTGCAATTTTTTCAAGACCGCTGACCTGAACATTGAGCGAGTTCTTCATGTCGTGAATCGACGATGCGATGAAATCGGTAAAGCTGATGTCCTCTTGTTCCATGCGGTTGTTCTAGTTTTTCCAATTCTTGAAAATCAAACTCTCCACTGTCTGTGCGCGCAGTATCGCACCTAATAAACTTGCAAAGCAAACACAATCGAACCTGTGTCGCAGGCAGGCTCGTTGCGGATTGCGGAAAGACGTCGCATAAGTGGCTTCGAAGCAACTATTGTTTGCTCAACGGCGGCGTCCACCACCATCAGCGCACCAACTGCCAAGTGTTGTGCATTTCACAGATTCATGCAGATACTGGCATCACTTTGTGCCAGTACCGCATGCACATGCTGCTAACTTGAAAACAGATCTTACTTGTCCAGACCCATCAGATCACCAAGAAAATTGTCAAGTGCTTTGAGCAGATTTCCAGGAATGGTGATCTCGCGCGTAAGAGCTTGAGCGGCCTCAATTTCCTTGGAGGACAGTGTCTGTCCCAGTGGATCGTTCTGAGGTGTGGATTCAAGGCCTTTCACCGGGTCGCCTGCTTGCGACAACTTACCCAACGCATAGGCGACAACGCGGTTGGAGGGCACACCCTGACCCTTGGCGTACATCTCACCCAAGCTGGCGCGGGCAACGTCAATGCCCTGTTCCGCTGCGAGGCGATACCACTTGACGGCCTCTTTGTAGTCTTGCGCTACGCCACGACCATTTTCGTACATGTCACCCAAGTTGTTCTGTGCAACAGAGTAGCCCTGCTTGGCTGCAAGACGAACCCACTTGACAGCCTCCTTGTAGTCCTGCGGAACACCACGACCCTTGGCAAACATGAAGCCTAGGTTAGTCTGGGCGCTTGCATTGCCTTGATCGGCCGCCAGCCGATACCACTTGACAGCTTCCTTGTAGTCCTGCCCCACACCTTGACCCTTGGCATACATAAGACCCAAATTAATCTGGGCTGAGGCATTACCCTGAGCAGCGGACAATCGAAACAACCTGGCAGCCTCCTTGAGATCCTGCGGAACCAGCTGCCCATTGGCATGCACCAGACCCAAAGCAAGTTGGGCATCAGCGAAGTCCTGCTCTGCCGCCAGACTCAGCAGTTTCACGGCCTCTCCTGTGTCTTGACCAATGCCTCTTCCCTTGGCGTAAGCCAAGCCCAAATGCGTCTGGGCGGCAGCATTGCCCTGTTCAGCCGCCAAACTAAACCATTTGACAGCTTCCTGGTAATCCTGTGCTGTACCTTGACCGTATTCATGCATCACACCAAGATTGGCTTGGGCAGGGGCATAACCCTGCTCGACCGCAAGACGAACCCACTTGTGCGCTTCCTTGTAGTCTTGCGCCACACCCTGCCCCTTGGCGTAAACCATGCCAAGGCGGGTTTGGGCAGCTGCTTCGCCTTGTGCCGCAGCCAGGCGATACCACTTGAGGGCCTCTTTGAAGTCTTGTGTGGCACCCTGACCCTTTTCGTACATCACGCCCAAGATGGACTGTGCGTTGGCCACACCTTGGGCAGCCGCCAGGCGAAACCAAGCAAGTGCTTCCTGGTCGTCCTGCACCACACCCTCGCCCTTGGAATACATGACGCCCAGGTCGTATTGAACCAGCGCATCCCCCTTGGCGGCCATGGCTTTGAGATCGCGCAAGGTTGTTGTGTAACTGATTTTTTCCTGAGATGCGCTACCTTGGTGGTAGCCCGCAATCGCAGCGGCAGGAATGAAGGCGGCCCCCATGCTGAAGGCTAATAACACTGAGTGCAAACGAAAATTCATGTCAGGCTCCGATGATCTAAAGAAAGTCACACCGTTGGCAATCATGAAATTTATCGATTCGTCCGCCTCGGGCCAAACAGCTTTGAGAACTGTGGTTCCGGGTAGAGACAGTGTGCCACTAATTTGCAGTCACGTCGAGACCTAGACTACGCTTTCGCCAGACCAATAAGGTAGTAAGCCAATTTTTTGAGGGGCTGTGGGCGGTGAAAGCTCAAGGCAAGTGTGAGATTCAAAATTTTGAATCAAAAATTCACCGCCTGAGCGTGATAAAAAGTGTTGTTTTTTTATCTTTTGTAGTGATTTTGACGCAAATTAAAAGTCGTGTTTCATAAATCATGAAGCAGGGCGTGCTGAGCAACGTCACATAAATCACACAAACAAAATAGATTGCCTTTGGAATTGCACCAGTTTTTAGTAAATAGTGCTAGGCTGACACTTGGTAACGACTCTCGACAAATTATTCCCATCATTGAACTGTATGACCGCTTTGCGCCATTTTTATCGCCTTGCAGGCTTAGCAGCAGTTCTGGTGGGAACGTTCGCTTTTTCAACGCCCTCTTGGTCGGACGAGGGCAACAGTCCCCTTTCTGCCCTCACCTTGCGTGGTTTTGGCACGCTCGGCATTGCGCACTCATCCAATGGAGAAGCTCAGTTTGTACGCGATCTGACGCAAGCCAACGGCGTTTCAAACCAGTGGTCGGGCAAGATTGATTCGGTTGTAGGCATTCAGGCCAACTATCAGGTCAACGCTAAATTTGAGGCGGTGGCCCAAATCGTCAGTCGCTATGGCTCTGAGTCCAATTTCCATCCAGAAATAAGCTGGGCTTTCCTCAAATACGAACCCAACGCCTACCTTAATTTCCGTGCAGGGCGCATTGGTACCGATTTTTTCATGGGTGCGGATTCAAGGCTGATTGGCTACTCCTACCTTTCAGTGCGTCCTTCGCACGACTTTTATTTCCCCCTGTTGTTTTCTTATGTGGACGGCGTTGACGCGCAAGTTTCCAAACCGATTGGGGAGGGTATCTTGCGTGCCAAACTTTACAAGGGCTTTGCACGCGAAAAAAGTCCGGTGGCAGATGAGTTTTTGGATATTGATGGTGCGCCCATGGCGGGCGGCTTTTTGGACTATCAACAAGGTACTTGGGTATGGCGCGCCAGCTATGGCCAAATTCGCTTCAATCAGGAATTGCCCCGTCCCATCAGTACCTTGCGCAGCGCATTGAGCAGCTACAGTGCACTGCTTGGTATTCCCAGCGCCCAGTCAGCGGCTGATGAACTTTCTGTGGCCGGAAAACTCAGCCGTTTTTACTCACTGGGCATGATTTACGACAACGGCCCACTGCAGGCCCACGCCATGGTCAACCGAATGCGTCATGAGGCGGCGGCCTTTGAGGACTCCGAAGCTGCGATGTTTTTGCTGGGCTACCGCATAGGCACAGTGACTCCCTTTGCGGGTTATTCGTGGGTCACATCACAAACCAAGTTTGTCGACACCGGACTGCGCAATGCAGGCCCACTGGCAGCGCTTGACGCCAACGTTGTACGCATCATGGCCGACACACACGCCGCACAGAACACCACCACACTGGGAATGCGCTGGGATTTTCGGCGAAACATGGCCCTCAAGCTCCAGGCTGATGTGATTCGGGGCGGCCCGCAGTCAATCTTTCCCTACCGACGGGAAAATGCACCTTGGAACGGACGCACCAACGTGCTCAGTATTGCTTTGGACTTTATTCTGTGATGCGGCACCTCCGAAACCTCGCTCTTTACCTCCTTTCGCTGCTGCCACTGATGGCAGGCGCAGCAGATGGGATCGTCATCGTGGTCAATCAGGCCGCCGGTATTGAGACACTGAGTCGCACTGATGTCATCAATATCTTCATGGGCCGTTTCCGCCAGCTTCCCTCTGGTGCCACTGCCCAGCCCATTGACATGCCTGTGTCACCGGTGCGGGCGCAGTTTTACCGGGTGCTGGTCAACAAAGAGCCCGCTGAAATCAACGCTTACTGGGCTCGTCTGGTGTTCGCTGGCCGGACGTCCCCGCCAGTTCAAACCGAAACGGCTGACGAAGTTCTCAAGAAGCTTCACGCTAACCCCGGAGGAATTGCGTACTTGGAGCGCAGCCGCGTGACCAGCCGGGAAAAAATCGTATTTGAACTCCCTGCCCCCTAGTAAGCTCCCATCCATGCGGTCCTTTTGGCGGCACAGCATTCTTTACCTTACCGCCGCACAGGTGGTGGGCGTAGCAGCTCTGGTGGGTTTGGTTTTTGTTTTTTTGACGACACAGGTCACTGACATCAGAACCCAAACCCAGTTCACGGCACGCTTGGGCGAGTTGCTGGAAACAGTGGAAAGCACGGTACAAATTGCCTGCTTTGCCAAAGACGAAGCCCTGGCTGCAGAGGTCACCAACGGTCTGTTGAAAAACAGCGAGGTACTGGGTGTTGTCATCACAAGCGGCACCGTCAAGCTCGGCGACAAGTTCAAGCCATCTTCCACACCCGAACTGCTTGCGCGCGCCAACGAAACCCGATTGGTCAGAAAAATTACTTCTCCTTTTGACCACAACGAAGTGGTGGGTGAAATCCAGCTGATTCCGAACCCGCAGGCCTATGACCAGTTCATTCGGGAAAATGTCGGTTTTGTTGCGATGCTGCTCAGTGTGCAGCTTGTGGTGGTGGTCGCAGCGGTGCTCGCAGTTGTGCTGATTCGCATCATCCGGCCCATCAAGGGCATGTCCGATGGTTTGCACAAAATGGGGATGCGAGACAACAAACTGCTGAAATTGCCTCGCGGGCAGGAGGACACCGAGATTGGCCGATTGGCCCACGACATCAACCACTTGACCACCACCCTGCTGGCCGCGCACAACGAGGAGCGTGCGGTGCGACTCAAGCGTGAAGTAGACGAGCGCAAATACCACGCCATTTTTGACAATGCCAATTCGGGTATCTACATCGCCAACAGCGAAGGGGTGCTGGAATCGTGGAACCGCGCCTTGGCCAACCTGTTTTTGTTGCCGCAAATGCATGACGCCAATTCGGTCATTAAGCTCACCGCCCTGGCGTGGCATGCCCCGGACCAACTGGCCTTGATGATGCGCAGTTGTATTGACCTAAACCAACCGCAAGCGGGCGATCTGGAGTTTCGCTGCGCAAACAGCAGCCCCCGCTGGTTCCATGTGGCCCTCACACCCATTGGCGAACAAAAAGCACAGGGGCTGGTCAGTGACGTGTCCGAGCACAAAAATGCCGAAGCACAGGCACGCTTGGAAACCATTACCGACCCTCTCACAGGCTTGCTCAACCGGCGTGGTTTTTTTGAACACGCTGAAGAAAAAATTGCAAACTTCAAAGCGCAACCCAACACCGGCTTCACGCTGGTTGTGATTGATCTTGATGGCTTCAAGCGCATCAACGATGCCATGGGTTTGCGTTCGGGTGACAAAATTCTGGCCAGCAGTGCGGCAAGGCTGCAATCCTGCCTGAAGTCCAGCGACGTGGTGGCCCGGCTGGGTGGCGATACTTTCGGTGTCATCCTGCAGGCAACGTCGCTTGAAGAGCACGTCATCAGCATCGGTGCCCGCATAGTAAGCACACTGGGCGCTTTTTTTGAGATTGACAACACACCGCTGCGCTTAGGTGCCAGCTTGGGCATTTCAACTTATCCAGGTGACGGAAATGATCTGCCAACCTTGATGCGCAATGCCGAGCTGGCGCTGGACCGGGCCCGCGCCGGGGGTGGTGGTCGCTATGTGTTTTTCGACACCACCATGGCCAAGGATGCCGAAAACAAGCGCTCGCTGGAAAATGACCTTCAGCTTGCCATCCGACGCAACGAATTCCGGCTGTTTTTCCAACCCATCATTGACCTGCCCTCAAAACGTCTGGCAGGTGCCGAAGCGCTCATCCGATGGAAACACCCCACCCGGGGTATGGTCCCCCCTGACGCATTCATTCCGCTGTCTGAAGAAACCGGGCTGATTGTCGATATCGGGCTTTGGACGCTGGAGGTCGCCTGTCAGCAACTCGCCACATGGCAGGCGCAGAGCAAAGATTATTACGTTTCGCTAAACGTTTCGGGACGCCAGATTCCTGACGGACTGCCCAGCGCCAAGCTGATTGAGTCTGTGCGCCGCCACGGTGTTGACCCGGCCAAACTGGTCATTGAAATAACCGAGGGCGTGTTGCTGGGGGATTTTGCCAAAGCGCAGGCTTGGCTAAATTCTGTACGAGAACATGGTTTTCGCATTTATCTGGACGATTTTGGCACCGGCTATTCGTCCCTGTCTTACCTCAAACGCTTCCCGGTCGATACCCTCAAGATTGACAAATCTTTTATCAGGGATATGAGCGAAGACAACAGCGACCGCACCTTGGTCGAGGCCATCATTGCCATGGCCAACAGCTTGCACCTGACGGTGGTGGCTGAAGGTGTGGAAACTGGCGATCAACTGGCCCTGCTCACAAAAATGGGGTGCAACTATGTTCAGGGCTACCATTTTTCAAAACCCGTACCAGCCGACGAGTTTGATGCAGTAGCTGTGCGCATTGGAGGCATGCTGACATGAAGGGGGGGGTTGCTCCGCATCTGGCATTTTTCGTTTTGCTGTGCGTCGCGGCGGGTGCGCAGGGGCAACAGGACAGCAGCCCGATACGTCTGAGCGGGTCCGGTTTTATCACATTGGTTGCAGGCCAGGCTTTCGGTGGTGACCCGGTGCAGGACTCCAATGGCTACAAGGCACCACTGTATGTGGCTGACTATGCCCAGGCAGGCATCTACGAAGCCGATCTGCTCACCGTACGGCCCGATTCAAGAATTGGTTTGCAGGGAAGCATGCACTTTGGCACCAACACCTCCATCACTGGCCAAATCGTGTCGCGCGGCGCCCATGGTGGCAACGTCAACCTTGAATGGCTGTACGCCAGCCACAACCTGTCTGACAAACTGACTTTGCAGGTCGGCCGCAAACGTTTGCCCCTGTTTTATTATTCCGAAACACAGGACGTGGGGTTCACCTACCCTTGGGTTCACCTGCCTCCACAGCCCTATGGATGGGAGATAGTCAATTACAACGGCATCAATGTGCTGTACCGTGATCAATGGGGTGACTGGGCCTCCAGCCTGAATTTTTTCGGCGGAAATGAGCGTCGGGATGACAACCCATTTTGGAAGATTTATAACGGGCGCTCGACCAAAACTGATTCCCAATGGAACAACATTCTGGGTGCCGATCTTTCAGTCAACCGCGATTGGCTTGAGCTGCGGGGTGCTTACATCCAATCCGAAATCCAGGACCGCTTTGAAGACCCGACAGTCGCCCCGCCCTACAGTTACTCGCCGCCAGCCGATCAAAAAATTTACACGGTTTCCTTGGCCATCGATTACAAGAACTGGATGCTGCGCAATGAGTACATGTACATCAACCGCGCGCCCATCGGAGAAACTGATTTCGCTCAGTTGCTCAGTGTTGGTTACCGCTTTGGAAAACTGTTGCCGATGCTGACTTGGGCCAATTACAAGATGGCACTTTCACCTGACAGTGCGGATCCGGCCGTCATCGACCCGACCGATATCGACCCTTCTTCCTATGAGGCGCATTCAACGCTGGCGCTGACCTTGCGCTACGATCTGAGTGCAAAAAGCGCCATCAAAATTCAATTAGAACGCTGGCAGGACCGCGGTGGGCCAAACTACAACGCGGGCGTGCCCTACGGCAACCCACGCTTGTTCACATTGAGTTACGACTGTGTGTTTTGACCCGCCCCTCGTTGCCACCCAATTCGTCAATTCACAGCAAGCACCGGCGAACGAATCAGGTGGTCAAACGCGCTCAGCGCTGCCTTGGCCCCGTCTCCCGCAGCAATCACGATTTGTTTGTACGGCACGGTGGTGCAGTCTCCCGCTGCAAACACACCGGGCACGCTGGTGTGGCCTTTGACGTCCACCACGATTTCACCGAATTTGCTCAGTTCAACCGTGCCCTTGAGCCACTCGGTGTTGGGCACCAAGCCAATCTGCACAAACACACCCTCCAGCTCGACCAAATGCTCCACTGCAGTCGCGCGGTCTTTGTACCGCAAGCCGTTGACCTTGCCCGCTGCACCGGTGATTTCAGTGGTTTGCGCATGGGTGTGAATGCTGACATTGGGCAGGCTCTTGAGTTTGTTGACCAGCACCGCATCGGCCTTGAGTTCGGGTGCGAACTCCACCAGCGTCACGTGGGCCACGACACCCGCCAGATCAATGGCCGCTTCCACCCCTGAGTTGCCCCCGCCAATCACCGACACCCGCTTGCCTTTGAACAGCGGGCCATCACAGTGCGGGCAATAGGCCACGCCCTTGTTGCGGTACTCGGCTTCGCCGGGCACATTGACGTTGCGCCAGCGTGCGCCGGTGGACAAAATCACCGATTTTGATTTGAGCGATCCACCGTTGGCCAGCTTCACCTCTATCAAATCGCCGGGCTCTGAGGCGGGCACCAAGCTGTCGGCACGCTGCAGGTTCATGATGTCCACGTCATACGCCCGGGCATGAGCCTCCAAAGCAGCAGCAAACTTGGGACCGTCGGTTTCCAGCACCGAGATGTAGTTTTCAATCGCCAGCGTGTCATTGGTCTGGCCACCAAAACGCTCAGCCACGATGCCGGTACGGATGCCTTTGCGGGCGGCATACACTGCCGCCGCCGCGCCAGCCGGGCCGCCACCAACGATCAGCACATCAAACGGGTCTTTGGCCGAAAGTTTGGCCGCGTCCCGTGTTGCAGCGCCCGTGTCGAGCTTGGCTACGATCTCTTCGATCAGCATGCGCCCGGAGCCAAACACGGCACCGTTGAGGTAAACCATGGGCACGGCCATGATTTCTCTGGCCTTGACCTCGTCCTGGAACGCGCCGCCTTCGATCACCGTAGTTTTGATCTTGGGGTTCAACACCGCCATGAGGCTGAGTGCCTGCACCACGTCCGGGCAGTTGTGGCAGCTCAAACTCATGTAGACCTCGAAGTTGAATTCACCGCCATCTGCAGCAGACAAGGCCTTGATCTGGTCGATCACCTCCTGCTCTACCTTGGGCGGGTGGCCGCCGCTCCACAACAAGGCCAGTACCAGGGAGGTGAATTCATGGCCCAGCGGAAGGCCAGCAAAACGCAAGCTGGTGTCAGTGCCAGCGCGTTTGAGGGAAAAAGAGGGCTTGCGCGCGTCAAGTCCATCGGTGCGCAGGCTGATTTTGTCGCTGCGCAAGTCTGCAATGGTTTGCAACAACTCGCGCATCTCGGCCGAAGTGCTGTCTTGCCCCAAGGAGGCCACCAGCTCAATAGGCATTGTCACGCGTTCCAGATAGCTGGCAAGCTGGGTTTTGAGGGTGTCGTCGAGCATGATGGCGTCCTTTTGTTGCTGTTTAGCTACTATTTAGCTACTGTTTTGATAGCTGCTTGCGCATGTTCTGTGCGCGCAAGCGGCTGTTTTTGCTTGTAAAAAAGCCGGACGGCAAGGCGTATGACACCAAGGCGCTGTCCGGCTGGTGAGCGCCTTGGGCGCTGCACCGTTTCTACCGGTTGACTTAAATCTTGCCGACCAAGTCCAGCGACGGCGTCAGCGTCTTGGCACCTTCGTTCCACTTGGCGGGGCACACCTGGCCGGGGTGCGACGCCACGTACTGGGCGGCTTTGAGCTTGCGCAGGGTTTCCTTGACGTCGCGGGCAATCGCGTTGTCATGGATTTCAAGCGTCTTGATCACGCCATCGGGGTTGATGATGAAGGTGCCACGCAGCGCCAAGCCTTCTTCGTCGATGTGCACATCAAAACCGCGAGTCAGCTGGTGGGTCGGGTCGCCGATCAACGGGAACTTGGCTTTGCCCACAGCAGGCGAGGTCTCATGCCACACCTTGTGCGCAAAGTGGGTGTCGGTCGTCACGATATAAACCTCGGCACCTGCCTTTTGGAACTCGGCGTAGTTGTCTGCCGCGTCTTCCACTTCCGTAGGGCAGTTGAAGGTGAAGGCTGCGGGCATAAAGATAAACACGTTCCATTTGCCCTTGAGGGTCTCGTTGGTCACGGTCACGAATTTGCCATTGTGAAAGGCTTCGGCTTTGAAAGGTTTGACTTCGGTATTGATCAATGACATGGTGTTTTCCTGATTTGTAAGTTGCTGTTCCAAATGTGAACAGGCTCGATCTTAGGGGGCTTTGACGATGTTTTTGGTTGATTGATCCAATGAACCAGATTGACAAACTCTATGAGCACAACGCCAGCAGGCCAGTCACTTCATTTGAGGTTGAACAAGGTATCGCCATTCGATACCGTGCCCGGCAGATCGTCAGACTTGGCAGCAAAGTTCGCCTTTGGGCATCAACTAGCTCAGACACTGACCCCACCTGTTCAACATCCCTAGGAAATGGTCATGATGAAATCCAAATTTGCTAGCTTTTTAATAGCTGCTTGCGCAATATCTACGGGCGCAACAGCCACTTTTAATGCATATGCTCAAAGTGGGGTGTCAGCCCTGAGCGCAGTGTCTGCCTTGCCGGTGGCCTCGGTGGTGGTGGGCACCAGCGCAATCGCGGGCGCACTGCTGGTGTTGCCCGTGGCGCTGTCCAGTGCAGGCGCATCGCTGGTGGTGACCTCGGTGGTGGTCACGGCGCGCGGCACTCTTTACGTGCTTGAGCGCACCTCGGACGGCGCAACCGCCAGCATTGAGGTGTTGGGCAAAGCTGCGTCTGGCGCTTCCATGGTTGTGGGCAGCACGCTGATGGTCAGCACCGTGGGCGCGGGGGTTTTGCTGTCGGCTGCAGGTGAGGTGGTGGCCTTTATTCCCAACGCACTGGGCCGCTCGCTCATGCACAACGAGTGCGTCACCTTATGAAAACTGCCAACCATTCCACCAAGACTTGTATGAAGCAACTTTTAACAGCAACCATGCTGGCCACCATGGCGCTGGTGAGCCCGCCAGCTTTGGCCGGGCGCACCTGCGAGACACCGCAGCCGCCCAAGGTGTACACCGTCAAACGCGCCCTGACGCTGGCCGAGCGCACGCTCAAGGCACTGGACAGCAGCGGTGCCAAGGTGGTGGTGCTGACCCGAGCCGGCCAGGATTTGAGCCAATATGGTTTGCGCTACTCCCATCTGGGGCTGGCGTACCGGCAGGAAGACGCACAAGGCGGCCACGTCTGGCGGGTGCTGCACAAGCTCAACCAGTGCGGCACTGCCGATTCGGCCCTTTACCGTCAGGGCCTGGGCGAGTTCTTTTTGGACGATCTTTGGCGCTTTGAAGCCGCCTGGGTGGTGCCCACGGAACCCGTGCAGGCCAAATTGCTGGCACTGCTGCAGGACGAACCACGCGCCCTGCAATTGCATCACCAGCCCTACAGCATGGTGAGCTACGCCTGGGGCCAAAAATACCAGCAATCGAATCAGTGGGCGATTGAAACCATGTCACTGGCCCTGTCACCTGCCATGGCGAATGGCTGGGGCACGCGCAAACAGGCGCAAAATTGGCTGCACAGCCAAGGCTACCAGCCCACCAGCTTGCATATTGGTCCGTTCACCCGCTTGGGTGCGCGTGTGACGGCGGCCAATGTGGCCTTCGACGATCACCCCACTGAAAAACGTTTTTCAGACCGCATTGAAACGGTCACGGTGGATTCGGTGTTTGACTGGCTGATGCAAAGTGGGCTCGGGCAAACGCTGGTGAAACTGCCGCCCAACTGATGCGATTGGCTAAAGGGTTTGCGCCAAGGCCAGCAATGCGTCCTTGCGCGACAAGGCAATGTTGGCGCAAGCACGAATGATGGCGCACACCATGTCACGGTCCAGGGTTTGCAGAAAGGCTCTGGGGGACAGATCGCCGTCAAACATCAACTTGGCCTGGCACAAGACTTGCGCAGTACCCTCATGCCCCATGTAGCGATAAACAAAAGCGGTCAGAGGCGAGGCCGTCAAATCATTGGTGGACTCCAGCGTGCGGCCTTTTTCAAACACATTCAACAAGGCTGCATTGACCGCCTTGACCGAAGGTGCCTCGGGTAAAAAATCTTCTACCCGGTCTGGGCGACCGTAATTGCTCCGGATGTCCCCCAAAAACATGGACACCGGGCAGTCTGTGCCAGTACACAGCGCAAGCGCCTCAATAATGGCCATCGAAGTAATTTTTGCGTCCAGGAAATCACACGCAAAGGTAATATTGTCTTGCGCAGTGGCACTCAAAGAGGCCACCTCCTGAACCGAAGGCTTTGCGTTGTAATGTTGAAAAATATGGGCCGGGTTCAGGCTGGCCAGAAATACAACCATGCGCATCAGGGCAATGCGGTACTCCCGCATTGAATACACGCCAGCCCTTGCCAGCGGCGCGTTGGACTCGTCAATCAAGAGCCAGGTGCTGGACAAAAACAGGCCCGGATCGGTTTTGGCAAAGCCGCTGACGTCGCGGTTGGCCAGGCATGCTGCATCAGAAATGACCTGATTCACATACGCCTGCGTGCGAGATGGATCGGCATCAGACACCAGCATGTTGAATTGTTTTTTGACGCGTTCGGCCAGTCTGTCGGTAGCGGAGCAGCCCTGTGCATCCTGCGCCCGAAAGGGAATGGTGGCTTCAATACAGGCCACCACGGCAATCAAATCAGCCGTACTGAGGTGGTCTTGCAACAGACGCGCTGCAACCACAGCGCTCAAAAACTCATTCATGCCGTCATACAGCGGTAACACCTGGCCGGCCTTGAATTCAAAAATCGCCGCACAAAGGCTCAGGGCACGGTCATCCGGGCGAATCTCCCGCAGCACCAGGCTGCCATCGGGGTTCCTTGGAAAATCTTGGAGCAAATCAATCACCGGCAGGGGGAAACCACCGTCAAGCTGGACATAAACCACATCGTGAAAAAGCGCAGCCAGCACTTGCAGGGGGCCCATGCCCTCGCACACGTCAAACACATGCGATGCCGTGTGGTAGGCCCGTGTTTTGGAGTCCATGGAATGGTGAACTACGATCGCCAGGCGCTCCGCATCCACCATGCTGATTGGGCAGGACAAAGCCTGAAAAGCCTGGTCAAACAAGCTGATGAAACGGTTGATGGTTGCTATGGCCACGCGGACTTACTCCAGAGAAACGGTTTAAGATGATTTTTACAAATTTAACAAATGCTGAGTATTGCAGACTTGAATATAGTCGCCTCTTACTGTCGGTGAATCACCATGCTCAAAAAAATTTTCCGCAGGCTGATCCCGCACCTGGCGGACACTTCGGCCATTAATCCTGTACAACCAGAACTTGCTGGTTTCCCGTCCATGGCAATGGCAGCCGACATGCTCGCCATGCCCTGCGCCGTATTGCAACTCAGTGAAAAAGAAGCACGTATTGTGGTGAACTACATGCATCCCAAACGCTTTGCCGAGGGCACGGTGTTTATCCGGGAAGGCGATGCACACAACACCGGCTTTTTGGCGCTCGTGCTCGAAGGTGAGGTCACCGTGGAAAACATCGTGGTCAGCCGCAAATCACCCATCACCGTCACGGTGCTTGGCCCGGGCAGCATGCACGGTGATCTGGGTCTGATCGACGGTTTTCCCCGCTCTGCCTCGTGCACTGCAGCAAGCCCCCTTTGCTGCGCCCTGCTCACGCGCGAGGGGCTTTCAAAATTGCACAACGATCACCCTGCGATTTGCGCCAAACTGCTGATGGCCATCGCCATGCGAGTTGCCAGCCGTTTGCGCGACAACACTGAAAAACTCAAAAAATACGTGCAGCTGACCAAAGTGATGCAGCAAGAAATTGACCACCTGCTGCCCTCAAAGCGCTAAGTTTCACTTTGACATGAACGCCACCACCCAAGCCAACCATGTGGACACGCCTGCGTCTTGACAAATTACCCGGTGTTTTGTCCCACTTGTGGGCACTGGGGCTGCTCGGCTTGACCAGTGTGGCGCTGCTGCTCGTGTCGCTGCTGAACCCGATCCCCCTGGAAAACCTGCGCCTCGCACAGTTTGACCAGTTTCAACGCTGGCACCCGCGCACCTACACCCCGCAAGCGGTGCGCGTGGTGGACATTGACGAGGCCAGCTTGCAGGAATACGGCCAGTGGCCGTGGCCCCGCACCCGCCTGACCGAGTTGGTTGAACGGCTCCACCAGATGGGTGCCAGCGCCATCGTGCTGGACATCTTGCTGACCGAGCCCGACCGCACCTCACCCAAGGCCATGGCGCAACTTTGGAAAATACCGCAGGCCAGTACCCTGCTCTCTGGGCTGCCGGATCACGATGCGGTACTGGCCAGCGCATTGCCCGATCGCCAAGTGGTGCTCGGTGCCAGCTTGTCTCGAACTGGGCAAGCCGCCAAGCCAGCGACAAGCGTAGCGCCATCCGCCACCCCCTACCGTATCGTCAGCACCGGCGCACCGGAGCCTGCGCGCTGGCTGCACGGCTTTGATGCCGCCATCTGGCCGCTGCCGGTGTTGATGGCCACCACCCAAGGCGTGGGCGCACTGAATTTTTCACCCGATAACGACAGTGTCGTGCGGCGGGTGCCCTTGGTGCTGCGCCTGGGTGAGCAGATTGTGCCCACCCTGAGCGCCGAAGCCCTGCGCGTGGCGCAAGGTGGAAAAAACCACGTGCTGCGCAGCCACGCCGGCGGCATACAAGAAGTTCGCATCGGCAACTTGAGCATCCCTACCACTGATCAAGCCGAAATCTGGCTGCATTACACCCGCGACGAACCAACGCGTTTTTTGTCGGCTAAGCAGGTGCTGCAAGACAACCCTGACGCCAACCATTTGAAGGGCCACATTGTGCTGGTCGGCAGCTCAGCAGACGGGCTGAAGGACTTGCGCGCCAACCCCATGGGACGGTTGATGCCCGGTGTGCTGGCGCATGCACTGGCGCTGGAGCAAATCCTGGCAGGCCACCACCTGCAGCGCCCCGCATGGGCTGGTGCGCTGGAGGCACTGCTGGTACTGTTTGGCTCGCTGGCAATAGGGCTGGTGGCCTTGGGCGCACCGGTCAAAAAATCAGCTGCTGTATTGGTGCTGGCCTTGGGGGCAACTTTGGGCGTTGCCTGGCTTGCTTTTGTGGCAGGGCTTTACCTGATCGACGGCAGCACCCCGGCGCTGGCCATGCTTTTGAGCTTCGGCTTGGCCAGTGGCATCCACCATGGCATCACCGAACGCCAGCAGCGCTGGCTCAAGGCCGCGTTTTCGCGCTACGTGTCACCCAACCGGGTCGCCCATCTGGTGGCCCACCCGGAGCAATTGCATTTGGGCGGAAAGCGCCAGGTTTGCAGCTTTGTGTTTACCGATCTGAGCGGCTTTACCGGCATGGTGGAAGGCAGCGACCCGGCCGAGCTGGTGGCCCGGCTCAACGACTACCTTGACGCCATGCTGGCCATCGTCTTCAAACACGAAGGCACCCTGGACCGGATTGTGGGTGATGCCGTGGCCGTGCTGTTTTCGGCACCCGTGCCGCAAAGCGACCACCGCCAGCGGGCGCTGGATTGTGCGCTGGAAATGGACGCCTTTGCCAGTGCTTACGCCGCACGCTTGCAAGCACAGGGCGTGCCCTGGGGCCAGACCCGCATCGGCGTGCACAGCGGCGAAGTGATCGTGGGCAACTTTGGCGGAAAAACCCTGTTTGACTACCGCGCCCTGGGCGACCCGATCAATACGGCTGCGCGCTTGGAGAGCGTCAACAAACACCTGGGCACGCGCATGTGCGTGTCGCAAGCCGTGTGTGATGGATGCACCGGCGTGCCCCTGCGTGCTGTGGCCCGGCTGGTACTCAAAGGCAAGACACAGCCGCTGCAGGTTTTCACGCCGCAGGCCGCTTTGAACGCCGCTGACTGCGCACCCGCGCAAGCTTACGAAGCCGCCATGCAACTGTTGCGCACGGGGTGCCCGCCAGATGCCGCCAAGGCGCTGGTGCAGTTGGAAGCCTTGTGGTCAAGCCATCCGCGCGACCCGCTGGTCGCCTTGCATGTTCAACGGCTGCGCATGGGCGCGCTGGACGACTTGATGGTGATGGCAAACAAATAAAAATCCGCACGTTCACGGTGCTATCTCGGTAACGCCTTCCCTATTGGACAAAAGACAACACCGCACACCGCACAAGGCAGCGCTATCGAACACCGAACGAAGCCAGGTTGTGCATCACAAGGTACGATAGCTTTCGCTCATATGCTTGGACGAACCGTGTACCTTGGCCGTCGGGCCACTATTTTCAGAGTCAAGAATGAAATCCATGAATCAAATCGATTTTCGCCAGCGGACCATGCAAATCTTGCTGGCTATCGTTTCCAGCTTCATGCTGCTCGCTTGCGGTGGTGGCAACAAGCCGACTGCGGCGACCACCACGCCAGCGACTGCAGCCTCCGTGCTGCCAACCCTGGCTTTGGTAATGAAAAATGCAGCCGGGGCGGTGGCGTCCAGCATTACCCCGTCGGATGCCTTCACGCTTTATGCCACCGTGCGCGATGCAAGTGGCGTCGCGCAGGCGGGCCAGGTGGTGACCTTTGCCGGTGACAGCACCCTGTTCAAGCTTTCGCCCGCCAGCACCGCACTCACCGATGCCAGCGGCGTGGCCGTGGTGCAGGTCAGCCCGGCCACCGCCAGCTCCGCCGGCGCGGCCTTCCTGACGGCTGATGTGGCCGTCAACGGCAAGGCTGCAGACCAAGCCAAGTTGGGCGTGGCAGTGGTTGCATCAGGCACCCCGGTGGTTGTACCCACCACGACGCTGGCTTTGACAGACCTGACATTGGGAACCGGCTCCCTGCCCGCCTTTGGCAGCCGGCCAGTCTTTGTTACGGCCAAGATCGATGGTGCGAATGCAACGTCTGAGCCCGTCTCTGTCACCTTCAGCGCCAGTTGCGGAAGCATCACGCCTGCAGTGGTTTCGACGGATGCCACTGGTGTGGCCAATACAACCTATACCGCCAGCCTGGCCAATTGCTCGGGAAGCAATGTCACCATCTCGGCCGCTGCGGTAGGCAGTGCAACGGTCTCTGGAACCATTTTGGTGGCGCAGTCGGTCGTTTCCAACGTGCTGTTCGTCAGCTCGACCCCGCAATTGATCTATCTGAAAGATTCCGTGGGTGCCACCCAGGCGCAGGTCGCCTTCAAGGTGGTTGACGCCAGCGGCAATGCCTTGCCAAACAAAAAGCTGCGCTTCACCTTGAGCAACCTCGATACCGGCGTCACGCTAGACACATTGGGCAACACCGCACCGGTGGACCTGACAACCGACAGCACCGGCACGGTGTCTCTCGCCGTGTTTGCGGGCACTGTGCCCACCGCACTGAACGTGAAGGCCACGCTGCTTGATGACAGCAATAACACGACCAGCGTGTTCACCAACTCCAATCAATTGACGGTGGCTTCGGGGCGACCAGTGCAAAAATCACTCAGCCTAGCGCTTGAAAAATTAAGTCTGGAAGGGAAAAACCGTGACGGACTGACAACTTTGCTCACGCTTTCGCTGGCTGACCGCCAAGGCAATCCGGTGCCGCCGGGCACCCAGGTGAACTTTGTTACCGAGGCTGGCGTCGTGCAGCCTGCCACATGCGTGGTGCCGTCGGTCACCCCACCGGAATCATTTTGCTCCGTCACATTCAGGTCATCAGGAACCCGCACCGCCAGCGGCAAGGTTTCCATCATGGCTTATGTAAGCGGTGAGGAAGATTTTGTCGACAACAACGGCAACAACGTCTACGACAGCAGCGAACCCTTTTCGGATTTGGGACGGGCGTTTCGTGACGACAACGGGCAAGTGATTACGGGGACGGACGGCAAATACAATTCGGGCGAATTTCAGGTGCCCCGGGCAGGGTCCTCCGCCTGCATTGATGGCATTGGATGCACCGGTGACGGCGTATGGGGTGCGGCTGACGTGCGCACCCAAGCAACTTTAATTCTGGCCTCGGGCAAAGCCTCTTTTTCACCGCCAACTGCACCCAACGCAACGGGTTTTGACGTGACAGTCGCCAATAAAAACAGCGATGTGGTGGGCGACCCGAACAACACCAGCCTTCCCACCGGCAGCGAGATTTTGATCAGCGTGACGGACAACACATCCACCAACGACTTGAGCTGTACGTTGTCGAGCCCGACAACCATCACGGTGACCAATTCAATCCATGCGCTGGTCGTTCCGCTGTCTATGACAGCCTGTGCCACCGGAGATGCGGTGACCTTGAAGGTCACCTCACCGTTTGACACCGTGACACAAATGCAATACGTGTTGCCATGACATAAACCTGCGCAATGTGTTGCACTGCCTTGGCTGCTGGCAGCTTGCGGCGGTGGAAACGCTTGGGTGAATGCCACACCCACAACACGCGTCAAGCCGATTTTCAAACTTAGAATGCTACTAAAACAATAGCTATCCACGCTTGCCATACAAGCGCAACAGGCCAATTTGGCTTTAAATTTCGTAACTGCTCACCATGAAATCGTGCGCAACCCTTGCAACAAGGCCCGGACGTCTACCGTGTCTGACTGTCATCTGTGGCTTGACCTTCAAACAAAGCAAAAAACATCCGATCTGCATGTAAAAAATGACCGGCAACCAGCTCGGTCACCAGAAACTTCACCAGTTCGCCTGCCGCAGCATCCTGCGCATCAAGAGCATCAGGGGCCTGCATGGCAAGATGGAGCGCATGCGCCCGCTTCAGCAACGCTTGATGCTCCTGCGCATGGTGCGCCAAGGCAGTGAATTCATGCGCACGAAGAATGGATTCTTCATGCGCGAAGTGCTCAGTTACATGTGACAGCAGCGCCTCAAAGGCTTGCTCAAATGCAGCGGGCTGCTGCTGGCGCAATGCCACTTGATCCAGCAGCGTGTTGGTCAGCTCAAAAAGCGCCTGATGCTCCGCGTCAAGCACGGGGTTACCGCTGGCAAAAGCGTCCTTCCAACGCAGGTGAACATAGGACTTTGCCGCCGTGCGCCCAGCCAGCGCATCGCGCGCCAAAAGTGTGGCAGTACACAGGTAGACGGTATTGCGGCCCCCCTTTTTGGCCCGGTACATGGCCTCGTCCCCTAGGCGCAATAAATCCTTTTCGGTTTCTCCATGGTCTGGGTACAAGGCCACGCCTATGCTGGCTGAAATGTGCAAAACCGCGCCTTGCTCAGTAAAAAAATCCTGTGCGAGCGCACTGCGAATTTTTTCCGCCACCCCCAGCGCTGCGTCACTGGCTTGCAAATCAGGCAACAACACCACAAACTCGTCACCCCCAATGCGGGCAGCGGTGTCGGACTCGCGCAGACAGCTCTGAATGCGCTGCGCCACGGCTTGCAGCAACCAGTCGCCCACCTCGTGCCCGAGCTCGTCATTGATGGGCTTGAACTGGTCCAGGTCAATGAACAAAACTGCCAAACGACTGCTTGCCCGCCGTGCCCGTGCCAAAGTTTGCGTGAGTCGCTCCAGTGCCAGACGGCGGTTGGGCAAATGGGTGAGCGGGTCATAAAAGGCCATGTCATGGATCTTTTTTTCCATCTGGACACGATCGGTAACGTCTTCCAGTGACACCACGGCACCTTTGAATACTTCACTTTTGAGCGGTGTCACGCTCATGCTGAACCAGCGTTGTTGCTTCGGCGAGTGGCATGGGTACTCCATGTAAAAGCGCGGTGCGCTTCCGTCCAGCACGCTGCGGATACCGTCTTGCGCCGGCAGCACTTCGCTTGTGCTCGGATCGGCGTCGGCACATAAACCGTCTGCTAGGTAAATGGAACCCACCTCGCAGTGGCTTGCACGCAGCCCTGGTTCAGCGCAGCGCTCCAGAGCGCGGCGTCGCCAGACATCATTGACCGCCAAAATAACCCCGTGCTGGTTGAGTACAGCAATTTCTGCGGTGACCGAATTGAGCACCGCCTGCTTGAAAATATCACTGTCTTGCAGCAGTTTCTTCTGTTGCACTAGCGTATCGAGCAGACGGTTAAAGCCACCCACCAACTGGCCTACCTCGTCTTGCCGCACCACAGGCAGGGCTTGCGCAGGTTGGTTATGACGGACAAAACCATCGAGAATTTTTACTGCCGTCGTCATAGGCTTCAACTGACGGCGCAGCATGAACCAAATCGAGGTCAGGGCAAGTAAACCCAGCACCAGTGCAGCCAGCCTGCCGCGTGGCTGCACTGCAGTGATGAGTGCAAAGGTTTCTTCGGGGGTGAGTGTGACCGAGGCATACCACTGGGCCAGCGGTATTTGCTGAACGCTGACCAGCACCTCGATACCATGGGGGTTGACGACCCGCGCCGTGCCCTCAAAACCCTGCACAAAGCGATCAATCCAAGGACTGACGCCGGCGGCGGGCAAGCGCTCCAACACACGCGAGGCGTCGGACGTAGCAAAAATCAGCCGTTGGCGCGCGTCCAGCAGAAAAAAATGACCGGTCTTGCCATAGCGATGCGACGCTAACTGGCTTAAAAAATTGGGCCTGTCGAGTCGAATGACACCCGCCAAAGCCCCGATTACACCCCCTTGGTGGTTGCGCACGGGAACGATCATGGCAAAAGCGGCCGCTTTATTGAGCTTGTGTACCTGAATGCGGCCAATGACATCAGCGCCATTTTGGAGCACCACAGCCAGTTCTTGCGGATCAACCAGGCTGTCTGTCCACTCGTCTTGCAAAAACGGAAACTGCGCCTGCAGCATGCCCTGCTGGTTCCAGAGCATGGCACCCGCATTGAACTGCCCCGCCAAAAATTGCCTTCCAAGCAAAAAAGCCTGCATCGCAGCCTGGTCGTTGATTTGTGTGGTGGAAACCTCGGCTGCCACCGTTTGAAGCGTGTTCAGTCGGTCTTGCAGGCCGCGATTCACCTCGGCAGTCAGTAAATTCAAGGCTGAATGTTGTTTTTCACCGGTAAAAAGCAGCAATTCCTCGCGTAGCAGCCCTTTGATGTAAAAAGCCAAAAATAAGTAGCTCAGCACAACAATCAGCAAGGTCATCAGGGTGACACGCGTTTTGAGCGAATCCGGCTGAAATCGTTGAAGGAACATAAACAATGGGCGATGAGGCAAGTCAGCGATTCATACAAGGACGTCTGCATGGTAGCTGAAAGCGCAACATCCTAGGTTTGAACTGCTCCGCACGATGCGGACGATAGCCGTATGCCGTCAATTTAAGGACAGCACTTCATTTGAACCCGTCCGTTTCCCTCTGTGCAGGCTGCTCAGACATCAGCGCAGTGTGATTTCCACCCGCCGGTTGCGCGGCTCGGGGGTTTCGTCGGGGGTGGGCACCAGCAAGTTGCGCTCGCCGTGCGATTCCACCGTGAGCACCAGCTTGGGCAAACCAAGCTGCTGCAACTGCTCCGCCATGGCGCTGGCGCGGGTCAGCGCCAAGGCTTCATTGGCGTCGGCTTTGCCCAAGGTGTCGGTATGGCCGATGACCGACATATCCACCGACTTGCGGGCCTTGGCGCGCTCAATGATGCTTGACAGCAAGGCCGTGGACTCTGCTGTGAGTGCAGCGCCGCCGCTTTCAAAATACAGCATGAACTGCTCGGGCAGAGGGGGGCCTAGCCGCCATGGCGGCACCGAAATCGCGCTGCAATTGCTCGCTGCTGACCTCAAACGGTGGGGCGCTACCGTCAAGCAAAGCGCCCTGCCTGGCTTTGTTCAGCAGTTGCTCGCCACGCTGGCCCTGCACCACCACCTTGCCCACGCTGCCATCCGGGCTGGGCAGCAATACGGCGTAGTTGCGCGGTCCGGCGCATGCGGCAAGCAGGGTCACGCTGGCAGCGAGCAGTAGGGTTTGAAAGCATGAGCTCACTGGGCATCCTCCACCTTGGCCACAAACTGGGTGCCACGCACACCGATGATGCCGGTGGGGGTCTTGACGCTCACAGCATCCGGCTTGAGCCTGGCAATGACACCGGAGACATAGTTGAGGCTGCCCTTGAGCAAGCTGGTGCCCAGTTTGAGCTGACCTTGCGCGGGTGCATAAAGGTACTCATCCACGGTCAACTCGGTGTCCGGCCCAAAGGACATGACGGTGTTGTCCTTGAAGGTGACACCCAGCGAAGCCTGGGCCTGCGTTTTGAGCTGACTGCCCAACAACACGGGGGTGCCAGGCTCTGCGCGCACCCGCTGACCTGCGCTGCTGACCCATGCCTCGCCAGTGACGGTTTTGACATAGCCGATTGGCTCGGTCTGGGCCATGGCCAATAGGGGCAACGTTACCCCGATGCCGGCCGCCAACAGTTGTGCAAGATAAGTTCTGTGTTTCATGGGATCGTCTCCAATAGTTCAACCAAGGTTCAAGGGCATTGTGCCGCTATCTTCACACACCCGCTGCAGCCAGGCGTCGGCGCAGCCGTCGCAAGCCCAATGCCGTCACCAAAGCAATCACCGGAATGGACAGGGCCGACAACAAGGCTGGGGGCGGCAGGTGCACCAGGTGCTCCAGCCCCTCGGCCAGGTGCAGCACCAGTTGCGAGCCGTAGTAGCTGATGGCCACCACCGACAGCCCTTCCACCGTTTCCTGCAGGCGCAGTTGCAGCGTGGCGCGCTGGTTCATTTGCGACAGCAGCTCCTGGTTTTGCCGCTCCAGCTCCACCTCGACGCGGGTGCGCAGCAGTTGGCTGTTGCGGCTCAGGCGCTGGGACAGTTCGTCTTGCCGGCGTGCCATGGCGGAGCAGGTGTCCATCGGCGGCAACAAACGCCGGTCCATAAACTCTCTGAAAGGCGGAAAACCCTTGACGCGGCTTTCACGCAGCTCCTCCACCCGCTGCTGCACCAGGCCGTGGTAGGCCTTGGAGGCAGCAAAACGGAAGGTGGTGCGCGCCACGGAATGTTCGACCTCGGTGGCCAGGCGCGACAGGTGGTTCAAGATGCGCTGCTCGTCCTGTGCCGTGGTGGCATGGCCAATCTCTTCGGTCAGATTGGCCAGTTCGTCCTCGGCTCCGCGCAGCCAGCGCCCGACCTCGCGCGCCACCGGCAAGCCCAACAAGGCCAGCACCCGGTAGGTTTCGATCTCACACAGACGCTGGATGGTGCGCCCGGTCTGGCGCTGGGTCAGCCCGGCATTGAGCACCAGAAAGCGGGTGTAGCCGTCCTCAATCAGAAAATCGGTGAACACCCAGGCGCTGTCGTCCGCCACCCGCGACACCACCATTTGCTTGCCACTGGGCGACAAGCCTGCCGTGACCGACTGCGGGTCGATCTCATCTTGCGAACGCAGTTCGATCTGGGCGGCGACGATCATTTTGCCGGGAATGCCTTTGAGCCAACCCGGCGGCAGCACCTCCTGGGCCGACATCGGCTGACCCAAACCAGCGCCTGTTGGCACCGGCCGGAACACGGTGTAGCTGGTGAACTCGGTGTGCAACTCCCAACGCAGCAGAAAGCTGCCCGCGTCGTAAATCTGGTGCGCGTCAGAGTGCTCGGCAAACTGCCCCGGCACCAGTTGGGCCAAAGCGGCCAGATGATCCCGTTCGGCCTGGGCATCGGCGTGGTCATGCAGCACCGCAATGTGCGTGACCAGCATGGAACCCTGCAAGGGCAAGGGCGGACGGGCGTGAAACTCGTCGTTCAGGCGCTGGCGCAGCGGGTGTTCGGCCAACAGGTCGGTACTTTTGTGCATTCAAAAAAGGGATGGATGAGTGGGTATTGCCAACTGCGCCTGCAAGGGCACATCTCGACAGTGGTGGAGCAAGGCCAGGCTTTGCTCCGGCACCGCCGTGAGCCAGTCGTCATAACGATCCGGCGGCAGCACCACCACGCGTCGCTTTTCTTCGCCCGGTTTGTGAAACAGACGCATCAGGGGGTGGTGACTCGCGCTGACGGTCAGCATGGTGAAGCTGTACACCGGCTCGCCCTGTGGCGATTTCCACAGCGACCACAGACCGGCTATGCCCATGGGCTCACCATCGGCCCTGCTGATGTGAGCCGGAATCGGCTTTCCGCTGCGCCAGTCGGGTTCAAAAATCGCTTCTGCCGGGATGATGCAATGCTGGGCCTTGCGCCAGGCATCACGAAAACTGGGTTTGCTGGCCACGGTCTCGCTGCGGGCGTTGTAGGTCAGGCGGGTGATTCTGGTGTCCGGTGACCACGGCGGCACCAAGCCGAACAAGCCACAAAGTGCTTCGTTTGGGGCCTCGTTTGGCGCGCCCTCCTGACGCCGGATGAAGCTGCCCAGATAGCCGGGCCACAGATCCACTTTGGCACCCGCCAGCGGTGGCTCGGAACCGAAAAAAGTCCGGTAGCGTTCGTTTTCCTTAATGCCTTGGTAATGACTGCACATGGCGGCATGTTACCCAGAGAAGCGCCCTGCCCCAACCTCAGCCCTGGCTGGTACGGGTTTCGCGGCCTTCGGCCAGTTGCCGGAACAGGCCTTCCTGGGTGACGCAGGCCACCAGACGGCCATCGCGGGTGAAGATATTGCCCCGGTTGAAGCCGCGCCCGTGGCCTGCCACCGGGCTGTCACTGGCATACAAAAGCCAGTCATCCATCCGGAAATCACCGTAGAACCACATGGCGTGGTCCAGGCTGGCGGTCATCATGTCGGGCTGGTAAAACGTGACACCATGCGGTCGCATGCAGGTTCCCAGCAGGCCAAAGTCCGAGGCATAGGTCAGCAGGCATTTGTTCAGGGTCGGGTCATCAGGCATGGCACCCACTGTGCGAAACCAGGCGTAGCGCACCGGAGCCTTCTTGACCGGCTTGAAGGGGTTGACCGGGTCGATTTGCCGGATTTCGATCGGGCGGTCGCAGGTGAACTGCTCGCGCACCCGCGCCGGAATCAGGTCTTTGACCGAGCGCGCCTTGTCCAGTTCTGACACCAGGGATTCGGGCGGCGCTACGTCGGGCATTTCGGCCTGGTGTTCAAACCCGTGCTCCTGCACCTGAAAAGACGTGGACATGATGAGAATGGGTGCGTCGTTTTGCAGCGCGGTGACCCGGCGCACACTGAAGCTGCCACCGTCGCGGATACGGTCCACCTGGTAGTCAATGGGCAGTTTCGGGTTACCCGCGCGGATGAAATAGGCGTGCAGCGAATGCACATTGCGGCTCACGCAGCTGTTGCTGGCCGCCACCAGCGCCTGGCCCAGCACGTGGCCCCCGAAAAGATTGCCAAAGCCCAGATCCTGGGTTTGGCCCAAGTAGCGGTCCGTCCCCACCGGCTCCAGGGTCAGCAAATCCAGCAAATTGCCAAGAACAGCGCTCATTGGGTCTCCATGAAGTAACTTTGATCATTGAAATGTACCTCTTGCAAGGTCAAAACAAGCTGCAATGCCGGCAAGCGATTCGGATCGGCTGGCTGGTGATGTTTAGCAAAGGATTGACAATGGTTCAACGCACCCTTAGAATTACATTGCACACAACTTAATTGGTTGCAATTTTACAGAAAGCTCTTCCATGAACACTTCCACGCCCGCCAGCAGTCAAGCCAACACCCAAGGGCAATCATGGCTCCGGCCCGCGCGTCTGTGGGCCGTGCTGCTTGCCATGGGTTTGGGGCTCGGTGCCATTGGCCACGCCAGTGATGCTCCGGCCAGCCCCCAAGCCAACACCGCAGCCCCCGCAGCAAGCCCTGCCCCCACCAGCGTCAAGGTGGATGACAGCAGTTTCCGCTGCATTCGCAAAATGGAGTCAGTTCGTCACTTCTATGTTGACAATCTGCTGGGCGACAAAGCTGCCACGCTGGCCGCTGCCAACAACCCCAAAGGCGCAATCTACCCGGCAGGCTCGGTGGTTCAACTGGTGCCCACCGAGGTGATGGTCAAACGCGAGGCGGGTTTCAGCCCGGCCACGGGTGACTGGGAATTTTTTGAGCTGGAGGTAAATGACAAAGGCAGCAAAATCCACAAACGCGGCTTTGCCGAAGTGAACAACCGTTTTGGAGGCAACTGCTTTGCCTGCCACGCCCCGGCGCGTGAACCCTGGGACTTTGTCTGCGAAACCGGCCACGGCTGCGAGCCCATCCCGATAGACCACCGCATGACCGGCGCTTTGCAACGCAGCGACCCACGCTGCGGCCCGGCGCAACTCCAGTCGGGTGACACCATGGCGCTGCTCAAACTGCGCGCCATGGTGATGATTGGCGGCACGATGAACTGGTTCAAGAAGCTGTTTTAAACCCAGGGAAGTTCAGCACATAAAAAAGGCTGTTTGCGCAGATTCTGCCTGCGCAAGCAGCTACTTTTTTTTTGTGGCAGTTGCAGCGGCCCGGGATCGATCAAGGCTTTTGTTGCAGCAGCAGCTTGATGTCGGCCAGCAGGGGCTGGGCACCGGTGCCATAACGTGTGTACAGGCGCACTTTGCCCTGGGTGTCGTACACATAGCTGCCAGCGGAATGGTCCATGGTGTAGCTGGTGGGGGTGGGGCCCTCTACCTTCTTGTAGTACATCTTGTACTCCTTGGCCAGTGCGTCCATTTTGTCGGGCGTGGTGTACAGCGCCAGAAAGCTTGGGTCAAAACTGGCCATGTAGGACTTGAGCACGCCGGGCGTGTCGCGCTCGGGGTCAACCGTGGCAAACAAGACCTGCAAACGCTCGCCGTCCGGGCCCAGCGCCTTTTTTGACCGCGTTCAACTCGTTCAGGGAGGTGGGGCACACGTCGGGGCACTGGGTGTAGCCAAAGAACAGCACCACCACCTTGCCGGCAAAGTCCTTGATACTTCTGGGCTGGCCGTTGTGGTCGGTCAGGGCAAAATCCCGCGCATAGTCGGCACCGGTGACGTCAATCGCGGCAAACGACGGCTTTTTATCAGAACAAGCACTAAAAATGGCTGTAGCGCCCGCAATACATGCGCAAGCAGCTATGAATTTAAGAGCATTTCGTTTCTTCATGGTATCCCTGTATTAAATCAATGCGGTGGTCAGAGTGCGTAGTGGTCCACCAGCAGCGCAGCAAACAGCACGCTCAGGTGAACCAGTGAAAAGCGGAAAGTCTTGCGGGCCAGCTCGTCCGAGTACTCGCGCCAGAGCTGGTAGCCATACAGACAAAAGCCAAAGCTCAGCACCAGTGCCGCAATCAGGTAAATCCAGGAGCTCATGCCATACACAAAAGGCATCAGACAGGCCGCAAAAAGAACCAGCGTGTACAGCAGCACCATCAGCCGGGTGTACTCGTTGCCGTGCGTGACTGGCAGCATCGGCAGACCGGATTGGCGGTACTCCTCCACCCGGTACAACGCCAGCGCCCAAAAGTGCGGCGGCGTCCACAAAAAGATGATCAGGAACAAAATGAGCGCCTCCGGCCCCACGGTGCCGGTCATGGCGGCCCAGCCCAGCACCGGTGGCATGGCACCCGAGGCACCACCGATGACGATGTTTTGCGGCGTCAGCGGCTTGAGAATCACGGTGTAGATCACGGCGTAGCCGAGAAAGGTGGCAAAGGTCAGCCACATGGTGAGCGGGTTGACCCAAAAGTACAGCAGCGCCGAGCCGGTGGCGCACAGAATGATCGAAAACGTAAGCGTCTGGAAGTCGCTCAGCTGCCCTTTGGCGGTAGGCCGCCAGGCGGTGCGCTTCATTTTGGCGTCAATGTTTTTTTCAACCAGGCAGTTGAAGGCCGCCGCCGCCCCGGAGACCAGCCAGATGCCCAGGCACGCCACCAGGGCCAGTCTGACCTCGGCCCAGGTCGGCACACCGGGCACGGCCAGCACCATGCCAATGAGCGCGCAAAACACAATCAGCTGGATGACACGCGGCTTGGCCAGGGCATAAAACTGCCGAACCACCGAAATTTGAACGCTCAGGAAACCGGTACTCATTGGGAAACACTCGCTGCAGATGAATCGAAACCCTGCTGTGCCTGCGCAGCCATGCGCAAACGGGGCTGTTGGCGGCTGGCCGCCATCGTCCAGGTCATGACCACGACCAAGGCACCCGCGCCCCCCGTGTGCAGCACGGCGGCAGCCAAGGGCCAGTCCAGAATCACATTGCTCAAACCAGTGGCCAGCTGCAGGCCCGTGAGCACAGCCAGCCAGCGGGCCTGGCTGCGCAGCGCAGAAACCTGATGCAAGCGCCACGCCAGCACAGCCAGCACTGTCAGCACCAGGTACGCCATGAGCCGATGGGTGTAGTGAATGGCCGTCAGCGCCGCAAAGCCGATCGGCTCGCCCGCCTTGGTCAGCCCCAATTCGCGCCAGATCTCAAAGCCCTGCGCAAAGTCCATCACCGGCCACCAACTGCTTTGACACATCGGGAAATCGGTGCAGGCCAGCACGGCGTAATTGGTGCTGACCCAGCCGCCCAGCGCCACCTGCAAAGAAAGCAGTGCAAACGCGCCCCATAGCAGCCGTCCCAAACCGGGAGAAATCAGCACCGGGGAAACACCGCCTTCAAACTGCGCGGCCCGCACCACTTGCACACATAAAAGGGCCAGCAATACCAAGCCACCGAGCAAATGCAGGGTCACAATGGCCGGAAACAGCTTCATGGTGACGGTCAAAGCACCAAAAGCGCCCTGAATGCACACCCACACCAGCGTCAAAGTCGGCCACCACGGGTTGACTGGATGCGCCAGCGCATTGGCACCCGGTGCAGCCCGGCGTCGCCAGCCTGCTATGGCCAGCACCAAAATGAGCGCGCCCACACTGGTGGCCAGGTAACGGTGAATCATCTCCACCCAGGCCTTGCCGTGTGTCACCGGGCCGGTGGGCATGGCGCTTTGGGCGGCCTCAATGTGCACATTGGCACCCACCGGGCTGGCGCTGCCATAACAACCCGGCCAGTCGGGGCAGCCCAGGCCCGAGTCTGTCAAGCGGGTAAAAGCACCGAACAGGACCAGATCAAACGTTAAAAACAGTGTGAGCAGCGTGAGGGCCTGCAATTTGCGCAGCGGCGTAGCACGCCGATTGCGAAACCATACCCAAGCCAAAGGCCCCAAGGCCAGCAAGGCACCCACCAGCAGCATGCGCGCCAAAGGAGAAAAATCGTAGAGAGATTGCACGTTCATAACCCTCTATTGTCGGTCTTTCGCCGACACCACCCCCAGCGGCTCGCGCCCGGCACGGTCCCAGGAGGCGCAAGCGCGCAAAACCCGCTCCAGATCGCGCTTGACTTTGGCCGCACTTTGCAGGTCAAGATCGGGCGGAAAACGCATCATCCAGTTGCCCATGGGGTCCACCAGATACAGTTGCTGCGAGAGCTGGTGGCCTTCGCCAGGCTTCAGCCAGGCCGACACAGCGGCCAACGGCACCCGCAGCACCGTAGCACCATTCAAGGCAGGCAACAGTTTGACGGGCACCGGCGCATCGTCCGGAATCAGCCAGACCCAGTCCAGCCGCTCCTTGTCCTTGCCCAAGGTCTCGCGCAACTGACGCTGCAGGTACAAATGGCGGCTGCAAGCCTCGTCGCACGCACCACCGGCCACACTCACCAGCAGCCATTGCCCCTTGAGCGCCAGCAAGTTGCCAGGCTCACCGCTCAGGCTCACGCTGGCCTGGTCAGGCAAGGGCCGCATCGGGTCAATCAACTCACCAAAATTGCGCCGCCCTTCCGGGCGCACCACGTAATAGGTGAAGTAAGAGGCGGCAATCGGTGCCACACAGACCAGCAACAACAGCAGCATTTTCCAGCGGCCAGTGCCGGGGCGGGCCGCAGCCCTAGGCGCGCCGGGGGTAGAAGAATCGTCTAACAATTTGAAACCAGACATAAAGAACTGCAATCAGCGCGCCAAGGCCGAACCACTGAAATGCATAACCATAATTTTTGTGGACGCCCAAGTTGGCCGGGGGCCAATCACGCAGCAAGCCTTCGCTGGCGGCATCCGTCTGCTGGACCCAAACCGCCAGCAAGGGCAAGCCAGTCTCAGCTTTGACGCGCACTATATCCAGATTTTGCCGAATAGGGCCCGCATCCGCGTCGCCCAGCTCGTATAACTTGGACGGAGCAGGGGCAATGCGCCCCTGAATTTCAACCACTTCGGCTGAAGTTTGCAGCGCAGGCAAACGCGAGCGGTCAACAAAATTGCGCGCCACCCAGCCGCGCAGCACCAGCACCACCGCGCTGCTGCCCTCCAGTTGCAAGGGCGTCGCCACATACAGGCCCGTCTTGCCGTTCATGGGGCGGTTGTCCAAAAACACGGTGTGCGCTGGCAGCCAGCGCCCGCGCAGCAGCACGCCACGGTGCATTTCAAGGGCCGGATCGGGCAACATGGCCAGCGCCGGGCCGTCCAGCCGGGGGGCGGCAGCTTGTTGGTCGATATGGGCTTGCCAGGCCTCTTTTTGACTGGCACGCGAGAGCTGCCAAAAGCCCAGCGCAAGAGCCACCGCAAAGGCCAGCAATGCAGCAAGTGTGATCAGCAGGAACCTGAAGCGCGCATTCACGAGATAATCTGACGGATGAAATATCTGGTCATTGTTGCATTTGTCGCCATCATCGCCAGTTTGGGTTCGGCCCTGTTTTTTTTGATGAAAGGCGACGCCAATGGCGCATCGCGCAGTCAAAAAATGGCACGGGCGCTGGCCATGCGGGTTGGCATTTCAATTCTTCTGTTTGCCTGCATTTTGCTGGCCTGGCAATTGGGGTGGATTCATCCGACCGGCATTGCTGTCGGGCAGTAACACCCATGGACCCGCTTAAATGCTGAGCTAGTAGTGCGTTTCATCAAAACCGATACAAAATGAAATTGATGGATTTTTTCGTCAGGCCAGGCGAGAGGAGGCGACATAGCCGTAGCTATGGCAACGACGAACAACGACGCATGGAGGAAAAAGACACGATTTCATGTATCGGGATTGGTGAAACGGACTACCAGGGCTTGGCAGCTTGGTCAAAGTTGGGCGCTTGGTCCTTGTCGAACACCGCGATGATGCGGGTGTGCTGGTAGCGCTGGTGCTCCTTCAGCTTCACACCCTTGGGGCTGTGCGTATCGCCGGTGCCAAAAACCTTGTGAAACTCGTGCGGCGCGTTGATCAGGTACTTGTTCATGATGTCCAGCGGTACTTCAGAGCGTTTTTTGGCCAGGTTCAGGTTGCCTTTTTGGTTGCCCAATGCTGAGGCGCTGCCGATCGACAGCAAAATGATTTTGCGCCCCCTGCTTTCACGCGCAACAAAATCGCTGAACCTGACAAGGCGGTCATATTCGAGCCCGCCTTTTGGCAGGTCGGCGGACCCTACGGGGAAGAAAACCGTGAGTTCACCGGTACCCTGCCGTTTTGACATTTCTTCCAGAATTTGAAGCGAGCGTTGGGAGTTTTCGAGCGTTTTTTGATTGCTGCTCTTGATCGTATCCACGTCCGACTGCAGTTTTTTGTTGGCGGATTTGATTTCACCCAAGCTGCCCATCACCGCACTGTGCGCATCGACAAATTGTTTGACCGCAAGCTGCGCATCCGGCGCGGGTGCCTGTGAACTTGTGTCACCGCTGTCAGATGGCCCTTTGGCCGAAGTACCGCAGCCATTGAGCAGTGGCAGACAAAGCAAGGCGGTTAATGCAATTTTTTTAATCATGATGGGACTCGGTAAGTGATTTTTTTGTCATAAGCGCATGCACAGCACTTTTTGATCAGCGTCGATTTTCCCTTGCTTGGACTGTTTAATCCAGCGTATTTGGTAAGTGGATGTTTCAGTTGCGCCGCCAAGGTTGATACTGCTGGGCTAGTTTTGAAAACGGAAACGATCGAAAGACACTATTATTTTTATAGCTATTAACGCCCTGTTTATATGCGCAAATTGCCTTTTTTGATGCCAAAACCCGGTCAATTCCAGTGCGTGTGTTAACCAGCCTGGCCGTGCCGCCAGCAGCCACATTGGGCACGGGGGTCTAATCACCCTGGATTCAACCGAGCTTGATCAGTGAAGGTAAACGTGAAAGTCAGGAGCGAACTGTATGCTTGAAGCCCGCCAACTCTGTGGCACCGATCTGGCCGCCGCCCTGCGCGAGAGCCGCCAGCGCACGCTGTCGCTGGTCGAAGACTTGAGCCCTGCGCAGTGGAGTCCGCCTTGCCAACGGGGGGTTAACCCGGTGGCGTGGGAGCTGGCGCACATTGCGTGGTTTGCCGAGTTCTGGATTTTGCGTGGCCCCCACCACTGTGACGCGCAGGGCCTGGTGCATGCGGCACAGCCGCCGCGCTTTGCCGGGCCCGATGCGCTGCTGGACTCCGCCCGGCTGGCGCATGCCCAGCGCTGGACAGCTACCCTGCCCACCCGCGCGGAACTGGTGCCCATGCTGACCCATCAGCTGGAGGCCTGTATTGCGGCTTTACCCGCGCAAGCAGCACGGTTTGCCGAAGCCGCACAAGACCCGCTGTACTTCCACCGCCTGGCCCTGTTCCATGAAGACATGCACGCCGAAGCCTTTTGCTGGATGCGCGCGGCGCTGCAATACCCCGCACCTGCCGGGGTCAGCATGCCCCGCTTGCCCCCAGGCCAGCCGTTGAATGTGCCGGATGCCGACACCCGCATCGGCTGGCCCAGCGCGCGGCACGGTTTTGCCTTTGACAACGAATGCCCCGCAATGGAGGTACGGCTGGATGGCTTTGAGATCGACAGCGCGCCTGTCAGCGCAGGCGCCTTTGCCCGCTTTGTGGAGGCTGGTGGGTATGACAAGGCCCCGTATTGGCCGCAGAACGCCGGGGCATGGCGGGCACAGTCGCCCCACGCACACCCGCAGCAGTGGCGGCACGCACCGGGGGGCGGCTGGCTGGTGCGCTGGTTTGACCAATGGCGGGCACTGGACGAGCAGGCACCGGTCATGCACATCAACGCCTTTGAAGCGCAGGCCTACTGCCTGTGGGCCGGGCGGCGCCTGCCCAGTGCCAGTGAGTGGGAACACGCTGCCCGCACGTACAGCGGTTTTCACTGGGGCCACAGCGTGTGGGAGTGGACATCGAGCCCCTTTGCGCCCTACCCCGGCTTTGCGCCCGGCCCGTACCACGCCTATTCGCAGCCCTGGTTTGGCGACCACCGCGAGCTGCGCGGCGGTGCGTTCGCCACCCACCACCGCATGCACCACCCCTGTTACCGCAATTTTTTTCAGCCGCACCGCACGGATGTGTTTGCGGGCTTTCGCACGGTGGGGCTGTGAAGTGTGGCTTGGCGTTTGCGACCTACCCAGTGCATATCAATAACCTTGAAAAAGAAAATCCAATGCGCCGGTGATGTGCTCTTGCTGTTCTGACAAAGATGCCACCGAATTCTTGAGAATGCGTCCCGGAACGGAACCCATCTTGGGCGTTTCCAAAAGATAGTCTTGGCCATTGACCTGGAGCACGGGGGTAAGCCGCGTGGGCAGTTTTACCTTCGCGAAATGTGCAAGGCTTCGCAGCGGAATCACCACCCGGCTATCCAGCCCGTCGAGCAAGCCGGTTTGCACGTCCAGCAAATAGGGCGTGGTGCTGGCATGTGCCCCCGGATTGGGATAAACATCGAACCGTGCCATCAGAAAGTTCTCCACTGTTCCAGCGCAAGTCCTTCAGTTTCAATACTGTCGTTGTAAGCCGCTATGAAATCTGCGTGCTCAGTGCGCCAACGGCTCTCTTGTTCGCGCCGCACCACATCGCGCAAATGGTTGTCACATACTTGGGAAACATTGATCTGCAGGGCCTTGGCCGCGTCAAGCACGTCAGCACTCAGGCTCAAGTTGACTGGGCGCTTCGCCAATTGCCGGGTTCGGGGCGGCTTTTTAACAGTTTGAGTCTGAACGGTTGGCATAACAATCTCCGTGCGCATTAAAATATGCGCATACTTTATCAGCATGCCCAACCACCATGCGTGGAAACGTTTTGAAAATTCAGCCTGCCTTTACGCACGCAGCGCGCTTTCAAGCTTCAAACGGTCTTAGAAATTTTGGTCACGCCAGCACCTTGCGCAGCCCATAACTCAGCGCATCCACCAGCGCCACCAGCGCCAGCATGGCCAGCAGCACGGTGCTGGTTTCGGCCATCTGAAAGAGGCCCATGTGAAAAGCCAGCATCTGGCCCAAGCCACCGGCACCGACCACGCCCAGCACGGCGGCGGCGCGGATGTTGTTTTCCCAGCGGTACAGGGTGTAGCTCAGCAGTTGCGGCAGCACCTGCACCAAAGTGGCGTACAGCAACACACGCAGCTCCCCCACCCCGCGCACGCGCAGCGCAAAGGCAGGGCCGGGCGGGGCGTTTTCCAGGCTTTCGGCAAACAGGCGGCCCAGCACGCCTGCGGTGTGCAGGGCCAGGGCCAGCGTGCCGGCAAACGGCCCCAGGCCCACCGCAATCAGCAGCAGCGCGGCCCACACCAGCTCGGGCGTGCTGCGCAATGCGTTGAGCAGCAGCCGGGTGGCGCCGCGCCAGCGTGCCGCATCGTGCGCGTGGGTGCGCGCGGCGGGCAGTGCCAGCACCAGGCCCAGCAGTGCCGCCAGCAGTGTGCCCAGCGCCGACATGGCCAGCGTTTCCAGCGTGGCCTGCAGCACCTTGTGCAGGAACACCGGGGTGGTGACCGGGTGCAGCAGTTCGCCCATAAAGTGGCCCATGCGCGCCAACGCGTCCCACGAGGCAAATTTGGCCCACTGCAGCTTGAGCGTGGCAAAACTGGCGATGACCAGCACCAGCACGCCAAACGTCAGCCAGCACGCCTTGCAGCGGGCGTCAAACAAGGGCGGTGGCAATTGATGCGGTGGTGCTGCGTGCGATGGTGCTGCGTGCGGTGTCTGGGGTGACGGCAGGCGGTCGTCCTGCGTGCGGTGTGTTGTCATGTGCCGCACCTCACGCCAGGTTTTTACGCAGCGCCGCGCTCATGCGGTCGGCCAGCCACACCAGCAGCATGAAGACCAGCAAAATGCTGGCCACCTCGGAGCCGTTGAACATCTTCATGGACGAGTCCATCAGCTGGCCCAAACCACCTGCCCCCACAAAGCCCAGCACCGCGCTGGAGCGGATGGCGCACTCCCAGCGGTACACGGTGTAGCTGGTCAGCTCGGCGGCGTTTTGTGGCAGCAGGCCGTAAAAAAAGGCTTGCAGGCGGCCCGCGCCATTGCGCATCAGGCTGTGGGTGGCGTGGGTGTCGCCGCTTTCCAGAATGTCGGCGTACACCTTGCCCAGCATGCCGCTGTAGGTGAGTGCAATGGCCAGCACGCCCGAAGTGGGCCCCAGGCCCACCACCCGCACAAACACCAGCGCCCACACCAGTTCGGGCACGCTGCGCAGCACCAGCAGCAGCCAGCGCACGCCCTGGCGCAGCACACCCGGCCCCAAGGCCATGGATCCGGCCAGGCTTGAAAGCGACAGCACCCGCACCGACAGCAGCGACAAGGGAATCGCCAGCAACAAAGCCAGCGTCAACCCTGCGGTCGCCATGGCCACCGTGCGCCAAGTTTCCTGCAGCAGCAGGGTCAAAAAGTCAGCATCCGTGCGCGGCGGGAAGAAGCTGCCCACAAAATGCAGCGCAGGCGTCAAGGCACCGGGCTCGGCCAGCAGCCAGGGTTTGAACTCGGTCAAATTTCCCATGGGCCACAGCATGGCCAGACCGGCCAGCGCCCAGAACAGACGCGTGCGCCACGCCGGATCGCGCAGGGGGACAGTCGGGGGCATCACAACCGCTGCAGACATGGTGTTGAGGGGGGCATGAGGCATGGCGCGGCGCGTCGTCAGCCCTCAGCGGCAGTGCATCACCACCGGGGCCGGGCCGCTGGGAAAGTCTTCAGGCGCGGGGGCCGCAGCAGGACCGGTCAACTCATGCAGGTGCTGCGCATACAGCGCCTGCAAATGCGCCGGAGTGACCTCGGCGGCGCTCAGGTCAAACGCCACGGTGCCGTCGCGCAAACCGACGATGCGCGGAAAGTGGGCCAGCGCCATCTCTACATGGTGCAGCGTAGCCACCAATGTCGCACCGCGCGTGCGGGCCGCACCGGTCAGGGCACCCAGCGCCTGGCGGGCGCGGCTGGGGTCCAGCGCCGACAGGGGCTCGTCCACCAGCCACAGGCTGGCTTGCGACACCAAGGCACGGGCCAGGCCCACCCGCTGGCGCTCGCCGCCAGAGATGCGGTCCACCCGCTCAAACAGCTTGTCGCTCAGGTCAAACGCGGCCAGCACCTGGTGCGCCAGCGCAATGTCTTGCGGGTAAAACAGGCTGCGCAGGCTGGCCCACAGGCTCTCGTGCGGCAAGCGCCCGGCCAGCACGGCGGTCACCACCCGCTGGCGCGGCGGCAGCGGCGGCACCTGGGGGGCCAGAAACAGCGCTGTGCGCAGCCCTTGCAAGGCGCGGCGGCGCAAACGCCAGGGGTCTTGCCCGTCCAGCAGCACGGTGCCCGCCGTGGGTTGCAGCGCGCAGGCCATCAGGTGCAGCAGTGTGGTCTTGCCCGCGCCCGAGGGGCCGATGATGGCCAGTTGCTCCCCGGCGCGCACCTCCAGGCTGACCGCGCGCACCGCAGCGGCAGCACCCGGCTTGGCAGAGGGGTGGTGGCCGGTGGCGGCTTGCAGCGCGATTTTCATAAGCCAAATAAGCCCTTTGCGCACGCTGGATGTGCGCAAGCAGCTATCAAAAGCGTAGCAAATTGCTCTGGCATGCAGCATCCTTCACTTCAGCAGCCCTGCACTGCGGGCAGCCTGTTCGATGCCCTGGTAGTTTTCGGCCCGGGTGGCGATGAAGCGGGTGGCGCGCTGCAGCGCCAAAATCTCCTTTGCCCTCGGGCGTGCTGGCGTCCAGGTTCAAAAAGGCCTGGGTCAGCTTCTCGCGCTGCGCTGCGGGCATGTCGGCGTGCACGGTCCAGTTGTAGTCAAAGTAGCCGGGGGTGGTGTAGAACACCTTGACCTTGGCCGTATCCACCTTGGCATCAAGCACAAACTTTTCCCACACCGAGGCGTTCAGCGCCCCGGCTTCGACCTTGCCAGCGGCCACGGCGGCAATGGTGGCATCGTGCGCACCCGAAAAAGCCACCCGTTTGAAGTCTTTGTCGGGGTCGATCTGGGCTTGCAGCAAATAGCTGCGCGGCATCAGGTGGCCGGAGGTGCTAGAGGCTGAGCCAAAGCTCACGCTCTTGCCTTTGAGGTCGGCCAAGGTTTTGATGGCCGGGCTGCTGGTGATGAAGACCGAGCGAAACTGCGCGTCTTCCGCGCGCTGTACCAGCGGCACCGCTTTGCCGCCGGAGCGCACGTTGGCCTGCACAAAGGTAAAACCGCCAAACCAGGCCAGATCGACCTGCTTGTTGGCCAGCGCTTCCACGGCGGCGGCGTAGTCGGTGACCGGGGTGAACTCCACCGGCCGCCCCAGCGCCTTTTCCAGGTACTTGACCAGCGGCGCGGCCTTGCGTGCCAGTTCGGTGGGCGACTCGTCGGGGATGGCCGTGACCTTGAACGTGGCTTGCGCCTGTGCGGCCAGAGCGGAAAAGGCCAACACAGCAGGCAACAGGGCGCACGCACGATGCCAACGGAAGAAAAATTCAACATAAACACCTCGATAAACAAAAATGAGAGGGAGGCATTAGACTTGAATTTACACACCCTTGCTGACGCCCCACCCCAATGCCCTCCCCCGCGTCCTCATCATCAGCCCCGCTGCCGCAGAGGCCAACAACGGCAACTGGCACACCGCTTGGCGCTGGTCGCAAATGTTGCGCCCGGCGTTCGATGTGTCGATTGCCCAAACATGGAATGGCGAACCCTTTGACGTGATGCTGGCCCTGCACGCCCGCCGCTCGGCCGATTCCATTGCCCGCTGGGCGCAGGCTAACTTTCACGTTACAGGCGCACCGTACAAAGCCCCGGGCTTGGGCGTGGTGCTGACAGGTACCGATTTGTACCGTGACATCGAGACGGACACTGCAGCGCAGGCCTCCTTGCGCTACGCCAGCCAGCTGGTGGTGTTGCAGGAGTGCGGCGCACAGGCCCTGCCGGTGGAGTTGCGCCCCAAAACGCGGGTGATTTTTCAGTCCACGGCGGCGCAAGCGCTTTGCCCAAACCCTTTGACGCGCTCGGGTGGTGATGGTGGGGCATTTGCGCGACGAAAAATCACCCCTAACCCTGATGCAAGCGGCCCGCATCCTCAAAGGACACGCTGATATTTTGATCGAGCACATTGGTGATGCACTGGAACCCGCTTTGGGCGCACAAGCCCGCGCCTGCATGGCAGATTGCCCGCAGTACCGCTGGCTGGGCGGCCTGGCGCATTTGGAGGCGCTGCAACACATAGCGCAGGCCCATGTGCTGGTGCACACCAGCCGCATGGAAGGCGGCGCGCATGTGATTCTGGAGGCGGTGTGCAGCGGCACGCCGGTGCTGGCGTCCCACATTCCCGGCAACGTGGGCATGCTGGGGGCCGACTATGGCGGCTACTTTGCGCTGGGCGACGCGCAAGGTCTGGCGGATTTGCTGCTGCGCTGCCGTGCAGAACTGGGCCAGACCAACGGGGTTTACGCCCAGTTATCCCAACAGTGCGCCCTGCGCCCCCTTGTTTTCACCCGCCACCGAGCAAGCCGCCGTGCGGGCTCTGGTCAACGATTTATTGCATGCAAACCCCTGAACAACCCATCCTGCGCGACATCGTTTTAATTGGCGGCGGGCACAGCCATGTGGGGGTGATCAAAAGTTTTGGCATGCAGCCCATGCCCGGTGTGCGCCTGACAGTCATTTGCACCGACGTGCACACGCCCTACTCCGGCATGTTGCCAGGTTACGTGGCCGGGCATTACGACTATGACGCGGTACACATCGACCTGAGCCGCCTGGCCGTGTTTGCCGGTGCGCGTTTGTACCGCGACGAGGTGATCGGGCTGGACCGCGCCAACCGCAAGGTGCTGTGCCGCAACCGCCCGCCAGTGCCCTACGATGTGTTGTCCATCAACACCGGCTCCACGCCGCAGCTGCACGATGTGCCGGGCGCGATGCAGAACGCCATTGCCGTCAAACCCATCACCCGCTTCAACCAGCGCTGGCTGGCCCTGCTAAACCGGGTGCAAAAGCACGCTGGCACCACCACGGTAGCGGTGGTGGGTGCGGGTGCGGGCGGTGTGGAGCTGCTGCTGGCCATGCAATACCGCCTGCGCCAAGAGCTGCGCACGCTGGGGCGCAACCCGGATGAACTGGTGTTTCACCTGTTCACCAACAACGCGCATATTTTGCCCACCCACAATGCCCGCGTGCGCCGCACGTTTGATGCGGTACTGGCCGCGCGCGGCGTGCAGGTGCACCGCCATGCCGCAGTCACCCAAGTGGCCCAAGGGAAGCTGCAAACGGCTTCGGGCCAGGTGGTGGAGGCTGACGAAATAGTCTGGGTCACCCGCGCCGGGGGTGCCGCGTGGCTGAAAGACACCGGCTTGGCGCTGGATGCAGATGGTTTTATCCAGGTCAGCGACACCCTGCAGACCGTGACCGACCCCGCCATTTTTGCCGCAGGCGACATTGCCAGCATGGTGAACCACCCGCTGGAAAAGGCTGGCGTGTTTGCCGTGCGCCAAGGCCCGCCGCTGGCACGCAACCTGCGCCTGAGTGTGCAGGGCGCGCCGCTCAAGCCCTACCACCCGCAGCGGCGCTGGCTGGCGCTGATCAGCACCGGCGACCAATACGCCGTGGCCTCACGCGGCTGGCTGGGCTTTGCCGGGGCTTGGGTATGGCGCTGGAAGGACGAAATCGACCGCAAGTTCATGCGCAAGTTTCAAGACCTGGAGCCGATGGATGCCACGGCAAGACCCACGGCGGGTGGTTCGGCCGGGCGGTTCAGCGGGCGCGGTGCAGCTCACATCGGAAGAATCTCTGCAAGCCATCTCCGCCATTGCCATGCGCTGTGGCGGCTGCGGTGCCAAGGTGGGGGCCACCGTGCTGTCGCGCGCTTTGAGCCAGTTGCACCCGGTGCAGCGCGACGATGTACTGATCGGATTGAGCGACCCCGACGACGCTGCCGTGGTGCGCGTACCGCCGGGTAAAGCCATGGTGCATTCGGTGGACTTCTTCCGATCGTTCATCGACGACCCCTACCTGTTTGGCAAGGTCGCCGCCAACCACGCGCTGGGCGACATCTGGGCCATGGGCGCGCAGGCGCAATCGGCCACGGCCATTGCCACCGTGCCCTCGGGGCTGGAGAGCAAGGTGGAAGACGTGCTGTTCCAGATGATGACCGGCGCGCTCGAAGTTTTGAACGAAGCCAACTGTGCCCTGGTGGGCGGCCACACGGGCGAAGGCAAAGAGCTGGCGCTGGGCTTTGCCGTGAATGGCCTGATCGACGACGACCCGGCGCAGATTTTGCGCAAAAACGGCATGCGCGCGGGCGATGTGCTGATTCTTACCAAACCCATTGGCACCGGCACCCTGTTTGCCGCCCACGCCCGCCTGGCCGCCAAAGGGCGCTGGGTGGACGCGGCGCTGCAGTCCATGGTGCTGTCCAACCAAAAGGGCGCGCAATGCCTGCGCGAATTTGGCGCCACCGCCTGCACCGACCTGACCGGCTTTGGCCTGCTGGGCCACTTGGTGGAGATGACGCGCCCCTCGGGTGTGGACGCCGAGATCGATTTGGCCGCGCTGCCCTTGCTCGACGGTGCGCAGAAGTGTGTGGAGAAAGGCATCGTCAGCTCCCTGCAAAGCGCCAACGTGCGCCTGCGCCGCGCCCTGCGCAACCAGGAGGCGATGGTGCATCACCCCCGTTACCCGCTGATTTTTGACCCGCAAACAGCGGGCGGCCTGCTGGCCAGTGTGCCCGCTGACCGGGCACAAGACTGCATTGCCGCGCTGCGGGCGCTGGGTTATGGGCACACGGCGGCGATTGGGCGCGTGCGGGCGCAAAGTGATGCGCTGGAGCCGATTACGCTGCGTCCCTAATCCCTCACCACCAGCGCGCAATGATCGGCCACAGCGAAGCCGCCGCCAAGCCAAAAACGATGATGACGATGATGTGTGAGAGGTCAAAGTGCAGGCCCGGTTTGCTGATTTCAGCCCAATGTGTTTCGCACAGGCAGACGCTGCAAGCCTGCCTGGGGTGCGCCCCGATGTGGCCCGGCGCTTGGCAATGGTCGCAGGGTCCACAGGCCGTGCGTGCGGGCTCGTCAGGGTGCGCAGCATTCCAATCGCGGCAGTAAGCACACGTCAAATCGGACATAACATTTTCCTGCGGTAAGGCAGGCCTGTGAAACATTGACGGAAAAACTCATCTTCTGCGGGCCAGGTACAGTGCTTGCCCTGACGTTTTCAAAAGAGTGTATTCAACATGCCGACCCACCCCCTGCCAGCCGCAAGCAGTGGCTGATGGAAACCTTCTACCATGTACGATGCCAAACAGGCGGGGCGCAAC
This sequence comes from Candidatus Rhodoferax bjergmarkensis, assembly GCA_016708345.1. Taxonomy (GTDB): domain Bacteria; phylum Pseudomonadota; class Gammaproteobacteria; order Burkholderiales; family Burkholderiaceae_C; genus Rhodoferax; species Rhodoferax bjergmarkensis. The sequence goes on from JADJFX010000011.1 coordinate 155,262, forward strand.
CAGATGTGCTTGCACGCAGCGCCGCCACAATGACACCCGCTTTCAGGAGAGATACATGCGCCGAGTCGATTTCTGCAAAGGACTTGTGATCACAGCGGTGAGCGCCATTACGCCCTGGCCGGTTCTGGCGCAGACCGACGCTGCAGCCCCCGTCATAGGTATGGCCGCCATGGTGGATTCCGCCGCGCGCCTTCGAATGCTCGCCCAGCGCAGCGCCAAGGCTTATTTGATGCTGGGGCAAGACATCGCGACAGACCAGGCCCGGGTGATTTTGCAGACCAGCATGGAGCAGTTTGAGCTGCACGTGATGCGTTTGAAAACGCTGTCGCCCACCGGCATAGCCATAGCCCTTGCCAGACTTGAGGCCACATGGGTGCCTTGCAAAGCGTTGCTGGCAGTGGCACCCAGCCGGGTGGGGGCCGACGCGCTTTATGACGCCAGCGAGACGGTGCAACAAGCTGCCCACCGGTTAACGCTGGCCGTTGAGCAAGCCAGCGATGCACCCATCAACCACTTGATCAGCATTGCAGGGCGCCAGCGCATGCTGTCCCAGCGCATGGCCAAGTTTTATTTCTTTCGAACTTGGGGGCTTTATGAATCGCCGGCCGACATGGAGCTGCACCTGAGCCGGGCACATTTCACTGCAGTGCTGACCCAAATTGAGCGCTCATCACTGGCAACCACCATCATCAAAGATTCGGTTGCCCGCATCCGGCTCGCATGGGAGCCCTACCAAGAGCTGCTCTTTGCCAGCCATGACCCCGGCAAGATGCGCCAGGATGCCGCGCGCGTGGCCCAAGGCAGCGAACGCGTGCTGGACGTCACCGAGGAATTGCTGACGCGCTTGGTGGAACTGGCACAGTCCGCGCCAGCAGCACCGCAAACCAGCGTTTCTCATCGGTCCACACCTGTGTATGGGGCAAGCCCGCACGGTGCAGCAGGTTGATGAAATCGTCCACCCGGTATTTGTAGCTGTTCTCCGTGTGGATGCGCTCCCCCCGAGCAAAGGCACGGCTTGCGCCGGGCCAACGCACCACCAGGTCCACACGGGCCTGCAGATGCATCTCGATGCGCGACGGCTCGGCGTTGAAAAAGGCCCGGTGCTGCCACTGGGTCACATCAAAGTCGCTGCCGATCAGGCAGTTCAGGTGGTTGAGCGAAAGCGCCATTGATTTTTTTCCTGTCCCTGTCTGTGCTCCGATTGCCGTTAAAAACCATTTCATACACTGCTCTTTGCGGGCCATGTACAGTGGGCTCAATAGCTTTTTAGCGAGTGTATTGACATGCCCACCGCCACCCTGCGCCTGATTTTTGGCGACCAGCTCAACCCGGAGCACAGCTGGTTTGCCAGCGTGCAGCCCGAGGTGGTGTATGTGCTGATGGAGATGCGCCAAGAGACAGATTACGTACTGCACCACGCGCAAAAAATCATCGCCATTTTTGCGTGCATGCGGGAGCTGGCGCGCCAACTGCGCGAAGCGGGCCACCGCGTGCACTACCTGGCCATTGACGACCCCGCCAACCACCAGAATTTAGACGACAACCTGCGCGCACTCATCACCCACTACCAGCCTCAGGTGCTGGAATACCAAGACCCCGACGAATACCGGCTGGCCCGGCAATTACAAGCATTTTTAACCTCTGGCGCTTATGGAACGTGCGCAAGAAGCTACTCTATTGATAGCAAACACTTCTACACCCAGCGCCATGAAGCGGCCGAACTGTTCGCCAACCGCAAGCAGTGGCTGATGGAAACCTTCTACCGCCACATGCGCAAGCGCCACCGCGTGCTGATGGCTGATGCCGACAAAGCTCTGGACGTGCAAGCGCTACACCGCTGGTATCTGGGAATCTAAATTGATGCGTTTGAATGGGTGGAATTGCCCAACAAGCTGGGCATGAGCCAGTTTGCCGACGGCGGCCTGCTGGCCACCAAACCGTATGTGAGCAGCGCCGCCTACATTGACCGCATGAGCGACTACTGCAAAGGTTGTGCGTACGACAAAAAGCAACGCCTGGGAGACGCCGCCTGCCCATTCAACGCCCTTTACTGGGACTTTTACCAGCGCAACGCCGCCAAGCTCAAGAACAACCCGCGTATTGGCATGGCGTACCGGCAGCTTGAAAAAATGCCCGCCTCTGAGCAGTTCGCCATTCGTGACCACGCGCAGGCCTTGCGCGCACGGCTGAAGGATTTGTAATGACGACCCGAGCCCAAGTCAGCACCCTGAACCAGGATTCCTTCCCCGAGGGCTTTCGCGCATTGGTCATAGGCGCATCAGGCGGCATAGGCCTGGCCTTTGTGCAGGTGTTGCAAACGCACCCGCGCTGCGGATCGGTAGTGGGCCTGCACCGCCACTCGACACCGCGCCTGGATCTTGACGACGAGGCCAGCATCGCCAGCGCTGCTGATGCATTGCGTGAGGATGAAAAATTCCATCTCATCATTCACGCCGCAGGTGTGCTGCACACAGCGAACTTCAGCCCTGAGAAAAAGCTGGGCGATTTGAATTACGCCCAGCTGGAAGCCACTTTCCGCGTCAACACCTTTGGCCCCGCCCTGGTGCTGCGCCACTTTTGCCCGCTGCTCGACACCCAGCGCGGCGTACTGGCGGTGCTGTCAGCCAAGGTGGGCAGCATTAAAGACAACCGCCTGGGCGGCTGGTACAGCTACCGCGCATCCAAGGCGGCGCTCAACATGCTGCTCAAAACGGCCGCCATCGAGGTCAAACGCAGCAACCCCCAGGCGGTGCTGGTCTGCCTGCATCCGGGCACGGTGAATACTGGTTTGTCAAAGCCGTTCAAAGGTGAGCAAATTGGCCGGGCTGCGCCAGACGCTTCGGCGGACATGCTGGGCGTGTTGAACCGTTTGAAGCCTGCCGATTCCGGTGGATTTTTTACCTACTTGGGCGAACGTTTGCCGTGGTAGCCGTGGTAATCAGGGCCGCGCCAGCACGACCGCAAACCAGCGTTTCGCATCCGTCCACACCTGCGTATGAGGCAAACCCGAGCGGCGCAACATCTCTACAAAATCCTCCACCCGGTATTTGTAGCTGTTCTCGGTGTGGATGCGCTCCCCCCGCGCAAAGGCACGGCTTGCGCCGGGCCAACGCACCACCAGGTCCACACGGGCCTGCAGATGCATCTCGATGCGCGACTGCTCGGCGTTGAAAAAGGCCAGGTGCTGCCACTGCGTCACATCAAAGTCGCTGCCGATCAGGCGGTTCAGGTGGTTGAGCACATTCAGGTTGAAATCTGCTGTGATGCCCGCCGCGTCGTCGTAGGCGGCATGCAAGACCGCCGAGTCCTTGACCAGGTCCACGCCAATCAGCAAAGCCCCATCGTCCTGCAGCAAAGCACGCATGCGCGAGAGCAGAGCCTGCGCTTGAGGCGGGTCGAAATTTCCAATGGAAGAGCCGGGGTAAAACACCAGCCGGCGCTGTGTGGGCAGGCTGGCGGGCAACTCAACGCTGGCCGTCAGGTCGACCGCCAGCGCGTGAATGGCCAGGTTTGGAAACGCCAGGCGCATACCGGCCACCGCGTCCTGCAAAAACGCCTCCGATATATCCACCGCCACATAGCCGATGGGCTGGATCAGTTCACACAAGGCCCGGGCCTTCTGGCAATTGCCCGCGCCCAGCTCGATCACCGTGCAGTGGGTGCCAATGGCCTGCGCAATGGCGGGCGCGTGCTCTGACATGATGGCCTGCTCGGTGCGCGTGGGGTAATACTCAGGCAGCCGGGTAATGTCTTCAAACAGCGCGGAGCCCTTGGCGTCATAAAAGTACTTGGGCGAAACGGCAGCAGGGGTCTGCATCAACCCTTGGACGATTTCCAGCTGTTCGGGTGTTAAATTTATAGTCATTTAGGCCTGTACCGCACACAGAATGTGCGCAAGTAGCTATATTTTTAATAGCAATTAATACAAAGAAAACCATGCAACGGCGCAGGGGCTGCTGGTCAGCCCCCGCTGCTGAAAGCCAGCACTTTGTCGATCCGCTTGCCATCGAGATCAACCACCTCAAACACCCAGCCGCTGCACTCAATGCGTTCGCCCGTGACTGGCAACCGGCCAGACACACTCATCAGCAAGCCGGCGACGGTGTTGTAGCGCCCCCGGTCTTCCTCCGGCAAGTCGTCCAACCCCAAGCGCACCTTCAGTTCGCTGACCGGCATCAAACCGTCCAGCAGCCAAGACCCATCGTCCCGCCGAGTGGCCCAGGCATCCACCTGCGCACCTGGCTGCAACTCTCCCGTGATGGCCTCCAGCAGGTCGTGTGGCGTGAGCAAGCCCTGGACAACGCCATATTCGTCCACCACCAGCACAAATCGCCCAGACTTGGCGCGGAACTGCTCCAGCAACTCCATGCCGCTGAGCGTCTCGGGTACAAAAGCAGCGGGGGTGACGTAGGCTTCCAGGGTGCCCGGAGCGTTGACGCCCAACTCCAACAGGCGTGCCGTGCTGATGAGCCCCACTACTTCGTCCAGCGAGCCGCGACACACCGGGTACCAAGAGTGGGTACCTTTATTGCCACCAGCGCCCGCCATCTCCAGACTTTGCGCTACTGTATTTGAAGCATCGAGCCAAGCCACATCGACGCGGGGAACCATCAGCGAGGTCAGGGGCCGGTCATCGAGCAAAAACACGTTTTGCACCATCTGGTGCTCATGCTGCTCAATCACGCCGGCATCCACCCCTTCTTCCAGACTGGCGGTAATTTCTTCTTCCGTTACCGGCCGTGAGGCATCGGTGTCTATGCGCAGCAGCTTGAGCACTGCAGCGGTGGTGCCAGAGAGCAACTTCACAAAAGGTTTGGCGGCAGTGGCCAGCCACAGCATGGGGCGCGAAACCCAGCGCGCTACCGACTCGGGGTGCAACTGGCCAATGCGCTTGGGTACCAGTTCACCAAAAATAATGGTGGTAAACGTAATCAGGGTGACCACGATGGCCGTGGCGGAGATCGCCGCCGCCTTTTCTGCCACACCAAAGCCATGCAGCCAGGCGGCCACGCCATCAGAAAACGCGGCCTCACCCACAATGCCGTTCAGAACACCGATGGAGGTGATGCCCACCTGCACCGTGGACAAAAACTGATTTGGATTGCCCAGGAGTTCAAGTGCCGCATGTGCTCCCTTGTCACCCGCCTCAGCCATCGCGTTCAGGCGCGATTTGCGGCTTGCGGTCAAGGCCAGCTCCGACATGGCGAACACACCATTGAGCAGGGTCAAGAAGACAATCAGCAGAAATTCCATGAATCAGCGGCGAGAATGAACACCATGGCACTTTACTTGATTGGTGACGTGCAGGGTTGCAATAGCGCCCTGCAGCGTCTGTTGGACGAAATTTCTTTCTCGCCGAGCCGCGATTCGCTCTATTTTTTGGGTGATCTGGTCAACCGGGGCCCGGACTCGGCAGGCGTGCTGCGCCGCCTGATGGGTTACGGCGCAGCGGTTCAATGTGTACTGGGCAACCACGATTTGCACCTGCTGGCCCTCGCCCATGGTGTGAGAAAGCCGCACCGCAAAGACACGCTGGACCCAATTTTGCAAGCACCGGACCGACGGGTCATGCTGGACTGGCTGCGCTGGCAGCGCATGGCGATTCTTGAAAACATCCAGGGTCATGAAGTATTAATGGTCCATGCCGGCATATTACCTGCGTGGACAGCTAGCAAAACAATAGCACTCGGGTCTGAAGTGGAGTCCGTTTTGCGCAGCCCGGACATTGGTGACTTTCTGCAGCACATGTACGGCGATGAACCCAGTGGCTGGCACGACTCCCTGACCGGGGTCAACCGACTGCGCGTCATCGTCAATGCCCTGACCCGCATGCGTTTTTGCGATGCAGCAGGCCACATGGAATTCGCTTCCAAAGAAGGTGCGGGAGCCTGCCCGCAAGGGTATCTGCCCTGGTTTGACGTGCCAGGGCGGCAAACCGCCAGCATCACGGTCGCATTTGGCCACTGGTCCACCTTGGGCTGGCTCGGTCGCTCCGATGTTTTATCACTTGACACCGGCTGTGTATGGGGTGGCTGCCTGAGCGCACTACGGCTCGACAGCTCCAAGCCTGGCTGCGCGCAAACTTTCACGTTAAGCCAGGAATTGATTCAGGTGCAATGCCCACAGGCGCAGAAACCGGGTTGACGGCAAAGCCATCAACCCAACGCCATGAAGGTCTTCAGGATATGGCCTTGAACAAGGCCGCTACACGCCGCTTGGGCTTGATATTGGCTGAAATACTGTGTGACGTGTGACGCGGTGCGCTAGCCTCCCAGGAAGGCGTTGTTTCAGCTGCTGCGGCAGGCTCGTAAGGTTTGTCAAAAAACGGATCGCGGGAGGCGGCGCTGGGCCGAGAATAATCGCGGCGCGGCGGGCGGTCTTGCCGGGCATACTGCCCCTCGTGGGCCACATCGTGCATGGCCCCTGAGCGATGCCGGGGCGCACGGGAATCGTCCTGCGCACCTTCAGCGTACATGCGCCGTCCATCATTGATGCGGCCTTGCTTGCGAATATCGGGCACGTCTTCATCAAACTCGACCGCTTCGAGTTCAATCTTGGCTTTGATGAGTTTTTCAATATCGCCCACCAGGCGCACATCGCTTTTGGACACAAAGGTCACCGCCAAACCGGCGGCCCCGGCACGCCCGGTACGGCCAATGCGGTGCACATAGTCTTCCGCGTTGTAGGGCACATCGAAATTGAACACGGCGGGCACATCCTTGATGTCCAGCCCGCGCGCTGCCACGTCGGTACACACCAGCAAATCAACCTCACCTTTTTTAAAGGCATCCAGCGCTTTCAAGCGCTCCTCCTGGCTCTTGTCACCATGCAAGGCGGTGGTTTTGAGACCTTCGCGCTCCAGCGAACGGGCCAGCCGGGCGCAGCCGAGTTTGCTGTTGACAAACACAAAGGCCTGCTTCATGCCGCGCTGTTTCAGGATTTGGTGCAACGCGTGGCGTTTGTCATCATCACCCACGCTGTAGAAATGCTGCTCCACGGTGGAGGCCGTGGCGTTGGAGCGGGCCACCTCAATCGTTACCGGGTCTTGCAGGTAGCTGTTGGCCAGCCGCTTGATCTCGGGCGAAAATGTGGCCGAAAACAGCAGTGTGGTGCGCTGCTTGGGCAAAAAGCTCAAAATGCGCTGCAAATCCGGCAAAAAGCCAATGTCCAGCATGCGGTCGGCTTCGTCCAGCACCACGTACTCGACCTGGTTAAGTACAGCGTTTTTCGCTTCAATGTGGTCCAGCAAGCGACCCGGCGTGGCGACCAGAATTTCAACGCCTTTTTTCAGCTCCAGCGTCTGGGGCTTCATGTCCATGCCGCCGAACACCACGGCACTGCGCAAATTGGTGTACTTGGCATACAGCTTGACCTGCTGGGCCACCTGATCAGCGAGTTCGCGCGTGGGTAGCAGCACCAAAGCGCGAACCGGGTGGCGCGCGGGTGAGGTAGAACTGTTTTCGTGCTTGAGCAAGCGGTGCAGCAAGGGCAGCGAAAAGGCAGCGGTCTTGCCGGTGCCGGTCTGGGCCGCGCCCATGACGTCTTGGCCGGTCATCACCACCGGAATGGCTTGCGCCTGAATCGGGGTCATGGACTCGTAGCCCATATCGGCCACGGCACGGGCCAGTGGTTCGGCCAGTTGCAATTGGGCAAAGGCCATTGGCAAAGCGGCGTCGAGAATCAGGTCAGCGGTTAAATCAGGGTTCAAATCGGTCATTCATAGCCACGTTCAAATGCTATCAATCCGATAGCTGGTTGCGCCCCACGGGCTGGGGCAAACCCTTATATTATCCACCATCTGGCATATCAAGCCAGCAAATTGCACAATGCGACAACCCTCAAGTCCCTCTATAACTGCTTTGCATCGTGTCGTCCTGCTGACCGGATTTGACCCCTTTGGCGGCCAATTGATCAACTCCAGCTGGGAGGCCGTGCAGGTTTTGCATCGGCATACCATCCTGGGCCATCGCATCGTGGCGGCGCAACTGCCCACGGTATTCGACCAGTCGTGTGATGTTCTTTCAGCGCTGCTGCGCAAGCACCACCCTGGCTTGGTACTGTGCGTCGGCCAGGCCGGGGGCCGCAATGCAATAGCGCTGGAGCAGGTGGCCATCAACCTGAGCGATACACCCATCCCTGATAACGCGGGCGTTCAACCCATTGACAAAGCCGTCATCCCGGCTGGCCCGGCCGCCTATTTCACAAGCTTGCCCGTCAAATTGATCGCAAGAGCGCTTTTAAGCGAAGGCATTCAGGCAGAACTGTCACTCAGCGCTGGCACTTTTGTTTGCAACCATGTTTTCTACAGCCTCATGCATGCACTGACCACCCAAAGTTCGCTGAAAAGAACCTGCGGTGGTTTTGTGCATGTGCCGCATTTGCCGACGCAAGGCGCACCAAGTATGGTGTTGACTGAGATCGTACGAGGGCTAAAGTTGGCGGTGCACGTTGCGCTCGAACACCGAAAGCAAACTTTTTGAATCCTTGATTGCTATCATTTCAGGAGCTGCTTGCGCTTGATTAACATGCGCTACCGGCCCATTTTCATCAAATATTTATGCTCAATCAACTCACCCTGTCCCTGCAGTTCGGCCAAATGGCTGACGCAGCCCCGCACCGTGTCGCCTTGCCCCGCCACCACGTCACGCGCTGGTTACGCCACGCGCTGGAACGCGACGCCGAGATCACCGTGCGCATTGTGGGTGCCGAAGAAGGCCAAATGCTCAACCGGGACTACCGGCAAAAAGACTACGCCACCAACGTGCTGACCTTCGACTACACCCAAGAGCCGCTGGTCACCGCCGACCTTGTACTGTGCGCTCCCGTAGTTGCCAAAGAAGCCCATGAACAAGGCAAAACGCTTCAGGCCCACTACGCCCATCTGCTGGTGCATGGCGCGCTGCACGCCCAAGGCTGGGACCATGAAACCAGCGAACAGGACGCACAAGCCATGGAAGCGCACGAAGTGGAGATTCTGGCGCGCTTGGGGTTCAACAACCCCTACTGAGCATCGACCCTGCGCCCTAGCAAACTGACTACGATTGTCTTACTCGACGCTCACACTCACGCTGTATCCGTGCTGCTTGAGCAGTGCGTGTTTTTTAGCGTCAGCGAGATCAGCAGCCACCATTTCTGTCACCATTGCGTCGAGAGTGATCTCTGGCACCCAGCCCAGCTTTTGCTTGGCCTTGGCTGGATCGCCCAGCAGGGTTTCGACCTCGGTGGGCCGGAAGTAGCGCGGGTCAATGCGCACAATGGCTTTGTCATTGCCTTGGTCATTCCAGTAACCCACGGTATTGACACCCTCGCCTTCCCAGCGCAGTTCCATCCCCAGAGCAGCCGCTGTTTTTTCGATGAACTGGCGCACGCTGTACTGCACGCCGGTGGCAATGACGAAGTCATCCGGCTGGTCCTGCTGCAGCATCATCCACTGCATGCGCACGTAGTCTTTGGCATGACCCCAGTCGCGCAGGGCATCGATATTGCCCATGAAAAGGCAGTCTTCCAAGCCTTGGCTGATGTTGGCCAGCCCACGCGTGATCTTGCGGGTAACAAAGGTTTCACCCCGGCGTGGGCTCTCATGGTTGAACAAAATACCATTGCAGGCGTAAATGCCATACGCCTCGCGGTAGTTAACCGTGATCCAATATGCGTACATCTTGGCCACTGCATAGGGGCTGCGCGGGTAAAACGGTGTGGTTTCCTTTTGGGGAGTTTCCTGCACCAAGCCATACAACTCGCTGGTGGAGGCTTGGTAAAAGCGGGTTTTTTTCTCCAGCCCCAGGATGCGAATGGCTTCCAACAGGCGCAAGGTGCCCATGCCATCGACATCGGCAGTGTATTCGGGGCTCTCAAAACTGACGGCCACGTGGCTTTGGGCACCTAGGTTGTAGATTTCATCCGGCCGGGTTTCCTGCACGATGCGCACCAGATTGCTGGTGTCGGTCAAATCGCCGTAATGCAGATGAAAGTTGGCGTTTTCAATGTGCGGATCTTGGTAGATATGGTCCACGCGCTGGGTGTTAAATAAGCTGGCCCGTCGCTTGATGCCATGCACGATGTAGCCCTTTTCGAGCAAAAATTCTGCCAGATAGGAGCCGTCTTGGCCGGTAATACCGGTGATGAGTGCAACTTTGGGAGTGGTCATGGTTTGATATGAGGTTAGGGATGCAGAAATTGCAAATGTACCGTTTATGGCGAGTGCTGGCGGGATGCAGTGCTAGGCGCAAGACGCGAAGTTTGGCCAGCTAAACGAACGGATTGCAACGACGCAATGAACCCGCCAGTGCCGCCAGAAATGGGATATTTGTAATTTCTGCATCCCTTAGTTGGTGTGGTGCTGCACAAAGTCATGGTAAGCCATGCGCAAGCCATCGGCCAGATTAACCTTGGCCTGCCAGCCCAGCGCATTGAGTCGGTGACTGTCCATCAGCTTACGGGGCGTGCCATCGGGTTTGCTGGCGTCAAAGACAATTTTCCCCCCATAGCCCACCGCATCGCTTACCGACTGTGCCAGTTCGGCAATGGTCAGGTCAGAGCCAAAACCCACATTGATCAGGCTTTGCATGGGCTTTGTTTGTGCACCGTACGTTGCCAAGGGAAGGTTCATCACATGCACGCTGGCGGCCGCCATGTCATCCACAAACAGAAACTCGCGCCGAGGTGTACCACTGCCCCAGATGGTGACCGTGGGCGCATGGCTAACCTTGGCCTCATGAAACCGACGTATCAGCGCCGGGATTACATGGCTGTTTTCCGGGTGGTAGTTGTCGCCCGGACCATACAGGTTGGTCGGCATCACACTGCGGTAGTCAACGCCATGGCTCTGCCCATACTGGCGGTTGTAGCTCTCGCACAGCTTGATGCCGGCAATCTTGGCCACTGCATAGGGCTCATTGGTCGGCTCCAGCGTCCCTGTGAGCAGTGCATCCTCCGTCATCGGCTGCGGGGCCAGCTTGGGGTAGATACAGCTGGAGCCCAAAAACAACAGTTTTTGCACACCTACACGCCAAGCTTGGTGGATTACATTGGCCTGCACCATCAAATTTTGGTAAATGAACTCGGCCGGGTAGGTATTGTTCGCGTGAATGCCTCCCACTTTGGCAGCTGCCAGATAGACTTGATCAGGCTTTTCCGCTTCAAAAAAAGCCTGCACGGCCACTTGGTTGGTCAGATCCAGCTCTGCATGGGTGCGGGTAACGAGATTGGTCTGGCCTTGCTGTTGTAAGGTGCGCACAATGGCCGCACCAACCATGCCGCGATGGCCTGCAATGTAGATTTTGGGTTGTCGGGTCAAGATGATGATGCCTCTGGCGTAGCAGTATCCGCTCTCTGCGTTGATGAAATTCAAACTCTCATAAACAGTAAGCAGGTACCGTTTGATTTGGTTCGGTTTAGATTCTAGTTTTACTGCGACCCTACCCGTAGGTATCGCGCGGATTTGCAACGCCGCCATGGCCGAAAAGACGCGGTTTTATGTGCCGGATAGCGTGCAACACTACACTAGGATCGTAAATGCTTTGGCCTGCGTGGTGGGCACGGCCCAAGTCGAGCACCAGTGCCATGGTGCGGGAGACCTCAGCCGGGGTGTAGAACTGGCCCTTGCTTTTTCCCGACCCGGTGGCGAAGTGGCGCATCAGGTATTCATAGGCGTCGACCAGCAGGTCATCACCTTCTGCCCGGTTGCTGCCAAAGTCCAGCCCTTCAAAGATGGCGACCAGCTTGGTCAGTCGGTCTACCATTTCTTTGCCCTTGCCCAGTTTTTCTTCGCCATTAAAGTCAGCGACTTTGATGACCCCCTTGAGCGAGTCGTTGGCGTCCGCCAGGCGGCCAATGATTTTGTTGACCTTGTCGCCAATTTCCTTGTTGCCCTTGGCCGCCACCATGTCGGCAAAGCTGCCGCCGGGTTTGTCGCCCTTCGGTAACGGCACATCAATCAGCGCGGAGAGGTCACCCGCGTATTTGTCAGAGACGTATTTGACGAACAGCAGGATGAGGACGTAGTCCTTTTACTGGCTGGCATCCATGCCGCCCCGCAGTTCATCGCAGGATTTCCAGAGGGAGGGGTAGAGTTCAGACTTTTTGATAGCCATTTTTGGGGATTCGCAGTTGCGAGGCATCTTAGGCGTGCGGCCTGGTGGGCGGTCAACTGGTTTGCAGAACTTCCTGCCCTTACGGGGACACTTTGGGGACACTCAGCCGCCAAAACGGCGAAAAAAAAGCCCTATTCTTTCGGTAGAGCTTTTTTAAGTCCTTGATTTACAAGGGAATTTTGGCGGAGTGGACGGGACTCGAACCCGCGACCCCCGGCGTGACAGGCCGGTATTCTAACCAACTGAACTACCACTCCTGGTAGGTGTAACGTTTGCTCTTGCGAGCCAAGTCGCCTGCCTTTTCAAACAAGCCGCCAGTTCTTTCGAACCGACTTGGTTACCGACTTGCACCTAACTCATCAGATGATGAATTTGGCGACCCCACGGGGATTCGAACCCCGGTACTCACCGTGAAAGGGTGATGTCCTAGGCCTCTAGACGATGGGGTCAAAACCTTTAGACTTCCGTCCTAACTTTAAAACTTTTCAGTTTCACTTCAAAAACTTTGGTGGAGATAAGCAGGATCGAACTGCTGACCTCTTGCATGCCATGCAAGCGCTCTCCCAGCTGAGCTATACCCCCGTCAACTAAAAACTTTAACAAATTACTTTATTAAAGTTTTTAATTTCTGAGCCTCGAATTATAACGTCAAAATTCAGGCTGCGCGCAACCGAGCGATTACTTTTTCTCTTTCAATGAGTTCCAGCACCGCATCGAGTGACGGCGTCTGTGCCGTTCCCATCACCAAAACCCGCACCGGCATGGCCAACACCGGCATTTTGAGGCTGCAGGCTGCAAGCACTTCCTTGATGGACGCAGCAATCGAAGTTTTGTCCCAAGCGCAGCTTGTCAACTTTTCAATGAGCAAGTTAAGCGCTGGTTTAACGGTATCGGTGACATGTTGCGCCACCTCTGCCGGGTTTGGCGTGATCTGTGCATAAAACCTGGCCGCCCAGTCGGCCAGCGCCATGGTGGTGTCACAGCGGTCTTTCAACAAGCCGCACATGCGTGGCAAACGGTCATCTGCCGTGATGCCGCGTTTTTGCAACTGTGCCGCCACCAAGGATGCCAGCGCATCGTCTGCCATGATTTTCAGGTGCTGGGCATTGACCCAGCGCAGCTTGGCTTCGTCAAATTGCGCGGCGCTGCGCCCTAGGTGATCAAGGTTGAACCATTTCAGAAACTGCTCGCGACTGAAAATTTCGTCATCGCCATGACTCCAGCCCAAACGGGCCAGGTAATTCACCATGCCGTCAGGCAGGTAACCTTCATCGCGGTACTGGGTCACCGGCTTGGCTCCATTGCGCTTGCTCATTTTTTCGCCGAGTTCATTGAGCACGGTCGGCAGGTGCGCGTAGACCGGTGGTTCCTTGCCCAGCGCCTGAAAAATATTGATTTGACGCGGCGTGTTGTTGACGTGGTCATCGCCTCGAATTACATGGGTGATTTCCATGTCGATGTCATCCACTACGACGCAAAAATTGTAAGTAGGCGTGCCATCAGGGCGGGCAATCACCAAGTCATCAAGTTCATCGTTGCTGATCTCGATGCGGCCCTTGACCTTATCCTCCCACACCACCGCGCCGCCCTGCGGATTTTTGAAGCGCAACACCGGTATGACGCCATCAGGAATGGGCGGCAAAACCTTGCCCGGCGCTGGTCGCCAAGTGCCGTCGTAACGCGGTTTTTCCTTGGCCGCCATCTGACGGTCACGCAGGGAGTCGAGTTCAACCAGGCTCATATAGCAGGGATAAACATGACCCTCAGCTTGCAACTCAGCGAGCACCTGCTTGTAACGGTCCATGCGCTGCATCTGGTAGAATGGACCTTCGTCATAGCTTAGGCCCAGCCATGACATACCTTCAATGATCACATCGACCGCCGCCTGCGTGGAGCGGTCCAGGTCGGTGTCTTCAATGCGCAAAATAAAGTCACCGCCGTTGGCTCGGGCAAAGGCCCAAGGGTACAGCGCCGAGCGGATATTGCCCAAGTGAATGAAGCCGGTGGGCGATGGGGCGAAACGGGTGCGTATTTTTTGAGTCATGTCAGGTATCCAAACCACAAAGACCGCGATCAAGGTCGGCCTTCAGGTCTTCAATGTTTTCAAGTCCCACCGCGACGCGCACCAAACCCTGGCCGATACCGGCAGCCTGGCGCTGCGCCTCAGAAATGCGGCCATGCGAGGTGCTGGCGGGGTGGGTGATGGTAGTTTTGGTGTCGCCCAGATTGGCGGTGATGGAACACACTTGCGTACAGTCGATGACATGGAAGGCGTTTTTATGCGCCTGTACCGGGTCAGCGGCCTTCACGTCAAACGACACCACTGCACCGCCCAGACCGGACTGCTGGCGCATGGCAAGCGCGTGCTGCGGATGAGATTCCAAACCGGGGTAATACACCCGCGCCACCTGCGGCTGTGCCTGCAGCCACGTGGCCAGCGCCAATGCACTTTCGCTCTGTGCTTTCATGCGGATGGACAGGGTTTCCATGCCCTTGAGCACCACCCAAGCGTTGAAGGCAGACAGCGTCATGCCGGCGCTTCGCATGACGGGCATGAACTTCTCGTCAATCATCTTTTGCGTCGTACACAGTGCGCCTGCAATCACCCTGCCCTGGCCATCCAAATATTTGGTGCCCGAATGGATGATCAGGTCGGCACCCAGCTTGGCGGGCTGCTGCAAGGCTGGCGTGCAAAAGCAGTTGTCAACTGCCAGCAGCGCGCCAGCGGCGTGGGCCACCTTCGACAGTGCCTCTATGTCACACACATCGGTGAGCGGATTGGTGGGCGTCTCGGCAAACAGCAAGCGGGTGTTGGGCTGCACGGCTGCGCGCCAATGCGCCACATCGGTTTGCGACACAAAAGTGCTTTGCACACCAAACTTGCCGAACTCACCCGCAATCAGGCGAATGGTGGAGCCAAACACGCTTTGCGAACAAATGACGTGGTCGCCCGCCTTGAGCAAGCCCATGCACAGCAGCAAAATTGCAGACATGCCGCTGGAGGTGCCCATACAGGCCTCGGTGCCCTCCAATTGGGCCAGCCGCTGCTCCATGCTGGTCACGGTCGGGTTGGTGAAGCGCGAATAGATGTAACCCTCTTCTTCCCCGGCGAAGCGGCGGGCGGCGGTCTCGGCATCGGGCTGCACGAAGCTGCTGGTCAAATACAGCGCCTCGGAGTTTTCGCCATACTGGCTTTTGTCCACGGCAGCGCGGACGGCAAGCGTGTCCAGATGCAGATGATCTGGCAAGGGTTTGGCTGGTTTTGGTTTCTCGGTCATTTTCAGTCTGCTGGGTTGGGCAGGGCCAGGCGGGAGTTGTCCTCACCGCCCTCTTCCACACCGACTCGCTTGGAGTTCAAACGAATGATGTCATCGACAGTGATATCGCCTGTGACATACACACCGTCAAAGCAAGAGGCGTCAAAGCCCTTGATATTTTTGTTAAGCGCACCGACTGCATTTTTCATGGCCTGCACGTCCTGGTAAATCAGGGCGTCGCAACCAATCAATTCACGAATCTGCTCAACGGTACGGTTGTGCGCCACCAGTTCATCCGGCGTTGGCATGTCGATGCCATACACATTGGGGTAGCGCACCGGCGGTGCCGCGCTGGCCATGTACACCTTGCGCGCTCCGGCATCACGCGCCATCTGCACGATTTCCTTGGAGGTGGTGCCGCGCACGATGGAGTCATCCACCAGGAGCACATTGCGACCCTTGAATTCACTGGCGATGACGTTGAGCTTTTGGCGCACCGATTTCTTGCGCACCGACTGTCCCGGCATGATGAAGGTACGACCCACGTAGCGGTTTTTCACAAACCCTTCGCGGTACGGCAAACCCAGCAACTGCGCGAGTTGAGCGGCACTGGGGCGGCTGGATTCGGGGATCGGGATCACCACGTCGATTTCGTTGGGCGGAACCGTGGAAATCACGCGTTTGGCCAGCGTTTCACCGAGGTTCAAGCGCGCCTGGTAGACCGAAATACCGTCCATCACCGAGTCGGGCCGCGCCAGATACACGTATTCGAAAATACATGGACTGAGCACCGGGTTCTGGGCGCACTGCTGGGCATGAAGGTTGCCCTCCAAGTCAATGAACACCGCCTCGCCAGGATGGATGTCGCGCTCAAATTTATGTGCTGTGCCTTCCAGAACCACCGATTCACTGGCCAGCATGACCGTGCCGTCATCGCTGCGTCCCATGCACAAAGGGCGAATACCGAACGGGTCGCGAAATGCCAGCACGCCATGCCCGGCGATCATGGCAATCACCGCGTAAGAGCCCTTGATGCGCAAATGCACCCGGCGCACCGCCTCAAACACATCTTGCGGGCGCAGCGGCATGCCCCGTGTGGTCTCCTCTATTTCGTGCGCAAGTACATTGAGCAACACTTCGGAGTCGCTCTCGGTATTGATGTGACGGTGGTCGGCACTGAAGAGATCCGCCTTCAAGGTGTGGGCATTGGTCAAATTTCCGTTGTGCACCAGCACAATGCCAAATGGCGCATTCACATAGAAAGGCTGCGCCTCTTCTTCGCTGTAGGCGTTGCCAGCGGTCGGGTAGCGCACCTGGCCCAGCCCGCAATTGCCAGGCAGCGAGCGCATATTGCGCGTGCGAAACACGTCACGCACCATGCCTTTGGCCTTTTGCATGAAGAACTTGCGCTCTTGCTGGGTGACGATACCCGCCGCATCCTGGCCCCGGTGCTGCAGCAGCAACAAGGCGTCATAGATCAGTTGATTCACAGGTGCGTTGCTGACAACGCCGACAATTCCACACATAGTTATTCCGGTCTCATGAAGGCAAATACTTTGCAAACTGCTCAGGCAACACCGGCTTCAAGCCTTTGAGGGCGGCCGTGCTGATGCTGGCACCCGTTGACTCTTGCCACCAGATGCCCGATTTCAAAGGTGTCATATGAACCACCACGGTGACCGCCAGCAACACCACCACGCCGCGCACCAAGCCAAATGCCGCACCCAAGGTGCGGTCCACTGGTGCCAGGCCAGCAGCGGCAAGCAGCTTTTTGCCCAGCACGGCCAGCAACCCGCCGACCAGCACCGCCACCACAAACACCACAGCGAACCCTGCTGCGTAGCGCACCCCCTCACCCGCGCCGCTCATAGGCAAATGTTGCGCTACTTCAGGGGCCAACCACTGCGCCAAAATGAACGCCGCTACCCAGTTCAGCATTGACAAAATCTCATATACCAAGCCACGCCAGACGCCCATTGCCAGCGAAACCAGCAACACCAGGGCAAATATCCAGTCCAGCGCGGGCATCGCTTACAAGGTCAGGATGGCGGCGGGTAAACCGATTTTTTTGATCTTGTCGGCCGCCTTCTCGGCATCTGCCCTGTTGCCAAACGGCCCCACCCGCACGCGGATTCGGTGCTCTTTGTTGATCTCGGCCTCATGGGCGTAGGTCTTCAAGCCCAAACGCTCCACTTTGCGGCGCACTTCCAGCGAGCGGTCTTTGTCTGTGAAAGAGCCGAATTGAACAATAAACCGGCTTTCGGCAGCGGGGGGTTTGGCGGTCACTGGCTCCTTGCCTTCCAGCAAAGCTTGGGCTTTCTCGCTTTCATCGACTTTGGCCACTTTTTCAGGTGCTTTTTCTGACGCTTTTTCGGGCACTTTGTCAGCCGTCTTCTCAACTTGTTTCTCGGCTGGCTTCTCTGCTGGTTTTTGCACAGCCTTTTCGGCCAGCTTTTCGAGCGGTTTATCGGTCAGTTTCGGCACCTGTTTCGCTACAGTTTCAGGAGCTTCCTGCGCACTGTTTACGGGCGTAACTGCCACTTTTCGTGTAGATTTTTCAATGAATTCAACGGGCTGTGTCTCCACTGGCTTTTTGGCGGGTACCGGGGTCTTGACCGGCGCTGGCGCTTCGGTGCGTGACGTGTCTTTGGCCGCAGAAGCCGCAATGTTCAAGGGCTTGGTCTTGTTCTTGTCGGGAATTTCAATCGGCATATCAACCGCGATGGGGCGGGGCTGCTTGTCAAACAGCAAGGGAAAACCGATCACCCCCACCAGCACCAGCACCGCCGCGCCAATCAGGCGGTGTTTGGCGCGCCTGCGCATGGTTTCTACGCTCTCAGGCTGGGCAGGCGTGGCGGACTGCTCGTCGCCACCTTTTCGGAACTTGAAAAAGGCCATGTTGTGAGGAAATCAGGAGTTCAAATGTTGGAGATGTGTTTGGCGTGAAGGCGGGGCATGCCGTCTTTCAAAATACCGCCCACCGTATAGAACGACCCAAAGACGACGATTCTATCAGCGGGGTCTGCTCCAGCCATGGCGGCCTGCAGGGCGCTCTGGGGGTCGGC
The DNA here is from genome assembly GCA_016708345.1 of Candidatus Rhodoferax bjergmarkensis. GTDB lineage: Bacteria > Pseudomonadota > Gammaproteobacteria > Burkholderiales > Burkholderiaceae_C > Rhodoferax > Rhodoferax bjergmarkensis. Next base: position 173,676 of record JADJFX010000011.1, read on the forward strand.
ACAGGCTGTGGCGCTGGCGTCCTGGCGATTGTTTTGGGTCTGCCACTGGGCCAGCAATTGCGCGGCGGACGCGGCACGGTCCGTGGGCAGGTCGGTGAAATACCACTTGTCAATCAGTGGATTGAGCTTTTTCAGCATCATGGCCAGGTCTTTGTCGGCCATGGCACCAAAAATACCGTGGGTGGTCGGGAAAAAACCCATGGCATCCAGATTGGCCGCCAGCGCCGCCACCGAATGTGGGTTGTGCGCCACGTCCAGCACCAGCGTGGGCTGGCCGGGAACAATCTGAAAGCGCCCGGGCAGCTCGACAAACGCCAGCCCGTTGCGCACCGCCTGCGCCGTCACCGGCAAGCGCTCGCGCAAAGCGGCCAAAGCGGCCAACACGCCAGCAGCATTGACCAGCTGGTTGGCACCGCGCAGCGCCGGGTAGGCCAGCCCGGCATAGCGCCGTCCGCGCCCGGCCCAGGCCCACTGCTGCTTGTCACCCGACACGTTGAAATCCACCCCAAAACGCCACAGATCGGCATCAATCTCGTTGGCGTGGTCCATCAAACTTTGCGGCGGCACAGGGTCGCTGACGATGACCGGGCGGCCGGTGCGCATGATGCCAGCCTTTTCACGGCCAATGGCTTCGCGGTCGTTACCCAAAAACTCCATGTGGTCCAGGTCGATGCTGGTGATGATGGCGCAGTCGGGCTCAATGATGTTGACAGCGTCGAGCCGCCCGCCCAGGCCGACCTCCAGAATCGCCACATCGAGCCTGGCGTGGGCCATCACGTCCAGAATGGCAAGGGTTGAAAACTCGAAATAAGTGAGCGAAACTTCAGCATCATTTTGGCACCTTGCGCACTCTACACGTGCGAAAGCAGCTATCAAATCAGTAGCATTTGCCGGTTCACCCAGCAGCCGCAGGCGCTCTTCGAAATGCACCAAATGAGGCGAGGTGTACACGCCAGTTCGGTAACCCGCCTGCTGCAATATCGCCGCCAGCATGGCGCAGGTGGAGCCCTTGCCATTGGTGCCGGCCACGGTAATCACCGGGCAGTCAAAGCCAATCGCCATGCGCTGGGCCACGACTTTGACACGATCGAGCCCCATGTCGATATTTTTGGGGTGCAGCCGCTCGCAGTGGGCCAGCCAGCCATCCAAGGTTTGCGGTTCAGTATTGGGTGCTGTCTTCATAAGGATCGCCATTGTCGCCCAGCAGGACCGTCGCAGGGCGGCATTGGGGCATGATGGCGGCCATGAACCCTTCTTCCATCACACTTTTCGGCATACCAAACTGCGACACCGTCAAAAAAGCCCGCGCCTGGCTGGCGGCCCAAGGCCTTGAACACCAGTTTTTCGACTTCAAAAAGCAGGGTGTGCCTGAAAAAGAGCTTGAACTTTGGCTCAAGGCCCTAGGTTGGGAGCCGCTGGTCAACACGCGAGGCACCACCTGGCGCAAACTGGACGAAGCCACCCGCGCAGCTGTCGTGGACGGTGCCAGCGCCCGTGCGTTGATGCTGGCGCAGCCCAGCGTCATCAAACGCCCGGTGGCGCAATGGCTTGATGGCAGTGTGACGGTCGGGTTTGACGAAGCCGCCTGGCAATCACGGGTCGCCTAAAATCGCCAGTTACCCTCAAACTGCAATGCACACACCATGGCCACCATTCTCCAAAACCTTCCCATCAAGCAAAAAGTCGGCATCGCTTTCTCAGGTGGCCTGGACACCAGCGCCGCGCTGCACTGGATGAAGCTCAAGGGTGCTATCCCCTACGCCTACACAGCCAACCTGGGCCAGCCGGACGAAGCGGACTATGACGAAATTCCGCGCAAGGCGATGGAATACGGCGCCAAGGCGGCCCGCCTGATCGACTGCCGCCAGCAACTCGCCAACGAGGGCATTGCCGCGCTGCAGGCCGGGGCCTTTCACATCACCACTGCCGGGGCCACCTACTTCAACACCACCCCGCTGGGTCGTGCCGTGACCGGCACCATGCTGGTGGCGGCCATGAAAGAGGACGACGTCAACATCTGGGGCGACGGCTCCACCTTCAAGGGTAATGACATCGAGCGCTTTTACCGCTACGGCCTCTTAACCAACCCTTTACTTAAAATCTACAAACCCTGGCTGGACCAGCTCTTCATCGACGAACTCGGTGGCCGCGCGGAAATGTCCGCGTTTATGACAGCGCACGGTTTTGGCTACAAGATGAGCGCCGAAAAGGCCTATTCGACCGACTCCAACATGCTGGGCGCGACCCACGAGGCGAAAGACCTCGAGCACCTGTCCAGCGGCATGAAGATCGTCAACCCCATCATGGGCGTGCCGTTCTGGCGCGACGATTGTGTGGTCAAGACCGAGGAAGTGTCGGTGCGCTTTGAAGAAGGCCGCCCGGTCGCCCTCAATGGCGTGGAATACCCCGACCTGGTGGCCCTGATTCTGGAGGCCAACCGTATCGGTGGGCGCCACGGCCTGGGCATGAGCGACCAGATCGAGAACCGCATCATCGAAGCCAAGAGCCGCGGCATCTACGAGGCGCCCGGACTTGCTCTACTTTTCATAGCATATGAGCGTCTGGTGACGGGCGTACACAACGAAGATACCATTGAACAGTACCGCGACAACGGGCGCAAACTGGGCCGCCTGCTGTACCAGGGCCGCTGGTTTGATTCCCAAGCCATCATGCTGCGCGAAACCGCCCAGCGCTGGGTGGCCCGCGCCATCACCGGCACCGTCACGCTGGAGCTGCGCCGCGGCAACGACTACTCACTGCTCAACACCGAGTCGCCCAACCTCACCTATGCGCCCGAGCGCCTCTCAATGGAAAAGGTGGACGACGCGCCGTTTTCCCCCTTGGACCGCATTGGTCAGCTCACCATGCGCAACCTGGACATCAGCGACACCCGCGCCAAGCTCGGCATCTATTCGGCTGCAGGATTGCTGTCCCTAGGCACGGATGGCGACTTTTTGAAGCTGGGTGGGGGCCAATAAACCGAGGCTGGGCCGCTTGGCGTTGGTGCATGTCAGATCATTTGCGCGCAACATGCGTCATTTCTTGATACGTCAAATCTTCGGTTTTGCTCATCGCTTTTTTTTGATAATCCCTCCCCATGACTACAACATTGAACGCTGATCCGGCCGAACTGGCCAAGTTTTCTGATCTGGCCCACCGCTGGTGGGACAAGGATGGGGAATTTCGTCCGCTGCATGACATCAACCCTTTGCGACTTGATTGGATCAATAGCCTGTGCCCTGTGAATGGTTTGCAGGTACTTGATGTGGGGTGTGGCGGCGGCATTTTGACGGATGCCATGGCGCGCGCAGGCGCGACGGTCACCGGCATTGATTTGGCATCCAAGGCCATCAGGGTGGCCCAACTTCACACCCTGGAGGCGCAAACCCCGAATGTGCAATACCGCGAGGTGAGCGCGGAGGCCCTGGCCGCCCAACAACCGGGCAGTTTTGACATGGTGACCTGCATGGAAATGCTGGAGCATGTGCCAGACCCTGCATCGGTGGTGCAGGCTTGCGCAACGCTGGTCAAGCCCGGTGGCTGGGTGTTTTTTTCCACCTTGAATCGCAATCCAAAATCTTTTTGTTTGCGATCGTGGGGGCGGAATATGTGCTTAATCTGTTGCCACGTGGTACGCATGAATACGCAAAAATGATCCGCCCCAGTGAGTTGGCGAGTTACTGCCGCAGTGCCGATCTTGAATTGCAACAAACACGTGGCATGGAACACAACCCGCTGACCAAACGCTACTGGCTCAGCAACGATGCCAGCGTCAATTATCTTTTTGCAACGCAAAAGCCCATGGTGTAAGCCGCAGATGAAAGACTCCGGTATGTTCAAAGACGTTCAGGCTGTCTTGTTTGATTTGGACGGGACATTGATTGATAGTGCGCCGGACTTGGGCGCGGCGGCCGACAAGATGCGCGTGGATCGGGGCATGCCTTCGTTGCCACTGGACAGTTACCGATCCATGGCAGGTGCCGGAGCGCGGGGCATGCTTGGTGTTGCGTTTGACCTGACCCCCGATCACGCGGACTTTTCAGCCTTGCGTGAGGAATTTTTCAAAAATTACGAACAATGCATGACCGAGCGCACCTACGCGTTTGACGGGATTCATGAATTGATTGCCGGGTTGTTGGCGCGAAATTTGCCTTGGGGGGTGGTGACCAACAAGGCGGCTCGCTTTACCGATCCCCTGACTCGGGCAATGCCGCTCTTTGCAACGGCCCGCACGGTGATCAGCGGGGATACAACCCCCCACGCCAAGCCCCACCCCGAACCTCTATTCGAAGCCGCCAGACGGCTTGCCATTGCACCGGAGCGTTGCGTGTATGTCGGTGACGACGAGCGAGACATTGTCGCGGGACTGGCCGCTGGCATGGGCACAGTGACAGCAACCTACGGTTACTTGGGTGAAAAGACCGATCCAGCCTTGTGGGGCGCGCATGCCACAATTAATTCACCAGCAGATCTCTTGAAATTGCTGGCCACAGCCTAAAATAGCAGGCTTGGGGCTGCACTGGTTTCGACGTGGGTACGGAATCGCTGTGGTGCATGTCGAGCTGAATGCGCTCGTAAAACAGATTCAAACAAACTAACTGCAAACGACGAACGTTTCGCACTCGCTGCTTAAACACCAGTGAGCCTTACAACGGCAGGCCGATGGGCCGGGCAAGGGTGGCTTGATCGCAAGGTTAGGCTGTCCAGGCTGTAAGGTCATTTTCATCGGCTGGCTCTGCACCGGGTACCTTGGTGTGGAACGAGAAAATAGGGTGCTGGCGTCCTGTGTAGCGTGTGCCTGCGCGACACAGGTGGCGAGACTCAAATCAGACCACTAAACATGTAGATCTGCTCGAAGATGGCTTGCGGACGGGGGTTCAAATCCCCCCAGCTCCACCATACATAGAAAGCCCAACTGTTTTCAGTTGGGCTTTTCTTTTGGAAAATCCTCAATGGTGACGCGCACTTACGGCGTTTGCCTCGTGACTTTTTTGCTATCAAAATCAGGCATTTTTAGCCGTTTTGGCCAGAAATTCTCCCGTTTCTCTCTCTGTTCTCAGTGACCCTCTTGACTTTCAGAGGCCACTTCCAACAAAATCAATGACTTCCGCGGGGTGGTTTGCAAATTGAAATTGGTGAGCGGTAGCGACTGAGAATAGAGAGTGCGTGAAATGCGCGCGTTTTACCGTCATGTCAAGGGGCATTGAAGTGCTTCGCGACGCCATTTACGCATCGCCAGCGTCGTTCCACAGCGGTAGCCCGCGTGCCAGGGCTATGTGCGGCACGCCGAGTCGAACCCGATTAGTGGTCAAAATTTGACGCTATGCCACCATCCAATTGGCCAGCAAGAACCTTTCAAGCTCGCCGCGCTTGACCGGATGTTGGCGAGCAAACTCTCCAAATCGTCGCCCTCCACCAACTCGACGCGAAGAAGCTCAGCTTGCTGCCGCGCGGTGCCGTTGAAGCGTTGATTCGTGGCCGCGACCATGGAAAACGTCACGCCGGGATGCCTCTGGGCGTAGGCTCCGACACCCGCCGCGACATCCTTGACGGCTTCCCATCCCAGCTCGCGGCCTTCGACCGATGAGCTCTTGCACTGGATCACGACGCCTTCGGCACCTTTGATCGCCACAACATCGACGCCCCCGTCGCCAGAACGTGGGTTCTTGATCGTCCTTGGATACCCACGCTTGCTCCAAAGCAATGCACATAGGGCCTCGAATGCATCCGGGTCCGTGAACCTGATGTCGTCTGCACCAAGGAGTTCGTTGCCGAAGGCGTTGCCGCCATCCGGAGCCTCCAAGTCCCCAAAGTCGGCAGGACTCACATCGCCCGAACCATTGAGCATGTCGGTCGAAAGCCCGCGCTTCCAGTCCAGCAGCTTGTCGAGCTTGGCGTCGAAAGTGAGAAAGTCGTGGGCGACCAGCCACGCAAAAAAACGGCTCGAATTCTTACAGGTAAGGCGTGGTTTGACCCGAGTCGCCAACGTGAGATTTCAGAGCGCATCGCCGCCAAGCGTGCCCGGCTGCAGCCCGAGCGCAAGTCCCTTCAAGCGCGGTTGCTGGCCAAGTGGCGTGCAAAGTAGCTTGTGAGTTGATATGAGATCAAATTCGATGCATAATCGACGCATGGAAACCAACTTCAAACGGCCGTTTGCTCAGTATGTCAAAAGGCACAAAGCCCTTGCAGTTGGCAATTGAAGATGAAGTGGACGTCGTTTGCGATGATCCTGAAATTGGTGAGCTGAAGGTTGGAGACCTGGCTGGAATCCGAGTGCACAAATTTCGCTTCAGTCGGCAGGAATATTTGATTGCTTATCGCGCTCCAAAGGACGATGTGCCCGTGGAGTTTTTAGTTATTGATTTTTATCAGGTGGGTGCTCACGAGAATTTTTACGCTGAGTTGAAACAGTACCTACGACAGGAAAAATCCAAAGGAACCTCAAAATGAGCCACGCATTGACAGCACAAGATCTCTTCTCGGAGATGAAGCGCATGCCCTCGACTGAGCGGATCAAATTCTTTTCGCTCCTGACAAACCAGGCGTTTAGGGATGATGACTTCACGCATGAGCAAGTGTTCGGGCATTTACAGCATGAACCTTTATCGGCGTTTGAGGCGGCTGAGTATCTGGAGGTGTCGTTGCCAACTCTGCGGCGATATGTGCAGGCGAATAAATTGCGGCCCTGTCACGGTGGGACGCAACCAGATGTTTTCTGCCGAAGATCTTCGGGTCTACAAACGAGCTCGGCGGTAGAGACTATTTATCTGATCCTGTGAAGTTTGGTTTTTAGTTCGAAGTTTCACCATCCGAAAGGATAATCTTCAAAAGCGGGGACAATCACCCTATACTTGCCCAACGGTCTTGGAGATCGGATTTGAACCGGCGTCCGCACTCCACCACCAGATTAAAAATCCAACCGGTCCTCCGGTTGGATTTTTTTCGCCTATACCCGCGTGTTCATTGGGGTTCCCGAGGGTTCTTGCGGACTTCGTGGTTTTTCTGGGCGCCCAGAAATCCACCACTTTTGCTCTCTCCGGGCCGATAGTCTCCGCAGCGGAGAGCACCCCAAACGACCCGAAGTCCGCAAGATTTTCGGTTCATGCCCATAAAAATCAATGGGCCTTTTAGCGCAATTTGGCGCTCGTCAGTGGCCTATGCCCTTGTTTCTTGGGAACGCCTTCCTCGCCTGCGGGGTTGGGATGGTGAGAAGCCTTCGAGCGACACACCGTGCGTCAAGCAGCTTTATTGGAATTTTCAGCCACGAGCGCCATCCAAGCATACCGTCACTTTTGAGGAGCCAAATATCCTTGTGCAATCGCGGTCAAAGCCGAGGATGTGATGCCCAGCGAAGCTAGGGCCAGCTGGCCACTGGCCACATTGTCAATTTGCATGGAGGCTAGGTTGTCGCGGCTCATCAACGGATCGCCTGGGGCCAGTTCTATCAGTCTCGCTTGCACGCGGCCCAGCCACGGCGGCAAGGGCAACACCGGGCGGCCCCGGCCCATGCGCACACCGGCCAGTTGCGCCGACAGTTGCACCAGCTCTTTCAGCGTGAAGACATCGGGGCCACACAACTCGATCACTCGCGGTGATGGTGCGAAGCCGCCCTGAAGGCTTCGCACCACTGCAGCTGCCACATCCTGCACCCACACAGGCTGAAAACGGGTGTCTGCACCGGCCAGCGGCATGACGGGAAAACCTTTTGCAGCTTGGCAAAGAGGTTCAGGAATTTGTCGTCGGCACCAAAAATCACACTGGGCCGCAAAAGAGTCAGGTCAAAACCCGGCTGTCCCGTCGCCGCCATGGTCAACACCACCTCGCCCCTGCCCCTTGCTGCGCAGGTACATCGACGGTGACGATTGGGTGTTCTCAGCGTTGGCCCCAAAGCGCTACATGCACCAGCTGGCGCACGCCCGCCGCTTGACAAACCCGCCCAGCCCTGGGGCAGAAGTCAACTTGCCACCCTTTCAAAAAGCGGCACGGGTGCCATACAAAATGGCGATTGAGTTCACCACGGCCATGTGACCGCCAGCGCCTGCGCAAGCGCCGGCTCGTCATGCACATCCAGCTCCACCACCCGCACCGTCGGCAAGTGCGGGACAGGGCGAGCGTTGACCCCAGCGGCGGGTAAGCACAGTGATTCCAGCCCGCACGCACCGGTTTTCACACGCGGGCACCGACAAAGCCGGTGCCACCGGTCAGGACGTTTTCATGCCGTCAATCTAATCTAACCGTTTTCGCACGTCTGCATGCTTTGCAGGGGCAATCTTGTCGTCAAACGGCGGCGTAAAGCCGCTAACATGGCGTCTCGTTTTTACCTTTTTTGAGCAACACCATGAGCACCACCAGCATCCCCAACATCACAGTCACCACCGGACCAACATCTACTTCGACGGCAAATGCGTCAGCCACGGCATCACTTTTGCCGATGGCACCAAAATCGGTCGGCGTGGTGCTGCCCGCCACCGCTGACCTTCAATACCGGCGCGCCGGAAATCATGGAATGTGGCCGGGGCTGCAGTACCAACTGGCAGGAACCGACGCGGGTCAAGTCTGGTGCCGATGAGCAATTCAGCGTACCGAGCAATTCGTCGTTCCAGATCCGCGTGAGCTGACCTTACCACTACATCTGTCGTTTCGGTTGATCAGTACCTGCGGTACAACAACGATTTATTTATATCAAATAGGCCTCTTGCGCATGCAGAACGACCGCAAGCAGCTAATATTTTATAGCAAAATAGCTTCTTTTTCTGCGCAGACACCGCTGCTGAGCAGCCAAACCGAATGGCGAGCAACTGGCGACCTTCGCGGCAGGTCTTAGTGTCGTGCAACTTACCAAGATGGCCATGGCGCACTGTGGTGAGACCAGGCGAACTCCGATAGCACGCAAGGTTCAATCAAAGGAGCATCGCATGGATATTCCTCGAACATTGCTTGCAGGAATCAAAGACAATTTTCCCAGCGTCGGAACACAGCTAAGCACTGCCTTGGTGTCCGGCCACCTGCACGATGGGCGGTTAGCAA
>JADJFX010000012.1 GCA_016708345.1 Candidatus Rhodoferax bjergmarkensis
CAGGATTTGCGGCTTACCCTGCGGGAGCGGTTCCAAAAAAGCGCACTTTCGCAGCCTGTCGCTGTGGCCGGTGGGCTTGAGCTTGCCATACGCCATGCCTGGCGCAGATGGTGCGCCGATTTGCCTCCGGTTTCATTTGAAGTCAGCCACGACAGAGGCCAGTTTGGTGTGAATGACCCGCCCCCTCCAGTGGGTTGAATGGGTTGACCGCTGCTTCATTGGGGCTGGCGGGCGTAAGCTTCTGTGGATTATCCAAAACCTGGATAAACAATGCACTCCCCATGACGAATGCACAGTGAAGGCCGGTCAAATTTGCAGCAAGAAATTCATCCCCTACCCGTTGCGGTCCATCGCCGTAGGGCCAAATGTAATCGTCAATCACGATCCATCCGCCAGGCGTAACAAGATCGGCCCAGGCAAGCACATCAGAGTGGGCACTGGCGTAACTGTGGTTTCCATCGACGTGCAAGATGGCAATGCGCCCGGCGTAACGCGTATCACCGAGGTTGCCGTGCTCACTACCGAGTTTTGGCGGTATAGAGCAGCGGCATCAACGGAAGGTTGCTAAGGAACTGTCAGCAAATTACTTTTACAACTTCGTACGCAGCCTGCGGGGTTTTTTGTTGATTTGATCCGGGTGTTCAGGAGCAATCGTGTAGTTCCAGTCGCCGTGAAATTTGTCCGGTATCAGGTGCAGCGTCGCCATCGTCGCATCCTCTACCTTGACGCCGGTTGGGTACGCATCGGTGTCGAGCGCGGCGCGTACTCGCAGGCCTTTTGTTGTGGTGGTGCTGGCGATCAGGTTGACAATGACCTCATGACTTTCGAGCGGGCGTCCACGCCAATTGCGGGTGATGTGACAGAACATCCGATGCTCGATTTTGTTCCACTTGCTTGTGCCTGGCGGAAAGTGGCAAACGGCGATCTTCAGTCCGGTGACGTCGGCCAAGCGCTGAAGCGCCACCTTCCATAGGCGCACGCGTGATCCGTTGCTGCCCCCGCCGTCTGCGGTGATTAACAGTTCGCGTGCTTGCGGATAGGTCTTGCGCCCCATCTGACGCCACCAGCAGTAGATCGATTCGACATCAAACTCCGGTGTATCGTGATCAATGCCGACACTGACCCAGCCAGCATTGGCGCTCAGGTCATAGACGCCGTATGGAATGGCCTTGCCCAGATCCTTATCCTGGAAGTCGTGTACCCGCACCACTGGTTGACCTTTCGGATGCCACTCCTGTCCGGCATTCTTGAAGTCTCCCACCAATTCTTTCTTCTTGGTGTCCACGGATATCACCGGTTGGCCGCGTCGCTGAAACTGCTTGGCGCGCTGCGCGATGTACTCGAACTGCGCATTGCGATCCGGATGGCCAGCGCCCTCGCGCGTCTTGCGATTGACCTGCAGGCTGTAGCCCAAACTCTGCAGCACTTCGCTCACGGCTTGATGGCTGACCGGGTGACCTTGCCGATTCAACTCGGCGGCCATGGTGCGAACACTCTTGTATGTCCAGCGCAATGGCGACATCGGATCACCTCGGGTCGTCGACTCCACCAACTCTTGGAGTGCCGGACACAAGCCCGTGTCCGCATTCGTCAGACGTGGGCGACCAGCACCCTCGCGGCGCACCCGATGCTTGAGTGCCATTGACGCGAGATGGCTCGCGTCGCTCAATTCCTTGATGCCAGCCGTGATCGTCGGCCGAGTCATTCCAATCGCTCTTGCCACGACGCTGACTCCGCCATACCCAAGTGCAAGAGCTTCAGTCGCAGCCCACAGCCGTCGCATCTGTTCGTCCATCACGCCACGTAGTGCTTCAAACTTCTCGGAAATGCGTGACTCATCATTCATCCCACGATGCTACGAGATTTCAACTAAGTTGTAAAAGTAATTTGCTGACAACGCCTAAGATAGTTCACCGCGCCGCGACCATAGGGGAGAAGGTTTATCTGGAACACGGTCAGTGCTTCATCAGCATCAACCGGAACGCTGTCAACCAGTCCTTTCTCATCATTCTGAACCAGATGCGCATTCGACCACGGGTCTACACACAAGAGTTTGCCGATGTTGCAGCAAATTGCCAGTCGCGCAAGTACGAATGCCGATTTGCCCCACCAACTGCCGATTCCACCACATCGCCTGACGGGCAGTAACGCACCAGTTCGCACAATGCGCGAATTTTTTCATGGTCGCACATGCCGGGAATGGTGTCGGCATGGTGGAAAATAGCTGAAATTTCAAGCGCAGAAACCGATGGCTGTGGCGTGCGGACTGCCGCTAATTCCAGCGGATTTTCCAGAATAAACTTGCCAAAACGCAGAGCCTTGTGGAATGGTTCAACTTCGCTTGCCACAGGGGACGCATTGACCAGCGTTACCCAGGAAACGATGGATTAATACACCGGTTGAGGGTAGTCCCCACCACAGGGTTGGGTGTAAAAATACCATCAATGTTGAAATCATGGATGGCCTGGCGCAAAGCCTGATCAAAATTGGATGCAGTGATGTAAGGCAGGTGGACCCACTGCGGGTAGCGCTCCCGCACTGGGTCGTAACCGAGCGAGGAAGAACCAATCACCCACTGGCCCTCAGCCTGTGCGCGCTCCAGAAAAGCCAGCGATCGTGGCATTCATGCAGGGAAAATGAGAGTCCGGTTAGCCACGCCCGTTTCCTCTTTCGCACACCAAAAAAATGCTGGCACACAGGTCAGGGTAGTGTTGCCCCAGTTGGTAGCAGCCCTCCATGTATGCAGGTGAAATGATGTCGGTGTTAAGCAAGCGGTCCCATTGAAAATTGGCCATCGCTTTAAAAAATATTCCGGTGCGGTACACCACGCGCAAGCCGGCAGCTACGGCATCGCGCTCCAGCGTATCAAGTGTGTAGGTGCAGCGGTGGCCGTGCGCGGCTTCTGCGGGTGTAACGGCTGTGTTGTGGGAGATTAAGCCCATTTTGACGGCAATTTGCCGGGAGGGTGCGTTGGCATTGGGGCACACTAAAAACAGCCGCCCACCATCACTCAACCATTCGGTCGTTGATGCGTTTCAACACCAGCACAGGTCGTCACGTGTTCCAGCACATGGGTTAAAACGATGTTGTCGTAGCGCTTGGGTATGCTGACATTTTCGAACGACGCGTGAATGAATTGCACTTGGTCACCCAGGCGGCTTTGGGCCTCCTGAATGGCAACATCGGAGGCTTCCACGCAAGTAATGTCATCAAAGTGTTCCAGAAAGCGCCGGGTAAAGTCGCCCCTTGTAGCTACCCAGCTCAGCAGACTGCCCGGTTTGAAAAATGGCTCGAACGATTTGAGCATGTAGGGATGCATGACATCAAAATCAAATCCGTAAGCGTATTTTTCGCTTGTCACGTTGTTCAAATCGTTCAGTTCCCCGTTGTAGTTTCTGGTTGCCAAAATACTTCCCTTTTTATAGGTTGGTTATGCATGCAGAACGGCCAGACCGAACCCGTGTCGGCCAAATTCGTTGCCGTTGTACAGTAGGAATACGTTCCCGCCGCATTCAAATAGGTGTGGATAACATTGCATTTGCGAATCCCATCCTTCGCTCGACACGTCTATGCCAGCCAGTTCGTCATTGCGCACCCACTTCTTAAGGTCGTTAGATTGGGCGTAACCCAAGCGGTAGGCACGGCTGCTGTCTTTCCGAAATCCGTATGCTTGTCGGTAGCAGAAATACATGTGGTAAATGCCATCCAGACAAATCACGGTGGGCAGGGCCTGGCATTCGTCAGCATTAAGCCGGTCACTGATGATTTGCTGCCCGTTGCGCTGCCAGTGAATGCAATCTGATGATGTGGCGTGGGCAATCTTATATACCCGATCGGGCGGTTCGGCTTCATTGAACTTCTGCCACTTAGTGCCATAGATGTACCACATGTGATACACGTCTTCGTAGCGCCGCACAAAAGCATCAGCAACCAGAAATGGCTCGTGCAGGGATGCAGTCAACAATGGTCCGGTGCCATACCGCTGAAAGGTTTGTCCGTCATCATGGCTGATGGCAAGACCAATGGAAGCATCCGCCGAAACCGATACTTTGCGGTTCCAACCCGTGGTGTAAGCCAGCACACGGTCATCCTGCCTGAGTACGTTGATGGGGAAAATCCCGTGTTCATCAAAACAGCCTAACCCGCCTAGCGGAAGCACCGATTGGGTGGAGATGCCAAGTAACTGTCTCATGTTGCGTGAAAAATCGGCATAGGCGATATGGCTAAGGTATTTGCCCACACTGTCACGCTCGCGGGTGGAGAAGTACACCCTTACCCTGTCTGGCAAAACCAGTGATTGCGGTGATTGTGCGAATTCCACGCACCGGTTAGGTAGCGTGTGTTCGGTCGGCCTAAACACCAGTCCCAATTTTTCCCACTTCATGGTGCCCCCCATGCATTTTGCGATTCCAGTACCGCCAGGCCAAACCCGGTACGCCCCATTCCATTGCCTTGGTACAGCATGTAAGTGACACCGTCGAGTTCAAAGACATGCGGATAGTTGACCATCTCTGAATCCCATCCGGTCTCAGAAGGGTCGATGTCCAGTAAATCATCATTTCGATGCCAATTCACCATGTCAGTAGACACAGCGTAGCCAATTCGATACCCCCCCTCACGACCTTTGTAATTGAGAATATCGCGGTAAGAAAAAACATGTGGTAGCGCTGATTGCGGTACGTTACGTCCGGACATGCTTGGCATTCATGTTCACCGAGTTTGTCTGCAATCAACTCGTTACCATTTTTAACCCAGTCGATTCCATTGGGTGAAGTTGCCATTCGGATCTTTTAGATCGGTTCCGGCTTACCAAAGGACATTGTCCATTGCTTTCCCGCCACGTACCAGAGCTGCCAGTCACCATTGAATTTGCGAATGCGCGGACTTCCGAGCAGGAAGGGCTCGTCCGGGCTGTAGGACAGCACGGGTCCATCGCCCAGCCGCTGGAAGGTTTCGCCGCCGTTGTGGCTGGTTGCCAAGCCAATAGCGGCGTTAAACGGTACCGATTCGCATCGGGTCCACCCTGCATAGTAGGCGCGAATTTCAGCTCCGTCTTGGATCACGGACACCGGAAAAGTGCCGAATTCGTCGAATGTTCCGTATTTTCCAAGCGCCAGCACTGGCTGCTCGCTCACACGCATTATGTTGAGCAGGTTACCGCGGTCAAGGTCTATGTAGGAGATGTAGCTAAGGTATTGTCCGTCCCGGCCGGGCGCGGGACGCGAGCAGAAATACACCCGCACGCAAGCGCCAGAGACCAAAACCGATGGCGATTGAGCGAACTCGTGCATCCAGCCAGGATTGGACAAATCCCTAGGATCAAACACCTTGCCAAGTTTTTTCCATCTGAACATGAAAGCCTTTTTCTAGTCGTTCACTAACCATCCGCTAGTCGCCGCAGGTTGCGAGCCCCGGTCCGTAAACCGCCGTAGTAATAGTCATTGAAGCCAGCAGCATCCATCAGATCAAACACTTTCTGCATGTCGTACTCGACACGGCAGAGAGAAAATTCGTCGGCTTCGTACACGGCAAAAGCCGCGCGTGGATCGCCGTCTCGTGGCTGCCCCACTGAGCCGGGGTTGCAATATATCTTGTCGCCGAATCGCTGCACAGTTTGCAGGTGGGTGTGGCCCGATACAAAGACCCGCCCCAGCACCCGTTCAAAATATTCGGCGCTGGGCTTAATGTATTCGTCAATGGGGTCAGTCCAGCCGCCATGGACTAGTCGCACTTCGTCGATTTCGCGCTGCACCGGAAAGCTGCGCAACCATTCCAAATGTGCAGGTTTGATAATGCTGCGCTGGTAGTTTAGACAATCGTTCACGCTTTGCGAACGCGGACAAAAGCCACCTCCAGCCATGTACCAATCGTGGTTGCCCATAACGCATTCAATCTTTCGTTCACGCAAGGCGTGGCAACACTCGTTGATTTGCGAGTAATACCCCACTACATCGCCCGCACAATAAATGCGCGATATTCCCAGCCGATCAATCTCGGCCAGCACGGACTTGAGTGCTTCGTAGTTACCATGAATGTCAGAGATGAACGCCGTCTTCATAAAAAATATGCTCGTCGGTATAGCGCACGGCGCGTCCACGGAGGATGTTAGGCTGCACCGGATCGCGTTGATTCAAAAAATAATCCAGCGCCATCGCACTTTCGTTGTAACCGAAAGCGGTGCGAATGGAGGTGGAGGAAGAAACTCGGGGATTGATCTCCAGCAGCTTTACCTCTTCTGCACAGCGACGAAACTGGAAATTGGTCGGCCCTATCGGACGGAACAGACGGCACAGTTCAAGCATCGCCGGGATGAACTCTAAAGTGTCGGCCACTTTAGCTCGGTCGGTGTAACCGTAACGAGACAATTTTCGTTGCAGCGTCATGCTCGCAAAATAACCGCCGCGACCGTTGCAAAACGCAGAAGTAGTGAATTCTTCGTCGTCGTTTCCGACAATGGGTTGCGCCATGAGTATCGGCCCGATGTCGGCACGATACCTCTGAAATTGAGACTCCGACGCTACTAGCACGATGCCCTTGGAGCCAAAGCCTTGGCGTGGCTTGAGTAGGAATGGCAGGCCAAACCGTTGAACCAACGTGGCTAAGTCAGAATCCAGCGTACTTTCGATAGCGCAGGCGATCCCTGCTTTTGACAATTGCTGGTAAAACCCCCACTTGTCTTTGCACTGTGCGATCAGCTTCGGCTCGTTGAGCATGGGTAGCGCACCGGTTCCCAAGATATCTGGCAGATGTTCAACCCAGTGGAACATGTCGATTTCGATGCCGGGAATCAACAATTCAATTCGGTGCCGTCGCAGCGTGGCGAGAAGCCAATCGAGATACTCAGGTGATTTGGTAGGGGGGCCTGTTCGAATACGTCACAAAACGCGGGTGCCACCGAGTCATGGTAAATCGACGTCCCGACCAAGAAACACGCCTGACCAGATCGCCTCAACGAGCGCAGAATTCCGTAACCGACTACGCCACTGGCCCCGGAAACCAACACCCGCTTCACGGTAAGGCCTTCCTGCGTATCGCCTCGCGAGCCAGACCCTGTTCCAGCGAAATTTGCGGAAAATAACCAATACAACGATACAGCGATTCATCTGCAGCAAAGGAGTTGTCGGGGATGTCCGACTTGGAAAAATCAAAGCGGATTGCACTCGTGCTACCGAAAGCAGCTACCGCAGCCGCTGCGATCCCGGAGAAGCGTACGTTGGATTGACTGACGCAGGGGTAACGACCTTTGATGCGCTGTTGCACGACGCGGGAGATGACCGCAGCCACATCTGCAGCATGTATGAAATTGCGCAGGGCATCGTTGCGTCCGTACAAAACAATTTCTTCGTTACGCTGCGCACGATCCAGCAAGGCATAAAGAAAAGGCTGGTGACGGCGGTAGGATTCGCCTTCGCCATATAGTTGCCCAAGTCGCAGCACGGCTAACGGCAACGCGACATTGTCACAATAATGTTGGGCCAGTTCTTCGGCATGCCGTTTGGACAGAGCATAGCTGGTGTAGAACGGGGAGTCCTCGTCCAGCCCAGCGAAGATGCTGGAAACCTGCACCAGTTGACCGACTCCAGCATGGGTGCAAGCATGAGCTAACTTGAGCAGTCCCAATACATTCACGTTTTCGGCGGCCAGCATTTCGTCAAAACTGGGTCCCCCGAAATGCGCCGCCAAATTGATCGCAGCATCCAGCCCAGCAGGTAATTCAAAACGTTCTGCAGACCATGTCAGGTCCAGTTCAACATCGCAACCGCTTCGTCCCGCCGTTAAAACTTCAGCGAATGAGTCCAGCACAGGACGAAGCACCTGAGCTAGCGCAGACTGCCCGCCTACAAGTAGTATTTTCATCGTGAGGAAATCTCGGCCAGCAAGCCGCAACTGAGTTCGGGATAGTCAATGCCGACGCTGCAAAGTGCGTCTATCACCTTGCGATCCAGTTGCAGGGAAACGATCTGGCTGGTAGTGAAAGGCTTTAAGTAGATGCCTTCAAGCCGATCCACACCGCAGCCAGCTTGCGTGATGATGGCACTCAAAGTATCTACAGTGTAAAAGCGTTGGTGTCCAAGCAAAAGATCGTTCTTGGACAAGGTGGTTAGGTTGTCAAGCAACCCGGCTAACTGGCCCAATCGGCGGTTTGAGTACTGCAGCGTTGGGCACAGCGATAAACATCTTGCCTCCAGGGGCAAGAAAATCGCGAAAGCGCGACAAAATCAACAGGGGGTCGTCCACATGCTCAAGGATAAAACCCATTACGATTACGTCGAATCGCTCGTCGGTGGAAAAGCTTTCGAACCAGGTTTCAACAATCACGGCGCGGCAGTCCGTGTGTTTTCACGGAAAGTGTGGAATCACGGCGGGCGAACCTTCCAGCACTACGTGGCGTGCGAATTGTCGTGAAAAAATATCGGTGGTGTAGCCGTGACCCAGCCCTAGTTCCAGCAACGAGCCTGCCGAGCCAGCGTGTTGCAATATCCGTTGCGGATACCAGGTTAGCAAAATCTCGTTATCGAAATCGTAAAGGTTGTCGCCCTGATAGGCGACAACATACGTATCAAGGGTGTTATTCATTCGATGGCGGATCTTCAATTAGGACTGTGTGCTGCGTTAGATCAAATCATAGCCACTAAATACATTCGTTCGGGTCAGCTCTGCTGGACTGAACATCATCACGTCCACAATCGAAAGCCACGGTACGAACGGCGCATCGAACTGGGTGTAAGCATGCGGTTTTGATTGAATGAATTTAAGCGCAATACCCTGCGACTGAAAATCGGCCTTGGCATACAGTTCCATGCCGCCGATAGCGTTAATGTATGTTTTTGCTCCAAGCGCTTGGCATAGTGCCAGCACTTTTTTCTGGCCCTTTAATGAGTGATCAATTTGAATCTCCGATGACATACGGATTTGCGTTTTCACATCAAGGTGCGTGCATACGCTAATGATTGAGTGGCGCAAGTATTCAAACAGATTGTCATTTTCATATTGCACAATTTCTTCCACCAGCGGGAAGGTTTGCGCAAAATACGGTGCACGGTGGTACGCGCCCCGGAATTGGTTGAGCAATTTGTCTCGTTTAAAAGTGCTGGAAAGCTCACGCTCACAGATATTCAAATAATCCGAGTCACTTTTCAAGGGGAGGAAAAAATTGCATCTTTGCCGTTTTGCAGCAACCGGTTGCGATTGATCCAGCCCTTTTGGTGTATTTGATGTTGTCATACAAAATGAACACATCCACCGCTGCTAGCAACTGGTAGTAGCCGATGTAGGGCAGAAAATAGGGCTGCATGATGGCAAGCTTCATCATCTCAATCCTTGCAAATCGTTCACTCGCCGGGAACTTTTCCTATGCCGAGGCTATGAATGTACATATTTCTTCCACCACCTGCATCTCCAAATCAGGATAAATGGGCAGGCAAAGGATTTGCTGTGAAGCCGCTGTGGCTACGGGCAGATTCTCGCGGTTGGCTGAGGGTAGACCGCGGTACATCGAAAAATCCGTGATGAGGGGATAAAAATAACGACGAGGATGAATTCCCAGCTCTTTGAGCTTTTGGTTTAACGCATCCCGGCCAAGCGGGTAGTCTGGTTTGACAAGTACCGGGAAATACGCGTAATTCGCCACCCTTTCACCCGCCGCATTCAAACAGTGTATTCCTTTGACTTGTTTTAACCTCGCCCGGTAGGCAGCATCAATAGCCTGGCGGTGCAAGATGGCTTGTTCCACATACTTCAGCTGCAATAGCCCCAAGGCAGCGTTAAATTCACTCATTTTTCCGTTGATGCCGGGGGCCACTACATTGACCTCGCCAACATGGTCAAAGTTTTTCAGATGGTCAATGCGGGTTTTGGTTTTCTCGTCCGGGCAGATGATGGCCCCGCCCTCAAAGGTATAATGCCTTGGTGGCATGAAAGCTGAGCACCGAGAGGTCGCCGTGGCGCAGCACACTGCCACCAGCGTCTTGCACCCAAAGGCGTGGGCGGCATCGTAGATAACTTTAAGGTTGTAGTTGTCGGCAATTTTTTGGATGGCGTCTACATCGCAGGGGTGTCCGTAGACGTGAACAGGCATGATGGCCGTGGTTTGCGGGGTGATTGCGGATTCAATTTTTGCCGGGTCCAGGTTGAGCGTATTGGGGTCAATGTCGACAAAAACCGGCTTGATGCCGTTCCAGAGCAACGAATGCGCTGTTGCCACAAAAGAATAGGGCGTGGTGATGACTTCCCCGGTGATGCGCATGGCCTGCAATGCGGTAACCAGTGCAATGGTTGCATTGGTAAAGAGCGCTAGGTGCTTAATGCCCAGATGGGCGCACAAGGTTTGTTCCAATTGTTGGTGAAACGGTCCGCAATTGGTCAAAACCTTGCTATCCCATATTTGTTGCAAATACGGGTAAAACTCTTCCAGCGGAGGCAAATAAGGTTGGGTAACGTAGACAGGTTTGCGCATGGTGTGATGCCTTTCGCTTGGGGCCGTGTATCGGATCAATAAGCCGACGCTGCAACTGTAACCGTGAATTCCCCCCGCCACAAAACTCCCCGACTGCCATCCGTGCTTTTCCAATAGCTGACCCCGGAAATCACTATTCCACGGTCCACAGCCTTGCACAGGTCATAAATGGCGAGCAGGGCCACTTGCACGGCAATGACTCTCAAAATAGGTAAGTGAAAACATGGATAGACTGCACCCGATGGAATCAAATTCTTATACTGCCTGTTTTTCGCCTTCTCCTGCGCCGTAGGGTGTCCTGATAGGTAACGTGCAAAACTGTCATTCTCATACCATTAATCACGACGGCCCCGATTGCAGCGCAAGTGCCCGACGCTGCGCCGATGCTTCTGCAGGCACGGGGCTGCGCCTTGCCTTATTGCAGCGAGGCCCGCGACAGGGTGCCTTGTGTCAAGAGCGGCAAGATCAGATTCAAGGGCTTTTTTGCAGGGTGACGGGTTCTGAGTTTTGAGTTTATGCAAGCCCCTAGTTGTCTTCTTTCTCATCACCCTGCCTGGCTAAATCCATTCACCTTCGGCCTCGCCCTGGCGTGGTGCCGCTGCTATTTTTCATTGGCGTGTGCGGCAGCGGTGCTGGGGGTATCTGGCGTGAGCCCGGGGGTGATGCTACGTGAACGGCTGGTGCGCGCTACCGCCACTGCCTGGCTATTCGCCGCCTTGCTCAGCAGTCTGCTGGGCCTGCTGCAGTATTTTGGCGAAACCGCCGTCTTTGGGATGTGGGTCAACAGCACAGCGTTAGGCGAAGCCTATGCCAATTTGCGCCAGCGCAATCAGTTTGCGACGCTGACCAACATTGGTCTGGCCGCGCTGCTGTGGTGGCTGGCGCAGGGGAAATTGCTATGGCCAGCGCGCCCACCCGCTCTAGGGCAAGCCAGCGCCAAAACCAGCCAGCTGCCATGGGTTTGGGGTGGGGTGGCCATGCTGCTGGCCATGGGCAACGCCGCCTCGTCGTCCCGCACCGGGTTGCTGCAACTGTTGATGCTGATGCTCATGGCTTGGTGGTGGAGTGGCAAGCAGGGCGCTGGGCGCAAGCGCGAGGTGCGTTATATTGTCTTGCCGCCGCACTGGCTTACGTGGTGGCGGTCATTGCGCTGGCCCCGCTTGGCCGGGGCTGGACCCTAACGCCACCGGCATGCTGGCGCGTTTGCAGGCGGGCGACCCGGCCTGTGCCAGCCGACTGACGCTGTGGGGCAATGTACTGCACTTGATTGCGCAAAAGCCCTGGTTGGGCTGGGGCTGGGGCAACCTGGACTATGCCCATTTCATCACCCTGTACCCCGGCGCGCGGTTTTGCGACATTTTGGACAACGCGCACAACCTGCCGCTGCATCTGGCGGTGGAGCTGGGCTTGCCGGTGGCGCTGCTGGTTTGTGGCACCGGGCTGTGGCTGGTGTGGCACGCGCAGCCTTGGCGGGAGGCTGACCCCACGCGTCAGCTGGCTTGGTCTGTACTGGCCGTGATTTTGCTGCACAGCTTGCTGGAATACCCGCTGTGGTACGGGCCGTTTCAGATGGCATTTGGTTTTGAGCGTGTGGATGCTGTGGAGAGTCAGAAGCGTCAAGTTCCAAAATACAGATGCTTTTAGGCCTGTAGCGCCCATCCTGTTTGCGCAGCAGCTTTATATTTTTTAATAGCGTTTATTGCCTATGCCGCTTGGGACTACACCGCATCAGCCAGAATTTACCGGCCCAGAACAGGCGCGCCGCGGCCTACAGGACAATACGCTGGAGAAATTCAGGTTCATGGCTGTTCAAAACCGTGTGCGCTTTTGCCGAACTCACCACCACGAGCTTGGACCCCACGCTAATGCGGCGCACGTGAACAGCCGGCCAAGGATGTGCTGCATTTTTCACCCGAAGGCCGCGTGATCGAGAAACCGGTCGAGAGCGCCGTGATGCTGGG
>JADJFX010000013.1 GCA_016708345.1 Candidatus Rhodoferax bjergmarkensis
GGCCACGCACCGCGTCCATCAACAATCAAGCAGTGCTGCCGGGTCTTCGAATTGCGATGCGTAGTTGATGGCACTTTTTCGCCGGGTCTACAAGATGCCCTGCCGGTTGCGTCGGTGGTCACATCAGGCTCCGTGGCGAGATGGCCACGGGCCAGTGCATCCGCCGCCGCCGCCCTACGGTTGCCATGCGTTCCTATTGTATTCATGTAGAACGGTTTTGCGTCTCAAAACGGTGCAATCCGCGACGCCGCCGCAAAACTGGCAGGTTTCCTGTTCGTGCATAAATGATCAACGGCCCCGGTGTCCGTCACGATCAGCCGCTTCATTCAGAAAAAGCGCGCTTCATCCGCGACGTCGGCGCTGGGGCAACGCACCACCGGAATCGCCGTTGCGCCCGCTCACCTGCAGACGCCTCCTGCCCCAAAGCCCGCCAGTTTGGCGGCTTGCCTGCGAAATGGTTCCGTCGTCATGGGGTTTGATGGCCGGATCCACGCCCACGCCCTGTTCCAGCAAAGGTCTGGTCAAAGGCACCGCCACAAATACCGGTTGACCGTGTTTGGCCAGAACCGACAACTACCCCGCCTCGGCCGTACGCACCAAGTCCCCGTGCGCTCGCAAATCAGGATTGAAAATGTTTCCATGCCTGCCCCACTGGTTGAATATTGTGCCATCAAATGGCGGCACAATATAAACACTTAACCATCATATTCAGGACAAGAACCGCAGTAAACAGGCTCGAAAGTGCTACGTTTGTATAGCTTCTTGCGCTTCTCCTGTAATGGCTAGAAGCTGATTTTGCATGCAGTTTTGCAGAAGGATCTGATGGGTTGCCCCGGGTTAACTCATAGCCAACGTCCGGTCTGGAGGACGCAAATCTCAAACTGCTGCCAGTATGGGCTGATGCGGGTACAGAGGGAAAACATGCGGATTTCAAGGCCACCGACTCCTACAGACTGGTTGTTGTCATTCACGTTGCACAGCCGTAAGTCAAGTCCGCAGCGTTTGCGGACACCTGCGAGTACCCGCTTTCGGGACCTCCAGTAGTCTTCCGCCACCTCCTCTAACACTCCATCGACCACGCAGACATGGAAGTGCACTTGTTCATTTGGATTGGAGTCAAAGCAGTGGATGAAGGCCATGCGGCAATGTGCAGGGCTACCCTGTCCACATTTGCCGCACCAAGGCCGTGGGGCTGTAGGCTTTGCGCGATGACTCGCAGCAAAATGAGCACCGCCCCGTCACGTTGCATAAAGTAGCGCAGCCGTTTGGCCACCGACAACACCCACTGACGCATCTGCACGGGAAGCAACACATGATCGCTCAAGTGCGCAGCCGTCTCCACTCCATGCTTTCCTTAAATTCATCTGGCGTGACCGGCTGCTTGTGCCGCAGTCGCTCAAGCCACCGCGGGTAGCGTCAACGCGGCGCGTAGGCCCCCCAGCGGAGAATCCAGCAATTCGACTCGGCCGCCATAGAGCTTTGCCAGGTCATCGACGATGGCCAGACCCAGCCCTGATCCCGAAACCTGCTCGTCGGCGCGCACGCCGCGGCGCAGCACCGCCTCGCGCTGCGGCGCGTCCAGTCCCCGGCCATCGTCATCCAGGGTCAGGGTGAGCATGGCGCCATCGGTGTGGGCATGGATATTCACCCGGTGCGCCGCCCATTTGCAGGCGTTATCCAGCAGGTTGCCCAGCATTTCCTGCAGGTCCTGCGCCTCGCCGCGAAACGCCAGCGCGGCGGGCCAGGGTTGCACGGTGATGGCGATCTCCCGCTGCGCGTGGATATGCTGCATCACCCGCACCAGGCCTTCAACCACCGGCAGCAGCATCGTTTTGGCACCGGGCACGCGCGTTGCAGCAGCGGCCTGGGCGCGCGCCAAGTGGTAGTCAACTTGGCGACGTGCTAGGCCGATCTGCTCCAGCACCAGACGCGCCAACTCCGGGTCCTGTTGATCCTTCGTATGCGCCGCATTGGTCAGCACACTCAACGGCGTCTTCAGCGCGTGGGCCAGGTTGCCGGCGTGGGTGCGGGCGCGCTCGACCACGTCGGCGTTGTGCGCCAGCACAGTGTTGAAATCTTCGACCAGCGGCATCACCTCGACGGGAAAGTCGCCGGCCAATCGCGGCGTTTCACAGCCACGGACCCGGGCCAGAGCAGTGCGCAGGGCCCGCAACGGCAACAGCCCCACGGACACCTGCACCACGACCGCCAGCACCAGGCCCGCGCCCAGCACACCCAGCGCCAGCCACAGCGCGCCGTTGAAGCGGCTCACGGGCTCGACCATCAGGTCGGCATTGGCGGCGGCCAGCAGGCGCAGTGTGTGGGGTTTGCCGTCCGGGCCGTCGTCGATGCGCACACTGCGCTCCACCAGGCCCAGCCGCTTGCCCTGCGGGCCCACCACCTGGTGCACATGGATGTCACCCACCTGCAGGGTATCCACCGGCACGACCAGTGCCACGTCCCACAGCGAGCGGGAGCGCAGAAGCGCCGTCGCAGGGATTGTGCCTAGACTCACTTCCTCCACCTGCCAGTAGTAGCCGGAGTACGGCCGCCCAAAGCGCGGGTCGCTCAGTGGCAGAGCCAGTTGCGCCCGCCCTTGGGCGTCCAGCGTGATGTGGGCCGTCAACTGGTCCAGATGCGTGCGCAGCTCGGCATGGAACTGGGCCTCCACATGCTGGCGAAACAGGTTGCCCAGACCCCAGCCAGCCACCAGAATCGTGCCCGCCACCCAGAACAGCGTGCCAGCCAACAGGCGGATGCGCAGCGAGTGGCGCCAGGCGGAAAGCGTCATGGGCGATGCATCAGAAATTGTGCTCAGGCGGTAGCCCAGACCGCGCACGGTGGTGATCAGTCCCGGTGGCAGCTTCTTGCGCAAGCGGGCAATGAAGACCTCAACCGTGTTGGAATCGCGATCAAAATCCTGCGCGTAGATGTGCTTCACCAGGTCGCTGCGCGATACGACCTCGTCGCGGTGGTGCATCAGGTAGGCCAGCACGCGGTACTCGTGGCTGGTCAGGATCAAAGCCTGGCCATCGACGACGGCGCGGCTGTTGCGGGTGTCCATGGTCAGCGGGCCACACACCAGCTCTGCGCTGGCATGGCCACCAGCGCGCCGGATCAAGCCGCGCAGCCGGGCCAGCAGCTCTTCCATGTGGAAGGGTTTGGTCAGGTAGTCGTCCGCTCCGGCATCGATACCGGACACCTTCTCGTGCCAACCGTCTCGTGCGGTGAGGATCAACACCGGCATAGTGCGTCCGGCGGCGCGCCATTTGCGCAGCACAGTGATGCCGTCCATCTGCGGCAGGCCCAGGTCCAGCACCACGGCGTCATAGGGTTCGGTGTCGCCCTGGAAGTGGCCGTCCACGCCATTGCCGACCACTTCCACGGCGTAACCGGCCTCGCGCACGCTTTGCGCGAGCTGGGTTTGCAGCGTGGGTTCGTCTTCAACAATCAGGATGCGCATCAGTGCTCCTCTGACAGAGAGTGACTACGGGTTGGGGTGGGGCGCTCGCTTTCAGTGTGGTCCCGGGACTTGCTGCCCAGCACCGTGCCGTCGCGGGCATCGACCTTGAGCTGAGCCCGCTGGTGTGCAAGACCTTGATCTCGTAAATCCAGCGTCCGCCACTGCCCCGGTGATCGCGCTCCAGCTCTACATCCATCACCTGGCCGGGGTAGGCGCGCTCCACGCGCTCCAGGATGGTCTTGAGCGGCAGCACCTCGCCGGCCTGCAACGCCTTGCGGGCGCGCTCGTGGTCTTTCTCGTCGGCATGGGCCACACCGCTGCCGGCCAGCAAGGCCAGGCAGATGGCGAGCGTGCACCAGCGCAGCTTGGAGAGAGGTTGTGACATCAGAGCAGTCCGGATGAAGTGGTTGTCAGGTCCTGTTTATAGCCGCTCGAACCTGAACGGCAGATGAACGCGGAGTTCACCTTCTGTTCAGTTCACCCCAAGCATAGTCGCTCCCATATTCACTGTTATTTGGAGCTCTCCATGCATTTGAACCGCACCATCCCCGCACTGTTGGCTTGCGTGGGCACAAGCTGCCCCTAAGGCAGTACTTCCACAATTGACTCATCGCAATATGAACCGATTTAGATCGTGACTAATTTCGAAGCAGAAATGGATTTCAGATGACCAACACCTTACTCGAAGCATCACCGCAACCGTGCGTTCCAACCCATTCAGAGGCAGCACCCAAACAGATCAACTTGTTGCCATGGAGTGCGCCTTTCAGCTGGCTGAGGTTGGCTTGGAGAGACATTGCGGCACACCCTCTTACCAGCCTCTTTTATGGCCTTCCTTTCTGGTGCATGGCCCTGGTACTGGATGCCGTGTTCGAGTTTGAACCCGAGTACGCCATGATGGCGGTCTCAGTCTGCCTGCTTCTTGGTCCATTCGCGGCCATGGGACTCTACGACGCAAGCCGTCGCCGTGAACAGGGTTTGGCGTCTGATTTCATGCAGTCTCTGACCTGCTGGAAACAACATCTGCGCAGCATGGGGATGCTGGCCGGAGTGCTGCTGGTACTGGCGTTGCTGTGGGGTCGGGCGTCGCTGGTCGTGACGGCGTTGTTTTTCAACACCATCATGCCGTCTGACTTCGATGTGATGGAGGCCGCTTTGAATGCCGATAACTGGGGGTTTGTGATTGCGTACGCCGTCGTCGGAGGTGCCTTCGCTGCGCTGGTGTTTAGCCTCGCGGTGGTGTCGGTGCCGATGATCCTGGACCGCGATACCGACGCGATTACGGCCGCCATCACCAGCATGGAAGTGGTGGGAAAAAACGGTGCTGCGATGCTGCTGTGGGCAGTACAGATCGCTCTATTGGTGGGCGTTTCTGCAATGCTCCCGATGGCCTTGGGGCTGGCAGTGGTTGGCCCGCTGCTGGCGCACGCCAGCTGGCATGCCTACCGGGACTCCGTGCGCTGGCCAGTCAATGCGCAGCCGCTCAAACACCGTGTCATCAGCTCTAATTCAAACGGAAAAAACCTATGAAATGCCCCATCTGCCCGGACTCCAACCTTCTGATAACCGACCGCCAAGGCGTCGAAATTGACTACTGCCCTCAGTGCCGGGGTGTTTGGCTTGATCGGGGTGAACTCGATAAATTGATTGAACGGTCTACAACTGGCGCAGGTGTCATTCCAGCTCAGCAGCCCAACTACCCACAACACGGATACCCGCGAAGGGACGAACACCATTCGTCACCGCATGGTGGTTATGGGCATGGACAACATCGCAAAAAATCCTGGCTCGCCGAAATTTTTGATTGACCGCATTGAATGAAGATTCACCACCATCGCAGGGTTGATTGCAGCTTACGGTACCACCTGCACGGTCTCGCGGGTCGCATAGCACACTTCAGAAAACAAAAAATGGGAAAGGCATGAAACACATTACATTGGCCTGCTTAGGCCTTGGATTGCTGATCTCCGGTTGTGGGGAACAACTTGCCAGCGAGGCACAAAAGGCCGTTGAGCAAATCAAGCTCGAAGCGTCAAAAGCCGCGGTCAAGGCAATGGACGACCTAAAGTCCGATGCAGTGACAAGGCTGAAGAAGGTGCAGGACTCGCCAGACCGGAACGACAGACCGCTGGAGAAGACGGGTAAAAAAGAGGATGTCGAAGTTCAAAAGTAATCTGGCCTTCCAACCAAAGAAAGACCGTCACTGCCCATGATCTCTATATTGCCGATTCGATGGTTGACCCCAAAACGCTTGCTATGGACCTCCATCGCGGTGGCTGTTACCACCATTGTGCTCAAGACGCTGGCCTGGTACGTAACCGATTCGGTCGGGTTGTTATCAGACGCCATGGAGTCGTTTGTGAATCTGGCAAGCGCCATTTTTGCATTGCTAATGGTGACGATTGCGCAACGTCCCGCGGACGAGGCGCATCCATACGGCCACCACAAGGCAGAGTACTTTTCGTCTGGCTTTGAAGGCATTCTGATCGTTGGCGTAGCCATGGGCATCATCTGGGCGGCTGCCTCCCGACTGTTTGACCCGCAGCCGTTGCGAGAGCTGGGCTGGGGTTTGGGACTGTCGGTGCTGAGTTCTGCTCTTAACGGACTACTGGCCTGGGTGATGTTCCGCTCGGCCAAAGTGCACCGCTCCATTGCCCTGGAGGCTGATGCGAAGCACCTGGTCACCGATGTCTGGACGTCCGTGGGGGTGGTAGCTGGTCTGATTGGAGTGGTATTGACTGGCTGGCTCTGGTTGGATGCGGTGGCAGCCATCGGGGTGGCATTGAACATTCTCTGGGAAGGTGGTCACCTGATGTGGCGATCCTCTCAAGGTCTGATGGACGAGGCCGTTGAGCCTGAGGTTTTCAGGGAGATCCAGAAAACACTCGATTCTTTTGACCAACAAACCATTCGCTTTGACCATGTCATGACCCGACGCTCGGGTCAACGCCGGTTCGTGGACTTGCACATGCACACTGCCCCAGTTGGACGCTGGGTCGTGCCGCAAAGCTCCGCAGCAGTGTCGAACAGGCATTGATGGGTGCCGTGCCTGGTTTGCGCGCCACTATTCAAATGCTGCCCAGCGACGTCGAGGCACACTTGATGATCCGAAGGACATGAATATTCCTACGTCTGACCCTTAGCCGGTCTGCCTTATTGGACTTTCACTGACCTTTGTCAACGAAGTGGCAAGACTCCAGGCATAAGCTTGGTCCCATCTATGACATCTCTTTACCTGTTGCTGTGGATTGCCGGAGGCGTCCTGCTTCAAATTGCCGTCTACTTGAGCATCGGGTTCTGGCGCCACTGGCAGTCGTACCAAGCACTGCGTAACGTGGCGCAAGAGTTCGACATTTCTCTAGGCACTGACGTTGCGCCAGAGGAGTTGCAGCGGGCTGCCGCCGCATGGGCTGGCTACCGCAGTTTTCACGTTGAACGCAAAGTTCTGGAAGACACTACAAAACAGGTCTGTTCCTTTTATCTCGTGCCCGCGGACGGAAAACCACTCCCCCCGTTTTTGCCGGGTCAGTTTCTCACCTTTTCTCTGGATACGCCGACCCCAACCGGTGGAACCCAATCGGTCATACGTTGTTACTCACTGTCCGACTCGCCGCAGTCCGATCACTATCGCATTTCCGTGAAGCGCGCACCCGCGCCTGTCGGCAGCACCTTCCCTGCAGGCGTTTCATCGAACTACTTCCATGACCATGTCACGGTGGGTAGCCGGTTGCAGGTCCGCGCGCCCGCCGGCCATTTCCACATCGACCCCAGCGACGCACCGGCAGTGCTGATTGGTGGCGGCATTGGCATTACGCCCATGCTGAGCATGCTGAACTGGTGCCTGACGGCGCAGCCGGGGCGCGAGGTGTGGCTGTTTTACGGCGTGCGCAACCGTGCCGAACTGGTGATGCAGACGCATCTGAATGACTTGGCCGCGCGACATCCGAACTTCCATCTACACCTGTGCATGAGCGACCCGCAGGCAGGTGATCTGGGCAACCATCCATCGGGGCCGACGCACTACCACCACAGCCGGGTGGATGTCGCCCTTTTGCGCCGCCTGTTGCCACTCAAGCCCTACCACTACTACATCTGTGGCCCCACACCCATGCTGCAAAGCCTGGTGCCCGCGCTGGAGGAATGGGGCGTACCGGATGGACATATTCACTTTGAGGCGTTTGGCCCGGCATCCATCCCACGCAAGAAATCGGCATCGGCCACGCGGGCCGTACCCCCACTCAACGACAAGGGCGACGCTGTCCTGGTGACCTTTGCCAAGTCAGTCAAACAGGTGACTTGGGAGCCGGGCATGGGATCGCTACTGGACTTTGCTGAAGGCCATGGCATTGTCGTCAATTCCGGGTGCCGGGCGGGTGGCTGCGGCAGTTGTCAGACCAGCATCCGCACCGGCGAGGTGGCCTACACCCAGGCTCCGGATTTCGACCCTGAGCCGGGCAGTTGCCTGTTGTGCGTTTGCACGCCCAAGACCGATGTAACCCTGGAGGCCTGAATGAAACGTTCACTGTGGCGCGAACATGTGTTGCCCTTTACCGTGCTCCGGGACTTCTGGCTGCCGCCACCCTGGCCGGCGACTATCTGTTGCACCGTCTGAACCTGGTCTGGGTGGGGCGCTACATGGGAATACCGGGCACGCTGCTCATCATTGGCTCACTCTACTACTCGGCGCGCAAGCGTAAGTGGGTCACCAATGGCGACCCTAAGTCTCTGCTCAAAATGCATGAGTTTGGTACCTGGCTGGGCTCATTGATGGTGCTGATTCACGCCGGAATCCACTTCAATGCCATCCTGCCTTGGCTAGCGACCGTGGCCATGGGAGTGAACGTGGTCAGCGGCATGGTCGGCAAGATGCTATTGAAACAATCGCGCCAGCATGTGCAAAGCGAGCGCGAACGCTTCCAACTGCGGGGCCTGTCCAAGCCCGAGGTTGAACAGGCCGTTTTTTGGGACTCTGTTGCCTTGGGCGCCATGGCGCAGTGGCGCAAGGTGCACATCCCCATCTTCATCGTGTTTGCGGTTCTGGCCCTGGGCCATATCTTCAGCATCTTCTTGTTCTGGGGTTGGGTATGAGCCGGACTCTCAAGATCATTCTGGCCATCAACCTGATGGTGCTCGCCGTGCTCACCTTTGCCTACCCGCACCTGATGGTCGGTCCGGGCAAGCTGATTCCTGGCCACAAACAGCTCGATACCGATTGCTTTGCCTGCCATGTGTCATTCACCGGTGTGGCATCCCCGAAATGCGTGAGCTGCCACAAGCCCGCTGACATTGGGCGATTGACGACGAAAGGCGCCGCCGTTGCGAAGCCACTCACCTCCACGCCCTTCCACCAGGAACTCATCAGCCAGGACTGTGTGGCCTGCCACAGTGACCACGCGGGGGTGAAGCGCTACCACCTGAAAGGCTACTTCGACCATGCGTTGCTCAAAAAGGAAACCAGCAACCAGTGCCAGAGTTGCCACAAGTCACCGGCGGATGCACTACACAAGCAAATCACCGGCAACTGTTCTCAATGCCACACCCAGCAGAAGTGGACCCCCGCCACGTTTGAGCACGACAAGTACTTTGCGCTGGACCGCGACCACACCGCAACGTGTGTAACCTGCCATGTGCGCAATGACTACAGCCGCTACACCTGCTATGGCTGCCATGAGCACACACAGGCCAACATCCGGCGCGAGCACGTTGAAGAGGGCATACGCCAGTTTGACAATTGTGTGGAGTGCCACCGCAGTGCGGACGAGCACGATATCAAAGGCGGCAAAGGGAGAGAAGGCGGAGGGCGGGACGACGACTGAATAGTTGCATCCCTTGACGGACAAGGGAATTCAACCTCATCAAAGTATGGCATGGGTTCTGGGCGGGAAACTACCGTGGCTTCCCGGAGTCTGAGCTGGAGAAACTGCTTAATGGCCGCCTCAACCATTCGCCAATTGACACGCTGATCAGCATCAAAGTCCGGCACCGGTTGTGCCGCCAGACCCCAATCCGGCGCATTTACCCTGCGCACAGCGGGCACAGCAGCGCGAAAACAACTCGTAGAGGCGCGGGCGCCCGCAGGTAGTGCGCAGACCATTGGTATTGCCGGCTCAGACTGGTTCGCCACCGCATTGCCTAGGGGTGCAAGCCCATGCACACCCTCCGCCGCGATGGCTGACTTGGCATGCATCGTGGGCGGTTTCGCCGGTGCAGCTTCAGCGCCGGGTGAGAAAAGTTGTGCCATCAAATGTTCAAGAAGAGGTTTCAGGCCCTGTTTATAGCCCCGCGAACCTGAACGGCAGATGAACGAGGGATTCACTTTCTGTTCAGTTCACCCCAAGCATAGTCGCTCCCACATTCACTGTTTATAGGAGTCCTCCATGCCATTGCCCCGAACCACCCGAACCATCCCCGCATTGCTGGCATGTGCCGCCATCCTGTTGTCCGGCACCAGCCAGGCCGGCGTGCGCGAAGACCAGCTGGGCCAATATGCCAGCGCCGCCAAAGCGGCCAACCCCGCGTTTGCCGGCTTCTCGGCCGAGCGCGGCAAGACCCTGCATACCCAAACTTTTACCGGTGGCAAGCCCGACACCCCCGCCTGCACGTCCTGCCACGGCAAGGACCCACGCGGCACCGGAAAAACCTCCACTGGCAAATCCATCGACGCCATGGCCGCCTCGGTGACCCCGACCCGCTACACCGACCCCGCCAAGGTGGAAAAATGGTTCAAACGCAACTGCACCGAGGTCCTGGGCCGCGTCTGCACGCCCCAGGAAAAGGGCGATTGGCTGACCTACATGCTGGGCCAGTAACCCGCTTTGAACCACAAGGAGTCTGCAATGAACATCCCCTATCGACCCATCGCGCTCGGCCTGCTGGTGCTGGGCTTCTCGGCCCTCGTCCTGGGCCGCGCCCAAGCCGGCGGCAACCATTTCTTTGCGCCGGTGGCCAATGCCGTGGTCAAGGAAGAGTGCGGCAGCTGCCACCTGGCATTTGCACCGTCAATGCTGCCGGCCAGCTCCTGGACCCGCATGATGGCCAATCTGAAGGACCACTTTGGTGACGACGCCTCGGTCGATCCCAAGCTGGCTGCCGAGATCACTGCCTACCTGGTGGCCAATGCCGGTGACCAGGGCGGACAGCGCTATGGCGCCAAGCTGCTTCGCGGCGTCTCGGCCACCAACGCCCCGCTGCGCATCACCGAACTGCCCAAGTGGGTCAGCGAGCACCGCAAGGTGCCCGACTGGGAGTGGAAACACAAGGACGTGCGCACCAAGGCCAACTGCACGGCCTGCCACACCCAGGCCGAACTCGGCTACTACGACGAATGAACCGCAGGACCCCACCATGAAACGCATCACACTCACCCTCACAACGCTGGCCGTGGTTGGCGCGCTGCTGACCGCCATGGCCGTCACCCTGCCCGCCAGGGCCAGTGACCGCAAGACAGCCGCCACCACCGAGCAGCCGTGGCTGCCCATCCCGCAGATTTACGCCAAGCTGGAGGCCGCTGGCTACCGCAACATCGAAAAGATCGAGCGCGAACATGGCACCTACGAGGTGCGCGCCACCGACCGCCAGGGCGCACGCGTGCGACTGGACGTGCATCCGCAGACCGGTGCCATTCTGGAGCGCGGCGCGCGTCGGCCGGCAATTGACAGCGCCGAGCGCCGCCAGCGCACGTCAGCCGAGTGCAACGAGCGCCGTTGCCGTGACGACATGCCACCCAAGGCCGCGAAACCATGAAGACACTGATCACGCTGTTGCTGGGCATCGTCGGCCTGGCCTGGGGTTGGGACCTGGTGCAGGCGGTACCGCCCGCCGGCGCCCACCCGCTGTGGCTGGCCCGCCAGCAGCTCTTGACCCTGAGCGGTTTCCTGTCGTTTGCCTTGATGTCGCTGGTGATGCTGCTTGCCACGCGCCCCGCCTGGCTGGAGTCGCCACTGGGCGGCATGGACCGGGTCTACCGCACGCACAAGTGGGCCGGCATCCTGGCTGTGGTTTTTGCCGCACTGCACTGGCTGATCGAAATGTCCGGGGACATCCTGAAGTCCCTGATTGGCCGCGAAGGCCGTGTGCCCAAGGAGCAGTTCACCGGCTTTCTGGAAGTGCTGCGCGACCTGGCCAAAGATATGGGTGAGTGGGCCATCTACGCCGTGCTGGCCATGCTGGTGCTGACGCTGTGGAAGAAGTTTCCGTACCGCACCTGGCGCGTGTTGCACAAGGCCATGCCGGTGCTGTACCTGATGCTGGCCCTCCATGCCGCCCTGCTGGCGCCAACCGGCTACTGGCAGCAACCCGCCGGTGCGTTGCTGGCGGTGCTGTTGGTGGCCGGTGTGTACGGCGCCATCCGCTCGCTGCTGGGCAGCATAGGCCGCAGCCGGGAGGCCAGCGGGCGCATCGTCGCCGTTGAGCGACCGTCAAATGATGTCACCACCGTGCGTTGCAAGCTGGAGCGCGGCTGGCGCGGCCACCAGGCGGGCCAGTTTGCGTTTGTGACCTTTGAGGACCGCGAGGGTACCCACCCCTTCACCATTGCCAGTGCCAACCACGATGACAACACGGTCTGCTTCCAGATCAAGGCCCTGGGCGACTACACCGGCACGCTGGCACAGCGCCTGCGCCCCGGGCAGACCGTGCGCGTGGAAGGCCCCTATGGCCGCTTCGACCTTGAACGCCGCAACCCCAAAGCACGCCAGATCTGGATTGCTGGCGGCATCGGCGTGACGCCCTTCCTGGCGTGGCTGGAGTCCCTGCAGGCCCGGCCTGACCAGGCACCTGTGGCCGAATTGCACTACTGCACCCGCGACCAGGACGGCGATGCTTTTGTGCCGCGCCTGCAAGCCCTGTGCGCCCCGCTGCCGGGCGTGCAACTGCATATCCACGGTGCCCGCCAGGGCAACACGCTGAAGGCGGCTGCGCTGCACGGCGCCGAGAAGGCCGAGATCTGGTTCTGCGGGCCCAGCGGATTGGCAAACTCGTTGCGAGAAGGGCTGCGCGCCCTGGGTGCGCGACCCCACTTCCACCAGGAGGCGTTTGAGATGCGTTGACCTCTGGAGTTAACGCGGCAGGATCAGCGCAGTACAGGCCACGGTGAAGCGCGCGCCCAGCCAGGCTCCCGAGGCCGGTGCGACGGAAACTCAACCGCATGGGGCCAAGTATGACGAGGGGTTTCGGCGACCAGGCCCCCTTGAGCGGGGCAGTTTAGGCGGCCGAGGCTTCTCAAAAAGCGAGCCCAGTGGTCGACAGATGGGTTTGGGTTTGCCGTGCACGCAGTTACGCCCCACAGTGCTTGCGAAATCACGGATTGACCCCCCCCCAACTGATGCGCTGATCGACCTCGTAGTCCGGTGCCGGTTGCGCTGCCCCATCTCAGCCGGTTGCCCAGTCCGACTCGGATTGCACCCCGTCACCCATCTGCGCATCACCATATTCCTCCCACAGCGGTGGCCCTCGCGCTGAGACGAGTAAATGTCAAAGTCAGCTATGGAGCGAGCATTTCGAAAACATCAGCACCCGCTTTTGGCCTGCAAGAGTGATTCACGACGGCAAATCCTATGACCGCAACCGCTGCGAAGCGGCTGTAGATCGCGATTTAATTGATCAAAGGTGATCTTCAAACATTGACACCAAAAAC
This sequence comes from Candidatus Rhodoferax bjergmarkensis, assembly GCA_016708345.1. Taxonomy (GTDB): domain Bacteria; phylum Pseudomonadota; class Gammaproteobacteria; order Burkholderiales; family Burkholderiaceae_C; genus Rhodoferax; species Rhodoferax bjergmarkensis. Next base: position 13,098 of record JADJFX010000013.1, read on the forward strand.
CTAAAACCGCCTCCAGCACTCATAAAGCCTGCGCTGACAGCTCTTGATTTAATAGCATTTTGACGCTGCAACGACCTAGCGCAGCCACGGCTCCAGCGCTTTGGCCAGCTTCTGCAGCACCGCCGGGTCGGGCAGGGGCAGGCGAACGCTGGCTTGGCCGGTGACCGGGTCGCGCTCGATGGCAATGGGTGACGCGGCGCTGCGGCCATCGGGGCTGGGGGCGTTGCGACTGGCGGCCAAGCCTTGCAGGAGGGCGGCACCCACTTCCAACAAAGCCGCCCAAGGATCGGCGGCGGTGGGCATAGATGTTGGAGTTGTGGCTGGGATGGGTGCCGACGCAGTACCGGCATCGGTCGCTGCCGTGGTCGGCGCGTGCGCTGCAGTGTCAGCTTGGATTGCGGCCGCGTTGGCATCGGCGGCAGCGGTGGCGACCGGGGTATCGGGTGCGGCATCGGGCACCCAGCGACTACCGCGTCCTCATCCTCCTGCACATCAGCCGTACCCACCGCCCCCGCCACCTGCTCCACGCTTTCCATGAACTTGGATAAACGTGCCCTCCATGAACACCTCGTGCTCGCCGCCGTCCAGCACCCCGGCGAACAGGGATTTTTTGAAGGCCAGCACCGACAAAATGCCTTCTTCAATGCTGCCCTGGCCTACAAAATTGACCACCTGCACCCCGCGCGACTGGCCCATGCGGTGTACGCGGCCAATGCGCTGCTCCAGCACTGCCGGGTTCCACGGCATGTCCATGTTGACCACCACGGCGGCCGCGTGCTGCAGGTTCAGGCCCACGCCCCCGGCGTCAGTGGACAAAAACAGGCGGCAATCGGGGTCGCTGTGAAAGCGCTCCACCAGCGCACCCCGCTGTTCGCCCGGCACACTGCCGCAGAACAGCACATGGCCCCAGGGGTTCTGCCCTGCACCCGTGCCCAGGCGGCGCTGGATCAGCTCATGGGTGCCCAGCCACTGGCTGAACACCACGGCCTTGGCGTTGGGGTCTTCAAACAGCTCCTGCAACAGCGTCACCAGCTCGTCCACCTTGTGGCCGTGGTCAGTTTCGTGGTCGAGCAAAAAGGTGCTGTTGCAGGCCATGCGCATGTTTTGCAGGGCGCAGTGCAGGCGGCGCTGGTCGGTGTCGGACAGGTAACCGGTCTTGCGCCAGCGCGAGACGATGCGCTTGACGATGTCGTGATTTTCGTCATGGTGCAGGCGCTGCTCGGGTGTGAGGGGTACAAAAATGCGCTTGTCCACCCGCTCGGGCAACTGCGTCAGCACCTCGGCCTTGCGCCTGCAGCATCACCGGTGCCAGCGTCTGGCCAATGCGGTCCAGCGCGCGGTAGCCCACCACGCGGCCCACCTCGTCGCGCATCTGGTGCTCGTCCAGCATGCGCCAGGTCGGGCCCAGCCGGTGCTGGTCCACAAACTGGATGATGGAGATCAGCTCTTCGAGCCGGTTTTCCAGCGGCGTGCCCGTGAGCACGATGGCGTAGGGGCTGCTGATGCGCTTGAGGGCGCGCGCGGCAATGGTGTTCCAGTTTTTGATGCGCTGCGCCTCGTCGGCAATCACCAGCTCGGGTGCCCAGGCGGCAATCAGGTCGGCGTCACGCTCCAGCGTTTCGTAGTTGGTGATTTTGCAGAACGACTCCGTGGCGTACTGCAACTGGCGCGCCGTGCGAAGGCCATGGATCACCTGCACCTCGCGCTCGGCAAAACGGGCAAACTCGTTTTTCCACTGGTGCTTGAGCGAGGTTGGACACACCACCAGCACGCGCTGCACGCCAAAGTGGCGCGCAAACAGCTCGGCCGCCGCAATCGCCTGCACCGTTTTGCCCAGCCCCATTTCGTCGCCAATCAGGCAGCGCCCGGCGCGCGCGGCAAACAGGGCACCTTCGCGCTGGTAGGGGTAGAGCGTGACCTTGAGCAACTTGTTCAGGGCTTTGTCGGCAATGCCTTTGGGGTAGGCCTTGACCAGCGCCGCGTGGCGGCGTTCACCGTCGCGGATTTGGGCGACGAACTGCCACGCGTCGTCGTAACAGCGCAGTTCATGGCCTGCAGCCTGCGCGGCCTGCAAAAGCTGCTCCAGCTGGTTGAGTTGCTCCGCGCGCAGCGCCCAGTTGGCATTGGCATCAAACAGCGCTTTGGCCTTGGTCAGCAGGCTGCTGGGGCAATCGGTGCCAGCGCGAAAACGCAAGCAACGCTGGCCTGCGTAGTCCAGCCAGATTTCGCTGTAGGTGGGCGCAAAGCCGTTTTTCAGTGCTGCCTTGCCGCCGCGCTTGGTCAGCAGTTTTGCGAGCGTGAACTCGATGTGTGTGCAGGTGCCCAGATCGTTGGTGGCGAAATCGGGGCAGCTGCAAAAGTTTTGCCCCAGTGCCTGCCCGCGAATCGCCACCCGGTAGTGCGTGCCGCTGGCCGGGTTGCTCACCCGAAAGTCCGAAAACACCGGCTCTCCCCCCAAGTTTTTCAGACCAAAATTCTGCTCGCGGCCAAACTGGCGGCGCAGCCCCGCCTGCCAGTCGGCCACCTCCAGCTCCGGCGGACGGCGCGTGCGCGACAGGCGCGCTGCAGCTGGAGACTTGGCGGCAGACTTGGTGGGTTTGCTGACCTTGGTTTTTGTCGGTGAGGGTTTGCGGTGTTCGGAATTTTTGGGGGTTGACATGGCGGGTTGAGATGGGCGGGTGGTGACAGGTTTTGATTTTGCCTGACGGGTCAGTTCTGCCCGGCTGGGTCAAGCTGAACATCACGTTTGAATTCAATGCCAAATCCGTTTACTGCAGCCGAATTGCACCATGGACTGCTGGAGTAGCATCCACGTTGAGAAAAATTGAGAAAATCTGACGGGGATTGAAGATGAAAAAGACTTTTTTATGAGTTCTTCGCAGGCGGGGGAATGGCGCATGCAGGTCTTGGCCAAGATTGGGAATGCCTTTTTGCTAACGATTTTTCCGAGAAAAAGGCTGCGTCTTACGCCGCGAACTGGGGTAGTGATTCCCTCCATGTGGGCGACGTTGCATTGCTTGAGTCGAGCCAGTTGCCGAGTCAAGCCGATCTGGCTTGGGCATCATTTCCCTGCCAAGACTTGTCATTGGCCGGAAATGGGGCAGGTTTGATTGGTGCAAGAAGCGGGACTTTTTGGGCCTTCATGAAACTCATGGGTGACTTGAATGTGCATGGGCGCAAGCCCCGGATGATTGCGCTGGAGAATGTGTACGGGGCCATCACCAGCCATGACGGCAAGGATTTCGAGGCGATGATCCACACCGTTATGGCACAAGGCTACCGCCTTGGTGCAATGGTCATTGATGCCATTCATTTCTTACCGCAGTCGAGACCGCGACTTTTTATTGTGGCAGTCGATGCCGCATTGCAGATACCCGATGTGTGTTTTGAAGAAACCCACAATCCCGCCTGGCACCCAGCGGCGATCATCAGGGCCTATAACCAACTTCCCAAAGAGCTGAAAAATCAGTGGGTATGGTGGAATCCACCGATGCCGAAGGTAACCCACAAAACTCTTGATGACATCATTGAAGTGGTCCCGCAAGGGGTCGAGTGGCATTCACAAGAGCAGACTGAGCGACTCTTGAACATGATGTCGCCTGTGAACCGTCGAAAGATTCTCCAAGCGCAGAAGTCGGGGCGACTCAAAGTAGGCGCGTTGTATCGGCGGACAAGGAATGGGGTGCAGAGAGCCGAAGTTCGCTTCGATGGGGTTTCTGGGTGCCTTAGAACGCCTGGCGGCGGCTCCAGTCGTCAAACAATCATGATCGTCAATGGAAACACTGTCCGCTCAAGGCTCTTGTCGGCACGAGAGGCGGCACGGTTGATGGGCCTAAAAGACTCCTACTTGTTGCCGGAGCGTTACAACGATGCATACCACTTGGCGGGTGATGGTGTCGTGGTGCCAGTGGTGTCACATCTTGCCAAGCACATTTTCAGCGTTGTAGTTGAAGTCAATCGCGCCGTGTTGCCTTTGGCGAAAGCCGCGTAAATGGCGCGCGCACCACGTACGCCACCGGCGTCCGAGTTGCTGCCCGGAATATTGCCGGGGGCTTCTCTTGGCGCGGCGCTTTTGACCTACAAGACCCAAAGCGGGATAACTGGCAAAGGGCAAATTGCCACCATGATTTACGCATCCCGACTGGCTAGACGCACTGGCCTGCCGTTCGACGTTGAAGGGGGAATTACGACAGAAGGCGAAGGGCAAGTTAAAGGTCTCGGTAAAGGCTCAGTGCAGGCAATTTTGGCGGACTACGGCATTACACGCGTTTTGGCTGAAGAGGGAGGACGGACAAGCCGAGGCAGCTTGGGCAATATCCGTAACTTCTTGAACTTTCTCAATGAATTACATATCGCTGGCAATGCCGACACTTCGGCCATCGAGGCGTGGTGGGTTGAGCAGGCAAAGTACTTTTTCAATGCCAAGCCCTTCGCACTGAGGTTTGAAACCGGTAAGTCCCTGCGATCTGTTTTGCGTGATTTATTGGCGCAAGCCAGAAAGCGGCAGGACGAAGGAGCGGGAACCATGTTTGTCGGGGCCATGCTCCAACACCTTGATTGGTGCCAAATTGTCATTGGCGTTGCCGGACGTTGTCTTTGAACACAACGGGTTTTCCGTTGCAGATGGTCCGACTGGTCGCTCTGGCGATTTTGAAATCGGCAATGCCTCATTGCACGTAACAACGATGCCTGGCGAGGCCGTTGTGAGAAAGTGCGCCGCGAATTTGTCAGCGGGTCGCCACCCCATCATTGTTACCGTGTATGACATGCTTGCCGCCGCAGACGCTTTTGCGACGGCCCAAGGTATTGCGGATCGCCTGGATGTGCTGGATGCAGAACAGTTTCTTGTTGCCAATCTGCATGAACTGGGTGGCTTCCGATCAGATCAGCGACGTGTGACGATTGAGGCGCTGGTCGACAAGTACAACGAGATCGTGACTGCGCAAGAGACCGACCCAAGTTTGCGCATTTCACGCGACTGACAGTGGTCAGCAGCATGCTGCCTGTGTCAACACCCGAAGCTCAAAGATCGCTGTCGGCAGAACTTGTGGCCAAGTAGTTTCCGGTAGCCCCAGCGAATACCGGGCGTGGCAGGCTCTGTGGAAGCAACAAATTACTATTATTTTGATAGCTGCTAGCGCACGTTTAACGTGCGCTAGCAGCCAATTTGATCATAAGAAATAGGCACAATCTGGCCGCAGGGAGGGTAAGGAACGGCTCAGTTCATTCTGGCCTCGTTCAAAACCAGATGCCACTTAATGTCGGCAAAACTTGCGCGACATAATTCGTGTCGCGATAATCGCCAAAGCGACTTTAAACCTATAAAATGTCGCAAATAACCATATCGCGACATCAAACCATGGCCAAACCGATTCCGACGACACAATACCAACAGGTGGTGGATGCCGTGGCGCGCACGGTTGATGGTGCGAGTCTGGAGCAGATTGAAGCTCAGTTGCCTGACCCACCCACACGCAGAACGCTGCAGCGCTGGCTTGGTGACTTGATGGCCCAGCAGCGCCTGCACAAAACCGGCTTGGGGCGGGCAACCCGTTACTGGCCAATGATCGCAGAGCCCCTGCCCAATCCGGCACCAGCATCGGCCCCGGTGGCGTATGCCGTTCATGCCGGGGCGCAGCACCACGTTTTAGCCCGAGAAACGCAAGCACCAACGCGCATTGCCCTGAGTGCGCAGGCGCAGGCCATTGAAGCCCATGTGCGCCAACCCATACAAATGCGCACACCAGTGGGGTATGACCGTGCCTTTCTGGACAACTACCGGCCCAACGTCAGCTTCTATTTGCCCAAGGCCACCTGTGCCGAATTGCTGGCGCAAGGTCAGGCAACGCAGACCCATGAACCGGCCGGCACCTACGCCCGCAGTATTGCCAACCGCTTGCTGATCGACCTGTCATGGAACTCGAGTCGACTGGAAGGCAACACCTATTCGCTGCTGGAAACCGAGCGCCTGCTATCCGCCGGCCAAGGCCGCCCAAGGCAAGGACACGCTGGAGGCGCAGATGATTCTGAACCACAAGGAGGCGATTGAGTTCCTGATCACATCGGCCCCGGACATCGGCTTTGACCGCTACACGGTGCTGAACCTGCACGGGCTTTTGTCGGACAACTTGCTGCAAGACCCCGGTGCCAGCGGCAGGCTGCGCACCATTGCGGTGGGCATCGGGCAAACCGTGTTTCACCCGCTGGAAGGGCCGCAGCGCATTGAAGAGTGCTTTGACCAGGTGCTCGACACTGCAGCCGCCATAAACGACCCGTTTGAGCAGGCTTTTTTCGTCATGGTGCATCTGCCCTACCTGCAGCCGTTTGAGGATGTGAACAAGCGGGTGGCTCGGCTGGCGGGAAACATTGGGTTCATCCGGCAAAATTTGTGCCCGCTCTCGTTTGTGGATGTGGCGCAGCACACGTACATCAGCGCCATGCTGGGCATTTACGAACTCAACCGGGTCGAGCTGCTGCGCGACGTGTTTGTGTGGGCCTACAAACGCTCGTGCGCGCTACTCGGCGGTGCGCCAGTCGCTGGGCGAGCCTGATGTTTTTCGGATGCAGTACCGCGCGCTGATTGTGCAAGCGGTGGCCGAGGTGGTGCGCGCCGGACTGAACAAAACGCAAGCCGTGGCCCTGCTGCGCCAAACCGCCCAATCCCAAGTGCCGCCCGCTGACCAGGCCCGCTTTTTGGAAGTCACAGAAACCCAGCTCATGAGCCTGCACGAGGGCAGCATTGCCCGCTACCGCCTGCGCCCCAGCGAATACCGGGCATGGAAGGCCACGTGGCAGTGACAAATAACTACTATTTTGATAGCTGCTTGCGTACTGTTTATATGCGCAAACGGCCTAAAACCATGTCAATAATCGCAAAAAGAAAGCCGATCCGAAAAGTCGCCCCGAGTCACCTCAAGACAGCAACCCGAGCCCGATGACGTGAAGCCTTTCGCGAAATTTGCTCAGGAGTTCGGTGCGCACCACCAGGGTTTTGGGCCCGGCGCGCAAACACAGGGGGCTGGTTTCCTGGTGTGTGGCTACGGCGGCGGCGGTCTCAATGTCGCGGCATTCGATCAGCACCGCGCTGGCACCGGTCTTGAGCGCGCCCCCGTCTCGCTCGCAGCGCTGCAAAAACGACTCCACCAACTCGGGCAAAGGCAGCTCGTCGTGGCTTTGCAAAAACTGCTTTAACGCCGCTATGTCATGCCCTTTCTCGATGGCCGCCAGGGACTTTTGCCGGTCCAGCAGCCAACAGCCCTCTTCCACCGGTTCGGCCCACTGGTCGAGCAACAGTGCATCTTGCGCGCTGAGGGTGCCGCGAACCACCAAAACCCGCAGGCTTGGCATGACCGAAATGCCCACATTGCTGGGCTGTGCAACCGGCTTGTAGCTCTCGCGCAATCCCAGCACATAGGCACCCAAGGCGTTCAGTCTGAAACTGCAAAGCCCGTCATAACGGCTCAAAAAGCGCATTTCATCAGCGCCCCACATGCTCCGAAAGTCGTCACAGGCGTCGGCGGGGTCGAGGCAAGCCACATCAATCATGCCCAGCGTGGCTGCATATTCCAGCAAAACGGCCCAAAGATAGCGGTCTTGCAGAATGTTCCAGCCATGGGAGCCGTCATAGCCCAGGCTGCCGTATTGGCGTTCGCACAGGTACAGCTTCCAGGGGTCGTGGGCGACCACAAATTGGAGATCAGATGCCCGCATAAAACGCGAAAAGTCGTCCAGCGTGACCCAGCGCCCGACCGGGCAACTTTGCAGCGCCTGCTCAATGGCGGCGCGCCGAGGTGCCACGGCACTCATCACCCGCCCGGCCCCACCTTGCCCCTTGATGGCATCGACGCGGCTGAATTCATCGAGCAAGGTGGTTTTGAGCCACTTGCGCCACAGCGCGCGCAGCACATCGGCAGGCGGCGCGCTCAGTGCCTCAAGCCCGCCGGGCTGAGGGTCAGGCGCGTGCCGCTGCGCACCACCAGGCCACCGGCCTGCAACAGCATCGGCCAGGCAAAGGCCTTGATCGGGCCAATGGTCTGGTCCCACTTGTCTTTTTTCTCGACCACCGGGTAAAAGTCACCCCCCACGAGCTTGGCACCAAGCAGCTGCAGCGTGCTGCTGGCAGGCAAAGCCGTTTTGTCGCTGACCACAATGCGCTCTTGCTCAATGGTGCGCAGCATGACCACCACCTCCTGCAGGGCTTCGCGCTCGGTACTGCGCTCAAACTGGCCTTCGCCTTCCTGTGGCGTCTCTGAACTCCAAACCCACTGGCGGGGGCGGGGCCACAAACTCCAGCAAACGCGCGCAGGTCGGCAGGCGCAAAATAGCAGCGCTCCTGAGTGCGAAGTGAATGAACAAGGCCAAAGCCGATTTCTTCCCGCTGGAATAGCGGTGCGTCTTGCTGCCCGCCACTTCAAACGCCGGAACGTTTTGGCATTGGCACTGAAGCGCTGCGACGAATACTCGCCCAGCGGATGGTGCACCGCCTCGGCCACGGCGGCAGATTGCATGGCGTCAAGCTGCGACCAGATAACCCTTCAATTGCGAACCCAGCATCGCGTGGGCTATGTGCTCCACCAATTCGTCCTTGCGGGTCCCGTTTGGGCTTGCGGCACATGGAGCATCAAACCTTCAAGTCGGGAACGGTGAGGTTTTGCAGCGCTTCTCTGAGTGTGAGTGACATCGGTAAGTCCAATAAAAATAAGGGATGGCTGGCTCCGAGAGCCCTGTTGTGCCGAAGTAAGATCAATACATGGGGAGCCGTTTTCGCAATGTGGCACTTCACTTTGATTGTCTGGTTCTTCGCCCCCTTTTTTCCGAAAAACCTAGCACCACAAAATATAACCATGCCGAACGAAACAAAAGAGTCGCTGCCCGCTTTGCCGGTGCAAGCTTCCCCACACGAAGGGGTTTTTGAATTGGCTGGTACGCCACCGGTCTGGATCTGGGTCCATACCTGCCCCACGCCCAACTGCGAGTGCCGCGCTGCTCTGGTGCTGGCCACCTACGAGGGCCGCGAAAGTTGCTCGAACGTGGGGCTGGCGTCCATCAGGTCTGGCTTGCGGATTTCTGACTACCCCGGGGCGGCGGCCGAGCTCGATGATCTGATCGCTTTTCACATCGATATCGACAGCACAGATGTCGCCTTACTGCGTGACGACGGTGCGAAGGACTTGGCCGCACATCCAGACATCGCAAACATCGCCCGCCGCATCGACGGCGATGCTCGATGCCATAGGACGCCTTTGGTTCCACGGCAAGGTGAGCACGACCCCGAACAGCTGATGGCCGAGGCCACTAAATTCAGCTTCAACCATTGGAAACCGGGCGAAATGGTGACATGGACTGAAGTAGGTGGTGTAAGGCGCGATTTGTACCAAATGGAGGGACAGACCTACGAGGCTTTTGACTTCTATTGCATTCAACCAGGATGCAACTGCGCCGAGGTGCGCGTAGGCTTTCAAGTGGCACCGGTGTCATCCTTGCAAACGGCAGGTAATGTCTTGGTGTGGCTTTCGGGCGCGGTCGAATTCGATCCCAGCGAAAAAAATGGGCAGCGACTCAAGCAGCTTTGGGCGGCCTACAAGCAGCGCCACCCGCGCTATCTGGAGCGCATGGCACGGTGTAACCAGCTCATGAAAACAGTGGGCGCGCGCTGTCGTGCGGTGCCGGTGATGGCCGCACCCAAAATCGGCCGCAATGATGCCTGCCCCTGCGGGTCGGGAAAGAAGTACAAGAAGTGCTGCGGCACGGGTTAGGGATGCTTTGGGGCCCGAAAACGCTACAAAAATAGGAGCTGCTTGCGCACTATTGACGTGCGGTAGAGGCATAAAACACCACTAAAAAACAACCCCAGGCCAACCAAGCCGGGAAGAAGACCGAGAAATCCCCGGCAAGTCGCCCGCCAGGTGAAATCGGGTTCGTAGAAAATACGCCACCGCCCCTGCCAGCGCCACCCGGCGCGGCACCCCTTGGACTTCGGAGTTTGCATGCGCCCCCTCTATATAGTTTCAGTGCTGTGCGCCGCCCTGCTGGCAGCGTGTGGCAGCCAGATCGTCAACCCCGTGACCGGCGAGAGCGAACGCTCGGTGATGAGCGAAGAGCGCGAAATTGCCGAGGGCCAAAAAGCCCACCACCAGGTGCTCCAGGAGTACGGTGTGGTGGACAACCCCAGGCTGCAGGCCTATGTGAACGACCTTGGCCAGGGGTTGGCCAGGCAGTCGCACCGCAACAACCTGCAGTGGCACTTCACCCTGCTCGACAGCCCCGAGATCAACGCCTTTGCACTGCCCGGCGGCTATGTGTATGTCACGCGCGGCATCATGGCCTACATGGACAGCGAGGCCAGTCTGGCGGGGGTCATCGCCGTGAGATTGGCACGTGACCGCGCGCCATGGCGCGCAGCGCGCTACCCGCCAGCAGGATGCCGGGCTGGGCGTGCTGGCCGCCAGCGTGCTGGGGGCAGTGCTGGAGAGCCGCGGCATCAGCGGGGCCGGCAGGTTGACCGATCAAGTCTCGCAAACCGTGGCGGCGGGCTACATTGCCTCTTACGGACGCGAGCAGGAGCTACAGGCCGACGGACTGGGGGCCGAGTATCTGGCGCGCACCAAGTATGAGCCGCGCAGCATGATTGAGGTGATCACCGTGCTCAAGAACCAGGAGCTTTTGCCGCCGACCAGGCCAGGGCCGAGGGCGACCTGCGCCGGCACCGGGCAACTGGCTGGCCTCGCACCCGTCCAACGACCAGCGCCTGCAAATGATCACGCAATTGGCCGCGCAATACCGGGGCACCTACAGCGACGAGGGGCGTGGCCGCTACCTCAAGATGATTCAGGGCATGCACTTTGGCGAGAGCGCCGACCAGGCCTCACAAGGGGGCGCAATTTTTATCACCCGCCCATGGGCTTCGCGTTGACAGCGCCCATCGGCTGGCGCTTTCAGAACGGTGCCGACAAGCTGACCCTGGGTCAACGCCGCTGCAGACCGCAGCACTGGTGGTATACACGGTACCGCCGCAGGCGGGCAAAACACACCCCGCGATCATTCGCAACCTCATCAAACCCAGCCGGGTCGCACCGAAACCATGGTGATCAATGGCCTGCAAGCCACCCGCTTTACCGGCGCACGCCAAAACGCCCAGGGCCAAGCCCAGGCAGTGGAGGCAACGGTGGTGAGCGGCCCCGACGAGAGCAACTATGTATTGCTGGTCAGCGCCAAAGACGCAGGTGCCTTGCAACGTGCGCGCAGCCAGTTGCGCGAGGCCGAAGGGAGCTTTAGGGCCATGACGCCGCAGGATCGCAGCGCCGCCAAACCATGGGTCATCAAGACTGTGGCCCTCCCCAGAGGCGGGTTTGCCGAGCTGGCCAGAACCTCACCCATTGCCAACCCCGAGAAGCAGTTGCGCCTGATCAACGGCTATTACACCGGCGGCGAGCCCAAGCCGGGGCAGCTGGTGAAAATTGTGGACACACCTTGAGCTTCCACCATGCCCCCTAACGCCTTGCCACCGCCCCACAACATGGAACAGCGCCTGACCGAGCTGGAGATCAAAGCCAGCTTTACCGAAGACCTGGACCAGCTCGACCAGGTTGTCGTGCGCCAACAGCAGCAAATCGACGCGCTGGTGCGGGAAGTCACCCACCTGAGGCAGCAAGCACCCAGAGGGCGGCGTCGGCGCGCCGCGCAACCTGCGCGACGAACTGCCGCCGCATTACTGAAACGCCATGCACACACTCCCATCTCCACCCAGTTCGACGCCGGTGCCATTGAGGTTGTGAGCCTGACCGACCCGCAACACATCCGACTCCACATCCGCCGCGACAATGCCAGCGAGTTTGCCCAGTGGTTTTACTTTGCGCTGCACGGTGCTGCCGGGGTGGCTTTGAGTCTGCGTTTTCTCAACGCAGGCCAGTGCGCCTACCCCAAGGGCTGGGAGGATTACCAGGTGGTGGCCAGCACCAACCGTCAGCACTGGTTTCGCATCCCCACCCGTTATGACGGCCAGGTTATGTCGGCCCACATCACGCCCGAAACGCAGTGTGTTTACTTCGCCTACTTCGAGCCCTATTCCCATGAGCGCCATCTGGACCTGCTGGGCTCGGCTGCCGCGTCAAGCATGGTGCAGTTGCAGCATCTGGGCTCCACGCCGGACGGGCGCGACATGACGCTGCTGCGCATCACCGATGAAACCAGTGCGACTGCGTTTGAAGCCAAAAGAAAAATCTGGCTGATGGCCCGCCAGCACCCCGGCGAAACCATGGCCGAGTGGTTTGTGGAGGGCTTTTTGGAGCGGCTGCTGGACTCTGACGACTCCGCCAGCCGCGTGCTGCTGCAGCAGTGCGTGTTTACGTGGTGCCCAACATGAACCCGGATGGTGCCGTGCGCGGCAACCTGCGCACCAACGCCCTTGGGGCCAACCTGAACCGCGAATGGATGGAGCCAAGCCTGGAAAGGTCACCCGAAGTGTTTCTGGTGCGCCAAAAGATGATGGAGACCGGGTGTGGACCTGTGCCCTGGACGCCCATGGCGACGAAAGCCTGCCCTACAACTTTTGCGTGGGCACTGAGGGTAACCCCGGCTACAGCGAGCGCATCGAAACGCTGGAAAACGCCTTCAAAACATCCTGGCAGGCAAGTTGCCCCGACTTCCAGACTGAACAAGGCTACAGCCGCACGCCGCCGGGACAGGCCAACCTGACCGCCACCAACTGGGTCGGCCAGCAGTTCGATTGCCTGGCCTTCACCATCGAAATGCCCTTCAAAGACAACGCCAACTTGCCCGATGCGCAAACGGGCTGGAGTGGCGAGCGCTCCAAAAAACTGGGTGCCAGCGTGTTGCAGCCGATTTTGGCGGTAGCCAGCCGCCTGCGCTGAACAAACCGCTGCCGGGCCACCCCCTCATTCCAATCACATGCCCCACACCACGATGCTGCGCCCAGCCTGGCTGTGCAACTCGCGGTAAATCTTCTCGTTCCAATCGACCGCCGGATCGCGGTCAAAGATCAGCAAATGGGCACTGTCGGCGCCGCACTGGTCGCAATAGCGGGCGGTTTGCGCCAAGCCTTGCGCAATTGTGGCGGCTTTGCCTTTGTGCTGGATTTTGAGCTCCAACACCACTTGCTGCAGCGGCCCAAGGTAGCCTTGCTCGCTTAGTGGCCACTGCAAAAACAAGTCTGTGCGCCCCAGCCCCAAGCCGTATTCGCGGGCAATGCGGCCGCCGCCGTTGACCACTCGCTGCAAAAAAGCCTGCAGCAGCAGTTGCGGGCCGGCCTCTTTGTAGGCGTAGCGCTCCAGCCAGCTTTGCGAGTTTTCGCGGAAGAATTGCTGGAACGAGTCCAGCAGTTTGTCCATGTCCATGCGGCCATCGGCGGGGTTGACGAACCACGGCTGCTCGGCCTTGCCCTGCAGGCTGTCTTGCACGATGGAGGTCAGCTCGCGCGGCAGCACTTCGCGGTAGATGCGGTTGGCTATTTGCAGTTGCCGGTCGCGCCGGGCAATCAACCCAAGGTCAATGCAGTATTGGCGGTCGTCATCAGGCACATCCACCGGCAGGTCAGCGCCTTGCAGCATGGGCTCCACCACCCGTTTGACGCGCGGCTCGCGCAGTTTGTCGGCCAACTGGTCCAGGTGCGTGTCGCGCCGCAATATCAGGCTCTCTTTGGCCTGGCGCATTTGCTCCAGCGTCACCGGCTGGCTGCGGTCACGCTGCTCGGGCTTGCGAAAGCAGGCTTCATAGGCCAGGGCGTTGACCAGCCAGGGCTGGCCCTGGTGTCTTCCAAGCTTTCTTCCAGTACGCCGCTCTCAAAGGTCTGGCCAGTGGCATCGGTGTGTTGCTGCAGCAGCGCCTTGACGTCGGTCTGCGTGAAGTCGCCCAAGCGGATCGACTCGCTTTTGATGTTGAAGGCACTGCCCCCGGTGATGATTTCGCCGTCGCTGCGGTGAATGCGGTAGTCACGCACGTCGCGCACGCCGCACAGCACCATGCTTCGGGGGAAAAGCCTCGGGCCGCTGCGCGTAACCGGCGCGAATCTGGCGTAAGAGCGAGAGCAGCGTGTCGCCCACCAGCGCATCGAGTTCGTCCAGAAAAACAATCAAGGGTTTGTCGCTGGCCAAACTCCAGCGTTGCAGCACGGCGGTGAGGCTGTCTTTTACCCTGCGTTGCGGCTTGTTGCGACTCTGCCGGGCCAGCTGGCTCCAGCTGGGTCTTTCCAATAAATGTCGGCAGCGCGGCTCATGGCTGAAATGATGGTGGCAATGCCGCTTGCCACATCACTGCGCGCTGCCTGCGCCGCTTCAATGTTCACACACAGCACCCGGTACTGGCCCTGCGCATTCAAAAATGCATCAGGTTGATCATGAGACTTGTTTTGCCCGTCTGGCGCGGCGCATGCAGGATGAAATACTTCTGCGCCGCAATCAGGCTGGAGAGCTCAGGCCAGTTCACCCGCTGAATGGGCAGCAGGGTGTAGTGAATGTCTGGCTTGTTCGGCCCGGCGGTGTTGAAAAATTTGTCCATGGGGTGATGGTAGCGTTTGTGGTGATTGCCCTCACCGACAAGCCGCCCACAATAATCCATTACCATCCCCCCCGACGGCAACGCCCACTTCGCAGCAGCCCCAAAGGTTCGGGCGACGATGGCACGGTGGTTTATGAATCATTTATCAATACAGTTTCAGAAAGTTCATATGACGGTTTCGTACAAAGGCGGTGTTTCGGTTCTCATGGCGGCATTGCTCGCCACCCTTGCGGCCTGCGGGGGAGGCGGTGGCGGCGGTGATGCTCCGGCGGCACCCCAGCAGCGCCAACGCCAACGACACCCGTCGCAACGACGCCTGACGCGATTGCGCTGGAAGCAACCGATTCATTTACCTTTGCTGGTTACTTGTTCGGTGATGGGTCTGGCACATGGTCGGGCGGTGATGGCGGCGACGGAGGCAGTGGCGATGGCGGCGGCGCGGGGGGTGATGGTGAGTTCATCAAAGTCAACATGAAGTTCCCGTTCAAAGGCCAAGCTACCGGCACCTTGACCTGGAAAGTGCTGCGCTCGCAGTACGGCATTACCGGCAACACCGGCACCCTGACCATTGAGAAGGACGCAGCCACCAACGGTGGCTACAAAATTACCGCAGTCAATGGCAGCACTGCTTCAGTTCGTGCCACCCAAAGTAACTTTTTTGTTTCCAAATCAGGTCAGCTCAGTGGCTCCTTTCCTTTGCCCATTGGTGCGGGTGGCAGTGTGAAAGATGTCTTGTTCAATGGTGTGCGCTTTGCCGATGCAAAGAGTACAGCCACGGATATGTCGGAGTTTGCCGGGCAGTATGCCTATGGCAGCGTGAGCAAAAAGCTAGCATCCAGCTTTACATCGGTGGAAAATGGCGTGTTTAAACTCAATGCCGACGGAACGGGAGTCCGGAAATGTGATTCGCTTCAAGCGGCACCGACCCAATCAGACACCGTTTGATGGGGACAACGGCAATGTACTTGACATGCTAGGTGTGGTGCGACACTTTGGCACCAATGGTGAGTGTGTCCATGACGGGAGACTTCGTCCAGCACCATCGGCAAATCCTGCCACCCCTGGAACACCGGTGCAACTTACGGCTCACGAATTGGGGCCACGCCTTTGGATCGGCACTAGTCGGTGCGTGGACCTTCATGGGACGAACAATCAACTTCTGTGACTTCTTTTGCACTAAAGGCTGGTGCCGCTCGGAGGCGTCCTCGAAGGGCGGGAGTAAGAGTCAAGGTGTATGCGCAATCAACTCAAACTTTGTTGGCCTCTGGACGGCGTCGACGGCACCGTTGGCGGTGGTGGTGGGGCACTCACTGGCATACTCCTAGTGATGGAGGATTCGGCTAGCGGGCGTGAACCGGGTAACGCGGGGATCTTTGCGTCGTTCTCGACCGACCCGTCGCACAGGCAGCTTGCCAACCCTCCTAAAGCAACTTGTCATGCTGCGCCACCTGATCCCGGCCTTGTCACTGGCCTGCGCCCTCGTGGCGCAAGCCAGTAAGCGCGTCGCGCTGGTGATTGGCAACTCGGACCCAAAACTCCCCGCTGATCAACCCCGCACGACGCCAACGCCATGGCCGAGTTGCTGACCAAGCGGGTTTGTGTCAAGCAGCTCGACACCGATGTGCCCCGGATGCAGTCTGCCGTGGACCGATTTGGCACCGCCATCCGCGACCCCAAGGTCAAGTTTGGCCTGTTTTACTACGCCGGGCATGGCTTGCAGCAAGACTGGCGCAACTACCTTGTTCCGGTGTCAGCACGCATTCGCAATGCGGGTGACGTGACCCAGCAAACGGTGGATGTGAGCGGCCTGCTGCGCTACATGGAGCAGGCCGTGGGGCGCAGTTTTTTGGTGGTGCTCGATGCCTGCCGCGACGACCCTTTTGCCGGGTCGTTCCGGCCCGCTAAGGGTTTGACGCAGTTTAACGCCCCGGTGGGAAGCCTCGCCTTGGCCTATTCAAGCACCGGCAGCGTGGCACAGGACGGCGAGGGTGCCAATGGTTTGTACACCGGTTTTTTATTGCGTGAATTTACCGTACCCGGTACGCGGCTGGAAGACGCCTTCAAGCGCGTGCGCCTGAGCGTGCGCATGGCCTCCAGGGCACCCGAGGTGCCGTGGAAGCTACCTCGCTGGAAGAAAACATCCTCTTCCCCACCGTGATCCGCAATTTGACCGAAGCCGACCGGGACGAGCTGCTGGAAAAAG
>JADJFX010000014.1 GCA_016708345.1 Candidatus Rhodoferax bjergmarkensis
CGGCCGGTCGGGGAGAAGCGCGCCGCCTACTACACGGCGCGCCACCTCGACCAGTTGCTGACGATCCGCAAGTGGCAGGCGGCGAGGCTCTCCCTCGAGCGCATCCGCGAACTGCTCGGCGAGGGGACTGAGGGTCTGCTGCCGCCACCGCGGCCGCGGGGCCCCGGAACGGTCGAGGTGTGGAGCCATGTCGTGATTGCCGACGGGCTGGAAATCACCCTCGAACCCGGGCGGGCAGGACTCAGCGCCGCACAGGTGCGCGCTTTTGCCCGGGGCGTGATGGCGCTGTACGGGCAGATCCGCCAGGCAGAAGACGAACAGACCGACAAGGAGAACAACAATGCGTGACCACAACGAACAAGCGGAAGCCCTGCTGCGCGATGCCTCCGGCAACCCGGTGCCCCTTCAGGGCGTCAGCGTGCGCGGCCGCCTGACCGAGACGCTGGCCAGCGTCGAAGTCGAGCAGCGCTACCGCAATCCCCTCGATCACAACATCGAGGCGGTGTACGTCTTTCCGCTGCCGATTGGCGCGGTCCTGCTCGAGATGACGGTCGAGATCGCCGGCCGTACGCTGGCCGGGCAGGTCATCGAGCGCAAGAGCGCCGAACGCCGCTACGAAGATGCGATCACCGACGGCGATACGGCGGTGATGGTCCAGGACAAGGGCGACGGCCTTTACACGATGAATCTCGGCAACCTGCTCGCGGGCGAGCAGGTTGTGATCCGTTACCGCTACGCCATGACCCTGCCGTGGCACGGCGACCGCCTCCGTTTCCTGGTGCCGACCGCCATCGCGCCGCGCTACGGCGATCCCGAAGCGGCCGGACTGCGCCCGTGGGAGGCCCCCGAGTCCGACCTGGTGGTCGAATATCCGTTTGATCTCCGCATCGTCGTCGAAGGCCGGCTTGCCGGTTGCGAACTGGGTTCGCCGACGCATCCGGTCAGTGTCGCGCGTTGTGCGACCGGCATGGAAGTCAGGCTCGACCGCACCGCCCGTCTCGACCGCGACTTCGTCCTGACCGCAGTGTCACGCGAAGCGGTGGCCGGGTCGGTGACCGTCGTGAATGACGGGACGGCCGGGTAGCGTTCGCCAGCCTGCGCGTGCCGCCGGTTCCTTTCGATGAAGGGACGCCGCTCTGCCTGAAAGTGGTGATCGACTGTTCCGGCTCGATGTCCGGCACGAGCATTGCCCAGGCGCGCAAGGGCGCCCTGGCCATCCTGGACCAGCTGCGGCCGCAGGATTACGTGAATATCACGTGCTTCGGGAATCGCCACGAGCACCTGTTCGAGACCCTGATGCCCTGCGACGGGCTCGTCATCAAGTCTGCCCGCGCGCGGATGGCCCGCCTCGAGGCCGACATGGGCGGCACCGAGACGCGTGCAGCGCTCAAGTCGGCGTACCGGGTTTCGGGAAGGGCCGGCCGCCGCTTCGAAAAATGGATCGCCGAGGTCTGCCCGGAGGTACGTCCGGCCGTACTCCTGATCACCGACGGCGAAATCTGGGGGGGCGATGATGTCATTGCGGAGGCCGTGCAGTCCGGCCACCGGGTATTCACGGTGGGCGTCGGCATGGCGGTGGCCGAGGGCTTCATCGGCGAGCTTGCCCGGGCCACCGGAGGTGCCTGCGAACTGGTCTCGCCGCAGGAGGGGATGGCCGAGCTCATCCTTGTGCAGTTCCATCGCCTGCGCCAGCCCGGCATCCAGCCGATCGAGCTTGCCTGGGATGTGGCACCCCTGTGGCAGACAGCGCTTCCGGAAACGCTCTTCGCCGGGGACACGGTGAATGTGTTCGCCGGCTTCGGCTCCCGGGGGCCGGCACGCCTGAGCTATCGGGGTGGCGCCGAGGTGCGGTCAGCGCAGTGCAGGCTGAACTGCCCGACGTTCCCCGCCTGGCCGCGCAAGCCCGCATCGGCGCCGCCGTCGACGAAGAGGAGAAGCTCGCCCTGGCGCTCCGGCACCAGTTGCTGACACCGCAGACCAGCTTCCTCGTCGTCGCCGAACGGCTGGCGAAAGCGGAAGACCTGCCGGAACTGGTCAAGGTGCCGCAGATGCTCGCCGCCGGGATGTTCGGGAAGGCGAAATTGCGTGACTTCAGCCAGTCCGCAATGAGTTGTTGCGTTGACTACTCTGTCGGCATGGCCCACCTCGACATGGATTCCGCCCCACCCGCCGTTGTTCGGCGTTCGGCGGCCCGCCGTCCGGCACCGGCTTATGATGATTTCTCCGACGTCCTGCCGTTCGAGGGTGACAGCTCAATCTCGGAAAGTGCCGGACCGGACTTCTCGGTACGTGCGGAAGCAGCCCTGCTGCGGCTTCCGGTCGACTCCCCGCCGCAGGAGTTTGTCTTCAATCTTGAACGTTCCCTGGCCAGCTTCCGGCAGGTCGCTGCCCTCCCGGCCACGATCAACGAACTCGAGCACTTCGGCCTGCGGGCCGGGATTGCCGGCGCCCTGCGCGGGTGGGTGGGACCGTCGGTTGCCGAGGCGGACATCGTACTCACCTTCCTCCATGCGCTGACCGGGAGCCCGGTCGGCGCGGGATTTGGGCGGGGCTTGCTCCGGCTGATCATGAGTGCCCGCAAGCGGGCCTCCGGGACACCGGCACTCGACGCCTGGCTCGCCGCCTCCCTCGCCGGAATGGATGCCGGCGACTGGCACTGGCTGACCATCCCGGTCCATGAAGAAGAGGGCACGTCCTGATCCGCCAGGCGCATGCGGCGAGCCCCTTGCGCCGCATACTGTCTTCACTGAACACGAGTGAGGTAGGCTGGAAAGAGTGGAGTCCGATGGATCGTGTAATTTGACGATTTGGAGGACACAGATGGAACGGATACCGAAGGGGATATACACGCCTGAGTTTCGGGCGGAGGCAGTCAAGTTGGTGGACGCGGAAGGGCTGTCAATTGATCGTGCGGCGAAGCGGCTGTCGGTGCCGAAGAGCAGCCTGAGCAACTGGGTGCGAGCGGCGCGTGCTGGCAAGCTGGCCGAGGTCGGCAAAGGGCAGCGGCTGGCCAGCGAACTGGAACTTGAACTGGCACGCACACGCAAGGAACTGGCTGAAGTGAAACTGGAGCGCGACCTGCTAAAAAAATGTGCGGCGTATTTCGCGAAGGAGTCGCGGTGAAATATGCCCCGCAGGAAATCCCCGTGGGACGGACGGATTGAGGAATTGCGACACCAGCACCCGGTAGCGGCAATGTGCCGCGTACTCGATGTATCGGAGAGCGGCTATCATGCTTGGCACAAAAGGCCACCTTCAGTTCATACGCAGCAGAATGCCCGGCTGGAAGTTGAGATCAAGGCGGCGCACCAGAGAACACGGGAAACCTACGGCCCTGAACGGCTGCAAGCTTTCCTGGCTGACAATGGTATCCAGGTGGGTATCCATCGCATCAAGCGAATGCGCAAGAAGCTCGGCCTGCGTTGCAAGCAGAAGCGGAAATTCAAGGCGACCACGGATTCGAATCACGCCCTGCCGGTCGCGCCGAACCTGCTGGACCGGCAATTTGCCGTGGCGGCCCCGAACAAAGCCTGGGTGACGGACATCACCTATATCGCCACCGATGAAGGCTGGCTTTACCTTGCTGGCGTCAAGGATCTGTTCAATGGCGAGTTGGTTGGCTATGCCATGGATGCGCGCATGACGCAGAATCTGGTGATGCAGGCACTCTTCCGGGCCGTTGCTGCGAAGCGACCTGGGAAGGGGCTGATCCACCACTCAGATCGCGGCAGCCAATACTGTGCCCATGCCTATCAGAAGCTGCTCCGGCAATTCGGCATGCAGGCTTCAATGAGCCGCAAGGGCAACTGCTGGGACAATGCCCCCATGGAAAGTTGCTGGGGTTCCCTGAAGACAGAACTTGTCCATCACCGTCGCTTCGCTACCCGCGAACAAGCAAAACGTGAGATCACGGAATACATCGAAATCTTCTACAACCGGATTCGAAAGCAAGCGCGACTCGGCCATCTGTCGCCTGCCGCTTTCAGTCAGCAATACTATCCAATGCAGATGGTCGCCGAACGAATAAGGTTAGATCGTGCGCAGCCACGATCTGAACCGTTTGTTGGACGAGCCTGGTCCTGAGCGCCGGTCAGCCGACACAGAAAATATGTATTTGGGAAGTGGCCCGGTTGGGAGATTCACCGGTAAAACGGACGCTTGAGAGCCCGTTTCCTGCGTGGCGGCAGGCGCCGACGGCTGCACGGGGCGTCGGCGGGCCAATTGGCCAATGATGGCGCGAGTCGAGGCGAGCCGGTCTCCCAGCTTATGGGCGCTGACTCCCGTCACCCGTCGAGGGGCTGGGCGCTTACGATCAGTGCGCCCCGGCCGTGACAATCGGCACCGACATGCCCCCTGCGCTGCCCGCCCGCATCCGCGTCCGCACGATTACCATCACCGCCCCGCAGCACGCGCACAGGATCGGCGCCCGCTGCTTGACCCAGGCCAGCAACCGACCCGGAGCGAACTTTATGTCCCGCAGGGACGGTATCCCTTGGGACAGGGCAATCGCATTTACCCCTGAAGGGTAAGTCCGAGCAGTGAGGCCCGATAGTCGGCAAGTCGTTCGGCGGTTTTGCGTCTGGAGCGAAGGCTGCGCTTGGGATACTGGGTATCCTGGCGCAGCAGGGCAAGGGCGAACTTGCGCAGGGCGGCGAAGTTATGCGGCGCATGATCTTTCCGGACGCGGCAGTCATCCTCGCGAAAGGTCACATCGAGCACCCAATGCAGGCGGTTCTCGATGCCCCAATGACAACGCGCTGCCGTGGCAAAGGATTCGGCGGTCGTCACACCCCGGCTGCCGATGTAGAAGGCGCGCTCCATGGAAACCGTGCCGCTGATTTCCCGACGCCGTTCGATCATGCCGACACCGGCCAGTTTGGGCCAGTGTTCCCGGATCTTCTTGGCCAACCAGGACAAGTCGGTGACCCACAGCGCCCGTCGCGTTTCGATGCGGCCATGATCCTTGTCGACGGTTTGGTAGCGATCCACCGGCAGTGTTCCAAAGCCTGCACTCTCCCCGTCGGCGAAGAATTCCCGCACGGCCTTGGCCAAGGTCTCCTGGTTATCCTTGACGGCCAGCAGGTAGTCCCCACCGCGGTCGAGAATCTTCTGGGCAATCTCGGTCTGGCAGCCGATGGCATCGATCGTGACGATACATCCCTTGAGCGCCAGCGTATCGAGCAAGGCCTTGATCGCGGGAATCTCGTGGCCCTTGCCGCGCGTATGCTCCTGGGCCAGACACAGGCCGCTGGCCGTGGCGTAGGCGCTGATCGTGTGCAGCGCGGTGTTATGGCCATCCCGGGAGCCGCAAGCGGTCTTCCCGTCAATGGCGACCACGCCCGCCACGACCCCAATCAGGTCGCCGATCCACGCGCGGAAACAGGCCTCGAACACCTTGCCATCCAGCAGACGGAAGACCCGGCCAAAGGTGTCGTGGGAGGGCGTGCCATGCTCAAGCACCAAGTAGCGCTTCAACCAGTCTTCGTTGTCCTCGGCCCATTCGGCACAATCCACCCAACTGTCCGCTCCGCACAGCACCGCACACAGCGCCATCAGGATCATTTCCGTCAAATCGTGTCGTTGCGCAGGACCCGTCCGGGGATCGTCCAGTCCGTCAAAGGCTTCCGTCAATGTCATTTCCATTCCCGACAAAAATCGAGAGTAGACCTGATTCATCCAAAGTCCACAAGCCCCCGTCATAACCACTTGATCGTGAACGACTTTTGCTCAGCGTTTACGACATCTGCGTATGCGATGGCCCTGTCCCTTGGGACAGCAGCAGCTGCAGCAAGGCGATCAGGCGCTTGCAGTTCGGATGCAGGAAGCCGAAGTTGCGTGCCCGCCGGAAGCCCTTGGGCAGCACATGCTGCAAGACCAGCCAGAGGAACTGCGCGCCGGACACGGTGCGCCGTTCCTTACCGGTCTTGGCGTCGCGATCACGGAAGCACACCGGCCGTTGTCGCAGCCGACGATGTCTTTCTCGGCGATGACGCCCCGGTAAAGATAACGGCCCAGGTAGACAAGCGCCTTCTCGCCGTTGCCGACGGATTTGCAATCCACCACCCACTTTTCCGGATGGCGGCAGGGCAGCGCCAATCCGGCGGCTTCGATGGCCGCCAGCAGCTTCGCCCGGAAGACCTTGGCCAGCGCCTTGTGATTGAACAGATAGCCGCCCTTGGCCCGGCGCCGTTTGCTGCGCCATTGCCGACGCTCGGCGTCGACTGCCGCCGCCGGCATCACCAGATGGACGTGGGGATGAAACTCCAATTGGCGCGTGTTCGTGTGCAACACCGCGATGGCGCCGGGTGTGCCCCGCAGTTGTTTGTCGTTCTGGCTGAAGGTGCGCACCGTCTCCCAGGTGCCGCGCAGGAGCAACTCGTAGACGACGCGCTGGTGTGCCCAGGCCAGCGCCCTGAATTCGGCGGGCAGGGTGAAGGTCAGCAGAAAGTACTCGGCCGGAACCTGCTTCTTCATCTGGCGTTCCAGCCACTGCTGACTCTCATGATGCTGACAGTGCGGGCAATGGCGGTGGCCGCAGGAATGCGGCACCAGCTTCGCTGCGCGCATCCCGTGCATTGGACCTGCATCATGGGGCTGTGGCCTGGGTGCGGCAGTGTTTCATCGCCGCCAGGGCTCGATAGTGGTCGGACGTGAGTCGATCCCGGTACTGCGCCAGGAAGTCAGCCTCGAAGGTGTCGATGACGGCAGCCAGCCGGATCATGCGGACCTTCCCCCAGGCGATGCCGAAGCCATCCATGAGGCCGTTGATGCGGTCGCGGGCGTGATGCTTGGTCTGGTCGGTGAGATGGGTGTAACGGACGGTGGTGAGAATGGAATGATGGCCGAGGAACTTCTGTACCTCGATCAGATCGACGCCGGCCTCGATCAGATGGGTGGCATAGCTGTGGCGCAAGCTGTGGGGCGTGATCTTTTTTTTAGGCCGCAGGTCTGGACCACCACCAGCAGCGTGGTCTGCACGCCGCCGGGATCCATCGGCGTGGTGGCGGTCGCCGCTGCCTTCACGCCGCCCTGGCGACTGGGGAACAACAGCACGGGGTTGCGATGCACGTTCCAGAATCGTTGCAAGATCTTGTGCGTCGCTTGCGGCAAGGGCACGAAGCGATCCGGTTGCCCTTGGCGTCGCGGATATGCACGCGCCCGCGTGCCGCGTCGATATCCCCGACTTGCAGTCGCAGACCTTCGCCTAGGCGCAGTCCCAGGCTGTAGAGGTGAAATAGAATACCCGGTAGCTGACCACCCGGGTGGCGGCGAACAGCCGCCTGGCCTCATCGACCGTAACGATGTCCGGCAGACGCTGCGTCCTCGGGGTTTTGATCAGGCCGGGCGCCACCCAGGACTTCTTCAAGACATACGCGTAGTAGAACTTCAGCCCGTACAGGTCCAACTTGACCGTGCTCCACGAGTGCGATGCCACCAGGTCGGTGAAGTAGTCCGTCAACTGCTGCTCGGACAGCGTGTCAATCTGCTGATCGAAGTAGTCGCCGATGCGCCGTATGGCGCGCGAGTAGGCCTCGATGGTCTTGGGTTGCAGCCCCTTGAGCTTGAGGTGCTTGAGATGCGTCTGGTATTGCCGGTCAAAGTGCCCGGCGGTCGTTGTCTTCATGCTGGTTTATCCTCACGAAATATTGCAGAATCAAACCCTCGGGATTGAGGGGATGAGGTCCAGAATAATTCGTGCTGCCGCAGCAAGCGATTCCTCCGCGTAGCGGCTTCGTCCAACCCGTTGGACTCTACGATTTGCATCCGACCTCACTGCGATCCATGCGCGCGAACGTCCGGCCCGAAGCAAGGACGCCGATACCGCCGGTGAAACCACGGCCCCTGCGGCACGGCCCCGAAAGAAGCGCGGCCGCCCGGCGCGGGGCGCGGATTGTGGCGTCCCCATCGCGGCCTTGCTCTCGTCCGCCTCGATGCATGATAGCCGTGCGGCGATTCCCCTCTCCTTGATCAGCGCTGCCCGCGTCACCAGTCTTTACGATGTGATGGATGCCGCCTATTGCAGCACCGTGTTGCACGAGCACAGTCGAAGCCTGAATCATGTGCCGCTGATTGACCATAATCCACGCGGCGGTACGAAAGAAGAATTCGAGCCGGCTGATGCGATCCGTTTCAACGAGCGCACCGTGGCCGAGCGCAGCAATGCGCGACTCAAAGACGATTTTGGCGGCGAAAACATCCGGGTTCGGGGCGCCACCAAAGTCATGGGGCACCTGATGTTTGGCATCCTGGCCTTGGCGGCTGACCAGCTGATGCGATTGCGACAATGAATACGCGCTACCCACCTGATTTCCAGGCGATGCATTTGCGGATGCAGGGAGCGGTTTGCACTGGATCATGAGAAAATGACTTACGGATAGATTTGGCCACGAAGTTTACGTTTCACCATAAAAAACGGCTTCAGCGAGGCCAAGGGTCGGCTCAACACTTGTCGGCTGGGAGTTCTGCAAGAGGCTCAGTTGTATCAATTAAGATGAAGAAGACTTGATAAGCAACGTGTTTTGTCATGGAAACTTTGAATTCATTCCCGTCTCAGTTAAGATCACGGGCATGAAATTTCTTCTTCATCCATTTGCTGAAAACATTCGCGACAAAGGCAACGCCGCATGTGCGGCGGATACCCCAAGCGTTCTCGTTGGAGAATTTTTCCTGCTATGAGTGCTACAAGAAGCCTCTTGTTGGCGCTGCTGCTGGCAAGCCTGATGCAGGGGGCTCATGCCGACCCGGAAGATATGTGGAATCTCAATGCCGGCATCAATACCACGCATGTCAGCAACCTGTTCTTCTCGCCGCAGGCGTTTGAGTCCTCGGATCAGATACTTGCCACCACGGTCGGGCTGAAAGTCAACAAGCCTGCCGGCCTGCAGCGCTTTGTCCTCGATGCCAGCCTTACCGACAACCGCTTCCGCACCAATGACTATCTTGACTTCGTTGGCAAGAACCTGACTGGCGCCTGGTTGTGGTCGCTTACGCCGCGCATAAAAGGCAACTTGTCGGCCAACTACAATGAAGGCTTGAACAGTTTCATCGATTATCGAGGGCGTGAGCGCAATCTCAGAACCACCCAAATGTACCGCTTCGATGTCGAGGGGGAAATTGGGGGTGGTTTCAGCGCGATTGGCGGTGTCAATCATTTTGATCAGAAGAACAGCGAACTCTTCATTGCCCAACGCGATTACCAGACCAACGCAGCAGAATTCGGCATCAAGTATCTCACATCCACCGAAAGCAGCGTGACCCTGCTTGGGCGTCGCTCGCGAGGCGAATACACCCAGGATCTCGGCGGCCTGGAAGAATCAGGTTTTGATCAGAACGAGGCCGAACTTCGTGTTGCCTGGGTGGCTACCGGAAAATCCACCCTCGTCGGGCGCTTGGCCTATATCAATCGCGTAAGCGACACTTACGCCATGCGCGACTTCAGCGGCCCGGTCGGCTCGCTCGACTGGCTCTGGAATGTCGATGCCAAACTGCGGATCAACGTCGGTTTTCGGCAAGACCTTGTCAGTTACCAGGACTTCGAAGCCAGTTACTACAAGGCGCAGGTTTTCAGCATCGCTCCCGTCTGGCAGGTTTTCAGCAAGACGGCGCTGCGCGCCAGCTACAGTCGCGAAACCCGTGACTACCTTGGCGCGCCGGTCGCCGTGCTTGGCGGGCGTGAAGACACTCTGCAGCAAGCCCTGGTGGCTGTTGACTGGA
The DNA here is from genome assembly GCA_016708345.1 of Candidatus Rhodoferax bjergmarkensis. Lineage (GTDB taxonomy): Bacteria > Pseudomonadota > Gammaproteobacteria > Burkholderiales > Burkholderiaceae_C > Rhodoferax > Rhodoferax bjergmarkensis. The sequence goes on from JADJFX010000014.1 coordinate 9,715, forward strand.
CGCCATTACGCCCATTGACCGTATCGACCTTCGTGCAACGGCAAACGCGAACTTCCGACAGGGCCATCAACGATTTCGATAACGACATGGCCGGGATTTCTGGCAGCTACGCATTCTGAAAGGCATCCCGGAAGGCTGAATTGTTGCTCCGGGACCGTAGTCGTGTATTGACTACCACGGCGGCTTGTCTTTGCCTGTATGTGAAATAATTCACGCGGAATCGGGATTTTCTGCCCTAGACTTGCCACGTGCATCTACTTTCTGGACGACGACATGGTTTGCAATAGTGCAACCTCCTTCAAACCTTCCAGCCTGGCCATCGCTGCAGCGATCGTGTTGAGCGGGTGTGGCGATGGCAAGGAAAAGAAGGCCGCCACCCAGGTGGCGGCAAAGGTAAACTCGTCCGAGATCTCGGTTCACCAGATCAACGCGGTACTCGCCAAGGCCCAGGGCATACCGCCCGAAGCGGCCGCACGCGTGCGCCAGGAAATTCTCGAAAAGTTGATCGACCAGCAACTCATCTTCGACCAGGCGGTCGAAAAGCGGCTCGACCGCAATCCCGAAGTCATGATGGCAATCGAAGCCGCCAAGCGCGAGATTGTCGCCCGCGCCTACCTGGATCAGGTGATTGCCGCCTTGCCCAAACCCACCGACGAAGAAATTCGCAAATACTACGCGGAAAATCCAGACCTGTTCTCGCGCCGCCGGGTATATACCCTGCAGGAAGTCACCGTCGAGCCGAAGCCGGGAATCGTCGGCGATCTCAAGCAGATGGCTGCCGCCGGCAAGCCGCTGGACGACATCGTCAATTGGCTGAAAGAGAAGGGGGTTCGTTTTCAGGCCGGTGGCGGCACGCGTGCCGCCGAACAGATTCCCCTTGAAATACTGCCAAAGCTCGCGCAAATCAAGGACGGGCAGGTGGGGGTCATCGAGGCTTCGCAGTCCATTCTTGTGGTTCGCGTTGCTTCCTCGCAAGCGGTGCCGGTTGACGAAGCGGAGGCCAAGGCCAGGATTCAGCAGTTCCTGCACAACCTGCGCGTGCAGCAAGCGGCCGGCGACGAAGTCAAGAAATTGAAGTCTGCCGCCAAGATCGAGTTCCAGGGTGAATTCGCTGGTGCAGCAGGCGAGGGCGCCAAGCCGGCCAGCCCGGCCCCACCGGCAGCCCAGACCGGCAGTCCCATTGAAAAAGGCGTCGCCGGTCTAAAATGAGAGTCCCAGAGCATCACCTTTCTTGGAGAAACGCATGATGAAGGTTATTGGCCGCATATTTGGTTTGCTGGCGTATCTGGCATTGGCTGCTGTCGCCATCGCACAGGAAAAAGCCAACATCGATTACACCCTCGGGCCGGGAGACGCGATCCGCATCCTCGTCTTCCAGAACCCCGATCTCACGCTCGACACCCGCGTTTCCGAAGGTGGCTCGATCACCTATCCGCTGATCGGCAGCGTGGAAGTCGGTGGCCTGACCATCAACGCCGCGGAAAAGCGCATCGCCAAGGGCCTGAAAAATGGCGGCTTCGTGCAGAATCCGCAGGTCAATATTGTCCTCAACCAGGTGCGTGGCAGCCAAGTCTCCGTTCTGGGCCAGGTCACCCGGCCCGGACGTTTCCCGCTGGAAACCTTTAATGCCAGAGTTTCCGACCTGCTTGCCCAGGCCGGCGGCATTGCACCGACCGGCTCCGACACCGTCATTCTCTCGGGCATTCGCGACGGCAAGCCGTTCCACAAGGAAATCGACTTTCCGGCCATCTACATCCAAGGCAAGCAGAGCGAAGACCCGATCGTCAGCGGTGGCGATGTCATTTACGTGCATCGCGCGCCGGTCTATTACATCTACGGCGAAGCCCAGCGCTCTGGCGCCTATCGCATCGAACGCGGCATGACCGTTCAGCAGGCGCTGGCCCTGGCCGGCGGTCCCACTGTGCGCGGCACCGATGACCGCCTCCGCCTGCATCGCCGGAAGGCCGACGGCAGTGTCGAAATCCTCTCCCCGGAATTGTCCGACCCGATTCAGACGGACGACATTCTCTATGTGCGCGAGAGCCTTTTCTAGGCGGTAATCCCGATGACCTTGCAGCAATTCCTCCTCATCCTCTGGGCCCACCGCAAGGTCGTGCTGCTGACGTTTTTCGCCACGGTGCTGACGACGGTGGTCGTCAGCCTGCTAATGCCCAAGCAATATACGGCGGCCACGTCGGTGGTCATCGACGTCAAATCGCCCGACCCGATAGCCGGCATGGTGCTGCCGGGCATGATGGCCCCGGGTTACATGGCAACGCAGGTCGACATCATCAACAGCGATCGCGTAGCCCATCGCGTCGTCAAGCTGCTCAAGATGGACGAGGACGAGGTAATCCGCCAGGAGTGGATGGACGAGACCAAGGGCAGGGGGCAGATCCGCACCTGGCTTGGCAGCCTGTTGCAGAAGAAGCTGGACGTCAAGCCCTCGCGCGAAAGCAATGTCATCAATATTGGCTTCTCGGGGCCTGACGCGGCGGTTGCCGCCGCCGTGGCCAATGCGTTTGCCCAAGCCTATATCGATACCAATAACGACTTGCGCGTCGAACCGGCGAAGCAATACGCCAAATGGTTCAATAACCAGCTCCAGGTTCAGCGCGAGCGGCTGGAAGCCGCCCAGAAGGCGCTTTCCGACTACCAGCAAAGGACCGGGATCGTCGCCACCACCGAGCTGCTCGACTACGAGACCCAGAAGCTCAACGAACTCTCCGGGCAACTGACGCAAGCCGAGGCGCTGGGGGCCGACGCCAGCAGCAAGCAGAAATCCGGCGCCGCCGACACACTGCAGGAAGTGATCCAGAACCCGCTGATCAACCAGCTCAAGACCGATGTCGCCCGTATGGAATCCAAGCTCAAGGAACTGGCCGGCAACTTCGGGGTGAACCATCCGCAGTATCAGCGCGCCGCTGCGGAGTTGAGCGAACTGAAGGCACGCCTCGGCGCCGAAACCGCCAGGGTGGCCAGCGGCGTGGGCACCGCCGGCCGCGTCAGCGATGCCAAGGAAGCGGGAATCAAGCTCGCCATCGAAAAGCAAAAAACCAAAGTGCTGAAACTCAATAAACAGCGCGACGAAATCAGCGTGCAGATGCGCGAAGTCGATTCGGAGCAGCGCGCCTTCGACGCTGTTGGCCAGCGCATGACGCAAAGCAAGCTCGAATCGCAATCGATCCAGACCAACATCTCGGTGCTGACGCCGGCTGCAGAACCCCTGGTGCACTCGAAGCCCAAGGTCTTCCTGAACGTGCTGGTCTCCATGTTTCTCGGCACGCTGCTTGGAGTCGGCGCTGCGCTGGTGCTTGAATTGATGCAGCGCCGGGTGCGTTCCGCCGAGGATCTCGCGGAAGCACTCGGCCTGCCGGTGCTTGCCAGGTTGGATAGTTCCCGGACCCCGGAACGCCGGAATAGATGGCATTTCTGGCGAAAATTGCTGGTCGACCGCAACAATGCCGGTGGCCAAGCCATCGTGATAAGGGAGGCATGATTTCCATGAATGCCATCATCGATACCCAGCACACCGCCTCGGCAGTTTCCATCGGGTCCATTCTCATCGACAGTGGCCGTCTGACTCCCGAAGCAGCCGCCCGGATTCTTGAAGCCCAGAAGGAAGAAGGCCTGCGTTTTGGCGATGCCGCCATCCGCCTTGGCCTGCTTACCGAAGAAGATGTTCAGCAGGCGCTTTCCCAGCAGTACAGCTACACTTATCTGCAGCCAGGCGACGATAGTGTCAGCGAAGAATTGGTTGCCGCCTTCCGCCCCTTCAGCCCAATCGTTGAGCAACTGCGGGCCCTGCGCAGCCAGTTGACGTTGCGCTGGTTCGACGCCGAACCCGAAATGCACAAGACGCTGGCCATCGTCAGCCCGGAATCCGGCGACGGGCGCAGCTTTGTCGCCGCCAACCTCGCCGTCGTCTTCTCGCAACTGGGCGCGCGCACCCTGCTGATCGATGCCGATCTGCGCAAGCCACGGCAACACGAACTTTTTGGCCTCTCCAACAAGCTCGGGCTGTCCAGCGTGCTGGCGGGCAGGGGGAATCTGGACAAGGCCATTACTCGAATCCCGGGGCTGAAGGCACTTTCGGTACTGCCGGCCGGCGCGGTGCCGCCCAACCCGCAGGAACTGCTTGCCCGCCTGCCATACAGTTCCGTGATGATCGACGTACAGGGGCATTTCGATGTCGTCCTCGTCGACACGCCGGCCGGTAACGAAACGGCGGATGTGCAGGCCATCACGGCACGCACGCGGGGAGCGCTGATCGTGGCGCGCAAGGACAAGACATCGTTCCCCGGGCTGCAGACGCTGCATTCATCGTTGCAGCATAGCGGCGTTGCGGTTGTCGGTGCGATGCTCAACAACGGGTGATTACTTATGTCCGCCAGCAGGTTCTCGGTTCATCATGTGGGCGCTTGTTCTGACGAAAGGAACAAGCACTTAGTTGCGGAGAGCGCAAAGAAATCCAGGGTCTTTACCCGGCTTTTTGCTTCGGCCGGGTCTGAATGAACACAGCCGCCCTTCCAGCTTCGCAACGCCCCGCCATCGCCGAGTGGTTTCCTGTATTACTTGGGCTGATCGCCCTCTAAATACCCACACTCATCGATCTTGCCCGCACCATCCTGGCGCCGGGGTTTTCCCCAATGATCGAAGCGCTGGCGCCAGAAGATCGGCAACGGTTGACCGGCAATCTCCAACCAAACTGAAATCAAGACTGAATTCATGACGTCATCCACGCAAAAAACAGCCCTCATCACCGGCGTCACTGGCCAGGACGGTGCCTACCTGGCAGAGTTTCTTCTCAAGAAGGGCTACATAGTCCACGGCATCAAGCGCCGTGCCTCTTCCTTCAATACCGACCGCATCGATCACCTGTATCAGGATCCGCACGTCGAAAACAAGAATTTCGTCCTGCATTACGGTGACCTGACCGACTCGACCAACTTGATTCGCATCATCCAGCAGACCCAGCCAGACGAAATCTACAACCTGGGGGCGATGAGCCACGTGGCAGTCAGTTTTGAGTCCCCCGAATACACCGCCAACGCAGACGGTATCGGCACTCTGCGCATCCTCGAAGCCATCCGTATCCTCGGCATGGAAAAGAAGACCAGGTTTTACCAAGCCTCCACCAGTGAACTCTACGGCCTGGTGCAGGAAATCCCGCAGAAGGAAACCACGCCGTTCTACCCACGCAGCCCTTATGCCGTGGCCAAGATGTACGCCTACTGGATCACGGTGAACTACCGTGAAGCCTACGGCATCTACGCCTGTAACGGCATCCTCTTTAACCACGAATCCCCGCTACGCGGCGAAACCTTCGTCACCCGCAAGATCACCCGCGCTATCGCCCGCATCGCGCTGGGTCTGCAGGATTGCCTCTACCTCGGCAACCTCTCTTCCCTGCGCGACTGGGGACATGCCCGCGACTACGTTGAAATGCAGTGGCTCATGCTGCAACAGGAGACCCCAGACGACTTCGTTATCGCCACCGGCGTGCAATACAGCGTGCGCCAGTTCGTCGAATTCGCCGCTGCTGAATTGGGAATCGAACTGCGCTGGGAAGGCGAGGGCGAGCAGGAAATCGGCATCGTTGCCGCCGTCACAAACAAGGATGTCAAACTCAAAGCGGGCGAGATCATCGTCAAGGTCGACTCCCGCTACTTCCGCCCCACCGAGGTCGAAACCCTGCTCGGCGACCCGAGCAAAGCCAAGGAGAAACTTGGCTGGGTGCCCAGGACCACCCTGGCTGAGCTTGTCCAGGAGATGGTTCGTGCCGATTACTCCGCTGCCAAGCGCGACGCGCTCGTCAAGATGGCCGGTTTCCAGACCTACGATCACCACGAATAGGCGGTAATCAAGCATGGACAAGCACGCCAAAATCTACGTCGCCGGCCATTGTGGCATGGTCGGTTCCGCCATCGTGCGCAACCTGCAGGCCAAGGGTTACACCAATATTGTCACCCGTACGCATCAGGAACTCGACCTGATCGATCAAACTGCGGTCGACCTGTTTTTTGAGCAAGAAAAGCCGGATTACGTTTTTCTCGCAGCGGCCAAGGTGGGCGGTATCCAGGCTAATAACAACTACCGGGCTGACTTCATCTATCAAAATCTGATGATCGAAGTCAACCTCATTCATGCCGCTCATAAAGCTGATGTGAACCGGCTGCTGTTTCTAGGCTCCAGTTGCATCTATCCGCGGGACTGCCCGCAGCCGATCAAGGAGGAATACCTTCTCACCGGCCCGCTGGAGCCAACCAACGAACCGTATGCGATTGCCAAGATCGCTGGCATCAAGCTGTGTGAGAGCTATAACCGGCAATACGGACGGCAATACGTCAGCGTGATGCCAACCAACCTTTATGGCCCGAACGACAACTACGACCTGAACGACTCCCACGTTCTGCCTGCACTGCTGAGAAGAACTCACGAAGCCAAGCAGCGTGGCGACAAGATATTGACGGTCTGGGGTTCTGGTAAGCCGATGCGCGAGTTCCTTTATGTAGACGACATGGCCGACGCTTGCGTCTTCCTGATGGAACAGAACATCAATGAAGGCTTGTACAACATTGGCGCCGGTGTCGATATCACCATCGACGAACTCGCTAGAACAATATTAGAAGTCGTTGGCTTTAAGGGCGAGATCGTCTTCGACGCCAGCAAGCCCGACGGAACGCCACGTAAGTTGCTTGATGTTTCGCGGCTAAAGGACATCGGCTGGCAGTCGCAAACTCCGCTTGTTGAAGGAATCCGTAAAGCTTTCGCCGGTTTCCTCAGCGCGTCCAAACAGCGTTGACCAGAAGGCAGCGATGAAAGATCTGAGAAACCGAAGCCTTTCGGCAGTTTTCTGGGGGACTGGTGGTTCAGTATTCCGAATCCTGTTGCAACTCGCTACCCAAATTGCCCTCGCCCGTATCCTCGGTCCGCAGCAATACGGGCTTTTTGCCATTGGCGCCATCGTCATCAGCTTCAGCAACTTCTTTTCCGACGTCGGCATCGCCTACAGCTTGATCCAGAAGGACGAAGTGACGGAACAAGATCTGCGTTTCGTCTTCACCTGGCAGGTTGTCCTTGGTTTGCTGGTTACGGGCGTCGTGGCAGCCCTTAGCGGACCGATTGCTTTGTTTTTTGGGGATGTTGAAGCCGCCGGGGTAGTAGCGGGTCTCGCAGTGGTTTGCCTGATTAATGCGTTAATGGCGCCTGCCCACAATTTGCTCAAGCGTAACCTGGACCATAAGCGCATCCAGATCGCTAACATTATTGGCTATGCAGGGGGTTATGTTCTTGTTGGCGTACCTTTGGCCGTTTATGGTGCTGCCGTGTCGGCCTTGGTGGCTGCCTGGATTGTGCAGGCATTGATCACGTCGGTGATCCTCTATTCCGGTGTCCGGCATTCTTTGCACCCCCTTTTCTGGTTCAGTGGTGGGCGCCAGATTATGCAATATGGCACAACCGTATTGGTTACAAACGTCACCAACTGGATTATTGGCAACATCGAACGTGTCGTTATCGCCCGGTATTTTGCCAGCCGCGAGATTGGCTTGTATTCGACTGCCTACAATCTTCTTTACAGCCCGGTCAGTACGCTGCTGGCTATCGTGCAGCCGATATTTTTTTCTGCAGCCTCGCGGATCGCTCTGGATCGGGAGCTGATTGCGCGCATCTATCTGGCCCTGATCGCGCTGACGGCAGTGGTGATCATGCCAGTGTTCGCAAGCGTTTCCAGCATCGCCGAAACTTTTGTCCTGGCGCTTTACGGCACCAAGTGGGTTGGATCTGCCGAACTTGTCACCCCTCTGGCGCTAGCCATGCCGCTATACCTTTTTTGGGGCTTCACTACGTCACTCTTGTGGCTCGGCGGCGTCCCTGAGAGAGAGTTCAAGGTGCAGTTGCCCATGGCCGTGCTCTGGGTGGTCGTGTCATGGCTTGCTGCCCAGCATTCGGTGGAGGCCGTGGCTTGGGCCGTGCTGCTGTTGTTTGCGCTACGTTATGCGTTAATGCTCGCTGCAGCCAGGCAACTGATACCGCTACCGTTCAATGGATTGTGGCGAGCTCTACGCGGGGGTTTGCTGGTTGCCCTGGCATGTGCTGTCTTCGCTGATGCTCTTGATGGATGGTTGAAAGCCCAAGGATTGGCAGCACTTGGTCGTCTCATGGCAGGTGGCGCATTGACCACAGCATTTTACTTTCTTCTGCTGACAATTTTGCCAGGTGTCATTCCCCAAGAGTGTAACGACCTGCTGGAACGGCTTGCCGCTCGCAGCCCGCGCAGGTTGCGTGGTGGCTACGGCGCTTGCGTGTCAAGGAATTGGCCGATGTCCATTGTTGAAGTTATCGTCAATGCCGTTTATCTCCTCCTGGCTTTGGGTGCAGCCATCGCCGTGGTGGTCGCCGTTGCTCTTTCCTTGCATGGAGAGCGACTGTGGAGTGAGAGGTTCATGCCCGCCATCGCGCCCTTGATTGTGCTCGGTATCGCGGTGAGTACGCTGTTGTCCGGGCGCAACCTGGTCTTCGCGGAAAAGCAGATTGAATTGCTAACGGAACAGTCGGGTGGCGGGGACTGGATCATGCGGCTGATCACCTTGGCGATTTTGAGTGTCGCCATTGCCAAACTGATCGGCACAGCTGTTCGGCGGCAATCTTTGCCCGCTGCTCCCGGCACACCTCTGTTCATTGCCTTGCTTGTCTATATTGTCGCCGCTAATTTCTTGCCCAGCGTTTTCGGGACGGTACCCGTCTTCGTTCACTCGATGTTCTACCCTTTGGTGATTTTTGCAGCGGCCTGGGCAGCCCGGCGAGAGTCACTGGAGGCAACAATAAAACTAGCCAAAGCAGCCCTTTATGTCCTTATGGTTGGGAGCCTGATTGCTGCTTTGCTTGTGCCCGCTATTGCTGTCCAGTCCAACTATCAAGATGGGCTTATTCCCGGCTTAGAAATACGCTTGTGGGGGCTTGGCTTCAATCCTAATAGCATTGGTCCGCTGGCATTAGTGACCTTGTTGATGGAATATCTGCAGCCCACGCGCAGCCGCTGGCTGCGCGCCCTGCTGATACTTGCCACATGCATGGTATTTTTCTTTGCTCAGTCCAAAACCGTATGGGTCGCGTTGCTGATCGTACTGACCACTCTAGGATGGTATCAATGGGCTATTCACAACCGACATCGGGCCAGCTCGATGCCTGTTCTGGCTATGCTAGGAGTAGGCATTGTCTTATTGGTGACGCTCATGTTTCTAGACATTGGAGTAATCTGGGATCGATTTGCGGACTCCAAAGTGGGCAGCAGTGTCGCCACACTTACTGGCAGAACGGCCATCTGGGAAATCGCCATCAGGGAGTGGGAGCGCAATCCGCTTTTTGGTTATGGACCCGAAATATGGGGACCTAAATTTCGGGCCGAGGTTCGTATGTCATTTGCATTTAGCGCGCACAACCAGTTCCTGCAAACGCTCTCGCTAGCAGGATTAGTCGGCTTCATCGGTCTTCTGATCTATCTCCGTTACTTGATCCCTGCTGTACTCCGAATGGCGCCCGCAACGCGTGGAGTTTCCCTTGCTTTGTTTGGCATGATCCTGCTTCGTTGTTTCTCGGAAGCACCGCTTGCCATGAACGGACTGATTGATGCGGAAGTCCTCATCCATTTCCTGCTCTTTGTGATTGTCCTGCGTGCACCGGAATCCGGGGCATCGCTACGTGCGGAGGCGACACTTCCGTTTCGAGAAGCCCAATGCCACTGACCTTCAGCATCATTACCTGTACCTGGAACAGCGAGCCCTTTCTGGCGCAATCCATCGCATCCGTGTTGGCCCAGGACTATTCCCACATCGAATACGTCTTCGTCGATGGCGGTTCCAGCGACGGTACCCTGGAGCGCATCAGAGCCCTGCAGCGCCCGTACGTGCTGGTTGAGAACGTCCGGGGGGGCATCAGCAACGCCATGAATGCCGGCGCCCAGGTCGCCACTGGTGACGTGATCGCCCATCTGCATTCCGATGACTATTACTTACGCCCCGATGTGCTGTCGACTGTGGCCCGGCAGATGGAAAGCATGGACCGCGGCTGGCTCTTCGGGCGCATTGCGCGCGATGTGGGTGGTGATTTGCGCAGCGAGAATTTCGTGGTGCCTCGTTACAGTCCCCAGCGCCTGCTGCGGGGCAATTTCATTCCTCATCCCGCTACCTTCGTGCGGCGCCACCTGTTCGCCCAGGCGGGTGGTTTCGATACCGCCCTGAAATATGCGATGGACACTGATCTCTGGCTAAAGCTTGCACGCTATGGCGACCCTGTCCAGCTGGACGAGGCATTGGCGGCTTTTCGCGAGCACGCTGGTAGTTTGTCCACAAGCAACCGCCTTGCGGCCATGAAAGAGGATTTTCGCGTCCGGCTTAGCCACGCTGGTTGGAGTCCCGTTGCGCTGGCCATGCATTACGCCCGTTTTCTGGTGCGTTGTCGCAGTGCCTTGGCAAGTGAAGTCTGACCATGCCACGCTTCTCGCTCATTCTCGCCACCGTTGGCCGCACCGCCGAGCTGGACCGGCTTTTCGACAGCTTGGTGGCTCAGACCTGCCGGGACTTCGAGATCATCGTCGTCGACCAGAACGCCGACGGGCGGCTGCTCCCCCACATTGATCGGGCGCGTCGGCTCGGTCTGGATATCAGTACCCGGCAATTGGAGCCGCCCAACCTCGCCGCCGCGCGCAATACCGGCATCGCGGCTGCCCAAGGTGACTGGATATGTTTTCCGGATGATGACTGCTGGTACGAGCCGGACACGCTGGCCAACGTCCTGGATGCCTGCCGGCAGAATCCCCGCCTGCAAGGCGTGGTGGCTTGCTGGGTCGAACAGGCCGCGGCCGGCACGGCGGTGGGTGCAGCCGGCCAACTTGAACTTGCGGCTTGGCGAAATTTCCGCGGTGGCGAGGCCAGTTCGATCTGTCTCTTTTTCAATCGTGCCCTGGTCGATAGTCTGGGGGGCTTCGATGTCCGTTTTGGCGTAGGTCAATGGTATGGCTGCGGTGAGGAAACCGATTACTTGTTGCGCGCCCTCGCTGCAGACGCCGAGGTGGCTCGCTGCCTCCTGGCGAGGGTGCACCACGCCTACGCTCTACCCACCGAGGTTGACGATTGGCGCGCAGCCTTTGGCCAATCTCGCCGTCGTTCCCGTGGTACCGGTGCGCTCTACGCCAAGCATCGCCTGAGTTCCTATGTGATTCTGCGTGGTTGCACCGCACCCGTGGTGCTGCCACTGGTACGCGGAAAGGGCTTCAAGGTTCTGACAGCGGGTTTGGCTACGGCTTTGGGCCGGATCGAGGGCTTTACGCGCTGGAGATGGGGAAAATCATGAAGTGGCTGTTTCCGTTGCTGCTTATCGTTGGCTGTGGCTCGCTACAGGCCGCAAGCCCTACCCAGTATTCCAGGCCGGCAGGAGTGCCGTACCTTGGCATGCATATGCACCGAGCCGATGAGGGGACCAAATGGCCGGGGGCGGGGTTTGGCAGCTGGCGCCTTTGGGATGCCGATGCAGCCTGGCCAAATCTGGAGCCGGAGCGCGGCCGCTGGGACTTTGCCCGGCTGGATCGCTATGTAGCCATGGCGCGTCTTGCTGGCGTCGAGATCCTTTTGCCCTTGGGCCTCTCGCCGCGCTGGGCATCGGCTCGGCCTGGCGAACGGTCGAGCTATTCACCCGGCAATGCCGCCGAGCCCCGCGACTTGGAGGATTGGCGGAACTATGTGCGCACAGTGGCAACACGCTACAAGGGCCGCATCCGGGATTTCGAAATCTGGAACGAGCCGAACGAGGTGAGTTTTTTCTCCGGTACGCCGGAAAAGCTGGTGGAACTCACCTGCGAAGCGCAACGGGTACTCAAATCGGTTTCACCGGACAACCGGCTGGTCTCTCCTTCAATGGTGGGAGAAGGTCGCGAGCCCGAATTGCTCGGGGCTTTTCTTGAAAAGGGTGGCAAGAACTGTATCGACATAGTGGGTTACCATTTCTGTGTTCTCAAGGGGCTGCCAGAGGCTCTGACTGCCCTTGTGGGCCGCGTGCGGGCTGTGATGAAAAAGGCCGGCGTTGGCGATCTTCCCCTGTGGAATACCGAATCGGGATGGTGGATTGAGAACGGTGACCGGACACCTGAGACTGGTGCAGATCCTCGGTGGATGCGCATCAGCGTCGCCCAGTCCGGAGCTTGGGTCGCTCGAGCGCTGATCGTCGGACGCGCGGCCGGGCTGGAACGTTTCTACTGGTACGCTTGGGATAACAAATTCATGGGCTTGATCGAGCCTTCAAATGGGGCGTACAAGCCGGGCGCCAAGGCCTTTGCGACTTTAGCTGGCTGGCTGGCAGATAATCCTGGCGTTGCTTGTTTTACAAATCAGACAAACTGGTCTTGTCGACTAAATCGGCAGTCTGGCTCGGCTTCGGGTACTGAAGAATTGCTAGTATGGGACACAGGTACTCGAGAAGCGCATTTCCAGATTCCTGCCGGAAAGCGCGTATTGTCCATCGATTACATTGATGGCCGGAGTGCTCCAGCGGAGAAGTTGGAAACTCTGCGAACCGTACCAATTTCTGGCATGCCGATTAGGCTGACATTACGCAATGGCGGCGATATGGCCCGGGGTGTGCGGTGAGGGCCTCATCAGTGAGCGCGCAATATCGATGCCAGATACAGCATTAGGGCCTGCTCAAAAAACTGGACGGCTGAAGGTGGCGATGGTCACCAATCATCGCGCTCCGTATCGCCTGGATCCGCCAACGCGGCTTCGCAGCATTGGCCGATCAGCGACAGTCCTGCGTAGGAGGTCAGTTTGCGGTTCGATTCTTTCAGGCGAAAACGCGGCATGGGTCGGTTGGGTGAAAGCAGGAATTTTAAATGTTAAGATCAAAATAGCATATTAGACCATTTTTATGACAGAATTACAGGGATTTAGTCACTAACAACTCCAGTCTTGACGGATCTCGAGTTTTGCAAGAGGCTCACATGGCTAGTGGCAGGTCTGTTCAAACAGAAATTGCTCAGAGTAAATAGCGTTGAATACAAAAATCACTGCAGTCATTGTGACAAATGCACCCGCACCTTATCGAGTACCAGGATGGGGTATCATCGCTGAATCTGAAGATATCCAACTAGAGGTTATTTACTTCGCGCCGCCGTACATTGATACATCGCTCGATGCTACAGCCTACGGATCATCCCACTTCCTGAATGGTCGTTATCGGCAGATGGACCGGCGTTTCAAGAGCAACGACCCGGCTGTCTGGTCATTGTTGAACCGCTTGCGCCCGGATGTTGTCATTACGATGGGCTACGATCCCACCCATCTGTACGCCTTTGCATGGGCTGTCGTACACCGCGTGCCACATGTAGTTTTCACTGATGGCACCGCGCAATCGGAAAAACACCTGTCCTCGATGCATCGCCTTGTCCGCAGCATCGTGTTTCGGCTTAGTTGCGCATTCGTTGGCGCTTGCGATGGCTCGCGTGGAACTATTTCGGCAATACGGCGTTTCAGACAAACAGATTCATCTCTCTCCATTGTGCACCGATAACAAGCGCTTTTATTTGCCAGACAAAGCGAAGCAGACTGACTTCATTTTTTGCGGTCGCTTTGTAGATTTTAAACGGCCGCTGTTTGCGATGGAAATGGCACGGGCAGTCGCGATTCGACTGGGGCGAAGGACATCGATCAGCTTTGTCGGCAGCGGCGCCATGGAGTCCGAAATGCGCGACTTCGCCAACCAGATTTCCGATCACGTCGATACGCATTTTGTGGGCTATGTCAGCCAGGCGGAGCTTCCGGCTTGCTACGGGGATGCCCGTATTTTTCTTTTCCCTTCCGAAGGGGACGTCTGGGGGGTGGTGGCGAACGAGGCATGTGCGGCCGGCTTGCCGGTGATCGTCTCGCCACATGCCGGCGCAGCCGGCGAACTTGTCGTCGATGGCAGCAACGGCTATGTCCGGGATATGGACCTTGCAGCATGGACAGACGCTGCGGTAGACCTGCTCACCGACGAAGCGAAATATCAGCGTTTTTCGCATAGCAGTCTGGCACGGGTGGGCGAATACACCTTCGAAAATGCCGCGCTCGGCCTGGCCAACGCAATCCGGCAGGCCAGACAAGCTTCGCGCGCTTCGTGAGAAACGCTGCCAGCCTTATGCCCCAGCATCGTGCCTTCGTACACGTGGCTCGCATGGAGAGTTTCGGAATTGTGCTGATCGAAGCCATGGCGCACGGACTCCCGGTTTTTGCCCCAGCCGTGGGAGGCTTACCTGAAGTCTTTACCGACGGCTCTGAAGGGCGCTTGATTCCTCTCGATGCACCCGAAGCCGCTGCAAGATTGATCATCGAGTGGCTGGATGCGCCGGAGAGTTTGGCAACCGGCCAGCAGGCCGCGCGGGAGCGTTTTGTTGGCCGCTTTGCCGCAGACAAGGTCGCTGCTGATCTGGCCGATTTTCTTGGCCACCCCGACTTGGGCGGGCCCGTACCTCCTGCGCAGACAATGGAACCCGCTACGGCATGAGTTTCCTCAGAGTCCTGATCGTCTTTAACGCCTACCAGCTTCGCGGCGGTGAGGACTCGGTTGTCGATGCCGAGCTTGCGTTGTTGCGGGGCCATGGCCATGAAGTTGCAACCTATTTTCGAAGCAATGATGACGTGAGCGGCATCTCGTCGCTGGCGTTGGCGCGGCAAACCCTTTGGTCGGCACGCACGCAAGATGGTCTGGCGGAACTGATCCGAAGATTTCAGCCGGATGTAATCCACGCCCACAACACATTTCCCCTTATTTCCCCTTCGTTGTATTGGGCTGCGGCACGGGCAGGGGTTCCCGTGGTGCAGACGTTGCACAACTTTCGCCTGATGTGCCTGAATGCACTTTTTTTGCGCGATAGCAAGGTTTGCGAAGACTGCATGGGGCGCTTGCCATGGCGCGGCGTGGTGCGCGCCTGCTATCGCGACTCGCTTCCGGCTTCCGCCGTGGCGGCCGCCATGCTGACGTTGCATCGCCGCCTGGGCACGTATCAGCACAAGGTGACACGCTACATCGCGCTGAACGAGTTTTGTCGCGGCAAGTTCATCGAGGGCGGATTGCCTGCCGAGCGCATTGCTCTCAAGCCGAACTTTGTGGATTTCGCTCCACCAGCGACCCAACCCCGGCGGGGGATTCTTTACGTCGGCCGCCTGTCGCTTGAAAAGGGTATTCGCACTTTGGCCGAGGCGACTGGGTTGTGTGCGGGTGCGGTCTTGCGCGTGGCGGGAGATGGTCCCGAAGCTGGTGTGTTGAATGACCTGAGTGGCGTGACTGCGCTGGGTAGCCAACCGTCGGCGGTAGTTCGCGATGAAATGAGCCAGGCGATTGCGTTGGTTATGCCCAGTATCTGGTACGAAAATTTTCCACGCACGATCGTGGAGGCGTTTGCCTGTGGTTTGCCGGTGATCGCAAGTCGGATGGGATCAATGGCTGAAATTGTGCGAGATGGCGAAACCGGGTTGTTGTTCGAGCCGGGCAATGCTCATGCATTGGCCGAAAAGATGAATTGGGCGCTGTCGCATCCGGTTGAAATGGGTCAGATGGGTCGCAAGGCCCGGGCGCAATATGAGGCCGAGTTTTCTGCCGAGGTGAATTACCAGCGCCTGATGGCGATCTATCAGGAGGCGATCGAGGAAGTGAAAGGGTAGCATGTCTGATCAGCGCGTTACCGGGCGAGTGCTGGGCGTGCCGATTGATGCGATCAGTTGGGAGCAGGCGCTTGAACGCATCCGCCACTGGGGGCAAGGGCACGAGAGCTGCTATGTCTGCATCGCGAATGTGCATTCGGTGGTGACGGCGGGGCAGGATGCCGCCTTTGGCGAGGTGGTGGCGAATGCGGACATGGCGACCCCGGACGGTGCGCCGGTGGCCTGGATGCTGCGCAAGCTGGGCTTCCCCACGCAGCAGCGCATCAATGGGCCGGACTTGATGTGGAAGTATTGCGCCACAGCCGCCGGGCGCGATGAGTCGATTTTTCTGTATGGCAGCACCGATGAAACCTTGGCGATCTTGCAGCAGCGTTTGCGGGCGGCTTTCCCTGCGCTGAAGATTGCCGGGGCGATTTCACCGCCTTTTCGGGCGTTGACCGCAGCAGAGGACGCTGCGGATGTTGAGCGCATCAACGCTTCCGGCGCGGGCACGGTGTGGCTAAGCCTGGGTTGTCCAAAGCAGGAAAAGTGGATGGCAGCGCACCGGGGCAGGATTGGCGCTGTGATGATTGGTGTGGGTGCGGCCTTTGATTACCACGCTGGCACGATATCACGCGCACCGCTGTGGATGCAGCGCAATGGCCTTGAGTGGTTCCATCGGTTGTGCAGCGAGCCAGGTCGGCTCTGGAGGCGCTATCTGGTGACAAATTCAATCTTTGTTGCTCGTGCCCTGATGCAGCTAATTTTTCGATGAGAGGGAATCAAATGAGATCACTTTTCCGATTGCCGATTCCTGTGCTTGCCTATCATCGGGTATTGCCTTGCGCAGGCAGCATCACGATTGCCGTTGATGAGTTCGCGCGGCAACTTCAATGGTTGCAAAAAAATGGATTTCGCACGCTGTCCGGTCTGGAATTTGAACGGGCATTGCGAGGCGAACAGGGTGTGGGGCGGGCCATTGATCAAACCGTGCTTATCCGGTTGTCTCCCAAACCCACTACAGGTAGTATGTTGAGCGTCTGCGACAATTTGGGATGGCCATGGTTATCGACGTGCTTGAACGAGACGATTTGCCGTTTCCCCGCTCGCTTCCTGAGTTTCAGCGACTGTTCCCGGATGAAGCGGCGTGTGCGGCCTACCTTGAGCGCGCCCGATGGGACGCCGGGTTTGTTTGTGACCACTGCGGCTCGCCCGGAGAGCCTTATCGCTTCGCCAATCGCCCGGGCGTTTGTCGGTGTCGTTGTCTATACCGGGTGAAATCTGATCAGGGGTGCCGATTGAAATCTGGCCAGGGGCTATAGCTGCTTGTCATGATGGCAACTGTGGATAAGTGTAACGTAAATTGGTCTGTTTCACCTCCTATGGGTCGGTTTGCTGGGGAGTGGCTTCGTGATGCGCGGGGAAGTGCGCGTAGGGCGTAGCCCGTAGCGGAATTCCCCGCGCGGCGGCCGATCAGAACGGTTCAATTGCTGATTCAGATTTACCTCGCTTGCTCTGCTCCCTGGCCTTGATACGGGATTTTGCAGTCGCCGTGCTGTGCCGGTAACGATACGACTCGTTACCGGTTTCTACGATGTGACAGTGATGGGTCAGGCGGTCGAGCAATGCCGTGGTCATCTTGGCATCACCAAAGACACTGGCCCATTCGGCGAAGGCAAGATTCGTCGTGATCATCACGCTGGTGTGCTCGTAAAGCTTCGAGAGCAGGTGGAACAACAATGCACCACCTGCTTGGCTGAACGGCAAATATCCCAACTCATCCAGAATGACCAGATCCATGCGCATCAGCGCAAAGGCGAGCTTGCCGGATTTGCCGGCGGCTTTCTCCTGTTCGAGCAGATTGACCAGATCGACGGTCGAGTAAAAGCGCACACGCTTGTTGTGCCCGGTAATGCCGGATACCCCGAGCGCAGTTGCCAAATGTGACTTCCCGGTACCGGTGCCGCCAATGAACACGACGTTGTGTGCCTCCTCAGTAAAGGACAGGTCGGCCAGTTCCATGATCAGGCGCTGATCAACCTTGGCCTGCTCAAAGTCGAAACCCGCCAGGTCGCGATGCACCGGAAACTTGGCGGAATGCAGTTGGTAACTGATCGAGCGCATATGGCGGTCCGTATGCTCGGCCTGAAGCAAATTCTCGATGAGGCGGCGAGATGTCTGGAGGGTGAGCGAATCCCCTTGGGCCACGAAGTCATCCCAAGCACCGGCCATACCATGCAGACGCAAACTCTTGAACTCGGCGGCAATATCACGCATGGCTCACCTCCATGCGCAGGCTGTCATAGCGACCGGTATCGGCGACTGGTTCTTCGTTGAGGGTGAGTTCGGTCTCGACCGGTGTTGGCGGTGGCGTCGATTTGAGCCGATGCAACACGTTCTCGATATGCTCGGCGCTGGGATTGCCGGATTCCAGCACCAGTTCGACAGCCACCAGCACCGACTCCAGTCCATGCTTGGGAACAGCCGCCAGGACCTTGGCCATGACCCGATCGCCACCTTCGTGCTTGAGTAGCAGACCACGTAATTTCTTGAATTGATCCGGCATGTCTGCAAACGGTGCGCCATTGCGCAGTGCTCCCGGCTTGCGCTCAATCAGCGGGAGGTAATGCTGCCAGTCGTAGCGTGTTTCGTTGCGCCCGAAACAGCGGACATGACTGGCCACCACGGCATCGTGCGCAACCAGGTCAATCCGCTCGGGATAGATACGGATGCTGACCATCTGGCCCACCAGTTCGCACGGCGCCGAATACCGGTTGCGCTCCTCGCTGACCAGGCAGGTGCTGGAAACCTTGCCCAAGGTCTCGACGTAGCCGTCGAACGGCGTAATCATCGGCATCAGATGCTGCTGTTCCTGCTCGAGCATTTCGGCCAGTGTCAGATCGTACTCGGGATGTTTGAGCTCCTGCCACAGCGCCCGACAGCGGGACAACAGCCACAAATTGAGTTCGGTGAAGGAGCCGAAGCGCTCATGGGCAGCGTCTTGCCAGAGTCGGCGCCGGCTGTCCTGAACGTTCTTCTCGATGATGCCCTTCTCCCATCCGGAAGCAACATTGCAGAAGTCGGCATCGAACAGGTAGTGCGCGGTCATCGCCGCAAAGCGCTGATTCACGATCCGCGACTTGCCCTTCTTGACCTTGTCCACCGCGGTCTTCATGTTGTCGTAGATGCCACGCCGTGCAATGCCGCCCAAGGCGGCGAAGGATCGCGTGTGGGCGTCGAACAGCATCTCATGGCTCTGCATCGGGTAAGCCTGGACGACAAACACTTTGCTGAAGCACAGTTTGAGGTGCGCTGCCATGATCTTGCGCCAGACGCCACCGATCATCAGGTGTTCTTCGCTCCAGTCAAACTGGTGTGCCTCACCCGGTTCGAATTGCAGCGGGACAAAGGCGCGCGCCACCGCGTGACCATTACTGGCATGCCAGCCACGGATATAGTCCGTCACCGCCGTGTAGCCGCCAGCGTATCCCTTCGCCTTGATGGCGTGAAAGAGCGCCAGAGCGGTGCGCCGATTGCGGCGCGGACGGTGGGCATCGACTTTCAGCGCCCTGACCAATTCTTCCTTGAATCCGCTCAGCTTGCCGGGTTTGCTGGCCCGCTGGTATTTGGGCTCCGTTCCCAACGGAACCTTCAGCCACTTCTTTATCGTCGTTCGCGACAACCCTGTCCGTCGCGCTATTTCCGACCGGGACTTGCCGTCCCTGAAAAACATCCTGCGAACTCTACCGAACATCTCCATGGTGATCACCCTTTCTCGCTCCTGCACAAAAATCGCACAGGTTAGGTTGAACACCCTGGCCAGTATTAAACCGGCACGACCTCCTCAAATTGGCCGGAATTCAGCCGGTACGAACAGCGACAAGGGCAGCGCGGCCAGATCCACCTCCAGCAGATCCCCCAGACCGCTGGTTCCGGTCAGCCAGCGATGGCTGGCCAACTCCGACCCCGGCACGGCCATGCGGGCGATGATCGAGCCGACGATGGCGGTACGCATCACACCGCTGATCCCCAGCGATTCCAGCAGCGGCTCGAAGGCCAGTTCGCGCATCGCCGCCAGGGCCACGTGTTCGACGCCGATGGAGCGCGCCTGGGTGAATTCCAGGCTGTCCGGATCGACTTCGACAAAGGTCGCAGGCGACGCGGCAGACGCAGCGGTTGCCGTACTGGCCGACGTCGCTGCGCCGCCTGGGCCACCAGCCGGGCAAAACAATGCTGGGCGTAGCGCTCCACGTTCTCCATGACCGCCATCGGCATCAGTGCCTGCTGCCCAGACAAGAGCTGGTCGAGGCGCGCACACAGATCAGGCCAGCGTTCTTTGGCGAGCGGGAAATGGCGACCGAGGTTGAGCAACGTCACTTGGCGTACCTTGCCGCCGACACGGCGGCTCTCCACCAAGCGGTGGGTGATATAGCTTTCGCCCGTCGTGCTGTTGCGTGTGGGGGTGGTACGGATGAACATGCCCCAAGGATAACGCAACAAGCAGGCCAGAAACCGCCTGGCAATACAATTATGGCACTACATTTTAGGCCGAAATTGCGAACTCAATACAATCAACGGGTTGCAGAATATCACACCACGAAAACCACGATTTATGACGGAGGTATACAAACTTGCCAAGAAAATCATCCTCAACCTCTTGCGCATGGATACGACTGATACGGTCAAATCCAGCTTGCGCCTGAAGCGAAAAAGAGCGGCTTGGAATGATCAACTGCGCATGCGTTTCCTCGGACTGAGTCCGTTATAATGTTCGAGCGCGGAAGCCTTGGGCTCACGGGGCCAAATTCGAGATTGACCCCCCCTTGATGGAGGCTTATACACTCTCTTCGGCGCCGTTGAATTTCCTATCCTTTGAAATGCAAAAGAACTTCGGACGGTCGCAAGCACGATCATGGGGCGCTTCAGGTGATGCAACAGCAAGCCGTCAAGGCGATTCGTGAAGGGCAAGACGTGAGCAGTGTGGCGGTGGCCTATGGCATCAATGTGCGCAGCGTCTTTCGCTGGCTGGCGGACTTTGCCAACGGCGGTCAGAACGCCCTGCTGGCCAAGCCGATCCCGGGGCGTCCGCCGAAGGTGAGTGCGGAAGAGATGCGCTGGCTTGCCCAAGCGGTGAGAGACAACACCCCGCTGCAATTCAAGTTCGTCTTTGGCTTGTGGACCCTGTCGCTGATCGCGGCCCTTATCGAGCGCGAATTCGGCAAGAAGCTGTCGCTCGCCTCGGTCAGCCGGATCATGAAACTGCTGGGCTTCTCGGCGCAGAAACCGCTCTACCAGGCGTGGCAGCAGGACGCGACGCTGGTGCGGGCCTGGGAAGCCGAGATCTACCCGGCGATTCGTGCAGAAGCCAAAGCCAAGAGTGCGACCATCTACTTTGCCGATGAATCGGGAATTTGCTCCGACTGCCACACGGGAACAACCTGGGCGCCCGTGGGTGAAACGTCGGTCGTGGAAGTGACTGGACGCCGCTTCTCGCTGAACATGATCTCGGCGGTCAGTCCGCGTGGCAAATTCCGTTTCATGCTTCACGACGGCTCGGTCAATGCCGAAGTGTTCCGGGAATTTCTCAAGCGACTGATGGTTGGCGCCACGACGCCGGTCTTCCTCATTGTCGATGGTCACCCGATTCACAAGGCGAAGTTGATCAAGAAATTTGTCGAAGCCCAGGACGGCAAGCTCAAGTTGTTCTACCTGCCGCCTTACTCGCCGCAGTTGAACCCCGACGAGCAAGTTTGGGCGCACGTCAAGCGCCGGGTTTCCCGGCAACTTGTACAGTCCAAGGACGAAATGAAGCGGCTGGCCCTCGGCGCGTTGCGCCGAATCCAGAAACTCCCCGAGTTGGTGAAATCCTTCTTTCGCCAACCCGAGTGTCAATATGCCGCTCTCTGCCATTTCATATGAGCCTCTTGCAGAACTCCCAGCCGACAAGTGTTGCGCTGCACCATTGGCCTCGCTGAAGCCGTTTTTTGATGGTGAAACGTAAACTTCGTGGCTAAATCTATCCGTAAGTCATTTTTCTCATGATCCAGTGCAAAGCGCTCCCTGCATCCGCAAATGCATCCCCTGGAAATCAGGTGGGTAGCGCGTATTCATTGTCGCAATCGCATCAGCTGGTCAGCCGCCAAGGCCAGGATGCCAAACATCAGGTGCCCCATGACTTTGGTGGCGCCCTGAACCCGGATGTTTTCGCCGCCAAAATCGTCTTTGAGTCGCGCATTGCTGCGCTCGGCCACGGTGCGCTCGTTGAAACGGATCGCATCAGCCGGCTCGAATTCTTCTTTCGTACCGCCGCGTGGATTATGGTCAATCAGCGGCACATGATTCAGGCTTCGACTGTGCTCGTGCAACACGGTGCTGCAATAGGCGGCATCCATCACATCGTAAAGACTGGTGACGCGGGCAGCGCTGATCAAGGAGAGGGAATCGCCGCACGGCTATCATGCATCGAGGCGGACGAGAGCAAGGCCGCGATGGGGACGCCACAATCCGCGGTATCGAGATGCAGTTTGTAGCCGTTCCAGCTTGCTTTATAGCCCTGTGCATTGCACTTGGTGCCGCGATCGCAGCGCGTTGGCATGTCTGCCAACATCTGGGCCAATGTCTGCTGGCGTTGGCGCTCAAGCGGCGCCACCTTGGCCGTCGGACGGGCCTCGCCCCGCGCCGGGCGGCCGCGCTTCTTTCGGGGCCGTGCCGCAGGGGCCGTGGTTTCACCGGCGGTATCGGCGTCCTTGCTTCGGGCCGGACGTTCGCGCGCATGGATCGCAGTGCCGTCACGACTCAGATGGCCGATCAACTCACCGCCAAGGTGCGTCTTGATCAGGGCTTCGTGCACCCGTTCGGGCAGTCGGCACTCGGCGAATTCAGAGAAGGCGCGCGAGAACGTCGATTCGGACGGCACTTTTTTGCACAGCGGAAATCCGCAGATGCGCCGCAGGGCGCGATCAATCGCCAGACGCTCAATCAAACCGGCGGTCGTCGCCAGCCCGAGAACCGCCTTGGCAACAAAGGCATTGGCCAACCAGGCGCGTTCGCTGGGCGGACGTCCGATGCCGCACCACGTCGAGGTCACGAATTCCTCAATCCGTATCCATTCGAGCGTATGAATCACCCGCTCAAGTTTGGGTGTCAAGGTGCCCACGTCGTGGCGCAGTTCAGGAAGCAATTCATGCTGAATGACGTTCCAGCGTTGCATGATCAGGTCGCGTTCGGTAGCATTCATGGGCGGGCGTTATGATGATTGGCTTGGTAACCGCATCATGCCAGAAATGGCCGCCCGCACTTCCTTCAATTCGCCAGCCTGCGCGAATAAATCCTCAACAAAACTCGAGTTTTGCAAGAGGCTCTTATGAAAAAGTTAGTAACTGACCATCTTATTGAGTGCTCAGCATGAATGATAGAGAGAGTAGATAAACTCATGCGAAAGTCTTTGAAATTTTCTATAATAACATGCACATGGAACAGTGAAGAATTCATTCAGCAATGTATTGACTCAGTGCTAGGGCAAGACTATCCATACATCGAATATATCCTTGTTGATGGTGGTTCGACTGATAAAACGTTGGATTATATCAAAGCTATTGGGCGGCCTACCCATCTAATTACCAATATACAAGGTGGAATTAGTAAGGCAATGAATAAAGGTATCGAATTGGCCACAGGAGACATCGTTGCCCATCTACATTCCGATGACTATTATTTATTACCGTCGGTTTTAGGTGAGATCGCAAAAATATTTGAAGAGACAGATGCTGGATGGGTTTTCGGAAAAAATATGCGCGATCAAGGAGAGGGTCCGAAACCTGAAAAATGGATAGTTCCAAGATATTCTTATCAGCACCTTCTAAAAGGAAATTTCATTCCATGAATCCACCTTTGTGCGCCGCCAACTTCTCATCGATGCTGGAATGTTTCAGTACCGTATGGAAATATGGTATGGACTATGACATGTGGTTGAAACTCGGTAAGTTGTCTAAGCCTGTTCAACTGGACCTCGCAATTGGTGTGTTTCGTGAACACCCCAACAGTTATTCGACAGCAAATGCTGATGCAGCGTTTGAAGAAGATTGGCACATCCGAATGAACCACTTGGGTTGGTCTCCTGCCACATGGATATACCACTATGCCCATTACTTGGTTCGCAAACAAAGAAAACGACGATCCGTCTCTGGCGAAGATGCGACGACGACGTCATGAATCGCGGCTCCATATTGATGTACCACGTCATTGACGACTTCAAGACGCCTGCTGAGAGGCAATGGTGTTGTACCCCAGAGAAATTCCGCGATCAGATGTGCTGGCTCCGAGAGTCGGGTTACTCGATTGCTAGTCTTAGCGACTTTGTCGTCGGATTGACAGCTGGAAAAACACTCCCGCCTCGTGCTGTTTGTGTGACATTCGACGATGGTACAAAATGTCTCATCGATCGTGCTCTGCCCGTTTTGCGAGAATTTCAGATCCCTGCGATGGCGTTCGTCGTTTCTGACCTTATCGGCCGTGAAAATGATTGGCTGGTCAAGAAGGGGTGGTCCAATCGGAGTCTTCTCGGGGCGGCTGACTTGAGGACTCTACATCAATCTGGGGTGGAAATTGGGAGCCATTCTGCGACGCACGCAAACCTCGCACATGCAGCCCCAGGCCACTTGATCACAGAAGTCCGTGACAGCAAACATCGTCTTGAAGACGTGCTCGGTTCGGCAGTGAATCACTTCGCTTACCCGTTTGGGCAATTCAATAGACACGTGGTTGAAACCGTCCGTATGGCTGGATATGAAAGCGCCTGTACAGTGGAGTCAGGCTGGAATACCCCAGTAATTGACCCAATGTTATTGCGCAGAGTTGAAGTATTCAACCAGGATACAAACTTTGAATTCCGGATGAAAGTAAAATGGGCCGTAGAAAATATTCGTCCGAGTATAAAGGCAGCAAAGGGAATTCTTAAGCGGCTACTGGAAACTGCTAGAATTCGCGACCGTAATCGATATTCTCAATAGGTGCGCCGATCATTTCATTGGAGGTGCATGAGCGCCAGGGCCTTTGCACTCGAACGGCATAGCTACCTGGATATGCAGGGCCGGAGCATGAAAAATCGTTCACGATCACCCACCACCGGCAGCACGGCATTTTATATGGACGCCTCCCGTTTGCCAAGATCGTTTTGGGTGTGTTGGGACAGATAGGCTGCAGTTTTATATCCGGCCTGTTGTGCAGGCGGGATTGCCTGCTGGCCCTGATGGAATCCGCTGACCCGCGCCTCATTTCTCCAAAGGACTCGAAGTCCCTGAACGCCATACAGGCTTGGCGGGTCACGGTCTGACCTGTTTGCCATCACACTTTTATCGACCTTGCGCAACCTTTACGGCGGCCACTCCTTTCTTCAAAGTGGTTGATGCGGTTGATACACGTTGTGCGCCGCCCTATGCAGGCTGACTCACAAACGCCTTTTGGTACGTCCGTTCATGGGCAAGAATTGCCCAGATCGTCCGCGCCATCTTGTTGGCCAAGGCCACGACCGCCACATTCAGCGGTCGCCGCTGGCGTAATTCGGTGATCCACGGGCCGGGGTCTTTGGCATGGGTCAGCACCGACCGGGCGCCGTGGATCAGCAGGGTGCGCAGGTAGGTGTCGCCGCGCTTGCTGATGCCGAGTAACTTGATGCGTCCGCCCGTGCCGGTCTGTCGCGGCACGAGACCGGCGAAGGCGGCGAACTCCCGTCCCGATTTGAATGCCTTGGCATCGCCCATGATGGCGACCGCCGCGGTAGCCGTCAGCGGCCCGACACCCGGAATCTCGGCAATCCGCTTGCAGGCATGATCGTTCTTGAGCCACAGCTTGATGCGTTGCTCGATGGTGGCGATCTCTTCATCCATCTTGCCGATGCGCGCCCATTGGTCACGCAGGGTGTCGATCACCATTGCCGGCCGTCGATCGGAAAGTCTGGCTAGCGCTTCAGTAATGCCTTTCCTGACGCCAGCCTTGCCCTGCGGCATGACTTCGCCGTATTCGGTGAGCAAGCCCCGCAGGCCGTTGATCTGGGCCGTGCGGAACTTGACCAACTGGCTCCTCATGCGGTGCAGTGCCAGGATCGCCTGCTGCTCCTCGGTCTTGATCGCCACCGCCTTGACGTGCGGTTGCTGGACCGCCGTCCAGATCGCCCGGGCATCGTGCCGGTCATTCTTGTTGCCGGTGACGAAGCCCTTCACCGCCTTGCCCGGCAACAGCTTGACCTGGTGACCCATCGCCGTGAGTTTCCTCGCCCAGTGCTGGGCGCCGCCACAAGCCTCCATGCCGATGAGGCATGCTTGCCGGTTGGCAAAGTGTTCGAGGAACTGCTCGCGCTTGAGCTGCAGGCTCACGATTTCTCCGGTCTCCATGTCGATCGAGTGCAACTGAAACACCCGTTTGGCGATATCGATGCCAACTACGTTTTTGCTACCATTCATCTCGGACCCTCCGGTTTGCCTGTGAAGATCTTCGTATCTTCCACCTTGGGCACTTCGATGCCGTCGCCCCGTGAGGGTCCACCCCTTACCTAACCACCACCACAGAGTTATCCACGGCGCCGGGCGCAACAGGTCCCCCTAACCCGGACGAGCCGGAACCAAACAGGGTAATGTAGCGTCACGTTGAACGCTGAAGAGGGGGCTGTGATGAACGCACCGCTTCTTGAACGGTACCACGACCGGATAGCAGGGTATTGACCTGCTACGACCGGATGGTCATTACTGGCACGCTGCCGGGCGCTTGTCATGCGGCGGGATGACGAGCTTTCTGAACGCGAAGCACATCCGCATCTTTGACTATCCGCGCTTGCCGAGCCGCTGCGAGATCGTATCCGCGCGAACGCCGAGGCATTGGCGGCGGCGAGCGGCGTGACGATTCAATATATCGCCAAAGCGCACATCCGCAAGGAAGCCGTGGTCGCCGATGTCATCAGTAAACGCGGCGATTATCCTGGCCTGGTCCATGTCATCTCGGTCATGGAAGCGTGCTCGTCGTACAGCGCGTGGCACGACAAGCGCACCCATCAAACGACTCTGCGGCCCACGTCCGGCAAGTGCCTGCATTACTACTTCTATATCATCGATGCCGAGTTGGGACTGATGTACGTGCGCGTGCCGACGTGGTGCCCGTTCCGTCTTCAGATTTATTGCAACCGGACATAGCTGGCTGGCACGCCAACTGACGGCGGCCGGCATTGACTACGCCATGGCCGACAACGCCTTCATCCGGATCGACGATTGGGAACGCGCCCAGCAATTGGCCGATCGCTTGTCGCCGGATGTGCTGCACCGGGTGCTCGATGGCTACGCTCGGCAGTGTTGCCCGATCCTCGATGTCTTCAATCAAACGTACCACTGGAGCCTGATGCAAGTCGAGTGCTCGACCGACTTGGCGTTCCGTTCGGGGGGCATCATGAAACCGCTCTACGAAGCGATCTCGCGACAAGCGATTGTCTCGGTCAAGGCACCGCAAGTCATGCACTTCCTGGGTAAAAAAATGTCGCCGCAACTGGCACAGGAGGTGGAGAGCCGGTTGTCCACGCGGATCGAGGGGACCTGTATCAAACATCGACTGGGCAAACACTCGGTCAAGATGTACGACAAGTTCGGCCGGGTATTGCGTATCGAAACCACGACCAACGATGTTGCCTTCTTCAAACACCACCGCAAGGTGGAACATCGGGATGGCCATGCCACCCGGGAACTGGCCGCCGTCAAGAAGTCGATTTAGCTAGCAGTCGACTGCGCGAGATTCTGCTGGGCTGTAATCGCCGCTACCTCGACTTTCTTTCCGCCCTCGACGATTTCTCGGCGGGAACGCGTTGCCTGAACAAACTGACCACCCCAAAGGAAATCGACGGGCATCGCGTCAAGGGATTCAATTTCTTCGACAAGACCGAGCACGATCTGTTGTGCTCGTTGCAACATCCCGAGTTCAATATCCGGGGCGTTCGACGGGCCGACTTGAAGCCGTTCCTGACAACCCCCTGTCTGTCGCTAGTATCACCCGTTACCTGAAACGCTTGCGTGACTTCGGCTTGATCAAAAAGGTCGTCGGCACCTATCGCTATTACCTCACTCGCATTGGCCGCAATGCCATCGCCGCCGCGTGCCGTATCGCCGAGCAACTCATCATCCCAGCTCTCGCCCCACAAACAATTCTGCTCAGAATTGGTAACAAGTTGGGTCATAAGACTAGAGGACCTTGTTTTACAAATGCCTGGGCGTCAGTGATGCCCTCGCCAATAGTTGGCTCTACTTGGCCACTGCGGTTCTCTGATGCAGG
>JADJFX010000015.1 GCA_016708345.1 Candidatus Rhodoferax bjergmarkensis
GTCCAGATCGAAGGTTTCTGCGTAATCGGCAGCGGATATCTCCACAACGGGACATTCTCCTGGACGCGGCGTTCGCATGCTGTCCAGCATGGCCCACAGCCGACGCCATCAGCCTTTTTCTGCCAGGGACAGGCCACAACCAGCCCGTATCAGGGCATTCGACATGTTTACACCGATCACCCTCTGTTTGCCCGGTCGTAACTACTTCGTAGGTTTCTACCTTTTTCAGTGGATTACTTTTCCTCCTTCTCCCATCCTCGTGCTAATCTCCCATTAATTTAATTGGGCGTTATTATATCTCCACTTTATTTTGTTGGGATGATTGTGGATTGCGCCCGAAGGGAACTAACCCGGAAAAAGGAGAATTCAACCCGGAAAAAGGGAGAGAATAGCTCCCTAGCCCTGTATCCATGCGGGTTCCAGCCCCTCAAACGGTTTTAAAAACGATTAAAAACGCGTGCGCGCGTAGCCTGTGGATATGTGGAAAAGTCTTCCCTCATATCCGAGCACCCCAACTCCCCCTACTCGGGGGAGAAACAACCATGTCAAACCAAGAATAAAGGCAAAACAGCCGGGAGAGTCAGCACACAAAACCAGTACAGAACCTGCAGCAGCCATGCTGTCTCCTTGTTACTGAATTTGGTTGGAAACTCTAATTTTGGGTTTGTAAATTAAATCGAACGTTCGTACTATTCCCCGTAGCCAGCTGGAACCAAAGTAAAAAACTGAACGTACCAGCAAAGCACTACCGGATTGCCTTGACGGATTGCAATTCGGAAAGCTGAAAACTTCATCAGGAGGTTTTAACAAGCAGCTACAAAGTTCCGTCAAAAAAAGCTTAATTTTGTTTTAGTTAATTTTTTAAAGTGAGACCCACCATGAAATCCGTCAAATTGGCAGTTATCGCCGCTCTCTCTTCTTTCGCAGTTTCCGCTTTCGCACTGTCCCCCATGCAAGATTCAGATTTGAGCGCTGTAAGCGGTCAAGATGGTGTGACGATCGGTGCTAACCTGAACATCGACATTGGCTCGTTTGTGTATACCGATACAGATACAGCCGGTGGCAAGATCAGCTTCAAAGACATCTCGATCCGTGGTGCAATCGCTGTTGAAATCGACATCATCAACAACGCAGTCGCCAAGGGAACTCTGCAAGCAGTTGGTGTAACTGGTACTGACTCCCGCTACAGCCGCTTTCTTGCCTGCTGGTGACGTGGTTCGTATCGCTCTGCCAGACGTAGCAGTTGCTGGTGCAGCCGCTGGTCTTAGCAAAGCAGTTACCACACCTGGTGCCGCTCGCACAACGAACAACCTGTACTTTGGTGTTGCACGCATGGAAATGGGCAACAGCACCAAGTCGTTCGGCGCAATGGCTGTGAACGACATCAAGATGCAAGGAACCACAGCTCTGATCTGGGCTCACTAAGCTCTTAGCCTCCCTAAGAGTCTTCCCCGGAGCGGCTAGTGACTTCAAAGTCACTGGCCGTTTTTGCTTTGTGGCGCCAGACTTCATCAAAAACTCACTTCGGATTGAAACATCCTGACCAGGCTTAAGGAAGGCAAAACAGCCGAATACCGCCCCAGGAAGTAAATGCGGCACTCAGAAACAGGAATGCCTCCAAAACCGCTTAAAACGGCCCAGGAGGCATCTTGGAGAGATTCTTGCAGGGAATTGGTAGTCTTTGGTCGTGCGCGGCCTACAAAGGCCGTTATTTCGCTTCCAGCGTTGGACTATTCGGCAACGATTTCCCACAAACCGTCAGGACGGACGGTTTTCTTGTCCAGGATGGACTGCGGGAGCTGGACTTTGAGGGCTGCTACACGCTTGGGATCAAGAAAAACGCTTGGGGGTTTCTTGCCTGAGGATCGGCAAGGTGTCGGCAACCTTGCGTTGTTTGAGGATTTTGAGGGCCTGTTTGCCGGCAAGAGAGCCTACCACCCCGAAATCAGCCCCGACGTACAGCACCGCTCCGGGGACCGGGGTCAGTGCAAAGGCCACGATGGGGATATTGCGCTCGATTGCGAAGTCGCTCAGGTCGTTGGTGGGCTCGAACTTGCGCATGGCGTAGTAGGTGTCGAGCGGAACGGCAAAAAGCTGCACCCCACTCCCTTCGTTGTACAAGGGTTTGAGCGCCGGGACGATTCTGTCTTGCTTGTTGACCTGTTGCGATGTGACCGTCACACCAAATGGTACCCCGCTGTCCCTGGCCGCCTGGACGTGGGTAACGCCGTTTTCATCGTCGGTATGCACCATCCCGATGCGGGTTATGGACGGGAATATCTGCTTGAGCATCTTCATGGAATTGGCCATGTCGATGTGCAAGGTGGAGCCGGTTGCCCCCGTGCCAGCGTCCGACATCGAGGTGGCACCTGCATCCAGGGGATTGGCCACGGCGGTGAATACCGTGGGTATTTTGCCGAGTTCCAGTATCCGCCGGGCGTATTTTGTGGCCGGGGTTCCGATGGTGAGCGCCAGGTCTGGTTTTGCCGATGCAACACGGTTTGCTTCATCCCGGATGCGACCAAGTAAGGAAAGCCTGTCCCAAAAACCGCCATTTTCAACATCAAAGTCAATAATGACGCGGTTGACGACCAGGTTTTCCCCTTCCTTGATCCCGTTATCACGCAACGTTTTCAGAAAACCATTCAGCGCCTCGCGGTACGGCCCGATATCCGTGACTTGCAGCACTTCGATCTTGTAGGTGCGGGGTGCTTCCATCGACTGGGTTGAAAGCATCTCAAGCGCCCAGCTTGGCACTGCGAAGAACAACATCAAAGATGCCAGTAAACCCAGGATTTTTTTCATTTACTTCTCCATTTATTCGGCTAATCGGCTAAATCAGGATTCGATAGCTTCACGCATGCGTTTGCCGATGCGTTGTTGTAATTCTTCCATTTGCGGCTTGATTTCTTTGCCTTGATCTTCACCAAGTTTTATTCCAAGGGCTTTTTGCATTTCCGGCCGCATTTTTTCGAATTTTGCCAATGCCGGTGACTCCAGGATGGCGATCACCTGACGCAATTCTTCCTCGGTAAATTTTTCAGACAGAAGAGGAACAACCGTTGTCTGTGTCAGACTTTTGCTTTTTCCAAAACCTTTGGCATTAGCTTTTCCAGCAATTCCTGACAATATCCTTCAATGTCCTTGAGCGCTTCGTCCCGCTTTTCAGGCGTTGTACGTGCCTGCAACGCTGCGCGGGCCTGGCGCAGCGCGTTATCGACGGGTTCACGCAACATCGTTACGCCGACGGCTTCCACATGCCAGAGTTCCAGCAGGCGCTGTATTAACTGTTGTTTTGTCTTCGGGGCGGAGGCCTCTGCTTGTGCTTTCGGAGCAGCGTCCGCAGCAAAAATCTGCGTAGTCGCCATGCAGCTCATGGCAAGAATTGTGCAATTCAGTGCCGATTTGAGATTAACTGGTTTCATGGTGCAAAAATTTTTATTTAAAAACGATGGGTGAGACTGAAGCCGAGGTAGCGGATCGTGATGGCACCGTCTACGTCCATTGCGGCATACGGGTTGTAAACAACATTGAAGAAGTGGTCGCAGTTGAGGTTACAGTTGGTGCGTGCAGGAACGCTATAACTTCCTGACATATAAGAAAAAGCCAGGTTTATTTCCGTATCTTTTTCGAGTTTTATCCTGGCCCCTATGCTTTTGACAACGGTATCCGGCAAAGGTGCGAGAACGGTTATCTGGTTTAATGGAATGGAGCTCTTGCGTGGCTCGTATCCGAGCCGTAAGGACAATTTCGGCGTGACATCGTATTGCACCCCATAACCAAAACTGAAGACGTTTTGCAGCCCCTGGTTCATAGTTACCTGCGTGGTGTCGGAAATCCCGAACATATGGGCCATTTGCAACATGTAAATGTCCTGATCGAATTTGAACTGGAAAGCATCCCACTTGGCCCAATCGGTATAGCTCACGTCCATATTCAACTGGAGCTTGTCCGTTGGTCTTACCTTGAAGCCAAGCTGCCATTTATCCGGGAATGGAATGGTTGCGACAACATTACCGCTTTGTATGGCAGGTATGTGTTGTGGCATTCCGGAAATGCCACCAACGATTGGCCCCAACAGACTCGAATTCAGCCCCTGAACGAAGGCGCGCAGCATGGGTTCTGTTTTGAAAGAATATCTGCCGTGGTAAACCGTTTTGGAGCCACCCTGGTAGGTAAGCCCCAGTCCAAACGACTTCGTTGGTTCCCATAAAACCCCGAGATTGAGCGTTGGATCAAAGGGTGTGGTCAGTTCCATGCTCATATTGGCGGCTTTCTTGAACGGATCAAGCATGCCATCTTTCCCGCCACCGCACAGACCCACCGTAAATGTGTCTATGACATTTGGCTTACCTTCTTCCCCACAAAATCCCTTCTGCAAAGAACCTGTGATGCCAAGCAGTTTATTTGGCATGCGCATGTCGGTATCAATGACGATGGCCTGGTGGGCAATTGGGACAGCAACACCGAAACGCAGGGTATCGGAGTATTTGTAGCCAACCGCTGGAGACAGGTAAACCAGGCGCTGCATATGCACGACTTTCCCCTGAAAACGCGATGGGTCATCGGGGTCTTCCTGGCGGTCTGCTGAAAATGCAAATGGAATGTAGGTTGTCGTGCCAAAGGTAAAGGGAGATCCTTCCTTGCTGAAGGAAAAACCAAGACCTGCAGCAATAAGACCAGGGAACCTCCAGGGAACCAGGCCAAGGCCAGGGAGATAAAGGCGTAGCTTTACGGGTCCGGATGCGGTTTCATTCAATGGGTCGTTGGTAAAGCCACCCATATCCATATCGGGCGCAGAGCGGTAGTGTTCTTCGGTTTTAAGCCCAATGATCCCAATGGTGTCCGTTTTGAACTTGCCGGTGGGGATGCGCGCAAGGCCTGCCGGGTTGAAGTGGATCGAATTGATACCCGGCGGATCTGCCGTTACCGCATTCCCCATGGCCATGGCCGCCGGGTCTATCAGCAGGTTATCGCCCACTATGGCGTGTGCCTGGGGCGCAAGAAAGAGGGATAGCAGGCATACAAGCGCCAGACTCCCTATGCGCCACGGTAAACGCAATCCCCATTGAAGTACATGCATGATCGGTCTCTCGGTTTATCAACCGCCTACAGTGATAACGGGAAGTTGAGGCCTAGTGTGAGGTTGGGGGAATTTGGCGTCAGACCAAATCCAACCGAGGTGTTAATGGTTGTTTTTGGCGAAATACGGTAACCAACGCCGTAACTCAGGGTTGCGGATGTCTGGGTAGCGGTCGTGGCCGTTTGCCCGTTGCTAAACGTCATCCTTGATCCCCTGGAGACCGACTCCTGGAACGAGAAAGACGTGGTGATCGAGTACGAGAAGGCGTACGCAAAGCCAAAACCGAATCCCATGCTCAATCCGGGGTCCACTCGGGTCAAGAAGGCGCCACCGAGAACCTGACTCAGATCATCGGACGGGCGGCTGTAGCTCACATTCATGGAGCCGAACAAGGCCACAGGGTCCACCACCTTGCTGATGTTCAGGCCCGCTGAAAATCCGGTCGTTCCTGAGCCGGTAGCAAGACCACTACCCGATACGACCTTGTACGGGCTTGTACCGGTCGGAATGCGCACGCTACCACTCACCGTTATTGAGGGAACGTCAGGCATGGTTTCAAATGGCTGATAACGCACGCCAATGGAAATATCCCCGACAGAATGGGTAACGCCATCGACCAGCGACGTTTGCGAGTACTTGCTTACGAAGGGAATCGCGACGTTGGCGGTCAAATTGTCACGCAATCCGTAGTCAAACGAAAGCGTGTTGGTAACCGTGTGGGAGTTGTCGTTCTCAATGTTGAAAATAGTGGCATTTCCAGAGCTAAGGTCTGTGCTGATCTTGTCCTGGCCTATGTAGGTGTAGCTTAGGTCATAGGAAAACTGGAAGTTGCCACGCTTGATCATCGAGTACTTTTTGTCCACGGATGTCAGCGTGGTTTTCAAAAGTTCTGCTGACTGCTCAGGGTCGCTTTCCTGTTTCCCAAGAGCCTCACGCACGGCGGCTGCGTCGGCTTTAGCAGGAGTTGCTGCATCTTGTGCCTGGGCTGATACGGCCAGCGTGGCGGCCAGAAGACTGAATAGAGGCCGAAACTTCATTAATAACCCTCGAAATTCTTGGATAGGTTGGGTGGTTGTCAACGCTTGCGGATGGAAAGTCCGTCATAGCCATTGACCAGTCGGTTGAGCCGTAACGTATCGCTCAGGGGCGCGAGTATCGCTTGATTTTTGACCAGATCCATGTCAACCACACCCAGTTCCTTGTCGGTCAGAGCCAGTTTTTTCGGATAGGCATCGTCATCGTCCCGGTAGATGATGAACAGCGTATTTCTGTCCCACCAACTTAAAAATTCCTTCATGGAAAACACGATGTGGCCGGCAGAAGGGTCAGCGATGTACACAAGTCCATCACGTATGCCGCGCAGTACGACAAAATGCTTGAATCCCCCGTAGTCAATGGGAACGATGGCCGGGGTTTTCAGCTCCATCAGGTCAGCGATTTCACCGCGAAAGCCGTCGCTCTTCTTGCCCAGCGTGCCGACATAGCGTTTCATATCCAGCAGGGAAAACCCACGGCGTTCAATGATTTTTTCCTTTTCGCCATGCTCCATCATGCCTTCCATGGCATCTTGCTCGGTGACTTTGATGCCAAGGTCGTAATTCAGCAGGGTCACCAGGGCAGCCGAGCCGCAGCTGTAGTCATAAGCCTGGCGCATGATGTTGCGGAATTTGATTTCCGACACAGGCTCAATCACGAGTGCCTGGGTTTGAGGACCGGTAGGATTCGCAGGCTGACGCAGTTCGAACACTTCCTTCGGCTTATCCTTTGGCACACGGATTATCCAAATGCCAGAAACACCGATGGAGATCGCGGTAAAGATGCTGATCAGTACGCCTAACACCTTGACCAACCTTTGCACATCGTTTGGAACATTTATCGCCTCTTTTAACTGGTAAAAATTTTCCCGAATATACACGCCCGCCAACTTGTCATGGGTACAGTAGATGGCATGAAAACTGCCATCAAACCATCCGTCGAACGACTCATTAACCAAGCCGTTGCCATCGAAACCGAGTCAGCGCAAGACGCTGGAGCGCTGGGGTTAATCAAAAACTAACTCCGGTTTGAAACCACCACCTATCAGGGGAATAAAATTCGTTCGGGAGATGGGTAACCTCTTCCAAATTCGCCACTTTAGGGGCGTGGATTGAAACATGGCACGGGCAATGGTTCAGGCCACATTGCCGCACAAGAGGATTGCGGGGACATATTTCGAGAGAAAGAATGACCCCTACACCCTCACGCTTTTGGCACCGCCGAGCAAGGGATTGACTTACGGGTCAATCCCTTGCTTGTTACTAGCGTTGGTGACAACTGAGGCAGTCGAGACAAAAGCCTGGAATTTGAGCTAGGGGCTTCAATAACGGCGTTCATGACCAAGCTTGGGATGCCGAAAACCGACATAGCCAATGGCAACATCACCAGTCCGAAAAACAAAACCAGATGATTTTTCAATGCCACTGTGAGCCAATAATTTCCGTGCGCATGCCAGTTTTACATGGAAAATACGGCTGTAAGCCTTATGGATAGAGCGGGAAAAGCTATCTTTTCAGGAATACTCAGAAAGACGGCAGCCAGTTCTCCGCAAGCACATCGTCAACGGACCATGCACATGTCTCTGGGAACACATCCAGATCGAGTCCGGTTTCTGACTCAGCAATGCCTTTTGCCTTTGCCCAGACGATTTCGACCCATTGCCCATCATCGAATTTCGTTTGAAGGCTTGGAGCTTCTTTGAGCAGGTAGCAAACCTCTTTGCGCTGGGTGCGAATGGTGAATTCCCAGCTTTTGCTGCGTTTGCCTGGTTGGAACTGCCATTTGAGCAAATGGGCCAAGAGAACGGCCATGCGGCTTGCCAGTTCGCGCTGCTCGCTCTTTCCCACGTCCTCTATCTCCTGCGCCAAGTGTTCCAGATCGAGCATGCCGAATTGCCCGCTGCGAATGAATCTGGCTTGTTCCTTGGCCCAGGCAACAACATCCGTTTCGTAGCGTGTTTGCATCTTTCAGCCTTGATTACGGGCTAAATATGGCTGTAAGCCTTATGGATAGTGCGGGAAAAGCTATCTTTTTAGGAAAAGTTACCTGAACTTGATGTTCATGTACTGAATCTGCATCGAGCCGATGCTGCTGCTGCCCAGATTGGTGCCGTTGCTGAACGCCACCTCGTTGATAGTCAATTTGCCAGTTCTTGCATCAGCACCCACTGGCCAATCAACACCTAGATTCAAGCGGCTTTCACCTGAAGAATCGACCGGAAGACGAAACTTGCCAGATTGTGTTTTCAGGTCTGCAATGACCCAGCCAGCTCCTGCGACTTCACTGCTTTCAACACTGATTCCGTTGATGGCCATCTGTCCGTCTGTACTCTTGCGTCCATTGGGACTAAACAGGAGTTGTCCGATGGACAGCTTCGTAGTCCAACCGAGATCGACACCGCCGCTTGGTCCGGTTGTAAACTGAAAGGCGCTGCCCTTCGGAGAAAAGTCCTTATAGGTCACTGCCGTGCCAAGACTCCTGCCATTGGCAGAAACAACCAGGTCATATTCGATCTGCAATGGACTGATGTTATTGGCTTCCGGGATAGACCAAGTGCCAATGTCTGGACCTCCGGGACTACCCTGAAAAACATCAAATTCTGATAGGAATGTTCCTCTGACGGTGATGTTTTCATGCCGTAACGCGGCTGCGTCATAGGGCGTAAAAACATACGATCCAATATCCATGTTCACCGCCGTGGCAAAGCTAATGCCATCACGACCGACCTCTTTGGACAGGTCTTCTTCGCTCAAAACCTTGAGTCCAGCGGCATTAGCAACCAAGGAACACCCAGCAAGCAGCATTACAGCCCCTGCAAGCCTACGAATTGACGCGGGTAAGGGGGTAGTCACGGTTTACCTTCCTGGGGCCTTGTTGGGCGGCAATGTGGCGCTTAACGCAATCAACCTGTCCCGCCAGTTCAACCAATATCCTGCTTGAGCGGTTTGTTGTGGATCTGTCACTCCGGCCGGTGCTGGGAAATTTACAGGCTTCATAAGGGCGGAAATCCAGAAATCACGACTTGGCCCAACGGCATCTCCTGCCTGGATGCTGCCAAGTTGTGCAAGGTTCAGGTAATTGGTGGTTCCGCAAGTACCAGCAGCAATGCAAGGCGCGTTGCTGCCGGTCCATTGCTTTCCGGTTGCATCGAGGATGCCGTTTACGGCTGTGCTGGTTCCATTCACGTACATGGAACCGCTGATGACCTTTGCCAAGAAGCCGACATCGCCAGAAATTCCATCAAAACCGATCCGTATGCCAACCACTTGCGTTGGTGCATCGAGTGGCTTGTTGTAAACGAACTGGATGTAAGGGTTGCTGATTTTTACCAACCGGTTAGCCTCGCCACCATCGCTGCGGCCAAATTGCAGATCGGAAATATTGATATCGGATACACCTGCTTTTGTGCCAAGAAGCATGTTCCTGAAATTGGCGCTTAAATCCACGTCGGCATCAAGCGCGATTTTTGAGAAATCCAGCCCATCGTAATTGCTGTTTTCCAGAATAAAAAGCCCCTGCGCGTTCACCTCGGACATTTCATGGTCTGTCATGACAACCCGTTTGGCATGAACGGAGGCCGCACACAAAAGCCCGGCGCATGCCAGAAAAGCAAAATATCTGCGAAGGCGTGGTGGGCTTAAGTGGTTCATGGTCTGATGTCTCGTCCTTGAAAACAGTGTACTGCTAACGCGACTTGATCGTAATCGTTGTGCCACGCATGTCAATGTCATTGATAGCGATACTTCCAAAGGTCGGACCGCTGGTGTTGCCACGAACCCGGATATTGTCTAACCGGATTTGACCAATGGTGCTTGGCATGCTCAAGGTGATGGATCCGTCCTTGTTGATGACAGGCATTGATCCTTCTTTGGAATAAACCACATCCTTGATGCTGTAGTCGTAACTGAACATCATCAGCAGCGGGTTCATCAGTTTTGCCATTGTTCCCAGGGTCTTCAGCCCGGAATCGGATTTTTTGACAATTCCAAGCTGCTGGTCCAGTGACGCTTGAACGGCGGTGTTGTAGCTGAACTTGTTGTTCATCACACCCAGCAAATCACCAAGTGTGTCTTCCAGAACCCCCTGACCTGTCGTCTCCGAAAGTTCACTATCCGACATGACGCGCAGACCACCAGCCTTCTGGGCGTTGTGGGCGCTTTGGGTCGCCATGGGCGTCACAGGCGCTGTAGCTGCGGACGCATAAACAGGAATTGGCCCCAGTAATGCGGTGACTACCGAGGCTGCAAGCCGCATGGTGCGTTGCTTGCGTAAGACTGCATCAACCTGTTTGCGTGAGATCAGGTTCAGTTCGGTAACCACGTCACCGAGACGCTGGCCCGTTTTCTTCTGTTGCTCAATAGCCCAATCCAACTGCTCTTGCGAGAGAAGCTTCTTGTCGACTAACAACTGACCGAGTAAGGTTTTTTGATTACTTTTTTTGGCCCATTCCATGATTTACACCGTTCTTTTAAGGATGAATAGAAACCAGAACACGGGCCAATCTTAGGAACCTTTGCATCTATCAACAACTTTTGATTCTTGGTATTGCTCCCTAATTTTCGATACGGCTCAACATTGCGTCGATCTGACCGTTGCTTATTCCTCTGCGTTGAAGTAGGCGCAAAGTCTCCAGCGCAGCCTCACGCCGACCCAAGGACAACTGGCACTCGGCAAGCTCGGTGTAGATGCGTGCATTGTTGGGGTCGTGCTTCATGGCGCTGTTGAGGCTTTCAATGGCATCGGCGTAGCGCCCTTGTTCTTTGAGCACCAGTGCAAGCCCCAGTACGGCATAAACATCGAAATTGACATCCAGCGCCCGGCGGTAATGCTGCTCGGCTTCCACAAAGCGTCCCAGGTGGCGCAGCGCATCGCCCGCGCGCGTCAGGATGACCTTGTTGGCCAGGTCTTCTGCCAGGATGTAGTTCCAGTACTCCAGCGACTTTTCCATCTGGTCCATGCCACGGTAGCAGTCCGCAATGCCAAAGAGCGCAAAGAAGTTCTTTTTATCGACACCTAAAACCTGCTCGAAGTAAAACAGCCCCTCGCGGTAATTCCTGAGCTTGCGGTGGCAATTGCCAAGACCCGTCAGCACACGCACATCGACGCGCTTGGAGTCAATGGCGTAGACCTTTTCCCAGTTCGCAAGGGCCGCGCGGTAGTCCTTGAAGTCGTAATACAGGTATCCAAGGCCAATCAGGGTGTAGGTATTGCTTTCGTCAATGGACAGAACCCGCAGATACGTTTGCTTGGATTTTTCAAAGTTCTTAAGCTTGCGGTGGGCGTCGGCCACCCGTGTCAGTACGGAAATGCTCTTGTCATGCGTGGTCAGATACTTTTCCCAGATGGCAAGGGCTTTATCCACCTGATTGCCGCTTTTGTAGCAATCTGCCATGCCAAGCAGGGCATGGTTGTTTTCCGGGGACGTCTCCAGGCACTGCTGGTAGTAGGCCATGGCGCGTGCTTTGTTGTTCCTGCGCCGGTAGACATCGCCCAACCCCGTCAGGCCGTAGCTGTTGGTCGGGCTAATGGCCAGGATTTTGTGGAATGCCTTTTCAGCCTCGTCCAGGACTCCTTTTTTCAGATAGCTGTATCCGGTCTTGGAGAGTTCAGCCAGATGGTCATTAACACCATACGGTTCGGCATCTTCTGGAAATTCACTTTGGGGAAACAAACTTGGCATGTCCATGGCTAACTAGCTCCTTTTCCTTCATTCTAGTAAGCACGGCTGTTTCGCCCCCCGAGTAGGGGGGTTGGGGGGGGTGCCCGTGGCGGTCTGATGACTTTCTTCGCGCACGCGCACGCCCGCGTTTTTTAATTTACGTTTTTACGTTTTCGCGCGCGCGCGCGAGGAGGCAGCGTAACCATTTGAAATCATTGGATTTTTTGGCTGTTTTTTCTTTTTTGAATTGTGATGTTTTCCGGGTTTATTGTGATGTTTTCCGGGTTAGTGTGATGTTTTCCGGGTGCTATCCACAGGGCAAAAAATGAGTTATCCACATATCCACATGTATGATTGTGATCATAAAATATATGTATCTGAATTACCCGGAAATCATCAGAAATGGCATCAAGAAAACCCCGCGAACTCGCACCATTCACAGACAAACCCTTACCCGAGCGCCACGTCAATATGAGCAACGCCCTGGCGCGCGCCGCCCACGGATTGAACCTGGCGGAAAAGCGCGTCATTGCCTGCGGCCTGGCCAACACGAACTCACGATCAACCCGCAGCTACAGCCAGATACTGCAACATGGTGGCTGGCTTGTGCGACTGGTTGCCGTTGACTACGCCGAAACCATGGGCATCGAGCCAAAGACCGCTTACGAACAATTGAAGGACGTAGCAAATACCCTCGTCAAGAAACAATGGACGATCGTCAGTGGCAAGTCCGTAACCCGCTTCAATTGGCTGTCAAGGATCAAGTACCACGAGGGTGAAGGCTGGGTAGAACTGGAGTTCACACACCACACGGCCCCCCACTTGATCGCCCTTGGGAAGAATTTCACCAGTTATCAACTCCAGCAAGCAAGCGCCTTGCGCTCGATCTACTCATGGCGCTTGCTGGAGTGCCTGCAGTCATGGAAGGGAACCGGGCGATATACGCCAACGATTGACGAGTTTTGCCACGCGATGGACGCAAAGGAAAGCCACCGCAGCAACTTCGGGATGCTGCGGCGCTCAATCATTGAGCCAGCGGTGCGCGAACTGCGCGACAAGGACAGTTTTAATGTCGAATGGAAACCCGTTAAATCCGGGCGCAAAGTAACCGCACTGGAATTTACATTCGACAAAACAAAGCAGATTCCCAGACTTGGAACAAACTGTTGCTGGGGTTTGGGCCCCCCCCCCCCCCCCCCGGGGGGGGGGAAAGGGGTCCCCCCCCCCCGGGGGGGGGGGGGGGGGTTCCCCCCCGCCCCCCCCCCCGGGGGGGGGGGGCCCCGGGGGGGCCCCCCCCCCGCCCCCCCCCCCCCCCCCCCCCCCCCGCCCCGCCGCGGCGCGGGGGGGGGGGGGGGGGGCCCCCCCCCCCCCCCGGGGGGGGAAAGGAGAATGTGATGATCCCGCCACCTAAACATGCTACTGGCGCTTTGACTCACATCACTGCGTCTGCTCCATCCGCGTAATCGTGATCGGTGTCACAGGGACTTCGGTGTACGTGCCAACAGTTTTCGTTTTAACCGCACTGATTTCATCGACGACATTCAGGTTGCTGGTGTCGGGGATCACATTGCCAAAAACTGCATAACCGCCGTCCTGGGTATCCAGGAACTGGTTGTCTGAAACGTTGATGAAAAACTGTGCTGTAGCCGAAGCCATGGCGATGGTTCCACGCAGATTGCTCAAACCCGTTTTTTCCAGCTCGATAGGCTCGTGTGTAGGAACAGGCTTCATCTTCTCGTCCAGACTTCCGAACAGGATTGCATTGGCGCTGATCACACGGTGGACGATGGTTTTTTCGTAAAAACCTTCTTTCACATAGCGAAGGAAGTTGTCAACGGTAGCAGGTGCCTTGTCCGGATCGAGTTCAAAGAAAATTCTCCCCATGCTGGTGTACATGGTGACCTGTGGATACGGCACGGGCACCTTGGAAGCCCATAGCAGGGATAGTTCAGCTGTCGTGAGTACGGTAAACGACAGATAACCTATTTTTTTGAGTGTGCAGGTATAGACACGCTTTTCACCCGTTCCTTCAGCAGGCTCCTCCAATCCGGAACAACCCGGAAAACGCACGGTAAGTGGCTCGGCATCCAAATTCTTTCCGTTTATGGTCACAATGACCTTACCACCGTAGAACAGGGTTTGGCCGGTTTCTTCTTCTTTGGGTTTTTCATTTTCGGTGAACGGCTTCACATTTACGCTGGTCACGTCAATCGACTTCTTCACAATCGGATCGGGGTTCAGGCCAAGCCCCCCTCCGCCACACGCCGACAATAAAGCGGCAATGGTCAGCACCATGAGGCTGTTGGACATGTATTTGGAGGTGAAGGCTTTTAAGCGTTGCATGTTTGTTTGTTTGTTTCGATCCACGCCCATAAAAGGCGGGCTTCAATGATACGCTGGGCCATTTCAGCGCTTTTCAGATTCCGGCAGCCTTTTTCAGGAGAATGAGTGCCGTACTAACCTCCTTGGAAATATTTTCAAAGGCCGTTCCATTGCCGATAGCTGCATCGGCCTCGGGATACTTTTGTGCGTTGATAAGTTGGGCAACTTTGCCGGCCTCCGCATGAAATGCCTTGTGTTTGTCCAACGCACGTTGGAGCTCTGGCTTGCTTCCCCAGCGGGATTTACCCTCACCGTGTAGCCATTTACCCACTTCGCAACAGTTGTCCTTGCTGATGGTGGCTGCATCCATCTGTTCTTTCTTGACGATTGCCAACCGGAATTTGGCGCGCCATTCGATGTGTTTTTTTACCGCTTCGTCGAGATTCATGCAATACCACCTTTAACTTGTTCAGAAGATTCAGGTCGAATCATACTGACCCGGTGCACGGCAAGCCCTGGCCTTCAGGCCAGGATCAAGGGCGCGGAACGCGAAGCGTTCCCTGAGTTGTTTTCGGTTTCCATTTGTCAACCAAAGCCCTAAGCGCTTCAACACCAGATGCATCAATTTTTCCCCACTGCGCCGGGGTCATGCGTATGGACCGCAGGATCAAGCGCTCTGAATCTGGCTTTCTTGGCCTGCCAAGGGATTTTTTTGGTTGTTCCATGTGGAGATTATATGTGGCACAAAAAACACTTGAAATTTATGTTTTTATGTGGCACAATAAATTCCATGAAAACGATCAAGACTCTCAAGCTACGCATCAAGGATAAGCACGCGCCAGTTCTTACGGCGATGGCGCGAGAGGTTAATCAAGTTTGGAACTTTTGTAACGAAACTTCAATTCGTTCCATCTCAGAGCGGCATAAATGGCTTAGTGGTTTCGATCTTCAAAAGTACACGGCTGGATACAGCAAGTGCGATGGCGTAAAAATTGGCAGTGCAACAGTTCAATTGGTTTGTGAGGAATATGCCACCCGGCGCAAGCAATTCAAAAAAGCGCGTTTGAACTGGCGCGTCAGCAACCCCAAGTCGTCCAAGTACAGCCTTGGATGGATACCTTTCAAAAAAGGTGGCGTTGTCTATAGAAACGGCCAAGTCATATTCGCGGGTTTGAACATTGGGTTTTGGGATAGCTACGGACTCAGTGAATTTGAACTTCGTGGCGGATCATTCAACCAAGACAGCCTGGGTCGCTGGTATCTGAATGTGGCCGTAGAGGTAGACGTAAAGCCAAGCATAGGTACAGCAAGCGTTGGTATCGACTTGGGTTTGAAAGAGTGCGCTGTTGCCTCTGATGGTCAACGCATCGAAGGTCGTTTCTACCGCAAACTTGAAGTCGATCTTGGGGTCGCACAGAGAGCCTGCAAGAAGAAAAGAGTCAAGGCGATCCACGCCAAAATAGCAAATCAGCGCAATGACATGCTCCACAAGTTCAGCACAAAACTTGTTGCAGAGAATGCCGCTGTTTTTGTCGGAAACGTTTCCAGTGAAAAGCTGGTGAAAACGAAGATGGCCAAGTCCACGCTAGACGCTGGATGGGCCATGTTTAAGACGATGTTGGAATACAAAAGCCATCAGGCTGGTATCGTCTTTGAGGAAGTGAACGAAAGCTATTCAACCCAGACTTGTTCTCAATGCGGAAGTATTGAGGGGCCGAAAGGCTTGGCAGGTCTTGGCGTGCGAGAGTGGACTTGCGAATGTGGGGCGGTACACGACCGAGACACAAACGCCGCAAAGAACATTCTTGCAAAGGGATTGAATATGCTGGAGAGAGCGTTTTCCATTGGGGGGGAGGCGAAAGCCGATGAAGCCGCAGTGAATAAGAGTCCGCAAGGATTCGGGGCTGGATATGGCCCTCTGGCAGCAGGAATCCCTGTCCTTTAGGACGTGGAGGATGTCAAACACATTGCAGAGGAAATAGAAGACGTGGGTTTGAACCACGCCGATTTCAACCATGCGGTCTGCAGTGCAGACCAAACCTCACTCTGGAAGCCAGCCTTCGGTTAGAACATCAGCCATAGCCCACGGACAAACTTCTGGGAAGGTGATCTGGTCGATCCCGGTTTCCTTCTCTGCCGCTGCTGTTGCATCAACCCACATTTCGTCTATCCATTCGGGGTCGGTGAGCATTGGTGCGAGACTTGGTGTTTTTTGGATTCTACGCACCAGAAGGCGGCGCTGGGTCTTGATCGTTGCTGTCCAACTGTTTGTGCGCTTGTCTGACTGAAATTGCCACTTCAGCAGGTGCATCAGTAATACCGCCATGCGGCTGGCTAGCTCTCTTTGCTCGCTTTTTCCCACGTCCTCAATCTCCTCTGCAATGTGTGCCAAATCGAGTTGATTGAAGTGACCGGCGCGGATAAGCGCGGCCTGTTCATTGGCCCATGCAACAACGTCAGTTTCATAGCTT
Organism: Candidatus Rhodoferax bjergmarkensis; assembly: GCA_016708345.1. Classification (GTDB taxonomy): domain Bacteria; phylum Pseudomonadota; class Gammaproteobacteria; order Burkholderiales; family Burkholderiaceae_C; genus Rhodoferax; species Rhodoferax bjergmarkensis. Next base: position 16,571 of record JADJFX010000015.1, read on the forward strand.
GTGTGGTTCATGCTGCTATTTTGGCGCATCTTCTGCTGTTTGGGTATGGTAATGCACGCCATCCAACTTACTTGGCAAAACAGGCTAAAAGTCCCATGCATCAAGCGGGTGCAGCTACGATAAAAATAGCTTTCCAATCACTCGGACAAAGCCGCTTTGGGGAATTTCAAGCGACTAGCAGCCACGCAAGTGGTCGCGGATGTAATCACCACATTTTTGAGTCAAACCCCTAATTCAGCGTTGGTAAATTAAAGCGAACGTTCGTATTATTCGGCCCGTAGCAGGTTGGTTCTTCGGGATTTAAAAAACTGAACACACCAGCAAAGCGTTACCGAATTGTCTTGACGGAATTGCAATTCGGAAAGCTAAAACTCCCCAGGAGGCTTTAGCAACCAGCTACCAGGTTCCGTCAAAAAAAGCTTAATTTTTTTCGTTAATTTTTTAAAGTGAGTCCCATCATGAAATCCGTCAAATTGGCTGTTATCGCCGCTCTCTCTTCTTTCGCAGTTTCCGCTTTCGCCCTGTCCCCCATGCAAGATTCAGATTTGAGCGCTGTAAGCGGTCAAGATGGTGTGACGATCGGCGCAAACCTGAACATCGACGTTGGCTCGTTCGTGTATACCGATACAGATACAGCTGGTGGTTCTATCGCATTCAAGGGCATCGAAATCCGTGGTGCAATCGCTGTTGAAATCGACATCATCAACAACGCAGTCGCCAAGGGAACTCTGCAAGCAGTTGGTGTAACTGGTACTGACTCCGCTACAGCCGCTTTCTTGCCTGCTGGTGATGTGGTTCGTATCGCTCTGCCAGACGTAGCAGTTGCTGGTGCAGCCGCTGGCCTGAGCAAAGCAACTACCGTTGCTGGTGCCGCTCGCACAACGAACAACCTGTACTTTGGTGTTGCACGCATGGAAATGGGCAACAGCACCAAGTCGTTCGGCGCAATGGCTGTGAACGACATCAAGATGCAAGGAACCACAGCTCTGATCTGGGCTCACTAAGCTCCTAGCCTCCTTTGGAGGCTTAACCTACGCGCAAACGCTTGACGGCCAGTCACATAAGTTTCTGGCCGTTTTTTCGTTGCCGTGGGAGCCTCCTATCCGCAAGTCTCTTTTTTTCCTTGCAAACGGTGGGCATCATGGAATGGCTTAGACAAAACACTCGCAAAACCCTTCTCGGCCAATTGTTGATTGGCGAAAACCTTATTTCCGAGAGCCAGTTGGCCCGGGCTATTGAGCAACAGAGAAAAACAGGGCAACGTCTGGGTGACGTGATTGCCGAGTGGGACCTGCTTTCCAAGAAACAGATGGCTTCTGTACTGCGCAAGCAACGTAATCTGCGCTTCATTACCTCCATCGTCACCGCTTTGCTTGGACCCATCCCTGCCCATGTTTCTGCAGCTGCAGCCCCTATGGCTCCGGTAACGATCCAAGCCACCACCAAAAACGTTCAAAAACAAGCGCCAGTGCGCAAAGTCGAGACAAAAGAAACCACGGAAAAATCCTCCAAGTGGGATATGGCCTATTTCACCCAAAAGGAAATGGGTACCACCGTAGACATCAAATTCCCCGAAGACCTTGTAGAACTGGCCAAACAGCCCCTGTTAAACCCAAAAGAAGCCGCCTTGCAGACCGTTGAGCGGCACCATAGCCGTGTTGCCGGTGCCATCCGCAACATGTGGGGCTACAAGGAGTGCTGCGAATACATCAACAAACTGATGATGGAAGGCAACGACGACCGTGGCCGCGCCCGCATGGGCTTTCATCAAGAAGCCGTAGAAGCCATGCTGGTCCTGATTGCCATTCATGAAAAGCAGTTCCCGGAGCTAACAGCCAAGGATGACATGTTTTTTGCCAAATTGCCCATGTTTGCCAGCCTTGGCAGTGCAGGCTGACCCGGTCAGTTCCATCAGGCGATCCGGGTTATCTTGGTTTTCTGGCCCCGGCTGCTTTGCCTTCCTTCTGTTCAATCTGGCTGTTTCTCCCCCCGAGTAGGGGGGCTTTTGGGGCTTATCCACAGTTCGAGGTTGAGCTACTACAGGTCTTAGATACAGGTCTTATTAGAGCGTCACCGATTCAACGCACCCTCAGCAGCTTTAGGCGTCACCGATTCAACGCGGATAACTTTCACAATCCACAGCTTTTTGGGGATAACTTGCGCTTCATCAGTTTGCGTGTGAAACCCCGGCCTTTAGGCCGGGGTAGTTGACGGTTTCGCTGGCTGATGCAATGTTTCAATCCACGCCCATAACTGAGCGAATTTGGAACAGGTTATCCCTATCCAGAATGGATTCTATCCCCATGGGAGGTTTTAAACCAAATTCAGTTTTTGACGCAAAAATAGGCTGTAACCCTCATGGAACGTGCTGGTACAGCTATTCTTTTTGAAGTATTGCCATACTGAATTCAAGGCGTAGTTCCTGCTTGCGCTGCCTCTATCACTCGCACATCAAACGTCACCTTGAGCCAATTTCGGACTGCGCCAAAGATTGCAGCCAGGTTGTCCATGCTTGGGTTTCCCTTGGGGGACAGCATGCGATGGAGACTCTTGCTGGGTTTTTTGGTCAGTTCGGAAAGGCTTTCGAATCCGACCGTTGCATTTACGAGGTCGCGGAGAATTAGGCGGGCAGCATCCGGTTCGCCACTGAGAAAAAGCGTGGCTGCTTCATCGAGAAGCGCCCTGGCAAATGCAGGATCGCGCTTGACGCGCTCGACAACGGTTTTCTTGAAATCACGGGTCAGCGTCATTCTTTTTTCCTTTCTTCCTCGCTTTGTATTCATCATGCAGGGCAACCGCTTGGTCAATGGCCTTCTGCTGACCTTTCTTGGTGCTGCCACCAAACAGAATAATCAGCGTCTCGCCATCTTTGGCCAGGTAAATCCGATACCCTGGCCCACAGTCGATCTTGTACTCGCCAATACCTCGGAACCATTCGACGTTTGAGGTATTGCCAAGTTCCAACCTGGCCTTGGCCACCGTCACTTTCGCAGCGGCCTGTACATCCAGCCCGTCGAACCATATCTTGTAAGGATTGGCTCCGTCTTCCCGGATGTATTCTTCGAGCTTGGTCTTCATGGCTAGATGGTAACGTATAGGTTTCCATTAGGTATACAGCCGCTCGTTTTAGTGGCAAAAACAGGCTGTACAGCTCATGGAACGTGCGGGTACAGCTATTCTTTTTGAAGCTCAAGCTGGTAGCCAGCCTTCTGTAAGTACGTCCGCGATTGACCACGGGCACACCTCTGGAAATATGTCCAGACCCGTTTCCTTGGTTGCTAGATCCATCGCATCTGCCCAAGCTCGTTTTTGCCAACTTTCGTCTGTAAAAGATGTTCTCAGGCTTGGAGTTTCTTGCAGCGCCAATGCAATTTGGATGCGCTGTGTTTTGATGGTGCGGCTCCAGCTATTGCTTCGCCGTTCCGGTTGATAGTGCCATTTGAGCAAGTGCGCCATAAGCACCGCCATCCGACTAGCTAATTCGCGCTTTTCGCTTTTGCCCACGTCCTCAATCTCCTCCGCCAGGTGTGCCAAGTCGAGCAGGTGAAATTGTTTGTTTCGGATGAATTCGGCTTGTTCGTTTGCCCAAGAAACAATGTCAGTCTCGTAGCGTGTTGTCATAAATTGCCCTCACTGCCATTACTTTAGCCGCGTCCGCCCGCCAGGGGCGGACCTCCACGGTCTGATTCAGAAAAATGCCGAAGGCAGGAATACTCCAAAAATTTAGAGTTACGACTCTGTTTTGCCACTGGCATTCTCATCCGAACGACCGTACTATTTTTCGCATGTAGCAGCTTGGTGTGTCAGATTTCAAGATCAAAGCATATCGGGCGAGTTTTACCGGATTGCCGTGAAGGGATTGCAATCTTGTAGAGCCGGGAATCTTGGGGTAGTCCTGGCAGAACGCTACGTAGTCCCGCAAATAAATTAATTTTTAAAGTGAAACTTATGAAATCGTCTCTTCAATTGGCGGTCGCCGCCACCGTATCTCCTCTTGCACTCCCCGCTATTTTCAAACTTGCAGAGTCACCCAGCTTTGGCTGTGTTTCCTGTAAAGCAAGAATTTAAGGAGGTGCACCATGACCACGCTCGCTGCACCCAACCCCTGCGCAATCTTCCCGGAGCAGCCAATCGACGTAGTGCGGCCACAAACAGCCCCCATGTCACGTATGACCTGGCGCGATTTCGCCTGGTATCGTATGGATTTTCAGAAAAACCTCATGGTTATCAACAGCATTTTGCTGTTTGAAGGCTCCGTGGACATAGAGCGTTTGATCTCCACCATAGAGCACCGCCTGCCCAACTATCCGCGTTTCACGCAGAAAGTTGGAACCCGGTTTGGTCTGCCGTACTGGGTGGAAGACCAGGATTTCGATATTCGCAAGCACATCGAGTTGGAGTCATTCGACCACGTTTCAATCCGCGCCCCTCACGGAGCGAACCTGGAAGATGCTACCACCCTCCCAAACGATATTACCCGCGAAGAACTACAAAATTACATGGCCACCATCGCACGTGTTCCGCTGGACCCCAGCCGCCCCCTGTGGCACATGCACGTGATTGACCGGGTGCAAGGCGGACACGCCATCGTTTTTCGTGTACACCACAGCATCACCGACGGGCTTGGCCTGGTGCATGTGCTCAACCACCTGACCGACGAGAACGATACACAAGGTAAAACCCCGTCACAGGTAGGCCACCCACTGATCGCCAAGCCAACCCCTCCCAGCGTGTGCTCGTATGTGAACAAGGTCATGCGCTGGCTCAAGATTGGCTTTCACGTCGGCCGCCTGTCGGTGCAGCCTTCGGACGAACGTACCCAGCTCAAAGCGCCCATGTCCGGGGAAAAAAAGCTGGTCTGGCTCCCCCCCATGTCCATGGATCAGGTACGCGCAACATCCAAGCGCGTGGGCGTCACGCTCAATGATCTGTGGGTAGGGGCTGTATCCGGTGCCCTGCGCCGCTACCTGGCCGAGCGTGGTGAACGGGTAGACAACAAGGCCTTGCGCGCCGCCGTCACCTTCAATCTGCGTGAAAAGTCCAATGCCTACCAGCTTGGCAACGAATTCGGCCTGGTTGCCGTCGATCTGCCAACCAACCATGACGACCCGAATGTGCGTCTGAGCGAATCCAGTCGGCGCATGACCGCCGTCAAACGCTCCCAGCAGCCCCGCGCGACCATGGTTTTCCTGTCCATCGTCGCTTTTTTGCCAGCTATGCTGCAGCGCCTTGCGCTGAACATTTTCACGTCGAAGGGGTCAGCCGTCCTGACCAACCTCGAAGGCCCCAGCCGTGCACGCTACCTGGCTGGCTCGCGGCTGAGTGACCTGATCTGCTGGGTGCCACAGTCAGGAAAAATTGGCATCGGCCTGGCCTTCGTCTCCTACGCTGGGCAAATCCAGATGGCCCTGTTCGTCGATACCAAACTCGTCGATGACCCGGACCGCCTGCTGGAACTGACCCGTGAGGAATTCGACATCCTGGACAAAGCCACCAGGATGATGGCCGAACAATCCGGCTACCAGGGCGAGTTCGACAACCTCAAGAGCGTTTGTGCTGCTGCTTGAGGCGGGTTTCCTTATACTGCAAAAAGAATAGCTGTACCCGCACGTTCCATGAGCGGTACAGCCTGATTTAACCTAAATCCCAACTAGAACTGTAGCTGCTGCTGCGGGTTCTTCAGGAATGTGAACCTGATATCCGTTACCTTGCGGCCCGCCTTGATCGGCTTCCACTCGATTAGCCAGCCATCCTTTTCGATCAATTCCTTGACGGCTGGCTCGATGATCTTTGTTCGAATCTTTCCGAAATCTGCCTGCTGCTTTTCCGAGGCATTCATGCTCTGGCAGAAATCCTCTATGGAATACTGCGCCCAGCCGGTATCTTTGAAGCGCATCAACAGCTCCAGAAGCCGCCAGGAGTAGATGGAGCGCAGGGCGCTGGCTTGTTGCAGCTTGTAGGTGGTGAACTGCTTGCGCAGGCCCATCAGGTGGGGGACGACTTCATGCCAGAAGGCCAGCTCAACCCATCCCTCTTTCTCTTGGTAGCTGGCACGCCCCACCCAGCGCATGCGCGTTACCGTTCCTTTGTCCCCGATTTTCTTTGTACCGCGTTTGTAGCTTGGCTCAAAGATGACGATGGATCGGTGGTATAGGTTGTCAGCGCCGCTTTGCAGTTGTTCATAGGCGGTGTTTATGTCCAGATCGAAGGTTTCTGCGTAATCGGCAGCGGATATCCTCACAACGGGACATTCTCCTGGACGCGGCGTTCGCATGCTGTCCAGCATGGCCACAGCCGACGCCATCAGCCTTTTTTCTGCCAGGGACAGGCCCTGACCAGCCCGTATCAGGGCATTCGACATGTTTACACACCGATCACCCTCTGTTTGCCCGGTCGTAACTACTTCGTAGGTTTCTACCTTTTCCAGTGGATTACTTTTCCTCATATCTCCCATCCTCCGTGCTAATCTCCCATTAATTTAATTGGGCGTTAAATTATATCTCCCTTTTATTTTGTTGGGATGATTGTGGATTGCGCCCGGAAAAAGGGAGACTAACCCGGAAAAAGGGAGAATTCAACCCGGAAAAAGGGAGAATAGCTCCCCGCTAGCCCTTTATCCATGCGGGTTCCAGCCCCCTACAAACGGTTTTAAAAACGATTTAAAAAACGCGTGCGCGCGCGTGGCCTGTGGATATGTGGAAAAGTCTTCCCTCATATCCGAGAGCACCCCCCCCCAACCCCCCCTACTCGGGGGGGAGAAACAGCCATGTCGACCAGAATAAAGGCAAAACAGCCGGGGAGAGTCAGCACACAAAACCAGTACAAGAACCTGCAGCAGCCATGCTGTCTCCCTTGTTACTGAATTTGGTTGGAAACTCTAATTTTGGGTTTGTAAATTAAATCGAACGTTCGTACTATTCCCCCGTAGCCAGCTGGAACCAAAGTAAAAAAACTGAACGTACCAGCAAAGCACTACCGGATTGCCTTGACGGAATTGCAATTCGGCAAAGCTGAAAACTCCACCAGGAGGCTTTGGCAAGCGGCTACCAAGTTCCGTCAAAAAAAGCTTAATTTTTGTTTTAGTTAATTTTTTAAAGTGAGACCCACCATGAAATCCGTCAAATTGGCAGTTATCGCCGCTCTCTCTTCTTTCGCAGTTTCCGCTTTCGCACTGTCCCCCATGCAAGATTCAGATTTGAGCGCTGTAAGCGGTCAAGATGGTGTGACGATCGGTGCTAACCTGAACATCGACATTGGCTCGTTTGTGTATACCGATACAGATACAGCCGGTGGCAAGATCAGCTTCAAAGACATCTCGATCCGTGGTGCAATCGCTGTTGAAATCGACATCATCAACAACGCAGTCGCCAAGGGAACTCTGCAAGCAGTTGGTGTAACTGGTACTGACTCCGCTACAGCCGCTTTCTTGCCTGCTGGTGACGTGGTTCGTATCGCTCTGCCAGACGTAGCAGTTGCTGGTGCAGCCGCTGGTCTTAGCAAAGCAGTTACCACACCTGGTGCCGCTCGCACAACGAACAACCTGTACTTTGGTGTTGCACGCATGGAAATGGGCAACAGCACCAAGTCGTTCGGCGCAATGGCTGTGAACGACATCAAGATGCAAGGAACCACAGCTCTGATCTGGGCTCACTAAGCTCTTAGCCTCCCTAAGAGTCTTCCCGGAGCGGCTAGTGACTTCAAAGTCACTGGCCGTTTTTGCTTTGTGGCGCCAGACTTCATCAAAAACTCACTTCGGATTGAAACATCCTGACCAGGCTTAAGGAAGGCAAAACAGCCGAATACCGCCCCAGGAAGTAAATGCGGCACTCAGAAACAGGAATGCCTCCAAAACCGCTTAAAACGGCCCAGGAGGCATCTTGGAGAGATTCTTGGGGAATTGGTAGTCTTTGGCCGTTCGCGGCCTACAAAGGCCGTTATTTCGCTTCCAGCGTTGGACTATTCGGCAACGATTTCCCACAAACCGTCAGGACGGACGGTTTTCTTGTCCAGGATGGACTGCGGGAGCTGGACTTTGAGGGCTGCTACACGCTTGGGATCAAGAAAAACGCTTGGTTTTTCTTGCCTGAGGATCGGCAAGGTGTCGGCAACCTTGCGTTGCTTGAGGATTTTGAGAGCCTGTTTGCCGGCAAGAGCGCCTACCACCCCGAAATCAGCCCCGACGTACACCACCGCTCCAGGGACTGGAGTCAGTGCAAAGGCCACGATGGGGATATTGCGTTCGATGGCGAAGTCGCTCAGGTCGTTTGTGGGCTCAAACTTGCGCATGGCGTAGTAGGTGTCGAGCGGAACGGCAAAAAGCTGAACGCCTTGTCCTTCGTTGTACATGAGTTTTAACGATGGAACGATGTTGTCTTGCTTGTTGACCTGTTGCGATGTAACCGTTACGCCAAAGGGTACCCCGCTGTCCCTGGCCGCCTGGACGTGGGTAATACCGTTTTCATCATCGGTATGCACCATCCCTATGCGGGTGACGGACGGGAATATCTGCTTGAGCATCTTCATGGAATTGGCCATGTCAATGTGCAAAGTGGAGCCGGTTGCCCCAGTGCCTGCGTCCGACATCGAGGTTGCACCTGCATCCAGTGGGTTGGCCACGGCGGTGAATACGGTGGGTATTTTGCCGAGTTCCAGTATCCGCCGGGCGTATTTTGTGGCTGGGGTGCCTATGGTGAGCGCCAGGTCAGGTTTTGCGGATGCGACACGGTTTGCTTCATCCCTGATGCGCCCAAGTAGGGAAAGCCTGTCCCAGAAACCGCCATTTTCGACATCAAAATCAATAATGACGCGGTTGACGACCAGGTTTTCCCCTTCCTTGATCCCGTTATCACGCAGCATTTTCAGAAAACCATTCAGAGACTCGCGATACGGCCCAATATCCGTGACTTGCAGCACTTCGATTTTGTAGGTCCGGGGTGCTTCCATTGACTGGGTTGAAAGCATCTCAAGCGCCCAGCTGGGCACTGCGAAGAACAACATCAAAGATGCCAGGAAACCCAGGATTTTTTTCATTTACTTCTCCATTTATTCGGCTAATCGGCTAAATCAGGACTCGATAGCTTCACGCATGCGTTTGCCGATGCGTTGTTGTAATTCTTCCATTTGCGGCTTGATTTCTTTGCCTTGATCTTCGCCAAGTTTTATTCCAAGGGCTTTTTGCATTTCCGGCCGCATTTTTTCGAATTTTGCCAATGCCGGTGACTCCAGGATGGCGATCACCTGACGCAATTCTTCCTCGGTAAATTTTTCAGACAGAAGAGGGGCAACCGTTGTCTGTGCCAGACTTTTTGATTTTTCCAAAACCTTTGGCATTAGCTTTTCCAGCAATTCCTGACAATATTTTTCAATGTCTTTGAGTGCTTCGTCCCGCTTTTCAGGCGTTGTACGTGCCTGCAACGCTGCGCGGGCCTGGCGCAGCGCGTTATCGACGGGTTCACGCAACATGGTTACGCCAACGGCCTCCACATGCCAGAGTTCCAGCAGGCGCTGTATTAACTGTTGTTTTGTCTTCGGGGCGGAGGCCTCTGCTTGTGCTTTCGGAGCAGCATCGGCAGCAAATATCTGCGTAGATGCCATGCAGCTCATGGCAAGAATTGTGCAATTCAGCGCCGACTTGAGATTAAATGGTTTCATGGTGCGGAATTTTTATTTAAAAACGATGGGTGAGACTGGCGCCAAAGTAGCGGATCGTGATAGCACCGTCTACGTCCATTGCGGCATACGGGTTATAAACAATATTGAAAAAATGGTCGCAGTTGAGGTTGCAGTTACTGCGTGCAGGAACGTTATAACTTCCTGTCATGTAAGAAAAAGCCAGGTTTATTTCCGTATCTTTTTCGAGTTTTATCCTGGCCCCTATGCTTTTGACAACGGTATCCGGCAAAGGTGCGAGAACGGTTATCTGGTTTAATGGAATGGAGCTCTTGCGCGGCTCGTATCCGAACCGTAAGGACAATTTCGGCGTGACATCGTATTGCACCCCATAACCAAAACTGAAGACGTTTTTCAGCCCCTGGTTCATAGTTACCTGCGTGGAATCGGCAACCCCGAACATACGGGCCATTTGCAACATGTAAATGTCCTGATCGAATTTGAACTGGAAAGCATCCCACTTGGCCCAGTCGGTATAGCTCACGTCCATATTCAACTGGAGCTTGTCCGTTGGTCTTACCTTGAAACCAAGCTGCCATTTATCCGGAAATGGAATAGTTGCGACAACATTACCGCTTTGTATGGCAGGTATGTGTTGCGGCAATCCGGCAATTCCGCCAATCATTGGCCCCAACAGACTCGAATTAAGCCCCTGAACGAAGGCACGTATCATGGGCTCTGCTTTGAAAGAATATCTGCCGTGGTAAACCGTATTGGAGCCACCTTGGTAGGAAAGCCCAACTCCAAACGACTTCGTTGGCTCCCATAAAACCCCGAGATTGAGCGTTGGATCAAAGGGTGTGGTCAGTTCCATGCTCATATTGGCCACTTTCTTGAACGGATCAAGCATGCCGTCCTTACCGCCACCGCATAAGCCAACCGTAAATGTGTCTATGACGTTTGGCTTACCTTCTTCCCCACAAAATCCCTTTTGCAAAGAACCTGTGATGCCAAGAAGTTTATTTGGCATGCGCATGTCGGTCTCAATGACGATGGCCTGGTGGGCAATTGGGACAGCAACACCGAAACGCAGGGTATCGGAGTATTTGTAGCCAACCGCTGGCGACAGGTAAACCAGGCGCTGCATATGCACGACTTTCCCCATAAAACGCGATGGGTCATCGGGGTCTTCTGTGCGGTCCAATGACATGATAAATGGAGCGTAGGTTGTCGTGCCAAAGGTAAACGGAGAACCTTCCTTGTTGAAGGAAAAACCAAGATTTCCGGCAGCAAGAACAGGTAACTTCCAGGGAAGCATGCCAAAGCCAGGGATATAAAGGTGATGCTTTACGCGTCCGGATGCGGTTTCATTCAATGGGTCGTTGGTAAAGCCACCAATATCCATATCGGGCGCAGAGCGGTAGTGTTCTTCGGTTTGAATCCCAGCGATCACCAAGGTGTCCGTTTTGAACTTTCCGGTGGGGAGGCGCGCAAGGCCTGCCGGGTTGAAGTGGATCGAATTGATACCCGGAGGATCTGCCGTGACAGCATTCCCCATGGCCATGGCCGCCGGGTCTACGCCTATGTTATCGCCCATTATGGCGTGAGCCTGGGGCGTAAGAAAGAGGGATAGCAGGCATACAAGCGCCAGACTACCTATGCGCCACGGTAAACGCAAGCCCCATTGAGATACATGCATGATCGGTCTCTCGGTTTATCAACCGCCTACAGTGATAACGGGAAGTTGAGGCCTAGTGTGAGATTGGGGGAATTTGGCGTCAGACCAAATCCAACCGAGGTGTTAATGGTTGTTTTTGGCGAAATACGGTAACCAACGCCGTAACTCAGGGTTGCGGATGTCTGGGTAGCGGTCGTGGCCGTTTGCCCGTTGCTAAACGTCATCCTTGATCCCCTGGAGACCGACTCCTGGAACGAGAAAGACGTGGTGATCGAGTACGAGAAGGCATAAGCAAAGCCAAAACCGAATCCCATGCTCAATCCGGGGTCCACTCGGGTCAAGAAGGCGCCACCGAGAACCTGACTCAGATCATCGGACGGGCGGCTGTAGCTCACATTCATGGAGCCGAACAAGGCCACAGGGTCCACCACCTTGCTGATGTTCAGGCCCGCTGAAAATCCGGTCGTTCCTGAGCCGGTAGCAAGACCACTACCCGATACGACTTTGTACGGGCTTGTACCGGTCGGAATGCGCACGCTACCACTCACCGTTATTGAGGGAACGTCAGGCATGGTTTCAAATGGCTGATAACGCACGCCAATGGAAATATCCCCGACAGAATGGGTAACGCCATCGACCAGCGACGTTTGCGAGTACTTGCTTACGAAGGGAATCGCGACGTTGGCGGTCAAATTGTCACGCAATCCGTAGTCAAACGAAAGCGTGTTGGTAACCGTGTGGGAGTTGTCGTTCTCAATGTTGAAAATAGTGGCATTTCCAGAGCTAAGGTCTGTGCTGATCTTGTCCTGGCCTATGTAGGTGTAGCTTAGGTCATAGGAAAACTGGAAGTTGCCACGCTTGATCATCGAGTACTTTTTGTCCACGGATGTCAGCGTGGTTTTCAAAAGTTCTGCTGACTGCTCAGGGTCGCTTTCCTGTTTCCCAAGAGCCTCACGCACGGCGGCTGCGTCGGCTTTAGCAGGAGTTGCTGCATCTTGTGCCTGGGCTGATACGGCCAGCGTGGCGGCCAGAAGACTGAATAGAGGCCGAAACTTCATTAATAACCCTCGAAATTCTTGGATAGGTTGGGTGGTTGTCAACGCTTGCGGATGGAAAGTCCGTCATAGCCATTGACCAGTCGGTTGAGCCGTAACGTATCGCTCAGGGGCGCGAGTATCGCTTGATTTTTGACCAGATCCATGTCAACCACACCCAGTTCCTTGTCGGTCAGAGCCAGTTTTTTCGGATAGGAGTCGTCATCGTCCCGGTGGATGATGAACAGCGTATTTCTGTCCCACCAACTTAAAAATTCCTTCATGGAAAACACGATGTGGCCGGCAGAAGGGTCAGCGATGTACACAAGTCCATCACGTATGCCGCGCAGTACGACAAAATGCTTGAATCCCCCGTAGTCAATGGGAACGATGGCCGGGGTTTTCAGCTCCATCAGGTCAGCGATTTCACCGCGAAAGCCGTCGCTCTTCTTGCCCAGCGTGCCGACATAGCGTTTCATATCCAGCAGGGAAAACCCACGGCGTTCAATGATTTTTTCCTTTTCGCCATGCTCCATCATGCCTTCCATGGCATCTTGCTCGGTGACTTTGATGCCAAGGTCGTAATTCAGCAGGGTCACCAGGGCAGCCGAGCCGCAGCTGTAGTCATAAGCCTGGCGCATGATGTTGCGGAATTTGATTTCCGACACAGGCTCAATCACGAGTGCCTGGGTTTGAGGACCGGTAGGATTCGCAGGCTGACGCAGTTCGAACACTTCCTTCGGCTTATCCTTTGGCACACGGATTATCCAAATGCCAGAAACACCGATGGAGATCGCGGTAAAGATGCTGATCAGTACGCCTAACACCTTGACCAACCTTTGCACATCGTTTGGAACATTTATCGCCTCTTTTAACTGGTAAAAATTTTCCCGAATATACACGCCCGCCAACTTGTCATGGGTACAGTAGATGGCATGAAAACTGCCATCAAACCATCCGTCGAACGACTCATTAACCAAGCCGTTGCCATCGAAACCGAGTCAGCGCAAGACGCTGGAGCGCTGGGGTTAATCAAAAACTAACTCCGGTTTGAAACCACCACCTATCAGGGGAATAAAATTCGTTCGGGAGATGGGTAACCTCTTCCAAATTCGCCACTTTAGGGGCGTGGATTGAAACATGGCACGGGCAATGGTTCAGGCCACATTGCCGCACAAGAGGATTGCGGGGACATATTTCGAGAGAAAGAATGACCCCTACACCCTCACGCTTTTGGCACCGCCGAGCAAGGGATTGACTTACGGGTCAATCCCTTGCTTGTTACTAGCGTTGGTGACAACTGAGGCAGTCGAGACAAAAAGCCTGGAATTTGAGCTAGGGGCTTCAATAACGGCGTTCATGACCAAGCTTGGGATGCCGAAAACCGACATAGCCAATGGCAACATCACCAGTCCGAAAAACAAAACCAGATGATTTTTCAATGCCACTGTGAGCCAATAATTTCCGTGCGCATGCCAGTTTTACATGGAAAATACGGCTGTAAGCCTTATGGATAGAGCGGGAAAAGCTATCTTTTCAGGAATACTCAGAAAGACGGCAGCCAGTTCTCCGCAAGCACATCGTCAACGGACCATGCACATGTCTCTGGGAACACATCCAGATCGAGTCCGGTTTCTGACTCAGCAATGCCTTTTGCCTTTGCCCAGACGATTTCGACCCATTGCCCATCATCGAATTTCGTTTGAAGGCTTGGGGCTTCTTTTAGAAGGTAGCAAACCTCCTTGCGCTGGGTGCGAATGGTGAATTCCCAGCTTTTGCTGCGTTTGCCTGGTTGGAACTGCCATTTGAGCAAATGGGCCAAGAGAACGGCCATGCGGCTTGCCAGTTCGCGCTGCTCGCTCTTTCCCACGTCCTCTATCTCCTGCGCCAAGTGTTCCAGATCGAGCATGCCGAATTGCCCGCTGCGAATGAATCTGGCTTGTTCCTTGGCCCAGGCAACAACATCCGTTTCGTAGCGTGTTTGCATCTTTCAGCCTTGATTACGGGCTAAATATGGCTGTAAGCCTTATGGATAGTGCGGGAAAAGCTATCTTTTTAGGAAAAGTTACCTGAACTTGATGTTCATGTACTGAATCTGCATCGAGCCGATGCTGCTGCTGCCCAGATTGGTGCCGTTGCTGAACGCCACCTCGTTGATAGTCAATTTGCCAGTTCTTGCATCAGCACCCACTGGCCAATCAACACCTAGATTCAAGCGGCTTTCACCTGAAGAATCGACCGGAAGACGAAACTTGCCAGATTGTGTTTTCAGGTCTGCAATGACCCAGCCAGCTCCTGCGACTTCACTGCTTTCAACACTGATTCCGTTGATGGCCATCTGTCCGTCTGTACTCTTGCGTCCATTGGGACTAAACAGGAGTTGTCCGATGGACAGCTTCGTAGTCCAACCGAGATCGACACCGCCGCTTGGTCCGGTTGTAAACTGAAAGGCGCTGCCCTTCGGAGAAAAGTCCTTATAGGTCACTGCCGTGCCAAGACTCCTGCCATTGGCAGAAACAACCAGGTCATATTCGATCTGCAATGGACTGATGTTATTGGCTTCCGGGATAGACCAAGTGCCAATGTCTGGACCTCCGGGACTACCCTGAAAAACATCAAATTCTGATAGGAATGTTCCTCTGACGGTGATGTTTTCATGCCGTAACGCGGCTGCGTCATAGGGCGTAAAAACATACGATCCAATATCCATGTTCACCGCCGTGGCAAAGCTAATGCCATCACGACCGACCTCTTTGGACAGGTCTTCTTCGCTCAAAACCTTGAGTCCAGCGGCATTAGCAACCAAGGAACACCCAGCAAGCAGCATTACAGCCCCTGCAAGCCTACGAATTGACGCGGGTAAGGGGGTAGTCACGGTTTACCTTCCTGGGGCCTTGTTGGGCGGCAATGTGGCGCTTAACGCAATCAACCTGTCCCGCCAGTTCAACCAATATCCTGCTTGAGCGGTTTGTTGTGGATCTGTCACTCCGGCCGGTGCTGGGAAATTTACAGGCTTCATAAGGGCGGAAATCCAGAAATCACGACTTGGCCCAACGGCATCTCCTGCCTGGATGCTGCCAAGTTGTGCAAGGTTCAGGTAATTGGTGGTTCCGCAAGTACCAGCAGCAATGCAAGGCGCGTTGCTGCCGGTCCATTGCTTTCCGGTTGCATCGAGGATGCCGTTTACGGCTGTGCTGGTTCCATTCACGTACATGGAACCGCTGATGACCTTTGCCAAGAAGCCGACATCGCCAGAAATTCCATCAAAACCGATCCGTATGCCAACCACTTGCGTTGGTGCATCGAGTGGCTTGTTGTAAACGAACTGGATGTAAGGGTTGCTGATTTTTACCAACCGGTTAGCCTCGCCACCATCGCTGCGGCCAAATTGCAGATCGGAAATATTGATATCGGATACACCTGCTTTTGTGCCAAGAAGCATGTTCCTGAAATTGGCGCTTAAATCCACGTCGGCATCAAGCGCGATTTTTGAGAAATCCAGCCCATCGTAATTGCTGTTTTCCAGAATAAAAAGCCCCTGCGCGTTCACCTCGGACATTTCATGGTCTGTCATGACAACCCGTTTGGCATGAACGGAGGCCGCACACAAAAGCCCGGCGCATGCCAGAAAAGCAAAATATCTGCGAAGGCGTGGTGGGCTTAAGTGGTTCATGGTCTGATGTCTCGTCCTTGAAAACAGTGTACTGCTAACGCGACTTGATCGTAATCGTTGTGCCACGCATGTCAATGTCATTGATAGCGATACTTCCAAAGGTCGGACCGCTGGTGTTGCCACGAACCCGGATATTGTCTAACCGGATTTGACCAATGGTGCTTGGCATGCTCAAGGTGATGGATCCGTCCTTGTTGATGACAGGCATTGATCCTTCTTTGGAATAAACCACATCCTTGATGCTGTAGTCGTAACTGAACATCATCAGCAGCGGGTTCATCAGTTTTGCCATTGTTCCCAGGGTCTTCAGCCCGGAATCGGATTTTTTGACAATTCCAAGCTGCTGGTCCAGTGACGCTTGAACGGCGGTGTTGTAGCTGAACTTGTTGTTCATCACACCCAGCAAATCACCAAGTGTGTCTTCCAGAACCCCCTGACCTGTCGTCTCCGAAAGTTCACTATCCGACATGACGCGCAGACCACCAGCCTTCTGGGCGTTGTGGGCGCTTTGGGTCGCCATGGGCGTCACAGGCGCTGTAGCTGCGGACGCATAAACAGGAATTGGCCCCAGTAATGCGGTGACTACCGAGGCTGCAAGCCGCATGGTGCGTTGCTTGCGTAAGACTGCATCAACCTGTTTGCGTGAGATCAGGTTCAGTTCGGTAACCACGTCACCGAGACGCTGGCCCGTTTTCTTCTGTTGCTCAATAGCCCAATCCAACTGCTCTTGCGAGAGAAGCTTCTTGTCGACTAACAACTGACCGAGTAAGGTTTTTTGATTACTTTTTTTGGCCCATTCCATGATTTACACCGTTCTTTTAAGGATGAATAGAAACCAGAACACGGGCCAATCTTAGGAACCTTTGCATCTATCAACAACTTTTGATTCTTGGTATTGCTCCCTAATTTTCGATACGGCTCAACATTGCGTCGATCTGACCGTTGCTTATTCCTCTGCGTTGAAGTAGGCGCAAAGTCTCCAGCGCAGCCTCACGCCGACCCAAGGACAACTGGCACTCGGCAAGCTCGGTGTAGATGCGTGCATTGTTGGGGTCGTGCTTCATGGCGCTGTTGAGGCTTTCAATGGCATCGGCGTAGCGCCCTTGTTCTTTGAGCACCAGTGCAAGCCCCAGTACGGCATAAACATCGAAATTGACATCCAGCGCCCGGCGGTAATGCTGCTCGGCTTCCACAAAGCGTCCCAGGTGGCGCAGCGCATCGCCCGCGCGCGTCAGGATGACCTTGTTGGCCAGGTCTTCTGCCAGGATGTAGTTCCAGTACTCCAGCGACTTTTCCATCTGGTCCATGCCACGGTAGCAGTCCGCAATGCCAAAGAGCGCAAAGAAGTTCTTTTTATCGACACCTAAAACCTGCTCGAAGTAAAACAGCCCCTCGCGGTAATTCCTGAGCTTGCGGTGGCAATTGCCAAGACCCGTCAGCACACGCACATCGACGCGCTTGGAGTCAATGGCGTAGACCTTTTCCCAGTTCGCAAGGGCCGCGCGGTAGTCCTTGAAGTCGTAATACAGGTATCCAAGGCCAATCAGGGTGTAGGTATTGCTTTCGTCAATGGACAGAACCCGCAGATACGTTTGCTTGGATTTTTCAAAGTTCTTAAGCTTGCGGTGGGCGTCGGCCACCCGTGTCAGTACGGAAATGCTCTTGTCATGCGTGGTCAGATACTTTTCCCAGATGGCAAGGGCTTTATCCACCTGATTGCCGCTTTTGTAGCAATCTGCCATGCCAAGCAGGGCATGGTTGTTTTCCGGGGACGTCTCCAGGCACTGCTGGTAGTAGGCCATGGCGCGTGCTTTGTTGTTCCTGCGCCGGTAGACATCGCCCAACCCCGTCAGGCCGTAGCTGTTGGTCGGGCTAATGGCCAGGATTTTGTGGAATGCCTTTTCAGCCTCGTCCAGGACTCCTTTTTTCAGATAGCTGTATCCGGTCTTGGAGAGTTCAGCCAGATGGTCATTAACACCATACGGTTCGGCATCTTCTGGAAATTCACTTTGGGGAAACAAACTTGGCATGTCCATGGCTAACTAGCTCCTTTTCCTTCATTCTAGTAAGCACGGCTGTTTCGCCCCCCGAGTAGGGGGGTTGGGGGGGGTGCCCGTGGCGGTCTGATGACTTTCTTCGCGCACGCGCACGCCCGCGTTTTTTAATTTACGTTTTTACGTTTTTCGCGCGCGCGCGAGGAGGCAGCGTAACCATTTGAAATCATTGGATTTTTTGGCTGTTTTTTCTTTTTTGAATTCTGATGTTTTCCGGGTTTATTCTGATGTTTTCCGGGTTAGTCTGATGTTTTCCGGGTGCTATCCACAGGGCAAAAACAAAGTTATCCACATATCCACATGCCGGATTCTGATGTTAAAGTATCTGTATCTGAAATACCCGGAGGTCGTCAGAAATGACCCGAAAACCACGCGAACTCGCACCATTCACAGACAAACCATTACCCGAGCGCCACGTCAATATGAGCAACGCCCTGGCGCGCGCCGCCCACGGATTGAACCTGGCGGAAAAGCGCGTCATTGCCTGCGGCCTGGCCAACACGAACTCACGATCAGCCCGCAGCTACAGCCAGATACTGCAACATGGCGGGTGGCTGGTGCGGCTGGTCGCCGTGGATTACGCCGAAACCATGGGCATTGAGCCAAAGACCGCTTATGAACAATTGAAGGACGCAGCAAACACCCTTGTCAAGAAACAATGGACGATCATCAGTGGCAAGTCAGTTACCCGCTTCAATTGGTTGTCAAGGATCAAGTACCACGAGGGGGAAGGCTGGGTAGAACTGGAGTTCACACACCATACAGCCCCTCACCTCATTGCTCTTGGCAAGAATTTCACCAGCTACCAACTCCAGCAAGCCAGCGCCTTGCGCTCGATCTACTCCTGGCGCTTGCTGGAGTGCCTGCAGTCATGGAAGGGAACCGGGCGATATACGCCAACGATTGAAACCAAGTGCGGATAAATCATGTACGGCTTTGAATAGCTTTTCATGAACAGCGTGTGATGATCTTGCCACCTAAACATGCTACTGGCGCTTTGACTCACATCACTGCGTCTGCTCCATCCGCGTAATCGTGATCGGTGTCACAGGGACTTCGGTGTACGTGCCAACAGTTTTCGTTTTAACCGCACTGATTTCATCGACGACATTCAGGTTGCTGGTGTCGGGGATCACATTGCCAAAAACTGCATAACCGCCGTCCTGGGTATCCAGGAACTGGTTGTCTGAAACGTTGATGAAAAACTGTGCTGTAGCCGAAGCCATGGCGATGGTTCCACGCAGATTGCTCAAACCCGTTTTTTCCAGCTCGATAGGCTCGTGTGTAGGAACAGGCTTCATCTTCTCGTCCAGACTTCCGAACAGGATTGCATTGGCGCTGATCACACGGTGGACGATGGTTTTTTCGTAAAAACCTTCTTTCACATAGCGAAGGAAGTTGTCAACGGTAGCAGGTGCCTTGTCCGGATCGAGTTCAAAGAAAATTCTCCCCATGCTGGTGTACATGGTGACCTGTGGATACGGCACGGGCACCTTGGAAGCCCATAGCAGGGATAGTTCAGCTGTCGTGAGTACGGTAAACGACAGATAACCTATTTTTTTGAGTGTGCAGGTATAGACACGCTTTTCACCCGTTCCTTCAGCAGGCTCCTCCAATCCGGAACAACCCGGAAAACGCACGGTAAGTGGCTCGGCATCCAAATTCTTTCCGTTTATGGTCACAATGACCTTACCACCGTAGAACAGGGTTTGGCCGGTTTCTTCTTCTTTGGGTTTTTCATTTTCGGTGAACGGCTTCACATTTACGCTGGTCACGTCAATCGACTTCTTCACAATCGGATCGGGGTTCAGGCCAAGCCCCCTCCGCCACACGCCGACAATAAAGCGGCAATGGTCAGCACCATGAGGCTGTTGGACATGTATTTGGAGGTGAAGGCTTTTAAGCGTTGCATGTTTGTTTGTTTGTTTCGATCCACGCCCATAAAAGGCGGGCTTCAATGATACGCTGGGCCATTTCAGCGCTTTTCAGATTCCGGCAGCCTTTTTCAGGAGAATGAGTGCCGTACTAACCTCCTTGGAAATATTTTCAAAGGCCGTTCCATTGCCGATAGCTGCATCGGCCTCGGGATACTTTTGTGCGTTGATAAGTTGGGCAACTTTGCCGGCCTCCGCATGAAATGCCTTGTGTTTGTCCAACGCACGTTGGAGCTCTGGCTTGCTTCCCCAGCGGGATTTACCCTCACCGTGTAGCCATTTACCCACTTCGCAACAGTTGTCCTTGCTGATGGTGGCTGCATCCATCTGTTCTTTCTTGACGATTGCCAACCGGAATTTGGCGCGCCATTCGATGTGTTTTTTTACCGCTTCGTCGAGATTCATGCAATACCACCTTTAACTTGTTCAGAAGATTCAGGTCGAATCATACTGACCCGGTGCACGGCAAGCCCTGGCCTTCAGGCCAGGATCAAGGGCGCGGAACGCGAAGCGTTCCCTGAGTTGTTTTCGGTTTCCATTTGTCAACCAAAGCCCTAAGCGCTTCAACACCAGATGCATCAATTTTTCCCCACTGCGCCGGGGTCATGCGTATGGACCGCAGGATCAAGCGCTCTGAATCTGGCTTTCTTGGCCTGCCAAGGGATTTTTTTGGTTGTTCCATGTGGAGATTATATGTGGCACAAAAAACACTTGAAATTTATGTTTTTATGTGGCACAATAAATTCCATGAAAACGATCAAGACTCTCAAGCTACGCATCAAGGATAAGCACGCGCCAGTTCTTACGGCGATGGCGCGAGAGGTTAATCAAGTTTGGAACTTTTGTAACGAAACTTCAATTCGTTCCATCTCAGAGCGGCATAAATGGCTTAGTGGTTTCGATCTTCAAAAGTACACGGCTGGATACAGCAAGTGCGATGGCGTAAAAATTGGCAGTGCAACAGTTCAATTGGTTTGTGAGGAATATGCCACCCGGCGCAAGCAATTCAAAAAAGCGCGTTTGAACTGGCGCGTCAGCAACCCCAAGTCGTCCAAGTACAGCCTTGGATGGATACCTTTCAAAAAAGGTGGCGTTGTCTATAGAAACGGCCAAGTCATATTCGCGGGTTTGAACATTGGGTTTTGGGATAGCTACGGACTCAGTGAATTTGAACTTCGTGGCGGATCATTCAACCAAGACAGCCTGGGTCGCTGGTATCTGAATGTGGCCGTAGAGGTAGACGTAAAGCCAAGCATAGGTACAGCAAGCGTTGGTATCGACTTGGGTTTGAAAGAGTGCGCTGTTGCCTCTGATGGTCAACGCATCGAAGGTCGTTTCTACCGCAAACTTGAAGTCGATCTTGGGGTCGCACAGAGAGCCTGCAAGAAGAAAAGAGTCAAGGCGATCCACGCCAAAATAGCAAATCAGCGCAATGACATGCTCCACAAGTTCAGCACAAAACTTGTTGCAGAGAATGCCGCTGTTTTTGTCGGAAACGTTTCCAGTGAAAAGCTGGTGAAAACGAAGATGGCCAAGTCCACGCTAGACGCTGGATGGGCCATGTTTAAGACGATGTTGGAATACAAAAGCCATCAGGCTGGTATCGTCTTTGAGGAAGTGAACGAAAGCTATTCAACCCAGACTTGTTCTCAATGCGGAAGTATTGAGGGGCCGAAAGGCTTGGCAGGTCTTGGCGTGCGAGAGTGGACTTGCGAATGTGGGGCGGTACACGACCGAGACACAAACGCCGCAAAGAACATTCTTGCAAAGGGATTGAATATGCTGGAGAGAGCGTTTTCCATTGGGGGGGAGGCGAAAGCCGATGAAGCCGCAGTGAATAAGAGTCCGCAAGGATTCGGGGCTGGATATGGCCCTCTGGCAGCAGGAATCCCTGTCCTTTAGGACGTGGAGGATGTCAAACACATTGCAGAGGAAATAGAAGACGTGGGTTTGAACCACGCCGATTTCAACCATGCGGTCTGCAGTGCAGACCAAACCTCACTCTGGAAGCCAGCCTTCGGTTAGAACATCAGCCATAGCCCACGGACAAACTTCTGGGAAGGTGATCTGGTCGATCCCGGTTTCCTTCTCTGCCGCTGCTGTTGCATCAACCCACATTTCGTCTATCCATTCGGGGTCGGTGAGCATTGGTGCGAGACTTGGTGTTTTTGGATTCTACGCACCAGAAGGCGGCGCTGGGTCTTGATCGTTGCTGTCCAACTGTTTGTGCGCTTGTCTGACTGAAATTGCCACTTCAGCAGGTGCATCAGTAATACCGCCATGCGGCTGGCTAGCTCTCTTTGCTCGCTTTTTCCCACGTCCTCAATCTCCTCTGCAATGTGTGCCAAATCGAGTTGATTGAAGTGACCGGCGCGGATAAGCGCGGCCTGTTCATTGGCCCATGCAACAACGTCAGTTTCATAGCTTGTGTGGTTCATGCTGCTATTTTGGCGCATCTTCTGCTGTTTGGGTATGGTAATGCACGCCATCCAACTTACTTGGCAAAACAGGCTAAAAGTCCCATGCATCAAGCGGGTGCAGCTACGATAAAAATAGCTTTCCAATCACTCGGACAAAGCCGCTTTGGGGAATTTCAAGCGACTAGCAGCCACGCAAGTGGTCGCGGATGTAATCACCACATTTTTGAGTCAAACCCCTAATTCAGCGTTGGTAAATTAAAGCGAACGTTCGTATTATTCGGCCCGTAGCAGGTTGGTTCTTCGGGATTTAAAAAACTGAACACACCAGCAAAGCGTTACCGAATTGTCTTGACGGAATTGCAATTCGAAAGCTAAAACTCCCCAGGAGGCTTTAGCAACCAGCTACCAGGTTCCGTCAAAAAAAGCTTAATTTTTTTCGTTAATTTTTTAAAGTGAGTCCCATCATGAAATCCGTCAAATTGGCTGTTATCGCCGCTCTCTCTTCTTTCGCAGTTTCCGCTTTCGCCCTGTCCCCATGCAAGATTCAGATTTGAGCGCTGTAAGCGGTCAAGATGGTGTGACGATCGGCGCAAACCTGAACATCGACGTTGGCTCGTTCGTGTATACCGATACAGATACAGCTGGTGGTTCTATCGCATTCAAGGGCATCGAAATCCGTGGTGCAATCGCTGTTGAAATCGACATCATCAACAACGCAGTCGCCAAGGGAACTCTGCAAGCAGTTGGTGTAACTGGTACTGACTCCGCTACAGCCGCTTTCTTGCCTGCTGGTGATGTGGTTCGTATCGCTCTGCCAGACGTAGCAGTTGCTGGTGCAGCCGCTGGCCTGAGCAAAGCAACTACCGTTGCTGGTGCCGCTCGCACAACGAACAACCTGTACTTTGGTGTTGCACGCATGGAAATGGGCAACAGCACCAAGTCGTTCGGCGCAATGGCTGTGAACGACATCAAGATGCAAGGAACCACAGCTCTGATCTGGGCTCACTAAGCTCCTAGCCTCCTTTGGAGGCTTAACCTACGCGCAAACGCTTGACGGCCAGTCACATAAGTTTCTGGCCGTTTTTCGTTGCCGTGGGAGCCTCCCTATCCGCAAGTCTCTTTTTTTCCTTGCAAATGGTGGGCATCATGGAATGGCTTAGAAAAAACACTCGCAAAACCCTTCTCGGCCAATTGTTGATTGGCGAAAACCTTATTTCCGAGAGCCAGTTGGCCCGGGCTATTGAGCAACAGAGAAAAACAGGGCAACGTCTGGGTGACGTGATTGCCGAGTGGGACCTGCTTTCCAAGAAACAGATGGCTTCTGTACTGCGCAAGCAACGTAATCTGCGCTTCATTACCTCCATCGTCACCGCTTTGCTTGGACCCATCCCTGCCCATGTTTCTGCAGCTGCAGCCCCTATGGCTCGGTAACGATCCAAGCCACCACCAAAAACGTTCAAAAACAAGCGCCAGTGCGCAAAGTCGAGACAAAAGAAACCACGGAAAAATCCTCCAAGTGGGATATGGCCTATTTCACCCAAAAGGAAATGGGTACCACCGTAGACATCAAATTCCCCGAAGACCTTGTAGAACTGGCCAAACAACCCCTGTTAAACCCAAAAGAAGCCGCCTTGCAGACCGTTGAGCGGCACCATAGCCGTGTTGCCGGTGCCATCCGCAACATGTGGGGCTACAAGGAGTGCTGCGAATACATCAACAAACTGATGATGGAAGGCAACGACGACCGTGGCCGCGCCCGCATGGGCTTTCATCAAAAGCCGTAGAAGCCATGCTGGTCCTGATTGCCATTCATGAAAGCAGTTCCCGGGGCTAACAGCCAAGGATGACATGTTTTTGCCATTGCCCATGTTTGCCAGCCTTGGCAGTGCAGGCTGACCCGGTCAGTTCCATCAGGCGATCCGGGTTATCTTGGTTTTCTGGCCCCGGCTGCTTTGCCTTCCTTCTGTTCAATCTGGCTGTTTCTCCCCCGAGTAGGGGCTTTTAGGGCTTATCCACAGTTCGAGGTTGAGCTACCACAGGTCTTAGATACAGGTCTTATAAGGCGTCACCGATTCAACGCACCCTCAGCAGCTTTAGGCGTCACCGATTCAACGCGGATAACTTTCACAATCCACAGCTTTTTGGGGGATAACTTGCCTTCCATCGGTTTGCGACCCGAAACCCGGCCTGAAGGCCGGGGTAGTTGACAGTTTCGCTAGCTGATACGATGTTTCAATCCACTCCTGTAACTGGGGCGGATTTGGAACAGGTTATCCCTATCCAGAATGGATTCTATCCCCATGGGGAGGTTTTAAACCAAATTCAGTTTTTGACGCAAAATAGGCTCAAACCCTCATGGAACGTGCTGGTACAGCTGTTCTTTTTAGAAGTATTGCCATACTGAATTCAGGGCGTAGTTCCCGCTTTGCTTGCGCTGCAAACTCAATCACTCCTCACATCAAAAAAAAAAAGTCTGGGAGAGAAGCGTCTGCCTGGACATTTCGGACTGCGCCAAAGATTGCGGCCAAGTTGTCCATGCTTAGGTTTCCTCGGGGACAGCATGCGATGGAGACTCTTGCTGGGTTTTCGGTCAGTTCGGAAAGACTTTCCAATCCGACCGTTGCATTTACGAGGGTCGCGGAGAATTAGGCGAGCGGCATCCGGTTCGCCACTGAGAAAAAGCGTGGGCTGCTTCATCGAGAAGCGCCCTGGCAAAACAGGATCGCGCCCGACGCGCTCGACATCAGTTTTCTTGAAATCACGGGTCAGCGTCATTCTTTTTCCTTTCTTCCTCGCTTTGTATTCATCATGCAGGGCAACCGCTTGGTCAATGGCCTTCTGCTGCCCCTTTCTTGGTGCTGCCACCAAACAGAATAATCAGCGTCTCGCCATCTTTGGCCAGGTAAATCCGATACCCCGGCCCAAAGTCGATCTTGTACTCGCCAATACCTCAGAACCATTCGACGTTTGAGGTATTGCCCAGTTCAACCTGGCCTTGGCCACCGTCACTTTCGCAGCGGCCTGTACATCCAGCCCGTCGAACCATATCTTGTAAGGATTGGCTCCGTCTTCCCGGATGTATTCTTCGAGCTTGATCTTCATGGCTAGATAGTAACGTATAGGTTTCCATTAGGTATACGGCCGCTCGTTTGATGTAATGTTCCAAAACAGGCTGTACAGCTCCATGGAACGTGCGGGTACAGCTATTCTTTGAAGCTCAAGCTGGTAGCCCAGCCTTCTGTAAGTACGTCCGCGATTGACCACGGGCACACCTCTAGAAATATGTCCAGACCCGTTTCATAGTTATCTGGATCCTCACATCTGCCCAAGCACGTTTTGCCGCTTTCGTCTGTAAAAGGATTTCTCAGGCTTGGAGGTTCTTGCAGCTGTCATCATCAATTTGGATGCGCTGTGTTTGTTGTTACGGCTCCAGCTATTGCTCGCCGTTCCGGTTGATAGTGCCATTGAGCAAGTGCGACATAAGCACCGCCATCCGACTAGATAATTCCCGGCGCTTTTCGCTTTTGCCACGCGTCCTCAATCTACTCCACCAGGTGTGCCAAGTCAAACCGGTGAAATTGTTTATTTCGGATGAATTCAGAAGCATTCGATGGCGCAAGAAGCAATGTCAGTCTCGTGGCGTGGTTTCATAAATTGCCCTCACCGCCATTACTTTAGCAACGTCCGTACGCAGAAGCGGGCCTCCACGCTCTGATTCAGAAAAATGCCGAAAGCAGGAATACTCAAAATTTAGAGGTTAGACTCTGTTTTTGCCACTGGCGTTCTCATCGGTAACTGACCATTACTATTTTTCGCATGTGGCAACTTGGTGTGTCAGATTTCAAGATCAAAGCATATCAGGCGAGTTTTACCCGGATTGCCGTGAAGGGATTGCAATCTTGGTAGAGCTGGCCCCGGGAATCTTGGGGTAGTCCTGGCAGGACACTAACCGTAGTCCCACTGCAATAAATTAAATTTTAAAGTGAAACTTAGTATGAAATCGTCTCTTCAATTGGCAGTCGCCGCCACCGTATCTCCTCTTGCGCTTCCCGCTATTTTCAAACTTGCAGCGTCAACCAGCTTTGGCTGTGTTTCCTGTAAAGCAGAATTTGAGGAGGTGCTCCGAGACAGCTCGCTGCACCCCAACCCCTGCGCAATCTTACCGAGAAGCCAATCGACGTAATTGACGGCCGTACAGACAGCCCCCATGTCACGCCGCAACCTGGCGCGATTTCATACCTGGTATCGTATGGATTTTCAGAAAAGCCTCATGGTTATCAACAGCATTTTTGCTGTTTGAAGGCTCCGTGGACGCGAGGCGATTTTGATCTCCACCATGGGGCACCATACCTTCCCAACTATCCGCATTTCGCAGAGGAGTTTTGGAGACCAGTTTTAGTCTGCCGTACTGGGTGGAAGACCAGGATTTCGATATTCTTAAGCACATCTGAGTTGGAGTGTTCGACCGCATTCCAATCCGCGACCCTCACAGGAGCGAACCTGGAAGGTACTACCACCTCTGGGCAATGTTATGAAGAACTACAAAATTACATGGCCACCACTCGCGTGTTCCGCTGGACGCTAGCCGCCCACTATATTTTATGCATGATTGACCGGAGTGCAAGGCGGACACCGCCAATTTTCGTGTACACCTGGCATCACCGACAGGCTGAGCGCAAGTGCGTGTGCTCAACCACCTGACCGACGAGAACCGTGCAAGGTAAAACCCGTCTGATGGAAGGCCGCCCGCAGATCCGCCAGGCCAACCTCCCAGCGTGTGCTCGTGAACTTGGTCATGCGCTGGCTCAAGATTAGCTTTCCACGTCAGCCCACGCCTCCGGTGCGGCCTTCGGACGAACGTGCACCCAGCTCAAAGCGCCCATGTCCAGGGAAAAAAACCGGTCTGGCTCCCCATGTCCGTGGATCAGGTCCGCGCAACATCCAAGCGTGAGCGTCGCGCTCAATGATCTGTGGGTAGGGGCTGTATCCGGTGCCCTGCGCCGCTACCTAGCCGAGCCGTGGTGAACGGGTGAACAACAAGGCCTTGCGCGCCGCCGTCACCCTTCAATCTGCGTGAAAAGTCCAATGCCTGCCAGCCCTTTAACAGATTCAGCCTGGTTGCCGTCGATCTGTAACCAACCGCGGCTGACCCAGATATGCGTCTGAGGCGAATCCAGTCGGCGCATGACCGCCGTCAAACGCTCCCGCCCAGCCCCGCGCGACCATGGTTTTCCTGTCCATCGTCCGGCTTTTGCCAGCTATGCAGCGCGC
>JADJFX010000016.1 GCA_016708345.1 Candidatus Rhodoferax bjergmarkensis
CTTTCGAGCATCAATACGAGGGCCTGTGAAGCGCGGGCCAGTAGCGCGGTTCTTTGCTCGGCTCAAGTTCTGGTCATCAGAGGTGCCATGATTCCTGTGAATCCGCGAAGTCCGCTTGCACTGATACGGGTGTAACCGGGTATGTAACCATGCCATGTGCAACCACTGTTTTTCGGATTCATTCTTGAAAAGCCCGAGTTCTTGCAGAGTAGGAGCGTCGTACTTCGACGGTACCTTTTTGGAACCGTCGAAGTTTTGCCATTAAAGCGAACTGCGGCTAGGGGTGCAACCATGCCATGTGTAACCACCGTTCTGCCAATTCCTTCTTTGACAGGCCAAGCTGTTCAAGCGTTGGGGACTTGTTTTCTGGCGGTACCATTTTGGAACCGCCAGAAGAATTGCGGCCCTTCAACTGGTCTTTAGCCCCTGTAGCCTTCGGAGTTGCCATCAGGATTTCACCCAGCTTGCGTTTAGGGCATCGTTTAGGGCAGCATCGTTTACAGGTTTCCACCTTTCCACTCGCGCCCCATCCATTCAGTGGAAACCATGCTGGAAACCTAAGTGGAAACTTCCGCTTTGAATGTCGGTTGAGGCGTTAGCTCTGTTAGCGTTTGCTCATGCTCGTTGGGTTGCGTGAGCGCTCACGGCTCGGCATGTGGAATTGCTTGACGGGGTGTAGGTGTCTCAGGGGGGTGTAGTTCTCGCATCACGTCCCGGCAGTCACGAGCCACGAATGCCACGCCACCAGCACCACGGATGCGGTCGAGAAACACGGCCTGCTCAGGTCGCAGCTTTCCGGTCGGGCCTTTCACCTCAACACCCAACATGCGGCCATCGCGCAATTGCCCCAGCACGTCAGGGCAACCGACAAACCCGAATTTCACCCAGCGCGTGCCGATGCGGGTAGCGCCTGAGTTCATCCGTTCGCACCAGACAACGGCAGGATGCGCCCTGAGCGCCTTCAGCACCTCAATCAAGGCCACGGCCTCGGGTCGGTCGTTGGTGCGCTTGGTGGGGCTTGTGGCCATGCCAAACAGGTCAAAGGCTGGCAGTCGATTAACTTTATTCATTGGACGGCCTCACTTCTTCCATGCAACCCGTGCGCGTTGCATTTTTCAGTTTCTCCGTCAAATTGATTGATGCTATCGGTACTACCCAATAAATCGCCCTTGGTTGCGCTTTCAGGGCGGCAGGCAATCCTTGCACCAGAAAGCGGCTCGGTCGTCGATTTGGCGGCATCACGCAGGCCATGCGGTAGGGCATCCCATACGCTTTCGAATCGCTTGTTGGGAGTTTCACCAGAATGGAAATCACTCATTGCAGTGGCTCCCTGAAAGTTCACCCGTTCCCACCCGTTCCCATGCATTCCGGGAACGAGTGAAAAGGGCGGGTTGGACATGAATATTTCATTCATTCCACCCGTTCCCAACTTGTTTTCCTTAGGGAACGGGTGAAACGGGAACGAGTGGAATTTAGGCGGCAGCATGGGCCACCTCCGCTGATTCACTCTCTGGTGCGGGAACGGGTGGAATTGCCTGTTTTTGCCAGCTTTTGGGTATCACCAGCTTGTCAGCAGGTAGGCCAGCGCCAGCAATCAGGGTTTCGTGTTCCTCAGTCGTCAAGTTCACTAAATACGCTGCCTTGCTGTTCACTGCCCGTATGGCGGCAGGAACCTGTACCTCATACAGCCAGCGCTCATGCAGCAGGTTTTCCAGCATCGCCACCACGTCGGAAGTCTTGCGCCTGACTTTGGCCTTCACCCCTGCCCGGTTCAGTGGATTTCCTGCCAGCCACGCCACCTCCACGGCGTCGCGTATGTCTTGGCGCAGGCTGGCTTCATCTTCTTTGCGTTGCTGCTCTGCGGCCTGTTCTGCGGCTTCCTTGCGGCTCTGTTGTGCTGGCGCTGCAATGCCCCAGCGAAGCAGAACGGTTTCCATGTTGCCGAATTCGTCCGGTTCCACGGTTTGCGCGGTGTAGCTGGTAATTTCAAGCTCAGGCCACTTTGCTTCAAACCGGGTTTTGCCTTGCACCAGATAACGACTCTCTCCCTCCCGAATGAGAAACATGGTCTGGTTGGCATCGCCCTCTATGGCGCTTGCCCCCCGGCTGGTCAGTGCGTCACTGCGGGTCAGGTTCGCTTTGGCAACATGACAGATTAACCAAACTGGCAGGCGGTCAAATCCCTGTTTCAATGCGGCCATCATTGCACTGGCCTCGCTGTTGTCGTTCTCGTTCTCCAACGCCAGTACGGCGTTTTTCGTGTCCAGCACCACCAGCGGCAACACCTCCACGCCTTCCACGGTGCGGGTGAACTGCTCCCGGTAGGTCGCGCCCACACTGGCAACAAACGCCGGGTCGAGTCGCACGGCCTCCACGATGTGAACCCGCTCACGTACCCGGTTCAGGTCGATACCGAGATTTGAATGCAGCGTCAACCCGGCCAATATGCGGCGGGCCTGCTCCACGTCCTCAGTGACATAGACAACATGCCTCCACTGGCGCGGCATCAGTTCGTCACCATGCAACCCGGCGGCGGTCAGTGCCAGCGGCAGCAGCGCGGTCGTCTTGCCCACGCCATGCGCGCCAGCGATAACGACAACACCATGCCCAATAAAGCCGGGTATCACCCAGCGCGGCGGCTTCGCGGTTCCATCAATGTCAACGAATCGCGCAAGCGGGTGAACCTTGGGTTCAGGCTTTGGCGGCGCGGTCGCGGCTTCCAGTAGCGCAGTCAGCACGTCGAAACCGTCGCGCTGCATCAGGTCGTGCGCGTCGAAGTTATCAGCCTCACCGGGCGGCATGGCGGCAACGGTGGCACCAACATCGGCGGCAATCTTTGCGGCGTCGTGTTCCTTGCCCACATCGGGCACCACCACCAGCCGGGCAGCAGCATCGTTCAGGCGCAGGGCTTGTGCCACCTTTCCAATGTTGCCAGCACCGAAGCAAACCACGGCAGCAGCCCCGGTCGCCTGCCAGCACGCCCACGCCTGCCCGATTCCCTCCACGATGTAAACCACGCCACCGGGCACCAGTTCGCCCACGGTGAACCAGCCTTCAACCTTGCAGCCGGGTAAGTTCAGTTTGCCGGGCTTGCCAGCAGCTTTCAGGCGGGCGGCAACATCAGGCGGCGGTATCAGTTGCAAGGTCGATAGCGTGCCATCAGTGGCCATGCACGGCACCACCAACGCCCCGGCCATACTTTCACCCATGATGCGCAGCGGGTCGCAAGCAGGCACCACCCGCAAAGCAACCAACGGCACCCCGGCGGCTTGCTTCGCTGCAATGTACGGCTGCCCGTTTGCAGCGGGTTCACAGCGGTTGTAAACCTCGCTGGCACCCATGCCAAGGGCAGGCTTGCGCGACGTCTCTACGGGCTTGGATACTCGTTCTGGCGCAGGTCGTGGGCTTGCGTTGCCATCCTGCCAGCCGTGGTCACGGGCCATCCCAAACAGTGCACAGCCCCAACACCACCGGGCGCAGACTTGAAACTGCGAAAAGTGGCGCGGCAGGCTTGGGCGTTGTAGTGTCGGCTTGGGCGCTCCATTGGTCGAAGTCATCAAAGCCACCGCCAGCAGCATGAAAAGCCATCCCAGCTTTAACCCATTGGTCACGAGGCAGGTCGGGCGGAATCGTGTTCAGCGCATCGCGGGCGCGGTCGGTGTCATTCGCTTGCATGGCCAATCCCTTTCTGGCGCATGGCGGCGGCGGCCTGTTTCGCTTTGGCTGGCAGGGAATACCGGGCTATCTTTCGGATACGTCCGTTGCACTTCACACGGATTGAAATTGGCTCCCAGCCCAGATAATCCAGCTCCTTCACAGCAGCGGCCAAACGCCAGCCATTGCCAGAGTCCAGCCAGTCGATTTGTGTCAGGTCACGCGCCAGCAGGTCATTCAATGCCTGTTCAGCGGCGCTTCCACGCGGCGGCATCAATGGGCAGAATGCCGGGCCTTCAAACAGGGGGATTTGTTCTTGTGTGCTCATCAAATCCCCCAAACCAGAACCACGCACTGCACAACCAGCATCACAAACATAATGCAGAATGCAGTGTTTGCGCTTGCGTAACGTGCGGTAGCAGCTATAAAATCAGTAGCGTATTTAGAGAGTGTTTTTACGACTTGCCGGGCACCACCCCGGCATTCGTTTTTGTGGGCGGCGCTCATGCTGTCACCCCTAGCAGACGCCGAATTTCAGCCATCGGCCAATGAAGATTGGCACCGACTCGAATTGGGCGAATGGGACCGGTTCTTTGCGGGCCCAAATTCTCAGAGTCTGCGGCGCTTTTCGGAGGTAGAAC
The DNA here is from genome assembly GCA_016708345.1 of Candidatus Rhodoferax bjergmarkensis. Lineage (GTDB taxonomy): Bacteria > Pseudomonadota > Gammaproteobacteria > Burkholderiales > Burkholderiaceae_C > Rhodoferax > Rhodoferax bjergmarkensis. The sequence continues at coordinate 4,296 of JADJFX010000016.1, forward strand.
GCAGCGGCGTGGCAGGTCAGCGGTGGGACGTGTTTCCAGTTCAGCCGGTGTGAACTGTTGTTCGGATTGTGTTTGCATTTGAGGCCTTTCTGCGTTTTTCGCTGTTGAAGGCCTCATGTTTCCTAGGTTTTTTTGCTCCTGAAAAGGTAGCGCGGTTTATCACGGCTTATCGCGGCTTTGCGAGTTCTATCGCGGCTTTTTTAGCCCTTCTCAGGCGGTCGCTCAGTGCATTTTTTGACATGAATTGCGTGGGTCATCAAAGCATCAATCCACTGCAAGCCATCCCCGGTTTTCCCTATAAATGGTTTCAACTTTTGTTGGCGGCCATGTCGCATAGCTTAAAGCCAAATCACGGCAGTCACTGAACGGGTCGCTTTCGCCACGCTGTGCTTTTTCAATCAGCGGTGCCAGCAGGTCAGGGCGTTGGTTTTTGGGTATCGCAGGCGCATCACTGGCACCCACCACGGGCGCAGGCGCTGCGGTCTTCTGCTTTTGGGCAAGTTGTAATTCTTCCGCTGCTGCACCAACGGTCGCGCGTACCTCTCAAATCCATCCATTATTAAGGTCGCTGTCTGGCTATCAACGAACGGGGAGTAATCGAGTGCCATTCGTTCACTGTGTTTACTCGCTGAGAGCGGCTGTCTATCATCACCCATGAAGTGATAGCGACCATACTCAAATTCATTGCTGTAAATCAGCTGAAACTCTTCTTTGAAAACGAACGCACCAGCCGGGAGTAAGCCGGGTGACTTGTCCCGCCACTTGGCTAACTCCCGTGCATGGCGCAGTTTGTATTCATCCTCAGTTTCAGTTTCGTTGGCGCTTTCTTCAGCCTGTAAAGTTGCGCTCAGTGCAGCAAGTTTTTTTGGCATGGCCCGGTTTGCCACCACCTCTGCGCAATGGGTGTCACTGCACCGTTTTCAATACGATAGGCACACAACCCGGCAAATCTGCCCTAACTGGTCTACAGGGACTTCCCAATAAATCAACATAAATTTTGGTTGTCAAAGGTAGTTCATGTCTTCCTCATTGGTAAACGGTATTCCTGGCGGCACGTAAAACGACGATGCTAAAACACGGAACTGACTGCACATCTACAGACGGCCTTGTTGCAATCACATGAATTGCGGACCCAGATACGAACCGCTCGGTGAGGCCCCATTCGTCCCGCGTGGTCACCACAATCGGGTGCCACTACCTGTTAGTCGGGCTTGCTCACCGCCGGTCTGACCTGTTTACTTCATCTTCGAAATCACGTCTGCGCAAGGAAACATAAACATTCGATTCAAGCGTTGCTGACTACGGCCCTATGCCAGCGCACCTGCTATCGGTGGGGCAGCAATTGCACCCCCCGGCTTCACACTCATGGCGCGCATCAAAGACCACGCCCTTGGTCATCACCGCCCACAGAATGCGCATTCTTGTTGGCCAATGCCACCGCCGCCTTTTGCCAGCCTGAGCGCTCGCGCAGCTTGAACACCCACTGAGAGATCGGATCATCTCGCTTGTGGGCCGTCAGCACCATCGAGCGGGCGGCCTGGATCAGTAGCGTTCGCAAATACACATCGCCCCGTTTCGTGATGGCTCCCAGATTGTTTTTGCCGCCGCTGGAGTTTTGCTTGGGCGTCAGACCCAGCCAAGCACCAAACTGCGAGCCGTTCTTGAACTGCTTGAAATCCCCCCACGGTTGCCACGGTCGCTGATGCCGTTACTGGCCCAACACCCAATAGCTCCACCGCCGCATGCGCCTGCGTGTCGTCATGGACATGGGCCGCAATGCGCTTGTCGCACCAATCCATGTGTTCATCGAGCTCACGCCACTGATCCTGTGCTCGCTCAATTGCCAAACGGGCCAAAGCCGCTGGAGCTCAATTGCCATCCTCCAGTACCTCACTCAGTACCGCACGCAATGCCCGGGTGCTTTGCGCCACAACAATGCCAAACTCCGCCAGCAATCCCCGGATACGGTTGACGCAGGCCGTGCGATCTTGCTTGAAGCCCTCACGCAGGCGGTGTACACACAGCATGCCCTGCTGAGAGGCCGTCTTGATGGGCACAAAGTGCATTCTTGGGCGATGCGGCCTCACAGATAGCTGCGGCATCGTTGGCGTCGTTCTTGCCGGTCTTGCCCTGCAACCGGTAGGGACTGACGAGATGACCTGGAATGATGCGGGCATCCAAACCCAACACCACCAATTTGCGCGCCCAGTGATGGGCACCGGAGCAGGCCTCCATGGCGACCATGCATCCGGCTGGTAACTGGGCACACCATTGGACAAACTTGTCTCGGGGTAAAGAACGGTTGGTGACTAGCTTGCCGGCCGTATCCACCGCATGGACTTGGATCACGCGCTTGGCCAAATCGACACCTACGCGAACGATGCGGCGATCAGCGGTGTTTGGTGTAATCTCTCGCTCATGGGACTTCTCCTTCAAAAAGTTTAGATTGAATGAACAACCCAATCTTGGCACTTGATGCCGTTACCGCGAAGTGGGAAGTCCCTTCGTATTCATCTCCTGCGAAGACGTTGGCGACAACATCGGGGCTCATAGTTTTGCGGTCACTCAGAAACGGCAGTGCCCGCACTGGGATAGCCTCACGACCATTGATTTTGATGACGACATTCACAATGCACCTCCCGTGCAACTCCCAGCAAGGATGCCCCAGCAGGCCAGGGGAGGACTGGCTTTTCAACCCGGTTTCGACGCGGGTCTAGCTCTGCACCAAGTACCCAAATAAATTACTGGACAAAATGTCCCGCTGAACCTATGCTGGCGGTATGCACCAGCAAAACCAGATCAAACGCACCTTGGCACTGCCGGACTCAATCGAAGTCGTGCGCGCCTGCTCAACGCAGAAGCTTACAAAAATCCGTGCCTCGGTTTCCAAGGCCGTGTGTCAGCACTTCAACTTCTCTGACGCACGCGGTCGCCCACAAATCGGTGGTTGCGTCAAGGCACTGCGCGAATTGGAGCGCGTAGGTCATTTGTCCTTCCAGCGCCATCCAAAGCGAAGACTCTTAAAAGCGCGCCGCCTGGACTGTGCTGTGCCCAATCCAGTGGAGGTACCTGCACAAGCGGGCGATGTGCGGGCTTGCGCTGGTCAAGGTTGACAGTGTTGATCTGATGCGCATCTGGAACGAAATGATGATCCGCGAACACCCCCAGGGTGCCGGCCCTCTGGTGGGCTGCCAACTGCGCTACCTCATCAATTCCGATCACGGTTGGCTGGGTGGTTTTTCTTTCAGCGCAGCAGCCCCTCAATCTTCGAGACAGAGACCAATGGATGGGCTGGGACACGGAGCAACACCGTGCGCACCTGCACCGCGTACTTGGCATGAGTCGCTTTCTGCTGCGCACCAGCGTGCATTGCCACAACCTGGCCTCCTGTGCTCTGGGCATGGTATTGCGACAGGTGGGGCCGGACTTTGAGGCCCAGTACGGCTATCGACCCTGGCTGGTGGAGAGTTTTGTCGATACCGAACACTTTCTTGGCACTTGCTACAAAGGCGACTAACTGGATCGACATTGGGAAAACCAGGGACGTGGGCGTCAGGACCGCGAAAACAAAAAGCCAAGTCTGTCAAAACCATCTACGTCTATGCGATTGAGCCCCAGTGGCGCGCCAGGATGGGGTGGCTGAACCGGTGGGATTGGTGCCATTGGAAATCGGCCAAGGGCTCGATGCAGATCAATGGGCCGCACAAGAGTTTGGCGGTGCAAATCTGGGAGACAGCCGTCTGGCTGAACGCCTCGTATCAAGCGCCCAAGCCCTTGGAGCCATACCAGGGCGCACCTTGAGCGGTGCCCGCCAAGGCGACTGGCCAGCCGTCGAGGGCTACTACCGCATGATCGACAAGCCCGATGATGCGGCCCTGACTGCCCGGCCATTTTGGCACCACACCGAGAGCGCACCGTGCAGCGCATGATGGGCCAAAGCACTGTGCTGTGCATCCGGGGACGGCACTGACCTGAACTACAACCAGCTCGATCAGTGCATCGGTCTGGGCGTGCTGAGCAAAAACCAAACCGGTGCCAAAACCCGCGGGCTGCACCTGCATTCAACCTTTGTGGTCAGTACCGAAGGCTTGCCGCTGGGGCTGCTGCAGGCGCAATTCTCGGCCCCTGAAACCCAAGTCAGAAACTGACACTCGTCCACAGCCCAGCATTCCCATTGAAGAGAAGAAGACCTTCGCCTGGATTGAGGGCTTGCGCACGTGTTGAGCTCGATAAGCAGCTGCCCGGCACCCGCCAGATTTGCGTGATGGACCGCGAAGCTGACTTCTTTGAACTCTTTGATGAGCAGCGTAAAACGGGTAAGGTTGATTTGCTGGTGCGCTCCAAGCATGACCGCGTCATTGATGATAAGGCTGGGCATCTCTTTGAATCGGTCAGGGACAGCCCGATTTGTGGCGAGATGGTGATTCAGGTGCAACGGCAAAGTTCACGCACCAAGAAGAGTAAACAGCAGGCCAAACCCGGGCATGTGCAACGCAGCGCCACGGTGGCGGTGCGCTACAAGGAATTGAACTGCGCCCAGGGGTGTATCAAAAAACAAAGCGCCGATCAAGCTCACCGTAGTGCATGTTCAGGAGACGATCCAGCCCAAAGATGATGAACCGGTGGAGTGGTTTTGCTGACGACCTGCGATGTATCAAGCCCTGAGCAGGCGCAGCAGATTTTGCGCTGGTACTGTCTGCGCTGGCGCATTGAAGATTGGCATCGGGTGCTCAAGAGTGGTTGCAATATTGAAAACTCCAACACAAAACCGCCGAGAGACTCAAACGCACGATTGCCATCAATTTGGGTGATCGCCTGGCGCATCATGCTGCTCACGCTGTTGGGCCGGGAGTGCCCGCAACTGGCCGCCGAGGTTTTGTTCTCGGACTTGGAAATCCAAGTGCTCATAGCAAGCTCAAAAAAAACTGAACCAACCCCTCCTGCTGGGGGCAAGCCGTACGTAGGGTCGCTCAACTCCCGGGGCTACCTTGGCCGCACTAAAGACCGTCCACCAGGTCATCAACTGATGTGGCAGGGCTACACCTGTTTGCAAATGATGTGCGCCGGATTCGCGTTGGCGCTGCAAAGTCAAGATGGAAATAGTTATGGGTAAAGGGCAGGTCTAGCTGGGGCAAAACTGTTACGCCATTGCTGGCGCGGGTTGCACGCGCATCGGTGCGGTCTTGAACCGTTGCATTGCCTGCCACACGTCATAGGCGCTTTGTTGGGCCAGCCACACGCGGGCATCGCCACCACGGTCGGCACCTAACCATGCCTCGATACGCAGGGCCATGTCAGGTGAAATAGCAGCGCGGCCATTCAGCACGCGCGACAGTGCCACGCGAGACACGCCCAACTGCTCGGCGGCTTGAGTCACATTCAGCCCCAGCGCTGGCAACACGTCATCACGCAGCGTCAGGCCGGGGTGTGGTGGGTTATGCATCTTCATGGTGTGGCCTCTCAGTGGTAATCCAAATAATCAACCAGCACAGCGTCTGTGCCGTCAAAGGTGAAAGTCATTCGCCAATTACCATTGACCGACACGGCCCAATGCCCCTTCAAATCATCTGACAACGGGTGCAAGCCCCAGCCCGGCAAGTTCATATCCCGGTCACAGGTAGCCACATCCAGACGCGCCAGCAGTCGGGCAAGTTTGGGCGCATGGTCGGGCCGAATGCCCGCTTTTGTGCCACGCTCAAAAAACGCTTGCAGCCCCTTATGTCCGAATGACTTAATCATGTTTGATTGTATCTCGTAGCGTTACACTTTTCAAGCTAACCAGCCACCACCCGCAAAGCACCCGGCGCGGCCTTCGCATCAAACGTCACCCCGGCCTGCTCCAATATCCACGCCTCGATGCGCTCATGGTGAACACGCAGCAGGTCCAGCGGGCGCACGCGGTAATGCTTTTCAGCGGTTGCGCTTGGCTTGTGGCCTTGAATCTGCGCCACCACACCGGCGGGCACCTCCAGCCACTCCGACAAGTGCCAAAGCTCCGGCGCAGGCCATGCAAGGGTCAGGGCGTCAATCGCGGCCACCTTGCAGGCCTTGTCATGTGGCATGGTTGGGCTCAGTCAGAGCCGTGTTTTCGGTGCGGTTGCTGGCAAACACCCATTCATTGCGACGGGGCAGGGCGGCCAGCAGGTGCCACACGTAGGGCGTCAACGGTATGACGCGCTCGCCTTCCACCTTATCGCGAATGGTCAGCCCCCGCCATTGGGTGTTCAAATCCTCCCAGCGCATAGCCAGTACCTCACTCGGGCGGGCACCCGTCAGCAGCAGCGATTGCAGGTAGGCGGCCACGGTCAGATTGCCGATGTTGCGCACGGCGGCTAACCATGCGGGCAGTTGTTCTTTCAAAAGAGAGTCATTTTTTGCGCTTGCTTTGCCCAAGGCTTCGCGGGCTTTTCTGGTCTTTGCTGGGTTGGTGTCGGGCAGAACTGTGGAATATTGCGGTTGTTCTGCGCACCAGCCTAAAAACGCCTTCAGTAGTCGCCATGCCAGCCGGGCGGCAGTGGGGCGGGTCTGTGCTTCGCGTGCGGCCCATGCCTCGATAGCGGGCGCGGTCAGGTCACGCAGGGGTAGGTCCAGCAAAGGATGCAGCGGCCCGGCGATGGTTACACCACGGCCACGGGTGCCACGCTGGGACTCTTTACCCCCGGCTCGGGTCAGACGCTCATGGTCATTGCGGTGAAGGTCGCCCCAATGCGGCGTGCGCTCCGCAACGTAGGCGGCCCATGCTTCACCCACGGTCAGGGCGGCCAGCTTGTTCGCCTCCACTTGGGCGGCGGCGTTGGCTTCCCGTTCGGCTTGTGCGGCCAGGGCGTCACGCTTTAATTCTCGGGGGTCTTTGCCTTCATCAATCAGTCGTTGCAGTTCGCGGGCCTTGGCCTGGGCGTCGGGAATGCACCATGCGGCAGGGCTTCCAATGGTCAGGCGTACGTCTTTGCCTTGGTACACGCCCTGGAACACGTAGGCGGGCTTTCCGGCTGGCGTTGTGCGCAGTCCCAGCCCCGGCGCGGTCACGTCCCAAAGAAATGCCTGTTTTTTGTCCGGTGGGCACTTGAACCCCGATACCCGGCCAGCGGTGAATGCAATTTTGCCATGTGGTCTCCCTTGCAGTCTTGCCATCGGTGGAAGTAAAGGAGGATGTAAGACTATTTCCCGAAAAACTTGCTGAATTTCAATCAACACCTTGGCTGTTCAAGTATCCAGTTAAGTCTTGGTATTGATTGTAGCAACTTCAATCAACAAAGGGAAATGGGGTATTGCTGGGACTCATAATCCTTTGGTCCACAGTTCAAGTCTGTGACGCCCTACCACTTACTTGGATTTGCCTCGGCTTTATCGGGGAGCGCCTTGGCTGGTGGGTCACAACTTCCAGATGTCTGATTTTTTGGCAATCAGTTGTGGAAACTCTCTGTCGTGGTCTGCTTCCAAGTCTAAGAGCGCTATCAGAATATGTTCAGGAAATCCCTGACGTAGAACGCCTTTTGTGTCCTGTTGAAGTTCATCCATCAAAGCGTGAAACTCCGGGTACCCCCAGAGGAACTGCAGTCTTTTCCCGACGCCCGGGTAAGCTGCGTTTATGACTTTGAAATTATCGTTGTCATCTATCATTTTGATTCCTCAGTCCATATCATTGTTATTTTCGCCCATTTTCACCCAGTCGCTGTCTTGGGTTCAGCAGAGAACTGGCGTGATTGGCTCTAAATAAATTGTGAAAAAACTGAAAAATTCTGGGTCGTTGGTACACTCAGCCACTTCAATAAAAGAACTTTCTTCAATCGGGGTGCGTCATACCTCCTTTTTTTTAATGTTCACTGAATAAACCATCGATTTTTTGGAAATTGCTATGTTTGATCGCTACGCCTTTGTGGGCCACTTTTACGAGTTTGCCAGTCGTCTGTATTCGGGTAATGCAATTCCAAAGTGCCGCGAAGCCATGCTCGACCATCTCAAACCCGGTGACAAGGTGGTTTTTGGTGGCGTAGGTTATGGCTGGGATGCCATCCGGGCTGCCCAGCTGGGCGCGGATGTCACCATTGTTGAGATATCGCCCACCATGATCACCAAGTTCAATGAGACCGTTAAAAAGGCGGGAGCTGAACATTTGAAGCTACGGGCCGTTCAAAGCGACATTCTGAAATTTGATGAGTTTGAAGCCTATGACATGGTGGTGGCCAATTTCTTCTTGAATGTCCATACCCGTGAGTTGATGATGAGAATCTGGACTCACATGATCAAGCTGGGCAAGCCGGGCTCCAAATTTGTAATTGGTGATTTTGAGTTGCCCAGCGGGAATATTCTGACTCGCCTCATCAAGCATACTTATTATTTGGCGGCGAACTTTACCTTTTGGATCATCGCTGGCAACGCCTTGCATATCATCTACGATTACCCGACCATCATGAAAACGCTCGGGCTTGAATTGCGGGAAACCCGCTATATCCCGTTCTTGGGGATCAATTTTTACTGGTCTTTGCTGGCGGAAAAAAAGGCCTGACGGCCTTAGGGGTCAAGCAAAAATAACTTGAACAGTTCAGCCGTGATGCCAAGTGCCCTGCGTCGTTGCAAAACGCTTGTGTAGCCAGCTACACCGCGCGTTTTACGCCTGGCCTTGCACCTGTCGTCACAGCCTTCTTTGTCCAACTTATTTCTGCTTGACCCCTTATTTCCAACCCATCGAACAAGCACCCGATTCATTCAGGTGCTTTTTTTTCGTCCCGCTGACGTGATTGAAGATGTTTGCGGCAACTGGCGTTGATGACGCGCAGTTCGGCGAGTGTTTCATCGATTTGGGCGCGTTTTTGTTCCAGCTCGGCAATGGCTGTGTCGGTTCGGTCAATCACGTAGGTCAATTGCTGGGAGCGTCCTTCGCCATGATCGCCATACAGGTCAAGATAGCGTTTGATTTCAGACAGCGGAGAGCCAATGTCTTTGGCGCGAAGAATCAGGGCCAAGCGGGCTCTGTCGCGACGGGTGTAGACGCGTGCTCCATTGACACGCCTGGGTGACAGCAAGCCTTTGTCTTCATAAAACCGCAAGGCGCGCAAGGTAATACCGAATTCCTTACAAAGCTCGGTAATGCCAAACAGTTCAGAGTTGCCTTCGTCGCGATGGGAGTCGACGAATGCCTGCGCATCGGTCGCAGCAGGTGAACCCGCCGCACTGACACGTTTTTGCGTTCCAGCGGCGGCTGGTGCTGAGCAGTGGTTGACTCCATGCTGGGGGGTAACGGCGAGCTTCAGATCACCCGTTGCAAGCGCATGGCCACGCTCATGTCGCCGCTGACCTTGAGTTTGCCCATCATGAATCCAGTGGCTGGCTCCAGGTCTCCTGTGAGCATGGCATTGAGATCGTCCAGGGTGATGCCGACGGTGCATTCGGCGTCCGTGTTGTTGTTGGTCACGGTGTTGGGTGTTGATTTTCCATCAATGTAGATCATGCCATCGGTGCCACAGTCAAACTTGAGTGTGGCGGCCAGGCCGCTGTCAGCGCCGACTTTGGTGCGGATGGCTTCGGTGCAAGCTTCGAGATTCATGGTGTTCCTTGTCAATAAAAAAATGGATCAATAAAAGGGTTCAATGCAAGACAGTTGACTGCACCCGGATGTTATCAGGACTGCATAACGCATAGTATAGGGAAAATACCTATACGATATTTGGTTGACGTTAACGTTACCATGATGTCTAATGCGTCGCAGTCGAGAGGAATCCATTCAATGCCTGTTATCCGTTCCAAAATCAATGCCAAATCTGAAGCATTTGGCACCAACACCCAGCGTATGCGCGAGTTGCTGTCTGAAGTTCAGCGGCTCGAACAACTGGTGATTGCCGAGTCCGAATCCAAACGCGACAAGTTCGAAAAGCGTGGGCAGCTGCTGCCGCGCGAGCGGGTTGCCCGCTTGTTGGACCGAGGCTCGCCGTTTCTCGAACTCAGCCGTCTGGCCGGTCTGAACATGCACGATGACGACGGCAAGAAATCGGTGATGGGCGGCGGTTCTATCGTGGGCATCGGCGTGGTGGCGGGGCGGCGGTGTGTGGTCTCTGCGAGTGACAGCGCGGTCAAAGGCGGCACAGTAGCGCCCATGGGCTTGCGCAAAGCCTTGCGCGCTCAGGAGATCGCCCGTGAGAACAAACTGCCGGTGATCTATCTGGTGGAAAGCGGCGGTGCCAACCTGATGTACCAGAGCGAAATTTTTGTCGAAGGTGGCCGCAGCTTTGCAAACCAGGCGCGCATGTCGGCTGAAGGTTTGCCGCAAATCTCCGTGGTGCATGGCTCAAGCACCGCAGGCGGTGCTTACCTGCCGGGTTTGTCCGACTATGTGATTCTGGTGCGCGGGCGCTCCAACATTTTTCTGGCCGGGCCACCGCTGGTCAAGGCAGCCATTGGCGAGGACTGCACCGAGGATGAACTGGGCGGTGCCGAAACGCATGCGCAGGTGACCGGCTTGGGCGAATACCTGTGTGAGGACGATGCCCATGCGATTGGTATGGCGCGTGAAGTGCTGGACAAATTGAAGTGGGATGTGGTGCCCACTGAAAAAGCGTTTGCCGAACCGCTTTACAACGAGCAGGAGTTGCTCGGTATCGTGCCAGCCGATGAGCGCGAGCCCTACGACGTGCGCGAAGTCATTGCCCGTCTGGTGGATGGCTCAGATTTTCTGGAATTCAAGTCCGAGTACGCTGCCGAGATGATGTGCGGCCATGCCCGTGTGCAGGGCCGTTTGGTGGGTATTTTGGGCAACAACGGCCCGATTCAGCCCAGCGGCTCGACCAAGGCCGGGCAGTTCATCCAGCTGTGTGACCAAACCGGCACCCCGCTGATTTTTCTACAAAACACCACGGGTTACATGGTGGGCTCTGTGGCCGAGCGCAGTGGTGCCATCAAGCATGGCTCCAAAATGATTCAGGCCGTGGCCAACGCGCGGGTGCCCAAGTTCACCATTGTGTTGGGCGGTTCATACGGCGCGGGCAACTACGGCATGTGCGGCCGGGGTTTTGACCCTCGTTTCATCTTCTCGTGGCCAACGGCCCGCACAGCCGTGATGGGCGGTGCGCAAGCGGCCAAGGTGATGGACATTGTCAACCGCGCCAAGATCGAGCGCACCGGCATGACGGCCAACGAAGAAGCGCTCAAGGCCATGTCAGACGGCCTGCGCATGCGTCTGGACAAGGAGTCTGCCGTGTTGTTTGGTACCGCCCGTTTGTGGGACGACGGCATCATCGACCCGCGCGATACGCGCCGCCTGCTTGGGCTTTGTCTGGCCTTGGCTGAAGAGGCGCAGAGCCGCAAACTGAATCCCAATACCTTCGGTGTTGCGCGCATGTAGCCCCGCGCCGACTGCTTCATTCAATTTACTTTTCGCACGAAAGCTTTCCATGAAATTCACCCCTGAACACGAACAAATCGCCGATACCGTCCGCAAGTTTGTCGCCAACGAGATCAACCCGCATTTGCCCGCGTGGGAAGCGGCGGGCCAGTTCCCGGCGCATCAACTGTTCAAAAAGATGGGGGACTTGGGCCTTTTGGGCATCAAGTACCCCACCGAGTACGGCGGCATGGGGTTGGATTTCAGCTACTCCATGGTGATGGCTGAGGCGCTGGGCGAATGTAATGCCGGTGGCGTGCCGATGGCCATTGGCGTGCAAACCGACATGTGTACCCCGGCCTTGGCGCGTTTTGGTAGCGACGCCCTGCGCCAGGAATTCCTGGTACCCAGCATTGCCGGCGACATGGTGGGCTGCGTGGGGGTCAGCGAAGTGGGAGGCGGCTCGGATGTGGCAGCGCTCAAGACCACCGCACGCAAGGATGGCGACGACTACCTCATCAACGGCTCCAAAATGTGGATCACCAACGGCATGCAGGCCGACTGGTGCTGCCTTTTGGCCAACACGTCCGAGGGGGCTGCACACAAAAATAAATCGATGATCGTGGTGCGCCTGGACAGCCCCGGCGTGACGCGCCAGAAAATTGAGAAGATCGGCATGCACTCTTCAGACACGGCGCAGCTGTTTTTTGACAACGTGCGCGTGCCACAACGCAACCTGATCGGTCAGGAAGGCATGGGCTTCATGCTGCAGATGCTGCAGTTCCAGGAAGAACGTTTGTACGGCGCTGCTGGCAGCCTGCGCTCGCTGGACCGCTTGATTGACCAAACCATTGACTACACCCGCCAACGCCAGACCTTCGGCAAGCCGATCTTGCACAACCAGGTCGTTCACTTCCGTCTGGCGGAGTTGCGCACGGAGGTAGAGGCCCTGCGCGCCTTGACCTACCGGGCGGTCGAATCTTATATTTCCGGCAAAGACGTGACCAAACTGGCCTCCATGGCCAAGCTCAAGGCCGGGCGTCTGTCCCGCGAGGTGGCAGACAGCTGCCTGCAGTACTGGGGCGGCATGGGCTTCACGGCTGACAACCCGATTTCCCAGTCCTACCGCGATGGCCGCCTGATCTCCATCGGCGGCGGTGCCGACGAGATCATGCTGGGCATCATCTGCAAGCTTGAAGGCACTTTGCCAGGCAAAGCCTAAACGCCGAGGTTGGGCCAGTACCATGCAAAATTTGGAAGAAAAAGTGCCATTACCGCACGTAGATACTGCGCAAGCAGCTATTAAATATGTAGCAATTGAGACCTTGCAAGTGGGCTCTGTGCTGCACGTCACGCTCAATCGCCCTGAATCGCGCAACGCCATGTCCCTGAAGATGGTGGCGGAGTTGCGCCAGGTGCTGGCGCTCGCGCAGGCGCAAACTGGCCAGAAAGATGCCATCCGGGTGCTGGTGCTGCGCGGCGCGGGCGGGCATTTCTGCGCCGGGGCCGACTTGAAGGACATGGCTGGCGCACGCATGCAGGCCATGCAAACGGCCAAAGAGGTGGGCGCGCCAGATCCGATAGCCCAAGTCAACGCCGAATTCGGGGCTTTGTGTGTCGATTACGCGCAAACCGGGTTGGCGGTCGTCGCCGTGCTCGAAGGCACGGTGATGGGGGGCGGCTTTGGCTTGGCCTGTGTCGCCGATGTGGTGCTGGCCAGCGAAACAGCCAGTTTTAGACTGCCTGAAACCTCCTTGGGCGTCGTTCCGGCGCAAATTGCACCGTTTTTGGTCGAGCGTCTGGGCTACTCGCAAGCCAAGCGGCTGGCGGTCACTGGCGGCAGGCTGGACGCCCAAGCGGCCCTGCGCATCGGGCTGGTGCATTCGGTGGTGAACAGCGCTGAGCTGCAGGCCGAGTTGGACAAGGTGCTGACAGACATTTTGGCCTGCGCGCCAGGTGCCTTGGCGGCCACCAAAGCGCTGATGGCCAGGGCCCGTCTTAGTCCGCCGCAAGACTTGGTGCAAGAAGCAGCCGCCATTTTTTCCCGCGCGGCCCAAGGCCCGGAAGGGGTCGAGGGCATGACCGCATTCATTCAAAAACGCAAACCTCAGTGGGCCTTGCAATGACTTTTTCAAAAATATTGATTGCAAATCGAGGCGAGATCGCCTGCCGCATCATTCGCACCGCGCGTGACCTGGGCTACAAAACCGTTGCGGTCTTCAGCGATGCCGACCGAGCTGCCCCTCATGTGGCGCTGGCCGACGAAGCCGTTCATATTGGTGCCTCACCGGCGGCAGAGTCCTACCTGCGGGTCGATGCCTTGCTGGACGCGGCCCGCAAGACCGGTGCCAACGCCCTGCACCCCGGTTACGGATTTTTGAGCGAAAACGCGGCCTTTGCGCAGGCGTGCGTGGATGCAGGGCTGGTGTTTATCGGGCCGCCTGCGTCGGCGATTGAAGCCATGGGTGACAAGGCGCTGGCCAAGCGGCGCATGCTCGCCGCCGGAGTGCCGTGTGCGCCCGGCTACCTCGGTGAAAACCAGGACGACGCCAAGCTCACAGAAGAAGCCCTCAAGCTGGGCTTCCCCTTGCTGGTCAAGGCCGTGGCGGGCGGTGGCGGGCGCGGCATGCGGCTGGTGCGCGAGGCGGGCGACATTGCGCAGGCCATCGCGGCGGCGCGGCGCGAGGCCCAAAGCGCGTTTGGCGACGGCACCCTGATGCTGGAGCGTTTGATTGACAACGGCCGCCACATCGAAATCCAGGTGTTTGCCGATGCGCATGGCAATGCCGTTTACTTGGGTGAGCGCGATTGCACGGCCCAGCGCCGGCGGCAAAAGGTGATTGAAGAAGCGCCGTCTCCCGTGGTCAGCCAGGCCATGCGTGAATCCATGGGCAAAGACGCGGTCGCTGCCGCGCTGGCCGTGGGCTACCGGGGCGCGGGCACGGTCGAATTCATTGTGGACGCCGACCTCAAGCACTATTTTCTGGAGATGAACACGCGCCTGCAGGTTGAACACCCGGTGACCGAATTGATCACCGGTTTCGATCTGGTGGAATGGCAACTGCGGGTGGCATCGGGCTTGCCTTTGCCGGTCAAGCAGGCGGATGTCACCCTCACAGGCCACGCAATTGAAGCGCGTTTGTATGTGGAAGACCCCTACGCCGGTTTTGCCCCGCAAACCGGCACCGTGCGCTGGTGGCGGCCCGAGCAAGCCCGGTTTGCCGGTGTGCGCATCGATGATGGTATTGAAGAGGGGGGCGAAATCTCTCCTTACTACGACCCCATGGTGGCCAAGGTAATCGTGCATGGGCGTGACCGTGACGATGCAATCCGGCGTTTGCGCGGCGCGCTCGAAAATGCGCCCCTGCTTGGGCTGCGCAACAACGGTCGTTTTCTGGCCGATCTGGTGAACCACCCCGCCTTTCGCAAGGCAGAGATGACCACCACCATGATCGACCAGTGGCAAGAAGCGGGTGAGCCGCTGCTTGAGCGACCCGTGCCAAGTGAACAGGCGTGGTGTGTGGCGGCTGCCGCGTTGGCCATGCAAAACGGTGCCAACTGGCGTGCCGACAGCGTGGCAGCGTTTGACCTGCCTTTGCAATGTGATGACACCGTGCAAACGCTGCGTGTTCACCCGGATCGCTCCGGTCAGGTGACGGTGACGCTGGCCAAACAGAAGCATCTGGTCAACATCATCCAATTCGAGGATGGCGATTTGCGCTTCGAAATGGATGGCATTCGGCGGCGCGCCATTGCGGTCTTGCACCCCAGCGGCCTGCACCTGGCATTGGATGGCGCCTCATGTGTGTTCAGCGAGGTATCCCCCTTCCCGAACAAGGATTCGTCGCAGGACGCCACCAAAGCCAGAGCCCCGGTGGCGGGCAAGGTGACGCAAATTCAATTTGCCGTGGGTGAGGCGGTTGCCGAAGGGCAAGCATTGGTCTGCGTCGAGGCGATGAAGATGGAAATGTGGCTGACCGCCCAGGCAGCAGGCACCGTGGTGGCCTTGCATGTCAAGGTCGGCGAACAAGTCGAATCAGGCACCTTGCTGATGGAGCTTGAACTGGACAACCAAAAGGAAGCATGATGGAAAAAGCAATACTCACCTGCGCGCTCACTGGCGTGCTGACCAACCCCAAGCAACATCCCGTGCCGGTCACCCCGGCGCAGATGGCCTCAGAGGCGCGCGACGCCTTCAATGCGGGCGCGTCCATCATGCACGTGCACCTGCGCATGCAGGAAGAGGGCATGGGCCACATGCCTTCGTGGAATCCTGATGTGGCAGAAGAGGTGGTGAATGCCATTCGCGCCGCCTGCCCTGGCGTCATCATCAATCTGACCACGGGCGTGGTGGGCAAGGATATTTCCGGCCCGGTGGCGTGTATCCGGCGCGTCAAGCCAGAAATTGCCGCCTGCAATGCGGGCAGCTTGAACTACCTCAAAATCAAGGACGATGGCCAGTGGGCCTGGCCCCCCATGGTGTTTGACAACCAGGTTGCCAAGATTCAGCAGTTTCTGGATGTGATGGGGGAGTGCGGCGTGCATCCCGAGTTTGAATGTTTTGACGTGGGCATCGTCCGCGCCGTCGGCATGTACTTGAAAGCCGGCATGCTCAAGCCCGAAATGGGCCGCGCTGAATACAACCTGGTGATGGGCGTGGCCTCCGGCATGCCGTGTGATGCTGACCTGCTGGCGCTGCTGCCACGCTGGATGGCCCCCGGCAGCATCTGGCAAACCACTTTGATTGGTCGCACAGAAATCTGGCCGGTGCACCAAAAAACCGCTGACCTGGGCGGCATGCTTCGCACGGGTCTGGAAGATACGTTTTATTTGCCAAACGGTGAACGCGCCAAAGGCAATGGCGAATTGATCACAGCCCTAGCCCAATGCGCCAGCAACGCGGGCCGTTCTGTGGCCAGTGCGGCAGAAGCACGCCAATTGTTGGGGCTGCGCCAGCCATAAAGCCTAAAATTCCGTGCTATACTGCGCAGCTTAGCGGCTGTAGCTCAGTTGGATAGAGTACTTGGCTACGAACCAAGGGGTCGTGGGTTCAATTCCTGCCAGCCGCACCATATGAATCAAGGACTTAGCGTCGAAAGACACTAAGTCCTTTCTTCTTTCTGGCTTTTGACATCGCTCTGGTTGCCGTTCGGTTGCCGTTTCTCCAAACCTTCCTCGAAGACCCATCCTGTGGATTTCATGGACTGCGCTGATTCTGAGCGTGACGATCGTTCGGCGCGCGATGCGTGTCTGTGACCTCCACCAGTGCGCTCATTCTGAGCACGCACGCCGAATCTGGCAATCAGTTATGGCGTTGGATTCTGGTGACTGATTCCGGTGCTCACGGTGCCACCAATGGATGCCTGCAAGTAACTGGCACTGCCCTGGAAAGCTATGCGCACCCGTGGCCTGACGCAACAAGAAGCTGCCAAACGGACCCTGCCCATTTATTCTTGTAGCAGCCGTTGGCAGCGACGCTCTACAAACTCTTGTAACCCGATTCCCGCTGATGCCGCACGGCCAGCACCAGCACGCGGTCTGCATGGGGGAAATATCGGTACAGCGCCAGATAGCCGGTTCGCCCCCTTGAAATCACCAGCCCGCGCTGTCCGAAGTGAACTTTATGGCCAATCTCGGGGTGCTGCACCAGAATTTCCAATGCGCCAAAAATCAGCGCGGTAGTGTCTTCTGCCGCTTGCGGGTTGGTTTCCAGCAGGAAGTTGCTCAGCCGTTCTAGGTCCGATAGCGCTTGTTCGGTGTAGACCAGCTCAGTCATGGGCCAAGGTTATAGGCTTGGCTACATCCAATGGCTGAGCCTGCGGTCTGCCAGGATTGCCGCCCTTTACACGGGCCATGACATAGGCTTTGACATCTGCACCGTTATAGACGGCATTAGACCGCAAGGTGTCCTGATAAGACGCTTCACCATCGGCATACAACTGTTGGCGTACCAACGCATCGTCCATGGCGGATTGCAAGGTGTCCACCATCAGCGCATGGGAGGTCTTGCCCTCAAACGCCGCCACTTTGGCAATGGTGTCCTTCAACGCATCGGGCAGTTTCAGTGAAGTGGTAGCAGACATGGCATCCTCCAAAAAGGTGACACGATAGTAACACCTCAAGGCAACCTGGGAAATTTTTAATAAAATCGGCCTCTACCGCTTATAGGACGTGCGCAAGCAGCTACTAAAGTTGTAGCAAATTGACAGCACCTCGCACGTCAATCTGCCCGGTAACTGCGGCAGAGATCAGTGCGGTGCAGCGCTCTTGCAGCAGGTCGATGGCGCATTGGGCTTCGGTGGTAGCCTGGGCCGACAGCGCCCTGCGCACGGCCCGGCGGTGCAGTCAGCTGCTCATTCGCGCACAAGAAGTAGCCCAGTTGATGCAGGACATCTGCAAACTGGCGGTGGAAACCGGGGGGCTACCGGATGGCCTGGTAGTCCGAGGCGCAGAACGGAAGCATCCAATGCACGGTTTCAGACGCTGATGACACCACGACGATCACGCTGCAGCTTCCCAAGGCTTAAAAAGGTAGTCCGGCCAAGCCGCCGGGGCTGCCATCACCCGTACAGCTGCTTGGTGGGCACAAGGGCAGCTTTGTCATTTGCTATTTCTTTGATAGCTGGTAGCGCACGTACAGTATGCGCAAGCAGCACTTTTGATGCCTAAAAATGAGGTGCAATCCGGTGGCCCGTACACTCCAATGCTTGACTCCGCCTGGCCAGGTGGCCACCCTCGGCTGAACCACCTTCCCCGTCCCCCCTCCTGACGGAGAAAAACAAAACCGACCTGACCCGTTGCGCCGAAGCCATTTTGCTGGCCCGCGAAGCGCATTTCCGCGCCACCATGCCCGACAACCTGCGCGCCGCCCACACGCATAACGACGAAGTGCTGGAGCGCATCTACCTTGGCAGCCGTTTCAAAAACGACACCGAGCGGTTGGAAAAGCTGTTTGCGCTGTATACCAAGATGACGGCAGCGGCCAAAGCCACACCCGCCGTGAAAATAAGCAGTGGGAAGAAACCATGAGCCAGACCGCCTTGCTTGACGATTTCAAGGCAATAAATATACTTGAAAGTATAATTTTTAACCAAATTTCAAGGAGTTTTCGCCATGTCACAAATCACGCTGTATCTGGACGATGCCACACAGGCATTGGTCGATCAGGCCGCCAAGGCGCATGGTTTATCAAAAAGCCGGTGGGTGACGGACATTATTCGCAAATACGCCGCCCATGAATGGCCCCAAGATTGCCTGGCCTTGGCAGGACGTTTTGCCGATTTTCCCCTGCGCGAAGAAAACCCTCACGCGCAGCCGGACGATGTGCCGCGTCTGGGTTTTTGACGGCCCGCCATGCTGATTCTCGATAGCAACACCATCAGCTACTATTTTCGCGGCGACCCGCAGGTGGTGCCGCGCCTGCAAGCCCTGCGCCCCGCAGATCTGGGCGTGCCTGCCATTGTGGAATATGAACTGCGCTATGGGCTGCTGCGCATGGCCCACGAGGCTGCGGCTCCACGGCTGGCGGCTTTGTCCCAATTGCTACAACTCATGCAGCTTTTGCCGTTTGATAGCGAATGCGCCGCCTACGCTGCTCGCATCCGCGTCGCTCTGGAAGCCGCAGGCACGCCCATCGGTCCGCACGACTTGCTGATTGCCGCCACGGCCTTGCGCCATCAGGCCACGATGGTGACGCGCAATGTGCGCGAATTTTCCCGCGTGCCGGGCTTGCAGTGGCAGAACTGGCATGAAGCCCTGTCTGCGCCCGGCAGTGCAGAGCCAATGGGTGCCTGATTGCTGGATTCGTCACGCATTCGGGATGGGTCGATTACCGAGGTGGCTTACGACCCGCAGACGGCACGGCTGGTGGCACCGCTGGTGGGCTAGCCACCGTTACCCCTTACAGAGCCGCCCCACCAAACTCAAAATATGCGCCACTTGCTGCGCAATCGGCGTGGGCACCGGGTTTTCGCCAGCCATCACGCGCCGGATGTAGGTGGCCGTGCTGTTGGCGTCAATTTCGGTGGGCAAATCGGGCAGGGTGGGCAGGGTGCCGGTTTGCGGCTCTTGCAGTTGCACTGGCTGGCCCGCCACAAAGCCTTGCATGCGCGGCACACGGCGCGGGTCGGCCACGGCTTCGCCCTCGGTGCCGCGCAGCAGCAGGGCGTTGGCCTGCACCAGCTCCAAAGTGGCGGCCATCGACTCGGCGTACTCGGGGTGGGTGTAGCTGCTCACCAGCAGGCTTTGGCACGCGCAGGGGTTCATGAGCTTGACCAGGCTGTGCGCCGTGTTGCGCACGCCAATGATGCGGCGCACGTCCAGCAGGCGCTGCAGGCCGGCGCACAGCAGCTCGGTGGGTATAAAGGCAATTTCGCCATTTGCTATTGATTTAATAGCTGCTAGCGCACGTACAGTATGCGCAAGCAGCACTTTTGATGCCTAAAAATGAGGTGCAATCCGGTGGCCTGTACACTCCAACGCTTGACTCTGCCTGGCCAGGTGGCCAACCCGTACACCCCATGAACGCAGTAGAAATAGAAGCCGCCCTGTCGGACCTGGCCCTGGTGCCGTTTGACCGTATCGAGTTCCCCTTTGCCTTTCTGGGTGCCTTTGGCAACAAAGACACCACCCTCAAACGCCTGCGCAGCGGTAACAACAACGCATCCGACGTACCCGGTGGCGTGCTGCTGCGCAACAATATCCACCTGGCCGTGTGCGAAAACGGCACAGTGGGCGAGTCCCTCAAAGCCTTGCGCACCAGCGCCGCCACCACCAAAGCTCGCGCCAAATTCATCCTGGCTACCGACGGGCAAACGCTGGAGGCCGAAGAGCTGATGAGTGGAGCGAGCGGCGGCGAAACCATTGCCTGCGCTTATGCGGACTTTGCCGACCACTTTGGCTTCTTTTTGCCGCTGGCGGGCATCTCCACCATCAAGGAGATCAAGGACAACCCCATTGACGTGCGCGCCACTGGCCGCCTGAACAAGCTCTATGTCGAACTGCTGAAGGAAAACCCGCACTGGGCGGGCGAGGAGCGCCGCGCCGACATGAACCACTTCATGGCCCGGCTGGTGTTTTGCTTTTTTGCCGAAGACACCGACATCTTCAACGGCCAGGGCCTGTTCACCCAGACCGTGGAGCAAATGAGCGAGAAAGACGGCACCAACACCCATACGGTGCTGTCCGAAATCTTCCGCGCCATGAACGTGCCCACCCGGCACGCGGGCATGCTGGACAACCGGCACCGTGCAGCAGCGCAGCTGCGCCCATGGGCAGACCAGTTCCCCTATGTGAACGGCGGCCTGTTCTCCGGCAGTACCGAGGTGCCACGCTTTACCCGCATCGCCCGCACCTACCTGACGCACGCTGGCAACCTCAACTGGAAACACATCAACCCCGACATTTTCGGCAGCATGATCCAGGCCGTGGCCGACGACGCAGAGCGTGGTGCCTTGGGCATGCACTACACCAGCGTGCCCAACATCCTCAAAGTCTTGAACCCCTTGTTTCTGGACGAGCTGCGCTCGCAACTGGCGGCGGCGGGCGACAACCGTTCCAAGCTGCTCAATTTGCGCCGGCGCATGGCCCGCATCCGCGTGTTTGACCCGGCCTGCGGGTCGGGGAATTTTCTGGTCATTGCCTACAAGCAGATGCGCCAGATTGAGTTTGAAATCAACCGCCTTCGCGGCGAAACGCATTTGCGCAGCGAGATACCGCTGACCAACTTTCGGGGCATTGAGCTGCGCGACTTTCCGGCCGAAATTGCCCGCCTGGCGCTCATCATTGCCGAGTTTCAGTGCGATGTGCTGTACCGGGGGCAAAAGGATGCGCTGCTGGATTTTTTGCCGCTGGACGCGCAAAACTGGATTGTGTGCGGCAACGCACTGCGGCTGGATTGGCTCAGTGTGTGCCCGCCTACGGGGACGGGCGTGAAGATGGTGGCCGATGATTTGTTTGGCACGCCACTGGAGCAGGCGGAGATTGATTTTGAGAATGAAGGCGGGGAGACGTATATCTGCGGGAATCCGCCGTATCTGGGAAACACCTATCAGACTGCTGAGCAGAAGGCCGATATTCGCCATATCGTGAATGGACGCAGCGACTCGCCTGGCTTTCTGGACTACGTGGCGGGGTGGTTCGCGAAGGGGGCTGACTATATCCATAGCGCCGGAGGTGTGGCTGCGTTCGTCAGTACAAACTCGATCTGTCAGGGCCAATCCGTCCCGATTCTCTGGCCCGTGGTGTACGGTACAGGCTGCGACATCGAGTTTGCCTACACATCTTTCAAATGGGCAAACCTCGCCAGCAACAATGCGGGTGTCACTGTGGCTGTCGTTGGCATCGGAGCGCCAAGTACAGCACCGCGCCGCTTGTACGCGCATCAAGAAGACGGCACGGTGGTATTGCGAGAAGGCGCGTCGATTACACCGTACCTAACGATTGGCGCGCGAATTATCGTCAATAAACAAAGCGTGCCAGTTTCCGGTCAAGGGGTCATGGAGTTCGGTAACAAGCCCAGTGACGGCGGACATTTGCTTCTCAGCCATGATGAGGCGGAGATGCTCGGCTTGTTCGCTGCGCAGCGGGAGCGTTTCATACGTCGCATCTACGGAGCGCATGACCTAATTAACGACAGCACGCGATTCTGCGTGTGGATCGAGGATGAACATTTGGAGGAGGCGCAGGCGATTCCAGCATTACGCCAGCGAATTGACGCCGTGCGTGATCTGCGACTGGCCAGTCCGGACAAAGGCGCTCGAACCATTCTTGCAAAGCGTCCGCATCAGATGAAATTGATGCGAATCGGAAAGACGCAAACAATCATTGTCCCGATTCACTCTTCGGAAAATAGGCCATATCTGCCGATAGGGCTGACTGACGACAGAAGCACATTGACCAATGCGACGTACGGTCTCTACGACGCCCCCCTGTGGAACATGGCCCTCATCGCCTCCCGCCTGCACCTCGTCTGGATTGGCACCGTCTGCGGCAAGCTGGAAACCCGCTACCGCTACTCCAACACCCTCGGCTGGAACACTTTCCCCGTGCCCCTGCTCACCGAGCAAAACAAAACCGACCTGACCGCCTGCGCCGAAGCCATCCTGCTGGCCCGAGAAGCGCATTTCCCCGCCACGATTGCCGACCTGTACGACCCGGACACCATGCCCGACAACCTGCGCGCCGCCCACGCGCACAACGACGAAGTGCTGGAGCGCATCTACATTGGCCGCCGCTTCAAAAACGACACCGAGCGGCTGGAAAAACTGTTTGAGCTGTATACCAAGATGACGGCAGCGGCGGCCAAAGCCACACCCGCCAAGAAAGCAACCAAGGGGAAACAAGTATGAACAAATCCACCAGCGATGGGCCTGCCAGCCTGACCCCGCCCCCCGAGGGTTATGCCGACTGGTTGGCCGACCTCAAAGGCCGCATCCACACCGCCCAGCAGCGTGCCACGCTGGCGGTCAACCGCGAACTGGTTGCCGCAATTGTCCAACAGGCTGTTGGACAATTGCCTTGGGGCTTAACTTGCTATTGCTGACGCAACTGAAAGGCAGGCAACAGCGCCTGGCGTATGGCGATGACAGGTTCAATGAGGAGAATTCACCATGAGCGTGCGGCGCAACAACCCTTCGCACCCATTGCCGCCAGCGGAAACCCTGACCGTCGAATTCAAAAGCGACCGCAAGCGCCTGTCGGATACCGATTTGGTCGAAGCACTCGTTGGCCTGGCCAACACTGAAGGCGGCGAGCTTTGGTTGGGCGTGGAAGATGATGGGCATGCAACCGGTCTGCACCCCGACCACGCGGCGCTTTTGGGGCTGGCGGGCATGGTTGCGGCACGCACGTCGCCAGCAATGCAGGTGAATGTGGAGTCAGTGGAGGTAGATGGTCTCAAGGTGGCCCGAATCCGTGTGCCCAAAGCGCAGGGCGAGGTGGCTACCCAGGCAGGCGTGTATTTGCGCCGCCGCATCAAACACGACGGCACACCCGAATGTGTGCCCATGCTGCCGCACGAACGGATCAGCCGGGCATCGAGCTTTGGGCTGGTGGATGTGTCCGCCCAGCCGGTGCTGGGTTGCACGCTGGCCGACTTTGATCCGCTGGAGCGCGAGCGCTTGCGTCAGGCGGTTCAAAAATATGGCGGCGACCGGGTGCTGCTGGAGCTCGATGATGAGGCGCTGGACGGAGCATTGGGTTTTAGTACGCGCACGCCAGCCGGTGAGCGCGTTCCCACCCTTGCGGGCCTGCTGGTGATTGGCCGCGAGAGTGTGTTGCATGAGCGGGTGGCAACACACGAGTTTGCCTTTCAGGTGTTGGCACGGGAAGCGGTGTCGTTCAACGAGTTCAGGCGCTTTCCTTTACTAAAAGCGCTGGACTGGCTGGAGACCAATTTCCGCCCCTATAACCCTGAAAAAGAGGTGCAGGTCGGGCTGTTTCGGGTGCCAATCCCGAAGGTCGATATGGGCGCTTTTCGGGAGGCCGTTGCAAATGCTCTGGTGCACCGCGACTATCACCGGCTGGGTGCTGTGCATGTGCGGCTGGATGACCATGGGCTGACCATTAGTAATCCGGGCGGACTGGTCGATGGGGTCACGCTGCACAACCTGCTGACCACTGCGCCGCGCCCGCGCAACCCGGCTTTGGCCGATGCCATGAAGCGTATCGGCATTGTTGAGCGTTCGGGGCGCGGCGTGGATAAGATTTACCGTGGCATGCTGCGCTTTGGTCGCCCCGAGCCGGATTACAGCCGCACCGATAGCAACAGTGTGGTTTTGCAACTGGCAACCGTGGAAGCGGATGAGGTATTTCTGCAACTGATCATCGGACAGGAAAATCGGCTGAGCGGTACCGCGTTGCCTATAGACAGCCTGATTGCACTGGCTGTGCTGCGTGAGCAAAAGCGCCTTGGCATGGACGAACTTGCCCAGCATATTCACAGAGATTCAACCCAAGCCCGACGCACATTGGAGAGCTTGGTCGAGGCGGGTCTGGTGCAGCCCCATGGCAACACCCGCAATCGCAGCTATACCTTGTCAGCAGAGGTGTATCAAGCCAAAGGCCAACACGTTGCGTACACAAGGCAGGCGGGCTTTAGTAGTTTGCAGAACGAACAAATGGTACTGAGCCATGTTCGGCATCATGGCCAAATCCGGCGCAGCGAGGTGATTGACTTGTGCCACCTGACCGATGATCAGGCCGCCAAATTGTTGAAACGGCTCAAGGACGAAGGCCGACTGGTGAAATCTGGTGAACGGCGGTGGGCGTTCTACACTTTGAACGAACTTCTATGAGCTTCTATGAGCTTCTATGAGCTTCTATGAGCTTCTATGAGCAGCGAGCGCAAGGATTTGATCGGGTTTTGATTGCCGCCTCCAAACGCCCCATTTTCGGATTAAGAAAACCAGAAAAAAAATCGGATGGAAACGGATGGAAACGGATGGAAACTGTCATTTTCTGGGTCAATACACATCATTCGATGAATAACTTTTTTCCTGCCCCCCGAGCAAAAAAACCATGCCAAGCCCCACCAACCCCACCAACACCTACACCGTACCCTCGGTGTCCATTGCCACTGCACGCACGGGCGCATCGGCCAAGGCCAACGCGCTGGGCATGCGTGCCATGCAAGAGCGGGCCTATGCCAAACGCGGCGAGCAATACCTGCTGATCAAATCGCCCCCGGCCTCGGGCAAGTCGCGCGCGCTGATGTTTATTGCGCTGGACAAGCTGCACAACCAGGGCTTGCGCCAGGCCATCATCGTGGTGCCGGAGCGCTCCATTGGCTCCAGCTTTGCCGACGAGCCTTTGAGTCAGCACGGTTTTGACCGGGACTGGCAGGTGGCCCCGCAGTGGAATCTGTGCAACGCACCTGGGGTGGACGATGCGCGCGTGGCCAAGTCCAAGGTCAAGGCGGTGGGCGAATTTTTGGCCAGCGTCGACAAGATTTTGGTTTGCACCCACGCCACTTTTCGTTTTGCAGTGGAAGAGCTGGGTATTCAGGCCTTTGACAACCGCCTGATTGCCATTGACGAGTTTCACCACGTATCCAGCAGCCCCGACAACAAGCTGGGCAACCAGCTGGGGGCACTCATCGCCCGCAACAAGACGCATCTGGTGGCCATGACCGGTTCGTACTTTCGGGGCGACAGCGAGGCGGTGCTGGCCCCTGCGGACGAGGCGCGGTTTGAGACCATTACCTACACCTATTACGAGCAACTCAACGGCTACCAGTGGCTCAAGTCGCTGGACATTGGCTACTTTTTTTACACCGGCGCGTATGTGGATGCGGTTGCCAAGGTGCTGGACCCGGCGCTGAAAACCATCGTGCATATTCCCAATGTGAATGCCCGCGAGAGCCTGAAAGACAAGCAGCGCGAGGTGGATGAAATCATGCACGGTCTGGGCGAATGGAAGGGCATTGACCCGGTAACCGGCTTCCATCTGATTGCAGCCAAAGATGGCCGCACGTTGCGGGTGGCGGATTTGGTGGATGACAGTGACCCGGCCCGGCGTTCCAAAGTGCTCGGTGCCTTGAAAGACCCGGCGCAGAAGAACAACCGCGACAACGTGGATGTGATCATTGCGCTGGGCATGGCCAAAGAAGGCTTTGACTGGATTTGGTGCGAACACGCGCTGACCATTGGCTACCGCAGCAGCCTGACCGAAATTGTGCAGATTATTGGCCGCGCCACGCGGGATGCGGTGGGCAAAGAGCGCTCGCGCTTTACCAACCTGATTGCCGAACCCACGGCGGAGCAGGGCGCCGTGGCCGAGGCGGTGAACGATATGCTCAAGGCCATTTCGGCCAGCTTGCTGATGGAACAGGTTTTGGCCCCCCGCTATGAGTTCACGCCCAAAAACGCCGGCCCCAAGCCCGGCTTTGACTATGGCGACGATGGCTACAAGCCAGGCGGCCACAACATGGGGGTGAACAACGCCACCGGCCAGATTCATGTGGAGATCAACGGGCTGACCACGCCGCAAAGCCCCGAGGCCACGCGCATTTGCAAGGAAGATTTGAACGAGGTGGTCACCAGCTTTTTGCAAGACAAAACCGTGCTGGAGCGCGGCCTGTTTGACCAGGAAAACACCTTGCCCGAAGAACTGACCCAGCTGCGCATGGGCAAGATCGTGCGGGAGCGCTACCCGGATTTGAGCGGCACCGACCAAGAAACCATTCGGCAACACGCCATTGCCGCCATGAACATCACCCAGCAGGCCAAGCTGGCGCTGGCCGTGGCCGATGCCAACGGCGCGGGAGAGGGGGGCAACATGGCACAGGGCAACACGGCCCTGCTCGATGGGGTGCGCAAGTTTGTCAACGTGCGCGATCTGGACATTGATTTGATTGACCGCATCAACCCCTTTGATGCCGCCTATGCCGTGCTGGCCAAAGCGATGGACGAAAAATCGCTGCGCCGGGTGCAGGACAGCATTGCCGCCAAGAAGGTGAACATTCCCGAAGACGACGCCCGCGAGTTGTCCAAACGCGCCTTGCTGTTCAAGAGCGAACGCGGTCGCCTGCCCGACATGAACTCCCCCGATCCCTGGGAAAGGCACATGGCCAATGGTGTGGCGGCCTTCGCACGCTACCGCGCACAAGCCAAGGCAGCGCAGCCGCAAGGGGAGGCTGGCAATGGCTGAGCTGGACGATGACGAACTGCTGGATGCGCTGGGGATAGACCTTGCCCCGCTCAAGACCGGCGGGCGAACCCCGCGCGAGGAACGCATTGTTGCGGGGTTTGAAGATATTTTGCGTTTCCATCAAACCCATGGCCGCGCCCCGCTGCATGGCGAAGGCCGCGACATTTTTGAGCGTCTGTATGCCGTGCGTCTGGATCAGTTGCGCAAGTTGCCCGAGGCGCAAACCTTGCTGGCCGATCTGGATGCCCCCGGTTTGTTGGCGGGCAATGCGGCATTGGCGGCCCATGTAGATGCGCTGGACGAAGACGCCTTGCTGGCCGCGCTGGGCGTTGGCGTGCTTGGGGGCGTGGACGGGGCGGGCACTGATGGCGCGGCGCAGGACGACATTACCGTGCTGCGCCATGTGCGCTCGACCGCTGCAAAGCGCGCGGCCCAAGACATTGCAGACCGCACGCCTTGTGCGGATTTCGATCAGTTCAAACTGCTGTTTGCGCAGGTGGAGCGGGAGTTGAAGGCCGGTGTGCGAAAAACCCTGCGTTTTGGACGCGACACCAGCATTGCCAGCGGAAACTACTTCATCGTTGGCGGGCAGATTGCCTACGTGGCTGAAGTTGGTGAAACCGTCAAGGCTGCGTATGGGAAAAACGATGCGCGCCTGCGCGTGATCTACGCCAATGGCACCGAAAGCAACTTGCTGCGGCGCTCGCTGGAGCGGGCGCTGTACAAAGACGAAACGGGCCGGCGTTTGACTGACCCGGACATGGGGCCGCTGTTTGGCGATGTAGCCGATCCAGACGATTTGGAAAGCGGAACCATCTATGTGCTGCGCAGCCTGTCTGCGCACCCGTTTGTGGCCCAACACCGTGAGCTGATTCACAAGATTGGCGTGACCGGCGGCAAGGTAGAGACCCGCATTGCGGGCGCTGAGAAGGATGCCACTTACCTCTTGGCCGCCGTGGAGGTGGTTGCCACCTACAAGCTGCACAACCTGAACCGCACCCGGCTGGAACACATCTTTCACCGCCTGTTCGGTGCGGCGCAACTTGACCTGACCATTGACGATCGCTTTGGAAATCCGGTCAAGCCCAAGGAATGGTTTTTGGTGCCGCTGCAAGTGATTGATGAAGCGGTACAACGCATTCGGGATGGGTCGATTACCAAGGTGGTGTACGACCCGCAGACGGCACGGCTGGTGGGGTAGCGTGGGTTGATCTGTATTTTAAATATTGCGGATTTAAAACTTTAAAAATAGCGGACAATTAATATTAAAATTCGCGAACGCTGAGTTTTAAGAAACGCGAAATATGCACCTCACGCCAAGTACCGTAACTATTGCACCCTCTGAGGGCATCACCCGTTGGCAAACACCGGGGGTTTTGGAGGCGCTGCAAACACGCCGGGTAGTGATTTTGGAAGGTGCCCGTCAGTGCGGAAAAACCACGCTGGCCAAATCGCTGAAAACTGCGCCGGGTGCGATTTACCGTACCCTGGACGATGTGGCACTGCACGCCGCAGCGCGTGCAGACCCGCACGGCTTTGTGGCGCACGGCGCGGGCCTGATGGTGATTGATGAAATACAACGCGCACCCGAATTGCTGCAGGCCATCAAAAAAGAGGTGGATGAAAACCCCGTGCCCGGACGGTTTTTACTGACAGGCTCGGCCAGCATCCAGTCCAGCCCGGGCGTGACCGAGTCACTGGCCGGGCGGGTGGCGCACCAGCGCTTGCGCCCTTTTGCAGCGGGTGAAATGGCGGGGGGTGCCCC
The DNA here is from genome assembly GCA_016708345.1 of Candidatus Rhodoferax bjergmarkensis. GTDB lineage: Bacteria > Pseudomonadota > Gammaproteobacteria > Burkholderiales > Burkholderiaceae_C > Rhodoferax > Rhodoferax bjergmarkensis. Next base: position 33,023 of record JADJFX010000016.1, read on the forward strand.
CACATTTTTGGCCCGCGCGCTGCGGGAGGATTGGTCGGGTTTGGCCAGCGGCTTCACGGCAATGCCGGGGGCCACTTCGCGTTCCGTGCCTGGCTCTGAACCCGATGCGGCTGCGCCTGTGTCGGGCAAAGATGCCGTGCTCTTGCAGGCCCTGCGCGGGGGCTACCCGGAGGTGCAGTCCTTGAGCGACAAAGCCGTGCGGCGCTGGCACCAGGACTACGTGGCCGCGCTCATGGCGCGCGACCTGCAAGACATTGCCCACATCCGGCGCAAAGACAGCATGCACAAGTTGCTCGAAGTGCTGGCAGCGTGGTCCGGCAAGCTCATGGACATAAGCGCCATCGGTGGCCAACTGGCCTTGTCCCGCCCCACACTGGAGACGTACATCAACGCGCTGCAAACGCTGTTTTTGGTGGAGCGCGTGCGGCCTTGGGCCAAGACCGATTACGACCGTGTCAGCAAACAGGACAAACTGTTTATGCTTGATACCGGCCTGGCGGCCAGCCTGTTGCGCTGGCAATTTGACAAGGTGCGCCTGGATGCCGACTTGAGCGGCAAATTGGTCGAAGGCTTTGTGTTCACGCAGCTTTCAGCCCAACTCGATGCGCAAGACGAGCCCTGCCACCTGACCCATTACCGCGACCGGGAGCAGCGCGAAATCGACTTTGTGATCGAAACCCCCGACGGCGTGACTGTGGGCGTGGAGGTGAAGGCCGGCTCTGCGGTCGGGCTGGACAGTTTTAAACACCTGGTGTGGTTTCGGGAGCGCATGTTGCAAAACAAGGCCCCGTTCGTAGGCGTGGTGCTGTACACCGGTGAGCAGGTACTGCGGTTTGGTGAGCAGCTGTGGGCCGTACCCCTGCATGCGTTGTGGGGTCAGTAAACACCCAAGAGCCCTGCCCACAAGCGGTCGGTGAAAAAGACTGGCCCGTTGGGCATCCCTTCGGGTGCTTCGCGGTCATATCGGAATCCGACCCAAAAACTGCTAACCGCCATCACTCAACAGCACATCACTCCCCGTCACAGCCACCAGCGTTACAGCCGCCCCACCAAACTCAAAATATGCGCCACCTGCTGCGCAATTGGCGTGGGCACCGGGTTTTCGCCAGCCATCACGCGCCGGATGTAGGTGGCCGTGCTGTCGGCGTCGATCTCGGTGGGCAAATCGGGCAGGGTGGCCAGGGTGCCGGTTTGCGGCTCTTGCAGTTGCACCGGCTGGCCCGCCACAAAGCCTTGCATGCGCGGCACACGGCGCGGGTCGGCCACGGCTTCGCCCTCGGTGCCGCGCAGCAGCAGGGCGTTGGCCTGCACCAGCTCCAAAGTGGCGGCCATCGACTCGGCGTACTCGGGGTGGGTGTAGCTGCTCACCAGCAGGCTTTGGCCGGCGCAGGGGTTCATCAGCTTGACCAGGCTGTGCGCCGTGTTGCGCACGCCAATGATGCGGCGCACGTCCAGCAGGCGCTGCAGGCCGGCGCACAGCAGCTCGGTGGGCACAAAGGCAACCTCGCCATTTGCTATTGATTTAATAGCTGCTTGCGCAGGTATATCAAGCGCAAGAAGCACTTTTGATGTAAAAATCCGGCTCGACTCGGTGGCTGTGCCGTGGATCAGCACCGGCAGCCCCTCGCGCGCCAGCAGCAGCGCCAGCAGGGGGGTGAGTACTGGCAGTTTGCGTGCGCCGTTGTAGCTGGGGATGATGATGGTGGGCTTGTCGCTCGCTTCAATCAGGTGCAGCCGCTGGCGGGTGGCGTCCAGAAAGCCGGCCATTTCCTGGGCGGTTTCGCCCTTGATGCGCATGGCAAGGCAAAACGCGCCTGTTTCCAGGTCGGTGACGGTGCCGTCCAGCAGCTGGCCCCACAGGTCAGCTGCTTCTTCGCGGGTGATGGGGCGGGCGCCGTCTTTGCCGCGCCCGATGATTTTGATGTAGTGGCTGATGCTCATATGGCCAGATTGTCGCCCAAGCCCAATGGCGCAGCTTGGCGTGCGCTTAGGGATGCAGAAATTGCAAATGTACCGTTTATGGCGAGTGCTGACGGGATGCAGTGCTAGGCGCAAGACGCGAAGTTTAGCCAGCTAAACGAGCGGATTGCAACGACGCAATGCACCCGCCAGTGCCGCCAGAAATGGGATATTTGTGATTTCTGCATCCCTTATACGTTTATTCGCTCATGCACTGGCTGTTGTCTCAGACGGCGCTGCCCGCACCATGCGCTGCAACTGGGGAATGCAGGAGCCGCAGTTGGTGCCGCACTGCAGTGTGGCTTGCAGCGAGGCCAGGCGTTCCTTGTCGGAGCCACCGGCTTGGTTCAGGTGCGTTTGAATGGCGAGGTCCGTGACGTTAAAGCAGGTGCAGACCGTTTTGCCGCGCGACACGATGGTGACCGGCGGTTTGGCACCCGGCATCAAAAGGGCGCGGCCATAGGCGTTGGCGGCCAGTTCGTCCTGCAGCAAGGTTTTGATCCAGCTTTGGGAGGAGGTGTCGCCGGCCAGCAAAAAGCCATCCAGCCGGGTTTCGCCCACCGCGTTGACCAGTCTGACCGCCCGGCGCTGGCCGCGTTTTTTGTCTGCGTAGCGCAGGATGTCTGCACCGCTCAGGTTCAAAAGGGCTTCAATTTTTTGCAGCAATTCGTCAGGGGGAGCCTCATGGCCGGCGGCGCGAAACAGCACACCGCTGCGCTCGCGCTGGGTGGCCCCGGCTGGCAGGTTGTTGGAAAACGGGGTGCAACTGGCAAACGCAAACTGCGCCATCAGCGACTGCAGCTGCGCCCGCACTGAGAGCGCGGTGTCGGCGGCCAGCCAGGCCACGCCCAGCAGGGACCAGGGCAACTCGGCCTTCAAAATTTTGACGGCGGTGTGTTTGAACTCGGGCTGTTTGGAATCGGGGCAATAGGCGCTGGTGGTGAGTGCGTTCACACCGGCCAGGCGCTGGCCTGCGCTGGCGCAGCCGCTCAAAAACTCTTCGCCCCAGTGCATGGCAATAAATGCCTGGTTCAGGCTGATCTCTGAACTGCCTTGGACCGGCACCACCACCGCGCCGCGTTTGCTGGTGACGTAGGCCAGGTCACCGTCTTTGAGCTGCAGCCGGGCCATGTCCTGGGCGTTCATTTGCACGGCGGGTTCGCTGACGTGGCCAAACAGCCGCCCCAGCGTGCCGGTGCGGCTCATGCCGTGCCATTGGTCACGCAGGCGGCCGGTGGTCAGCGAGAACGGGTAGCGCGACTCACGCGGTTCGGCCACGGGTTGGTAGCCCGTGCTGACAAACCTGGCCTTGCCATCGGGCGTGGGGAAAATGCCGTCTTCATACAGCCTCACCTTGCCCTGGGTTTGTCCTTCGGGCAACGGCCATTGCAGCGGTGATTGTTCCAGCAGGGCGTAGGTCATGCCGGTGATGTCCAGGTCGCGGCCCCGGGTGGTTTCGCGGTGTTCCAGCCAGATGGACTCGGCCGTGGTGTAGGGGAAGAGATGGGGGGCTAAACCCGCCTGTGCCTGCAGCCGCCGCGCGAAATCGACCACGATGCGCCAGTCGTGCCGGGCCTGGCCGGGGGCGCTGACGGCAGCGCGCACGCGGGAGATGCGCCGCTCGCTGTTGGTGACGGTGCCTTCTTTTTCGCCCCAGGTGGTGGCTGGCAGCAGCAGGTCGGCAAAGGCACAGGTGGCGGTGCTGGCAAAGGCTTCTTGCACCACCACAAATTCGGCGCGCTCCAGGGCGCGGCGCACGGTGCCCTGGTCGGGCATGCTTTGCGCCGGGTTGGTGCAGGCAATCCACAGGGCTTTGATCTCGCCGTCGGCGGCAGCCTGGAACATTTCCACGGCGGTTTTGCCCGGCTTGGCGGGCACATCAGGCACGCCCCACAGGGCAGCCACTTCAGCGCGGTGGGCCGGGTTGGCCAGATCGCGGTGGGCCGACAGCAGGTTGGCGAGCCCACCCACTTCACGCCCGCCCATGGCGTTGGGCTGGCCGGTCAGTGAGAACGGCCCGGCCCCCGGTTTGCCAATTTGCCCCGTGGCCAGGTGCAGGTTGATGAGGGCGGTGTTTTTGGCGGTGCCGCTGCTGGACTGGTTCAGGCCCTGGCAGTACAGGCTCAGGGTGGGTGTGCGCTGGGCCGGGTTGGCCGTGTCAACACCGGCAAACAGGCGCGCGGCCTGCACCAGCGCCTCTTTGGAAATGCCGCAGGTGTGGGCCACCACATCGGGTGGGCAGTCACGCACCAGCGCCTTGAGGGTGTCAAAGCCCTGGGTGTGGCGGGCAATGTAAGCCATGTCCAGCCAGCCTTCCCACAGCATGATGTGCAGCATGCCGTTGAACAGCATCACATCGGTGCCGGGCAGCAGGGGCAGGTAAAGGTCGGCGATTTCGGCGGTGTCGGTGCGCCGGGGGTCGCAAAAGACGATTTTGAGGGCAGGGTTGGCGCGCTTGGCATCTTCAATCCGGCGAAACAAAATGGGGTGGGCAAAGGCGGTGTTGGAGCCCACGATAAAGAGGGTGGAGGCAAACTTCACATCGTCGTAGCACGGCGGTGGTGCATCTGCGCCCAGCGTTTGCTTGTAGCCCGCCACCGCGCTGCTCATGCACAGGCGCGAGTTGGTGTCGATGTTGTTGGTGCCGATCAGGCCCTTGGCGAGCTTGTTGAACACGTAATAGTCTTCGGTCAGCAATTGGCCGGAAACGTAAAACCCCACTGCATCGGGGCCGTGCTGCTCGATGACCTGGGCAAAACGGCTGCTGGCCAGCGCCAGCGCCGCCTCCCACTCCAGCGCCTGGGGTGGGGCACCGCGCTGCAGGCGCTGCAAGGGCTGGAGCAAGCGGGTTTGCTGCGTGACCTCGCGGCTGGCGGTGAGGTGCAGTGTGGAGCCCTTGGAGCACAAGCGGCCAAAATTCGCCGGGTGCTCCGGGTCACCGCGCACCCCGGTAATCTGGTCGCCACTGCTTTCAATGATGACCCCGCAGCCCACGCCGCAATACGGGCAGGTCGAGCGGGTCTGGCGCAGGCCCTGCTCCGGTTGAATGGCAATGGTGCGGGGCATGGTCATGCTGTGGCGGGGTCGGCGTGGCCTTTGCAGCCGGGGCCGGCCACCGGCGCGGCCAAGTCCAGCGCATGGGTGGCCAGCTCCTGGCCGTCCAGATGCACGGCACCGTTTTCCACCTTCACGCTGAACCTGGGGGTGCAGCCCTCGTCCGGCGCTGCGGCCTGGCCGGTACACAGGCCGATGTTCCAGTTGTGCAGCGGGCAGGCCACATGGTTGCCAAACACAATGCCCTGGCTCAGGGGGCCGCCTTTGTGCGGGCAGCGGTCCAGCAGAGCAAACACTTCGTCCTTGTCGTTGCGAAACACCGCCACGTCCATGCCCTGGGGCCGTGCCACACAGCGCGCGCCCAGCACGGGGATGTCGGTCACCAGACAGATTTTTTTCCAGTCGCTCATTTCAATCCTTTCAGTCCTTTTGGGGTCTTATTTTGCTATTGTTTTAGTAGCTGCTCGCGCACGTTCTACGTGCGCAAGAGGCCTAAAACATCATAAATTTTGGGCTGCTCAGGCGGGGGCCGTCAGTTTGTCGAACTGGCGGGTGTCCACCTCGGCTTCCTTGAAGTCGAACCAGGGGTCGGGCTCGCCCTCCAGCGCCGCCTGCAGCTTGGCCCACAGGGCTTTGCGGTTGGCCTCGTCTTCCAGCACTTTCTTCTTGATGTAGTCCATGCCGACGCGGTTCATGTAATGCACGGTGCGCTCCAGGTACCAGCCTTCCTCGCGGTAGAGCTGCATGAAGGCACCGGTGTACTCCAGCACTTCTTCCGAGGTCTTGAGCTTGGTGAAGAAGTGCGCCACCTCGGTCTTGATGCCGCCGTTGCCGCCGATGTACATCTCCCAGCCGCTGTCCACGCCGATGATGCCCACGTCTTTGATGCCCGCCTCGGCGCAGTTGCGCGGGCAGCCCGACACGGCAAACTTGACCTTGTGCGGCGCGTACATGCGCCACATGGCTTTTTCCAGGTCCTTGCCCATTTGGGTGGAGTCTTGCGTGCCCATGCGGCACCACTCGCTGCCCACACAGGTCTTGACCGTGCGCAGCGCCTTGGCGTAGGCGTGGCCGCTGGGCATGCCGATGTCTTTCCACACGTTCACCAGGTCTTCTTTCTTGACACCCAGCAAGTCGATGCGCTGGCCGCCGGTCACCTTGACGGTGGGGATCTTGTACTTGTCCACCACATCGGCAATGCGGCGCAGCTCGCCGGCGGTGGTTTCACCACCCCACATGCGCGGAATCACGCTGTAAGTGCCGTCTTTCTGGATGTTGGCGTGGCTGCGCTCGTTGATGAAGCGGCTTTGCGGATCGTCCTTGGCTTCCTTGGGCCAGCTTGAGATCAGGTAGTAGTTGATGGCCGGGCGGCAGCTTGAACAGCCGTTGGGTGTTTTCCATTCCAAAAAGGTAAACACCTTGGCAATGGTGAGCAGCTTGTTGGCCACAATCGCGTCGCGCACGGCCTGGTGGCCGTGGTCGGTGCAACTGCACATGGCCTTAAGCTTGGGCGTGGCCGAGTAGTCGCCACCGGCGGTGAACATCAGCAGTTGTTCGACCAAGCCGGTGCAGGAACCGCAGGAGGCGCTGGCCTTGGTGTGTTTGCGCACTTCGTCCAGCGTGAACAGGCCTTTTTCCTTGATGGCCTTGCAGATGGTGCCTTTGGTGACGCCGTTGCAGCCGCACACCTCGGCATCATCGGGCATGCTGGCCGCCTTGCTGTGGCCCTCATGGCCCACGTCGCCGATGTTGGACTCGCCAAACATCAGCTTGTCGCGGATGTCGCTCACGCTGCGGCCCTCGCGCAGGAGCTTGAAGTACCAGCTGCCATCGACCGTGTCGCCATACAGGCAGGCACCCACCAGCTTGTCGTTTTTGATGACCAGTTTTTTATAAACACCGCCATAGGGGTCGCTCATCACCAGCTCTTCGGTGCCTTCGCCACCGGCAAACTCACCGGCTGAAAACAAATCGATGCCAGTGACTTTGAGCTTGGTGGAGGTCAGCGAGCCTTTGTACTGGCCGATGCCAAACTGCGCCAGATGGTTGGCTGCCACCTTGGCCTGCTCAAACAGGGGCGCCACCAGGCCATAGGCAATGCCACGGTGCGCAGCGCATTCGCCTACCGAGTAGATGCGCGCATCGGTGATGGTTTGCATGGTGTCGTTGACCACAATGCCCTTGTTGCAGTGCAGCCGGATTTTTTCGGCCAGCGCGGTGTTGGGGCGAATGCCCACGGCCATCACCACCAGATCGGCCGCCACTTCGGTGCCGTCCTTGAACTTGATGGCCTTGACGCGGCCGCCCTTTCCACCCTGTTCGGAGCCAATCAGCTCCTGGGTTTGTGCGCCCATCAGAAATTTGAGCTTGCGGTCTTCCAGCGACTTTTGCAGCATCTTGCCGGCCACCGTGTCGAGCTGGCGCTCCATCAGGGTGGGCATCACATGCACCACGCTGACGTTCATGCCGCGCAGCATCAGGCCGTTGGCCGCTTCCAGACCGAGCAAACCACCGCCAATGACGACGGCATTTTTGTACTTTTGGGAGGCCTCAATCATGGCCTCGGTGTCGGCAATGTCGCGGTAGGCAATCACGCCTTCCAGGTCTTTGCCGGGCACGGGCAGCATGAAAGCGTTGGAGCCGGTGCACAGCAAGAGGCGGTCGTACTCGGCGCTGAGTTTTTCACCCGCAGCGTTTTCGCCGTGGACGATGCGCTTGACCCGGTCCACCGAGGTCACGGTCCAGCCCGCGTGCAGGGTGATGTGGTTTTCCTTGTACCAGTCCCACGAGTTGAGCACGATCTCGTCCAGCGTCTGCTCACCAGCCAGCACGGGGGACAGCAGGATGCGGTTGTAGTTGGGGTGTGGCTCGGTGCCGAAGACGGTGATGTCGTACAGATCGGGCGCTACCTTGAGCAGCTCCTCCAGTGTGCGAACACCTGCCATGCCATTGCCGACCATCACCAGTTTGAGTTTTTTCACAGGGCACCTCCAGATTGATATATCCCTGTAACGCAATCCCCATGCCAGCTATTCGCACGGTTTTGTACAGGGTATGCACCATTTTGGGGATTGTTGCTCAATGCAAGGGCTGTACGCAGGCACTGATATTGCTTACCCTTGGTGCATGGCATTTGAAATAGACATTGGTTTTGCCTCCCTGACGGGCAACAAAGACATCAACGAAGACTTTTGTGCTGCCATGCTGCCTGAGCGCGGTTATGAGGGCATGGGCGCAATTGCTGCCGTGGCCGATGGCGTGAGCCAGGGCGGCATGGGCAAGGAGGCGGCCCAGACCACCGTGGTCAGCTTGCTGCGCGACTACTACGGCACGCCGCAAACCTGGGACACCACGGTGGCGCTGGACCGCATCATCTCCAGCCAGAATGCCTGGCTGGCGGGCATGAACCAGCGCCGCCGCCCCGCCATGGGCATGACCACGCTCACGGCATTGGTGCTGCGCGGCCAGTCTTACACGCTGGCGCATGTAGGCGACTCGCGTGCCTACCTGTTGCGGCAGGGCGAAACCTTGCAGATGACGCATGACCACGTGGTAGATCACCCTGATTTTGCGCACCAGCTTGTGCGTGCGGTGGGGCTGGAAGACCGGCTGGTGGTGGATTATGAGCAAGGCGACTTGCAGGTGGGTGATGTGTTCATCTTGCTGACCGACGGCGTGCATGGCGAGGTGCCCGCGCGTCGCCTGGGCAGTTTTGTGCAGGACGCGAGTGCCCAGGCTGCCAGTGAATCACTGGTGGAGGCAGCCCTGAAGGCCGGCAGCCGCGACAATGTGAGCGCGCTGGTGGTGCGGGTACTGGGCCTGCTCGATGCCACCTTGCAAGATGAAAACCGGGCCGCCCAAAGCCTGCCCACGCCAGCACGCTTGAAAGTGGGGGACCGTCTGGACGGCCTTGACGTGGTGGCCACGGTGGCGGACAACGGGATCAATGTGATCTGCCAGGTGCAAGACCCGCGCACCAAAATGCTTTATGCACTCAAAGCCCTGCACCCTGCGCGTGCCCACGACCCCGAAGAGCGCACCATGTTGGCGCATGAGGCCTGGCTGGCCAAGCGTATGCAGTCCTCCCGTGCAGCGGACAATTTGGTTCACATCCATGAGCAGTTGCCCGCCGGTCAGGAGCGCAGTGCCTTTTATTTGCTGTACGACTGGCATGGCGGCGAAACCCTGCAGCAAATGCTGGAACGACTGCGCCGCTTCACCCCCTCGCAGGCCGTCACTGTGTGCATGCAGGCCCTCAAGGCGCTGGGGCGTTTGCACCAGCAGGGGGTGATTCACCGCGACATCAAGCCGAGCAATTTGCACCAGGGCGAAGACGGCGTGCTGCGGGTGCTGGACTTGGGGGTTGCACTGAGCGGACGTGAGCCCGCGTCCATGCGGGCCCTGCACGCCGGTACGCCCAGCTATGTGAACCCCGAGCAATGGGGTTTTGCCGTCAAGGGTGCGGCCCTGGGGGCTCCCGCCGGTAAAACGGGCGATGCACCCGAAGAACTGCCCGATGCACAAAGCGATCTGTTCGCGCTGGGCGTGACGCTGTACCAGTTGGTGACCGGCAAGCTGCCGTATGGTGAGGTGTTGCCCTACCAGGTGGGCCGCTACTACCGCGACCCGGTGCCGCCGAGCCGCCACAACCCCGAAATCCCGATCTGGCTCGACCATGTGCTGCTCAAAGCCGTGGCGCGCGACAAGCGCCAGCGTTTTGAAACCGCTGAGGAATTCCTGCTGGCGCTGGAGCGCGGTGCCTCGCGCCCTTTGAGTGCCCCGCAGGGCACCCCGCTGCTGCAGCGGGACCCCACCGCGCTGTGGAAGGTGGCGCTGGCGGTGTCGGTGCTGTTTAACTTGTTGTTGATGTACTGGCTGCTTTTTTTACCGAAGTAGGCGTTGGCAGCAGCGCTGTTCACGCACTGCGTGCGCGGCCACCCTTCTCCGCCCAGGTGCGGGTCCAGCGTACTTGCATCTTGCGCATCAAGGCCAGCATCATGATGGAAAACACGGCCATGACGACAAAACCTGGCAGAAAACTGCCTGTGTGTTGTTTGGCTTGCCCCATCAGGGCGGGTATGGTGCCGCCTCCGAGCGCACCAATTTCTCCGATCATGGAGCCGGCCACGGCGGTGGACATGGGCCAGCGCAGGGGCACCAACTGGAAGAGGGCACCGTTGCCCGCTCCCAGCGCAGCAAAACAAACCATCAGCAATATGGTGGTCATTACCAGCGAACCGGATGCCATTCCCGCGCCTACCAATGCAAAAGCGACCACCACCAGCACCAGCGTCAAGGTATTTACACCGCCCCAGTGGTCGGAAATCCAGCCCCCCGCCACACGAACTGCCGCCCCCATGAATGCGGCCAACATCGTCAGTTGACCGGCTTGAACCTTGGTCACACCGAATTGGTCATAGTAATAGGTGGGTAAAAAGGTGGCCAGACCAATGAAACCACCGAAGGTCACCACGTAGATCAGACTGAATACCCAGCCGTCTTTTTCAAGCAGGCACGCCAGGTGTTCCCGCATAGAGGCGTGTTCGTCCCGGTCCGGTGGCTCTTTTGCCATAAAGAACACCACGGCCATTGGCACCAGAGATGCAAGGGCGGCAATGCCATACACGGATTGCCAGCCATACGCCTGCGCCAGGGGGGGTGCCAGCAGCGCAGCTACCGCGGTGCCAACGTTGCCTGCCCCTACCAAGCCCATGGCCAATCCTTTGTACTTGGGCGGATACCAGCCCGAGCCCAGGGACATGGCCACACCAAAGCTCGCTCCAGCTACGCCCAAAAGCAGTGCCATCTTCAACAAATCGTTGTAAGTGTGGACAAAGAAGTACCCGAAACTCATGGTGAACGTGATCAAAGCCAGTTCCACCATGGTTGCGGTTTTGCGACCGACATATTGCGCCAGCAGGCCTAACGGGAATCGCATGATGGCCCCAGCCACAATCGGTATGGACAAAAGCATGCCCTTTTGGGCGGGGGTCAGCTGGAACTGTTCGCTGATAAACGGCGCCATGGCACCGTTCATCACCCAGATGATGAACGAAAACATGAGATAGAAAAACGCTGCAAACAGCGTGGGTGAATGACCGCTTTTCAAAAAACTTCGAAATCCTGACATGGCACATATTCCTTCATGGGTAGATCAATCCACCAATGCGAGAAGCGTGCCAATTTCAGTAAACCCAAGCGCCTTTGCCCTGATTGTTTTTCAAGTACTTCAGATTAGCCTCTTCAGCCTCTTTTTGCTGTTGCAGGCGTCTGAGTCGGTCAGCTTCCATCTGGCGTTCGAGTTCTTCCTGTTTGCGCCGGGCGCGTTCTTCAGCCTCACGCCGCAAGCGCTCAGCCTCTTGCAGGCGTCTGAGGCGATCTTCTTCCAGTTTTCTGAGCCGCTCAGCCTCGGCGCGCCGGGCATCTTCCTCACGCTGACGTTTTGCGCGCTCTTCCTCCAGCCGCTTGTTCTCCAGCTGAATGGCTGCTTCACGCGCGACCCGCGCTGCTTCCTCGGCCAATTTTTGGGCTGCTATTTTTAAAGCGAGCTGTCGGTCTTTTTCCTGTTGTGCCAGCCGCTGCTCTTCTGCCAGTCTGGCCTGGCGCTCGGCTTGCTCCTGTTCCAGTTTTTTGCGGGCCAGTTCAGCCGCCTTTTGCTGGGCCAGCAGTTCAGCCTGGCGTTTGGCCTCGGCTTCTTGCGCCAGACGTTTGGCCAGTTCTTCTTCCTGGCGCTGCTTTTCTTTCAGCCGGGCAAGTTCCTGTTCGCGCCGAGCTGCCTCTTCTGCCTGCTTCTTCAGGGCTTGTTGTCTTTGCTCTTCCTCTTGCTGCGCCTTCAGGCGGGCCAGTTCGGCAGCTTTTTGCTGGGCAATCAGTTCAGCCTGCTTTTTGGCTTCCAGTTCTGCCGCCAGTCGTTTGGCCAACTCTTCTTCCTGCCGCTGCTTTTCTTTGAGTCGCGCCGCTTCCTGAGCCAGACGCCTTGCTTCTTCTTCGGCTTGCTTTTTCAGGGCCTGTTGTCTTTGCTCTTCCTCTTGCTGCGCCTTTAGGCGAGCTTGTTCGGCAGCTTTTTGCTGGGCAATCAGTTCAGCCTGTTTTTTGGCTTCCAACTCTGCTGCCTGGCGTTTGGCCAATTCTTCTTGCAGTCGCTGCTGCTCTTTAAGCCGGGCTGCCTCCTGCGCCAGCCGCCTTGCTTCTTCTTCAGCCTGTTTTTTCAGGGCTTGTTGTTTTTGCTCTTCCTCTTGCTGCGCTTTCAGGCGGGCCAGTTCTGCAGCTTTTTGCTGGGCAATCAGTTCAGCCTGCTTTTTGGCTTCCAGCTCTGCTGCCTGGCGTTTGGCCAATTCTTCTTGCAGTCGCTGCTGCTCTTTAAGTCGAGCCGCTTCTTGGGCCAGACGTTTGGCTTCATCTTCGGCCTGTTTTTTCAGGGCTTGTTGTTTTTGCTCTTCTTCTTGCAGTGCCTTCAGGCGAGCCTGTTCGGCTGCTTTTTCCTGGGCGATAAGTTCAGCCTGTTTTTGGGCTTCCTGTTCCAGCGCCAAACGCTTGCGATCCTCCTCCTCTTGCAGTTTCTGCTTTTCTTTCAGTTGCGCAGCTTCAAGTTCACGCTTTTCCGCTTCTTCGGCCTGTTTTTTCAGGGCCAGCTGTTTGCGCTCTTCTTCTTGTTGCAGTTTAAGCAGAGCGAGTTCTTCTGCTTTTTGTTGTGCGAGGAGCTTGGCTTGTTGTTTTGCCTCCAATTCCTGCGCCAGCCGCTTGGCTTTTTCTTCGGCGCGCTTTCTCTTCTCTTCCAGTCGCAGGGCGAGCGCGGCCTTTTGTTTGGCGATCAGGTCAGCTTTGTTTTTGGCATCAAGTTCCCTGGCTTGCTGCAAGACCTGGCTTTGTGCTGGCCTTCTTGAATCTCTCACCTCAAGTGGCGGCAGCATGAAGTCCGAGGCGTTCTCGTCAACCATTGTGAGGACTCTGGTTTTCATGGTGGGACGCCCGGGCAGTGGCTTGGGCCCATCACCCGCCGGCTCGATCAGATCGTCAACTTGAACCGAAGGCGAAAGCGGCGCTCGTGGATCGGGTGTTTTGTCCAGCAAAGGGCGCGGCTGCTTCAAATCTTTACGCAGTTTGATCTGTTCTGGATTTTTTGGCGGTTCGATGACGGGGGGCTTTGGGGGCTCTGGGTCGATCTTGGCCAGTTGGACGCGGATTTCTTGCCGCGGCTCGGACGTGTTTTCCATGACGGCCACAAAATTGGTCAGGTTAACGTCCGGAACCCCGAATTGAATCAAAAGCAATGCTGCATGAACAAGCAGCGAAATGACCATCGTGACGTCAAGATAGCTGCGATGGTGCGAGGCTTCCCCAATGCCAAAGTAAGCTTTCAACCATGGCAGCGGATCTTTCAGCAGCTTTGGTGCCGACGCTGCATCCGGATCCTGACCTGAGAAAATTGATTCTGCTGCGTCGGTTCTTTCTTGTCTACCTTTGGTTTGTGCCAGCTTGCTGATCCAGCTTGTCAGGCTTTGGAGGGCTTGACTGGCGACCCTTTTGCTTTTAACAAGGATGCTGCTCTTGGCATATTGTTCTGCCGCACGGCGGGCGCTGCGCCGGTTGAATTCCTTTTCGAGCTGTTCAAGGACAACCAAAGCCAGAATTTGTGTCAGTGGACCGAGTCGCGGTACTCCGCTGGTGACTTGTTCGCTGTCGCCGTAAATCCGCCGATACATTTTGACAAAGCGGTTGATCAGGCGAAGCAAGTTCCGGTCAGGCAGGCGGCGTCCCAAGCGTGTGATCAGTTGATCGTACGGGGTTTTATCGAAAAATCGCTCTATCTTGGGTGGAAAAACCCAGCGGTCACCTTTTTTCAACAGTACATCGATCTCGCGCACGATCCGATTGACCGAATGTTGGGGCTGAAAGATCTCGCGATTCGCTTCCCATTGCGCTTGTATAACTTGTACGATGGCTTGCTGGACAAAACGATCCACCATGGTCGGAATGCCAAGCAAACGAATTTTTCCGTCTGCACTAGGCAACTCAACACGCATCATCGGCTGAGGCCGATAGGCGACAGTGGCAAGCTTGGATCGCAGACTGGACCAATGCTCCTTGAGGTAATTTGGCAGCTCATCGGCGGTCATGCCGTCGATGCCCGGTGCTTCATTGCGCTCGTGTATTCGTTTCAGCGCCAGCTGGATGTTGTCGCGCTCCAGGACGCGCAAGAGCAAGGACTGAGGTTCAGAAGTGGCTGAAACGGACTCGGATACTCCTGCCTGCGTACTGACGGACTGCGTCTGTCGCAATGGCTCTGTCCCCTTGTTCAGGTTGTCAGTTTCAGGTCCGTCACTCTTCACTCAAAGCCTTTGGTGGTCGTTGTTCGTGCCTTTGCACGCGCTTGGGTTTGCGATTGTCGATTATTTTAGTCAGCTTGGTTCTGCAGAAAACACAGCTTTTCCTGTTGCTCTATCGGCACGCCTGTGGGACTTGTGAGTTTGGCTTAAATTGAAGCAAGAGTGCGTTGCAGTAACACAACCAATGCAATAAATTTTTGCAGATCGATTTCTAAGTTACCGTGTTTCGGTTTCTATCCAGCTCAGGTATCGGGCCGATCCTGCAATTACCGGGCAAGCCAGTATTTCGGGTGTTTCATAGGGATGGGAGGTCAGTATCAGTCGTTCAATCGCACTGTAGTGGGTGTATTTTGTCTTGATCTGGAGCCGTACTTCTGACGCATGCTCGACGGTGCCTTGCCAGCGGTAAGTACTTTGGATGGCACTGGTTTGCACGCAGGCGGCTAATTTTTGTTCGATCAAGGCGTTGGCCAACCGAATGGCTTGATCTTCGTTTGGGCAGGTGGTGGTGATGACCACGTAGTTTGGCTGGTGCATCATCATGCAACAGGATCACCATAAAACTTGATGGCGTTGCGGCCGTCATCTTTTGCTTGATACATCGCAATATCGGCCCACTTGAGAATATCGTCCGCTTTGGTGTCGTGGTCCATGAACAAGGACACGCCGATGCTGACTGAGCAGTGGTGTTCAACGGTTGTTGTCGCTTGTGTTTCATGCGCAAGAACCAGCAGGTAAGGTTTACACAAGGCAGCGCGAATTTTTTCAGCCACGATGGTGGCCTGTGCTTTTGATTCTGCCTGGCTGGATTCCAGCCCCGCCAGGATGACCACAAACTCGTCACCGCCAAAGCGCGCCACAGAATCCATCTCGCGTACCGAACTTTTAAGGCGGGCTGCCGCTTCGATCAACAGCAAATCACCCACCGCATGGCCATGCGTGTCATTGAGTGGCTTGAAGTTGTCAAGGTCCAAAAACATCAGTGCGCTGAAATGGCCACTGCGTTTGCTGGCCGCCAGCGTTTGGGTCAGACGGTCGTTCAGAAGACGGCGGTTGGGGAGTTTTGTGAGCGGATCAACAAAAGCCAGTTGACGAACCTGATCTTCGTTCTGTTTGCGCTCGGTAATGTCAAACGAGACCACTGCCACGCGTCTGACGTGGCCATCGTTGTCCCGGATGGCACCGCTGCGAGACTCCATTTGCCGAATGCTGCCGTCTGGCAGCACGAAACGGTATTCAAGACGGCGTCCAATGCCGGTCTGCACGGTATCTTGAAAAGCCTGCATGACCCGCTCACGGTCGTGGGGGTGAACTTCGACAAAGGAGGACGTGCCGAAACTTTGACGATCGCCGAGCAGCAGTGTGTACGACGGGCTGTTGTAAACCCGTTTGCCCTCCAGGTCGAGCACGGCGACATAACCATCCAGATTTTCGGCAATCAGGCGGAAAAAATCGCCTTGTTCACGCAGAGAATCCTCCACTTTTTTATGCTCGCTGATGTCATTGAAAGCAGCGTGAATGCTGATTTCACCGATTGGGTCCTGCGCTGCGGTGAGCAGAAGATTAGCCCAGAAGGTGGTGCCATCAAATTGGGTAATTCGCAACTCGCACGACTGCCGTTCGCCGCTCACCAGCAACTGTTTGCGATGTCGATATACCGAATTTTGGTCTTCAATGTGGATGAAGCGTCCGAATGGTTGACCACACAAGTCGTTTTGAGGCATGGCCAGCATGGTGGCGGCAGTGCAATTGGCTTGCGTGATGAGCCCGGACTCGCTCAGGGTGCAGTAGCCCATGGGTGCTTGCTCATAAAGGTTGACGTAACGAGCTCTCGCCATTTCAAGCGATTCATTGGTGCGGCGGAGTTCGTCGTTTTGGAGCTGCAACTCAGCTTGGTGCAACCGGAGTTTGTGGACAGCCCGCTGCACAGCATCAGAGGGTGGGAGTGCCTTGCTGGTCGATGACAGGGGAGTACTGTCGCACAGCGTCGGCTCGGTGGTGCCCGGGCTCTGCCTGGAATGGTCTTGTGCTGTCAAGGGTGACGACTCAGTGGTGGTTTCTTTACATTGATGCATACTTTTTTTCCGTGCGCCTCAAGGCGAATTCGATACTGGATGGTATTCGCTTTTGGGTTTTTGGCCTACGAATTTTGTGATGCACGTGTGATGGGAGATTGGCAACTTGACCCCCATCAATTCCACCCCTGTCGCGCAAATGTGTCTGCCAAGTTTTGCACAACAATACAGGCATGGAGGAACTCGGTTTGAACAATATGGTGCAGTGGTGGCTGTTGGCTTTGGGTGTTGTGAATGGGATGGGTTTGTTGTGGTTTGCTTTGCGCATGGTTGGCAGCGCTGCGCCAGCGGCGGCGGAGCAAAGCAGGGCTGAGTTGTTGGCGGCGCTGCAACGCAGTACAGAGCGGATGCAGCAACTCGAGCGCGAGTTGCGCCGGGAAATTGGCGAATCCGCACGAAGCGGGAGGCAGGAACTGACGCAGAACCTGGCCACTTTTCAGCAGACTCTTGTGCAGCAGGGGGCTGAGGCCACGCGCACCCAAAACGCGCAGATTGATGCGTTCGGTCAGCAGCTCGCGCTGCTGCAAAAGACGCTGAGTGATACCTTGACCACCCAGCTGTCAGGGGTGAGCGAGTCCAACGCGCGGCGCATGAATGAAATCCGAGAAACACTTGAAAAGCAGTTGGCGCAGTTGCAAACCACCAACTCGGCCAAGCTCGATGAAATGCGCGCCACGGTGGATGAAAAGCTGCAGGCTACGCTGCAAACCCGCTTGGGAGAAAGCTTCAAGCAGGTAGCCGACCGGCTGGAGCAGGTGCACAAAGGTCTGGGCGAAATGCAGACGCTGGCGCAGGGGGTTGGTGACCTCAAACACTTGCTGACCAACGTGAAAACCCGTGGAATTTTTGGTGAGGCGCAGCTGGCTGGGCTGTTGGAGCAGGTGTTTGTGACCGACCAATACGCAGCGCAGGTGGCCACGCGTCCGGGCAGCAAAAACGTGGTGGATTTTGCCATCAAGCTGCCTGGCCGATCCGAGCACGGCGAGCCGCTGTGGCTGCCGATTGACGCCAAGTTTCCGAATGAAGATTACGAGCGTTTGCTCGATGCTCAGGGCCGGGCGGACGCTCTCGGGGCTGAGGTGGCGGGCAGGGCGCTGGAGCTTCGCATTCGGCTGGAGGCCAAGTCCATTGCAGAAAAATATGTTGAACCGCCCCACACCACTGATTTCGCGATTTTGTTTTTGCCTACCGAAGGCTTGTATGCCGAAGTACTGCGCCGCCCTGGTTTGATGGAGGCCTTGCAGCGCGAGCACCGGATCACGCTGGCCGGGCCAACCACACTGTTGGCCATGCTCAGTTCCCTGCAAATGGGCTTTCGCACGCTGGCGCTGGAGAAACGCTCCAGCGAGGTGTGGCAAGTTCTCGGTGCGGTCAAGACCGAGTTTGGCAAATTTGGTGATGTGCTGGCCAAGGTCAAGTCGCAAACCGAAACGGTGCTCAAAACGCTGGACAGCGCCGAGACCCGCAGCCGGGCCATGGGCCGTGCGCTCAAAAAAGTGCAGGCACTGCCGGAAACCGAAGTGCAGGCGCTGATTCCGATGGACAAGGACTTCGACACTGAAGCGGGAACTGACCGGGTGTGAACCGGGTATCAGCCGGGTGTCAGCCTAAAGTCCGTAAAACTGCCGAATCGCATCCCAGGCGTCTTGTGGCGTGTCGACATAGGTGAATAGCTTGAGGTCAGCGGCCGAGATGACGCCTTCTTCCACCAGCACTTCCATGTTGATCAGCCGCTTCCAGTACTCGGTGCCGAAAATGACGATCGGCACTTGCTTGGCTTTGCGTGTCTGGACCAAGGTGATGATTTCAAACAATTCGTCCAAGGTGCCAAATCCGCCAGGAAAGGCCACCAGTGCTTTGGCCCGCATCATGAAGTGCATTTTGCGCAGCGCAAAATAATGGAACTTGAAGCTTAAATTGGGAGTGATGTAAGGGTTTGGGCTTTGTTCATGCGGCAAGGCAATGTTCAGACCGACGCTCAGGGCACCTGCCTCGTGGGCACCCCGGTTGGCTGCTTCCATGATGCCGGGACCACCGCCGGTAGCAATGAACAGCCGTTCTTCGTGCTTTCGGTGCGCACTGAAGTCCGCCACCAGCCGGGCAAACAAGCGGGCCTGGTCATAGTAGTGAGCATTTCTTTGCTGGCGCTTGGCATTGATCAAGGCAGCGGCATCGCCGCTCGCCAGTGCTTTTGTCATCGCAGCGTTGGCCTCTTCAGGCGACGCAAAACGGGCGCTGCCAAACACGACGATGGTGTTTTCAATGCCCTGCTCGGACTGCTCCATGTCGGGCTTGAGCAGTTCCAGTTGAAAACGAATACCGCGGGTTTCACGCCGCAGCAAAAATTCAGGATCGGCAAAGGCCAAGCGGTTGGCATCCGCTTGGAGCTTGTTGCCTTGGGCAGAATGATTTTGCAGCGTCTCCCAAGCTTTGACCAGAACACGATCTACCAGGCGACGCTCGGAAAGGGGGTGAGGTTTCTTCATGGAGCCCATTGTGTGCGAAAACGGCACCTGTTCACCAGCCCCCTCGCGTTCGGGTTAATCCGGGTAGCGCTGCATCACATATTCCCCCGGAGCATCGCACAAAACAGATTTGGCGGGTATGGTTTGTGCGGTTTCGGGCTTGGTGGAATGGGTACTGAGCCACTGGTGCCAAGCGGGCCACCATGAGCCTTCATACCGGGGAGCCTGGGCTGCCCACTGGCCGTGTTCAATCCAGGGGCCGTGGGCCTCACGGGTGCTCATCTGATAGCTTCTGTGGGCGTGTCCTGGTTCTGAAATGATGCCTGCGTTGTGGCCTCCACTGGTGAGTACAAAGGTCATCTCGGCATCACACAGGTGGTGCAATTTGTAGACCGAGGGCCACGGTGAAATGTGGTCGCGTTGGGTACCCACAATGAAGACCGGCACGCGGATGTCCGCCAGCGATACGGCACGCCCTTCGACCCGGTATGCACTGTTGGCCAATGCGTTGTGCAGGTACAAAGAGGTCAGGTACTCGTGGTGCATGCGGGCGGGCATGCGGGTGGTGTCGGCATTCCAGGCCATCAGATCATTGGGCTGCTCGCGCTCACCCATCAGGTATTCACGCATGCGCCGCGTCCACACCAAATCTCGGGAGTGTAAAAACTGGAACGATCCGGCCATTTGAGTGCCCGTCAGGTAACCTTTTCCTCGGGTGACGTTGTCCAGAAATCCGACCTGGCTTTCGTCAATGAACAAGCCCAACTCGCCCGGTTCCGAAAAATCTGTTTGCGCTGCCAGCAGTGTCATACTTTTAAGCGTCGGTAAATCGTCTGCGCCCGACACGCCGCCTTTGCGGGCCAATGCGGCGGCGGCAATCGCCAGCAGCGTGCCGCCCAGGCAATAACCCATGGCATGCACACCGGGGGCCTTTTCACTGAGTGAACCGACTGCACGCAGGGCATCTAGCACCCCCAGGCGCAGGTAGTCGTCCATGGACAGTGCGTGGTCGGCGGCATGCGGATTGCGCCATGAGAGCATGTACACGGTGTGTCCCTGTCCTACCAGGTAGGCGACCATCGAGTTATGGGGCGAGAGATCGAGGATGTAGTACTTCATGATCCACGAAGGGATGATCAAGACAGGTTCGGGGTGCACGGTGGGGGTTTGCGCCTCGTAGCGAATCAGTTCAATCAACTCATTGCGGTACACCACCTTGCCGGGGGTGGTTGCCACTTCGTGGCCTACTCTGAAGTGCGGTGCCGGTTCGTCCTTATGGGTGGTGCCTGCAACATCGTGCAGCCAGTTCTGCAGCCCTTTGAGCAGGTGGGCACCATTCGATTGTGCAACGTCCTCCAGTACCACTGGATTGGTAGGCAGCCAATTGGCCGGCGCCATGACGCCCAGCCATTGCTGTGCGAAAAAATGAGCCATGTCAGTGTGGTGTGCTGTCACGCCCGGCACCTGCGTGGCTTCACGCCAGAAAGCTTCTGTGTTGCGAAAGTTTGCGCGCACTTGGTTGAACGGCCAACGTGCCCATGCCTCATGGCGAAACCGGGGGTCATCATCAGCAATGCCTTCATCATCTTCTGCATTGCGATGGATTTTGAGACTGTCTTTGGCCAGTTTGATCCCCAGGGCCGCCAGTTCAAGTTGCCTGCCGGGTGAAACGCCCAGATGCCAGGCCCAGTCGGCTGTTGCCAGTGCCAGCGATACGGGAGAGATGCCGCCAGTCAGCGGTGCGGCTGCTGAGTGCACCAGCCGGTCAAGTCGCTTGGTAGGTGTTTCCTTGGCTTTGGGGGATTCAATCCATTTTGGCGATTGGTTTTTTTTTGAGATCATGACTTTATGTTCATTTCAGAAAGGGGAAGGGTGGCCATCAGGTTGCGAGTCCGTTGGTAGGTGTTCCATACCCACCATAAACGGCTACCCCAACGCATCACGCCTCGTGGCCGAAGGATAAGGACAAGGAGCAAGGCGCCCACAGGCCACTGAGGGTTTCGGTACAGCCACTGCAAACCCGCTTGAGCCTGATCGGCTAAACCCAAAGGTCTTTTAATGACTTGTACTTGGCTGGAAAAAGTAATGCGCAGCTCTGCGCTGCGTATCAGCAAACGTTGCTGGCGCAGAATCAGGTCATCGTTGTTCATGTGGATCTGATGCTTGAAGACTGGCCAGGTCTCGTTTGAGTTCGGCCAGGCTGGTGTCAAAAAGCCCAGTCGGGCTGCTCATGCGCCTGCGAGCCTCATTCATCAAGAATGTTCCTGCTGCAAGAAAAAGCAAGGCCATCACACCAACTGCCGCCAAGCGATAGCCTTCCCAAAAAAGCAAAATGACGAAGCCGCACAGCAACACCAAGCCAACGCCCAATACCAGCAGGGCTACTGCGCCCCAAATCAGGCCGTCAAAAAAACGCCGTTTGCCAAGCTCGATTTCGGTACCGAGCAGGTCAAGCCGCACTTGACCCATTTCAAGCACGGTGGCGAACAAACGCCGCAGTGAGGCAAAGAATCCACTGGCTTGGACAGGAGCGCTCATGCCCAGTTGGGTCTAGCGTCGACCAACCAGCAAACCAACCACCAAACCGACACCAGCAGCAATGCCGATCGCAGTCCAAGGGTTTTCATGCACATATTCGTCGGTGGCAAGACCGGCAGCTTTGGCCTTGGCAACGGCTGTCTCCTGCAACAGCGCCAGATCCGCCTTGGCTTGGCTCAATTTGGCCTGTACCCGACCCCGCACTTCGGCAGCGCTCTCGCTGGCTTGGTCAGCGGTCATGCGCAAAAGTTCTTCTGCATCGGCGACCACCACACGCAGATCGTTCATCAGTTTTTCTTTGCTGGCCGTTGTCATCTCATTCATGCTAATCCTTCATGTTGTTGATACCCCGGCCCGATGTTAGCCGGAGTTGTTTTTCAAAAGTTGACAATCATCAAGTTCAGAGGGATGAGTTGAGTCGTGTTTTTCCTGTGCTGCTTACCCCTTTGCGGCAGCTTGAGCCAGCGCATGGGCAATAGGCACGGCCATGCTGATGGCGTTGCAGGGATGGGGGATACAGTCAGTACTCCACACTTCGTGAACACCCGCGTCCAACATGAACTGCAGGGCGTCGTCGGCGAACAGTGCGTGGGTTACCGCGACATCAACGCTGGCGGCACCAACGGCCAGTAACTGGCGCGTGGTTTGTGCAATGGTGTGGCCGGTACTCACCACATCGTCCAGCAACACCACATGTCGTCCGACCACGGCCAAGTCGGGTAGCGCCACTTCAACGGCGCGATCGCCACGGCGAACTTTTTTGCACACCGCGTGGTCAAAGCCATGACGCGACGCCGCCAAGGCAATCCACTGTGCTGACTCCTCGTCCGGTCCCATCAGCAACGGATTTTTTCGGTGCTGTGCAATCAGATCAGACAGTAGTGGTGCACCGCTGAGCACCACGGCACGGGCGACCGGCACTGCTTGTTCCAACGAGGCAACCCGGTGCAGATGGGGGTCAACGGTGATCACTGCGTCGAAGAGGTCTGCCAGAAAACGACCCACAATGCGCTGGCTGATGACTTCACCAGGATGAAAGGCCATGTCCTGGCGCATATAAGCCAGGTAAGGTGCAACCAGTGTCATGTGCTTGGCCCCCAGCAGGCGTGCGGTTTGCGCGGCCAGAAGCAACTCAATCAGCTTTTCGTTGGGGTGGCTCAATGAACGCAGGATGACGACATGTTCTGGCAATGTTTCCGGCAAACGCAGCTTGATTTCTCCGTCTGGAAAACGGTGGCGCTGCATTACAGCAAGGGGCATGGAGGCGGCTTCGGCAATGCGCTGGGCACTTTCAAGTTCATCGTCAAAGCACAGCAAGACGGACTTTGACAGGGGGGATGGGTGCATCAGAACTCCACAAAAACATGGGGTATGTCGTCGGGTTGGCCAATTGCGTACCCACTGGACTTGGCGCAGGCTTGGCGGGCAAATTCAAGATCGCTTTGAAAGCTGGCATGAACACGGTACAAGACGTCGCCCGAAGCTACTGCGTCGCCCAGCTTGCGAAACAGATCAACGCCGGCACCAATGACTTTGGGTGCACCGGCCACTCGGGCGATGCGCGCCACCTGAAGGTTGTCAATGCTGGTGACAACGCCCGATTCAACGGCCAAAACCTCAAAAGTCAGGCTTCCGAGTTGCGGGTGGTTGTGGTCAAAAGGTTTGGCACCTTGCGCGGCAAGGATGGCATTCATTTTGGCCAAGGCCCGGCCAGAATCCAGGATGTCCCGCGCTATGGCGAAACCGTCGCCGCCCCGCACATCCGGGTGGCACTCAATCAGGCGACCAGCCAGGCGCAGGGATTTTTGTCGCAAATCGTTCGGTGCCCGCGGGTCGTTTTCCAGCACCCGCATCACATCGCGGGCTTCAAGCACCGGCCCAATGCCGTTGCCGATGGGTTGACGACCATCGGTGATCACCACGTCCAGTGACAAATGAATGCGGCTTGCGACGTATTGAAAAATTCTGCGCAGACGCTGGGCCTCTGGCATGGAGCGGACCTTGGCGGTGGGGCCAATCGGAATATCGAGCACCAGATGGGTGGAGCCGGCCGCGATTTTTTTCGACAGAATTGAGGCCACCATCTGCCCCGGCGAATCCAGTGCCAGTGGGCGTTCCACAGAAATCAGAACATCGTCCGCTGGTGATAAATTGGCCGTGCCACCCCAGGCCAGGCAGGCACGGTGCTCCCGCACGATGTCGGCCAGCTTTTCAAAAGGCAGTTCTACCGTGGCCAACACCTCCATGGTGTCGGCCGTGCCGGCCGGGGAGGTGATGGCGCGTGAGGATGTTTTGGGGCACAGCAGGCCATGCGCTGCCACGATGGGTGCCACCAGCATGGAGGTGCGGTTGCCGGGAATGCCGCCGATGCAGTGCTTGTCGACCACCAGCGGTTCGTGCCAGTCCAGCTTTCTGCCGCTGGCGACCATGGCTTCAGTCAGGTAGTAAACCTCTTCGCGGTCCAGTTCATCCCGATGGGTGGCGACAACGAAGGCGGTCAACTCAATTTTGGAATAGCGCAAATCAGCGATATCACGCACGATGCTGTGAAAGTCCTCACGCCCGAGCCTTTCGCCCGCCAGTTTTCGGTAAAGCGCACCAATGGATTCTGGCGGTTCGGCTTGCGACACGGACGCCGTGTGGCCGTCTTGAACGGCTAACTGCAAAAAGGCATCCTCTGACAAGCCAAGTTCGTTACAGCCGACGATCGAAGCATCATCGACCACATTCAGTGTTGCCAAAATGCGTCGGCCATTGGCCCGAACCTCGACCTTCGACAGAGCCTGAAATCCTTCCGCGCGGTAGACGGCGCAGTCCCGGTGCAGGTAGGCAACGTTTTCGCGGTAGGTGTCAATTGCTACCCGGCGCAGGGCCAGGTTGGTTGCGGCGGTTGATTTTTCTGGCAGCGTAGCGGGAGCTGCTCGGTTTTGCGGTAATTGGCTCATGCTTCAAGCCTACACCGATTTTGCAGGCGGGGTCCATAGGCCAAACAAAACGAATCTGTTGAAAAGCGAGCGGTCAATTAAAAAGGCTTCCCTTGGGAAGCCTTTTGCAAGAAGCGCATGGGTGCGCAAATGGTTAAACGCGCTTGCGGTACTCACCCACTCGGGTGTCAATTTCAACCTTGTCGCCTTGAGCTACAAAAATTGGCACGCCGATCTCGAAACCGGTGGCAATCTTGGCGGGCTTGAGCACCTTGCCGGAGGTGTCGCCTTTGACGGCGGGTTCTGTCCAGGTGATTTCACGCACCACGCTGGTGGGCAGTTCGACCGAGATGGCCTTGCCGTCGTAAAACACCACTTCAAGGGCCATGCCGTCTTCAAGATAGTTCAGCGCGTCGCCCATGTTTTCGGCTTCCACTTCGTACTGGTTGTACTCGGCGTCCATGCACACGTACATGGGGTCGGCAAAGTAGGAGTAGGTGCAATCCTTTTTGTCCAGAATGACCTGGTCCATTTTGTCATCGGCCTTGAACACGACTTCGGTGCCGAAGTTGGCGATCAGGCTTTTGAGCTTCATGCGCACGGTGGCGGAATTGCGGCCACCACGGCTGTATTCGGTTTTCAGAACGACCATGGGGTCTTTGCCGTGCATGATGACGTTGCCTGCGCGGATTTCTTGAGCGATTTTCATAGCGATTGTGTGAAGGTTGGCCGCACATAAGACGGCAAAATAGACGGCAAAATAAACAACGCCGATCTCACGGCGAGGGCGCAAGGCACTGGTTTTGAATCCAGTCGAATGCCGCAAAGCCCACTATTTTAGCGGTTTATTTTTACAAAATCCGTGATCTGACTGACAAGATCGGTCAGTTGGGCTTGCTGGTGCCTAGCTTGAAGGGCTGTTTCTTGCCAAACGGGCAAATCCAGCGCAGGCAATACAGTTTGGTTGGTAGCCTGAATCCCGTTCCAGACACGGTGGAATGCCCGTAGCGAAGGTGGGGCCTTCATGACCTCCAGAAATGCTTCCAGCTTGGTGTGGTGTGCATCGTCATGCTGGGAGTAAATCTGCCAGACAAAGGGTTTGCCCGCCCACAGAGCGCGAACCAGTGAATCTTCGCCGCGCACAAAATTGAGGTCGCAGGCCCATAGAAGATGGTCATATTCGACTTGAGTGATCGTGGGAAGATATGAAAAAGATAGCATACTGCGCCCATTCCATGTGCGCAGGAGCCTGTTTTTATGCTCAAGACAGGCGTTGACGGCAGCCGTGGCCCGTCCGGCTGTGACCAAGAGTCGACTCGCCTGTGAGTCATTCGCCAATTGTTCGATCAGCGCCTCCAAAGCAGTTGGTTCGTAGCAAAACAGCGAAATCAAACGTTCGCCCTTAAATTCGATGTGGTGCTGTGCCAACCAATCTGCCCGGTTGAAACGGGTCTGGCGTGCCAGTAAACCAGGTTCCCGCAGAAGCCCACCAGTTGCGGCGCTAAAACCGGGGTAATAGAAGTACTTGGTCAGGCCCGCACCCGGCCCGGTCATGACCGGGGATGGCAGGCCATGGCAGCGTTCCACAAAAGGTTCGGCACTGAGGTATTCCAAGTTAATCCATATGAATTTTTGGCCTCTAGCGCACGTATTCATTGCGCAAGCAGCTATAAATTCAGGAGCAATTTCACACCCGAATGCCTCGATCAGTACATTGCCAACGGTCAGTCCCGATGCATGGGTTGATTCAGACCAGGGCTTGACTTCGACGCCCGGTAACCCTTCGGGTGCCATCCAGTTCAGCGCGCTGGCATCGTCCACCCACAAGCGCACCCGCTCACCGCGTTCGGCCAAGCCTGCGCACAAGCGCCAGCACACGCCAATGTCGCCGTAGTTGTCGATGACCCGGCAAAAGATGTCCCAAAGGTTTCCTGTTTTCACGCCAGAGATTGTCCACAATACGTATCTATGCCAACTTTGAATGATTCAACACCACCCGCAAACTCGCCGCCGTCACAGACGGTGGAACTATCGTCTTTGTCGGTGCACCCCGAACAATTGCTCAGCGA
Organism: Candidatus Rhodoferax bjergmarkensis; assembly: GCA_016708345.1. Lineage (GTDB taxonomy): Bacteria > Pseudomonadota > Gammaproteobacteria > Burkholderiales > Burkholderiaceae_C > Rhodoferax > Rhodoferax bjergmarkensis. The sequence continues at coordinate 59,433 of JADJFX010000016.1, forward strand.
CGTGGCAAGTCTTCCGGGGCTGCCCGGTGTTTACCGCTATTTTGATGCGCAAGGTGCCGTGCTTTATGTAGGCAAAGCCATCAACCTCAAAAAGCGGGTGTCCAGCTATTTTCAGAAGAACCATGGCGGCACCCGCATCGGGCACATGGTCAGCAAAATTGCGCGTCTGGAGACCACCGTTGTACGCTCGGAGGCGGAGGCGCTGCTGCTGGAAAACAACCTCATCAAGGCGCTCAATCCCAAGTACAACATCTTGTTCCGGGATGACAAGAGCTACCCGTATTTGAAAATCACTGGCGTGAGTGCGTCTTCCAGTGCGAGCTCAAGTTTCGCCAGGGTGTCCTATTACCGGGGGGCGGTAGAAAAAAAACACCACTATTTTGGGCCCTACCCGAGCGCATGGGCCGTGAAGGAAGCTATTTTGCTGATGCAAAAAGTGTTCCGTTTGCGAACTTGTGAAGACCCGGTGTTCAACAATCGCACCCGGCCTTGTTTGCTGTACCAAATCAAGCGCTGCTCTGCGCCTTGTGTGGGGCATATATCCGAAACGGAATACGCGCATGACGTTGCCAATGCCGAGCGTTTTTTGCTTGGCGATGCCGGCCAGGTGATGCAGGCGCTGGAGGCGCGCATGATGGCGCATGCAGACCGGCTGGAGTTTGAGCAGGCGGCTGAGCTGCGCAACCAGGTGGCGGCGCTGTCCAATGTGTTGCACCAGCAATCGGTTGATAACGTGTCGGACCGCGACGTTGATATTTTGGCGGTGAAAGTGCAGGGCGGGCGGGCCTGTGTGAATCTGGCGATGGTGCGTGGCGGGCGTCATTTGGGTGATCGGCCCTACTTTCCGACGCATGTGGAGGATGCAACCGGCGTCTTCAGCGAAGATGACGACGGCGCAGACGCTGCTCCGTCGGTAGAGGCCCAGGTTCTGCAGGCCTTTGTGGCCCAGCATTACCTTCACGTGCCAGTTCCCCCCTCGCTGGTAGTGAGTGAGCCGGTGAACAAAAGCCTGCTCAAGGTTTTGTCCACCCAAAGTGGTGTCAAGGTGACGGCGGTTCACCAGCCGCGCGAGCAACGACGGGTCTGGCTGGAGATGGCGCAAACCAATGCGGGGCTGCAACTGGCTCGTTTGCTGGCGGAAGAAGGTTCCCAGCAGGCCCGCACCCGTGCTTTGGCCGATGCGCTGGACCTCGCACCGGACGATCTGGACGAACTTCGCATCGAGTGTTTTGACATATCACACACGGCAGGTGAGGCGACCCAAGCCTCGTGTGTGGTGTTTCATCACCACAAGATGCAAAACGCCGAGTACCGCCGTTATGGCATCGACGGCATCACACCGGGCGACGACTACGCTGCCATGCGTCAGGTGTTGCTGCGTCGCTACGGAAAATTGGCCGAGACTTTGCGCCAGGCAAAGCAGTCCGGACAAATTCCGCCAGGAACCGGACGTCTGCCGGACTTGGTGTTGGTGGACGGTGGCAAGGGCCAGGTGTCGATGGCGCGCGAGGTGTTTGAGCAGCTGGGACTGGACTTGTCACTGATTGTGGGGGTTGAGAAAGGCGAAGGCCGCAAGGTAGGGCTGGAGGAACTGGTGTTTGCCGATGGCCGCGATAAAGTGTATTTGGGCAAAGACTCGGCCGCGTTGATGCTGGTTGCCCAAATTCGTGACGAAGCCCACCGGTTTGCCATCACTGGCATGCGCGCTCAAAGAGCCAGGGTTCGGGTCGATGGTGGCAAGCTGGAAGAGATACCCGGCATTGGTCCGAAAAGGCGTGCCAAGTTGTTGCAGCGTTTCGGGGGTGTGCGCGGTGTTGCACAGGCGAGCGCTCAAGATATTGCGACTGTAGAAGGCATCTCGCGCGAATTGGCTGAGGAAATTTACCGCGCCTTGCGTTGATCGCAATGTACCGAACACGGTCAAGCCGTGCCACAATCCCAGCATGTTTTTTACCATCCCCACCATCATGACCTGGGCGCGCATCGCGGCGATTCCCCTGATAGTGGCGGTGTTTTATTTGCCCATTGAACCCGCCAGTCGCAACCTGTTGGCCACGACCTTGTTCGTCGTTTCTGCCGCTACTGACTGGCTGGATGGATACCTTGCCCGCAAGCTCAACCAGGTGTCTTCTTTTGGTGCGTTTCTCGACCCGGTGGCCGACAAAGTTCTTGTTTGTGCTTGCGTGCTGGTGCTGGTGCACCTTGGGCGGGCTGACGTTTTTGTGGCGCTTATCATCATCGGGCGTGAAATTGCCATCTCCGCTTTGCGCGAATGGATGGCCCAGATCGGTGCGTCCAACAGTGTTGCCGTTCACATGATCGGAAAGCTTAAAACGTTTGCGCAAATGGTGGCCATCCCTTTCCTGTTGTATGACGGTATGTTGCTGGGTGTCATCGACACACGCCTTTGGGGTGTCTGGTTGATCTGGTTGGCTGCCATCATGACGGTTTGGTCTATGGTGTACTACCTGCAGAAAGCACTGCCTGAAATTCGCGCACGGTCCAAGTGAGCAGGCGAACATGCCCCACAGTTGGACAGATAAATGTCAATTTTTATTGACCTTGATCTGACAATCGAACGACGAGCCACGGGTAGACTCAGAAAAACCGACTAGAATTTGAGAGCGCACTGTTGCAAGCTCATTAGGTGTTGTTGACGCGGTTGGGAGCCGTGGTCTTCATGCGAAGTGGGCCAGACGCATTATTTTTTGAAGAGATAATTCTGTTAACTCTTATTTCACCAGAGGTTCTTTGTGAACAAAACCGAACTGATTGAGCACATTGCAAAACATGCAGACATATCGAAAGCTGCGGCAACGCGTGCTTTGGAGTCCACCATAAGTGCAGTGAAAACCACGCTGAAAAAGGGTGGTTCCGTGTCATTGGTTGGTTTTGGTACATTTGCCGTAGGCAAGCGTGCCGCGCGTGTGGGCCGTAATCCACGTACTGGCGCAGCGATTAAAATCAAGGCTGCCAAGGTTCCAAAATTCCGTCCAGGCAAGGCATTGAAGGATGCTTTGAATTGATAATAGGTTAAGGCTGGGTGATTAGCTCAGTTGGTAGAGCGGCGCCTTTACACGGCGTAGGTCGGCGGTTCGAGCCCGTCATCACTCACCATCCCAGCAAAGGCGAACATCGTGTTCGCCTTTTTTGTTTTTTTCATGGAGAGTTAGCGAATGTTTGATTTTGTCCGCAAGCACACGAAGATCATGATGATGCTGATGTTTTTGCTGATCATTCCTTCGTTTGTTGTGTTCGGCATTGATGGCTATAGCCGTATGCGCGAGCAGGGCGAGGCTGTTGCCCATGTCGGCGGTCAAGAGATCATGCAAGGTGAATGGGATGCGATGCACAAGGAGGAGTCACAGCGTATGCGCGCGTCGATGCCCAATCTTGACGTCAAGCTGCTGGATTCGCCCGAGGCTCGTTACGCCACGTTGGAACGATTGGTTCGTGAGCGTGTGCTGGCGCAGGCGGCCGACAAATATAAACTAACGACAAGTAACGAACGCCTTGCGCAGGAATTGCAAGCTAACTCTGTTATTGCATCTTTGCGCTTGCCCAATGGCAAATTGGACATGGATCGCTACCGTCAATTGGTCTCCAGCCAAGGTCTAACGCCTGAAGGGTTTGAAGCGCGCGTACGCCGTGATTTGTCTGCGAGACAGGTAGAAGCAGGTATCACCAACTCTGGGTTTGCTTCGGCCACTGTGGCTGACGTGGCCTTGAACGCTTTTTTCGAAAAACGTGAAGTACAGGTTGCAAATTTCACATCAGCAGATTTCGCAGCCAAGATCAACCCAACTGAAGCCGAACTGGAAGCGTATTACAAGTCAAATCAAACGATGTTTCAGACCCCGGAGCAGGTAAATATTGAGTATGTGGTTCTGGATCTGGAGGCAGTCAAGAAAACCATCGCCATCAGTGATGCTGACCTCAAATCCTATTACGACCAAAATGCAGCCCAACTCAGTGGCAACGAGGAGCGAAGGGCAAGCCATATCTTGATCAATGCGGCCAAAGGCGTCTCTGACGCAGATCGTCAGAAGGCGAAAGCCCGTGCATTGGAATTGTTGCAAGCCGTGCGTAAAGCTCCGGATAGTTTTGCAGAGGTTGCAAAAAAGAACTCGCAAGATACAGGTTCTGCTGCCAATGGCGGGGATCTTGATTTTTTCACACGCGGAGCTATGGTCAAACCGTTTGAAGACGCAGCTTTTTCTATGAAGAAAGGCGACATCAGTGAGATCGTGGAGTCGGATTTTGGATACCACATCATTAAACTGACGGACATCAAGGTTCCTAAACAGCGCAGCTTTGATGAGCTGCGGCCCAGCATTTTGACCGATCTCAGAACACAACAGGCGCAGCGAAAATTCGCTGAAACAGCCGAGGCTTTCACCAATGGCGTCTATGAACAGTCAGACAGTCTCAAGTCTGTTGCCGATAAATTGAAGCTCGAAATCAAAACGGCTGATAGCGTGATGCGTAATCCGTTGCCGGGTGCGACAGGTTTGTTGGCCAATGCAAAGTTTCTGGCGGCGATTTTTGCACCAGACGCGATTGAAAAAGGACGAAATACGGAGGCGATTGAAACGGCGTCTAACCAGTTGACGGCAGCACGGGTTACCAAACACACCCCGGCCAGTACCAAGGCGTTTGCTGAGGTGCGAAATGTTGCTCGTGACAAGGTGATCGCGGTTCGTGCGGCTGAATTGGCCCGTAAAGAAGGTCAGGAAAAGTTGGCGGCTTGGAAAGCAGCACCGGCTTCTGCTGTTTTTCCGGCTTCCGTGGTTGTATCACGCGACAAGGGACAAAATTTTCCCCCTCAAGTCATCAGTGCGGTTCTGCGTGCAGATTCATCAGCTTTGCCGGTTTTTGTGGGTGTGGATTTGGGTTCCAAAGGCTACGCAGTTGTTCGTGTCAATAGCTTAGTGCCTCGTACTGCACCTACAGAACCGGCTGCAACACAAGACCGTGGTCAATATGCGCAGTGGTGGACCGATGCGGAGAATCAAGCCTATTACGGTGTGCTCAAAGAGAGGTTCAAGGTCGCAATCACCGCATCCAAACCAGCGCCCTCAACTGAAGATGCCTTGGCTGTCGCTGCGAGGTAGGCAAGAGAGGGTATAATTTGCAGCTGCGGTGGCTGTAGCTCAGTTGGTAGAGTCCAGGATTGTGATTCCTGTTGTCGTGGGTTCGAGCCCCATCAGCCACCCCAAGTAATACAAGGAAAGCCTGCTATTCAAAAGATAGCAGGCTTTTTTTTGGCTCCATACCTGCGCTATAGCGCAGCAGCATGGTTTAGCAACATAGATTTGAGGTTTTCGACCTGCCGTAGTCAGGTGGAGTGACCCTAGTGCTTGGCTGATGGAGCAGCACCAGTAATTCACCTAGTCTGCCCCCACAAGGGCGCTCCCGAATGGTCCAGGTGCGTCAGGTACACGCGCAGCTCAAATTCGAGTTGGTGGTAGGCAGGCTCCATGTAGGTGCAAAGCTGGTAGAACGCCTTGTCGTGCGCGCGTTCCTTGAGGTGGGCCAGCTCATGCACCGTGATCATTTTCAGGAACTCGGGTGGTGCCTCCTTGAACAAGGTGGCAATGCGGATTTCACGTTTGGATTTGAGTTTGTTGCCCTGCACCCGCGAAATGGTGGTGTGGGTGCCCAAGGCGTGTTTGAGTACATGCAGTTTGCTGTCAAACGCCACCTTGGACAGCGGCTCGGCACCGCGCAAACAGGCCTGTTTGAGTTCCTGCACATAGTCGTACAGCGCTTTGTCTGTGCGTACGCCGTGGCTGGTGGGGTACTTGTTCAGCAGCCACTCGCCCAAGCGCTGCTCGTCCATGAGCTGACGAACCTGCGTTTGCGTTGCCTCAGAATAGCCCAGCAGATATTTCAGCGGTTCAAGCAGCTGCTTGTTTGCTACTAAATTCATAGCTGCTCGCGCAATAAAACAGTGCGCCAAGGGCTTATTTCACTCTTAAGATTCGCGTCGCAGGGCGGGAAACAGAATCACATCGCGGATGCTGGCGCTGTCTGTCAGCAACATCATCAAACGGTCAATGCCAATGCCGCAGCCTCCGGCCGGGGGCATGCCGTACTCCAGCGCACGCACGAAGTCGTGGTCGTAGTACATGGCTTCATCGTCGCCACTGTCTTTGGCGGCGACCTGGGCGTGAAAACGGGCGGCTTGTTCTTCGGCGTCGTTTAGTTCGCTAAAGCCGTTGCCGAATTCCCGGCCGGTGATGTAGAGCTCAAATCGCTCGGTTACGCCCGGCTTGTGGTCACTGGCGCGCGCCAGCGGCGATATTTCAACCGGGTGCTCGCAGATAAAGGTGGGTTGCCACAGCTTTTCTTCCACCGTTTCTTCAAAGTACATCACCTGCAGACTGGCCAGCGAGCGGGTTGAAAGCTTGTTTTTGGCTTCTGACAGGCCCAGCTTCTTCAGTGCATGGATGAGCCAGGCTTCGTTGTCCACTTTCAATACGTTGCCGCCTTCCAGCGCCTCGCCTGCTTCTGTGTACTTGAGAATGGCTTCGCGAATGGTCAGCCGTTCAAACGGTTTGGACAAATCGACCGCGTTGCCGCCATAGCTCAGGTGCAGGGTGTCCACTGCCTTGTGGGCGCAGTCGCGGATCAGGGCTTCGGTGAAAGTCATCAAGTCCTGATAGTCCCAGTAAGCTGCGTAGAACTCCATCATGGTGAACTCGGGGTTGTGGCGAACCGAGATACCTTCGTTGCGGAAGTTGCGGTTGATTTCAAACACGCGCTCAAAGCCTCCCACCAGCAATCGCTTGAGGTACAGCTCAGGGGCGATGCGCAAAAACATCTGCTGGTCGAGCGCGTTGTGGTGTGTGGTGAAGGGTTTGGCATTGGCACCGCCCGGAATTGGGTGCAACATGGGCGTTTCAACTTCCAGAAATTTGTGCGACACCATGAATTCACGAATACCACTGACCGCCTTGCTGCGCGCTACAAAGCGCTTGCGGGAGACTTCGTCGGTCATCAGATCGACATAACGCTGGCGGTATTTCACTTCCTGGTCGTTCATGCCGTGGAACTTGTCGGGCATGGGGCGCAGGCTCTTGGTCAGTAGCCGTATGCTGCTGGCGTGAATGGATAACTCGCCGGTTTTGGTTTTGAACAGTTTGCCCTCGGCGGCCACGATGTCGCCCAGGTCCCAGTGCTTGAAGCTGGCGTAAAGCTCGGTACCAATGTCTTCGCCCTTGATGTAGACCTGAATGCGGCCGCTGCTGTCTTGCAAGGTGGCAAAACTGGCCTTGCCCATGACGCGCTTGAGCATCATGCGTCCGGCCACTTTGGCGGTGCTGCCTTGCTCCAGCAACCCTTCGGGTGTTTGACCGGCATGGGCGGCAAACAGATCGGCAGCGTGGTCGCTGGGTTTGAAATCGTTGGGGAAAGCGACGCCTTTGCCTTCCAACTGCTGCTGGCGCATGGCTTTGAGTTTTTCGCGGCGCTCGGCCATCAGCTGGTTTTCGTCCTGGGGCGCGGGGGATGTGATGTGGTCAGACATGAAGGTGCAGTAGTGGGCACCGCATAGGCGGGGCAGGAACGGGGCAGAAAATGGTCATTTTTTGACCGAAAGACGGCATTTTAAGTTGTGAGGGTTCTGTCGCTATGATGCGAAGGAATTTTTTAATCCCTTTAACTTCTTGCTAATCCGTGCGGGCCAAGTTTCGCGTCGCACGGTCTGACCCAAAGCTTTATGTTGTACCAAATCATTTCCCTGCTGCTTGAGGTTGCGAGCGGTGTCGTGGGTGGCGCCTGTGTGCTGCGTCTGTACATGCAATACCAGCGAATTCCAATGTCGGCACGCTCGGGTAACCCGCTGGGGCGCTTTGTGTTTGCCTTGACCGACTGGCTGGTGTTGCCTTTGCGGCGTGTAGTGCCCGCGTGGGGGCGCTGGGACCTGGCCAGTCTGGTGGCGGCTTTCTTGCTGGAGTTGGTGCGGTTTTTTCTGCTGTGGTTGCTGGAAAGCGCGGGCGGCGGCCTGTTTGCCGTGCCGATTTTGGCGCTCTTTGGCTTGCTGCGCTTGGTGATCTCGGGCTTGACGGGGCTGGTGATTGTGTACGCCGTTTTGTCTTGGGTACAAACCAACTCGCCCATGGCTGACATCGTCGAGCGCCTGTGCGCGCCGCCCTTGACGCCTATCCGTCGGCTGGTGCCGCTGGTGGGCGGCGTGGACCTGTCACCCCTGGTGCTGCTGGTGCTGCTGCAGATTGCCCTGATTTTCTTGGGCCATCTGCAGGGTCTGGCTTTGCTGGCGGGTTAACGGTCGATTAAACCAGTGCGTCCGCTGGCTGGCGCTGCAGCATGGCCAGCGTGTTGGCCACTGTTTTGCGCAGTTCACGTCGGTCGCAGATCAGGTCGATCGCGCCTTTGGTCTGCAAGAACTCTGAGCGTTGAAAGCCTTCTGGCAGCGTGACGCGCACGGTCGATTCAATCACGCGCGGGCCGGCAAAGCCAATCAGGGCTTTGGGTTCGGCAATCACCACATCCCCCAAAAAGGCAAAACCGGCACTGACGCCGCCCATGGTGGGGTCGGTCAACACGCTGATGTAAGGCAGGCCTTTTTTGGCCAGACGGGTGAGGGATGCATTGGTTTTGGCCATTTGCATCAGGCTGAGCAAGCCCTCTTGCATGCGCGCGCCACCCGTCGAGGTGAAGCAGACAAAAGGCACTTTTTGGTCGATGGCGGTATGCACGCCGCGCACAAAGCGTTCGCCCACCACGGAGCCCATGCTGCCGCCCATGAATTCAAACTCAAAACAGGCTGCTACCAAGCCAATGCCATGCACCGCGCCGCCCATGACCACCAAGGCGTCGGTTTCGCCGGTGTTTTCAAGGGCTTCTTTCAGGCGTTCGGGGTATTTGCGGCTGTCCTTGAACTTGAGGGCGTCCACGGGCAACACTTCTTGGCCGATTTCAAAGCGGCCTTCGTTGTCGAGAAATCCGTTGAGCCGGGCACGCGCGCCAATGCGGTGGTGGTGGTTGCAACTGGGGCACACATTCTGGTTTTGGTCCAGATCGGTCTTGTACAGCACGGTTTCGCAACTCGGGCATTTGATCCAAAGGCCTTCGGGCACCGTGCGGCGATCGGCCGGATCGGTGTGTTTGATCTTGGGGGGAAGCAGTTTTTCAAGCCAACTCATAGCATCTCCTGAGGGGTAAGGACATGTCAGTCCATGGGTGGATTATGAATCCAGCGCGTTTCGGATTTCTTGCAGGAAGTTTTGGGCCACTTGCGCGACCCGGTCGCGCGGCTGGTCGCCAAGCAACTGGATGATCTTGCTGCCGATCACCACCGCGTCGGCCACCTTGCCGATGGTGCGGGCGGTGGCGGCATCGCGGATGCCAAAACCTACACCCACCGGGATGCTCACAAAGCGGCGAATGCGCGGCAACATGGCTTCGACGGCATCGGTGTCCAGAGCGCCGGAGCCGGTCACGCCTTTGAGCGAAACGTAATACACATAACCACTGGCCACGGCGGCCACCTGTTGCATGCGCTCATCCGTGCTGGTGGGGGCCAACAAAAAGATCAGATCCAAGCCATGACTTTTCAGCTCTGCCGCAAATTGCGCGCATTCTTCAGGCGGGTAGTCGACGATCAGCACGCCGTCGACGCCGCTTGCTGCAGCATCCGCCACAAATGCGCTTTGGCCGTCCTGGCGCTTGTGTTTCTGGTTGTAGCGCTCGACCGGGTTGGCGTAGCCCATCAGCACCACCGGGGTGCTGGCGTTGGTTTGCCGGAATTCGCGCACCATGGCCAGAATCTGCACCAGACCAATGCCGAAGGACAAGGCCTTGTCGCCGGCTTTTTGAATCACCGGGCCGTCGGCGCTGGGGTCGGAGAAGGGCACACCCAGCTCGATGACATCGGCACCACCGGCAACAAAAGCATGCATCAGTTCAGGGGTGACATCGGCATACGGGTAACCGGCAGTCACAAAGGGAATCAACGCCTTGCGGCCCTGCATCTTCAGGTTTGCAAAAGTAGGGGCAATGCGGCTCATTGGGGCATCCTCACGACAGGGGCTTCGCCGCCTTTGACGGATTGTCCGGTACAGCTGGGGCGGCAGAAAAATTCGCCGTGGCTTAGGTCGGCCACAGTGCCAATGTCCTTGTCGCCGCGTCCGGACAGGTTGACAAGAATCGATTGGTCAGTCCGCATGGTTTTGGCCAGTTTCATGGCGTAGGCTACGGCGTGACTTGATTCGAGTGCGGGAATGATGCCCTCGGTGCGGCACAGATAGTGGAATGCCTCTAAAGCTTCTTTGTCGGTGATACCGACGTATTCGGCGCGGCCAATGTCTTTGAGGTAGGCGTGTTCCGGGCCGACGCCGGGGTAATCCAGCCCGGCGCTGACGCTGTGGGTTTCAATCACCTGACCGTTGTCGTCCTGCAGCACGTAGGTGCGGTTGCCATGTAACACGCCGGGGCTGCCCAGTTGCAGTGAGGCCGCGTGGTGACCTGTGTCCAAACCCTCGCCAGCGGCTTCAATGCCGATCAGGCGGGTTTTTTCATGCTGGATGTAGGGGTAGAAGATGCCCATGGCATTGCTGCCGCCGCCCACGCAGGCAACAACGGCATCTGGTTGCTCACCCCGGCAGCCGGTGGCTTGGAGCATCTCGGGCATTTGCACCAAACACTCGTTGCCAATCACACTTTGAAAGTCGCGCACCATCATAGGGTAGGGGTGCGGGCCCGCGACCGTGCCGATGATGTAAAAGGTGTTGTCCACGTTGGCGACCCAGTCGCGCATGGCTTCGTTCAGCGCATCCTTGAGTGTTTTGCTGCCGCTCTCAACGGGCACCACGCGGGCGCCCAGCAGCTTCATGCGGTAGACGTTGGGGCTTTGGCGCTTGACGTCTTCGCTGCCCATGTAGACCACACATTTCAGGCCATAGCGGGCGCAGATGGTGGCAGTGGCCACGCCGTGCTGGCCGGCGCCGGTTTCGGCAATGATGCGCGGCTTGCCCATGCGCCGGGCCAGCATGGCCTGGCCGATGGTGTTGTTGATCTTGTGGGCACCGGTGTGGTTCAGGTCTTCGCGCTTGAGGAAAATCTGCGCGCCCCCCATTTCGCGGCTCATGCGTGCCGCATGGTAAACCGGGGAGGGGCGGCCGACAAAGTGGGCCAGTTCGTAGTTGAATTCGGCCAGAAACGCGGGGTCGTGCTGGTACTTGGCGTAGGCGGCTTTGAGTTCGTTGATGGCGTGCGTCAGCGTCTCGGAGACGAAACTGCCGCCATAGATGCCAAAGTGGCCGCTGGGGTCGGGTTGTTGGTAGGTGTACATGATGATTATTCGAGGGATCAGTCTGCCGCACGCACGGCGGCAATGAATTGAAAAATTTTCTCGGGGTCTTTGATGCCTTTTAAGGGCTTGCCCTGGGCGTCAATGGCTTCCACGCCGGAGCTGACGTCTACCGCCAGCGTTTTACAGCGCGGGCGCACCTGCTTGATCCCATCGCCCACGTTTGCAGGTGTGAGTCCACCACTCAAGACGAGGTGAGCGTTGACGTTTGGAGGCAGCAGTGACCAATTGAATGTTTGCCCGCCACCACCATACCCGTCAACGTACGCGTCGAGCAAGATGGCCTGGGCCTTTGAAAAATCTTGGGCGTATTTTACGAGGTCAAAGTCTCGCGCTGCGTCGCCCAGCGGAATGCGCGCAGCGCGCAAAAACGGGCGTGCGCCTTGGTCGGTAGCATCCAAACACTGTTGTGGCGATTCTTCACCATGAAATTGGACGATTGCGCTTGATATACCTGCGCAAGCAGCTACTATATTTGTAGCGCTCTGGTTGACAAAAAGCAGCACTGGCGTCACAAAAGGGGGCAAGCGACGGGCCAGCTGGGCAGCCCGTTCGGGTGCAACGAAGCGTGGGCTTTTGTCGTACATCACGAAACCGATGGCGTCGGCACCCGCCGCCACGGCAGCGTCCACGTCGGCCTCTCGGGTCAGGCCGCAAATCTTGATGCGGGTGCGCGGGACTTGGAGGGGCGTCATGTCAAGGCTCATGGCAAGGCGTCAAAAAGTGGCGTGCGATCGGGCAAACCCCAGTGCGGGGCGTAGCGGGGGCCAAGAAAATACAAGCCATCGGGTGGATAAGTCGGTGCGGCTGCGGCGCGGTCGCGGGCCAACAAAACCTCTTGCACCCAGTCAGGGTGCTTTTTGCCCTGGCCCACCGTCGTCAGGCAGCCCATGATGTTGCGAATCATGTGGTGCAAAAACGCGTTGGCTTCAAATTCGAAGCGCCAGTAGGCACCACGGCGGGAGATATCGATGCGTTCCAGCGTTTTGATAGGCGTCAGGGCTTGGCATTGTGTAGCCCGAAAGGAGGTGAAGTCATGCTCACCCAGCAGGTGCTGTGCGGCTTGCTGCATGGCTTGCAGATCCAAAGGGCGAAAGGCCCAGCCGACCCGACCGGAAAATACGCTGGGGCGAACCGGTGACTCCAGCAATACATAGGCATAACGCCGTGCCAGCGCGCTGGCGCGACAGTGAAACTCGGGTGGCACGGCGCAGGCCCATTCAACGGAGATGTCACGGGGTAAAAATGAATTGGTGCCACGCACCCAAGACGTGGTGCTGCGTTCAATTGAGGTGTCGAAATGGACCACCTGCATCAGGCCGTGAACGCCCGCATCGGTCCGGCCTGCGCACAGCGTGGATACTTTTTGTGCAGTGAATTTTCCGAGCGCCGATTCAAGCTGGTCCTGCACTGTCGTGCCGGACAACTGGCTTTGCCAGCCTTGGTAGGCTTGCCCGTTGTAACTGACTCCCAGGGCTAACCTCATAACCGATTGATAGCGCTGTCATCGAAGAAGACCGATGACAGCGAACCTGGCTAAAGATTGCTCAGGGCGCGCTGCGCCTTGATTTTCATATCACCGGTGGCTTCCGCGATGACTTCCTCAATCAGGGAGCGCGCGCCGTCCTCATCACCAATGGCGCTGAATTCCTCCGCCAAGGCGAGTTTGGTGGCCAGCGGATCTTCGGGTGCTTCGGGTTCCCCTGCTGCACCACCTTCAGTCGAACTATCCAAATCGAGGGACAAGGATCCCAGATCAAACTCCAGCATGCCCAAATCTGGTTCTGCGGGTGCTGCCACTGGTGCAGGTTTGTCCAAAGGTGCCGGAGTGGTGGCACCAAAGTTGGTTGCCGACGGTTGTTTGACCGAATCGAGCTCGTTTGGCATTGTCGCGGCACTGCTTTCTGGCAGGTCCATGTCCGGCAATGAAAACTCGATGGACTCAGTCAGCGATGGCTCCGAAGCGGCTGCAGCTGGAATTGGATCCGGGGCTGGAGCTGGCTCAACGGGCTCTATGTCAAATCCAATGTCAAAGTCCAGTTCAGGCGGTTCCGATACCTTTGCTGCTTGCATTTTGACGGTCGGTTCAGGCTGACTGACGACAGGCGCAGGGACAGGGCTGACGGGTTCTTCGTCCAGCGAGAAGTCAAGATCCAGATCGAGGTCAGCGAAGCTGGATTTTTGAGCTTCGGTTGCCTTCGCCTTTGCTTGAACCGGAGTGGTGGACAAGTCGGCACCAAAATTCTGACTGCCGGAATTCGAAGAGGAACTGCCACGGTTGTCAGGCTTTCCGCCAGGTTGGTACAAAGGATTGGTGGGGTCAATACCCAAGCCCATCTCAGAAACCCGTTGCCATTCAGAACCATCCCCATTGGTAAGTCTGTAGGCAAGCGTGGCAACTCTCTCAAAGCCCTGCGTGTCGCGACGTTTGGCGTAAATGTCGAGCAGTTTTTGATGAATCGCAATACGTCCCGGGTTGGTGCGCAGGGCTTCATTCAAAATTTCTTCGGCCTGCATGTCTCGGCCATAGGCTAGGTAGACATCGGCTTCAGCGACGGGATCAACATCGTCGGCAGCATCGAGCTGGCTGGGTGAATACACCATTGAGGAGCCGGCAGCCCCGCTGTCGCTGGTGTCAACACTCTGTCCGCCACTGGCACCGAAGAAAGAATCAGGCTGCAGACGGCTTTCCAAGAAGGAGCTGTCGACCTGTGCGGTATTTTTGCGCTGACGGAATCGGTAGAACCCAAAACCAGCCAACAAGGCAATCAAACCGACGGCCCCAGCCGGAACCAGCGGGTTTTCCATAAGTTCATCGACCATGCTAGGCTCAGCTATCGGCAGTGGCATTGCAATAGCGGCTGGATTTGCGACAGCAGAAGCGGGGACTTCGGGTTGCGACGCCGCAGCAGAGCTGGCCGCTGCGGGTTCAGAAGCAGCAGCACTGGCAGCGAGTGCTGGGGGAACCACATCAGCCGCAGGGGCTGATGCCACCACAACAGGTGCCGAGGTCACTTGCGCAGGCGGTGTGATGCCCGTGACGGCGACGGCTGGAACGGGCTTGGCAGATGCCGGTGCCGAGGCACCGGGCGCGGGCAAGCCAGCGCCGGCACCGAGTTTGCTGAGTTCACTGATATTTTTGGCTATCTCGGCAGCACGGGCTGCAGCCTCTTTGGCGCTACGCTCCTTGGCCAATTTGTCATCTGCTGACTTGTCAAGTACGGCACCTTTGGAAAGCGTCAGCTTGTCGGGTGCGGCGGTGGCAGGTTTCTTGTCTTCAACCTTGGTTTGGACAGTGCCGCTGGCTTTGCGGTCTGCGGCAACAACCTGAGCGCTAGGCGCAATGCCTGCGAGCTTTCTGCGGAAGTCGTTGAAATCCTTGCTTTGTGCAACGATGACCTGATTTGCTTCAGTGGCTGAGTTGGCGCTGATCTGTTCCGCAGCGGGAACATTCATGACGGCACCTGCCTTAACCCGGTTGATGTTTCCACCCACGAAAGCATCCGGGTTGCTTCTCAGCAATGCGACCAACATCTGGTCAAGTGAAACGCTTGCAGGTTTCACGGCAGCAGCAATTTTGCTGGCGGTGTCGCCGGGTTTGACTTTAACCTGCCGGTCACTTTGTGCTTCTGGTGACTTGGCAGCAGCAGCAGGGGCCGCTGGACTGGCAGCAGGTGATGGACTGACGGGTGATTTTGCAGCAGCTGGGCTTTCGGGTGCTTTAGCCGTAATTTTGCGCGGCTCCACAGGCGGGCGCAGGGGGGTGGCTTGTGGCGTGGCGGTTGCCGGGCCAGTTACCGCAGACTTTGCTGTTGACGGGGATGCTGGTACCTGCGCCTGTGTAGGCGTGGCAGCTGGTGCCGCACTTTTCAGGGTTGGCGGATCAAACAGCATGGTGTAGTCGCGAACAATGCGACCGGACGACCAGCTGGCTTCAAGAATCATGTCGACAAACGGATCGTTGATGGGCCGATCACTGCTTAAGCGGATATAGGCCCGCCCGTCTGCACGTCTTTGAAGTGTGGCCTGCAGGCTGGACATGGCGGGGTTGTATTCGAGCCCAGCTGCCCGGAAGGCTTCCGGTAAAGCCACGGCAGCTTTGAGGGAACTGGCCTCATCGGCATTGATGTCCGGGACATCAATTTCTGCACGCAAAGGTTCTCCAAGTGCAGATTGAACCGTCATGCGGCCGAGAGAAAGCGCCGCAGCGTTCGAACTCATGAGGCCGAAAACTGCTGCAACGGCCGCCGCCATGGCGGTTTTTTGCCAGCGATGTGATTTAGAAATCAATTTGTGGACTCCGATATTCGGGCTGCTGGAAATGTGTCTCATTTTTTGGGCAAATGTCTTGACACTTAAAACGTGAAAAGTACCTTAACATCAATGTCTTAGACTGACAAGCTAAGAAGGCTTCTAACTATAAATCCAGTCATGACATGGTTCGATCTGATCGTATCTTTGTTGTCAATCGGCAACGGCTTATGGTGACTTCTTGCGAAGCAGAACACACCGTAAAGTACGTCCAAAACCGTATGAATTCATAAGTCAGGATGCCAGCAAAATACGCAGCATCCGGCGCAATGGCTCTGCAGCACCCCATAGCAACTGGTCGCCAATGGTGAAGGCACCCACATACTGCGGCCCCATGGCCAGCTTGCGAATGCGGCCCACGGGGATCGTCATAGTCCCGGTCACGGCCACAGGTGTCAGGTCCTTGATGGTAGCTTCGCGGGTGTTGGGAACGACTTTGACCCACGCGTTGTCAGCGGCGATCATGGCCTCGATGTCGGCAGTGGGTACGTCTTTTTTCAGCTTGAAGGTCAGCGCCTGGCTGTGGCAACGCATGGCCCCCACGCGGACACAAAAACCGTCCACCGGGATTGCGGCGGAGTTAAAGCCCTCGCCCATGCCCAAAATTTTGTTGGTCTCGGCCATGCCTTTCCACTCTTCCTTCGATTGGCCCCAGCCAGGTTCGTCCTGGTTTTTCCCGATACCCAGGTCTTTGTCGATCCATGGAATTAGCGAGCCACCCAACGGGGCACCAAAGTTGGCGGTCTCGGTACTGGTGAGTGCGCGCTGCTTGGCGATCACCTTTCGGTCGATCTCCAGAATCGCACTCTTGGGGTCGTCTAGCAGGGCTTTGACTTCGGCGTTGAGCGTGCCGTATTGCGTCAGTAACTCACGCATGTGCTGTGCACCGCCACCACTGGCTGCTTGGTAGGTTTGGGTGCTCATCCACTCCACCAGACCGGCTTTGTAAAGCGCGCCGACGCCCATGAGCATGCAACTCACTGTGCAGTTGCCACCCACCCAGTTTTTGCCGCCCTTTGAAAAGGCATCCTGGATGACGGGCATGTTGACCGGGTCGAGGATGATGACCGCGTCTTTTTCCATGCGCAGGGTAGAGGCTGCATCTATCCAGTGGCCAGTCCAACCTGCGGCGCGCAGTTTGGGAAACACTTCGGTGGTGTAGTCGCCGCCCTGGGCGCTGATGATGATGTCGCAGCGTTGGAGTGCATCGATGTTGAAGGCATCTTGCAGCGTGGTTTCATTCTTGGCCTGGGCCGGGGCTTTGCCACCGGCGTTGGATGTGGAGAAGAACAGGGGTTCGATCAGCGCGAAATCGTTTTCCTGCTGCATGCGATCCATTAACACCGAGCCGACCATGCCGCGCCAGCCAACCAAACCAACCAAATTGCCAATTTTCATGATGAATATCTTTCAGATAGGTGAATGCATAATAAATTCACGCCTTATTCCATTTCCATATCAATCCGACATGTTGTTGCTTCGCCTTGTCGTGCTAGTGCACTGTCTGCGGCTTCGCGCCTAATGTCGCATCGATATGAAAACGGAATTACAAGGCTTTGACCACTGCCGAACCCATTTCCACGGTGGTGACGCGGGTCGTTCCAACGCTGAAAATGTCCGCAGTGCGCAAGCCTTGTGCCAGTACTTTTTTGACGGCAGTTTCGATGCGAACGGCGGCAGCTTCCTGATTCAGGCTGAAACGCAGCATCATGGCCGCGCTCAAAATAGTTGCCAATGGGTTGGCAATACCTTTTCCCGCGATGTCAGGTGCGCTGCCGTGGCTGGGCTCGTACAAGCCTTGATTGCTGGCGTTCAGGCTGGCCGATGGCAGCATGCCGATGGAGCCGGTCAGCATGGCGGCCTCGTCGCTCAGAATGTCGCCAAACATATTGCCGGTAACGACCACGTCAAACTTCTTGGGTGCGCGCACCAACTGCATGGCGGCATTGTCAACGTACATGTGATCGAGTTCTACGTCTGGGTATTGCTGGCCAACTTCAGTCACTACGTCTTTCCAGAACTGGAAAGTTTCCAGCACATTGGCTTTGTCCACGCTGGTGACGCGCTTGCTGCGTTTGCGGGCAGCCTGAAAAGCCACATGGGCAATGCGCTCAATTTCGGGGCGACTGTAGCGCATGGTATCGAACGCTTCCTCGGCACCGGGGAAGTGGCCGTCCGTGGCGACACGGCGACCGCGTGGCTGGCCAAAATAGATGTCTCCCGTTAATTCACGAATGATCAGGATGTCGAGCCCGGCAATCAGTTCGGGTTTCAGACTGGAGGCGTCCACCAATTCCTCGTAACAAATGGCCGGTCGGAAATTGGCAAACAGCCCCAAGTTTTTGCGCAAGCCCAGAATCGCCTGCTCCGGACGCAGCGGGCGATCGAGCTTGTCGTATTTCCAGTCGCCCACTGCACCGAACAAGACGGCATCTGCCTCCTTGGCCAGCTTGAGCGTCGCCTCTGGCAGAGGGTGGCCATAGGTCTCATAGGCAGCACCACCTACCAGTGCAGTTTCCATTTCGAAATTCAGGTCCAGGTTGTTTAAAACCTTGACCGCTTCCGCGACGATTTCAACGCCGATGCCGTCGCCGGGCAAAACTGCTATTTTCATGGTGTAACCGATGCTTTCTAAGTAGGGGTAACTGCTGCAGACTCAGGTTGTTTCGCTGCGGTAGATCCTAAAGTTTTCAAAATTGATAGCGGCTTACGCAGGCATACTGTGCGCTAGCCATGGTTTTTGTGCCAAACGTAAGGATTCGAAGGCTTTGATTTTGTCGGCCTGCCGCAAAGTCAGTCCAATGTCATCAAAACCGTTGAGTAAACAGTACTTGCGAAAGGCCTGCACGTCAAACGGGATTTCTTCCCCTTGCGGTTTCACAATCACCTGACGTTCCAGGTCAATGGTCAGGGAATAACCGGGGAAAGCCTGTGTTTCGCTGAACAATTGGTCGATTTGGCTATCGATCAGCACAATCGGCAGCAGCCCATTTTTGAAACTGTTGTTGAAAAAAATGTCGGCATAACTTGGCGCGATGATGGCCCGAAATCCATATTGATCAAGTGCCCAAGGTGCGTGTTCACGCGACGATCCACAGCCGAAATTTTTACGCGTCAACAAGATGGACGCACCCTGGTAGCGGGGTAGGTTGAGAACGAAGTCCGGGTTTGGCTTGCGGGTGTTGGGGTCTTGGCCGGGAAATCCTGCATCCAGATAACGCCATTCGTCAAACAGATTTTGACCAAAGCCGGTTTTTCGAATGGATTTCAGGAACTGTTTGGGAATGATGGCGTCGGTGTCAACGTTTTCTCGGTCCATCGGGGCCACCAGACCTTTGTGAAGGGTAAATTTTTGCATGGTTACTTTCTACTTTTTCTTCACCGAGTCTTCAATCATTTCGCCGGCTTTCTGAAGATCCTGGCCAACGCCTTTGACGGTGTTGCAGCCAGCCAGTGTTAGATTCAGGATCAATACGGTTACCAAAGCACAATTTTTCACGAAGTTCTCCTTGGCAAGTTGACTCAGACGAATTTTCTGACGTCAACAAAGTGGCCATGAATGGCTGCTGCAGCCGCCATTGCGGGGCTGACCAGATGTGTTCTTCCGCCAGCACCCTGACGACCCTCAAAGTTGCGGTTGCTGGTGGAGGCGCAGCGTTCACCGGGTTCCAGTCGGTCAGCATTCATGGCCAGGCACATGGAGCAACCCGGTTCACGCCATTCAAATCCGGCGGCTTTGAAAATGTCATGCAAACCTTCATGCTCGGCCTGTTCTTTGACCAAGCCCGAGCCTGGTACGACCATGGCCAGCTTGATGTTTTTGGCAACCTTCTGACCGAGCTTTTTGACGATGGCTGCAGCTTCCCGCATGTCTTCAATGCGGCTGTTGGTGCAGGAGCCGATGAATACTTTGTCAAGGTACAGGTCTGAGAGCGCCTTGCCTGGCGTCAGACCCATGTAAACCAGGGCACGTTCGATGGCACCACGTTGATTGGCATCTTTTTCCTTGTCGGGGTCGGGCACATTGCCGTCAATCCCCAAGACCATTTCAGGCGATGTTCCCCAAGTGACTTGCGAAATGATCTGCGAAGCATCCAACTCCACGATCATGTCAAAGTGCGCATCAGCGTCCGATTTCAGAGTGTTCCAATATGCCACCGCCTGATCCCATTCGACACCGGCCGCTTGGTCGTTGACGGCGTTTTGGCCTGGTGCCAGCGGACGTCCCTTGAGATAGTCAATGGTCTTTTGGTCTACCGCGACCAAACCGGCACGGGCCCCGGCTTCAATCGCCATGTTGCAAACCGTCATGCGGCCTTCCATGCTCAAGGCACGGATGGCCGAGCCACCAAATTCAATGGTGTAGCCAGTGCCGCCAGCGGTACCGATTTTGCCGATGATGGCCAGAACAATGTCCTTGCCACTGCATCCGCGTTGCAGTGTGCCGTCTACCCGCACCAGCATATTTTTGGCTTTTTTTGCCAGCAGGGTTTGCGTCGCCATGACATGCTCGACTTCACTGGTGCCAATGCCGTGGGCCAAGGCACCAAATGCACCGTGGGTGGAGGTGTGTGAATCACCGCACACCACCGTCATACCGGGCAGGGTTGCGCCGTTTTCCGGGCCGATGACGTGAACGATGCCTTGTCGCTTGGACAGGAACGGGAAATAAGCGGCCGAACCAAACTCTTGCATATTGGTGTCTAGCGTGACGACCTGTTCTTTGCTGGTGGGGTCGGTGATGCCGCCATAGCCCAATTCCCAGCCTGTGGTCGGGGTGTTGTGGTCGGCGGTTGCCACAATCGAGCTGACTCGCCACACCTTGCGACCTGCTTGACGCAGCCCCTCAAAGGCTTGCGGACTGGTCACTTCATGTACCAGGTGGCGGTCTATGTAGAGAATGGATGTTCCATCCTCTTCAGTATGGACAACATGTTCGTCCCAGAGTTTGTCGTACAGCGTACGGCCTTGCGCTTCGTTGCTTGTTCGTCCCATTTGTTTTTCCTTGGCAATCGGCGATTTTATGCCGTTTGGTCAGAATGCAGCTTTCCAAACAAAACGCCCGCCGGTGTTGCCATCCGGCGGGCACCTTGATGGACTTGATGATTAGCGTTGTGCGATAGGCTGGACATCGCGGCGCACGGAGCCGGTGAACAGCTGGCGCGGACGGCCAATTTTGTACTCGGGGTCGCCAATCATTTCGTTGAGCTGGGCAACCCAGCCGACGGTACGCGCTAAGGCGAAGACGGCGGTAAACAGGCCCACTGGAATGCCGATCGCACGCTGAACGATGCCAGAATAGAAATCGACGTTCGGGTACAGCTTGCGCGACACAAAATAGTCGTCTTCCAGCGCAATTTTTTCCAGCGCCATGGCCAGTTTGAACAAGGGATCATTTTCCAAGCCGAGTTCGGCCAGCACCTCTTTGCAGGTTTCTTGCATGAGTTTGGCGCGGGGGTCGTAGTTTTTGTAAACCCGGTGACCAAAACCCATCAGTTTGACGCTGGAGTTTTTGTCTTTGACCTGCTCCATGAATTGACCGACCTTGGAGATGCCGCCCATTTTCTGGATGTCTTCGAGCATGTTCAGGCAGGCTTCATTGGCTCCGCCGTGGGCGGGGCCCCACAGGCAGGCCACGCCCGCTGCGATGGCGGCAAACGGGTTGGTGCCAGAGCTGCCGCACAGACGCACGGTGGATGTGGACGCATTTTGCTCGTGATCAGCGTGGAGCACAAAAATGCGATCCAACGCACGCTCAATGACGGGGTTGACCACATAGTCGGCACACGGCGTGGCAAACATCATGTGCATGAAGTTGCCCGCGTAGCTAAGGTTGTTTTTGGGGTACATGTAGGGCTGGCCTACGCTGTATTTGTAGGCCATGGCCACCAAGGTGGGCATTTTTGCGATCAACCGAATGGCGGAAATTTCGCGATGCTGCGGATTGTTGATATCGGTACTGTCATGGTAAAAAGCCGACAGGGCACCGACCAGACCGGTCATGATGGCCATCGGATGCGCATCGCGACGGAAGCCACGCAGGAAAAACTGCATTTGCTCGTTGACCATGGTGTGGTTGCTCACACGCTTGGTGAAGTTCTCTTTGGCTGCAACATCGGGCAGGTTTCCGTACAGCAGCAAATGGCAGGTTTCCAGGAAATCGCAGCTGGTTGCCAATTGCTCGATGGGGTAACCGCGATACAGCAGCTCACCCTTGTCGCCGTCAATGTAAGTGATCGCCGACTGGCACGATGCGGTAGACAGAAAACCGGGGTCGTAAGTGAACTTGCCGGTCTGTGCGTAAAGTTTTCGAATGTCAATGACATCGGGCCCCACGTTGCCTTGGTAAACCGGCAATTCAATACTGGGGCTGCCGTTACTGAACGACAGGGTTGCTTTGTTGTCAGCTAATTTCATCTTCTAGTGCCTTTCAGTGGGTTTTTCTCAACATACACAAAACTTCACGTACCTCTTCCCGGTCTAATTCAGCGCTGACCTGGACGATCGACTTGCGAGCCAAATGCAGATCCAGCAGATCATTGTCGCTGAGTTCCATTAGAGCACTCAGTCCCAAAGAATGTCGAACCGTTAAAGTTGACTCAAAATTCTGGAAGAACCGTTGAATAAAAATATCGTTTTCAAGCAGACCGCGTCGACAACGCCATTTCAGTCGGCTCAAACCGCGTTCATCTATCAACGCTTCAGCGGGTTCCTCGACGCTTGTCATGCTCACGAGGCTAAACCGTTCGACGAACCATCATCTCTTTGATCTTGCCAATCGCCTTGGTCGGATTGAGTCCTTTGGGACACACGTCAACGCAATTCATGATGGTGTGGCAGCGGAACAGACGGTAGGGGTCTTCAAGGTTGTCCAGTCGCTCGCCGGTGGCTTCGTCCCGGCTGTCAGCAATGAATCGGTAGGCTTGCAACAGTCCGGCCGGGCCGACAAATTTATCCGGGTTCCACCAGAAACTGGGGCAGGACGTGGAGCAACTGGCGCACAAAATACATTCGTACAAGCCATTGAGTTCTTCGCGCTCCTCAGGGCTTTGCAGGCGTTCTTTGTCGGGTGGCACGGTCTCATTGATCAAATACGGTTTGATCGAGTTGTACTGCTTGAAAAATTGCGTCATGTCGACGATCAGATCGCGTACCACGGGCAGACCGGGCAGTGGTTTCAAGACGATGGTGCCTGTCAGGGTGCGCATATTGGTCAGGCACGCCAAGCCGTTTTTGCCGTTGATGTTCATGGCGTCTGAACCGCAAACACCTTCGCGGCAAGAGCGGCGAAATGAAATGGCGGGATCCACGGCCTTGAGTTTCATCAAGGCGTCCAGCAACATACGCTCACTGCCGTCCAATTCAACCTCTAGGGTCTGCATGTAAGGCTTGGCGTCAGTATCCGGGTCGTAGCGATAAATCTGGAATGTGCGTTTGGACATGGTGTGTTCTCGCGGGGTCTTGTTAGAAGCTACGCACCGTCAGCGGCACGGAGTCTACGGTCAGTGGTTTCATCTGCACGGGTTTGTAGGTCAGGCGACTGCCATCACGGTGCCATAAAGTGTGTTTGTGCCACTCGACATCGTTGCGGCCGTTCGGAAACTGAGGGCTGTCGGAATAATCATTGACCGAATGGGCACCGCGACTTTCGTGGCGAGCAGCGGCTGACACGATGGTGGCTTGAGCAGCTTCAATCAGGTTTTCAACTTCCAGCGCTTCTATGCGTGCGGTGTTGAAAATTTTGGACTTGTCTTTCAGGTTGATGGCGTTGACACGCTCCCGCATTGCCGCGATTTTGGTGACGCCTTCGCTCATGCTGGCCTGTGTGCGGAAAACACCCGCGTGCTGTTGCATGGTGGTGCGGATGTCGTTGGCGACGTCCTGTGCATACTCGCCGCTGGTGGCATTGTCCAATCGGGCAATGCGCGCCAATGTGGCATCTGCAGCATTAGCGGGCAGTGGCTTGTGGACCGTATTGGTTTTGTTGAACTCGACAATGTGGTTGCCTGCAGCGCGGCCAAATACCAGCAGATCCAGCAATGAATTGGTTCCCAAACGGTTGGCACCATGCACGCTCACGCAGGCGCATTCGCCCACTGCATACAGTCCATTGACCACTTCACTCTTGTTGTCCGCATTTTGGGTGACGACTTGCCCGTGGATATTGGTCGGGATGCCACCCATTTGGTAATGGATGGTGGGAACTACCGGGATGGGTTCTTTGGTGATGTCAACGTTGGCAAAGTTATGCCCGATCTCGAACACGGATGGCAAACGCTTCATGATGTCAGCCACGCCGATGTGTGTCATGTCGAGATTGATGTAGTCCTTGTTGGGACCACAACCACGGCCTTCCTTGATTTCTTGGTCCATGCAGCGTGAAACAAAGTCGCGTGGTGCCAAATCCTTGTAGGCCGGGGCGTAGCGCTCCATAAAGCGCTCGCCGTTGCAATTGCGCAAAATGGCACCTTCGCCACGGCAACCTTCGGTCAGTAGTACACCCGCTCCAGCAACACCGGTGGGGTGAAATTGCCAGAACTCCATGTCTTGCAATGGTATGCCAGCACGTGCTGCCATACCCAAACCGTCGCCGGTGTTGATGAAAGCATTGGTCGATGCCGCAAAAATGCGGCCGGCACCGCCGGTTGCCAGCAAAGTTGTTTTGGCTTCAAAAATGTGCACATCGCCGGTTTCCATCTCCAGCGCGGTTACGCCGATGACATCGCCGTCAGCATCGCGGATCAGGTCCATGGCGAGCCATTCGACAAAGAAACTGGTTTTTTCCTTGACATTTTGTTGGTACAGCGTGTGCAGCATCGCGTGGCCGGTTCGGTCAGCTGCGGCGCAGGCCCGTTGAACCGGCTTTTCACCATAGTTGGCGGTATGTCCGCCAAAGGGGCGCTGGTAAATGGTGCCGTCCGCATTGCGGTCAAACGGCATGCCCATGTGCTCCAGGTCGTACACGGCCTTGGGGGCTTCACGGCACATGAATTCAATCGCGTCCTGATCGCCGAGCCAATCGGAACCTTTGACGGTATCGTAAAAGTGATAGTGCCAGTTGTCTTCGGACATATTGCCCAATGAGGCACCGATACCTCCTTGGGCCGCCACCGTATGAGAACGCGTCGGGAATACTTTGGAAAGCACAGCCACATTCAGGCCGGCTCTGGCCAACTGCAGTGAAGCGCGCATGCCAGAGCCGCCTGCACCGACGATAACAACGTCAAATTTGCGCTTGGGGAGTTTTGATGTAACGGTCATGATGATTCTTGAAATATCGGTAGTCGTTCGGTGGCCGTGGGGCTTGGTAATGCCTAGTCAAATGCGTGCTTTACAGACGCCAGAGCACCTGAATGCCCCAGCCTGCGCAGGCCACGAGCCAGACCATGGCGAGAACCTGCATTGAAAGTCGCAGTCCGACCGGCTTGATGTAGTCCATGAACAGCTCGCGCATGCCCAGCCAAGCATGGTAGAGCAGGGCGATGATGACGGCGAAGGTCAATGCCTTCATCCATTGCGCGGCAAAGATGCCAGCCCATTTGTCGTAACCAATAGGGCCTTTGTTGAATATGACCTGAGCCAAAACCAGCAAGGTAAAAAGCGCCATCAGCGCGGCGGTTACCCTTTGAGCCAACCAGTCGCGCAGACCATAATGCGCGCCCACAACGATGCGCTTCGAGCCAAAATTAACGGACATGATCAATTTCCTATTTGTTTGAGGTCAGAGTGGAAAATTTGAATCCACACCATTAATAAAGACCGAAAAGTTTGGCACCCAGTACCAGTGTCAGGCCGATACTGGCAGCCAAGGTGAATGCGGCTGATGATTTGCCGAATTCTTTGCTGACGGCGTCATGGTGGGTGTCCATCCAAAGATGACGAATGCCTGCAATAAAGTGTTGCAGGTAAGCCCAGATCAACGCCAGAGCAATCAGTTTCCATAGCACGCCGGGCAGACCCAGCATGCCGACATCAAATGCATCTTTGAATTTGGCGAACGAAATCTCGGATGAAATGGAGTTGTCAAACATCCAGATGATGAAGGGCATCAACAAGAACAGGATCGCACCGCTTGCTCGGTGCATTCCCGACACCAGCGCAGCAAGCGGCCAGCGGTAACCGGGGAGGTCATTGAATGCGTTGATGTTGCGGAATTCGGGCCGAATTTTCCGGGAAGGGGAGGCTTGCTCGGTCATGGATAGGCTTTCGTGGAAGTAACTTCTTTGTAATTTTGGAAGGCGGCCAAGGCAAAATTCTATTGCAACACTGTTGACTGACGCGCTGGTTACAAAATTATGTCGATTTATATTGTGTTGGGTCAGTTGCTTGGGCGGATTTCAGCTCAATTCGTTTCGATAGTAATGGGTGTCGGTGAGGTAAAGCCCGCGGCGCAACTCCATCGGGGTGTCATTGTAGGTGTAGGCGATGCGCTCAACGCTCAGCAGGGGGGTGCTTTGCTCCACTTTTAAGAGCGCACTCTGCACTGAATCTGGTAGCACAGCGCGTATTTTTTCTTCAGCCCGAACCATGCGCACGCCGAATTCGGTTTCAAACAAGGCGTACATGGGGCCGCGGTAATCGCTCAGTCGCTCCGCTGTGAGACCTTTGAAGGGGCCGCCGGGCAGCCAAAGTTCTTCCAGAATGGTGGGCTTGTCGGCAAAGGATAAAACCCGGTGAACCTGCAAAACAGGGTCACCGGTTCGCAAAGCTAGGGCGCGAGCGACATCGGCGGTGGCGCGCTGGCGTTTGCAGTCAATGATACGGCGTTGGGCCGGGCCTTCACGCTTGGTGTCTCCGTCATCAGGAATTAGCTTCAAAAATCGGTACTGCACTTGCTGCTCGGCATGGGTGGCTACAAAAGTTCCCTTGCCCTGTCGGCGCACCAACAGGTTGTCGGCGGCCAGCTCATCAATGGCCTTACGCACAGTGCCCTGGCTCACCCGAAAGCGAACGGCCAACTCCATTTCGCTCGGAATGGCTTCACCGGGTTTCCATTCGCCCTGCTGCAAACTGTTCAGGATCAACCCTTTGATTTGCTGGTACAGGGGGCTGAATGCAGGCGTGTTCAGTGCGCCAGCCACAGGGACACCGTCTGTGCTGGCGGCAGTGTTTTCAGCGGAGGTGAAGGGTGTTTGCGACATCGATACTTGAATCCCATGCAAATATGGAGGGATTGCACAATCATATCTTATATAAGACATAAGACAAATTGACGAATGCAGGTTTTACAGAGTAAACTCTAGGAGCATTCTGTGGGGCTCAGGCAACTCGTTTGGGCGTCCACCGGTACCCGTTTCACAACATTTCTGGAGTTCTTACCATGAGCAAAAAGCCTGTCCGCGTTGCCGTTACTGGCGCAGCTGGTCAAATTGGATACGCCATTCTGTTTCGCATCGCCTCCGGCGAAATGCTGGGCAAAGACCAACCCGTGATCCTGCAATTGCTGGAGGTTCCCATGGAGAAGCCCCAACAAGCCCTGCAAGGCGTGATGATGGAGTTACAAGACTGTGCCTTCCCGCTGCTGGTGGGTATGGAAGCTCATGGCGACCCCATGACCGCTTTCAAAGACGTGGATTACGCCTTGTTGATCGGTTCGCGTCCACGCGGCCCGGCATGGAACGTGCTGAATTGCTGGCGGTCAATGCTGAAATCTTTACGGCACAAGGCAAGGCCCTCAATGCGGTGGCCAGTCGCAACGTCAAGGTGCTGGTCGTCGGCAACCCTGCCAATACCAACGCCTACATTGCCATGAAGAGCGCGCCTGATCTGCCACGCAAGAACTTCACCGCCATGCTGCGCCTGGACCACAACCGTGCTCTGAGCCAAATCGCGTCCAAGACCGGAAAGCCGGTGGCCGATATCGAAAAATTGACCGTCTGGGGCAATCACTCGCCCACCATGTACGCCGACTACCGCTTTGCCACCATCAATGGTGCCAGCGTCAAGGACATGATCAACGACCAAGACTGGAATGCCAACACCTTCTTGCCCACCGTGGGTAAGCGCGGTGCGGCCATTATTGCGGCGCGTGGCGTCTCGTCCGCCGCCTCGGCGGCCAATGCCGCTATCGATCACATGCGTGACTGGGCTCTGGGCACCAATGGCAAGTGGGTCACCATGGGCATTCCTTCGGACGGCCAATACGGCATTCCAAAAGACACCATGTTCGGCTTTGCCGTGACCTGTGAAGGTGGCGAATACAAGGTGGTGCAGGATCTGCCAATCGACGATTTTAGCCAGGAATGCATCAACAAAACCCTCAAAGAGCTGCAGGACGAGCAAGCTGGCGTAGCCCATTTGCTGTAATCTTGAAGTGGTGAGTGTCACCAAGCCATCCCCCGTCGTGCAGCTGTTTTGATCAGCAGGTAGCGAGGGCGGGGTGGTTTTTTGTTGGTGACCTGCCGCCCCCCCCATCGTGCTGGAGGCAGTTCGGCAACATGGCGCGATGCCATTGAGTTTTCACGATCAGGGGACTGCGAGTGACTGGCTGACGGGGGCATCAGTTCCGCGCAGATTGCTTCCAAATAGATAGCATACTCCGCTCGTTTTATAAGGGCTGGAGCCATTTTTAATGATTAATTAGGAGTTAAAGCATGTTGCAGACCTACCGTGCCCATGTCGCTGAACGCGCTGCCCTTGGTATTCCCCGTTGCCGCTGTCGGCCAAGCAGACCGGTAAATTGATTGAACTGCTCAAATCCCCTCCCAAGGGCGAAGAGGCCACCTTGGTAGATCTGATCACGCACCGCGTTCCCGCAGGTGTGGACGATGCGGCCAAAGTAAAAGCCAGTTACCTGGCTGCCGTGGCGCATGGCACCGAAAAATGCCCGCTGATTTCCCGCGAAAAGGCGACTGAACTGTTGGGCACCATGCTGGGTGGCTACAACATCAGCCCCCTGGTTGATTTGCTGGATGACGCGGCTGTGGCTGAAGTGGCTGCGAATGGCCTGAAGAAAACCTTGTTGATGTTCGACCAGTTCCATGACGTCAAGGGATAAGGCCGACAAAGGCAACGCCCAGGCCAAGGCCGTGCTGCAAAGCTGGGCCGAGGCCGAGTGGTTTACCTCGCGCCCTGAAGTTCCACAGTCGATTACGCTCACCATTTTCAAGGTTGAGGGTGAAATCAATACCGATGACCTGTCCCCCGCGCCCGACGCCTTCAGCCGTCCCGACATTCCCATGCATGCACTGGCCATGCACAAAAAATGCGCGTCCCGGCATCGTGCCGGAGGAAGACGGCAAACGTGGCCCGGTCAAGTTCTTTGACGAATTGAAAGCCAAGGGAAATCTGGTGGCCTATGTGGGCGACGTGGTGGGCACTGGTTCATCGCGCAAGTCGGCCACCAATTCGGTGCTGTGGTTTACCGGTGAAGACATTCCGTTTGTCCCGAACAAGCGTTTTGGCGGTGTGTGTCTGGGTGGAAAAATCGCGCCGATTTTTTACAACACCATGGAAGACTCGGGTGCTTTGCCGATTGAGCTGGATGTTGGTCAGATGAACATGGGCGACGTGATTGAACTGCGCCCTTATGACGGCAAGGCCCTCAAAAGCGGCAAGGTCATTGCCGAGTTCACGGTCAAGAGTGAAGTGCTGTTTGATGAAGTGCGCGCAGGTGGCCGCATTCCCCTGATCATTGGTCGTGGCCTGACCGCCAAGGCCCGGGAGGCTCTGGGTCTGCCTGTCAGCACCTTGTTCCGTTTGCCGCAAAACCCGGCGGACACCAAAAAAGGCTTCACGCTGGCGCAAAAAATGGTGGGTCGTGCTTGCGGTTTGCCAGCCGGTCAAGGTGTTCGCCCCGGTACCTACTGCGAACCCAAAATGACCAGTGTCGGCTCGCAAGACACAACTGGCCCGATGACCCGTGACGAGCTCAAAGATCTGGCTTGCCTGGGCTTTAGTGCGGATTTGGTAATGCAGTCGTTCTGCCACACCGCTGCTTATCCGAAGCCAGTGGACGTCAAAATGCACCACGAGTTGCCCGAGTTCATCAGCACGCGCGGTGGTGTACCGCTGCGTCCGGGTGACGGCATCATCCACAGCTGGCTCAACCGCATGTTGCTGCCCGACACCGTGGGCACAGGTGGCGACAGTCATACCCGTTTCCCGATTGGCATCAGCTTCCCGGCTGGTTCTGGTCTGGTGGCCTTTGGTGCGGCCACCGGCGTCATGCCGCTGGACATGCCCGAGAGCGTGCTGGTGCGGTTCAAAGGAAAAATGCAGTCCGGCATCACGCTGCGTGATCTGGTCAATGCGATTCCTCTGTACGCCATCAAGGCCGGTCTGTTGACCGTTGCCAAGCAGGGCAAGAAAAACATTTTCTCCGGCCGCATTCTGGAAATTGAGGGTTTGCCAGACCTGAAGGTGGAGCAGGCGTTCGAGTTGAGCGATGCGTCTGCCGAGCGCAGTGCCGGTGGTTGCACCGTGCATTTGAACAAAGAGCCTATCATTGAGTACATCAACAGCAACATCACGATGCTCAAGTGGATGATTGCCGAAGGTTATTCCGATGTGCGCACCATCAAGCGCCGCATCAAAGCCATGGAAGCGTGGCTGGCGGACCCCCAGTTGCTCAAAGCTGATGCGGACGCCGAATATGCCGCCGTGATTGAAATTGATCTGGCTGACATTGTGGAACCCATCGTGGCCTGCCCCAATGATCCTGATGACGTGAAAACTTTGGCTGACGTGGCCGGTGCCAAGATCGACGAAGTATTTATCGGCTCCTGCATGACCAACATCGGCCATTTCCGCGCTGCCTCCAAGCTGCTCGAAAACAAGCGCGATATTCCCGTTAAATTGTGGATGGCACCACCAACCAAGATGGATGCCAAACAGCTAAGCGAAGAAGGGCACTACGGCGTGCTGGGTTCGGCTGGCGCCCGCATGGAAATGCCGGGTTGCAGCCTGTGCATGGGCAACCAGGCACAGGTCAAGGAGGGTGCAACCGTGTTCTCAACTTCCACCCGCAACTTCCCCAATCGCTTGGGCAAGAACAGCAATGTCTATCTGGGCAGTGCCGAGCTGGCCGCGATTTGCTCCAAGTTGGGCCGCATTCCCACGAAAGCTGAGTACATGGCTGACATGGGCGTGTTGACAGCAGCCAGCGACACGGTTTACCAGTACCTGAATTTCGACCAAGTGCAGGACTATACCGAGGCGGCTGCTTCGGTCAAGGAAACGCAGCGGCTTGATTTGCCAACCGGCGCGTTCTGCGCTCGACCAGTTGAGCTGGACGTCTTGCGGCCTTGTGTTGCGAGGCGCTTTTTTAATGGGTGCCTGAAACTTGGTGCCAGAAAATGCAGCATGTCTCAACTCTCGTTCATTCCTCTGTCCTGGCAAACGGTGTTGCTTTTGGTGGGCAGTAACGTGTTCATGACGTTTGCCTGGTACGGGCACTTGAAGAATTTGGCGACTGCTCCCTGGTACATCGCTGCGGTGGCGAGTTGGTGCATTGCACTGTTTGAATACGCTTTGCAGGTGCCGGCGAATCGGATTGGTTTCCAGCAAGCTGGGTTCAGCGTGGGGCAGCTCAAAATCATGCAGGAGGTCATCACGCTGGCTGTTTTCGTCCCGTTTGCCATGATGTACCTTAAAGAGCCGTTCAAACTGGACTATCTGTGGGCCGCATTGTGCATGGTCGGTGCGGTTTACTTTATTTTCAGAAGTGCTTAATACGACATAAATATTACAGAAATGTGTCAGTCAAACTGCGGCGGTTAAACTCTCACCACTTGAAGACTTCAAGAATGTTCGATTTTGGTTGAGGAGATGGTGATGTTTTTTGCAAAGTTGTTGCCCCGTGAGGGCAATTTTTTCGAGATGTTCAACCAACATGCAGAGCGCATCGTCGAAGCCGCCAAAGCTTTTTCCAAGCTGGTGGCCAATTACAGCGATCTGGATTTGCGGGCCAAGTACAACCAGGAAGTCGATGACGCTGAGCGCGCAGCCGATCGCGTCACGCATGATGTCAACAAAGCCATCCACATCACCTTCATCACTCCGATTGACCGGGAGCAGATTCACTCCCTCATCAATACCATGGACGATGTGGCGGATCTGATCCAGGACTCGGCTGAAACCATGGCTTTGTACGACGTTCGCCACATGACGGAAGAAATCGTGCGACTGACGGATTTGAGCGTCAAATGCTGTGAACGCTTGCGCGACGCGGTGAAATTGCTCAGCCATATTTCCGATCAGTCGACGGCAGAAGCCGCGCTCAAGACCTGCGAAGAAATTGACCGCCTTGAATCCGATGCGGATCGCGTCATGCGCAGCGCCATGAGCAAACTGTTCCGGGAAGAGCCGGATGTGCGCGAAGTCATCAAGCTCAAGGCCATCTACGAGTTGCTGGAAACCATTACCGACAAATGTGAAGACGTTGCCAACGTCATCGAGGGCATCGTCCTCGAAAACTCCTGATCCAACGGCGCATTCAGTTATGGAAACCGTACAAACGGCCCTGTGGGTGGTGGTGCTGCTGGTGGTGCTGGCCATTATGTTTGATTTCATGAATGGCTTTCATGATGCCGCCAATTCGATCGCCACCGTTGTCTCCACCGGCGTTCTCAAGCCCGGGCAAGCGGTGTTGTTCGCAGCTTTTTTCAATGTGATTGCCATTTTGGTTTTTCACCTCAGCGTGGCGGCCACGGTGGGAAAAGGCATTGTGCAACCCGGCGTGGTGGATACCCATGTGGTGTTCGGTGCCCTGTTGGGGGCCATTTCATGGAATTTGATTACCTGGTACTACGGCATTCCCAGCAGTTCATCACACGCCCTGATTGGTGGCATTGTGGGGGCTGTCATCGCCAAGTCCGGCGCTGGCTCGCTGGTGTCAACCGGCATTTTGAGAACGGTGGCCTTTATTTTTGTATCTCCGTTGCTGGGTTTTTTGCTTGGCTCACTGATGATGGTATTGGTGGCCTGGGTCTTTCGGCGGACGCGTCCCTTGAAAGTGGACAAGTGGTTTCGTCGCATGCAGTTGGTGTCGGCCGGTGCCTACAGTCTGGGGCACGGGGCAATGATGCCCAAAAAACCATTGGTATCATCTGGATGCTCCTGATTGCCACCGGTTATGCGAATGCCACTGATGCTGCGCCGCCGACCTGGTCCATTGTGAGTTGCTACCTGGCGATCGGCGCAGGCACCATGTTTGGCGGATGGCGCATTGTCAGGACCATGGGGCAAAAAATCACCAAGCTCAAGCCCGTGGGCGGCTTTTGTGCTGAAACAGGTGGCGCCATGACGCTGTTCCTGGCCACGGCCATCGGCGTTCCCGTTTCCACCACCCACACGATCACCGGTGCCATCGTGGGCGTAGGGTCGGTTCAACGTGCCAGTGCGGTGCGCTGGGGTGTGGCAGGCAACATCGTCTGGGCCTGGATTTTTACCATTCCAGCCAGTGCTTTTGTCGCCGCTGTCGCCTATTGGGTTAGTTTGTATATTTTTTGATGCTATAAAAAAAGTAGCTGCTTGCGCTTTGATTTCGAGGGCTGGAAGCTTAAATCATTGCGAGGTTTGGGCTGGTTGCGGGAGCTGGTATTCAAAGTAGTGTTGAAAGCTGAACGCCAGGCTGCTCAGCAGCACGGTAGCGCCCAGCAGCAAGGCCAGGATGACCGCGCCTATGGTGAGCCAGCGGGTGTGGCCGGGCGCAGCATCTGGCGGCGCAGATGGATTGAATTTGGCGTTCCATTTTTCGGGCGCCGTCAAACCATAGACGATGGCAGTCAGGGCGCAGGCGGACATGGTAAAACCCAGCGGTGGAATCAATAACCAACTCCAGCGGTCGTCCAAGCCATGTTGCTGCACCCTTTCAATGCCATAAAGACCGATCGCCGTTGGGATGGGCAGCAACCAGCCCAGCCAGTCGCCCCAGCCCCGTAAATAGAAGCGATGCAGCCCCAATGGGCCGCCGCGAGCGCCAGCCAGGTGGCGATGGTTTTGTTTTTCATGTGATTTAACTTTGATCTTGGCAGTGCCTGGGGTTGGCATAAAGAATTGGAACGTTATAATGATGGGCTATTCAGTGTGTCGCTGGCCGGGTGGTCATGTCGCGTGTCTCAAACGCTGGATTAAGTGCTGAATTAAATGGTGGAATTAATACTCCGCCACCCCCAAAGGATAAATCATGGTCGTCATTCGACTCGCCCGTGGCGGTGCAAAAGCTCGCCCGTTTTTCAATATTGTTGTAGCCGACAAGCGCACCCGTCGTGACGGCCGCTTCATTGAGCGCATCGGTTTTTACAACCCGATTGCGACCGCCAATGAAGAGAGCATCCGCATTGCCCAGGACCGCCTGACCTACTGGAAGGGCGTTGGCGCCCAAGCCTCTCCTACGGTAGAGCGCCTGATCAACCAAGCTGCCAAAAAAGCAGCCTGATTGATGTTGCCCGGCCTCGAACCCGCCGAACTGCCGGCGGATGCCATCGAAGTCGGGCGTATTCTGGATGGTTGGGGTATCAAGGGCTGGTTCAAAGTCCTGCCCTACAGCGCCGATCCCGAGGCGCTTTTTTCTTCCAGGCACTGGTTCTTGTTGCCTTCCGAGAAGGGCACAAAAACATTTTCCGGTGTCGCCAAACTAAAGATTGTCGAAGCCAAGGTCCATTCCGACTCCGTGGTCGCTTGCGCGCGTGATGTTGCTGACCGCAACGGCGCCGACGCCTTGCGCGGCGCGCGTATTTTTATTTCCCGTTCCAGTTTCCCAACGGTTGAAAAAGATGAGTATTACTGGGTCGATCTGATTGGCCTGGCGGTCGTCAACCGCGAGGGCATTGCCTTGGGAACGGTCAGAGAACTGCTTTCCACCGGCCCGCAAACAGTGCTGGTGTTGGACTACCAGGCGGATGGCAAAACGCTCGAGAGGATGATTCCTTTCGTGTCGGTCTACATCGACAGCGTCGATTTGCCGGGTCGGCGCATTCTGGTGGACTGGCAAGCTGATTTCTAAGTGCAGCGTCATGCGTTTTGACGTGATTACCCTGTTTCCCGAATTGTTCAGTCCCTTGCTGAGCAGCGGCATCACCCGGCGCGCCTATGAGTCGGGTCAGGTCGAGGTCAAACTGAGCAATCCGCGCGATTTCGCTGACGGTAACTACAAACGCGTTGATGACCGTCCCTTTGGTGGCGGGCCGGGCATGGTCATGCTGGCCGAGCCTTTGGCGCAGTGCCTCAAAGCTATTCAATCAAAGCGCGCAGATGTAGCACCGGTCGTGCTTTTTCTCCGGCCGGCCAGCCGCTGAATCATGCCATGGTCGAGCGCTGGGCGGGCAGCCAAGGGGCTGTTCTGGTTTGTGGTCGCTACGAGGGGATTGATCAGCGCTTTATCGATGAGCACGTGACCCACCAGGTCAGTCTGGGTGATTTTGTCTTGTCAGGCGGCGAAATTGCCGCCATGGCCTTTGCTCGATGCGGTGGCCCGCTTGCAGCCAGGGGTGTTGAACACCGAGCAAAGCCACAGCCAAGATAGTTTCAACCCCGCGCTCGATGGTTTACTCGATTGTCCCCATTACACGCGCCCTGAGAGTTGGGCAGGCCGGCCGGTGCCGCCCGTGCTGCTGTCGGGTCACCATGGTCAGATCGAGCGTTGGCGGCGCGAGCAGCGACTGGCCCTGAGCGAGCGTTTACGGCCGGAGCTGATTAAGAAGGCACATCAACAGGGCAGCTTGACGGCCGAAGATGAGGCCTTCCTGGCCCGATTGGTCTGAAGGTACGGATTATTCGCTTTTGAATAGCGGTCGCGGCATCAGGCTATAATGGCGGGCTTACCAGATCCTCTGGCCGACCATTTTGCTGCCCGGCAGTGAAATTTAGTGCGTCAATCCCGACGCAGGTGCTGCCAAGATCATTGAAAGACATCATGAATCTGATTCAAACTCTTGAGCAAGAAGAAATTGCTCGTCTGGGGAAAGTTATTCCCGAATTCGCCCCCGGTGACACCGTGGTGGTCAGCGTCAATGTGGTTGAAGGCGCCCGCAAACGGGTGCAGGCTTATGAAGGCGTGGTGATTGCCAAGCGCAATCGCGGCCTCAACAGTGGTTTCATTGTGCGCAAGATTTCCAGCGGTGAAGGTGTGGAGCGTACGTTCCAAACCTACAGCCCCTTGATCGCCAGCATCGAAGTCAAGCGCCGTGGCGATGTGCGCCGTGCCAAGCTGTACTACCTGCGTGATCGCAGCGGCAAGTCAGCTCGTATCAAGGAAAAGCTGCCAGCCAAGAAAACAGCTGTTGCTGCGTAACATCTGATGACCGCGTAACCTGTGATGACTGCCTAACGTCCAACACAGTTACCAGCTGTTTCAACAAAACCGCCAGAGCGTATGCTTGTGGCGGTTTTTTGTTTTGGCCCTGATCCAGCTTACCGGCCCCAGATTACAGATTGTTCCCGTGTCGTCCAACGAATTCAATCACCCTTCGCACAAGCTGCCGCAGTTTGATCCGCGCCTGATTCCGGTTGAAGGAGTGGACGCGCATCTGCCTGCCGTGGCCCCGGCTGCGCTGCAGCCAGACGCCTTGCGCCAGCGCTTCACAGCGCCGCCGCAGTGGTTGCCCGAATTGCTGTCAGAAGTCAAGTTTTCTGAGCGTGCGCCCTTGCATGCTTCGGTACTGGTGCCGATTGTGATGCGCGCGCAGCCGACCGTGTTGCTGACGCAGCGCACCGCGCACCTGTCCACCCACTCCGGGCAAATTGCGTTTCCCGGCGGCAAGGCCGATGAAGGCGATGCTGACGCCTGCGCCACCGCCTTGCGCGAGGCGCAGGAAGAGATCGGCCTGGACCCCGCTATGGTGCAGGTGCTGGGCGTAATGCCGCATTACGTAACCGGGTCGGCCTTCATCATCACGCCGGTCATCGCCTTGGTGCAAACTGGTTTTACGCTGACGCCCAATGCGCATGAAGTGGACGATGTTTTTGAGGTGCCGCTGGAATTTTTGATGAACCCGGTGCACCACCAACGCCACGCGGTGCAGTGGCAGGGCGTTCGGCGCGAATGGTTCTCCATGCCTTACCAGGAGCAAGCCAACGGCCAGAGCACCCAGCGCTTCATCTGGGGCGCAACCGCTGGCATGTTGCGCAACTTTTACCGCTTGCTGTCAGCCTGAGCCACGGCGGCGCTATCATCCTAGATTCCTCAGTTGACCGCTCGCTTTCATCAATAAGTCCTTATGAAAATTGAATTTTTTGGCTTTGATAAAGTTCACCATTTGAGTGAGAGCGCTACACGCCCTATTGAGCCGCTGGCAACGTGCCGGGGTGTTGCGCCGCCTGGCAGGCAGTAGCCTGCGGCGTTGTCGCGCCTACCCGGACGCGCCAGCGACCCACTCAGGCGTGTCCAACTGAATCCAGGATGCCCGCATGAGCTTTATCTCTGTGCTTTTTGCCCTGTTGCTGGAACAGGCGCGCCCTCTGGGGCGGGGCAACCTCGTTCACGCCAGCCTGCGCGCCTGGGTGCGCTGGAGCACCCGCAATTTCGACGCGGGCAAGTCACACCATGGCTGGCTGGCCTGGGGCTTATCGGTTGGTGCACCCGCCTTGTTTGCGCTGCTGATTTACGGTTTGCTCGACCGGTTTGTGGGCTGGCCCGTCGCCATGCTGTGGAGCGTGGCCGTGCTGTACGTCACGCTCGGTTTTAGGCAGTTCAGCTTTCACTTTACCCAAATCCGCGATGCGCTGGCCAATGGTGATGAAGACCGCGCCCGCGAAGTGCTGGCCGCCTGGAAGCAGATCGACGCCAGCGAGTTGCCCCGCAGTGAGATCGTGCGCCATGTGATCGAGTATTCGGTGCTGGCCGCGCATCGCCATGTGTTTGGCGTGCTGGCCTGGTTCTCGGTGCTGGCGGCCTTTGGTTTGGGACCGGCCGGCGCGGTGCTGTACCGCCTGAGCGAGTTTGTCGTGCGCTACTGGCAGCACAAAAGCGATGCCCACCACCACCCCGTCAGCCCGGCTCTGCAGCAGACCGCAGTGGACGCCTGGCGCGCCATCGACTGGTTGCCCGCGCGCCTGACCGCCATCAGCTTTGCCGTGGTCGGCAGTTTTGAGGATGCGATTGACGGCTGGCGCAATTACGTTCCCACCAGCCAGGACGATGGCGGCTCTGACAGCGATGGCATTGTGCTGGCCGCCACCTCGGGCGCGGTCAATATCCGTCTGGGCGCCGCTGCCAGCAACGTCGCGGGTGCAGCCACCCAGCCCGCTGGGCAGCAGCCGGAGGTGGCGCATCTGGCGGTTATCGTGGGCTTGGTCTGGCGCACCGTGGTGATGTGGATGGTGTTGCTGGCGCTTTTGACGCTGGCCCGCCTGCTGGGCTAATTTTATAAGAGAAATTGGCCGTTTGCGCATACAGAACGTGCGCAATATGCTATCAAAATTGAAGTGAAATGGTCTTAAAAACTTCTTTTTTCAGCCCTGCGCTGGAGCGGCTGGTGCCTTATGTGGCGGGCGAGCAGCCCAAAATCGAGCACTTGGTCAAGCTCAACACCAACGAAAACCCCTACCCACCTTCGCCCCGGGTTGTTGCGGCCATCACGGCGGCGGCGCAGCAGGGTTTGCAGCTTTATCCAGACCCCGAAGCGCTGGCGCTGCGCCAAACCATTGCGCGCTACCACGGCCTGGCCGCCAGTCAGGTGTTTGTCGGCAACGGATCCGATGAGGTGCTGGCGCACGCTTTTTTTGCCTTTTTCCAGCACGATGCCCCGCTCCTGATGCCCGACATCAGCTACAGCTTTTATCAGGTGTACTGCCATTTGTATGGCATTGCCGTGCAGACTGTGCCCCTGACGCCCGCCATGCGCATCGACGTGTCGGCCTATGCGCGTCCCAAGACGCGGGGGCGAGGTGGCTGGCGTCGTCATCGCCAACCCCAACGCACCCACCGGCATTGGCATGGGGCTGGCGCAAATTGAGCAACTGCTGAAACTGTACCCCCAGAGGGTGGTGCTGGTAGACGAGGCTTATGTGGACTTTGGTGGTGACAGTGCGATACCCTTGATTGACCAGTACCCCAACTTGCTGGTGGTTCACACGCTGTCCAAATCGCGCTCGCTGGCGGGTTTGCGCGTTGGGTTTGCCTGTGGCCAGGCACCTTTGATTGATGCGCTGGCGCGGGTCAAGAACAGCTTCAACTCCTATCCACTGGACCGCCTGGCCATTGCCGGGGCGCTCGCTGCATTGAAGACCACGCTTACTTTGAGCAGACCCGCCAGGCGGTGATGAGCGCGCGTGAAGGGCTGGCGCTGGCGCTGGAGGACTTGGGTTTTGAGGTGCTGCCCTCGCAGGCCAACTTTGTATTTGCCCTGCATCGCCAGCATGATGCCGCCATGCTGGCAGCGCGTTTGCGCGAACACGCGGTGCTGGTGCGGCACTTCAGGCAAGCGCGCATTGAGCAGTACCTGCGCATCAGCGTGGGCACGCCCGCGCAGTGCGACGCTTGCTGCAGGCCTTGAGTTCAATACTTGCGGGCCTGGCTTAGTTCGGCGTACAAATCGCTATAAATTTTGTAGCGGTTGGCGCTTATTTCATGTGCGCTAGCGTCTGAATTGACCGCTGCCATGACGCCGCAGCCGGGTTCGTGCAGGTGGCTGCAGTTGTAGAACTTGCAGTGCGCCACGTGCGGTTTGAGGTCAGGCATGTAGGCCGCCAGCTGCGCCGGGTCGATGTGGTTCAGGCCAAACTCCTGAAAGCCGGGTGAGTCAATCAGCGCGGTGGTCTTGTCGGTGTCCACCCAGTACCAGGTGGTGCTGGTGGTGGTGTGTTTGCCCGAATTGAGGGCTTGTGAAATCTCGCCGGTCTGCGCCAGCGCGCCGGGTGCCAGCAGGTTGATCAGGGTGCTTTTGCCCGCGCCGGACGGCCCCAGCACCAGCGTTGTCTTGCCGTGCAGCAGCTTGAGCAGCTCCACATGGTCAACCTCGCTTGACTGCTTGAGCGACAGCGGCAGCACACCATAGTGCATTTGCCGGTAAGGCCGCAGCCACTCCCAGGCGCGCGCGAAGGGCTCGACCAGATCGCTTTTGTTCAGCGCGATGATGGGTTTGATGTGCTCGGCCTCGGCCGCAATCAGTGCGCGAGAGAGCTGGCTGCTGGAAAACTCGGGCTCGGCAGCAATCAGAATCAGAATCTGGTCCAGATTGGTGGCAAACGACTTGGTGCGAATCTCGTCCTGCCGGTAAAACACGTTGCGGCGCGGCTCAATCTTCTCAATCGTGCCTTCGTCGGTGGAGGCCTGCCACAGTACCCGGTCACCTACCAGCCCCTGGCTTTTTTTGCCGCGTGAGTGGCAGATCAGTCGCTGTCCCTGGGGCGTTTCCACCAAAAAATGGCGACCGTAGTTGGCCACAATCAGGCCGCGTTGCAGTGTGGACGTCGCCATCAAAGGCTCGCCCGGTGCCGGGCCCTCATGTCAGCAAGGCGTCAACTCGTGCCGCGCAGTCAAAATCAGCCATTGAAATCCCTTGCACGTCATGGGTGTGCCAGCGCACCACGCAGTGCTTGAAATGCACCGTCAGCTCGGGGTGGTGATTCTGCGCGTGGGCGATAAAGGCCAAGGCGTTGACAAAAGCGATGGTGGGGTAGAAATCGGCAAAGCTGTAAGTCTTTTCAATCGCCACTGTGGGGCCATCGCCCGTGAGTCTCCAGCCTTCCAGTTTGGCCAGATTTGCTACAACT
This sequence comes from Candidatus Rhodoferax bjergmarkensis, assembly GCA_016708345.1. Classification (GTDB taxonomy): domain Bacteria; phylum Pseudomonadota; class Gammaproteobacteria; order Burkholderiales; family Burkholderiaceae_C; genus Rhodoferax; species Rhodoferax bjergmarkensis. Next base: position 99,733 of record JADJFX010000016.1, read on the forward strand.
TCTGTAGCTGTCAGCGCACGTTTTGCGTGCGGTAGAGGCTTGTTTTGCTTCAAGGAATTGGGCATGGGGTGAGCTGTGGACCTAGGCCGTCATTCGGGCCAGCCGTTCAGACGCCGGCGGGTGGGAGTAGTAGAACTTCACGTACACCGGGTCGGGTGTCAGGGTGGAGGCGTTGTCTTCGTACAGCTTGAGCAGGGCACTGGCCAGGTCGGCTCCGCTGGTGTGGGCCACGGCATAGGCGTCGGCTTCAAACTCGTGTTTGCGCGAAAATTGGGCCATCACCGGGCCGATGAACACGGTGAACACCGGCACGGCCAGCATGAACAGCAACAGGGCCAGCGCGTCGTTGGGCGCGTTCAGATTCGGCTGCACGCCCAGCCCGGTGTAAAACCACGCTTGGGTGGCCAGCCAGCCCAGCAGCGCAAAGCCAGCCAGGCTCATGGCAAACATCGACACAATGCGCTTGAGCACATGTTTGTGCTTGAAGTGTCCCAATTCATGCGCCAGCACGGCATCGACCTCACCTGGCGTCAGCTTGGACAGCAGGGTGTCAAAAAACACCACCCGCTTGACCGCGCCAAAGCCGGTGAAGTAGGCATTGGCATGGGCGCTGCGTTTGCTGCCATCCATCACGAACAGCCCCTTGGCCGAGAAACCGCAGCGCTGCATCAGCGCCGTCACGCGGGTTTTGACGGTTTCATCTTCCAGCGGCGAAAACTTGTTGAACAGTGGGGCGATAAAGGTCGGGTAAATCATCAAGAGCAGCAGATTAAAGCCCATCCAGACGCCCCAGGCCCACAGCCACCACCAGCGGCCGGTGGCACCCATCATCCACAAAATCAGCGCGGCAATCGGCAGGCCAATCAAGAGGCCGACCAGGCTGGACTTGAGCAAGTCTGCCAGCCACAGTTTGAGCGTCATTTTGTTGAAACCAAAGCGCTCCTCAATCACGAAGGTCTGGTAGAGCGTGAGCGGCAAATCAATCACGCCGCTGATCAGCACAAACGCCGTCAGCAGCGCAAGTTGTTGTGCCATGCCGCCGCCCAGCCAGGCCAGCAGGGTCTGGTTGACGATAGACAATCCGCCCAGCAGCGTCCAGCCCAGCAGCACGGCGGTGCCCAAAGCCAGCTCCAGCAAACCAAAGCGGGCTTTGCTCAGGGTGTAGTCGGCCGCCTTTTGATGGGCCGCCAGCGTGATGGTCTGGGCAAATGCGCCCGGTACTTGCGCGCGGTGCTGCGCCACATGGCGAATCTGGCGCGAGCTCAGCCACATTTTCAGCAGCAGACCGGCAGCCAGGGTCAGCGCAAAAGCAAAGGTCAACATCAGGGAGGAAGGTAAAGAAGTAATCGAGTCAGGCATGGCGCCCGAGTTTAGGCCATCAGCGACAATGGCCGACATGGATTGCCCAAACACCCCCCCGCTAGACCCGGTACTCACCAAATCAGACCAAAACCTGGTCTGGCTCGATTGCGAAATGACCGGGCTGAACCCGGAAAACGAGCGGATCATTGAAATTGCCGTCATCGTGACCGGCCCCAAGCTCGAATGCCGCATTGAAGGCCCCGTGCTGGTGATTCACCAAAGCGACGAGCAACTCGGCAAAATGGACGCCTGGAACAAAGGCACCCATGGCAAGAGCGGGCTGATCGACAAGGTCAAGGCATCAAGCCTGACCGAGGCGCAGGCGCAGGACCAATTGATTGCCTTTTTGAGTCAATACGTACCCAAAAGCAGCTCGCCCTTGTGCGGCAACAGCATCGGCCAGGACCGGCGTTTTCTGGTCAAGTACATGCCCAAGCTGGAGGCTTTTTTCCACTACCGCAACCTGGATGTGAGCACGCTCAAGGAGTTGTCCAAACGCTGGCGGCCCGAGGTGTACAGCGCGTTCAAAAAGAAGCAGCGCCATACCGCGCTGGCCGATGTGCATGAGTCGATTGACGAGCTGGAACACTACCGAAAACACTTCCTGAATTTGGGGGCTTAACGTGAAAGTTAGGTAGAAACCCGAATCCATGCCATAATCTTGGGCTGCACTGCATTGAGTGGTGCATATTTGTACATCTCCCAACATTCACTGGGCTCAATGCAAGTTACGAACTTGCAAAAAAGGGCTCCCAGCGCTGATTGAACTCCTTGTGAGTCAGAGCCGGTTCCGTTTGATGGTTGATGTTTTTTAACCATTGACGGAGCAGTCGCACAACCTGCGGCGCTCGCGTGTGAGTAAATTCATGACTGACGCTTTTCAAGCGACGGGCGAAGCATCGCTTGTCGAAAACTTTTCCATTAACACTGCCGTAAACGCTCCGGCGATGGCCCCTGATACTGAGCAGCCCGTGGCCGAAGCTCCCAATGGCTTTGTCGTCTTGGGCTTGGCCCCGCAGCTGGTTCAGGCGGTCAAAGACCTGGGCTTTACGCAGCCCACCACAGTGCAGCTCAAGGCTATTCCGATTGCCATGCAAGGCCATGGTGATGCCGATGAAACGGCGCGTTTTACCGATTTGATGGTGTCCAGCCAAACCGGCAGCGGCAAAACAGCCGCTTTCCTGTTGCCCGTGTTGCACACCTTGCTTGCGCAACAAGCGCAAGCCGAAGCCAAGGAGCGCGCTGACTTTGAGCGCGCTGTGGCCGAAGCTGCCGCCAAAGGCGAGGCACCCCCCAAGCGCCCCAAGCGCAAAGACCCCACCAATGCCCGCCATTTCTCACCCGCCATACCCGGCGCGCTGGTTGTGTGCCCCACCCGTGAATTGGCCCAGCAAGTCGCGCACGACGCGATTGATCTGGTGCAGCATTGCCGCGGCCTGCGCGTGGCCAACATTGTGGGCGGCATGCCTTACCAATTGCAAATTGCCAAGCTGCAAAACGCCAATCTGGTGGTGGCCACCCCCGGCCGCCTGCTGGACCTGCAGCGCTCCATGCAGATCAAGCTCGACCAGGTGCAATTTTTGGTGGTGGACGAAGCCGACCGCATGCTGGATCTGGGCTTTTCCGATGATTTGGCTGAAATCAACCAGCTCACCATCGGGCGCAAGCAGACCATGATGTTCAGCGCCACCTTTGCCCCGCGCATCCAGCAGCTCGCTGCCCGTGTGATGCGCGAGCCGCAAAAACTGCAGATCGATTCGCCACAAGAAAAACACGCCAACATCAGCCAGAAGCTGTTCTGGGCCGACAACGCCCAGCACAAACGCAAGTTGCTCGACCACTGGCTGCGCGATACCACCATCAACCAGGCCATTGTGTTCGCCAGTACCCAGATCGAGTGTGATGGCTTGGCCAACGACCTGCAACAAGAAGGCTTCTCGGCAGTTGCATTGCACGGTGCCTTGAGCCAGGGCTTGCGCAACCGCCGCCTGATGGCGCTGCGCCAGGGCCAGGTGCAGATTTTGGTGGCAACCGATGTGGCGGCCCGTGGTATTGATGTGCCCACCGTCACCCACGTGTTCAATTTTGGCTTGCCCATGAAGGCAGAAGACTACACCCACCGCATTGGCCGCACTGGCCGCGCCGGGCGTGATGGTATTGCTGTCACGTTTGCCGAGTTCCGTGACCGCCGCAAGATCATGGACATCGAGTTTCACAGCCACCATCTTTTCAAGGGTGAAACCATTGCCGGCATGGAGCCCAAGCAGCGCTTTCCGGATTCCCGTCCCAACACCAGCTTTGGCGGTGGCGGCCGTGACAGCCGTGGCGCGCACGACCATCACGCGCCGCGTGGTGGCAACTTTGGTGGCGGCGGTGGCCGCTCCGGCGGGTTTGGTGCCAATCGTGGTGGTTTTGCAGACAGAAATGCCAGTGGCCCCCGAATTGCGGGCGCAGGCAGCTATCAAAGTAATAGTGGTGGTGGTTTTGGCCAGCCCGAAGGCCGCAGCTACGAGCGCAAGGGTGGCTTCAATGACCGTTTTGCCGGTGCTCGCCATGACGCTGGCTCACCCCGCTCAGACTTTGGAGCCCGTCACGAAAATGCTGCACCACGCGGTGATTTTGGCCCCCGCTTTGACGCTGGCGCGCCCCGTGGTGATTTTGGTGCCCGTAAACCGGCATTTGGCAAACCGATGGGTGTGAAGCCCGGCAATGGCGGCAAGGTGTTTGTACCGCGCGATGCGCAGAAAAGACCGGCCAAACCCGCTCGTTGATTGAACCTGGATTGAACTGATTTCCATCAAGAAACCCGCAGATCTTAAAAATCTGCGGGTTTTCTTTTGGTGCTCAAAGAAGCAGGTTGTGGCGTCGTATCGATCTGGAAACGCAATGACCTGGGATTACTGGCCATCTGCGCACCATTGTTGCAAGGCAGCTTCCAGCGCCCGCACCGGCGCTTTGTCGCGGTAAAGAATAGCCCGCTGGGCGGCCATCTTTGCTTTCATTGCGTTGCGGTAAGCGGGGTTGCTGGCCAGCCTGATGGCGGCTTGTGCGTAAGCGCTGTCATCTTGCTGCACCAACTCATCAAGCGCCATGCGCCGCAAGATAGCGCTGCCAAAGCGCCCGCGCATGAATTTGCCTTCCACGGTGACGATCGGCAAGGCGCAATCCACAGCTTGCATGGCGGTGTTGAAGCCCGAAAAACCAATGGTGTCCAGAAAAACATCGGCTTGGCGCATGATGCTGTAAAACTGTGGGCGCGTGGCCCACGGTGCCACCACCAAATGGCGTGCCGGATCCAGTCCCGCCGAGCGGAAGGTGGCCGCCAGGCGCTGCTGCAACTTGTCGCTCAGCGCATCCAAACCCGGCACCGTGAAGAAGAGAAACTGCGCATTGGGCACCTGCCTTGCAATGTCAACCAGCACTGAATCGTGCTGCGGCGCGTATTTGTAGGGCGAGCCGGGGCAAACCAACAAGGGCGAGCCCGCCTTGACGCCCAAATCGGCCAGCTTGACCTCCACCACCGGCACGGCAGCTGGTTCGTAGTAGCAGCCTAAGTTTGGCAGGGACACCAGACGCTCCGAGTAACAGTCTTGCGCCATGGCATCTTCAAAACCTTCGGCTGACAAATACAGGTCGATGGTGGGCAGGCCGGTGGTTTCGGGGTGGCCCCAAGTGGCGGCCTGGCGGTGCGCCAGCCGCATGGCGGCCAGTTGGGGCGTTAACGGGTCCATGCCCAATTCGGGGTAAAGCAGCACATCCACCTCGCTGGCGATGATCAGCTGGGCCCATTCCAGGGTGGATTTTGCGCCACTGTGGTAGGCCGTGGCGCGCGCTTTGGCCAGGTCGGTTTGGGGGTCTTCGTCGGTGCTCAGGTGGAATACATGCAGTTCAAAACGCTCGGTGTCGATCTCCTGAAACCAGCCGCGCACGATGGCGGTCCATACCGGATGGTCGGTCACATGGGCGGACGCCACACCGATGCGGATTTTGGACGCCCCAATGCGCCGCGGTAGCTGCGGGGCAAGGCCGTTTTCACGCGCCCACTGCGCCATCAACCTGGCGCACACCTGGCCGTAGGGCGCGATCAGCTCGCGGTTGTTTTGCGCGTGGTAGGCCAGGTAAAACGGCTGGCAGGAGCCCACCACTTCTAGCGGATCGGACACCGGGTTGTGGTCGAGCCACTGGTTGAAGGCAGTGATGTCGCTGGCAAAGTTGGCGCGGATGGCGGCCACATCGTCGTGCGCGTCCAGAATCATCGGAATGCGCATGGTCAAGCGTTTCAGACGCGTTTGGGCCAATGCCGGTTTGAGCGCGACACTGTGGTCAAAGGCCGCAACCGCAGCCTCGTGTTGCCCCAGCAGGTAGTGGGTGCCGCCTTTGTTGCTCCACGCTTCTGTATAGTCGCCCTGCAGCACTATGGCCTGGTCAAAGCTGGCCAGCGCTTCGTCCAGGCGAAACAGTTTTTGCAACATGCAGCCGCGCGCGTTGAAAAAATAGGCGCTGGGGCTCACGGCAATGGCCTCGTCAAAACATTGCAGCGCCTGCGCATAGTGGCCCTGACCCTGCAAAATCATGGCACTGCCAGAGATGGCGTCCAGATGGCCCGGATTGAGCGCAAGGGCCGCGCGATAGCTTTGCAACGCCTCCTCAAGATGCCCCAGATCGCGCAACACGTTGCCCCGGTTGGCAATGGCTTGAACGAACTGGGGGCTCAGCGCCAGCGCGCGGTCATAGCTGTCCAGCGCTGCCTGGTACTGGCCCAGACAATGCAAAGTCAGGCCAAGATTGCAATGCTGAAACGGGTCTGACGGTTTGAGCGCAATGGCTTGCTGGATCAGGCCAACAGCTTCTTCGTTGAGCCCCATCTGGTGCTTGACCAGGCCCAAGTAGTGCAGGCAATCGACTTGGTTCGGGGTGCTTCGCAACATGGCGCTGTAAAGCTCTGCGGCCTCGGCCAGTTGGCCCTGTTGGTGCAGGCGCAGGGCTTTTTGCAGCGGGTTGGCAGTGGGCAGCTTGAGCGGTGTTCCCGCCGGCCTTGCGGTGGCCGGGTCTATCTGGCGCTTGGGCATTTGAAAATAATAGCTAGGGAAAACAATTTGCTGCCCACTTTTTGACATTTTTAACCCCATTTCAATTGATTTTTGACGGTCTGTTGCAGGTCTGGGTATTCCCATGCCCACTTCGGTGGCTAATTCCATTTCCATATCAATCCGACATGTTGTTGCTTCGCCTTGTCCTCCAAGATCATCTGAAATGATCTGGGACAAGCTAGAGCACTGCCTGCGGCTTCGCGCCTAATGTCGCATCGATCTGGAAACGGAATAAGTGTTTGGGTGTGCCCGCGCATCCTTGCCGAAGTTGCTGCAAGTATCGCATTGTGCGTGGGTGCCGGGCACCTTGGGCAGCGCTGCTGAACAGGGCTGGCCCCAGAAAAAACCCATGGGAAAGGGCTTGGGACCAAGCCGCCTAACGGGGCTTTAGTCGATCTCACGGGCTTGCGCCAGACAGACCTGGTTGCGCCCCGCGTGTTTGGCGTCGTACATGGCCTTGTCGGCCAGACTCAGCATCTTGTCGATGGTGGCGTTTTCATCCGAAAGGGTGCTGATGCCGATCGACGCGGTCACGCTCAAAGTCTGGTCCCCCGCCAGCGCAACCATGGTGTGGGCGACCTCTTGACGCAGCCGTTCTGCCACTTCGGCGGATTGCCGTGTGTCGCTTTCGGGCAGAAGAATGCCAAACTCTTCGCCACCGAGTCGGCCAGCGATATCGATCTCACGCAATGTTTTTCGAATGGTGTCGGCCACGGCACGCAGCAAGCTGTCGCCGATGTGATGGCCATGGCAGTCGTTGACCAGCTTGAAATCATCCAAGTCCAGCATCAGCACCGAAAGCTGCTTTTTATGCCTGAGCGCGCGCGCAAGTTCCAACTTGGCCAGCTCCATAAAATGACGCCGGTTGGCAAGCCCTGTCAACGAGTCGGTTCTGGCCTGGCGAACCATTTCCTGTTCGAGCAGTCGACGCTCGGAGATATCGGTTCCCAAACCAATCAAATACGGCTTTTCTTCAATGCAGGTGCGCCGTCCGGTACAGGCTCTGATCAATGATGGGTGAAGCAGTGAATTCGCTCATAGGCAAGCCCTCCGCTTGAATTTAAGCACAAGTCACAACACCATGGTGACTTTCGCTACAGCGCCAAACGCGAGGCTGCCTTTGACCATGGGCCAGTCACGACAGATTCGTCAATAATGCACACTGCCAGCAAGCTTGTTTAATCTTGTTCAACCGTTGCACACGGTGCATTGCCTTCCATGACCCTCACTGCCTTCGTCGCATGATCCGAACCCGTCAGTTGACCTACCAGTACCCAGGCGGCACCACCTTGGCGTTCCCGGATGCCGACGTGCCCCAGGGGGCAGTCTTGCTGCTCAGCGGACCCTCGGGTTGCGGCAAGTCCACCTGGCTGGCGCTGCTGGCGGCGCTGGTGGCACCCACCTCGGGGGAGTTGTGGGTGGCGGATCAGTCCCTGAATGCTCTTAAAAACATAGCTGCTGACGCATGGCGGGCGTGCGCAATTGGCTTTTTACCGCAAAAATTGCACTTGAGCAGTGCGCTCACGGTGCAGCAAAACCTGGCGCTCACGTTTTGGGCCAGTGGCCAAGCGCAAGACACCAGCCGTATCGAGGCGGCCTTGCAATCCTTGGGTGTGCAAGACCTTGCGCAGCGCAAGCCAGCCCAGCTCTCGGGCGGCCAGGCCCAGCGGGTGGCGCTGGCGCGCGCCGTGTTGCTGCAGCCCCGGGTGATCCTGGCCGACGAGCCGACCGCCAGTCTGGACGACCAGGCCTGCGCCGATGCTGTCGCTCTGCTGCTGACCACGGCTCGCCAGCACGGTGCCACCTTGGTCATCGCCACCCACGACGCCCGTGTGGCGACGCTCCTGGCGGCAAAAGTTGAGGGTCAAGTTGAGGGTCAAGTTGAGGGTCAAATAGGCCTTCACCGCTTGATCCTCCTGCGCAACCAGCTATGAAAAAAGTAGCATGAAAACCCTGTTTCTGGCTTGGCGATACCTGTGGTCGCGCCCGATGGGCGCAGCGCTCAATGTGCTGCTGCTCGGGCTGGGGCTGGCCTCCATCACGTTCTTGCTGCTGGTGGGCCACCAGCTGAACAAGGCTTTTGACCGCGATCTGGCCGGCATTGACGTGGTGGTGGGGGCCAAGGGCAGCCCAATGCAGCTTATTTTGGCGGGCGTGTTTCATATTGATGTGCCGCCGGGCAATGTGCCCCTGAAAGCGGTGCAGGCGCTGGAGCAGCACCCGCTGGTCGCCAGCATCATCCCGGTCAGCCTGGGAGACAACTTCCGCAGTTTTCGCATCGTGGGCACTTCGCAGGCTTACATCAGCCATTACCAGGCCACGCTGGCGCAAGGCCGGGGGTGGCAGGCACCGATGGAGGTGGTGCTGGGCGCTGCTGTGGCCCGTCAACTCGGTCTTGGTGTGGGCCACACCTTTGTCGGCACCCATGGTCTGGGCGGGGGTGGCCATGCACATGGCGACAGCACTTACACCGTGGTGGGCATTCTGGCACCCAGCGCCAGCGTGCTGGACCGGCTGATTCTGACCGACACTGCCTCGGTCTGGAAAGTCCATGAGGACTTTACCGCCGTGGACGAAGATGACCGCAAAATCATGGAGCAGGAGCGCGAAGTCACCATGGCGCTGGTGCGCTACAAGTCGCCGATGGCAGCCATGAGTTTCCCTCGCTACATCAACACCAGCACCGAAATGCAGGCAGCAGCACCGGCGCTGGAAATCACCCGCTTGCTGCACATGCTGGGCTTGGGCACCGACGTGTTGCGCGCCTTTGCCGGGGTGCTCCTGCTGACGGCGGGGCTGAGTGTGTTCATTGCCCTGTGGAGTGCGGTGCGTGAACGCAGTGGCGATCTGGCGCTCTTGCGCATGCTGGGCGCACCCCCTGGCAAAGTGGCGGCTTTGCTGCTGTGCGAGGCCTTGTGGCTGGGGCTGCTGGCCTCGGGGTTGGGCCTGCTGCTGGGTCAGGCTTTTGCGGGGGCGCTGGCGTGGCTGCTGCAATTGGACAACACTTTGCTCATCGGCGGCATGGTCTGGCCACCCGAGCTGGTGGTGGTGCCCGCTGTGGCGCTGGGGGTGTCTGTCGGGGCGGCTTTGCTGCCTGCTTGGGGGGCCTACCGGGTCAGTGTTTTGAGTCTTCTTCAATCAAGCTAAACCAATTTAAATTAAGGAAATTTATGAAAAAAACACTTGCAGCGCTTATATTCATTGCGCAAGCAGCTACTGTTTGCATAGCATCAGAAACCGACAAGGAAACCAGGGAAGACATTGCCAGGCACCGCGCCATGGCTGCCGCGCATGAAGCGGCGGCCAAGTGCCTGGAGTCCGGTAAAAAGGAAGATGTGTGCAACAAAGAGTTGCAAGCCGCCTGCAAAGGTTTGGCCATCGGCAAGTTTTGCGGAATGAAGCACGAGCACTAGAATCATTTCCACCCTTTTGGAACACCCCATGAAACGGATCACCCCGATTATTTTGTTTGCTGCCAGTCTGTTGCCGTGCTTTGCTGGGGCCCAGTCGGGTTCACCGATGGCGGGTGGCAGCGGCAGTACGGCGGCGGGGGCGGTGGCAGGAACAGGCCCCGGTGTGCACAGCCCCAACAGCCCTTATGCGCCTTTGCCCGAGCGCGCCGATGTGGTGCCTTGGTCGGTGCTCACCGATGTCAAGACCAAATCCGTCAAAAACCGCTTGTTGCCGAATTTTCCGGCGCATGTGCAAGCGCTGCATGACAAAACCCAGCGCATTCAGGGGTTCATGATGCCGCTGGAGCCGGGTGAAAAACAAAAGCATTTTTTGCTCAGTTCGGTGCCCATGACCTGCTCTTTTTGTGTGCCGGGCGGCCCCGAAAGCATGGTGGAGGTCAGAACCAAAACCCCGGTCAAGTATTCCATGGAGCCGGTGACGGTGGAGGGCAAGTTTGCTGTCTTGAACGATGATTCATATGGGTTGTATTACCGCATCACGGACGCGGTAAGCGTGAAATAGTTCTCCAAGTCAGCGCAAAAGCGCTGGTCAATGCAGCCGACGATACGGTTTAATGGACATGGCCACTTAGCGAAGGATACGGTTTGATGAACATGGATACCTCCAGGACTCCCTTGCGTGATGAATCCGAGTCTTCCTTGGTCGCTGAGCTCAGGGCCAGCCTTGAGCGGGCCAATTTTTTTCTCAATGGTGCACTCGGGGCCGTCATCAACATGGATGCCCGTGGGCATGTGACGGGGTGGAACCCCAAGGCCGAACGCATGTTTGGCTATTCGCGGGTGCATGCCATGGGGCAGGATCTGGCCGATCTGATCATGCCGCCTGTCCACCGCGAGGCCCATCGCAGGGGGGTGGTCCGTTATTTGCAAACCAAACAATCGTCCATCATTGGTCAGCGCGCTGAAGTACCGGCCATGCGCGCCGATGGATCTGAATTTCCAATCGAAATGACGGTTTCGGCGCTGGAACAAAATGGCACGCATTACTTTTGCGCCCACATTTACGACATCACCGATCGCAAGCGGGCAGAGGAGGGGCTGCGCATTGCCGGGGCCGCGTTTGAGTCGCATGAGGCCATGGCGATCACCGATGCACAGGGCGTGATTTTGCGGGTCAACCAAGCCTTTACCGCTATTACCGACTACGAACCGGCCGAGGCGCTTGGGCAGAAAATGAGTCTGCTGAACTCCGGACGACAAGATGCCGCCTTTTACGAATCCATGTGGGAGTGCATCCGTGATACTGGCGGTTGGCAGGGTGAAATATGGAACCGGCGCAAAGGCGGCATGATTTTTCCCGCCTGGCTGACGGTGACTGCGGTCAAGGGTGGCAAGGGCCGCCCCACCCACTTTGTAGGCACTTTCACCGACATCACGCTGCGCAAGGCCGCTGAGGTCGAGATTCAGCAACTTGCTTTTTACGATACCCTGACCGGTTTGCCGAACCGGCGATTGCTGACGGACCGGCTTAAGCAGGCGCTGGTTGGTAGCGTGCGGCGCAAGCGCAGCGGCGCTCTTTTGTTCATTGATCTGGATAATTTCAAGGCACTGAATGAAACCTTGGGCCATGACAAGGGTGATTTGCTGCTCAAACAGGTGGGCGAGCGGCTGAGTGACTGCGTGCGAGAAGGCGATACCGTGGCGCGCATCGGTGGCGATGAGTTCGTGATCATTCTTCAGGATTTGAGCGGATGCCTGAGCGATGCCGCAGGGCAAGCCCAGCTTGTCGGGGAAAAAATTCTGATTGCAGCTCGCGAACCCTTTTTACTGGGGCCCTTGTCGCACCATGGCAGTGCCAGTCTGGGGGTGGCTTTGTTCAATGAAAGCCAGGACTCGGTGGAAGAACTGCTTAAACGGGCCGACCTTGCCCTGTACAAGGCCAAGGACGCGGGGCGTAACACGCTGCAGTTTTTTGATGCTGACATGCAGTCTTCGGCCTCGACCCGAGCGGCATTGGAAGCTGACTTCCGGCTTGCCCTGCAGGAAAATCAGTTCTTGGTGTACTACCAACCGCAGGTCGATACACAAGGGCGCATGATGGGCGTCGAGGCGCTGGTGCGCTGGCTGCACCCGAGGCGCGGCTTGGTGTCACCTGCGCACTTTATTCCCCTCGCTGAGGAAACCGGACTAATTTTGCCATTGGGTGACTGGGTTCTGCGAACCGCCTGCTTGCAACTGAGGGTTTGGGCAGAGCATACATCGACCGCACATTTGACGGTAGCCGTCAACGTCAGCGCGCGCCAGTTTCACAGGACCAATTTTGTGGAGGATGTTTTGCGGGTGCTTGACCAGACGGGTGCGCCACCCTCAAAGCTCAAGCTGGAACTGACAGAAAGCCTGCTGGTCAAGGATGTGGATGACATTGTGGCCAAAATGACCAAACTCAAATCGCACGGTGTTGGCTTTTCACTGGATGATTTTGGCACTGGGTATTCCTCCCTGACCTACCTCAAGCGTTTGCCGCTGGATCAGCTCAAGATTGACCAGTCGTTCTTGCTGGAGGCACTGACCAGCGTCCATGATGCGGCGATTGCCAGCGCCATTGTGTCACTGGGCAAGAGCCTAGGCTTGACAGTGATCGCCGAAGGTGTGGAGACCAAGGCGCAACGCGATTTTCTTGAGGGAGAAGGCTGTGTTAACTACCAAGGTTATTACTTTGGTCACCCGGTGCCGGTAGAGTCGCTGGCAAAGTTTTTTCTGTCCGGATCAGCGGGTAAAACCGATGATTGAGTGGTGATTGAATTCAGGGGGCCAGTCGTTCCCTGATCCAATCGGTAGCGCCATCGGTATTGCCCGCAGGTTCACCGGCTTTTGCGGGTGCCAAGGTGTAGCGCAGTCGATCATGCAGGCGACTTTTGCGGCCTTGCCAAAATTCCCATTGGTCAGGTTTGAGTCGGTAGCCTCCCCAATGCGGTGGCTTGGGAGGTTGCAATAAAAATTTTGCGCCAAATTTGGCGGCATTTGCCACCAGCACGCTGCGCCCTGATATCACCTGGCTTTGAGGCGAAGCCCACGCACCTATGCGCGAGTCCAGTGGTCGGCTGTGAAAATAAGTTTCACTCTCCTCATCACTGACGCATTCAACCACCCCCTCAATGCGCACCACCCGCTCCAGTTCAACCCAATGGAACTGCAGCGAGGCGAAAGGGTTGCCCGCCAACTCCTGCCCTTTGCGACTTTCATAGTTGGTAAACCAAGTGATGCCGCGTGCGTCATACCCCTTGATCAAGACCACGCGTGTGCTGGGCCGCAGGTTGCTTCCCACTGTGGCCACGGTCATGGCATTGGGTTCTGGAATCTGTGCGTCAATGGCTTGGGTGAGCCACTTGGCAAACTGCTCAAACGGGTCGCCGTGGGATGCATCCTCGCTGAGTTCGGCTCGTTCGTAGCTTTTGCGCAGGTCTGCGAGAGAATTCATTGGGCAAGTATAGGCAGATCAAGCGTCTTGCCACGGCGGTGGCAAGACGGAGTGGGAGTTAATTGACGTCGACGGTTGCCTGTGCTGGAGGCGGTGGCTCCGATGCTTTGATCACGCCGCAGGCCACTCTGGGCCCCGAATTCCCGGTTGGCTGGGTTTGGTAGTCATCAGGGTCACGGTGCACAATCAGGCCCCGGCCCAGAATGCTGTTCGGACCATCGCCAACGGACACAGAAAATGTTTCGTGTTTGACTGTGGCAACGCCAGTGGCGTCTGCCTTCAGGCTGGGCAGGTCGCCGGCATGGTGCTCCGTGTGCTCAGTCGGGCCATGGCGCTTGCCATAGGGGTTGAAGTGGCCTCCCGCACTGACGCCGTCACCACTGGAGCAATCGCCTTTTTCATGGATATGAAAGCCATGTTCGGCGTTAGGTTTGAGTCCCTCTACTTTCCCGGAAATGACCACCTTGTTGGCGTAATGGGTGAAGTAAACTAGGCCAGAGACGGTGTTCCCGTTGGTTGCCACCAGCTGCGCGGAGGCTGACGAACCAGCCGGTGTGGCTGTGGTGCAGGCTGCCACCAAGAGGGTGACGGCCAAAGGTGCAATCAATCGAATCATGGAAACTCCTTGAAAAATAAATTTTTATGAATTTAAGGGAAATGAAAAAAATCTGATGGTGTAGATTGTCACGGAAATCTGGCTGCTTGATTCAATCCGGTTATGGCAAATATTTCACGGTTTCATTTTTTGTCTGTTTGCCTCGCTATTGATTGCTTGGGCAAGTCGGTTTACAGTCGCGCTAATTAAAAAACCATATAGAACGGAAACGTTATGAAATTAAAGATAGATACGTGGGAAGCGCGGCGAAAAGTCGGGTTTTCAACCACGGTAGAAACCACCGTGGATCAGGTTTCCTCATGGGAAAAACCGGCACAAAATTCCCCTAGCAGCCAGCAATTTGATGTGAGCATGGATGTGGCGACGCGGCCTATGGAACTTCATGAGTTTCCTAAAGATCTCAGAATGCAGCAAGCCATGAATGTCATCGGGCGGGACTACAAGCGCATTCAGACCGTGATCGATTCCTTATGGGGACACCGCGAATGTGGGGAGTACCTGCAAAAACTCATCATGAGCAGCGATGATCCGGCTGGGCATAACCGGATGGGTTTCAAGCGAGAAGTTGTCACAGCCATGTTTGTGCTGAGTGATTTGCATGACGAGCAGTTCAATCTGTCCTGATGTCTTGATGAATTGACCGATCTTTATCGGTTTGCTTGCAATTGACCGGACAACAAGATGCGTGTCCCCTCTTCGGCTTGGTCAACCGCTTTTAACAGCGCTTGGGCTACTTGTTTGGCTGTGATGGCCCGGTAGTTGGCTGGAATCAGCGGCTGGAACAGCTTCATGGCGATGAGACCTAACTTTTCACCTGCTCGGGTGGGTTGTGCCAATGCATCACGGTTTCCGTCCAGCATGGATGGTCTGGCAATAACCAGTGATTTAAAGCCCAGCTGCATGAGCGCAGCTTCCATCTCGCCTTTAACCCGGTTGTAAAAAACAACCGAACCAGCATCAGCGCCCATGGCGCTGATTGCTCCTAATTTGGTAGCGCCTGACGCTTTTGCCATGCGCGCTACGGCCACAACAGCATCAAAATCTACAGCGCGAAAAGATGACTGGCTGCCAGCTACCTTTATGGTGGTGCCCAGCGCAATGTACGCATCGTCAATGTGATCGATGCCAGCCAAGGTGCTCAGGGTTTTGAAATCCACCACATGGTTGACGAGCTTCGGGCTCTTGACTACCACGGGTCGGCGGCCCACACAGTGAACCGCCGAGTAGCGTTTATCGGTTAAAAGACCCGCGAGAATTTCCTGGCCCACGAGACCCGTTGCCCCCGCCACCAAAGCCACCCGTCCCACCGCCGGAGCGGCCACCCGAACCACCATAAGAACCTCCATTGCGGTTCCCACCGCCAAAACCACCACCGCCGCGGCGGGCACCGCGTTCGGCCATCATGTCGACACTGGTGCGCATCGGGTCGGGTTGACTCTGGCTTGATCGGGATGGGGAATTTGCCCCTCCATAACCTCCACCGTTGCCACCAGCATTACCACCGCCATAACCACCGCTATTGCCACCGCGTCCCTGTGCAGATCGTTGGCCACCTTGGCCTCGGACTGCCTGCTGCTCACTGGTTGGTGCATGGCTGCGCTGGCCGCCGCTGCGATGTCCGCCCCCATTGCCGCCGCCTTTGCCACCACGTCCACCACCGGCCGGGCCGCCGCGCTCGCCGCCTTGGGTGCCCCGGGTTTCGCGGACCCTGGTCAGCATCTCAGTGCGTGCCGCTTTGGCAGCTGCCTGCATGATGTCACGGCTCGGCGGCTTGCCGGCACCGCCCCAGATGGTTTGGCGCCCCATGGCGATAGGTTCAGCTTTCTCGCCGGGTTCGGGCATGAAGCCTTCGACAATCTGCACCGGAATATCCTGCTTGGTGAAGCGTTCAATGGCTTGCATAAAGCCTTCTTCGTCCAGGCACACCAGATTGACAGCGGTGCCGTCAGCGCCTGCGCGGCCGGTGCGGCCAATGCGGTGCACATAGTCTTCGCAGACGTTGGGAATTTCGTAATTGACCACGTGGGGCAGGTCATCAATGTCGATGCCGCGGGCGGCGATGTCGGTGGCCACCAGAGCGCGAATATCGCCACTTTTGAAACCCGCCAGCGCCTGAGTGCGGGCGGCTTGGCTCTTGTTGCCGTGTAAGGCCATGGCGTTGATGCCGTTTTTGGTCAGGAACTCTGCAACATTGTTGGCACCAAACTTGGTGCGGGTGAACACCAGTACCTGGCTCCAGTTGTGTTCCTGGATGATATGGGCCAACAAGGCTTTTTTCTTGCCGCGTCCTACCGGGTGGATCAACTGCGTGATACGTTGCACTGTGGTGTTGCGGGGTGTGACCTGAATGCTTTGCGGATTTTTGAGCAGTGTGGCGGCAAGGTCACGAATTTCGTCACTGAATGTGGCCGAGAACAATAAACTCTGTTTGTCTTTGGGAACAGCGGCAAGAACCTTTTTCACATCATGGATAAATCCCATGTCCAGCATGCGGTCGGCTTCGTCGAGCACCAGTATTTGAACTTGATTCAAGTCCAGAACACCTTGTTGCATGAGGTCCAGCAGGCGACCTGGGGTCGCCACCAGAATGTCCACGCCTTTTTTGACGCGGCTGATTTGCGGGTTCATGCCAACGCCGCCAAAAATGACGGTGGATGACAGTTTCAGGTATTTTCCGTAAGTTTGCACCGAATCTTCAACTTGAGCGGCAAGTTCACGGGTGGGTGTCAGCACCAGCGCACGAATGCCAACGCCGCCGAATTTATTTTTGGGTGCTTCACTCGCACTGAGTTTGTGGAGCATGGGCAGCACAAAGGCTGCGGTTTTTCCGGTTCCGGTTTGTGCGCCGCCGAGCAAATCATGTCCGTCAAGTACAGCGGGAATCGCCTGCGCCTGGATGGCGGTGGGGGTGGTGTAGCCTTGCTCAAGCACGGCCTTGACAATGGCCGGAGCCAAGTTTAGTTCTTCAAAGTTCATAGTGTGGCGCCAGTCCTGGGCGCTATGGCATCGGCCGGTCTTGATGCATAAAGCAGCAAGTCAGTCTTAAGGCAGATGGGGTACAAAAGTGGAACGTTGCGCTTTGGCATTGTTCCCAGCATGGTGCTGATATTGTGGGCAACTGAAGCACCACAATGGTTGTATTGTCGCACATTGTCGTCAATCGAGTTTCAACATGCTTGTCTTCGATGTGCGTTGTCATCGTCGGGGTGTACGCAACAAAACGTTAAAGTGCTGTTCACGCAGGTCGGCAACAGGGAGAATGTCGTTGGTGGCCGGGATTCGCAACCAAGGGAGAATGGCGTGTGATGAAGAAGTTTATGCTTCGACGCGTGGGTGTGTCAGACGATCCGTCTCATGGTCGCCCATCTTTGCAAGATTGCCTTGAAGCAGTCCTCTTGCAGGCCGATACGCTGGTGACTGACGTGCTTGACGGCTTGGCAGTTTCGGTCGCAAAAACAAAGGGGAAAAGCGCTTACGGCGATGGTGTGGCGGTCAGCAAGACCGTTGTCGATTGGTTGTGTGCCCAAGCTCCTGCCGTCAAAAAAACTTTTTCAGCCCAGTTGAGGCTGGGCATTTACAACAGCGGATCGTCGGACTTGGCAGAGCAACCCCAGGTGCGCTTTGATGACTTGCAGCTGCTGGATCGAAAACAAATTGATGCCAGCATCGAATTTGCGATTGCCCAGCAGGAAATATTCCGCAGTGTCGATGAGGCGCTGCCCGCTTTGAACGCCTTGGTCAGCAGTTTACTCGGCTGGATGACGGTTCAGCCGCAACTCAATCCCCTCAAGCCTGATGTGTTTGTGCGCGCGTTGCAAACGTGTCTTGTCCAGCACGTGCCGGATGAAGGGCCACGCGCGGCACTGATCACACCAGCAGCCGGTCTCTTGGGCGTTAGTCTTCGCCAACTGTACCGGGAGATCTGTGACTGGCTGCGTTCACAGGGAATAGAGCCCGCAACACCGGTTGGTGTTCCGATAGGTGGGCGCGGCGTGGGGGCTGCCAAAGGCGAGGAAAACTCAGTCACCCGCACGATGGTCACGCTCGATAAGCTCAGAAAGCTGCTATCAGGAGAGTTGGATGGGGCACCGCCGGTCATGCGTGATTTCTTGCAGACCTTGCCGGCATCGTTCGTGGCCATGGAGGATATGAAGCTCGTCGAGCCGATGATGAAGCGCTTGGCTGCGCGGGCCAATTTGCCGGTGGATGTGACTGAAATGCCAAAGAAACCGGCAGCAGGAATTGCCCGCGAAAAAACCCAAGGCAAACAGCTCGGATTGCAATTGGGCGAGGAGGTCGTTCGGATGATGCTGGACAACCTGATGCAGGACACGCGGTTGTTGCTTCCAGTGCGTGAAGTGATTCAGAAGCTGGAGCCGGTTCTTTTGGTGTTGTCCCGCTCGGACCCTCGGTTTTTTAGTGACCGACAGCATCCCGCACGTCAGTTCCTGGACCGCGTCACGCACCGCAGTTTGGGCTTTGCCAGCGAGCGTGATACTGGTTTCCTGCCGTTTCTCAAGTCTATTTCAGAGGCTGTCACTGGGTTAAATCAAGGCGATGGTGAGGCGGCCGCGTTCACGTTAAATTTGCGAAAACTGGAAGACGGCTGGGCACAGGACGAATCAGTTCAGCGTCAGCAACACGAAGAGGCCGCTCGTACGCTCTTGCATGCGGAACAACGAAATTTGTTGGCACAACGCATGGCAGATGATTTTCATGAGCGCGTCAAGGGCAAGGATATTCCTGAACTGGTGGTCGGATTCTTGCGTGGGCCCTGGGCTCAGGTGGTGGCGCAGTCCCAGTTGACATGCGCCGACGGCAGCGTCGATTCAGAAGGCTATTTGGCGCTGGTCGACGATTTTATTTGGAGTGTAGATATCCGCTTGGCCAAGCGCAACCGGGTCAGGCTGATGCAACTGCTGCCCAACTTGCTGAGCAAACTGCGCCAAGGCCTGAACAGTATTCAGTACCCGCCGGAGCGGGTTCCCGTTTTTTTCGACGCTTTGATTGCTTTGCACGAAAAAGCATTTGAAGGTCATCGCGTCAAGCCGGTGATCGAGCCCAGCGCCGACGAACAACCCGTGCTGCAGGCTATGGATGCTGACGAAAATGCTGAACAAGCTCCGGATGAAGTTGCATCGTCTCAGGCGTCGCCCACTTCTGAATTCTGGCTCAGGCATGACGAAGCAAAAGATTCAGGTTACTTGGCAGAGGAAGAACTGCCATTGACCGAAGGCTCGCAGCGTCCTTTGTCGGTGGGCGACTTGAACGTAGGCGTGTGGGTGGAGCTGCTTGTGGAGGGTGCATGGCTGCGCGCACAACTTACATGGACCAGCCCGCACCGCACACTGTTCATGTTCATCTCCCATGGTGGTTTGGCGCATTCGATGTCCCGGCGCACCATGGACCGGCTGTTGATGCAGGGCTCTATCCGCTTTGTGTCAGATGGTCACCTAGTTGACAACGCCTTGGATGCTGTGGCACGCATGGCCCTGCAAAATGACATGGGGCAGCAGGCGAAAAAGATTTAAACAATTATTTGCCTGGTGCCAGACCGGAGCGTGCCCTGATAATGCAGGTTTTCCATTTCGCAATACCTCGCAAGACCCATGGCTCAATACGTATTTTCCATGAATCGCCTCGGCAAGATCGTGCCGCCCAAGCGTTTCATTCTCAAAGACATTTCACTTAGCTTCTTTCCCGGTGCCAAAATTGGCGTGTTGGGAACCAACGGCTCTGGCAAGTCCACCTTGCTCAAAATCATGGCCGGAGTAGACAAGGAGTTTGAAGGTGAAGCCGTCCCGATGGCGGGACTGAACATTGGCTACTTGCCCCAAGAGCCTCAACTCGACCCAGATCAAACGGTGCGAGAGAGTGTGGAAGCCGGCATGGGTGCTGTAATTGCAGCCAAGGCCCGACTGGAACAAATCTACGCTGCATATGGCGAGGAAGATGCCGATTTTGACGCGCTGGCGGAAGAGCAGGCCAAAATGGAGGCGATTATCGGCAGTGCGGGTACTGATTCAGAGCATCAACTTGAGATCGCGGCCGATGCGTTGCGTTTGCCGCCTTGGGAAGCCAAGGTCGGGTTGCTGTCCGGTGGCGAGAAGCGCCGCGTTGCCCTGTGCCGTCTGCTGCTGTCCAAGCCCGATATGTTGCTTTTGGACGAGCCCACCAATCACTTGGACGCCGAATCGGTAGATTGGCTGGAGCAATTCTTGCAGCGCTACCCGGGTACTGTAGTGGCCATTACCCACGATCGCTACTTTTTGGACAATGCGGCCGAGTGGATTTTGGAGCTCGATCGGGGCAACGGAATCCCCTACAAAGGCAACTACAGTTCGTGGCTGGAGCAAAAACAAGAGCGCTTGGTGCAGGAGCAAAAAGGCGAGGAATCTCGTGCCAAGGCGCTCAAGAAAGAGCTTGAATGGTCACGCCAAAATCCCAAGGCCCGGCAGGCAAAGAGCAAGGCCCGTTTGGCCCGCTTTGAAGAATTGTCAGATTTTGAATACCAAAAGCGTAACGAAACGAATGAAATTTTCATTCCCGTGGCGGAACGGCTAGGCAATGAAGTCATCGAGTTTGTCAATGTCAGCAAATCATTCGGCGACCGTTTGCTGATCGACAACCTGAGCTTCAAAGTGCCTGCAGGCGCGGTTGTGGGCATCATTGGCCCCAATGGAGCGGGTAAATCCACCTTGTTCCGCATGATTGCCGGCAAGGAAAAACCCGATAGCGGTGAAGTCAAAATCGGCTCCACCGTCCGAATGGCCTTTGTGGACCAGAATCGCGATGATTTGGCGAACGAAAAGACCGTCTGGGAAGATGTTTCAGGCGGACTTGACATTCTGAACGTCGGTAAATTCCAGATGGCCAGCCGTGCTTATTGCGGGCGGTTCAATTTCAATGGCTCGGATCAACAAAAGCGGGTCGGGACTTTATCGGGTGGCGAGCGTGGGCGCTTGCATCTGGCTAAAACCCTGATCGCCGGCGGCAATGTGCTGATGCTGGACGAACCCTCGAATGATCTGGATGTTGAAACTTTGCGCGCGCTTGAAGATGCCTTGCTGGAGTTCGCCGGATCACTCATGGTCATCAGCCATGACCGCTGGTTCCTCGACCGCATTGCGACGCACATTCTGGCGTGCGAGGGCGACAGCCAATGGACCTTCTTCGATGGCAACTACCAAGAGTATGAAGCCGACAAGAAGAAACGTCTGGGTGAAGAGGGTGCCAAACCCAAGCGGATGCGCTTTAAAGCGTTGAAGTAATCTATCCGATCAGGAACAGGAACGGCGATGGTAACGAACCCCAAGCACGACTTTTGTGATCGGCATCCGGTGTTGTACCAAGCCGCACTGTCTCAGGCCGCGCAGGCGGGTGAATCCATGATGGCCAAAGTGCTTGCGCATACCCGTCTGTCGCTGCAGGAATGTGTCAAAAAGGCGCGTGGCCTTGCTGAGCGGGATCAGGCGGAATTGGCCCTGAAACTTCTCGATAGCCACCAGCGCGGTTTATGCGAACAGTATTCGCCGGCCCTGAAAAGTGTTTTCAACCAAACTTCATCCGATGCCATGCCTGAAGGAGGGGGCTTGGCGAGGCCCCATTTTGATCAATTGGATTTGATGGATTCAGAGCAGGTGCAAGAAAGCGTCGTGCTTGCGCGCGCGCAGCAGGCTGCGATGCTCGTGATCGAGGGTGCGCTGGCAGAACTTAATACGTATATTTGTGCAACGCTTGGCTTGAAATTCGTGCAACCTGAGAAAAATCTCCTGCGGCCGGAAATTTTTCTGCAGGCGCTTCAAAGTGTTTTGTTGCAAACACAGGTGTTACCAGCCGTGCGCATGAGCTGGCTTTCGCACATGGGGCTTCCCTTGGGGCAAGAATTGAGCACTTTGTATGCGAGCTTGTCGGCGCAACTGGCCAGCAAGGGTATCAAGCCTGCTGGTTATGCTGTACTTCAAGCGAAAGCCGCCCATCTGCAGACGAATGGCTCCAAAGTGCTTTTAGATTCCGATCGGCGTTCACCTGAGCGGAATCGATCTGCCGCAGCACCGGGTTCCTCAGTTTTGACGCTGGACCATTTGCGCAAGTTGCTTGCGGGTGAGTTGGACTACGACGCCGTCGATGCCGTACCTGCTGGTTCGCAGCAAAATGCTTCGCGCAAGATGGCATCGTCGACGGGCGCGGCGCAGACAGGCGAGCAGATGAGTCGCAGTTTTGTGGCCACCGTTCCCGCTGCGATGCAAGCTCTTTCCGAAATGAAGCAGGTCGAGCAATTGATTGAGCGCTTGGTTGACCGTGAAGTCAAGGGGGGGAGCAAGGTCGTGGATCAGGAAGACGCGATGCAGGCGGTGCGTGACCATTTTCGTCGCGTCGCCAGTGGCGCTGGGCAAGCGCTCGGTCTGGAAGTCGTTAGCCTGATGGTGGAGAACATTGCGCAGGATTCCCGCCTGCTTGAACCCGTTAAAGAACTGATTCGGCGTTTGGAACCCGCGCTTTTGCGCTTGGCTTTAGTCGATCCGCGTTTTTTTATTGATAAACAGCACCCTGCGCGGCGTTTGCTGGAAGAAATAACGCATCGCAGCTTTGCTTACGAGACAGAGGATGCCCCCGGATTTTCCCAATTTTTGGCCGTGGTAACGCAGGTTGTGGCTCCATTGGCAGCTCGTGCCATACCGGATGCCCAGCCATTTGAGGAAGCTTTGTCCGGTCTGCTTTCATTGTGGGACGAAGGCAAGTCAGCCAGTCAGTTTTTGCCTGCGATGAAAGCCTTGCAGGAGGTCGAGGCGCGCCATTTGCTGGCTGAAAAAATGGCGGCAGATATCAGGGCACGGCCCAGTGCCGAACGCGTCCCCGTGAGTGTCCTTGATTTTGCATGCGGTCCATGGGCTCAGGTGATGGCAAATGCTCGATTGACCGACACCACCGGTAACGACGATCCAGGTCGGTACCGTGAGCTTTTATTGGCCCTTTTTTGGAGTGCGCAGCCGGAGCTGGCACGAAAAAATGTTGGCAAGCTGACCAAGCTGATTCCACGGCTGCTGGGCAAGCTCAGGGAGGGGCTTGATTCGATTGGATATCCTGCTCGCAAAGCCAGCGCCTTTTTTGAATTGCTGATGAAATTGCACCAGCAGGCATTCAAACAGGTGGCTGATGCGTCAAATGATGTGCCGGCTCCTGCAGCGCGCGCGAGTTCGCTGGTGCAGTTGGATGCTTGGGTGGTACCGGCCGAGGCTAAGGTGTCTGGCTTCATGTCAATGCCTGACGAAGATACAACCTCATCATCCGATGCAGGTCAGCCTGTTGTAGATATGCTGGCGGCGCAGGATGCCGTGGCTGAACCAGTGGCACATGGCGCTTTGGATGTTGGTTCTTGGGTGGAACTGCGAATCAACGGGGTATGGGTTCGCACCCAACTGACTTGGGCCAGTCCGCATGGCTCCCTGTTTCTTTTTACCTGCGCCGATGGCAGCACCCAGTCCATGACGCGGCGCTTGCGTGACAAGTTGCTGTCAATTGGCAATATGCGCGTGGTGTCTGATCAACCACTGGTGGATGCGGCTCTGGACGCCGTGGTCCAAACTGCCATGCTCAACAGCATCGATATCAAGCCCTGAGAAGCCGGGTTCGCACCAGTTCAATGTGGTTGCGCAGGTCATAGAGTTCGTCTGCGTACGACAAAGGCACAGTGATTTTTTCAACATGCAACTCCAATTGACGCAGTTCATCGACCAAAGCCTGAACGGGGTCAGCGCCCTCGGTGGCGCGGTCTTCAATGTCCCGCAATTGCGCGTACCAGCGAAACACCTTGGAGCGAATCTTGAACTCGTATAGCGGCGGCACGATGCGACTCAGAGGCAGCAGCACCGCCACGATGATCCCCAGCGCCAGCCACATGCGCTCCACCAGGTTCGCGTAGGCGAAAGGCAAGTAGCGTTGCAGCAGTGGAATGCCATCGCGAATGGTGCGCTGGGCTTCGCGCGACAGGGGGAACTCGGTATTGGCTGTGTTGGGGTACTCATGCGCCCGGTTAAACCAGCCGGCCGGGCTGTGCAAACCCTGTGAGGTCTGTGAAACAAGCTGCAAGAGGGCAGGGTGTACGCTATCGCGGGCCAAAAGGGTGGTGGTCGGAGCCACCAGGCGAACATCTTGCGCAGGCAGGTCACTGGCCAGATCAACCACGCCACGCGGCAGCGTCACCGGCGTCAAAAAACCAAAGCGCCGTGAGTAGGCCTCACTCTGGGCAAAATCCATCAGTTTGACACCCGGCGTTTGTAGCAGCATTTGCACCATGGGAGATTCTGGTGCCGAGGCAAAAACCAGTGCATCGAGTTCACCATTCAAAAAAGCGACCGTTGCTGGCGTTTGTTCCAGCCGGGAAAGTTCAATGGCACCATCTGCAATGCGATTGACATCGAACAGTTTGCCCATCAGGCGTGGCACGCCGCTGCCTTCAGTGCCTACGTTGAAACGCACGCCTTGCAGTTGGGTCAATGAATTCAAAGTGGCATCTGGCTTGACCTTCTGGGCTGCATCTTCCCGGTAAAAAAGCCACACAGGTTCCACAAACAAGCTGCCAAGCGACAGCAATCCGGCTTGCTCACCGGTGGGCAGCGCGCCACTGCCGCCCTGCACAAAACCCAAGTCAGCCTTGCCTGCTGCCAACCACGCCAAATTTTGGGAAGAACCTTCGCTGGGCAAAAGCTGTACTTCAATGCCATAGACAGCCAGCGCCTTGGCATAACGCTTGCCAAATTCGGCGTAAGCGCTTTGTTCTGGTCCGGTCGCCAGTGTCACGCGTTTAGGGGGCGTTGGGTCAAGCCACCAGTAGGCCAGCATCAGCAGCGCAAGCGTCAACAAAACCAAGGGGCCTGCCGACGTCAGAAGGTCGCGGATCGACAGCAGGGTGTAGCGAATGGTTTTGGACATAGGCAAAAGTCAGTCTTGGTTCAAAGGGGGTTCAGTGCGTCAGGTCTCGTGCGGCAGGCCAGGTCATGCCACCCACGCTGATACCCTGGGCCGCCAGCACGGCACGCACCACTGCGCGGGCGGTGACCTCGGCTGCCAGCGTGCCCAGCAGCAGCATGCCTGCCGATTTACCTGCCTGGCCGGTGCCCAGCGCAAACAAAGTGTCTCCATCTGACATGGTGTGTACCGGGTTAATGCTGCGCGCCAAGCCGTCGTGGGCAACCTGGGCCAAGCGGTGGGCCTGCGCTTTGGTCAATTGCGCATCGGTCGCCACCACGCCGATGGTGGTGTTGGTGCCCGCCAGCACCGGCTGGGGTGCGCTGCCTGCCATGATGGCTTCCCGGCTGTTCAGCAGCGAAGCGCCATCGGGTGTGCGTGCGCCTGCCAGCACCTTGCCTGTGCTGGGGTCAATCACATCGCCAACAGCATTGCAGGCCACGATGGCCCCCACCGTGATGCCGTCCACCGTGATGGAGGCGCTGCCAATGCCGCCGCGCATGGCGCGTGCCAGGCCAAAAATTTTTCCCACCAAGGCACCGGCACCTGCGCCCACATTGCCCTGCGCCGGTGGGGTACGACTGGCCGCCACGCAGGCGGCGTAACCGGCGCGTGCGTCAGGGCGAATTCTCGCGTCGCCCACTGGCAGATCAAACAGCACGGCGGCAGGCACGATGGGCACCAAGCCGAAACCCACCTGAAGGCCAATGTTGTTTTCTTCCAGCCATTGCATCACGCCGCTGGCAGCATCGAGCCCCCAGGCGCTGCCACCCGCCAGCACAATGGCATGCACCCGGTCCACCAGATTGGAGGGGTGAAGCAAATCTGTCTCGCGCGTGCCGGGTGCCGCGCCGCGTACATCTACACCTGCCATCGCACCCTCCCGTGTGATGATCACGGTGCAGCCGGTAGGGCGGCGTGAGTCGGTAAAGTGGCCCACCTCGACACCGCTCACATCGGTGATGCTGTCAAAGCATGGTGCCACAGGGCTGGTGATGTTCATGAGCGCAGATTATGCGCAGCAATCAATGCAAGTAAGGCGGCCATCATCAAGTGGCAATGCCGCTGCGCCCCAGGATGTCGCTGACCAGTTCCAGCCGCACCAGCGGGTTTTCCAGTTCCATCAGGCGCTGCTTTTGCACCATCGGCATCGGCAGCAGTTCACACCAGCGGTTGGCTACCCAGGCGCAGTCGTCCAGCAAATAAGGCGGTTGCATCGGCATTTGCTGAGGATCCATGTCTCTGGCGTGCAAGGTGTTGATCAGGTTGCCCAGCGCGGTGGAAACACCGCGCAGATCGTCTGGAATGCTGATTTGCTGATCATCGGGAATTTGAACCACGTTGGCCACCCACAGCCCGTGTTTGAGCTGCTCGCAACTCGACATGCGAAAACGCTTGTTGCCGATGCAACGAATCGCCAACAACCCGGTTTGGGGTGTCGACAATTTGGTGATGGTTGCCAAAGTACCCACGGTGTGAAAACACTCTTTGGCGAACCTGCTGCCATCTTGTGCACCTGCATTCGGTTGGCGTACCTCGGTGCCCTGCGTCAGCATGACCACGCCAAAAGGTGCGCCAGCCTTGTGGCATTTGCCAATCATGTCCAGGTAACGGACTTCAAAAATCCGCAAAGGCAGCGTTCCGCCCGGGAACAGGACTGCACTCAGCGGAAAAAGGGGCAGTGAAAAAAGAGCCAGAGATTCGGACATTTTCATCAGAACGAATTGCGTTGCCAACATCATCCCACGATATGAGTCGGTTTGCTTGGCGATCAAAGCCCATGGTTCACATTCAGGTAGTCGCAAATATGGCCAGTTGATGGCAAGTTGATCAAATCATTAATGAGAAGTGTTATCATTTATGAATGACAATTATTCTCATTAAGGAAGTTCAAATGTTTACCCCTCAACACATCAGCTCGTTCAAAAAAATCGCCGCCCTGGGATTCTTTGCCATGGCCATGAACGCACAAGCCTTGGAGTACCCCATAGGGACACCGCAGCAACGCTTTGGCATGGAGATTGGTGCTGTTTACCTGCAGCCCGTGGTGATGGAGCCCGAGGGCATGATGCGCAAAGCCGAAGAGTCAGACATTCATATAGAAGCCGACATCAAAGCATTGGCAGGCAACCCCAATGGCTTCGAGGAGGGGGCCTGGGTGCCCTATCTGGTGGTGAAGTTTGAAGTCACCAAGACTGGCACCACGCAAAAAGTGACGGGCGAATTTATGCCCATGGTGGCCAACGACGGCCCGCACTACGGTGACAACATCAAGCTCTTCGGCCCTGGCAAGTACCACGTCAAGTACACCATCTTGCCGCCGTCCGACAACAAGCACGCTCATTTTGGACGGCACACAGACCGCCTCACCGGCGTGCGCCCTTGGTTTAAACCATTTGATGTGGAGTACGACTTCACGTATGTCGGCATTGGCAAAAAGGGTGGGTATTGAGCCATGGCCTGCCCTGTACCCCTGAAATCGGCAGCGTTTGCCATCTTGGTGAGCTTGGGTTCAGTCAATAGCGCCGGTGCGGCGACCAACGCGGAGTTGGCCAAACTGCTGGAGCAACTCGCTGCGCGCGTGCAAAGCCTGGAGCAAGCCAACACCGACTTGCAACGCCAGCTGGCCGCCAGTCGATTGGCGGCGCCCACCCTGCAAGCGCCCACTGCTGCAGCTGTGGAGAAGCGTTTGTCAGCGCTGGAGCAGCAGCAAATCGAGCTGGCCAAAAGCCTGGAGACCGACACCCTCAGCGAGACCGAACCGGGCTTGAGCGCCCGGCTCAAGGCGGTGGAGACGCAAGCGCTGGAGCTCAGTGGGCCGGTGAACAAACTCAGGATGTTCGAGGGCATGACGGGCGGCCTGAGCTTGACCATGGCCGCACAAAAATCGTTTGCACCGGGGGTGACCCAGAGCCAGTTGGGCTACCGGGCTGATGCTTTTGTCAGTTTGCCGCTGGAGTCCATCGGTGACCTTGACCAGTTGTTATTTACCCAGTTTCGTTTGGGCCAGGGTGCTGGTTTGACGGGGCTGGGCAGTTACTCAAAACCCAACGCAACCGCGTTTTCCTTGGCTGGCGGTATGCGCCCTGATGACTCGGTCGCCTTGCTGGCGCAAGCCTGGTACCAAGCCAGCATCCCCTTGCCTTGGGGCGGTTTCAAACCGAATTCCAAGCAGACGCTGGAGATCAATGTGGGCAAGATGGACCCCTTTGTGTTCTTTGATCAAAATGCGGTGGCGGGGGACGAATCCAAACAGTTTCTCAATTCAGTGTTCGTGCACAACCCCCTGCTTGATGCGGGTGGTGACATCGGTGTGGATGCCAATGGTTTTACGCCGGGCCTGCGCGTGGCGCTGCTGGACGCGTCGGACAAGTTGCAGAACTGGCGCTTGTCGCTGGGCGTATTCGGCGCTGGGGCACAAGGTGCCAACTACCAGCGCAGTCTGGGCACCCCCATGCTCATGCTGCAAGCCGAAACCGCGAAGCGCTGGATGGGCGGGCTGCCGGGCAATTACCGGGCCTATGCCTGGAGCAATCCGCAGGCGGTGCATTTTGACCCCGCAGCTACTGCGCCTGAGCGGCACACCGGCTGGGGTGTGTCGATGGACCAGCGCGTGGGCGATGGCATAACCTTGTTTGCACGCTATGGGCAGCAATCAGATGGCCATGTCACATTTGACCGCGCGCTGACCCTGGGTTTTGACGCCAACGGCTCTTACTGGAGCCGGGGTGGCGATAGCCTGGGGTTGGCCATGGGCTGGCTGCGCACCAGTGACGCGTACCGCGACTTCACGCTGCCAACCACCGCCATCAACGGGACCGAGCGCGTGGCGGAGCTGTACTACCGCTTTCGGGTAGGCAAGCAGTTTGAACTTTCGCCCAGTTTGCAGTTCATAGGCAATCCGGGTGGTGACCCCAATGCGCCGGGCGTGCGCATTGTGGGCTTGCGCTCCCAGTTCAATTTTTAAGGAATCGACACCGATGCTGGTGCCCAAGTCCCCGCCTGGTGGTGATGACGCCCCAAAGGTTTTGCCCCCAAGTGCTTTGGCACGCGTGGGCCTGGCCATGCGCCGCCATCAGCGCGTCATCATGGCCCTGCAGTGGGTGGTGGTGGTTTTTTATGCCGCACTCCTGATCGTTCCGGCGCTCATGCCCTTGCCGCCAGAAGACGCGCGCATCGCAGACAACCTGCGGCTGTTTGCACAGTTCCTTTTCTGGGGTATCTGGTGGCCCTTTGTCATGCTCGGCACCATGCTGCTGGGGCGCGTGTGGTGCGGTGTGTTTTGCCCGGAAGGCGCTTTGACTGAACTGGCCAGCCGTCATGGGCTGGGGCGACCGATTCCGCGCTGGCTGCGCTGGAGCGGCTGGCCGTTTGTGGCCTTTGTCTGCACCACTGTTTACGGCCAGCTGGTCAGCGTTTATGAGTATCCGCAGGCGGCCTTGCTGGTGCTGGGGGGCTCCACGGTGGCTGCTGTGGCGGTGGGGCTGGTGTATGGCCGGGGCAGCCGCGTCTGGTGCCGCTACCTGTGTCCGGCCAACGGTGTGTTTGGACTGCTGGCCAAAATAGCGCCGCTGCATTTTCGGGTTGATGAGCAAGCCTGGAAGCAAGGCAGGCACCGGGGGCATGCCGTGAACTGCGCCCCGCTGATCAACATTGCCCACATGAAAAGTGCATCGGCCTGCCACGCCTGTGGCCGCTGCAGCGGCCAGCACAACGCGGTGGCGCTGAGTTGGCGTTCACCGGCGCGCGAAATTCTAGGCACACCGCCCCGGCAGGTCAGGACCGAGGAAGCGTTGACCCTGATCTTTGGCGTGCTTGGCATTGCCACCGCGGCCTTCACCTGGTCCGCCAGTGTGCGCCTGGTGCAGATCAAAACAGCGCTGGCCAACTGGCTGATTGAGCATGACGCGCTGGCCTTGCTGCAGGACAACGCCCCCTGGTGGCTGCTCACGCACTACCCGCAGGCGCACGATGTGTTCACCTGGCTCGATGGGCTGTGCATTCTGGCCTACATCCTGGGCGGCGGTGGTGTGCTGGGGCTGGCCGTGTGGTCAGGCGTCTGGCTGGCGGCCCGGGTGCTGGCCGACCCGGCCGTGTCGTGGCAGAAACTGTCGATGGCCTTGGTTCCGCTGGCCGGTGTGGGTGTGTTCCTGGGGCTGTCAATGCTGACGCTGGGCCACCTCAAGGCCGAGGGCTTTGCGCTGGGCTGGGTGCCCGCCTTGCGCGCAGTTCTTTTGGCGCTGGGCGCGGGCTTCTCCGCATACCTGATGCTGCGCATGAGCCTGCTGCGCTGGTCGTGGCGCACTGTGGCGGGTTTGGCTGTGGCACTGCTGCCTTGGGGCCTGATGGTGCGGATCTGGCTGTCGGTACTGTTCGGGTGGTGAGTGCGGCGTTTTTTCACAATAAAAAGTGGCATTTGCGCATATTCCACCTGCGCTGATAGCTATAAATTTAATAGTATTCTGGCACCCGCTCCAGCAACTCCTGCGCCAGTGCGTCCGCTTGGGTACTGCAGTAAACTGATTTCTGCATCCTTTAACCCAACCCACAAACCAAACGCTTGGAGAACAACGCATGCTCAGAGTCAAACCCGTTTCTGCCGAACGCCTGCCCGAGCTGCTGCGCTGCATGCCCAAGGCCGAGTTGCACATTCACATTGAAGGCTCGCTTGAGCCTGAGCTGATGTTTGCGCTGGGCCAGCGCAACAACATCACCATGGCCTACCCCGACGTCGAAACCCTGCGTGGTGCCTATGTGTTTGACAACCTGCAGGACTTTCTGGACATCTACCATGCCGGCACCCAGGTGCTGCGCACCGAGCAGGATTTTTATGACATGGCGCATGCCTACCTGGCGCGCGCGGCGGCTGACAACGTGGTGCATGCCGAGATTTTTTTCGACACCCAAACCCACACCGGCCACGGCGTGAGCCCCGAGGTGGTCATTGCGGGCCTGCACCGCGCCTGCCTTGACGCCCGCGCAGCGTTCGGGATGACCGCCACGCTGATTTTGTGTTTCTTGCGCCACCTGAGTGAAGAGGATGCGTTTGAATGCCTGGAGCAGGCCATGCCCCACCTGGACAAGCTGGTTGGCCTGGGTCTGGCGTCCAGCGAAGTCGGCCACCCACCCGAAAAATTTGCCCGCGTGTTTGCCCGTGGCCGCGAGCTGGGCCTGCATCTGGTGGCCCACGCGGGCGAGGAGGGGCCGCCCGCCTACATCTGGAGTGCGCTGGATGTTTTGAAGGTGGAGCGCATAGACCACGGCGTGCAGGCCCTCAAAGACCCGGCGCTGATGGCGCGGCTGGCCCAAGAGCGCATCCCGCTCACGGTGTGCCCGCTGTCCAACGTCAAACTGCGGGTGTTCCCCACGCTGGCCGCGCACAACCTGGGGCAAATGCTGGATGCAGGCCTTGTGGCCACCGTCAACTCCGACGACCCGGCCTATTTTGGCGGCTATATCAATGAGAACTTCACCCAGACCTTCGCCGCACTGGGCCTCACAGCCCAACACGCCTACCAACTGGCGCGCAACAGTTTTGAGGCCAGTTTTCTGGACGACACCCTCAAGCGCCAGCACATTGACCGCTTGCGCGCCACATTTGAAACCTTTGTGTAACTCGTTGCAGCCGGTTGCGCCGTGTCCCGGCAAGTCTTGAAATAGGTGGTAATGCCCCGTTTTATTGACGATACACCGACCTGGCTGAGTGCTTAGACTTCGAATCATGGCTACCACTGCATCCACCAAGCCGACCAACAAAGCGACCGTCACCAATTTCTACAAGGTGTTGACCTTTGCACCACCCACCGACATCCAGTTGACGGTGGAAGCGGCACGTGTGGATTCCGGTGCCACCACGCTCGGGGAGACGCTCAAGGCCATTTATGACTCGCCATCATTCAGCCAAGGGCCGGCCCGTGATGTGGCGCGTCTGTTTTTTTTGACGTTTGACCGTGCGCCCGATGCCACTTTGTTTGCCCTTGTGATGGATGCCTTGCGCGCCGGCATGTCATTTGAAGAGGTTTGCAAGGTGGCCTTGACCTTGCCCGGTTTGCCCCTGAGCAATGATGGCTGGCCCCAATCGCTGGACTTCATGAACGCCATTTTGTTGCGTTTGTTTGGCCCGAACTACAACCCGGATTGGGCGACCGAATTCGCGCTGGGCCTGGACAACGGAACCTATACCCGGCATCAGCTGCTGGCGGTGGCGTCGCACTTTGACAGCGTTGCGGTGGCCCCCGGGTCAGCGATCGAAACCTCTTTGCTCTACCTGGCCGGGGCCAGCCGCGAGGCGACCAGTTATGAAATCGCGCATGCCAGTGACACCACACCGGGTCGCATCATTGAAGCCCTGGCAGCTGGGGGCTTGTCCGCCACGGGCGGCTATGCGGCGCTGACTCGCACGGGCAATGAGCTGACCCTGTCGAGCGATTTGGCCTCGGACCTGGTATGGGACCTGTCCACCATGACCTTCAAGCTCGGTGGCACCACGGCATTCAAGATGTTTTTCAGCGAGGATGAAGGCTTGTCCGGCTCGGTGGCTGCCTTTTCGCGCGCGTTGGCCACTGGCACCACCAGTCTGGATGCGAGTGAGGCCATTGGCAAGGGCAAAGTCACATTCACCGGCAGCAATGAAGCACCCAATGTCTTCAAGGCCCCGGCGGCCGGCTCCACTGCCAAAGGCGGCGCAGAAGCAGACACCTTGATTGGCGGCGCAGGCAACGATGTATTTACCGCGACCGGCGGCCAGGACATGATGACCGGCGGGCTGGGCGACGACACATTTATTCTGGGTGCCAGCAATGTGTACCAAGACCGGGCCAAACCGGCGGTAACCACCATCACAGATTTTGGCAGCGGCAAGGATGTGCTCGATTTCAGCCGCCTGCTGAACAAATCCGTCGATATTTCGGCCTTGGTAGCGGTCATGGCCACCCGAGTCCCCAGCGCGGCAGGCGTCACCCCGGTCGTTCTTCCGATACCTGCCACCAATGGATTGGTGACTTTGATTGAAAACAACGGGGCATGGGTTGAAGGGGCGGGGGCGGATGTCGTGTCGCGCTCTGCCACCGAGGCCGATGTGGCGGCGCTTTTTGGCACTGGCAAGCTGTTTTCCGCACCCACACAGGTCACCAAATCAGTGGTCATCACAGCCGACACCCGCAACAGCGCCGATGTGTGGCTGATTCTCAACAACACGGGGGTCACCGCCATCACCGACGGAACAAGCGGCCCGCAAGAGGTCATCCAGATCGCCCACCTGGAGGGCTCCTGGAATGTCACGCTGGTGGGAACCATTCCGGTGCTGCTGAGCTGAACGCGACCTTGAACACAGGCAAGGTCGAACGAAAGCTTAGGGATGCCGACCATGAAAGCCTACCGCGCCGCCATCCTGCGTTTCGCCCCGGACCGCGAGCCTTCCCAATCCGCAGTTTTTGAACAAGACGGTCTGCTGGTGGTCGGGCCAGATGCCAGGGGTCAGCAGGTGGTGCAGGCCGCAGGGCCGTATGCCGCGGTGAAAGATCAGTACCCCGGCGTACCCGTGCAGCACCTGCCAGGTCGCGTCATCGCACCCGGCTTTATCGACCTGCATGTGCATTACCCGCAAACCGATGTGATCGGCTCGCCCGCCCAGGGCTTGCTGCCGTGGCTTCAGAACTACACTTTTCCAGAAGAAAAACGCTTCTCTGCGCCCGACTACTGTGCGCAAGCAGCTACTTTTTTTATAGCGCAATTGCTGCGCAATGGCGTCACCACAGCCCTGTGTTTTGCCACTTCACACCCGGCCTCGGTCAACGCCTTGTTTGGCGAGGCCCAGGCCAGGGGCCTGCGCCTGATCACCGGCAAATGCCTGCAAGACCGCCACTGCCCTGACGGCGTGCGTGACGACACCGAGCAAAGCCTGATCGACACCCTGGCGCTGATCCAGCGCTGGCACGGCCAGGCGCGCTTGGGCTACGCCATCACCCCCCGCTTTGCCCCCAGTTGCAGCCCGGCCCAGTTGCGCGGCGCGGGGGAGCTGGCGGCAAGGTTCCCGGATGTGTGGATTCAGTCCCATGTGGCCGAAAACCTGGACGAAATCCGCTGGGCGCGCGAACTGTTTTCAGCATCAAGAAGCTACCTGGCCACCTATGCCGATTTCGGTTTGCTGCGCAAGCGCGCCATTTATGCCCATTGCATTCACCTTGACGACGCGGACCGCGCCCTGATGCGCGCCAGCACCGCAGCAGCGGCGGTGTGCCCCACCAGCAACCTGTTTCTGGGCAGTGGCTTTTTTGACTTTGCGGGAGCCGATCGCATGGGGATGAATTACGCCCTGGCCAGCGATGTGGGCGCTGGCACCAGCTTCAGCCCGTTTCACACCATGCTGGCGGCGTACTACACAGGGCGCGAAGGTCAAACCAAACCGGGCGTGAGCCTGTCGCCCCAGGCGCTTTGGTGGCAGCACACGGCGGGCGCGGCGCGGGCGCTGGGGCTGGAAGGTGTGGTTGGCAACCTGCAGCTGGGCTGCGAGGCCGATTTTGTGGTGCTCAACCCCCAGGCGACGGACTTGCTGGCACGGCGCACCGCCCGCGCCGCCAGCCTGGACGAGCTGCTGTTTGCCCTGATCGTGCTGGGCGATGACCGGGTGATAGAGAAAGCCGTGATTTCTCAAGCCTTTTAGGCCGTTTGCGCACGTCAATACTGCGCAAGCAGCTATCAAAATAGGAGTAAATGCAAGGCTTTTCAGCACGGCATCAAGCCCGGCAAGCTCATCAGCCATGTTGCATGGAGGTGTGTTTTGCCACGCAGACCGGGCCCTTTGTTCGTGAAAAACCGCCCCATGGCGTCTGCCATACTGGGGTACGTACCGAAAAGCATTGTTTTGAAAAAATCGGTCGTTCAGGGTGAAAAGTGCTGGGTGCAGTCAGCAAATATGGACGAATGGAGCGCAGATGAAAGTTGGGTTTGTTCAAAGTGGTGCCATCGGGGACATCGTGATCGCCTTGCCGGCGGCCAAATGGTATGTGGACCGTGGCTACGATGTGTTTTGGCCGATTGACCACCGTTACGTCAGTTTTTTCCAGCGTGCAGCACCCTATGTCAATTTTTTGACCGTTCCGCCAGGCGTGAGCGCCTACGATTGGCATTTGGGTGTGCCCAAACAACTGCTGGCGGACTTGCAGGTCAAGGACATTTTCACCATGTACCTGCGGCTGGAGTCAGGCAGTGGCAAATTCGAATTCGGACAACCGCTTTTTTTGCCCGAAGCCTTGAAATTTGACGAATACAAATACGCCATTGCCAACGTTCCATTTTCAGAAAAATGGAATTTGGTGATTCACCGGGATCCGCAGGGTGAGGCCAAAGTGCTCGAAGCCATTCAGGCGCACCTGCCGTACACCTTGGTGCACCAGGCACCCGCAGGCAGTATGCGCGACATCGTTGTGAACATGGGCGCAGAGCTGGTGGGCCGGGCAGTCCATGTGCAAAACCTGACCGACAGCCCTTTTGACTGGATTGCCGCCTTTGAGCAAGCGTCTTTGCTTGCGGTTGAGGACTCGGTCCATGCCAATGTCATCGAGCAGCTCAACCTGATGGTGCCCAAACATTTGTTTCTGCGTTCACCGTGCAGCCATTGCCCGGTTTTCAAAAATGGCTGGAAATTCAGATAACAGGGCACAGCCTCGCAGCCGGGTCAGCATTCGACAATATTCACCGCCAGCCCGCCGCGCGCGGTTTCCTTGTATTTGGTTTTCATGTCGGCACCGGTTTCACGCATGGTTTTGATGACCTTGTCCAGCGACACCACATGCTGGCCGTCGCCAGCAAGGGCCATGCGGGCGGCGTTGACGGCTTTGACCGCCCCCATGGCGTTGCGCTCAATACACGGCACTTGCACCAGGCCGCCGACCGGGTCGCAGGTCAGGCCCAGGTTGTGCTCCATGCCAATCTCGGCGGCATTTTCGACCTGTGCGGGGCTGCCCCCCATGACGGCGGCCAAGCCGGCTGCAGCCATGGAGCAGGCCACGCCGACCTCGCCCTGGCAGCCCACTTCGGCCCCGCTGATGGAGGCGTTGAGTTTGTACAAAATGCCAATGGCGGCGGCGCTCAGCAGGAAGTTCATCACGGCATCGTCTGCCTGAGCCGAGCCGGTGTGACCGCTCCCGGGCAGGACGAACTGCTCCCAATAGTGCAAAACCGCCGGAATCACCCCTGCCGCCCCGTTGGTTGGTGCGGTCACCACACGTCCGCCAGCGGCGTTTTCTTCACTCACGGCAAAGGCGCAGGCATTGATCCAGTCCAGCGCGGCCAGCGGGTCCGCCAAGCCTGGCCCGGCACGTTCGTGCCATGAAGCCGCCAGCAAGGGCGCGCGGCGCTTGACCTTGAACGGGCCGGGCAGGGTGCCGCCCGTTTGCAAGCCGCGCTGCACGCATTCGCGCATCACGCGCCAGATGTTCAACAAGTCGCTGCGGATTTCTGTGTCGCTGCGCCAGGTTCGCTCGTTGGCCCACATCAGTTCACTGACGCTCAAAGCATGCTGCCTGCACAGGGCGAGCAATTCCTGGCCGCAGGTAAATGGGTAGGGCGTTTGCTGGTAAGCCGTCAAAATGGCCTCATTGGGCGCGCCAGCCGTGACCACAAAGCCGCCCCCGACGCTGAGGTACTTGGCTTCTTTGAGCAGATGGCCGCTTGCGCCGAAGGCACTGAATTTCATGCCATTGGGGTGTTCGGCCATGGCTTCGCGGCGGTACAGCAGCAGGTGTTCTTTTTCCCGGAAGGCGACGGGCTTGACGCCCAGCAGCGCAAGCTCCTGCTCAGCACGCGCTGTTTGAATGATGCCGGGCACGGCCTGCACCTCCACCGCATCGGGGGTGTGGCCCATCAGCCCGAGCATCACCGCCACATCCGAGCCATGACCTTTGCCGGTGGCCCCCAGCGAGCCGTAAAGCTCACATTTCACAGCTGCCGTGGCGTGCAGAAGCTGACCGTGCTCCAGCGCCAGGGCAAACAGCCGCGCAGCGCGCATCGGCCCCACCGTGTGCGAACTGCTCGGGCCAATGCCAATTCTGAAAAGGTCAAAAACGCTGATGGCCATGGGGCGCTTTGGTTTGTGAGTGTTTTTGGGCCTTTGCGCACGTGGAACGTGCGTAGAGTGCTATCTTTACGATAGTAAATTGCCCAAGCCCGTGACATCGGCGTCAGTGTGAATCAGGCTCAGGGGAAAGCGCTGGCCAGCCAGGTAATCCTGGGCGCAGCGCAGCACCAGCGGGCTGCGGTGGCGCGCGCTACTGGCGTGCAGCTCGTCCAGCGACATCCACAACGTGCGCACAATGCCCTCGTCCAGTGCACGCCCTGCCAGTGCCTGGCCCAACTTGCCGCAAAAGGCAAAACGCACATAGGTGGTGTCCTGCAGCGTGCTGGCATGTTGCACGCGCGACAGGTACACGCCCAGCAGCGCGGTGGGGGTGAAACGGTGGGTGGTTTCCTCCAGCACTTCACGCGCACAGCCCTGCACCAGCGTTTCGCCGGGGTCTAGGTGGCCGGCCGGGTTGTTCAGGCGCAGGCCGTCAGGCGTGTGCTCTTCCACCAGCAAAAATTTGCCGTCGCGCTCAATGATGGCGGCCACGGTGACGTTGGGTTTCCAGCGAGTATCCATGGGCGCAATGTTAACAACTCAAGGCCCTGCTGCGGCCAGCGCGCGCACATCGGTTTGCCAGCCTTTGAGGGCATCCATGGCGTGCTGGCGCTGGGCCTGGGTGGTGCTGTTGTGCAGCTGGGCATAGGCTTTGCAGGTTGCCTGCGTGATGTGGGCCAGATAGTGCTGGTAGGCGGCATCGGGCGAGTTCATGGAGCGGGCGTAGAGCGCATGAATGAGGGCCGGGGCGTTGGCCCTGCCAGCGCTGCTGCTTTGAATGTCCCGCAGCGTTTGCAGGGTGTCTTGCTGGCGACGCAGCGCTTCACGGTATGCGGCTTGCGCCTGGTAGTCGGTGACGGCGCTGCTGCTCGCAAGCGCCTGGCGCTGGGGCTGGTTCAGGCTGCCGTACAGCCATTCGGCCGCGCTGACCAGTTGTTTGGTGCGCCGGGCGCTGCGTTCGCTGGCATCGCCGTCCAGCCACTCGGCGTGCCATTTCTGGTTGCGCTTTTCAAAGCGGGCAGCCATGTGTGCCAGCTGTGCCGGTGTGAAGCTGGGTGCCATTGCCGCTACCGGGCCTTCGGTGCGCGCCAGCAGGGTCTGAAAACGGGTTTTGACATCGCTGGCCAGCTCGCACACTGCTTCTGGCGTGACCTGGCCTGCGCCCATGCGCTGCAGTTTGTCAAGCACGCTGGCGTACTGGGGCAGTTCGTTGGCCCGGTGCCAGGCCAGCAAGCTGGCCAGTTCGGCCCGTACCGTGACCGACTGCACCTCGTTAAAGTCCATGTGGCTGTCCAGCGCCCAGTAGCTCAGGCTCTCGGCGTTGTTGTAGGCCAGTTTGACAACGCTGCAGCCGGGCAGCACCAGCGCGGTCAGCAGCGCCAGCAGCACGCTGATAATGCGGGGCCATCGGAAAAATTCAGTGATTGCACTATTGGAATTGGAATTGGAGACAGACATGACAGACATTTCAAAAAGCACCTCTTGCACCGGCGCGGTCGATGTGGTGATCATGGCGGCCGGCAAAGGCACGCGCATGAAAAGCAAATTGCCCAAAGTGTTGCACCTTTTGGCCGGTCGTGCACTGGTGCAGCATGTGGTGGACACGGCGGCGGCGCTGCAGGCACGCCAGGTGGTGGTCATCACCGGCCATGGTGCTATCGAAGTAGAAGCAGCTCTCGCACGTTCTACGTGCGCTACAGCCCAATTTGCCCTGGATTTTGTGCGTCAGGAGCCGCAGCTTGGCACCGGCCACGCGGTGCAGCAAACGGTGCCGGTGCTGCGCGACGATGGCATTGTGGTGGTGCTCTCGGGCGATGTGCCCCTGACCCGTGCCGACACCTTGCAGCAGCTGATTGCCGCGTGTGGCGGCACCCGGCTGGCGCTGCTGACCATCGACTTTGCCGACCCCACGGGTTATGGCCGCATCGTGCGCCAGGGTGAGGTGGTGCAGGCCATCGTCGAGCAAAAAGACGCCAGCCCCGAGCAGCGCGCGATCAAGGAGGCCTACAGCGGCATCATGGCGGTGCCCGCCAGGCACCTCAAAGCGTGGTTGGCGCGCCTGGACAACAAAAACGCCCAGGGCGAGTACTACCTGACCGACATTGTCAAATTCGCGGTGGCGGACGCTGTGCCAGTGGTGGCGCACAAAATTGTGGACGCGCTGCAGGTGGCAGGCATCAACAGCCCGGTGCAGCTGGCCGAGCTGGAGCGCGCTTTCCAGCTGCGCAGGGCGAATGAGCTGATGGAGCAGGGCGTGCGCCTGGCGGACCCGGCGCGTTTTGATGTGCGCGGCGACCTGCAGTGCGCTCAAGACGTGTCGATTGACGTGAACTGCGTGTTTGAAGGCCAGGTGAGCTTGGGCGAAGGCGTGCGGATTGGTGCCAACTGCGTGATTGCCAATGCCGTGATCGGGGAGGGCGCGGTGATTCACCCCTTTACCCACATCGAGGGCGGCAAGCCCGGCAGCAAGGACGCGATTGAGGTCGGCGCGGGGGCACTGATTGGCCCGTTTGCCCGTTTGCGCCCCGGTGCCAAGCTGGGCAAAGAGGTGCACATTGGCAATTTTGTCGAGGTCAAGAATTCGACCATGGCCCAGGGTGCCAAGGCCAATCACCTGGCTTATCTGGGCGACGCCACGGTGGGTGAACGGGTGAACTATGGCGCGGGCAGCATCACCGCCAACTACGACGGCGCGTTCAAGCACCGCACGGTGATAGAGGCGGACGTTCACATTGGCAGCAACTGCGTGCTGGTGGCACCGGTCACCATTGGCGCGGGTGGCACGGTGGGTGGTGGCTCCACCATCACCAAAGACACCCCGCCCGCCGCCCTGAGCGTGGCGCGCGGCAAGCAGGCCGTCATTGCCAACTGGAAGCGCCCCGCCAAATGACGCCCGAGCTTGAGGCCTTGAGGCTGGAGAACCAGCGCCTGCAAGCGGAGCTGGCGCAGGCCAAGGCGGCGCTGGAGGAGTTCACCTCGTCCGTGTCGCACGACCTGCGCGCCTCGCTGCGCCATGTCACGTCGTTTGTGAAAATCATCAGGGAAGACCTGAGCGATCTAAGCCCCGCACCGCTGCCGGTGCTGGGCCATCTCGACACGGTGGCCCATGCCAGCGGGCAAATGGGTTTGCAAATTGATGGCCTGATGGAGCTGGCCCGCCTGAACCGGGTGGAGCTGGCACCAGCGGCCTTGGATTTTGGCCAGCTGGCGCATGATGTTTGGGCGTCTTTGGCCCCCAGTGTGGCCGGGCGGTCTGCTGCGTGGCAGCTGGCACCTGATTTTCCGCCGCTGCAGGGCGATGCAGCGCTGGTTCGCCAGCTGTTGCAGCACCTGCTGGGCAATGCCCTCAAGTTCAGCGCTGCACGCGAGTGCATTCAGATAGAAGTAAGTTGGGCGCTGCACGCCAGTGGCCAATGCGCCATCACCGTCAAAGACAACGGTGCTGGCTTTAACCCGCAGTACGTTGACAAGCTGTTCCATGCGTTTCAACGGCTGCACAGTGCCAAGGAGTTTCCCGGTATCGGCATGGGGCTGGCGCTGTGCCGAAAAATTGTGCAGCGCCATGGTGGCACCATGTGGGCCAGCGGTGCCAGGGATGCGGGCTGCAGCGTTACTTTTACGCTGCCGCTGGCGTAATAGGGTGGGTTGAAACCGGCAAGCGCGCGCCAAACTTGCTGCGCTTGATGCTGAAAAATGTTTTGACGTTGCGCACATTGGCATCCGTGGTGAAAAGGCGCTGGGTCAGGGCCTGGTAGTCCGGCATGCTGGCGCAGTGCACCACCAGGCAAAAATCCGGCCCCGGCGAAACGCGGTAGCACTGCTGCACGGCATCGTCCTGTGTTACGCGCTTTTCAAACGCTTCCAGGGCGTCGTGGTCTTGTCGGTCCAGCGTTACCTCCACAATCGCGCACAGGCTGTGGCCCGCGAGCGCACTGAATTTATCGGCGCACAGCACCGCCATCTCCCGCTCAATCAAACCGCTCTCGCGCAGCCGTTTGACGCGCCTCAGACAAGTGGGCGGCGAAATATGAACGCGTGCGGCCAAGTCCTGGTTGCTCAGTGAGCTGTCTTGCTGCAGCTGTTCCAGCAGTTGAAGGTCGATTGAATCTATGTCCATTTATTTCATTTTATTCAAAATATTGAAATATTTAATCGTAATGAATTAAATATGAAATATTAATCAAAAATGCTGTGAATATTGTTTACTTATTTCAATGACTTGCTTTTACCATTGTGGCATTCTTTTTTTGGAGCAGTCTATGTGCGGTATTGTCGGCGCGGTTTCCAATCGCAACATCGTTCCCATCCTGGTGCAGGGCCTGGCAAGGCTGGAGTACCGTGGGTATGACTCCTGCGGGGTGGCGGTGTATGCCAACGGCCTGCAGCGCGCGCGCAGCACCGCCCGTGTGGCCGAGCTGGCCGAGCAAATCAATGATGGTTCGTTGGAAGGCAGCACCGGCATCGCCCACACCCGCTGGGCTACCCACGGTGCCCCGGCCGTTCACAACGCGCATCCCCATTTCAGCCACGGCAGCGGGCCGGACGCGGCCAACCGCCCCGGGCGCATTGCCCTGGTACACAACGGCATCATTGAAAACCACGACGAATTGCGTGCCACGCTGCAGGCCAAAGGCTATGTGTTTCAGAGCCAGACCGATACGGAAGTCATTGCCCACCTGATCGACAGCCTGTACGACGGTGACTTGTTTGATGCCGTCAAAACAGCGCTGAAATCGCTTCACGGTGCCTACGCCATTGCTGTGTTTTGCAAGGACGAGCCGCACCGCTTGGTAGGCGCGCGCGCCGGCTCACCGCTGATATTGGGGGTGGGCAAGGACGGGCAGGAGCATTTTCTGGCCAGTGATGCCATGGCGCTGGCAGGGGTCACCGATCAAATCGTCTATCTGGACGAAGGCGATATGGTGGACATTCAGCTGGGCAAATACTGGCTGTTCGACAAGGCGCACAAGCCGCTCACACCAGCGCAGCGCCCGGTCAAGACGGTGCAGGCGCACAGCGGCGCAGCCGAGCTGGGACCGTATCGGCACTACATGCAAAAAGAGATTTTTGAGCAGCCCCGCGCCATTGCCGACACCTTGCAAGGCGTGGATAGCATCGTGCCCGAGTTGTTTGAAGGCAGTGCCAGTGCGGCGCGGGTGTTCAAGGACATTGATTCGGTGTTGATACTGGCCTGCGGCACCAGTTACTACAGTGGCTGCACTGCCAAATACTGGCTGGAAAGCATCGCCAAAATTCCGACCCAGGTGGAAGTGGCCAGCGAGTACCGCTACCGCGATTCGGTGCCCAACCCGCGCACACTCATCGTCACTATTACCCAATCGGGCGAAACGGCAGACACGCTGGCCGCCTTGCGCCATGCGCAAAGTCTGGGCATGACCCACACCCTGACCATCTGCAACGTGGCCACCAGCGCCATGGTGCGTGAATGTGCGCTGGCCTACATCACCCGCG
Source organism: Candidatus Rhodoferax bjergmarkensis (assembly GCA_016708345.1). Taxonomy (GTDB): domain Bacteria; phylum Pseudomonadota; class Gammaproteobacteria; order Burkholderiales; family Burkholderiaceae_C; genus Rhodoferax; species Rhodoferax bjergmarkensis. Next base: position 142,247 of record JADJFX010000016.1, read on the forward strand.
CCGGCATTGAAATCGGCGTGGCCTCCACCAAGGCCTTCACGGCGCAGCTGGCGGGCTTGTTCTTGCTGACGCTGGCGCTGGCCAAAACCAAGGGGCGCTTGAGCGAGTCCGAAGAAGCTCGCCACCTCAAAGCCATGCGCCATCTACCCGCAGCCCTGCAAGCCGTGCTGGCGCTGGAGCCGCAAATCATCGCCTGGGCCGAAGACTTCGCCAAAATGGACAATGCGCTCTTTCTGGGGCGCGGCCTGCATTACCCGATCGCGCTGGAAGGCGCGCTCAAGCTCAAGGAAATCAGCTACATCCACGCCGAGGCCTACCCCGCTGGCGAACTCAAGCACGGCCCGCTGGCCTTGGTCACCAGCGCCATGCCGGTCGTCACCGTGGCACCCAACGATGCCCTGCTGGAAAAGCTCAAAAGCAATATGCACGAGGTACGCGCACGCGGTGGTGTGCTCTATGTGCTGGCCGATGGCGACACCCGCATCGAGTCCGGCGAAGGCCTGCACGTGATCCGCATGCCCGAGCACTACGGCGAACTCTCACCGCTCCTGCACGTCGTGCCCCTGCAGCTGCTGGCCTACCACACCGCTTGCGCCAAAGGCACCGATGTCGACAAACCGCGCAATCTGGCCAAGAGTGTGACGGTGGAGTAGTTTGGTGGTGTTGCCTGCATATTGGTTGGCACCCAATAAATTTCTATCCTCTTGGGTTGGCTGTTTTGACAACACCTCCGTGTGTTGGCAAAATAGCCAACATGTCAGCTCTACTCATCACTCGCTTCAAAGACATCACGGCAGATGGCGCAATCCTTGAAGTGGTGATTTGGAAGGTTCCCACACCTGTGCCGCCTACCGAGCATGGCTACAAGTACAGCGCGGTGTATGTAGTGGACGGTGTGCGCGTTGTGGGTTTTGACAATGAGCGCGGCAAGGGCGATCACTGCCACCTCGATGGCATCGAAGTGCCCTACACCTTCACGGGGGTGGATCAGTTGATTGAAGACTTTATTGCGGCAGTTGCTGCCAGGAGAGCATCATGACGGAACGTTTTCTCACCATCACCCTGCAACCTGACTGGAAGGGTGCTTTACGCGCCATGGCGCAAGCGGCCAAGGCGCAAGAGTACCAAGGTGAGGTGCTTAACTTTGAAAGCCCTGCTCACTTTTTCGGACAACTTTCCGAGAAGCGTTGGGAGATCGTTCGCGCCACACAAGGAAAAGGTGAACTGTCGGTGCGAGAACTAGCTCGTGTCGTTGGGCGCGATGTTAAACGCGTGCATGAAGATGTGGTTGTTCTGGCCGAGTTGGGCATGCTGGAGCGCACAGCAGGCGGCGGCGTGATCTGCCCTTATTCATCCATGCACATTGACATGTATTTGAAAGCCGCGTGATGACCCGAACTGTTGTCGGCATAGGATCGAACTTATCATGGGAATTTTCCGAACAGTGCGGACTTCAGGCACAAGCAAGGATAAAAACTCATTTTGACGGGTGGTGAGTCGTCCAACGATGAATCAATAAATTGGCGCAGTTTTAGGATTGAGCTTTATTTGCTGTTAACAACATTGATCATTGCCAATAACCCTGCGTAATTCCCACTATTGCGACCCCTGCGCACCATGAACCCAATCATTTCGTTTGAAGAATTTTGCCTGCCCCCCGGTGCCGCACCCGTGGCCTGCGTGGACATTGGTGGTACCAAGGTGGCCGTCAGCGTTGCCGATGCGCAAGGCGTGCGCGGCCGCGTGGCCGAGCCCACCGCCAAAGAGGGTGCACCCGACGCACTGGCGCAGCAAATCATCCGGATGGTGGGGCGCAGTTGCGACAGTGCGGGCGTACAGGTCAGTGCGCTGGCTGCGGTGGGGGTGGCATCTTGTGGGCCGTTTGTGTTGAACCAGGGAAGTGTCGAATTGGCCGCGCCCAATATCTGCGGTGGCATGGCCGGGCGCGCGCGCGGTTTGCCCAACGACTGGCACACCGCGCTGCTGGAGGCTCCTTTGCGCCAGGCGTTTGCCAGCGTGCGGGTGGAAAACGACGGCATTGGCGCACTTGAGGCCGAGCGCCGCTGGGGCGCGCTACAGGTCAATGGCCGCGCGCTGGACAACTGCGCCTACGTCACCTGGAGCACCGGCATTGGCATGGGCCTGTGTGTGGATGGGCGAGTGCTGCGCGGCAAAAATGGCAATGCAGGTCACGCCGGGCACCTGTTTGTCAGCGACAACATGGACGCCCTGTGCGGCTGCGGCAATGTGGGCGATGTGGAGGGTCTGGCCGCCGGCAACGCCATTCCAAGGCGTTTTGGCCACTTGGGTTACCTAGACGCCGCTACGCTTTTTGTAGCTGCTTACGCAGGAGAGGCGGGCGCAATGGCCATAATTGATGACCTGTGCCGGGTGATGGGCCGCGCCCTGTACAACCTGGTGGTCACCCTCGACCTGGAGCGCATCAGCATCGGCGGTAGCGTGTTCTGGCACCACCGCGAGCTGCTGCTGCCCAAGCTGCAGTCACATATTCACGGCAAACTGTCGGCGCTGACTGACGGCTGTGCGCTGGTGCCCGCTGGCTTGGGCGAGCGGGTGGGTGACTTTGGCGCGCTGGCGCTGGTGGCGTGACGGCCCCAAATAATTTTGCAGCCCAAGGCGTGATTCCAAAACTTTACAGGCTTGGCGGGGCTCTCTGAAGTCGTTTGCAATCAAATGCATTCAGCCGTCCAAAGCAATTATTCAGACGAAACTGCTAAATTGCTACAAAAAAAGGAGCTGCTTGCGTACGTTCCATATGCGCAAGAGCACTATTTGACATCTGATGTTCCAGAGCGTTGGTGGTGGTTAATGCAACTCAAAAACTGCCGCCAGCGTGGGGGCTTCCAGAATGCGGTCAGCCCATTGTTCCAGCTGGCTTTGGGTCGCTGTTCGCGGCCGTTTGGGGCGGGTTGGTTTGCCTCCCGCCGTTTTCTCTGTTGGGGGTGTGGGGTGGGCCGGGGGGGGGGGGGGCCGGCCCCCCCCCCCCCCCCCCCCCCCCCCCCCCCCCCGGGGGGCAGGGCAAGGGGGGGGGGGAGGCTACAAAAGGCGCGCAAGGGATAGCGCAAGAGTACTATTTATGTATCAGTGCAGTGGCCGCAATAAGACTATCTTGCAAAGGGTGAGGGTGTGGCATTTATCGTTAAAGCTCAAAGTTTGCGTCGATGTCTCGTGTGCCGCAAACTCACAGTCAATGCCTCTCGTGTCGACCAGAGTGCAAACCTCTCATCCAGCCTGTCCACCCAGCGATCAGCCTCGACCATGCTGTCTTCAGCGATATAGTCCCAGATCTCGAGGATGTCGGTCTCCGCTTGGGGACGGCGTGTTACGCGCGCCATCTACGTAATCGCCGACTTGGTAACACGGCGAGCGCGTGCTTTTGCTTTGATGGCTGCGGAGTCCCACGGTTCACCTGTACCGCTGTCAATGCCTTCACGAACCTCGCGTCGAAGCTCATCAAGTTTTGCCTGTCTAAGGCGATCCTGCTCGTCCATGAGGCGAAGGGCCTCACGCACAACCTCGCTGGCCGAGGTGTACATGCCAGAACTCACCTTTGAGCGAACGAGCTCATCAAGGTAGGGTGTAAGGTTGACGTTCATGCCCATGATTTGCGCCTCTTGAAAAGACGTTTCACTCTACCAGAAATTGTCAAAGATTGACAATTTCTGCTCGCCGCCAAGAGATCATGGCCAGCGGTATGGAATGCGCTGGCTGCAGACGGTGCTGCGCGTGTCAACCGCCCTGCGCTGTGACAGCAGCAGGGCAATCGTCTTTAAACCTATCAAAAACTCTGGCCCATCAGAGTGTGTTGCAACACGCCGTTGGTGCCGGTGCCGCCATTGAGCAAACCGGGGCCGGTAATGTAGTTTGCATAGTCAGGCTTGCTGACGGACAAAGGCAGTCCCGCCATCATCTTCCACACCATGTTCCAGTCCAGCGCGTTCAGCTCTGCTTTGCCGCCAATGTTCAGGGGTGCGCCACCGCCGGTCAGGGGGGTGTTGTGGTAGGCATTGAGGCCGTATGTGCTGCCAAAAGACTGGCCATTGACGCGCACCCATTGCTTTTTGCTGGATGGCAATTTGTTGAACAAGGCTTGTGCATAGTTTTTGCTGGGGCCGGCAATCGAATCATCGGCAAACTCAAAAATAACGCTTTGCACCGCAGGGCTGACTTGCACCGCATAGCCCGCCGCCGGGTTGTTCAAATCGCCCTTGTTGACGGGGCCTTTGCTGTTGTCAAAAGCCAGCAAAACCAAACCCTTGGGGTTCACAAAGGCGTTGGCAGCGTCTCCGGTGGTGGCCCGTGCGGCCGCAATCACGGAAACTTGTGCGCCCATGCTATGGCCCGCGTAATACACCTGGGCAGGGTCAGCCAGCGGGGTTTTGGCCAGGATTTGCTTGACGCCGTTATTGAACCAGCCGGCAAACTTGACGAAGTCGGTGTCAAAAAAACCGCCTTCGAACCGAATGTTGGCCACCACCACGCCTTTTTTGACCAAATGTTCAAACATTTTTTGGTAGTTGCCGGGGTCACCTAAAGACTTGCCCGCGCCAAACGCGACCAAGGGCAACTTGCCCGTTGCACCCACGGGTGCCCAAATACGCACGCTTCTGCCGTCCGTGGTGGTGAAGTCTGTGGTGGTAAAGCTGGCGTAGGGGTAAACGCTGGAGCCGGGGTGTTTGGGGTCGGTACTTTGCGCCAGGTTGGTTTCCGTTGCACTCACCGCCGCGGCTGCGGCCTCGCTCCAGGCGGAGTCTGTTTCGTTGGCATGCGCCATGCTCGTGGCCAGGCACAGGATGGGTAGTAAAAATTTCATAGTTGTCTCCATTTTTTTGATCTGCTATTTGGTTTGTTTACTTTGGATTTTTTAATATCAATTTGTGGGTTTTGCTGGGGTTATTTGATCAATAAGTTGGCCCTTTCTGCTGTGAAGCGTGTTGCATGGATGGATGTATTACCTTAACGTAATCATAGTATCGAAAAGGTTCTTTACCTGCAATATACGTGATGCTCAAAGCAGAGCAAGGGTATGGTGTTCACACAAGTGCGCCAAGCGCAAATATTGACAAACGCAGGTTATATATTGACAAATTTAAAGCGCGTTTCCAGCAGTCGCCACCGAGCGCCAGGCCGCCTGCGCGAACACCTGCACAAAGTCTGTGGGCCTGCTTTTGACCCGTCCCGACAGCCAGGCGCGGCAGTAGTTTTCACACGGGCCGATGAGCAAGGAGGCATAGGTTTCGCGCGGCAGTGCAAGCACAGCGCCTTCTTTAACCCCTTTTTCCAGCCACTCCAGCATGTGGCTGTAACGCTTTTTGTTGCGCTGTAGCAGTTCCTGGCCAAATGGCCCGTCGGCAACCGAGGCGCGTGCCTGCGCCATGAATTGGGCCAACCCGGGTTGCTGCGTCACCCATTCCAGATAGGACTGCACCAAGGCTTCAATGGCGTCTTTGGCACTGACGGCTGCCTGCATACGCGGATGTGTCAGCGCCAGTTGGTCGTCCAGTGCCGCAAAAAAGAGTGCGGCGATCAGCCCGTCCTTGTTGCCAAAGTGGTGGTAGATCGACCCGATGCTGCTGTTGGCGCGCTCCCGAATGGTCTCCACCGTGGTCGCCTGGATGCCGAGTTCATTAAAGCAAGCAAGTGCGCAGCTCAAGATCAGGCGCTTGTGTTCCTTGCGCGGCCCGGGCTCCACGCGTGCAAAAGGGTCTGAAACAGGCAAATGGGTCATGGTTCGATTTTAATAAAACCATGTTCTAGAATAATGTTCTGTAAAATTATTCGGAGCGTTGCCATGCCCACCGCCAAAACCGCCTGCATTCTGTGTTCCCGCAACTGTGGCCTTGAAGTGGAAGTGGAGGGCGGCCACCTCAAAAAAATCCGTGGCGACGCGGCGCACCCCAGCTCCAAGGGCTATCTGTGCAACAAGGCCGCGCGCCTGGACTATTACCAAAACCACGCCGACCGCCTCACCCACCCCTTGAAGCGCCAGCCGGACGGTAGCTTTGTGCGTGTGAGCTGGGAGCAGGCCCTGGGTGACATTGGCCAGCGTCTGAATGCCATCCGTGACACCCATGGCGGAGATGCATTCGCCTTTGTCGGTGGTGGTGGCCAGGGCAATCATCTGGGCGGTGCTTATGGCCGCCAACTGCTACCGGCCATGAAAAGCCGCTTTGTTTACAGCTCGCTGGCGCAGGAAAAAACGGGCGACTTTTGGGTGAATGGCCGCCTGTTTGGTGCCCAAAACTGCCACCCCATGGAAGACGTAGAACACGCCGACTACGTGGTGTTCATTGGCTGCAATCCGTACCAGTCCCACGGCATTGTTAACGCACGCGATGTGCTCAAAGCCATCAAAAACGACCCGCGTCGCACCATGGTGGTGATTGACCCACGGCGCACCGAAACGGCCCAGCAGGCCCATATTCACTTGCAACTGCGTCCCGGCACCGATGCGTATTTGCTGCTGGCCATGTTGTCCACCATCGTGCGCGAAAACCTGCACGACCAGGCTTTTATCGACGCGCACTGCACCGGTTTTGATGCCGTCAAAGCCGCGCTGTTAAGCGTTCCGGTGGACAACTATGCCAAGCGTGCCGATGTGCCACTGGCCGATGTGCAGCAGGTGGCGCGTGGTTTTGCGCAAGCACAGCGCGGCTGTGTGCGGGTGGATCTGGGCACGCAGCAGACCCTGAACACCACCCTGAATGCCTATCTGGAGAAACTGCTCTACCTGATCACCGGCAACTTTGGCCAAGTGGGCAGCAACAACCTGCACACCGCTTTTCTGCCAGTGATTGGCAACACGGATGAGACCAAGCTCAAACCCGGCAAAACACTCAAGCGCACGGTCTATCACCAGATGATGCCCATTGCCGGCATGTACCCGCCCGCCATCTTGCCGGACGAAATTCTCAAAGCGGGCGAGCAGCGCATCCGCGCCGTGGTGTGTGAAAGCTCCAACCCGCTTCTCACCTACCCTGACAGCGCCGCGCAAGAAGCAGCGTTCAAGTCCCTTGAACTCTTGGTGGTGGTGGACATTGCCATGACTGAAACGGCGCGGCTGGCGCATTACATTCTGCCCGCAGCCTCGCAGTTTGAAAAGGCTGAGGCCACCGGCTTTACGCTCGAATTTCCTGACAACTACTTTCACCTGCGCCAACCCTTGCTTGCGCCGCTGGGCGAATCCTTGCCAGAGCCGGAAATCTACACCCGCTTGCTGGAGGCCATGGGGCTGCTGCCACGCACGTTTCCCGTGCTCGGGGCCATTGCGCGCAACGAGCCTGCGCTGACGCGGCATCTCGCCTACATGACCGCCTTGGGTGCCACACTGGCCAGAAAAAAACACTGGGCACCGTATGCCGCGTCCATTTTGTACCGCACGCTGGGCAGCACATTGCCGCAGGCCGCCGCAGCGCCCCTGCTGCCGATTGCCATGGGCTATGCCAAGGAACACGCGGTGGCAGTGCGCCGCGCCGGGCACCAGGGCTCGGCACTCACGCTGGGTGCCAATCTGTTTCGGGCCATTGTGGACGGTGCCTCGGGAACCGTGACGAGCAAGCACGACCACGCTGAAATGTGGTCGCTGCTCAAAACGCCGGATGGCCGGGTGCATTTGCAGGTGCGCGAGATGCTGGACGCCATCCAGGCCTTGGCTGTGGAGCCGGAGCAGGCATCGGAGTTCCCCTTCATCCTGATGGCCGGTGAGCGGCGCACCTACAACGCCAACCAGATTTTTCGTGACCCGGCCTGGCGCAAGGTTGACCACGACGGCGCACTGCGCATGCATCCGCAAGATGCCATGGCGCTGGGCCTGGAAAACGGCGAAGTGGTGCAGTGCAGGACCGAACGGGGAGCGCTGGAGGTGACGGTTGAAATCGACTCCGCCCTGCGTACGGGCGTCGTCACCCTGCCGCACGGCTATGGGGTGAGCTTTCAAAACAGCAAGCCCATGGGCCCCCCCATCAACCGACTCACGTCCACACTGCATTGCGACCCGTTCTCCAAAACGCCATTTCATAAGCATGTGCCCGCAGCGATTTGCAAGCTTGCACGGGTGAAACCATGCGACGCGTCAGAGCGGGTCACCGCATTGCAGTGAGCGCCTAAGGGATGAATAAATTCACCTATTTTTTTGCCACTTGCGCACGTGGATATTGCGCGAGCAGCTATTGAATCTGTAGCAACTTGCTGGGCTGTTGTGAGTGCTGAGGGTGTTGGTGATGCTGCAATCTCAAAGCTCTTCTTGCGAATAGCCGGATTCCCGTTGATGGCGAATGCGTGCCACAAGCACCAGATCCTTGGCTTCGTCAAACTCGTAGCGAGCCAGATAGCTACTGCGTCGGCGGGAAATAATGAGTTCTCTCAAGCCAGCGCCGACCGGGCGGCCGATACCCGGATTTCATAGCGTCTCGGTGGCGGTTGGCATGAATTTGGAATATTGGGGTCGTCGATTTTTTCAGTGTTCTGGGCTTAGCAAAAAGCTCTTGTATTAGCTAAAATAGCCATCAAACATTCAGGAGATCTTATGCACGTCACAGCCACCCAAGCCAAGAATCGTTTTGGCGCTATTTGTGCACAGGCCAAAACTGAGCCCGTGTTTGTTGAAAAAGACGGCCGCATTGACACTGTCATCGTGTCAGCCAATCAGTTTTCCGAGTTACAGGCGGCCAACCGCATCGAAAACTTGGCGCAACGCAAGGTGCAATTCGAACAAATGCACAGTGCCTGGCTTGCTGAGCAAAATCAGCGTTTTGAAGCCCATGGACTGTGGTGCGATGACATGCGCGTTTGGTAAGCGGTATGCAGTTTGATGTTTTTGAAAATCCCAGCCCTCGCATGCGCGATGTCTATCCTTATGTGGTGGACGTGCAAAGTGACCTGATCAGCGCACTTGCCACGCGCATGGTGGTGCCGTTAGCCATCACGACACTCGCCGCAAAAGACCTGCCACGTCGGCTGTGTCCGGTCATCACCGTGAACGAAAAGTCTTTGATGCTGGTGCCATTTGAAGCGGCACCGTTGGACAAGCGATTTCTCAGGACGGCAATTACCTCCGTCCGTGATCGATCTCACGAGATCATCGCGGCGATGGATTCAGTGTTAAGCGGCATCTGATCGGCGTGTTGTCTTTGGCTCTATCCAGTCTTGGTTTGGTGGTAACAGCAGTTGCCCTTTGACCGCCTGCACCCTCGCCACATGGATAAATTCACCTATCTTTTTGCCACTTGCGCCCGTGGATATTGCGCGGGAAGCTATTGAATCTGTAGCAACTTGCTGGGCAGCTGTGAGTGCTGAGGGTGTCGGTGATGCTGCAATTTCAAAGCTCTTCTTGCGAATAGCCGGATTTCTGTTGATGGCGAATGCGTGCCACAAGCACCAGATCCTTGGCTTCGTCAAACTCGTAGCGAGCCAGATAGCCACTGCGTCGGCGGGAAATAATGAGTTCTCTCAAGCCAGCGCCGACCGGGCGGCCGATGCCGGGCTGATGCGGCGGTTTCATTATGGCTTGGGCATCGAAACTGATGTCGGCATGCAAGATCGATGGTTTTGACACGTTTCGAGATTGAATTTAGCAAATACAAGAGGCGCTTTGAGGTTGAACGCCAATTTCTTCTCGGAGTATCCCTGCCCCGTGGTTTTCCCCCAGTAAATCACCTTCTTGGTCAAGTAGTTGACGCTAATTCCAGACGTCTCCTCGAATTCAAGGTTCTTTCCAGACAGAACTATTTCTGAATGGTCCTCACCGGCCAAGACTAAGTTTTCTTGGTGCATCTTGAACTTGTATAAGGACTTAACTCTCGGGATTGCAGTTGTAGGCGCAATGCTCCGGAAAGATGAGGACGTCGTTTCTGACTTT
>JADJFX010000017.1 GCA_016708345.1 Candidatus Rhodoferax bjergmarkensis
GGCAATCAATTGGTCCTGCGCCTGCGCCTCGGTCAGGCTTGATGCCTTGACCCGCCAGATCAGCCCGCTCTTGCCATGGGTGCCTTTGTTCCAGGCGTCCATTTTGCCGAGTTGCTCGTCGCTTTGGTGAATCACCAGCACGGGGCCTTCAATGCGGCATTCGAGCTTGGGGCCGGTCACGATGGACGTAATTTCACTGGTCCGCTCGTTTTCCGGGTTCAGCCCGGTCATTTCGGCAATCGAGCCAGACCAGGTTTTGTCGGATTTGGTGAGTACCGGGTCTAGCGGGGGGTGTTTGGGCAATCCATGTCGGCCATTGTCGCTGATGGCCTAAACTCGGGGCGCCATGCCTGACTCGATTACTTCTTTGCCCTCCTCCCTGATGTTGACCTTTGCTTTTGCGCTGACCCTGGCTGCCGGTCTGGTGCTGAAAATGTGGCTGAGCTCGCGCCAGATTCGCCATGTGGCGCAGCACCGCGCGCAAGTACCGGGCGCATTGCCCAGACCATCACGCTGGCGGCCCATCAAAAGGCGGCCGACCACCCTGAGCAAAGCCCGCTTTGGTTTTGCTGGAATGCCTACGGCACCGCCGTGCTGCTGGGCTGGACGCTGCTGGGCGGATTGTCTATCGTCTCACCAGACCCTGCTGGCCTGGCTGGGCGGCGGCATGGCACAACAACTTGCGCTGCTGACGGCGTTTGTGCTGATCAGCGGCGTGATTGATTTGCCGCTCACGCTCTACCAGACCTTCGTGATTGAGGAGCGCTGGTTTCAACAAAATGACGCTCAAACTGTGGCTGGCAGACTTGCTCAAGTCCAGCCTGGTCGGCCTCTTGATTGGCCTGCCGATTGCCGCGCTGATTTTGTGGATGATGGGTGCCACCGGCCGCTGGTGGTGGCTGTGGGCTGGGGCGTCTGGATGGGCTTTAATTTGCTGCTGTTGATGATTTACCCAACCTTTATCGCCCCACTGTTCAACAAGTTTTCGCCGCTGGAAGATGAAACCGTCAAAACCCGCGTGACGGCGCTGATGCAGCGCTGCGGTTTCTCGGCCAAAGGGCTGTTCGTGATGGATGGCAGCAAACGCAGCGCCCATGCCAATGCGTATTTCACTGGTTTTGGTGCCGCCAAACGGGTGGTGTTTTATGACACCTTGCTGTCCAAGCTGACGCCAGGTGAGGTCGATGCCGTGCTGGCGCATGAATTGGGACACTTTGCCAACAAACATGTGCTCAAGCGCATGGTGTCCATGTTTGCCATGAGCCTGGCCGGTTTTGCACTGCTGGGCTGGCTGGCCACCCAAGCGTGGTTTTACACCGGGCTGGGCGTGCAGCCGAATCTGAACGCGCCCAACGACGCGCTGGCCCTGTTGCTGTTCATGCTGGCCGTGCCGGTGTTCACCGTGTTCATCGGCCCGGTGATGGCCCAATTTTCGCGCAAACACGAGTTTGAAGCCGACGCCTATGCCGTGGCCCACACCAGCGGAGCCGACCTGGCCAGTGCCCTGCTCAAGCTGTACGAAGACAACGCCTCCACCCTGACACCCGACCCGATGTACGTGAAGTTCTACTACTCCCACCCGCCGGCGTCTGAGCGGCTGGCCCGAATGACGGCCTAGGTCCACAGCTCACCCCATGCCCAATTCCTGAAGCAAAACAAGCCTCTACCGCACGCAAAACGTGCGCTGACAGCTACAGAAGTTGTAGCAAATCTGGCCAAACTGGAAGGCTGGAGGCTCACGGGCGATGGCCCCACGGTGACGATTGAAAAGACTTACAGCTTTGCCGATTTCTATCCCACCATCGCTTTTGTGAACGCTCTGGCCTTTATCGCCCACGCGCAGAATCACCACCCCGAGCTGACGGTGCATTTCAAGCACATGCGTGGTGCGCTGGCACACCCATGACGTGCAGGGGATTTCAATGGCTGATTTTGACTGCGCGGCACGAGTTGACGCCTTGCTGACATGAGGGCCCGGCACCGGGCGAGCCTTTGATGGCGACGTCCACACTGCAACGCGGCCTGATTGTGGCCAACTACGGTCGCCATTTTTGGTGGAAACGCCCCAGGGGCAGCGACTGATCTGCCACTCACGCGGCAAAAAAAGCCAGGGGCTGGTAGGTGACCGGGTACTGTGGCAGGCCTCCACCGACGAAGGCACGATTGAGAAGATTGAGCCGCGCCGCAACGTGTTTTACCGGCAGGACGAGATTCGCACCAAGTCGTTTGCCACCAATCTGGACCAAATTCTGATTCTGATCGCTGCCGAGCCCGAGTTTTCCAGCAGCCAGCTCTCTCGCGCACTGATTGCGGCCGAGGCCGAGCACATCAAACCCATCATCGCGCTGAACAAAAGCGATCTGGTCGAGCCCTTCGCGCGCGCCTGGGAGTGGCTGCGGCCTTACCGGCAAATGCACTATGGTGTGCTGCCGCTGTCGCTCAAGCAGTCAAGCGAGGTTGACCATGTGGAGCTGCTCAAGCTGCTGCACGGCAAGACAACGCTGGTGCTGGGGCCGTCCGGCGCGGGCAAAAGCACCCTGATCAACCTGCTGGCACCCGGCGCGCTGGCGCAGACCGGCGAGATTTCACAAGCCCTCAATTCGGGCAAACACACCACCACCAGCACCACCGGTACTGGGTGGATACCGACAAGACCACCGCGCTGATTGACTCACCCGGCTTTCAGGAGTTTGGCCTGAACCACATCGACCCGGCGCAGCTGGCGGCCTACATGCCTGACCTCAAACCGCACGTGGCGCACTGCAAGTTCTACAACTGCAGCCACCTGCACGAACCCGGCTGCGGCGTCATGGCAGCGGTCAAATCAGACGCTAGCGCACATGAAATAAGCGCCAACCGCTACAAAATTTATAGCGATTTGTACGCCGAACTAAGCCAGGCCCGCAAATATTGAACTCAAGGCCTGCAGCAAGGCGTCGCACTGCGCGGGCGTGCCCACGCTGATGCGCAGGTACTGCTCAATGCGCGCTTGCCTGAAGTGCCGCACCAGCACCGCGTGTTCGCGCAACCGGGCGGCCACAGTGGCCGCATCGTGCAAAGGGTGCCGGGCAAACACAAAGTTGGCCTGCGAGGGCAGCACCTCAAAACCCAAGTCCTCCAGCGCCAGCGCCAGCCCTTCACGCGCGCTCATCACCGCTTGGCGGGTCTGCTCAAAGTAAGCGTGGTCTTCAATGCAGCGACCGCCCCGGCAATGGCCAGGCGGTCCAGTGGATAGGAGTTAAAGCTGTTCTTGACCCGCGCCAGCGCGTCGATCAAAGGCGCTTGGGCGCAGGCAAAACCAACGCGCAAACCCGCCAGCGAGCGCGATTTGGACAGCGTGTGAACCACCAGCAAGTTGGGGTACTGGTCAATCAAGGGTATCGCACTGTCACCGCCAAAATCGACATAAGCTTCGTCCACCAGCACCACTTGCTGCGGGTGCAGTTGCAGCAACTGCTCGATCTGCCTCAGCCCCAAGCCGATGCCAGTGGGTGCGTTGGGGTTGGCGATGACGACGCCAGCCCCGGCTCTTGGGACGCGCATAGGCCGACACGTCGATGCGCATGGCGGACGTCAGGGGCACAGTCTGCACTGGCAATGCCATAAAAATGGCAGTACACCGGATAAAGCTGTAGCTGATGTCGGGCATCAGGAGCGGGGCATCGTGCGGAAAAAGGCAAAAAAGCGTGCGCCAGCACCTCATGGGATCCATTGCCGACAAAAACCTGACTGGCGGCCAGGCCGTGGTACCGCGCAATGGTTTGGCGCAGCGCCAGCGCTTCGGGGTCTGGATAAAGCTGCAAGCCCTGCTGCGCCGCCGCCGTGATGGCCGCAACAACCCGGGGCGAAGGTGGGTAGGGGTTTTCGTTGGTATTGAGCTTGACCAAGTGCTCGATTTTGGGCTGCTCGCCCGCCACATAAGGCACCAGCCGCTCCAGCGCAGAGCTGAAAAAAGAATTTTTTAAGACCATTTCACTTCAATTTTGATAGCGGCTTGCGCACGTTCTGTATGCGCAAACGGCCAATTTCTCTTATAAAATTAGCCCAGCAGGCGGGCCAGCGTCAAAAGCGCCAGCAACACCATCCACATCACCACGGTGCGCCAGACCAGACCAACGATGACCGCCAGATGCGCCACCTCCGGCTGCTGCCCAGCTGGCTGGGTGGCTGCACCCGCGACGTTGCTGGCAGCAGCGCCCAGACGGATATTGACCGCGCCCGAGGTGGCGGCCAGCACAATGCCATCGCTGTCAGAGCCGCCATCGTCCTGGCTGGTGGGCACGTAATTGCGCCAGCCGTCAATCGCATCCTCAAAACTGCCAACCACGGCAAAGCTGATGGCAGTCAGGCGCGCGGGTAACCAGTCAATGGCGCGCCAGGCATCCACTGCGGTCTGCTGCAGAGCCGGGCTGACGGGGTGGTGGTGGGCATCGCTTTTGTGCTGCCAGTAGCGCACGACAAACTCGCTCAGGCGGTACAGCACCGCGCCGGCCGGTCCCAAACCAAAGGCCGCCAGCACCGAGAACCAGGCCAGCACGCCAAACACATGGCGATGCGCGGCCAGCACCGAATACTCGATCACATGGCGCACGATCTCACTGCGGGGCAACTCGCTGGCGTCGATCTGCTTCCAGGCGGCCAGCACTTCGCGGGCGCGGTCTTCATCACCATTGGCCAGCGCATCGCGGATTTGGGTAAAGTGAAAGCTGAACTGCCGAAAACCGAGCGTGACGTACAGCACGGCCACGCTCCACAGCATGGCGACGGGCCAGCCCACAAACCGGTCGAGCAAACCGTAAATCAGCAGCGCAAACAAGGCGGGTGCACCTACCGATAAGCCCCAGGCCAGCCAGCCATGGTGTGACTTGCCCGCGTCGAAATTGCGGGTGCTCCAGCGCACCCAGGCGCGCAGGCTGGCGTGAACGAGGTTGCCCCGCCCCAGAGGGCGCGCCTGTTCCAGCAACAGGGCAAAAAGCACAGAGATAAAGCTCATGCGGGCATCCTAGATTCCTTAGTTGGACACGCCTGAGTGGGTCGCTGGCAGCGTGTCCGGGTAGGCGCGACAACGCCGCAGGCTACTGCCTGCCAGGCGGCGCAACACCCCCGGGCACGTTGCCAGCGGCTCAATAGGGCGTGTAGCGCTCTCACTCAAATGGTGAACTTTATCAAAGCCAAAAAATTCAATTTTCATAAGGACTTATTGATGAAAGCGAGCGGTCAACTGAGGAATCTAGGATGATAGCGGCACGGGGCTCAGGCTGACAGCAAGCGGTAAAAGTTGCGCAACATGCCAGCGGTTGCGCCCCAGATGAAGCGCTGGGTGCTCTGGCCGTTGGCTTGCTCCTGGTAAGGCATGGAGAACCATTCGCGCCGAACGCCCTGCCACTGCACGGCGTGGCGTTGGTGGTGCACCGGGTTCATCAAAAATTCCAGCGGCACCTCAAAAACATCGTCCACTTCATGCGCATTGGGCGTCAACGTAAAACCAGTTTGCACCAGGGCGACGACCGGCGTGATGATGAAGGCCGACCCGGTTACGTAATGCGGCATCACGCCCAGCACCTGCACCATAGCGGGGTCGAGTCCGATCTCTTCCTGCGCCTCGCGCATGGCGGTGGCGCAGGCGTCAGCATCGCCTTCATCGGCCTTGCCGCCGGGAAACGCAATTTGCCCGGAGTGGGTGGACAGGTGCGCGGTGCGCTGCGTCAGCAACACAGTCGGCTGAGCGCGCATCACAATCGGCACCAGTACCGAGGCATGCAAGGGTTCTCTTTCAGTAAATTTGACTTCTGCCAGCAACTCGGGCGACCACACCGGCGGCGCTGTGAAGCGCTGGCGCAAAGCATCTGGCTGCAGCGCAGCCGGGGCCACGGCAGGCAGATGCGCGTCCACTCCTTCAACCGGAATCAGGCGCGGATCAAACTGCGGCAGCTTGTGCGAAGGGTGATTGAATTCGTTGGACGACACGGGAACAATCTGTAATCTGGGGCCGGTAAGCTGGATCAGGGCCAAAACAAAAAACCGCCACAAGCATACGCTCTGGCGGTTTTGTTGAAAACAGCTGGTAACTGTGTTGGACGTTAGGCAGTCATCACAGGTTACGCGGTCATCAGATGTTACGCAGTAACGGCAGTTTTCTTGGCTGGCAGCTTTTCCTTGATACGAGCCGACTTGCCGCTGCGATCACGCAGGTAGTACAGCTTGGCGCGGCGCACATCGCCACGGCGCTTGACTTCGATGCTGGCGATCAAGGGGCTGTAGGTTTGGAACGTACGCTCCACACCTTCACCGCTGGAAATCTTGCGCACAATGAAACCACTGTTGAGGCCGCGATTGCGCTTGGCAATGACCACGCCTTCGTAAGCCTGCACCCGTTTGCGGGCACCTTCAACCACATTGACGCTGACCACCACGGTGTCACCGGGGGCGAATTCCGGAATATTTTTGCCAAGGCGAGCAATTTCTTCTTGCTCAAGGGTTTGAATCAGATTCATGATGTCTTTCAATGATCTTGGCAGCACCTGCGTCGGGATTGACGTACTAAATTTCACTGTCTTTTGATGTATCTGACAGCAAAACGGTCGGCCAGAGGATCTGGTAAGCCGAGGATTATAGCCTGATGCCGCGACCGCTATTCAAAAGCGAAAATCCGTACCTTCAGACGAATCGGGCCAAGAAGGCCTCATCTTCGGGCGTCAAACCGCCCTGTTGGCGTGCCTGCTCGATCAGGTCCGGGCGCAAACGCTGGCTCAGGGCTAGTCGCTGCTCGCGACGCCAACGCTCGATCTGGCCATGGTGCCCCGACAGCAGCACGGCCGGCACCGGCCGGCCTGCCCAACTCTCAGGGCGCGTGTAATGGGGGCAATCGAGCAAACCATCGAGCGCAGGGTTGAAACTATCCTGGCTGTGGCTGTCCGCGGTGTTCAACACCCCTGGCTGCAAGCGGGCCACCGCATCGAGCAAGGCCATGGCGGCAATCTCGCCACCTGACAAAACAAAATCACCCAGACTGACCTGGTGGGTCACGTGCTCATCGATAAAGCGCTGATCAATCCCCTCGTAGCGACCACAAACCAGAACAGCCCCTTGGCTACCCGCCCAGCGCTCGACCATGGCATGATTCAGCGGCTGGCCGGCCGGAGAAAAAAGCACGACCGGTGCTACATCTGCGCGCTTTGATTGAATAGCTTTGAGGCACTGCGCCAAAGGCTCGGCCAGCATGACCATGCCCGGCCCGCCACCAAAGGGACGGTCATCAACGCGTTTGTAATTGCCGCCAGCGAAATCTCGCGGATTGCTCAGTTTGACCTCGACCTGACCCGACTCATAGGCGCGCCGGGTGATGCCGCTGCTCAGCAAGGGACTGAACAATTCGGGAAACAGGGTAATCACGTCAAATCGCATGACGCTGCACTTAGAAATCAGCTTGCCAGTCCACCAGAATGCGCCGACCCGGCAAATCGACGCTGTCGATGTAGACCGACACGAAAGGAATCATCCTCTCAAGCGTCTTGCCATCTGCCTGGTAGTCCATCACCAGCACCGTTTGCGCACCGTTGGAAAGCAGCTCTCTGACCGTTCCCAAGGCAATGCCCTCGCGGTTGAAGACTGCAAGGCCAATCAGATCAACCCAGTAATACTCGTCTTTTTCAACCGCTGGGAAACTGGAACGAGAAATAAAAATACGCGCGCCGCGCAAAGCGTCGGCAGCGTTTCGATCAGCAACATCACGCGCGCAAGCGACCACGGAGTCGGAATGGACCTTGGCTTCGATAATCTTTAGTTTGGCGACACCGGAAAATGTTTTGTGCCCTTCCCGGAAGGCAACAAGAACCAGTGCCTGGAAGAAAAAAGCGACTCGGGATCGGCGCTATAGGGCAGGACTTTGAACCAGCCCTTGATACCCCAACCATCCAGAATACGCCCGACTTCGATGGCATCCGCCGGCAGTTCGGCGGGTTCGAGGCCGGGCAACATCAATCAGGCTGCTTTTTTGGCAGCTTGGTTGATCAGGCGCTCTACCGTAGGAGAGGCTTGGGCACCAACGCTTTTCCAGTAGGTCAGGCGGTCTTGCGCAATGCGAATACTCTCTTCATTGGCGGTCGCAATCGGGTTGTAAAAACCGATGCGCTCAATGAAGCGGCCGTCACGACGGGTGCGCTTGTCAGCAACAACAATATTGAAAAACGGGCGAGCTTTTGCACCGCCACGGGCGAGTCGAATGACGACCATAATTTATCCTTTGGGGGTGGCGGAGTTTTAATTCCACCATTTAATTCAGCACTTAATCCAGCGTTTGAGACACGCGACATGACCACCCGGCCAGCGACACACTGAATAGCCCATCATTATAACGTTCCAATTCTTTATGCCAACTCCGTAGGCACTGCCAAGATCAAAGTTAAATCACATGAAAAACAAAACCATCGCCACCTGGCTGGCGCTCATGGGCGGCCCATTGGGGCTGCATCGCTTCTATTTACGGGGCTGGGGCGACTGGCTGGGCTGGCTGCTGCCCATCCCAACGGCGATCGGTCTTTATGGCATTGAAAGGGTGCAGCAACATGGTCTGGACGACCGCTGGAGCTGGCTGTTGATCCCGCCGCTGGGTTTTACCATGTCCGCCTGCGCCCTGACTGCCATCGTCTATGGTTTGACGGCGCCCGAAAAATGGAACGCAAATTTCAATCCATCTGCGCCGCCAGATGCTGCGCCCGGCCACACCCGCTGGCTCACCATAGGCGCGGTCATCCTGGCCTTGCTGCTGGGCGCTACCGTGCTGCTGAGCAGCCTGGCGTTCAGCTTTCAACACTACTTTGAATACCAGCTCCCACAACCAGCCCAAACTTCACAATGATTTTGGCGCTCTAGCGCTGCCAAGTACCCAAATAAATTACTGGACAAAATGTCCCGCTGAACCTATGCTGGCGGTATGCACCAGCAAAACCAGATCAAACGCACCTTGGCACTGCCGGACTCAATCGAAGTCGTGCGCGCCCTGCTCAACGCAGAAGCTTACAAAAATCGTGCCTCGGTTTCCAAGGCCGTGTGTCAGCACTTCAACTTCTCTGACGCACGCGGTCGCCCACAAATCGGTGGTTGCGTCAAGGCACTGCGCGAATTGGAGCGCGTAGGTCATTTTGTCCTTCCAGCGCCATCCAAAGCGAAGACTCTAAAAAGCCGCGCCGCCTGGACTGTGCTGTGCCCAATCCAGTGGAGGTACCTGCACAAGCGGGCGATGTGCGAGGGCTTGCGCTGGTCAAGGTTGACAGTGTTGATCTGATGCGCATCTGGAACGAGATGATGCTGCGCGAGCACCCGCAGGGTGCTGGCCCCTTGGTGGGCTGCCAACTGCGCTACCTCATCAATTCCGATCACGGTTGGCTCGGTGGCTTTGCTTTTAGTGCGGCAGCGCTCAATCTTCGAGACAGAGACCAATGGATGGGCTGGGACACCGAACAACACCGTACGCACTTGCACCGCGTACTTGGCATGAGTCGCTTTCTGCTGCGCACCAGCGTGCATTGCCACAACCTGGCCTCCTGTGTTCTGGGCATGGTATTGCGACAGGTGGGGCCGGACTTTGAGGCCCAGTACGGCTATCGACCCTGGCTGGTGGAGAGTTTTGTCGATACCGAACACTTTCTTGGCACTTGCTACAAGGCGACTAACTGGATCGACATTGGGAAAACCCAGGGGACGTGGGCGTCAGGACCGCGAAAACAAAGCAGCCAAGTCCGTCAAAACCATCTACGTTTATGCGATTGAGCCCCAGTGGCGCGCCAGGATGGGGGTGGCTGAACCGGTGGGATTGGTGCCATTGGAAATCGGCCAAGGGCTCGATGCAGATCAATGGGCCGCACAAGAGTTTGGCGGTGCAAATCTGGGAGACAGCCGTCTGGCTGAACGCCTCGTATCAAGCGCCCAAGCCCTTGGAGCCATGCCAGGGCGCACCTTGAGCGGTGCCCGCCAAGGCGACTGGCCAGCCGTCAAGGGCTACTACCGCATGATCGACAAGCCCGATGATGCGGCCCTGACTGCCCAGGCCATTTTGGCACCACACCGAGAGCGCACCGTGCAGCGCATGATGGGCCAAAGCACTGTGCTGTGCATCCAGGACGGCACTGACCTGAACTACAACCAGCTCGATCAGTGCATCGGTCTGGGCGTGCTGAGCAAAAACCAAACCGGTGCCAAAACCCGCGGGCTGCACCTGCATTCAACCTTTGTGGTCAGTACCGAAGGCTTGCCGCTGGGGCTGCTGCAGGCGCAATTCTCGGCCCCTGAACCCAAGTCAAAACCGACACTCGTCCACAGCCCAGCATTCCCATTGAAGAGAAGAAGACCTTCGCCTGGATTGAGGGCTTGCGCACGTGTGTTGAGCTCGATAAGCAGCTGCCCGGCACCCGCCAGATTTGCGTGATGGACCGCGAAGCTGACTTCTTTGAACTCTTTGATGAGCAGCGTAAAACGGGTAAGGTTGATTTGCTGGTGCGCTCCAAGCATGACCGCGTCATTGATGATAAGGCTGGGCATCTCTTTGAATCGGTCAGGGACAGCCCGATTTGTGGCGAGATGGTGATTCAGGTGCAACGGCAAAGTTCACGCACCAAGAAGAGTAAACAGCAGGCCAAACCCGGGCATGTGCAACGCAGCGCCACGGTGGCGGTGCGCTACAAGGAAATTGAACTGCGCCCAGGGGTGTATCAAAAAAACAAAGCGCCGATCAAGCTCACCGTAGTGCATGTTCAGGAGACGATCCAGCCCAAAGATGATGAACCGGTGGAGTGGTTTTTGCTGACGACCTGCGATGTATCAAGCCCTGAGCAGGCGCAGCAGATTTTGCGCTGGTACTGTCTGCGCTGGCGCATTGAAGATTGGCATCGGGTGCTCAAGAGTGGTTGCAATATTGAAAAGCTTCAACACAAAACCGCCGAGAGACTCAAACGCACGATTGCCATCAATTTGGTGATCGCCTGGCGCATCATGCTGCTCACGCTGTTGGGCCGGGAGTGCCCGCAACTGGCCGCCGAGGTTTTGTTCTCGGACTTGGAAATCCAAGTGCTCATAGCAAGCTCAAAAAAAACTGAACCAACCCCTCCTGCTGGGGCAAGCCGTACGTAGGGTCGCTCAACTCGGGGGCTACCTTGGCCGCACTAAAGACCGTCCACCAGGTCATCAACTGATGTGGCAGGGCTACACCTGTTTGCAAATGATGTGCGCCGGATTCGCGTTGGCGCTGCAAAGTCAAGATGGAAATAGTTATGGGTAAAGGGCAGCTCTAGCGCCCTAAATCATTGCGCAAGCAGCTACTATTTTTATAGTATTAAAAAATATACAAACTAACCCAATAGGCGACAGCCGCTACAAAAGCACTGGCCGGAATGGTAAAAACCCAAGCCCAGACGATGTTGCCAGCCACACCCCAGCGCACCGCACTGGCGCGCTGAACCGACCCCACACCCACGATGGCACCGGTGATCGTGTGGGTGGTGGAAACGGGCACACCTATGGCCGTGGCCAAGAACAAGGTCAACGCGCCACCTGTTTCAGCACAAAATCCGCCCACGGGTTTGAGCTTGGTGATTTTTTGCCCCATGGTTCTGACAATGCGCCAGCCACCAAACATGGTGCCCGCGCCAATCGCCAAATAGCAGCTCACAATGGACCAGGTCGGCGGTGCAGCATCCGTGGCATTCGCATAACCGGTGGCAATCAGGAGCATCCAGATGATGCCGATGGTTTTTTGGGCATCGTTGCCCCCGTGCCCCAGACTGTAGGCACCGGCCGACACCAACTGCATGCGGCGAAACCACTTGTCCACTTTCAAGGGTCGGGTCCGCCGAAAGACCCAAGCCACCAATACCATCATCAGTGAGCCAAGCAAAAAACCCAACAACGGAGATACGAAAATGAAGGCTACCGTTCGCAAAATGCCTGTTGAAATCAGCGAGCCAGCGCCCGACTTGGCGATGACAGCCCCCACAATGCCACCAATCAGGGCGTGTGATGAACTGCTGGGAATGCCGTAGTACCAGGTAATCAAATTCCACGAAATGGCCCCCAACAGGGCACCGAACACCACATGGGTATCCACCACGCCGGGTTGCACAATGCCTTTGCCCACCGTGGCCGCCACGCTGAGGTGAAAAACCAAAATGGCAATCACATTGAAAAAAGCTGCGAACAACACCGCTTGCCCGGGCTTGAGCACGCCGGTGGAGACAACGGTGGCGATCGAATTGGCGGCATCATGAAAGCCATTCATGAAATCAAACATAATGGCCAGCACCACCAGCAGCACCACCACCCACAGGGCCGTTTGTACGGTTTCCATAACTGAATGCGCCGTTGGATCAGGAGTTTTCGAGGACGATGCCCTCGATGACGTTGGCAACGTCTTCACATTTGTCGGTAATGGTTTCCAGCAATTCGTAAATGGCCTTGAGCTTGATGACTTCGCGCACATCCGGCTCTTCCCGGAACAGTTTGCTCATGGCGCTGCGCATGACACGGTCCGCATCGGATTCAAGGCGGTCAATTTCTTCGCAGGTCTTGAGCGCGGCCTCTGCCGTCGATTGGTCAGAAATATGGCTCAGCAGTTTCACTGCATCACGCAAGCGTTCGCAGCATTTGACACTCAAATCTGTCAGTCGCACGATTTCTTCCGTCATGTGGCGAACGTCGTACAAGGCCATGGTTTCAGCCGAGTCCTGGATCAAATCGGCAACATCGTCCATGGTATTGATGAGGGAGTGAATCTGTTCCCGGTCAATCGGTGTGATGAAGGTGATGTGAATGGCTTTGTTGACCTCATGCGTGACGCGATCGGCTGCCCGCTCTGCGTCATCGACTTCCTGGTTGTACTTGGCCCGCAAATCCAGATCGCTGTAATGAGCCACCAGCTTGGAAAAAGCTTTTGCGGCTTCGACGATGCGATCTGCATGTTGGTTGAACATCTCGAAAAAATTGCCCTCACGGGGCAACAACTTTGCAAAAAACATCACCATCTCCTCAACCAAAATCGAACATTCTTGAAGTCTTCAAGTGGTGAGAGTTTAACCGCCGCAGTTTGACTGACACATTTCTGTAATATTTATGTCGTATTAAGCACTTCTGAAAATAAAGTAAACCGCACCGACCATACACATTGCGGCCCACAGATAGTCCAATTTGAACGGTTCCTTGAGGTAAACCATGGCAAACGGGACGAAAACAGCCAGCGTGATGACCTCCTGCATGATTTTGAGCTGACCCACGCTGAAACCCGCTTGCTGAAAGCCAATCCGATTGGCAGGCACCTGCAAAACGTATTCAAACAGTGCAATGCCCCAACTCACCACCGCCGCGATGTACCAAGGGGCAGTGGCCAAATTTTTCAAGTGCCCGTACCAGGCAAACGTCATAAACACGTTGCTGCCCACCAAAAGCAACACCGTTTGCAAGGACAGAGGAATGAACGAGAGTTGAGACATGCTTAGATTTTCTGGCACCAAGTTTCAGGCACCCATTAAAAAAGCGCCTCGCAACACAAGGCCGCAAGACGCTTCAAGGCTTCGCCGACCCAACGCAGGACGCGCCGGGTGGCCTAAATCAAGCCGCTGCGTTTTCCTTGACCGAAGCAGCCGCCACGGTATAGTCCTGCACCTTGTCGAAATTCAGGTACTGATACACCGTATCGCTGGCGGCAGTCAGCACGCCCATGTCAGCCATGTATTCGGCTTTCGTGGGAATACGGCCCAGCTTGGAGCAAATTGCGGCCAGCTCGGCGCTGCCCAGATAGACATTGCTGTTCTTGCCCAAACGATTGGGGAAGTTGCGGGTGGAAGTTGAGAACACGGTTGCACCCTCCTTGACCTGTGCCTGGTTGCCCATGCACAGGCTGCAACCCGGCATTTCCATGCGGGCGCCAGCCGAACCCAGCACGCCGTAGTGCCCTTCTTCGCTTAGCTGCTTGGCATCCATCTTGGTTGGTGGTGCCATCCACAATTTAACGGGAATATCGCGCTTGTTTTCGAGCAGCTTGGAAGCTGCGCGGAAATGGCCGATGTTGGTCATGCAAGAGCCAATGAAAACTTCGTCGATCTTTGCACCGGCCACGTCAGCCAGCGTTTTCACGTCATCAGGATCATTGGGGCAGGCCACGATGGGTTCCACAATGTCAGCCAGATCAATTTCAATCACGGCGGCATATTCGGCATCCGCATCAGCTTTGAGCAACTGGGGTCCGCCAGCCACGCTTCCATGGCTTTGATGCGGCGCTTGATGGTGCGCACATCGGAATAACCTTCGGCAATCATCCACTTGAGCATCGTGATGTTGCTGTTGATGTACTCTTGAATAGGCTCTTTGTTCAGATGCACGGTGCAACCACCGGCACTGCGCTCGGCAGACGCATCGCTCAACTCGAACGCCTGCTCCACCTTCAGGTCAGGCAAACCCTCAATTTCCAGAATGCGGCCGGAGAATATGTTTTTCTTGCCCTGCTTGGCCACGGTCAACAGACCGGCCTTGATGGCGTACAAGGGGATTGCATTGACCAGATCACGCAAGGTGATGCCGGGCTGCATCTTGCCTTTGAACCGCACCAACACGCTCTCCGGCATGTCCAGCGGCATGACGCCGGTAGCCGCACCAAAGGCGACCAGACCAGAACCAGCCGGGAAACTGATGCCAATCGGGAAACGGGTATGGCTGTCGCCACCAGTGCCGACGGTGTCGGGCAGCAACATACGGTTGAGCCAGCTGTGGATGATGCCGTCACCCGGACGCAGCGGAATACCGCCGCGCGTGCTGATGAACTCAGGCAACTCGTGGTGCATTTTTACGTCCACCGGCTTCGGATAAGCAGCGGTGTGGCAGAACGACTGCATCACCAAATCCGCACTAAAGCCCAGGCAAGCCAGGTCTTTGAGTTCGTCGCGGGTCATCGGGCCGGTCGTATCTTGAGAGCCAACACTGGTCATCTTGGGTTCGCAGTAGGTACCGGGGCGAACACCTTGACCGGCTGGCAAACCGCAAGCACGACCCACCATTTTTTGCGCCAGCGTGAAACCCTTTTTGGTGTCTGCGGGATTTTGCGGCAAACGGAACAGGGTACTGACGGGCAGACCCAAAGCCTCACGTGCTTTGGCGGTCAGGCCACGGCCAATGATCAGGGGAATGCGGCCACCTGCGCGCACCTCATCAAACAGCACTTCACTCTTGACCGTGAACTCGGCAATAATTTTGCCATTTTTCAGGGCCTTGCCGTCATAAGGGCGCAGTTCAATCACGTCGCCCATGTTCATCTGACCGACATCCAGTTCAATCGGCAATGCGCCCGAGTCTTCCATGGTATTGTAAAAAATCGGGGCGATTTTTCCACCCAGACACACACCGCCAAAACGCTTGTTCGGGACAAACGGAATGTCTTCACCGGTAAACCACAGCACCGAATTGGTGGCCGACTTGCGTGATGAACCCGTACCCACCACGTCGCCCACATAGGCCACCAGATTTCCCTTGGCTTTCAATTCGTCAAAGAACTTGACCGGGCCACGTTTGCCGTCTTCCTCTGGCACGATGCCGGGACGTGCGTTTTTGTGCATGGCCAGTGCATGCATGGGAATGTCGGGGCGGCTGAAGGCATCGGGCGCGGGGGACAGGTCATCCGTGTTGATTTCACCGTCGACCTTGAAAATGGTGAGCGTAATCGACTGTGGCACTTCAGGGCGCGAGGTAAACCACTCGGCCTCGGCCCAGCTTTGCAGCACGGCCTTGGCTTGGGCGTTGCCTTTGTCGGCCTTATCCTTGACGTCATGGAACTGGTCAAACATCAACAAGGTTTTCTTGAGGCCATTGGCGGCCACTTCAGCCACCGCTGCGTCGTCCAGCAAATCAACCAAGGGGCTGATGTTGTAGCCACCCAGCATGGTACCCAACAGTTCAGTCGCCTTTTCGCGGGAAATCAGCGGGCATTTTTCGGTGCCATGCGCCACGGCAGCCAGATAACTGGCTTTTACTTTGGCCGCATCGTCCACACCTGCGGGAACGCGGTGCGTGATCAGATCCACCAAGGTGGCCTCTTCGCCCTTGGGTGGGGATTTAAGAAGTTCAATCAATTCACCAGTCTGCTTGGCCGACAGCGGCAACGGGGGAATACCAAGGGCAGCGCGTTCAGCGACATGGGCACGGTAGGTCTGCAACATGCTTTAACTCCTAATTAATCATTAAAAATGGCTCCGGCCCTTATAAAGCGGGCGGAGAACGCTATCTATTTGGAAGCAATCTGCGTGAAACTGATGCCCCCGGCAGCCAATCATTTGCAGCCCCCTGATCGTGAAAACTCAATGGCATCGCGCCATGTTGCCGAACTGCCTCCAAGACGATGGGGGGGGCGGCAGGTCACCAACAAAAAACCACCCCGCCCTCGCTACCTGCTGATCAAAACAGCTGCACGACGGGGGATGGCTTGGTGACACTCACCACTTCAAGATTACAGCAAATGGGCTACGCCAGCTTGCTCGTCCTGCAGCTCTTTGAGGGTTTTGTTGATGCATTCCTGGCTAAACGCGTCGATTGGCAGATCCTGCACCACCTTGTATTCGCCCCCTTCACAGGTCACGGCAAAGCCGAACATGGTGTCTTTTGGAATGCCGTACTGGCCGTCCGAAGGAATGCCCATGGTGACCCACTTGCCATTGGTGCCCAGAGCCCAGTCACGCATATGATCGATAGCGGCATTGGCAGCGGATGCCGCTGACGACACGCCACGCGCTGCAATGATGGCCGCGCCGCGCTTGCCCACGGTGGGCAAGAAGGTGTTGGCATTCCATTCCTGGTCGTTGATCATGTCCTTGACGCTGGCACCATTGATGGTGGCAAAGCGGTAGTCGGCGTACATGGTGGGCGAGTGATTGCCCCAGACGGTCAATTTTTCGATATCAGCCACCGGCTTTCCGGTCTTGGACGCGATTTGGCTCAAAGCGCGGTTGTGGTCCAAGCGAAGCATGGCGGTGAAGTTTTTGCGTGGCAGATCAGGCGCACTCTTCATGGCAATGTAGGCATTGGTGTTGGCAGGATTGCCGACCACCAGCACCTTGACGTTGCGACTGGCCACCGCATTGAGGGCCTTGCCTTGTGCCGTAAAGATTTCAGCATTGACCGCCAGCAATTCAGCACGTTCCATGCCGGGGCCGCGTGGACGCGAACCGATCAACAAGGCGTAATCCACGTCTTTGAAAGCGGTCATCGGGTCGCCATGGGCTTCCATACCCACCAGCAGCGGGAATGCACAGTCTTGCAATTCCATCATCACGCCCTGCAGGGCTTGCTGGGGCTTTTCCATGGGGACCTCCAGCAATTGGAGGATCACGGGTTGGTCTTTGCCCAGCATTTCGCCGGAGGCGATGCGAAACAGAATGGCATATCCAATTTGACCAGCTGCGCCAGTAACGGCAACGCGGACAGGCTTTTTGCTCATGGTAAGAACTCCAGAAATGTTGTGAAACGGGTACCGGTGGACGCCCAAACGAGTTGCCTGAGCCCCACAGAATGCTTGTAGAGTTTACTCTGGAAAACTCCCACTCGTCAATTTGTCTTATGTCTTATATAAGATATGATTGAGCAATCCCTCCATATTTGCATGGGATTCAAGTATCGATGTCGCAAACACCCTTCACCTCCGCTGAAAACACTGCCGCCAGCACCAGACGGTATCCCTGGTGGCTGGCGCACTGAACACGCCCGCATTCAGCCCCCTGTACCAGCAAATCAAAGGGTTGATCCTGAACAGTCTGCAGCAGGGCGAATGGAAACCCAGTGAAGCCATTCCAAGCGAAATGGAGTTGGCCGTTCGCTTTCGGGTAAGCCAGGGCACCGTGCGCAAGGCCATTGATGAGTTAGCCGCCGACAACCTGCTGGTGCGTCGACAGGGAAAGGGAACTTTTGTAGCCACCCATGCCGAGCAGCAAGTGCAGTACCGATTTTTGAAGCTAATTCCTGATGACGGAGACACCAAGCGTGAAGGCCCAGCCCAACGCCGAATCATTGACTGTAAGCGCCAGCGCGCCACCGCCGATGTCGCGCGCACCTTGGCTTTGCGCACAGGTGACCCAGTTTTGCAGGTTCAACGGGTCTTGTCCTTTGCCGACACGCCCACCATTCTGGAGGAACTTTGGCTACCGGGCGGCCCATTCAAAGGCCTGACAGCAGAGCGACTGAGCGATTACCGCGGCCCCATGTATGCATTATTTGAAACAGAATTCGGCGTACGAATGGTTCGTGCTGAAGAAAAAATACGCGCGGTGCTCCCGGATTCATTGCAGAGTTCGCTCTTAAAAGTGGAGCAAAGCACCCCCCTGCTGAGCGTTGAACGCACCGCCTACACCTACAATGACACCCCCATGGAGTTGCGCCGCGGGCTTTACCTGACCGACACCCATTACTATCGAAACGAATTGAGTTGAAATTCGCCCAAGCAACTGACCCAACACAACATATAACGACATAATTTTGAAACCAGCATGGCAGCCAACTGCGTTGCAATAGAATTTTGCCTTGGCCGCCTTCCAAAATTACAAAGAAATTACTTCCACGAAAGCCTACCCATGACCGAGCAAGCCCCCCCTTCCCGGAAAATTCGGCCCGAATTCCGCAATGTCAATGCCTTCAATGATCTCCCCGGTTACCGCTGGCCACTGGCTTCGCTGGTGTCCGGAATGCACCGCGCCAGCGGTGCCATTCTGTTTTTGTTGATGCCCTTCATCATCTGGATGTTTGACAATTCTGTTTCATCCGAGATTTCGTTCGCCAAATTCAAGGCAGCATTCAATGTCGGCATGCTCGGCCTGCCCGGCGTGCTGTGGAAACTGATCGCTCTGGCATTGATCTGGGCTTACCTGCAACACTTTATAGCGGGTCTGCGTCATCTTTGGATGGACACTCACCATGACGCAGTCAGCAAGGAATTCGGCAAATCATCAGCGGCTTTCGCCTTGGTTGCCAGTATTGGCCTGACACTGGTACTGGGTGCCAAACTATTCGGTCTTTATTAATTGTGTGGATTCAGACTTACCACACTGACATCAAACGACGAGGAAATTGATCATGTCCATTAATTTTGGTTCCAAGCGCATCGTTGTGGGTGCGCACTATGGTCTGCGTGACTGGCTGGCTCAGAGGGTAACCGCCGCGCTGATGGCGCTTTTTACCTTGCTGGTTCTGGCTCAGGTTATTTTCAACAAAGGCCCCATTGGTTACGACAAATGGGCTGGCATCTTTGCCACTCAGTGGATGAAGGCATTGACCTTCGCCATCATCATCGCCCTGCTCTACCATGCTTGGCTCGGCATGCGCGAGCTGTTCATGGACTACATCAAACCGGTCGGACTGCGCCTTTCAATGCAGGTTTTCGCCATGGTCTGGCTCGTGGCCTGCGCCGGCTGGGGCATTCAGGTGCTCTGGCGTCTGTAAACAGCACGCATTTGCCAAGGCATTCTCAAGCCCCGCTGACCCCGAACGACTACCGACATCCAAAAAATCATCATGACCGTTACATCCAAACTCCCCAAGCGCAAATTTGACGTCGTTATCGTCGGTGCAGGCGGCTCCGGCATGCGTGCTTCCTTGCAGCTGGCCAGAGCCGGCCTGAATGTGGCTGTGCTTTCCAAAGTATTCCCGACGCGTTCCCACACGGTAGCCGCCCAAGGCGGTATTGGCGCCTCATTGGGCAATATGTCCGAAGACAACTGGCACTATCACTTTTACGATACCGTCAAAGGTTCCGATTGGCTCGGCGATCAGGACGCGATTGAATTCATGTGCCGTGAAGCCCCCAAGGCCGTATACGACCTGGAACATATGGGCATGCCGTTTGACCGCAATGCGGACGGCACAATTTACCAGCGCCCCTTTGGTGGTCATACCGCCAACTATGGTGAAAAGCCCGTTCAACGCGCCTGCGCCGCCGCTGACCGAACCGGTCACGCCATGCTGCACACCCTGTACCAGCAAAACGTGAAAGAAAAGACCAGTTTCTTTGTCGAATGGCTCGCCATGGACTTGATCCGCGATGCAGACGGCGATGTCATCGGCGTGACCGCGCTGGAGATGGAAACCGGTGACATGCACATTTTTGAAGCCAAAACCACTTTACTCGCAACTGGCGGCGCTGGTCGTATTTTTGCAGCATCGACCAATGCTTTCATCAATACCGGCGACGGTTTGGGCATGGCAGCGCGCGCTGGTATTCCATTACAAGACATGGAGTTCTGGCAATTTCACCCGACCGGCGTTGCCGGTGCCGGGGTGTTGCTCACCGAAGGTTGTCGCGGGGAAGGTGCCATTTTGCGCAATTGCAATGGCGAGCGTTTTATGGAGCGTTACGCTCCTGCGTACAAAGACTTGGCACCACGCGACTTTGTTTCACGCTGCATGGACCAGGAAATCAAGGAAGGCCGTGGTTGCGGCCCTAACAAGGACTACATCAACCTCGATATGACGCACATCGGTGTCGCTGACATCATGAAGCGTTTGCCATCCGTGTTCGAAATCGGTCACAATTTTGCCAACGTCGACATCACCAAAGAGCCCATCCCTGTGGTTCCCACCATTCACTACCAAATGGGGGGTATTCCAACCAACATCCACGGGCAAGTCGTCACCCAAAATGCGGATAACAAGAGTGAAGTGGTCAATGGACTGTATGCAGTGGGCGAATGTGCCTGCGTGAGCGTACATGGTGCCAACCGTTTGGGCACCAATTCATTGCTGGATCTGCTGGTGTTTGGCCGCGCTGCAGGTAACCACATTGTCGAGTTCAACAAGACCAATACGGTCCACAAGCCCTTGCCCGCTGATGCTGCAGATGCAACATTGGCGCGCATCGCCCGCTTGGACAATGCCACCAGCGGCGAGTATGCACAGGACGTCGCCAACGACATCCGCACCACCATGCAACAGCACGCGGGGGTGTTCCGCACACAGGCCAGCATGAGCGAAGGTGTCACCAAAATCGCTGCAATGCGGGAACGCGTCAACGCCATCAACCTGAAAGACAAATCCAAAATTTTCAACACTGCACGCATAGAGGCGCTGGAAGTTGAAAACCTGATTGAAGCTGCTCAAGCCACCATCGTGTCAGCCGCTGCTCGCCACGAAAGCCGCGGCGCCCATTCAGTCAATGATTATTCTGACAGCCCTCAGTATCCGAACGGCCGCAACGACGTCGAATGGCACAAACACACTTTATGGCACCGTGATGGCAGCCGCCTGACTTACAAACCCGTGCAGATGAAACCACTGACCGTTGACTCCGTGCCGCTGACGGTGCGTAGCTTCTAACAAGACCCCGCGAGAACACACCATGTCCAAACGCACATTCCAGATTTATCGCTACGACCCAGATACCGACGCCAAGCCTTACATGCAGACCCTAGAGGTTGAATTGGACGGCAGTGAGCGCATGTTGCTGGACGCCTTGATGAAACTCAAGGCCGTGGACCCGGCCATTTCATTCCGCCGCTCTTGCCGCGAAGGTGTTTGCGGTTCAGACGCCATGAACATCAACGGCAAAAACGGCTTGGCGTGCCTGACCAATATGCGCACCCTGACCGGCACCATCGTCTTGAAACCACTGCCCGGTCTGCCAGTGGTACGCGATCTGATCGTCGACATGACGCAATTTTTCAAGCAATACAACTCGATCAAACCGTATTTGATCAACGACAACGTTCCACCCGCCAAAGAGCGCCTGCAAAGCCCCGAAGAGCGCGAAGAACTCAATGGCCTGTACGAATGCATTTTGTGCGCCAGTTGCTCCACGTCCTGCCCCAGCTTCTGGTGGAACCCGGATAAATTTGTCGGCCCGGCCGGACTATTGCAGGCCTACAGGATTCATTGCTGACAGCCGGGACGAAGCCACCGGCGAGCGACTGGACAACCTTGAAGACCCTTACCGCCTGTTCCGCTGCCACACCATCACGAATTGCGTTGACGTGTGTCCCAAAGGACTCAATCCGACCAAGGCGATTGGCAAAATCAAAGAGATGATGGTCCGTCGAACGGTTTAGCCTCGTGAGCATGACAAGCGTCGAGGAACACCGATGAAGCGTTGATTGATGAACGGGGTTTGAGCCGACTGAAATGGCGTTGCCGACGCGGTCTGCTTGAAAACGATATTTTTATTGCTCGGTTTTTCCAGAATTTTGAGTCAACTTTAACGGTCCGGCATTCATTGGGACTGAGTGCTTTGATGGAACTCAGCGACAATGATCTGCTGGATCTGCATTTGGCTCGCAAATCGATCGTGCAAGTCAGCACTGAATTGGACCGGGAAGAGGTACGTGAAGTTTTGTGTATGTTAAGAAAAACCCACTGAAAGGCAAAGAAAATGAAATTAGCTGACAACAAAGCCACCCTGTCGTTCAGTAACGGCAGCCCCAGTATTGAATTGCCGGTTTACCAAGGAAGCTTGGGCCCGATGTCATTGACATTCGCAAACTTTACGCGCAGACCGGCAAGTTTACTTACGACCCCGGCTTTCTTTCCACGGCTTCGTGCCAGTCGGCGATCACCACATTGACGGCGACAAGGGCGAGCTGCTGTATCGCGGTTACCCGATCGAGCAATTGGCAACCAGCTGCGATTTCCTGGAAACCTGCCATTTGTTGCTGTACGGAAACTTGCCCGATGTTGCCGCCAAGGAGAACTTTCTCAAAGCGCGTGAGCGACCACACCATGGTCAACGAACAATGCAGTTTTTCCTGCGTGGTTTCCGCCGCGATGCGCATCCGATGGCCATCATGACCGGTCTGGTCGGTGCCCTGTCGGCTTCTACCACGACAGTACCGATATCAACAATCCTGCAACATCGCGAAGTTTCCGCCATTCGGTTGATCGCAAAATGCCCACCTTGGTGGCCATGGCCTACAAGTACAGCGTAGGCGAGCCCTACATGTACCCCAAAAACAACCTCAGTTATGCGGGCAACTTCATGCACATGATGTTTGCCACGCCGTGTGCAGACTATGTGGTCAACCCGGTCATCGAGCGTGCGTTGGATCGCATTTTGTGCTCCACGCAGATCACGAGCAGAACGCGTCCACCTCCACCGTACGTCTGTGCGGCAGCTCAGGCACCAACCCATTTGCCGCCATCGCCGCGGGCGTCGCCTGCCTTTGGGGTCCGCCCATGGCGGAGCCAACGAAGCCTGCCTGAACATGCTCGAAGACATCCAGAAAATGGGCGGCATCTCGAAGGTCGGTCAATTCATGGAGCAGGTCAAAGACAAGAACTCCGGCGTCAAACTGATGGGTTTTGGTCACCGGGTTTAAAAAAACTACGACCCCGCGCCAAGCTCATGCAAGAAACCTGCAAAAGAGGTACTGGCCGAACTCGGCTTGGAAAATGATCCCTTGTTCAAACTGGCCATGGCACTGGAAAAAATTGCGCTGGAAGACGATTATTTTGTGTCACGCAAGCTGTATCCGAACGTCGATTTCTATTCTGGCATCGTGCAACGCGCGATTGGCATTCCAGTGCTCTGTTCACCGCCGTATTCGCCTGGCGCGTACCGTCGGCTGGGTTGCCCAACTCAACGAAATGATTGGCGACCCCGAGTACAAAATTGGCCGTCCGCGCCAGCTGTTCACCGGCTCCGTACGCCGCGACGTCCAGCCGATCGCAAAGCGCTGATCATCAAGCCCATCGAAGCGCCCGCCGGATGGCAACACCGGCGGGCGTTTTGTTTGGAAAGCTGCATTCTGACCAAACGGCATAAAATCGCCGATTGCCAGGAAAAACAAATGGGACGAACAAGCACGAAGCGCAAGGCCGTACGCTGTACGACAAACTCTGGGACGAACATGTTGTCCATACTGAAGAGGATGGAACATCCATTCTCACATAGACCGCCACCT
The DNA here is from genome assembly GCA_016708345.1 of Candidatus Rhodoferax bjergmarkensis. Lineage (GTDB taxonomy): Bacteria > Pseudomonadota > Gammaproteobacteria > Burkholderiales > Burkholderiaceae_C > Rhodoferax > Rhodoferax bjergmarkensis. Next base: position 23,901 of record JADJFX010000017.1, read on the forward strand.
GGTCATGAAGTGACCAGTCCGCAAGCCTTTGAGGGGCTGCGTCAAGCAGGTCGCAAGGTGTGGCGAGTCAGCTCGATTGTGGCAACCGCCGACCACAACACCCCGACCACCGGCTGGGATTGGGCTATGGCGGCATCACCGACCCCACCAGCAAAGAACAGGTCCTCACGCTGGACGCAATATGCAAGAGTTTGGTTCGGCCGCTTATTTCCCGTTCCTGTCCAAGCGACAAGGCATCGTTCACGTCATCGGCCCGGAAAACGGCGCAACCCTGCCCGGTATGACGGTGGTGTGCGGTGACTCACACACCTCCACCCACGGCGCATTCGGCGCGTTGGCCCACGGCATTGGCACCAGTGAAGTCGAGCACGTGATGGCCACGCAAACCCTGCTGGCCAAAAAGCCAAAAATATGCTGGTGCGGGTAGACGGCACACTGCAACGCGGATGCAGTGGCAAGGACATTGTTCTGGCCATCATCGGCAAAATCGGTACCGCTGGCGGCACTGGCTACACCATTGAATTTGGTGGCTCGGCCATCCGTGCCTTGAGCATGGAAGGCCGCATGACGGTTTGCAACATGGCGATTGAAGCCGGGGCCCGTGCCGGTTTGGTCGCGGTAGACCAAAAGACCATTGACTATCTCAAGGGACGTCCGCTGGCACCGGCCAAAACGCCGTCAACGACCAAGCGGCCGGTGTCGAATGGGATCAGGCGGTGGCATATTGGAACACTCTGAAATCGGACGCTGATGCGCACTTTGACATGATCGTGGAGTTGGATGCGTCGCAGATCATTCCGCAAGTCACCTGGGGAACATCGCCTGAAATGGTCTTGGGGATTGACGGCAATGTGCCCGACCCTGACAAGGAAAAGATGCCAATCAACGTGGTGCCATCGAACGTGCCCTGGTTTACATGGGTCTGACGCCGGGCAAGGCGCTCACGGACCTGTATCGTTGACAAAATATTTATCGGCTCCTGCACCAACAGCCGCATTGAAGACATGCGGGAAGCCGCAGCCGTCGTCAAAAAGCTAGGTCAAAAGGTTGCCAAAAACATCAAGCTGGCCATGGTCGTACCTGGCTCGGGCTTGGTCAAGGAACAGGCCGAGCATGAAGGTTTGCATGAAGCATTTTCAAAGCCGCCGGATTTGAATGGCGTGAACCAGGTTGCTCCATGTGCCTGGCCGCGAATGCTGACCGACTGGAACCCGGTGAACGCTGCGCCTCCACCAGCAACCGCAACTTTGAGGGGTCGCCAGGGTGCTGGCGGAAGAACACATCTGGTCAGCCCCGCAATGGCGGGCTGCAGCAGCCATTCATGGCCACTTTGTTGACGTCAGAAAATTCGTCTGAGTCAACTTGCCAGGAGAACTTCGTGAAAATTGTGCTTGGATTAACCGTATTGATCCTGAATCTAGCACTCGCTGGCTGCAACACCGTCAAAGGCGTTGGTCCTGGATCTTCAGAAAGCCGGCGAAATGATTGAAGACTCGGTGAAGAAAAAGTAGAAAGTAACCATGCAAAAATTTACCCTTCACAAGGGCTGGTGGCCCCGATGGACCGAGAGAAAACGTTGACACCGACGCCATCATTCCCAAGCAGTTCCTGAAATCCATTCGAAAAACCGGGTTTGGTCCAAAATCTGTTTGACGAATGGCGTTATCTGGATGCAGGATTTCCCGGCCAAGACCCCAAACTCTCGCAAGCCAAACCCGGACTTCGTTCTCAACCTACCCCGCTACCAGGGTGCGTCCATCTTGTTGACGCGTAAAAATTTCGGCTGTGGATCGTCGCGTGAACACGCACCTTGGGCACTTGATCACGATGGATTTCGGGCCATCATCGCGCCAAGTTATGCCGACATTTTTTCAACAACAGTTTCAAAAATGGGCTGCTGCCGATTGTGCTGATCGAAAGCCAAATCGACCAATTGTTCAGCGAAACACAGGCTTTCCCCGGTTATTCCCTGACCAATGACCTGGAACGTCAGGTGATTGTGAAACCGCAAGGGGAAGAAATCCCGTTTGACGTGCAGGCCTTTCGCAAGTACTGTTTACTCAACGGTTTTGATGACATTGGACTGACTTTGCGGCAGGCCGACAAAATCAAAGCCTTCGAACCTTACGTTTGGCACAAAAACCATGGCTAGCGCACAGTATGCCTGCGTAAGCCGCTATCAATTTTGAAAACTTTAGGATCTACCGCAGCGAAACAACCTGGAGCCTGCAGCAGTTCCCTACTTGTAGAAAGCATCGGTTACACCATGAAAATAGCAGTTTTGCCCGGCGACGGCATCGGCGTTGAAATCGTCGCGGAAGCGGTCAAGGTTTAAACAACCTGGACCTGAATTTCGAAATGGAAACTGCACTGGTAGGTGGCGCTCCTTTGAGGCCTATGGCCACCCCCTGCCAGAGGGCGACGCTCAAGCTGGCCAAGGAGGCCGAGATGCCGTCTTGTTCGGTGCAGTTGGCGACTGGAAATACGACAAGCTCGATCGCCCGCTGCGTCCGGAGCAAGCGATTCTGGGCTTGCGCAAACTTGGGGCTGTTTGCCAATTTCCGACCGGCCATTTGTTACGAGGAATTGGTGGACGCCTCCCAGTCTGAAACCGGAACTGATTGCCGGGCTCGAGATCCTGATCATTCGTGAATTAACCCGGAGACATCTATTTTGGCCAGCCACGCGGTCGCCGTGTCGCCGCGGACGGCCACTTCCCCGGTGCCGAGGAAGCGTTCGATACCATGCGCTACAATCGCCCGAAATTGAGCGCATTGCCCACGTCGCCTTCCAGGCTGCACGCAAACGCAGCAAGCGCGTCACCAGCGTGGACAAGGCCAATGTGCTGGAAACCTTCCAGTTCTGGAAAGATGTAGTGACTGAAGTTGGGCCAGAATACCCAGACGTAGAACTCGATCACATGTACGTTGACAATGCCGCCATGCAGTTGGTGCGCACCAGGGTTTGACGTGGTGGTCACCGGCAACATGTTTGGCGACATTCTGAGCGACGAAGCCGCCATGCTGACCGGCTCCATCGGCATGTTGCCCTCGGCGTCGCTGAACGCCAGCAATCAGGGTCTGTACGAGCCCAGCCACGGAAGCGCACCCGACATTGCGGGCAAAGGCATTGCCAACCATTGGCAACTATTTTGAGCGCGGCCATGATGCTGCGTTTCAGCCTGAATCAGGAAGCTGCCGCCGTTCGCATCAAGCTGCCGTCAAAAAGTTCCTGGCACAAGGCTTGCGCACTGCGGACGTTTTCAGCGGTAGCACCGACCCGCGTCACCACCGTGGAAATGGGTTCGGCGGTGGTCAAAGCCTTATAATTCCCGTTCATATCGATGCGACATTAGCGCGAAGACTCCGACAGTGCACTGGCGACAAGCGAAGCAACAACATGTCGGATTGATATGAAATGGAGCCGAGGCGTGAATTTATTGTGCATTCACCTCTCAAGATATTCATCTGAAAATTGGCAATTTGGTTGGTTTGGTCGGCTGGCGCGGCATGGTCGGCTCGGTGTTGATGGATCGCATGCAGCAGGAAAACGATTTCGCGCTGATCGAGCCCCTGTTCTTCTCCACATCCGACGCCGGTGGCAAGCCCAGCCCAGGCCAAGAATGAAACCACGCTGCAAGATGCCTTCAACATCGATGCACTCCAACGCTGCGACATCATCATCAGCGCCCAGGGCGGCGACTACACCACGAAGGTTTCCAAACTGCGCCGCAGGATGGAACGGCCACTGGATAGATGCAGCCTCTACCCTGCGCATGGAAAAAGACGCGGTCATCATCCTCGACCCCGTCAACATGCCAGTCATCCAGGATGCCTTTTCAAAGGGCGGCAAAAACTGGGTGGGTGGCAACTGCACCGTGAGTTGCATGCTCATGGGCGTCGGCGCGCTTTACAAAGCCGGTCTAATAAAATGGATGAGCACCCAAACCTACCAAGCAGCCAGTGGTGGCGGTTGCACAGCACATGCGTGAGTTACTGACGCAATACGGCACGCTCAACGCCGAAGTCAAGCCCTGCTAGACGACCCCAAGAGTGCGATTCTGGAGATCGACCGAAAGGTGATCGCCAGACAGCGCACTCACCAGGCGGAGACCGCCAACTTTGGTGCCCGTTGGGTGGCTCACTGATTCCATGGATCGACAAAGACCTGGGTATCGGGAAAAACCAGGACGAACCTGGCTGGGGCCAATCGAAGGAAGAGTGGAAAGGCATGGCCGAGACCAACAAAATTTTGGGCATGGGCGAGGGCTTTAACTCCGCCGCAATCCCGGTGGTGGTTTTGTGTCCGCGTAGGGGCTATGCGTTGCCACAGCCAGGCACTGACCTTCAAGCTGAAAAAGACGTACCCACTGCCGACATCGAGGCCATGATCGCCGCTGACAACGCGTGGGCCAAAGTCGTTCCCAACACCCGCGAAGCTACCATCAAGGACCTGACACCTGGCCGTGACCGCCGGACTATGACGATCCCCCTGGTCTGCATTCGCAACTGGCCATGGGGCCGCAGTATGTGGTGCCTTCACCATTGGCGACCAGTTGCTTAGGAGCTGCTGAACCATTGCGCCGGATGCTGCGTATTTTGCTGGCATCTGACCAATGAATTCATACGGTTTTGGACGTACTTTACGGTGTGTTCTGCTTCGCAAGAAGTCACCCGAAGCCGTTGACGATTGACAACAAAGATACGATCCAAGATCGAACCATGTCATGACTGGATTTATAGTTAAGAAGCCTTCAACCGGCTTGTCAGTCTAAGACATTGATGTTAAGGCCCTTTTCACGTTTTAAGTGTCAAGACATTTGCCCAAAAAAATGAGACACATTTAACCCCCGAATCAGTTCGAGTCCACACCGGGTCGGTGATTTCTAAATCACTTCGCTGGCAAAGAACCGCCATGGCGGCGGCCGTTACAACAGTTTTCGGCCTCGCACGAGTTCGAACGCTGCGGCGCTCTCTCCGGACGCATGACGGTTCAATCTACTCGGAGAACCTTTGCGTGCGAAATTGATGTCCCGGACATCAATGCCGATGAAGACCAGTTCCTCAAAGCTGCCGTGGCTTACCGGAAGCCTTCCGGGCCGGCTGAACCAAATACGACCCGCCATGGCCAGCCTACAGGCCACACTTCAAAGACGTGCAGACGAAGCGGGCCTATATCCTCCAGCAGTGATCGGCCCATCAACGATCCGTTTGTCGACATGATTCTGCCAACCGGCTGGTCGTCCGGTCGCATTGTTCGCGGCTACACCATGCTATTTGATCCGCCAACCCTGAAAAGTGCGGCACCAGCTGCCACGCCTACACGGAAAGCGCAAGTACCAACATCCCCGTCGACAGCAAAGTCTGCGGTAGCTGGCCCGGCAACCCGCCCGCCACAAGTCACCCCTGCAGCCGCCTGCGGAGCCGCGCAAAATTACGATTAAACGCACCGAAAGCCCAGCTGCTGCCAAATCCACCCGTCAGTCCATCACCTGCTACGAGCCAGCGGTTTCTGCTGCTGCTGCCAAGTCACCAGAAGCACAAAGTGACCGGCAGGTTAAGTCAAACCAGCGACACCGCCAGCAAAATTGCTGCTGCCGTGAGACCACAAGCGTTTCACTTGACCAGATGTTGGTCGCATTGCTGAAAACAACCGGATACTTTCGTGGTGGAAACATCAGCGGGTTAAGGCAGGTGCCGTCGCGAATGTTCCCGCTGCGGAACAGATCAGCAACTCAGCCACTGAAGCAAATCGGGTCATCGTTGCACAAAGCAGGATTTCAACGACTTCCGCAAGAAGCTCGCGGGCATTGCGCCTGGCGCTCGGGTTGTTGCCGCAGACCGCAAAGCCAGCGGCACTGTCCGACCAAGGTTGAAGACAAGGAAACCTGCCACACCGCCGCGAAACAATGACGTTTCAAAGGTGCCGTGCCGACCAAGTCGGCAGATGACAAATTGGCCAAGGAGCGTAGCGCCAA
>JADJFX010000018.1 GCA_016708345.1 Candidatus Rhodoferax bjergmarkensis
GCTTTTGTGTGCAGCCTCTGTTCATGCCAAGCGGGTTACCCTGACAGACCATGAAATGTCCGAGGTGAACGCCCAGGGGCTTTTTATCCTCGAAAACAGCAACTACGGTGGGCTGGATTTCTCCAAGATCGCGCTGGATGCCGATGTGATCTAAGCGCCAATTTCCGGAACATGCTTGGCACCAATGCCACCGGGGTGTCCGACATCCACATTTCCGATTTGCAATTTGGCCGCAGCGATGGTGATGAAGCCAACCGATTGGTAAAAATCAGCAATCCCTACATCCAGTTCATCTACAACAAGCCGCTGAATGCCCCCACGCAGGTGGTTGGCATCCGCCTCGGATTCGATGGAATTTCTGGCGATGTCGGCTTCCTGGGGAAAGTCATCAGCGGCTCCATGTACGTGGATGGAACCGGCACAGCCGTGAACGGCATCCCTCGATGCAACCGGAAACAACGCACTGGCAGCACCGCGCCTTGCATCGCCACTGCCACCTGCGGAACCACCAATTACATCAACCTTGCACAGCTTGGCGCCATCACGGCAGGCAATACCAGCGGGCCAAGTCGGGATTTCTGGATTTCCGCCCTGATGCAGCCTGTGCAGTTCGAAGCACCCAAAAACTCTGGTTTGACTGACCGCCCATTGCCCAAGCCGGATATTGGTTGAACTGGCGTGACAGGTTGATTGCGCTAAGCGCCCAATTACCGTCCAACAAGGCTCCAGGACGGTAAGCTGTCGTTACCCCTTACCCACATCAATTCGGAGGCTTGTAGGGGCTGTAATGCTGCTTGCCGGGCCTTCCTTGATTGCCAATGCCGCTGGACTCAAGGTTTTGAGCGAGGAAGACCTGTCAAAAGAGGTCGGTCGTGATGGTCTGAGCTTTGCCACGTCGTTGCAAGTGGACGTTGGCTCGTATGTTTTCACTCCCTACGATACGGCTGCGTTACGGCATGAAAACATCACGGTCAGAGGAACATTCTGTCGGAATTTGATGTTTTTCAGAGTAGTGTCGGCGGCGGTGCGGACATCGGCTCCTGGTCTGTTCCCCGAATCCAGCAACGCCAGCCCGCCGCAAATCGAATACGACCTGGTTGTTTCTGCCGATGGCAGGAGTCTGGGCACGGCCGTGACCTGCAAGGACTTTGTGCCGAAGGGCAGCAAATTCGAGTTCTCGACCGGGCCAAGCGGCGGTGTTGATCTTGGTTGGGCCACGAAACTGTCCATCGGACAACTCCTGTTGAGTCCCAATGGTCGTGCAAGCACGGATGGCCAGATGGAAATCAGCGGGATCAAGGTGGAAGGCAGTGAAACCCCAGGATCCCCCTGGGTGATTGCGAACCTGAAGACACAATCCGGCAAGTTTCGTCTCCCGGTCGGCTCCGACGGCGAATCCCGCCTGAACCTTGGCGTTGACTGGCCCGTGGGCGCCGACGCCGCAACCGGCAGGCTTTCCATCGACAAGGTGGCATTCAGCAACGGCACCAATCTGGGCGCAGCAGCATCGGCTCGATGCAGATTCAGTACATGAACATAAAGTTCAGGTGATATTTCCTAAAAAGATAGCTGCTTTCGCTCTATCCATGGGCTTTAGAGCCATATTTCATCGGTAATGAAAACACGTTACGAAACGGATGTTGTTGCCTGGGCCAAGGAACAAGCCAGTTTCATTCGCAGCGGACAGTTCGGCATGCTCGACCTGGAACACCTGGCACAGGAGATAGAGGACGTGGGAAAGAGCGAGCAGCGCGAACTGGCAAGCCGCATGGCTGTGCTCCTGGCTCATTTGCTCAAATGGCAGTTCCGACCAGGCAAACGCAGCAAAAGCTGGGAATTCACCATCCGCACCCAGCGCAAAGAGGTTTGCTACATTCTCAAGGAAGCCCCAAGCCTTCAAACAAAATTCGATGATGGGCAATGGGTCGAAATCGTCTGGGCAAAGGCAAAAGGCATTGCTGAGTCAGAAACCGGACTTGACCTGGACGTGTTCCCGGAAACATTGCCATGGTCTGTTGACGATGTGCTTACAGAGAACTGGCTTCCGATTTGAATATTCCTAAAAAGATAGCTGTATCCGCTCTATCCATAAGACTTTAAGCCGTATTTTATGTGTGAATACTGGCATAAACGTTGGAAATTTTCCAGCGCCACAAGGGCTTAACAACTATTTCAAGCCACCTACGATTGCCATCTGCGCAACTTTACGTTGGTGGCCGCATCCAGGGCACCGCTCTCGTTACCTTTTATGTGTCGAAAAACATTACATATTGGTGTAATTATTTATGACATGCACATGTAACACATTGATTATTCAATGTATTTAATAACGGTACGCTTTATGCTTCTGACAGCGCCAAGAAAGTTAAATTTAGGATTTCGATATGAAGACATTTGCAAAAGCGCTCACCAGCCTAGCCGCCGTTGCTGCAACATTGGCGTTCACCCCGGTGCATGCCGTGGTGGTGACATTTGGCGGTCAAAACACCAACGTTGCCGGTGGAGACAACTCCGGATTAACCAGTAACTATGTCCCCGTTTCGAATATTGTGGATCCTTCGACCGGCTATTTCATCGAAACCTTTGACGCCGCAACAGCCAACCCCTGGTTGAATGGAGGCCTGCCTGGCACTACTGATCTCCATCCAGGTGCCAATATGAATATTCAACAGGGTGCCGGTTGCTCGATCAACTCTTATGGCACCTTGTCAATCACTGCGGATGGGGGTGGCTTCGCGGTTCGCGACGGCTCAGCAAACTATGCTGCAACGCCCGCCAATGACAGCACTTGTTTTGGCTATGGCCGCAACAAGGGTGGCACACTTCCCGCCAGCGTCAAGGTTGACTACACGACGTTCCTGGGGGCATCTGGTGCCAAGATAAATTACTTGGGCGTGTACTACGGATCCATCGACAACTATAACAACATTGCCTTCTACGGAACCAATGGGAATTTGCTGCAAATCGCAGGGGGCTTACTGGCAGATGGACTTATTACCGGTGCTGAAATTCTGGCAGCTAATGGAGGCCATACTGGAAACCAGACGCAGCCTGGTTCCAACGTGTATGTCAACTTAGCGTTTGCCCCTGGTGAAGAATTTACAGCATTCGAATTTTAACAACGGGCGTAGCCTTTGAGTTCGACAACGTGGTCGTTGGCATCAACAATCGTACCCCCGAACCAGCATCTCTCGCCCTGCTAGGCATTGGTCTAGTTGGACTGGCCGCATCACGTCGCCGTAAAAACTGAAATCGGTCTGGAAGGCGGACGTGGTTCAAAGCACGCCAATCACTGGTGACACCGTTTCAGGCTGAATCCATAGGGTGGCGAGTCCTAAAACGTGATCAAAGTGTTACCTGGGTTTGAACCACGTCAGATTCAGTACCTGAACATCAAGTTCAGGTGACAACCCGGTTCACCATCCGGCTTTCTTGTTATTCCTAAAAAGATAGCTGTATCCGCTCTATCCATAAGGCTTTCAGCCGTATTTGCCATGTAAATACTGGCATGGGCGCGACCGTTAATGCGTAAACGCGGGAGAGTTAATGCGTGGATTGCCTGGTATTCCTGAAAAGATAGCTGTATCCGCTCTATTCATAAGGCTTTCAGCCGTATTTGCCATGTAAATACTGGCATGGGCGCGACCGTTAATGCGTGGAAAACTTTGCCCGTGATCCTGGACTGCATCGGGGAACCTCGGAGGTTTTTTCTTGTTGGCGGTATTTGGTATTCCTTCGGCTTTTCCTTCTCCTCGTGTCTTGTTCAACGTGCTGCTGGTGGCGTTGGTTTCGGTGTTTTCAGGGGTTATCCACTGTTCCGGGTTGAGCTACTACAGGTTTATATACAGGTTCTTATTAGGGGCGTGACCGATTCAACGCAACTCTATAGACTTTGGCGTGACCGATTCAACGCGAATAACTTTGGCAATCCACAGCTTTTTTGTGGATAACTTGCGCCTCATGGCCTGCCCTGTGCCTTGGGGATGTGCGTCAGTGATGGCATGATCTTCAAGCCATAGTCCAGGACTTCCACCCGAACCCCGGAATAGACCAGCATCACATTACGAAGCTCTTGCAAGAACGCCCGCTTGAAAAATCGCAACTCTGCATAGTCCGAACCCAATTGAAAGGCCAGCGAAGGCCACAAGATGACCGTTGGTTGTTTCAAGTAACTCATGCGGTATGTGAGCATCGCGTAAGTATCCAGCGCCATTGGTGACTGTTTCAGTGCCTTGATGGCCCGCATATCCACTGGAACTGGCCTGTGCACCACTTCATTAAAAAACGTCTCTGACAGGGTGATGGTGGATTGCCATAACCCTGCCTGCTCAGGTTCATTTGGATGCCACCACAGCACAGTTCTATCAGCCAGCCGGTAGCCAATATCCGCAATCCGCTTCCCGTCCTCATAGGTTGCGCTCACAGTTGCATTGAAAAGCCGCCGTGTCTGGTTCTTCAGGCTTGCGATGTTGCTCCCTTGCCTCGACATGCCCAGTTCAGCCATGAATGCCGCCATTGAATCCCCAAGCTCCAATTCCCGGCTTTTTGTCCTGACTGCCTCAGTTGTTACCCAAGCCAGCAGCAAACGGGGAACTGAACCGTAGGGCAAACCAATTTTTGGTGATGCCAGCATGGACAAGGTGAAATTCCCATTCTTCCTCTCGAAGTAGGTTCCCTCAACCTTCTTGTGCGGCAGCGTGGCTTGGACCATGGCTCTTGCCATGAACCCCAGTGCTCCAGCGTCTTGCGCTGATTCGGTTTCGATGGCAACGGCCTGGTTGATGAGCCGTTCGATGGATGGTTTGATAGTGGTTTTCATGCCCACAACTGTACCCATGACTGGTTGGCGTGCGTGTATATTCGGGAGAATTTTTACCAGTTAAAAGAGGCTAGAAAATGGTTCAAACGATGTGCAAAGGTTGGTCAAGGTGTTAGGCGTACTGATCAGCATCTTTACCGCGATATCCATCGGTGTATCTGGTGTGTGGGTGATCCGTGGACCAAAAGACAAGCCAAAGGAATTGTTTGAACTGCGTCAGCCAGCAAATCCTGGTGGTGCACAGACCCAGTCGCTCGTGATCGAGCCGGTGTCGGAGATCAAATACCGCAACATCATGCGCCAGGCTTATGACTACAGCTGCGGCTCGGCTGCCCTGGTAACCATACTGAATTACGACCTTGGTATCAAAGTCACCGAGCAAGACGCCATGGAAGGCATGATGGAGCATGGCGAGAAGGAAAAAATCATTGAACGCCGTGGGTTTTCCCTGCTGGACATGAAACGCTATGTCGGAACGCTGGGCAAGAAGAGCGACGGCTTTCGTGGGGAAATCGCCGACCTGATGGAACTGAAAACCCCGGCCATCGTGCCCATTGACTACGGTGGTTTCAAGCATTTTGTCGTTTTGCGCGGCATACGCGATGGACGCGTGTACATCGCCGACCCTTCTGCCGGAAACATCGTGTTTTCCATGAATGAATTTTTAAGCTGGTGGGACAGAAATACGCTGTTCATCATCTATCGGGACGACGACGATTCCTATCCTAAAAAACTGGCCCTGACCGACAAGGAACTGGGGGTGGTTGATATGGATCTGGTCAAAAATCAGGCGATACTCGCGCCCCTGAGCGATGCGATGCGGCTCAACCGACTGGTCAATGGCCGTGACGGAATTTCCATCCGCAATCGTTAAAAAGCCCCTCCAATTCCCAAGCATTTCGAAGGCAATCTATGAAGTTTCGGCCTCTTTTCAGTCTTCTGGCCGCCACGTTGGCCGTATCAGCCCAGGCGCAAGATGCAGCAGCTCCTGCCAAAGCCGACGCAGCCGCCGTGCGTGAAGCTCTTGGAAAACAAGAAAGCGATCCGGAGCAATCAGCAGAACTTTTGAAAACCACGCTGACATCCGTGGACAAAAAGTACTCGATGATCAAGCGTGGCAACTTTCAGTTCTCCTACGACCTGAGCTACACCTACATAGGCCAGGACAGGATCAGTACCGACCTCAGCTCCGGGAATGCCACGCTTTTCAACATTGAGAACGACAACTCCCACACGGTTACCAATACGATTTCGGTTGACTATGGACTGCGTGACAATCTGACCGCCAACGTGGCGATTCCCGTCGTAAGCAAATACTCCCACACATCGTTGGTCGACGGCGTTACCCATTCCGTGGGTGATATTTCCCTTGGCGTGCGTTACCAACCCTTTGAAACCATGCCGGATGTTCCCTCGTTAACGGTGAGTGGCAGTGTTCGTATTCCAAGCGGTACAAGCCCTTACAAGGTCATATCGGGTAGTGGTCTTGCTACCGGCTCAGGAACAGTCGGTTTCTCAGCGGGCATGAACGTCAGCAAGGTGGTCGATCCTGTGGCCTTGTTCGGTTCCTTGAATGTGAGTTACAGCCGTCCGACAGATGACATAAGCCAGGTTCTCGGAAGCGCCTTCCTGACCAGAGTGGATCCCGGATTGAGCATGGGATTCGGTTTTGGCTTTGCTTATGCCTTCTCGTACTCGATCACCACATCTTTCTCGTTCCAGGAGTCGATATCCAGGGGGTCAAAGATGACATTTAGCAACGGGCAAACGGCTACGACCGCTACCCAGACGTCCGCAACCATGAGTTACGGTGTTGGCTACCGTATTTCGCCAAAAACCACCATTAACACTTCGGTGGGAGTCGGGCTGACACCAAATTCTCCGAACCTCACATTAGGCCTCAACTTCCCATTATCACTGTAGGCGGATAGACCGATCATGCATCTACTTCAATGGGTCTTGCGCTTACCGTGGCGCATAGGGAGTCTGGCGCTTGTGTGCCTGCTATCCCTTGTTCTTGCGCCACAGGCACACGCCGTGCTGGCCGATAACTTGCTGATAGACCCGGCGGCCATGGCCATGGGAAATGCGGTCACGGCAGACCCACCGGGTGTTAATTCGATCCACTTCAACCCGGCGGGTCTTGCGCGCATTACCGGAAACTGGAAGTCGGACGGCGTGGCCATCATTGGCCTTAAAACCGAAGAACATTACCGCTCCGCCCCCGATATGGACATCGGTGGTTTTCATAATGATCCGTTGAACGAGACAGCATCCGGCCCCGTGAAGCTGCGCCTGTATATCCCTGGGCTTGGGATGCTCCCCTGGAAATTTCCTGGACTTGCGGCTGCCACTTTGGGTTTTACCTTCAACAAGGAAGGATCCCCGTTCACCTTTGGTACGGCAACCTATATTCCATTTGCAATGTCATTAGACCGTACGGATGACCCCGATGATCCATCGCGTTTCAGCGGTAAGGTCGTTCAGATGCAGCGCTTGGTTTACCTGTCTCCAGCGGTTGGTTACAAATATTCTGACACCCTGAGTTTTGGCGTTGCCGTTCCGATTGCCCACCAGGCCATCGTTATTGATACGGACATGCGTATGCCAAACAAGATGCTTGGCATAACAGGCTCTTTGCAAAAGGGATTTTGTGGCGAGGAAGGTAAACCCAATGTCATAGACACGTTTACGACGGGTTTATGTGGCGGCGGTAAGGACGGCATGCTTGATCCGTTCAAGAGAGCTGCCAATATGAGCATGGAAATGACCACGCCATTTGATCCGACGCTCAATCTCGGGGTTTTGTGGGAACCATCGCCCCGGTTTGGACTGGGGGTTTCCTATCAGGGTGGCTCCAGCACGGTTTATCGCGGCAGATTCTCTTTCAAGACAGATCCCATGATGCGCGCCTTCGTTCAGGGGCTGCATTCGAGTCTTCTTGGACCTATTGTTGCTGGTATCACCGGAATGCCGCAATACATACCTCCTGTGCAAAGCGGAAATCTTGTTGCCACCATTCCATTTCCGGATAAGTGGCAGATTGGCGTCAAGGTAAGACCGACTGAGCGTCTGCAGCTGAATATGGATGTCAGCTATACCGATTGGGCCAAGTGGGATGCTTTCCAGTTCAAATTCGACCAAGAGGTTGAAATGCTGAAGATGGCCCGTATGTTTGGTATATCCAACAGCGCGCAAGTCATTGTGAGCCAGGGTCTGGAGAACGTTTTCAGTTATGGTTTTGGCGTGCAATACGATGTCTCTGATAAATTGTCCCTGCGTCTCGGATACGAGCCGCGCAAGAGTTCCATTCCATTAAGCAAAATATCCGTTCTTGCGCCTTTGCCGGATACCGTTGTCAGAAGCATCGGTGCAAGAATAAGACCCAAGAAAGACACGGAAATAAACCTGGCGCTGTCCTACATGACCGGAAGTTATAGCGTTCCCGCACGCACAGACTGCAATCTCAATTGCGACCACTTCTTCAATGTGGTTTACAACCCGTACGCTGCCATGGACGTGGAAGGTGCCATCACGATCCGCTATTTTGGCGCTAGCTTGACCCATCGTTTCTGAATCAGATTCAAATCATGAAACCATTTAATCTCAAATCGGTACTGAATTGCACCATTCTTGCTGTGGGCTGCATGGCAACCACGCATAGTTTTTCCGCCGACGCTGCGCCAAAATCACAAGCAGAATCATCTGCACCCAAGACAAAACAACAGTTAGTACAACGGTTGATGGAACTATGGCATGTGGAAGCTGTGGGCGTGACCATGTTGCGTGAACCTATCGAAAACGCGCTGCGCCAGTCACGTGCCGCATTGCAGGCACGCACGACTCCTGAAAAGCGGGACGAAGCACTGAAAGACATTGAAAAATATTGTCATGAATTGCTGGAAAAACTCACGCCAAAGGTTTTGGAAAGGTCAAAAATTCTGGCCCAGACAACTGTTGCACCCCTGATTTCCGAAAGATTGACCGAGGAAGAATTGCGCCAGGTGATAGCCATTCTGGAGTCACCCGCATTGGCAAAATTCGAAAAAATGCGGCCGGAAATGCAAAAAGCCCTTGGAACAAAGCTTGGCGAAGAACAAGGCAAGGAAATAAGGCCACAAATGGAAGAATTGCAGCAACGCATCGGAAAACGCATGCGTGAAGCCATCGAGTCTTGATTTATTTGATTGGCCGAGTAAATGGGGAAGTAGCAATGAAAAAAATCCTGGGTTTTCTGGCATCCTTGATGTTATTTTTCACAGCACCTGGCTGGGCACTGGAGATGCTTTCAACCCAGTCGATGGAAGCACCCAGAACCTACAAGATCGAAGTACTGCAAGTCACGGATATCGGGCCGTACCGTGAGGCTTTGAATGGTTTTCTGAAAACGCTGCGTGATAACGGGATCAAGGAAGGGGAAAACCTGGTCGTCAACCGCATGATTATTGACTTTGATGTTGAAAATAGCGGTTTTTGGGACAGGCTGTCCTTGCTTGGGCGCATCAGGGACGAGGCAAACCGTATTGCGTCCGCAAGGCCCGATCTAGCTCTCACCATAGGCACTCCAGCCACAAAATACGCGCGGCGGATACTGGAACTCGGCAAGATACCCACCGTATTCACCGCCGTGGCCAACCCCCTGGACGCAGGTGCCACATCAATGTCCGACGCAGGCACCGGGGCAACCGGCTCGACCTTGCACATCGACATGGCCAATTCCATGAAAATGTTCAAGCAGATATTCCCTTCCGTCACCAGGATAGGGATGGTGCACACCGACGATGAAAACGGTGTTACCCACGTCCAGGCCGCCAGGGACAGCGGGATACCATTTGGCGTGACGGTTACATCGCAAGAGGTCAATAAGCGAGACAACATCGTGCCATCGCTCAAAATGTTGTACAACGATGGCCGTGGGGTTCAACTTTTTGCCGTCCCCCTCGACACCTACTACGCCATGCGCAAGTTCGAGCCAACCAACGACCTGAGCGACTTCGCCATCGAGCGCAATATCCCCATTGTTGCCTTTGCACTGACGCCAGTACCTGGAGCGGTGCTGTACGTCGGGGCTGATTTCGGGGTGGTAGGCGGCCTTGCCGGCAAGCAGGCCATCAAAATCCTCAAGCAACGCAAGATTGCCGACACCCTGCCAATCCTCAAGCAGGAAACCCCCAGTGTCTTTCTCGACCCCAAGCGCGTGGCAGCCCTGAAAGTCCAGCTCCCGCAGTCCATCCTGGACAAGAAAACCGTCCGTCCTGACGGTTTATGGGAAGTCATTGCCGAGTAGGCGCAAGTTCTGTCAGTGTTCGCAAGCCAAAGCCAAGGCATTGGAAGGAAAAATGACGACACGTTACGAGACAGACATTGTTGCTTGGGCCAATGAGCAGGCCAGGTTTATCAGGAATGGTCAATTTGACATGCTTGATCTGGAGCACCTGGCAGAGGAGATCGAGGACGTGGGCAAGAGCGAGAAGCGTGAATTGGCAAGCCGAATGGCGGTACTGCTGATGCACCTGCTGAAATGGAAATTTCAGCCAGAATTTCGGGGAAAAAGCTGGGACAGAACGATCAAGGAGCAGCGCATACGCATTGGTTTGGCAATCAAGGAGACACCAAGCCTTAAAGCATCTTTGGTAGATGAAGATTGGATCAAAGGAGCATGGGCAGACGCTGTTTCCCAGGCGATCAAGGAAACAGGTTTGGACAGTTTTCCAGAGAACTGCCCGTGGTCGATGGCTGAAGCTCTTTCCGAAGGTTGGCTTCCGGAAGTTTGAATCTTTTTTGAACAAAGAAAAAGATCGGCTGTTTTGCCTTCGTAGGCCGCGCACACAGTCCAGGACTACACCAACCCCCTACCACTCCCCTCAAGAAACATTCCAGGCCGCTTTTAAGCGGTTTTAGAGGCATTTCTGTTGCCAAATACTGCATTGACATCCTGGAGCGGTATCCGGCTGTTCTGTCTTCCTTTTGGAAAGCTTGGCTGTTTCTCCCACCCCGATTAGAAGGCTTGGGGGTGTTTTGATTGCTTAGCGTTTCCGATGCAGTTCTTTCAACACGTTGGCCGTCGGCATTCCTCTTTTCTTGTTGGCGGTATTCAAGGCTGCAGTACATGTGGCACGGGCCTCGACTTTATTGCACTGCTGGTGGCGTTGGTTTCGGACTTATCCACAAATCTGAAACTTGTCCACAGGGCACGGTCAGTAAATAAAAAGTAAAAAGAAGGTAAAGAGCGGTCCGACCCGCTGGAACCCGCATGGATAAAGGCTTCCAGCGGGGGGGGCGGAACGCTATCCCGATAAAGCGGAACGCTATCCCGATGAGGGCGCGACGCTATCCCGATGGAGTCTGTGGATAAGGGCGGAATGCTATCCCGATAAAGCGCGACGCTATCCCGATGAGGGCGGGGGGGGGGGGTCCTTGGGTGAAGCCCACAAAAACGAAGCTCCGGTATGGTCCCTTGAAGTCGCTGGGGTCTTCAGTCGGCGTGGGGGTGCCTTTGGCTACGATCTCCAGGCGAACCAACGCACTCCCTGCGGCCTCCAGCGCGGCTCGTGCTGTATGTCCCATCGGGGTGCGGCCCATCTGCCTTGTGAGCCACTCCAGCGCAGCCTGGTTGAGTTTCACAGGGTTCCCAAGTTTGACGTGGGCGAAAAGAGGAACCCAAAACCCAGGCGCTGTCAAGCGGTCTTTGCCATGTCCTGACCATTTTTGTCTGCCGGTGAAACTTACGGCGCCCCCTTGCAATGGGTGCAATGAAGCTGGATCGGTTCAAGTGGTTGGGAATCGCTCCCAAGTCAAAGCCTGGCAGGAACAGTTCCTTGGTCGTTTCCGCCGCTTTCTTTTCAGCATTGGCCGCAACCTCCGCCGCCTTCTTCTTCAACCATTCCAGCGAGTTTCCCGGTGTATCCTTTGCAGTAGCCATGACTTATTTCCTTTGGTCAGTTGTGGTCAGGAGCGTGCCGGGTTTTAGTCACCCGGTACGCGCCGCTACATGGTATCCAAAGCACTCCAGCAGATGCGCGGAACCCTGAGCGCATCTACAACGACGACAAGTAAAGGTTTTTTCGTTTACGGCCCTTATATTACGTGCTGTTACAGCTATTCTTTTTGAATATTTTCAGGGATGAAAAGTTGACCGCACAAAGCAAAAACGGCCAGTGACTCATCGTCACTGACCGCTCCGGGAAGACTCTTAGAGGGGACTAAGAGCTTAGTGAGCCCAGATCAGAGCTGTCGTTCCTTGCATCTTGATGTCGTTCACAGCCATTGCGCCGAACGACTTGGTGCTGTTACCCATTTCCATGCGTTGAACACCAAAGTACAGGTTGTTCGTTGTGCGAGCGGCACCAGAAGTGGTAACTGCTTTGCTGAGCGTACCAATGGCTGATAACCCAGTAACTGCTACGTCTGGCAGAGCGATACGAACCACGTCACCAGTAGGCAAGAAAGCGGTTGTAGCGGAGTCAGTACCGGCTACACCAACTGCTTGCAGAGTTCCAATAGCGGTTGCTTTGTTGATGATGTCGATTTCAACAGCGATTGCGCCACGGATTTGGATGTCTTTGAATGCGATAGAACCACCAGCTGTATCTGTATCGGTATACACGAACGAGCCAACGTCGATGTTCAGGTTTGCGCCAATCGTCACACCGTCTTGACCGCTAACAGCGCTCAAATCGGAATCTTGCATGGGGGACAGGGCGAAAGCGGAAACTGCGAAAGAAGAAAGGGCGGCGATAACGGCCAATTTGACGGATTTCATGATGGGTCTCACTTTAAAAAATTAACTAAAACAAAAATTAAGCTTTTTTTGACAGAACTTGTTAGCCGCTTGCCAAATCCTCCCGGTGGAGTTTTCAGCTTTCCGAATTGCAATTCTGTCAAGGCAACCCGGTAGTGCTTTGCTGGTACTTTCAGTTTTCAGACTGTTGTCCCAACTGGCTACGGGCGAATAGTACGAACGTTCGATTCAATTTACAAACCAGAAATTAGAGTTTCCAACCAAATTCGGTAACACATGAGACATGCGTGGCTGTTGCAGGTTTCCGGGCAATACTGGTAAAGGTTTTTTCTTCCTTGGCATCTATATTTTTTGGACTGATGTCACTACCGTATTCCATTGTTACGCTTGATTTTTGTGAGCTGCGCTGTAGACTGATTCCGTCGGGGGCGATGTAGAGCGTCGGGACGCGGCCACCTGTTGATGATCGTTCAAGGCACCCCTAAGCTCTCCCGACTGGTAGCACTTTTATCTCGACTCGGTTTAGATTTCATCATCCTTCACCCAGCCCATGACGGTGTTACCCGGAATTGGCGTGTTGTGAACCACGCCGTTCACCAAACATAAAGTTAAATTTAGGAGTCAGTCAAATGAAAAAAATCTCTACTCTGGTTGGTTTGATATTTTTGGCCTGCGCGTCACACGCTGCGCTTATCGATTCACAAGTTGATCCCAGCGCTTACATAACCAAGGACGGCTATGACGTTGCCTGGGCAAGTCCGTGCGCTGTTTCTTCAACCGATACGTGTTCGCAACTTGATCTTTCCGTTCAGTCACTCTATGGCTGGAGCGCCATGTCGTATGAGTTCTTCAACACGTTGCAAATATCCGCAACCGATTTCGTTTTTGCAGGAGCCAACGCAAAAAAAGTAAATGGCTGGGGGGATACAACGACCGGAGCCAGGGTGGAAAGTATTCTTTCGGCCAGCATGATTCCTTGGGATGACGTTGCTGTTGCTACCCCTTGGTTTAGCAACACATATCTGCACATTGATTGGTCAGACGGAGTAGCTGGAAATTGGTCTTTTTCAAATGCCAATGGAGAATTTTGGTTTGATTCTCTCGTTTATCGAGTATCTGATAGCGTCGGCAACAACGTCCCCGAACCTGCATCCTTCGCTCTGGTAGGTCTTGCCCTTGCTGGTTTGGCTGTATCACGTCGCCGTAAAAGCTGAAAACGACTTGGATGGCGTGAGATAGGTGAGATTGGCGTTTTCCCAGATGGAAACGTATGGGCTACCTTTTCAATTTTCCTAGCGTAGTGGCCATTGCCTTGCCACATGCAGCACGCGCAACACACGCACCAGGTCGGCTGTCACGTCATAGACCAGCACGTAATTTTTGTGCGCAACCAGCTCGCGTGTGCCAACAACCCGACCGATTCTTCCCATTTCTGGATGGTCGATCAGTCTTCCAGCCTTCTTTTCCATGAGTTCATCGAGGGCCAGCGCGGCGGCGGGGTTGTCGGCCTCGATGTAGTCATAGATTTCGTTGCGATCTTGTATCGCCTCCGGCGTCCAGAAAAGCTCCATCATTCGGCAGAGGCTTCAATCCGTTGGCGTGTTGCCGCGCGTTTTGCTGCAAACCTGGCTTCGACCTCGTTCGATGAAACCAGGTTGCCGGCGTTGGCTGAGTCAATGCCAGCTTGTACCTGGCGGCGAAACCAGACATCATGCCCTGTGGTTTCCTGTTGCTGGCGAACGAAATCGCGCATGAAGTCGCGCAAGAGTTGTGCAGCGTTCCGGTCACGGCTTTTGGCTGCAGTCGAAAACTCGGCTTTCAGAGCTTCATCGACTCGAAAGGTAAAGGTTGTTTCGCTCATGATGCATCTGTTTGTGTTACAAAATAACTACATTGTATTTAAATAATTGTTATTTCGTTACACGAAACCAGCAAACCATAGGCTTGCATTCCCGTATTTTGCTAATTTTTATAGTCAAAACAGGCTACAAAGCTTATGGAATATGCGGGTGCAGCTATCATTTTTGAACTTCATTGGTCATGATTCGCATCGTTTCACTGATGGGGGTAAAGGGGGCTTG
Source organism: Candidatus Rhodoferax bjergmarkensis (assembly GCA_016708345.1). Lineage (GTDB taxonomy): Bacteria > Pseudomonadota > Gammaproteobacteria > Burkholderiales > Burkholderiaceae_C > Rhodoferax > Rhodoferax bjergmarkensis. Next base: position 14,642 of record JADJFX010000018.1, read on the forward strand.
CCCCCTTTGTAGGCCGAAGGCCGTAAGCGGTATTCAAAACGTTGGATAGCTACTGACCTTGTTGGTGAGTTGACCTTGGATTCCTGATTCATTCCTCCTTTTCCTGTTGGCGGCTGTTTGGCTGTTTCTCCCCCCGAGTAGGGGGGTTGGGGGGGGTGCCCTTTGATCTGCAGCGACTTTTCCACATATCAACAGGCTACGCGCGCGCACGCGTTTTTAAATCGTTTTTAAATACCGTTTGTAAGGGCTGGAACCCGCATGGATATTGGGCTAGCGGGGAGCTATTCTCCCTTTTTTCCGGTTAATTCTCCCTTTTTTCCGGTTAGCTCTCCCTTTTTTCCGGTGTTATTAACATACATCCCATAAAAAATTATGGGATGTAGAATCTGGCTCCCTGTTATGTCATTGGGGAGATTAACCGGAAGAAAGGGAGATATGAGGAAAAGTAGCGACTTGCAAAAGGTGGAACACTACGAGGTACTAACGACTGGACACACAGAAGGCGAACGGTGCGTAAACATGTCGAATGCCCTGATACGGGCTGGTCAAGGCCTGTCCCTGGCAGAAAAAAGGCTGATGGCGTCGGCCGTAGCCATGCTGGACAGTATGCGAACGCCACGTCCAGGCGAATGTCCCGTCGTCAGGATCAGCGCCGCAGACTATGCGGAATCCTTCGGTTTGGATATAGACACGGCTTACAACCAACTACAAAGCGGTGCTGAACACCTATACCACCGCTCCATTGTCATCTTCGAGCCAAGCTACAAACGCGGAAACAAGAAGATCGGTGACAAAGGGACGATAACGCGCATGCGCTGGGTTGGGCGTGCCAGCTACCAGGAAAAGGAAGGATGGGTTGAGTTGGCCTTCTGGCATGAAGTCGTACCCCACCTGATGGGTCTGCGCAAGCAGTTCACCACCTACAAGCTGCAACAGGCCAGTGCCCTGCGCTCCATCTACTCCTGGCGACTTCTGGAGCTGCTGATGCGCTTCAAGGATACCGGCTGGGCCCAGTATTCCATAGAGGATTTCTGCCAAAGCATGAATGCCTCGGAAAAACAGCAGGCCGATTTCGGGAAGATTCGCACAAAGATCATCGAGCCAGCCGTCAAGGAGTTGATTGAGAAGGATGGCTGGTTGATTGAATGGAAGCCAATCAAGGAAGGTCGCAAGGTCACAGGGATTCGGTTCACCTTCCTGAAGAACCCGCAGCATCAGCTTCAGTTTTAGACAAAAATCAGCCTGTACCGCTTATTTAATGTGCGGATAAAGCTATTATTTTTGAAGTATAAAACAACCGTAAAAACCACCTCAAGCAGCAGCGCAGATGTCCTTGAGGTTGGCGAACTCGCCTTGGTAGCCGGATTGCTCGGCCATGAGTCGGGTTGCCTGATCCAGGACATTGAATTCGTCACGGGTCAGTTCCATCAGGCGATCCGGGTCGTCTACCAGCTTGGTATCGACAAAGAGGGCCATCTGGATTTGCCCGGCGTAGGAGATGAAGGACAGGCCGATGCCGATCTTGCCGGACTGGGGTACCCAGCAGATCAGGTCACTCAGCCGTGAGCCGGCCAGGTAGCGTGCGCGGCTGGGGCCTTCGATGTTGGTCAGGACAGCGGAACCCTTGGAGGTGAAGATATTCAGTGCCAAGCGCTGCAGCATGGCCGGGAAGAAGGCCACGATGGAAAGAAAAACCATGGTCGCGCGGGGCTGCTGGGAGCGTTTGACGGCAGTCATGCGCCGACTGGACTCGCTCAGACGCACATTCGGGTCGTCGTGGTTGGTTGGCAGATCGACGGCGACCAGGCCGAATTCGTTGCCAAGCTGGTAGGCATTGGCCTTTTCGCGCAGGTTGAAGGTGACGGCGGCGCGCAAAGCCTTGTTGTCCACCTGCTCGCCGCGCTCGGCCAGGTAGCGGCGCAGGGCGCCGGAGACAGCCCCAACCCACAGATCATTGAGCGTGACGCCCACGCGCTTGGAAGTGGCGCGTACCTGATCCATGGCCATGGGGGGGAGCCAGACCAGCTTTTTTTCGCCGGACATGGGGGCTTTGAGCTGGGTACGTTCGTCCGAAGGCTGCACCGACAGGCGGCCAATGTGCAAGCCAATCTTGAGCCAGCGCATAGCCTTGTTCACGTACGAGCACACACTGGGGGGGGTTGGCTTGGCAATCAGGGGGTGGCCTACCTTTGAGGGGGTTTTGCCCTGGGTGTCGTTGTCATCGGTCAGGTGGTTGAGGACATGCACCATGCCAAGCCCGTCGGTGATGCTGTGGTGCACACGAAAAACGATAGCGTGCCCGCCTTGTACCCGGTCGATCACATGCATATGCCACAAGGGGCGGCTGGCATCCAGGGGCACACGCGCAATGGTGGCCATGTAGTTTTGCAGTTCTTCGCGGGTGACATCGTGGTCGAATGACTCCAGATCGATGTGCTTGCGGATGTCAAACTGCTGATCTTCCACCCAGTATGGCAGACCAAACCGGGTTCCTACCTTCTGTGTGAAACGCGGATAATTGGGCAGACGGTGTTCTATGGTGGAGATCAAACGTTCCATGTCCACCGTGCCTTCAAACAGCAGTATGCTGTTGATAACCATCAGGTTTTTCTGAAAATCCATGCGATACCAGGCGAAATCACGCCAGGTCATGCGTGACATTGGGGCTGTTTGTGGCCGCACTACGTCGATTGGCTGCTCCGGGAAGATCGCACAGGGGTTGGGTGCAACGAGTGTGGTCATGGTGCACGCCCCTTTGTGTCAGCCCGCACTGCCAAGGCTGGCAAACGTGGGTAACTTGGCAAAAAACACGTCATCCCTGGCAGTTAGCTCCGGGAACTGCTTTTCGTGGATGGCAATCAGGACCAGCATGGCTTCTACAGCTTCCTGATGAAAGCCCATGCGGGCACGGCCACGGTCGTCATTGCCTTCCATCATCAGTTTGTTGATGTATTCGCAGCATTCCTTGTAGCCCCACATGTTGCGGATGGCACCGGCAACGCGGCTATGGTGCCGCTCCACGGTCCGCAAGGCGGCTTCTTTGGGGTCCAACAGGGGTTGTTTGGCCAGATCTACGAGGTCTTCCGGGAATTTGATATCAACGGCAATGTCAACGCCCTTTTGTGTGAAATAGGCCATATCCCACTTGGAAGACTTTTCTGTGGTTTCTTTTGTCTCGACTTTGCGCACTGGCGCTTGTTTTTGAATAGTTTTGGTGGTGGTCTGGATCGTTACCGGTGCCACAGGGGCTGCAACCGCTGAAACATGGGCGGGAATCGGACCTAGCAAGGCGGTGAGGATGGAGGCAATGAAGCGCAGATTGCGCTGCTTGCGCAATACGGCCGCCATCTGCTTCTTGGATAGCAAGTCCCACTCGGCAATCACGTCACCCAAACGTTGCCCTGTTTTTCTCTGCTGCTCGATAGCCCGGGCCAACTGGCTCTCGGAAATCAGGTTCTCGCCAATCAACAATTGACCGAGCAGGGTTTTTCGTGTGTTTTGTCTAAGCCATTCCATGATGCCCACCGTTTGCAAGGAAGAAGTAAGACTTGGAAATCCAGGAGGCACCCACGGCAATAAAAAAACGGCCAGAAACTTATGTGACTGGCCGTCAAGCGTTCGCGCGCGGGTTTATGCCTCCAGGGAGGCTAGGAGCTTAGTGAGCCCAGATAAGAGCTGTTGTTCCTTGCATCTTGATGTCGTTCACAGCCATTGCGCCGAACGACTTGGTGCTGTTACCCATTTCCATGCGTTGAACACCAAAGTACAGGTTGTTCGTTGTGCGAGCGGCACCAGCAACGGTAGCTGCTTTGCTCAGCGTACCAACGGCTGATACCCAGCAACTGCTACGTCTGGCAGAGCGATACGAACCACATCACCAGCAGGCAAGAAAGCGGTTGTAGCGGAGTCAGTACCAGTTACACCAACTGCTTGCAGAGTTCCAATAGCGACTGCGTTGTTGATGATGTCGATTTCAACAGCGATTGCGCCACGGATTTGGATGTCTTTGAATGCGATAGAACCACCAGCTGTATCTGTATCGGTATACACGAACGAGCCAACGTCGATGTTCAGGTTTGCGCCAATCGTCACACCATCTTGACCGCTTACAGCGCTCAAATCGGAATCTTGCATGGGGGACAGGGCGAAAGCGGAAACAGCGAAAGAAGAGAGAGCGGCGATAACAGCCAATTTGACAGATTTCATGATGGGCTCACTTTAAAAATTAACGAAACAAAAATTAAGCTTTTTTTGACGGAACCTGGTAGCTGGTTGCTAAAGCCTCCTGGGGAGTTTTAGCCGTCCGAATTGCAATTCCGTCAAGACAATCCGGTAACGCTTTGCTGGTGTGGTCAGTTTTTTAAATCCCGACGAACCAACTTGCTACGGGCCGAATAATACGAACGTTCGGTTTGTTTTACCAACGCTGATTTAGGGGTTTGACTCAAAAATGTGGCAATTTTTTCCGTGACCACTTGCGTTTCCGAAAACCGCTGGAAATTCCCCGGCATGGTCATGCCTGAGTGCTTGAAAAGCTATTTTTTTCGTAGCTGTATCCGCTTGATACATGGGACTTTTAGCCTGTTTTACCAAGTAGATTGGGCGGCGTGCATTACCATAGGGGCAGCGCGTGCAGGGTATGACACACCCGGCAGGCGCCTGACCACAACTGATGAAAAGGAAAATCAAATCATGGCTGATTTGGAGAATAACGCAAGCAAAGGCAAGACATACGAGGAGCTGATGGCAAAAGCCAAAGCACGTGTTGCAAGGAATAAAGAATCTGCCAAGGAAAAGGCGCAAGAGGATAAGAAAGACAAGGTATTGCCTTTCTGGCCGGAGGAAGTGCGCTCGGTTCCCAATGCCATTTTGCGCGGTGCCTTGTTTACGGTAAGTAAAGAACGGGCGATGTTCAAGGAATTAACGTCTATTGCTTCTGTGGATGGCATAGAGATTCGCTACATGGGTCAAAGGCTCAACCAGGTGGATCTTGACCTGTGGGAAATGCTGCTGCATCTTCAGCGCTTGAACCCGTTGGGTGACCGTGTTGAGTTCACAGCGCATTCCATGCTCAAAGCATTAGGGCGTGGCACCAGCGGGGCAGACCACGAGACGCTAAACAATGGGCTTGCCAGGCTGATTGGCAATGCAACAGAGGTTAAATGGATCAAGGAGCGCAAGGCGTTTGCAGGTTCATTGGTGTCTAGCTATTTTCGGGATGAGGACACAAACCGCTACGTGGTCAAGTTCAACCAGGATATGGCCACTTTGTACGGGCAGGGCCACACCTATATCGACCTGGAGCAGCGTCAAGCACTTGGGCAAAACAGTCTGGCAAAGTGGCTGCATGGCTTCTACTCAAGTCACGCAGACCCGTTTGGCTACAAGGTAGAGACGCTGCAAAGGTTGTGCGGGAGCACAGCGAGTCAAAAGGAATTTCGTCGCATGCTTAAGGTAGCGCTGGATAAGCTGGTTGAGGTTGGAGCGATTGTTAGATGGCGTATCGACAATAAAACCGATGTGGTGACGGTCGAGAAAGAGCCAAACCCAACGCAAGAACGGCACCTGTCCAGGAAAAAACTGCGCTGAATTTATCCATCAAAAATGGGCGATCTAACCCCCCTTAAAAAATGGACACTTATCCACAGACAAACGTGTTTTCACCCACCAAAGCACGTGTTCTCACCCACCGCGCAACGTGTTCTCACCCACCGCGCAGTTTTGAAAATCTCTCTGTAACCCACGCCAGTATTGACTGCTACATTTTTTGTATCTTTTACCTAATCTGTATTTAATCTTTCTTAATCCCGCGCGCGATGGATAACTTGCTTTTGAGGTGTGGACAAGTCCGCGCGCACGAAAGCACCCCCCCCCTACCCCCCCTACTCGGGGGGGAGAAACAGCCCTGCCAACAAAAGGAAGGCAAAACAGCCAGAACAGCCAAAGCCAACAAAGACGGAAAGTCCCAGTCAGTATGATTCGATTCGGATACTTCAGAACAAGTTAAAGGTGTACGGCATGAATCTGGACGAAGCGATAAATGACCCGGCGTATCATTGAAGTTCGCCTTTTAATGGGCTTGGATTGAAACATGCAACGCTTTAAACCCCTCAGATTCCAATACACATTCAACAGCCTCATGGCGCTGGTCATTGCCGCTTTCCTGACGGCGTGCGGTGGAGGGGGGATGAGCCTGAACCCTGATCCGGTTGTGAAGAAGGCGATTGACGTGACCAGCGTGTATGTGCAACGGTTCGTCGAAAATAAAGAAGACCCTGAAGCCGAAAAGGAAGTTGGTCTTCCCCTGTTTTACAGTGGCAAAGTCACTGTGACCATAAGCGGAACTAATCTGGATGCGGAGCCACTTACCGTGCGCTTTCCAGGATGTGTCGGATTGGAGGAGTCTGCCGGAGGTACCGGTGAACAGCGTGTTTACACCTGCACGCTCAGAAAAATTGGTTATCAGCCATTTTCCGTACTAACAACCGCCGATCTGTCCTTGCTATGGTTTTCCAAGGTTCCTATTCCATATCCCCAGGTCACCATGTTCACCAGCATGGGGAAAATTGTCTTTGAGCTTGATCCGAACCAGGCACCCGTTACCGTTGACAACTTCCTTCGCTACGTACACGAAGGTTTTTATGAGAAAACCATCTTTCACCGTGTGAACGCAAATGCAATCCTGGCCGGAAGCCTGGATGGGAAGATGAAGTCGGTGCCTACACACGAGCCTATCGAACTGGAAAAAACGGGGTTGAGCAATCTGCGCGGAACCATTGCCATGGCCTCGGCTACAGCACAGTTTTTCATCAACGTCACAGACAACCAGTTCCTGGATACCCAGGACGGAGGTTATGCAGTTTTTGGCAATGTGATACCAGACCCATCCAACATGAATGTCATCGATGACATAAAGGCGGTTGAAACGAAAACCGTTGGCACGTACACCGAAGTCCCTGTGACCCCTATCACGATTACGCGTGTGGAGCAGACGCAGTGATTTTTTCCTGCGGATTTTGAATGAATCGGAATTCAAGCCCGACGACTTTTCTAACGTGTTTCGTAATGCTGTATTGAACGACTAAATCTGTCCTTGCATTTATGCATTTGATCGACGGTTCGATGACGTTGATACGCAAATCTTTAAAGTTTTTTCTGAAAGACTCTGGTGTTTCCATTGCCTTGTGAAATTCTTCAATGGTTACACGATAAATTCCGGTCGTCCTCCAACTCACGAGCAATTCATACAGTTTCCATGCATAAGTCGTGTCCAACCCTGCAGCATGCTTCAACTTGTAAGTTGTAAAGTTTGTTCGAAGTCCAAGCACGTGGGGGGCGACTTCCTGGGTAAATCGGAGCTGCACCCAGCCTTCTCCGTCTGCATACTTTGATGAACTGACCCATCGTATTTTGTGAATGATCTTGCCTTTTCTGGTTTTTTCCTCGTACCTGATGTGGCGCTCAAAGAGCAAATCGCAAGCCTCTTTCATTTGCTTGTACGCAACAGTAATGTCTAAGTTGAAATGCTTTGCGTAATCTTGTGCCGTGACGCGAGCATCAAATCCCATCTTGAGATGTGCATCAACCAGTTTTCTGTTGCTGATGCTGTCAAGACTAGCCAGGGCAGAGCAGATAAGGCGCTTCTCTCCTAGCTTTAGTTCATGACTCGCACGGGCCACGGCGTTGGTCATGGTGACGTTGTTTTCAGTCTGCACTTCTTCTGTGTCTGTGATTTTGGTTAGCTGCATGGGTAGTCCAACTGGGAGGTTTATGCAGTCAAATGGTAGCAAAAGTTTTCAACAACCAGAAACAAAAATTTACTATCCCATATGGGATAGGACTGCATAAACCTCCCAATTGACTGCATAAACCTCCCAATTGACTGCATAAACCTCCCAATTGGAGACCATTTCGCTATATAGATCGCGCGCGCGAAAGAAAAGGTATTAAAAGGTTTAGTAAAAGCACGTGCGCGCGAGGGATAACTTTTCCGAAACAGTGGAGAACTCCACGAGCACCCCCCCCCCTACCCCCCTACTCGGGGGGCGAAACAGCCATGCTATCTAGAATGAAGGAAAAGGAGTCAGTTAGCCATGGACATGCCAAGTTTGTTTCCCCAAAGTGAATTTCCAGAGGATGCGGAGCCATATGGTGTCAATGACCATCTGGCAGAGTTATCCAAGACCGGATACAGCTATCTGAAAAAAGGGGTTCTGGACGAGGCGGAGAAGGCATTTCACAAAATCCTGGCCATCAGTCCGACCAACAGCTACGGTCTGACGGGGTTGGGCGATGTCTACCGCCGCAGGGGTAACAAGTCACGGGCCATGGCCTACTACCAGCAATGCCTGGAAACGTCCCCGGAGAACAACCATGCCCTGCTAGGCATGGCTGATTGCTACAAAAGCAGCAACCAGGTGGATAAAGCCCTTGCCATCTGGGAAAAGTACCTGAGCACCCATGACAAGAGCATTTCCGTACTGACACGGGTGGCCGATGCCCACCGCAAGCTCAAGAACTTTGAAAAAGCCAAGCAAACGTACCTGCGGGTTCTGTCCATTGACGAAAGCAACACCTACACCCTGATTGGCCTTGGGTACCTGTATTACGACTTCAAGGACTACCGCGCGGCCCTTGCGAGCTGGGAAAAAGTCTATGCCATTGACTCCAAGCGCGTGGATGTGCGCGTGCTGACGGGTCTTGGCAATTGCCATCGCAAGCTCAGGAACTACCGGGAAGGGCTTTTTTACTTTGAACAGGTTCTGGCTGTTGATAAAAAAAACTTCTTCGCGCTCTTTGGCATTGCGGATTGCTACCGTGGCATGGACCAGATGGAAAAGTCACTGGAGTACTGGAACTACATCCTGGCCGATGACTTGGCCAACAAGGTCATCCTGACGCGCGCGGGCGATGCCTTGCGCCACCTGGGGCGCTTTGTCGAGTCCGAGCAACATTACCGCCGGGCGCTGGATGTCAATTTCGACGTTTACGCCGTACTGGGGCTGGCACTGGTGCTCAAAGAGCAAGGGCGTTATGCCGATGCCATTGAGAGTCTCAACAGCGCCATGAAGCACGACCCCAACAATGCACGCATCTACACCGAGCTTGCCGAATGTCAGCTGTCCATGGGTCGGCGCGATGCCGCTTTGGAGACTTTGCGGCTACTCCAACGCAGGGGAATAAGCAACAGTCAGATTGACGCAATGTTGAGCAAAATCGAAAATTAGGGAGCAATGCCAAGAATCAAAGTTGTTGCCTGGGTGAAAGGTTCCTAACATTGGCGCGTGTTCTGGTTTCTATTCACTATCAAAAGAACGGTGTAAATCATGGAATGGGCCAAAAAAAGTAATCAAAAAACCTTACTCGGTCAATTGCTGGTCAACAAGAAACTGATCTCGCAAGAGCAGTTGGATTGGGCCATTGAGCAACAGAAAAAAACGGGCCAGCGTCTCGGCGACGTGGTTACCGAGCTGAACCTGATTTCCAGGAATCAGGTTGATGCAGTTTTGCGCAAGCAACGCGCCATGCGGCTTGCAGCCTCTGTGGTCACCGCATTGCTGGGGCCGATCCCGGTCTATGCATCCGCAGCTACGGCTCCTGTGGCACCCATGGCAACCCAAAGTGCCCACAACACCCAGAAGGCTGGTGGGTTGCGTGTCATGTCGGACAAGGAAATGTCCGAGACGACGGGTCAGGGGGTTCTGGAAGACACACTTGGCGATCTGATGAGTGTGATGAACAACAAGTTCAGCTACAACAATGCCGTCCAGGCATCGCTGGATCAACAGCTTGGAATTGCCAAGAAATCCGATTCCGGTCTGAAAACTCTGGGGACAATGGCAAAACTGATGAATCCGCTACTGATGATGTTCAGTTACGACTTCAGCATCAAGGATGTGGTTTATTCCACGGAAGGATCAGCGCCTGTCATCAACAAGGACGGATCCATCACATTGAGCATGCCAAGCACCATCGGTCAGATCCGGTTTGACAACATCCGGGTGCGGGGCAATACCACCGGTCCGACCTTTGGCAGCATCGCCATCAACGACATTGACATGCGGGGCACAACGCTTACGATCAAGGCACGTTAGCAGTACACTGTTTTCAACAAACGAGACACCAGGCCCATGAACCACTCAAGCTCGCCACGCCTTCGCAGGTATTTTTCTCTCCTGGCATGCGCCGGGCTTTTGTGTGCAGCCTCTGTTCATGCCAAGCGGGTTACCCTGACAGACCATGAAATGTCCGAGGTGAACGCCCAGGGGCTTTTTATCCTCGAAAACAGCAACTACGGTGGGCTGGATTTCTCCAAGATCGCGCTGGATGCCGATGTGGATCTAAGCGCCAATTTCCGGAACATGCTTCTTGGCACCAATGCCACCGGGGTGTCCGATATCCATATTTCCGATTTGCAATTTGGCCGCAGCGATGGTGATGAAGCCAACCGATTGGTAAAAATCAGCAATCCCTACATCCAGTTCATCTACAACAAGCCGCTGAATGCCCCCACGCAGGTGGTTGGCATCCGCCTCGGATTCGATGGAATTTCTGGCGATGTCGGCTTCCTGGGGAAAGTCATCAGCGGCTCCATGTACGTGGATGGAACCGGCACAGCCGTGAACGGCATCCTCGATGCAACCGGAAAACAATGGACCGGCAGCACCGCGCCTTGTATCGCCACTGCCACCTGCGGAACCACCAATTACATCAACCTTGCACAGCTTGGCGCCATCACGGCAGGCAATACCAGCGGGCCAAGTCGGGATTTCTGGATTTCCGCCCTGATGCAGCCTGTGCAGTTCGAAGCACCCAAAAACTCTGGTTTGACTGACCCGCCCATTGCCCAAGCCGGATATTGGTTGAACTGGCGTGACAGGTTGATTGCGCTAAGCGCCCAATTACCGTCCAACAAGGCTCCAGGACGGTAAGCCATGACTACCCCCTTACCCACATCAATTCGGAGGCTTGTAGGGGCTGTAATGCTGCTTGCCGGGCCTTCCTTGATTGCCAATGCCGCTGGACTCAAGGTTTTGAGCGAGGAAGACCTGTCAAAAGAGGTCGGTCGTGATGGTCTGAGCTTTGCCACGTCGTTGCAAGTGGACGTTGGCTCGTATGTTTTCACTCCCTACGACGCAGCCGCATTGCGGCATGAAAACATCACGGTCAGAGGAACATTCCTGTCGGAATTTGATGTTTTTCAGAGTAGTGTCGGCGGTGCGGACATCGGCTCCTGGTCTGTTCCCGAATCCAGCAACGCCAGCCCGCTGCAAATCGAATACGACCTGGTTGTTTCTGCCGATGGCAGGAGTCTGGGCACGGCCGTGACCTACAAGGACTTTGTGCCGAAGGGCAGCAAATTCGAGTTCTCGACCGGGCCAAGCGGCGGTGTTGATCTTGGTTGGGCCACGAAACTGTCCATCGGACAACTCCTGTTGAGTCCCAATGGTCGTACGGACACGGCTGGCCAGATGGAAATCAGCGGGATCAAGGTGGAAGGCAGTGAAACCCCAGGATCTCCCTGGGTGATTGCGAACCTGAAGACACAATCCGGCAAGTTTCGTCTTCCGGTCGGCTCCGACGGCGAATCCCGCCTGAACCTTGGCGTTGACTGGCCCGTGGGCGCCGACGCCGCAACCGGCAGGCTTTCCATCGACAAGGTGGCATTCAGCAACGGCACCAATCTGGGCAGCAGCAGCATCGGCTCGATGCAGATTCAGTACATGAACATCAAGTTCAGGTGATATTTCCTAAAAAGATAGCTGCTTTCGCTCTATCCATGGGCTTTAGAGCCATATTTCATCGGTAATGAAAACACGTTACGAAACGGATGTTGTTGCCTGGGCCAAGGAACAAGCCAGTTTCATTCGCAGCGGACAGTTCGGCATGCTCGACCTGGAACACCTGGCACAGGAGATAGAGGACGTGGGAAAGAGCGAGCAGCGCGAACTGGCAAGCCGCATGGCTGTGCTCCTGGCCCATTTGCTCAAATGGCAGTTCCAACCAGGCAAACGCAGCAAAAGCTGGGAATTCACCATCCGCACCCAGCGCAAAGAGGTTTGCTACCTTCTCAAGGAAGCCCCAAGCCTTCAAACAAAATTCGATGATGGGCAATGGGTCGAAATCGTCTGGGCAAAGGCAAAAGGCATTGCTGAGTCAGAAACCGGACTTGACCTGGACGTGTTCCCGGAAACATTGCCATGGTTTGTTAACGATGTACTCGCAGAGAACTGGCTTCCGGCTTGAATATTCCTAAAAAGATAGCTGTATCCGCTCTATCCATAAGACTTTCAGCCGTATTTTACGTGTGAATACTGGCATAAACGTTGGAAATTTGCCAGCGCCACAAGGGCTTAACAACTATTTCAAGCCACCTACGATTGCCATCTGCGCAACTTTACGTTGGTGGCCGCATCCAGGGCACTGCTCTCGTTACCTTTAGTGTCGAAAAACATTACATCTTGGTGTAGTTATTTATGACATGCACATGTAACACATTGATTATTCAATGTATTTAATAACGGTACGCTTTATGCTTCTGACAGCGCCAAGAAAGTTAAATTTAGGATTTCGATATGAAGACATTTGCAAAAGCGCTCACCAGCCTAGCCGCCGTTGCTGCAACATTGGCGTTCACCCCGGTGCATGCCGTGGTGGTGACATTTGGCGGTCAAAACACCAACGTTGCCGGTGGAGACTACTCCGGATTAACCAGCAACTATGTCCCCGTTTCGAATATTGTGGATCCTTCGACCGGCTATTTCATCGAAACCTTTGACGCCGCAACAGCCAACCCCTGGTTGAATGGAGGCCAGCCTGGCACTACTGCTCTCCATCCAGGTGCCAATATGAATATTCAACAGGGTGCCGGTTGCTCGATCAACTCTTATGGCACCTTGTCAATCACTGCGGATGGGGGTGGCTTCGCGGTTCGCGACGGCTCAGCAAACTATGCTGCAACGCCCGCCAATGACAGCACTTGTTTTGGCTATGGCCCGCAACAGGGTGGCACACTTCCCGCCAGCGTCAAGGTTGACTACACGACGTTCCTGGGGGCATCTGGTGCCAAGATAAATTACTTGGGCGTGTACTACGGATCCATCGACAACTATAACAACATTGCCTTCTACGGAACCAATGGGAACTTGCTGCAAATCGCTGGGGGGTTACTGGCAGATGGACTTATTACCGGTGCTGAAATTCTGGCAGCTAATGGAGGCCATACTGGAAACCAGACGCAGCCTGGTTCCAACGTGTATGTCAACTTAGCGTTTGCCCCTGGTGAAGAATTTACAGCATTCGAATTTCGGACCACGGGCGTAGCCTTTGAGTTCGACAACGTGGTCGTTGGCATCAACAATCGTACCCCCGAACCAGCATCTCTCGCCCTGCTAGGCATTGGTCTAGTTGGACTGGCCGCATCACGTCGCCGTAAAAACTGAAATCGGTCTGGAAGACGGACGTGGATCAAAGTGTTACCTGGGTTTGAACCACGTCAGATTCAGTACCTGAACATCAAGTTCAGGTGACCACCGGTTCACCATCCGGCTTTCTTGTTATTCCTAAAAAGATAGCTGTATCCGCTATATCCATAAGGATTTCAGCCGTATTTTCCATGTAAAACTGGCATGCGCCCGGAAATTATGGGCTCACAGTGGCATTGAAAAATCATATGGTTTTGTTTTTCTGACTGGTGATGTTGCCATTGGCTATGTCGGTTTCCGGCATCCAAAGCTCGGTCATGAACGCCGTTATTGAAGCCCCTAGCTCAAATTCCAGGCTTTTTGTCTCGACTGCCTCAGTTGTCACCAACGCTAGTAACAAGCAAGGGATTGACCCGTAAGTCAATCCCTTGCTCGGCGGTGCCAAAAGCGTGAGGGTGTAGGGGCCATTCTTTCTCTCGAAATATGTCCCCGCAACCATCTTGTGTGGCAATGTGGCCTGAACCATTGCCCGTGCCATGTTTCAATCCACGCCCCTAAAGGGGCGAATTTGGAAGAGGTTACCCATCCCCCAAACGAATTCTATTCCCATGGTTTCAAACCGAAGTTGGTTTTTGATTAACCCCAGCGCTCCAGCGTCCTGCGCTGATTCGGTTTCGATGGCAACGGCCTGGTTGATGAGCCGTTCGATGGATGGTTTGATAGTGGTTTTCATGCCCACAACTGTACCCATGACTGGTTGGCGTGCGTGTATATTCGGGAGAATTTTTACCAGTTAAAAGAGGCTAGAAAATGGTTCAAACGATGTGCAAAGGTTGGTCAAGGTGTTAGGCGTACTGATCAGCATCTTTACCGCGATATCCATCGGTGTATCTGGCGTGTGGGTGATCCGTGGACCAAAAGACAAGCCAAAGGAATTGTTTGAACTGCGTCAGCCAGCAAATCCTGGTGGTGCACAGACCCAGTCGCTCGTGATTGAGCCGGTGTCGGAGATCAAATACCGCAACATCATGCGCCAGGCTTATGACTACAGCTGCGGCTCGGCTGCCCTGGTAACCATACTGAATTACGACCTTGGCATCAAAGTCACCGAGCAAGACGCCATGGAAGGCATGATGGAGCATGGCGAGAAGGAAAAAATCATTGAACGCCGTGGGTTTTCCCTGCTGGACATGAAACGCTATGTCGGAACGCTGGGCAAGAAGAGCGACGGCTTTCGTGGGGAAATCGCCGACCTGATGGAACTGAAAACCCCGGCCATCGTGCCCATTGACTACGGTGGTTTCAAGCATTTTGTCGTTTTGCGCGGCATACGCGATGGACGCGTGTACATCGCCGACCCTTCTGCCGGGAACATCGTGTTTTCCATGAATGAATTTTTTAAGCTGGTGGGACAGAAATACGCTGTTCATCATCTATCAGGACGACGACGATTCCTATCCTAAAAAACTGGCCCTGACCGACAAGGAACTGGGGGTGGTTGATATGGATCTGGTCAAAAATCAGGCGATACTCGCGCCCCTGAGCGATGCGATGCGGCTCAACCGACTGGTCAATGGCCGTGACGGAATTTCCATCCGCAATCGTTAAAAAGCCCCTCCAATTCCCAAGCATTTCTGAAGGCAATCTATGAAGTTTCGGCCTCTTTTCAGTCTTCTGGCCGCCACGTTGGCCGTATCAGCCCAGGCGCAAGATGCAGCAGCTCCTGCCAAAGCCGACGCAGCCGCCGTGCGTGAAGCTCTTGGAAAACAAGAAAGCGATCCGGAGCAATCAGCAGAACTTTTGAAAACCACGCTGACATCCGTGGACAAAAAGTACTCAATGATCAAGCGTGGCAACTTTCAATTCTCCTACGACCTGAGCTACACCTACAGAGAAGCCAGGACAGGATCAGTACCGACCTCCAGCTCCGGGAATGCCACGCTTTTCAACATTGAGAACGACAACTCCACGGTTACCAATACGATTTCGGTTGACTATGGACTGCGTGACAATCTGACCGCCAACGTGGCGATTCCCGTCGTAAGCAAATACTCCCACACATCGTTGGTCGACAGCGTTACCCATTCCGTGGGTGATATTTCCCGTCGCGTGCGTTACCAACCCCTTTGAAACCATGCCGGATGTTCCCTCGTTAACGGTGAGTGGCAGTGTTCGTATTCCAAGCGGTACAAGCCCTTACAAGGTCATATCGGGTGGTGGTCTTGCTACCGGCTCAGGAACAATCGGTTTCTCAGCGGGCATGAACGTCAGCAAGGTGGTCGATCCTGTGGCCTTGTTCGGTTCCTTGAATGTGAGTTACAGCCGTCCGGCAGATGACAAGCCAGGTTCTCGGAAGCGCCTTCCTGACCAGTGGATCCCGGATTGAGCATGGGATTCGGTTTTGGCTTTGCTTTATGCCTTCTCGTACTCGATCACACATCTTTCTCGTTCCAAGGTCGATATCCAGGGTCAAAGATGACATTTAGCAACGGGCAAACGGCTACGACCGCTACCCAGACATCCGCAACCATCGAGTTACGGTGTTGGCTACCGTATTTCGCCAAAACCACCATTAACACTTCGGTGGGAGTCGGGCTGACACCACCAAATTCTCCGAACCTCACATTGGGCCTCAACTTCCCATTATCACTGTAGGCGGATAGACCGATCATGCATCTACTTCAATGGGTCTTGCGCTTACCGTGGCGCATAGAGTCTGGCGCTTGTGTGCCTGCTATCCCTTGTTCTTGCGCCACAGGCACACGCCGTGCTGGCCGATAACTTGCTGATAGACCGGCGGCCATGGTATGGGCAATGCGGTCACGGCAGACCCACCGGGTGTTAATTCGATCCACTTCAACCCGGCGGGTCTTGCGCGCATTACCGGAACTGGAAGTCGGACGGTAGGCATCATTGGCCTTAAAACCGAAGAACATTACCGCTCCGCCCCGATATGGACATCGGTGGTTTTCATAATGATCCGTTGAACGAGACAGCATCCGGCCCCGTGAAGCTGCGCCTGTATATCCCTGGGCTTGGGATGCTCCCTGGAAATTTCTGGACTTGCGGCTGCCACTTTGGGTTTTACCTTCAACAAGGAAGGATCCCTGTTCACCTTGGCACGGCAACCTATATTCCATTTGCAATGTCATTAGACCGTACGGATGACCCCGATGATCCATCGCGTTTCAGCGGTAAGTCGTTCAGATGCAGCGTTGGTTTACCTGTCTCCAGCGGTTGGTTGCAAATATTCTGGCACCTGAGTTTTGGCGTTGCCGTTCGATTGCCCACCAGGCCATCGTTATTGATACAGACATGCGTGCCAAACAAGATGCTTGGCATAACAGGCTCTTTGCAAGGGATTTTGTGGCGAGGAAGGTAAACCCAATCTCATGAACACGTTTACGACGGGTTTTATGCGGCGGTAAGGACGCATGCTTGATCCGTTCAAAGAGCTGCCAATAATGAGCATGGAAATGACCACGCCATTTGATCAGCAACTCAATCTTGGGGTTTTGTGGGAACCATCGCCCGGTTTGGACTGGGGGTTTCCTACCCAGGAGGTGGCTCCAAGCACGGTTTATCGCGGCAGATTCTCTTCAAGACAGATCCCATGATGCGCGCCTTCGTTCAGGGGCTGCATTCGGAGTCTTCTTCGTTACCTATTGTTTCTGGTATCACCGGAATGCCGCAATACATACCTCCTGTGCAAAGCGGAATCTTGTTGCCACCATTCCATTTCCGGATAAGTGGCAGATTGGCGTCAAGGTAAGACCTACCGAGCGTCTGCAGCTGTAAAATGGATGTCAGCTATACCGATTGGGCCAAGTGGGATGCTTTCCAGTTCAAATTCGACCAAGAGGTTGAAATGCTGAAGATGGCCCGTATGTTTGGTATCTCCAACAGCGCGCAGGTCATTGTGAGCCAGGGACTGGAAAATGTTTTCAGTTATGGTTTTGGCGTGCAATACGATGTCTCTGATAAATTGTCCCTGCGTCTCGGATACGAGCCGCGCAAGAGTTCCATTCCATTAAGCAAAATATCCGTTCTTGCGCCTTTGCCGGATACCGTTGTCAAAGCATCGGTGCAGAATAAGACCCAAGAAAGACACGGAAATAAACTTGGCGCTGTCCTACGCGACCGGAAGTTATAGCGTTCACGAATGCGCGGACTGCAATCTCAAGTGCGACCACTTCTTCAATGTGGTTTACAACCCGTACGCTGCCATGGCGGAAGGTGCCATCACGATCCGCTATTTTGGCGCTAGCTTGACCCATCGTTTCTGAATCAGATTCAAATCGCCGAAACCATTTAATCTCAAATCGTTACTGAATTGCAACCATTCTTGCTGTTGGCGCATGGCAACCACGCATAGTTTTTTCCGCCGACGCTGCGCCAAAAGCACAGGCAGAATCATCTGCACCCAAGACAAACAAC
>JADJFX010000019.1 GCA_016708345.1 Candidatus Rhodoferax bjergmarkensis
GTTGTTTGTCGGTGATACCCGCCAAACGCCGCAAAATCCCCATTTTTCACATGGAAGCCGGTAACCGCTGTTTTGACCAGCGTGTGCCAGAGGAAACCAACCGGCGCATCGTCGACCACACGGCGGATGTCAATTTGACATACAGCACCATTGCACGTGATTACCTGCTGCGTGAAGGATTGCCGCCGGATTTGGTCATCAAAACCGGCAGCCCGATGTTTGAGGTGCTGACGCATTACCGACCGCGTATTGATGCGTCTGAGGTGCTGGAGCGTTTGGGGTTGGAGGCGGGTGGCTATTTCGTGGTCAGCGCGCACCGTGAAGAAAACATCGAGTCTGAGCAGTCGTTTACCAAGCTGGTGGCGGTGCTAAATGCCGTGGCCGAAGACCACAAACTGCCCGTGATTGTGTCCACCCACCGCGCACACAAAAACGAATTGACGCCACGGGCGCGGTGTTCCACCCGCTGGTTCGATTGCTGAAACCGCTTGGGTTTCATGACTACAACAAGCTGCAACTCGCAGCCCGTGCAGTGTTGTCAGACAGCGGCACCATCAACGAAGAGTCGAGCATCATGAATTTTCCTGCTCTGAACCTGCGCGAGGCGCATGAGCGGCCCGAGGGCATGGAAGAAGCTGCTGTGATGATGGTGGGGTTGGAGGTAGAGCGCGTGCGCCAAGCCTTGGCCATTTTGGCAATCCAGCCGCGTGGAGCAGACCGGTCAGACCCGCACGGCGTTCGCCAAGTGGCCGACTACAGCATGCCTAACGTGTCCGACAAAGTGCTGCGCATCATTCACAGCTATACCGACTATGTGAATCGGGTGATTTGGAAAAAGTATTAAACAAATGCGAATTGCGCTAATTGCGGACACGTTCCCGCCGCTGCGGACATCGGGTGCAGTGCAGTTGCGGGATTTATCGCACGAGTTTGTTCGGCAAGGGCACGCACTGACGGCGATGCTGCCCACCGCTGATATAGGTACGCCTTGGTCGCTGGAAGACTTTGATGGGGTGCAGGTGCTGCGCTTGCGTGCGCCCAAAACCAAAGACATCAACTATGTGCAGCGCACAATCAATGAATTTTTGATGCCGTTTGCCATGCTGCGCAACTTGCGCAAAAGTCCATTGGCAAATGAGCGTTGGGATGGCGTGGTGTGGTATGCCCCCAGCATCTTTTTAGGTCCCATCGCCAACGCGTTGAAAAATGCCAGTGGCTGCAAGGGCTACCTGATCATTCGCGACATCTTTCCCGAATGGGCTGCAGACATGGGCCTGATGGGGCGAGGTTTGCCATATAAGTTTTTCAAGGCGGTTGCCAATTACCAGTATTCAGTTGCGGACGTGATTGGCGTGCAGACACCAGGAAACGAAGCCTATTTTGATAATTGGCGGCAGCGGCCGGACGCCGACTACAGGTGCTGCAAAATTGGCTGGCCGATGCCCCATAGGGCTGTTCGATTGAAATTGCCAAAACGCCACTGGCCGGACGCAAGGTTTTTGTTTATGCAGGCAATATGGGGGTTGCCCAGGGCATGGGCATCCTGCTTGACCTGGCTGAAAAGCTGATTCATCGCACCGATGTCGGCTTTTTGTTCGTCGGTCGTGGCAGTGACGTCAAAAAAGTTGGCTGCAGACGCCCAAGCTCGAGGCCTGCAAAACGTACTGTTCCAAGACGAAATTCACCCCGACGAAATTCCCGGCCTGTACGCGCAATGCCAAGTCGGCTTGGTAGCCCTGGACCCCCGCCACAAATCACACAACATCCCCGGCAAGTTTCTGACCTACATGCAAAGCGGCCTGCCTGTACTGGCAAACATCAATGCAGGTAACGACTTGGCAGGCATCATCCGCCATGAAAACGTCGGGCGTGTCAGCGAAGACGGCAGCGCAGGTACCCTGGCACAGCTCGCCTTGGAGCTGATTGATAGCTTGGGTGTTGATGGCGGCTACCGTGCACGGTGCAGAGCCTTGTATTCAAGACTGTTTGCGCCTGAGACGGCTGTCAGGCAGATTGTGGCGGCGTTGAATAATGAATAAATAGGCACTTTGCGCACGTCTGGTGTGCGTAAGTAGCTCTTTTATTCATAGCGGTATTATCCTGTCTGCTCATCTTGCCCGAGTAAATCCCGCCCGTTCCCAAGGCCAGATTTCCACGCCATAGCGGTTTTGAATCCTTTTCACCATCGCCTTGGACAAGTCATCGGTCAACTCGTTGACGAAGTAAGAACTGCGCAGTGCAAAGGGCTCCCGGCGCACGGCGTCTCGCTCATACGTCAACCCTTCATGCTGCTCCATCAGGCTGGCCCGCTCACGCAGCACCGCGCTTGAGTTAAACACCCAGTCGACAAAGTCGATTTCTTGCGCTGTCCAGTCGCACACGGGCGCGCTCAGGTAGTCTGTTGCCCAGTCCGGGCCATTGCGGTTGCTGGCATGCAGAAATAGTGCTGAGGACTGAGGACTCAGTGCTGAGTGGACATCCTGGAATCCCTGCTTGTTGTGGCTGATGCGGCCTTCTTCCAGGCTGTCAATCAGTTCGTCAAACTCCTCTTCTCTCCCGGGAGGTTTCCTTTTTTCGTTCTTTCTCATGCATCAGTATATACTGTCACTTTCAGATCAATGATAGGGTGACATCATGACGGCAAGAGTTTTATTCAGCATAAACGACGAGATCATGGCCATGTTTCGCTCCGTTGTGCCAGCGCGCGAGCGTAGTAAGACGATTGAGAGATTTATGCAAGAGGAGGTCGAGCGCCGTGAGACGCAACGTGACCAGCGGATCGAGCAGCTTGCCAAGATGGTTGAAACCGACCCTGCCTATGCAGAGGTTCGCTCGGTCTCCGAGACTGTTGATGCCGTCGCGGGTGAGGCTGTTGAATGAGTGAGAGCATCAAGCGGGGCGACATCTATATTGTTGACTTTGACCCGCCCAAGGGCGAGGAATTCAAAGTTGGCTCAGAGATTTTGAAGCGACGCCCGGCGGTGGTCATGAGCCACAATGCCATCAATCGTGCCAGGCGCACAGTCATGGTGGTGCCGTTGTCAAGCTCACCCAAACCGGTTGAAATATTTGCGGTGTCCGTGCCATCGGCTGGCACGAATTCAGTGGCAGTGTGTGATCAGGTGACCACCATCAACAAAGCCACCCGGATACTCAATCGCGTTGGAGCCATGTCTCCGCATGACTTCAAGCTGGTTGAAAACGGCGTGAAAGAAGCGCTCGGGTTCGCCGTGAATTAATCGGCATCAAAGTACAAGTTATCAGGTTTTTTGGCCCATAGCGCTCGTCTAGTGTGCCCTGGAAGCTCTGTCTTTTATAGCAATCTCGTCCTGCTCGCTTATTTAGATCGCGTAAATTCTGCACGTTTCAACTCCGCGACAAGGTAAGAACTGCGCAGGCCAAAGAGCCGTCGGCTCGCAGCGTCTCTCTCTTTGGTCGTTTGACTGCAAATGCATTGCCGATGCATCGCAGATTGACAGTGATACTCATATTTGATATCGTGATATCGAAATAGTCTGGTTGAAAGGTATGCCATGGCGCAAGTCATCGTTCGAAACATAGAAGCTGAAGTCAAGGCCGGGCTCAAGCAGCGGGCCACACTGCATGGCTGGAGCATGGAGGAAGAAGTGCGCCAGATTTTGCGCAACGCGGTCAGCCAGGATGCGCAACCGGTGGCAAGACTTGGCAGTCGTATTGCAACGCGTTTTGCGGGTATTGGTTTGAATGAACAGCTGCCAGAACTGCATCAGCAAGTCACTGCGCCCATGGGTTTTGGCGAATGATTATTTTGGATACCAATATCGTGTCGGCTCTAATGCAACAGCAACCGGATTCGCAGGTGGTGGACTGGCTTGATCGCCAGCCTTCTGAATCCATCTGGATCAGCTCTATCACACTCTTCGAAGGCCGCTACGGGCTCGCGCTGCTGCCGGATGGGCGGCGCAAGACTTTACTTCAAGAAAGCTTTGAAGCGTTGATAGGGCAAGACCTGCAAAGCCGCATCGCCCATTTTGATGTGACGGCAGCAAATCAGGCCGCTGAGTTGGCCGCGCAACGCAAAGCGCGCGGTCGCCCTGTGGACATGCGCGACACCTTCATTGCCGGGATCGCCCTTGCGCGACGCGCCACGCTGGCCACCCGCAATGTCAAACATTTTGACGACTTGACTACCCCAGTAGTAAACCCGTGGGCACTGGAATGACCGCAGCTGGGCCGGGTAAAGATGGAGCGGGAGTTTGGGCGGGGGCTTTTGTGGTCTGCGCGCTAGCGGTATTGGTTTTGGCACTGATGTCTGCGCCACCCCCTGTGATCACCACCGGGTGGGACAAGTCCAACCATTTACTGGCCTTTGGGGCAATGACGTGGCTGGGTTGCAAAGCTTTCCCGCAACGCAGCGTGCCGTTGCTGCTGGGTTTGTTGGCCTACGGCGCGCTGATCGAAATTTTGCAGTCTTTCACCCCCAACCGATCAGCAGAGTGGGTGGACCTTTTGGCCGATTGTTTTGGTATTGCCCTTGGATGGCTGTTGAATTGGGAAAATAGCGGGAAGGTGCGGCAGATGGTTAAAAATTTGAGTAAATAGGCTTGTAGCGCACGTCTGGAAAGCACGAATAGCTCTTTTATTTGTAGCATACCAAGTGTAAGATTCAGGTGGCTGATGACCCAAGCGCTGCGAACGGCGCGGCGCAATAACTCGATCAGGCAGTTTCAAGGCTGGTAGACTGTTCCAAGAGCATGATTTGCATCGAGAAGGAGGTTTTTCATGAACGCACTTTTATCGTCCCTGGTGTCTGAATTTGAGACTAAAGACAAAGAGGCAAACTACACGGAATGGCTCAAGCGAAAAATTGACATTTCGCGCAAGAGCACGAAGCCGCTGATTTCTCATGATCAAGTGATGGCCGAGGCTCGGCGCGTTATCGAAACCAAAAGAAAGAAGCATGCTGTCGGTTAAGTGGCGCGACGAGGCCAAGGTAGATTTATTGGAAATCATGGGGTTTATTGCTGAGCGCAACGAGCAGGCAGCATACGATTTGCAGGAGCGGATCGAGCGCTCTTTGGAGCATCTCCCAGAGCATCCCTATCTTTATAAGCCAAGTCTTCGCGTTGCAGGAACACGGGAAATTGTGGTTCATCCAAACTACATCGTTTTCTACGAGGTAACGGATGTAATCGAAATTCTGGCGATTGTTCATGCGCGTGAAGACTTTCCCGGGTAACCGCGGTCAATCGTTCATTTTGACCGAGTAAATACTGCTCGTTCCCAAGGCCAGATTTCCACCCCATAGCGGATTTGAATCCTTTTCACCCTCGCTAAGGACAAGTCATCAGTCAACTCGTTGACGAAGTAAGAACTGCGCAGGGCAAAGGGTTCCCGGCACACAGCGTCTCGCTCATACGTCAACTGTTATTTGTCTGAAAAACATACAACATTTGGGATAAATAGAATTTTGTCGTTAATACCCGATGCCCCGAGCCGACTCACCCCATATGCTTGGTGCCAATGTGCTGGTGAATCTGTGGCTTCTTTCAAATAGCTTTTCATGGCGCTTTGGGTGTCGCCCGTCAGCAGGCTGATGTCGCCCAGCACTGATCGGGCGCGGTTGATCGCAATCGTGCGCTGGCTCTTATTGGTCAGGTACCCAAACAATCGCTTTTATGATCATATTTTGATATACATTTATAGAATGTAGATTTAACCGGAGTCCATCATGCAAGTTTCAAAATGGGGCAATTCATTGGCGGTGCGCTTCCCGGCTGGTTTGGTGCAAGCGCTTGACCTGAAAGAAGGTGAGGAAATTGACCTGCACTTGGTTGGCAGCCGGTCTTTTGAAGTTGCCAAGAAACCCACAGTGACGGCACTGCTTGAGCGCCTGCACCAGTATCGTGGGCGCCTGCCAGCAGATTTCCATTTTGACCGGCTACAGGCCAACGAAAGAGACGACGCGCTGTGAGCAAGCCTTTTGTCGACAGCAACATTGTTTTATACCTTTTGTCTGGCGACGTGGCCAAGGCCGACCGGGCGCAAGCCCTGTTGGCAGCAGGCGCCATCATCAGCGTCCAAGTTTTGAATGAAGTGACCTCGGTATGCCTGCGTAAGCTCAAAATGCCGTGGCCTGAGATTGATGATGTGCTAACAGCCGTCAAAGCCGCATGCGAAGTGATCCCCTTGACAGTTGCTTCGCATGAAAAAGCCGTTGCGCTGACCAAGCGCTATCAGTTTTCTTTTTATGATGCCAATATTGTGGCTTGTGCGCTTGTGTCTGGTGCCTCCCAGCTGCTAACTGAGGATATGCAGCACGGCTTGCAGATTGACGGCTTGGTACTTAAAAACCCTTTCAAAAATCTATAGCAATTGGTGCTACAGATTGCGGCAAGTTCAGGTAATTGGGGTCACCAGATCGAACTTGGTCGTGCGCTAGGCGCGATAAATTCGAAAATGCCGTCGTTGCGATGGGCGGGTCAACTGCCTAATTGTGCATGCATAATGCATCCACACTAACTCTTTAGAGAGGTTCGTCATGCCGTCTTTACAAATCCGTCAAATGCCCGTTGACATTTACAACGCTCTAGCGTTCAGGGCAGCTTTGGCACACCGTAGCCTGACCCAGCAAACTCTGGCAGAGCTAAGCGTTGCGGTAGGTTGTAACGGCAAGCAGCGCCGCCTGCAGGTGTTGCAAAAAATCAAACAACGCCAGGCTCAGCAGGCCTTGACTGTAGCCATGCCCGATCTCCAAGAGTTTGTGCGCCAAGACCGTGAGCGTTAAAACCCATGCGTTTGGTACTTGACACCTCTGCCGCAGCGAATATTGTTCTGGGCACGGATGATGGGGTGCGGCTTGCTGGTGTAGTTGAACAGGCAGATTGGGTTATTGCACCTGGCTTGTTTCACAGTGAGCTGGGCAACACACTCTGGAAAACCGTACGTTTTGGCAGTTTGTCACAGGATGCGGCTGTTGACCTGTATGACGATGCCGTGGCGTTGGTTGATGAGTTTGTGGCCGATCAACCCCTTGTTATCCAGGCCATGACTGCCGCCCTGCAGCATGGCCACCCTGTCTATGACATGATTTTTGTCGCACTGGCGCAGCGCTATGGTTGCAAGCTGCTCACCATCGATAAAAAACTACAGGCTTTGCTGCCGCGCATTGACCCGGCGTTGTGTGTTTAGTGGTGTGTGTAAGCAGCTCTTTTTTTAGCAATTTCTTCCTGTCCCTGTCTTCAATATCCCCGATCAGCCTTGCCATCGAACGCATCACGCGCTCTTTCGAGTCGGTCTTGCCAGGTGCGTCGTTCATTGGGCGGGATGCCTTTGAGCACCAGAAATCTTGAAAGAGTTGGATCTTCTTCTGTCCAATAATCGTCCCGTACCGCAATCTCCAGCTCTCCACCCAAGGCTGTAATTTTGGCACCACGCAAGGTGGTGTGCACGGTGCGCTTGTTGGCGTGCAAGGTTATGCGGCCGTCTTTGGCCAGGTCGAGAAACCAGATGATTTTTCCCTGGTCGTTGGTGCTGACTTCGCTAAAGGCACCGCTGAATCCGGCGTTTTCGCGCCATTTCGCAATCTGGCTGGTGAAATCATCGTGCAGTTCCTCGGCAGCATCGGCTTCATTGGCTGCCTTTTCAGCCAGCAGCTGCTTTTCACTTTCAGCTTTGGCCAACTCTTCTTCAATGCGAAGTTGCTCAAGGTGGTCTTGTTCCAGGCGAGCAGTGATTTTTTCAGCCCACAAATTGACGCGGTTGGCCATGCTTTGAAAATCCTTGGCCACCGGGCCCGGCACCTGCGAAATGCGCAGGACAGATTCATGGCCCCCCGGCAGCTTGTTTACCGCATGGGCCAACGCGTCACTCGCTGTGAACGTGATGGTGCAATGGCCGCTTGCAGCGGCCGACGCATCACCCGGCACAGCGACCAGATCGCGCTGCACTTCAATTCGCAACCCGGCCGCGGCAAAGCTGAGATCAAGTGGTCCTGACAGCACTTTTTTGGCCCCGTCCGCCAGCGCTGTCTGGCTCAAGTCACCGTTTTCGGTGTGGACCTTGACCAGTTTGGCCGCTTGCTGCATCTCCACTTGAAATGTTCGCGCCTCAAACCGCAAACACCCAGGCAGTTCCAGCACCCGGGTTCGCAGCGGACGGGCCAGTTGCTCCTGGTACACAAGCCAGCCGATGGCCAAGGCCGCCGCCAAGCAGAGGATCACGGTCAAGGTTTGACTGTCCATGGCTCAAGCTCCCTCAAAAATGGTGATGATTCAACCACGGATTAAGACCGGGCTTTCGATTTTTTGTGTTGTCTGTTGTGTTGCCTGCCGTGCTGTCTTTGCCGCTGTTGCGATTGAGCGAAAATTGACGCCAGCAAAAACTCAAGTCCGCACCTATGAAACATCCATTTCGCGCCGTATTGATGGCATCTGCCGTTGTCGTTCACCCCATGGGGCGGTGTTGCAATGACTGATCCGGATCATGGCATGGTAGCCCCCAAAAAACAGAACAACGCCAACGCCTTGCGCGATCTGCTGGCGCTTGCGGATCAGGGCGATGCCGACGCCCGGTTCAACCTTGGCCGGATGTACAGCAGCGGCCAGGGCGTGGTGAAAAACCTGCCCCAAGCGCTGGAGTGGTTTCGCCTCGCCGCCGACCAAGGGCATGCCAAAGCCCAGTACAACCTTGGTTTTTTATACGCGCTCGGCCAGGGTGTGCAAGCAGACTACCAGGAAGCTTTGCGCTGGTACCACCTGGCTGCCGACCAAGGGCTGGTCAAAGCTCATTTCAACATCGGCCAGATGTACGACAAAGGGCAGGGCGTGCAGCAAGACTACAAGGAAGCCGCCATCTGGTACCGCAAAGCGGCAACCCGGGGGCACGCCAAGGCCCAGTTCAACCTTGGCGTGATGCACTACCACCAGCAAGGCGTCGCCAAAGACCACAAGGAAGCGGCCAGTTGGTTTCGCCAAGCCGCTGACCAGGGTTATGCCAGCGCCCAGTACAACCTCGGTTTGCTGTATTTGACCGGCCAGGGTGTCGCCAAAGACCACCAAGAGGCTGCGCGCTGGTTTCGCTTGGCCGCCGAGCAAGGCGATGCCAAAGCCCAGTACAACCTGGGCGAGATGCACGACAAAGGTCAGGGTGTTGCCAGGGACTACAAGGAGGCGCTCAGGTGGTACCGCCTGGCCGCTGACCAGGGGCATGCCAAAGCCCGGCACAACATTGGCGTCATGCACGACAAAGGCCGCGGTGTGTCGAAGGACGAGTGGTTTAAACAGGCACCCTGACGTGACCGCTGATTCCGCCGTGAGGTATTGCCACCTCTTCAGTACCCGTCACGCGTGAGCGGAATTCTCACTCTGAAAATGCGGACGCTTCAAAATTACATCACCCACCATCACCGGTTTGCCCTGAGTGATCCGCGTTATTTGCCCGTCTACTTGGCATTGGCGACGCTGGTGACGATCTTTGCATCGACAACCGGATGGTTGGTGTTGATTTTTACCATTTTTTCTCAGTTCAATTTGTATCGCTTGGGTTTCATCAATGAGTTTTTGACCCTGGCTGGCATTGGCATTTTTTTTGACTTTCACCGCAACCAAAATCTGACGCGGCTTCTTTACGGCACGATGCTGATCGCCATTGCCGTCATTGTCAGTACCGCCTGGTTTCTTGGTCCCATTGTTCCGACAGTTGCCTGGTTGTTTGACATTCCGGCCTTGGCCATTTTTTTGCTGGGAACCCGGCGGGGACTGATGGCAATTGGTATCTTTTTTGTGTGTGTGGGGCTTGCACTCAAATTTGGCGACGCACAGCCCATTGTGGCGGACTCGGTCACGACGATGGTGGCCTACTTCATCAACGTGATGGGGGCAACACTGATATTGGTGCTGCAATTGAGTTTTTATGATGCTTCGCGGCGCGCCATGCAGGAAGCGTTGCGAAATAAAAATCGTGAACTGGAAGTCCTTTCGACCACTGATCGCCTGACAGGTCTGTTTAATCGTAGCAAGCTGGATCAGGCCTTTGCGTTCGAGTTGGTTGGCAGTGCGCGCAATGCGCAGTCCCTGTCCATCATCTTGGTTGACCTGGATCACTTCAAGCGGGTCAACGATGAGTTTGGCCACAGCGTCGGTGATGATGTGCTGGTAAGCATGGCAGCGCTGCTGCGCCAGGTCAGCCGCGATACTGACATTCTCGGGCGCTGGGGAGGGGAAGAATTTTTGTTGATTTGTACTGACACGTCACTGGCCGGCGCGCTGATGCTTGCCGAACGCTTGCGAAGTTTGATTGCCGGGTTTAACTTCCCCCAGGTGGGTAGTAAAACTGCCAGCTTTGGCGTCAGTTGCTACCGCGACGGGGACGACGCCCGCTCCATGTTGATCAGGGCCGATGTGGCACTTTACCGGGCCAAGGAATGCGGCCGCAATCAGGTTCAAGCTGAGTCCACCTGAATTCACATAAGCGCGTCAGTCCATTTTTTACTGGCGCATCCATACCCATGCGTGTTCCATTGCTGCATGGCTTGACGCCTGCAAAATCATGCCGCATGATCGCATGCATGCACAAATGCGAACAAATGCGTACATAAGCACAAAAAAGGAGATGCTCATGCTCAAGGAAGTCGGTGCCAGCGGCCAAATTTCGCTGGGTAAAAAGTATGCCGGGCAACTGTTTGACCTGACCGTGCGTCCTGATGGCAGCATCGTCATGCAGCCCGTCAAAGTAGTGCCCGTCACCGCCAGCGTGCAAGAAGAGCGCGCTGCGTACAAAACAGATGCTGCGCAGGGTTCGACCACCCAGGCCTGGGCACAGGCCCATGCACACGACATTGCGCAGTACAACGACTGGGCCACCCAGCGCGAGCCCTATGCGCAGCGCGTGCGACGTTGGCGCGACGAGCAAGCCCACCTTGCAGCAACCAGCCAGCAAGCTTGAGACATGGCCCGGTTTGACATCTACCCCAACCCCATTGCCCCTGATCGAGCGCAATTTCCCTTCGTGTTGGAGATACAAAGCGACCTGCTTTACCAGTTTTCTGAGCGCGTCTGTGTGCCGCTGGTGCGCAGCAGCATCATCCCCGGCTTGACCGAGCGCTTTAACCCCACTGTGTTGGTCGATGGTGAGCCCCTGCGCCTGCATACCCTGGGCATCACCGTATTTTTCACCAACGAACTGCGCCAGCGCACAAGCAGCGCCAGCGCCAACGCGCTGGAGATCGACACGGCATTGGACATGCTGCTGCGCGGCTACTGAATAACACCATGACCCCCCAAGAATTCATCAAAAAATGGGGCCCCGGCGGCCCCGCCTTCGACCTGAACGAACGCCAGGGTGCCCAGCCGCACTTTATCGACCTGTGCCAACTGCTCGAAGTACCCCTGCCCGGCAGTGTGGGTGACTACATTTTTGAGCAAGACACCCTGGTGCTGGGCGAGGCGCGCGGCTATGCCGATGTGTTCTACCGCAACCACTTTGCCTGGGAGAACAAAGCCCCTGGCCGCAACCTGGACACCGCCCTCAAGCAACTGCTCACCTACAGCCTGGCCCTGTCCAACCCGCCGCTGCTGGTGGTGTGTGACCGCCTCACCATCCGCATCCACACCCAGTTCAACGGCCACCCCAGCGAAGTCCACACCGTGCTGCTGCACGAGCTGGACCAGCCCGAAAAGCGCGCCTTGTTGCGCCGCCTGTGGCTGGACCCCGAGAGCTTTCGCCCCAAAAAAACCAGCCGTGACATCACCGAGGCCGCCGCCAAAAGCTTTGCCACGCTGGCCGAAGGCCTGCGCAAGCGCGGCACCGATGCCGACGAGGTGGCCCACTTTCTCACCCAGTGCCTGTTCTGCTTTTTTGCCGAAGACGTCGGCCTGCTGCCCGGCAACATGTTTGAGGCGCTGGTCAACAACAAACACCTCACCAGCGACAAGCTCACACAGGGCCTGACCAACCTGTTTACCGTCATGCGCAAAGGCGGCCTGTACGGCAACGACGACATTCCGTGGTTCAACGGCAGTTTGTTCAAAAAGGTGAAGGTGCCGCTGCTGTCCATCATGGAAGTGACCGAGCTGCGCAACGCCGCCGCCCTGAACTGGAGCGCCATCGACGTGTCCATCTTCGGCACCCTGTTTGAACGCGGTCTGGACCCCGCCAAGCGCAGCCAGCTGGGCGCGCACTACACCGACCCGGCCACCATCATGCGCATTGTGGAGCCGGTGCTGTGCCGGCCACTGCTACAAAAATGGGAGCTGGTTGCGCAAGAGCTACGTGCGCTAATGGCCAAAAGCACCAAAAGAAATGACAAACACCACAAGGCCGCGCTGGCCAGTTTTGTACGCTGGCTGGAGCTGCTCAAAGACTACCGCGTGCTCGACCCGGCCTGCGGCAGTGGCAACTTTTTGTTTCTGGGCCTCAAGGCCTTGAAGGACATTGAGCACCAAAGCCATCTGGACGCGGTGGCCGCCGGGCTGGACCGGCAGGCCGATCTGGTGACCGGTCCGCACAACGTGCTGGGCATTGAACTGAACGAATACGCGGCCGAGCTGGCGCGCGTGACGGTGTGGATTGGCGAGCTGCAGTGGCGCGCGGACCACGGCTACGAGTTCAAGACCAACCCCGTTCTGGAGCCGCTGGACCATATTGAGTGCCGGGATGCTTTGCTTTCCTTCGGGGGTACAGGTTCTCAGGTGCGGGCGCTGGGGGGTACAGGTTCCGGGGCGCAGGCGGGGCAGACGCCGGGGGCTCATGAACCTTCGGTTCCGAAATCGCCCCCAACATCTGCCCCGCCTACACCCCGGAACCTGGTGGGGCAGGGGGACGCTGGCGCTGCCCCTGCCCCAGCCATCGCGGCTGCAACTGCGCTGTCTGGCGTAGCGGCGCTTTCTGCTGTTGAAGCCGCTTGGCCTAAGGCCAGCGTGGTGATTGGGAATCCGCCGTTTTTGGGCGACAAAAAGATGCGCTCGGAGTTGGGGGATGACTACACGACGACCTTGCGCAAGGTGTACGAGGGCCGTGTACCGGGTGGGGCGGACTTGGTGTGTTACTGGTTTGAGAAGGCGCGTAAGGCGATTGAAACCAACAGGTTGGGTGCTGCGGGGCTGGTTGCGACCAATTCCATTCGCGGCGGTAAGAATCGAAAGGTGCTGGAAGCGATTTGCGAAACGACGCGCATTTACGAGGCTTGGAGCGATGAGGGGTGGGTGAATGAGGGTGCGGCGGTGCGTGTGTCGCTGGTTGCATTTGGGCATGCTTCGCAGGATGTAATGCTAGATGGAGCAACTGTCGCGGGAATTCATTCGGACTTATCGATTTCCTGCGATTCCAACATCGCAGACACCACGATGGCAAGAAAGTTGGAGAGTAACAAAGGCGTTTCATTTCAAGGAGCGGTTCTGATTGGCGACTTTGAAGTCGAGCGTCGTGTGGCAGAGGAGTGGCTCAAAGCTCCAAATCCGCATGGTCAATCAAATTGCCAAGTATTGCGTCCCATATCGAACGGCAAAGACTTAAACAGCCGCTCCAGAGGACTGTGGGTGGTTGATTTCAATCGGCTGAACAAGCTCGACGCCAGTCTTTTTGAAAAGCCGTTTGAGTATGTGGTGCAACACGTAAAACCAATACGAGCTACAAACCCTCGGCCCGCCCGCCGCGATATTTGGTGGCAACACGGTGAGCATGGTGGGGGATGGCGCAGCGCAGTTAAAAACTCATTTCGCTTCATTGCTACTTCACAGGTTTCTAAACACAGATTTTTTATTTGGTTGCCGACGCAGGTTTGGCCACACCAAACGGTGATCGCATTCGCCCGCGCCGACGACACCACCTTCGGCATCTTGCACAGCCGCTTCCACGAAATCTGGTCGCTGCGCATGGGAACTTCGCTGGAAGATCGGCCACGCTACACCCCCACCACCTGTTTCGAAACCTTCCCCTTCCCGCAAGGTCTCACCCCCGCCGACACCGCCCACCAGCGCACTGAAACCGTAGATGGCGGTGCCCTGATTCCAGCCGAAAGTTCAGAACAAAATATGCTGCTTGCGCACGCAGAACGTGCGCAAGCAGCTATTAAAATTGAAGCAAAAACTCAGCTGAAAACTGAAATAAGAGCCGTGAATCTGCCCCCAACTTCCTCACATCCACACTGCGACCCGGAGGGTGGTTGGGCGGCAAAGGGTTCTGCGCAGGTCAAGGAGGAGACCGCGCAGCGGGCGGGGGACACGGAGCAGGGCCCTTTGCCGCCCAGCCACCCGCAGCGCGCATCCACCATCGGAGCCATGCAGGCCGCACCCACCTCGCAGGCCGTGCGCAACAACGCCATAGCCATAGCAACAGCAGCCAAACGCCTGAACGACCTGCGCGAAAACTGGCTCAACCCACCCGAGTGGACCATGCGCGTGCCCGAAGTCACACCGCTGGGCATGGACCACAGCCCTTACCCCGACCGCATCCTGCCCAAACCCGGCTTTGAAAAAGACCTCGCCGAACGAACCCTGACCAAGCTCTACAACCAACGCCCCGCCTGGCTGGACTCCGCGCACAAGGCGCTGGACAAAGCCGTGGCCAACGCCTACGGCTGGACCGACTACACCCCTGACATGCCCGACGACGAAATCTTGAAGCGCCTGCTGGCGCTGAATCTGCAGCGCTCGGCAATTTCGGCAACCACACCTGACACAGCGCCGCCTGCAATGGTTAAAAATAACCGTCCTTGATAGACTTTGACCTATGAAAACCACACTCCAACCCATTGAGCATCTGGTCAAGTTTGAGCGCCTGCAGCTCGTGGAAGACCTGTGGGACGAGTTTTCCAGTGACTCCAGTCCAGACGCCCTGAAGTACTGACCGAATTGGCGCGGCGGGCCGCGTGGCGTGACAGTCACCCCAGACAGGGAAAGAGCCTGCTGCAAATTGCCCAAACACTTGGCGTGAACTTGTGAACTGAACTGTCGTATTCGAACCCCCGGCACAGGCTGAAATTGCAAAGGCATTCGAGTGGTACGAAGAGAAGTCGTATGGTCTGGGCGAGGCATGAAAGTTGGCTGCATCGCTACGGTTTGTGAACCAAATAGTGCCTTTGCGCACGTCTGGCATGCGCGAGTAGCTACCAATTCAGGAGTAACTTTGCACTTCTGAATGGCACGCATGCGCCATGCCCGTCGCAGGTGCGCTTGCTCGCCGGGTGGCAATCAAAGCCTTCGAATTGCTATCATATAAATAGCTGGTTGCGCACGTTCTACCTGCGCTACAGGCCTAAAACACCCTGAATTTCAGTACACCGGCGGGGCACCTGGCGGGCGGTCTTTGAAGCGTTTGTGAACCCAGAAGTACTGGTCTGGCATGGTTTCGATGTAGGACTGCAGCCGCAGGTTCATCAGGGCGGTGTCGGCGACCAGATCGGCGGTTGGGAAGTCGGTCCAGGCGGGCAGAACTTCAACCGTGTAGCCGGTGCGCGTCATGCGGCTGAAAATCGGCACCACTTTGGCGCGGCCCAGGCGGGCAAAACGCGAAAGGCTGGGCACGGTGGCGGTGGGCACGCCATAAAACGGCACAAACACCGAGTCTTCCACGCCAAAGCTCATATCGGGCAGCAAAATCAGCGGCTCGCCCGCGCGCAAGGCGGCCACAATGGTTTTGACGCCGTCGATGCGGCCAAACAGCCGCCCGTTGCCAAAACGCAGGCGTCCGGCCAGGATCCAGGCATCCATGATGGGGTTGGACTGGTTGGTGTAAATGGTGGTGAATTGACGCAACTTATCCACGGTCAGGATCATCCAAATCGAGTCCAGACCGACAAAATGGGGCGCGAACATGACGGTTGGCGCGTTGCCGTGCAATTCGTTCACGGCACCTGTGAGCGTGACGCGCCGGCGAATGAGCTCGGGCGAACCGTGCCACAGCCAGGCCCGGTCCAGCCAGGCTTGGGTGAAGCGGACAAACGTCCCGATCGCTGTGCGCCGGATGCTTGTGCTCGATTGCTGTGGAAAGCACAGGCGCAAGTTGGTGTGTACCACCCGGCGCCTAGGCACCACCAGCACGTAAAGCAGCAAACCCAATACCACGCCAATGGCGCGCAGCCAGGTCAGCGGCAGGTACCCCAGCAGGCGCATAAAGGCAATGCCCAAGTGGCTCAGCATGACAGACTCCGTATGTTCATTTTTCTTGCCTAGGTTGTTTGTAGCGGCCATAACCCCACAGGTATTGCTGGGGGCACTCGCGGATCAAGCGTTCCATGGCCTGGTTGATTTGAATGACGGCGGTGTCCAGATCAGGGGCCAGGGGCTGCTCCAGCTCCCGAAAATGCAGGCAAAAACCGCGCCCCAGCGGCAGGCGCTCGCCCCAGGCCAGCAGCACCGTGGCACCGGTTTGTTGCACCAGACGGGCGGCCAGGGTCATGGTGTAGGCGCTGCGGCCAAAAAACGGGGCCCATTGACCCATGCCGTCAGGCGGTACCTGGTCGGGCAGCAAACCCACCGCTTGCCCCTGGCGCAGGGCGCGAATCATTTGCCGCACACCGGCCAGTGTGGTGGGTGCCATGCTCAAACCGGGCCGATTGCGCGCCGTCTCCATGATGCGTGCCAGCCAGGCCTGGCGGGCCGGGCGGTACAAGCCGGTCAGCGGGCCATGGTGCTGCGAGTAGCGCTCGGCCAAGCCCTGGGCAGCAATTTCGAAACAGCCAAGGTGGGGTGTCAGGAACACAATGCCGCGTCCTCTGGCGTAGGCTTTATCCACACAGACATCGTTTTCCCAAAAGTAAGGTGTGGATGCGCCCAGCCACAGCCGGGGCAGTTCGGCCACCATGCGCCCGGCGTGGCCCACGCCGGCGCGCACCTGCCGCAGGGTGTAGCCCGCCAAGGACGCGTTGGCGATAAAGCGCTGGCGGTACTGGGCCGACAAGGCAAACACCAGCCAGCCCAGCAGCCACCCGAGGGCATGCAGCAGCCACAAGGGCAGCACAGAAAACATCCGGAAAAAAACGGCCATTTTGAATGGATAGAATACGTTCGTCGCTGAGTTACGGAACTACTTGCAGGGCGACACACACAAGGGCCAAGCTCCCGCGAGCCGCCATTGTGCCTTGTCAGTTTTGACAAATCTGCTAAAGCGTTCGCTAAAGCTCCCAAGCCCAAGCAACGCAGTCCTAAATGTGTTTGAGTTTGTACTTGTTATAGGAGCTTGAATTTATGGCGAACGATTTTCTTTTTACTTCCGAGTCTGTTTCTGAAGGGCACCCCGACAAGGTGGCTGACCAGATTTCTGACGCTATTCTCGATGCGATTTTCAAGCAGGACCCCAAGTCCCGCGTCGCAGCCGAAACCTTGTGCAACACCGGTCTGGTGGTGCTGGCGGGTGAAATCACCACCAACGCGCATGTGGATTACATCCAGGTGGCGCGCGACACCATCAAGCGCATTGGTTACGACAACACCGAGTACGGCATTGACTACAAAGGCTGTGCCGTGCTGGTGGCTTATGACAAGCAAAGCAATGACATCGCCCAGGGCGTGGACCATGCCAGCGACGACCACCTGAACACCGGCGCGGGTGACCAGGGCCTGATGTTTGGCTACGCCTGCAACGAAACGCCCGAGCTGATGCCTGCACCCATTTACTACGCGCACCGTTTGGTAGAGCGCCAGGCGCAGTTGCGCAAAGACGGCCGCCTGCCATTTTTGCGCCCGGACGCCAAGAGCCAGGTCACCATGCGTTATGTGGATGGCAAACCCCACAGCATCGACACGGTGGTGCTGTCTACCCAGCATGCGCCCGAGATGAGTTTGGGCAACCGCATGACCGATGCTTTTTACGAAGCCGTGCGCGAAGAAATCATCAAGCCCGTGCTGCCCAAAGAGTGGCTCACCGCTGACACCAAGTACCTGATCAACCCCACGGGGCGTTTTGTGGTTGGCGGGCCACAGGGCGACTGCGGTTTGACCGGACGCAAGATCATTGTGGACACCTACGGCGGTGCCTGCCCCCATGGCGGCGGCGCTTTCTCCGGCAAAGACCCCACAAAGGTGGACCGCTCCGCTGCTTATGCCGCTCGCTACGTGGCCAAAAACATTGTGGCGGCCGGGCTGGCCGGCAGTGCCAGATTCAGGTGGCCTACGCCATTGGTGTGGCGCACCCGATGAACGTCACGGTTTACACCGAAGGCACGGGCGTGATCTCTGACGAAAAGATTGCTGCCTTGGTGAATATTCACTTTGACCTGCGTCCCAAAGGCATCATCCAGATGCTTGATCTGCTGCGTCCCATCTATGAGAAGACGGCGGCCTATGGTCACTTCGGTCGTGAAGAGCCCGAATTTAGCTGGGAGCGTACCGACAAGGCGCAGGCTTTGCGGGCAGCCGCTGGTTTGTAATCCGGCCAGCAGGATCACCCGGACGCATGAAAATACAGACACAACGCTGGATAGACCGCTGGCTGGGCCAGCTTCTGTGCGCGTTGCTGTCTGTCTGGGCCCGGTTTGCTGTGTGGCTGCGGCCTGCGCAGCCTCTGGTGCGCGAGCCACGGCATATTTTGGTGATTTTGCTGTCCGAAATGGGCAGTGTGGTGCTGGCGGGGCCCATGTTTGCCGCCCTGCGCCAGCGCTACCCCAGCGCAACACTGCATGTGTTGCAACTCAAAAAAAATCAGGAAGTGGCGGCTTTGCTCGGCTTGGCCAAGCCGGAGCATCTGCATGCACTGGACGACAGCGCCGGCTTGGGTCTGCTGGGCGACATCTGGCGCGTTGGCCTGGCGCTGCGCCGTCTGCCGCTGGACGCGGTGATTGACTGCGAGCTGTTCTCGCGCATCAGCAGTCTCATGTCTTATTGGTGCGGTGCCCCTGTGCGGGTCGGTTTTACGCCGCATACGCAAGAAGGTTTGTACCGTGGCAGTTTTATCAACCAGGCCATTCCCTACAACCCCTATCAGCACATCAGCAAGCAGTTTTTGTCCTTGGTGGATGCGCTCGAATCCCATGCCATGCCGCGCAACAAGGCAGCGCCTGTGCGTGAATTGCCCAGTGACACGGGTTTGGCCGTGCCTTTTGAGGCGACCGAGTTGCAGGCGTATCGCACCAAAATGCTGGCCGACCATCCGGCCCTTGCCCAGCGCAAAGTGGTGCTGATGTATGCGGGCGGTGGTTTGCTGCCCGAGCGCGCCTGGCCGCCAGAGCACTACGCGCGTGTGGCGCAGGGCCTGTGTCTGGCGGGCCATGCCGTGGGCTTGATTGGCTTGCGTGACGATGCGCCATTGGCGGCAGAGCTCAAGAGCCGGATCAACAGTGTCTTGTGCGTCGATTTAACCGGCTACACCCGCAGCATTCGTGAATTGCTGATGCTGTTTCATGGTGCTGATTTGCTCATTACCAACGATGGGGGGCCAGGCCATTTTGCCAGCCTCACGCCCATTCGTACCATGGTGTTTTTTGGCCCTGAAACCGGTCGCCTTTACGGGCCGCTGGGCCCACGTGCCCAAGTGTTGGAGTCGGGCCTGGCTTGCTCACCCTGTTTGAGCGCTTACAACCACCGCGAAACCTTTTGTGATGGCGACAACCAGTGCCTCAAGCGCATCGCACCAGACCCAGTGCTGGCAGATGCTTTGCTTGCCTTGGCCATGCCGGTTGCGCAGCCGTCATGAGTGGTTCCCCAAGCTGGCAGCAGCGCCTGTTTTTGTTGGTGGAGTGGCTCAAGGGCTTTCGATACATCAAGTTTGGCATGGTGGGGGCCAGTGGCACGGTGGTCAATCTGGTGGTGCTCTACACCGCGCATGAATACCTGTTTCGCGCGATTGAATCCCCCGGCAGCAAACCCTATGCTTCGCTGGCGCTGGCGATTGCCGTCGCCACGGTGAATAACTTCAGCTGGAACCGGCTGTGGACATGGGCCGATCGCTTGCATCAAAACGATGAACGCACAAGCAAAAAACCTCAGGCACGGGGTGTGCTTTTGCGCCAGTTTGGCCTGTACACCCTGGCCTCCTGGTTCGGCATTGCCCTGCAGTACGGCTTGACCTTGTGGCTGACCAATTTTCTGCATTACATGCTGGCGAATGTGATTGCCATTGTGATTGCCAGTGTGAGCAACTACCTGGCCAATGACCGGTTGACGTTTCGTCAAGGCTCGCCACGTTAAACCATGCGTGATTTCGGACAACACAGCGAACCTATGGGTGTCCACACTTTGGCGTGGCTGCTGGTGCTTGGGCTGGCGCTGTGCGTTTATGTGGCTGGTTTGGGGGGGCAATACGCTCCCAGCAATGGTGACGAACTGGTCTATACCCATATTGCACGGCTGACGGCGGCTTCCAACCACTGGCTGCCGCTGGTGTCCGAGCTGGACCACATGCGCAATACCAAACCGCCCTTGCTGTTTTGGCAGGCCATGGTGGCGGGCGATTGGGGGCGCAACTGGAGTCTTGCCGCTTTGCGCACACCGAGTGTGATCTATACGTTTTTGTTGGCTGGCGCGGTAGGCTGGACTGTGCATCTCATCACGCGCAATGTTCGCAGCGCCTGCATTGCCGCATGTGTTTACCTTGCCTTTTTTTGTACCTTCCGTTTTGGCCGCACGTACCTGACCAGTGCCCCGGAGACCTTTTGGCTGAGTCTGCCCATGTTCTGGCTGCTGTGGGCCCGGTTGCGCCCATCATCAGCCGTCCAAGTGGGGTGGTTAACCCACCTGGCTTGGGGCTTGGCTTTGGGGCTTGGTCTGGCTTACAAATCTTTTGCGTTGATTGCCCCGGCGGGTGCCGCGTTGTGGTGCGCTCAATTGATCAGTGCACCGGTGTTGACCTGGCGTGTTGTGGCGCAGACGACGCTCAAAATGACTTTGGCTGCAACTCTGGCGCTGGGCATTTTTGCTTTATGGTTTGTACTGGACCCTGATCCGGGTGCGGTATGGCAAGAGTTTGTCATTGGCGAAAACGCAGGCAAACTCTCCAGCACGCAAGGCTATTGGCATATCGCCCTGGCAGGCGGCGGCTTTAGCATATGGGCGCAATCGCTGGCCTATGTGCAAAACGCGGGCTTGCTGGCTTTTGTGGTGCTGGGGCTGATGGTGCTGGGGGTGAAACTTGGATGGCAGGCCTGGCACGATCGGCAGGAGCGCGGTTCTGCGCTGAACGGTTCACCAGACGGGCAGCGTTCTGTCCACACCCTTATATTGCTGACGTGGTTGGCTGTGTGGCTCATCGTCTTTACCC
The DNA here is from genome assembly GCA_016708345.1 of Candidatus Rhodoferax bjergmarkensis. Lineage (GTDB taxonomy): Bacteria > Pseudomonadota > Gammaproteobacteria > Burkholderiales > Burkholderiaceae_C > Rhodoferax > Rhodoferax bjergmarkensis. Next base: position 21,169 of record JADJFX010000019.1, read on the forward strand.
TGCCCAGCCAGCGCTCGGCTCGCTACGTTATTCCCGCCATGCCCGCCGTGGCGATGCTGGTCGCCCTTTACTGGGACCGGATTGGGCGTGGGTGGTTTGTGTCGTCGCTGTTGGTGTGTGGCGTTTTGATGGGTGTGCTGGGGCGGATGGCCTGGGCTGCCCATGACATTGGAATCGGCAGTGGTGCGCAGCTGAGCCTGGCCTTGCTGGCCATGGCGGCAGGCTTTGCTATGGTGCTCGCTGGCCTGATTCGGCCGGGTTGGACGCGAGCTTGTACTGTGGCCGCTTGTCTGCTTGTTTTTTCTTGTTTTGGCTTGACCACAGCCCCTTTGAACGGGGCCGCTGGACAGTACGACGCCACAAGCAGTCGCCAGCTTCAAAATGCCCGCGTGGCCATACCCAATGGATTCAACGGGCAGTTTGAACGGTTCCAGTTTTTGTTGCCGGGCAATCGTTTCGTGCCTTATGACGTGGAGGGGCGTGGCGGTACTCCGGCGGGCGGTGCAGGAAAGGATGCCTTGCACCGTCTGCTGTCCAGCCACGATGCGGTGATCTGGTTGCAGGAGACGCCTTCCGAACAAACGCCACCTTGTGTACCGGGGTGCAAAATTTTGGGTGAGCGTTGGGAAGTTAAAGGTCGTCATCAGAGCGGGGAAATTACGCTTTCTAATCTTTGGTACCCGCAGACCTGGCTATTCAGGCGTGAGTGGCTGGTGCAGAGGATCTGAAGTTTCTCGCCTGAACAGCGATTTCAACAAGACCACCTGCAGTGCAGCCCATAACCAAGGGTCCAGCACTGCATCCCAAACGTTGCCGGTGGGCAGTCGGGTCAACACAAAAAGCGTCAGAGCAAACACCATCAGCGCAGGGCCAAACCATTTGGCCCCCAAATCTTCAGAAGCCCCTGCGAATATCACCCAAAGCAGCACTGCCAACACTGTCACGCAGCCGAGTGCGGCAGAACTGAAACCCCATGCATAAATTGAAACCGGCAGCCAGGCCAGCGTGTCCAGCAGCAAGACCCACCCCAGTGCTGCGCCCACGGTCATCAAAATTGTCAGTAACTTTTTTTGATGCCAGAAAATCGGCTTGCTTGTCCGTTGTGAGGGTTGCAGCGCTGCATAGAGACAGGCCATGCAAACGCCGATGGTTGTCAAACTGGGCGTTTGAAATGCCAGGCCCAACCAATACGCCGGTGACGTGACCCCCGGCACGATCGTCCATGCCATCACCCCCCACGCCAAGCCAAGTTGGTAGGTTCTAGGCAGTCGCTTGGCCAGCAACAGGGTGCCGCAGCCCAACACCATGGCCCAAGCGCCGTACAAAGCGATCTTTGTGGCGGTGGGCGAGGGCAGCAGCGGGCTGTTGGATGCCAGCGTATGAAGTACTGAGTTCATGTCCATGACGTAGCAAGCTTTCAGTGCGCGTCAGGTGCCGCCGTAAACCGTTGCCAGGCGATTCTGCGGCGCTGGTCGGTGTAACTGACCCACAAGCTGTCATCTGCCCAGGCCATGGACGGGTAAGAGAACTCATCGGCACCGGTACCGTGGGCCAGTTCGTGGGCCAGGTGCCAGTTGCGGCCGTCCAGTGATTCGCTCAAATCGAGTTCCGAGCGCGAGCGCGGGGATGAGTTGTGCGCGAGCACCATGCGCCCGGGTGCAAGGGTGAACCCGGCCACCGATGCATCGGGGTTGTCCAATGCCAGATCAGGCAAATCTGTCCAATGCTGTCCGCCATTCGTGGTTTGCGATGCGGCTACCTTTCCATGTGGACTTTGATCGCGCATCAGTGCCAGCCAGTGAGACTCGCTGATGGTCAACAAAGTGGGCTGAAGCAGGTGCTTTCGGCTGGAAATGCGAAACATCCCCAGAAACTCGCCGTGGGCGTCAAATCGCAAGGCGACTGGGTACTTGATGCCCAGTTCAAAATGCACAGGCAACACCATGCCGCCATCCTTCAGTGAAAGCGGTGCACTGCGGACCAGAAAACTGGTGTTCCATAGCCAAGAAAGGGGCAATACGCGGACCACGTCAAAAGTTAGCGTAGAAAAGTCCTGATCTGCATTGCTTTGTCGCAAATGCACAATACGTGCAGCAGCCCAGCCACCCAACCCAGTCGACACAACAAACAAATGAATTTGCCCATGGCCGTCGAGCCAAGCCACTGGATTGCCCAGCCGCCGCACGCCAAAGCCCAGCTGCGCACCCAAAACCTGCCGATTCACCAAAAAACGTGCCGAACTCCACTGCTGTGTCGCACGGTCAAAACGTGAGGCTGCAATCTGCACATCAGAAGCACTTTCGCGTGTGCCAGCAAACCAGAACGCCATCAACGCTGCGGGGTGTGTGGCGGGCATTGCCAACAGAGTGCTGGCATGCGCGGCAGGTGTGTTGACGGGCATGGGGATGTAATCTTTTCCCACGGCAAGCAGACGTGCTTTGGACTGTGAACCGTCCATCACCGGCCACGTTGCCCGAGCCTGCGAATCCAAAGCGTGATGGACCGCAATCTCCAGCCCCATCAAGGCAGCAAAAACCACCATCCCACATGCCAATCGCCCAACGAGGGAGTGGTTAACAGCTACAAAAAGTGGACTAGGCATTGCAAGCATTATCAAGCAAGGTGACAAACTTGCTGCTAATGCTCATGCGCCCTTTGCGGGTAAAAACACGAACCAGTTTTTTACGGAATAACGCTGTCACCTTGACAAAATTGCAAGCGGGTCACTTAATATTTTGCAGGAAATTTGGTCGGAATGAGAGGATTCGAACCTCCGACCCCTTCGTCCCGAACGAAGTGCGCTACCAGGCTGCGCTACATTCCGATTTGATATTGGTGACGTCCGGTGTCAAGACCGACGATCAAGTAATTGAGCTGCTAATTGTAGCAAACAGTCAGTATGAGGCCCCTGTGGTAGTAGGGTGGCCGCAGCGACGGCGCGTTGCGCTTCTGCCGATGCTGACAGTCTGGCCACATCCAGTGCACCTGTTGCTTTGACGATGTCGACGACTTCGTTCAGCATGGCCACACCACCTGTTTCAATGGCAGTTTTGATGATGACTTTCTGGCTTGCAGTGCCACGCTGCATGGCTGCAATCAGGGGTAGCGTGGTTTTACCTTCGCGCAAATCATCGCCAAGGTTTTTGCCCATCACCTCGGCGTCACCGGTGTAGTCCAGTACATCATCAATGACTTGGAATGCGGTGCCAAGTGCTTGCCCGTACTGAGCACACGCATCTTCCATTTCGGGGGAGCTGCCTGCGAGGATGGCGCCAACCCTGGCGCTGGCTTCGAAGAGTTTGGCGGTTTTTGAGCGAATAACTTGCAAATACCCAGCTTCATCAAGTGCTGCATTGTGCATGTTCATCAGTTGCAGCACCTCTCCTTCCGCGATGACATTGGTGGCGTCTGCCAGCACTTGCATGACGCGCATATTCTGCGCATCCACCATCATCTGGAAGGCACGCGAGTACAGGAAGTCGCCAACCAGCACGCTTGCCGGGTTGCCGAAGGTTTCATTGGCCGTGGCACTGCCGCGTCGCAAGGCAGATTCATCGACCACGTCATCGTGCAAAAGGGTTGCTGTGTGAATAAACTCCACCACGGCAGCCAGATTGAACCGCTGCTCGCCCTGGTAACCAAGTGCGCCGCATGTCAGCAGCAGCAGGGCTGGCCTTAATCTTTTCCCGCCCGCAGCAATGATGTAGCGTGAAACCTGGCCGATCAGAGGCACCTCGGAGTCCAGCCGACGGCTGATGACCTGATCCATCTCGCGCATGTCGGGCGTAATGATCGATAACAAAGAGGCGGAGCTGGGTAGAGTGGCTTGCAAGACAAATAACCAATGGTGTGGTGGGATTATAGAAAGCTGCCGGGTCAGGAATATGGCCGGGCCAACGTTTCCCGAAGTTTATTGCAATAAGTGACTTGCAGTGTTAGAATCCAAGGCTCTGTGAAAATTCGTTCCCGGAGCTAAATTGAAGAGGTCAACATGTACGCGGTCATAAAAACCGGCGGCAAGCAATATCGAGTTGCAGCCGGCGAAAAAATTAAAGTAGAACAGATTGCTGCGGACGTAGGCCAAGAGATTGTGTTCGACCAGGTTTTGGCAGTCGGCAACGGCGCAGAACTGAAGGTGGGTACTCCCTTGGTGTCCGGCGCAACAGTGAGTGTCACGGTAGTGGCTCACGGCAAACACGACAAGGTCAGCATTTTTAAAATGCGCCGTCGTAAGCATTACCAGAAACGTCAAGGTCATCGTCAACAGTTCACTGAACTGCTGATTGGTGCAATTGCGGCTTAAGAGGTACGGGTCATGGCACAGAAAAAAGGCGGCGGCTCTACGCGAAACGGGCGCGATTCCAAGCCCAAAATGCTCGGTGTTAAGAAGTTCGGCGGAGAGGTGATCAGCGCTGGCGCAATCATCGTTCGTCAACGTGGCACCAAGTTCCATCCAGGCACCAATGTCGGTATCGGCAAAGATCACACTTTGTTTGCCTTGGTTGACGGCAATGTGTCGTTCGGCGTCAAAGGTGCACTGAACAAACATGTCGTGAGTGTTACTTCGGCATAATCAGCTGAAAAACTCCGATTGAGACCCTGCGCGCTGCGCGGGGTTTTTCGTTTATAAAGCCCCAAATCATGAAATTCGTTGATGAAGCCTATATTGACGTCTCTGCCGGAGACGGTGGCGCTGGCTGTGTCTCGTTTCGGCATGAAAAGTACAAAGAGTTTGGCGGACCCAATGGTGGCGACGGCGGACGCGGTGGTCATGTGTTTGCCGTGGCGGACCCCAACCTCAACACCTTGGTCGATTTTCGTTTCTCCAGACGCCATGACGCCAAGCGTGGTGAACACGGCATGGGTTCCGATATGTTTGGGGCAGCCGGAGATGACATCACCCTGAAGATGCCGGTGGGCACCATCATCACCGATGCGGAAACTGGTGAGGTTTTGTTTGAGTTGCTGACCCCCGGCGAAGTGATCACCATTGCCAAAGGCGGTGATGGCGGCTTCGGCAATTTGCGGTTCAAAAGTGCCATCAACCGTGCGCCACGGCAAAAAACGCCTGGCTGGCCTGGTGAAAAGCGCAATCTCAAACTTGAACTCAAGGTTTTGGCTGATGTGGGTTTGCTGGGCATGCCCAATGCGGGCAAGTCCACGCTGATCACAGCCATTTCCAATGCCAGGCCGCGCATTGCTGACTATCCGTTCACCACCTTGCACCCCAATTTGGGGGTGGTGCGCGTGGGGCCGGAGCAAAGCTTTGTGGTGGCAGATTTACCAGGCCTGATTGAAGGGGCCTCGGAAGGTGCTGGGTTGGGACATTTGTTTTTGCGACATTTGCAGCGCACACGGCTGCTGCTGCACGTGATCGACATGGCACCTTTTGATGAATCGGTTGATACCGTTGCCCAAGCCAAGGCGATCGTGAACGAGCTCAAAAAGTACGACGCGGAGCTCTACAACAAGCCGCGTTGGCTGGTACTTAACAAGCTTGATATGGTTCCGCTCGATCAGCGCGCGGCTCTGGTGAAAGACTTTGTCAAGCGGCTCAAATTCAAAGGGCCAGTGTTTGAAATTTCAGCGCTCACGCGTGAAGGCTGTGAGTCGTTGATCAAGACCATCTACCAGCATGTCAAGGCACAGCAAAAGGCCGAGCAGACGCCAGAAGTTGTTGATCCCCGCTTTGTGGTGGCACCGGAATAGTACTAATACTATTGTTTATATAGCGCGTCGCGCTCTTTTGACGTGCACTACAGACCCAAATGACCATGGAAACTGCTTCGTTTGTATTGCGCGATGCCAAGCGCATCATTGTCAAGGTTGGCTCCAGCCTGGTAACCAATGAGGGGCGCGGGCTCGATGAGGCGGCCATTGGCGAGTGGTGTCGTCAAATGGCTTTGTTGGTGCGTGGAAGCTGTGAAGTCATCATGGTGTCCAGCGGTGCGATTGCTGAGGGCATGAAGCGCCTAGGCTGGAGCCGTCGACCGCATGAAATTCATGAGTTGCAAGCGGCGGCAGCGGTGGGGCAGATGGGCTTGGCCCACATGTACGAGACCAAGCTGAGGCAAAACGGTTTGGGCAGCGCGCAGGTGCTTCTGACACATGCTGATCTGGCGGACCGGGAGCGTTACCTTAACGCGCGCTCAACCCTTTTGACATTGCTCAAACTGGGTGTGGTGCCGGTGATCAATGAAAACGACACGGTGGTCAACGATGAAATCAAGTTTGGCGACAACGACACGCTTGGCGCGCTTGTGGCCAATCTGGTCGAGGCCGATGCCTTGGTAATTCTGACGGATCAAAAGGGCCTGTACACCGCGGACCCGCGCAAAGACCCTCAAGCTCAGTTTGTCCATGTGGCCAAGGCCGGTGACCCGGCATTGGAGGCCATGGCCGGTGGCGCAGGGTCAAGTCTGGGGCGTGGCGGCATGATCACCAAAATACTGGCGGCCAAGCGCGCGGCGGGCTCTGGCGCGTCAACGGTGATTGCTTGGGGCCGAGAGCCCGATGCACTGGTGCGGTTGAAGCAAGGTGAGTCCATCGGCACCTTGCTGGTGGCGCAAACGCAGAAGACGCAAGCGCGTAAACAATGGATTGCCGACCACCTGCAACTGCGAGGTTCGGTGACCGTTGACTCGGGTGCCATCCACAAGGTGCGCGACGAGGGCAAGAGTTTGCTGGCCATTGGGATGACGGCGGTAGACGGTGATTTTTCCCGGGGTGACGTCATCGCCATTCGCGATGCGCAGGGCACCGAGTTCGCCCGCGGATTGGCCAATTACGCCAGCGCAGAGGCGCGGCTCATTTGCCGTAAACCTTCAGCCGAGTTTGAAAAAATGCTGGGTTACATCGCCGAGCCTGAAATGGTGCACCGGGACAATCTGGTATTGACCCGCTGACTTATTTTTTCAGTGCCTTGATAATCTCAGCCGGCGAAATGGTCACGGTTGAGCGGCTGTCACAGGCAGCTTGCCGGGCGAAGGCGAGCGCATGTTTGGAGCGCAGGTTGTCATTCATTCCCTGCCATTTGGGGTCTTTCACGGTGGCCCAATTTCCGCTTGATGTGTAATGGGCATAGGTTTTTACTTCCCCCGTGGCGCATCGAATACCTTCGTACATGGCGCTGAGCACGCCGCTTTCACTGGTGGCCACCATCACGTAGCGCACGATGCCGTCCGGTGTGATGACCAAGGTTGCCGGGTCAACACCAAAACGCAATGAGACGTAGCGCGGCATCTCGATCGGTATCACCTGATCCTTGTTGAAGGAGGGCGCTGGAGGTGCGACCGACTCCTTCCAGTCAGGATCGATTTCAGACAGGGCAGAGGCGCTCAGTGAGACCAAGGCCAAGCCTAGCCAGATCAGTTTGGATCGGTTCATACTTATCCTAAGGATGTGGCTAGGAATAATTTCCCGATTTACCCCGAGGAGTCGGGATGCGATGTGAGGCGCAAGACGGGCCCTCGTTCAGACCCGCCAGGGTAGGAACGACATGTAGCTCAGCTACACAAGCGGCTTGCAACGAAGCAGCGCGCCCGAATCCGACAGGGGAAATTGGGGAACTTATTTCTTGCCACATCCTAAGGCCTGGTTGGGCAGTACCCGGTTTGTGGATCAGGCTCATAGCTTGCGCCGGGCGGCAGCTCAAAGGTGGCACCCGGTATTGCATCATGGGTTGATTCGGATTCGTGCGGACGCATGCCCTGACGCAGGAAGCGGTTTCTGTGCTCGTTGCGTGGCAAATAGCGGGCAAGCTCCGTCAGCGCCATTTCGTAGACACCGCGTTTGAATTCGACCACCGCATCCAGCGGAACCCAATAATCGTTCCAACGCCAAGCGTCAAACTCCGGGTGATCGGTGGCACGCAGGTTCAAATCCCAGTCGTGACCCACCAATTGAAGCAAGAACCAGATCTGTTTCTGGCCTTTGTAATGGCCGCGCGAATCGCGGCGAATGTATCGGTCTGGCACCTCGTAGCGCAACCAGTCTCGGGTGCGGGCGACAATGCGAACATGCTCACGGAAGAGCCCCACTTCCTCGTGCAATTCGCGCATCATGGCCTGCTCGGGGGTTTCCCCCCGGTCAATGCCACCCTGCGGAAACTGCCACGAGTGCGTACGAATTCGCTTGCCCCAAAACACCTGATTTTTCTGGTTGAGCAGGACGATGCCGACGTTCGGTCTAAAGCCGTCTCGGTCAAGCATAATCAAACCCCAAATTTAAAACTTAGCCCATTATGCACAGCAAGCGCGGTGCATCAAGCGGCGAAGCCCTTAGTTAATCCCAAATTCCTGCCATGAAAGCCTCCCAATTCCTCATATCCACCTTTAAAGAAGCACCCGCAGACGCCGAGGTGGTGAGTCACAAACTGATGATGCGCGCGGGCATGATCAAAAAGCTCGGTGCCGGTATCTACAGCCTGATGCCGATGGGCCTGCGTGTGGTGCGCAAGGTCGAGGCCATCGTGCGAGAAGAGATGAACCGCGCGGGTGCTGTGGAGCTGAGCATGCCGGTCGTGCAGCCAGCCGAGCTGTGGCAGGAGACCGGGCGTTTTGCCAAGATGGGCCCTGAACTTTTGCGCATCAAGGATCGGCATGGCCGGGATTTTGTGGTTCAGCCCACCAGCGAGGAGGTGGTGACCGACATTGCACGTCAAGAGATCAAGAGTTACAAACAGTTGCCGAAGAACTTTTACCAGATTCAAACCAAGTTCCGCGACGAGCGCCGTCCACGTTTTGGCCTGATGCGCGGGCGTGAATTCATCATGAAAGATGCCTACAGCTTTGATCGTGATCAAGTTTCTGCCAAAGCCAGTTATCAAAACATGGCGCAAACCTACCGCCGTATTTTTGACCGCTTTGGGCTCACTTACCGTGCTGTTGCTGCCGACAGTGGCGCGATTGGCGGAGATTTGAGCGAAGAATTTCAGGTGATTGCCGCCACCGGCGAAGATGCCATCGTGTATTGCCCGACCGGCGACTACGCGGCGAACATGGAAAAGGCTGAAGCACTGGCACCGCAGACTGTACGCCCGGCCCCGCTCCAAACCATGACAAAAACGGCCACCCCTGGCAAAAGCACTTGCCAGGACGTTGCCGAACTGCTGAATTTGCCGTTGCAACAGACTGTTAAATCTCTGGTCTTGGCCACCGATAGCCTCAATGCACAAGGCGAGATTGTCAAAACCCAGGTTTGGCTGTTGCTGGTGCGTGGCGACCATGACATGAACGAAGTCAAGGTAGGCAAGGTGCCGGGACTGGATGGGGGCTTTCGTTTTGCCACCGTGGCTGAAATCGAAGAGCACTTTGGCTGCAAACCGGGTTATTTGGGACCGGTGGGCTTGAAAAAGCCGGTGCAGATTGTGGCGGATCGCGACGTTGCCATCATGGGCGACTGGATTTGCGGTGCCAATGAAGCAGACTTTCACCTCACCGGCGTCAACTGGGCGCGCGACGTGCCTGAGCCAGCCCTGGTGGCAGACATTCGCAATATTGTGGCGGGTGACGCCTCGCCGGACGGCAAAGGTGTGCTGGCGATTGAGCGCGGTATTGAAGTGGGCCATGTGTTCTACCTCGGCACCAAATACAGCCAGGCGATGAACGCAACCTTTCTGGATGTCAATGGCAAGCCGCAGTTCATGGAAATGGGCTGCTATGGCATCGGCATCACCCGTTTGCCTGCTGCCGCCATCGAGCAAAACCACGACGAGCGCGGCATCATCTGGCCGGACGCGCTGGCGCCGTTTACCGTGGTGCTGTGCCCCATCAGCCCGGATCGTTTTCCCGATGTCAACGCCGCCGCTGACAAGTTGTATGGCGAGCTGATGGCTGCCGGGGTCGATGTGATGCTCGATGACCGTGGTGAGCGCCCGGGTGCCATGTTTGCCGACTGGGAGCTGATTGGCGTGCCACACCGCGTGACCATTGGCGACCGTGCCCTCAAGCAAGGTCAGGTGGAATACCAGCACCGACGCGATGCTGCCGCTACCTCCGTGGCAGTGGCTGACATTGTGGCCCTGCTTCAATCCAGACTGAAGGTGTGAGCCAGCCGCAGGTTTTGATCATGGGTATGCAAAAAATAAGCCTCTTGCGCATGCTGGGTGGGCTTTTCTTGCTATTTATTTGTGAGCTAGTGCAAGCTGGCGGACAGCTGGAAGAGCCGCTGGTGGATTCGGTGCGCACGGCCCTGAGTTCGGCCATTTCGAATCAAGCGCCCCCGGTACCTGAATTCAAGGACACCGAATCGCGCCTGGACTACCTGCGCTGGTTGGGCGTCATGAGTGAACGCCTGAAGAAAAAAAAGCCGGAATTGCATGTTCGCCGCGAGTTTCTGCAAACAGTTTGGTATGAAAGTCGCCGTGCCGGGCTAGACCCGACGCTGGTTCTGGGCTTGGTGCAGGTGGAGAGCAACTTCCGAAAATTTGCGGTGTCGAGCGTGGGCGCGCGCGGTTACATGCAGGTGATGCCGTTTTGGACGCGGGTGCTGGGCGACGGCGACGCTGGGAAGCTGTTTCACATGCAGACCAATCTGCGTTTTGGCTGTGTGATTCTGCGCCATTACCTGGACCGCGAAAAAGGTGATCTTTTTCTGGCGCTGGGCCGCTACAACGGTTCGCGCGGCAAGGCACCGTACCCGAATGCCGTGCTGGGTGCCCAAAAGCAGTGGGAAACTATTGCAAAAAGCCGATCTGGCCCTTTTTAAGTCCCGCTTTGGGCAAGTCGGTCACTTGAATCGTGTCGCGCTTGTCCAATTGGGCGTTGCCAAACCCGGTCATCAGGCCACGGCGCATTTCGCGTGGGGGCATCTCACTGAGCTGATCCAGCAGATCACTTTGAGGTTCAGGTTCGAAGTGTTCGCCCCATCCATGTTCGCTGCGAATGCTTTGGTACAGGTTGCGGGCAATCTGGCGCGCAGCCTCCGGCGAGGGCGGCTCCACCTGAAACACATTCATGCGATTGAGAATCGGGTCCGGGATGCTTCGCTCATCGTTGGCCGTGGTGATCCAGATCACCTGGCTGGCGTCAATGGACACCTCGGCGAACTCGTCGGTAAAGCTTTGTGCCGTGTCGTGCTCCAAGAGGCTGTAAAGCGCGCCCAGCGGGTCGTATTGCGCGTCACAACTGGCCTTGTCGATCTCATCCACCACGATCACCGGGTTGGCATACTCCCCATCCACCAGCGCCTCGAACACCTTGCCGGGCTTGGCACCTTTCCACTGGGACGATGAACCCGACAACAGCCAACCGGCGGTCATGGAGCTCATGGGCACCAGGCTCATGCCGGTTCCCAGCAGTTCAGCCAGTTTTTTGGCGAAATGGGTTTTGCCGATGCCCGGTGGCCCCAGCAGCAAAATGGGGGTGACTTCCAGCCCGTCGTGGGTGTCCTGGGCCAGGGCAACGTGACGCTTGACATCGTCCAGCACGTCGGTGAAATTGGGCAGGGTTTGGTACAGGTTGGCCATATCGGGCACGCCCGACGGTTTGACCTGAAAGCGCTGAGGGCCGCGCTCCAGCATGCGCCGGTAAGTGGAGCGCAGGCTGTCGTGTTCGTTGTCCGGAAGTTTGGCCAGCTTGCGCTCGACCTCATCAGGGTGAAACACGCGGCGCATTTTGGCCACCGGCAACAAAAACGGGGAAGATTGCGGAACAAGACTGCGAGATTCCATCACGGCCTCCTGTGCAATAACGCCAAACCCAAAAACACGCCTTCATTCAATCACAACTGGCGTTTTTGGTGGCGTGATTAAGCCTGTGATTGGTGACCTAATTAACAGGTTTCAACAAAAAAGCCACCTGATGGTGGCTTGAATGGTTCAGGCACGGACCGAGTCTGGTTGCAGTCCGCCTCGCACTTCAGGCTGCCAGCGCCTTTTGCAGTTCACCGCTCTCGTACATTTCCATCATGATGTCGGAGCCGCCAATGAATTCGCCCTTGACGTAGAGCTGCGGAATGGTGGGCCAGTTGCTGTATTCCTTGATGCCGGAACGAATTTCTTCGTCTTCCAGCACATTCACGGTTTTGATGCCGCTGGTATCCAAACCGCAGGCCTTTAAAACTTGCACCGCACGGCCGGAGAACCCGCACTGCGGAAAGCTGGCGCTGCCCTTCATGAAAAGTACCACGTCGTTGCCTTTTACCAGCTCGTCAATGCGTTGTTGGGTGTCGCTCATGTGAAAAATCCTCAGAAAAAGATGGCGCGATTATTTCACTGATCGGCACCAGTGGTGCGCGGGTAACCCTGATTGGTACAGGGATGCTGCATCATTACTATCAAAATAGTAGCTGCTCGCGCAAGTTCTGCCTGCGCTGGAGGCCAATTTTGTTTAAAAATTGTTTGTTAGGCACGGCCCTCCAGTGCTGCATTGCTGCGTCAATGCAGGAAAATAGCAGCTTGTTCATTGCAAGCTAAAACTCAACCCAAACCCATGAAAATCGAAAAAAACACCGCCGTCACCCTGCGCTACAAAGTGCTGGACCTTCAGGGCAAGCTGCTGGAGGAAAGCAAGGCACCCATGGTCTACCTGCATGGCGGCTATGGCAATACCTTTGCCAAAATAGAAGAAGCGCTGGACGGCAAGGAGAAGGGTTTTCAAACCACGCTGGAGTTGCAGCCGCAAGACGCCTTTGGTCTGCGCGACGAGAGTCTGGTGCAAACCATTCCCAAAACACAGTTTCCGCCGGGCGTCAAAGTCGGTGGCCAGTTGCAGGGCCAAGATGACCAAGGCCACGCCCAAACCTTCACAGTCATGAAGATCAAGGGCCCGGTAGTGCTGCTGGACGGCAACCACCCGATGGCGGGCAAGGTGCTGCGTTTCAGCCTTGCAGTGACCGATGTGCGCTCTGCCTCAGACGAAGAGATTGCGCATGGCCACGTGCATGGCGAGCACGGTCACCACCATTAATTCCCTTTCCATATCCATCCAACATGTTGTTGCTTCGCTTTGTCGTGCTAAAGCACTGTCTGCAGCTTTGCGCCTAATGTTGTATTGATCTGGAAACGGAATCTGCTTTCAAACCTTTTTCAGGAAGCAGGCCTTGAGCATGAAGCTGCCTGCGTCCATCTTGCAGTCCACCTCATGGTCGCCACCCACCAGCCGGATGCTCTTGACCTTGGTGCCCATCTTGAGCGTGATGGACGAGCCTTTGACCTTCAGGTCTTTGATCAGTACCACAGCGTCGCCATCGGCCAGCACCTGACCATTGGCGTCCTTCACCACCGCTTCGGCCTCAATTGATTCTGTGACCGCGGTTTGTGGCCATTCATGGCCGCAGTCAGCACAGACGAAACTGGCCCCGTCCGGGTAGGTGTTTTCCAGTGTGCACTGGGGGCAGGCGGGGGCGCTTGTGGGCATGGTCAGATTTGAGTTTTGGTTGTCAGCGGGGGCTTATTCACCGGCACGTTTGCAACGCCGTGGGATACCCGTCACAAGTGGTGCCAAAGTGCAGCCAGTGGTGGTAGCGATGGAAGACGGCCTTGCGCCGGTTGCAATGTTTGAAGTTGTCATCGAGCTGGCTGGAACCGCTAGCGACAAGGCACCGGAACTCATGTTGATTTTGAAGGCGGAAACGGTACTTGAACTTTCATTGGCTGTGTAGACGAGGCGGCCTGAGCGATCGATGGTGACGGAGACGGGTTGACTGCCGGTTGCTGCATTGCCAACTTGGGTCAAGAGGCCGGTCGAGCTGTCGATAGAGTAGGCCGAGACGGAGTTGCTGCCCACATTGGCCACGTAGGCAAACTGGCCGTTCGGGTCGAGTGCGATGGAAAGCGGGTTGACACCGGTTGCTGCGGTACCGACTGGCGACAGGTCACCCGTGGTGGAGTTGATTTTAAAAATGCTGACACTGTCAGAGCCCGCGTTGACCACGTAAGCGTATGTGCCAGACGGGCTAACAGCGACAGACCAGGGCGCAGTGCCGGCTGTCACAGTCGTAACCTGTGTCAGAGAGCCTTTGGCGGTGTTGATGGCGTAGACCGATACATTGTTGGTCTTGCCGGCATTTGCCACATAGGCGAACTTGCCCGTGGGGTGCACAGTGACAGATTGAGGTGCATCCCCCGCTGGCACGGTGGCAATAGGGGTCAAACCGCCCATTGAGGTGTCGATGCTGTAGGCGGAGACACTGCCAGAGCCGCCGTTGGCCACGTAGGCGAACTTGCCGGAAGGGCTCACGGTCACGGCACTGGGCAGGCTAGCGGTAGGCGCAGTGCCAATGAGCGTCAGTTTGCCCGTCATGACATTGGGGTCGGTGTTATTGATTGAAAAAGCAGCCACCTGGTCGTCACCCCGATTGGTCACATAGACAAACTGGCCTGTTGGATCAATCGTGATGGCGGTGGGTTTGTTGCCCGTGGTGGTGGTGCCGTTGCTGACCAATAAGCGGGAAGCGGCATCGAAATGGTTCCCCGTCAGGGCACCGGTTCCCACGTCAATGTAGTAAAGCGAAATGGAGTTTTGGTCTTGGTTGGTGGCGTAGGCCAGCAAACTGGCTTTGGGGCCGCAGTTCAAGGTGACGTTGGTGATGTTTGCTCCGTTCACGACACCTCTGGCGTTGCCCACGGAGCAAATTTGGCCGGAGGTGCTGGCATCATTGATGGGTTTCACCGTATAACCAGTGCGGTCCGACAAACGCGTGGAAAGGAGGGTGACACCGGGTGTGCTGGGGTCTCCGGCTTCCGTCGCGACGGTGGTTTCTCCGTTGACGTCCAGCCAAAAACCGCCAACCAGACCGTTTTGTTTCACACTGAGGGAAAATTTTGGGCCTGTATCGGTGCCTCCGGCTTTGTCGCCTTCATCGCCGGAGCCTCCCCCACCCCCGCACCCTGCCAGCAGCAGTGCGACACTACTGGCCAGCAGCACTTTCATGTTTTTGATGTGTGAGTTCATAGTCAATCTTTCGTCGATGTTCTTGGGGGCCGGGTTGTGTGGGGCGAGGTGACTGCCAGCAGGGAAAGTACACTTTTGGATCATAAACTGAAACCAAGCCTGCAGACCCCAAGATACAAAGACACACAGACCCAAGGACGTTATGACATATGATGACCAGACGTCCAATTTGGTGCATCGATCAAAGCTTTGCGGTGTTGAATTTGGTGGTGCATTCGCGTCTGGTTTTCGACAGGGGATGGAAGACTGAAATGAGGTTCAAGAGCGTAACGCCGCTGTGGCGCTGCATCTGTTTGGGGCTGCTGGCGTTCCTGTCGGGCGTGTTCGGTAGCGCGCATGCCAGCGAGCCTGCCCAAGGGGTGCCGGTCGTGGCACTGAACAGCCAGATTGTGGGCTCCCTGATTGGCCGTCAGATGCAGTACCTTGAAGACCCGGCTGGCAATTTGACGCTGGAGCAGGTGCGAGAGATGTCGCAGCGTTTTGTGCCCAGCGCCAGTGCGGGCCCCAATTTCAGCTTTACCAGTTCGGTGTATTGGTTTCATGTGGCGCTGCAAAACCAAAACGCAAGCGATGTGCATTGGCTGGTCGAGGCGCAATACCCCTTGATTGATCACTTCACTTTTTATACGGTGCGTGACGGTCAGTTGGCAGACACCCGGGAGGGGGGCAGGTCGCTGCCGTTTGTACAGCGTCTGATCAAGCACCGCAACTTCATCTACCCTTTTGAAGCTTATCCCGGGCAGACAGTGGAGCTCTACATTCGGGTGCAAACCACCAGTTCACTGCAGCTGCCGCTGGCTGTGTGGACGCCGCAGACCTTTCGGGCCAAAAATCATGAGGAGCAGTTTGGCTTTGGTCTTTACTACGGTCTCCTGTTTTCGATGGTCATTTACAACCTGTTGATTTTTTTGTCGATCAGGGAAACCAGTTATTTGCACTATTTGCACTATATCGGCGGCTACCTGATCTTTCAGATGGCGATCAATGGCCTGGCCTATGAGCACTTGTGGCCGGCTGCGCCTGGCTGGGGAGCAGCTGCTGTACCACTCTCCATTTGCTTTACCCTGGTTGGCATGGTGAATTTCAGCCGGTCCTTTCTCAACCTGCGTGAATTGATGCCGCGCGCGAACCTTTGGATGCGCTACTACGCTTGGTTGCTCTTGGCATTGGCTGTCGGTTCCTTGTTTTTCCGCTATTCGGTCATGATCAAATTGGCAACGGTCAATGCCTTGATTGCTTCCGCAGTGGTATTTGTTTTCGGCAGCATTTGTTTGCTCAGGGGGATTAAAGCGGCACGCTACTTTATGCTGGCCTGGACGGCATTGTTGGCGGGGGTCAGCGCTTATGTGTTGAAAACATTTGGCATTTTGCCGGTCAATTTGCTGACCGAATATGGGCTGCAGATTGGCTCCACGATGGAGGCGATGCTGCTGTCGTTTGCTCTGGCGCATCGCATGACGATGCTCAAGGAAGAAAATCTGCGCATCCAGGCCGAGGCGACCAGCCAGCTGGAGCAGCGGGTGGCACAGCGAACGCAGGAGCTGGGGGTGGCCATGCAGAAGCTTTCGCAAGCCAATGCTGCCTTGCAGGTGATGAGCCTGACCGATGGGCTGACCGGCATTAAAAACCGCAAGCACTTTGACACCCAGCTGGCCAACGAAATCAAGCGTTCAGCGCGTGGGCACTTGTCGCTGAGTTTGCTCCTGCTCGACATCGATCACTTCAAAAAAGTGAATGACCAATACGGCCATTTGGCGGGAGACGCTTGTTTGCGTGAAGTGGCAAACACCATCAAGTCTTGCCTGGCCCGCCCCAGCGACGATGTGGCGCGCTATGGCGGTGAGGAGTTCGCCGTGATCCTGCCGCACACTGATATTGTCGGGGCCGAATTTTTAGCCCAGAAAATTTGCCGCACGGTAGAGGCCAGACACTTTGAGTTTGAAGGGATACACATACCGGTCACGGTCAGCATTGGTTGCTGTGCAGTGGTGCCTGACGCCAAAGGCGTGAGCGAATCCATGATTGCGGCGGCCGACGCTGCGCTGTACCATGCCAAACACACGGGGCGCAACCGGGTGTGTGTCGCCCCTGACCCCTCCTTGTAAAGGGGCGTAGCGTCAGACGGGTGCGTGCATGGCACCGCTGCAGCGCTCAATCCCACTCAAGTCGCGTCTTGACTGCGCGTTCAAAAAACCGGCATGGCGCAATGCTTCACGCACCGCACAAGCCTGGTCAAATCCATGTTCCAGCAGCAGCCAGCCACCGGGATGCAAATGATTCTGTGCCTGGGCGATGATGGTTCGGATGTCGTCCAGCCCGTCGGGGCCGCTGACCAGTGCTTGCGCCGGCTCGTGGGTGAGGGCTTCCAGGTGTTGATCGTGCTCGGCGATGTAAGGCGGGTTGGCGACGATGGCGTCAAAACGTGCGGTCACCCCAGCCAGCCAGCAGCCTTGGTGCAAGTCCAGCGCAAGCGAGAGACGCTGCGCGTTCGACCGGGCCACCGCCAGCGCTTCGTGGCTGAAGTCAAGGGCGCTGACCTGTAAATCGGGCCGCGTGTGCTTGAGGGCCAGTGCAATGGCCCCGCTGCCGGTGCCCAGGTCGATGACGCTGGCCCCCACCCTGTTTGCCAGAACCTCCAGCGCCCACTCCACCAGCGTTTCGGTGTCGGGCCTGGGCACCAGCACCCGGGGGTCCACCGTTAAATTCAAACCAAAGAACTCCTTTTGGCCGCAGATGTAAGCCAGCGGCTCACCGCGCAGGCGGCGCTGCACGCAGGCGGCCAGCTTGGCCCGGGCAGCAGGGGGGAGCGGGTCGCTGTCGTGCGCCAGCAGCCAGGCGCGCGCGTGCAGGGGTTGCCCCAGCACATGCAGCAGCAGCAACTGCGCGTCCAGCCGGTCCAGCCCCTGGGTTTGCAGGGTCACCAGCACGCTGGCAAGGGTAGCAGGCGTTTTGAGTGAAAACATTTGCTATTGAATTTATAGCTGCTTGCGCAGATACTACGTGCGCAAACGGCTTATTTCTTCTATAAAAAGCGCTGGTTCAAGCACCGGCTCCGACTTCCAGCGCGGCCAGCTGCTGGGCTGCCTCGTAGGCTTGCAGCGCCTGCACCACGTCGTCCATGTCGCCCTCCATGATGTAGAGCAGTTTGTACAGGGTGAGGTTGATGCGGTGGTCCGACAGGCGCCCCTGCGGAAAGTTGTAGGTGCGGATGCGGTCGCTGCGGTCGCCGCTGCCCACCAGGCTCTTGCGCTCAGCCGCGTCTTTGGCGGCGCGCTCGGAGCGGTCTTTTTCGTGGATGCGGGCGGTCAGCACCTTGAGCGCCTGCGCCTTGTTGCCGTGCTGGCTGCGCCCGTCCTGGCACTCGGCCACGATGCCGGTGGGAATGTGGGTGATGCGCACTGCCGAGTCGGTCTTGTTGATGTGCTGTCCACCCGCACCGCTGGCGCGGTAGGTGTCGATGCGCAGGTCAGACGGGTTGATTTTGATCGCCTCCGCCTCGTCCTGCTCGGCCAGCACTGCCACCGTGCAGGCGCTGGTGTGAATGCGGCCCTGGGTTTCGGTGGTGGGCACGCGCTGCACGCGGTGGCCGCCGGACTCGAACTTGAGCGCACCGTAGGCACCGGTGCCGCCGTGGTGGCCTTCCAGGCGCAGCACCACCTCTTTGTAGCCGCCCAGTTCGCTCGGCGATTCGCTGACAATCTCGCTCTTGAAGCCACAGCGGTCGGCGTAACGCGTGTACATGCGCAGCAAGTCGGCGGCAAACAGGGCCGATTCATCTCCGCCGGTGCCAGCGCGGATTTCGACAAAGGCCGGGCGTTCGTCATCCGGGTCTTTGGGCAAAAGCATGCGCTGCAGTTCGCCCTCCAGCTGGGCCATCTCCACGGTAGCGTTGTCAATTTCTTCCTGCGCCATTTGCAGCATGTCGGCATCGCCGTCGGCACCCGAGAGCATCTCCTGCCCCGCCACCAGGTCGGCTTCGCGCTGCTGGTAGCGTGCCCAGCGGCTGGCCACTGCGGACACATCGGTGTGCTCGCGCGAGAGCACCAGAAACTGCTTCATGTCTTTCATGATGTCTTCGCGCGAGAGCAAAAATTCAAGCTCTCCCAGACGGTCGGTGTAACGGGCGAGTTGTTGGCGCAGGAATGGTTTCATGGATAAGGGATAGTCAATGGGTTTCAACAGGCTCAGCCCGAATGGGGATGCGCTCGGCTTTGGTTCCCGTTTGCCCTGAGCTTGTCAAAGGGCCGTTGGGAGTAGAGCAGCGCCGCTACCGATCAGAGCGCAAAAAAAAGTGCTGAATGGCGTTGCTGGCGCGCTCGCGGGCTTGGGCGTCGGCGGTGCGCAGTTCGGCCATGGCACCGTGGAGCATTTTTTGCGTCAGGCCTTTGGACAGCGCCTCCAGCACCGCGTCCACGTCTTCACCCTTGGCCAGCAGCTTGCGCGCACGGGCCAGTTCCAGGGCGCGCCATTCGTCGGCCTGGGCGTTGAGTTGCTGGATCAGGGGCACCGAGACGCGCTGGTCAACCCAGTGCATAAAGCTCTGCACACCGGCGTCCACAATCGCCTCGGCTTGGGCCACCGCCGCCTGCCGGTTGGCTTGCGCGGTTTGCACCACACCCGCCAGGTCGTCCACGGTGTACAGGTAAATGTCTTCCAGCGCCTTCACTTCGACCTCAATGTCGCGCGGCACGGCCAGATCGACCATGAACATGGGGCGGTGTTTGCGCCGCTTCAAGGCACGCTCCACGGCACCCAGGCCGATGATGGGCAGTGTGCTGGCGGTGCAGCTGATGACGGCGTCAAACTCGTGCAGCCGCTCGGGCAGGTCGGCCAGGCGCATCACTTCGCCGCCAAAGCGGCTGGCCAGCTTTTCGCCGCGCTCCAGCGTGCGGTTGGCTATGGCGATGGTTTTGGGGTTTTTGGCGGCAAAGTGGGTGGCGCACAGCTCGATCATCTCGCCTGCGCCGACAAAAAGAACTTTCACCTGGGCCAGGTCTTCAAACAACTGCCCGGCCAGGCGCACCGCGGCGGCGGCCATGCTGATGGAGTGGGCACCAATCTCAGTAGAGGTGCGCACGTCTTTGGCCACGGCAAAAGAGCGCTGGAATAACTGGCTGAGCGTGGTGCCCAGGGCGCCTGCGGCTTCGGCGGCGCGCACGGCGTCTTTCATCTGGCCCAGAATTTGCGGCTCGCCCAGCACCATCGAGTCCAGGCCGCTGGCCACCCGAAAGGCATGGCGCGCGGCCAGGCTGTCTTGCAGGGTGTAGGAGTGGGCGCGTAACAGGGTGGGGGAGACGCCGCCGCTGCGGGCCAGCCAGTCCAAGGTGTGCTCGACGTCGGGTTTTTCACCTGCGCAATAAATCTCGGTGCGATTGCAGGTGGAGACCAGGGCGGCTTCCGGTTGGCGCGCAAGCGAGCTGCGCAAAGCGCGCAAAGTAGGTTCAATTTGGTCGATGGCGAACGCAAAACGACCGCGCAAATCGAGCGGTGCGGTCGTGTGATTGATGCCTAGAGCCCAGACTGCCATGGCGCGATTATAAAATCAGTCCGCGCCAACGCGAATGGTTCTGTTTTTCCCCTCTGTTCTTGAACCAATGTAATAGCTGCCACCCATGGGCCTTCTTGCAACTCTGAATCATTTGCTTAATTTTGTGGCCCCTGCCTTGTGGGTAGCGCTGCTGGTGCCTTTGTTTGCCCGATTTTTAATGCCAAAAAATGCTCAAGCGCCCTCTTTGTATGCGCAAGCAGCTATTAATTTCATAGTGTCTGTGCTTGTCCTGGCGATCGGCCTGTGGTTTTTTGGCCGGGATGGCAAGATGGCCACCTACGCCGCCCTGGTGCTGGTGAGCGCCAGCGCCCAATGGGCCTTGATGCGCGGCTGGAAAGCTTGAGCGCCTTGCTTGCCTGAGCAGTGCTGGCCACGGTTAAGCCGGGGAAAACAAGTCCACCCGGTCGGTGATGAGGCCTTCAATACCCATTTGGATGAGCCGCTGGGCGGCCTGATCGTCGTTCACGGTGTAGCACAGGCAGCGAAAACCGGCCGCTTTGGCCTGCGCAACATTGCCCTCATTCCACAGGGTGTGATGGCAGACGATGGCCACGCACTCCAGCTTGAGTGCCGCTTGCAGCCAGCCGTCCCACAGCGTGTCGAGCAGCAGGGCGCGCGGCAACTGGGGCTGGGCCGCGCGTGCGCCTTCCAGTGCTGGCGTGTCAAACGAACTCAGCAGCGGCGGTGTGGCAGCTTTTTCCCACAGCTTGGCTGCGTTGTGAGCGACCACTTCGCCTGTGATCCTCTCCAATCCTGGGGTTGGTTTGATTTCGATGTTCAGAAAACAACCATTGGCCAGGCAAAACCGGGCTATGTTGGCAAAGCTGGGCAAGGGCTCGCCCGCGTACTGGCGCGAGTGCCAGCTGCCCGCATCGAGCTGCGCCAGTGTGTGCCAGGGGTGCTCGCCAGCAATGTCGCTGGCTGCAGCGTCAAGTTGTTGCGTGGCATTGGTGGTGCGGCCCAAGGTGCTGTCGTGCAGCAAAAAAGGCACGCCGTCGCTGCTGAGTTTGACGTCGCACTCAAACATGCGGTAGCCGTGACTGGCCCCCAGGCGAAACGCCGCCAGCGTGTTTTCCGGTGCCAGTTTGCCCGCGCCGCGGTGGGCAATCCACAGCGGGTAGGGCCATTTGTCAGGGGTGTTGGGCATGGTTTGGTGGTGATTGCAGAAGGTGAGATTCATTATCCGGGTTTCCTTCTGAGGCGTAAGGCAATGCTGCACTGCGGTAAAATTTACGCCCAGTTGGGCCTTCGCTCGTCATATCCCGTGTCACGGTCTGGCTGCAATTTCAGAACCCGATGAACGCTCCCATTTTGCCCCACCTCCTCCAGAGCGAATCCGCGCATGTGCCGCACGCACACGCCCGCATTCGCGAAATTCCCTACAACTACACCTCGTTTTCTGACCGTGAAATCGTCATCCGGCTGCTTGATGAACGCGCTTGGGATTTGCTCAACCGGCTGCGCGACGAGCGCCGCACCGGCCGTTCAGCGCGTATGTTGTACGAGGTGCTGGGCGACATTTGGGTGGTGCAGCGCAATCCCTATTTGCAGGACGACTTGCTGGACAACCCCAAGCGGCGCGTGCTCTTGGTCGAGGCCTTGCACCATCGCCTGGCCGAAGTGCAAAAACGCCGCACGCCTGAGGCCGACCCCGAGCGCGACGCGCTGGTGGGTGAACTGCTCAAGGGTGCCGGGCAGGCGGTGCAAGCCTTTGACGCAGCGTTTGTGGAAACCGCCACCTTGCGGCGCAAAGCCCAGCGTGTGCTGAACAAACTGACGGCCAAGGACAACATCAAATTCGACGGCCTGTCGCGCGTGTCCCACGTGACCGACGCCACCGACTGGCGCGTGGAATACCCCTTTGTGGTGCTCACCCCAGACACCGAGGCGGAAATGGCCGAACTGGTCAAAGGTTGTATTGAACTCGGCCTGACCATCATCCCGCGCGGCGGCGGCACCGGCTACACCGGCGGTGCGATTCCTTTGACCTGGAAAAGTGTGGTCATCAACACCGAAAAGCTGGAGGCCATGACGGAGGTCGAAATGGTCAACCTGCCGGGCATTGGCCAGCCGGTGGCCACCGTCTGGACCGAGGCCGGTGTGGTGACCCAGCGCGTGGCGAATGCGGCCGAGCGCGGTGGTTACGTGTTTGCGGTCGACCCGACGTCCGCCGAGGCCTCCTGCATTGGCGGCAACATTGCCATGAATGCGGGCGGCAAAAAAGCGGTGTTGTGGGGCACCGCGCTGGACAACCTGGCCAGCTGGCGCATGGTGACACCGCAGGCCGAGTGGTTAGAGGTCACCCGGTTGAACCACAACCTGGGCAAGATTCACGATGCCGATCTGGCCAGTTTTGAGCTCAAGTATTTCAAGGCCGATGGCAAAACGCTCTTGCGCACCGAACGGCTGGACATTCCCGGCAAATCCTTCCGCAAAGAAGGCTTGGGCAAGGACGTGACCGACAAATTTTTGAGCGGACTGCCGGGCATTCAAAAAGAAGGCTGCGACGGCCTCATCACCAGCGCGCGCTGGGTGGTGCACAAGATGCCCGCGCACACGCGCACCGTGTGCCTGGAGTTCTTCGGCAACGCCAAGGACGCCGTGCCCAGCATTGTTGAAATCATCGATTTCATGTTTGCCGAGCAAAAGCGTTCTGGCGTGCTGCTGGCGGGCCTGGAGCACCTGGACGACCGCTATCTGAAAGCGGTGGGTTATGCCACCAAGAGCAAGCGTGGCACGGACGCCAGGGGCGGCCCTTCGTCCGCCGTGCCCAAGATGGCGCTGTTTGGCGACATTGCGGGCGACGATGCCGACGCTGTGGCGCGTGCAACGTCTGAAGTGGTGCGTATTGCCAACTCCAGATCAGGTGAGGGTTTTGTCGCCATCAGCCCCGAGGCACGCAAGAAATTTTGGCTGGACCGCAAGCGCACCGCCGCCATTTCGCGCCACACCAATGCCTTCAAGATCAACGAAGACGTGGTGATTCCCCTGCCGCGTATGGCCGAATACACCGACGGCATTGAGCGCATCAATATTGAACTGAGCCTGGCCAACAAAATTGCCTTGTGCGACGAGCTGGAAGACTTTTTTGCCACGGGCAACCTGCCCCTGGGCAAGCAGGACGACGCCAGCGACATCCCCTCGGCAGAATTGCTGGAAGACCGCGTGGCGCAGGCGCTGGTGCTGGTGCGCGGCGTGCGCACGCAGTGGGCCGGGTGGCTGCAGCAGGTGGAACCGCTGTTTCCCCAGTTGCAGGACCACACTTTGCGTGCCAGCTGGAAGACGCAGCTGCGCGCGCCCTTGCAAAATATCTTTGCAGGCAGTGCTTTCGAAGCCATTTTGGCCGAATGCACCGCTATCCACCAGCGCGTGCTCAAAGGCCGCGTCTGGGCTGCGCTGCACATGCACGCGGGTGACGGCAATGTCCACACCAACCTGCCGGTCAACAGTGACGACTACGAAATGCTGCAGGCCGCGCACGGTGCGGTCAAGCGCATCATGGCGCTGGCGCGCTCGCTCGATGGCGTGATCTCGGGGGAGCACGGCATTGGCATCACCAAGCTGGAGTTCCTGAGCGACGAGGAACTGGCTCCTTTTACCGCTTACAAGGCCAAGGTTGACCCGGAAGGGCGCTTTAACAAGGGTAAATTGCTACGAAATAAGGAGCTGCCTGCGCAAGATTCACGGGTGCTAGGGCGCGATTCGGCGCTGGGCCGCCCCGAGGCGAATCAGCCCCCTCGGGGGGCAGTGACCCGCGACGCGGCGGAACGTGGGGGCGTTATACATTCTGATTTGACCAATGCCTATACCCCCAGCTTCGGGCTGATGGGGCATGAGTCGCTGATCATGCAGCAAAGCGACATTGGTGCCATTGCCGAC
This sequence comes from Candidatus Rhodoferax bjergmarkensis, assembly GCA_016708345.1. Taxonomy (GTDB): domain Bacteria; phylum Pseudomonadota; class Gammaproteobacteria; order Burkholderiales; family Burkholderiaceae_C; genus Rhodoferax; species Rhodoferax bjergmarkensis. Next base: position 45,490 of record JADJFX010000019.1, read on the forward strand.
AGCGTGAAAGACTGCCTGCGCTGCGGCAAGTGCAAGCCGGTGTGCGCCACCCATGTGCCGCGCGCCAATTTGTTATACAGCCCGCGCAACAAGATTTTGGCGACCTCGCTGTTGGTTGAAGCCTTTTTGTACGAAGAGCAGACGCGCCGGGGCGTCAGTATCAAGCACTGGCAGGAGTTTGAAGACGTGGCCGACCACTGCACGGTGTGTCACAAATGCCTGTCGCCGTGCCCGGTGAAGATCGATTTTGGCGACGTCACCATGAACATGCGCAACCTGCTGCGCAAAATGGGCAAGAAGAGCTTTCGCCCGGCGGGCGCGGCGGCCATGTTCATGCTCAACGCTACCAACCCCGAGACCATCAAGATCGCGCGTTCCATCATGGTCAACGTGGCCATCCGGGCGCAGCGTATGGCGGCGGATGTGATGAAGGTGATTGCCCGAATGCAGACCAAGGCACCCCCTGCCACGGTGGGCACCGCGCCGATCAAAGAGCAGATCATCCACTTTGTGAACAAAAAGCTGCCCGGTGGCTTGCCCAAAAAGACGGCGCGGGCCTTGCTGGACATCGAGGACAAGGATTACGTTCCCATCATCCGCGACCCCAAGGCCACGACTGCCGAGACCGAGGCGGTGTTTTACTTCCCCGGCTGCGGCTCGGAGCGCCTGTTCTCGCAGGTCGGCTTGGCCACGCAGGCCATGCTGTGGCACGCCGGGGTGCAAACCGTGTTGCCGCCGGGTTACCTGTGCTGCGGCTATCCCCAGCGCGGCGCCGGTCAGTTTGACAAGGCCGAGAAGATGATCACCGACAACCGGGTGCTGTTCCACCGGGTGGCCAACACCTTGAACTACCTGGACATCAAAACCGTGGTGGTGAGCTGCGGCACCTGTTATGACCAGTTGCAGGGTTACAAGTTTGACGAAATCTTCCCCGGCAGCCGCATCATCGATATCCATGAATTTCTGCTGGAAAAAGGGATCACCTTGGCCAATGCAGGCTCGTTCATGTTCCATGACCCGTGCCACAGCCCGATGAAGCTGCAGGAGCCGCTCAAGACGGTCAAGGCTTTGCTGGGTAATAACGTGGTTCAGTCCGAGCGCTGCTGCGGCGAGTCCGGCACGCTGGCCTTGAACCGGCCCGATATTTCCACCCAGGTGCGCTTTCGCAAAGAGGAAGAAATTCGCAAGAACGAAACCACGTTGCGTGAAAAGAGTGGTCTGGATGCCAAGGCGAACATCAAGATGCTCACATCCTGCCCGGCCTGTTTGCAAGGGCTGAGCCGCTACGGCGAAGACCTCAAAGGCGGTCTGCTGGAGGCCGACTACATCGTGGTCGAGATGGCGAACCAGATTCTGGGCGAGCAGTGGATGCCTGACTACGTCAAACGTGCCAACAACGGGGGGATTGAGCGGGTGTTGGTGTAAAAATTGTTTGGATTCAAACGCCAGTCTGCGATAGTGCGGGTGTTAAATCGTCAAACAGGGAGGGAGTTTCGCTATGGGCCAAGTCGACCACGAGACCTTAAAGCGCCTCGCCAGTAAATATGTCTGGTGGAAAACGCCAGATGAGGCGGTTTCCGTGCCGCAGCGCGTGATGGCACAGGTCATGAATATTGGCGACTATTTTGATGTTCAGGAACTCGCCAATCAAGTCGGTGATGATGTTCTGCGCGATGTACTCATCCATGCACAGGCCGGGCAATTCGATCCACGCTCATGGACCTATTGGAACTATCGGCTTGGGCTGGCTAACATCGATGAAGTGCCGCCCTTGCCTTCACGGAGATTTGCATGACCCGTGTTTTCACGCCGCGCATGGAAATTCTTCCCCCTGCGCAGCAGCGTCTCTGGCCTGAACTCCAGCCCGCCGCAGAACTTGGCTTTGCTCTGTATGGTGGCACAGCCATTGCCTTGCGTCTGGGTCACAGAGCTTCTGTTGATTTTGATTTTTTTCCGAAAAATCGCTTGATCGTGCTGCGATTCGAACCGTTTTCCCATTCATAGCCCAGTCCACTGTTTTGCAGGACCAGCAGAACACCTTGACCGTCAATGTTCCTTACGGTGATTCTGACCGTGAGAACGTCAAAGTTTCGTTTTTTGGCAACCTTGGGTTTGGACGAGTCGGTGAGCCAGAAATTACAGAAGATGGTGTACTGCACGTGGCGTCGCTGGACGACCTCATGGCCACCAAAGTAAAGGTCATTCTCCAGCGTGCTGAGGCAAAGGACTATCGTGATATTGCAGCGATGGTGAACGCGGGAGTGAGCTTGTCCAAAGGACTCTCTGCCGCCCGAGCACTGTATGGTCTCAATTTCCAGCCCAGCGAAAGCTTGAAAGCCATGGTGTATTTCGACGATGGCGATCTACATACCTTGACGAAATACGAGAAAAGCAGTCTTGTCAAGGCCGTCAGCAGGGTTCGTGATCTTCCCAGTGTTGAAATTTTGAGTCGACAACTCACAGCGTAGGTATTGCTGGCACCAACAGGGCGTCTGGGAGGGGCTGTCGCATTTGTGACACGCCCCAACGCGTGAAAAATGGTGGGTGTTTGCCGTTCTCTTCTGAATGCGGCAAAAAAGTCATGGTTTTGGTGCTAGCCTTGTGCTGTAATTCTTCGTTGCAGTTCAAGTTTCCACGGCAAGCGGGCCGAATTCTGGAGAAACACCATGTCGAGTCATTCTTCCCTGAACCACATCTACCGCACAGTATGGAACCAAGCCTTGGGCGCTATGGTGGCTGTGGCAGAAATCTCATCAGGGCGAGGGCGATCGGGTGGCGCGTCCAAGCGCAGCAGGCTTGCGTGCAAGCATGATCTGCAGGCCCTGAAGGCGTTGGGGCTGTTGTCCTTGGGTATTGCCCTTGCTTGGGGGGCCATGGTGCCGCAGGCGCGGGCCAACCCCAATGGCGCTGTAGCGGTGCATGGCCAGGCCAACATGGTTTCCCAAGGCAAGCAGCTCACCGTGACCACGCAAAACGGCGCGGGCACCAACCACTCAGCCATCAACTGGCAAAGTTTTTCGATTCCCGCTGGCAACACCACCTATTTTCAGCAGCCCAATGCGCTGAGCACGGTGATCAACCGGGTCGTCACCAACACCCCCTCGCAGATTTTTGGCACGCTGGGCAGCAATGGCCATCTGGTGCTGGTCAACCAGTCCGGCATTGCGGTGGGCGCGGGTGCGTTGGTGGACACTGCGGGCTTTACCGCTTCCACCTTGCGCATGAGCGACGCCGATGCGCTGGCCGGGCGCTTGCGTTTTGGCGATGGCAGCGCCGGGGCCGGGCTTTCGGTCCAAGGCAGCATATTGGCGCGCAGTGGTGATGTGGTCTTGTTGGGCTCTAGTGTCGAAACCGGCAAGGACGCGCTGGTTCAGACCCCCAATGGCGCTACTATTTTGGTAGCTGGTAGCGCAGTTTCCATAAGCGCAAGAGGCCTGGAAGGCATAAATTTTGAGGTACAGGCCCCCACTGATGCGGCGGTCAATCTGGGCACGCTCAAGGGTGATGCAATCGGTATTTTTGCGGGCACGCTCAAACACAGCGGTGCCATCCAGGCTACCCGGGCCAGTCTGGAAGGTGGCAAGGTGGTGCTCAAGGCCAGCGGCGATGCAGTGGTAGAAGGCAGTGGCCGTGTGGATGCCACCAGCACCAAAGGGCAGGGCGGGCGCATCGAAGTGCTGGGCCATCGTGTTGCGGTGACGGACAAGGCGGTGCTCGACACATCCGGCGCAACAGGCGGCGGTACTGTGCTGGTGGGGGGGGATTACCAGGGCAAGAGCGTAGCCGTTCCCAATGCACAGATGACTTACTTGGGGCCCAATGCCGAACTCAGGGCCGACGCAACAGACCAAGGCCATGGCGGAAAAGTCATCGTCTGGGCAGACAATGCAGCCCGAGCCTTTGGCAAGATTTCTGCCAGGGGTGGGGAGCAGGGGGGAAATGGCGGCTTTGTGGAGACGTCGGGTAAAAATCATCTCGATGTGGGGCGTCTTTCAGTCGATACCAGTGCAGTGCAGGGTTCGGCAGGAACATGGTTGCTGGACCCCACCAATGTCTACATTGCAGCTGATCAAGCAACGGCCAATGCAGCCGGAATGGCAGGGTCGGATACATCCATTGATACCACGGGCCCGACGCTTTTTCAGACCGGTGGAACACCCACCGATTCGCTTTTATTAAAGGCAACGCTGGAAACCGCACTGGCTTCAAACAATGTTGAGGTCAACACCAGCAGTCCGGGTGGTGGATTTGGAAATATCACCGTCAGTTCCCCTGTGACTTGGGCCAGCGCGCATACGCTCAAGCTCAATGCTGCTTCTTCCATCACGGTGAACAATTCCGTGTCTGGATTGAATGGAACGCTGTCCCTGCAGTCTGGTGGATCTATCAGCAACAATTCAGGTGCCGGCCTGATGCATGTGGACAAGTTGGAAGCCAGGGCCAGTTCAGGCATTACTTTGCAAGGGCTCAACCAGATCAGCAATCTGGCGGCCAACTCCTTTGGTGGCAGTGTTCTGGTTGAGGCTGCGGCCCCCGGTGGGTTGACCATTGACACTGTAGGCAGCACTTCTGGGTTGTCTGGCTATGGCAGTGTGACGATAAAACAGTACAACGCAGGCGACATTACGGTGAAAAAAAATGTATCGTCTGGCATGGCAGGTGCGGTCACTTTGGGCGTGGAGTCGGGCTCGGGCGGTATCAAACTGGCGGACTCAGGTGCGGTGACGCTGTCCGGCTTGATCAGCGGTGTCTCGCTCTACACCAACGGTGGAAGCATCCAGCAGGACGCTGAGTTGACGGTGTCCGGCGCGTTGTCCATGACCACCAAATCGACTACCGGTGACATAACCTTGGACAATGCTGCGAATGATTTTACGGGCACGGTGACGGTGCCCTCGACCGGGGCGGGAGCGGTTGTACTGAAAGATGTGAACGCACTTACATTGGGCGCTATGTCCAATATGGCGGGGCTTAGCGTAACGGCGGGTTCCGGTCTGACTGTTAGCGGGGCCATTACCGCGTCGTCTGGAAATATTTCCTTAACCGCCTCGGGCTTGAATCAGTTGCTGACCATCAGTCAGCCGGTGGAGGCGACCAATGGCGATGTGAGCTATACCGCTGACAATTTGACCCACACGGCATCCACCACCACCGCAAGCTCAGCAGGTCATTTTTCCGAGATCAAGCCCTTCAGCGCTGCTACGCGCATAGAGTTGGCGGGTGCCGCGCCCGATGCAGCGGGCACTTTGGGTTTGTCCACTGGGGATGTTGACTACTTTTACACACCGCTGTTAAAGATCGGTAATCTCTCCAACACGGGAGGAATCCAGCTGAAGTCTGCGCTGACGCCAACCCACTACGGTTCAATGAGCCTGATTAACGGTGGCACGATTGGTCAGGATGCTGGCAGCAAATTGACCATTACCAACCTCAATGCCGATGGCTCGGCTGGTGTGACGCTGATGGAAACTTCGGGCAATGCGGTCACCAACCTGGCGGGTAGATCCGTTTCCGGCGACTTCCAGTTCAAGAGTTCAGCGGCACTCAATCTGGGCACGGTTGATATTTTGACCGGCATCAATGCAGGAACCCGTGATGTCACCCTGCAATCGGGCGGCGATATAACCGATTCGTCAGGTAATGCTGCCATTACAGCCAACATACTGACTTTGCAAGCTGGCGGAAAGATCGATTTGAATACAGGCAGTTCTGTCAATGTATTCAATGCGGCGAACTCAGGTGGCAATATTCATTTTTCCAATCTCAAGCCCTTGACGGTGGGTTCAGTGGCCCATGTCGGTGCTGGCGACACCAAGATTGAAAATACCGGCAACATTGCCTTGGGCACAATCGATGGCGGCGGCGCACTTGTGCTGCTGCGGGCCAATGGCGGCAACATCACGGACAACAACAGCTCGGCGGACAATGTTTTCAATGCCTCCCGGATTGATTTCAATGACGCGTCCACGAGCAATCCGGGTGGTGTGGGAACGCTTGCTGACTCGATCGAGGTTTACCATGCCACGGGGGCAACCCTTGTCTCGGCAACGGCCAAAAATGGCGGTATTTACCTGCAAAAAACCAGTGGCACAGGTTTGCTGGACTTGCAGGGCATTACACACGATGGTACTTCCAGCCATGACATTGACATTCAAAGCAATACCGGCATAGTAAACAATTCGGGATTCGTCACAGCTGGTACCAACAACGGGAATGTGTTGCTGCAAAGTTCTGGCACCGGTGGTATCGCAGTCAATTCGGACATCAACAAGGGCGGCTCCGGCACCCTGACGCTGCGCAGCACCGGTGCCAGTCAGAACATCACCCTGGCGGGCAATGTGTCCGCCAATTCGGGCAATATGGTGATTGAATCTGCAAGTGATGTTGTCGGAGGCGCGAGTAATAAAACGCTCTCCGGCCAAAACCTCACCATGGTGGCGGGTGGAGTCATCAATTTTGACAGCGCAGCAAGCAAAGACAGCAAATTGCAGGTGCCTGGCACCACGTCGCTCACGGCAAGTGGTGGTTATATCGTTGCAGACAACGCGACGAATGAGTTTGGCGGAATAGTGAGTGTCAGCAGTGGCACCAATGTGAAACTGGTGGATAAAGATGCCATAACCTTGGGCAGTCTGTCGCACACCGGAAATTTGTCTGTGACGGCTGGCGGCGCGGTCACTGGCAGTGGCGTGATCGGTGGGGCGGGCTATGCCAGCGTTACCGCAAAAGGCGGAATCAATTTATCAGGCGGCAACACGGCCGCGTCGGTGATACTGAACAATACGGACACTGGCAGCATCGTTTACAAGGCCAGTCGTGCCAGCGGCCTGAGCGTTGGAGCGGTGACCAATACGGCACCAAGTGCTGGCGACATCACGGTGTCCAATTCAACCGGCAATGTCAGCTTGACGGGTGCCATCAGTGCAGCAGCTCCAGGGAGTGTCATCACCATTGCGACCGCCGGAAATTTTGTCAACAGCGTGGGTGCATCTGCTTTGACGCCGGGCACGGGTGGCAAATGGCTGGTCTACTCCACCGACCCTGCCTTGGATACGCCCGGTGGGCTGGTCAATGCATTCAAGCACTACAACCAGACCTTCACCGGTGTTGCCTACGCCGGGCCGGGGGTGGGAAATGGTTTGCTTTACAGCCTTGCACCTATCGTGCTTCCCACATTGACTGCGGTGACCAAAACCTACGACGGCACGGTGACGGTCGATACATCTGATATACCTCTTACCGCAACCGGCATCAACGGCGACGCGGTCACACTGGCGGCGGCTTCTGCTTCATTTAATGACAAAAACGTAGGCCTCGGCACCACGGTCACTGCCAGCGGCATCACAGTGGCAAGCGCCGTGAACGGGGCGGTAGCTGTGTATGGCTATGGCGTTTTTCCAAGCACGGCCGCAAACACTGGCTCCAGCATCACAACCAAGGCGGTCACCCTGACGGCACCTGTGGTGAGCAAGGTTTATGACGGTGGGGTGGCTTACACCACCACGGCAGGCGACCTCACTGCATTGGCCAGTGCGCTGGCCAGCGGCGACTCTGTCAGCGCGGCAAGCATGGTTTATACCGACAAAAATGCAGGTGCAGGCAGCAAGACGGTGAATTTGACTTCTGCTACCGTCGTTGACGGAAACGGCGGCAGCAATTACAGCGTCACATTGGCGGGCAACACGACCAGCACCATCAGTCCCAAACCGCTGACTGCAACGTTGAGTGCCCCCGGCAAGGTCTATGACGGCACTGCCACAGCCGCCCCCACCATGACGATCACGGGTGGCTTGGTTGGCAGTGAGACGGTAGTTGCAAGCGCTTCTGCAAATTTCAACACCAAGGATGTTCTCACTGCTAATTTGGTCACGGTCCACACGACCGTCTTGCAAGATGGCACCAACGGCGGCCTGGCCAGCAACTACAGCTTGCCTGTAGGGCAGACTGTGGCGGCCACGATCACCCCGGCGGGGCTTGATGTAAGGGCCAACAGCGCCGTCAAGACCTACGATGGCGTCGCGTACAGCGGTGGCAACGGCGTGACCTACACCGGCTTTGTGGGTGGCGAAACCGCAACCGTGCTGGGCGGTGCCTTGACCTACGGTGGCACCAGTCAGGGGGCGATCGATGCCGGCAGTTACACCATCGTCCCTGGCGGTTTGTCTTCCAGTAACTATGCCATTAGCTACTTGAGCGGGCCCTTGACCATCAACGCAGCCCCGTTAAGTGCCATCAGTTTGAGTGGTTCCCGGCCTTATGACGGAACGAAAGACGTGGCGGCAAACATTTTCACCCTGTCGGGCCTGGTTGCCGGTCAAGACCTCAAGCTGTCGGGCGTCGGAACCATCGCAGACAAAAATGTGGGTGACAACAAGCCGGTGACCTTGGGCACTCTTCAATTGGGCGACGGCACCAAAGGCTTGGCCAAAAATTACACCTTTACCGGAGGAACCCAAACGGTGAGCATCACCCCAGCCAATCTGGCTGTGAGCACCAAAGATGTCACCAAGATATACGACGGAACCCTCAAAGCCGTGGGCGTGCCGGTGGTGAGCAGCGGAACCTTGTTCAGCGGCGATCTACTCAGCGCAGGTGTATTCGCATTCACCGACAAAAATGTGGGCAGTGGCAACAAAACGGTGACAGTGGGCGCAGTCACTGTGGGTGATGGCGTGAACAACGGCAACTACAAAGTGAGCTACGTTGACAACACGACCAGCACCATCAATTTGCGCCCTGTGTCGTCCTGGGTCGGGCCGGCCACCGGTTTGTGGAGCAATGCCGCCAACTGGGATGCGCTGCCTGATGCTGCCAACGTGCTGGCGGTGTCGATACCCTCTGGCGCGAATGTGGTTTTTGACGCCGCCACCGGAAGCACCAGTTTGCAATCCATTACCAGTGCGGGCAACTTGGGCCTGTCTGGCGGCAGTCTTTCTGTGAGTGGTAGCGTGAACACACAGCAATTCAGTCAAACAGGTGGGGTACTCAGTGGTGCGGGCACTTTGCGTGTGACGGATAGCTTCAGCCAGTCCGGTGGCAGCGTGGTCATGGGTGGCAAGGTGAGCGTCAACCAAAGCAGCGGCAGTTTGACCATGAGCGCTGTCAGCACGCCTGCCGTTGAACTGTCGGCGGTGAATGGCGACATCAATTTCACCAACGTGGGGGTGGTTGACATTCAGGGCATCAAGACAAACAGCGGCAATATCACCGTGAACAACACGGGAGGCATCAGTACCTCGGGGCTCGTCGTGACCAACAATGGCAAGGTGTTCATGACGGCCAACAGTCCCCTGACCATTGGCTCGGCGGGTGTTTCGGCCAGTGGAGACATTGTGTTGACGGCCACCAATCTGACCAGCCCCGGTGACATGAAGCTCAACGGCCCGCTTCGCTCCAGTGGTGGCGGGGTTGCTTTGACGGCAGCCAATAACCTGGAGCAAAACAGTGTGATCAAGGCAGCCAACAGCATCCAGGTGAGCGCGGGGGGGGCCATTACTTACGGCCCGCTGGCTTCCAGTGAGGGCAGTTCGGTGCAGTACACCCAGGGCGGTGGGCTGGTAACGCCTCCATCGGGTGGGTTGCCGGTGGTGCGACCCACGGGCACCGTCCCGGTGGCGCAAACTCACGCGCTGGTGGAGCTGTTTAACGCTACGGCAGATGTGTCAGGCAACCTCGAAAACAAGCTCGATGAAATCGTGACGGACCATGGTTCTGACGACGTTGATCCGAAAAAATCCAAGAAAGACAAAGACGCCGTGGTGGTGGAGGGCGAAACATGTACAGAATGATCAAACGCACTCTGGGTGCCATGCTTTTGGGCGTGTCTGCATTGGCAATGGCACAGCCAGCGGGCGAGGTTGAATTCTCCCGGGGCGTTGGCTTTGCACAGTCGCCAGGCCAGTTGCCGCGCACCTTGGGCAAAGGTTTGCCCCTGAAGGAGGGTGACCGGCTGACGACGGCGCAAGGGGCGGCGGCCATCATCAAGCTGCAAGACGGTACCCGCATGACACTGCGACCCAACTCGGAAATGATCGTTCAGCAGTACCAGTTCAAGGAGGGGTCGAGCGACAACAGCATGGTGATGCAACTGCTGCGCGGTGGCTTTCGCGCCATCACTGGCTTGATTTCGAAAAATTCACCCAATGCAGCCAGGGTGCAAACCTCGACCTCCACCATTGGCATTCGCGGCACTGATTTTGATGCCCGCATTTGTACGAATGATTGCAAGGCCGAGGCCGCCAATGTGAGTGAAGTCGCGCGGCCCAATGCGGTGCAGGCCAGTGCCCGGTTGGTGCAGGCCAAGGGAGACATCAGCGCCAGCGATGGCACCGGGGCCAAGCGCAAACTCTACGACGGTGGCAGCGTTTATGCCGGTGAAACAGTTGAGCTGGGCGCAGGTGCCAGGGGCGTTCTGGCGTTTCGGGATGACTCCCGGCTCACCCTGGGTTCCAGCACCCGCTTCAAGGTGGACAGTTTTGTATTTGATGACAAAAATCCGACCGAGGGGCGCTTTTTGGTCTCGCTCCTGCGTGGCTCTCTGCGCGCTCTGACTGGCTTGATTGGCAAGGCGAACAACCGCAATGTCAGCTTCTCCACCCCGACTTCCACCATTGGCATCCGCGGCACCGGGCTTGATATGGATTGTGGCTCGGGTGAAAGCTGTAACGTCTTTACCTGGCAGGGCACCATTGAAGTATTGCCGATCGGAAAAACCGTTTTTCAAACTCTCCATGCCGGTCAGGGTCTGGTGGTGGGTCCCTCCACAACGCAGCCTTTGACCGCTCCCACGCTGGAAAATCTGCCCAGGCCCGACACGGTGCCGGTCAATCTTCCGCAGCTGTTCTCCAGTGGCGGCGTCTCAGGCGAGGATGAAGGCTTGTTTGTGTTTGTACGCGATGGTCACATTGACATCACGTCCGGCCGTGAGACCCTGCATCTGGGGCGCGGTGAAACCGGATTTGCCGGGGACGACGGGCGTACCGGGCGTCCGGCTGACACCCCCTTGTTCATCCAGTTTGACCGTGTGCCAATGCCCAACAGCTCCAACCCCAGGCTGGCCAGTGTCATCGGGGAGATCACCCCTCAAACCCGCAACCAATGTCGCTAGGGATGGTGTTGTTCATGCCAAATTCAATTAAAAATATGCGTGCCGTTGTGGGCCGTCAAAGCGTTGCCGGACTCGGTCTGGCCGGCTTAACTTTGCTGGGGATGGCCAGCGCTACAGCGCAAACCCCGATGCCGCAGGCCACCGGTGCCACCACCGAGTTCAAGATCAGTGGTTTTGAACTGACCGGCGACATTCCGCTCAAGTCGGAAGATACGACGCGGGTGCTGGCCCCCTTCATTGGCCCACAGGGCACTTTGCTGACCTTGCAGCAGGCCAGCAGTGCTTTGGAAGCGGAACTCAGTGCCAAGGGTTTTTCTCTGCACCGGGTCGCCTTGCCGCCGCAGGAGGTGGGTTCCAAAGTGACCTTGAACATCGTTAAGTTTGTCATCGGAAAAGTCACCATTGAAGGGGCCTCGCGCTACAGCGAAGCCAATATACGTGCCAGCGTGCCGGAGCTGAAAGAAGGCGAAGCACCGAATTTCAAGGTGCTGGCGGTCCAGACTGCTATTGCCAATGAGGGTGCGGGCAAACAAATCCAGATCTCGCTCAAAGAGGCTGCACAGGAGGACAAGATTGATGTCAAGGTGCTGGTCAAAGAGGCCAAGCCTTGGAACTTTTCAGCCAGTCTGTCCAACACAGGGTCAGAGGCGACCGGTCAGGACCGGCTCTCGCTGGTGGGCGGTCACTCCAATGTTTGGGGCCGGGATCATCAGTTTTCAGGCGCTTACACCACTTCGGTCGAGCGCGCGAAGGATGTTACCCAGCTGGGCCTGAATTACCGCATTCCGCTGTATGCCGTGGGTGGTGTGGTGGGCCTCAGCCACACCCGCTCCGATGTGGTGGGCAGTTTTGGTGCCTTTAGCAGCACCGGAGCCGGGCAGACCTTTGGCGTGAACTACAGCCACTACCTGCCCCCCGCTGGCGGGCAGCGCAGCTACCTCACGCTGGCGCTGGACGACAAATTGTTCAAAATTGCCAAGATCAACGACGTGCCGGTACCCGGACAACTTGATCGCCGCAGTCGTCCGGTCACTTTGGGTTACACCAAGCGGGTGGAGTCCGACAGGGCGGTGTGGGGCTATAACGCAGAGCTGGCATTGAACCTGCCAGGCGGCAGCGGCAATGACCTGGCTGCGTACCGGACGGAAGATACCCGCGTGCAGAGGGTAGACTGGCGCGCCCTGCGCGGGGCCGGCAATTATTCCGTATTGCGCCCTTCGGGCTGGTTGTGGAGTGTGCGCGGGCAGTTCCAATACAGCCCGGATGCCTTGATTTCGGGTGAACAATTCGGTTTGGGCGGTGCTGCGTCAGTACGCGGCACCGGTGAGCGTGTGCTGGCAGGTGACAAAGGTTTGTTCGCCTCGGCCGAGCTGAGCACGCCTGAACTGCGCACGGGTTTGCGCCTGTTTGGCTTCATGGATACGGGCTGGTTGAACAACAATGGCGGCGGTGTTGTGCCAACCAAGCCGGAGTCCGATCAATTGATCAGCGGCGGCTTGGGCGTGCGCTACGGCGCAGGCCTTTACAATTTTTCGATGGAGTGGGGGCGTTTGGTGGTTGGCAGTGTGGTGCCCGTCACGGTTGGCTCCAACATCCCCCAAGCGGGGGACGAAAAAGTCCATCTTAATTTTTCAGCACGGTTTTAACTCGGGTTTCAACACATGGCCGGTTTGCAAGCAGGCGCTCCAACGCCGCAGTCCATCACAGTTCACAACCAGTCCAAAATTTTGGAAATCAGCTTTTCTGATGGGTCCGAATTTCGAATTCCGTTTGAGCTGATGCGGGTGTATTCACCGTCGGCCGAGGTGCAAGGCCACGGGCCGGGTCAGGCGGTCTTGCAAACGGGCAAGCGGCAGGTGACTTTGAATGCGCTGGAGCCGGTGGGCAACTACGCGGTGCAGCCCTTCTTTTCAGACGGGCACGATACGGGCATTTTTTCGTGGGACTATCTCTATTTTCTGGGCTCTGAGCAAGAAAAATTATGGGCTGACTACACCGCCCGTTTGGACGCCGCCGGTGTGCAGCGTGATGCGCCTATGCCGGGCAAAGGTGCCGGCAGTTGCGCCAGTCATTAAGCCTTCATTCGCGAGCCGCTGGTGACAATTTATTACAGGTCTTTGCAATCCGTTCGTCGTGCCTGACGGCGCGTGCACGCGTTGCAGGTCGATGGGAACTTTTCCATACTTTTATTCACTAAGGAATTGATGATGAAAATGCAAGCTTTGATCACCGCCCTGGTTTTTGCAGTCAGCGGTACTGCTTTCGCTCAAACTTCGCAAACCGCCAGAGACCCTGCGGCAACACCGCGTCTGGACCAGCGGCAGGCCAACCAGGAAAAACGCATTGAGCAGGGTGTTGCATCGGGTCAGTTGACGGAAAAAGAAGCCGCGCGGATGGAAAAACGCGAAGACAAGCTGTAGGCGGACAAACAAGCCGCCAAGGCTGATGGCAAGGTCACAGCGCAAGAGCGCAAGCAACTGCACCACGAGGCCAATCGCGACAGCCGGGCCATCTTCCGCCAAAAGCATGACCGCCAGCATGCACCGAATGCCAAGTAAATCGACAGCATTGAATCAAAAAGGGCCGCAGCATTAGTTGCGGCCCTTTTTATTTGAGGGGTTTCAAATTCAGGCGGCAGTGGCTGTGCGTGCCTTGTCGGCTTCAGACGTAAACGAGTCGGCAAAAAACTCATCTTCCGGTAAGCCCGCTTGGGTGTAATCCCTTTTGGCGGACTCCACCACAATCGGGGCACCGCAGGCATACACCTGATGGCCGCTCAGGTCGGGCAGGTCTTGCAGCACCGCTTGGTGCACAAAGCCGGTGCGCCCGGTCCAGCCATCCTCGGCGAGCGCGTCCGACACCACCGGCACGTAGCGCAAATGCGGCATCTCGGCCAGTTTGGCCTGTACCCACGGGTCCATGTACAAGTCCGCCGGCCGCCGACCACCCCAGTACAGGGTAGCGGGGCGCGTGATGCCTTTGGCTTGCATGTGTTCAATGAGCGCCTTGAGCGGCGCGAAGCCGGTGCCGCTGGCCAGCAACACCATCGGCTTGGTGCTGTCTTCGCGCAGGAAAAAGCTGCCGAACGGACCTTCCAAGCGCAAAATTTCCTTCTCCTTCATGTCGGTGAAAACATGGTCGGTGAACTTGCCCCCCGGCATGTGGCGAATGTGCAGTTCCAGAAAAGTCGCACCATGTGAGGCTGCATCAGGCGCATTCGCCATCGAGTAACTGCGCCGGCTGCCGTCGCGCAGGATGATCTCCACATACTGGCCGGCGTGGTAGCGAAAATTGTCATTGGCCGGCAATTGCAGGGTGAGCTGCATCACATCGGGTGATTTTTTTCCCATCGACGTGACGCGGGCTGGCATTCGCTTGACGGCAAAGGCATCGGCGGATGTGACCTGCCGCGACTCCAGTACCACATTGCTGTGGGGCACGCCACAGCAGGTCAGGATAAAACCAGCCGCTTCTTCTGCCTCGCTCAGCGCAGTTGCGGTGTGTGTGCCATGAACCACGGTGCCGGTCAGTTTCTTGCACTTGCACGAACCGCAGGCACCGTCTTTGCAGCCGTAGGGCAGACCAATGTTCTGGCGAATACCAGCAGCCAAAATGGTTTCACCGGGCATGGCCGAGAAAGATCGCTCACTGGGTTTGACGCTAATTTGAAAGTCTGGGGCGGCGGTTTCGCAGCTCGTCATGGTTTGGGTATCCTTGCGCATTGTTTTATTTTTACCAAGGCTCGATTTTGCCTTCAAACCAAACTCCTTTTTATGCACCCACGCCAGTTCGCAAGCGCACGCCTGTGGGTGCGTTGCCCGGGCGCTTTCGACGCCAGCGGGTCTTGATGGTGGGCTGTGGTGATGTGGGCCTGCGCGTGGTGCAGGCCTTGCCCGCTCGTGTGCGCGTGCTGGCCTTAACGGCCAGCGCCGATCGTGTGCCTGAGCTGCGCGTGCGCGGCATCACGCCCTTGGTCGGCAACCTGGACCTGCCCGCCACGTTGCGCCGGCTGGCTGGTTTGGCCCATTGCGTGGTGCATCTGGCACCGCCACCCGGCGAAGGCTCGCTGGACCCGCGCACACGTTCACTCCTGCGTGCCCTGCGTTTGCGTCAGCTCCCGCAAGCCCTGGTGTATGGCTCTACCAGTGGCGTGTACGGCGATTGTCAAGGTGCTGTTGCTATGGAAACAAGAGCTGCTCGCGCACGTTCTGCAAGGGCCAGACGCCGAATTGATGCTGAAAAATCAATACGGTTGTTTGGCCGCGCAGCCAGGGTGCGTGTCAACATCTTGCGCATACCCGGCATCTACGCGCCCAACCGCGAGGGTGGCACGCCGCGTGCGCGTCTGCTCAAAGGCACGCCGGTGCTGCAGGCGCAGGACGATGTTTACACCAACCACATTCATGCCGACGATCTGGCGCGGGCCTGCCTTGCCGCGCTGTGGCGGGGGTGGCCCCAGCGTGTTTACAACATCAACGACGACACCTGCCTCAAGATGGGGGATTATTTTGATCTGGCGGCTGACCTGTACGGCCTGCCGCCCCCGCCGCGCGTGACACGTGAGCAAGCCAACGCGCAGTTGCCTGCGATGCAGCTGAGTTTTATGGGTGAATCCCGCCGCATGGACAACACCCGTATGAAGCGTGAACTGCGCCTGCGCCTGCGCTACCCCACGGTCGTTCAGGGCCTGATGCCGCTGGCTGGAGCTTGAGTCACCATTGTTGATCACCAGCGTTTGGGCTTAACTTGGGTGGATTGCCCTGGAAATGAGTGCCGGAAATGCACCCTGCAAACCTTGTGCCCCCATTTTCCAAATCCATGCCCCCAAATGTGCCCCCTAAATCATTGGAACGTGGCACACTTATTTGGACGCTACCGCACGACAGAGGCAGGCGCTTCATAGGTAAAAAGAAAAAAGCCGCACAGTCGTTGAACTGTGCGGCCTTATCTGTGGTGCCCGGGGTCGGAATCGAACCGACACTTCTTTCGAAAACAGATTTTGAGTCTGTCGCGTCTACCAATTTCGCCACCCGGGCTGAATTAATGTGAGCCGCGATTATGGCACAGTGTGGGCTATGAAATATCCAACTATTGAAGATTCCATTGGAAAAACACCGCTTGTCAGGTTGCAGCGCATCGGCGCACCCGAAAATGCCGAACGCGGCAACGTGATTTTGGGCAAGTTAGAGGGCAACAACCCTGCTGGCTCGGTCAAAGACCGGCCCGCCATGTCGATGATTCAGCGCGCGCAGGAGCGTGGTGACGTCAAGCCGGGCGACACGCTGATTGAGGCGACCTCGGGCAACACCGGCATTGCTTTGGCGATGGCGGCGGCCATCAAGGGTTACCGCATGATTTTGATCATGCCGGAAGACCTGTCCATCGAGCGGGCCCAAACCATGAAAGCATTTGGTGCGGAGCTGATTTTGACGCCCAAAAGCGGCGGCATGGAGTACGCCCGCGATCTGGCCGAGCAGATGCGCCGCGATGGCAAGGGCCATGTGCTGGACCAGTTTGCCAATGCCGACAACCCGCGCGCCCATTACGAGACCACCGGCCCTGAAATCTGGGCCGACACGCACGGGAAAATCACGCATTTCGTCAGCGCCATGGGCACCACCGGCACCATTACCGGGGTGTCGCAGTTTTTGAAAGAAAAAAACCCGGCCATTCGCATCATCGGCGTGCAGCCCAACGAGGGCTCGCGCATTCCCGGCATCCGCAAGTGGCCGCAAGCCTATTTGCCCAAAATCTACGACCCCACCCATGTGGATGAGTTGCTGTACGTGAGCCAGGAAGCCGCGGAGGACATGTGCCGCAAACTGGCGCGAGAAGAGGGCATTTTTGCCGGAATTTCCGCTGCAGGTGCTTGCTGGGTGGCACGCGAGATTTCGCGCCGGGAATCCAACGCGACCATTGTGTTTGTGGTCTGCGACCGTGGTGACCGCTACCTTTCCACCGGCGTCTTTCCGGCTTGATTTTTATAGATGAAAACGTGCTGTTGCGCATGTATAACGTGCGCGAGCAGCTATCAAATTAATAGTAATTGAATTCACATGCATCAGGCTTTCAAGTTTTGCCCGCAATGCGCCACCCCTTTGGCGCTGATCACACTGCCCGAGGATGGGGGTGACAAAGAGCGTCTGCGCTGCCCGGCGTGCGACTTCACCCACTGGAACAATCCAACACCTGTTTTGGCGGCGGTGATTGAGTACGAGGGAAAAATCCTGCTGGCGCAAAACGCCGCCTGGCCGGGCAAAATGTTTGCGCTGATCACCGGCTTCATGGAAGCGGGCGAAGCGCCCAAGGAGGGCATGGTGCGCGAAATCCGGGAAGAAACCAGCCTGGAAACTTCGGCCTTGAATTTGATTGGCGTCTATGATTTTCAGCCCATGAACCAGGTCATCATCGGCTACCACGCCGTGTGCCATGGCCAAGTAAAGCTGTCGCCCGAACTGGTGGACTACCGGCTTTTTGACCATGACAAAGTGAAATGCTGGCCAGCAGGGGCTGGCTGGGCCCTGGCCGACTGGCTGCGTTCGCGCGGGCTGGAGCCGCAGTTTGTCAAATTGCCGCCATCGGTTGATGCCAAACACTAAAATCTGACCCACTCAAAGGAAAACTGATGGAAATCGACAAAGAACTCGACGCACGCGGCATGAAATGCCCTTTGCCTATTTTGAAAGCCAAAAAGGCGTTGGCCGAAATGGTCAGTGGCCAGGTTTTGCGGGTGGTGGCCACCGATACCGGTTCACTGCGTGATTTCCAGGCGTTTGCCATGCAAACCGGCAATGAGCTGCTGGAGCAGCAGACTGTGGACAAAGACTTTATCCACATCATGCGCCGGCGCTGATCTTAGGGATGCAGAAATAACCAATATCCCGTTTTTGACGGCACTTGCGGGCGCATTGCTTCGTTGTCCTTCGCTTATTTGGCTCGCCAAACCGCGCTCAGGACGCCTTGCACTGCATCCCGCCAGCACCGCCCAAAAGCGGTACTTTGGTTACTTCTGCATCCCTTGCCATTTTCAGCCCAAGCGGCTGAGCTGGGCTTTGACCTTCTCCAGCGTGGCCGCAAAGTCGGTCATGCGCTTGCGCTCCAACTCAATCACGGCGGCTGGCGCTCTGGCTACAAACGCTTCGTTGCCCAGCTTGCCCTGGGTTTTGGCGATTTCACCTTCCAGCCGCGCGACTTCTTTGCCCAGGCGCAGCTTTTCGGCGGCAACATCAACTTCCATGTGCAGGCACACGCGCGCTTGACCCACCACGGCCACCGGCGCGGCTTGCGCGGCGTCGGCCCAGGCGGCTTCATCATCAAATACGCGCACTTCACTCAGCTTGGCCAGGGCTTGCAGCACCGGGGCTGCCTGGCGCAGGAAAGCAGCCTCTTCCAAGTGGGTGGCAACCACAAACAGCGGCAGCCGGGTGGCGGGTGACAGTTTCATCTCGCCGCGCAGATTGCGGCAGGCGTCCACCAGCTGCTTGAGTTTGGCGACATAGGCAATGGCCGCCTCATCAATGCGATCCGGCTGGCTGGTCGGATAAGCGGCGATGGAAACGGATTCACCGCTGCGCCCGGCCACCGGGGCCACTTTTTGCCACAACTCTTCGGTGACAAACGGAATGATGGGGTGCGCCAGACGCAAAATGGTTTCCAGCGTGCGGATCAGGGTGCGGCGCGTGGCCCTTTGTTGGCTGTCATCACCGGTTTGAATCTGTACCTTGGCAATTTCCAGGTACCAGTCGCAAAACTCGTTCCAGACAAAGTCGTAAATGGTGCTGGCTACGTTGTCCAGCCGGTAGTCTTCAAAGCCCTTGGCCACTTCGGCTTCCACCTGCTGCAACAGCGAGACGATCCAGCGGTCGGCCTGGCTGAAGTTCAGGTAGCCGCCCGTGGCGCAAGACTGCGCGGCGTGCTCGGCCAGGCCGCAGTCCTGGCCCTCGCAGTTCATCAGCACAAAGCGGCTGGCGTTCCACAGCTTGTTGCAAAAGTTGCGGTAACCCTCGCAGCGCTTGGCGTCGAAGTTGATGCTGCGCCCCAGGGATGCGAGCGAGGCAAAAGTGAAGCGCAACGCATCGGCACCAAAGGCTGGAATGCCCGCCGGGAATTCTTTCTCGGTGTTTTTGCGCACTTGGGGCGCAGTTTCGGGTTTGCGCAGGCCCTCCACCCGTTTGACCAGCAATTCGGGCAGTGCAATGCCGTCAATCAAATCCACCGGGTCGAGCACATTGCCCTCGGACTTGCTCATTTTCTTGCCGTGCGAGTCGAGCACCAGGCCGTGGATGTAAACGTGTTTGAACGGCACTTTCCCGGTGAAGTGCTTGGTCATCATGATCATGCGGGCGACCCAGAAGAAGATGATGTCATAGCCGGTGACCAGCACGGAGGAGGGCAGGTACAGGTCGTAGTCAGACAGCGCTGCCGTCGAAGTCGCCAGCGTGGGGTCAGCATCTGCCCCGCCCAAGGTGCTAAAGGGCACCAGCGCCGAGGAGTACCAGGTGTCGAGCACGTCTTCATCTCGCCTGAGCTTTTTACCGGGGGCCTGGGCCTGGGCCTCCAGCTCGCTACTCGCCACATAGACTTTGCCGTCTTCGTCGTACCAGGCCGGAATCTGATGGCCCCACCACAGCTGGCGGCTGATGCACCAGTCCTGGATGTTGTTCATCCACTGGTTGTAGGTGTTAACCCAGTTCTCCGGCACAAACCGAACCTCGCCACTTGCTACAGCATCGATAGCGCCTTGCGCAATACTGACGGGCGCAGGGGCTTGATTTTCTTCAGAAGAAGTGGCTTGGGCAGGCACTTTGTTCATACTGACAAACCACTGGTCGGTCAGCATCGGCTCGATGATCTGGCCGGTGCGGGCGCAGCGCGGCACCATCAGCTTGTGTTTTTTCACTTCCACCAGCAGGCCCAGCGCGTCCAGGTCCTTGACGATCTGTTTGCGCGCCTCAAAGCGGTCCATGCCGACGTAGGCGGCAGGTGCGTTGCTGTCGATCTTGGCGTCCAGCGTCAGCACACACATCATCGGCAGCTTGTGGCGCTGGCCCACTGCGTAGTCGTTCTGGTCATGCGCGGGGTGACCTTGACCACGCCGGTGCCAAACGCCTTGTCCACATAGTCGTCGGCAATGATGGGGATGGTGCGCTTGCACAAGGGCAGGGTGACCTGTTTGCCGATCAGGTGTTTGTAGCGCTCATCCTCAGGGTGCACCATGACCGCCACGTCGCCCAGCATGGTTTCGGGGCGGGTGGTGGCTACCGTCAGGCCCATGGCCGCTTGGCCACCCACCAGCTGCGCGCCCTGTGCAAACGGGTAGCAGATGTGCCACATGGAGCCGTCTTCTTCTTCGCTCTCTACCTCCAGGTCACTCACCGCGCTTTGCAGCACCGGGTCCCAGTTGACCAGCCGTTTGCCACGGTAGATCAGGCCTTCTTCATAAAGCTGCACAAAGGTTTCGGTCACCGTTTGGGACAATTTTTCGTCCATGGTGAAGTACTCGCGGCTCCAGTCCACACTGTCGCCCATGCGGCGCATCTGGGTGGTGATGGTGTTGCCACTCTTTTCTTTCCACTCCCACACCTTGGCGACAAAGTTTTTGCGGCCCAGGTCGTGGCGGCTGATCTTTTGGTCTTGCAGCTGGCGCTCCACCACAATTTGGGTGGCAATGCCGGCGTGGTCGGTGCCCGGAATCCACACCGTGTTGGCACCGCTCATGCGGTGGTAGCGCGTGAGCGAGTCCATGATGGTCTGGTTAAACGCGTGCCCCATGTGCAGCGTGCCGGTCACATTGGGCGGAGGCAACTGGATGGCGAACGAGGGCGCGCCTTCCTTGGGGGCTTTGGAGCCCCGGTAACCCGCGTGGGCGTATTCACGGCGTTCCCACTCTGGCCCCCAATGGGCCTCGATGGCGGCAGGCTCAAAAGATTTGGACAGGCTGTTCAGGCCGGGTTGTTGCAGTGCGTCGTTCATGGTGTCTCAGTTAGGATGGGGCCGGTCGATTTTATCTGTGGGGATAATGGCCGCTTTTTCACGCAGCGCCATTTGCCATGCTATTTCTTCTGTCACCCGCCAAATCGCTGGACTACGACACCCCGGCGGGCGATGTACCTCACACCCAGCCCCTGTTCACGCGGCAATCGCAGCAGCTGATTGATTTGCTCAAAGTGAAATCGCCTCAGGAAATTGCCGGGCTGATGAGCCTGTCTGACACGCTGGCGGGGCTGAACGTGGCGCGTTATGAAGCGTGGCGACCCAAATTCACCGCCAAAAACTCCAAACAGTCGGTGCTGGCCTTCAACGGCGATGTGTACGAGGGGCTGGACGCCAAAAGCCTGGGGGCCAACGAGATGGCCTGGTTGCAGGACCATGTTTGCATCCTGAGCGGCTTGTACGGTGTGCTGCGTCCGCTCGACCGGATGCAGCCCTACCGGCTGGAAATGGGCACCAAGCTGGCCAACGACAAGGGCAAGGATTTGTACAAGTTCTGGGGCACGGACATCGCAAACTATTTAAATGAGCGTTTGCGGCGAGACGTGTCGCCCGTCATCGTCAACCTGGCCTCGCAGGAGTATTTCAAGGCGGTAGACGCCAAAGCGCTCAAGGCGCGGGTAGTGGACTGTGTGTTTGAGGAATACCGAAACGGCCAGTACAAGATCATCAGCTTCATGGCCAAGCGCGCGCGGGGACTGATGGCGCGTTTTGCCGCCACCCACCGGGTCGTCACGCCGCAGCAGTTGCAGGCGTTTGACGCCGAAGGTTATGGTTATGACGCCGCAGCCTCCGGGCCTGCACGGCTGGTGTTTCGGCGGCACCTGACGGCGTGAGATTTATACATCAAATCGGGCTCTAGCGCCCATTTTATATGCGCAAGCAGCTATGAAAATAAGAGCAAACGGAATTGAGATAGAAGCCGACGACACCGCCGCACCAGGCGACCCGCGCCCGGTGGTGCTGCTGATCATGGGCATGGGCATGCAGCTCATCGCCTGGCCGCCGCAACTGGTGCAGGCCTTGGAGGATGCCGGTTACCGCGTGATTCGCCACGACAACCGCGACATTGGGCTGAGTCAGTTTTTTGACGATCTGGGAAGACCCAAGCTCTTGTGGGAGGGTCTTAAATACCGCATTGGCCTCACGCCCCAGTCGCCTTACACCTTGAGCGACATGGCCGCCGACTCGCTGGGGGTGTTGGATGCCCTGGGCGTGGCCAAGGCGCATGTGGTGGGGGTCAGCATGGGCGGCATGATCGGGCAGCGGCTGGCGTTGGCGGCACCCGAGCGCTTGTTGAGTTTGACCAGCATCATGAGCTCCAGCGGTGCCCGGGACCTGCCCAAGCCCACGGGTGAGGTGCTGCGCGTGCTGCTCAAACGCCCGGCTGGCAACAGCCACAAGGCGGTGCTGAACCATTACGTGCGGCTGTTCAAGGTGATTGGCAGTCCGGGTTTTCCGGTGAGCGAGGCTGAACTGCGTGAGCGCATTCTCAAAGGCATCAACCGCAGCTTTCACCCGGTCGGCTCCACCCGGCAGATGATGGCGGTGGTGGCGGACACCACGCGGGCGGCGCAGCTGGGCTACATCACAGTGCCCACCCTGGTGCTGCACGGCCAGAACGACCCGCTGGTGCCCTTTGCCTGCGGCGAAGACACCGCCCGGCGCATTCCGGGTGCCAAACTGGTTGGCATCGAGGGCATGGGCCACGATTTGGCACCCGGTGTGGTCGAGCGCCTGCTGGTGCCGCTGCTGGCGCATTTGAAAGCCAACCCATGAGCAGCCCCGACCAATCCCAGCTGGGCAAAGCCACGGCCTACGTTGACCAGTACGACGCGTCCCTGCTGTTTCCAATCCCGCGCGCGCCCAAGCGCCACGAGATTGGCATTGCGGCGAGCGCGCCTTTTTTTGGAGCCGATTTGTGGACAGCGTTTGAGCTGAGCTGGCTGAACCTGCGCGGCAAGCCGCAGGTGGCGCTGGCGCACTTCACCGTGCCGGCGGAAACGCCAAACATCATCGAGAGCAAGTCCTTCAAGCTTTACCTGAACAGCTTTAACAACACCCGCTTTGCCGATGTAGAAGCGGTCAAAACCCGCTTGCGCGCCGATGTGAGCGAAGCGGTGTGGCGACATACTTCGCGGGATGCGGGGCATGGTGTGCAAGGTTCGGTTGGCGTCAGGATTTTGTTGCCTGATGTTTTCGACCGTGAACCCATTTACGAGCTTGACGGCCTGAGCCTGGACCGGCTGGACGTGGAATGCACCCGCTACACCCCGGCACCCGATCTGCTCAAAGTGCTGACCGAGCCGGGCAGCGAAGCCCCGGTGACGGAAGTGCTGGTCAGCCACCTGCTCAAGAGCAATTGCCTGGTCACCGGCCAGCCGGACTGGGGCAGCGTGCAGATCAGCTACACCGGCACCCCGATCGATCAGGAAGGGCTGTTGCAGTACCTGGTGAGCTTTCGCAACCACAACGAGTTTCATGAGCAGTGCGTGGAGCGCATCTTCATGGACATCTGGACGCGCTGCCAGCCGCTCAAGCTGGCTGTTTACGCCCGCTACACGCGCCGGGGCGGGCTGGACATCAACCCCTTTCGCACCAGCTACCCGCAGGCCCTGCCAGCCAATACCCGCACCGCGCGGCAGTAATGCCATTTAGATTTCAACCCGATTCAAATCCATAGAACGAGGTCAATATGAAAACCCTTTCCCGTTTCATCAGCGCTCTTGTGCTTACTTTCAGTGTTGCGAGTGGCGCGGCGCAAGCCGCTGATCCAGTGCTTGCCGGTGAGAAAGATCCTTTGCGTGCCACGCTCATGGAAAGCAAAGAAAAAAGCAAAGGTCTCATCATTCACACGGCCGGATCGGCCATCCCCATGGTTGTCGTTTCACTCGATGAGCGCTATGTCATTGGGCGCAGTCAGCAAGCTACCCGCATTGTTGTTCGCATCGATCGCATTGACGGCATATCGGCAAGTCTTTGAACGGATGGGCGCTCATGGCAAGCAATATGGCCAACGCCATTGGCTTCGTAACGGCGCAATTGTTGGCCATGCGTAGTGCTTGGTTGCAGAAATCTCGCGACATTCAAAATGCTTTGCATCTACGATTGCTGCGTTGCAAATCCGCGCCATAGCTGGTGCTATGGCTGTGGTTTGCGCCTTGGCAGCGCAAAGCACTTTTGGGGGTAGCGCGGTTCTGCCAAGCACTGGTTTGGCAATTGCGCTGTACTTGTACCTGATCGGGCGTGTAGCAGAAAGCGGGGGTTTTCTCAGGGCCATTTTTGAATTGTTGTTCTCAGGCTTTGTGGTGCTGCCCTATGTATTCTTGTGTTGCCTGTTGCTGTTGGTTGCTGGCATGTTTTGTACTTTGCGGCCTTGGGCGGGGTTGGTTCTCGTGGCATTGAATGTTGCTGTGTTGGCTGCATCATGGGCTATTTCTCCGCCGAAGGATTTCACAGGCTTGGGTGTCTGGTTACCCAGTTTTCTGTCTGCGGTTATTGCGGCTTACTTGGCTTACCGTGGGTTTTGGGGCGGACAAGACTCGGGTGCAATCTGTTCTGCCGGTGGATATCGGGACGCAGCGGTGGGGTTGGCTCCTTGGGTTCAAAATGAAAGCTTGCTCTGCCCCTGTCTGAAATTGAGTAACAAAATAGGCCACTTGCGCACGTGGAATGTGCGCAAACAGCTATCAAAATGGGAGTAATTTAAGCGTTTTTTGGCCGTGAATGACTCCAGCAGGCCAGCAGTCGCCGCTCTCACAGCAGGACTCAGGCCGACGTGGCATTGAGCTCCGTTCGTGTCCCCCGCCCGCGTTGCGGGCTCCTCCTTGACCTCACTTCACTGAACGCCACGCCAGCCTGAGTCTTCAACCGTTGTTGGTCATTCGCCGATTGCTATAGAGAGTTTGCGCATACGCATTGTCGGCTGACGGTGACGGCGGGGTGGATGGTGTAGCGAAGTAAAGGAGGAGGATCGGGCGCAGTCCGGTCCGGGGGACATGAGCGGAGCCATCTGCCCCGGTGTCATCGGCCACTACAAACCTGTGCGAGCATGGTCCGCAAACGCTGCGGACTTGTCTTACAGCTGTGCCAAGTGACCGGCAGCATAACAGTCTGAAACTGTCCTCTACGGCTTTGCAATCATTTTCCCGTCAGTCACTCGGTTTCAGTGGCAATTGGTTAGCCACTCGATCAATCAATCAGCGTTGAGTCCACATCGTCAAGAGGCACGACCTACCTTTAAAGACGCGGCCAAATGGGCTGGGGGGAGCGGGGGAAAATCACAGAATCAACGCAAAAAACAGACAGCCGCTTACCCACCCCCCAGTGTCTTGTAAAGCACCACCTGGTTTTGCAGGTAGGCCAGCCGCACCTGCACCAGTGCCTGCTGGCTGGCGAACTGGGAGCGCTGGGCATCGAGCCATTCGAGCTGGTTGGCCGCACCATTCTGGTAGCGCAGGTCGGTCAGGCGCAATCTGGCGGTTTCGGCCTCAAGCTGGGCTTGCTGGGCCTGCAGTTGCTGCGCCAGGGTTTCGCGCCCGGCCAGGGCGTCTGCTACCTCGCGGAAAGCGCTCTGGATGGATTTTTCGTACTGGGCCACCGCCATGTCAAAACCAACCTTGGCAGAGGCCAGCATGGATTGGTTGCGGCCAGCATCGAGCAGGGGCAGTACCAGCTGCGGTGCCAGCGTAAAGCCCCAGGAGCCGTCCTTGAACAGGCCGGAGAGTTCCGAGCTGGCGCTGCCCACGCCTGCGGTCAACGAAATGCGGGGGAAAAACGCGGCGCGTGCAGCGCCAATGTTGGCATTGGCGCTTAAAAGCTGTTGCTCGGCCTGGCGAATGTCCGGGCGGCGGGTGAGCAAATCGGAGGGCAATCCGCTGGGCACTTCGGGCAGGCGTACTTGGGTGAGCTTTTGCCCTGCCAGGCGCTGGCGAACCTCGTCGGGCAGGGCTTGGCCCAGCAGCAGCACCAGGGCGTTTTCACCCTGCGCGCGCTGGCGTTGCTGCTGCGCCAGCGTGACGCGGGCCGACTCCAGCAGCGACTGGGCCTGGTGCAAGTCCAGCTCGGAGGAGGCTCCGTTGTCAAAGCGCAGCTTGACCAGTTTCAGCGAGCCCTCACGCGTGCTCAGGGTCTGCTTGGAGATGGCCATCAGTTCTTCGTCGGCCAGCAAGCCCAGCCAGGTTTGGGCTACAGCAGACATCAGGCTGATCCGCACGGTGTGGCTGGCCTCCTGGGTGGCCAAAAACTGGGCCAGGGCTTGTTCCTTGAGGCTGGCCACGCGGCCAAAGAAGTCGATTTCATAAGCGGTCACCGCCAGCCCTGCCTGGTAAGCGCTGGTGATGCCGCCGGAGCTGTTGGGCGCGCGCGAGGCCGCCACTTGGGCGCTCAGTGTGGGCCACTGGTCAGCGCGTTTGATGCCGAGCTGGGCGCTGGCTTGTTCCATGACCAACACGGCCACGCGCAGGTCGCGGTTGTTGGCCAGTGCGGTGTTGATCAGCTGGCGCAGCGACGGATCGGCAAAAAAGTCTTGCCAAATGACCTTGCTTTCGCTTGCGGCGATGGCTGGCGCTGCTTGCGGCGTGGTCGGGGTGCCTGGCCATTGCGCGGCTATTGGAGCGGCAGGGCGCTGGTAGGCTGGCATCTGCGCGCAAGCGCCCAGCAGGGCGGCCGCAGTCAGCGTCAAGACCGTGCGCGGTCCAAAGCCCGCGTGACGGCCCCGGGATTGAAAAGACTTATTCATCAGCATGCACTCCCATGTGCGCAGCCTGGGCCGCATGAACCTGTTGCTGGCGCGCGCTGTCTTTGAACAGGCTGCGCACCACCACGAAAAAGATCGGCACAAACAGCACGGCCAGGCCGGTGCCGGTGACGATGCCGCCAATCACACCCGTGCCAATGGCACGCTGGCTGGCCGAGCCCGCACCCGAGGACAGTGCCAGTGGCAACACCCCCAGGGTGAAGGCCATGGAGGTCATCACAATCGGGCGAAAACGCAGGTGGGCGGCGGCCAGCGCGGCCTCAATGATGCCTTTGCCCTGGGCCTGCAGGTCTTTGGCAAACTCGATGATCAAAATTGCGTTTTTGGCCGACAGACCAATGATGGTGATCAGGCCGACCTGAAAATACACATCATTGGAAAAATCCCGCATCAGGGTGGCCAGCAAAACGCCCAGCACACCCAGCGGCACCACCAGAATCACGGCCAGCGGAATCGTCCAGCTCTCATACAGCGCGGCCAGGCACAAAAAGACCGACAAAATGGCAAAGCTGTAGAGGATGAGCGACTGCGAGCCGGCCAGTTTTTCCTCACGCGACAGGCCGGTCCACTCGTAGCCAAACCCGGGTGGTAATTGAGCCGCCAGGCGCTCCATCTCGGCCATGGCGTCGCCGGTACTGAAGCCGGGTGCCGCGCTGCCGCCCAGGCGCATGGCGGGGTAGCCGTTGTAGCGAATGGTTTGCATGGCACCCTTGATCCAGCGGGTGCTGGCAAAGCTTGAGAGCGGCACGGCCTGGCCCCGGTTGTTTGGAACACTCAGTTTGAGCAGATCATCGGGCAGCATGCGCGCGGGCGCATCCGCCTGCACCACCACGCGCTGCAAACGCCCGGCGTTGGGAAAGTCGTTCACATAGGCCGAGCCCAGCGCTGTCGAGATGACGGCATTGATGGCCTCAAAGCTGACGCCCAGGGCCTGGGCCTTGTCGCGGTCAATGTCGAGCTGCAGTTGGGGCGCATCTTCCAGACCGTCCGGGCGCACCTGGCTGAGCACTTTGCTTTGGCTTGCCAACCCCAGCAGCTGGTTGCGTGCGGCCAGCAGGGCGTCATGGCCCAGGCCTGCGCGATCCTGCAGCCGCAAATTAAAGCCCGAGGCGGTTCCCAGTTCGGGAATGGGGGGTGGACTCAAGGGGTAGATAAAGGCATCTCGCACCCCCATCAGGGCACCAAAGGCACGCCCGGCCACCGCCTGCGCAGAACTTGCTGGACCGGTGCGCTCAGTCCAGTCCTTGAGCGTGACAAAAGCCAAGGCAGCGTTTTGACCCAAGCCGGAAAAGCTGAACCCCAGCACCCCAACCACACTTTGCACTTCAGGCTGCTTGAGCATGAAGCCTTCCACCTGTTGCATCACCGCGCGGGTGCGTTCCTGGGTGGCACCGGGGGGCAATTGGACGTTGACCAGCATGGTGCCCTGGTCTTCGTTGGGCAGGAAGGAGGTGGGCAGGCGCATATAGACCACAGCCGCCGCCGCCACGATGGCGACATAGATCAGCAAATAACGGGCGGCACGCGGCAACATGCGTGCCACTGCGCCTTCGTAACCCTTGGCGGTACTGGCAAAGCCGCGGTTGAACCAGCCAAAAAATCCGCGCTTGGCATGGTGGTGACCCGCCTCGACCTGCTTGAGCAAAGGTAGCGCAAAGGGCGGGTGTGAGTGATAGCGCCAGAAAGGCCGAGAACGCAATGGACACGCCCATGACGGTGGCAAACTGCCGGTAGATGTTGCCCACCGAGCCGCTGAAAAAGCCAGCGGCACGAACACCGAAACCAGCACCACGGTGACGCCAACAATGGCACCAGAAATCTGGCCCATGGCTTTGCGGGTGGCCTCAACCGGCGTCAAACCTTCCTCGCTCATGATCCGCTCGACGTTTTCCACCACCACAATCGCATCGTCCACCACGATACCGATCACCAGCACCATGCCGAACATGGTCAGCACGTTGATAGAAAAACCCATGGCCAGCAAGGTGGCAAAAGTGCCCAGGAGCGCCACCGGCACCACCACGGTGGGGATGATGGTGTAGCGCCAGTTTTGCAAAAACAGGAACATCACCAAAAACACCAGCGCAACCGCTTCCACCAGCGTTTGAGTGACCTGGCGAATCGAAATGGAGACAAAGCGCGAGCTGTCATAAGGAATGGTCCAGCTCATGCCCTGCGGGAAAAAGCGCTCCAGTTCAGTCATTTTGGCGCGCACCGCCTTGGCCGTGGCCAGGGCGTTGCCGCTGGGGGAAAGTTGCACGCCAATGCCGGTGGAGGGCTTGCCATTCAGGCGGGCCGAGGTGGCGTAGCTCTGCGCGCCCAGCTCAATGCGGGCCACGTCTTTGAGGCGCACGGTCGAGCCGTCCGCATTGGCGCGCAGGACCAAATTGCCGAACTGCTCCACGCTGGAGAGCTGGCCGTTCACAATCACCGTGGCGGCAATGCCTTGACCGGCGACATTGGGCAGGCTGCCAATTTCGCCCGCGGAAACCTGCGCGTTTTGCGCACGAATGGCGGCGGTCACGTCGGGTGCCGACAGGTTGAGCCCGAGCAGCTTGGCCGGGTCAATCCACACGCGCATGGCGCGCTCCGTGCCGAACAACTGGGCCTGACCGACGCCGGGCACGCGCTGCAGTTCAGGCAACACGCTGCGCGCGGCATAGTCGCCCAAAGCCACCGGGTTCCAGGCCGGGTCGGAGGACGACAAAATGGTGAACAGCAAAAAATTGCTGCGCGCTTTGTCCACGCGCACGCCTTGTTGCGTGACCGCCGAAGGCAGGCGCGGCGTGGCACGCGAGAGGCGGTTTTGCACCTCCACCTGCGCCAGATCGGGGTTGGTGCCAGGTTGAAAACTCAGGGTGATGTTGCCGGTGCCGTCCGCTTGCGCGACCGATTCCATGTAGATCAGGCCCGGCGCGCCATTCATTTCGCGCTCGATCACAGACAGCACCGCGTTTTCCAGCGTCTGGGCCGAGGCGCCCGGGTAGGCGGTGGACACCACGATGGACGGCGGTGCCACCGGCGGGTACTGGTTGATGGGCAGTTGCGTGATGGACACTGCGCCCATCACCATGATGAACAGCGCAATTACCCACGCAAAGATGGGCCGGTCGATAAAAAATTTCGCCATTTGAAGGGTTCCTTAGCGGCTGGCGGCAGAGGCTGCACTGGCGGGGCTGGACGTCGCCGCTGCGGCTGCCGCTGGGGGTGAAGATGCGCCAGCACCCGCGGGTACTGCCGCCTTGCTGCCCGGAGCCTGCCATGGCACAGGTTTGACTGGTGCGTCGCCACGCAGTTTCTGGAAGCCATCGACCATTACCTGTTCGCCACTTTGCAGGCCGTCCAGCACAATCCACTGGCCGTTTTGCTGGCCGCCCACCTTGACCGGGCGCGGCTTGACCTTGCCGTCATTGCCCACCACCATCACCGAGTCGCCTTGCGCGGAGCGGGTCACCGCCTGCTGCGGCAGGGTGATGGCATTGCTGGCCAGCGCCTGCTCCAGGCGCACCCGTACATACAGGCCCGGCAACAGGGTGCCATCCGGGTTGGGCACTTCGGCGCGCAGGGTGATCTGGCCGGTGCTGGCGTCCACGGTCAGGTCTGAAAACAAGAGCTTGCCAGCGCGGGCGTATTCGCTGCCGTCTTCCAGCACGATACGCACGCTGGCCGCCTGGCCGCCGCCGGCGCGTTTGAACTTGCCGCTGTCCAGCGCCTGGCGCAGTTTCATGACCTCAGCCGCAGACTGGGTGAAGTTGACATACACCGGGTTGATTTGTTGAATCACGGCCAGTTGCGTGGCTTCGCCTTGGCCCACCAGTGCGCCCTCGGTCACCAGCGCACGGCCAATGCGCCCTGAAATCGGCGCGCTGACGTTGGCGTAATTCAGGTTGATGCGGGCGGTCTGCACGGCGGCCTTGCCCAGGGCCACATCAGCTTGCGCCTGCATTTGCGCGGCCTGTGCTGCGACATATTCCTGCTGGCTGATGGCTTTGGCTTCAGCCAGGGGTTTGTAGCGCTGGGCTTGGGCGCTGGCCTGCATCAGGTTGGCCTCGGCTTTGGCAAGGCCGGCCTGGGCGCTGTCCAGTGTGGCCTTGTAGGGGCTGGCGTCAATCTGGAACAAGGCTTGGCCGGCTTTGACCTCACTGCCTTCCCGGAACAAGCGCTTTTGCAAAATACCAGCGGCCCGCGCCCGCACTTGGGCCACCCGCGAGGCTTCCAGCCGGCCTGGCAATTCGGTCGTCAAGCCCACATCACCAGGGCTGACCTTGATCACGCCCACTTCGGCAGGGGGCATACCGCCGGGCGGACCAGCGGGTGCGGTGCTGCTTTGTCCGCAGGCCACTAACAGGCTGGCCAATCCCCATGTGCTGAGGGTCAGAACCCGGCGGGCCTGGGGCCAACTGGCGCGTGGCAAAAAATTTGAACGGTGGAATGGGTGCATGGTGTAATTCCAAAAATATGACGCCAGACAGGGCAAAACGGGCCTGCCGCACAGCGGGTAAAAAATTTAATTTGCAGTATACATACAAGGGTGAATGTATGAGAATGCCCTTTGTGAACCTATTGTTTTGAAAGACGCCATTCATGGCCCGCCGCACCAAAGAAGACGCCTTTGCCACCCGCCACCAATTGCTCGATGCTGCCGAGCGGGTGTTTG
This sequence comes from Candidatus Rhodoferax bjergmarkensis, assembly GCA_016708345.1. Taxonomy (GTDB): domain Bacteria; phylum Pseudomonadota; class Gammaproteobacteria; order Burkholderiales; family Burkholderiaceae_C; genus Rhodoferax; species Rhodoferax bjergmarkensis. Next base: position 77,002 of record JADJFX010000019.1, read on the forward strand.
CCGAAAAAGGCGTTTCCCGCACCTCGCTCAACGACATTGCCCAGGCTGCAGGGGCCAGCCGGGGGGCGATTTATTGGCATTTCAAGAACAAGGCCGATCTGTTCAACGCGATGCTGGAACGTATCACGCTGCCGATGGAGGAGGCGCTGCAAAAAAGCGGGCAAGTCAGCGGGCAGGACGGTTTGCGCGAACTGGTTGCGGCCATATTGGATGCGCTGCGCAAAATTGCTTCTGATAAGCGCACCCGTCAGGTCTTTGAAGTGGCGACCTACAAGGTGGAATACGTTGACGAACTGCTGGCCATCAAAGCGCGCCAGATCAAAAGCCATGCCGATGTGGTGTGCCAGATGCACCATGCCTTGCAAGACGCCTGCAGCCGCCGCAATCTGCCTTTGGCTTCACCCATGGCCATGTCGCATGGGCTGCACGCGCTGGTGGTGGGCCTGATTCACAGCTGGCTGCTGGCGCCCGAGGTGTTTGATCTGGTGAAAACTGCCGAAGTCAGCATTCAGATTTATCTGGCGGGGCTGGGATTGGGGTTGGCTTCAACTTGAGCATGGATAATCTTGCTGATCAAGCGCGGCTTATGTTTCGTGCGAAAAATCAAAGTCCCCCGATTCACTATGCAAAAAAATCTCCAGTCAAGTAATCAACCGCCAATTCAATTTTTAGTGGGTCTTTTACAAAGCGGTCAATTTGAATTGCTTGCGATCAAAGCACATGAGTGCGCAATCCGCTGGCCAAGGTCAGGACACGTTTGGCATATTTTTGGATTGGCCCAATTGAATCTAGGTCGATCCAGTGATGCGATCGCATCCTTGACCAAGGCGAGAAAACTGCTTCCTGCTGAACTTGAAATAGTGGAACTGCTCGCTAGTGCCCTCTTGCAAGCAGGGAGAATTCAGGAGGCTTACAAAGCCTTTGAATTTCACTTGGCGCGATCCCCAGGAAACTTGAGTGATCTGATCAACTTGGGACACCTTGCAAATGATCTTGGCCACCATGGCAATGCCGAACAGCACTGCAGGCAGGTGTTGCGCTTGGCACCAGAGCAAGCGGAGGCAGTGTTTAACTTGGGACGAGCACTGCGGGGGCTCGGGAAAATACCAGACGCCATTGAGACATTCCGAAATGTCTTGCCATTGATCAAGGATTCTGCGGCGGGACAAAGCGATGTTGGCTTGCAATTTTTGGCGATGGGGTATCAAGACGAAGCTGCAGCCTGTTTTCGCCGCGCCATTCAATTGGCACCAGACTACGCGCAAGCGCATTCGAACTTGGGGCTGGTGCTCAAGGCACAGGGGTTGCCAACTGAGGCACTCGTAGCATTGCGCAGAGCCATTGAACTCGGTCCTGATATCGCTGCCATCTATGTCAACCTAGCTGGTTTGCTGAATTCTTTGAGACAGTTCGACGAAGGAGAATCTCTCAGTTGGAAAGCTATCAAACTTGCGCCTAGTTTGGCGGATGCGTACTGCACTCTTGCTGATGCTTTGGCGGGGCGTGAGCAATTCAAGGATTCTGAAATTGCTTACAAGAAAGCCCTGAGCCTCGATTCTGGCGGAGTTTCCAATGCACGCCAGAATTTCGGAATATTGCTTCAGGAATGCAAGCGCTTTACAGAAGCAATTGATTTTTTTCGGAAGGTCAAAAATCCCGATGAAACCACCTTGGCCAGTATTTATTTTTGTTCGCGCTACATCTGCGACTGGAGCCAAACGGAACATCAAGAAAAGGAACTGAAGGCGATTTTGAACAATGAATCAGTTTCCATCAGTCCCTTTGGATTCTTAGCCATGCCCACCGCTGATGGCCCCGCCATCCAGAAGCAGGCAGGAAGGCTGCATGCCAAAAAACTATATCAAACCGAGTTGGCGCAGGTGCCTTTGGTAGCATCCAATACACACCCGGAACGTGATCGCCTTCGCATCGGCTACCTCTCTGCTAATTTTTACAATCATGCTGTGATGCACTTGTTGGGTGGGGTACTTAATTCTCACGACAAGGCCCGCTTTGCCATAAATCTCTACTCCTACGGGCCTGAGATTCAGGACAGTTGCCAGGCACAGGCAGTCAATAGTGCGGACACATTTCGTACGATTAGGCAGTTGTCTGACATTGAAGCAGCCCAACAAATAGTCGATGACGGCATTGATCTACTGATTGATCTAACCGGGTATACCCAGAATTCTCGCTTGGGCATCGTGGCACTTCGCCCAGCACCCGTCATCATTAGCTGGCTTGGTTACTCGGGCACATTGGGCCATGAACGTCTGGCCGACTACATCATTGGTGACCCTGTTGTCACACCACCCCACCACGCTGACCATTTCACAGAAACTCTTGCCCTGATGCCCTACTGCTATATGCCATATGACCACAGCCGCCAAATCGGTGTCCGCCCGACACGGCGTGAGTCAGGATTGCCTGAAGAAGGCTTCATCTTCTGCAGTTTCAACCAGAGCTACAAGTTCAATTCCGAGGTTTTTGATATCTGGTGCAAGTTGCTGAAGGCAATACCTGACAGCATACTTTGGCTCCACAAGCCCAGTGAGGCAGCCATAGCCAACCTGCAGCGCGAAACGGTGCGCCGCGGGATTGAGCCGGAACGCTTAGTGTTTGCTGATTTTCTATCTGCGCCAGAAGAACATCTGGCACGACTTCAACTCGCTGACCTTGCCCTGGACACCCACCCTTATGGTTCCCACACAACTGGAATTGACGCGTTGTGGTCTGGTGTGCCATTAATTACAAGGGTTGGCGATACCTTTGCCAGCAGGGTAGGTGCAAGCCTGCTCCAAGCGGTGGGTTTGCCAGAATTGATTTGTCAAGATTGGGATGCTTACAGCCAGCTGGCCCGAGCCTTGGCCGAGGATTCAGTGAAATTGGCCGCTATGCGTGAAAAACTTGACTCGCAACGTTTTCAAGCACCGCTGTTTGATACGGTAGGCTTTGCGCGTGACCTTGAAAGTCTTTACCTGAAAATTTGGTCGCAGCATGGCGTAGGTCGGAAGGAAATAGTTCATGCAAATGAAGGCTGAAAGCAAGATCAACGACAACCTTGCTGGGTAAGACTTGATTTGATCTGCTCCAGGGTGGGTCATCTGACCGCGCTCGGCATTGCAGGCCACGGACGCTGCGGGTCGCGCAGCAGTTCAAAAGCGCGCGACACCTGCAGCACGCCCAGATCGTCAAAACGCCGTCCCGCAATCTGCAAGCCAATGGGCAGGCCGCTGGCGGTGTAGCCGCAGTTGATCGACGCTGCAGGTTGTTCGGACATGTTGAAGGGCACGGTGAAGCCGATGTGTTCGAGTGGGCGCAGCGGGTCGTTGGTGGGGGAGGGCAGCTCTGCCGCAAAAGCGGGCATGGGTGCGGTCGGCGAGATCACGTAGTCAAACGGCTGGCAGGCCCGCACCGTGGCCACGCGGGTGGCGTGAAACTGGCTGAAAGCGGTAAACACCTGCGGCCCGCTCATGGAGGCCGCACTGTCGGCCCATTGCTGGATATAGGGGAGAACCAAGGCTTTTCTGTCGGGATGCAGCGCTGCCAGGTCCATGTGCGAGCGCATGCGCCAGGCGTGGTCCATGCCGTCCAGCATGGCTGGGGTCATGAAGGGCAGCATGGGTTCGACGATGGCTCCGGCTTGTTCAAAAATGCGGGCCGCGCGCTCGATGGCGGCGCGCACTTCGGGTTCAACTTCCAGGCCACAGCCAGCGTCCAGCAGCAGGCCAATCCTGAGTCCGCGCAGCATTTCAGCACCCCGGTCAAATTGTTCCCACGGGATCGCTTGGTAGGGCAGGCTCATGCTGTCGCGTGCATCCGGCAGCGCCAGTGTCTGCATCATCAGCGCCGAGTCGGCCACGCAGCGGGTCATGGGGCCCGCTGCTCGGCCAGTGTAATTGGGGTCAATCGGAATGCGGCCCAAGCTGGGTTTGAGGCTGAAGATGGCGCACCAGCTGGCAGGCAGGCGCAGGGAGCCGCCAATGTCCGTGCCCACGTGCAGCGGGCCATACCCCGCCGCCGCGGCCGCCCCACCTCCCGCGCTGGAGCCGCCCGGTGTCTTGTTCAAATCCCAAGGGTTGCGTGAGAGCGGATGAAAGCTGGACAAGCCACTGGAGAGCATGCCGTAGTCGGGCATGGTGGTCTTGCACAGCAGCACCGCGCCAGCCTCACGCAGTCTGGCCGCAGGCGGTGCATCCAGGGGGCCGGGATCAGGTCGCTGGCCAAGGTGCCCAGTGGCATCGGGTCGCCCTGGGTGGCGATGTTCTCTTTGATGGTGACCGGCACGCCGTCCAGCGGGCCACAGGGCTCGCCGCATTGCCAGCGGTCCTCGGATTCACGCGCCTGTTGTAACGCCAGCTCGGGGCGCAGCAGGTAGCTGGCGTGCAGGTGAGGCTCCCATTGGTCGATATGGCGCAGGACCGATTGGACGACTTCGGCCGGCGAGAGTTCTCGGCGTCGGTAGGCGGCGATTAACGCCTGCCCGCCCAATTCATGAAGGGCAATGCCGGGGGTGGTCATGTTGGCACAAGGGTTGGCATCGAAACACCGATAATTCTAGGCATGTATTTATGTCTGACAATTTTTGAGGGTGGTGAGGATGGTAATTCCGTTTCCATATCGATACGACATTAGGCGCGAAGCCGCAGACAGTGCTCTGGCACGGCAAGAGCGAAGCAACAACATGTCGGATTGATATGGAAATGGAATAAGCCATGGCTTTGATCATCACCGACGAATGCATCAACTGCGACGTGTGCGAGCCAGAATGTCCGAATGAGGCGATTTTTCTGGGCATGTCCATTTATGAAATAGACCCCCACAAGTGCACCGAATGCGTCGGCCATTTTGACGAGCCGCAGTGTGTGCAGGTGTGCCCGGTGGCGTGTATTCCCGTCAACCCCTCGTTTGTGGAAGACCAGGAAACGCTGTGGCAAAAGTACCGACGGCTTCAACTTGCGGTCAAAAAAACAAGCACACCCTGAACTGGCTTGGCCCTGCTGCACTGTCAGGATGCGCCGGACTTGCGTGAGTGGGGCTTCTTGGCCGGTCTTTTTCTCTCGTCCGGTACCAGGGCGGTGAAGTCCTTGGGGCCATGTCTGGACGGTTTCTTTTTCCGGATGTAGATGATTTGGGGAGGGCTGATCTCCTTGGCACTGGGGGCTGCCGGTGGCGGTGGTGGCGGGCGGGCGGCCAGCGCACGTTTTTCTTGCTCCAGGCGCGATTTTTCCAGGGCATCTGCCGCCAAGGCGTCGCGGCGGGTGGCTGCATCGGCTTGTGATTTTTGCTCCGGGGTGCGCGGGTCGGCGGTGTCGATGACCTCGCCGTCGGGGCAGGGCAGTTGGCTGTAGCTGTTGCCACATTTATAGGTTTTTTGGGCTGTTGCGCCCGTTGATACTGCGCAAGCAGCTATCAAAATAATAGTATTGAGCGCGACGAAACGCATGGCTAGACCTCGGCGGCGGGTGTGATTGGGTCTGCGGGCGGCCCGGCAGACGGGGTTTCTGGCCGGGGTGGCTTGGGCCTGGGGGGCTTGCTGGTGTGCACCAGCATGGTGGCTTTGCCCATGTCGCCGGATAAAAAGTGGGGTAAGGCTTTGAGCGAGCGTTCAATGCTTTGCTCAATGGCGATGCGGTGGTCCAGCGAGGGCTTTTTGAGCACCCAGTTGATGACCTCGGACTTGATGCCGGGGTGACCCACCCCTAGGCGAAGACGCCAGTAGTCATCGGTGCCGAGCTGGGCGTGAATATCGCGCAAACCGTTGTGGCCAGCGTGGCTGCCGCCCAGTCTGAGCTTGGCTTCACCGGGATTGACGTCGAGCTCGTCGTGGACGACCATAATTTCTTGTGGCGAAATCTTGAAAAAACGTGCCAAGGCAGCGACCGATTTGCCGCACACGTTCATGAAGGTCTGCGGTTCGAGCAGCCACACGTTGTGCCCGTTCACGGTGGTTCGGGCGACCAGGCCGTAGTAGCTTTTGTCCATCACCAGCTGGGTTTTGAGTTCGCGGGCAACGGCGTCGATCCACCAAAAACCGGCGTTGTGCCGGGTGGCTTCGTATTCGGGGCCAGGGTTGCCAAGACCTACAAAGAGTCTAATCATGGGTCATTCAAAGGGGTTGGGTTCGCAGTGTCATTGCGAAAGGCTGCGGTAGCGCCGCAGTGTAACGCTGTGGTTTGGATGGCGGTTTTGAATTTGGCCAAACTATGGGCGAAAAAAAGGCCCACCGAGGTGAGCCTTTTGTGCAGTGAGCCGCTAAGCGTGAATTACTTCTTCTTGGCAGCAGGTGCTTTGGCGGCGGGAGCGGCCTTTCCAGCTGGTGCGCCTTTGGCACCAGCCTTGCCAGCGGCAGCTGCCGGGGCAGCAGCGTCGGCAGCCGGGGCGACTTCGGCACCCGCAACGGCCACCACAGACACCAAGACCGGGTTGTTTTTGCCGTGGGTTACAGCCGTCACGCCCTTGGGCAGTACGACGTCGGCCAAGTGCAGTGAAGCCCCTTTTTTCAGTTTACTCAAATCAACGGCGATGAATTCTGGCAAGTCGGCGGGCAGGCACAGAACTTCGATTTCAGTCACCACGTGATTGGCAATGCAGCCATCGTTTTTGACGGCTGGCGAATTCTCGTCACCGCTGTAGTGCAGTGGCACTTTCATGTGCAGTTTGGTGTTGGCATCGACGCGTTGAAAGTCAATGTGCAGGATCAATTGCTTGTAGGGGTGCATTTGCACGTCACGCAACAAAACCTTGCTCTCGACTCCGCCCATTTCCATGTCCAGAACGGCAGCATGGAATGCTTCTTTTTTCAGTGCATGCCAGAGGGCGTTGTGATCAATTTCGATCAGCGACGGCTCACTTGTGCCACCGTAAACGATACCGGGCGTGCGACCGGAGATGCGGAGACGGCGGCTCGCACCCGTACCCTGCTTTGCGCGCTCAAAAGCGACGAATTTCATACTAATTACTCCTGTAAGAGCCCACCGCGACCAGTGCGGCTCTGATTAAAAAAAGCGCCCGACACCTCATTGTGCGAGCGCCCACTTTTGCCCGAATCAGAAAAGATTTTCTTGATCCGAGAACAAACTCATGACAGATTCACCTTTTGCAATGCGCTGAATCGTTTCGGCGATCAGCGGTGCCACGCTGACCTGATGAATTTTTTGGCAGGCCCGGGCATTTTGGCTCAGTGGAATGGTGTTGGTCACCACCACTTCGTCAAGAGCGCCGCCATTGGTAATGCGTTCAATCGCGGGACCTGAAAAAATAGGGTGTGTGCAATACGCGTACACCTTTTTTGCACCACGTTCTTTCAACACTTCGGCGGCCTTGACCAGCGTTCCGGCAGTATCAATCATGTCGTCCATGATGACGCAGTTGCGCCCGTCGATTTCGCCAATGACGTGCATCACTTCGCTGACGTTGGCTTTGGGACGTCGTTTGTCGATGATGGCCAGGTCGCAGCCAAGTTGTTTGGCCAGCGCACGGGCGCGCACGACACCCCCTACGTCGGGGGACACCACAATCAGGTCTTCGTATTTTTTTTGCCGCAGATCGCCCAAAAGAACCGGGGATGCATAAATGTTGTCAACAGGAATGTCAAAAAAACCCTGAATTTGATCGGCGTGCAGGTCCATGGTCAAAACGCGCGCAACACCGACAGCTTGCAGCATGTTGGCCACCACCTTGGCGGTAATGGGAACGCGGCTGGAGCGTGGGCGGCGGTCCTGCCGTGCATAGCCAAAATAGGGGATGACGGCACTGATGCGTTCGGCCGAAGCGCGTTTGAGTGCGTCAACCATGATGAGCAGCTCCATCAGATTGTCATTGGTCGGTGCGCAAGTGGATTGCACGACAAAGACATCACGGGCGCGAACGTTCTGGTTGATTTCGACGGTGACTTCACCATCAGAGAAGCGCCCCACCGTAGCGGAACCAAGCGAAATATTCAAATGGCTGGCAATTTCTGCCGCTAAACCGGGGTTGGCATTGCCGGTAAAAACCATGAAATCAGGGGGTTGGGGAGCCTGCATGTGTATTTCCAGCGATTGAATAAAGTTTGCGTCTGCACTTTGCGTGCGGTAGCTGCGCCTCGACCGAGAAGCAGAAACGGCATTATATTTGGCAGGGGAGAAAGGATTCGAACCTTTGCATGCCGGAATCAAAATCCGGTGCCTTAACCAGCTTGGCGACTCCCCTACACGGGTCGGCAGCTAATGCTACCAACCGATCATTCTCGCGCTGTGCTGTCAGTGGTTGACCATCCCGCCAAGGGATGTGCAACCAAATTGCGACACAACTTGACCTGAAACACACCAGGTGCGTCAGCGAGGTCAAAATCTTGCAACACCTGTGCAAACACCGCACTTCCAGAGCCTGTCATCCGGCCACTGAGTCCTTGCTGTCCAAGCCATTCAATAGCTTGCGTCACACCGGGACAAAGTTTTTCAGCGACACTCTGCAAGTCGTTTCGGCCAAAACCAAATGCGTCTGCAGCGAAGCCTGAAATTATAGCAGTTTCGCTGTCTCTTTTTAAAGTTGGGTCAGAGAAAATTAGCTTTGTTTCCAAACCTTGGGCAGGTTTGACCACCAAAAAACGGGCTGGGGGTAGGGAAATGGGGGCCATTTTTTCGCCGATTCCCTCGACCCACGCATTGTGGCCACCCAGAAAAAATGGCACATCAGCACCCAATTGCAGCCCGATATGCTTGAGCTTTTCCAGCGAAAAACCGAGTTTCCACAGCCGATTCAAGGCCAGCAGTGTGGATGCGGCATCGGACGAGCCGCCACCCATGCCGGCTTGTGCGGGAATGCGTTTTTCAATTCCAATGTGAACGCCCAACGGGCTGTTGCTGGCGGTTTTTAGTGCGCGTGCAGCGCGAACAACCAGATCGTCTGCAGGCAAGGTTGTTGTCAGGTCTTCGCGGTTGATCTGGCCATCGGCGCGCAGCTCGAAATGCAGCGTGTCACACCAGTCAATCAGCATGAATACGGATTGCAGCAGGTGGTAACCGTCGCTTCTTCGGCCAGTGATGTGCAAAAAGAGATTGAGCTTGGCAGGGGCAGTGATGTCGTAGAGCGACTTCATGGACGTGTTTAGTCTTCCAGTACGAGACGAAGCTCCGCTGTGGGGCTTGGTGATGAGCGCTGCGCAGTGATCCGGCCGCGGGCATGCTGTGACAGGTCGGCGTGCCAACCTGCCGCTGCCAAGTTTTCACCCGCCAACCACGCAAAGAGGGTGGCGACGGGGAGTTCGGTGCCAATGGCATGTTTGATCAAGGCGTCCAGTGAATCGAAATGACGGGTATCGCTGCTAGTGCGCATGAGTGCGCTTTTCTCGGACCATATAAGGCTTGCGGCCGTGCTGCCTAAGGGTGTAAACAATGTCAATTCGCCGACTTGGGCGTTCCCAGTGAGCTCGAATCCGGCCGAAAATGACGATGCCTGCGCCTGTGATGAATCAGGCTCAATCTGAAGGGCCAAGCGGCCGCGCCATACCGGCGTTTCAGTTTGATTTTGGTGCTCAGTCCTTTTAGGTATTGCGCAACCAGCTATCAAAATAGTAGCAAGCAAAAAACCAGTCAATACCAGCCTCAGGTGCTGTATCACAGCTTTACGCGCAGTCGCTTGAGTGTTTCGCGCAGAGTTTCATTTTCAGCATTGATCTGCATACCCTCTTTCCATGTACGAATGGCCTCGTCTTTGCGACCCATTGCCCACAGAATTTCGCCCAAATGTGCGGCAAATTCTGCATTGGGGTTGGTTTTGAAGGCAGTTTGCAAAATGCGCAAGGCTTCTGGCAAGTTGCCGATTCTGAATTCGACCCAAGCCAAGCTGTCGTTGATGTTGGGGTCATCAGGCGCGAACTCCAGTGCTTTCAAAATGAGCTCTTTGGCTTCGTCCAAGCGGGTATTTCGCTCCGCCAATGAATACCCCAGCGCGTTATAGGCATGGTGATAGTCCGGTTTTCCTGCGATCACGCTGCGCAGAAGGCGTTCCATTTCTTCAGAGTTTCCCAAGTTTTCGGCCACCATGGCCATATCGTAAACAAGGTCAAAATCGTTAGGGTTCTCTTTGGTGGCCTGCAGCAACACGTCATAGGCGGCTTTGTGTTGCTTGTTCTCGCGCAACAATTGAACTTCTGCGCTGATTTTCAGTCGTGCATCGCCGCTGGAACGGTCTGGCTGGCTGCGAATGAGTTTGCGTGCGTCTTCCAGCTTGCCCCGGCGTGCAAGAAGGGCTGCCCGTCGTAGTTGGGCGCTGAGCACATCGCTGGCGCTGTCAATGCGGTTGAGCCATGCGTCGGCTTCAGAAAAATCTTTTCGCTGCTCAGCTATTTGTGCGAGCGAGAGGTAGGCTTGGACCAAACCACGGTCTGTGTCAGCGCGCGACGTATCCGTGCGCTTGGCCAGAGCCAGTTTTACGTAGTGTTTTAGGGTTCGCTCAGCCACGGAAGGCTCACCCTCCTGCAATTCCAAGACGCCCAACAAGAGCCAAGCTTCGGCGAAATCTGGTTTTTCTGAGGTCAGAATCTGAAGTTGGGTGGAGGCTTCCGCATAGCGCCGGGCATTCAGGAGCACTCGCACGTATTCCATTCGTACTTCTGGTCGGGGCTTGCCATCCAGGTACTTGGTCACAATGGACTCGGCAGAGGTCACTTTTGAACCCATGAAGGACAAGGCCAAAAGTGCAGGCAACTCTGATTTGCCGTCCAGTGATTGCGCTTTGCGCGCCGCCTCGACCGCTCCGGCGTGGTCAGCCGCATCAAAGCGCATGCGCCCGATGACGCTCCACGACACCACGCCCACTGTGGGGGTTGTTAGATAGTCGGCCAGTGTCTGCTCGACGATAGACGCTGCCAGTTTTTTGTCAATCGCGCGTGCAAAGTACAACGGGAGTACGCTGATGGTGGCGGCTCGTTCTTTGGGGTCAGCGGTGGCGACTTCGCGTTTAAGCGGCTCTAGCGCTTCGCCAAGGCGGTTCAACCCGATCAGAATTTGCAGTACGTAGCGATTCGCTTCTCTGGACGTAGGCATGGCCTGTTTCCAAGCGCGTGCCGCTTGCAGCGCTGAAATGCCGTAACGACCCTGCAATGCAATTTCGACGGCGCGCTGATACAACCTGGGGTCATTTGTTTTGTGTGCAGCGTCCAATACCAGCGAAAAAGCAGCTTCGTGTTCACCGCCGCGGGCATTGAGTTCAGCCAGTAAGAGTTCGTAAAAGAGACCCCTGTCCAAGGCTGAGCGTATGGGTTCGGCAATTTTTTTATCCGGGACTTGCGCGTTCGCGACAACTGCCCCAGTCAATGCCAAGAGAATGAGAAAACGGTTTATAAGCAGCATCGTTCAATAATAATCCATGCTGCTTGATATTTTTTGTTATGCCTGAATTACCAGAAGTTGAAGTCACGCGACTGAGTTTTGCGCAGGGTATTGCGGGTTCTCGTGTGGTTTGTGTCCGCATGGGTAAAGCTTTGCGTTGGCCTTTGGGATGTCCCGTGTCCGAATTGGTGGGGCGGGTGGTGCGAGCCGTGCGTAGACGGGGCAAGTATTTGCTGATTGATTTGGACCAAGGTTTGCTTTTGCTGCACTTGGGTATGTCTGGGCGATTGAGTTTTGCCGAACATTTGGCACCAGCTGGCGCGCATGACCATTTTGAGATGAAAACTACCCAAGGAACGCTTCGGCTGACTGATCCGCGCCGATTTGGTGCTGTGGTTTTTGCCGACAGTGATAGCGCACCCATTGCCCAAAAATTGTTGGGCAAGCTGGGCATGGAGCCATTGTCGGATGATTTCGATCTTTCTCGCTTTCATGCGGGATTGAAGCGAAGAAAGTCATCGATCAAGGAAGTGTTGCTGGCGGGCGACGTTGTGGTGGGGGTTGGAAATATTTATGCTTGTGAGGTTTTATTCTTGGCGGGCATCAGGCCGACCCGTTCGGCTGCAGGGCTTGGCAGGGGGCGTATTGCAAAGCTTCATGCAGCCATCAGGGATGTGTTGGCGCGTGCGGTGGCAAGTGGGGGGAGCACTTTGCGAGACTTTTCCAGTGCCAAGGGTGAATCGGGCTATTTTCAACTTGAAGCTATGGTTTATGGACGTGCCGGGCAGGCTTGCCGGGTGTGTGCGACGCCCATAGAATCAATCAGGCAGGGTCAGCGGTCGACGTTTTTCTGCCCACATTGCCAGAAATCTTGAGTGCATCGAATCCCTCGGTGATATATTGATCCATTGCGCGGAGGCAATTTGTCTACTTCATTCAACGAACAGTTTGATCTACACGGTACTTGGCGACGTGAGTTTGCCCTTCGGCTGAAGTTGCTGGCCGAATGGATGAAAGACCACGAGTTGCTGGATGCTGCCGTGGAAGAGCGCTTGCGGCGGTTGGAAATTCAGGTGCGGGCCGACAAGGTGATGGTGGCTTTTGTTGCGGAATTTTCTCGCGGCAAGTCTGAATTGATCAACGCCATTTTCTTTGCCGGATATGGTCGGCGCATCATGCCCGCAAGTGCCGGCAGAACGACTATGTGCCCCACCGAAATGGGCTATGACGTTGATGTTCCGCCCTGCCTGCGCCTGCTGCCGATCGAAACACGATTGCAGCCACAAGCCTTGATGGAATGGCGCATGGTGCCAGAGAAATGGACGCGCATTGATTTAGATGTGCATGATCCAAAACAGTTGGCTGCGGCACTGGAAAAGGTTGCCGAGACACGTCGGGTCACGCAGGATGACGCGAAGGCGCTTGGGTTTTGGCAAAATGAAAACCCGCAAGACAATCCTATGGTTGACGCGCAAGGCTTGGTGGAAGTTCCCAAGTGGCGCCATGCATTGATCAATATCGCGCATCCACTGCTCAAGCAGGGTTTGGTGATTTTGGATACCCCGGGCCTGAACGCTATCGGTGCAGAGCCCGAGTTGACGGTCAGCTTGATTCCACAGGCACATGCTGTGGTTTTTATCTTGGGTGCTGATACCGGCGTAACCAAATCGGATATGGCGATTTGGCGCGAACACTTGGTTGATGATGAAGCGGATACCAGTACACGTTTGGTAGTACTTAATAAAATTGACACCCTGTGGGATGCCCTGAGCACACCAGCCCAAATTCAAGCCCAGATTGAGCGTCAGAAGTTGTCGACTGCTGAAATATTGGGTATCCCTGCACAGCAGGTCATACCCGTGTCTGCTCAAAAAGGGCTGGTCGCCAAAGTGACGCATGACCCCGAGTTGCTTGCCCAGAGTTGCCTGTCCACGCTCGAAGATGTTTTAGGCCGGGGCATCATGGACCAACGGCAAAAAATTCTTGGTTCTGCAGTTGCCAGTGGTATTGCTGATTTGCGTGGCGAAACGGGTCGGGTTATCAATATTCGCCGGCGTGATCTGACCGAGCAGATGATGGAGCTGCGAGGACTCAAGGGGAAGAACTCAGCCGTCATCAAAAACATGCGTTCTCGCATTTCTCAGGAGCAGGCGGAATTTGATCTGGGTGGGGCAAAGATACATGCAGTTCGTTCCGTTCACTTGAAACTGCTGCGAGAAGTGTTCAGCATTCTGGGACCCACAACGCTCAAGCAGGAAATGGCTCAGCTGATGGTGGCTTTGCACCAGAAGGGCATCAAGCTCGGCGTCAAGAAAGCTTACGGTGACACTTTTACCCGCTTGCGGGAAAACCTGCAACGGGTTCAAACCTTGGGGACTGAAATTCAGTCCATGTTGGCTGCAACCTTTCGACAATTAAATACCGAGCATGGGTTCTCATTGCAAGCGCCAATGGAGCCGCCAATGGATCGGTTTCTCCACGATCTGGATCAGGTGGAGCGCAGTCATCTTCAGTACTTGGGCATTGGCAATACATTCAGATTGGCGCAGACCGAGTTCGCCGACCGATTGGTGCGGGCACTTTCGAATCGTCTGCGTCTGATTCATGAGACAGCGTTAGGGGATATCGAATTGTGGAGTAAATCTGCGGCGGCTCAGCTGGATGCTCAATTGAGAGAGCGTCGCAGAAACTTTGGTCGCCGCCTTGAAGCAATCGACCGCATTCAACAAGCGGCTGGTGGTCTGGATGACCGGATCAGTGAAATACAGGCTCAGGGTGCAACATTGAACCAACTGGATGCCAAGTTGTCAGAGTTGACCACCTACTTGATGACGGCGATCGACAGAGTTCGTCCAGCGGTGGTGGTTTCACTAGAAACGGTTTGAAAGACCGATACGATCGGTACCTTGAATGACTTTGCCTGCCAGGTTGTTGACTGGCAAAAGACGCATGGACGCAACGATTTGCCGTGGCAGAACACCAGAGATCCTTACCGAGTCTGGTTGTCAGAGATCATGTTGCAGCAGACACAGGTCACAACGGTTCAAGTTTATTTTGCACGGTTTTTAGACCGATTCCCCGATGTGGCTGCGCTTGCGGCTGCGCCGCTGGATGATGTGCTGGGCTTGTGGAGTGGTTTGGGGTATTACAGCCGTGCACGTAATTTGCATTTGTGCGCAATGGCAGTTATGAATTTGCATCAAGGCAGCTTTCCCAAAACTGCCCAGTTACTTCAATCCTTGCCTGGCATTGGCCGATCCACAGCAGCGGCCATCGCATCCCTGTGTTTTGGTGAGCGGGTTGCCATTTTGGATGGAAACGTCAGGCGTGTGCTGACCCGCGTACTGGGTTTTGATGCTGATTTGTCGATCGGGGTCAATGAGCGACATTTGTGGGAGCTCGCCTCTAAACTGTTGCCTGTGAGAGATTTGCAGCACGCCATGCCCCGCTATACACAGGGTGTCATGGATTTGGGCGCTACGGTCTGCACCGCGAAAAAACCAGCTTGCGTCGTCTGTCCACTTGCCAAGTCCTGCGCTGCGCACGGTATGGGGCAGCCCGAGCGATTCCCAGTCAAGACACGCAAACTCAAGCGCAGTTCAGAGTCGATTTGGATGCTGTGGGGTCAGGCTGCAGGTTTTACAGCTTGGTTGAGCAAGCGACCAAGTCCGGGTGTTTGGGCCGGTCTTTATTGCTTTCCATTGTTTGCGAGCCGGGCTGCTTTGGTGGCCGCTATGCCCGAAATTTATCACCCGGATTTGCAGGATAGTCCACCTGTTTTGCATGTCTTGACCCATAAAGACCTGTATTTACAATTGGTTAGGGTGCAACTTCCGACTTCAGGCACTGATGGGATGGAGGGGAGATGGGTGACTGCCGATGACTGGCCCCAGTTGGGTTTGCCAGCACCCGTCAGAAAGATACTGGAACTGGGGTAGCTTTGTTTGCGGTGTCATGCAGTGGCACTGAATCAGTAGCCATCAAGTTCGCGATGACGCTTCAGAGTGACCCACTTGGCCTCGAACAAGTTGACCAACTGTTCGACCAAGTAGACAGAGCGGTGTTGTCCGCCGGTGCAGCCAATCGCGACAGTGACGTAACTTCGATGATCTCGTGCCAGCGCATCAAGCCACTGGTTGAGAAAACCCCGAATCTGCTCAAGCATTAGCGCAACATCTGTCTGCTGCGCTAAGAACGCTATTACCGGCGCGTCTTGTCCCGTCAAATGGCGAAGTTCGGGCTCATAGTGGGGGTTGGGCAGCATGCGCACATCAAACACATAATCGGCGTCACCGGGCACGCCGCGTTTGAAGGCAAACGATTCGAAGACCAACGTCAACTGCCCTCCAGTGGAGGACACCAGCGATTTGACGTAGCCCTGCAACTGGGAGGGTCGAATGATGCTGGTGTCGATGACGTGAGCCTGATCGTGTAGCTCCGCCAGCAGCTTGCGCTCCAGTTCAATGGCATCCACAAGTGCCCGCCGCAGGTCAAATGCTGAATGCTCAGAGTCCGTCTGTGACAGGGGGTGTTTGCGTCGGGTTTCGGAGTAGCGTCGGACCAGTGTTTCGGTGGTGGCATCGAGAAAAAGTGGCGTAACCCCCACCCCCAGTGTGCGAAGCGTAGCAAGTTGTTCTGGAACCAAGTGCAATGATTTTGCGCTACGAATGTCCATCGCAATCGCCACCCGGCTGGTTTTCTGCCTTTTTTCTAACGACACAAGGGGGAGAAGTAATTCTGGTGGCAGATTGTCAATGCAAAAAAAACCGGCGTCTTCAAGTGCATGCAGTGCCACCGACTTGCCAGAGCCCGACATGCCTGTAATCAGAACAATTTGTAGATTCAGTGGTTTGGGCTTCATTGGCTTACTTTTGTGTACTTAACAATTCCTTGGCATGGGCCAGTGTGGCGTCCAAGAGTCGTTCTCCACCCAACATGCGCGCTACTTCGGCCACTCTTTGATCACCATGCACAGGCTTCACCGAGCTTACTGTTGCTTGCCCCTGCAGCTGTTTGGTGACCACCAAATGGTGATCAGCGCAGGCTGCCACTTGAGGAAGATGCGTCACGGCGAGCACTTGTCTGTCAATGCCCAATTGCTTCATAAGTCGTCCCACGGTTTCGGCGACCGCACCACCGATGCCAGCGTCCACCTCGTCAAAAATAAGAGTTTGTGCGGTACCGAGCTGACTGGTGGTAACTGCAATGGCCAATGCCATGCGCGACAGTTCACCCCCTGACGCAACTTTATTAACCGGTTTGGGGGTGCTGCCGGCATGTCCGGCAACTAGGAAGGTGACATCTTCCAGCCCGCTTTGCATAGGGAGTTCCGATTTTTCAAGTGCCACTTGAAATTGACCGCCCTGCATGCCTAAACCCTGCATGCCTTGTGTAATAGCTTTGGCAAGGTTGGGGGCTGCTTTACTGCGTGCTTTTGAAATCTTCGTTGCTTCGCTCATGTAGGCATTGCACGCGCTTGTCTGCAGTGCCTCAAGAGATGCTAGGTCAGTCGCAGCGTTGAGCTTTTCCAACTCCTGTCGCCAGCTTGCGAGTAACTCGGGCAACTCGGAAGGGGATCGCCGGTAGCGTCTGGACAACGACAGCCATGAGGCCATGCGCTCGTCCAGTTCACTCAGCCGCCGGGGATCAAGTTCGGTTTTTCGAAGGTAGGCGCGCAGAGAGTGAACGGTGTCCTCAGCCTGTGCCAGACTGGACTGAAGAACCTCTGTCAGCGCTTTGAAAATAGGCTCATGATGCTCTGATTGTTGTAGCAAATGACAAGCACTTTGAAGTGATTTCAAGGCACCATCTTCTTCACCGTCCAAATTTTGAATGGCAGCTTGGGCAGCATCCAGAATGCTTTGCGCATTCGACAAACGCCCATGTTCGGTGTTGATCTCATTCCATTCATCGGGCTGTGGTGCCAGCTTTTCAAGCTCACCAATCTGCCAAGTCAGACGTTCACGCTCGCGCAGCAGTGATTCCTGCGCTGCTTGCGCTTGCGCCAGATTGTTTTGAGCTTGCCGCCATAGCTGCCACAGCACGCCCAAGGCTTCGGATGAAACCTTTGCATAGGCGTCGAGCAGGCCTGTGACCGCATCCGTGCGTGTCAAGCTCTGCCAGGCATGTTGCCCATGAATATCCAGCAACTGCTCACCTAGCCCGCGCAATTGGGTTGCCGTGGCAGGGCTGCCGTTAATCCAAGCCCGGCTCTTGCCTTGTGTGTCAACAGTGCGGCGTAACAAAAGACTGTCATCTGCGTCGAATCCCGCCGCCTCAAGCCAAGCGGCCGATGCGGCTGTTAAGTCAAACTCTGCACAGACATCGGTCCGCTGTGCCCCTTCACGAATCACACCTGAGTCCGCTCGCCCACCGGTGACCAACTGCAGAGCATCAATCAGAATTGATTTGCCAGCGCCTGTTTCTCCCGTGAGGACGGTAAACCCACTTTCCAGCTCCAGATCAAGTTCTCGCACGATAACGAAATCGCGCAGAGCAATTCGTTTGAGGCTCACGGTCAGGCCACTCCTTCGTTCCAATGCAGTTTTTGACGCAAGGTGTCAAAGTAAGACCAGCCCTTGGGGTGCAAAAAACGTACATGGTGGACGGACCTTGTCACGACGATACGATCACCATGCAACAACGAAGCCAGCGATTGCATATCAAAGCTTGCGCTTGCATCGCGTCCTGCTACTACTTCAATAGCAATCTCTGCAGCATTGGCAAGCACTATTGGCCTATTTGATAAGGTATGTGGTGCGATGGGAACCAACACCCAGCCTGGAATGGAGGGGTGCAGCAATGGGCCGCCGGCAGAAAGTGAATACGCAGTAGAGCCGGTTGGCGTAGCAATGATCAAACCGTCCGCCCGTTGGTTGGCAACAAAATGACCATCCACCTCTACACGCAACTCAACCATGCCGGAAGTTGCGCCACGATTGACAACCACATCGTTCATTGCCAGCGCATCAAATACGCACTGCCCCTCGCGCATGACCCGTGCGTGTATCAGGCTGCGGTGATCTTCCTCAAATTCTCCGTACAGCATCGGTGCCAGCGTGGATTGAAAATTGTCAAACGGAATATCTGTGATGAACCCCAAACGTCCTTGGTTGATGCCAATCAGCGGCACACCAAATTGCGCCAACTGACGGCCAATGCCCAGCATGGTCCCGTCGCCGCCTACAACCAAGCCAAGATCGCACTGCGCACCAATGTCGGCAGCGTTCAGCTCAGGGAAATGGGTAATCCCCATATTGCGTGCTGTTTCTTGCTCCAAGGCTATTTCGCAACCTTGTGCATTTAAAAAATGGGCAACGTCTTGCATAACGCCGCGTGACGATGTGACACAAGCGCCAGATACACCGGTTTGGTACTTGCCTATCAGTGCCACATGGCGAAATTTTGATTTCATGCGCAAATTACATCACTAAAATGATCCCATGCTGGATGATCGTGCCAAGTTGTTGTTGAAAGCGTTGGTGGAGCGCTATATCGCTGATGGGCAGCCCATTGGTTCGCGCACGCTTTCCAAAGCCTCGGGGCTGGACCTTTCACCTGCCACCATCCGCAATGTCATGTCCGATCTGGAAGAACTCGGTCTGATCGTCAGTCCTCATACATCCGCAGGACGGATTCCGACGGCCCGTGGATACCGGCTTTTTGTCGATACCATGCTGACGGTTCAGCATGGGGAGTTTTCATCGCATTGTTTGGCACCCGATCAGCCACAAAAAGTAATTTCCAATGCGGCAAATTTACTTTCGAGTTTGTCTCAGTTTGTGGGGGTTGTCATTGCACCGCGCCGCTCTTCGGTTTTTCGGCACATTGAATTTTTGCGACTGTCGGAGCGACGCTTTCTGGTCATCATTGTGACGCCAGAAGGTGACGTCCAAAATCGAGTGATTTTCACCGAGATTGACTATTCCCAATCGCAGCTGATTGAAGCGGCGAATTATTTGAATAGCAACTATGTGGGATTGGCAATCGAGCAGGTGCGTGAACGACTTCAACGCGAGGTTGAATCGCTGCGCTCGGAAATCGCCAGTTTGATGCAGGCCGCTGTGGCAGTGAGTTCCGATGCAATTGCGGACAATCAAGATGAAGTGGTGATTTCCGGGGAAAAAAATTTGCTAACGGTTTCTGATTTTTCCAATGATATGGGGCACCTGCGGCGGGCCTTCGAACTCTTCGAGCAAAAAGCCCAACTGATGCGACTGCTCGATGTTGCCGGACAGGCCGAAGGTGTGCGCATATTTATTGGGGGGGAGAGTCAGGTTGTACCCTTCGAAGACATGTCCATCGTGAGTGCGCCCTACGAGGTAGATGGTCAAGTGGTCGGTACCCTTGGGGTCATCGGTCCAACCCGCATGGCTTATGACCGAATGATCCAGATTGTGGACATCACTTCAAAATTAGTCAGTAACGCGCTTAGTCACCACAAGTAGCCCCTTACAATTAGCAGTTCGGTTGGGGCGTTAGCTCAGTTGGTTAGAGCAGAGGACTCATAATCCTTTGGTCCACAGTTCAAGTCTGTGACGCCCTACCAAGCTAGTAAAGGAAAGCCTGCTATTTAAAGCGTAGCAGGCTTTTTTGTTTTTCGTGTCATGTAGCCACCATGTAGCCAGCAGTGCCGGGTTTTGTACCGTATCCACCAGCAACCAACCCAGCAGCCTGTGGTTTTGTTCTGGCACCTCATCAAGGCGAGTCACTATGTTATTCTTGTTTGGTTCCGGCTCCCCCGGGTGATAAGAACAAGCTCTTGCGCTTGTTGTTGCAGCGTAAGAAGTCTTTTTGTACCAACAAGGGGTCGATGAAACTCGCTCATGCTGTGCGCGCACACGGCGTTTGCTGGCTTCTTCACTGGCAATGACTTAAAGAAATGGGCTGATGCTTACAACAGAATTGCACAGGGCACAGGTGCTGGAAATGACAACCGTTGGGCTTCATACTTTCAAGGGTATGTTATTGGCGTTGCCGATGCATCTGAAGGCGATTTGATTTGTGTTCCAACTGGAACAAGCACTGCCCAACTCACGGCTATGGTTGTTAAATTTCTGAACGACCATCCAGAGGCGTGGGGAAAGAGTGCAAGCATATTGGTGATGTACTCACTTGTTCCTGATTTTCCATGCAACAAAAAATGAAACCAGTATGAAAATACTACTTTCCCTTGCGTTAATCATTGCCGTGCTTACTGGCTGTGCGACGGGCACAGCCATGCAGGCCGAATGCGAATCGAAGCACAGCAAATTCAAGATATTTACCGGTGTACTTACGATTCCATAGCTGCACGTAACCCTTCCATCTTGCAAGACGCACGCGCCAAGCTATACCTTCTCCGTGGAGAGCAACTTGCTCAAGAGGTAGAAAAAGGAAAAATCTCTGACATTGATGCAAAGGTGGCATGGCAACGTTCTTTTGTCGAAATGAAGACTGGAAAAAAGCAGGATATGGGAGTCACCTGCACCAGTCAACAGATAGGTAATTTTGTGCAAACCAACTGCGATTAGATGGTGGCTTCACAGGCAGCGGTAATCACTCAACCAGCGCAAACCTCCCGGCTTCCATGGCGTCCTGTCGCTTGCTTGGCAAGTACACGCCTTGCTTTGCTTGGGCGATCCGCCGCTTGCGGGCTTTTACGCTGGCCACCAGATGCGATTGTGTAATGCGCGCCTCAGCGTTTTTCTGGTTGAATCGGGCAATGTCCTTGCGGGCATCCATCACCCCTTCTGAGTCAGAGGCCATTGAAGCCAGTGCAAACTGCCTGACCAAATTGCTCCTGCGCGCCTGAATGGCTCTGTCGGCGCTGTAAATGGCACTCTTGCCTTCTTGCGCCAGCCGTGTCTCTGAGGGCGAGAACCCAAGCACCTGACCCGCCACCCCGGCAAGCCCAACTTCGTCGTTGATGGCCACGCCCGTTTTGTCGATGTTGCCCTGTGTCCCGTAGCGGTACGCCTTCAAAGGCCCACGCAGGGCACTTGGCATCATGGATTCAAGCCCGCGCTGATACTCTCCCTTGCCCATCTCGTTCAAGCCATTGACCATGTTGATGCCAATGCCTGCCACAGGCCCCAGCGCACTAGCAGCCCACGCCTGAGCCGCCATCGTGCCCTCAAGCCCTTCGCGCACATCCGGCAACAGCAACCTGTCCAAGCCAACCCGGCCAGAAATGTCCCACGGTGTAAGGCGCGACAATCCGTGCGCAAACACCTCAGCCGCTTTGGCCCCAGCGAGTTGGCCAGCATGTTCTGCAAAGCCATACTTGCGAATTCTCAATCGGGACGGTACTTCGCTATTCGGCGGTCACTGACATAATGGTCAATTTATTTGAACATCACGTTCGGCTCCACCATGCTAAGGCCCTATGCGACTGCGACAACTCCTTCACCTTCTCGGCGCAATGGCCATTTGCGCAGTGCCGTTCGAGGCTACTGCGACGGGTTCAAACGACTCGCAGAACTCGAACTTGGGTGGTGTATCGGGATACCGAACTCGGCTACCGCATAAGTTATCCGCCCGATTGGAAGGCTGCGCCAAAAAGGGGCCGAACATACGATTTTCTGTGGTACCGCCCAACGCTCCCGGGAACTGTAACTTGGTTGTCACGCGCAAATCTGAGTTGGCTGCAATGGATCAGGCCGCGCTCAATGCGGAAGTCCGGCGCTCGGGCTGGGCCGCGAAGACTGGGCGAGTTATGTCGGCGTACCGTTCACCAAAGTTCGCGTCTCTGAGTCTCGCCAAGCCAGCGTCAACGACATCGCTGCAATCGTTGGTGTACTTGAAACTGACCTTGAAAACCTCCAAGGAGCATTCATGCGAAAACAACTCGTCGCGCTCATGTTGATTCGCGGTGCTGTATGGACCCTGAACTGTGGTGCTTCGGACCGCACCCCGTGAACGTACGAAGTCGGTACGACGCGCTGTCGCCAATCTTTTCAAAGGTGCTTGCCTCGTTTGCATTCGTTGCCGCTTCTGTTTCGGTTTCACCTGCGCAGGCTCAGTCACTAAACCCTGCGCAGATTAAGCAAATTGAAGAGATCGCACAGAGTATTGCGACACAGCACAACGCTAACGCCAAGACGATGCTGGATGACATGACCGTTTCAAGTCGCGCAATCTCAATTGGTCGAAACGTCCGATTAGAGAACGTTCTTCGGGTGAAGAAGGGGCTTCCACCCGCAAAGCTTAAAGAGTTCGCAGAAGAAACCCAACGTGGTCGCCAAAGTCATGTGCAGTCAATGCCAAAATCCGCCTTTGATCGCGGGCTTACGTATACCTTCGCCCTACACCAATATCTACGGAGAGAAGCTCGCGGAGTTCACCGTTGACCCAGTCGTCTGCGAAGCTACCGATAGTTCGTCGGTCGCCCAATCCGGCGCGCAACTAGGAGAAAAACGGCGGGTCGACAGGTGGCGGCAGTGGTAATTCTTCCACTTGGCACATGGCATTAGGTTGGGCGGATGTGGCGGCTTCTTTGGAAGCGTCAGCAGGTTCAAATACTCCCGGCGGGCGCACCAATCAAGTACAGTTGCAACGCCTGTGAAGCGAGCTGTGTCACCTTCACAACATACCCGGCAGTGTCTGTCCTCGTGCCGGGGGCAATCAAACAAAGACGCGCATCACGGCCAGCAGTCACCATGCCGGGCAGACGCGGCGGCACCGTGCTTGATGGCGGACAAATGGCAGAATGGGTTCTTGGACATAAACGATGCTCTGAATGACCCCGGCCTGAGGCCGTGCGCCTCAAGACAATGAATTCATCCTTCCGTTGCTCGTTCGCCTGTTGGCACAACCCTTGAGGGACAGAAGTACTGGCGGTGTCGGGGTCGCTGAAGAAACCAATGCGGAATTCAATTTGCCGCCAACAACAATGGAACATTCGGAACTTCCGGTTGAAAGCTCATCATTCCAGCGCAGCAATGCACTGGACCTCGGCGCGGATTCACCAGCCGTCACGCCCATGCCGCCAGAGTTCGAGCTTATGCACGACAGATGCGTCAGGAGCAGCGAGTGGGTTGAACAGGCGAATAGGAAGATGGCACATTTCATCGGCTACAGGTGCCTCACACCAGAGGATGAGGCCGCTACAGATTGAGCGACCCTGAGAATGGATTACATCCTGACGACCTTAAAGCCTTTCAAGCATCAATACGAGGGCCTGTGAAGCGCGGGCCCAGTAGCGCGGTTCTTTGCTCGGCTCAAGTTCTGGCCATCAGAGGTG
>JADJFX010000020.1 GCA_016708345.1 Candidatus Rhodoferax bjergmarkensis
CAACAATCAATATAACGTGGTCAAAAAATATGTCGCGGTGGGTCTCAATTGCCCCTGCGTTACCTCTCAAATTGACATTTCTATCGCGACATAATTTTGGGCGAATACTGGTATTCCACCAACCTTCAATAGGGGAATATCATGTTCGAGACTCTCTTTACGCAACCGCGTATTCTTGCCGCACACAATTTGGCTCCATGCCTGGAATCGAGGAAGCGATTCATCCTGTATTGCCTGGAACAAGGTGATCCGCCCGGTCGATCCGGAAGATCGCCTGGATCCTAGTTGGTTTTTCAAAGAGCATGGAATTTGTGCCGATCGGAGCCAATCACACACGATGAAATCGCTTTTGCGGTTGACCATAGGGTCGTCCCATTCGCAACGCCCGAACGGAATGATTCCCAGAGTTCGCGTCGACTGTTCATTCATATCGCCACGGCTTGGTTACGTTCCTGGGACTGCTGAAGGAACATCAACCCATGGAGCAACCGCTTACCCGCTTGATTGAGCAGTATGCCGATTTCTGCGTGAACAGCGGGGGCTTTCGCCCGTGACGATTTCGAACTGACGCACCGGAGATCGACAGTTTTTTGTCCGCCGTATGGCATCCAGTGTCAATCTCAATGGCGTCACCATCCACGATATCGATATCCATATCTGGCGTATCAGGAGGTAATCACGGCTGGGCCAGGGCATCGTTGCACGCACTTGCGAGCACGCTTCGCAATTTCTTCCGATACGCCGAGGACAGGGGTTGGGCTACCAACATTTCTGTTGGTATTGATGCGCCCGTCGTGTTTAGAGAGGATGGCCTGCCGCTTGGGCCGAATTGGGAGGACGTGCAAAGACTCGTCGCCAGTTTTAACGCAGACAGCACGATTGATCTGCGCGACCGCGCGGTGGTCCTGCTGCTGGCTGTCTATGGACTGCGGCGTGGCGAGGTGGTGCGACTCCGTCTGGACGATTTTGACTGGAACGGCGAGATCATTCATGTCACGCGGCCAAAGCAACGTTGCACCCAGCAATACCCGCTGGTGGAAAACGCGTCGGAACGGCGATCCTGCGGTACCTGAAGGAAGCGCGTCCGCGAGGTGCCCATCGCGAGCTGTTCCTCTCGGTCGAAGCGCCGATTCGTCCACTGTCACCCGGACGCGTTAGCGGCATTGTCCGCGAGCGTCTCACCCAGCTTGGCATTGACGTCCCACGACGCGGCGCACATTGCTTAAGACACGCCAACGCCCGGCATTTGCTGGACGCTGGCTTTGCCCTGAAGGAGATCGGCGATCAGCTCGGTCATCGCAGCGCTTCGACGACGAGGATCTATGCGAAGGTTGATCTGACAGGACTGCGTCGAGTGGCCGAAATCGATTTGGGGAGTCTGCTATGAAACTCTACGAACTTGTCTACCAATACGTGAGCCACAAACAGGCGCTGGGCATGCGCTTCAACTCTGAGGCGGCTACGCTTGCCGCGTTCTGCCGGCCGCTTTGATGGCAACATTGACGTGTTATCCGTCACGGTTGAACAAGTGCAGGATTCCTGACTGGCAATAGGCCGCTGACCAACCATTGGAGTAAAAGAAAGTCGGTACTGACTGCTTCTTTCGCTTCGCCCTCACGTGGCTACATCACGGTTTCTCCACTTCCGCGCTACTGTCCAAAGTTGCCACCGCCATTGACGCCTTATATCTATTCGAAGGAAGAACTAAAGCGCCTACTCGACGTCGCGCCGGTGGCCTGCAACGCCCGCGTCAAGCTGGAGGCATATGTATTGCACGCACTTATCCTGATCTTGTATGGCGCGTGCCTTCGCCATGGCGAAGCCTTGCGGCTGACTATGCAAGACGTAGACCTCGACGGTGCTGTTCTGCATATCCGGGGAGACAAATTTTACAAGTCGAGGCTGATCCCGATGGGAGCAGATTTGAACGGCGCAATGGAACAATACACGCGGCAACGCAACCAGGCATTCGGCAACGAGCCCGACGCGCCATTTTTTGCTTCCGCGATGGCCGTCCATTAAACCAATCGGTTGTCCACCGCCTTTCAGCGCCGGCGCATCTTGGCAAATGTCCAACGCGAGGGTGGCCCAACCTGCCAGCCTCGATTGCGCGACCTTCGCCATTCTGGCGCGGTACACAGGTTAATCGCCTGGTATCGCAGTGGCAAAGAATTTACACCTTCTGTTGCCACAACTCTCCACCTATCTTGGTCACATCGATTTAGCAGCCACCAGCGCTACCTAACACTGACGCCCGAGCTGTTAAATGAAGCGAGCAAGAGATTCGAGGCCTACGCGTTGGAGAATCATCATGAATAAGTCAGCCATGCTGGGTCCATGGGTTCGTCGATTCCTGATCGAACATTTGGTGGCCGAACGCAACCTTGCTATCAATACCCAAAAAAGCTACCGCGACATGCTTATTCTGTTGCTACCCTATCTGGCCAGCAAGGTCGACAAGCGGATCGACCGTCTGACGGTGGACGATCTCTCCCGCAAATGGTGCGTCTGTTTCTGACGCATATGGAAGACCAACGGCATTGCGCGGTCAGCACACGCAACCAGAGGCTCGGCGGCATCCACGCCCTTGCCCGTTTCATTGGCGAACATGCACCGGAATACGTCGACTGGTGGGCGCAAATCCACCTGATTCCCATTAAGAAGACCAGCCAACCGCAGATCAGCTATCTCAACAAGCCGGAAATGGACGCGCTCCTTGCCGCATCCGACTTGCTTACTGCGCAAGGCGCCGAGAGCATGCGCTGCTATTGTTCATGTTTAACTCCGGCGCACGCGCAAGCGAAGCAGCTCAGCTCAGGATCGGCGACGTCGACTGGCACACGCGATCCGTCAGTATTGCCGGCAAGGGGAATAAACAACGCCGCTGTCCGCTATGGCAATCCACGCTCGATGAGTTGCACTCGCAAACCGAAGGACGGGCCGCGCGCGCAGTGTTCCCTAAACCGGTTTGGCCAGACTATGACGCGCTCGGGAATCCATGCGCTGGTAAAGCGCTGCGCCGTGCGTGCGCGTACTGTGATGCCGTCACTGGCTGGCAAGAACGTGCATCCGCATGTCATTCGGCACACGACTGCCTCGTTGCTACTCGAGGCCGGAGTCGACATCAACACGATACGAGGTTGGCTCGGACACGTTTCGCTGACGACGACCAATATCTACGCCGAGATCAATCTGGAAACAAAGGCGCGGGCGTTAGCGGCATGTGAAGTGGAAAGCGATACGGGAGGACAAAAGCATTGGCGCGATCAGCCCGATCTGATGGCATTCCTTCGCACCTTGTAGCCCAAAATTATGTCGCGATAGAAATGTCAATTTGAGAGGTAACGCAGGGGCAATTGAGACCCACCGCGACATATTTTTGACCACGCCATATTGATTGTTATGTGCTCGAGCACATAACAATCAAAAGGGGCCGCGTGGAGCGCCTCGATTCGCTACATCCGTGACAACTCTTTGCCGCGCGCACCTACTCCAGTCTTGGCGATCTCAACGCACAGGCCGATGCCTGGGTTGCAGGAGCGGCAAGCCAGCGCCCTGCCCCGAAGACACCCAAGCTGACGGTGCAGCAGGCCTTTGAGCAGGAGAAGAGTCACCTGATGGAACTGCCCGCGACCCCGTTTAGTTGCGACGAGCTCAGGGCCGTATCGGCCGGCAAGACCCCCTACGTGCGCTTCGATCTGAACGACTATTCGATTCCTCACACCCATGTGCAGCGTAGTCTCACCGTCAGCGCCGACCTGCGCGAGGTACGCATTCTGGATGGCCAACAGGTGCTTGCCACCCACCGGCGTTGCTGGGACAAGGGCCAGCAAGTCGAGGTCGACGCCCACTTGGAGGAACTGGTGCAGCACAAGCGAGCCGGACGTGCCCACCGTGATACCGACCGCCTGGTGCACGCAATCCCTCAGGTCCAGACCCTGCTCAATGAGGCAGCCAAGCGGGGAGAGCCGCTGGGACGCACCGCCAGTCAGTTGCAGGAACTGCTCGATGTGCATGGGCGCACGCAGATGACTGCGGCCGTTGCGGATGCTCTGAATCGTGGTGTCCCACACCCCAATGCCGTTCGCTTGGCATTGGAGCGCCAACGCCAGGCGCAAACCCCACCCCCGCTGGGCGTGGCCCTGCCCGAGCATGTACGTGAGCGTGACATTGCGGTGCGGCCCCACAGCCTGAGTGGCTATGACCAACTCATTGGAGACCCTGACGATGCAAACGACTGATCCAACCACACTCAAACGTCGTGCCAGGCCCTGCAACTCAACGGCCTGCTGTCCAACTGGAGCGCGTGCTGCACCGAACCTCGGGTGGCCAATTTGCTGGACTGGGAGGAGCAAGAGAATACCCGGCGCTCAATGGAGCGCCGGCTGCACAATGCGCATATCGGGCGCTTCAAGCCCTTGGCCGATTACGACTGGAACTGGCCCGAGCAGATTGATCAGGGGGCCGTGAGCGACTTGATGACGCTGCAGTTCCTGCAGAACGCAAGCAATGCCATCCTGGTAGGGCCATCAGGCGTGGGCAAGACCACCATTGCCCAGAACATCGCGCACCAAGCAGTGTTGCAGGGGCACACCGTCATCTTCACCACGGCCGGCAAGCTGCTCGGCGAGCTCGCCAGTCTGGACAGTGATTCGGCCCTTCGAACTCGCTTGCGCCATTACGCAAGGCCCGCCCTGCTGGCCATTGATGAGGTCGGGTACCTCTCGTATTCCAGCCGCTATGCCGACCTGCTGTTCGAGCTCATCAGCCGCCGCCATGAGCAAAAAAGCACGCTGCTCACGACCAACAAATCGTTTACCGACTGGAGCGAAGTATTCCCCAACGCGGCCTGCGTGGTGGCCCTGGTTGACCGACTGGTTCACCACGCCGAGATCGTTGGCATCAAGGGAGAGTCTTACAGGCAGAAGGAGGCACAAGAGCATGCCAAGGCACGCGCTGGCAAACGCAAAACCTCAAAGGGGACGGCATGAAGAAATGGCATCAGCCCTCGGGGCTCTCAAGTGGACTGCCGTTCAAAGTGGATGCCAACTGGACGCCAGAACAGGCATTGGCGGTGTGGGAGTTGCTTGATGACCTGCGCGATCGCGTCGGGACCCATTACGGCTTGGTCATGCAGAACCTCATGCGTGAGCAGCGCGTTACCCATCAACCGCTGGAAGACTTTGACCAGGACTTGCCGTTCTGACTAACGGCGAACTTTTAACACCATCAGTAACCAGGGCCCCTCACGGGGCCCTATCCATTGGGGGCGCCGTGAGCATCGGAATCGGCCACCAGAATCCAACACCATAACTGATCGCCAGATTGGGCCGCCAAGTTACGCCGCCATTTACGGCCTCCAGATTTTTACGGATTTAGACCGCCGCTAACACCAGCTGAGCTATGGGCGCGAAAACTGATGAACTGGAATGCGCGACTGGAATCGAACCGATATACACAGCTTGGAAGGCTGGCGCCTAACCACTCGGCCAGGCCCGCAAAAAGTGGTCCCCCAGGCGAGACTCGAACTCGCAAAAGCCCGGCTTCTAAAGCCGGTAGGTGTACCAATTTCCATTGCCACCGGGGGAATATCTAAATCTGGCAGAGGGTGGACGATTCGAACGTCCGAATGTCGCGGTCAAAGCGCGATGCCGTAGGCCACTTGGCTAACCCCCCATGTGATGGCATCCCGAGAAGGCTTCGAACCTTCAACCTCTGGTTTTGGAGACCAGCGCTCTGCCAATTGAGCTATCGAGATGCTGAAAATGGCGTCGCATAGGGGATTCGAACCCCTCTGGGCAGGATGAAAGCCTGCAGACCTCACCAGAAGTCCAATGCGACGAAAAATGGGTGACCGCCGAAGGCAAGGCTACGTGAGCCTCACCGCCGGGGCCGTCTGTGCAAGCTCCCGTTTGCCATTGTGGTACGGGGAACCATGGCGTGCTCGCTGACAGATGGTTGCAGGGGCCAGATTTGAACTGGCGATCTCAAGGTTATGAGCCTTGCGAGTTAACCGGGCTTCTCTACCCTGCGAATGTGGTGGATCGGGAAGGGTTCGAACCTTCGACGCCTGCGCCTTCAACGCAGCGCTCTACCAACTGAGCTACCAATCCAAAAACCTATTTCGACAATGCTCACAACGCACCACTCGCATACGTTGCACCAACGACCCTGTGCGAGCCGCTGACACATCAGGCCGAGTCCAGCGCATGGGTGAACCCATGCCGAGCAGGAACTGCGCAACGGCCTTGTTTGCAAACACTGTCGAAATAGGGCGAGGATGCACACGCATTACCCATCAGGCAGACCCAACGGCCCTCCGCAACTACTTCGCTGATACCGGCACGGCATTGCTTGCGCAAAACCGCGTTGGTCCCGGTACCAGACATGACACCAACTTGTTAAAGATCACTTGCCACTGCGTCGATGCGCCGTTGGCATGGCCACTTTGTGTGGCCCAGAAAGCAAAAAACCCGGTCCTCTTGCGAGAAACCGGGTTGCTTGTGTGCAAACGGGAGTTAGCTACACGCTACCTCCACCCGGTTGGAACGAATTCTCAAAATCACTCCCGATGGAAGTGGTTTTGGCAATTGCGCTCGTTGATTGATACATGGACCATCCACCAATCTGCGGCTCTCGGTGAAATGTGGGCAAACCACATGGATTCGAAGCGCGCAGGACCGCACCGCAGCCGATGGGGCTGTGTGTGAGATGGAGTGCGGTTCTTGCTGTCACGATGGTCTCTTTTGAAGTCGGGTTCTAAAAATTGGTTTCAGGTTTAACGCAGCACTTTTGCTTGCGATGACAGGAAGTGTAAATGTTTTTTACTATTTTGCGCAAGCACAAAGTAAAATTATTTTACTGTCGTTGTAAAATCGCAAATCTCATGTCCAGCATCCGACTTCGCAACCTTCTTTCTCTGCACCAAGCTTTTGCGCAGGCGCGCGTTACAAATGGGGAGTCGCTTGCAGGGCTGGAGAGCGCGTTTGCTGCTTCCCTGGAAGTTTCCTTGAGCATGTGGAGCCAGATTAAATCTGGTAGGACTGTGGGCGACAAGCTTGCCCGGCAGTTCGAATCCAAGAGCTCGAAACCTTTGGGCTGGCTTGACCAGGAACATTCTGAGACTGCACCAGATCCCGCAGAAGAGAAATTCATTGCCACGTGTCGCGCAGCGTGGGCCAGCGCTGATCGAACTGGTCGGGCGGAACTGAAGAAGATTATTGGGGCGGCCAAGGGGAACACCTAACTGCTGCAGTTCAGCTATTCATCGCATTTGCGCGTCACCACTTACTTGCATGTCCATTGCGGGTGCTGAAACAGAAATGATGCAGTTTCACCTTGGGCCCACTGTGGCCGGTGGGGAACCCGGCAGAATGCGGCCACAAAACGACATTCAAGCCGAGCAGGAAACCTATGCAAGAAATCTATGTGAGTACGGACGTGGAAACGGATGGACCAATCCCAGGTCCTCACTCGATGCTCAGTTTCGCATCTGCGGCATACGACGCCGATAAGAATCTAATCGCCACCTTCAGCGCCAATCTTGAGACGCTGCCCGACGCTAAACCTGACAAAAAAACCGCTGAATGGTCTAGCCGTTCCACCAAGGAGTTGTTAAGAGCAACTGGACTGATTTAGAAGGGGCTCCAGTCTTTGGTTGGAGCCCTTTTCTGCTGGAGGAAAAATCTTCTGCAGGTGAAACGGCTACTAAAGAGCCTTTGCGCCACCTCTTACAGCGTTCCGGTGAGGTTTCATGGGTTCTGACAACCCTTTTGCTAAAACTCTTTAACAAAATCCACAAAACGTGTACACTCATCCACTAATTGTGGATTTTTAACGAAATACCTATAATGTGGATTATTGTCCACAAATCAGGGATATGTAGTGAGTATTGCCAGTTTCTTGTTTACGCCTAGCGTCCAAAAGGTGTTGGGCGCCACCTTACTTCACCCAGAACGCTCGTTCACGCTTCAAGAATTGTTGCGTGTTGCCTCCAGCGGACGCGGTAACACGCAACTGCAGATTGACCGTCTCGTGGAAGCGGGGGTTCTCCAAGATGAACCGCGGCGAGGGCGTCAACGAAGTATTCGCGCAAACACTTCTTTTATTCTTTACTCAGAGCTCGCAAGTATCGCTCGCAAGTCCTTTGCACTGGCGGAGCCTCTCAAAGAAGCGCTCGCCCCATTTTCTCCGCAAGTAACAGAAGCTTTCTTGTTCGGGTCGGTCGTGAAAGGGACTGACACGGAAAAAAGTGACGTGGACTTGATTGTCGTAGGAACCGCTTCGCTCCTGGAGATGACCGAGGTAATGCACAAAGTCGAGCAAAGTCTGGGCAGGCCGATTCACTTTAGTTTGTACGAGCCTGCAGAATGGGCGACCCTCCTGCAGTCGGACCCCGTGGTTGCTCAGATTGCCAATGGGCCAAAAATAAGGATACTTCCCCATGTCCAGACCGAATGAATACGACAACCTCATAAAGAGCAAAGCCTTTGAGTCGGTCGCACCGACAACAGGCGCAGTGGACGGCTTTCTGCGGAACGCAGCCGACTATCTCGCTGCGGCAAAGGCGCTCGACCAGGCAAAGCACTTACAGGTGTTCACAATGGCTTATGAGGGCTACTTTCAAATTGTTCAGGCGGTGCTTGAGTTCTTCGAAGTCCGCACCAAAGACGCAGGCCGCAACCTAGCTATCCAGCGCGTGTCTACGGACCTGAAGGTCGATATGAAAGAATTCGCGTTTATAACAAGGGCGCACGAACGTCGAAACGGCACGTCCTATTCTTCGCCATTCCCTCCTGTGTCGAAGGCTGAGGCCCTGACCATGGTTGCTATCCTCGAAAAGTATCTGCCCCAAGCCAACACCCTCACAGGTAATGCGCCGACAACTAATGCCTAAGCATTGGCGGCCGGGGTTTTGGTTTGGTCAACAACGTAATAAGCATCTCTTAACCGACTGTTAAGAGAGGGTTTAAATCAAGGCCAAAAGAGCCGTAAACAACTCCTTAATGGAACGGCTAGCTGAATGGTGGGCAACACAGCCCGAGGCCTGGGCCGCATGCAGGTAGAACCTTTTGACGCCCTCGGTTGGGATGAGTGACTACGTCAAATGGATTAGGATGCTCCCAGGAAAACCTGTATTCGTCGCCTATCCCGCTGGATTCGATTTTTTGTTCGTCTATTGGTACCTCATACGCTTTGCAGGTGAAAGCCCATTTAGCCACTCAGCCCTCGACGTGAAGTCATTCGCCATGGCAATGCTGAAAAGCGAGTATCGCAACAGCACCAAACAAAACATGCCAAAGCACTGGTTTGACGAACTGCCGCACAATCACATCGCACTCGACGACGCAATCGAACAGGGCGCACTGTTCTGCAATATGCTCGCCGAAAACAGAAGCAAGTAGGAACTCAACCCACAGTCCTGATTGGGCGCCAAGGAGCCGGTGATGAAGACAGGCAGGCAGCTGCTTCCTAGTGGCGAAAGGATTCGCTGATCTAAATGTGTTTACGACTTTAGGATGTTCTGTTGTCGAATAGATACGGTGATCGTGATCGGCCTCAGAGTCGGTGTCGTGGTTTCCATGGAAGAACCAGATTTCAGGGCTGGTCAGGATCGGGGCCAGTTCAATTTCTAGTGGCCGTTGCGCTTGCAAGTCGCCCAGCAGGATGACCGCTGCGGGCCGGTGCTCCTGGACAGCCTCGATGATGTGGCCGAATTGACCATGCGGGTCGCCGCAAAAAAGGATCATCGAATTTTCCAAATGGGTTCCATGAATTCGCGCCAAGCGCGATACCCGGCCATGAGTGCCCTTGCGTCAGCAAGTGAGTGGTGCGGGGGCCAGTCGTCGGAATAGACTTGATTTAGCGCCTGCTCGAACATTGGGTGCGTGATGGTATGGCTATCCAAAAACAAGGGCGTGGCGAAGTCGCCGGGGGGCTTGCTGTGCGGTCGGCCAAGCATGGCGACGGCGAGCAAGTGCCAATCGGTGGCGAAGTCATAGATGATGATTGCGGGCTCCGGCAATTCTTTGACCCATGCGCGCACGCGCTCAGTGAGTTCCTTGTTGGTGCAGTCAGCACCCGGCACACGGCCCAGCAATGGCAGCACGGTTTCTCGCACGAAATCGGTACAGCGTGTTGCGGTGTAGTCGGTGCGTTCAGCGTAGAACTCGCGGCCATCTTCGGCCACTAGCGCGAGGCTGATGAGGTCGGGGCGGGTGAAGTCTGAAAATTCGGTGTCAAGAAAAACTAGCATGGTTTGCCTTTGTGCGCCAGTGCCGCCGCCTTCACGTCGATGTATGCAGCCCGCAGTGCCAGTGCGTCGGCCAGCGCGTGATGGGGTTTGAGCCCGCGTTTACTCAGTTCACTAAAACAAGCCTCTGCGCCCAGTTCTCCGGTGATGGTGCCGGTGATAGGGTTGACGTTGACGGGTGACACGACTTCGCACACCTGGTCCCAAAGGCCCGCGTCCCGGATCACGTATTCCATCAGTTCGTAGTCCATGCCGTAGTCGAATGCGATTTCAATCTGCGTTCCTGTTTCTGCCGCCAGTGCCAGCAGCCATTCACCTGTGCGGCGTCCCATTTCCAATTCGGTGCCGGCCGCTCCTGGTACGAGTCCCCACATATCGAAAATGCCGCTTTGCACGAAGGCGCTGGATGCCTTGATGCGGGCTTTCCCGGTGTCGGTGGTGAGGTCCATTCGGCGTAGAACTCCCGGCCATCGAGGGTGACGAGTCCGAGACTCAGCAACTCCGGGTTCAGGAGGTCGGTAAATTCGGTGTCGAGAAAAATCAGCATGGCTCAAAATGTGTTTCCGCTGGTTTGCTGTGCGCCATTGGCGCGTTTGGTTTTGGTTCTTGCGCACGCATCGCAATAGGGCGAAAACCCAAGGTTAGGGCGGCGGTTTCCGGGCTCGCCGCATAGCGCACACGTTCTCAATGCCAGTTCCTCCGCCTGTGCGATAACGGACTGCATGGGCTGCGTGATCGGCACCGCCTCCACGGCCCTCCAGCCCAGCCGCAAGCCGCCAAACTTTTCTTTGATCTGCGTGCAGCCTGGTAGATCGTCCACAGCGGTGCCGGCCGTCACCATGGCGTTAAGCAGCACTTCGATTTTGGTGGCCGCATCGCGCACGATGTCATACCAACCTTGCCCGCACTCGATGCCCCAATAGTGGATTGGGGGATACCGTTTTTCTTGCACATGCGCCCCCAGTCCGAGTTCGGTCCTGATGGCTTGGATGTCGGGTGCCATTGCATCATCAGGATCGAAGTAGCCTTCTGTTTTAAGTCTAAAAAACAGCGGCGCCGCGTCGTAAATTTGTTGTTCAGAGATTTGCATGTTGGCCCTTCATGTGTATGGTTCACCAGCCCAATCCGACCTTGCTGAACTCCGAATCCGGCCCGCCTTTGAAGGTGGCGCCATCAAGGTCGCCCTTCCCCACGGAAAGGAGGCTGCGCGGATCACGCAGTCCTGCCGCAACTTCCTCGGAGTCCTTGCGCTGACGGTCTTTGAGCATCTGCAAGCCGCCCAGGTCTTCCACCACGACTTGCCCCAACGCGAAGCCAACAAAGTCCGGGTCGTCGCACATCGCTGGCGGTGCAAGCCGCACCTCATGCATTTCCAAGATTTCCCGCTCGGACAAGTGCTGCGCGTTCGGTTCGTCGGCCAAAACGTCTTTCTCGGTGTTGACCTGGCCCATTAGCCAATCGAAATAGACTTTGCCGTCCAGCATTGCCCGTACGCGGGTTGGCCATCCCAGCATCCAGCGGTTGGCCACGGCCACGGTGTACCGGCCTTGCGAGGTGCTTTTTCCGGCCAATTCTTGGCCGTAGATTTCTTCGTCGTGTAGTTGCATGATCAAGACTTTCGTGAGTCCATCCAAGCCAGCCATCCCAGTCGGTAGGCTCTGGCGTCATGCAATTCATGGTGTTCGGGGTGCCCCTTGGCAAAATAGGCGGTCAACGTGTTGTTGTAAGTGGCGGTGTCGATCAGCGGGGCGAGGTCGTGGCGCTGCACTGCAAGGTTTGATGGGCGGTCGCACAGCAGTCTCAGCAGAAACCGCCAGTCGATTTCTGAGTCGCAGGCGGCTTGTACGCTGCGCGGGCGGGCGGCGAACCAGTCTTGCAGGGATGCCCGTGCGGCGTCACGGGACAGGCGTGGGCCGGTCAAGTTCGGCACAACATAGCGTTGCACCCAAGAATCGCAATCGGCCAGCGTCCAGCCGTCAAGCTCGGCGTACCAATCCCCGCTGCCGTCCTCGGCTACCAATGCCAGCGATAGCAGCTTGCGGGCTGGGGCCGGGTGCGATACGCCGGTGTATTCGGTATCGAGGAAAACTGGCACGACACTTCGCCATCGCAGCGCAAGCGGTCCTTCGGAGGCGTGGCCCAGTGGCAACCTCATCACACCTCCAAAATCATGTCCAATTGGAATTCACCATTTTCAAATTGAATGTGGTCGCTAGTTGTCACCCACCCTCGATTCAAGATATATCCCGCAGGATTTGCAACGACGCGGCAACGTCCCACGGTGTAGTCAAATGAATCATGTACATGCCCGTGCAGCCACAGGCCGGGCGCATTCTCTGACAGTAGGATTTCGGATAGGTCACTGACAAAACCTGCGTTGATTTCACTACCCGCGTAGCGTGGATGAGTCGATAACGGATGCGGCCCATGGTGAGTTACGACGACTGTCTTTCCCGACCATGGTTTGGTCAACTCGTCCTCTAACCACTTGCGCGCTTTGATGTGCCGATCTAACGCTTCCTGTGCTGTAAAAAGATACCTCCCTGTTCTGATTAACCTGTGGTCATTGATCGCCGACTCAAGACGTCGCATTTGCTGCTCTTGCGTCATGTCACAGCGCAATTTGTAGTCTGTCCAAAGCGTCGTACCCAAGAACCGCACATTTTCGATCTCCACAGAGGTGTTTTCAAGAAAGTGCATGTTCTCGACGCAAGCGTTTTGCATCTTGACACGTTCTTCTTCGATGTGGTGGTGGTAAAACTCGTGGTTGCCAGCTACAAAGACCACCGGAACCGGCCAGTCTTCGAAAATGAACATTGGAATATCGCCATCGCCGATGTCCCCAGCCAACACCAAGACGTCAGCTTCCGGGTGTGGCTTGATAAGCCGTTCACGTGGCCACTTGCGCTCAAGAAACTCGAGATGCAGGTCGGATGCGAGTTGGATTTTCATAGTCTTCGTGGCGAAGGTAAGTCAAAGTTGCCGGCAGTGCAATACGTAAACAGTGTTCTTTGTGCAGACCTGACCATGTCGTCGCCAGGCATCAAAAATGTTGCCAGAGAAGCGTAGTAGTGCTTCCAAACAGCAGTTGCAAGGGCCAGTTAACGTCTGGACTGGCATCCCTTCCAGCGCCCGCACTCGAAGTTTGAAGCGCGTCTTGTCCATGGGTGTTTTTACTTGAATTCCACCAAGGTCTCTGTAGGGCCAACATCCTTTTTTACCAGGTCAAACGGGGACTCGCAGTAATGGACTCCATCCTTGCCCGTCAAAATCAACTGAAATTTTGTGCAGTCATCTTTGCGATTTTCCCGACAAATTCGTTTGATAGGCACAAATAGCCAGTTCCGGCTGCTGGACATGACTGGCGGCACCACCAAATTAAGTGCGACTCCCTCAATGCCAGTCAACCGTGTGTCAATGAATGCTACGACATCTCTTAGGCAAGAGAAAAAGAATGTTCTGAAAAGCTTCTCTTCTTTGTGAGCGCACTCAATCAAAAACCATGGCAAGTTCAGACTCAGTTCCACTGCGCTCCACTCTGCTGAGTGTTCGTCGAAGCTACAAGGATATTTAAAAATTTCATTTGTCGAAAACATAGCACTTCCTTTCACTATATTGTGACTTAAAAGCGGCTGACTCAAAAGCTACAAGTAAAGAGACTTCAGCATGTGGTCTCAAACTTAATCAATTCATCATTCAACTGTTCAAACGCCAGAGGTGTGCTAGCCGCAAATGTCGTTTCGTTACGGCATTCAAAGGGATGGTCGCAGGAATCGCTTGCCTTTGAAGCAGGGCTCCATCGGACCTTTATCGCCCATGTGGAGAGGCAGGCACGCAACATTTCACTTGACAACCTCGAACGAATCGCGATGGCGCTTGGCGTTGATGCCTATGAGTTATTGATGCAGCCATCAGCAGCATCGCCTGAAACATTGGCAAGTCCGCCTCCATCCATCACAGGGACTCAAGAATGACACAGAAGCAAGTCTATAAAACTAGGTGTATCTGCTACAGATACGTCACCGATCCCGCTTGTTCAACTGTGGGTGGAGAGTCTTCGCGCATGTCTCACAACAACTTAAAGGTACCGGTGATCGCATCGACCTGCTGAGAATCTGCCGGACCAATGGCCACAGCTGTAAAGGTTGGGATACCACCAAACTCTGTGTGACCCATGTCCTGAACGAGCGAACACCGCAGTCCGGCCGCAAGGGCCTTCGAATGAGTATCAAGAAGCTCTGCTTCCGATCCAACGCCGACACAGATCTTGCGGTAGTCACCATGTCGATTCACGGTGGCGGGTCTTTGGAGAGATGGTTTTGCGGCGGTGTAACAACCATCCTATCAATCCACTGGTCAGCCACATCTTTTTACCTTCAAATTCAAGTCTTTACGCTCGTGACTTCAAGGTCATGCACCTTATGTAAGTACCATTCGACTTAACAGTTGATGGAGGGGGATGATCACAAATTACTTGAGTGTATCTGTCTGATACGAATGGAGTACATGATGACAACGGCTAAAGACAAACTTAATCCAAAGCATTCCCACGCGGCACTGGCACTGATGGAAGTCACCGAGGCCGCGGAAAAGGTTCTGGGCTCAAGGCTCGCTGCGAAACAGTGGTTAACTAGACCAGCAATCGCTCTTGACCGCAAGCGCCCCATTGACTTACTCACTAGCACAGCTGGTATTCAGGCCGTTAAGGATCTTCTTACCCGCATCGAGCACGGGGTTTACTCTTGAGAAAGTGACTTTTATGCCACTTCTAACACCTTGATTCGACGCCAAATTGCATTCACCAGCGCGTGAGAGCTGGTATCTCTTGATTTTGAATGATTGGTACCGGGAAATCTGGTTGACTGCTTCTTGCCTTGAAACGTCGGCGAACATGTCCAACCAGCCCAGATCACAAAGTAGAGATTTGTGAGACAAAAGTGGCAGGCAGTTCGTAACTTCAATTTGCTCGTCTCCTTTGGAGCAACCCAGCGCGCCGCAGCCCGCCCATTTTGTGTGGAGGAACATTTGAGCTAAGCTTGCACTCGCACGCCAAAACCGGTAATTCATTGGTGCCTTGAGTGCCCGATTTGGAGCATGGTTTGGGGCTGATTGCGAGCATTACATTGGTGGAGCTAACGCTACCCCGTTCGAAAGATTGCCATATTTTCGCCAGCCCTGCGTGCACTTTTTACTGAGCGGTCAGAGGCTGCTGCATTCACTTCTTACTTTTAGGTCTGCGTAACTTATTGATTTCATTACCCTGATGTTTCTCGAAAGAAAATTCAGAACTTAAGGCTGCGCTACCAATTTCCTACGCGAGCTGACCATCACCGCGCACGCCTTTAGGCGGCTCAAAGCGCAGGATTTCAATGACACTAGATGGATAACTACCAAAGCGCTCTTCCGTCTAGTATTGAAGCACTAGATTAGCGGTTTTGCCCAGTATTCACGCCGAATTGGGATACTCGTATAGTGTTTCGTTCCGTATAATTTATGAAACCATGGCCAAGGACGAAGCGCCTGGGCGGTGGCGTGTCAAGTAATGCGGCGAATTGGCCATTTGATAGGCGTCATCGGTCGCATACAGCACAATGGTCGCCGACGCTGGGAGAATCGCCCCTGCGAACACTAGGGCGAGAATTCCTTGGCGAATCCAGAGGCTAGTTTTAAGAATCGCTGATTTGGCCATTTTTGCCTCCATTAATTTTGTAGCTTACACAATCGCGTTGCACACTCCTGCAGTGCTGCCGAATTGGATGCCATGGCCAATTGCAAGAGCCGGGCGGCGTACCCAGAATCCGTATGCAGGCGCGTCGAGTCAATCCACCAGCCATGACCGGACATCAACCATTTGAAACCAACTTCCGCAACCAGCATGGCATCCACGTCGCCACCGGCGGCGGGGTGGGAGCGCTGAATTTCGATGACCTCATGTTGCATGGAAAAAATTCCGAAGTGCGACCGAAGCCGCAAGACCTTCATAACGTGCGACGTGGCTGATGCGCCGACCTCAAACGCTTTTGAGTGATATCTTTTACTACACGGTCAGTCACGGTCAGGCTTTGATGAAGTTGCGTAAAGGAATGACGGCATCGCAGACTGATTTGTCAGTTAGTGTGTGGTCGCAGGAACCGTATGTGGCCAAGGGTGCTGCGATGATTCCCAATTCTGTGATCCGGGATTGATCAGATAACGTGGGTGCTGAAGAAGCCGTCGGCGCAGCAGATGCGGCTGTATCCATATCCCTGAAGCCGACCAGTAAGTTCAGACATCCTGATCCGCGCTAAGAGAGGGGCGGATAATTTCTGGAAGCACTCAGGCACAGATTTGGAAAATTCGGCGTTGAATCTGAGGTACTGTTTGTGATCTGAATTCCCGCAAAGGGCCAGCATGCACAAGCAACTATTAATCCCTGGCTTTCCGGATGGCGCACAAAGAATCGGTGAAGCTGTCAGCATTGTTGAAACAGACGGTTGGGTGAGCTATTTCGTTGGTGGTGATGACTACTTCAGGCACACCAATGAAGACCTACGTAGCAGGCGATTTATTCTGACGAGCCTGATGGAAAACAAGCACCTCAAAGCGGCCGATCTCTCCGGCCCACCTTTGCTAATACCGCATCGCACCCTCATGAACTGGAAGGCACAGTTTCGCAAAGACGGATCAGCCTCCTTCTTTACCGTGCATGATTCAGCCAAGACGGTGATCATGACCCCCGAGAAAAGCCTGCAATGTGCCACCTTGCTGGCACAAGGCCTGCGTGTCTCG
Organism: Candidatus Rhodoferax bjergmarkensis; assembly: GCA_016708345.1. Lineage (GTDB taxonomy): Bacteria > Pseudomonadota > Gammaproteobacteria > Burkholderiales > Burkholderiaceae_C > Rhodoferax > Rhodoferax bjergmarkensis. The sequence goes on from JADJFX010000020.1 coordinate 17,021, forward strand.
GTCGTTGCACGCCAGGTAGAAATCGATGAGTCCACACTACGCAAAGCCGTCAAGCGAGGAGTCATTGCCAAACACGCAGTCGCAAAGACAGACACCATGCAAAACCAACGCGTTGATCCTGCCAGCAGCAAAAGCGAGCGCAGCCGCATCGACGCACAAGCGGCCAGCGGTATCGGCGTGGCCTGCACCCGTGCAGATGAGCGCATTGATGCCGCATTGGGTCTGGCCACCTGTGCCACTACCCGCTTTGAAAACGTCATCGATGTCCCCATGGCAGGCCTGCTCACCGGTCTGCCAGCGCTGTGCGCCAACGGCTTGCTCAGCGGCGTTGGCAAACACTTGAGCCTGCCCAAAGGCTACTACAGTGCCTTGCACATCTTGCTGCTGCTGGGTTTCATGGCACTGGGGCGTATCCGTCGTCCCGAGGGCCTGAGATCGATCCCACCGGGAGAATTCGGCAAAGTCATTGGGCTTGACCGGGTACCCGAAGTACGCACCGCGCGTCAGAAGATCGGTTTGCTGGCGACCACGGGAAACCCGCAAGCCTGGGGCCAAGAACTCAGCCAAAGCTGGATGCAAGCGGACCCGCAGGAGGCAGGCTACTTGTACGTGGACGGTCACGTGCGCGTGTATGACGGCAAACTGGCGAATCTGCCCAAGCGCTTTGTCTCACGCGAACGCCTGTGCCTGCACGGCACCACCGACTACTGGGTCAATGACGCGATAGGGCGGCCCTTCTTTGTCGTCTCCAAAGCTGTCACAGAAGGCATGGGAGATGTCTTGATCAAAGACATCGTCCCTGAGCTGCTTAAAAGTGTGCCCCAGCAGCCTACGCAAAAAGAGCTCGATGCTGACCCACAACTGCACCGCTTCGTCATGGTGTTTGACCGTGAGTGCTCCAACTACAAACTGCTGAGCGAACTTTGGCAACAACGCATAGGTGCCATCACCTACCGCAAAAACGTCAAGGACAAATGGCCCATAGAGGAATTCAAGCAAGAGACGGTGCCGGTCATTGGTGGCGAGAGCACCACCATGATGTTGGCCCTACGCCAAAGCTCGCTCAGCGCACAGGGCCACAGCATTGCCGTCACAGAGGTGCGCCGCTTGACCGAGACCGGGCATCAGACGGCCATCATCACCACGGCCAGGAAACTGGGCACCACCACCATAGCGAGCCGCATGTTTGCCCGTTGGTGCCAGAAAACTTTTGCCTACATGATGCAACACTATGATATTGATGGACTTATTGAGTATGGGGTGCAGGAGCTTCCCGGCACTACTTTGGTCGTAAACCCCGAACATCGGGAGCTTGAGAAGACCATCAAGCGCTTCAAATTGACCTTAAAGCAGCACCAGGCACGCTTGGCCACCTACACGCAGGCAGTAGAGCCACAGCAGCAGATGCAAACGCCTCTACAGGTGCAAAAACGAGCCGAGTGTCTGGAGTCGATACAGGCCGTGCAAGGCGAGATTGAGGCGCTGTGCCTCACACGAAAGACCATCAAGAAAAAGGTGCGCATCGACAGCTTGCCAAAGGAGCAGCAGCCCACGCAGTTGCTGCCTTTGACCAAGCTGTTTGCCGATACGGTAAAGATGATTGCCTACCGGGCAGAGACGGCGATGGTGGCTTTGCTCAAGCGACACTTGAACAAGGAGGAGGAGGCTCGAGCACTGGTGCGCGAGTTGTTCATCTCGGCTGGCGATATTGAACCCGACGAGGAGTCAAAAACCTTGACCGTGCGCATTCACAGAATGGTTACCCCAGCGCATGACAAAGCGATCGCAGCCCTGCTTGAAGATTTGAACGGACTGGGGTTTTGCCACCCAGAAACCGGTCAAAAAATGCGCTATTCACTAGTGTGATGTGCCATCGAGATTTCCGTGCGGATCAGGATGTCTGAAGTTGGCACACAGCGCGCCGATGCGGCCAAGAGTTCAGGCTCTGCAGCCGTGAGTGCAGCAGAAAAAGTTATCGGTATTGATATCAACAAAGACGGCAAGATCGGTTGATCCCAGAGAAGGTTGGGCACTAATTTCCGTAATCTTCGGATTGAACTGAGATTTTTGGGTTCAATCACCGTAGCGTCGGCGCCAACTTTTCACCTGCGATTCTTAGCACAAGCCTGAAACTCGGCGCGACTCGCCTGTCAGACAGGCGCTCGGGCGCTCTGCGCAACCGGCGCGCGCAAGCGCAGGGCCAGCCACACCAGCAGCAAGCCGGCGACCAGCCAGGCAAGGCTGGGCAGCCAGACCAGCAGCGCGCTGACCACAGGATCCTTGTTCACCTGCACGGCCACCAGTCCCATACGGGTGAAGGTGGCGATCGCCAACAGGGCGAACAGGCCGCCGGTAGCCGCGCCTTCGCGCCCGACATGACCGATGGCGATGGCCGCCGTCATCGCACTCATCAGTACCGCAGCCCAAGCGCCGCCGGCGAGAAACTGCAGCGTCAGCAGCAATTCCAGCGAGGGTGCGACGGCGGCCAGCGCCGAGGCGAGCGCACCGACCACTGCGCCGCTGGCCATGACGACGGTGCCGCCGAAGCGTTCGTTGGAACGACAGGCCGGAAAGATCAACAGGTTGAAGCCGACCCAGAACACCGGCATCAAATAATCCAGCTCTGCGGGTTTGGCGAAGCGCAGGTAGAGTGGTGCCGAATTCAGCGCGAAATGCGCTTGGAAGCCGAGACCGAGCAGGGCCACGGCACAGAAAAACAGGACGACGCTGGCGCCGACCGGCTTTTTCACCACGGCTTCAGGTGCTGGCGCAGCGGCCACCGCGCTGGCCAGATGCTCCTGCGCCCAGTGCATGGCACTGACGGCGACGATCAGGGCGATCGAGGACAGCGCAAAGGGCAGGTGCGGATCGACGCCGCGCAGGCTCACCGTCAGGTAGGGCGCAGCGGCGCTGGCGATGCCCATACCGAGCAGGGTCAGCGTCGACAGCCAAGGCAGCTTGGACGCCGGAACATATTTGCCCAGCAGCGCCATGGGTGGCGCGCGCAGGGCCGAGGAGGTCACGGCCCAGATGGTGATCAGCGCCAGGAACAACAGCGGCGAGCCCGACGGCGCGGCCAGCGGCAACAGCAGGAAGGCCGCGCAGGACACCGCCGTGACGATTACCAGCAGCCGACCGAGACGACCCAGAACGCGCTGCACGCGGTCGGCGGCAACGCCCAGCGAGAAATCCATCAAGGTGAAGATGACTTGGTCGGCCATCAGGATGTAAATCACCCACTTCTTCTCGATGCCGGCCTGCGCGGCGAGCTGCGGCAGGAAGATGACATACACCGTCCAGCAGGTGACGAAGAGGAACTGCACCGCGGCGAAATAAATGCCGACGCGCGTCATGGTCGTTTCAGGCGGCTAGTATTTTTTGTACAGGCGGCCGCCGCGCGCAATCGACGATTCGGTTTCGGCAGCAGTGGCCGAAGCCCCATCAATGAGGCGAGGGTAGCACCGGCAATGAGGGAGAAAACGCGTTGAACTGATCGCATGGTATCTCTTGGGAAGATGAGTTGATGTAGCGAACTGACGCTTTTTACCCTAGGGCGTGGTTCAAACACATGTAACACTTTAGCCGAATTAGAACGTAAACAGTTCGCCCGGCCAAAGGGACAGATCTGTCAATTCCGTGATACTTGGCGAGCCGAAGGTGAGCTTAAACGGGGACCTGATGTTGGCGAGAGAAACGTCAGTTCGAAGCGTCCAATCGATCCGAAGGCACCACCCGCCTCTTCATCGTTTGCACCGCCCGAATCTTCCTTGCCAGCTCCTGCGTCGAGTAGATTGACGTGGTGGCGATGCTGGCGTGACCGGCGAGTAAACTTTGCAACAACACTGGCATGAATCAAGAAGCGAGACAAACACATGCGGTTGAGTCGATCTGACACGATGCAACGCAGGCAATTCCTTGCGGGTTCGCTAGGCGCCATTCTTTTGTCGGGCTGCCGCAAAACGCCCAAGCTTGCGGGAATTCGGTCAGGGCAAACCGTTTTGGCCTTCGGCGACAGCGTCACGTTTGGCACCGGAGCCGCCAGTGGCGAGGGTTGGCCGACCCTGCTGGCACAAAAAACCGGCTGGAATGTCGTGAATGCCGGGATTTCTGGAGACACGGCGAAAAACGGTAAAAACCGAGTATCCGCGCTATTGGATGCGCATCGACCTGCGTTGGTGATTATTGAGATTGGTGGCAATGACTTTCTGCGTCGTCAACCATCCTCCGTGGTGAAGGAAGACATTCGCCAGATCATTCAAGCCGTCCGGCGTGCCGGTGCCGTGGTAGCGCTGGTGGCCGTCCCGGAACTGTCCTTGCTGGGAATCGTCGCCGGAAAACCAAGCGACTCCCCCATTTTTGAGGAACTGGCGGACGAAGAGAGAGTGCCTTTGATTGCGCGGGTGTTCTCTGAAACCCTTGGCCGCCCTGAGCTTTGCGCAGACAGAATCCATCCCAATGCTCGGGGTTACCAGCATATGGCCAACGGGTTCCATGCGCGGCTCAAAGAGATCGGCTTGGCGGTTTGAGACGGTAGAGCTGCAACAAGATGCAGTTGAAGGTCATGTTCAGAATCAGTTTGAGGGGTAGTGCGAACACGCAGTAGCATGGGGAGCCGACCCCAGACTTTCGAACGCTCTCGTCATTTGCAGCGGGATCCGTGCAACAACGCCTAGTGGCGTCCATCCCATTGATTAGGCCTGAGCGCGCACACTGGTAAGAACCTGGGTTACAGCCCTCTCAATGGCGTGGAGGTCGCCCGCTTCCACTTCCTGGACGCCGGGAAGTTGCGTCAAGCCGCAGGCTGACGACGCAACTACCGGAACCCCGGCGGTGATCGCTTGCAGGGCTGCGCGTGGTTGATGCTCTATGTACGCCGGCAGAACGACAACATCTGCCTCGCTGAGCCAGTCGCTGGAGTAAGGGACTACCGACCAGTTTACGCCAGCCCAGGCTTCGGCGTCGCTGGGTGGTGCTCCAAGGATTAGCACGCGCATGGCAAGCCGTCTGGCAACTTCGGCTACTTCTAGCGCGCCTTTTCGCGGCAAAGCACTTGCGGGAAAGACCATCGTTGGTGATTGACTGTTTCGGCGACTATGTCCTCTTGACAGCGCCGGGCGGCACCAAGGTAAACATTCAACCTTGAGGCCTGCTCGTTCAAGCACTCTCTGTATCTCCGAATGCGAGGAAAGTACTGTCCTTGCGGCCGCAAGCGCGGCCCATTCGTCTTTCTGCCAGTCGGCATCCACTCGGAAGTCGCGCAGACTTGCCGTTCCTGGGTTGACTCTGGCTGCTGCGTCAAGGCGAGCCTGGACTTCGGAGGCTGGAAGTTCGGAGACGAACACGTCGTAGCTACGGCCGCCGAGCGCGCCGGCTCTCCAAAGGGGAACAAGCAATTCTTGAGAGAGAACAAGGTTAATGTGTTCCGGGCGTAAGCGATCCGCGTAGTGCTTGGCGAGGTCTGCGGCTGCGCGCAGGCGGCCAGCTTGGCGTACACCTCCCTCGCCACGGGTGAGTCGCTGCCGCAGGACGCGCTTCTAGGCTGGCAACAGCGCAACACTGACTTGCGCACGCTCGGGCGCTGACCATCCTAGGTGGCGACGTCTGTGTCGTACCCAGGGCAGAAACCAATCGTCGCTGCCCGCCCGCTCCTGCAGCCATACGGCCAACTCCGGCGATCGTTCATTCAGCAGGAAGGCGGTCCGTGCAGCGGGCTGTGCGGCGTAACGCCGATTGCGGAAGCAGGCCGTCTGATCACAAGTCAGGCAGCCACGTGCTGTTGGCTTCGTTTCCTCTTTGGCACCTTGGGTTATCTGGTGTCTGCGCAGCATGCTGGGCGCAGTTGCGGATCGGACTCTTATGACAAGTTCGTCCTGCGTCAGTTGAACTTCCACGGTGAAGTCGAAGTCGGCCTGCAGCCGAAGATCGATGTAGTTCCACGCGACGGTTGCGTCTACGGAGTCACTTTTTCGTTGCTGCTCGATCAATGCGCTATGACGGTGGTGTTCTACAAAGCGAATGCCTGCAATTGCTGCGACTTCTGCCAACGCATTCGATAACTGGCAAAGACCTCCGCCGACGATCGGGACGACGCAGCCGTTGACGATTTCTCTACCCACGGCGTAGCCTTTTGACTTCACCGGCTTCCCCAGTTGAGACCAGAAACTCAGGACTTGGCCATTCAGCACTTCGATCCCGTCGAAGTGGCGTACAGCTACACGAAGATTCTGAACCTTGCCACAACGAAGAACGAATTCGTCTTCCCTGCCGTCCAGCCACAGCGCTGACCGATACTCAGCAACTATGGGCGCTTCAGCGGCTCGACCAGAAGGGCTTATTCGGGTAGGACCGTGAAACCAGTTTTTAGCCGAGCGCAGAACGACATGCGCCAGCACCTTGCAGGCGCGCCAAGCCGAGGCCAATCGAGTCGGCTCAACCCAAACCGCCGAGGTGGCAGCATGGCGTGGAGAATGGACGGGGGTCGACACGTTCGCGAGAATGAAAGGCAGCAGGAGATGAAAGTATTCAGATACTGAGGCCTCTTAACGAATAAAAGGGACTTCCTCGTCCTGAACTGTAGAACTGCTGTGCTGCGGACATGGTTAATCCTGTCTCAAATTGTCACTCAACTGGTTGCGGATTTTGATCAAGTCTATCTGTTCGACATATGGCGAAAGCGAACAGCGGTGCATGACATTGGCTGACGATGCTTGGTTTTGGTCCGCTGCAGCCGCAGCGAAGCTGACCCGGCGCAGGTCAACAGGCCTGCCGCCACTCCATCGTACCGAACGATTAATTCCGAAATCCTGTGGGAGGTATGGCCACGTCTGTGTTACCCGAAAGCGGCCATTTTTGAACCACGCCACCGTCGGCCACTCAAGCCTGCATCGAAATCCGCACCACATCCGGCCCATGGAAGTAGTGCAAGCCCGAAGGCAAGGCAAACATCCGGTGGTCTGGCGTCAGCGCGGTGTTTTGCACCACTCTGCCCGCTTTCCCCGGCCTGTCGCTGAACACGAGCAGTTCGCCACTGGGGTGCACTTCCACGCCCACGCCCTGCTCGTTGACGGCCACATTAAGCACAAGCTCGTCAGTGCGCTCGGCGGCGGTGATTTCAAAACCTTGCTGGGCACCGCTGCGGCTCAGGCTCAGGCGATAGGTTTGGCCGTCTGCGCGGGAGTAGGCCAGCGCCAGAACCTGCTCGGGTGAGACCATGAAGGCGTCCAGCAGTCGGTACGCAGCCAGCGCACTGGCCTTGGTGACATGGACGCTGTCGCCAGCGGGCAGCACCAGATACGGAGTACCCAGCGCATCGAATACGGCTATGTTGGCAAACAGGGTGGACGCTTGGGCCAGAAAGGGCCAGCTGGCGCGCACCGACAGCAAGGTTTGCGCGCCGAGCTGGTCCACGGCAATTTCGCTCAAGCCTTGGTCGCTGCTGGCGTTGACCGCAAAAAGTCGGTTGCCAAAGGCCAGCAGGTGCTGGGCCAGGCAGGGCAGGCTCCGGGCCTGCTGGGGCAACAGCGCTGCTGGGTCGCGCTCGGCGGGAACCCAGCGGCCGGTGATGCCGCTGGCGGGGCCGGCGGTATTCAGGGCTGCGTAGAACAACCCACCAAAGCAGCGCACCAGCGCGGCCTGCCCATGGCGCATGGCTTCCAGTTCGCTTGGAGCGAGGCTGGGCAGGTTTTGCTTGCGTTGCAAGTCAATGGCGCGCAGGCTGGCTTGACCGCTATGACTTTCTCGCCACAGCGCCACGCCACAGCCCAGCACCTGGACCACTTCGCCATCCAGATGCACCAACAGGTCGTGAACGAGCGTCTGGCTGGTGAACGGGGTGGCTGGCGTGCGCGCAAGTCTCGGTTGGCTCACGGCCACCGCGCGCGCTGCGAATACACCGGGTGGTGCGCTGCGCAGGCCGTGCTGGAAAACGTTGTGGTACCAGTCCAAAAGTGCGCCGGGCACCTGGCCATAGTCGCGCACGCCGGCGTTGACCGACACACGAGGGTCGAACACCGATGCATTGGCCAGCATGCGTGCTTGCAGATCACCGCGCTTGAAGTCGGGGTGCACACCTTTGTAAGGATGGATGCCCACCAGCACCTGAAAGCTCACCACCGCCCAAGAGAACCAATCGGTCAGTGGCGTGAATCCCGTGCTGTGCACATCGCGGATGGAGGGCATGATGGCGCTGGGCTGGTAGGGGCCAATCTGCCAACTGTCCACATCCAGCAGGCGCGGGGTGGTGCCGTCGGCTAGGTAATTCATTTCATTGGCATCCACCAGCACAGCGCCGATCTGGTGCGCGGCGATCACGGCTAGGCGCATGTTCTCCACCAGCGCCAGTGATTCTTTCAATCCAAAGTTGTTCGGGTCGCGCCACGCGTTGGTAAAGGTTTTGACCAAGGGCACGCCGCTGGCCTGGGGCATGTAAAAGCCCACCACCTCGTGCTGGGCGTCGTGCAGCACGTCGATGGGAGCGACGATGTGCGGGTGGCGCAGGGTTTTGAGCAGGCTGAGTTTGGCTTCAATGCCCCGGGCGCGCGCTGCTGCAGGGTCGAGGTAGAGCTTGTAGACGTAGCCGCCCTTGGCGTAGAGCGAGCCTTCGCCGCCGGTGGCTAGGTAGTCGGTTTGTGCCAGGGTCACTTCGCCCTTGCCGGGCAGGATCACACGCTGAACCTGCTGTCCGCGAAGACTGAAACTGAAGTTCATGGTGTGCCCTGCTCTAGTGCAGGCCCCCACGCTCCACCGATACGCGGGTCGCTGCCCCCCGCTGCTTCACCTTGGGGCGGCCCGGCGGTGAAGCCAATCAACGCTGCGATGGAAAAATCATCTTGCGGGATGTGGCCAGCTTTCTCCCACTGGGCCAGCGCTTTCAGGGTGCGGCGTTTGACAAAGCTGCCCTCGAAGTTCTTGAAGGCCAGACAAGTGGTGGCAACGTCCAGCGTTTTCAAACCGCTGATCTGGGCGATGCCGTCGCTGCAGATGGTCAGCGCGCTGATGTGGGACAGCGGGAGGTCCACTGTCCAGCCGTTTAGAAATTGCTGCACCGGTATTTCGCGCGTGCTGCTGCCTGCGCCGGTGCTGTGGGTGGTGAGTTGCACGCTGGCCGATACTTTGGTGGCGGGCGATGCAAATTGAGCGGCCACCCCGGGCTGCAGGCAGTAGCCTAGGTAGTACGGCGCGTTGTCAGGCCAGGCAACGTCGGTGACCTGCACGCTACCATCCAGGCGGTGCAGGGCATAGGCACCGTCACCCGCCATGAAAAGCCTGACCGCGTTACCGTCGGCGCAGAACGTAACTATGCTGGCCAGATAGTCCTGCGGCGTGCCCCCCAGCGGCATGGCCAGCAGGCGCTGGCGGATGCGCTGCACAAACGCGGGCGTGAAACAGTCATCTAGGCTTGTGGTGTGTTGCAGCTCGGCTTCCATGCACAGCGCCAGCACGCGCGCGCCGAGGTCGGTGCGGGCGTTGGCAACGGAGCAGCCGTCGGTGACTATGCCGTACACGCGGCCATCTGGCAGCGTGCCCGACAGCGCATAGTCCTGGCAGGGCTCGCCAGCGCGGGCGTGCGAGCTGCCGATGCAAAAGTAGTGGTCTACGTGCTGGTGGTGCATGAGATATCCTGAGTCGAATCAGAACACCAGCGGCTGGCTCGCGCCGCCGGTGCCCAGGCTTTGGGATTGGGCGGAGATGCTGCGCGAGACGAACTGGGCCAGTTGCGCCAGCTTGGTCGGCGTGGCGTCGCCCACGTCCACGTACTGGCTCAGGTCAGCGTCCATCTGGAAGGCCTGCAGCTCCTTTTTGTAGCGGCTGGCGTTAACGCCGACCAGAATGACGCTCAGCGACTCCAGCCACTCCTCGGACACGCCGCGCCGCACTTCGGCGGCCACCTCAGAAGGAGTGTGGTGCGAGCAGTTGTCGTCACCATCGGTGACCACCACCACCAGTCCATTGACGCTGAAATCCTGGTCGCTGAGCATGCGGGCGTAAGCATTGGTGGCCATGACGGCATTGCGGGTGGCGTCAAACAGCGCGGTCGAGCCACTGCAGCGCGAGGCGTGGTAGCCAGCGGGGTCCACGCGGGTGAGCTCGGTAAAGCCGTGTTCTTCGTCCACCCGTTCATTGAACTCGGTGCTGCGCAGCATCAGGTAGTCGGCACGCGGGCTGCGGTGGCAGGCCTCGACCACGGCCTGCTTCATGGACAGCAGTTGCCGCTCAAAGCCGCTGACACTGCCGGTTTTATCAATGACCAAGGTCACCAGCGTGTATTCGGTCGAACCCAGCTTGTCGGGCCGCACGCCCGAAAAGGCGAAGTTGGCGATCTGGGTGGTTTGCATGTTGGCGTCCATCAGTTTCATGTTCGTTCTCCAGTTGGTTGACGAGGGGGCAAATTTTTGGGCGCACTGACCCGCGCCGTGCATGCGCACGGCAAACGAGGTGCAAGGCGCTATCGGACAGGTCCGACGGGTGTTGGCTAGAGCATGTAGTCGGTCGAGCGGGCCGTCTGCATGCCGCGCGCACTCATCTCGGCGACAAAGTCGCGGCCTAGCTGCTCGAAGCCGCCCACACTACTGCTGCAGTCGGTCAGCAGTACCAGCTTGGCGATGTTGTCTGCGCCAAAGTTGCTGGCGATGTCACGCACCGTGTTGGCCACGCAATGCGACAGCGCCTCACCGGCGACGATGACCACATCAGCATCAGAGAGTGTGCGGATCAAGCGGCTGTTGAGCAGCGTGCCGGGGTCGCTGGGGTCGGGCACTTCGGCCTGCACGGCTGAGTAGTGCTCGGTGAAGGGGTTGGAGCCTTTGGTCACAAAGTCGACCACGTCGAGCTTTTTGCGTGCCCAGACGTTCAGCGACTGCGCCACGCTGGCATGCACGTTGTGGCCCCAGTGGCCAATCAGGCAGTGCTCTGGCCACACGACCAGAGCGTAGCGCTGCGCGGCATCCAACTGCTCCACATACTGGCGACTGCGCTCTTGCAACAGCGGATTGCGCGAGCGCCACAGGCCGGCAGCCACGTCCTTGGCGGTGATGACAGTAAAGGGCGCAGGCGCTTGGCCTTTGTCATTTGTCCACCAAGTGGAGTGGGCAATGTCAATCGGGTTGTGCGAGTCGAGCGTGACGTGGATGTCAAACAGTTTGTCGCCCGCGCGCTCGATAAAGGCGGCCAGACGCTTCATGTCCTGATCCGCGCCGGCGACGGGCAAGGCCGGCGCTATGCTGCGGCCACCCGCCAGCGGATCTGCAGGCTGCTCGGCCTGCGGGATGTCGCAAAAATCGTTCTGCGGATCGATGATAAGCAGGTGGACTTGGGTGCTTGATTTCATGGCGAGGACTCCATTGGGGTGATTGATGGTGCAAGTCTAGTCCTGTTAATTGCATTTTGCAAGTAACTAAATGAGTAACTATTGAAATTTTTTGCTTTTTACAATTCACTAACAAAAATCAAGAGGAAGCAGGAAAATCAAGGCGGATATTTTTTTGTTAAAAGCTAGAATGAAAAAACCATGACCCAAACCAATCGAGACCGCAACATCATTGTCACCGTGGATGTTGTGCTATTTGCGCTGCACGACAAGCGGCTGCATGTTGTTCTGACGCGCCGCCCCCGTGAGCCCTATGCAGGTCAGTTGGCATTGCCCGGTGGCTACGTCCATCAGCAAGAAGACATCGACAGTCTGGCCGCTGCGGTGCGTGTGCTGCGCACCAAAACCGGCATTGCGCCGCCCTACCTGGAGCAGCTTTATAGTTTTGCCGATGGCGCGCGTGACCCGCGTGGCTGGTCGGTCAGCCTGGGGTACTTTGCACTGGTGGATGAATCGGTTCTGAGGGCCGCCCAATCGGTCGAACCGGGCTTTGGTTTTGAACTTTTCGATGTCAGCTCGGTGCCCCGCCTGTCTTTTGACCACAACCGGATTGTGGACGTTGCGCTGCAGCGCCTGCGCGACAAGAGTGCTTACTCCACCTTGCCCTGCTACCTGCTCCCCGAGCAATTCACGTTCGCGCAGGTGCATGAAACCTACGAGCACGTCATGGGTGTGGCGTTGGACAAAAGTGCATTCCGCCGCAAACTCACTGAAATGGATGTGCTTGAAGAATGCAAAGGGCAGCGCGTGGGCGGCGCACACCGCCCGGCCCAACTATTTCGGGTCAAGACCGACCTTGCCCACCGGTTGCGATTGTTGGATCGACCGCTGGCAGTGCCAAATCCTGACAAAACGGCAACGGGACTGGCCTAAGCCAAGGGAAATCCTGTAAGTTTGGTGCCGTAGCCCAAATATCGTCAAATCCAGACATGTTCAGTCTGAACCAAGGGGTTCGCTTAATCGGCAATCCAGCTTCCGACCCAGCCAGCAACAAGCCGTGCAAACGCACAATCGTCAAAAAACTGAGCCTAATTTTCAGGTCGTCATCGCGTTTTGCGGTCACGGCGATGGCCCCAGTGCGAGACTGTGTGCTGAAACAGCAAGCTCAGTTCGCTACAAAAACAGGAGCTAGTGACGCAAGCTTAACAAGCGCTGGTGGCTATTTTTTCCTCTATGCCACTTTAATATCCGCGCCATCGGAGGGCACTGCTGCTTGGCCCAGCGCCATGGCCAACAGCTGGTCATGGTCAAACGCCAGGCATTGGGGGCGACGCGACAGGGGCACAAAAAAGGCGCGCGATGTGTCGGTTCCGGCGACCAGTGTTGCCTGGCCCGGGCCCGGGTGGCGGATGCACGCAAGAACGAGATGCGAGCGCACCCAGCGCTCGGCCGTGTCGCGCGGGTCACGTCCACCGCCCTCGACGCTAGCCACGGCGATCAGCGCCGAGGGCGCAAGAACCAAGCCGGTTTCCTCGGCCAGTTCGCGTACCGCCGCATTGCCTAGGGTTTCGCCTGCCAGCTTGAAGCCGCCGGGCAGGGCGAAACGGCCGTTTTCCGCTGGTGCGTCGTCGTGGCGGCGCACCAGCAGGACTTCGGGCTCCGGGTCGGAACTGCGGTAGCGCAGGACCACGATGTCGACGGCGTCGTTGGCACCAGGGTGGAACAATTGTTCTCGCTGCGGGCCGGTGACAAGTTTTTCCAGCACATGCCGGGCGGCCTGTTCTGGCTCCAGCAGCGATACCGCATGACTGCGATCGAGCAAACATGCCTTGGCACTGGCACCAGGCAGGTCATCGATCAGGCAGTAGTGCAGGCCAAGATTGCGCGCAGCCTGGATTTCGTCGCCGACGATGACCCCGCCACCGACAAACAGCGCCAGAGCCCGGCATTCCTGCACCAGCGTGTAAAGGGTCGCAGCCTTGTCGTACAGCGTGGAGGAAATCACGTGCAAGCCGCTCAAGCCCTGCGCATCCAAGCTTTCCAGTGGAACCTGGGTGCTGATCAGTGCGATCACTTCGACCGATGGTGGGTTCATGCGCTGTGCACAGCGGTGCAAAAGGCCCTCAACGCCTTCGTTGGTGCCGCCGGTGAGGATGACGCCGCACAGCGGGGCCAGGCCGGACAACAGTGCCACAAAAAATACCGTCAACCGGGCGATGTCCTTGTCATCCAGTTGCTGGTAGCTGTTGCGCCAGGCACCGGCCAGATTCAGTACGGGACGCTGGGCCAGGTGCGTGCGCAGACCTGCGGTGTCGAACAGGGGCCGCGACAGGGCGCGCAGGTGGGCCTGCAATGCTTCTTGCGCCGCAAGTAGCTTTGCATGTTTTGCGCGTGCCACGGCCTCGGTGTAATGCAAGGGCACGCAGCTTGGGGGCACCTCAAAGCTGCTCCAGGACGGTAGCAAGTTCTGCTGCGCACGTTTGCGAGCGAGCAGGCGTTGTTCGGTAGTGGCAATTTTTTGTACGTCAGAACCAATCAGCCCGGTAGCCCGTGCAGCCTGCGATTCATCCTGCACATCGGTGCGGTACAGGCCTGATCCGTCGGTGCCGAGCACAACATCCACGCCAGCTTCGAGCACGCGCCGCAGCGGGACGTCAAAGGTGGTGCGAATGTTGTTCAATGCTAGGTTGCTGGTCAGGTTGAATTCGAAGACCACACTGCCGCCTTCTGGCTTGAGGGATGAGGACAGCGCGGCCACGTCGTTCAGCGTGTCGTCCTCCAGCCCGTAAAGGCCATGGCCAATGCGAAGTTCCAGTCCCTGGTCCAGCACAAAAGAGCGCAGTGCCGCGATGGCCTCGCGCACGTTTTCGGCAAAGGCAGGGTTCTCGCCCGCATGCACCCGCACCACCCAGCCCGGGCGGTGGCAGGTCAATGCGCCAGCTGCCTTGAGTTGGGGCAGGAACGCGCGGGTCGAATTGGTTTCGTGGCCCATGAAGTCGATGCCGACAATGGCCCGGCTGCCCAGACAGGCTTTGACCTGCCTCAGTACATCCAAGTCCCACTCTAGGTCGTCATGCCGTGACAGTGCCACCAAAAACCGGATGCCCACCCCGGTCTGCGCTTCGATGGCAGGCAATGCGATATGCGCCCGCGCCAGTGTGGCGGGATCAAGAATGCTGGACAAGGAGAGCTCTAGGTACGCCACGCCACATTCCTTGGCCCGGGCGGCGATGCGCCAGAGCTGTGCCTCAAACAGTTCAGCACACCGTGTCAGGGGCGCGCGCAGCGCATAGAGACGTTCCATGTCCAAGAAGGTGACCTGCCGATCCAAGGGAATGTCCAGAGCGCAGGCCAGTCGGCCACGGGCTGGCGGGTCCAGCAAGCCCAGGGGCGTGTCTGACTCGCAGAACACGCCGACCTGCGCCAGAACAGAGTGCGGGATCGAGGCGTTGGCCAGCAGGCCCAGTTCCACCAGGTCATGGCCGCACAAGCAGCCGGCAAAGTGGCTGTGCAGATCGGTCTGTAACGGTCCTGCCTCGTGGTGGCCGGCCACGGCATTATGTTGGAGCGGCCCGCCGGCCAGCGGCAGCCCGTTTTCGGCTAGGAAGCGGGTGCCAAAAGCGGTCAAACGCCGGTGTTCGATAAGCTGCGCGCCGCGCAGGCGTGCCACCCGACTGTCACCCACGAAAACCTGCCGTTCGTCGCCGACATGGCGCACCGATGTGTGACGCCGCAGCGCTGGACCGAGGCGGCTGCGCTCATCTGCCCCCGGGTGGACACTGGCGTCAAACACAATCTGCCAGTTGCCGGGCGCATCAAGGTCGAGCAAGATGCAAAATGCATCGCCGGGAATCAAGCCGATTTTGAGGGTTGAAGCGGGCATGGGGCAATGGTAGTACGCAAGCCCCAAACATCGTCACAGAAAATACTTAGGTGCAAAATGCATTTAAGTAGACTACAATGCCATCACAATTTCGAACGACATGCATTTTGGAGTTTTGCCATGACCACTGCGTCAAGCCCGTTTCAGCCGATCATCCGCAGCTTGCTGGAGGTGGATTTGTACAAATTCACCATGCAGCAGCCCATGCTGCATTCCATGCCGGCCAACCAGGCCGAGTACCGCTTCGTTTGCCGCAACAAGCCCGCGTTTGCATTGAGCGAATTGCAGGCGCAGGTTGAGGCGCAACTCAATGCGCTGTGTGCCTTGCGCTTTACCGAAGACGAGTTGGCCTATCTGGGTGCGCTGCGTTACCTCTCGTCGGATTACATCGACTTTCTGCGGCTGTTCCAGTTTCAGCGCCGTTTCATCACGGTTTCCAGCCAAGGCGATACCCTGTTGGTGGTGGCGAAGGGGCCCCAGGTGCATGTGATGGGCTTTGAAATTTATGTGCTGGCCATCATCAATGAGCTGTACTTTCGTCGCATGGCACGGGAGGTGGGCGAGGACTTGGTGCTGGGCCAGGCGCGTGCGCGTTTGCAGGAGAAAATTGCGCTGCTGCACGAATACGAACGGAGCAGCCCAAGGCGCCTGCATCCGTTTGAGTTTTTTGACTTTGGCGTGCGCAGGCGTTTTTCGGGCACGTGGCATGAGGAAGTGGCCACCACCTTGGCGCGTGAAGTTCCGCAGTATTTCAAAGGCTCCTCCAACGTCTTTCTGGCCAGAAAGCTGGGATTGACACCAATTGGCACCATGGCGCATGAATACCTGCAAACTTTTCAGGCCATGGATGTGCAGCTCAAGGGCTTTCAAAAGGCCGCGCTGGAGTCCTGGGTGCAGGAATACCGTGGCGACTTGGGCACGGCCTTGACCGATGTGGTGGGCATGGATGCCTTCCTTACCGACTTTGACCTCTACTTTGCGAAGCTCTTCGACGGTCTGCGCCACGACAGCGGCGACCCGGTGGTCTGGGGCGAAAAAGCCCTGGCCCATTACGCCAAACTGCGGCTTGATGCTCATACCAAGCGGCTTGTCTTTTCAGACGGGCTGGACGTGCCAACGGCACTCAGTCTGCACAGCCACTTTGCCGATCGTGTGCAAACCGGTTTTGGTATTGGCACCAACCTGACAAATGACACCGGAATCCAGCCCCTAAACATTGTCATGAAACTGGTGCGCTGCAATGGCCAGCCAACTGCCAAGCTCTCCGACGCGCCGGGCAAGACCATGTGCGATGACGAAACTTTCCTGGCCTATTTGCGCCAGGTGTTTGCCCAGCCTGCCTGAGCCTGACATCCATTTGATCGATTTAAAGTGAGGACAAAGCCATGCTGCGAATCACCAGTGCCCAAATCAATCCAACCATCGGGGACATCGTTGGCAATATTGCCCTGATGCTCCGAGCGGCCCGCCAGGCACGCGACGAGCAGTCTCAGTTGGTGGTATTTCCCGAGATGAGCTTGAGCGCCTACTATCCGGGCGACCTGCTTGATGACGCCAACTTTCAGGCACGGGTGCAGCTGGGTTTAGCCCAGCTCAAGCTCGCCACCCGCGAGACGCCCAACTTGGCTTGGGTGGTGGGTGCGCCCATGGTGCGCGCAGGTGTTGGCAAGCCATTCCACAATGCGCTGTTGGTGCTCAGAAACGGCGAAATATTGCTTCAATACGCCAAGCAGCTGCTGCCCACCTACAACATTTTTGACGAGCGCCGCCACTTTGAGCCCGGCCCGGATGTCGCACGGGTGCTGCGCTTGGGGGATGTACAAATCGGCTTCATGGTTTGCGAGGACGGCTGGAACGATGCCGGCCAGGACTATGGCGTTAATCCCTTCCAGCGTCTGGCCGATGCGGCCCCGGATCTGGTGGTCTCGATCAACGCCAGCCCGAGCAATGTGGGCAAGCGCGAACAACGCCACGCCATTTTTTCCAAGGCCTGTGCGCGCCACAAATTGCCCCTGCTCTATGTAAACCAAATTGGTGGCCATGACCATCTGGTCTACGACGGGGCATCCTTCGCCGTCACGGCTCAGGGTACCGTCGTTTATGAAGCGCAACGTTTCACGGAAGATGTGACGACGCTCAGCTTTGATCCGCGCACACAGGAGTTTTCAAGCGGCGGGGGCGGCAGTTTGCCTGCCGTGTCCTGCGAGGGATTGCCCACCATGGAGTTTTATCGCCAGCAAATCGTTTTGGGGCTCAAGGACTACGCCCGGCGCTGTGGCTTCAAACAGGCAGTGGTGGGTTCATCCGGTGGCATTGACTCGGCGTTGACCTTGGCGCTGGCCGTGCAGGCCCTGGGCGCGGCCAATGTGGTCGGTATCACCATGCCGTCCAGGTTTTCCAGCGAGGGCAGTGTGTCCGACTCCGTGGAACTGTGCCGCAACCTCGGTGTCAGGCTGATCGAGCATCCCATCAAAGAAATTGTGTCCGCTTTTGAGGCGACGTTTCACGCCTCTTTTGGCGAGGAACTCCAGGGCCTGCCGCTGGAGAATCTGCAGGCGCGCGTGCGTGGAACCACCCTCATGGAGTTTTCCAACCGCTTCGGCCATTTGCTGCTGACCACCGGCAACAAAAGCGAAGTCTCGGTCGGCTACTGCACGCTGTACGGCGATACCAATGGTGGGCTTGGCTTGATTGGAGACCTGTACAAAACCGAAATTTTTGAACTGTGCCGCCATATCAACAAGACGGCTGGCCGCGACTTGATTCCGGATTCCATCATCAATAAACCGCCGTCCGCCGAGTTGGCCCCCGGCCAAAAGGACACCGACAGCTTGCCACCGTATGAGGTGCTGGACGGCATCCTCAAGCACCTGATCGAAGGCGATCGCCTGCCGCAGAGGGAGCGCGAACGCACCGAGGCCGAGGTGGCGCAGCTCAACGCCACGGCGGACGGCACCGCCTTGCTTGTCAAAATACAAAAGATGATTGCCCGCAACGAATACAAACGCCGGCAGGCGCCACCGGTACTGCGTGTGCGCGGCAAGGCTTTCGGCAGTGGCCGCCAGGTGCCGATTGCGGCAGTTCAGTACGCTTGACCCGTCTATAAACCAAAGGATCCGCCATGCCTGCAACTCCAACCCCTGCCCAAGCTGGCATTACCGTCATTGTGGGACGCTGGCAGCTATTTCACAAAGGCCATGAAACCTTGCTCAATGCAGCGCTGGCGCTTGCCGGGCAGGTGATTGTGGTGGTCGGCTCAGCGTTTCGTGCGCGTGACGTGCGCAACCCGTTTACGTGGGAAGAGCGCCAGGCCATGATTGTGGCGACGCTGTCAGATACGGAAAAAGACAGGGTCAGGTTTTTTCCGGTGCGCGATTATTACGATGATGTGCGCTGGAACAAGGCCGTGCGCGAGGGCATCGCGCAACTGGTGCCGGAAAACGCCCCCGTCACGTTGCTGGGGTTCAAGAAAGACCACACCAGCTACTACCTGGACCACTTCCCGAACTGGACCTTCAGGACGGTCGCGCAGGAAGTCGATATCCATGCCACAGCCTTGCGCGCGGTCTTTTTTGAGGGGGTGGATCCGGATGCGCGTCTGGCAGTGCTCCGCCCCTATCTGAGTGCGCCGGTGCTGTCATATTTGCAGGCGTGGTCGAGGCTGCCGGTGTACGCCCAGCGCGTGGCCGAGCAGACACTGGTGGCGCAGTACCGCAAAAAATGGTCTGGCGATGTTTACCTGACTGCCGATGCGGTGCTTGTTGCCAACGGCCATGTGCTGCTGATCCGCCGGGGAGGTGAGATCGGACGTGGCCAGTGGGCCATTCCCGGCGGTTTTGTCGACAAGGATGAACGGTTCTATGGCGCTGCCGTTCGGGAATTGCATGAAGAAACAGGCTTCAAGACCTTGGACTCCACCATGCGCCAGGCCCTCAAGGCATCAGAAATATTTGATCATCCACTGCGCAGTGCGCGGGGACGCTTGATTACCTGTGCCTTCTTTTTTGACCTAGGTGCCATCCGCTTGCCAGAAATCAAAGGAAGTGATGACGCCATGGAAGCGAGGTGGGTGCCATTGGTGGATTTACTGAAACTTGAAGATCAGTTATTTGAAGATCATATTGCGATTTTGGACCGATTTGTCGGCGTGTACCGGCGTTAATGGAATGGACGCCAGGATTATGGCTGTCTCTCTGGTCGCCCAAAACCCATCAATGTGCTGCAGTAGGATGCTTAGAGTGAAACGGTTGTATTTTCTGCCGCACCTGCCAAGGAATCTCCCATGTTGCGTTACCAAGTGGCGTTGTCCGACATCAGCTTTAAAGTCATGGGTGCCAACCTCAGGCTTTTCAAGGCCATGCATTTGCCGGTGATCAGCACCGCGCGCCCATTCGAATTTTATCGAAAAGTATTTTTTGAAGATGCCTGTCAGGCCGATGTCTTGAGTTCCTTGGCGTCAAAACGCGTCGTTGACATCGGCTGCGGGTTGACGCCGTTTACCGAAGACTCCATGTTTCAGGTGTGTCGTCGCAGTGGCGTCGACTTTTACGGTATCGACCCGAAATTGGCCGATGGATTCAAATTTGGCCTGTTTGATCGCTTGAAATCCGTGGCCACTGGCGCCACCAGCATGCCTCGTGCTGACATGCCTGGCCAGGAAAAAGCCATTGCTGCCTTTGCCGATAATTTGCCATTTGCAGACCAGTCCGTGGACCTCATTCTTTCTTGCTGGCTGCTGTTTGCCTGGATTCAGGACGAGACGCTTTTGGTCCTAATTTTTACGGAGTTTGATCGCGTGTTGGTGCCAGGCGGTCACATCAGCCTGTTCCCCACCATGGGCTGGCCAAGCGTAGAGCGCAGGTATCCGAGCCTTGCAAAGTTACTAGCGTCCTACCAAGTGAGCCAGCGTTTTTTGGTGGGAGTCAATCCTAGCAGTATGCCGCCGACCTTTGTCACTCGGTTGGTCAAATATCTCATTTAAACGATTCGTACCAGAGTGTTTAGTCGATCTCGTCGCCAATTGTCAAAGAGAGCGATCCAAACCGTGGGAGGCCAAATCAAGCGGCCTAGCGTGAGGGCGACGAGTTCGCGCACGGCATCTTGGCCATGCGATGGCTGACAACCTAGTTCACTGCAGATTCAGCAATGCTGCTACTGATCGGCAACCCCTTGTGGTAGCGAGCGCCATAGTTCACGAGTGTACCGGCGTTGTTGTCGATATAGCAGGACAGGCGGTGCAAATTCCACCACAAGGTCGAGAACTCATAACGAGTAAGGTTAGATCGTGCGGAGCCACGATCTGAACCGGTTGTTGGACGAGCCCGGTCAGACCTACCTCTTTCTGAAAATATCTTCTTACGCCACACCGCCCGCAGCGCAGCCTAGGATGATCCAAGCCCGCCGGTGGCGATGATTTAAGCCATCATTGCAATGGCGCGCTGCCAAAACTGGCATTTTTCCTGACCCAATCAGCCCAGTTGTGCTGTTTTTGACCGAGCCTCGCCACAGCACCCGTTGGGCACTGATGCGCTGGGATTTGATTCTTGCGGTTTACGTCGCTGCCGTGCCCTCACGGTTGGTGCCTGTCGGCGGCGCGATCACCGGCAAGATACGCCTGCGCACAATGGCCATGGCAGCGCCGCAGCAGCGGCAAAGCAGCTTGGGCCGCTCAGTTGGGGCCACTGGTGCGGATGGGGCGCAAGCCTTATTGCAAGTCTTGAACACCAGCAGCCGCAGCAACGCAATCAAGCGTTTGCTGTTGGGGTGCAAAAACCCATAATTGCGTGCCCTCCTGAAACCCTTGGGCAACACGTGCTGCAGCACCAGCCGTAAAAACTCGACCCCACTGACAGTGCGTTGTTCTTGCTTTTTGGTTTTGCTGTCCCGCCAGCGGTAGGTGACCTGGCCGTTCTCACAGCGCAAAATGTCTTTCTCTTGAATCACCCCCCGGTACAAATAGCGCCCCAGATAGACCAGCGCCTTTTCGCCGTTGCCCACACACTTGCAGTCCACCACCCATGCATCGGGCAAGTCCGGTGGCAACTGCAACCCCAGCTCAGCCACGGCAGCCAGGAACTTGGCCCGAAACACCTTGGCCAGTGCCTCATGGTTGAACAAATAGCCGCCTCCATTGGACGTCTTTCTCAGTGTGCGCCACAGGCCCTTGTTGGCATCCAGTGCCGCCGCAGGCATGGCCAGATGCACATGCGGGTGAAATTCAAGTTTGCGTGAATGCGTGTGCAGCACCGCCACCGCACC
Source organism: Candidatus Rhodoferax bjergmarkensis (assembly GCA_016708345.1). GTDB lineage: Bacteria > Pseudomonadota > Gammaproteobacteria > Burkholderiales > Burkholderiaceae_C > Rhodoferax > Rhodoferax bjergmarkensis. The sequence goes on from JADJFX010000020.1 coordinate 38,467, forward strand.
GGCACTGCCCTGCAATTGCCGGTGGTTCTGGCTGAACGTGCGCAGCGTCTCCCAGGCGCAGTCCATCAAGGCGGCATAGAGCAAGCGTTGATGCTGCCAAACCAGGGTTCGCAATTCAGCAGGCAAGGTGAATGTGATCAGGAAGTAGCTGCCCGGCACCAAGGCCTGCGTTTGTCGCTCAATACAGCGCTGGCTCTCAAAGTGCTGACAGTGCGGGCAATTGCGGTGCCCACAGGAATGCGGCACCACGCGCTGCCCGCCACAGTCACCACACTGGGCCAACATGCCTGGGCCCAGCATAGAGCGACAGTTCTTCATGGCTATGATTGCTTGGCGCTGACTGGGCAACACGCTGGCACCGTACTGCGCCAAGTAGTCTGCTCCAAAGCGCCCGATGATGTTAGCCATGGTGATCATTTGACTACCCCCCAATCGATATTGAAGCGGCTCATCAAGGCCTCGATGCGCGCGTTGGCCTAGTCGTTGGTGTGGCTGGTCAGATGGGTATAGCGGGCGGTGGTCAGAATGGAGTAATGACCCAGAATCTTCTGCACCTCCAGCAGGTCAACCCCGGACTCGATCAGGTGGGTTGCATAGCTGTGGCGCCTATCTCTCTAACGACATAGGCGCCACACACATGCCACTCACGCACTAGCACGTGGCGCTGAGCTGACCACCGTTCGAGACAATTTACGGCACGCGTCGGTGGCCACCACGTCGATCTACCTGCACACTGACGAGGTCAAACGGGCTAGGCAGATGGGGGATGCGTTTGCGGCGCGACCATGAATGGAGGGGCAGGATAGCGCATTTTTTTAGCTCTACCTTATTCCATTGACGGAATATTCCATGGAGGCTATACTTATCGCATGATTTGGGATGTTGAGTACACAGACGAATTCGGCAAGTGGTGGAGCGGTCTGTCTGAAGATGAACAAGAGTCTCTGGATGCATCCGTGCGCTTGCTGGAGGATCGAGGCCCGAATTTGGGGTTTCCTCACAGCAGCGGGGTCAACAGATCGAAACACAGTCATATGCGTGAATTGCGCACGCAGCACGATGGGCGACCGTATCGAACTCTATATGCGTTTGACCCTAGACGTTCCGCCATCTTGCTGATCGGAGGCGACAAGACTGGGGACGACCGGTGGTATGACGTACACATCCCGATTGCGGACGGACTCTACGATGAACACATAGAGCAACTTCGGAAGGAAGGACTGATAAATGGCAAACAAATTCTCTGATTTGCGCTCGCGCATGGCGCCCCAGGCCCAAGCGAGGGCAGCGGCCAAGGCGCAAGCGATGCTTGCCGAAATGCCACTCAACGAATTACGACAAGCGCGTGGCCTGTCCCAAAAGATGCTGGCCGAGGTGCTGCACGTCCAGCAGCCGTCTATCGCCAAAATGGAAAAGCGCACGGACATGTATTTATCAACCCTGCGCAGTCACATTGAAGCGATGGGTGGGCAGTTGGACGTGATTGCGCGCTTTCCGGATGGCGCGGTCAAAATCAGCAACTTTGGTGACCTTGGGTCCGCTGCGGTAGCGTGACTAGTCCGGGCGAGTGGAGCCAAAGGGATGCCTTCTATGGCAGGTATTGCCGAGTGTCATGAGCCTATCTAACCTAGGTACCACGTCCTGAAAGGACGTCTTGATGTAGCTCGGGCTTGACTAACTTTACTTTCCAAAAATGCGCAGCACAGCATATTTTGGGGCATGTGTCATGCGAACTAAAGTTGTTTCTCCCGCAATTGTCCGCTTCAGAGGGAGAATCCGATCGCAGGATGGATTTCGAAACAACAGTACTTCAATCTCAATTGAAGTAAAGTCGTTACCCTTGTATTGTTGCCGCCCTCCGAAGCTCCGGACAGGATGGCAGCAATCGCAGGCAATGCGATTGCATTACCATACAAGACATCCATCCTTTGACCGGAGATCGCCATGCCTGCCACCATCGACGTCGAATCCACGTTGACCGACCGTTACCAGACCACGGTACCGGAAACGGTGCGTCGCGCCCTGCGGCTGGGCAAGCGCGACAAGATTCACTACAGCATCCGCCCCAGTGGCGAGGTGGTACTGACCCGCGCTGCAAGCCACGAAAGTGACGACCCGGTGCTCGGTCAGTTCCTGGGCTTTCTGGCCCGCGACATTGCCAGCCATCCTGAGCGCCTGCAGGCGATGGATGCGGGCCTTGTCCAACGGCTCCAGGCGCTGGTCGGTGGCATCGAGGTCGATCTTGATGCAGCCCTGTCGGCAGACGATGAATGAGCACGGACAAACCCGCGCCCCTGATCATTCACGGCTGGACGATCTTTGCCCACCCGCTGTTTCTCGCACAAATTGAAGCGCTGGCGCAACAGGTCGATGCCTTGAAACAGAAGGATCCGGCCGGGTACGTGAAGAAGAACGCCAGCAAGCGACTGGCGGCAATCACCAAACTCGCTTTCGACGTCGTCCCCCAAGACCCAGCCCGTCCTGAATACCGCCAAGGCGGCACCTTGGGCGACGACCACAAGCACTGGTTGCGGGCGAAATTTTTCCAACAGTACCGCCTGTTCTTTCGCTATCACGCGCCCACCAAAGTGATCGTGTTCGCATGGGTCAACGACGAGGATACCAAGCGCGCCTATGAGAGCGGCGACGACGCTTACCGGGTGTTTCGCAAGATGCTGGCAAGCGGTCATCCGCCGGACGATTGGAACCAGTTGCTGGCCGAGGCCCGGGCCGAGGGGGAGCGCTTACAGCGGTTCGCCGCTGGCGTAGCGACGTAAGGCTTGGCTTCTATGGTGACTGCCCTTGGTTGGAGTCGCGATGATTGCCATCATCGCTTACCAAGCCTACCGGGCACCGGTACAAGTTTTATAAATCGTCCACTTTCAACTTCACGCATCCGACCATCGCGGTCGGTGGCGTTATTGCCTTCAAGTCAGCCCAATGCAATATGAGAACCACTGGTACGAGGCACAGCGTAAAAAGGCCGCGTAATCCGAAGGCTAAGAGCTACACGGAACAGCGGCAAGGTCAGAAAGACGCAGGCGTGTCACAACTGGCGCACCAGCAATCTCCGACTCAACGGTCTCGCGCAAATTGATTCGAATTTTTGAATTAAAGTGGCTGGCCATGCGGGACACCAATGGACCTGAGCGCGACATCGAGGCGCGTTCGAGCAGGTAGGCGTCGAATTTGAGGCTGATGAGTACACTTTGATCGGTTTTCTCAACCGACATAACGCTTTTCATGGCAACGTTTTCTTTCCCCACTGCCATATAGAGAATTGCCGGACACTGGGGCACGACTTCAGGCGTCATGGTCACATTAAAACGATCCTCCAATTTCTCCACAGACTCCACCAAGGCTGCAATTTTGCGGGCAATCTGAAAATTTTGTTGGGTACGCATCACCAAGGTAGTGAGCATCGCTCTCGCCATCGTCAACGGTCCGACACTCACAGAGTTCAACCCGGTCTGGGCTGATGATTGATGGGACTTTCGCATAAGTATTTTTTGAGTCTGGCAGCTCAAATTTTATCCCCTCCTGTCCTTTTTTCTAGGTAGCTTCCCAGTGGCGCTGTCAACTGTCTCGGTTGAGAATGAAGATAAGGATGGGTTGGTCATAAGCGCAGACGCTTGGCTCATCGACCTCAACAAAGCGTTACCCAGCGCAGCGTGGTCAACGACGCCGACCGTCGGCGCAAATACCTACAGAAGTTTGATCTCACATGGGATCGCATCAAAGCGTGAATTCCGAAAGTTGGCGGTGCAATGTGTCGATTTCCATCGGGTGAGCGCGTCTGCTTTCATGCGCTATTGAAGGAAGCGTCCAGAGGCGCGGCAAACTGCCACGCCTTGAGGGCCGCTGCATCGATGGCCGCCAGCGCTGCCGCACAGCGGACTTGGGGCGTGCCGCAAAGTTCTACCCACGGCACGGGTTGTTGCTGCAGCAGGGTGCGAAAGCGTTGCGTCATCCAGGCACGCAAATGTTTGCCATCGCGCAACCCATCGTCCTCAAACGGCACATCCACATCACTGGTCAGCACATAAAGCGCGAGGCGGCATGGCGTGGGCCAAAGCCTGTACCTCGGCACTGGCGCAGCCCATGTATCGTTCATGCCAAACCAAAGTCGCCCAAGCGTCGGTGTCGCACACCAAAATAGGGCTGCCATGGCGCGCTGCGGTTTCCTCACGCCAGCATTGTTCGCCAGCCACTTGTGAAAAATCCTGTGTGCACCAGTCGATATCGGTCACTGTCGCACCGTCTTTTTTGGCGCGCGCCAACGCCAGCAGATTGGCGCTGTACTCCCGCCCAAACTCGGCCACCCACTGCGTACGCTGCCACACCCCGCCGCGAGCGCGCAGGGCATTGACCAGATCGCAGCTGAGTGTGGTGGTGCCGCTCGACTCTGCACCCACCACCACCACGCGCAGTGCTAGGCCAGCTTGCACGGTGGGTGACAGCATTTCCCACTGCGCGCAGACATCACTACGCACAGCCGTGCCCGAGGTGGGGTACAGCGCACGAGTTTGGTCCAAGCCTACATGGTCGCAAGAAAACCGGCGCGCCAACTCATCTCCGTAGCCCTCTGAAGTGAATACCGCGTCCACCGGCGGGGCCGTTCCAAAGGCGGCGTCCGCGCGCTGCACGGCCTGGCGCATGAGGTCCACATGGGCTTGCCAGATGGCGGGGTTGTCGTAGTCCACCGCGACGTCATCGAGTTCACCCACGATACGTAACTGCGGGTACGCCGCGAATGCCATTTGCAGCCATTGCACGCGCTGGGCAATCGACAAAGACTCCACGCTGGACCCTAGCACCGCCACGGTGACGCATTTGCAATGGGCCGCCGCAGTTCGAATCAGGTATTCATGGCCAAGGTGGGGCGGATAGAACTTGCCAATCACCAAGCCATGCTGGTAAATCGTGCGATTCATGCCAGACTTTCGCGGCCGGTCGGCGCACAAGGCACCTGCGATGTGGCAAGTCGTCGCCAATGCATCCAGCCTTGAACACAGATCCCCAAAAAGACAACGTACAAGCCCGAGATCAGGTACAACTCGCGGCTCCAGTACAAGGGCACCGAAATCAGGTCCACCGCAATCCACCACAGCCAGCTGGAGGCCTGGCGCCGGTTCAACTGCCATTGCGCGCACAAACTAAGCGCGGTAATCAAGGCGTCCAGCGGCGGAGCGCTCCCTTTCACTTTGAGTAACACTTGCCACAAGACTAGGGCCACCATGGTTGCGACCATGACCAGGATTAACTGTTCTTTCCAGCCAGTGCCCCTGAAGGACTGCGCCACGGAAGTCTTGCCTCGCGTGGACCACTGGTACCAGCCCAGCGCTGAAAGCGCAATGAACACGATCTGCAGCAACGAGTCGGCAAAGAGTCGCTGATCAAAAAATACCAAGCCCAAAATGGCACTGTTCAAAATGCCCACTGGGAAATTCCAGATATGCGCGCGGGCCGTTAAAGTCACACACAACAGGCCCGTGGCAAACCCTAGCAAGTCGCCCAGCGACAAGGTTACTCCCGCGACCGGATGGGAAATGGCCAAAAACGAAAAAGTATCCATTTCTTACTTTCGAGTCATTGTCCTGAATGGATCCAGGGCGTAGGCATTACAGATGATAAACAACAGAAACAGCGGGCTGCCTAAACCATCCTGCGTTTCGCGTACAACCTTGTTTGTCACCACGCACTTGAATGTGCTATTGACGGACCCAATTGAATAGTCGGTCACTACCCTTCCCCAAGTAGTGCTTGTGAATTAAGGCAAATCATGTCCTCAGTATCCGCCAACGGCATCCGACTCGAATATGAGAGTTACGCAAGCGCACGGCACCCGACTATCCTATTGATCATGGGTCTGGGCTGTCAATTAACGCGCTGGCCCATGGCGCTCTGTGATGAATTGGTCAGCCGAGGTTATCGGGTCATACGTTTCGATAACCGGGATGTCGGGTTGTCCACCAAAATGGATCACACCGGAACGCTGGATTTAGCGGATTTGGCGATGAGCTTCATGATGGGTAAACCCCTCGCGGCAAAATATTCACTGGAAGACATGGCGATGGATACGGTCGGATTGCTTGATGCACTCGACATCAAGTCGGCGCATATCGTGGGCGCGTCGATGGGGGGCATGATTGCCCAGATTCTCGCAGCACGTCACAGCTCCAGAGTGCTTTCATTGACGTCCATCATGTCTACCACTGGCAACCCGGCATTGCCGCAGGCGCGCCCGGCGATTGCAGCAGCGTCCCTACAAACAATGACCGCCCCCGCAACGCAGACTGCCAAAGTCACCAGCGGCGTCAATTGGTGGCAGAGCATCGGCAGCCCCGCCTATCCGACAGATCCGTCGATACTTCGTGACGCCGCGAGTCGTGATGTCCAACGCTCGTTTCATCCGACAGGTGTCGCACGTCAAATGCTTGCCATCGCAAGTGGCGCAGACCGGCGTGCCTTGTGCGCGGGTATCGTGGCACCAACCGTCGTTTTGCATGGCGCGCAGGATCCCGTGATTCCGGTAGAGGGCGGTCGTGACACTGCGGCGGCGATACCCGGCGCAGAGTTGCGCATTATTCCTGGCATGGGCCACGATATCCCCCATGAGCTGATACCGGTATTTGTTGACGCGATTACGACGGCAGCAATGCGGGCCAAAAAGCAGTAATCAGCGTTCGTCCTTGTTCACCCGCGAAATGCAATGGTTTTTTCCAAATCACGCGCGGCAGTGAGCAGAGCAAATAGGTTCGTCGGGTACAAGTACATGGACCCTGAGCTTGTCGATGAGCTTCATAGCTCAGTAGGTGCGATTCTTGGCCTCGCTTGAGAAGTCCTGTGAGATGCCGAACATTCGAATAAGCGAAGTCCTCCCCCTCGTTGGAAAAGGCGCCTGTGCAACGCAGCATGCAGGTGCTGCAAAGGCTCTAGTTCGGCTCTGCGCCAACATATCGCTTGATTAATTGAATGGTTGTTGTCGCTGCATAGCCGGTTGGCATCACATCGGGTGCACCAACGGCGATTTGAAATGCGCCCTCCATCAAAGAAATGATGGAGGCTGCCAGATGGTCTACGCTGTTCAATGGCTTGCCGATTGAGGTAAGGTAGGCTGCCAATAATTCCTTGAGCAGCGCCAATTCTGCGCCAATTGCTTGTTGGTAAATCATTTGGACCTCAGGCATGCGCACTGCCTCTGATCCAATCATGACCCAAGCTCCAACCACAGCAGGGTTTTCACCCACGCCCTTGGCAAGACGCGCATTGACGTAGGCAAAAAGGTGGTCCTCCGGGGACACGGCGGATGCCGCAAGCGTGGTGTAACGTGCGCGGAATATCTCGGCTAAGGTTTTCACCAGTTCAACCAATATTTCCGCCTTGGCGGTGAAGTGGTAATGCACCAACCCCGGCGCAATGCCGGCTTTTCGAGCGATTATTTGAATGGTTGCCTTCGCATAGCCATGCTCGGCGATGGCCAGCAGCAATCCATTGACGATCTGTGCGCGACGCTCCTCGGTGTTTGGGCGGTTGGCCATGATTCGATAAATATTGGTTGATTAACCAAATTTTACTTGATACCGCGTCAAACTTGTGTCAATATTGGTCAATCAACCAATATTGACACTTCTATGAAACCAAACGTTGCCAACTTGCCCGCCGTCGTCGGCCTTACAGGAGGCATTGGGGCAGGTAAATCTGCCGTGCGACAGGCTTTCGAAGCGTTGGGTGTTCCCTGTCTTGACACAGACATTGTTGCCAGAAGCATTCATCAGGACCCAGGGCATCCCGCCACCCAAGAGGTTGCTCGGGCCTTTCCTGAATGGATGACCGATGACGGTGCTTTACAGCGAGGAAGCCTGCAAGGACTGTTTTCGCGTAATGCTGCCGCCAATCGCACCCTTATTGACATCCTGAAACCCCACGTTCTGGCAGTCATGCACCGTTGGACCGAACAACAAAACGCCACTTATGTCATTTGGGAGTCTGCACTGCTCCTGTGGGAACAAATAGCTGTGGACCAAATGCTCGTGGTGGAGGCCCAAACGCCAATTCGACTTCAAAGAATTCGACATCGAAATCCGAAATGGTCCGAAGGCGACATGCTTAACCTGCTTCGCGTGCAAGCGAACTTACAACGTACACCCGTGGAAGACACAAGCATCATCCGCAATGACGACTCCATGGAAGCATTGAGAGAACAGGTGGAAAAACTCCACCGGCACTATCAAACCATTTGGAACTAACATGAAAAAAATTGCCTTCTCCGGGACACTTGATCCCATCACCAACGGTCACCTCTGGGTTATTGGTGAAGCACGTGCGCTTGCAGATGAAGTGATGGTCTTCATCTCCGAAAATCCGTTCAAGAAGCCAATGTTTTCCGCAAGTCAACGCAAGATCATTGTTGAAGAAGCATTGGCCGAGCGCGGCTGGAGCAATGTCAGCGTGGTGCTGGTGCGCGGCGACTACACGGCCCGTGCAGCCAAACGCCACGGTATCGACTACATGATTCGTGGCATTCGAAACACGTCCGACTTTGACTACGAAAACCTGCTCCAACAAGCCAATGTGGATGTAGTCGAAGGTGCAAAAACCCTGTTCGTCATGCCACCGCGAGACCTGGGCTCGGTCAGTTCGACGTTTGTACGCGGGTTACAAGGTCCGGTCGGCTGGCACTGGAGCATGCAAAAGTTTGTTCCCAAAGCGGCCTATAACGCATGGGTACTGGTCTGGCTGCGCAAAGAATGGGAGGAACTCTGGTCCTACGGTTCACTTGATGGCGCCGGCGTTGCACATGCCGACAATTGGTTCACCGCCCTTACAAACAAGCAATGCTATGCCGCACCGCAGCGCGCGTACCACAATCTAGATCACTTGGTACATGGTCTTAGTGAACTCGCCGTTTGGGCGTCCAATACGGATGCCGATGCCGAATCCATTCGCGCACTGAAGGCCGCGTTCTGGTTTCACGATGCTATTTATAACGCGCCCAAAGCCGCTACATCAAACGAAGAGGCCAGCGCCCAACTGTGGCTCTCTTCGGGTCAAACGGTCTCCAACCGAGAGCATGTTGCCAACCTGATTCGCTGCACCGAACACGCGTTGCCCCGCTCTGAGATGCAGCCCCTGGCCGACGTGATGCTTGGCGCCGATCTGGCCATCCTCGGTCAATCCGAGGCCATCTACAACAGCTATCGCGCTTCGGTCAGACAGGAATACTCGTGGGTGGAAGAGTCCGTGTACCGGTGCGCACGCCGTCACGTGCTGCAACACTTCATTGCCGCCGCACAATCAGGAAACCTGTTTCAAAATCCGTACTTCAAGGAGCTTTACGAGGAAAAGGCGCTACAGAATCTTCAGAATGAGTTGAACGATTAGGGCGTGTCATCAACACTGAACAATTTGGTGAGGGATGGTCGCGCCAATGTGTCCCGAAATCCGCTTTCTTTTAACCACGCCCAAATGCCAAATCCTGGTTCATTGTTGCGCTTCGAGCTGATCTCCAATGAGAGAGCTGAATTGCAGTCGTCAATCTTTTGACTCAGTCTGAGATTTTGACGGCTTTGGGCCGCAGAGGCTGAAAGCGTTGTGCCTAGCCGGTCGCCAGCTACATGAGTGGGTGAGCAGAATTCAGTTGCCGAGATCAATTCATCATCGGCGCGAACAAATGAATAAATCACGAATCAGATGACGCAAAAATGCAACAAGATTTGCACAAGGTTTGGCATTTTTTTTGACACGACCTTAGAGCCAAAGCACAATCACGCCTCACCAATTTCGATCAACCTATTTTTGCCACAGAAAGGAACGACCATGCCACGTACGGCTATCTGTAATTTGACAACTACATAGCCCCGCGCATGACTGCTCGGGGTCGCGGCACCTGTTGCCGACCCGAGCCGGTCGTTCCACATATTGAACCCCGGTGAGGAAACTCGCCGGGGTTTTTGCTTTTGCGGGCCAGACATGGATCGGCCTGCGCAAACACCCCGGCATAACAAATAACCGAAGAGAAATTGTTATGCCCATCAAGCAAACCTTGCACAAGGGACTGGTTCCCGTGCACATTTTTACCGACGATATTGAGCACGAAGCGATTGCACAGCTCCTGCATATCGCCAACTTGTCCATCGTCCATCCCCATGTGGCTGCGATGCCGGACGTTCATGCTGGCATCGGTACCACGGTCGGTAGTGTGATTCCCACACGATCAGCCATCATTCCGGCTGCCGTTGGCGTCGACATTGGTTGCGGCATGAACGCGGTTCGCACCACGCTCACGACGAGCCAATTGCCCGATAACCTGGCCCGCTTGCGAAGCGCCATCGAAGCCTCGATTCCCGTTGGCTTTGAACAGCACGAATGGGACAAGGTGCGTGGCTCGGCTCATGGCCGTGTGGGGCGCCCGCTCAATGACCGTCTGGACCGGATTGTTGCGAAGCACCAAGGCATCATGAAAATGCAACGCAAATTTGCGCAAACCTGGATCTGCCAGATCGGCACGCTGGGTGGCGGCAACCATTTTCTGGAGATTTGTCTCGATGAAGATCAGCGCGTTTGGGTCATGCTGCACTCTGGCTCACGCGGCGTAGGCAACGTGATCGGGCGCTACTTCATTTCGGCGGCAAAAAAGGATATGGCGCGCCACCACATGAATTTGCCAGACAAGGACTTGTCCTACTTCAGCGAAGGATCACAGTGGTTCGACGACTACGTTGAAGCCGTGGAATGGGCGCAGGACTACGCGCTGATCAATCGGCGTGAAATGATGCGCCGCACGCTCGAAGTACTGGCGCAGCACCTGCCCCCCTTCAAACTCGATGGCGAGGCGATCAATTGCCATCACAACTATGTGGCACGTGAAACCCATGGCAATGAGCTGCTCTACGTCACTCGCAAGGGTGCCATCTCGGCGCGTGAGGGTGAACTTGGCATCATTCCCGGCAGCATGGGTGCCAAAAGCTACATCGTGCGCGGCAAGGGAAATCCAGAATCGTTCTGCTCCTGCTCACACGGTGCGGGCCGGCGCATGAGCCGAAGCGAGGCCAAACGACGCTTTGACCGCTTCGATCTGGCACAGCAGACCAGTGGCATTGAGTGCCGAAAAGATGGCGGCGTCATCGATGAAATTCCCGCCGCCTACAAAGACATTGATGAAGTCATGGCACACCAGGCCGATCTGGTCGAGGTCGTGCATACGCTGCGCCAAGTCATTTGCGTGAAGGGATAGGCCATGAAGATCACGATCAAACCACCCAAGCCACGCAACCCGCTTTTTTTGGCGGCCAGAACTCGTCACGCGGGCGCGCACAAGGATGAAAAGTCAGCGCGCCAAGTACGTCGAAAAGAAAAGCAGGTGTTGCGCAACCTGGTTTCAGGACGCACCACCAGGGGTGCTCAGGATGAGTAAGCCCTGACGGAGAAACGCTCTTTCAAAAAACAAACAGAAATAAGAATAATCATGCAATCCGCGATTCAACTCAACCAAACCCAGGCCATTGATTTCCTGCTCAATGTCGCCGTCGTTCGTCCCGTCTTCATGTGGGGTCCGCCAGGTATCGGCAAAAGCGCGCTGGTGCGACGTTTTGCCGACGCCGTGGGCATGGAATGTGTCTCCCTGCTCGGAAGTCAACTGGCCCCGGAAGATTTGCTGGGCATTCCAAAAATAGACGGCGAGTGCTCCCGCTTCTATCCTCCGGCCAATATTGTTCGCAAACAGCCGTTCGTGCTTTTTTTGGACGAGCTCAATGCCTCGTCACATGAAATACAAAAGGCGTTTTACTCCCTGATCCTGGAACAACGGGTGGGCGAATACCAATTGCCACCGGGAACCATTGTGATCGGTGCCGGCAACCGGGCCAAAGATGCCGCCATTGTCAAACCCATGCCCTCAGCCCTCATCAACCGTTTGGTGCACATCCATCTGCGCACCGATCACCGGCAGTGGCTGGACTGGGCGATCAACGAAGGCAGCATCCACCCCTGGGTGATTGAATACATTCAACTGCGTCCCGACCATCTGTGGAGTGAACCGCCCAAGCATGAAGAAACATTTTCAACACCGCGCAGTTGGCACATGTTGTCTGAGTCCTTGCAGTCTTTCGGCAGCGATATCAGCGATGAAATGATCGAAGCGCTCGCATTTGGTCTGCTGTCGCCACCTCACGCCGCCCACTTCAAGGCCTATCTCAAGCAAATCCATCAGAAGCACACCCTGCATGCCATCATCAAAGGCGATGCCTATTGGCCGACGGGACCTGAGGATCGTGATGTTCTGTATTTTCTGGCGCAGTCCTTCCGTGCACACCTGCGCAAGGAACTGCCAGCCGATGAGGCGTCGGTACGCGCAGTGCACACGGCGCTCGGAATTCGCGCCAAGGATATGCTGCGTGATCTGGCCCGCATCAGCGTAGAGATTGCCCAGTCCGTCATGAGCGAAGACGAGGCGGGTCAACGCTTGCCAGCCTGGTTTCTGGTCGAGGTGGCGCGCGATCTTCCGTGTCTGGCCGGGCGCGATAGTCGGGTGAGCGCGTGAGTCGACATCCTCAATCTGGCGTCGCTGCCGAGGCGCGCACGGCTGCCGTGCAGTGTCTCAAAGCGCATCCGGTACTCGCACCCTTGATGGAGTCAGTGTCCTTCGTGGTCGATGCGAACCAGCGGTTTGTATCCCAAAAAGGCTGGCTGGCGGTCTCGCCCGTCGGAACGATTTGGCTTCACGGTCAGCGCCGCGCCGACGCCTCAGCCTGGACCCGAGTCATGGCAATGGCCCTCATTTGCCTGGGATTTGGCTTGGTTCGTAGACAGGAGCCACACGAGTTGTGGGAAGCTGCCAGTTGCCTGATTGCAAACAGATTTTGTGATGAACTCAAACTGGGTCAACTGCCGCAGGATTTGCAATGCGACATGCCAGATTTGCCGTTGGGCGGCGCGGAAGCCTTGTTGCGCAAATTTTGTGTGGATGGCTGTGAACCACAATGGATGGATTGGCTGAAGACCCTGACAGGCGATAGGGCCTTCTTCTGCAATTTTGATGAACCAGTGCGGTCATTGAGTCGCCAACCCCAATGGCGTGATCTGCTGGCCGACGGCATCGCCCGAGGCGTGGGTCAGGCGCTACAACTTGCATCGGGAACGTCTGGCACCAGCGGCGCACTGAAACCGTTGACCCGGGCACTGCGGGCCAGGCGGCGTTTGATCGACCACTTCCCCCTGCTCGGCGCATTGGCAGCCAGTTTCGACATCGAAGAAGATGTGCGCCTGTGCCAGCAGTACGACATACGGGTGGCCGCCATCGACGTCGGCGCAAGGCGGATCTGGATGAACCCAAGCGCTGGCTTGTCCGAGGACGAATGCCTGTTTGTCTTTGCGCACGAACTGCTGCATGCGGGCCTCAATCATTCATCGCGTCGACGGGGCCGCGACCCGCTTCTGTGGAATATTGCTTGTGACTTCGTGATCAATGGCTGGTTGATCGAGATGGCGGTGGGTTCCGCCCCCAACATGGGCTTGTTGCATGATGCGCAATTCGCCGCACGCTCGTCGGAAGAGGTGTACGACGCTTTGGCGCAGGATATCCGCCGTGCCCGCAAACTTGCCACCTTGCGCGGTGTCGGCGCACAAGACCTGCTGGGCGACGACGACGGGCAATTGTTCACCGATGCCGAAAGCTACTGCCGCCGTGCATTGGCGCAAGGGTTGGACCGGTATTCAAACTGCACCGCGCGCGGCCTTCTTCCGGCTGGACTGGTAGAAGAGATACGCAGCCTCAGCCAGCCGCCGATTCCCTGGGATGTCAAACTGGCCGATTGGTTTGATGAACGCTTTCCACCGCCGGAGCTGCGGCGCAGCTATGCGCGGCCCTCACGTCGCCAAGCATCCACGCCAGACATTGCGCGGCCGTCCATCGTCAAGCCCACTGAAGAGGAACGTAGAAGCCGTGTGTTTGGGGTTGTATTGGACACCTCGGGTTCCATGGCAACGCAGCTATTGGGCAAAGCACTGGGGGCGATTGCAAGCTATGCCATGGCACGCGATGTGATGGCGGTGCGCTTGATCTGCTGCGATGCACAAGCGTATGACAGCGGTTGGGTTGAGCCAGAGAATTTGCTCGACCGTTTCAGTTTGCGCGGCAGAGGGGGTACCGTTCTGCAGCCGGGTCTTGATCGCTTGCGGGAACTGGCCGATCGAGGAGATTTCCCGAAACATGGGCCCTTACTCATCATCACCGACGGCTATTGCGAAAACCAGATCAACACCTCAATGGACCACGCCTATCTTTTGCCCCAGGGTCGTCGATTGCCGTTTCTGGCGCGGGGGGAAGTGTTTTTGGTGAAGTGAGGAAATTTAATCCAAACAGACACAACTTTTTGACAATAGGATTACTTAAGGCGCCTTTGCCGGTCATACCCTGCCCATCATCGACTCGCATACCGATGAGATCACGCAGGCGGAGATATTCGTCGCCGTTCTGGGGGCCTGCAGCTACACCTTCGCATCAGTGCCCAAAAAAAAAAGCGGGCACCACAATTCGATTTCAAGGAAGTTCAAAGAAGCCGGCCGCCTTGGCGGGTAAACGCGACCGGCATGTCGCCAACACCAGACTTACACGGGAACCGACAGCCGTTCACACGGCCCAATGGACATGCAAATAGGCGGTGACGCACAAACTGAAAGGCCGCAGTTAGGTGTTCCGCTTGGCCGCGGCCCCAATAATCTTCTTCAATTCCGCCCGACCAGTTCGATCAGCGCTGGTCCACGCTGCGCGACACGTTGCAATGAATTTCTCTTCTGCGGGATCTGGTGCAGTCTCAGAATGTTCCTGGTCAAGCCAGCCCAGGGATTTCGAGCTCTTGGATTCGAACTGCCGGGCAAGCTTGTCGCCCACAGTCCTACCAGATTTAATCTGACTCCACATGCTCAAGGAAACTTCCAGGGAAGCGGCAAACGCGCTCTCCAGCCCAGCAAGCGACTCCCCATTTGTAACGCGCGCCTGCGCAAAAGCTTGGTGCAGAGAAAGAAGGTTGCGTAGTCGGATACTGGACATGAGATTTGCGATTTTACAACGACAGTAAAATTATTTTACTTTGTGCTTGCGCAAAATAGTAAAAAACATTTACACTTCCTGTCATCGCAAGCAAAAGTGCATGCGTCAAACCTGAAACCAATTTTTAGAACCTCACTTCAAAAGAGACCATCGTGATAGCAAGAACCGCACTCCATCTCACACACAGCCCCATCGGCTGCGGTGCGGTGCTGCGCGCTTCGAATCCATGTGGATTGCCCACATATCACCGAGATCCGCAGATTGGCGGATGGTCCCTGTATCAATCAACGAGCGCAATTGCCAAAACCACTTCCATCGGGAGTGATTTTGAGAATTCGTTCCAACCGGGTGGAGGTAGCGTGTAGCTAACTCCCGTTTGCACACAAGCAACCCGGTTTCTCGCAAGAGGCCGGTTTTTTGCTTTCTGGGTCATTCCAAGTGGCCCTGCCAACGGCGCATCGACGCCGTGGCAAGTGATCTTTAACAAGTGAGTGTCATGTCTGGTGTCGGGACCAACGCGGTTTTTGCGCAAGCAATGCCGTGCCGGTATCAGCGAAGTAGTTGCGGGGGACCGTTGGGTCTGCCTGATGGGTAATGCGTGTGCGTCCTCGCCCTATTTCGACAGTGTTTGCAAACAAGGCCGTTGCGCAGTTCCTGCTCGGCATGGGTTCACCCATGCGCTGGACTCGGCCTGATGTGTCAGCGACTCGCTCAGGGTTGTTGGTGCAACGTATGCGAGTGGTGCGTTGTGAGCATTGTCGAAATAGGTTTTTTGGATTGGTAGCTCAGTTGGTAGAGCGCTGCGTTGAAGGCGCAGGCGTCGAAGGTTCAATCCCTTCCCGATCCACCACATTCGCAGGGTAGAGAAGCCCGGTTAACTCGCAAGGCTCATAACCTTGAGATCGCCAGTTCAAATCTGGCCCCTGCAACCATCTGTCAGCGAGCACGCCATGGTTCCCCGTACCACAATGGCAAACGGGAGCTTGCACAGACGGCCCCGGCGGTGAGGCTCACGTAGCCTTGCCTTCGGCGGTCACCCATTTTTCGTCGCATTGGACTTCTGGTGAGGTCTGCAGGCTTTCATCCTGCCCAGAGGGGTTCGAATCCCCTATGCGACGCCATTTTCAGTATCTCGATAGCTCAATTGGCAGAGCGCTGGTCTCCAAAACCAGAGGTTGAAGGTTCGAAGCCTTCTCGGGATGCCATCACATGGGGGGTTAGCCAAGTGGCCTACGGCATCGCGCTTTGACCGCGACATTCGGACGTTCGAATCGTCCACCCTCTGCCAGATTCAGATTTTCCCCCGGTGGCTAATGGAAACCGGCACACCTACCTGCCTTAGAAGCAGGGCTCTTGCGAGTTCGAATCTCGCCTGGGGGACCATTTTTTGCGGGCCTGGCCGAGTGGTGAGGCGCCAGCCTTCCAAGCTGTGTATATCGGTTCGATTCCGATGGCCCGCTCCATACCCTTGATCAAAGTGATTTACATGCGCGTAGCCAAGTGGCCGGGCGTTCGGCTGCAACCCGAAATAGGCTGGTTCGATTCCAGTCGCGCATTCCATTGATTCACCAGTTCTTGGAAAGTTATGCAGCGGGGTTGGTCCTGCGACCGGTCTTGAAAACCGGGTTCTCCTAACGGGGATGGGGTTCGACTCCTCAACTTTCCGCCATTCATTGTCAGTTTTCGCGCCCATAGCTCAGCTGGACCAGAGCACATGCCTACGAAGCATGGGGTCGCACGTTCGAATCGTGCTGGGCGCTCCACATTTTTCCCTGATAGCTCAGTTGGTAGAGCGCCGCACTGTTAATGCGGTTGTCGCTGGTTCGATCCCAGCTCGGGGAGCCAATTTTCCGTGATTAGGCAAGTGGTATGCCGCCTGCTTTGGGAGCAGGTCGTCGGGTGTTCGATTCACCCATCACGGACCAATTTTGGACGTTTGACCGAGTGGTTGAAGGTGCCTGACTGTAAATCAGGTCTTAACAGCACGCTGGTTCGAATCCAGCAGCGTCCACCAATTCGAGCAACGGACCAGCCGGGACGCCGACTGGTCATCAGTGCGAGCGACACAAGGTGTTGCGCGAGGAAGACGCATCGTTGCGAGATACCAATTTAGTGGTGGCTGTAGCCAAGTGGTGAAGGCCCCGCGCTGTGACCGCGGTATGCGTGGGTTCGATCCCCACCAGTCACCCCAACCCCTTTCAACCATTTCCCGTCGAGGTAGCTCAGAGGAAGAGCACGCGCCCGATAAGCGCGAGGTCGAGATTTCAAAACTCTCCCCCGACACCATTGTTTGCCCCTGTAGCTCAGTTGGAAGAGCAACCGCCTTGTAAGCGGTCGGTCGAGCGTTCGAAACGTCTCCTTGGGCACCAGATTCGGTTGTATAGCTCAGCGGTAGAGCACTGCCCTCATAAGGCAGCGTGCGGTGGCTCAAGCCCACCTGCAACCACCAGAGAAAGGAAGGTTGGCAGAGTGGTAATGCAGCGGCTTGCTAAGCCGTGGCTCTTAACGGGGTCCATCAGTTCGATCCTGATACCTTCCGCCAGTTGAAAGCCCGAGTGGTGGAATTGGCAGACACGGCAGATTCAAAATCTGTTGTCATTGAGGCGTGCCGGTTCGAAGTCCGGCCTTGGGTACCAAATTTCAAGAATTGCAACGCCGTTCGGTCGTGGCGTCGCATGCACGGGTCGACCTGGCCCCGTAGACCACAAAGCCAGGAACTATGCCGTGCAGCAACTGCAGTCGCCACTGATAGGCGGCGTGGACGCTGAGCACATGGCCATAGACGCGGCCCCCCAGACAAGATAGCCGCGAGGGGGGCATCGGACGCAACCCGACAGGCCTGTGGCAGACAGGCTATTGAGTATCGGCGCCGACTCATTGGAGTTGTGCGGCCGAAGCTCAAGATTTACACACCACCTCAGGAGAACCCATGAAACCGAAAGCACGAAAGCGCTCGGCCCCGCGAAACCCCTTCGTCGCGGCGACCCTGTTCAAGAAGGCCGGCACACATGCAAAGTCGAATAAGGCTTTGCGCCGCCGGGAGAAAGTATTGCAAGGGCGTTTAGCTCATTTGGTAGAGCACCCGGCTTTTAACCGGATGGTGCCGAGTTCGAACCTCGGAACGCCCACCACCAGGCAAAGTGGATTCCAAAGCCATGGGTTTCGGAATGCGTTTTGCATATTGAAGTCCATCGTGTCCCTGTAGCTCAGCCGAATAGAGCGCAACCCTGCGAAGGTTGAGGTCGCCAGTTTGAGCCTGGCCGGGGACTCCATATACAAACCACCGTTTTTGGCCCGTTAGCTCAGCCTGGTAGAGCACCTCCCTGTCTAGGAGGCCGTCGGGGGTTCAAATCCCCCACGGGTCGCCATTTTCTCTATGCCGCTGTAGTTCAATGGATAGAACAAGGTCCTCCTGCGACCTTGATGCCGGTTCGATCCCATGACCGGGGATCAACACTGCCCGCATAGTTCAGTGGAGAGAACAGGAGCCTTCTAAGCTTCAGGCACAGGTTCAATTCCTGTTGCGGGTACCACGCACATGACACCACTTGGGATCACAAGAATTCAGAAAGGAAATGGCCACCAATGGCCCCAGGTGCAACCGTGAATCAAAACAGAATCCTCCAACTCGACGTGCAAGGTGTGCCCCAGTCCTGGGTGAGTCCAGAACGTGCTGCAGGCTATTACGCCACCGGTGATGTGGTCTGGAGCGTGGGTGAAACTTTCATGACCATGCGCGGCGGCATCAATGCCGCCAGTGGCGTGCAATCATGCATCGATCTGGCCCCCATCATCGCCGTCAACGGATGCGCCAGCGTCAACCTGTTCGATGTCACTCCGACACTCACCAATCGCAAGCTGTTTGCCCGGGACAGGAACATCTGTGCGTATTGCGGGGGAGTGTTCAAGCACGAGGATTTGACGCGTGAACACATCCACCCCAGGTCGCGTGGAGGCCAAGACAACTGGCAGTCTGTGGTGAGCGCCTGTCGGGGCTGCAACAACCTCAAGGCAGATCGTTTTCCGCATGAAGCAGGGATGACTTTGCTCTACGCACCCTATGTGCCCAGCCTGTACGAAGACTTCATTCTGTCCTCACGCCATATCCGCGTGGATGTTATGGAGTGGCTGCTGGCAAGGGTACCGAAAGGATCGCGGCTGATCTGAAAATGGAGAAGTGGCGATTGCCTTGTTTCTTGCAAGAAATTCCCATCCTTCGTACAATCCGCCTATGACCACTATCAAAGATTTGATCCTCACCTAGCCTTACCGCTTTGTCGGCAGGGCTATGCGCCTTGCCGGTCTTTGATACCAAAACCCCGGCAGTTCACTGTGCGGGGTTTTTTGTTTTTTGCGAGTATTTCCTATGCGTACCTTTGACAAGCTGATTGCCACAATTCATTCACACCAGTGGATGGTGGGCTTGCGCTCGTCCATTGGTGCCCCAGCCTCAGCGCAAGACTTGAGCCCCTAGTTTGGGGTTTTCTCAATGGGCCGATTGCCATGCAATCCGCCCCAGAAAACCCTGGTTCGAAACATCAACGACCAGGATTTTTGTCTTTTAGGAAATTCACTATGAACAAGCGACAACTTCGCAACATCGGCATCATCGCGCACGTCGACGCCGGTAAAACAACCGTTAGCGAACGGATTCTGTACACCACGGGCGCTATCCACCGCACGGGTGAAGTCCATCTGGGCAACACCACGATGGACTATGACCCGCAGGAACGTGCACGTGGCATCACGATCAACAGTGCGGCAACCACCGTTGCCTGGCGTGCGCACCAGATCAATTTGATCGACACGCCGGGGCACATCGACTTCAATATCGAAGTGAACCGCTCCTTGCGCGTTCTCGACGGTGCGGTCGTGGTGTTTGACGGCGTTGCAGGCGTAGAACCGCAGACCGAGACCAACTGGCGCCTGGCGGACCGATATGGTGTGCCACGCATCGCCTTGATCAACAAGCTGGACCGCACAGGTGCGGACTTTGCAAGGGTCGTGGCGATGATGGCGGAGCGCTTGGGTGCACGGCCTTTGGTCATGCAACTGCCGTTGGGCCAGGAAGCTGGGTTTGAGGGCATGATTGACCTGGTCAGCATGCAAGCTCTGCGTTGGCCGCTTAATGGGCGTGGCCAACCCGAATTGACGGTGGGATCTATACCCGAGCACATGCAACCGGCAGCGCAAGCGGCCCATGATGCCCTGGTAGACACTGCGGTGGAGCAGGACGATTCGGTACTGGCCGCCTATTTGGACGGCCAGGATGTATCGGAAGCACAGCTGCGCGCGTGTATCCGTCTGGGTACCCTGAAGCAGGCCTTTGTGCCAGTCTTCGCTGGCTCCGCGCTCAAGAACAAGGGCATTGAGCCTTTGTTGGATGCGGTGGTGGACTACCTGCCGGCGCCAGAAGACCGTGCACAGGCATTGGGCGGCGGTGACGGCTTTGCCGCACTGGTGTTCAAGGTGGTCCACGACGAGCATGGGGCGCTGAGTTACCTGCGCGTGTACCGTGGGCAGGCGCAAGCCGGCAGCATGGTGCTCAATAGCAGCACCGGCCAGCGGGAACGTTTGTCACGCGTCGTGCAAATGCAAGCCAACCAGCGTGAGGAACTGACGCATGCTATGGCTGGCGACATTGTTGCCGTGGCTGGGCTCAAAGGTAGCAAGACGGGTCATACCCTGTGTGATCCGGAGCAACCGCTGGTGTTGGAAGAGATTCATGCGCCGGAGCCCGTCATCACGATGGCGGTGGAGCCGTTGGCCCGGGAGGATCAGAGTAGCTTTTCCAAGGGACTGCATACCTTGGTGGACGAAGACCCCAGTCTGCGCCTAAGCCAGGACAACGAGTCTGGGCAAACCCTGCTTTCGGGCGTGGGTGAACTCCAGCTGGAAGTGACACTGGAGAAGCTTCGCAGTCGCTTTGGCGTATCGGTGCATACAGGGCAGCCGCAAGTTGCTCTGCGTGAAACCGTAACCCGGGATGCCCGCGTGCGCCATGTGCACAAGAAGCAATCCGGTGGGCCCGGGCAGTTTGCGGAGGTTGTGCTGCGTATCGAAACTTTGCCACGTGGTGAAGGTGTGCGTTTTGAGAGTGAAGTGACAGGGGGAGCGATCCCCAGGGAATTCATTCCCAGCGTGGAGGACGGTGTTCGACGTGCAGCGCGCGCAGGCGTGCTGGCGGACTACCCGGTGGTGGATGTGTTGGTCGTCCTGGAAGACGGAAGCTTCCACGAACGGGACTCGTCGACACTGGCGTTCGAGTTGGCAGGCAGTGCGGCCTTTGCGCAAGTGCAGAGGGCCGCACTGCCGGTCATGCTGGAGCCGGTGATGGCCGTGCAGGTGACGACGCCCTTGGACTATGTGGGTGATTGCATCGGTGACTTGAACCGACGGCGTGCCTTGGTGCGCCAGCAAGACCAAGTTGGCAATGCTGCGGTAATCCACGCCATGGTGCCGTTGCAGAACCTGTTTGGCTACATCGGCAATTTGCGTGCCCTGACTTCAGGGCGTGCCAGCTATTCGATGCAGTTTGACCACTATGCGCAAGCGCCGACGGCGTTGGTTGCAACGGCCTGAAGCTATGAAGAAAGGGCGAATCCATCTGGGTTCGCCCTTTTTCCTTTGGAATGTTGATTTCTCAACGCCAATTTCTTTCCGGGTCCTGCATTCTCTTTCGCACTTCATGCTTGCCCATCTTTGTTAATGGCGGTACCCAAAACGACTTCCTAACGCAGGCGCCCTGCCCTGCAAGGTCGGTACTCCAGCGTATCCACGCCCTTGTGGTGTGGGAAGTGGACTTGTCAAAATGTGCGAGCCGCTGGTTTTATTTGTGACGCATCACAAGTTGCGTGAATTGGCCACCAAGCGAGCACAGTAGCCTGCCATGGCGTCTACGACTGCGCCACCCAGCGTTTCATCGTTTGGAGAGCCCGAATCTTCCTGGCCAGTTCCTGTGTCGAATAAATCGACGTGGTGTCGATGCTGGCGTGACCGGCAAGTTCACTGACCACCTCGATCGGCACCCCATCGACCAGTGCTTGCCGGACAAAGGTGTGGCGCATCCAGTGGGTGCTGGCTTTCATGAATCGCTCTGGATCGAGTCCGCTGTCCGGCGCGGTTTTGGCCGCCTGCGCAAAAAAGCGTTTGAGCACCGCATAGATACCTGCCGATGACAAAGCAGTTTCAGGGGTGTTGGAGGTGGCGCTTGCCACCACCGCACCTGCTGGCACCATTGACTTCTTCTAGCACCCTGCCCCACTGCGGCACTGAGGGGTGCAAGGTTCGAATCAAGGGCAGGCTGTCAGCATCCGTACAGTTTTTGTCCTCTTGCAAGAACTCTCCTGCGTGCAGGGCCAGAAGATGCACCACGTCCGGGTTCAACGGCACCTCGCGCGTCTTGTTGCGCTTTCCGGTCACTGTGAAAATCCAAGTCTGGGGTAAATCCGAGGCGTTCACTAAATCTGTTGATCGTTTACCTCTAGGCCGCGTCCAGCATGGGTTTGCGGTGGTTTTTATTGGAAGAAATATTTCGACGGGATAGACCGGCTGAATGCCTTTATCCATGCGGGTTTGAGGGCATCAGGCACCAAAAATCAACAGATTAAGTGAACGGCTTGGGGTAAATCGGGCAGCGACTCCTGACGCAATTGGCCATAACGTGCCCTAGCCAGTTCATCCAGACGGATGTCCTCGCTGGAAAACCTAGACGGCATGGTGATACCGCCCACGTTGGAAGCGCCTAGGGCATGCACGGCCAGCGCCAGGGTCAACGCCGAGTCAATGCCACCGGATGAACCCACCACTGCCTGTTTGAAGCCACAGCGCCGGGCGTAGTCCTTGAGCCCCAAAACGATTTGCTGGCGATAAAACTCCATGGTGGGCAATCCCTCGCAGGACACGGCAGGCAAACTGCCGCCCCCGGCGCTTGAAAATCCTGTGTGCGCGGATCAAAGTGCAGCGTCGTCACATCTTCCGTGAAACGTTGCGCTTCATAAACGACGGTACCCTCTGCCGTGACGGCAAAGGATGCGCCGTCGTAGACCAGATGGTCATGGCTACCAATTTGGTTCATATAAGTAGTGCCCAACGCATACTTCGGGAGCTTTTAACCAGCTTGCGATTCAAATCCACGAGGACAGAATAGACCCCGAACTCTGGGACGCAACAGGATCGCCGCTAGAACCGCATTGACTATCCCGGGCGCAGAACCTGTTTAACGCAAACTCACCGTTTGGCCTTTCCACACAGGGTCTTGCCAACGGTAAAATGCGCTCAAATTTTTTGGCTGATCGGCGTGCTTCTCAACCTCCATAGTGGCCGTGCGTAGCACCTCAAAGCTTGTTTTGTAACGACCATCCACTTTGGCTTCACGCGCCGCCAACATCTGCGAGTTGCCCGGCATCCAACCTGCAAACTCTACATAGCCCAGATTGGGGCTATCCGAGGCAGGGGGGACGATGTCAACGCCCCAGCCGTTAGGCCCTTGCTGAAACACCCACATTTCGCGCCAAGTGTCCAGCGGCTGCACGGCCAGTGCCAAGGCAGTGCCTTGGCGATTGACTGTGGCGGATGCGGCCCACACGACACCATAGGTGCAACGGGTGAATAGCGGATTCTTCGTGTCGTGTTTACCGTCGACGATGTGAACACAGGTTTCACCCTGCTGACCGGTACTCAGACGCACAGATAGTTTGATGACCGGTTTCTCGGCGCTGCCAGTGGCCTCACTCGTCAAAGAAGGTTCCACGCCCCAGCGAGAGGCACCAACACGAATGGCTGCGTCGTTGTAAACAGTTGCGTCTGTTTCAGCCAGGTCGGTTTTGTTTACTGCCGCCAACTCTTGCAACGCGCGGGTTGCTGCCGCTTGGACAGTGGCCGGCGCAAACTCCGCCCGGCGTGCCCTTTGAAACGCGAGACCTGCCCAGATACCGGCTTTGCGCAGATGCAGGCGGTTCTTTAATACCGCAGGTAAATCGCGCATCTCCACGCGGTCCAGCACCTCGGCACGCCAGTTGTCTTGTGCAAAACGCTCGACGGGATTGAGATGGGGTGCCACGCATTCATGTTTGGTCAAGGCTAGCGCGGCCAGTGCTCTCTGACTGTCGGTTGCCGGCAAGGCCAGTACCCGCCGGTGCGCGTCTCCGTTGTAGCAGAGCTGTATCTGACCGTCTCGTTCAAAACTCAGCATCTCCACGCCATAGCTGGCAGCCACGTCCAGATGGGAGGCCAGTGCATCGCTGCCGGGTTTGCCCTGGCGGGCGGAAGCGCGGCGTGCCAAGCGCTCAGCCATGGCACCCAGGGCATCAAAGGGTTCGCCGTTGATGGTGCCTGCGGGGGCCGCCCGCAGGTATGCAGCAGCGTAACTGATGCCCAAGGATTCAGATCCGGGCGTGTCGCGCAAGAAGCGCAAGATGGACAACAGCTCAGGGGCTGCGTCGGGTGCGAGTGACTGGCTGCGCACCTGCGTAGCGCGGACATAACCAGCACGTTCACGGCGGTGGTCATACACCTGAAGGTAGTCACCCTTTTGGCCCCGAATTTCTAGGCTGTCGCCTTGTGCCAGTGCCACTTGCTGCGGCGCGGAATCACGCGGTGCCGAGCGCAGCGAGGATTGGTCTTGGGTGACGATCGCAATCAACAACAAGGAAGCGGCAATCATATTAATTGACTCCTTCGGTAGCGCTTTGCTCTTCTTGGCCCGACTCTGTGGTGGTATCCGCAGCGACGGCAGTACGCACTTTTTGCGCGGTATTTTGTTTACCAGCGCCCAAAAGGGCCGAACCTATGAAGCCACCGTCGGAAGGCGGCGGAGCAATAATGACCGTGATCTTGTCTGACAGCTTGTCAGCCATGGTTTTCTGGATCAAAAGCGGGTTTTTTGAGATCAACGCACCGTCGCGCGCCAACTGCTCGCTGGTGATTTTTCCGATACGATCTTGGCGGTAGGCCTCGGCATCGGCAAGATTCTTGCGGGAGTCCGCCTCACCGGAAGCTTCAATGCGACGTGCCTGCGCGGTACCCTCGGCGGTCTTGATGCGCGAGATCTTCTCCGCCTCGGCTTCGAGCGAGCGCTGCTCGATTTGCTTTTGCTTGAACGGAAGCACATGTTTCATGGCTTCAGCCTGAGCCTTGGCCGCAATGATCTGTTCCTCCGCAGCCGCCTGAGCCGAGGTTTCGCGACGCACTTTGTCAGCCTGGGCTTCAAGCTCTGTTTGCCTGACTTGCTTTTCCTTCAATTCCAGCGTGTAACGCATTTTCTCGGTGGCCAGTTCCTCGGACAACAAATGTTCCATGCCTGCCTTGTAGTCTGGCGGCAGGTCGACCTTGCCCATCGTCACAGCCTCCAGCTTGATACCGTCCTTGGCAAGGCGGGGCTTCAGTTCTGCCTCAATCAGTTGCTGGATCTCAGCGCGTTTGCTGGAAAAGATCTCCCGCACGGTGTAACGAGCCAGGGTTTTGTACAACACGCCCTGCACCACGGGTTCGACGATTTCGCGGTTGATGTCTTCAGGAAGATCCCGCGCCATGGCGGCGATCTTGCTGGCGTCCAGCGCGTAGCGTACGGAAATGTCCACGCCGACGGACAGACCTTCTACCGACTGAAAGGGGGCAGGGCCGCTGGCACTGGCGTTGGCAGTGGGGCGGTAGACCTGGTCGCGCAGAGAGAATCGGCGCACTTCGTGTAAGCCGGGAATCACCAGCACAGCGCCATCACGCACTTCAGTGGATGAGCCGGTGAGCTGATTCAGCCGCATGCCCATTTCGCCGCGACCAATGCTTTGCATCGGGGGATGGACAAAAAGGGTATAACCGCCAGCTGCCAGCAAGCCCAGAGCAATGACGCTGGCGCGCCCGGGCATAAGTGCAGCGGTGCTGCGGGACATGGCCCCCATCCGGTTGGCGGAGTAGTTTGTTACTCTGCGGAATTGGGTGCGAATGGCCCGGGCAACGGAATGAATGGTGGTATTGAAACGGTCTGACATGGCATCTTCCTGGTTGGTGGTTGGGGATGGGTTCAATCGTGCGCCTGTACCCCACGAGCAAACAATGCCGCCACCGGGAGAGACCATTCACCGGGTGTGAAGAAACACTCACACCCATCAAATTGCCGCGCGGGTCTGGTCGGGGGATACTAGGAACCCATCGCAGTCGATGCGCACCAAAAGCCAAAAGGAAAGCCATGTTCAAGGTCGCCGTCATCGAAGATGACATTCCCACCAGTCAGCAACTCACTGCCTGGATTCAGGGTGCGCGCACAGGCATCCAAGTTGACAATTGGTTCACACGAGACGATGCCGAAGCGGCGATAGCCCGTGAAACCTACGACGTTGTGGTGCTGGACATCGAATTGGGGCGCGAGCGCAATGCAGGCATTGCAATCATCAATGCCATCAACAAGAGTCGTAACGGTACACCGGTGCTGGTCGTGTCAGCGATGCCCGCCGCCATTTACCGCAGCATCATGAAAGCGTTGGACGCATGGGACTATTTGCAGAAAACCACTTTTGAAGAGAGCGATTTTGTCGACACGTTTCTGGAAATTTTGCGCGCAGCCAAGGCGCGCGACCCGACGCCAACGGCAGCCCCGGCAGATGATGAATTGTCCATCGACCCGCTGCGCCAACGCAGCGCACTGTGGCGGGGCAAACGCATCAACTTGCCCCTGACCGCACAGCGCATTTTGGCGGCGTTGTATCAAAAAAGAGGTCAGGTTGTCACTTATGACGAGCTGTTTGACGTGGTCAAAAGCGGGCGCAACCGGGACAACATTCGAAAGCACATCAGCACCATACGCGAAGCCTTCAGAGAGCTGGATCATCAATTTGATCGCATCGAAAACGTTCCCATGCGCGGCTTTCGCTGGTCCGACGACTTGACCCCGGTGCGCAAGTGAGCAGTTCAGTGAAAACATCCTTGGATGCCTCACTGGCCTGGCTGGCGTCATTTAAGCTGCGGGTGCTGTTTCGCACCGCATTTTTCCTGCTGGCATTGGCAACCCTAGTGATGGCTGTCTACGTGTTGCAAGAGGAGAAACAGCGCAGCTACGACAACTATCAGCAAAGCTTTGCCAAGACCAAGGAACAAGTCGTGGCGCAATTGCGCCATCCAACGGGCCAGTTGGCCCTGCTTAACCCGTCGGACGCAACTGCCGCAAAGACGCCGCTGCATCCCGTACTGCTTCCGTTTTCTGCCATCGACTTTGACGATCAGACCAAGGTGCGAAATGCAGTGGAGATGACCGGCTGCCTAGTGCAATACCCGCACCATGGAAGCTTGTGTGTGGCCATTGGCAGCAACCCTTGGGCCGGAGGGTTTATCTACGCAGCAGGCACCTTTGCCAGCACTGCATTGGTACCCCATGCGATCAGCGACAAATACCTTGACACAGCCCACCGCTTACGCGTGGAAGTAAAGATGCGCGGCCAAACCTACCGCTGGATCGCACCCTTTGAGCCTTTAACCGGCACTGGCAACCCACAGCGCGAGGGTATACGTGGGCGCTTCACCGGCTACGTGGAACTCGCTGGCCGCGACTATGCCTACGCGCGCACGGTGCGCGATTTCCGTGGCTGGGTATGGCAGGGTGCCACTTGCATTCATCGGGCAGCCTCAAGTGACAGTGCGCCAGATGAAGACTGTGAGAAAAAATCATTTTTCTCACTGCGCCTGCCGGTGGAGGTGTTGCGTGATGCCTTGTTCCAACGGGAGAAGCCAGTCTGGCCACCAACCGATTTGCGTGACATGCAGGTGCGAGTGGAGGTACTCCCTCCGGGCGAAGGCGCAGCACTGTTTGACAGCAACGCCGAAGGGGCGGTCGCGCCATTTTCTCTGGGTGATTTGCGTGCCCATTTGCTACCGGGCGAGACGCTGCGCATCCGCAAGACTGACGAGCCCAATGGTGCCGACCTTGTACGTCTGAGTGGCAGCGAGGCCGCAGCTTCAGAATCCTCACCACTGCTGACACGTCTGATCCGGCGCCTGCCGGTCGAAAGTTATGACACGCCTATTGAACTAACCCAAGAAGTCGCCACCCCCATGGGCTATTACACCGTCGACCTCAAAGGGGATGCACGCAGCGTCAACAAGAGTCTGAGCGCGGTGGCAACGCGCTTGTCCTGGTTTGTCACCGCCATGCTGTTGGCGATCGCGCTGGCATGGCTGGTCATCGAAATCGGCATCATCCGGCGCATTGCCCGCCTGACGCAACACTCCATCAAATTGTCAAAAACCGTCAGAACCACTGCTGGTCTGGGGCAGTTTGATCTTGCAGATCTGCGCGGCAGCGATGAGCTTGGCATCCT
Organism: Candidatus Rhodoferax bjergmarkensis; assembly: GCA_016708345.1. Classification (GTDB taxonomy): domain Bacteria; phylum Pseudomonadota; class Gammaproteobacteria; order Burkholderiales; family Burkholderiaceae_C; genus Rhodoferax; species Rhodoferax bjergmarkensis. Next base: position 66,823 of record JADJFX010000020.1, read on the forward strand.
AGCCAACTGCCTTAATGATCTGCTGCGTCGCGTGAAGGAGGATGCCGACCGCGAGCAAATCCGTGCAGAGCAGGAAAAGGATATGTGGCATGCCGTGGGGCATGAAATCATGTCGCCGTTGCAATCGCTGATGATGCTGCACCACACTGAAAACGACCCCAGCTTGCGCTACATCCACCGCATGCAACAGGCCGTGCGCATCCTGTACGGCAGTGCCAGCCCAAGCGAAGCGTTTCAATCCACCACGCTGGAAGTACAGACGGTAGAGATCAACGGCTTCTTGTGCAACATTGCGGCTAACTCTGCCAGCGTTGGCCTCAATGCGGTTCATTACGCAGAAGCGCCTGGAGCCATCCCCGTACGCGCTGAGGAATATGCGCTGGAAGACGTCGTCACACACGTGTTACGCAACGCGGAGCGCTACCGCACGCCCAGCAGTGCCATCACGCTCTCACTGCACACCTCGGAAACTGACGCCACGGTGACCATCCATAACACGGGACCTCACATTGCTGCTGATCTGATTGACCAAGTTTTTGAGTATGGTGTGTCAGGCCAAAGTGAATTCGCTGCAAACGGGAGCCGTGGTCAAGGCCTATTTGTAGCCAGGACCTACATGGCCAAAATGGGCGGCACCATTAGCGTCCGCAACGAAGCGGACGGTGTCAGCGTAATACTGGTTCTGCAGCGTGTTGGTGGCAAATCAGGATGACGCTGTGCAAATTGAGAAAATGACAATTTAATCGCGGTGGGCGGTGTTGTTGCGAGGATGCTCCAGCGGAGAGTGCAGCAATCCGCGGGATGTCGGCGAAAGTAAATTTTGGCTTTCCGCGTTTTTTGTGACGCCCAAGGCTCAACAACATCGCCCTGCAAGACCACAAGGCTGTCAAAAGAGTCACCCAACCGATGCTCGGATTCAAGTCGTTTTGGAGTGCTCGAATCCTCATTGGAGGCATCGAGACTATGCACATGATCAAGAAGGGGCAGATGGACTGTCCCGCTGGATCAACCATGTCCGCAGCACAGCAGTTCTACAGCCTTGCTGTTTGATCACCGGGCTGGAAATCCAACTTCTTTCGGCCAGACTCCACTATCGCGACAAAATCCACCTGCTGGCACACCATTTAGAGTCGGAGTCGGACGAGTGTGTTCACTGGAAATGAACCATGCCCTCATTAGAAAAGCCGACGGGCGGGGACGGTTAGTCTTTGTAGGCTAATAAGACGTCAAGCGCTTCTTCCACGGTTTCATGAAAACTAACCACGATGGAAAATCCAAGCGCCATCGCTGCCTTGGCTAAAAGTTTGATGGTTATCCCTTCCAGCAAGTTTTTGGTGTTAACAATTGTCACCCAATAACTCCCTTCGTATTTCGAGTAAAACTTGGGCAGAAACTGGGTTAGCAACCACACTCGGCTGATTAAGGTGGTCGACTTCATATCTCCAATATTGATCAGCAGTTTCTTATACGCGTACTCGTCCATCGAGTGCAGGATGGCGTTAAAAATTCCCTTGAACTTCTCGTTCGACACATCCCCTGTCGAATACAGAAGCCGATATTGTTCCTCATGAAAAATCTTCAGATTGCTCACATCACTTTCGTATAACAGCTCGACTGGTTCTTTCGGTTGCATAGTCATTTCCGTCGCTCAAGTTAAAAAACAGCTTAAACGGATAGGCCGTTCAACCGCACTCGAGCCGCAGTATCGCACCTTGGAACAGGCCATTGCTCACGCCAGTGTTACCCGAAAACGACTCTTTTTGAACCACGCCGTTTTCATCGCGAGTCGGGGTAATGTTGATGCAAAACCTTGCATTACAACTCGACTCGGTGACTGACTGATGACTGGTTCAAACGGTGCCCTTCAAGAGGATTCTAGTGTTCACTATTGCAGCTATCGTTCGGCCCTAGCGCACGGGTCGGTGCTTGTGCGGACTCTGGTTGTGTTGTGATTGAAACCAGATTCCAGCAAGATGGCTCATTGCTGGCCGGTGCCGGATTGAATGCCGCGCAGTTCGCACAGATGCACGCAAGCCTCGACTTGCCACTGTGAAGTGCTGTCCACACAGGTGATGTGTAGACCCCTTTCATACCGTCTTCATCGTCTTGGTGAACGCTGTCAATTCGAACAAAGCCAGCCCTGCCATCGGGGCGCGGTGCCTTGCGCACGCCGATGCAATTGCACACCGGATGGGTCTCGTGGTAAATCTTACTCGCAGGTACTGGTAAGGCGCGCTTTTGCGCAGGTAGTACAGGTGCGAAGAAGACAGCTTGGCACGCCCGAGCCGTGCATGCGCTTGGTCTGGCACTGGGAGGTGAGGCCGCTGCTCGACTGGCCACCGAACTGGGTTTGGCCACCAGCGCCGACACCGTGCTGCGGGAGTTGCGCCGATCGGCTGCAACCCAAAGCAAACGTGCTCCCCGGGTCGTTGGCATTGACGATTGGGCGATCGCGCGGGGGCACCACTACGGGACAATCATCGTCGACGTGGAGCAGCGCAAGCCGATCGAGGTGTTCTCCGGCCGGGAAGCGACCACCGTGGCGGCTTGGTTGCGCGAGCACCCGTCCATTGGCCTTGTCGCCAGGGACCGGGCCGGCGCCTACTCCGAGGCGGTCGACCTCGCACTGCCGGCGGCCACACAGGTATCGGACCGTTGGCACCTGCTGTGCAACCTTCGCGAAAACGTCGAGAGGATGCTGCAGCGGCTGGGGCCACAAATGCGCTAAGCTGCCCAACAAGTCGTGATCGGCGAGCAGACACTGGGGCGCTAGGGATTGCCACGAGGCGCCGGCCTTCAGCCGTGGCAGCGTCTGAGCGATGATCGACGGGACGTGCGACTGGCACTATACGAGAAGGTAATGGCGCTGCATGCCCAGGTCCACGTATGCCGCAAACCATTTTTGAAAAATGTCCAACCCTCTCACCATGGAAGTTGCCCTTTCAGTTCATCCAGTGCGAGCTGGATTCGGTCATCGGCGTTCTCTTGCAGGCTGAGCATCAGGGATAAAGGGTCCACCGTAATCGCGTCTTGCACCAACGCCGGGCTGTAACTCCAGACCTGCCATTCCTGTGCGCCCGCTTCAGGCACAGGCAACTCTTGAACGCCGGCATCCATCGCAGCCTTCCATTCGGCAGCGGTCATCGCATACACCGGCCATTTCGGCTCGGTCAGCATGGAATAGCGCGCGAGCGCGCTCAGACCCGCGATGCGGCTGGGCCGATGTGCGACGAGCCCATGGGCTTTCACCCAGACCGTACGCCTGACCGGCGTTCGCAGTGCGGGCTTCGCACGCTCCCAGGTCTGCTCCGGTGGGAGTTCCATTCGCAGCCAGCGCGAGCGGCCAACCGTATAGGCCGTTGCCAGCCCGGCCGCAGTCAGCTCCTTGACCGCACGCGAAAGTGTCATGGGCGTGTAGCCCAATGCGGTTGCAACTTTGGAAGGCTGCCAATCGGGTTGCCACGGTTGGCGAAGCAAGGCCGTAATCAGCATGGCCTGTGCAGATGGGCTCAGCGCCGCTTGGGTGGCAGGCGCGCGCTGTCGGAAATACTCACGCAGGTCCAGTCCCAAGTCCGGCAGATAGAGTTGATTGCCCGGCACGATGAACGGGACCTTTTGCTCTATCAAGCGCCGACGGTCATAGGATGCTAGGGCGTCTGTGACATAGACCACCGGTTGACCGGCCAAGGTCGTGACCTTGGCCAGCCAAGTCCGGACTTCGCTGAGGGACTGCTTGGTCGCACCGCGCCCCATCGCCAAGACGACGGGGTGCCCCAGCAGTTCCAGCTCGCTGAACTGGAAGGCGTCGCGCAGGAAATACGGCAGTTCGTCTGCACGTGCCCACGGTCTCACGCTGGGCGTGCCAATGCCCAGAACCTCTTGGAGGTAGTGCAGAACGGCGGTAGCGAGGGTTGACAAGGCTGATCCTAAATAACTTTGTTTTCGCATGATAACATGCTTCCTGTTATCGTGCAAACTTGCGTTACCATCGCGCTACTCACCAAATACGGCGTGTAACACCTGCCATCTGGATCAGTGGCCATGCGGAATCCACCGCCAAGGCGACAATCTTGACCTTGCTATTGGCAGGCGGATACGCGCCACTGGACACCAGCGCATAACAAGGACACGGTCTTGTCATTGAGACGAATGATTTTTCCGGTGCGTTGGTTTTGGTCGCGGTCAACAAAACCAACCACATCACCAATGCCGACTTCGTTGCGCCCCAGCCCTTGTGCTTTGTTTTCGCGGATTTGCACGTCGCTGCCGTCTAGGTTGATGGCGGCGTAAGAAATCAGCCATTTCCTGGCGTCAGCCAGGTCCACCACCACGGCTTGTTTTCTGCGCAGTTCGAGGAGCCTGCCTTTCCTGAGTGCATTGGCCTGGGGATCGAAGTACTGCACTTCCTGTCCAACCTTTAAGCGAACCTGTACCGATTGCATCCAGCGCGGCTCATCCAAGACCCGATCAATGGCTGCGCGCATACGGAAAAGGTCAAACGCAGATGCGTTGTTAAGTGATTTGATAATGTCAGAAAAGTTCATCTTGTAATTCCCACGCAGTTGTCTGCTGTTTATCGCTCCTGGACCAGCACCCGCCGTCGCATCCCTTGCACCGCCTTGATCTTCCTGGCCAACTCCTGCGTCGAATAAATCGAAGTGGTGTCGATGCTGGCGTGACCGGCGAGTTCACTGACCACCTCGATCGGCACCCCATCGACCAGTGCTTGCCGGACAAAGGTGTGGCGCATCCAATGGGTGCTGGCTTTCATGAATCGATCAGGATCGAGTCCGCTGTCCCTAGCCGTTTTGGCCGCCTGCGCAAAAAAGCGTTTGAGCACCGCATAGATGCCCGCTGCTGACAAGGCAGTTCCAAGGGTGTTGGATGTTGCGCTTGCCACCACCGCACCTGCTGGCACACCATTGACTTCTTCTAGCGCCCTGCCCCACTGCGGCACTGAGGGGTGCAAGGTTCGAATCAAGGGTAGGCTGTCAGCATCCGTACAGTTTTTGTCCTCTTGCAAGAACTCTCCCGCGTGCAACGCCAGAAGATGCACCACGTCCGGGTTCAGCGGCACCTCGCGCGTCTTGTTGCGCTTGCCGGTCACGGTGAGCACCCAAGTCTGGGGCAAATCTGGCAGCGACTCCTGGCGCAATTGACCATAACGTGCCTTGGCCAGTTCATCCAGGCGGATGCCGGAGGTCACCAGCAATTCCAGAATGCATTTGAGTCGCAGTCTTTCCGGTCCCACCCCCACTTGGTCTAGGCATTGCAGCACATGCGCCCATTCGGCTTCCGTGAAGGAGCGCCGGATGTCCATCCTGGAGGGCGGCAGGTCAAAGCTTTTCATGAGCGAGCGCATGGGGTTGGCCACCAGGTAGCCCGCGTCCACCAGACCGCCAAACAGGGTTTGCAAAATCACCAGGGCCTGCTTTTGTGATGCTGCACTGGGTTGGCGCCGAAAGGCGCGCCACAACACGTCGGTACGTGCCACCGGCATGGATTGCATCCAACTGGCGGGCACGGCTTGCAAAAATGCGCGGTACCGCTGGCAGTCTGGCGCAGTGACCGAGGACAAGGGTTTTTTGAGTTCCTGCGCGCACCACAGCATGAAGCGCTCGACTTCCTTGCGGTAGGAGCGCTGGGTGGCGGGTTTTTCTTGATAGCGGCCCAGCCAGGCATTGACGGCCTGGAGGTCGTTGTCAGCGCCCAGGGTGTTGGCCATGTGACTGCGAAAGGCGCCGCTGTTTCCCGCCAGCTGATCTGAGCTTTGCATTTGCTGCAAGCCAAATTGAACGCGGGTGCCCTGACCAAACTGGCTCAATCCAGACTCAGGTATGCTGGTCAGCAGGCTCAATCTACCCAGTGCCTCTGGCCCAAGAGGTTTCCCTGCTGTTATCTGTTGCCGCAAGGTCCGGCGCGACTTGGGCTCGTTCACGCTGTCGCTGATCAAAAGGTTCAGATGCTCGTACTGCATCCGCAGCCACGCCACCACCTGACTGGCGCGTTGCACGCCAAAGCCAGCCACACGCGCATGCCAGCGGTAGCCGTACAGGTTGATGAAGTTCACCAGGTCACCAAGGGTGAGCACGCCCACATTGCGCAAGCACTTGGCGGTGGAACGGGCGAACCAGGATTCGAGCCGGTCCCTAGCCGCCGGGGTGACAGCCAACAGGGTGGCTAGGTGATTGAGCGCCCTCACCCGCTCGGCCACCGGGTCTTTGAAGCCAACGGCCGCATCGATGGCGTCCGCATTGTCCAGCCCAAAGGCAGCCTTGTATTCTGCGATCAGCTCGGCCTCGGACCAAGCGTCCGGGTCCATGCCCTCTGATTCGACCCACTCTTGCAAAGTCGGCAACTTGACTGCCGAAGGACCGGGCGCGTCGCTTCGGAGCAGGTCAAGCAAATGGGTGATCTTGGCGTCGATTGCCAGCGTGGCGTCCAGATGGCGCCCGGCTTCGATGATGTTCTTGAGAAGCGCGTCACGCCGGTTCTGGATGTAGCGCAGATCGGTGGTTGTTTCGCTCCAGGCAAGGTAGCGCATAAACGCTTCGCGCAGGTCCACGCCATACAGGCTGGCACGCACAAAGGCAAAGTGGTGCACGCCCAAGGATCGAGGGTCACGCACCACTTGCGCTGTGGCACCCGGGGGGCGGCCTCGGCGCTTGGGCGCTGGGCTGGGAAACATCGGCTCTGCCCTGTCAACTAGATTCAAACTCATGGCGACTCTTTAGTGCTTGGCACCCTTGTGGTGGAGTTTGGGAGCCTGGGCATGGGTGTGCAACTCTCCCTTCTTTTGGGCGCTGCGCGCCTGCAGCAATCCCCACGCCCACTCTCTGGGTCCCGGCCATTTCACACAGCGTTTTTGCCAACTTAATTTGAGGCTCCAATGTGTCGATGCAAATGGCATACCCATGCCTCTCATAGCGACAACAAAAAAGCCGCTGCGGATTGAGCCGCCTTCTCATACGAAGGGCAATAGTCCAAAGTATCAATAGCTTCGAATTGGGCCTTTAACACCGCCTTGCGTTGGTCGACTTGCTTCAGAAATTCATCACGGTGTCGTATCAAAAAGGAACTTGCCGTTGCAAGCGCCAAAGGCTCGCGCTCTATGACCAGTGCCAAATCGAATAAGTCACGTGCCGTTGCTCGATCCCCGCGGTGCCACAGTTTCTTGGCGACGATCTCAGCCGAAGTCTCTACCTTGATCCGGCGCCCGAGTAACTCCCACAATTCAAAGGGATTGCTTGTCAAGTTGGGAGATGCCACAAAATCGATCTCGCCTTCTGGCCGAAGCAGTTTGATGTACCCAGGCCCTTCAACATATTTGTCTGAAACAGCTTCAGCCACATCGCTCAGGCGCGGGGACACGTACCCCAGGTACTGGGGATCGGGCACAAAGATATCGATGTCCTTGCTCATGCGATGCCGGTGGCGAAGCATCAAGACCGTGCCGCCCCCGAACGTCCAGAAAGGATTTTGGATGCCATGGGCTGCTATCTCATCGATCAACGAATAGGCATGTTGCAACAGTCCCTGCCAAACACCAACTGGCAGTGAATCTGGCGTCTTTAAATGGATTGCCATTACGCCCACACGCCTCGCGGTGAATGCAAGTCTTTTGCCCAATGGAACAAATGCTTCCACAGAAGCTTGGGCGGCTTGCTGCTACTCAATGCAACCTCTTCCACGGCTGCAACGATCAGGGACAGGGGCACCTCATCAAGCAAGGTGGCAATGTGGGGGGTCATCCGCTCTGGTATTGCACCGTCTACCATTGCAGCAGCCAAGGCGTCTGGATCGAGCAATGTCTTGTAACTGACACTGGCGCTCTGACTGACCGACTGCAGTGCGTGCTTGTGGCCCTTGCGAGTGCCGGCATCCAGGTTGATTCCGACCAAATCCAACAGTGCAATCAACTTGGCCGCCCCCAGGTCCACCAGAGATCCGGTTTCGAGTTGATTGATGGTGGCGCGCGACAAGCCGCTCATCGATGCAAGCCGGGCTTGGGAGAGCCCTAAAGCAAGACGGCGCGCCTGCACAAGTTGACCAATTTCTGCGAGATTCATAGATCCTATTGGGCCACATTGTTATTAATTATGTCAAACATGCTTTACATAAATTGAAACAGGCATTTCTTATAGCAAGCACCCGCGGCAAATCCTTGACACCTCAAACTGAGGTGCTGCTGAGCAATTCGTTCAACGCCTGAGCAATCAGTTCGCCCTGACTGGCCAGCGAGCCAACGCACGAGCCCAACTGCTCTACTGCCACCGATCCCATGTCCAGCGGGTGCAAAACCAGCTCCAGGCCTTGAACGGTCACCACCGGGTTCAGGCGCGACCCCACCGTAGGGGAGTTCGCCGGCAGCGCGCTGCGCCGCACCAGGGGCACCACTACTTGGCCCCGGTAGGAGTCGTATTTGCCACTTTGCACCAGCACCACAAAGGGCATGGTGTCGCGCTGCAAGCCTTGGTTGTGATGAACGTCAAACTGCGCCATGGTGCTGACTGCCTCTACAGGGTCTGGTGTTCATCAGCAAAAGAGCCAATGCGATCATGCAGTGCATTCCAGTCCTGGCAGCAGCGCTGGGCGGCTTGTTCGCGCAAGGCCTGGGCATGCTCCTGACGCGCAACGTATTCCGTGAGCAAGGACTCCAGAGTGGCCGACAGGTTGTCGGTGTAGCGCCGGGCCCGTTCCACCAGCACCTCGTTCAAGGTCAGGTTGACGGGGCGTTTTCGGGTGGATGAGTGAGGAGCAAGCATGGATTCTTTCGCTAGATGAATGGCGCATAAAAGCCATTCGTTGATACAGGGTCGCTTTGATGAAAAACCTAGGGACGTTTTTGTGTAAAAACCAGGTACAGGTTTGTGTGAATCTTCGGCCACCTGTTAATTCAACTGGACTGACTACTAGCCTTTGCGTGCAAACAAGGCGTCACCCAACTGCCGCTCCAGCTCCTGAACCTTGGCCTCAAGCCGCTGCACCTGCTTATCCAGGTCATCTTCCGTGGACGCCAATTCCTCTTGCAAATAGGTTATCTGTCCCCGCAAGCGCTGGTTTTCCTGCCGCTGCTCAAACAGCTGCTCTGTTAGTTTTTCGAGTTCGTCCACGTTACGCATCCACTACTTGAAGGGGGCCACGTAGGCCGGTTTGCAAACAAAAATTGTGCTCACTCTAGCTGGGGCCGGGAGCTTGGCTGTGGCACCGGCCTATGCCTGCAGAGCCAAGCTCTCCCAATAGGGCGCGGAACTCGGACAGGTGTGGGACGAACATGGTCGGGGCTTTCATATCAGTTTCAACGAAGTAACTCCCGTGACTGGCGTTAAGCAGGTGTCGGCCCTGCACGCTGCAATCGAGGTCTGCCGCCATTTTGGCCATTCGCCCGCGCCGCCTGGGCTTTGACTTGGCTGCTTTTACTGCCGTTTCGCGCTGCGATTAAGGTGGCCGCCATGTCCATCAGCGCCCCACTGGCCGACACCAGGCCTGCTATGGACACGTGCATATCGCGCGCCTCAAGTGACAAGGCACTGCCTCCAAAACACAACTTCAGCGCAGTCAACTCTGTCGGCGTGAGCGTGGCCAATTCCGGATAGTTCTTGATTGGCAACGAGACGGCGCTTTGATCCGCAAAACCAATCAAAAGAGATTCCAAAATGGCAACATATCGCACTGAAGTCGCATGCACGCATCCTCTTGCACGCTTACGGCCGCGTTCAATAGCTTGCTCCAAAACTTCTTGCGTCACCACTTCATCAAAGGGGTTTGGGGCCTTTATCGTCGTCATAGCTCAATCTCCACGGGAGGGCTGACGCCCTTCAATTGCAAAATGGTCCGATAGCGCTGTGCATCAAAGACCGCGGTTTGGATAAGCCGTGCCCCTGCACGTTTTTCCTGTCCAGACACCACCTCTTGCGCCACGTTATCCCATGCTTGGTTCACCAGACACACAGCTTGCATGCTTTGCCACCAACACTGGCGAGCACGGCGCAGATGTTCTGGTGTCTTGATGGCTAGCCGCAAACTCTCCAACACAACAGCCTTGGGTTGACTCTGAACCGGTACCACATCCCATAAGCGAACGCCGTTATGCCAAAAGCTGAATTCAAAACGAGCCTCCCACTCAGGCGGTCCGACATGCACATGGGGCGGACAGTGTTCATTGCGGGTGAGCACCGCAACCAGCAAGCCATGATGTGTGAATACCTTCATTAAATCCCAACTGTTGGGTTATTTTAGGTGACGATCCGTTTGAATTCAATCCGCTGAAACAAATCATGTTTAACGAAGCGTTTGCGAGCTGGCCATTGAGAGATGAGCATGTTTGATTCTGAAAATTTGTATGCGCATTATATGCGCATACAAATGATTCGTTCATTTTCATGAATGTGTTCCCGACCAGCTATTGGTAAGCCCTTGATTTCCTTGAAATCCTGCAATAACTGTCTATAAATTATGAAAAATAATTTTCACGATAACGTTCGTCATATAGTATTTTTCATGAAAACGTTTCCGAGCTGGACGAAATTGTCGCGGTCAAAGACATTCTGATCGGCAGAATCCTGCGTGGCATCACCGACAGGGAAGACTTTTCCCTCGCCAGCTGGCCAGAACCAGACATCGGCGCTCGCACCGAAAGCACTGGATCTGTTTTAAGGCGCAAGGAGGCGGTACTAATGTACCTGCAGGGCTCAGATGGTGCCGCCATTTCCGCGGCAACCGGCGTCCATCCCAGGTTTGTGAACCGAACGATCCGAGAACGATGCATGCACCCTCATCCAGATGGCCGTGTTTACGGTTGGAGGGGCCTAATTCCTGGCTACACATTGCAAAGTACCATCGAAAGTCCAAGATCGGCGTGGATGCAAAGGGCGGTGGCGTTGCGGGCGCACTGTCCAACCTGCTCCTTCAAGAACCTGACTTTGCGCAACGGCTCGATAAGCAAATCATTAAGACTTGCCCGGATCTCAAATTGGGACAGATCCGGCGACCACGGCACGCGCTTTGGGCATGGTTTCTAGCGAACTGCGTGCCCTTGGATATGAAGTCCGCAATGAATGGCCGTTCACGATGAAGACCATGGGCTACCCAAGTCTTTGCAGGTACGCCAACACTGTGCTGAGCGCCAACCCGCTAAAGCCGCCCGCATTGTCGGTGGCCCTCAGTTGGAAAGAAAGATGATTTCCGGTGACGGCATCAACAGACCCGTCCATAACCCACTCGAGCGCGTCGAGATGGATGCCCACAAACTCGACGGCCGCTTTGTCGTCATGATTCC
>JADJFX010000021.1 GCA_016708345.1 Candidatus Rhodoferax bjergmarkensis
TGCCATTGAGTCAGATAAGCCAATTCTGAGTGAGCAGGAGTCACGGGGATTGGCGCGTGCAACTGCTGTGGGAAATATGGCTAATTTGCGAAAAGTTGTTCGATGCATTGAGGGTTACGTTGCCGACTGTGATGCAGCTGGAATTGACTTGTATCCGCCCGAGCAACCATAACGATAAAGAACAAATTGCCTCCAATGATGTGAAACGAACTAAAGTTGATACGTGTGACGTAAAGTTATATCTTCTGTGGCCGCCACCCAAACTGGACCAGTGGTCGCTCTCATCCAGCCCAAGCCCGCAGTTGACTGTTGCCGGGAAAGTCCTCGAGCGCAGCGTTGATAAGCGCATTCAGCGTGATACCCGGGCCACCACCACCCTTGGAAAGCATCCGAAGAGCGGCATGCCAGGCAGCGCCCGTTGCCAGAGGCTGAGAGTGCAGACAGATCACCGCCTGCGCGAGACCAGATCTCGTTGTGGCTCGGACCCGTGGGGTATAATTCCACCATGATAGGCTCCAGTTGACGCCAGTCGACTGGGCTTGAGCTGGTAGAAACCGGCCTTGCGACCGGCGCAATCAGTGCCACTGTTGCGCTTGCATCCCCGCCCTTGAACCAACCGCCTTTCCGCAGCGCCAGAGGAAAGTTGTTCGCAATGTGAACCTGAAGCACCGGGTGCTGAACAATTTTGTTGACGGGATTCGCCGGGACTTGCTCAGACAGGTACGTGAACAGGTCCAGCACGCGTACCGTCCCATCATCGGGACCATGAGCTTCGCCGCGCAGGCCTTCGAGCAAGAAGTGCGTGAACAAGCTGTGCCCCCTAGATGAGGAGGTCCACGACCTCTCGCTCTCCCTACACGACGCGATGACAACGCGACCGTTGCCAGAAGCAAGCTTTTGGAGCGCAGGCTCCCGGATTCCCGGCAGCATGCCCTTAGGCTCCGCTTCGGCCTTCAAATGCGCCACTCCTTCGGAATGACATGCGTCCAGCAGCAGGACAACCCGAGCGGCCGGGATCGCATTGATCAACCCCGTCAAATCATCGGCAAGCAAACCGGTGCCATCGGGATCTCCGGGCACGTAGTCCGAGGGATACAGATAGCCTGAGTACTCCGGCGCGCCGCTCTTGCGGCCGCCGTGCCCGGAAAAAAATATGACCACGGTATCTTCAGGCTTCGCAGAAGTAGCCAGTTCACGAAGCGCGTCGACGATGTTGCCTTTGGTCGCCTGCTCGTCCAGCAACAGCTGAACCTGCGACGCTGGATACCCGCACAGCTTAGGGTCGCACAAGATCTGCGCCACCGCTTCTGCGTCCTGGCGGACCAAGCGCGGCAGCTGCAGTGATGGGCAGTAGCCCTCACCAATGCCAATGAGCAGTGCCCGTCCGCCGTCGAAGTTCTTTTTCAGCTCAGTCATCGCCAAAACTCCTGCCGCTGAAGTTGCTGCAAGGTGTCGTTGTATCGATACTGGTCGATCATCACGCGGAGCACAGCTTCAGTCCCAGGGTGTAGACCTTTGCGCAAGCCCCTGACGCAGCGATGCCAGCTGGCGCGACCCGAGCCTTCATTGGAAAGGTCTCCGGGATCACCTCCACTGCGACTCCACAACTCGTCATGCAACGGGCCGCTCGGATAAAGCTCCACGGCCTCAGCCTCGAATGCCTCCCAAGCTTCGTCTCTGTTCAGCGGTGATGGCAAGCCGATCATGTAGGTGACCCAGAGAATGTCTACAAAGCCCAGCAGGCGGTAGCACTCGCGATACATCGCCTTCATGTCCGACCGGGAATGCAGCAGAGCCTTCGCATCCCTTGCAGCGTCGCGCCACTGCCTTGCATTGATGATCTGGCCCAAGGCTTTGGCGGCAGAATCGCTGAGGCGCAGGTTGCTGTTACCAAGATCCATCAGGAACTGATAGGCCTCACGATCGGTTTCGAAGCAAAAGTCCTCCAGATAGAGTTGGAACACTCCCGGCGCGCGCCGCAGGCATCAATCAAATAGCCGCGCTGCTTGACGATGCCCACAACAACAGCTGAAAGGCGAGGCTCGGCCGAAATCAGGCGCTGATGCCCGTGCTCGAAGCGATCCAGCCAGCCGCGCGCAGTTGCATCGAGGATCTTCGCAGCGTGAGGCTCGGGAATGAGGTCCCAGGCGTTTGCCCGCTCATTGACATCCACGATGTCGGCGAGGGGCGTACTGGCAACAACGGACCAAAGAGACTCGACCGCCATTCGCGCCGCAATCGTCTGGCTGAGGCCAGCCTTGCGATCGGGCAACGCGTCCAAAACCGCCGGCGAGAGGGTGAAAGCTTCTTTGAAGAGAAGAAACCACTCGAAGCGCTTCCAGTTGAAACGCTTCAGCACGGACGGGGCCCGAACACAAGCTTGAGCGGCCATCTTCGTCACGAGAGGGTCCTGGACGGCGATTGCAATGTCGACAAGATCCGCATCTGTGGCATTGCTGAGCGCCCCAAGCAGCAAAGCCTGCCTCGAAGCCTTGTCATTAGGCGCAGCCGCCAGGGCACACCTACGGGCGCCGTCCGCAGAACGTGAGTGCGCCAACAAGACACCGCCCAGCTGCCACCAACCCTTGTCGAACAACTCCGGCGCAAGGGCATCGGCAAGCTTGGCAGGAACGGAATCGTCAACGACCTCCAGCAATTGCTTCTCCTGGGCCGGGTCGTAGAGTATCGTCAACAGACGCGAGGCACGCGCGGTCTCCGACTTCAGCAACTCCCAAACCGTGGCAATACCGCGCTTCTGAAGCATCTTGGCGTCGCTTGCCGCCCGCAAGCCAGTCTCCACCGTCATAAGCCACACGGGATTGGGCTTCTCCGAAACCCATGCGATCAGAATCTCCTTCAGACCAACCGCTTGAACACTGCTGGCGCAGTCTTTGACCCACAGCCCTAGCGCGGTAGACAGCATCTGTGCCTCTCTCAACCCGGAAAAATCCAGATTGCGCATCACCATCAGGTTGTCCACGTTCCAATCTACTGCCGACGCCAAGACGCGCTTGGCGGCCGCCGACTTCGCAGCCTCGGCGCCCGGCGAATTGTCAGCTGCCTCGATCAGCATGCGCAGCAACAAGATGTCTTCGTCAGGCTTTCCTGCCTGGCGCCAAAGATCAAATGCCTGAACGGCGATAGAAATGGCAGTGGGCGAGTCTAGACGCAACCCAACCTGCTTCGCGAAGTCACGCACCGATGCTTCTGCTGGCAAGTCAAGAATCGTCACGGCATGGGGGCCCGCCTCGATCTCCGCGCCAAGGTCAATGACCTGGGCTGGGATCCAGTGAGAGATCAGCGCTTCAGGCGTGCAAACGACAGACAGCTCATGAACATCGTTTGGACCGAAGCTGAGGCCGAAAGTCAGCTTGCTCCTGTACTCGGGCGGTGCCCTGCGCCAAAGCTCGAACATGGCTTCTTCGAGCCCATCACCCTGGCGCGTCACAATCGGCCTCGGACCCTCATGGCTGAGTGCTGTAGCGATGGCAACGACGTTTTTGGGTGGGTCCGAGACCCTATCAGCACCCGCCGAGGCAGCCAGCTCTATAGGGTCAAGCGGATCCCCATCGGACCAAGGCGATGCCAGGACGGCGGCGACAGAGCGCAAGTCGTCAAGAGTTTCGATTTCGCCGACTGGAATAAAGGCCGCCCGGGAGAGCACCATCCCGCCCCGATCCGCTGCCGCGTCACGGCGCGTATGGACGAGCATCATCCAGCCCGCTTCCTTGATCAGTCGGAAATACGGCGCCCAATCCACCCCAGCGGGGCATGTTTGCGGCAGGTCGGTGCGCCACGCTACGTTCCTGAACTCAACAGCGAGCGCGGCATCGCTCGATTTGAGAAGCGCGTGCCCAGCCGAGGCCCCATATACAGCCTGTTGCAACAACATCAATTTCTCGACATGTCAGCCAGGCGCACTATAGGAATCGACAGGTCTGGATCTGATCGGCCATCAGCCTCGACGACAAAGCCTGAGTTCTCCGGCCCACGGTCAATGAAGGCATCATTGACCTCCTTCTTGTCCAACTCAACGCCCAGCGCCGACAGGCCCATCACGCAAGCACGTGGGCCCCAAGTGCTTCGAATAAACGACGCGAGCAACGGCAGCTGTTGATCCAGCAGGTCGCCCGGCTTCGTACCACCCGGAAGATGCAACTCATCCCAGCAGGACAGCACCACAACCAGCGGCGGCACGGCCCCCCGGTCATGCAGCCCGCGCGCGTGCAGCAGCATCTGAAGCAATTCAACGAGTCGCGCTTGAATCGACTGCCTTGGCTTGTTCCCCTGGTTTTCCGGTGCGCGCCTGAGATCGCCTAAGGGCTTGCTAAAGATGTCGTCGTCGCTCTTTGCCAGCTTGGGCCGCACGAGCAGGATCCAGCCGTGAGCAGCTTGCGTCCGGTCCAGCCATTCCTGCTTCATCGCACGGCTGTCAATCAACTGCCTGATCTGCTCACCCGCATAGTCTGGCCATGTCAGATCCATCGTCCTACCATGGGCATCAATAACCGGCAGGATGAGATCCTGGTAAACGCCCGACGGCGTGTGCTCGGCCAGCAAACCGGCGCCAAGGCGCCTGCGCACTTCGTCAAAGGCCGAGACATCCGTTGCGGCTACCCGCAGCTTGATCCCGCACTTCTCAGCCTCGATGCGTTCCAGCAGTTGCGCACCATAGTGGCTCTTCCCGTTGTCAGACTCGCCAAATAGCGCGATGCGAACCTTGCTGCCCAACCCGGTCATGCGAATGCTCCGAACGTGTGAAATAACGCCCGCCCACCATCTTCCTGCGGCACAGGTGCGCCGATGTTCGGCTTCGCATCTAGGATCCACTGCATCAGTTCCATGATCCCCTGCCCACGATTTCGTGCCTCCTCACCAGCAGGCGGAGCATGCTGACGCGAAACTCCGGGATGTCCCCGAGGCTTCGCTGCGCCGCCTCCCTGATCTGCGTTTTCATCACAGCTGGCACCGCTACGTCACATTTCGTCCATACAAGCGCAACAGGCCGCCCTGCAGCCTCCGCGCCGACGCGACGAAGCAGGTTTACTAGGGCGGCGCGAGTCTCCCCGCGTTTGGCCCCGACAAGCGCTTGTGAATCAGCGATCACCAGGAAAACGTCAGTGCGCTCAGACAGCCAGCGGGCCCCTTCAGCCTGAGGGCTGGCTTGGTTTGAGGCCCAAAAACTGAACCATTCCCCCGGCGCATCCGCTGCCACCAGGTCACAGCGCGATTGCGGCGTGTCAAGAGACAGGTGCAGCATCCCGGGATGGCGGCCGCTGCCACTGGACGTATGCGGTGGGAAGGACGGCCCACTCGACGAGGTCCATCGCAAACTTCCAGCGATGTTCTCCCACCCCTCTAGCGTGACAGAGCCTGCGAACTCGACGCCAGCGGGCCGGATACCCCGGGCGATCAGGAGGTAGAAGGACGCTAGCAGGGAGGTCTTGCCCGCATCCGACGCGCCGGCGAGCGTCAACAACTTCACCTTGGAAGCCCCGGCAAGGTAGGAAATATCCGCGGGGCCCATGACGTTGCCGGTCCAAGGGAACGGGAGTTTCTGTTCTGAGCCTGAGTCAGCTTCCTTAGGCGTTTCCGTGGTCGAAGCTCCCGCGGCCCAATGAGGGCAGTCCTCGAACGCCTCTCCGCGCACGCAGGTCATGGTGGGTGCGTGGCAACCGCGGTGCGAGCAGGCGCTACTCATTGGCCGCGTGCTCTTCTTCAGCGGTCCTCTGGACCCTTTCGATAGCCCGGACAGCCATCAGCTCGCGAAGCAGCCAGACAGCCCAGCCATCATGGGTCATCGCGGGCATGCAGATCGGGGCGACTCCATTCTTGGAAAGGACGTCTGTCATCAGCAGCCCTGCGGGCCTTGAAACGCGACAAGGGCATTGAGTGCCGAGAGCGCCTTCGAGTTGGAGGCCTGGAACACGCCTATGTCCTGAAGGTCGTTGCCGACCCCTAGCGCCAAGACTGCTTCCGACAGAAAGGAGTCGACTGAACGGTCGTATGCTTCAGGCAAGTGTCTGGAAAGGTCTGCCACGGCATGGATGACCGCCTCGGAGGGGCCAAGCTGCCGATAGGACTGATTGGCAGACTCTGAGTACAGTGACTGCCGCCACCACAGCAACTGCATCGATTGCCGGATCGCTGGATCGATCCTGGTCCGGGCTGCGATGAAGCCTTCCACGCCCTGCATATTCTTGGCATCGTACTTGGCTGCTTCGGCAATGGCGATGTCGACGAAGTCGGCAATGATTGGCATTAATCGGTCAGAGAAATCATAGCTCCACGGGGTGCCGGCGTTCGGCCATTGAGGGTTTGGGTTTTCATCGGCTTGTCCGGCGCGGTTGTGCGGACCCACAGCCCCCTCAATGCGCTTCAGCAACGCTGCCCGATCAATCTTGGTGGGCTTAGCGACGGCGGGCAGTGACTTGCTCTCCTCTTGCACAGTCACAGTCTTGGTCTTGCGCTCTTCGGAAAACGCGGTTTCAAGCGGCTTTAACTAGCAACTGAATCGCTGCTGCATATTTTCCAAACTTGATCGCAGTGAGAAAATTTCGCATCAACAGCGCGATCGCGATACCCAGAGGCGGTTGGCTATCGATGGCCTGCACCAACGCCTGGAGTGCAACGCCACGATACAAGGTGCAGGCCTTGCCATCCCGAAAGACGCTCTGGTACGTACTCCAGTGGCTCTCGATGGCCCGTGACGTGTCCTCGAACGCGTCGGGCGGGTTGTTGTCGTCTTCGCGCAGTATCGCCATCAGCGCGGGGATGGCCGCACTGATTGGCTTCACGGCAAACTCGGCCGCAAGCGCGGTGGCGGCTTCTTGCAGCTTTGCCAGCCGCGTGTCATCCCCTTCGAGATCGATCAAGCTCGCCCGCATGAATGCCTGAAGAACTGCTGCTGACATCGGTGCTCCTCCCAAGTTTTTTGATACAAGACGCCGCCCAGGGGCCACGCCGCCAACACCTCTGCAAGTCAATGCGCGTGGGGCGTCAACACCTTCGAATTGTAAGTTTGTATTACGGCCACTCCCTATATCGATCGAGGTCTGTTCCACCTTGGCCCCGCATGAGAATCGGCCAGGCCAAAACCAGGGTTTCGGCTTTTCACAGGCTTTGACTGCACGTTACCATTGATGCTGCAGCAAACTTATTCGATGCGGAGTTTTCCTCAACGCACAAATATTATCGACGACGGGACGCGGCTCGCGCGGGACGGGGAAGTCCCTTTCATTGGTGAGGCTTTTAAAAGTATAGGCCACATTTTTCTCGCTAAATTTCAGATGCAATCACTTCGACAGTATCTACAAGGTACATACGCCAGAGTTGAAATTGAACTCGACGCGCCAGGCTGGCAAACGCGTGCAAAAGTTCCAGCTAAAGCAGGCTGGTATTACATTGAGACCAACACTCCCTTTGAGATTCTTTCCCGTCAACCACTCTGGGATCGGCAGTACACAACCAAAAAGGCAGGAAGGCTCGCAGATGTAAAGAACTATGATCTGAAAAGCCGGTGCGCTCGCTTTCACCCAACCTTGGCTTCGTACTGGAATACATTCCAGGTCTACTCTGGACTGGCCTCAAATCTTCAGTCGCGCAAGAGAACATACCTTCGCCGACCCGGGAACCGGAGGTCTTGCACTCTCGAAATATCCGGAGTTGCATGAGTTTGAGTGGCACTTCTGCTATCAAACGCTTGCGGACTTCTCGCCAGACTGCCCAAGCCCAGGAGTCCTGCTACTTTTGGGCGAACAGGTGTGGCGGTCACAACATGGCTGGCCTATCCTTTGTGCAGAGTGACACCTCAAATGTCATGTGTAACTCAACCTTTCACGCATCTGCCACCATCCAAGCTTTGAAGCCAATAATTTTGTAGATGACCGCTCGGCCTGATCGGGTATATCCCATGGTTTGGGCCAGTCCCGGGCGTCCATTCCATTAAAGCCGTTAATGGGCTTGGCAGACAACTCCAACTTTTGGAAAACCCGCAACCAGCTGTATGAATAGCACCACCCCCCTATCCTTCACCGCCCTGATGCAACGGGGGGACTACGCCTTGCTGCGAAACCTTACCCCGGACCCGGAGCAGGCACGCCATGCGCCCAACAAGACCGCACGCCAGGTGAAGTCCGGTCATTACGTTGAGGTGCGCCCGACCTCGCTGCCAGCGCCCCGCTACGTCATTCACAGCCGAGATTTCTTCCAGGCATTGGGATTGGCAGACGCGGTCGCCAGTGACCCTGCTTTTATGCAGTTCTTCACGGGTGATCTGGACTCAGGCGTGGAGGCAGCCAACGCCGCCGGGGTGTCACCCCCCGTGCGCGCCAGCGGCTGGGCGACAGGCTACGCACTCAGCATTTACGGGCAAGAAATGGTGAACAACTGCCCTTTCAGAACCGGCAATGGCTACGGCGACGGGCGCGCCATTTCGGTACTGGAGGTGCTGCTCGTAGACGGGCAGCATTGGGAATTCCAGCTCAAAGGCGGCGGCACCACCCCATATTGCCGCGGTGGCGACGGCCGTGCAGTGCTGCGCTCCAGCATCCGTGAATTTTTGGCCTCGGAAGCTATGGCGGCCCTGCGAGTGCCAAGCACGCGGGCCCTGTGCCTCTTTGTCTCGGGCAGTGAAACGGTCACACGTCCGTGGTATTCACCCGGTGCCAAAACCGAGGAGCCCGACCGCATGGTGGACGAACCGGCCGCCATCACTACCCGTGCGGCCCCTTCCTTCTTGCGGGTCGGTCAAGTCGAATTGTTCGGTCGGCGGGCTAGGGCTGCCAAGTACCCAAATAAATTACTGGACAAAATGTCCCGCTGAACCTATGCTGGCGGTATGCACCAGCAAAACCAGATCAAACGCACCTTGGCACTGCCGGACTCAATCGAAGTCGTGCGCGCCCTGCTCAACGCAGAAGCTTACAAAAATCGTGCCTCGGTTTCCAAGGCCGTGTGTCAGCACTTCAACTTCTCTGACGCACGCGGTCGCCCACAAATCGGTGGTTGCGTCAAGGCACTGCGCGAATTGGAGCGCGTAGGTCATTTTGTCCTTCCAGCGCCATCCAAAGCGAAGACTCTTAAAAAGCCGCGCCGCCTGGACTGTGCTGTGCCCAATCCAGTGGAGGTACCTGCACAAGCGGGCGATGTGCGAGGGCTTGCGCTGGTCAAGGTTGACAGTGTTGATCTGATGCGCATCTGGAACGAGATGATGCTGCGCGAGCACCCGCAGGTGCTGGCCCTTGGTGGGCTGCCAACTGCGCTACCTCATCAATTCCGATCACGGTTGGCTCGGTGGCTTTGCTTTTAGTGCGGCAGCGCTCAATCTTCGAGACAGAGACCAATGGATGGGCTGGGACACCGAACAACACCGTACGCACTTGCACCGCGTACTTGGCATGAGTCGCTTTCTGCTGCGCACCAGCGTGCATTGCCACAACCTGGCCTCCTGTGTTCTGGGCATGGTATTGCGACAGGTGGGGCCGGACTTTGAGGCCCAGTACGGCTATCGACCCTGGCTGGTGGAGAGTTTTGTCGATACCGAACACTTTCTTGGCACTTGCTACAAGGCGACTAACTGGATCGACATTGGGAAAACCCAGGGACGTGGGCGTCAGGACCGCGAAAACAAAAAGCCAAGTCTGTCAAAACCATCTACGTCTATGCGATTGAGCCCCAGTGGCGCGCCAGGATGGGGGTGGCTGAACCGGTGGGATTGGTGCCATTGGAAATCGGCCAAGGGCTCGATGCAGATCAATGGGCCGCACAAGAGTTTGGCGGTGCAAATCTGGGAGACAGCCGTCTGGCTGAACGCCTCGTATCAAGCGCCCAAGCCCTTGGAGCCATGCCAGGGCGCACCTTGAGCGGAGCCCGCCAAGGCGACTGGCCAGCCGTCAAGGGCTACTACCGCATGATCGACAAGCCCGATGATGCGGCCCTGACTGCCCAGGCCATTTTGGCACCACACCGAGAGCGCACCGTGCAGCGCATGATGGGCCAAAGCACTGTGCTGTGCATCCAGGACGGCACTGACCTGAACTACAACCAGCTCGATCAGTGCATCGGTCTGGGCGTGCTGAGCAAAAACCAAACCGGTGCCAAAACCCGCGGGCTGCACCTGCATTCAACCTTTGTGGTCAGTACCGAAGGCTTGCCGCTGGGGCTGCTGCAGGCGCAATTCTCGGCCCCTGAACCCAAGTCAAAAACCGACACTCGTCCACAGCCCAGCATTCCCATTGAAGAGAAGAAGACCTTCGCCTGGATTGAGGGCTTGCGCACGTGTGTTGAGCTCGATAAGCAGCTGCCCGGCACCCGCCAGATTTGCGTGATGGACCGCGAAGCTGACTTCTTTGAACTCTTTGATGAGCAGCGTAAAACGGGTAAGGTTGATTTGCTGGTGCGCTCCAAGCATGACCGCGTCATTGATGATAAGGCTGGGCATCTCTTTGAATCGGTCAGGGACAGCCCGATTTGTGGCGAGATGGTGATTCAGGTGCAACGGCAAAGTTCACGCACCAAGAAGAGTAAACAGCAGGCCAAACCCGGGCATGTGCAACGCAGCGCCACGGTGGCGGTGCGCACAAGGAAATTGAACTGCGCCCAGGGGTGTATCAAAAAACAAAGCGCCGATCAAGCTCACCGTAGTGCATGTTCAGGAGACGATCCAGCCCAAAGATGATGAACCGGTGGAGTGGTTTTGCTGACGACCTGCGATGTATCAAGCCCTGAGCAGGCGCAGCAGATTTTGCGCTGGTACTGTCTGCGCTGGCGCATTGAAGATTGGCATCGGGTGCTCAAGAGTGGTTGCAATATTGAAAAACTCCAACACAAAACCGCCGAGAGACTCAAACGCACGATTGCCATCAATTTGGTGATCGCCTGGCGCATCATGCTGCTCACGCTGTTGGGCCGGGAGTGCCCGCAACTGGCCGCCGAGGTTTTGTTCTCGGACTTGGAAATCCAAGTGCTCATAGCAAGCTCAAAAAAAACTGAACCAACCCCTCCTGCTGGGGCAAGCCGTACGTAGGGTCGCTCAACTCGGGGCTACCTTGGCCGCACTAAAGACCGTCCACCAGGTCATCAACTGATGTGGCAGGGCTACACCTGTTTGCAAATGATGTGCGCCGGATTCGCGTTGGCGCTGCAAAGTCAAGATGGAAATAGTTATGGGTAAAGGGCAGGGCTAGGCTCAATGCGCACCCGCGTGCACTGGCCGAGCTGGAGGCGATATTTCTGCATGCACTCGACCGCGAATACCCGGATTTGGCCGCCGCCCTGCACGGCCCCGAGGTGACCCTAGCGGACAAGGTCGTCGCCATGGCACGTGAGTTTGGTGAGCGTTTGTCGCATTTGGTGGCCCATTGGATTCGGGTGGGGTACTGCCAAGGCAACTTCAACAGCGACAACTGTGCACTGGGGGGGCGGACGCTGGACTACGGCCCCTTTGGATTTATGGAAGCCTATGACCCCGCGTTTCAAATGTGGATTGGTGGCGGTGAACATTTCGCGTTTATGAACCAGCCCATGGCCGCAGTGGTCAATTTCAGGATGTTCTGCACCGCCATGCTCCCCTTGCTGGGACAGGACACTCGCGCCATTGCGGCATTGGACGCGGCGGTGCAGGCGCTGCCGCACAGCATGGCGGGCACGCTGCATGCCATGTGGGCACAAAAGATGGGCTTGATCGAATTTCGTGCGGAACTATTTGCCGAGTTGCACACCCTCATGGCACAAACCCCGGTGGACTACACGATCTTCTGGCGGGAGCTTTCCAGCCTACCCCAGCAGGTGGCGGACTTGCGTCCCAGCTTCTACGCAAGCCGTGGGGCTTATGGCCAGGACCCGGCGGTGATGGAGGCCCGCTGGGGCGCGTGGCTGCAAAATTGGCATACGGCCTTGGCGCAAGACGGGCGTGATCCCTTGGAGGTGTCGGTGGCCATGAAGCTGGTCAACCCCAAGTACATCGCAAGGGAGTGGATGCTGGTGCAGGCCTACCGCAGCGCCACGGACGCTGGGGACTTCACTCTGGTGCGGCGCCTGCACGCCGTGCTGGCAGACCCCTACAGTGAACAGTCGCCAGAGCTCGCCGCGCTGTACTACACCAAGAAGCTCGATGAGTACTTTGACTTAGGCGGCACCTCGCACTGCAGTTGCTCGTCGTAGTCGCCTATCCACCAAACGATGTCGGGTCTTCTGTCACACGCGCTCTAAATAGTGCCTGACCGAAAACCCCCATTTTTAAAAAACGACTTTGCCTAAAATGCAGGCACATAGGGTTTACCCTTGGTATTTTTTAGCATCATTTTTGACAAACTTCCCCCGCCATCCGTGTCGCACGAATTTGATCAAATCGCACCCGAGCTTCATCCCAGAATCTCACAATTCTGATCGCAAAACCTGATGCTGGTGCGCGTTTGCTACGCCGCGAGCTTGGGTGGCTTGTACCTTTGGGCATAGTTGCTTTTTCGCTCTTCTCGCTGCACGTCTTGCTGCCACACAATCGCACCAATGCGGTGAATGTTTCGCGCCAACACCGCCAGCGCCACATAACGCTTGAAGCCATCAATGCCGTGATCGCGGCATACATCCAAACCATGCACCTCCAAGGCATTGATGGCAGACTCCACCGCAGAGTGCGCCCGGCGCGCTTTGACGAAATCAGGGGCTTGTTCTTCTTCTTTGGCCTGTTGGCTTAGCTTGCCCTTTCTGGGCATGACCACCTGCTTGAGATGTTCTTTCAAGGCAATCTGGTTTGCACTGGTGTGAAAGCCTTTGTCAAAGCTGCAAACATTGAGTTTTGGGAAGCGCTTTTGGTCTGGGTGACCATCTCCACGGTGACTTGATCGTCGGTTTGTTGCTGCACCACTTGGTGGTACAAGATGAACTGGTGCTGGTCTTCCAGAATGCACACCTTGACGCCGAACTCCACGGGAACTCCCGCCTTGCCTTTGCTGATCCACTCGGTGTGGGGTTGGAAGATGGAGAAGACTTTCTCTGCGTGAGGGATGACTTCACCGCGAATCACGCGACGCTCAATTTGATTGATCTGGCGCTGTGCGTGGGCCATGAAGCCTTCGATCTCCAGTTTGTGATCAGATCAAGGGGATTACCCAATCCTTGCGCGGTGATGGTGGCCAGTGTCTGGCCGACTTTGTCGAGGTAGCTTTGAGCCACATTCAGATACGTTTGGTGGGCTTGGATGATTAGTAGCTGGTTCTTTTCGATTTGATCCGGGGTCTTGGCTTTGCTGCGTTTTTTGTTCTGCGCGGTGCGCATGGCTTGTTTGACTTGACGCAGGTTGAAAGCCGATTGGCGCCAGTCGCTCATGCCCCGCTCGTCGCACCACTGTGCTGTCAATGTGATGCTCTTGCGCATGGCATCCCACAGCAGGTTGATGTCGGTGGGGTAATGAACGTGGGTCTCAAGTACAAAGGTCGCAGCGCCCACGCAGGGCTTCGTCTGGACTTTTTTTTACCAGTATGTGGCCTGCTGCGACGACGAGTTGGTTGATCTGGTCGAGCAGCTCCGGGGTGAGCAGTCTGACGTTGTCTTTGAGGGTCTGGAAGTGGTAGGTCACATCATCAAATGCACCGTGTCCGAGCATTTCGCGCAGGGTGTTGTGGTGGTTCACGAGTTCTTGCAGGCGGTCGTAGTCGCAGTTCAGATCCAGGCGAATGACACCGCACACCAAGATACTCCACAGGGTCATGCCGGGGCGGCCATTGGTTTTGCTGACTTCTGGGGAGATATTGGCATCGAGCAACGCGAAGATCGAAGTTCGCAGCGCCAAGTTGGTGTAGATGAACTGCAGGCCGCGAAGGATTTTGGGGATGTCGTCGCGTGATTTGAGATCAAAACGCATCTTGGAGATGTCAACTTCACCGATGGTCATTTGTTCGTTCTGGGCGACGCGCATGGGGGTGATTTCTCTCTTGAAACGATGCCGATTTTGAAGTCGCCATTTTACCTTTTGCAGTCAAAAAGCATAGCAAAATTCTGCAAATATGCTGACTATTTGGAGTGGTTTTTGGCCTCAATGGATGGCACCCAATGCAACGAAGATTTACCTTCAAAGTCGCCAGAACCCCATGTATCGGCTAAAAAACCGCTCGTAAAGGCGCAATCGGGAAAATCTTCGTTGGTGAAATCAAGTGCCCACCATTGGGGAAATGGGGTTTTCGGTCAAGCACTAAATAGCTCAATGGATCCAACCCGAATGCGGTTCAGATCCAGGGCAATACCGAGATCAAGGCTGACCAGAAGAACGTCACTGCGTTTTTCTGTTTCGCTCTTAGCAACGACGGCTGATATCAATAATGATGATTGATTGCGTTCTGCTAACCTAGGCAGCGACTTTCTTATTGTTGCAATTACAGGAATGCACGGAACCGCGGAACTCAGAGGGTGGTCGAAGTTCGCTTTCCATTGGGGTGACTGGAAAATGGTTTCCTGGCGATATGCTTACTCGCCGTGACGAAGAATGAAATGATCAAAACTGCCCACATTTATAAGATCTCCATTCAACGCTTCAGGGGTATCCATTCCCTTCAGTGGATGCCTGCTGCGGGAATGAATGTCATCCTGGGTGGCGGTGACGTTGGAAAAACGACTGTTCTCGAAGCGATAGCGCTGTTGCTCTCGCCGTCGAACACCGCGGTCATCTCCGAAGCGGATTACTGGGCGCGGGACAGTGCGCAGGAGTTCGTCATCGAAGCTATCATGTCGCTGCCAGAGGCACCGGGATGGGCTCGCAGAACACCTTCGCCTGGCCATGGGCATGGAACGGGCAAGACGCTGTTGCGCCATCGGCCGATGGGGAGGGCGACCAGCCGGTGCCTGGCGAGCCGGTGTATCGCGTGCGTGTACGAGGGACCACAGAGCTGGAGCTCGCGTGGGAGGTCATGCAGCCCAACGACGAGTTCGACCATTTCTCGACTGCCGTCCGCCGACGTATCGGCTTGGTCCGAATGAGCGCCGATGAGCGCAACGATCGCGATCTGCGCCTTGTCTATGGCTCAGCGCTGGATCGGTTGCTGGCCGACAACGCATTGCGGGCACGTATCGGCAAGGAGGTTGCAGGGCTCAATTTGCACGATTCGCTCAATGACAAGGGTAAGGAAGCGATCGAATCGCTGGATGCGCGCATGGTCGATGCTGCGCTTCCCAGTGATTTGAAACTCGGACTCACGACCAGCCAGGGGTTGTCCATCGGCGCGCTCATCGGCCTGATGGCGACCAAGAATGGGGTGGCGTTGCCACTGAGCAGTTGGGGCGCGGGTACCAGACGGATGGCCGCGCTCGAAATTGCATCGTCAACGGACAAGGAAGCAAGCGTTACGCTCATCGATGAGATCGAGCGCGGGCTTGAGCCGTACCGTCTACGCAAGCTCATCAACATCCTGGCAGGCCAACACGGGCAGATCTTCCTCACGACACATAGCCCTGTCGCCATCTCGTGCGCAGAGGACGCACACCTTTGGTATCTGGACAGCCAGGGCTCGATCGGTGCGCTGCCTCGGGACAAGATCGGGCCACAGCAGAAACGTGATCCTGAAACGTTCCTGGCGCGCGTGGCCGTCATTGCAGAAGGACCCACCGAAGTCGGCTTCTTGCAGTACCTACTGGAGAAGGCTTTCGAGGGCAACCCGCTCGATCACGGGGTGCGGGTCTGTGATGGTCAGGGCAATGGAGCGACCTTGGATCTGTTGGAGACGCTCGCGTCTTCCGGGTTGCTGTTTGCGGGCCTGAGCACCGGTCATGGCAACCCGGAAGCGCTGGCACAGAGCGTCACCACCTTCATGGGCAGCGTCGCAGCAGGATTCAGTCCATCCAGCCATGGTGACCGACTTCTGCAGGAAGTCCGCACCGGGGCGGCTCGCCCCACGACTGGAAAGCCGGCCAACATCCAAGAGGTCGCACGATGCCTGCTGAACAACCCTTCGCACACGGGTGTGTCGGACGCGCTTGCAAAAATTGCTGCGCTGGTGAAAGACACCGCTACGGGCTTCGACACCGTGAAGATCGATCACAGTTCCGAGTTGCGGGATGCCGTGCGCATCGGCCAGTTTGCAGGGCCCGACGAAGGATTTGCGGAGGTGTCGCGCATGCGTTCCTACTCCCATCCTTCTCTACCTAAGAAAGTGCTCAGCAGCATTCACAAGGCAAAGGGGCTGGAGTGCGACCACGCGATGCTGATGGCCTGCGACAAGGCGCAGTTCACATCGACCCTGTACGCGAAATCCAAGATGTACGTGGCCCTCAGCAGGGCGAAGAAATCGCTCACCTTGGTGGTTCCGACATCCAATCCCAGTCCCCTGTTCAAGTTCCGTTGAAGGACCGATCCCATGAGCAGCTATTTCAGTGATCGGGAGCTCGGGCCGAGGGCCCGTACCGAGCAGACAATGAGTCCAGTGGCATGGGCCGGCATTGCGGTCCTGGTTGAGGCCCTGGCGAGTTCCGGAGCGTTCGGGGCGTCGTTTCCCCAAGAATGTCCTGATGGCCATGCGATCTGTGGCAACGACACGGACATGCTGAAGAGCGCGATCGAAGCGGAGATCGAGGGCCTGTCATGGCCGCTACAACGCGATGAAGTGGATGAAGATGATTTCATGCGGACGCGAAAGTCGTGGGCGCCCCCGACCCTTGCGGCACTCGATTTCATCGAGTTCGTGTGGAGGAGCGTAGCGCGGCCGATTCCAGGGAAACTTCACGATTACTACCGCCATCACCATCTGTCTTTCGACAACTCGGAGGGGCGTTCGGCGTTCGTGACAGATGTGAACCGCATCCTCGCGCGTAACGGGTTGGCTTATGAGGTCACGGAAGGCGGAGAGGTTCACCGGATACTGCCAGCCGTCATTGGGGGACTTGCTCGCAAGGACCTATTTCCAGACCGGGGACCAGCTGCTCGACGTCATGCTGGAAGAGGCGCGCAGGAAATTCACAGACCCTGATCCGTTGATTCGGCGCGAGGCGCTGGAGCGGTTGTTCGACTCATGGGAGCGTATCAAGACATTGGCCGACGACAACAAGGCCAAGTCGGCGAAGCTGGTTTTGGACCGGGCAAGCTCTGAACCGACATTTCGGCAGCTTCTTGAGAGGGAGGCCCTGGAGCTTCGAGAGATTGGGAACAGCTATCTGCTTCGCCATCACGAGAGAAGCCAAACGCCCGTGATCGACACCGACCATGTCGACTACCTGTTTCACAGGCTCTTTTCCCTGGTGGATCTGGTAATCCGTAAGAACGCACCTCGTTAGGAGTCCAGGGTGTTAACGACGGTCTGAATGCGCACAAAATGACTTTCGAGCGCGGTTTTGGAAGGCCCGCGGAAAAATTGACGGTCTGCAATGGAGCGGGTGGCTAAAGGACATTTGAATGTCGCATCGAGCACGCTGGCCTTGATGAGGTATTCGCTGGTGCTGCCGCAACTGCGACACCTGGTCTGCAGACAGCAGCCATGCACCGGGCAATATCCAACACCATCAAACTGGTGAACCACGCGGTGATACCCGCGGGACATGCAATGAGGACAAAAACGCAGCTGCGAGCACCAACTGCGCCGCATTTCTGGACGCTGCATCGACAGCCGAATCGTCTTCTGAGTCAGTCCCAGCGAGGCGGCCGTCAGGCGAATATCAAGCTCATTCGCAGTAGCCGCGTAGCCTTCATAAGGATCGATCTGGCGACATGAGCCACCATCATATGACTTGGTAACCGATTCATCCGCGCGAATTTCCAAATGATTTTTGTACGGATCCAGCAAATCGCTACCGCATGTGTCATTGCCGATGAAGCAAAGTACCACATAAGCCGACCGGTGTTGCAGGGGCTTGGAGCCAGTCGTGACAAAGGCACGCACATCGTGTTGACGTTCCAGTCATTCATGGATTTGAAGGATTGCCCGGATGATATGAATCCAGACTTGGTGATCGGT
Source organism: Candidatus Rhodoferax bjergmarkensis (assembly GCA_016708345.1). Lineage (GTDB taxonomy): Bacteria > Pseudomonadota > Gammaproteobacteria > Burkholderiales > Burkholderiaceae_C > Rhodoferax > Rhodoferax bjergmarkensis. The sequence goes on from JADJFX010000021.1 coordinate 17,934, forward strand.
GCCATCACTGAAATGCGTCCTCTTTGGGCGTGACGCGTTTTGGTGCCTCTCTCCTGCCTGATTACCCGCATCGAGACAGTTAAACTCAAACCCAAATTTTGAGGATCCATGAATTACGTGACAAACAACACCCCCGCGTACCTATGACGCGCTACAACGCAGAGATTTCTGCCGGGTCCCTGTTGCCACTCGAAAGCCGGCGCATAGCCCTGTTGCTCCTGACCGATCCGGACCCGGCAGCATGGCTGCACGCCATCGAAACTGAAAACATCCTGCAAAAAAAGACGCCAGCCACGGCCCGCCGCCAAGCAAGGCTTTTGCAGCGTCGCCTGATCACCCTGGATGCTCAGGCTTGGAAGATGATGGCCGAGCGGGAAAACGAAGTTCTCATTCAATTGCTCTTGGCCGCAGCCATCAAACACAGCCAGTTGCTTGGCGACTTCATGATGCGTGTCTACGCCGACCGCCAGCGTCGACTGGAGCCCGCACTTGCGCCAGCTGACTGGCAAGACTTTCTGACTGAATGCGCACACCATGACCCAGCCGTGGCGGCTTGGTCCGACTCCACCAAAGCCAAACTGTTTCAAGTCATTGTCCGTATCCTGGCCGAAGCCAAGTACCTGGAAAGCGCTCGTTCGATGAAATTGACGCCCCAATTTTTGCACCCTGACGTGCGGCACTACCTGCGTGCCCATGATGAAACCTATGTCCTTGAATGCTTGGAGCGTGTGCGATGAACCTCAGCTTTGACGAACGTCTCAACCAAATCCTGCCGCGCATCACATCCCGTGATTTCCTCGACAGCAAAGGCCTGGGTAACGAAATCGGTTTCTGGATCTTTGACTATCCACCTGACCGTGAGCTTGATATGCGCAGCTTTGTCTTCGGCACCGTGTTGCCAGCCTTGGCCAAGCAAGTGCCCGCCTTGCGTGCAGACACCATTGATTTGCTGCAGCTGGTAACCAGCTTGCTCGAAGAGCGCAATCTGCTGGACAAAGCCATGGAGATGCAAAAAAACAAGGGTGACGAGAGTACCTTGTCTGCTTTACGCTCGGTGCTCAAGGAAGACAAGATTGCCCAGAAAATTGCTGCTCAACATGACATCGCCAATCTCGATTTGTTGGTCCTAACCGGTGTTGGAGCCGTTTACCCGATGCTACGAACCCACACGCTGCTCTCGGCCTTGCACCCGATCATGGGAAACACGCCGTTGCTGATGTTCTTCCCCGGGCGCTACGATGGCCACTCATTGCGCTTGTTTAACACTCTGGCAGAAGACCACTACTACAGAGCATTTCGCTTGGTACCTGAGACCACCTAAACCATTGCGCCATTGCGTGCCTGAACTCGACAGACAACCGGGACAAGTAAAAAAATGAACATCAGCCAACTTTTCGTCAAACCCATCGACCGCCCCATCAACGGCGTCATCAAAGCCGACCAGATGGACGCCGCCAGCGTGTGGCAAGAGCTTGAAGAGTACGTTGTCACCAAGCAGATCAGCGAATACCTGCGCAAGTTCTTTGACGCCTACCTCGCAGCCATGGATCGCCCGCATGATGCAGCCATCACTGACCGCATGGGTGTTTGGGTGTCCGGCTTCTTTGGTTCCGGTAAGTCCCACTTCATCAAGATCCTTTCGTACCTGCTGGAGAACATTGAAGCGTCTAACCCCGAAACGGATGAAAAGCGCCGGGCCGCGCAATTCTTCGACCACCAAAAAATTAAAGACGCCATGCTGCTTGCCGACGTGCAGCGTGCAGTTTCTGGCACCGCCGATGTCATCCTTTTCAATATTGACGCCAAGGCTGATAGTAAGACTGACCGCGACGCCATCCTGCAAGTCTTCCTTCGTGTGTTCAATGAGAAGCTGGGCTACTCCGGTGATGCACCGCACATCGCCGACATGGAGCGCCACTTGGTATCCAAAGGTGCGTTGGATACCTTTAAGGCAGCGTTCGCCCAATCCAATGGCAGCACCTGGGAAAAGGAACGCGACGCGGTGGACTTTTTGCGTGATGACATCGTGGTTGCGTTGGCCCAAGCCCTCAAAATGTCCCCCGATTCCGCCGGCAAGTGGTTCGACAGCGCCCGCGACGACTATCGCATCAACATTGAAGGCTTTGCCAAGGTTGTCAATGACTACCTGCACCAAGCCCGCCAACCACAAAGTGATTTTCTGGTGGACGAGGTGGGGCAGTTCATCGGCGCCAATTCGCAACATGCTCAGCCTGCAAACCATTACTGAGCAACTGGGCACCCAGTGCCGGGGCCGCGCCTGGGTCATCGTCACCAGTCAGGAAGACATTGACGCTGCCATTGGCGAGGCCAACAAGGCCCAAGCCAAGACTTCTCCAAAATTCAAGGCCGCTTCCACACCCGCTTGTCCCTGGCCAGCAGCAACACCGATGAAGTCATCGGTGAACGCCTGTTGGCCAAAACTGAAGATGCCCATGTGGCCTTGCGCGATGTGTTCGCAGGCAAGAGCGACATCATCAACAACCAGCTTAGCTTTGTTGGCAATTCGGTCAGCCTGCGCGCCTACAAAGACGCCGCCGAGTTCGTCGCGGTGTATCCGTTCGCCCCCTACCAGTTCACCTTGCTACAAAAGATATTCGAATCCATCCGTAAAGTCGGCGCCACCGGCAAGCACTTGTCGCGCGGTGAGCGCTCTTTGCTGGATGCATTCCAGTCCGCCGCTGTACGCAACGCAAACCACAGCACCGATGTGCTGGTGCCCCTGTACGACTTCTATCCGTCCATTGAGAGCTTCATCGACGGCATGGCCAAGCGCTCCATTGACGAAGCACCGCAAAACCCCTTGCTGCAGCCCTATGACAGCCTGCTGCTCAAGGCCATGTTCCTGATCCGGTACATCCCCGACATCGTCAAGCCCAACATCGACAACCTGGCCACGCTGTGCATTGACCAGATTGATGCTGACAAATTAGCCCTCAAACGCAAGATCCAGGAAAGTTTGGCTAGGTTGGAGCAGCAACGCCTGGTCAGCCGCAATGGCGACTTGTGGTACTTCTTGACCAATGAAGAGCGTGACGTTGCCCGCGAAATCGGCCACGTCGAAGTTTCCGCCGCCGAAAAGTCTCGCTTACTAGCCGAGCTGATTTACGACGAAATCTTCAACAACCTTACCAAGGTACGCCATCCCCCTTGGAGGCAAGCCAGCTACGCCCTTAGTTTTGAAGTCATCACCCCGCTGGGTGACGACTACGAAAACATGAAGAGTGCCAAATGCATCCTTCGCAGCAACGAAGGCAATGGCCGCGCCATTGTTCGCCTGAAAGATGCTGACCGACTGGATGTGGAACTCGCGCTGTACCAGCAGATCGAAAAGTACATCGTCAGTCCCAAGGCAGATCAAGCCACGCCGTCCCTCAAGCGCATCCTGGCAGACCGCAAGGACGAGAACCGCGAACGCCGCCAGCGCTTGGTGCACCAGCTATCCACCCTGATTGCCGAAGGCGACTTCTATGCGCGCGGTCAATCCGTGCAGATCAAAGCCGCTGGACCTGACAAAGTTTTGGATGACTTGCTCAACTACCTGGTCACCAACACCTACACCAAGCTGTCGTACATAAAAGTACGCCAAGTCGATCCCATTGCAGAAATCAAAGCCGTGCTCAGTGCCGACAACATCAGCAAACCCGGCTTGGGTCTGAATGGGGAAGAGGGCAATGCATTGGCCATCAAGGAAATGCGCGATTACCTCCACCATGCCGCCAGCCACACCCGCGTGCTGTTGTCCGACGTGGTCGACCGGTTTGCCGGCATTCCTTGGGGTTGGAAACCCGAGTGGGAAACCGTGCTGCTGATCGCCCGCCTGTTCATGGCTGGCGAAATCAAGCTCATGCTCGAAGGCTCCGACCTGGACCCCGCCGCAGCGGTAGAGCCCTTGACCAAGACCGCCCGCTTCAAGCTGGTGTCCATCCTCAAGCGCAAGGTGGCCGATGCGCACAGCCTCAAGCGTGCCCGCGAACTGTACAAGGACCTTTTCCAAAAACTCGGCCGTGAGGAAGAAGACGCCCTGGTGGCCGACTTCCGCGCCCGCTTTGGCGAATGGCAGACGGACCTGAAAGGCTTCACGTTCACAGCCAGCACCGCCCACCACCGGAAGGCCGACATTGACTCGGCGCTTGCTCGCATCGCCAACAACTGGCCACGCGCGACAGCTTTCCTTCATTGAAGCCCTGCTGTCCGCCAAAGACGACTGGCTGGATGCTGCAGAAGGCATTCACGACCTGGTCAACTTCTACAAAACGCAATTACCGCCTGGCGCAAGCTGCTGGACGGCCTGCGCGCGTTCACGGACAACCGCGAAGCTTTGAACAAGGTGCCCCAAGCCGCCGCCGCATTGAGCGAGCTCACCCAGATCCGCGACAACCTTAAGCCCTATGGCAAGGTCAACCGCATCGAGCCTCTGTTGGCCACCGTCACCAGCGTCAACGAACAACTGGCCCAAGAGAAGCGCGAACGCGCGCTTCTGTCCATCGACGAAAATTGCCGAAGTCCAGTCCAACTCACCGCCACGGCTGCCACGCCAGACACCAGCAACAAGGCCCTTCGCCTGCTGCAAGACCTCAAGACCCGCGTGGCCAGCCAAACCAGCATTGCCCAGATCCTGTACCTGCAAGGGCAGGTGGTGATGCCATGGACGAAGCCATCACCCTGATTGAAGCGGCAATGGCAACAGCCAAGCCAGCCCAGGTCGCTCAACCCGGCGACTGCACAACCCGTGCAAACCGGGGCCCAATGTTCCGGCGCCGGTAGCCAAACCACGCGCGTAGTGCGTGCGGCAGATTTCTCCAGCAAAAGCTACCTGGAATCTGAACCCGATGTCGAGGCCTATGTCAACCAAGCTCAAAGCGGAACTTTTGGCTGTGGTGCGCTCCGGCCAAAAAGCCCGCGTGCAGTAGCGTGATTCCATTTCCCGTTGGGTCATTTCGATGCCAATCGACGCCAGAAGTAATTTAATTTCCCAATCGGGAAATTTGTCTTTAATACAGGCTCTGGTTGGTAATAATTTCCCGAACAGGAAAGTCAGATGGCCACCAACGCAGTTACCCCAACCAACTCACCAAGCGCTGGGCGCAGCGTTTTGGCAGCCGCCACAAGCTTGGCCCTGACCCAACCCCAATTGGCATTGGCGCAGGTGTGGGCGTGCCCCTTATCGTGGAGCTGGAGGCCGGCAAGCCCACCGTCCGCCTGGAAACCCTGCTGAAAGTATTGCACGCACTGGGCGGCAGTCTGGCCGTGGAAGGCTGGCCTCAACATGGCACGCCACCTCAAGTCTGGTTTGCTAGGCGCGCATGTTGGCACTCTGTCGCAAATCGATGGCCGGTTGAGCTTTTGCTTATGCGCCGGGAGCCACCACGCCTTTGTCTCAATCCCTCCCCGTCCGGTCAGAACCGTTTGACGACCGTGCAACCCGCCCGTTCTTCGCCGGGCTTCGCCCGAAGGCGGCAAGCGCAAACAGATCGCCAAACCCGCAAGTCTCCACCCAAAACGACTGTGCCCGCTGGAAAGTCTGGGTGGCGAATGCAGGTGCCGTCACCTCGCTGGAGCCGCCAGTCGCCCCAAGCTGGATGCCCCGTGAGTGGTTGGCTGGCTGGACCATGCTCAACTGCCGATTGCTGGACGAAATGCCCCTGCGCCCCATGCGCGCAGGGACGACGGCCTGCGTCTCTCGCTAGCTGGCGCACAAGACAAACTGCCGGTGGTGTTGGATGCGGACGGGATTCGCTGATTGGCTTGCCGCTGAACGGCTCACCCAGCACCCACATCCTCAAGCCGCCTATTACCGGGGTGGACGGCAGCGTATTCAATGAGGCTTTTTGCTATGGCGCTGGGGAGGCGCTTGAAGCTGGACGTGGCCCGCACCAACATCCAAACCATCGCGCATGGCGCAGCAGCGCCACTACCTGCTGGTGCAGCGTTATGACCGCAGCCGGCGTGCCGGGCCAGCGCCTCCACCAGGAAGACTTTTGCCAAGCGCTGGGCATCGTCTCAGAGCACAAGTACCAAAACGAAGGCGGCCCCGGCCTGCCCAGGCTTTTGCCCTCTTGCGCAGCGCCACCCGCCCAAGCGCACCGCACACGCTCGTTGCTGGACTACGTGGTGTTCAACGCCTTAATGGCAACCACGATGCCCACGGCAAAGCTTCTCGCTCTTGTACACCCCGGCAGGTGCTGTGCTTACACCCCTTGTACGACGCCCTGTGCACCGCCGTTTTACCCACGCTCACCGAAAAAATGGCCATGAAGATCGGCAAATACAAGTTTTCGGAAGTGCAGGTGCGTCATTGGGAACAGTTCGCTAAAAGCGGAGTTGTCACCCGCGCAGGTGAAAAAGCGGATTTTGGGCATCGCCAAGCGCTTGCCAGACCTAGCGCGTGCTACCAAGGGACATTCGAGAGCCAAGGCAACGGTCACCCCATCATCGACCAGATCGTCACGCTGATCGACCAGCGCTGCGCCCTGACCATTCGCCGCCTCACCGCGCCCCAGTTTGATGAGCCGCCACCGGAGCTGCTTGATCACTACTAATTTGATAGCTGCTTGCGCACGTTCTACATGTGCGGAGAAGCCGAGTGATACATAAAAACAATGAACAAAGCCAACCTCAAGTCCTACGCCCCCCAAGCCCGTGAGGACTTCATCACCGCCGTCACCGCCCGCGCTAACCTGCTGGGTTTGTCCGAAAGGCTGGCACGCTAGAAGTCGCCCCCGCCCAAACCCGGGGTGATGTGACCGTCATCGCAGGTCAAGCCTGGCCCGCCAAGGTCAGCGCCCAGCGCGACCAGTTGATCGTTCGCATCCGCAAAGACGGCTTTGCCCACACCATGGAAGCCGTGGCCTACACCTGGTTCAACCGCTTTGCCACGCGCTGGCATGGAGCTGCACATTACCTGGGCCACGGCCACCGGGCGCTGTCAGCACCTCCGGTGGGCTGCCGGACATCCTCACCCACGCCACGGATCTGACCAATGAACTCCCAGGCTTGAATGCAGCCCAAGTCACCGAACTCAAACTCGCAGGCAACCGCGATGGCGAGCTGTACCGCATGTTGCTGGTGGCCCAGTGCAACGCCTTGTCCCGCGCCATGCCCTTTTTGTTCGAGCGCATTGACGACGACTCCGAGCTGCTGCTGCCTGACAACCTGCTGCGCAGCGACTCCGTCATTGCCAAGCTGGTCGAAGCTATTCCCGAAGAAGACTGGGCCGAGGTCGAAATCATCGGCTGGCTGTACCCAGTTCTACATCAGCGAAAGAAGGACCGGGTCATTGGCAAGGTGGTCAAAAGCGAAGACATCCCCGCCGCCGCAGCTCTTCACGCCCAACTGGATCGTGCAATACCTGGTGCAAAACAGCGTGGGCCGCCTGTGGCTCATGGCCAGCCCGCAAAGTACGTTAGCCAAAGAGTGGCCGTATTACATCACCCCCGCCGAGCAAACGCCCGAGGTGCAAGCCCAGCTCGATGCCCTCATCCAGACCCGCGTGGGAAGATGGTGACACGCTCAACCCTGAATCCATCACCGTGCTGGACCCCGCCTGTGGCAGCGGCCACATTCTGGTGGTGGCCTATGACGTGCTCAAGGCCATCTACCTGGAGCGCGGCTACCAGCCCAGGCCATCCCGCGCTTGATACTGGAAAAGAACCCTACGGCCTGGATATTGACGACCGCGCCGCTCAAATGGCTGGCTTTGCCCTGCTGATGAAAGCCCGCACTGACGACCGCCGTCTGTTCACCGCCACGGACGAGGCCGGCAACCTGCAGCCGCCCAAGCTCAATGTGCTGAGTCTGCAAGAGAGCAAGGGCCTGAGCGTGGACGAGCTCGCCACCCACCTGGTCCCATTTAAAGTGCAGCGCGCCACCGTCACCGCACTGGTGGAGACCTTCGAACACGCCAAGACCTTTGGCTCGCTGATCCAGATTCCCTATGCGCTCAAAACGCATCTGGCCGTGTTGCCGGAGGTATTGGCATTGGTGTGTGAAGCAGAGTGGGGATATGTATGCCAGTGCGGCAGCGGATGACTTGCTACAGCTGGTGCAACAGGCTCAAGTGCTGGCTATGCAATTTGATGCGGTGGTCGCGAATCCGCCTTATATGGGGGGAAGTACCCTAAACCTATTGCTGAAGGCGTTTCTTAAAGAACCATAAGAACTACAGTAAGGATTTGTTTTCGGCATCTGGTGATTAGGTGCTTGTCTGCATCCAAATCAAGCTGAAACAAGCGCATTGATACTCCTTTTTTGTATGGCTTTCTCTAAGTTCATATGAGTTTCTGAGAACGGAGATATTGGATCATCA
>JADJFX010000022.1 GCA_016708345.1 Candidatus Rhodoferax bjergmarkensis
TGGCGGTGGTCTTTCGTCAAACCAGCCACAGGTCTTGCGGCAGCATGGCTTCGCCCAAGGTAGCGCGCCAGCCATTCTCGGGCAGGCGGTAGGCGCGCACATCGTCATCGCGGGCGTCGATAAGTGTGGCCATAGGCCATGATTGCGCCCATTTTGGCGTTGCTGGCTTTTACGGAAAATACCGAGTACTGCATGGGGATGCCTTCTTTTTTGAGGTATTTGAAGACGCGCGCCAAGCGTTTGGGGTCGGCAATGTCGTAGTTGACCAGCCACTGGGCTTTTTGGTGGGTGCTCATTCGGTGCCCGCTTTCAGGGCCGTGCGGTGCAGGCTGTGCAGGTGCAGCACCGGGCTGCGCCGTTGCGGGTCATCCAGCGCTGAAACAGGGCAATGGTTTCTTTGTCGGTGGTGGTGGTGTCGGCCGAGGTGCCGGTGCATAGGTTCATCTCGGCCCACAGCAGTTCGTACAGGTCGGCGTCCGTGTCAACCGGCTCGGCGTGGTGATCCCACAGAGGGGCGGCGCACCGTGGGCGGCGAGTTGGGCACCTACGTAAGCCATCAGGTGGCCGTGAATGGCCTGCGGTGGTGCTGGAGGAACTCACGGGCATAGACCCATTCGCGTTTATGTGCTCCCACCGGCCGAGTCGATGACTTTGGTGGCATTGGCGGCGTGGGTGTCATTTGCGGCGGCTTGTCTCTCAGCGCACCAGCACGTCCAGAGCCGCGCGCGCAGCCAGTTCTGGTAGTTTTGGGGGCCGGTGAGGCTTTCCAGCCACTGCTCCAGTGCACCGGCAAAGGTGGCTTGAAGGCGCTTGTGCGGGTAGCAGGCGCCCCGTGCTTTCGCCTTTGGCGTTGATCCAGCTGATTCCAATGCCGCTTTGCAGGCACAGTGCCGTGGCAGCGCCGCTCCAGTTGACCACCGTGCTGCTGACCACCCGGGCTATGAGCACCAGCGGGTAGCGCAGGGTCTGGGCGCGCTCGTTGCGCACCACCTGCGGTTTCGGGCGGTGAGCTCACTTGTTTGCGTCGCGGGTGCCCAGGCACTGGGCGCGTGCGCCGGGGCCGGGAGCACAGGGGCAGGGTTCAGGTGGGTTCGCATGTTTCGTCCCCTATAGAAAGGGGTCATCCAGCGTGCGCCGTCGCTGCGCAGTTGGCGCGGCAGCAGTTGGGCATGTCAGCGCAGCCAGCGTGCCCGTGGTTTGCAGTGTCCGCCCCACTGGGCATAAAGATGGCGCGCGCCCGGCTTTGCCCAGCAGGCAGGCACCGTGGTCCCCCGGCTGAAGTGGTCCTCAGCAGGTGCGGCTGCGCACCAGTTCCCACACCCACAGGTCTACGAAGGGGCGCAGGGCTTCGATCAAATCGCTACGCTTTCGCGGCCAAAGGCGGGCGGTGGTAAAGCCCAGCAGCGGGTCCAGCCCGGTGACTGCGCAGGCTTGCACGGCCTCGGCGTGCAAGAGGGTGTAGCCCAGCGAGAGGCAGGCGTTGACGGGGGTCGCGCGGGGGCGGCGGTTGCGGCCATTAAATTGCAGCGCGGGGCATGACGGCGGCCATGGTTCCAGCAGGCGCGGCGGCCGCGTTCCTTCATGGGCGGCCGCGCAGGGTGTCCAAGGTTGGCGGGTTGGGTGGTGTCGCCCTGCGTAGTTTTGCAGGGTGGCCCGGATGTGCGGTGTGATGGCTCTTGCAGCGCGTCAAAGGCAGGTTTGCGGGCGTCGGGGCGCTGGGTTTGCCAAAACTGCAGGGCGCGTTTTGCTGGGCCAGTTTACGCGCACCACGCCCAGCGAGCCTGTGCGCGCACCAGCAAGTCGTCCACCACGCGCAGGTTCGGCCGCGCACGCTGGCGTCGTCGTGCTGGGGCCGAGCACGACGGATGCGCGGCGCGGGCGCGGGCCCATCAGCACGGTGGTGGCACCCGCGTCGGCGAGTTTGATGAGCACGCTGCTGTCCAGCCGCCGGGTCTGGCTGCCTCGATGACGCAGCGGTCTATGAGTTTGATGGGTACGGTGCCACGGCGCTCTCCCGCTTCGTACAGGGCCGCGGTGTCGCCTTCGAATTTGACTCTCGAGCTGGGAGCGGCCGGCAACAGCAGTGCCATGGTGTAGGTGTCTTTCTTGAGTACGTTTTGGCCGTAGCGCATATAAACAGTGCGTGAGCAGCTATCAAAATAGTAGTAAAATGGGTGTTTGAAGGGCATGAATCACGACATCAGCCGACATAAAAGTAGTCGGGGTCGGTTGGCGATGGCTTTGCCAATGGCAAAGAGTTTGCTGCGCGGTTCAGCCGCAAGAGCAAGAAGCGGTCGGTATCGAGCCTCGGGCAGCGCACGCATGTCGCTGACCGCTGCGCTGCGCTCGGCGGGGGTTAAAACAGTTCGTGGGCCGACTTTTGCCGCCGGTGGCGTGACGCCGCGCGAGTTTGAGGGCGGCGACCAAGCGCCGGGGGTGGGCTGGTCGTAACAGGCAAGGTGCAGGTCGCGGTGGGGCATGCGCTCATTGTTGGCGCAGGGTTTTTGCGGGTGCGGCGCTTGCCGGTGGGCAGCTACGTCGACAGTGAGTACGCGCCCATGCCCATCGTGGCGTTTTTTGCCCACGTGCAGCCACTGGCTCCAGCCACAGCCAGGGTGCAATTGGGGCCAGCAGCGGGGTTCCGCGCAGCGGCCGTGTGCCCCGCACGCCGCCCAGGTCATTTCCCTCGGCGCTGGCGGCTGAGCAGCGGGTCCAGTCAAACCAGTGCAGGTCGCGGGTGTCGGTGAGGGTGCCGTCGGCAGTGGCGGCATCGGCCAGCGCGATGGCGTGTCTGGCGGCTTCGCCCCAGCTTTCGACACCGCCGGGGGCGGGGGTGCCGTGGGCGTGAAAGTCCATCAGCAAGGCGGGTGCGCGGGCCAGTGCCGCAAGCAGCATCGCGTGTGGTGAGCCGCCCCACGCCCAGTGGCTTGCCCCGGCTTTGCAGGCGCAGGGGGTGGATGTGAAGCTCAATTTGTGGGCTGGCCGTTTGCGCACGTGGAATATGCGCAAGCAGCTATTAATTCAGGAGTGTTTTGAACGTTTTTATCAACCAATAAGGGTGCCTGCGGCACGCTCAGTGTGGCAGGGTGGTCGGCCAAGGAGGGCTGGCGCACTGTCCAAACGGGGTGCGCGCTGCCTTGCGCGTCCACCCAGTCCACCCGCGGCAGCTCGGCGGGGATGCGGTTGCGGGTGAGCCCCGGCCAGCGCACGCTGCAGGGCGAAGGTGACCAGCGCCAGTTGTTCGGTGGCGTGGCCAATGAGCACCGTGTGGAACCCCGGTCGTCATCCGCGTCCAGCACGCGCGCGCCGGGCGTGGGCGGCTCCAGCACGTAGGGGTTGGGGATTTGGCTGAAGTCTTGCAGCGCGTGGGCACCCTTGGGCGGTGGCGGCGCTTCAAAAATGCGGGTGTAGGGGCAGGTTGGCAAGAGCGGGCAGCCGGGGCAGGTGGGTTGGCGCGTCATGCACGCCACGTTGCGCAGGGCCGCGCCAAACTGGCCACGCAAGAGCGACCCGGCGTAGTCGGGCAGCGCCAGCGGCTGCTGCACCCGGGCGGTGAAGCGGTAGCGGGCGAGGGGGAGGGTGGTAAGCATCAGTGCAACGCAGCGTCGAGCCGATCCAGGACGAAAATCTTATCTCGCATAGTGGCCGAACAGCCGTTTGGCATCTCCATCGTGCCAGGCATCTATTTCGTGGGTAGAGCCTTTGCGTGGGCCTGCTTTGAGGATTTTGAAGTCCAGGGAGCTCAGCGCTTGACCAGTCTCGATGAAGCGCGCCAGATCGTCGACCTTGATGTTGATTTGTCGGATACGGCGTTCGTCCAGCCCTTCGGCAGATTCGGCAAAGCCACTGCCAAATTGCAGTTTTGGGCTGGGACTGGGGCGCAGCATTGCCCCATAAATGGATTCGCGCACGCCACCCCAAACCAGTTCGCCCCACTCCGACAAGGGGCAACCTGATCGTCCACAGTGAGCAGCAGCAACTCTGGCACAGACAGTGCCTGTGATTGCATGACGTTCAAACCCAGTGACATGCGCCGAAACGCAGTGAGGTTATCGATAACGTAGGATTCGGGGCGCATTTCAACCGGCAAACGGGGGATGCGGATCAATTCGGCGCTGCGTTCAAAGGAATAGACGCATTCATCGGCCAACAGCGCACCTAGCGTTTGCATGAAACCCTGCACCGCTTTGAAGCCGCCTGTGAGGTTAAAATGATGCGATGGCCGCCAGCCCGGTATCCCTTCAAATCCTGGTAGGCCCAGCGCACCAGTTCACTCAAAGCCGCCCGGTACGCGCCCAGATCGTCGGTACGCAAATCGGTGCAGCGTTTGACTTCGGTACTGTGCCCGTAATGTTGCAAGATGCAAGCAAGGGTCTGCGCTGCTTGTTCGCTCAGCCATGTGTCGGTGGCCAACAAGATATGGTGGTCTTTGCCACGCAAGGCGTTGCCATAGAACGCAACCAAACAAGCCAATTCAGCGCTGCGCTCGGTGAGGGTGTGCAGGCTGGTGACTTGCATCAGTTCGGCACTGCGTTGCTGGATATGCGCCTGAAGTCTTGGCAACACATCAGGTGAAATATCAGCAACCGTTTTGCGTTGGCAAATTGAACCAGCACAGTGCGAATGTCTGCATCGGCATTGCCAGAAATATGCTGGTGCCACAAGTGGAAACAATGAGATTTGGCATAGTTTGGTCTCGAAAAATTTATTGCTGCGCGCCTGTCATGAATGCAAATACCTGCTGATCGGATTTTTTCATCAATATTTCGCGCTCGGCACTGGGCAAAAAGGCGTGTACAAAAGCCTGGCGCACCAAAGCCAGTGCTTCCCACAGGGTAATGCCGCCGGGCGTCATGCGGGCTGCGGCCAGGTATTCGCCAGCGAGGGTGGTGCGCGAGATGCCGGGGTTGTCGGTGCACAGGGTCAGGGGCAGGCCGGCGTGGATGAAGTCGCGCAGCGGGTAGGCGGGGTGCCCGGTTGAGGCGGGGAAGGCCGGGTCGGCAAAGCCCACCACTTCGCGGTTGGAGCTGGGGCACAGTTCCAGGCAAATGCCCCGGTCGCGAAAGCGTGCGGCCAGTTGGGGGTTGGCAGTCAGCGTGAGGCCGTGGCCAATGCGGTCGGCGTGCAGGTGGTAGGCGGCTTGCCAGATGTTTTCGGGCGATTCGCCTTCACCAGCGTGGATGGTAATGGGCAGGCAGGCTTCAAACGCGGGCAAAAACCCGGTGGCCAGTGCGGCGGGGTTGTGCGTGCCTTCGTCACCGGCCGTGTCCAGCTCCCAGCAGAAAACCGCCCAGTGTGGTGCGCCGCCACGGCTTGCGCCACGGCGGGGGCGAGTTGGTCGCGCTGGCGGCGGTCGAGTATCCAGATGAAACCGATGCGGGGGGCTGCGCCTGCAGAGCCCGCACCTGCAGGCGTTGAATGGGTTGCAGGGGCTGCATGGGCGGCATGGGTTTGGGCCCCAGCCGCCTGCAGGGCGTGTTGCAGTTCGCGCAGAAAGGCCAGCGGGTCGCGTGGGCGGTATTTAGCGGGTTGCCCGCGCAGCTCCCGTGTAGGGCCAGCCTTCGGCGCGGGCTTGTTTGACGATGGCGCGGGCACAGGGCGCAATGCTTGCTGGGCGGCTTAAGCGCGGAACCGCCTGAGCTCGCCCGGGCGCTCGTAGGCGGCAAAGCCGTGGGGCGAGCCTTTGAGTGCGACGCGCGGCTCGGTCACGTCCCACAGGTTGTGCTCTAGCTGGGCGCTGCTGGCGTGTAGCAGCAGCGCAGCGGTGTTTTGCGCGCGGTGGGGGCCTTGCAGCTGTTGCGGCCAATCCCAGGGCCACTCTTGTTTTGATAGCAGCTCCCGCACGTCCCGCGTGCGCAAACGGCGGTTTTCATCATCTAAATTGGTCCATATGGCGCGGGCCACCTGACGCTGGTCGGTTGTGGTCAGGCAGCCGCCCAGGTGGCGGTGCAGGTCGGCCTTGGGCAGTGTGGTGAGCCAGTGGGCGTGTGCGCCGGTGAGGGGGGTGGCGCGCAGCGCGGCAATGCGGGCGGGGGGCAGGCGGTACAGGCTGCGCCAGTTTTCGTGGTGTTCGTCGCGCGCAATCTGCGCCATAAAGTTGCCCAGCAGTTGGGCTGCCCCGGCGCTGGCGGCGCTCCAGCTCGGCGTGCAGGGTGTCGCCCTGGGGCGGCAGGTGCCAGGCGCAGGGGTTGCCGGGCGTGGCCAGCGGCAGGGCAAATTCGGCAGCGCACACGCGCCTGCCATCGAGCGCAATGTCGAGCAGCTCGTTGCGCTTGCCGGTGCCGGCTACCAGCGGGGTAATCGCCACTGCCAGCTCGGCGGGCAGGGGTGCGGCAAACAGGGCGGGCTGGGCAGCTTTGTCGGCCTCGGTACGGGCAAACAGGGCCGCTGGCGAGGTTCGGGGCTGACCACGTGCAGCCGGCCATGCGCCAAACAGGGTGCCTGCGCTTTGGAGGTCGGCACTCATGGGTCGAGCCCGCCCCGCAAGAGACAGGACCAACGGCCGCCGTGGCAGTGTTCGCCCGCCAGCAGGGTGACGCGCGCAGGTGAGTTCGCGAATGTGGTCGCACTCGGCCTCGGCTGGCCAGCTGGTCGGTGCCTGCCGCCGTCCACACCCGCAGGGGCAGGGGGCGCGCCCGGTGCGTCGCCACCAGTGCGCAGTGCGGCGAGGCTGGCCGGGTTTGGGCACCCTCGGGGGCGCAAATCCACAATTCGGCGGGGGGCAAGCAGGCCGTGTTGCTGGCGCAGGGCGTCCAGCGCCGCGCGCTGCGGGTGGTGGGCGTAGAGGTCGAGCGTGGCCGGGGTCAGCCAGCCAAACACTTCGGCCACCACAGCCCAACTGGCGCCCAGGGTGCACAGCAGGATGTTGCGGGGCATGGTGTGGGTCATGGTTGCGCAGACAAAAGGTGCTGCGCGGCCAGGCGGCTCCACAGCTCAAAGCGGGCGTCTTGGGCGACCTGCACCAAGGGCATGAACCCCAGTCCTGCCAGTTTTTCGCCCGCGCGGGGTTGGGGCGGCGCAGCAGGCAGCCAGTGCGCGGTGTAGAGCACGCCCAGGTGCACACGGCCCACGGTGGACAGGCCCTCGTAAATCAGGCCGCGCAGGCGCAGTTGGCCCAGGTGCTGTGTACCCGCCGCGTGGCCGGGGGCAGTTTGCAGTTCTTCAGCCAGCTCGCGCAGCAGGGCGCGGTGCAGGGTGGAAGCGGGCGCGAAATCGGCGGTGGCGGTGGCGGGCGCAGCGTCGGCAGCGTCCACGTGGCCGCCCACGCCGCAGCTGCAGCGTCCATCGAGTCGGGCATCGCCGCCAACACGCTGGTAGCACCACACTTGGCCTTGCCCGTTGTGCAGCAGCAGGTAGGTGATGGGCTGCAGGGTGCGCTCGTCGTGCTCAGCATCCGCGCGAACTTGCCACAGCGGGGGTGCAGAAAGTCAAGGTTAGAAACGGGCCAGCAGCCGGTTTCGGGCAAAGCGGGGGCTTGGGGGCGGGGGATGGTGAGGATCATGGGGTGGCGCACAGAAGTCTTCTTCACTGATTTGACGCATGCGCGAATACAAATCCCATTGGGCATCGGTCAGGTGGTTGTATTCGCCCATTTCAGTAGATGATTTCAAAGTGGTTCATGGGTTTACGCGTCATTCCAGACTTCGTCTTCCGGGTTGTCCCAGACGTGTTGCATGCTGTCTATTTGGGCGTCTTGCAGGTCGCGCCATTCGAGCAGTTCTTGGTCGTCCCCAGTTGATGCCGCTTCACCCGTGTTTTCAGATGGCGGCTTTGGGTTGGCAGTCATGTTGCGGCCAGACCTTTGAGCGTAAATGCATTGCCCTGTTGCCCGACTTCGATCGCAATGCCTTTGATCTCCTGCTTCTTCTTGAGCTTGGCCGCCAGTTCGTCCCCCAGTGCTGCCCGGAACTTGTCGGCATCGGCCCCCTTTATAGGTGCCGTGGTCATGCCGTTAAAGCTGGCTGTGATTTCGCCCTTGCCAGGGTTGAGTTTTACAGTGGCAGTAGGCCATGTTTGCGAACCAACGGCTGTTGCGCCGCCGCCGTTGGGCGAAAAATTATCTGCTGATGAACCCGTCGCCATCGTGCCTGTGTTGGACGGTGCTGCTACCGCCTTGGCCCCGTTCATCGCCCCATAGCCCACGGATGTCTTGGCCCCAAACCCCACCCATTCAAAGGCGTGGTTAAAAGCCTGTTGCATCAAATCACGCCAAGTGCCCTGCAGCGATACGGGCAGACGCGTGGGATGGCACACCACATGGAAATCAAATTGCGAATTGGCGGGCACGGCCAGGAAGCTGACCGGCACGGGTGCGCCAGAGTCGTGGGGTGCTTCGTCGCCTTGGTAGTACTTGCGCAGTGCAGGGGTCATGATTTCGACCACCAGTTTGTTACCTGCGGGGCTGGGGAATACGTCCCAAAAGTCGAGTGCGCCGCCTGCTTGCAAACCACTGCGCAGCGACTTGCCCGCCAGGCAGGCCTGCAAAAACTGGCGGGCACCGTCTTGTGCAGGGTCGGTGTAGGGCCAGAGATTTTTGTCACCGGCGATCAGCTTGCGGATGAAGGGGTACAGGTCGGGATTGGCGGCGGTTTTGTCCAGATCGCGGGCAAAGGCGTGGCCCGGTGGGCTGTTGGCATCCCACAGGCTGCCGTCGTCCACCGCGCCCTCAAAGCCGAACAGCCACCAGACATCGGCCCTGAACGCCAGCCTTGCGGGTTTTGCGTGTCGTTTTCCAGTGCCAATTCTTGCCGCCCGGCGCAAGATGCCCTTAACCCCGCTGCCCGCCAGATACGGCAGGCCGTAGGGGGTGAGGAAGGCAAAGCCGTTTTCAATGGGGTGCTCGTTGCCCAAGCCGGTGGCGAAGGGGGCGGTGCTGGTGGTGCAAAGCGAATAGCCCGCTGTGCCGTAATGGGCGATGTGTGCTTTTTGGCGGTGGCGCAGGGCTTGTAATTGTTGAATGCTGGAGGTTGGTATCTCGCACACCTCGTTGAGAACACCATCGAACTCGCGTTTTTGTTCGTCGTTGGCAGCGCGACGTTGCGGTCCAGGTTCTGGCCTGCCAACGATGCGCGCTTTGCCCTTGAAGGGTGCAAAGGCGTCGCCATCATCTCCTTGCGTATTGCGAAAATAGCCGAGAAATTTGTGTCCCGGTGGGGCGTCCTGAAACGTCGCTTTGGTATGGGATGCGATGTATGCGGGCACCGCTGCAATGCGTTGAGGCATCCACGCCGTCAGGCTCCCGCGCTTCAACCGCATCCACAAACTGCCGAATCCACTTGAGCAGTTCCAGCGCCTCGTCGGTGTAGCGCAGGTAGTCGCGTGACTCTCCGCTCTGGAGCATTGCCATGAAAGCTTGAAAGTCGCGTGGAACCATGGTTGGTTTGAGCCGTTGAACCAGTGCACTCATCAAGTCATTCAGCAATTGTTGTTCAGCTTGTCCCTTGCCTTTGTAAAACGCCAAAGTGGGCATCAAACCGCTATTCATGATGAGCGCTGGTGCACCTTTAGCCAAATTGCGATATTTGCCTGCTAGGTCTCCTTGCAAGGTGCGGCTGGCCGTGGCATAGCCCGGGCCAATGCGGCGCGTTGTTGGTCAAGTGTTTGTGCCATGGGTTCCTTCACGTTAAACACGCCAATGCGCCAGCGGCGGCCTTGGCCAATCTGTCGTCGTTTGTCCAAATTTCATCGCACCCAGCATGAACGGCAGCAGCCAGATGGATGGCATCGGGTGTTTTCAAGTTGTGTTGGGCGCGCAATTCGGTAGCCAGGTCAAAAACTTCGCGGGTCAGTGCCTCAAAACGATAGCCGGGTGTTGAAAACACGCGGTCGTAGCCAGCGAGCTGAATCCGGTTGCCCGTCTTGAGTGGTTTGACTCGGCATTCCAAACGGGTCAATTCGGTGAAGACCAGAATGGGTGCGAGGCCCTGCGCGGGTCGCAGTTTTTGTACGATGGCATCGGCATAGGCTTCGTTACGTTCCAGCCAGTAAATCAGGATGCACGTGTCGGGATAAACAACGCTGTTTTTCAGTCCCATGAGGCACGCTCCTCCTGATTTGCTGATCAATCTCCGCAACGCTTCGACCAGACGGCGCAATGGTTGCAAGGAAACTGAACAGGGCATCCAAATCAGATGGCTGGGGCGCAGCCATGACAGGTTCGGGCAATGTGTCTTCACTCATGACGATCACTTCCAGTCCGTTTTCTGGAAAACTATCTGGAAGAGTAATCAGCAGTTGCCGGTTGTGTGCCTGAGCGTGGTGAATGCGAAGGGTGTGCATGGTGTGATCCTTTCGTCAATATCAGTTTTTGCCTGCGGTTTGCACCATCACCAGCCCGCGCCCGGTAGTGGCATCGCCGCCGATTTGCAGAAGCTTGTCCGCTATACCGGGCAAGGTGTCGCCGCTACCGGCAAACACCTTGGCCAGTACCTCGGGGGCGTTCAGCAGGGCAACTGAATCTTTGCTTCGACTGTCCTTTTTGAAGCGCTCAATGCTGGCTTGTGCCAAGCCCACCATCAAGGTTTCCGGCGGCAGGTTCTCCACATAAAACAACCCGCCATCCGATGCCGTGCCCGACGCATCATCAATGCGCACATGCGGCTCCACCACCATGGCGTGGCGGGCGAAGTGGGCAAAGTCGGTGTCGTGCAGCAGCACCAAATCGGTCTTGAACTTGTCCGCAAAGAAGTTGTTGCCGTTGCCACCCAGTGCATGCGTTGCAATCCATTGGGCAATGGTTTTTAGTGTGTCGTCCACCTGAGCGGGGAACTCAAACGCTTCCAGTACAAGTTGCTTGCTTTTGTCTGCCTTTTCATTGAGCAGAGTGGCGCTGGCGGATAGTGCCTTGTCTGCTGCGACCGCCGGCACCGCCCAATCCACCACCATGCCCGCTTGCGTTGCCAGGCGGTGCAGCCGGGCCAGTGCCAGCGGGCTGGTGACGTAGGCAACCCACCTTTAGCGAACGCACGGGCAGGGCGACCAGTTGCGCATCACTTAAAGACAAGGCACCGGCAAAGTCTGACGCGCCAGTGTCCGGGCCAAAAATGCGGTTAATCAGGCTGTTGGGTTTGCTGCTGTCGCCCTCAGCACGCGGCCAGGCGCGGTTGAAGTGGTGGCGCAAGGCACCTTTCAAACCACTGCCGGCAAACATGGGGTGCTGGGTATGTACTTCGCGCTGGATGGGGGAGTCAATGGCTCCAATGGCGCTGCCCGCGCCATGTGGACGGGGCTGACTGCGTAGTAAAAACGAGTTGGGAAGCTTCAAACATTAGGAATCCTCAAATAAACGTGACAGCAAAAGATGTTAATTCCAGGGCCGCCAGCAAGGCGCGGTTGTAGCCCCTCAGCGCGGCGCATCTGTTGGTTGGGGCTTTAAATCATCGGCCAAAGCCCTTTGGCAACCCATGCGGCAAGCTTGCCGGCATCGCCCGTAAATTCATCAAACCAATACACGCTGCCGGCGGGTGCGGCGGCCTGCGCGGGCTTGGGTGCCCACTGGTACAGGTCCCAGCCGCTGACCACTTCACGGCGGCCCAGGGCAGCGCAGGCCAGGCGGGCGCTAAAGCCATCGCCTTGCAAACGGTAGCCGCCATCGCCGTGCTGGGTAACGCCTTCGGGCAACCAGCCCTGGCTAAACAGCGCCGGGGTTTGCAGCAGCAGGCGAAACTGCTTTTTAGTGCCGGGCACGTTGGCTACCGTGGGTGCGGTAAATGCCACTTTGCGGTACTGCGCACTGCGGCCATCACCACCCAAGCGCAGCAAGCCGCTATCGGGCATCAGGTTTGCCACGCCTTGTATGCCTACCAGAAAGCCGGTGCTGCAAAACATGGCCACGTCGGCCTTGCTTGCTGAGTTGCCCGATGCGGGACCAGGGGATGCGTGTGCCGGGCTGAAGGCAAAGCCTTCGGTGGTGTAAATCTGCCCTTCTTCTGCGGTGCGGGCGTCCATGTTGAGGCCAATGCCCAGACGCGGGTCGCGCTGGTAGATGTGCTTGCTCTCCACACTGTGGGCCTTGTCAGCTACTTGGCCCTGCAGGTGTTGGGTTAGGCCCTTGCTACGCAAAAACACGCCACCTTGGGGCTTCTCTTGTTAGCGGACACCAGCGCGGCACGCAGCGGTAATTCGCCCGCCGACTGCACGCCGCTCGGGTTGGTGCAGGGCTGCAAGGTGACAAAACTGCTACCCAGCAGAGCCAAGTCGGCGGGCAAGGGCGAAAGGGCCTCTGGCGCAGACTTCTTATCGCTTAATGCGGCTGATTCACCCGCCAACGACAGCCAGGTAATGCAAAAGGCGCCCGGCTGCGCGGGCGTGCCCAAGGCTTGGGCCAGCGCGGAATCGCTGCATTGGCCTTGTTGTAAAAAGGCGGTCATCTGTGCCGCGTCTTTGCCCAGCAGAGCCGACCGGAATGCCCCGGCAAAAAGCGAAGGTGGCGGCGGCATGAGGGATGCGCCATGTTCGCCACTGTCGCCAAAGGACAGGTTGCCGCGCACAAACAGGCTGTCGGTGGGGCGCACGTAGTAATACGTGGTGGTTGCCGTGGTGTTCATGCGATGGCCTCCTCGCTTGGGTTGGGCGTTTGGACATCACGCTTGGTTTGCTTCACTTTGTCCTGAAAGCTGCGGGCCTCGCGGGCAAAGAATTCGCTGGTGACCAGAAAGTTTTCAATTGCGGTTTTGGGGTGCGCGGGGTGGATGACATCGCACACATAGTCCACCACTTGACGGGCTAACTCTGCGCTGCCCTTTTGACGTTTGAACTGGTAGGCCAGCGAGGTGGCTATTTGATCGCGCCATGC
Source organism: Candidatus Rhodoferax bjergmarkensis (assembly GCA_016708345.1). Classification (GTDB taxonomy): domain Bacteria; phylum Pseudomonadota; class Gammaproteobacteria; order Burkholderiales; family Burkholderiaceae_C; genus Rhodoferax; species Rhodoferax bjergmarkensis. Next base: position 12,794 of record JADJFX010000022.1, read on the forward strand.
ATCCGACAGAGACTTTGCACGTTCAATAGCGTGGGGCTTTTGGGCTTCAATATCGAATAGAAATTGTTTCCGCTTGTCTTTCGGGAGGTCAGCCAAATACCCATCCAACGGGTGTTCACTCAGCCCCGCAAACCAAAGCTGTGCTTTATAGATCGCCCCGCGGGAGAAGTCGGTCAAAGCCAGTTGCTCGGCCAGTTGCTTCATCAAGGCCAAGGCGCTTTGCGACGTGTCGGGTTGCTGTGTGGCGGCATTCACGGGCCACCACGGGCTGGTGACATTGACCTCGCCGCCGCCCCGTTTGAGCACGCGCAGGCAAAACGCGTCGCGGTTGGTGTCTTCCATGTTTTCAGGAGTTTCGCCTTTGCCTTCTTTGAATTTTTTGCCGCGTGCGGTGTTTTTGGCCCGGCTTTCTGCCGCGCGCAGTTCACGCAGCACCATGCCAAGCGGCGCGCTGTGGTGCGCCACCACCGCACCCATGGAGGCAGTGGCTTTGTGGCCCATGAGGGTCATCAGGCGGCCATTCAACAAGCCGAAGCCTTTGTCCAGCAGCAGCTTGCGCTGCTTGGCGCTGCCACCGGGTTTGAGTGCACCGATGCGCTCACCCAACTGCATAGCATCACTCGGCGCAATGCCGCTGTAGGCCAGGCGCAGCAACTGCATGCAGTCAAATAAATCGTCCACCGCCACCAGCGCCAGCACATCGTCGCCCCCGGCGTAGAGCAGCTTGCCTTTGCAGCAGTCTTCCACCACATGGCGGGCCAGGTGGGTAGAAAAGTCGTTCAGCGCTTGCGAGATGGCACCGTGGCGGCCGGGCGATACCGGGCGCTTGGTGTCGAGGTATTTGGTGAGCTGCGGGTCGCGCTTTTCAAACATCTGCATTTCGGCGTTGACCTTGGTATGCCAAGTCTGGCGGTACTTCAGTTTGTAGTCGTCTTCATTGCCCGCCAACCAGCCGCCCATGCGGTCGCCGTCCATCAGGATCAGGGCGTAGTAGGTTTCGGGGCGGCTCTCGCCCATCAGCTGACGAATGGTGCGCTCCAGGTGCTGGGCTTGAGTCGCATCGTCGGGGGGGTTTTCCAGCATATCGGGCAGTTTGCGCAGGGTAGATTGCTCTGCTTCTGATAGCTGCCCCTGCTTGTACAGCGTGCGCAAAAGGGCTTTTGGCAGGGTTACGTTGTCGTAGTCCGCAGCGGTCGCTGCCAGTGCTTGCAGGGCGCAGCGCTGGTCGGTGGTGAGTGGCTGCGCGGGGTCGGCCAGCTTTTCCAGGGTGGTGGACAGGGCCAGCGCGTGGGTGCTGACGACAAAGCGGCGCACCGTGCCACCGGTCAAGCCTGTCACCCGGTCGGCAAACAGGGTGGGCCACAGGCGCTTGAGTGTGGCAATGGCGCCCAAATGCTCGCCGGGTTTGACCCAAGACTTCTTCGTCTTGGCGAGCTTGCTCCACACGCTTTGCCTGTCGCCGTCCTGCCGGTCTTTGCGGTTCAGCCCCAGCAGGGTGCGGTCATGCGTGAGCCATTCGGCCTCGCCGGTCAGGGTGCAGCGGTGGCCCTCTTCCGCCGTGGGCGCAAAGTGTCGCGTGGACGTGGCAGCACCCAAAGAACGCTCGGCCAGCTCGTACACCGCCGGATACAGAATGCCGGTGTTGGGTGAAAACAAAAAGTGTGCGCCATCGAGCTTGAGTTCTTTGGTCAGCACTTTCCAGGTGGTGTCCTGAAAAACGCCTTGCTTTTTAAGGTCAGGGTGAATCTGGTCCAGCGCGGCGTGCAGTTGTTGGCTGGCTGCACCCAGGCCCTTGTCGGCGTCGCTCGCATCGCCCACCGGCCAAGTGGCTGCGGCCCAATAGGCTTCGGGAAAGCCTGCCAGTTGTTGGTTGATTTGCGCATGGGTGGCATCGGTCATGGGCACGCCAGCAGCATCAAATGCCAGCCGCGCCGCTTCGCGTGCCCACACTTTTGCTGCGTTTTTGATAGCTGCTTGCGCACGTTCTGCAAGGGCTGCGGCCTGTTTTGACGGAACAATCGCCATGAACTTGTTGGGCAGGCTGGCGGCAAACAGCGGGTTGGTGTCGCTGCGGTCGGCCAACAGTTCGGAATCAATGGCCTCGAACAGCTTCACAAAGGCGTCGCCACCGACATCAGGCTGCATCAGCCACTGATCTACCACCGGCACGCCGCGCAAGGCGGGGAACACCACGCAGTCCGGCCCCAGGTGGCTGACGATGGGCTTCATGGCCTCCCACACCAGGCTGGAGAGCAGGTGCGAGCCCGCCCATAGGTCAGAGGTGGAGCGCGCCTGGCCAATAAAGCCCTGCACCGGGCCAAAGCTCATGACCAGCAGCGCGGGCTGGTCCGGGCCGGTTTCGTCGCCCGCCAGTGCGGTGTGGATAGCAGACACCGTATCCACGTGAGACCAGATGCTGTGGTCGGGCGTGCGCGAGTCGGCTGGCAACATATTCCAGAGTACGCCAAGCTGGTCTGCATGTTTGCCCGCCTCTGGGCCAAAACGCCAGAAGGCCAGAAAGGTCTTGCGCAGTTCTTCCCCCGCTTTTCGTCGTCGTCCTGAATCAGGCTCTCGAAGTGGCTTTGGCTGACCTGCTTGATGCTGTCCACACCAATGTCCAGATGGAGCGGCCCCAGCGACAGGCGTTCGCCCGACAAGGGGTGAATCAGTTCGGGGTCTTTGGTGAAGTGAACGGCTTCGAATTTGGGGTAGCGTTTGGCATCATCCCCGCGCGGCCAGTTGGGCCGGTCGGCAGCGGCGGCCAAATGGTCGGCGCGTTTGTCAAACAACTTGGAGGAGATGTCGAGCGCCTGGCGCAAGCGGCGCGAAGTGCCGCCTTCATGGCCCTCTTTGTCGCGCATCAAGATCAGTTGCTTTTCAGCCGGGTCGTGCAGCCAGGCGGCGAGTTTTTTGGTGTAGTCGGTTTTATGTGTCGCGGCTTAGCCTTTGCGGATGCGGACAAGCAGGTCTTGGGGCTGCTGGCTGATAAATTGGTGCACCTTTTGCCAAACTTCAATTTGTCGTCCAATGGGCGGCGCTTGCACCGCTATGTTGTTATCTCTAAAAAAAGCCGTTGGCATTGAGCAAGGCAAGTGAGTGATGAGGCCAAAGTATTTGCCTTCTTTGTTCTTAGCTACCTTGAAGCGCATCTGGCTGGCCAGGCGTGCATTGGGTAGGCCTGCCAAGCCGTGGTTGGTCATAGGGTAGGCCAATACATGCCGATCTTCCACCCGGTTGTGCGGTGCGCCGTTGTTGAGTTTGAACTGGGTGCGAAAGCCGATTTTGAGAGCGGCAAGTTTTTCCATGACGAGGCGCCAATTGTCGAATCCGACGAAGGCGGTCTTGCCCTCTTTGACGGTACTGCCAGCCACCACCCGCCACACAGCAGGCCGTGCATCCGCACACAAACCCACAGCGTGCGGCCATTCATTAGCAAGCCTGTCGCCCAAGGCATCTGCCACGCTGCGTAGTGGCGACTGCTCTGCAAGCTTGGAGTCGCACAAGTCGCCCCAGCCCAGAATGCCTTCGCCTTCAATGTGCAAAGAACCCCAGCCATTGCGTGCGCGTGAACCCAGCGTGCCAAACCAGGCCGCCAGTTGTATGGCTTTGTGGATGGCATCGGCTTCGTGCGCGGGGCAACGCAGTTTGAAAGTAAGTGGTGAATCCGAAGGGGCAATTGCGTTGCGCATTCCATTTGTCGTTACGGGGCCAAAGCCCAGATAGACCCCTGTCCCAATTGGTCGAAGTTGCCCGGTTTGTCTGTCTTTGACTTCCGGGTGCGGGAGTGTCGCCATGCTCGGCAAACTGGCCAACGTCCCCGCATCCCACCCCGACAGCCTCAATTGAACCTGCGACCGTCCGCCCTCATCATCATCCCCGGCACTGCCAAACAGCGCGTTTTCCAGCGTCAATAGCCTGTGGTGGTCATAACCCACCTCTGGCGCCTTTACCACCCGCCACCACTGCCGCAGCATCGCCTTGAACGGTGGTGTGCGCCACTGGGCTTGCTGCTCGGCATTGCCCAAAAAGGCGGGGGTGTTGAAACTGACCTGGTAGGTCAATGTTTGCATGGTCATCAGATTTCCTCCTTGAACGCCACGTTTTAAGCAAAGCGTACCGCATCGGCACTCAGGGTTAACGCGTATTTACGCGGACGCGAGCCGCCGTCGTCAATGCAGTAGTGGCGCGCGGTGGGGCCCAGTGCGGTCTTCAGGCGCTTTTCCAGCTTGGACTTGCGCTGCGAAAAATAATCGCCCTCCATGCCGAACTCTTTGTTGCTGCTGGCCTCAAACGCAGCCTCGGTGCTGTCAATGTCCGCCAGCGGGCCGACGATGGCGCGGTATTCGCGCAAAGCGGTGGGCCCACGCTGCATCGGTGCCGCCTTTGGGCGGTGCGGCCAGGGCGGGCTCTCCTGCCACGGTGCGCCGGGCAAATACCGCCAACAACGCCAGTTCGGCAGGTGGCAGTTCGACGGTAATGCCACCGGCGCGAATGCTGCGCCGGGCCAGGTCAATCACGAGTTCGGGCGCAGCCATGGCGGCTTGGGCGGCGATCACCGTCTCATTGAAGCTGGCGTGCCCGCTGAGCAGTTTGGCGGGCAGGCCGTGGCGCAAACTCACAAACGGGATTTCGGCCAGGGTGACTTCGGCCATCACCGCATCGGCCAGCTTGTTGTCGCGCAGGGTGAGCACGCGGCTGTAGGGCGTGGGGTAGAAGAAGTCCATGCTGTTTTCAAACGGCTCGCTCACCAGCACATGGCTCAGGCGGTCTTGCGGCCTGCCGTACAAAGATAGCGCGTAACCCAGATAAAACCCCATGGTTTTGCGCCCCCCGGCAATCGACACGTGCAGGGCGCAATTGGGGTCGGCGCTGAATTCGCGCACTTTTTGCGTGATGAAGTCGGCCGCCGCGCGGTTGTCTTCAATGGATCGAATGTCGTCCATGCCGCGCTCGCTGGCGTCGCGCATGATGTGGATGTGCTTGCGGGTGAAGGTGATGCCTGGCAGGTGGTAGTCGCTGCACAGTTTGTGGAACCAGCCCAGGGTGTCGCTCAGCAGTGACAGCTCGGCGCGGTTGGCGCCCTCGCGGGTGGTGATGAGATGTACCTCGGTGGGCACAAACGGGGCGTCGGGCTGCGCGGCCAGGGCGTAAATGGTTTCTGTAACGATTTGCGGCGACAGGCCGCTGACGGCCAGCAGGATGCGGCGCGGGTACGTGTCGGGCTGGTGCCCTGCAGTGGGGTGGATGGCGGCTGGGGTTTGCGGGTTTTGTGTGCTCATGTCAACCAGTGTAGGCAGGTCACTAAAGTTTTAATGGTGCGGCAAGCTTGCCGCAACGCCAGCTTGAGACGACACAGTCACAAAAGGGCCACGAATTTGCCACAAGCCGGTCATACAGCATTGCAAAGATAGGGTGGTCCAAAACTGGAGAATCTCATGAATAACCTGCCAAGTTCCGCCTTCGCCTTTTCCTCAACTGTGTCGCCCCATGTTTACCAGTCTTTTTCCCGTTCGCAAGGGGCTGAAAAATTTTCCGCAGCCAAACTTGAACGGACCAATTTGACGGTTTCGTGGGCCCGGCACACGGATGAAGTCCTACAAGCGCAGCGCCTGAGGTTCGCAGTGTTTGCGCAGGAGATGGGGGCCCGGTTGAGTACAAGGCTTCCCGGACATGATGTGGATTACTTTGACAGTTTTTGCGAGCATCTTCTGGTGCGCGACGAACGTACTAATGAGGTGGTGGGAACCTGCCGGGTGCTGACCCCCGCGCAAGCTAAACGTGTGGGCAGTACTTTCAGTGATCTGGCGTTTGACCTGACCCGCTTGCGGAGCTTGCGCAGCAGCATGGTGGAGCTGGGGCGCAGCTGCGTACACCACGATTACCGCTGCGGCGGTGTGGCCATGGCCTTGTGGGGTGCCTTGGTTGAGTTCATGGTGCGCAACCAGATGAGCACCATGATTGGCACAGCTAGTGTAGTGTCTCACTCTTGAAAAGACATAAACAATCTCCATCTGTGGCCCATTGCAAGCCTGGATGGAGTAAAAAAATGCGTGTCGCCCCCGCGATCACCCTGACCGAAGACGAACGATTGGAGTTGACAAAGCTGGTTCGATCGAAACTCACCAGCGTCAGATTGGCGCAGCGTGCGCAAATTGTGCTGCTGGCCAGCGAAGGCCAGCAGACGATTGCCATCGCCGCCGAGTTGGGCATTGGCCGTGTACAGGTAGCGCGCTGGCGACAACGCTACGCCGAGAGCCGTCTGGCTGGCATCGAACGTGACCTACCGCGTGGAGCGCCACCGGTGAAAGTGGATGTGGCCCGCCTGGTCGAACTCACTACCCAAAGCAAGCCCGAAGCAGCGACACATTGGAGTACACGCACGATGGCCGAGAAGTTGGATGTCAGTGCTGCCAGCGTGTCACGCCACTGGCGTGCCAACGGCCTCAAGCCGCATTTGGTGCGTGGCTTCAAGGTCTCACGTGACCCGCAGTTTGTGGAAAAACTTGAAGACATCGTCGGCCTGTACATGTCGCCGCCCCAACATGCGCTGGTTCTGTGCTGCGACGAGAAAAGTCAGGTGCAGGCACTGGACCGAACCCAGCCGGGATTGCCGCTGAAAAAGGGGCGCGCTGCAACCATGACGCACGATTACAAGCGCAATGGAACCACGACCTTGTTCGCTGCCATGAATACTTTGGACGGCACGCTCATCAGCGCATGCCAGCAACGCCACACCCATGTGGAGTGGCTCAAATTCCTCAAGAAAATTGACCGCGAAACGCCCAAAGACAAGGCGCTGCATCTGATCGCCGACAACTATGCCACCCACAAGCATCCCGTCGTTCAAGAGTGGCTGTCCAAGCACCCACGCATTACGATGCACTTCACACCCACCTCGGCATCATGGCTGAACATGGTTGAGCGATTTTTTCGTGACATTACGACCAAGCGACTGCGCCGTGGCGTTTTCACCAGCGTCCCAGAATTGACTGCAGCCATCGATGAGTACATCGTTCACCACAACAAAAATCCAAAACCATTCATCTGGACCAAGAGTGCCAAGGACATCCTGCAAAAGGTCATCCGGGCCAATAGTCGCTTAAGTTCCAAACAGAATGCAACACTACACTAGCTTACCGCTGCGCTACAACGGAGTGGTTCGTGGCGACGTGGCGGCCAGTATCTGGCAGCAGCTTAAAGCCCGCCATCTGGCCCCGCTTGAACACCATGTGTATGCACGTTTGCCTTTGCCCACAGAGCAATTGGATTGCAATCTGGCGGTGGAGCCAACGGCGCTGATCAAAGGCTATTTGCGCCTTGGAGCCAAAGTTTTGGGCGCACCGGCCTGGGATCCCGACTTCAATACCGCCGATTTGCCCATGATGATGCACATCAGTGATTTGCCTGCCCGCTACCGCAAGCACTTTCTGGGGTTGTGATGCGCACCGACTTTGATGCGATGGGTTCGTGGGGCGACCAACTTGGGCGCGGCGATGCAGATGAGCATGACGACGATGAAGCGGTCATTCAGCGCTACCGCAGTGTTTTCATTTCGGATTTACATCTGGGCACCCCCGGCTGCCAAGCGGGCGCATTGCTTGATTTTTTAAAAGCACATCCCAGCGAATACCTTTACCTCGTGGGTGACATTGTGGACGGCTGGCAGTTGCGCCGTAACTGGTATTGGCCCCAGGCACACAATGATGTGGTGCAAAAACTGTTGCGCCGTGGTCGCAAAGGCTGCCAAATTGTGTATGTGCCCGGCAATCACGATGAGTTTGCACGCGGCTTTGTCGGGCACCAGTTTGGCGGCATTGAAGTGCTAGAAGAAACCGTGCACACCACAGCCGACGGGCTGCAGTTGTGGGTGACGCACGGCGACTATTTCGATGGTGTCATTCAGTGTGCCAAGTGGCTGGCGTACCTGGGCGATAACGCCTATGAGTTCACGCTCAAAGTCAACCGCCATCTCAACCACGCACGTGCGCGCGTGGGTTTGCCCTACTGGTCTTTGTCGGCTTACCTGAAACACAAGGTCAAGAAGGCTTTGAATTATGTGACTGACTTTGAAGTGGCGGTGGCCCATGAAGCAAAACGCCGAGGTCATCAAGGGGTGGTTTGCGGACATATCCACCGTGCAGAAATGCGCACCATCAACGGCATTTTGTACTGCAATGACGGCGACTGGGTCGAGAGCCGCACGGCTTTGGTGGAGCATTTTGACGGTCGGCTTGAGTTGGTGAAATGGACTCCACCCACAAAAACACGCAGGCAAATGTCGGCTAAGGTAAAAACCGCCACACAAAGCTGACCTTTTCCTTGCACTAGGGCGCTGAGAGCGGCTATTCTTGCGCATCGACAACCAAGGAGTGGTCAGCGTGAACATGAAAACCTTAGCAGCCTGCGCTGCAGTCAGTGTGCTTGGAGCTTGCGCAACACCCACCAATGAATTTGAGTGCTTGTTTCAGCCAAGGCCGGGTACTTGAGCTAGCACATTGCTCAGGAAATCAAGCGGGCAAGATCAAAGCCATTCAAGTCCACAACGACATGGCCAGTTTGCCTGGCTCATGCGAGAGAATTAGCGCGGTGACAGGGTTTGCTGAAGGTACTGTGAGTCAGCCAACACAGGCTGCCCAAGATGCAGCGCGCGAACGGGTGGCCGAATTGGGGGGCGATACGCTGCTCATCACCGCCATTGACCAGACTTCGCGCACCATGAAATCCACAACCACCGTGCGCGGTACTGCCATGCGCTGTCGTCAAACACAATAACGGGGCCACATTCTTATTTGGCAGTTTCTAGGGTGACAACCAGTGCGGTTGGCGTTATCTGGATATGGGTCGGAACAAATTGCACACCTGCAAAGCGCAACTCCTCTGGCCGAAAATTGAACACGGGCATGTCTTTGATAACTTTATCGGCGATGACATTGGCCACTTTGGTAATAAGGCCGAGCTGTTGCGCATCGACGCCATCAAACACCAGCCGGTCTACCCTGGCTTCACTGATGCTAACGGTGTTGCGGCTTGCATCAATAACCAGCCGCCCCGACACGACCAGATTGCCACTCCAGCTTTGATTGCTCAGTGGCGGCGATACCGTCGGGTTGAGGGTCAGCGTAACCCTGCCTTGTTCCGGCACAAGCGCCAATTGTGGCTTGCCGAGCTGAATATCAATCAGTGGCAGCACCCGATGCGTCTTGGCAAAGTGCTTGTCCAAAACTTCTTGCAAGCGGGTTAACGGTATTTCATGAGTACGTGGGCCAATCAGGTTGGCGCAAGCGACCAGCAGGCAGCAGGCAAGAAAGAGGGCAACTGCTTTCATCAGACCTGCTGCAGGTTTAAAGTGAAAGTTCTGTGGTTTTGCGTTCAAAGTGCAAACAGACGGGCTTTGGAGGGTACGTAAAAGTTGCTCATCGGGCTACGGGCACATCGGTCGTGCCCTGCCACTCACCGGCAATTTGCCACTGGGAACCTGAGCGCACCAATAGCAATGTTTTGGGTTGTGCAACTTCGCGGTAACTGCCCGAGGAATAGTCTTGCAGAAAGACAACTTTGACTTGGTCGTCGGTCAGGCGTTCAATACGCAATGCAGTGATCTTGATTTCAATGCCCGCCGGGCGGGACAGTGCTTTGCGCCGCGCTGCTTTCCAGTCTGCAAGGGATTGACCACGTGGCGGAAGAAAATTGGGGCTGTAGAACCCAAGGTAGGCCGAGACATCGCGGGCCACCCAAGCTTGCCGCCAGTGCTCGATCAGATCACGGGCACTATCCGATTCATCCGGGACCATCGCTGCAGCAGGCACAGCTTCAGTTGCAGGCGCAGATGCAGATGCAGATGCAGATGCAGGCACAGCTGCAGATGCCGCGACCGCAAGTGCGGCTGATACCGGTTGCGCAACATCAGGGCTGACGATCGCTGACGTTTTGGGGTTGAGCACGACTGGATTTTTTGTGTCGGGTGCGTTGTCACTGCCCATCATGTGCCAGATCAAGCCGCCTGCGCCAATGACTGAAACCAGTGCTCCCGCCCATAGCGCTGCCACACCGCTGTGGGCTGAGCTTTGCGGCTCTGTGGGGGGGCGAAAATCAGATTCGTCGAAATCCTGAATTGACCAGTCATCTAGCCCGAGCTCGCTTTCAATGTCTTGCAAGCCCTCACCGAATTCCGACAAGTCATTGTCTTTGGATCGGTTGCGTTCAAACGGTTGGTTTGTGCCTGTTAATTTGTTCGTCATGCTCTTGGCGATTGAATAAATGGCTAAATAGTAGAAATCTTGCAACTATAGCCCAGTGCCATGTAAGTAATGATGGTCTTGCTTGTCACATTATTGTCATTTAAATGGTCAACAATCTGTCATTCATTTGTCTTAATCCAGTTCAGGGCTACATGTCACCTTCTTTACTTCAGCCGAAATTGACAAAAACCTCCTCTGGTGCCGTGCTTCTGGATCGCGATCACAGCATTTTGTCGTTCAACGAGCGGGTATTGGATTGGGCCAGCCGCAGTGACGTGCCGGTGTTGGAGCGCCTTCGTTACCTGTGCATCGTGTCTTCCAATCTGGATGAGTTTTTTGAGGTGAGGGCGGAACCCCATTTGGTGGCCAACCAGCGGCAGAACGAAAAAGGGCTCTTTACAGTGGAGTCTTTTCATCGGCTGTCCATTGCTGCCCACACGCTGGTGGCTCGCCAGTATGCGCTGTACAACGACGCCGTTATGCCAGCTCTTGAAAAGAATGGCGTCAAGATTATTTCGCATGGCGAGCGCAATACAGAGCAGCGTCGGTGGGTGAAGCTTTATTTTGAGCGTGAAGTTCGTCCGCTGCTGATACCGGTGGGCTTGGACCCTCGCATCCGTTTCCACAAGTTGCCAATAAATCACTTAACTTCATTGTTCGCCTGAGTGGTCCGGACGCATTTGGGCGTGAAAATGAAATCGCCATCGTCAAGGTGCCGCGCGTATTGCCGCGCATGATTCGAATGCCTGACAAGGTGGCCGGTGGTGTCAAGCTGTTTGTCTCGTTGTCCAGTGTGATTCGCGCCCATTTGACAGAGCTTTTTCCGGGCCGTGTGGTTGGTCAGTTTTCACAGTTTCGGGTCACCCGCCACTCTGACCTGGCCGTCGATGAAGACGATGTCAAGAACCTGCGCATGGCCTTGCGTCAGGGGCTGGAGCATCGCCACTTTGGACAGGCAGTGCGGCTGGAGGTCTCGGCAGGGTGTTCCAGAGCACCTCTCGGAGTTTTTGCTCAATCAGTTCGATTTGCCAGAGGAGTCTTTGTACCGTGTTCCCCGGCCCGGTCAATCTGGTGCGTTTGACGCAATTGATCGACCTGGTGCATGCGCCGCAACTGTGCTTTGCGCCGTACAAGGCATGTTATCCACGCCAATTGATTCCGGGGGAGTCATTTTTTGAACAGCTCAAGCGGGGTGACGTTTTGATTCACCAACCATTTGAGAGCTTTGGCGGCGTATTGGACTTTTTGCGCGAAGCCGTCAACGACCCGCAGGTGCTGGCGATCAAGCAAACCGTGTACCGAACCGGGTCGGATTCCGAGCTGATGGATTTGCTTCGTGAGGCGGTGCGCCGGGGCAAGGAGGTCACCGTGGTGGTTGAATTGAAAGCCCGCTTTGACGAAGAGGCCAACATCAACTGGGCCGAGATGCTGGAATCCATTGGCGCGCAGGTCTTGTACGGCGTGGTGGGCCTCAAAACCCATGCCAAGATGATGCTCGTCACCCGCCGTGAGGGCCGTCAGCTCAAACGCTATGCCCACCTGTCCACTGGCAATTACAACCCCCGCACGGCGCGCTTGTACACCGACTGGAGCCACCTGACGACCGATGCGCGGCTGACCGCCGATGTCGAGAACGTGTTCGTCCATCTGGCCAGCCACAGCCGATTGCCAAAACTCAACCGGGTACTGCTTGCACCTTTTTACCTGCACCAAAAGATGATCGCCAAGATCAACGATCTGGCTCAGGTGGCGGGTGCGGGAGGGCAGGGCCGCATCGTGGCCAAGATGAATGCCTTGACCGATGATGCGCTGATTCAGGCGCTGATTCGGGCCGGTCAAAAAGGCGTCAAGATTGACCTGATCGTGCGCGGTGCCTGCATGCTACCGGCCCAGGTTCCGGGTGTGACGGACAACATTCGCGTGCGTTCGGTGATTGGCCGCTTTCTGGAGCACTCCAGGGTCTTCTACTTTCGCCGCGATGGGGTTGAGGAGCTGTACCTCTCCAGTGCCGACTGGATGAACCGCAACATGATGCGCCGGGTGGAACTGGCCTGGCCCGTGACCGACCCCATGCTGCGCCAGCGCATTGTGGATGAAGATTTGGTTGCTTATTTGCATGACGGTGTGGATGCCTGGGATTTGCGGCCGGACGGCACTTATGCCCGCGTCCACCCTGTGGATGCTTCGGCCGCCCACAGCGCTCAAACCGCCCTGATGGTGCGCTACGCAGTGCAAATGGATGTAAGGGAGCATTGAAATGGATCTGGTTTTATGGCGTCACGCAGAAGCGCAGGAATGGGTGGCGGGCTGCGATGACATGCGTCGTGCGCTGACTCCGCGCGGTGACAAGCAGGCGGCCCGCATGGCCAGATGGCTGGACCGGCAACTGCCGGAAAACACCCGCATCTTTGTCAGCCCGGCATGCCGCACGGAACAAACCGTGGCGGCACTGGGCCGCAAATACAAAGTCAAACCGGAACTGGCACCCGATGGCAGCGTGGCCGATTTGCTCGAATTGGTGCAATGGCCCGCGGCCAAGGGGCACGGTGCTGGTGGTGGGGCATCAACCCACGCTAGGGCAAACCATTGCCGAGTTGCTGGGCCTGCGTGCGGGCGAATGCTCGGTCAAAAAGGGTGCTGTCTGGTGGCTGCGAAACCGCGAACGCGAAGCGCTGTCACACACCGTGGTGCTGACGGTGCAGACGCCGGAGTTGCTCTAAGGGATGCAGAAGTAACCAATATCCCGTTTTTGACGGCACTGCCGGGCGCATTGCTTCGTTGCCCTTCGCTTATTTGGCTAGCCAAACTGCGCTCAGGACGCCTTGCACTGCATCCCGCCAGCACCGCCCAAAAGCGGTACATTGGCTACTTCCGCATCCCTAATTGCGCTTTCAGATCAATACCACAGTCACCCTGTTAATTCCGACCGGTGGTTTTGCAATATTTCGTGAGTAATCAACATGACCCAGACCACAGCAGGTGAGAGGGGTGTGAGCGTGGTGTGAAAACGTGGTCTGACTCAGTACGAGACAATTGACGACCGCATCACGCTTCGGCTCTACTCAATGAATACTGAACAAAACACCGCCCCCCCATTGGTCTTGGCCACCCGTTTGCTGGCCGTGGGCAGCTTGCTGGGCCTTATTGTGCTGGGGCTAGCTTGGGAGCTGGTGCTGGCACCCATTCGCCCGGGTGCCTTTGTGCTGGCCTTCAAAGTGCTGCCGCTGTGCTTTCCGTTGGTCGGGTTGCTGAAGAACCGCATGTACACCTACCGCTGGGTCAGCCTGCTGGTGTGGCTGTACTTTACCGAAGGGGTGGTGCGCGCCTACAGCGACAAGCCGCCAAGCAACTACCTGGCCATGATCGAAGTTGTTCTGTGTCTTGTGCTGTTTGTGGCCTGCGCCTTGCATGTGCGCCTGCGCCTGAAAAACGCCAAAGCTGCAGCGTTGACGACGGCAGTTGCGCCCCTGTAAACCGAGTTTCAAACCATGCGTTCATTCGAGTCCCTGCTGCAGGCCCTGCGCGCCACCGTGGGCGTGGCCAACGTGCTAACCGAGGGCGACTTGTGCGCTTGGGAGCAGGACTGGCGCAAGCGAGAGCGCGGCAAGGCTCTGGCCGTGGTGCGCCCGGCCAGCACGTTGGAGGTGGCAGAGGTGGTCAAGGCCTGCGCGCTGGCCGGGGTCAGCATCGTGCCCCAAGGTGGCAACACCGGCATGGTGGTGGGTTCCACGCCCGATGCCAGCGGCACCCAGGTGGTTCTGAGCCTGCAGCGCATGAACCAGGTGCGCGTGCTAGACGAAGCCAACCTGACCATCACGGTGGAAGCAGGCTGCGTGCTGCAAACAGTTCAGGACACCTGCGAAAAAGCCGGTTTTTTATTCCCCTTGAGCCGGCCTCAGAAGGTACCTGCACCATTGGCGGCAACCCGGGCACCAACGCGGGTGGCACCCAGGTGGTGCGCTACGGCAACACGCGCGAACTGTGCCTGGGGCTTGAGGTGGTCACCGCGCAAGGAGATATCTGGAACGGCCTGTCGGGCCTGCGCAAGGACAACACTGGCTACGACCTGCGCCACTTGTTCATTGGCTCCGAGGGCACTCTAGGCGTCATCACCGCCGCTACCATGCGCCTGTACCCCATGCCTGCGGCCCAGCTCACATCCTTTGCCGCGCTGCCCTCACTGGAGGCCGCCGTGGCTTTGCTGGGCCTGGCCCACCGTTTTTTGAATGCGGGCCTCACAGGTTTTGAAGTGATGGGCCAGTTTGCACTGACCCTGGTGGTCAAGCATTTCCCCCTGCAAGGGGTTCCGTTTTATCAGGAAGCTCCTTATTGTGTGGTGTTGGAAAACTCCAACCATGCGTCCCTGGCCCATGCCAGAGTGCAATTCGAGCAGTTGCTGGAGGCCGCCATAGAACAAGGTTGTGTGCTGAACGCGGTGGTGGCCGAGAGCTTGGCGCAGGCCAAGGCATTGTGGAATATTCGCGAGAGCATTCCGCTGGCGCAGGCGCGCGAGGGTTTGAACATCAAGCATGACATTTCTATTGCTGTCTCACGCATTCCCGAGTTTGTGCTCACCGCCGATGCGCTGGTGGAGCACGCGTTTCCCGGCGCACGGCTGGTCAACTACGGGCATTTGGGCGACGGCAACCTGCACTACAACGTACAGGCCCCGCACGGCACCGATGCCGAGGCTTTTTTAACCGTGCACGAAGCGGCTATCAACACCTTGGTTTATGACTGCGTGCAGCAGTTTGGCGGCTCCATCTCGGCCGAACACGGTATTGGCAGCCTCAAGCGTGACAAACTGGCGCATTACAAGTCCCCCGTTGCGCTGCAAATGATGCGCGCCATCAAAACCGCGCTGGACCCGCACAATGTGATGAATCCGGGGCGGGTTTTGTGAACGCGCTGGGGCAGACTTCAGCGCATCCTTCTACCTTCTAAAATCCGTTCCCCGCACCCGCACCTTGCACACCATGTCCACGCCCGTCCCCGCACACCCCATCCGCAGCCAATACGAAGACTTCATGCGTCACGTGCACACGCAGGGCGTGTTCAAAGCCGACCGCACTGGCACCGGCACCACCAGCGTGTTCGGCTACCAGATGCGCTTTGACCTGAACGAAGGCTTTCCGCTGGTGACCACCAAAAAGGTTCATCTGCGCAGCATCATTCAGGAATTACTCTGGTTTTTGACCGGCTCATCCAACAACAACTGGCTCAAAGAGCGTGGCGTCTCCATTTGGGACGAATGGGCCAAGCCCGATGGCGACCTGGGGCCGGTCTACGGCGTGCAATGGCGCAGCTGGCCCACAACCGACGGTGGTCACATCGACCAGATCGCCCAGGTGCTCCAGACCCTCAAAACCAACCCCGATTCGCGCCGCATCATCGTAAGCGCCTGGAACGTGGCCGATCTGGACAAAATGGCGCTGATGCCCTGCCACGCGTTTTTTCAGTTCTACGTAGCGCCCAGTGATACGCCAAGTGGCAAGGGCCGCCTGTCCTGCCAGCTCTACCAGCGCAGTGCCGACATCTTCCTGGGCGTGCCCTTCAACATTGCCAGCTACGCCCTGCTGACCCACATGGTGGCGCAGCAGTGTGACCTGGACGTGGGTGACTTCATCTGGACGGGAGGTGACTGCCATATCTACAGCAACCACCAGGAACAGGTGGCGCTGCAACTGAGCCGCGCGCCGCTGGCCTACCCAACCTTGCACATCAAACGCCGCCCCGAGTCGATTTTTGACTACCAGTTTGACGACTTCGAGGTGCAAAACTACCAGTGTCACGAGGCCATCAAGGCCCCGGTGGCTGTTTGATTGACCCTATGCAGTTGCATCTGATTCTCGCCCGCGCCGCCAATGGCGTGATTGGCAACAACGGCACTCTGCCCTGGCATCTGCCCGAAGACCTGGCGCATTTCAAGCGCACCACGCTGGGTTGCCCGGTCATCATGGGGCGCAAAACCTGGGACTCGCTGCCGCCCAAGTTTCGGCCACTGCCAGGGCGCATCAATGTGGTAGTGACCCGGCAGGAAAGATGGAGTCAAAACGGTGCCTTGCGCGCACAGAATCTGCGTGACGCGCTATTGATTTGTGAGCAAATACAGCCTGCCGTAGAGCATGTCTGGGTGATTGGCGGCGCGCAAATGTATGAAGAGGCCCTGCCGCTGGCCAGCACGGCGGTCATCACCGAGATCGATGCAACCTTTGAAGGTGACGCCTTTGCCCCCACCTTCGGCCCGCACTGGCAAGAGACGGCGCGTGAAGCGCACGTGGCGTCAAACGGCCTTAACTACAGTTTTGTCACATTGACCCATCATCATTAAATAAACCCATTTCAGGAGTTAGAACCATGTCAGGACACGGATTTCACGTACACGGCCCGCACGACCACGAGCTGGAGCACGCCCAGCAAGGTGGCCACGGTGGCCATGGCGACCACGGCAGTGGCGGCATGATCAACCAGATTGCCATGTTCACCGCCATCATTGCCACCGTGGGTGCCGTTTTTGGCTACATGGGCGGTGCCACCCAGGCCAATGCCGGGCTTTACAAGAACAACGCCGCCATCAAAAAGACCGAAGCCTCCAACCAGTGGAACTATTTCCAGTCCAAAAGCACCAAACAATCACTGGCCGAGCTGGCCCGCGACCTCGCACCTGACGACAAGAAGGCAACTTACCAATCCAAGGTGGATCGTTACGAGAAGGAGAAAGGCGAAATCAAGGTTATTGCCGACAAGCTCGAAGCCGACGCCACCCAGTGGGACAAGCAAAGCGACGAGCAAATGCACCAGCACCACCGCTGGGCCCAGTCCACTACGGTGCTGCAGGTTTCCATCGCACTGGCGGCGATTGCCTTGCTGACCAAAAAGAAGTGGCTGGAGTACGCCATGTTTGCCGCCGGGGCGGTCGGCCTCGTAGTGGGCGGCTTGGCTGCGCTCCATATTTAGGGGATGCAGAAATTACAAATATCGCATTTCTGGCGGCACTGGCGGGTTCATTGCGTCGTTGCATTCCGTTCGTTTAGCTGGCTAAACTTCGCGTCTTGCGCCTAGCACTGAATCCCGCCAGCATTCGACTTAAACGTTACATTTGCAATTTCTGCATCCCTAGATTGGAGATCGTTACGTTTTTGTGAGTAGGTAACAAAAAAACCCAAGTAAATTAATCACTTGGGGTTTTTTGTTGTTGGCCAATAGCGGCCTTTGTACGCTATTACATATTGTCAATCATCACTTGACCAAACCCTGAGCAACTGACTTGGGTCGCACCCTCCATCAAACGGGCAAAGTCGTAGGTGACTTTCTTGCTGTTGATGGATTTTTTCATGGAGCTGATGATCAAATCAGCGGCTTCTGTCCAGCCCATATGACGCAGCATCATTTCGGCCGACAGGATTTCAGAACCAGGGTTGACATAGTCCTTGCCAGCATACTTGGGCGCTGTGCCATGGGTGGCTTCGAAGCAGGCCACGGAGTCGGACAGATTGGCACCGGGGGCAATGCCAATGCCGCCCACTTGGGCTGCCAGGGCATCGGAAATGTAATCTCCGTTGAGGTTCAAGGTGGCAATCACACTGTATTCGGCAGGACGCAACAGAATTTGCTGCAGGAACGCGTCGGCAATGCTGTCTTTGACGGTGATCTCTTTGCCCGTTTTTGGGTTCTTGAATTTGCACCATGGGCCGCCGTCGATCAACTCGGCACCAAATTCTTTTTGTGCCAGCGCATAGGCCCAGTCACGGAAGCCACCTTCGGTGTACTTCATGATGTTGCCTTTGTGGACGATGGTCACACTGGGCTTGTCATTGTCAATGGCATATTGAATCGCCTTGCGCACCAGACGCTCGGTGCCCTCACGCGACACGGGCTTGATGCCGATGCCGGAGGTGTTGGGGAAACGGATTTTTTTGACACCCATTTCATCTTGCAGGAACTTGATGAGCTTTTTGGCCTTGTCAGACTCGGCCTCGAACTCGATGCCTGCATAAATGTCTTCCGAGTTTTCACGGAAGATCACCATATTGGTTTTGTGCGGTTCTTTCACGGGGCTGGGTACGCCATCAAAGTATTGAATCGGACGCAAGCAAACATACAGGTCAAGCTCCTGGCGCAGTGCTACGTTCAAGGAACGAATGCCACCGCCCACAGGCGTTGTAAGCGGTCCTTTCACCGACACCACGTATTCACGAAGGGCTTGCAGCGTTTCTTCGGGCAGCCACACATCGGGGCCATAGACTTTGGTGGATTTCTCACCGGCATAGACCTCCATCCAGTGAATTTTTTTCTTGCCTGCATAGGCTTTTGCCACCGCAGCATCAACCACCTTGAGCATCACGGGCGTGATATCAAAACCCGTACCGTCACCTTCGATAAACGGGATAACCGGCTGATCAGGCACGTTCAATGACATGTCGGCGTTGACGGTGATTTTTTCACCTTCTGAAGGTACTTTGATGTGCTGATACTTAGACATTGCGATAAGTCTCCGTTGATGGGGCAATTGCGGGAAGTTATTTGCTGGAACCACCCGAAAACCGCTTTGACAGGCAGGTTTGAAGGCGTTTTTCGATTCTAGTCCCAAAAAATTGCTGATTCCTTTCGCCCAATGCCACCCAATGCCAATGTCCCACTGTTGAGTGGCGAGCTTCAACGTGATGGGGGAATTAAAAACGACGGTTCAGTTCGCCACTTTGGCCTACATTTTTTAAGATGCTTTCATTTTGGGTGCAGAGTTGCATCAAAATCGACGCATGAAATATTTTTCAATCAGCTTATTCGGATTGGCGCGCTACTGAGCAGTGTCTGCCTTGCACAAAATGCCCCCCAAATGAATTTGGCACGGGTCAAACTTTCGGCGGGTATGCACCTGATCGACGCCCAAGTAGCTGCAACCCCGAGTCAACGCGAGATCGGATTGATGTTTCGCAAAGAAATGCGTCCTTCGGAAGGGATGCTTTTTGTCTTTGACGAAGCGGCGCAGCAATGTTTCTGGATGAAAAACACGCTGCTGCCATTGACTGCAGCCTTTGTGGCGGATGACGGAACCATCGTCAATCTGGCAGACATGAAGCCGCAAAGCACGGACTCGCACTGCTCGGCAAAACCGGTTCGCTTTGTGCTTGAGATGAACCAAGGCTGGTTCGCCAAGAAAGGGCTGAAGGCCGGATTCAAACTTGGTGGTGAGTTATTTAACCCCAATTGACGCGTTATTCTTCACCACAGCCTATGCGCTGACCATCACGGTGAATTCGCAGAAAAGCAGCACGATTTACTCCTTATTTCATAGCGCCTTGCGCAGATTCATAGACAGCCAGCGGCTGTTTTGCCATAAATTCTGGGTTGGATCTTCATAACTCAGCAACAACCCGTTGATCAGCGGTGCCAGCAAGGTGGTGTCGGGGTCGGCCACCAGCACGTAGCGGGCGGTCTCGCCGGGCAGGGCCTCGTCCAATCGGCCGATCCAGTCCAGCTCGCACAGGGTTTCCAGCACCGGGTCGAGCTGCAATTCATCCACCCGCAGCAGCAAGGAGATCTGCGCAATCGTCAAACCCTTGGCCACTGTGGAGCGCACCCGTTCAAGCTGTTGCAGGGTTTCCAGTGCCAGCTGAAACTGTTGTCCATGCGACTTGGGCCGTTTCACCACGCCGGAAAGAAGGCTGGGTAGATAAGCCGTCATGACCGCACCCAGCAAAACAATCACCCAAGCCACGTAAATCCAGACCAGAAGAATGGGCACGGTGGCAAAAGCGCCGTACACCATCGAGTAGGTGGGCACTTTGCTGACATACAGGGTGAGCAGTTTCTTGGCAACCTCAAAGCAGGTGGAGACAAAAAGTCCCCCCACCCATGCATGCCCCCATTTCACCTGCATATTGGGCACATAGTGGTACATGGCCGCCATGCCACCGGCCATCATGACGTACTGCAGCACTTCCAGCAGCAGTTGCACCCCGCCAGGAATCACCCCCACAACCCCTTTGGAGGCCGAAATGGCATAAGACGTCATAGACAGGCTGATGGCCAGCAGCAGCGGCCCCAAAGTCATGCCAGCCCAGTACACCAGCAAACGCTGCCCCAGCGGGCGAGACTTTCGCACGCGCCAGATGCTGTTGAGCGTGTGGTCAATGGTCAGAATCAGGGCCAGCGCGGACACCATCAACAGGGCCACACCAACTCCCCCCAGCTTGCTGGCCTGCCCGGCAAACTGGTTGAGGTAGTCCAGCACTTGGCGGGCAATGTTGTCGGGAATCAGGCTTTCGATCAGCCACTTTTGCAAGACGCCCTGAAACTTGGCAAACATCGGAAACGCTGTGAAAACGGCCAGCGCCACGGTGATGAAGGGCACCAGGGCGATAGTGGTGGTAAAGGTCAGGCTGCTGGCCGTCAGGCCCAGTCGATCCTCCCGAAAGCGTTCGCGCAGGGTCAGCGCGGCATTCTTCCAGGGAAAGTTCAACACGCTGGTGAACAGCGAGGCCAGGCGCGTGGTCCAGGTCTGGGGCGCGATAAATGGTGGGGTGACAGGCAGGTGCGAAGGCAAACTCATGGCCGCTATGATGCCACTTCATCCAAAATGTCCAACTTTGACCGCTAACTTTAAGCGCTGGCCGCGCCTGTATTGCCATTTAACAAGCATGGCCGGGGGTTTTCCTAGGATCAGATAGACTATAAAAGACCCTGTCCCCGCCTCACGGACAACACATTTCAGAAAGTTATTGCTATGACCTCCTTTACCAAAGAGCAGTTTGACAGCCGTGAAATCATCTTTCATTCTGGTGAGCCGGGTGCTTGCGCTTATGTGATTGAGGAGGGCTGTGTTGAAGTGCTGCGCGGCGAGGGTGACGAACAGCGCCGGATTGTGGTTCTGGCACAGGGTGCCATGTTCGGTGAAGTGGCCTTGCTTGATCGACAGCCCCGAACGGCCACGGTGCGAACCTTGGTACCCACGCGGCTGATCCGTATTGACCGCAACCACGTGGAAGAGTTGTTGTTGCGTTCTGACCCGGTCATTCAGTTCCTGCTGCGTCAACTGCTGGTGCGGTTTCGCAATGCCAACGGGGTTGCAGTGGAGCAAGACGCTGACAGCGAGCGCATCCCTGATCGACGGCAAAATGATGTTTCGGTCGGCGACCTCCACGCGACAGCATTGCGCACGCTCACCTTGGCGCAGGATCTGTCCAACGCCATTGAGAAGAACCAGCTCGAACTGTTTTACCAGCCCTTGATTGCATTGAAGGATTTGTCCCTGATAGGTTATGAGTCCTTGATCCGCTGGCGTCACCCCAGCATGGGCTTGGTCAGCCCCATGGAATTCATTCCCCTGGCGGAAAAAACAGGACTGATTCATCGCATTGGTCAATGGGTATTGCAGCGCTCTGCGGCCGATTGGTCTGAGCTGCGCGCCCACTGCCGACACGATGGTGCGCAACCACCCTTTATGAGTGTCAATTTGTCCGCGCCCGAGTTGAGCGGGGAGGGTATTGTGGACGCTATTGAAACCTGCATAGCGCACCATGGCATGCGTGCCAGTGAACTGCGCATTGAATTGACGGAAACCATCGTCATCAACAATATTGAGGGGGTGTCCAACGCCCTGAACCGGCTTCGTGCCGGGGGAATTGGCATTGCCTTGGATGACTTTGGAACCGGTTATGCAGGGTTGGACTATCTGCAGACGCTGCCGTTCTCCTGTATCAAGATCGACAAGGCTTTTGTGCAGCAAATGAACAGCTCAGAGCGCAGCTTTCACATTGTCAAAGCTGCGCTGGAATTGGCCAGCACACTCGGACTGACCACGGTTGCCGAGGGGATTGAGGATGCCGGTATTGGCCGCACTCTGGCTGCCATGGGCTGCACCTTTGCGCAAGGCTACCACTACGCCAAGCCTATGCCCAAGCACGAGATAGCGCTCTGGTTTGAGCGCTATCGCCAAACCGATGCCCACGCCGCCTGATGTGTCTTGAGGCTTTGATCAAGCCCGCTGCGATTGCACCATTTTCATGGCCGATGAGATCAGGGCTGACACCTCGGTCATGTTGCTCGGCACGATGAGCGTTGTGGTGGCATCGGCGGCCACTTTGGAATAGGCTTCCACTGCTTTTTCAGCCACCTTGAGCTGCACCGCATCCGCGCCGCCGGGTTGACGAATGGCGCTGGCAATGCGTTCAATGGCCTGCGCCGTTGCCTCGGCCACGGCGGTGATGGATTGGGCCTCACCCTGCGCCTTGTTGATAACGGCCTGTTTTTCACCTTCGGAGCGCGCAATGAAGGCCTCACGTTCGCCGGTGGCAATGTTGATTTGCTCCTGGCGGCGGCCTTCAGAGGCGGCAATCAGGGCGCGCTTTTCACGCTCGGCGGTAATTTGCTGCTGCATGGCATGCAAAATTTCCTTCGGCGGGGTCAGATCCTTGATTTCATAGCGCAGTACTTTCACACCCCAATTCAAAGCGGCTTCGTCAATCGCCTGCACAACCTGTGCGTTGATGATGTCGCGCTCTTCAAAGGTTTTGTCCAGTTCCAGCTTGCCGATAACCGAGCGCAGTGAGGTTTGCGCCAGCTGGGAAATGGCCATGATGAAGTTGCTGGAGCCATAGCTGGCGCGCATGGCGTCGGTCACCTGAAAATACAAGATGCCGTCCACTTGCAACTGGGTGTTGTCTTTGGTGATGCAAACCTGGCTGGCAATGTCGAGCGGAATTTCCTTGAGAATGTGCTTGTAGGCGACCTTGTCCACAAAAGGCATCAGAAAGTTCAAGCCCGGCGTGAGGGTTCCGTTGTATTTTCCCAGGCGCTCGACCACCCAGGCGTGCTGCTGTGGCACGACTTTGACCGATTGCGAAATGAACACAAAGGCGATGACCAACAATATAAAAGCAATTTCCATCAATTTCTCCAGTGAATGCCCACCCTGTGCGGTGAGCGGTTTTTTACAGTTTTTTAACAATCAATCGGCTGCCCTGAATTTCCACAATGGCATGCGGCCCTGGCGAGGGTGTCTCGCCCGCTGCCAGCAACACCTGCCAACTGGCACCGCGGTATTTCACCGTGCTGGTACCGTCTGCAGCCCATGCTTTCACCTGCACCGTTTCCCCCACATCCATGTTGACATCATGGTTGGCATTGGCCGGCGGGGCCGACGGTGTTTTTTGTTTGTAGCTGCGCCAGGCCACGACCGCTCCGCCGCCCACCACAGACGCTACCACCAGCTGCAGGCTCAAAGGCATGCCCGCATGGGCGGCAATGGCCCCGGCCGCCATCCCGATGGCCAGCATCAGCAGATAAAACGTCCCCGTCAGCAGTTCAACGGCGACCATCGCACCCGCAAGAACCCACCAGAGCGTCGATTCGGTCATTTTGTTCCCTATTTGTGATTCAGATGTGACATTTTCGGGCAAAAACTCCCGCGTGAAAGGTGGCTGACTTAATAAGTCCGTACACTTCGCGCCTGTTTTTCTAACTTTTTCGCGTGGCTGGAGTTCCCTATGAAATTTCGTTTTCCCATTGTCATCATCGACGAGGATTTCCGCTCTGAAAACACCTCGGGTCTGGGAATCCGGGCGCTGGCCCAAGCCATAGAGTCGGAAGGCTTTGAGGTACTGGGCGTGACAAGTTATGGCGACTTGAGCCAGTTTGCCCAGCAGCAAAGTCGCGCCAGTGCGTTCATCCTCTCGATTGACGACGAGGAGTTCACCCCCGGCCCGGATCTGGACCCCGCCGTGCTGAACCTGCGCCATTTCATTGAAGAGGTGCGGCGCAAAAACCTGGACGTGCCAATTTACGTGTACGGTGAAACCAAGACCTCGCGCCATATCCCCAACGACATCCTGCGTGAGCTGCATGGTTTCATTCACATGTTTGAAGACACGCCGGAGTTTGTGTCACGCCACATCATTCGCGAAGCCAAAAGTTACCTTGAAGGTGTTCAACCACCGTTTTTCAAGGCTCTGCTGGATTACGCGGAAGATGGGTCTTATTCGTGGCACTGCCCTGGCCACTCGGGCGGGGTCGCATTTTTAAAGAGCCCGGTGGGGCAGATGTTTCACCAATTTTTTGGTGAAAACATGCTGCGCGCCGACGTGTGCAATGCGGTGGAAGAGCTCGGCCAGTTGCTGGACCACACCGGCCCGGTCGCTGCGTCAGAGCGCAATGCCGCGCGCATTTTTAATGCAGATCACTGCTTTTTTGTGACCAATGGCACCAGTACCAGCAACAAAATGGTGTGGCACCACACGGTGGCACCGAATGATGTGGTGGTGGTAGACCGCAACTGCCACAAGTCCAATCTGCACGCCATCATCATGACCGGGGCCATCCCCGTGTTTCTGAAGCCCACGCGCAACCACTTCGGCATCATTGGCCCCATTCCGAAAAGCGAGTTTGAGCAGGCCAACATCAAGGCCAAAATCCGCTCCAACCCCTTGGTCAAACAGCATCTGCCTGATGTGGATGTGGACAGCATCAAGCCCCGGGTGCTGACGTTGACGCAGTCCACTTATGACGGTGTCTTGTACAACACCGAAACCATCAAAAACATGCTCGATGGCTATGTGGAGAACATTCATTTTGACGAAGCGTGGCTGCCGCATGCCGCGTTTCACCCGTTCTATGGCTCTTACCATGCCATGGGCAAAAACCGGCCGCGTCCTAAACATGCCATGGTGTACGCCACCCAGTCCATCCACAAGCTGCTGGCGGGTATCAGCCAGGCCAGCCATGTGCTGGTGCAGGATTCGCAAACCGTCAAACTGGACAAGCACCTCTTTAACGAGGCGTTTTTAATGCACACCTCGACCTCGCCGCAGTACAGCATCATTGCCAGTTGCGACGTGGCGGCGGCCATGATGGAGCCACCCGGTGGCACCGCACTGGTGGAAGAAAGCATTGCCGAAGCGCTCGATTTTCGCCGTGCCATGCGCAAGGTGGACAAGGAATACGGTGACGACTGGTGGTTCAAGGTGTGGGGGCCGGACAACTTGGTGGAGGAGGGCATTGGCCGCTCTGACGCATGGGTCATCAAGGGCGAGTCCGCCAAGGCCAAGGCGGGTGTGAACTGGCATGGTTTCGGCAAAATGGCGACCGGCTTCAACATGCTGGACCCGATCAAGTCCACCATCGTGACGCCGGGCATGGATTTGAACGGCAAGTTTGCCAAAACCGGCATACCGGCCAGCATCGTGACCAAGTTTCTGGCTGAGCACGGTGTGGTGGTCGAAAAAACCGGCCTGTACAGCTTTTTTATCATGTTCACCATCGGCATCACCAAGGGTCGCTGGAACAGCATGTTGACCGCACTGCAGCAGTTCAAGGACGACTATGCCAAAAACCAGCCCATGTGGCGCATCCTGCCCGAGTTCTGCCAGAAGTACCCCAAGTACGAAAAAATGGGCTTGGCCGATTTGTGCCAGCACGTGCACCAGCTCTATGCCAAATACGACATTGCGCGCCTGACCACTGACATGTACCTGAGCGACCTGGAGCCGGCCATGAAACCCAGCGACGCCTACGCCCACATTGCGCTGCGCAAGACCGAACGGGTGGAGATCGACCAGCTGGAGGGCCGCATCACCGTCGGGCTGGTGACGCCTTACCCACCGGGCATCCCGCTCTTGATCCCGGGTGAAGTGTTCAACAAGAAAATTGTGGATTACCTCAAGTTTGCCCGCGAGTTCAACACCCAATGCCCCGGTTTTGAAACCGATATTCACGGTTTGGTGGAAGAAGAAGGGGCCGATGGCCAAACACATTACTTCGCCGATTGCGTCAAGTTGTGATTCTTGCCAGGTTGCCTTTGACGGGGATCAAACGTCATTCATTCTGCTCTTGAGAATTGCCTTGCTTACCCTTAACTCCGGTGTGTGGAACCTGCGGCCATGGGGGTTGTGGGGCCACCAAGTTGATGACTCATTCCGTCAATTCACTCAAGGAGCAAAAAATGAACTCACTGATCAGCCGTGGCAACCTTTTTGACGATTTTTTCCGTGATGTAGCACCTGGCTTTTACGTCAAAGCCTTGCATGGCGACCCCTTGCCCAGTGCGGCCCAAATCAAGGTCGATGTGAAAGAGACCGAAAAGGCCTACACCGTTCATGCCGAAGTGCCCGGTGTGCCCAAGGAAGACATTCATGTGTCGCTGGACGGCAGCATCGTGACGCTTCGGGCGGAAGTAAAACAGCACGACAGCACCGGCAAAGATGAAAAAGTGCTGCGCAGCGAACGCTATTTTGGTGCGGTGTCGCGCAGCTTCCAGTTGCCGGTGGACATTGACGCCACGCAGGCCAAAGCCAAATACGACAACGGCGTGCTGACGCTCACCTTGCCGAAAAAGCTGGCTTCAGGCGGCACCCAGCGTTTGGCGATCGACTAAGGCCAGCACTTGCGTCTGCGCGTCAGGGGCATCACAGGCCACCACGTGGCGCTGGGGCATGGCGCGCAGCCAGGTGATCTGGCGCTTGGCCAGCTGGCGCGTGGCGGCAATGCCCTTGTCGCGCAGTTCATTCAAAGTGGCGGGGGCTCCGGCCTCCAGCGCGTCCAGGTAATCCCAAGCCTGACGATAGCCCACACAGCGCATCGAAGGCAGGTCGGGGTTCAGGTCGCCGCGCGCGCGCAGCGTTTTCACCTCGTCCAGAAAACCAGCGCTCAGCATGGCGTCAAAGCGATACGCGATGCGCTGGTGCAGCCAAGCGCGGTCTTGCGGCTCCAGCGAAATCAGCAGCGTGTCAGGTTCTGAATTTTTAGCATCATTTATGCCTTCTGCGCACGTGGAATCTGCGCGAGCAGCTATCAATTTTGTAGTGTGAAAGGACGATAGAGGCAGCCCCGACAGCCTAAAAACCTCCAGCGCGCGGGAGATGCGCTGGGAATCCTGCGGTTTGAGCCGTGCTGCCGTCACCGGGTCCACCAGCGCCAATTGGGCATGCAGGGCCGGCCAGCCGAGCTGCCGGGCCTCTTGCTCAATCACCGCGCGCGTGGCCGGGTCTGCCTTTGGCATGGGGTCCAGCCCGTCAAACAAGGCCTTGAAATACAGCATGGTGCCGCCCACCAGCAGCGGTAAACGCCCACGCCCCTTGATTTCGTCAATCAGTCGCGTGGCATCCTGCACAAACTCGGCGGCGCTGTAGGCTTGCAGCGGATCACGGATGTTGATCAGGTGGTGTGGGGCTGCGGCCAACTCGGCAGCCGTGGGTTTGGCGGTGCCAATGTCCATGCCCCGGTACACCAGCGCCGAATCCACGCTGATGATCTCCACTGCATGCGCTTGCGCAATGGCCAGCGCAGCCGCCGTCTTGCCCGAAGCGGTGGGGCCCGCCAGCGCCAGATAGCGCAACGGGGGCGTGGTGGGGCGGGCAGGGCGGTAGTCCATCGGCTGATCGGGTGTCTTGGCCGGCTGGGAAGGCTGGGAAGGGGGCATGGCGCAAGGTTAGCAGAGATGCTGGACCGCAATACCATGAACTACCATGCGGCCTTGCCCTGTCAAACCGCCAAAGGATTTTTTGTGACCTCCGTCCCACCCCAAGGTGATGCCTTGATTGATGCTTTTATTGACGCCTTGTGGCTGGAAGAAGGCTTGGCCAAAAATACCCTCGCTGCCTACCGGCGTGACCTGACCCTGTATGCCGCTTGGTTGGCAGCGCGGGGCCGGCTGTTAACCGAAACCTCAGAAATCGACCTGAACGCCTATTTTGGCGAGCAGCACGCTGCGACCAAGGCCACCACCGCCAACCGCCGACTCACCGTGTTCAAACGCTACTTTCTCTGGGCGCTGCGCGAGCGCATCATCACGGCTGACCCCACGCTCAAACTGCAGGCCGCCAAGCAGGGCCCTGCGGGTGCCCAAAACCTTGACCGAATCCCAAGTGGAGGCCTTGCTGTGGGTGCCTGATACCGACACCGCCCAAGGCGTGCGCGACCGAACCATGCTGGAGCTGATGTACGCCAGCGGATTGCGCGTGAGCGAGCTGTGACGCTCAAGGTGTTCAATGTGAGTTTGTCGGACAACGTGCTGCGGGTGTTCGGCAAGGGCAACAAGGAGCGGCTGGTGCCGTTTGGCGAAGTGGCCAGCGTCTGGCTTGCGCGTTACCTGAGCGAAGCACGGCCAGCGCTGCTGGCGGGCAAGCAGACCGAAGACCTGTTTGTCACCCACCGCGGCGTCCATGCGGGCACGGCCATGAGCCGGGTCATGTTCTGGATGATTGTCAAAAACATGCGCGCAGCGCCGGCATCACCGTGCCGCTGTCGCCGCACACCCTGCGCCATGCCTTCGCCACCCATTTACTTAACCATGGCGCTGATTTGCGGGCGGTGCAGATGCTGCTGGGGCATGCGGACATTTCCACCACCACCATTTACACCCACGTGGCGCGCGAGCGGCTCAAAGTTCTGCATGCACAGCACCATCCGCGGGGGTAGCGGATGTTTTTGCACATGGTGCTAACCGATGGCAAAGGGTTCTGAGTGTTCCCTTTTGCTTGACGGTCTTGATTTCCAGATGCGAAAAATAAGGCGAATGCTTGGAGTTCCATCCTTATTGGTGCGCTACAGTGGCTGCTGTCTTTGAATCAATTTCTGGGGACTTTGCGTGGCATCTTTATTGATCGAGCTATTTGGTGTCATTGAGCATTTGGGGTCAGGAAACACGGGGGCTGCCGAGGCGGCCTGTCGGCGAATCGTGGCGGATTTGCCCCAGCAAGCCAGTGCTTTGCACCAACAAGGGCGCGATCTTTTTCAGAGCGGACGATTTGCTCAGGGGTGTGAGCTGCTGCGCCAGGCGGTAGCCTGCCATCCAGAGGTCATCGGCTTTCACAAAACACTGGCCGAGGCATTGGAGATGCAAGGTCGGCGCATGGAAGCGCAGGCGGTGCGTGCAGATATGCCTGCAGTGAGGCCCTTTCAGAGCCAGCTTTCGCCGATTCTTGAGTTGTTGCAAAGTGGGCGTTTGGCTGAGGCCGAACTCATTTGTCGCCGTGTGCTTGACAGTCTTCCCTTTCATTGCCGGGCCTATGGTTTGAATGAGTTGGGTTGCGAGGCGGTGCGCGGGGAGCGCTTGGTACAGGGTGTTGCATTTCTAAAGCAGGCTGTGGCCTTTCATCCTCAAATCACAAAGTTTCATGAGAACTTGGCGATTGCGTTGGATTTACAAGGGCAGAAGTTGGAAGCGCAGGCTGTTCGAACCGCCTTGACGTCTGCCCCGAATTTCACCACGACGGCTCGAATGATGAGTGACCTTGGATCGTGGGGTAAAGCGAGTGGCTACGAGATTCGCGAGATTGCGCCCTGAAACCGTTCCAGGTTCCTGTTTCGGCCATAACACTAGGCCCCAGTTTTCAGAAATGGCTCAGCTGGTGGCAGATGACAGCAGTAAGCCGGCCTGGGCCGTTTGCGCTGAGGATATGCGGCTCATTTTTTGGCGTGATGCGCCAACGCCCAAGCTCCCCAATGGCAGCGAAATACCTTTTCCACTCTCGCGCAACAACGACATGATCTGGGATCCTGAGTGGCTTCGTTTTTACCCGTTTTTGCGAGATGTTGCACCCGATGGCAGCCAATGCACGGTCGATGCAACACCATTTGTTGCAGGCCGTCAGCGCATCAAGAAAGAGAGTGCTTTTTCTTGGTGGCAATAGCGTATACGCCCATTGGATGGCCGATACTTTGCCACTGCTGCAGGCGATTCAATTGGCTGGTTTGCCGCAGGATTTGCCGATCGTAACGATCCAGCTGCGTGACTGGCAAAGAGACACGCTGGCTTGCCTTGGTTTTCCGGCTGAACGCATTATTGAACTCGATGCATCGTCTCCTTCGCCCTGCTGTTCAATCATTGAATTTGACAAAGTCTGGATGGCGGATGGTTTTGCCATGCACCAGCGCTTTGACTATCTCCGCTCCACCTTTGCGAGTGTCGAGAGCCCCACAAGCTGGATGAAAAGGCAAACAACAGTCGCGGGTTTATGTCACCCGCCCACCTGAAATCTTGGCTCTAACCGCGTGAGCAATGACGCGGAAATCTGTTCCTTTTTAGAGGCGCGTGGATTCAAGGTTGTATGGCGAGAGGATGAACACACGGGAAAAAGCAGAACTATTTGGCAACGCCGACATTGTTGTGTGTGCCCCCTGGGTCAAAACTTTTAATTACTTTGCTTCGGCCGCCTGAGTGCGTCATGGTCAATATGTGGCCGATCTGGCTGGCAGAGTCACCTCACTGGACCGAGATGAAACTTTCACATCGTTACAGCGCGCCATTTCTGGACGAGACTGTCTTTTGTGTGGTCAGCCCATAGAGGAATTGTGGGTCAAACCATGGAAGATCCTGCGTTTTATCCCATTGAGCTGATGGAAGAAGCGCTTGAACAAGCAGAAGATAAATTACAAAGGATGGCACGCGCATCAATTTCAAGGTCGAAACTATTCACAAAGAGGAACCAATATGCTGAGCGTCGGAGTGGTGGGTGCCAGTGGGTTGATTGATCGAGCGGTGGTTCAGAGCATGCGACTGCGTGGCTGGACGGTTCGCAGTTTTGGTCGGCGCAATGCAGATGTCACCGTTGATCTGGATGATCTGGAATCGATTGCGCAAGCGCAATTTGGCTGGATGCCTTGGTCCATTGCGCAGGCCCGACTGACGAGGATTTTGTAGCCAATTCGTCCAGGCGTTTCGCCGCTGCACGGTGAATCTGGAGGCGCTTCCTGGAGCGGGCCTTGCTGGCTGGTGTCCATCGATTCACCTACATTTCGACCGCTCACGTCTACGGTGAGATGGTGGGCGAGGTGAGTGAATGCGTCGCTTACTGGGACCGGTGTCCAATGCCATTGGTCACTTTGCTGCCGAGCGTGTGATGGCCTGCATGTGCGGAGCCCGTCAGCGCCCATGCCTTGTTCTGCGCCTAATGCGGTTTTTTGGCATGCCTGATCTGACATCATTCAGGCGCTGGCAATTGATTCTTTTTCGTTTCACGGGCCGCCGTTGAGACAGGGAAAATCGTGCTGAAAAACGTCCGGGTGTGCAACGGCAAATTTCGTGGCCTCCCCACAATTAGGGGGAAAAAGATTTGCACTTTTTGGCCCGGGAAAGACGACCACCGCGCTTTACCTTGCTCAATCCGGTCGGAAAACCACCAGTCTATTGTCGACTTTGCGCGGCAGGTTGCCGACGTTGCGGGTAAGGTGTTGCAACGCCCCATTCATCTTGAGGGCTCCGCTGCCCCTCAGCCCAGTGATCCTGGCTGCAGCATCTGTGGTTTTGCTCGCCTGAGTGTGGTTCCGTTCGGCCTGAACCTTAGAGTTTGGATGCTTTTGTCCGACAGTTCATCGTATTGCTCTCCCAATCTCCAGGAGGTGATAGAGCCGAATTTTCCTCAAGTTAAACCTCCTCGCGAGAGGGGAGAATTAAGTCTTCACAATACTTGCCAATAAAGAAGGTGGTCATCATGGAACTTGGTCAATTGGATTTTTCGAAGAAGGTTTTTACCATCCGCAAAATGGCACTGCTGCCAGTCCGGCGGACTTACTTCCGGTCACTTTGAAATTCGCCTGACCAACCCCTGCAACCATCGCTGTTCCTTCTTTTATGCCGAAACATTATGCGGCCGATCGATCTTCCTCCCCACAGACCTGCTGAAGCGTCTCGACCGAGATGAAGGGCTGGGGAAAACCAAAGCGGTGAGTTTTACCCTGGCGGCGGTGAGCCGATGCTTGCATAGGGATCACAGTGCATCATTCAACACGCCCGTTCTATTGGTCTGGATATCAGCCTGACTACCCCAATGGCTCGCCATTACGCCCGGAAATGTGGAAGACCGGTTCGCAATCCCGACCCGGATACGGGTGTCGATGGCGGGTGGCGTGCCAACTTCATACAACCAAGTTGCAAAACCCCGATCATTTCAAAAGGTGGTAAACAACTTGGCGCGCTGAGTGAGACCCGTGAGCGCACGGGCTTGCCGCTGAACATCAGGGTGCGAATGGCACCGGAAAATATTGCAACAGTTCGTGGGTTGGCGACGGTTTCGGCCAATGCCGGGTTGACTACCTCGGAACCAGCACCGTTCAGTTTACGATACGATGACGGCGCCTTTGGAATTCACCTGAGACGCGGGCGGAATTTGATGTTTGCAAAGAGATTTTGGCAACAGGTTCAGCCAAGTTTCAGCCTGAATATGTCTGGTACCAGCATATTGACGTGGCGCAGTCACCGCAGCGCGCATTACTTCGTGATCGCCATTCAGGCTGAAGGCGATGTTTGTTACTAAAATGCTCGCGGTGCCGAAAAATTTTCCATCCAGCAATATCAACAAAAACACCGCTTAAGAAAAGAGGTGGGACGGCCAAAAACCAAGGAAATTGAAGCTGGTGCCGCCCCTATAACTGCAGTCTGTACTGCAAGCATATTCCAGGTGATCCCGCGGTTGCGGGTGTCTTGCGGCCCGGCCTTGATGCACTCCACGCCAATTTCGTTGGAACAACCTGCAAGACGGGCTGCATTATGAAAGCCTGCCTGATTGGTCGCAGGATTTGTCGGATCGACCCTGCTCCATAAACCTCGTTTTCACACGGCTTGAACTCAAGGAACTTTGGAGAAATGAAGGGAATGACTTTTATTTTGATCTGATCATCTTGCGGGGTTTCCTCGCTCAAATGGGTTGCCAGCCCGGGACCCTGGAGGTCGATTGGAGCCAGATTCAAAAGCTCATCAGATGTTCGAGCAGCCGTCCAGACGGATCGGTTTGTCCTGGTTTCGACAGTGGATGTTTACCGGTGGTTCTTGCGTGCTGACGAAGGGGCGCAATTTTCGAGACAAACGCCAAGATCATTCCTTATGGAAAAAACCGCTTGCGGCTGGAGCGCTGGATCGCCAGCCGTGCGCGGGCCATTGCATTATTATGAAAAAAACAAAAGGAAGACTTTTGGGGTGTTTGCAGGGCTTATTTGAGTGGGGTTGCGAAAAAGTGCTTTATCGGTTCACTGTAATGGCGTCGAAGATCCAATAATAAGCGTCAGCTGATGGTATCCGATGCCGGCTACGGCAGGATATGGAGATTTTCAAAAGTGGCGAAGCTGCAGAGATCCTCAATTTGTTCCCGCAACCTGTCCAGCATGCGTGAAGTTGATCGCACAGTTTCTTTGATCTTACAAAGTCAGGCGCCGGTGTACCGGCGGCACCGACTTATGAAGATTTCTGCACTCGCTACTAAGCCCTGTTTGGCGGAAAAAATGGCTACATCATGGAATCAAAGCAGGTCTTGGCTGAAATCAAGACCTTTGCCGAACGCGGAAAAGCGTCGGCGCCTACAAGTCCGCGTAAAGGTTTCAACGCCGTGGAAGGCTGGATCGAAGTCCGGCCATTGCAGGTCCTTGGCGTTTTTTTCTTGCGGCTCCATGGGCCGGGCGATGGAAAATTTCGGATCGTTGTAGCGTATGCCGCGTTCGGGTCCGGCGCGTAATAGTCGCTCACGGTGCAGGGCTTCGGTGTCGTCCTGCAGGGTCAGGAAGGCATGGGCAAAGCCGCGTGGCACATACATCATACAGAGTCAGTTGTCTTCATTCAGTTCGGCACCAAACGATTGGCCATAGGTCGCAGGAGTGGGGCACCAAGTCCAGAATGAGATCATACAGCCCACCGCGCAAGCACCGCACGACCTTGGTTTAACTAACCGGCTGGTTGCGTGGCTGGCCCCCGCAATGTTCCTTTCTTGGCAGTCAGGGAGTTGTTCACCTGCGCAGTGGGAGATCAGTCCGGCGAGCCACCGGTCTTTTTCACGAAGAAGCGGGCAAAACCGCGAGGTCATCACTTTTCCGGAGTCCGATCAATAACTTGGAGGCACCCGCCGAAGTGCGGGTTGGATGAGAAAAGCATGGTGGTTTTCTCCCGCTGTGAGCTTACGTTTGGGTGCGCTTGTTTGCCAGCGCAAGTCGGAGGACAGACGACCTGATTCATGCATGGCTCTCCAGCACACGCGAACGCATCTGCTGCGAATTGCGAAAATCCTGATCGGTGAATTTCATGCCCTGCGACGCATTTCGCGACGAATGATGGAATCCTTCAGGCTCACGCGCGGCTGGTAGTT
>JADJFX010000023.1 GCA_016708345.1 Candidatus Rhodoferax bjergmarkensis
CACCAGATTGGAAAATCACGCCAGCGGCATCCGGCCCAATCACGGTATCCGGTAACACGAATGAATTGCCGCACCAGCCCACCTGTAATGCGCAGTGCATCCGGCGCTTGGGTTCTTTCCATTGCAGGTAAATCGGTAGCTGATACCTTGCGCTGCCGGGGTCAAGTGCAACGCCCATTGCCAATAGTTCACCGCGCAACTGCGCACCATCGCCAGCAAGCAATTCCATTGGCATTGCCCATTCGCGCCATTTGCCTATGGTGGTTTTGAACCGAAGCAATCGGCCATAGTTGTTGTTCTGTGCGTCGAATGTGATGGCATCAATATGCAAGGGGCTACATATCCAGCTATCAAACGTTCCCTCTGGTTCGCCGGTTTTCTTGTTGACCTTGATTCCGCAGTGGTAAACGCCCGGTTTGTGGTTGCCGCTTGCGTCCTCTGCCCAATCATCAAGCACGATGTAATCCGGCCTGCCCTCGATTGCGGGGAAAACGTTGTATGCAACCTTTGGCGATTGTTCCGCGCCTTCGGTGGTATCGCTGCCCGGTGCTGGTGGTTCGCTGCCCGCTGCCTGCACTGGATCAGCTTCGATCACTGGCGCAGTTACTGGCACATCCTCTGGCACGTTTTCAGGTTCATTTTGGCCGATAGCCACCGTGGAATGTGCGGGTGCAGATATTGAATTTATAGCATCGACAAAACACGCCTTTACAGCATCAAGCCCACCGCCCGCCATCTGGTGCAGGTCGTTAAAGTCTGTCGCACTGTCTGGCCTGTTCGCTGGAAACATGGGAACAACCATCACGCCGCCCACTGCCAGCGCCGCTGCTTGCGCGTCCGTGCGTCCTGGGTTGCCTTTTTTCTGGTGGTCATCATCCGCCGCAACGATTAGCGCCGCCTCTGGGTCTGCCTTGCGCAGTGCCTTTGCAACAGGATCAAGCCCGCCCCGGTCGAATGCAACAGCTACAGGGTGCCCGGTTGCTTCATGGATAGATGCGCCGGTTGCAAAGCCTTCACAAACGATTTTTACAGCCCTTGCTGGCGCTGTGAGTTGCTGGTCTATCAGGTAGTGGCACCCTTAGATTCGCCGCCTGTAAGTGGTCGTTTTGTGCCATCTTCGGCAATGAATTGCAGACTGCGCAGCTCGCCCGCTGCATTCATCTTGGGGATCACCAAAAGCGGCCCGGACAATGATGGCGATAAGTTACCGAATGGGCAAAGTTCCCGCGCTGCAAATGCTGCAATCAGTCTCGCGCCGTGGGCTTGAATGCCTTTTTCGACTAGGTAGCCGTGCGCCGATGGATCAGCAATATGTGTTGCCGCTGCCCATATCGCCGCCGCCGTTTTTGCTGCCTTGTCGTTTTCTGCATTTTTCGCCAGATACCGGGCATTGCGCATTGATCGCAACCGCGCTGCATATTCACTTTGTTGTGCCGGTGTATGTTCCTTGGGTTTGACGCTGCACCATGTTTCTGTGCGGCCTTCGCGCCAATTGCCAAAGCTGCCAGCGGGTAATTTGTCCAGGTGCAAGATATACCAGCCTGCGGTGTCGCCGTGCCGGTCGTTGGTGCTGAATCGGTGAATCTTGCCGTCGCCAATGATCTCGTCTGGTGGTGTCAGGCCCGCTGCTGCAATGGCCGCTTGGAATGCTTGCTCTATGGCCCCGTGACTGGCAAAAATCAGCGCGTTGGTGTCAGTATTCAGGCCGTTGGTGTTTTCAGTAAAATTGTCAACATTCATCTTTTGTTGTTGCCGCGTCAACGGCACCTCATGATTTAGCCAGCCACCGCGCTGGCTATTTTTTTGCCTGTGCGAACCCCTGCCGGGGATGTAGGCATGGTGAAAAAAATGGGGATTGGTGCCGGACTAGGCGGCTGATTTCAGAAGTGCTGTGAGCGTTTCGGGATGCCAACGGCAATGCCCGCGCTCAGTGAGTTGGAACCCTGGCGGCACGCGCCCAGTTTGAAGTGCTTTTTGAAACGTTACGGCAGATACGCCCATGAATTTGGCGGCCTGCACCTTCGATAGCCCGATTGGGGCAGTAGGTTTTTGTGTCATTGGTGATCCCAAAAATGATTGAAAACACCTCATGCACGGGCCGAATACCACCAACTTTGTCGCGTTTTGCTGCCTACAGCGGGAAAAAACGATACGTCCGTGATATTCTTAAGCCTGATCCCGAGAAAAGATCGTAGGCCTTTGTGCCCTAAAAACCTCGTTGCCCTGGCAGGCTTCGGGGTTTTTTGCTAAATGCATTTGGTTTGCCGATTCTATGCAGATTTTTTTCCCCACATTTATCCACAGCACACCCCACCTTTTGGCGGGTATGTGGTGCCGGTGAAACCATGACAGGCGGATTACTAATCCGTATGTCGCGCCTATGACAAAGCTACGTTTTACCTATGAAAACCGCCATTTACAGACTGGTTACAGACTGCCTGGCCTGGCCTGTGTAGCCATGGTGTAGCCAAAAGTACCGATTTTTTGACTTCGATTGGTTACTAAGGATTCCAACTTAAACGCGGTTTACCTATGAAGAACACCGTTTTTACCGCTGAAAATACAAAGTTGTTCCCCGGTTTGTTCCCCGGTTTTGCCTTGGATACCCCCTGTTTTTTGGGGTACGGCGGAAATACAGGGATACGAACCGCGTAGGTAAAACACTCGTTTTTAGACTGCGTACCAACATCAGAACCAACATCAAGGCAAATGAACCCCGCCATTTTGATTTGCTGATTTGATTGTTTCCAAAACTGAGATTTTTTCTCTCTGTGCGGAAACATGCGGTCTATGAAAAGTCGATTCGGCCAAAGAAGCGCATAGCCCCCGGCCCCAGGGTAGGGGGTGTCGTCATCCTTCATGCTTCGCGCTGAATAGACCGTTCATCCATCGCCGTGTGTGTATCCGCGAATTAGGGTGTGGGGGTCAAAGCAAAAAAATATCCCATTTCGCGGATGTGCAAATGAAGTGGGACATTCGGTCTACACCTCGCCATTCGCCAAAGATGGCGCATAGCCCCCTTGGGTATCTTTTCTGGTTATGTTTTGAGAATGAAAGCTGAACAGTCGGTCTTTGTCCAGCCATTCGCCAAAGGCTGAACGCCCCCCGGCTTCGCGCGCGCACACAACAGTTTTGGCGGCAAGTTGGGTGTTAGCGATAAATCGACTTGGCACACCCGGTCCAGGTGGGGCGAAGTGCCAGAGATTGATGCCTGCCTACCCGTAATCGCCCCGTCAAACCTTATGAAACCTTAGCAAAACCTTGCCCTACCCTGGCACTAATATCGCACTAATCTTGCCGTTTTATTACCGTCGTTACCTTGACGCTCGGTGGCTATCAGGAACAGTACGCGCACGCGCGGATGGACTCAAGAAACTTTGGCTACTTTCTCACGCGCGCGCATACTGGTCGGCATAGCCCCCCGTACCCTTGGGGTAACCTTGGGGTTTAGGGTTATCTTAGGGTGCTTCTCACGCGCGCGCGTACTGTTCCGCACCCTTGCCGTAATCGTGCCGTACATGCCCTATAAACGGCCTTGCTGCGCCATCCAAGCATTGCAGCGGGTCAGCATCTGGGTGTAGTCAACTGGCAAGCCTGCGCCACGTGCACCACGTTGACGCGCCGCCCTGCAATTCCATGTCCGTCCATGCCCGGTAAGGTTTGAGCATTCGAGACAAGAACGCCGGTCGTCAGCTTCGCGGTCACGCTGTTGCAGCATGTCGGCCTGGCGCTCGGCCTGGTCAATGTCCAGCCCCAGCCGGTCAAAGTGCGCCAGTCTGCGGGTCATCAGCGCCAGCTCGGTGGTGTTTGCTGCCGTGGTGTGCGGATAGCAATGCCGGTCGGGGTCTGACGCTTGCGTGAGACGGTCGCCTGTAAGTCGCTCATTTGCTGCATTGGCTTCGATAACGATTTTTTTGCAGGTATCAAGGGTATCAAGGGTGCAAGCCAATAACGGTGCGGGTTTGCGCTGATACCCTATGTTTTCCTGTGGGGTATCAGGGGTATCAATGTTGCCATTCATCACAGCGCCCGGTACGCTACCTGCTTTGCCTGATACCCCTGATACCTCATGTTTTTTCATGGGGTATCGGCTGTAGCCCGCATGGATACTGGGTTGCACCCCAGATACCCCTGATACCTCATGTTCGAGAAATGTCCAGAGTGAATCAAGCGCCATAGCGACTTACTTCCAGCTTCTCTATGGTTATTGGGTACAGCTTTGCACCCATGCCGCCAACACGATAGAACCGCGCCCGCTTTCCATCGGCCCCCGGTGCTGGCAATGCCCCAAGGTCTTGCAGCACATCGAGCGCCCGCTTGAAGTCAAACCCTTTCAAGGCTTCGCGCATTCCATCCGCTGTGAAAAGATATTCCCGGCCATCGCCGTTACTGCGCCACCAGCCCGCCCGATCCCGAACGGTCAATTCGCCGGTGTAGTCCACATTTGAAAAGCGTGCATCGCCATGCCGTTCAATAAAGCCTTGCACCTTTTCTGCAATCTGCCTGCGCTCATTGTTGCCCTCGCCACGATCAGCCTGCCACAGCTTGAAGGTTTGCGCCGCTGCCTTGATCGCATCGCCAACTGACCAGCCGGTAATGCCGTACTCGGTCGCCAGCTCGCCTGCCATGCCGATCAATGCAAACCGCGCCGCCGCCCGCTTGTGTTGACCTTCGGTGCCATCGGTTGCGAATAGTGGCAGTGCCTTGATTTTTTCCAGCTCGGCGCAATAGTCCGCTGTATCGCGTGTCAGCTTTTCCAGGAATGCCCGGCCTGCATGTCCGTGGTGTTGCACTGCAGTCCGCTTGATCGCATCTGAAAACGCCGCCGGGCTTGTTGCGTCGTGCAAGGTGTCCCATGCCCCATAGGTCTGCGCCGCTGGAAGGTCCAACAGTCGTACAGATTGCCCCGCTTTTGCCCTGAATCCGCCCTCTTGCATGGCCGTTGCAATGGTGCGCTCACCACTGGATATGACAAAGCAGCGCCAGCGGGTTACGCTGCGTGCATTGCCGCTGCGGCTTGCGCGTTGTTTGCCCGATCCATTGCCCAGCGAATAAACGATGTTCCCGATTTCCTTCGGGTCACACTCGCTGATTTCATCCAGCGCCAGCAAGCAATCATTGAACATCGCCGCCGCGCCTTCCATGCCGTTTGCCGTTGCGCGCCAACTGCGCTTGAATCCAGGCCCGCCCCATGTTGCACATGCTGCCTCGATCAAGGTGGTTTTGCCCGTACTCGAATCACCCACAACATGAACCCCGCCGCCCTCGGCATTGCACCTGGCTAGCATTGGCCCTGTGAATGATGCCGACACTGCAAACCTCAACAACGGATTGCCTACGGCCCTTGCTGCGATGCCTTCGCGCCAGCCTGCCAGCGTCCCGGCCTGTGTGT
>JADJFX010000024.1 GCA_016708345.1 Candidatus Rhodoferax bjergmarkensis
CAAGTACGCGCTTTAGTAACCGTTCTGGTTTCGGCGTATCAAAAGGATTGTCAGGATTTGCCGCTTTAACTTCTTCCCTAGCTTCGTGGTTGTGCCCAACTTCAGAGTGCAACCAAATTGTGGGTGCAGGTGTTCCCGAGATTTTTAGTTCACTCAAAAACGTTTTACGGGACGGTGAAGCGGTGCCATCGACACCAAACCATATCTCATCGTTTGCGTCCATTGTTCGCAACGAATTTTCAGGAAACCTAGGAGAAGTACCACGCGGCGGGGTCCAGACAAAACCATTCTTGAACTTGATCGAAAACGCTTTCTCCTTTTCCGATCCACTTCGCTTCGCGTAAAGTGGAGTTGCCTTCCAAGGTCCCTTAGCATGGTTATCAGGATTCCGGTATCGGTCGTTCATCTCTTCAGTTCGGCCCAACCTATACGGTCGCCATGACTGTTTATTAGCAGCATAAACGAGGATGTGGTCATGGTTTCCGGACAGCCATTTCGCATCATTCGCAACTGTGTACTTCTTCTGCCAAATTGCATTGCCAACAAAATTGCTGCGTCCAAACACCTCATCACACATCACCTTAAGATAATGCGCTTCGTTGTCATCAATAGTGATCCACAACGAGCCATCATCGGCGAGCAAGCGACGAATGATCTCCAATCGGTCTCTCATTAGACCCAGCCAGATCAGGACCCCCATCCGTCATCGTAATATCAAATGCATTGCCGGTGTTGTATGGCGGATCAATGAAAACACACTTCACTTTGCCCGCAAACTCCGCCTCCAGCGCTTTCAGCGCCAGCAAGTTGTCGCCCTTGATAAGTCGGTTGTCAAATAGATCGTTATCCGTCACTCGCTGCTTGGCGTGGTAACTGCGCTTGGGCACTTCTTGCAAAAATGCGTGGCTCGCCGCGGCCGCTGGTCTTGCCGATCCGAGGTTGATCCAAGTTTTGAATCATGCCCCGTCAGACTTTCTTCGCGTTTGCGACAAGAAATTGAAAAGGGTTCACTGGGAAGAGCTCCTTGGTTTCGCCACACGGAGCGCCGGTATGGCCGGATGGTCTTGAAGGTCGTAGGACTGAATCATTACTTTGACAAGGTAGGGCGTAGTGTCGGTTTGGTTCTTAAAAAAGGCCAGGGGACCACCAAATAGGCTGTTGTATTGATCAAATGCGATCTGCCTATGGGTGTCAAAGCTTGCGCTAATCACTGCTGGAATGGTACGGGGCTCGATGGGGGAGGATGCATCGATTCGGTTTCGAAGACGTTTGAGATAACTCCAACCAATGGCATGTGCTCCGTGGCGGTACACCAATCGCTCGATACCAGAGCTACTTTGATCTGCGCTCTTGATTAGCTTGAGCACGGCTCGCGAATAGTAAACCGCATTCGCCAGTTGTGGCCATGTCAGGTTCCTGAAGAGTGCCTTATAACCTTCTGCGTTCGTGTCATACAGGTCCACCTTGCCAGACTTAAGCCAAACGGCGTACCTTGGGTCAGCCTGTAGCCAAGCCAACGCGATTACGGCTTCGCTCAATAGCAAGCTGTTAGGCGCGGCAACTGCCAACGCTTCCGGGCGATAGTGGTATTCGATACCAAGTCCCTTTAGTTCCTGTCGAAGTCGCTCTTGAACTGGGTCTTGAGACGCAAAGTTCCCTACTGAAACAGGGTTCTGGCTATTTCGAGCGCGAGTCACCCTTGGCCCAAACGTGCCGTCTGCATTCACTTGAATCAAGGTCAACATGACCTTGGCTAGCTGGATATTTGGTGGCTCATCTTGGGCCATAACTTCAGCGGCTGAAGCGACCGTTTGAGCACCATTGACAATCGACAACCCTATCACTTTCAATCGCCGCCTATTTGCCTTTTTGTCCTTTGCGCGAATGTCCGAGCAGAGCGCTGTGACACCATTATTCAGATAAAAAAATGCGCCGGGATCCGTTTCAAGGGTTCTTTGAATATCTCTATTTACATCTGACTTCTCACTGCCCAAATAGTATCGAATATTGCGTTCATAAAGCGCTTTACCTTTATCTTTATGCAGCGCCACAAGGTCACTCACGTCGACCATCCCGTACCAGGTAATGCGAGGTACTTTAATGTGAACATCGTTGGCCAAAAACAAATCAGTGTTGACTGGTTCGTAGCTATTCCTCTTAAGCAACTCGGCAGCAATCTCATCAGGACCAAAGTAGTTGACTGTCTTGACAAGACGGCCACTTTCCACAAAGGAATCGTCATCGAGCAAATGCTGAATTGTATTTTTTGCAGCGTTAGAGACTCTTCCACCGGTGTACACAATCCACAATTGAATGTGTTCAGCATTTGCCATCGCCGCTTCAATCGCGGCCTGCCGATTCAGGAAGTTTTGATTGAATGAGCTGTATTCTTGCTGTGCTATGAGACGTATCCCAGCACAAAAAGCTTGCGCCTCGTCTTGATGAAACTCCTCACTTGCCTTCAGTTTTGCCTGCACCAAGTGGATAGTTTCAGTTTTCGATTCGTAATAAAGAGCATCAATACCGTTGTCGACGAAGTCATCTACAACCGCCCGGGCAGCAGTGCTAACGGAAACATTCAGAGCAGATTGCAGTAAGAAGGCACTTAACGCGCGATTGACTTGTTTATCCGCGTTATCAGCTGCAGATTTCTTATTAGGCACCAGAGACGGGAGGTGCTTCACATACTGTGCTGCGAGTTCTCGTTTCAGGATTTCCTGATACTGCGGACTTAGAGGTGTCACGACGCTATCTCCCATTGAATTATGAATATGTCTTTTGTTGGCTGGCTAACAACTTAATCAGCCACTCGCTCGTCCAGATCACGTTTGGCATCCGTCAACGCTTTTTCTTTGTCGCGCATGGCGCTTTCGCGCTGGACGATGTCGCGGTCTTTTTGGGCGAGTTGCGCCTCGAATTGCTGGCAGGTGGATGCAATCAACGGTGCTGCGAGCGACTCGGTGAGTTTGATTTCTGTTCTGCAGTTGGGGCAGATGATGGTGGGTTCGGTCATGGGGTTTATTGGTTAGGTGCGTGCCCTAGCGCGCTCGCGAATTTGTGCGCGTGCCTGCACCAGTGCAGAGACACGTTCATAAAGATTGACGGTTTCGTTCTCACGGTCACTGATGGCGATTGAAAGTGCGTACGCCTCGGTAGCGTCTTGCTGCATTGACCAGTTTGAGTCTTGCCTTGTGACTACGACGAAAAGTCGCAACGAGGCAGCTTTAGGCGCCAGCGCAAATGACCAAGACGAGGTCTGCAGGGTGCCTGCCTTTCTTACCGTTTCTGAAATTGCGCCGCCTTGGCGGTATTCCGTCAAACCTTCTGCGCGGCCTTTGGTGAACGCGTCGGCGACAACTTCAAGCGACTCTGCTTCGATTAGTTTGAAAGTCAGCTTTGTGTGCCGGTAATCCAGCCGGGTGGTGCGCATTTCCGGGCTGTAAGCCAGTGCAACCGCTATTTTTCGATGTCGCTTGCCACGTCCCCATAATTCGGTGGGTAAAGGAATTTCAAAGAACTGGGTGCGGTTGTTTTCGATGTGGTCGTCTGCATAAAGCGTAACGACATTGGGGGTCGAGCGAAAAACAGCGTCTTTGGCAATGCGGCCATAACCCACAAGCTTCATCAGCTTGTCACGCCCTGTGGCTTTGTCTGTGGGGTTCAAGAGTTTCACGGATGCATCTGGCCAAGCGGCATGGCAGGCTAGGATAGAGCGAACAAGATTGGCGGAGCCGTCAGGAAACTGATGCGCCAGCCGGGCCGCGATGTGCGCAACTTTGGGCGCAGCGAAACTGGTGCCGTGGTCTTGGCGAATAGGGCGGCCAGTGGCGAAGCCTGCATTCATTGAGACAAGACCGAGGCCTTGCTTTCGGATGCCTCTTCCATGCCGAAATGCCGCATTACAGCTTCTTCCACAAAGTCAGGTTTGACGGCGTCGCCCACCGACATGCCCGAGCGTGTGAAGGGTGATGGTTGCAAAGGCTTTGCAATGGGCATGTCTTCGATGGTGTGCGCGTTGCGTCGCGCATTTTCGGTTGCGTCCAGAATTGCCAAGCCACCAACCGTGATCGCATTCAACGCCGGGGCTGGGTCCAGCATGCGCGATGCTGGTTCAAGCAAATAGTCTGGATAGCCAGCAATTGGATCAACAGGCAGTTGATCATCACGAAGGTTGCCGGTGGGCACCACAAACAACACGCCTAGCTCTCGGCTGAGCCGGTCCAGTGTGTAAGCCAAACCCCGAACATGCCGCCCGTCATACACCTTGTTCAGGTCGCCATAACTGAGGTTGAACACGCGGCACTGGTAGTTTTGCAGGAAGTAGCGAACGGCCTCGTCAACGCTTTTCTCTACGAACGTGGTTTCGTCAAGGTCATCGTCATTGAATACGCGACCCGATAAAAGCAGAAGCTGAGGGATGAATTGTCCGGACCGAATTTGCGCTGCCACATCGCCATACAAGGCGAGTCCCGCGACAAACGTGCCGTGTCCGGCCACATCAGCCGCATCTCTATCTGGTGCAACGAATCCCTGTGCGTCACCAATGGCGGCAGACAACAATGGATGCCCGGCGGTAATGCCGCTATCAAGTACGGCAATGCGGGGCGCGTTGTTGGGAGGCGCAGGAACTTGGGGAAACTGATTCACATCGGCAGTTAACAGATCAAGAGCAAGGCCCATGCGCGGGGGCAGGTCAACGGTCCGAATATCCCGGTGGTTCAACAGCAAGTTTGCATTGATGGCATTGGCCCGCAGGCGAACCAGAATCAAGGAGGGTTGAGAAAGCTGATCAGACATGACAAACCCGTGTGTCTCTGCCCACCCAATAAAAGCGTCAAGAATTCGTGTGCGCTCGCGCGGGTCTTCCATCGGCCAGAGTTCAACGTCCAGAAAAAACTCGGGGCGATTTGGAAGGCCATGCTCCAGCAGTGCCGCGCCTTTCCGGTTTTTGGCGTCCAACGATCAAAGCTTTGAATGGCAAAAAGAATGGCCTCGCGAGTGGCTTTTCCTGATTGGGTCAAGCTCACCAGCCGGGACTCAAATTCGGCAAGCCCTGCGGCAGTGGCAAAAGCAAGAACAA
Organism: Candidatus Rhodoferax bjergmarkensis; assembly: GCA_016708345.1. GTDB lineage: Bacteria > Pseudomonadota > Gammaproteobacteria > Burkholderiales > Burkholderiaceae_C > Rhodoferax > Rhodoferax bjergmarkensis. The sequence goes on from JADJFX010000024.1 coordinate 5,081, forward strand.
CCGACCTTTCTTCCTCGGCTCACTACGGTGATGCCGGGGATATCGCCAAGAGCAGGGGCCACTAGCCCTTCGCGAACGTTTACCTTCAACAATAGCCGGGTGTCAAACCCCCCAACATCCTCGGATAAGGCCTGTTGCTTCGCCTGCGCCAAGCTGGCGCGCATGTTGATAACGAACGCTGGGATATCGGCTGGTTTGATGTTGGGCGGTATGAATTTGCGTGGATGGCGTTCTCTGATCGGTTCGTCGCGAGATATTTTTATGTGCTCGTATGGCATTGGCTCTCCGCCCTGAAAAATTTAGCTTTTTAGCTTGTGCTCTCGGGCCAGCCCCGCCTCAATGTGTTGTTTCTCAAGAAACTCTTTGCCGGTCAATACCATCTCTTTGACGGCACGCCGCAGAACACGCTCGATATCAGCATGCGACATGCCTTTGAAAAGCGTGGCAATATTGACGGAGCGCTTTAATTCACCATGGTCGGCGCTGTCGCCCCGGTCCTTTGTGATGGCATCAAATTCATCAAAGAGTGCGACGGTGGGGTGGTCAGAAATGTAGTCAAAGACCTTACGCAGGTTAGACGCAGTTTCACCCAAGAAGGAAGAAATAACGGAGTCGAGCCGTACAACGACCAGCGGCAGAGACAGGGCGCTGGCAAGAACCTCGGCGGCCAGCGTTTTGCCACAGCCGGGTGGGCCAAAGAATAAAAGTTTTTGTGCTGGCTTTAACCCGAATGAACGCAGCAGGTCAGCACGGTTGTGTTCCTGAATAATTTCTTCCAGAACCGACTTAGCGCCATCAGCCAGGACGATGTCATGCTGCTCACGCACAACCGGGCGTATTTCAAGCAAAGGCAACCCACTGTCTTTGTTGGACGGCAAGCTGGACGCCAATGTGAGATAGCCCAATCGTGGCGCGCCTGACGACTGGGTGCCGTACATCAGCTTTTCAAGGTCATTGGCAAGAAGGTGATGCTTTTTCTCGCGTTCTTCGGCAATCACGGCCTCTGAAGCTGCGCGAAAGTTTGGCAAGTCCCCCTGAAGACCGGAGCTGATAAGTTGCCTGAGTAGTTTTCCATTGGCCATAAATGCCCCCAAATTTCCAGTTTCATCGCCAAAGTTTGTTTCAAAACCTGCATTTTTTGTTTTTGATTTCCGCGCCGACACCGGCAAAGTGGCTATACAGCGTTTCATTTTGACAGGTGCTCATTCAAGACACCATTGGATCGCAAACATTTTGCTTGTCTGAACTTGCCTGGACAGCCCAGTCTCAAGTTCTTCAATCAACCGATTGCGCTGCCCATCAATCTCATCCTGTCGGTCAAATATCTTGCGGCGCAACTGGTTACGCTTGTCTTCCAGCTCACGCTGGCACTTTTGCCAGTGCAGCTTTTCTTCCAGCGTGGCCGCCACGGTGGCGGTGCGGCGCACGTCTTTGATTTCGCGATCCAGCACTTTAACTTCGTTCTCCAGGCCCACTTTCAGGTCGTCGGCCCAGGCGTCTAGCTTTTGGACCTCAGTATCAAAGTAGCCCAGATTTCGTGTGTTGACGGCTTCAATGTATCGCTTCTCTAGTCGCAGAATTTCGCCGTCCAGCCCGCTGGGAGGGGCCATGAACAAATCGTCTTCCAACACCAGCGCTGGCAGGCGCAACAGCTTTTCGGCATCTTCTTGATGCAACGCTTCGCCCGTCTGGGTGGTGCCTGCCAACAGCAGGTAGTCTTCCACCATGCCCAACGCGTCTACCGACAGCACGCTCAAAGTCAGCCAGCCACTTTGGCCGCGCAGTGCCTGCAAGGTTGACACCTTGGTACCATAGCCGTCGTAGCCAAAGCGCACTTTGGCCAAGGGTAGCTGGCGGTCTTTGGCCTGGTTGATCAAGGCTTGGGCCAACGGGTGGCCGGTGCGGTACAAATGGGCCTCCCCACTGCGCCGTGGCAGCTCGTAGCGGCCGGGTGGGGCATCTGATGGTTGAATCCAGGTGGAGTTTGCGCCAGGTTGAAACCGTCGTTATCAAACTCGGCGTAGCCGTGCAGCTCGGCCTGAGTCAGATCCATTAGTAGGCGCTCATAGCGGCTACGGGCGCTTTTGCTCTCAGTTTGCCGCACCTTGAGTTTGTCTTGCACCGCTTCGTCAAAATTCTCCAGCAGCAGTTGCCGGGTTTTGAGCATGGCGGCGTTGATTTCGCCCGACAGGTCTAGCTGCAATTGCTGGAATGAAGTTTCAATCTCATGCGGGTTGCGGCAGGTCTGGTAAATCTCGGCAATTCGGCGTTCAAAGTCCACTCCGCTGCCAATGGTGCCCAGCACTTCGTCACTGGCGCCAAACACGCCTTCAAACAGTTGAAACTTTTGCGCCAGCAGCTCATACACGCGCTTGTCTGCCGGGTTGCTGTGGTCAATAAAGTTGACAACCACCACGTCATGCTTCTGGCCATAGCGGTGGCAGCGACCTATGCGCTGCTCAATGCGCTGGGGGTTCCAGGGCAGGTCGTAGTTGATGACCAGCGAGCAAAACTGCAAGTTGATGCCCTCCGCCCCAGCCTCGGTGGCGATCATGATCCGGGCCGAATCCCTAAAGTGCTCCACCAACGCGGCGCGGGTGTCCGCCGTGCGAGAGCCGGTGATGCGGTCGGTGCCCGCGTGCCGTTTGAGCCAGGCGTGGTAGACGTGGCTGGCCTGTTCGCTGGTGTTGGTGCCATTGAACAAGACAGCTTGGCCCGCGTAAGGGCTTTGTTCCAACAATCCCAACAGGTAGTCTTGCGTGCCGGGATTCTGTAAATATGAGTGCCTTGCGGTTGGCGCCCAGCCTTTCCAGCTCGGCAAACGCTTTGCCCAGTGCGATCAGAAGGGCCTGGCCTTTGGCGTTGTCGCGGATGGTGGTGGCCATGCGCTGGAACTCGCGCAGCTCGGCAATTTCATCGGCCACACTGGCCATGGGCGCGGCGGGGGCCTCGCCGTCTTGCTCTGACCACTCGTCTTCGGTCTCGGCCAAAGACTCGTAGTCTTGGTCTAACGTGTCGGCGAGTTCGTCCGCAGGCTTGTCACTGGACTCTGCGCCCAGCTTATCTTGCAGGCGCTGCGCCATGGTGCCCAGCGCGCCGCCAATGGCGTAACTGCTGGAGGCCAGCAGCTTCCAAAGCACCAGCGAAATAAGTTGCCGCTGCCCGGCAGGCAGCGCATTAAGCGCAGGGCGGCGCAAATAGTCAGCCACCATCCCGCGCAGCTCTTGTTCATCTTGCGACGGGGTGAACTGCTCCACCATGGGGATACGCCGGGTGTACGAGATGTAGGGTTGCACCTGGCGACGCAAGGTACGTACACACACGGGTTGCATGCGGGCGCGCAGTTTGGCTAAGGTGTCGGGGTTGCCCAGCGCGCCAAATTGGTCTTTGAAGCTGGGCAGGTCGCCAAACACGCGTTCGTCCACCAGGCTGACCAAGCCGTACAGCTCCAGCAGCGAGTTTTGTAGTGGCGTGGCAGGAGCAGCACTTTGAAGGCATGGGCCAGGCGTCTTTCAGAGCTTTGCCGATGACATTGCTGGGTTTGTAGACGTTGCGCAGTCGGTGGGCTTCGTCCATCACCACCAGGTTCCAGGGCACTCGGCGCAGGTCGCCGGCCCTGGTCTTGGCAAACTGGTACGAGCAGATGAGCACGCGGCTGGCTTGTTCAAACGGCTGTTTGTTGCCGCCTTTGACAATCTCTTTGTAGCTTTTGGCCTCCAGGATCAGCGCTTGCAGGCTGAATTTGTCTTGCAGCTCTTGGTGCCATTGCTTGCGCAAGTTGGCGGGGGTGATGATGAGAATGCGCCGCTTGCGCTCGGCCCAGCGCTGGGCAATGACCAAACCGGCTTCGATGGTTTTACCCAAACCCACTTCGTCGGCCAGGATCACGCCCTTGGACAGAGGGCTTTGAAAGGCAAACAGTGCCGCTTCAACCTGGTGCGGGTTCAGGTCTACCTGGGCGTCTACCAGTGTGGATGCCAGTAGGTCGGCAGAGTCCGCACCCATACGGCGTGACAAAAGCCACGCTATGAACTGGGACTGGTAGGGGGTGAAAATATTCAGCACGTTGTATTCTTTTGGTGGGGATTATGGCCTTAGTGGCCGTCAGCAAATCACCTGCCCGTGTTTGGTTTGCGGACGTTCCTGTCCCACCAATGTGCCGAATCAGACGGTCAGCCCATTGCAGGTTTCACGGGCGTTGCTGCATGGCAATCTTGTGTTTTATTGGTTTTTTGAAAGCCGGGGGGTAGACAGACTATTGTTTGTCTACGTGACGCTGGCCTGAATACTGGGTACTGATGGCTTTCGGGAATCAATTTGGTCAGCCGCGGCGGTAAACCAAATGCAATCCATATCTACAAGTAGTCACCCGCGAAATTTTTTGTTCGCTGTGTGGGAGACAGCCAGTCATGCTTTGTACGCCTGCGGTTTTCTCGGGAACTCTGCAGGGGCTTGGGAGCCATCGTCAATGCTGTCACAATTTCTGAGCCTATGACTTTGGACTTAGACTTGAAAGCTTCTTCGGTAACTGGAAGCACAGAAGAAACCCAAAAGTTGTGCTCCTGCCGGGCGCATAAATATGTTGCAGATGGATGCCTTAACTTGACGAAATAGTGCTGGTAAACAGCGCGTGGATCAATTCGCGTGGAGCAGGTAATGACAGCACCGTCTTGCCACGGAAGGTAGCAAACTTGTCCAAGGAACGCTTTGGTTTTTCTGTGATACAACCAATACCTTATCTTTGGAGACTCAAAGATGCCACTTACGTTCAAAATCAAGTGGCGTAACCTTTCTAAAGAACGCTAGATGGGCCATGATTCTCAAAAAAAATTCATTGAGCGCCAAGTCGTAGTTCTTGTTTATAACTTCGTGAATGTATACAGGGAATGATGGGATGTCGTGGGACGTTTGGCCGCCATACCAACCTTTCATGCCTGCCGAAAAGGGGAGTTGAACGGCATAGCCAATCGTGCCTTTGTTTAGAACAATAACCAAATCTATCCACTCCCTTGAATGGCGACGCTCATTTATCTCTCTGAGATTCTCAGCAAGTGTTTCCAGACTGGTGTATGCATCGTAAGCAAATACCACCCCCAAGGTGCTGGAATTCGCCATTGGACCATTGGTGACCGGTTGATCCATCTCCGAGAGAGGGCGTGCAGGCATGCACTTTACGGACGCGATTTTATCCGCGGCATCGACAAGCTGATCCTTAGAAAGCTTGGACTTGACCTCTACAACAACCGCTACGTTGTCGCGGGGCACAATTTGTGTCTTTCTGCCCACCCTGTAGATAGGGCTATTCATTGCGTCGTAAATGATTAGGTCTGTCTGGCGACTAATGGCGCCTTCTGGCCCAATAACAATGCCCGATTCGATTCCAAACCGCTTAGGGAGTCGATCCGCTAGAAATTTCTTTAGTATTTCTTCTGCCTCAGTTCCGCTGTCGCCAGCGTGAGGGTTGCATTGTCGTATTTCTTGAAATTCGGCAAGGAGTTGTACTCCTGCCGCTTTAAGGAGTTCACCTGGAGTCATCGTGGTCTGTGTCGTCAAGCACAACATGGAGTTAAGGTGCTACCGCGGGTCTTCACCCAAATTGGCTAGCAAGGTTAGGAGTCACGGGTGCTACTTCGCGTCGATGCCTCCTGGCGATACTGTTCCCATACTTCTGCCTCTTTGCTGCGGTCCATTTGGGAATATGTATCCACGCGCAATCGTCTATAGCCTGTAGCCAATTGGTCGAGATTTTTTTCCATTTTTTCCATCGCTTTGGCAATAGCGTGCAGGGGAGGGGTACCTACCGTACCGTAACCCTCGAACTCTTCAAAGTAGATGGGGATCGCGTGGCTATATGACTTTCCGGCAGTGCTTCTGTAACTTGCATCAACGACAAGGCGCGCTTTGATTTTTCCTTCATAGTTCTGCGTCATTTGCGTGTAACGGGACCGAAGTTCCTGTCCTGGCCCAAGGTATCGAAGGCCTCTTTCCAGAAACTGACTCTTCGAAAAATCTTGAATCAGTTCATTCTCGCCCTCAGTTTCTGCTTCGCCTCGCAATTTAAAGCACACATCGTAAGCCGGGCCAAGGCCGATATTTCTTACTCGAAGAGTGATGATGCTGACAAATTCCGGGCTGGGGCATGCCGTTATTTCAATTCGCGGCTCAGTTTGCACTTCGCGCATTTGGCGAGTTTCTTTAACCAAGGAGGCTGTGAGAACCGCGTAAACCACCGTCGCAAACATCACAATGCCAGCAAAGACTGTCGAGAGAGCTCCTGCATTCTGATTGAGGAAATCGACGGACTCGGCGAGTGTCATTATCCGACTCTTATTGCTTTAATTCACCGGCTTACCCGGCTTTTCGCGCAGGTCCAGTGGAAGAACGATCTATCCGCCGGGGTATACGTGCATTCCACTCGTGGAAAATATTGACCAATGAAGTGGCAATAGGATTGCTGCGGTCGTTCGTGGCTGATTTTCCAAGAAATAAACGTCATTTCATCCCTTTTAACCTTGTCGCCTCTCATGGCGAAATTCGGTCAACCTCAAGTTAATTTTCACGATGTCGTTGCTCGACTATAGCCCAGTGAAACCATGCTCGCAAAAGTCGACACCGTTGCACTGCCGACCGCTAGTTTGGAAAGTTGATTTTCTCCGCTTAACCACTGGTTCGTAGTTTTTGGAGCCCGTAGCGACGGTCGGCTTTCAACGTTCCGAAGAATTTTTGGTGGCTTGGGTGTTTGCGAATGTTCAAGTTTCAGATATCCTTTTCCGGTCCCAGCCAAGCCATCCATAAATCCGACTCCTGTGTTTCAGCAGCCCAATGCTGAATGTCATTAGTGGATGGGTAGTGCCGGAGGATACGTTCAGCTTGCTGACGAAAACTATCTGGGATGTCAGGTGAATTTTGTATTTCACTTAGCAGTTCGCCTGCCCAACGGAGTGCGCGAGTTCGTTCTGATGGTGTAGTCATTCGGAGCGTTCGTGGTGTCACAAGTTGCCAAAGCATTGGCCACCATTAGTTTTCATTTTCGTCTGTCCTGGTCCAAAATACCTCGCGATTTTCGAAGATCGTCTCCAATGTGGCTCCACTGGCTCGAATGTTTGTCCGACGATTTATAACTTCCAAGGCAATTTCGGCCCGGTAGTCAGTGAGATAGTCCTTGAATTTTTCGAATTCAATTTCCATTTTGTTTTTCCCGTGCTTGCCTGACAGGAGATGAATCACCAATGCGAGGGGCGCGGCCATATGTGATGGCGCATCGAATTGCGGGTCCATTTCCGCAAAGCAGACATCAAGATCACGCCCAATTAGGTCGAGCCATTGGTCAGAAAGATTTCTTGGCAGTGCAGCATCGGGGGGGTGATCTAAAACGTCCTTCTTAAGAACGAAGAGATCAGAAGGAGGCAAAGGCCCATTTCTCATTTTGTCGACCTTTGATTTCACTATTTTTGTTCAATTGGGATCAGGAAATTTCAACAATACGGCATATATGCCGTGGTCAAAAGCATAGCATATTGGGCACCCTACGCGGGTGATAAAAAGTACCCCTCCGACTCAGCCGCTGAAGACTCTCAAACGACGAGGCACGTCATTTGAGCCAGAGGCAGCTGTTGCTTTTGGTGAGATTATTCGCGCTGAAAGAATCAGGCAGGAAATTGCTCAGGATCAATTTGCGTTGCGGGCGAATGTTGATCGCTCTTACTACGGCAAGCTTGAACGCGGAGAGCGGCAGCCATCACTGGGATTGATATTGCGGATCGCCGGGGGCCTCGGAGTGACTGCATCTGATCTCATTGGGCGAACAGAGCTGGCTTTAAGTACACGGCTGAAGATATCCTGCGCCGATAATTGAGCCTTCGTCGGCGACCCCCCAGCAAGCACCTTCCGGATTGCTGTCGTAAACCCCACATCGAAAAGGGTCCGCGTGCCTTGTTTGATTTGGCCATGGCTTCCTTCCTCCCAGCCACATTCCTTGATGAACTTCTTTGAAACAGCCTTTTCCAAAGCATTGCGTTCGCTATCCGTTAGGCGTGCATTCATCAACAAGACCGGCATACCGGGTGGCGAACGCCAGCTACTGGTCGTTGGCGGGTGCTCGGATTTCTGAAATTTGAGCCACATTGCTGCCGTTCGACCTGCTGCGGCGACCGCCCGCTTTGGAGCGAGCAGATCAGTAAGTTGACGGTCGGCTACAGTCTGTTGTGGGCATCCAACCCTGTACTAAATCGTCCGAAAACGGACACCTGCATCAGGGGTGTACGAAAAATAGCTTAACAAACTTTCGTACATAGCGGATAATACGGACATCCAATTCGTACACTTTCTTGGAGTCTTGTAGTGTCTCGTGTCTTCGCATACTGCCGGGTCTCAACGTCCGATCAGACAACCGACAACCAAATCCAGGAGATCGCGGGAGCCGGGTTAAGTATCACCTCGCAGCGCGCAATCGTTGAAACTATATCGGGGTCGGTAGCAGCTAGGGAACGCAAAGGGTTTGGCCAACTCATCAACAAGCTTGAGTCGGGGGATGTGTTGGTGGTCACAAAGCTTGATAGGCTTGGCAGAAATGCTATGGACGTGCGCACAACGGTGGAAGCCCTTGAAGGCATGGGCGTACGGGTGCACTGCCTCGCGCTCGGGGGTACTGACCTTACAAGTCCGGCTGGGAAGCTGACTATGGGGGTCATCGCCGCCGTCGCTGAATTTGAACGAGATCTACTAATTGAGCGCACTCAAGCGGGACTATCGCGTGCGGTATCACAGGGCAAAGCCCTAGGCAGGCCTTCAAGTCTGACTAAAACGCAAGCTGGGGAGGTATTGAAGAGGTTAGACGCTGGTGATTCTGTTGCTGCTCTAGCGAGGGTATACCGAACAAGCCGTCAGTCAATCATGCGAATCAGGGACGCTAGCGTGGTCAGCTGATGGGAGTTTATGAAATGGCTCTCCACATTGAGTGTCCCCGCGTTTTGTCGAGCCGGTGGGCGGGGCCCAATTCACTCTGCCTCGACCACGAGCCATTACACTTCAATGTAGCCGGGGTGGAAGACGTGACGAAACGCTGTTGTCTTGTAAAACTGAACCGTTTTGTAGAGTTCAATTTAAGTCAATTTGTCTTTAAGCGCTTTGATTTCATCTGCTTACTGACATTATGTGCCCAATGAAGATTATTGAAAAATCATTCATTCAGTCAGTTTTGCATGGTCTCACCGCACTTAAGATTTGTCCTGCAAAGATTCTGTTCAAATTTTCTGTAATTAACCTCATTTTCCCAGATGTCAAACCCAATTTCCCAAACCGGCACCCCCCTTTCACAAGACGAACTGAAAACCTTGGTGGGGCAAGCTGCGCTCCAGTATGTTGTGCCGGGTGAAATTGTGGGGGTGGGTACGGGCTCGACGGTCAACAAGTTCATTGAGGCGCTGGCCAGCATGAAGGACCAGATCAAAGGTGCCGTGTCCAGCTCGCTGGCCAGTACCGAACGATTAAATGCCCTCGGTATCCCGGTGTTTGACTCCAATGAGGTGGATGCTTTGTCCGTTTACATCGACGGGGCGGATGAGATTGATGGCCAGGGCTTCATGGTCAAAGGTGGCGGCGCAGCCCTCACCCGCGAGAAAATTGTGGCAGCCCAGTCGCGCAAGTTTGTTTGTATCGCAGATGAATCCAAATTGGTTCAAACGCTGGGCAAGTTTCCTTTGCCGGTGGAGGTGATTCCAATGGCTGCCAAACGGGTGATGCAGCAATTTGCAGCCATGGGGGGGCAGGCCAAAATCCGCTTAAGCGGTGGTCAACCGCTGATCACGGACAACGGCCAGATCATCGTGGATGTGACCGGATTGCAAATTGAAGACCCGCTGGCGTTTGAATCCGAAGTGAGCCAATGGCCAGGCGTGGTGACAGTGGGTGTGTTTGCCTGCCAAAAGGCCCAAGTCTGTCTGCTCGGCACAGCCAGCGGCGTCAAAACATTAACGTTTTGAAATTTAGAACTTAATGCCCGCCGGATTGGACGAATTGGTGACCGGTGCACGCTTGGGCTCAGCAGGCGCACGCTGGGCCGGCTTTTCTTGCGCATTTGCCTCTGGCGTTTGTTTTTGAACGACCACCAGCGGCGAAGGTGCCGGGTTGCGGTAGCTTGCCGGCAAGGCAGATGATTTCGGGTAGCCAGCGGCATTCAGAAACTGCGTCCATTCACTGTCTGAGTAGCCCCTGATTTGCTGACCGCCAATCGTTAAAAAGGGCAAAGAGGTCTCGCCGCTGATACGTTTGAGGGCTTCTGAATCCTCAACCGTCGTAACAGTTTTTTCAGTAAACGGAATGCCGCGCGATCTGAGCATGGACCGGCCTGCGTCGCAAGGAACGCAGCCACTGCTTGTATACAGAGTAACGGGGAATCTGCCAACGGTTTGATTGAGTTCGAACGGCAAGGCCGGTCCGCCACCGCCAGCGTTAAGCGTGCCCACGGTTTGCCCCCCCTTGCCCGTGGCCGTAGCATTGGCTGTGGAAGGTGGCAGCTTGTCTGAGAACGTGATTTTTCCGTCCGCCCCCATGACGCGGTAAATGGTCTGAGCCTGAACCTGTGTGCTCATCAACAGCGCAGTGGCGCAAACACTGGTCAACAGGGCAACATAGTGGCCCTGGCGCGTCAACTTGATCGCTTCGTTCGAATTTGTCAAAGTGGTCTCCTTCGTTATTTTCCAGTCATACCCTGATGCCGCAACAAGGCATCCAAGGTAGGTGCGCGCCCGCGAAATGCCTTGAACGATTCCATCGCCGGGCGGCTACCGCCCGCTTCCAAAATGGTCTGCCTGTATTTTCTACCGGTTTCGACATTTGGCAAGCCGTCTTTACCCGCAGTTTCCTCGAACGCGGCGTAAGCATCGGCACTGAGCACCTCGGCCCATTTGTAACTGTAGTAGCCCGCAGCGTAACCTCCGGCAAAAATATGGCTGAAAGTGTGAGGTGTTCGACTCCAGGCGGGGGGCGCAAGCACTGCAACCTCGTCGCGCACCTGCAGGAGCAGCGGCATCAGATCAAGCGCCGGGTCGTGCGCAGTGTGCAGCAACATGTCAAACAGCGAGAATTCGATTTGCCGCAGGGTTTGCATGCCGCTTTGGAAGTTTTTGGCCGCCAGCATCTTGTCAAATAACTCTCGCGGTAACGGTGCTCCGGTATCAACATGCGAGGTCATGTGCTTGAGCACATCCCATTCCCAGCAGAAATTTTCCATGAACTGACTTGGCAACTCCACGGCATCCCATTCCACACCGTTGATGCCGGAGACGTCGCGCTCATTAACCGTGGACAAAAGGTGGTGCAGCCCATGCCCGAACTCATGAAAAAGCGTGATGGCATCGTCGTGCGTCAGCAGCGAAGGCTGGCCCCCTACGCCCTCGGCGAAATTGCACACCAAGTGGACCACCGGGGTTTGCAGCTTGGAATTGTCCGGGCGCAACCAGCGGCTGCGCACGTCGTCCATCCAGGCACCGCCACGCTTGCCGCTTCGTGCGCAGAGATCAAGGTAGAACTGCCCTACCAGATGCCCCCCGCGTTCAATTCGGTAGAACTCAGCGCCAGGATGCCACACCGCAGCGCTGTCTTTGATGATGCTGACGTCGAAAAGGGTTTCAACAATCTTAAACACGCCCGCCAGCACCTTGGGCGCGGTCAAATACTGCTTGACTTCTTGCTCACTGAAGGCGTAGCGGGCCTCCTTGAGTTTTTCACTGACATAAGGCCAATCCCAAGCTTGTGGATCGGGCAAATTCAAATGCTGCACGGCAAATTCGCGCAGGTCTGCCAAGTCTTGCTCGGCAAACGGGCGAGCTTTGGCGGCGAGGTCGCGCAAAAAGTCAATGACATGCCTAGGCGACTCTGCCATTTTGGGAGCCAGCGAGAGTTCCCCAAAGTTGGTGAAACCGAGCAATCTGGCTTCTTCCAGCCGCAAGGCCAGCATCTCTGAAATGATGGACGAGTTGTCAAATTTGTGGGTATCGGCATCAGCTTGGTCAGAGGCTCGTGTGACAAAAGCGCGGTAAAGGCGCTCACGCAGCGCACTGCTGCTGGCAAATTGCATGATCGGCAAATAACACGGCATTTTGAGCGTGAGCTTGTAGCCATCTTTTCCCTCGGTCCGAGCGCCGTTCAGGGCTGCCTGTTTCACATCATCGGGCACGCCACCGAGTTCACTCAGCTGTGCGTAGTAGGCAAAAGCATCTGTAGCGTCCAGCGCGTTTTCGCTGAACTTCTGGCTCAGTTCGGCCTGACGTTCCTGGATCGCGGCAAAGCGTTCTTTGTCGGCACCCTGCAACTCCGCGCCTCCGAGCCGAAAGTTGCGCAGGTTGTTTTTGTGGGCTTGTCTTTGTTCTGTGTCCAGCGTTGAAGGATCAATGGCCTTGTATTTGGCATACAGTCGTTCGTCGGCCCCCAAGCGGGTAAAAAATTCGGTCACCTTGGGCAAGGCTTCGTTGAACGCGGCGCGCAACTGCGGCGTATCTGCAACGCTGTTCAGATGGCTTACAGCACCCCAGGCGATGCCTAGCTTTTCGGTGGCAACGTCCAGCACACCGGCGATAGCACGCCAACTGGGCGCAAACCCGGGTGCGGTGACCGCTTCCAAAGCAGCATTGGCGTTGACCAATAACTGGTCTATCGCAGGTGCCACATGTTCAGGCAAGATCTGATCAAACGGCGGCAAGTCATCTATCGAAAGCAAGGGATTGTTCATGGGTTCTAGGTTGTGGCTTGATGCAGTGATTCAAGATTGCTAAAGAGTACTAACGTTTTGGGGTACTTCAAGCCATGCGTTCAGCTGATTCCAGTGTATTGACCAGCAGCATGGTAATGGTCATGGGGCCGACGCCGCCTGGCACCGGGGTAATGAAACCGGCAATTTCTTTGACGCCGGCAAAATCGACATCACCACACAGCTTGCCCTCGTCGTTGCGGTTCATGCCCACGTCAATCACCACCGCACCGGGCTTGACCATGTCGGCCGTCAGCACGTTGCGTTTGCCCACTGCCGCCACCACCACATCAGCCTGTCGCGTGTAGTGGCCCATGTCCACGGTGGCGCTGTGGCAAATCGTGACCGTAGCATTGGCTTGGAGCAACAGCAGCGCCATCGGTTTGCCAACCGTGTTGCTGCGGCCAATCACCACGGCATGTTTGCCGCGCAAGTCGATGCCGGTGCTCTCAATCAATTTCATGCAGCCGTAAGGTGTGCAGGGCCGAAAGCCCGGCTGGCCCGTCATCAGTTCGCCCGCGCTCAGGGTGGCGTAGCCGTCGACGTCCTTGGCGGTGGAAATCGCCTCAATCACCTTGTGCGGGTTGATGTGCTTGGGCAAAGGCATTTGCACCAGGATACCGTGAATGGCTGGGTCCACATTGAGCGCTGCAATGCGCGACAGCAACTCGGCTTCACTCAGGGATGCGTCAAACTTTTCAAACACGGAGTGAACACCAGTGTCCGCACAAGCCTTCACCTTGTTGCGCACATACACCGCACTGGCCGGGTCGTCGCCGACCAGAATCACGGCCAAGCCGGGCGTAACACCACGGGCTTTAAGGGCCTGCACCCGCGTGGCAATGTCGCCGCGCAGGCGGCTCGACAGCGCGCTGCCATCAATGATCTGACCAAATTTCTGTGTTGTCATGATTTCATTTCCATAAATAAAAACGCCCGCTGGTGCATATCTGGCGGGCGTAAGGTGCTATAAAAATATTAGCGTGGCATCAGGCTTTGGCGGCAACCTGTCCCAGGGCGATTTTCAGCAAATCGGCAACGGTGTTGGCACCGAGTTTTTCCATGATGTTGGCGCGGTGCGCCTCTACCGTTTTGATGCTGATGCCCAGATCGTCGGCAATTTGCTTGTTCAAACGTCCGGCCACGATGCGCTCCAGCACCTGCGCCTCGCGCAGCGTCAGGCGGGCCATCAGGGCAACACGGCTGGCTGCATTTTGGTGCAGGGCGAACGAGTCTTTGGCGTGGTCCAGCATGCGCTCGACCAAGGGCACCAACTGGTCTTCATTGAACGGCTTCTGAATGAAATCCATGGCACCTTTTTTCATCGTATCCACCGCCATCGGGACATCGCCGTGGCCTGTGATGAACACAATGGGCAGTGGCGAGTGGGTTTCGATCAGGCGGGTTTGCAGTTCCAGGCCGGTCATGCCCCCCATGCGAATGTCCACAATCAAACAAGCCACTTCGCGGGCGTCGTAACGGCTCAGGAAGGACTCGGCGGACTCAAAGCAGCGAACGCGGTAGTCCTTGCCCTCCAGCAGCCACTGAAGCGAGTCACGAACCGCCTCATCGTCATCCACCACGTAAACCGTACCTTTTTTTGGTGCCAAACTCATGCGTTAACCTGAAATATTTGCTTGTCCGAGCGGGGGGTGTTCAATGGGTTGCTGCGCTTTCGTCATGGGAATCCAGAATGAAAAACAGCACCCAGACATATCGTTGCCATTGTAGAGGTTCTCGGCTTTCATTCGGCCTTGGTGCGACTCGACGATGGAGCGGCACAAGCTCAGGCCAATGCCCATGCCGTCGGCCTTGGTGGAATAAAACGCTTCATAAAGGCGGGCCATAACTTCAGGTGCGAGACCGTGGCCTGAATCGGTCACCATGAATTCAATCACCGGCTTGCCGTCCACATGATTGGGCGCAACCCGCAGCTTGACACTGCGCTGCGCGGTCAGCCGCTGTGCAGCGTCAACCGACTCCGCTGCATTTTTAAGAAGGTTGACCAGCACCTGTTCGATCAGCAACGGGTTCACCAGCAACGCTGGCATGTTGGGTGCAACGTAATGCGTCAGACGCACGTTGCGACGGCGCATTTCGATATCCGCAAGTTCGACGGCCTCGTCCACCATACCGGCGATGTGCGACAGGCATCGGTTGGGCTCACTGCGCTTCACAAATGAACGAATGCGCTGAATGATCTGACCGGCCCGATGCGCCTGCTTGGCCGTTTTTTCAAGTGCGCCCAACAGGTCTTCTTCGGTAATTTGATGGGCCTTGATGCGCGAGACCATGCCGTTGCAATAGTTGTTGATGGCGGTCAGCGGCTGGTTCAATTCATGGGCCACGCTGGAAGCCATTTCGCCCATGGTGATCAAGCGGCTGGCCGATTGCGCGCGCTGGGTTTGCGCGGCGGATTGTTCCTCGGCAATCCGGCGCGCCGTGATGTCGGTCGCAATCACCATCTGCGCCAAACGGCCATCCACCCAGCTCAGGTACCGGGTGCGCACTTCCAGCCACTTGTCCAGTTCTTCCAGGTAAATCTCGGCACTCTCGGCCTCGGTGTCAGGCAACAGGTTGGTCGGCATGCCCGCAAACGCGTCCACGTGGTCCAGGGCTTCGTCACTGGGCGGCGCTGTCGGCACGCCGGCCTGGGCGGCCAATTGCAAATGTCCCCCGGCCAGGGTGCCAAACCACAAACGGTACAGTTTGTTGGCAAACAAAAGCTCATCACTGCCCAGTGGTGCCACTGAAATGGAGGCATCAAGCGCTTCCAGCACAGTGGTAAAGCGCTCATGCAAGGCAGACAATTGTTCACGAATCCGATTAGGTTCGGTGATGTCGGTCATGGAGGTCATCCAGCCCGTTTGCGTGCCACGCGCATCAATCAGGGGCGATACATACAGGCGCGCATCGAAAAGTGTCCCGTCTTTGCGTTTGACCTGAACCTGTACCCCGCCAGGGGTGGTTTTCCCGGTTAATTCCTGTTCCAGAATAAATGCCAGTGACTCACGGTCGCTCTCGGGCCAATACGGAAACGGCGCGGTCTGCCCCACCAGCTCGAATTCACTCCAGCCGGTCATTTGGCAAAACGCCACGTTCACGTAGGTAATGCGACCTTGCAAGTCCATGGCGCGCATGCCGGTCAACATGGAGTTTTCCATCGCCCGGCGAAAGGTGGTCTCGGACACCAGCGCCTGCTGGGCCTGCATGCGCCTGCGGGTGTGGCGCCAATTGGCAATCAGCATCCAGGCCGTCATGGCACTGAGCGCCATCACCAGCCAGAACAGGCCGCTGCCAATCACGCCCAAAGATGTCCGGTACGCTTGGGCGCGCAGCAACAGCCCGTTGCCCACAGGTGACACCGGCACTTCGTAAACAAGGGCCGGGCTTGCCCATGGCAACAGATGGGTGGCCGGGTTGCGCGGTGGAATGCTGGTGCCAGCCAGCAAACCGCCATTGGCATCATGAAAGGAAACCGCGTACTTGGCCGAAACCTCGGCCGGTACGCTGTAGCGAAACAGGCCGTCCACCGAGTACTCGGCCAGCAATACGCCGGTAAACCGCGGACCATTGCTCAGCGGAATGTGCAACTGCAGCACCGCCGCAAGGTCCTGCGCGGCTTCACGCTGGGCGTAGATGGGCTGCTGAAGTTCCCGGGCAAGGCCAAAGCCATTTTCAGTGTCATCGATTTTGAAGGTGCTGCCGATGGCGCGATGCTGGTTGGCCAGCAGGCTGGGGTTTCCCACGCTGGCCTTGATCCGCCTGCGCTCATCAATCCAGGTCAGAGCCTGCAACTCCGGGTGCATGGTGATCAGCGCCTCCGCCCGGCCGGGAAAATCATCCACCGACAACTCTCGTACAGACACCTCACGCGCAATGCGCATGAGCTGCTCCTGGCGCTCCAGCAGGCGCAGGCGCAGTTGCTGCTGGGTGTATTCGACATCGCGCTTGACGGCCTCTTGCTCCCGGTCAATCTCTTCCAGCCGCAAGTAAACGAATGCAGCGACGATGGCGGCCAAAAACAGAAGAACAGCGGCAAGTGGCGCAATCACTGCAAACCGGTCTTGCCTGTGTGGCGTCAAACGTGACCACCATTTGCGCAGCCGGGCTGCAGGGGACAGATTCATCGGATGGGGCAGAGAAAAGATTCGCGTCAAAGGCATGATGCCAAGTGTAGGTGACACCCGCAAGTGCTCAGTTGCAGAAGTCCGCAATACATCACGAAGTGCTTTGCTCGCTCGCTGGTTTGTCAAAACTGCCGTCGATGCTTCGGTGCTCGTTGACGCAAGTGGCGTTCAACAAAAGGGCCGTTTCGGTTTAAGAAATTGGGCCAACCCTGCCCAAAATGCTACAAAATAAGGAGCTATTCACGCAGATTTTACATGCGCTAGCAGCTTATTTGGCATAGAAATCTGGTGCGATTCAGAAGGAGTGCGATATTCAAGCCAAGATATGTGGACAAGGCTTTACAGGGGCCGGGATGAAATGCTTGATTGCCACACCCCGAAGCCCCTTGGGAGGCTGCTAACGCCCACCAAGAATCTCGAGAGACCAATAAGGCGACTAAAGCAAGTCGAGTTACTTGGTTTTGGCTTTGGGTGGGATCATCACTGCATCAATGACGTTAACCATACCGTTCGAAGCTTCAACATCGATTTGCGTTGCAGCCGCGTTTTCAATGGTCAACGTCTTGCCAGCCCAAGACAATTCGATGCTATTGCCATTCAAAGTTTTCTTCGGACCACTTGCCAGACCTTTCACAGTGATGAAAGATGGAACCACGTGGTAGCTCAAAACTGATTTCAATAGCTCTTTGTCGCTTTTGAGTTCATTGAGCTTGGCTGCTGGTAATGCCTGAAAAGCAGCATCATTGGGAACAAAAATCGTCAAAAGTGACTCGCCACTCAACGCAGGACTTAGACCCGCCTCATTGATCAGTTGTGTGGCAATAGTCAAATTTGGATTTTTGCCGATGGTATCCATGACCGATGCTGCCTGGGCAAACGCAATTCCGCATGAAAATAATGCCGCAGCGGTTACGTGGGAAATTAGCCATTTACGCTTGTTCATAAGGGTGCCTTTAGTCAGTGGTTAAATTCGGACGCCTGCATTCGTTTCCAGAGCAGGAGCTTCCAAAGGTGTGCAATTGCTTGGAACTGATTGATGAATCAATCCCCAATCGCTTGCAATATTGTGGAAGCGATATGTTCAGAATTCATGACAACAACTGACGGTGTGGCGCATGGCGGTTCTCGTCAAGCTGCGGGCAGCGGCAACCAAATTTTTGCAACCAACCACTGAAGACGGTGCTCAATGCCCGCATGCTTTGTCACCCCTTTGTAACTCAATTGTGCGAAGATTTTTCCAGTGCCTTTGGAGACCCGCAAACCCTCAGCTTGAGGTGAAGGGTGTTCATTGGGCGTTGAACATAATTGAAAGCTGCAAATGGAAAACAATACTGAAAACCGAGTTCATACGAGGGCGCAATTCTTTAGGATCAATTCCCCCGGTGAGGACCCGGTGGCTGTCTACGCTTTCAGAGCAGAGAATGACAAAGACGCAATTCCAGCCTTGGTGGTGGACCTCAGTGAAGGGGGCGTGCAGATTCTTTCCAACACGACTGCACCGCTTGTGGGTTCGCTTTTCAACTTGAACTTGGTACCCGAAACCCCATTGCCTGATTTGCATCCCTATCAAGTGCAAAAGGTATGGTCATGCACTGAGGGCATTTATGTTAAGACGGGTTTTGAGTTTGCTGAAGGAGTAGCTATCGGCGAGACGCTCATAAAACTTTTTTCGTCGAATGAAAATTGTTTTTTGCGCTGCGTTTTACACCCAATGGAGTAGATGCCATTCGCAACGCGCATATTCAGTTCAAAAAAAGTCAGTATTCCGCAGAACCTCAAGCCTTTTGAGAAGTTTTGGTGATCTGGCAAAACGGGTATGCGAACGCACGCCGTCGATCAGTCTCCGACAAGAAAATGGCCATTGCCGTCTCTGCCCGGTAAGCCGCCATTTTGTTTGCATCCACAAAGTGCTTGCTGCGTGTACTGAGCTGGCTTGAAGTAAACACAATGTGCTTAAAAATCCCAAAAAAAAAGCCACCCGAAGGTGGCTTTTTCACTAGAGGGAATAAGTAATGTTTACTTGCTTGCAGCAGCAGCAGGAGCACTGGCTGCATCAGCAGAAGCGCTGGCTGCAGGAGCAGAAGCATCAGCAGCAGGTGCCGCAGCGGCAGCATCAGAAGCTGCGGAAGCAGCAGGAGCAGCGGCTTCAGCGGGAGCAGCAACAGGCGTGGGAGCAACAGGTGCTTCTTCTGGTTTTTTGCCACAAGCAACAAGAGCGGTAGCGGCGATAACTGCAGCCAAAACGAGTGATTTATTCATTTGAAAATACCTAGTGAGTTAACGAAACAATTTCCGGAAATTGTCAGTGCAACGAAACTGCACTGACCAAGCAAAACGACTCGAGCTCTTTTTGCTTAGCCTCGAATTATAGGGGAAATCTGCAATTTGACTGTTTGGCTTGGGTTACAAGCCTAAAGTAGAAGATGCAAACCCGGGCGAACTGTTGCGAATTTGTTCATCCAATACTTCCTTGAGTTGGACCAAACGATCTTTTTCTTGTCCACAAATTCCCGCACTGTGGCGAGTCTCCACGCGCTGCATAAACCAAGTGCGACTCCATAGGACACTCGGAAAATCAGCAGCTGCCGTTCTGTTGCAGATCCGACAATCAATTAAATGGCCCCATGTTTTTCGCCAAGAGACGAATCGAGCGTGATGTCGCAACACCTCGTCGTACCGGGTGGCGAGAATGATCATGTGCCGACCGGATTTGGACCAAGCCTGCAAAGACTCAAAGACTGCAAGTTCGTTCAAAGGCCAATCCTCAAACGTGGCATCACTCAAGATAATTTCTTGCCAGCCTTCGCGAGCCGCGCAAGCCAGTGCATCACGCACTAAATTTGCAAATGCCACTCGCCCTGAAAACCGGCCATGAACCAATGGTTTCGTTTCAGTGTTTTCCGATGTCTGCGGTTTCTCAGTTTCCATGACACAACCCCGATTGATTCATCTGCATTAGCTTCTCCTGTAATATTCCAAGAATTGACGGGCATGCCGCACACACATCAATATCACTTGGTATTGGGCTATTCTCACCCGCTTTATTCACCCACATTACTTACACACTTTATTTTCTGACCAAGGCAATTCTCCAATGGAAATCAAACAACAATGCGTCGTCGCGCTGACGTGGACGCTCAAAGACACCTTGGGTGAAGAGCTGGATGTACTTGACGATCCAGTCGAGTTTCTGGTGGGGGGCACAGACCTGTTCGAAGCTATCGAGGAAGCATTACAGGGCCATGAGGTGGGTGAAAAGGTCGATATCCAGATTGAACCAGAGCAGGGTTTTGGCGATTTTGATGATCAACTCCTGTTCTTGGAACCCCGTGAACTTTTCCCGGCAGAACTGGAAGAAGGCATGACCTTTGAAGGTGCGTCACTGCCCGATGGCTGCAACCCGGATGCACCCAAAAATGTGCTTTACACCGTGTCTGAAATTTATCCCGAACACGTCGTGCTGGACGGAAACCATCCGCTTTCAGGTATTGCCTTGCGCCTGAGCTTGAAGGTTGAGGGTGTACGTGAGGCCACTGAGGAAGAAATTGGTCGCGGCACAGCAGGCACCGGGTTTTTCAAAATCCAGCCCTTGCATGCCAGCACCCTTGGCACATCTACCCTGCACTGATTCAGGATTTCCCGGTTGATCCGTAGCCGCCCTCCCCGCGCTCACTGGCAGGAAATTCGGTCACCACGTTGAACTGGGCCTGCACCACCGGGACAATGACAAGCTGTGCGATGCGTTCCATGGGCTCGATGGTGAACGCCACATCGCTGCGATTCCACGCACTGACCATGAGATGTCCCTGGTAATCGCTGTCGATGAGCCCGACCAAATTGCCCAGCACAATCCCATGTTTATGACCCAAACCGGAACGTGGCAAGATGAGCGCCGCAAAATTCGGGTCTGCCAAGTAAATGGAAATGCCAGTGGGAACCAGTTGCCACGCATTGGGCTGCAAGGTGAGCGGCTCGCTCAGACAAGCCCGCAAATCAAGCCCGGCACTGCCCGGAGTCGCATAAGACGGCAGCTGGTCTGCCATTCGTGAATCGATGATCTTGACATCTATCTTCATATATTCAACATAAAAGTTAGCCCCTTGCGCTCATTCTTGTTGCGGTATCTGCTATTAATTTGCGAGCAAGTGAAAGTTTTGAATCGCGCGCCAATTCTCTGGCGCCGGATTCATCCACCAACAACAAAGCATTGTCATCCTGACCAAAAGTGGCCGGGCCGATATTTCCTACCAGCAGGGGAACCCCTTTGCGCAAACGTTTGGCCTGTGCGTTAGCCAACAAATCTTCGCTCTCTGCGGCAAACCCCACACAGTACAGAGCACGGCTTTGACCACGTGATGACTGCGCCATCGCAGCCAGAATGTCAGGATTCTCCACAAAACTCAGCTGCGGCGTGGCACCCGAACCGTCCTTCTTGATCTTTTGGTCTGCCGCATGGGCGGGTCGCCAGTCGGCCACCGCAGCTGTGGCAATGAAAACCGTCGCCGCTGCTGCTTTTTCCTGCACGGCATGCAACATATCTCTGGCAGACCTTACATCCACCCGGTGAACGCCGCGTGGCGTTGCCAGACTCACGGGACCGGCGACCAGCGTCACCTGCGCCCCGGCCTCGCGAGCAGCCCGTGCGATGGCAAAGCCCATTTTTCCGCTGGACAGGTTGGTAATCCCCCGCACCGGGTCAATCGCCTCATAGGTCGGCCCGGCCGTGACCAGCACATGCTGACCCAGCATGGTTTTGGGCTGAAAAAAGGCAATCAGGTCATCCAGCAGTTCATTCGGCTCCAGCATCCGACCGTCGCCCGTTTCGCCACAAGCTTGGTCGCCAGTTCCAACATCAAAAACAGTCGTCCCATCGCTGACAAGTTGCGCCACATTGCGCCGGGTGGCCGGATGCGCCCACATTTCACGGTTCATCGCCGGGGCAATCAGCAAGGGGACTGTGTCCATCGGACGTGCAAGGCACATCAAACTCAGCAAATCATCAGCGCGCCCCTGCACCAACTTGGCCATGAAATCCGCACTACACGGCGCAAGCAGGATTGCATCGGCCTCGCGGCTCAAATTGATGTGCGGCATGTTGTTGGGCTCGCGCGCATCCCACTGCGAACCATACACGGTGCGGTTGCTCAAGGCTTGCATCGTCACTGGCGTGATGAACTGCTCGGCAGCCTGCGTCATGACCACCTGAACCGTGGCACCCTCCTTGACCAGAGCGCGACACAACTCGGCCGCCTTGTAACAGGCAATGCCACCTGTCAGTCCCAAAACAATGTGTTTACCGGCAAGATCATTCATGGGCCGCAATGTAGCAGACCTGCCACGCCAGCGCTGACGCCTATAATCCTTTTTTACCAGCTCCCCGAGCCCAAAGCTCCCTCTGACATGACCAAATTTGTCTTCGTCACCGGCGGTGTGGTGTCCTCCCTTGGCAAGGGAATCGCCTCAGCCTCCTTAGCAGCGATTCTGGAATCGCGAGGCCTTAAAGTCACTTTAATCAAGCTCGACCCCTACCTCAACGTCGATCCCGGCACCATGTCGCCCTTTCAGCATGGTGAGGTTTTCGTCACTGACGATGGTGCCGAAACTGATCTGGATTTAGGCCACTACGAGCGTTTTGTGGAATCCCGCATGCGCAAGGCCAACAACTTCACCACCGGCCAAATCTACAAAAGCGTGCTCGAAAAAGAGCGCCGGGGCGATTACCTGGGCAAGACCGTTCAGGTTATTCCCCATGTCACCAACGAAATCCAGGATTTCATCAAACGGGGTGCCCGCATCGGCACGGCTGACGCAGTCGATGTGGCCATTGTCGAAATTGGCGGCACCGTGGGTGACATTGAATCGTTGCCATTTCTGGAGGCCGTGCGCCAGATGAGCCTGAAATTGGGGCCCAACAACAGCGCTTTTGTGCACCTGAGCTACGTGCCCTGGATTGCCGCTGCGGGTGAACTCAAAACCAAACCTACCCAACACACCGCCAAGCAATTGCGCGAAATCGGCATTCAGGCCGATGCGCTCTTGTGCCGCGCGGACCGCCCTATCCCGGACGAGGAACGGCAAAAAATCTCCCTCTTCTCCAACGTGCCGGACTGGGGTGTGATCTCCATGTGGGACGTGGACACCATCTACAAAGTGCCGCGCATGCTGCATGAGCAGGGGCTGGACGGCCTCATTTGTGACAAGCTGCGCCTGAACACGCCACCTGCCAACTTGAAACGCTGGGACGCGTTGGTTTATGAAACTGCCCACCCCCAAGGGGAGGTCAACATCGCCATGGTGGGCAAGTACGTGGATTTGAGTGACAGCTACAAATCACTCAATGAAGCCTTGCGCCACGCCGGCATGAAAAACCATGTTCGAGTCAGAATTGACTACATTGACTCAGAAACCATCACACCAGACAGCGTGATGCAGCTGGCCAAGTTTGATGCAATTCTTGTACCCGGCGGATTTGGCAAACGCGGCATCGAAGGCAAAATTTGCGCCGCCCGTTTTGCCAGGGAAAGCAAAGTCCCGTACTTGGGCATCTGCTTGGGTATGCAAGTGGCCACCATCGAGTTTGCCCGGCATGTGGCAGGACTGACCGACGCCAACAGCACTGAATTTGAACCCACTGGCCCCAACCCGGTGATTGCATTGATCGCCGAATGGAAAGATTTTGATGGCACCATCAAAACCCGCAATGAGAACTCCGACCTGGGTGGCACCATGCGTTTGGGCGCTCAGAGTTCAGATGTCGTCAAAGGCACTTTGGCGCACCAAATCTACGGTGACGTGGTGACCGAGCGCCACCGCCACCGCTATGAGGCCAACGTGAATTACCTGGACGCATTGCGCAAGGCCGGACTGGTGATTTCTGCCTTGACCCAGCGCGAACACCTGACCGAGATCGTCGAGCTGCCGCAAAGCATTCACCCCTGGTTCATGGGCGTGCAGTTTCACCCTGAATTCAAGTCCACCCCCTGGAACGGACATCCGCTCTTCAATGCCTTCATCAAGGCGGCGCTGGACCATCAAACGGCTGGTAAAAATCTGAAGGCGGTGGCATGAAGGCCGCCCTGCCGGGCCGCGCATCACACCTCTTGGCAAACCGGGAGATGTTATGAAACTGTGCGGCTTCGATATTGGTTTGCAACAGCGGTTTTTCCTGATCGCCGGGCCCTGTGTGATTGAGTCTGAACAGTTGCAAATGGACACTGCCGGCACCTTGAAAGAGATCACATCGAATCTGGGCATTCCCTTTATCTTCAAAAGCAGCTTTGACAAAGCCAACCGCTCCAGCGGCAGCACCTTTCGCGGCCCCGGCATCGACATAGGTCTGGAAATACTGGCCAAGGTCAAACGCGAACTGCAGGTGCCAGTACTGACGGACATCCATTCCGAAGACCAGATCTCACAAGTGGCTGCGGTGGTGGATGTGCTGCAAACGCCCGCCTTTCTGTGCCGCCAAACCGACTTTATCCGCGCCGTGGCGCAATCAGGCCTGCCGGTCAACATTAAAAAAGGTCAGTTTCTGGCACCTGGCGACATGAAAAACGTGATCGACAAGGCGCGCGCCGCCGCCCGCGAAAAAGGCTTGCTTGAAGACAACTTCATGGCCTGCGAGCGGGGTGCCAGCTTTGGCTACAACAATCTGGTGAGTGACATGCGCTCGCTGGCCATCATGCGCGAAACTGGTGCGCCTGTGGTGTTTGACGCCACCCACTCCGTTCAGTTGCCCGGTGGTCAGGGCACCAGCAGCGGCGGGCAGCGAGAGATGGTTCCCGTGCTGGCGCGCGCTGCCGTGGCGGTTGGTGTGGCTGGCCTGTTCATGGAAACCCATCCCGACCCCACCAAGGCCATGAGTGATGGCCCCAACGCGGTGCCGTTAAAGCACATGCGGGCTTTGCTGGAAACTTTGGTGGAACTCGATGCCGTGACAAAACGGCATGGTTTTTTGGAAAATAATTTTGGTGTTTAATTCCGTTTCTAAATCGTCCGTGTCCTTGTTGCTTCGCCTTGCCGTACGTTCGTACTGTCTGCGGCTTCGCGCCTAGACACAAATGATTTAGACACAGAATCAATTCGGTTTGTTCTTGTCTTCGTTTTAATTTTTTGAAAGAAATCAATGAGTGCAATTGTTGACATCGTCGGTCGTGAAATTCTGGATTCACGTGGCAACCCCACCGTGGAATGTGACGTGTTGCTGGAGTCCGGCACCATGGGCCGTGCTGCCGTGCCGTCCGGTGCCTCCACCGGTTCGCGCGAAGCCATTGAGCTGCGCGATGGCGACAAGAGCCGTTATCTGGGCAAAGGCGTGCTCAAGGCCGTCGAACACATCAACACCGAAATATCCGAAGCCGTGCTGGGCCTGGACGCCTGCGAGCAAGCGTTTTTGGACAAAACCCTGATTGACCTGGACGGCACTGAAAACAAGAGCCGCTTGGGTGCCAACGCCATGCTGGCGGTGTCGATGGCGGTGGCCCGCGCTGCGGCCGAAGAATCCGGCCTGCCGCTGTACCGCTACTTTGGCGGCATGTCGGCGGTGCAAATGCCGGTGCCGATGATGAACGTCATCAACGGCGGCGAGCACGCCAACAACAACCTCGACCTGCAAGAGTTCATGATCATCCCGGTCGGTGCGCCATCATTCCGCGAAGCTTTGCGGTATGGCGCTGAAGTGTTCCATGCACTGAAGAAAATCCTGCACGACATGGGCATTAGCACTGCCGTGGGTGACGAAGGTGGTTTTGCCCCCAACGTACCCGGATCACATGAAGGTGCGATCAAGCTGATTTTGCAAGCCATCGACAATGCCGGCTATGTAGCGGGGGAACAAATCGCCTTGGGTCTGGACTGTGCTGCTTCCGAGTTCTACAAGGATGGCAAATACCATCTTGAGGGAGAAGGCATGGTTTTGAGCGCGCAGGAATGGACCGACATGCTGGCTTCCTGGGTTGACAAATACCCCATCATCAGCATCGAAGACGGCATGGCCGAAGGCGATTGGGACGGCTGGAAAGTGCTCACCGACCGCTTGGGCAAGAACGTGCAAATCGTTGGCGATGACCTGTTCGTCACCAACACCAAAATTTTCAAAGAAGGCATTGAAAAAGGCATTGCCAATTCGATTCTGATCAAAATCAACCAGATCGGCACCCTGAGTGAGACCTTCGCTGCCATTGAAATGGCCAAACGCGCGGGCTACACCGCCGTCATCAGCCACCGCTCGGGCGAAACCGAAGACTCCACCATCTCCGACATTGCCGTGGGCACCAACGCGGGGCAGATCAAAACCGGTTCACTGTCGCGCTCCGACCGCGTGGCCAAGTACAACCAGTTGCTGCGCATTGAAGAAGACTTGGGCGACATCGCCGTTTACCCTGGCCGCTCCGCGTTTTACAACCTGCGTTAATCCATGCGCGCTCCAACTGCAGCGGCTGTCGCCCTGCACTGCCATTACAGGGTGCTTTTGTGCCCTGTCATTCCGTTTCCAGATCGATACGACATTAGGCACGAAGCCGCAGACAGTGCTGTAGCACGGCTAGGCAAAGCAACAACATGTCGGATTGATATGGAAATGGAATAAGTGAGCGCTTGGAGCGAAAGCTATGGGAAATCGTGTACTTCCGCTCATATTGGTCGCCCTGCTGGCCATCATCCACGCCCAGTTGTGGTTTGGCCGGGGCAGCGTGCCCGCTGTGGCCAGCATGACGGATCAGCTCAACGCACAAAATCAGCGCAACCAGCAGGCACAGCTGGTCAACAACCAGCTGGCCGCCGAGGTGCGCGATCTCAAGGAAGGCCTTGAGATGGTCGAAGAAAAAGCCCGCAGTGAACTCGGCATGGTCAAGGCCAATGAAATTTACGTACAGATTGCCAAGTAACGTAAGGGATGCAGTGGCATGCTTTTTGCATTGCTTGTGCCATGTCGGACTCCCTTCGCATCGTCGTCATTTCTGCCAGCCTGGAGGTTGACAATCCAGCAGACGCGAACGCCCTGAACCTGGCCGAGCGTTCGCGCAGCTTGCGCATCTGCCTGCTGGAAAATGGCTACAACCTGATTGCAGTGCTGCCGGTGGATGTTTTTCTGGAGCAACGCCTGCGCCAGCTGCAGCCCGACCTGATCATTCTGGACGCCGAAAGTGAAGCTCGCGACGCCCTGGAACATGTGGTGACGGCCACCCGCGATGAGCGGCGACCCATCGTCATGTTCACCAACGACAACAATTCATCCAACGCGCGCGCTGCCGTTGCAGCCGGGGTTTCGGCCTATGTGGTCGCAGGCTTGTCGGCAGAGCGCATCCGCCCCATTTTGGACGTCGCCTTGGCCCGCTTTGAGCAAGAGCAGCAGTTGCGCCACGAACTGGCCAGCACGCGCAATGAATTGCATGAACTCTCCAGCGAACTCAAAGACCGCAAGACCATTGACCGGGCCAAAGCCCTGCTCATGAAGCGCCAGGCTTTGAGCGAAGACGCAGCCTACGCCAAACTGCGCAAAACCGCCATGGACAAAAACCTCAAAATCGTGGAAGTGGCGCAGCGCATACTGGATGTGGCTGACCTTCTGAGTTAACCGGGCTGCCGATGGCTCCGGCGCGCAGACCCAATTCAAGCAGTGCACCGTGAAAGCCTGAACCACGCTGGTGCAACGCGCAGGGACCGTGCGTTTTCCGTGACTTCAAACAAAAATGACCATTACCGCACGTAAACAGTGCGCAACACGCTATCTTTATAGTAGCAATTGAACGTTTTTCTGGTATTTTTGGCTTGGCACGTTCATTGCTTTGATTTATACAAGACCCGCAAGGGTCCTGCGTGATCAGCAGTCCAACGGCGGGCTGATGGATGGCGTAACCGGACAAAGGCGTCCCCACGGTTTCGAAATGCGTAACGCGTTTTGAACCCCGTGCGGACGCCTTTTTTGTTTTCATTTTTTATTCAGGAGTGTTGCCATGCTTGACCATTTGAATTCCAAACTCAGCCGCCGTGCGGTGTTGCAAACTGCAGCGGTCGGTGCCATCGGCATCACCCCCGCACTGCGCGCAGCCGTGTATGCCGCAGGCTCCGATGCCCCGGAAAAAACCGAAGTCAAAATCGGCTTCATTCCCCTGACCGACTGCGCCAGCGTGGTGATGGCCTCGGTGCTCGGGTTTGACAAGAAATACGGCGTCACCATCATCCCCAGCAAAGAAGCCAGCTGGGCTGGCGTGCGCGACAAACTGGTGAGTGGCGAGCTGGACATGGCACATGTGCTGTACGGCCTGGTTTATGGCGTGCATCTGGGCACCGCTGGCCCCAAGAAAGACATGGCTGTGCTGATGAACATCAACCACAACGGCCAAGCCATCACGCTGTCGAAAACGCTGGCCACCAAGGGCGCGGTCGATGGCCCCTCGCTGGCCACACTGATGGCCAAGGAGAAACGCGAATACACCTTTGCCGGCACCTTCCCCACCGGAACCCACGCCATGTGGATGCACTACTGGCTGGCGGCGGCGGGCATCAACCCGCTGTCTGGTGCCAAGCTGATCACCGTGCCACCGCCGCAAATGGTGGCCAATATGCGCGTGGGCAATATGGACGGTTTTTGCGTGGGCGAGCCATGGAACCACCGCGCCATCATGGACGGCATTGGCATCACCGCCAACACCACGCAGGACATCTGGAAAGACCACCCCGAAAAGGTGCTCGGATGCTCCGCTGAATTCGTCAAAAAGTACCCCAACACCACACGCGCCGTGATGATGGCCGTGCTCGAAGCCAGCCGCTGGATTGACGCCAGCCTGCAAAACAAGCTGAAGATGGCCGAAACGGTGGCCCAGAAGTCTTACATCAACACCAGCGTCGATGCCATCAACCAGCGCATTCTGGGCCGCTACCAAAACGGCATGGGCAAAACCTGGGATGACCCCAACCACATGAAATTCTTCAACGATGGCACGGTGAACTTCCCCTACCTGTCCGACGGCATGTGGTTTTTGACGCAGCACAAACGCTGGGGCTTGATGAAGGAGCACCCTGACTACCTGGCGGTGGCCAAACAGGTCAACCAAGTGGACCTGTACAAACAGGTCGCCTCGGCCATGAAGATCAATGTGCCCAAGGACGTCATGCGCAGCAGCAAACTGATCGACGGCGTGGTCTGGGATGGCAAAGACCCGAAGAAGTACGCCGACGGCTTCAAGATCAAAGCCTGAGTCGTCCTTTTCTTCTCCCTGCCGGATTTACCGGCATTTCAGTCACTTAGCAAGGAGTACCCTCATGGTCAGCGCCGTTTTTCACTCACCTCTTAACGTGAAAGTTAACTTGAAAGTCAGTACCGCCGCAGCGAGTCTGATGGCCATCAATGCTATCAAAACAGAAGCTGCTTGCGCAGATTCCACGCGCGCAAACGGCACAAATGTGCATGCAAAATCAACGCCCACCCAGCAGTCAACGCCCCGGCTTCCACCCCAAAAGCCAGGCTATGACTGGCGGGAGCTGGCCATGCGCGTGCTGCCACCCCTGCTCGGGCTGGGCCTGTTGATCGGTATCTGGGCACTGGTGAGCATTGGCACGGCCAGCAGCATCCCAAGCCCGCTGGAGACCTGGAAGCAGGCGCTGGCGGTGTTTGCTGACCCGTTTTACCGCAACGGCCCGAACGACCAGGGCGTGGGTTGGAACGTGCTGATGTCGCTGCAGCGCGTGGCGCTGGGCTTTGGGCTGGCGGCGGCGGTGGGCATTCCGGCCGGCTTTGCCATCGGGCGCTTTGAGTTTTTGAGCCGCATGTTCAACCCGCTCATCAGTTTGCTGCGCCCGGTGTCGCCGCTGGCCTGGCTGCCCATTGGCCTGTTGGTGTTCAAAGGCGCCAACCCGGCCGCCATCTGGACCATCTTCATCTGCTCAATCTGGCCCATGATCATCAACACCGCCGTGGGCGTGCAGCGCGTGCCGCAGGACTACATGAACGTGGCTCGGGTGCTCAACCTGTCTGAATGGAAGATTTTGACCAAGATCCTGTTCCCCTCCGTGCTGCCCTACATGCTCACCGGCGTGCGGCTGGCGGTTGGCACGGCCTGGCTGGTGATCGTGGCAGCCGAAATGCTGACCGGCGGCGTGGGCATCGGCTTTTGGGTCTGGGACGAGTGGAACAACCTGAACGTCAAAAACATCATCATCGCCATCTTTGTGATTGGCATCGTGGGGCTGATCCTTGAGTACGCCCTGATCAAACTGGCCACCGCATTTACTTTTGAAGAAGTCAAATCCTGAAACCTTGCGGGACAGACCGAAGCGCAGCGCAGCTCTGTCCCCAACTGATTAGAAATTGGAACCATCATGCAAAAATACATCGAGATCCAGAACGTAGCCCAAACCTTCAAAACCAAGAAGGGCCTGTTTCCCGCGCTGCGTGACATCAACCTTACCGTGGCCAAAGGCGAGTTCGTCACCTTGATCGGCCACTCGGGTTGTGGCAAGTCCACACTGCTCAACCTGATTGCCGGACTGACCACGCCCACTGCCGGTGCCCTCTTGTGCGCCAACCGTGAGATTGCCGGCCCTGGCCCGGAGCGTGCGGTGGTGTTTCAGAACCACTCCCTGCTGCCCTGGCTCACCTGCTTTGAAAACGTCTACCTTGGGGTTGAGCGCGTTTTTGGTGCAGGCTCCAAAAGCACAGGCGCACCATCCGAGAACAAGGCCCAACTCACCGAGCGCACCGAAGCCGCGCTGGCCTTGGTCGGATTAACCCCTGCCGCCCAAAAACGTCCAGGCGAAATCTCCGGCGGCATGAAGCAGCGCGTGGGCATTGCCCGGGCCTTGGCCATGGAGCCCAAGGTGCTGCTGATGGACGAGCCTTTTGGCGCGCTCGACGCCCTCACCCGCGCCAAACTGCAAGATGAGTTGCTGGACATCGTGGCCCGCACCCACAGCACCGTGGTGATGGTGACGCACGATGTGGACGAAGCCGTGCTGCTGTCAGACAAGATCGTGATGTTGACCAACGGCCCGGCGGCCACCATCGGCGAAGTGCTGGCCGTAGAACTTGAGCGCCCGCGCAACCGGGTGGCACTGGCCGACAGCGCGCAGTACCTGGGCTACCGCAAGGCGGTGATCGACTTTTTGTACACCCGCCAGGCACACGTCGAAAAGTCGGCGGCCTGAAGCACAAGGGTTATTGAATTCGGGGGCGGTGCAATTGCGCAGGGCAAGCAAAGCCGCCCCCTCAATACCATTCAATTTCTATTCAACTACTATTCAATTCCTAATTAATTTCACATTAAGTGATTGATTAAAAATAGAATTTAGCTGCATTAATTTATTCATTTTTATTTCGTCAAGTGCTTAACCATATCTATCCACCTTCATGAACCCACAAAGTCAGCGGCTCATCGAATTTCTGACCGCGCATGGCATGGCATCTTCGTCGCAGATTCAAGCGGCACTGAAAGTGAGCCAGCCCACGGTCTCCAGGCTCCTGGCATCGGTGGCTGATGACGTGATCGCTTGCGGCAGCGGCAAGGCCAGCCGTTATGCTGTGGCCCAGCCCATTGGCCGTTTCCCGGCACAGCAGCCGATCTGGCTCATTGCAGAAAATGGATTGCCCACGCGCCTTGGAACCCTGAGCTTGCTTGCAAAAGCCCAGCTCCACATCGAGGCTCCGGGGGTGAACGAGGTGTTTGAGCCCACGCCGGCGGCGCAGTTGCCGTGGTACCTCTCACCACTGCGTGCGCAAGGATATCTGGGCCGACTGCTGGCACAGCAGCTGGCCGCGCAGGGGCTTGCACCGAATCCAGACACTTGGGGGTCCGAGTCTGTTTTGCTGGCAGCGATTCATACGCATGATGCCCCGGGGGCGTTGTTGCTGGGTGAGGTCGCCGCGCACCACCCGGCAAGGCCGCTGGCGCTGCCAACGCTCAACCCAGGGGCTGTGCTGGACCATTTGGCCAGCGATGTGGCCAAGACGCTTCCCATGGGCTCATCCGCTGGTGGCGAGCAGCCGAAGTTTCTGGCGACGAACGAGGCCGGCGACCCCTGCTTGGTGAAATTTTCGCCGCCACGTGGCACCCCCTTTGGTGAACGGTGGAGTGACCTTCTGTGTGCGGAAGCGCTGTGCAACGAAGTGCTCACCCGCCATGGCAGCAGCACTGCGCAGTCGCACATTGTGCAAACGGCGACCCGAACTTACTTGGTCAGCCAGCGATTTGACCGGGTGGGACGCTATGGACGCCAACACATCGTATCCGTTGGCGCGGCGCATGCAGCTTTTGTGAAAGGTGGCTATGTCAATTGGGCGGCAACGGCCGATGTGCTGGTTCGCCAGGGTCGGCTAAAGAAGGAAGAGGCTGAAACACTGCGCACCCACCTCCACTTCGGCCGATTGATTGGCAACACTGACATGCATTCTGGCAACGCCGGGCTTTTCGTCAAAGGGGCCACTTTGGCTGAACTCAGCAAAGGCCAGTTCGCCCTGGCACCGGTCTATGACATGCTGCCCATGCGCTGGAAACCCGATCCCATGGTGGGCCTGCCGGACTACGCGCCGTTTGAACTTGATTTTTCTCTGGCCACTCAAGCCAGCACAAGTGCAGCCCGAAATTTCTGGATGTCTCTGGCCGAACACCCCTTGGTCAGTCGATCACTTCAAGAGGTGGCTGCGGTGATAACCGACCGGTAAATTGACTGTTACCAAACCGGCTGAAGCCGCCCATTGTTGTTGCGACAGCCAGCGAGCGTTGCGGGGTAAATTTCATTTTTATCCAACCACGGCTCTGCAGTAAATCCTGCCAAAGGCGCGTTGATGGCGATTTGTACCATCGGGCCACGCAGGTTGATAACCGGCCCGCAAAAGGTTTTACTACCAATCGTCAGCGTTCTACGAAATTCGAGGGTCGCCATGTTTTTTTGTTGCTCGGCAAGTTGTCGTGCCTGCTCCGCCGCTTCCCTGGCGGCCTGACGGCGCCTTGATTCCTGCTCCGACGCTTCCCGTCTTTCATTCGCTGCTATTTCTTGTGCTCTTGCCCGTTCTGCATCTTTTGCAAGCATCATTTCCCGTTTGGCGTTGGCTTGCGGAAGCAAATTTTCTGGGTCTTTGCTGGCGTATTGGCTGACGAACGACTCAATATCGCGAGTGGAGTCAATAGCAGTAAATTGATTTCGATATTGACTTAGCCATCGTTCAGTCCTGAGATCCATCACCTTTTGAATCAATTGCGATTCTTCCAACAGACTGACCACCTTGACTGGGTCAATGACAACCTGTCTTCTAATTGACCTTGTACCCAAAGTAATCACCGAGAGCAACACATTGGAGGTAACTTGGGAATCGCTAACGCTGGTCAAACTGCTATCACAAGGGTTGTAGTCAGATCTGGTATTGCCTTCTTCTTTTTTTAATCCCGCAGTGAGACAAAGATAGACATTCGTTTTTGAAGACGGTTGAAGCCAAACACGAAAGTCAGGCTGCACCCTGGTGAAGTCAGCAGAAAACTGAAGAACTTCGTCTGACGTGAAGTTTTTTACCGGTGCAGGCTCCCCTTTTGAAGTAAATTGCTCAAATTTCCATTTCCCGTCTTCCTTACGAAGATGCACGTAAGGTCCGTTAAGCGGCTGCAGGCTATCTCCGATCGTCAAACCCCACTCATTCAATTTGACGCTGGCATTTACCACGTCACTTTGTGACTGCGCATTGGCTGAAACGGCGCAGTAAAGCAACAAGAATTGGGCGAGTATCTTTTTCATAAGCAGCATTTCAGAGAGGGTGACGGGGTGACGAGTGGGGGTTATTGTGTGCAGCCAATGTGATCGGGGTCATCGAGCCTGTCACCATTTTTGCGCCTGAAATTTTATCGTCACCAATCCGGCTGCAGCCGCCCATTTACATTGCTGCAGCGCGCGAGCGTGGCAGGATAGATTTCACTACGTTTGAGCCAAGGCTCTGCGGTAAACCCACTCAAAGGCGCAGCATTGTTGGCGATTTGCACCATCGGGCCACGAATATTGATAACCGGTCCACAGAAAGTTTCGCTCCCCAGTACCAATGCATTACGGAATTCAGAAATTTCCCGTTGCCGCTTTCTCTCAACTTCTTTGGCCTGGGCAATTGCTTTGCGCTCCTCTGCAATTGCCTTACGTTCTTCCTGTTGGCGCGCCTTCTCATCCTCCTTGGCTTGGAGCCGACTGCGCAACATTTCCTTTTCAAACGCTTCCTGTTTCGCGAGTAGTTCGGCTTGGCGCAGCCGATAACGTTCGGCATCCCGCGCAGTCATTTCTTCTCGCTTTGCATGCGCTGCAGGGACAAGATTTTCGGGATCTTTGCTCGTGAATCTTTGGGCAAACGACTCGATGCCTGCAACGGAATCAATCGCTGCGAATTGGCGACGGTACTCATCCAACCAGCGTTCAGCATCACGTGCAATAATTTTTTCTCGTTTGGCATCGGCTGCTGGCACTAAATTTTCAGGATCTTTGCTGGCGAATTTTTGGACAAACAATTCAATGTCTTTAATGGAATCAATGGCTGCGAATTGACGACGGTAAGGCTCCAACCAGCGCTCGAACTTTACAGCCTGAATTTTTTGAATCAACTGTGTATCTTCAAGCAACTTAATGACCTTTTCTGGGTCGACCACAACTTCCTGGACGATGTTCCGGTCACCGCGGAAATTCCAAACGAAATCACTGTCAGTCCAACGTTAAAACCAAGATTCAAATCGCTGACGCTGGTCAGACTGCTATCGCACGGGTTGTAGTCAGCTCGGTGATTCATCGCATCACTTCTCAATGCACCCGACATGCAGTGAAATGCATCGCCCTTCGTGTTTCGGCCCATATCACGAAAGTTCGGCTGAACCTGACGGAAATCCGGAGAAAACACCAAGACTTCCTCCGCATCAAAAACCTTCACTTTTGGTGCCACTTTGGCGGGAAACGACACCAGAACCCACTTCCCATCGCTTTTTTTCATCAAATGCGCATAGACACCATCACGCAATGGCGTATTGCCTTGCAGGATTGTCAAATCCCAGCTTTTCAACTTCTCCGGCGCATCGCTGTCCTTGCACACCGCTTGCTGGGGAAAAACGAGGGCGCTGCAGCACAGCAGCAAAATTTGGGCCAATTTCTTTTTCATGAACAACATTTTTGATGAATTTGACGTAATGAGGAGATGGGTTGCGATTAGACCAAACTTGTCGGACGCACGGCACCCGTCACACCGGCGAATGCGTGCGCAGCCAGTCTTTCAGGGCCGCATCGATGCGCGTTTGCCAGCCGTCACCCGCTGCACGAAAAGCCTGCACCACATCAGCGGACAAGCGAATGGTGGTGGACACCTTGGGCACCGCCTTCACAGTTCCGACTGGTCGCCCCGCACGGCGCGCCAAGATTTGCGTTGGCGTGGTCACTCGCCCCTCGCCGCTTGCAGCCTGATCCATCGAGCGCAACAGCGCCGCTTCAAATTCCGCCATTTCGGGGTCTGCCGATGCTTTACGTTTGCCCATCACAACGCTCCTTCAGTTTCAACAAAAATTCTGGCCGCAAGTTATCGAACTTGGCCTTGGCGTACACCAGCAACAAAACAATCTCGCCACTTGCAAGTCGATTGAAATAAATCACCCGAGCACCACCGCGCTTGCCCATGCCCTGACGCGACCAGCGCACTTTGCGCAAGCTGCCCGCGCCGGGAATGACGTCGCCAGCCAGCGCATTGTCGGCAATCCAGTCGATGAACTCGGTGCGCTCTGCTTCACTCCAAACCCTGGCTGCCCATTCGACAAATTCAGGGGTTTCAATGACGGTGTACATGAATTTATTGTAACAACAAACAATAACCCTCTATGTCAGTGAAATCCCGCCCATGGCCACCTCAATCACCGCCCCCAGCGGCGTCAAAAACGCGGCGTTGACCACCTCGCCGGGGTAAATGGTTTGCACGGCGCTTTGGTACTGGCGCAACTGGGCCACCAGTTCGGGCTGTTCTTGCGGGGCGTGGGCGGATTTGTAGTCCAGCACCCACCAGTGACCAGCGTGGCTACCGTCGCGGCGCTGCACCAGCCGGTCCAGGCGGCGGCTTTCGCCTGCAATCATCAGTTCGACCTCGTTGCCTTGCCAGCTCAGCGCGGCCGGGTCCCAGGCCCAGGCACCCTCGCCTTGCAATATGCGCGTGGCCATGGCGGCGGCATGCTGGCCTTGCGCCGGGCTGAGCCTGAATTCGCGCGCAGCTGCCAGCGCATGGCTGTCACTGGCGTCGCCCCACTCCAGCAAGCGGTGCATGGCTTTGCCCAGGCGGGCAATGGGCGAATCGTCGTCTGCAGGAGCTTCGGTGGCCCCTGCAGTTGCTTCTATTTTGATAGCTGCTTGCGCAGGTTCCACGTGCGCAAACGGCAGTTCTTTCATATAAAAAACTGAGCGCAGCTCGCCGCCACCGCCATCAGACTGGACGGTGTCCGCGTCCGCAGCAACCGACGCTGGGGCCATTGCCACAAGCGGCGCTGGTGCCTGCTCAAACGGCTCGACCAGCGGGCGGGCCAGGTCGTTCAGGCGCTGCCACCAGCTGCGCTCGGCGGCGCGGTAGGGCTCGATGCTGGAGACGGCCAGGGTGTGGCGGGCGCGGGTCAGGGCCACGTACAGGGCGTTGAGCTCTTCGCGCTGGCGCTCCTGGCGCTCGGCGTCCAGCGTGGCCATGGCGCAGGCGGGGGGCTGGCTCTCACTCAGCAGAAAGACAAACTTTTTCGGATGGGCGTCCTGGCCCGGCCAGTCCACCAGCACGCCCATGGACTCGGCGTTGCGCTCGGGGGTGTCGGTGTCGAGCAGCAGCACGGTGTGCGCCTCCAGCCCCTTGGCACCGTGGATGGTGAGCAGGCGCACGGCCAGCGGGTTGACCGCTGCCGGGGCCAGCACGCCGCCGCTTTTGAGGGCGCGCACCAGCGCGTAGGGGGTGGTAAAACGCCCGCCGCCCAGCTGCAGCGCCACGCCCAGGAGCGCGCGCAAGTTGGCCAGCACGGCGTCACGCTGGGTGGCCGGTGCTGCGGCTGCAAAGCGCGCCAGCACGTCGCCGTCGGTGTAGATGGCTTGCAGGGCGTCGTGCGGGGGCAGCTGGTCAAGCCAGCGTTTCCATTGCATCAAAACAGGCGCTAGCGCACGTCCTTCTTGCGCAAACAGCTCTGTTTTTTGTAGCAAATTAAACCAGCTTTCGCCTTCTTTTGGCGGCTCTTGCAGCGTTTCTGGTGTTGACTGCGACGAGGGCTGCGGCTGGTTTTGCTCGCGCTGGGCCAGCGCCAGCTGCACCAGTGCTTCGTCGCCCAAGCCAAACAGGGGCGACTTGAGCACCCGCGCCAGTGACAAATCGTGCTGGGGCGAGATCAGCACGTCCAGCAGGGCCACGATGTCTTGCACTTCGCAGCAATCGATCAGGTCGGTTTTTTCGCCCACCTGGGCCGGTATGTGCAGGCGGCGCAGTTCATCCTGCAGCGGCAACAGCGAAGCGCGTTTGCGCGACAAGGCCATGATGTCATGTGGTTTGAGGCTGCCCTGCGAGTTGGCGAGCTGGGCAGCAATCCAGCGGGCCGCCTGGCGCGCCTCCAGCGTGCGCAGGGTTTCTTCCGGCAGCTCGCGCGGCGTAGTCAGGCTGTCGCGCCACTCGTCATCTGGGGTGGCACTGGCTGCGCGAGCTGACCGGGGAATCTGCGGCAATTGGCACACCCAACCCGCCACTTGCGAACTGGTGGTGTGGGTGCGAAAGCCTTCGTAGCCGTCGGCCAGCACCGCCTCGCCCATGGCGGCGTTCACCGCATCGATGACGCCGGTGGCGTTGCGCCGGGTGTGGTCGCAGCTGAGAACATCGCCTTTCAAGGTCTCGCGCATGAACTCTTTGGCGGCCCGGAACACCTGCGGCTCGGCGCGGCGAAAGCGGTAGATGCTTTGCTTGGGGTCGCCCACGATGAAAACGCTGGGGGCCGTGGCACCCGCGCCACCGCCGCCACCCGCGCCCGCGTAGCCACTGAGCCAGGCGCGCAGGGCCTGCCACTGCAGCGGGTTGGTGTCCTGAAATTCGTCAATGAGCAGGTGTTTGATGCGCGCGTCCAGCCGCTCCTGTACCCAGCCCGAGAGCACGGTGTCGCTCAGCATCACCGAGGCGGCGCGCTCCACGTCGTTCATGTCAACCCAGCCGTGCTCGCGCTTGACGGCCGCGTATTCGGTGAGCAGCAGGCGGGTCAAGCGTGCCATGCGCTGCTGGTACAGCCAGGCGGCGTGCTGCTGGCGCGCAGCCGCTACCCGCAGCACCAGCTCCTGCGCCTCGCGCACGGTGTCGATGCCGACGATCTTTTCGCCAAATTTGCGCGCCGTGCCTTTTTCAGTCAGCAAGGCGGCA
Source organism: Candidatus Rhodoferax bjergmarkensis (assembly GCA_016708345.1). Lineage (GTDB taxonomy): Bacteria > Pseudomonadota > Gammaproteobacteria > Burkholderiales > Burkholderiaceae_C > Rhodoferax > Rhodoferax bjergmarkensis. Next base: position 43,305 of record JADJFX010000024.1, read on the forward strand.
AACGCGGCGGACAAATCGCCTTGGGTGAGTGCCATTTCCAGCTCCACACCTTTGGCGGCAAAGGTTTTGGCGCTGGCACCGCCCAGCGCTTTGGCGGCAGCCCACAGGGTTTGCAGGCGCTGCGGCTGGGCGGTCAAATATTCGTCCGGCGTTTGCAGCGAGGCAAACTCGGGGTACTGGTCGCTAAAGTGCTGCACCGAGGCGTCCACCACGCCATGGCGGTCGGCCAGCGCAAACTCGGTGCGCTTGTCCAGCGCGCTGTGCAGGGCTTTTTCGGTCTGCGAGCGGCCATGGTCAAACACCAGGGCTTCAAAGTCGGCCTTCAGACTGGGCGCGGGGTTTTGGTTTTGGTTTTGGTCTTGTGTTTTGGCTTGGGCCAGCAAGGCCGCATAAAAGCGCCGCCACACCAGCGCCTTGGCCGGTGCATCGTCTTCCAGCAGCTCGTAGTTGGCGGGCAGCGCCATTTGCTCAAGCAGCGCCAGCGGCGCGCTGCGCAGCAAGGCGGCAAACCAGCTGTGAAAGGTGCGAATCTGCACCTGGCGGCCGCTGGTGAGAATAGTTTGGTATAAATTTGATAGCTGCTCAGGCAAGCCAGACGTGCGGTAAAGGGCATTTTCTATCACAACACCCCGGTCTTGCATCTCCTTGAACAGTGTGGCCCGGTCAGCCACCGCAAAGTCCGCCAGCCACTTGTAAAGCCGCTCGCGCATCTCGCTGGCAGCCCGCTTGGTGAAAGTGATGGCCAAAATTTCGTGCGGCTGCACCCGCAAGTGCCCGTCGCTCGCATCCACCCCGTCCAAGAGCGCCCGCACGATGCGCGACACCAGCATCCAGGTCTTGCCCGCCCCCGCACAAGCCTCCACCGCCACACTGCGCCGCGGGTCGCAGGCAATGGCGTAAAAGGCGTCGGCGCTGACGAGCTGATCGTTGTGCTGGTAGGCGGGGGGGGGAGTGAGGTGCATGGTTGTTTAAATCAATAGAAGTTCAGTGACTAAGACTGACTGCTGTCGGTGAACTTCCCGATCTGCCTGCTCCAAAGCGGCCCGTCCAAGACGGGCTTTCCTGGGTAAGCTTACTGGCGGTAAGTTCGTTTGATTTCTCAAAATCAACCGAGCGGTAAGTAAAAGGGTCGTTGGCGTGTCCAAACAAGAAATGAATCCGTATCGCTCGTAAAACGATTTCGCCTTTTCATCTTTTGCATCCACCAGCAGCGCGTAGGCACCAACAAGACGTCGAGCGTGCAGACATCTGTCAACTGCACAACCGATCAAAATCGCGCCCAATCCGCCACCACGACTTTCAACTGCGCGTGCCAGGCGTCCCATCCGGAAACATGGAACTGGGTAACGAGGCAGTTTTTTTCGTTCCGTGTCACTCATTTGATGAACGTCTATTTGTGCCGCACTGAGCGTGTAAAAGCCCAATATCTTGCTTGGGCTTGCGTCGTCCACGATCACAAAAACCGTGCTGAGGCCCTTTGCGTTCTGTTGCGCTGCATATTTGTGCAAGTAATCATCAAGCGCAGGCACCCCGCAATGAAAAGCCGCTCGGTCATGTCGCCTGACATCAAAAACCTGCTCTTCAAGCACGCTTGACCTTCGACGCTGCAGCCAAGGCATCCTGCAACGCCGGGTTTGGATTGAACACCCCATTGATCGCTGCGTTGAAAGCCAGAAAATCACGCTTGGTCAGCATCACCCGCGACTCCTGTTCCAACAGGGTTTGTGCCTTCTCTTTGGCTGCGCTGCGCACAAAGCCTGCCATAGTTGTACCCATCAGGCTTGCAGCACGGGAGAGAATATCTTTATCGTCAGCATCAAGCTTCAGATCAAAACGGGCAACTGATGTCATAACAACTCCAAATTTGATACGGCATTTTACCGTATCAAATTTGCACAGTCAAACTTGGGTCGAAATTGGTTACGCGGGTCGGTTTTCTCCTTTGAATAAGGGAATTCAAGGCCTAACCGTAGACCCGCTGAAGACTGTTATGTATAGCTATACATAACAGTCTTTATGCATAGGACTCGGTTATGGATAGCTTTCGTGTTGATGGTTCCCCTGTCATTGGAAAACAGTGTCATAGGCTAGGTTTAACCTCTACATAATTCCAAAGTCCAGCCGGTTTCCGAAACCATTGCCCAGAGCATGGTCGTGGAGTTTGCCTGAGGTACGTTCAACGGGCTATTGGCTCAATCTCATTGGGCCGCAGACGCAGATAGCGCGATAAAACTTTTGCATCGGTTCCAAAAATTCGATGGACAATGAACCCGCTGCCCTCAGTGAATAGTTGAATTTATGTCGAGTGTTTGCTTCCCGTAATCGACGCAAAGCCAATGGTCATGCGGCTTCCAGCCATGTCGGTGAAAACACTATTCATAACCGAGTCCTATGCATAAAGACTGAAAGCCGACGTACACCGGAGCGGCATCAAACCCAGCGAAAAGTGGGAAAGCAGCCCTTCGATTTCGCCGGAAGCAGACTTTCATTTTTGACACCTTAATCACGGAAGCTGTCATTCAACGGTGAAAATCATCTTTTCAAACTGGCCGTCGGCACTGCAGCGGGAGCTGACGGCCACGACAGGCAGGTTACGGGAAGACCCGTTCAGTGACTTGCAAACGCATACGTTTACTTCACTTTGATTTGCGAATGAGTTCACGAACACGAACCGCCTACAAAAGTGCGGTTCGTGAGCATGGTTCTATGGAGTCAAGAAACGACCGTTCATGTGACACCAGAGCAAGTTGTTGATTTTCAAGAAATGGACAAATTCCGCTGGTTAGGGCGTGGAACTCCTAATAAAAATCTCCAAATGTCACTAATTTTTTGAGTCCAATGGTTTGACAACTTTGGCTACCTCTTTAGCCAATACTTCACCAATTCGCTTTCCAAGATACCTGCTTCGTTCATGACCGGTCGGTGTATGGTCAAGTGAAGTAGTGGCATTTTCCAGCAGAACTTCTGCCACACCTTTCTTGAACGATGAACCATGCCCTTCTGGCAAAGAATCTGGGATTTCAATTTCGATAATCATGTTTCCTCCATTTTGAGATGGTACTTCAGTTTTGATTGAACAGATGGCACTTTTTTCTTCCTTGTAGTCACTACCCCCTACCAGGATGCTTCGCCAGTTTCCGCATTAATATAGCAATATTTCCGTGTGAATGAAAATTCACCTAAAACCTTCTCTGAGCTTTCAATCTGGTACTCAACCCGCCATCCGGAGGTGACGGTAATGTCCTGCTGTATTTCCGTATTTGCAGCGCTTGGAAATTTTATCGGCGTGATCCTTTTTCCAAGGCCTTTATTAATGCTTGTAATTTTTGTTTTGCTGTTCTCATAGAGGCCGCAACGTCGTTCTATTTCCGATTTGTGTTTTTGAATGCTGTTTCCAAAATTTTGGTTAGGGTTGGTATTAGGTTTTGTGTCCAATGCGTCTCTATTGTTGGGGTTGGGGCTGGGACTAACATATTCTAAGCAGTGACTGCCTTTATCCCCTTCTTCACAAATGAATGCGCTTGGCAACACCGCTTTTTTGATGCTAACTGAGTTGTTATAGACTGAGCTTCCATATTTGCCAGCCGAATTCGCATGTGATACAAACAAAAATAGCACCGCAACTAAATAAGTAGATCGCATAAAAATCAGTCTCCTTGGTTAAAAGTATTGGCTGAATTTGACCCCAAATAAAGACAAGCTTTACTGTAGTTTAAGTTGCACCAGATTCTATGCAGTTGGACGGCGCGGCCACGGTTTTTGCATTCTGCAGTACAAAGTATCCTTTAATGAACATCAAGTAATCATGCTCGTTGACATAACCCCAATCGCCTTCAACGGAAAATCATAACACCCAATGTCGGTAATCTGGTGGTCAGATTAAACAATTGTCTGACTCCAATTGGCCTGATGCGGGTAGTGAGGGGGAAATTGCGGATTTCCGAGGCCACCGGCTCCTGCAGACTGCCAAGAGTCATTGGACTTCGCGGAGTGCGTGCCGATAAGCTGACATTAGGTGCTGCAATATTTCAGTTACCGCGACGTAGGTTATGTTGAGTAAGCCACTTGGATGGCAAAAAAAAGCATCGTTTTTCCGTTGCTAAAGCCTAATCACAGCCCTTGAAATTGCGTTTTTGACATTCGAGAGCAAGCTTTTGTGCCAATGCTACTTGCTGTGGGGTCATCTTCTTCTCCATTTGATCAAGTGCAATGGAATCATATTTATCACCATAAGCAGATGCCGCAATGCTAGACCACATGTATGCCTTTATGTAATCCGCTGATACGCCCAGCCCATCTTCATACAAATTACTAAGTCTTTGTTGTGCAAAACGATCGCCATTCGCTGCTGCCAATTTAAACCAATGTACTGCTTCCGTATAGCTCCTAGCCACACCCTGACCTTTTAAGTAAAACGATGCTAGTTCAGTTTGAGCTTTTACCAGACCATTTAGTGCTGCAATCTTATACCATTGAGCAGCTTCAGCGTATTTTGGAATTGAAAAATTATTTATGCCACTTTGATATAGTGATGCAAGTTCATATTGGGATTCTGCATAGCCATTCGCAGCAGCAAGTTTAAGCATTCGCTCTGCCTCAACAGTATCTTTCGCTAGGTTTTCTACACCCGATTTGTACATTATTCCAAGTATATTTTGCGCCTCTGGAAAATTTTTCTTCGCTGCCATTTTGTACCAACGTACCGCCTCATCCACATCCCGCGGCAATGCTCCACTATGAAACATCCAACCCAAGTTATACATTGCCTCTGCATTGCCATGTTCTGCAGCGCGTTTGTATTTCCTCGCTGCTGATGCATAGTCCTTAAGTTTCATTGCTGCATCACCGTCTTCAACGTCGCCTGCCCACACAGAACCTATACTTATAACGAAGGTTGTGGTTATCAAAAGCCGCTTCATCATTTGTTACTCACAATTATTTTACTTTGCAATTAAATTCGATTTACTCTATATATCCAAGCATTGTCACCATCCTTCTCTACTAGCGCGATATTTTGTAAGTGTCCTGCTAAGACAGATTTCTTAAACCGTTTCCCAAAAGTTGTTGGTGATTTGTTGTTGCTCCATAAATCACCATACAGTTCTTCCAATTTGTATTGACCGGATGGCGTTTTGGCTAGCACTTTTTTTGCAATATCTAGCTCTAGTTCGGTCAACATAATCTTTTTCTCGCCGTCGGGTTATTGAACAATCAGTGCAAGGCATTTAGGCATCTTTTACTGAACCTTTTCCAACATTTGTACACTTTTGGTCACTTTTCTGCGTGTAGTGCATCTCCTCCCAGTCAGCACGTGGCCCTCTTTGGGCTAAAGTGTAAAGTGCACATCCTCAGCATTGTCCAATGATGCGGCTGAGTGATGAGCTGTATTTTCAATCATGGGCTCTACGTCAAAATCCCCGAACGACGAATGACTGGTCCTACTTTTGGCCACCGGCAGGAATGGGCACGCAGGCGACCGCCACAAACGGCGGCTGAGCGGTCTCGGAAATCATGAAACTGGCCTACCCGGAACCGGCCACTGGCGGGCGACTGGTTACGCTGCACTGCCGACCGCCACCGTCAAAAACTGATTGTCTCCGACGAATGTCCGCTTCGGAGGTTTTGCGATGAACAAATGACAAAATTGGACAGGCACCGGCTATGACCGCTATGGAGAAAACGGTTCAACTTGATTGTGTTCGGCGACCGACCGGTCCCGCTGCCATGCCGACCGCCACTTTGCCAAATGGCTTCTCGCCCATGACCTCCATCTTCACAGCGAAAGTATCCACAACGCAAGGTTTCTCAATTCGGCGGGGTCTTTGGTGTCAATGATGCGGTGCTTCTCCTCGGTGCCGTCTTGTAGTTGGACCATGCGACCGCTGGTGATGTGGTCCACAATAACTTCCACACCGTCGGGTTTGCTTCTCAAGCGCGCAGCAATCCGTTGGTAGGCCGGTCCTTGTTTGGCCTTTTCAATGCCGTGGCACTTGAAACAATCGTTTCTTTTGGCCAGTGCCTTTGCGGTCTCAGCGTCAAATTGGGTCTGCGCCTGTACATTGGCGCTTGCACCAAGCAGCCAAAGTACCAGTGTCAGGGCTGAAAACAATGCGAATTTTCGGGACACGATGCGCTCCTGGGGTTTTCTGCATTTTCCTGAATATGGTGTACCGACAGCGCCCACAAGCAGATTTTTCATTCCATACTGAATCACAACGAGGCTATTCGAAGAATAAACGACTGCTTGTCGGCTGAAAAACCTTGTAGCTCTTCGCCGCGCAAGCGCCCCTCGCGCACAAGCCTGCCAAAGACAATAATCAACTGCGAATACCGATAGTCATACTTCCCATCAATTTCGCGCCGTTTTTGTGTGAGGAACTCTTCAATGGCCCAGACTTCATCAGCACTTGTTGCTGCCGCAGCTCTGGATTTGAAGGTGTTGACCATTTCGGCCAATTCGGCTTGAAGGCAAGCGTTGAATGCGACGCGCGCCTGTTTCTTCTCAGATTCTGACCACTTCAGATCATGCATAAAGTTAACCCGCTCTCGTGAAAAGGTGAAAGGTGCGCACCTGCACTTGGCGGCCGCTGGTGAGAACAGTTTGGTATAAATTTGATAGCTGCTCAGGCAAGCCAGACGTGCGGTAAAAGACATTTACTATCACAACACCCCGGTCTTGCAGCTCCTTGAGCAGTGTGGCCCGGTCAGCCACCGCAAAGTCCGCCAGCCACTTGTAAAGCCGCTCGCGCATCTCGCTGGCGGCCCGCTTGGTGAAAGTGATGGCCAAAATTTCGTGCGGCTGCACCCGCAAGTGCCCGTCGCTCGCATCCACCCCGTCCAAGAGCGCTCGCACGATGCGCGACACCAGCATCCAGGTCTTGCCCGCCCCCGCACAAGCCTCCACCGCCACACTGCGCCGCGGGTCGCAGGCAATGGCGTAAAAAGCGTCGGCGCTGACAGGCTGGTCGTTGTGCTGGTAGGCGGGGGGGGAGTGAGGTGCATGGCTGTTTGAGTCAATAGAAGTTCAGTGGCAACTTAAGACTGAAGCCGACAGCCGGGTCTCCGGCGCGAGAGATTGATTTCGACCCAAAGCAGTCGCGCAAACCCCTTAAATCAGCGCCCTGAAGCCGACATAGGAAGGGAAAGACAATCACTGAAAACAATGCGAATTTTCGGGACACGATGCGCTCCTGGGGTTTTCTGCATTTCCCTGAACATGGTTTACCGACAGCGCCCACAAGCAGTTTTTTCATGCCATGCAGAATCACAACGAGGATATGCGCAGAATATACGACTGCTTATCGGCTGAAAAACCTTGCAGCTCTTCTTCGCGCAAGCGCCCCTCGCGCACAAGCCGACCAAAGACAATAATCAACTGCGAATACCGATAGTCATACTTCCCATCAATTTCGCGCCGTTTTTGCGTAAGGAACTCTTCAATGGCCCAGACTTCATCAGCGCTTGTTGCTGCCGCAGCTCTGGATTTGAAGGTGTTGACCATTTCGGCCAACTCGGCTTGAAGGCAAGCGTTGAATGCGACGCGCGCCTGTTTCTTCTCAGATTCTGACCACTTCAGATCATGTAAGAGTGTGGGGCGGGCGGGGGGGTGGGTTGGGGGGGGGGGGGGGGGGGGGTGGGGGGGGGGGCCAAGGGGGGGGGTGTGCCGCTTCTTGGCGGGTGTTGGGCGAGGGTTGGGGGGCCACCTGCCCCGCCCCCCCCCCCCGGAGGCCCCGCATCAACGTCTTTAAGTCCCCCGGGGCTCTCACGAGTTAACCCGCTCTCATGAAAAGGTGAAAGATGCGCACCTGCACTTGGCGGCCGCTGGTGAGAACAGTTTGGTATAAATTTGATAGCTGCTCAGGCAAGCCAGACGTGCGGTGAAGGCCATTTTCTATCACAACACCACGGTCTTGCAGCTCCTTGAGCAGTGTGGCCCGGTCAGCCACCGCAAAGTCCGCCAGCCACTTGTAAAGCCGCTCGCGCATCTCGCTGGCGGCCCGCTTGGTGAAAGTGATGGCCAAAATTTCGTGCGGCTGCACCCGCAAGTGCCCGTCGCTCGCATCCACCCCGTCCAAGAGCGCCCGCACGATGCGCGACACCAGCATCCAGGTCTTGCCCGCCCCCGCACAAGCCTCCATCCTTGAGTTCTTGGGCCGCATCTGGGTTGTCATCGGCAATGAAGCCAACCATTTCCGCCAGGTCGTCAAGGGCCTGTTGCCGCCACTCAAGCTGCGGCTTTGTTTGCATTCTTCATTCGCTTCGCGTCGATCACCGCTTGAACGCTGGACATGGCCTGCTCGTGCGAAACATTGGGACGTGGATCGGCCAGCGATTGTTCGACCTTCTGTTGCATCCATTTGGTGCGCGCAGACGCTTCAAAAGCGCTGCGCATGCGCTCAGCAGAGTCCGGCCGAACCCGCGTGGTTTTGAGCTTTTCTGCATCAAAATTGGCCGCGTTGACTTGGTACTGAGAAATGCCAAGTTCCTTCAAATAGCCCACCAGAGTTTCAAACTTGCGAAACGTCCGCACGGACCCGCGCCGGGCGGCTAGTGCCCGCTCATTCAAACCGTACTTGACGACGACGCCCCACCCTTCAGGACATCCAATCACGTCCGCGCCGCGAATGGCCCCGGCTTCAACAAGATGCCCAAGGGTTACATGGTCTATGGTGTTGGCTGTAGTTGGCATTGTTTAACCTTTTGGTGTTGGAATAACGACTATTATGATAACCAAATAACGACAAACATGAAACATGTATTCGTTAAAAATGCCAAGCTACTGAACTGACCCTCGCGTAGCATTTATCTGCCGCCCAGCCCCATCGAGCGGGAAATGACTTCTTTCATGATCTCGTTGGTGCCGCCATAGATGCGGGCCACGCGCGCGTCGGCAAAGCCGCGGGCAATCGGGTATTCCCACATATAGCCGTAGCCGCCAAACAGCTGCACACACTCGTCCATCACCTTGCATTGCAAATCAGTGGTCCAGTACTTGGCCATGCTGGCGGTGGCGGTGTCCAGCTTGTTCTGGCAGATCAGCTCACAGCACTTGTCGACAAACACGCGCGCCACCTGGACTTCGGTCTGCAACTCGGCCAAGGTGTAGCGGGTGTTCTGGAACGCCGCCACGGGCTGGCCAAACACTTTACGCTCCTTCACATAGTCCAGCGTCCAGTCAATGGCTGCCTGCGCGCCCGCCACCGCGCCAATGGCGATTTGCAGGCGCTCCCAGGGCAGCTCCTCCATCAGGCAGATGAAACCCTTGTTTTCATAAGCTGCGCCGCCGAGCAAATGGTCCGCACTCAGGCGCACATTGTCAAAAAACAGCTCGGAGGTGTCCTGCGCCTTCATGCCCACTTTTTTCAGCCGCTTGCCGACCGAGAAGCCCGGCATGCCCCGCTCCACCAGCACCAGACTGGTGCCTTTGCCGCCCGCCTGCGGGTTGGTTTTGGCCACCACAATCACCAAGTCGGCGTGCCAGCCATTGGTGATAAAGGTCTTGCTGCCGTTGAGCAGGTAGCTGCCGTCCGCCTGCTGGAGCGCGGTGGTTTTGACGCCCTGCAGGTCCGAGCCCGCAGCAGGTTCGCTCATGGCAATGGCACCAATCATTTCCCCGCTGGCAAGCTTGGGCAGGTACCTGGCCTTTTGCGCATCGGTGCCGTAATGCAGGATGTAGGGTGCAACGATCTCGCTGTGCAGGCCAAAGCCAATGCCCGAGGTGCCCGCACGGCCGATTTCTTCGATCTGGATCACGGAAAACAGCCTGTCCACCCCACAGCCACCGTATTGCTCCGGCATCGTCATGCACAAAAATCCGTTTTCACCAGCCTTGTTCCAGACCTCGCGCGCCACATACCCCTGCTCTTCCCACTCGGCATGAAACGGAATCACCTCTTTTTCCAAAAAGCGGCGAAAGCTGTCGCGAAAGGATTCGTGGTCGGGGGAAAAAAGGGTTCTGTCGATCATGGTGCGGCCTTGTGCAAGAAAAATTGGAAGAGGCGATTTATACAAAGCAATTGCTTGGCAAAAAGAATATACCCCAATTGGGCGAGCGCAGCAAACCCTGCTCCTTGCAGCGATTTGGCAAGAAGGCGGTGCGTAGTGCATGGTGTAACCTCTACCCCACCTCAAAAGCCTTGGTATCTTGATGCGAGCCGAAACCCAGCCACAACTCCAAACCCTGCTCCTGACTCTGCTGCCCGGGGATCACAGCACGGTGGGCAACGCCAGCCTACTGCAAAAAGAAGGCATGGCCGGCCAGGTGCAGATGATCTACATCGACCCGCCTTATGGAATTAAGTACGGCAGCAACTTTCAGCCGTTCACCAACAAGCGGGATGTGAAAGACCGCTCTGACGCCGACCTGACGCAGGAACCCGAGATGATCAAGGCGTTTCGGGACACCTGGGAGCTGGCCATCACGCTGGCCAAACAAAGGCTGATGACCGCCAGCTACGACTACTTCTCCCTGCGTTACCCGCATGAAGGGCTCAAAGGCGGTTTCATTTACAAAACCGTGCCGCACGTCACCCTGAAAAGCATTGCCAACAACCCCGAGATTGACGCCATCTACGAGCGCCTTCACCCTGGCATTGACGCAGCGCTGGCGGAGTTGAATGCCGCCCTGGCGGCCAACCCACCCACAGCGCCCTTCACCATCACCGAGGGCGCGCGCAAGGGTCAGGTAGTCAAATGGGGGTCAGATCCCAATTCGGGGCAGGACAGTCGAGGCACCCAACCCGCCACCACCGATTTGGGCTCTGACCCCCATTTGGCGGGGCGCACCAAAGCCGCCACTTCGAGCGGGACAGCCCTGCTGGAGTGGGAAGTCCCCTTCGACTTGCCCGAAGCCTGGCCCGCCGAAGCGCAAACCCAGTTCCAAGCCTTCCACACCGCCCGCCAGAAGATGCAGGCCGAAATGGACCGCTCCATCGCTGCGCAGGCCGACAACGAGACGCTGCACGACCAGCCCGAGAAGACCAAAAACAAGCTGCGCGTGTCCGGCCCGTTCACCGTGGAGGCGGTTCCATTCCCCACGGCGCTATCGTTAAAGGAGCACTCTGCGCACGCCCCACTTGCGGAAACGGCCAATTTGGCTTCATATTCTGCGATGGCCGATATGTCGGTGGCCCGCAGCGGCAATACCAGCCGCCAGCACACCTGGCGCGACGAGTTGCTCAAGGCAGGCATTCGCGGCAAGGGCGGCCAGATGCTCAAATTTGCCGAGCTGGAAGTCTTGCCCGGCACCGCCTGCCTGCACGCCAGTGGGCACCTCGATACGGGCGAGCGGGTAGTCATCAGCTTCGGCCCCGAGCATGGGGCACTGGAGCAGAGGCAGGTAGAGCACGCGCTGGGCGAAGCCGCAGACCTGTTCCCCCGGCCCAAGATGATTGTGTTTTGCGCCTTTGCCTTTGACCCCGAAGCGGCCAAAGACATTGATGCCCTCAAAGGCATCACCGCGCTGAAGGCGCAGATGAACACGGATTTGCTGACCGAAGACCTGAAGAAGGCCAGCTCCAAAGCCACCACCAACCAGAGCTTTTGGCTGATGGGCCAGCCCGACGTGCATTTGACGGCCCTGCCCGGTGGCCTGTGGCAGGTGGAGGTGAATGGTTTTGACTATTTGACACCGCCAAGGGCGAACTGGTGTCCGGCGGCAAAGCCAAAATTGCCGCCTGGAGCCTGGACACCGACTACGACGGGCGCAGCCTGTTCCCGCACCAGTTCTTCTTCCCTATGGCGGGCAAGGAAGAGGGCTGGATGAAGCTCAAGAAAGACATTCGCGCCGAGCTGGACGAAGACTTGCTCAAACATTTTGTCGGCACCGTGTCGCTGCCATTTGAGGCGGGTGCCAACAATACGGTGGCGGTGAAAATTGTGGACGACCGGGGGATTGAGTCGCTGAAGGTGATGCGGCTTGAAACAGGAGAAATGAAATGACGGAAATTGTGAACGGCATCGCAGCCCAGACGACGCGTCGGCCGCGCAAACCCAAACCGGATGTGCTGCGTATCGAAAATCTCGGCCCCATCCGCGAGGCTGAAATTGCTTTTGGTGATTTGACCGTGATTGTTGGGCCGCAGGCTACCGGCAAAAGCATTTTTCTCCAGACGCTCAAGCTGGTTCTGGATCGTGACCAAATCCATGACACATTCAAACACCACAGCGTCGCCTTCAATGGTGACAGTGCTGCCTTTTTGGGTGGGTATTACGGAAAGGGTATGGCTGCAGCCTGGAAAGAAGACTCGTCCAAACTGCACTGGAATGCAAAGTCGCTCAATTTGCCAGGCTTGGCCAAGGCAACCAAGGCCCGAGAGCGCAAGGAGAGCCTGTTTTTCATCCCGGCGCAGCGGGTGATGAGTTTGGCGGGCGGGGTAACGCAGAATTTTGGACAATTCAACTACGGCGACCCGTATACCCTGCGCTACTTCAGTGACGCCGTGCATGACCTGTTGCAGAACGAATTTGGCGCAAAAGGCGAGCTGTTCCCGCAGCCCAACCGCCTAAACGACACACTCCGAAAGCCCATTACCGATCATCTGTTTGGCGGGAGCAAACTGGCGGTAGATGCCAGTGACTTCACCAAGCGATTGGTACTGAAAGTGCCCGGCCACAAAGAGGGCCTGCCCTTTTTGGCATGGTCGGCAGGGCAGCGCGAATTCACCCCGCTATTGCTGGGGCTGTATTGGCTGTGCCCGGCGGGGGGAGCCCGCAAGCGTGACGACATTGAGTGGGTTGTGATCGAAGAGCCAGAAATGGGTTTGCACCCACAGGGCATCGCCACGGTATTACTGCTGGTTCTTGAGCTTTTGCGGCGCGGCTACAAGGTGGTGTTGTCCACCCATTCCCCAGTGGTGCTGGACATGGTATGGGCACTGCAGGAGTTCAAGCAACTGAAGGGCACCGAAGGCGACGTGCGCGCACTGTTTGATCTGCCAAACAATAACTATTCGAAAGACCTTGGGAAAGTTATTTTGAAGAAAGACTGTCGTGTGTATTACTTCGAACGCGACCAGACCGTGCGCGATATTTCAAAACTGGATCCAGGCGCCGCTGATGCTGCTGAGGCGCAATGGGGTGGTCTGGTTGGTTTTGCCAGTCGCACCGGCGACGCGATTGCCAACGTTGTCAACCGATATGAATCCAAGCCCCGGCGAAAAAAACGCACTGCCAGTGTCACCGGAGCAGATTCACAATGAGTACCGTGGGGAGGAAAGCAAAAAACACAACAGCGCCCGTGACAGCAAACACCAGCGCGTTCGAGCGCGCTGCAAGTACCGCTGGACTCACTGCGTCAAAGGGTAAGGGTGCCGTCAAACACCAATATCAGGCTGGCATTGCAAGCGGTGCGTCGTTGAAATTTACTGGCAGTGTGGATATTGATGAGGAATGTCGGGTGACTGAGCCGGAATCCCACCGTTGGGACTATGGATTGGGCTTGCAACGCAATGGCGAAAGCGAGTTTGCTGTATGGGTTGAACCCCATCCAGCTTCCAGCACGGGTGAGATAGCCAAGATCATTGCCAAACTGGATTGGCTGGAACGTAAGTTGGAGCGGCCAGAATTCAAAGACTTGGAGGCGTTGACCCGCAGAGCAGCGCAAGCAGGTGTGTTTCGCTTTCATTGGCTGGCCATGACGGGGGATATTCGGATTCGCCCAGGAAGCAGAGAGGCTGCGGTGCTGTCCAAAAGGGGGTTGCGCCTGCCGACACGGTATTTGGCATTGTCATGACCACCGCACCCACTTCCCTCATCATCAATTCCGCGTTCATTGAACCTAATCAACATTGGGCCGAAAACACCGACCGCACCCTGCGCCTGGAGCCAACGCGCCGCCCGGCGGGTTACGAGATCATCGACACCCGCGAGAACACACGCCGCCAAGTGTCCATCCCACTGGTAGACGACATTCGCCAGCGTGTGGGCCAATGGCGTGAGGCCGGTTGGCCGGGCGTGACGGCGGTAACGCTGGAACTGCTGACCCACTGGTGGGATGTGGACAAAGTATCCCGCCGCCAATACCCGTTTTACTTCTGCCAACTGGAAGCCATAGAGACCCTGATCTGGATGCTGGAGGCGCAACCCGAATACCGCCAAGGCATTAATGTGCAGGGCGACGGTGGCGCGTTTGAGCGGCTGTGCAACAAGATGGCAACCGGCAGCGGCAAGACCACAGTAATGGCGATGATCATCACCTGGCAGGTGCTCAATGCGCTGACCTACCCCAAGTCGCCACGCAAGTACCGCACGTCCGCCGACGTGAAAATCAGCAAGGCTGAAGCCGAGGCATTGGGTATTGACCTGGACGAAGCCACCCGCTGGGTGGAGGGGCTGGACCGCTTGCACAAGACCCGGCGCATCACCCGCTGCTATGACCTTTCGGCCACGCCCTTTGCCCCCACCGGGCGCACCAACACCGAAGCCGGTTTGTTTAGCTGGGTGGTGTCTGACTTTGGCCTGAACGATGCCATTGAGGCTGGGCTGGTCAAGACCCCGCGCGTGGTAGTGCGCGATGATGCAATGCCCAACGCGCAAACCCTGCGCCCCAAGCTGTACCACCTGTACCGCGAGCCGGATGTGGCCGAAGACCTGAACCGCAAGGCCGAAGCCCATGAAGCACTGCCTGCACTGGTGCAACAAGCGTACACCCTGCTGGGTGCCGACTGGCGCGCAACTGCCGCGGAGTGGGCCGCTCTGGGGCACGTGTCGCCGCCGGTGATGTTGACGGTGTGCAACCGCACCGAAACTGCCGCACGGGTGGAGCATTACTTTGCCAAGGGGCACGCCCAATGGCCGGAGCTGCAAGATGCAGCTCGCACCTTCCGCGTGGACTCCAAAGTGCTGGAGAAGGTCGAGTTGGGCGAGACCGCCAGCGCAGACAAAGATTACGAGCTGCGTTTGAAAGAGATCATGGAGGCAGCACGCATCCCTGAAAGCCGCAAAGACGAATTGCGCGGCATGATGAAGGAAGAGTTGCTTCGCGAGTTGGTGGACACGGTGGGCAAGCACGGCCAAAGGCGTGGATTCACCGCAAGACCAAGCCAAGCGCGCTGCGCTGGCGCAATGGGTAGAGGCGGTCAACGCCCATGGTGGTTTTGGTACTTGGGTCGCCGATGTGGTGGTGGGCGAAGCGGCGGGAATGCAGAATGTGATTCACACGCACGCCCTTTGATATCCACAGTGCGTTCAGTTTCTAACTTTGCCGTTTGTAATCACGCTCACGCTGGCTGCGCACCGCCAGAACGAACACGGTATCTTTGGCGGGATCAAAGCGGTACAAAGCCAAATAGCCGCTCGCCCCGTGCGAGATGATCAATTCACGCTGGCCCAAGGCCACCGGGCGGCCAATCAACGGACTGCTGGCGAGAACGTCCAATGCATCAATGATCGCTTCAATGTGCAGACCCGCATGGTCTGGCACATATTCAAACAGGAAATCAAAAATGCGGTCAAAGTCTTCTCGCAAACCGGCAGACAAAATGACCCTGCTCATTGCCCCTTGACCTTGGAATCGCTCAGACGCTGGCGCAAATAGGTCTTCATTTCGTGCCATTCAACACCAGGCTCACCGGCCTGCATGGCTATATCCCGCTCATGTGCTTGGCCCTGAACACCCAAGCGCCATTCGGCTTCGTCGGCCTTTTGTGCCAAAGCTTCAACCATGAAGCTGTGCGGAGTTTGGCCGAGTGCACGCGCCAAATGCGAAATTCGGTCGCGTAACGATTTGTCGATGCGCAGGGTTGTAGTGGACATGATTTCCCCAAAAAGTAACACAAGTGTGCCACATTATTTCAGCGCACTGCAAGTATCAAATGGCTTTTTACAAAGCAATTGCTTGGTAAAAAGCAATATACTTCAAAAAATTACTCTCTGGAGACACTCTGATGACCGAAGCATTTGTGTTTGACGCCATCCGCACACCACGCGGCAAGGGCAAGAAAGACGGCAGCCTGTACGAGGTCAAGCCTGTCAACCTGCTGGCGGGTCTGCTGACCGACTTGCAGCAGCGCCACCAGTTTGACACCGCGCTGGTGGACGATGTGGTGATGGGGGTGGTGTCTCCCGTGGGCGACCAGGGCGCGGTTTTACCGAAGGTGGCGGCGCTCAAGGCGGGTTGGGATTTTCAGTGTTCGGGCGTGCAAATCAACCGTTTTTGCGCCTCGGGCCTGGAAGCGGTCAACATGGCGGCGCAAAAAGTACGCTCGGGCTGGGAAGACCTGGTGGTTGCGGGTGGTGTGGAGAGCATGAGCCGGGTGCCGATTGGTTCGGACGGTGGTGCCTGGGCCATGGACCCCGAAACCAACTCACAAACCGCTTTTGTACCGCAGGGCATTGGCGCGGATTTGATCGCCACTTTGGCCGGGTTCACCCGCCAGGACGTGGATGCTTTTGCGCTGGAGTCGCAAAAGCGCGCCAGCGCCGCGCAGGCCGCGGGTTACTTTGACCGCTCGGTTTTGCCGGTCAAGGACTCGCTGGGCCAGGTGATTCTGGCCAGGGACGAGTTCATCAAACCCAATACCACGCTGGAAGGTCTGGCCTCGCTCAAACCGGCGTTTGAACAAATGGGCTCAATGGGCTTCGATCAGGTCGCGCTCACCCGCTACCCGCAGGTGGAGCGCATCCACCACATTCACCACGCGGGCAACTCGTCCGGCATTGTGGATGGCGCTGCTGCGGTGCTGATTGGGTCGGAGGCGGCGGCCAAGACCCACAAGCTCACGCCGCGCGCGCGCATTGTCGCCACGGCGCTGTCCGGCGCGGACCCGACCATCATGCTGACCGGCCCGATGCCTGCTGCCCGCAAGGCGCTGGCCAAGGCCGGGCTGACGATTGACCAGATTGACCTGTTTGAAGTGAACGAAGCCTTTTCGGCGGTGGTGATGCGCTTTATGAAAGAGATGAAGGTGCCGCATGACAAGGTGAATGTGAATGGCGGTGCCATTGCCATGGGCCACCCGCTGGGCGCGACCGGGGCCATGATTCTGGGCATTTTGATTGACGAGCTGCACCGACGCAAGCTGCGCTACGGCCTGGCCACGCTGTGCGTGGGCGGCGGCATGGGTATTGCCACCATTGTGGAAGCGATCTGATTACTTTGCGGGACAGACCGTAGCGAAGCGAAGTTCTGTCCTCAACCATGTAGTAAAAATCAGCCCTTTGCGCACGTATCTATTGCGCAAGCAGCTCCTTAATTAATAGCAGAAACAACATGCAACACATTCAATACGCTCTCCAGGACGGCATTGCCACCATCACCTTCGACGAAGCCGGGTCGCCCGTCAACACCATGTGCCTGCAGTGGCAGGATGACATGGACGATGTCGCCGCCCAAGTGCTCAAGGACAAGGACGCCATCAAGGGCATTTTGCTGGCATCAAGCAAATCCACCTTTTTTGCCGGAGCAGACCTCAAAGGCACCATGCGCCTGCAGCCGTCCGACGCCAGCGCCGTTTTTACCGAAATCGAGCGCGTCAAGAAAAACTTTCGCATCATCGAAACGCTGGGCAAGCCGGTGGTCAGCCTGCTGGTCAATGGCACGGCGCTGGGCGGCGGCTGGGAAGTGGCGCTGGTGGGGCATCACCGCATTGCCATTGATGACCGCAAGACCCAGTTTGGCATGCCCGAAGTCACCCTGGGTTTGCTGCCCGGTGCCATGGGCGTGACCAAAATGACGCGCCACCTGGGCCTGATGGGTGCACAGCCCTACTTGGTGGAAGGCAAGACTTTTTCGCCAGCTGAGGCCAAGGGCTTGGGGCTGGTGCATGAGCTGGTGGCCCCGGGCGAGAACGCGCAAGCCGAGATGCGCGCCAGGGCGCTGGCCTGGATGGCCGCCAACCCCAGCGCCCAGCACCCGTGGGAAGCCAAGGGCTACAAAGTTCCGGGTGGCCTGCCCTCCTCGCCCGCCGTGGCCCAGATGCTGGCCGTGGCACCGGCCATGATCAAGAAGCAAACGCGCGGCCTGTACCCAGCGCCCGAGGCCATCATGGCCTGCATGGTCGAAGGCCTGCAGGTGGACATTGAAACCTCGATGCGCCTGGAAAGCCGGGCGCTGGCCAAACTCATGACGGGCACCAATGCCAAGGCCATGATCAACACCTTTTTCTTTAATCTCAACGCCATCAAGAGCGGTCAAAGCCGCCCCGGCAACGCGCCGCGCTTCAAGCCTGCCAAGGTCGGGCTGCTCGGTGCGGGCATGATGGGCGCAGGCATTGCCTACTCGCAAGCCAGCAAGGGCATCACCACCGTACTCAAGGATGTGAGCCAAGAAAAGGCCGATCTGGGCAAGAGCTACAGCGCCAAAATCACCCAAGGCCGGGTGGACAAGGGCCGCATGAAGCCTGAGGTACAGGCCGAAATTCTGGAGCGCATTCATCCCACCGCCAAAGTGGAAGACTTGGCGGGCTGCGACCTGATCATCGAAGCCGTGTTTGAAAACCGCGAGCTCAAAGCCAAGGTCACCCAAGAGTCCGAGCCGATGCTGGCTGCTGGCGGTTTTTTTGCCTCCAACACCTCCACACTGCCGATCAGCGGCTTGGCCACGGCCAGCCGCGCACCAGAAAAATTCATCGGCATTCACTTCTTCAGCCCGGTGGACAAGATGAAGCTGGTGGAGATCATTCGCGGCAAGCAAACCGACGATGAGACCGTGGCCAGAGCTTATGACTATGTGCAGGCCATCGGCAAAATCCCGATTGTGGTCAACGATTCGCGCGGCTTTTTCACCAGCCGCGTGTTTGGCACCTTTGTGATGGAAGGTGCTGCCATGCTCAGCGAAGGCATACCCGCCGCCGCGATTGAAAACGCCGGTATGCAGTGCGGCATGCCGGTCGGCCCCTTGGCCGTGCTGGACGAGACTGCCCTGACGCTGAGCCTGCATGTCATGGAGCAAACCCGCAAGGACTTTGAGCTTGAAGGCAAGACCTACTTTGTCAGCCCCGGTGAAACGTTGATCACCGAACTGGTGCGCCAACACAATCGCCCGGGCCGTGCAGGTGGTGCGGGTTTTTATGAGTATCCGCTTGAAAAAGGTGCCAAAAAGTTCCTCTGGCCTCAGCTCAAACCCCTGTTTGAAAAAACGGGTGCCAAGTGGAACATCACCGACCTGAAAGACCGCCTGCTGTACCGCCAAGCGGTGGAAACCGCACGCTGCCTGAGCGAAAACGTGCTCACCACGGTGCACGATGCCAACATTGGCTCCATCTTCGGCATCGGCTTTCCGGCCTGGACCGGTGGTGCCATGCAGTTCATTTATGGCATGGGCATTGAGGCGTTTGAGGCGCGAGCCAGTGAACTCGCCGGGCAGTTCGGCGACGGTTTTGCCTTGAGCGATGCGGTGAAAGCCGCCATCCGCCAACACCAGCCGGTTTATTGATGTGGTGAAAAACCGTGGGTGATTTGGGTCATCCACGATGTATTTCAGAGAGGCAACTCGGATTTTTCCGTCACCAGTCGGCGAGAATTGCGCTCGCCAGTCATCTTTCATGATGGGTCGCTGGCGTTTTCGCAACTCAATGAAATTTGATTTCCATGGTGAATTTTCTTAAATTGAACTGCATTGGCATCTACGCCATTGCCCTCATCAGCCTGTTTTACCCCTTGCCTGCAGAGCTGGGCAGCACCATGCAAAACGGTGCGCTCTTGCTGCTGGTGTTTAATGCTGTGGAAGCAATCTTCGGCTTTGAACAGGTCAAGCTGTACCAAGGCCCGCTACTGATCAGCCTGCTGCTGTCCCTGCTGTTTGGCCGTTTGCACTGGAAGTTGCTGCCGGTTCAAAGTCCACCACCCAACCAAGGCTAAGCATGCTGTCCAGACTGCTGCGGCGCGTGCTGCTGTCCCTGACGTTGGTGTGCGCCGCTCTGGGTTTTTTGCTGGCCAGCAATCAGGACCGCTCGCTCTGGTTTGCCCTTGGCGTGGCTGTGCAATTGCTGGTTTTTTCACTGCTGACCGTCTCGCTGGCCACCGGATTGATGTCCCGGTCTCCTGAACCAGACACCCAGTGGTTGCGCTCCTTGTGGGGTGAATTACTCGTTAATGCGCGAATGTTTGTGATGCGACTTCCGTGGCACACATCCCCGCCCGCCTTTCTGCCTGCTACGGGCACCAGCACCAAAGTTCCGGTGCTGCTGGTGCATGGTTATTTCTGCAACCACCACATCTGGCACGAGATGGCGCATGCGCTGCGTGCCGACGGCCACCCGGTCTTCAGTGTCGATCTGGAGCCTCTGTTCACCTCCATCGACAACTACGCGCCCTTGCTGGAAGCCGCCGTCCTGGAGCTTTGCCAACGCACTGGCGCGGAGAAGGTGGCGCTGGTTGGCCACAGCATGGGCGGACTGGCCATCAGGAGCTGGATGCGGGCGCACGGCACGCAGCGCGTAGCCGGTGTGCTGACCCTGGGCACCCCCCACGCCGGCACCCGCATTGCTGCTACACAACCCTCGCCCAATGGCCGGCAGATGCGCTGGCAAAGCGAATGGCTGCTTGAACTCGCTGCTGCCGAATCGCACGAAACACGGGCATTGATGCGCATCGCCATCAGCCCGCAGGACAACATTGTTTACCCGCAACGCGCGCAAGTTGTGGCTGGTGTGCAGCCCACCGTGTTTGAGGGCATGGGGCATTTGCAACTGTGTGTGGAGCCTGCAGTCATCAACTGGATTGTCAAGGAGCTTTCTGCCATGAGCGCCCGCGCTTGAACCGGACTTTGACATTAACCGGGTGACGGTTTTTTCACTGCTGATGGATCGTCTGGCGCTTGCGGCTCCAAACGCCTGCGACGCGGCTGGTTCACACCCTCGGGCTGGATGATCAGCACTTGACCGTCCGACAGCGAAATGGCGATTTTTTCCACGCCACCGTGCATCAGGCGGTACACGGTGGCACCGCTGACCGCAGCTGACTCTTCCAGCTTTGCCTGAATCAATAACTCGGCAAGCTCTGCGCCGGTGCTTCCATGCCAGGTAAGGGTTTTCATTTCATTCTCACCTGCTGTTCACGCAGCCGTGCCGCGAAGGCAGCTGCATCCATGGGGCGGCCAAAATAGTAACCCTGAACCTGGTTGCAACCCATGCTTAGCAGCAAATCAGACTGTTCTTTGCGCTCCACGCCCTCGGCCACCACACTCAGCCCCAAGCTCAGCGCCATGGCAATGATGGCGCTGGCAATGGCGGCGTCGTCCGAATTTTCGTGAATGTCGTTGATGAAGGACTTGTCAATTTTGAGTTCATCAATCGGAAAGCGGCGCAAATAGGACAGGCTGGAGTAGCCGGTGCCGAAATCATCGAGCGAGATGGTCAAGCCAAGCTGCTTCAAGGTGCGCAGCGCCACCAGCGTGCTGTTGACGTCATGCATCACCATGCTCTCGGTCAACTCCAGGGTGACGAGTGCCGGGTCGGCACAGGTTTGCGCAAACACCGCCGCCACCCGCTCGGCCAGATCTTCTTGCCTGAACTGACGCGATGACATGTTGATCGCCGTTTTGACCAGGCCCATTCCTTGAGCCTTCCACTCCACCTGCTGGCGGCAGACCTCGGCCAGCACCCATTCGCCCAGCGGCAGGATCAGACCGGACTCTTCGGCCAGAGAAATAAATTCGATCGGATGAATCAAGCCAATTTGTGGATGCTGCCAGCGCACCAAGGCCTCGGCACCCACAATGCGCTGGCTTGCGAGCTCAATTTTTGGCTGGTAATGCAATTTGAATTCACCACGCTCCAAGCCGCGGCGCATGGCACCTTCCATGTTCAGGCGGCTGATGGCCGTGACGCCCATTTCCGGAATGAACTGGCGCACACTGTTGCGCCCGTGCTCCTTGACGCGGTACATGGCAATGTCGGCATAGCGCAGCAATATCTCGCCATGATCGCCATCGCGCGGGTAGAGCGAAATACCGATGCTGGCGGTCACGACCACGTCATGCCCATAAACATCGAAAGGACGCGCCAGGGAACCCTGAACTTTGTCGGCGATCAAATCAATATCACCCACTTCCGGCAAATCGGTCAGCACGATGACGAATTCATCACCGCCCAAACGGGCCACGGTGTCGGTGTCGCGCACGCAGTTGCTCAAGCGCTGCGCCACCTGGCGGAGCATTTCGTCGCCAGCACCGTGGCCGGAGGCATCGTTGATCAGCTTGAAGTGGTCCAGATCCAGCAGCATCACCCCCACGGTCAAATCCTGCCGCTTGGCCCACGCCACCGCCTGCGTGATGCGGTCATTGAGCAGGTTGCGATTGGCCAGGCCCGTCAGGCTGTCATGGGTGGCCTGGTACTCCAGCTCTTTCTGGTAATTGAGGCGCTCACTGACATCGTTGATCACGCTGACAAAATGCGTGGTGGCAGCGCCACAGGCATCCTTCACAGGGGCAATGTGCAACTCATTCCAGAACGGTGTGCCGTCTTTGCGGTAATTGCGCAAGAGTGCCCGACCCTCGCGTTTTTCACGCAGCGCGGTGCGAATTTCTTCCAGATCAGGCTGGGCCAGATCATCACGCACCAAAAAGCGGCCTTCACGCCCAATCACTTCCTTGGCGCTGTAACCTGTGATGCGTTCAAAAGCGGGGTTCACGTAGACGATGGAATGGTCATGCTCGTCACTTCGCGTGATCATGATGCCGTTGCTGCTGGACACCAGCGCCTGCTCACGCAGCAGCAGCGCTTGCTCGGTATCCTTGATCTGGAAATTGGCCTGGCTGATGTCTTGTTTGATGGCCACAAAATGGGTAATGCTGCCTTGCCGATCACACAAGGGGCTGATAATTTGCCGCTCCCAATGCAGGCTTTGGTCCTTGCGCCGGCTCATCACATCGCCTTGCCAGGCCTCGCCCGCCTTCAGGGTCTGCAACTCGCCAAGAAAGTTGGCATCTGGCAGTTCGCCACATTTGGTCAGAATCTGGGTGCCGCGTACCTCGTCAATGCTGTAGCCGCAGGACTTGCAGTAGTTGTCGTTGCAGTACTCCAGCGCACCCAGTGCATTGGTGATGACCACCGAAAACGGGCTCTGCTGTACAGAAAGGGCCAGCATCTCCAGATTGATTTGCAGATCGTGAGGGCCGCGCTTGGCAGACAGGCTATGAATCGCTTCCGCCAGCTCGCGTACAAAGCGGACAAGCATGGTGCGGGCCTTTTCTTCAGCATTCACATCAAAAGCAGCACTGACACGCAATTTTGCCAACGAACCGCCGTAGCGTGCCACCGGCATTTCCCAGTTTTGCAGGGCAACAGTTGTCTCAATTTGGTCACTGCGGGCATGGTAAACGTCGGAGGTATCACCCCCATCGAGTTCAATTTCAGCACTGAGGTAGCCGGCCCGCTCGGTCAGTATCTTGCAAAACCCGCGCAACATGCCAGTCAAATCACTGGAAAACCAAAGACATTGAGACAACTCGCCCAGCAGCAAATACCACTGCTCCAAGCGCCGCGATTCCGCGTTCAATGGGTCGATTTCATCCGCCTTTGTCATGTCAAACACACTCCGCAAAAAAACGCTGACCAAACCGACAGCGCGGATCATCTTAACGTGAAAAATCGAACTTTCATGGCTCGGGGTGCTCAGCAATCCGAAGCATGAAAGATAGCACCACTGGTGTGCTGCGCAATAGTTCAACGCACTTGTCACCCATAATCTGCCGAAATACAAGCTTCACTGAAACCAGTCATTCCGGTTCTTCATTCCCGCAGGGAATGTCTGCAAATTAATGCGGATCAAGGCACAGATGAACAGGGGGCGGGACAATGGCCCCCTTTTTTACTGCAAAGTTTATTCATGCAAAACATCAGAGAGTTCATGGCGGGAGACCATCGCCACTGCGACGAATTTTTTACCGATGCTGAAAAAGCTGTCGCCACCCAGGCTTGGGACGAGGCTCTGTCGTCCTTCGAACAGTTCCAAAAGGCGACGCTACAGCATTTCGCCACCGAAGAAGAGCTGCTGTTTCCGGCCTTCGAGGAAAAAACCGGCATGCGCATGGGCCCCACACAGGTGATGCGCGGTGAACACATTCAAATGCGTGAACTGATGCAGGCCGCCCGAAGTGCCTTGGTCGCAAAGGATGCTGACGACTTTTCAGGCTATGGCGAAACCCTGCTGATCATGATGCAACAGCACAACACCAAAGAGGAAAACGTTCTCTACCCCATGTGCGACCAGCAACTGAGCGCCCAACTCACGGACTTGTTGCCACAGCTCAAGGCCAGGATTCAAGCCCCAAACCAGTGAATTCATGACTTCACCCAAGGCCGACAAGGTCATAGACGCGCGCGACATGGAGCCGCCCGAGCCTTTTGTGCTCACCATGGAGGCGCTCGACACGCTGGGTTCGGACCAAAGACTGCTGCTGATCCTGACCCGCGAACCCTACCCTTTGTACCGGGCGCTGCAAAACCAGGGCTTTTCGTACCTAAGCGAGATCACACTGCAAGGCACGGTTGAAATCTTGATCTGGCGGACTTCGGCAATCAAGCAATAACCCCGATGCAGGCACTTTTGTCTTTGGAGCAGGCGCCGCCCCTGAGTGCGCCGCTGCGCTTTTTTCTTACGGCACCGCTGTTTGCCATTTTGGCCGGTGGCTTGATGCTCTGGAGTGGCCCGGCGCTGTTTGAGTCTCGCTGGTCGGCGCAAGCGCTGGCTGTTACTCATTTGATGACCGTGGGCTTTATGCTGCAGGCCATGCTCGGTGCCCTGCAGCAACTGCTTCCTGTGGTGGCGGGTGCCAACATCAAACGACCGCTCTGGATTGCGACCGTGGTGCACATCACCATCACCTTGGGCGCTGTGTGCTTGGTGGCCGCATTTTTGACAAGCCAGCCCCTTTTGTTCACCACAGCCGCTGTGCTTTTGTGCTTGGGGCTTTTTGTTTTTATCGTGGCCGCAGCACGCGCACTGAAAGGTGTGCCAGACACCAGCCCGGTCATTCGTGGCCTGCGGCTTGCATTGCTGGGCCTGGGCGTGACCGTGAGCCTTGGGTTGCTGCTCGCCTTGTCACTGGGCGGGTCATTCAAAGTGCCGCTGGTGTCCCTGACCAACATCCATCTGGGCTGGGGATTTGTCGGCTGGGGTTGCGCGCTGCTGGGTGCGTTCGGGTTGACCGTGGTACCCATGTTTCAGCAAACTCCCGCTTATCCAGAATGGTTTAGTCGCTATTATTCCAGGAGCACGGTGGCCATCACACTCCTATGGTCGGTGGCCGAGCTGGTGGCTTGGGAGCTGGTGGCGTCGATTTTGTCAGTGGGTGTGGTGCTGATGAGCGCTGTATTTGCACTGAGTACACTGCACCTGCAACGCCAAAGCAAACGTGCCAAACCCGATGCCACTGGGCGTTTGTGGCAGATCGCCATGCTCAGCACCCTGTTGGCAGGTGCCTTGTGGTTGGTAGCGCGGGTGTGGCCCATGGTGACGCAATGGCAGGGCTGGCCCTTGTTATTTGGTGTTTTGGTACTGTTCGGCGGCTTCATGTCGGTGATCATCGGCATGCTCTACAAAATTGTGCCCTTTCTGGTCTGGCTGCATTTGCACCACCAAGGCCGAGGCCGGCTGATTGCGCCCAATATGAAAAAAGTACTGCCCCAAAATCGGATCGATCGCCAGGCGATGGCTCATTTGCTGAGTGTTGGCTTGCTCGTACTGGCGGTTTTTTGGCCGCAATGGCTGGCCTACCCGGCCGGCATGGGTCTGGTTCTGGCCAATGGCTGGCTCCTGCATAACCTGCTGCTGGCCATGAGGGTGTACCGCGATCATTTGGCCAAACTCAATGCAATCCCGGTCAGCGAGGCAGTCGCTCGTCATTGACGCGCGCCTTGTTTGTTTCGCCACCAGTGTTCCCGGCCATTGTGTGTTGCCGTTTTTCGGTAATGATGTGGTCTTTTAATGATGTGGCTTTTGACTGGATGTAAACAATCTGCACACAATCCAGTCCGCTTTTTGCTCACCAAGGAGAACCCCAACATGCATGCTCTTAGCCCAACCGATTCCGCCTTTCTGTGGATGGAAACCCGCAACCAGCCCATGCATGTGGCCGGTCTCAACATTTACACCCCGCCCAAAGGCTCAGGGCCGGACTATGTAGGCCGCTTGGTTGCCGAGTGGGGCAAATCCCTCAAGGCCTTTTCCCCTTTCAACCAGCACGCCGTCATGCGCATGGGGCTTTGGTACTGGGATGAGGACAAAGATTTTGAGATCGATTACCACCTGCGCCACGTGGCCTTGCCCCAGCCGGGGCGCATTCGCGAACTGCTGGCCATGGTCTCGCGCGTGCATGGCAACCTGATGGACCGCAACCGCCCGCTGTGGGAGATGTATGTCATTGAGGGGCTGCCAGGCGGACGGTTTGCCACCTTCACCAAAATCCACCATGCCCTGGTGGACGGTGTCAGCGGTGCCAAGATGATGGCCCAATCACTGTCGCTAACCGCCAAGGAGCAAAAACCACCGGTCTGGGCGCAAGAGTTTCCCAAACACCCCTCGTCCAAACGGTCACAAGTCGCCCCCGGCTTGATGGATCAACTGGCCAATGTGGCCCGCGCCGGGCGCGACATTCTGCCGGGCATCGGCAGCGGCCTGTGGGACATCGTGCGATCGGGCACTGACGACGGTGCCTCGGCCTTGCCGTTTGACGCGCCGCCCACACCGTTTAACGTCGAAATATCGGGCTCCCGGCGTTTTGCATCTCAGTCTTATTCCCTGTCACGCTTCAAACGCATTGGAGAAGCGGCTGGTGCCACCATCAACGACGTGACCCTGGCCGTGTGCGCCGGGGCCCTGCGTAAATACCTGGAAGCCCAAAAGGCGCTGCCCAAAAAACCGCTGATTGCCATGGTGCCCATGTCACTGCACGGCGAAACCGATGCAGGTGGCAACCAGGTTACGCTCTTGCTGGCCAATCTGGCCACCCACATCGCTGATCCGGTCAAGCGCCTCAAGCACATTGTGAAATCAACCACCGAGGCCAAAACCCGGCTGCGCACCATGCCCCGCCTGCAAAAAATGGCCCATGGCATCACGTCCATCTCGCCCATTGGCGCGGGCATGGTCACCGGTACGTCCAAAAAACACCCCCCGTTCAATTTGGTGATCTCCAACGTGCCCGGCCCCAAAGACACGCTGTACCTCAACGGTGCGCGGCTCGATGAGGTGTACCCCGCCTCCATCCCCACGCACTACCTGGCGCTCAACATCACCATCAGCGGCTATGGCGACAACCTCGGCTTTGGCTACATTGCCTGCCGCCGCTCGGTGCCCGCCTTGCAGCGCATGCTGGACTACACCGACAGCTCGATTCAAGAGCTTGAAGCTGCGCTGAACATCAGCAGCAGCATCAACACCACCATCACCACTGCCGCCCCATCCACCCGCACCAAAAAAGGCGCGGCTAAACATTCGGCATGAAAAGTTCAACCCACCACGCGGAACCTTTCGGAGCCGCACCGCACAGCGTGGTACACGATGGCAGCCCCGCCACCGGCCGCTATTGCGGCAATCCACCCCTGATCGACTGGTCCGGGCTTCAGGGAGCATTCCAGCGCAATGCCTTGTGGCGGCGCTTTCATCACAAGCGCTGGCACTACCTTGGCATTGCCACCGAGCACTGCTTTATCGGCATCGCCATCGTCGATCTGGGCTGGACCAACACGGCCTTTGTCTACCTGTTTGACCGCGACCAAAAAAAGCTGCTGGTGGACTACGCGCAAGACGGACTGCCGGGCCTCACGGCATGCGTCACAGACCGGCCGGTGCAAGGCGCTGCTTCGTGGTTCAAGCACACGGGGGCCAGGCTGCGCTACCGCCAGCTCAAAGGGTCGCGCTACAAGCTGATGGTCAAAGTTCACCAAGGCCTGGAGATTGACGCCGTGGTCGATTTAAAAGATGCAGCGCCCTTGCTGACCGCCATTGGCCCCATTGGGGACGGGGGCTGCGCGCACGCCACCGTCAAATCGTCCGCGCTCGCCATTCACGGCAGCGCGCACGCGGGGGGCAAAACCTTCCAGCTCGACGGCGGGGTCGCCAGCTTTGACTATTCCAACGGCCTGCTGGCCCGTGACACCCAATGGCGCTGGGCGTCGGCGCACTCCCCCACCGTCGGCTTCAACCTGCAACACGGCTATTTTGGCAACCACGAAAACGTGCTGTGGCTGGACGGCAAACTCATTGCGCTGGGCAACGCCCACTTTGACTTTGACCCCCAACAACCCATGAAACCCTGGCACATCCGCACCGATGATGGCCTGCTCGACTTGAGCTTCCAGCCGGAAGGCGCGCGCCAGCAGCGTAAAAACCTGATCATCGCGGCCAGCTACTACATACAGCCTATCGGCACCTTCAGCGGCAAAGTCAAAGCGTCCCCACGGGGTGCCATGCACAAGGTAGAACATTTGGTCGGCGTGACAGAAGACCACCAATCACGCTGGTGATTGCCTTGTCTGTAACGCCGATCACGCCTGCAGCCGCTGCCCAGCCGCAATCCCTGGGCGACCTGTTCTGGTCGTTCAACCGGCTGGCGCTGCAAGGCTTTGGCGGCGTACTGGCGGTGGTACAGCGTGAGCTGGTGGAAGAAAAAAAGTGGCTCACGCCCGAGGAGTTTGTACAAGACTGGGCCGTGGCGCAGATTTTGCCCGGCCCCAACGTCGTCAACCTGTCCCTGATGATTGGCGACCGCTACTTTGGCGTGCGCGGCGCGCTGGCCGCCTTGTGCGGCATGCTTGCCTTTCCGCTCTTGATTGTGCTGGTGCTGGCGGCCTTGTTTGCCGGGGTGTCAGACTCACCCGTCATGGCCGGGGCGCTGCGGGGCATGGGGGCAGTAGCGTCCGGCCTGATTGCCGGCACCGGCCTCAAGCTGATTGCCGCCTTGAAGCAAAATACCATGGGAGCGCACGTATGTTATGCGCTGGCAGCTATAACATTTATAGCAATTGCGCTGCTGCGGGTGCCCTTGGTGTGGGTGCTTTTGAGCATTGGCACCTTGGCCTGCACTTGGGCTTACCGACAACTTGGCCAGGTGCAAGCACTGGCAGCGGACACATGAGCAGCACCGTGCAAATCGCCTTGGGTAGTGCCGACTGGCTGGCGCTGTTTACCCACTTCATGTCGCTGTCGCTGCTGGCGATCGGCGGTGCCATCACCACCGCACCCGACATGCACCGCTACCTGGTGAGCGAGCAACACTGGCTGAGCGACAGCCAGTTCACCACCAGCGTGGCGCTGGCACAAGCCGCACCCGGCCCCAACGTGCTCTTTATTGCCCTGCTGGGCTGGAACGTGGGCCTGAACGCAGCTGCCAGCGCGGGCGGCGGGGTACCCGCTTGGGTCTATGGCGTGATGGGTGCCGCCATCACCATGGTTGGCATTTTGCTGCCCAGCACCACCCTCACCTTCGCCGCCACCCGCTGGGCGCACAAAAACCGGGAACTGCGGGCCGTGCGTGCCTTCAAGCAGGGCATGGCCCCCATCGTGATCGCACTGCTCATGGCCACCGGCTGGATTCTGGCCACCAGCCATGGCGAACTGCTACAGCACTGGCGACTATGGCTGCTCACCACCCTGGCGGCCCTGCTGGCGTGGCGCACCAAACTGCATTTGCTGTGGATGCTGGGCACCGGGGGATTGCTCGGGGCCCTGGGTTGGGTTTAGCAATCGGTCCGACAGGATTTTTCGTCAAGCCGTCGCCTGCCCTTTGAGCGTCACGGCATAGATATGCCAAACGGCAACAAACATGGCCGCAATGGTGGGGCCCAGAACAAAGCCATTGATACCAAACACCGCCATGCCGCCCAAGGTAGTGATCATCACCAGATAGTCGGGCAAGCGGGTATCTTTGCCCACCAGAATCGGCCTTAGCAAGTTGTCCACCAGACCGATGACCAGCACCCCGTAGGCCGTGAGCGCCACGGCTTGCCACAAGGCCCCCGTGACAAAAAAATAAAGGGCTACCGGCACCCACACCAGGCCAGCACCAACTGCCGGCACCAGCGAAAGAAACGCCATCAAGACTGCCCACAACAAAGCCCCGCTGACGCCCAGGAACCAGAATGCAAGCCCCCCAAGCGCACCCTGGACGGCGGCCACCAGCAAATTGCCCTTGACCGTGGCGAGAATCACTGTGCTGAATTTTTCAATCAGTTCCCGTTTGTACTCTGGTGCCAGCGGTACCACCCGCCGAATGACATGCGCCAGTTGGTTGCCATCGCGAATCAGAAAAAAAGAAAGATACAGGGTGATGCACAAGGCCGCAAAAAATTCAAACGTATTGAGGCCAATGCTCAAGGCCTGGGTTGCCAGGAACTTGCTCCCCTGCGCAAGCGCCGCAGACATCCGGCGCTGAAGCACTTCAAAATTATCCAGACCAAAACGCTCCAGCAGCGCCATCATCCACGCTGGCAAGGCTTCATGTAAACCCCGAAAATAGCGCACCGGGTTGAGCTCACCTGACTGCAATTGGGCATAAACCTGCGCCGCTTCATGCGCCAATGCCGCCGTCAAAAGCACAAAGGGAACAATGACCATGAGCAACACCACCCACAGCGTCACCAGTGCGGCAACCGTGGTCCTGTTGCCCACGCGCGGCAGGAGCCAAAGGTTCAAAGAAGAAAATAACAAGGCAATGATGACCGCCCACAGGATCACGCCATAAAACGGCAACAAGATCCACCCCAACGCGATGGAAGTTGCCAGCAACAACCCTTGCAACCCCCAGTTCTGACGGTTCACGGGTGCCGTTTTAGCAGTAGTTTTCATGGAGTTTGCAAGGTCATGCCGAAATCGACAAGGCCATCGTAGCAGCACCTTTGCCGCAATGATTGCGGTAAATGGCTTTTGCTCGGTGTTTAAGGTATCAAAATGATATTGATTTGAGGCTCCAAGCCCCCCGGACTTCACCACAAGGGTATCGAGCACCAAGCGAAACCGGGGGCTTTGTAGCTACTAAGAAGGGCGGCTTGGGCACGCAAGGCTTGCACCACTCATCCAAGCATCCTCGCGGGCTGATGCCATTTTCATCCCAATCCGGCATGTTGCTGCTTCGCCCAGCCCTCCCTGATAATCTTGTTGATCTGGGATCAAGATACAGCACTGATCAAAGGCCTCGCGCCTGATGTCGCATCGATCTGGAAACGGGATCAGGTGTTCTCCTAGAAGCCTGCCTTGACTGAAAATAAATCCAAATCTGATTGCTGATACTTGTAAATGCAGCGACTGCAGCTGCAAACCAAACTGCAACTTGCAACGTACTATCCTCAAGTGAAACTGCTTCGACTTTCACAAAAGCTGCGAATTCTGCGCTAGGCATTGCTTGGGACCAGTAGTAACCCTTGTCCAAACTTCGCAACCGAAGCCTGTAGCCGCTGCAACACTTTGCGTCTTCCACGCCTTCGGCTACCACTTCCAGGCCGAGGCAGTGCGCCATTTCGATGATGGCGCGTACGAGGCCTTCGTCCGGGGCACTGTCGACCATCTGTCGCACAAACGTCTGATCGATCTTGAGTCGGTTCACAGCAAAGCGCTGCAGATAACCCAGGTTGGAATAGCCGGTGCCAAAGTCGTCAATGGCAAAGGTCACCCCCAGAGACCGCAGGCGCTGCAGCACTTCGCTCACGTGCTGGGCATCGGCCACCAGCAGAGATTCGGTGATTTCCAGTTCGATCACAGAACCCGGCAATTTGTGGTTCTCCAGCGCATTGGCTAATTTTCGCTCGATGTCGTCGCGGCGGAACTGAATGGGGGAGACGTTGATGGCCACCACCAGATCACTCAGTCCGGCAGTACGCCAGGCCTGCACGTCACTGCAGGCCTGCTCCAGTACCCAAGCCCCGATTTCGTTGATGAGTCCGGTGCGTTCCGCCACTGGAATGAATTTCGCTGGCGGAATATAGCCCTGGGAAGGGTGTTTCCAGCGCAGCAAGGCTTCGGCCCCCATCACCTGTCCGGTGCGCAGGTCGAATTGGGGCTGGTAAAAGACGAACAACTCACCGTTGGTCATCGCAGTGCGCAAACCAGAGGCCAGGTGAAGGTGTTCAACCATGCTTTCGTTCATGGAGAAATCAAAAAAACAGCAGGCATTGCGCCCGGCATCCTTGGCTCGGTACATGGCCATATCGGCGTTCTTCAACAGATCGTCCATTTCCGCACCGTCCCGCGGGTACATGGCAACGCCAAGGGAGGCGGTGGCCACAACATCGAGTCCATTGATGGAAAACGCATCACCAAGCTGCTGCATGACCTTTTTCGCGGCAATGGTTGCGACTTCCTCATTTTGAAGATCACCCAGTAGCAGCAGAAATTCGTCGCCAGCCAGGCGTGCCACGGTGTCCGTTTCGCGCACGCAGTCCATCAGGCGATCAGCTACCTTGCACAACAGGGCGTCACCGGCCGCATGGCCCAGCGAATCATTCACGGTTTTGAAGTTATCCAAGTCCAGGAACATGACCGCCACCATGTTTTTGCTGTGTTTGGCTTGCATCAGCATTTGTTCCAGACGATCTTTGGCCAGTGCACGGTTAGGAAGGTTGGTCAAGGTGTCGCGATGGGCCAGTACCTCAATGCGCTGATGTGACTCCTGCAAGGCGTTTTTGTCCGATTCCAGTTGTGCCATGGCTCGGCGCAGATCTTCTGCGAGAAGCCACACAAACAAGCCTGTCACCACCAGGATGACGCTCAGAATCAAGGGACGCCCAATGTCCAGGGGATCGGAAACCGACAGCCGCACACCACCAAGGTGCAGTCCATACAAGGCCACAAACAGGACAAGGATGAGAGTGGTCAGGCCCACGAGCAGACGACGCGAACCAAATGCGCTCGCGAAAATCAGCAATCCTGGAAAGGTTAAAAGCGCTTCATCGAAAAGGCCTTCCCCGGCGACAGCAAGTGCACACAGCGCCAGCACCAGCGTTGTCAACATAATCGTGGTGGCTTGGGCTGTCTTTCCATGAGAGTTCAACCGCAAGGCCCACCCCAGGAAGGCTGCAGCCGCGATTTCCAGCCCGAAGCTAGTGTAGGCCCCAACGTGAAAGTCCCAAAGACTGATAAGCGCAAAGCCCGGGATGATGGTGCTCAGGATCTGCTGCAAGCGCCGTTTCGGCAGCGTCAATACACCGTGTTGGTTGGGCTGAGCAGCAGGCTGGGGCAATGACTCGGTCATGGAGAGCCTGGCGTTACTGTCGGCACAGAATTGGAATATGCTGCCATAACTTCAATTGATACCAGCTACGCGGCTGCGGAAAGGCGGAACCCGCCACCGCGGTCGTGGTTTGCGGAAGGTTCTTTATGGATGGAATACGGAACCACATGGTGTCAAGTATGGCACGGGGCTGGAGTACACGCGTGATGAGTGACAAATGACAAATGCGCCGGCTTGGGTGCCTTGGATGTTTGCCAAAGAGGATCAGGAGTCAGGAATCACCCCAGTGAAAAAAGTGACATCATTCAACCTGTTTCAACTTCAAAAAGCCCACCATGCAAACTGCCCGCGATGTTCTGACGCCTGATGCTTTGGGGATGCTGCAAACCATTGCGCTGGAGGGCAGCTTTGCCGCCGCGGCCCGCACCTTGGGCCTGGTGCCCAGCGCCCTGACCTACCGCGTGCGCCAGATTGAAGACGCGCTGGACGTGCTGTTGTACGACCGCAGCTCGCGCCAGGCCCGCCTGACACAAGCGGGTGCCGAGTTGCTGCGTGAGGGCACCCGCTTGCTGGAAGAAATTGATGCGGTGGCCAACCGGGTCAAGCGCGTGGCCACCGGCTGGGAGCCGCAGCTGACCATAGCGGTGGACAGCATCATTTCCCTGACCACGGTGCTGGAGCTGTGCGAGAGCTTTTTTGCCTTGAACCCGCCTACCCGCATCAAGCTGCGCGATGAAACCTTGTCCGGCACGCTGGAGGCACTCACCTCGGGCCAGGCGGATCTGGCACTCGGTGTGACCGACTCCAGCAACACCACCGGCATCCATTCCAAGCCGCTGGGCGACGTGAGTTTTGTGTATGCCGTGGCACCACACCATCCGCTCGCGGGTGCCCCGGAACCGCTCAAAGACGAACTGGTGCGCCAGCACCGTGCCGTGGCAGTGGCCGACACGGTGGCGCGCGGTGGTGGCCTGACCATTGGGCTGCTCGGTGGCCAAGATGTGTTCACGGTGGCCACCATGCAGGCCAAACTCGATGCGCAACTGCGCGGCCTGGGCAGCGGCTTTGTGCCCGAATGCATGGCCCGCGGCTACATCGAAACCGGCCGTCTGGTGGTCAAGCAAATAGAACGAGCACAGCGCGTGGTGCGTGTCAATTACGCCTGGCGCAGCGCCGCCAAATCAGGCCAGGGCCGCGCATTGCAATGGTGGCTGGGGCAGTTGTCAAGCCCGCCAACAAGAGCCGCATTGCTGGAGCGTCACAGAGCGGTGTAAAGTGCAGTCATACAACAACCCTTGCACAACCCTGGGAGAAGCCGTTCATGCCTTTATCCAAACCGATTTTCACGACCAAACCCGAGGCAAAATTCAAAAACGTGGCCATCATCGGCGCGGGGATGGCGGGCATTGCCTGTGCCCGCACACTGGCACAAGCGGGCCACAAGGTGACGGTATTCGAAATAAATGAATACCTTGGCGGACGCATGGCTACCCACAACACCCCATTTGGCACCTTTGATTCAGGTGCCCAGTATTTCACCGTGCGTGACCCCCGGTTTGTCAAGGCACTGGCCACCGTGCCGGGCCTGTGCAAACCCTGGAGCGCCACCACCGTGCGGGTGTTGGACGAGCTGGGCCGGGTAGCCGCTGTCGCAGCACCAGCGCCAGAGTCCCACTGGGTTGCCACCCCCGGCATGAATGCACTGGTCAGCCGCTGGGCATTGCCGCTGATGGATCAGCACAGCGTCGAGATGGAAACCCGCGTCACCCGGCTGGAGCGCGATGTACTCAATGGGCACCACTGGCAGCTGCGCACGCAAGGGCCGGGCGGCACACAACATGTTTTTTCTGGTTTTGACAACGTGCTGCTGGCCATACCGGCGGAACCTGCGCGCTTGCTGCTGCAAACCTCGCCACGGTCCGACCTGCTGGCTCAGCAAATAGACCGGGTGGACGCTGCCCCCTGCTGGACGCTGATGCTGGCGTTTCCGCAGGCCATGCAGCCGGGCATGTCGAGCCTTGGGCCGCAGTGGAACGCCGCGCGCAGCACCCACCACCGCATTGCCTGGCTGGCACGTGAATCGTCCAAACCTGGGCGCAGCACTGTGGAGCGCTGGACGGTGCAGGCCAGCACGGCCTGGTCCGCCGAGCACCTTGAAGACGACGCCATGCGCGTGCAGGCCAAGCTGCTCAAGGCGTTTTCCGAAGTCACCGGCATTCGCGCCGTGCCAGCGCTGGCACAGACGCAGCGCTGGCGCCACGCCCAGACCACCCGAGCCTTGGGAAAATCCCACCTGTGGGATGCCGAGACCGGGCTGGGCGTTTGCGGAGACTGGTGTCTGGGTGCTCGCGTAGAAGACGCTTTCATCTCGGGTCTGGAATTGGCGCTGTCGGTGGTTTGATGGCGTGAAGGGTGTGATGGCCACCTACACAGGCCGTTTCGCGCCCTCCCCCACGGGGCCACTGCACGCGGGCTCGCTGGTGGCGGCATTGGCCAGCTGGCTCGATGCCAAGGCCCACAGCGGCCAATGGCTGGTGCGTATAGAAGACGTGGACACCGCCCGCTGCCTGCCTGGGCTTGGTCGCCTCATCCTGCAACAACTGGCCGACTGCGGCCTGGTGCCCGACGCGCCGCCCGTGGTGCAGTCGAGACGCAGTGCCCTGTACCAGCAAGCGCTGGACCAGTTGATCGCGCAAGCCCTGGCCTACCCCTGCGCCTGCTCCCGAAAAGACATTGAAACCAATCTACGCGCGCAGGGACACACCAGCGAGCGCCACGGCGAGCTCATTTACCCCGGCACTTGCCGCACCGGCTTGCAGGGCCGAGTTGGCCGG
Source organism: Candidatus Rhodoferax bjergmarkensis (assembly GCA_016708345.1). Lineage (GTDB taxonomy): Bacteria > Pseudomonadota > Gammaproteobacteria > Burkholderiales > Burkholderiaceae_C > Rhodoferax > Rhodoferax bjergmarkensis. The sequence continues at coordinate 79,242 of JADJFX010000024.1, forward strand.
GCATGGCGGCTGCGAACTGATTTTTATGCATCAAATAAGCCTCTAGCGCATATAAATACTGCGCGAGCAGCTATACAAACGATAGCAAATAACGATACCCATGTTTGCTGGACTGACCGCCGACTGGGCCTGCAGCAGCAAAACGTGCCCGCCGAGGTAGGCGACTTTGTGCTCAAGCGCGCCGACGGTTGCTTTGCCTACCAGCTCGCCGTGGTGGTGGACGATGCCGCCCAAGGCATTAGCGACGTGGTGCGCGGCGAAGACCTGGCCGACAACACCGCGCGCCAAATTTTGCTGCAGCGCGCTTTGGGCTTGCCAACGCCGCGCTACTTGCACACGCCTTTGGTGCTGGGTGCCAATGGCGAAAAGCTCTCCAAACAAAATGGCGCTGCGCCCATCGATACCACCGAGCCACTGCGTGCGCTGAACAGCGCCGCTGCTGTGCTGGGGCTGCCTGGGCAAACGGGGAACTTGACAGATGCGCTTGCTACGTGGATTGCGATGTGGTTGCGCCGCTACCCCATCGGGCCATAGCTGTAGTGACTGGCGATTGAAACTGGTCCGACTTGTCATCAGCCGATTTTCTGATTCAGATTATTTGCAACTGACCGACTTGCGCAATCGTATCAAATTTGGTACGATTGCGCCATGGTTAGCCCAACTCATCCTGTCCTCCTTGTTTTCTTTTTCAAATCCGAGTCGGGCAATGAGCCAGTGCGTGACTGGCTGAAAGATTTGCCAGCCATCGAGCGGAAGGCTATCGGCGAAGACATCAAAACCGTGCAATTCGGCTGGCCATTGGGAATGCCTTTGGTGCGCAAAATGGGCAAGTATCTTTGGGAGGTGCGTATCCAACTTCAGACTCGAATTGACCGCATTTTATTCACCGTCAACGGGGACACCATGGTGCTGCTCCATGGGTTCATCAAAAATCCAGCAGCACCCAGCGGATGACCTCGCGCTCGCGAAAAACCGACTGTAACAAGTGAAGGAGTGAAGACCATGGATAACAAACACATCGGCAGCAATTTCGACGATTTTCTGGCCGAGGAAGCTTTATTGGAAAACGCGACGGCGACGGCTATGAAGCGGGTCATTGCCTGGCAGATTGAGCAGGAAATGAAAGTGCAAAAGCTTTCCAAGACTGCCATGGCCACCAAGATGCATACCAGTCGTGCGGCGCTGAATCGCTTGCTCGATGCCACCGATACCAGCCTGACGTTGACAACGCTGGCCAGTGCTGCTGCCGCTTTGGGAAAACGGGTTCGGGTGGAGTTGACTGCTTGATCCACAGCGTGTCCGATTGAGGTATACCTCAACCGGACATTAACGCGACTGAAAAACGCTGGTTTGCAACTAACCTGTGCATCAACTGAACGGCTCCTGTGCAGCGGGAGCGGACGGCCACCAGTGCCCGCTTTCGGGAATTCCAGTGGTCTTCCGCCATCATGAGCCGGGTGTTGCACGAGGGGCAGACCCCACGGCCTTTGCAAGAATAGGCCACGAAGTAGTCGTGTCCGCAGTCATCACACCAGCCGCGGGCAAAGCCATGGGCAAAGATGCCGCATTCGAGGTATTTACGAAAGGCCAGGCGCACGTAGGGCTTGGGACTGTGGCAAACAGCAAGTCGCTCAGTTCGTCCTGGGTAGGCTGCTTGGTGGTCACCACTTTCAGGTCGGCCAGTGTTAACTCGTGGTTGTCGGCAGTCTGTAGCAGGATGCCCGAGCTAACACGCTTCATTTCCATGGCGTTGCGGCCCTGGTCCCAGTTCGACTGGCCGCCGCGGGGTAAGTCGATCTGCAAAGATGCGGACATTGACCTTGCTCTTGAACACTTCCAGCGCTGCATGCGTGAAGCTCGGTGCCATAAGCACCTCGACAAACTGCTTGAAATCTGCTGTGCTGCGGCTTCATCGATTGGTTTTGTGAAATTTCGATCGAAATTAGTTGGATTTTTCGACCGCGATTCTGAGGTTGAGATTTGCACTGTGTGAATCCGGCAATCCGGTTCCCGGCTTGTTTTGGCTGTCTGCGGAGCCTGAGGCTCCTCTCTGGAAATGGTTTGCGGGCAACCGTGTGCCTTCTTGGCTGGAAGCCACCATGATCGGCCCCCCACACTATTCGTAGATAACACGTTTGGGCTCGTTCCAACGTAAGAAAAAGGGACGCGCTTCGTGCTTTGCGCGTTCCCAGTCGTCTTCAGTAAAAAGAGAGGCGACTTGTGAATTCAGAAAGTTTCGGCGTTAGATCACTGGCGCTCTTGAGGTCGTCAATACACCGAATGATGAGTTTATCTTCGGAATCGTGAGGATTTAAAAGCAGCTGGAATACAAAACTAAGTTCAGCTAGGCTGGCCGCTTCGTGTGCAACAGCAGCTTTATGAACAAGAAGTCCATTTGATCTGATTCTTTCACGCCATTTAGCTCGTTCCTGAGTAATGTTCTCAATCTGGATTTTTCTCTCCGAGCTTTGAAGTGTGAACAACCCAGTGAGACAAGCGGACACAACCGCGGAAGTAAGGACCGTACTCAGAAGTTCCATAGGCAAGTTCTCAAGTGCGCGCAACGCAAAATTCATAGCAAATTACAGAATTTCATAAGCACATTTCTCATTCTAGGTACGAAATAGGCCTTCCGTAATTATTTACATAAATAATCTATCGTGGTAAATACCTCAAACTTAGTCTTTGTCACCTCGTTTTTGAATTTAAATACTTCATTTGGCTTTTTCTCGGCTGCTACTTCTTTCCAATCTGTTTTTTTCATCCTTCCATTATTCTTG
>JADJFX010000025.1 GCA_016708345.1 Candidatus Rhodoferax bjergmarkensis
CCGCATTGTCTTGGAACGACACTGCCGCCTGCATGCAAGCGCTGCAAACACACACGGTAGTAATTTTTTATCGGGTACCTGCATTCCCAAACGTGGTGTCGGTTGTACAAGAAGCAAAGCGGCTTCGGTTAACCACTTTCTGGGAGGTGGATGATCTGATTTTTGACAGGGCAGTTCTTGCCAATAGCAAGACACTTGCCGCGCTGGATAAAAATGTGTTTGACCAACTTCTGGAAGGTGCCGTGTTGTACAAAAATGCCATGTTGCTGTGTGACCGGGGCATTGCCTCTACAGCGGGCTTGGCACATGCCATGCGCTTGGCGGGGTTGAAAGAGGTGGCGGTGGTTGAAAACGCGCTGGACATGCAAACAATTGAGGTGCGCAAAGGGTGTATGAGCAGCGGGTTTACAAAAATGGACGACGCAATTCGAATCGTGTTACGGCTCTGGCACCAATACCCACAACATTGACTTTGAAGAGGCTGTCCCAGCTTTGCTCCAAGTGACTGCGTATTGTGGGATCGTTGGATTTGCCGCAGGCGTTTGATCGCTACATGCCGCAAATTGAGCGTATTGCCATGTGTACTTATGAGGAGTACATGACCTGTTTGGCGCAATGCGACATCAGCATTGCACCACTTGAGAACTATGTATTTAACGACTCCAAGAGCAACATTAAATATATTGAGGCATCCATTTTAGGGATCGCCTCAGCTTGCTCACCCCGCGCGGCGTTTTCGCAAATTATTTCGCATGGAGAGAACGGCTATCTGTGCGAGACCACTGCGGACTGGGTGCTGGCATTGTCGGTGCTCATCACACAGCCTGAAAAACGTGCCGAAATGGGTGCATGTGCGCGCGCCTTGGTGCTGCGCCACTATGCGCCTGAAAACATCGCCGCCAACCAGCTTGCTCCGCTGCTGGCTGCAGTGCCACGCCAAGACCGCACTACGCGGGTGTTGTCGGTCAATTGTTATTACGCACCACGCTCATTTGGGGGGGCCACCATTGTGGCGGAAGAGGTGAATCAGCTGCTAGGTGCGCGGGATGATTTTGAAATGCATGTTTTTACGGCCATCCCCACGTCGGTGACGTCGGCGTACAGTATCAAGCGCTATGAATCCAAAGGGCATTCTGTTTTCGGAATGGGTTTACCGGATCACCTGGATGAACACAGTCGTTTTGATAACCCTGATGTGGTCAAAGCGTTTGAAGATGTTTATAGATGTCGTTCAGCCCAACATCGTGCATTTCCACAGCATTCAGGGGATTGGTGTGGGTGCGGTTGACCTTTGCATTGCGCGGGGAATCCCCTATGTGATTACCTTGCACGATGCATGGTGGGTGTGGTCGTCAGTTCACGATTAACCGCGAAGGTAAGTATTGCCACCAAGTCAAGATTGACCTGGAAGTGTGCGCAAAGTGTGTGGAGAACCGCCAGCTCAACCAGATTCGCAACACCCGGCTGGTGGCGTGCTTACGTCATGCAGCGGCGCTGTTGTCCCCCAGCCGGTTTTTTGCAGATTTTTATATTTCCAATGGCTGGTGCCAAGTGCAGGTGAATAAAAATGGGGTGATAAAACCCAATAGTACCCTTCGCTACCGCCAGTCGGGTGGTTTGAGGTTTGGCTACGTAGGTGGCAATACGGAAATCAAAGGCTTTCACTTGGTGAAGAAAGTGTTTTCTGATTTGGCTGGTTTGGATGCGCAGCTAATTTTGGTCGACAACGCCATTAACCTAGGTTTTAGCTCGTATCACGCCGCTGATCTGGAAGGTTTGCCAAACGTACAGTTGGTGCCGGCGTATACGCAGGCGACAATGGATTCATTTTTTGAAAGCATTGATGTGCTGCTTTTCCCCACCCAATGGAAAGAGAGTTTTGGCCTGACTATCCGTGAAGCGCTGGTACGCAATGTATGGGTTATCACCACCGATGCCGGCGGGGTAGTCGAGGACATTGAGGTAGGCAATAATGGTTATATCATCCCACTATCAGACACCGGCGAGGAACTCAAAAAGGCGGTGGTAAAAACAATTCGCCACTTTGCGCAATTCAAACCCGGCGATGCCATTGAGCTACCCACGCAAAGTATCACGTTTTTTGAAGACCAAGCTAGCGAGTTGGCAGGGATTTTTAAAAAAATACGTTTTAACTGAGCCACCTTCGCAACTGCAATTTGCTGGTAACCCAGCGAACGGGTGCGGTAAGTCGCCAGCTTGCACTGCGGTGGAAGTTGGCCAGCTGTTCATGCAACTGTCTGATTTCCGCTATTTGCGAATCAATGATTCTTTGATTTTCGGCCGCATTTTTCTGCGATAACGCTGTAGTTGTCTGCAAGTTATGCAAGGACATCGCTAACGCGGCGGCGGTTGATTGCAGTGTCTGCTGTTGTGCAGTCAGGGTGGCGTGCAGGTTGTTGACCTGCTCCAAGGCAAGAATACGCTCCCGATCTGCACACTGTGCGCGACTTCTTTCATGCTCGGCATCCCCTTGCAGGGTTGCAGAAAGCCGTCGCAAGTCGTCAAGGCTGGCTTCTGCCAGCGCATTGAGTGCGCGGATATCTTGGAGCTGAACCTCGAGCTCTGGGTGGGTCCAGACTCTTTGCATCATCAACCCCATTTGCTCGGGGGTCCATTGCTTGCACCATTTCTGATAAATGGTGGCAGTTGAGGCGCTGGAGGTGCCAGCATCGTCGTGCACACCTGAACTGTGGTGAATTCGGTATACGCCGCTGATGCCCGGTAGATGCACCATGGGGCCTAGTTTGGCCAGCTGCAGCCAAAAATCCCAGTCTTCGTAGCGGTCCAAGGCTTCGTCAAACAGGCAGCCTTGGGCTACGACAGCAGTCCGGAACAAGACCGCGTGAATCGGCATCATATTGCCGGCCAATTGGCGCAAGCCATCAAATGGCAAATCAAACGCCTGACCTAGGGGCACACCCGATGCGTCCACCAAACTGATGCCGGTGTAGGCCGCAAATGCATGACGCTGGCGCAGGAGTACATGGATCAGGCGGGTAATGTGGTCAGGCATCAACCAGTCGTCGTCGTCCAAAAACAGGCAGTACTCCCCACGGGCGTGCGCCAAGGCTCGGTTGGCGGCTTGGCTACGGGGCAAGGGTTTGTCAGTCTCGATCAGACGAATGGGGTAGCTTGCGCACTTTGGGGACAGTGGCTGGTGCTGCGGATGCACCGCAATCACGACGATTTCGATATGGGGGTAGGTCTGCAAAGCGACGCTATCAAGTGCAGCGGCCAAGTAAGGCCGATCCATGCTACGCACAAGGATGGAAACCAGTGGCATGTGTGACTGGACTTGACTCACCATTGGCAAGAGAAGTCCAGGTGAGACGGGCTTAAGGACTTCAGTGGCCAGCAGTTGTTCGAGCTTGGCGGCATCGACCAACCAAAATGCCTCGGCTGCAGACACTTCGCTGGACAGGGTATAGGTGCGAAACTGGTTCAAGGCGCGGATGTGCCGCAGATAGTCTTGGTTCTTCAACTGTGAACCAAAGCACCGCATCGCTTTTTCTTTAGCGTCCCAATGTTGGGTGATGTTCAGCAATACATTGGGACGCAAAGGTGCACCCACTTCGTAAAAAGCCAATTGAACCGGCATGCTGACCCGTCGTACGGCTTCAATCGCCAGCCATGACGCCTGCCGATGGTCGGGGTGAATTTCCCAAGGGGACGGCGCATAAACTAGGTCCACAGCATGGGCTGCAATGTGGTCGGCAATTTTTAGCACCAAAGCTTCAGAGTAAGACAGTCCCCGATCGGGCAGGTGCCAGAATTCTGGTTCGCCATAGCTCAAAATCTTGGCTGCAGCCAAGCTCTCTTGCATTCGCTGCGCTGCGTCACCGGCCAAGGCACCGTCCGTTAACACAACAACGGACACGGGCACCTTGCCTTCAACATGCGTCAATATTGAGCCGCCGCAGCCAAATACTTCGTCATCGGGATGTGGGGCCAACACCAGTACCGAGCGTGCTGCAAGCGCGCTGACAGCGCCGTAGGGAATTAAAGTATTTTCCAAAATGCGATCCAACGCTGCGCCCAGTGCAGACAGAAAAAGAAATTTGAAACAAATGACTGAAGGGCATGCAAGGCTAATGATAACGTTCCCAGACCGCTTTTTGAGTAAGCGCCATAGTAGAAAGTGACTCCGCAATATGATGCTTGGAATCAAAATACGGATGCTGATCACAATGAAACTGGAAGTGCTGGAGTTAACCGAGGAAGGCCATCTGGCTTGCCCTTCAGTACGCTGAGAACTGCGCAACAGGCATTCAATTTATGTGCACGGCAGATGCTGAGAAAAATGGCATGTCATGCATTTGAATAAGCTGCCCCCACGCACTGCCATGGTGGTTTTCCTCGTCTTCGCCTTTGCATACTTCTTGTCCACGCTGATTCGAGCCATCACCGCCACGCTGGCCCCTGTGCTGACGCAAGAATTTTCCTTGAATGCACGCGATTTGGGCCTGTTGGCGGGGGCTTACTTTGGGGTTTTCCATGACCCAATTGCCTATGGGGCATTGGCTGGATCGGTTTGGTCCCAAAAGGGTCATCGTCTGCTTCTTGATGTTTGCCGTGCTTGGATGTGCGGCATTTTCGATGGCAACTAGTTTTGCCGGCCTGCTGGCTGCGCGATTTGTCTGTGGTGTTGGTGTCAGTGCCTGTTTGATGGCACCCCTTACAGGGTATCGCCGCTGGTTTGCAGCCGGTACGCAAATGCGGGCGAATTCCTGGATGCTGATGACCGGTTCGCTGGGCATGGTGGCGTCTACTTTGCCGGTGCAGTGGTTGATTCCCGTTGTCGGGTGGCGTGGATTGTTTGCATGCCTGGCGCTGCTGGTGCTGTCGTGCATCGCACTGATTGCCCGGCTCGTGCCCAAGTGGGGGGAGGTGGTGATGACGGATGCGCCAGAGCACGAATCCAAACCGGGGTATGCCGAAGTGTGGCGGCATCCCTACTTTCGAAAAATGGCACCCATCGGATTCTTTTGCTACGGGGGCCAGATAGCCATGCAAACCCTGTGGGTGGTGCCCTGGATGGTCAAGGTGACGGGTTGCAGCAGTCAGCAAGCTGCCAGTGGCCTGTTTGGGCTCAATGTGGCCATGCTCTGCACATTTGGACTCTGGGGGTTTTCCAGCCCATGGCTTGCCCGCCGAGGACTGCATGCGGATCGACTGATTGCGCTATTTTTGCCTTGGAGCTTGCTTTTCTTGTTATTGTTATTATAGCTGGTCCTGCACTATCTACGGGCGCAGCAGCCATTTTTACCTTGTATTGTGTCAGTTGCACTGTGGTTTCACTGGCGCAGCCAGCCGTGAGCATGGCTTTTGCCCTGCACTGGCCGGGCGAGCGCTTTCAGCCTACAACCTGCTGATATTTGCCGGTGTTTTTGTTGTTCAATGGGGTATCGGTTTGGCCGTGGATGGGTTCATGGCCATTGGGCTCACCGAAATACAGGCTTTCCAAGGGGCCATGAGCGGATTTTAGTCTGTTCGGGCGCATCGTATGCCTATTTCCTGAGTGCAAAAGCCATAATCAACACTCCTGAGGCTGCATAGGCCAGGGTTGACCTTAATTGATGGCTGCCACAAACCCCGCAATGATGGACGTTATGACCAACAGCATTTTTATCATCGCCCATGCACCGCTGGCCAGTGCTTTGCGACAGTGCGTTTTGCATGTCTTTCCGGATGATGTGTCGGCTGTGGTCGCGTTTGACGTCCAGCCCGACAGCCCGCCAGAAGTCACTCTGACCGAAGCTGCCCAGGCGTTAAACCATCTCGCTGCAGCGCCAACCTTGGTGCTGGCGGATTTGTTTGGTGCGACCCCATGCAACGTGGCTCAAAAATTAGTGGCCGGGCGCAGTGCCACACTGATTGCTGGCGTTAACTTACCCATGCTGCTGCGAGCCGTCAGTTATCGCCGTGAGTCGCTCGATACCATGGCAGCGCGTGCCATGGCGGGGGGAACGCAAGGTGTTATGCAAGTGGCCGTTTCCGTGCCCCAAAACCAGGCGAAAGAGATCAATGATCAAATCGAACACAACCATCATCAATAAGCTGGGGCTGCATGTAAGAGCATCGGCCAAGCTCACCAAGCTGGCCGGCAGCTTCCCTGCGAGGTCTGGATGACCAAGGGCGAGCGGCGTGTCAATGCCAAGAGCATCATGGGGGTCATGATGCTTGCTGCGGGTATGGGCAGTTCGGTTGAAGTGGACACCCACGGCGAGCGCGAGCAGGAAGCCATGGATGCATTGCTGGCATTGATTGCAGACAGATCCGGGAAGGTGAATGACTTTTTCGATTCATGGTTTAGCGTTGCCCGGGGCATCGCAATTGGCCGGGCGGTTCTCGTTGCTTCGAGCCGGGTCGATGTGGCGCACTATTTCATTGAGGCTGCACAGATCGAATCGGAAATTGAGCGGGTGATGGTGAGGCGCAATGCGGTGGTGGATGAAATCAATCGTCTGCAGGAGCACCGCGCTGTTGGATGTGCATCTAATGCTGTTGCAAGACGAAGAGCTGAGGAACGGCGTCAAGCATTGGATCACCGAGCGTCTGTACAACGCTGAATGGGCCTTGACCACGCAGCTCGAAGTGATTGCGCGCCAGTTAGACGAAATGGAAGATGAGTACCTGCGTGAGCGCAAGGCTGATCTGGAACAAATCGTCGAGAAAGTATTGCGCGCGATGATGGGTGTTGCCTCTCCGGTTGTACCGCCTTCCGGTCCGCGCTACCCGCAAGACCTCGCAGCAAGACCTGTTGCTCGATGACACCGTGGATGTGCCCTTGATTCTGATTGCGCATGATCTGTCACCGTCAGACATGCTGCAGTTCAAACAAAGCGTTTTTGCGGGATTCATCACGGATGTAGGCGGAAAAACCTCACACACCGCCATTGTTGCGCGCAGCCTGGACATTCCGGCGGTGGTGGGGCACGCCTGTCAAGTCAGTTGGTGCGCCAGGATGACTGGGTCATCATTGACGGCGATGCGGGTGTGGTGGTGGTTGATCCCTCCGCCATTATTCTGGCCGAATACGGTTTCAAGCAGCGGCAAAACGAGCTCGACCGCGGACGCCTGACACGTTTGCTGCACACACCGGCCGTCACGATGGATGGCCAGGAGGTTGAATTGCTGGCCAACATCGAAATGCCCGAAGATGCGGCTGGTGCCATCAAGGCCGGCGCGGTGGGCGTGGGCTTGTTTCGAAGTGAATTCCTCTTCATGGGGCGTCAGGGGAAACTGCCCAATGAAGAAGATCAGTACCAGGCCTACAAGCGGGCGATTGAGGGCATGCAAGGCTTGCCGGTGACCATTCGCACGGTGGATGTTGGTGCCGACAAACCGCTGGACAACTCGCTCAGAGACGATGCCTACTTCAACCCTGTTCTGGGATTGCGGGCTATTCGCTGGAGCCTGGCCGACCCGGCCATGTTCCTGACGCAGCTGCGGGCCATCTTGCGCGCGTCGGTGCATGGTCCGACCAAGTTGCTGATTCCCATGCTGGCCCATGCCCATGAAATTCGCAGAACCGTGGCATTGATTGACCGCGCACGTGCCGAGCTTGACAACCGGGGCATTGCTTACGGTGCTGTCAAGATTGGTGCCATGATCGAGATCCCGGCTGCGGCGCTGGCCCTCAAGGTGTTTTTGAAATACTTTGATTTTTTGTCCATCGGTACCAATGACCTGATTCAATACACGTTGGCGATTGACCGCGCCGACGAATCTGTGGCGCATTTGTACGACCCCATGCACCCGGCTGTGTTGGGTCTGGTGGCTGGAACCATTGTGCAGGGAAAAGCGGCGGGCAAAGACGTCAGCGTGTGTGGAGAGATGGCGGGCGATGTCGGTTTTACCCGATTGTTGCTGGGAATGGGGCTGCGCAGCTTTTCAATGCACCCGGCGCAAATACTGGCCGTCAAGCAAGAGGTGTTGCGGGCCGATGCTGGCAAACTCGCAGAGTGGGCGGTGCAGGTACTGGCGCAAGAAGAGTCCCCAGGACGCCGGCGTGCCCATCGGGGTCTGCTGCATGGTCGGAGACGTTCGCCGACCGGCGAGACGAGTCTGCTGACCGCAGGGAAGAGGCGGCGAAACGGGCCAAAAGGCACTGACACTGCGGTCTAAACACCCCAAACCACTTCTTTGCCCGCCTTTTCACAGCGGCGCAGCATATCGATCAAAGGCAGGGCGCGCTGGCGCAGGGTGATCGATTCAGAGCGGGGAGGATTCTCGTTGCGTGCCAAGGCTGCCGCTTCGTTGGCTTTGTAATCAGCCTCTTCTTTGGCAATGGCCGCCTCCAATGCGGCAATCGCGGCGAGCATCTGCTCCGGCAGGATGATGCCTTTGTCTGCCGCGCCATCTTGCGTGTCTTTGCCAATGATCTCCAGCACGCGCCGCCCGTTGGGCTGGAGCATGATGACGTCGCCGGTGATTTTGGATTTGAATTTGTACAGCATGGCCAATTATCCATTTCCAGATCGCTGCACCATCAGGCACGGGCCTTGAGCATTTAAACTGAGGCTCCAAACATGCCTATGCACACCAAGCCTTTGCAGACCAACCCAACAAAATCTTTGCCACTCATCGATGCCCGCCGCTTGTTAATCCGGTGCTTGCTTGCGGTATCCACATTGGCTTTTGCGCTGCTTGCAGTCGGGTGCGCCGACACCAGCTATTACCTGCAGTCGGTGGGCGGCCATCTGAAAATGCTGCAGGCGGCCCGGCCGGTTGATCAGTGGTTGCTTGATGATGCGGTGGAGCCGGCGTTAAAGCAGCGCTTGGAGCTGGCCCAGCGCATTCGCAGGTTTGCGGTTTCCGATCTGGGCTTGCCCGACAACGCCAGCTACCAGCGCTACGCTGACTTGCAGCGCCGTGCGGTGGTGTGGAACGTGGTGGCAGCGCCCGAGCTGTCGCTCACCCTCAAGACTTGGTGCTTTCCGGTTGCAGGGTGTGTAAGTTACCGGGGCTATTTCAGCGAAGCCGATGCGCAGGGGCTGGCGGCGCATCTCAAAGCGCAGGGACTGGAGGTCAGCGTCTATGGCGTGCCGGCCTATTCCACGCTGGGTTGGCTCAATTGGGCGGGCGGCGACCCCTTGCTCAATACTTTCATCGGTTATCCGGAGGGCGAGCTGGCCCGGATGATTTTTCATGAATTGGCGCACCAGGTGCTGTATGTCAAAGACGACACCTTATTCAATGAGTCTTTTTCCACGGCTGTTGAACGCTTGGGGGGTGAACGCTGGCTGGCCGCGCACGGCTCGCCGCAGGCCAGGCTGAGTACGCACAGTTCGATGCCCGGCGACGGCAGTTTCGCGCCCTGCTGATGACCACACGGCAAAAATTGGCCCAAATTTACAAAGAAAATGAGCCTCTGGCGCACGATATACAAGCGCAAATAGCTATGAAAAATATAGCAATGCAAGAATTCAGAACTGATTTCGCAGCGCTTAAAACAGCTGGGGAGGCTACTCCAGGGTACGACGCTTGGGTGGCTGGGGCCAACAATGCAGCATTTGGCGCACAAGCAGTTTATGATGATCTTGTTCCAAGCTTTGAGGCGCTGTTTGTGGCTCAGGGCAAGGACTGGAAGCGGTTTTATGAGGCAGTCAAACAGCTTACGCAATTGCCCGCCGCGCAGCGGATTCGAACCCTGAAACAACTATCAACGGAGCATCCAAGTGGCTGATCTTCATATTTTGCGAGCACACAACCTTGGGTTGCCCGAGGCACGAAGAGTGGCCTTCAAGTGGGCGGAGCAGGTCGAAGAAGAGTTTGACATGATCTGCACCTATGAAGAAGGTGCAACGCAAGATGAAGTGTGCTTCACCCGATCAGGTATTCACGGCACCTTGCATGTCACCAAGGACAAGTTTGATCTCAAAGCAAAATTGGGATTTTTGGTTGGTGCCTTCAAGGGAAAAATTGAGCGTGAAATTGTAAAAAATCTCGATGAGCTGCTCGAATCGAAAGCACATCACAAGCCCAAACCCCACGCAAAACCACACGCGGTTAAAAAGAAATAGACCTTCGGGCGGTCCGCAGGGGTTTGCTTGCGGGGCTGTAGTTTGGGGCGCTTGCCCCAGACAAATCAGCTCAGTGACATCAGCTCAGTGATGCAACCAAGTCAATGTACTGTTGCATGGCGTCTTTGTTGGCGGTGCCTTTCAAACCGTTCCAGGCATCCCATTTGGCGCGTCCGACCATATCGGTGAAGCCTGGCTTTTTCTCGGTGTTGTCGCCTACGCTGGCTTGCTTGTACAGGGCGTAGAGCTTGAGCATGGTGTTGTTATCGGGGCGCTCGCTCAGATTTTTTGAATTGGCAGCAGCGGCTTCAAATTTTTTCTTCAAGTCAGACATCTTTTTTCTCCGGACAGAATGATTACCCAACACACTTGGGGCAGCCACATAATAGCCTAGTGCAAAGCTGCAGAATTTATGCAGCCCCTCGAAAACGTCAGTCCTGCAGCTCGACCCGGGCCATTTCTACATCCAGTCGTTCCATGGCATCCATCGGTACTGCTGCTGCTGCTTGCTGGTAAAGCTTGGTGGCCTCATCCATCAGCTTGTCGCCTTCCAGCATGACCATGGCATTGGCGTATTCGATCATGCCAATGGCCGACTTGATGTTCAGCTTCAGCGCTTCCTGGAACAGTCGCAGCCCTGTTTCTTTTTTGGCACCGTAAGTCATGCCGCCAATGAGGGAGCCCACTTTGTCAATCACCTCGGCGTGAAAGGTTCCCAGCGCAATGTGGGCATCTGCATGTTTGGGCTGAAGCTTGATCACGTTTTCCAGTGAGCTTTTTACTTTGCTGCCAAGCCCTTGGGCCAAGGCTTTTGCCACACTAATGCCCTGGCTGTAGCGGCTCAGGGCATAGGCCTGCCAGTAATGTGCATTGACGTTTTCAGGATCTTCCTGAAGCTGTGCACCAGCCCGGCGCGCAACCTCCAGGTACAACTCCAGCCTGGCTTTTTCCTTGGTTTCAAGGTAAGTGGCATAGATGCAAGCCGACTTGTTGGCCACGGTGAGTCCGGCACCGCCAAGTTGAGCCCCAAGTCCGCTGCTTTCTGAAATTCTCCGTTATGGAAAAGCGCCCACGCTTGCAACACTTTGGTGTTTTTCGGCAACGGCTCGGCATCGCCTGCGTGCAAGCGCTCCCAGTTGTTCTTCACACTGGTGGCATCAAAACATAATCGCCTGCATAGGGGAATGCGGTCCATTCGGCCATTGCTGTCTCCTCTATCGGGGTGTTTACTTATCGGCGTTATTGTAGGCACCACAAGCTTGAGTAAATGCATGCGCTGACCCTGCTCCAGATAGGGTGCTAACAGGTTCAGCACATGCTGCGCACCGCGCAACAGGGCAGATTGCGCGTTCTCCGGCTCCAGCGCTTTGCGCGGGTCGCGCACATACTCAAAGCTCAGCCAGTAAGTCAGCACCACCACCATGCTGGTGGCTGTGGCCTCCACTTCACGGGAATCAATGCAAACCGCACCCGAGCGACTCATCCCGTCAAGCAGTGCTTTAACGGCGCGGGTTTTGTTTTTCAGTACCGACTGAAAATGCGTTTCAAGCCGCCGGTTTTTACTCAGCAAATCATTGAGGTCGCGGTACAAAAACCGGTACTGCCAGATCAGCTCAAACAGCGTGTGCATGAAAAACCAGGCATCTTCCACATCGCGTACGCCGTCGCTGGCGTTGAGCAACTCGTTAAGGGCGCGTTCATAGCGGTCGTATAACGAATTGATCAGCTCATCTTTGGCTGGGTAGTGGTAATAAAGATTGCCGGGGCTGATGCCCAGCTCGGCGGAAATCAGCGTGGTTGACACATTGGGCTCGCCAAAGCGATTAAATAATTCCAGCGTGACTTCCAGAATTCGTTCGGCCGTTCGCCTGGGCGCTTTTTTCACCATGAGACACTTCTCTGATAGGTTGCGGATGAAATGGCCTGACCCAAGTCAGACATGACGTCTTGCAGCTTTTCGATCGCCCGGCCCAACTCGGTGATGGGCGGTACCGGGGCTGTCCAAAAACCGTTTCGGGTCGTTCAGTACCTTGTGGTTCAGGGAGATACCATGCCCAGCAAGTTTTGCCGACAGGCCGGTTTTTTGCGATCGCAGCATCATGCGGGTTTGTTGGTACGCGTGCTCTGCCAGATGGTGGCGCTGGGCGTAGCTGAAGGTGTTGGTCAGATAGAGTTCCGGGTCACGGTGGTCGGGCTCAATCAGGATGATGTCGGTCTCCGGATACAGGCGCTCGTATTGCTTCATGCCCAGCACCAGCCGTGAATGGATGATGGAACGGAAAGTCTGGCTCAGCACTGACGTCAACCCGCCATCCACAATACGGGGGATGAAACGCTTTTCAGGTGGCAGCCCGCGCAGCATGACATTGGCCACCTGCGGGGCCGTTGCGTCAAAGGGCACCAACGGGTTCAGACACAGCATCAGGTCAACACCCTCGTCCAAGGCGACCGAGGCATGCATGGTCTTCTTCAAGGCACCATCAACATAGTAGCTGTCATCAATTTCCACGGGAGGAAACATGCCGGGTAAGGCGGCGCTGGCCTGTACGGCCTTTGAAATCGGCACGTGATCCCACCCTGGGCGACCAAACGGGGCAGGCTCGCCACTGTCCAAATTTGTGGCCACCAGCGTGAGTTGGGTTTTAAGCTGGCGAAAATCGTTGGTGCGCCCTCCCGTTCGAAGAGTCGTGCCAATTTGGTGTTCATGGGGGCATTGCTGAACACCCCGGTCGGCAGGCTGGGCCCCATGCGCTCCAAGGGTATGTAAGTGATTTTTTCCCACGGTGTAATGCCATAACGCATTGACCAACAAGCCTGGCAACATGATGCTGCGGCGGGCAAACTCGCCGTAGGCTGGTGCCATGAGCCAAGAAGGATCAAACGTGTCCGATGCATCATTCGTGCCTTCGATAAAGCTGGCACACAACTCACGCGGGGAAATGCCGTTGGCGAGCCCGGCCGCAACAAAGGCACCTGCCGAGACACCCACATAGTGTTGCAGTTTGGTGAAGTCAATGCCCTGCAACGATTCTTCCAATGCACACAAGGCACCAATTTCATAGATAGCACCCAGGGGACCGCCACCCGCCAACGCCAGGGCAATCTTGGGTGGATGTGATATTTGACGCTTCATAGATTGGCAAAGTGCAAAGCATGAAGTGTAGGGCTGTTAGCAACAAATATGCTGCAACGCAGCAATGGACATGCATGTAAAAAAAGGGCGCATAAGCGCCCTTTCAAAACAGGTCTGCTGCAAACTGTGTCATGCCTGCCCCATCAGACCATCCCGATCACCTGCCGCTCAGGCCGAGGGGGCGTCTGTTGCATCGGCCTTGGGTTTGCGAACTGCAGGGCGTTTGGCTGCTGGTTTGGCAGCCACAGTGCTTGCTGCTTTGGCTGATGGCTTGGCGGCTGTTTTCGCAGCAGCTTGGGGCGCGGCGCCCTTTGCCGAAAGTTTTTGAACACTCTTGTTCAACTCGTCAATGCGGGCAATCAAAACGCTCACGTCTTTGGCAGAAGGCACGCCCAGCTTGTTCAGCGCCTTGGCCACGCGGTCTTCAAAAATGTTTTCCAGTTTGTCCCACTGTCCGGTTGCCTTGGACGAAATATCGGTGGCCATGTTGGTCACGCGGCTGGTCGCTTCCAGAGAGTTTGCCCTCGGCTTGCAGATTGGGTCTTGCGCCCTTCTTTGACCAAAGCCTCCAGTGCTTTGGATCCTTCAGCTTGCGCTTTGTTCAAAGCGCCCAAACCTTTTGCCAGATTTGTTGCGCCGAGTCTTTGACCCCATTCAATGGTGCAGCGATGTTCTTTGAGGCTTTGATTTTTTCCAACTTTTTGACCATGGGGTTCTCCAGATATAGGTAAGGTGAGTAAGTAGCTTGCCGACAGATGACGCAGTTTTGCGCGTGGGGCGTACTTTAATTTGTGATGGCGTGGCTGTGTAGGTGTCGCATCCTAAATCAAGGGTACGATGCGCCCGTCACATGCTGCTGCGTTTCGCCGGGCTTGTGCAGACGAAAATAAATCACGGTGCCTTGCCACCCGGGGGAGAAAACAGCATGAGTGAATTGGGTTCCCCGCGTGACCGATCCGGTGGCTGCACCCACCGACACAGAGTCATCCGACGAAGTTGCCGAACAGTCCGCGGAACAGCGCGAGGCGCTTGCGCGTGAAGCCGCAGAACTGGCTGCACAGCGCGCTGCGCAAGAGGCTGAAGAGGCAGCGGTGCGAGCGGCACGACTGAAACGTTTGATGCAGCGGATTGCCTCCCATGCGGATTTCGCCTCCATGCGCGACTCTATCGCGGGCATTCAAAAAGTGGTGCGCTCCGAAAAATCGCACGTCAGGGCGCTGACCGCCGAGATCGCCGAAGACGTTGCCATGACCGGCAAACTGCTGCGCTTGGTCAACGCCGCGTTTTACAGTTCGGTCGGTGGCGGCAGCATCACCAGCATGAAGCGCGCCGTGGACCTGATGGGTTTTCAAAGCATCGGTATGCTGGCCAGTTCCTTGGCTCTTTTTGAGCGCTTGCCCAAGCATTCCGATGGCGACCGCTTGCGCCAAGAGTTTGGCAAAGCCCAGTTTGCCGCCATGCTGGCGCAAGAAATGTGCAACAGCCGCAAGCATCGACGGTGCCTACATGACTGCCCTGTTTCAGAACTTGGGCGGTATGCTGGGCAGGATGCACTTCCCGGATGAAATAAAGGATTTGAGGCCGCGCTGGACACCAGTGGCCTGGCACCGGGAGACCCGGCCAGACCGGAGGCGAGGGAACGGCTGGCACGTCAGCACTGGGGCATCGGGATTGAAGAAATCGGTATTGAAGTCGCCGCGCAATGGGGATGGCCCGAAACCTTGCGCACCAGCTTGCGCAGCCTGCGCCCCAGCGACAACCAGCGCGCTGCCAACTCTGAAGAATACCTGCGCGTGTTATGCACAGGGGCCAACCAGCTCGCGGGCGACCTGTTGCGCCTGCCAAACTTGGGCACCGAGGAAGAACGCGCTGCGGCACGCAAAGAGTGTGTCGAACGCTTTGTCGCAGACATGGCCATCCCGCTGGATTTGAATGTTGATGGAATGGTTAACGTGGTCAGAGTACCCAGAAGGAGTGGGACGAATTGGCCAGAGTACTCGGTTTCGGCCCTTCGCAAAGCACGGCAAGCCCCACCCCAGCAGCCAAGGCCGCGCCATCAGAAAAACCAAAAGAAGCCCCCCCGGCCAAAGTCAGCCCCAAGCCAGCGCCAGCAGCTCCCCGACCACCCGTGCGTGTGGCAAGCGCGGCACCTGTCGTCGTAGCCGAAGTCTTGGGTTCGGCATTGGAGAAAGTCAGCGAGTTGGCTCTGTCGGGGGCACCACGCGGCCAATTGCTGCAGTTGTGCATGAAGACCATGTATGACGCTTTGCAGCTGCAGCGCGTCATTCTGTGCTTGCGTGACCCGCAAAGCGGTGCCTGCAAGGAAAAATGGGCTTGGGTGACCGAGCAACCGAGTTGGCACCTGTATTTGATATTCCCATGCAGCCTCCCACGGATTTGTTTGGACTGCTGTGCCTCAAGAACGCCGATACGCTGATCGCCGACACCTCTGACCCGGTCATTTCCAAACGATTGCCCGCTTGGTACAAGCACGCAAAGGCGCAGACTTTTTTGTGGTTGCCCATGGTGGCAGGCACCCAAGTGCTGGGAGCCCTCTACGGCGACCAACCGCTGGCTGGAAGCTTGGTGCTGAGCGAGCGTGAAATGTCTCTGCTCAAAACACTGCGCAACCAAGTGGTCATGGCGATCCATTTTGGTGCCAATGGGGCAGTAAGCCAGGTTGACGGGTGTTTCCAAAGGCTATTTCCGTTAAGGCAAACTTGACCACCAATTCCGCACCCCTCACCACACATACCCTACCCCATTCCCCATCTGGAGCCCCCCATGACCGACACCAATGCCTACACCCCACCCCAAGTCTGGAGCTGGGACCGAGACAATGGCGGAAAGTACGCCAGCATCAACCGACCCGTCGCCGGTGCAACGCATGACAAGGCGCTGCCCGTGGGGCGGCACCCGCTGCAGTTGTACTCGCTGGCCACGCCCAATGGTGTCAAGGTCACCGTGATGCTGGAAGAGCTGCTGGCACTGGGACACAGCGGCGCGGAGTACGACGCCTGGCTGATCCGCATCAACGAAGGTGAGCAATTTGGCAGCGGCTTTGTCGAGATCAACCCCAACTCCAAAATCCCCGCGCTGGTGGACCACAGTGGCGCCGCGGCGCAGCGCGTGTTCGAGTCCGGCGCCATCCTCATCTACCTGGCTGAAAAATTCGGTGCCTTCTTGCCCGCTGGTGGAAGCGCTCGTGCCGAGTGCCTGTCTTGGCTGTTCTGGCAAATGGGCAGCGCGCCCTTTTTGGGCGGCGGTTTTGGCCACTTTTACGCCTATGCACCGAGCAAGATGAAATACCCCATTGACCGTTACGCCATGGAGGTCAAGCGCCAGCTCGACGTGCTTGACCGGCACCTGGCCGACAAGCCCTACCTGGCAGGCAGCGACTACACCATTGCCGACATGGCAGTCTGGCCTTGGTATGGCGCGCTGGTCAAGGGTTTGCTCTACAGCGCCGGTGAATTCCTGCAGGTCCACACCTACACGCATGTGATCCGCTGGACCGACCAGATCGCACAACGCCCCGCCGTGCAGCGCGGGCGCATGGTCAACCGCGTCTCGGGCGACCCTGCCAGCCAACTGCACGAACGCCACGACGCCAGCGACTTTGACACCCACACCCAAGACAAACTCAACCCTTCCTGACAACCATGCTCACCCTTTACGACTGCAGCACCGCCCCCAGCCCACGGCGCGCCCGTATTTTGCTGGCCGAAAAAGGCATCCCCCACGACACCGTACAGATCGACCTGCGTAGCGGCGAGCAGCTTGGCGAGGCCTATCGCGCCATCAACCCCCAATGCACCGTGCCCGCCCTGCGCCTTGAGAACGGCGTGGTGCTTGCCGACAACGCCGCGATTGCGGCTTATCTGGAAGCCACCTACCCCGAACCGCCGCTGCTGGGCATCACCGCGCTGGAGAAAGCCGAAATTGCCAGCTGGCACTGGCGCGCCGAGTTTGAAGGCTTGCTGGCCATCGCCGAAGCCTTGCGCAATGGCTCCCCGCCATGGCCAACCGCGCCCTGCCGGGCCCGGTCAACTACCCCAGATCCCGGAGCTGGCACAGCGAGGGTGGCGCGGGTGCAGCAGTTTTTGCGACGCTGAACGAGCACCTGGCCGGACGCGAGTTCATCGCGACCGAAGCGCTTCAGCATCGCCGACATCACGGCCGTGGTGGCGGTCGATTTTGCGCGCGTGGTGAAGGTCAAACCCACCGAGCAGCATCCGCATTTGCTGCGCTGGCGTTTGGCTGTGGGACAACGAGCCTCTATTGGGGGTAAGCAGCCTCATTACCGCCGACGATGAATTCGGCTGAAGAAATACGGCAAATCCATATCTAAGGATGCAGCCAATGACCTGGGCGTAGATCACCGGGGCTGAGGCTGTCCAACGTTGCGCATTTGCTCATCATGGCACCGGTCAGTCGGAGCCTGCGTCGGCACGGGTGGGCACGATGCGGCGTAAAGCCCGCACTTTTTGCCATAACACCGCCTTGGGCGTGTGCATGACCATGGCTTTCATGCAACGCTCCAACCAGCCCGCGCGGTGCTGCAAGCGGTCGATGGCCTTGCCCAGGTCCAGCGCTACGCTGGGGCCATAGGCCTGCTCGGCCTTGGCCCGTGCAGCGCGCAGAACGGGCAAGGGCAGTTGCATCATGGCGAGGTCAATCACATCGCGGCTGAATACGCCGTCATCGGCCTGCCGGTCGGCGTTGGCAAGCAGTTTGGATGTTGCCAAGTCCAGCCGGGTGAGCGTGGACACGCCGCAAATTTTGTCGCTGGCTTTGGGCGTGACCAGCGCAATGCGTGCCTCGCGCACGATTTCGAACTTGATGCTGTGTCCGTCCATCTGAATCTGGGTGCGAATGCCGTACTGGTCGGCCCGATCTCTCGCAGCGCCACCCGGGCGGCGCCTGCAGGTGGTGATACCAGTCAGTCCATCGGGATGGGTCAGCAGTTGGCGCAGCTCCCGGTAGCCAGCCGCGTCCGACACCAAAAGTCGATGTCCACCGATTCGCGGTATTCCCCATGCAGCAACGCAAGACAGGTGCCACCGCCGAAATAACAACCGTGCGCCAGCAAGGTGTTGCCGTTCAGCGCATGCAGCACATGGGCAATGCGCTGGTGGTGCGGGCGTTCAAACTGCATGGCTAGTCTGGTGCCCCACGCTCCGCTGCTGCGCGGGTCGCTGCCCCTGCGCGGGGCCGTTCGCGCTTGGGGCGGCCCGGCAGCGCTAAAGGCCAAGCGCAGGGCTTGCAGCAGGGCATGTTCGTCGGCGGACATGGCTGACATATCCAGGTGGCGGGCGTTGCGCTCGTAAATGTCCAGCGCCTCGGTGGGCGTGAGTGTGTCGGTGCCATGCACCTGCCACGCCAGGGCACGCAACTGCGGGTAATCCGCCAACGCCACCCGCGCCGGTATCCAACCGGTGTGATCGAGGGGCGTTGCGGTGCGCTGGTCTTCGTCGGTAACGGTGGTGGCTTGCAGCGTCATCCCCAAGGCCGCCAGTGCGTTGCACCAAGCCCCATGGTCACGGACGCCTCGCCTTTTTCTATGCGGTGCAGCGTGACGCGCGAAATGCTTGCCGCCTCGGCCGTCACGGTGGCGCTCAGGCGCAAGGCCTTGCGCCGCGAACGCATCCGCGCGCCCAAGGCTTGCAGCGGGGCGGTCTGGCTGTCATGTGTTTGCGGGGTGGTGGCATTCATAGTGTTTCTTATTATTTACAAAATATTAATTTGTCAAATATAAGAAACACATTTTGTGCAAAAACACTAAAAACCAGGTGGCGCTGGGCGGGTAGGTGGCGTATCTGGAGGCGCAGTCTCAGGTCGGCAACCGAGCCGATTTGAAATGTCCTCAGTCAAATCAGATTTGCTATCGAATTAGTAACTGGCTGCACAAATTTAGTAACTACTCAGGTCTTATGAATCAATAACTTACGAAGCTTTTGATCTCAAAACCGCCTCATAAATAGGCAACTTTTGAGCAAAATGCGTCCAATTTTCACTTCTCCACTTTGGCTTGTTTTGTAAGTCATTGATTTCTATAGAGTTCATGGAGTAAGGTAGACCTGAGTAGTTACCAAATTTCGCGGGCGTAAACAGTGGTTTCGATCCGAGGTGGAGGTTCAGCGTGAAAGCTCACTGTATTTCACGCCAACTACCGATCTCGCCCCCACCCGCCGCCCCCGCCAGCAGCGCCGCATTCCCCCCCCCGCCGCCGTCGTATTCACCGTCACCGTCTGCTCCGCGCAGAAGCGGTACAGGTAGTGCGGCCCGCCCGCCTTGGGGCCGGTGCCGCTCAGCCCTTGGCCGCCAAACGGCTGCACGCCCACCACGGCACCAATCTGGTTGCGGTTGATATAGACGTTTCCCACGTGGGCGGCGTGGGCCAGCGCCCAACGGCCTGGAGTCGATGCGGTCTGGATGCCCAGGCTCAAGCCGTAGCCCAGGGCGTTGATCTGCTCAATGACCGCCTGCGGGTCGCCGCGCCAGCGCACGATGTGCAGCACCGGGCCGAAAATTTCCTGCTTCAGCTCAAACATCGAGCCAATTTCAAACGCGTGCGGCCAGATCAGGTTGGGAATCTGGCTTGCGTCGGTTGAGTTTTTTGCTACTGAATTAATAGCTTCTTGCGCACATTCTACATGCGCAAACACCTGTTTTGCCTCCAAATTAAGGCGCGCAATCTTCTGCCCGATGCTGTCAAACGCCTGCGTATCAATCAACACCGGCCCCAGGTCGGTGCTGGGCAGGCCGGGTCGCCTGGCACCAGCTCTGGGCGCGCCTTGCAGCATCTCGATGACCCGCTGGGCAATCGACTCATGCACACAAAGGCGCAAGGCCGAGCAGCGCTGCGGCGCTGAAGGCGGACTGCAGCACCGCATCCACCACCTGCTCGGGCAAGGCAGAGCTGTCCACCAGCATGGCGTTGAGGCCGCCGGTTTCGGCGATCAGCGGCACGATCGGGCCATCTTTGGCGGCCAGCGCGCGCTGGATGTCAGCCACCTGGTGAGCCGGTGAACACCACCCCGGCCACGCCAGGCTCAGCCACCAGCGCCGCGCCCACGGTGTCGCCGGGGCCATGCATCAGTTGCAGCACGTCTTGCGGCACACGCCGCGCCGCAGTTCGGCGACTTCAGCGCCACCACTGGCGTTTGGTCTGCCGGTTTGGCCAGCACGGTGTTGCCGGTGACCAAGGCGGCGGCCCACCGCCGACAAAATGGCCAGCGGAAAGTTCCACGGGCTGATACACACCCAGGGGCCACGGCTCTTTGAGTCGCAGCTCGTTCGCTTCGCCGGTGACACCCCGCAACGAATGGGGGCCATGATGCGCTCGGCCTCAAGCGCGTAGTAACGCAGAAAGTCCACCGCCTCGCGCACCTCGCTCACGGCATCCGGCCGGGTTTTGAACGCTTCTCTGACCAGCAGGGCGCAGAAACGGGGCAGCTCACTCTCCAGCGCGTTTGCGGCCTGGCGCAGCATGCCAGCGCGCACGCCAACCGTGGTTTTGCTCAAATTTGATAGCTGCTTGCGCAGAAATTGCGCCCAGAGCCAATTTGGCATCAAACTCTGCGACCTGTGGAATGTGCGGCGCGGCAGGCCAGCCAGGAGCGGCGCGCGCTGCTTTCCACCGTCAAATCCAGCCCGGCGCTGTTGGCGCGGCTTGTGCCAAAAAGTTTGGCGGCAGGGGGCAGCGCGCTTTGCGGCTCCGGGTGCAGCGGCGAGCGCAAGAGATCCGTCCAACCCCACCGACTCGTCGGCCAGCTGTTGGACAAAGGGTTGTTGGCACCATTTTTCCAGCAGGCGGCGCACCAGATAGCCAACAGGTACGCGCCCACCAGGGCATAGACGCGGCAGGCGATGGCGGGGTTTTTCAGCACCTCGCGGTAAACGCCCTCCCATGCCGTGCAGGCGCTGCAATTCAAATTGCGGCCGATCTGGAGCCAGGCCGCAGCGCCGGCCGCCCAGGCCAGGGCCGGCCCCTCGGGGGGAGCGTGGGGGGCCCGTTGCGGCCAGTGCACAATGGCTGCAATGGTGGCCGCGTTGTGCGTGGCGAACTGGGGGTAAATGGCATCTGGCGCGCTTAAGAGGCCTTGGCGCAGGCCAGGTAGGCAATGTCGGTGTGGTGCTTGTGGGTGAACACCGGGTAGTGGGGCAGGCCCAGCTCCTGCGCACGCTTGATCTCTGCATCCCAATACGCCCCTTTGACCAAGCGGCACATCAGCCTGATTTGCAGGTGGCGGGCGGTGTGGATGACGTGCTCCACCAGCGCCAGCGAGCGTGTCTGGTAGGCCTGCAGCGCCAGCCCGAAGCCGCCCCACTGCGGGTAATACAGGGGCCACCTTGGCCGCCAGCGCGCCAAACACGTCCAGCGACAGCTCCAGCCGGTCCACCTCTTCGGCGTCGATGGTCAGGCTGGGTTGGCGGCGGGCGGCCTGCCCGCTACAGCCCCCACACGCGCGGGTAACAGCTCGCCATCACCCGTGCGTGCCGGCCGGTCCTCCTCACAGCGCGGGTGCAGCGCGCTGAGTTTGATGGATACACCATCTTTTGCTCGCTACTGCACGTCAATTCTGCGCGAGCAGCTCCAAACTCAATAGCATTCTGGTAGTTGGCAAGGTACTTCAGGGCGTCTGCCCCGGTGCGGGCACCCTTCGCCCAGCATGTCGTAGCTGTAGCGCAGGCCGTGCGCCTTGTGCCTAGCCCGCCGTGGCGGCCACTGCCAGGGCTTCGCCCATGCTCTGGCCAGCACAAACTGGTGCCCCAGCAACTGCGCACCGCGCAGCGGGCCGCCACCACCGAGCGGGCACCCAGCCGGCCCAGCAAGCCGCCCTGCCTCTGGAGGGTCGGGAAGGAAATTCTTGCTCAGGTGAATTGCCGCGCTGGACAGGCGCGCCAGCCGGGTGATCGGTTGCGTCGGAAAAATCAGCGCGGCCCAGCTGGTCGGCGGTCAGGGCAATGGCGGTTTCCAGGTCCGGCACGCGCAGCAATGACCTCCGCCAAGCGCATCAGCGCCAGCCCTTCGCTGCTGGAGAGAGGGTTCTCCGGAGTAAACTCTCCACCGCCCAATGCGCGGCGGGTGCTGGCGCACGGCCTGCACCCAGGGTGCGGCTTGCGGCGCAGGCGGCCCAGTCCAGCGCTTGACTCAAGGTGTTCAAGCACCGGAAACAATGGGGGCTTCAGGCGGTAGGGGTTTGGCAGGCGCATGGGGGAACCTCCAGAGCGGGTGGCTAAATGTTCACGCAAATAGTCACGTTATTGGCTTTGCGCATCACAGTGCTTTTGCCAAACAGGCTGGCAATCAATTCCACGGCCAAGCCCGGCGGTCCACAGCACGTCGAGTGCCGGGTTGATTTCGGTCACATCCAGCGAGGCCAGCTGGCCCGTGTCGGCAATCATCTCCATGCACAGCTGGGCCTCGCGGTGGGCCGCTGCGCACCGGGTGCCGCACGCCGGGCGCAATGAACGATCCAGAAAAATCAACATCCAGACTCACGTGCAGATGGGTGTCGGCGTCCATGTGCGCCAGGGTCCGCACCATGGTTTGGCGTATGCCCATCTTCGTCGATGCTTGAGTGCATGTCGAACACCTCAATGCCCATGTCATGCACCAGCGGCTTTCGCCCCTCGTCCACACCGCGGAGCGCCAGCACCTGGCGCAGCTCGCTGGCCTTGAGTGCGGGCACTGGCCGCCTGCTGTATCGAGGGATGGCGGCCCTGCACCGCACAGGCAGGCCACCGGCATACCGTGCAGATTAAGCCGCTGGGGTGAGCAGGGCGGTGCTGGTCGGCATGGGCGTCCAGCCACAACACGCGCAGTTTTTGCCCTGCATTCGCAGTGGCGCGTCACCGCGCTGATGGAGCCGATGGCCAGGCAGTGATCGCCCTCAGCATGATGGGCAAGCGCGTTTGCTGGAGTTCGGCGTAAACCGCGTCGTGCAGCAACTGGTTCCACTGCACCACCTCCGGCAAATGGCGGTACCCCCCTACCGCCGCTTGCCAGGGGTTGTCCGGGCCGCTGAGGTTGCCGCAGTCCTTCGCATCAAGACCGAACTGCGCAAGGGTCTTCACCAGCCCTGCCACGCGCAGCGCCTGCGGCCCCATGCTGGCAATCTCTGCGTACTCGCGCCATCGTCGGTTGGTGCGCCAATCAGGCTGACGCCTGTGGGCTGGGAAATGATGGTCGGATTCATGTCACCAATGCTAATGTGCGCAAGGCAGATCTTCCTGCAAGGGGAAATTT
>JADJFX010000026.1 GCA_016708345.1 Candidatus Rhodoferax bjergmarkensis
AACCAACTGAGCTACAGACCCAAGCCGGTCACTTTTTGACCAAAGCATGCCATAGCCGTCAGCGACAACCTTCCAACAACCGATAAGTGTGAGCGTTCAAATTAAATTGCAGTTTCCAGAAAGGAGGTGATCCAGCCGCAACTTCCGATACGGCTACCTTGTTACGACCACCCCAGTCACGAACCCTGCCGTGGTAATCGCCCTCCTTGCGGTTGGGCTAACTACTTGCAGAACCCGCTCCCATGGTGTGACGGGCGGTGTGTCAAGACCGGGAACGTATTCACCGTGACATTCTGATCCACGATTACTAGCGATTCCGACTTCACGTAGTCGAGTTGCAGACTACGATCCGGACTGACGACTGGCTTTGTGGGATTAGCTCCCCTCTGGGGTTGGCAAGCCTTTGTACCAGCCATTGTGCGACGTGTGTGCCCCACCTATGGGGGCCATGAGGACTTGACGTCATCCCCACCTTCCTCCGGCTTGTCACCGGCAGTCTCATTAGGAGTGCCCAACTGAATGGCAACTAGCCCAATAAGGGTTGCGCTCGTTGCGGGACTTAACCTAACATCTCACGACTACGAGCGACGACAGCCATGCAGCACCTGTGTTACGGCTCTCTTTCGAGCACCAAACCATCTCTGGTAAGTTCCGTACATGTCAAAGGTGGGTAAGGTTTTTCGCGTTGCATCGAATTAAACCACATCATCCACCGCTTGTGCGGGTCCCCCGTCAATTCCTTTGAGTTTCAACCTTGCGGCCCGTACTCCCCAGGCGGTCAACTTCACGCGTTAGCTTCGTTACTGAGTCAGTGAGACCCAACAACCAGTTGACATCGTTTAGGGCGTGGACTACCAGGGTATCTAATCCTGTTTGCTCCCCACGCTTTCGTGCATGAGCGTCGGTACAGGTCCAGGATTGCCTTCGCCATCGGTGTTCCTCCGCATATCTACGCATTTCACTGCTACGCGGAATTCCATCCCCCTCTACCGTACTCTAGCTATACAGTCACAAATGCAGGTCCCAGGTTGAGCCGGGATTTCACATCTGTCTTATATAACCGCCTGCGCACGCTTTGCCCAGTAATTCCGATTAACGCTCGCACCCTACGTATTACCGCGGCTGCTGGCGTAGTTAGCCGGTGCTTATTCTTACGGTACCGTCATTAGCCCACCGTATTAGGGTAGACCGTTTCGCTCCGTACAAAAGCAGTTTACAACCCGAAGGCCTTCATCCTGCACGCGGCATTGCTGGATCAGGCTTGCGCCCATTGTCCAAAATTCCCCACTGCTGCCTCCCGTAGGAGTCTGGACCGTGTCTCAGTTCCAGTGTGGCTGGTCGTCCTCTCAGACCAGCTACAGATCGTCGCCTTGGTGAGCTTTTACCCCACCAACTAGCTAATCTGATATCGGCCGCTCCAATCGCGCGAGGTCTTGCGATCCCCGCTTTCATCCGTAGGACGTATGCGGTATTAGCACAGCTTTCGCTGCGTTATCCCCCACGACTGGGCACGTTCCGATATATTACTCACCCGTTCGCCACTCGCCACCAGGATTGCTCCCGTGCTGCCGTTCGACTTGCATGTGTAAGGCATGCCGCCAGCGTTCAATCTGAGCCAGGATCAAACTCTATAGTTCGATCTTGAATTTTTCGCTCTTTCGAGCAACTCATAAATTGGAATCAACGTGATTTTCTTTGACGAATATCACATCTTTTTTACTTCATGAGCGTTTGTAAGTCAGTTAAGACTTAGTTCCAAAGAACTTGGCAATCGCCTTCAAACGCCCACACTTATCGGCTGTAGATTTTTAATGAACCGAAGAATACCTACTTTCTTCGTTTGCTTTGCCGTGATCAGCGAAGCCTTGAATTATGACACAGTTTTTAAGAACATGTCAAATAATTTCGCGCGCAGGGTTCGATTCAAAATGATTCGTCGATTCGATCATGCTGCTTGTCCAAGGATGTGCGCCAATTATTGCCTCAACTGTAAAGTTGGCCCAGTGTCAAGACGGTTTTCAGTTAATTTAAGTTGCCGAGGTTTTTTGTCTTGGTGCTCGGCTTATGCATCGCAGATCAAGGGCACCCAAACGAAAATCGCATAATGGACCGCTTGAACGTGACAGCTGCCTAGTCCGCCAGTCCAGTAGCTGTTGAGAATTGCGGCATCCTGAAAATCTCATTTCCAAATCCCAATCGAGCATATTTTCATGGCAAACACGGCCCCACCCACCTTGACTCTCGACGCTGCACTGGAGCAAGCAGTCGCCCACCAACAGGCGGGGCGGCTGCATGATGCTGAACAGCTTTACCGAGCCATCTTGCAAGCAGCGCCCGATCAACCGGATGCAAACCACAATCTTGGTTTGCTAGCGGGGCAGTTTGGCCAACACGCTGCCGGACTACCTTTTTTGAAAGCTGCGCTTGAACTTAACCCCCGCCGAGGAGCGTTATTCCTTGTCGTACGCGGATGCGCTGTTAAGCACTGGCCATGCCCAAGATGCACTAGCCGTGATGCAGACAACCCTACAACGTGGCTTATCAACACCCGCGGCACACGCCATGCTTCAAAAAGTGCAGGCAGCCGTACAAAGTAGCCCCGCCCCCGGCACTGTGCCAACTCCGACCGAAAAAAGCCAGCTGATTGCCTTGTTCAATGCTGGGAACTTTGCCGAACTTGAAAACCAGGCCCGTTTGATGACAGCGCAATACCCGCAGGCTGGTTTTGCCTAGGGCATCCTGAGTGCATCGCTGCACATGCAGGGCAAAGACGCCCTTCCCGCTCTGCAAAAGACAGCGCAAGTCTCGCCCAACGATGCCGCCGCGCAAAACAACCTAGGCAATGCCCTGAAAGATCGCGGACAACTTGACGGTGCGGTGGCAAGCTACCGCCGCGCACTGGCTATCAATGCCGATTTGGTTGAAGCGCATAGCAATCTTGGCAATGCCTTGCTCGGTCTTGGCCAAACCAACGAGGCACTCGCTTGCTACCGGCGTGCGCTCAAAATCAAACCAGATTTTCCGGAAGTCCGCCGCGCCTGTGGCCATGCCTTGCAAAGCCTTGGCTATCTCGATGAGTTGCTTGCAAACTGTCAACAAGCGTTGGTATTCACGCCCAATTGCACCGAGACCCATCTCCAGATGGCCATTGCCTTGCGAACCCTCGGGCGCTTGGAGGAGGCGGCAACTGCTTGTTACCGTGCCGCCGAAATCGATCCGAATTTAGCAGCTGCCCACAGCAACCTTGGCATTGTTTTAGGCGACCTAGGGCAATTCGAGCAAGCTGCGGCCAGTTGTCGGCGCGCCCTAGCGATTAACCCCGACTCTGCCGCCGCTCACAGCAACCTGGGCAATGCCTTGCGCAACCTCGGCCAATACGAGCAAGCCGCCTCCAGCTACCGGCGCGCCCTGGCCATTGAACCCGCCTACGCCGATGCGCACTGCAATCTGGGCAACGTGCTGCTTGATCTTGGTCAGCCAGGCGAGGCCATTGCCAGCTTTCGCCAGCCTTGGAACTCAACCCCGACTTTGCCGAGGCGCACAACAATTTGGGCAACATCCTGCTGGAGCTCGGACAACTCGACGACGCCGTAGCCAGCCTGCGCCGGGCGGTTTTGATCAATCCTGATTTTGCCGAGGCCCACAGCAATTTGGGCAGTGCCTTGCGCAGCCAGGGCCAACTGGAAGACGCGCTCACCAGCCTTCAAAATGCCTTGGCCATCAAGCCCGATCACGCCGTCGTCCACAGCAACCTGCTGTTCATACACAACTACCTGTCAGACCAGCCCCCCGCCCGATTACTGGCGGCATCCAAACGCTTTGGTGAGCTGGTGGCGCAAACAGCCCACCCCTATATTCAGTGGCCCAAAGCCCTAGCATCGGACCGCTGCTTGCGGGTGGGCTTTGTATCGGGAGATCTGAAGAATCATCCCGTCGGCTTTTTTCTGGAAAGCGTGCTGGCAGCACTGGCGGCAAACGCTGGCAGACGCATAGAACTGGTGGCTTACCCCAGCATTCGCAAAGAGGACGAAGTCACAGCCCGGCTCAAGACGGCGTTCACCGACTGGAAGCCCTTGGCCGATCTGAGTGACGAAGCCGCTGCCCGCATGATTCAAGACGATGGGGTTCACATCCTGATCGACCTTGCTGGCCACACGGCTGACAACCGGCTGCCCCTGTTCGCTTGGAAACCCGCACCCGTTCAAGTGAGCTGGTTGGGTTACTTTGCCACCACCGGGGTCGCTGCCATCGACTACCTTGTAGCCGACCCTTGGACCTTGCCTGCGACCCAAGAGGAATATTTCACTGAAAAAATATGGCGGCTGCCGCAAACCCGGCTTTGTTTTACTGCGCCGGACGCGGCAGTTCCCGTGTCGCCCCTACCAGCGTTGACCAACCACTTTGTCACCTTTGGCTGCTTCAACAACCCGGCCAAAATGAACGATCGGGTGGTTGCCCTGTGGGCCAGGGTGCTCCAGGCAGTCCCGCACAGCCGCCTGCTGCTCAAGGCCACCCAGTTTAAAGAGCCGCTGGTGCGCCAGCGTATTGGTGAGCGTTTTGCGGCCTGCGGCATCGCGCCGGAGCGCTTGATGCTCGAAGGCTCCGCCCCAGAGTCGACTATCTCGCGGCCTACCAGCGAATGGACATAGCCCTAGACCCTTTCCCTACACCGGCGGCACCACCAGCGTGGAGGGCTTGTGGATGGGCGTGCCCGTGCTGACCCTTTCGGGTGATCGATTTCTATCTCGCCAGGGAGTCGGCTTGTTGATGAATGCTGGCCTGCCCGAGTGGATCGCCTCCGATGCCGATGACTACGTTGCCAAAGCGGTTGCACAGGCCGGTGATCTGCAGCGATTGGCCATGCTTCGTCAGCAATTACGGCAACTGGTACTCAGCTCGCCATTGTTTGACGCCACTGGTTTTGCCCAACATTTTGAAACCGCTCTGAGCGGTATGTGGACGGCATTTTTGCAAAAAGCATGACGCACCTCCACACCAGGCGTTGCGCATGAACGCCACACTTGACCAGATTGTCGAGCACGTTCGCGCCGCTGCGGCCGAGCACACGCTGCTGCGCATCCGTGGGGGGCGGCACCAAGGATTTTTACGGCCAGTCGCTGCAAGGCGAGGTGCTGGATGTGAGTGCCCTGCGCGGCATCGTCAGCTACGAGCCCAGCGAGCTGGTCGTCACCGTGCGCGCGGGCACGCCGCTGGCTGAGCTGGAAGCGGAGCTGGCCGAACACGGCCAATCCCTGGCTTTTGAGCCACCCTGTTTTTCCCTCGCGCCAGACCTGCCCAGCCGCGCCACGTGTGGCGGCATGGTAGCAAGCGGCCTGAGTGGTCCGGCCCGTGCCAGCGTGGGCGGGGTGCGTGACTTTGTGCTGGGCGTCAAACTGATCAATGGCCGTGGCGAACTGCTCACATTTGGCGGGCAAGTTATCAAAAACGTGGCCGGGTATGACGTGTCGCGCCTGATGGTGGGTGCCATGGGCACGCTGGGGTTAATGACTGAAATTTCACTCAAGGTGCTGCCGCTCGCCCCCGCCGAGGCGACGCTGGTGTTTGAACTGGACCAAACTCGTGCGCTGGCCCAGTTGCACCGCTGGGGTGCCCAGCCCCTGCCGTTGAACGCCAGTTGCTGGGTGCGAGACGACACGGCCCCCGGCAGCCCTGAGCTGCTGTTTGTGCGCCTGCGCGGTGCGGTGGCGGCGGTGGAGTCGGCCTGCCGCCAAATGACCCGGGAGGTACCCGGTACACGCATGGACAACGCCGTGGCCGCGCCCGACTGGCAACGCTGCCGCAACCTGAAATTGCCCTTTTTCACACCACCAGAGGCGCAGAATTTGGCTTTGTGGCGGCTGAGTCTGCCCCAAACCGCACCCCCCTTACCCCTTGCCTTTGCCCAGTTCGTTGAGTGGCATGGCGGGCAGCGCTGGCTGTGGGCACCTGTGTCGGCCCTGCAACAGCTTCGTCAAGCGGCAGAACAGCTGGGCGGAAGCGCTACTATTTTCATAGCTGCTCACGCAGAAGATACGGGCGCTAGCGCCCGATTTAGCCCCCTAAAACCACCGATTGACCGCATTCACGAGCAACTCAAGGCCGAGTTTGATCCGGCGGGCATTTTCAACCGTGGCCGCCTTTACCCGCAGTGGTAGCACTTGCTTGATTTGAGACCCCATGCAAACCAAACTAGCCCCCGAATACCAAGGCACGGCTGACGGCGACGCGGCCGAGGCGATTTTGCGCAAATGCGTTCACTGCGGTTTTTGCAATGCCACCTGCCCCACTTACCAGTTGCTGGGCGACGAGCTGGACGGGCCACGCGGGCGCATCTACCTGATCAAGCAAGTGCTCGAAGGCGACACGCCCACACGCAAAACCCAGTTGCACCTGGACCGCTGCCTGACCTGCCGCAACTGCGAATCCACCTGCCCCTCGGGCGTGGCCTACGGCCAGTTGCTCGACATAGGCCGCAAACTGGTCGATGCCAAAGTGCCGCGCCCCTTGGGTGAGCGCTCCCTTCGCTGGACTCTGAAGGAGGGCCTTACCTCGCCCTTGTTTGGTCCGGCCATGAAGCTGGGCCAAGCGCTGCGGCCACTGCTGCCCGCTTCACTTCAAAACAAAATACCCGCCGCGCAGGACGCGGGCGCATGGCCCATCGGCCAACACGCCCGCAAGGTGTTGCTGCTGGCGGGCTGTGTGCAGCCAGCCATGCAGCCCAACATCAACCGGGCCACCGCCAGGGTGCTGGACGCCGCCGGCATCCAGACCGTGATCGCGCCCGAGGCGGGTTGCTGTGGCGCGGTCAAGTTTCATTTGAACGACCAAGAGGGCGGCAAAGCGCAGATGCGCACCAACATCGACGCTTGGTGGCCCTACGTGCAAGGCGCAGCAGGCATTTGCACGGGTGTGGGGGTGGAGGCCATCCTGATGAACGCCTCGGGCTGCGGCGTGACCGTCAAGGAATACGCCCACTTTTTGCACGATGACCCGCAGTACGCGGCCAAGGCGGCGCGTATCAGTGAACTGACAAAAGACCTGAGTGAATGGTTGCCCGAGCTGGTGGGCAAGCTCAAGGAGCGGATCACGACCGCAGTTGCGTGCGAAGCCGGACACATTGCCTTTCACCCACCCTGCACACTGCAGCACGGACAGCAACTGCGCGGTGGCGTGGAAAAACACTTCGGGGAACTGGGCTTTGACGTCCAGCTCACAGCCTGTGAGCCCCACTTGTGCTGCGGTTCAGCCGGCACCTATTCGATGCTGAACCCCGCACTGGCGTACCAGCTTCGGGACCGCAAGCTCGGCCACCTGCAAGAGACTATCGGGGGGAATGCGCCAAGCCAGATTGCTTCAGCCAATATGGGCTGCATTACCCACCTTCAAAGCGGCACATCAATCCCGGTCAGGCACTGGATCGAGGTGCTGGACACCGCCTTGAGCCACGCCCCTTGACGGGGGCGCGGCTGACGATGGATGGCACGGGTCAGGCGGACGCAGTCTCTGGTGCTGCGGGTGCGACTGGCGCTTTGGCCGGTTTGCTGACAACGGTTTTCTTGGCTGGGGCTTTTTTGGTCGCTGCCTTGGCAGCTGGTTTTGCTGCTTTCGTCGCCACGGACGCTGTTTTGACCACCGTTTTGGAAACTGCCTTGGCCGCTGGTTTGGCCACTGACGCCTTCTTGGCAGGTGCCGCCTTGGCGTGAACACCACCCTTCCAAGTCAAACGCGCTTTCTTGGCCAGGGTCACTACCTTGGCAATCGCCTCGTCGGAGAATACCCCGTTCACACCCGAGATGGCCGCCAGCTTCATGCCATGTTTGAGACCCAGTTTGTATATCTCTTTGACCTTTTCCCACTCGGTGTCGCGACCCACGGTGAACACTTCAAAGCGACCTTCGAGCGCAAGCACAATGGTTTCGGCCAAGCAGGCGTAGATGACGTTGTCGGGCAGGCCGATACTTTTCATGCCATGCACTTTGGTGGGCAGTTCGATCTCGCCGGACTCGATCACCAGCACATCCGGGCGCTTGGCAACATCGCTGGCAGGCAGATCGAGCGGACGTGCCACGTCGGTGATGACACAGCCAGGCTTGACGCGCATGATGTCCAGAATCTCTTTGCCCGCGCCTGAGGTGGATGTGACGATCATGTCCATATCACCCAGCAATTCGTTGTAATCCACCGTGGTGAAGACCTTGGCGTTAGGCGTTTCCTGCAGGATGGAGGCCTTGAGTTCGTCTAGCTTGCTCAGGGTGCGTCCGGCCAAATAAACCTCGTCAAAGGTCATCGCCAACAGGCGGGCGCTGACCGAGCCGATCGAGCCAGAGGCACCGATCACCATGGTCTTGGCAGCCACTTTGCGGTTCTTGTGGATTTCCAGCAAGCCCATGCGGCGCATAGCGTCAGCTGCTGCCCACAAAGCACCCGATGCGGAATAGCTGTTGCCCGTGGTAACGGGAATGGTGGCGCGGCGCGCGACCGTCACACCTGCGTCGCCCACCACTTTGGTGAACGCCCCCAGACCCATGATCTGCGCGCCCTTTTTCTCAGCCATTTTGGCGGCCAACAGCAAACGGCGGTAGGTGAACTCGGGGCTGCGCGCCAGCATCTCCTTGGGCGTTCCACCAATCGAAATCAGCCAGCCTTCAGCTTCCGCGCCGGTAGGTGAAATGATGTTGTCCATTTTGCAATAGACAAATGGCGGCAGGTGTGCCGCCAACCGCTCAACCTGATTCATCACAAACTTGGGAGTAGCCGCCGGAACGGGCAGGCCCTTTTTAATATAGGTCTGACTCAGAGGGTGAATCACAAACGCAAAACGGCGGATGTTGCGAAACTTTCCGGTGGGGTGCAGCAGGCGCGGCACAATTTTGAGCTCATCCAGAATTTCATCAAAATCGTCGTCAGAGACTTCTTCCGGCGTTTTGTCCAATGCCGCCAGAATCATCGCTTCAATCGTGGCAATGCCCACCACTTTTCGAACAGATTGGGTGACACATCCACCACCAAGTTGACCTTGCAAGCGGTGAAAAACGCCAAACGCTCGTCGTCGACCGCCGACGTGATAAGGGTTTTCCCCTCCAAGTTTTGGGGATTGCCTACGGCCTTGATTTCGGCAAAGGTGCCGACAACCACATGCGACTTGGCCACAGCACTGCCCGCGCGGCTGATCTTGTAATCAGACAGCGAATTTTCTAGTATTTGACCAGGTTTGCCGCTGAGCATCAGATCACTGCCTTTGGCGTACAACTCCAGTTGCTCCAGCGAGCCAAGCATGGCCGGTGATCCGGTTTGGAACAGGGCGTCGGCAAAACTCAGGTTTTTGGAGTAGTCGGACATGGCCACCGCCATGTCGTAATTGCGCATGCCGGAGAGAAACAGCACAAGGTTGTTGTTGAAGTAGTGACCCAGCTCTTTTTGAACATGGTGAATGGCACGCACCTGTAGAAGGCGGCGCAAGGTGGCACCGGTGGTCACCGGAACGCGCGTAACCACATTTGTCAATCGCTTGGTTTCCTTGTTGGTGACGGTGCGCAGGCCCACGTTGTAGTGGTCGCTGATTTCACCCAGCCCAATCGCATCGGCAGTCGCCTGATGGCGCCGCATCAACTCCCACGCCTTTCCGGTGTCTTGGTCGGCACCGAGCCGGCGCACCGAGAAACTCTGACCAAGGAACTCGGTCTTGAACTCAAAATCCTGCTTGGCGGAACCAAGTGTCACCGTCACTACCTTTTTCATCAAACCGCTCCTCATTCAAAAACAACCACCACGCGCCTGATCTGCACCTGCAAATCAGGGAAAACCCTGTATTTTCGATCAACCACAAGGCCAGCGTCTGCTGGCCTGTCAATACCTTTTATCAAACAGCTTTTTTGCGACGACCCGAGAACTCCTGCTTTTCGGGCAACGCCTGCCGAATGATGTCTTCACAAACTTGCTGCGACATGTAGCGCGGCACCGGGTATCCGGTATGCGCCTCCCAGCAGGCAGCCTTGGCCAGCTCAGGGATGTCACTTTCGCGCAATGCTTCCAGATAGCTTGGAATGCCCAAATCCTTATTCAGCTGTTCGACGGCATCCATGAACTTGCCCGCCAGCACGTCAGCCGGCTCACCCTCTTTGCCGACTTTGGCGCGAACCGCCAATTGGGCCAAACGGTCCGTGATGGCTGGCGCTGAATAGCGCAACACATATGGCAGCATGATGGCGTTGGCCAAACCATGGGGCGTGTGGTACAGGCCGCCAAACTGGTGGGCGATGGCATGCACATAACCCACATTGGCACGGGTAAATGCAAAACCGGCGTAGGTGGAGGCCAGTGCCATTTTTTCGCGCGCAGCCAAGTTTTTGCCGTCTTTGTAAGCGGTGCGCAGGTTTTCGAAAATCAGTCCGACAGCTGACAGCGCCATCGCGTTCGAATAAGGGGTGGTCCAGTTGCCGACAAATGCCTCCACCGCATGGGTGAGTGCATCAATGCCGGTGGCCGCCGTGATGGGCGCGGGCAGGCCAGTCATCAGCGAGGGGTCAAGGGCAGCCATCTTGGGTACGATGCGTGGGTCGATGATGACGAGCTTTTTGTGCGTTTCGGGGTCAGAAATGACCGCTGCCACAGTAACTTCTGAACCGGTGCCTGCCGTGGTAGGGACGGCATAAATTTTGACCGGGTTGTGCAGGCCCTTGAAATAGCCCGCCAGTTTGCGCAGCGGTTTGTCATTATTCACTGCCACCGCAATGGCTTTGGAAGCGTCCATCGAGGAGCCGCCGCCAAACGCCACAATGGCGTCACATCCGTGGGACTTGTAGAACTCGATACCTTTTTCGACCAGGGGAATCGGCGCATCGGGGGTGATTTCGTCAAACACCACATACTGAGCGCCGCCGGCGGTCAATTCGTCTGTCAGGCTTTTGAGCAAGCCCAGCTTGGAGATGATGCTGTCTGTGACGATCAAAATCTTGCTATACCCAAATCCTGCAATGGCCTGCCCCAGTCGGCCACTGGCACCAGGCCCGACCAGCAAGGTGGGTTGTGGAATGGGGATGAAACGGGTTACCAGACCCGCTCCCCGCATGATGGTTCCCAAACCACGTTCAAGCACGGAATCGCTCAACAAATTCATTAACAAGAGATATCTCCTTGGCAGATATTGAAAAGGGTTGAGCATACTATGCCCGCAAAGCTTACTGTCATCGCGAATACTATAAACACGGACAAACCCTGATAGCCAGAACGCGCAACCCTGTCATCATCGCAAGAACACTTCGCTGCACCAAGATGCAAGTTGATCGCCATGCTATTTGCAGCTTCAGGACAATCTCTCCATCAAAGACGTTGCAATATGACCCCAAGCAGGCAGACGCGCATTCAAAATTTGCACCAAGCGCTTTGTGCTGCCATAGAATGACAAACCGCACAACCTCTGCCGCTGGTGGGCTTTGGACGATTGTGCTCACATGTCAGAACCCATGATTGAATCGCCAATTCACGTTGCAGCACCAGAGGTTGACCACATTGATGCCCTGGTGTCAGGCACCCGACTGGGAGAATTCGAAATCTTGGGGCTGTTGGGTGTTGGCGGTTTCGGCATGGTCTACCGGGCCTATGACCATTCACTGCACCGGGATGTGGCCATCAAAGAGTACTTGCCCACCTCGTTAGCCAGGCGTGCTGACGAGGTACCGAACATTAGCATTCGAACCTCGGCTGATCATCCGACTTTCCAAGTGGGGCTGGCGTCTTTTGTCGCAGAGGCCCGCATGCTAGCCAAGTTTGAACACCCCTCACTGGTGCGGGTTTTCAGATTCTGGGAAGCCAATGGCACGGCCTACATGGTGATGCCCCTGTACCGCGGCATGACCCTCAAACAGGCCAGAACCCGAATGCAAACGCCACCCAGTGAGGCTTGGCTGCGCAAGGTATTGTGGTCAGTATTGGGCGCACTCAAAGTCTTGCACCGAGGCCATGCGCTGCACCGCGATGTATCGCCTGACAATATTTTTCTGCAAGATATCGGGCCGCCCGTGCTGCTTGACTTGGGCGCTGCGCGCGTTGCCATCAATGACAACTCAAAGGAGCACACGGCCATATTGAAGGTGAATTTCGCACCAATTGAACAATATGCTGACGTTCGTGGCATGCCGCAAGGCCCTTGGACGGACCTTTATTCACTGGCGGCCGTGGTGCACTGCATGCTTTGCAACGAAGCACCCACGCCCGCCACGATCCGGGCTGTCAACGACAGCTTGCTCTCTTTTGAAAGTATCGCGAAAACGGTTGAGACACAATTCGGACTCAGTTACTCTGAAAGCTTTGTGGCGGCTATTGACGCAGCCCTGAGCATTCGCCCAGAAGACCGACCGCAATCGGTTCAGCTGTTCGCACGGGCGCTTGGTCTGACAACGCCCAACGGCATGTCATCGTTTGACTGGCGTGGTGAGTTGGGCCCGGCCTGCCTGCCAACCGGCGAGCTGCTTGGCTCGTCGACCGGTCACGCAAGTCAAGGTTCTTTGCCGTCAAGCTCCGGCAATGACTACCTGCCAACCCAACTCATCAAACCCGCGCCGGAAAACGACAACGATTTCGATGAAAGAGACGATCCATCCACCGTCATTGAGCCGTGGGAGCCGCTGGAGCCACCCGATCTACCCGAGCCACAACCAGTCAAACTCAGCGTTGAACAAAAAAAAATGCGTGAGCGAGCGGCAGGTGTTCGGCAGGCGGAAAACGACCGAATACTTTTGTCTGCTGAGGCGGCTGCCTTGGCGCAACCCTTGGTTGCTTCGGCTGCGGAGAATCGTCGATCCAACATCGCTTGGTTGATCGTTTTCTTGGTAGTGGCACTTGGATTTGCTGTAACTTGGAGTTGGCGCAGCACTTCTGGCAAGTCAGTCGCAGCAGTGCCGACAGTTGTTGCACCAGTGCTCAACCCGGTCCTTGACACACCCTCTGCTGCATCGACCCCGGTGGTCAGCGGGTCTGTCACCCAAACAGCACCCGCACCGACTCCCATCCCGTCACCCGTGATTAAACCAGCTAAGTCACCACCGACATCCGCCTTGCCAGTGCCCAAATCGGCGACAAAAGCAAGCACACAAACCGGAACCAAGCGAAATGTCGCATCTGCGCCGAAAGTGAAAATACCTGAGGTCGTGCAGTCTAGTGTGGCAGCAACGCCAGCACCTGCACCTGTCGCACCCGAGCCTGCGGTCGCAGCGGCACCAAAACCGGTGGAACCCTTGATGACTGCAGAAAAACTCTGCGCTGACAAAGGGCTCTGGACCCGGCCCATGTGCATCTTCAAGGCCTGTCAGCGGCCAGAGCTGGTCAACACGCCGACCTGCATTGAAAACGAACAACGCCTCAAGCGCAATACGCAAAACACCCCCAGGTAGCACAAGCAGGGGCTGACCGATTGGGCTAGTGTTTTGGGCGGATCAGGCAGCCACCAAGGCAGCCTCAATATCCGCCGCCATACCTGCCGGCGTATCAGTCGGTGCATAACGCTTAAGAACCTGACCGTCCTTGGCAATTAAAAACTTGGTGAAATTCCATTTGATGGATTTGCTGCCCAGCAAGCCTGGTGCTTCTTTGGACAACCATTGATACAGCGGATGCGCCTGCTTGCCGTTGACATCAATTTTGGCCATCATGGGAAAGGTCACCCCGTAATTGAGCTGGCAGAACTCCGAGATTTCTTCATTGCTGCCCGAATCTTGCGATGCAAATTGATTGCACGGAAAACCCAGTACCACCAGCCCTTTGTTGCCAAATTGCTGATGCAAGGTCTCTAACCCGGCAAACTGTGGGGTAAAACCGCAGGCGCTGGCAGTATTGACAATCAGCATGACTTTTCCTTTGTACTGGCTCAAAGGGACGGACTTGCCGTTGATCTGCAAGGCTTCGAAATCGTAAACAGTACTCATGCGTTATTCCAGTCAAAAATGGGGTTCTCCGGCGCATCGTTGCCGATGAAAAACGGGTTTATCATAAGCCGCGAAGCAAACACTTGCATTCGTGAGCCTTTAATAATCGACAACTGAAATTAATCACGATAAGGGCACCCCGCATGCAGTTGCACCTTGCAAGGTTTGCACTTTGGCTTCGCACCGCCGCCCGCCAAAATAGCGACGTTCAGGCCGAGGCGACTACCGAGACACTGCGGCGCTTTCGAATCTTGGCTACTTTCGTGGTGCCGGTCAATTTGATCTACGTTGCTGAATTCTGGTTTCACTCCAGTGGCCAAGAGTCGGCCCGGCACGCGAATTGGGCCAATGCCATAGGCTGGATTCATGCCGTCATGTGCGTGTCCATGGTCATTCTTGGTCTGGCAATTCATCGGCTCTACCCGCGTCTTGAACACAACAAAATTTTCGCTCTGTCCCTGCAAATTCTGTTTTGCACAAGTTGTTTGATGTTTGGCGTCGCCTTGTCAGTGGCTGACCAAATGGTCTCAAGCAATACGACCAACTTTGCGATGATCAGCTTGATTGTCGCCATGATGTCCCTGATGCGGCCCGTGATGGTCATCTCTGTCTTTTTCGCCACTTACTTGATTTTTTTCAACGCCCTGGCGATCACCCAGCCCGATCTCAATTTGGTGGCCATGGCGCGCAGCCACAGCGCGAGCGCCACCCTGATGAGCATCATTGCATCCATTGTGGTGTGGCGTCAGTACGTGGCATCTGTGCTGCTCAGACGGGAGATTACCCAAGCCAATGAGACCATGGCCGATCAGCAAGCCGAATTGGCTTTTATGGCCACCCGCGACTCCTTGACCGGCCTGTACTTGCGCCGGGAGTTCATCCGTTTGGCCAAAATCGAACTGGCCCGCGCCACCCGCTTTCCAACCGATACCGGCATCCTGATGGTTGACCTGGATTTTTTCAAGCGGATCAACGACACCCTGGGGCACCCGGCTGGAGATGCTGTTTTGCAACAGGTCGGCGCTTTGCTGACCAACGGTGTGCGCAGCACGGACATCGTGGCACGCATGGGGGGCGAGGAATTCATTGTGTTGCTGCCCAATACCTCGCGCGATGGTAGTTTGGCCGTGGCTGAAAAACTTCGCGCGCTGGTGCGGGAACGCCCACTTGAAATTGACGGCAAACTGATTCCCGTCACTGCCAGCCTGGGTGTCAGCGGATTCTCGCGAACACAGCAAGGGGCCATTGAAAGTCTGTATGCCGCCGCCGATCACGCCCTGTATACCGCCAAGCAGCGTGGTCGCGACCGTGTGGAATTCGCCGAGCCGCAAGCCATTGCAGCACCTTCGGAATTTGTCGGTCAGCAAAGTTAAACCGATTTTCTGAACGACACCACAGACAACACCGAAGCCAGCACAATCAAACCACCCCCCAAGAGCGTTCGGGTGGTCAGCTCAGCGGTGCCCAGCACCACCGATGACACGCTGGCAAAAACCACCTCTGACAGCATGATGAGCGAGGTCACACTGGCACTCAGGTGTGCTGCCCCGTATTGCAGGGAAAAATTGCCAAGCAAAAACGCAGCACTGAGGCACAGTACCAGGGTAACCCACGCAACATCGGGCGATGGCAGGGCTTGCACCACCCCCGCAGTCATGCCCAAAAGCGCAGCGCCGATGGACATCACCGCGCCACCACCAAACATGGCCATCATGCGCGTCGCATCGGGTGTCTGGTTCAACTTGCGCAGCAAGATCGTGGTCAAGGCAAAGCAAAATCCCCCCATGAGCGCCAGGCCATCAGCCAAACTCTGTGGCACCGGCCAGGGGGTGCCCGGTGTTTTCAGCACAATCACGACACCGCCCAAAGCCAGCACCAAACGCATGACAGAACCGATATCGGGTTTTTCACCCAGCATGGGCCAGGCCAGCAGGACAACCCAGGCAGGCATCAAATAAAACAACAGCACGACGCGCACCACATCACCCACCGTGACGGCCCAGTTAAACCCCACATTGGTCAGCCCCGCTACCAGCACCAGAAGCCACAAAAGCGGGTGGTGCCCAAACCCGCGCCAAGCACCGGCCCGCAGCACAGTCAAGCACAAGAGTGCAATGGTGTGGATGATGGCGGTGGCCCACAAGGGGTGCAGACCATGCACCTGCAGCAGGCGAAAGGGCCACCATGAAACACCCCAGACAAAGGCATTCACGACCAATGCAGCTGCCGCCAGCAGCTTGGTCGGCATCAGTCGCGACGCTGCCGTGAGCCAATAGTATCGGCCGCGCGGCGGTAGGGGTGGGGTTGATCGCCAACAAATTCAGAGCCATGACGTTTGTCATTGCGGGCAATGCTGAGCAGGTGCTCCACTTCAGGACCAAACTGAACGCAATTACGCGCGTGCCAGCGCTTGATGAGCGTCATGAACCCGGCAATGACCAACCCAAACGCGGTGATGGCGCCAAAGGTGGGCAAGCCCAAACCGGTGGAAAGGCTGTACCCGGCACCCAACATCAAAATGGCGGCTTGCTCATTGAAGTTTTGCACGGCAATCGATCGCCCGGCACCCATCAGGTTGTGCCCTCGATGCTGCAGCAGGGCATTCATGGGCACTACCAGAAAACCACCCAAGGCACCGAGCATGATCAGGAAGGGCGCGGCCACCCATACATTGTTAATAAAAATAAGCAAAATGATCAGCAAGCCCATGCCGATGCCCAAAGTAATCACGCGCGGGCCATCTTCAAGGCGCATGCGCATGGAGGCCACCACAGCCCCAATGGCCATGCCAATGGCCACCACACCTTGCAGCGCCGAGGCCTGCGTCACGCTGTAGCCCAGCGCTGCTGCTGCCCAGGCCAGCACGATAAACCGCAAATTTCCGGCCACCCCCCATATCAGGGTGGTGGCAGCCAGCGATATCTGCCCCAGTTTGTCGCGCCACAAACGCGCATTGCAGGTCCAAAAATCTGGCAACAGGTCGAAGATCTGCCGGGGCATCGGGCA
This sequence comes from Candidatus Rhodoferax bjergmarkensis, assembly GCA_016708345.1. Taxonomy (GTDB): domain Bacteria; phylum Pseudomonadota; class Gammaproteobacteria; order Burkholderiales; family Burkholderiaceae_C; genus Rhodoferax; species Rhodoferax bjergmarkensis. The sequence goes on from JADJFX010000026.1 coordinate 16,926, forward strand.
CAACACCGCATCAGTGCGTGGAATATGGGTGTTAAACCAGGCCGCCAGCAAGTACACAAAAATCAGCACACTGATGGCAGCTTCCGGTGGTGTGTCCACACTGGTGCCGATCAAGGGAAGATCAAATGACAACAACATCGGTGCCAGCATCGGCCCCACCAGTTGCCCCCCCAGCAATACGCCCAGAATAATGGAGGCGATGGTCAGCCCCTCAATCCAGCCATTGGCCTTGACCAATTGCTGAGCGGGCAGCAACTCCGTCAATATGCCGTATTTGGCCGGGGAATACGCCGCTGCGCCCAGCCCCACAATGGCATAGGCCAGCAAAGGGTGTGTGCCAAACAGCATCATCAAGCAACCAATGACCTTGATGAAGTTGCTGATGAGCATGACCTGGCCCTTGGGCCTTGAATCCGCAAAGGCCCCGACAAAGGGTGCCAGAATCACGTAAAACAAGGCGAACATGGGCACCAAAGCAGCCTGTTGCCACTCCGGGGCTTTGCTGCTTCGCAGCAATTGGACCGCTGCCACAAACAGTGCGTTGTCGGCCAGCGAGCTGAAAAACTGCGCGAGCATGATGGTGAAAAAACTGCGTTTCATTGTCTAGCGGCGCGCATCAGTGGGACCGACGCGGTATGTTTGTAATAGGATCTCCAGCGATCCCGCGTTATAGCATGCCCCGGCAGTGTCAAAATCCGCAACTCCTTTATCACCACGTCAGCGCCATGCCACGTCCCATCCACGCGACCGTTCACACCGCTGCGCTGCGCCACAATCTGGCCCGTCTGAGTCAGGCGGCCCCCGATGCACGCGTCTGGGCGGTCGTCAAAGCCAACGCCTATGGTCACGGCATTGAACGTGTGTTTGAAGGTTTTCGGGCGGCTGATGGTTTTGGCCTGCTTGACCTGGACGAGGCGCAGCGTGTGCGCGACTTGGGGTGGCGTGGCCCGATTTTGCTGCTCGAAGGCGTATTCGAATTGCGCGACCTGGAGTTGTGTTCACGCCTGGGGCTGTGGCATACCGTGCACTGCGACGAACAAATTGACATGCTCGCCACCCACAAGACCAATGTGCCGCACCGCGTCTTTCTCAAAATGAACTCCGGCATGAACCGTCTCGGCTTTCCCCCGCAGCAGTACCGCGCCGCTTGGACACGTTTGAACGCACTGCCTCAAGTGGATGAAATTTCCTTGATGACCCATTTCAGCGACGCCGACGGCCCCGTTGGCGTGGCCGTCCAAATGGCGGTGTTTGACACCACAACCCGTGATCTGCCGGGCGAGCGAACCTTGAGCAACAGCGCGGCCATGCTGCGTCACACCACGCCGTTTCACAGCGCCAGCGGGCACCGTGAAACCCACGTGGCATCCGACTGGGTTCGCGCGGGCATTGCTTTGTACGGCAGTGCGCCAGACTTCCCGCAGCACTCGGCACAACAATGGAACCTGGAGCCCGGCATGACGTTGACTGCAAAAATAATAGCAACCCAAGACCTTGCGACAGGTGCTACAGTTGGCTATGGCTCTGTATTTATCGCAAAAAAACCCATGCGGATCGGCGTCGTTTCGTGCGGCTACGCTGACGGGTATCCGCGTGCTTGCGGCACTGGCACCCCGGTGCTGGTCCAGGGCATTCGAACCTGTCTGGTCGGAAGGGTCAGCATGGACATGATGACTGTGGATCTCACGCCGCTGATTGACGCCGGTGTGGGTGCAGGGTTTGGCAGTGAAGTCACCCTGTGGGGTCGGGCAGCCAACGGTGTTGTGCTGGGCATTGACGAAGTGGCTCGCTGCGCCGGCACTGTAGGGTACGAGCTGATGTGCGCGCTGTCTGGTCGCGTGCCTGTGCTGGAGGCTGACTGATGCAATACGTTCCGGTTCCCGTTGCCATGCTTGAAACCGGCAGGTCGCTGCCGGTGGACATGTGGAGTCCGGACGGCAGGCTGCTGCTGCGAAAAGGCCAGTCCATCGTATCCGAACAGCAAAAACGAATGCTGGAGGCGCACGAGGCCTGCATGACCCCGGTCGATGCGAACGCCTGGCAAAAAAGCTTTGAGCGGGTCATTCGCGCCATGCTCAGGGATGGCATCGACATTGAAACCATTGCCCACACCTGCATGCCAGAAGAAATTCTGGAGTCCGACTACATCGTGACCGCTGAAGTCAACGGTGGCTGGCTTGATTTGCAAATCATTCTGCAGGGCCTGCTGTACCAGGGTGAGGCTGCCATCAGCCCTCTGTCCCGCTTGCAGGGCATTCAGCAGAAAGCTTTGGAGCTGCTCAAGAGCAATCCGGATGAATGCCTTTTCATCCTGTTCCAGGCGCTGGCCGACCCATCACTGGGTTATTGTGCTACCCATGCCTTGTTGTGCGCCGTCGTCTGCGAACTGACCGCCGAAAAGCTGGGTGTGTCCGACATGGCCAGAAACACACTGTTCAACGCAGCACTGGTGATGAACATCGGCATGGCCAGGGAGCAGGACCGAATGGCCCGCCAAACGTCCATCATCAACGATGCCCAGCGCAAGTTGATCAAGGAGCACCCCCAAAAGAGCCAGTGCTCTGGCACCACGAAGCGGATGAAACCCACGGCCTGGCTGGCACCCTCGAATGCCGCCGCATTTTGCGGGTCGCTGACGGCTTTGTGGCCAAGATGGCCTCGCGCAAAACGAGGCTGGCCATGTCGCCCATGGGAGCCGTCAAGGCCATTTTTCTGGAGTCCACCCAAGGCTCGGCCTCGCCCGGAGCCGCCATGGCCACGGCACTCGGGTTCTATCCGCCGGGCACTTACGTTCAATTGGTCAATGGCGAAAAAGCTGTGTCCGTCGCACGCGGGCGTCGTGCCAACAACCCGCATGTGGTGAGCATCATCAACCCCGGTGGCATGCCACTGAGCAAATACATCTACCGCGACACCACCGACCCCCACTTCGCCATTCGCTCACCCATCAATGCGGAAAAAGTCAAAGTCAAGGTCAGTCTTGAAAAAGCATTGAAGGCCCGCGCCGAACGTGGTGCGGACCCCGAACCAGCGCCATTCAAGGCCTGACAGGATCCCAAGGCTCTTGGGCAAAGTAGGCTTCCATGCCGGGCTGGCGATGCGGATTGCCTGCGAGTCCCCAATGGCAGGTGAGGCGGGGGTAATTGTCAAGATCACTGCCGACCAGGCAAACCATCTCTTGCGGGCGGCGTTCGTTCCACTTGAAAGCCAACACATAAGCTTCGCCAGGGTCCGCGCGTCGGATAACGCCAAACAGGCGGCTTCGCTTGCCACCAATGTCACGGCTTAAGCGCAGTTGTGCGCCTACTCTGTCGATGCGCGCGGTTCCCGTGTAGGTCTGCGTACTGTCCGGATGGCGTCCGATCAACTGGTAACGTCCCGGCACAAAACTCCATTGGTATGGTTCCTCTGACTCGCCGCCATAGACCTGCGTGAGCGAAGTCATGAGCAATGCCAGCGCGGCATGGCGCCATAGCCGGACAGTCGTCCTGAACCTCGCCAAGGAGGCTGAATCAAAGTTCATCGCTGCCGCTTCTGCCAGGACAAAATTGGTACATACCCCAAGTGTAGATGGCGACATTACAAACCACGCACCCGACGAACAAACTTGATGACTTCAAACCAGACCACGCTGACCAGCCCGAGAAGCATGGCTGTCAGCAGCTTGCCGGGTGCCAGAGGTTCAAAGAAAAACAAACCCGCCAAACCCGGCAGGCTACTCAGTGGTGGTGGCGTAGTCGATACGCAGGTGTTCACCCTGCCCACTGATCGGCCCTTGCGCATAGAGTTGCGCCACCGTCATGCGGTTTTCGGTCAGGGTGCCGGTCTTGTCCACGCACAGCACACTGGTCGCACCCAGCGTCTCGATGGCGGCAATGCGCCGGGTCAGCACTTTTTCCTTCGACAAGCGCCAGGCACCCAAGGCAGGCAACACCGTGAGCACCACCGTGAACTCCTGCGGCAGCAGCGCCATGGGCAGCGCGATGCCCGCCAGCAAAGCGGCCAACCAGTCGCCGCGCATCAGACCAAACGCCAGCACCAGGAAGAGACTCGCGCCAAAGGCAATAAAGGCCAACACCTTGACCAATTGGGCGGTTTGTTTTTTCAGCGGCGAACGCTCACTGCTCAAAGTCTCCAGCGCGGCACCGATGCGACCGATCTCACTGCGCGCGCCGGTGGCCGTCACCCGCGCCGTGCCATGGCTATCAAATTATGCGCTGCCAGTGCCCTTCGCACGATGCCAGCAACTGGCTGGCCGCATGATGCAAATGCTCAAACGCCGCAGCTGCGCCCAAACACATCCAAGTTGCCCAAGATGGTCAACTTTTCATTCATCATTTTGGCTGCTTGCGCACGTAGAATATGCGCAAGCAGCTATTATTTTGATAGTAAAACAGGCCCCGCAAGACGCCCCATCCGCTTTCTCACCTTCCGCCATGAACTTCCCTGAACTTGACGACGACTCCGAAAATGCCGCCCACAGCCCGGCCGAGCGGGCGCTGGCGGCCTCGCGCAGCACCTGGGTCAGCGTGGCCGTCAACCTTGTGTTGACCTTCACCCAGATTGTGGTGGGCGTGCTGGCCAAGTCACAGGGTTTGATTGCCGACGGTATTCACTCCCTGTCCGATCTGGTGGCAGACTTTGTGGTGCTGCTTGCCAGTCACCACGCCCAAAAGGACGCCGACGCCGACCACCCCTATGGCCACCAGCGTTTTGAGACCGCCGCTTCGCTGGTGCTCGGAGCTCTTTTGCTGGCGGTGGGTGTGGGCATGTTGTGGTCTGCCTTTCGCAAACTGGAAAGCCCTGATACCGTACAAACAGTTCACGTCATGGCCCTGTGGGTGGCGGGCGGGGCCTTGATTGCCAAGGAGCTGCTGTTTCGCTACATGCTGGCAGTGGCCAAGCGCGTCAAATCAAGCATGCTGGTGGCCAATGCCTGGCATGCCCGCTCTGATGCGGCCTCTTCGCTGGTGGTGGGCATCGGCATTGCGGGCAACCTGGCGGGTTACCCCATTCTTGACCCCATTGCCGCGCTGATTGTGGGCTTTATGGTGACCAAGATGGGCTGGGGCTTTGGCTGGGATGCGCTGCACGACCTGATGGACCGCGCGGTGGACGAAGAAGAAGTCAAAGCCATTCGCCAGACTTTGAAGGAGACACCGGGCGTCAGCGACGTGCACGATGTACGCACCCGCAAGATGGGCGACATGATTGTGGTGGACGCACACATCGAGGTGGACGCCACCATCACCGTCGAAGCCGGGCACGACATTGCCGTCCTGGCGCGCCAGCGGGTGCTGCAGCGCCATCGGGTGCTGAACCTGATGACGCATGTGGACCCCTGGCACCGGCCCGATCTGGACCATGCCACGCTGGTTGCGCCATCGAGAAAGTAAGTCCGGACCAGCCCCGCACAGCCGACTCATGTTTTTACAATAAAAACCGGCACTTGCGCCCGTCAATAGTGCGCCACCAGCTATATTATTTATAGCAAAATTACACCTGAAGTACCTGGAATAATTCCCATGGCCAAAGAAAAAACCGTTTACGTGTGCTCCGACTGCGGTGGCACCAGCCCCAAATGGCTGGGCAAATGCCCCAGTTGCAATGCCTGGAACACGCTGATCGAGTCCGTCCCCGAAAACACGGCACCCACCAAGAACCGCTTCGCGTCGCTGGCCAAGACGGCTGAGGTCGTCACCCTGGGGGACATTGACGCGGTGGACATGGCACGCACCCCCACCGGCCATGAGGAGCTGGACCGGGTGCTGGGTGGCGGCATTGTGGAAGGCGGCGTGGTGCTGATTGGCGGCGACCCCGGCATTGGCAAGTCCACCCTGCTGCTGCAGGCGCTGGACTCGCTGCAGCGCAGCGGGCAGGCTACCTTGTATGTCACGGGGGAAGAAAGCGGTGCCCAGGTGGCGCTGCGCTCACGCCGGCTCGGGCTGGACCACTCGCAGGTCAAGGTGCTGGCCGAGATTCAACTGGAAAAAATCCTGGCCACGCTGGAAGCCACGCAGCCCGACATTGCCGTCATCGACTCGATTCAAACCGTCTATTCCGACCAGCTCACCTCCGCGCCCGGCTCGGTGGCGCAGGTGCGCGAATGCGCCGCGCACCTAACGCGCGCGGCCAAGGCCAGCGGCGTGAGCATCGTGCTGGTCGGCCACGTCACCAAAGAGGGCGCGCTGGCCGGGCCGCGTGTGCTGGAGCACATGGTGGACACGGTGCTTTATTTTGAGGGCGACACCCACAGCAGCTTTCGGCTGGTGCGCGCCATCAAAAACCGCTTTGGCGCGGTCAACGAAATTGGCGTGTTTGCCATGACCGAGCGCGGCCTCAAAGGCGTCTCCAACCCCAGCGCTATTTTCTTGAGCCAGCACGCCGAGCCGGTGCCCGGCAGCTGTGTGATGGTCACGCTGGAGGGCACACGCCCGATGCTGGTCGAGATTCAGGCCTTGGTGGACAGCGGTGGCCCCTCCCCCCGACGCCTGTCAGTGGGGCTGGACAAAGACCGGCTGGCCATGCTGCTGGCCGTGCTGCACCGCCACGCCGGGGTGGCGTGCATGGACCAGGATGTGTTTGTCAACGCGGTGGGTGGCGTGCGCATCAGCGAGCCGGCGGCTGATCTGGCGGTGCTGCTGGCCATCACGTCGAGCTTGCGCGGCAAACCGCTGCCCAAAGGTTTTTTTGCGTTTGGTGAAGTGGGACTGGCCGGAGAGGTGCGCCCAGCGCCGCGCGGTCAGGAGCGGCTGAAAGAAGCGGCCAAGCTGGGTTTCAGCGTGGCGGTGGTGCCCAAAGCCAATGCGCCCAAGAAGCCCATCGAGGGCCTCACCATCCACGCCGTCGAGCGGGTCGAGCAGGCGATGGAGGTGGTGCGGTCCATGGGGTAAAACCTGGACGGTATTCCAGTCGACCAGGTACTTGTTGCCAACGCACCAATGCCGCCCGATTGGTTGACTGGCCATGTTGCGCATCGGTTGTCGGCTGCAAGTTCCAAATTTTCAACAAAAAAGTGCTTTTCCGCACGTCCTGCTTGCGCAAGAAGCTATCAATTCAGGAGTATCCGAGCACCACGCAGACAACATTCGGCTTCTTGCACGATTGTTCGGTGCCCGCTTAGGGATGCAGAAATTACAAATATCCCATTTCTGGCGGCATTGGCGGGTGCATTGCGTCGTTGCAATCCCCTGCGGGCATCAGCGTACCATTGCGCCATGGACAAATTCTTCAACACCGCCGGCCCCAACAAACCCGACATTCACTACACCCTGTTGCCCAAAGACCGGGTGAACTGGACTGAACTGTCCGGGCTGATTGACGCAAACAAATATTTCATCCTGCACGCCCCCCGCCAGACCGGCAAGACCAGTCTGCTGATTAACCTGATGCACTTCATCAATGGCCAGGGGCAATACCGGGCGCTGTACGTGAACATAGAGGCGGCGCAGGCGGCGCGCAGTGATGTGGCCAGTGGCATTGCAACCATCGTCTCGGCCATGGGCAGGGCGGCTGACATCTACTGGAAAGACCCCAGCTGGAGTCAATTGGCCTGGCATGAGGCGCAGCAAGCCGCAACGCAGGGCAAAGACAGCCTCACCGCCGTGTTGCAACGCTGGAGTTTGGCCAGCGACAAACCCCTCATCATCTTCCTGGACGAAGTTGACGCCTTGGTGGGCGACACCCTCATCTCCTTGCTGCGCCAAATCCGCGCCGGTTACGCCCAGCGCCCCGAGGCCTTCCCTCAAAGCATGGTCTTGTGCGGCGTGCGCGATGTGCGCGACTACCGCATTCACCGACCGGACGGCGAAATCATCACCGGGGGGAGCGCCTTCAACATCAAAAGCGAATCCATCCGCTTGGGCGACTTCACCCAAAACGATGTCAAAGCCCTGCTGCAACAGCACACCGACGCCACTGGCCAAACATTTGAGCCCGGCGTGCTGGAAGAAATCTGGGAATACACCCGGGGCCAGCCGTGGCTGGTCAACGCCCTGGCTTATGAAGCCTGCTTCAGAAAACCGGAGCAACGTGACCGCAGCGTACCCGTCACCGTAGAGCAAATGCGCCAGGCGCGCGAGAGTTTGATACTGCGGCGCGACACCCACCTGGACCAGCTGGCCGACAAGCTGCGCGAGCCGCGCGTGCGCCACGTCATCGCGCCGCTGCTGGCAGGCGCGCCCGGTGCTGAAGATTTGCCCGACGACGATATTCAGTATTGCCGCGATCTGGGTCTGATCGGGCTGGGCCGCCCTTTGAGCATTGCCAACCGCATCTACCGCGAAATCATCCCACGCCAGCTCACTTGGAGCACCCAAGAAACCATGGTGCAAGAGCAGCCATGGTATGTCGCCCCGGATGGCAGCATGGACATGGACAAACTGCTGAGCGCGTTTGCGCAATTCTTTCGCGAACATTCAGAGAGCTGGCTGCAGCGCTACGCCTACCACGAGGCTGGCCCGCAACTGCTGCTGCAAGCCTTTTTGCAGCGGGTGGTCAACGGCGGTGGGCGCATTGCGCGCGAATATGGCTTGGGCATGGGCCGCACCGATTTGTTCTTGCAGTGGCCGCTCACTGCACAAGGCTTCACTGGCCCGATGCAACAAGTGGTGCTGGAGCTCAAAATCCAGCACAAGGGCCGCGCCGCCACGCTGGCCGCAGGGCTGGCGCAAACCGCGCGCTACGCCGACCAGTGCGGTGCGGACAGCGCCCATTTGCTGATCTTTGACCGTGACCCGCAAGTTAGCTGGGACGACAAGATTTACCGCGAAGAGCACACCCTGGACAATCGGGCCATCAGCGTCTGGGGCATGTGAGGCCCCAGCAGTTGGCCGTTCGCTGCCCTGGCAAATTCACTATCAAAAAAGCTGTTTGCGCATATAAACAGTGCGCAAGCAGCTATTTATTAGATAGCAAATTGAGCCAGATGAACTGCCAGCTTAAAACGCCAAACCAGCCTGCACCCAGAACCTGACCTGAGTGCTAAGCCCATCGGAGTCATTGCCGCTGGCATCACGCGCGGGGTTGTCGGCCAGCCGGGTGGCCATGGTGGCGGTGATCTGGCTGCCTGCTGTGGGCGTCCACACAGCAGAGACGCCCGCGCCCGACAGGCTGTAACTGTTGGGCACGCCCACATTGGCCGCGTTCCAGTTGGCCCATGTGTTTTTGTGCAGGGTGACTTCGCCATAGTCCGCAAAGGCCACAAAGCCCCATTTCGGGCTGATCTCGCGCCGCCACTCCACGCTGGCCAGCCAGCCCTCATCACCGCTGGCCTCGCCGGAGCCGTAAGCGCGCACGCCTTGGGGGCCGCCGAGCACAAATTTCTCGGAGGAGTCCAGGTTTTTGCTGGCCAATTGCCCTGACAGGCTCGCATACAGCGCCGTGTCCTTGGTCAAACGCAGCAAGTGGCTGCCCTGCACGCTCAGCTTGTCATACCCGCCGTGTGATTGGGCGCTGTTGGCGTCTTGCGCCCTGTCTGCTGCCCAGCCGTCCAGATCGAGCTGGCCGTTGACCCACTGCAAGGAGTAGGTGCTGTAGCCCCCTTGCCCGGTGAGTCCGGTCAGGTCGCTGCGGTCGCCGCTCAGCGCCAGCGTGAGGGATGCGCTCTTTTTGTCACTGGTGGTGATGCTTAATGAGCGGTTGATGAAGGTGCGCTCGGCCCAGTTCAGCGATGCGTTCAAGTTGCTCTGGCGGGTGCGCACCAGCGCGTAGCTGACAAAGCCGGACAGTGCTGTGGCCGTGCCGTCGGACTCGGGCGTGCCCACTGCCAGGTCGCAGCACAGCTTGTAGTTCGAGTCCACCAGGGCCAGGCCTGCTTTGAGGCCGTTGCTGCCCAGCGGCGTGGTGTAGCCAGCGCGCACAAAGCTCGTGCCCTCGCTGGTGGCTCCGCGCAGACTCCATTGGTCGCCCCGGCCAAAGGGGTCGTTGGACAGCAGCGTGGCCCCCAAGCGCCAGTAGCCGGTGTAGCGGTTGCCGGTGTTGTCCAGCTCCACATTGCCTGCCAGTGTGGGGCCTTGCGCGGCTTCAATCAGCACGCGTGAGCCGCCCAGCTCCTGCCCTGGCACCAGCACGGCGCGGGCGCTGGTGGCGGGCAGGTCGTTGAGCAGCAGCAGGCCACGTTCCAGGCGCTGCTGCTCCAGCGCGGTGCCGGTGGGCTGGGCACCGGTGACCATGGCGCGCAGGGTGTCGTCCGAGATGCGGGCACCGGGCGCGCGTTTGATGTCCACCCCTTCCAGGCGGCCTTCGATCACGCGGATTTCCACCACACCGGCTTTGATCTCTTGCGGGGGCACGTAGGCGCGGGCGGTGAACAGCCCTTGGGCGCGCAGCCACTGCTCAAACTTTTCTGCCACGCGGTGCAGGCCGTCCATGCTCAGGGTTGAGCCGCAAAGGGGGCCAGAAAACGCTGGGCTTCGGCTTCAAGAAGGGAACTCAGGCCCACCACCCGGAAAGCCGGTGAACCGGGTTTTGGGGCCTGGAGTCGGTGGTGCGCTTTTCGTCTCCGGGGGCTTGCGCCTTGGGTGGCAGCAGCGGTGCAGGTGCCTGCTCGCGGCGGGTTTCGTCGCGCAGCACAGAGCCTGCATCAGGGGTGGCGGCCACCAAGGCGCTGCCAGGCCAAGCCCAGCAACAGCAGGCTTTGTGCCAGACGAGTGATTTTGAAGGTTTGCTTGGTGTTCATATTAGTAGACCCCTTCTTTCTTGGGGGTCAGCAGGTATTCGCCACCCTCGGCATGGCCAGCCGAGTTGACGGTGCCGTACTGCGGCACCTGGGGGTATTCCTCGGCCACGGCAGCCTTGATGCTGGCGTGTAATTGCTGGCCGGAGGTTTCGGTCTTCATACTTTTGAGCGATTCGATCATGTTCCAGGCAAAGATGGAGTGCTGGTCATGGCCATCGTCGGTCACCGGCTCTTCGCCGCCCGAAGAGAAAGCCAGCACGGAGCGGCGCGTCAGCGTTTGCTCGCGGCTGATGGCCACGGTGCTGATCTGCTTGCCCTCTTTGGTGAGGGAGCCGGAGTAACAGCTGTCAGACACCAGCATCACCTGCTTGGCCGGAATGTTGCGCAGGGCACGGGCAATGGTGTCGTTGGAAACCCATTTGTCCGGGTTTGTGGTGGTGGCATCAAGCGGTATCCAGTAACCGGCCTTGGTTTTGTCATCAAGGTAGCCGTGGCCTGCGTACATGATGACCACGCTGTCATCCTTCCCCGTGGTGCGGATCAGATCATTGAGCGCATCCACCATGTCTTTGCGTCCGGCGTTTTGTACCACTTTGACCTCGTAGCCCAGTTTGTCGCGCAGCTCGGCACCGATGGCGGTGACGTCGTTGATGGCGGTTTCCAGCTCCGGCACGGGAGAGCGGTAGGCGTTGTTGCCGATCAAGAGCGCAAAGCGGCGTTTGACCACGGGCAGGTAAGCGGCTGTGGGTGCGGGAACCTGCGCAATGCACAGGTCGGTGGAGCCCTCCACGCAGTCGGCCACGTCAGCAGCCTTGGGATCTTTTTCCAGCATATCCAGCGCACCCGCAAAGAGCTTGGTGCGCGCTTCGTGTACTTGCTGGTTGATGGCTTGCAGTTCCGGCTGCTTGAGCACACCGGCCAGCTTGGGCAGGGACTTGGTGGCGTCAACGATCAGCTTGGGCAGTGGCAGCGGGGCCTGCGTTTCGCCGCCGGGCAAGGCGGCGGTGATGGCTGGCGCTGCTGCGGTGGACTCCGCTGCTTTGGGCGCTGCTGCTTTGGGCGCTGCTGATATAGGCGCTGGCGCAGAGCTTGGGGCCGGGAAGTTGTTCATGGGTGCCCCACCACTGCCTGTGCCACCGGTGGGGGTGGTGGCAGCCACCCGCACGGGTGCGGTGGTGGCGGTGGGTGTCGGTGCCGACGCTGCGGTCAAGGTGGTGGCCGCTTTGGTGGTGACTGGTTGTAAGGGCGTGGGGTGGCTCGTTGTTGGTTGGGCCGCGGTGGGCTGCGCTGGAGTCGGCTGGCTCGCGACGGTGGCTTGGTGCTGGTTCGGGGTGATGGGTTGGCCTGCAGTGGGTTGGCTCGGTGCGGGCTGGCTGGGTACAGGTTCGCTCGGTGCAGGTTGGTAGCTTGGCGCGGGTTCGCTGGGGAGTAGGTTGACCTGTGGCGGGTGGGCTGGTGGCAGGTGGTGGGGTGGTGACGGGGTCTTGCTGCATGTAGAAGACGCGGTTGGCGGACACCTTTGGGGATTCCGGCAGTGCTTGCCAAATCAAACGACACGGCATCGGGTCCAACCCATTCAGCAATGTGGTGGACGGCATCTTGGCCCCCAGCGCCCAGTACTTGCCGGGCTGCAGCGTCAATGCTGTGGCACCCACGTTGTTAGTGAAAGCATTCCACGCGATGAGTCGGATATGAGCGGTTTCACAATTGGCAGTGCAAAGCGGGTCGATTTTGATTTCGGAACTAATCGCAATTGAGCTGGTTCCGGTAGCCACCAGGGGGCATTGAGCGTCAGGTTGCCTTGGCTTCAGCAAGTCATCGCCGGTGCAGTGATGCCATTAACAACACCGTTGACACCGGCGCAAGCATCCACTGCCAGCGGCGTTGCGTCGTTCATGACCCTTAGCACTCCGTTTGTGATGCTGGCAGCGACGCTACTGATCTGGTTTTTGCCGCTCGCTCTATCAAAACCAACACTGCCCTCGCCTTGCACAACCAGCTGATTAACTTTGAGAACCCCGGCAGCGTCCGTTCGCACCCTGTGCTACCACCGCTGCCAAACTGAACCATCAGCTTGTTGCTGACCGTCATGGGTGCGAGCAAGGCGGACACTTCCACGGGTACTCAGCCCAAATTAGCGGCGCTGGTCAAATTGATCGCGCCCTGAACATCAATCCCCTGCGAACCAGCATTATCGGCGTTGGCAACCCCCACAAAATTGGCTCGAACCTGATTCAGTTCAGCATTGGTCAGACCCAAGGTTCCACCGCTGGCCCGGAGTGCATTCGTATCATTCGCCCCCAACACAACAGCACGTGTTGCTTTTGTGCCCAGAACCACGCCTTGGTTCATTGCGGTCACGGTGCCATCAATCGTCATGCGGTCAGACCCGATACAGATGGCGACGGAGTTACCGCAAACATTCTCGGAGCCCATTTGACCGGCGTAGGTGCTGTTCAAATTAACACCGCTGGTCAAGGTGAACAGCGCGTTGTCGGAATCGTCCGAAGAAACCTGCATTGACCGCAGCCTGACTTGATGTCGTTGGCAACCGTCAAATCTCCCGTCTCCACAGTGACTTGTACATCGCCATTGTTGGCCGCCCGCCTTCAATACACAATCCACCGGGGGTGCGCAACCACGGTCATCGAATTGGTTCGGCTTGAAATTGGAAAGAACGTTGCCAACGCGCAGGTCACATGCGCTGGCCGCCGCCGACGGGTGCTGGATTCACCGTAAATCGACGTTACCCGCCGACCGGAGCACCGGTTGGGCCGTCAGCACGTCAGTCGGAACCCGGACTCCCACCAAAGGCACGGGCATGTTCCCGTCCGCTGGCAGACTTCAAGCTGGTGCCTGTTCGGCTGACTCTGAGTTCGATCCCGTCGAGCGCCAATGTTGATATTGCGCTCTGCATCCAAAGTCAACGTATTCCCCGAACTCCAGCTCACGTTGTCATTGACAAAGATATCCCCATTGCCCCCCGGCGTGCCCTCCGTCGCGGTGGCAATGGTCGCATTGGTGTTGGCCAGGATACTGGACAGTGCGGCCCCCGTGATATTGCCATTGGCCGCAATCCTGAAGTCATTCGGGTCAATCAGCCAGTTGCCGGTTTTGCCACCAGGCGCTGTGGCGCTGACCTTCAGGGCAGGGTCCAGATGCACAGAGTGGCCCGAGGTTTCTATAAAGCCGCCATTGCCCCCGTTGGGCGCTGACACATCCAGCGTGCCCGCCACCGTGGTGGTGCCACCCAGCAGTTTGATTTGGCCTTCTTGTTCAACCAAGGTGGCGCGCACGATGCCGCTGTTGTTGACCGAGCCCAGGCTGAGCCGCTTGGCCGCGTCGGTGCTCATCAGCACCCAGCCGCCTTCGGCTTCGATCAGTTTTTTGTTCTCGATCAGGGCGTTGACCGTGGCTTGGTCAACCTTGACTTCAATCAGCCGGTCGCCGGTAAAGTCCAGCCGCAGTTCGTCGCCACTGGCCAGCGCCACCGTCCCGAGGCGGGCAGTGATGACGCCTTCGTTGCGCACTTCGGGGGCCAGCAGGGCAATGTAGCCGCCGTCCTGTGCGCTGAGCCGACCCTGGTTGACGATACTGCCCACACCGTCTTTGGCCAGGCGGTAGTTGCCGCCCATGAAATCTTCGTTGCCCAGCTTGAGGCTGGAGGCCAGCAGGCCGCCCACGTTGATTGTGGCCGTGGGGCCAAACAGTGCGCCGCCGGGGTTGAGCAGCCAGACCTGCCCGTTGGCGCTCATGCTGCCATTGATGAGCGAGCGCCCGCCGTCGGCCCCCACACGGTTCAGGGTGATGGAGGAACTGGACGGCTGGTTAAAACGCACGCTGGCATTGCTGCCGATGTTGAAGCTTTGCCAGTCGATGACGGCTTTGCTGGTGCTTTGGTCCACCCGCAAGGCGTTGCCTGCGCTGCTGATGCTGGCGCTGCCAGCGGCCACCCTGCCCCCCGTGGGCAGGGCATGGGCGGCAAGCTGGGCGTGGGCCGGCAAGGACAAAAGCCCCGCCGTGGCCAGCACCCAGGCCAAGGGCTTCAGATGAGAAAGGGAGCGCTTGAGTTTGTCAGCTGGGGGGCGGGAGCTGGTGAGCTGGTGAGCTGGTGAGCTGGTGACGGTACCGCACCTGCTGCGCGACCCGGCGCAGGCCGTGAATTTTTTCCACTCATGGGGGGACTTTCTAAATGAACAACTGGTTACATGACAAAGCCCGTGGATTCTAATGGGCCGGAAAAAACTGGCCAGCCAAAAGTTTGACGGTGTGATAAATACCCGGCTTTTGGCTTGCCTTTGTGCCGCACACTGTTTGCTGCCAGAAAATTTAAGTCAAATTGGGCCTTTGCGCACGTCCTGCTTGCGCGAGCAGCTATCAATTCAGGAGTAAATGAACACCACGTAGACAAAAAAAGGGGGGCATGCAACACCTTGGGGTCAAGCAAATAAGTTGGACAAAGGGGCTGTGATGACAGGTGCAAGGCGGGCGTAAAACGCGCGGTGTAGCTGGCTACAGGCGTTTTGCAACGACGTGGCACTTGGCATCACGGCTGAACTGTTCAAGTTATTTTGCTTGACCCCTTTAGAGTGCAGCGCTGCCTGCCCATCATTGCCCAAACGGTCATACCCCGTCTTGCAGATCAGCCCCAGGACCACCAGCATGAACACCACCCGCACAAAGCCGGTGCCGTGTTGAAGGGCCAGGCGGGTGCCGAGCAAACTGCCGACCACATTGGCCACGGCCACGACCAACACAAAAGTGCCACCAGATGTGGCCCTTGGCGATAAAAAGTGCCGGGGCGGCTACGTTGGTGGCGGCATTGACCAGCTTTGCGCTGGCAGAGGCGCTCAGAAAATCGTAGCCCAACACACGTACAAACAAAAGACCAGAAAGCTCCCGGTGCCAGGGCAAAAAGCCGTCGTAAAACTGATCAGCGCCCCGATGGCCGCCGCCGCCCAGCCCTCACGCGCGCCCGTAAGCGCAGCGCGTGCTTGCGACCCAGGTCTTTCTTGAGCAGGGTGTAAACCAGCACCTGCCAGCAAGACGAAGGGCAGCAGACGGCGCAGGTAAAGGGGCGACACCACGGTGACCAGGGCCGCACCGGCAAAGGCCGCCACCAAGCCAGCGCCCGCCGCTGGCAGCAAGGCGGCCCAGCGCATCTCAACCTTGCGGCTGTACTGCCGGTGGCAAAGGCGGTACCCCAGACGGAAGCGCCCTTGTTGGTGCCAAACAGCGTAGCCGGGTGCGCAGCCGGAAAAGTGGCGAACAAGGCAGGCACCAAAATCAGGCCTCCGCCGCCCCCCCTGGCATCTACACAACCCGCCAGAAGCGAAGCGAGTGAGACGATCAAAGAGTTCCATGGGGGCATTTTCGCATTGCGCTACGAGCTCAAAACACTACACTCTTTGATAGCTGCCTGCGCACTATTGACGTGCGCAAACCGCCTATTTGATCAAAAAAAATGGCACCGGGTATGCCGGTGCCATTTTTCAGCCGCAGTTGCTTTTGAGAGTGCTATTTTTGTTCGCCCACGTGGGCGTGTCTCCAGGGCCTTTCTCCTTCAATAGAGCCAGTGGCCCTGTGATGAGTAGCCGCACTATAACCATCAATTCATGCGCGGGCATCGGGGCATACCCTTGGTTGATTGAACCTAGTGTTGACGCCGCGCGCGCTTAACGGGCTTCTTCCACCATCCACTGCGCTGCCTTTTCGGCCACCATCAAGACCGGCGAGTTGGTGTGGCCGCTGGTGATGAGCGGCATGACACCCGCATCGACCACACGCAAACCGGCAATCAGGCCGCCGGGGCCGCGCACCCGCAGGCGCGAATCGACCACCGCCAGCGGGTCGTCCGCCCGCCCCATCTTGGTGGTGCCGACCGGGTGAAAAAGGGGGGTGGCGATGTCGCCGGCCCACCGGGTCAAGTCCTGGTCGCTCTGGTGCTGGGCACCGGGTTTGTACTCCTGCGGTTCAAACTTGGCCAGCGCAGCTTGGGCTACGATATTTCGTGTGATGCGCAGGGAGTCGATGGCCACTTGCCGGTCCACCCCGGTGCTGAGTGGTTGGGCGCGATAGCGGGGCTTCGTCAAACTTGGCGCTTTTGATCTGAACCGTGCCACGGCTGGTGGGGTTGAGGTTGCACACGCTGGCGGTGAAGGCATTGAACTCGTGCAGCGGCTCGCCAAAAGCCTCCAGGCTCAACGGCTGCACGTAGCACCCGATATTAGGTGCGGCTGCGCCGGGTCGCTGCGGGTGAATGTGCCCAATTGCGAAGTCCCCATGCTCAGGGGGCCGCTGCGTTTGAGGGCGTACTCCAGACCCATCCTGGCCTTGCCCCACAGTGAGCTCACTTGGGTGTTGAGCGTCTTGACGCCCTTGACCTTGAATACGGTGCGTAACTGCAAATGATCCTGCAAGTTAGCGCCAACGCCGGGGGCGTCCACCACCACCTTGACACCATGGCGCTGCAACAATGCGCCGGGACCGATGCCCGAGAGTTGCAGTATCTGCGGTGAGCCGATGCTGCCCGCACTCAGGATGACTTCCCGGGTCGCGCAGGCCGTGACATTCTGCGTGCCATCCCACACCTGCACGCCGGTACAGCGCTGGCTGCCGTTTGGCTGCGCTTCAAGCAGCAATTTGGCTACCTGGGCCGAGGTCCACAACTCAAAGTTGGGCCGCGCATAACAGGTGGGGCGCAAAAAGGCCTTGGGGGTGTTCCAGCGCCAACCGTCTTTCTGGTTGACCTCAAAGTAGCCGACGCCTTCGTTGTCACCCTGGTTGAAGTCGCTACTTGCCGGGATGCCCGCCTGCTGCGCGGCCTGGGCAAAGGCTTCCAGCACATCCCAGCACAAACGCTGTTTGTCCACCCGCCATTCGCCCCGGCATTGCGGTGGCGCAGCAACTGGGCGTAGGGGTCGGTCTTGTCGCTCATCAGCTCAGGTGCCACACCGCGCGCGCCGTGCGCCGCTCTGGCACCTTGGTAGTAGTCTTCGTGCAGCTTGAAATAGGGCAGCGAATTTTCCAGGTCCAGGCCTCATCGCCGGTCAAACTGGCCCACTGGTCGTAGTCACGGGCTTGGCCGCGCATGCAGATCATGCCGTTGATGCTGCTTGAGCCGCCCAGCGTTTTTGCCGCGCGGATAGCGCAGTGAACGCCCATTGAGCCCAGCCTCGGCTCAGTGCTGTCAAGCCAGTCGGTGCGTGGGTTACCGATGCAATTCAGATAGCCCACCGGGATGTGAATCCAGTGGTAATCGTCCCGGCGACCGGCCTCGATCAGCAGGACGCGTTTGCTGGCATCGGCTGAAGTCGGTTGGCCAGCAGACAACCCGCCGTGCCCGCGCCGACGATGATGTAGTCAAAGGTGGTGCTCATAAGATGCTCATTCCGTTTCCATATCGATACGACATTAGGCGCAAAGCCGCAGACAGTGCTATAGCACGTCAAGGCGAAGCAACAACGTGTCGGGTTGATATGGAAATGGAATCAATGCCCTACCCAGTTGGGTTTGCGTTTTTCCTGAAAAAGCTTTTTGCCCCTCTTGGGCGTCTTCGGTCAGGGTAAACAAGGCAATCTGGCTCTCGGTAAATGCCATGGATTCTTCAAACGCCATCGCCTCCACTTTTTTGAGCGTGTACAGGCCACGGCGGATGGCGGCCGGTGATTTGTCCAGCAAACGCGCAAGCAACCACTGCAGTTTGGCGTCCACATCGTCATCCACATAGTTCACCAACCCCACCTGCAGCGCCTGCGCTGCGGTAATGGCTCGCCGGTCAAGCACATCTCCGGCAAGCAGAGGCGGGGAATCAAATGCTGCAGCACGCACCTGGGCCGGAAACACGCCGACCTTGACTTCGGGCAGACCAAACACCGCGTGGCTGGCGGCCACCGCCATGTCGCACATCGACATCAAGCCCATGCCACCGGCCATGCAGGCCCCATTTACGCGGGCGATCAAAGGCACGGTGCTGGCGCGCTGCGCGCAGCAGTTGCGCCAAATGGCCATGCGGCTCGGAGTAGTCGGTGGTGAAGGCCTGCGCCGACTGCAAATCAGCCCCGGCGCAAAAGGCTTTGGTGCCTGCGCCGGTGATGACGATGGCGCGAATGTCCGCAGATGTTGCGCTTGGTGAATCGCCTGTGCCATGGCGGCCAGCACGCCGTGGCTCATGGCATTGCGCCGCTCTTCGCGGGTGATGGTCAGCCACAGCACCGGGCCGCGTTGCTCTACAGCGAGTTCTGCTGTGGACGTAAAAATGGGATGGCTCATGGGGGCTCCTGTTGGACCCATTTTGCCGCATCGTGTGGTGGCCAATTGACACGTAGAGGTCGGCTTTGGCGTTACGATGCAGGCTCCTCACTTTTCGAGTCAACTCCCTGCATGACGGACCAAACGCCCAGCATCACACGCTCCAACACGCCCGATGGGGCGGGTGTGCGGCTGTCAGGCTGCTGGAGTGCGGCTCGGCTGGCTGAGCCTGCGACTTGGCTACAGCTTCAGACCGGGCTGAGCGGCTGCTCGGATGCCACCGCAACTTCACAAGGTACGGCGTTCGCCTGGGACCTGCGTGAATTGCAGCGGCCACCGGTGCCCAACTGCTGTGGAACATGGCATCAATGGCCAGTGTCCGTGCTGATGAACGAAGCCCAAAAAACCATGCTGGAGCGCGTGGCCCGTTACTCCGTGGCTGCGCCCGTGGCGAAAAGAATTTCCCTGTTTCAAATGTTCTTGAAACTAGGTGCCGGGGTTTGGCAAGTGCTGGACCACTTGTGGGGCATGGTTCGGCTGCTGGGCCAGTTGTTGCTGGACACGCTCAAAATGCTGCGAGCACCTTCCAAAGCCCCTTGGCGCGACCTGTCTGGTCACCTATAATGTCGCAACAGTTGCGCCAGTTCGGGGCTGACGCCTTCATCGTCAACATCTTGGGCGTCACATTGATCCGTGAACTCGGGCCGGTGCTGGCCGCCATTTTGATTGCCGGACGCTCCGGCTCCGCCATCACGGCGCAGATCGGCGTGATGCGTGTCACCGAAGAGCTCGACGCCATGCGCGTGATGGGCATTGCCAAAGGCTACCGGCTGGTGCTGCCGCGCGCCATGGCGCTGGCGCTGGCCATGCCCTTGCTGGCCGTGTGGACCACGCTGTCGGCGCTGCTGGGCGGCATGCTGGCAGCAGATTTGGCCATGGGCGTGACACCGGCCTACTTTTTTGCTGCGCTGCCACGGGCGGTGCAAGTGTCCAACCTGACGCTGGCGGTCGGCAAGTCGGTGGTGTTTGGCATTTTGATAGCGCTGATTGGCTGCCACTACGGCCTGCGCGTCAAGCCCAACACTGAGAGCTTGGGCCAAGGCACCACCGCCTCGGTGGTGACCTCTATCACCATGGTGATTCTGGTGGACGCCTTGTTTGCCGTCGTCTTCAGAGCGTGGGCATATGAACCAAGCTACGCCACCCACCAAAACCGCCGCCAACGTGGTGGAAATCGCCAATTGTGGTCTGTTTTCCACACGCCGGGGCATGATGCGGTCATTCACCAAAACCTTGATTTATCCATCCAGCAAGGCGAGTTGATGTCCATCGTGGGCGGCTCCGGCAGCGGCAAAACCGTTTTGCTTCGTCAGATTCTTGGTCTTGAAACGCCGCGCGTGGCAGCGTCACGGTGCTGGGGCAACCCGCATCGCAACTGGGTGCCGAGGGGGCAGCCAGCCGCGTAGGTATGTTTTTCAACACGGTGCCCTGTTTTCGGCTTTTACTGTGCTGGAGAACATTGCGTTTCCGCTGCGCGAGCTGCGAACCCTGCCCCTTTGATTCGCGATGTGGCCATGGTCAAGCTGCAAATGGTCGGGCTGCACCCATCCCATGCGCACAAAATGCCGGCGGATCTGTCGGGCGGCATGGTCAAACGGGTGGCGCTGGCGCGCGCCCTCATCATGGACCCGCCGCTTTTGTTGCTGGACGAACCCACTGCCGGGCTGGACCCCGATAGCGCTGACGAGTTTTGCCTGCTGCTGCGCTCGCTGCACCGCGAGCTGGGCCTGACGGTGGTGATGGTGACGCATGACCTGGATACACTATTTGAACTCAGCACCGCATTGCGGTGGTGGCAAGCGCATTCTGGTCAGCGGCGCGCCTCGCGAAGTCATGTCCAATCCGCATCCCTTCATTCATGATTTCTTCCTGGGTGAACGCGGGCAGCGAGCCAGTGTCTTGTTGGGGGAACCCATTAAGTTGACATGATGGTGCCAATAATGAAAAAGAACCATGGAAAATAAATCTCACGCGCTCGCCGCTGGTGCCTCTGTGCTGGCCATGCTGGCTCTTTTTGATTGGATTGGCCGTATGGCTGACACGCGACAACCGTGTATTGCGGGTGTACGAACTTCCAGCCCGGAGGCTGTCACCGGACTGCAACCTCAGGCCTCGGTGCGCTACAAGGGGCGTTAATGTAGGCAAGGTGATGGCGATTGGTTTTGACCCGCAAAACCGCAGCCACCTGCTGATCCGCATTGCGATTGACGAGCGCCCCCCATCACCCATTCGACCTTCGCCACGCTGGGATTTCAGGGCATTACGGGGTTGGCGTTTGTACAGCTCGATGACAGCGGCGAATCCCAAGAAGATCTTGCTGCGGGCACCGAGCCACCGCCGCGCATCGCCATGCGGCCCAGCCTGATGGCCAAACTGACCGACCGGGGCGAAAAAATTCTGATTCACCTTGAAGAAAGCAGCCTGCGCATCAATCAATTGCTCAGCACCGACAACCAGAACAAGCTGATGAGCGCCATTGGCGACACGGGGGCAAGCCGCCGCCATAGCAGAACTGTCAAACCAGGCCAAAAAAGAACTCCCACAACTGGTACACGAGGCCAACGTGACACTCAAAACCATGAAAGAAACCTCTGTGCGTGTGGGACTGAGCGCCGACGATGCCCGCGCCTCGGCCAAAGCTTTTAAGGTGGTCAGCGATCGCATGACGGAAAAGGGCGGCACGCTGGAAAAAATGGCCATGGCCGCCGACGTGATGGGGGCCAGTGGGCAAACCATGAACATCGCCACCCTGCCGCGCATGAACCGCGCCGCCGAAGACGCTGCCCAAACCGCCCGCCAGGGTCAGCCGGGCGGCTGACACCTTCAGCGACAACCCGCAGTCCCTGCTGTTTGGCATCGGGACGCTGCCACCCGGTCCCGGCGAGCCGGGTTTTTCTGTGATGGGTGCCAAACCATGAATTTTGCTATGAAATCATAGCTGCGCGCATATTCCACGTGCGGTAGAGGCCTATTTCTTGCTTTAATTGTTGACCCTGACGGGGTGCGCCGCTTCAAACCGTCCGGCGCGTCCTGTGGTGTATGACTTTGGCCCCGGCAGCACCGCAGTGCCATCTCAGCAAGCCGCCCCTGCCCCCCTTGGTGATTGCCGGTATTGACGCCCATCCATCCCTGGACAGCACCGCCATTGTGTACCGCCTGGCCTACGCCAACGACCAGCAGCTCAAGGCCTATGCGCTGGCCCGCTGGAGCATGTCACCCGCGCAACTGGTGCGTCAGCGCCTGCGTGAAAAACTGGGTGAACGCCGTGCCTTGTTCAATATGGGTGAAGGAGGCGCGCCCGGCGTGGCCACACCTTTGATTCTGCGCATTCAACTCGAAGAGTTCAGCCATCTGTTTGAAACGCCTGAGCAAAGTGCTGGCTTGCTGCGCCTGCGCGCCACGGTGGTGACGCGAACCACCCTCACGGGTGAAAAACTGGTGGCGCAGCGCAACGTGCTGGTACGCCGCCCGGCACCCAGTGCGGATGCCCCGGGTGGTGTGCGCGCCATGACGGCGGCCACAGACGCCGCCGTTCAGGAAATTGACCAGTGGCTGCAGGAGCTTCTGCTTTAGTAGAGTCGAAGCGTGACGCGGTAATCTATTGTCTCGTACAGAGTCAGATCCCGTTTTCCCACCCCGCTCATCGAACCGGACGTGCGGTTTTCCCGCATCCGGCTCTCCGACTTGATTCATTGCAAAACTATCGGTATCGGCTGTCATCTGGCACCTTTGAGTTCATGCACGCCCAGATGGTTGAAAATCTCGACATGGGTGTATTGGTAGAGTGCCCCGCGAAGGGCGCCTGTGACGCCGCTGCAAGAAGCCTCACCGTTTGCCGAACATGAGCATTGACGGCACGGTAACTCTTGCGCTTGCTGCCATAGTGAAAGTAAGCCTGCCCTTTTAGCGTACGGTTGAGTTTGTCGCGTGTCTCTTTATCTCGGTTCGCGGGCGAAGGATGTCGCTGACCCTTGGCCTTCGGGTCGTTTGAGCGACTTGGCCGATGCGCTGGCTCCCAAGTAGGTTTACCGTCGGTTTTAACGTAATGCAAGCCAAAGCTGTAACCAAGAAAGTCAAACTGCTCCACCCTGGCGTTTCTCACGCTGGTTTTGGTTTCGTTGATCTGTAGTTCGAGCTTTTGCATGACTTGCCCCGTCCATTGCAACGCTTGGTCTGCCCGGCCTTTGCTCCAGGATGACAAAATCATCCGCATAGTTGACTATTTTGGCCCGAAATCGTTCGCCTGCTTTGCTTTGCTCCCAGTACCGCAGGAACCGATTCATGTACCGGAGGCCAACAGGGGGCTGATTACGCCGCCTTGGGGGGTTCCCAGTTTGGCCGATTTGCCTCCTGTCAGCGTGCGCCCCTTGGGCGTGTCTGTCTGTACCGGGGTCTTGAGCCAGCTTTTGAGCAGCCTCAGCACCTCTTTGTCAACGATGCGCAGCGCCAGTGAGCGCATCAGGTCATCATGCGGGATCGTGTCAAAGAATTTCGACAAGTCCGCATCGACCACTTTGCGTGTAGCCTTCGATGAGCCCTTGATGGACGGCTTTGACTGCATCGATTGCACTGCGCTGGGGCCGGTAGCCGTAGGCGCAGTCTTGCAAGTCGGCTTCAAAGATGGGTTCGAGCACGAGCTTTGCAGCCGTTTGCACAACCCGGTCTTTGATGGTGGGTAGGCCCAATGGCCGCTCTCCCCCGCCCTGTTTGGAAATCATCGCGCAGTACCGCTTGCGGGTGGTAGCGCTTGGCTCGCAGTTCTTCTTGCAGGCCGCTTAGCCAGTCCCTGTTACGCCCCACGCAAATTCCGACAATTTAACCCAGGCTTTTGCAGGGTGAACAAAGCGACTTGACCCACCGTGCACAGGAAAGTGCAAATGACTGAGCAAGAGCGGGACACGGATCGTGGAGCGGCGTTGGTTTACACACCAATAGCAACGCCGCCAGGTGTGACGCTGGCGGCGTTGCTCAGATGTGGCGTGTATTAAACGGTGAATCGCCTAAGTCCAAAGCGTCGTCTCGTGATTCTTCGTACAGCGACTCATAAAAGCGATCAATCTGCTGGCCATAGCAAGCCTCAAAGCGATCAAGCAACTGGTGGATAAAGTCATGAATCTGAATGACGGCCTCATCATTTAGCCTGGGCAGCGTGACTCTGGCGCGCTCATCGTGCCCATCGTCGTGGCCGGTGTCGGGATAGGTTTTATTCATTGCAGTTCCCCAACCGCCTGCTGCAACAAATCATCAGGCAAGTGATTGAGCCCCTTGGGCACGGCCAGACGCATGGCTGTGCAAAGAATGCGACCGGCCTGCCTGGGTAGGCCCTTGGAGGCCTGGCGCAAAATCTCCAACCCCGAGTCGGCCATCAAGTGTGTTGGCAGCCCGCACTCTTGAGCGCGTGCGCTATCAAGAGCGCAAAGCGCTCCCGCTCAACCACTGCTTTGAGCTGCACCCGCACCTGAATACGGCTGGCCAGCGCCGCGTAGGGGGCACGTTCGAAGGTTTGTGCCAGCGCCGAATGCCCCACCAACCAGACCGTCATCAAGTCACGCGAATCAAAGGCGAAGTTCAAAAACGACGGGAAAGTCGCGAAAGAATTCTGCTGGCAAGTTCTGCGCCTCATCAATAATCCATAAAGGCTGAAGTTGCTTGGAGTCGGCCATTTCATGCACGCGCTGCTTGATATCGCGCCACAGCTGGGCGCGTCGGTAACTGGGCTCCACCCCAGGGCGCGAGCCAAGCCGCGATAAATGTCAAAGCGCCCAAAGTCGGTCTCGGCCTGATACAGCACCTGATAGCGGTGTGGATTGAGGCTGCTTGTCAAACTGCGCAGGGCTGCGGTTTTGCCCACGCCGGGCTCGCCCGTGAGCAGGCCAATTCCGGGCGACTGCAGCAACCAATTGAAACGCTGGCTCAAATGCGCCAAGGCTCCGTCATCCCAAAGCTCAGAGTTGTCTTTGCCCAGCAAGGCATGGCGCAAACCAAAGTGTTGTAGGTACATGATTTATGCCTTTGCTGTAGTGGTGCTGGCGGCGGCAGTGGGTTGATTGCCGTGATACTGGGCATGGGCCAACTCCACCAGATTAGGTCCCGTGCGTGGGCCTTTGCCGGGATTGATGTCAATTGCACCGACTGCCTCTGGGGGCTCGCTCTTGCGCCGCTTGCGCTGCACATTGGCCAACACATCCAAAGCCGTGGCCTGCCCCAGCGAGACACCGGCGGCGTCCTCCACCCCCACAACCCGCCCAGCGTGGGGATCGACCACCAATCGCACCGTTTTGCCCGAGAGTTCATAGGGAACCTCAAAACGCTGGGCCAGATACGACACCGTGCCGTCTTTCCTGACAAAGCGCTCAACACGGTGATAAAACAGCGCATCGAGTTGGCTGGCTTGGTGCCCAGAGCGCGGATTCTGGGCAAATCGCGCTGGTAGCGTGCCAAGGGAGTCAGTCCCTCCAAACTGCCATGGACAGTTTGGTGATAAACCTGTTCAATCCATGCCCACAGCCGTGCATTGAGGTCATCCAGACTGGTGATCAAACGTTCATCGAGTTCGCTCAGGAATTGGTCACGAAACGTACGATGCCAGCGCTCCAACTTCCCCTTCCCCTCGGGCGCATAAGGGCGACAAAAGATCAGGGCAATGCCCAGGCGGGCACACACGCCTTGCAAGGTGGCCGCCCGGTAAGCGGCACCATTGTCAACAATAAATTTGATGGGTATACCCCGACGCAGTAGCGCTTGCTTGAGCACGCCTTCAATGTCCAGGGCCGTCTCGCCCAGGCAAAAGGCACTGTGGGCCACCAGGCGCGAGGCATCGTCGAGCAAGGACACCAAGTAGGTCTTGCGCAGCTGGCCCTTGATGGGCACATGCGGGCCATGCATCACATCGCCATACCAGATGGAGCCTGCAAATTC
This sequence comes from Candidatus Rhodoferax bjergmarkensis, assembly GCA_016708345.1. Lineage (GTDB taxonomy): Bacteria > Pseudomonadota > Gammaproteobacteria > Burkholderiales > Burkholderiaceae_C > Rhodoferax > Rhodoferax bjergmarkensis. The sequence goes on from JADJFX010000026.1 coordinate 42,832, forward strand.
GGCACCAAAACTTCGCTTCTCCTCAGGCAGGGCTGATGAGCCGTTGAGGCGGGACAGGCCGTTTTGCTGGAGCAAGCGGTGAACACTGGAGCGCGACAGGCTCTGATGGGATACCAGTCCATCGGCTTCAAGCAAGCGTTTGATCTGGCGCACCGAGCGCCTTGGGTTGTCCCTCTTGGCTGCCAGCACCGCCTGCTGCAGTGCTGGGGTGATCTTGGATTGGCCCCGGTCGGTTCGAGTCTTGGGCTCCAGTCCGGTAATGCCCTCTTTGCGCCAGGTGTAGTACCAAGCTTGAATGGTCTTCTGGGCCAGCATGCGCCGCTGTGAGCCGGGAATAGCGTATTGGCGCTCAGCGAGTTCGCGAATGCTCATCTGCAGTTCGCCACGGTGTAGTCGTTCGCGGCTGACCAGTGCGCCCAGCACGGATAGGCGAAACAACGCCAATGGATGGATTTCTTTCATGTCAAACACCTCAAAGTTAAAGAGAGGCCGATGACACCGCGTAATTGGCTGCGCCGGAAGTGGCGAAAGTGTGTGGGGGCCCCGCCCGGGCGGGGCCATGCTTGTCGCTACGCGACGCAGGTGCAGCGCATCATGGGACATCCATGCTGCGCTCACACCAGGCCATGGCCTGCATCAGGGTCATGTTGTGCATCACGTCACGCCAAAATGATGGCTGATCAGGGTGCCGCCCCAATTCTGGAAACCGGCTGCGTAGCCAGAATGTGAAGGTGTCGCCTCGCACGCCCAGCCAGTCCCGCCAGCGCCGCACGGTGGAGCGCGCACGGCCACTGCAATGACTGCAAAGGCGCACCGAGTTGCCCGCCAGCAGCATCAGTAAGACCAGTTGCTGCATGAACCAGTCAAACCAGCGTCTGGGTGCAATGCACGCGGGCAAGCGCGAGCAGGTACGCTCGCAGTCCTTGCACTGGTAACGCAGGATGGGTATTGGGTTGAGGGACTTGGTTGGGTCGGTTGTGCTGCGATCGGCTTTGCGAAAGTAGCACCCGTGACCCCAAAGCCCACTGACCCCACAATGCGGGCAACACGGTGGTCGGTAGGTGACGCAGGCATCATCTGAAGCCACAGCATCGAGGTGTTGCTCAAGCGTGGTGATGCTCGCTAGAATTCTGTTCATAGGCTGGTCT
>JADJFX010000027.1 GCA_016708345.1 Candidatus Rhodoferax bjergmarkensis
CAGAACACAGGAGGCTAGGTTGTGGCAATGCACGCTGGTGCGCAGCAGAAAGCGACTCATACCTAGCACGCGGTGCAGGTGCGCACGGTGTTGATCCGTGTCCCAGCCCATCCATTGGTCTCTGTCGCGAAGATTGAGGGCTGCTGCGCTGAAGGAAAAACCACCCAGCCAACCGTGATCGGAATTGATGAGGTAGCGCAGTTGGCAGCCCACCAGAGGGCCGGCACCCTGAGGGTGCTCGCGCAGCATCATCTCGTTCCAGACGCGCATCAGCCCCAGATTGTCCACCTTGATCAAGCCCAGCCCTTGCACATCGCCTGCTTGTGCATGTACCTCCACTGGATTGGGCACAGCACAGTCGAGACGGCGGGGCTTCTTCAGAGTTGTCGCTTTGGATGGCGCTGGAAGGACAAAATGACCTACGCGCTCCAATTCGCGCAGTGCCTTGACGCAACCCCCGATTTGTGGGCGACCGGTGCGTCAGAAAAGTTGAAGTGCTGACACACGGCCTTGGAAACCGAGGCACGATTTTGTAAGCTTCTGCGTTGAGCAGGGCGCGCACGACTTCGATTGAGTCCGGCAGTGCCAAGGTGCGTTTGATCTGGTTTTGCTGGTGCATACCGCCAGCATAGGTTCAGCGGGACATTTTGTTCAGTAATTTATTTGGGTACTTGGCAGAGCTAGCATCTGTTACGCCCCACGGTAATTTCGACAGACCAACTCACGCTATGCGAGGTTTGATTTGGCGATGTGACCCACGGCAATTGGGCAAGTGCAAGCACCGCACAGAGAGTGGGACGCAGCTTGCCCGATGCTGCGCGGCCAAGCACAAACAGCCACACCGCCAAGTATTGAGTATTCCGGCCCAACGTGACCGGCGATTCCGGGAACGTGACCGCTAGTCCGGCGAAGGTGACCGGGAGGGATTCCGGCAACGTGACCGCAGATTCCGACGAACGTGACCGATGAACGGTCACGCCAATCGGTACGGCGGTATATACAGCCAGTGCGGTGTTGCGCATAAACAAAATCTTCGGGTCGTGTAGCTTCTTGCCTTTTTTGCAAGGAACCCCATGCCCGCTTCAAGGATCAATATGCGCAAACTCAAAGACGCCCTGCGTCTCAAATTCGAAGGTGGACAGTCCCACCAGCAAATAGCTTCTTCCCCTGGAATATCCAAGGGCGTTGTCACCAAATACGTGGGCCTGGCGGTTGCCGCTGGACTGGACTGGCCCGCCATCTCAGTCATGGATGAGGCCACGTTGGAGCGCCGTCTATTGGCCTCACCGCGCCCCAGCGACACCTATGCCCAGCCCGACTACGGGCGCATTCACCAGGAACTGGGTCGCAAGGGTGTGACCCTGACCCTGCTGTGGGAGGAATACTGCGCCCAGGTCGGTTGCGAGCACAGTGCCGACAACCCCGTCAAACCCTGGCGCTACTCCCAGTTCTGCGAGAACTACCGCCAATTTGCCAAACGCCTCAAGCGCTCCATGCGTCAGGTGCACCGCGCCGGGGAGAAACTCTTCATCCTATTTTCCTCAGTTAGCCCCTCGTCAACGGCCACAAACGTAGACTGCATGCGGGTTGCAACGTAATTTGAGGGGACACCAAATGGGTGAAGAAAATTTTGCACCAAGCCAGACCAGCCAAGCCTGTCAGGAAACCATCGAGCAATACGAAAAAGTAGTCGATGCGGCAGCTCGTGTGCAGACGCCGGGGGGCGTGTTTGAAGTTCAGTGGAACAGTGAGGGCAAGGCCACCGCGATGGGCCAGTTGGCTTTCTTTGCCGAGTTCTTGCAAGTCAGTGGCTTGTTTGAAAATTGGCTGCAAACCTGCCCCTTGCGCTACACCAGTCCGAACGCACCTGAAGTTGTTGACGTTTTGGGCACGTGGTTACTGGGCATACTGGCTGGACAAGATCGCTACGCCCATATTGGCTCGCTGCGTGGCGACGGTGTCGCTCCCGAAGTGCTGGGCATGGAAAAAATCATTGGGGATGACAGCCTGCGCCGGGCCTTGGCAGCCATAGCACCCGCACCCATGGCCAAACACAGCGAAGAAGAGCGCGCAGCCCAACAAGCACAGGCACTCAAAGCAGAGCAATGGATGCAGGAGCAATTGCGCCACAGCATTGCCCAGGCTACCAAAGCCGGCTGGATACTGGACTGCGACACCACCGTCAAAGTACTCTACGGCCACCAAGACGGCGCGGTAGTGAGCTACAACCCGCAAAAGCCGGGCAGGCCCAGCCACATCATCCACACCTACTGGATCGGCAACCTACGCTTGGTGCTCGATGCCCAGCTGCAAGCGGGAAACCGGCACAGCCCGTCCTATGGGCGCACCGGTTTGAAAGCTTTGCTCCAAAGCCTGCCTGCTGATGAGCGCCCCAAGCTTGTCAGAGGCGACAGCGCCTATGGCAGCGAAGGCGAGATGCTCCAGCTCGAAGAGCTGGGGCAGCCCTACCTGTTCAAACTGCGACAAACGGCCGGTGTCAAACAGCTCATCAAGCGCCAGTGGAGGCGTCAAGACTGGAGCGATATGGGGCAGGGCTGGACGGGCTGCGCGGATGAACTGCGCCTGTCTGGTTGGAGCACTAAACGCCGGGTCATCGTCATGCGCCGCCAGCGAAAAACCGATCTGGTTCTGGAGCAGAAGAACAAAAATCACAAGGATCAAATGGACCTGCTCTTCATTGACGAAAACGAACCCATCAAGAGCTGGGAATATGCGGTGCTGGTGAGCAACGCGGGCTACGAGTTGGCGCAAATCGGGCAACTCTACCGTGACCGTGCGGACTGTGAGAACGGTTTTGACGAGATCAAAAACCAGTGGGGTTGGGGCGGCTACAGTACCCAGGACATTGAGCGCTGCGCATTAAGTGCAAGGGCTGTGGCCCTGGTTTACAACTGGTGGAGTTGGTATGTGCGCCTGGCCAACCCGAAATCGAGACTGGAGGCCAAGACCAGCAGGCCCAAGCTGCTCAGTGGGCTGGGAAAACTCACCAGCCACGCCAGGGTCAACAAAATAGTGCTCGTGCTGACCCACGAAGCCGCCACCCAAATCAAGGCCATGATTGCCAATATCCGCGCGGGTATTGAGCATATTCGGGGTGCTGCGCCGCAGTTGACAGGAGTCCAATGCTGGCATGAGCTGGCGCGCTACATCGCCAACAAAATCCTGGTCTTTGTGCCCAATACCCCCATTCCCGCAGTCGTCTCTACGGGCTATCTGAGGAAAATAGGTTCATCGACTACGCGGGTCCCACCATTGCGCTGATGGTCAATGGCCAAGAAGTTGGAAGGGCCAACATCTTCGTCGCCGCAATGGACGTTACAGGATACTGCTTCTGTTTGGCCACGCCCACCCAAACGGCTGCCGACTGGCTGGGCGCCACGGCGCAAGCCCTGAGTTTTTACGGCGGTGTCCCCCAGCTCATCGTCCCCGACAACCCGCGCGCCTTGGTCACCAAGGCCGACCGCTACGAGCCGGTTCTTACCGACACGGTGCGCCACTTTGCCCGCCACTACGGCTGCTCGGTGCTGCCCGCTCGCGCCTACCACCCGCAGGACAAGCCCAAGGTGGAATTGAGCGTGCTGCTGGTGGAGCGCTGGATACTGGCGCGCCTGCGCAAATTCAGACGACCTGTGGTCTACCGATCTGATGGGAATTGGTTTTCCCCAAAATTCCCATGCAAATCAATGCTTTACAGTGCATTTCAAAAATTCTTGCGCGAATCATGTAACGACAGCGTGGATTTTGCGAAGAGACCAACGTTTGCAGTTTGCTAACTTGTGTGGCCAGCTACCATGGCATTTTTCAACGCCTGCCGGAGCTCGCCCATGCCCCAACTGCACCTGCCTTTGTTTCCCAGTGGTGCCACTGAAATCACCGCCGCGTTGAGTTTTTGTGCTCAGGACAGCACCGTGACCTACTTTCACTGCGGCATGCCCGTGTTCAGTCACGACAAGAATGACCGAGCTTCATTTCGACTCATCACAGCACAACTTCACGTCACATCGGGTGCTGCCCAAGCTGAACTTGCAAAGGCCTTTGGCGTATCCAAAATATCCATCAAACGCGCCGTCAAACTGTACCGCTCAAATGGTGCCGCAGGCTTCTTCGCAGAGCGCGCTGTTCGCGGTGGCCACCCTTTTGGGCATCAAGGTCAACACCTTGACCAAAGCCATCCAAGCAGGACGGCTGCGCATGCTGCAAAAAAAAACGATACAGACAGCATCGCACTGACTGACGCCGCCAACGCCACCGTCATCACCAGCAAAAGCGTTCGCTCAAGCCAAGACAGCACGGCTCCCATGGGGCGTGGTGCCAGCAACGTGGGCGCCCGCGTGGCCTCAAGCCTTGGCGCGTTGCGTGCCGTGGAACCCGTATTTCAGAGCTCCCTGGACGTCCCCTGCGCCGGTGTGCTCTTTGCGCTGCCGGCCCTGTTGGCTCTGGGTCTGCTCGATACAGCCCAAGAATCCTTGAACACGCTGCCCAATGGCTACTATGGTCTGGAAAGCATCTTGATACTATTGGCCTTCATGGCGCTGGCACGCGTGCAAACGCTGGAGGCCTTGCGCTACCAGGCACCGGGCGAATGGGGAAAACTGCTCGGACTTGACCGCATCCCCGAAGTGCGCACCTTGCGCGCCAAGATTGAAATTCTGTGTGCCAACGGCAAAGCCCAGGCATGGGGTGCTGACTTGTCGCAGGGCTGGATGCAACAAAATCCCGAGCAGGCAGGGGTTTTGTATGTCGACGGTCACACGTGGGTTTATCACGGCGCACAAACCCAACTGCCACGGCACTACGTGGCCCGGCAAAAGCTGCGCCTGCGCGCAACGGTCGACATTTGGGTCAATGCCATGGACGGTCAGCCCTTCTTTGCCATCAACAAGGTGGTCGACCCGGGGCTGATTCAAGTGATCGAAAATGACATCGTGCCGCGCTTGATGCAAGAGGTGTGAACGGCTTTCAGTTTCCGTTTAAATCCGGTGTCGACAGCCTGCCGGTCGCATTCACCTGCTGATGTCCGCCGACTTCTTTTAACTTTCTTTGAATCGAATTGGGGTGCTCGTTCTGTTGGGCACGGATGTGTCCTGGGCGAGCCTGCTGTGCAATGGGATGGAGGGAGTGAGTCCGCGCTGAGATATGGCACCACGATGGACTTTGCGTTACAAACGCACAAGCCTGTGTAAGAAGCAGGCGCGACAGTGCCAGTAACTTGCAGGTAAACACACTGTCGCGCCCCGAGGCCCCACTGGAGAGCAACGTTGCGCGCATAGTATTTCACGAAGCGTGGATGGCTGTCCAGATGTCGGTTTTGCGCATGGGCATGAACGCGCATGCCAACTACCCAGCCGCCCAGGCTCTTTCTGTGCGCCCGCTGCCGCAGCGCTGTAAGCATCTGCAGCCACTGCGACAGGGGTCAGCGCTATTGCAGCGCCGATTGTTCGCGCCAGGCCAGAACTTGCGCCCAGCGTGCTGCTGCCAAGCGCTACCAAGACAGCCGCAAAGGCCGTCGCGCCCACGCCCGGCGCCAGGGGCAATGGAGGGCGCGCAAACAAAAAGTGACACATCAGGGTAGCCCACCACCACCCTGTGCTGATGTACTCCCACCAGACGAAGCAACAGCACCGCAAACCGGCGCAAATCAGAGCTGCAAATGCCACTTCTGTGGTCGCCCGGTATCCGGTTTTGTGCGCCAGGGCTTTTTGGGCTACCGCTTTCGTCCCTCATCAAACCGAACTTTAAGGAGTGCCGATTTACATGACTATTGCCCCTGATCTGACAGCGCAAATCCTGCGCTACCACCACGCCGAGCGCTGGCCGGTGGGAACGATTTCGTCCCAACTGAACGTGCACCGCGAGACCGTCATCCGCGTTCTCACCCAAGCCGGCGCCTCGCCCATCATTCCCGCACAACGCCCCTCGGGCGTGACCCCCTATCTGCCCTTTATCGAGCAGACCTTAAAGCAGTTCCCCAATCTGACTGCCAGCCGCTTGCACGCCATGGTCGTGGAGCGAGGCTATGGCGGTCGCCCCGACCACTTCCGCCACGTCATCGCCAGGCATCGCCCGCGCGCCCCAGCCGAGGCTTACTTGCGCCTGCGCACCTTGCCCGGTGAACAGTGTCAATGCGATTGGGGTCACTTTGGTCACATCCAAATCGGACAAGCAAAGCGGCCATTGATGGCCTTTGTGATGGTCTTGTCTTGGTCCAGACGCATCTTCTTGCGCTTCTTCCTGGGCGCACACATGGAGAACTTCCTGCGCGGCCATGTTCAGGCCTTTGAAGCCTGGGGCTCGGTTCCCAGGGTCACTTTGTACGATAACTTGAAGAGCGCGGTGCTCGAACGCAAAGGACAGGCCATCCGTTTCAACCCCACACTGCTGGCACTGGCGGCGCATTACCATTTCGAGCCACGCCCTGTGGCACAAGCACGGGGCAATCAATATGGCGTGGTCAAAAATATGTCGCGGTGGGTCTCAATTGCCCCTGCGTTACCTCTCAAATTGACATTTCTATCGCGACATAATTTTGGGCTACAAGGTGCGAAGGAATGCCATCAGATCGGGCTGATCGCGCCAATGCTTTTGTCCTCCCGTATCGCTTTCCACTTCACATGCCGCTAACGCCCGCGCCTTTGTTTCCAGATTGATCTCGGCGTAGATATTGGTCGTCGTCAGCGAAACGTGTCCGAGCCAACCTCGTATCGTGTTGATGTCGACTCCGGCCTGGAGTAGCAACGAGGCAGTCGTGTGCCGAATGACATGCGGATGCACGTTCTTGCCAGCCAGTGACGGCATCACAGTACGCGCACGCACGGCGCAGCGCTTTACCAGCGCATGGATTCCCGAGCGCGTCATAGTCTGGCCAAACCGGTTTAGGAACACTGGCGCGGGCGCGGCCCGTCCTTCGGTTTGCGAGTGCAACTCATCGAGCGTGGATTGCCATAGCGGACAGCGGCGTTGTCTGTTCCCCTTACCGGTAATGCTGACTGATCGCGTGTGCCAGTCGACGTCGCCGATCCTGAGCTGAGCTGCTTCGCTTGCGCGCGCGCCGGAGTTAAACATGAACAATAGCAGCGCATGCTCTCGGCGCCCTTGCGCAGTAAGCAAGTCGGATGCGGCAAGGAGCGCGTCCATTTCCGGCTTGTTGAGATAGCTGATCTGCGGTTGGCTGGTCTTCTTAATGGGAATCAGGTGGATTTGCGCCCACCAGTCGACGTATTCCGGTGCATGTTCGCCAATGAAACGGGCAAGGGCGTGGATGCCGCCGAGCCTCTGGTTGCGTGTGCTGACCGCGCAATGCCGTTGGTCTTCCATATGCGTCAGAAACAGACGCACCATTTGCGGGGAGAGATCGTCCACCGTCAGACGGTCGATCCGCTTGTCGACCTTGCTGGCCAGATAGGGTAGCAACAGAATAAGCATGTCGCGGTAGCTTTTTTGGGTATTGATAGCAAGGTTGCGTTCGGCCACCAAATGTTCGATCAGGAATCGACGAACCCATGGACCCAGCATGGCTGACTTATTCATGATGATTCTCCAACGCGTAGGCCTCGAATCTCTTGCTCGCTTCATTTAATAGCTCGGGCGTCAGTGTTAGGTAGCGCTGGGTGGCTGCTAAATCGATGTGACCAAGATAGGTGGAGAGTTGTGGCAACAGAAGGTGTAAATTCTTGCCACTGCGATACCAGGCGATTAACCTGTGTACCGCGCCAGAATGGCGAAGGTCATGCAATCGAGGCTGGCAGGTTGGGCCACCCTCGCGTTGGACATTTGCCAAGATGCGCTGGCGCTGAAAGGCGCGGTGGACAACCGATTGGTTTAATGGACGGCCATCGCGGAAGCAAAAAAATGGCGCGTCGGGCTCGTTGCCGAATGCCTGGTTGCGTTGCCGGGTGTATTGTTCCATTGCGCCGTTCAAATCTGCTCCCATCGGGATCAGCCTCGACTTGTAAAATTTGCTCTCCCGGATATGCAGAACAGCACCGTCGAGGTCTACGTCTTGCATAGTCAGCCGCAAGGCTTCGCCATGGCGAAGGCACGCGCCATACAAGATCAGGATAAGTGCGTGCAATACATATGCCTCCAGCTTGACGCGGGCGTTGCAGGCCACCGGCGCGACGTCGAGTAGGCGCTTTAGTTCTTCCTTCGAATAGATATAAGGCGTCAATGGCGGTGGCAACTTTGGACAGTAGCGCGGAAGTGGAGAAACCGTGATGTAGCCACGTGTGAGGGCGAAGCGAAAGAAGCAGTCAAGTACCGACTTTCTTTTACTCCAATGGTTGGTCAGCGGCCTATTGCCAGTCAGGAAATCCTGCACTTGTTCAACCGTGACGGATAACACGTCAATGTTGCTATCAAGGCGCCGGCAGAACGCGGCAAGCGTAGCCGCCTCAGAGTTGAAGCGCATGCCCAGCGCCTGTTTGTGGCTCACGTATTGGTAGACAAGTTCGTAGAGTTTCATAGCAGACTCCCCAAATCGATTTCGGCCACTCGACGCAGTCCTGTCAGATCAACCTTCGCATAGATCCTCGTCGTCGAAGCGCTGCGATGACCGAGCTGATCGCCGATCTCCTTCAGGGCAAAGCCAGCGTCCAGCAAATGCCGGGCGTTGGCGTGTCTTAAGCAATGCGCGCGTCGTGGGACGTCAATGCCAAACTGGGTGAGACGCTCGCGGACAATGCCGCTAACGCGTCCGGGTGACAGTGGACGAATCGGCGCTTCGACCGAGAGGAACAGCTCGCGATGGGCACTTCGCGGACGCGCTTCCTTCAGGTACCGCAGGATCGCCGTTCCGACGCTTGCCACCAGCGGGTATTGCTGGGTGCAACGTTGCTTTGGCCGCGTGACATGAATGATCTCGCCGTTCCAGTCAAAATCGTCCAGACGGAGTCGCACCACCTCGCCACGCCGCAGTCCATAGACAGCCAGCAGCAGGACCACCGCGCGGTCGCGCAGATCAATCGTGCTGTCTGCGTTAAAACTGGCGACGAGTCTTTGCACGTCCTCCCAATTCGGCCCAAGCGGCAGGCCATCCTCTCTAAACACGACGGGCGCATCAATACCAACAGAAATGTTGGTAGCCCAACCCTGTCCCTCGGCGTATCGGAAGAAATTGCGAAGCGTGCTCGCAAGTGCGTGCAACGATGCCCTGGCCCAGCCGTGATTGCCCTGATACGCCAGATATGTATCGATATCGTGGATGGTGACGCCATTGAGATTGACACCTGGATGCCATACGGCGGACAAAAAACTGTCGATCTCGGTGCGGCAGTTCGAAATCGTCACGGGCGAAAGCCCCCGCTGGTCACGCATGAAATCGGCATACTGCTCAATTAAGCGGGTAAACGGTTGCTCCATGGGTTGATGTTCCTTCAGCAGTCCCAGGAAACGTAACCAAGCCGTGGCGATATGAATGAACAGTCGACGCGAACTCTGGGAATCATTCGTTCGGGCGTTGCGAATGAGACGAACCCTATGGTCAACCGCAAAAGCGATTTCATCGTGTGTGATTGGCTCCGTCCGGCACAAATCCATGCTCTTTGAAAAAACCAACAGGATCCAGGCGATCTTCCGGATCGACCGGGGCGGATAACCCTGTTCCAGGCAATACAGGATGAATCGCTTCCTCGATTCCAGGCATGGAGCCAAATTGTGTGCGGCAAGAATACGCGGTTGCGTAAAGAGAGTCTCGAACATGATATTCCCCTATTGAAGGTTGGTGGAATACCAGTATTCGCCCAAAATTATGTCGCGATAGAAATGTCAATTTGAGAGGTAACGCAGGGGCAATTGAGACCCACCGCGACATATTTTTGACCACGCCATATTGATTGTTATGTGCTCGAGCACATAACAATCAAAAGGGCCGCGTGGAGCGCTCGATTCGCTACATCCGTGACAACTTCTTTGCCGCGCGCACCTTCACCGACATCGACGACCTCAACGCACAGGCCGATGCCTGGGTGGCTGGAGCGTCGAGCCAGCGCCCATGCCCCGAAGACACCAAGCTGACGGTGCAGGAGACCTTCGAGCAGGAGAAGTCCAGCCTGATGGAGCTACCCGCGACCCGGTTTAGTCTGAAGTTCTTTCCAAAAAAAGCCGAGTTTTCCCAATGAAACACGCAGTAATTGAGGTTCCACGTACTGCCTACATTTTGATCTGACCAATCAATTCCAAGGCTCGTTTTTGTTGTGGGTTGTGTGTTGTGGTGATCTCGAAAGTGGGGCGTCAGCGCGACCGCCGTGGGTGCGGCAGGTATTGCGCACAATGCCCGCAAGAGTTGCCATCAAGGTCTGGAAACTATGCACTGGTGTGCCATCATCAAGCGTGCGGCTTTGCACCTTCTTCATCGCCTCATCCGAGCGCTGTGCCGGTGCCACCGGGTCGCGAATGAGTTTGGCAGCCTGATCCTCATCGGAAAACATCAGTTCGCGCCAAGCCTCACGCATGTGCCACTCCACGTAATAGGCCAACATGCACAGAAAAATATGCGCGCGTACCCGATTCTCCAAATGGTGATGAATCGGACGCACCTTCAAATCCATCGTCTTGATCGAGCGAAACGCCCGCTCCACTTGCGCCAGGGACTTGTAGGTGCGCACGCAGGTGGGCGCATCCATGCGCTGGGCCTGCACTGAGGTGCGAATGATGTACAGCCCGTCCAGTGCTGCCTCAGCCGCAATGCTGTCTTGAAGACGCGCAAAGCTCAAAGCATCATCAGTAATCGTCAGCTCAAAGTGTTTGGACACCTTGTAGCGATTGACTACCTTACCGGCCGCGACCCCAATCTTGTCCTTGCCCACCAGTTTGGCAGATTCAACACGGAGCTTGATTTTTTCCAGCTCCTTCTCTGTGGCCAAGAGCAAATCATTGCGGGTATGCACCCGCAATTTGGCCAACTCCGGATTGCGGCATGCCACCAGGCGCTCACCTGGAAAATCGGGCGAGCTGATCTCCAGCAAATTGCGCTCATCAAACAGGCCCATCTGCAAATGCCCCTGCTCCACCAGCGTGCGAATGGAGCTACTGCGCAGCGCTGTGATCCAGGCTACATCGGTGTCCTTGCTCATCTCATCAATGGCCTTTTGCGAGATCATGCCCCGGTCGCCCACCATCACCATGCTCGCAATGCCAAACTCCTCGCGCAGGCGCTTGACCTGAGGTACAAACGTCGTGCTGTCCGAGGTGTTGCCCTCATACACCGAGATGGCCACCGGGCAGCCTCTGTCGTCGGTGAGAAGCCCGTAGTTGACCTGCAAAGTACCGCGCTTGCCGTCGCGGCTGTAGCCCAGCTTGGCCAGCGGACAGTGCGAGCCCTCAAAGTAGCTCGACGACAGGTCGTAGAGCACCAAGGAGTCTTCTTTGGTGAGGCGCGCTGCCAGTTTCTTTTGAATGCGGTCTTGGCCTGCGAGCAGCCAATCCATGGCCGCGTACAACTCGTCCTCGTCGGCATCGCTCACGCCAAACTCCTGGGCCAAGGTGCTCACACTCCACAGCCGCGTAGTGGCCAGTTTGGTGGCAGGGCAAATGATGCGTGAGGCCACCATGGCCAGCACCAGGTCGCGTTCACGACTGGGCTTGGAGGCCAGCACCGAGGCAAAGCCCAAGCGCTGCATGGCAAGGAAAACGGCTTGCACGTGGCCGTGTGCCGGGGAGGCGATGACCTCAAAGGTTTTCTCCACAGCTTGCAACACATCGCCACGCAGGGCACCACGAATCATCTGCACTTGAGCCGCAGACAGGGCTGACAAATTGGCCAGCGTGCGCTTGCAAACTTTGGTGCCATCGCGAAAGGACTCGCGCAACAAAATGGTTGGCGCTGCCCCGCGATTTGGGATGACGTTTATGTGCATGTCTACATTATATAAACATTTGCCTATAAAACAAGAAATTTATACATGTCTACAAATTTGTAGGCGTTAACGATCCAATATGTTGATTTCAAAGGTAATTTGTCAAAATCGGGGTGAAATCAGGGGGGACTTCAGTTTAGTTGTGACGAGCTGCGGGCCGTGTCTGCCGCCAAGACCCCCTATGTTCGCTTCGATCTGAACGACTATTCAATCCCCCACACCCATGTGCAGCGCAGTCTCACCGTCAGTGCCGACCTGAGCGAGGTACGCATTCTGGACGGCCAGCAGGTGCTGGCCACCCACCGGCGTTGCTGGGACAAGGGTCAACAAGTCGAAGTCCAAGCCCACGTGGAGGAACTGGTGCAGCACAAGCGGGCCGCGCGTGCCCACCGTGATACCGACCGCCTGGTGCACGCCATTCCTCAGATCCAGACCTTGCTCAATGAGGCAGCCAAGCGGGGCGAGCCGCTGGGGCGCACCGCCAGCCAGTTGCAGGAACTGCTCGATGTGCATGGGCGCGCAGATGACTGCGGCCGTTGCGGATGCACTGAGTCGTGGTGTCCCACACCCCAATGCCGTTCGCCTGGCACTTGAGCGCCAACGCGATCAGCAAACCCCACCCCCGCTGGGCGTGGCCCTTGCCGAGCATGTGCGAGCCCGTGACATTGCGGTGCGGCCCCACAGCCTGAGTGGCTATGACCAACTCATTGGAGACCAAGACGATGCAAACGACTGATCCATCCACACTCAAACGTCGTGCCCAGGCCCTGCAGCTCAACGGCTTGCTGTCCAACTGGAGCGCGTGCTGCACCGAACCCTGGGTGGCCAATTTGCTGGACTGGGAGGAGCAAGAGAATACCCGGCGCTCCATGGAGCGCCGGCTGTACAGTGCGCATATCGGACGCTTCAAGCCCTTGGCCGATTACGACTGGAACTGGCCCGAGCAGATTGATCAGGGGGCCGTGAGCGAGTTGATGACGCTGCAGTTCCTGCAGACCGCCAGCAACGCCATCCTGGTAGGGCCATCAGGTGTAGGCAAGACCACCATTGCCCAGAATATCGCTCACCAGGCGGTGTTGCAGGGGCACACCGTCATCTTCACCACGGCGGCAAGCTGCTGGGCGAGCTCGCCAGTCTGGATAGTGACTCAGCTCTGCGAACCCGATTGCGCCACTACGCCAGGCCTGCCCTCTTGGCCATTGATGAGGTCGGGTACCTCTCGTATTCGAGTCGCTATGCCGACCTGTTGTTTGAACTCATCAGCCGCCGCCACGAGCAAAAAAGCACGCTGCTGACGACGAACAAATCGTTTGCCGACTGGAACGAGGTATTCCCCAACGCGGCCTGCGTGGTGGCTCTGGTGGACCGACTGGTTCATCACGCCGAGATCGTTGGCATCAAGGGAAAGTCGTACAGGCAAAGGAGGCACAAGAACAGGCCAAGGCCCGCGCTGGCAAACGCAAAACTTCAAAGGCGACAGCATGAAGAAATGGCATCAGCCCTCAGGGCTCTCAAGTGGACTGCCGTTCAAAGTGGATGCCAACTGGACGCCAGAGCAGGCATTGGCGGTGTGGGAGTTGCTCGATGACCTGCGCGATCGCGTCGGGGCCCATTACGGCTTGGTCATGCAAAACCTCATGCGTGAGCAGCGCGTTACCCAGCAACCGCTGGAAGACTTTGACCAAGACTTGCCGTTCTGACTAACGGCGAACTTTTAACACCATCAGTAACCAGGGCCCCTCACGACGGGGCCCTATCCATTGGTGACGCCGTGAACATCGGAATTGGCCACCAGAATCCGACACCATAAATGACCACCAAATTCGGCTACCAAATCTCGCCGCCATTTACGGCAACCAGATTTATGGGGATTTAGAGCACCGCTAACAAGAGGTACCCAACCAACCGAGCCAAACGCAACTGGACACCGACTTGTTGCTACAGCGCTTCACACTGGTCTTTGACCGTGAGGGCTACAGCCCAGAGTTCTGGAGTCGGCTCAAACAAAAGCGTGTGGCCTGCTTGAGTTACCACAAGTTTCCCGGCGGTGACTGGCGAGTGCAAGAGTTCACAGTGCACACGGCAACGCTGTCGAGCGGGCACAAGACAGAGCTGCAGTTGGCCGAACGTGGCACCCTTTTGAGCAATGGGCTTTGGGTGCGCGAGGTGCGAAAACTCAGCCAAGGCGGTCACCAAACGGCCATCATCAGCACCGACTACAAACTTGACCTCATCGCCTTGGCGGTCCAAATGTTCGCCAGATGGTCGCAGGAAAACTACTTCAAATATGCCCGTGAACACTTCAATCTGGACAGGCTCGGGCTATGGCACGCAAGAGATTACTGACCCCTAATGCTGCCAAGTACCCAAATAAATTACTGAACAAAATGTCCCGCTGAACCTATGCTGGCGGTATGCACCAGCAAAACCAGATCAAACGCACCTTGGCACTGCCGGACTCAATCGAAGTCGTGCGCGCCCTGCCCAACGCAGAAGCTTACAAAAATCGTGCCTCGGTTTCCAAGGCCGTGTGTCAGCACTTCAACTTCTCTGACGCACGCGGTCGCCCACAAATCGGTGGTTGCGTCAAGGCACTGCGCGAATTGGAGCGCGTAGGTCATTTTGTCCTTCCAGCGCCATCCAAAGCGAAGACTCTTAAAAAAGCCGCGCCGCCTGGACTGTGCTGTGCCCAATCCAGTGGAGGTACCTGCACAAGCGGGCGATGTGCGAGGGCTTGCGCTGGTCAAGGTTGACAGTGTTGATCTGATGCGCATCTGGAACGAGATGATGCTGCGCGAGCACCCGCAGGGTGCTGGCCCCTTGGTGGGCTGCCAACTGCGCTACCTCATCAATTCCGATCACGGTTGGCTGGGTGGTTTTTCTTTCAGCGCAGCAGCCCTCAATCTTCGCGACAGAGACCAATGGATGGGCTGGGACACGGAGCAACACCGTGCGCACCTGCACCGCGTACTTGGCATGAGTCGCTTTCTGCTGCGCACCAGCGTGCATTGCCACAACCTGGCCTCCTGTGCTCTGGGCATGGTATTGCGACAGGTGGGGCCGGACTTTGAGGCCCAGTACGGCTATCGACCCTGGCTGGTGGAGAGTTTTGTCGATACCGAACACTTTCTTGGCACTTGCTACAAGGCGACTAACTGGATCGACATTGGGAAAACCCAGGGACGTGGGCGTCAGGACCGCGAAAACAAAAAGCCAAGTCTGTCAAAACCATCTACGTCTATGCGATTGAGCCCCAGTGGCGCGCCAGGATGGGGGTGGCTGAACCGGTGGGATTGGTGCCATTGGAAATCGGCCAAGGGCTCGATGCAGATCAATGGGCCGCACAAGAGTTTGGCGGTGCAAATCTGGGAGACAGCCGTCTGGCTGAACGCCTCGTATCAAGCGCCCAAGCCCTTGGAGCCATGCCAGGGCGCACCTTGAGCGGTGCCCGCCAAGGCGACTGGCCAGCCGTCAAGGGCTACTACCGCATGATCGACAAGCCCGATGATGCGGCCCTGACTGCCCAGGCCATTTTGGCACCACACCGAGAGCGCACCGTGCAGCGCATGATGGGCCAAAGCACTGTGCTGTGCATCCAGGACGGCACTGACCTGAACTACAACCAGCTCGATCAGTGCATCGGTCTGGGCGTGCTGAGCAAAAACCAAACCGGTGCCAAAACCCGCGGGCTGCACCTGCATTCAACCTTTGTGGTCAGTACCGAAGGCTTGCCGCTGGGGCTGCTGCAGGCGCAATTCTCGGCCCCTGAACCCAAGTCAGAAACCGACACTCGTCCACAGCCCAGCATTCCCATTGAAGAGAAGAAGACCTTCGCCTGGATTGAGGGCTTGCGCACGTGTGTTGAGCTCGATAAGCAGCTGCCCGGCACCCGCCAGATTTGCGTGATGGACCGCGAAGCTGACTTCTTTGAACTCTTTGATGAGCAGCGTAAAACGGGTAAGGTTGATTTGCTGGTGCGCTCCAAGCATGACCGCGTCATTGATGATAAGGCTGGGCATCTCTTTGAATCGGTCAGGGACAGCCCGATTTGTGGCGAGATGGTGATTCAGGTGCAACGGCAAAGTTCACGCACCAAGAAGAGTAAACAGCAGGCCAAACCCGGGCATGTGCAACGCAGCGCCACGGTGGCGGTGCGCTACAAGGAAATTGAACTGCGCCCAGGGTGTATCAAAAAACAAAGCGCCGATCAAGCTCACCGTAGTGCATGTTCAGGAGACGATCCAGCCCAAAGATGATGAACCGGTGGAGTGGTTTTTGCTGACGACCTGCGATGTATCAAGCCCTGAGCAGGCGCAGCAGATTTTGCGCTGGTACTGTCTGCGCTGGCGCATTGAAGATTGGCATCGGGTGCTCAAGAGTGGTTGCAATATTGAAAAACTCCAACACAAAACCGCCGAGAGACTCAAACGCACGATTGCCATCAATTTGGTGATCGCCTGGCGCATCATGCTGCTCACGCTGTTGGGCCGGGAGTGCCCGCAACTGGCCGCCGAGGTTTTGTTCTCGGACTTGGAAATCCAAGTGCTCATAGCAAGTTCAAAAAAAGACTAACCCAACCCCTCCTGCTGGGGCAAGCCGTACGTAGGGTCGCTCAACTCGGGGGCTACCTTGGCCGCACTAAAGACCGTCCACCAGGTCATCAACTGATGTGGCAGGGCTACACCTGTTTGCAAATGATGTGCGCCGGATTCGCGTTGGCGCTGCAAAGTCAAGATGGAAATAGTTATGGGTAAAGGGCAGGGCTAGCTCCCAAAGAATTTTCTCGGCATCTACCCCGCCACCTCCACCCTCAAGTTTCTTTCATCATCCGGGGCGTCGGCCTGGATTCATGAAAGTTAGCCTTGGATTTCGACGGACGTAACAACACCGCCGGGCACTGCCTGTTTGACTGTGCAGTGCAGGCCGGGTTTGGCACAGGCACACCAATTTATGGCGTGGGCGACGGAGCACCTTGGATAGCCGATCAGGTGGAAAAGAAATTTGGCACGCAAGGCAGCTACTTGATTGATTTTTATCATGTATGTGACTACCTCAGCGCTGCGGGTAAGGCTATCGTCAGTGCACAGCAGGAGCAAAAAACATGGATGGACGAACAAAAATCGCGACTCAAAGCAAACTAAGCCGATGAAGTCTTGCAAGTACCACAACCGTATCTTGAATTGCCAGCAGTACAAGACGGCGAGGCACCCGTGAGGCAGTGCCACCGATACATGTTCAACCGCCCAGACCAACTCAACTACCAAGGCGCAATCAAACGTGAATTGCCCATAGGCTCAGGGGAAATTGAAAGCGCCCACCGCTATATTGTTCAGCATCGCATGAAGCTCCCGGGCGCATGATGGCACCCTCAAAATGCTGAGCATTGTTGGCATTGCGGCTACACATGGGTCACAGCTATGAGCGTGGTGCCACTTTGATCACCACTAACCGGGTTAACAAGCACTGGCCCAGTATCTTCAACAAGGATCACTGGCTGACTACTGCGCTGCTGGATCGTCTGCTGCACAACGCTCAGACCGTTGTCATTAAGTCGTTAAGGGCAAAAGCCACCGCTCCAAAGATCAGGTTAAAATTTAACGCTCACCTGTGCACTACCTCAAATTGCCGACTCTGCTATATTTTTTAGATAATCTATCTGCATTTTGAAACCGACTGAAACTCAGCATAATCGCTCTGGTTGTACAAAGCAAACATCAAATCGAAATTTGGCGTTTATATACTGGAAAAGCACAGTATCTATTGGTTGCGCGAGAAGGATTTGAACCTCCGACCTTTGGGTTATGAGCCCAACGAGCTACCAAGCTGCTCCATCGCGCGACATAGTAACATATTAGCTTAGCTTAAATATTAGAATTGTAATTTTATGATAATTAATCTGCGTCTCAAAATAACACAAAATTTTTGATAAGCTATTTGTCCGCATTCAGGTTAGAGTATAACAAAAAAACGTCCCATTATTAATGGGACGTTTTCGATTTAATAGTCTGACGATGACCTACTTTCACACGGGAACCCGCACTATCATTGGCGCTGAGGCGTTTCACTGTCCTGTTCGGGATGGGAAGGGAGGGACCACCTCGCTATGGTCGTCAGACATAACTTTTGTTATCTTGAGCTAGTCAAGACAACCAATTTATAGAGCTAATCAGCTTCATCGATTTAACGATCCTACTTGCATAGGATTTTTGAATGCGTCAACTTGGCATAACTTCCTTGATCTTAACGATCAAAGTTATAGGGTCAAGCCGCACGAGCAATTAGTATCGGTTAGCTTAACGCATTACTGCGCTTCCACACCCGACCTATCAACGTCCTGGTCTTGAACGACTCTTTAGGGGGCTCAAGGCCCCGGCAGATCTCATCTTGAAACGAGTTTCCCGCTTAGATGCTTTCAGCGGTTATCTCTTCCACACTTAGCTACTCGGCAATGCCACTGGCGTGACAACCGATACACCAGAGGTGTGTCCACTCCAGTCCCTCTCGTACTAGGAGCAGGCTTCCTCAAATCTGCAGCGCCCACGGAAGATAGGGACCAAACTGTCTCACGACGTTTTAAACCCAGCTCACGTACCTCTTTAAATGGCGAACAGCCATACCCTTGGGACCGGCTACAGCCCCAGGATGAGATGAGCCGACATCGAGGTGCCAAACACCGCCGTCGATATGAA
The DNA here is from genome assembly GCA_016708345.1 of Candidatus Rhodoferax bjergmarkensis. GTDB lineage: Bacteria > Pseudomonadota > Gammaproteobacteria > Burkholderiales > Burkholderiaceae_C > Rhodoferax > Rhodoferax bjergmarkensis. Next base: position 18,563 of record JADJFX010000027.1, read on the forward strand.
CTCTTGGGCGGTATCAGCCTGTTATCCCCAGAGTACCTTTTATCCGTTGAGCGATGGCCCTTCCATACAGAACCACCGGATCACTATGTCCTGCTTTCGCATCTGCTCGACTTGTCAGTCTCGCAGTTAAGCACGCTTATGCCATTGCACTATCGTCACGATGTCCGACCGTAACTAGCGTACCTTCGAACTCCTCCGTTACGCTTTGGGAGGAGACCGCCCCAGTCAAACTGCCTACCATGCACTGTCCCCGATCCAGATAATGGACCTAGGTTAGAACCTCAAACACACCAGGTGGTATTTCAACGTTGGCTCCATAAGATCTAGCGACCCTACTTCAAAGCCTCCCACCTATCCTACACAAAACATGCCAAGTGACAGTATCAGCTTGCAGTAAAGGTTCATGGGGTCTTTCCGTCTTTCCGCGGGAGATTGCATCATCACAAACATTTCAACTTCGCTGAGTCTCAGGAGGAGACAGTGTGGCCATCGTTACGCCATTCGTGCAGGTCGGAACTTACCCGACAAGGAATTTCGCTACCTTAGGACCGTTATAGTTACGGCCGCCGTTTACTGGGACTTCAATCAAGAGCTTGCACCCCATCATTTAATCTTCCAGCACCGGGCAGGCGTCACACCCTATACGTCCACTTTCGTGTTTGCAGAGTGCTGTGTTTTTAATAAACAGTCGCAGCCACCGATTTTTTGCAACCTCATTGGGCTCTAGGAGTAAATCCCTTCACCTACTAAAGGCACACCTTCTTCCGAAGTTACGGTGTCAATTTGCCGAGTTCCTTCTCCTGAGTTCTCTCAAGCGCCTTAGAATACTCATCTCGCGCACCAGTGTCGGTTTGCGGTACGGTCGTGTGTAGCTGAAGCTTAGTGGCTTTTCCTGGAAGCAGGGTATCACTCACTTCGGCAGCAAGCTGCCTCGTTATCACCCCTCATCTAAGCCCGGCGGATTTACCTACCAGGCACGACTACAGGCTTGAACCAACATATCCAACAGTTGGCTGAGCTAACCTTCTCCGTCCCCACATCGCACTACACATCGGTACAGGAATATTGACCTGTTTCCCATCAGCTACGCATCTCTGCCTCGCCTTAGGGGCCGACTCACTCTACGCCGATGAACGTTGCGTAGAAAACCTTGCGCTTACGGCGAGGGGGCTTTTCACCCCTTTAACGCTACTCATGTCAGCATTCGCACTTCTGATACCTCCAGCACGCTTACAACGCACCTTCACAGGCTTACAGAACGCTCTCCTACCACTTGCAATAAATTGCAAATCCGCAGCTTCGGTAACTGGCTTAGCCCCGTTACATCTTCCGCGCAGGACGACTCGATCAGTGAGCTATTACGCTTTCTTTAAATGATGGCTGCTTCTAAGCCAACATCCTGACTGTTTTAGCCTTCCCACTTCGTTTCCCACTTAGCCAATTTTAGGGACCTTAGCTGGCGGTCTGGGTTGTTTCCTCTTGAGTCCGGACGTTAGCACCCGGTGCTCTGTCTCCCAAGCTGTACTCGTCGGTATTCGGAGTTTGCATTGGTTTGGTAAGTCGCCATGACCCCCTAGCCAAAACAGTGCTCTACCCCCAACGGTAATACTTGAGGCACTACCTAAATAGTTTTCGGAGAGAACCAGCTATTTCCAAGTTTGTTTAGCCTTTCACCCCTATCCACAGCTCATCCGCTAGTTTTGCAACACTAGTCGGTTCGGACCTCCAGTACCTGTTACGGCACCTTCATCCTGGCCATGGATAGATCACTTGGTTTCGGGTCTACACCCAGCGACTAATTCGCCCTATTCGGACTCGATTTCTCTACGGCTTCCCTATTCGGTTAACCTTGCCACTGAATGTAAGTCGCTGACCCATTATACAAAAGGTACGCAGTCACCCTTGCGAGGCTCCTACTTTTGTAAGCACACGGTTTCAGGATCTATTTCACTCCCCTCCGGGGTTCTTTTCGCCTTTCCCTCACGGTACTAGTTCACTATCGGTCAATGATGAGTATTTAGCCTTGGAGGATGGTCCCCCCATATTCAGACAGGATTTCTCGTGTCCCGCCCTACTTGTCGCAAACTCAGTACCACACAGGTCATTTCACGTACGGGGCTATCACCCGCTATGGCCAGCATTTCCAGGCTGTTCTGTTATGTCTTGTGCTATCACTTGCAGGCTTCTCCGATTTCGCTCGCCACTACTTTCGGAATCTCGGTTGATGTCTTTTCCTCGAGCTACTGAGATGTTTCAGTTCACCCGGTTCGCCTCGCATACCTATGTATTCAGTATGCGATACCTTTGCAGGTGGGTTTCCCCATTCGGAAATCTCCGGATCAAAGCTAATTTGCCAGCTCCCCGAAGCTTATCGCAGGCTATCACGTCCTTCGTCGCCTATCATTGCCAAGGCATCCACCATGTGCTCTTATTCACTTGACCCTATAACTTTGACGTCTCAGCATGAGACCTTACGGCCACTTGCGAAACTTCATTGCTGTTTTCAAGGAATGTTTGATTGGTCTTTCACCAATCGCGTTATGCCGTAAATGACGCCACTTTTACTTACGTAAAAGCTCGTCTAACTTACTTTCGAATTTCAAACAAAGTTTGATATTCATTTTGACGCAATCAAAAATTGTTGCTAACAACTAAATGAGGCACGGTCTGCACTAAACCTTTACGAATGTGCAGTTTCCTCAAGTAGCTTAAAGTTAGCAACGCTGATTAAACTCTATAAATTGTTAAAGAACAGCCGGTTGATCAGGTAATCCGATCAACAACAAAGCAGCCTCTTTCAAAGCTACTTTGGTGTTGATTAATACTAATCAGATAAGAAAGATTGGTGGAGGTGACAGGACTCGAACCCGCTACCTACTGCTTGCAAAGCAGCCGCTCTCCCAGCTGAGCTACACCCCCAAAACCAGAAGGACGTTGGACGACAATGGTGGGTCTGGTTGGTCTCGAACCAACGACCCCTGCGTTATCAACACAGTGCTCTAACCAACTGAGCTACAGACCCAAGCCGGTCACTTGGGACCAGGTTTACACCATGGCCATCAGCGACAACCTTCCAACAACCGATAAGTGTGAGCGTTCAAATTAAATTGCAGTTTCCAGAAAGGAGGTGATCCAGCCGCACCTTCCGATACGGCTACCTTGTTACGACTTCACCCCAGTCACGAACCCTGCCGTGGTAATCGCCCTCCTTGCGGTTAGGCTAACTACTTCTGGCAGAACCCGCTCCCATGGTGTGACGGGCGGTGTGTACAAGACCCGGGAACGTATTCACCGTGACATTCTGATCCACGATTACTAGCGATTCCGACTTCACGTAGTCGAGTTGCAGACTACGATCCGGACTACGACTGGCTTTGTGGGATTAGCTCCCCTCGCGGGTTGGCAACCCTTTGTACCAGCCATTGTATGACGTGTGTAGCCCCACCTATAAGGGCCATGAGGACTTGACGTCATCCCCACCTTCCTCCGGCTTGTCACCGGCAGTCTCATTAGAGTGCCCAACTGAATGTAGCAACTAATGACAAGGGTTGCGCTCGTTGCGGGACTTAACCCAACATCTCACGACACGAGCTGACGACAGCCATGCAGCACCTGTGTTACGGCTCTCTTTCGAGCACCAAACCATCTCTGGTAAGTTCCGTACATGTCAAAGGTGGGTAAGGTTTTCGCGTTGCATCGAATTAAACCACATCATCCACCGCTTGTGCGGGTCCCCGTCAATTCCTTTGAGTTTCAACCTTGCGGCCGTACTCCCCAGGCGGTCAACTTCACGCGTTAGCTTCGTTACTGAGTCAGTGAAGACCCAACAACCAGTTGACATCGTTTAGGGCGTGGACTACCAGGGTATCTAATCCTGTTTGCTCCCCACGCTTTCGTGCATGAGCGTCAGTACAGGTCCAGGGGATTGCCTTCGCCATCGGTGTTCCTCCGCATATCTACGCATTTCACTGCTACACGCGGAATTCCATCCCCCTCTACCGTACTCTAGCTATACAGTCACAAATGCAGGTCCCAGGTTAAGCCGGGGATTTCACATCTGTCTTATATAACCGCCTGCGCACGCTTTACGCCCAGTAATTCCGATTAACGCTCGCACCCTACGTATTACCGCGGCTGCTGGCACGTAGTTAGCCGGTGCTTATTCTTACGGTACCGTCATTAGCCCACCGTATTAGGGTAGACCGTTTCGCTCCGTACAAAAGCAGTTTACAACCCGAAGGCCTTCATCCTGCACGCGGCATTGCTGGATCAGGCTTGCGCCCATTGTCCAAAATTCCCCACTGCTGCCTCCCGTAGGAGTCTGGACCGTGTCTCAGTTCCAGTGTGGCTGGTCGTCCTCTCAGACCAGCTACAGATCGTCGCCTTGGTGAGCTTTTACCCCACCAACTAGCTAATCTGATATCGGCCGCTCCAATCGCGCGAGGTCTTGCGATCCCCGCTTTCATCCGTAGATCGTATGCGGTATTAGCACAGCTTTCGCTGCGTTATCCCCCACGACTGGGCACGTTCCGATATATTACTCACCCGTTCGCCACTCGCCACCAGGATTGCTCCCGTGCTGCCGTTCGACTTGCATGTGTAAGGCATGCCGCCAGCGTTCAATCTGAGCCAGGATCAAACTCTATAGTTCGATCTTGAATTTTTCGCTCTTTCGAGCAACTCATAAATTGGAATCAACGTGATTTTCTTTGACGAATATCACATCTTTTTACTTCATGAGCGTTTGTAAGTCAGTTAAGACTTAGTTCCAAAGAACTTGGCAATCGCCTTCAAACGCCCACACTTATCGGCTGTAGATTTTTAATGAACCGAAGATTACCTACTTTCTTCGTTTGCTTTGCCGTGATCAGCGAAGCCTTGAATTATGACACAGTTTTTATACTTTCGTCAAACCAGTTGAAAACTTTTTACGTTTCCTTTAATGCTAATAGATAGCACTGAAGGAAACGCCCAGTCAACTGACTGGACGTTTTCGATTTAATAGTCTGACGATGACCTACTTTCACACGGGAACCCGCACTATCATTGGCGCTGAGGCGTTTCACTGTCCTGTTCGGGATGGGAAGGAGTGGGACCACCTCGCTATGGTCGTCAGACATAACTTTTGTTATCTTGAGCTAGTCAAGACAACCAATTTATAGAGCTAATCAGCTTCATCGATTTAACGATCCTACTTGCATAGGATTTTGAATGCGTCAACTTGGCATAACTTCCTTGATCTTAACGATCAAAGTTATAGGATCAAGCCGCACGAGCAATTAGTATCGGTTAGCTTAACGCATTACTGCGCTTCCACACCCGACCTATCAACGTCCTGGTCTTGAACGACTCTTTAGGGGGCTCAAGGCCCCGGCAGATCTCATCTTGAAACGAGTTTCCCGCTTAGATGCTTTCAGCGGTTATCTCTTCCACACTTAGCTACTCGGCAATGCCACTGGCGTGACAACCGATACACCAGAGGTGTGTCCACTCCGGTCCTCTCGTACTAGGAGCAGGCTTCCTCAAATCTGCAGCGCCCACGGAAGATAGGGACCAAACTGTCTCACGACGTTTTAAACCCAGCTCACGTACCTCTTTAAATGGCGAACAGCCATACCCTTGGGACCGGCTACAGCCCCGGGATGAGATGAGCCGACATCGAGGTGCCAAACACCGCCGTCGATATGAACTCTTGGGCGGTATCAGCCTGTTATCCCCAGAGTACCTTTTATCCGTTGAGCGATGGCCCTTCCATACAGAACCACCGGATCACTATGTCCTGCTTTCGCATCTGCTCGACTTGTCAGTCTCGCAGTTAAGCACGCTTATGCCATTGCACTATCGTCACGATGTCCGACCGTAACTAGCGTACCTTCGAACTCTCCGTTACGCTTTGGGAGGAGACCGCCCCAGTCAAACTGCCTACCATGCACTGTCCCCGATCCAGATAATGGACCTAGGTTAGAACCTCAAACA
>JADJFX010000028.1 GCA_016708345.1 Candidatus Rhodoferax bjergmarkensis
CGGCTGGTCACGGATCAACTGTTCTGCGACTTTTCGTGTCGCGTAGTCATCGCGTGACATTCCAGCCGGCCTTATCGCACCCGGAACAGCCCCAGCCACTCGTTCCGCCGCTTTTGGCGGTAGCATCCTGCCAGTCCTGCCCACCACGCCGGACAGGACATTGACGACAGGAACCGACGCGCCAGCCGTTGCCGCCGACGATAGCCCGCCCGTCAAAACGTCGCTCAATAGATTGCCGTCCTGATTTTCTGACTCGCCAGCCGATGTTATTGCTCCATAACCCGCTGCCGTCCCGCCAGCGCCCGCCATCTGGCGCGCCAATACGCCAGCGCCGGATGCGCCAGCCGGTGCCTTTAATACCAGTTGCGGCCCGCCAATCATGAGGGGCGATGCTGCCATCAGCGGTGTAATTGCTGCCGTTTTCTGGTAGTCATTGCGAAATTGTTCTTCCATGCCGCGAATCAAATCCCGGCCCTCGCGATAGGCAGGCGCAAACTCGCCGCCGGTCGCTGCGGATTTCATGCCCTGAACCGCGCCGGTCATTTCGTCCAGGAACCCGAACAGCGGCCCCTGCATCGCCGTGACAAAACCTTGGGCTGGAGAAGGCAATGCAGCGCCGGATGCGCGGGCTATCTGCTCTGGAGTCAACGCTGGACGTGCTTCAGGATCGTCATCAATTGTAAATCCAGACGATGATGCCGGAATTTCGTCCTCAATCGTGAATCGTGCCATTACGGAACCCTCACCCATTTCGTGCCATCAGACCTGTACCTGATTCCAGTCGCGTTATCTGTTGCAATTTTTCCCGGCAATTGCGATGCAGGCGGCAGGATGTTGACCTGCTGGCGCTGTTGTGTGGACTGACCCTTGCCGTATTTCTGAATCAACCGCTGATACGACTGGATTGCGGAATCTGCGGCGGCAATCTTGCGCGATGCTGGGGTGTTGGGGTCGTTCAGCACACCGGCAGACGCCATAAACACTTCGCGGTCTTTGTCGGTCGCAGCGCCTGGAAGCCTGTTGACGTATTCCAGCATCCGACCAGAAATGCGCTGGACATCACCAAGCGCCGCTTGAATCCTGGGGTTTTCCATGCCAAAGAACGCCTTGGCACCTTCAATCCTCAATGCGGCCGGACTCGGCAGTTTCGCCAGCGCCTGCTTAAGCGGAACCAATTCCGAGATGGCGTCCTCTGCGCTGCGAACCTTGGCGGCAACATCAATATCACGCTCCGCCTTTGCCTCGCCCTTGGCCTTCTGTTCGGCCATCTGCCCGACGTTTTGAAGGCGAATTGCCTCCTTCTGCGCTTCGGTCAGTACGTCAAGTTGCGCGCCGCGTTCTTGCCGCTGCGCCTGTGCGCCTTGCGTATAGATGGCCGTAGGGTCAACCTGAACCGGAACGCGGCTTTGTTCGCGGCCAGTCTTGCCGCCAATCAAAATGCGCTCGTTTCCAGCGTTGACGACAGTCATGCCCTCCGGCGGGCGCACGCCCTGAACGACGCGAGCACCGGACGGGCCGCCGGGCTGCACAAATACCAAGTTACCCTCGTTATCAATGCCGGTCGCCAGCGAATTGCCGTACTGGCCAGCCGTGCGCATCTGCTTCAATACATCAAACGCACCATCATAATCGCCTTCACGGAACAGCGCATCCGCCGCCGAACGCTGATATTCCTCAGCGGACGGCTCACGTCCGGGGATGGCCGGAGTCTTCTCGCGCATCGCGCCAAATGCCGGTTGATTCAGCACCTGGCCTGGCAGCATCGGCTCAGGCTCCATTACCGCCGGTTGTCCCTGCCGGATGCCCTGCAGCTGCTCATACGCCGACTTACCGGCCCGCTGTCGGCGATCCAGTGTTTCGGCTTCTCGGCTGGCTTTCAGTTCTGCCAGCCGCTGTTGCAGCGCGTTTGCCTGCTGCTGCTGCCGGAATTGCGCCGCCTGCTGCATGATTCCAGCCGGGTTTATGCGCTCTCCAACTGCCGCCAGCGGTAGACGTGTGTCTAGTTGCATGGTTGACCCCCCCATTTACAGCTTCTCTTTCAGCCCGTACCCGCTGTTGCCGATGGACTTGCCGCCGCCAAACAGGCCGTTGAACGCGCCAGACCCCACCATGCCCAGTATGTCGGACAACGCATTTTGCTGGGCCTGAGCCTGTCCGGCGTAGGCTGATGCCCGTGCATTTGCCAACTGCCCCGCATTGTTGCCAGAAGACTGCATATATTGACTGCCGAGGCTGGCCAGTCCGCTGGCGGTTTGGCCCGTTCCCGCCAGCGCTGACAACCGGTTAAATGCGTTTGTAAACTCATCCGACGCCAGACCCTGATTAAATCGCGCCGCCTCCTTCATCGCCGCGCCGGAGTTCAGCATTCCCCGCGACGCCAGCGCACGGGATAGCGCATTCTCGCCCTGCTGCCGCCGAAACTGGTAGCCCGGATCAGACTCCAGTTGCCGGTAGTCAAAACCCGGATGAGTCATCGCAGACAGTTGATTCAGCGCCTGCCGACCTGTTGTCAGCCACGGCATTTGATCCGACCGCGACTGCTGGAACTGCGCATCCTCCATCCGCTGTTGTGCCTCAGCGATGTTGGTCTGCGCCTTGGCTGCCTTGCTGCTGCCTCGCGACCCGAGAACCCCCCCCAGCAGCGAGCCGCCAGCCATAACGCCCTCAGCAATGCCCATTTTGATCACCTCATCTCGTAGATCAGTGTGCTGCCGATATTTTGCACGCACCGAAAACCAAACCGCTCAACAAACTCACGCCCGGCGTCGTGATCGACGTTAACCTTGGTTGTCAGTCTACCATGCAGCGCCTTGTGTCGCATTACTCGCCGATATATCCCAAGCGTAGCCCAGCGCCTGAAAAACGCCGGTTTGATGCAGCAATGCAGTTCCGGCCCGTTCGCCATTATTGCGCCAGCTATCGCGCCCTCAACAACCACCGGCCAAAAGTCCCAGCCCGAGGTATCCGCTGCGAAATCCTCGATCGTGTAGCCGTCCGGGAATTGCCATTTTGCGGCATCCCATGCGGCGCGGATGAGGTCAGCGCGGGTCATGTTTATTAAATACAGCCGTTGTCATAACGCCATCTTCGTCGATATTTATAGAATCAAACCCTGCATCCCTTAAAAAATCCCTTGTGAACGCGGCTGATTTTGGGTCAGACCAGAAATCAGTGGTTTTTATTTTTCCTTCACCAAAATAATCTGAAAACCTTTTAATTAGATCAATTGCTGACTTGTCTTTATATCCAGCCTGCTGCAATGCTCGAATAGCAAACTCCCTTGGAGTGACCTCGTTTATAGTCCTACCCGCATCGAACGGTTTAGCAACTTGTATGTCCGCCTCATGCGAGTCCACGCCTCTGTATCTAGCATAATCATCAGCTAGTTTTTTTTCCGAAGCATACCATGTTACAGCCTCCCCCTTCGGAGCGCCGCCGCGAAACATAATAACCCCTCGCTGAGGATGAAGCCTTCTTGGCGCCATGGCATTTTGAACCATCTTCTTCTGAGCCATTTCTGCCAGATAGGAAGCTGCCCGACCCTGTGCCATTGCAGGCTTATACCCTGCCGCAACGCCGATTGCCGCCGGAACCGTTTGCAGCGCCGCACCAGCCGCCGGAGAATAGCGCCCGGCAATATCAACCCCGCGCTGCCATGTCCTGACCGGCGCAGAATCAACAACGCCTTGGGCAAGACGAGCCAGAGCGCGCTGCTGTAATACGCCTTGCGCTGACTTGGGCTGGAATGTCATTGCGCTACGGATGGCATCACGAGCGCCGCCAGCGTCGTACCCCTGAGCCGCAGCCACGAGCGCCGCCAGTCCGGAAACAGGCTCGGCAATGCCTCCCCGTCGCCATCGTCAGCAGGTTTCCAGCCAATCCATAGCCGTTTCGGATGTCATTTGGCGTCAGTCTCATGGCTCAAGCCCTCATGCAATCTCAATCCCGCCCGCGCTGATGGTCAGCACCGTACCGGCGTCGGCAATGAAATCGTTTATCGTGTAGCCGTCCGGGAATTGCCATTTACTGGCATCCCACGCAGCCATTACAACGTCAGGTGATCTCGATGCCGTTGACATCAATCGTCACGACTGTAGCAGTGCTGGCCAGCGCCTGTACGAAATAACCAGACGGGATATACTTGCCGATCATCTCCGGACAGGTGTACGTCTCATGTGCCGAGATGGACTTGGCATCAATAATCTTGTTTGCCGCTGTTGCGGACCCGGAAGGCGCGATGATATGGACATCAACCGTCCGAGCCGATGAATCCGTGTTGGTCAGCGTGAAATTGTCAATCCGCGCCGTAACATTCGTCGCCGTGTAATACGTAGCCGCCGATGCGGTCAACTGCTGGGCCGCAACCAGTTTTTTTGGTGTTACTGCCATATCATCACCTCGTCAATTCGTTTTTGGATAGCACCGATGTTTGCCTGCGCGGCCTGAACCATCGCCCGCAACTCATCTGGCGATTCAGCAATTGGCGCGACAAGCATTGTCAGCCTGTCAACATCAGACCGAATCCTATCAACATCAGCCCGCATCGCCAGCATTTGCGCATCTGCCGCCATTCGCGCAGCGACAGCCAGCTCGGCAACGCCAGCGACGGGAGGGGAATCCTCCGCGCCGGTCATGTCTGCTGATGGGTCCAATCCATTGATCGCGGCATACACGGCATATAGCCAGTCATACAGCGCCCGGTCACTGCTCAGCGGCTGCATGGGCGGCGGCGGGATAATTGTCGCGGTCATGGATGGCTTCCCTTGTCCACGTCGATATAGCCGCCAAGGATCACCGTTTTAACGCTGTCGGAGCCGCTGATGCGGAAAATACGCTCCCTGGCGGAACCAAGCCTGTTAAACACAACCATCGGCAAATAACTGCCGACTACCCCATGCTGGCCTCTCGCTTGCTTGACCATGTGTGCCCGCCGTCGTCTGACCAGTCCAGGTATATTTTGGGGTCGTCGCCGTTTGTCAGGCCGACGCCTCGCTCGATGTTGACCGTCAGCTCGCGGAAAAACAGTCGCTTGAAATCCGAGACGATACGCGGAAACGTCCGTTCCCAGGCTATCGGCAGTCCGCCATCGCTGAAAACGTCGCGGCTCAACTCCCAGATGACGCCGGCTTCAAAATCCCCAACGAGATGCTTGTTGAATGCGAAAACGTGGCAGTTCCCCCGGTCACGGCCTTTGCCGTAGGTCTCGCGGACGTGCCACGCCTTGCCTTGGTCTTGAACCGACGCATCGTAGACAAACGTTTTCCCGCCCACCGGAAATGTCAGCACATAGAACGTGTGACCGGAGTCCAGATAGGTGTAGGCAATGGCGTCATCAATCTGCGACATCCGCGAAATCTCATACTCGATGCCGCGATTGCTGATGATCTGCGGGTTGTAGCCGTCGGCGCGATAGACAACGCCAGCGCCAGAACGATTGCGCCCGAGCCAGAAAATCGTATTGTCGGCCAGCGCCACGGATCTCCGCGCCGCGCAACCGACCTCCATTGTCGCGCCCTGTCTACGGGCCAGCGGGAAATCGGACGCGCCTGAGATATACCAGACTTCCGTCGAATCCGTGCCGAACAACCAGACCTCTTCATGGTCAACAATCGGGGTCACGATGTTGTCAACGTTCGACTCCGCCTGCGCGTAATCCAGTGCGTCATAACTGCCGCCGTTGTCGAGCGCGCTGATGTAAAACTGCTGGCTGTCGGGGATGGCGAAAATGAAATAGCCGCCCAGGTAATCCACGCTGACAGACCCCGGATAGTCGGGATCGGTGACCTGAGTCAACGAAGTTCCGTCGCTGACCCATGCGCCGGAATCCGTGACAAAAATGGCCTGATAGCGGTTTTTGGAACAGGCAACCGACGGATCCAGAAACGAGATTGATCCGATCAACGTTTCGTTGCCATTGCTGTCGATGCGGTAAACGTCGTCATTCGATACCGCCAGCACCGCCCCACCGAACTCGATCAGCGCGTGGATCGGGCCGCTTCCAACTGCCGAAAACGTGGATTTGCCGGGCACCTTGTACATGGCCGGGCTTGTTTCCTGCTCCTCGTTATCAACGTCAAGATACAGATTGACCAGCGTCTGCGCGTCCTGATTGACGCTAAACCGCTTGTTTTGTCCGCCAGCCAAGGGAATCCGCATCAATATGCCCCCTGATTTGTGCGCACGTCAAAGCGACCAACATTCGGAAGCGCCGGGTCAAACCTCGCGGCGGGAACGCGATAGGCGCGGCGCATGGCGGATTGCGATTGCCGGGACATGGCAACTAATGCGGGAGACGGCTCAATCCCATATTCCGCGCAAAAGTGGATGGCCAGCGCCTCGCGCAGTGCCTTGCGGGTTTCCGGAGGCAGGTTGACGGTATCGGCTACGTTGCTGTATTCCGCCATGGCAACAACCGCATCCGCGCGCAATTGCATACCGGACGACGGCACCGGATAGATGCGCATAGTGTTGAGCGGGTAGCCGTTGTCCAGGCAATAGGCCTCAGGTGTGCCGCCGGTCGATTTGAGCGGGATGGTTGCATAGTCGTCTATGCTGATTTCGCGCAGCGTGTAATCAAGTCCGCCCGAACGGACAATAACGGATGTCGCGCCCTGTATCCGCGTGGCCACATCGCCACCGGTGCCGAATGTCACTGTTTCGTCGGTCAGGGTGTGCGTCAGTTGCTGATTGCCGGTTCTTGTCATGCGGGTAGTCCCCCACATCGCCAGCAATTCGTTGAGCGTCTCGATGCCGTTTGCGGATTGGTCTGCGCTCATGGATTCTTCGGCGGCCAGGACGCCCGCCAGACGCAACGCGGAGGACAAAACATCGCCAACAGTAGCCATAGTCGGGCCTCCGTGGAATGTGGAGAGCCGGACGGATCCGGCTCAGGGTGTTGCGGTTTACGTCAGTTGATGCACCAGGCGGCAAGCCAACTCCGGGTAGACGGCGGCATAGCCGTACAGGATGTCAAACCGGCTCTTGAAATCACCGGTGTCGCCATCGTACCAGCGGACAAACCGCATGGAGATGCCGTCATAGACCTCGCGGGCCGCCATGTCCACACCGTTCGGAATCACCAGGTCGGCGGTCACGAACGCGAACGCATCACGGTGAAACGCCAGATTCTGGCCGTAGGCGGTCGCGGACGTACCCAGTACCGTGATGGTTTTGCCGTCGCCGGCGCGGGCCGTCACGTTCTGATACGCGCCGCCCGCGATGATGGCCGGGCTGATCGTGATGGTGCTGTTTCCAGAGCCGTCGGTCGTGGTATCGGCGGTGACGACAAAGCGCTTCAGTCGGCCCAGGCTGACCTTGGTTTCCGGATGCACCTCGTACACGTCACCGATCGTGATGATGTCGCCCGCCTTCAGGACGGTCGTGGTGACCGTCCAGCCGTCGGTGATCAAATCGGTTGACGTCGGATAGGCGTTGCCGGAGCCGGTACTGCCCTGGTTCGCGCCGTTGGTGAGCGGGGTGCCGCCGTAGGTGCCGGTGGTATGCGCCGGAATCAGCGTGTTTTCGTACACGTCGAACCCGCCAGTCCGCCCCACCTTGCCCTCGCGATACTGCGCGTCGATGTTGTCGGATGACTGGAACAGGCCTTTGACTGCGTCCGAAAACTCGACGCGGCTGGACGGATTCAGACCCATGACGCGGTTGCGGTCCACCGGGGCCAGGTTTTCGGTCAGCACCTGGCCGCATTGCTGGAACTTTTTGAAATCGATCTGGCTCGAAGCCGTCCCGACATAGTTCGGCACCTTGACGTAGACGCCTGCCAGCGCATCGTATTCGATTTGCGCGGCGAGCTGGGCCATGGCAGGTTCAAGGATCGTCTGCCGGAAATTCTCCAGCGACATGGCCATTTCGACATCCGAAATGGTGCAGTCGATGCCCTTCTGGGTTGCGCAGGGCAGGGCGACCTGACGCTCGACCACGTTCTGGGCCGAGTAGGTCGCTCCAGACCGGACGGTATATTTCGGTGGGATGCGCAGGTTCAGCGAGGTGCCGATCTTGCCGCCGGTCCGGGCAAATTGAGAATCGTATTGGCGATTCATGTTTCCAACGAGATTCAGCTTTTGGTGCAAAACCATCTGGGCTTCGCGCGTGATCATCGTCGGAGTCAGCAGGGTATTAGCCATGATATGGGCCTCTCAAAAAAATTATCGACGCTGCTTTTGCATTTGCGCATTACGCCATTTCGCATATTCGTCCATCGTCATGTCCTCCGGACGTTTCTGCGTTGAACCGGTCGCTTTGATGGGCTTGACGGGTTCGGGCGCTGCGCTGATGCGTTTCGGTTCGGGTTTTGCCGCAAGCCTGGCGGCGAGTTTGCCGATCTCCAGAGCCTGTTGCCGTCCTGACAGCGATGCAATCCGCGCACATTCATGCAGGTTTGTCGCGAGGTGGTACGCCACCTGCGGCCCTTCCTCCATGTCCAGAATCGTTTCGGCCATTTCGGGCTTGAGCAGGTACGGCGGCACTGCCGCTATCACTGCATCAAAGTCCGGCGCGGTCGCCCGGATGGACGCGCGCGCTGACTGAAGCTCTCAGCCTTTTCCTGAATCGCGGCCTGTTGTGCGGTCGCTCTCTGGTCGGTGCTGATCTTCTGTTGTGCAAGGTGTTCAGCTTTCGCGTCCAAATACGTTTCAAGGTCGGCAAAGTCCTGCGGCTGAGGCTCTTTCGGCTGCGGTTGTTGCGCGGCCAATTTTGCTTCAAGCTCGGCAATGCGGGCATCTCGTTCGTATTTTTGCCGCGTCAGGGTGTCGAATCGTTTTTTGATCCCTTTTGGCAGCTCGGCTGGTTCATTTTCTGCACCGTCGTCGGTGGCTGAATCTGCTGGCGCTGTCGTTTCAATGGGATCGTCGGCGGATTCCGCCTGTTCTGCTGCGACCGGTTCAGCAGGCGTGTCGGTCAATGGCGCGTCAATAACGCTGTCTTGTTCAGACATTTGGAGGCTCCGTCGGCACGGCCAGCCTAATAGCGAGGCCGTGTGTGCTGGGATGGTTCGTCATCTCGACGATTCAGGCGGTTTACCGCCGCCTGTCGGTGTAACAGATATTACGCTTACATAATGCGCAACATCAAGTCATTTTGAACGTGTTGCTGGTCATGGCGGTTACGGTCACCCGGACCGCCACACTAGCCGTCCATCCCGTCGGGGTGAATGTGATGCTGTCGATCGGCTGATTGATCGTAAACGATTTCAGCGCCGTCGGGTCGATGTTCAGCGCCGATCCGGTAGACAGGTCGATAACCGACTCGCTGCCGCCCTTGTAGGCCTTGGCCGTAACGGCAGTTGTTCCAGCCGCAGGAGAGCCGGAAACAAGGTCAAACGAAACATAGTACGCCTCGCATGTCGGATCAGTAGGGGTGATGGTCAGCGCCGAGCCGGACAACAGATTGCTCTGTCCGACGATGGTCATGGTGCGTTCAGTCATTGCGGCAACTCCTCCGGCTCGTTGCCGGTGATCTCGGGGATGTTGGGGATTTCTTCAATCAGTTCGGGCGGAATCTGTTCCATCATTTCCGGCGGCAGTTCTTCCGGCATTCCCATATGCATGCCGCCTTCCATGTCCGGCAGTTCCCGCTCCATTTCCATGCCTTCCGGCTCTTCGGTCACGTCCGGCGCACTTGCTGCCATTTCCATCCACTGTTGCGCCAGAATCTGCGCAGCCTGTTGAGCAACAGCAGATGTGTCCGGATTGGCTGCGGCAATCTTGGCGGCCTCAATCGCGGCCTTCACGTCGATTTCGTATTGACGCAACCGGCGGTCTTCGTCCTTGTCCTCCAGTTCATCTTGCAGCTTCTCGATCTCAGCCTTTTGCTGCTCGATAAGCTGCATCCCTTGGTCAATCTGCGCTTGCAGTTCCGGCGGTATCTGCTGGCCTTCACCTTCCTGTTCTGCTTGCAGAATCTGCGGAGGTAGCATCAGCTTGAGCCGGTCGGCGATCTCTTCCGCGCCCTCCCAGTCCATGGCCTTGACCATCAGGTCGCCGGCAACTTGCATGATGGCCGGGTTCATCCGGGCGATTTCCACCATGTTATTGAGAGCCTCCACCCGTTTTGTAGCAAACGACGGGCCGGATTCAACAATCACGTCATAACGCCCAAACGACATATCATTGATGATAGTCGTCCCTCCCATGCCGTCGCCAACTACGCGATTGATGGCGACCTGCTCATTACTGGCATCCGGCCCAAGCACGCGCACAACTCGCTCGGAATCGTAAATTTTCGGGATTAGCTCCACGAGTATTTTTCCGGTGTAGCGGATGGCGCGGTTGAGGTTGTCCACCCAGAGAAACGTTGCGGTGTCGCCCTCTCGTTGGCGGGCGAGGATGGCGCGCCCACTGGACTCGGTTCCGCCCTCGCCCAGACTGGCGTTGAACAGGCCGGTCGTGGCCTTGATCTCATCGACGCAAACCGCCGACGCGTTGGCGTAGGCTGTCGGAATCTGCGGTGGCTGGATCTGATGCGGCATCGGTGCCTGTGAGTTGGCATTGTACCGGACATAGGGCATCGGCACGGTATTGAGGTTGCCCCACTCCTGTTCCAGCCCCTCAACCTGATCGTCCGCGACAAGAAACGGAGATTTCGGCGCTAGGGCAATGTTTTCTGTCTCCATCGCCCGCCAGTAGTTATACATCCGCTGCGCATCGATGGCGTTGCGGACAATGCCGCGATAGTCCGTCTTGTTGTTGATGCGGTATTCCTCGCCGGTAACGATGGCAAACGGAAACATGGTTCCGGGCCACTCCTGCGGATCTTCGATGAATGTCCACCCGGCCATCGTGGCGCGCCTGACACTGACTGACTCAACGTCGCGCTGGCGGACAACGGTCAGGCCGGTGATTTTTTTGTCGGTGACCGTGCCATCCTCCAACAGGTAGATCGTTTTTTTCGTCCGCTCCTTGAACCAGTATTCAGCCACACGGACGGAATCGCGATCCAGCCAACCAGGCATGGCGTCGGATGTGGCAAAGTCGCTCAAGTCCTGATCCGGCCATTTGTGCTTGAACTCCTCCTTGCTGATGTCGTACTCGTAGAATAACCACTCGGCGTCCGAGAAGTCTGACCGCTCCGCATTCGGATCCAGCGTGATACTGAGCGGCTCGCGGATGCGCTCAATCAGGATGTGCTGCTCGAATGCGTCGTCACTGACGTAATCGGTGCATACCCGCCACGCGCCAAAGCCGCAGATTACAGCCGACTCGAACGCCGTGTCATAGGCATCCGGTGCGCTGCTGACGTACTCGATGTTGCGGATGAGACCCTCGTAGATCTCAGCAATCTCAACGTCGCCATCCTCTGCCGGATATATTTTGATACTTGGCTTGTTTTGGCGTGCATCGCCGATGATCTGGCGGGCGAATACTGGCAGGCGGTTGATTGTCAGCACGGGACGGCGCTGTATCTCCCGGTTGTTGCGGTCGGCTGGCAACCACTGATCGCCGGCGAAAAACTCCCTGTCCTCTCGGGCCGCCTTCCGCCAGTTGCCCCAGTAGCTGGACGCCTGCTCGTACCGCTCACGCGCCTTGGCAAACGCGTCTTGATTCTTGTCCGTCATCGGTAACCCCTGAGCCTCTCGGCTATCAACTCATCCAGCTGCCGCCGCCGACGTTTCGCGGCTTTGGTTGCCTTGGTGTTTCGGATCGATCCTTCCACCCCACGGCGAAATAGCGCCATGCGTCGGCGGCATGACTTGACCAGTCGTGAGCCGGATTGCGCTTGCTGCCGCCGTCGGTGTTTTCATCGTAGTGGTAGTATTCTAGAGACCGGATGCCGTCGGCGCACCTTTTTTCATCAATCCAGACAGTCGAGAACATTGATCGCGCTGTCTTGATGCCGTTATCAATGCCGATTTGCGGGACAATTTTGCATTTGAGTCCCAACTCTCGCAGCATTTCCAGCGTGGTTTTGCCCGTCCCCAAGTTGCCGTGGCTCGCATCATGCAAAAAATAATACATGTCGTAGACGTATTCTTTTGCCTGCAACGCCTTGGCGTAGTGGGCCAATGTTTTGCGGTTGTCCTGCAAAAAATCGATAACCCGCAGCTGCATCCCGACGGATTGCACAAACCAGATGGCCGTGTTGTCACCCCACCCCAAATCCCAAAACGTGGAAACGGGCTTGGTCGGCTCATACGGCACAGTAGTTATCCTACCCTCCTCGCGCATCCGGCGCATCTCATCTGCATAGACGGCACCATCCAGTACGCGCATACAATGGCCTTCCCAGATGTGCAGGTATAGATCGCGACTTCCGCCGGATTCCATGGCGGCGCGTTCGTTTTCCAGCACAGCCGGAAACCACGGATTATCCCGCCAGTTGACGGCCACAATCACCGCGCCGGATGGCGGACTGGCGATGAATCGCTGGTAAGTGGGGTCGGTCTCCAGGTGCGGATTGAACGTCACCCAGATTTCCGAGTTTTCGGCGCGGATCGTCGGGATGAGTACGCGCCAGGACTCGTCCGATACTTTTTCGGCCTCCTCAACCCAGCAAACATCGATACCCTCCATCGATTTGATGCTGTTGATGTTGTGGCGCAGACCCTCAAAGATGAATTGAGTCCCGTTTGCGCCCCGGATTGTCGTTTTCTGGATCTCGTAAAACGCGGACAAACCGAGATCGGATATCTGGTCGGACAGCAGTTTGTGGACGGACTCAAGAATTGAGTTTTGCACTTCGCGGGTGCAGAGAATGCGCATCGGTTTCTGCGCGGCGAGGATGAGCAGGGCGCGGGCAACTCCCCAGGATTTTCCGGAACCTCGCCCTCCGTGCAGGATTTTGTACCGGGATGGCTTGAATAGGCATTGCAGTTTGACGGGAAATTGCGCGTTAACCTGGCTCATGGAATGTGACCGAAATGCTGACCGCCTGTTCTATCGGGCCGCCGCCTTCACCAGTAAGCTCTGTTTTATCCTTCCAGCCGAAGCGGTTCTTCATGTTGAATATCCACACTGTCGAATTACCATCAAGGCCCATTGCCATTTCCCGGCCCCGCTCCTCCCACCAGTGCTCGCAAAGCGCCTTGGCCTCCTTTACGGTTTCACGAAAATCCTCGGAATCCTCAAGCAATGTCTCCCATGCTGACATGCCGATACCCAATTTGCAGCGGATAGTTACGGCGGATTGCCCGTCCTGCCCGCACCGGCGAACGATTTCATGCCAGTCATCCGGCAGGACTGAGGTGGTGGTGCGCGGACGACCTACAGGGTTTGCCATCATCTCCCCCTCCACATCTGACGCAGCTTCGGCATCAGCAGGACGATCTGGATGACCGTGTAGATGATGGTCAGCGCAATCAGCCAGTCCTGCAACGGGTAGCCAGCAATCACCATGCCGGATACTACAACCGGCGGCGTAACCTTGGCCGTCACCGTGCCCACCTCCGCTACGTGTTGGACATGCTGTACATGCTCAGTTTTGTCCAGCATTGCCCGCGCCCTTGGTACTATCCTCAGACAGGATCAGCTTCAGCCCGGCGGATACACCGGCCAGTGCCGACAGGTAGGCGGCGTAGGCCGGGAAGACTGGCGTCAGTGCCAGCGCCACCAAGCCGATACCCGACCATGTGGACTGGCGTTTGAGCTTGTCCTTGATGCGGGCGGTTGTGCTCATGCGTCACCTCGGAGTGTCTTTCCGGATTGCAGGTCAGCCAATGTCAGCCCGCCGGGTGTATTGAAAATGCGGGAACTCGGGAACCGTTTCCAGTCTCCCGGCCCATTCCAGCCTGCATGATTTCCGATGTCGCCGATTTTGCGCCAGGAGTCGCCAGCGTCGCCGGTTGTAGCCCAGCAGGGTTTGCCGTGAACGATTGGGACAATATCAAACGCCAGACGCCAGTTATGCCAGCTCTGCCCGCCTTTGGCGTTGGTTACGACCGGGCCAACAGCGCCGCCTCGTCCCTGTGCGTAGAGTTTGTCTTGGCTGGCATTGTCGCGGTAGGTGCTGGTGATGAGCAGCGTGATGCCGTCCGCATCGCAGGCGGAAATCATGGCCAGGGCGCGGCGCTTGACGGCGGGATGCAGGTCGTTGAGGTCACGCGATGAAATCATGTTGGCCTCGGAATAAAAACCCGGATGGCTCCGGGAAGGGGATGATTGGATATTATCCCTCGTCCGGATTGTTTGGCAAGTCTGGCTTTTTTACATCGCTGGCGAACGGAGTGCCAAGCCCTAGCCATCGGCAGCCGCAAAGTTTTACAGGGGCAAACGTCGTAACCAAGGCATGGCGGCTCATCCTGGCCGAACAACTCCGGCTGCATCAGTTCAGTATTGGCCGACATGTCACCCTCGCAAAATACCATTTCCGCCCTGCAATTCGGTCGTTCAGATGCTTGTACATGTCCGCCGTAAAATCGGTTGGCATGGCGCGCTTAGCCTCAAACTTGACCACGTCTTCCCGTATCAGGTCGCCGTCTTCGTACCGGATGACGGCGGAAACTTTCCAGTTATGCGGCTTCGTGCAGTATTTCGCGCAGCCGTTTTCGTGACGGATTGGGCCTTCGATGCCGGACGGGGTGACGCGAAAAGCGGCGAAGGGTTGGTATTGGAGTGGTTTTTTCATAGTTCTTCCCGCTCCCATCCAGCACGGAATCCGCCCTGTTTCGGCCAGACCACGACGAGCGGAAACGGGAACTTTTCAGCGCACACGCGCAGCTTCACTTTTGCGTCATCCTCTGCCCGATACCCTCCGGCAGAGTTGCGCGCCTTGACCTCGTGTATCTCAATCCGGCCATCGGGGAACAAGACCATAAAATCCGGGTAGTAGTGACACTTTGCCGCAACCTTCAGCCCGACACACTCAAACCACCACAAAGCCACCTCTCCGGCGATTTGAGACGCCTTCAGGTGTTCAGCGTAGGCTGACTCGGTTTTGTTCATTTCCCCGGCTTTAAGGCGGCCTATGGCGCGATTACGTGGCATTTGCCTGGTATGGCCTCGGGAGAACGTCATGGTTGCTCCCCGATATGCTCCATCAACGCCTGTTCCGCAGTTTTCAGCGCAAACGTTCCAGCTGTGCACAGGCTGAGATAACAAAGCGCCTCCCAGGTTTCCGGCGTGGCGTCCAGTATTTTCCGCAGCGCCCGGCGGCGGTATTCGTTCGGATTGACAATGCGGCCTTTGTGCTTGATTTCGTCGCGGATGTACCAGAGCGCCTTTTGCAGGTCTTGAGCCGGTGCGCCTTTGCTCCTGTGCCGGAAAATGTACTTGAAGGCATTGCCCCGGTTAAAGCTCAGATGGCGCGTGACCTGGATACATTCGATTCCGGAGGCATGTCCGCAGTAGTGGGCGGGGTTGTTTACGGGGTCTGTCATTGCGGTACTCCCCAGTGATGTTTTTTAACCTGGTTCGTGACGTACAACTCAAGCGCATCTGCACGGCTGACCTCGTGGCTTCGGACGTACTGCTTGACGGCGAAATAGCTCAGGCCGTGCGTTTTGCAGTGCTGGACCATGCTGGCCGTCACGCCGCGAAACTCAAAACTATGCACCGGTTTTTTCTGGATTCCGTTGCGGACAAACATCCGATGCGCAGCCTGATGCGTCATGTTTGACAGCAGGCCGATGGTTTCCCACTTCCCGCCTGATTGCTCCAGTAGCTCAGCAAGCACTTGCGGAACCGGCTTGCCCGTCCGCGCTGACTCGCGCTGTTCCCATGCTCTCATGGCTAAATCCCCGTTGTTTGGAGCGGGCTGGCCGCTCCGTGTTGTTTTTAGGCCGCCAGGCTTGCTTGAGTCCAGCCAGAAATCCACGCTTTCATTTCCTGCGCGCTGCGCTTGTCGCCAATCGTGCGGCCCTTGAGCATGTCCATCATGTTTCCATCAAGGCAAGGCGCGCACTTGATGCCGGAAGCGAAAGCGATTGCGCCGAAGGTCTTAGCTGCTTGGGTGTTTGCGTTCATGGTGTTGCTCCGGTCTGCCTGTTTGGTATGCCCCAAGTATTGCACTAGCATTATTCACCGTCAACCACTTTCCCCGTAATCCGCTCGAAAATAACCCGGCTGACGTACTCCGCGAATCCGACCGGGTCAGTCTTGGCCCGTTCGCGCATACCCTGCGCCGTCTTTTCGGACAGCGCGGGGCAGTAGTGGCCTTGTTCGAGTTGGCATAGGCGGCAGGTGACGAGGTGGCGGTGAAGGCTCAATTGCTGACCATTGCAACTAGTCGAGATTTAACATCTGGCGTAAACCATGTTTTTTCGGAAAGTTGGCGCATCCAGTCGCGGCGTTTTTCCCCAATTCGCAAGTCAGAAACCGGAATCCAGTAAAACTCGGATCCCTCTCGGATCTCCTTATTTCCGTCAAAAAAACAGACGCACCCGCCAAATATCCGCAGCGTTACTTTCATCTCAAAACCTCCCGTCCTGATTTTCAATATCCGCAAACCGGAACACATCGCCATGGAATCGGGTCATGAGCGTTCCTGTCGGCCCATTGCGGTTCTTCGTGACGATCAGCTCGGCAAGCCCCTGCGCTTCGGCGTTCGTCGGGTTATATACCTCGTCCCGATACAGCATGATAATCACGTCCGCATCCTGTTCGATGCCGCCACAGTCGCGGAGGTCGCTATTCATCGGGCGCTTGTTCGGGCGGCGCTCGCATGTTTTTGACAGTTGCGACAGCACCACAGTCGGGCATTTGTACTCCATGCCCAGGCCCTTAATGTCGGCGCTGACCTCGGTCAGAATGTCGTTTGTCGTGCGGCGGTCGTCGCTGCGATTGCTCCGGGATTTCTGGAAATAATCGAACATCATCAGCCCGATGCCGCCATGCTGCCGTGCGATTCGGCGGCATACCGCCCGCATGTCGTTCGGTGACATGCTGCCCTGATCGCAGACCAGAAACTGGCGCGTCTTGATATCGGCTGTGGCGTTTGATACGCGCTGATACTCGTCAGCCTCGAACCATCCGCGCTGAATCTTGCTCATCGGCACGCCGGAGCGCATGGCCAGCATCCGGTTGATAATCTGCCAGCTTGGCGACTCCATGGAAAATATCACGACCGGCAGCGGCTGCGAGAATAGCGCCGCCTCAGCGATGTTCAGGCCGTATGTTGTTTTCCCCATGCTCGGCCGCGCGCCCACAACAATCATATCGCCCGACTGAAAGCCGTCCGTCCAATCATCCATGCCGCGCAATCCGGTAGCCACTCCGGACAGTTGTCCCGGTTTGCGATCCATTGCGGCCGACATGCGGTCGAATGATTCGGCCAGCATCGACTTGCTATCGTGTATCGGGATTTCGCGCCCAATGCCGCCCCGTGCGGTCGATATTCCCAAGACTGCGCCCTCGGCATCGCTCAACAGTTCGGCAGCGGTCTTGCCGTCCGGCGCGAGGATGCTGCCAGCGATAATCTCTGACACGCCAAGCAGTTGCCGCAAGACAGACAGCTCGCGGATGCGCCCGGCGTAGGCTTCGATGTTGTGTGTGGTGGCGGGTGAGTTCTTGATGATCTCGCCCAGGTAGTCATCGCCGCCCATCCGCGCATCAAGTCCGTGCGTTTTCAGGTAGTCGCTGACGGTCAACGGGTCAACCGCCACATTCGACCCGTACAGGCTCGCACAGGCCGTCCAGATGACGCGGTGACGCGGGCTGAAGAAATCCACCTCCTGAATCACGTTACAAACTGCATCCCACCCTTCGCCGTCTGACATGATGCCGGACAAAACCGCTTGCTCCAGGCTCAGGCTATGCGGGATGTTTTTTGGTATGGCGTCAAGATTTTCCATGGAACAACTCCAACCGGTCGCGTTTGGCTCTTGCGGCCAATTCCGGGTCTCGTGCGCCGCGCATATTCGAGAATGGCGGCGGGGTTATTATTGGTTTGTACAGGTCGAGCGGTGCCTGTTCGGTTGGCGGCTTGCTGGCTGGCTTGGCGGGATTGCTCAGGCATCGTTGCGCCCACTTGACCAGCGCCCGGCACCATTCCGATTCTGTGCGACTCTCGCCCTTCGCGTGGGTCGCTTCCCGGTAATCCCCAAGATGCCCCAAGACGGTTTCCAGCGTCAACGGCTTCCCGGCGTGAATCTTCCCGTTGACGTACTTTTGCAGTTCAACAGGGTCGGGATTCCAGTCCATCGGCATGGCGAAAAACCGGCGAGTGTCGGAGTCAGAAAACAGGTGCGGGTTTTCTTCTTCTTTAAACTCTGGTTTTGGTATTGGGTATTGGGTATTGGGAGCATTGCCTTCGCATCCGGAACGCATTGCGTTCGCATCCAAATTCGATGCGTTCGCATGGTTTTTCGATGCGTTCGCATCCGTTTCGCTATGCGTTCGCATTGCGTTCGCATCAGTTCCTTTTTTCCACCGTGCTTGCGCGCTTGCTTTTGCCTTGCCTGATTTCTCATTCATGGCCTTAATTTCGCGCTCACACCGGGCATGAATGAACCCTTCCGGGGTGTCCACAAAGAACTCGGAGAGGATGGTTTCAATGTCGGGAATATGGTCGCGAAGGCAGATTGAACGCGCTATTTTTTTCGCGTCAGGAAGGGGGGATTCGTTGAGGTAATACAGGTCTAACATGCGACGGTAGATCAAGTCCTCCATCGGTGTCAGGTGTTGCGTGTGGGCTTTATAGTCGCCAATATGGAACGCGTAATAGTTCATAACGCACCAACAAAAAAGCCCTTTCCTCTCCGCCGGTGGAACGTCCTGTTGTGCGTGGGTGCCAGCGAGGGTAGGCCACACAACAGAAACACGGCAGAGAGGAAAAGGCTCGTTTCCTCGCTAACACCCAATACAGTACTGATCCAGGTTCCACGCCGAATCAGTGCCGCTATTTTACCGCATATTCCGCGCCCTGTAACCTAGAAAAGTGCGGCCTGTCACGCAATCGCAGAATCCAGAACATCCAGAAATGAGCCTTGCGAGCCTTCCTGATGCAGCCACTTGATAGCGTCACGGTGGAATGATTTCTTGATCTCGAAGCCGTAACCGCTGCGCCCGCTGCGCTTTGCTGCAATGATCGTCGAGCCACTGCCACAGCATGGGTCTACAACGACCTCGCCGGGGTCGGTAAACAGGGCAATCAGTTGTTGCAGTAGCATCACCGGCTTCTGCGTCGGATGTATCTTGCTGACCTGCTCACGCGGCCAGGGCATGGCATTGAATACCATCTTTCCGTTGTTGTTGAATTTCGGCAGCTTGTCACGGTAAAACAGGACGGCGTATTCGCAATTGCCGACGATACGCATGTTGGCCTTCAGGACTTGCGGGGAAAAGTTCTTGTAGAAAACCAGGGGAATACTGCCCTTGAATCCGTGTTTCTTGGCAAGGTCAATCAGTCCGAATTGCTGCATGTGTGAGCAAAACACAATCATGCAGGGCGCTTTGCCGGTTTCCTTCGGCTCCTTGACCAGCAGGTTAGAACAGAAGTGCATAAATTCGTTGATGTTGAAATTCACGTCTGTGTCAAAAAAGTTCTTGCCCGCCAGTTCGCTTTGCCCGTTCTTGTTGTCGCCGCCGACGTACCAGCTCGGGTTGCTGCCGTATGCGTTCTTGCCGATGTTGTATGGAATGTCCGCGATGACCAGTTGCGCCTTCGGGAGCGCATACCGTTTGAAGTTCTGAAAATGGTCGTTGTAGATGGCGTGTTTGCAGCGCCGCGACTTCTTCATTTTGCGCGCTGATGCGTCACCGCCAACAAGCGAAATTCCGTCTGTGTTTTCCATAAACCCCCCCCAAAAATTAACCAATGCCGCCAATTTCAGCGGCGCGTAATTACCACATCACCTGCTTTTTTCTAAACCGTTCGCTGTTTTCCGACAAGGTTTCGCGCATTATTTTTGGCGGAATCACGGTGAACTTTGTGCCGCCAATTTCAACAGTCTGCACGCCGCGAAGGAAGGCGGTAACGTCAACCTCTGTTCCGCTCTTCATGCGGCGCTGGTGTGCGTTGACAAGGTGCAGAATCGGACGCTTCCGGCCTGTCTCTGTTTGCGGCAATGACCGGGCATACAGCAGCGACTTAATCTCGCTGATGCCGCAGCCAAGATAGGCCTTAGCCTTGGATTCCTCGGCCCTTATCTGCCAGCAGAACCGACGATCATTGTGAAACTGGATGGCGGCAAACGCACTAAACGCAACCTGATAAATCCGGTGCGTGTCTGTTTCATACTCTGAGTATGTCCGGGTTCTTTCGCCCGGAGTGCCGCGCAATGAGCTTTGAACCACAGTGTCACACGCAACAACCTCGCCGGACGACGAAACGGTCACATAGTCGCAGCAGCCCCGCAGGTACTTGCTTTCAGCAGATGCCGAAATGATCCGGAACAAGCGGCCATGCCCCTTCCGCACCCTGTCTTTTGGCAGGGCTGAAATTTCCTGAAAGAAGTGGTGATTGGAATAGCCATCAAGGATGTCAGCCGCTTTGCCTCCGACATGGCCGTGAGAGTAGCAGCCCATTGACGGAATAGGATCATTCTTGACATCAATGACCATTTTGTCGCCTTGCGGGGCTTCAATGTACCGGCCACCATGCGGGATGTACGGCCCGAACATGCGGATTGCGTGCATCTTGTCTTCCGTCAGTCGTGCGCATGACGGATTGCTGCGATCCTTTTTGATCTTGCTTTCAAACATGGCAATCAGTGTTCCGGCCACGCACTCCTCAAACTCGTCTTGAGTCCAAGACATATCTTCGTTGTTGTCCATGGTAATCCCCAAAATAGCCGCCAATTTCAGCGGACAAATGCAGATTACAGGGGCGCGGAAATAATTGCAAGCGCAATATTTTTAGGGGGTGGTGGTGTGGTGGGGTTGGTGCGGAATGGTCGCCGGATGGTGCGGTCATTGCTGATCCCGTCCGGCGTGTCTGGTTGCGGCGGGTGACTCGAACACCCGACCTGCGCGATCATCATGACCACCCGCTCTCCCGTTGAGCTAGAACCGCAACCGGCTGGACACTGTTTTCGCGTCTCAATGACGCATCGGGGAGCTTTCGCCCTTTGTGCGGTTGTCCGGGTCATGACTCCCGGTTTCCCGCGCATCTGTGAGTTGCTGGCTTTATCGCGCGATTGTCCGGCCTCGTCACACCCATATTCCGGCTGTCCCGGAATCGTCCAATGCCCATGCGGTTGAAGTGTTGATGTTGGCGGTCATCCGAGTCGAACGGAATCTGCTGATAATGAGTCAGCCGTAGTACCCATCTACCATCGCGCCAAACGTGGCGTTTTTGATTGCGGGTGCGCCCGTCCAAAAACCCAACACCACTCATCAACGATCAGCGCCCTGTTCCCAATTGCCGGAGAGCGACTCCCTTGAGCCTGGGCGTATCAAGGCGCTGATCGTTGGGCTGGTTACGCCAGCCACTCGCCAGAACTGTACTTTTACGTCGAACTTTCTTCTGGATTCCCGACGCATCTGATCGACCCGGCGATGATTCCGGCTTAGGGTGAACCCGTCTGACTCATTGCATCCCCTGTCCCGACGCCCGCCTTTCGCTAAAACGTCAGACCCTCATCCCTGAGCCGATGAGCTACCGGCTCCTGTCTCACTATGGGTTAACTGTTTTCGTGCAGCTTTTGCTTCAGGGCAAAACCCATCAGCGGCCAGACCTTGTTGATGGCGTTCTGGCGGGCGATCTTGCGGCCCAGTTCGGCGTCGAAGTTTTCGGGAGAGGCGCAGGCGGACTCGCCGGTCACGGTGAATCCGTTCTTCAGCACCAGCACGCAAAAGGTCAGCAGCCGAAGATGGTCGTAACCGATGCAGCCCTGTACCGCGTCTTGCTGGTAGCCTGCCGCGCCGTCAGCGCCCTGCGCGGCAGTAAAGCAAAACTCACTGAGGATGTTCGCCTCGATGTCCTGCGGCGTCACACGCGGCGCTGTCAGGCCCTTGCTTTGGATTTCGGATTCAATCTGTTGGTCGTTCATGTTGCGCTCTCGTCGGTTTGTGTTTTGTTGCGCATCGCTTTGCGGTGAATCTTGACCAGCGCCGCGCCAAGTTGGTAACCCACCTTATCACCACGCCGCCCGGTATAAATGGCGCTGATGTGGCCCTGGGTTGTCCCGTGGCCGCATCGTTTCGCTAACTCTGTCTGTGTCATCCCGGTTTCCAGGATTTCGGCCACAATTTTTTGAAAGTCCACTTTATCACCTCATCTACATGGACTCCACTATATAGCGCCAGCAATAGTCGCGCAAGATTATTTTTAGCGTATGGGGTTGACGGTATGTTATTGCTGGTGCAATACTGGATTCATCGAAACGAGCCACACAAACAAGGGGAACGACATGAAGATCATCACCGCAACTGCAGCTTTCAACGCAATGGGACGCGAGGCTTGCATCCCTTCAGGGGAAATCACACACGCTGGCCGCTGGGCGATTTTCATCCGCCCGTCTGGTTCCGTAGAGGCGCTCAGCCCCCGCGTGGCAGGTGACGCCACCTACGGCCAGTTTTTGGCCGTGGTGGAGGTGGCAGCATGAGCCATCCCATTCACCACTACATAGAGTTGTCCGGCGTCAAGCTGGAAGTGATAGGAACGTATTATCCGGGCGAGGATGCCAGCATGGACAGCCCCGGCGAAGAAGAAAGCATCGAGATCATCTCGGTGTTGACGCCGAAAGGCGACGACATCGGTGCAATGGTCGCGTGGTTTGAGGATGTGCAGGAGCACGTCGAGCAGGCCGCGATGGAAGCATTCAAGGATGGCCGCATCTGGCAGGCCTGCGAGGCCGCCATCGCCCGCCGCGAAATGGCCCAGGAGGAAGCATGAAAACCGCAGACCTGCTAGACCTTATCGCCGTCGTCCTCGCGACGGCTATCACCGCCTTCCTGATAGTGGCCTGCTGGTCACTGCTGGGCGGCCTGGTGACATACCTCATCGCCCTGCTGGTGGGCGGAACCCTGATCTATGTATGGAGTGGCAATGATGAGCAAGTATAACGCCAGCCGAGAAATGACGCGCCGGTCTCTGGAAGCCATGCCGCCCGAGATTACGGGCGAACACCCGGCAATTGACAGCCTGCGCTCTGTGGCGAACATGGCGCGCACTGCGGCCTGTTTGCTGGACGATGCGCGCATCTATGGCCAGATTCCGGACGAACAGGAATACGCGCAATTTCTGGCAACCGTCGCACACGATGCGGCAAAACTGATGCTCTCGGCTGCGGAAGATGCGCTGCGGGCGATGACTGACAAGGGGATGAAAAGTGAATAACGCCGAATACCACGCCGATACCAGCGCCATCAGCGCTTCCGGACTCAAGTTGTTTATGCGCAGCCCTGCGCACTACTACGCCGCATACCTTGACCCTAACCGGGTTGAGCGCCAACCGACTGCCGCTATGAAACTCGGCACGGCCACGCATTGCGCCATCCTGGAGCCTGAACGGTTTAACTCGGAATATGTAGCTATGCCGGAAGGACTCGACCGCCGCACGACGGCAGGCAAGCAAGCCTACGCCGACTTGCTGGCATCCGGCGCTGAAATCCTGACTGCCGACGAAATGGCGCAGGTGATGAACATGGCCTGCTCTTTCCGCGACAACGACATCAGCCGCGCCTTGTTTGACCGCTCGCACAGCGTCGAACAGTCGATTTACGCCACGATCAACGGCGTTTCGTGCAAGTGCCGCCCTGATTTCATCACCGCTGACTGGCCGCTGGTGATGGACGTGAAGACCACGAAAGACGCCAGCCCGGAGGCGTTCGGGAGGTCCGCGTGGAACCTCGGCTATCACATCCAGGCCGCGTTTTACCGTCGCGTCATTGGCGCAGCAACCGGCACCACGCCTGATTTTATTTTCGGATGTGTCGAGTCCGAAGCGCCGCACCTGGTGGCGTACTATTCCGTTCCGCAGTACCTGCTCGACTACGCTGACGGGCTGATTGATACGCTGCTGGAACGGTATGCTGAATGCCTGGCCGCTGACCTGTGGCCGGGATATGTGGCTGAAATCGAGATGCAAGAATTGAGCGTGCCGGGTTATGCCCGGCGTGCCATCGAAGGCTTTGACGGGGAAATAGAGGTGAACTATGTCTGATGTATCCAATTTGCGGGACACGATTGTTCCGAAGAGCGACCAAATTAATAGCGAACAGCTTTTGTACGGCCCGATGACAATCACGGTAACAAGCGTAGCGCGTGGATCCGACGATCAACCAATCATCGTGCATTACCGAAACGAAAACGGACGCCCATACAAGCCATGCAAGTCCATGCGCAAGGTACTGATCTTCGCATGGGGCGAGGATGGCAATCAGTGGGTAGGCCGTTCCATGACCCTGTTCAACGACCTCGCCGTCAAATGGGCAGGCGTGGCAGTGGGCGGAATCCGCATTAGCCACATGACGCACATTGAGCGCGAAATCAGCCTGCAACTGACGGCTACGCGTGGCAAGAAGGAACCGTTTATCATCAAGATGCTGACGCCGCCCGCTGACGACCGCGTTGAAAAGTTCCGGGCAGCGCTGACGAAAAAGGCAGGCGAAGGCCTGGCCGCAATCGTTGACGCATGGGGCAAGACTCCGGACGACATTAAAGCCGCATTGGGCGGCGACTTTTACAAAGACGTCACGGCTGACATCACGGCCGATGTAACAGAGGAAGAATAGCCATGTTTATCGAACTTATCCGACTCGGCAAAGACGCCGAACTGAAACAGGCCGGGCAGACTGAAATCCTATCGCTGTACGCCGCCTATGACGTCGGCTTCGGCGACAAGAAGAAGCCCCAATGGATTGGCCTGACGATGTTCGGCAAACGGGCCGCACAGGTCGCCGGGATGATGACCAAGGGGACCCTCATCATGGCGACCATGGACGAGGTGCAGGTCGAGGAATACAACGGCAAAAGCTACCTGAAGGCAAAACTGGTTGAGTTCAAGTTTGCTGGCGGGAAGAAATCGGACGGCCAGGATTCCGAACCGGCACCACGCCAACAACGGGCAGCGCCGCAACCGGCTCCGGTTGATGATTTCGACGACGGAAGTGACCTCCCGTTTTGATGTAACCACAATAAACTATTGCGCCCGCATTGACTAACACCATTGCGGGTGCAATACTAAACGGACTGAAAAGGGGATTTAAGATGACGCAAGAAATCGCAGTAATCGACAACACAGCAATTGCTCAGGCTTTTGCAACTACGTCCGGCATCGACGTGCTGATTCAGCGCATTAAGTCGGAGGCATCCGCAGAGGTTCCAGACCTGACGACAAAGAAGGGCCGTGACCGTATCGCATCGCTGGCATACAAGGTCAGCAAGACAAAAACGCTGGTAGATGA
This sequence comes from Candidatus Rhodoferax bjergmarkensis, assembly GCA_016708345.1. GTDB lineage: Bacteria > Pseudomonadota > Gammaproteobacteria > Burkholderiales > Burkholderiaceae_C > Rhodoferax > Rhodoferax bjergmarkensis. Next base: position 25,236 of record JADJFX010000028.1, read on the forward strand.
CTTTGGCAAGGAACTGGTGGCCGAAGAAAAAAAGCGCCTTGCCCTGATCGACGCCGACCGCAAAAAATGGCGCGATGAGTGCGACAAGCTGCGAGACGAAATCCGCAAGCCGTTGACGGATTGGGAACAGGCTGAGGCTGACCGTATCCAGCGCCACAAAGACGCCATCCAGCAATTGCGCGAACTGTCAGCGCTTGCCATGGGTACCGACTCCGCAGACATTGCCGCCCTGATTGCTCAAGCCGAGGCTGTCACGCTTGGCGACCACTGGCAGGAGTTTGCGGCAGAGGCTGGCAAGGCGAAAGACGAGACGCTGGCAATTCTGCGCCTTGACCTGCAACGCCGCCAGCAGCACGAGGCTGAGCAAGCTGAACTGGCCCGGCTCCGCGCTGAAGCCGCGCGCCGCGAGCAGGAAGACGCCGACCGACGCGCCGCTGAAGCAAAGGCGGAGGCCGAACGATTGGCCGCTGAGCGCGAGGCGCAACGCATCCGCGAGGCCGAGGATCGCGCCCGCCGTGAGGCCGAAGAGGCCGCTGCCAAGGCTCGTGCCGATGCAGAAGCCGCCGCCCGCGCCGAACGTGAAGCCGCAGAACGCGCACGCATCGCATCGGAACAAGCCGAGGCCCGCGCCAAGGCTGAAGCCGAAGCTGCCAAACTGCGCGAACAGGACGCCGAGCGCCGTCGCGTGGAGTCGGAAGAACGCGCCAAGCGTGAGTCCCAGGAAGCCGCAGAACGCGCCGAACGTGACCGGGTTGCAGCAGTTGAGGCCGAACGTCAACGCGCCGAGCGTCAGCGCATCGCGGAACAGGAAGCAGCGGCCAAGGCTCAGGCAGAGCGCGAGGCCAACAAGGAGCATATGCGCCGCATTAACCGTGAAGCATTGGCCGGGATTGTTGCGGCAGGAATCAGTGAGGAACAAGGCAAGGCGCTGATAAAGGCGATTGCGTCGGGTACTGTGCCGCATGTGTCGATTGAGTATTAAGGGGCGAATGTCATGACGCAAGAACAAATCAACGAACTGCGCCAGCTGGCACAGGCTGCGACGCCGGGGCCGTGGTACGACCGAGCTGGAGTGCTGCGCGGAACAGGTGGCGGGATAAAGCCGATTGCAACCATTTACAACGGACTCAACTCGCCCTACATCGCCGCCGCCAACCCAGCCGCCGTGCTGGAGTTGATTGCGGAGATTGAGCGCGTCACCAAGCAGCGCGACGAGATGCTGACGATCGGGGAGGATGCGGCATGAACGTATCCATGCATCTGCACGACTGCAAGACCAACGAGAAGCGCTGCGCCAGCGCCAGCCTGATTGCCGAATATGAGCGCCGCAACGGCCAGGTGACGACAATCCCGCCCCAGCGCCGCGCGCCAGACACCCGCGTGGATCTGGTAATCCGCGCCGATGTCGAGCAAAAGACCAGCGCGCCCGAGTTCAGGCGACGTCGCGGGCGCCCGAAGGGAAGCAGCACGCAGGCTCCGGTGGCCATGATTCACGACATCAAGGCGCGGATGGAGAAATCCGGGGTCAGGCAGAAGCAGGTAGCCGACGCGATGAACGTCGGTCACACCTACATCAGCAACATCATGAACGGCTATCACAGGGCGTCGCCAGCCGTTGCCGCGCGGATATTGGCCGAGGTGATCAAACTGGAATCAGCCCCGCCGCTGCCAATTGTGCGCGGTCGCGGATACCCGAAATGGGTAGAGCGCGAAAACATGCTGGAACTGGCAAAGCGTCATCGCCTGGTTGCCCGCGAAATCGGCAGGCAAAGCGGCGTCAAACCCGCATCGCGAGCGGCTGAGTATCTGTCTGGCCGAAAAACGCCGCATCCTGATTTGGCCCGATCAATGGAGAGAGTGATTATTATGATGGTGGAGGATGCGAAATGACCTATCCCCTGCAACCGACCGAGCGCGACCGCGAGCGATTCCGGGATACGTGCAAGTGCCACCTGACGTTCTGCGATTTTGACAGGCATGGGATCGACGGTGATTACAAAAGTCCGGTGACGGCCGACCTGTTCCGCATCTGGTGGTCTGTCGAAAAAGAGCGGCAATTGCTGCACAACCTGAACCAATCGCAGGGCGCGGAGATTACGCGGCTGATGAACAAGACCAAGCAACTGGAGGCATTATGACCGACCGCATACGCGCCGATTTCGAGCGCTGGGCAACAGGCCGAGAGTTTCCCGACCTGACGCAATCCATGGGCCGCTACAACCGCGCTGTGGTGCGCTGGATGTGGGAGGCGTGGCAGGCTCAGGCCGAGCATGAGGCTGACATGGCGGCATCGCTGGAACGCGCACACAGCCGGCAGACAGGGCTGTTGAAGCAGTGTCACGAGATTGATGCACGCCGGGACGCAGCAGTCGCCCTGGCCGCAGCACTGGCCGATGAAGTCGATCGGCTTAACGCAATCATTTCGCGACTGTCCGTTGAGGGGCAGGACGCGGTGGAGATGTGATGATGACAACAACAGCATGTGATGACCAGTTCGCGCCAGAACCCGTCGAGCCGGTGCGCGAACGGTACGACACGGCGACCATCCTGCGCCGGAACATTGCCGACCTGGAGATTGCGCTGAAGCAACAAACGGATCGGGCGGAAGCTGCCGAGGCGGAACTCCTGGAAGTCCGCGATGACAATCACAGCATGATGCTGGAGATCCACAGCCTGCGGATCGAACGGGCCGCGCCCGACTGCCTCGCCTGCGCCAACCGTGGCCAGGTCAACGGGCTGTCGCAGGAGTCGTATTGCGATGGTTGTGTGTATCAGGGTCGGAGCTGGCGTCAAAACCATTTTGTTCTCGCCGTAAAACGCCGCTGCGAAGCCTGCGCCATATTGCCATGTAGCTGCAAGTGAGGATCAAATGAACATTGAAGAACTGATAACCGACCTGCGCTCCCGCGTGAATCCAGATGTTACGACCAGAATTAGGATGCCGCAGAGTTATGGACGGCATCAGGTGGTAAAGGCGCTGGAATATCTGGCGATGGAGAACGAGCGGCTGAAGGTGATGGCAAAGCGCTCTCGTGAGCTCCAGCAGAAATGCCGAGAGCTTTAGGTTGCGCGTGAGGTCACGAGGATGACGCCCGTTTGCCGCCTTGCGCGAGGAAAACGAGCGGCTGCGGAAGGATGCGGAGCGGTATCGGTGGCTGCGGGATTCTGATTATGACATTGGAGAACTGTTCCAACATATCCAGGCGCACGGTCTGACGAATACTGGGGTTGATGCCGCCATCGACGCCGCGCGAGGTGGGAAATGAACACAACCCGCGCCCAGCGCCGACAGCTTGAACGCAACAACGCAAAACTACCGGAACGCCAAGCGACTGAGGCGGGAGACAGCAGAATGACCCCCACCGAACGCCGCGCCCTGCATCCTGCGCCGTTGTCGAGGCGTGGGACTGGATCGACACCTACTGCCCGCACTACGCCACGCAGGGACGCGACTGGCAGACGACGGATAACATGAGCGCCGCCAGCCGGGTAATGGCAACGCGGCACCTGGAAACACTGCGCGAGGCCGGACTGATCGAGATTGAATCAGCGCCACCGCGAGGGAACTTTGTAAAGAAACCGCTTTAACACTCACTCCCCACAATCTGTCCCCGGATGGCGCTGGCAATACTCCTGCCAGCCATCCGGCCCCATCACGGCATCACCCAGCACCGGGCGCGCCGTTCCGCATCCGGCCAGCATCAGGACCAGCCACGCAACTCCCGCCACTCGCCACCGCATAGCATCGCCTCCCACTCATAATCCAGCATCACCGGCGATACCGGCCGCTCTTGCGTATTGTCGAGGATAAACGCGCCGTCATCGGTATCGACATACAGCACGACATGACCGACGCCGCCTGGCTGACGGCATGTCACCAGCGCCATTCGATCAGCAGGCCATCCAGCCGTCAGCAGTCGCGCCCGCTTGGCCAGTGCGTAATCCTCGCAATCTCCACGACCGGAAGCGGGTTCCCAATGCTCAGGTACGCCGAATTGCTCAGCGTCCGATGCATAGTCAGTTGCTGCATTGACCGCGCGGTGAATCTGCGCGGCCAGTTCAAACGAGCATGGTCTGTTCACGCCTCGTTCTCCGATGCCTTTCCGTCGCTATCCAGCACCGGAAGGACGAATCTTCCAGTCGAAGGATAGGCGGAAGGCCAGCGATACCCGGCCACGCGATTGAGCGCGAACGGGCGGATGTTCACGGCATCGCCCTGATTCCCACCCAGCACCATCAGGTTTCCGGCCTTGTCCTTGCCGACGACAAATCCGACATGCCCGCCGCCATCCCGCGTGAACACGACGACGCATCCATAGGCGGGCCGAGACAGCGCAACAGGCAGCGACAGCCACGCGGTCGCCCGATACCAGTCCTTTGGCGGGGTCAGCCCGGAATCAGTCAGGCACATCGCCGCAAATGTCCCACACCACGGCGTTGAGTCGTCCGACCACCACGCCCGCAACTTCCTCAGCCATCCGAGAATGACGCCGTTGTTTTTCGGGCCTGGAACCTCGCGCAGGCCGATATGGGTCCGCGCCTCGGCAATCCAGGATAACTCGCCCAGCCTACTTGATTGGCTCATCAGGTACGGCCTCCACCTGCGGCGCTGGTTCCGGGCGCTGCTTGGCCTTGCACTTCGATTCCGTCACCAGTGTTCCGGATGCGCTGAATGGGGTCACGCCGTCCCACAAAATCACATTCTCGGCAAATCCGTCCGCATCAACAACAACATATCGCTGCATGATCAAAACTCCAGTACCAATGCCCATCCATCGCCGCCAACCCCGCCAGCACCTGTTGCGTGTGTGCTGCGGCAACCCGCGCCACCACCGCCACCTGAGCCGCGACCACCTGCACCGCCCGCACCACCAGCGCCCGCAGTGCCTCCACCACCGCCCCCGCCGCCTTGACCGAACAGTCCGCCAGCAGCAGGAGCAGCACCAGCAGTACCAGCGCTTCCGGTAACACCGCCTGGGCCGAAGTCCCCACCTAACGTCTCCATGAATCGCGGGCCGCCGGTGTTTCCGTTCATCGCAGCGTTTGCAGATGTCACTCCACCACCCGATGCACCGCCGACACCACCATCACAGGCATAGACGCCAGTACTGGACACAGCAGCAGAGGAGCACCCACCTCCGCCGCTACCGCAGCCTACAGAGCTTACGCCTGTCGGTATACCACCATTACCCCCTCCGCCCGCGCCGTAAGCTCCCGTAGTAGTGACCGAATTTCCTTTTGCGCGCTGGCTCCCGCCTGCACCGCCGGCAGACCCTACGTAAGCACCAGCACCGCCACCGCCACCGCCGCCGCCATACGCTGTGGCAATAGTCCCGAACGTGGTGTTTCCGCCTTGACCGCCAGCAGCACCCGAGGCAGCCCCTGCATTCGTGACGCTCGCTCCAGCCGTGCCACCCGCTGCAATCCCTACCGGCACAACGCCTGTAGGGTACGCAGCCAGAACCTCGGCGCGTGTTAGCACCAACTCGCGTTTTCCCGCTCCACCGCCACCGCCGCCACCCGTGCAGGCTACGCCAGCGCCTGACGTACCTCCAGACCCGCCGCCACCGCCGCCACCAATCAGCAGGATGTACAGCGATTGGGTTGACGCGCCCATCGTGAAATCTGCCGAGCCGGTGAACTCGGTGGATTTCGCAGCGCCACCGCCGCCGCCGCCAGCATTTACCGTCATGCCGTTTGCGTAGATCATGTTAAACCTCGAATAGTCCGATAAACCAGAAATTGCCGCTGCTGCTGTACAGGGCGTTCATGTTGCAGTGCACATTATCGCGCGATACGGTTCCAATTGTCGTACCGATGGTTGCGGCCAGCCTGACATCGCGGATGAAGTTGAACCCCATCTGATCGCTGACGGACGTGATTACCGCGCCCGTCGTTGAGTTTTTGAAATATACCCGGAATCCGTATGCGGTCACCGTCCCGAGTTCGAGCGCGTAGCTCTGCGTGGCGGAATACTGTTTTTGCAGCACCACCGGGTTATCCGCGCCGGTGTACGGATGGTTGACGGCAATGTGATCCGTGACAAACACGACCTCCGGCAATATCACCGCCCCACCGGATCCGTCGACCGAATAGGTGGACCCCTGCAATGTAAACGATGTCGCGTCGATAACGGTGACGTGCCAATTGCCGTTTGCCGTTGTCGCCGTCGCCACCCCTGCCACAGTGACCGCCATATCCGTTTTAAGGCCATGCGCGGCGGTCGTCGTAATCTTTTGCAGTCCGCCGCTATTTGTCACCGTGCTGATCGTCCACGGGCCGCTATAGGGCCAGTCCGTATATCCGAGCGCCACCGTTCCACCCGTGCCGTCGCTGCTGTAGGTCGAGCCTTGCAGGATAAACGACGTTTTGCTCTGGACGGTTATATTCCACTCGCCGTCATAGCCGACGACCGAATGACCGGCGATGATGACCGGCGCATCGTTGTATAGCCCGTGGTCTGATGATGTCGTCACCAGCACCAGCCCGCTGCCACCAGACTCGGACGTGGCTACCGCAACCGGCGCAAAATCCGGGATGACGTAGCTCTTGCTCAGCATCGTGGGGACAGAACCTGGGCAGGTCACAACGCCAGAACAGCTGCGCTTGTAGCGGAGCGTGAATGATGTTTTTGTGCTGGTGACGTCAAAAAACCCGTGATTGCCTTTTACGCTTGTCGCGACGGCTGGGCCATTGCCGGATGCGTGCGCAATGGAATCGTGCATCACGGTAACCCATCCGTTCGTGGCATCGACGATCTGATTGTTTCCGGCGGTGTACGGGGCGATATTCAGTATCTGACCGAGCGCCGTCTGGCTGGCTACACCACCGACCCCAACCGCTCCACCAAATGCCGCGTATGCCTGCAAAATTGCAAACGAGTTGCCAACAGACGCGCCTACCTGGATTCCCAGTTCTGCAAATGTCTCGTCCACGCCGACGACAAATCCAGACTTGTTGACGGCTGTGAACCCATATTCGACTTTCAGGTTGCCATCAGAATCGACAGAAATGGCCCCGGTGCAATTCACTGGCTTGTGGTTCGCATCGTCAATTAGCGACCAACCGCCGCCCGCCGTCGTCTGCCGCAATACGCCAGCCACCATTTTGTAGGTTTTGCCGCTGTTGCCAAGAATCGTGCTATCCCCGGATGCCGCGCCTGTCGGACTGATGTCGTCGCGCTGCCATTGCAGGACTCCGGCACTGTTTTCCAGCCGGAAACGATAGTCCGCGTCGTTGTCCAGCCACACATCTGTATAGCCATCGGCATCCAGAATAACGGGGTTTGCGTTGATGGTGCCGCCGCTGTCGGAATAGGTCGCCTTTGGCGTGCTGGTTCCTGTCAGGTAGGTGTGCAGCTTTCCACCCGACAGCGGGTCGCCGTTCGCGTCCAGAAACCGGACTCTAGTCCACGGTGATAAATATTTCATTGCTGGCCGCCCTCGTTTGTTAGCCATGGATTTTGACGACCGACAAACGCGCCGGTTACTGATGCCTGTTTAGCCTGCTGTCTGGCTATCAGCTCCAGCAGCCCGGCCATTTCCTGTAGTTTTACGCGAGCGGCACCCCCTTTCAGCAGCAGGATGCGCCCCATCTCGTTGCGGATAGGCTCCGGAAGATCCGTCTGCTTGACGAGCTTCTGAATCCAACTCATTGCGCCGGGAACATCGCCTGCTTTTGCAGATGCAGCACCCGCAGCCGCCTCTTTGATGGCTTCGATGCCGAGGTCATCAGCATTTGCGAGTCGTGTTGCCGTCTGCGCACCGCCGCCTACAGCGCCTTCCATCAGCTTGAACTTAGCTTGCTTGGCGAGCGCCGATATGAACTTGCCAGCATCCTTGCCAAACGCCACTTGCAGCTTGTCCCTGACGGCTGGATTCTTCCAGTTATTCATCAGCCAAGCCTGCCCGGCCTGAGTCCCGGCCTTTTCCCTGATGGCCTGCATCAGACCGACGCGCATGGCCATGATTTCGGACTCCGACATATCGGCGATGGCCTCGCGAATGGCAAAGTCCTTGTCAGGAGCAAAGGCGTTTCGGCCAATTTCTGCCGCGTCCTTCAGCTTTGACGGACCAGCAAACGCAT
>JADJFX010000029.1 GCA_016708345.1 Candidatus Rhodoferax bjergmarkensis
GCGATGATCGAAACGCGGATGATACTCGACGGGATTGAGTTGCCGTACCCGCCGTCAGTCAATCATTACTGGAAGAGTGGGCGCGACCGAGCGGGACGGCCCATGCGCTACCTGTCAACCGCAGCCAAGGACTTTAAGCGCGCTGTCAGCATGCTCTGTGGCCGAAAGCAGGCGTTTTCCGGCCGCGTCGGTGTCCGTGTGCTGGTCTGGCCGCCTGACCGCCGCACCCGCGACCTGGACAACCTGCTGAAAGGCTTGCTAGACAGCATCACCGGCGCCGGCGTCATCCTGGACGATTGCCAGATTGACGAGATCCATATGATGCGTGAGACAGTGCGGAAAGGCGGAATGGTGCAGGTCTGGCTCTGGGAGAGGTAGCGCCGATGATGCAGCGCTATGCGTCACGCGGGCTTGTATCCCCGCACACCTTCACGGATGATGCGCGACAGCTCGCCACGCGGCAGGGTCTTTAGTTTTTCCTCGATGTCCCCGTCCGTCTCGCGGGACAGGGAAACCGAGACTTGAAACCGTTTTGAGTTCTGCCGACGGTTGGCAGCGAGTTGGGATTGGGATGTCACTTTACACTTCTGGTAACTGGAGACGCTGGAGCAACTTCCATGTCGTATTCATCAGATACATTCCACGCAGGATGCGCATTCCGTGCTGATTTCATGGCGAATGAGGCGCTCGCTACGCTGTAAAACCGAGTTGCACGCGCTTGGTTCTTTGTGTGGTTTTCACCTGCAAGATAACCAACTGTCACCCCGTTTTTTTGAATCGCTACATTCAAAGCCGTCATGATCAAAACCCCTTTACATTGATGTTATGGCCGCACTGCTTGGCGGTCATGATGATCTGGTTGGTTCCGCCAATTTTGATAGAGTTGAACGTCAACGCAACAACATCAGGATGGGATTCAACAATCTGCGCCAGCAGCACGTAACCACGCTCATCACGGTCGGCTTCTTCAGCAGTAATGCGGCCACGTGTCAGCATACGGGCATCTGCACTGCGGCGGGCTGTGATGAAATCAGCAACTTCTTGTGTGATTGCATTCATGATGCTCTTCCTTCGTTTTCGGTCTGCGTTATTGCCTCCCGATGAGTTAATAATAGGATATCCAATAACCGCGTGCAATAGGATATCCAAATATTTTTTACCGTTCGTCGGATTGCTTCTGTCTGGCTCTGGTCGCGTGATTGCGATAACATGGCCGCATAACAGCAGGTGCTACCGAAATGAAATACCACGCCATCGGCTACCTGATCATCCTCGCCATGCTCTCCGGCTGCGCGCATCTGGCTGCGGCCCCGATGCTGCCGGAGATCACGATCAAAATCGGACTCAAGCCCGCGCTGGTGGTCGAGCGTGAGGTGGTGAGCGTGGAGGAGACGCCGTGAAGCGCGGACGCATTTCCGAACCGTCAACCTGGGGCGGACTCGCGGCTATGTGCATCGGACTGATGCCAATGCTGCCCGCCAAATTCCAACCGGCACTCGCCGCTGCTGCCGTGGTATTTGGCGCGATTGGCATCATCATGAGGGAGCGGCCGTGAATGAGGCTGATATTTTTCGTAATGATATCGACAACAATCCTGTTGGTAGCGGCCAGATCCGCCCAGGTGATGGCGTGAGGGTTCGAACGCTGGAGTCAGCTCTCGACGAACTCGCCAAAATGCTACTGGTCCCGGCCATGACGTTTGCCATCGTCATGCTGCGCGGGTGGTATCAGGGGAAAAAGAGATGGCCGGCCCGTATTGTCGAGGCGACGCTGTTTGCTGTCATTGCCCGCGTAATGATGCCTGCCGCGACAGAGCTATACATGCAGATATGGCACATCAGCCCACAATCAGCCTACGATTACGCCTTCATGACCTGCATCATCGCCGGGTTTATCGGAGTTGATACGCTGAGCGATGCGGCAAAGAATTATTTTGGGGGAAAGCGGTAATGGCTGCTCCAATCGGCAACAGATTCTGGGAGGCGCGAAGCTCCCACGGGCGCAAGCCGATATTTGATTGCCCGGAGAAGCTGTGGATTGCCTGCTGTGAGTATTTCGCGTGGGTCGACGACAATCCATTGCAAGAGGATAAAATCTTTCAGTTTCAGGGCGCAATTGTTCGCGATACCGTGTCAAAGATGCGGGCCATGACGATTGAGGGGCTGTGCATCTTCCTCGATATTGGCCGGACAACGTGGAATGAGTACAGTGCCCGCGAAGATTTTACGCAAGTCACAACGCGAGCAGAAGAAATCATCCGCAATCAGAAGTTTGTCGGCGCCGCTGCCGACATGCTGAACGCCAACATCATTGCCCGCGACCTTGGGCTATCCGACAAGTCAGAACTGACCGGAAAGGGCGGAGGACCAATCAGGATCCAATCCGCCCGCGACCTGACAGACGATGAACTCGCAGCTATCGCCGCAACAAGCGGCAAGTGAGCTGCTAGCCCGGCGCAAAGCCCGCTCAGGGCTGATTGCGTTTTCAGCCTACACGAACCCGACCTACATTGCCGCGCCTCATCACGAACTGATTGCCGCCAAGCTGGAGGCGGTAGAGCGTGGGGAAATCAAGCGGCTGATGATTACCATGCCGCCGCGTCATGGCAAGTCAGAACTGGCTTCACGGCGCTTTCCGGCATGGTTCATAGGGAGAAACCCTGGAAAGCAGATCATTGCCGCATCGTATAACAGTGATCTTGCGTCGGACTTCGGGCGCGAGGTTCGGAACATCGTCGCATCTCCAGAGTACGGCGCGCTGTTCGACTGTACGCTTGCCATCGACAGCAAGGCCGCGAACCGCTGGCACACCGACAAAGGCGGAATGTACGTCGCTGCCGGTGTCGGCACGGCCATCACCGGGCGAGGCGCTGACATCCTGCTGATTGACGACCCGTTCAAAGACCGGCAAGAGGCTGACAGCGAGATAACCCGCCAGCGCGTCTGGGACTGGTACACCTCGACAGCCTATACCCGGCTCATGCCCGGTGGCGCGGTGGTGGTCATCAACACACGCTGGCATGACGACGACCTCAGCGGCAAGCTGCTGGCCGAACAGGATCACGGCGGCGACAAGTGGGAGGTCCTGAGCCTGCCAGCCATTCAACCGGACGGAACCGCGCTATGGCCCGAATGGTATCCGCTTGAACGCCTGGAGCAGATACGTTCTGTGCTGCCTGCCAGAGACTGGAACAGCCTGTATCAGCAAAACCCGATTCCCGATGATGGCGATTACTTCAGGGCCGGTTGGTTTACAGACTACCAAGAGTTGCCGCCCGACCTTGCCATCTACGGCGCATCAGACTATGCCGTGACTGATGGAGGCGGAGACTGGACAGAGCATGGCGTATTCGGCGTTGACAGCAACGGTAACATCTACGTTATCGACTGGTGGCGAGGACAAACAACGTCGGATGTCTGGATAGAGCGCAAGTGCGACCTGATCATCCGTCATGAGCCTCAGTGCTGGTTTGGCGAAGCTGGCCCTATCCGCCGGTCGGTAGAGCCGTTCCTGATGCGCCGAATGCGTGAAAGAAACGCGACATGCAGAATCGAGTGGCTTGCATCAATTGCCGACAAAATGGCGCGGGCGCGAGGCATTCAGGGGCTTGCCAGCATGGGCAAGGTGTTTTTCCCTGCCAACGCCGCATGGAAAGGCGATATACTGGCGCAATTGCTCAGATTCCCGGCAGGCAAGCACGATGACGCCGTCGACGTGTTTTCCATGATTGGCCGGGGCTTGGCCATCGTCAAGCCGAAACGTAAAGCCGCATCGCTGAGAAGCGAAGCACATTCCCAATTTAGCTGGATGGGCTGACATGAAAAGCCAGAACGACCCGAAACACAAGGCCGCACTTGAGTCATACGCCAGCGCAATGCAGGCCGCCCGCGAAAACCGGGAACTGATGATCGATGATCAGAAGTTTCTTGCCGGCGACCAATGGCCCGATGACGTCAAGGCGGCGCGCAAGGGACGACCGATCCAGACCATCAACCGCCTGCCAGCCTTTGTTGACCAGATCGTGGGCGATGCGCGCCAGAACAAACCGAGCATCAAAGTTCATCCGGCGGAAGACGGCGATGAGGACGTGGCGGAAATCTATGCAGGACTCATTCGTAACATCGAAGTTGAGTCGAACGCCGACTACGCCTATGACACCGCCATCGAGCATTCGTCGTCGTTCGGATTTGGAGCATGGCGCATTACTACCGACTATTGCGACGCGATGACTTTCGACCAGGACATCAAGATCGAGCGCATCGTCAACCCGATGTCGGTGCTGTTTGGCCCGGCGTTCCAGCCGGATTACAGCGACGCGCCTTATGTGTTCGTTATCGAGTCGATCACGCGCGACGAATACAAGCGCCGCTGGCCCAAGGCAGACCTGACCACGTTTGACAGCGGCAAGTCTGACCCGAATTGGCAGAACGGTGAAATGGTGCAGGTGGCTGAATACTGGTACAAGCACCACGAACCGGCCACGCTGTACCTGCTGCAAGACGGCACGACGACAACCGATGCGCCGCCGGAAAAGGCGATGATTGTCAGCAGCCGACCTACCGAGATTGTGTCGATCCGCATGTGCGTGCTGTCCGGTGCCGAGATTCTGGAGGAAAAGACCGACTATCCAGGCAAGTACCTGCCAATCATCGGGGCGCAAGGCAAAGAGGACATGGTAGATGGCAAGCGCATCCTGCGCGGGATTGTCCGTTTCGCTAAAGACCCGCAGCGGATGTACAACTATTGGCGAACCATAGACACCGAGCAAAAGGCGCTCGCTCCGCGCGCTCCGGTGCTGGTCACGGCCGAACAGATCGACGGTCATGAAGAGCACTGGAAGCGCGCTCTGACCGGCAACCTGCCGTTCCTGACCTACAACAACGAGCAGGGCGCACCGATGCCGCAGCGGCTTAACGCTGGGCTGCCTGACAACCAAGCCGAACGCGCCGCCATGCTGGCCGTGGACGAGCTGAAATCCACGACCGGCATATTTTCCGCAAGCCTTGGCGAGCAGGGCAACGAAACCTCGGGCCGCGCCATTCTGGCCCGTCAGCGTGAGGGCGACACCGCAACCTATGCCTATATCGACAACCTGGGCCGCGCCATCCGCCACAGCGCCCGCGTCATCATCGACCTGATTCCGCACATCTACAACACCGAGCGCGTCATCCAGGTGATGGGCGTGGACGGTCAGAAGACATTGGAGCGCATCAACGCGACGATGGAAGACGGAAGCAAGGTTAACGACCTGACAACCGGAAAGTACGACCTCGTTGTGACTGTCGGCCCGTCCTACGCCACCAAGCGGATCGAGGCGCTGAACAACATGGTTGAAATCGCCAAGATGAACCCGGCCATCATGCAAGTGGCTGGCGATTTGATGGTCAAGGCGATGGATTGGGAAGGCGCGGAAGAAATCGCCGACCGTCTCAAACTGATGCTACCTCCGCAGATTCTGCAAGCAGAACAGGAAGGTGAAGGCCAGCAGATAGCGCCGGAATTGCCAGCGCAGATTGACCAAGGGATGCAGCTTATCGAGCAGCAAAAGGCCGAGATCGAGAAGCTGCAAGATGAACTGGAGGACAAGGACGAAGACCGCCGGTTGCGTCAGTACGAAATTGACGTGAAGGCCGCGATTGAGGCCGCCAAGATTGCCGCAGCCAATCCGGATTCATCGGCCATCGCACAACAGGCGGCGCAGATTCTGGCGCAGCAGTGGATGGAAATGGCCGCAAGCGCGCCGGACGTGACCGAGGAGCCGGAAGGCATGGAAATGGAGCGGGAACTGCCGGACATGGAAGGCGGCATGCCTATGGGAATGCCGGAAGAACTGCCGCCGGAAATGATGGAACAGATTCCGCCCGAACTGATTGAAGAAATCCCCAACATCCCCGAGATCACCGGCGACATGCCGGAGGAGCCGATGTAATGAACGTTATCGCCAAGCAAACCATCACCGCCGCCGGTGGAGCGCAGTCCGTCCCCATGAAGGATTGGAAGGCATCCACATACCATTTTTCATTCCGTTCCGTTGGCGCTACGCCGCTGGCCGGTTCGACGGCTGTTTCCGCGACGCCATCCTACGGCACAAGCGACACCGTCGCCGATGGAAACGGCGTGGCTATCAACGTCAGCCCGACCGCGATTGCCGGGTTTACCATCAACCAGCCTATCAGCCAATGCACGTTCACCCCGTCGTCGTGGACGGCAGGCAGCGCGCTGGAAGTGACGGTAATTGCTGACAGCCCGTTGTCTATCTGATATTGCACAGCGCATTATGTAAGCGTAATATCTGTTACACCGACAGGCAGCGGTTACTGCCTGAATCGTCGAGATGACGAACCATCCCAGCACACACGGCCTCGCTATTAGGCTGGCCGTGCCGACGGAGCCTCCAAATGTCTGAACAAGACAGCGTTATTGACGCGCCCTTGACCGAACCCACTCCCGTTGAACAGGTCGCAACGGAACCGCAGGCTGATGCAGCCGACGACGCCACCAAAACGACAGACACCGCAGAACCGGGCGAAGGTCACGATGACCACGCAGACACCGACCCTGCCGAACTGCCGAAAGGCGTAAAGAAACGCATCGACACCCTGACACGCCAAAAGTACGAACGCGACGCCCGCATTGCCGAGCTTGAAGCAAAATTGGCCGCGCAACAACCGCAGTCGAAAGAGCCTCAGCCGCAGGACTTTGCCGACCTTGAAACGTATTTGGACGCGAAAGCTGAGCACCTTGCACAACAGAAATTCAGCACCGCCCAGAGAGCGACCGCACAACAGGCCGCGATTCAGGAAAAGGCTGAGAGCTTCAGTCAGCGCGCCGCGTCCATCCGGGCGACCGCGCCGGACTTTGATGCAGTGATAGCGGCAGTTCCGCCTGACCTGCTCAAGCCCGAAATGGCTGAAACGATTCTGGACATGGAAGAAGGGCCGCAGGTGGCTTATCACCTGGCGACAAACCTCCATGAGTGCGCCCGTATTGCCGCCATGTCAGGACGCCAGCAGGCGATGGAATTGGGAAAACTGGCCGCACGGCTGGTCTCCCAGAAAGTGGTTCCGAAACCGGCCCCGGCCCCGGCTCCGAGAGTTCGCACCAACTCCGCCCCGGTCGAGAAAAGCGTCAGCCAGATGTCTGATGCCGAATATCGCGAGTTTCGACGGAAACAGGACATTGCAGCCGGTCGGCTGCGTCGATAACTGAATTGAGAGGTAGACACCATGTCTAATTCGTTTGTTGTAACCGATCTCGTGGCGCGTGAGGCGCTGCGTATTGCCCACGAAAAGCTGGCCTTCATCGGCACCGTTGACCGCCAGTACGACGAAACGTTCAAGGGCGACCCCAAGCACGGCGCGACCCTGCGCGTGAAGTCCCCGAACCAGTACACCCGCCGCCAGGGTTCGCGCATCATCGATGTGCAGGAACAGGCCGAAACCAGCCAGACCATCACCGTCGCCACCCAAGACGGCGTTGACATGGCGTTCAACTCTG
This sequence comes from Candidatus Rhodoferax bjergmarkensis, assembly GCA_016708345.1. Taxonomy (GTDB): domain Bacteria; phylum Pseudomonadota; class Gammaproteobacteria; order Burkholderiales; family Burkholderiaceae_C; genus Rhodoferax; species Rhodoferax bjergmarkensis. Next base: position 7,498 of record JADJFX010000029.1, read on the forward strand.
ATGAAATGTCCCTGATCACCCCGGACAACATCGGCGCCTTTTCCAAGTTGTACATTGAACCCGCCATGGCTGGCCTGCTGTCCGCCATCGAAGGCGACTTCATCAGCTATGCCACCAAGAAGGTCTTCCAGCAAGTCGGCACGCCAGGCTCGCCGCCTTCCGACCTGGCTGCCATCGGTGCAGCCCGCGCCAAGCTGAACCAGCAACTGGCTCCGAAAGACGGAAATCGTTTCGTGCAGCTTGATTCCGTGACCTCCGGCGGTCTGGTGAACGGCCTGAAGGGCCTGTTCCAGGATTCGTCCCAGATCCGCGAGCAGTACCGCGAGGGTATGCTTGGCCGTACCGGCGGCGCTGATTTTTACGAAAACGACCGCATGTACGCCCACACCAACGGATCCAGCGACAACACCGGCACCGTGAACGACACCGTCGCTTCCGGCGATACCTCGGTGACACTGGCCAGCATGGGCGTGAGCAAGACCATCGAGGCTGGCTCCATCATCACCTTCGCTGGCTGCTACGATGTTCACCCGGAAACCAAGCAGGCTTACAGCCATCTGAAGCAATTCGTCGTGACCGCTGACGTGGACACCAATGGTGCCGAAGCTGTGACCGTTGCCATTTCCCCGGCCATCATCACCACCGGCGCGCGTCAGAACTGCTCTGCTGTTCCGACCAACGGCGGCGCGGCGCTGATCTCCGGCTCTGCTTCGACGAGCTACCTGCAAAACCTGATGTACCACAAGGAAGCATTCCAGTTCATCACGGCCCCGTTGCCGCTGATGGGCGATTCGCTGACCTGTAGCCGTCGGGAGCAAGAAGGTCTGTCGCTGCGCGTCTGGCAGGCGTCTGACATCATCAACGACCGGATGTTGATGCGTATCGACATCCTGTACGGGATGGCCGCCCTGCGCCCCGAGTGGGCGTGCCGTATCACCAATTGATGCAAGGGCCGGGAAACCGGCCCGTTATCCACTGATTGCGAGGTAATACGCCATGACTTCTCTGGCTACTGAATACGAAAGCTGTTTTGCTGGCACTCCCGACGGCGGCCAGGTTGGTACGTCCGCTACCGAACTGGTCGGTTTCTGGGGCGCAACCCCGGTCGACCAGCCCGCCGCGCTGACTGCCCAACTGACCAGCATCACCCACACCGCTCCCGGAACTCCGGATTACGCGATTCAAGACCTGACAAACTCCAGCGCCTACGGTTTTGTGACCAAGGACGAGGGAAACACCGTCCTGTCGGTAATCGCTAACCTGCAAGCCCGTCTTGCTCAAGTTGAAGCCCGTCTGGAAGAGTGCGGCCTTATCGCCGCCAACTGATCCACCGGCCACGGACGGCCCTAATTTCACCGGAGATTGCAGATGGCGACGATTATCGCGCACCCGCAACACGGAAAGATGTTCGTTTACTCGCAGGCTGAGATTGACCGACATGCCGCGCTTGGCTGGTCGGTATGGGTCAAGCCTGATCCGGTTCCGGTTGTTGAGCCTGAACCTGAGCAAGACGCAGAACCTGAACAGCCGCGCCGTCGTGGCCGCCCGAGGAAAGCATGACCGCAAACGACATGATCCGTCAGGCGCTCCGCATGGCTGGCGTGCTGGCATCTGAGGAAACGCCGACGGCTGTCATGGCGGCTGACGGGCTGGTTACCCTGAACAACCTGCTGCAATCCATGGGCGCAACCGCGTTCGGTTCCGTATCCTGGCCGCAGACATCCTTCGCGCTCACCGCCAACGATGGCAGCTACACCATCGGCGCGAGTGGCGACATAAACACCCAGCGACCGACCGCCATCTATGAGGCGCATGTCAGTTATGGCGGTGTCGATTACCCGCTCAAGCCGATGGCGCTGGAGGATTACGAGCGGATCAGCATCAAGGGCATTTCCGGCATCCCCGAATCCATCACCATCCGGCCCGGCTACCCGCTGTCAACGCTGCTGATTTACCCGGCCCCGTCCGATGTAATGACGTTGGTTATTGACCGCGTCGCCCCGGTGGCTGATTACGCGCTGAATGACACACTGAGCATTCCCGCGCACTGGAACCGAGGCATTCGTGCCCTGCTGGCGGCCGAATACTGCGCGGAATATGGCATTGAACCCGCCGCCGCCATTGTCGCCATCGCCAACGATGGCAAGCGCGTCATTCTGCGGTCGAATATCCAGATTCCGGATGCCCAGTTTGACCCGCTGCTGATGCGGTCGAGCCACACGTCCGGCTATCCTGAAATCTTGAAGGGCTGACCATGCGCATCTCACTGGCTGGCGGACAAAACAAGCGGTTTAGCGTCAATCAGGACGCGCAGACGCTGGTCAATCTGTATCTGGACGTTGATAACGAGGAGCAGGAAACAAGCCCGGCCATGTACAAGGTTCCCGGCAAATCCACGTTTTCGGCAGTTGGAAGCGGCCCGATCCACGCGTTGATCGAGTTCGGTGGGGCGGTACTGGCGGTATCGAATGACGACGTTTACCGCATCGACAGCAATGGCAACGAAACGTTGATCGGGTCAATATCGTTTCTGGATCCGTCGGTTGCCTGTTCCAAAAACCGCTATCAGGCCATTTTTGTCACGGATTCCGGCGCATGGGTCAGCAACGGAACTTCATTGACTCAGGTCACCGATCCCGACTATCCGGGGTCTGTCAGCGTGGATTACCTGGGAGGCTATTTCATTTTCGCCATCCCCGACAGTCAGCAGTTCTACATCAGCGCGCTCGACAACGGCAGCAGTTATGACGCACTGGATTACGCGCAGGCAGAATCAAACGTCGACAACATCGTGACCCCGATTGTTGACCATGAAGAGGTCTGGTTGTTCGGCACAGATTCGACGGAAGTCTGGCTATATCTCAGGCGCGTCCGATTTCCCGCTGGCCCGCAGACAGGGCGCGACAATTGAGGTCGGTTGCGCGGCGCGGAGATCCGTGGCGCTGGCCGACAATACGATTTTCTGGCTCCGGGCGCAATCGTTCTGGCGCTGGCGTTGTCTATCGCGCCGACGGCTACAACCCGCAGATCATCAGCAATCGCGGCATCGAGTATGAGATTTCGCGGATGTCGCAGATTGATGACGCCATTGCCTACACCTATCAGGACTCCGGTCACACGTTCTATGTGCTGACATTTCCGGTTGGCGGGAAAACGTTTGTCTACGATGCGTCGGTTCAAGACCCCGGCAAGGCGTGGCACGTCCGCGAGACCTACGGCAAAGGCCGTGACCGGGGGAACTGCCACGTTTTCGCATTCAACAAGCATCTCGTTGGGGATTTTGAAGCCGGCGTCATCTGGGAGTTGAGCCGCGACGTTTTCAGCGATGGCGGACTGCCGATAGCCTGGGAACGGACGTTTCCGCGCATCGTCTCGGATTTCAAGCGACTGTTTTTCCGAGAATTGACGGTAAACATTGAGCGAGGCGTCGGCCTGACAAACGGCGATGACCCCAAAATATACATGGACTGGTCAGACGACGGCGGCCACACGTGGTCAAGCAAGCGCGAGGCCAGCATGGGGACAGTCGGCAACTACCTGCCGATGGTGGTTTTTAACCGGTTGGGTTCGGCCCGTGAGCGATTATTCCGGTTGTCCGGATCCGACAGCGTGAAAACCGTCATCCTCGGCGCATATGTCGATGTCGACAAAGGAAACCACCCATGACGACCATCATCCCGCCGCCACCTGACCCAAGAGACAACAGGGCGTTTCGCGATTGGCTGTATAAGGTCTATGCCGCGATCAATGGATTGGACCCATCAGCAGACATGACCGGCGCGGAGGATTCCCCGCCCGTTGCCGGAGTCGCTGATCTTGCTGTCACGTCAAGGATGGCCTCCGACTCAATAATGCTGGCTATGCGCGCGGATGTTGATCGAATCAGGGCAGACGTTGACCGGCTTATGCTGATGATTGCTCCGATGGCTGATGCGCCCGACCAGTTGCGCGCAACTGTACAGGCCGCACAGGCAAACATCGGTGCTATCCAAAAACGAATTGACGAGGTGATGATATGGCAGTAACACCAAAAAAACTGGTTGCGGCCCAGCAGTTGACCGCATCGGCGGCTACATAATACGGCGACTGAATGTTACGGCGCGGATTGACAATTTCACGCTGACCAACACGGATTCATCGGCGCGGACGGTGGATGTCCATATCATCGCGCCTGCCGGGTCCGCAACAGCGGCAAACAAGATCATTGACGCCAAGTCCATCTCGGCACATGAGACGTACACCTGTCCGGAGATGATCGGCAAATACATCCCGTCTGGTTATTTCATCCAGGCGCTGGCGAGCACGGCAACGGTGGTGACAATTGATGTCAACGGCATCGAGATCACCTGACGTTGTAATGGCTGCGTGGGATGCCAGTAAATGGCAATTCCCGACCGGCTACACGATAAACGATTTCATTGCCGACGCCGGTACGGTGCTGACCATCAGCGCGGGCGGGATTGAGATTGCATGAGGGCTTGAGCCATGAGACTGACGCCAAATGACATCCGAAACGGCTATGGATTGGCTGAAAACCTGCTGACGATGGCGACGGGAGGCATTGCCGAGCCTGTTTCCGGACTGGCGGCGCTCGTGGCTGCGGCTCAGGGGTACGACGCTGGCGGCGCTCGTGATGCCATCCGTGGCGCAATGACATTCCAGCCGAAGTCAGCGCAAGGCGTATTGCAGCAGCGCGCGCTGGCTCGTCTTGCCCAAGGCGTTGTTGATTCTGCGCCGGTCAGGACATGGCAGCGCGGGGTTGATATTGCCGGGCGCTATTCTCCGGCGGCCGGGGCGGCGCTGCAAACAATTCCTACGGCAATCGG
>JADJFX010000030.1 GCA_016708345.1 Candidatus Rhodoferax bjergmarkensis
CTTGCCTGTAATTCGTTCACCTGTTGCTGGAGGCCTAATCCATCTTGGCGAGCTGCTTCCAAAGCAGTCTCGGCACCTTGCAGTTTTAGCAACGCATCTTCAGCGGCGCTTTGCGCGCCTGGATACTGGCCTCGGCCTCTTCCTGAAGTGCATGAAGGGTGCTCTTGGCCTCTGCCTGGGCGCGTTGCCATAGTGCACCCACCATTTCGCCGGCCGCATCGCGCAGAGATTCAGGTAAATCAGGGTGCTCGATGCGCATGCGGCTTTTTTCACGCAGCATTTCCCAAAACCGGTTGAGTGCGTCGGCCGGCGCGCTCATGCTGCCCTTGCGAACCAACTGGTACAACTTATTGGCCGTTGGCGTGATTCCGTGCCGGAAAAACAGAACGACGCACACTTCACGATACAGGTCCTGCGTGTCCGGATACTGCAGGCGAAGTGCCTCAATTTCGGCTAAGAGCCGTTTTTCAGTGGTTTCTAGGGTTTCCATACTGATTTCCTGAAAATGTTCAATAAATAATACAACGTATTACGTTGCATTTATTGATATATTTATCAATCTATGGACATAATCAATCTAATGTCCATAATATGACGCCCGACTTCATCCTTCGCCTAGCTCACCATGCATTCACTCGTTCCTTTGGATCAAATGGCCATTGCGCCTCAAGTGGATGGCCGTAACGGACGCAATCGTGCGCCATCTGGTTCACAGCTATCGGCCACCGACGATCGATCAGCCGTTTTGGCCTGGCTGGCCCGCTATGCCGATTCATCCGCCACGCTGGCAAGCTATCGCAAAGAAGCCGAAAGGCTCCTGCTGTGGTGCACGCTGCAACATGGCGTGGCACTCTCGGACCTGACCCATGAGGATTTGCTGGTATATCAGCGGTTCTTGACCGATCCCCAACCTACTGAGCGGTGGGTCATGGAACCTGGCCAGAAGCCCGCGCGGGATTCGATCCGTTGGCGACCGTTAGCTGGACCCTTGGGCCCGTCGAGCCAGCGTCAGGCCATGTCCATTCTGAATGCCATGTTCTCCTGGCTGGTCGAGGCGGGCTACCTGGCCGGTAATCCTTTATCGTTGAGTCGGCGCAAACGCAAGCTGGCACCGCCCCGTGTGAGCCGGTTTCTGCCCATGGAGCATTGGGATGTCGTGAAGGCCACTATCCAGGCCATGCCGGTCAACACAGACCGCGAACGACTCCAAGCCGCGCGCTGCCGGTGGCTGTTTTCATTGTTGTATGTAGGTGGTTTGCGTGTTTCCGAAGTCTGCAGCACGACCATGGGCGGGCTATTCAGTCGGCGGGGGGCCGATGGACACGAGCGCTGGTGGATGGAGGTCACTTGCAAGGGCAGCAAAACCCGGCTGGTACCCATTACCGGTGAACTCATGACCGAACTGGTCACGTACCGTAAAGCATGCGGCCTATGTCAGCTTCCACTGCAGGGAGAAAACACTCCATTGGTCATTCCAATCATCGGCTCCAGCAAACCCATGGCACGCAGCGGAATTCATGAAGTGGTTAAAAGCGTATTCCGCGCCAGTGCCGCCCGGCTTCGCCAGCAAGGACCGGAGTTTGAAGCGGCCGCCACCCACATTGAACAAGCCTCAACGCACTGGATGCGCCATACCGCAGGCAGTCATCTCAGCGAGAAAGCTGATTTGAAGGTGGTGCGTGACAACCTGGGGCACGCCAATATCAGCACCACCAGCATCTACCTCCATTCAGAAGAGGATGCACGGCATGACGCCACGACGGCCGTGCATCGTGTTGGATGGCAAAGAACGTGAAACCCGGCCAGTTGCCGCACCGACCATTTATCCCATAGCAGTTTGGTGGCCGCTCGTCAATCTGACGATCAGCTTTACACTGGAAATAGAAATGTTGTGTAATGGACTTGTGCGTACCGCCCGTTTGCTTCTTTTTGTACTGCTGAGCTTTGCGATCCCTTTGGCAGGATATGCAGGCATGGGTGTACCAAAAATGCCATGCCCGATGGAAGCGACAATCATGGCTGAGCAGCAATCCATGTCTGACATGAACCAGCAGGCCATGACTCCTGATTGCTGCAATGACATGGCAACCAGGGTCAAGACCGGCAAAACTTGCAAAGTGGGCCAAGATTGCAAAATCGGCACTTTGGGCCTTTCTGTTCACCTGCAGAATCCAACTGAAGAATTCAGCACAGTCGGCCTCATTGCCGGTCCCAAGGATCGTGCAATCGAATCTCGACTGCTCAACATCTGGCGCCCACCAGCCTAAATCCAACTTCTTGAAACCGTGCCTTGCTGCTCTTGGGCTGCAAGGCTGTTCGCGCCATAGGCGCAAAATTTCAGGAGTTGGAACATGTGTTGTTCCGTTCAAGTTCCAAGGCACGTCAACTGCCATCGGCTGGCGGTCTGGGCCATTTCGCTGGTAGCCGCATTTCCCGCTGCAGGCGGCACCACTTTCTTTCGAGCGGGCCTTGAACCCGGCCACCCAAGGTGCGCCAACACTGACTGCTTCTCAGACCAAGGTGGACTCAGCCCGAGCGGCCGTGATCCCTGCGGGAGAGCTGTCGGACCCCAAGCTGGCCGTAGGTGTGGAGAATTTTCCCATCGGGGGCCCGGACCGTTACAGCATGACCGGCGACTTCATGACGATGCAACGCATCGCCTACATGCAGGACGTTCCCAATCGCAGCAAACGGGATGCCCGCATTGCTGTGGCCCAAGCTAGAGTTCTGCAAGCCGAATCCTCGCATCAACTCTCCACGCTGTCTGTGCGCCGAGAAACAGCCGTTGCCTGGATTCGGCGTTATGCCTTGGAGCGGCAGGTAGCGCTGTTCGACGGTCTCTTCAAGCAAAACAAACTCCTGGAAGCCGCGGTACAGGCTCAATTGGCAGGTGGACGGGGCTCCATCACGGATGCGCTGACGCCCAGGCAGGAAGCGGCCATGTTGGCCGAACGTCTGGACGAACTGTGGGCCCAGCGTAAGCAGGCCATTGCCGCACTGGAGCGCTGGGTTGGGAATGCCGCCACTGAATCCTTGGAAGGAGAGCCGCCCAACTGGCCCCTGGACCGGGAGGCCCTGGCTCACCGCATTCAAAACCACCCCGATGTGAACCTGCTCCACGACGCCAGCCGCGTGCTGGACGCCGAGCTTCAAGAAGCGCAGGCCACCAAAAACCCTGACTGGGGCGTGGAACTAGCCTACCAGCGCCGTGGTGAACAGTTTGGCGACATGGTGTCGGTCAAATTCACTTTTGATCTGCCCACTGCACCAGCAAAGCGCCAGGATCCGCAAATTGCAGCCAAACAACTGGAACGCCTGGGCCTGGACGCAGAACTGGAGCTCCTGCGGCGTGAGCACCTGCAGGAACTCAACACCCAGTGGGCAGAGTTGGAACGACTGAACCTGGCGCTGGAGCGCAACCAGACCATCCTTCAACCGTTGATGCGCGACAAGATTGCCTTGACCCTTGCGGCGTACCAGGCCGGTAAAGGCACCCTGGTGGAGCACTTGGCCGCGCGCCGGGAATCCCTGGAAACCCAGCTCCGGTTCCTTGCCCTGCAAGGGGAGCGCCAAACGATCAGCGCACGCCTGCACTTCACCAACGATGACCCACTGAGCGGAGGTTCCCAATGAACTCCAAAACTATTAAAAAGAATCTGACCCACATCGCTGCAGGCCTGTTGATTTTGGCTCTGGGCGCCGCTGGTGGGGTCTGGTGGACTAAGCGAAGCTCCAACATGGGGTCTGCTGTTTCCGAATCTGCAAAGTCTGAACGCAAAGTGCTGTACTGGTTTGATCCCATGAAACCGGACGCCAAGTTCGACAAGCCTGGACCGTCTCCGTTCATGGACATGCAACTGGTGCCGCGCTATGCCGACGAAGGTGGTGCGGACACTGCCGCACTGACAATCTCCACACGCGCCAGCCAGAGCCTGGGGATGCGAGTGGCAACCGTTGGTCAGCAGGATATTTCCAGCACCGTGGAGGTCGCAGGTACGCTGCAACTCAGTGAACGGGATGTCAGCATCGTCCAAGCCCGCACCAGCGGCTTTGTGGAGCGGGTTTACACCCGCGCACCAGGTGATGTCATCACGGCAGGCAGCCCTCTGGCGGACGTGATCAACCCGGAATGGGTTGGTGCACAGCAGGAGTTTCTGGCGGTGAAGGCCATGGGTGATGCCGCGTTGACCCGGGCCGCCCGCCAGCGCTTGGCGCTGCAGGGGATGTCTCCTGCCTTGATCCAGCGCGTGGAGGAAGGCAATCGCACCCTTCCAGTGAGCACCATCACAGCGCCCACTTCGGGCGTGCTCACCGAGTTGATGGTGCGCCAAGGCATGAGCCTGAGCCCTGGCATGACGCTGGCCCGCATTACAGGGCTGGGCACGGTCTGGCTGGAGTTGGCCGTGCCGCAGGCCCAAGCATCCAACTTGGCAATCGGGCAAATGGTGGAGGCACGCCTCACCGCCGCTTCTGAGACGACCCTTAAAGGCAAGGTGGCATCCGTTTTGGCGGAAACCAACCCAGACACCAGGACCCTGCGCGTGCGGATCGAATTGCCCAACCCTGGCCAAAGACTGCGTGCAGGCATGCTGGCCACGGCCATACTGCACGGCCCATCGGAATCTGTCTTGCTGGTACCTTCCGACGCCGTGATCCGTACCGGCAAGCGCGCCTTGGTCTACCTGGCTGAAGATGGCGGCCAGTTCAAACCGGTGGAGGTGCAGATAGGTGCTGAGCGTGATGGGCAGTTGGTCATACGCCAAGGCCTCAGTGCGGGCCAGAAAGTGGTTGCATCCGGCCAGTTCCTTCTGGATTCCGAGGCCAGCATGCGGGGCCTCATCCCCCCGACGAACATGCCGTCGGAGTCGATGAATCCGTCGGTCACATCCATGGACAAGGTTCCTGTTTACGAAACACGGGGTGTGATCGAAGAGCTCGATGCTTCCAATATCAAGCTGCGCCACGAAGCTGTGCCCGCCCTCAAATGGCCGGCCATGACCATGGACTTCAAGCGCGCCAAGGAGCTGCAGTCATCTGGCTTCAAGGTCGGGGACACTGTGCAATTCCAGTTCAAGGCCGTCGGCGATGAGTACGAGGTAGTGACGCTCAAGGGAGCGAAACCATGATCGCAGGCATCATCCGTTGGTCGGTATCGAACCGCTTTCTCGTGTTGCTGTCCACGGTGTTTCTTGCAGGTGCTGGCTTGTGGGCTGTACGGTCCACGCCCATCGACGCTTTGCCAGACCTGTCGGACGTGCAGGTCATCATCCGCACCAGCTACCCAGGGCAGGCCCCGCAGATTGTGGAAAACCAGGTCACCTATCCACTGACGACCACCATGCTGTCGGTGCCGGGCGCCAAAACGGTGCGAGGCTTCTCCTTCTTTGGGGATTCCTTCGTCTACATTCTGTTCGATGACAAAACCGACCTCTACTGGGCGCGCTCCCGAGTTCTGGAGTACCTCAACCAGGTTCAGGGGCGATTGCCTGCAGGTGCCAAGTCGGCTCTGGGGCCAGACGCCACCGGTGTAGGCTGGATTTACCAATACGCTCTGGTGGACCGCACGGGTGGGCATGACCTGTCACAGCTGCGCGCGCTGCAGGACTGGTTCCTGAAATTCGAACTCAAGACCCTGCCCAATGTCGCCGAAGTGGCCAGCGTGGGTGGCATGGTCAAACAGTACCAGGTCGTGCTGGACCCACTCAAACTCAATGGCCATGGCATCACCTATGAGCAGGTGCGCCAGGCGCTGATGAACGGCAACCAGGAAACGGGTGGCTCGGTGCTGGAGCTGGCCGAAGCCGAGTACATGGTGCGGGTCAATGGTTACCTGCGAACCCTGGATGACTTCCGCGCCATCCCACTCTCCAGTCGCGGCGGTATTGCCGTTCGTCTGGGGGAAGTGGCAACCGTGCAAGTCGGGCCGGAAATGCGCCGTGGCGTGGCCGAACTCGACGGAGAAGGCGAAGTGGCGGGTGGTGTCGTGTTACTGCGCTCCGGCAAAAATGCCCAGGAAACCATACGCGCTGTCAAAACCAAGCTGGCCGAATTGCAAAAAAGCCTGCCACCGGGGGTGGAGGTGGTCACGACCTACGACCGCAGCGCCCTGATAGAGCGGGCCATCGACAACCTCTCAGCCAAGCTGCTGGAAGAGTTCATCGTGGTGGCGCTGGTGTGTGTGCTGTTTCTGGGCCACATGCGTTCCGCCCTGGTGGCCATCATCTCCTTACCCCTGGGCATCGTGGCGGCCTTTGTGGTGATGCATGTCCAGGGTATCAATGCCAACATCATGTCCCTGGGCGGCATTGCCATTGCCATCGGTGCCATGGTGGATGCGGCCGTGGTGATGATCGAGAACGCGCACAAGAAGCTGGAGGCTTGGCAGCATGCGCATCCTGGGCAGGCCTTGGAAGGAGAGGAACGGTGGAACGTCATCACCGATGCCGCCGTCGAGGTCGGACCGGCCCTGTTTTTCTCCCTGCTGATCATCACCTTGTCCTTCATCCCGGTGTTCACGCTGGAAGCTCAGGAGGGGCGCCTGTTTGGCCCTCTGGCTTTTACCAAAACCTATGCCATGGCGGCCGCTGCTGGACTTTCTGTGACCTTGATCCCCATCCTGATGGGGTACTGGATACGGGGACGCATCCCGGATGAACAGCACAACCCGATCACGCGGGCCTTGATCGCGGTGTACCGCCCCGCACTGGAATGGGTGCTGCAGCGTCCCAAGGCTACGTTGGCCATTGCCGTTCTCGTTTCTGCCACCACACTGTGGCCTGTGAGCCAGTTGGGTGGGGAGTTCCTGCCGCCCCGGATGAGGGGGATTTTCTCCATGCCATCGGCCTTGCGTAGCTGTCCACACAGAAAGCGTCGGGTGCTGCAGATCACCAACCGCATGATCAAGACCGTGCCCCGAGGTGGAACGTGTTTTGGCGGGGCAGGCCGTGCGGAGACTGCCACCGACCCGGCGCTCCAGGGAAATGCGTTCGAGACCACGGTACAGCTCAGCCACGGGATCAATGGCGCCGGAATGACGCCGGAGAAACTGATCGAAGCGCTGGACCAGGCCGTCCAAGTGCCCGGACTGTCCAATATCTGGATCCCGCCGATTCGCAACCGCATCGACATGCTCGCCACGGGTGTCAAAAGCCCCATTGGCGTGAAAGTCAACGGAACCGACCTGGCCACCATCGACCGTATCGCCAGTCAGATAGAACAGGTCGCCAAAGGCGTACCGGGTGTGTCCAGTGCCCTGGCCGAACGTTTGACGGGAGGCCGCTACGTCGATGTGCAGATTGACCGCGTGGCGGCCGGGCGCTATGGCCTGAACATCAATGACGTGCAGGCCCTGGTGTCGGGCGCCATTGGTGGAGAGAATGTGGCAGAGACCATCGAAGGATTGGCCAGGTTCCCGATCAATCTACGCTACCCCAGCGAATGGCGTGACACCCCTGGAAAACTGGCCCAACTTCCCATACTGACACCCATGGGGCAGCAAATCACGCTGGGCACGGTCGCCAAAGTCAGAATCACCGAAGGTCCGCCCATGCTCAAGACCGAAAATGCACGCCCCTCCAATTGGGTCTATGTGGACGTGCGCGGGCGCGATTTGGCTTCCGTGGCGAACGCGCTGCGCCAAGCGGTGAGTCAGCAAGTCAAGCTAGAACCGGGCGTCAGCGTGACTTACTCGGGGCAGTTCGAGTTCCTAGAACGAGCCAACGCCCGGCTCAAGGTGGTGGTGCCTGCAACTCTGCTCATCATCTTCGTGTTGCTGTACTTGACCTTCAACCGGCTGGATGAAGCGGCGCTGATCATGGCCACGCTGCCATTTGCTTTGACTGGTGGCGTGTGGTTTTTGTACCTGATGGGATACCACCTGTCGGTGGCTACCGGTGTGGGGTTTATTGCACTGGCGGGGGTGGCGGCTGAGTTTGGGGTGGTGATGCTGCTTTACCTCAAGCAAGCCTTGGCTGAACGGATCCAACGAGGCGAAGCACCTGGAGTGGCCATGGTTCTGGATGCCATCCGCGAAGGTGCCGTGCTGCGGGTTCGCCCCAAGGCGATGACGGTAGCGGTGATTCTGGCGGGCCTGATTCCCATTGTCTGGGGAAGTGGCACCGGCTCAGAAGTGATGAGCCGAATTGCAGCGCCCATGTTGGGAGGGATGATTACGGCGCCTTTGCTGTCGCTCTTCATCAT
>JADJFX010000031.1 GCA_016708345.1 Candidatus Rhodoferax bjergmarkensis
TCACTACCTCCTGTCGACCAACTGCGACCAGCATGAGCATCCCGACCCGGAAGCGGTGGCGCGCATCGCGGTCAACGGACCGCAGGGCAAGAGCCTGCACTTCAACTACAAATCGCCCTTCAACAAACAGTGGTCTAGTCCTGCGAGACGGAATAAGTGGCACTACTCGCCCGTATTTGGCAAGGACGGCGAAGGACTGGCGCTAGACCTGTAGGAGCGAGCCAAAGCGGTGTGCAGTGCATAAGGTCACGGATTGCCGAGAGACATGTTCGACATCAGAATTCGAGAGCGCCGCTCAGTGCTTCTCTGCAATTCCCGATGAAGCGAAATGGGGCACGACAAGTCGAATCGCCGTCGAGCGAGCATGCTGTTGACGGGGACGACACGGGTTCACCTTTCCGCAGACAGGTGGGCAAAAAGCCACACCTCACTGGGGCATTCTCCTAGCAGCCTGTCGGACTTGAGCCAAGAATGGTGGCGAGAGGTTGCCTGGAGGCCGAAGAATGGGCGATTTTCTGAAGATGGCGTACGAATTCCTCCGTTTCCTGCTACTGCTTGCGAATTCCGGCGCAAGCTGGACGCTGATTCCAGCCGAAGCTGGACAGTGATTCCAGCGCAAGCTGGACAGCCCAAAGTCATAACGTAGGACGCGGGATAACCGTGGCACCCTCGGCGATTTTGCTGAGGACCACATGGCCTATAGCAGGTTATCCATGCGCAAGATTTTTGAAGTATTACGGCTGTCCGTTGCGGACGGTCGCAGCCACCGCGAGATTGCCCGGCAATCATCGCCTCGCCGACCACGGTAGGGAGATTCTCCGTCGGGCGAAACTGGCCGGATTGACCTATCCGCCGCCGGCTGGCCTGTCTGAAGCCGCCGTCGAAGCGCTGCTTTTTTACCCGCCGTCGGCGCCATCGAGGGCTCCGCGACCTGAGCCCGACTGCCGGCGTGCATCGGGAACTGCGCCGGAAAGGCGATGACGCTCGACCTGCTCTGGCAGGAGTACAAGGGCGAGCACCCGGACGGTTATCAATACAGCAGTTTCGCGACCACATGGGCCTGGGCTGGCCGCTTGTCGGTCAGCCTGCGCCAGACGCATGTCCCCGGCGGAGAAACTGTTTGTCGATTACGCCGGCCCGACCGTGCCGGTCACCGACCCGCTGACCGGTGAAATCCGGCAGGGCCGCCGTCTTCGTCGCCGTTCTCGGCGCCTCGAATTACACCTACCGCGACGCCACCTGGAGTCAGACGTTGCCGGACTGGACGGCCAGCCATGTTCGCGCCTTCGAATTCTTCGGCGGCGTGCCGGCCATGCTGGTCCCCGACAATCTGAAGAGTGGCGTCAACAAGGCCTGCCATTACGACCCCGAGCTCAACCCCAGCTATCGTGACCTGGCCGTCCATTACGCCAACGCTGTCCTGCCAGCCCGGCCGTATCGCCCGAAAGACACGGCCAAGGTGGAAGCCGGTGTCCTGCTCGTCGAGCGCTGGGTCCTTGCCCGACTACGCCATCAGCGATTCTTCAGCCTCGGTGAGCTCAATCGGCACATTGCCGAACTGATGCTGGCCCTGAATCGCCGCCCTTCAAGAAACTGCCGGGGTCACGGGAAAGCGCCTTTACCGACTTGGATCGCCCGGCGTTACGCCCCTTGCCGGAAACGCGTTACGAATTCTCTGAATGGAAGGTCGCGACGGTCGGCATCGACTATCACGTTGAGTTCGACCACCATTACTACTCAGTGCCCTACCGTTTCGCCCGGCAGAAAGTGGATGTCCGCGCCACCCGCACGACGGTCGAACTGTTTCATCGCGGGAGCCGCATCGCCAGCCATCTGCGCAGTGCCCTTCGCGGCCGGCACACGACGGTGGATGCGCACATGACCCCGGCCCATCAAGCCGTTCAGGGCTGGAATGCGCCGCGGTTGATGGACTGGGCCGGGCGTATCGGCCCGCACGTCAAAGCGGTCATCGAACACGTCCTGCATCAGCGCCGCCATCCGCAGCAGGGCTAGAGTGAGAGGGCGCGCCACCGAGCGCGCCGACAACAACAGCCCTCCTAGAACACCTGGACATACACGACAACCACAACCCACAGAGTACAAGGGTTACAAAGGTTTAGGCAATAGAAGAGCCTGACAACTGAAGTTGTCGTTAACCTCAGGAAGTTTTACTTGGGATTGACGTACTTAGGATTGCTTTACTTACGATTAACCCGACTGCTTAGGTTAAATTGGAAGAAAAGCCGAGATCATCCCAACCCACCAGGCGGCGGGTTGAGCGATTAACATAGGTCAGCAAAGACTGACAGCTAAGGCTGAGTTCAGTGTAGTGCTCAGCTAGCACAAGGCGCTTACAAGTCTTGTACACAAACCTGCTGGACGCCCCGCCTGTGCGAACTCAACCTGCATCTGTCGTGCCCTGCCGTGGCAGGAGCTTAAACGAACGGTGCGGTGGTTCCATTCGTTTGGACAGCCACCGGGGTGGAATAAGCTAAGGCCGGTGCCGGGGTTTTGGTTTTGACTTTCCCGGATTTTATACGGATTGGATCGAGCGCTGTGGAGCTTGTGGGCAGCCGCCGACCTGTGGGCAAGCGGTGGGCAACGCGGAGCGTTGTCCAGGGCTTGTCCATAGGGGACCGCGCTGGCGCGGTCAGGCGGGAACCGGCGCAGCCGGCTGTCCACAAATCCACAGTGCATCGCTTTTGCATTTCAGGCTGCCTGCGGCTTCGCGTTGGCCAATGCACCGAAGTAGGTCTCGTCCGGCGTCTGCCAGTCCAGCGACTGATGCGGGCGCCGGCGGTTATACCAGGCGAAGCACTCAGCCAGGCTGCGCTGCTGCGCGATGCCGTTGTCGCACGGACGCAGATAGACCCACTCGTGCTTGACCGTCCACCACAGGCGCTCGACAAAGATGTTGTCGTGGCAACGTCCCCGACCGTCCATGCTGATCTGGATCTGGTGGTCGATGAGCACGCCGGTGAACTCGGCGCTGGTGAATTGGCTGCCCTGGTCGGTATTGAAGAGCTCGGGCGTCCCGTAACGCGCGATGGCCTCTTTCAACGCCGCCGTGCAGAAATCGCTGGTCAGCGTGTTCGACAGGCGCCAGGCCAGTACCTTGCGGGTTGCCCAGTCCAGGATGGCGCACAGGTACAGAAATCCGTGCCGCATGCGGATGTAGGTGATGTCGGTGGCCCAGACGTGGTTGGGGCGCTCGATGACCAGTCCGCGCAGCAGATAGGGATAGATCTTGTGCTCCGGGTGCGGCTTGCTGGTGTTGGGTTTCGGCCCAACGGCCCACAGGCCGAGCTTTCTCATCAGGTTCCGGATACGTCGCCGGCCCACTGCTATCCCGTCACGCTTGAGCATGACTTGCAGCCGTCGGCTGCCGTAGATCGGGTGCTCGGTGAAGATCTCGTCCAGGCGCTTGAGCAGATCGAGTTCTTCCGCCGATTCGGGCTTGGGACGGTAATAGACGCTGCTGCGGGATACTCCCAGCAGGCTGGATTGCCGGGCAACGGACAGCGCACTTCCCGGGGCGATCATTGCGCGCCTTTCAGCAGGCGGGCAATGGCGGGCTGTCCGGCCAAGAAATCCCGTTCGACCTGGAGTTGGCCGATCTTGCGGTGCAGGTGGTCGATCACCGCCTGGGGATCGGCAGCCTTCTTGTGCCCGCGCTCAAACAAATCCTTGGCGTTCTTCATCAGTTCCTGTTTCCAGGTGCTGATCATCGTCGGATGGACACCATAGACAGAGGCCAGTTCGGCCAGGGTCTTGTCTCCCGCCAAGGCCGCCATCGCGACTTGCGCCTTGAATTCCGCGCTGTGTTGCTTGCGCTTCGTTCCCATCTTTCACACTCCTTTCAGCCGGTCAGCCTTAGCTTAGCCGACTGTCCGAAAAAGCGGGACCGCCGCACGGCGATACGTGAGAACTGCATCCTCGGGCTTTGCCTGGTCCAGTGACTCCGCGTTGGCTTTAAGTTCAGGCAGCGTGGGTTATCCCCCCTCATCCCGAACCGAGTGCAACCTCAACACTAAGCGTGGAGTCCCCCGTAAACCGCAGCGGGCCGCAAGCGCCATCAGCGCCTCGCCACCGTGGTAGCGGGAGACTCAAAACCGAGTGCAGGCAACTGAGTAACATCCGTATAGATACGAATGGTAGACTTTCAACCACTGCCGACGGGAGGCGTCTGCATTATTCAAATCCGCCAGCCTCCTTCGGCACCGATGGCCAAAAAATACGGGCGCCTGAGCGGATACTTGATGGCCGGGTGGCGACCTGTCTCGACCTGGCTCTGTTGTTTGCCTCGTGCTTCGAGCGCTGGCCTACGGCCAGTTGTGCTTTCGCGAAGGACATGCCTGGTCGGCGTCTGGCTCACCGGAATCCAACTTTCCGGTGGCGCTTATCGACGATGTTCAGGCGGTCCGAAAACGGGCCAAATCTGGTGAATTTCTGTCGTTCGAGACCACGGGAGTTGCCAGCGGCCAGAAACCCTCACTTCGCTGGGCATGTGCAACGGCCGAGGCTTACCTGGGCGAAGAGAACGGGTTCCACTACGCTATCGACATTCATCGTGCCCGAGAGCTTCAGATTCGTGCGCTGCCGTCCCGGTCCATCGCCGAGGTGTCCATCCCGCTGATTGCCGCCGAAGCACCGCCGGCCATTGAGGAGATGCCGCCGCTGCCACCGCTGGACCCAGAACTGCTGCCGATGACTGGCCTGCCTACACTTGGGCTGGACTGGCACTACCGGAGCAAGCACGAAAGCCTGATTTCCTTCAGTAACGCCACGTATTACGACAATCGCTTGGTTACCTTCCCGTCGCCAGTGACCGATGACAATGCGGTACGCCTTGAGCGTGTTTATGGCGTCTACGACCGGGGTGGTTCGCGCACCAACAAGGCCGAAGCCGAAGCCATTGTCCGCAACATTGAGCATCACTATCTGAATCCGTCAAGCCGCGAACACTCGATTGGCGTAGTCACTTTCAACCAAGCCCAGCAAAACCCTGATAGAGAACCTCCTGACGCTCGGCGCCGGACGAACCAAGCCCTTGACTAAGCCATCGCGCAGGCTGCAGTAGAGCCCTTGTTCATCAAAAATTTGGAAAATGTCCAAGGTGATGAGCGAGACATCATCTACTTCTCGGTGACCCAATCGGCTACCAACCAGAGCAGCGACCTCGACGACATGAAAATCCAAAGCCTCTGCGAAGACGGGAAGGGTATTTCGACGCTGTAGAAGTTCTTCGCGGAGCCGCATGGAAGAGCTTCAGTGAGCGCCGTTCTTTCGAATGGAAACTCTCGTTTGGCATTTGGACAGCGCTAGCGGTAGACTGCGCGTCAGGGAAGTCCCGGCCACAACCAGTCGCACATCGCTTCGGGTCATTGGTCATTGGAATGACTGCTGCTCTCCGAAACCTGCCGGAGAGCGTACGAGTGCAACTCGGCCAAAGCCTCCAGCGTAAATTCACTGCTCGGTTTGCGCTCATTACACGCCAATCGTGAGCTACGACAGAA
The DNA here is from genome assembly GCA_016708345.1 of Candidatus Rhodoferax bjergmarkensis. Classification (GTDB taxonomy): domain Bacteria; phylum Pseudomonadota; class Gammaproteobacteria; order Burkholderiales; family Burkholderiaceae_C; genus Rhodoferax; species Rhodoferax bjergmarkensis. Next base: position 5,517 of record JADJFX010000031.1, read on the forward strand.
TCGGGGGTAATTCACCTATCCACTTTTAGCGCGTGGCGCATTTGGTCAAGAACTTTGGCGTGTGAAGTCAAGACGGTTGGACTAAAGCAACACATACTTGAGTTGTAAGAACCACTTTTTGGGAGTCAAGATGCTAGCGTTTTCACCAACTCTGCCAAATCCGAAAATGGGCGAAGCTAAGCGTGTGTGGTATTTCGGACCCTACGGGGCTGCTTTCTTTACTGATGTTGAGTCGCTTTCCGGAAATGAGAAGTATCCATTTGTGTTTGAGGTGCGGGGGCCGCTCCCCGGCAAACCTGAGCTTCGCCTATCAGTTGTCTCTGAGCCCGGAGTTCCGACAAATTTTCTATGCGCAATTACTGAGTCAGGACGACGAAACTACGGGTCGTCGGATGAATGGAAAGTTGAAGAAAAGTTCTTGGAGAAGGCAATTGAGGTTGCCAAAGATGTAATGGGGGTCTCGGAAGGAATTAGCGAAGTCACTCCAGCATATAGTGAAAAAGCTACAACGGTGCCTGTCCGGTTCTTTGAATCCTATCTGTTTTGGCTACCAATCATGGTCGCCTTTGCGTTCGCTCCATTCGATTGGATTAATGGTTACGGTGTCGCACGACTTAACGGTTGGAAATTCATATTTACTGCAGGCGCGCAAGGATTTCAAACTAACTTCCAAATTTGGGTTATCCAATTTGTCGTGGCAGCAGCAGTCGGAATGCTGCTATTTAAGTCAAGACGGGCATAGATAAGTTAGGTGGTAACTTTCGATAACGGAGTTCCCTAGATAGCTCAGGCCCTGCAATATCGCATGCCAACTTGCCTTGCCCTCATTAGCTGTATAGATGTACAGTCGTCGGATGCTAATCCGTCTCCACCGGCTCCGCGACCGCGGCTGGCCAATCCCTCGCTACCAGTTCGCCTTTAAGCCGACCATCCTAGGCGAACTGACGGTCCACGAAGTGCGCGACCCGGTGCTGAACCGGCACACCAGGGTTGCCAGGCTCTTGGACCCTATGAGCGGAGAGCCGTTGAGTGTGCCGGCGCTCCTGGACGCTCAGCTTGTCGGACTGACGCGCGAAGTCTTGTCGCTGTCCGGTATTGAGCGGCTCGAAGACCCGCTCATTTTGAAGATAGAGGATTTCGCGCAGACGTGGTTGTGCTGGCTGGATGCAAGGGACAGTCGTTCCAACTAGCTACATGAGCGCGCCATCCTGCCAACTCCGGCGCAAGCGCCATCCCAAGCTCACCGGCTGGTCGAACCTGACGCAAACCAGCAACTGGTGTGCAACGAACAGCACGGTAGCCTTGGTCGCCCCAGGCGGGAGCGAAGGACTAGGTCTTATCTTGTGCATTTAGAAATATGCTCCAATCGTCTTTGTATTTTAATGCGTCTTCAAGATAGAACGAGTACCACTCAGAGCCAGTGGTCTTGGCTTTGCCATACCTAGTTTCCTTGACCACCACCGAGCTTGGGACGATGTAATACTCAATTACCTCTCCGTCCTTCTTTTTACGCAGGTTTACGAATGCATAAATGTGCGTAGGAGAAACCATTTCTTTGCCTTTTCTTCCGACAAGCCAAAAATTGAATGTTTTTGCATTTGTTTTGACTTGAACAGAGAAAGCCCGTGAGCACAAACTGTCCGTAACCAAGACATCAGCGCCGATGGCGCTTCTGGATGTTGGGGAAACGATAAGGCCTAATCGGGACAGTTCTGCGGCGACCAAATAGACGCCCCTCATTCCAGTTTGTTGTGCTGTTGTTGCCACCCGTCCTCCTAAAATTACGCGTTTGAGCTCAGGCCGCGGCCCGCCAGGGCCGTCGCGCCCGAAGCAAATGATTAGAGCCAAGCTCAGACAATGTGACCTCTGTGCTTGAAATCCGCAGACCCAAGCAGCTCTCTAGCTTCGATGGCTTCAAGGTACTCGGAGTCAGAGAGGACTTGGACCGCTGATAGATTTAGCGCGCCTCCCTTCTTTCTCTCCAGCCATTGCTTGTATGGCCGAATGTGCTCGGCAATTTGCAACGTCGTGGTGTTGCCGGAATGGCTGCATAACAATTACCAACTCCGGATTAGCGCGCTGTTGTTCTGCATGCATTTCGGCTTTCAGCAAGTCGCCCAGGAAGGCCTTTCTATCCGTCTTTGCTCGGACTCGAGGATGAACTTGAGTTGTCCCTGACAGTCCTTGACAGTTACGTCCGGCTTGTAGCCCTGCGACACCGCGGTGCCCCGCGAAGCAATGACAAGCGCTCCGATGGGATGTGCCGCAACCTTGAAGTCCGAGTCTTTCATTCAATTATCACCAACTCTCTATGGGCGCTAACATTCAAAGCTTACCAATGGAGCTATTGCGAAAGGGGCATGTGCAGCATCCCTCCATAGCATCTTGGCAAAAGCTACTGACTCAGGGCAGCAATTGCTTGGACCGAATATTGCGCAAAGTATGGTTATCGATGACATCGTATCCAATATTGCTATGCGCCGCTAACGACTCGTTGCGAGGGTGCCGATAAACTTTGTGGGTTCCTGCAGAAAAGAATGCGCTTGACACTCCAGAAGTGGCGGGCTGTGGAACCGAATTTGCACTCGCTTTATCTCCGTGGTGGGGGACGACAACGGCGTCGAACTTGTTATTGATAAGTTGGCTTATCTTTTGTCTCTTATGACCCAACCTGTTACCAATTCTGAGCAGAATTGTTTATGGGGGCGAGAGCTGGGATGATGAGTTGCTCGGCGATACGGCACGCGGCGGCGATGGCATTGCGGCCAATGCGAGTGAGGTAACAGCGATAGGTGCCGACGACCTTTTTGATCAAGCCGAAGTCACGCAAGCGTTTCCAGGTAACGGGTGATACTAGCGACAGACAGGGTTGTCAGGAACGGCTTCAAGTCGGCCCGTCGAACGCCCCGGATATTGAACTCGGGATGTTGCAACGAGCACAACAGATCGTGCTCGGTCTTGTCGAAGAAATTGAATCCCTTGACGCGATGTCCGTCGATTTCCTTTGGGGTGGTCAGTTTGTTCAGGCAACGCGTTCCCGCCGAGAAATCGTCGAGGGCGGAAAGAAAGTCGAGGTAGCGGCGATTACAGCCCAGCAGAATCTCGCGCAGGTCGATCAAGCTGTAAATCGACTTCTTGACGGCGGCCAGTTCCCGGGTGGCATGGCTATCCTGATGTTCCACCTTGCGGTGGTGTTTGAAGAAGGCAACATCGTTGGTCGTGGTTTCGATACGCAATACCCGGCCGAACTTGTCGTACATCTTGACCGAGTGTTTGCCCAATCGATGTTTGATACAGGTCCCCTCGATCCGCGTGGACAACCGGCTCTCCACCTCCCGTGCCAGTTGCGGCGACATTTTTTACCCAGGAAGTGCATGACTTGCGGTGCCTTGACCGAGACAATCGCTTGTCGCGAGATCGCTCAGTAGAGCGGTTTCATGATGCCCCCCGAACGGAACGCCAAGTCGGTCGAGCACTCGACTTGCATCAGGCTCCAGTGGTACGTTTGATTGAAGACATCGAGGATCGGGCAGCACTGCCGAGCGTAGCCATCGAGCACCCGGTGCAGCACATCCGGCGACAAGCGATCGGCCAATTGCTGGGCGCGTTCCCAATCGTCGATCCGGATGAAGGCGTTGTCGGCCATGGCGTAGTCAATGCCGGCCGCCGTCAGTTGGCGTGCCAGCCAGCTATGTCCGTTGCAATAAATTCGAAGCGGAACGGGCACCACGTCGGCACGCGCACGCACATCAGTCCCAACTCGGCATCGATGGATAGAAGTAGTAATGCAGGCACTTGCCGGACGTGGGCCGCAGAGTCGTTTGATGGGTGCGCTTGTCGTGCCACGCGCTGTACGACGAGCACGCTTCCATGACCGAGATGACATGGACCAGGCCAGGATAATCGCCGCGTTTACCGACGACATCGGCGACCACGGCTTCCTTGCGGATGCGCTTGGCGATATATTGAATCGTACGCCGCTCGCCGCCGCCAATGCCTCGGCGTTCGCGCGGATACGATCTCGCAGCGGCTCGGCAAAGCGCGGATAGTCAAAGATGCGGATGTGCTTCGCGTTCAGAAAGCTCGTCATCCCCGCCGCATGACAAGCGCCCGGCAGCGTGCCAGTAATGACCATCCGGTCGTAGCAGGTCAATACCCCTGCTATCCGGTCGTGGTACCGTTCAAGAAGCGGTGCGTTCATCACAGCCCCCTCTTCAGCGTTCAACGTGACGCTACATTACCCTGTTTGGTTCCGGCTCGTCCGCTTAGGTCGTTGCGATTGTCAGTACCCATGCGACTGTAAGCGTAGTCCCCTGGCAGCAGACCCGTACCTCCCGAAATTTCAGCGATGCCAACAAGGCACTCTCCATTCTTGTCAGAGTACGTTGGCTGAGAGCGCAGGAGGCGAAGACGAGCCCCACTATTGAATGAAAAAATGGCGTCTTGAATGCCGTTGACTTTGTTCGTTTGGAGTACTACTGGCGACTTAAAGGCCAGAACAGGCTGCCCATTGGGTAGTAGTGATCTTTGAAGCTTGGGCGAGCAGGAGAGCCGGCCCCGGAAATTCGGACAGAAGGATAAGTGATAGCCTTGCCCAACCGACGGCCGCGCAGCGGCCCAACACTGGAGCAAGAGCATGACCAAAAGGACCTGCGGAATCACTCGCCGACATTCAAGGCGCAGGCGATCGCCGCCCTCAAAGGCGAGAAGACACTGGCGGATCTGGCGCAACACTTTGACGTACATCCGAATCAGATCACGGATCGGAAAACGCAGTTGCAGGAAAGGTCATCGCAGGTATTTGGTAGTGCGCCGGCCAAGTCGGCCGACCCGGACGTCAAAACCATGCAGGCGAAGATCGGGCAACTCAGTCTGGAAAACGATTTTTTAGAAGGTGCGCTCATCAAGGCGGGACTGCTGAGCGCAAAGCGATGATTGACCGCAACCATGACCTGCCGATCGTTCGGCAATGCGAAATTCTGCGCCTGTCACGGTCGACCGCCTACTACACCCCGAAACCGACCTCGCCGTCCTGATCTGGCCCTCATGCGACGCATGGATGAGCTGCATCTGGAACACCCCTTCGCCGGCAGTCGGATGCTCCGCGACCTGCTCCGACTGGCAGGCCAGCAAGTCGGCAGAAAACACGTCCGCACGTTGATGAAGAAGATGGGCATCGAGGCCATTTACCGGAGGCCAAACCTCTCGAAACGGCACGATGCCCATCTGATCTATCCCTATCTGCTCAGAGACTTGGTGATCAACCGTCCGAATCAATGCTGGGCCACCGACATCACCTATATTCCGATGCGCCGCGGCTTTGTGTATCTGATCGCCGTCATCGATTGGTACAGCCGCAAGGTCCTCTCCTGGCGGCTCTCCAACACGCTGACTACCGACTTCTGCCTAGAGGCCGTCAGCGAAGCCATTGCCCGTTTCGGCAAGCCGGAGATCTTCAACACGGACCAGGGAAGTCAATTCACCAGCAGCGAGTTCACCGACCTGCTCAAGCACAACGGGATCAAAATCAGCATGGATGGCAAAGGCTGCTGGCGCGATAACGTGTTCGTCGAACGGCTCTGGAAGAGCGTCAAATACGAGGAGGTTTATCTCAAGGCATACGACACCGTCGCCGCTGCCCGGGACAGCCTCGGCAACTATCTGACGTTCTACAACACCCGCCGGCCGCATCAATCGCTTGACGGGAAAACGCCGGATACGTTCTACTTCGAGAACCTGCCGCCGATGAACATCGCGGGATGACCACCGCGTTATCCCACCGCCGGCAGCCACGGTCTAAAGGGACCTTCGGCCACCGCCACCGTGGATAACGCTGACATCGCAGGGCTCCACTTATCGACGTGGATATTCTGTCCAAACAAACGGGACCACCGCACAGGCTCGTATCCCCCACCAATAGTCGCCAGTGGTCAGCATCAGCGTGTGATATCACCACCTTGAGGTCGCGCAGCGACTTGATGGCCGAGAGTAACTCGTTAATAAACACACTTCCATCGGCGTGTTGCCTATTTCGGTAGGCACCTCGCGTAACAGGGGTGCCTGCTCCTACGTCGAAAAGAACCCCCTCCTCACTATTTGCCAGGAGTGTACACATTCCTTGGCCAACATGGAATGCTTGAAGAGTAGGTGCTTCGTCACTCAGGACGAAAGTGAAATTTTTATCGTCAGTAACAGGGGGAGGCATCACAGATGGGCCCGAAATCAACTTTATCGATTCCAGTTCAAGATATTGCGGCTGACCTGCTCCCTCAGAAAAAGCCTCATACACATACACATCGGTAACATCGTTTGCTGGCCTGTAGCGGATTTCTAGCCAGTTTTCCGGCAAAAGTGCCTCGTTTTTTTCCTGCCAACATGCCTCAATTACTTCTCCCAGTCTTGGATGTGCTCCCAATCGAGGTAGTCATATCGATATCGACGCGACAACGGATACTCCATGTCTTCAAACCACTTTCCTACTGGCCACCAGCACTCTGGGGCGCTCCTAGCATCAACAGCTTCGAAAAAAGAACGTAACCCCATGTCAATAACGAACGTCTTGCATCCTTGTTCGCCATTGAAGGCGCCCTCATCAAAGCTTTCCTTAGATACGCCAATGGTACGAATACACATAATGCTTGGTACATAGTCTTGAACCGCAAGGATGGCGTCTATTCTTGCGTAAGCAACGCCCTCTGGGATGCAATTTGTGTCCTTCTGTTCTCGTTCACTTGTCTATTCTCCCAATTTCAATTGTTTGTACGTTCAGGTAATTTTTGGATTCAATTAGTATTTTGGCACACCCCACCCGGATTTTTCGAGGCTTGCGGTTCTCTTCGGTGTATTCCGTGAAGCCAACGGAGAGTCGGTTCATTCTGTACACATGAATACGCAAAATCAATATTGATGCGTCGGTTCTTGAGGGTACAAGCTTGCCCAGCCTATCACACAGCTGATGGCGGCAGCCTCTGTGGCTTTGGCTGGACCCATAGAGAAAGTGTATATTCTTCATTGCAGCGTCATGTGGTATGCCGTGACAACAGCAGCGACATTCCGAATGATTGTTACCTGAGGCCCACTCCATGTCATCAAAGACAAAACTAAAGGCACAGCAACTCGCATGGGCAAATAGTGTCGGCAAAGTTGCCGATGCCAGTGGGTATCTATCCAGTTACGAAGAAAACTTGTACCAGAAGCTTTCTAGTGTTTAATTGCATAAATTAACGATCGTATTACGAAGCTGAGCGCCCCTGACCTCGCGCTTGCGCTGGGATGAAGGGGGGGCATTGACGTTGTACGCGACGGTGAAATCGTCACCGGCGGTGGGCGTTGCTCGATGCTTCCGAAGCTTGCATTGTTGAGCGTCTTGCTGGAAGATGCCGAACCAATCTCGACTTGATTGAGCCAGCTTGCACAGTGGGCGTGAAATGGAAGGTGACGTTGGGATGCCGCAAGCCAGTCGTCGTTTTCTTTGTGAGTACTGAGGGTTGTCCAGGATGACGTGTTTGCCTTCCCGCAGGTTGATCCTCAATCACCCCATCCATGAAGGCCTGAAAGTCGGCGCGCTTCTTGGGCTGCGGTCTTGCCGCGGATAGCACCGGTGGCCACTCCCCAAAGCGGCGAACAGATTGACGTGCCGTGGCGTTTGTGGTGCTTTTCATCCCTGGAACGATCTGCCGCTGCTGGTCTGCACGCAGCCCGCGTGCGCTCGAGTGCCTGGATCGAGGGTTTCTCATCCACACTCAGCACCAAGGCGTTCTGGCGGGGTGCAAGTACAGCCCAATGACGTCGGCGGCCTTGGCCGCAAACTCGGGGTCCCGTGCTGACGCACCACGAGCGGTGGCGCCGCAACTGGATGCCTTTGCTTGCGCAGTACGCGCCACACCGCGTGATCGGAGACGCCCAGCGCCAACGCCAGGGATCCGCCATCCCAACTCGCCATGCCCGCCGGCGGCGGCAGTTCCAATTGCGTCAGGATTCGATCACGCAACGCGACGCCGTATTTGGCGGGCTTGCCAGACCTGGGTTCGTCGCGCAGTCCGGCAATGCCGTGCGCGGCAAAGCGGCGGGCGCCATTGTCCGACCGTATTCGGCCGCACCCCGATCTCCCGGGCAACTTCGTCATTGCGCCGCCCTGCAGGCAAGCGATCACGATGCGCGCCCGCTCGGCAAGGCGAACCCCCCACTTCGGGATTTCGCGACAGGCGCTCAAGCTCGGCCATCACCTCGCCGAACACTTGACAACGCTATCGCAATCCGTGTCATCACGCCCCCGATATCCATGCAATAGGCGCATCATAATACTATCGTTGTATATTGCAATTAAACACTAGTCAGGTGCAGCACGCCTTTGAAACAGCAGGCGGCTCAGAACTTCGCGACATGAAGAATCGCCCGGCCAAGTTGAAGGCGCTTCACCTCGGCCGCCCTGGCAGTTAACTTCTTTGCCTACTGGGAGAGCGGTGCGACAGATTTGCCTCTTCGGGCCTGGGTCTTCCCGTTGCGCCTGCAATAATCGAATTTGAAGCGCAGTTCCCGACCGGGCTTGCGGGGTATCCCGCCGAATCTGGATGTTGCCTTCCGATTCATCGGCGGTTTGGTAATTGGTGTTGAGAGCAAGTTTAGCGAGTGGCTAACACCCAAGGCAGCCAACAAAGAACCATGCAAACCGAAGTACTTTCCTGAGTCGGTCGAGCTATGGTCAGAAAAGGGCTTGCCAGCCTGTCAGAGGCTTGCCTCAGAAGTGCGTGCTGGAAAAATCCATTTCCGATACCTCGACGCGAGCCAAGCTAATACAAAAAAAAAAGCCATGCGCTGGGTTTGGCCTGCGCCACGGATACATTTGAACTTCTGCCTTTTTCTTCGATTGGCAGGGGCCGGAGTCAGTCGCTCATCGCGAGGAGGTGGCACTGTTCGAGCGACTTGTCGGTAGTGATTTCAAGTTCCATTGGCGCAGCTATCACGATGTCTTCAAACAGTTACGGCAAACTGCTGATGGTGCCCATGGTTCATATTTAAGGTACCTGGGTGAGCGCTATTTCTCAGCAGAGGGCTAATCGTGCGAACCTTTGCATACCTATAACCTACCGGAAAGTCAACCGCTGCGCGGTTCACTACCCCGCGTATCGCAAAGTCAATCCAGTAATGGGACTGAAACGCTTATGAAACAATTTGATGACTGCGATGCGCCATACCTTCAATGGCTCAACGAGAACCCAGATGGTTATGTCCTTAACCGCCGCCGTGGCTCCCCGAAAAACTATCTAGTTCTGCATCGCGCAACATGGCAGGATTCGCAATTACACGCAAATGGCGCAGCCAAATGGTTTCACCGGACGCGGGTACATCAAGATATGTTCGAACACCTTGGAGGCGCTCCATCAATACGCCCGCGCAAAAGGAGGGCGTTCGGATGGCTCTATCAGTGCCAAGTGCAAATCGTGCAACCCTTGAAGTTCGCATTGAGTAGCTGTTGAGTGAGCTTCAGAGTTGATGCCTGAGTAGTTCGTCCAGCTAATCGCATTGAACTTGTCAGGTCTCACTTGG
>JADJFX010000032.1 GCA_016708345.1 Candidatus Rhodoferax bjergmarkensis
CCGCATCGAATACCGCACCCGCTGGCGCACCATCGAGACGCTGGTTGATCGCCCCGTGTATCGCAATGTCTGCCTCGATGCTGATGGCCTGCGCGAGCTCAACGCAGCCATTGCAGGTCAGCCCGCCACCCCCTGACCTGGCCCAACCCTGCGAGCCGCTGGCGCCCCTCGCCGACGGCATCTCCGCCACCGTCCTGCGCTGGGCCGTGGCCACCGTCGAGCAGTATCAGGACTGCCAGCGCCGGCACGGGGCGCTGGTGCGGGCGTGGCCGCAGTGATCGTTACGCGCGTACAATCCGCACATGACCGACCCCAAGCCACTCACCCTGGCGCAGCGCGTGCGCGCCAGCGAGCAACGCAGCATCGATGCCGGCGCCATCCGCATGCCTGGCGGACTGCTGCCCGCCGAGGCCGCCCAGGCGCTCGACGCCCTGGTGGCAGCCAACTGGGCACCCAGCCGCACCGCCGCCATCGCCCGCGCCCTGGTCGAGGCGTGCAATAACCACGCGATTTAGTCGGGTTCTTTTTATTTGCTTGCGTTACGCGCGTAACTGCGCCATAATACATACATGGTGGTCGAGATTGATTGCCACCCGCACCAGGTAGCGGCATACATACCGGGCGTGATTCCCGCCACGAGAGCGGGCAGAAAAGGAAAGCATCATGACTACCAACCACTACGGCACCGTGACCTACGAGGGCAAGGTCTACACCCTCACACGCAACAGGCGTACGCTGACAACTACGGCACAGACGGCGACGTGGCCTACTACGCATCGGCAGTCGACGCTGATGGCACCGACTACAAGGTGACGTGGCATTGCACCCCGGAATACGAGGCCGCCGAGGCGCGTGTCCAAGCAGCCTACAACGACGGTAACGAGCCCGACGGTCGAGACCTCTCTCTGGTGGAGGACGAGCAACGCCTGTGACTGGGCGACCCCTTACGACGTGATCGAGGCATAACGTGCGCAGCACCGTCATCATCCCAGCGCGGTGCTGCTACGTCAGCACCGTCTCCGGCCGCCACGGTGTGGCGGCCACAGGGCGCCCGCGCCGCGCTCGCGCCCACGATGCGGCCGCGCGCCGCTCAACTCATGATCCAGTATGCGCAGTCAATCCTGAGGGCGGCGACTTGATGGCTCCGCCCGATTGGATCTGGTGCCCGCTCACCTGCGCTCAGTGCCCGCCCATGCCGGCCCCGCTTGACCTGGCCAGCAGGCGCTTTGGCCGCTTGCAGGTGTTGGAGCGCGCCGAAGCTGGTGCCCGCCCCGCATGGCGTTGCCGCTGCGACTTCACCCCTTGCCCTCCTTCGCGTCTGTGAAGTCGCCACACAAGTGATCGCGCCGCGTCATGATGTGACCTGATGGTGGCGTCAACGACGGGGACGTGATGCCGAGCATCGAGATTCGATCCAAGCCCGCCACCGGCGCTGTCCGTGTGCAGTCGCCGACGACGGAGTTGTATGGCTCCCACCAGCGGCATGCGGCGCAGCATTGACTGTGGGCGGCGACGAACGCCTTGCGCTCACGCATCGCTCGACTCCTTCGCCCCTGCGCGGATGGCGTCAACACAGTGGATCGCCGCGCGCACCGCTTCGTCCAGCGTGAATCCTCGCCCGCTCGCGTACAGCGCGTTCACCTCCTGATCTTCCTCGCTCATGGCGAGCCATGCGGCGCGGTTCCGCCCTGTACGCGTCAGCAGCACGCTGCCCGGCTTGAACGCATCGGCAGCGTTCGACGAGAAGTCGGCAGAGTAGAAAGCCCAGCCCTCGGGCATCTGCGGCTCCCTCTCTTTCGCCACCGCAGCGGCAACCTGGGATGCAGGCACCAACCGCACGGCCCGGTGCGGTGCCATGCGTGGGTATGACACGTCTGCATCGGCTGCCAACTCTTTGGCGTCAGCCTCATCAGCGCAGAGCGTTGCCATGCCGTCGTTAGTGAGCACATACCAGCGCGCGGCAACGGGTGTCGCAGTTCCAGCAGCGGCGGCAGCGTGGCCGGCTTGGTAGGCCGCATCCATCAGCCCGAAGTAGCGGGCCGAGTCGGTGTAGCGGCCGGTTTTCGAGTCGATGACCGTGTGGTCGTGACGCTTCTTGAGGCCAAGGTGCGTTTCGATGAGGGCGTAGCCAACATCCTCGCTGATCTGCGTGGTGTCGGTGGTCATGATTCGATCCTCGATGGGCACCGCTCGCCAGCAAGCGGCGGCGCAAGGGTGTAAACCTGATATTCAGGCCGTCCGGGCGATGTGCGCCGAAGGCAGTTGATGCAGTCGGCGTGCAGCGTGCTGTCTGGCAGCAGGCGTCCAGTGCAGCGGCTGTAGTCGTAGGGCAGGGTCATGATGGCTCTCCCTTCGCTTCGCCTGCTCGGATGGCGTCTGGTGCTTCGGGCAACGTGACCCGCGCATCCCCTTGTTGTGCGGCAGGTTGGGGCGCCCGCAGCGCTTCGATGTTGGTGTTCATGTGTTAGGGCGCAATTCGCGCATCCGGCAGCGAATCCAAGCAATCAGGCCTGGAACAACTCGGCAGTCGGCTTCATGGATTCCGCCGCTAACGTCGAGAGCCCGCCACTTGCAGGCCATTACTTTCGGCCAGTCGGGGTCTTGCCTCACAAAGTGCCGCTCCCCGGTCCTGTACCAAGTGCCTTTCCATCCACTGTCGTGGTTCGTCACTTCTACAAGCTGAGTTTTCATTTCCTGCTCCGTTGTGGTTGCGCCCTAACAATTCATTCAACCCGACGCATACGGCGCGGCTTAACTCAGGTGTTAGGCCCCAAGATCTGACCGTCCAGCGCGTTCAAGCGCCGAATTCACAGCGGCCCGTACTTCCGCCAAAGGCGCGTCAATCATGGCGTCGAGCCGCTCACGCGACGGCGCGTCGTGGCCTAGCTTGATCGCTTCTTTGGGGTTCGCTACCACTGCCAGCGGGCAAGTGTCCCAATCCTGCAGGCGCAGCCATCGGTAGCGTTCGGCATCCCGTTGCAGTGCCTCACATGCGGCTTGATGGCCGTCTTTGAATCCAGCGTCATATCCGGCGCTCCACTGTGCCGGGTGCGTCGGCTCGCCGTTGCGCGCTTCAACCGCAGAAGCCCATTGTTCGGCCGTTGGCACCATCACGCGATGCGCGCACGTCAGGGTGTCATAGTGGCTCTTGCACGCGCCTTGCACGCGCTCCTCGCACCATACGCACATCGTCGCGGCATCGTCCGCGCGCTCTTCGATCTTCGCCATGTTCATGCACCACTCCTTGGTCATTTCAACTTTCATCACGTTCTCCACGTTGGGCCTAACAACTCGGTCAAGCGGACCGAGTACGGCCGCTTACCTCAGCGTTAACGGGCAAGTCGGCTTCGGTCACGGCCAGTTGTCGTGGCTTGCCAACCATCGTGTAGTAAATACTCACGTCCACATGCTTTTTCGCCCATGTATCCAGCAGCGTCTGCAGTTCGACCTGCGCGTCACGCGACACAGAAAACGGGTTGTCCCATGCCTCGCCGATCAGGTCGTACCCGCGCTCGTCGGCAAGTTCCAATACCTGCGCAGCGTCTAGGGCTTGTTGTGGCTCCATCGGCAAGAAGTCGGCTTCCCAATAGATCGTCCCTGCTGCAAGGCGCCCATCGCTGTCCAGTTCATCCAGCGCATCGCCAACGGTCTCGTGACTGTAGTTTTCGTCGTCGGTGCTGTAGTAGGTTTTCATCTTCGTCTCCTGCGGGCTTGCCCGCTAACAGTTCATTCAAGCCGACCGAAGGACGGTCGGCGGCTTAACTCAGGTGTTAGGTGCCTGCCTTCATCACGGCGTCCATATGCTCACGAGCCAAGCCACGCAGCATCTCGCGCCGTTCCTGCACGCTCAAAATCTGCTTGATGTCGGTCGCCAGTTCGGTCGCCATGTGATTCACCATCCTGTCGGCCAGTTCGCTTTCCAGCCGCTCGGCAATCTTGGCCTTCAGCTTCGCGCTATCCACCAAACGCCAGCATTCCGCCACCCACTCCACCGGCACCTTCGGTCGGCTTTCGTAGTTCGGCATCAACCAGCCACCGTCCTGCACGAAATTCAGCACCGCTTTCTCTGCGGCCTCCTTCACTGCTTTTCAAAATCGGTCACGTCCATCTCCTTGTAAAGTCGGTTCTGGCGATACGGCACCTAACACGTCGCTCAACACGGACTGGCGCAAGATGCCGCGCCAGCCGGTTAGCTAGGCGTTGGGGCGCATTCCTACTGCCTAGAGAAGGCGCTGCTGCCTTCGTACAGTTCAGCGCGGGCATGCCCCAGGTCAAGCACTTCCTGCGCCGTGCGTTGTTCCGACAGGCGGCAGTAATCCGGGTTCACTTCCAACCCCAAAAACTGTCGCCCCAGCGTCTTTGCCGCCTTGCATGTGGTGCCGCTTCCGCTGAATGGATCAAGCACCAAATCGCCCGGGTTGCTCCATGTCGCAATGTGGTCACGCGCAAGGTCAAACGGAAACGGGGCCGGGTGTTCGTTGCCCTCACGGCTCTTGTCCATATCCCAGACATTGGTGCGCAGCCCGAACTCCGGTATCTCTTGGCGCTCCTTCGATGCGGCGCCGTACTTCGGGGAACGCCCGCCGCTTGTGGTCTGCGTGCTGGTCCCTGCCCATGCGTTGCGCCTGTCTGCAAGCCTGTTGCTTGTCTTTGGCTTGCCCTTCGTCACCACAAACATGTACTCGGCACTTTGCGGGTAAGCGTCGTTGTTGCCGTTCGCGCCGGCTGGCGGCTTGTTCCATATCATCGTATCCAGCAAGTTCAGGCCCAGCCGCTTGAAGTGCAGCGCCTGCTCCATGCTGCTGCCCGTCTCGCTGCCGTCCTTCGTGGCGTCGGCCACCACCCACACAATCACGCCGCCAGGCTTCAGCACGCGCTTCAGTTGCCACGCCACGCCAAAGAAGTCCCAGCTATGCCCGCCGTAGGTGCGCAGGTCGTCATAGGGCGGGCTCGTCACCACCAGGTCAACGCACTCGCGCGGCATCTTGCCCAACAAGTCGCAGTTGTCGCCACAGTGAATCCGGTTCAGTTCAAGCATCGTCTTGTTTCTCCACCAGCGCCCTAACCCGCAATTCAAGCCGACGCCTGACGGCGCGGCTTAATTGCAACGTTAGGGCGCAGGGCCACGCCTGCGGCTTTCGCGGCGTTGCAACTTCGCTTCCAGTGCCCTGACCTCGGGCACGTACTCGGGGCGCACATGCACTGTCACCGCAGTGCGCCCGGCTTTCTTGTGGCGCTGCCGTTCGTCGGCTTTGCGCTCTGCGGCTGTCTTGGCTGGGCTCACTTGCCAGCCCCACAATCGCACGGCCCAGCCGGATAGGCGGGCTCGTTGTGCAGCGCGCAGTCGCTGGCGTGGACGATCTCGTCTGCTGGCGCGAGCGTTACAAAATGCCACTTGCCGCAACTGCAGAACTGATAGCCGCTTGTAGTGCTCCATCGAGCAAGGCTCATCGGATCGGCGTCGGGAATGTGCAGCACTTTGGCTTGGTGCTGCGCTGATGTCTTGGCCTTCATTGCGTCAAGCCCTTGGGTGCCGCACACGCACGTCGTCGTCCACCCAGTCGGTGTGCGCATGCCTCTCCCTCTCCGCGTCGGCATCCCTCCGCGCAATCTCAGCTTCCGCCTTGATGGCTTTGCGCAAGTAGTCAGCCGAGCGGGATGCGCTTTCTTCCAAGGCCGACTGCATGCGTTTAATGGTGTGCTGCGCCACAGCGGCGCCTGCCCGCGCGCCAGCCGCAAACGCTCGCGCAATGTCGTCTAGAACCCAATCGCCGCTCTGGCCGTTGGTCAGCGCATCGGCAAGGCCCCAGTCCTGGCCGCGCGCATACCAATCCGGGCTTGCCTCGCTGGCGGCAAGCTCGCGCGCCTGCTCCATTGGCATCCGGCAGCCTTCGTGCAGTTCGGCCGCGCGCCTCTCCGTCTCCGTTTGGCGGTAAAACCTGTTGTCTGCTTTGTCCATGTCGTGCCTCTTGTAAAACCAGTCGAAGATCCAGCGTTCTGGGTGGTGCATCACGTTCTCCGCGTTGGGGCCTAACCCGCAATTCAAGCGGACAGCCTACGGCAGCCGCTTAATTGCAACGTTAGCCATACATATTCAGGTAGCGTGGC
>JADJFX010000033.1 GCA_016708345.1 Candidatus Rhodoferax bjergmarkensis
CGTAGGCAATCGGTTGCGGATAGAGGGAATAGCACCAGGTACTGGGCTCCTTGCCAAGGGCTACTGCCTCTTGACCTTCAACGGATAGGTAAACGTACATAACTAACTCCTGTGAATAAACGCTACAGGGAACGTAGCCCAAGGCCAACTGTCACTTGGCTATGGGATAAGCTCACTCAACTAGATCAAATCAAGTATATAGTCAGGTTCCAGCCCAAACATATCTTCGAGAAGCTCCTCGGGGTCAGCACCGTCTGCTACTTCCTGTCGAGCTTCTTCGATCTGGTAGTCTGCTTCGTCGGCGCTTAGCTGATCTCTTCGCATTAAGACTTGTTTAAGGGTTTCCATACTAAAGGCCCTCCAGTTCGGAGAGGAGGTCGTCGCCGGAGGGCTTCACCGCTTTCGCCGCCTTGTTCGTCTTGCTACCGCCAGTCGCTGGCGCAATGAGGGAGCGCCCGGCACGGAGTACCTTGATGGCCTCACGAGTTTCCTCGAGGGTTAGCGTGCCTGCACGGGCCTTGGCTCGCCACTCTTCCACTTTTAGCTGAAGGTCTAGTTGGGTTGACATGACTTGGTTCCTTTGGTGATGTTGGGGGGTTATTGTCGGTGTATTATGCCGTTATAATCCCCCGGTGTCAATACAGTTATGAAAGAATCAGGCAACGCTTGGGGCGTGTGCAGCTGACATATAAACAGCGATAGGCCTCCTGCCGGTTCCTGTTCAAGAGTATGTCTTGCCAATAGACGAAGGCGGTGTCGTAGGTCGAGCCCTGTGCCCTGTGCGCGGTGATTGCGTATGCGTACTTGAGCTGGTGAAACCCATCCTTGAAGTCCCAGAAGTCCTTCCACTTCCGTGAGTTGCTCTTGGCGATAGCCGATAGCTCGTCGAGCTTGCGCTGGTAGTCGCCGAAGGATTCGGGATGCAAGACGCGGGCAATGACGGAGCGATTGTCGTCGAGGGTGATTGCGATGCGGTAGATCTTGAAGCTGCCGTACTTGGCGTGCCACTCTTCATCAACCCGAGTCACTTCCCCCTCGTCGTCGGTACTTGCCATCGGCTCATCATCGAGATCACGGGCCGGGCCTGCAAATAGCACGCGGTCGCCAACCAGCCAAGGCAGTTGCGGGTAGTCGAAAATGGCATTGCGAATGACTTTGTTGAACTTGTCAACTTCGACATTCCGCCAGGCGATTACCTTGCTAGCGTTAGGTCGGGTGAAGTCCGAAGCGGTAGCTAGGATGCGCTGCATGAAGGCCGGGCCGTCGAGTTTCCAAATCCCTTCTTCGCCGTTGTTGCTTGCAGCGAGCTTGATAGTCGGGGCAACCCGGTCAACCTGCTCACGCAGTCGTGTAGCTAACTCAAGGATCTGATTGTCATGCCGCATTACCTTCAGTAGCTTGCTACCGACGGGCAGTTTCCAAATCGGGCTTGCTGCTTCCCCGACTGGAGGCAGCTGGGCAGCGTCTCCGAGGAAGAGGAACTTGATATGATACTTGTCCGCCGTCGTCTGGATGTGGGTGAAGAGCTGGGCGTTGACCATACTTCCCTCATCGACGATAACTGCCCGGTACTGGGAAAGGTCAATCGGGTCCTCGGGAGCTTTTAGCTCCTTGATTTCCCCGCTGGCTTCCAGCCGGAGTCCGAGCAGCGAGTAAATGGTTCGGCACTCCGGCTTGTAGTCGGCCTGGGTTACGGACTCGCGGAGCACCTTCGTCGCCTTATTCGTTGGTGCGGTGAAGATGAACCGGCCCTTGGTAAGGTTCGTTAGCTCGCGAATGCAGAAGGTCTTACCCGTGCCCGCTGATCCGGAGAGGACGAAAAAGTTCCCTGCACTCGACTTGAGGAAGCTGTCGATTGCGGCGAGGGCCTGCGCCTGCTCGTTATTCAGCTTCGTCATAATCGGGCTCCATGTTGTCGCAGGCTTCACAGACCAGTGTGGCAATGTCGTGGATTACATCGGTGTGACTGATCGGGGAGGTGTTAGTAGCTACCGCAAGGCACTGCATCATCTCGTAGATCGAGATGCCGTTGACAAAGATGTCCTCAACCTCGAAGTAACTCGGCTCCCCCTCGTAGCAGTCCTCAGGTGGGCCGGATAGCCTGCTGGGCTCCCCCGGTTCGTAATTGCCTTCAACGTCGAGTTCGACTCCGAGGTAAGTAATAGTGACTCGCATGATAACTCCTTAACTGTTAGGCCCGAAAGAGCCAGTTGAAAAACCTGCGCACCGCATATCCACGAAGGATCGAGATGCCTGTGAAGAACAAGACGATACCGAGATCCTGTTCAAGGGAGGTGGTGAAGCCATACCAAGGCATTATAAACGCCTGAGCTAGCAGCGATAGGAGGAAGCCGATGGCCGTGCCTCCGAACACTTCAATCCAGGATTGCCGTGGCGTCTGCCCGTGCTTCATGATGACTTCGCTTCTCGCTTGGCCAGATCTGCTTCAACGAGGCGCACGATGTAGCGCTGCCAAGCCCCGAAGGGCACCTTACCTTCGAGTTCGCTAAACAGCTCCAGCTCCACACGCACGACGACGGACTGGGGCAGGGAGATGTTTTTTTCAACGGGTCGGTCTGTTTTCTTGGGGCGTGCCATGATTTACTTTCTCACAGAGGTCTGTGTCGGGGTTATAGTGATAGGGAACTGGACCAGTAATGCTCGCGCATTCCGCTTCTTTCTGGTCACGATAGTCACCGGAGCTGGCGATTGCCCAGCAAGCTAGAATGCCGAGAGCGGCGAGCCAAGTTGGAATGGTTTTCATTATACTTGCCACTCCAAGTCGGTGACGAGTGAGTACCCTTTGCTAGCCGCACAGCGCTGGCACATTGGGATGCGGGCCGTGCGAATGGCAGTCTTGTTGGGGAGGCTTGCCAGCGCTGCTTCCTGGGCTGTCCAGCGGTTGGCATGGCTGGAATGGCGATGGCGCTGTTCAAGCATGAGGCCCTCAAAGACTGTCGTGTGGAAGCCGCAGGTGCAGACATACCGCTTAAAGAGCGCGGTGTTGGCGACTGGCAGCCATTCCTTAGCTAACTCCCAAGCCCGAATTCGGCCTTGGTCCTCTGTAGATAGTCCAAACCCGCCTTTGGCCTTGGCCCGGAGCTGCTTAACCGCTTCTGTCGTTTTTCTGTCGGCCATGGCTTCGCCTAAGAGGGCTTCGAGTTCGTCGAAACCTTCGTCGTCTTGGGCATCTGGAGTTGGCTTGGGGTTAATAAGGGCTTCGAGTTCAGTGAAGTCCTCGTCGCTGTCTGCTAACTTGATATAGTCAAGTTCCTGGGTCATGGTGTAGTCTCCGGTTTCCTGCAAAACGCAGTAGAGTAGGCAGACTCGCTGCCTGAACTACTGCGCTCTACAATGCGCACCACATGGTCATTAGTGTGAACCAGTCTACATTAAATGTAACCTGCCCGCAGCGGCGGTCTTCATTTGTCAGAAACCGTGTAAACTCCGAGGAGAGTTCTTCAAAATCGGGGAGTTGGTTGGATATGAACATTTGAGGTCCTGGTAAAAAATAACGCGGGTTGCGTTATATACCGTGTATTATAAAATGGTAATCCGTGGGTGTCAACCAAGTTCTAACACCAGCGCCGCGTTACTTTCGGGACGGTCCATCCGACGAGCCACAAGTACTAACGCCCCACAAGCCGGAGACTAATCCACTTGTGGGGCGTTTTCGCCAGCACTACCTGCTGGCTGGTTTTCGCAGCCGTATGTGACAGTCTAAATCACATCGTGAAGCAAACTCGTTTAACCCAACTCGCCCAAGAGGGCGTCGGTGTCGACCTTGCTAGCCTTCGAGACCTTCTCGCTTTCAAGGCGCTCGACAATCGGCTTAACTTTCCCGGAATTGCGCAGCGCGACCTTCTCGCCTTGCGTCTTGCCAGCCAAGAAGGCCTTGATCTGGTCGCGGGTCTTACCTGTGAGTTCGCAAAGGGCACGGGCCAGGATCGAAGTCCCTGCCATGCCATTCGCTTCGCGTTTAACACCCCACTCGCCGTTATAGAGGCGGTCGATGAGTTCATCAACTGCCAGCACGCAGTCATCGGTGTCATCCAGTCCTGAGATCTCATCGCCGAGTTTCTGCTCGGCACCGTGCGCGGCGAACTTCGCTACCATCGAGGCTGGCACAGTAAAGGTGCGGGTTTGACCATTGCGGAAGTCCATCCGCACAGCGACAGCGCCTTCGGGAGTGATCGTCGAGGTTTTCAGCAACTTGCGCTTGCCTGCGAACTCCACAACACGAGCATCTTCCATCGTAACTGTCTCAACTTGTGTTTCAATCTTAGCCATTTTCATTTCCTTTTGCACATTGTGCGTAGCGCAGGCATTTAACAGGGACCGCTGATAACGCGGAGGTGCTTGCTGGTATGCCTCATTGCGTGTCGGTTGAATGGATAATCGCTGATCGTCGGGAAGTTGTTGCAATAGTTATCCGTACATGCTTTGAATTTTTCTTTTGTGCTTCCTCCAGATACCCTGCCGCATCCTCACTAGGGTCGCGAGTACCTGAGACATTAACGTACACGATCTTCGCCTTGGGGTCCCAGTGCTTGCGGATGTGGAGTCGCTTGTTGCCGAACAACCTCAACGAGCTTGGGGTCTTGCCCGAAGGTTTCGACGTGTTGCAGCATGGCTTTTAACTTGGTTGTGGGCTCGTCCGGCTTCCCTTCGAGTCGCGGGCTTCAACGGCTGCAGAAGGTATGTTCGGCTCCCGAACGGCATTAATCACGGCCTCCAGGTAGCTGACTGGATAGTGCTCAGGCGGATAGGGTCGTTTGTTGGGCATGATTAACCCCTGGCTCCATACATGGCGGCGAGGTTGGGAAGTTGGGGATGGTTGCGGCTGGCCGGAGTCTTGGGCGAGCATCCTCGCTGAGGCGTTCCTGAACTCCTGCGCAACCTGTTCCTGTTGCAGTTCGCCAACTGACGCGGGGACTTCGCCAAACAGGGCGAGCAGCTCCGGCATCATACCTGTCGAGGCCTTCGGTCCGATGATAAGGCCTCGCTTGTCGAGGTGGAAGCTAATGGTTAGTTCGGCTAGCGCCTGGGCGAGTCGTTCGTCTCGACGTTGCCTGGCCTTTGCGAAAGGCTCGAACCCCATTATGAGAGGGCAAAACGGAGTCGTTGCGCCTGAGCTTCCGTTGTACGGGGATTGTCAATCCCTTGGGTTCGCCTAGGGCTTTGCGCCAAGGCCTTGCATAACGGCCTTTTCATCCGTCAATGCGCGAGCTGGTGTTGTCATATGTTAGTCTCCAAGGTTGGGTTGTTGGCCGGGTTGGAAACTAAGGGGATAACTCCGGTGCCAAATAGATAATCTTGCACGGCCATTACCAGTAGTCAATCAAAAAGGGTCGGTTGTGCGACGCGCCATGTGTTGCCATTGTCAATAGTTTGGATAGTTGCATGGTAAATTGCGTGGGGAAATAGTGGGTGGTATACGGCGGATCGTGTGTAAATGGCTTTACCATAGACTCCCTCTTGTGATGACTCTCATATATAAAAAAAAAATACTGGGGGGGGTATATCGACGTGTGGGCATGTGGTGGGGGCGTTTACACATGATTTTCGGTTGATTCCCCACTATTTCCCCATGTAACTTGCCAGCGAACTATTGAAACACGCGGCGAACAATTCAAAACGGATTAAACGATCGGCAATGGCCTCGAATGGCGAGCTGGTATGTTCGTATCAACCCCGACCGATAATCGACGCATGGGGCCATTCCGACCCGGCGTGGGGCATCCGTGATAGGCAAAATCAGCCGTAATGGCGTCAATCAATCCCCCACGGATTACAATCCAATAATCCCGAGGGGTTACACCTACCAACTATTACCGCACCAGCCTTCAATTACCATTATAGGTAAAACCTATCACCTCCGGCGTTGCCGATAGGGAATAGCTATTAGCTGGGCGAAAAAATACCCGCACGGTGGCGGGTATCTGGTTAGTGGGCGATGGCGCTAGTTATTAGCAGGTCAGGATAATTGCCACGATCGTTAGGATTGCAATGGCCATGGTGTTACCCCAGCTCGGCTAACAGGTCAGCGGTGTCAACATCACCGCTCGGTGCGCGTAACGTGTCGATAATCGCCGCGATTTTCGGCGTGGCACGCAATGCGGCACATTCGGACTTGGTTTTGCCATCCAAAAATGCGCGCAATGCCTCCGGTGTTTTCGCCGGGTACATTTGGCACAATGCCCGAAACAACAACCCGCCATTTCCCGACGAGCTGCCATCCCCTCGGCCTTTGTTCCAGTTTCCTGCCAGCAGGCGGTCATAGACCTCCCGAACGGCATTGTACTTATCGTCGATCGTGGCCGAACGTCCGGTGTCGGGGTTTCGCGAGATTGCGGCGGCGTCAACTAACTTTTGTTTCAACCCATGCATCATGGCATGGCGCTGTATATCGCCGGACAATTCACTAATTTTTAGGTGTAACCCGGTACCATTGGCGAATGCCAGCAAAATACCATAGTCGTCGGACGTGACCGTGATTGCGGGTGGGCGTTTGTCGTTCATTTGATTACCTCATTGTGTAACATGGGAATATTCCCCCATTGCCAACGGTGTGACCCATAGGCAACCAGTGACATTCACATAGCCATCAATTAGACAATTGTGACCAAATAGAAACGACCTGCAACACGGGTGGATTCATACCATATATCGCAAGGTCCAATGTACATAACACGACCATTATGTGTTGTTTTCGTGTATGTCGCGTCAAAATCAATTGTCAATCTATGCACGGTGGACTCCGGTTGGTTAGGTGATGCGTCAAGTATAACACCTGTTGCCCTACCCGCCAATTGATTATTCCTATCGCCATTGCATGCCCGATAGCCCGCTGCTCGTCGCTATGCGCGCTCGTTGCCCAGCCCGTCGCCATACCCCAAGGGGTATCTATCGCAGTCACCATCCCATCCAGCTCCCGTAGGGTCGAGGGGGGAGTGAGGGCCCTGCGCGCCGTTGGG
>JADJFX010000034.1 GCA_016708345.1 Candidatus Rhodoferax bjergmarkensis
GCTTGCGCAGATAATATATGCGCAAACAGCACTTTTGATGCCATAAAAACGGCTGCTTGCAGGTCTTGGGCCTGCGGTGCCCGGCCCGGCGCGTTGAGCGCATAAACATGGGGTTTTTGCAGGCAAACGTTCAGCGCCAGCGCCATGGCGGCCATTGGCCAGCCGCTGTTGGGCGATGGGGTGCGGCGTGCCTCCACCCACAGCCTGCCCAGCGATAAGCCGCCAGCGGCCATCACCAGCAGCAGCGCCGTCAGGCGCGCGGGCAGCCAGCTGAGCACATCGTCGGCACGGGCCGCCCATTTACCCGCCCATTCCCAGTTCTGCCCCTGGTACACGCCCCGATAGCCCCACATGGCGTCAGCCGTATTGGCAAAACGGTAGAGCGCCGCGCCGGGCAGGCCCAGCAGCACAAACCAGAAAAGTGGGGCCACCACCGAGTCGTTCAGGTTCTCGGCCAGGGTTTCAATGGCGCTTTCGCGAACTTGGGCTTCGCTGAGCGCGGTCACATCACGGCTGACCAGCCAGCGCAAGCGCTCACGGCCTGCTTGCAGCGAGCCGCCCTGCCCCGGTGCCAGCGCTTTTTCAACCGCCAGCACCTCGCTTTGGAGCATGGCCCAGGCCAGCAAAGGTTTTAACAACAACCCCATCAGCAGCGCAGCCAAGAAGCCACCCCACAGGCCGCCAAGTTCACCGGCAAACGTCAAAAACGCTATCTGCAAGGCCAAAACCACTACAAAAAAAATAGCTGCTCCCGCACACCAGGCAAGCGCACCCAGCCAAAATGCCTTGTAATTTTGAGCCGACTGCGACGCTGACCCTGCTCTGGCATGAACACGCAGGCCAGTCCAGGTCAGGTAGCGGCCCATCCACACCACAGGATGCAAACGCACCGGCGGCTCGCCCAGCCAGCGGTCCACGGCCAAGGCCACGAGCACGGCCGCAGCGCTGACCCCCAAGGGAAGCATCAAGGACACGGCTGCAGCCTTGGCAAAGGTCTAAGGGCTGGCTTGCGCGTCAGTGCGCTTTAGGGGCGCGGCACCGGCTGGCCGGTTTTGAGGCCCAGGCGCTCGAACAGCTCCAGGTCGGCATTGCCTTGCGGGTTGGGTGTGGTCAGCAGCTTGTCGCCGTAAAAGATGGAGTTGGCACCGGCCACAAAACACAGGGCCTGCACCGCGTCGCTCATGGTTTGGCGCCCGGCCGACAGGCGTACACGCGCCAGCGGCATGGTGATGCGCGCCACCGCAATGGTGCGCACAAACTCCAGCGGGTCCAGATCGGCCTGGTTGGCCAGCGGCGTGCCTTCCACTTTGACCAAATGGTTGATTGGCACGGACTCCGGGTACGGTGCCAGGTTGGCCAGCTCGGCGATCAGCCCGGCGCGCTGCAGGCGCGACTCGCCCATGCCCACAATGCCGCCGCAGCACACGCTCACGCCTGCATTGCGCACGCGCACCAGGGTGTCCAGGCGGTCTTGAAAGTCGCGCGTGGTGATGACGTCGCCGTAAAAATCGGGGGCGCTGTCCAGGTTGTGGTTGTAGTAGTCCAGCCCGGCGTCGCGCAAAATTTCGGCATGGCCATCGGCCAGCATGCCCAGGGTGGCGCAGGCTTCCAGGCCGGTGTCTTTGACGGTTTTGACCAGTTCGGCCACCGCTTCCACGTCACGGTCCTTGGGCGCGCGCCAGGCAGCGCCCATGCAAAAGCGGGTGGCACCAGCGGCTTTGGCCTCCAGCGCGGCGGCGCGCACGGCCTCCACACCCATCAGCTTGCCAGCCTCCACGCCGGTGTCGAAATGCACCGACTGCGGGCAGTAGCCGCAGTCCTCCGGGCAGCCGCCGGTCTTGACCGACAAGAGGGTGGCCAGCTCCACCAGATTGGGGTCAAAGTGGGCGCGGTGCACGGTTTGGGCCTGAAACATCAGGTCGTTGAACGGCAGCTCCAGCAGTTCTTTAATCTCCTGCACGGTCCACACGCGCTGCGCGACCCGGGCCTTGGCCGCAGGGGATTTGTGGGGTGCGTGGAAAGTCAGGGGCTGCTCATTGGCCAAGGGGGTGGAAACGTTATTCATAGTGTTTGTCTCAAAGTTTCAGTCTTCGATGCCGCGCTGGGCCGGTATGCCCACCAGTTCGATTATCTCAGGTGGGCAGCGCCACCCGACGACAGCAGCCAATCGCCCGCCAGACACAGCTCCATGCCGGTCGGCAGGGTGCCGCTGATCAAAGGATTGAGCGTAATCAATTGCAATGCCGCCTGGGGCCAGGTGCTGGCGGCATCCTGCAAGGCCCGCACTTCGCGCGCCAGGGTGTCGGGGTGGTCCAGGTCGGCGCAGACCTGAATCAAGGTCTCAGCGCCCGACACATCACGCGCCAAAAAATCCACCTCAAAGCCCGCTTGCGTGCACACATAGTTCACTTGCGCGCCCCGGCGCTGCAGCTCATGCAGCACCGCCGTCTCCAGCGCGTGGCCCACATTGGCTTTGCCGGAGCGGTCAAACAGGGCCATCAGTCCGGTATCGACCGGATAGACCTTGCGCGGGTTCACTTGGCGACGGCGCTCAGAGTCGGTGGCCAAGTCCACAGTGCATAGCAAAAATGCGTCTTCCAGATGCGCCAAGTAGGCATGCAAAGTGTCTTTGCCCACCGCTACGCCCCGCGATTTGAGGTCCGCATGAAACTTGTTGATGCTGAACGAGCCTGCCGCATTGCCCAGCAGCTGGCGCACCATCAAGATTTCCAATATGGCTAGTGACGGCATAAGGCCATAACCAGTCATAGAACTCTTCCCTTTTGTCCCCCGATACCTGCCATTGAAGTAACAAGTTTCTTTCTAGGGTGAACTGTCCCCTATCGCAAGCGCACCGCGCAAGAAACGAAATGTCAGCAAAGTGTGCATTAGCGCGCAACTAGCCTGGTCGATTACGTGCTTATCCGGTTGTTACCCTTAACCCCATTGAAGAGCGTGCGTCGCCACGGGTTGGGGGAATACTCAGCGTCGATTCACGACCGGCTCTTTGCAGGGCTTTGAACGCCCTCATTTGGCCGCGCTGGCCATCGCCAAATTGGCCACGTTTGGCCGTGCTAAGGGTAACAACCGGATAAGCACGGTCGATTAGTCCAAACGGACTATTGTTCGGACGCAGAGGAACCGGTACATTCGGCAGCAGTCATTCGACTAGTATTAACCAATACCAATCCATCATCCGCCAAAGAAAGAATCAACATGTTAAAAAATTATCTGTAGTTGCAATGATCGCTCTTTTCGCCAGTCAAGCACAAGCTGGTACAGTTGAATCGTTTGATTCCGGTGCCAGGGTGCTGGCTGGTCCAATACCGGCGCTGGCACGGTTAATGCGGCTGCCGCACATGACGGCGCTTTTGGCGTTACTCTGGATGCAGGAAGCTGGACTTACAATACATCAATCGTATTTTCCGCCGGCTCCACATTAAGCGCTTGGGTTCGCCCAACTCTTGGCAGCTCAGGCCGTGCTTATTTCGGTTTTGGAGCTGATGCATCCGGCGCGGATTCGTTTGTTACCGCCAGCAACACCACCGAATTGCTGTTCCAGGACAATGCCAGCTATGTTTTCGTGAATACAGCCGCCACACCGCAATCGTTCCAACCTCAATGGTATCGTATCGAAATCGCACGTTCGACCGATGGCTCCAGTGCAGTGGGCAAGTTGTTCGCTGCTGACGGTACAACCCTGCTCAACAGCTTGACCCAAACCGGCCTGACCAAGAACGCAACTGGCATCGCATTGCGCGGTTTCGGCGGCTTTGATGTGGACACCGTTACAGTAAGCGCAGTACCGGAACCGGAAACCTATGCCATGATGCTGGCAGGTTTGGGATTGATGGGTACAGTTGCCCGTCGTCGTAAGCAAAAATCGATGACAGCGTAATCTTTTGATTTCAATCTAATAGACGGGGGCTTCGGCTCCCGTTTGTATTTCTGCACTAAGTTGCTGAAAAGTGCCATACCCCCTCAATTTAGGCATCCCGTTACCTGCTGTTGGTGAACGCCTGCTTACGCTGCACCGAAGTCATTCAAAACCAATTGCCTGCGACTTTATAGGCTTCTCTCAATCTTCAATGCCGCGTTGAGCCGGAATTCCGGCCTTGAACGCATGCTTGACCATGGTCATCTCGGTCACGGTATCGGCAAGGTCGATGATCTCTGGCGGGCAGCGCCGCCCGGTCAGCACCACGTGCACTTCGCTGGGGCGGGTTTTGAGGGTCTCCAAAACGTCGTCCAGCGGCAGCCAGCCGTAGATCAGCGGGTAGGTGATTTCGTCCAGCGCGACCAGAAAATAGTCGCCACTCAAAATGGCCGCTTTGGCCTTTTGCCAGCCGTCACGCGCCAACTGGGCCGAATGCTCCAGATCCTGACTCTTCCAGCTGAAGCCATCGCCCAGACCGACGATGGGCAAACCCAGTTTTTCAAAGGTACGGTGCTCACCAAAGCGGGCGCTGGGCACCTTCATGAACTGGAAAATTTTGACCGCTTTGCCACGGCCGTGGGCACGCAAGGCGAGGCCAAAGGCGGCGGTACTTTTGCCTTTGCCGTCGCCGGTGTTGACGATGACAATGCCGCGGCGCTCGGCCTTGGGCGGCTTTTTCGGTGTTTCGGTGGGTGGGGTTTCAATTTGCATGGTGTTTTCTTCAGTTTGCGCTTGTTGGACCTGCGCTGTTAGCTATCGAGTTTATAGCAAATTCACGCCACCCTTGCACCAGACACTCTTGGCGGGTGTAGTGTCCAGTGCCGCCAAAGTTTGCACAAAAGCAAGGCCCGCATTGCGCGGGCCTTGCTTTTGTGGGTTGCCAAGGGCGTCAACCTTGGCTGCGCTTGAGCTGCGCCATGCACGAGTTCAGTTGGGGATCAGCACTTTACCGATCACGTGAATCACACCGTTACTGGCCCGCACATCAGTTGCTGCGATGCTGGCCGCGGTGGCTGTGGTGTCGGTAATGGTCAGGTTGTTGTTAATGGTGATGGTTTGCGCTGGCACCGTAGAGCCGGACAGGTTTTTGGTGTTCAGCGTCGCCACGGGTGTGCCAAATGGAATGGCGGTGGACAACACCTGCCCGGACAACACGTGGTACAGCAGCACTGAAGAAAGCTGTGACGTGGAGAGCCCTGACGGTGCGGCAGAGAATGCGGTGTTGGTAGGGGCAAATACCGTGAATGGGCCTGTACCGCTGAGCGTGGAGGCTAAATTGGTGGCCACCACTGCGCCTGTCAGCGAGCTGAAAACGCCAGGATTGGCCAGCGCCATCTGCACCACGTTCAGCACGCCCGGTGGCACCAGCACTTTGTCCACCACATGAATCACACCGTTGTCTGCACGCACATCCGCACTCGCCACTTTGGAGCTGGCCAGCGCCGCGTCTGTAATCGACACACCACTGGTGGTGTTCAGTGCAAGCCGAGCTGGTGTTCCGCCAAAGTTGTAGGCGGTGGATTGGCTTGCGCCACCGGCTTTCAAATCGGCAGCGTATTTGGTGCCTGGTACAACGTGGTAGGTCAGTATCTTGCTCAGGTCAGAGGCCGACAGTGCGGTCACCATGGCATCGGCGTTGGCAAAACCTAGCTGGGTTGCCAGTGTGCCAAAAGCTGAATCAGTGGGTGCAAAAACGGTCAGGTTGGCAGAAGGCGAAGTCAATGTGCTGGAAAGGCCCGCTTTGTTGACTGCTGCCAGCAACGCGGTGAAATTGTTTTTCTGCGCAACCTCGGCAATATTGCCAACTTTTGCTGGCGCGGGCGCAGCAACGACGTCGTCATCACCGCCACCGCAAGCTGACAACACGCCAGCCATGCTCAATGCACCAATCCATTTGAATAAAGTTTTCATGACCGTGTTTCCTTATTGGTTGTTCAAGTCGGGCAAATATGTGCCTAACAGGTTCAAATATAGAACTATTCGGTTTTCCATGTGTACTATGTGGTCTTTATGAAAACTGATTAGTATTTTTTATTGCAGCATGGTTGAGTGTGATCACCCAATTTGATGGACTGAAGCTCACATTGCGGAATGGACAAGGCGGCAAAGATTGCGACAAAACGGCACCGGTATTGCTACGGGTGTCGTTTTGGCTAGCCGCTCTTGATGACGAAGACATTACCCACCTGCGCTTTGTCAGCCCCTGTATGGTGCAATTATCCAAATCGCCCTGCGTGCTGAACATGCGGTCGGTCCGTACTCCGGGGTCGAGGGTAAAGGGGCAAAAAAGTGCTAGGCTCAAATCAATTGGCGAGATTCACCCATCCCAACAGTTCAGCTTCTAATCCAGGCTCAATCTTCGGAGATGGCGCGCGAATCGGGCCGGGGGATTTTTTTGAAACGAATTTTTCGATCCAGCTCAATAGCATCTTTCTTGACCTGCCGCTGGGCATCCAGAATCTGTCCGGCCGCAAGCCACTGGGCAAATTCCTCGGGTGTTTCTAGGGTAATGCGCCCCATCACGGCGGCACGAAAATCGTAAATTGCAATCTCTGCCGCTTTTTGCAGATTGACCCGCTTGCCGCCTTGCAAGGCACCGCGCTTGCGGCCAATGGCCTCCAGCAGGTCTTCATCCGTCATGGCTGCAACTTCTTCGAGCTTGAAGCGTGCCTCCACCAGGGTCGGGTAATGGGTTTTGAGGTAATCGAGCAGTTCCAGCGCTACTTCTTCCTCATTGAACGCATTGCGGCCAATGGCACCGCTGGCGGCCAGGTTGTAGCCGCTTTTGGCCACGATGATGCGCGGCCACAGCACGCCGGGTGTGTCATACAGATAAAAGTCGTCGGCCAGCGCAATGCGCTGCTCCAGCTTGGTGATGCCGGCCTCGTCGCCCGTTTTGGTGGCCCGCTTGCCCGTGAGTGTGTTGATGAGCGTGGATTTGCCCACATTGGGAATGCCGCAAATCAGCACCCGCATGGGTTTGACCATGCCGCCGCGGTTGGGTGCCAGCTCAAAGCATTCTTTGATCAGCGCCTTGGCGGGGGCTGTGACGCTGGCGTCCAACCCCAGGGCACGGGTGCCGCTCTGGCTGTTGTAATGCGCCAGCCACTGCGCGGTGCGCGCGGGGTCGGCCAAATCTTGCTTGTTCAGAACCTTGAGCATGGGCCGGCCCTGCGTCAGCTCGGCCAGCATGGGGTTGGCGCTGGAGCCGGGCAAGCGCGCGTCCAGCAGCTCAATGACCACGTCAATGTTTTTGATGCGTTCACCGATGGCTTTTTTGGTCAAATGCATATGACCGGGGAACCACTGAATAGCCATGTCTTACCTGTTGTGTGATGCGTCCATGAAGGGCGCAGAAGTCTTGAGCGGCCGGCAGTGCTTAAAAATCGACAGCCGGGCGCATGGAAGATTGTCGGACATAGCGCCAGTGGCCCACGGTGCAGGCCATCGCCGCCGCTGCTACGCCGCCCATGCCCACCAGCATCAACGGGTACTGCCAAGCGCCGTCAAAGGCACCAAACATGCTGGCTTTGATGGCCCGCACCACCCAGGTCAGCGGCAACCAGGGGCTGATGTCCGCAAACACCCCGCCGCTAAGTTCAACCGGCAAAATTCCGCCCGAAGACGAGAGCTGAACCGCCAGAAAAACC
The DNA here is from genome assembly GCA_016708345.1 of Candidatus Rhodoferax bjergmarkensis. GTDB lineage: Bacteria > Pseudomonadota > Gammaproteobacteria > Burkholderiales > Burkholderiaceae_C > Rhodoferax > Rhodoferax bjergmarkensis. The sequence goes on from JADJFX010000034.1 coordinate 7,588, forward strand.
ATGGCCAAGCCCTTGCCGGCATCGCCAAAAGCACGCGTCAGGGCGAACACGATAATCAAAAAAGTGAGCGATGCGACGCACAAGGTGATGGCAAATCCCCATAAATTAACCACGTGAATTTTCATCAAAAATTCCACCGAAAGCAGCACCAGCAAGGCTTGCAGCAAAACCACCAAGGCCGGAATAAAAATCTTGCCCAGCATCTGTGAAACGCGCGAGAAAAACTGGGCTTGGCGCGGTAACACCCGCACGTGGATCAAAAACGCGGCAATGCCAGCGCCCAGCCACAAAGCGCCGGGGATGATGTTGGGCGCAAAGCTGGCACCGTTGTTCTGCACAGCTGCATCAACTTCTACCGACGGCAGCACCGAGTTGGCCAGCCCCTTGGCACTGCCGTCCATTTTCTGCACCACTGCGGGAAGCGACCCAGCCAGAAAATCAATGCCTGTTGCCAGTTGCTTGGCACCGTCGCGGACTTTTTTGGTCCCCTCCGTCAGCGTCGCTGACCCAGCCTTGAGCTGCGCAGTGCCGCGGGTCAACTCCACCAACTTATCGTCTTCGGGCAACTTGGTCACCACAGTGTGAATTGCGTTGCCCAAAGTGCTTACCCCGCTGGTCAACGCCCCCACCCCGGCACTCAACCCCTTGGAGCCTTCCGTCAGGCGTTGCTGCGCCACCGTAGCTGACTTCAGCCCCGAGTCCAGTTGCGCCATGCCATTGGCCAACTGGTCGGCACCAGTCACGATGCGCTCGCTGATCAAAATGCTGTCTTTGGCTTCTGCCTGAAAACCCGCAACGCCCTCCTGAATGCGGCGGGTGCCGGTTTGCAGCTCCACCAAACCACGCCCTAACTCACCTTGACCCGCGACCAGGGTTTCGGATCCTGCTTTTAAACGGCTAAGTTCTGCACTGGGTGGCCGCGCTGCGTCGATTTTTCGCAGTGCTGTCCCCAACTCTTTGACGCCGCCGGTCAATTGATCCACACCATCTTCTAGTCTGCCCATGCTTTGAGTAAGAGATTCAGCACCTGTAGCGGTCTGTCCGGCTCCGGCAGCGAGTTCTTTGGCCCCTTTGCGCAGTTGTTCGACGCCATCGCGCAAACGGTCAATATTGCGCTGCGAGCCCACCGCACTGGACAACACCAGCGCCCAGCGTTGCTCGTTCAGGCTTTTGTTCACTTCATGCCCCAGGTCTTCAGCAAAGCGCCGGGCCATACCCGCACTCTGGTAGCTGTTTCCCTCTGAGGTGTAGATCACCATTTTGCCCGCGCCGGCATCGGCACCAGGTATGGCGTTGGAACTGAAATCGCGCGGAATGATCAGCGCAAACGCCAGCTTTCCTTGGCGAACCTGACGCCGCACTTCTTCCTCATCGGTGGATTCTTCATAACCAAAAATATGCTTGGCTTTAAGCCGGGCGGTGACCTCCCGACCAGCATTCACGGTCTGCTTGCGGTACTCTACGCCTTCATCAAGATTGACCAGACCCACCGCCAGATACCCGGTGTGTGCCGCAGGGTCCCACATGCTGGAGAGGTAGATGACAGAGTACAGCGCAGGTATCAACGCGACAATCAGGGTGGCCAAAAAAAGCTTGGGGTAACGGGAATAAAACTGAGCCTCGATTCGCGCAATGACGAACACTTGTGAAAACAATTTCATCGTGAACTACTCTTGAAAAGCCCTGTTTGAATTTTGGACTGCCTTTATCTTGTCAGCGCATTATGGTTCAGGCTGCTGGGCTTGGGTAAAAGCAGATTCGACAGATACTGCAGCGCCATCAGCCGGGTGAAGCACAGGGATGTGGTTTTCTGCCATACACCTTATTCGACCCAACGCGTGAATTCTGTGGCGGGCAGTCGAGGGGTATGAAATGTATTCACTACTTCACCTTCATCCGAATAACCAAGCGCCATGGCGCACACCAGCATCTCATTCGGGCCAGCACCGATGTGTGGGAGGATAATTTTGGTAAAGGGGTTCCACGCTGCTTGGGGACAGGTGTGCAGACCGCGGCCACGTGCTGACACCATGATATTTTGCAAAAAAGTGCCGTAATCAACCAAGGAGCCACGCCCCATGACCCGGTCAATCGTGAACATCAGGCCGATTGGCGCGTCAAAGAACCGGTAATTGCGCTGCTGCTGCAAGTGCATCTTGTCCTTGTCAGCCTTGCCAATGCCCAGCAAGCCATACAAACCCCAGCCATTCTCGCGACGCCGCTCAATGTACGGACTAACCCACTCTTGCGGGTAGTAGTCGTATTCTTCCTTGTATTCTTGAAACAGCTCTGGGTTGGCCCGAATGGCATTGTGGGCAGCACACACTTTCTCACACAGCCTGTCGCGACCCGATCCTTCCAGCACATAAACTTTCCATGGCTGGGTGTTGGTGCCCGAGGGTGCCCTACTGGCCACATCCAGCAAGTCCATCACGGTTTGGCGAGGTACATTCTGCTGCGTAAAAGCACGAACTGACATTCGCGATGTGATCGCTGCGTCCACAATAGCGGCATTCATATTAGTTTGCGTCATAACAAGGTCTCCAAAACAGTTCTGAGATTTGTGGGCAGCGGTACCGGGCGGCGACTTTGCCTGTCAACATACACATGAATAAAATGCCCCTTGGCTGCGGTCAACGAGTCACCTTGTGCAAACAGGCCTACCTCATAGCGTACGCTACTTGAACCCAGACGAGCCACTCGAATACCGGCTTCTACTGTTTGCGGGAAGGCCAGTGATGAAAAATAGTTGCACTGGGTTTCAATCACCAGCCCGATCGTCTCGCCACGGTGAATGTCAAGCACACCTTGCTCGATTAGATGGGCATTCACAGCGGTGTCAAACCAGCTGTAGTAAACAACGTTGTTGACGTGCCCGTAGGCATCGTTGTCCATCCAGCGCGTAGAGATCGTACGAAATACTTTGTAACCGCTACGCGATTCAGCCTGAGGTTTTTTTGCAATGTCGTGGCTCATGGTGACTCATTTTGCCAGTGTGTTCACCAATTTAGGTCGTCCCCGCATTGGCATGGAATTGACATTGTGTCGGGGCCATGAATGCAGCCGTTTTTTCAATTCACGTTTGACTTTATTGCAATGCAACAAAAAATTCTTGCGCGCACTCCGGTTCTCCCTATAATTCAAAATATGCTGCACTGCAACATCAGTCAAGACTGGTTTGAGTTTCGGCGCAGATAGTTTTTTTATTCACCCTAATTGGAGATATTTTTATGTTGACCGTCGAACAAATCGTTGCTTCGCAAAAAGCAGGCGTTGAAACTCTCTTGGGCTTGACTTCCGAAGCCTTTGAAGGCATTGAGAAAATCGTTGAACTCAACTTGACAGCCTCCAAAGCTGCGCTGGCTGAATCCTCTGAGCACGCAAAAGCTTTGCTGAGTGTGAAAGATGCACAGGAGTTGATTGCTCTGCAAACTGGTCTGTTCCAGCCATTGGCTGAGAAAACTGCTGCTTACAGCCGTCACCTTTATGACATTACTTCGGGCTCTACGGCTGAATTCAGCAAAGCCTTCGAAGGTCAGACTGCCGAAGCTCAAAAGAAATTCATGGGCTTGGTCGACAACGCTGCCAAAAATGCACCCGCCGGTTCTGAAACCGCTGTGGCTGTGATGAAAAGCGCCATCGCTGCCGCCAACAATGCTCTGGAGTCTGTGCAAAAGGCTGTCAAGCAAGCCACTGACGTTGCCGAAGCCAATTTCAATGCCGTTGCCGCAACTGCCGTGGACGCAGCAAAACCTGCCGCCAAAAAGCAACGCTGATCGCCAAAAATCGTTTTTTTTCCTTGAAAGCAGTTCCCGGTGTGAATTCATTCACAAGAAAGTCACTTTTTTGAAGTCTTTACTCTAGTTACCTAGGGTATTCCCTGAGATACTTCAGTCAAGTCAGATTTTCAAGAATAAGCCTGAACAGGCTCGTTCTTCCGGTTGTCTCCTCGGGTCTTTTCGAATTCTTCAGGTTCAGAGATCCTTCAAAGGCTGGTCGCAAGACCAGCCTTTTTTTTATCTGCAACCCCCAACTCACTTCGCCTTCGCTTCCATCGCCAAACGCAGTTGGGGCAGCAGGGTCTGCATGGCCACACGGCCGGCCTCAATGGAGCGGCGCCGAGCACCAAAATCGGCGCTCGCCACACCAACAAGAGAAGGACGAACCACCACATCAACATCACGCAATTCAAAACTGTTAATGCTCTTGCCCATGATGGAAAAGGTTTGCAACAAAATCTGCAGTGTGTCACCAGCTGCGTTACCTTCCGGCGCGCTGGAGATGTCAACCGCGATGATCAACTCGGCACCCATTTGGCGTGCAAAACGTGCCGGCACCGGCGATACAAGACCACCATCAACATAGTCACGGCCCGCTATCCTGACAGGCTGAAACACCGCCGGTACAGCGCTAGACGCACGTACTGCCGTCGCCACATCACCCCTTTGAAACAACACGCCCTGCCCATTGTGGAGGTCCGTCGCCACAATACCCAACGGAATCGCCATGTTTTCGATCAAACGCCCATTGACTTGCTGACTGACATAACGCGCCAAAGCTTCGCCTCGAAGCATGCCGCGGCTAAATAGTGGCAAAGTCCAATCGGCGAATGTGGCCTCTTCCATGGATTAGGCAAGCTGCTGCAAATGGGCACCTGTTTTACCGCTGGCGTAAAAAGCTGCAACCAAGCTTCCCGCCGAGGTGCCCACCACAAGACTGGGACGAATCCCGGCCTCCTCAAGCACCTGTATCACCCCAATATGGGCAAAGCCACGTGCAGCACCACCACCGAGTGCCAAACCAATTTTTGGAGGCTTCTTCTGCACAATATGCGTCACGGGCTCTGGAACAGATGGTGTTATTGTTACCGGAGGCGTGGTGCATGCGGTCAGGCAAATGACAACAGCAAGTAGAACATGATGAAAAAAGATTTTAAGATATAACATTTAATAGGAATGATTCGCGTTTGTGTTATGATGAGCCCGTTCCAATTTTTCACTTCATGACAACATGACCAAGAAATACATTCCTGCCACATGCGCCATTTGGCTCGCCTGCACCGCCGCCATAGCACAAGATCAGGTTCTCAACATCTACTCGGCCCGCCACTATCCAACCGACGAAGCGTTGTATTCCAACTTCACCAAAGCAACCAGCATCAAAATAAATCGGGTTGATGCGGATGACGCCGGTATTCTCGCGCGTCTGAAGGCCGAAGGTGCTGCATCGCCAGCTGATGTGATTTTGTTGGTCGATGCGGCGCGTTTATGGAAGGGTGAAATCGAAGGACTGTTCCAACCGGTGCAATCCAAAATGCTGATGGATGCCATTCCCGCTCACCTGCGGGGTAAACCAAACCCTGAAGGTGCTGTGCCCTGGTTTGGATTCTCCACCCGTGCCCGTGTCATTGTGTACGACAAGGTCAAGGTGGCGAAAGATGATGTCGATACCTATCAAAAACTGGGAGATCCCAAAAACAAGGGAAAACTGTGTATTCGCTCTGGTTCACATCCTTACAACCTGTCACTCTTTGGGGCGGTAACAGAGCATCTGGGTGCTCAACAAGCCGAAAACTGGCTCAGGGGCATGGTGGATAACATGGCTCGCTCCCCAAAAGGTGGCGACACCGATCAAATTAAAGCGGTCGCATCAGGTGAATGCAGCATCGCCGTAACCAATTCTTACTATCTCGCACGCATCATGCGTTCTGAAAAACCTGAAGACAAGGCCATCATGGACCGTGTCGGCATCGTCTTTCCCAACCAGGCTTCATGGGGAACCCACGTCAACATCGCCGGTGGTGCTGTTGCAAAAAATGCCAAAAATCCAGCCAATGCAGTTAAATTTTTAGAATACTTGGCCAGTCCATCCGCGCAGGAGCATTTTGCAAATGGCAACAACGAATGGCCAGCCGTCAAAGACCTAAAAATCAAAAACTCAGCGCTTCAAGCAATGACAAGCAGTGGTTTCAAAAGCGAAACCATTCCCATCAGCATCGTTGGCATGAACCAAGTGAAAGTCCAGCAAATGCTGGACCGTGTCGGATTTAAATAAAGGCCCGCAAGCACGCGGACATACCTGAAATCTGGCTTATTCAGCCAAATTCGCCTTAACCAGCAGCGGCCTCCTGCGCTTCTGGTTTGGGCTTACCCTCTTTCTTGGGCAGTGGTTGAATATCGAGCAAGACTTCGGTCTTGCTTTCGTCCTTGTCATCTAGGTCCACAGTCAAACGCCCTCCTTCGGTCAAGCGACCAAAAAGAAGTTCATCTGCAAGCGCACGGCGAATTGTATCCTGAATCAGACGCTGCATCGGGCGTGCGCCCATCAATGGATCAAATCCCTTCTTCGCCAAATGCTTGCGCAGTTTGTCGGTAAAGGTCACGTCAACCTTTTTCTCGGCCAGTTGTGTCTCAAGCTGCAGCAGGAATTTATCCACCACGCGCAAAATCACGTTTTCATCCAATGCCTTGAAGCTCACAGTGGCATCCAGACGATTGCGAAACTCTGGCGTGAACAAGCGTTTGATGTCTGCCATCTCGTCACCGGCTTCGCGGACGTTTGTGAAACCCATCACCGTCTTGTTCATGGTTTCAGCGCCAGCATTGGTCGTCATGATGATGATCACGTTGCGGAAGTCGGCCTTACGTCCATTGTTGTCTGTCAGTGTGCCGTGATCCATGACCTGCAGCAGCACATTGAAAATGTCCGGGTGTGCTTTCTCGATTTCATCGAGCAACAATACGCAATGCGGTTTTTTGGTTACAGCTTCGGTGAGCAAACCACCCTGATCAAACCCCACATAGCCAGGAGGCGCACCAATCAGGCGGCTCACGGCATGACGCTCCATGTACTCACTCATGTCAAAACGAATGAGATCAATGCCCATGATGTAGGCCAGTTGCCGTGCAGCCTCCGTCTTGCCAACGCCCGTGGGGCCGCTGAACAGGAATGAGCCAATGGGCTTGTCGCCCTTGCCTAAACCAGAGCGCGCCATCTTCACAGCCGATGCAAGCGTGTCAATCGCCTTGTCCTGCCCGAACACTACGTTGCGAAGGTCTCGCTCCAGGGTCTTAAGCTTGCCACGGTCATCATTGGACACATTGGCTGGCGGAATGCGGGCAATCTTTGCGACAATTTCCTCAACCTCGGCCTTGGTGATGATTTTTTTCCGTTTGGACGGTGCCAAGATGCGTTGCGCAGCACCCGCTTCATCAATCACATCAATCGCCTTGTCCGGCAAATGGCGGTCGTTGATGTACTTGGCGCTCAACTCAGCGGCGGCCTGCAAGGCGGCCACCGCATACTTCACATTGTGGTGCTCTTCAAAACGGGATTTAAGTCCTTTGAGAATTTCAACCGTCTGATCAATGGTGGGCTCAACAACGTCGACCTTCTGGAATCGTCGAGACAGCGCTGCATCTTTTTCAAAAATCCCGCGGTACTCGGAAAATGTGGTTGCACCGATGCATTTGAGTGCCCCGGAACTCAATCCAGGCTTGAGCAAATTGGACGCATCCAACGTGCCACCAGATGCCGCACCCGCACCAATCAGCGTGTGTATTTCATCGATAAACAAAATCGCATTGGATTTGTCCTTCAGGGATTTCAAAACGCCTTTAAGACGTTGTTCAAAATCACCCCGGTACTTTGTACCGGCCAGCAAAGCGCCCATGTCGAGTGAATAAACAATCGCCTCGGTCAGAATTTCCGGCACATCCTTCTGGGTAATGCGCCATGCCAAACCCTCGGCAATTGCCGTCTTGCCAACGCCAGCCTCACCCACCAGCAGCGGGTTATTCTTGCGGCGGCGGCACAAAATTTGAATCACACGCTCAACTTCGTACTCACGCCCAATCAAGGGATCTATCTTGCCGTCCTTGGCCAACTGATTGAGGTTGATGGTGTACTGCTCAAGTGGTGACGTTTTTTCACTTTTTTCAGCAGTCCCCTCTTCACTATCAGCCTGACTTTCGCCTGATTTGGTCGGCTCCGGCGGATCGCTTTTCTTGATACCGTGGGCAATAAAGTTGACGACATCCAGACGCGTTACGCCCTGCTGATGCAGGTAATAAACCGCATGAGAGTCCTTTTCGCCAAAAATAGCCACCAATACATTGGCACCGGTCACCTCTTTTTTACCACTGCCGGTCGATTGCACATGCATGATGGCGCGCTGTATTACCCTCTGAAAGCCAAGCGTAGGCTGCGTGTCTACATCATCCGAACCTGCCACTTGTGGCGTGTTGTCCTTGATGAAATTTGCCAGCGATTTACGCAAATCATCAATATTGGCAGAACAAGCTCGCAGCACCTCGGCTGCACTGGGGTTGTCCAGCAAGGCGAGCAACAAATGCTCGACGGTGATGAACTCATGGCGCTGCTGACGCGCCTCGACAAACGCCATATGAAGGCTGACTTCCAATTCTTGGGCAATCATGTGATTTCCTTTCTAGCGTTTTGTTGGTGATTCACTGTAAACCGATTTCAAAATCATTTCTACACAAATGCTTTTAACGTGAAAAAACGAACTTTCATGATTCGGGGTGCTGCGCATTCCGACTCATGAAAGTTAGCTGACTAGAAATCAACTGGCTCGCTGATGCACTTCAGGGGATGCCCAGCCTTAATTGCTGCCTCAAGAACCTGATCCACTTTGGTGGCTGCCACATCCCTTGAGAACACACCGCACACGCCCTTGCCGTCCAAATGAATCTTGAGCATGATCCGTGTTGCGGCATCCAAATCTTTGCCAAAAAATTCTTGCAGCACCACTACGACAAACTCCATTGGAGTGTAGTCATCATTGAGCATGACGACTTGGTACATCTGTGGCGGCTCCAACTTTTGCGTGCGTCTCTCAAGCACCACAGAATCCCCACCATCGTGATCAGGTTGGAGAGTAGGAACGATGGGCTTTGAGGGTGATTTGGTTGCCATGCTTTGATTCTATCGGGCGTACTCAAACACCGCACAGTAACCTGAAATTGGTGACTGATTAGCTACATTCAAGCGATCTAAATAAAAAATGGAAAATCGCTAGAAGCCGGAAAATCAACACAACGCATAGTGAATCGTCAGCTCCTGGCGAGGATATAAATTGATATCGCTTTATCATATAATGTAGGGCTATTTCTCGGCAAGAGCGACAGCAGCACCTCCGGGCCCAGCCAAACGATGACACCGATCACGACCGGCAACCTTACCGCAAGGACTGCACACCAAATGTTCGCCCCCACATCTTGCCACTGAAGGATTTTTTTCTTCAGTCATCCTTGATGCGTCAGTCGTTTAAGACGCAAATCCAATCTGTCTGTTTTTTGTAGGTCTGAGGTTCAAATGCCCGCTAAAAAGTCCACGAAGCCTGATCTGCCCGCTGAAAAACCCGCCGCCAAAGGGGGCGTCAAGCCGGCCTATACCGCTACGCCCACCAAGGCCGTGGTGAAAGCACCGGCCAAAGCGGTCATCACAAAGCCCGAACCACGGGTTCACACTGTGCCCTCATCCAAATCGCCAGCCAAAGCGCCCGCTGTAGAAGTCAAAAAACCTGCACCAGCCGAAGAGGCCACCGAAGTGGTCGTCAAGAAAAAGCCTGGTCGCCCGCCCAAAGCCGCCGCCGAGGCAGAGGCCCCACCAAAAACCGGTGCAAAGCGCGGCCGCAAGCCAAAAAATGCGGGCGGCGAAGCGGCTGTCGCAGACGACATGGACATGTCCGACATTGAAGCCGATCTGGTCGGTGAGGAGCCATCTGCTGCACCGGGCGAAAAGGTCAAGCCTTTGCGCATGAAAATCAGCAAGGCCAAAGAGCGCGCGCTGATGAAAGAATTCGGTCTGGACGAAACCGTCCTGTCCGAAGAAGACATGGCCAAGCGCCGTTTGCGCCTCAAAGCCCTGATCAAGCTGGGCAAGACACGCGGCTACCTGACCCACGGCGAAATCTCCGACCATTTGCCCGACAAGCTGGTCGATGCCGAAACGCTCGAAGTCGTGATCTCGATGCTCAACGACATGGGCGTTGCCGTTTACGAGCAGACGCCTGATGCCGAAACGCTCTTGCTCAACAACAACGTTTCAACCGCTGCCACCGAGGAAGAAGCCGAGGAAGAAGCCGAGGCAGCCCTGTCCACCGTGGACAGCGAGTTTGGCCGCACCACCGACCCGGTACGCATGTACATGCGCGAAATGGGCACCGTGGAGCTGCTGACGCGCGAAGGCGAAATCGAAATTGCCAAGCGCATCGAAGGCGGCTTGATGAACATGATGGAGGCCATCTCGGGCTCCCCTGCCACCATTGCCGAAATTCTGCGCTTGGGTGAAGACATCCGCGAAGGCAAGGTGGTCATTACCACCATTGTGGACGGGTTCTCCAATCCCAATGAAGCCGACGACTATGTGGCCGAAGAAGACTTTGACGAGTTTGACGCTGCCGACGATGATGACGGCAAAGGCGGCTCCAAAGCGCTGACCAAGAAGCTGGAAGAGCTCAAAAAAGAAGCGCTTACCCGTTTTGACCGACTGAGTGAACTGCACGAAAAAGTTCGCAAAATTTACGACAAAGAAGGCTACGGTACCCCCGCCTATGTCAAAACGCAGCACGCACTGAGCGAAGAGCTGATGTCCATCCGTTTCACTGCCAAGGCGATTGAAAAGCTGTGCGACATGGTGCGCTCGCAAGTGGACGATGTGCGCAAAAAAGAACGCGAACTGCGCCGCATCATTGTGGACAAATGTGGCTACCCGCAAGAACATTTCATCGCCGACTTCAGCGGACGTGACAAAAACGGCAACAAGGTGCCCAGCCAGCTGCTCAACCTGAAATGGATTGAAAAGCAAACCCTGGCCGGCAAGCCTTGGAGCGCCATCATGGGGCGCAACATTCCCCCGGTGCAAGACCTGCAACAAAAGCTGATCGACCTGCAATCCAAAGTGGTGGTGCCGCTGGACCGGCTCAAGGACATCAACAAACGCATGAACGAGGGCGAATACTCCTCGCGCGCAGCCAAAAAGGAAATGATCGAGGCCAACTTGCGTTTGGTGATCTCGATTGCCAAGAAGTACACCAACCGTGGCCTGCAGTTCCTTGATCTGATCCAGGAAGGCAATATTGGCCTGATGAAGGCTGTGGACAAGTTCGAATACCGCCGTGGCTACAAGTTCTCGACCTATGCCACCTGGTGGATTCGCCAAGCCATCACTCGCTCCATTGCGGACCAGGCACGCACCATCCGCATTCCGGTGCACATGATCGAAACCATCAACAAGATGAACCGCATCAGCCGCCAGCATCTGCAGGAGTTCGGCTTTGAGCCTGATGCCAGCGTGTTGGCCGAGCGCATGGAGATTCCGGAAGACAAAATCCGCAAAATGATGAAGATCGCCAAAGAGCCAATTTCCATGGAAACCCCGATTGGTGACGACGACGACAGCCACTTGGGCGATTTAATCGAAGACGGTGCCAACACTGCCCCGATGGAAGCCGCCATGCAGGCCGGCCTGCGCGATGTGGTGAAAGACATTCTGGACAGCCTCACGCCGCGCGAAGCCAAGGTGCTGCGCATGCGTTTCGGTATCGAGATGACCAGCGACCACACACTGGAAGAAGTCGGCAAGCAGTTTGACGTAACCCGCGAACGCATCCGCCAGATCGAAGCCAAGGCCCTGCGCAAACTCAAGCACCCCAGCCGCTCCGACAAGCTGCGCAGCTTTACCGACACGCTGTAGTCGGTACTTAAGCTAAAAAAAGCGCCTTAGGCCCTTATAAAACGGGCGTAAGGCGCTATTTTTTTGATAGCAAATATGCATATCCCATTCAAAGTGGTCTTTGTTCCTCAGGCATATTGCATCCCTCAGGCCTTGGCCACCGGTATCTCGTCAATGCAGGTGGTGTAGCTGGGTGTTCTGCGCTCTTGCTTCATCGACCAAACCCGCCTTGCTCCCGCTACCCCTGCACTGGCCATGTGCAGGGTACCTCGGCCATACCGTTGGTTGATGCTGTCCAGTGCGAACATCAATAGTCCCCGGTCGTGGCGACCCTCGTCGTCTTGTAAATCCAATTCAGTTTGCTGGTGGGTGTCGGGCTGCAAATCCAGCAGCATGACACCCGCCTTGGCGAGCTTGAAACCAGGGCGGTAAATCGACTGGAGACCGTTCAGGGCAGCGGCCACAATCAGCGCTGTGTCATTGCTGGGCCTGCGCAGTGGCACGTTCATGGATCGACTGTACTGTGGATCAGATCGAAAGGGGCTGGTGCGGATAAAGACCAGCACTTGGGCGGCCAGACTGTGCTGTTTGCGCGCCTTTTCGGCCGCACGGCTGGCAAACTCCGTCACCGCCTCTGTGAGTGGTGCCAACTCAGACACGGTTTGGCCAAAGGAGCGGGTACAGGCAATTTCCTTTTTGGGTGCCGGTGCATGGTCCAAGTCGATGCACGGTAGACCCTGCAGTTCTCGCACAGTGCGCTCCAGAACCACCGACCAGTTGCGGCGCACCGTGGTTGGGTCCAGCCGCGCCAGTTCCAGCGCCGTGTGGATGCCTCCTGTCGTCAATTGTCGGGTGATGCGACGGCCCACACCCCAGACTTCGTTCACAGGGGTTGCCTGAAGCACCTCGTTCAATGCCTCAGGCGTTAAGGCAGCAAAGTTGCAAACCTGCGCCAAGTGCGGTGGATAGCTGCCGGGCTTGCGCTCTGCCGTTTTGGCAACATGGTTGGCCAACTTGGCCAAGGTCTTGGTGGCACCGATGCCGATGCCACAGGGAATCCCGACCCATTGCAAAATGCGCGAACGAATTTTGTGGCTGCGCTCGGCCAGATCACCACCAACACCGCTCAGGTCAATAAAGGACTCGTCAATCGAGTAGATTTCCTGCCGCGGCCCCAGTCCGGCTGCCAAGCTCATCATCCGGTCGCTCAGGTCGCCATACAAGGGGAAGTTGGCGGACAGGCCAACGAGACCGGCATCTTCTTGCAGGTGTTTGATCTTGAACCATGGCGCGCCCATGGCAATGCCCAAGGCTTTGGCTTCGTTAGAACGCGCCACCGCACAGCCATCGTTGTTGCTCAGGACCACCACCGCACGCCCACGCAAGCTGGGCCTGAATACCCGCTCACAGCTCACGTAAAAATTGTTACCGTCAACCAAGGCGTACATCGCGGATCACCACAGCGCAACGACCTCAGCGGTACTCGCAGTACCGGGCATCGCCAAACTCTTGCGCCGTTTGGGGACAGGCATGTTCATACTCCGAATTGTTTGATCGTCGCCGTCACCACACCCCAAACCTCAATCGTTTGCCCCTCCTTGGGCACAATCTCCGGGAAGGTGGGGTTGGCAGACTTGAGCTTGACCCGGCCAGAGCGCTGGTACAGGTACTTGACGGTGAAGTCGCCATCCACGATGGCCACCACGATATGGTTGTGCCTGGGTTTGATGGCGCGGTCCACCACCAGGATGTCGTTGTCGAAAATTCCGGCCTCCACCATGGAATGCCCTCTGGAGCGAAGAAAATAGGTGGCCTGCGGATGCACCACCAGCATTTGCATCAAATCAATCCGCTGGCCACCCAAGTCTTCGGCTGGCGATGGAAAGCCGGCGCAGACCCGATTCTTCAGCAACATGGCCAAAAGTGGTGCATCCGACACGGGTACCGGCACAGAGGTGGAAATTGCAAGCGATTCTGTACTGTTCATCCATCCAGTATATTTCAGTCCCCAAATTTTTCCAATGCATTCTCCAGTGTGCGAGCTGAGAGAACCGGGAATTTGATCGTTTTTAGCCTCTACCGCACGTTCTGCTTGCGCAAGCAGCTATTACTTTTGTAGCATTTTCAGGGCTTCAATCGCTTCAAGATTCCCTTAAACGCTCGCTGACCGCACTTTGCACGGGGTACTTGGGTGGCAAATGGGCCTGCAAACCCGCCTGCACTTGAGCCCGGTACTGGCCCGGCCCGGTGCCCTGCCAGCTTTTAAAGGCGTGATGAAAAGCAGGCGTGTCCTGAAAACCCAGCAAATAGCCCACCTCGGCCACTGACATGGCGGAGCTGGCCAGGTAGTGGCGGGCCAGTTCGTGGCGGGTGGCGTCGAGCAGCGTCTGGTAGGCCACGCCTGCTTCCAGCAGGCGGCGCTGCAGGGTGCGGGTGGACAAATGCAGGTCGGCGGCCACATCGGCCAGCTTGACCGCGCCGCTGCCCAGTCGGCCCGAAATGCTTTGGCGCACCTGCGCCACGATGCCGACCTCGCGCGGATAGCGCGCATGCAAGAGCGCATCGGCGTGCTGCTGCAAGAGCGGCAACAGGGCTTTGTTGGCGTGCTGAATCGGCAAGTTCAGCAACACCGCCGGGAAGATGGCGCGGTTCATGTCCGCCCCCCAGTGCACCTGCGCCCTGCTGCACTGACTGATATGCGCGGCACTGGCCTCATCAGTACGGTGCATGAACTCGATCTGAAAATCGCTCAAAGCCCGGCCCACCAGCCATTGGGCGCAGGTCTGGATGCCCGAGAACACCGACTCCACCAGCGCACCCGCTTGTGGGTGCTGCGCACAGTCGTTGCGCCAGGCATAGATGACCTGATCACCGCTGGCCGTGAAGCTGGAGCGGCCCAGGTCATGCACCAGACATTCAAACTTCAAAACCTGCTGCAGCGCTTCGCCCAGCGTAGGGCAGGCCAGCAGCAAGATACCGTTGACGCCGTAGGTGGTGGGCTTGACGTACTGCCCCAGCCGCCAGCCAAACAGCGGTCCCGCCTGCTCACGGGCCAGCGCCAGCAAGGCCAGATAGGTGGCAAGCGGCACATCTTCATCCCCGATGGCCGGGCGACCCAGCAAGGCCGTCAAATCCGCCAAGGCCACACCCTCGCCCAGCGCGGCATCCCACAAGGTATGGGCGTAAGGGGCCACTACGCGGGCGGCACTGGCAGTTGACGAAGTTGCGGACTCAGACGTCAACATGGGGTTGGGCATCGGAGCGGCGGGTGTACACAAGTAGTTTTTCCACCAGTACCGTGAGGTCAAAGGGCTTGCCAACAAAGTCGTTCATACCGGCGGCCAAGCAAGCATCGCGGTCTGAAGCCATGGCGTTGGCAGTCATGGCGATCACAGGCAAATTTTTCAAGCCCAATTGCATGCGAATGGCTTGGGTGGCGGTGTAACCGTCCATCACCGGCATCTGAACGTCCATCAACACTGCATCAAACTGCGGTGAAACACTTGCCACGGCGGCAACAGCCAACTCACCGTTTTCTGCGATGTCAACCATTGCACCTTCGGCCGTCAGCAGCTCCCGCGCCACCTGCTGATTGATCAGGTTATCGTCCACCACCAGCAAACGCAGGCCCTGCAAGCGTTTGATTTTGCCGGGTTTGGCCGATGGTTCAGGCACCGGGGCACTCGACACCGGCTTGTCTTGCAGCGCATCATCCACGGCGTCCAGCGTCAACGTAAAGTAAAACGTGCTGCCTTGGCCCAACACGCTGTCCAGCGCCAACTCGCCCCCCATCAACTCCACCAGGCGTTTGGAAATGGACAGGCCCAGACCGGTGCCACCAAAACGCCGCGTCGTCGACACTTCAGCTTGCGCAAAACCGCTGAAGATGTGCTTTTGGTGCTCTGGCGCAATGCCAATGCCACTGTCGCGCACCGCAAAGCGCAGTGTCGTGCGAGGGCCATTTTTTTCCAGCACCTTGATTTGAATGAGCACCTCCCCCTGCGCTGTGAATTTGATGGCGTTGCCACTCAGGTTGATCAGCACCTGCAGCAGTCGCAAGGCGTCACCCATCAGTGCCTTGGGGGTTTGCGGGTCAATGTCAAAAACCACTTCAACCGGCTTGGCACCGACGTTGGCCGACACAATGACGGACAGGTCACGCAGCATGGGCAGCACCCCAAAAGGCTGGGGGTCAAGCGCCATCTTGCCGGCATCGATCTTGGAAAAATCGAGGATGTCGTTGAGCAAACCCAGCAGCGACTTGGCGGCCCCTTCGGTCTTGCTGGTGTAGTCAAGCTGCTGCGGGGTCAGCTCGGTGTTTTGCAATAGCTTGAGCAGGCCCAGGATGGCATTCATCGGCGTGCGAATTTCGTGGCTCATGTTGGCCAGAAAAGCGCCTTTGGCCTGCGTTGCGGCGTCGGCTTCTTCCTTGGCTCGGCGCAGTTCGTCATGGGTGGCCTGAAGCTGCTGGTTGCGTTCAGCCAAGGCTGCATTGGCCAGCTCGGTGGCGGCCACCTGCTCAGTGAGTTGGCGCTGGGTCTGGATCTCCTGGTTGAAATTGACTTCGTAATTGCCGATCAAGGACCAGACCACGATGCCTACCATGACCGCACCAAAACTCCACACCATGGCCCACACGTTGGGCAAGCGCAAGGGCATGGTCAAAGTCAAAATACCTTGCGCTTCAGCCAACCAGTAGCCAACGATGCTTGACACAAACACCAGCACCAGAATCGCCATCTGGCGTCGCCCCAGCATCCAGCCGACAAACAACAAAATGACCGGAATGTTGGCCCACACCGGTGTGCGAACGCCGTTGACGAACAGGGGCGTAAGCAGGACAAACGCGCACATGGGTGCCAGCAGCAGGTAGCGGGCCAAGCGCATGCGGCCCATGTGGATGGCAATTTTTGCCGGTAGTCCGGCCGCAAACATGGCATAGCTCGAATACTGGACATGCGGCATCGTCAAGGACAAAAAAATCCACAGAACGACGGCAAACACGATCCAAATGTCAACAAAGCGACGAAAAAACCGGTCGCTGGTCGCCGCAACCTGCTGTTGAGGTGTCAGGTGTCAGTTCGGAAATCATGAAGGATTAGGGGTTCTCGCAGAAAAAAACTTGCTGCCGATGCAGTAATTTTCATTCTACGTGGCACCCACTTGGCGCGATAGCACAATCGATTGGCGGCATCGCGAATTTATAGACTGCAGTCTTTGATCTACATTCCTCACAACACCCAACAAACGGAGTATGAAATGCGCAGATGGAATGGCTGGGGCGACGATGCCACCTCAATGAACCTCAACAAAAGCGCCCGCGCGATGATGGGGCAGCTCTTGGGCCCCGGGCATCCCGGCCAGGACGCCGAGCGCAAAGCCTTGCTGAAAAAGGTGCCTCCCACGCGCCTGCCCAAGAACTCGCTCATCCAGACGGACGCCTCCAGCCGTTTTGCCATGGCACTGGGGGAAAGTTATGGCGACTGGATTCGCAAACGCTTCGGTGCCATGCCGCCGGTGCCAGACGGAGTCGCTTTTCCCCAAACCAGTCAAGAAGTGCGTGAATTGCTGGACTTGGCGCAGGCCAATCACTGGGTGGTGATTCCATTCGCAGGTGGCACCAGCGTGGCCGGGCATCTGGACTGCCCGGTGAGCAAACGGCCCATTTTGTCGATCAACCTGGGCCGCATGAACCAGTTGCAGAGCATCGACCTTGAGAGCCAGCTCGCCACCTTTGGTGCCGGTACACCGGGGCCGCTGCTGGAAGAGCAACTGCGCGAGCATGGCTATACGCTGGGGCACTTTCCACAATCGTTCGAATACTCCACCGTGGGTGGGTGGGTGGTGACCCGCTCCAGCGGCCAACAATCGTTGCGCTATGGGCGCATTGAGCAGCTGTTTGCCGGTGGCCACATGGAAACCCCGGTTGGCCCGCTCACCATTCCCACCCTGCCCGCCTCCAGCGCGGGGCCCGATTTGCGCGAAATCGTCATGGGCTCCGAAGGCCGTTTTGGTGTGCTGACCGAAGCCACCGTGCGCATCACGCCATTGCCCGAGCACGAGAGTTTTCACGCCATTTTTCTGCCCACATGGGAACAGGCTGAAAAAGCAGTGCGCACCCTGGTGCAGCGCAAGCTGCCACTGTCCATGATGCGCCTGTCCAACGCGATTGAGACCGAAACCAACCTCACGCTGGCGGGCCACGCCGCCATCATTGGCACCATGGAGAAGTACCTGCAGCTGCGCGGCTGCGGGGAAGGCAAATGCATGCTGATGCTGGGCGTGAGTGCCGACCAGCACACCGCCCGCTACGCACTGAAGGAAGCCCGCCGCATCCTCAAAACATTCGGTGCGGCGTACATCGGCACCGCCATGGGGGCCAAATGGGCGGCCAACCGCTTCAAAGGCCCCTACCTGCGCAACACATTGTGGGACGAGGGCTACAGCGCCGACACGATTGAGACGGCGGTGGACTGGCCCATGGTCTCGCCGCTGATGTTTGCCATGGAGCAAACGGCGCGTGATGTGTTTGCCGAGTATGGCGAACGGGTTCACGCCTTTACCCACCTGTCGCACATGTACCCGCAGGGCAGCAGCATTTATTCGCAGTTTGTCTGGCCCACCGCGCCCGGGGGCTTTACGCCCAACTTTGAGCGCTGGCAAAAACTCAAAGCGGCGGTGGCCCAAACCATTGCCGACCATGGCGGCACCGTGAGCCACCAGCACGGTGTCGGGCGCGATCACGCAGCGCAACTGCATGTGGAAAAAGGGCCGCTGGGCATGGCCACCCTGGCCGGGCTGTGCCGCCACTTCGATCCCAAGACAGATCATGAACCCCGGCAAGCTGCTGCAGGACGGTGGGCCATGGGCGAAGTAAGCATCCTTGAGGGCACCACGAACGGTGCCGTCCGCGCCAGAGGGCTTGTCGCCTTGAGCGCGCAGGAGTGGGACTTGGTCATCATCGGCGGTGGCATCACCGGTGCGGGTGTGGCGCAACAAGCCGCCCGCCGGGGCTGGAAAGTGTTGCTGGTCGAGCAGCGTGACTTTGCCTGGGGCACCTCCAGCCGTTCGTCAAAATTGGTGCATGGCGGCCTGCGTTACCTGAAAGAAGGCGACCTCAAAACCACGCTGCACTCGGTGCGCGAACGCGAGCGCCTGATGCGCGAAGCCCCCGAGCTGGTGCAAGCCCAAAGCTTTTTGTTTGCCGACTGCAAGGGCCGCAAACCGGGGCGCTGGCTGTTCCAGCTTGGCCTCACGGTGTACGACATCATGGCCGGGCAGCGCAGCCACTTTTATGCCGACCTGGCCCGCACGCGCGCCCTGGTACCGGGCTTGAACCCGCCCGCCATGCGCGGCGCGCTGGTGTTTAACGATGCAAAAACCGACGATGCCCGGCTGGTGCTGCGCGTGCTGATGGAAGCTCAGCACGATGGCGCGCTGGCGCTCAACTACGTAGCCGCCCAAGAGTTGGTGCTGACCCATGGACGCGTGAGCGGCCTGGTGCTGCAGGACGTCATCACCGGCCAGGCCTTTCGCGTTCGCGCCAAATCCGTGGTCAACGCCACCGGTGCCTGGGCCGATAAGCTGCGCGCCAACCTGGGGGCCAAGCCCATGCTGCGCCCGCTGCGCGGCAGCCATCTGGTGGTGCCGCACAAGCGGCTTCCGGTTGAGCAAAGCATCAGCATGATGCATGTGCGCGATGGCCGACCGGTGTTTTTGTACCCGTGGGAGGGCTCGACCCTGATCGGCACCACCGACCTGGACCACCAGGGCGACCTGAATGTGGAGGCCAGCATCACCCAGCAAGAGGTGGACTACCTGATCGAAGCGGTGAACGACCAGTTCCCGCAGGCGCGCCTTACCGAGTCTGATGTGACCGCCGTCTACGCCGGTGTGCGCCCGGTGGTGGATGACGGCAAGGGCGCGGCCTCCAAGGCCACACGCGACCATGTGGTGCGCGACGAGTCCGGCCTCATCACACTGACCGGCGGCAAGCTCACCACCTTTCGCCTGATGGCGCAGGACGCACTCAAGCTGGCCGCCCCCCATGCGGGCAAGCACTTTGCCCGCGACGAAGCCGTGATGTTCACGCCCGCCAGTTGCCTTGCCGAATGGAGCGAGCCGGTGCGCCAGCGCCTAAGCGCGCGTTATGGTTTGCTCGCCGCACAGCGGGTTGTCAACGCCAAACCAGAAGACCTGCAGTTCATCCCCAACACCCAAACGCTGTGGGTGGAACTGGCGGTGGCGGCACAGTATGAAGCGGTGGTGCATCTGGACGATTTGCTCCTGCGGCGCACCCGACTGGGCATTTTGTTGCCACGCGGCGGGCTGGATCACCTGGCGCGCATCTTGAGCCTGTGTGAGCCGCATCTGCAATGGGGCGACAAAGGCTGGGATTCAGAGCTGACCCGCTACCGCGCGCTGATCGCCCAGCACTACGCCCTGCCCCAGCGCGCAACGTCATCGCCAAATTAATTTCAAAAAGTACGAAAGATAAAACAGCATGAGCAAAACCTACATTCTCGCCATCGACAACGGCACCCAAAGCGTGCGCGCCCTCTTGTTTGACCTGCATGGCAATCTGGTGGACAAGTCCCAGGTGGCCATCGACACCTACCAGTCGCCCCAGCCGGGGTGGGTAGAAAACGACCCCGAGGCGTTTTGGCAATCTCTGTGCCAGGCCTGCCAGCACCTTTGGGCCAATACCAATGTGCCCAAGAGTTCGGTGGCCGGTGTGGTCATCACCACCCAGCGCGGCACCACCATTGCGCTGGACAAAAATGGCCAGCCGCTGCGCCCGGCCATGATCTGGCTGGACCAGCGCCGCGCCGACATCACACCCAAGATGAAGTGGTGGTGGGAGGCCGCGTTCAAGCTGATCGGCATGCGTGGCACGGTCTGGCACTTTCAGAAAGAAGCCGAAGTGAACTGGATCGTTCAACACCAACCCTCCCTCTGGGCCAAAACCGACAAATACCTGCTGCTCTCAGGCTACCTCAATTACCGCTTCACCGGCCGTTTTGTCGATTCGGTCGCCTCGCAGGTGGGTTACGTTCCGTTTGACTACAAAAAGGGCTGCTGGGCGCCACGGCATGACTGGAAATGGCAGGCCATGCCCATCAAACCCAGCATGTTGCCCGAGCTGGTGCCCGCTGGCACCGTCATCGGCAAAGTGAGCACACAGGTGGCGCGCGACACCGGCATCCCCGAAGGTCTGCCGGTGATTGCCGGTGCCGCTGACAAGGCTTGTGAAGTGATTGGCGCTGGTTGCCTGACGCCCGAGATAGCCTGCCTTTCTTACGGCACCACCGCCACCATCAACACCACCACGCCACGCTACCTGGAGGCCACGCCCTTTATTCCGCCCTACCAGGCAGCAGTGCCAAAGCACTACAACACCGAAATCCAGATCACGCGCGGCTTTTGGATGGTGAGCTGGTTCAAGGAACAATTCGGCCTGCACGAACAGCAGATTGCCAAGCAGCGCGGTGTGGCACCCGAAACCCTGTTTGACGAACTGGTCAACGCCGTACCGCCCGGCGCACAGGGCCTGATGCTGCAGCCGTTCTGGAACCCCGGCATCAAGGTGCCCGGCCCCGAGGCCAAAGGTGCCATCATCGGTTTTGGTGATATTCACAAGCGCGCGCACCTGTACCGCTCCATTCTGGAAGGCCTGGCTTACGCCCTGCGCGAGGCCAAGGAACGCATTGAAAAACGTGGTGGCCAGCGCATCACCAAAGTGCGCGTGTCCGGTGGTGGCTCGCAAAGCGACGCGGCCATGCAGATCACCGCCAACATTTTCAACCTGCCCTGCGAGCGCCCGCACCTGTATGAAACCAGCGGCTTGGGCGCAGCCATTTTGGCCTCGGTCAGCCTGAAGCTGCACCCCGACTTTGCCACCGCCATCCGGGAGATGACTCGCATCGGCCAAGTGTTCATGCCCCAACCAGAGCACGCCAAAACCTACGAAAAACTCTACCGGCGCGTTTACTGCCGCATGTACAAGCGGCTACAGCCGCTGTACAAGGACATTCAGGACATCACGGGGTATCCGCAAAAGAGCTGATTCCAGTTGCGCAGACCAGTCCATCGAACCTGCTCGGTGTTACGTTCAGAGTAACGCCCTTGGCATCGGCAGATGAAGCACCGAAATGTGACAACACTGTGTCAGGCCGATGCAAACCGGCACTTGCAGCGGGCAAGTACTCTGGGGCACACATCTGCGGGATGTTATTCTTTCAGCCATGCTCGAATCGACACACGCCAAACCCGTGCCGCCCCTCAGTCCGACATGGCGCGACCGCATTATTTTGCTCATTGTGCTGGCTGCTGGCACAGCGCTGACTCTGCTGGCAGGCAGCAGCCTGCAGCAAGCCGAAGTGCTGCGCACAAAAGAGCGGCAAAGTACCGCTACGCATGCTGTGGTCAGCGTCTTCAATCTGGAGCTCGCACGCACCACGGAAGCCGTTCGCAATGCCGCTCTGATGCTCGAAACCAACCCGCAGCTTACGCGCGAGCAATTCAACCGCTACATGCAAAAAATGGTGGAAAGCCAGCTCAGCGTCAACCTGATGGAATGGCAGCCCATCGTGCCAGCCAGCCAACTGGCACAATTTGAGGCAAATGCCCAGACAGCTGGACTGACCAACTTTCGGGTCGTTCAACCTGATGCAAGCGGTACAGGTTGGGAACCGGTGCACGGACGCGATGAATACGTCCCGGTGCTTTTTGCTTGGCCCCAAAGCTACCGAACCGAAGGGCTGGACATGAGCTTCAGCCCCCAGCGCATGGCGTCCAAGCTGCAGTCGCGCGCCGTCGCTCAGCCGGTGGCCTCCGGTACTTTTGAGTTCATGAAAGAGGGGGCTGTCAAGTCCGGCTCAATGGCCATGGCCATTTCGACCGCGGTGTTCGGTGCCGACCAGATCGCCAGGGGCTACCTGGCTGCCGTGGTCGACTTGGCCACCCTGTTTCAGCAGGCCACACGCCTGGCCGACATGGCCAAGTTTGATCTACTTGTTTTTGACTCGACCACACCCGAGGCCGCGCCGGTGTATGTCTGGCGCGGAGCCGATTCCGATTTGACGCAACTGGGCACCTCACTGAACTTGGCTACCGCCAACGATCCTGGCGAAAAGGTGAAATTCGCGCATCAGGCCTGGAAGCTGGTTCTGCATCCGCGCCCCGCGTTTTATGCCCAGGAGCAACAAAACGGCTCGCGACTGGCTTTTGCGGCCGGCATGGGCATGACGCTCATGCTCATGCTGGTTATATTCAGGTTGCAAATCAGCCGTCGAAACATGGAGCGCGCCGAGTCTGTCGCAAGCGCGGCCGGGTTGGCACTGGAAGAAGCGCAGCGAATTGCCCACGTGGGCAGCTGGCAGATGGATGTAACAGGGCAGCAGGTTGTCTGGTCGGACGAGTTGTACCGCATTCACGGCTTGCCTCCCGGTTCTGCGGTGCCGGTTTTTACGGAGGCTGCCAAGTTGCTCACTGCCGAGAGCTGGGAACGAGTGAGTGCCGCAGTAGCGCGCGCGTTGGAGTCTGGCACACCCTATCAACTTGAGTTGGAAACAGTCAAGCCCGATGGCAGCCACGGGTGGGTGCTGGCGCACGGCGAACCGGTGCGTGATGCGAGCGGTGCCATGCGTGCACTGCGCGGCACAGCGACCGATGTGACCGAGCGCAAGCTGGCAGCAGACGCGTTGCGCACCAGCGAAGAGAACCTCTCCATCACCCTGAACTCCATCGGCGACGCCGTCATCGCCACTGATCCGGCCGGGTGCATAACCCGCATGAACCCCACGGCGGAACGACTCACCGGCTGGACCCTGTCCGACGCCATTGACCGCCCCCTGGCCGAGGTGTTTCGCATTGTCAATGCCACCACCCGCGAAACCGTGGCTGACCCGGTGCAATTGGTGATGGCGCAGGGGCAGGTGGTGGGCCTGGCCAACCATACTGTCTTGTTGGCCAAAGATGGACGGGAATACCAAATTTCCGACAGCGCCGCTCCTATCCGCAACGCTGCCGGAGCGATTGTTGGCGTGGTGCTGGTGTTCAGTGATGTCACCGAGAAGTACCAGATTGACACCGCACTGCACGACAGCGAGCTGCGTTTTCGCAGCTACTTTGAGCTTCCGCTGGTCGGGATTGCCATCACCTCGCTGGAAAAGGGTTGGCTGGACGTCAATCAACGCTTATGCGACCTGCTCGCTTACCCGCGTGAGGAACTGATGGCGCTGACGTGGCCTGACATCACCTATCCGGACGATCTGGCCGGCGATTTAACAGAGTACGAACGGGTACTGACCGGACAGACCAATGGCTATTCACTTGACAAGCGCTTTGTCCGCAAAGACGGCGTGGTGATTTATGCCTCGATTGCCGTAAGCTGCGTGCGCAAGAGCGACGGCTCACCTGACTACTTTGTGGCACTGGTGCAGGATATCGACGCACGCAAGCGCGCCGAGCAGGCCCTCATCGAAAGCGAAGAGCGCTGGAAATTCGCCATCGAAGGGGCAGGCGACGGCCTGTGGGACTGGAATGTCCAAACGGGCGTTGCCTTCTACTCGCCGCGCTACAAGGCAATGTACGGCTATGTCGATGCCGACTTTGGCACCACCTCGGACGAATGGAGCAGCCGCATCCACCCCGAAGATGCCCCCGGCGTGTTTGCGGCGCTTCAGCCCTATATGGAGGGCAAGCCAGGCTCGGCCAGTGTCGAGTTCCGCATGCTGTGCAAAGACGGCAGCTGGAAATGGACGCTGGGCCGCGGTATCGTGGTCAGCCGCGATACCAATGGCAAACCCTTGCGCATGATCGGCACCAATGCCGATATCAGTGAGCGCAAGCAAAACGAGAAGATCCTGCAGCAATCCCTCAAAGACAAGCAAGCCTTGCTGATGGAAGTACACCACCGGGTCAAAAACAACCTGCAAGTGATCTCCAGCCTGCTGCGCTTGGAAACCCGGCGCAGCACCCAAGCCGAAACCAAAACAGTGCTCACCGACATGCAAGGCCGCATCCGCTCTATGGCAGTTTTGCACGAGTCGCTCTACCGGTCCGGCACTTTTGCGTCGGTGGACTTGGGAAGTTATCTCAGGCAACTCGCCTCCCAAGCCTTCAGGGCCCAACAGTCTGGCCATAACAACACTGTTCGACTTGCGCTTGACCTGGCGTCGGTATCGGTAGGCATGGACCAAGCCATTCCCTGTGGCTTGCTGGTCAATGAGTTGATCTCCAACTGCCTTAAACACGGTTTTCCGCAGGAATGCATAGGTGAGGTGAAAATTTCGTTACAACCCGCCAAGCCTGAAAGCTCGCAAGCCGATGCCCTTTGGCGCTTGTGCGTCAGCGACAACGGTGTGGGCCTGTCCCCCGACTTCGAGGTCAAACGCAAGACCTCGCTCGGTCTTCAACTGGTCGTTGACCTGAGCCACCAGATTGGCGGCACCTTGGCGATTGAGTCACGCCCCGGTGAGGGATCTGAATTTGCCGTGACTTTCAAGGCAATGGAACCTGTGGCGCTGGTTGTACCCACATGAGGCTCGGCAACGCCATCTGCACCGTGAATCAAAGCACCTTATCCAGCGCCGCCGCTAGGTGCGCGACGGTGCGCTCCACGTTGTGCAGCTTGTCCAGGCCAAACAAACCGATGCGAAAGGTCATGAAATCTGCTGGTTCGTCACACTGCAGCGGCACGCCGCCGGCAGTTTGCAAGCCATGGCCGATAAACTTTTTGGCAGTGTGGATGTCAGGGTCTTCGGTGTAGCTCACCACCACGCCCGGTGCCTTGAAACCATCAGCCGCCACGCTCTTGATACCGCGGCTTTCCAGCAAGGCGCGCACGCGCTCACCCAGCTCAAGCTGCTCGTCACGCACCTTCTCGAACCCGTAGGCGCGGGTTTCCTGCATCACATCGCGCAAGGTGGTCAGTGCATCGGTGGGCATGGTGGCGTGGTACATGTGGCCGCCGTTTTCATAAGCTTGCATGATCTGCAGCCACTTCTTCAGGTCAGCTGCAAAGCTCGTGCTGGTGGTGGCTTCCATCGCGGCTCTGGCGCGCTCGCTGAGCATGACCATGGCGCAGCAGGGTGAGCCACTCCAGCCTTTTTGCGGGGCGCTGATGAGCACATCCACCCCCGTTGCCTCCATATTGACCCACACTGTCCCTGAAGCAATGCAGTCCAGCACCATCAGACCACCCACCTCGTGAACGGCATCGGCCACGGCGCGAATGTAGTCGTCTGGCAGCATCATGCCGGAGGCTGTTTCCACATGCGGAGCGAACACCATGTCGGGCTTTTTGTCGCGAATGGCGGCCACCACTTCTTGCACAGGCGCGGGCGTCCAGGGTGACTGCTTGCTGGCGTCAACCCGGCGCGCCTTGAGCACGGTGGATTCAAGCGGAATCTGGCCCATGTCAAAAATTTGCGTCCAGCGGAAGCTGAACCAGCCATTGCGAATGACCAGCGTTTTTTTGCCGGTAGCAAACTGTCGCGCCACCGCCTCCATGCCAAAGGTGCCACTGCCCGGAACGATGATGGCTGCTTTGGCGTGGTAGACCTCTTTCAAAATGCTTGAAATGTCCTTCATCACGCCCTGAAAGCGCTTGGACATGTGGTTGAGTGCACGGTCGGTGTAAACGACCGAAAATTCCAGCAACCCTTCAGGGTCGATCTGAGGCAAAAGACTAGGCATAAGGGGACTCTCCTGGCGCGCCGAGCGCAATGTCAAATTTTGGGTGGATTCAGAACTGCAGCGCGTCGCCGACAAGACCCATTTCAGAGTTGCTCATCAAAGCGTCCATGTTCATCACAATCAGCATGCGCTCACCGAGGTGGGCGAGACCGGTGATAAAGCGGGAATCAATTGAGGTCTCGAACTGGGGTGCTGACTTGATTGATTGGGTGGTCAAGGTCACGACATCTGATACAGCATCCACCACCGCACCGAGCACCGTACCCCGAATGTTCAGGATGATGACAACAGTGAACTCGTCGTAATTGACGGTGTCAATATTAAGCTTGATGCGCAAATCAACAATCGGCACGATGACACCGCGCAAATTGATTACGCCCTTGATGAAAGACGGCGCATTCACCATGCGGGTGGGTTCTTCATAGGAACGAATTTCCTGCACACGCAAAATGTCTATGGCGTATTCTTCACCGCCGAGTCTCAAAGTGAGGTATTGACCGCCATGGTTCACACTGTTGTTGGCATTAGCGCCTGTTTGAAAGGCATTTGTGGGATTGTTTTGCATCTTTTCCATGACTGCGATTCCTTTGCTGCGCAAGTTGGTTGACCGATGATACACGTGCAAAAGGGCTGCTTTGGGTACAAACTGACAGGGGTACAACATGGCACAACCTGAATGGGTTGCTGCGTCAACCCTTCCCAAAGGCCGCTATTGCGCACGCAGCGCCGCCACCGGGTCGAGTCTGGCGGCGCTGCGGGCGGGCAGCACCCCGGCCAGCAGCCCAATCGCCACCGCAACGGCTTCAGCCAGCACCACATAGGTCAGGGGGGTGTGTACCGGCAGCGCTGGCACCGCCAGATGAATCAGCTGCGCCAGCCCCATGCCCATCAGCAGGCCCATGACCCCGCCCAGCGCAGACAGGGCCACTGCCTCGCCCAAGAACAGCCCCAAAATCGTTCGCCGGGGAGCGCCCAGCGCTACCAGCAATCCAATCTCGCCCGTGCGTTCGGTCACGGCAATGGTCATGATGGTGACAATGCCCACGCCGCCCACCAGCAGCGAGATGCTGCCCAGCGCGCCGACGGCCATGGTCAAAATATCCAGAATGTTGGAAAGCGTGCGCAGCATGTCTTCCTGGGTGGTGATGGTGAAGTCTTCGCGGCCATGGCGTGCCAGCAAACTGGCCTTGACGGCACTGACAATGCGCGCCGAAGGAACGCCCTCCTCGTACGCCACGTCAATCTTCATCATGCCGTCGCGGTTGTAAAGCTCCATTGCCCGCGCCGTCGGTATGTAGGCGGCGTCGTCCAGGTCAACGCCCAGAAACTGGCCCTTGGCCTCCAGCACGCCGATCACGCGAAACTGCAAATTACCCACCCGCACGCGCGCGCCCAGCGGGTTGTCGCTGCCAAACAGTTCAGCCTTCAGTTTGGAACCCAGCACCACAAAAGC
The DNA here is from genome assembly GCA_016708345.1 of Candidatus Rhodoferax bjergmarkensis. Classification (GTDB taxonomy): domain Bacteria; phylum Pseudomonadota; class Gammaproteobacteria; order Burkholderiales; family Burkholderiaceae_C; genus Rhodoferax; species Rhodoferax bjergmarkensis. Next base: position 35,438 of record JADJFX010000034.1, read on the forward strand.
ACGGGCGTTTTCCAGGTTTTCATCCGGCAGGAACTGGCCGGTTTTGACCTTGATGCTGTACACCTTGAGCATGTCGGCACCCACACCGTTCACCGTAGTGCGGCGCAGGCGGCCATTGGCGCTGACCTCGCTGTTGCCCCACACCGTGGCGGTCATCCCCGTCACATGGGGCAGCTGACCCAGGGCGCGGGCGTCGTCCAGGCTCAAGGGCCGCACGGAGCTGGGAATGCCCGTGGGCGCAGGGCCAGAGGTCTTGACCTTGCCCGGCGAGATGCTGGCAATGTTGGTACCAAACTGGGTGAACTCGGCCAGCACAAAGCGGTGGATGCCCTCGCCAATCGAGGTCAGCAAAATCACAGCGGCAATGCCCACCGCAATACCGAGCAGCGTGAGCACGCTGCGCAGCCGGTGCGCGGTGATGGCGCGTAGCGCGAGCCTGGTGGCGTCGGTGAACAGCATGGTCTTAGCGCTTGTTCAAAGTTTGATCAACGCTTGGAAAGGGCCTGCACCGGGTCCAGCGCAGCTGCACGGCGCGCGGGCAACACGCCAAACAAGATGCCGGTGACCAGGGCGGTGCCCAGCCCGGCCATCACGGCCCAATCCGGCGGAAACGCCGGAAACGTGGGGTACAGCTGCCGGATGATGGCTGCGCCCAGATGCCCCAGCCCAAAGCCCACCACGGCCCCGGCCAGCGACAGCATCGTGGCCTCGGTCAAAAACACCCATCGAATGGTGCCGCCCGTGGCCCCCAGTGCCTTGAGCAAGCCGATTTCAGCGGTGCGCTGGGTCACCGACACCAGCATCACATTCATCACCAAAATGCCAGCCACCGCAAGACTGATGGCGGCAATACCGGCCACGCCCAGGGTCAAGGTACTGAGCAGGCGGTCAAAGGTGGCCAGCACCGCATCTTGCGTGATGACGGTCACGTCTTGCTCGCCCTCGTGGCGCAGCTTGATGATGTCTGCCACCTGCACCTTGGCGGCTTCCAGCGCCTCGCGGCTTTGGGCTTCCACCAAAATTCGAAACAGGGTGTTGCTGTTGAACATGGCCTGCGCCAGCGCCACCGGCACGATGACCAATTCGTCGGTATTCATCCCCAAGCCCTGGCCAGTGCTCCCCAGCACGCCAACTATGCGAAAACGCCGGTCACCAATGCGCACCAGCTGGCCCAGCGAGGGCGCGGCACCAAACATTTCTTCGCGCACTTTGGCACCTATCACTGCCTCTTGAGCACCACGTCGCCAGTCGCCCTGCGACAGAAAACGCCCCTGCGCCAAAGTCAGGTTACGAATTGGCTGGTACTGGGCAGTGGTGCCCAGCACCATCACTTCGCGCAGCTTGCCACCCACGCTGATCTCCGAAGTGCCAACCGCCGCCGGGGCCACCCGGTTGACGGTGCTGGCACGCTCTAGCGCCTGAGCATCGTCAATCGTCAGATCACGCGGTGTGTTGGTGATGGCGTTACCCGGGCTGAAGCCGCCAGTCTGCGAGCGACCGGGCAGCACAATGACCAGGTTGCTGCCCAAGGCCGAAAACTCACTCATCACATAACGGCGCGCGCCATCTCCCAGAGCCGTGAGCACCACCACGGCGGCCACGCCAATGGCCATGGCCAAGACCAGCAGCGAAGCCCGCAGCGGATTGCCGGAGGCTGCCATGCGGGCGAAGCGAATCAGGTCGGGGCTGCGCATGGTGCTTGGGCGGAGTCACTTTTGAGGCCGCCATCTTCCATCAGCAACTGGCGCCTTGCGCGCGCTCCCATGTTGCCATCGTGCGTGACCACAATCAGCGTTACACCACGGCTGTTGAGTTCTTCCAGCAAACGCACCACCTCTTCGCCGGTGCTGCGGTCCAGATTGCCGGTGGGTTCGTCAGCCAAAATCACCGCCGGCTGCATGATGGTGGCGCGGGCAATGGCCACGCGCTGGCGCTGGCCGCCCGAGAGCTCATCCGGGCGGTGATCGGCCCGGTTTACCAGCCCGTAGTCCTTGAGGGCCTGTGCCACCCGCGCCGCCCGCTGGGCCGGCGCAATGCCGGCCAGCATCATCGGCAAAGCAATGTTTTCTGCGGCGCTCAGGCGCGGCACCAGGTGAAAGCTCTGAAACACAAAACCAATGCGCTCGCTGCGCACACGCGCTTGCTCGTCGGGCAACAAGGTGGTCACATCGCGCCCTTCCAGCCGGTAAGTGCCGACGTTGGGCCGGTCCAGCAGTCCGAGCAGGTTAAGCAGTGTCGATTTGCCCGAGCCCGAAGGCCCCATCACCGCCACATACTCGCCCGCTGAAATCGTGAGGTCAAGGTTGCGCAAGGCATGCACCTCGCTGTCACCCAGGTGAAAAACACGCTCAATGCCGCAAAGCTCAATCTGGGCCGCGCTCATTTTTTGGATTTTTCGTCTGCTTTAAAACGGGCTCCGGCTTTGACACCTTCGCGCTCCAGCGAAGTCACCACGCGCTCGCCTTGCGCCAGTCCCTCCAGCACCTCGGTAAATTCCCAATTGCTCAGGCCGGTCTTGACGTTTCGCTCCTGCAGCGTGCCATCTTGAGCGCCCACCAGCACCTTGCCACCCTCCTGCAAAGCGGAAGTAGGCACGCGCACCACCTTGTCGCGCACAGCCAAAATCACCTCAATGTCGGCGCTGTAGCCCACCAGCAGTTTGGGCAGCGTGTCAGCCGGGTCCAGTGTGGCTTCAATGTCCACCGTGCGCGCCTGCTTTTCAACCGCCGAGACGTAAGGGGCCACCCGTTTGACCTTGCCAGGGAACGACTGTTTGGGCAGCGCATCAAAGCTGATACGCACGGTTTGACCGGGCTGAATTTTGGGCGCATCAACTTCGTCCATCGGTGCCTTGACGTACAGGCAGGAATCATCAATCAGGTCAATTGCCGGGGGCGTGGGCACACCGGGCGGCGACGGGGTTGAGTATTCACCCACCTCACCCACAATTTTGGCAACCGTGCCGGCAAACGGCGCGTACAGAACCGTGCGGCTTTGCTCAACACGGGTTGCGCTCACCTTGGCCTGTGTTTGGGCCACATCGGCCTTGGCGGCCTCACAGCCCGCGCGCCTGGCTTGCGCTTCGGCCTTGGCCTGCTCTTCGCGGGCGTTGGAGACAAAACCTTGTGCCCGCAGTGTTGCTTGGCGCTGTGCCTCGCTCTCGGCATTGGTTGCCATGGTACACACTTCGGCGACCCGCTTGCGCGCCGTATCCACTTGTGCCATGGCCAGGGTGCTTTGGGCCTGCTGATCGTCATTCCAGAGTTTGATGAGCAACTGCCCCTTCTTCACCCTGTCCCCCTCCTTGACCGCCAGCACCTCAATGCGCCCGCCCATGGCAGCCGACAGCTTGGTGCGCATACAGGCTTCCACCGTACCGGCACGGGTATTGGCAATACTTGACTCAACCCGGCCACGGTCGATTTCTTTGAGCATCACCATGATCGGCTTGGGTCGTTTGGCCCACATCAGCCCACCGACCAAGAGAACCAGGACAAGCAGCGCAAGCAACAGACGGCGGATCAGGGAGGATGACATGGGTATTGCATGGCCCCAACGGGCCGCTCTTCAAAGTAATCGCCTAGTATCGCACCGCCGTTTTTGAGTCACCAACGCGGTTTGATCCGTGCAGGGGAGCCGCCTGTCAGGATGGCAGTGCCGGATAGTCGGTGTAGCCCTTTTCACCGGGGGTGTAAAACGTACTCATATCGGGCGCGTTCAAAGCGGCGTTGCTGCGCAGGCGCGCAACCAGGTCCGGATTGGCCAGAAACGGTCGCCCAAACGCGATCAGGTCCGCTTGCTTGGCCGCCAGCGCCGCTTCTGCACTGGCACCGTCAAAGCCACCCGCAAGAATCAACGGGCCATTGAAGCAGGCGCGCAGGGTGGCTTTCAATTCCGGGGGGACGGGCGGCGCGCCCATGGCCGAGTGGTCCAGCAGGTGAACGTAGAGCAACTCCAGCTTTGAGAGCTCGGTGACCAAGTCCACATACTGCGCTTGAACGTCGGCATAGGCACCCGTTCCATTGAAGACTCCATGCGGCGACAGCCGGATGCCCACGCGATCGGCACCGATGGCCTGTGAGACGGCGCGCACCACCTCCAAGGCAAACCGATTGCGCCCCTGAATGCTGCCACCGTAGGCATCCGTGCGCTGGTTGACATTGCCGTTCAAAAACTGCTCGATCAGGTAGCCATTGGCTGCGTGCAGTTCCACGCCGTCAAAACCGGCCTCGATGGCCAGCTTGGCGGCGTTGGCATATTCATCAACGGCCACGGCAATGTCTTTTTCGCTCATGGCGCGCGGCGTGCTGTGGGCTTGCATGCCTTTGGCATCGGTGTACATCTCTCCGGCCAGGGTCTCGCCGGTAGGGCCTACAACCTCGGCCCCCGCAGGCAGGTTGGCAACATGCGTGACGCGCCCGGTGTGCATGAGTTGAACCACGATTTTTCCACCCTTGGCATGCACTGCGTCGGTCACCAGCTTCCAACCCCGCACATGATCGGCATTGAACAAACCGGGAATGCGCGCGTAGCCCAGCCCATTGGGGGACGGGGAAGCCCCCTCGGTCACGATCAGCCCCGCCGATGCACGCTGGCCGTAATACTGGGCCATCAAGGCATTGGGGGTGTTGTTCTGGACGGCCCGGCTACGGGTCATGGGTGCCATGACGGTGCGGTTGGCGAGCAAAAGCTTACGGGCGGTGAAGGGTTCAAAAAGCATCGTCATTCCTTGGATCGGGCAAAAGGTTGAAGTCCATGGCTGCACACGGTGGCCGCGCCAGCCCATGGTCAGAATTCAAAAAACGAACTCTGATGCGTCACATGCGGTATGAAGAAGGGTTTTGCAAGCCCCCCCTGTGCTTTCCACAGTACGCGACTGCAGGGCGTGGGCTCGTACTGGGTAGGCCTCGAAACGAAAAATCGAGCTGCAAACCCCTGATGCCAGGACGCGATTTCTTGCGTGAAACGGACTACTAGCCCCGCCCGGCCCCCAAAAAAAAAAGGGAAAAAACCCCCCCCCCCCCCAAACCGGGGGCGCCCCGAAAAAACAGCCAAAACCCCCCCCCCCCCCCCCCCCCCCCCCCCCGGCGGCCCCGCCCCCCCCCCCCCACCCCCCCAAAAACCAAGCCCCCCCCCCCCCCCCCGGCCCCCCCCCCCCCCCCCCCCCCCCCGGCGCCGCCCCCGCCCCGGGGGGGGGCCCCGGGGGGCGCGCCGAGGGGGGGGGGCGGGGGGACCCCCCCCCCGGCGCCCCCCCGCCCGCGGCCCCCCCCGCGCGGCCCCCCCGCCGCCGCGCCCCCCCGCCCCCCCGGCCCCCCCCCCCCGGGGGCGGGGGGGGGGGGGGCGGGGGGGGGGGGGGGGGGGGGCGGGGGGGGCGCGGGGCGGGCGGGGGCGGGGCGGGGGGCGGGGGAGGGGCGGGCGGCCCCGGGGGCCGCGGGCCGCCCCCGGCCCCCCCCCCCCCGCCCCCGCCGGCCCCCGGCGCCGCCGGGGCGGCCGGCGCCCCCGCCCGGGGCCCAGGGCCCGGCGGGGGGGGGGGGCGGGGGCCGACGGCGCGCGCACCCCCCCCGCGCCCCCGGCGGCCCCCCGGCCCGCCCCGCCCCCGCCGGCCCCGCGCCCGGCCCCCCACCGGCCCCCCCCGGCCGCGGCCGCGCCGGGGGGGGGGCGGGGGGGGGCGGGGCGGCGGCCCCGGGCCCGCGGGGGGGGCGGGGGCGGGGCGGGGGGGGCCCCGCCCCCCCCCCGCCCCCGGGGCCCCGGCGGGCGACGGGACGAAAGGGGGGGGGGGGGGGGGGGGGAGGGCGAGGGGAAAGGGAGGGCAGCCCGCAAAAAAAAAGAAACCCCCGGGCGCCCGAGGGGCGGGGGGGGGGGGGGGCGGGGGGGGGGGGGGGAGGGGGGGGGGAGGGGGGGGGGGGGCGGGGGGGGGGGGGGGGGGGGGGGGGGGGGGGCCGGAGAAAAACGGGGGGGCGCGCGGGGAGGGGGCGGCCCCGCCAGGGCGCCCGGCCCCCGGGGCCCGGCCGCGGGGCACCCCGGGGCGCCCCGGGGGGGGGGCGCGGGGGGGAGCCGGGGCGGCCCCGGCCCGCCGGGGCGCCCCCCCCCGGGCGGGGGGCCCCGCGGGCCCCCCCCCGCGGGGCCGCGGCACCGCCCCCGCGGCGCGGGGGGGCCCCGGCGCCGGCGGGGGAGCACACCGCAGCGCCCCGGCCGCGGGGGGGGCCGCGCCCACCACCCCGGCGGCAAGCCCGGGGCCGGCCCCGCGCGGCCCGGCCGAAACACCCCCGCGCGGGCGGCCCCGGGCCCCCCCCCCGCCCCCCGGCGCGCGGGCCCACGCCCCCCGCCGGGGCCACCGCCGGCGCGGCCCCCGCCCCGGGCGCAAAAGCCGAAACCCGCGGCCGGGCGCCGGCGGGCGGGCGGGGCGAAGCGAAGGCCGGCGCGCGCCCCGGACGCAGGAAGCCCCCCGCGGGGCAGCGGGGGAACGCCGCCGCCCAACCCCCGCCAAACCCGCGGGGCGGGGCCGCGGGGGCCCGCGAGGCCCGGCGGCGGGGGGGAAGAAGGGGGGGGGGGGGGGCGCAGCGCGGCGGGGCGGGCCGGCGCGGGGGAGGGCGAGGGGGGCGCCCGCGCCGGGGGGGGGAAAGGGGGGGGGCGGCGGGGGGGGGGCGGGGGGCAAGGGCAGGGACGGGCAGCGAAGGGGGCCAGGGGGGGGCGAGCGGGGGGGGAGCCGGGCCCAGGGGGGCGCGGGCCCCCAGGGGCGGGGACGCCACCGGCGGGGCCCCGGGGGGCAAGGGGGAGCCAAGCCCCAGCGCACCGGGGGGGGGGGGGGGGGGGCGGCCAACGCCCAGGGGGGGGGGCGGGGGGGGGGGGGGGGGGGGGCAGGGGGGGGGGGCGGGCCGGCCGGGGGCGCCGCGGGCGGGCGGGGGGGGGGGGCCGGGGGGGGGGGGGGGGGGAAGGGGCGGGGGCCGGGGCCGGCGGGGGGGGCAGGGGCAGGGGGCCAGCAACCGGGGGGCCGGGGGGGGGGCCCGCGCCGCCCCGCCGGGGGGGGGGCGGGGGGGCGCCGCCCGCGCGCGGGGGGCCCGGGCCGGGCGGCCGGCGCCGGCGGCGGGGGGAGGGCGGAGGGCAAGAACCCCGCGGGGGGGCCGGGCCACGGGCCGGCCGGCCGCCGGGGGGGGGGGGGGGCGGGGGAAGCGCCGGCCCCGGGGGGGGCGGGCGCCCGGGGGGGGGGCGGAAATACTAGCCACAAGAAATGCTCCAAATTGCCATTAAACGGCTGCTTCGTCCTGCTCACCGGTGCGAATACGAACCACGCGCTCCACGCTGGTCACAAAAATCTTGCCGTCACCGATTTTGCCGGTGTGCGCAGCCTTCACGATGGCGTCCACACAGCGATCCACATCTTCGGTCTTGACCACCACTTCGACCTTGACCTTGGGCAAGAAGTCCACCACATACTCGGCACCACGGTAGAGCTCGGTATGGCCTTTTTGACGGCCAAAACCTTTGACCTCGGTGACGGTGAGGCCGGTTACGCCGCACTCAGCCAGCGCTTCGCGCACTTCTTCGAGTTTGAACGGTTTGACAATGGCGGTGATCTGTTTCATGTATTTCCTAAGGTTTAACGGTGAAGGTTGAAGTTGGAGGGGTCAGGCGCGAAAGCGATTGGTAATAGGATAACGCCAATCCTTGCCAAAGCTGCGGTGGGTTACCCGAATTCCCACGGGCGATTGACGGCGTTTGTATTCGTTGATCTTGATGAGGCGGGTGACTTTTTCCACGTCCGCCGCCGCAAACCCTGCGGCAATGATGTCCTCAATGCGCTGGTCGTTCTCCATGTAGCGCTCCAAAATCGCGTCCAGCACCTCGTAGGCGGGCAAACTGTCCTGGTCGGTCTGGTCGGGCCGCAACTCGGCGCTGGGTGGCCGGGTGATGATGCGTTCAGGAATGGGCTCCTGGCCGGTGCCATAGGGGTCGTTGGCATTGCGCCAGCGTGCCAGCCGGAACACCGTGGTTTTGAGCAAATCTTTGATGACGGCAAAACCGCCCGCCATGTCACCATACAGCGTGCAATAACCGGTGGCCATTTCGGACTTGTTGCCGGTGGTCAGCACAATGCTGCCAAACTTGTTGGACAGCGCCATCAGCAGCGTGCCGCGAATGCGGGCCTGGATGTTTTCTTCGGTCGTATCCTCGGCCAAGCCCTTGAACTCGCCCGCCAAGGACTTTTTGAACGCCTCAAACTCGGGCACGATGGAAATTTCGTCGTAGCGCACCCCCAGTCGGCCCGCCATCTCGTGGGCGTCCATCCAGCTGATGTCGGCCGTGTAGGGTGATGGCATCATGACGGTGCGCACCTTGTCCTTGCCCAGTGCATCGACCGCGACCGCCAGCACCAGTGCCGAATCAATGCCGCCGGACAACCCCAAAAGCACGCCGGGAAAGCCGTTTTTGCCGATGTAATCGCGCACGCCCAGCACCAGCGCATCCCACAGGTCGGCATCGGTGGTGCGTTCAGGTGCCACATTTGCTATTATTTCAATAGCTGCTTGCGCACGATTGACGTGCGCAAACAGCATATTTTCTATAAAACTTGGGGCGCGGCCAGCCACCGATCCGTCCAAGTTCAGGGCAAACGAGTGGCCTTCAAACACCACCTCATCCTGCCCGCCCACCAGATGCGCGTAAACCAAGGGCAAACCGCAGGCCAGCACCCGCTCGCGCATGGTCTGCTCACGTTCCAGTCCCTTGCCCACGTGAAAAGGCGAGGCGTTGATAACCGCCAGCAACTCGGCACCAGCTGCCTTGGTCAATCGGGCAGGCTCCTCGAACCAGGCGTCTTCACAAATCAACAGCCCCACCTTGACGCGGCGGCCCTGTTCATCGGCCTGGCCCGCCTCAAACACACACACATCCTGCCCGGGGGTGAAATAGCGACGCTCGTCGAACACTTGGTAATTAGGCAGCTCGCGCTTGGCGTAGGTGGCCACCACCGTTCCTTCGCGCAGCACGCTGGCCGCGTTGTGGCGGGTTGGCACGGCCACCGAACGGGTGCGATTGTCGCCCCCGCTGGGGTGGCCCACCACCACGCTCAGGTCTTTTAACCCGGCCAGCTCACGGGCCACTGTTTTCACGGCATCATCACAGGCGGCGATAAAGGCGGGGCGCAAAAACAAATCTTCCGCCGCATAGCCGCAGATGGACAGCTCCGGCGTGAGCAGCAGGCGAACGCCGTCCGCGTAAGCCGAGCGCGCTGCCTGAATGATTTTTTGGGCATTGCCCGCCAAGTCCCCCACCACAAAATTGAGTTGGGCAACGCAGAGTTTGAGAGTCATTGAGCGCAGGTAAAAAGGAATGAAAAACCAGTGAGGCCAGAGTTGAACAATTATGTCATCCGTGTTGTGCATTCACCCACTGAGGTGAATGCCGCACATTGGAATGAACTGCTGGGTTTGCAGCCGGTGCCGACACCTTTCATGCGCCATGAATACCTGTTGGCGCTGCACACCAGCGCCAGTGCCACGCCAGACACCGGCTGGACCCCGCGCTTCATCCTGCTGGAGCGCGGGGGCGCGCTGGTGGCGGCCTGCGCGCTGTACCTCAAGACCCATTCCTACGGCGAGTATGTGTTTGACTGGGCCTGGGCCAACGCCTACCAGCAGCATGGACTGGACTACTACCCCAAAGCCTTGGTGGCAGTACCGTTCACGCCAGTGCCCGGTACCCGCCTGCTGGCGCGCAGCGCGCAGGACCGGGCTGCGCTGGCCCAAGCCCTGATCCGCTGGTGCGAAGCCGAACAACTGTCCTCCTTGCACCTGCTGTTTGGCAGCGACCAGGACCTGCAGGCTTGTGACGAGGCCGGCATGATGCTGCGCCACACGGTGCAGTTTCACTGGACAAATCAAATCAAGCCCTACGCAGACTTTGCCGGTTTTCTGGCGACCCTCACCCAAGACAAACGCAAGAAAATCCGCCAGGAGCGGCGCAAGGTGGCGGATGTGGGCGTGACCTTCCGCTGGTCGCTCGGAACCGATATTGCGCCACAGGACTGGGATTTTTTCTACCGCTGCTATGAGCGCACCTACCTGGAACACGGCAACGCACCCTACCTGAGTCGCCAGTTTTTTCACCACATGGCGCAAACCATGCCCGAGCACTGGCTGCTGTTTGTGGCCGAACGGGAAGGACGCGCAATTGCTACAAGTTTGATAGCTATCAGCGCAGATTCCACCTGCGCAAACGGCCAAAAAGACTCTGATAAAAACGCCGCCGTCGCCTACGGCCGCTACTGGGGTGCACTGGAGCGGGTGGACTGCCTGCACTTTGAGGCCTGCTACTACCAGCCCATTGCTTGGTGCATCGAGCACGGTGTCCAGCGTTTTGAAGGCGGCGCGCAAGGCGAGCACAAAATGGCCAGGGCTTTGCTGCCCATCAAAGCCAGCAGCGCCCACTGGCTGGCCCATCCGGCGTTTGCCGATGCGGTGCAGCGGTTTCTGGAGCGCGAGGGCGAAGGCGTTGCGCAGTATCTGCACGACTTGGGGCGACGCAGCCCATTGAGAAAGTGCCCAGAAGCCTGAGCCTGCGACCACTGCAATGATAGGATTCATGCTTTGAACAGCACGCTGGCATGGGGGAACTGTGAAAATTGTCAACTTGATCGCGCTGGCGATGGCACTCGGATCTCTTTGCATGGGTGCGCAGGCGCAAACACGCTACACCTGCCGCTACAACGGCAGCTACTACCAGTCCACACAACCCTGCCCCGGCAACAGCAGTGGCACCAGCAGTGGCGGGAGCGATCTGGTGTACCACGGGCCAGTAAACACCCAGCCGCGTTATGAGCCACAAACACCCCGCGTGACCGAAGCACCCTCCACCCTGCGCTACCTGAGTCCGCGTTGTGCCTCGCTCAGTGATGCAATCCGCACTGCGCCGGCACGTGGCCTCAAATACGACACCATCCGCCAGTTACAGCAGGAATACAGCCGCGAATGCTCGGAGGACGAAAGCGAGGCCCGTTCCAAGCTGTCTCAAGAACGGCGGGACCAAAAGCAACAACAAAAAGAAGCCATGGCCCTGACCAAGGCCGAGCAAGAGCGCGCCAGCATCCGTGCCCAGCAATGCGGTGAATCCAAACGCATCCTTTTCAGCAAACGTGCCCGTACCGACCTGACCGATGGCGAGAAGGCAGAGTTGAAACGATTCGAAGAAAACTACCTCGCCCGCTGCAGCTGAAAGCCCCGCGCTACTGGCAGTTGCCTGCAAGCAAAAGCCACGCGCCCAAGCGCGTCGTCAACGGCTCAATCGCAAGCGCAGTGTCAGCGACAGCAAATTTCCGGAAATCTGGGGATTTGAAGTTGAATTAAGAAACAAGAAACAGTCGCATAGGGACCATGGTTGATTCACTAAAACCATGCTTTGAATAGAAGCGTTGCGAGGACTTGTTTTCGCGATCAGTGAGCAAAGTGATGCGCCTGACGCCGCTATCGGCTGCAAACTTTATGGCATGGCGCAAGAGCGCCGAGCCAATGCCTGCCCCCCTGACGTTCGGCGAAACAACCATGTCTTCCAGTATCGCGACTTTCTCGCCCATTGCCGTAGACACTGTAAACAGCAGATTGACCATTGCAACGATGGCAGGGCCGTCACGTGCGACCAGAATGACTCCGAGATCAGGGTTGCGGATGATCATGGAAAGGCCCTTGCATTGGGCGGCCGTGTCCGGTTTGAACTCGGCCTCTTGAGTGAATAACGCAGACAGCAATTCGCTGAGTGCAGGGACATCCATTTCAGATGCGCACTCAATCACTGGCACTGTAGTTTTCACTTGATTAAAACCTTTCACTTGATCCCGGCATATCCGCCCAAAAAACCCGAATTTTCAGGGCAAAAGACTCCCCATGCATCATCCTGCCAGCTGCGCCCACGCCTTCTCCAGCCGCTTGACGCTGACCGGCTGCGGGGTGCGCAGCTCTTGGGCGAAGAAGCTCACGCGCAGTTCTTCCAGCAGCCAGCGAAACTCCTGCAGGCGCTCGTCCACCACGCCTTTGCGCTCGGCCACCAGACGCCAGTAGCGCTGCTCCAGCGGGCGCAGCTCACAGAGGCGCGCCGCATCTCTGGCCGGGTCGGCGCGGTATTTGTCCAGGCGCGCGGTGATGGCTTTGAGGTAACGGGCAAAGTGCTGCAGCGGCCCCCAGGGGGACAGCAGCAGGAAGCGTTTGGGCATCAGGCGGGCCAGTTGCTGGGTGCAATCCGCCGTAGCCTCGGGCGCGTTTTTGGTGTCCTTGATCTTGCGGGCCGCACTGCGTACTCCAGCAAAATGGTGGCGGCCAGGCGAGCGACCTCGTTGGCGATCAGGGTCAGGCGGCCCCTGCCCTCCTCGACCCGACGTTTGAAGTCGAATTCGTTGGTGGGCAAGGGCTCCAGCAAAAAAGCACGGTCCAGCGCCACGGCCACGATCTGCTCGCGCAGCTCCTCGATGGTGCCGCCGCCGCTACCGTCTTGCGCCTTGCCGACCTGCATGAAGGTCACCGCCATTTTTTGCAGATCGGGGATGTTTTTTTCCAGGTACTTGAGCGCGTCCTTGATCTGCAGCGAGAACAGGCGGCGCAGCCCGGCGCGGTGTCTGGAACTCGCCACGTCCGGCTCGTCAAACACCTCGATGGTGACGGCATCCCCCGCGTCGATCAGCGCCGGGTAGCCGATCAGGGTCTGGCCGCCTTTCTGGATTTCGAGCAACTCAGGCAGTTCGCCAAAGGTCCAGGCGGTGTAACGTTGGCCTGCGGGGGCAGCGGGAGCAGGCTTATTTACTATGTTTTTTATAGCTGCTTGCGCACTATTGACGTGCGGTACAGGCTGTTTTTGTTCAAATTTTTGAGCACCCGCCGCATCCCGCGCCATCTTGAGCCCGGCCAGCGCCTGAAAAGCCCCGCGCGCCTGCGCACCCAGCTCGGCCTTGAGGGCGCCCAGGTTGCGCCCGTGCCCCAACTGGCGGCCATGCTCGTCCACCACGCGAAAGTTCATGAAGAAGTGCGGGGTCAGCATGTCCACCTTGATGTCGGCGCGCACAATGTCGAGCGAGGTGGCCTGGCGCACCAGTTTCAGGACAGCATCCAAGAGCGAGCCGTGGCCGAACAGCTCGGGCGCATTCAAAGTTTCGGCAAATTTGGTGGCCGTGTCGGGCAGCGGCACCAGGCGCGAGCGCGGGCGCTGGTGCAGGGTTTTGAGCAGCGCCTGGATTTTTTCCTTGAGCATGCCCGGCACCAGCCATTCGCAACGCTCCTCGTTCACCTGGTTGAGCACAAACAGCGGCACGGTCACCGTCAAACCGTCCTTGGCGTCGCCGGGTTCGTGCAGGTAAACCGCTGCACAATCGACACCGCCCAGGCGAATGTGCTTGGGAAAGGACTGGGTGGTGATGCCTGCCGCTTCGTGGCGCATCAACTCCTCTCGGGTCAGGTGCAGCAGTTTGGGTTGTTTTTTGACCTCATCGCGGTACCAGTTCTCAAAGCTGTAGCCGCTGCACACGTCAGCGGGCAGTTGCTGGTCGTAATAGGCGTAAATCAACTCGTCGTCCACCAGTACGTCTTGCCGCCGGGCCTTGTGCTCCAGGTCTTCCACCTGCTTGATGAGCTTGAGATTGGCCTCCAAAAACGGCAGCTTGGTTTCCCATTGCCCGTCCACCAGCGCCTGGCGAATGAAGATTTCGCGTGCGCCCACCATGTCCACCCGGCTGAAGTTGACCTTGCGGCCGCTGTAGACCACGATGCCATACAAGGTGGCCCGCTCCAGCGCGGTGACTTCGGCGGCCTTTTTCTCCCAATGCGGATCGAGCAACTGCTTTTTGAGCAAGTGGCCGCCCACCTGCTCAAGCCAGGGTGGCTCGATGGCGGCAATGCCGCGGCCAAACAGGCGCGTGGTTTCAACCAGCTCCGCCGCCACAATCCAGCGGCCCGGCTTTTTGACCAGATGCGCGCCGGGGTGCGGGTAAAACTTGATGGCGCGCGCGCCCAAATACTCGCCCGAAGCCCCTTCGGTTTCGACCTTGCAGCCGATATTGCCCAGCAATCCCGACAGCATCGACAGGTGCAGTTGCTCGTAGCTGGCAGGCAAGGTATTCAAGCGCCATTTGTGTTCCGCCACCACGGTATGCAACTGGCTGTGGATGTCGCGCCACTCGCGCACACGGCGGATGTTGACGAAGTTCTGGCGCAGCAACTGCGCGTACTGGCGGTTGGAGAGTTTGTGCGTCGAGGCAGGCGATGTCTGGGCGTGCTGCGCAGGTAAAGGAGGAGCCCGCAACGCGGGCGGGGGACACGGAGCAGCGCGCCCAGGCATTGCCTGCCGGGGAGAACCACCACGAGCCTCTTCCAGCCATTTCCACAGCTTGAGGTAGCCAGAAAACTCGCTCTTTTCGTCATCAAACTTGGCATGCGCCTGGTCGGCCTGCTGCTGCGCCTCCATCGGGCGGTCGCGCACGTCCTGCACGCTCAGCGCCGAGGCAATCACCAGCACTTCTTCCAGCGCGCCACGCGAGCGCGCCTCCACAATCATGCGGCCTACGCGCGGGTCCAGCGGCAGTTTGGCCAGCTCCTGGCCCATGGCGGTCAGCTCATTGGCATCGTCCACCGCGCCGAGTTCACCCAGCAGCTGGTAGCCATCGGCAATGGCGCGGTTGGAGGGACGCTCGATGAACGGAAAGTCTTCCACCACCCCGAGATGCAGCGATTTCATGCGCAAAATCACGCCCGCGAGGGAACTGCGCAAAATTTCGGGGTCGGTAAAGCGGGGCCGAGCCGCAAAGTCTTTTTCGTCATAGAGCCGGATGCAAATGCCGTTGGCCACCCGGCCACAGCGCCCGGCGCGCTGGTTGGCTGAACTCTGGCTGATGGGTTCCACCAGCAACTGCTCCACTTTGCTCCTGAAACTGTAGCGCTTCATGCGCGCGGTGCCTGCGTCAATCACGTATTTGATGCCCGGCACGGTGAGCGAGGTTTCGGCCACATTGGTCGCCAGCACGATGCGCCGCCCGGTGTGGCCGTCAAAAATACGATCCTGCTCAGCCTGGCTCAGGCGGGCAAACAGTGGCAACACTTCGGCATTGCGAAAAACCGGCTGGTGGCTCAAGTGCTTGCGCAAATGGTCCGCCGCCTCGCGGATTTCACGCTCGCCGGGCAAGAAGACGAGGATATCGCCACTGTTATGCACGTCGCGCCATAACTCGTCCACGCCATCGGCAATCGCGCTGTTCAGGTCGTACTCACGCGATTCTTCGAACGGGCGGTAACGCTGCTCCACCGGGAACATGCGGCCCGACACCATGATGATCGGGGCCGGCCTGAGCTGTTGCCCCCACGCACCACCGCTTTGCGGGTCGCTGCCCCCCGAGGGGGCGTCGCCCGGCTTGGGGCGGCCCGGCGCCGGTCGGCTTGCAAAGTGATCGGCAAAGCGTTGCGCGTCGATGGTGGCTGAGGTCACCACAATTTTCAGATCGGGCCTGCGCGGCAGAATCTGGCGCAGGTAACCGAGCAAAAAGTCAATGTTCAGGCTGCGTTCGTGCGCCTCGTCGATGATGATCGTGTCGTAGGCCTTGAGCAGCGGGTCGGTTTGCGTTTCGGCCAGCAAAATGCCGTCGGTCATCAGCTTGACCGACGAATCGCGGCTCAGGCGGTCTTGAAACCGCACCTTGAAACCGACCACATCGCCCAGCGGCGTTTTCAGCTCCTCGGCAATGCGCTTGGCCACGCTGCTGGCCGCGATACGGCGCGGCTGGGTGTGGCCAATCAGCTTGCCCCGGCCAGCAGGGTAGTTGAGCTTGCCGCGCCCCATGGCAAGCGCAATTTTGGGCAACTGCGTGGTTTTGCCCGAGCCGGTTTCGCCACACACGATGATGACCTGGTGCGCCTGCATCGCGGCCATGATCTCCTCGCGCTTGGCGGAAACCGGCAGGGATTCGGGGAATTCGATGACGAGGTTTGACATGGCGGGGATTATCTCCCACACAGCTTCACATGTTCACGTGCTACACTTATTATGCGTAACCGGAGGCTTTCACATGTCCAATTTGACCATTTCGGTGGATGACCAGCTCATCAAGCAAGCGCGGGTGCGGGCCATTCAGCAAGGCACCTCGCTCAGTGCCAAGGTGCGCGAGTTTTTGCAAAGTTATGTCAGTGAATCCGATGACCTGTTGAAAAAGCAGCGTGAAGACGCAGCGGCCCGGCTGATGGCCACCATCGACCTTGCCACGGCGCAAACGCAGCGCCCCACAGCCGAAGCGCCCTCCGCCACCAAGACCAAACGTACCTTGCGCGACGACTTGTACGAAGGCGATTTTCGTGCCAGGGATCGCACCGTTAGCAGCGCTGATTAGGCCACATGACGGCATTCTTTGACACCAATGTGCTGGTGTATTGCACCGACACGCAGGCACCGCACAAGCAGGCTCGCGCCAGAAGCCTGATCACCCAAGCGACAGCACAGGGTGAATCGGTGGTGAGCACTCAGGTTCTGATTGAGCTGTTTCATGTGCTCACACGCAAACAAAAAATGCCTGCCGCCACCGCCCAATCACTGATCCAGGCTTATGCAGCTGGGTTCGTGATCGAAAGCGATGTAGAGCTTGTCACCAGCGCCATCGAAAAATCCATACAGCACCAACTCTCCATCTGGGACGCCATGGTGATCGAAGCAGCTCTGCGCGCCCAAGCCCAAACGCTGTTCACCGAAGACCTGACGCACGGCCAGCGCTTTGGCACACTGACCATAGTGAATCCATTTCTGGCTTAGCTAGCCATCCCACCATCAACCCGAAAACCAACACCATGTCTTCCGTTTTCAACTTCACCTTCGTGCCCTGGTTCCGCTCGGTGGCACCTTATATTCATAAATTCCGCAACCAGACCTTTGTGGTGGGCATTGCGGGCGAGGCGATTGCGGCTGGCAAGCTGCAGCATCTGGCGCAAGACCTGGCAATGATTCAGAGCATGGGCGTCAAAGTGGTGCTGGTGCATGGTTTTAGGCCCCAGGTGAACGAGCAGCTCAAAGCCAAGGGCCACACACCCAAATACTCGCACGGCATTCGCATCACTGACGAGGTGGCGCTGGACTGCGCCCAGGAAGCGGCCGGTCAACTGCGCTACGAGATTGAGGCCGCTTTCAGCCAGGGCTTGCCCAACACGCCCATGGCCGGGTCCACCGTTCGCGTGATTTCAGGCAATTTCATCACCGCGCGGCCCGTGGGCATTGTGGACGGGGTGGATTTTCAGCACTCGGGGCTGGTGCGCAAAGTGGACACCGCTGGCATTGTGCGCACGCTGGACTTTGGTGCCATGGTGCTGCTGTCGCCGTTTGGCTTTTCACCCACTGGCGAGGCCTTTAACCTCACCATGGAAGAAGTCGCCACCTCGGTGGCCAGCGCCTTGCAGGCCGACAAACTTATTTTTGTCACTGAAGTGCCCGGCATCCGAATCCATGCCACCGAAGCAGCCGGCGAAGACAACCCGATTGACACCGAGCTGCCACTGGCCGCGGCCGAAAAGCTGCTGGCCGAATTGCCTCCCGCCCAACTCCCCACGGACACAGCTTTTTACCTGCAACACTGTGTGAAAGCCTGCAAAAACGGCGTCGAGCGCAGCCACATCATCCCGTTTGCGGTGGACGGCGCGATTTTGCTGGAGGTGTATGTGCACGACGGCATTGGCACCATGGTGGTGGACGAAAAGCTGGAGAGCCTGCGCGAGGCCACCGTGGACGATGTGGGCGGCATTTTGCAGCTGATCGAGCCGCTGGAAAAAGACGGCACGCTGGTCAAACGCAGCCGCACTGAAATCGAGCGCGACGTGAGCTTTTACACCGTGATCGAGCACGACGGCGTGATCTTTGCCTGCGCTGCGCTGTACGCCTACCCCGAGGCCAAGACCGGGGAAATGGCCGCGCTCACAGTGTCTACCCAGGTGCAGGGCCAGGGCGACGGTGAGCGGGTGCTCAAGCGCGTCGAGCAGCGTGCCAAGGCCGCCGGGCTGGACAGTATTTTTGTGCTGACCACCCGCACCACCCACTGGTTTTTGAAACGCGGCTTTGTGCTGGTGGACCCCGACTGGCTACCCGAAGCGCGCAAACGCAAATACAACTGGGATCGCAAAAGCCAGGTGCTGGTGAAGAAAATAAGCTAACTTTCATGCCTCGGATTGCGGGGCACCCCGAGACATGAAAGTTTGGTTTTTCACGTTAAACCGAGCAGGCGTTGTGCGAGCCTGGATTACGCTTTGCAACTTGAAACAAAACTCCTTCACTTGTAAACTTGCAGAACCCAATCATTGGAGTCGATTATGGATATTTCATCAGTGACATCATCGGCTGTACAAGCCAGCCAAGCAACAAAACGTACGCAAGAGACGCAGAATCGCGAGCTCAATTCGAAAGAACCTGAAGTCAAGAAGTCAACGGAGACTGAAAACAAACCGGTCATCAACACACAAGGCCAGACAACCGGACGTCTTCTCAACGTCACTGCTTGATGGGTGCCGGGCATCTGGGGCTTGAGTCATGGCTGCGATCACCGCTACCAACAGCGCGACGCCTTCTCTGCAATCTGCGTTGATTAAAACGCGGCTGGCGCAAGCGCAACGGGAAGCCAGCCAAGCTGAGGCCAATGCCCAGAACCTTCGCGCGCAGGCTGATGAGGCCGAGCGGGAATCACAAAACAGCCAATCCAGGGTACGGGTGCTGAGTTCTCGCAGTCGCAGTGCCGACCCAACTTATGCCTCACAGGTCACAGCCAGAAAACTTGGTGACACTGAAAAATCAGCGGACGCATTGTTGAACGTTGACCAATATTCCCGCGAAATTTATGCTGAAAACAGCAACAACCTTAAAAACATTTTGAACGCAATTCCCGTGGCAAGCAGACAAAGCGAAACCAAAGGCCGCTTCGTCAATGAAAGCGTTTGACTGGGTTTACATCGCAGTTTGCCTTAGGTTCTGATATTTTTGCCCCCAAAATCTATCTACACCAGTGACATACCCTGCCGGCATTCCTTCTTACCTTCAAGCCGACCAACTCGGGCCTTGGGGCATTTACCTGCAGCAGGTTGACCGTGTCATTCCCTACTTGGGTCACTTGGCGCGCTGGTCAGAAACCCTCAAGCGCCCCAAACGTATTTTGATCGTGGATGTCCCGATCCACATGGACGATGGTAGCGTGGCCCACTTTGAGGGCTACCGTGTGCAACACAGCACTACGCGCGGGCCGGGCAAAGGTGGCGTTCGGTTTCACCAAGATGTCACCCTGTCAGAAGTGATGGCCCTGTCGGCTTGGATGTCCATTAAAAACGCGGCAGTGAATGTGCCTTATGGCGGTGCAAAAGGTGGCATTCGGGTTGACCCAAAAACTTTGTCCCCGGGTGAGCTGGAACGAATCACCCGCCGTTACACCAGCGAAATCGGCATCATCATTGGCCCCACCAAGGACATCCCGGCACCTGACGTGAACACCAATGAGCAAATTATGGCTTGGATGATGGACACCTACTCCATGAACGAAGGCTCAACCGCTACGGGCGTTGTCACCGGCAAACCTTTGGCATTAGGCGGCTCGCTTGGGCGGCGTGACGCCACTGGACGCGGCGTGTTTACCGTAGGCGTTGAGGCCGCACGTCACTTGGGTCTGGAGATTGCCGGATCACGGGTAGCGGTGCAGGGATTTGGTAACGTGGGGGGTGTTGCTGCCCGCTTGTTTGCACAGGCAGGTGCTCGGGTTGTCGCGGTACAAGACCATGGTGGCACCATTTACCGGGATACCGGGCTTGACGTGCCTGCGCTCTTGGCCCATGTAGCAATGACCGGAACCGTGGCCGGGTTTGCCCAAGCCGAAGTGATGCCTAGTGACCACTTTTGGGAAGTGACCTGCGACATCATGATTCCCGCCGCGCTGGAAACGCAAATTACCGAGCACAATGCAGGCCGCATCAAGGCACGCATGGTGATTGAGGGGGCAAATGGTCCGACAACGCCTGCGGCGGACGACATCCTGCAGGCACGCAACATTCTTGTCGTGCCGGACGTGATTGCCAATGCCGGGGGTGTAACCGTCAGCTATTTTGAATGGGTGCAAGATTTTTCCAGCTTTTTCTGGAGTGAGGACGAAATCAACGCACGGCTGGTACGCATCATCAAAGAGGCGTTTACCAGCGTGTGGGAAGTGGCTCAGGACAAGAAGGTGAGCCTGCGCACCGCCACTTTCATTGTGGCTTGCTCACGCATATTGCACGCGCGCGAGTTGCGTGGCCTTTACCCGTGAGGGCACTTGGCAAGACTTGCCGGTTTACTGCAACTGACCCTTCAAGAATTCAGGCAAGGCCAAGGGCATGACGGCAACGCCCTCCTCGATCAGCGCCTGAGTTTCTGCAAGGGAGGCTTTGCCACGAATGCCGCGCTCTTGGGCCTCTCCGTAGTGAATTTTGCGTGCTTCCTCGGCAAATTGTTCGCCAACATCATCTGTGCTGGCCACAATGCGCTGTGCCAATGCGGTCCAGGCAGCCTGCATGGAAGGTTCAGCGCCAGTGGCACACGCAACGTCCTGAGATGTCTGCGAAGGTTGAGAATTTTCCCGACCACCTGCCAAATTGAGACGTGGTGCACTCAACATCTTGACGACAGACGCATTGCCGCAAACTGGGCACTCAACCAAACCGCGGCCTTGTTGGTCTTGAAAATCGATTTCCGACGAAAACCAGCCTTCAAAAACATGTTGATGTTCGCACTGAAGATCGAGGACTTTCATGTCAACAACAACTGAACTAAGCCACCTTCACAGGGCCATGCCAACTCAGAGGCCAAGCACCTGATTGAACATTTTGCAGCCAAAGCGCTGCCGTCATCGTCTTGCCATCTGTCACACGACCATCGCGGCACCACTGCAGCAATTCAGTCAATGTGGCCGTAAAAACATCCAGAAATTCACCTGCGTCTAGTTGACGTTCGCCCAAAGTCAAACCGCGAGCAAACCAGATATCAATGAATTCGGTGGAATAGGAAATCAAGGGATGCAGCAAACCAGCGCGTGCCCATTGCTGTGCGCTGTACCCTGTTTCCTCTAACAATTCTCGCTTGGCGCAATCGAAGGGCAACTCACACGGGTCCAGTTTGCCGGCAGGGAATTCGATCATGACTTGACCGATGGGATAACGAAACTGACGCTCAAGCACCACCCGCATCTCACCGTTGGCATCTTCAATCAAGGGAATGACCATAACGGCACCGGGGTGCCGGACATACTCCCGCACCGCAGTATTTCCGTCCGGAAGTTTCACGGAATCTCGAAAGGCATGCAACAAGTGGCCTTTGAGCAGTTCCTCGCTTGAAAGCTGCTTCTCGATGAGGTGACCGTCGTCCATTACGTCAGAGAGCGACTTTAGGTTCCCAGCACCTGAGTCATGGCTTTAAAACACAAGGTCATCAGACCACCCGGCAGCAATCCCAAAACAAGCACCAACGCCCCATTGATCGAGAGTACAGCCCGCACATCGAATGGCGCAGACACCACCCCGGCGTTCATGCTGGGCACATCAAAATACATGACCTTGATGACGCGCAAGTAGTAAAAGGCTCCGATCAAGGACATCACCACCGCAAAAACAGCCAGCCCGATGTGAACAAACTGACCCGACGCCATCAATGCTTGGAGGACAGACAGCTTGGCATAAAAGCCAGCCATGGGGGGGATACCCGCCAGAGAGAACAAACAAATCGCCATCACGGCAGCGTACAACGGACTGCGCTGGTTCAGCCCGGCAAAATCAGAAATTTCCTCACTCTCAAAACCCTGACGGGCCAGCAACATGATGACACCAAAACTGGCCAGCGTTGTCAGCACATAGGTAATGACATAAAACATGGAGGCACCATAGGCAGTGGCGGCAGAATTGGTATTACCGTTCACCGCACCCGACATCAAACCGAGCAAGACAAAACCCATTTGGGAAATGGTTGAGAACGCAAGCATGCGTTTGAGATTGGTTTGCGCGATGGCCGCCAGGTTACCGATCAACAAGGAGCCAATGGCCAACACGGCCAGCATTTGCTGCCAATCCAAAGCCAATGGCAGCATTCCTTCAACCAGCAGGCGAATCAGCATCGCAAACGCGGCCAACTTGGGCGCTCCACCAATCAGCAAAGTAACAGCAGTGGGTGCTCCTTGGTACACATCGGGAATCCACATGTGAAACGGTACAACACCTAGTTTAAAAGCCAACCCAGCCACCACAAACACCAATCCAAACACCAGAACCTGGTGATTCACCAAGCCAGAGTTAATGGCTTTGAAGACAACATTCACATCCAAGGAACCTGTCGCACCATACATCATCGACAAGCCGTACAACAAGAATCCCGAGGCCAAGGCACCGAGAACAAAATATTTCATTGCTGCTTCAGTCGCCGTTGCATCGTCACGCCGCAAAGCCACCAAGGCATAACTGGAAAGCGTAAGCAACTCAAGGCCCAAATAGAGCACCAGAAAATTATTGCCTGACATCATGACGAACATACCCAGCAAGGCAAACATGCTCAGGGAAAACAATTCTCCCCCGCGCGACATCATGTCGCGGTCCGCTGCATAGGGGCGACCGTAAACCAAGGTCACCATGACGGCGACAGAGGCAAAACATTTGAGCAAATTACCCATTTGATCACTTACGATCATGTTGCCAAACCCATACAGGGTGTCGCCACCAATTGCATAGGCCGCTTGCATAGCAGCAACCAAAGCCAAAGTTGCGAGGGTCAAAACATAGGTGAAGGTACGCCGTGCGCTCTTCACTTCAAGATCAACCATGGCAATAACGCAGGCCATGAAGAACAGGATGATTTCGGGGTAAACCGAGATCCAACTGGTTTTATCGATCATTTAGCATCTCTTATTTCAATAGGGTCAGCTCAAACTGATCAGTTCAGTTTGGACATTGCAACGTGCGTAAGCAACTCAGCAACGGAGGTGTTCATCACATCAGTAATTGGTTTCGGGTAGATACCCATGTAGAGCACAGCAACTGCAAGCAAAGCCATGACCAAGAATTCGCGGCTGTTGATGTCGTAAAGCTCTTTGACGTGATCATTGGCAACCGGCCCCAAGTAAACACGTTTGAACATCCACAAGGTGTAAGCGGCGCCAAAAATCAGGGCACTTGCAGCCGCAAACCCAAGCCAAAAATTAGCCTTAACGGCACCCAAAATGACCATCCACTCGCCAACAAAACCGGCAGTGCCTGGCAGTCCGCAATTGGCCATGGCAAAAAACAAAGCAAAGGCGGTAAATTTTGGCATGGTGTTGACAACACCCCCATAACTTGCAATTTCTCGCGAGTGAACGCGGTCATAGAGCACACCAATCGACAGGAACATGGCAGCAGAAACAAAGCCATGCGCAATCATCTGCACCAAACCACCAGACACTCCAAGGTCATTGAAGATGAAAAAACCTAGGGTTACAAACCCCATGTGCGCAACCGACGAGTAGGCCACCAGCTTTTTCATGTCCTTTTGCACCATCGCCACCAAACCAACATAGACGACAGCAATCAGGGACAGCGCAATCATCAACCAA
The DNA here is from genome assembly GCA_016708345.1 of Candidatus Rhodoferax bjergmarkensis. Lineage (GTDB taxonomy): Bacteria > Pseudomonadota > Gammaproteobacteria > Burkholderiales > Burkholderiaceae_C > Rhodoferax > Rhodoferax bjergmarkensis. Next base: position 59,016 of record JADJFX010000034.1, read on the forward strand.
GCCCACTCCCTCGCAGCATCCGGCGCAATGGGCATTGAAAAACGCAAGAAACCGTAAGCACCCAGCTTGAGCATGATCGCTGCCAGCACAGCAGAACCACCGGTCGGTGCTTCAACGTGGACATCAGGTAACCATGTGTGAACTGGCCACATGGGAACTTTCACAGAGAACGCCGCAAAGAAAGCAAAAAACAACAAGGTTTGAGTGGTACCACCGAGCGGCAATTTGTGCCACAGCGCGATGTCGAAACTACCACCCGACTTGTTATACAAAAAGATCAGCGCAATCAACATCAAAAGCGAGCCGAGCAATGTGTACAAGAAGAACTTGAAAGCAGCGTAAATTTTGTTCGGACCGCCCCAAATACCAATAATCAGATACATCGGGATCAAAGTGGCCTCGAAAAATACATAAAACAGCATGCCATCAAGCGCACAAAAAACGCCGATCATCAAGCCACTGAGTATGAGAAAAGCCCCCATGTACTGATTCACACGCTTGGTGATGACTTCCCAGCCAGCAATGACCACCACTACGTTGATGAAAGCCGTCAGTAGGACAAACCAAAGCGAAATGCCGTCCACACCCAAGTGGTAGTTCACGTTGAAACGCTCAATCCATGAGAACTTCTCAACAAACTGCATTGAGGCAGTGCCAAGCTTGAAACCATCGTACAACGGCAAAGTGACCAGAAAGCTCGCCAGCGCACCGATCAAAGCGACCCAACGCACGGTGCGCGCCTGATCATCACGACCCAAGGCCAGCAGCACGACACCAAACACAATTGGCGTCCAAATAGCCAGGCTCAACAATCCCATTTTTATTATTCCCCTTATCGGCCGAGCAATCGACTAACCCATGGTTCAACCATCGGCCAAGTCACCCAATACGTCATCAGGACCAAAACACCCATGATCATGGCCAAGGCATAGTGATAGAGAAAACCGGATTGCACCCGACGCACCACGCCCGACACCAATGCAACCAGCTTCCAAGACCCGTTGACCACACCACCATCAATGATCTTTTCGTCACCAACTTTCCACAGTCCTGTACCCAATGCTCTTGCACCGCGCGCCAAGATGTTTTCATTGATCCAGTCCATGAAATACTTGTTCTCAAGCAGCGTGTAAATTGGCTGAACGCGCGCCTTGATGGCAGCTGGCAATGCAGGATTAACCATGTACATGTAATAAGAAGTGAGCACCCCCGCCAGAGCAAGCGCGAACGGAAGTGTCGTCAGCGCATGCAGTGCCATTTGCACCGGACCATGAAAGGCACTCGCCAAGACGGTCATGGCTACGTGCTTTTCAGCATTGACAAAAATTGAATCTTTAAAAAACTCACCAAACAACATGGGCTGTATAGTAAAAAATCCAATGACAACCGATGGAATCGCCAGCAGAATTAGCGGAACTGTCACCACCCAAGGCGACTCATGCGGTTTGTGATGCGTATCGTGATGACCATGGTGATCGTCGTGATGGGCATCCGGATTTTGGTCAAACCGTTCTTTGCCATGAAAGACCAAGAAATACATCCGGAAGGAATAAAACGCCGTCACAAAAACACCGGCTAACACCGCAAATAACGCGAACTGAGCGCCAGGCAGGTGACTTTCATGAACCGCTTCAATGATGCTGTCTTTTGAATAGAAACCGGCAAACAAGGGCGTTCCAATCAATGCCAAAGATCCCAACAACGAGGTGATCCAAGTGATTGGCATGTACTTGCGAAGTCCACCCATCCATCGGATGTCCTGATTGTGATGCACGCCCATGATGACAGAACCAGCCGCAAGAAACAGCAAGGCCTTGAAGAACGCGTGAGTCATCAAGTGAAACACTGCGACCGAATAAGCCGATGCACCCAGAGCCACTGTCATGTAGCCAAGTTGGGACAAAGTGGAATAGGCCACCACACGCTTGATGTCATTTTGGATAATGCCCAAAAACCCCATGAACAAGGCCGTGATAGCGCCTATCACGAGGACGAAATTCAGTGCCGTTTCACTTAATTCAAACAAAGGTGACATGCGTGCCACCATGAAAATACCCGCAGTCACCATGGTGGCCGCGTGAATCAAAGCAGAAATCGGCGTTGGGCCTTCCATTGAATCTGGCAGCCAAACATGCAATGGAAATTGTGCTGATTTACCCATGGCACCAATAAACAAGCAAATACAAATGACCGTAATCAACATCCAGTCAGTCCCCGGGAAGCTCAGCTTTGCGAGATCTTCGGCATGTGCAAAGGCTTCTGTGTAATTGAGTGTTCCGGAAAAGGCCACAATCAAACCAATTCCGAGGATGAAACCAAAATCACCTACACGGTTAACCAAGAATGCCTTCATATTGGCAAAAATGGCGGTTGGTTTGTTAAACCAAAAACCGATCAACAGGTAAGAGACCAGACCGACCGCTTCCCAGCCAAAAAACAGCTGCAGCATGTTGTTGCTCATCACGAGCATCAACATGGAAAAAGTGAATAAGGAAATGTAAGAAAAGAAGCGGTTGTAGCCATCGTCTTCTTCCATGTAGCCGATGGTGTAAAGGTGAACCATCAAGGACACGAAAGTCACCACACACATCATCATGGCGGTGAGTCCATCCACCAGAAAACCGATTTCCATCTTGAGCCCGCCCACCACCATCCAGGTGTAGAGCGTTTCATTGAAGCGGGCACCATCCAGCGCCACGCTCTTGAGCGTCATGACCGACAAAACAAATGACAGCAACACGCCCAAAATGGTCAGTGAGTGCGTCATGCGACGACCGATCACATTGCCACCAAACTTGGTACCAAGAACACCGGCAAGAACAGCCCCCACCAAGGGTGCCATTGGCACTGCAAGAAGTGTTGAAACAGAAAGGGTTTGACTCATCTTTGTTAACCCTTGAGCGTGTTGAGTTCGTCCACGTTGATACTGGACTTATTGCGAAACAGCAGCACCAAAATAGCCAAACCAATAGCCGATTCGGCGGCAGCAACTGTCAAAATAAAGAACACGAAAATTTGCCCGTGCATATCGTTCAAGTAGTGGGAAAACGCCACGAAATTCGTATTGACCGCCAACAGCATCAGTTCAATCGCCATCAACAACACAATCAGATTCTTGCGATTTAGAAAAATTCCAATCACCGACAAGGCAAACAAAATAGCCCCTAACGACAGAAAATGCCCCAGTGTCAAACTCATGATTTTTTCTCCGCTGTGATGGCGACATCCGCAACACTGGCAGGTGAGGTTTGAGTGACCGGCATTTTGACAACGGTCAATCTGTCTTTTGCTTTGACTCGCACCTGATCAGACGAACTCACATACTTGGTGTCCTTACGTTGACGCAAAGTTAATGCGATGGCTGCAATCATGGCGACCAACAATATGGCTGCCGCAATTTCAAGTGGATAGAGGTACTGCGTATAAAGGACCTTTCCAAGTTCACGGGTATTGGAGAGTTCCTGTGTCGCCTGTCCCGCCGCAGCCAGCGCATGCGGCTCCTCGGTGCCTCGAAAGCCGCCCATCAGTACTGCGGCCATCTCCAGCACAATCAGCACACCCATGACGGCAGCCAGCGGAAAATGTTTCCAAAAACCATCACGAGGGCCATCAACTTTGATATCCAGCATCATGACCACAAAAAGGAATAGCACCATCACCGCGCCTACGTAGACGAGCACCAAGGTAATGGATAAAAATTCCGCTTTGAGTAGCATCCAAACCATGGCCGCTTGAACAAAAGCAAGCACTAGAAACAGAATGGCATGCACGGGATTGCGAGCCGTGATGACACGAAAAGCAGCGAATAGCATCACTGCCGAAAAAACGTAAAACAGGGCGGTTTTGACTTCCATGGGTGTGGTTTCTTTCTTGCAGCAACTCAGCGGTACTTGGCGTCAGCCGCTTTGCTGGCAGAAATTTCTTTCTCATAGCGATCACCAACAGCCAGCAACATTTCTTTGGTGAAATACAAATCACCACGCTTTTCACCGTGGTATTCAAGAATGTTGGTTTCGACAATCGAATCGACAGGACAACTTTCCTCACAAAAACCGCAAAAGATGCACTTGGTCAGATCGATGTCGTAGCGACTGGTGCGACGCGAGCCATCGGCCCGTTCCTCCGATTCAATCGTGATAGCCATCGCGGGACACACAGCTTCACACAGCTTGCAAGCTATGCAGCGCTCCTCGCCATTGTCATACCTACGCAGCGCATGCAAGCCCCTGAAGCGGGGCGACAGGGGAGTTTTCTCTTCAGGATATTCCAGCGTGATCTTGCTTCTGAAAGCATACTTCCCGGTGAGCATCATGCCTTTAAGCAGCTCGACCAATAGAAAACTGGAAAGAAAATCTTTCAGTGAAAAGGCGGGCTTGCTTGAAGTCGTAGAGGCAATTGATGTTAGGTTGGACATAGGCAACTCTATTTACTTCCAAATATTCCAAGGGGTTTGCATCCATATGCCGACAAACACCAGCCATACCAAGGTAACGGGGATGAATATCTTCCAACCAAGACGCATGATTTGGTCATATCGAAACCGTGGAAAGGTCACCCTCACCCAGATAAACAAAGTCACAATAGAAAACGATTTAATACCCAGCCAAATCCAACCAGGAATCCAGTTCAGCAATGGTGTATCGACAGGCGACAACCAGCCACCTAAAAACATGATGGTGCTCAAAACCGACACAAGCCAGATATTCGCGTATTCACCCAACTGAAACATGGCCCACGACATGCCGGAATACTCCACCATGTGGCCAGCCACGATTTCCGACTCACCCTCAATCACATCGAACGGCGTGCGATTGGTTTCGGCAAGACCGCAAACAAAATAGACAACAAATATCGGCAACAGCGGCAGCCAATTCCAAGACAGAAAGTTCAATCCCATGTCCGCAAATTGCCCCTTCCCTTGTCCTGTGACGATGTCGGTCAGATTCAAACTGGCGGAAACCATCAGAACAATAACAAAGCAAAATCCCATCGCGATTTCATAGCTCACCATCTGAGCGGAAGCACGTAATGCCCCGAGAAATGCATATTTTGAATTCGATGACCAGCCCGAGATAATCACGCCGTACACCTCCATGGAGGCAATCGCCATGATAAATAAGAGACCTGCATTGACATTGGCCAATACAACATCAGGACTAAAAGGCACCATCGCCCAAACTGCCATGGCAGGCATGACCGTCATCACCGGTCCAAGATAAAACAAAGTCTTGTCTGCCCTCGCAGGGGAAACGATCTCCTTCGTCATCAGCTTCAATGCATCCGCAATCGGCTGTAGCAAACCCCAAGGTCCGACACGGTTCGGTCCCAAGCGGATTTGCACCCAGCCAAGCAGCTTGCGCTCATAGAGTGTGGTAAAGGTAACAACAGTTGCCACCATCGCCAATACAAGAACCACCTTGATCAAAGCCCAGATCACAGGCCAACCAATCTCGGCCCACCAAGATGCAGCTACAAGACCTTGTCCCCAGTTAAAAATGGCGTCAATCATGCCGTCACCTCGTTCGCCGAAACTGGCTGCCTGCCATCTGCAGTAAGTTGCAAACTGGTCGCGCGGCGCACTATGGAGTCCAAAGCATAAATAGCTGCCACTGCAGGCTCAACTGATGCTGGGGTCAGATCTATTGCACCGCCACTCAAATTGTTTAGCAATCCGGATGACACATGTGTACCCCCATTGGCGGGCAAACCAGGCACTTGCTTGAGTACATCTTGTGATGAGTCGAACTCAAACCCTGGCAAACCCAGTAAATTGGCCAGAACACGTAACACTTTCCATGCCGGGCGAGTTTCGCCCAAAGGTTTGACCACCGCGTGAAAACTTTGAACACGACCCTCGGCGTTAACGAAGGTCCCCGAGGTTTCAGTGAACGGTGCTATTGGCAATAAAACGTCGCTGAACGCCATATTGGATTTAAAAGGACTAAGCGTCACCACCATCTGTGCTTTCGAAAAACCACTTGGAGCCGAATCCCCCGCAGCCGAATCAAACTCAGGTTCGTTATTCAACAGCAGGACCGCTTTCAAATGGCCACTGAGCATTTGACCTGCATTCAAGCCGCCTGGCCCGGGCATTGCCCCTGCAAGTTGCGCACCCACCGTGTTGGCGGCTTCAGTGAGATACCCCACCACGGCCCCGGTTTGGGCACCAATCCAATTGGCCAAGGCAAGCAAACTGGAAGCTTTCTCATGATGTGCAGCCGCATTACCCAGCAAAATAGCTTTACGCTCGCCGCTCAGGAGCGATTGCGCAATCGCTTTGGCACGTTCGCTAACTTGCTCGTTAAGACCGCCTTCAGCAGGCGCAGTAACGCCTTTTTCTGCAGCAATCGCCGCAGCTACGGCAGCCAAGGCCTGTACCCAATGATTGGAGGGACTCAGCAGCGAATTGGCAACAGGCATGGCCCAATCGTGCGCTACTGAATTTATAGCATTCAACGCACATCCCATGCGCGCAGCCTGCCGAATTCGTTGTGCAAAAAGCGGATGATCCTTGCGCAAATTAGACCCCACCACCAGCACGCGCTGAAGGTTAGACAAGGCCGCAATGGAAGTTCCAAGATGGCGCACACCCTCGAAAGCCGCAAACTCGGCGTGACGCAATCGATAGTCAACATTCTGACTACCAAAACCGCGCATCAGCGCACCGGCAAGATGAAGTTCTTCCAATGTACTGTGTGGACTCACCAAGGCCCCAATACTTGAGGCACCGTGCTCAGATTTGATTTGTTTTAAGCCATTGGCCACGTATTCAAGCGCAGTCTGCCAATCAACCGTCTTCCATACACCACCTTGCTTGATCAGTGGTGAGGTAAGCCGCTCTTCACTGTTCAGCGCTTCATAAGAAAAACGATCCCTGTCAGCAAGCCAGCACTCATTGACCTCTTCATTCTCAAGTGGAACCACGCGCATAACCTTGTGGTTTTTGACCTGCACAATCAAATTGGCACCGGTCGAATCATGTGGACTGACCGACTTGCGCCTTGACAACTCCCAAGTACGCGCACTGTAGCGAAACGGCTTGCTGGTCAAGGCTCCCACCGGGCAAATATCAATCATGTTGCCGGAAAGCTCTGAGTCCACCGAGTTACCCACAAAAGTCTCGATTTGTGCATGTTCGCCACGATGCGACATACCAAGCTCCATCACGCCAGCCACTTCCTGACCAAAGCGCACGCAGCGGGTGCAATGAATGCACCGGCTCATTTCTTGCATCGAAATCAGGGGACCGACATCCTTGACAGGCACAACCCGTTTCTCTTCCTCATAGCGCGAAGACGAGGCACCGTAACCGACCGCCAAATCCTGCAGTTGGCACTCTCCGCCTTGGTCACAAATAGGACAATCGAGCGGATGATTGATCAGCAAAAACTCCATCACAGACTTTTGCGCCTTGATAGCCTTTTCACTCTTGGTGCGAACGATCATGCCTTGCGTTACGGGCGTGGCGCACGCTGGCATGGGCTTGGGCATTTTTTCCACATCCACCAAGCACATACGGCAACTCGCAGCAATGCTGAGCTTCTTGTGATAGCAAAAATGGGGGATATAGGTGCCAGCCTTGTCAGCGGCATGCATGATCATGCTGCCTTCAACAATGTCCACTTTTTTGCCGTCGAGTTCGATTTCAATCATGTTAGTGTGCTCACTCAGACGCTTAGTCAAACGTAGGCCGGGACCATGCAGGTCTTGTGCTCAACGTGATATTCAAATTCATGGCGAAAATGCTTGATCATGGCCCGTACCGGCATGGCAGCCGCATCTCCAAGGGCGCAAATAGTACGCCCCATGATGTCTTCAGCGACTGAATTCAACAAATCCATATCAGATGGACGCCCACGGCCTGTTTCAATGCGATCCACCACGCGCGACAACCACCCGGTTCCCTCACGGCATGGCGTGCACTGACCACATGATTCGTGCATGTAAAAGTAGCTCAAGCGTTGCAGGCTCTTGACCATGCAACGGCTGTCGTCGAGCACGATCAAAGCACCCGAACCCAACATGGAGCCCGCCTTGGCGATAGAGTCGTAGTCCATCGTGCAGTCCATCATGATGCTGGCCGGCAAAATAGGAGATGACGAACCGCCTGGTATGACTGCCTTTAGTTGTCTGCCACTACGCACACCACCGGCAAGTTCAAGCAACTTGGAAAACGGTGTCCCCATCGGAATTTCATAGTTACCCGGAAGCTCAACGTCACCACTGACCGAGTAAATTTTGGTGCCCCCATTGTTGGGCTTGCCACACTCCAGATAGGCCTGCCCTCCATTGCGAATGATCCAAGGAACAGCCGCAAAGGTCTCAGTGTTGTTGATGGTGGTCGGTTTGCCGTAAAGACCAAAGCTTGCCGGAAATGGAGGTTTAAAGCGTGGTTGACCCTTTTTACCTTCGAGTGACTCCAGCAAAGCGGTTTCTTCGCCACAAATGTAGGCACCAAACCCGTGGGCTGCATGCAATTGAAAGCTGAAATTACTGTCCAGAATATTGTTTCCCAACAATCCGGCTGCACGGGCCTCCTCTAGCGCCTCTTCAAAACGTTCATAGCTCTTGAATATCTCGCCATGGATGTAGTTGTAGCCCACAGAAATACCCATGGCATAGGCGGCAATGATCATTCCCTCAATAACAATATGGGGGTTGAACTGCAAAATTTCCCGGTCTTTACACGTACCCGGTTCACCCTCATCAGAGTTGCATACAAGGTACTTTTGCCCCGGGAATTGCCGCGGCATGAAACTCCACTTGAGACCAGTGGGAAACCCGGCACCGCCACGTCCCCTTAAATTAGATTCTTTAACGGTCGCAATCACTTGGTCTTGGGTCATGCCCATGACACCTGCGTCATCAGCAAATCCGGCTGCGTCTTTACCCAGAACTTTGCGTAGCGCCTGATAACCTCCGCGCGCTTCGTAGTCTTTCAAACGCCAATTCGAACCATTCAATCCGGCAAGAATTTGAGGATTAATGTGCCGATCATGAAAGCAAGTTTGCACGCCTGTGGCCTGAAACTGAGCAAGAATTTTCTCAGCAATCATCATTTATTCCCTGCAGTGCGAAGGCCATCGACCAGTTGGTCAAGCTTGTCATTGCTCATGAAACTGCACATCGTGCGATCGTTAACCAGCATCACTGGCGAATCTGCACATGCACCCAGACACTCGCACTGCTGCAAAGTAAACAGACCATCCGGAGTTGTTTCGCCCATGCTGATATTCAGCTTCTTTTCAAGATATTTAAGAGCAGCGCCCCCGTCACGCAACTGGCAAGGTAAATTAGTACAAACGTTGAGCTTGTACTTGCCAACGGAATGTTGGTTGTACATGTTGTAGAAGGTCGTGACTTCGTGAACCGCCATCGGGGCCATACCCAAATAGTCAGCCACCACAGCCTCACTCTCAGCACTCACATAGCCAAGCTGCTGTTGAACAATGGCCAAGCAAGCCATGACAGCCGATTGTTTTTGATCGGCAGGATACTTGGCAACTTCTTTGGCGAAGCGTGCTTTGGATTCTTCGGAAATCATCGGTCAACTTCCCCAAATACGATGTCCATCGTGCCGATAATGGCCACTGCGTCTGCAAGCATGTGCCCGCGCCCCATTTCACCCAGCGCTGCCAAATGAACGAACGCAGGAGGACGAATTTTCATGCGATAAGGTTTATTGGCACCATCACTGATCAAGTAAATGCCAAACTCGCCCTTTGGATGTTCAATGGAAGCGTATGCCTCGCCCTCAGGAACAGAAAACCCCTCAGAGAACAACTTAAAGTGATGAATCAACTCTTCCATGTTGGATTTCATCGATTCACGGTCAGGTGGCGCAATCTTGTGGTTGTCAGTGATCACAGGACCAGGATTTGCACGAAGCCAATCGACGCACTGCTTGATGATGCGATTGGATTGCTTCATCTCCTCCATCCGCACTAAATAGCGGTCATAGCTGTCACCAGTTTTTCCGACTGGAACATCAAAATCAATCTGATCGTAGGCGTCGTAGGGCTGTTGCTTACGTAAATCCCACGCGACTCCAGAGCCCCGCAACATTGGGCCGGTAAAACCCAGATTCAATGCACGTTCCGGGGTCACAACACCAATGCCTACCGTGCGCTGCTTCCAGATACGGTTGTCAGTCAAAAGCGTATGGTACTCACTCAAATAGGTCGGGAAACGTTGGGTGAAATCGTCAATAAAGTCAAGAAGACTACCGCCGCGGTTGCGATTGAGCTGCTCTGTTGACTTGGCACTGCGAATTTTGTTGGGCGCATGACGCGCCATGGTGTCAGGCAAATCACGGTAAACACCACCCGGACGGAAGTAAGCTGCATGCATACGGGCACCACTGACCGCCTCGTACATATCAAGCAAATCTTCGCGTTCGCGAAATGCATAAAGCATGACCGTCATCGCACCGCAATCGATCGCATGGGCACCAACCCAAAGCAAATGATTGAGCAAGCGGGTGATCTCGGAAAACATGACCCGGATGTACTTTGCACGCATCGGGACTTCCAGCCCAAGCATTTTCTCCAGCGCCAGACAATACGCGTTTTCGTTGCACATCATCGACATATAGTCGAGACGGTCCATATAAGGCAGCGTTTGTATATAAGTCTTGTTTTCGGCCAACTTTTCGGTGGCGCGATGCAACAGTCCAATGTGCGGGTCGGCGCGTTGAATCACTTCACCGTCGAGTTCCAACACCAGACGCAGGACGCCATGCGCCGCTGGATGTTGCGGCCCAAAGTTAAGGGTGTAATTTTTTATTTCAGCCATAACACAACCTGCTTAATGCCGCCCCCCGTAGTTGTCTTCACGAATAATGCGGGGTGTGATTTCACGCGGCTCAATCGTGATGGGCTGATACACAACGCGTTTTTTCTCCGCGTCATAGCGCATTTCAACATGACCTGAAATGGGAAAGTCCTTGCGAAATGGATGCCCGATAAAGCCGTAGTCTGTCAGAATGCGTCGCAAGTCGTCATGCCCTTCGAATACGATTCCAAACAAATCAAATGCTTCACGTTCAAACCAATTGGCCGCACTCCAAAGCTCACACACGGACTGAACCACTGGAAAGCTATCGTCCAGAGCGAAAACCTTAAGGCGTATGCGCTGATTCAAACTGACCGATAAAAAGTGCGAAACCACACAGAAACGCAGTCCGGTTTGCGGTTCATCCTTGTAAGTTGAATAGTCAACCCCACACAAATCGATCAACTGCTCAAAACGACAGTTTGCATGATCACGCAAAATCTTGGCTGCCCGCAGATAATCTGCAGCGCCAACCTCGATGGTGAGCTCGCCAAATTTCACATCGCTGCTGACCAACATGCCACCCAAGGCGGCTTGCACATTCGATTGAAGAGTCAGCGGATTTACTGCATACGAAGTCATTGTCACTCCTTCACGCACGTGCAATGGTTTGCGTACGACGAATCTTGCTCTGCAGTTGAATGATGCCGTACAACAAGGCCTCAGCCGTGGGCGGACAACCCGGCACATACACATCTACCGGAACGATACGATCACAGCCACGTACAACAGAGTAGCTGTAGTGGTAGTAACCACCACCATTGGCACAAGAGCCCATGGAGATAACCCACCGCGGCTCACTCATCTGGTCATACACCTTGCGAAACGCCGGTGCCATTTTGTTGCACAATGTCCCGGCCACAATGATCAGGTCTGACTGACGTGGACTCGGCCGAAACACCTCGGCACCAAAGCGACTGATGTCATAACGCGCGGTGGCTGCATGCATCATTTCGACCGCGCAACAAGCGAGACCAAAAGACATCGGCCACAACGATCCGGTTTTTGCCCAATTAACCACCGAGTCGTAACTGGTGGTCATAAAGCCTTCTTTGAATACACCTTCAATCATGACGTCACTCCCACTCAAGGGCCCCTTTTTTCCACATGTAGACAAATCCCAAAACAAGGATCGCAAGGAAGATCATGACGTCCATAAACCCGAGAAAACCAACATCTTTAAGCGCAACCGCCCAAGGAACCAAAAAGGCAATTTCCAGATCAAACAAAATGAACAAAATGGCCACCAAGTAGTAGCGGACATCAAACTTCATGCGAGCGTCTTCAAACGCTTCAAAGCCACATTCGTAAGGGGAGTTCTTGGCGGCATCAGGCCGATTGGGGCCCAAAATATAACCAATGATTTGTGGCGCAACACCTACGCCAAAACCAACCAAGATGAACAAGAGAGCGGGTAAGTACTGTTCTAGGTTCATTTGGTTATTCTGATCGAATGCTTCGTTTGCCGTATTGACATACAGCAAACTTGTTTATTTGGTGCCGTCGGCGAGACTCGAACTCGCACAGCTTTCGCCACTACCCCCTCAAGATAGCGTGTCTACCAATTTCACCACGACGGCTGTCTTATGAGTCTAAATTGCATGAGGAACCTTGCGGTTTTAGCTTTCCAGACAGACTTAGAGTTTACCCTGAAAATAGCCGATTTTCGAATGAGATCAGGTATTTCAAACCCAATTATTTGGAGGGAATTTGAGCCGCACCCGACGCAGGGGCCGCAGGTTCGGCTGCAGCTGGAACCGGTGCTGGAACAGACACGCTTTCAAGCACACTGCCAGAACTTGTTTGCGGACGAAGGGACCCAAAATAAGCAAGTAAAAGCGTAGAAACAAAAAATACAGTGGCTAACACCGCCGTCGTGCGCGACAAAAAATTGGCACTGCCGCTGGCACCAAACAAACTACCTGAGCCACCACTGCCAAAAGCTGCGCCCATATCGGCACCCTTGCCGTGCTGCACAAGAATCAGACCGATCATGGCCACCGCAGAAATCATCTGCACCGCCAACAAAAGTGTTAGTAAAAAAGAACTAGCCGTCATGAAATACTCCTAAATTTATAGCTTCTGACGCACGCAATCAAAGGGCTGCGGCAATAATTTATAAAAAATCAGGCACCTTCAGCGAGGCACCCCCCACCAAACCACCATCAATATCGGGCTGCGCCAACAATTGCGCAGCGTTGGCGGCATTCATGCTGCCACCGTACAAAATGTGAATGCGATCGGCCTGGTTGGAAGCCGCGTGCAATTGAGACCGCAAGACTGCATGCACCTGCTGCGCCTGTTCCGTCGTGGCCGTCTTGCCAGTACCGATGGCCCACACCGGCTCATACGCCACCACAATTTCGCTGATGCAATGACCATTGGCATGGATCACAGCCGCCAGCTGACGCTTGACGACTTCTTCGGTCTTGCCCGCTTCGCGCTCGGCCAGCGTTTCACCCACACACACAATCGGAGTCAAGCCACAAGCCAAAGCACGCTGTGCTTTGCTCGCCACCACGGCATCCGTCTCGCCATGGTATTGCCGACGTTCAGAATGCCCCACCAATGTGTAACGAACGTCAAACTCACGAAGCATAGCGCCAGACACTTCACCCGTGAAAGCGCCAACGTCATGGGCAGACACATCCTGCGCGCCCAAGCCAATGGCACTGCCAGCGACCAATGCCTGCAATTGCGCCAAATAGACCGATGGCACACACAGCGCCACCTGACAAGCAGGTGTTCCCATGCCTGCCAGCAAGCTCTTTACCAAGGTCTCGTTAGCAGCCAAGCTGCCGTTCATTTTCCAATTGCCTGCAATTAACTTCTTTTTCATGCAACACCCCACGTCAAAACAATTTTTCCAATATGTGCATTGGACTCCATCAGCGCATGCGCCTTGACAGCATCCTGCGCCGCAAAAGTGCTGTGAATCACTGGTTTGATGCTGCCTCGCTCAATCAGTGGCCACACATTCTTGAGGCAAGCTTGCGCAATCGACTGCTTGAAGGTGACTGACCTCGCACGCAACGTTGACCCCGTGACCGTCAGCCGCCGACGCAAAACCAGACCGGCATTGATTTCACTCTTGACCCCACCCTGCACCGCAATGATGACCAAGCGGCCGTCTTCACTCAGGCACTCGACCTCTTTGGCAACATAACTGCCAGCGACCATGTCCAGAATGACGTTCACGCCCTGCCCACCCGTCAAGCGCTTGACTTCAGCTTGAAAGTCATGCGTCTTGTAATTGATCGCATGATCAGCTCCCAAAGCTAGGCAAGCAGCGCATTTTTCATCGCTACCGGCTGTCACCATCACCTGCGCGCCGATGGCCTTGGCCATCTGTATGGCGGTGACCCCAATACCGCTGGAGCCACCCTGAATCAACAAGGTTTCGCCACTTTGAAGGTGAGCCCGATCAAATACGTTGCTCCAGACGGTGAACACTGTCTCGGGCAGCGAGGCAGCCTGCACATCTGTCCAGCCCTTGGGCACCGGCAGACATTGCCCGATCGGTGCCACGCAATACTGCGCGTAACCACCGCCAGCGACCAACGCGCAAACACGATCTCCCAGCTTGAAACCCGCATCCGCCAAAGCCTGCGCTTCGCCCTGCTCGATCACTCCAGCGACCTCCAGCCCCGGGATATCCGATGCACCCGGCGGCACTGGGTAGTGCCCCATGCGTTGCAGAACATCAGGCCGGTTGACACCGCTGGCGGACACGCGAATGAGCACCTCGCCAACACCGACAACCGGCATAGGACGTTCCGCCAGACGTAAAACGTCCGGGGGTCCAAAGGAAGTAATTTCGACAGCTTGCATGGTCATTTCAGCCGATAGCGCACGTATTACTTGCGTAAGGCGCTATCAATTTAATAACAACAATCCGATGATCATTAGCCGTTTTGGTCGCCGCCATTTTGCGCCGGACGGTCCAGCAACGCCTTCATGGACAACTTGATACGGCCTTTTTCGTCCGTCTCCATCACCTTGACCTTGATGATCTGACCTTCCTTCAAATAGTCGGTGACCTTCTCGACGCGTTCGTGAGCGATCTGGCTGATGTGCAGCAAACCGTCTTTGCCTGGAAGCAAATTCACCAATGCGCCGAAGTCCAGAATCTTGGTGATCGGGCCTTCGTAGACCTTGCCGATTTCCACTTCGGCCGTGATCTGCTCGATGCGGCGCTTGGCCTCGTCAGCCTTGGCACTGTCGGTTGATGCGATGGTGATAGTGCCGTCTTCGTCGATGTTGATCTGGGTACCGGTTTCCTCGGTCAGCGCGCGGATCACGGAACCGCCCTTGCCGATCACGTCGCGAATCTTCTCGGGATTGATTTTCATGGTGAACAGGCGCGGGGCGAAGTTGGACACTTCGGTCTTGGCTTCGGCCATGGCCTCTTGCATCTTGCCCAAAATGTGCATGCGCGCTTCCTTGGCCTGTGCCAATGCCACTTGCATGATCTCCTTGGTGATGCCCTGGATTTTGATGTCCATCTGCAGCGCGGTAATGCCGTTGGTGGTGCCGGCCACTTTGAAGTCCATGTCGCCCAGATGATCTTCGTCACCCAGAATGTCGGTCAGCACGGCAAAGCGGCCTTCGTCCTTGATCAGGCCCATGGCGATACCGGCCACATGGGCTTTCATGGGAACGCCCGCGTCCATCAGCGACAAACAGCCGCCGCAGACGGAAGCCATGGACGACGAACCGTTGGATTCGGTAATTTCGGACACCACACGCATGGTGTAGGGAAATTCCTCCTTGGTCGGCAACACTGCAACCAAAGCACGCTTGGCCAGACGGCCGTGGCCGATTTCGCGGCGCTTGGGCGTGCCCACGCGGCCGGTTTCGCCGGTGGCGAAGGGAGGCATGTTGTAGTGCAGCATGAAGCGGTCTTCGTACTCGCCGGACAAAGCATCTATGCGCTGTGCATCGCGCTCGGTGCCCAAGGTGGTGACCACCAAAGCCTGGGTTTCACCGCGTGTGAACAAAGCTGAGCCGTGGGTACGCGGCAGCACGCTGTTACGGATTTCGATGGCGCGCACGGTGCGGGTGTCGCGGCCGTCGATGCGCGGCTCGCCAGCCAAAATCTGGCTGCGCACGATCTTGGCTTCAATGTCAAAGAGCATGCCTTCGACAGCCACGCTGTCAAAGGCCACACCGTCCACCTTCAAATCAGCCATCACCACGGCATAGGCTTCGCGGCAAGCGCGAGTGCGGGCTTGTTTGTTGCGGATCTGATAGGCCGCCGTCAGCTTGTCTTTGGCCAACGCACCCACCTTGGCAATCAGGGCTTCATCCTTGGCGGGGGCTTTCCAGTCCCACACCGGCTTGCCGGCATCGCGCACCAGTTCATGAATGGCATTGATGGCAATATTGCCTTGCTCGTGGCCGAACACCACGGCACCGAGCATGATTTCTTCGGAAAGTTGCTGTGCTTCTGACTCAACCATCAAGACGGCCGATTCGGTACCAGCAACCACCAGATCGAGGATGGAATTCTTGCGTGCGGTCTGACCGGGATTGAGCACATACTCGCCGTTGACATAACCCACGCGGGCCGCCCCAATGGGGCCATTGAATGGAACACCACTGACGGAGAGCGCAGCGCTGACAGCGATCAAGGACGCAATGTCGGCGTCGACTTCAGGATTCAAGGACAGCGTGTGAACCACCACATGCACTTCATTGAAGAAACCTTCGGGAAACAGGGGGCGAATCGGGCGGTCAATCAGGCGACTGGTCAGTGTTTCAAATTCGCTGGGGCGGCCTTCGCGCTTGAAGAAGCTGCCAGGAATTTTGCCGGCTGCATAGGTTTTTTCAAGGTAGTCAACGGTCAGGGGAAAGAAGTCTTGACCCGCCTTGCCTTCAAGCTTGGCGACGACAGTAGCCAGCACCACGGTGCCATCCATGTCCAGCAGCACGGCTCCAGTGGATTGGCGAGCGATTTCGCCGGTTTCCATGGTGACGGTGTTTTGACCCCATTGAAAGGTTTTGGTAACTTTGTTGAATATGCTCATATTTTTATCTCCTGGTCATTTTGGGAAGTGCAGGCCACCTCGCCCAAGCCCGGATTCAGCGTCACAGAACACGATGCCATTCCAAGGAGATTCAACTTAAATATCCTTGGAATGACACAGCTTCGCTCCGTTTTAGCCTTCTCCGAAGTAAAAAACGCCTGAGCTAGCCAACTAACTCAGGCGTTCATCATTCGACTGGTTGATTACTTGCGCAGACCCAGCTTGTTGATCAGCGCGGTGTAACGGTCAGCATCTTTGGACTTCAGGTAGTCCAACAATTTGCGGCGACGGCTCACCATGCGCAGCAGACCACGGCGACCATGGTGGTCTTTGGCGTGGGTCTTGAAGTGGGGGGTGAGTTCGTTGATACGGGCGGTCAGCAGTGCAACTTGCACTTCTGGGCTACCGGTGTCACCGGCTTGACGTGCGTTGTCTTTGACGACAGCGGCTTTGATACTGGATGCGATCATTTTTATTTCCTGCAATTTGGAGACTGGCACGCTGGGTGCTGCCCCGGTTTTTGAACTTGCGTCTGAAGCTGGAACTGCCTCAGACGTGCGCTATGCCGAATGCAAAGCCATTCAATTATAGCGCGGGCAACTTTCAGCTTTCATGGCGCTCGCACAGGTGCGTCATGAGCCAGCGATGCGCAGGGCTAAATTTCAGGTTAAGGCGCAGGGCACCAAGGGGTCAACCCACTGACAAAAAGTCTCACCTGCAACAGTTCAGCACACACATAAAGGCCATCAACTTTTTCGGCCGCGCGAGCTGCCGGGTTAGCTTTGGCACTATTTTTTCTGATCCGGCGTAAAGAAGGTGGCCAATCCAAGCCCAATCAAAATCAGGGGCCACCAAGTCTTGAACAGCTCGGCAATGCTGATGTTCAGCAGTCCTAAGTTGGACAGCAAAAAGAAAACACCGACCACCACCAGCGCAATAGCACCAAAATGACCTTTCATAAAAGCTCCTGTGTGAAAAAAATTGTGCAGGATCTGACCCGCTTAGTCACCAACACCGTCCGTGCCGACCTGCGCCTTGCCTGCCCCAACATTTTCCGGCCAGTCGCGGATATAGGCTTTGAGCAGCTTGTTTTCAAAGTTCTGCCGGTCCACCACTGTCTTGGCCACGTCATAAAAGCTGATGACGCCCATCAGCATTCCCTTGTCCATCACCGGCATGTAACGGGCGTGGTTGCCCAGCATCATGCGTCGCACGTCGTCCATTTCGGTTTCCATGGTGCAAATCAGGGGGCCCGAGTCCATGGCGCGGTACACCGTGGTGGTGCCAAAAGCGCCGCCGTTGTTCACGGTCGCCCGAATCACCTCGCGGAAGGTGAGCATACCCACCACCAGGCCGAAGGACATCACGACCAGCGAGCCGATGTCGTTCTCGGTCATGACCTTGGCTGCGTCGGCCAGAGTGGTTTCCGGTGTGGTGGTGAAAAGTGCGCCGCCCTTCACCCGCAAAATGTCGCTGACTTTCATTTGTTGCCCTCAAGACCGATGGTTTAAAAAATCACTTGAACCCGGATTGTCCACGAGGAAATGTAGCCCACCATCGTCGTCGGTCCTGCCACTGCCATTCCATTACTGAGTGGATATCCCAATACCCGGCACCTCAGGCCCCGGTATTGACACCCTCGTGCAGCGCGCAGGCAGTGCCGCTTCACGTCACGAACTCGTATTTGTTTGAAACTAAGGGGCTTGAGCCTTTGACCTTCAAACCCTGAATTACTACACTTTTTATAGCTGCTACCGCTTATTTTACGTGCGGTACAGCCTGATTTAACGCATAAAAATTGGCCGCCCCAAGGAGCACCATGCACCGCACGATCAACGGCCAATTTATCTCTTGTTATACAGGGGCAAAACCGCCCTAGTGGCCAGCACGCCCTCCGTGCGTGAAACGCGCCTGCTCGATTGGGCATCTCCCAATCTAGCGCACACCGCCCACCCCCGAAAAGACCATCTGATTGCGCTGATGCTGGCTGTGGGCACCTGGCTTGGCGACCTCTCCATTTTGCCCAAACCACAAAGAAACTAGTTGAACTTTCGATTGAACACCATTCCCATATCGATGAGACTAAGCTGCGCGCTGCCATTTGTGCATACAGAACGTGCGCTAGCAGCTATTAATATAATAGCAATTTAACACCGAACCCAACACGCAAAGATATTCAAAAATGACTGCCACCACGCACAGCGCTCCTTTTATTTCGATGTGCAACCAAATAACCTTGGGGTTAATCAAACTTCGACGCCCGGCCCTGCTATTGGCTTTGTGCCTGTTTTGTTCACTGCGCCCCTGTGCTGCGCTGGCCGGTCTGGAAGAAGGCGTGGCCGCTTACAACCGCAGTGACTACGCTACGGCGCTGCGAGAGTTCAAGCTACTGGCCTCGCAAGGCCATGCCGGAGCACAGGCTAATCTGGGTGTGATGTATGGCAATGGCCAGGGCACGGTGAAGGACTACAAGGAAGCCATGAAGTGGTTTGAGCAGGCGGCGCAGCAAGGCGACGTGGGAGCCCAAACCAACTTGGCCCTGATGTACAAAAATGGACAGGGTAAGGCGCAGGATTTCTCGCAGGCACTGTATTGGTACCGGCTGGCGGCGAGCCAGGGCGATGCACTCGGTCAAACCGGCTTGGCCGTGATGTTTGAGCGGGGTCAAGGGGTCGCGAAGAACTTGCAAGAGGCCTTGTTTTGGTACCAGCGGGCGGCGGACCAGGGCTCAGCGCTGGCACAGTACAACCTGGGTTTGATCTACGCCAAGGGCCAAGGCGTGAAGCCGAATCCGGTGCTTGCCTATGCACTGTGGAGTGTTTCAGCCGCGGGGGATCCAAGCCACGAGAACCCGGCAAACGCTCATCGAATGGAACTGGCAGAATCCTTCCCACCCAAGGTTCTGGAAGCCGCGCAGCGTCTGGCTGCCGAATTAGACAAGCCGGGGAATTTGCTCAAGGGCCTCAATGCATTCCTCAAAAACCCGGCAGCCGCAGAAAAAACAAAATAAACAGCAGCTCAACGAGCCCAGATGAAGCCGGTGGTACCGCGCAAATCGGCTTGATTGATCGTAATGGAGCCAAACGATTGGCCGGGCGCGTTGCCCATCGAGACGCTGCCCACTGAAATATTGAGCGGTTTGAGCTTGGGGTTATCGATTAAGGTGACTTTCACCACATCGCCCGTCGGGACAAATGCAGGCAAGCCCGCACCTCCGGTCACTCCCAAAACGCCACTGGGCGCGAGATCGTTCGTGAAGGCGGTTTTGCTGATGTCGTCCAACATCACGTCAACACCGCCGGCAATTTTGAGGTCCTTGATGGTGATGGAACCGCCGCCCGAGGTGTAAACATACGACGCCACCTTGTAATTCAGATCCGCAGTGATGTTGACGCCGTCTTGCCCATTCACTTGGCGCAGATCAACATCTTCAACTGGGGTCTTGGCAACGGTCAGTAAAGCCATGGCCGGCAGGCTGGCAGCCAGTGCCAATTGTTTGAATAACGACCTTTTTAATATTTTCAAATTTACTTTTTGACAGATTCTTCAAGGTTGCGGTCTGAATGTCTCGGTTGGAATCATTCAGCGCGACCCTGCTGCAGACTTGTCTCTGCAGCGGGTGAAGCCTGTTGGCAGTGATAACTGCGCCGGCCATTGTAGTCAATATATTTGTAAATTGAGTAATTTGTCACATGGGGCCAGGACTATGCATCACTAGGCGCTCAATATTGAGCGCAGATAGACTATGCGTCGCTCCCAATTTCAATATGTTCAGAGAAAAACCCATGCGATTTCGACTTCACACCCTTGGCTTGGCCGTTTGCCTTGGCTTCGCGATGGCGCCCTGTGCTGCCTTGGCAGGGTTTGACGAGGCTGTGGCTGCCCATGACAAAAAGGACTACGCCACCGCCCTGCGTGAGTTCAAGAAACTCGCAACGGCCGGTGACCCGAACGCTCAGTTCAATGTGGGACTGATGTATGCCAACGGTCAGGGCACTGCACAAAACATCAAGGAAGCCTTGAAGTGGTATCACTTGGCTGCCAATCAAAATGACATTAGCGCCCAAATCAACCTGGGCATCATGTATGCCACTGGACAAGGCGTCGAGCTGGACTACAAGGAAGCTGCCAAGTGGTATCGCATGGCAGCCGACCAGGGCGTGGCCAGCGCCCAATTTCACATGGGTGTCATGCACGCCTCCGGCCAAGGTGTGCCGCAAAACTATGAAGAAGCGATCAAGTGGTACCGGCTGTCCGCAGCCCAAGGCGAAGCCGGTGCGCAAAGCAACCTGGGCTATATGTACAGCAAGGGTCAGGGTGTTCAGCAGGACCACAAGGAAGCCATCAAGTGGTACAGCCTGGCAGCCAATCAGGGCCATGCCATCGTGCAGAACAACTTGGGCAATATGCACAAGGCCGGCCAAGGCACGCCACAGGACTTCAAGGAGGCCATGAAGTGGTACCGCCTGGCCGCCAATCAGAGCAATGCAAAGGCCCAGACCAACTTGGGTTTGATGTACGAAAACGGGCAATCCGTTGCAGCAAGTCGCGTCATAGCCTACGCACTGTTCAATGTGTCAGCGGCTGGCGATGCCTCCAACGAAAATCCCGCAGCGAGCCATCGCAACCGGGTTGCACAGGCCATGCCTCCTGCTGAAATAGATGCAGCGCAGGATTTGACACGTGAGTTACTCAAACAAGGTTATTTTTTGACCGCGCTGGATAACTATGCAAAAAACCCTGCTGTAAAGGAAGCGCCAAAATAAACTGCTTGGCAACAACCAAGCGGCATGTTTTTTGGTGGCGGGCAGTAGACTATGCGCTGGTGAGTTTCACCCCACGACCCTTGAAAATACAAAGAGATGCCCATGAGACTTCGCTTTCGACCCGTTTTGTTGACCCTATGCCTGTGCAGTGCTATTGCCTGCGGCACTGCCTTTGCTGGCTTTGATCAAGCCGTCGCGGCCTATGAGAGAAAGGACTACGTCACCGCGTTTCGCGAATTCAGGCCGCTGGCCCAACAAGGCAAATCCAGTGCCCAGTACAGCTTGGGATGGATGTATGCCAAGGGTCAGGGCGTGGCACAAGACCACAAGGAGGCCGTGAAGTGGTACCGACTGGCCGCCGACCAAGGTGACGCTTTTGCCCAGTACAACCTGGGCGGCATGTACGCCAAGGGCCAGGGAGCAGCACAGGATTACAAAGAGGCCGTCAAGTATTTCCGCATGGCCGCCAACCAGGGTGACGCCCGCGCCCAGTCCAGCTTGGGCCTGCTCTATGCCAATGGTCAGGGTGTTCCGCAAGACTACAAGGAAGCCATCAAGCTGTACCGCATGGCGGCAGAGCAAGGGTACGCCGGTGCGCAGTACAACTTGGGCTGGATGTACGCCATCGGCCAGGGCGTTCCACAAGACTACAAAGAGGCGGTCAAGCTGTACCGTATGGCTGCAGACCAGGGCGATGCCGGTGGCCTGTTCAACCTGGGCGTCATGTATGACAGCGGCTTGGGTGCCACGCAGGACTACAAAGAAGCGGTCAAGCTGTACCGCATGGCCGCCGAGCAAGGCGACGCGGGTGGTCAGTTCAACCTGGGCATGATGTACAGCACCGGCCACGGGGTTCCGCAGGATTACCAAGAGGCGGTCAAATGGTTTCGACTGTCTGCCGAGCAAGGTGACGCCAGTGGCCAGCACGGCCTGGGTGTGATGTACGAAAAGGGACAAGGCGTACCGGCCAGCCGCGTGGTGGCGTATGCCCTGTACAACCTGTCTGCCGTTGGCGACCCCTCGCCCTCCAACAATGCAGCAGCCAACCGCACCCGGCTCGCCGAATCGTTAAGCCGTACCGAGTTGGAAGCCGCGCAAGCTCTCACGCGTGAATTGAACAACCCGGCGACCTTGACCAAGACCCTGGACAAGTACCTCACCCCACCTGCAGCGGCGGTTGCTGCGCCTGTCACTGCCCCCACAGTTCCCGTGGCAGCCACGCCTGCCCTTGGCCCTGCAACAGCCTCCACCAAGAAAAACAGCAAAACAAAAGCCGCAACAAGCAATGTTGAACGCTATGCGTCGCAAACTACCGCCTTGGCTGCTGACCCCTACCCCCAGCGCCCACCCCAAGTGCCGGGCTTGATGACCTGCAACACCCGGTGCGTTGACGCAACCTGCTGGCGAACCTATGACGATGGCAAAAAGGTCATGTTCCAAATGCTGCGCAAAAAAGACCCCGCAACCGGCGAATTGAAATATGACATGGGCGATTGCTGAGAAATAAGGCCGATTGTGCTCGCAAGCGAGTGTTTATTGAGACTGCGACTGGACAGGTGGTGGCACGCTGGCGGTCGTCGGCTGGGGTGGGGTGACCCACGCGCAGGCCTGTGACGCGCCCACACCTTTGAGGAATGCCCTGCGCATGGAGCCTGCTGCAATCGCAGAAGAAACCCGTTTGGAGTAGCGCTCGGCCCCGCTTAATTTTCTGACCCACCCCCGAAAAGGGATCAACCCCTCTGCAGTACTACGCAGCGCACCCACTGCGGTATTTTCTGCGGCTTCAGTGCCACGATCGATCAAACTGGGATCGGCATCTGAGACCGGCGCATCCAAATCAGGGCCCAGCACCTCGTCAAGCTTTTGAACTTCGAAGGCGATAGTGCTGCAGTTTGAGTCGGCAGGCAGCAGATAAGGCTTCTTCTTTGCTATCTCCAGAATTTCTGGAATGTCGGCTTTGACGATATTAAGGTCACTCAGCGGTGTAGTGGCAGCATCCCCTATTTGCGACTGCGTTTTAGTGGCACAAGCCACCAATGAAAACGAAAGGGCCAGTAGCATTAGTTTGATGGGGGTCATTGGGAATGTCATAGTTTGCATTTTGCAGTATGGTTCCGGGTTCCTGACTCGCAGGGGTTATCGGTAGCCGTGTTCAATCAGCGTTGGAAGCACGGTAACTGCAAAAATATATCACCCCGGCCACGCCAGCGGCAGCCCCAATCCGCGCGTAAACCTGGCCGCGCCCCTCCCTATTGGCAAAGCCGATCAGGCCAGCACCGGCTCTGCCATGCTGGGCGCTGGCAGTACCACTTTTTGATCGGTACTGAACTGGTAGTCCTTGAAGATGTGCTCGGCGCTCAGCTGCTGGTAGCTGCCATCTGGCAGACGGTGTGTGGTGTCTTTCAAGCGGTACGTGGTGTGGCCACAGGTCCAGCAGTTGAAGTTGCGCATGTGGGTACACAGGCAGGCTTTGTCCATGACGACAATATCTTTGGCCCTGGGGTGCAGCGCCAGCTCGCGGTTGTAGGAAGTGATGTAAGCGCAGCCACCATTGCCGTCGAGCAAATAGCCATAGGCCTCGCAATTGGGTCGGATGCCGGAGCCGATGGCGGGCGTGTTTTTCAGCATGCGCATCGGGTAGCCGGTGGGCGAAATGGTGTTGACCACGATGTCGGCTTCACTGGCCTTGAAATACTCCTGCTTGACCTTGTCCGGCAAGCCGCACTCATTGGCGACGGTAAAGCGCGTGGCCACCTGCACGCCAGCGCAGCCCGATTCCAGAAAAGACACCGCATCACTGCCGGTAAAAATACCGCCGGCCGCGATGACCGGAATATCAAGCTGTTCTGTTTTGAGGTACCGCACCACTTCGGCAGTGATGGTAGCCAGGTCGTACTCTGCCCAGTCCAGGCCAAAACCCAAGTGACCACCGGCCAGCGGGCCCTCGACCACCACGTAGTCGGGCAGGCGATCCAGTTTGGCGTTTTTGCGCAAAAAAAGTTGCAGTGCGCGCACTGAGGACACAATGATGCCCAGCTTGGCATCTCGAAAGCGCGGATGGTCTGCCAGCAGTCCGAAGGAACCCAAGTGCAAACCGGCACTCAAAGTGATGCCATCAATACCCGCATCAAGCGCCGAGGCCATGCGCACCTGCAGTGTTTCACGCGGACCGTTCATGGTCAGCTTTTCCATGCAGTTGACAAAAATCATGCCTTCGCCTTTCTTGGCTTCCATGGTGGCTTCGACGTGGCGCCGGGTGGCTTCTGCCAAATGTCCCAAGTCAAACTTGATGATGGATTTGTCGGAGTTGTCGATGTTGTGCTTGTAAAAGCGGGTCTTGTCCTTGACGAAACTGGTGTCAAAACGCCGGTCCGAAACATCTGTCACCATGGCGTCAGAGATATGCCCAACCCCGCCCAAACGGGCCGCTTCAAGCGCCAGTTCGGCAGTGGAAATGTCCACCCCCATACCGCCGATCATGATGGGAACCAACTCTTTTTTACCGAACTTCAGGCGGAAATCATTTACACGTTTCATCAAGTTCTTTCGTCCTTGCAGCACCTCTGGAGACCCTCTTGGCCGACGGCTCAAACAAGCCCAGAAATGGCAGCAAAATCGCAAGTCAATGCAGGCTCGCGTAGGGATGATTCTACCCGGCTGGTGTGTCAGATTTGCGAAACTGACAATTCCCCCGGTCGTTTTGAGTACTTTTGCGCAGCCTCTAGACGTTCCAACTGTACACAAGCTGAACGGTTGCCATAAACATTCGATTTAAGCCACTGAAATTCTTCATTTAATCGAGATTCATCAGCAATCCGGGTGAACCAAACCCGCTGCTCTGCATCCCAACGGTAGGCCCTGGCCTTGAGCAGGTCTTTGGCATCAAACGGTGCCTGGGTCGCCTTCAAGCGGTAACTGGTGGTGCGACCGGATTCGATCATTTTTGCCAACCCAGTTCTATATTCGGTGCGCAATTGTCCACACAATACAGCCAATAAGGCATGGCAATCCATCTCGGCGCGGTGAGCGTCATAAAACCAGCCTTTTTCTAACGCCAGGTACTCCAGCTTGGCCGAGCCATAGCCTTCTTTTTTCCAGTCAATATCGACAAACGAACAGCCCCAGGGCAGGTGCGCAAACACAGGCAGACGTGCCTCGCAAAACGGCCGGTCAAAACCGGCGTTGTGGGCGATGACCAGGTCAACACCTTGGAGCAAATCAGAAATCCGCGCCTCGTCCAGACGCTGACCCAGCACCATAGCGTCTGAGATGCCGGTAATGGCTTGCACCTGGGGCGAGATGGGCATGCCGGGGTCCTCCAATGCGTCATACACCTGCACATCTCCCACTGGCAAGCCGCTTGTGCTGTCCACATCGACACGCAACATGGCCAACTCAATGATCTTGTCACTGGCGTGATCAAGGCCCGTGGTTTCGGTGTCCAGCACCACCACCCGAACCACCGGCCCTTGTGCCACGCGGTCAAAGTGAAGCGCCGGTACCAAGCGGCGCAGCACCCGGTAGTCAGGGTTTTTCTCAAGCGCGGCGGCCATCGCCTGTGGCGTCATGTCGGCCGCTGACTCGATGGCAGCAGCGCTACGGGGTTTTCGCTTAGCCTTGGGCATCGGTTTGAGGGGTGGGGGCAGGTCAGCTGTATCAAAGTCAAGCTGGAATTGCGGATCAGTCACGGGGAACTTTCAAGTTAATATTTACAGGATGTCACATTACACCGCACTCTTTTCCCTCCCTAGACTGCGTGCATTAAATTCAAGGGCCCTATGACCTCTTCTTTAGCCCCAAAACCGCTGCTGGCGCTCAAAGGTGTGCGGATTCTGAGCCTGAGCCTTAACCTGCCCGGCCCGGCCGCCTTGATGCGTTGCCAGCAAATGGGTGCAACCTGCGTCAAGCTCGAACCCCCAGCGCCCTCTGGCACACCACCCGGCGCATCCGGCGACCCTATGGGGCTGTACAACCGCCCCGCCTACGAGGTGCTGCACAAAGGCATTCGTGTGGCAACGGCAGACCTGAAGACCGAACAAGGCCAGAAGGCTCTGCACCGGGAACTCGCCAAGGCCGATGTTTTGCTGACTTCGTTTCGCCCTTCTGCTTTGAAGAAACTGGGCCTGACATGGAAAGCGCTGCACAAACTCTACCCGGCCTTGTCGCAAGTGGCGATTGTGGGCGCGCCCGGCGCACGCGCCGAGGAACCCGGGCACGACCTCACCTATCTGGCTGAAAATAACTTGGTGAATGGCTTGGAGATGCCGCCAACGCTGTACGCCGACATGGGTGGCTCTTTGATCGCCTCCGAGGCGGTATTAAAAGGCCATGCTGCTGCGCAAGGATGGCAAAGGCCGTTACATGGAAGTTGCCCTGTCAGACGCCGCAGCTTTTCTGGCCCTGCCACGCACCTGGGGGTTGACGCAGCCGGGCGCTGCGGTAGGCGGAGGCCACGCCGGTTACCGCATCTACCCTTGCCAGGACGGGCGCGTGGCAGTGGCGGCGCTGGAGCCGCACTTTGCCAAGTCCCTGTGCGCCGCAGCAGGCGTGCCCTATGCCAACATCCTGACGATGCTGTCGCCCGCCACCCACCAGGCCATTGCAAACTACCTGCAGACCATGACACGGCCAGCACTGGAGGCATTGGCCACCGACAAAGACATTCCGCTTTGCACGCTGCCCAAATAACTCGCAAGCAGCGCGCACCCCTCTCACCGACAAAGCAGGCCCGGCAGAAGATGCCTGTCGATAGAATCAAAGTCGGTAAAAGCAACACGGACAAAGCAACACGAGCGATACCCAGATGAATGACCAAAACGGATACGACATTGAAGACCTTCAGGTCGGCATGACCGCCAGCTATGCCAAGACCATTACCGAGGCCGATATCGGCATGTTTGCCGGGGTTTCAGGCGACATCAACGCCATCCACCTGAACGAAGAATACGCAGTCACCACACCCTTTCATGGCCGTATTGCCCACGGCATACTGGTGTCAGGCCTGATCTCTGCCACCATTGCCAATCGCCTGCCCGGCCCAGGTTCCATTTACATGGAGCAACAACTGAAATTTCTGGCACCGGTGCGCCCCGGCGAAACCGTCAAAGCCACCGTGCGGGTGCGCGAAGTCATCCTTGACCGCTGCCAGGTGGTGCTGGAGACCACCTGCCACGTCAAAGGCATCCTGGTCATCGACGGTGTGGCCACCATCAAGGTCGGTTCAGCGGCCCGGCGCGCCGCCAAACTGGCCAAGGCAACATCCGCCTGACCCGCCCCAGCCTTATAAACTGGCGGCCAACACCGCCCCTTCGCGAATGGCCCGCTTGGCATCGAGCTCTGACGCCAGGGCCGCCCCACCAATGCAGTGAAATTGAGGGGTTCCAGAGGCTGCCTGCGACCCGCTATCGGGCATCAGCTCGGCCAGCGGCTCCTGCCCGGCGCAAAGCACAATGTGGTCCACCTCCAGCACGCGGGCAATGCCGTCAATGCTGATGTGCAGCCCGGCATCGTCAATGCACTGGTACTCCACGCCAGCCAGCATCTCGACCCCGTTGCGCTGCAGCACGGCGCGATGCACCCAACCCGAGGTCTTACCCAAGCCCGCGCCCGGCTTGCCCTGCTTGCGCTGGAGCAAATAAACTTGCCGGAACGGATGCGCGGGCACCGCAGGCACCAGGCCACCATTGGTTTGCGCCGTCAAATCGACCCCCCACTCATGGCACCAATGTTCCAGTGGCAGCGGCAGTTCAATCTTCGGGTCGTGCAGCAAAAACTCGCCCACATCAAAACCGATGCCCCCCGCGCCAATGATGGCAACCCGCTTGCCCGGCTTCACGCGGCGCTCAAGCACGTCCAGATACGACAGCACCTTGGGGTGGTCAATACCAGGAATCGACGGTTTGCGCGGCACGATGCCCGTGGCCACAATAATCTCGTCAAAAGCCTGTGCCAGCAATTGCTCGCGCGTCACGCGCTGTTTGAGCATCACTTTGACGCCCGTCACCTGCAAGCGCCTTGTGAAATAGCGCAGCGTCTGGGCAAACTCCTCTTTGCCGGGCACCTGCATGGCCACGTTGAACTGACCGCCCACCCGGTCACTGCTGTCGAAGAGGGTCACCTCATGACCGCATTCCGCCGCCACCGTCGCCGCTGACAAACCAGCCGGCCCCGCACCCACCACCGCAACCCGGCGGCGCTTGGTGGCCGGGCGGTACACCAGCTCGGTCTCATAACCCGCACGCGGATTGACCAGACAACTGGCGCGCTTGTTGGCAAAGGTGTGGTCCAGACAAGCCTGGTTGCAGGCAATACAGGTGTTGATTTCATCCACCCGCCCTTGCGCCACCTTGTTCACCCACTGCGCATCGGCCAAAAAGGGCCGTGCCATGGACACCATGTCCACATCGCCGCTGGCAATCAAGGCCTCGGCCTCGTCCGGCATGTTGATACGGTTGGACGCCGCCACCGGCACCTTGACCGCTTTGCGCAGACGCGCCGCCACGCTGGCAAAGGCCGCCCGTGGCACCGAGGTGACGATGGTGGGCACCCGCGCTTCGTGCCAGCCAATGCCGGTATTAAAAATGGTCACGCCCACTTTTTCCAGCGCCTGCGCCACCTGCACCACCTCGTCCCAGCTGTTGCCACCTTCCACCAAATCCAGCACCGAGTGGCGGTACATGATGATGAAATTGGGCCCCACCCTGGCCCGCACCTGCTTGACGATCTCAACCGGCAAACGCATGCGGTTTTCGATCGAGCCGCCCCAGCGGTCGGTGCGCAAGTTGGTGCGGGCGCACAAAAACTGGTTGAGCAAGTAGCCCTCACTGCCCATGATCTCCACCCCGTCATAACCCGCCTTGCGTGCCAGCTCGGCGCAGCGCACATAGTCGCGAATGGTGGACTGGATGCCGCGCTCGCTCAAGGCCCTGGGTTTGAACAACGAAATCGGCGACTTTTTGCTTGATGCCGACACCACAAAGGGCTGGTAGCCATAGCGCCCCGAGTGCAGGATCTGCATCACAATCTTGCCGCCCTCCTCATGCACCGCCTGCGTCACGATGCGGTGGTTCCACACATCCGCCGCCGAATTCAGGGTGCCACCAAACGGCAGCAGCCAGCCCTGCCGGTTGGGCGAAATACCGCCGGTCACGATCAAACCGACGCCGCCCTTGGCCCGCTCCCGGAAATACGCGGCCAGCTTGACGTAGTTGTAAAAGCGGTCTTCCAGCCCGGTGTGCATGGAGCCCATCATCACGCGGTTGCGCAAGGTGGTAAAGCCCAGATCGAGGGGACTGAGCAAGTGGGAGTAGTTATTTGAAGCCATGAAATTCAGGATGTAAATAAAAAAGAAAACTCATTTCGTTTCCAGATCGATACGACATTAGGCGCGAAGCCTTTGATCAGTGCTCAAGCACGGCAAGGCGAAGCAACAACATGTCGGATTGATATGGGAACGAAATCAAAACAAAAGAATGATGGCGCGCGCCTCCATGGCAAGCCCCTCGCCCACCGGCCCCATTTTTTCAGCCGTCTTGGCCTTGACGTTGACCTGCTCGACCGCCACGCCCAGCACCTGGGCAATGCACGCACGCATGGAGCCAATATGCGGGGCCAGCTTGGGGGCTTGGGCAATCACGGTACTGTCCACATTGCCGATCTCAAAGCCCTTGGCCCGCACGCGCCGGGCCGCCTCGGCCAGCAACACAGCCGAATCGGCACCCTTGAACGCGGCATCGGTGTCGGGAAAGTGGGTGCCAATGTCGCCCAGCGCCGCCGCGCCCAGCAGGGCATCGGTGATGGCGTGCAGCAGCACATCGGCGTCCGAATGCCCCAGCAAGCCCTTGCTATGGGGGATTTCGACGCCCCCCAGCATCAGCTTGCGGCCCTCCACCAGCGCATGGATGTCCCAGCCTTCACCGATTCGAAATGCCATGGTGTTGTTGCGTCCCTAAAAGTTTTAAGTAAAAACAATGGCTACCGCACGAATACCGTGCGTGAGCAGCTATGAAGATAATAGCAAGTTATGAACCCAAACATCCACCTCAAGCTACCGCCCTTTGACGAATGTCGTCCAGCACCCGCACCAACTCCGTGACCTTCGCCACCGGGAACACCGCTTCTGGTCCCTGCTGGCTGATGTCGGTAAACGGGGACTCGTACAGCCGTGCTGCGTCCATGGTGCCGTTCTCGGTCAGGTACTGCACGATCAGGTCAATGAACTCCAATTGGCTGGCGGTGGCCGTAGTGCCGACCACAAACTGGCTGAATGCCTGCTTGGCGGTTTCCCTGTCGAGCCCCACCAATGACCGGATAAAAATGCCCAGCCCGTGGTTCTGCTCGGTTGCCAGTTTGATGACCTCGGGTGAGCCACCGGCCTCGACCAGCATCCGTTCCAACTCGGCAAGGTCAGAGGCGGTCAGTGGCTGGTTGCGCCGCAGCCGCTGCAATGACAAGTGGCTGGTCTGCTCCCGCAGAAATTGCCGCGCTTTGTCCTTGAACTTGGCGAGATTCATGCCGGTGGTGATACCGGGCAGGTCTATGGCGGCACCAAGGCCTAGTTCATCTTCAAACTCGGTGTAAACGATTTTTTTCTTATCTTTTTCAATCAACTTGACCAGCGCACGCATTTTTTTACGGGCGGACTCCAGCATGACCACGGTTACGTTCTCCCACCACTCTTCACCAGCCACCGACTGAATCAACACCATCTGCGCCTTGATCGCAGGAATGCTCATCTGATCTTCCAAGGCACTGGCAATGGCCTGCATACGGCCCTTTAGTGCCGCGAAGTCTGGCAGGGCTTGGAGAACAGCAAGTTGGGTACGCAACACCAGCAAGTCAAAGCGTTTGGCATCCTCGTCATCGTCCACCAATGCCGTGGGCAATCCTGCTACGCGCTCGTTCAACTCGGTGTGGCTATCGGCATCCAAGGTCTTCCATGCATCCAGCTTGGCAAACCGTTCTACCGACTTCCTTTGAGGGCGCACCACGAAGTTGTCCATGTTCATGGCGGCAACGGTTTGGTGCAGATAGCCTGCCAGTTCGCCGCGCAATTGTTCTTCGTTCAGTTGGTCGCCATAAGCAGCTGCACGCTCTTCAACCTTGGAGCCATCCATGGCCATTTTGTCCAGTTCTTTGTCCAGTTCTGCAATCACTTGCAATCTGGCTTTGAACAACCGCTTGGTCAGTGACTCACTGGTAGCGCCATCCGAGTGGTCGGGGTTCTGGCTGAAGAATTCCAAGTTCTGACAGTAGTCAAACACGTTGAAAAACTGCTTGTGCTGTCCCGGCCCATACAAATCAGGGCACAAGCGGGTGCCACGACCCACCATTTGCCAGAACTTGGTTTTGGCGCGTATGACCTTGAAAAACACCAGATTGACCACTTCCGGCACGTCAATACCGGTGTCCAGCATGTCCACCGATATGGCAATGTGGGGTGCCTTTTCTTTGTTGGAAAAGTCGTCAATCAAACTCTGGGCGTACTCGGTCTTGTAGGTGACCACCCGCGCAAACTGCCCCTTGTAATGCGGGTAGTTGACGTTGAAGCGTTCGGCAATGAAATCGGCATGGTCATTGTTCTTGGCAAAGATGATGGTTTTGCCCAGTCTGTCCCCACCGGCCACCTTCTCGCCTCGGGTCATCAGGTGTTCCAGCACCTTGTCCACCGTGTCGGTGTTGAACAGCCACTTGTTCAGGGCAGCCGAATCCACGGCATCTGGTGCGGTGCCATCTTCATTCCACTCCAGTTCGTCCCATTGGTCTTTTTCTTCCTCGCTCAGTTCAGCGTACTTGATGCCTTCGCGCTGGAACTTCAGCGGTACCGATATGGCCTTGGGTGGTACCAAGTGCCCATCGGCCACGGCTTCATCCAGCGTGTAGGCATCTGTGGGGACGCCGCTCTCAAGGTCAAACAGGCTGTAGGTGTTGTGGTCAATCTCGTCCTTGGGCGTGGCCGTCAGTCCCACTAAAAACGAATCAAAATACTGAAAAATGGCCCGGTACTTCTGATAAACCGACCTGTGCGCTTCGTCAATGATGATCAGGTCAAAATGCCCGACACCGAATCTTCGGTTGCCATCTGTGGCCTCGTCAATCAGGCCCATCATCGTGGGGTAAGTGGACACAAACACCCGGCCATCGGTGTTCTTCTCCGAAACCAGATTCACCGGCGATGAATCGGGCAAATGCTTTTTGAACGCATTGACCGCCTGATTGACCAGCGCCACACGGTCTGCCAGAAAAAGCACCCGCTTGGCCCAGTTGCAGCGCATCAGCACGTCCGCCAGCGCAATCACCGTGCGGGTCTTGCCTGCGCCGGTTGCCATCACCACCAGCGCCTTGCGCAGGTTGTCCTTCTCAAAAGCTTCACCAATGCGGCGCACGGCACGGGTCTGGTAGTAGCGGCCAATGATGTCGGCGTTGATGACAGCCTGTGCCAGCAGCTTGCGGCTGGTACGCCGCTGGATCATCAGCTCCAGCTCTTGTTTCTTGAAAAACCCTTGCACCGCTCGGGGTGGGTAGGCCGTGTCGTTCCACATCCAGTGCTCATAGCCATTGGAATAGAAGATGACCGGGCGCTGCCCATACTGCGCTTGCAAACAGTCGGCGTACAGCTTGGCCTGTTGTTGGCCTACCTTGGCATCCCGGCGCGTGCGTTTGGCTTCCACCACGGCCAGTGGTTTGCCATCGTCACCCCACAGCACGTAATCGACAAAGCCTTTGCCTTGGTTCACCCCGTCCGATTTGGGCATTCCGCAGACTTCCACCTCAAGGTTTTTGTCCGTCAGTTGCCACCCGGCTTCCCGGAGCAGCAGGTCAATGTAGTAGTCCCGCGTTTGCGCTTCAGAGTAGTCGTGCGTGTCGGGTTGGACCGCATTGGCGGCTTTGACCGCTGCCACCTCATCGCGCAAAGCCTTCAGTTCAGCATCCAGCGCGGCTTTGTCGGACAACAGCGCGGTGACTTTCGCATCCCGCTCTTTAGCTGGCCTTCGAGTGATTGCAATTGGGCCACGGTCTGCGCGGGCAACGCCGTGGCAGTGGGCAGCAGCGCAGGCTTGAACGTCAGGCTCGGGTCGGGCCGTGCCCTGCGCCCATAGGTGCGTGCCATCCAGTAACAGAAGTGGAACAGCTCACGGGTTGCAGCCTGACCATCGCTTGGCCCCATGCGCTGGTTCTCGTGAACGGCCTTGTTGCCCAGACTGCGAATGACATTGGCCTTGGTGAAAATCGTGTCGCCCACCACCGTGCGAAAGGTTGGCTCGTGAATAAAGGCGTTCAGGTTGGGCTGGTACGGCAGCTTCAGCGACCGGTCATGCTGAAACAACCACGCCACCGCCATCTCCAGCGTGCGACGGGCGTAAAAGCAGGAGGTACGGGCATCGGTGTTCGCTGTTTCCTCGACCCGCATGGCCGACTCGTACATCAGCGGCCATTCGGCTTGGAGGAATGCGAAGTTGCTCATGGGGTCAGTCTTTGAACGGGTTCACGATGGTGAGTTGCCCCAGCAGCACACGACCATGCTGCATGTCTTCGCTGTATAAGGTGCTGCAACCGGTGTCTATCGCAGCGGCAACAATCAAGCTGTCCCAGTAACTGAACCCGCCGTCTTGCCGCAATTGGGATGCCAATAGAAATTGCTCGACGTTGCTAGTGACTACTTCGCAGTTCTGGTACCACGCAAGCACATAAGTCTTGATGGCAGCCTCTTCGATACGAGACTTCTTTTTCAAGTTACAACATACCTCACGGATGACTTGAGAATTCACCCGTGGGCACGGCAAACCAAACAAAAAAGCCTTCGCTTTGGCAGACCGAATATCGCCCAATGCATCAGCTGACTGCGCCATGGCGTACAGCCAAATATTGCTATCAACGAAAACCTTATCTTTCATTGGCTTCGTCCCGGCTGAGTGGCACGAAGTTGGGGATTCTTATAGGATTTTTCAAAAGCTCGGCCCACGAAGTCTCTCCTAGCGTAATTGCGGACTTTGGGGTCGCTTGGTTGCGTTGCTCTACAAACGCCAAAAAATCCAACACCTCAGCCCGTTTTTCTTCGGGCAGGGCTTGCAAACGGGGGATTAAATCTGCGTAACCCATATAAACCTCCTAGAGAAATAGGTTGGAAAATGAAGGATGGTAAATCAACGTGCCTGTCGCACCACATGCAGTACATCGTGCATGACATCGGCGTGCGCCACCATGGAACCGTCTGCAAACCCTGCATCGGCTTGCGCGTTTTCTTGGATGCTGAGTTCCACTGCGTCTAATCCGTCGCGTTGCACGAATCGAAGCATGTCCGCCGGGCTGCGGCCCGATGCGTATTCCAGTTGCCTGATTCTTGGTGTACAGGACATTCGACCTCGGAACTCATTCATGGGGTAATCAGTGCCGCCACTTGGGTGCGTAGCTCTGGCAGGTCGGTGTGAATGGTTTTCCAGACCACTTCAAAATCGATCTTGAAATACCCGTGTGCAAGCGCGTTTCGCATCTCATAGGCGAAGTTCAGCGGCACTTCTGGGTGCTGACTGACAAATTCAGGGTGGTACTTTTTGATGTTGTTGGACGCTTCGCCAATGACTTCAAAGTTGCGAATCACCGCATCCTGTGTCTTCTCGTCTTGGAGAAAGGTCAATTCAACCATGTCGTCCACATAACGATGAACCCGGTCAATAGCCTCAACAATGTGTCCCAAATACTCGGGCAATCGCAGGATGTCAGATTTGCTCATACTGGCATTGCCTCACTTAAAACCACTGATTTGAAATGGTCCGGCAGAGCGCGAGGTGTCAGCACATCCACCGGAATACCCAGCAATTGATTGAGTTCGTATCGGATGGCACCAATGTCCATCATGGTGGTTTCCGAGGTAGGTTCCACCAACAAGTCAAGGTCGCTGTCATCGGTGTCGTCACCATGCACTACGGAACCAAACACCCGAACATTGGTTACCCGGTGCCGCAGGGCAATGGCCCGGATGGCTTCGCGGTGGGTACTCAAGGCAAGCGAGGGGCGCATTTAGAGTTCTCCAGAGAAGGCACGGTGTTGGAGGGATGCAAACAGTCTATCCAATTCTTGTAACGCGGCTTTGTGGGTGATTTTGAGGGCTTCGACGGATTGGATACGGGTGGCGAAGGTTTGTTGAAGGGCTAGCGGCGGATTTCCAACCCGAATCGAAAGCACTTTTGGTTGTGAAATATTCTGCATTGAACCACTCGTACCACTGGCACGCTGACCAATTTCTTGACGAAACTTCACCTGCTGAAACAGATGCCGTACATATAGTGGAGCTGCCCGAGGCTTCTCAAACCAAACGAATCGCCACAACTTGTCGGGGAGTAGCAAATTGTCCGGTGTTTCATTCACATACGCGGTTGCACCAATTAACTCCGTTGTGTTTGCGCGACTAAACAACAGGTCACCTTTTCGCACAATGTGCGAAGCGGGAGGGGTGTAATCGGACGGAACAGCTTTACTGTGCTCCGGTTTGTATTCCAACAGGTCACGGCATTGATTTTAGAACTCTGAACGGTGATTCAGACTCGTCTTCGTCATCCGCCACAATGCTTTTTCCGCTTTCAAAGCCTGCGACAAAGTCACTAACCGCAACAAACGGCCATACCCTATCGTTTGCCACCGGGTCCCCAAACATCTCAATGAAAATCGACTGCGTGAGGCTGTCCAGTTGCGCCAAGGCTTCCCGGCGCTTGGCTCTGAGCGCATCGGCTTGGTCGAGGATGGCGGCGATGCGGCGTTGTTCGGGTGGTTGGCAGTGGAATTCCGGATTCAAGATTCCCTGATTGATGTTCGGCTGTTGCCCTTGCGACAGCCCATCAAAATAGTTGAAGTTGATGTCAATGCACAAGGTGCCATATCCGATCGTCAAACTTTGGGTCTGGAAATGTCAGACCCATCTTCACCTGGATACCAAGTATCCCGATTCCGCCCACCGAGCAACCGTGGCGCCAGCCATCTTCAGCCAGCAAGTACACTTCGGCTCTTCGTTCAGACGCGGCATTGTCACGTGTTCCATCGCGCATAAACGCCATAGTACGCGGCAACGACTTTATCGTCGAACATCACAGTTCGTGGCGACGTTTCATTATGAGCCTAACGCCGCCGCAATGTGGTGCAAATCGACAAGCTTCCTTCAACAGAGTTGCAACCCTCATCGAGCATCCCCTCAACCCAATCCACTCACATTTCGATAGCTGCCCACGCAAGCAGGGTGAGGGCTAGCGGTCAATCTAGCACCCATTTTCCATGAGCAGCAATCGCATCGTGCATGGCATCGGGGGCTAAGTCCAGTTCGCCCGGCCAGGTCAGAACACCGTCTTGAATTCGCGCCTTCTGAAACTCTTCGGGTTGACTCAGGCGCGCAAACACACCCCGAAAAGCGGTGGGCAAAAATGTTACTGAGCCTTCCAGGCCATCATAAAACCTCACCCATAATGCAGCGTCACCCTGCACTGTGACCTCGGTAACATCCCAATTCATCGGCATTGCAAACTCCTTTTGGCAAATTTATTCAAGTGGTGCAATCGGCTTGGGATTTTGCAAGGCTTGGCACAAGTCCCAGTCATTTAGCAATTCCTGTTGATGCAGTTCAGCCCAATCCAGAACAAGATGAGTGGCTCGTCTGGGCAGTTTGCCGTCTGTGAGTTCGAGCCGCCCGATATCAACCACCGCCTTGTAATCGCCGTATTTCACATGGAAATGGGGCGGCGCGTGTTCACGAAAATACATCTGAATAATCAAACCGTAAAAAGCGCTGATGGTTGGCATAGTTTGTTTTGCTTTATTTTGAATAGCTGCTTGCGCAAGTAGTACGCGGGCTACAGGCTGATTTGGCTTGTAACTTCATGGGTATTTCCGGGCTACGTGCTGCAGGTTGAAAATGGTCACGGTGGTGTCGGTTTGCTCAAACACCACCACGACTCATACCGTTTTTCTGCCACTGAAGCGCGCAATGATCTCGGCGGCGAACTGCCCACTTCTTCTTCGTGAGTAAACCCGGTTGCTGCCATCTTTGACACCATCCATCGAAGCCTGCACCTTGGCATCAAACCAGCGGTCATAGTCCGCAGCTTCCCGCGCTGCCTGGTGCTCAACTTTCAGGACGGTGCTGTGGTCGGAGCGGGAAGGGGTGATTTGCTCCTGGTGATGGGTTTGCATGGCGGTATCTTTCAAAAGTACTAATTTGCAGTTTAGTGGGTTGCGAGTAGTTCTTCCAACGTTTTCATCCCCGCCTGAATCTCCGCCTCCAACACCGCCAGCTTCTTCAAAATCTCCTTGGGTGGCAGGTGCTCGGTGGCTTCATGCACTACTTCCTTATAGCGGTTGATAGACAGGTCGTACCCGTTCCCAGCTATGTCAGCCTTGGGCACACAAAAACTCTGCTCCGTGCGGCCACGTTGCCCTCGCTCGCATCCCGCCGCCCCCAACGCTCCAGCACATCGGGCAGGCGGCTATTCTCATGCTCTTTTTTTAATAGCTGGCTGCGCACGTCCTTAAAGGGCTGCAGGCTTGATTTATCCTCAAACACCGACACACCTCGAAGGTAGGCAGACTGGGTGGCAGAGCGTACTGCGCCGGTCAAGGAGGAGCCCGCAGGCGAAAGTCGGAGGGCGGGGGACACGGAGCAGAACGCTCTGCCGCCCAGCATGCTGACGGCGGCGCTGGTTTGCAGATTCATGGGCGTGGCCTGAAAACTATAGTTTTGATAGCTGCCAGCGCAAGCAGAGCGTGCGCCAGAGGCCAATTTGGCTTGCTTCATTCCAGCACACTGTGCAAGCATGCCAGCACTTCTTGCACCACCGCATCGGGCGCGCTTTCAACCAGCGTGGCCTGGCGCGAGGCCCAGTCCAGGGACTTGATTTGGTGGGCGTGGACCTGACCGTCGGTGCGCAAACCAAACCCCATCAGCGACACCAAAAAACCTGCACTGCGGGCAGCGTTGGCAGCACCACCTGATATGGGGCAGACCATGGCCAGTTGAAAGCGTGCATTGAATGCGCGGGGCGACACGACCAGACAAAAGTGCTTGCCCTTCATTTCGCAGCCACTTGCCGGGTCAAAGGCCAAATGCAAAATGTCGCCGCGCTCAGGGGTCACAATTCCGCTCCGGCAGTGCCCATTTCATCCCACCCGTCGGCACGGCACAGGCCCTCTGGTGTGGCGTCCAACAGTTGCGCGAGGCTGCGGCGGCTGCATTCTGGTTTGATTTTCAACTCGTCACCCACAATTTCCAGTGTCAAACGGGCACCTGCATCCAGATGGTTTTGCTCCACGTAAGCCAAGGGCACGGTCATGATGTACGAACCGCCAGAGCGGCGCAGTGAGGCATGTAACATGAAAACTCCAAAAGTTTTACAAAAGTATAACTTGTGCGTTAGCCTTAAACAAGGTATTCGCTGCGTTTGATGCTGCGGGATAGCGGCTATTTACTCTCATTTCGATAGCTGCTTGCGCAGGTAATACGTGCGCCAGAGGCCAATTTGGCTTGAATTTTCATGGATATTGCCGGGCTACATGCAGCAGGTTGAAAACAGTCACGGTGATGGGTTTGGTTGGCGGTATCTTTCAAAAGTACCAATTTGCAGTTTAGTGGGTTGCGAGCAGTTCTTCCAAGGTTTTCATCCCCGCCTGAATCTCCGCTTCCAGCACCGCCAGCTTCTTCAAAATCTCCTTGGGTGGCAGGTGCTCGGTGGCTTCATGCACTACTTCCTTGTAGCGGTTGATAGACAGGTCGTACCCATTGCCAGCAATCTCCATCTTGGGCACACAAAAACTCTGCTTCGTGCGGCCACGTTGCCTCTCGCTCGCGTCCCGCTGGCCCCAACGCTCCAGCACATCGGGCAGGTTGTTCTTTTCATGCTCTGCAACGGACAGCTGGTTGCGCCCGTCCTTAAAGG
Organism: Candidatus Rhodoferax bjergmarkensis; assembly: GCA_016708345.1. Lineage (GTDB taxonomy): Bacteria > Pseudomonadota > Gammaproteobacteria > Burkholderiales > Burkholderiaceae_C > Rhodoferax > Rhodoferax bjergmarkensis. The sequence continues at coordinate 98,556 of JADJFX010000034.1, forward strand.
GCTGGAGGCCTAATTTATCCTCAGACAGCAGCGGCTGGCGTTTGTCGTCCAGACTCCAGCCATCCGCCTTCATGTCATAAAACCAAACATGGTCGGTGCCACCGGAATTTGTCTTGGTGAACAGCACAATGGCCGTGGACACACCGGCGTAAGGCTTGAACGCACCGGATGGCAGGGAGATCACCGCATCCAGCTTTTGCTCTTCCACCACCATGCGGCGCAGTTCTTTGTGCGCGTTGCTGGAGCCAAACAGCACACCATCGGGCACGATGACCGCTGCACGGCCACCGGGTTTGAGCAGGCGCAGGAACAGCGCCAAAAACAGCAGTTCGGTCTTTTTGGTCTTGACGATAGCCAGCAGGTCTTTGGCGGTGTTCTCGTAGTCCAGCGACCCGGCAAACGGCGGGTTGGCAAGAATCAGCGAATACTTTTCTTCTTCAACGGCTTGGGTCTGCGCCAGCGAGTCCTGATACCGAATGTCCGGGTTGTCCACCCCGTGCAGGGCCATGTTCATGCTGCCAATGCGAAGCATGGTGTTGTCAAAATCGTAGCCGTGGAACATGCCGTGGTGAAAGTGTTCACGGGCTACCGGGTCACGCAAGATTTCGGGGTGCTTCTCGCGCAGGTATTCACCCGCCGCCACCAAGAAGCCGCAGGTGCCACTGGCCGGGTCGCAAATCACGTCTTTGGCCGTGGGGGCGGTCAACTCCACCATGAGCTTGATGATGTGCCGGGGCGTGCGGAACTGGCCGTTCTGACCGGCGCTGGCGATCTTGCCCAGCATGTACTCGTACAGGTCGCCCTTGGTGTCGCGGTCCTCCATGGGCACGTGGTCCAGCATGTCCACCACCTTGGACAACAGCGCCGGGGTGGGAATGGTGAACCGCGCATCCTTCATGTGGTGGGCATAGGTGGAGCCATCGCCGCCCGCGCCGGAGGTGCCTCCAACCCCCGTGCGCAGGAACGGGAACACATGCTCACCCACCACCGTGTACATCTCCGCCGGGGCGTAGTTCTTGAAGCGGGACCAGCGCAGGTCGTTAAAGTCCCGGCCCTTGGCATCCTTGCCCTCGGGGAAGATGCGGCGGTCTATCGGTTTGCCCAATCGCACCGACTTGTTTTCTTCCAGCGTGTGCAGGTCGTCCAGACGACGCAGGAACAGCAAGTAAGTGATTTGCTCCATCACTTCCAGCGGGTTGGAAATACCACCCGACCAAAATGAATTCCAGATCGCGTCGATTTGGCTACGTAGTTCGCCAGTGAGCATGTGTGCAGTCCCTTGTGTTGCCTGTATGGGCGATGCCTCTTTTGGCACCCGGTTTTCATTGGATGGTAACCCGCCCCAGTTACGGTGTGATCTTGACCGATACCGGTGCCACCCAGCTCTTGTCGGTGTCGTTGTAGTACAGGTAAGCCGAAGAAGCAGGCCCGGTGTAGCTGCCCGGCACAGTGGCCACCAGGTCCAGGCTCAGCTTTTTGACTTCACCGGGCTTCATGTCGCGAAAGTACAGGATGACCTCGCGTGCGCGGGTCTCAAAAAAGGCGAACTGCCCTTTCTCCCGCAGCTCCTTCAGCTGCCAGTTCTGAAACGTCAGGCCACCTGGCAGCCCCAAACGGGCCAGAGTCATGGGTTGGCCCACGGTGGTCCTGTTGGTCACCACCGCATCCAGGCGCACCGTCTCTCCCATCTTCACATCCGTCCTGGACAAACTGGTGTCAAGCTTGACCACAGCCACGCTCGATGATGCAGGCTGCGTGCTGCGGTACTCCACCGCCATTGAATACGGCAAGGAGTTGGCACCTTTGACGCGCAAGGTGATGCGGTGCTGGCCCTTGGTAAGCCGCGCATCAAAATCTGCAAACAGAATCGGCTCGCGTCGACCGGCCTCAAAGCTCTGCTCCCGCACCGCAACACCATCCACCAACAAAGTCACCGTGCCCGCGCTGGGGGCCACCCGGGTGGCATTGTCAAAAGCAATCATGGCCTTGAGCGCCAGCACCGTGGCTTGTGTGGCACCCCACTGGCCAAAGCCGCTGCGATTGGCTTGCAACCAGGCAATGCCCTTGCGCGCTGCCTCCAGCTGCCCCGGTGCCTTGAGCAGTGCCAGCACGGCCAGCGAGGTGGTTTCAATGTGCAGATTGAGCCCGCCGCTGCGTGTGATGGAATGGTCCGCACGGCTCCAGGCACCATTGCTGTCCTGCAAAGCGGCCAGTTTGGCGGCAGCCGCCAGTGCTGCTTTGGAGGGCACCGAGGCACCTGCGCCGCGCTCCAGCAGCGTGCCTGTGGCCAGCGCCAGCTGGTAGGCGTCCGCGCTTGATTCAGCCAGCTTGGCCGACTTGGCAATCTCCTTGTCCAGCCCGGTCTCACCCGCCGACACCAGGGCCCAGGTGATGTAGGCATCGGTCACCTCGGGTGAGGCACGGCCAAATGAGTCCAGCGCCTTGGCATCGCGCAGGTAACCACCGTTGCCATCGCGGCGCGACTTGAGCCAGGCCCCCGTGCGCGCCAGCATGGCTGTATCCACCGTGCCATAAACGTCCTTCATGTCGGCGAACTCCAGCAAGCCATAGGCCGTCAGGGCTTCGTGGCCGGGGTCGCCACCAAACCATTCGTAACCCTTCTTGGGCGATTCAAAACCAGAAAGTTTCTTGTAGCCACTGTCAAGCAACTTGTTGGTGCGCTCCAGCAACGCCGGATCGGCCACGTCATGCTGCTTGAGGTACTGCATGATCATCACGTTCGGGTAATTGGTGGATGAAGTCTGTTCAAAGCAGCCATTGGGCTCGCGCAGCATGCCTTCCAGACCCGACACCATGGTCGACAAGGGCGAGGTGTACACCCGGATGGTGGCCTGCACGCTGCCCGGATTGGCGGTGCGAAGGTCTATCTCCTGACTGACTTCACCCGTGATCTGGCCGGACCGCTCAAACAACTGCGGGAAACCCAGCGGTGCCACCGCAATGCTGCGTAACACCTCGTCGCGCAAACCATGGGCCTTGGCTGCAAGTTTGACCTCCGATTGACCGCGCGTGCCCGTGACATCAAGCGCCATGAACAAACTCTTGCGCTGCCCAGCACCCAAGGTGCCACCTTGCGCATGCACTGGGTCAGACTGGATCAGCGATCCAAAACTGCTGTCCAAGGCAACATCAAGCGCGCCGTCGCTCTCATTGGTCAAGGTCACAGGAATCAGGGGTTTGTCTCCCGCCGACACTTCCAATGGCAATTTGGCAGACAACGAAAACGGCAATGAAGATTTGAACACCGTCTCGGCATGCCCAGCTGCACCGCCACCCACACCTTCAGAAAACACCCGAAACGAGGTCACCGCATCGGACAGCACGAACTTGACGCTGGCCTTGCCCCGCACATCGGTCTTGACCGAAGGTGCCCAAAATACGGTCTCACGGTAATCGTCACGTGGCCCCGCATAGCTGGGCTGGAAGGCAGGCACCGGGAACACCCGCACCGGTGCCCAGGCTTGTTGCTCCGGCATGGCCATATTCATTTTGGCTGCAGCCCGTTCAAAGTCCTTGTCCACGGCCATCGCTTGGCGACCCTCGGCCAGCTCGGCTTGGGCAACCTTTTTCAACGCAGGCGCTGCAAGCATGCTGCCCCAAAAACATGGCCTCGCGCTTGGGTGCGTCCAGTTTTTGCTCTGCGCGATCATCACGCAAGGGCTCTTGCGCCTGGGGTTTCAGGGCAGCCATGACGGGGGGTGGCGAGGCCGGCATTGGCGCTGGAACGGCCATCATCCGCATGGGTTGCTGCAGTGCGTTCATCACGCGCGCGCCAAAACCCAACCTAGGTTCCATGCTGGCGGTGGGTGCCGGCCGCAACACCGGCATCCAGTCAAAGCGGCGGTAGCCGCGCGCGCCCATCAGCAAATCCAGCGCGCGCCCGCTCTTGGCTTCGCTCAGGTCGGTATAAAAATTGGGCTCCTCAATCTTGCCGGGCAACTCGGGCTCCAGCAGCAGCTTGGACAGCAAGTGAGCGCTCTTGTCGTCGGCAAATGAAATGACTGTGTCATCCACCACCGACAGCGCCAGTTCGGCGGGCACCACCCTCCCCGCTGCGTCGCGGGTGGTGATGGCCAGGGCCACTTGTCCGCGTGGTGCATAGCTTTTTCGGTCTGGCTCCACCGTGACCTTCAAACGCGCCCTGCGATTGCGAAACACCAAGCGCTCGGCCAAGGGGTTAAGGTCTTGGTCGAACACCGTCACCCGCGCCACCCCGGCAGCGCGTGCCAGCGCCGCATCCTTGGCAGCCAGGTAAATCACGGCGGGTGTGTCGGCCTCGACCTCGACCGCACCAACATCGAGCAGGTTTTCGCGCACGCTGGCAGCCACCACCACCTGCTGCCTGTCGCTGCACTGCACGGCTACACGCATGGCCTTTTCTTGCCCATCGAAATCGTCATAACTGCGCAGCACGCAACCCTTGTCTTGCGCCAGCGGCAGGGCGTACTTCTCGGTCACGCTGCTGGGGCGGCTGATTTCGGCCCGGTAGGTACGCCCGGTGGCGGGTGTGAATTCAATGCGCCCCAAACCATTCTTGTAAGTGCTGAACAGTGCCACCGCATTGCCCAAGTCGTCCAGCAGGCGACCTTCCACATCGGCCGGTTTGCCCAGCGCCGTCTTGGCCTCGAAGTAAAGCCGTGTGGGCAAACCCGCCACCATGTTGCCGCCTTCAGGAAAGAAAGCCAGCGAGAGCTTTTTTTGCAAAATCGGGATCGACTTGGAGACCGACTCGGTAATACCCCCATCTTCGATCAAGAGGGTCAGCAGCCCCTCGCCAGAATGGATGGTTGCGGGCAGGCTGAATTTCACCAGGGCACCACCCTCGGTATTGGTCGTGGTGCTGACCCGTGGCAGTTCAACACCATCGACGGTGATCACCGCCGTCACGGTCTTTGCACCCAAGGCTTCACCGGTCGGGCGCTTGATCTCCACCATGGCACTGACCGGGTCGCCCGCGCCATAGGCCTTGCGTGTGAACTCAAGTTTCTTTTTCATGCGCGGCGCTTCATAGGCTGACACGATGACTGCGCGCTCGGCCTTGTGACCATCGTTTGATGTGGCGCGCAAGGTGTACTCCCCACCCTGCACGTCGGCTGGCAGCTCAAAATCGTTGCTGGCGGTCCCTGCCGCCACACGCAGCCGCTTCTTCAACACAACGGCACCCTTGGGCGACACCAGCTCCACCGTGCTCTGTCCTGAATCAGAACCTGTGAATGCCCGAGTCGTCAGATCCCAGGTTTTGAACCAAATGGTTTCGCCAGGCTTGTAGAGCGGCTTGTCAACCTGAAGGTACATGCGGTGCCCGACCTGCCCTTCAAAGTGGTTGGCGATCAACTTGGGCAATGCCTGGCCGCCTGCCAACTCAGTGCGGGGCGATGCGACCGGGGCCTGCTCGGCCGGGACCGGCGGCAAGTCTTCGCGGTGGGTGGGAGCCTGCTCGTCATCCACCAAAGCTGGGGGCGTGGCACCCTTCAACGGATCATCGCCCCCGGCCATGGTTTCAGACCTTTGCTGGGGCAAAGGCGGGTCTTGCAGTGCCAGCTCGGTGATTGAGCCGGATTGGCAAGCCCCAAGCAACAGCGCCAACAAGAGCGTGCTGGGCTGCTTCAGATTGGTCCACGTCCGGCAGGGGATAAATCGGAAACTTGCACGATCAGACGGTGCACGGGCAAACGATGGCATGGGTTTTCTCCTTCAGAGTTAGGTGATGCATGCTTAAACGATGCACCCAACGAAAAGGGGTTAACAGCCATCAAAAAAACTTAAAACCAGTGTGCGCAAGCCCTTGGCCGCGGCCTATGGCGCAAACCCATCGAGTACCCAACAAACACCTTTATGCATGCCAAAAGGCACAACCAGCACCGGCAGCGCAAGAAACCCGACCAGTACACCCTTGCTTTGAAACGCCGCAAACACCAGCCAGCAGCCCAAAAGCGTCGCCACCGACCAAATGACCGCGCTCACACGTTTAAATTTCTCAATCCGGTTCATAAAAATCCTGTTTTCTTTTCGTTGATTGGGTGGCGTGGAGCCTAAAGCATATTTCAGCCAATAAAAACCCACGTTCCGAATGAACGTCCTAGCACCAAGGGGCGGGGAATATACCCGCTGTGATTCAAGGAATCAGTCCTTTCAGGACCGGGGTGCGGTTTTGTTTTCCTGGGGGGGTTGTTTTTTTCTTTTTCGCCCCCCCCGGGGGGGAACTAGAAAAAACCCAAGGGAACAAAGCCCTTTTCGGGTTGGTGGGGGGCTTTTCCCTTGGGGCCGCCTCCCCCCCGGGGTTTTGTTGGGTTTTTTTGCCCTTTTTTTTTTCGGGGGGGGTTTTTTTTGGTTTTTCTTTTTTTTACACAAATCAACTTTCCCGACTTAAAAACTTTGGGAAATCATGGTTCAACGCGATTTTGTTCATAAGACGGTTTCACTCAGATAACACGTTATGCCGTCTGAAGCGAGGCACTGATTTCATGCAATTGAGTGATCCGCAGACATGCCTTTCACGCGGAAATCTGCGTTGAAAATGCTTGCGTGGGTGCCAACCCAGAAACGTCGCCGTATTCGCATAAACAGATCGCAGAATGGTGCGACAGGTTTTGGTGCCAATACCTTGATGTCGACGCGGGAACCGAAATCGAAACTTTGCTTCCTGTGCTGACAGATGTAGAAACTCAGTGGGATCTCTACCTCGCAAACACATACTCAATTGAAGAGCTGCGAAATAGTGATTTGGAAAAAGAGCAAATGCCAAAGGAGTGGTTCAATGACTGGCTGCAACAACTGGCATAACTGGTCGGCCAACGGGGACCCGCAACTGCAGGAGGTGGCTTCGCCGCAGGTGTTGCGGTCCCGTTGCCTCGGACGTTAAACCGTCCCCTCGTAATTTCACCACCCAATATCAATAGTATGAGCAAACCCCTCGCACGCATCGGACAAAGATTTACCTCGCAATTCATTGATGGCTTAGTTCCATTGGCTGTTGGTGTTGTTTTCTATTTCATTGCCAATGCATTTGGACTCTCGAATGAGTGGATATTTGTTGGCTGGTTTCTGTACATTCTCTTTGCGACGGCCTGCCGGGAGGTCAAAGTATGGAAGCGCATCACAAAAATATGCGTTGTGCACGTCGACTCTGAACTGCCGTGTACTTACTGGCAGTCTTTCGTTCGCAATTTCACGATGGTTCTTGGTGTGATTGATGCGGCATTCATTGCGGGCAAGCAACGGCGTCGTTTGGGCAGCCTGATCGCAGGCACCAAAGTCATTCAACTTTGAGGTGCCAAGTGAAACGGTTAATTGGTCGGCTAACACAGACCCACAACATCAGGTGGCGGCTCTGCCGCATCTGTTGTGGTCTGGTGCACTAAAACGTTGGACAGCAAATTCTTGGCTCTGCGCTTGTTGATGTGTAGTCCATGGGATACAATTCTCTAATGCGTGTTCAAGCGACCAAAGTCTATCTCGATTGGATCAATTCTCTCAATGATCGCACGGGTCGTGCACGAATTCAGGTTCGCGTTGATCGACTGGTTCATGGGAATCCAGGCCAGCATAGGGCCCTTACAGACGGTGTATGCGAACTGAAAATCGATTTCGGGCCCGGATATCGGGTCTATTTCACAGAGCGCGCTGGCGTTGTCATTGTGCTGCTCGCTGGCGGCGATAAGTCATCTCAGCAGAAGGACATTAAGACGGCGATCACGTTGGCCAAAGGACTCTAGGAGTATTTTTATGACCAAAACAAACTCTAAGGCAGTAGCTTCATCAAAAAAGGTGACGACGACTTTTGCGTATGACATTTCTGAACAACTCAGAACTCCAGAGGAAATGGCCGCTTATCTGGACGCGTGGCTGGAAGAAGCGCCTGACGACGCAACGGGCATCGCACGCGCCTTGGGAGACATTGCGCGCGCCAAGGGAATGACGCAGGTAGCTCGCGATGCGGGTCTGAGCCGGGAGAGTTTGTACAAGGCTCTCGGCGAGAACGGGAACCCTACTTTTGCAACCGTTTTAAAGGTGGCAAGGGCATTGGGCGTTAGATTTCATGCGCAAGTCGCCTAAGTTGCAGTCGAACAGGTCATTCCACACTAACGCCTGCGACGCCGGTGAATTTCGACGTTAAAGCACTCAAACTTCCATCATGAAACTTGCAGCCAAGAAAGTATCAGCCGTTGTGAGCGGTGACTACTACCAAGCTCATTTTGATTCCGACGATCGAGATGGTGAGCAAGTCGACCCCTACGAGGAACCCGAACCGTACGTGCTGATTCAACGTCAATTTGAGTCTTTCGATGGCGGCAAGTGTTACATCGAGTCTCACTACGAAGAATACATTGGCCATTTCAAGCTGAAACTGCTTGAGTTCAGCACAACCCGTTTGGCATATGAGATTTCCAGACGCGATCACACACTTGTTGAAGTGACCTTCGCGTTAAGCTGAAGTTCCTCCCCCAAAAAGCCGAGTTTCCCCAATGAAACCCTGGCCAATCGAGGTTCCGCGTTCTGACTACATTTCGATCTGACTGATTAGTTCAAGTGCGCGTTTCTGGGTGGAATTGGGCGTTGTGGTAATTTCAAAAGTTGGTGCGTCCACCGCGCTGCGAGCTCCATTTGGCGTGCGGCAGGTGTTGCGCACAATGGTCTGGAGCTCTGCCATCAGCGTCTGGAAACTGTGCACTGTTGAGCCGTCAATCAAGGTGCGCTGCTGTACCTTTTTGATTGCCGCATCCGAACGCTCGGCTGGTGCCACCGGGTCACGGGTGAGCTTTGATTGTTGATCCTCATCGGCAAACATCAGCTCGCGCCAGGCCTCTTTCATGTGCCACTGCACGTAATAGGCCAGCATGCACAAAAAAATATGCGCGCGCACCCGATTCTCCAGCCGATGGTGAATCGGACGCACCTTCAAATCCATCGTCTTGATCGAACGAAACGCCCGCTCCACCTGGGCCAGTGACTTGTAGGCACGCACACAGGCCGGTGCATCCATGCGCTCCTCCTTGATACTGGTGCGAATGATGTAGAGCCCGTCCAAGGCTGCCTCGCCAGCAATGTTGGCCTGATTGCGCGCAAAAACCAAGGTCGCATCCGTAATGGTCAAATCAAAATGCTTGGCCACCTTGAATCGGTTGACCACCTTGCCCACGGCCACGCCAATCTTGTCTTGCCCAAGCAGTTTGCCGGCCTCAACACGATCCTTGATTTTTTCCAGCTCATTTTCAGTAGCGGCCAGCAAATCATTGCGGGTGTGAGCACGCAGCTTGGCCAGCTCCGGATTGCGGCACGCCACCAGCCTCTCACCGGGAAAGTCGGGTGACCTGATCTCCAGCAAATTGTGCTCATCAAACAGCCCCATTTGCACCTGCCCCTGCTCGACCAGGGTGCGAATGGATGAACTGCGCAAGGCTGTGATCCAGGCCATATCAGCGTCCTGGCTCATCTCGTCAATGGCCTTTTGCGAAATCATGCCCCTGTCCCCCACCATCACCATACGCTTGAGGCCAAACTGCTCGCGCAGACGCGTCACTTCAGGCATGAACGTCGTGCTGTCGGCGGTATTGCCTTCGTGCACCGAGATGGCCACCGGGCAGCCCCGATCATCTGTGAGCAGCCCATAGTTGACCTGCAAAGTACCGCGTTTGCCATCACGGCTGTAGCCCCGCTTGGCCAGCGGGCAGTGCTTGCCCTCGAAGTAACTCGAAGACAGGTCATACAGCACCAGCGCGTCCTCTTGGAGGTGACGCGAGGCCAGTTTCTTTTGAATCCTGTCCTGCCCGGCCAGCAACCAATCCATGGCGCCATACAGATCGTCCTCGCTGGCATCAAGTACACCAAAGTCTTGTGCCAGGGTACTCAAACTCCACAAGCGTGTGGTGGCCAGTTTGGTGGCCGGATCGATGACGCGCTGGGCCACCATGGCCTGCACCAGATCGCGCTCACGGCAGGGCTTGGCGGCCAATAGCGCAGCGAAGCCCAAACGCTGCATGGCCAAGGCCACGGCTTGCACATGGCCGTGGGGGCGGGAGGAGCCAATTTCAAAAGCCTGACCAACCGGCACAAAATTTTCACCCTGCAAAGAGCGACGAATGAGGTCAATGACAGAGTCGGGTAAGTGGGACAAATTGCCAAGCGTCTCGTTTTTGACCTTGCCGTCCTCGCGGTAACTGCGCCGTAGCAAGTGGGTGCGATAGATCTGGTCTTTGTACTTACGAATCGTAGTGACGACGTGAGATGAGCCAATTCTTGATGCCATGTCATAAATTGTAGCAAAAACTGAAGTTTATTCAATATATTTTAGTGACTACATATTTTGACCCAAAAAAACCACCATTTGGTGGTTTTGCCTAGCTACAAAGGGTGGAAAACGGGTCGAAAAGACGGAAAATCTTGAGGAACTTCAGGTTAACTGCGGCTGAGTTTGAGGAAGCGCGGCCTGTAATTGAGGTGATATTTGGAGTTAGGGAGCCGGGCGGAGATAGCCAATTCTTTGACCAAGGGGGGCGTCTCAGAAAACGGAATTTAAAGTACGTTAAGGCTTTGGCAGCGACTGTAGCGGCCTGAACTTCCCCGAACCGACCTTGGCGCTGCTGCGCCAGAGGTAATCGCCGGTCAGGTTGATGTGCTCCCAGCCCAGCGGCGACAGGTATTGCAACAGCGCGTCATCGACGCCATGTCCGTGATTGCGCAATGCATTCGCAGCCCTTTCCAGATAGACGGTGTTCCACAACACGATGGCTGCTGTCACCAGATTGAGGCCACTGGCCCGGTAGCGTTGCTGTTCAAAGCTGCGGTCGCGGATTTCACCCAACCGGTTGAAGAACACCGCCCTGGCCAGCGCGTTGCGTGCCTCGCCCTTGTTGAGTCCGGCCTGCACACGGCGGCGCAGCTCCACACTTTGCAGCCAGTCCAGGATGAACAGCGTGCGCTCGATGCGGCCCAGCTCGCGCAGGGCGATGGCCAGACCGTTCTGGCGTGGATAGCTGCCCAGCTTGCGCAGCATCAGCGAGGCCGTCACCGTGCCCTGCTTGATCGAAGTGGCCAGCCGTAGAATTTCATCCCAATGGGCGCGAATGGCCTTGATGTTCAGCCTGTCGCTGCTAATCATCGGCTTGAGCGCATCGTAGGCAGTATCGCCCTTGGGAATGAACAGTTTGGTATCGCCCAAGTCGCGGATGCGTGGTGCGAAGCGGAAGCCCAGCAGGTGCATCAAGGCGAAGACGTGATCGGTGAAGCCCGCCGTGTCGGTGTAGTGTTCTTCGATGCGCAGGTCGGACTCGTGGTACAGCAGGCCATCGAGCACATAGGTCGAGTCACGCACGCCGACATTGACCACCTTGGTGTGAAAGGGCGCATACTGGTCGGAGATATGGGTGTAAAACGTCCGCCCAGGGCTGCTTCCATACTTCGGGTTGATATGCCCGGTGCTCTCTGCCTTGCCGCCAGTTCTGAAGTTCTGACCATCCGACGATGACGTGGTGCCGTCGCCCCAGTTTCCGGCGAAGGATTGTCGAAACTGTGCGTTCACCAACTCGGCCAACGCCGTCGAATAGGTTTTGTCGCGAACGTGCCAGGCTTGCAGCCGGGACAGCTTGGCATACGTTGTGCCAGGGCAGGACTCGGCCATTTTGGTCAAGCCAAGGTTGATCGCATCGGCCAGGATTGTCGTCATCAGCAAGGTTTTATCCTTGGCGGTGTCGCCGGTCTTCAGGTGCGTGAAGTGGCGGGTGAAGCCCGTCCACTCATCGACCTCCATCAGCAGCTCGGTAATCTTGAGGTGTGGCAGGATCATGGCCGTCTGGTCGATCAGGACTTGCGCAGCATCTGGCACCGCCGGGTCCAACGGCGTAATCTTCAGGCCAGATGCTGTGGTGATGATGGCGTCCGGTAGATCATTGGCCGCCGCCATGCGGTTGACTGTGGCGAGCTTTTCCTCCAACAATTCCAGCCGTTCACGCAGGTACTGATCGCAGTCGGTGACTACGGCCAACGGCAATTCGCTGGCCAGCTTCAGCGTGACGAACTTCTCGACCGGCACCAAGTATTCGTCGAAGTCTTTGAACTGGCGCGAGCCTTGCACCCACACATCGCCCGAGCGCAGCGCGTTCTTCAGTTCCGACAGCGCGCAAAACTCGTAGTAACGCCGGTCGATGCCATCGTCGGTCAGAACCAGTTTGGCCCAGCGTGGCTTGATGAATGCAGTTGGTGCGTCGACGGGCACCTTGCGGGCACTGTCGCTGTTCATGCCGCGCAGAACATCGATGGCATCGAGCACACCTTTGGCGGCGGGCGCGGCTCGCAGCTTGAGCACGTCGAGGAAATGCGGCGCGTAGCGGCGCAAGGTGGCGTAGCTCTCGCCAATGTGATGCAAGAAATCAAAATCCGCAGGCCGCGCCAGTGTTTGCGCCTCGGTGACACTGGCGGCGAAGGTGTCCCACGGCATGACCGCTTCGATGGCGGCAAACGGATCGCCGCCGCTTTGCTTGGCGTCGATCAAGGCTTGGCCGATACGTCCATACATCCGCACCTTGTCGTTGATCGCCTTGCCGCTGGCCTGAAACTGCTGCTGATGCTTGTTCTTGGCCGCGTTGAACAGCTTGCCGATGATGCGGTCGTGCAGGTCAATGATTTCATCGGTGACTGTGGCCATGCCTTCGATGGTCAGCGCAACCAAGGTGGCATAGCGTCGCTGCGGCTCGAACTTGGCCAAGTCGGCGGGCGTCATCTGGCCACCTTCACGGGCGATCTTGAGCAAACGGTTTTGGTGAACCTGCCGTTCGATGCCAACCGGTAAGTCAAGTGCCTGCCAGGCTTTGAGGCGTTCGATGTGTTCAAGCATGTGGCGCGAGTTCGGCTTGACGGGCGACTGGCGCAGCCACGCCAGCCAGGTCGCTTTGCTGCCCTCCTTGCGTTTGAGAAGTTCGTCCAGGCGCTGCCGGTGGACGCTTGTCAGTGTGTCGGTCAGCGCGGCGTGAATGCGCCGGTTGGCGCGGGTGATCGCCTCGGCGCAGATGCGCTCCATCACGCCGACCGCTGGCAGTAATACGCTCTTGCGGCGCAACCCCTCGGCCAGTTCGCGTGCCAGCACGATGCCCTTGTCGGTTTGCCAAGCCAGATCGTCCAGGCTATGCACGGCAGCCCGATAATGGCTCAGCGTCGTGAACGATTGGAAGCCGTAGGCTGATTGCAACTCCAACAGATGTTCGCGCCGCGTTTCGGCGCGTTGGCCGTAGTCGTTCCAGATGTCGCCAGGCAGCTTGAGCTGGTCGGCCACTATGCGCAACAAGGGCGCATCGGGTTCCGCGTCAGCAGTGAGCGCGATGCCCGGATAGCGCATGTAGCAAAGCTGCACCGCAAAGCCCAGCCGATTTGCCGCGCCCCGACGCTGCCGAATGCGGGCTAGGTCGGCGTCGTTGAAGGTGTAGAGCCGGATCAGCTCATCTTTGGCATCGGGCAGTGCCAACAGGCTTTCGCGCTCAGTGGCGGACAGGATCGAACGGCGCGGCATGCAGTTTCCTTCTTCTTGAAAACGTAGGTTTTCGACAGCCTGCCGGGCCATTCAGTGCAGCACGCGAATCAAGGGTTACGGTTCTCGAAAACAGTTCTTGAAATGTTATTCTCGATACCATACCATTGCAATGAGTTTCGATAAGAAAGAATACCTATGCGACCGTCCGTTGCCCTGAAACCCCTTCACAACACCAATTGCAATGAAATGACGACTGACAGTATCACTGTGGATCGCTCGATCACAAAGCCGAGGCTAAAGCACGGCGAGAGATTGAAACCTGTTTTGCAGCAGGCACGCTGGTACAAAACAAGAAGGCCCTGGTGCCGATTGAGAAAAACGGTTGGCGACTGGGTTTTGCCCAAATGCCGGAGAACGGCGGCGAGCAGGCGTACAAACGGGTGCTCAAGACCTTTGCTCATGAACCCCAGCGGATAGTTGATCTAGGGTACGTCCTACCTGGGCTAGACAGAGCCCCTGGACAGCCAATTCAACAAAGGCGAATCTCGGTGACCCGGAATCACCCTTTCTGGACCAAAGAACAAGGGTGGACGGCGGTCAGTGAGCTTCAAGTATACGAATCGACTTTCGAAGACAAGTCCGGGCAGTCGATTGAATTCGCAAGACTGAGAAACGTGTATATATCCGACCAGCCCAATGTGGGTTGGAAGCCGAATCACATGGGCGCCACGGATAGTCCTGGGGCGCTTTGGGATTACGATACCCACAAGCTGATTGCCGCATCCGTGATGCCCTTGGAAGCGGTGGAAGAGACCTACCGCGATCTGGGCGATCCTGAGGCGATTGACCCCGATTTGTTCTTCAAGGCACCGGTTTATAACCTGGAGGTCGAAGATTTCCACACCTACTACGTGGGCGAACACGGTATCTGGTACACAACAAGGGAGATGGGCACATTTTGCCTATTCGACCGTCCGTTGTGCTCGACATGAAGTGCAGTATGCGAAGCGGTGAACCGCGTTTGCTGGGCAAGTGGATAGCCAAATGAGCTCCAGCATTGAGGCACTGGCCAGCGCTTGGGCGCGCATTGCGGCGGAAGCGACGCTCCCATCAGACTACGAAGGCACCGCCTCGCCAGAAGCACACCGGGCATCCGAAACTATCAGGCGAGGATTCGTGACCATATCGTCGCCACCAATGACATGCGCCTGTTTGCCTGTTGCATTTGCTTGGTCAAGCATCGCTGGGCATGAGAAAGCTCTGTGGCCGCAAGACTTCGAGCGTATGGCCCGTGAGGTAGAACAAGCGCTTTGTGAAGCTGACGACCCCAATGCCAAGTTTTATACCAATGTAGAAGTCATGCAGGCGATGCGGGAACGCATCGACCGGGCGCGAGACAAGCCATGCTGATCGGCTACGCTCGTGTTTCGACGCAGGATCAGAACCTTGAGTTGCAGAGCGAAGCCTTGACCAAGGCCGGATGCCAAAAGGTCTTTGAGGACAAAGTGAGCGGTACGCGCGCTGACCGCCCCGGTCTGGCCAAGGCGCTCGAAATGCTGCGCGACGGTGACACACTCGTCGTATGGAAACTGGATCGCTTGGGCCGTAGCGTCAAGCAACTGGTCGATCTGGTCGGCCAGCTGCACAAGCAAGGCGTTCAGTTCAAGAGCCTGACCGACGCGATTGATACCGGCACGCCATCTGGCCGGTTCTTCTTCCACGTTATGGCCAGCCTTGCCGAAATGGAGCGCGAGCTGATCGTTGAGCGCACCCGCGCTGGGCTGGATGTGGCCCCTGCCGGCTTATGCGGCAAGGGCGGTCGCAAGCCAAAGATGACGGGCAGCAAGATCGAATCGGCCAAGAAGCTGCTAGCCAACGGCGTGCCCCCTAAGGACGTGGCCAAGAACCTCGGCGTGTCCGTTCCTACGCTTTACCGCTGGGTGCCAGCCTCGGCGCACGCTTAGCGTACTTTAAATTCCGTTTTCTGAGACGACCCCACCAAGCCTTTTAGCCATTGGTTGGTCACGGCGCCCCTACACCGAGAGCTCCGTGCGGGGTTCTTTCGGTGACGATTTGTTATTTTTTGCATGACTGCTATCCGAAAATCTGACAGGCAGCTTCCTGACTCAAACCGACCACCCCTCAAACGCCACCCCGCCACAACCCCGCGTTAACAGCACCCGCAAGACTATGCCCTCACAGCACGCGCCAGCAACACCGCCTGCGCCAGCGCAAAGTCCTGCGGGTAGGTCACCTTGAAGTTCTGCGCGCTGCCTTCCACCAACAGCGGGGCTTGGCCCACAAACTCCATGGCGCTGGACTCGTCGGTCACGGCGTCGCCTGCCGCCTGCAACGCAGCCATGAGCGGCCCCAGACGAAACATCTGCGGGGTTTGGGCCAGCCACTTGTCATGCCGGTCCACCGTTTCAGCCACCCGGCCCCCAGCTTCGCGTTTGAGGGTGTCGGGCAGCTTCAGGGCCAACAGGCCACCGACCGGGTCGTTCACGCAGGCGTCAATCAAGGCGTCGATCTGCTCAGGCGTGATCAGGCAGCGGGCGGCGTCGTGCACCAGCACCCAATCTTGCACAGAGGCACCCCGTTCCATCAATGCAGTTAGACCATTAAAAACACTGTTTGCGCGCGTCAATCCTCCGCAAGCAGCTATTAAAACAGTAGCGAAATTGGCAGGTACCGTGTCAAAAAAGGTGTCCCCTTCCGACACCACCACCAGCACCCCGGCCAAACGCGGCACCCTGGCAAACGCGCCCAAGGTGTGCAGCACCATGGGCTGACCGGCCACGTGCTGGTACTGCTTGGGGCCATCGCTACCCGCGCGCGAGCCGGTGCCTGCACAGGGGATTAAGGCCCACAAGCGCTGAACCGGGGACGGGATCGAATCAGTGGGCAGCGCAAAAGAGGAGCGGGATTTGGGGGATATGGTGGTCATGGGGCACGGGTAGAGAGGTTCGCCATTCTAAAATCCAACTTGGCAAGCGCTGCCAGACACCCTCCTCACCGTGTGCGGGGGGTGTTTTGTTTTTGTGTTTTTTGTTTCTCAAACAGTGGTCTTCAGGCGATTCATGGATTTACCCAAACTGCACCCCGGCAAACGCTACACCCTGCCCCGCCCTGTGGGCTCTGCCGACGCTTTGTTGCTGGCCCAACTGGGCGAGCGCGAGAAAAGCGCCAAGCGGCTGACCGCCATCGTCACCGCCGATGCCACGGACGCCCAGCGCTTGATCGACGAGATGGCCTTTTTTGCGCCAAACCTGCGCTGCGCTCTGTTCCCGGATTGGGAAACCCTGCCCTACGACGCGTTTTCGCCGCACCAGGACTTGATCAGCGAGCGACTGGCGACGCTGTGGCGCATTCAGCAGCGCAACAAGGACACCGGCGCTGATGTGGTCATCGTGCCCGCCACCACCGCGCTGTACCGGCTGGCACCGCCCAGCTTCTTGGCCGCCTACACCTTTCACTTCAAGGTCAAGCAAAAACTCAACGAGGCCAAGTTCAAAGCCCAGTTGACGCTGGCCGGTTACAGCCATGTGACGCAGGTGGTGAGCCCCGGCGAATACGCGGTGCGCGGCGGGCTGATTGACATCTTTCCCATGGGCAGCCCGGTGCCCTACCGCGTTGATTTGTTTGACGACGAGATCGACAGCATCCGCACCTTTGACCCCGACAGCCAGCGCAGCCTGTACCCGGTGCCCGAAGTGCGGCTGCTGCCGGGGCGCGAGTTCCCGATGGACGATGCGGCGCGTGCCCGTTTTCGCTCCCGCTGGCGCGAACTGCTGGAGGGCGACCCGACCAAAAGCCGCATCTACAAAGACATGGGCAATGGCGTGGCCACGGCTGGTATCGAGTATTACCTGCCGCTGTTTTTTGAAGAAACCGCCACCGTGTTTGACTACCTGGGGCCGGACGCCACCGTGGTGCTGCATGGCGATCTGGAAGGCGCTTTTCAGCACTTTTGGCAGGACACCAAGGAGCGCTACCGACTGGTGCAAAACAACCCCGACTGCCCGGCGTTGCCGCCGGAGAGCCTGTTTTTGGGCATTGAGCAGTTTTACGCCCGCGTCAACCAGCACGCCCAGCTGGCGATCCGCCCTGTGATTGAAGATGTAGCTGACAGCGCCCTGTTTCAAAGGCTTGGCGAGCTATCAGTAGTGCGGGGCGCGGAAGACCCCTTGAGCCGACTGAAAGAGCACGCCCGCAACACCGCGCACCGGGTCTTGGTGCTGGCCGAGAGCGAGGGCCGCAAGACCAGCCTGCTGGACTTTTTGCACGCCAGCCATTTGAACCCGCCTTCGTTTGATTCACTGGCCGAATTCGAACAAAGCAAGGAGCCGCTTGGCATTGCCACCTCCTTGCTCAACATCGGCTTTAGCTGGCTGGAACAAGGCATTGATTTCGTGACGGAGACCGAACTCTTTGCCGCAGGCCCCACCACGCGCCGGCGGAAAAAGCAGGAGCAGGTCAGCGATGTGGAAGCGCTGATCAAAGACCTCTCGGAGCTCAACCTGGGCGACCCGGTAGTGCATTCCCAGCACGGCATTGGCCGCTACCGGGGCCTGATCAACCTCGACCTGGGCAACAAACTGCCCAACGGCGAGCCCGATATGCAGGAGTTTTTGCACCTGGAATACGCGGACAAAGCCACGTTGTACGTGCCGGTCAGCCAGTTGCAATTAATTAGTCGCTACACGGGCGTGAGCGCCGACGAAGCGCCGCTGCACAAACTGGGCTCCGGCCAGTGGGAAAAAGCCAAGCGCAAGGCCGCCGAGCAGGTGCGCGACAGCGCCGCCGAACTGCTCAACATCTACGCCCGCCGGGCTGCCCGCGAAGGCCACGCCTTCCGCTACAGCCCCGGCGACTACGAAACCTTTGCCAACGACTTTGGTTTTGAAGAAACCGCTGACCAGAAGGCTGCCATCCATTGCGTGATTCAGGACATGATCAGCCCGCGCCCGATGGACCGGCTGATTTGCGGCGACGTGGGTTTTGGCAAGACCGAAGTGGCCCTGCGCGCCGCCTTTATTGCGATTACCGGCGGCAAACAGGTGGCCTTTCTGGCCCCCACCACGCTGCTGGCCGAACAACACTTCCAGACGCTGGTGGACCGCTTTGCCAAATGGCCGGTGAAAGTGGCCGAGATGAGCCGCTTTCGCTCTGGCAAAGAAATCACCGCAGCGCTCAAAGGCGTGGCGGACGGCACCATCGACATCGTGGTCGGCACCCACAAGCTGCTCAGCGAATCCACCAAGTTCAAGGATTTGGGCCTGCTCATCATCGACGAGGAACACCGCTTTGGCGTGCGCCACAAAGAGCAGATGAAGGCCCTGCGCGCCGAGGTGGATGTGCTGACCCTCACCGCCACCCCGATTCCGCGCACCTTGGGCATGGCGCTGGAGGGACTGCGCGATTTGAGCGTCATTGCCACCGCCCCGCAGCGCCGTCTGGCCATCAAAACCTTCGTGCGCACGGAAGGTGCCGGGGTCATCCGTGAAGCCGTGCTGCGCGAACTCAAGCGCGGCGGGCAGGTTTACTTTTTGCACAACGAGGTGGAAACCATTGAAAACCGCCGCGCCACACTGCAAGAGCTGCTGCCCGAAGCCCGCATAGCGGTGGCCCACGGCCAGATGCCCGAGCGCCAGTTGGAAAGCGTGATGCGCGACTTTGTCGCCCAGCGCTACAACCTGCTGCTGTGCTCCACCATCATCGAAACCGGCATTGACGTGCCCACCGCCAACACCATCGTCATGAGCCGTGCTGACAAGTTTGGCCTGGCGCAGTTGCACCAGTTGCGCGGGCGCGTGGGCCGCAGCCACCACCAGGCCTATGCTTATTTGATGGTGCCCGATCTGGAAAGCCTGACCAAGCAGGCCACCCAGCGGCTGGACGCGATTCAGGCCATGGAAGAACTCGGCAGCGGCTTCTATTTGGCCATGCACGACCTGGAGATTCGCGGTGCCGGTGAGGTGCTGGGCGAAAACCAGAGCGGCAACATGCTGGAAGTGGGCTTTCAGCTGTACAACGAGATGCTGAGTGAAGCGGTGCGCTGCCTCAAGGCCGGTATCGAGCCCGACCTGCTCAGCCCGCTCAACGTGACTACCGACATCAACCTGCACGCCCCCGCCCTGCTGCCTGACGACTACTGCGGCGATGTGCATCTGCGCCTGTCGTTCTACAAAAAACTGGCCACCGCCAAGACGCCCGACCAGATCGACGCCCTGCTGGAAGAAATTGTCGACCGCTTCGGCAAACTGCCCGCCCAAGCCCAAACCCTGATCGACGTACACCGCCTGCGCGTCATCGCCAAGCCTTATGGCGTGGTGAAGGTGGATGCAGCCCCCGGCGTCATCACCATCACCTTCAAGAAAAACCCGCCGATTGATTCGATGAAGATCATTGCCATGATCCAGAAAAACAAACACATCAAGCTGGCCGGCAATGAGAAGCTGCGCATTGAACGGGAGCTGCCAGAAGTGAAAGACCGGGCGCAGATGGTGCGCGATGTGCTGCGCAATTTGGGGCAGCCGGTGGGGAAGCTGTGGGGGTGGGGAAATAACTGGGAGTTGGCGCTAGGCTGCCCACTGGCACCAAGCTCAACGCCGCAAGGGTTCTGGTATGAACTGGGGTCTGGAATGAAGGGTTCGCATCGGGAGGAACCCTTCGAGGGCGTGGTCCAGTTTGGGGGAAACCCGGCTTGCCGCCTAGAATTGACCTGATTCAGGGTGTGGGATTTTTCGGAAATTCCATACCTGAATAAAAGTCTAAAAAAACCATCGAAACCCAAGCTAGAAGCCATTCTCAGGAGTTTTTCATGTCCAGCATATCCCGCAGTGCCAAGATGGCTCAACCGTTTTTACAATCTACGTTACGCCATGAATGAGCTTGGGCGTCACACCTTGACCGACGGCAAAATTACCTTGCTCGTCCAAGTTGGAGCCGACGGCGAAAAGCGATGAGTATGTTGAAGGAATTCCTTGAAACCCGGCAATATGAAGGGGAACCAAGACGACGATGGTTCTACTCTAAGGACTTGGATCTCATTGTTTGGGTAAACGAAGCAAATCTACCCTTCAAATTTCAGCTCTGCTACGACTCCAGGCTCCAGGAACATGCTCTCACCTGGGAGTCGGGCAGAGGCTTTGATCATTCATGCGTTGACTCTACAAAATCGCAATCTGGACATATGGCAAGTCAGATACTTGTTCATAACGGTGATCAGTTTGATCGTGACCGTGTAAGGGACACCTTTGTTGCATCCAGCCATGCGTTGGAAGTCCAAATCCGCGATCTCATCACCTTGGTGTTAGACGCTTATCCAAATAGTCCAAATATTGCAGCTCGCAGGCCTGCGCCTTTGCTCAAAGCGGACAAGCTTCCAGCTTCAGAACGCAGGCCTGCGCCTTTGTGGAAATCGCAAGGTCGCCCGTGGTGGAAGTTTTGGGCTTAAAAGAATTTGCATCATCCGATAGGCGTCGGCTGCACACTGGTCACAGACAACGAAGCCGAATTCCGCAGCCGCGTGCCGGGATTGCGGGTGGAATACTGGCTGCCACCCATTACATAGAAAAAATGCCACTACCGCACGTCAATCCTGCGCAAGAAGCTATCAATTTCATAGTAAATATGGGTTCTCAGGAGAATTTTTTGCCCATTTGAACAGCCAAACGGGAATGAGGTTCAAAGCATCTTGCGCCCAATCAACCCGCCGATTCGCCGCACCAGCCACTTGGGCGTGCCGCGCGAGGCAATCATGGCTGCGCGGTTGAGGGTGCCGGGCACACAAATGACCTCACCCTTCATGCAAGCCTCAAACCCTTGCCGCGCCACGTCACCCACCTCGGCAATCAAAAAGCCGGGAATTTGCGAGAGCTGGGCGTTGGCGTCTTTGGCGGCAAAGAGCATTTGGGTGGCTGTGATGCCCGGGCACAAGGTGGTGACGGTAACCCCCGTGCCCTTGAGCTCTTCCGCCAATGACTCGCTGAGCGACAGCACAAAGGCCTTGCTGGCTGCGTAGGTGGCCAGCATGGGAACAGGCTGAAAGGCGGCGACCGAGGCCACGTTCAAAACGCGGCCCTTGCCCTGCTCTACCATCGGCGGTAAAAAATGCGCCAACATGGCAGTCAGGCCCGAAATATTGAGGTCAATGATGCTTTGATGCTGCGCTGGTGTCATGCGGCCAAAGGCGTTTTGCTCCATGATGCCCGCACAATTGACCAGCACATCCACCGCGCAGTGCTGCCGCTGCAGGGATGCGAACAGCCCGGACGCAGCGTCACTGAGCGCCAGGTCCGCTGGCTCCACCCAGACCCTGGCACCATGCGAGGCCTTGAGTTCACCCGCCAGCGCCTGCAATTTGTCAGCGCTGCGCGCCACCAGCACCAGATCGTGCCCCGCACCCGCAAAGCAGTGGGCCAGTGCTTCCCCAATGCCGGAAGATGCGCCGGTAATCAAAGCAACGGGGTGCTTCGGAGATGTTTTTGTAACCATGAAATTTCCTGTTGATTTGCCGTGATTCAAACACATTCGGCACGCTGGGAAAAACGCAGGCGTTGAAGGCGGCGCTGGCCAACTGGATGTGGGGCACGTTGGTGCGCAACTGGATGTCGACGATGATGAAGCCACGGTCTGTGACGGCTACGCCGGCCTTGTCGGCAGCAATCCTTGTGCCGTTTGGCGTGCTGGCTCCGGCCTGCAGCACCAGATCGTAGACCTGCGGGGGCGGCACGGTCATCTCTATTTTTGCAGGCGTAAAAGTGACCTCTTCGCGCGCTGGCATTGGGCGAGAAGCTACTGATTTTGTAGCAAGCATGGTGTTGTACCAGAGCCGCAGTCATGGGCCATGCTGCTTATTGGCGTCGCTCTGGTGAGTCTGAAGCTGCGCCATTCCGAACGAAACTGCTTGATTCCTTTGCAAGGTCAACGCCTGCTTGATAAATTAGTCTGAAAATTCTGATTTCATTGTTGTTTGAGTCTCTATGAGTAAATTCATTAGAGACGAAAACTAGTCTGACACAGCGGGTTCAGCGGCAGGCGGCAATGCCACGCCGTTGGCGTGAGGGGGGTGGGTCGGCATGGGGTGCGAATTCCGGTAGTGCGTCGCATGAACAATCTAGGATAATGGCCACGCCATTAGGAACCTCTGAAGCCAATCCATGATCGACACTCCACAACAACAGCCCCCCACGCTGCCTGCCGATGTGCTTGATGCGCTCCTGAGTGGCAACAAAATTGAAGCCATCAAGCTTCTGCGCCAACGCACCGGAATAGGCCTCAAAGAAGCCAAAGACCAAATCGATGCTGTCGCACCCCAGGTGCTCAAAGCCAAAATCCGCGCCCACCTTACCCCTGGCGAACAAAGCGCTTCAGGCATGCAAACTTGGTGGTGGCTTGTGGTGGCAGCAGCGGCTGTGGCGGTTTATTACTTCGTCCGCTGACGGATAACGGTATCGGCTCGGCGGACCCGGCTGGCGGCGTGGGCTTGAGTGGCCAATAGAAGCAGGACAAGTTGGCTTATGCCGGCCGTGCTTTCGGGATTCAGGGGCCAGTGCCCACAAAACTGCTGTAGCCGCGCACGATAGTGACCTTGCGCATCCTGGCCATGACCGCCAAGCGCGCCGGTGAGTTTGCCAGCATCCGGCACAGTTACACTTTTTGCACGGGAACACGCGAAGTTCCATCAACAACCCCTGCAAGGACTTGGCATGACTGACGTAATCAAAAACAGAGGCTGGAGCGTGACCTTTGCCGGCACGGGCATTAACCTGGCCTTGGGTGTTTTGTACACATGGAGCATTTTTCAGGCCGCCATTAAAAAGTCCATCGAGCAAGGTGGCGAAGGTGCCTTCACGTGGGACCCCGCCTCGGTGAGTGACCCGTATGCGGTGTGTTGCTTGGTGTTTGCTTTCTCCATGATTGTGGCTGGCAAGGTGCAAGACCAGTTTGGTCCCCGCATCACGGCCACCATTGGCGGTGCATTGGTGGGGGCGGGCCTGCTGCTGGTCTCGCAAAGCACCAGTTACATCATATGGGTGCTGGGCTTTGGTGTGCTAACGGGCGCTGGCATTGGGTTTGGCTATTCGTCGGCCACGCCCCCTGCCTTGAAGTGGTTCCCCAGTGGCAAAACAGGCTTGATCGCCGGGCTGGTGGTGGCCGGGTTTGGCCTGGCCCCGGTTTACATTGCGCCGCTGGCGACCTATCTGCTGGGCGTATTTGGCCTGCACCAAGCCATGCTGATTTTTGGTGTCGCCTTTTTTGTGGTGGTAAGCGTGCTGGCCACTTTTTTGGTGAACCCGCCCAAAGGCTACGTGCCGGTCAACCTCAACCCTGATGAAGACCAGATCGCCACTTCGGTCAAAACCGGTGCAGACATGGGCACCGCGCAGGTGCTGCGTTCACTACAGTTCTGGAAACTGTGGGTGCTGTTTTTCATAGGCTCGGGTGCGGGTTTGATGGTGATTGGCAATGTGGCGAGCATGGCCAAAGCCAGCATGGGCGCGGCCGCGTTTGTGGCGGTGGCCATCATGGCGGTGGGTAATGCATCGGGGCGCATTATTGCGGGGGTGGCATCAGACGCTATTGGCCGACGGCTGGCCTTGGTCTTTTTCTTCACGCTACAGGCCGTGAACATGTTTTTGGCCATCTTTGTGGTCGGCGCGCAGGGAGCCATGGCGCTGATGATTGTTTTAAGCGCCACCTTTATCGGGTTTAACTACGGCACCAACCTGGCTATTTTTCCCGCTTACGCCAAGACGTGGTGGGGTCTCAAATCATTCGGCACCAACTATGGCTGCTTGATGACGGCATGGGGTATGGGTGGCTTTGTCATGACACGGGTCAGCTCCATGCTGGTTGCCCAAACCGGTGGCTACGTAGGCTCATTTGTGCTGGCGGGCGTGCTTTTGCTGGTGGGTGCTGCGATTGCACTCACATTAAAAGACCCTGGCTGAGCAAACAGTTCCGGGTCTATCCACCCTGGAATTCGTCCAAAGCGAGGTTTATTCCCCCCTTGTTTGGGCTCGCCAGAGACTGAACGACATTTGGCAGCCCGGCGGGAAATTGCTATTTCAGAATAGCTCCGCAGCGCCCGGAAGTGCACGGGGTGGTGTATTGGCTGATGAAGGTGCGGAAGTTTCTGCCCATTTGGCCCATGTCGGCGCAGGTGGCTGCGTCACCATCAAAGGCAAAACCGTCTGTTCCACCTGCGTTGAGCACCTCTACCCGCTTGAGTCCCATCTTGGCGAAGGGCCCGGGGCTGCGCCACTGCTCGGCACAAATGCTGTGGTAGATGAAGGTGAAGTAGGTCAACTCGGTGAGGGTGGCTTTGTCCAGCACCACACGCAGTGTGCCGCCCTCCATGGCAGCGCTTTTGGTGCCGTGTGAACCGAGTGATTTGCCCAGCGGCTCGGGCACGTTCTTCAGTTCAGTACCGGCAAAAGCCACCATGACCAAACATCCCATACCCAATGTGATCCAGTTTTTCACGAAAATTCCCTTCATGTAAGGGTTGACATTGTTACCCAAGCCGCACAGTGGCACAGTGACAAGACCCCACGCCTTGTCATACTTTGCACCCTGCGGTGAGTCGTCAAACAGCAGCTTGGTGACGCATCCATCCCTGCCGTTGGCAATGGCGCGGGCTGAAGCGGCCCAAGGGAGCAGACCCTTTTTGACCTTGATGCCTTGCTTGGCGCGCCAGGTCTTCGGTGAGTCCGACCCAAGCCACTTCGGGGCCGGTGTAGGCCACGCTGGTGAAGCCGCCGTCATTGAAGCGACGGGTGAAAACCATTGCAGGTACCGTCCTTGAAGGAAGGCTACGTCCAGCACCATGTCGTGGGGGGGGCCAGCAGACTTGGACAGCGCACAAACCAGTCAGACGGTGTCAAAAGCAGGCCCACAGTTGGTTGGCCAACTGCACTATGAAGTGCGGTTGGGTGTAAAGCATGAACACCGCAACCAGTGCCACCAGTGCGAGGCTGAGTATCAGCAGATGTTTGCGCGGCGTCATGCGGGTTGCGTCCGGTTCGGGGGCGTGCGCGCGATGGCACTCTCATTCACTGGCAGGTTGATCAGGGCCGCCGCAACACCGAGGGCGATGGCAATGGTCCACACGATGTCGTAACTGCCGGTCTTGTCATACAGATAGCCGCCCAGCCAGACCCCCATGAACGAGCCGATCTGGTGGCTGAAAAACACAAACCCGCCCAGCATGGACAGGTGGGCCACTCCAAATATCTGAGCCACGGTGGCATTGGTTGGCGGCACGGTGGACAGCCACAAGACCCCCATCACAGCAGAAAAAACGTAGACGCTGACGGACGACAACGGCACCCACAAAAACACCGCAATGGCCACCGCGCGCGCCAGGTAGATAAAGGCCAGAATGTGGCGCCGTGGCAAGTGCTGTCCCAAAGCCCCGGCCGCATAGGTTCCCAGTACATTGAACAGGCCAATCAAGGCCAGCGCGTAGCTGGCGACCTGCGGTGACAGCCCTTTGTCCTTCAGGTAGCTGGGCATGTGCACGCCAATGAATACCACCTGAAAACCACACACAAAGTAGCCCGCCATCAGCAGTTGAAAGCTGGGGTACTGAAACGCCTCGCGCAGCGCCTGGGTGATGGACTGCTCGCGTGGTGCAGCCGAGGCACCACCAAACCCCGGTTCGCGCAGACCCCAGGCCATGGGAATCATCAGCAGTGAGGCCAGTCCAAGTACCACCAAAGCCTGCTGCCAGCCGATGCTGCCAATCAGAAAACCCTCGGTTGGAACCATCAGAAATTGTCCGAAGGAGCCCACTGCAGCGGCCACCCCCATGGCCCAGGAGCGTTTTTCGGCTGCCACGTTGCGCCCGATCACACCATAAATGACTGCATAGGTAGTGCCGGCCTGCGCCATGCCAATCAGCACCCCGGTGCCCAGAGCAAACTGCAGGGGCGTGTGGGCGTAGGCCATGCCCAGCAGTCCCAGGGCATACAGCACCGAGCCGACGACGATGACCCGAAAGGCTCCGAACAGGTCCGCCACCATACCGGCAAAAATGCCCGAAAAACCCCACACCAGGTTCTGAATGGCCATGGCCATGGCAAAGGTTTCGCGCGTCCAGCCCTGAGCCTGGGTGATGGGCTGCAGCCAAAGGCCAAAGCCGTGGCGAATGCCCATGGACAGCGTCACGATGATGGCACCATAGGCCAGCACCTGCGTGATGGAGAGGGAGTGGGGAGACATGCGCATGGTCTTAATTGTCGCCAATCTGCACCTTGCGTGTTGGCGAAAGCGGTGTGGTTCTTTAGGCGCTGTGGTTATAGAATTCCTCCGCCATTTTGGGCAAAACCTTATTGGTATTTTTTCCTTTCATAGCGCAGCTTTCTTGCTACACCGCGTTTGCCGGGTCCGTTTTCCCAGTCCAGCGTTGTCGTGGTGATCAGGTCCAGATCCCGCCAGCCATTGGTGGATGTGGTTGACAACGCGAGGGCATTCGTCTGGTTCTCGATCACACAAGGGAGCTGACTATTTTCCATCTGGTCAAAACACCCACTTGAGTCAACCATCGTCCAGGAGCGCATGGCATGGTCACTCAGAACGGGGCGAAGCATTTTTCCTTCTTCTACAAATAGGGTCAAGTAGTCATTGCTGCCGCCCTCCGCATAGCGCGGGCTGTGCCCTATTTTCATCCTGACCCCAAAGGCCCGGACATTGGGTGCGAGACTGTATCTGGCGGTATCCAGGCTCAACCCGCAGGTGCGCCGCCGTCTCCACCATACGCCGGGTGGTGCACGAGGGGCAACTGAAACGGCCATGCCTCCCATGCGCCCTTTTGGTGGCTGGACTCGCCCGCCATCCTGAAATTGCCGTGCGCCCAGTCGCTCAGGCGCTGGGGCACCTCGGCGCGCAGGCTTTCAAGGCCAAGGCGGGCGGCGGCTTTTACGGCGGTTAGGGTTGCGGAGTGGATTTATTTTAGATGCAGGTGGTTATAGTGTTGATAGATTGTTATTTAGTGGTTACTATAACCACCATGAACGGCAAAACACTCATCAAAATGCTTGAAGCCGCTGGCTGGACAGAACGGGGTTGCAAGGGCAGCCACCACATCTACACCCACCCGACCAAGCCAGGGCACATCAGCGTGCCTCACCCCAAGCAGGATCTGGGTGTTGGCATCACGCACAAGCTGCTCAAACAAGCCGGTCTGAAATAAAGGAGATTCACTATGAAATTTATCATTGCCATCGAACCCGCCACGGCTGAGAGTTGCTTCGGTGTGGTCGTACCCGACCTGCCAGGCTGCTTTAGTGCTGGCGACACGCTGGACGAGGCCATCAAAAACGCTTACGAGGCGATTGATCTGCACTGCGAGACGCTGATCGAAGACGGGGCTGACATTCCAATCGGAAAAACCATTGCGCACCACCAGGCAGACCCCGAGCTGGCAGGCTGGGTGTGGGCGGTGGTGGATGTGCCGGTGGAAAAGTATCTTGGCCCGGCCGAGAAAATCAACATCACCCTGCCGCGCCTGCTGCTGAGCCGCATCGACAGCTACGCCAGTGCCCACGGTGCCACGCGCAGTGGCTTTCTGGCGCAGGCGGCGCGGGTGGCTATGGCGCAGCAAATTTAATGTATGTAATTGGCCGTTTGCGCACGTACGACGGGCGCAAGCAGCTATTGATTATGTAGCGTCACAGTTCATCGGCATCAATGCTGGCAGCATCGTCCTGCTCTTGTTCTGCCATGGCGTCAAGGTTGTCCTGCACCAGCTTGGCTGTAGATTTGATCCACTCGTTGCGGGCTGATGCAATCACCTGCATCAACGGATAGGAAATTCAACCGCATGAGGGCAAGTATGCTACGGATTTTCGGCTTCCGAAAGCCCGTGGTCTGTTCAGGTTGGAGCTCATTTTCTCAATCTGCGAAAAGCGGCGCACTGCATTTTGAACAACTGGCATCAGTGTTGTTAATCTTGTACTCGCTCTTCTTGTAGATTCCTCTATTGGTCTTGCCATGGTATGGCAGGTGTTGAACTATGAACCAAGGCAGCGGGATTTTGATTCCGCAAAATCAGACAATTCTGGTCAAACTCTGATACCTGACTCGGTTGGCACCGCACAATAAGCCTGCTTCACTTAATAATCTCTCCGGGTTGGCAGATAAGGACTTTTCTAGCAATTTATCGGTCGGCACATAGTAAGTCGCCGCGCCGCGCCCCTTTTGGGCCAGTAGTCCGGCATCGCGCAGGCGGCGCAGTGCTTGGCTAGCGCTCAAGGTGTCCACTTGGGTCAGCTCGCGATAGGTGCTATTGTTCAGAGCGCCAGCCTCACGCACCACAACCAGCGCCTTGGCCTCGTCGTCCGTCAAGTGCAGGTCTTTAAACTTCGCCAGCCAGGCTAGGTCTTCTGCCCCCAAGAAGTGATGAAAGAAATAGCGCGCTACAAACAGGTCACTGCCCCGGTCTGATTAAAAAATCACGGATTCGCCAGTTCGCGCCAGCCCAGCACCCGGCAGCCTTGGCGCTCGTAGGCACCTTCACCGCCGAACACAATCATCGGCATCAGCGCCTCGTCTTTGGCGAAGCCTTGCCACTTGGCGATGGCATCTGGCCAGTCCGAAGCAAAGGTGGTTCCCGATTTCATTTCAACCGCTTGCAAACCCTGCGCGGTCTCATACAGTAAGTCAACCTCGTGGCCCGCGCTGTCACGCCAAAAGTACAGGTCGGCCGGTTGCCCTGCATTAAACCGACGCTTCACAAATTCGCCCACCACAAAGGTCTCAAACAGGGCTCCACGTGCGGCATGGCTTTGAATGCTGACAGCATCACGGATGCCCAGTAGCCAGACCATGAGCCCCACATCCAGGAAATACAGCTTGGGCGTTTTGACCAGCCGTTTGCCAAAATTGCGGTGGTAGGGTGCAAGGCGTGTGACCAGGTAGCTGGCTTCCAGCACCGAGAGCCACTCCCGCGCCGTGACGGCCGAAATACCGCAGTCCGCCCCCAACGCAGCCAGGTTGAGCAACTGCCCGGAGCGCGCTGCGCACATGCGTACAAAGCGTTGAAACTGCGACAAATCCCGCACGGCGATCAGTTGGCGCACATCGCGCTCCAGGTACGTGGCGACATAGTTCGGAAACCAGTCGCCAGGCGACACATCGCGGTCATACAAGGCGGGGTATGCGCCACTGAGCAGCATGTCCTCCAGCCTGTCGGGAAGTTTGCCCGCCGCTGCCAACTCGTTCGCTGACAAGGGCAGCAACTCGATGCGCCCCACACGCCCTGCCAGCGACTGGGTCACACCGGAAATCAACTCAAACTGTGCTGACCCTGTAAGTACAAAGTCGCCCATGATGCCGCGCGCATCGACCACCCCCTGCAGCCAGGAAAAAATGGCGGGGCAGCGTTGTGCCTCATCCAAAATCGCACCCCGGTCAAAGCGGGCCAGAAAGCCCTTGGGATCGCGCTCG
This sequence comes from Candidatus Rhodoferax bjergmarkensis, assembly GCA_016708345.1. Lineage (GTDB taxonomy): Bacteria > Pseudomonadota > Gammaproteobacteria > Burkholderiales > Burkholderiaceae_C > Rhodoferax > Rhodoferax bjergmarkensis. Next base: position 128,494 of record JADJFX010000034.1, read on the forward strand.
GCAAATTCACGCTCATCGGGGTTTTCCAGAGACACATAAGGTTTGTGGGGGAAAACGGCTTGGGCCAGCGTTGTTTTGCCAGACTGGCGTGGCCCAGTCACGGCGACTATCGGAAAGCCCTTGGCCAAACGCAGCAAGCTGGAAGCAGCGGAACGGGGGATCATTTTGCAAATCGAAGGTTGAAACTTGGATCTGCAATCCTAATGCAACTCTGTCTGCCCTGCACGGTTTTTCGTTTAATTCGTTGAAATCGACCCTCGTTTAAATCGAGCCAGCCCATTTTCTCAATCTGCGAAAAGGGGCGCACTGCATTACAACTTTTAACAACTGGCACCTAAGTGTTGTTAGTCTTGTACTCGCCCTTCTTGTAGATTCCTCTAGCCAGCGCAAAGGTGCTTGAGCCAGCCGTGACGTATTGCTTTTCCTCCACCGTGCCGTTGCTGTGCACTTCTATTTCATACGTCAGACCCAGGCTGTCCTCGCCATCGAGGTGCCAGGTGTTACCCGCAAAGTAGCTGCTGGTGCCATTGCCGATGAGGGCATCATTTTGTTTGATGCGCTGGTGCTCGGGACCGTAGACAAAGCTGAGTTTGCTGTCGGCGGTGCAGCAAAGATGGTCTGGTTCGAATCAATTGAAGCCTCAAAATACTACAATTTTGGTAGCTAGCTCCGCACGATCCACGGGCTGAAACGGCATTTTTTTAGGGGAAAATTCCTGGCCCCTCAACAGCCAGCGCCCACCCAATGCGTTCCACCACCAGCACTGGCTACAGGCACCGCCAAAGACGGCCATGCACTTCTACCGAGCCATCAAATTTCTTCTTCCAGCAACTGCCCGTGCGCCTTCAACCACGCTTTGGATTTTTCGGCTCCCGGCACTTTGGCTCGAACAATGTTCCAGAAATCCGGCGTGTGATTGGCTTCCAGCAAATGCGCCAGCTCATGCACGATGACATAATCAATCACCGACATGGGTGCCTTGATCAGCCGCCAATTCAGTCGGATATTGTTTTTGGTCGTGCATGAGCCCCAACGCAGGCGGTTATCCACAATCGCGGCCTCGGCCACTTTCACACCCAACTCGGCGGCGTAGCGAGCCAAACGGGGCAAGATAATTTCTTTGGCTTGTTGCCCATACCAATCTCTGAACGCTTGCCGGGTTTGCAGCCTGTCTCCCTGAGGGATAAAAAATGCCCTATCAAAAACCACCCCACCCTCAGGCGTGCTGGTCAAAGTCATTCGGTATTCGCGCCCTAAATACAAGGCCGATTCGCCGCTCACCACCTCTTTGCCGGGCGCATGCGGCCTGCCTTGGTATTTGGGCGCGTGTTGCAACTTCTCAAATAACCATTCCCGTTTGCTTTGCACTACACGGTCAATGGCCTCATCGGTCGCGCCAACAGGCGCCAACACAACGACCGAACGATCACGCTCCACCGTGATCGTGAGATTCTTCCGCTTTGCCGACCGAACCGTGGTGTAGGTAAGGTTCATTCGTTGGCGAATTGAATCAGGTCGTTGTTCTTCTCGGCAATCTCCATCATCCGGCTGATGATGTGCTTGCGGTTGGCGGCCACATGCGGCATGCCAACAAACTCTGGCTGCAGCAATGTTCTTTGCAAATCAGCTACCAGCTTGTTCCTTGCGGGAATGCTTTCCCAAAATCCGGTCAACTTGAGTTCACGTTCAATTTCGCCGTACACATGCTGCGTCAACGCCACCAAGGCGCTAATTTGGCTCTCTTCAGTCCACCCCAGCGGGGCCGGTGGTTTCTCCATTGCAGTAAGGCCATCCACTGCGGGTAACTCGCCAAAAATCTCTTTGCGCAGCATCCGGAAAAACGGCATCTGCTTCTTTTTGCTGAGCCCGTAAGTCGGCTCCTGGCTGGCGCTGATGATGCGCTGGCGCAGCTTCTCCAGCTCCTCGTAAATCTTGGCCCAGTTTTTTGCAAAGTCCAGAAAAATCTGTGCCAAGGCATCGGCAAACGACGCCTGCAACTCCGGGTCGTCATTCAACTCCACATCCAGGTGGTTGCGAACCGCGTGCTCAATCGCTGCCGCCCGGCTCTTGATGCGGTCGTGCTTTTTGACCTCTTTCTGAAAGTCCTCATCCAGAATCGAAATCGGCTTGACCTTCACATCAATACCCTGCGACACCAGATACGCATCCGTAATCTGGCGCAGCTTGGGCGGTATGCCCTTCATGCTGAGGCGCTCATCACGGAAATGCTTGGCCGCCAATTCATTGATCGCCACCAAAGCGTTGTAGTCACCCATGTGGTCCAGCGCTTGGCGGGCCGGAAACACCAAGTTCAAGTTTTTCGTAAACACCTTGAACAGCGCCATGAACGCAAAGCGCACATCTTCGTCATAAAACACATCAAAAAATGCATCGTGGTCCGCCAGGTCGGTAAGCCCGTGCTGGGCCAAAAACTCGGTAATGGCTGCATGGCTGGCTTGCAACTCCCGCAACTCATCTTCCGGGAAACTAATGGCCTGGGTCAGCTCTTTTTGCTCACGTGCGTCGTAAGCATCCAGCGCTTTTTTCAGATGGTGACCAATGCCCACATAGTCCACCACAAAGCCCTTTTCTTTGGTCTGCCCACCCACGCGGTTCACCCGCGCAATGGCTTGCAAAAGGCCGTGCGCCACGATCACCTTGTCCAGGTACATCACCTGCTCAATAGGCGCGTCAAAGCCCGTCAGCAGCATGTTGTTAACGATCACGATACCCACATCGCCGTTGATACCGTTGTCGTCTTCCTTACCAAACGGCAGCTTGAAGCTTTTAATGCTGGCTTCGTGCTTGCTACTGTCAGTGAATGCCTTGAGGTGCAGTTCGTCGTTGTGGCTGCCCGAAATCACCACATCACTTTTCAGTTGCGGCACCTTGGCTGCCAACAACGATGCATCCACGTATTTTTTGTAGCGCACCGCCGCTTCGCGTGAAGACGCCACAATTTGTGCTTTGTAGCCGTTGGGGAACACATGCGTCAGGTAATGCGTCACCATATCCTGGGCTTTGGCCTCGATGGTCGTTTCGGCTTCCAGATACGCCGCACGTGAACCAAAGCCCAAAATCGCCAAACGCTCTTCCAGGTTGTAGTCGCTGAATACATCGGCAAATTTGGCGTCCAGGCCCGGCTTGTCTTGCACCTCGGCGTTGTGCGTGCGCCCCTCGTACACAATTTCCAGCGTCACACCATCTTCAATGGCCTGGCGCATGGTGTATTTGTCGATGTACTCGCCAAACACCTTCTCGGTCTTGTCGATGGGGGTGCCGGTGTAGCCAATGCGTGATGCGTTGGGCACGCCCTTGTCCAGATTGGCGGCCAGCTTGGAATATTGCGAACGGTGTGCCTCGTCCGTCATCACCAAAATGTAGGGGCTCTTGTTCAGCTCGGGGAAGGTGGCCTCTAAATCCGCCTCGCGGAACTTGTGGATCATGGCCATCACCAAGTCCGACGCATCGCTGGCCAGCAACTCCTTGAGCGCCTTGATGTTGTCTGCCACCTTTACCTGAAAACCAATGCTCTGGCTGGTCTCGCTCAACTGCTCTTCCAGCTGGGTGCGGTCGGTCACAAACACCACCTTCCACTTGGCCAGCGTCGCGTGGCGGTACATCTCGCGCACCATGAACATCATGGTCAGCGATTTGCCGCTGCCCTGCGTGTGCCAGATGATGCCGCTGCGTGCGCGTGGGTTCTGGCCCGATAGCAGCCGCTGCACCGCCAGCTTGACCGCGCGGAACTGCTGGTAGCGCCCCACCACCTTGATCAGCTCGCCCTTGTCGCTGGTGCTGAAAATAGTGAACGTGCGGATGATGCCCAGCAAATTCTCGCGGTCCATCATGCCCGCCACCAGGCGCTGCTGGTCATTCGGGCTGCTGGTGCCGTGCTCCAACTCATCCAGCGTGCGGGGGAACGGGTCTGACCAACGGTAAAAATGCTTCTCGTTGTGGGTGGTAATGGTGCCAAACTTGGCCTCGTTGCGGCAGGTCACCACCACAAACTGGTTAAACGCAAACAGCGCCGCACTGCCTTCACCTTTGGCCCCGCGCTGCTCGCTGTAGCGCAACAGCTGGTCAATCGCCTCGGACAAAGCATCTTTTACCTTGGGCGATTTGGCCTCAATCACCACCACCGGAATGCCGTTCACAAACAACACCACGTCGGGAACGATGTGGTGCGCTGTGCCCAAAATACGCACCTTGAACTGGCACACCGCCATAAAACGGTTGTTCTCGACCTTATCGAAGTCAATGAACCGCACCGTGGGGCTCTTCTCGCCCGTGGCGCGGTTTTCGCCCACGCTGGTGCCCTCAGTCAGCAGGCGAAACATATGCTGGTTGTTTTGCAGCAAGTTGCTGCTGGGCAATGTCGCCAGTTGGCGCACCACCTCGTCGGCCTGGTCGGCCTGCAGCCAGGGCTGGATGATCTTGAGCTGCGCACGCAACACCGGCAGCATCAGCACCTCGGTCAAGTTGCTGCGGTGTGTTTCACCCGGGGTTTGCTGGGCTTGCAAGTCCAGTACCTCCCAGCCCAGGCCTTTGAGCTGGTCCAGCAAAGGCAGCTCCACATGGTTGCGCTCGTCCAGCTTGATTTGTTGGTTGCTTAGTTTGCTCATAGCCTGTTCATGCCTTGTTCCGGTGGGTGAGCCACTGCCTCCCTAAAGCAGTCAATTTGTATTTTTGAAGCCGACTTTGCGGCTTGTCTGGCACCGTCATCTCCAGCACGCCTGCGGCCAAAGCCGCTTGCTGGTAGTGGGTACGAAAATGTTTTTCGTCTTTCAAGCCCAAAGCATTCATCAGCTCAGCGCGGCTCATCTCGCCATTCACCGTATGCAGCATGCGCACCACTTCGGGGGTGACTTCGGGGGTGACTTCGGGGGTGACTTCGGGGGTGACTTCGGGGGTGACTTGGGCCTCGACTTGTTCGGTCTGCTTTTGCCCACCCTTCAGCGCCTTCAAATATGCTGGGGCAAACGCAAACTCCATCCACATATCATTGGGCTCATAACGCAGCACCGGCTCGGGCACGCCCGCCGCACGGCAGGCTGCAAAAATACGCTCCACCCCACGGCCCCAGGCCTCAATCTCGCCCGCCCGGAAAAAAGCATTCGCAATGGCCGGGTTGTAGGGGCTGGACGAATGCGCGCCCAGCAGTGTGTCCAGCGCCCAACCCTCGGGCAACACCGCCGGGTTCCACATACGCAAGCGGTCTTCGTACACCCGAATCTGCACCGGCGCGGTCACCGCGTAGTCGCGGTGCACCAGCGCGTTGAGTACCGCCTCGCGCAGCGCTGCACGCGGCACGGGAAATGTCTCCACCCGCACAATGCCCTCGTAAGAAATAACGGCCTTCAGGTATTTGGTCAGCAGCAAATCCAGCGTGTTCTTGACCTGGTGGAACAAGTCGCCCTCCACCTCGTCGTGGTACAGCAGCTCGGTCTCCGACTCAAAGTAACCCACCTTCACAAACGCCCCGGTCACAAAGCGCTGCGGGTCGGCTGCAAACAGCAAAGCGGTGGCGCGTTTGTAATAAGCGCCATCTTTCAGGCGCAGCTTGTCCAGCAAATTGGCATCGCTGTCCACCGAGGTATTGGCCAGCGTCTCGGCATCCAGCCGCCCACTGCGCTGGGCCAACTGGCGAAACCGCGCCATGGCCGGGGCCGACACATCGGCCAAGCTGAACTGCGGCAAAGGCACGCCATCCCACGTGCGGCCTTGGCGGCCCAACAAAAAGCGGTCCAGTGCCGCGCCTTTGAGTTCTTGCAGCGTGCTGCCACTGCGCATGTAGTAATGGCCCCGGTAGCTGATGGGATTGGGGTAGGCCTGCACCACTAGCTCCAGATATTGCAAACCGCCTTGCTCTTGCAGATTCACCTCCACCACCACGCCCAGCAGGTCGCGCACCTTGTTGGGCAAGTCCTCCAGCAGCTTGGCCGCATCGGGCAGGCCGACCACTTGGCCCTTGTCGTTCACCCCCAGCAACAAACGCCCGCCTTGCGCATTGGCAAAGCCGCACACCCAGCGCAAATAGTCATCACGCCACGTTTCTTTCCATTCGGTGTGCTGGGATTCTTGGTGGAGCATGGGGGTGTTCTCGGGGGTCAAGCGGCAGCGGGTTCCAGCAGGTCGGTGACGCGCTTGCGGCCTGTGAGGAGGTCTTGCATGAGGGCGACCTTGAGAGACCGTTGCTTTTTCAACTCAGCCGCTGAGCCATTCAATACTTCTGCCAGTCGATTGAACTGGGTCTGAATTCGGATTTGTTCTTGGTAATCCGGCAGGGGAATTGGAAAGGCTTTCAGTTGAGTCGAGTTGATAGAAGCCAGGTTCGTGGACTGCTTGGATGCCATCATGAAAAAAGATTTTCCATACGTCGATTCAGACACCGCCGCCAGAAAGTCAGATGCTAGTGTCTCGTTGTGCGGTCGGACTTTGAAAACATGGTTCTGATGCAAACAGACTGGAACTTGACCACGCCACACAGCACCACGTCCCAACTTGTCGAAGTCGCCACCTTCGTTCATCAAAACATCGCCGACCTTTAGCGCGTATTTCTCAAGGTGATTGTTGGGAACGCGGATTGACTTCATTTCCGACAAATCGAGATAGCCATCTTGAACGTTAGCGACCCGCAAATACGGCAGCGCTACTGTGTCCGGGCCTTCGTAGGATTTGCCAAGCGTCACGCCTGCGCTGATGTCGGCAACTTCACCCAATCGAGCCACCTCCCACTCCACCGGAATCCGCCCCAGCGGGGAATCTTTGAAGGCGTGGGTTTGTTCGGTGCGCAGCTGGCCGTGTTCGTCGATGCCACGGGTGAGCAGGTCTTGCATCAGGCCGGTTTTGATGCGCTGCTGTTTGGCGATCAGGGCTTCGGTTTGTTCAATCGCTTGGTCAACGGTGGAGAGGATTTCGGCGATCTTGGATTGCTCATTCCGTGATGGTGGGTACTCAAACTTGATTTTTTTCAGCTTTGCCTTGTTGAGCGTTGCGCCTTTAATGGCCTGATCCACGCCTGCAAGCAAATCGCAATGTTGAAGCCCCTGGTACAAGAAGTCGTGATCGACTACCTCTGATCGCAGGCCAGCGATTGCTTCATTGGTGTAAAGAGGAATTCCCGCATAGGCCACGCGGCCAATGGATAGCTTGAAACTCATGAGCACCGTGCCCACAGACTGAAGCTTCACGTTGGAGTTCTTCACGCCTTCAGCAGAAATATGCTCGCTGGTGGTGTGAATTACACGTTTATTCAAATCACGAATCGAGAGCCAAGCGTTATTGGTTTCTTTAGCTACATCCCAATACTCAGGAGCATTTCGGGATGGCGTACCACCGATCTCGATGCTGCATAAGTCGCCCAGAAGCCCCGTTACCCAATCGCTAGGAATGTTCATTGCAAACACCCTACGCCATTGAGTTTTGCCTTGTTTCTAAACCCCTCGAATTCGAGGGGTTTAGCCCTGTCCATGGTCGATTTAGCGACTTTCTTCATTTCAAATACCCCAACCCCGCCATAAACGCATCCAAGGTTTTCAAAGTCTTGCTGCGTTCATCCTCCAGCGCCCTACTAGACACAGCGTATTTACCCCACAAATTCTCCAGCGCCGCAATCAACTGGCGCTTTTCGGCGTTCAGGTAGCGGTGCAGTTCTGTGGTGGCCAGATCGTGCAGCTTTTTCAAAATCAGGGTTTTGGCCTGCTCGTCGGTCAATGGCCCACCTATGTCGGCCAGCACCTGGTCGGCGCGCTGGATGCGGGCCGTCAGTGCGGCCTGGTCTTTGCGCAGCGCGGTGATTTGTTTTTTCTCGTCTTTTTTGGCTTCGGTAAGCAGTGCGAGCTGGGCGTTGACGGTGGCCAGCAGTTCCAGGCTTTCAGCTTTGACCTCATCTGCGCCCTGGCGCTTGAGCAAAATTTTGAATTCCAGCTCGTCACCCAACACCTTGCGGGTGGTTTTGACTTCTTTGATGGTTTTTTCAAGCAGGGCAATTGCTTTGTCGTGCGTTTGCAGCAGCGCCCGCTCTTTGGTGGCGCTGGCACCTTGGCTGCCCTCCAGGTCGTCCAGCGCTTCCCTCAGCGCTTTTTTGATGGTGGCGGCGTTGACGGTTTCGTCCTCTTCTGGCTCGTAGGCCACGGCTTCTTGCACGGCTTCTACCGCTTCGGCCAGTTCACTCTGCGCCTCGGAGAGTTTGGCGTCCAGCAGGGCCAGGCCGTCGGCTTCTTTCTGAAAGTAGGCGGCAACAAAAAAGCTGTCGGGAATCAGGGTGTGGTGCCAGCCGGTGGAGACCACGGTTTTGAGGTCGTAGCGGATTTGCTGCCACCAGTTGACGAACACGCCTGCGCTTTTGAACTCGTCCAGCACGGCCAGCGGCATGAGTTTGGTTTTGAGGGTGCTGAGCAGCTCCTGGCGCACCTCGGGCATTTTTTTGCCGCTGCGCAGTTGGGCAAAGTCGTCTTGCGCTACTTGCCACCAGGCGGCCAGTGCGTCGCTGTGGCGCTGCACCGTGGCTTGTACAGGGGCTTGGGCATCCACCGTCGTTTTGATGTCGGCTTGGGCGGCCATGCTGGCGGCAAAGCACCAATAGCCTGCACGGGCGGGGGCGAACACGGTGGCGGTGATCAGGCCAAACTGTTGCAGGGCGTTTTGCACGCGGGTGCCCTGCACTTCGTTATCTGGCAAGCCGCCCAGCAGATGGGCCTGCACGTCTTCGGGCTCGGGCGCGGGGGTGTTGTCTACATAGCGGCGGATGTTGAGGTTGTAATCGTGCTGGTCAACGATGGTGGCTTTGCTGACCAGCGCGCTGTACTTGGGCAGCTGCAGCTTGTGGGTGAGCACGTAGTCGATTTTCTCGATGTCTTCGGGGCGCAGTTTGTTCTGGTTTTTGCCTTCGGCGAATTCGCGGTCGGCGTTGATGAACAAGACCTTGTCTTTCAGGCTGTCGGGCTTGTTTTTGTTGATGACGAGCACGCAGGCCGGTATGCCAGTGCCATAAAAAAGGCCGGGCGGCAGGCTGATGATGGATTCGATCACGTCATCGTTAATCAGCAGCTCGCGGATGAGCTTTTCTTTACCACCCCGAAACAGCACGCCGTGCGGCATGACCGTGGCCATGTGGCCGCCCGGCTTCAAGCTGGCCAGCATGTGCTGCACAAACATGAGGTCGGCTTTTTGCCGGTCTCCGGGGCACCACTCGCGAAAGCGGCTGGGGTGCTTGAGGGTGGCGCGGCTGTAGTTTTGCGAGAACGGGGGGTTGGCCAGCACGCGGTCAAACTTGCGCAGGCTGTTGCCATCCAATAAGAGCGGGTCTTCCAGGGTGTCGCCGTTTTCAATGGTGAAGCGGGTGACGTTGTGCAGGATCATGTTCATCACACTGATGGACCACACATCGCCTTTAACCTCTTGCCCAAACAGGGCCAAGTCGTTGGCGTTTTGCCCCTGCTCTTCGACGTATTGGTGGGCTTGAATTAAAAAGCCACCCGAGCCCACCGTGGGGTCGTAAATCTCATGCCCGGCCTGCGGTTTGGTGATTTGCACCAGCAGGCGCACCACTTCGGCCGGGGTGTAGAACTCGCCACCCTTTTTGCCCGCGCTGTCGGCAAAGAACTTAATCAGGTACTCGTACGCCGCGCCCAGCAGGTCGGGGAACTCAAAGTTGTCATTCACCAGAATAAAGTGCGGCTGGCTGAAGTGGTCTAGCAGCTCTTTCCACTTGGCATCAGGCACCTTGGTTTTGCCTTTGACGGCGTTGAAATCGATGTTGTTCTTGAGCACGCCGTTCAGGGCGTCGTTTTCATCCTCCACTGCTGCAATGGCTTTGTTGAGCATGTTGCCAATGTCGTGCTTGAGGTCTTTGAGAGCAGGCACTTCTTGACCCTCCTCGTCCAGCCACGACTCGTTCCAGCGGGCGCGCACAGGCACAAAAAAAGTTTCGCCGTAGGTGGCTTTGTCTTCCAGCAGCTCCTTCACCAGTTCGGGCTGGTCGCGCAGGTGGGCAAAGTCTTTTTTGATTTGCGTGCGCTTGAGGTCAAACTCGTCGGACAGGCGCTTTAAAAACAGCATGCCGAAGATGAATTCCTTGTATTCCGATGCGTCCATCTTGCCGCGCAGGATGTCGGCGGACTTGAACAGAAAGCTTTCGAGCTGGGAGAGGGTGATTTTTGTGGGGGTCATTGGGCGCGCCGGAATAGCCCAAAAGTATGCCACGCAGAGTGAAGATACCGTTCAATGCGCCCGAGAAATAAAAAAGCCCAAGCAAGCTTGGGCTCTTTGAAATTTAAAACTTTCTACTTCCGCCCCGGCGGCACATCCGTGCACGAACCATGCGCCACTTCCGCCGCCATGCCAATACTCTCGCCCAGCGTCGGGTGCGGGTGAATCGTCTTGCCGATGTCCACCGCATCCGCACCCATCTCAATCGCCAGCGCAATTTCGCCGATCATGTCACCCGCATGGGTGCCTACGATGCCGCCGCCGAGGATTTTGCCGTGGCCCCGGCCAGCATGGCCGTCCGATCCCTCTTCGGGTGAATCGTCAAACAGCAGTTTGGTGACGCCTTCGTCGCGGCCATTGGCGATGGCGCGGCCCGATGCCGTCCAAGGAAACAGGCCCTTCTTGACCTTGATGCCTTGCAGCTTGGCCTGGTCTTCGGTCAGGCCAACCCAGGCCACTTCGGGGTCGGTGTAGGCCACGCTGGGGATGACGCGGGCGTTGAACGCCGCTGAGGCCAGCTCTTTGTTGCCTTGCAGCTCTCCTGCAATCACTTCCGCCGCCACATGCGCCTCGTGCACGGCCTTGTGCGCCAGCATGGGCTGGCCGACGATGTCGCCGATGGCAAAAATGTGAGGCACGTTGGTGCGCATCTGGATGTCAACGTTGATGAAGCCACGCTCGGAAACGGCCACGCCAGCCTTGTCGGCACCGATCTTCTTGCCGTTGGGCGTGCGGCCCACGGCTTGCAGCACCAGGTCGTAAACCTGCGGGGGTGGCACGGTCACACCTTCTTTTGCAGGTGCAAAAGTGATCTCTACGCCCTCTGGCAGTGCGCGAGCAGCTACTGTTTTGGTAGCAAGCATGATGTTGTCGAAACGCTTGGCGTTCATCTTTTGCCAGATTTTGACCAGATCGCGGTTAGCGCCTTGCATCAGACCGTCCAGCATTTCCACCACGTCAAGGCGAGCGCCCAAGGTGGAGTAAACGGTGCCCATCTCCAGCCCGATGATGCCGCCGCCCAGAATCAGCATGCGTTTGGGCACTTCTTTCAAGGCCAGCGCGCCGGTAGAGTCCACCACACGGGGGTCTTCTGGCATAAAAGGCAGACGCACGGCTTGTGAGCCAGCGGCGATGATGGCGTTTTTGAAGCCCACCACTTTCTTGGTGCCGGTTTTCTCTTGAGCGGTGCCGGTGGTTTCTTCCACTTCGATATGGTGCGCTCCGACAAACGCGCCGTAGCCGCGCACGATGGTCACCTTGCGCATCTTGGCCATGGCCGCCAGGCCGCCGGTAAGTTTGCCGATGACTTTTTCTTTGTGGCCACGCAGCTTGTCAATGTTCACTGTGGGCGCGCCAAAGTCCACACCCAAGTCGCCCAAGTGGCTCACCTCGTCCATCACCGCCGCCACATGCAGCAGGGCTTTGCTGGGGATGCAGCCCACGTTCAGGCAGACGCCGCCCAGCGTGGCGTAGCGCTCGACGATGACAACGTTTAATCCCAGATCAGCCGCCCGAAAGGCCGCCGAGTAGCCGCCAGGGCCGCCGCCGAGCACCAGCAGGTCGCATTCCAGATCGACCGCGCCGGCGTAGCTGGCACCCACCGGGGCAGGTTTGGCCGCTGCAGCAGTCACTTCAGGCGGCGAAACCGCTACAGTATTGATAGCTGCTTGCGCATTGTTTATATGCGCAGGAGCCGTATTTTGTGCTGAACTTTCAGCGTCGGCGCTTGGCTGCAGCGTCAGCAGCACGGAGCCTTCTTTCACCTTGTCGCCCAGTTTGACCTTGAGCTCCTTGACCACGCCAGCCTGGCTGGCGGGGATTTCCATGGAGGCCTTGTCGGACTCCACGGTGATGAGGGATTGGTCAAGCCCGATGGTGTCACCCACCTTGACCATGAGTTCGATGACGGTGACCTCTGAAAAGTCGCCAATGTCGGGAACCTTGATGTCGATGGCGCTCACAGCAAAACCCTCCGGAAGTCACCCAGAATTTGCCCCAGGTAAACGTTAAAGCGCGCCGCTGCAGCCCCGTCAATCACGCGGTGGTCCCAGCTGAGGGAAAGTGGCAGCATCAGGCGCGGCGCGAAGGCCTTGCCGTCCCACACCGGCTCCATGCTGGACTTGCACACACCCAAAATCGCCACCTCGGGCGCATTGATGATGGGCGTGAAGTAGCGCCCGCCGATGCCGCCCAGGCTGGAGATGGTGAAGCACCCGCCCTGCATCTCACTCGGGCTGAGCTTGCCGTCACGCGCCTTCTTGGCCAGCTCGCTCATTTCCTGCGAGATTTGAAAGATGCCTTTTTGGTCGGCGTTTTTGATCACCGGCACCATCAGGCCGTTGGGGGTGTCGGCGGCAAAGGCAATATGAAAGTACTGCTTGAGCACCAGTTCGTCGCCGTCCAGGCTGGCGTTGAATTCAGGGAACTTCTTGAGCGCGGCCACGCAGGCTTTGACCAGAAAGGCCAGCATGGTGACTTTGACGCCGCCCTGCCCCGCAGCTTTGCTGGTGCGCTCGTTTTCCTGGTTGATAGCCACGCGAAAGGCCTCCAGCTCGGTGATGTCGCAGTCGTCGTGGTTGGTGACGTGGGGAATCATCACCCAGTTGCGGTGCAGGTTGGCGGCGCTGATCTTCTTGATGCGCGAGATGGCTTTGCGCTCGGTGGGGCCAAACTTGGCAAAGTCCACCTGCGGCCAGGGCAGCAGCCCCAGCCCAGCGCCATCGCCCCTTGTCTCTGGCGGGATGGTCTTGGCCTGCTGTGCTGCTGCCAGCGTTTGCACCGCGCCGCTCATGACAGATCGGGAAAACGCCTGCACATCGGCGTCAAGAATGCGGCCTTTGAGCCCGCTGCCCTTGACTTCATTCAAGGGCACACCCAGCTCGCGGGCGAACTTGCGCACCGAGGGCGAGGCATGGGGCAAGCCAGCCTGCACAGTGCCCGGCTGATGGGCAGGCTGGGGCAGTGGCAAATGTGGCCGCTGTGGCGGCTGGGGTGGCGGCTGGGGGGGAGGGCTGTTGGGAGAGGTGATTCCGCTATTAAAACAGGAGCTGCTTGCGCACTTTCTACCTGCGGTACAGGCGTATTTTGTTCAATTTTTGAGGGGGTTGAATCGACAGCTGGCAACGATGCAGGTTCAACTGCAGCGGGGGCTGCATCCATGGCCTCCAGCATTCCGATCAAATCGCCCACATTGACCTTGTCGCCCAGTTTGATGTTGAGCTCATGGAGCACGCCGGCGTGGCTGGCCGGGATTTCCATGGCCGCTTTGTCGGACTCCACCGTCATCAACGACTGCTCAAGCCGGATGGGGTCGCCCGGCTTGACCATGATCTCAATCACGGTCACGTCTTTGAAGTCGCCAATATCAGGGACTTTGATGGCTACGAGTGACATTGTCTTGACTCCTGTTGAGCTTTCAAAATTGGGTTCATGCGTACAGCGGGTTGACCTTGTCGGTCTGGATGCCATATTTGGCAATCGCCTCGGCTCAAAGTGTGCACCGGCACAGCGCCCTCCTCGCTCAAGGACTTCAGGGCCGCCAGCACGATGAAATGGCGGTTCACCTCAAAGTGCTCGCGCAGCTTGGAGCGGAAATCACTGCGGCCAAAGCCGTCGGTGCCCAGCACCTTGTAGCCACGGCCCTTGGGGATGAAGGCGCGAATCTGCTCGGCGTAGGCTTTCATGTAATCGCTTGACGCCACCACCGGGCCGCTGTGTCTTTCAAGCTGGCGGGTTACAAAGGGCACCTTGGCCTCATCTGACGGATGCAGCAGGTTGTGGCGCTCGCAGTCCTGGCCGTCGCGGGCGAGTTCGTTGAAGCTGGGGCAGCTCCACACGTTGGCGGCCACGCCCCAGTCCTGCGCCAGCAGTTCTTGCGCAGCAATGGCTTCGCGCAGGATGCTGCCGCTACCGAGCAATTGCACGCGTGGCCCGCCATGGTCTGTGCCGCGGCACAGGTACATGCCCTGGATGATCTGCTCCTCGGTGCCAGCCACCAGACCGGGCATGGCGTAGTTTTCATTGAGCAGGGTAAGGTAATAAAAAACGTTGTCCTGCTGCTCCACCATGCGCTTCAAGCCGTGGTGCAGGATGACGCCCACCTCATGCGCAAAGGTGGGGTCGTAGCTGATGCAGTTGGGGATGGTGCTGGCCAGAATGTGGCTGTGGCCGTCTTCATGCTGCAGGCCCTCGCCATTGAGCGTGGTGCGCCCGCTGGTGCCGCCCAGCAAAAAGCCGCGCGCCTGCATGTCGCCCGCCGCCCAGGCCAGATCGCCAATGCGCTGAAAGCCAAACATCGAGTAGTACACGTAAAACGGCACCATGATGCGGTTGCTGGTGGAGTAGCTGGTGGCAGCAGCAATCCAGCTGGCCATGCCACCCGCTTCGTTGATGCCCTCTTGCAGGATTTGGCCGGCTTTGTCTTCGCGGTAGTACATGACCTGGTCTTTGTCCACCGGGGTGTACTGCTGGCCGGCCGGGTTGTAGATGCCAATCTGGCGGAACAGGCCTTCCATGCCAAAGGTGCGCGCCTCGTCCACCAGAATTGGCACCACGCGCGGGCCCAACGCCTGGTCGCGCAGGAGTGTGGTTAAAAAGCGCACATAGGCTTGGGTGGTGGAGATTTCGCGCCCCTCGGGCGTGGCTTCAAGCACCGCCTTGAAGGTCTGCAGCGCGGGCACGGTGAACTGCTCGTCGGACCTGGTGCGCCGGTGCGGCAGGTAGCCGCCCAGCGCGTCGCGGCGCTCATGCAGGTAGCGCATCTCGGGGGTGTCGTCAGCCGGTTTGTAAAACGGAATGTCGGCTATTCTGGAGTCGGGCACCGGAATGTTGAAGCGGTCGCGAAAGATTTTGATGTCTTCATCGGTCAGCTTTTTGGTCTGGTGGACGTTGTTTTTGCCCTCCCCGCTCTTGCCCATGCCAAAACCCTTGACCGTCTTGACCAAGAGCACACTGGGCTGGTTTTTGTGGTTGACGGCGGCGTGGTAAGCGGCATAGACCTTTTTCGGGTCGTGGCCCCCACGGCGCAGGGCAAAAATTTCGTCGTCGCTCATGTGCGCCACCATGGCCAGAGTGCGTGGGTCGCGGCCAAAAAAGTGCTTGCGCACATAAGCACCGTCATTGGCCTTGAAAGCCTGGTAGTCGCCGTCCAGCGTGTTCATCATCAGCTGTTTGAGCGCGCCGTCTTTGTCGCGCGCCAGCAGGGGGTCCCAGTCGCTGCCCCACACCAGTTTGATCACGTTCCAGCCCGCACCGCGAAACTCGCCTTCGAGCTCCTGAATGATCTTGCCGTTGCCGCGCACCGGGCCGTCCAAGCGCTGCAGATTGCAGTTGACGACAAAAATAAGGTTGTCCAGCTTTTCGCGCGCGGCCAGACCAATGGCACCCAGGCTTTCCACCTCGTCCATTTCGCCGTCGCCACAAAACACCCACACTTTGCGGTTCTCGGTGTTGGCAATGCCCCGGGCGTGCAGGTACTTCAGAAAGCGGGCCTGGTAGATGGCCATCAATGGCCCCAGCCCCATCGACACCGTGGGGAACTGCCAGAACTCGGGCATCAACTTGGGATGCGGGTAGCTTGAGAGGCCTTTGCCACCCACTTCCTGTCGGAAATTGAGCAACTGGTCTTCGGTCAAACGGCCTTCCATGTAGGCCCTGGCATAGACCCCGGGCGAGACGTGACCCTGAATGTAGAGGCAGTCTCCGCCATGCTCTTTGCCAGGCTGCTGGCTTTCGGCGTGCCAGAAGTGATTGAAACCCGCGCCAAACAGGTGGGCCAGCGAGGCAAAGGAGCCAATGTGCCCACCCAGGTCGCCCCCGTCCACCGGGTGATGGCGGTTGGCCTTGACCACCATGGCCATGGCGTTCCAGCGCATGTAGGCGCGCAGGCGCTCTTCGATTTCGATGTTGCCGGGGCAATGCGCCTCGTGGTCGGCCTCAATGGTGTTGACGTAAGCCGTGTTGGCGGAAAACGGCATGTCAATGCTGCTTTGGCGCGCGTGCTCCAGCAATTGCTCCAGCAGAAAATGGGCGCGCTCAGGGCCTTCGTTCTGGATCACGGCCGAGAGGGCATCCATCCACTCGCGGGTCTCCTGGTGGTCAGTGTCTTGGGCGGCAATGGCGAATAAATTGGCAGGAATTTCGGACATGCGTCTCTCCAGAGGTCAGGGATACGGAAGTATCCAATGTACCGCACCCTTACCGGCCAGGGTGCGACAATCAAACATATTTTGAATAATTCGACTTGGAATTTACTATAAAAATCGTAGCGTATCACGCATGTTCTATGGGCGTTACAGCCACTTTTGAGTTATTGGATTAAGGCAAGCATGAAGATTGCAGTCATCGGTGCCGGCATCATCGGCGTGACCACGGCTTACGAGCTGGCCTGCGACGGTCACGAAGTCACCGTGCTGGAGCGCCGGGGGGCCGCTGCCGAAGAGGCCAGCTTTGCCACTGCGGGCATCGTGGCACCCAGCTATGTCAGCCCTTGGGCAACACCCGCCGTGCCAGGCAAGGCGATGCAAGGTTTGTTCAGCCGCTTTGCCCCGGTCAAGTTGGGGCTGCCTCTGTCGACGCAAGAATTGGCCTGGCTCTGGAAGTGGTACCGCGCCTGCAAGCCACAGAAGTATTCACTGAATCGAGCGAATCTCCAGCGCCTGGCGCTTTACAGCCGCGAACGCCTGCACCACATCACCGCCAATCTCAAACTGGACTATGAACGCAGTGAAGGGGTGATGGTTCTGCTGCGAACAGAGCGGGACAGCCAGCTGATTCAACCCGGATTGCAGGTGCTGCGTGAAGCGGGTGTTGCATTCAAGGAACTCGATCCGCTCGAAACCCGCAAAATCGAGCTTGCCCTGAACCCCGACACTGAATTTTTTGGATCGGTACATTTGCCGGAGGATGAGGTTGCCAACTGCCGCCAGTTTGCCCTGATGCTCAAAAGCCAGGCGCAGCGTTTGGGCGTCAAGTTTTGTTTCAACAGAACCGTCACGCGAATAGTGCCCGCCAGAAAAGTGACGCTCGCGGTGGCAGGCGAAGCAACCGCCAGGACTTTTGACGCTGTCGTCTTGTGTGCAGGCATGGAGTCTGCGCGGCTGCTGGCACTACTGGGTCTTCCCATTCCTTTGGCCGCTGTCCACGGCTACTCCATCACCTCGGTCATTCGCGAGCCGCTCAACGCACCGCGCAGCGCGGTGATCGATGAGCATTACAAGGTGTCGATAGCGCGCATGGGCCATCGTGTGCGGGTGGCGGGCATTGCTGAGCTTGGTGGTTCGCCCGACCAAAAGCGCGCCAGCTCGCTGCAGACCCTGTACAAGGTATTGCATGACTGGTTTGCCGGTGCCGCCAATATTTCAGGCGGGGTGCAGGAATGGAAAGGAACGCGTGCTGTGTTGCCCGACGGCCCCCCTGTTTTAGGCCCCAGCGGGGTCAACGGGCTTTGGCTCAACCTGGGCCATGGTGCCAGTGGATGGGCCTTGAGTTGCGGCAGTGCGCGTGCGCTGGCTGATCAAATAAGCGGAAAAACACCTCACCTGGATGTCTCCGGTTTTGGGGTGGAACGACTGCGCGCATGAGTCAATCCATGAATGTATTGACACAAACAGCTGTTTACAGACAATCAACGCCATGAGCCCTGAACTCTCTCAAAAATTGGCCGCTGCCGTCGATGGCATGCCTGCATTTCCCAAAAGTGTCCAAAAAATTTTGGAGCTTACCCGCGACGTGAATTGCACCCCCAAAGACCTGGTACAGGTCATTGACAAAGACCCCGTGGTTACTGTCAAAATTTTGAAGGTGGTCAACTCGGCGTATTACAGCCTGCCCAAGCAGATCACTTCCATCAGTCATGCGGTGGTCTACCTTGGGTTTAACACCATCAAGAACCTGGCCCTGAGCATTGCCGCCATTGGCATGCTGCCCAAGGACAACGCAGCAGGCTTTGACGCGCAGCAGTATCTGCTGCATTCGCTGGCCACGGCCAGCATTGCCAAGCAGCTGGCCCTGCGGGTTGACGATGCAGACCCCATGGATTGCTTCATTGCGGGGTTGCTGCATGACTTTGGCAAAGTGGTTTGTGCCCAATTCATGCCCCAGGAATTCAGCCGGGCACTGCAGGCCAGCCAATCCAACGGAAGTTCTTTGCATATGGCACTGCGCGCCACCATTGGGGTAGACCATGCGGTGGTTGGTGCCATGCTGGTTGAAAAATGGCGCTTTGCCCCTGGCCTGATTGATACGATCCGGCACCAGTACGGAGACGACCTCAAAGACTCCGACATGATTGCCTGTGTTTTCGCGGCGAACCAGATCAGCAAGAAGCTGGAGTTCGGCTTTGGCGGCAACCCCACATTGAAGAACTGCCTCCATGCTGGCCAAACGCCTGGGCGGCACACTGGACAAGTGATTGCTTCAATGGGCGACTTGGCTCCGATGTTTGAGGAAGCCAAGATATTTTCAAAAGTTTAGGGGCAAGGCATGAAAGTCAGATTTTGGGGTGTGCGGGGGTCCATTGCCTCACCGGGTCCGAAAACAGTGCGCTACGGTGGCAACACCACCTGCATTGAAATCGCACCGACAACAACGAGCTCATCATCATCGACGCAGGCACCGGCATCTTTCCGCTTTCCCAAACCTTGCTGGCCGAGTTGCCAGTGACCGCCAACGTCTTCATCACCCACTCCCACTGGGACCACATCCAGGGTTTGCCTTTTTCATCCCCAATTTCATTCCGGGAAACGTGCTGCGTCTGCATGGTGCATTTGACCCCGTTACTGGCAAGGGTGTTGAACAAATCATGGCCGTCCAGCTGCAATACAGCTATTTCCCGGTGCGTGAAGCGGAGATGAAGGCCAACATTGAATACGTCACCCTGGCACCAGAGAAAAGCATCCAGATCGGCTCTGCCACGGTGACGCCCTACCTGATGAACCATCCCGTTGTCGACTTTGGTTACCGAGTTGAAGCCCATGGAAAATCAGTTTTCTTCACAGGCGACCATGAACCACCGTTCAATATTCATGAACCGGGTGAGGAGGCTTACGCAGAGTACCAGTCCTTCGTGGATGAAAAGTCTGAGAGCATTCTGCGGGCCATGCGTGGGGTCGATGTCCTGATCTCTGATAGCTCCTACACCGAGCAGGAATACCCGACCAAAAAAGGCTGGGGTCACGGAACCTTCAACACCAGTATTGAGTACGCAAAAAAAGCAGGGGCCAAGGTGCTGTTTTGCACCCACCACGAACCGACCCGCAGCGACGATGCGCTTGATGCGGTCTTCAACCAGGTGCTTGCCGACCACCCCTCGCATGTGGGCGACCCTGTCTATCGCCTCGCTCGCGAGGGTGAAACCTACGAGTTTTAAATGGCAAAACACTCCTGCGCTTGATCGCTCCCATGCGGCAAATTGATCCCCGATCACGGCAGGCCCTGTACAACGTCAATGCCACACGGGGCATCGAACAAACCGCGCAAGCCTGCCTGCCTGCTCACACTGATGCAGCGCGCTGGCTTGGCCGTGGCCGCAACTGGCCATGGCCATTGCGCCACACGCCGCCGCATCTGGATTGCCTCTGGGGCGGGCAACAATGGCGAGGACCGGGCGCTCGCTTCTGGGGTAAATTTTGCACAGGAGCCGCCACTGTGCCCCGATTTTTGTATTGACGCATTGCTGGGTATCGGCTCACATGCACGCCCGCCGCAGGGGCAACTGGCGCACTGGATTCACCAAATCAACGCCTGCACTGGTAGTGTGCTCGCGATAGATGTGCCCACTGGACTCAATGCCGACACGGGTGTCCTGACCGAACCGAGCGTCAAGGCTACTGACACCTTGAGTCTGCTCACGCTCAAGCCAGGCTTGTTTACCGCATCTGGACGTGATGCGGTTGGCAACCTGTGGCTGCACGAACTCGGTGGCCACCTCACGTCAGCAAGCTCACACCCGGCAAGCGAACCGACTGCCTGGCTTGCAGGGGCTCCAATGCCCAGGACACGGCAACATGCGTCACACAAAGGAAGCTATGGCGATGTCGCGGTCATTGGCGGTGCAACAGGCATGACGGGCGCTGCTTTGTTGGCTGCATCCGCCGCCTTGCGTGCCGGTGCCGGCCGGGTATTTGTTGGTTTGCTTGGTCACTCCGGGCTTGGAGGTTGATACAAACCGCCCCGAGCTGATGTTGCGCTCCATTGACTCATTGGACTTCACGGCCGCGACGGTGGTTTTGCGGCTGTGGTGGCGGAGTATACATTCACGAAGAGCTTCCAAGGATAATATCGACCGCTGCGCACGTGGTGATTGATGCAGATGCTATAAATGCAATAGCAAAGAGAGCAGCTGCAAAACCTGCTCAAAGCAAAGAGCAAATGGGCACGCCAGCACTGTGCTCACGCCCCACCGCTGGAAAGCAGCCCGCCTGCTCGGCACCACTGCCCAACTTGTGCAGCAAGACCGCATGGCAGCCGCACGTCGTTTTGGTGCAACTTTTGTTTGCACCGTCGTTCTCAAAGGCTCAGGCACGGTCATCGCGGCCCCCGACCAGACGCCTGTGATCAATCAACTGGCAATGCACGTTTGGCGACAGCCGGCACTGGCGACGTACTGGCCGGCATGGTGGGTGCCGCTTTGGCAGAAGCCATGTACCAGCCTTCGAAGCCGCCTGCGATTCGGTTTACCGCCATGGGCTGGCAGCTGACCGCTGGCCCCGTCACTTTGCCAATGACAGCCAGCCATCTGACCAGTTCGTTTTTGCGGTAATTTTTTAACGCCGGGTTTTACGGCTTTTTTGTTGCCGCTGGTTTTGAAGATGATCGGTTGCTACGGGCAGAGGACTTGGCAACGCGCGGCATAGAGTCAGTCATTTGCGGTCTGCCCGCTTTTTTGACGAACCGGCAAGGTCAAACTGTACCGGTGGATGGCTACTACCTTCACGAAACGAATCTTTGTCTTTCCCGGAGCGGGCCATCAAGCCTTCATTTTCATCGATCAAGCGAAAATCGATCCTGCGACCATCCAGATCCACCGACCGACCTGAACCCGAACGCGGCTACCAATGCCATAGCGCATACCGGTGCGCTCACCCCGAAGCTCCTGGCGCATCTCGTCAAAACGGTAATACTCGCCCCCAACTCGGTGATGTGAACAAGCCCTTCAACATACATGGCGTCAGTGTGACGAAGATGCCGAAGCTCGTTGCTGAACTGACCACACCGCCATACTCCTCGCCAAGGTGCTCACGCATGCTTGCACTTGAGCCACGCTTCGACATCGCGGCTGGCCTCGTCAGCACGACGTTCATTGGCACTGCAATGCATGCCTGCAGCTTGCCACGCCATGCTTTCGGCGCTGAGTTTTTGGGTTTTTCGCCCGATTGCGCAGCGCGTGCCGACTGCCCTTTTCAAGCCGCCGAGACAGTTTGGCGTGAGCCTCGCCTGGCAAGGGCAACACGGGCAACTGGTACTTGGTCTTGGCCAGAATTGCCTTGATGACCCGGTGTACCAACAGATCGGGGTAGCGCCGGATCGGGCTGGTAAAGTGGGTATAGGCCTCGGCCGGGCCGAAGTGACCGCTATTGACGGGTGTGTAGATCGCTTGCTGCATGGATCGCAGCAGCATGGAATGAATCTGCAGTGCATCTGGCCGGTCCTTGGTTGCCAGCGCAATCGCCTGAAACTCCCGGTGAAGGGTCGTCGCTGATCGTCATGCCCGCCCGTCGCCTTGAGATAGTTGCGCAATATCTCTTTTTTCTCAGGCGTGGGGCCTTCGTGCACCGAAACAATCCTGCATGCTTGCTTTGCGAAATGTAGTCTGCACTGCAAACGTTGGCAAGCAAGCATCGCCTCTTCAATCAACTTGTGTGCATCATTGCGGGTACGCGGAACGATTTTTCAATGCGCCCCCTTCGTCGCAAACAATCTGCGTCTCGACGGTTTCAAAATCAACTGCGCCTCTGCGTGTTCGAGACTTCAATAATGCCAGTACACATCATGCAAATTCATCAGGTCCGACACCCGCTGCTTGCGCTTGAGCGCCTCCGGAGCTCACGCGTGTTAACCAAGATGGCGGCTACTTCGGGTGTAAGGTAAATCATTGCATGACTCCACATGACAGCCGGATAAAACTGGTAAGCCGACACATCACCATCTTCAGTCACCACCATATCGCGGACCATGCACGGCGTTCAACTTCCGGGTTGAGCGAACACAGTCCGTTCGACAATTTCTCAGGCAACATCGGAATAACGCGCCGCGAAATACGCTGGTAGCACGCTCGCAGGCGTCCACATCAATGGCGGAGCCGTTCTCGACGTAATGGCTGACATCGGCAATCGCCCCAGCAAGCGCCACCCCTTGGCGGCTGATTTTCCTTTGCCTATTTTGTTGCTCACAATAAACCGCGTCATCAAAATCCCGCGCATCTTCACCGTCGATGGTCACCAATGGAACATCAGTCAAATCAACGCGACGCTTTTGTCTTGCTGCCGAACACTGTCCGGCAGCGTTCGAACAACGCGATACAGGCATCGAAAACTCATAAGGCACACTGTACTTGCGCACGGCAATTTCGATCTCCATACCAGGGTCGTCAATCTCGCCCAGTATCTCTTTGACACGCCCCACCGGTTGACCATAAAGGGAAGGTGGCTCCGTCAGTTCAACCCGACAACCTGGCCCGGCTTGGCCGCACCAGTCGCCGTTTTGGGAATCATCACATCCTGCCCATAACGCTAGTCTTCTGGCGCAACCAATCCATATACCACTTTCCCGCAGCAAGCGGCCAATGATGGGTTGTTTGGGGCGCTCAGGATTTCAAGTACTCTCCCCTCGGGTCGCCCTCTGCGGTCACTTCGCACAATGCGTACTGACGCGGTCTTTGTGAAGAACCGCCCGCATCTCATTGGGTGGCAGGTAAATATCGGATTCACCATCGTCGCCGGTTGACGAATCCGTGACCATCGCGGTGCCCCTGCAGTTCCTTCAACTTCGTCCAGCAAGCCGCTGGTTTGGCTCATATTTTTGATACAATAACTCTCTTTCCTGAAATGCCCAGGTGGCGGAATTGGTAGACGCACTAGTTTCAGGTACTAGCGGAAATAACTTCGTGGGGGTTCGAGTCCCTTCCTGGGCACCAATATAAAATGAAATTCGAAGTTTTTTTGAAAGATGTTCAGGTTGTTTTTGAAAAAAGCCGCTGTGTTTTCAGCGGCTTTTTTTGTTCGAATCGGTCAGCTATTTTTCAAAATGGCTGCGCCACGAGATCGTGGCCTCGGGTTCCCACAATACGTGCTTTGGTAAATTCACCTTCAAGGTCTTGCTGATTTTCTCGGGTGGCGATAATTTCACCACACCATCAATTTCAGGCGCATCGACATAACTGCGACCAATGCCCCCTTTTTTCCCAATGCTGGCGCAGAGTCAATCAGTACCTGCATCGTGGCACCTATGCGATCCTTGAGTTTGTGAGCCGATATGGCCTCGGCCACCGCCATGAAGCGGGCTCGCCGTTCTTCACGCACTTCTATCGGTAACATGCCGGGTGTTCATTGGCGGCCGCACCTTTGCACCGGGCTGTAGGCAAAACAGCCAGCACGATCAACGGCACAGCTTCGCGCATGAAGTCAAGCAAATGCAAAAACTCTTCCTCTGTCTCACCGGGAAATCCGGCGATAAACGTGCTACGAAGCACAATGTCAGGACATGCCTCGCGCCAACTCTGTATGCGTTCCAGATTTTTTCACCACTGGCCGGTCGCTTCATGGCGCAGGTACCTCCGGATGACTGTGCTGAAAAAGGCACATCCAGATAGGGCAAGACCTTGCCAGTCGCCATCAAAGGAAATGACGTCATCCACACGGGAGTAAGGAAAAAAAAGGATAGACATAGTGCAATCGCACCTATACACCATACGGCGCTGCCATTTCCCAGTGCCTGAACCAAATCCAGCAAACGCGTCTTAACGGGTCTTCCCTTCCCAAAAACCGGTTCGGTACTTGGTGTCAACACCATATGCAGAAGTATCCTGACTGATCACCAATAATTCTTTGACGCCACCTTCAAACAGGGCATGCGCCTCTTTGAGAACATCACCAATAGGCCGAGATACCAGATCACCCCGCATGGATGGAATGATACCAAAACGTGCAACGATGATTGCACCCTTCGCTGATTTTGATGTAAGCGTAATGCCTAGGAGTAAGTTTGAGACCCGCCACCAAATGCATTGGGAACAAGATCAACAAATGGGTCATGCGGCTTGGGCAAATTGGCATGCACTGCATCCATCACTTCCTGTGTGGCCTGTGGGCCAGTCACAGCCAAAACGCTGGGATGCATTTGTCGAACCAAATTATCCCCCGCCTCTGTCGATTTGGCACCTAAACAACCGGTCACAATCCCTTTGCCATTTTCAGCCAGCGCCTCGCCAATGGTATCCAAGCTCTCCTTGGCGGCATCATCGATGAATCCGCAAGTATTGACAATCACCAAATCGGCACCTTGAAAGGTCTTGAGGTTTGATAACCCTCCGCACTGGGTTGTGTGAGGATCAGTTCAGAGTCGGTCAAAGCCTTGGCACAACCGAGACTGACAAACCCAACCTTGGGCACTGTGTTTGATTTTGTATTTGCGTCGGTCAGCATCGATTTTTCCAACATTCACTTTAATTAACGCTTGATTCCAAGACCCAAGCATCTGACCAGTCTGCTTTTGCATTTGCTTTTGCATTTTTCCTGCATTTGCAAAAACATGTTTCTGGATTGCTCTGGGCTCCCCATCATGCCCTGCAATACAGGAGACTGCATGGCCATGAATTGGGTCCACATTTCTGGTGTCAAAGCTTTTGACTTCTCGGCAAACTGTGCCTGAACTTCCATCAGGGACTGAATGTTTTTCCAGATAGCCTCCCATGAATCCCTGCATGGCATGTCCGTAAAACCGGATGACACTGGCTAGCACCGGGCCGGTAAACATGGGCGATCCGTTGGCTTCTTCTTCGAGAATAATTTGAAGCAAAATGCTGCGGGTGATATCTGCGCCGGTTTTGCATCTCGCACTACAAATAATTCACCATCCATCACCAATTGTTAACTTCTGACAGAGTGATGTAACTTGATGAGTCGGTGTCGTAGAGTCTGCGATTAGGGTACTTTTTAATAACGCGTGAGACTTCTTTTGCCTCAACGGTCTTTCTACTTTGCATGTGAACTCCTGAAGCACCGGCCTGATCTGAAAACATATTGCACTGCAACACATTCTAAGGAAGACCACCCCAAGCCCCCCAAAGGTTTACCCTGAGATTGCGAAAAAGGAAAGTAGAAATTTGGTAGGCGCAATTGGACTCGAACCAACGACCCCACCATGTCAAGGTGGTGCTCTAACCAGCTGAGCTATGCGCCTACAAACGATCGAAGCTTTGAATTATAGCATCAATAACAAATTGATCTCACAACGCTTCAACTCGTTTCAAAATTAGAGTGCCGTTCTATATCTTCGCCGTGTCATGTGCAATGAACCGTAAGGTGCGGCACGAAGCCGGATAAAGGTGACAAAAAGTGAGGCAAAGGTCTTTCTTCAGTGTGCAACACGCAAACCTACCATTTGAATGTTCATGAAGTTAATTGCACTACCCGCTTTCACCGACTACTACATCTGGATGTTGCATGACGGTCATCGGGCATTGGTGGTAGACCCCGGCGACGCAAAACCCGTTCTAGAGGGCTTAACCACATGGGTCTGCAATTGGAGACCATTCTGGTCACGCACCATCACACCGACCACACGGGTGCCGTGGCAATTTGCGCCAGACCACTGGTGCCAAGGTCTATGGTCCAGCGCATGAAGTCATGCCCGAGCCACTGTCCCGACTGTGTGGTGGCGATCAACTCAGTCACTGGGCCTGACGTTTGAAGTGATCGATGTGCCTGGCCACCTGCGGGTCACATTGCCTGCTACTGTGCTGCTGGGGATGAAACACCCTTGCTGTTTTGTGGTGACACGCTGTTCAGCGGCGGCTGTGGTCGACTGTTTGAAGGCAGTCAGCCCAAATGCTTGCCTCACTGGACAAACTGGCCGCGTTGCCCGACGCCACCCGCATTTGCTGCGCCCACGAATACACCCTGAGCAACCTGCGATTTGCGGCTGCCGTTGAACCCGCCAATCAGACTTTGATGGACTACGCGGAAAGCGCCCGCGACTTGCGCGCAAGGCCTCAACCCACCCTGCCATCGACACTTGGGGTAGAACGTCAGATCAGCCCGTTTTTACGAACACGGCAAACTGCCGTGATTCAGGCAACACAGGCTATCGACGCCTGCGCACAGGACGAGGTAAGCGTCTTTGCTGCACTGCGTCTGTGGAAAAATAGGTTCCAATGAAATTTTTAACACCTTTCGCATTCCTCGTTGTGGTCTGGCATTGGCTGCCCAGTGTGAACTTGCCACCCACACCACAACCCCACCCCCAAAGCACCGCTTCCAGCCCGCACTCTAGCCAATCTGGAGGTCGTGCCAGCCAAACTGTCTGACCCGGGTTTACCGCTCCCGTGGTGCCTAGCGGCGATTTGCAGCCCATCACGGCGACTCATGCAGCCACTCTGGCCGTGGCCCAGCTGACCCCGCCAGCCAACTTGTGGGAGCGCATTCGCCGCGGCTATGGCATGCCTAATCTGGACAACGATCTGGTGCATGACCGTGAGCAGTGGTACAGCTCACGGTCGAACTACATTCTTCGCATGACCGAGCGCTCGAACAAGTACATGTTCCATATTGTTGAAGAGTTGGAGCGGCGCAATATGCCAACCGAACTGGCCCTGCTGCCTTTGTTGAAAGCGCCTTTAACCCACAAGCGTTGTCAACCGCCAAAGCTACTGGTATGTGGCAGTTCATGCCGACCACGGGCAAACATTTGAACTTAAACAAAACGTCTTTCGCGATGACCGCCGTGATGTGCTGGCTCACCCGCGCCGCGCTGGACTACCTGCAAAAGCTGTATGGCATGTTTGGTGACTGGCACCTCACTGGCCGCCACAACGGGAGTGAAGGCGGCGTAGGCCGTGCCATCGCAAAAAACCAGCGCGCCGGTCTGGGCACCGCCTACACCGACCTCAACATGCCGATGGGAGCGCTGCTTGTACGCAAGTTGCAGGCCATCAGAGCATCGTCCACCGCCCGGATTTTTCAACTCACGTTTGCCACTGAAATTGAAAACCGCCCGTATTTTCAGACAGTAGACATCAAACGCGATATTGATGTAGCGCTGGCCGACAAATTGGCCCGAAGTGTCGCTGGAAGATTTCAAGGCACTCAACCTTCTGCCAGCCGCCCGGTCATTCTGGCGCGCCGGTACACCCCAAGTTCTGCTGCCATGGGACAAGGACGCCACTTTCCAAGCAATCTGGAAGCCTACGGTGGTGGCCGCCTGGCAAGCTGGACCGCCTGGCTGGCACCTGCCACCATGAAACCCCCAGATGCCGCCCGGCGAGTCGGCATGGCTGAGGGGCACTGCGTGCCATCAACAACATCCCACCCCGCGTGGTCATCAAGGCCGGATCAAGCCTGCTGGTGCCGCGCGCACCGCATCTGGAGACTGACGTTGGTGTTCACGTCGCCGACAACACCACACCTCTCTTTGGCGGCAGATGTGCAGCAAAGACGCACCCTGATCAAGGCAAAGAAGGACTCCGTCGCCAGCATTGCCAAACGCTACGGCGTCAGTGCCATCAACGTGGCCGAATGGAACCAGGTCAGCGCGCAAGCTGCCTTCAAGGCTGGTCGGAAATCGTTCTGTTTCTTCCAGCCAAGGGAAAACGTGGCTTTAAAAGTCACCCGTACCGTGCAGCCCAAGGTGCGCAAAAGCCAAATCCAGCCAGCAAGCCACAAAGCGCACATCACCCCAGCCGAAGCGACGTGCCAAGCGCTGAGGTTGTCATAACGGAAACGCGCTTTGGCCTTCCTAGCGAATGCATTGGTATAGGTTTTGACAAATCAATTTTGTCCAGGTTGATGGACGAATCAAAGCTGGCCAAGGCCATCACCGAGATGCACGGCCCCTCATCAGCCATCAGTCCATCAGGTGAAATGGCTCCCCGCACCTTGTTGAAAGCGCTCGGGTACAAGGCACGGTCGCCCATCAGGTAGGCTGGCGGGACCGTTTTGATGATGTCGCCGGACCGCCGTTTGCAGCCATTTCAGGGCGCGAATGATGGCATAAGTCAGGGCCTGCACCGTCGCGGGGTTGCGCTGAATAAACTCGGCAGACGTATTACAAGCACCCGGCAGGCTGGGGCCGCCGAAACGTCCACAGAACCCTTGGGCGTGCGGGTATCGGCAATGATGCGGTTTCACCCTTTTGTTCCAACATGGTCATGACCGGATCGACGTTGCTCAGTGCGTCAGTATTGGCCTGCACGAAAGGCGTTCACTGCACCGCCCCCGTCCCCCACCGATGAAGCTGACGTCCTACGGCGTCAGACCGGCCCATGCCAGGATCATGCTCGCCACCATATCGGACGAAGAACCAAGCGCCGACACACCAAATTTTTTACCTTTGAGATCGAGCCACGCTCTGGTAGGCGGGCAGCGCTTTGGGCCGAAATACCCATTGCAATCTGGGCGGCTCGCCCTGAAGCACAGAAGGCTTGGATTGACGCCCTCTGGATTGCAAGCTGATGGTCTGCTCATAGGCACCCGAAACCACATCGAACGAAGCACTGGCGGTGCTCAACGCAGCCGGAGAATCACCCGTCAAGTCACTGATGTCAACCTCAGGCCTTCGGCCCCAAAAAGCCCGTTGCTCCGCAATGGTTAGCGGCAAATGGTGAAAGGAACTTTTGCCTTCGACTGCAAGGAGATTTTGGACTTTTCAACCTGGCCTGCGCCCAAAGCGTCGGCACCACCACTGCCTTGAAGCCAATGCGGGGCGGAAACCAAGGCGCGACGGTTGTGATGGAAGTGATTCATGGGATAGCAGTTGCAAGAGGCTGAACATACGACTTTGAGTCTCAAGCTTAGCCAGCCGCACACCAACGCGCATCAGGGTCATCCCGCGCGCGGGTTTGTACTGATCCCTCTTGTCACAAGGTTTTAAATTCAAGGTGCATTGGCCATTGAGCAGGCACCACCGATGCCAACGAACCCATATTTTGCTATTCTTTTTATAGCTGCTTACGCAAGTAGTACGTGCGCTAGAGGCCGATTTGACATATAATTTGGATCGAACCCAGATATCAGTCCGATGAAGAATTGTCCAACCCAGATCGCGGTGGCGCGCCAGATGCCGTAGCGTCCACGAAGCAGGAGACTTTTTGCACAAAGTGATGGCGCGCAATGTGATAGCTCGGGTCAAAACCTAGAAATTGCGCCGCATCTGCGCCAACTCTTCACGGTAAGCCGCCAGAGGCTTGATTAGCTCATCGCGGGCCCGGGTTTCGCGTTTAACCGCCACCTTGAAAGAGTTCGGGCTCAGCAGCCAAGCGTCCGCGCGCCGTGCAACCTCAATGCCAAAGGCCACCCTATCGCCCGGTATCCAAGCGTCGGTGAAACCGATCTCCACCGCGCGCTGCGCCGTCAGGGGCTGCCGGTCCCGCATGATCGCGTGGGCGCTTCCTCACCCACCCTGCGCGGCAAAGATAAGTCAATATTCAGACCCATACAGATTGCCCATGTTTTGTAGTGCGGGTTCAAGATGACCGTCTCGCGCGTCCACCAGATCAGCGGCGCGCGCCAAAAACACCCGCCCACCCACCACGTGCCACCCAGCGCTGCCACCGTGATTTGCTGCTCGGTGCCAATCAATTCGAGCGCCAGATCGTTCATGGCATTGATGTTGCGCCGACTCGTCAACCGCCGAACCGTCCGCCAAACTGGCCGCTTCGATCACATTCAAGTGGAATACCGTTTGACCAAAAGTCCTGCCCCCGTCAAGACCAGCACGTGAACCGGCCGCTTTTTGGCCCGTGCCAAAGGCGGCACGAAGGCGTTCGCATTGGCCTGTAGACATGGCACCGTTTGTAGAACTCAAAGCGCAGGAATCCGACCGCGCCTTGTTCTTCATACGCAATGTCTTGCCATGTGGCGGCATCGGCTTGCCACCAGTCATTCAAGGGCGCACAGGGCACGGCTTTCGCCTTCAGATTCAAACGCCAGTGTCGCTGGCAATTTGATGCTGTCCGCTCGTTTGACATGACCGATCCATACGGCACCATCCAGCGTCGCCCGCAGCAAAGCGGTTTCGCGACAGGCAATCACCGCGCCCGGCGTACCACGCAGTGAAGCTTCAGGCCACACATCAAACAAATAGCAGGGCTGGTCAAAAGACTGTCTGCCACGCCCGGATAGCCATCCGCCGCGTTGATCTTGCGCAGCACGGCTGCGGTGTCGTCGCTGCCAATCGAAGTCGGTCACTTTGCTTCATCAGGGTCGCAAGCGCCCACGAGGCGTGCGGCCACGCGGCCAGTGCTGTGGGAACAAAACGGCCTGATTCAAAGCGCTGCACCGCGAGCCGACACTGCAGCAGTGGCTGCCTGCGTGACTTCATGGCGGTAGATGCTGGACTTTTGGCACTTCGCAGCGAAAAATCCAAAGTCGCCCCCACGGGGCCGGCGTCCATTGCGCCTGCGCCTGCCGACAGTGACACCCCATTCGCCCTCGCCCTCCCGGATCGCCAATCCAGCGCCGAGGGCCCCCGGTCGCCCACAATGCCGGGGGTGAACAATCAGGCAAACGCAGCTCGACCAAGATCGACTCTGGAATAGCCCGGCGCAGGTGAGGGGCCACAATCAGGTGAGGCCTGAAAAGGGCCACAGCTTCTTCTGTGACCGCATCGGCAATATCAAATTCAACTGAAATTTCGTGCCCTCGCTGGCGCTGTTCAGCACCAGGCGCTGGGTCAAGCTGTTGAGAAGGCATGGGTGAGCAACAAAATACGCATCAGTCAAGTCCTTGTGGCGTCCGTAGCTGTAATGCGCCGCACAGGCCCCCCTCACTGCTGACCATGCATGAACCGACCGGGTTTTCCGGCGTGCAGACGGTGCCAAAAATCTTGCAGTCTTGTGGCCCGTTTAACGCCCCGCAAAATGGCACCGCATTCGCAAAGCTTTGTTATCGGGCACCGAGCGGTGAAAGAGAGTTTGAAACGCCGCTCGGCATCCAAGCGCCGTACTTCTGGCGTATTTTCAGGGCCGAATACGGAACCACCGCCGAGACCGCGCCACTCGAATTCACGGCGCAACTCAAACACATCCGCCACACGATCCTGCGCCTTGAGTTGCCCTCGCGCGTGACTGCCCGGAAAATTCGTTTTCCCTGGGCGCGCCCTTCATTGACCTGGCGCACCAGCATCAAAATCGCCTGCATCACGTCCAGCGGCTCCAAGCCGGCGATCACCACCGGCTTGCGGTACTCTTGTGAAAAAAATACTCGTAAGGCCGACTGCCAATCACCGTGGAGACATGGGCCGGGCCAATACCCCCGTCAATCGGCACACTGCCCCACTGACGCACTTCAGGTGACTCAAGGATCGTGCTGATGGCCGAGGGCGTGAGTACATGGCAACACAGCACGCTGAAATTGCCCAGTTGCTCAGGTGAGCCTGCTATATCGCCAAAGCGGTCAGGGGCGTGGTGGTTTCAAACCCGATGGCAAAAAAACACCACCTCGCGCTGCGGGTTCTCGCACAATTTGCAACGCATCAGGGTTGAATACACCATGCAGATAACCCCACCGCGCCTTGGCCTTGAGCAGGGACAAATTGCGCGAGGCGGGAATGCGCATCGTGTCGCCGTAAGTGCAAAGAATCACACCGCAGCTCAAAGCCAACTCAATGGCATGTCCACGCCCGATGGGCAATACACAAACCGGGCAACCCGGCCCATGCACCATGCAGACGCTCTTGGGCGGCAAATCCCTCAACCCGTAACGCGAAATGGCATCGGGCTATGACCACCCGCAGAACTCCATGAAGCTGTAACTGCGACCTGGAACTACTGAGACGGCCATTTTGTGCCAACGTCTGCGCGATGCCACCATCGCGGAACTCATCAACATATTTCACGACACCGCCGGCGCTGGCAGATCTAGCTGAGAAAACAAGGCCCGGATCCGCTCAGGACTCATCAGCATCGAGTTTCGACAAAGCGCTGCCGACATGGCAAAATCACGTAGTCACCCACCTTGACATCATCCAGCGGGGCAGGGATATTTCCTTCTTGATCCCCTCAAGCTCGACAAGCGCTCCATCACCCGTCGCACCGACGCTCAATTTCCCCACTTTGACGGGCAGTGCAGAGACACATTTCACAGCCCCAGCAGATTGATTTCCACACCCAAAAAAGTGCGACGCAGACACCCCTGCGGGTGGTACCGTATTAGACCAGCGAAATGTTACGCCATTGCCAAAGGCTCGCAGATGTGCTTAGCAGCCACCAACAACTGGTTCTGGTCCATGCGCACAATGGACTTGCGACTCACCAGGCTGACGGGAGTTACCGCACCCGACATGCCCAACTTTGCCGATTGCTCAACAACAAAGCCCGAGCAGCCAGCCTCACTGCCCGCAGGAAGTAGTAGTCCATACCCGCCTCAATGAGTTCCTGCACCAAACCAGCCATCGCATCACTATGTTTTGGATGAGACGGCATGGCTTCGAGCGCATCGAGCACCGCATTTGTTTTCGCACGCAGCTCCTTCGAATGGAAAAACCGCATCGATGGCTGAAAGCCGCACTGGTTTTGGTTGGCGCAGCTGCTTTTGCTGCACCGCTTGTTTTGGCCGACGTTTTGGCTGGCGTTTTGACGACTGGTGTTTTAACGACTGGTGTTTTTACGGCTGGCGCTTTAACGGCGGGCTTTGCAGTCTTTTTGGCAGCAGGTTTGGCAATGGTTTTGGCTGTAGTGGTCATGATGTGATTGGGGGAGTGAAAAAATGGTTCGAAATGTAAAAACTCACATGGTCAATGCGCTGAGTTTTTTGGGTGGCAAAGTACATCAATATGCGCTTCATCACCGTCAGATACTGTTTCCACAGGCTGCCGGTGTTGTAGAAACAAAGCCGTACTTGACGCAAAGCGCCTGGATTTTGGGCGCTACTTCCGAGTGCCGATGGGCCCGGCATGTCCGGGAAAAGATGGTGTTCAATCTGGTGACTCAAATGGCCGGTCATGATGTGAAACAAGCGTCCGCCCTCAAGATTACTGGAGCCGAAAGTTGGCGCAAATACCAAGTCACCTCAGGTTTCGTTGCGGGTATCTTCCTCACGGTAAATGGCCACACCTTCGGTAAAGTGCCCAAAAAATGCCGCAAGATCCACAAGTTGCGAATCAGGTTCGCCAAAAATTGCCCGCTAGTACAGGAGCGCTCACAAGGCGAGCGCAGGAAACAATAAATGATCCTTGAACCACTGCTTTGCCGTCTTGCTCAAGAACCGGTTCAACCGGGCCTTGAACTCCTTCTTGGGCATCGCACCGTGGGTGTAACGCCCGATTTCAAGGTCATGTGACCCACGCCATACTGAAAGCCCAAGGCCAGCATCAAGTTGGCCAATGGCTGAAACCAATGCCTCGGTTTCCAGCGCTGTGCATCGGTCAGGCGCAAAGTGAGTAACCCAGATCGCGGTCCTTGCCCAAAATATTGGTGTAGATGTGATGGACCACGTTGAGCAGAATAACCGCCACTACACGCCATCACAAGCAATGTACCCACTCAAACGTTTGCAGGTTCAAAGGTGGGTCCCCGGTCCAGTCGTACTGGCCATGCATCACGTTATGGCCAATTTCCATGTTGTCCAGAATCTTGGCGTTGGCCAAAGCCATCACGCCAGACCACCAACTCAAGGGACCGACTCCAAAATGCAGCAGGGCACGCCCGGCGACTTCGCTGGTGCGGCAAATGCGAATCATCCGGCGAATGGTTGACGTCAGATTGGCCCGGGTTGGTCATCACGCCATCACGAATGGCATTAACCTCGCGCTCAAATTCAGCGACTTGTTCGCGTGTCAGGTTACGGCAAGCTTGGAAAAACTCATGGGATATTCTTTATAAGTAGGAAGGGTCAAAGGTCCAGCGCAACATCAGACACGGCCGCAGAAATGCACAAACAGATCAGCTCATTCGAGGTGTCGATGAGATTTCACCGGTTTGGAGGTTTTTCCACAGTCCCTCTTGTTTTTAGTGCATGGCAAAACAGCAGATTCCAATCCGGCAACCGTGTTTGGGTGCCAAGCCGGCCCGCTCGGCCTGAACCAGCAAGGATCACACGCGCTGGTGACAAGTTTTGCCACTGGCGGCAAACTCCAACAGCCACCAAGCGTTCCAACTGCCGTCGTGGGCAAAAACGCGGGCGCAACAAGCGTTCGCTGTACAGGGAACATTGACTATTGGCGTCATCCCACGGTTGAAGTGCACCGCGTCCATCAGCGCACGGGGTGTACACATCTAAGTTTCGCGCTCGGTCAAGTCAGGCACATTGGATACCAGCATGTCAACGCCAAAACGCCCTGCACTGTGCGAATAATGAACGATAAGTTTCAGGCTGGAAACGCCAGCCGCGATGGTCTGGAGTTGTTGCGAGAAAATGAATTCTTCGGGTGTGCGGCACACAGAAAAAGATGAGATCGCCCTGAAAATTCTCGCCTGCAAATCGCGACAGCATAGCCATCACCGGGGTGATCCACTACCAGCTCTGGAG
Organism: Candidatus Rhodoferax bjergmarkensis; assembly: GCA_016708345.1. Classification (GTDB taxonomy): domain Bacteria; phylum Pseudomonadota; class Gammaproteobacteria; order Burkholderiales; family Burkholderiaceae_C; genus Rhodoferax; species Rhodoferax bjergmarkensis. Next base: position 163,383 of record JADJFX010000034.1, read on the forward strand.
CAGCATCTTTTGCGCAAGCTGGTTTGGCAAAAAAAATCTCCTGCCGCCTGACTGATGGTCAGCACATCGCCAGCTACAACCGCTAGCAAGTAATTGGAAACCAGACCGCAGCCCTGAGCGCGAACAGTGATTGCCCCGACGCGCTCTGGCCGAGATGACAAGCTGCACACGTTCGACCCGCCTGCCATCCATTTCGACCCCCCAACCGGACAAACTGGCCCGCCTTTGCACCTTTCCAAAGTGAATTGGGCTGCAAAACAAAGGTTTTGGGTGTCAACAGACTCTCAATCACGCGAACTACCCGAACGCGTACCTCAGACAAGGACAACATGGGATGCAAACCACCCAAAGTATCATTGACGGCGCTAAGCCGGACAATCGACTCAGCAAGGTTCAACAGCACCGATCGAAGTAGGGCGACAAGTGATTCGGTCCATGCTCCTGACGAGCTAAGATTTTTCTGACTGACATCGCATTATTCCTGTGATAGACCAATTTTTCGAGCTTCACGAGTGTGTACAAGCGTACACTGAATGTCAATTTTATTTTTAATTTAGAGTGTTTTCTAAGTATTTACTTCAATTTAATTGGGTTTCAGTCTCAATTTTTACTCACCTGTTACGATACGCTTGTACACAAACTTTAGTGTAGTTTTCAAATTTTCTTCATTGTGAAGATTTCACATGAACCTCTCTTCGACGACCCTCCGAGCCCCCGACATCCTCACACGCAGCGAACACCGGATCTCACCCAGGCTGCTCAGTCAATCAGCCTTGAATCTGATTGGTCAAGGACGCAATTTCACCAGCAGGTATCCGCGAAATCGCTCGCGAAGCAGGCATCGTGCCCAACGCGTTTCTATCGCCATTTCAGTACAACCGACGAACTAGGTCTGGCTCTGGTGGAAGAAGTTGGCATTACCCTGCGTCGCTTGCTGCGGGAAGCGCGGCAAGCTGGCGTTACCAAGAACAAGTGGTTCGGCACTCGGTCAAAAGGTGTATCACGAATATTTGAAACAAAATCGCCTTCAATTCCTGTTCATTTCAAGCGAACGCGCAGGCGGAAGCCAGGTTTTAAGGCAAGCAATTCGCAATGATGTCA
>JADJFX010000035.1 GCA_016708345.1 Candidatus Rhodoferax bjergmarkensis
CAGCATCGGTTTTCACATGCGTGCGACAATTCAACCCAAAATGGTCAAACACTTTTCTACAAATATTCCAATGAAACCGTCTCGCCGGTGGCAATGACATAATCGCAGTTCATTGGCCGCAACATCAGCCACATGGCCTGCACGTACTCAGGACCTAACCCCAGTCGCGGTGCACGGCCAGGTTGCCCAGTTGCAAAATTTCACTGGACCCCGCTGCAATGCGGACTGGCCGCTGTCTGCACGATTTTCTGGGCGACAAAGCGGCCCGGTCGCAGTGGGGATTCGTGGTTAAACAGAACACCGTGCAGGCGAACATTTGTTAAGCCTCCGTAATGGCAACCAGGTTGTGCGCGCACCACCTTAGCCCACGGCGTAAGGACTGCGCAGCCGAAAGGGGGGTTCTCGCTGGCGCTTGGGTTCCGGTGTCGCCAAAACACCCGCTGGATCCGGCGTTGTAAAAGCGGATGGGTCGCCCCGGTAAAGCGCATGGCCTCCCAGCAGGGTTGAGCGTGCCAATGGCAATACTCTCTATCGCCTAACCGGTTGTTCGAACGACAACCCACCGAGGTCTGTCCGGCCAGGTTCCAGACTTCGTCTGCAGCGGTACGGGTGAGGGGTTTGCAACACACTTCGAAAGTCATTGCTGGCCATGGACACCACGCGCACCTTGTCTTCAATGCCCAGCGAACGTAAGCCATCCCGATTGAGCATGTCCGCGTCACGCGAAGAACCTACCACCTCATACCCTTTGGACAGCAACAATTGCGCCAGATAGGCACCATCTTGCCCGCCCACGCCGCATACCAGTGCGCGGCGGCGTGTTGGATCGGGTGATGCTGTTGTCCCTGGACCGTGGCTTGTATCGGTAATGTGCCGTGAACTCGACGGCCCACTGCGCCAGCCGTTGCCCGACTTCACGCGCCATGCGCGACCACGAAAAATTTTCCGCCTGGCGCAGCCCCGGCACGAGGTCGGCCCGAGTGCTGGCGTTTTGCACATCCAGCAAAGCTTGGTGCATCTCGTCCACACTGTCGGGATCAACATAAATGACAGCATCGCCACCCACCTCAGGCAGCGAACTTGCGCGCGTGGTAATCACGGGACATGAACACGCCATGCCTTCGAGCACCGGCAAACCAAAACCTTCGTAGCGAAGGATAGGACAGCGCCAAAGCACCGCTGTAGGCGCACTGCAATTCCTCATCATTCAGAATCAGCACGAAGTTGCGCCCCCCAATGCACCGCCAGCGCGTCTTCCAGTGGTGGCACCGCGTGGGCATACACAACGGAAGCAATTTGACCGCGCATCCCCAGACGGGCAAATGCCTTGAAAAAGCTCGCCATTTTTTATCCCTGTGCGCCCGAAATCATGAAATATGGCTGCCTTGATCGCAACTTAGCTCTGAAAGCATTAGCGCAGCCGGTGCAGCCGTGCGAAAGTCACAGCCGCAATGGGCAACCGCTTTGGGTTTGATCGGAAGCCGGGTACAGGCGCACCAGATCACGCTCGGTGCTGTGCGAAATGGACAAAAAGGCCTTCGCGTATTCAATAGCGTGTCGCTTGCCCACCCACTGCGGGTTGGTCGGGTCAAAACCCATGATCTCCGGAATCATGTCCAGCACCAGCAAGACCGACGGTGTGCTCCGCGGAATGGTGTAGTAAGTTGAGATAAACAACCCGATGTCTTCACGTTCACAAATCGACTGCATCAACGCCCGGTCATAGTCCATGAGCGCATAGTCATACTGCGGCGCATCCACATAAGTAATGCTAGGCCAGCGCGGTGCCGTGTGATCACGGTCAATGACCACAAGACTTGGCGCAAAACTCGATGCCGACCACTGCGCAAGCAAACTTTTCCAAAGCGTGCCGCACCGGACGCATAGCGAAAAACACGCCGTCGATGGCAATGCGCTTGCCACTTTGACGCAGCCCGCTGTAGGCGACGACTTCTGCGTTGTCCGGACGGCAAATGCGTAGGGTGCGCTTGCCCAGCTGTCAAAACTAGCCTTGCATGCCGGGTACATATCGACACGCCAATCATTGATGGCGGTGAGTGTGCCGGATGAAAGAGGTTGGCGTGTGATCAGGAAAACATCCAAAAACATAGACGAATCGCCCGCATTGGTTGCCCAGGTAAGCCAGGGCCTGCGGAGAATAAAAAAACATGCTGACCGGATGCCACACTCAAATAGGACCAGTCTTCGCCCTGCCCGCTGTACAGGCCGGTGCTGCCAAGAATCCAGTCAGAATTACAGTCAAACAAACGCTGCCATTCAGCCGCGGGGTCGGCAAATGCTCCGCCACTTCAAACAGGGTCACCAACCGGCACGGGTGCCCCATATCGGGCCAGGCGTAAGCGCCCGCGAACTCGCTGCTGCCAAATTTGTCGCAGGTGTGAAAGTTGTACCCCACATCCCGCAGCAAGCGGGCCAGCAAACTGGTGCCGCCACCAAAATCGACGGCCAGATCGGACTTGCGCACCCCAGAATTTCGAACAGTTTTGGCAAAGCCAAAGTTGACCACCGTGCGGGTTGCCTTGCCGGTGTCGTACCACTCGGCCTTGCTGGCATAGGCCTCGTCGAGCCAATGAGGTGTCTCGGTCTGCAGTGCACCACATCCGGTGCACTGGTGGTAAGCAACCTGGTAGCGCCCCAACACCAGCTTGTCAAAAACATGCTCAAGCGGCGAAGTGCAAAGGCGGCATTTCGGTTCATCGGCCACGGCTGCCTTGGGTGAGCGGTGCAGAAAAAATTGTCTGCGCGAATGTTTTTTCGCCCAAAATGATCATCAACCCCCGAGGCCAAGGTTTAAGACTGGCAATAGCCATCGACACATTGGACTCCTGGTTGCTCACAAAGTAGTCGCAGCGCGCCGCCAGCAAAGCATCCACCAGCACCTCTTCTCCCACCGTCGTACCCGCATGACCCTGCATGTGAACACCGGTACTGGAGTCGCTGCGCAGCGCCGGCGTCGTGATCAGGCGCTCGCCATACCTGGCACTGAACTCGGCGTGAATATCCACCGCATCGGTCAACAAAAAAACACCGATTTCAGGGTTGAGTTCGATGATGCGGTCAATGAAGCTGAAATAGAGCAGATTGGTTTTATGCAAATTCGCCGATTCGATCACCTTGTCGGAGCCGCGCGCGTGTACCGCCACCCAACCGCGCTGCGCCATGTGCTGCAGATAAAAATCATCCACACGCGCTTCAATGCCAGGCAAAGGCTTGAGGTGCCTGGCAAACAGGTCGGCATAGAGCTCGTCATCGCTTTTGCCGTAGTACTTTGAGTCAGGTGCAATCCACGGAATCAGCGACGACAAAGTCATGTAAAAGTCACTGACCACCAAGTCTTCGTCACGCTGGAAAGAAAACTGCGCCGCGTTGCGGGAGTACTGTCCTTCCCATTTGTTGACATTTTCATCCGCAAGATTTTCACGCGTCCACTTGGGCGGATAAATCGACAACTGCTGCGGCAAGTGCGCCAACTCAAGGGCGTTGACCGGTTCAAAACACAAACGAAAGGCGTCCCCACCGCTGCCATCACCAAACAAGGAATTGCTGCCCCAGTGAACAATCGGCGTGCGCTGCGTCAATTCGGCCAGCAACAACTGGCCCAGCACATGGTGAACATCACTCCAAAAGCCATACCCCCAAGCCTTGATCAGTAAATAACGATGGCCCGGCCGTGCCACCGCCCTGGTTTCACTGAGGCGAAAGTTTTCCTCCATGCCATAGGCCCGGGTCACGGTGTGCAGCAAGTCCTGCGCCTGGCTCATAGCGCCGCCTGAGCGCAAATAGCGTCGCAGGTGGAGTTCGGCTTGCGGATAGTTGCCAGCGCGCACCATTTGTGACGCGCTGCCTAGCTCGGCCTGAATAATTTCGGTCGGATTCATGAATCGGGGTTCCGTGCAGACAAGGCGAAAGGGCCAAAAACTTTACTGTGGCGCGGCCACCATCCGTACCAGTGCATCTTCCAGGTTGCGGCAAAACCGGTCCGTTTGAAACAAGGCATGGGTCTTTTGGTTGGCCAGCAAACGCGTTTTTGGTGTCGAGCAGCGCGCTGGGGTCGGTTGCCAGCTGCAGGGCAATGTTTTCGTAATCAAGCATCGTGTGTGCAATCAGTTCAGGAAGCCCGATGGCATGCAGCAAACTGCCCGCCACGCGTGATGGAAAAGAGTTGCCCATGTAAGTCACTACCGGCAGCCCTGCCATCAAGGCATCGGCGGCGGTGGTGTGGGCGTTGTAGGGATGGGTGTCGAGAAAAACATCGGCTTGCCGGTAGCGCGCCAGGTGGTCTTCTACCAGCGGAACACGGCCGGCAAAGATAAGACGTGACGGCTCCACACCCCTGGCCTGCGCTTCTTTGCTCAGATTACCCTGTGCCAATTCGCCACGTGACATCGGCCACAGCACGCTGCCCGGCACTTGCAGCAGTCGCATCCAGACATCGAATACCGGCGGAGAAATTTTGTAGTCATGGCTGAAGGAGCAAAACACCACGCCCGTATCCGGCAACCCGCACTCGGCTCGTGTTGGCGTGCGCTCGGATATTTGCACGCTGTTGTCGGTGGGCAGGTAGGTATCGGGCAGGTAAGCCACTTTTTCGTTGTAAAACTGGCGCTGCTGCAGGGGGATGATGTGGCGATCGGCCAATATGTAATCGAAGTAGCTCGTGCCCATGGTGCCGGGATAACCAAGGTAGTTGACTTGCACCGGGGCCGGACGGTAGGCAAAAATTGCGGTTCGCGTGTCGGAGGTGTAGCCCCCCAGATCAATGGCAATGTCCACTTCCATCTCGCGCATCTGCCGAGCGATCTGCTGGGCACTCATGGCACGCGCATCGATGAAATGGTCAAACGCCTTGATCATTCGGGCGCGCAATCGGCTTTGGTCATCGATGCCAATCGATATGGCAATGGTTTCAAAACGTGACTTGTCATGCCGTTCAAACACTCCAGCCATCAGTCCTACCGGATGCTCACGCAAATCGGGCGACACATAAGCAATGCGAATCTTTTGTGTTCGTAGCGCTCCCCCGCCACAACACATCGGCCTGCAGCGGGTTCTGCTGCGCTGCGAAAGTTTGCGCCGCTTTCTGGTGATCACGCGCCTCATCAGACAAACACATGAATGCGAGCGACTTGCACACCTTCTTGCCCTCACGCACGCCCTGCACGATTTGCTGGCCCAGCGTGTCTAGACACCCCAGTCGCAAATGTGCATGCGCTCGTAGAACAGCAGCCCCAGCCCATAGTCAAAATCGGGCTTGATCGTGATGAGTTTTTCAAACATGGCGATGGCTGGTTCACTCTGTTTGAACTCCGTCAGCATGATGCCGCAGTTGCCCCAGTGCCCCGACGTGGTTGGGGTTGATGGCCAAAATGCGGTTAAAGCGCTCCAGCGCCTCCTTGTGCCGGAACATCGCACGCAGCAAGGCACCGCTGTTGAGCAACACCTCTTGCGAGTTGGGGTCCACCGCAAGTGCCCCGTCGTAACTGCGCAGCGCCTCTTCCTGGTTTCAACCGCTTGCCAGCTAGCCCCCTGCAAGTAGTAAAGCTGCACAAATTGCGGGTTGGCCTTGACACCATGGCTGCACAGAGCGAGCGCTTGGTCCAGATGACCCGCATTGAGCTCGATCAGCCCCAGGGAATACAAAGCATGGGGATTGTCTGGACTGGCCGCCAATATTTCCCTGAACAACTGGGTGGCGGTGTCGATGTCGCCTTTGTTCTGCAATTCAATCGCCTGAATTAGTTTTTGGGTTTGCGGCATCTTGGTTTGAATCTTCGTGGTTTGTGTCTGAAAGCTGAAAAGTCTGACAAACTATGAAATCAATAGCATCTTACGCACATAATTTTACCCACCGATTTTTACCACGGAAGGTGACGTGAAACTACGACGATGCTATGTGTCTGCGCCTCGGAGCATCCATTGAATTTGGGGGGTAAACTGAGCGCATATTAGCCCTTGCTCGCAAGGGGCAAAACAAAACCACCCCCCATGACCGGTGACCCAAACGCAAAACACCATGTCACTTGACTACACCCCCTTCAAAAACGCCATCGCACAATTGGAAAAAAAGCCTGGCGTATGCCACGCACCCGCCGCATTGGCCGACGCGGGTTTGCGGGAACAACTGCGCAACTCGGTGATTCAGTGCTTTGAGTTCACTTATGAGCTCAGCTGGAAGATGCTCAAACGCCATCTGGAAGCGACCGAGGCCAGCCCTGCCGACCTGGACCTGGGCACCTTCCAAAGCCTGATTCGGCTGGGCAACGAACGTGGGCTGCTGCGCTCGGATTGGCGTGGCTGGAAAACCTACCGTCAGGCACGAACCGACAGCAGCCACACCTATGATGCAGCCAAGGCAGAGGCGGTTTTCGCCATCGCCCCCGACTTCTTGCGCGAAGCCCAAAGCCTGCTGCAGACCTTGACTGATCGAAGCCGTTCCGACCAGCCCTGAACCGCGCTCATGCCCCACCAACGAAACAAGCCGCTTCCTTGCCAGATGTGACGCCGCCCATCGAGATGGATGCCCGTGACTGGTGTGAAGTCCGCCGCATCCTGCAAGAAAAAGTCCCGCATCTGGAGGTATGGGCGTTTGGCTCACGTGCCCGACGCACCGCCAAGCCCTATTCCGATCTGGACCTGGCCATGATCACCGAACAGCCCTTGTCACTGGCCCAACTGGCCGACCTCAACGACGCGTTTGACAGCTCCGACTTGCCCATTCGGGTGGATGTGGTGGACTGGCTGCCACCAGCGACGCTTTTCGCCACATCATTGCGCAAGACAAAGGTTGTCGTGCAGACACGCTCTGGCACGGATACGAAAAAATAGAATAGCCTGCGTGAACACCCTTCTGCCAACCTCTTCCCCCCCCCGCCGCCCCATTCGCGAACTGCCCGACGAGCTGATCAGCCAGATTGCCGCCGGTGAGGTGGTGGAGCGCCCGGCCTCGGTGGTGCGCGAGCTGGTGGACAACGCACTGGACGCGGGTGCCAGCCAGGTCACGGTGCGGCTGCTGGCGGGCGGCGTGCGGCTGATTTCCGTGGAAGACGACGGCGCGGGCATCTTGCGCGAAGAGCTGCCCATCGCCCTCAAACGCCACGCCACCAGCAAGATTGGCAGCTTGGCGGATCTGGAGTCGGTTGGCACCATGGGCTTTCGCGGCGAGGCGCTGGCCGCTATAAACTCCATAGCTGACTGCGCACTGTTATCGCGCGCAAGCGGCCAAAACAGTGCCTATTTATTGGAAGGCCGCACCGGCGAGCTCAAACCGGTGGCACGCGCCACCGGCACCACGGTGGAGGTCAAAGAGCTGTTCTTCAGCACCCCGGCGCGGCGCAAATTCCTCAAAACCGATGCCACCGAGCTGGCGCACTGCGTGGAGGCGGTGCGCCGCCACGCGCTGGCCCGGCCTGATGTGGGCTTTGCCATCTGGCACGAAGGCAAGCTGGTCGAGCAGTGGCGTCGCTGCGAAGCCAAGGGCATTGCGCTGGCGGCGCTGGAGCAGCGGCTGGCCGATGTGCTGGGCAGTGATTTTGTCGAGCGTTCGGTGTGGGTGGACTACCAGACCAGCGCCAGCCGCCCGGACAACACGCCACACATCCGGGTCTGGGGCCGCGCGGGGATTCCCGATAGCGCCCGCGCGCGCGCTGACCAGCAGTTTTGCTACGTGAACGGCCGCTTTGTGCGCGACAAGGTGCTGACCCACGCCGCACGCAGCGCCTATGAAGACGTGCTGCATGGCCAGCGCCAGCCGGTGTATGCGCTTTACATCGAAATCGACCCGGCGCGGGTGGACGTGAACGTACACCCGACCAAAATCGAGGTGCGTTTTCGCGACAGCCGCGAGGTGCATCAGGCGGTGCGCCATGCGGTGGAAGATGCGCTGGCAGCGCCGCGCGCCGGGCTGGCCACGGCCAGCATGGTTGGCGGGCACCCGCCGGGCCTGGCCAGCGTCAATCCGTCCACCCCTGAAATTCAGGCACAAAATTGGCCTGTACCGCGCATGTACTCTGCGCAACCAGCTATCAATTTTGAAGCAGATACGGGGCACAAAGTGAGCGATTTGGGTGCTCTGTGGCAAAGCAACGAGCCCAAGGCACTGCCAGACACCACGGCCCTGCAAGCCCCACCACCCGGTGAATGGCCCTTGGGGCGGGCACTGGCCCAGCTGCAGGGCATCTATATCCTGGCGGAAAACGCGCAGGGTCTGGTGATTGTGGACATGCACGCCGCCCACGAGCGCATTTTGTACGAGCGCCTGAAAAGCCAGCTTTCGCCAACGATTGCCGCCCACGGCAGTGGGGCAAGCCACTTGCCCAACGCTGCCCTGCCCAGCCAGCCGCTGCTGATTCCCCTCACCTTTGCGGCCACGGCGGAAGAAGTCGCCACTGCCGAGGCGCACATCACGACGCTGCAAACCCTGGGGCTGGAGATCACGCCTTTTTCTGCAAAAACACTCGCCGTGCGGGCGGTGCCCACCACGCTGGCGCAGGGCAACGCGATTGAGCTGGCCCGCAGCGTGTTGGCCGAGCTGTCCCAGCACGAGGCCAGCACCGTGATCCAGCGCGCCCACAACGAACTGCTCGCCACCATGGCTTGCCACGGCGCGGTGCGCGCCAACCGCCGCCTGAGCCTGGAAGAAATGAACGCCCTCTTGCGCCAGATGGAAGCCACCGAGCGCTCCGACCAGTGCAACCATGGCCGCCCGACCTGGCGCCAGCTCAGCATCCGCGAGCTCGATGCCTTGTTTTTGCGCGGACGCTGAAAACAACTGCCATTGCGCTTGATTCATAATTGACGTTTACGTCAACGTCAATTCATATTTTTTGGAGCTCACCATGGACATCGCAGGCAAAGTATTCATCGTCACCGGCGGCGCATCGGGTTTGGGCGAAGGCACGGCGCGCATGCTGGCGGCCAAAGGTGGCAAGGTGGTCATTGCCGACATGCAGGTTGAAAAAGGCGAAGCCATTGCCAAGGAAATCGGCGGTGCCTTTGTCAAATGCGACGTCAGCAGCGAAGCCGATGGCCAGGCTGTGGTGGCCAAGGCGGTTTCCCTGGGCAAGCTCATGGGGCTGGTCAACTGCGCAGGCATTGCCCCGGCGGAAAAAACCGTGGGCAAAAACGGCGCGCATGCTTTAGGCGTGTTCAGCAAATGCATCACCGTCAATCTGGTCGGCAGCTTCAACATGATTCGCCTGGCGGCCGACGCCATGGGCAAAAACGAGCCTGAAGCCACTGGCGAGCGCGGCGTGCTGATCTCCACCGCCTCGGTGGCCGCTTATGACGGCCAGATTGGCCAGGCCGCCTACAGCGCCTCCAAGGGCGGCATCGTCGGCATGACACTGCCCATTGCGCGCGATCTGGCACGCAGCTGCATCCGCAACATGACCATCGCCCCCGGCATTTTCGGCACCCCCATGATGTTTGGCATGTCCAAGGAAGTGCAAGACTCGCTGGCTGCCGCCGTGCCCTTCCCCTCGCGCCTGGGTACGCCGCAGGACTATGCCAAGCTGGCGCTGCATATTTTTGAGAACGACATGCTCAATGGCGAGGTGATCCGCCTGGACGGCGCGATCCGGCTGGCACCACGATAGATTCCTGTGCGAGTCAAATTACCTGAGTTCGAGTGATGGCGAGCCGCGTCCAACGTGCCACAGCTTTTGGATCGCCCACCGGGAACCTTGCAGACGGATTCAAATACGTCTGCACATTCGTTTGGCAATCCGACAAATGCTATTAATAACATAGCTGCTTGCGCACGTTCTGTATGCGCTAGGGGCCGATTTGACTTGAAAAGCCTTAATCTGAAGCTCCTCCTAAACTCCCTCGTTTTTGGCAAATAAGGGATGCAGAAATTGCAAATGTACCGTTTATGGCGAGTGCTGGCGGGATGCAGTGCTAGGCGCAAGACGCGAAGTTTAGCCAGCTACGACGCAATGAACCCGCCAGTGCCGCCTGAAATGGGATATTTGTAATTTCTGCATCCCTAACCCTTTGAACCTCAGTGGCGATGTGTTGCAACCTTTAGAGAAAACCTGTGATGGAACATCTTCGCATTGACAAATGGCTGTGGGCCGCGCGCTTTTACAAAACCCGCTCGCTGGCGAGTGACGAGATCGTCAAGGGACGGGTGCAAGTCAACGCACAGCTCGCCAAGCCCTCCAAAGAAGTGAAAGTGGGCGATACCGTGGTGCTGCGCCAAGGCCCGGTCAGCCGAACCCTCACCGTGCAGGGCATCAGCGCCCAGCGCGGCCCGGCCCCGGTGGCGCAGCAGCTGTACACCGAGACCCCCGAGAGCATTGCAGCACGGGAGCAAGCCGCCGAGCAGCGCCGCCTGGGCAGCGAACCGGCCCAAACCATCGAAAACGGCCGCCCCACCAAACGCAACCGGCGCAACATCGAAAAAGCGTGGGATGAGCGCTGGAGTGCGTCGATCGACTGAGCCCCGGTTGGCCAGAGGGTGGGCGGCCCTTAAATCCGCCAAGAGGTGGCACTACTCTGTGGACAAAATCGGCTTCGCGGCTGATTTGGTGGACTCGGGTACCTTGGGCGCAATGAACCGGTGCACCTGATTGGCGTGGAGTTCAGCCGCTCCAGCCGCAACATTGTGGGGTTTGAGGTGGAGACGCTGTGGGGTGCCTGATAGATGACGAATTCGCTACGCTTTTTATAGCTGCTCGCGCTTGTTCTACGTGCGGTAGCGCTGAAAAACACAATCAAACCGCCCTACTCTACCGCCAGCGCATAACATGCATCAAGCTGCGCATGCAGCAGGGAAACCATGTTGGCATCAATGCGCCCCTGCGCGCACATTTCGTCCATGCGCCCCATGACTTCGGCTTTGCCCATGTGCCCCCGGTAGGGGCGCTCTTGAGATAGCGCCTGAAAAATGTCGGCTACCGCAATCATGCGCGCCTCGGGTGGAATTTCTTTGGCGTGAGTGTGAAACGGATAACCGGTGCCAAGCAAATTTTCATGGTGCATGGCAGCCCAGTCGGCAATCGATGGGTCCGGGAATATTTTCTTGAGAATTTGCCCGGTGTCATAACTGTGGCGCATGACATGGGCCCGCTCCTGGCGCGTCAATGGGCCGGGCTTGTCGATGATGTCCTCAGGCACGCGCAGTTTGCCAATGTCATGCAACAAACCGGCAATCTCGATCTTGTCGAGTTCCTCGCCGCGAAAACCCGACACCTGTGCCAGATGGCGTGCAATGCGCGCCACCCGGGTGGAATGCTCCAGCGTGTAGGAACTTTTGGCGTCCACGGTGTGGGCAAACACGCCCGCAATGGCCACCGCATCAGCCGTGCCCAACTCAACCGGCTGACCGATGCGCAAGTGGTCTTCGATCTCACCCTCAATGTAGGCCGGGTCCATCGCCAGCCAGAACGCCTCGCGGCTGGCGGCACGGCGAAAGGCCTCAATCAGTTGCGGCGAGAACAAGGTGCCGCCTAGCGCGGAAATGCGGTCAACGATTTCGGGGTATTCCCAAAGAATTTCGTTTTTGAGCGTTGCGGCAATGAAATACGGTGCGAGCAAAACATCGCATCGATCGGCCAGAAATATGAGGTTGGTTTCAAGCCGGAGCTCATCGCTCAGGGCTTCATGCAGCAACGCTTCCCAACGTGTGTGGTGCCAGCGCACCAGAGGCGCAAAATGCGCCAGCGGTGGGCAAGCTGCGAGGTACTCGGCACCCCGCAGGCTGTGCTCTTGCGCTCCGTCCCATTCCAGGGTGGTGGTGATGTTGCGGTGCTCCAGGGTGCGAGAAACGCCACAGTCGTGCAGCATGCCGCAATACAGCATCTTGTCGCAGCGAGCCTGTGGCCAGTTCATCTCCCGGGCGATGGAAACAGCCATCAAGGCCACACGTTTGCCGTGATGAAATTCGTCAGTCCCGACAAAATCAAGCGCGTTGGTCAGCGAGATGATGGTGCGTTGCAGATTGATTTTCATGCCAGCTCCAAAGCGTCAAACGGGCAGCTCAATCCGTCAAAATACTATCATTTTTATAGCTGCTTGCGCTTATGCTACATGCGCAATCGGCCAATTTTATTCAAATCTAAGGAGGCTTGCTTTCAGGTAGCTATCAGGTAGCCTTTGGGGCCAGCGGCGCAAAAAAATGATGGCCCGCGGTTGCCGGGCCATCCAACAACATTTACGTCAATTCACAAGCTCAATTTTCCACTGCTGGTTGCCGGCACCTGTATAAGACCACTGATGCACATTGGCACCCACTGCGGTGGAGACCCCGGAAACATCCAGGTACTTGCCGCTGAACTGGGCCTTCAAGAAATAATAGCCATCTCCTGCGCCCTGAAGCAGCCATCTCTGATTGCCGGCTCCGGTGTAGGTCCACTGGTGCACATTGGCACCATCCGCACTGGAGACGCCTGCAACATCCAGATACTTGCCGCTGCTTTGCGATTTCAGGAAATAGGAGCCGTCCCCAGCACTTACAAATTGCCACTTCTGATGGCTCGCGCCCGTGTAGGATCCTTGATTGATATTGCCTCCATCTGAGGTAGAGCCTGCAGCGACAGTCAGTACCAGCCCACTGTGCCGCGCGCGCAGAACGTAAGACAAAATAGCAGGCGCAGCTTTGTAGTAACCTGCTTTCGCAACATTGGGCGTGGGGTCACCAAAGTTTGCATTGTTGAAGGTGATCGTGCCGGTGACGCCATACTTGTAGCTGTAAGTGCCGTTGGCTCCATAGGCCACATCAACCTTGGAATTAAACGTGCAGGAGCCCCCCTCGCTTGCACACCACGTGTAACCAGCCGGCCCCCCCGTTCCACCCGTCGATTTGTAAGTGGCTGTGACCGTGGCAGCACTTGTGCCGATTTTCAAGGTGGTCGTTGATGCGGCTGCGTTGGTGATGACCGGGTTGCCGGAGTTCACCACCCAACGGTCAAATACCTTACCCGCTGATGGTGTGTCGGCTGTGATGGTGACTGCATTGCCGGCTGGGTAACTGCCGTCGCCATTGCCGTTGTTGACGCTCAAGGCATAAGTCGTGGTGACTTTGGAGACCACGACTGTCGCAGTGGCGAATTTGCTGGTGTTGGCCACGCTGGTGGCCCTGACGGTGTAGGTTCCGGCGGTGGCGGGCGCAGTGTAAAGGCCGCTGCTACTGACTGTGCCACCCGTGGTGCTCCAGGTCACTGCTGTGTTAGTGGTGCCAGTAACGGAGGCTGAAAACTGCTTGGTGGTACCGGTATTGATGTTGGCCGACGAGGGGGAGACTGTGACTGTGACAGCGACCACGGGTGCGCCCACCATCAAGCTCATGGTATTGCCTTTCGCCGAGAAGCTTGAAAGCTTCAAGCCTGAATAGGCACCGCTCCACCAATGGGCATTGTTGTCGTAAGGACCGGTATCCGAGGTATCACTGAATTGACTCGATATACCACCACCGTAATACAGCGTATTCACATTTCCTGAGCCAGTGTTGCGCTCGAAATTGCGCTGGTTGTCAGCCTGGATCAAAGCCACTTCATAGTTGTTGTGGGTGGTTTGATGGCCATAGTTCTGATAGTTGTGGTTGCCCTGCTCATCGACGTGCCACACGGCAATGCCGCCTGTGGGCAAACCTGCATCCCGATCATTTTTATAGCGGTTTTCAATAAGGAAATATTCTTGGCTGTTGCTGGGGTTGTAGTGGATCAGAAAATTGTTCGCCAGCCGTCCGTTGCTCTCTGCTGTCAAAGATCTTGAGCTGTTGGTCGATGCAGTGATGGTTTCTGCGGTTCCCCAGCCGGCTTTGTGTCGCAGGTAGCCGTTGGGAGGGCTGGGGTTGGTCCCGAATGAACCCGCATTCATCAAGCAGAAAACACCTGCACCGCCGACGGAGTCGCCGTCATAGTCATAAATATCAGGAAAGTGGGCCAGCATGTGGCCGTTTTCGTGGGCAAAAGTGCCAAGCTCAAGTCGATCCCCCATGTCGGTAATTTGATAGGCACCCGTCCTTTTGCCGGTTTTGGCGGAGGTCCAGCTCATGCTGGACGCATGGGGCCACAAGCCCTTGGCCCAGGCATTCACGGTGGGGCCTGCATAGAAGGCATTCAGGGCATCCATGACACCATCGCCATCAGCATCAACAGTTCGGAAATCAAAATTATTGGCTTCAAGATAAACCAGTGCTTCAGTGATGAGCTCTCGGGCCCGCGTGCCTTGCGAAATGCTTTCATCTGTGTAGTAGCTGCGGTTTTTCTTGGCCGTGTAATAGTTGGCAACGTTGTTGGTGTAGTTCAGGCGGCCGTTTGACACTTCGTAAAAGAATTCGGCTATGGAGCCGTTGTTACCAAACTCGGTGTAGTGCGGTGACATTTGGTTGGCAAAACTGTCAACCTGTGCGCGTGTGATGGTGACATCAGCCGCCCGATCCGGGAAGCGGATGAGCAGCGTCAATCCTTTTTTGGTTCCCACGGTGCCGTTGCCTCCGACCGCATTTTGGATTTCACTCGGCGCTGTGCTGGCATTAACGGGCAGGTTGGATTCAACCGGCTCTTGGCGAAGAATGATTTGCCCTTTGTCTGTGCGGCGCAGGGTTTCGCGATTAACTTTTTGTACTTTTGAACGGTGTTCCTTGGGTACTTTCAGACGCTGGGTTCCATGCAGCGCATTCATCGACATCACATTTTGCGCACTGTCGGTGGCAATGATGCCGGTGGACTCCAGCGACGTGCCGTCACTGGACAGGCGCGCGTACGACCAGAACTTCGACTTGGGATCTTTGATGATGTGACGGCCATCCGGTGTGGTTTCTTCAGCAAAGAACTCGTCACCGACCACCCTGACTTGCAGGGTGCTGCCATCTGGCTGCGGGTACTTGACCACTTTATTGACTGGGGCCGCCCAAGAGGCGCTTGAACCCAAAAACAGCACGAAAACACTCAGAGCAAAAAAAGCTCTGAACGAGGCTGCAGCGGTGGTCAGCAAGCTGGCCAATATTTTTGAAATAAACATATGAGTGTCCCCTTTTAATTCAACTTTTTTCATGGGTGCAATAAACAGTACGGCAATGCAGCAGTGCCATTCATTACACCTTTGAGAGGCACCTAATGTACTTAAATGAAAAAAAATTACGCATGAACTTTCTGATGATTTTTCATTTTTTTTCGGTCCCGTAGTAACCACATCAGTGGTCATCTCCTGGCGTGGGTGACGATGATGCTTAAACAGATATGCTCGCTGCCATGAACACCCCAAGCCTTCAATTTATCCGGCTCGGCGAGATTGTGACCTTGCCCGCTTTACCGCCCACCCGCACCCTGCTGCAGGTGCTGCGCGAAGACCTGAACAGCACCGACACCAAGGAGGGCTGCAATGAAGGTGATTGCGGTGCCTGCACTGTTGTGCTGGGTGAGCTTGATGGCGAGCACATTCGCTACCGAGCGGTCAACAGCTGCATTCGACTGGCGCATTCGGTCCACGGCATGGCTTTGTGGACGGCGCAGGACCTGCCTGGCTTTGACGGCACGCTGCATCCGGCCCAGCAAGCCATGGTGCAATGTCACGCCAGCCAGTGCGGGTTTTGCACGCCGGGCTTTGTCATGAGCCTGTTTGGGCTGTACCAGAACCACGTGGCCCACGGCCAGACGGTCACGCGCGAGCTGGCGCAAGAGGCGCTGTCCGGCAACCTGTGCCGCTGCACCGGCTACCGGCCCATTCTGGACGCAGCCCAGAAGATGGCTGAACTGCCGTCTGTGGCGGTGAACGAGTCTGATTTGCTACAAAATTTGAAGCATCTTGCGCACAGTGGACGTGCGCAAACGGCTGATTCTTCATATATTTCCCCGCCAACTCTGCGTGAATTGCTGGCCGCACGAGCCGCCCACCCCGAAGCGCAGCTTGTGGCCGGTTGCACGGACGTGGGGCTGTGGGTGACCAAGCAACACCGGCAGTTTGCCAGGGTGCTTGATGTCAGCCGCGTACGCGAACTCAGGTGCATTGAGCATGAACCGCAATATCTGGCGATAGGTGCAGCTGTCACTTTGAGCGATGCCTTTGCCGCCCTGGTGCAAGATCGCCCTCAACTGCAAGCCTTTGCCAGCCGTTTTGCCGGCTTGCCGGTGCGCAACTCGGGCACGCTGGGCGGCAATGTGGCCAATGGTTCGCCGATTGGTGACTCGATGCCGCTGCTGATTGCCTTGGGTGCCCATGTGGTGCTGATGAGCCAGCGCAACGGACAAACGCACCATCGCGAAATGGCGCTTGAGGCGCTGTACACCGGCTATCGCCAAACCGTGCTGCAAGCCGACGAGGTACTGGCCTGGATCAAAGTGCCCAAGCCCGGGCCGGGCGAATTGTGCCGGGTTTACAAGATCTCCAAACGTTTTGAAGACGACATCTCGGCCGTGTGTCTGGCCATCAAGCTGCAGCTGGAGAACACAATGGTCGTGCAAGCCTCGATCGGCGTGGGTGGTGTGGCCGCTACCCCCGTGCGGGCCAGCCGGACCGAAGCCGCCCTGCGTGGCCAGGCCTGGACGCAGGACACCGTGCAGTCCGCCATCCACGTGCTGCGCAGCGAGTTTTCCCCCCTGTCCGACCTGCGCGCCAGCGCCGACTACCGCAAGCAGGTGCTGGGCAATCTGCTGCAGCGCTTCTGGCTGGAAAGCCAGGGCCAGCGCCACATCAATCTGGAATCCTTCACTTGTGAAGGAGAAAGCCTGTGAACAATACCCCAGCCAACGCAGCACCCTGCCCGCCTGTCGCGCCACAACGCGCCAGCGGCAGCTCGCACCCTCATGAAAGCGCCAGGGCCCAGGTTGCCGGTGCCGCCACCTATGTGGACGACATCCCCGAAGTTCGCGGCACTTTGTATGCGGCGCCCATTCTGTCGCCCTGCGCCCACGGAAAATTAGTTTCGGTGGACACCAGCGCCGCCCTGGCCTTGAGCGGCGTGTGTGATGTGATTTTTGCGCGTGACATTGTTGGCGACCCGGTGCTGGCGGCCTTTGCCCATGACGAGCCCATTTTTGCCATCGACACGGTGCAGCACGTGGGCCAGGTCGTCGGTTTGGTGGTGGCCACCAGCGTAGTGCAGGCCCGCGCCGCAGCCCGGCTGATCAAACTCGGTATTGAACCGCTGCCTGCCGTTCTGACGATCCAGGATGCGCTGGCGGCAAAGAGTTATGTGCTGCCACCGGTGTTTGTCCGGCGGGGTGATGCCGCGCAGGCTCTGTCCCGCGCCGCGCACACCCTGAGCGGCACGCTGGAGGTCGGCGGTCAGGAGCACTTTTACCTTGAGGGCCAAGTGGCCTACGCGCTGCCGCAGGAGCAAAACCAGTGGCTGATTTACGCCAGCACCCAGCATCCCGGCGAGGTGCAACACTGGGTCGCGCAGGCGCTAAATCTTGACCTGCACGCGGTGCGCGTGGAGTGCCGCCGCATGGGCGGTGGTTTTGGCGGCAAGGAAACCCAGGGGGGTCACTGCGCCGTGTGGGCGGCCATTGCAGCCCACAAGCTCGGGCGTGCGGTCAAGCTGCGGCTGGACCGGGATGATGATTTCATGATCACCGGCAAGCGTCATCCGTTTTTCCACGAGTACACGGCAGGTTTTGACGACAGCGGACGCCTGTGCGGCTTGCAACTCACCATGGCGGTCAACTGCGGCTTCAGCGCCGACCTGTCCGGCCCGGTGGCCGACCGCGCGGTCTTTCACTGCGACAACGCCTACTTTTTGGAGGATGTGGACATTGCCTCCTACCGCTGCAAGCTCAACACCCAGAGCCACACGGCGTTTCGGGGCTTTGGCGGGCCACAAGGTGTGATCGTCATCGAGTCCATCATGGGCGACATTGCGCGCCATCTGGGCCTGGACCCGCTGGATGTGCGTTTGCGCAATCTGTACAGCGACGAGCTGACCAGCGGCAGCGCCGACTCGCCACCGGCAGCACGCAACACCACCCACTACGGGATGCAGGTGGAAGACAATATTTTGCTGCCATTGCTATCAAAATTAGAGCTGTCTGCGCACTATCGACGGGCGCAAGAGGCTATTTTTATATGGAATTCAAGCAACCCGGTGATTCGGCGCGGCATCGCCATCACCCCGGTCAAATTCGGCATCTCGTTCACCGCGACCCTGTTCAACCAGGCCGGAGCTCTGGTGCATGTCTATCTGGACGGCAGCATGGCCGTGAACCACGGCGGCACTGAAATGGGTCAGGGCCTGCACACCAAAGTCGCCCAAATCGTGGCCGACGAGTTGGGCATTCCTTTTGAACGCGTACTGACCACCGCCAGCGATACCAGCAAAATCCCCAACGCCTCGGCGACTGCGGCGTCCAGCGGTACCGACCTCAATGGGCGGGCCGCTCAGTTCGCGGCGCGCCACGTGCGCGACAACCTGGCCCGGTTTGTCGGCGGGCTCGATGGCTGCGGGGCTGGCGCGGTCCGCTTTGAAGCAGGCAAAGTCTTGAGCAGCACGACCACCCGCAGCTTCGACGAGGTGGTGCAACTGGCCTACGCCAACCGCATCCAGTTGTGGAGCGACGGCTTTTACCGCACGCCCAAAATCCACTACGACAAGACCACCTTGAGCGGACGCCCGTTTTACTATTTCGCCTATGGCGCGGCTTGTACCGAAGTGGCGATTGACACACTGACGGGCGAGTGCCGTGTGCTCAAAGTGGATATATTGCACGACGTAGGCCGCTCCATCAACCCTGCCATCGACATTGGTCAGATCGAAGGCGGTTTTGTTCAGGGTATGGGCTGGCTCACTACGGAGCAACTGGTGTGGAACGCGCAAGGCTTGTTAAGTACCCACGCCCCCAGCACCTACAAGATTCCAACCTCTGGTGATGTACCTCAGCACTTCAAGATTGAACTCTGGCCCGAAGCCAACCGGGAAGATAACGTATTCGGGAGCAAGGCAGTGGGCGAGCCACCCTTCATGCTGTCGATCAGCGTGTTTGAGGCCTTGCGCGATGCCGTGGCAAAAGCCCGTGCCGATGGTAAGAAGGTGAAGTTAAGCGCCCCAGCAACACCCGAAAATGTGCTGAAGGCGCTGCAAGAATAACTATTGACGCACCGTATCGTCTGCCGCCATTGAGACCAGGGCGACCGGCACGCCACGCGGCGCAGCAACCGGATTGGACTCCACCCATTTGCGCACGCGCTCGGCGTCAGCAATTCGGCTGAGCTTGCCGGTTGAATCAAGAAAGACCATGATGAGCTTGCGACCCGCCACTTTGGCTTGCATGACAAGACACCGACCAGCCTCCGAGATGTAGCCCGTCTTTTGCACGCCAATATCCCAATCCGGACTCTTCACCAGCCGGTTGGTATTTCTGAATTGCAGCGTTTGGCGTCCGACTGCGAATTCATGCTCAGGTGAAGTGGACAGTTCACGCAATATCGGGTTGTTTGACGCCACATTGACCAGTTTGACCAGATCGCGCGCGCTGGACTGGTTTTTGCTGGACAAACCTGTTGGCTCCACGTAGTTGGTGTCATTCATGCCCAGTGCCCGTGCTTTGGCATTCATCAGTGATACAAAAACAGAAAGACCTCCGGGGAAGCTTCGTCCGAGCGCATGAGCGGCCCGGTTTTCACTGGACATCAAAGCCAAGTGCATAAGCTCGCCACGGCTGAGTTCGGCCCCCACGCGCAGGCGTGAGCTACTGCCCTTTTCGGTGTCCACATCTTCCTGCGAAATCGTGATCATTTCGTCATTTGGCAAGCGCGCCTCACTGACAATCAGCCCCGTCATCAGCTTGGTGAGCGATGCAATCGGCAACACGGCGCTGTCATTTTTACTGAGCAAAACTTCACTGGTTTCCTGATCAACCACCAAAGCGACGCTGGACTTCAGTGCCAACGCGTCAGAAGAACTGTGCAGGCCAGCCATTTGCCCAAATGAGAGCTGCGCTGGACTAATGGACGCACGAGGCAGCGCCTTTTGCCTGAGCGCAACCACTGCCGAAGAAGCTTTTCGCTTCACTTGCACCGTGGTTTTGGACGCCTTGACATGCGCCGCGGTTTTTGACGACTTGGCATGGTGCCGCTTATGCTGCGCCGCATTGGCCTGCGGCAAAGAAACAGTGGCTACAAAAGCCGCCAGCCCCAAATAAAAGCTTAGTTTGCGCAAAATATTTCCTAACGCAATGGGATGAGAGGTAGACATGCATTCATCTCCGTTATTGTTTCTCTGAAGTAGAAGTTTATACAGAAAAGACGCGCAAGATCAATTACTTGCACGTCTTTCTTAAACAAGAACCTGTAAACAGGTACTATTTCAGCTCTACTAGCCTTGTGCAGCCACCCGATCGGCTTTGCTGTGCAATTTATTCAGTGCGCTCAGGTAGGCTTTGGCTGAGGCCACCACAATATCCGGGTCCGCCCCAATGCCATTGACGACCCGACCACTGTTTTGCAAACGCACCGTCACTTCACCTTGGCTCTCGGTGGAGCCACTGATGGCATTCACTGAATAGAGCACCATTTCAGCTCCGCTTTGCACATGGGTCTCGATGGCTTTGAGTGAAGCATCCACCGGCCCATTGCCGTCGGATGAACCTTTAACCTCTTTGCCGTCCACCGTGAACACTATGCTTGCTTGGGGTCGTTCACCGGTTTCACTGTGTTGCGACAGGGACACAAAACCGTACTTCTCATGCTCATGCGTGATGCTCTCGTCACTGACCAAGGCCAGAATGTCTTCGTCAAAAATTTCAGTCTTGCGATCGGCCAGCTCTTTGAATTTGGCAAAAGCTGTGTTTATATCGCCCTCGCTTTCCATCTCGACACCCAATTCTTGCAAGCGTTGCTTGAAAGCGTTGCGGCCGCTGAGCTTGCCCAGCACAATTTTGTTGGCCGTCCAGCCCACATCTTCGGCCCGCATGATTTCGTAGGTGTCGCGCGCCTTGAGCACACCATCCTGATGGATACCGGAAGCGTGGGCAAACGCATTGGCCCCCACCACCGCCTTGTTCGGCTGCACCACAAAACCGGTGGTCTGGCTGACCATGCGGCTGGCAGCCAGAATGTGCTTGGTATCAATGCCCAGATCAAGTCCAAAATAATCCCGACGCGTCTTGACGGCCATCACGATTTCTTCCAGGCTGCAGTTACCGGCGCGTTCACCCAAGCCGTTGATGGTGCATTCGACTTGCCGGGCACCACCAATCTTCACGCCTGCCAACGAGTTGGCAACCGCCATGCCAAGATCGTTATGGCAATGAACCGACCAAATGGCTTTGTCCGAGTTGGGAATACGCTCGCGCAGGGTCTTGATGAAGTTGCCATACAGTTCAGGGATCGCGTAGCCCACCGTATCAGGCACGTTGATGGTCGTGGCACCCTCGTGAATGACCGCCTCAAGAATGCGGCACAAAAAATCGACGTCGCTTCGATAACCGTCTTCCGGACTGAACTCCACGTCGGCAACCAGGTTGCGCGCAAAGCGCACCGCCTGTTTGGCCTGCTCGTACACCTGATCTGGTGTCATGCGCAATTTCTTCTCCATGTGCAAGGCTGAAGTAGCAATGAAGGTATGAATACGCGCACTGTTGGCTCCTTTGAGCGCCTCGGCAGCCCGCGCAATGTCCCGATCATTGGCGCGGGACAAGGAACACACTGTAGAGTCCTTGATGTGGCTGGCAATGCATTGAACTGCCTCAAAATCACCGTTAGAACTGGCGGCAAAACCTGCCTCGATCACATCGACTTTCAAACGCTCCAGCTGGCGGGCTATGCGCAACTTTTCGTCCTTGTTCATGGATGCGCCGGGCGACTGCTCGCCATCACGCAAGGTCGTATCAAAAATAATCAATTTATCAGCCATCTGGTTTCTCCTGTTATTTTGAAAATCTGCAACCGAAAAAATGGACGCACAAAACAAAAAGCCCGTTGCGCAAACATACGGGCTTTTGGATTGGGTTTAGCGCGTGCGCTACCGAGTCCGCCCGTCAGGCGTTAGCAGTAGCGCTAGCGAAATAGTGTTCATGTGCTCAATGTACCACAAGTCATTTGGTAATCTAAACCTTGCAATCAAAGCACATACCAACTTTCATGCCAGCCGCGAAGAAATTGCTCAATCATGAAGCCCTCTTTCTTCAGGCTCATGGGTAGAGACACTGATCACGCTGGTTTGAACACCCTTGGCCTTGCGCCACACATATATCACATAGCCACTCAAACCATAGGCAACAAAAATTGCAAACATCACGATAGGCGGATGAATATTGACCACACCAATGCCCAAAGCAATCAGGACAATCACCGCAAAAGGCACACTCTTTTTCATGTGCACATCTTTGAAACTGTAAAAAGGAACATTTGTAACCATGGTCAAACCAGAATACAAAGCCAGAAAAAACATAAGCCAAGGAATGGGAACTCCCCACAATGTCTCATAACCATGGGCTCCCGCATCGGTCATCAACCAGATAAAACCGGCCATCAAAGCCGCAGCCGCTGGCGATGGGAGCCCTTGAAAATAACGTTTGTCCACCACGGCTGTGTTGACATTGAAACGAGCCAAGCGCAGTGCAGCACAAGCACAGTAAACGAACGCAGCTATCCAGCCCCAACGTCCCAAATTTTTGAGCGACCAGACGTATGAAATCAGTGCCGGCGCTGCACCAAATGACACCATGTCTGAAAGCGAGTCCATTTGTTCACCAAACGCACTTTGCGTGTTGGTCATACGTGCGACACGGCCATCGAGGCTGTCGAGCACCATGGCGCAAAAAATGCCGACAGCAGCCAACTCGAAGCGCCCATTGATCGCCATCACAATGGCATAAAAACCACCAAACAGCGCTGCCAGCGTAAATAAATTAGGCAGTATGTAGATACCCTTGCGACGCTTGACCGCAGTCGCCGTTTGCCCCTCAGCTAAGCCCATTGGGTTTCCGTCATTCATAGAATTGGCCTCCAGCCGTTAATAGTAACAAAGGCCACCGAAGTGGCCTTTGTCAGGGCAAACACACAACTCAGTTGCGAGTCTGATCAACCAATTTGTTTTTCTTGATCCAGGGCATCATCGCACGAAGGGTTTCGCCGACTTTCTCGATCTGATGCTCGGAAGTTAAACGGCGGCGGCTCAACAAAGTGGGTGCGCCAGCCTTGTTTTCCAAAATGAAACTCTTAGCGTATTCGCCGGTCTGAATGTCTTTCAGGCACTGACGCATGGCATCTTTGGTCGCACTTGTCACAATGCGCGGGCCCGTCACGTACTCGCCATACTCTGCATTGTTCGATATAGAGTAATTCATGTTGGCGATGCCGCCTTCGTAAATCATGTCCACGATCAACTTAAGTTCATGGAGGCACTCAAAATACGCCATCTCGGGCGCATAACCGGCTTCGACCAAGGTCTCGAAACCGGCTTTGATGAGTTCAACCGTACCGCCACAAAGAACTGCTTGCTCACCGAACAAATCGGTTTCGGTTTCTTCACGGAAGTTGGTTTCGATGATGCCGGCCTTGCCGCCACCGTTGGCCATCGCATAGCTCAAGGCCAGATCGCGTGTGCGACCCGATTTGTCTTGATGAATGGCGATCAAATGTGGAACGCCGCCACCTTGTGCATAGGTTCCGCGAACCGTATGACCGGGTGCCTTGGGTGCCACCATCCAGACATCCAGATCGGCACGGGGGCTAACCAGACCGTAGTGAACGTTGAAGCCATGCGCAAACACCAGCGAGGCACCTTGCTTGATGTTGGGCTCAATGTCATTGGTATAAACCGCTGCAATTTGCTCATCAGGCAACAAGATCATGACAACATCAGCGGCCTTGACAGCATCAGCGACTTCCGCGACTTGAAGACCGGCTTTTTCAACCTTGGGCCAAGACGCGCCACCCTTGCGCAAGCCAACCACAACTTTCACCCCACTGTCGTTCAAATTTTGCGCGTGGGCATGGCCTTGGCTACCATAGCCAATGATTGCAACCGTCTTGCCTTTGATGAGACTCAGATCACAGTCTTTGTCGTAAAAAACTTTCATTTTCTTCTCCGTAATAAAAAATTAAACTCTCAAAATACGTTCGCCACGCCCTATGCCACTAGAGCCAGTGCGAACTGTTTCCAATATCGCGCTGCGCTCTATGGCGTCAAGAAAAGCGTCGTTCTTCGACTGATCACCGGTCAACTCTATGGTGTAGCTTTTCTCGGTCACATCAATGATGTGACCGCGAAAAATATCCGCCAAACGCTTCATCTCCTCACGCTCCTTGCCCACGGCCCGAACTTTGACGATCATGAGTTCACGTTCAATGTAAGCACCTTCGGTCAGGTCAACTACCTTCACCACTTCAATCAAGCGGTTCAGATGCTTGGTGATCTGCTCAATGACATCATCCGAACCGGTGGTTTGAATGGTCATTCGAGACAGGCTTGGATCCTCAGTGGGGGCCACCGTGAGGGATTCGATGTTATAGCCACGAGCAGAAAAAAGGCCGACAACCCGCGAAAGGGCACCAGCTTCATTTTCCAGCAAGACTGCAATGATATGTTTCATAGTATGTGATTCCTCTTTTCGCTGCCCTCCCCCTGCGGCGGTAACCGCAGAGCTTGGCAAACAATAGATTCGTCAAAGGTTAGTTTTAAAGATCTTCCGAACCCAGCAGCATTTCGGTAATGCCTTTGCCGGCTTGGACCATGGGAAAGACGTTTTCTGTCGGATCCGTGCGGAAATCCATGAAAACGGTGCGGTCTTTGAGTTTGCGAGCTTCGCGCAGGGCTGGCTCTACGTCTTGTGCTCTCTCGATCAGCATACCGACATGTCCGTAAGCTTCAGCCAGTTTCACGAAATTGGGCAATGCATCCATGTAACTGTGGCTGTAGCGACCTTCGTATTCAACCTCCTGCCACTGCCGAACCATACCAAGATAGCGATTGTTCAATGACACGATTTTGACTGGCGTGCTGTACTGCAAGCAGGTCGACAACTCCTGAATACACATCTGTATCGACCCCTCCCCGGTAATACAAAAGACCTCACTGTCCGGTTTGGCCAGCTTGATGCCCATGGCGTAAGGAAGACCAACGCCCATGGTACCGAGCCCGCCAGAATTGATCCAGCGGCGCGGCTCATCAAACCGGTAGTACTGCGCTGCCCACATCTGGTGCTGCCCGACATCGGAGGTGATGTAGGTGTCAGCATCTTTGGTCATGTTCCAAAGCGTTTCAACCACATACTGCGGCTTGATCACGTCATTCTTGCCGTGGTCATATTTCAGGCAATCGCGCTTGCGCCAATCTTCAATCGTGTTCCACCAAGCCGCGAGCGCATCAGGATCAGGTCTGACTGCACTCTCTTTGATCATCGCAATCATTTCGGACAGAACATCTTTGACGTCGCCGACGATCGGGATATCAACTTTGACACGTTTTGAAATGCTGGACGGATCGATGTCGATGTGAATGATCTTGCGTTCATTCTGGGCAAAGTGTTTGGGGTTGCCAATCACACGATCATCAAAGCGGGCACCGACAGCCAGCAAAACATCACAGTTTTGCATCGCATTGTTGGCCTCAACCGTACCATGCATGCCCAGCATACCCAAGAATTTAGGATCGCTGGCGGGATATGCGCCCAAACCCATCAGGGTATTGGTACAGGGACAACCCAGCATGTCCACCAGAGTACGAAGCTCTGCAGATGCATTGCTCAGCAACACTCCACCACCAGTGTAAATATAGGGCCGCTTGGCCGCCAGCAGCAGTTGCAAGGCTTTGCGGATCTGGCCACCGTGCCCCTTGCGAACAGGGCTGTAGGAACGCATGGCAACAGTTTCCGGGTAGCCGCAATAGGGCACTTTCTTGAAGGACACGTCCTTCGGGATATCTACCACCACCGGACCGGGCCGACCACTGCGAGCAATGTGAAATGCCTTTTTCATGGTGTCGGCCAGATCACGTGCATCTTTCACCAGAAAGTTGTGCTTGACAATGGGGCGGGTGATGCCCACCGCGTCACACTCCTGAAACGCATCCAATCCAATGGCGTGAGTTGGCACTTGCCCCGTTAATATCACCATGGGAATACTGTCCATGTAAGCGGTTGCAATACCGGTCACGGCATTGGTTACCCCTGGCCCTGACGTGACCAGCGCCACACCCACATCTCCAGTAGCACGCGCGTAGCCATCAGCGGCATGCACAGCCGCCTGTTCATGGCGCACCAAAATATGCTGGATCGAATCCTGCTTGTAAAACGCGTCGTAAATATGAAGAACAGCGCCACCAGGGTAACCCCAGACGAACTTGACGCCTTCTGCCTGCAAGGCTTTGACAAGAATCTCTGCGCCACGAAGCTCCTGCTCATTGGCTACAACTACAGAGGCTTTCGCTGACACAGCAGACGATTTGCTTTTTGCGACAATTGAAGTCGAATCAGCTTCAGATTTTGATATTTCCATAATCAACCTTTGTGAATTTCTCTAACGAAAAACCTTGGGTGCCCCTTCGCAAACACTTGTGGAGTCGCGTCGGAACTTGAGGTCAAAGCCATAAGCGCAGTGATTCTTACGCCGGACCGTGACCCGTTTGCCTTTTGACTTGCAGCGCGCATTATCGCACTGACCCCATTCAAACGCACTCTCATGGCCAAAAAACACATTCTGAATGCGATAATTAAATAAAAATGAACGCTAAAACTCTGAAAATGCGTCTTAAGAATTCACTTCGAGACAAACCAACTTCACTGCCGTTAAGGCAAAAAACCTCTTGGCAACAGAACAAGAACTCTCTGATTTTTTGAAAAGCGTCGAGAAACGCGCGTTCAAACGATCGCTCTACCACGTCCGCAACGAAGAGTCTGCGCTCGACATCGTGCAAGACAGCATGATGAAGCTGGCCGAACACTATGGGGACAAGCCCGCGGCAGAATTGCCGATGCTGTTCCAGCGCATCCTGTCTAACTGCACACTGGACTGGTTTCGCCGAAAAAAAACAAGAAACGCGTTGTTTTCGAACATGAGTGACTTTGAATCCGGCGACGAAGACGGTGAGTTTGACCTTCTTGAAACGCTGAACTTACAAAACCACTCGGATCAGACCGAAAGTGCCGAAAACGCAACTGTGCGGACACAGACCTTGCGAGAAATCGAAACTGAGATCCAGCAGCTCCCCGCCCGTCAACGAGAAGCCTTCCTGCTGCGTTACTGGGAGGAGTTGGACGTGGCGGAGACAGCCTCAGCAATGGGTTGTTCGGAAGGGAGTGTTAAAACGCACTGTTCAAGGGCCGTTCAAGCTCTTGGTAAAGCATTGACGGCAAGGGGAATATCACTATGACAAATTCAACCAAGTATCTGAATCAGCTTGCACAGGATCGCTTTGGCCTGCAGGTGGCTGCACAACTGTCGCAAGCCACAGAAGAGCTCCCCTATGAAATATCAGAGCGCTTGCGCGCTGCTCGCATGCAGGCCCTTGGCAAGCGCAAGGTCGCAGTCACCCAAACCGTGACCCGTTTGGCGACCTCGGGTGTGTCGGAAACGCTCACATTTGGCGATGACGACGCCAGTTGGTTGAACCGCATGGCATCGATCATTCCGCTTTTTGCGCTTATTTTTGGGTTGATTGCCATCTCCGTTATTCAAGATGACAACAATGCCAACGAGTTGGCCGAGATTGATTCAGCCTTGCTCACAGACGACCTGCCCCCAGAGGCTTATACAGACCCCGGGTTTGCGCATTTTCTTAAATTAAATTCTGCTCAGAATCAATAGTTGGATCGTCGAATGTCCGTGCGCGCAGTGGTGGATCAGCAAAATTTAATGTCACTGACAAACGCTGTGCTCAGTTGCGTGCGTGATTGCATTGTGGTGGTGTTTGCTGCCATCGCGCTCAGCCTCTTGGGACAGGGCTCCGCAAGTGCAGTCATTCAAATCGAAACGCGCGCGAAACCTCCGGTACCACACGCATCGGCCCCCAAAACAGTGGTGTTGCCCATTGTCTCCGGCCCCACGTGGCAAGAACTGACTCCTGTCCAAAAAGTAGCGCTCAAACCGCTGGCGACCCAATGGAATACTTTGGACGATGCAAGAAAACGCAAGTGGACCGCCATCGCCGCCAACTACTTGACCTTGCCACCAGAAGGTCAAGCCAAGCTGCACAGCCGCATGACCGAATGGGTATCGCTGAGTCAACAACAGCGCGCTCAGGCCCGTTTGAATTTTGCCGAATCAAAACAGCTCACTCCAACCCAAAAAGCAGCCACGTGGGAAGCCTACCAAGCCCTGAGCCCGGAAGAAAGGCAAAAGCTGGCTCTTTCAGCACCGCCCAAACCAACGGGCGCTGCGCCTGCAGCAAAGCCCGTGCCCCCGCAAAAACTGACTGCCGTTCCCGTCACACGAAAATCGCCGCCGCCAAAATTGCCTGCCTCGGCAGCGGTCCCGGCCGGACCACCGGCCAAAACCTTGACGCCCCCGCCTCCTGCGCTTGAGCCAGCGTCTGCACCCATACATTGATGGCCGGTTGGCGCTACCACCCTGATGAATCCTGAGTTGCACACGCCCGCTCTGGCCCGGCGCATGGCCTGCTGGCTCTATGACGGCATCCTGATGTTCGGCGTCGTTTTCATTTCAGGTTATTTATTCAGCACCCTGAGCCAAACCCGACACGCTCTGGACAATCGCCATGCCCTACAAGCTTTCTTGTTTGTTGTCTTTGGCATCTATTTTGTGTGGTTGTGGGCCAAAGGGCAAACGCTGGCCATGAAAACCTGGAATATTCGGGTTGTAGACCGATTTGGTCAACCCCTCACACAAGCTCGCGCCCTGCTTCGCTACGTGCTGAGCTGGCTCTGGTTTTTGCCAGCGCTGGCCGCTATCTCGCCTTTTAAATTGTCGGGCCCGGAATCCTTCGTCATCATCTTCGGCTGGGTGGCGGTGTGGGCCATCCTGAGCCGTTTTCATCCGCAACAGCAGTTCTGGCACGATGCGCTGGCGGGTACCCGGCTCATTTCAACACCCCACATTCCTCCCAAAGTCCGATGAACCCTGCATTTTCTGTGTGTGTGTACTGCGGCTCCCGGCCTGGCCTCAACCCTGAATTCACCACCGCTGCTGAGCAGGTCGGACGTTGGATCGGTCAGCACGGTGGACAGCTGGTTTACGGTGGTGGCCACGGAGGGCTGATGGGTTTGATGGCTGACGCAGCCTTGGCGGCAGGTGCCCGTGTGGTAGGCATCATCCCGAAAGCTCTGGTTGAGAAAGAGTGGGCGCACAAGGGTTGTACCGAGCTGCACATTGTTAACACCATGCATGAACGCAAGCACATGATGGCCGAGCGTGCCGACGCTTTTTTGGCCTTGCCCGGTGGTATCGGAACCTTTGAAGAATTATTTGAGGTCTGGACCTGGCGTCAACTGGGTTACCACGACAAACCTATTGGGCTGCTCAACATCGAAGGTTATTACAACCCGCTGCTTGAATTTCTCGCCACTTCGGTCGAACAGCAATTTCTGAGCGACTGGCAAATGGGCTTGGTCCGCGCGGGAACCAGTCCATCCGTCTTGCTTGCAGAGTTGGTGCAGGCCGCCGGCATGTCACACGCCGCTCGGTTGGACTGCATTTAAAAAATATATGAAATGGCTTGTATCGCTTATAAAACATGCGTAACAAGCTACTAAATACATAGCAAATCAAAGATTCAGCAGCCTTGGGATGAACTCACTCCCAAAAATCCTTACGGCACAAGCCGCGCGCCGCGCAAAACTCACACGCTTTTCCCTCGCCCAAAGCCGCCATCGGCGCACCCGCCGCCACCCGGTCCATGTCGGACACAATTCCTGCCACCAAATGGTCGCGCAGGTTTACTACGTCGGATTGCTCGCAGGTCTTGGAGCCGTCTTTTTCACCCACATTCACGTAGGCCGCGCGCAGGGTGTCATCCGGCAGCAATGCGGCATAAAAAGCGAGCTGGGTGTCTTCCAAAGCGTCCTTGATGCGCTCTTTGGTGACGCTTTGCGCTTCGGTTTTGTAGTCCATCACCAGCGCGCTGGCGTCGCCTAAACGGTCAATGCGATCGATTTTGCCAACCAGGCTCAGGCGACCAAGCGGGGTTTCTTTCCAGACTTCTCCCTCTTGATAGGCAGCGCCGCTGGCCTCAAACTCGGCCAGCCAGGACAGATAGCCCTCGCGCACGCGCGGCCAAGCGGCTGAGAACGGCAAAAACTCAACCGGGGACAGACCCAGCGCCTGGTTTGCCTGCTCTGCTGCTACATTAATCATAGCTACTCGCGCAGGTAGATCGTGCGCTGGAGTCACTTTTAATGCCTCATGAAAATGGTGCAGCACACTGTGCAGCCAGTTGCCAAAGTCGCGCTTGCCCAACTCGGTGTCCAGCTCGTCAGACTCCTGCAGCCGGAGCTGGCGCAGCGCAAAAAAACGGTAGGGGCAGCGGCGCAGGTCTTCGTAGGCGGTGCTGGACAGGCGGGTGACGCTCAAGGCTTGGCCGGTAGGGCGCGGCATAGCACCGGGTTGCGCGGTGATGGGGCGCAGCACGCAGGGGTCGTCCGCCAGCGCCGGAGCCTGTGACAGACGCAACTCCTGCACAAAACCGCTGCTCATCAGGTGCTCGCCGCCTTCGCTCTGGCGCCACAACACATCAACATGGGGAAACTGCAGGGCGTAGCGCCAAGCGGCGCGTGCTGCCGCGGCCAGCTCGGCGCGTGAGGGCAGGCCCAGCAGCGCGCGCTGCTCGGGCGTCCAGGTACCGGGCGGCTCGGGCGACACCGGCAGGCGCACCTCATCACAGCCGGGCAGCACCACCGCCGCCAGCGCGCGCCCGAGCAACTGGCTCAGGGGCAGAATCACAACCTGGCCGGGCAAGGTCGGCGCGGGGTGCGTGGGCAGAAAATTGGCAGCCTCCAGTGTTTGGCTGACCCAGCCGGTGAACTCGCTCAGGCTCATGCGTGCAGCCACGTCAGCGAACTCCAGCTCGTCACCTTCGCGCAGGCGCAGCGCATCAAGCACCGCCGCGCCAGCCGGGTCGGGCAACAAGGTTTGCCATTGGCCGCCAGCTTGCAGGGCCACGCGCAGGGCTGCCAGCCAGCTCGCCAGTGGCTGCGGCGCTTGCAGTGTGGCCAGCACATCGTTCGCCTGCGCCACCAGAGCGTCCCGGGGCACGGCGCGCCAGTCGCGCACGCCCAGCTTGCGCCAGCGGGCCTCGGCCTTGGTCAGCGCCGGTGTTTCAAACGCGGGCGCATTTTTCAGCCAGTCCAGCACGGCATCGGTGGAGGCATTCCACACACTGGCGCGCAGCAAGCTCATCAAGCCAGCGGCCGCGCGCGTGGTGGACAGCTTCCAGCCGGTTTCATCCCGCACGGGCACACCGCGCCCGGCCAGCAAGGCGCGCACCCGGCGCGTCAGCACCCGGTCTTGCGCCACCAATGCCACTGGCGATCGCCCTGCCGCCAGATGGGTCAGCACGCAGGCGCAGGTGCGCTGGGCTTCATCTTCCGCATCCAGCGCTTCGTGCAGAGCGATCTGACCCAAGCCATTCGCCGCACTGCTGGCCAGGGGCAGGGTCAGCACCCGCTCGCCCAAACACTGCTGCAAAGCCTGCGACAAAGGTTCGGCCTGAAAGCCCTCCAGCAACACCAGCAAATCCGGCGTGGCGGCAAACACCGGGTCACTCGGATAGCCGGAGCTGGCCGCCCAGGCCACGGCCAGGCGCGCGGTGGCGGCTTCCATTGCAAACACCGGGGCCTGCAAGTCGGCCGCCAGCGCTGCGCCCAGTTGCAAACCCCACTGCACACGGTTGGCGGGTGGCTGGGCCGCCGCCAGCCGCGCCACGCTCCAGGCAGCTTCCATCAAGCGGCTGCCAAGCACGTTTTCATGCGCGGCCAGTCCGGCGCGCGACAAGAGCGAGGCAGCGGTCAGCACATCACGCGCAGCGTCCAGCCGCAGGTCATCCCCCGCGGGCTCAAAGCCGCCCAAGCTGTGGCTCCAGTTCATGGTGGTTTCAAAACGGGGCATGAAAAAGACGGTGCCGTCAGAGTGCAAAGCCGCGTCAGGCGCATCAGACCCAGCACTGCGCAGCCAGGCGCTGCGGGCTTGCTGCATGAGTTGCGCATAGGGCACCAACACCACGGTGCGTGTTGGGTGGACGCCACGGCGGGCCATTTCAGCACGGATCAGGCAAACCACGTGATCCCAAGCCTGCACGGCATGATGGTTATTTACTATTTCAGTCATAGGCATCAGGCGATCAAAGTGGGGGCTTGGTTTCTGTCACAATTTCCCCACTTTAACTGTTGCCGAGCACACCACTCAAAACGCCCGGGGCACCCGACTGGCACGCACGCCGAGCCAGTTCCTGCTCCTTACTCAACCCGCAACCCCAGGAAAAAACCATGGCCAGCGACACTATCAAACACGTTTCCGACTCGTCTTTTGAAGCCGATGTTCTCAAATCTCCCCTGCCCGTGCTGGTCGACTACTGGGCCGAATGGTGCGGCCCCTGCAAAATGATCGCGCCGATTCTGGACGAACTGTCCACCCAGTACGAAGGCAAGCTGCAAATCGCCAAGATGAATGTGGACGACAACCGTGAAACACCGGCCAAATACGGCATTCGTGGCATCCCCACCCTGATGGTGTTCAAAGACGGCCAGTTGTCCGCCACCAAAGTGGGCGCCATGAGCAAGTCCCAGATGACGGCTTTTATCGATCAACAAATCGCGTAAATTGACTCGCGTCATTTTTTTTCGGGGCTCTGGCCCCGATTTTTTGAGCTTTTCAAAATCAGCTTTGGATTCATGCCAAGGCTGATTTTTTTCCTGTCATAATCCGCTCGTTTTCCAACTCTTACCCCCGGGTTGGTTCAAGTTCCCAATTTTGAACTCTGAGGCAATGGCCCAGCAGCCGCCTCAATCCAACCTCCCCCGTATTTTTGTCAACCCCGCCCACAAGGGTCATTCCATGCACTTAAACGAACTCAAGGCACTGCACGTGTCCGAAGTCCTCAAGCAAGCCGAAGAGCTTGAAATTGAAAACACCGGTCGGATGCGCAAGCAGGAGCTGATGTTCGCCATCATCAAAAAGCGCGCCCGTGCCGGCGAGCAGATCATTGCCGATGGTGTGCTGGAAATTTTGCCCGATGGTTTTGGTTTCTTACGCAGCCCCGACACCAGCTTCACCGCCTCGACGGACGACATCTACATCAGCCCCAGCCAAGTGCGCCGCTTCAATCTGCACACCGGCGACATGATCGAAGGCGAGGTCCGCACCCCCAAGGATGGCGAGCGCTACTTTGCACTGAACAAGCTAGACCGGGTGAACGGCGGCGGGCCGGAAGAAAACAAACACAAAGTGATGTTCGAGAACTTGACGCCTTTGTTCCCCAAGGTGCAAATGCGCCTGGAGCAGGACAACAAGAGCGACGAGAACATCACCGGCCGCATCATTGACATCATCGCCCCCATTGGCAAAGGCCAGCGTGCCCTGTTGGTGGCCCCGCCCAAAAGCGGCAAGACGGTGATGATGCAGCACATTGCCCACGCCATTTCCGCCAACTACCCTGACAGCCACATGATGGTACTGTTGGTGGACGAGCGCCCAGAAGAGGTGACCGAGATGCAGCGTACCGTCAAGGGCGAGGTGATTGCCTCCACTTTTGACGAACCCGCCGCCCGCCATGTGCACGTGGCCGAAATGGTGATTGAGCGTGCCAAGCGTCTGGTCGAGCTAAAAAAAGACGTGGTGATTTTGCTCGATTCCATCACCCGGCTGGCCCGCGCCTACAACAACGTGGTTCCTTCATCCGGCAAGGTACTGACCGGCGGTGTGGACTCCAACGCCTTGCAGCGCCCCAAGCGCTTTCTGGGTGCCGCGCGCAATGTGGAAGAAGGCGGCTCGCTGACCATTATCGCTACTGCTTTGGTAGACACCGGCAGCCGCATGGACGAGGTGATCTTTGAAGAATTCAAGGGTACCGGCAACAGCGAAATCCACCTGGATCGCCGCCTGTACGAAAAACGCGTGTTCCCCTCCATTCAGCTCAACCGCAGCGGCACCCGCCGCGAAGAGTTATTGCTCGCACCAGACATACTGCAAAAAACCCGCATCCTGCGCCAGTTCATCTACAACATGGACGAGGTCGAAGCGATGGAAATGGTGCTCAAGCAAATGAAGGCCACCAAGACCAACAACGAATTCTTCGAGATGATGCGCAGGGGTGGCTAGAGATGTTGCCCCCACGGTTGCTCACTTCGTGTGCGCCCTGCCCCCCGAGGGGGACGCATTTCGCCTAGGGGCGGCCCGGCGGCGAAACATGGCCCCAACGGTTGCTCACTTCGTGTGCGCCCTGCCCCCCGAGGGGGACGCATTTCGCCTAGGGGCGGCCCGGCGGCGAAACATGGCCCCAACGGTTGCTCACTTCGTGTGCGCCCTACCCCCCGAGGGGGACGCATTTCGCCCTCGTGGAGGTCCGCAAGGGCATCCACGACATGGGGCGGCCCGGCGGCGAAACATTGCCCCCAAGAGTCGGCGGATGCCGAGGCCGCAAATAGCGTCCTGCCCCCGATTCAATATTTTGTATAATCCAAAGCTTTTCGCGGCAAGTAAGTCAGATGGTCTGGCTCGGCTACCGCAACTGACCACAAGGAAGAGATCATGAAAGAAGGCATTCACCCCAACTACCGCGAAGTTTGTTTCCAGGACATGTCCAATGGCTTCAAATTCGTGACCCGCTCTTGCGCCAATGCCAAAGAGATGATCGAGATGGAAGACGGTCGCAAGCTGCCTTTGTACAAGCTTGACACCACCAGCGAGTCGCACCCCTTCTACACCGGCACACAAAAATCCGTGGACAACATGGGTGGCCGCGTAGAAAAATTCCGCAATCGCTTCGGCAAGACTGCTGCAAAATAAGCCGACTATTAAGCTGGCAAATGTTTTTTGCAAAAGGCAGCCCGGTTTACCGTGCTGCCTTTTTTAATTTCAGCCACCTTTGCGCCACCCGCTCTCCCGTGTGAACCAGCCCACTCCCGCCATTGTTGCCCAGGCCGCCGTGCGCCGTTTGCCGCGCTTGGCGCTGCTGCTGCTTTGCTTTGCCTATGTGCTGGCGGGATTCCTGGGCCGAGAGCCTTGGAAAAGCGCCGACATGATGTCCTTCGGCTACATGGCTGAACTGGCCCTGGGTGCGACCGACTGGCTGGCCCCCCGGTTGATGGGCATGCCCCCCGAGGTCGAGGCCCTGTTGCCCTATTGGTTGGGTGCCTGGGCCATGCAGCTCGCTCCGACCTGGATGGAGCCAGACTTTGCCGTACGCATTCCATTCGGACTGCTGATGACATTAACCCTGTTTGCCACCTGGTACGGCACTTTTGATCTGGCACGCAACCCACATGCGCAGCCCGTAGCATTTGCCTTTGGCGGCGAAGCCTTGCCGCCCGACTACGCACGCGCCATGGCCGATGGTGGCCTGCTGGCCTTTTTGGCTTGTCTTGGTCTGGCCCAACTTTCCCACGAAACCACCCCAGCACTGGCCCAACTTTGCTTTACCGCCCTGACCTTTTACGCCATCGCCGCGCTGCCGTACCGCAAGCGCGTCCCCATGGCTGCCGCTGTATTGGGCTTGACGGGGCTGGCGCTGTCAGGCGCACCGTCTATGGCCATCCTGTTTGGCGCTGGCAGCGCCCTGATTCATCTGCTCGATCGCTCCCCCGAGCCCGACAAAATTGTGCGCAAGGGCATGTGGGCAGCCGGTATTGCACTTCTCACCCTGCTGGTCGCACTGCTGTGCTTTTGGCTTGATTTGTGGCGATGGCGCATCGACCTGCCTGAGGCCAAGCTGAAAGAGTGGCGCGGCCTGGGTCGATTGCTGCTGTGGTTCACGTGGCCCGCCTGGCCGCTGGCGCTTTGGACTTTGTGGCGCTGGCGCCATCAACTGATGCAAGGCCTGATGCCAAGTCGCCATCTGGCCTTGCCGCTGTGGTTTGCCTCAGTCGCCATCGGGGCCACTCTGACCACCGCCTCGGCGGACCGCTCCTTGCTGCTGGCCCTGCCGGCTTTGGCGGCATTGGCTGCGTTTTCACTGCCCACGCTGGAGCGCAGCGTTTCAGCCCTGATCGACTGGTTCACCCTGATCTTTTTTTCGGGTTGCGGCATCATCATCTGGGTGATCTGGATTTCCCTGCAAACCGGTGTCCCCAAGCAGCCTGCGGCCAACGTGGCGCGATTGGCCCCGGGGTTTGAACACAGCTTTTCACTTACTCCATTTTTGATAGCTGTCGGCGCAACACTGGCTTGGGCTTGGCTGGTGAAATGGCGAGTTGGCAGGCACCGGGCCGCCATCTGGAAAAGCTTGGTTCTGCCAGCAGGCGGAACTGTATTGTGCTGGTTATTGCTCATGACCCTGTGGCTGCCGATGCTGGACTTTGCCCGGGGCTACACCACCTTGGTGCAGCGTGCGATGACCGTCATGCAGCAGCCAAGCTGCGCTCACGCACACGGTCTCAATCGCAGTCAGATTGCTGCCTTTCAATTCCATGGTCCGGTACGGGTCAAGCCGGTGGATTCGCATGTTAAATGTGCTTGGCTGATCATCGACAAGGAGGCCATCAAAGACATTCCTATCACCTTCGATTTAACGCCATGGACCTTGCGCAGCACCCTGCGCCACCCAGCTGACCGAAACGAAAATTTGCTGCTCTACCAGCGTATATCGTCAGCCAAGCTGCCGGACACGACTGGCCGGTAAGGTAATCGTGAACACTGAGCCCTTGCCCAAGGTGCTCTCAATACTCAGCTCTGCGCCATGGCGCTGCAGCACATGCTTGACAATGGCCAAACCCAAACCCGTGCCGCCGGTATCACGCGAGCGGCTCCGGTCTACCCGGTAAAACCTCTCGGTCAGGCGTGGGATGTGTTCAGCTGCAATGCCCGGACCAGTGTCCAACACCGACAACTCAGCACTGCCATCGGGCAAAATTCGAGCTCGCACATGAATTTTTCCACCCGGCGGGGTGTAACGAATGGCATTGCTCATCAAGTTGCTCATGGCACTGAACAGCTCATTGGCAGCACCCGAAATTTCGGCATTTGGAGCGGCGTCAAAAACAAGTTGATGTGCAAGTTCGGTTGCTGGATTCAACACGGAAGCCAGCGCGTGGCCGTCGCGCTCGAGTTGGCGCATGAGTGTGGGCATTGACGTCCACTCCAGCACACCGGGCAAAGGACTACCCTCCAGCCGTGAGAGCGTCAACAAGTCGCTGACCAGTGTCTGCATACGGTCGGCCTGTTGCGACATCAAGGCCAAATAGCGCTCACGCTGCTGATCTGCCAAAGGCAAGGTCTGCAGAGTCTCGACAAACCCAGCCAGCACGGTCAGCGGGGTACGAATTTCATGCGACACATTGGCTACAAAATCGCGCCGCATGGCCTCGGCCTGCTCCAGCGCAGTGACATCCCGCGACAACAGCAACAACCGCCCTTGGCCATAGGGGTGAAGGTGAACTGACAACTTGACCGGGTGCGAAGGTGTGCTTTGACGCCCCGACATCAGGAGTTCACTCAAAAAATCATGGCTAGCAAAATAGTTCACAAAACCGGGGTCGCGCACCAGATTGCCAAAATGTTGAAGCAGGTCGCGCTGGGCATCCAGGCCAAAATGACTGGCTGCAATTTGGTTGAACCATTCAATGCGCCCCTGAGAATCGAGCAGCACCACGCCATTGGGTGATGCCTGCAATGCAGCCAGAAAATCCTGCAGCCGATTTTCGCTCTCTAGTGTCATTTTTTCGCGCGCCCGCATCAGGCGTCGAACCCGGTCAGACACTTCACCCCACAGACCTGTTTTCAGCGCCAAGGTGGAAGCATCACCCATGCGCAGCCATTCAAGAAACTGCACACCGCGCGAGAGGTCAATCAGAAACCAGCACAAACCACCCACAATGACACCCGCCAACGCACCCGTCAGCCAAGCAGCCTGTGAAACGACAAACCCACCTATCAGCCCTCCAGCAAGCTGACACAAGAGAAATGAAACAATGCGCCACACCATGGTCAGCTCAAGACAAGTGGCAAGCGGGCAACATCCGTCACCCGGTTTCCAATCAAACGCCCACCTGGGAAGGCGCAGCCCCTGAGGTCGGCTGGGCCGCCTGAGCCGTTAAACGGTAGCCAGCACCGCGCACGGTTTCTATCATGTGGCCAGCAGTGCCCAGCGCCTCGCGCAAACGTTTGACGTGGACATCCACCGTGCGTTCTTCAATGAACACGTGGTCACCCCACACTTTGTCCAGCAGCTGGGAACGGCTGTGCACGCGCTCGGCATGTTTCATCAGGTAATGAAGGAGCTTGAACTCAGTCGGACCAAGTTTGAGCATGTTTGCGCCAAACGAAACGCGGTAAGTGGCGGAATCGAGCATGAGCCCGCCAATTGAAACAACACCCCCGGCCTGTTCAGGCGCTCGCCGACGCAACACGGCACGCACTCTGGCCAGCAATTCCTTGGTGGAAAAAGGTTTGGCAATGTAGTCGTCAGCCCCTGCATCCAAGCCAGCCACCCGGTCTGACTCATCGCCACGGGCGGTCAACATAATAATGGGAACCGCCTTGGTCCGCGGATTTGCGCGCCAGCGTTTGGCCAATGTCAAGCCGCTCTCACCAGGCAGCATCCAGTCCAGCAGAACAACATCCGGCAGCACAGCATCGAGTTCGCGCTGGGCCGAAACACTGTCCATGGCCCAAGTCGGACGAAAACCATTGTGGCGCAAGTTGATCGCGATCAATTCGGCAATGGCCGGCTCATCTTCAACAATCAGAACGCCCGGTTGATTTCTCATTTCAGCACCGATTCGACCTGTTCAATTGAGGTGTGCCGAACGTCTGCACCTTTGACCACATAAATGATGAACTCGGCAATATTTTTGGCATGGTCACCAATGCGTTCAATGGCTTTTGCCAAAAAGAGCAAATCCAGACTTGGCGAGATCATGCGCGGGTCTTCCATCATGTAGGTGATCAGCTTGCGCACAAAGCCATCAAACTCTTTGTCAATCAGATCATCTTCTTTCAAAATCGACACCGCTGCTGCTGTGTCGAGCCGTGCAAATGCATCCAACGCCTTGCGCAGCAAACCGGAGGCCATGTCGGCCGCCACCCGCAGTTCCAGCGAGGGCAGTGCGCGGGGAGAACCGCTGTTGATGATGGAACGCACCATGCGGGCGATTTTTTCGGCCTCATCACCCACGCGTTCCAGGTTCGCGGTGGTTTTTGAAATGGCAATCAAGAGACGAAGGTCTCGCGCTGTAGGCTGGCGACGGGCAATGATGCTCGACAGTTCGCGGTCGATATCGACCTCCATTGCATTGACACGCGCTTCGGTGGCGGTCACCTGATTGGCCACATCGACACTGAACTGCGACAACGCGTAAATGGCCTGACGAATCTGCGACTCCACCAGCCCCCCGAGTTCCATGACCCGAGTGGAGACGGCGCTGAGTTCGCTGTCGAACTGGGTGGAAAGATGTTTTTCAGGCATTTTGTTCCTCTAAATATGTTGAGTGCTGCGCTGGTTCGCTTCGCGTAGCTGCGCACTATGGCGCAAGTTATCCAAACCGGCCCGTAATGTAGTCTTCAGTTTCCTTGCGCGTAGGTTTGAAGAACATCTGCTCAGTCGAACCAAACTCCATCAAATCACCCAAGTACATGTAGGCGGTGTAGTCGCTGCAACGCGCCGCCTGCTGCATGTTGTGCGTCACGATGACCACCGTGTAATCGCTCTTGAGTTCGGTAATCAATTCTTCAACTTTGGCCGTCGAGATGGGATCGAGTGCTGAGCAAGGTTCGTCCAGCAGCAAAACTTCTGGCTTGATCGCAATGCCGCGCGCAATGCACAGACGCTGCTGCTGACCGCCCGAGAGGCTGGAGCCGCTTTGGTTCAATTTGTCTTTGACTTCGGTCCACAAGGCCGCTTTGCGCAGCGCCCACTCGACGCGCTCATCCATGTCTGTTGCGCCAAGCGACTCAAACAATTTGACACCGAAAGCGATGTTGTCGTAGATCGACATCGGAAAAGGAGTTGGTTTTTGAAAAACCATGCCGACCTTGGCGCGCAACAGCGCCACGTCTTTTTTGCTGGTCAACAGGTTTTCACCGTCCAACAAAATTTCGCCTTGGGCTCTTTGCTCCGGGTACAACTCAAACATGCGGTTGAACACACGCAGCAAGGTCGATTTTCCACAGCCTGAGGGGCCGATGAAAGCCGTCACCCGGTGCTCCGGAATTTCAAGATTGATGCCTTTGAGCGCGTGAAACTTGCCATAGTAAAAGTCCAGATTCTTGACAGAAATCTTGGTCTTTTCAGGAGTTGTGACAGCTGTATTCATAGTTCGCTTGATCTCGTAAATTAAGGTGTGGTTCGCTCAAATTTTGGTACGGGTCAATACCCGGGCCAAAATATTCAAACCCAGAACGGCAGCCGTGATGAGAAAAACGCCTGCCCAAGCCAGTTGTTGCCAGTTTTCATACGGGCTCATGGCGAATTTGAAAATGGTTACCGGCAGGCTGGCCATCGGCTCACCCAGGCTGGAAGTCCAGAACTGATTGCTCAGGGCCGTAAACAGCAAGGGTGCTGTTTCACCCGCAATACGGGCCACCGCCAGCAACACCCCGGTAATCACACCTGCGCGGGCAGCCCGCAGCGTGATGCTCAAAATCACTTTCCACTTTGGTGCACCCAGCGCATAGGCCGCCTCACGCAAACCGGCCGGAACCAGTTGCAGCATATTCTCAGTGGTACGAATGACCACAGGAATCACGATCAGCGCCAAGGCCATGATGCCCGCATAGCCTGAAAAGGTTTTAAAACGCGTCACCACAACAGCGTAAACAAACAAACCAATCACGATGGACGGGGCTGACAACAAGATGTCGTTGACAAATCGTGTGACTTCAGCCAACCAGCCCTTGGTATCGAACTCGGCCAGGTAAATACCCGCCATCACACCAATTGGCGTCCCCACAAAGGTGGCCAACATCACCATCAGGAACGAGCCATAAATGGCATTGGCCAAACCACCTGCATCGTTCGGGGGCGGCGTCATCTGGGTCAAGGTGCCCAGTGTCAGCCCGCCCACGCCCAATCGGACCGTTTCAAACAAAATCCAGCACAACCAGAAGAGTCCAAAGGACATGGCCAACATGGACATCGTCAGCGCGATGCGATTGACTTGTTTACGCTTTGAATAGCGAGACAGGCGAGCCTTCTCGGAAGCAGGTGTTTGAAGCATTGCAGCGCCAGTCATGTCTTGGCTCCTTCATTTTTCTTGAGTTGAGACAACAGCAGTTTGGAAAGTGCCAGCACCACAAAAGTGATGAAAAACAAAACCAGACCCAGGTACATCAGGGACGCCTGATGCAAACCCGCACCGGCTTCGGCAAATTCATTGGCCAATGCAGAGGTAATGCTGTTGGCAGCCTGAAACAGGCTCAAGGAATCGAGTTGGTTGAAGTTGCCAATGACAAAAGTTACCGCCATGGTCTCGCCAATGGCACGACCCAGCCCCAGCATGATGCCGCCAATGACACCGGTCTTGGTGTAGGGCAACACGACCGTTGAAACAACCTCCCAAGTGGTGGCACCCAAGCCATAAGCCGATTCTTTGAGCAAAGGCGGGGTGACTTCAAACACATCCCGCATCACCGCAGCAATAAAGGGAATGATCATGATGGCCAAAATAATGCCGGCCGACAAAATACCGATGCCAACCGGGGGGCCCGAAAAGAAGGCTCCCATAAAGGGAACGCCCTTGAACATGCCCTGCAAAGGCTGCTGTACATAGGTGGCCAGTATGGGGCTGAACACCAGCAAACCCCACATGCCATACACAATGGAAGGAATCGCCGCCAGCAATTCAATGGCCGTACCCAAAGGGCGTTTGAGCCAGGCCGGCGCAAGCTCCG
The DNA here is from genome assembly GCA_016708345.1 of Candidatus Rhodoferax bjergmarkensis. Classification (GTDB taxonomy): domain Bacteria; phylum Pseudomonadota; class Gammaproteobacteria; order Burkholderiales; family Burkholderiaceae_C; genus Rhodoferax; species Rhodoferax bjergmarkensis. The sequence goes on from JADJFX010000035.1 coordinate 41,893, forward strand.
TTAAAAACAAGGCAATACCAAAACTCACAGGTACGGCAATGAGCAAGGCGATGAAAGATGTCATCAAGGTGCCATAAATCATCACCAAGCCGCCGAATTCTTCCTTTACAGGGTCCCAAGTGGTGCTGGTAAGAAAGCTAAAGCCATATTTGTCAATGGCAGGCCAGGCGTTGATGGTTAGCGACACCAAAATGGCAATCAACATGCCCAGTGTGAACAGGGCCGCACCTTTGGCCACCCAGCCAAAGATGCGGTCCGCCATGGGGCCCGAACGGGGCGCTTTTTTTGAAGGAGGATTGGTCATGACACGTCCAGAAGATCCTGCTGACTGGTTGAAGGGCATCTCACTTGCCGGAAGTGTAGTTGACACAAACTTACTCCTTTGACCGTATCACGGGGTTGGATTTAACTCAGGCCTTACTTCAATGCAACGGGTTTGCCCGATGCATCAGTGACTTTAGTCCAAGCTTTTTCAATGGTGCCAATCACAGCTTCAGGCATGGGCACATAGTCCAAAGCGGTAGCACTCTTGTCGCCCTCCTTCAGAGCCCATCTAAAGAACTTGAAGGTTTCGGTCGCATTGGCCGGCTTGTCCTGCTTGACATGCATCAGGATGAAGGTGGCAGTCGTAATAGGCCAAGAATTTTTGCCGGGTTGATCGGTAATCAGTTGGTAAAAAGATTTATTCCAGTCTGCGCCAGCTGCTGCTGCCTTGAAGGTTTCGTCATCCGGTGCAACAAAAGCGCCTTCCTTATTTTTTAACAAGGTGTAAGTCATTTTGTTTTGTTTGACATACGAATACTCGACATAACCAATTGAATTGGGCAGGCGATTGACAAATGCAGCCACACCTTCATTACCCTTGCCGCCCGCACCCACAGGCCAATTCACGGCCGTACCCTCGCCCACTTTGGATTTCCACTCTGGATGTACACGGCTCAGGTAATTGGTGAAATTAAATGTGGTGCCAGAACCGTCGGCACGGCGAACAGGGGAAATATCGGCATCAGGCAACGCGAGTCCGGGATTGAGTGCCTTGATGGCTGCGTCATTCCATTTGGTGATCTTGCCCAGGTAAATATCGCCCAGAACCTGACCGTCCAGCTTCATTTGACCGGGGGCAATGCCCTTGATGTTGATCACCGGCACCGTGCCACCGATAACGGTAGGAAACTGGAACTGACCCTTTTTAGCCAGAACCTCGTCGGTTTGCGGCATGTCAGAAGCACCAAAATCAACAGTTTTCGAATCAATTTGCTTGATGCCAGCGCCTGAACCCACGGATTGGTAGTTGACCTTGACGCCAGTGGCCTTGTTATATTCGGCCGCCCACTTTGAATACAGAGGCGCAGGGAAGCTGGCACCCGCGCCGGTAATTTCCTGGGCACCGGCCAGGTTGACGTAGGTCATGGCGGCTACACCAGCCATGCTGACCAAAGCGAGCTTGAAACTTGTCTTCATTGAGATGCCTTTTGAGTTGAGTGAAAAACTATTGCCTTAGCAACGGTGTGAATGTAAGAACCTTATGTGACAGTAGCGTGACAAATTTTGACTTCATCTTGTAAGAGTCTGTCGCAAAATTTTTGTATTAAGTCAGCATTTTTTTCACACAACTGTCACCAAAACTACTTATCTTCGTCAAACTGCACACTAATTCACCCAAGGAGTCAAGATTGAATTCAAGCGACGATGAACTGGTTCTGCGCATCAAGCGCGATTTGGCTGACAGCTACGACGAAGAGCTGGAGCTGGAAATGGAAGATCAAAACTTGGACGAATTGGCGGGTGCCCTCCAGGACACCGAGTCAGCCCAGTACAAAGAAAGCCGACGCCTGTATTTCCGCGAGCTGTTTCGCATGCAGGGGGAACTCGTGAAGCTGCAGGATTGGGTCGTCAAAAAGGGACTCAAGGTGGTCATTCTGTTTGAAGGTCGCGACGCCGCAGGCAAAGGTGGCGTCATCAAACGCATCACCCAGCGGCTTAATCCCAGGGTGTGCCGGGTGGCCGCGCTGCCCGCGCCCAACCTGCGTGAGCAAACCCAGTGGTATTTTCAGCGCTATGTCGCGCACCTGCCCGGTGCCGGTGAAATGGTTTTGTTTGACCGTAGCTGGTACAACCGGGCTGGGGTAGAGAAGGTCATGGGCTTTTGTACAGATGAGCAGTACGAAGAGTTTTTCAGAACGGTTCCCGAGTTTGAAAAAATGCTCGTTCGCTCGGGCATTCAATTGATCAAATACTGGTTTTCCATTTCGGACGAAGAGCAACACTTGCGATTTTTGGGGCGCATTCACGACCCGCTGAAACAATGGAAGTTAAGCCCCATGGACCTGGAGTCGCGCAGGCGCTGGGAAGAGTACACCAAGGCCAAAGAAATCATGCTGGAGCGCACCCACATACCCGAGGCGCCATGGTGGGTCGTACAGGGGGTGGACAAGAAAAAAGGTCGGCTTAACTGCATTCACCACCTCCTCAGTCAGATCCCCTACGATGAAATTGAGCACCCCACCGTCGTTTTACCGCCCCGTGAACGCAGAGAAGACTATGTCAGGCAACCGGTACCGCAGGAAATCATGGTCCCAGAAGTCTATTGACCAAGCTCAAAAATTCAGAATGAAATAAGCACTTTGCGCATATTCCATCTTGGTTTAATGCTATATAAACAGTAGCAAAATCCTTCGCCAAAATTCAATCTGCCGAATGGATGGATGAGATGGTCGGACTCGTCCAAATGCTATGCTGCCCACCCTGACAACGAAAACAATATCAGTAAATGCAAAATGGAACTCGCCTAGCAGCCGTCGATTTGGGCTCGAACAGCTTTCGTCTTGAAATTGGCCAAATGGACCACGGCCAGTTTTGCCGCACCGAGTATTTGAAAGAAACAGTGCGCCAAGGCGGCGGCCTGGACGACGAGCGCAACCTGACGCCAGAGGCCCTGCAACGCGGCTGGGATTGCCTGGCCCGGTTTGGCGAACGGCTGGCCGGCTTTAACCCCCATGAAGTGCGCGCTGTGGCCACCCAAACCCTGCGTGAAGCCCGCAACAGAGATGAGTTTCTGGCGCGCGGCAACCAGCTGCTGGGGTTTCCGATTGACGTGATTTCAGGCCGGGAAGAAGCGCGCCTGATTTACCAGGGCGTCGCGCAGGCATTGCCCCAAGGCAACGAACGCCGTTTGGTGATGGACATTGGCGGGCGCTCGACTGAACTCATTCTGGGCCAAGGCTACGAAGCCCGCTTGATGGAGTCCTACCGCGTAGGCAGCATCACATGGTCTAACCGGTATTTTGCGGATGGTCAATTTTCTGCCAACGCCTTCCAGATGGCAGAAATTGCGGCCAAGGCCGTGATGGATGAAGCACTCGACGCTTACCGGCCAGACGCCTGGGAAATTGCTTATGGTTCTGCTGGCACCGTCGGTGCCGTTGGTGACGTGTTAGCGGCGGCTGGCTGGCCAGTCGGTGCCGTCAGCCGGGAAGGTCTGGACTGGTTGCTGAGCAAACTCATCAGTGCCCAGAGCGCCGACCGTATTCGTCTGGCGGGCATGCGCGACGACCGGCGCGCCATCATCGGCGGTGGCTTGAGTGTTTTGCGCGCCGTTTTCGATCTGCTGCAGATCGATCAATTGAAACTGACCACCGGTGGATTGCGCCATGGGCTGATTTTTGATTTGATGGGCGGTAAAGAAGGCTTGGCAGACGTGCGGTCCAAATCGGTGAAACGACTGAGCACCAAGTTCGGTGCCGACGCAGTGCATGGCTTGCGGGTTGGCAAGGTTTCTACCGCTTTATTCGATCAACTCCAGCCCAGCGACGCCAAGGGGGAATCTTCCCAGTGGCATCGACAAAGCCGCAAGCTCAATTGGGCGGCCGAGTTGCATGAAATTGGCAGTCATATTTCTCACAGCGATTGCCACAAGCACGGTGCCTATATTCTGGACAACGCCGATGCCATGGGATTCTCATTGTCCGAACTCCATACCCTGAGCCTGCTGGTGCTGTGTCACCGCGGAAAGCTGCGCAAATTGAATGTAGATTTTGAAGACAGCGTTTTTGTGCAGCAACTGCTTGCACTGCGCTTGGCGGTGGCCTTATGCCATGCGCGCCGCGACCCTGATTTAAGTGGCCTGAGCCTGAGCCGTGATGCACAAAACGACCATCATTTTGTGCTCAATTGCCGTCCGCAATGGGCGCAGGCCTTTCCCCAATCCGCCCATCTGTTGCGTGAAGAAGTTCTTGCCTGGCAAAAAACACCTTGGTCGCTGAGCGTGGTTGGTTGCTGAAAACCAGACCGTGGTGACGTGTCACCACCATGTCACAAAGACTGGGTACGCTGGCGGGTTGATTGTCACCACCCCGCAGGCCACTCACCATGCAAACCTTCACTCCATTGCCAGTCCATAACACGCGACTCGATAGACTGTCCGCACCCGCACGCAAGCTGCTTGCAACAACAGCCGACCTGTGGATGGTCAACACCCACTCGCTCAAGATTCAACCCGCAGCGTCGCTCTGCCGGCCCGCGACCAACCACAAAACTTTTGAGCGGATGGGTTTACTGCGCCAGCACAACACACAAGAGACAGGTTCAAGCCGCTTGGTGGCTTGAACACTCCTGCCACATAAGTCCCAACTGACGGGCACCCTCCCCGACGACGTCACCTCGAAATGGTAGTTTTGTGCTGACCACCGTCTCGATTTTTTTCCATTTTTTATTGGTCGATCCAAATTTAAGTCGTTATGCTGCTCACGCAAGCATCAACAGCTTTTCACGGTCAATTCAAAATGAGTTCCTTGTCCACAACGTCAGAAAAATTCACAATACCCGGTGACTTTTGGGGCGGGCTCGCCTCCATGCTGGTGGCCTTGCCGGCGGCTGTGGCGTTTGGCGTCACGGTGTATTCGGCCATCAGTCCGCAGTACGCAGTTTTTGGCGCGCTGGCCGGCATTCTCGGTGCTGCAGTGCTGGGGCTGATGGCCCCCACTTTTGGTGGAACGGACCGACTCATCAGTGCCCCCTGCGCACCTGCTGCTGCGGTGCTTTCGGCGTTTGCCATTGAATTGGTCAGGCAAGGCACAGCGCCATCAACCATTGTGCTGCTGCTCACTGTCTTGGGTATTTTGACCGGCCTGATCCAGATGTTCATCGGTTTTTTGGGCATTGGCCGGATGATCAAGTACATCCCCTATACCGTGGTCAGCGGCTATTTGAGCGGGGTTGGCCTCATCATCATTGGCAGTCAGATACCCAGGTTTTTCGGCGTATCGCCCGATGTTGCCTGGTGGAAAGCGGCGCTTTCGCCCGACCTGTGGGATTTTCGCAGCATTGTGGTTGGCGTCACCACCGTGGTGGTCGCGCTGCTGGCACCGCGCCTCACCAAGGCGATTCCCAGCACCATTCTTGGGATCGTTGCCGGAATTTTGGCTTATCTGGGCCTGGCCAACAGCGATGCCTCCATGCTGACACTCACCGACAACAAGCTGGTGCTGGGTGAGCTCGGCGCATCCACTGAAGGCTATATCGCCACCATCACGGCGCGCTGGTCTGAAATCGGCGAATTGAAATTGGCCCAGATTGCCGCCCTCTTTGGGAGCGCCCTCACGCTGGCGGCCTTGCTTTGCATTGACACACTCAAAACCTGCGTAGTGATTGACCAGATGACGAGAACTCACCACGAGCCCAACCGTGAGCTGTTTGCACAGGGCCTGGCCAACATCACTTCCGCGGCAGTAGGCGGAATTCCCGGTGCAGGCACCATGGGTGCCAGCATGGTGAACCTGTCCAGCGGTGCAAAAACCCGCATTTCCGGCATCGTGGAAGGTGTGCTGGTGCTGGTGGTTGCGCTCGCATTGAATCAATTTATTGCGTGGATTCCCATTGCCACGCTGGCGGGCATCCTGATCGTCGTTGGTTTGCGCATGATTGATGCCTCACCGCTGAAATTTCTGGAGTCGCGCGCCACAGTGTTCGAATTTGCCGTCGTGGCCGTGGTCATCGGTTTTGCCTTGACGATCGGTTTGATTGCGGCTTCTGCCGCGGGGGTGGTCCTGTCCATTTTGCTGTTTGTGCGTGAACAAGTCGGCGTGACAGTGGTGAGACACAAAACCTTCGTCAGCCAGCGCTCATCGACCTGGTACCGGCCCGAGGCGGAGATGCGCCTGATTGCCCAAAAAGGCGATAAGGCTGTCATTTTTGAGTTGCAAGGCAGCCTGTTCTTTGGCACTACGTATGAGCTTTACGCAGCGCTTGAAGCAGAAATCAAAACGCGCGATTACATCATTCTAGATTTGCGGCGGGTGCAATCGGTGGACATCACCGCCGCCCACATGCTCAACCTGGTGCGCGACATGTTGCGCGAACGTGGGGTTCCACTGCTGCTGAGCAATGTGCGCGAACAGTTGCCCAATGGCCGCAATTTGCTCGAATTTTTCAAACAAACCGGTCTGATCGACGGCACCGATACCGTGCGAATATTTAAAACCATTGAATCAGCGATTGAATGGGTGGAGGATCAACTGGTTGGGGATGTCGCACAGCCAGCACAGGATGAAACCGCTTTGAAATTGCAGGAAATGGATCTGTTCCAGAATCGCAAAGACGACACCATCGCCGACCTGGAAGCAAGCATGCAGCAGCGCAGCTTCAAGGCCGGTGAGCCCATCTACGCCATGGGTGATCAAAAGCAGGAGCTGTACCTCATTCGCCGCGGTGTGGTTCGCATCACGGCACCGATCAGCGGGAGTCGGCAGTTGCACCACATTGCAACCTACGGGCGGGGAGACTTCTTTGGTGGTCTGGCTTTTCTTGATGAACGCTCGCGCAGCGACAACGCCACCGCGCAAACCGATACCGACTTGTTTGTGCTCTCGCTAGAACAATTCAATCAGTTGGCCGAAACCCACAAAAAGCTGGCCCTGCTGTTGATCACCGCGATTTCCCGCACCCTGGCCCAACGCCTGCGGCACGCCGACGGGGAGCGAACCTTGCTCCACGTTTGACGCGCAGCTCTCTGAATGACACAAATAACCCCCAAGCAGCCTGTTTTTGACATGCACTTTTTATGAAACCGCAATCGAGCCGCCAGCGCCTTCGTTCAAGCTTGACTTTGCTGGACACCCTGCGCAGCTACCAGAGGGCATGGTTTGGACGCGATCTGGCGGCCGGTTTGTCGGTCTGCCTGGTGATGATTCCCTCAGTGATCGCCTACGCAGAGCTGGTTCACCTGCCGCCCATCACGGGCCTTTATGCCGCACTGGCGGCGGCCATCGGCTACTCGCTGTTTGCCAGCTCGCGGCATGTGATTGCAGGCCCGGATGCGGCCATCGGCATCCTGGTGGGCTCGGCCATCTTGCCGCTGTCCGGTGCCGACCCGGCGCGCCTGCCGGTGCTGGCCGCAGAGTTGGGACTACTCACCGGTGCAGTTCTGCTGCTGGCCGCGCGGCTCAAGCTTGGCGTGATTGCCGACCTGTTGTCGCGCCCGGTGCTGGTGGGTTATCTCAACGGGGCGTCACTGATTTTGATCTCGACCCAACTCGGAAAATTGTTTGCCATCAGGTCACAAGGCGAAGAATTCTTTCCCCTGCTGTTCACGCTGGCCCAACAACTGCCAGCCACCCACCTGCCGACTTTCATGTTCGGTGTATTGCTCATCGCCCTGCTTATGCTGGTCGGCCGCTGGCTGCCGCAGGTGCCGGGTGCGCTGATGTGCTGTGCCATGGCCCTGCTGGCAAGCTACCTGTTTGACCTTGGCAACTATGGCATTGCCTTGGTGGGTGCCGTGCCGTCAGGCATTCCACGGTTTGACATGCCAATGGTGCACTGGTCCGACATTGCCATGCTGGCACCAGCGGCGGTGGCGATTGCTTTTCTCGCGTTTTCCGACGGCATTCTTCTGGCCCAAGCCTTTGCTGAAAAAAACGGTTACGAAGTCAACCCCAACCAAGAACTCGCAGCGCTGGGTTCGGCCAATATATTGGCCGCACTGTGGCAGGGCTTTCCGGTTTCTGCCAGCCAGTCGCGCACCTCCATCGTGGATGCGGCGGGTGGCCGCACGCAGGTGGCCCAGTTGGTCGCTGCGGCGGGCTTGCTGATTTTTTTGCTTTTTCTGACCCCTTTGATCGCCCTGTTGCCCAAAGTGGCCTTGGGTGCCATTCTCATCGTGACCGCTGTCGGCATGCTGGAAATCGCCTCGCTGCGCAGCCTGTACAAGGTCGATCGCAACGAGTTCAGCATCGCCATGACGGTGACCTTGGTCATCCTGATTGCGGGGGTGGTCACGGGCATCATTGCGGGCCTGCTGGTCTCGCTGATTGCTGTGCTGCTGGAGATTTCACGTCCGCGTGACGCTGTGCTGCGGCGCTTGGTGAGCGACGGAAAATTCCATGATTGCCTTGAAGAAGATGAAGCCCAAGACGTGCCCGGGGTCATGGTCTACCGACTCTATGCGCCGCTGATTTTCGCCAATGCACGCCATGTTGTTGAACGCATTCGTCAACTGGTGGACGCTGCTGACGCCAAACTTGAATGGTTGATCATCGACGCCCAAGCCATTACCGACATGGATGTCACCGCCGCCCAGCGTTTTGCCGAACTGCACCGCGAATTGTCCGAGCAGGGTGTCCAGATCAAAATTGCCGACGCCCCGCGACCCTTTCGGGAAGAACTGGCCAAAGTTGGCTTGTCCGACACCATGGGACGTCAGCAGTTTTATGTTTCGGTCAAAAAAGCGGTCGAAGCCTTCGAACAGCGGGATCGGCCTGAATAAAATCAGCTTCGACCATGGCTCCACTCTTAATCCTGATTGCGTTGATAGCCATTGGCGGGCTCTTTGCGCTCGCCGAGATGGCGCTGGCCGCTTCGCGCAAATCTCGCCTACAGCAAATGGCAGAGGCTGGCAACAAGTCTGCGGCTTGTGCACTGAACATCAAGAGCCGCCCCAGCCACTTTATTGCCGCCACCCAGACCGGCCTGACCACCGCCAGCCTTTTGTCCGGCATTTTTGGCGAAGAAGCGCTGGCCGCCCATTTGTCAACCTTCATCGTGAACCATTTGCCGGCACTGGCGAACTTCAGCAGTCAAATCGCTTTTGTCCTCACCATCACGGTGATCACCGCTTGCGCCATTGTGTTTGGCGAGATCATCCCCAAGCGCATCGCCCTGGCTTACCCGGAAGAAGTGGCCAAGGGCGTGGCCCCCTTTATGCGCTTGTTCATTTTGTTTCTGGACCCGGCGATTCGGCTGCTCTCGTGGTCAGCCGACCGCGTGCTGGCCTTGCTGCCACTGCGCGCCGCCCCGGCGGTGACCGGCGTTGAAGACATTCTGGCCCTGGTGGATGAAAGCGAGCAGTCCGGCTCAATTGGCAAGGAGCAAAGCCACCTGCTGTGGAATGTTTTCCGGCTGGAAGACCGTCACCTCGCCGCCGTGATGACCCCCATCAAGGATGTGACCTGGATTGACCTCGCCCTGCCGCACGCGGACAACCTGAGCACCATCCGTGCAGCACCGCATGGACGCTACCCCATCTGCCAGGGGGGTGCCCAACAGATTTTGGGCCTGGCGGAGAGCCGCTCCGTGCTCAAGGCCGCGCTGTCGGGCGAATTTCATTTTGCGGACCTGCCGATGAATCCGCCGCTCTATGTGCCCTCGTCCTTGACGCTGATCGAACTGCTGCGCATCTTTGGTCAGCACAACGCGGACTTTGCCTTCGTCGTCAACGAGTTTGGCGCAACCGAAGGCATTGTGACCCTGAGCGACCTGTTCGAAACCGTGGCCGGCGACATGATGCCCGGTGCCATGAACCCGGATCAGGCGCTGGCCGTGCAGCGAGACGATGGCTCCTGGTTACTGGACGGCCTGCTGCCAATGGATGAAATGCTGGAAAAGTTGGGCATCACCGATTTCAACGACGAAGCGCACGGCCGCTACCACACGGTGGGTGGGTTTGTGGTCACGTCCATGGGCCGAATCCCCAAACGGGCCGAAAAATTCACGGCCGGGGACTGGCAATTTGAAGTGGTTGACATGGACCGCAACCGCGTCGATGAAGTCCTGGCCTCACGGCTGAGGCCTGCAAACCCTGCGCCTGCGTGATCTGAAGGGTTCGAGGCTGCCCTCAAAATCATTCAGACCACGCAAAAAACTCAACCGATTTTGCCGTCGTTGTTGAGATCGATGCCGGTAGCCCTTTCTGTAGCGCTAAGCAGTGTGGCGGCTGCCTTTTTAGTGGCATCCAAAGCGGCACCGGCCATTGCACTGACTTTCTCTGAAACCGTGGTGGTGCCCTCCTCCACTTCATTTCCTTCTTCTTTTTCGATAGTTCCTTGCTCTACCCTGGCTGTGCCAGCGGCGATCAAAGGCTCGGTTGCGCCAGAAGCGATGGTCTGCGTTGATATGGCGGCGTCCTGACCGGTTGTTTCATTCGTTTTGTCAATGGTGTTCATGTGAATTCCCTGGCTGTATGCAAAATTGCATAGGCAGTTTAGACATCGAAAATTTCGGGATGGTGACAAAACTGCCGTCTATGCTTGGGTGCTCGTTGACGCAAGTGGCGTTCAACAAAGGGGCAGTTTCGGTTTAAGGACTAAGCCCCCTTCGTGCCCTAAACGCTACAAAATTAGGAGCTTCTCACGCAGGTTTTACATGCGCTACCAGCCAATTTGGCATATAGAAAAAGGAGAACACTTTAAAAAAAAGGGGCCAGGCTCGATTTCAAAAAAGGGGACAGGCTCGATTTAACTCGGCTTTTTTTGGAAAGAACTTCAGTTTAACTAGAAACTTACGACCCTCGATTGCTCGAACGCCGTTTCTTCGTGCTACCAAGGCGTATGGACAACTCCTTGGGCGGGACTTCAACCCGCTAGCTAAATTGCTGTTACTGCGAACGCCTGGCCCCTTTTTTTAAATTCGAATATCTTTTAATGAACATCTAGAAATTGTGGCTTAATCATTCTTAAATAAATTGCTCTTTGACTAGGGACGCAGAAAATGAATACTGAATTTGCAAAACAGTGTGGAGTGATGATGTTGGCAGCCGTATTAGCTGCGGGGTGTGCTACGGCAAGCAAAGACATAACGACTGCTTACGTTTCACCGATGCAGTACCAAGGCTATAGCTGCGAGCAAATCGGTCTGGAGTCACAGCGAATTCATTCGCGAGTCAATCAGCTTGGAGGCCGCCTTGACGAGGCTGCCTCAAATGACAAGACAATTACTGGCGTTGGTGTAATCCTGTTCTGGCCCGCATTATTTGCGCTTGGAGGAACCAAGGGCCAAGAAGCAGAGTACGCCAGACTAAAGGGCGAATACGAGGCGCTACAACAAGCTGCCGTCACCAAAAATTGCATGGCCAAGTCTGCAGTGCAAGAACCTACCAACGTTATTCATGCACCTGCAAAAAAGACAAATCAGGAAATTGAAGTCGAATTGACGCGGCTCAAAAAACTCAAAGACGATGGGCTCATTACCTCGGATGTCTATGCCGAACGCCAGAAGGCAATTATTACCAATTAACTAGGAGATATCACTGTGCGTTTTTTATCGATTATCGCTCTTGGAGCTGCAATTCTTGCAGGTTGCGCTACGCCAGCGCGCGTGGATCAAATGTCTGTTCAAACGAGTGTAATTTCTTCTCAGCAGTACGATGTGGCGCTGCGGAATAGTATCGCAGTATTGGACGTCACTGGAGGAAAGGAGACTAACCCCATGTGGACGTCAGAAGTAAGCAGTGCTGACTTTTCTGCTGCACTTGAATCATCGCTGCAGTCTGCCGGTTTGCTCTCACTTGGTAAGCAGGCAGGTAATTTTGCCTTGACAACACATCTACAGAAATTAGATCAGCCGATTTTTGGAATTGACATGACCGTTACTGCAACAGCAAACTATTCGTTGTCGGATCGTAAAACTGGTAAAGAGCTGTTCGCTAAGACTATTTCAACCCCGTTTACGGCAACGTTTTCAGATGCAGCTTATGGACCTTCGCGCCTAAAAATTGCTAATGAAGGTGCAGTAAAGAAGAATATTCAAAAACTGCTCGACGAGTTGCGGGGTTTTCGCGCCACCAATGCTGGCGATACGAAGATTTCAGAGGAATCGGTTGATGAACAACTAAAAACCCTTACAGGATTGTTTGATAAAGGGTTGATTAGCAGAGAAATTTACGAGCAGCGCCAGAAGGTAGTTCTGGACGGGCGCAGCTAAATTCTGCATCTGCATTTAAAACAAGGGAAAAAGGGGCCAGGCTCGAATTAAATGTTCCCGCCGCCATGGCAGCCTGACTCCCCATCAAGTCCAGCGCAAGGGTGCAAGGCATTTTGGCTTTCATGTTCATATTTACTTTCTTTTGCTATTGAAGTTATAGCTACTACCGCAGTATCTACCTGCGCAAAGGCTCATTTAAGCATCCATTCCCGACAGTCCATGTTGCTTGGGATTATGGTCTGGTGCCACATCCGGCGCAGGTTTGCGCGGTCGGCCACGGGGTTTGGCTTCTCGGCGCTCGCCGGTGGCTTGTTCGATGGCGTCGAAGAAACGGTTGTTGCCCAAGGGTTGGGTCTGGTGCAGGGCCAGGCGGATGTCGGTGAGGGTTTTATCGCAGAGTACCTGATCGAACAGTGAGCGGTAAGCCACTTGGCGGCTGGCGTCGTCCGCGCCCAAGGTGGCGTACAGAGGGGGCGGCGGGGCATGGGTGATCATAATCATCTACTTTTCCCATGACGCCAAGTCCGAGTCCGCTGATCAGTCCACACCATCGCATGCACAAGCTATTTTTGCTCGACCCCGCGCGGGTCTTTTTGAACCACGGTTCTTTCGGCGCTTGCCCGGCCGAGGTGTTTACCGCTTACCAGCACTGGCAGCTTGAACTGGAGCGCAACCCGGTGGATTTTCTGGGGCGGCGCAGTGGAGCTCTGCTGGCACAGGCCCGCGACGCCTTGGCCCAGTACCTGGGTGCCCAAGCTCAAGACCTGGTTTTTGTGCCCAACGCCACCACCGGGGTCAACATTGTGGCGCGCTCACTAGCGGTAGAAGCGGGCCTTTCGAGCGACGATGAGATACTGACCACCAACCACGAATACGGTGCCTGCAACGCCACCTTAGACTGGGTGTGCCAGCGCAGCGGTGCCCGCAAGGTGACCATCGACATCCCGTTGCCCTATGTTGCTGGTGAATTTGCCGAGCGGGTGTGGGCTGGTGTCACACCGCGCACACGGGTGCTTTTTTTGAGCCACATCACCTCCGGCACGGCGCTGATCTTTCCCATTGCAGAACTGGTGCAGCGCGCCCGCGCCGCCGGCATTGTGACGCTGATCGACGGTGCCCACGCGCCGGGTCACATCCCTTTGAACCTGGACGCCCTGGGCGCAGACTTTTACACCGGCAACTGCCACAAATGGCTGTGTGCCCCCAAGGGGTCGGCCTTTTTGCATGTGCGCCGCGAGCACCACGCCCTGCTGCACGCGCCGGTCATCAGCTGGGGCTATTTGGAGGACCCCAGCCCCAGCGGGCATGGTGCCTACACGGGCACCACGCTACTGGAGCGGCGCTTTCAGTGGCAGGGCACGCGCGATATTGCGGCCTTTCTGGCCGTGCCTGCGGCCATTTATTTCCAGCAGCGCCACCACTGGGGGCAAGTGCAACAGCGCTGCCACACGCTGGCTGCACAAACCCTGGCGCGCGTGTGTGCCCTCACCGGCTTGGCACCGATGTGCGGCGACGCTGACTATGGCCAGATGGTGGTACTGCCGGTGCCCCCGATGGACGCGCAGAACCTAGGCCACCGCCTGCTGCACGAGCATGGCATTGAAATCCCGGTCACCACCCACCAGAGCCAGCTGTTCGTGCGGCTCTCGGTGCAGGGCTACAACACGCAGGACGACATGGATGCGTTGCTGCGGGCACTGCAAATTATCTTGACCAATTTTTAATAGACTCCGGCCGACTGGGCATGGGATTGGTACGCTGCAATGCGATTACCGTTCACCCGATGGCTTTGCAAAGCGGAGGTTGCTTGCGCCGCTGATTGCAAGGCTGACTGTTGAGATTCCAAAACCTTGGCAAGCTGGCTCAGCGAATTCAGGGAACCACCAAGGTTGCCGCTGGCATCGAGTTCTGCCGACGTGGTTGTGTGAATCTGTTGACCAACTTCTGCCAGCACAGCCCGCACGCGGTCCGGGTCTGCCATCAAGGCCGCATCGAGTTTTTTCACGTCAACTTGCAAGCTGTCTGCGTGGAATTTGACGCCGATTTCCTTGAATGCGTTTGAGATTTGGGAGTCATCAGAAACCGCATGATGCAAGTCGCGGGCCACTCTGTGGGCGCTTTGGGATGCGTCGGTGGCACCGGGCAACGCTGCCGTGGCCTTCGCGATACCCGAGGTTGCATTGAAGGCACTCACCAAATTGCCCAATGCAGTTTTCACCGCCGCGCCTGAATCATTGCCGGACAAATCGGTCAAGGCTTTTGCGGCAATTTGGACATCGGATACTGCCGATTTGAGCTTGCCAAACGATGAAAGCTGGGCCGTGTTGGCATCGACTTCTGTCTGGATTCGCTTGTCTGCCCTTTGCACGGCCAAGGCTAGGGGACTCAACTCCTTGACAGACTCCGAGGCACCAGACGATGAAGAAAAAGGGGATTTCCAACTGGTGGAAAAACCGGAACCGAATAAATTTGTAATGTTCATAGAGCACCCATTCCCAAAGTCACAGGGTGAACTCAGGGCAAGTTAGTAGTACGCCAGAACTTTAGGAGTTTCGGTGCTTTTTGATCTTCGGATAAGGGGCAAAAAAGCCGGTCAATTGTGGCTATGTGAACGTGAGTTCTCTCAACTCAATATATTTTTGCCGCCCAGATAGGGTTGCAAGACCTCGGGAACGGTGATGGAACCGTCAGCGTTCTGGTAGTTTTCCAGCACGGCCACCAAGGTGCGCCCAACCGCCAGACCAGAACCATTGAGGGTGTGCACCAGCTCGTTTTTACCCTGTGCATTCTTGAAACGTGCTTGCAGACGGCGCGCCTGAAAAGCCTCGCAGTTCGAAACCGAGCTGATTTCGCGGAAGGTGTTTTGTGCAGGCAGCCAGACTTCGAGGTCATAGGTTTTGCTGGCACCAAAGCCCATGTCGCCCGTGCAAAGCGACATCACGCGGTAAGGCAAGCCCAATTTTTGCAAAATGGCTTCGGCGTGGCCGGTCATCTCTTCCAGCACTTCGTAGCTCTTGTCGGGGTGCACAATTTGCACCATTTCAACCTTGTCGAACTGATGCTGGCGAATCAAACCTCGGGTGTCTCGGCCCGCACTGCCCGCCTCCGAACGAAAACAGGGCGTGTGTGCCGTGAGCTTGATGGGCAATGCTGACTCAGCCACAACTTCATCACGCACAAAGTTGGTCAGCGGCACTTCACTGGTGGGAATCAGGTACAGCGCAGCATTGTCAGGCGCAGCTTCACCTTCTTGACCACCCTTTTTGGCGGCAAACAAATCCCCCTCGAACTTGGGTAACTGCCCGGTGCCGCGCAGACTGTCCGCATTGACAATATAGGGGGTATAGCACTCGGTGTAGCCGTGTTCCTGGGTTTGTACATCCAGCATGAACTGCGCCAGCGCCCGGTGCAATCGGGCAATGGGCCCTTTCATCACCGTAAAGCGGGCGCCCGTCAGCTTGACACCCATTTCAAAATCCAGCCCCAGCGGTATTCCCAAATCCACATGGTCTTTCACCGCAAAATCAAAGGACTTGGGCGTGCCCCAGGTGCGCACCACCACATTGCCGTGTTCATCCGCACCCACGGGCACGCTTTCGTGCGGCAGGTTGGGCACGGCCAGCAGCAGGGTCTGCAAATCGATCTGAATCTGCTCCAGCCGGGTCGCCGACGCTTCCAGCTCTGATTTAAGACCCGCCACCTCGGCCATCACGGCATCCACCTCGCCTTGCCCTGCCGGGCCTTTGGCCTTGAGCTGGCCAATTTGCTTGCTCAGGGTGTTGCGCTTGCTTTGCAACTCTTCGGTGCGAATCTGAAGGGTCTTGCGCTCGGCCTCCAGCGATGTGAAAGCATCCACGTTGAGGAATGCTTGGGGGGTTTTACGGGTCTCAAGGCGCGCAATGGCGCTGTCGAGGTCTTTTCTGAGGAGGGTAATGTCTAGCATGATGCAATTGTAATTTTTGATGTTTGGGGCGGCGTTTAACAGGAGGTGCTTAAACCGGCGACGAATCCAGCTTCAAACCCTTGGGCAAAGGGAACTTCAGGGTTTCTTCGACGCCATTCATTTTGCGCACAGACAGTGCGCCCATGGCCTTGATGCGGTCCATCACCTGGCTCACCAAAATTTCGGGGGCAGAAGCACCGGCAGTCAAACCAACGCGCTGGCGTCCCTCAAACCAGCTTGGCTGCAACTCGGCTGCGCTGTCCACCAGATAACTCGCACAACCCATTTTGAGCGCCAGTTCACTCAGTCGTTTGCTATTGGAACTGGTGAGGCTTCCCACCACAATCACCACATCAACCTGCGGGCTCATCAGCTTCACTGCGTCCTGCCGGTTTTGGGTGGCGTAGCAAATATCCTGTTGCTTGGGGGCACGCACGTTCGGGAAACGCGCCTTGACCGCAGCGGTGATTTCTGCCGCGTCGTCCACACTGAGGGTGGTTTGCGTCACCACCGCGAGCAAGTTGGTTTGAGCGGGATTGATTTTGGCCACATCGGCCACGTCCTCCACCAGATGAATACCGCTGTCGAGCTGCCCCATGGTGCCCTCGACCTCGGGATGCCCCTTGTGGCCGATCATGATGAACTCATAACCTTCCTTGTGCAGCTTGGCCACTTCAACATGCACCTTGGTCACCAGTGGACAGGTGGCATCAAAAATGTGGAAACCTCTGGCCTTGGCCTCCTGTTGCACCGCACGGCTTACACCGTGGGCAGAAAAAATGAGGGTTGCGCCCTTTGGCACGTCCTCCAGTGCTTCTATAAAGATAGCACCTTTGGCCTTCAGGTCGTTCACTACGAAGGTGTTGTGAACGATTTCATGCCGCACATAAATCGGCGCGCCAAACTTCTTCAGGGCACGCTCCACAATTTCGATGGCCCGGTCCACCCCTGCACAAAAGCCGCGCGGCTCTGCCAGCAGTATTTCTTGAATCGATACCGGGTTCGGGTTGACGTTTGTACTCACAGAATGCCTATCACATGCACTTCAAACGTCACTGGCTGGCCCGCCAGCGGGTGGTTGAAATCAAACAAAACGGCGTCACCCTTCTCGTCTGTTCTGAGCTGTTGCACCGAGCCGGCAAATTGACCCTGCCCATCGGGCGTAGGGAATTGCACCACATCACCCACCTGGTACTGCTCACCTGGCTCGCCCATCTCGTCGAGCACCTTGCGCGCCAGCCACTGCAGCATGTCCGGATTGCGCTCACCAAAAGCAGCCCCCGGTGCCAACTCAAATGTGGTGCGAGTGCCCTCAGGCAGGCCCAGCAAATGAGCCTCCATGGCCGGCGACAGTTCACCATTGCCCAGTGTCAGCGTAGCGGGTTTTCCGTTGAAGGTATTGATCACATCGCCTGCTGGTCCGGCCATGCGGTAATGCAGCGTAAGAAATGAACCCGGATGAACACAGACAGATGGGGAGGTCATGGAAGAAGGCATTTGGAGAATAAACTGGTCGCCATTGTAAAAGGCCACCTCATGCCCCTCAAAGACCTTCCCCCTGACGCCAGACCGCGCGAAAAACTGCTTGAGCGCGGCCCCGGTGCGCTAAGTGACATCGAGCTGCTGGCACTGTTGCTGCGCACCGGCATCAAGGGCAAAGGTGTACTGCAATTGGCGGAAGAACTGCTCCAAATCAAGACCAGCACCAACAGCTGCGACGGATTTGACGGTATCGCCGGACTGCTGCACGCCACTACTGACGATCTCAAGCGCGTCAAAGGTCTGGGGCCGGCAAAATGCGCTGAGCTGGCCGCCGTCCTGGAGCTATCGCGCCGTGCGCTGGCCCAGCAACTCAGGGAACGAACTGTTTTTGCGACACCCCATGCGGTCAAGCACTACCTGCAACTGCACCTGGCGGCCAAACCACATGAGGTGTTTGCGGTGCTGTTTCTGGACGTGCAAAACCGTCTGCTGGCCATGGAAGAACTTTTCCGGGGCACCTTGACACAAACCAGCGTTTACCCGCGCGAAGTGGTGCTGCGCGCCCTGCACCACCAGGCAGCTGCCGTGGTGCTGGCCCACAACCACCCCAGTGGCACCGTCCAACCCTCGCGGGCAGACGAAATCCTGACGCAAACACTCAAAACAACCTTGGCCCTGATTGATGTGCGGGTGCTGGACCACGTGATTGTGGCCCCGGGTGAAGCACTGTCGATGGCCGAACGGGGCCTGGTATAACAGGCAAGCGGATCACCGTTAACCATCTGGCGGACCTCAAGCTGGTCAAACGGGAAATCGAGGCGCAGGCCCAAAAGCGCGCTCAGCAGGCAGCTGAATTGGCCCGTGAACAGTTGCGTGAAACCAGCGAGAAAGAGTTATTTATTCGGGCGGCTGGTGCCGTTAAACCATTGCCGAACAAGCGCCACGCGCTCTTGAAAAAGGAGCGATCCATACCTCGGACAATGCAGTGCGAAAAAGACGAAAAAGTGGTTTTGATCGAGTCCATCAGCGATGAATTTGACGTCGGCACCCTGCTCGATACCGACGAACTGCTGAGTTTCAGGCGCCCTGGCGTCGGCACGGATGTGACCCGCAAATTGCGCCGGGGTGACTGGACAATTCAGCGCCAGCTTGACTTGCACGGCCTGCGACGCGACGAAGCAAGGGAACGTTTGAGTTTCTTTATTCGTGATGCCCATAAACAGGGGCTTCGCTGCGTTCGGGTGGTCCACGGCAAGGGCTTGGGCTCGCCCGGAAAAACGCCAGTTCTCAAAAGCCGGGTACAAAGTTGGTTGGTGCAAAAAAAGGAAGTGCTCGCCTTTGTACAAGCCAAGCCAGCCGATGGGGGTGCTGGCGCGCTGGTCGTTTTACTGATGCCATCACGCGGCTGAGGGGTCAAGCAAAAATAACTTGAACAGTTCAGCCGTGATGCCAAGTGCCATGCGTCGTTGCAAAACGCTTGTGTAGCCAGCTACACCGCGCGTTTTACGCCTAGCCTTGCACCTGTCATCACAGCCTCCTTTGTCCAACTTATTTCTGCTTGACCCCTAACTTTATTCATGTTCTTCGTCCTGAAAAAAAACACCGCTCGGGAGAGGCGGTGTTTTCAAAGGATTGGCGCTCAAATTGGCGCTTAAAGTTCTCGCTTACTCTCGGCTGGCGCGCTTGCGCTCGCTTTCGGTCAAATGGCGCTTGCGCAGACGCACTGACTTGGGTGTGATTTCAACCAGTTCGTCGTCTTCAATGAATTCCACGCCGTATTCCAGTGTGAGTTCAATCGGCGGCGTGATCTTGATGGCGTCTTCCTTGCCGGACACGCGAAAGTTGGTCAGCTGCTTGGTCCGCGTGGCGTTGACCACCAGGTCGTTGTCACGGCTGTGGATGCCCACAATCATGCCTTCGTACACCGGGTCGTTGGCCTTGACGAACATGCGGCCGCGGTCGTCCAGCTTGCCCAGTGCATAGGTAAAGATCTCGCCGGCATCCATTGAAATCAACACGCCATTCTTGCGGCCACCGATCTCGCCTTTGTGCGGCTCGTAGCTGTCAAAAATATTGCTGATCAGGCCCGAGCCACGGGTCAGGTTCAAAAATTCGTTGGTAAACCCGATCAAGCCCCGTGCCGGAATGCGGTATTCAAGCCGAACACGTCCACGCCCGTCCGGCTCCATGTTGACCAGATCGCCCTTGCGCTCGCCCAGCGCCTGCATCACGCCGCCCTGGTGCTGCTCTTCGATGTCGGCGGTGACCAACTCGATTGGCTCATGCTTTTCACCATTGATGTCACGAAAAACGACGCGGGGCTTGGACACGGCCATCTCGTAGCCTTCGCGGCGCATGTTTTCCAGAAGAATGGTCAAGTGCAACTCGCCGCGACCCATGACCTCGAAGATGCCTTCTTCATCGGTTTCCTTGACGCGCAGCGCCACATTGTGTTGCAACTCTTTTTGCAGGCGGTCCCAAATCTGGCGGCTGGTGACGTACTTGCCTTCGCGGCCAGCCAGCGGGCTGGTGTTGACGCAGAAATTCATGGTCAAGGTGGGTTCATCCACCTTGAGCATGGGCAGCGGAGCCGGATTGGCGGGGTCGGTGATGGTGACGCCAATGCCAACATCTGCAATGCCGTTGATCAGCACAATTTCCCCGGGGCCGGCTTCTGTGGTTTGCACGCGCTCAAGGCCCTGGAAAGTCAGCACCTGGTTGATGCGGCCTTTGACGGGCTTGCCGTCCGGGCCTTCCATCACCAGCACATCCATCATGGGTTTAATGGTGCCCTGGCTGATGCGGCCCACACCAATGCGCCCGACAAAGGTTGAAAAGTCGATCGCAGAGATTTGCAATTGCAGCGGCGCAGCCGGGTCGCCTTTTTGGGCCGGCACGTGCTTGAGCACAGTGTTGAAGAGGGCTGACATGTCGGGGCCCCACTGCTCGCCCGGTGCACCCTCTTCCAGCGACGACCAGCCGTTGATGCCAGAAGCGTAAACCACCGGGAAATCCAGTTGCTCATCGGTGGCACCCAACTTGTCAAACAAATCGAAGGCTGCGTTGACCACGTAATCAGGGCGGGCACCGGGCTTGTCGACCTTGTTCACCACCAAAATTGGCTTGAGCCCCAGGGCCAAAGCCTTCTTGGTGACAAAGCGGGTTTGTGGCATGGGGCCTTCTTGTGCATCAATCAGGAGCACCACGCCATCGACCATGGACAGGGCGCGCTCGACTTCACCACCGAAGTCCGCGTGTCCGGGGGTGTCCACGATGTTGATGTGAGTACCACCCCAGGTCACGGCGCAGTTCTTGGCCAAAATGGTAATGCCACGCTCTTTTTCAATGGCATTGTTGTCCATCACGGTGTCCACCACCTTCTCGTGCTCGGCAAAGGTGCCGGACTGGCGCAGAAGCTGGTCGACCATGGTGGTCTTGCCGTGGTCCACGTGGGCGATGATGGCGATGTTGCGAATTTGCTTGGTACTCATGGTTTACTCTCTCTTAAATTTGCTCAAACTCAATCTGGACTTGGGGTGTGGCGAACGGTTTCGCCAACTCCCAATATTTGCTCTATCTCCACCGGGCTCAGCAGCCGCCCCGGTATCAGTTCGCCCGCCCTGACATGGGCTGTGCCTAACAAGGCCCGGGGCTTGTCGCCAAAAACGGCGACCTGCTCTTCGTCAGGCCAGTTTCCCCGGCGGCGCACGCCGCTCAGGAACCGCCCTGCATTTTCACCATCGAGCGTGACAACCGTGTGATCGCCAAGCAGCGACTCCACTGGCATCAAACAGCTCAAGCGCTCGCTTTCGGTCATGGCCTCCAACGCAGCCAAGGTGACACACTGCGCCACCTCAAAATCACCGGTTCCGACCCGGCGCAAAGCGCTCAGGTGGGCACCACAACCCAAAGCCTTGCCAATATCTTCACCAAGGGTACGGATATAGGTTCCCTTGCTGCACTTCACTATCATTTTAATAGCTGGTTGCGCAATGTCTGCGGGCGCAAGCACCGCATTTAGCTCATAAATCGTTACCTCGCGAGCTTCCCGCTCGACTTCAATACCAGCCCGCGCGTATTCGTACAAAGCCTTGCCGTCTTTTTTCAAAGCACTGTGCATGGGCGGCGTTTGCCGGATCAAGCCGGTAAATTGCGCCACCGCCCGGGCCAAATCCTCTTGGCTGACCTCTACCTGCCGCTCTTGCAACACTTCACCCTCGGCATCACCCGTGCTGGTGGTCACCCCCAAGCGTGCAACCGCCTCGTAAGTCTTGTCAGCGTCCAACTGAAGCTGACTGAACTTGGTGGCCGCACCAAAACAAAGCGGCAATACACCGGTTGCCAAGGGGTCCAGCGTGCCCGTATGGCCTGCTTTTTCAGCCCGCAACAGCCACTTGACCTTTTGCAGGGCGTCATTGCTCGACCAACCCAAAGGTTTGTCCAGCAACAGCACCCCATGCACGGGGTGCCTGGTGACCCGTGCACGCGGCGCAAGGGTGTTACCCCCACGCTGACTCCCAGCGTGTGCGTCGCTGCCCCCCAAGGGGGCCTTCGCACCTTGGGGCGGCCCGGCGGTGCTCATGATTAATCCTCTTTGGCGCGCGAAGCGACGGCACGCGCAATCAGGGCGTTCATGTCGGCGGCGCGTTCGGTGGTCTGGTCAAACACAAAATGCAGCGTGGGCACGGTATGAATATGCAGCCGCTTGAACAGCCCGGCGCGCAAAAAGCCCGCCGCTTGGTTCAAGCCTTCAGTGCATTGCTTGGCGTCCCCGGCCAACAGGCTGAAAAACACCTTGGCATGCGCATAGTCGGGCGTCACTTCCACCGCTTGAATCGTCACCATCCCCACCCGCGGGTCTTTCAGCTCGCGCGCAATCAGCTCGGTCAGATCACGCTGGATCTGATCGGCGACCTTGAAGCTGCGGTTGGGGGTTTTGGACTTTTTTTGCACGATTTAGCTCAAAACGCTCACAGAGTACGGGCCACTTCACGAATTTCGAAGAACTCGAGCACGTCATTACTTTGAATGTCGTTGTAGTTCTTGATGTTCAAGCCGCACTCGAAGCCTTCCTTGACTTCCTTGGCATCATCTTTGAAGCGCTTGAGGGATTCGAGCTCACCGGTAAAGATGACCACGTTGTCGCGCAGCAAACGAACACGTGCCGCACGCCGAACCACGCCAGCCGTAACCATACAACCCGCGATTGCACCGATTTTGGACACTTTGAATACCTGACGAATTTCGGCGGTACCAATGACCTCCTCCTTCTTGTCAGGCGTCAGCATGCCGGACATGGCCAGCTTGAGTTCGTCAACTGCGTCGTAAATGATGTCGTAGTAACGGATGTCGACGCCGTTGTTCTCGGCGAGCTTGCGCGCGCCAGCATCGGCACGGGTATTGAATCCGATGATGACAGCCTTGGAAGCAATCGCCAGGTTGACGTCAGATTCACTGATGGCACCGACCGCGGCATACACCAGCTGCACCTTGACTTCGTCGGTCGAGAGTTTGAGCAAGGACTGAGCCAAGGCTTCTTGCGAGCCTTGCACATCGGCCTTGACAATGATGGGAACCATCTTGACTTCGCCAGCCGCCATGTCGGTGAACATGTTCTCCAGCTTGGACGCTTGTTGCTTGGCCAGTTTGGTGTTGCGGAACTTGCCTGCGCGGTAGGTTGAAATCTCACGTGCACGGCGCTCGTCGTTCATGACCATGAACTCATCACCGGCTTGCGGCACTTCGGTCAAGCCCTGAATTTCGACCGGAATCGATGGCCCCGCCGTTTTAATGGGTTTGCCGTTCTCATCCAGCATGGCGCGCACGCGGCCATAAGTAGAGCCCGCCAGCACGATGTCGCCGGTTTTAAGCGTACCGGACTGCACCAAAATGGTGGCCACCGGGCCACGCCCCTTGTCCAGCCGCGCTTCAATGACCAAGCCTTTGGCCATGGCATCGACCGGCGCACGCAACTCCAGCACTTCGGCTTGCAGCAGAACTTGTTCCAGCAACTCATCAATGCCCTGACCGGTCTTGGCCGAGACGGGCACGAAGGGCGACTCACCGCCAAACTCTTCGGGTACAACTTCCTCCACCACCAGTTCGTTTTTGACACGCTCAGGGTTGGCATCGGGTTTGTCGATCTTGTTGATGGCCACGATGATGGGCACACCCGCCGCCTTGGCGTGTTTGATGGCCTCTTTGGTTTGCGGCATCACGCCGTCGTCGGCAGCGACCACCAGAATCACGATGTCCGTAGCCTTGGCACCACGGGCACGCATTGCGGTAAACGCTTCGTGGCCAGGGGTATCCAAGAACGACACCATACCGCGTGGGGTTTCCACGTGGTAAGCACCAATATGCTGGGTAATGCCGCCGGCCTCGCCAGAAGCGACTTTGGCACGGCGAATGTAATCCAGCAAGGATGTTTTGCCATGGTCCACGTGGCCCATGACAGTCACCACCGGAGCGCGTGGCAAGGACTCGGACTGCTGTTGTGACACTTCGTCATCCGTAAACGCTTCCGGATCGTCCAGCGCCGCCACAATGGCGGTGTGGCCCATTTCTTCCACCACAATCATGGCGGTGTCCTGGTCCAGCGGCTGGTTGATGGTGACCATCTGGCCCAATTTCATCAAATGTTTGATGACCTCAGACGACTTGACCGCCATTTTGTGAGCCAACTCGGCCACGGTAATGGTTTCAGGCACATGAACTTCAATCACACGCGCCTCGACCGGTGCCGCTGGGGCACGCACTTCTTCGCGATCGCGGTCATTGCTGCCACGTTTGCCGCGTGCCGGAGCACGCCAGTTGGTGGCGCGGCCCGCAACACCGGGCGTACCCGGAGCACCGGCGGCACCACGGGTGGGAATGGCTTTTTTCTTGGCCGGATCGCCCGCCCAACTGCTGGACAACTTGGCCGACTTGACCTCTTTGCCACCACCGGATGGGGCTGGAGTGCCAGGGACTACCGCTGGAGCCGGTTTGGCCGACTTGGCGGGCACGGTGCCTGCAGCTGGTTTGTGCAAGGTGCCCTTGATGGCAGCCTTGGCCGCTTCGGGCTTGACTTCCTCGGGTTTTTTGACCGGAACCGGCTTTCGGGCCGGTGCCGACATCATCAGGCGAATCGCGGCAGCTTCTGCCTCGGCCTTCCTGCGGCGGTCACCCAGATCAGCCGCCCGAGCCACGTCTTCGTCAGCACGTGCTTTGGAGTCCGCAGCCGCCTTTTCTTGGGCCTGTGCTTGCACTTTGGCCTGGTTCTCAGCCTTTTGAGCTGCTTCCAGTGCTTTTTTTGCTGCATTATCTATAGCATCTTGCGCTTGTTCTACGTGTGCTGCAGCCTTTTTCTTCTCCGCAAGTTCTTGCGCTGCCGCGGCGGCAGCCAACTGGGCTGCCGCTTGTTCAGCCGCTTCACGGGCGCGGGTTTCTTGTTCTTCACGCACACGCCGACGCTCGGCCAGCTCTTCTTCCTGGCGACGGATCAACTCGGCTTGACGGCGCGCATCTTCTTCGCGCCGGGCCAGCTCGACATTGTCAATCAGGGGAGCAGCCTCAAATTGCTGCTCTTGCTCGGGCACATCAGCAGCACCTTCGAGCCCATCTTCACGCCGCACAAAGGTGCGTTTTTTGCGCACTTCGACCTGAATGGTGCGCGCCTTGCCACTGGCGTCAGCCTGTTTGATTTCACTGGTCGACTTTTTGACCAGCGTAATCTTGCGGCGCTCGACACTCACGGTGCCGTGGCTGGACTGCAAATAACTTAACAGTTGCTGCTTGTCAGCATCTGTCAGCGTGTCAGATGCTGCCGATTTGGCGACTCCTGCCGATTTAAGCTGCTCAAGCAGCGTGTCGGTTGGTTTTTTGAGTTCTGATGCAAACTCTGCGACGGTCGTACTGGACATTTGTTGTGTAACCTTTAGTTCGGCTTAACGAGCCCTGCGGGCACTTGATAGCCATCACTGAAACTTCGTTGTCATGACATGGACTCTTGCTTAGGAGGCGGCAGCAGTGGCAAACCAGTGCTCGCGCGCCTTCATGATCAAGGCCTTGGCCTCGTCCGCAGACTGGCCGGTGATTTCCGTGAGTTCATCTACCGCCAGATCAGCCAAATCATCACGGGTGTGAACACCACTATCGGCCAGCTTGCCAATCAATTCAGGCGTTACACCTTCCAGGTCACGCAAATCCAGCGAAACCTCTTCCACACTCTCTTCGTGTGCGATTTCCATGGTCAGCAACGCATCCTTCGCACGGTTGCGCAGTTCGGTCACGGTGTCTTCGTCAAAGCTTTCAATCTCGAGCATTTCTTCCAGCGGAACGTAGGCCACCTGCTCCAGGCTTGTGAAGCCCTCCGCAATCAGCAAGTCGGCCATTTCCTCGTCCACGTCGAGTTTTTCCATGAACAACTTGCGCCCGCTGTCGGTCTCGCTGGCTTGTTTTTGGGCTGACTCGGCAGCATCGAGAATGTTGATCTTCCAGCCGGTCAGCTCAGACGCCAGGCGCACGTTCTGACCACCACGGCCAATTGCAATGGCAAGATTCTCTTCATCGACCACCACGTCCATGGCATGGCGCTCTTCGTCCACCACGATGGATGAAATGTTGGCCGGGGCCAATGCGCCAATGACAAACTGGGCAGGGTCTTCGCTCCACAGCACGATATCGACCCGCTCACCGGCGAGTTCGGTGGTGACACCGTTGACGCGTGTGCCGCGCACACCAACGCAGGTGCCAATCGGGTCAACCCGCTTGTCATGCGACAGGACAGCGATCTTGGCACGCGAACCCACATCACGCGCACAGGATTTGATCTCCAGCAAACCCTGCTCGATTTCCGGAACTTCCTGGCGGAACAGTTCAACCATGAATTCAGGTGCCGAGCGCGACAGAATGATAGGCGCGCCGCGCAAGGTCAAGTCCACTTCCATGATCATGGCGCGAACGCGGTCACCGGTGCGCAGGTTTTCCTTGGGAATCATTTCGCTGCGGCGCAAGCGTCCTTCGACACGGCCGCTTTCGACAATGATGTCGCCCTTGTCCATGCGTTTGACGGTGCCCACAAAAATCTTGTCGCCGCGCGACATAAAGTCGTTGAGCAGCATTTCGCGCTCGGCATCGCGAATTTTTTGCAAAATAACCTGCTTGGCCGCCATCGCACCAATGCGACCAATCGGAACCGACTCCACCACTTCTTCGATGTATTCGTCGACTTCAATGTCAGGAATTTGCTCTTTGGCTTCAAACAGGAGGATTTCCTGATCAGGCAACTGCAGGCCCGCTTCATCGGGCACCACATGCCAGCGACGAAAGGTCTCATAGCTGCCGTTGTCGCGGTCCACTGCAACGCGGATATCGACGTCGCCCTGATGAAGCTTCTTGGTCGCCTGCGCCAGCGCGGCCTCCACAGCCGCAAACACCACATCACGCTCCACGCTCTTCTCGCGTGAGATGGCTTCCACCAGCATTAACATTTCGCGATTCATGCCATGACTCTCCTGTTTCAATTCAATCCAAATTCGACTCTGCGCCACCCTTGGCACCGCGACCCTTGAAGCTGACGATGGGTGCCAGCCTTGCCTCTTTCAATTCATTGAGCGCAAAACCCAAAGCCTGTAGCGGTGGCGGCACTCTCTTCTTGCTGACTTTTTGACCGGGCTTGGCCGCTGGGGCATCGCTCCAGACAATTTGCCAACCAACAACCCCGTCAGCACCTTGGGTGCGCTCCAATGTTCCTCTGAACTTTTTGCGGGTGGCATTGACCAAAGTGCCCCCAGCAGCACCAATGGGCGCTTTCAAGGTCAGGTCAATCTCGTGCCCGACAAACCGCTCAAAATCCTTTTCATGACGCAGGGGACGATCGATACCGGGCGAGGACACCTCAAGCCGCTTGTATTCAATACCATCTACCTCCAGCGCAAATTGCAGCTGACGCGTAACTTTTTCACAGTCTTCGACCGTAACAAATTGTTCTGTGGGCACACCTGCACCGCCATCATTTGCCGGTGCCGACCACGGCAGGTCAATTGTGATGCGCAGCAATCCAGCAGCGGAACGTTCGATTTCCACCAGGTCATAGCCCAGACCGGCCACAATTTGTTCAACAATTTCCTTTAGCGCCACAGTATCAAGATGCCGTTCAAAAACAATCGCCCAAAAAAAACGGGCGGTAGATACCCGCCCGTTTGGTCGTGAGCTTTGCATTATAGACTATGGAATTGATTTTTCTCCGGGAGAATCCATGATTTATGCAGCAGCAGCCAACAAAGTGCGGGTGTAGTCATGAACAGGATGCGTCAACACCTTGTGCGCAGGGCCAGACTCGACAATTTGCCCGTCTTTCATGACCAGAACATGGTGCGCCATGGCCCGAATGACCTCCACATCGTGGGTGATCAGCAGGTAGCTCAGGCCGCGCTCACGCTGCAGGCGCTGAAGCAGTTGCAGCACCTGTTTTTGAATCGTGACGTCCAGCGCACTGGTGGGTTCGTCCAATACCAGCACCCTGGGGTTAATGATGAGCGCCCGGGCAATCGCCAAACGCTGGCGCTGACCGCCTGAAAATTCATGCGGGTAGCGTTGAAGCAGCGCTGCCAATTCGGCCGTATCCTGTTCCGACCCCATGCCAACGTCCATCAAGGCCTGCACCACCCGCTGACGCCGCTCAACTGGTGACAATTCGGGTTCATGCACCTGCAGACCCTCACCCACAATTTCCTGCACCGTCAGGCGCGGCGACAGGGACGAGAACGGGTCCTGAAACACCACCTGCACCGCGCGGCGCAGGGCTTTGTTGCTGGCGGAAGTCAAGCCCCACTTCCTGCCAGTGACATCCAATTCCCCCTTGAAGGGCAAGAGACCCAGCGAGGCCAATGCAAGGGTGGATTTGCCCGAGCCTGATTCACCCACCACGCCAAGTGTTTGTGCGGGCGCAAGGGAGAAATCAGCGCCCTGCACCGCGACAAACTCGGCGTGTTTGAACCAGCCCTTGATGCCTTTTAACGGCGTGGGGTACGCCACCCTCAGGGCCTGTGCCTGCATGACGGGCGTTTGGCTGGCGCTGGCGACAGCCTCTTGCACATCGCGCACCGGTTTGCTGTCAATCAGACGGCGGGTATAGGGATGCTTTGGACAAGAAAATACGTCGGCCACCTTGCCCTGCTCCACGATGTGCCCGTTTTCCATCACGAGCACACGGTCGGCAAAGCGACGCACCAGGTTCAAATCATGGGTAATCAACAGCACGGCCATGCCGTTTTTAGCTTGAAAACTGGCCAACAATTCAAGTATTTGACCGCGCAGGGTCACGTCCAATGCCGTGGTGGGCTCATCTGCCAATAACAATTTAGGCTGACAGGCCAGTGCCATCGCAATCATGGCACGCTGACGCTGCCCACCGCTGAGTTGATGCGGATAGGCGCCAGCACGCCGCCGGGCGTCTGGAATACCCGTTTCTGCTAGCAATTTAATAGCTGCTTGCGCACACTGCATGCGCGGTAGACCCTGTTTTAGCTGTAAAACTTCAGCAATTTGATCACCCACTGTGAACAGCGGGTTGAGCGCAGTCATGGGTTCCTGAAAAATCATGGCAATGTCCTGCCCCCGAAGGGTGCGCAAGTCGCGCTCCGGAATGGTCAGCAAGTCACGCCCGCCAAACATCGCTTTGCCGCTGAGGTCAGCGCTTTGCACCAGGCGCAGCAAACTCAGTGCCGTAACCGTTTTGCCGGAACCTGACTCCCCGACCAGCGCCAGGCGCTCGCCGGGTGCCATGGAAAAATCAATTCCGTGGACGACTTCCTTGCCGGCAAATGACACACGCAGAGACTGAACCTTGATGAGCTGCGCAGGATTGAGGCTCTGGCCTGCCTTGTCCGCATGGGATTCCACGGGTGGCAGCGTGGACAATTCAGAATCGGAAATGGGTGCCTTCACTTGTCAGCCTTTCGGGGGTCCAGCGCATCACGCAGGGCATCGCCCATGAAGGTCAGCAGCAACAGGGTGATGACCAGCACGGCGAAGGTTGACAGGGATATCCACCACGCATCAATGTTATTTTTGCCCTGCGACAACAACTCGCCCAGCGACGGGGTTCCAGGTGGCACGCCCAGGCCCAAAAAGTCCAGCGAGGTCAGCGCCAAAATGGCCCCGCTCATGCGAAAGGGCAAAAAGGTGACCACCGGCGTCATGCTGTTGGGCAGCAGGTGACGGGTGATGATTTGCCAGTTGCTGACCCCCAGCGCCCGCGCCGCCCGCACGTAATCGAGTTGGCGGTTGCGCAAAAATTCGGCACGCACATAGTCGGACAAGCCCATCCAGCCAAACAAGCTCAGCAACACCAGCAAAAGCAGCAAACTGGGCGTAAACACCGCACTGAAAATAATGAGCAGGTACAGCTCCGGCATGGAACTCCAGATTTCGATAAAACGCTGAAACGCCAAATCGGTCTTGCCCCCAAAAAAGCCCTGCACCGCCCCGGTGATCACGCCCAGCACCACGCCAGCCGTCGTCAATGCCAAAGCGAACAGAACACTGATGCGAAATCCATAAATCAGTTGCGCCAACAGGTCTCGGCCCCGGTCATCGGTGCCCAGCCAGTTGTCGCGGCTCGGGCGCGAGGGGTTCGGCTCCTTGGCGAAATAGTTCAGGGTTTTCGGGCCATACGGGTTGGGAGCAAACAACGCCCAATTGCCAGCTTGTGAAAGGCGCTCCCGAATGAAAGGGTCCAGGTAATCCGTCGACGTTTCGAAGTCCCCCCCAAACACCTTTTCAGGATAGTCCTTGACCATCGGGAAATAGGTGGATCCTTGGTAGTACACCACCAGGGGGCGGTCATTGGAAACCAGCTCGGCCAGCAGGCTGACCGCCACCAGTGCGCAAAAAATCAACAAACTCCAATAGCCCAGACGGTTGCGCTTGAATCGCAGCCAGGCCCGGCGGGAGGGTGAAGGTGAATTCCCCACGCTTTGCGAGGGCGGCCCGGCGCGGCGCACGCTTTCCCCCTCACCTGATTTTTTTTCAATCGAATTTGACACGCGGATCCACCCATACGTAACACAAGTCGGAAATCAGCTTGGTGACCAGGCCGATCAGCGTAAAGAAGAACAAGGTGCCCATCACCACCGGGTAGTCGCGCCGGATCACACTTTCGTAGCTGAGCAGACCCAAACCGTCCAGTGAAAACAGGGTTTCGATCAACAATGCGCCGGTAAAAAAAGCGCCAATGAAAGCCGCCGGAAACCCGGTCACGATCGGGATCAAGGCATTGCGAAACACGTGTTTCCACAACACATGACGCTCATCCAAGCCCTTGGCCCGGGCAGTCACCACATACTGCTTGCGAATTTCTTCCAGAAACGCGTTCTTGGTCAGCATGGCAGTCACTGCAAAGCTGCCCAGCACCATGGCAGTCACAGGCATCGCAATGTGCCACAGGTAGTCCACAATGCGCGCGCCCCAAGACAGCTCGTCCCAGTTGCTGGAAGTCAGCCCCCGCAGAGGAAACCACTGCAACTGCCCACCAAAAATAACCAGCAGCGCCACACCGAGCACAAAGCCCGGAATGGCATAGCCGAACAGCACCAGCAAAGTGGTCACAAAGTCAAACCGTGAGCCCGCCCTCACCGCCTTGGCCACACCCAGGGGCACTGCAATCAGGTAACTGATGAAAAATGTCCACATGCCCAAACTGATGGACACCGGCAGCTTTTCCCATAGCAGTTGGGATACATCCTTGTTTTGGAAAAAACTTTTGCCCAGGTCAAAACGGGCAAACTGACCCAGCATTTGAAAGAAGCGTTCGTGCGCCGGCTTGTCAAAGCCGTACAAGGCCTTGATCTGCGCCAGCCGTTTGGGGTCAACGCCCTGCCCCCCGCGGTAGCTCAACCCCCCCCCCTCGGCACTGGTACCAGGCCCCGCTTTTGCCTCGGCCAGGTACTGCTCAACCGGCCCGCCGGGCACAAACTGGACCACTGCAAAAGTGATCAACAAAACGCCCAACAGCGTGGGCACCATCAACAGCAGTCGTTTAAGGATGTAGGTGAACATGGTTTATTTTTTGGACCACCAAGTGTCAATCGCCCAGGTTTCGCCAGACGCATAGGGCGGCATGTTGGGTGGTTTGGCAACGCGCCAGTCGTTGTAAACCATGCGGTGGTTGACGGCCGTCCACTGCGGAATCAACAAATGGCTGTGGCTGATGACGCGGTCCAGCGCGCGGCAGGCCGGCAGTAACTCGGCCTTGCTCTTGGCGCTGGTCATTTTCATGATCAAGGCATCGACAGCCACGTTCTTCACACCGGTCAGGTTGCCAGAGTCCTCGATGTCCGCCGCTTTTGAACCAAACATGTCTGCATATTCCTGCCCGGGATTGTGTGTACCGCCATAAGCCATGGTGGTGATGTCGAACTCAAATTTATGCAGTCGTTGCTGGTACAGGGCAAAGTCAACCGGGCGAAAGTTCAGCTTGATTCCGAGCTTTTCCAAACTTCGCATCCAGGGTGCCAGCACCCGCGCACCACCGTCATTGCTGTCGAGGTATTCGAACTCAAACGCCCTGCCCTGCGCATTGCGCAAGGCCCCGTCGCGCACTTCCCAACCCGCTTGCTTGAGCAGCGCTTGCGCTTGGCGAAGGTTTCCCCGCAGTGACGATGCACCGTCGGTGCGGGGGGGCACAGCCATCGTCCCGAAAGTGGCAGCCGGAACTTCTTTTCGCCAAGGCTCAAGCAAAGTCAGTTCCTCCTGGCTTGGAAGGCCGCTCGCCTGGCAATCGGTATTGCCGAACAGGCCCTGAACCCTTTGGTATGAGTTGTAGAACATCTGGCGATTCATCCACTCGTAATCCAGCGCCAAACCCAGCGCCTGACGCACGCGCACATCCTTGAAAAGATCACGCCGGGTATTGAGGACATAACTTTGAAAGCCTGAAGGCAAGCGGTGCTTGAACTCGGTTTTCACCAGTTCACCAGAATCAAAACGCTTGCCGTTGACACGCCGCGCCCAGTCGCCCGCAGAGAAGAACCGCATCAGGTCGAACTCACCGGCCTTGAGCGCTTCCAGCCGGGCGGTGTTGTCTTTGTAGATCTTGACCGTGACGCGATCAAAGTTGCTGGTGCCGCGTTTGACGTTCAAGTCTTTCGCCCAGTAGTTGGTATCTCGCACATACGTGATGTCTTTGCCGAACCGGACCGGGCCAATTTTGTAGGGGCCGCTGCCAATCGGAATGTCCATCACCACTTGGTCAAAAGATTTGAGCTTGCCGTTTTCCATGCCCCATTGATGACTGAAAACCGGCAGATTCCCCACGGTCAGTACAAGCTCGCGATTCGGCTTTTTGAAGCGATAACGCACCTGGCGTTCGCCCAGCACATCCAGGCCAGCCACATCCTCCAGCAAACTTTTAAACCCTGGCGTGGTGTGAGGCCCGATCAGCGTGTCATAGCTGTGCTTGACATCCAGCGCCAACACGGCTGCACCATTGTGAAAACGTGCGTTGGGCCGCAACCGGAAGGTGGCACTCAAGCCATCTGCGGCCACCTCAATGTCATCGGCCAGCAAGCCATAACCAGAACCGGTTTCATCCAATGCGCCAGTGAGCAGCGAGTCAAACATCAAGCTCGACAGATAGGCGGGCGCAGCGCCCTTGATCGTGAACGGGTTGTATTTGTCAAAGGTGGACACCCGAAGGTTGCTGACCAGCCTCAATTCGCCCCCCTTGGGCGCACTGGGGTTCACGTAATCAAAGTGGGGGAAATTGGCCGGGTACTTGAGGTCACCCCACAGCGCATAACCGTGCGCCGCCCACAAGGGGAGGGAAACTCCCCACACCAATAAAAACAGCAGACTTCGCATGCGACAATTCTGCATCAACTTGCGCGGTCTTTGCGCCGGTGCCTCAAGGGCTTGCAAAAAATTGCATCCCTTGATGACTCCGGTTCCGAACCTGCCGCGATTCACATGGCTTTTTGAAGAGGACGATATGGGATTCCTGACTGGAAAAAAACTGCTGATTACCGGTGTTTTGTCGAAACGCTCCATTGCCTACGGCATTGCACAGGCCTGCCATCGCGAAGGTGCCGAGTTGGCATTCAGCTATGTGGGCGAACGGTTCAAGGAGCGCATCACCGAATTTGCGTCAGAGTTTGATTCCAAACTGATTTTTGATTGCGATGTGGGAGATGACGGCCAGATCAACAAGTTGTTTACCGATCTGGCCGCGTCCTGGCCCACATTTGACGGCTTTGTACACAGCATTGGCTTCGCGCCGCGAGAAGCCATCGCCGGTGACTTTCTGGAAGGTCTGAGTCGTGAAAACTTCAGAATTGCCCATGACATCAGCGCCTACAGCTTTGCGGCCATGGCCAAGGCGGCCTTGCCCTACCTCACCCCCACGGCATCCCTGCTTACCCTCACTTACCTGGGCAGCGTGCGGGTGCTGCCCAACTACAACACCATGGGCCTGGCCAAGGCTTCACTCGAGTCGTCAGTGCGTTATCTGGCCGAAGCCATCGGCCCCAAGGGCATGCGCGTCAATGGCCTGAGTGCAGGTGCCATCAAAACACTGGCGGCCAGCGGCATCAAGGATTTCAGCCGCCTGCTGGCAGTGTCTGCCGGAGCCTCACCGCTGCGCCGCAACGTCACCATTGAAGAAGTGGGCAACGTGGCTGCGTTTTTGCTGAGTGATCTGGCCTCGGGCGTGACGGGCCAGATTTCCTATGTGGACTGCGGCGTAAGTACAACCGCCGTGGCGGTGGTTGAACTAACAAGTTGATGTATCTTTTTGGCCTTTTGCGCACGTAGAACCTGCGCAAGCAGCTATATTATTTATAGCAAAAATGCTTCACCACTCAAGCACTGGCGGCGCGAAAAGGCTTCACGCAGTCATTCCTACGGCAAGTCCATCTACAACAAGTTGCGCTCCATTTCCAAACGCAGGGTTCACTGCTGATTTGTGTCGTTTCAAGTCAGGCAAAATGACCGTTGTTCGTATTCGCCCTATTGATATTTTTCAAAACAACGGCGCGTTATCGTGCAAAATCTGCGCTGCAGGATTGCATCGGGCATTTCGGGTTGAATGCGGGCAGACCCATAGGAATAGGCAGCACCATGAGTATTTTTGATCGTTTCTGGAACAGCTCGAAGAAAGCCGTACCAGCACAGCGCACAGCACCTCTGAGCGCTCCAACTGCCGTCGATAAATTGGGGGGATTTACAGTAGAGCGACGCAGCCGGCCGCGCAAAGAGTCCCCGCACGGCGTCAAGGTCCTTATCATTGATGATTCAGCGACTGTCGTTGCCGCGCTGCGCAAGATACTTCGGTCTTCAGGGTTTTCCACGCGTGAGGCGGCCGATGCCGAACAAGGACTGGCGTTGATTGCGCTCGACATGCCGGACCTTGTCTTTTTGGACATTATTTTGCCGGGGATGAACGGGTTTAGTGCGCTGCGTTCCATTCGGCGCGACCCCGTTACCCAGCACATACCGGTCATCATGATCAGCGGCAACGAACACGCCACCGAGCAGTTTTATGCCAACCGCATCGGTGCGGATGATTTCATGAAAAAACCGTTTTCGCGGTCTGAAGTTTTCGCCCGCATCGAGTCCCTGCTGGACGAACGCAGAAAACCCCGCAGAAAATCCATCGCCGGACAATTCAACAACGAAGTTCCATCAAACCTGATGCCGCTGGAGCCTGCTGCTTCGGCAGCCACGCCAGAATTGCGAAAAGTCGCACCCACCACCGCTCCAGCGGCATCGGTCGGTCGCTATTCAGCCATTGATGCGCGCAAAGAACTCACCGCCATGGGATTGCAGTATTTTGATCAAGGGCAGTTCTTCTCGGCCATCAAGCG
This sequence comes from Candidatus Rhodoferax bjergmarkensis, assembly GCA_016708345.1. Classification (GTDB taxonomy): domain Bacteria; phylum Pseudomonadota; class Gammaproteobacteria; order Burkholderiales; family Burkholderiaceae_C; genus Rhodoferax; species Rhodoferax bjergmarkensis. Next base: position 77,356 of record JADJFX010000035.1, read on the forward strand.
GGCCGATCAACTCGCGGTAGAGCTGTTTGTTGCCAGTGGCGGCATTCGCATGGATGAGACGCTGGAAGGTAAAACCGCATTCGGTCTGGCTCAGGAGTTGGGCAAGCCGGAGATCATCCGATTGTTGGTGCGCAAAGCAGCCTCACCGGCCATCGGTTGATCTGCTGCTTCACTGCGCAAGGCCATTGAGCCTGGTGCACCCCCGGCATAACCCATTTTTACACGCCTTTTGAACGCCTCTTTTGTAAAATGTTGAAATTTCAAGCCGTCCCGACATACTTAATTCAGAGATGAGAAAGACGAGCCATGCCAGAAGATGAATTCGTAGGTTTTCCGGATCTTGACGATCAAGATGAGGTTCAGCCGACCAGGCCCATGCCTTTGCATGAGCGGCCCCGGCAGTTCCGTATCGACCACGAGATGGAAATCGTCCGAAAACACCATGAGCGCATTGCCAACTCCATAGAATTATTCTGGGGTCACCGGGACTGCGTGGAATACCTGCAAAAACTGGTGTTCAGTGGCGCTGACAATTCAGGAAAAGCCAGGGTTGGCTTCAAACCCGAGGTACTGACAGCCTTGATGAACCTCGAAGCACTGCACGCGATTCTTTGAAACTTGTTTCACACGAAAAAGCCACCCGAAGGTGGCTTTTTGCATTTTGGCGGAATCGGAGGGATTCGAACCCTCGATGAGGCTCTACACCCCATACTCCCTTAGCAGGGGAGCACCTTCGGCCACTCGGTCACGATTCCTGAACAAGCGAGAATTATATCTCACTACTGTGTGAAGTTTTTAAGCCGGGGCTTGGTCGAGATCAAAAGCTTTGTGCAGTGCGCGCACGGCCAGTTCCATGTATTTTTCGTCGATCACAACCGAAGTTTTGATCTCGGAAGTGGAAATCATCTGGATGTTGATCCCCTCTTCACTGAGCACGCGAAACATCTTGCTGGCTATGCCAACATGGCTGCGCATGCCGATACCCACGATGCTGACCTTGCAAATTTTGGCGTCACCCACCACTTCATTTGCACCCAGACCGGGGAGAACTTTTTCTTTCAACAAATCGACCGCTTTGGCATAGTCGCCACGGTTGACGGTAAAGCTGAAATCGGTTTTTCCGTCATTGCTGAGGTTCTGGATGATCACATCGACTTCGATGTTGGCATCCGCCACCGCACCGAGTATCTGGTAGGCAATGCCGGGCTTGTCGGGCACGCCCAGCACAGAAATTTTGGCCTCATCGCGGTTAAATGCAATGCCGGAAACAATGGCTTGTTCCATGTGTTCGTCTTCCTCAAATGTAATCAGGGTGCCGGAGGTGGCTTCCTCGTTGATGTCAATGTCCCAAGGGGTGAAACTGCTCAAAACGCGCAGCTTTACCTTGTATTTGCCGGCAAACTCGACAGAGCGAATTTGCAGAACTTTGGAGCCCATCGATGCCATTTCCAGCATCTCTTCAAAGCTCACCGTGCGCAGGCGGCGGGCTTCGGGCACCACGCGCGGGTCGGTGGTGTAAACGCCGTCCACATCGGTGTAAATCAGGCACTCGTCGGCTTTCATGGCGGCCGCCACGGCCACGGCAGAAGTGTCCGAGCCGCCACGCCCCAATGTGGTGATGTTGCCGGCTTCGTCCAAGCCCTGAAATCCGGTCACGATGACCACCCGGCCCGCTTGCAAATCACCGCGCACGCGAACGTCGTCAATCGACTCAATGCGGGCTTTGGTGTATGCGCTGTTGGTGCGGATAGGGACTTGCCAGCCGGCGTAACTGACCGATTCCATGCCCTCGGCTTGCAAGGCAATGGCCAGCAAGGCACTGGAAGCCTGCTCGCCGGTGGCCGCCAGCATGTCGAGCTCGCGGCCATAAGCGTCGTTGGTCTTGGCGGGCGCAAGCTCCTTGGCCAAACCCAGCAAACGGTTGGTTTCACCGCTCATGGCGGAGGGAACGACCACCATCTGGTGGCCAGCGCGTGCCCATTTGGCGACGCGTTTGGCAACATTGCGGATGCGCTCTGTCGAGCCCATCGAGGTGCCGCCGTATTTGTGAACTATCAGTGCCATTGGTATGAGTTGTTATCAGTTAGAGCAAAGGCTGTGGATTGTACCAATGCAGCTCCTTGCCCCGGCGCTCGACCATACCAGTACCGACCTTGATTCGAATTTGATGGCCTCGTGTCCTGCAAGCCGTGATTTGGTCCAAGAGCTCACCAAGTTGCGCCGCACTCGGCACCGAACCAAAACCATCCTGCAGCCAGTGCCGCAACACGTTGGCCTGGCGCGCCCGGCTCAGGGATTGGAGTTTGGCAAGAAGCGGCGGTACGCCAATGAGCGCCAGATCCTGCGCCGCCACGTCCAGCAAAACAGCCTGCGCCTGTGCTGCGTGGGCGCTACTTCGGGCAAAGGTGTCTCGAAAATGCGGAAACGCAGCTTCCAGCGCAGGCAGTACACGGGCTCGAATGCGGTTGCGGGTGAACTGTTCATCGGTATTGGTGGGGTCCTCAATAAATGCTGCGCCCTGTTCAGCCAGCCATGTCCGAATATCTGCGGCCGCAACAGCCAACAAGGGACGGTGATAACAAATGCCGTCGCGCACCCATTGGGCGGGCATGGCGCTCAGACCGGGCAGGCCGCTACCGCGACTCAGGGCTAGCAACAGCGTCTCTGCCTGGTCATCGGCATGCTGTGCAATTGCTATATCTTTGATAGCTGCTTGCGCATACTCTTCAAGCGCTACAGCCTTAAAAGCCTTATAACGTGCACGTCGTGCGGCATCTTCGGGACTTTGACCGGACACATGGCGACCATCTACCCGTCGCACCGCCAAAGGAATGCCCCTTTGAGTGCAAAAGTCACGGCAATGTTGTTCAAACCCGTCGGCTGCCGCCTGCACACCATGGTGAATGTGCAGGGCATGCACCTGACCCGGCCACTTCTGCGTGCAAGCCAAGAGCAAGGCGGTGGAGTCGGCACCACCGCTGTACGCTACCGCCAGGGGCAAGGCGGGCGAAAAAGCGTCAATGGCAGCCTTCAGTGAAATCGTCAAACTGCCACCTTTGCCGGGGGCAAACTATTTGCCTGAAACTTTGGTATCCGTGAAGCGACCATAACTTTGCAGGCGGTCATAGCGACGGTCCAGCAATTCCTTGACTTTCAGGTCACTGACCTGGCGAAACGCGTCGTTCAGGGCGCGCTTGAGGAATGCCGCCATCTGCTTGTGATCGCGGTGGGCACCACCCACGGGTTCGTTGACAATTTTATCAATCACACCCAGCGCCTTGAGCCGGTGCGCGGTAATGCCCAGCGCGTCAGCCGCCTCTTGCGCCTTCTCGGAAGTTTTCCAGAGAATGGAGGCACAGCCCTCAGGGCTGATCACCGAGTAAATCGAATACTGCAGCATCAGCACCTGGTCACCAATCGAAACCGCCAGCGCACCGCCGGAGCCGCCTTCACCGATGATGGTCGTGATGATGGGCACTTCAAGCTGCGCCATCTCGAAAATATTGCGCCCAATCGCCTCGGACTGACCACGCTCCTCGGCATCAATGCCCGGATAGGCACCGGGTGTGTCAACAAAAGTAAAGACGGGCAGCTTGAATTTTTCAGCCGTTTTCATCAAGCGCAAAGCCTTGCGGTAGCCCTCTGGCTTGCTCATGCCAAAGTTGCGCAGCCCACGCTCTTTGGTGTCTCGCCCTTTTTGCTGGCCCAGCACCATGCAGGCCGTGCCATTGAAACGGGCCAAACCGCCCACGATGCTCAGGTCATCGGCAAAATGGCGGTCACCATGGAGTTCAACAAAATGGGTGAAGATTTCATTGATGTAGTCCAGCGTGTACGGGCGCTCGGCATGGCGGGCGATTTTGGTGATTTGCCAGGGGGTCAGGTCACTGTAGATGTCTTTGGTGAGCTGCTGGCTCTTTTTGGCCAGCTGGTCGATCTCGGTTGAAATATCAACGGCTGACTCGGTCTGCACGTAACGCAACTCTTCAATCTTGTTTTCGAGGTCGGCAATCGGTTGCTCGAAGTCGAGAAATGTTTTCTTGGCCATCAACTTTTCCTTTTTGCTTTCTGAATCCATTCAAAACAGCCCCTTGGCACCTCGCGGTGCAGCAAGCTGCCCTGCAATTTCTTAATACTCTACCGGCAAGGGGTCCAGCGAGCGCCAAATATACCAAGTTGCCACGCTGCAATAAGGTGCCCACGCTGCAGCGACCTCCCGCGCGTCACTGCGGCTGACTGATTCACCCGAAAAATAGCTCTGGCTGATGCCATTGATCAAGCCGACATCGTCCAGCGGCAAAACGTTGGGTCGCATCAGGTGAAAGATCAAAAACATCTCGGCTGTCCAGCGGCCAATGCCCCGAATGGCGATCAACTCGGCAATGATGGCCTCGTCGTCCATGGTTTCCCACGCTTTGACGTGTACCGCGCCATTGTCAAAATGCAAGGCCAGGTCAACAAGGTATTCCACTTTGCGCGCACTCAGACCGGCCGCACGCATATCGTCCACTTTGAGCTTGAGCACGTTGCTGGCCGTGATCTTTTTAAGTAACAGCGCGAAGCGATCCCAGACCGTCTGGGCCGCCTTGACGGAAATCTGCTGCCCGACAATGCTGCGCGCCAGCGTGACAAAGGCATCCCCACGTGTTTGCAGGCAGGCGTCTCCAAACTGGGGAATCAGCCGCTTCATCACGCGGTCTTTTTTCATCAAATGCTTGCACGCCTCGGCCCAGTAGGGCGGCGTCGTCACCAACACCGAAGGTGCTATATATTTCGTAGCTGGCATCGCTCTACTTTCATGCGCCAGAGGCCAAAATCATCATATAAAAAGTCACTGTGCAACCTCCCAAGTGGTGCCCGCAGCAGAATCCTTGAGCACAATGCCACGCGCCAGCAGCTCCTTGCGAATGCGGTCAGCCTCGGCAAAATCTTTTGCCGCCTTGGCACTGGCGCGTTGCCCGATCAAGGCGAGGATGGCACCCTCATCAAGTTCAGCGCCTGACTGCAAAAACACTTTGGGATCGCCCTGCAACAAACCCAGGCAGCTTCCCAGTGCCTTGAGCAAACCCGCCAAGGCTGCCGATTTTGTTTTGTTAACCTCACTGGCCAGATCAAACAGCACAGCCACCGCCTCGGGGGTGCCGAAGTCGTCGTCCATCGCAGCTTTGAAGCGAGCGGCAAAAGGCTCTGTCCAGTCAACACTGCAGGGCGCGGGCGAAACCAGATCCAAAGCGGTATAAAGGCGCTTGAGCGCGGTGCGGGCATCGTTCAGATGGACATCGCTGTAGTTCAGCGCTGTACGATAGTGCGTGCGGACCAGGAAAAACCGCACGGTTTCGGCGTCAAATTTGGCCAGCACTTCGCGGATGGTGAAGAAATTACCCAAGCTCTTGGACATTTTCTCGTTGTCCACCCGCACAAAACCGTTGTGCATCCAAAGGCTGGCGGGCGGCTTCCCCGTCGCACCCTCACTCTGTGCAATTTCGTTTTCGTGGTGCGGAAACTGCAAATCAGCACCGCCACCATGAATGTCAAAAGTATCGCCCAAAGTCTGGCAACTCATGGCCGAGCATTCAATATGCCAACCGGGGCGGCCCTTGCCGTAGTCAAACCCCAGCGCCGCACTGTCCCACTTGGCGTCCTCTGGCTCAGCCTCTTTGGCGGATTTCCAGAGTACAAAGTCAAGCGGATCGTCTTTGCCGCCCTGCACTGCCACCCGCTCGCCCGCACGCAACTCGTCCAGCGACTTGCCCGACAACTTGCCGTAGCCGACAAATTTGCGCACCGCGTAGTTCACATCACCATCACTTGACTTGTAAGCCAGACCTTTGACTTCGAGTTGGCGAATCAGGCTCAGCATCTGCGGCACAAATTCGGTGGCGCGTGGCTCCAGACCAGGCGCTTCAATGCCGAGCTTGCTGATGTCCGAATGCATGGCATCAATCATCTCGTCGGTCAAGGCACGAATGGTGATGCCGCGCTCCAGCGCCCGCTTGATGATCTTGTCATCAATATCAGTGATGTTGCGCACATAAGTCACCCGATAACCGCTGCTCTTGAGCCAGCGCTGCACGACATCAAATGCCATCATCATCCGCGCATGGCCGATATGGCACAGGTCATAAATCGTCATCCCGCAAACGTACATCCGCACATGACCGGGCTCTAACGGCAACAAAGGCTCCATTGCACGTGACAGGGTGTTGTAAATACGCAAGGTCATGAATATTGTGAAAGAAAAGTCGAGGGAGAAAAGAAGCCGTGAATGAGCTTTGTGCGCGCTGTGACACTGTGGGCTAATGTGCAAAAATCAAAAACCCCTAGGCTACAATGACTGCCAGTATAAAGCCCTGCAAGCCCCCCTACCCGTTGCAAGCCCTCACCATGTACCCAACAAAAGGCGCCATGAAGCACTCCCGTTCCTCCATTTTCACCGCCCTTCGCCTGCTGACTGTGGCGGCAGTTTTTGCATCTTCCGCTGCACATGCCGACGTGTATGGTGATGTCAATGCCTTACTACGGGCTGGCAAATTGGGTGAGGCCCAGTCCAAGGCCGAAGCCTTTCTGGAGACCAATCCGCGTGACCCCCAAATGCGTTTTCTCAAGGGCGTGATCCAGCGCACCGCCGGCAAACAGGCAGACGCCATCACCACCTTCACAAAGCTGACGGAAGATTATCCAGAGCTGCCCGAGCCTTACAACAACTTGGCAGTTCTGTACGCTGGCCAGAGCCAGTTTGACAAAGCCCGCGCGGCACTTGAAATGGCCATCCGCACCAACCCCAGCTACTCCACAGCCCATGAAAACCTGGGTGATGTTTACGCGCGGCTGGCAAGCCAGGCCTATAACAAGGCCTTGCAGCTCGATGGTGCCAGTGCAGAGGTAACCCCCAAGCTGGCCCTGATTCGCGAATTGTTCAAACCCAATGTGAGGAACGCGCTGACCCCTGCTGCCAAACCGACTGCTGCGGCACCAAGTCCTGCCGCTTCAGCTGTCACGGCTTCTGTCGCAAAACCGGCAGCAACTGTGGCCGCAACCACAACGGCTGCTGCAGCCGTCAAGCCAGTGCCTGCGCCCACTGTCACGCCTGCGACCACCATCACTCCAGCGGTTGTAGCAGCTGCGACGACACCTGCCGCTACACCTCTAAAACCAGCGGTCGCCGATGCAACGACAAAAGAAGCAGAAGCCGCTGTGCGGGCTTGGGCCAAGGCTTGGTCTTCCAAGGACATTTCGGGCTACCTCAGTGCCTACGGCAAAGCGTTTACACCATCGGGCAAACAATCACGCAGCGCCTGGGAAGACGAACGCCGTCAGCGCATTGCCGGCAAATCCAGCATCAGCGTGAAGCTTGAAAATCTGACTGTTACGGTTAATGCAGGCAAGGCGGAGGCCAAATTCCGCCAAGACTACCGGGCCGATGCGCTGTCTGTCTCCAGTCGCAAAACACTGGATCTGGTCAAAGTGGGGGACCGTTGGTTGATCGTCAAAGAATCCACAGGAAACTGATGACCGATCACGCCTGCGCCGCGGTACCCCAGGTGGAACTGCTTCCCTTTATTTACTGATGGTTTTTCCTAAGGCTTAATGAAGCGGTATTTTTCAGTTCTCGGTTTTTCTGTTTTTGTTGCCCTGACGTCAACAGCACAGGCCACCATCCCGAAAAAAGCAGTTTCGACATCGTCCCCTGCATCCGCTGTCACCCCCAAAAAGGTTGATAGAACCGTCGATGCGGGCTTGGCTGAAGCTCGCCTGATTGAGGTTTACATCCTCATTGCACGGGCAAAAAACCAGGAAGCACTTGCAAAAGCCACTCGCCTGGTGCAAGACTTCCCCCACTTTCAATTGGCCCAACTGGTCTATGGCGACTTGCTGTCCGCCCGCATGCGACCCATTCAAAGGATGGGTGATGTGCCGGATCACCTGCTCAAAGACTCAAGCGTTTTGCTCAATCATCTGCGTGACGAGTCACAAATACGACTCAAAGCACTGCGTGAACGCCCGCCGCCGGGCACCATTCCATCCCAGTTTCTGGCACTGTCGCCACGCAACAAGCACGCCATAGCGGTCGATGCCTCGCGCTCGCGCCTGTATCTTTTTGAAAACCGGCCACAGGGACTGACCTTGGTGGCCGACTATTACATCTCCGTTGGCAAAGCCGGCATCGAGAAATATGCCGAGGGAGATGCGCGCACGCCGCTGGGGGTGTACTTCATCACCAGCAACCTGGACCCTAAATCCCTGAAAACTTTTTATGGCTCAGGTGCCCTGCCCTTGAACTACCCCAACGTGCTCGACACCATGCGCGGCAAAACTGGCAGTGGCATCTGGCTGCACGGCACACCACCGGGTCAATTTTCCAGGGCACCGCTGGCCACCGACGGCTGCGTGGTGCTGTCCAACCCGGACCTCGAACAGATTGTGCGAACTGTCGAGATCCGCACCACGCCCGTTGTCATATCGCAACGCCTGCAATGGCTCACACCAGACAACGCACGCTCGCACGGCAAACCTTTCGAGGATGTTTTGTCGGCTTGGCAGCGCGCCAAATCCAGCGGCAGCTTGGACAAGTTGCTGAGTTTTTACGCGCAGGACTTCAACAGCAACGGCAAAACGCTGCGCGAATGGACCCCTGCCCTGCGCAGTGAAATGGAAAAAGCACGCGGACGCGCGATTGAGCTCAAAGACCTGTCCCTGCTGCGCTGGACCGATACGGCAGAGACCATGGTCGTCACCTTTGGCGAAGTGACCGATGGCACCCGGTTTGGCACCACAAAACGCCAGTACTGGCTGCGTCAAGGCAAACAATGGAAGATTTTTTATGAAGGAGTGGTCGGATGAAGTTTAGAAGTTTTTCAGGCATAGCGCGCGTGGTTGTTGCGGCATCAGCTCTTGTTTTTATAGCATCCAGCGCTCTGGCTGAGGGTGCTCCCAAGGTCAAGTTCGCCACCACTGCAGGCGACTTTGTGGTTGAGGTCTACCCTGACAAGGCCCCTGCCACCGTTGACAATTTTTTGCAGTACGTCAAGGACAAGCATTACAACGGCACCATCTTCCACCGCGTGATTGACAACTTCATGGTGCAAGGCGGCGGTTATGACGCCAACTATGCCGAGAAGAAAACCCGTGCTCCGGTCGTGCATGAAGGCCGCGAAGCTCTGGCCAAGGGTGGCCCGCGCAACGTGGTGGGCACCCTGGCCATGGCCCGCACCCAAGACCCCAACTCGGCCAGCGCCCAGTTTTTCATCAACGTCAAAGACAATGGCTTCCTTGACCCTTCTGTCTCTGCACCTGGCTACACCGTGTTTGGCAAGGTGGTCAGCGGCATGGAAACCATCCAGGCCATGAAAACCACCCCGACCGGCTCCGGTGGCCCGTTTCGCACAGACGTTCCCAAAACACCCATTCTCATCAACTCCGCAACCCTGTTGAAATAAGCCATGAGCAAGCCCCAAGTTGAACTCCACATCGCCGATTACGGCGTCATCACTCTTGAACTCGATGCAGAAAAAGCGCCCAAAACGGTGGCCAATTTTCTGAGCTATGTGGACAAAGGCCACTACAGCAACACCATTTTTCACCGCGTCATTCCCGGCTTCATGATTCAAGGGGGCGGCATGGAGCCTGGCATGAAAGAGAAAAAGGGCGATAAGCCAATTGACAACGAAGCCAACAATGGCCTGAAGAACCTCAATTACACAGTGGCCATGGCCCGCACCAACGACCCCCACTCGGCCACCGCGCAGTTTTTCATCAATGTGGCGGACAACGGTTTTTTAAACCACACCGCAATTTCAGCCCAGGGCTGGGGTTATGCCGTGTTTGGCAAAGTGATCTCTGGCATGGAGGTGGTGGACAAAATCAAGGCCGTCAAGACCAGCAAAAAAGGCTACCACGATGACGTGCCCGTGCAAGACGTGATCATCGAAAAGGCCGTGGCCCTCTGACATGAGCCCCACAGTACCGCAGCACACGGCGCACGCAGGCGCGCTGGGCTGCCCGGTACTGACTGCGCCAGCCCATTGGCGCACCCTTGACTTCATCTCCGACCTGCACCTGCAGGCCAGTCAGCCTGCCACCTTCGCGGCTTGGCAGGGCTTTTTGCAGACCACGCAGGCCGATGCCGTGTTCATTTTGGGTGATCTGTTTGAAGTCTGGGTGGGTGATGACATCCTCGACCAGCACGCCGGGGCTGGTCAAACCGGCAGCGAGCTTGACCCCTTTGCGGGCTTCGAGGCGCGTTGCGCGCAGGTTCTGAAAGCAGCGTCACAGCGGCTTGATCTTTTTTTCATGGCGGGCAACCGCGACTTTTTACTCGGCCCAGCGTTTGCCAAGGCTTGCGGCCTGACGCTGCTGGCGGACCCCTGCGCGCTTGATTTTGCCGGGCAACGCTGGCTGCTCTCGCACGGTGACGCCTTGTGTTTGCAGGACACCAACTACCTTCAATTTCGCGCCCAGGTGCGCAGCGAGCTCTGGCAACAGAATTTTTTGCTGCGCCCCTTGTCTGAACGCCTGGCCATTGCCCGGCAGTTGCGGGTTCAAAGCGAAACCCACAAAAACACCGGTGCCATGGTTGCGGATGTGGACTCAAGCGCCACCTGCGACTGGCTCCTAGATGCCCAAGCCAGCACACTCATTCACGGCCACACCCACCGGCCCGCCAACCATGAGCTCGGTGGCGGTTTGAGCCGGATGGTGCTCAGTGATTGGGATGCAACGGCCACCCCGCCGCGCGCTGAAGTTTTACGTTTGCACCTCACCCAAAGGAAAGGGCAGACCCACTGCGTCACCACCGAACGGCTGCCCCTGTCAGCGTTGACGGCTCTGGCCCCCCAGAGCAACGCACCCTAAAGTGTGACTTCGTCGATTTGGTCAGGGTTCAAAAACTGCTCGGCATAACGCTTGTAAACGCCTGATTTGAGAAAAATGTCAAAGAGGTCCGGGTCAATATGCCCATTGGTCTTGAACTTTTTCATGATGCTGATGGCTTGCGACAGCTTCATGCCGGGTTTGTAAGGCCGGTCTGAAGCTGTCAAGGCCTCAAAAATATCGGCAATGCCCATCACCCTCGCCTGCACCGACATCTGATCACGCGTCAAGCCCTTGGGGTAACCGGTGCCATCCATTCGCTCATGGTGGCCACCGGCAAACTCAGGAACCCGCTTGAGGTGTTTGGGCCAAGGCAATTGCTCCAGCATCTTGATGGTGGCCACAATGTGGTGGTTGATGGTGTCGCGCTCGGCCAGCGTCAGGGTGCCGGCCCGGATGGTCAGGTTCTGCATTTCATCGGCCGTGAGGAATTCGGTTTCTACCCCCTCGACATTGCGCCAGACAAGCCCGCTGCCAATCTTGCGCACACGCTGAAAAGCTGCCTCGCTCATGGCTTCGCCGCCCACGTTCGCCGTGCGCAGAAAGTCCCGGTCGGCGTTGAGCGCATCGACCTGTGCCTGCGCGGCCACCGTGAGCGCAGCCTCGGCCTGCGGGTTCACGCAGGGCCGCAAACTCAATTGCTGGCGCAGGGCGTAGAGTTCGGCATCGCGCTTGAGCACTTCAAAGCGGGTGTCCACCAGATGGATGCGGTCAAAAATGGTTTGCAGCTTGGTCCCTTTGTCCACCACATGCACCGGTGTGGTGACCTTGCCGCAATCGTGCAACAAGCCGGCAATTTTGAGCTCATAGCGGTCGCGCTCGTTCATTGTGAAGCTTGCCAGCGGACCTTCGGTGGTGGCCGCCGCCGCATCGGCCAGCAGCATGGTCAGCGCCGGCACCCGCTGGCAGTGGCCCCCGGTGTAGGGTGATTTTTCGTCAATTGCCAAGTTGATCAGGCTGATGAAGGATTCAAACAGCTCCTCCAGCTGCGTCATCAAGAGCCGGTTGTTCAGTGCAATGGCGGCTTGTGACGCCAGGGATTCGGCCAGGCTTTGATCGGCCGCAGAGAACGGCACCACTTGATCGGTACCGGGCAGGCGCGCGTTGATCAACTGCAGCACGCCAATGACTTCACCCTCGTGGTTTTTCATCGGTACCGCCAGAAACGACTGCGAGCGGTAGCCCGTGCGCTCATCAAAATGCCGGGTGCCCGAGAAGTCGAAATTGGGCTCGGTGTAGGCGTCCGCAATGTTGACCGTTTTGAGGTGAATGGCCGCGTAAGCGGCCACCAGCGAGTCATTGGGCGCGCCATTCTCGTCACGCAGCGGCAGGTTGGGAAAGCTGATGCTGCTGCCAGAGGTGCCGCCCATGGCGATGTTCAGGGAGTCGGTGCGCAAAATCTCAAAACGCAGCGTCTGGCCATCTTCCAACATGCGGTACAGCGTGCCGCCGTCGGCATTCGTGATGGTTTTGGCCGCCAGCAAAATACGCTCCAGCAGGCGCGTGATGTCCATCTCTCTGGAGAGCGAGGCGCCGATGTCATTGAGCTGCTCAAGACGTTTGAGCAAATTGTCAACAGAGTTCATCTGCGATCCCTTTGAATTACGGTTTCAATAAAACCTTCAGCACATTTTGTACCCGCCGAGCCTGACCCGTCTCAAAACCACTGGCCAGCACAGTGGCTGCATCCTGCCCCCAGGTCTGGGCCGGGATCGGATCATTGCGTTTGGTCAGCAACTGCAACTGTAATGCACGCCGCGCGTTCAAGTGCTCGGCCGGTGTCGGTATTTCAGCCGCCATTTCAAGGCGCAACAAAGCCACGGCGGCATCGCCCGCTGGTGCTTGCGACAGGGCTTTGGTCCAGGCACTGCGGGTCGCCGGCGATACCCGGCTGCCCAGCTCCTGGCTTGAAGGCACTTGCCCAGCATCACGGTGCTCCCATGCGGTCAGCAATTGGGTTAGGGCTTCACCATGCGCCTGAGCGGCCAGCTTGCGCAAAGCCAATTGCGCGTGTTCCAGGGCATCACGCTGGGCGCGAAATGCGGTGTCGCCCAAACGCGGGGCTTCTTGCCAGGCACCGGCAGCGCCGTCCCGTCCTGGGCGAGCGTCACGGCGCGGGCCGCGGTCGTCACCCCGAGCGGCAAAATTCGCATCTCTCGGGCCACGGCCAGCATCACGCGCACCATCCCGGCCGCCACCATCACGCCCACCACCATCTTTTCGATCGCCAAACTTGGGGCCGCGCCCCATCGGTGCGGGTTCAGCCTTTTTCATACCAGGGCGGTCATCCCCGCGCATGGCCACCACCGGGCGCCGCACGGCCTTGGGTGGCTCTGCGGGCACAACAGCCTGTGCCGGCTCTGCAGACGCCTCCACCGCATCAGGCGATTGTGCAGATGCTACTGTTTCTATAGCTGCTTGCGCAGTATCCACCTGCGCTACAGCCGTATTTGTATCTGAAGAACTGGCCTGCACAGCAGCTTTGGCCTGGGCCTGTCCGCGCAGGGCCGCTTCCAGCGCGTTCATGGCACTGCGAATGACCTGCGCGTCGCCCGCTGCGTTGGCGGCTTCCAGCGCCTTGGCGGCATCCAGTACCACACGATCCCGCTCACCCAGGGCCTGTTCAGCTTTTTCACGCTCAGCGGTTTTGCGGTTGAACGCCTCGTCAATCGGTTTGCGAAAGGCATCCCACAGTTTTTGTTCCTGGCGACGGTCCACCGGCACCACATGGGTTTCGGCCTGCCAGCGCTGTTGCAGGGCCTTGACCGCGTCAATGCGCAGCTCCGGGGCTGCGCCCAGTACTTTGGCCTCTTCAATCATGGCGTGACGGGCGGCCAGGCTGCGCTTTTGCAAAGCCTCCAGCGGTGCGGCTGCGGTGTTGATGGCCGCCTTCCACAAGGGTTGCAATTCGGCAAAAATTTTCTCGCCCACGTGACCGCCTTCGCGCCAACGGTCGCCAAACTGATGCAGGATGCGGTTAAAGCCCTTCCAGTCGTTGTCCAGCGCCACCGGGTTGGCCTTCGCCCAGTCGTTGACCTCCTGAATCAAAGCCAGACGCTGCTCGCGGTGCTCGGCCGACTCGGCCTTGACCTTCTCCAGCCAGACTTCAACCACCTTGTGGGCCTCGTTGCAGGCGTCGTCAAAGCGCTTCCATAAACCGTGGTTGGGCACACCGCCCTGGTCGGTCTGCTTCCACTGGTCACGCAGCGCACGCAAACTTTCTTGTATCTTGCGGCCACCTAAAGCCTGGCCCTCAGGGCGACCCAGCAAACCTTCGGCCTTGGCCACCAGTTCCTGGCGCAACTGGTCGGCGCGCCAGCGCTGCCAGCCCTCCAGTTCACCCGCCGCCGCCAGTGCGGCGTGGGCCGCGTTTTCCAGCTTGTCGTCAATGATCTTGCCGAATTCTTTGAGGGCATTGCGCAGCGCAGCGGCCGCACCGGCACTGGCCTTGCCGTGGCCTTCGGCCACTTCTTGCTCTACCTTTGATAGCGCCTCACGCACGTTTTTATTGGCCTGGGCCTTGATTTCGGGGTCAATCGCGGCGCGCTTGGGTTTGGCCGCAGCCTCCACTGGTACACCACGGGCCACGCGCAACTCATCAGCCCACACCGGCACGGGCGGCAGCGGCGCTGCGCCATCGGCAGCAGCGGCGCTGGCCAGTGCCAAAGCCGCATTAAAGGCATCCCAAACCACCAGCAACTGCGCGCGAGAGGCGTCGAGCAGCGGAGGAAATTTGGCGTCCACGCTGGTCCAGTTGGTGTCGTTCAGCAAGGTGGCTGCCTGGACCTGCCAATGCGTCACATCGGTGTGCAAGCCTTCATGCACGGCCTGCGCGTCTCGCCACGACTTGGTGGACAAGACTTCGATGCGCTGGGCCAGCAAAACGGCCGCTTCGCGCTGCACCTGTACCCGGTGCTGCAGGTCCTCAATCACCTTGATGCGCTCGCCAAGCTGGCCTTTAAGGGTGGCCAGGGGCTCACGGCTCAGGGGTGCGCCCGCCTTGGCTGCGTCACGCTGCCAGGCCATGGCGTCGGCAATGTTGAGCTTGGCCGCTGCCAGCAGCGCCTGCGCTTTGTCTGCCCATTCGGCGGCAATCAGCTCCTGCCCCTTGCTGCGTTTGATTTCATCGAGCTTCTCGCGCAGCAGCTTGGCCGCGCCCTTGTCCTTGCCGCTAAGGTCCTTGAACACGGCCTGCATGTGCTCCACGCTGGGCGAACTGGCCAGCCAATCGCGGATGCGGGAGGTGCGCTCACCCGAGGTTTGTGCCGAAAAAGCACCGCCCGTCATGGCGTCCAGCGGATGGGGTTCGGTTGTTTTCACAGGGCTTGGCATCACTTCAGCGACTTCAGCAGTTTTATTATTGGAAAAGAAAGGAAACATGAGGCGCACACACACACAAGGAGAAGAATCCCCGCCGGGTTGCGGACAGGGTCGAAGCGCTATTTTGACCGGGATTTACGGGCCCGAAAAAATACTGGGTTGGACAAGCTAGGGAATAGCCAAATTCAACTCCGCGCGGGGGCTCCATTTTGCATCAGATACAAGCACTTTGGCCGCGCCCAAAAACATCCGCTCCGTGGGCAGTTTCTGGGTGGCCAGGTAGTCGCGCACCGTCACACTGCGCTGCAAGGCCAATTCCTTCATGGCATCGCTCGTGACCGCCATTTGGGCCATCAAAAGCGCTTCCATTTCAGGCACCGGCAAGTCCTTGAGCATGCCCACCACGTTGCGGGGCCGGGGAAAGTCGGCCCGCTTGTACACCGCTTTGAGCAGTGCCGGGTACTCGCCAGCGCCAACGCTGGCTGAACCGGCAGCGCCCGAGCCAGCCCCCACCCCCGTATCACCCCCGGCCACCACAGCCGTGCGGCGCTTTTCAGCGCGCACCAGCGCATGGAGCTGCTCACGCCTGAAAGCCTCACGCTCGGTCTCCAGATGGGCGCTGCCCACCACCGTCAACCGCAGCGCAGGGCGCTCGCTCAGGGCTTTGGCGATTTTCTCCAGCGACGACTTGGCCGCTGGCTCCAAACTGGACGAGCCCGGCGCAAACGCCACCACGCTGAGTTCATCTGAACCACCGCCAAAAGCGCTGGCCAGCAGGCTAAAGGGCGAGGTAATGGCGCGCCCGATCAAATTGAAGATCAGCTTGATGACCAGCGGCCCCAATCTGAACTGCGGGTCGTTCAGGGAGCCGCTGATGGGCAGATTGATGTCAATCACGCCCTGCCGGTCAGCCAGCAAGGCCACCGCCAGCTTGACCGGCAAACTCGCCGGTGCGCCCTCAACCTTGTCGCCAAAGGTGAGCTGGTTGAGCACAATGTTGTTGCTGGCCGTGAGCTGGCCGTTGGGCAACACCAGGTAGCCGACCTCCACATTGAGCTTGCCACGTTCAATGCCATAACCGGCGTAACGCACCGAATAGGGTGACAAGGGTGCCAGCTCCAAGTCTTTGACACGGCCTTTGATGTCCAGCGCCAGCGGGCTTGCCAGCGGATTGACCTTGCCCAGAATTTCGAGCGAGGCCGTGCCTTGGGCGCGTCCGCGCAGTTCCAGATCAGCCAGCTGCACACCATCGGCCTGCACCTTCGAAGAAAAAGCGCTGAGCCTGCCACTGAGCTCCGTCAGATTGGCCGAGTAGTTGGGCTGAATGAACCGGTCCGAGAAATGCACCGTGCCACCGAGCAGACTGACAGGGCCGAAGCTGATGACGGGGGCCAGGCCAGGTTTGGAGTCATTTATGCCACTTGCGCCCGCCAATTGTGCGTCACCAGCTATTATTTCAGGAGCATTTTGGGCCCCTGCGGCGGCCGAAGCAGTCGCAGAAGCCGTTGCCGATGCACTGGCAAGTTGTGCTGGGGGGGGTGGATTGCCACTTGGGGCCGGTTTCATCACATCCTGCAAATTGAGCTTGCCTGTGGGGCTGAGGATCAGGCGGGCATAAAAATCGCTGAGCACCGTCTCGCGCACCGCCACCAAGGGGGCGCTGCCGGGTGCAAGGGCCACGTCAAGACCGCGCACGTTCAGCAGCTTCCAGCTCAGCAGTTCCTCACCCACGGTCAAAGGTCCGGCGTCAGCGGCCTGCGCCAGCGTGTTGGCCTGAAAGTCTTCCAGCATGCTGTCGCCACTGAGCTTGACCACGGGGCCGGCGGCCGACTGGGCAAAACTGAGCTGCCCCTTGAAGCTGGCCTCGGCCCGCAGCAGCTCAATATTCAAAGCATCGGCCAAGTAGGGTTCAAAAGCATGCACCGGCACCCGCCGGGCGTCCAAACTGCCCTGCACCACCAGCGGAGTCAGCGCGGCGCTGCCGCGCCACGTCAAGAGACCGGGCTCATGTTGCCCAGCCCGAATGCGGGTCGATGCCTGCACCAAAAACGGCTTTTGACCCGCCGTGGAAAAGTTTTTCACCTGAATTGACAGTCCCGAAAGGTCAAACGCCACCGGCTTGGGTGTCGATTTGTCCACGAAGCCCAGGCTGCCAGCCTCCAAGGCCACTTCGCCCAGGGTCACAGTCCAAGGCGAGGCTGATTGAGAAGTCGTTTTTGAAGCTGTTTTGGGGTCTTTGGGGCCTGGCTGCTGCGTGACTGCGGCTGTGTTGGTCTGGGGTGCTGCCAAGGTTTGGGGCGCTTTGGACCAGTTTTCAAACATCCAGCGGCCATCAGGCTCGCGGCCCAGCGCCAGACTGGGCTTGCTCAGCCTGAGCTTGCCTACCGTCGCGCTCTGGCGCTGCACATCCACCTGCGCTTGCTCCACTTGCACCTGCCCCACGCTCAGCAGGCTTGTCTTGCCCTGCTCCAGCGCCACGGCGTTCACGGTCAGCTGCCGGGCTTGCAGCAGCAAATGCCCCGCTTGGCCAGCTTCCTGGCCAGCGGCTTGCCAATTCACGCCCAGTTCTGCCGACAAAACGCCACGCAGGGTGGGTGTGATTGCCTGTGCCAAATAAGGCCGAGCCAAGCCAAGCGGCACATCGCTCAGGGTCACATTCACCGTGGCGGCTTGATCGGTGGCCTGGCCTGCCATGACAAGTCGGGCGTTTTGGGCTGCAGGCGCGTTCTTGCCAGCTGCGCCCTTAGGCGCGCTGTCGCCGGGCAGCACCTGGGCCTCGCTAGCGAACTGCAAAGGTTTGACAAACGGAAAGGCGATGCCCGAGGCGTCCAGTGACACATCTCGCAGCCCCACGTGGGCTGAAGTCGCAGGTGTGTCGTCCTGCCAGTTGATGCTGCCACCGCCCACCAGCACTTTGTCCACCGTCAGCTTCCAGTCGCTTTTTTGGGCATCATTTTCGGTGTTTGCGCACGTGGAATCTGCGCAAGCAGCTATCTTTTCAGGAGTAATTTGAGGCTTGGTTGGGGGCATCAGATTAAGTTTCCCGGACTTTGAACGGTGAACATTCAGCGCAGGGCCGGTCCATTCAACCGCAGCCAGATGCACCATGCGCTCCAGCGGGCGCACATCGGCCAGGCTCAGTTTGAGCTGATCAAACGCCAGCAGCGGTGCCTCATCAGGCAGCTTGTCCTTGGTGCTGGTTTTGGTGCTGTTTTTGGTGTCAGCTTGGGTGCGGTTTCCCACAATATTGACCTTGCTGGCCTGCAGCAAGCCGCTGAGCTTGACCGCCATGCGAGGTGACTGCTCAAAGGCCACCTGGAGGTCGGCATCCAGCACCGCAGATGTGAGTTTGACTGGCAAGCTGGCAGGGATATAGGCCAGATAAGGTGCCAAATCCAGGCTGGACAGCTTGAGAGTGGCATCGGTCTTGCGGGTTTGGGCAAAGGGTGTAGCCTGCGCGCTGGAGTCAAACTGGCTTGCATTGAGCTGAAAGGCCAATCTAGGCTGCACCTGCACCGTGCGCTTGGAGTCCAGATTGCTCAAAAACGGCAGCGTGATCTGCAAATCACGCACCGCATGCGTTTTATTGACCGTTTTGTCTGTGAAATCGACCGTGCCCCCTGTCAAAGCCAGGTTGTACAGGGCAAAACTCAAAGGGGCGTCATCGGGCTTGTCGGATTTGTCCCTGGGTTGGTTCAACCGGGCCAAAATATCGTCCACATCGTATCGCCCCTGCCCCAAGAGGCTCAGGCTCAGCTGCGGAGCCTGCACCTCTAGAGCGTCCACCACCGGGGCCAGCCGCACCAAGGACTGCAACTCTGCATCTATATAGAAGCGCTTGACGGAAAACTGGGGCGATGCGTCGGAAACCCCCTGGGCACGGGCCACAGCCAAGTCGCGCACCGTTAACTCAAGCGACCAAGGTTTGAAATCAACCTCGCCCAAAGTGACGCGGCGACCCAATTGCTCGCTGGCCAGCTTTTCTACCTGATGCTTCACCAGCGCAGGCACCGTCAGCCATGCAACGGCCCATAAAGCGAATGTTGAGCCCAAGGCCCAAGCGCTGCGTTTGAACCATTTATTTTGTTTGATTGATTTGACATCCATGCGCTGAATTTTCTACCAGCTGGCAGTTGCGTCTGAGTTATTGACCGCAAAAATGCAAAAACAGCGCGAAAAATAAGAAAGCCCGGTCGGTTGACTCAAAGTCAGCCCGCCGGGCTCGACGGCTAACACGAGGTCAATGCCGTCAGACTCGCGCAGTGGGAGGGTAAAGTCCCAAAGTGCTTAGGGGCAAAAGATTGCCACCCAATAAGGTCGGGGCCGCTTTATCACACTGCCTCAAAGCAGGGACTGGCTACTGCCGACTAAACGCCTGTCAACTGTCAGGCCAGCACAGTCTAGGCACGCAAGCGACCGAATACAAATTAACTTTTCAATTGAAACCCGATGATCGATTGCGAGAAAAAATAGAGGTGACTCTCCATGCGCAATGGCCTGCTTTACCCGTGAAATACCTGTCTGAAACTGAAAAACCATCATAAATAGAATAAAGAATCTATTTGATATTGTTGACTAGTTATATCAACACCCCCTAGAATCCCGCCATCCCAGCGAAAGCTAGGGATAACCCGAACCCGCTGCCGAACCCGGCATAGTCAAATCTCTGCATAACGCAAGAAGGAACCCCAGCAGGATATTGATAGCGTACCAACCCAAACAAGGGCCGAAAGTGTTGAACTGCCATGCAGCCAAAGCACACCAGGCCCGCGCGAACGAAGGAAGAGCTATGAAAGCATCTGAAAAATTGACCCGGTCCCTGCGAGTTTTCGCAACTGATGTGGCCCAGGGATTCTTTGAAATCACCCACAACGGTTTTGCCCTGATCGGGCTCGCCGTCATCTTCGCCGTCATCACCTTGACGGCCCGTCCCGAATTGCGCGAAGCAGGTGAGGTCAAACTCATCAGCTGGCTGCAAACCCGTCAAGTGGCATTGAATGGTCCTGACATCGAACCGGACGCTGAGCTCGACGCCATTGACCGCGCCACAGCGACCAACCCGCAAGACTTACCCAAGCAACAAGCCGCAGTAGCCTATTGGCTGAGCAAAAAATACCGTGTTGCACCGGAGCCCTTGAGCGCATTGGTGGAAGAGGCCTACGAGATCGGTCTTCGTACCAAGCTCGATCCCACGCTGATTCTGGCCGTGATGGCCGTCGAATCCGGGTTCAACCCCTTTGCCCAAAGCCCGATGGGCGCACAGGGCCTGATGCAGGTCATGACACGGGTCCACAGCGACAAATACGACAGCTTTGGCGGCAAACTGGCCGCTTTCGACCCGCTGACCAATCTGCGAGTCGGTGTCAAGGTGCTGCAAGAATGCATTAAGCGAGCAGGTACCACCGAAGGCGGCTTACGCTATTACGTCGGCTCCTCGACCGAAGATGATGGTGGCTACGCCAGCAAGGTCATCGCAGAACATGCTCGCCTGAAGGCTGTGGCCAGTGGCCGCGCCGTACCCGTAGCCACGCCGCAAACCGTGCGGGCCGTCGTGCCGCCGGTCAAGCAGCCAGAAGCCGAAAAAGACAACACCGAACAAGTTGCCTTGGTCATCTCCTGAGTTCCCGGGCACCGCAGCTTGGTGCGCCGTGTCAGTTAAACTCACCGAGTACGCGACTGGCGATAGGCGCTCTGACCTTGTGGGCAAGAGTTGCTGACGTGGGAACACCACGGGGAAGCGTGCCGCAGTGCCAAGTTGGCCACTGCGTTCAGCCGTTCGCCTGGGCAGCCCTGGGATCACACGCTGATCCACAGGCCTCTTGTCTTTTAGGACTGCCATGTACAACCGTAACATTCTCGTCGAGCAAACCGATCCCGAAATCTTTGCTGCCATCCAGGCCGAACACGCCCGCCAGGAACACCATATTGAGCTGATTGCCAGCGAAAACTACGCCTCGCCCGCCGTGATGGCCGCGCAAGGCTCGCAGCTCACCAACAAATACGCCGAAGGCTACCCCGGCAAGCGCTACTACGGCGGCTGTGAATACGTGGACATTGCCGAACAACTGGCGATTGACCGCGTCAAGCAAATTTTTGGTGCCGACTGCGCCAACGTGCAGCCGCATTGCGGCGCTTCGGCCAATGAAGCGATTTTTCTGGCCTTTTTGAAGCCCGGCGACACCATCATGGGCATGAGCTTGGCCGAAGGCGGCCACCTGACCCACGGCATGGCGCTGAACATGAGCGGCAAGTGGTTCAATGTGGTGAGCTACGGCCTGAACGACAAGGAAGAAATCGACTACGACGCCATGGAGCGCAAGGCCCACGAATCCAAACCCAAGCTGATTGTGGCGGGTGCCTCCGCCTACGCCCTGCGCATCGACTTTGAACGTTTTGCCAAAGTGGCCAAAGACGTGGGGGCCATCTTCATGGTGGACATGGCCCACTACGCCGGCCTGATTGCCGCCGGCCTGTACCCCAACCCGGTGCCGCACGCTGATGTGGTGACCTCCACTACCCACAAGAGTCTGCGTGGCCCGCGCGGTGGCATTATTCTGATGAAGGCGCAGCATGAGAAGGCCGTCAACAGCGCCATCTTCCCCGGCCTGCAAGGTGGCCCGCTGATGCATGTGATTGCCGCCAAGGCAGTGGCTTTCAAAGAAGCACTGAGCCCTGAATTCAAGCTGTATCAGCAGCAAGTGCTGACCAATGCCCGCATCGTGGCTGAAACGCTGGTGTCACGTGGCCTGCGCATCGTCAGCGGCCGCACCGAAAGCCATGTGATGCTGGTGGACCTGCGCGCCAAGGGCATTACCGGCAAAGAAGCCGAAGCCGTGTTGGGCGCTGCCCACATGACCATCAACAAAAACGCCATCCCCAACGACCCCGAAAAGCCCATGGTCACCAGCGGCGTGCGCATCGGCACCCCTGCCCTGACCACCCGCGGCTTCAAAGACGAAGAAGCCCGCATCACTGCGAATTTGATAGCAGATGTGCTGGACAATCCGCGCGACAGCGCCAATATTGACGCAGTGCGGGCCAAGGTGAATGCGCTGACGGCAAGGTTTCCGGTTTACCGTTGAAAGTTTCGCCTGTAATGAGGTAGTACCCATCAACTCTGTTGTCAGCCGAACACGTGTGAGATTCGTCCCCTGCAGGTATGCGTGACTCAGAACGCGGGTGGTTGAGGTCGAGCATCATTTGTGCGTACACGACAAACAATGCCTCCAGCCCCGGGGCGATAAACGCACAATGATGCAAAGACCGACCAACGGTGTTGGCGGTCTGACAAACGGCTATGTGGGGGCTTTATTTCGCGGTGAAATTGTCCTAAGCTTGGGCCATGATGAAAAATCACTGCTCTGCCACCCAAGTGCCCTTACTTTTTGGTTTTGCGCGTGCGCCAATGACCTTTCGCAAAGTTTCTGGCTTTTCACTCGTTGAGGTTCTGGTTTCGATTGTTGTTTTGACATTCGGTTTGCTTGGCATGGTGGGAATGCAGGCTGCTGCGTTGAAATCAAATCGGGAAGCTCGCTCTCAGTCGTCTGCCATTTTTTTGGCGCGTGAACTAGCTGAAATGATACGAGGCAACAAGTCTGAAGCCATCAAGGCCTCACCGAACAACCCTTACCTCGGTTCGTTCAGTTCATCACCCTTGACTGCAACAACAACATCGTACTGTTTAAGTGTGGCAACAAGCACTACAGCATGCACAGATGCTGCTGACATCGCAAACGCCCAATTGACTGAGTGGTTGACGCGAGTAGATGCCGAACTACCTGGAGCACGGGTTGCCATTTGTTTTGACGCATCCCCCTTTGATGCAAACGGTTTGCCGCGGTGGGCCTGTGATAACACTGGCAACATCCTAGCTATCAAAATTGGTTGGACACGTGGCTCTACTGACAAGACAAAGTTGGCAATGCGGCACTTGAAAGAACCTCGGATAGCACGTCAAGACCTTCAGTGATCGTGCCAGTTACCCCTGGGAATTTATGATATGAACTCAATGCACGATAAATGTTCAAAGTGCGGATTTAATCCGCATCGGCGTATTCTCAATCAATGGTTCGTCATTCCGGATTGACCATGGTTGAACTGCTGGTGGCAATGGCCCTTAGCCTGCTTATCGCCTTGGCTGCCATATCAGCACTGACGGTCACTCGCCGGGGTTTTACAACGGTAGATGCCGCTTCACAACTTCGAGATAACGGACGCTTTGCTGCTGATCTGATTCAGCGTCTTGCCGTTCAAAGCGGATTCAAAGATGTGATGTACGCCGCTCGCGATACAACCAACATCAATAACGACACTCGTCCTAACGTAACAGGGTTAAACAACGCAATGAGCAGTAGTTCCGACCCATTAAACAGTTCTACCGCACACACAGGTGCAACAGTCGCCGGCGACAGTGATGTGCTGATCTTGGGCAACCAACTGGTTCGGCGAAATGAAGACCCGCTCAATTCAGATGCTGACGGGTCAATGATTGACTGCAATGGAAGAACTCTGACAACCGGCGCAGCGCCAATCTCACGTGACAATCGCATGTCCAGCATATTGAGCGTAGCTGTCAGCAATGGGGAGCCCTCATTGATGTGCTCCACAGTAGATTCGGCTGGCACCATTACTTCTGCGCAACCCATCATTGAAGGCGTTGAAAATTTTCAGGTGCTTTATGGCACCGAGGACGTTACTGCCGGCACAGCACCAGCCTCAACCTACGGCATTACCGCTGGTGCTGCCACCTGCGGCATTGGAACATATTCACCAGACCCTCCACCGCAGCAGACACTACCGCCTTGCAGACTTGGCAAACCGCTTGGGCAACTTGGGAGGCGAGCATCAACAAAACTCCGAATAGATACCTGCGCGCAAGTCAAATGACAGTTACCAGTGGTACGGCCACACAAAATGCAATCGACACTAATGCCAATTGGCGTCGGGTGCGCAGCCTGCGTATTGGCATGATTCTGCGTGGTGCGCCAAATACAGCCCAAAACGCGGTAACCCAAACACTTTACCCATTTGGTTCGGCCAAATCAGGCAGCAGCGCAACGGCTGGCTCGGCGCTGTCTTCAAGCGCTGACATAGGCACTGCTTATTCGGCACCAGCCGATGGGCGACTACGTCAAGTGTTGACGTTCACCGTGCATTTGCGCAATGACCAAGGTCTTTAAGAAATTCGGAGCCATCATGATTCCAAGTTGCTACCGTCTCGACCAGAACCCTGCCCGACAGCGCGGTGCGTCGCTGATTATGGTCATGATGATTCTCATCATTGTTTCTCTATTGGGCATTGGTGGCGCACAAATTGGACTTATGAGTGAGCGCGGCGCACGCAACGACCGTGACATGCAAGTTGCTTGGCAAGCTGCAGAAGCGGCTTTGATCGACGCTGAAGCAGACATGTTCGGCACACGCAAACCTTTCTTTGATGGTAAAACCCGTACAGGATTTCTCGCGGGCTGCGGTACTTCTGGCACTTCAATGGGTTTATGCGATTTAACAAGTTCCGGAAAACCAGCTTGGCTGACTGTTGACTTTACCAATACGGATTCCAACGCGCCAACAACTGCATTTGGTGCATTTTCCGGCAATTCATTTAAAACCGGTACTACTGGTGTGCAACCTTACCAATTGCCTCGCTACATCATCGAACTGGTTGAAGACCCTTTTTCGAAGGGCAATTACGTCTACCGGGTTACTGCCATGGGCTTCGGGCCCCGTCAAGACATTCAAGCCGTGATGCAAATGATTTACAGAACCCTCAACGAGGATTGATGCCATGTCCGACCATCAAACAAGCCCAACAGTCAACATGACACAGAACACCAACATAGCTGGCAACCTTCGCCGCAAAATATTCTTGGGTCTGCATTGGTTTCGCCACAATGCGTTGGTTATTGTTACCGTGCCACTTTTAGCCGCGATTTCATTCTTGGCGGTAAGCCAGAGCTCGCCCCAGCATCCCCGCCATCAATCTGTCGGCAGACCCGCTTTACGCCGCAGCGTCGGGCGACAAGCCGGTTTTGGCGCTCGCCCTGTCGGTGGAGTTCCCAACGGTTGGTGCACAGTATGTAGATCCCGACAACAACGGCACTTCGAATGATGTCACGTACTCACCAACCATTGAATACCTTGGCTATTACGATGCAGAAAGTTGCTACACCTATGACGACGCTGGTACTGGTGCGCCATCGGGCCAAGAGCTTAGTTACAAACGATTTATACGTCGTGGCCCGGCAATCCCCCTAAGCACACCCAACACCGATAACCCCACCTGGACATCGCGTTTATGCTGGGACAACAGCAAGAGCTACAGCAAGGACGACGGCACCACCCCCGCCTACAGCACGGCATCCAATGATGCCTTTAGCGGCAACTTTTTAAACTGGGCCTCCAGCTCAGCTATTGACATGTTGCGCCTGTCATTGACGGGTGGTGACCGTGTGATTGACACCGCGACCATGACGGTTTTACAGCGCGCCATCATTCCTGATGGTGACCCCATCAGCATGGGTAACAGTAATAACTTTCCTGCAAAACGACTTTACAAGTCCGGCACTTCGCGTGCTATCACTTCTGCGAATTTTGCTTCGCCAGCCTATGCCTCCGGAGTGGAATATTTTGGCGCTGTGCCAACGGCCATGGCCACTGCAGCCGGTTCAAACGATATTTTTGTCGCAAACACCCTCAATCGCATTTACTTTGGCACCAGCAAATCAGGCAATAATTCAGGTGGATTTGGCTCCTATACCCTTGGATCCGCGGGTGCATCGAGCACTTACCAAATGGGCACGATAGCCGCTAGTTCCACCACCTTGCCGAGCAGTTCCAGCTACCAGACCGGAACTGCGGCCGACAACAACACCGCATTGGCCACTGGCAACCAATTCGGCCCAATCACCACCAGCACTTCATCATTGCCTAGTGGTTCTGTCGACTGTGCGGCCAAGGACGCAACCTGCTCCTTGCCCGCTGGCACTTGGGAGGTTTGGTACGGTTTGGGCACCACATGGAAAGTAGCTCCGGCAACTGGTGCAGTTCCATGTAGTAACACTCAGTTTGGCGGTAGCCTGGCCCTGGCACCAAAAGATGCCACTACAAGCCCTACAGTGGCACTTGGACGCCCGCAACCCCTGCAACATTCTGTGCCAACCTGAATGGCACTTGCAGTCTGCCCTCGGGCAACTGGGAAGTTTGGTTTGGCCAAGCCAGCGCATGGAGGGTTGCCCCGGCAACTGGTGCTGTGCCCTGCACGACAGCTGTTTTTGGTGATCCGTCGGGCTCTTCTGAAAAATGCTATTACAAGCCCTATACGGGCACATGGACTCCGGCACCCAATGTCACCTTGTGCGCCAGTGAAAATGGCACGTGTACATTGCCCTCAGGCACATGGGAAGTTTTATACGGTGCGGGCACCACTTGGAAAGTTGCCCCGGTCTCTGGCACAGTGCCTTGCACGAACGCTGTGTGGGGGGACCCCATATCTCGTACAGCAAAAAAATGTTATTACCGAGCCTACACCGGCACATGGACACCCACGACGACAACCGCAACGACGCTGAACAGCGATGGTTACTTTTTTGCCCGTGTACAGGTGTGTGATCGGGATGCCAGCACTTACACCCTGAAAGAAAAGCGCTACTGGAATCTTTGCACTCAGTATTCAGACGGTGCGACAACGCCCCCGCCACCTACAAACCAACTGGCGCAATACAAAAATACAGTGACCAATTGCGACTTGCAGCGTTTGGTTACCTCATGGATCAGCAGACTAGTCGTTATGGCGGCGTGCTGCGCGCACCCATAAAATTTGTCGGGGCTAAAACGTTTGACATCAACGGTAATCAGATCAGTGGAGCAAATGCTAACCAAGAATGGGATACTGTCACTGGTGTCTTCAACCCCAATCCGGATGGGAACAGTACCGTGCCTACGACTGACAGTCGCGGGGTTTATTTAAGCGGCGTGATCAGCTATGTCAACCAGTTCGGTCGAACAGGTTCAGTTCCAGGGCGCTACAAAAAATATGACCCCATTGGTGAACTGCATTACCAAGCCGTTCGGTACCTGCAAGGACTCCAACCGAGCGCAGCTGCAATCAGCGGTCTGACCTCTGACATGTCGGACGGCTTTCCGGTCTTTACCACTTGGGCCGATCCATATGGTGACGGCCGCTCAAGTACTTCCGACTACGCTTGCCTGAAAAGCAATATTGTGATTATTGGCGATATAAACTCTTGGGACTACAACAGCAGACTGCCAGCTGCAAGTGCAGCCGATAACATCCCGGATATTGCTTACTGGCATGGCATCGCCGCCAAGTTTGAGAGTAACACGGCGGGAACTTATCTGGACGGTGCCGGGGTATCGCGAACCATTGCCAACCCGAATACTGCAAATTCTGCAGGCTTGACCAGCGTAACAGGCAGTTCATCCATTGTCGGGTCAGCCTATTGGGCGCACACCCATGACATTCGAGGCACTGGCTGGACCAACGCAACGGCTGCGGGCACTGCAGGCACCACGCTGCAACGCCCGGGACTGCGTGTCAAAACGTTTGCCTTTGACGTAAACGAGTATGGTGGCTCCAATAACGCAAACACTCGACGTTCGTCCAACCAGTTGTTCAGGGCAGCCAAATACGGCGGCTTTGAAACCGACCCATCTAACTCGGCTAAGAATCCGTACAACACCCAGGGCAATCCCTTTGTCAATGAGCTCGATGGCAACAACAACAATTTGGTCTGGCAAGACACCGACACCCGCGTATCGCGAACGGGTGAAGCTAACACCTATTTCCTGCAAAGCGATGCACGCGGCGTGCTGACTGCATTCGACGATATTTTCAGTCGTGCTTCAACATCAGCCTACAACATTGGCGGTGGTGCGAATGATTCAAAATCGGTTCAGATTGTTGACACAATCTACCAAGGAAAATTTGACACTTCTGACTGGAGCGGCGACCTAGAGGCAAGTTCCGTGACCACACACGCAATCAAATGGTCTGCGGCAAATCGCCTTAGCGCCATGATAGATCCTGTTACCTCACGCAATATTGTGGTTGGCAAAGTGGGTGCAACGGCAAACCCAGTAGCTACAGCGTTTACCTGGAATGACATTGAGACAAGTTTGAAAACCGAACTCAACACCAGCGCTGCTGATGGATTGGCACAAGACAGGCTTAATTATTTGCGAGGTGATAAAAGTAAAGAGGGTAGTCCATTTCGAAAACGCAACAAGCTACTCGGTGACGTGATCAACTCTGGTGCGGTGTATTCGGGCAAACCTTCAACAGACATCAGTTCCAGCAGCTATACCAGCTTTGCCAGCACCTACGCCTCACGCACACCTGTTGTGTTTGTGGGAGCCAACGACGGTATGCTGCACGGTTTAAATGCTGCTACAGGCGATGAGATGCTGGCCTACATCCCCAGTTGGATGGGTTCGAAACTGGCTGCTCTGACCAATGCAAGTTATGGAACAAGTGCAGTCCCTCACCAAAGCTATGTTGATAGCCCACCTGCAGTGGCTGAAGCTCAAGTTGGATCGACTTGGAAAACTGTTCTGATCGGCGGAACTGGGGGGGGGGGGCAAGGGGTGTATGCACTGGATGTAACTGACCCATCCAACTTCACAGCTTCCAATGTGATGTGGGAGTTCACCCATGCTGACGATCAAGATTTGGGAAATGTGGTTGGTAAACCGCACATTTTGAAAATGCGCACCAACGCTTACAACGCAACAACCCCTACCTACAAGTGGTTTGCTGTTGTGGGAAGCGGCGTGAATAACTATGTAAGTGACAGTGCTGGCCTGTTCAGCAGCACCGGCAAGCCTGCATTGTTTTTACTTGATCTGAGCAAGGCTGCAGGCGCTGCATGGTCAGAGGGCAGCAATTACTACAAAATTTCCTTACCCATCGATAGCACGCTAAGCGCAAGCAAACCGACTGGGTTGATCAATTTTGCGGCCGAATTGGGAACTGCCGGAGAAGTCGCACTGATTTATGCGGGTGACCTGCACGGCAACCTCTGGAAGCTTGATTTCTCAATTTCTGCAGGTACCACAGAGTGGAACCTCAACAAACTCTCATCATTCAACAAAGGAACGACTGGCAGTCCTGATCCTTACCCACTGTTCATTGCCAAGGATAGTTCCGGCAATATCCAACCCATTACCGCATCGCCTTTGGTCATTCTGGGCGAGTCCCGTGATACACGCTATGTCTCTTTTGGGACCGGAAAATATCTTGAAATTGGTGACAAAACCTCCACGGCTACTCAAACAGAATATGTGGTGTTTGACGACGGCAGCAACAGCGGTGACACCCTCGCAAGCAGTGCCACCCGTGCTAGCGCAGTCAGTGGGCGTGGTCGACTCAAGCAGGCTTCAGCCAACTCGTCAACTGGCGTTGTATCCACACCCGAATTCACACCCGGGCGTGCGGAAACCGATGTCAACACCGAAACCATTCGCTCAGGCTGTTACGCCGACATGCCAAATTCGGGTGAGCGTCTAATCAGCGATGCGGCCCCCATTCCATTAAGCTCAAACATTGTCTTTAACAGCTTAATCCCGGGGCATCTAGCAGCAGCAGTTGTTCCGCCGGAAATGACGGTGGCTACACCTACAATTTGAATGTTGCGTGCAATGGCTCATTTAAAGGATCAAGTGTGGGACTTTTGGGTGAGATCATGTTGGTAGAAAGGCCTGACCTGACAACAAAAACACACTCTGACAACACGGGTAAACGTTTTGGAATAGTTGCGAGGGATGTTATTCAATTAGGTTCTCAAGGCTGGAAGAAGATTGGTACTAACTACACACATGTCGCCAATGGACGATTGAGCTGGAGGCAAATCAACAACTACCAGGATTTAAAGAATTGACTATGAACAAGCATTACAACCAAGGCTTTACTTTGATCGAGATGATGATTGTGGTCGCAATCATCGGAATACTCGCCAGCATTGCCTATCCGGCACACCAGCTCAATCCTCAAAGGTAGACGAGCGGAGGCGCGCACGGCCTTGGCAGAACTCATGCAGCAGCAGGAGCGATTCATGACGCAAACCAATTCATATTGCGCATTTAGCAATGCCGCAGGAACCGTTACGGCAGTCTCTGGCTGTACCACGGTTCCATTTAAAACATTTTCGGGCGACGGCTCTGCAAATACTGCGTATTTTTTTTAAGCGCGGCAACCTGTGCGTCCACCACTATCAACGAATGTGTTGAGCTATCTGCTGAGCCAAAAACAGTGATCCCGAAGCCGGTACGCTGCGCATGCAAAGTACCGGAACAAAATCTTGCACATGTACAAATTCAACCGTTTGCTGGTAATGAAAAATAACATCATCAGGATAAAAGGTTTTACGCTGATTGAGTTAATGGTCACGATGGCGTTGCTTGCCATTTTGATGGCGGTTGCGGTGCCCAGCATGACTACATTTCAACGCAATGCACAATTAACATCTTTTTCAAACACTATGTTGGCTTCCATCAACGCTGCCAGAGGTGAGGCTATGAAGCGTGGCCGCTCCGCAAGAATGGTGCCTACAGGCGGCGGTACAGATTGGAACAATGGATGGGTTATCTTTGTAGATGTAGCCAGAACGGGTGACTACACCTCACCCGGCAACATTACCATTGCGTCGCGTGAAGCAAAGCCTAGCTATTTGACCATTACGGGATTTGGAACGCCCGCAGAAACCCCCCCCTATATTCTGTTTGATGCATCAGGTTATTCAAAAACAAATTCTGGAGGCTTTGGTGCCAGCAGTTTTGAAATCAAACGAAATGATGTCACTGGTACAGAACAGTTGAGCCAAACTAGGCGTGTGAAAATTGCATCGACTGGCCGTGTGAGGGTTTGTACACCCGTATCCACCACAGATGCTCTATGCAGCGTTGCAGCTTCATCTTTGTGACCACCAAGACATCACCTATCTGCAGTTAAACCAAACTCATTCGTGAACACGGCCATCTTGCAAAATGCCCAAGCGTTGGCGAAGCAAGCACTTTATCTATCCAGCCCAAACCCTCGTGTTGGCTGTGTCTTGATCTCAGTCAATCACACGATTGTGGCCCAAGGCCACACCCAGCGCACCGGCGGCCCGCACGCTGAAATCATGGCGCTGCGTGACGCCGCCGAAAAAGGCCACTCTG
Organism: Candidatus Rhodoferax bjergmarkensis; assembly: GCA_016708345.1. Lineage (GTDB taxonomy): Bacteria > Pseudomonadota > Gammaproteobacteria > Burkholderiales > Burkholderiaceae_C > Rhodoferax > Rhodoferax bjergmarkensis. The sequence continues at coordinate 108,721 of JADJFX010000035.1, forward strand.
TTGTAGGAGCTACCGCCTACGTCACGCTGGAGCCCTGTTCGCACCAGGGGCGCACCGGGCCGTGCTGTGATGCTTTGATTGCCGCAGGCATCAAAAAGGTGGTGGCTTCCATTGGTGACCCCAACCCCAAGGTAGCGGGTCAGGGTTTTGAGCGGCTGCGCGCTGCTGGGGTAGAGGTGGAAGTTGGGCCCGGCGCTTTCGAATCGCGTGAACTCAACATTGGCTTTTTCAGCCGCATGGTTCGCAAAACGCCTTGGGTGCGCATGAAAATTGCTGCTTCGCTGGACGGCAAAACGGCTTTGAACAATGGTGCCAGCCAGTGGATCACGTCCGAAGCGGCCCGCGCGGATGGCCATGCCTGGCGGGCCAGGGCCTGCGCCGTGCTCACGGGCATTGGCACGGTGCTGGCAGACAGGCCCCGGCTGGATGTCCGGCTGGTGCAGACGCCACGCCAGCCGCATCTGGTGATTGTCGACAGCCGCCTTCAGACGCCGCTGGATGCTCCGTTTTTTATAGCTGGTCGCGCAATATACATCTACGCTGCAGCTCAAAATGATGCCAAAAAAGCGGAGCTTGAGGCACGTGGTGCTACCGTGATTCTGATGCCCGGTGAAAAAGAGGGAACCCAAGACAAGGTGGACCTGCGCGCCATGCTGCACGACCTTGCCGCGCGTGAAATCAATGAATTACATGTGGAAGCTGGCCATCAACTCAATGGCGCGTTAATTCGCGAGGGCCTAGTGGACGAGTTGGTGATCTATCTGGCCCCCAAGCTGCTCGGTCAGGGGCGCGACATGGCAAGCTTCGGGCCCTTGTCCGCGCTGTCTGAAGCGGTGCCGCTGGAATTCAAATCAACTGAGATGCTGGGGCCGGACCTTCGCGTCGTGGCGCGGATTGCCGGGCGCGATCAGTTCTGAGGTAAAGATCCGACCGAGACACGCCATTCAAGCCTAATCACGTTCCAGCAACCGGGCTCGCGCCTGAGCATACTCGCGCTTGAGCTGGGCCACGTAGTCGGCGGTGCTTTGAATTTGGCTGACAGCGCCAATGCCTTGGCCGCAGCCCCAGATGTCTTTCCATGCTTTTGACTTGTCACCGCCAAAATTCATCTTGCTGGGGTCGCTCACCGGCAAGTTGTCGGGGTCCATACCGGCATTGCGGATGCTGGGGGCCAGGTAGTTGCCGTGAACTCCGGTGAAGAGGTTGCTGTAAACAATGTCGTCCGAGTTGCTGTCCACAATGGCTTGTTTGTAGGGCTCGGCGGCGCGGGCTTCATGGGTGGCAATGAAGGCTGAGCCGATGTAGGCAAAGTCCGCTCCCATGGCTTGGGCTGCCAGCACGGCGTCCCCGGTCGAGATCGAACCGCTGAGCGCCAAGGGGCCATCAAACCACTGGCGGATTTCCTGCACCAAGGCAAACGGGCTCTTGGTGCCCGCATGACCACCCGCCCCCGCCGCCACCGCAATCAGGCCATCTGCGCCCTTTTCGATCGCCTTGCGGGCGTGCTTGTTGTTGATGACGTCGTGCAGCACCACGCCGCCATACGAGTGGGCGGCGGCGTTGATGTCTTCGCGCGCGCCCAGCGAGGTGATGATGATGGGCACCTTGTACTTGACGCACAGCGCCATGTCGTGCTCCAGCCGGTCGTTGCTCTTGTGCACGATCTGGTTGATGGCAAAGGGCGCGGCCGGTTGGTCAGGATGTGCTGTGTTGTGAGCGGCCAGCGCCTGGGTGATTTCGATCAGCCACTCTTCCAGTTGCTCGGCGGGCCTGGCGTTGAGCGCGGGCATGGCCCCCACCACACCGGCCACACACTGCGCGATCACCAGCTTGGGGTTGCTGATGATGAACAGCGGCGAGCCGATGACCGGGAAAGGCAGACGATCCAGTGGCGCTGGAAGCTTGGACATGGCGTTTCCTGTCAAGAAAATTTATAAGAAATATGCCTGTACCGCACATAGATCGTGCGCAACCAGCTACCAATTTAATAGCAATCGATCAACCTTCAACCGTTCGATCAGAAAGCGTCCAGCGCCAAGGCGGTGACGCACTCGGCCCCTTCCACGATGCTGTTGCGCAGTCCGGGCACGCGGCTGAGCAGGTGGTCGGCGTAAAAACGGGCGGTGATGATCTTGGCCTGCATGAAGGCGGCCTCGTCGCCAGCGGCCAATTGCTCTTGGGCCACCAGCATGGCACGGCCCATTTGCCAGCCCGCCATCAGGTTACCGGCCAGCATGAGGTAAGGCACGCTGCCGGAAAACACGGCGTTGGGGCTGGCTTTGGTGTTGCCAGCCACAAAGTTCACCACGTCGATGAACGCCTCGCGAGCGGCTTTGAGGCGCTTGGCCATGGCGGCAGCATGTTCGGTACCGCTCTTGAGCAACTCGGCTTCGGTAGCCTCAATCTGGACCGCAAGCGCCTTGGCGGTTTGGCCGCCGTCGCGTGAAGTTTTGCGCCCCACCAAGTCATTGGCCTGGATGGCGGTGGTGCCTTCGTAGATGGTCAAAATCTTGGCATCACGGTAGTACTGGGCCACGCCGGTTTCTTCAATAAAACCCATGCCGCCGTGCACCTGCACCGCCATGGAGGTTACTTCCAGACTCATCTCGGTGCTGAAACCCTTGACGAGCGGCACCATGAATTCGTAAAAGGCCTGGTTTTGCTTGCGCACATCGGCATCCGGGTGGTGATGCGCTGCGTCGTAGGCGCTGGCGGCGACGCTGGCCAAGGCGCGGCAGCCCTCGGTCGAGGCGCGCATGGTCATGAGCATGCGGCGCACATCGGGGTGGTGAATGATGGGCGCGCTGGCCTGGATGGAGCCATCGACCGGGCGGCTTTGCACGCGGTCTTTGGCGTACTGCACTGCGGTCTGGTACGCACGGTCGGCAATGGCGATGCCCTGCACACCCACGCCGTAGCGGGCGGCGTTCATCATGATGAACATGTACTCCAGGCCGCGATTCTCTTGGCCGACGATATAACCGACGGCGCCGCCATGGTCGCCAAACTGCAGCACGGCAGTGGGGCTGGCCTTGATGCCCAGCTTGTGCTCGATGCTGACGCAATGCACGTCGTTGCGCGCGCCCAGCGAGCCATCTTTGTTGACCATGAATTTGGGCACCACAAACAGGCTAATGCCTTTGACGCCTTCCGGTGCGCCCGAAACACGTGCCAGCACCAGATGGACGATGTTTTCGGCCATGTCGTGCTCACCCCAGGTGATGAAAATCTTGGTGCCAAACAGTTTGTAGGTGCCATCGGGCTGCGGCTCGGCGCGCGAACGCACCATGGCCAGATCGGACCCGGCCTGCGGCTCGGTCAGGTTCATGGTGCCGGTCCATTTGCCGCTCACCAGATTGGACAGGTAAGTCGCCTTGAGATCGTCCGAACCGGCCGTCAGCAGGGCCTCGATCGCGCCGTCGCTCAAAAGCGGACACAGGGCAAAGCTGAGGTTGGCGGCGTTTTGCATTTCACAGCAAGCCGCACCAATGGTTTTGGGCAAACCCTGGCCACCAAAATCAACCGGGTGCTGCAGACCTTGCCAACCGCCCTCGGCGAATTGTTTGAACGCATCCTTGAAGCCGGGCGTGGCAGTGACCACGCCGTCTTTCCAGCTGGACGGGTTTTTGTCGCCTTCCCAATTCAAGGGGGCGAGCACGCCTTCATTGAACTTGGCGGACTCTTCCAGCACGGCCTGCGCAGTATCAAAACCGGCATCTTCAAAGCCCGGAATTTGGGAAATCTGTTCGATATTGGCCAAGTGCTGAATGTTGAACAAAAGGTCTTTGACGGGTGCGACGTAGCTCATGGGAATCTCCGGATCAATGCTTGAAAAAACGAAATATCAAAATCGACAACACGAAAAAAAAGGGGCACCGCACGCGATGCCCCTTTCACGGTTGCCTTTACAGGGCGGCAATCAATTCGGGCACGGCCACGAAAAGATCAGCCTCCAGGCCATAGTCAGCCACGCTGAAAATGGGTGCCTCGGGGTCTTTGTTGATGGCCACGATCACCTTGCTGTCCTTCATGCCGGCCAGATGCTGAATGGCACCGCTGATACCGCAAGCCACATACAACTGGGGCGCGACGATTTTGCCGGTTTGGCCCACTTGCAGGTCGTTGGCCGCGTAACCGGCATCGACGGCCGCACGGCTGGCACCAATGGCAGCACCGAGCTTGTCGGCCAGCGGAGTCATGATTTCGTTGAATTTTTCGCTCGAACCCAGCGCGCGGCCACCGGAGACGATGATCTTGGCTGCGGTGAGCTCTGGGCGGTCGTTCTTGGCAATCTCGGAGCCCATGAAGCTCACGCCTGCGTTAGCGCCTGCAGCAGTCAAAACCTCAACCGGGGCGCTGCCACCGGAGGCAGCCGCAGGATCAAAACCCGTGGAGCGAACGGTCATGACTTTGACGGCGTCCAGACTTTGCACGGTGGCAATGGCGTTGCCAGCGTAAATGGGGCGCTCGAAAGTGTCGCTGCTGAGCACCTTGGTGATGTCGGACACCTGGCCTACATCCAGCTTGGCCGCCACGCGCGGTGCCACATTTTTGCCCGACGCTGTAGCGGGGAACAGAATGTGGCTGTAAGTACCGGCCACAGCCAGAACCTGTGCAGCCACGTTTTCAGCCAAGCCGTGGGCAAACGCATCGGCGTCAGCGTGCAAAACCTTGGTGACGCCTGCAATTTTGGCGGCGGCAGCAGCAGCGGCGGCGGCGTTGCTGCCTGCCACCAGCACATGCACATCACCACCGCACTGGGCGGCAGCGGTCACGGTGTTGAGGGTGGCACCCTTGATGGATGCGTTGTCGTGTTCTGCGATTACGAGGGAAGTCATTTAGAGCACCTTTGCTTCAGTCTTGAGTTTGGCAACCAGGGTGGCCACATCCGGCACCTTGATACCCGCGCTGCGTTTGCTGGGCTCACAGACCTTGAGGGTCTTGATATGGGCCTTGACGTTCACACCGAGGTCTTCTGGCTTGAAGGTATCGAGCTGTTTTTTCTTGGCCTTCATGATGTTGGGCAAGGTGACATAACGTGGCTCGTTCAGACGCAGGTCGGTGGTGATGATGGCTGGCAAAGTGACCGCCAGGGTCTCCAGACCACCGTCAACTTCGCGGGTGACTTGCGCCTTGCCGCCCTCAACCACCACTTTGCTGGCGAAGGTTGCTTGGGGCAGGTCGGCCAACGCAGCCAGCATTTGGCCGGTTTGGTTGCAGTCGTCGTCAATGGCTTGCTTGCCCAGAATGACCATGCCGGGCTGTTCTTTGTCGATCAGCGCCTTGAGCAATTTGGCGACCGCCAAGGGTTGCAGTTCTTCAGTGGTTTCGACCAGGATGCCGCGATCGGCACCAATGGCCATGGCCGTGCGCAGGGTTTCCTGGCATTGGGCCACGCCGCAGGACACTGCGATCACTTCGGTCACAACACCTTTTTCCTTCAACCGAACCGCCTCTTCGATGGCGATCTCATCAAAAGGATTCATGCTCATTTTGACGTTGGCGATATCTACACCGGTGTTGTCCGACTTGACACGGACTTTCACGTTGTAGTCCACCACACGCTTGACTGCGACCAGGACTTTCATTGCTTTGGCTCCAGATAGTTACGAATTCTGCGATTGAGTTGACGTGTACGTTAACCGTAGGATTCTATGCTGTGTCACCCGTTGGCATGATTACTTCAACATCGTGACAGTCATAATACATAAAATAGTACGGTCGTGCTTTTCGAAATAATTATACCTTCGTAACAGTTGTACTTTTATGCCGGACGCGTATGAACCACACGCTGCGGAAACGGAATCTCGATGTTGTGTTCACGCAAGGAACGCAAAATATCAAGATTGATGAGTGATTTCAGGTTGAGGCTGCCGTTTTCCGGGTCGGCAATCCAGTAACCCACGGTGAACTCCAGCCCATCCGAGCCAAAATTTGACAGCGACACCGAAGGCTCGGGCGAGCGCAAAACCCGCGCGTGGTTGAGGCTGGCGTTTTTTAACAGGCGCATCACCAGATCAACATCGCTGTCATAGGCGACCGACACCACCACGGACTGCCAAAGGGATGAGTCAGCCAAAGACAAATTTTCCACGCGGCTGGTGATCAGCATTTCGTTGGGGACGATGGATTCACGCCCGGCCACAGAGCGGATCACGGTGTAACGCGCATTGATTTGCGTGATGCGCCCTTCAAAATTATCCACGCGCACGTTGTCGCCAATGCGCATGCTGCGCTCGGCCAAAATGACAAAACCGCTGACGTAATTGGCCGCCAATTTTTGCAGGCCAAAGCCCACACCCACCCCAACCGCACCGCCGAGCACTGACAGCGCCGACAGGTTAATACCAACCGTCGACAAGGCGATCAACAAACCGACAAACATCAACAAGGCACGCGTGGCATTGCTGGCCGCCAAGCGCAGTGACAGTTCACCACCGGTGGCGGAGCGCAGCAAGCGCGCCTCGATGACCGACGAAATCCACAAGGTAAAAATCAGCACGGCACCTGCCGTCAGCGCCCCCTCCAGCATGGTGCGCACCGACAAGTTCGAGCCACCCACCTTCCAGGTGATCTGGTCCAGCTCTTCCAGCATGACCGGCAGCAGCCCGCTAACCCAAAGCACCATGGCCAGCCAGGCCACCCAAGAGATGGTTCGCTCCAGCAGGCGCACAACCGGTGCCTCCTTAAAGGCTGCCTGCAACACCTTGACCCCCAAACGAATGGCCAGCAGCGCCAATAAAACCGGAATCGCCAGTTTGAAAACAGCAAGTGAAATGGCACCTGACAGCATGGCCCTTGCAACATAAGCCAGCGTCAATAAAAACAGGGGAAACAGCACCCCGTCAACAATGCGTCTGCCAAACAGAATCGAGGTCTTGTCAGGCACGCCAACCGCCCGGCGCAGCAGCGTGCAAGCCAGCCAGGCCAAGACGGCACACAAGGCCAACGTGCCCAATTCCATCAGGGCTGCAGGCTTGGTCAGCGAGGCAACCCAGTCGCCCAGGTCGGTCATGCGGTTGTCAGACATCGGCCAGAACCCGAAGGTGCGCCTCCACACAGCGCGCCAGAGCGGTCAAGGTGTAACCGCCTTCCAGGCAGGACACAATGCGGCCCTTGGCGTGGCGCAGGGCCACATCCCGGACGCGGTGGGTGATCCAGGCGTAGTCCTGCTCGACCAAGCCCATTTGACCCATGTCATCTTCGCGGTGGGCATCAAAACCGGCACTGATAAAAATCATCTCGGGCTTGAAAGCCTCCAGCCGGGGAATCCAGACACTTTCAATCAGCTGCCGTACCACATCACCCTTGGTATAAGCGGGCACCGGCAGGTTCACCAGATTGCTGGCACTGGAGATGCTCCCGCCCACGGGGTAAAAAGGATGCTGAAAAAAGCTGACCATCAGGATGCGCTGATCCCCACCCACGATGTCTTCCGTGCCGTTGCCGTGGTGAACATCAAAATCAACAATCGCCACCCGCTTGAGGCCGTGGCGCTCGACGGCATATTTGGCCGCAATCGCCACGTTGTTGAAAAAGCAAAATCCCATGGCCTTGTCACGGCAGGCGTGGTGACCGGGTGGCCGAATGGCGCAAAAAGCATTTTCCAGTTCACCCGCCATCACGGCATCGGTGGCTGCCAGTGCTGCGCCCGCAGCGCGCAGGGCGGCGTCCCAAGTGTGGATGTTGAGCGAGGTGTCCGGGTCCACCTGACCATGGGTTGGGCCCCCGGCGTCAATTTCTTCTTTCAGGCGATCGCTCAGCCCACGCAACGCAGCCACGTACATGCGGCCATGCGCCAATTCAATGTCGGTCAAGGGCGCAATCGGCGCTTCACGCCGATCAAGCGCCACGTCCAAACCCGACATCAAAAGATGGTCTTCTATGGCCCCGAGCCGCTCGGGACACTCGGGGTGCCCTGCGCCCATTTCATGTTTCCAGCAATCGCGGTGGGTAAAGTATCCGGTCATAGTCACGGTGGGTGCCCGTCTCAAATTCGTTGTCAAACGTTTGTCAAATTTTCAGGTAAGGTTATGCCATGGATGCACAACAAAAACTCAAATCGCTGGTGGGTCAGCTTAACACGGTGATTGTGGGCAAGCCCGCACAAACCCAGAACTGTGTAGCCTGTTTGCTCGCTGGCGGACACTTGCTGATCGAAGACGTGCCCGGCGTAGGCAAGACCACACTGGCCCACGCGCTGGCCCGGACCTTCGGCCTGCAGTTCTCGCGCGTGCAGTTCACCTCCGACCTGATGCCCAGCGACCTGTCCGGCGTTTCCATCTACGAGCGGGGCAAGGAAGCTTTTGTGTTTCATCCGGGGCCGATTTTCGCGCAAGTCCTGCTGGCCGACGAAATCAACCGCGCCAGCCCCAAGACTCAGAGCGCGCTGCTGGAGGCGATGGAAGAAAAGCAGGTGTCCGTCGAAGGCGAAACCCGCCCCCTGCCCTCGCCTTTTTTTGTGATTGCCACCCAGAACCCGCACGACCAGTTGGGCACCTACGCGCTGCCAGAGTCGCAACTGGACCGATTTTTGATGCGCATTTCACTGGGCTACCCTGACCGGGCCGCCGAGCGCGAACTGCTGGCAGGCCATGACCGGCGCGACATGGTGGACGCCCTGCCCAGCCTGCTCAGCATGGATGAATTGCAAACGCTGCAACGCTTGGTGCTTGACATTCACGCCAGCGCCCCCCTGCTGGACTACGTGCAGGATCTGATTGCCGCCACGCGCTCGGGCCGCTGGTTTTTGCAGGGGCTAAGCCCCAGGGCCGGCATTGCCGTGCTGCGCGCCGCCAAGGCGCAGGCCCTGCTCAGCGGGCGCAACTACGTGGCACCGGATGACGTGCAGGCCATCTTGCCCCAGACGATTTCGCACCGCCTGATCCCGGTAGGGGATGCGGGGCGCGGTTCGTTCGAGCAAGTGCGCGCCATGCTGGACGCCGTGGCCTTGCCATGAGTCACAAAAGCGGGACTTGGACAAAGTGACGAGCCTGCGGACCCGATTTCAGCGCTGGTTTGAGGCACGGTTGCCACTGCGCGACGTCGTCACCCTGACGCAGCGCACGGTTTATATCCTGCCCACCGCGCCCGGCTTCATGCTGGGGGCGACTTTGTTGGTGCTGCTGGTGGCCTCCATCAACTACCAGCTCAATCTGGGTTACCTGCTGACGTTCTTGCTGGCCGGTAGCGCCGTGGTGGGCATGCATGTGTGCCATGGTACCCTGCGCGGACTTACTATGAATTTAGTAGCACCTGACGCACAATTCATGGGCGCAAGTGCCAATATTTCCATAAATTTATTGAGTGAAAGACGCTCTGTTCGTTATGGCATTGGCCTGAGCGTGCTGGGCTCAAGCCATTGGGTCTGGACCGACGTGCCAGCGCAGGGCAGCGCCACAGTCCATGTGGCCTTCAAACCAGAGCGGCGCGGCCTGCACCGGATACCCACGCTCACCGCCGAAACGCGCTTTCCGCTGGGGACTTTTCGGGTCTGGACCGTGTGGCGGCCTGCCGCCCAGGTGCTGGTGTATCCCAAGCCCGAGGCCTTTGCCCCGCCCTTGCCGCCGGGCGAACCCCGCGCAGGCGGCGCTGCCACCTCGCACCCGCAGGCCAGTGGGGAATACGACGGTGTGCGGGCGTACCGCCGGGGTGATCCATTGAAGCTGGTGGTCTGGAAAAAAGTGGCCAAAGCGGACGAACTGGTCAGCCGCGATGCCCAACAGGTTCAGCGCTATGAGCTGTGGCTGGACCGCTCGCACACGGGTGTTGCTGATCCCGAGCAGCAGTTGTCCCGCCTGTGTGCCTGGGTGCTGGCGGCTGACAAGCAGGAGGTGGATTATGGGTTGAGGTTGGGGGGGTGGAGATTGCGCCGGGGTGGGGGGAGGCTCATAAGAAGCGGTGTTTGGAGGCGTTGGCTTTATGTTGATGTTGAGTAGTCTTTCTCGTTGCGGCTTTGCCATGCGTGGCATGTCGGGTTGTGCGCCCGACTGCGCACTCACTTTCTTTGCTTCGCCAAAGAAAGTGAGCAAAAGAAAGGCGAGCCCAAGACAGGGCCGCTGCGTGCGGGTTCCTTGCGCTGCTCGGTAAAAGAGGGGTCGGGCTAAACTCGGCTATCGCCTCAAACAACGCCCGCCCTGATCCTCTTTTCCCTGCGCTGCTCAGCCCTGCCTTAAAGGGCGGGGGGGACAAAGACAAAGACAAAGACCAATACCAATACCAAACTCCCGCGCACGCGCCGAAGGCCGCGCTAGTCGCGGCCTTCGGCGGTTCGGCTGTTGGTATTTCCTGCCCCCCACGCCGTTATGAGGAGGCGAGTAGCGCAGACGGGGGCGGATCAGGGGCGCAGGTGTTTGAGCGAAGCGAGTTTCTGCGCACCCCGCCCCCGTCGAGCAACGCAGCTTGCCCGCGCAGCGGGCCGACGAATCCGGCTCGCCTTTTCTTTGCTTACTTTCTTTTGGCGAAGCAAAAGAAAGTGAGTGCGCAGTCGGGCGCACAACCCGACCTACAGCGCCAGCCAAAGCAAACCCATAACACATCACCCACAGAATCAAAAATATTCGCATGTTGACGAAACTCAACACCCTCCCCCGCGACAGCCGCGACACCCTGTTCCTGCTGCTGGTCATCACCTGGGTCGTCCTGCCCCAGGTCGAGAACCTGCCGGTGTGGTGCAGCGCCATGGCTGCGCTTGTGATGCTGTGGCGCGCCTGGCTGGCCGTCAAAGGGCTGCCCCTGCCCTCTCGCTGGTGGCTGCTGGCACTCACGGGCATCACCGTGGCAGCCACGCTGGCCACCCACAAGACCTTGCTGGGACGCGACGCCGGGGTGACGCTGATTGTGGTGCTGCTGGCCCTCAAGACGCTGGAGCTGCGCGCCAGGCGGGATGCTTTCGTGGTGTTTTTTCTGAGCTTTTTCACCATGCTGAGCAACTTTTTTTACTCGCAATCGCTGCTCACGGCGCTGGCCATGCTGGTCGCGCTGCTGGGGCTGCTGACAGCACTGGTCAATGCCCACATGCCGGTGGGCAAGCCACCCTTGCTGCAAGCGGCCAAAACAGCCGGTTGGATGGCGCTGCTCGGCGCGCCGATCATGGCGGTGCTGTTCGTATTGTTTCCCCGCATGGCACCGCTGTGGGGGGTGCCGAGCGACGCCATGGCGGGGCGCAGTGGCTTGTCCGCTTCCATGCAGGTGGGCAGTATTGCCAGCCTGGCGCTGGATGAAAGCATCGCCATGCGCATCCGCTTTGAGGGTGCTGCACCGGCGCAGTCCAGCCTGTACTTTCGCGGCCCGGTACTGAGCACTTTCAACGGGCGTGACTGGCAGCCGCTGCGCTCGGCGCTGCCCGCACGCATGCAGATTCCGGCCGAACTTGAGGTTAAGGGCTCGGCTGTGCGCTACCAGGTAACGATGGAGGGCAACAAGCACCCTTGGCTGCTGGTGCTCGATGCCACAGTGCAAAAGCCGGAATTGGTGGGCATAGAAGCCCGGATGAGCCCCGAGTTGCAATGGATTACCGACCGCCCGCTTAACGATCTGGTGCGCTACAGCGCCCAAAGCTACCTTGACTTCAGCCATGGCCCACGCCGCTACATGGCCGGCTTGATGGACTATCTGGAACTGCCCGCCGGATCGAACCCGCGCACTTTGCAACTGGCAAACCAGATGCAAGCCGACCCCCGTTACAGCCAAGCCAACGACACGCAGCTGGTGGCCGCCGTTCTGCAACGACTCAGCCAAGGCGGCTATAGCTACACGCTGGACCCCGGCGTCTTTGGTCAACACACCGCGGATGAGTTCTGGTTTGACCGCAAAGAGGGTTTTTGCGAACACATTGCCTCCAGTTTTGTGATTTTGATGCGCGCACTGAACGTACCGGCCCGCATCGTCACCGGTTACCAAGGGGGTGAAAAAAACACGCTGGACGATTATTGGGTGGTTCGCCAGCGCGACGCCCACGCTTGGGCCGAAGTGTGGCTGGCCGGGCGTGGCTGGGTCCGGGTGGACCCCACGGCTTCAGTGGCACCCGGACGCATCGGCTCGCTGGAGCGGCTGCAGGCACCGCGTGGAGCCATAGCCAGTGCCCTGCTGGGCAATGTCAACCCGCAAGTTGCGCTGGGCCTGCGCGCCATCTGGGAAGCCGCCAACAACGCCTGGAACCAGCGCATCCTGAACTACACACAGGGCAAGCAACTGAATCTGCTCAAAGACATCGGCTTTGCGTCACCGAGCTGGGAAGACTTGGTGTACCTGCTGATCGGTGTGGTGGTGCTGGTGAGCTTGAGCGCTGCCGGCTGGACGCTGTGGGAGCGCAGCCGCCAGGACCCTTGGCTGCGTCTGCTGGACACGGCGGCCACCCGTTTACAAAAGGCCGGGGTCACACTGCCACCCCACAGTCCGCCCAGGCGCATGGCAGAGCAGCTCAAGCAACAATTTGGCTCGCAAAACGCTGGCGTGCAGGCTATTTACGACTGGTTATTGCGCCTGGAAGCGCACCGCTATGCGCCGCCCGCCAGCGAGCGCGCCGCCCTCGTTACACTGCAACGCGAACTCAAACAACTGACCTGGCCCACGTGACCTTCAAGCTCCTCCCATTTGCTATTATTTTAATAGCTGCCTGCGCACTATCTACGGGCGCAAAGGCTCAAAAAACCTCTAAGAAAAAGCCCCAAGCGACGCACCGCACCAAGCTTGCAGCAAAGCCTGCCCAGGTCACGCTGCCCGGCCCTGCATACGCTGAACGCCAAGATGCCATGCAATTCGCCGACGACCTCGCCGCGCGCCGCGACTTGAGCCGTGAATGGGTGCGCCAGGCCATCGGCCAGTCCCATTACATGCCGCAGATTGCCAAATTCATTCAGCCCCCGCCGGTGGGCACACTCAAGAACTGGCGGGTCTACCGCAGCCGCTTCATTGACGCCACCCGCATCAAGGCGGGTGTCAAGTTCTGGCAGGACAACCGCGACGTTCTGGCGCGGGCCGAACAGGAGACCGGTGTACCCGCCGAAATCATCGTTGGCATCATTGGCGTGGAGACCATTTTTGGCGAGCAAATGGGCACCTTCCGGGTGATGGACGCCCTCACCACGCTGGCCTTTGATTTTCCGGTCATTCATCCGCGCGCCAAAGAGCGCAGCGAGTTCTTCAAGGGCGAGCTGGAGCAGTTTCTCAGCCTGACCAACCGCACCAACGAAGACCCTTTGGCGCTGCGCGGCAGCTTTGCCGGGGCCATGGGCATGGCGCAGTTCATGCCCACCAGCTGGGTGAAATACGCGGTTGATTTTGACGGTGATGGCCGCATTGACCTCTTCAACAGCCCGGCCGATGTGATTGGCTCGGTGGCCCACTATTTCAAGGCCTTCAAGTGGCAAAGCGGCATGCCGACCCACTACCCGGTGCGCTTTGATACCACCCGGCTGGACATGGCGGCGCTGATGGCCCCCGACATTTTGCCCACCTTCAGCGTGGCAAATTTGGCCGAAAAAGGTGCCCTTGTGGAAGGTGTCGCCTTGCTGCACACCGGGCCACTGGCACTGGTTGAGTTACAAAATGGCGAGGAGCCGCCCAGTTATGTGGTGGGTACGGAGAATTTTTACGTCATTACACGCTACAACTGGAGCAGCTACTACGCCATGGCAGTGATTGAATTGGGCCAAGAAATCACGCAGGCCATGAACCCACAGTCCCCTAACCGACAGCCCGCGGTGCCCGTCACGCTGCAGTAAGGCCCACAAAAACCAAGCTGACAACGAAGCTGATTACGCGCGGGAATGGGTCAGGTAGTGCAGGATCAATTTATCCTGCCGGGACAAGTTCTTGAACGCCAGACCGATGAAAAACTCATCTTTGCCGCGGTCGCTGCTGTTGTGGCACATGACGCCCGGCAAATTGAGTTCAACCAAGGCGTCTTCAAATACCACATCAAACCGCAGGCTCAAGGGGCAACCCACCACCGGCGGGCTGCTGTCAGACCGGATCATGGCACCCGACACGCTCAGGTCAATCAGCATGACATTGTGATCGGTCTTCATTTCCGGATTCGTTTTGTCCGGCAAGGTCATGACAGCAGATATCGAGGTTTTGATGCGCATCGACTGACGCACCAAACGCGCATCTACTTTTTCGGGATATAGCAACAAGGCATAAACAAAGGGTTTCTCAAAGGTTTGAAGAACCCGGCTCAAGAAAGAAAATTCATGCTGCCCGGTAAATCCCCGCACCATGCAGACTTCACCCTCTTCCAGTTCGGTCTTGGCACCCTCCGGGCCCACGGGCCCCACCATGACACCTTTGCCTTCAATCGCGGCCAGAAAAAGTGACTCTTTCTTGGTAGCGCCTTCGACCAGTCTGCGCGTTTGCAACGCTATGCCCGGGCGCAAGCGCAAATCGCGCAAGGAAAGTGCGGAAACATCAGCGCTGATTTCATCGTCATTCATGCATTGCTTTCAATAGGGAGAGCACCCGACCGTGCCATCGTACAGTCCAAAGTTGCGTCCCAAGCGTGAATCTATCAGAATTTTCCCAGCCGGTGGCGATTGGGCGTCGTGAACCAAAAAAGTTAACGCCGCCGCGTCCAGCGCACGCCATTCAAATCGGCGACCATGGCCAACACCTTGGACAAACGGCCCGACTCTGGTATCTCGACGGTAAACGTCATCCTGGCAGTCCCTTTGACCGATTGGGTCTGCACCCCGACGACATTGATTTTTTCTTTGGAAAAAACTTCAGAAATGTCACGCAAAAGCCCCTGCCGGTCAGCAGCCTCCACCATCACGTCCACCGGGTACACCACCTTGCTGGCTGTTTGTTCAAGACTCCACTGCACTTCAATCACGCGTTCAGCGTTTTTGGTCACCATTTCACGCAAATTGGGGCAATCTGTTCGGTGAACGCTCACCCCTTTGCCGCGCGTGACAAAACCGCAAATGCTGTCGGGAGGCACGGGCCTACAGCATTTGGCCAACTGTGTCATGACTGAATCAATACCGACCACCAATACCGCGCCCTTGGCAGCACTGACCGGGCTGCGTGGTTTTTTGACCGGTACATAGGTGTTTTCAAGCGGCACCGGCTCTGGCGGACGCAGCACAATTTCGATATTGCGCAATGAAAACTCGTCTTTGCCCACCACTTCAAACAGTTCGTCGGCAGACTTGAATCCGAGTTGAGAAGCCAGATCTTGGAGTTTGACGGATGTGCGGCCCAGCCGTTGCAACAGTTTTTCGACCGCCTCCCGCCCTTTGGCTACGGTTTCATTCATCACCAGTGCGTTAAACCAGGCACGCACCTTGGCCCTGGCACGATGGCTGACCAGATAACCCAACTCGGTATTGAGCCAGTCGCGCGAAGGCCCCCCCTCCCGAACTGCCGTAATTTCCACGGTTTGCCCGTTTTTGAGCGCTGTGTTGAGTGGAACCATCACCCCGTCGACCCGCGCACCCCGGCAGCGATGGCCCAGTGTGGTGTGAACGCTGTACGCGAAATCTACCGCCGTGGCCCCTTGCGGCAGCTCAACAATGGCTGCATCGGGCGTCAGGACATAAATACGGTCGTCAAAAACGCCTTGCGCTTGCTCACTGGCAAAGTCACGCTCCCACGCCAACAGTTGGCGCAGCACCGCAATTTTGGCGTCATAAGCGCCACTGGCAGACACCCCGGCATAGCCTTTGACGCCGGCCTCCTTGTAAGCCCAGTGGGCCGCCACACCGTGTTCTGCATGCTCATGCATGGCCTGGGTCCGGATCTGGATCTCAACCGGCTGCCCAGCCGAATCACGCACGATGGTGTGCAATGACTGGTAACCATTGGCCTTGGGCTTTGCAATGTAGTCATCAAACTCATTGGGAACCGGCGTGAACTGGCTGTGTACCCAGCTCAGCGCGCCGTAACAATCTGCCACATTGGGCACCACAATGCGCAGCGCCCGGATGTCATACACCTGGTCAAAACCAAGCGACTTGCCGCGCATTTTTTTGACAATGCTGTAGATGTGTTTGGGCCGCCCCTGCACTGCGGCATCCATACCCTGGGCTTGCAACTGGGCCTGCAGTTGCGCACGCAAATGCTCTACATCAGCCTCGCGTTCGGTCCGTTTTTCATCCAGCAAACGGGCCACTTGCCGGTAGGTATCGGGCTCCAGAAAGCGAAAGGACAAGTCCTCCATCTCCCACTTGAGTTCCCAAATTCCCAGCCGGTTGGCCAACGGTGCAAACACATGCAAAGACTCGCGCGCCAAGCCGGCGGGCACGGGTAGTTTGGTCGCCGCAAAATGACGCAGCGTTTGCAACCGTGACGCCAGACGCAGCATCACCACCCGCAGATCACGCGAAAAAGCCAGCAGCATCTTGCGCACGCTTTCGGTCTGGGCGGCTTTGGACTGCGCCATTGGTATTGCCGTGCCGGAGCGTTCGCCGACCACCTGCGCCTGGCGTGCCTGCCTGTGTACACGCACCAGCTTGGTGGTTTCCATCGCCAGCGCAGCAAAGTTGTCGCCAAACGCCTTGGCAATCACCTCCTGAGGCTTGTTCAAGTGATCGCAGGCATACACCAGATAGCAGGCCGCCTGCATCACCTCTGAACCACCAATGGACTTGATCAGCGCCGCTACGGCATCGGCGTGGGCAAGCGTGTTTTCACCGGTGTCCAGGGTTTCGCTGGCCAACAGCGGCTCGGCAAACGCGCGTGCGCGCGCGAGTGCATGGGGCTGCTCAGGCAAGCTCTGCGCCGTCGCCGCCACCAGCGGTGACGGCTGCGAACTGCTGATTTCGTCAAGCAGGCTTTTCATCACCCCTCTCCTAATCGAGCAGGAAGGAAGTGACTGCCTGCACCTGATCGTCTGCAATAAGGGTTGGGACATGACCAATGCCCTTGAACTCCGTCAGCTGCGCTTTGGGACCGCGCTGCATCATGGCCTTAGCGGTGTCGCGGGTCAGCAAGTCGGAATTTGCACCTCGCAGCAACAAGGTGGAGGCTTTGATCTGGTCATACAACTGCCACAACATGGCGTCCACTTGGGCGGCAGACTCGGGCGTCATGGCGCTGAACGAAACGGAAATGGCCGGGTCGTAATGCAGCGTCACACAGCCGCTGCCGTCCTGGAGCGGTTTGACCATGTGGCGTGAAAACTCCAGCCACTGGGAGGGCGTATGCGGCCCGAAGGTGCTGGAGTTGGCCCACAGCACATCGGCCGCCGCTTGCACGGACTCAAATCGACCGGTCTCGCCAAGCCATTGGCCGATGCGCTGGATTGCACGCCACTCCACAACGGGCCCTACATCATTGAGTACCAGGCGACGCACCGGCACTGGCAGCGGCAAGTCGGGTTGCCCACAGATCACCATACCAATCAGTCCGCCCATGCTGGTGCCCACCCAGTCCAGCGTTTTGGGCTTGAGTTGTGCCAGCAAAGCCAGCATGTCTGCCGCGTAGGTCGGAATTTGGTACCCCGCCGGGTCTTGCAACCAATCGCTCTGGCCCCGACCCACGACATCCGGGCACACGACGCGAATTTTTCGACCGGCCGCTTTGCACAAAGCACGGGCCAGCACGTCAAAATCGCGCCCCTGGCGGGACAAACCATGCACACAAACCACCACATGCCGGGCCCTTGGATTGCCCCACTGCCAATAAGCCATGCGATGGCCTTTGGCACCATCCGGGCACAAAACATAATTTAACGAGGGCTCAGACATGGTGCAGTCAATGGTTAATAATGAAAACTTGTCAACTGGCAATCAGTTCACGCTGCCAGTGGCCTCATCCTAATTCAATCGCAGTAACCTTGACCGTTTTCAGAAAAGCAACATGCTAAAAAACAAAACAGCTCTTGTCACCGGATCGACCAGCGGCATTGGCCTTGGCATTGCCAAAGCCTTGGCGGCGCAAGGTGCCAACATCGTTCTCAACGGGTTTGGCGACGTGGACGGCCCCACCGCCGAGATCAGTGCATTGGGCGTGAGCGTGACTTACCACCCGGCAGACATGAGCCGCCCGGCAGAAATTGAAGACATGATGAAATTTGCGGCACAGCGGTTTGGCTGCGTCGATATTCTGGTCAACAACGCAGGCATTCAGCATGTGGCGCGCATTGAAAATTTTCCCGCTGAGCGCTGGGATGCCGTCATCGCCATCAACCTCTCCAGCGCCTTTCACGCCACACGCCTGGCCCTGCCAGCCATGCGCGCTGCGGATGGTGGCCGCGGCTGGGGACGCATCATCAACCTCGCATCGGTTCACGGCTTGGTCGCATCGGCTGAAAAATCAGCCTATGTGGCCGCCAAGCATGGCCTGATCGGACTGACCAAAGTTACCGCGCTGGAAAACGCAACCACCGGCGTAACCTGCAATGCCATCTGCCCCGGCTGGGTGCTCACGCCATTGGTTCAAAAGCAGGTAGACGCCAAAGCCGCTGCCCAGGGCATCAGCAACGAAGAAGCCACCAAGCAATTGCTCGGCGAAAAAGAACCCTCGCTGCAATTCACAACCCCTGAGGAACTGGGTGCTCTGGCGGTCTTTCTTTGCTCACCGGCTGGCAACAACGTGCGCGGTGTGGCCTGGAACATGGATGGTGGCTGGGCAGCGCAATAATGCTACTTATTTTATAGCGCTTAGCGCAGGTATGGTGTGCGGTAGAGGCCCAAAACACCCCTATTTACAGCGCCTAAATCAGACGGACTGCTTGAACGCCATCACCGCCTGATTGCGCAGCGTTCGAAGCAAGGCCAACTCTTTTTCGTCCAACGCTATACCGCCCTTTTTCGCCTTGTCTGCATAAATCAAACCGAAGGGTTTGCCCTTGTTGAGCAAAGGCAATAACAAAAACGTGGGCGCTTTGACTGATTTTAGGTACCAAGATGGCAAGCGCCCGGCAATGTAAGACTCCGTGGCATCGGCAATCATGGTGTCAGAACCCTTGATGCATACTGCCGTCAACAAGTCAGGTTGACTGGCTTGAATGCAAATTTTGAAAGATTTCACCATCGTTTCAACGTCCTTGCCAAGACCAAAACGTCCGGTCAATGCGTCGGTTTTAATGTCACGCATGCAAAAAATAATGCGTTGAAAGTCCATGGCCCGAAACATGGTTTCCAAAATCATGCGCAGCACATCGGTCAGCTTGAAATCTTCAACCATGGCGTTCGTGATGTCCTGAATGCCAGCCGTCAAAATCTCGGCCACTCGCTTGTCATTGACCGCTGGAATCGTCCCGTGTTCTGGCAAGCCTGGCAGAGTGGCATGCAACTCAAGCGGGGTCAGCATATCGCCCTGTTCATCGGAGCTGTCTGTTCGCAATGCCGCATCCTCTTCCGGTGCACGCAGCAATTTGGCGGCAGCAGAACCAGCCGACACCTTGATGTCCATGGCCTTGGCCAGTTCGATCAACTTCTTGCGGGCAACTGTGGTTGCAGCCTTGAAGTCCTGCGTGCTGACGCCCATGGTTTTGGCATATTTGCTTGTCACTTGCGCCATGCGTGCATCCACATCCTTGGGATCACTGCGCAGCAAAATATCGGCAATTTCATTGGAGGCCACTGCGGTCCAATTCAACCTTTCGGTCATGTCAGCCGGCATTCGGCTGGGCGCGTCACCTTGCGGTTTATGCATGCAGCGCTGGATGCTGTCTGGCAAGCCCCATGCCTTGGCCACGCCCACACCAAGCGCCTCATAACTCAAACCTAATACGTTGACAGAGGCACTGACCTCATTGACGGTCTCACGGTTGGCAGACATCAGGGCCCTAACTGCGCGTGCTTCTTCAGGAAAATAATACTGTGCCAGCATGCGCCCCAAACTTTGAAACATGGAGCCAATGAAGGCCTCCTCACGGTCTTTTTGAACCGGACTAATCTCGCTTGCAACCGAGCCGGCCATCAAAGATCGCAAAAACTCTTCTTTGAGCATGTTGGCATTGCCTTTGTCCTGCATGTGCTCCAGCAAGACCAGACTCAAAGCCATGTTGCGAATACCGTTAAAGCCTACTAGTGTGACCGCCCGCGAAACCGTGCTGATGCTTCCACCGCCTCTTGCGTAATGGGCACTGTTCACCAAGCGCAAAAGCTTGTTGGTCAACGCCACATCTTTCAGTATCTCATTGGTGACGCTGCTGACGCTTTCCTTATCGGAGGTGGCCATGCTCTGAATACGCACCACTGAATCGGACATTGCCGGAAAATCGCTCTTTTGACGCATACGGCGAAGCAAAAAATCCAGCGTACTGTTGACCGCAGCACCCGCATGGACAGGTGAATCACCCGCCTTGGGTCTGGACACCATCTCAAGCCATTTGGCCAATTCGTCACGAAAAATAACACTGCTGGGATGGCGCTGCAAGGGGTCGCGCGCAATGGCTCGCAGCATGATGGCGCGTAACTGGTCATCGACATCAACGCTGAGATCTTTTGGCAGTTCAAGCTGTTCATGGACGACCCGGTAAATGGCCCGGTACGGATCGCTTTCATTCACAAGTGGCTTGCCGGAAAGCATTTCAATCAGCACAATGCCAGCCGAAAAAACATCCATCAGGGGTGTCGCAGCCTTGCCTTGTGCCGATTCTGGCGACATATAACCAGGGGTACCCCCATCGGCGTAATCTTTCTGTGACTTGTCGCCGTCCTGCACCCGTGCGGCGATGCCAAAATCCATCACCCTGGCGTGACCCGCTTGATCGACCAGCACGTTGGACGGTTTTAAATCACGATGTACGACACCAGCCTCATGGGCCACAATCAACGCATCAAGCAGTCCCAGCATCAAAGTGACAGCCTGAATCGGCAGCATGGCACCCGACTTCTGAATCACTTCAGACAGCGTTTTCCCCGGTATGTACTCAAACACCAGGTAAGGCTGTTGGTCTTGCAGGTCTGCTTCAAACACCGTCACGATGTTGGGGTGCGTCAGTCGGCTGACGCTTCTGGCCTCTTGGAGCCAGTCTGCAATGGCTGCTGTGCCGGCATCTTTGCCAACCTTGATGAGCTTGATCGCCACCTCGCGCTCCAGTCGAGGATCAAATGCGAGCCAGACAACCGACTGAGCCCCTTGGCCCAAAATGCGTCGCAATTCAAAACGCCCCAGCATGGCAGGGCCCGACTGCATGGCTTGGCCGGTGGCCATTTTTCTGATGGTGGTTAACGGTGAAAATTCAGCCATGAATCAATGTCTGAGGATGTGAAACAAATAGATACTGCTCGACAAGTATGACACCCAAGCTCAGTCCGCGGATCACTGGCGTGTTGTGTATTCAGGACGATACAGAAACGTGCGCTGAGCCGGTCTCCAGGAAACGCTCAAATCCCAGTACCGGCAGTGGTCGACTGAATAAGTAGCCTTGATAGGCATAGCAGCCATGCTGGGCCAGAACCTGTTTCTGTGCCTCGGTTTCGACGCCCTCTGCTATGACACTCAGACCCAGACTGCGTGCCAAAGCCACAATGGTTTGGGCAATCGCCACATCATTCGGGTCGGTCAACAGATCTCGCACAAACGACTGATCGATCTTGAGTTGGTCCAGCGGCAGTCTTTTCAAATACGACAACGACGAATACCCGGTGCCAAAATCATCGAGCGAAAAGCCAATGCCGCGTGCTCGCAAAATGGTCATTTTGCTCACAATATTTTCAAGATCTTCGGCCAGCATGCTTTCTGTCAACTCGATCTTGAGTTTTCTTGGGTTGGCACCGGAGTAATCAATCAAGCCCAAAACGTAATCCACAAACCCTTTTTCGTAAAATTGGCGGGCACTCACGTTCACCGACAAGGTCAGGTGGGCACGGGCAGGATGGCGCGACCACTCCACCAATTGCTCGCAAGCTGTTTCCAGCACCCAATTACCCAAGAGCAGTATCTGTCCGGTTTCCTCGGCAAGGGGAATAAATTCGCAAGGTGACACCATGCCACGCACCGGGTGGGGCCAACGCAACAAGGCTTCGGCTCCGGTCACATTGCCCAGCGCATCAACCTGCGCCTGGTAGTAAAGTACAAATTGACGCAGCAAAATACCTTGCCGAACATCGGCCTCGAGCTTGGCCCGCGAGTTGACCAATGATTGCATGGCAGGATCGAAAAAACGCATGCCATTGCGCCCCTCGGCTTTGGTTCTGTACATTGCCAGATCAGCCTGTTTGAGCAGTTCATCCATCGGCACCGAATTGCCGAAGTACATGGCGACACCGATGCTGGTTGTGCAGTGGAAATCAACATCCACCAAACGAAAAGGCTGATTGATAAGCGCCACAATTTTCTCGCCCACCATTTTGGCCTCGGCACCGGCCACCTCCCGCACCTCATCTAGCTCTTCCAGCATCACCACAAATTCATCACCCCCGATGCGGGCCACCGTATCGTTTTCACGCACGCAGCCGACCAAGCGCTCGGCAACTTGTTTGAGCAACAGGTCTCCTTTTTCATGACCCAGCGTTTCGTTCAGCGTCTTGAAATGGTCGAGATCGATGAACAGCAAAGCGCCTCTTCGCTTGCTGCGCGCACTGGCGTTGAGCGCCCGGTGCAAACGGTCCATCAGCAAGCGCCGATTGGGCAAACCCGTCAGCGGATCAAAAAATGCCAGTTGCCTGATTTGCTCCTCGGCTGCCTTGCGATGGGTGATGTCCGTCAGGCGAGCAACATAATGCGTCACCTGATCAAACTCATCCACCACGGCCGTGATGGTGATCCACTCCGGGAAAATTTCGCCGTTCTTGCGGCGACTCCAGATTTCACCGGCCCACTGCCCCTGTTCATGCAACTCCTGGTGCATGCGCGCATAAAAATCATCATCGTGCCGGCCCGAGTTGAACAATGCCAGCGACTGGCCCACGGCTTCTTCTTCGGTATAGCCCACACTTTCTGTGAACGCTTTGTTGACCCGGAGAATGATTTTTTGCGGGTCCGTCACGATCATGCCCTCTTGGGACTCAAAGGCCGTCGCGGCGATGCGCAGCTCGGCATGGGCACGTGATCGCTCAGAGAGGTCAATATCAATGCAGAACATCTCCGGCTCCTGCTGCGGCTGATGCAAATAGGCGTGGCTGGAAAAAACCAGCACAGACGATCCATCCTTGCGCACCAAGGACAATTCACCCGCAGGAATGGGTTCGCCGGTCTCAAACATCTTGCGCATGGCCTGCTGCACACTTTCGCGCATCGGGGCAGGGATGATCAGGTCGATCAACTTTTGGCCAATGGCTTCCTCGGCGGAATAACCGTACACGGACTCAGAGGCTTTGTTCCAGTACAGGGTGGTTCCGTCCGACGCGTAGCCTTGAACGCAGACGCCCGGAATGTCATTGAGCAGATGTCGAAACCGGGCCTCGGAATCACGCAAGGCCTTTTCGGTGCGAAGCCTATCCAAGCCGTCTTGCAGCAACAAGCCCAAAAACACCGTTGCAGGTGTAAAAATAAGCAGCATGGGCAAAGCCAAATTGGCCAGCTCAGTGGGTGCACCGGCCAATGGTGCCAGCACAAACAGCAGGTAACCCACCCCATGGACCAGAAAACCAAACACCAGCAATTGCACGGCATTGACCTTGGCCCAGCCCACATGAACAGCTTGACGGTACAGCAAACCAAAGACCACGCAGCAGACCACCACGGTGACGCCCACCGCAGCACCGACGCCGCCCAGCCACAGCCGGTAAGCGCCCGCCAGCAAAGCGGCAACCCCGGCGGCCACAGGCCCGCCAAACAAACCCACCATTGCAAGAACCACTGAGCGGGCATCAACAATCACGCCGGGTGCCACCACAATGGGCATCATCATGCCAACGATGGAAATGACCCCAAAGAGCACACCCATCGCCACGGCTTGAACCAATTTGCGGTTCTGCCAAACACGATGGTTGATGTTCTGCAAAACGCTAAGCGCCAGCAGCAATGCAACACCTTTGATAAGCTCAATGAACAACCGCGATCTCCCCGGATTTGCTTGACGGAGATTATGAACTGGAATGGTTAAAAGCCAAACCAGGAACCAAGTCGTCAGCGTCCTGCAATCCCGTTAATAACCTTCATTGACGCCCTGATGAAAATTCGCGGCGCTGTTCTCGCAATTGCTGGCGCAAGTCCGCTTTTTCCTGCACCGACAATTGCCGTCGGGTATCCGCCGGTGCTTTGGCCGGCGTTTGCGGCTCCTGTGAGGACTTCAGCACCAGACGCAACTCGGCTCGCCGTTGTTCCGCTGTCATCCGCGCGTCATTGGCATCGCGGGCGCTCGGGGACTGTGCCCCGGCACCTGGCGCGATGAGACAAAAAAACAGTAAAAATGAGCGACAGCACATAATTCAGAACATAGCGCGAATACTTGCACCAAGCACAGATTTTTTTAAGCTTGTTCTGCACAATGGGGCAACATTTGTAACATTGTGTCAACTTAGGCACGGTATTGCGAAACAGATCGCAGCCTGCCTGCAAAATCGTCCCTGTTACAAATTCACTGATGACACCATGACCCAAGCTTCCAACCGCAAAGACACGATCATGATCGTGGACGACGATGTCCGCATCCGCGATCTGCTTCGGCGTTACCTGACGCAGGAGGGATTTGAAGTTTTGCAGGCCGAAGACGGCAAGGCCCTGACCCGGTTGCTGTTGCGTGAAAACGTTGACCTGATCGTGCTCGATTTGATGATGCCAGGCGAAGATGGATTGTCGATTTGCCGTCGCTTGCGAGCGGCCAATGACCACACCCCCATCATCATGCTCACCGCCAAAGGTGAGGACGTGGACCGCATTGTCGGGCTCGAAGTCGGCGCTGACGACTACCTTGGTAAACCCTTCAATCCCCGGGAGTTGCTGGCCCGCATCAATGCCGTGCTGCGTCGCAGGCCGGTGCAAGAAGCGCCAGGTGCCCCGTCTTCGGACAATGAGGTGGTTGTTTTTGGGCCCTTTACTTTTGACCTTGGCGCGCGTTCACTGCGAAGGGACGAAGAAGATTTGCCACTGACCACAGGTGAATTCGCCATGCTCAAGGCTTTGGTGCGCCATCCGCGCCAACCCTTGTCACGCGAAAAGCTGGCCCAGCTGGCCAGGGGGCGCGAGTTTGAGCCTTTTGACCGCAGTCTGGACGTGCAAGTCTCGCGCTTGCGAAAATTGCTGGAATTCGATGCTGCCACGCCGCGCTACATTCAAACCGTTTGGGGCATCGGTTATGTCTTTGTGCCCGACGGCGCTGCTTGACACCCGTGCCTGAGACCACACTGCCCCAAGCCAGCCTGCCGATGCCACTGGAGGCTCGCATCGATGAGCGTCGGGACGAATCATGGGTGGGTTTGAGTCTTTTCTGGCGCACATTTTTTTTGCTGGCCCTGCTGTTGGTTGGCAGCATACTGGCCTGGTTGCAGACGCTTCGCACCCTTGAATTTGAGCCGCGCGCCATCCAGACGGCGCAGCAAATCGCATCCCTGGTCAACCTCAGCCGGGCCGCTCTGATCCACTCCGATGCCATTGCCCGCGTGTCCCTGATCAAAACCATGACAGAGCAAGAGAGCGTTCGCATTGTTCCCCGTGAGCCCAATGACACCTATGAACCCTTTGACACGGACCCACTGGGCCAGCGCATCTCGCTCGAACTCACCAGTCGGCTCGGGCCGGGTACGGTGGTCGCCAACCGGGTCAATCAGGAGGAAGGACTGTGGGTGGGATTCACCATTGACGGTGACCATTACTGGATGCTCATGGACCGTGCGCGCTTTAACCACACGGCCGGACGCACCTGGGTGATCTGGCTGCTTACAACCGCCGCCCTGTCGCTGTCAGGCGCTGCCTTGATTGCACGGCTGATCAACCACCCGCTCAAACAACTTTCATTTGCCGCCAGCCGTGTGCACGAGGGTGATTTTGAGGCGAGTTCGCTGGACGAAACCGTGGCCACCAGTGAAATTCGCGCCGTCAACATCGGCTTCAATCGCATGACCCAAAAGCTGGCCAAAATTGAACAGGATCGCGCCATCATGCTGGCAGGCATTTCACACGATCTGCGCACCCCGCTGGCCCGCTTGCGGCTCGAAACCGAACTCAGCGTGGCCGATGAGCAGGCACGCAACCACATGGTGGCGGACATTGCGCAACTTGACGCCATCATTGGCAAGTTTCTCGATTACGCGCGCCCCGGCAACGTGCATTTAAGTCCCGTTTCCTTGAACAAAGTGCTCAATACTTGTCTATTTAGCATCCAGCACAGCGCTGACCTGCATATCAACATGGAGCTGGAAGAAAACCTGATGGTGCTGACCGACGAAGTGGAACTCGGTCGCGTGATCACCAACTTGCTGGAAAACGCCCGACGGTACGGCAAGTCTGTGGACACCGGTATGGCCGTGGTGGACATAGCCGCCAGGGCGCGCGACAAATGGGTATTGCTCAAAATAAGAGACCATGGCAGTGGCGTTTCCGAGGCACAACTGGCCAACCTGACCAAGCCGTTTTACCGGGGAGAAGCCGCTCGTACCGCCGCCAACGGTGCCGGGCTGGGCCTGGCCATTGTCGAAAAAACCATTGAACGCATGGGCGGCATGTTTGCCTTGAGCAATGCAAGCTCTGGCGGCCTGGTTGCCAACATCAAGCTGCAGCGGGCAACCAAGGCTTGACCCGTACCCACTAATTAGGTAGCGGCCTATATTGTTGAAATCAAGATGGCTTGTTTGGGCTTTACGGGGGAATTGGAGAAATGCATGATTTCAAGACCCTGACCCCAAAATCCTCTTTAATCCGTGCCAGCCGCGCAATAGTGGTCTGGAAGTCATGTGGGTTGTGTCAAGTTGTCAGCGCAAAGCTGAAATTACCTCTTGAATCATAAGGCGCGGCAAGCATTTCATCGACCACGCGCAGGCAGCAGTTTTCCAAGTAATATCGAAATATGCAATTTAACTTGGAAAATATTGAAATCGACCCCGATGCCGCGCGTCAGTACATCGACGCGCGCTCCGCCTTTACTGAACTGGAGCGCACCCAAAAAAATGCGCTGCAGGTGCGTGGCGGCATGGTCTGGAAAACCGTCGATGACAAGGAATACCTCATTCGCACCAGCCCCACCGGTGCGCAAAAAGGTCTGGGCAGGCGGTCTGCCGAAACCGAGGCTATCTACCAAAGTTTCAAAGAGAAAAAGCAGGCAATGGACGAGCGGGTCAGTAGTTTAAAAACCAGGGTTGCCAAACACAAGCGTATGAACCGGGCATTGAGAGTGGGGAGGATGCCGAACATTGCATTGGCCATCCTGAACCGGTTGGCCAATGCAGGGCTCGACACCTATTTCAGGGTGGTTGGCACGCACGCACTGTATGCTTATGAAGCGGCTGGCGGGGTTAGTTTTTCTTCAGAGATCACATCCACCCGCGACATCGATCTACTTTGGGATACCCGCAAGCGGGTGGTGTTCTCGCAAAGGCTGGCGCAAGATTCGCCCTCCATGCTGGCGGCCTTGCAAAAGGTGGACAAAACTTTCCAGATTATTGAAGACCAAAAGTACACGGCCATCAACAAAGACGGTTTTGAGGTGGACATCATTCGCAGGTTCGCCCCCGAAGGGGATCCCCACCCCATTCGCTTGAGTGACGCTCTGGACGATTTTTGGGTGGTGCAGGCAAAACGTGCGGGCGATTTGGCAAACGCTCCCGAGTTCTCCGAAATCGTGGTGGCAGAGGGTGGTGCCATGGCCAGAATGACCACGATTCATCCTGCAGTATTCGTCAGCTTTAAACGATGGATGTCCAAAGAGCCTGACCGAGATCCGCTTAAGCGCCGACGCGATGCTTTGCAGGCCGATGCGGTGGAATGGTTGCTCCATGAACGGCTTCCCCATTTGCTCACTTGACGAAGCTAGTGCTTAGTTGCAGAAGTCCGCGTTACTAAGAGATGCGACTGGGGCTTGCAGGATTAGGCGCAAAACGCAGCAATAGCCTAGCTATTGCGAGCATTTGCAACGACATCATGCAAGATGCCAGTCGCGTCGTAAGTAGCAGGATTTCTGCAACTAAGCACTAGCCCTGACGTCAAGCTGGGGTATTGCTCAATTTGACATCCTCTTGCATCAATCAAATTGAATCACTAAGATTAAGTTTGATTTATATGGAGACACGCGATGGATACGAAAGTGCTTACTGCCCATGTGCCGCTGCCACTGGCCAAAAAGATTGACGACTTGGCCGCACGACTGGATCGCCCACGAGCCTGGATCGTCAAGCAGGCCCTGGCTGCCTGGGTGGGCGAAGAAGAAGAACGTCACCGCTTGACCTTGGAGGGTATGGCCGATGTCACCGCTGGTCGAGTGGTTGACCAAGCGGATGTGGAGGCTTGGGCAGCGAGCCTGGCAACCTGTAGTCCATTGCCCGTGCCGCAACAATGAAGCTGAAGTGGTCCAACGAAGCTGTAGCCGATGTTGCGCGTCTCCACGACTTTCTGGCCAAGATGAATCCGGCCGCCGCTGCCCGTGCGGCACAAACCTTGACGGTGGCACCCAGGCAGCTACTTGATCGTCCCCAAAGCGGCCGACAACTGGAACAATACTTGCCGCGCGAGGTGCGTCGCATCATCGTCGGCAACTACGAAATGCGCTACGAGTTGGTCGAATCGACCGTCTTCATCTTACGGGTCTGGCACACACGCGAAGAGCGCTGATTAGCGGGCATTGACTGGGAGTAGCTGATGAGTTCAAGAAATGGGTAAATTCCGCCCGTTTAGGCTTACAAACCCCTTGACGGAATTTCCGGCGGTGCCGGCTTGGAACTCCGCATTGGAACGGTAGCCGATGTTTTACTATGCATTTAATAGCTTCTTGCGCCCGTAGAACGTGCGCAAACGGCCTAAAACACCTATAAAAAATGGCCATCTTCGGTGTCATCTTCGGTGTCAGGTCTTGCAATCAAGCATTTCTTTCCAATTCCCGCAAATCCCCACCTATAAATTTTGGCTTCAACATGTTTTCTTTCCGTCATTCTTCCATTCAAATAAGCCTCTGCCGCTCATCCCGCCTGCGCAAGCAGCTTCTGTTTTTGTGGCGTTTTCAAGACTTCCATCGCTTCACCGCTCCCTCAAACCCTCACTGCACACCCTTTGCACCGGACTCAGTAAAAACTTAAACATCCGGCGCTGCCCGGTCTTGATCTCGGCGGTGATGTTCACGTGACCAAGGTCAGCATTGTGATGCAAATCCCAAGGTGTAATAATCATGGTATTACCTGATTGGAGTCCCTCATCATGACCATGACCGTCAAACTCGATGCGCCGCTGGAGCGCGCTTTGCGCAGCCGCTGTGCCGCCGTGGGGCGTTCTGCCAGCGCGCTGATGCGCGAGGCCTTGCAAGCCTACCTGGCGCAAACGGAGCCGCCCAGCCCATCGGCCTATGCCTTGGGCCAGGACCTGTTTGGCAAACACGCTGGCTCGCAGGATTTGGCCAGCCAGCGCAAGGCCGAACTACAGAGAATTTGGGACCAAAAGCACCCCTCATTTCCTGTTGCCCCAGATCATGACAAGGCGTGAAGTCAAAGCACCGCCTGCCAGTGCCTTGGCCATTTCGCCGCGCTGTGTGGTGGTGGACAGCGGGCCACTGCTTGCACTGTTCAATAGCGCCGACCATTGGCACGCGAGCGTGCTGGGGTGGCTGCAGGCCAATGCGCAGATCACCTTGCTGACCACGTGGCCGGTGCTCACCGAGGTGTGTGCGCTGCTGGCGCGGCGCTTGGGCAATGCGGCGGCACTGGATTTTTTACGCTGGGGGCAACGCGGGGGCTTCACACTGGATGCACCCGCCCTGGAGGCGTTACCTGATGCCCTGGCCCAGGTGCTGCTCATCAGTGAGCGTTTCCATGATTTACCGTTTGACCTGGCCGATGCATCCGTGGCGGAAGCCGCCGCACGTCTGGGGCTGCGCCATGTGCTGACGATTGATTCCGACTTTGACGTGTACCGCGACGCCCAAGGCCGGGCGCTGCGCCATGTGCTGCGCGATGGCTGGCTGTGAATAGGCGTCTTCGCGTCTTCGGTATCACGTCTTCAGTGTCAGATCTTGCAATCTTCGGTGTCAGGTCTTGCAATCAAGCATTTCTTTCCAATCCCCCGCAAAGTCCCACCTATAAATTTTGGTTTCAACATTTTCTCTTTCCGTCTTTCTTCCATTCAAATAAGCCTCTTGCGCGCATTCCGCCTGCGCAAGCAGCTCCTGTCTTTGTAGCGTTTTCAATGCTTTTCATCACTTCACCGCGACCGTAAACTAGCACTGGCCACCCTTTGTGCTGGACTCATAATAATTTTAAAAATCCGCCGCTGCTAGGGCTTGATCTCACATGCGTTGTGGTCTTGTTTTAGGGTGTATTGCTGGTAACCTGTCGGTAATGCCACTCCAGAATTGAATTCCACGCATAGCTTTCCATGGAACGGAACCCCAATGAAACTCACCCATCACGGCCCACAGGACTATCAGAGCCTTTTGATGCACCAAGAAGCTGTACGCATGCTTGAGGCTGACCCGTCCTTAATGGAGAGGTTGTTGGCTATCTTGGCTGACTGGGACACGCATGTCAGCAGTCGGTCAAGGCCACTGCGTGAGAAATGGGTGCAAATCATCAAAGACCAGAACTGGAGCCTGGCCGTCGAAGATTCAGAGTTGGCGAACCAGTTGCGCCAAGCGTCGCCCATGGCGAGTCTGTTGCCTAGTAATGTTCGGTTCGAAATCATTCGCCAAGTGCGTGCTTTAAAGGATCAACAGCATGCATAAGGCAGACTTAGAGCACATCATTCGAGCAGCCTCTGCAATCACCAATCAATACGAAATCATCGTGGTGGGCAGCCAATCAATACTCGGTTCCGTTGATTTTCCACCGGCTGAGTGTCTAGTCTCCATTGAGGCTGACTTGATCGTTCCCGGCAATGAGAAATTGTCTGACCTGATCGATGGAGCAATTGGCGAAGGTTCGCCGTTTGAGACGAGTTTTGGTTACTACGCCCAAGGCGTTGATTCCACAACTTGCATTCTTCCTGACGGATGGCGCGACCGACTGGTTCGCATGCAGTCTCAAAACACGGATGGAAAAGTTGGCTATTGCTTGGAAGTGATTGATCTCTTTTTGTCCAAGTGCGCTGCAAATCGAGAGAAGGATCGGGTATTCAATCTGGCGCTTCTTCGCCACGGCATTGTGGATGTTGACGTTGCGAGGATGCGTGTGCAATCGATGCCATTGGATGACGCGGCCCGCCAGCGAGTAATGGAGTTGATTGCGCGGCTTTGCGCCGCAGTTGAATCTGATACACCGAACAGTGAAGCGCCAAAGGCTTAGGTCATTTGGACTTCGGCAGACTTCAGGACTTCGGTTTCAAGACTTCGGGACTTCGGTGTCAGGGACTTCGGTGTCAGGTCTTGCAATCAAGCATTTCTTTCAATCCCCGCAAAGCCCCACCTATAAATTTTGGATTCAACATTTTTTCTTTCCGTCTTTCTTCCATTCAAATAAGCCTCTTGCGCGCATCCCGCCTGCGCAAGCAGCTCCTGTCTTTGTAGCGTTTTCAGGCTTCTATCACTTCACCGATCCCTCAAACTCTCACTACTCGCCCGCTGCACCGGACTGAGCAAAAACTCAATCATCCGCTGCCGCCCGGTCTTGATCTCGGCGCTGATGTTCATGCCGGGGGCTCAGAGCTGCGGGCAAAAAGGCCACTACCGCACGCCCTGCTTGCGCGAGAAGCTACGAAATTGGTAGCATTTCGGACCGAACACCGCTTGCCGTCGGCTCACTGCCCTTTTTACTTCCCGTTCAAGCTTGGGTATTTGCTCAGGGCGGCTCGCCCGGCCCCGGATTGCCTCGTCGCCAGAACATGCCCAGCAGCGGCTTGACGCTGGTGCCGTGCAGCACTATCGACAGCGTCACCACAATCAGGGTGAGTTGGATCAATTGCAGCGCCAGCGGCTCGGGCACACCGTGCTCGATGGCGTACATCAGGTAATACAGCGAGCCGACGCCGCGCACGCCAAACCACGCAACCAAGCCTTGAATCCGCCAAGGGGTTCCGCTACCCCACAGGCCAAGCAGCACACTGATCGGGCGCGCCACCAAAAAGAGAAACAGCGATACCCCAACGGCCTGCCAGGTCCATGAATTCAAAAACAGCGTTCCTCCAAGCAAAATGACGAGCATCATTTCGGACAGCCGCTCCAGATGCTCCTTGAAAACCAGTGAGCCTTCGCTCACGGTGGGCAGCAGCTGCGCATCTGCCTTTGGCTGACTTGTGCGAGCCAGCTTTTGCTCGGTCTGACGCAGCGCCACGGCAGCAAAAAACACGGCCAGAAAGCCCCAGGCATCCACCATCACGCACAAGCCGTAGACGACGCCGATCAGTCCCAGACCCAAAAAGTCGTCCATCAGCGCATGTTTGTGCGGCTCGCGGCGCAGCACCCAGCCTACGCGGGCCAATGCAATGCCGGCTGACACGCCAATGGCTATGGCGCCTACCGTGGCCCAGAGTACTTCCACCACCAGCCAGCGTGAGCCCGAGTCGCCCAGTTCGTGCAGCCCCAACAGCCCCAGGCCGAGCATGACAAATGGAAACGCGGTGCCGTCGTTCATGCCCGCTTCGCAGGTCAGCGTGAAGCGCAACTGGTCGCGGTCGCCGGGGTGGCGAATCTGAACATCGGTCGCCAGCACCGGGTCGGTCGGTGCCAGGATGGCACCGAGCAGCACGCCCGCACCCAGCGGCAAGCCCAGCACGTAATACGCAAAGGCGGCCACCATCGCCACCGTCAGGGTCATCGACACCGTGGCCAGCAACAGGGGTGAGCGCCAGCGTGTGAACGTGAAGGTGCCCGGCATTTTGACGCCCGCCGAAAACAGCGAGATCAAGACGGCCACTTCAGTCAGCGACTCCAGCAGCGCGGACTCCTTCAACGGATTGAAATGAAACAGGTTGAGTCCGCTGGGCCCCACCAGCAAACCGACGGCAAGATAAATGATGGCCGCTGTGACCGGCAAGCGCTGCAGCAGCGTGGCCGTCAATCCCCGCACCAGCAGCAAGGTGCCAATCAGCACAAACCATTGTGGTGTGGTCATCAAATCGACTCGCGTTCAATAGGGCGAGTGGGCAGCGCCACCCCTCAGCCCCGCTTGGGCGCAGGCTTGGCAGGCTTGGGTTTGCGCGCACCGCCGGTTTCGCGCGGCGGCAGCCCGGTGTGCTGGGTCAGCACCGTGCCGGGGCGCGGTTTGGTAGGGCTGGCGGGTTTGGGTGTCTCTGTGACCATGGTTGGAATGGTCAACACGGTAGAGTTTTTCTTGCGCGCACTCTCGTAACAGCCGCCGGTCAGCGGCTGGTAGGTTGGAATCAAATGGTGCTTGCCGTTGCCGATCAGGTCGGCGCGGCCCATGGCTTTGAGGGCTTCGCGCAAGAGCGGCCAGTTGTTGGGGTCGTGGTAACGCAAAAAGGCCTTGTGCAGGCGTCGGCGCTTTTCGCCGCGCACGATGTCCACTGTTTCGCTGTCGCGCGTGACTTTGCGCAAGGGGTTCTTGTTGGTGTGGTACATGGCCGTGGCGGTGGCCATGGGGGACGGGTAAAAGGTTTGCACCTGGTCAGCGCGAAAACCGTTCTTTTTTAGCCAGATGGCCAGATTCATCATGTCTTCATCGGAGGTGCCGGGGTGGGCCGCAATGAAGTACGGAATCAAAAACTGTTTTTTGCCCGCTTCCAGGGTGAACTTTTCAAACAGGGTCTTGAACTTGTCGTAGTTGCCAATGCCCGGCTTCATCATCTTGGTCAGCGGCCCGCTCTCGGTGTGCTCGGGCGCAATCTTCAGGTAACCGCCCACGTGGTGCGTAACCAGCTCTTTCACATACTCCGGGCTTTGCAGCGCCAGGTCATAGCGCAGGCCGGAGCTGATCAAAATCTTTTTAATGCCTTTGAGCGCGCGGCCCCGGCGGTACATCTGGATCAATGGCGTGTGGTCGGTGCCCATGTTCTGGCAGATGGTGGGGTACACGCAGCTGGGCTTGCGGCAGGCGGCTTCAATCTCGCGGGTGCGGCAGGTCAGCCGGTACATATTGGCGGTGGGGCCACCCAGATCGGAAATGGTGCCGGTAAAGCCCTTCACCTTGTCGCGGATGTCCTCCATCTCGCGGATCACCGAGTCTTCCGAGCGGCTCTGGATGATGCGCCCTTCGTGCTCGGTGATGGAGCAAAAGGTGCAGCCGCCAAAACAGCCGCGCATGATGTTGATGGAGAAGCGGATCATCTCCCAGGCCGGGATTTTGGTGGCGTGGTCGTGGCTGCCGTTTTCGTCCGCGTACACAGGGTGCGGGCTGCGCGCGTAGGGCAGGTCAAACACATAGTCCATCTCGGGCGTGGTGAGCGGAATGGGCGGCGCATTGACCCACACGTCGCGCGCGGTGACACCTTCGCCGTGCGCCTGCACCAGCGCTCTGGCATTGCCGGGGTTGGTTTCCAGGTGCAGCACGCGGCTGGCGTGGGCGTACAGCACCGGGTCCGCCTTGACCGCTTCATAACTGGGCAGGCGAATCACCGAGCGATCACGCGGCGGCACCTTGACGCTGCCCTTGCCATACAGCGCCGCATTAGGCACAAAGGTCAGCGGCTGGCTGCTGGAATCTGGCGGAATTTTCAAGCTTTTTTGGGCTGTACCGCACGTAGATAGTGCGGGAGCAGCTACTGATTTAATAGCATCTTCCTTGGCGCAGCTGCTGCCCTGCCCGGCTGCCTGCTCCGAAGTGGTCATGTAGGGGTTGACATGGCTCTCCACCCGGCCCGGCTCATCGACGCTGGTGGAGTCAATTTCGAACCATTCGTGGCCGGTCTCGTCATCCGGGCGGCGCACAAAAGCGGTGCCGCGCACATCGGTAATTTTGGCCACCGGCTCGCGGGCGGCCAGGCGGTGTGCGATTTCGACAATGGCACGGTCGGCGTTGCCAAACAGCAGCAGATCACACTTGGCATCCACCACAATAGAGCGGCGCACCTTGTCTGACCAGTAGTCGTAATGCGCAATGCGGCGCAGCGAGCCTTCAATGCCGCCCAGAACAATTGGCACATCCTTAAAGGCCTCGCGGCAACGCTGGCTGTACACAATGGCGGCGCGGTCCGGACGCTTGTTGCCCTCAGACCCCGGGGTGTAGGCGTCGTCACTGCGGATTTTGCGGTCGGCAGTGTAGCGGTTGATCATGGAATCCATGTTGCCCGCCGTCACGCCCAAGAACAGGTTCGGCCTGCCCAGCACCTTGAACGGCTCGGCGCTTTGCCAGTCAGGCTGGGCGATGATGCCCACGCGAAAGCCCTGAGCCTCCAGCAGGCGACCAATCACCGCCATGCCAAAGCTGGGGTGGTCCACGTAGGCGTCGCCCGTCACCAAAATGATGTCGCAACTGTCCCAGCCCAGCGCCTCCATCTCGGCGCGGCTCATGGGCAGGAATTTGGCCGTGCCAAAGCGGGCCGCCCAGTACTTGCGGTAACTGCCTAAAGGTTTGGCGACTTGCACGGTAAAGGGGGTCTGGGCGAGCGTATTCATGGGACACACAGGTAAAAAGCAGCGCCGAGTGTACGTTTTTGCACTTGGCAACGCCCTCTAAATGGGTACTTGGCAGGCTTGCAGCAAGGCTTAAACGCGTTAAAAATGCGCTATCGTCGCACCATGCCAACGACGGACGCACCGCCCACCAGATGCTCTGCGTCCACCATTATTTAAATTCATGAACTTGGTTGAACCCTGAATGCTGAATTTTTTACCCTGGCCCCTTGTGGGCTTCATCGCCTCGGTGCTGCTGCTGCTCAACGCGCTGTTCTGGGTGCCCATTTTGGTGCTTATTTCATTGCTCAAGTTGATCATTCCGCTCAAACAGATGCGTTTGCTGATCGACCCGGTGCTGCTGCTGATTGCAGAATCCTGGATTTCCTGCAACAGCGGCTGGATGTGGCTGACCCAGCGCGTGACCTGG
This sequence comes from Candidatus Rhodoferax bjergmarkensis, assembly GCA_016708345.1. Taxonomy (GTDB): domain Bacteria; phylum Pseudomonadota; class Gammaproteobacteria; order Burkholderiales; family Burkholderiaceae_C; genus Rhodoferax; species Rhodoferax bjergmarkensis. The sequence goes on from JADJFX010000035.1 coordinate 144,624, forward strand.
GATGTGCAAGGTGTTGAAGGGCTCAAATACCACAGCTGGTATATGGTGAACTGCAACCACCAGTCTTGGGTGGATATTCTGGTGCTGCAGCGCCTTTTGAACCGGCGCATACCCCTGCTCAAGTTTTTTCTTAAAAAGGAGCTGATCTGGGTGCCGGTGATGGGTGTGGCCTGGTGGGCGCTGGAATTCCCTTTTATGGAACGCCATAGCGAAGAATTCCTGAAAAAGCACCCCGAAATGCGCGGCAAAGACCAGGAAACCACCCGCAAAGCCTGCGAGAAATACGCGCTGATCCCCACCAGCGTGATGAACTTTCTGGAAGGCACGCGCTTCACACCCGCCAAACATGCCCAGCAAAAGTCCCCTTACAAACACCTGCTCAAACCCAAAGCCGGGGGTATTGCCCTAGCCTTGAACGCCATGGGCGACAAGTTTCAGGCCATCTTGGACGTGACCATTGTGTACCCGGACGGCGCGCCCAAATTTGGCGAGTTTCTTGCCGGCAAGGTCAAACGCATCACCGTGCGGGTTCGCTCCATACCCGTGCCCCAGAATCTGGCGCAGGGCGACTATGCCAACGACCCGGCCATCCGGGAGGCTTACCAAAAGTGGGTTCACCAGATGTGGCTGGACAAAGACGCGCAAATTGAGGCACTTCTTTTGGCCTCTACCGCCCGTCAATAGTGCGCAAGCAGCTATCTAATTAATAGCAATTTCAGCACGAAATATCCCATCTCCATCAATCACTACCTAGAACACGGGTGGGGAAAATTGAAATGGTCAGCAGAGTCTTGGCCAGCCCATACCAACAAGCCTTCACCTTGGGTTTTTGCGTGGTGCTTGGCGCGGGCGGCGGCGGAGGCCACTTCTTCGGCATTGGAATAAACCCCCTGACGAATGCTGACCGCGCCAATTGACAGGGTTGTGAGCGGGAAAAACCTGGAAACTCCATGCCGGTCTTCGGCATGGATGCCGCCCGCCTCGCGGGCGGGGGCATCAAACAGCTCGACGGCACGATCGGCGAATTTGGTCACGATCAGTTCGCACTGAAGCTGCCAATCCGTACTTTGGTAAAGAAGAATGAAATCGTCGCCCCCCACATGGCCGACAAAGTCCCGCCGCGGATCGCAATGGGACACCGCCAGCTTGGCCGCCAGGCGAATCATTTGATCGCCGCGCCAATAGCCATATTGGTCATTAAAGGGCTTGAAATTGTTCAAATCGGCATAACACGCCACAAACTCGACACCGCTTTTGAGCAGCCGTTCAATGTGCTGGCTGATGGGGACGTTGCCGGGCAAAAAAGTCAAGGGGTTTGCATGCCGGGCCGACTCAATGCGTGTTTCTGTAACCGAGCGCACCAGCTGCTCGCCAGAGCCCAGGCCGATATAGCGGCCGTTGTCGGTCACGATAATGCCGTCGGTCAAATAGCGCTGGTCTTCTGAGGTGAGGATGCCAAGCACCTGGTCCACATTGTGTTCGCGCTCTACCACCCGTGGCTCGAAGTTGATATGGGCGGTGCACAGTTTGTGGCCCCAGACCTCCCGGTAATACAGCTTGCTGAATTCACTCATGAAATGCGAGCGATTGATAATGCCCACTGGCCGCAGGTTGTCAATCACCGCCAGCGCATGCAGGTCCAGATGTTCAGAAAAAATAGCGGCCAGTTCATTGTTGGTCGTCTTCAAACCAACCGTGGGCGCTTCAATGATGGCAATGCGGTTGCGCAGACCCGCACAGGGTGCCCGGGTCAACTCCGGGAACACGGCCACCCGGGGGTCACGCATGACCACTAAGGCTTGCGACCCAATTTCAGCCAGTGGCAACTGCGCTGGTCGGCCCAGAAAATACCCTTGGCCATAGGCAATGCCCAAATCACGCAGAACGCGCAGGTCGTCTTCGGTTTCAATGCCTTCTGCCACCAGCGCCGTGTCAAAGATGGCGGCAATTTGCTGCAGCGACTGAATGGTTTTGACTTTATCGGCGTGCTGGCTGATGTTTTTGGTGAAATATTTGTCGATCTTGACGATTTCAGGCCGCAGCTGCGCCCATAGTCGAAGGCTGGAGCGGCCATCGCCAAAATCATCCAGCGCCAGCGAAACACCTGCACTGCGAATATCGTGGGCAATGGTTGCCAGTTGGTCCATGTCGGCCACCCGCTCGTACTCGGTGATTTCCATGACCAGCATGCGGGGCAACACGCCAAAACTTCTGATCAGCTTGGTCAGCCCCTCGCGCCCGTAGTGCGCCATTACCTGCACCAAAACAGCGGCGCTGATATTGACAAACAAGCGGCCCGATTCGCCAAGGGCACCCCAACGCTCCAGCGCCAATGAGATGCAGACAATTTCGAATTCAAAGTTCAGGTTCTCGTCTTGCGCCGCCGCCAGCAAAGCATCTGGCGCTTGAAACAATGTGCCTTGCGGCCCTCTGATTAAAGCCTCGTGTGAGTAAATTGTGCCGCCACAAAGTGAAACAATCGGTTGGTATACCGTGTGCAAGGCTTTGCTTCGGATCAAACCCGCCAGCGGCCCACCCCCTATTTGCACGGCCATTGACCCGAAGCCAATGGGCTCCGTATTGAGCACATCCATCAACCGCCGCCGCAATTCAGTGGTATGACGCTCAGGCATCGGTGCCTCGGTTTTAGGTACCAGATGAACAACGTTCATGACAACTCCCCAAAGTAGAGTTTCAGTCTAAAAGCCCAGAATGACGTACCTGTGACAAACCCGATGCCATGTGAAAGACCCGTGATTGACAGCTATTCAATAAACGATATAAACTGTATATCTCGTTTTATTTTTTAGGAAGATCCACCATGACAGTCACCACTGCCCCCGAACAAGCCATCGCCACAACACCTGCCACCGCTGAAAACACAGCCAAACCAGCAGCACCCAAGGCAGCAACCAAAGCTGCGGACAGAAAATCGCCCTTGATTCCCAAAGCACTGGCAAAGCCTGCAGTCAAAGCCTTAGCCAAAGTTGCGGCAAAACCAGCCGAAAAACCTGCCAAAAAAACGGCTGCCAAGCCAACAGTCAAGCCAGTCGCAGAAAAACCCGTCAAGTTGAAAAAGCCCAAACTGGTACGCGACAGCTTCACCATTCCCAAAGCTGAGTACACGGTTCTGGACGATCTCAAACAGCGGGCGACCAACCTGAGCAGTCCCGTTAAAAAGAGTGAATTGCTTCGCGCCGGCATCAAAGCGCTCGCGGCCATGTCTGACACCGCTTTCCTTGCTGCCGTGAAGGCTGTTCCAACCATCAAAACCGGGCGCCCAAGCAAAGCCAAGTCGGACTGAGCGCACCGACAGCATCGCTGCGCCACAGTCAGCGGTGAATAGACTGGCATCCGACCACCCCAGTCGATGAGGATGCCGGTTCATCATGCTGGCCAGTCACAAATTTGAAACCAAGACCGTTCACAATAAAGGCCATTGACACAATGTGATTGGCAAAAAATGTATGACTGCGAACAAAACCTGATCGCCGAAAACGGTCTGCGCTACAAGGCCAAGGTGAATGGTTCACCCTTTCGGGGAACAGGCGGCTCGGGCGAAACCATGAGTTGCATCAAGTGCGGGAATCACCGGCTCAGGAGCCACGGCGCGATCAGGCGTTTTCTCAATTCACCCATGTTTTTTTGTTTCGACTGCAAGCCTGTCAAAGTTGCAGAGCCACAGAATTAACAGGATTCATCCTTGGGTCAGGAAACCTGAAGCAGTTGCTGACAGGCCCGGTTGGCTCAGTCCTGCTTTTTCCAAAAGGCAATGTAAGCAGCCACCACCGTGAAGGTGGCGATGATGAGCACGACAATCCAAAAACCATTCGGGTGCTGAGCCAGGGGCACGCCACCCACATTCATCCCCAGCAAACCGGCAATCATGTTGATAGGCAAGGCCAGCACAGTCACGGTGGTCAGCACAAAAAGACTGTGGTTGTTGGCCTCGGCCACGCGGCCCGCAATTTCTTCATGCAGCAGTTTGATGCGCTCCTGCAGCACGGCCATGTCACTCAAAACCACATGCACCTCCTCGGTTGACTGACGCAGATCGTTTAAGTCCTCCTCACCAATCCACGCCGGTGGTTTTTGCAACAGTCGCGAAAGCGCGGCCGGTTCTGGTGCAAGCAGTCGCTGCAAGCGCACCAGCAAGCGGCGAACAGAGCCCAGATCTGCCCGGCGCTTTTCCAGGCGGCCAGAAAGAAGGTTGTCCTCAATCTCATCAATTCGATCGGTGGTGCCGCGCACCACATTGACCAAAACGTCGCCCTGATCGTGCATCAGATGAACCAGCAGATCGACTGTCGAGCGCAGAGGTACACCCCGCTTGACAGCATCACGAAGCCGGTCGATGGAGCGCAAAGGCTGAACCCGAACGCTGACCACCAGGCGCGGGGTGACCAGCAGCCAAAGCGTGGAAATATCGGAAGGTTCAAAAGCAAAATCGTAATTGACGTCATTCACCACGGCCACCAGCATGTCTCCATCGAGTTCAATACGGGTGGAGCGGGAACCCTCCCGAAGCGCATCATGAAATGCATCCGACATGGTGACGTTCTCGCGCAGCCATTTTTCGGTCATGGCCCGTGCCAAGTTGAAATGCAGCCAGACAAATCCTTCGCTCACACCAACAGCGGCCATCCAGTCAAGGGCCTGCTGTGCGTCTATTGGCAGTCCAAGCCCATCAGAGCCAAACTGAAAGCCGCAAATTAAGCCTGAGGAATCTGCACCGTAGTTGGCGGCTGAGGAAAGTGTCATGGTGAAAAGGTCAGTTCAACCTTCCAGCATCACCCAGCCATGTGACAAGTTGATGACAAATCACAGCATTTGTTCGGTCATCAAATCATCATGTTTTTTTCACGCCATTGTCATGTGACACCTTTATGGTTCGGGGTTTGCACAACCGCTTGCCAGCAAGCATATTCAGGAAACAACCATGAAAACAGACCGCGTTGACTTCAATGACGAAAACTCCAACACCAGCAACAATGCCAGTTTCGACTCAGTGCTGCAAGCCCGGCTGGCACGGCGCAGTTTGCTGCGCGGCAGCGTTGGTGCCGTGGGTACCGCCGTGTTGGGCGGCCTGGGTCTGTCTGCCTGCGGTGGGAGTGACACCACAGTGCCTGCCACCGTGCCCGCGCCCGTAACCACCCCTGCAGCCACCTTGCTCGGGTTTTCTGCCGTGGCCAAAAACTTGGCTGATGTGGTGACGGTACCTGCTGGCTACACAGCCAGCATCATTTACGCGCTGGGTGACCCATTGACCGCCAGCACGTCTGCCTACAAAAATGATGGTACCGACTCTGACTTTGAGAACCGGGCCGGTGACCACCATGACGGCATGGAGTGGTTTGGTCTGGACGCCAGCAGCAAGCCATCGCGCACCGCAGTGGACCGTGGCCTCCTGGCCGTCAACCACGAAGCGACCACCGACGAAAAACTCAGCTCCCATTTTCTGCACGCCAACGGCGGCACCACCACGCTGCCAAGACCAGCTTCTGAAGTGGACAAAGAAACAGCGATTCATGGCGTGTCGGTGGTTGAGGTCAAAAAAACTGGCGACAAATGGGCCACGGTGCAGAACTCAGCGTTTAATTTCCGCCTGACTGCCTTGACCGACATTGAAATCGCCGGCCCAGCGCGCGGCAATGCCCTGATGGTTACCAAGTATTCCCCCACAGGCACAAAAACACGCGGCACGATCAACAACTGCGGCACCGGCAAAACGCCTTGGGGCAGTTTTGTGACCGGGGAAGAAAACTGGGTGGGCTACTTCACCCGCAGTGCCACCGACGATGCAGCACGCGCTGACAAGAGCGTCACGTCACTCAAGCGATATGGTCGCAGCCAGGGTGCCGCTTCGCGCCACGGCTGGGAGACTGGCGGCACGGACGACAAATACGCACGCTGGAACATCAGCAAAACAGGCACCAGCAGCACCGGCAGTGATGACTACCGCAATGAGATCAACGCGCAAGGCTACATTGTTGAAATTGACCCCTACAACAAGACCCGCGCCGCCAAAAAGCGCACGGCGCTGGGGCGTTATGCACACGAAAGCGGTGCATTCAGCCTGCCCGTGGCCGGCAAACCGCTGGCCGTCTACATGGGCGACGACGCGCGCAACGAATACATCTACAAATATGTAAGCGCCGCCAACTGGGACGCGGCGGACGCCAATAGCACCGACGTGATAGCCACTGGTGACAAGTACCTGGACAACGGAAAAATATACGTAGCCAAGTTCAACGCCGATGGCTCCGGCCAGTGGCTGGAACTGAGCTTGAGCAACCCAACGGTGAAGGGCTACACCGGTTACGCTTTTGCCGATGAGGCCGACGTGTGTGTCAACACCCGCTTGGCTGCCGACGCCGTAGGTGCCACCAAAATGGACCGCCCAGAGTGGTGCTCGGTCAACCCGGCCAATGGCGAAATTTACTACTCGCTGACCAACAACAGCAACCGCCGGGTGGACCCCACCGGCAGCAGCCAGTTGGTGCCCGACAGTGCCAACCCGCGCGTCTATACCGACCTCAAGGGCACCACCAAGCAAGAAGGTAACCCCAACGGCCACCTCATTCGCATCAAGGAAGCCAGCGCTGGTGCAGCCGCTACCAGCTTTACTTGGGACCTGTATGCCTTGGGTGCGCAAACCGACGCCGACGCCAGCAAAGTCAACCTGTCCAACCTCACCGCCGATCAAGACTTTTCCAGCCCCGATGGCTTGGTGTTCAGCCCGGCCACAGGCATTATGTGGATTCAGACCGATGACGGCGCTTACACCGATGTCACCAACTGCATGATGCTCGCTGCACTGCCGGGTCAAGTGGGCGACGGCGGCAAGAAAACGCTGAACTACACCAAGGCCGACGGCAGCATGCTGGCAGTCGACACCCAGGTGGGCAAGGCACCTACGGCATCCACCCTCAAGCGCTTTCTGGTGGGCCCCAAGGCCTGCGAGATCACCGGCCTGTGCGAGACGCCTGACGGAAAAGCGGTGTTCATCAACATCCAGCACCCCGGCGAGACAACCTTGCTGGCCGACATTGCTGACACCTCAAAGTACACCAGCCAATGGCCAAGCAATGCCGGTTACGGTGCCGGCAAACGCCCACGCTCGGCGACCATCGTGATCACCAAGAACGACGGCGGAAAAATCGGTACTTGAAGTTTAAATCCGGGTCAGGCGCTTAAAGCCGCTCAGCGCACTTCGCGTCTGAGCGGCAACCCGGCTGTACTAAGGGGTCAATGAGTCGCAGAAAACGGACTCTCCAACTGTTTTTCAATTCGGGATGTAACACGCGAGCACGGGCCCTTGACACTGTGCAAGCGGCGCTCGCTTTGCATCGTCAATTTCTCCGTTCGCCTGGCCTCCCGGGCCTCGCAAATTTCAATTTCAGCCTTGAGCTGGATGACGATCTCGTCATGGTCTCCATAGCGGTCCTGCAGCTCAAGAACAATCCGGTTCAAGTTGTCGATGTGTCTTGACATAAGCATTCTCCAAGTGATGACTTGTGTAACAGCCAGTGAGCTACGGGTCACTATAGCCCAGTCGGCAAACCCCATCTACCGCTGGGGGAAGAGGTAGCACTCCAATCAATTCAGGCGGTTCTTGCCATTTGTCACAAAATCGTCATGGCCCGCTACTAGACTTTGAATGCATGTCAAAAGCGTGTGCCTAAAAACACGTGACCCCGGTGAACGCCAGATTTTTGACGCAATTTGCGCCATTTCCCGTCGCCATCTGAACACCAGAACATGACGTCCCTCGCATCAAAATCAGAGGAATTCTTATGCGCAAATCCCCGAAAACGCACTCTATTCTGAACTTGAAGGAAGAGGCATCCACTTGGGACAGCGAGGTTTGCCACGCCATCATTGCGCAGCTTTGGCAACTGCGCAATGCCATGCTTGCGCGTGAAGCAGCCATGCGTGAAGAGCTTTCACTTGTTTCACCAGAAAATCGCGAAAGCGCCCGCAACCTGATTCACTACCTTACGCTGCGCAGCAGCGACTTGCGGGAAGTTCAAGAAAAGCTGACCTGGCTTGGCCTGTCGTCACTGGGACGATCAGAATCGCATGTGCTGGCCAATCTGGACAAGGTGCTGGGCATCCTGCACCGATTAACGGGGCAGGATTGGCAGGACAAGTCCGCCGACGAGCCTGCCGGCATGGTCAGCAGCCACCACCTGCTGGCGCGCCACACCAGTGACTTGCTTGGCACGGCACGACCGGAGCGGCCGGTTCGCATCATGGTGACCCTGCCCTCAGAGGCCGCCACAGACTTTTCGGTGGTCCGTGAGCTGGTGCAAGCAGGCATGGACATTGCCCGCATCAACTGCGCCCATGATGGTGCCGACCAGTGGAAAGCAATGGCATCCAATGTTCGTCGCGCTGCAAAATCCGCTTCGCGCGAGGTTCGGATTCTGATGGATTTGGGTGGCCCCAAAATTCGTACTGGCGACATCCCTCCCCGCCCGGCGGTCCTCAAACTCAGGCCGCACCGGGATGATTACGGGCATGTCTTGCAGCCAGCCAGCCTGGGCCTGCGATCGATTGACGAGTCCAATGAATTGATGGATGCAGATTGCTGCGTGGGCGTCGAACACGAGTGGCTGGCCAACCTCAAAGTGGGCACCTCCATAACCTTCAGCGATGCCAGGCATGCCAAGCGCCGCCTCGTCGTTGTTTCCGTGGATGAGCGGGGGGCCATTGCGCATTGCCTCAAAACAGCATACCTGACCCCGAACAGCTGCCTCACCATTGAGGACGCTGACCACGAAGTGGAGGCGTCTTCCTCACTGGTTCACGGCATTGAATACCTGCCAGGACTTTTGCATTTGCACCGCGGAGATGCGCTGTACCTGACCCGAGGACAGCTGGAACCGCTGCCCCCTGGCAAACCGGACGAAGAGACCGACGTCAGGGCACCTGCGCGCATTGCGTGCACCCTGCCCCAAGTGATTGACCAGGTCAACCCTGGTGAACGCATATGGTTTGACGACGGCCGCATTGGCGGCCTGATCCGGCGTGTGACGCCCGACTGGCTTGAAATTGAAATCACCCAAGCGCGCGAAGGTGGCGAAAAACTGATTGGCGACAAGGGCATCAACTTGCCCGACAGCGCCTTGAACCTGCCAGCCCTGACCGACAAGGACATTGCCGACCTGGTCGTGGTGGCCAGCGAGGCAGACATGGTGGGACTGTCGTTTGTGCAAAAACCCGAAGACGTGATGCTGTTGCGTGAGCACCTGCACCGGCATGGCAAAGATGACATCGGCATTGTGCTGAAAATAGAAACCTTGCAAGGCTTTGAAAATCTGCCGGAGCTGATGCTGGCCGCCATGGCGGGCAAGTCTGCCGGGGTCATGATTGCGCGTGGCGATCTGGCGGTTGAGTGCGGTTACGAGCGACTGGCCGAAGTACAGGAAGAAATTCTATGGTGTGCCGAGGCAGCGCACATGCCGGTCATTTGGGCGACCCAGGTGCTCGAAACGCTGGCCAAAACAGGCGTGCCCTCGCGCGCAGAAATTTCAGATGCAGGCATGGGTGTCCGGGCGGAATGCGTCATGCTGAACAAGGGGCCGTACATCACCGACGCCATACGGGCGCTGGACGACATTTTGCGGCGCATGGCCGGCCACCAGGCCAAGAAAAGGCCCTTGCTCAGGGCGCTGCGTGCCTGGAGTGGCGCTGGCGCGGCATCGGCCACCCCGTCATCAGCGGCCAATACTTCGGCCACCACATCGGCCGATGAGCTGGCTTTGAGCTGACCTTCAGCTGACTTTCAAGTCATGCGGCAAGGCTTGCCTTGCCACCGAGATGCCGCGCATGAACTCCGTTAAACCACGGTCCACGTCCATTCTGGCAATCAGCGCTGCCGCTTGCCTGACGTCGCGCGCCATCCCAATCGCGGTCTGCAAGTCGGTTGCTTGTTGGTGCCAATGCTCGGTGTGCCGCTTGGGCAGCAGCGTGTACAGCGCCTCAATGCCATAGCGCAGCCGCTTGGCCAGTATGCGCACCCGGTGCTGGCTGGCATCGTCGTCGGTGGCCTGCATCAAAGCCAGGTGCAATTTGTCGCGCAAGCGAACAATGCGGCGTTTGGCCCATCGGCGCACAGACACATCCATTTTTTGCCCCTCATCACCAGGCTCCGTCTCTGATGGCATGGTCTCCAGCCATTGCACAATGCTGAGCAAGGCCGCCCCCACACTGGGTTCTTGCAGCGCATAACAAGCGACTTTGCGCTGCAGTTGAGCACCTTCTTCCAGCGCCAATGCCATCTCCTGCCAGACAGTGGCGCGCCGTGCGTCGCCTGCGGTGTAGGCCTCGGCAAGCTGGGGCAAGGTTTCGATGCGGGCAACATCAAGATCGCGCAACTCACCCAGCACCGTCAATAGCGGTGCCAGAGCTTCCCAAGAGGGCACTGCATCAGCGGCCAAGGTTGGTTTGAAAAGTCGCAACGCGCATTTAAAACGGCGCCAGCCAACGCGGGCCTGGTGCACCACCTCGGTTTCTTCTGAGCAGCACAGCGCATTCAGGTTGGCAGTGAACTGTGCGAACGCTTCTTGCAGCACCCGATTCGCAACCTCTGGCAGGGTCAAATCGGGCGAGAGTTTCAGGCGCTTTGCCCGACGCGGCATGTCCATGGCGTTCTGCGCCAAGGCATAACCACGCTCCGACTTGCTGCGGTTGGAAGGCACCACGGCAACGGTTTGCGCAATTTTTTGCGCCAGCTTGAACAAGGCAGAAGGCTTGCCGCTGAGCAATTCAAGCTCCAGCTCGCAAATGGGCGCGCGATAGGGGCCTGCTTCAATCTGTCCTATATCGAGCGCTACTTCAACCGTGCTGCCATCTTGTCCACGCACCAGCCAACTGGTTCTGTCAAAACAAGTGACAAAGCAGGGAGCCAGCGCCGCCATCATTTCCTGCCTGGGATCAAACTCATTCCAAGGCGTCGCTGCAAGGGCTTCGTGAGACAAGGCAGGCCCGGCCACAGCGGCCTCCCACTCACCACGCTGGCTCAAAGCCGAGTCGCTGGTGCCGCCAATTTTGAGGGTTTGCACCCATTGTGGCTGCGCTTCGGTGCCAATCGTACGGATGCGCAGCGCCATCAAGGCCTGGCGCAAATCCTGCTCGGGCGTGTCGTAATAAACATTGTGCAAGTGCTGTCGGGTCGCCTTGCGGCGCGCCAGCAGCGGGCTGCGTGCCAGCCGAGCAGCCAGTGCCGCCGGATCGTTGGTGGGCAAGGCCAGTTTGAGCTCAATTTCCTTGAAAGGGGGCGCGCGATGGTCAGACTTCATAGGATTTAATTTATCTTGTTCAAATCATTGCTGGCGCGCATCCAGTCACGCACCTGGGTGGCCACCCACGGACCGTCGTCCAGCGGCAGATCATGGCCGGCACCGGGGTGCAGGCGCAAGGGGCACTGCCACTGGCTGGCCAGTGCTTTGGAGCACTCCACCGAGACCAGACGGTCTCTTTTGCTGGCCAGTAACAAAGTGGGGTTAAGGGGTGGCGTTGTGAGTGCATGAAAACGTGCAGCCGCAACCAATTGCCGCAGCGCATTGGCGCTTGAAACCGGGTTCTTTTCGCGCAAGGCAAGCCAATGAGGCAACACCTCCACTCTGGCGCGATTGCTGGTGATTTGCAGGATGGTGCGCTCCCAAGTGATAGGCTTTGCGCCCAAAACGATCAGTTTGAGCAACGCCGCATAGTTGGCAGGTCGCAGCCGCTGATAAAACGGGCTGAAAGGCCGCATGCTGGTGTTGATCAGTACATTGGCAGCAATCTCCTGCGGATACGCATGCGCCCACTGTACGGCCACCATGGCACCCAGCGACATGGCCAGCACATGGTAGGGCGGCGCAATTTTTCGCAAGTCAAGTTGTGTGCGGCAGTGCGCCACCATGTCTTGCACAGTCCAGGGACTTATTTGCTGATTCAAATTGCCATTGCCCGCCATGTCCAGCGCAATCACTTTGCCACTGGGAAAAGTGTGCTGAAAATGGTCAAAAAAGTCGCCCCAGTGGCCCTTTTGCCGGGTCAGTCCGCGCAGAAATATCCAGGTTTTTTTTTCAGATTTCATGGTGCAGTTTATGCTGGTCAGCAAGGTGTTTCAGTACCACTCGTACAAAGCTTGGGCCAAATGGCTGGCCCGGTTTGCCTGGTTTGGCAACCACACAGCGTGGGAGCTCGCCGCACGCGACAAAAAGTCGAGCAGCCCTTGGTGCTGACGCAATACACGCTGCTGGCGATGCTCCATCAGGGGATTGAAAATGCCAAGGCGCGAGAAAAATTGGCGTGGATTTTTCCGTACCCACAGCCATGACCCCATCTCCAGGGTCAGTGGCAAAAATATGCGATCAGGTTTTGTGCTCGATTGCAGATACAGGTAATCCCACAAGTCCCCATGCGTCAGGTACTGTCGGCTCTGGGGCTCAATGATGTAGCGGTGGTGGCGCTGCGATTGAATGAAAATACTTTTGAGCGCATGCATCTCGGCCAGATGGCTGATGGGCTCACGCTTGTAGGCGTATGGAAACCAGATGCGGTCTTTGGCACCAAAACCTGAATGGCAATCCACGGCAATGCTGAAATCGCGCGCGAGCAACTCCTCTTGCACGACCTCGCATACCGCCTGACTTTCGAGTTCCATCGCCGAATTTCGCGCCCCTTGGTACCAAGGCAAGGCTGAACTCAGCCGCTGACCGCCCACCATAAACGGCACTTTACCTTGCGCTTGCACCGGCGCATTGCGCATCAGGTCCACCCCCCAAGGGTTGGCGCGTGTGCCTAGCACCATACCGCCAGGGTTGACGATTGGCATAAAGACAAGACGCAAGGATTCGAGTTGCTGATGCAGGGTGGAATCCCACTTCAAGCGCATGACCAAACCAAGCAAGTAGGAGATCACCACTCCGGCACCAATGCGCTCAAGGCCATGCACTCCCCCAAAAAAACCAACCGCCGGCACCTCCCGCGAGGGGTTGCCCAGAGCAATCACATACACCGGGTAGCTTGCACCGTCAGGCAAGCGCACCTCCTGCACGACTCGCGTGTGCAACCAGCCAGCACCGAGCTTGATGATGCGCTGCAGTGCATTGAGTTCATGAAGGTTGTACGAGGTGACGGGTGACGGCATGTCCGATTCCAACGCAGTCTGGCTGAGCTTGACTGCTATGTCAGAAAAGCGTCGCTGCAGACGAGAAAAAATTTACAGTCATAACAATTGATGAAATTGACCTTCCGAGCCGCACTGTAATGGCCTGGTGCAGGTCGGGATAAGCGGTTCTTTCATGAATGTGTGACTCCAGTCTGGTATGGTTCAATATTGGCAGCACATGATGACAAAGTTGTGTCAGCGCTTTAGCCGTTCGTTCAAGACATTCGCTTTCCGGTTTATGACTGACTGACTACATTTGCAACCTGATGCGGTAAGGGATGCAGGAATTGCAAATCTACCTTTATGGAGAGTGCTGACGGGATGCAGTGCCAGGCGCAAGACGCGAAGTTTAGCCAGCTAAACGAGCGGATTGCAACGACGCAATGCACTCGCCAGTGCCGCCAGAAATGGGATATTTGTGATTTCTGCATCCCTAAATCAACTGAGAGCAAAATGCAATTGACAAAGTTCTAATATTTTCATTGAATTCATAAACTAACCATTACATCGTTTCGATCATGTCCGCAGGCAATTTTTACACCGACACCAATGGCATCGCCTTTCATGATGAAGACCATTCCGAGCCAGAGCCTGCTTTCAAGAGGGCCGAAACAGACTTTTTTTCAAATGCCACGGTACAAACCAAGGCTGAACCTGCTGTTAACGTACCTGAATCCCTCTTTAATCCGCCAACCATACTAGACGAAACGCTTGACGAGTCACCTGAGAGCAATCCCGCCGATGACCCGCGTTCTGCTTGGCGCCACTCTCTCAGACTTCGGATTGAACAGCTTGAGACAGCTCAAGCCGAAGAGCAAAGTAAAGCCACCGAGCGCTTCGTTTCGTCGCTTCGCGGCTCACCCTCGCTTGGTAACCTGAGCAATGATTCGGCACGTTTTCTTTTTTCGGGCAAATCGGATTCCGGTGTCTTGAATGGCAAGGCCATGCGCTGGATTTTTGCAATTCTGTTGGGCCTTGGCTTGATCTGGCTGATGGCTGACGCAGGAAAGTCGCCCCCGAAAACAGAATCAACCCCGCTCAACATTTCCACAACCGATGTCACCAATCCCATCTTTGCACCGGCTGCCCCGGGATCAACCCCATTGGTGGCTGCGGTTGCGCCTTCTGTTCCAGTGCCGCCGCCCCCCACAGTCGATGAGTCAGCGCGGATTGGCGAGCTGATTGAGCAATGGCGTCTTGCCTGGCAGTCGCGCGATGCCACCAGCTACCTGGCGTTTTACAGTCCTGGTTTCATCCCTGCGCGTGGCCAGTCGCGGGCCGACTGGGAAGCAGCACGGCGCAAAGCCCTGAACCGACCAGACGGTATTGCCGTCAAAATCGTGGACTTGCGCATTGAAAGTCTGAACGAAAAACAAATGAAGGCCGAGTTTTTGCAGGACTACAGTTCAGGCAAGTACCGCGAAGTTGCGCAGCTCAAGACTTTGCTCTTTGAGCGCTCGGGAACCGACTGGAAAATATCAAGGGAATGGCAGGGAGCGCAGTGACCTGCCAACCAACGCCCAGCCTCAAGCCCCCAAGAAGTGCTTGCGATAGCGCGGGGGCAGATCGTTGATGCGCATCATCATCGGCAAATCGGCTGTGTTGAAGTCCGGGTCCCAAGCCGGTGCACCCAAAATCTTGGCACCCAGGCGCAAATAACCTTTGATCAACGCCGGAGGCTCCACCGCCAAACTGCTGTCGAGCCGCTCCACCGGCAACGGCAGGCGCGGGCGCACATGATGTTCAATCGGTGCCAGGTGACTGGTTTTGAGCTGCTGCCAGATGCTGGCCGCCACGTCGCCGCTGACGATGCCGTTGTGCAGCATGGGGATGCTGGCGCAGCCGATCATGGTGTCCAACTGGTTGCGCACCATGAATTCTGCCAAGGCACCCCACAAAGCCATGATGACACCCCCGGTACGGTAGTCCGGGTGAACGCAGCTGCGCCCCAGCTCCACCATGCGTTCACGCAAGCCGCGCAGACGGGTCAGGTCAAACTCCAGGTCACTGTAGGTGCTACCCACGCGTTTGGCTTGTGCGGGGGTCAGCACCCGGTAGGTTCCCACCACCTCGCGGGTTACTTCATCGCGCACCAAAAGGTGTTCGCAGAAGTTGTCGAACAAATCCACGTCGTGTCCGGGGAACTTGGTGTCCAACCGGGCACCCATTTCCTGCGCAAAAACCTTGAACCTCAGGCGCTGGGCTTGCCGGACTTCGTCAACATGATTGGCCCACGAAACCGTGAGACCACCGCGCTCAACCCGGGGTGTTGACGATTGAGATGCACCATCGAACCGCGTAAAAGGTCGGTGAAGTGACCCCCTGGGCAAGGATTGCGGGGACAGGGCAAACGTAGGGTTGGGCAGTTCTTTCATGTCTTCTTCTCCTGTTGTGTACTGCCCAATCTTGACCAAGGCACATGACAGGGTTGTGGCATGTGCATGGCATTTTGATGACAGACAGAAAGAAAGAGCGCATGCCTGCGCACATCAGGATCGAGAAGGTTGGCAGGATGCCATCGCACGCAACTCCCGAATGCGAGCCTCAAGCAGGTTGCGCATCTGAAACTTCTGCAGATTGGCCCGGCCCAAATCAAAACCAGGTTGGGCCAGCAAGCTTGACAGCCATCCCGACACAAACGCCAACTTGCTCGCATGGGTTAGCGACGGCTCGGGCAGATTGGTGCACAGCCAAGCGGCCAGTTTGATGCGGTCCCAGTGCTCTGGCGTGTAGGCTAGCCCAAGGTCTCGCTGCAAATTGGGCATGAAATCCTGAACCAATCTGCCGCTGGACTCATCAATGTCGATCACGCCAGTCCCACCCCTCCGCCAATGCCTTTTGGGTAATGACAAACTTCACCGGGCAGGCGGGGTCGCTGATGCCGCGCGGGTACTTCGCATCCACCGCCTCCAGGCCTTTTTCGTCGCTGGTGGCCACAATGATCTCGTCAGCGGGGATGCTGTGGTTGGTCAGCAATTCCTGGCGCACGCGCTCAAAGTCCAGCTTGTCCAACCCCTCGCGGCGCGGCTCAGACTGGATCAACACAATCGGCCGCAAGTAAGTGGCGCCCTGGCGTTGCTCGTCGTCGGCCAGTTTTTGCAAGGCATTGCGCCTTGCGATGGCATCACTCAGGCACTGCTGCCAGTTGGGCTCGGTCTCCAGCACCACCGGCAGCTTGATCATTTGCTCGGCTTTGAGCTGCGATGCGCTCACGCTGTGCAGCACATTGCTGGGCGTGCGCTCCATATCCGGCGTGGCGGTCAACTCCATGATGCCGCTGGGGTTGAAGCGGGCCAGCATGTCAAAGGCCAACTCGGTGCGGTTGTTGTGGGCCTCGTCCACCACCACAAACGGGCGGCGCAGGCGCAACACATTGGCCAGCGAAGAGGGTACGGTGTCACCATCTTGGAGCAGCCCCTGGCGCTGCGTGGCGGTCAAATTTTCAAAGTGGTGCATCAGCGCGCCGCTGGACTCGTAGACCTTGCGGCTTTCTTCGTCTTCCACCTGAAAAGCCTGCCGGGTGGCGACGATCACCACGGTGGACGTGTCGAGCGTGGCACGGGTCAACCCTTTGGCCTCCGTCAAATCCAGCACCGTGACCGACCCCGCCTCGCGCAGTGCGGCGTTTAAAGGGTGGTAGCGGTCTTTGAGGCCGCGCAGGGTTTGTTCCCGAATCGGTTTGCTGGGCACCAGCCACAGCACCACGCTGTGCGGCACACGCAGCAAATGCGTATTGACCAGTTGCAGGCTTTTGGCCGCCAGCCAGGTTTTGCCACCGCCCGTGGGCACGCGCAGGCAAAAGTAGGGCATGTCTGGCGCAAAACCTGCCAGCGGCGTGTAGCGCAGGCTTTGGCCCCACAGGTCTTCGGTGACGGCGGTAAACGCCAGCGAGGCGCGGCCAAAGGTGTGAAAAGCCTTGAAACAAGCTTCCACACTGTCAAGCACACCGCCTTGGTTGGCCGGGTCTTGCTGGTATTTTTTGGGGGTGAACTGGGTCATTCGGAGGTGATTCGATCCACCCAATAGTCTGGGTCACGATGTTGATGCGATACGGACAAAATGAGTATCAGGTCACCACGCACGGCGTAACGCAGTGTGTAGCTAAACTGCGTCAGCACACAGCGCCGAACATCGCCTCTCTCCAGTGGGTACAGCAAGGGCATATGCGACATGCGCTGAGTGGCAGCACGGACTTCACGCGTAAACGACTGCGCCAACTCCGGATGGATAGCCCGATACCAAGCGCGTGCATCATCAAATTCGAGTTTGGCAAGCTCTTCAAAGCGGACGCGCATCAGTCGTTTCCGAAAACTTCATCGGAGCAATACGTCTTGCTGCGTCCAGCGTCAAAACTTGCAAGCCGCCGAACAGCCTCCTCACCCCACAGTCGTTCAATTTCGGGGTCGGGTCGGTCAAAACTCTCATGTATTTTGTCCACGATCTGCAAGCGCTCATGCGGTTTGAGCTTGAGGGTCAATGCAATGATCTCCTGTGTATTCATCTCGATCTCCTTCAAAAGTTAGTTGGCGTAATTTACACCGCCAGCGCATACGGTGTTTGTTTGAACGCAATCTGCTCGCGCTGCAGGCGCGGCGCACCCAGGCGACAGGCTGCGGCGTAGATGGTTTTGGGGCCGTCAAAGGTCGGCAAAATGGCAAAAACTGCGGCGGTCAACACATTGCCACCGTCCACGGCTTTGTCTTTCAAAATGCCTTTGTACAGCAGGTATATCGCGCGGCCTTCGTGCATGCCCAAAAGTGGCGAATCAGCCTTGCCGCTGTAGCCGGTGCCGGTTTCGGCGAACCAGACAAACTCGGCCAGTTGGGCAAAGGTCACGTCGTCGCGGATTTGGCCTTGCGGGGTGAACAGGGGCTCGGCGGACAGGGTGCAGAACTGAAAGCCGCCACCCTCTGGCGACAGGCCCGGCACGCCTCCCCTTTGGCGTTGGTGTAGCCTTGGCTCACGCGCTTGACGCGCTCGGCGGTGACGTTTTTGGCGATGTGCTCGTCCATCCATGTTGTGACGATCACCCTGAGCATAACGACGAAAGAGGTGCGATGAGCTTGGTTGGTGAGCGGTAAGCACCCACCCGCCCCAATACTTAAACATTTCAAGTATCATTGAAGCATGAACAATCATTCAAACCCGATAGACGAGGCCGTCGCCGTCAAGGCCTTGGCCGCCATCGCCCAAGCCCAGCGGCTGCGCGCTTTCAGGGCCTTGGTCGTGGCGGGTCCGGGTGGTCTGACGCCGGGGGTGATTGCCGAGCAGTTGGGCTCATCGCCCAGCGCCCTGTCGTTTCACCTCAAGGAGCTGGTCAACGCGGGGCTGATCAGCTGCGAGCCGCGCGGGCGCAACCTGATTTACCGGGCTGACTTTGCCCGCATGAACAGTTTGCTGGGCTACCTGACGCAGCACTGCTGCCAGGGCGAAGCCTGTGAGCTCGATTGCGAGCCCGATTGCGAACCTGGTTCCAAGGAGTCTGCTGAATGAAACTCGCCACCGCCCTGAACCATGGCTGCCTGTGCCACACGCTGGACGCACACCAGCTGCAGGCACAGCTGGAAAGCGACCCGGCGCTGGCCGGGCTGGCGCAGCACATTGTGCAAACGCGGCCCCATCTGTTTTCATCGTCAGCCGTTTTTCTGGCTCAAAACACCTTTGACACCCTGGTGGCAACAGTGGCAGCGATTGAGCGCATCGTCGCCCTGCCCGCCTACCGCCAGCAGGCGCTGGCGCGGGCACCCGCCATCGCCCAGCACGCCTTTGGCCCGCTGGGGGTTCACATGGGTTATGACTTTCATGTGAACGAGGACGGCCTGCGGCTGATCGAGATCAACACCAACGCCGGGGGCGCGCTGCTCAACACAGCGTTGGCGCGGGCGCAAAAAGCCTGCTGCGAGACCATGAGCCGCGCCTTTGCCAGCTACACGCCGCTGGACACCCTGGCGCAAACTTTTTTTGACATGTTCATGGCCGAGTGGCGCGCACAACGCGGCAAGCAGCAGCTGCGCAACATCTTGATCGTGGACGATGAGCCGCAGGCCCAGTACCTGGCCCCCGAGTTCGAGCTGTACCGCCAGCTGTTTTTGCAGCACGGCGTGTTGGCCACGATTGCCGACCCCAAGGCGCTTGAATGGCGAGATGGCCAGCTGTGGCACGGCAACAAGGTGGTGGACATGGTTTACAACCGGCTGACCGATTTTTATCTGATCGAGCCCGCCCACCAGGCTTTGCGCGAGGCCTACCAGGCGGGTGCCACGGTGCTCACACCCCACCCGCAGGCCCATGCCTTGCTGGCCGACAAGCGCAACCTGGTCGCCCTGAGCGACTCTGCCTTGCTGGCCAAATGGGGCGTCAGCCCAGCCGACCGCGCCCTGCTGGGTGCTGCTGTGCCGCCCACCCGGCGGGTCACGCCCGATCAGGCAGACAGCCTGTGGGCGCAGCGCCGGGGGCTCTTTTTCAAACCAGTGGCGGGTTACGGGGCCAAGGCGGTTTACCGGGGCGACAAGCTCACGCGCCGGGTGTGGGACGAGATTGTGGCGGGCGACTTTATTGCCCAGACGCTGGTGCCGCCGGGGCAGCGCATGGTCACCGTCGATGGCCAGGAGACCGATTTGAAGTTTGACGTGCGCGCCTACACGTATGACGGCCAGGTGCAGCTGCTGGCGGCGCGCACCTACCAGGGCCAGACCACCAACTTTCGCACACCGGGGGGCGGTTTCTCCCCGGTGGTGGTGGTGCCGCAGCTGAGCGAACTTACCAAACTGTCTCAAAACCTTACCCGGCAGGAAGCGGTATGAGGTGCAATTTTTTAAGCCAAATAAGCCCCTGGCGCACGTAATACCTGCGCAAGCAGCTCCTTTTTTTATAGCAAACAAGTCTCATCCGAAAGCCAGCCATGAACTCCGTCACCATTTACCACAACCCCGCCTGCGGCACCTCGCGCAATGTGCTGGCCCTGATCCGCAATGCGGGCCTTGAGCCACAGGTCATCGACTACCTGAAAACCCCGCCGGGTCGCGAAACGCTGGTGGCGCTGCTGGCGCAGATGAAGGTGCCAGCCCGCGACGTCGTGCGCGCCAAAGGCCCACTGTATGAAGAGCTGGCGCTGGACAACCCGGCCCTGAGCGAGGCGGCCCTGATTGACGCCATGGTGGCGCACCCGGCGCTGATGAACCGCCCCATCGTCGTCACAGAGCTGGGCACGCGGCTGTGCCGCCCGTCCGAGGCGGTGCTGGACATCCTGCCCCAGCCCCAGCGCGGCGCTTTCAGCAAGGAAGACGGCGAGCCGGTGGTGAACGCGCAGGGCCAGCGCGTGGCAGGGCACTGAACCTTGCCCATATTTATAGATGAAATTGGCCGTTTGCGCACTATTGACGTGCGCAAGCAGCTACTAAAACAATAGCGTTTTCTTTAATTTAACAGGAGTATTTTCATGAAAAACATCCAGATATTTGACCCCGCCTTGTGCTGCAGCAGCGGCGTGTGCGGTGTGGACGTGGACCAGGCGCTGGTCGCCTTTGCCGCCGATGTGGACTGGGCCAGGCAAAACAACGCCCCCATTGAGCGCTTGAACCTGGCGCAGCAGCCCATGGCGTTTGCGGGCAATGCCATTGTGAAAGGCTTGCTGGAGCGTTCGGGCGAAGGCGCATTGCCGGTCACGCTGGTCGATGGTGAACTGGCGCTGGCCGGGCGCTACCCCAGCCGTGACGAGCTGGCGCGCTGGGCAGGCATCGTGCCCGCCGTCGCTGCGGTCGAAACTCCCGCCTGCTGCCGCTGCAGGCGGTTGCTGCTCCGGTGGCCGCTGCGGCTAAACACCCCTGAGCAATGCCATGAAATTCCTGCAAAACCCACCCCGCTTTCTCTTTTTTACCGGCAAAGGCGGCGTGGGCAAAACCTCGATTGCCTGCGCCAGCGCCCTGCACCTGGCCGCGCAGGACAAGCGTGTACTGCTGGTCAGCACCGACCCGGCCTCCAACGTGGGGCAGGTGTTTGGCATCACCATTGGCAACCACATCACTGCCGTGCCAGACGTGCCCCGACTCAGCGCATTGGAGATTGACCCGCAAGCCGCCGCCCAGGCCTACCGCGACCGCATCGTCGGCCCGGTGCGCGGCGTGTTGCCCGAGAGCATCGTCAAAGGCATTGAAGAACAGCTCTCGGGTGCCTGCACCACCGAGATTGCGGCGTTTGACGAATTCACCGCCTTGCTGCTTGATTCAGCGTTGACCCGCGATTTTGATCACATTGTGTTTGACACCGCGCCCACCGGCCACACCATCCGCCTGCTGCAGCTGCCGGGTGCCTGGAGCGGTTTTCTGGAAGCAGGCAAGGGCGATGCCTCCTGCCTGGGCCCCTTGGCCGGGTTGGAAAAACAGCGCGTGCAATACAAAGAGGCTGTCCAGGCGCTGGCTGATCCGCTGCGCACCCGCCTGGTGTTGGTGGCGCGCGCTCAAAGCTCCACCTTGCGCGAAGCGGCGCGTACCCATGGCGAGCTGGCTGGCATTGGCCTGACCCAACTGCACCTGGTCGTCAACGGCGTGTTGCCACCGTCTGAAGCCGCACACGACCCGCTGGCCGCTGCTGTGGTGCGACGCGAACAGGCAGCGCTGGCCGACCTGCCCGCCGCACTGGCCGAGCTGCCCACCGACCAGATCACACTCAAGGCGTTTGACCTGGTGGGTTTGCCTGCCTTGCGCCAGCTGCTCATCCAAAGCGCACCCGCTGCCCCGCTTGTGACAAAGCAGCCCGCTCCCCTGGCCGCCCCCAGCTTGTCGCAACTGGTGGACGAAATTGCGCAAGACGGCCATGGCCTGGTCATGCTGATGGGCAAGGGCGGCGTGGGCAAAACCACCTTGGCCGCCGCGGTGGCGGTGCAACTGGCGCAGCGCGACCTAGAGGTGCACCTCACCACCTCCGACCCCGCCGCCCACCTGAGCGAAACCTTGCACGGCGCGCTGGCCCACCTGACGGTCAGCCGCATCGACCCGCATGAAGTTACCGAGCAATACCGCGCGCAGGTGCTGGCCAGCAAAGGCGCAAAACTTGACGCCCAGGGCCGCGCCCTGCTGGAAGAAGACCTGCGCTCGCCCTGCACCGAGGAGATTGCCGTGTTTCAGGCCTTCTCGCGCGTGATCCGCGAGGCGGGTAAAAAGTTTGTCGTGATGGACACCGCCCCCACCGGCCACACGCTGCTCCTGCTCGACGCCACGGGTGCTTACCACCGCGACATCGTGCGCCAGATGGCCGGTAGCGGCCTGCACTTCACCACACCCATGCAGCAGTTGCAAGACCCCCGGCAAACCAAGGTGCTCTTGGTGACGCTGGCCGAAAAAACCCCGGTGCTCGAAGCTGCCAACCTGCAGGCCGACCTGCGCCGCGCCGGTATCGAGCCCTGGGCCTGGGTCATCAACAACAGCGTGGCCGCCAGTGCGCAACATGCGCCGCTCACTTCAAGCTTGCTGCGCCAGCGGGCTGACAACGAACGCGCAGAAATCGAATCGGTCGCCACCCACCACGCCCGTCGTTATGCGCTGGTGCCCTTGCTGCAGGACGAGCCGGTGGGTGTGCAGCGGCTTTTGCAGCTGGCGGGCAATGCGCCTGCACCTGTCACGTCCCTTTAACTTCCATTAACTCCAATGAACTCCCCTTCCCCCTTATAGGACTTTGAAAATGTTAAACGTACTCTTTTTATGCACCCACAACTCGGCGCGCAGCATCCTGGCCGAAGCCATCCTCAACCACATCGGCCAAGGCCGCTTCAAGGCTTTTTCGGCAGGCAGCAGCCCGCGCGAGAACCAGCAACCCAACCCGCTGGGCCTGCAGGTGCTGCAAAGCGCCGGCATGGCCATCGAAGGGCTGCGCAGCAAAAGCTGGGACGAGTTCGGTGCGCCAGGTGCCACGCCCATGGATTTGGTGATCACCGTCTGCGACAACGCCGCCGGTGAAGTCTGCCCCTACTGGCCGGGCCAGCCCGCCACCGCGCACTGGGGCTACCCGGACCCGTCCGCGGGCGAGGGCACGGACGCGCAAAAGCTCGAAGCCTTCCGCCAGACCCTGCACGCGCTGAAAAGGCGGCTGGAACTGCTGGTGAGCCTGCCGCCCGAAAAGCTGGAAAAAACCCTGCTGCAAAACACGGCGCGGGCTTTGGCCAAGGAATAATCAACAATGTTTTGCTTGCCAGGCGAGCTGCCACCACCACCACCTGCTAACCAGAGAGTTTTGCCATGACCGACAGACCCATCCATGTCCTTTTCCTGTGCAACCACAACGTGGGGCGCAGCATTTTGGCTGAAGCGGTTCTGAACCACATGGGTGGCAAACGGTTTCGCGGCTTTTCAGCCGGCAGCAGCCCGCTGGGCAGCCAGCAACCCCATCCACTGGCCTTGCAGGTCTTGCACAACGCCGGCATCTCCACCGACGGGCTGCGCAGCAAGAACTGGGACGAATTTGCTGACGCCAATGCCCCGCACATGGACTTGGTCATCACCGTCTGCGACGACGCTGCCGGAGAAGTCTGCCCCTGCTGGCCGGGCCACCCCGCCACCGCCCACTGGGGCTACCCGGACCCGTCGGCTGGCGAAGGCACGCAGGAACATCAACTCGAAGCCTTTCGCCAGACCCTGCACGCCCTTCACCTGCGACTGGAGCTGCTGGTCAACCTGCCCATGGCCGGAATTGACCGCCTGCTGCTTGAGCAAGCGGCCCGCGATCTGCATTCATCATCATGAGTTCTCAGACCCTTCCCATGCCATTGACCCCGACCCTGACTCAAAAGTTACTGGCCGAGCTGCTCGGCACTTGCGCCCTGCTGTGCGCGGTGATCGGCTCGGGCATCATGGCCGAACGCCTGTGCGGCGGCAACACGGGCCTGGCCCTGCTGGCCAACACCCTGGCCACCGTCTTCACGCTGTTCGTTTTGATTGAGTCCCTGGGGCACATCAGCGGTGCCCATTTCACCCCGCTGGTCACGCTGCTGATGTGGTCAAAAGGCACGATTGCGCCCGTCAATACTGCGCGAACAGCTATGTTTTTCATAGTAGCCCAACTCATGGGTGCGGTGCTGGGAGCTTGGCTGGCCAACGCCATGTTTGACCTGCCGGTGCTGCAAATCAGCCACAAGCTGCGCGGCGGCTGGCTGGCCAACGGGCAATTTGGCGGCTGGGGCCAGTGGCTGGCCGAGGCGGTGGCCACTGCAGGTTTGTTGTTTGTCATTTTGCGCTCGCCCGCAGGCAAGGCAAGTAGCCTGGTGGCCTGCTACATCGGCGCGGCTTACTGGTTTACCGCCAGCACTTCGTTTGCCAACCCGGCCGCCGTGCTGGGGCGCATGTTCAGCGACAGCTTTGCCGGCATTGCACCGGCCAGCGCACTGGGCTTTGTGCTGGCGCAGGCCGTGGGTGCGCTGGCGGGGAGCTGGCTGGCGCGGTGCCTGGAAACACCGACACAGCAACATGCCTTAGTCCAGGTTAACAGGCCGCTGCGGTGAGTTCGCGCGCCATGGCGCTGGCGACGTTGCCGGCTTTTTCGAGTTTGCTGACTTTTTGGTAGGCGTTGTTGCCAATGACCAGGGCGATGCGTTTGCCGGTGAACGCTGCACTGGGGCTGCGGCTGCTTGAGGTGTCGCCAGGGGCACTGCTGTTGTCTGTGACAAGGGGCTCTGTGTTGGCGTCGGCCGCTTTGTCACTGGATGCGCCACCTGGGTTGGTCGGCGCAACATTGCGGCTCAGAAAACCGCCAAACGCCTTGATGAGGTCGCTGCCCTCTTGCGCCAGTGCCAGCGGGGCCATCCATAGCAGCAGCAAGGCCATCAGTGCGACTGCCCATCTCTTGTACGTGCCATGTTTTCCCCGTGTGGTGTGCGCCAACGAACGGTGAAGGCGAGCGGCTGGGATTGCGCCAACGCGGTGCGGGTGACTATGGGGGTAGCGAATTCATGGACCAAAACAGTCGCTTGCGCTTGTCTGACGGGCGGGAGCAGCTATCATTTTTAAGTAAAGCTACGCCCCCCACACCCCAATGGCTACATCATCAAACACGGCGTTCTTGCGCCAGATGCGCTTGCTCCAGGGTTTGTTGGCCCGGCGGTCGAAGATGACCAAATGGGCCTCGTCGGCTCCGCAGCGCTGGGCGTAGTCCGCCGTTTGCGCCAGGCCCTCTTTTTGCACCGCCACCAGGCTTTGTTTGTCGCGCAGCAGCTTGAGTTCGATCACA
This sequence comes from Candidatus Rhodoferax bjergmarkensis, assembly GCA_016708345.1. GTDB lineage: Bacteria > Pseudomonadota > Gammaproteobacteria > Burkholderiales > Burkholderiaceae_C > Rhodoferax > Rhodoferax bjergmarkensis. The sequence goes on from JADJFX010000035.1 coordinate 170,005, forward strand.
ATGCGCTGCACTTTGCCGTAGTAGCCCTCGGTTTCACTGACCGGCCATTCGATGAAGAGGTCGGTGCGCTTCAAGCCCAGGCCGTATTCGCGGTTGATGCGCCCGCCGCCGTTGACGATGCGCTGCAAAAAGGCCTGCATCAGCAGTTGCGGGCCGGCTTCGGCAAAGTTGAAGCCCTGCATCCAGGCGTCAGAGTGTTCGCGGAAGAACTGCTGAAACGCCGCCAGCAGTTTGTCCATGTCGAGTTCGCGCTGGGCTGTCAGATACCAGGGCTGGGGGTAGTGCAGAAAGTCCTGTATGGGCGAGGTGATTTCGCGCGGCAGCACTTCGCGGTAAATGCGGTTGGCAATGATCAGGTCGGGGCGGCGGCGAATGAGGCCCAGGTCTTCGATGTATTGCAGGTCGTCTTCGGGGAAGTGGGTGGTGGAGATGTCGCCTGCGAGCATGGGAGCCACAATATTGCGCACGCGCGGCTCGCGCAGTTTGTCAGCAAGCGCGTCCAGGTGGGTGGCGCGGCTGTAGATCAGGCGTTCTTTGGCCTGCTTGTAGCGCTCCAGCGTGATGGGGCTGTGGCGGTCATCGCGGGCGGCTTTGTCTTTTTCGGTGCATTCCCGCCCCAGGGCGTTGACCAGCCAGGGCTGGCCACGGGTGTCTTCCCACAGCTCAATCCAGATGGCGTCATCAAAGGTCTGGCCGGTCTCGGTCGTGCTGCTGCCACAGAGCGATGGTTTCTTCGCGGCTCAAATTGCCCAGGCGCAGCGATTCGGCCTTGATGTTGAAGGCGCTGCCACCGGTGATGATTTCTGGTGCGCGGTGTGGATGCGGTAGTCGCGCACGTCGCGCACGCCGCACAAAATGACGGTTTGCGGGAATGCCTGCGGGCGCTGGGCGTAGCCGGCGCGGATTTGGCGCAAAAGGGAGATCAGGGTGTCGCCCACCAGGGCGTCGACTTCGTCGAGAAAAAGAACGGTGGGGTGCACAGCCGGTTGGGAGTCGTCTGCCGGGACGGTGGCGGTGGCGGCTTGCGGGTCGTTTTGCGACCAGTGGGCCAGCAGGGCCGAAAAGCGGTCGCTGGCCTCAATCAAATGCCCCTTGCTGTGCAACCAGGTATCAGGCCCCGGGTCTTGCAAGTAAAGGGCTGCCGAGCGTACAAAGGCGCTGCAAATGGCATTGATGCCCTTATCTGCATTGCCACGCACGCCTTGAGCGCCTTCAATGTTGACATACAGCGCGCGGTACTGCCCCTGATGGTTGAGGTGGTGCATGAGCGCCAGCAGGCAGGTGGTTTTGCCGGTTTGGCGTGGCGCGTGCAGGATGAGTAGCGCTGCTGGGCAATCAGGGTTTCGATGCTGCCCACGTCAATGCGCGCCAGCGGGTCGATCATGTAGTGCTGCCCCGCTACGCTGGGGCCCGCGTTGTTGAAAAATAGCATGCCCGCATGATAGCCCCCGACTGGAGCTGCTGGTCAATCTACCCACGGCAGGTATTGACCGCCTGCTGCTTGAGCAAGCAGCCCGCGATCTGCATTCATCATCATGAGTTTTCAGACCCTTCCCATGCCATTGACCCCGACCCTGACTCAAAAGTTACTGGCCGAGCTGCTCGGCACGTGCGCCCTGCTGTGCGCGGTGATCGGCTCGGGCATCATGGCCGAACGGCTGTGCGGCGGCAACACGGGCCTGGCCCTGCTGGCCAACACCCTGGCCACCGTGTTCACGCTGTTCGTTTTGATTGAAACCCTGGGGCCCATCAGCGGTGCCCATTTCAACCCGCTGGTCACGCTGCTTATGTGGTCAAAAGGCACGCTTGCGCCCGTCAGTACTGCGCGAACAGCTATGTTTTTCATAGTAGCCCAACTCATGGGTGCGGTGCTGGGAGCTTGGCTGGCCAACGCCATGTTTGACCTGCCGGTGCTGCAAATCAGCCACAAGCTGCGCGGCGGCTGGCCAACGGGCAATTTGGCGGCTGGGGCCAGTGGCTGGCCGAGGCGGTGGCCACGGCAGGTTTGCTGTTTGTCATTTTGCGCTCGCCTGCAGGCAAGGCAAGTGGCCTGGTGGCCTGCTACATCGGCGCAGCCTACTGGTTTACCGCCAGCACCTCATTTGCCAACCCGGCCGCCGTGTTCGGACGCATCTTCAGCGACAGCTTTGCCGGCATTGCACCAGCCAGCGCACTGGGCTTTGTGCTGGCGCGGTGCCTGGAAACACCGACACAGCAACATGCTTAGTCCGCAGGCCGTGCCGTTTGAATGTCATGGGATGGTGTGAAGGGCATGAATTGAGGATTTCCAGATCACAAAAGAAAAAGTGCAGCACTGCAGTGGCCCGATAATGGGCAACTGGGGGAATCCAATAATCCACCCAAAAAGCGAACCGGGATGTGGACGAGGCAATAGTCCGCCCAAGTAATCCAAGCAGTAGCCCAGTTGGCCCCAAATCAGCTTCCGGGCTTAAACCAGTATTTGGTAGCACGCGCCTCTTCGGATTGGGGGTACTTGCGCTTGAGCAGATCGAAAGCGGCTTTGGAGAGTTTGCCGGCAGAACTGGCTGCGCACCAGTTTCTGCGCGTGCGGTAGACGGCGTCGCGCAACAGGCCGGGCACCCGCGCATCGGTGGGAAACGCCTGTGCAAACTCCAGCACATTTTGCATCCACATCGAATCCAGATCGGGCAGCGCGTCAAGCAGTTTGCGCTCGCGCTGCCACTGCGCGTAATGCGCGGGCGTCAGCACATTTTTTGCAAAATGCCCCAGGCTGGACGGCAAACTACCGACTACTTCCTCGTAATCAGGCGTGTAGCCATCGGCCTGTGGGGCGGCAATGCGACAGGTGCCCCCTATCCGCGCGCCTGCAATCGCCAGTCCACTTTCGAGCAGAAACGCTTTGTCATCGGTGATGGCCAGAACCAGCGCGATCTCTGGTGCGTTGCCCTCGTCATTGCCTTTGGGCCATACCGCTGCCGCCTGGCGCGCGCCGGCAACATCCTTGCGCAAAATTGCGCGTGACCAAGCTATGTAGGCGGCCTTTGCACGCAGTGACGGTGGGCATTCGGCGTGTTGTGCGGATTCGATCAAGGCCGAGTGCGGTAACTCGTAGTTCAAAATCCAGTTGCTGTCGTAATCCCAGCCCCAAGTCGGTTCGGCCTTGGGGTCAGGTGCTGGTGATCGCATCAAGGTATCGCGATCGAAGGCGGTGCCGTGCTCGCGCTGGGCATCCCGGCACAAGTCGCTCAAGCTGCTTGCGTGCCACAAGCGGTATTCACGCACCCGGTTGCGCGCGGAATAGTCGCTGGTGATGTCTGGCCTCTCCAGCAGCGCAGCAGCCAGGCGCAAACCGTCTTCACGCCCGCCCAACCTTAATCGTTGCTGCATGAAGCTTGCCGCACCGGGATGGTCGTCAGGAACTTTGCCCATGGCCGCCAACAGTTTGCCAACGTGCGGGTCATTGCGGTGCGCCAGTGCCGCTGCGCTGAAGAGCCACGCAGAGTGCGTGGGCCCCTGCTCAAAGCGCCGCAGCGATTCCTGGCTCCACTGCAGGCGTCGGCATTCGCTTTCAGCGGTGTCTGGAGAGGGCGACCGAGGCAAAGGCGCACCAGCGCCGGTGCGACAGGGTGCAGGGGTGGGGTCGAACCCATTAATCAATCCCGCCAGCCACTCGCCCATTGGTTCGCTGGGAGAAAACTGCCGGTGCAAGAGCAAATAGTCGTTTGCGGCGCGCCGGGTTACGGTGGGGTCGACGCCGGGGTTCGCCAATACCGCGGCCAGTTCTGCGAAGCGCTTTGCCGGGTCCAGGCGGGCACCAATCAGCGCGTCCAGGTCGGCAAGACGCGCTGCCTCGGCTGGCTTTCTGGCAGTTTGGGCTGCCAAAATGGCACGCGCCAATTCTTCGCGCAGCCGCGTGCTTTCGGTAGCTTTGAGCGTGCGCGCATCGGCACGCCGCTGGATGCACTCCGGTGCCTGGCACGGGTCGTAAAAATTCTCAGGTGGTGCCGTCATCTGAACGCTGCGCAGGCGCGCCCTGAAAGCCAGGTACATGCCCCACGCTTGCCATGGCGATGCGCCGTCTTGGGCAATTTTCTTGAAGGCGTCTTCTGCCGCCTGGTAATTGCCTTCGTACAGCAGCGCAGCGCCGCGCTGGTAGGCGCGGTCTTTAACCAGCAGCGTCGGGGCATTGGCCGGTGGGTCTGGCAGCGCCATGTAGGGCAGTACAAACGGTTGGTGATACAACGCATTACCCCGCCCGGCCTGCGCCAAATCCTTGCGGAAGTAAGTCGGCCCCTGCGGACAACGCGCAAATACGCGGTGCTGCATCTGGAGCCAGTCGTGTAAGACGGGGCTGTCGACGCCCCATGTTTTCGAGCGCTCGGCAAGCGTCTGGCGGGCCTGCTCCCAGGCAGCATTCGGGCAATTCTCGAATGTGTCCCATTGGTTCCCTGCGACAGAGTGGGTAGCGGTAGCCACTTGCGCGGGCGCCGGTACGGCGGCAACGGCTTTGGCCTGTGCCAGCCATGCCATCGCCGCGGTTCCGCCATCGACGGCGGCGGACTTCTCGCTGTACTCAAACGCATCCAGTGCCTTGGCGGGAATGGGCAGCCCATTGAACCGGTACCAGGCCAACAGCAAGGGCTTGCGCCACCACGAGGCTTCGACCACCCCCAAGCTGCCGCTTGCCAGATCGGCAATCGGCCGCACCGGCCCCCAAGGCGAATTGAATTCTGGCGGCGACTCTTCGCCCCCGCCCGAGGCAAAGGTCGGCGGTGCCATGAGGGCTACTGCCAGCACACAAAGTACCGCGAAAAAGCGGGCAAAAGACGGGCAAACAAACGAGTGCATCATGGCAAATAACTCCCTTGAAAATCGGCAATCAAATCGGTGCCCAGTCGACCCCGTTGACCCAAAAATACAAAGCGACGGCCCGGCAACGCCACTGGCCAGTCCGGTTCGTCGTCGGCCACACCATAGGCGCTGGCACAGCGCGCCTCACTTACGCCTGCAGCACTGCGCAGAATATAGTCGCGCCGTGTCTGTCGCAGGCGGAAGTACATGGGCACCATTTCGTCGACGGGCGCGTCCCCTATCCAACGATCTCCATAACACCAGCTGGCCAGCGCAGTGACCGAAAGCCGCACACCCGCAGGCAAGGCGGCCTTGATGCTGTGGACCGCAGTGCGCCAAAACGCGCGTTGCGAGCGTCGTGCTTCAAAATCAAGTTGCACCCAAGTGGACGAACCGCGCCGCACCGCGTCGAGTACCGCCGCACGCAAGGCATCGCTCTGCGCCGCGTTGGCGGCAAAGGCTCGCGCCGGGTCAACTTCCACATGAACCACCGGCATGGTTGCGGTGCCCTGTGGCAAACGCAATGCGCTGCGACGCGGCTGCAGTATGTACCCCTGCCCCGAGAAGATTACGTGCGTCACCAGCACCGCAGCACCCACACCCGGCGCTGGCGGCGGAAGTTGCGCAGCAGGCCGATCCCAGTACCACCAGAATTCTCTTGGCCTATTCGGGTCTTCCCCAGCGCCCGCAGCAAGCGCCGCGCCCGCGAAAAGGGCGGCAATGAGGGAGAGCAATAGGGGTTTCATAGGCAACAGGTTTCTGAAAATGGCGTGCTGGCTTGCCCCGTGGTTTTTCCTCCGAATGGAGGATGACCACTTTGAAGTGCAACTTTCCAACGTCGGTGGGGGGCCAATTCGCTCGATTTCTGCCTGAAAGCGGCCAGAAATCACGAACAGATCACTATAACTTTTATAGCGAACTATGCCCACCAGACTTGCGGAAACAGCCAAAAAAGCCGCAAGAAATCCAACAACACTGAGGCAAGAACCAAACATCAGCCCTTCAACAAACAAAGGGACTGAACCAGTCTAGGTGTTGCGCCCTCCGGTGCTCGCCGCCAGCAGCGCCGCACCCGGCTTGGATCAACGCCAAACTCGCCTACAGCCCCTTGGCAATAGAGGCCACCGACTCGGTATCAGGAATCATGGCGATCGCGCCGATCAGGGTGTCCTTGACTTGTTGCAGCAGCCGCTGGGTGCGCGCCTCGGCCAACCCGGCACGCGCGGCAATCAACAGGACGTGGGCGCGTTCGGCGTCGGTCAGGTGACCATCGGCGTAGGCGGTCATGAAACTCATGAGCACCAGTTGTTCGGCAAACCCGCTATCGCTGGCGCACTGGGCGGCCATGGCCATGGGGTCGCCATAAGCGCCCTCGTTATCTGCAAACGGCGGCAGGTCGGTGTGACCGGATTGTTCATAAAACGATTTCATCAGTGCCAGCTCTTGCGGCGATACCCCGTCCACGTGGGCAGTGGACAGCATGCAGGCCATCAATGTCAAAACCTGTTGGCGGGTCATCTCGGTAGCTTGAGTCAAAGTCATTTTCTTTCTCCAAATTCAGTCAAATAGTTGTGGGATCGCTCTTCATTTCCAAATAAAACCATGGCGCAGCTTTAGCGCCCCAGCGCCCGGCTTCGCGCCTCGCGCAGCTTGCGCTGAATTTCTTCAAGCGGCATGGACCGAAAGCGTTCGGGCAGCAGCGAGCGCCGCGAAGTTTCGGACACCGCAAGCATTTCCATAAAGTCAATCATGTCGCGCTCCTGCGGTGGCATGAAGTCGGCACTGGCTTTTTGCAGGGCCTGCGCAATGGTCATTGAGGGGTCGCGCCAGAAATAGTCCAACCCCAAGAGCACCAGCGCTTCAAGATCGGCATTGGAGTAGCCGCCCAGCCCCTCGCACAGCGCCTCCAGCTCGGCTTGGTCGCACACCAGCGTGCCATCGTAGCGCCGCAACACGGCGGTGGCGATGGCGGCCCTGGCCTGGGCGGTGTCGGCATAAAAGAAGGGGATTTTGCGATCCAGCCTACCGGGGCGTTTGATGTCGGTGTCGAGCTTGTCGGGGCGGTTGGTCAGCATGATAAACAGCACATGGCCACGGTTGTCGGTGTCGGACATGAACTCCTTGAGCCGGGCAATCACACGCGAACTGGTGCCGTCGTCCCCGCCCTCGCCGCCGCCATTGCCGAAGCTGCGGTCGCCTTCGTCGATCAGCACCGCAATCGGCCCCATGGCTTTGACGGTGGCCAGCACCCGCTCCAGATTGCGCTCGGTCGAGCCAACCCATTTGGAGCGGAAGTTCTTCAAGGCCACCGCGGACAAGCCCGCTTCTTTCAAAAAGGCTTTGAGCACAAAGGTCTTGCCTGCCCCCATGGGCCCCACGGCCAGCAGGCCCATGGGCGAAAGTTTGGTGTCGCCCGCACGCAAGGCGCGCGCAATGCCCATCAACTCGTCCGTGATGTGGTCCACACCGCCCACCGACGCCAGCCCCAGCTTGGGTTCGACAAACTCGATCAGGCCCGCGCATTCTTTCTCGATCAGCTCGCGTTTGCGCGCCTGAATCAGGCGCAGCACGTCTTCTTCGGGGTCGTCGCAAGGTACGGATTTGGTGGGCTCGACGAGTTTGACAATCTCGTCCGCCGTCATGCCGGCGGTGATGCCGGCAAAACGCTTGGCGCGTTGCGGTGCGTCGGGGGCGCTACCGAGCAGTTGCAGGATCAATTTCTCGCGCTCGGACTCGCTCATGGCCTGGTTGCCCGAGGCGCGCAGCAGGCTCTCGATTTGCACCGCACGCAAACCGGCCATGCGCGCCGCATACAGGTTGACTTGCTGGTCACTGAGCTTGCTGCTCAGCAGGCGCACCACCTGGGCGCGCGTCTCCAGCTCGGGCATCGGGATTTCAATCGCCACCACCTTCGGGTTGCTCAGCAGCGACTGGTTGAGCGAGCCCAGGGCTTCCACCACGATGAAGGTGATGTTGTCCGACGCGCTGAGGGTTCGGTCCAGCGACCAGCGGTGAAACAGGGTTCCGATCTTGCGGTCTTCACTTGAGACAAAGCCTGCATCTTCGCCCGGCATCAAGCTGTCGGCATAGGGCACAAACACCGCCGTGCCATGCGAGGCGCGCAAGTGCCTCTCTAGGCTGTGCAACTGGGCCAGCATGTCGCCGGTTTGATCGATCTCTAACTTGCCCTTGAGGCATTGCACGCCAAACTCTGACGACACCTCAACCACGGTGGACTTGGTCTCCGCCACAAACACGCCGGTCAAGAAGGCTTTCAGGTCGAGCAGCTCGCTGCCCACCAGAAAGATGTCAAACACATTGCGGTACAGCACAAAGGTTGACGCTTCGCCCGCAAGGTATTTTTCACGCACCAGCTGCGCCCAAGCCGGCAAGCTGGCTTTGCTTGGGGCGACTTGCTGCATGGTTGGAGTCACCATTGCCATGGGGTCAGAGCGTTTTGCCACCCGCCGCCACACCGGAGGCAGCGGCCTGGGCACGCTTCATTTCCTCCAGCTGCGCGCGTGCCGTGACTGCGCCTGCTGTGCGGTTCAGGGTTTTCAGGCGCACATCCAGATCGGACTCGCGCAACTCCGAACCCAGCTTGGCTTCGGCCACGCGGCCCTTAATGTGCTCACGCACCCCAGCGAGCGCCTGCACTTCGGCATCGATGGACAAGCCGTCCAGCGACTCCTGAATTTTCACGCGAGCCTCGGCGCTTTGGAACTTGGCAATCATGCGGTCTTTTTCGGCCTTGAGGCGGTCGATCTCGCCCTTCATGTCCAACAGCGCGGCCTTGGCTTCTTCGGCGTCTTTCTCCGCTTCAGCAAAGTCGCTCTCCAAGGTGGTGAGGTCTTCGGCCAGCGCATTTTTCTTTTGAATCAGCACCATCGCCAGGTCGTCCTGGCTGGTGGCCAAGGCGGCGTTCAATTGGGTGGTGACTTTGGCCAGCTCTGCCTTGGCGGTGTGCACGCGGCCCTCGACATCGAGCTTGCGCGCAATGATGCGCCCCGATGCAGACTTGAGCTTGCTGTATTTTTCGATCATCGACTGGATCGAGTTCTGATACGCGATCTCGGGGTGCTCCTTTTCGATATCGGTCACCCACAGGGCCAGAAAGCCGGTCCACAAGTTCCACAGGCGCCCGGTGATTGCGTTGTTAGCCATGCTGATTTTCTCCTTCAGTTAAAACAAATAAATAGGGGTAAGGGGTCATTCTCTTGGCCCTCCCGTGCTGACACTTCCGGGTGTGCGTCGCCCTGCCGCAATCGGTGTCACCCGATCCTGGCGTGGTGGCGCAAGGGGCGGCTGCGTAGTGGTGGTGCCGGAATCGATGCCGGATGGGATACCAAACGCCGCTTCCACATCAAAATTGACTTCTTCGGCGGTGCGCAGCTTGGACATGGATTCTTCCAGCAAGGCGCTGAGTTGGCCCGCGCTGGGGGCGGTCATCACCATCTGGTAGACCTCTTCCATGCGCACCGGCATGGAGACCAGCGAGGCCTCCAGCGCCGTGCGCCGAATCTCCATACGCTGCTGGCGTGCCATGGCTTCTTCGTACTCCAGTTTGGCGCGCAGCAATTGCTGGCGCTCGTCCTGGGCCAGGTCGCCTTGCGCCAGACGCTGCGTCACGGCGCGCAATTTGCGCTCGGCAGCGCCACCGCTCTCGCCACCATCCTTGGCCCGAATGGCGGCATCGCTCAAACACATGGCCAAATAATTCACCGTCAAATCATCGAGCTGCTCCACCTCGCGCTCGGACAGGCTGGTCGAGGTGTCGGCCGCCATGCGGTAGAGCGATTCCACACGCTGGCTCATTTGCTCCCAGGCGCGCAAATGGTTGGAGCCGCCATGAATTTTGATTTCGCCCAGCAGCCGCTCGCGCCGGACCTTGCGGGCCTCGCGGCGCGCTTTTTGATCGACCGATGCGACAAACGGCGGCAAGCCCGGCACCACCGCCAGGCCGACCACCTCCACCGCCGCCAACGCGAGCAAGGACAAAGCCAGCGCGTCCCACCCATACGGAAAAGACGCCAACACACCCGCCGCCGCTGCCGCCCACACCACAAGTTGGTTGTAGGGGTGCGTCAGGAACGCGTTCCAGTAAGACACTTCTGGCTTCACACGCTCACCCGCATGTTGCCGCGCGCGCCGGCCGCACGCAAGTGGCCCACCACGCGCTCGTGCATCTCGCGCACTTCCACGCCATTGAGCCAGTCCGCGCTGCGTGGCTGACGGGCCTCTATCCGAAAATCATCGATGATTTTGGCGGGCTGGGTGGACAGCACAATCACCCGATCCCCCAGCAGCAGCGCCTCAGTTACGTCGTGGGTGACGAACACCACCAGGCATTTGTGCACCTCATGCAGCTTGGCCAACAGCAGTTGCATGTGCGAACGTGTTTGCGCATCCAGCGCACCAAAGGGCTCGTCCATCAGCAATATGCGCGGCCGCAGCACCAGCGCCCGCGCCAGCGCCACCCGCTGGTTCTGGCCGCCGGAGAGCTGCGCGGGGAACAGCGCCTTTTTGTCGGCGAGCCCCACTTCCACCAGCATCTGGTCCACCCGCTGCTCGGCCTCTTTTTGGCTAAGACGACGCTTCCACTCCTGAAAGCGAAACGGGTACATCACGTTTTGCCACACGGTCAGGTCAGGCCGGTTGGAGTAGTGCTGAAACACCATGACCGCATCCGCGTGCGGCCCGTCGCAAGCCTGCCCCTCAATCTCGACCCGGCCCGTGGTGGGTGTGGCCACATTCCAGGGACGCACCCCCCCCAGCATGCGCAGCAAGGTGGACTTGCCACACCCCGAAGGGCCCAGCAGCATGTTGATGGACGGTTGTTCGAAGGTCAGCGAAACATCGTCCAGCACACGTAAGACCTTGCCATCGGGCTGGTCATACTCCTGCACGATGTTGGTGGCCGACACCAGCGGCTTGGCGGGAGCTGCGGGCACCTTGGCAACGGGGGGAACGGCAGTAACGGGGGTAACTGGGGGCACGGCGGTCACGCTTTGGTCTCCCATTTGTAGAGCGACTGCTTGAGCCACATGAGCGCCTGGTAAGTCAACAGCGCCACCGCCATGATGACGATGATGCCAGCAAACACTTGGTCCATCGCGCTCAGGCGCTTGGCGTTGGCGATCAGTTGACCAAGCCCCTCTTGGGCGTTGACGTATTCAGCCACGGTGATGTAGGTCCAGCTCACCGACACCCCCACAATGATGGCGTCCATGATGCGCGGCATGGCCAGGGGCACCAGCACCTTGGTGATGCATTCGAGTTGCGTGGCGCCAATGTCTTTGGCGGCAATCAGGTACTGCTCGGGCACGGAGCGAATGGCGTCGCGCACCAGGGGCGTCAAATAAACGATGGAGCCGACAAACAAAAAGGCGATTTTCATGCCTTCACCGATGCCAAACCACATCACCATGATGGGCAGCAGCGCCGCCACCGGCGCCGAGCGAAACGGGTCCACCAGGGGCGACAGGACGGCATCCACCTTGGGCGACGCACCCATCAAAATGCCCATGGGAATGCCGACAATCATCACCAGCAAGGAAGCCGCCGCCACACGCCCCACCGACCACATGGTCGCCACGGCCAGCTGGCTCTTGCCTTCGTACCAGCTCAGGTAAGCAAACGCCTCGGCCACCGACCATGGCGAGGGCAACTGGTTTTTGCTAAGCAAGCCGCTGGCCGCCAACGCGGCCCACAAGATGACAACGCCCACCACACTGGCCAAACCCAGCAGGCGCCTGCGGGTTGGGTCCAGCGCAAGGTAGGGGTTCCAGAAATTGGTCATGTGCGCTCAGCGTGCCTTACTTGCCAAACACCGCCAGGCGCGTGGACCGGTTGAGGGCGCGGCACTCGTCCAGGCTCAGGTCGGCGCTGGCCGGGTTGGCCTCATCGCATAGGGGGCGGCTGGAGCCATAACCCGCCACGCGCAAACGCGCCTTGGGAATCTCCCACTGCTTTTCCAGGTAACTGGCCACAGCCCGCGCCCGCACCTCGGACAAAGCCTGGTTCGCGGCTGCAGAACCTACCGAATCGGTATTGCCGCTGACCTCAAAGTAAGCGCTGCCGTTGTTTTCGATAAAGGGCACCATTTCCCGGTCAATGGTTTGTTGGGCGCGTTTGGACAACTCCGCCGACCCGGAGGCGAAAGACACCGCCACCGGTTTGGTCACCGATGCAGGCGCTGCCAGGGCAGTGGCGCGGCCCTTGTCGGAGAATGTTTCCACTGGCTTGGCAGCTTGCACCGACGCGCTGGCGTTGCGCGCCAATCCGGCCTTGATAAAGCGGTAGTCAAAACTGTCTTGCGGACTCACCACCGGCGACTTGGGGTTGGCCAAAGAGCCTTCGGCCCGGTAAATCTGGTCAAACCGGCCATAAACACGTTCGTAGTGGTTCACGCCGCCAGCCAGGCCCAGAATGCGGGCGTTGTCGGCGAGATCGGTCCAGACCAGGTTGGCAAACAAACCCTTGATAAAAGGTTTGCCTTCTTTTTCAGCCAAGACCTTGAAGAAATCCTCGGTTGCGATCAGGGCGTCCACCGCCTGGTCGGGGTTGGCACGCGATGCCGTCACGCCTTCCAGCCAACCGTCCACAAACTTCTGAAACACGGCCTCGTTCTCGGGTTTGGCCAACTCGCGCTGGTCGCACACCATCACGTCATAAATCAGATTGGTGGCGGTTTTGGTCGAATAAATCACATGAGCACCCTTGACGTCACGCAGCGCCAGCGACAAATCCGGGTCCCACAATACCGCCGCATCCACATTGCCGGCCACAAACGCGGCGCGAACTTCGGATGTACCCCCTTCGGGCTTGATGAAAATGGTTTTGACCTGCTTTTTGGCCCGCGCGGTCATGGACGAGTTGTCGATGGCGTCGATCAACATGCCGTGCGACGGGGTGTACTGCAGCAAGGCGACGGACTTGCCATTGAGGTCTTCGATTTTTTGCACTGCAGCATCGCGCACGATGACCGCGTCACCGCCCTGGGTGTTGTCCACCACGATCACAGCCTTGCCATCGTGACCGGCATTGCGCAAATTGGGTTGCTCCTGCGCCCAGAAATCAGAGGTGCGCCACGCACACATTGCGGCCTTGGATTCGAACAAGGTGGTCAGGGTGGGAATGTCGTCATTGATGACGAATTCCACGTTGACACCCAGTTTGTCGTAAATGGAGCCCGCTTTGGTTTTCAGGCTGTTGCCATTGGCCACCAAGGCTGGCGCATAACCGTGAAAACTCACCAGGCTTACGCGCAAAGGTTTGCCCGCGCTGCCCAGCGGCCCGCTGCCGGCAGGCAGCACGGGACTGCTTTGGGCGGGTGCCGCGTTGCCGCCCGCCGCGCTGGCTGCGGGACGATTCTCCTGTTGTGCATTGAATTTTTCTTTCAAGAAAAAATTCCAGCTGACGGAGCCAATCAGGCCCAATGCGACGATTGCAATAAGGCCCTTGGTCAGGCCTGTTGGTTGGTATGCCATGTCTTTACCCTTTCTGACGAAAATTTTTATTTGTTCTAAGCAGGCTCATGCACTGATCAAACGGCCCCGGCCGACTTGAATTGGGACACCAGGGCGCGGAACTCACCCACCGTGCGCATCAAGCTTTCAAGCTCGCGCAAAGCCGCTTCCTTCTTGGACTGCAGCGCCGCTGTCAGCTCCGCGCTTTCTTGCGCGCCGCGCGCCAGTTCGCGTGCGAGCAAGCCTTCAAGCTCGCTAATTTGACGTCTGATTTCTGCCACCGACGTGTCCTGCCGCTGTTGCGCTGCGCCTAGGGCCAGTTGAGTGTCTTGCTCTGCCTTCGTCACACCCGCGCGCAGTGTCGCCGCGTGCGTCTCGATGGCGGCAATTTTGACGCTGGCGTCGTGCAGCGGGTCGGCAATCGTCCAGGTGTCGTCTGCCGCGTCCATGGCGGCGATGGCCTGACGCCGCGTGCCCTCCTCCATGGCCTTGAGGCCGTCGAGCAAACGCAGCAGCCGCTCGGCAGGGTAAGCTGCTTGCGCCACCCCGGCACTGTCGTAGATTTGCGCCAGACTCAAACCAGACACGTCAGCCACCGGAGCCTCGGACGCCAAAGGCGCGCCAAGGTCATTGGACACAGGAGTTTCATGCAGCGCTGAGGGTGCCGCTTCGGGCAAGTCGCTTGACACTGGTGCCCCCCCGGAATCCAGCGCTCCATCCTCGCGCCGTACCAGGCCCGCGCGTTCCAGCAGATCCATCATTCCTCGCATCGTGTCTCCGTTCGCTCAAGTTGATTTGTGTGACCAAGTGTCTGAACCATGTATCCATGCCGATCAGGAAAAACTTGCGGCTGTCTTCGGCGAAAGCACGAAGATTAACGCCATATTTGACAAGTGGATTGCGCATTCTTACAGAATAACAGGCCGGTTTTGCACGGTTACCCTTGCCTTGGCGCACTGCGGCCCGAAAACCAGACGCCAAACAACACACCGGTCAGCGAAAAAACAGCAATCAGCCCACCCCAAAACCAGTAAGGCAGCCAAAGCGCCTGCGCAATGACGGCACTGTCGGACAGGTGAGACACGCCGTCCACGACGGCGTGCGAGGAAAACAGATAACCCAGATTACTGAACCATGACAGGCACAGCGTGACCGCCAGCAAGTGAACCAAAAAACTGGCTAGGAAATCGCTGAAAAATCGGGCCGCCAAGCCAAAGGCAGTAGCCATGGCCAGCAAATAAACTGCACCGAACGCATTACCCGACCAGAGAACCACACAAACCACCAGCAAGGCGCTCAAGGCAGCCAAGACACCGCGACTCCAACGCGGAGTACCTGAGAGCAGCAGCATGAGCACTCCCGCCACAGTCGGCCCCACCAACCCGCCCGCCGCCACGAAAGCAGTAGCCATGCGCCCCGGACTGCCGGACCAAACCGCCAGCCCCGAACCGTCTGCATGCAACACCAACTGTTCAAATTTGCAGCCCGCTAGCAACGCACTCAATCCGTGCCCCATCTCATGGGCAAAAGTTGCCAGCAGCGACAGCGGGTACAAAATCTGCCGACCATAAGGCAACTGCCAGATGACAACAACGGCCACCGTGGTCAGCAACAGCAAGGAGCGAGGGCGCATGGCGTGAAAAAAAAGCACAGCATGATTGGCATTTGGCAGGATCTGTGCAGGCAAAGGATAAACGACAAAATTATGGATGAAGGCGACAGTTGCCACTTTTGTTCTGCCAGTTGGCCAGTTGTGGCCATTGGCAGCTTGGGTCAGCCTGCCCATTTTGAGCAAAAAAAAGCCCCGTCAAAGCGGGGCTTTTTTGAAAGCGATCTTTCAAGACCGCCTGCAGGCTAAAAAGCTAACTTCTTAGCCAATTACTTGCCAGTGCGGGTTCCGACCACTTCAACTTCAACGCGGCGGTTTCTGGCTTGGCCTTCTTTGGTCTTGTTGTCAGCCGCTGGCTGGGACTCGCCCTTGCCTTCGGTGTAAACACGGCTCTTGTCAAGACCTTGCGACACCAAGAAGGCCTTGACGGCTTCAGCACGGGCCACAGACAGCTTTTGGTTATAGGCATCAGTACCCTTGGAGTCTGTGTGACCGACGGCAATGACAACTTCCAAGTTGATCGCCTTGACTTTGCCAACCAAGTCTTCCAGTTTGGTCTTGCCAGCAGGCTTGAGAACCGACTTGTCAAAGTCAAAGAACGCATCTGCAGCGTAAGTCACTTTGGTGGGGGCAGCAGGAGGAGGTGGTGGTGCAACGGGTGCGGCAGGTGCTACGGCCACCGGTGCTGGTGCGGCTGCAGGCGCAGCAGAGACAGGTGCCGGTGCACGAACTGGTGCCGGTGCTACTTCCTCGATAGCACCATCACAACCTTTGACCGCTGTGGCGGGGGTCCAAGCAGCATCACGCCAGCACAAACCAGTGGAGTTTTTCCAAGCATCCCCGGAAACATTGCGCCAGTTGTCAACTGATTGGGCACCTGCGACTGTAGTGAGTGCTGCGGTAGCAATCACCATTGCCACTTTGTTTAATTTCATCATGATTCACCTCTAAAGAGCCGCAGCAGCGCTGCGAATATGTACGTTACGAACTAAGTGCCCATCACCTAGAACGCTGCAACCATTGTGCCACAGCGACTTTGCGTGTTGAAATCAAAACGCTGCAACGGGAGCAGCCTCTCTAAAAGCTGGAAATAATGCCCTGAAGCGTTGCAGCGACGCCACATGCCATGCGCCTTAGAATCAGGGGTTACCTTTGACACACAGCCCTCGCCACGATCGCCCCATGACCCAGTTCGCCAAAGAAACCCTGCCCATCGCCCTTGAAGAGGAAATGCGGCGCAGCTACCTCGATTACGCCATGAGCGTGATCGTCGGGCGCGCCCTGCCCGATGCGCGTGACGGACTCAAACCCGTCCACCGGCGTGTGCTGTTTGCCATGCACGAACTCAACAATGACTGGAACCGCCCTTACAAGAAGTCGGCCCGTATTGTGGGTGACGTCATCGGTAAGTACCACCCGCACGGAGACCAGTCGGTCTACGACACCATTGTTCGCATGGCTCAAGACTTTTCCATGCGCCACATGCTGGTGGACGGGCAAGGCAACTTCGGATCAGTCGACGGCGACAACGCAGCGGCGATGCGTTACACCGAAATCCGATTGTCCAAAATTGCTCATGAGATCTTGGCGGATCTGGACAAGGAAACCGTCGATTTCGGGCCGAACTACGATGGCTCCGAAAAAGAACCCTTGGTCATGCCCACTCGGCTGCCCAATCTGCTGGTCAACGGCTCCGGCGGCATTGCCGTCGGCATGGCCACCAACATACCGCCCCACAACCTCAATGAAGTGGTGGACGCCTGCCTGCATTTGCTGCGCAACCCCGAGGCGGGCATTGATGAATTGATGGAGATCATTCCAGCGCCTGACTTCCCCACCGCCGGCATTATTTACGGCATCAATGGCGTCAAAGATGGTTACCGTACCGGGCGCGGCAAAGTGGTGATGCGTGCCAAATGCCATTTTGAGGACATTGACAAAGGCCAGCGCCAGTCCATCATCGTCGATGAACTGCCCTACCAGGTCAACAAGAAGACGCTGCAGGAGCGCATGGCCGAGCTGGTGCATGAAAAGAAGATTGAGGGCATCAGCCACATCCAGGACGAGTCCGACAAGTCCGGCATGCGCTTGGTGATTGAGCTCAAACGCGGCGAAGTGCCCGAGGTGGTGCTGAACAACCTGTACAAGCAGACGCAGCTGCAGGACACCTTCGGCATGAACATGGTGGCCTTGGTCAATGGCCAGCCCAAGTTGTGCAACCTGAAGGACCTGATTGAAGTCTTTTTGCAGCACCGCCGTGAAGTGGTCACCCGCCGCACTGTGTTCAATCTGCGCAAAGCGCGCGAGCGCGGTCATGTGCTCGAAGGCCTGGCCGTTGCGCTGGCCAATATTGACGACTTTATTCGCATCATCCGCGAATCACCTACACCGCCGGTGGCGAAGGTTGAGTTGATGAGCCGCCCGTGGGACAGTCAACTGGTGCGCGAAATGCTCACCCGCACGCGTGCCGACGGCGGTATTGTCAACGCCGATGATTACCGCCCCGATGGTCTGGAAAAAAAGTATGGCATGGGCAGTGACGGCCTGTACCGCCTGTCCGACACGCAAGCGCAAGAGATTTTGCAAATGCGTCTGCAGCGCCTGACCGGGCTGGAGCAGGACAAGATCGTTGCCGAATACAAACAGGTAATGGCCGAGATAGAAGACTTGCTGGACATTCTGGCCAAGCCCGAGCGCGTCTCCGCCATCATCAGCGAAGAACTCACCGTCATCAAGACCGAGTTCGGCCAGACCAAACTGGGCGCGCGCCGCAGCCTGGTCGAGCACAGCTCATTCGACCTGTCCACCGAAGACCTGATCACCCCGACCGACATGGTGGTGACGCTTTCGCACAGCGGCTACATCAAGAGCCAGCCCCTCAGTGAATACAGGGCGCAAAAACGCGGTGGCCGCGGCAAACAGGCCACTGCGACCAAAGAGGACGACTGGGTCGACCAGCTTTTCATTGCCAACACACACGATTACATTCTGTGCTTCAGCAATCGGGGCCGCCTGTACTGGCTCAAGGTCTGGGAGGTTCCACAAGGTTCGCGCGGCTCACGCGGACGCCCAATCGTCAATATGTTCCCGCTGCAAGACGGCGAGAAGATCAACGTGGTGTTGCCGCTGACCGGAGCCAAGCGCAGCTTCCCGGCCGATCAATACGTTTTTATGGCTACCAGCATGGGCACCGTCAAGAAAACAGCACTGGACGAATTCAACAACCCGCGCAAAGGCGGCATCATCGCTGTCAACCTGGATGACGGCGACTACCTGATTGGTGCAGCACTCACCGACGGCAAGCACGACGTGATGCTGTTTAGCGATGGCGGCAAGGCCGTGCGCTTCGACGAAAACGACGTTCGCCCGTTGGGCCGCAACGCACGCGGCGTGCGCGGCATGATGCTCGACGACGGCCAGAGTGTGATTGCCATGCTGGTGGCTGAAGATGAGCTGCAAAGCGTGCTGACCGCCACCCAAAACGGCTACGGAAAACGCACCAGCATCACCGAGTACACCCGCCACGGGCGCGGCACCAAGGGCATGATTGCCATCACCCAGTCCGAACGCAACGGCAAGGTCGTCGCAGCAACACTGGTGCATTCCGATGACGAGATCATGCTGATCACCGACAAGGGTGTGCTGGTGCGCACTCGGGTCAGCGAAATTCGTGAGCTCGGTCGCGCCACCCAAGGCGTCACCCTGATCGGTTTGGACGAAGGTTCCAAACTCAGCGGTCTGCAGCGTATTGTGGAAAACGACGCCAACCCTGTTGCCGATGAATCCAGTGCCGAGGGCGACGGCGAGATCGGATCAACATCTTGATTGCTATGTTTTTTATAGCTGCTTGCGCACATTATTAAAGCGCCAGCACTGTATTTAGCATATAAAATTTTTAAAAGAACAGCCAAGCCATCTGCCCGACCCTATGGACAACAACCTCGCTCAGTTGCGGACAAAAATTGACGCCCTCGATCAGGAGTTGCTCGCGCTGCTGAACCAGCGCGCCAGCTTGGCAAATGAGGTCGGCGAGATCAAGCGGCTGGAGGGTTCACCCGTTTTCCGGCCCGAACGCGAAAATCAGGTCATCAGCGGACTCCAATCCAGCAACCCAGGGCCCCTCAAAAACAGCAGCGTGGCCGTCATCTGGCGCGAAATTATGTCAGCCTGCCGTGCGCTGGAGGCCGCGCAGCGAGTCGCCTACTTGGGCCCAACCGGAACTTTCACCGAACAGGCTGCTCTGCACTACTTTGGCTCCAGTATTGAACATGTTCCGTGCGCCAGCATTGATGAGGTGTTTCGCGCCACCGCGGCTGGTAGCGCGGAATTTGGCGTGGTGCCGATTGAAAATTCAACTGAGGGTGTCATTTCCCGTTCGCTCGACCTTCTGCTGGGCTCCCCCTTGCACATTGTTGGCGAGACCAGCCTGCTGGTTCGCCACAATCTGTTGCGCCTGACTGCCTCGCTGGACGGCATTGAAGTGGTTTACGCCCACCCCCAGGCGCTTGCCCAATGCCAGGATTGGCTCACCACCCACTTGCCCAAGGCCGAGCGCCGGGCCGCCTCCAGCAACGCCGAAGGCGCAAGGTTGGCCGCTACCAACCCGCAGTGGGCCGGTATTGCCAGCGAACGCGCTGGCAGTGAGTTTGGTCTGCACGTGGTCTCCCATGCCATTCAGGATGACGCGTTCAACCGCACACGATTTGCCGTGGTGTGCCTGCCGCAAACCATGCCGTCACCACCAGCAACCGGGCACGACCGTGTCAGTCTGATCGTCTCAGTGCCCAACAAGCCCGGTGCGGTTCATGACCTCTTGACGCCCCTCAAAGCACATGGCGTGTCAATGACGCGGTTCGAGTCCCGTCCTGCCCGTTCGGGCCAGTGGGAGTATTATTTTCACATCGACATTCAGGGTCACCCTTCCGAGCCACATGTCGCATTGGCGCTCAAAGACCTTCAGGGACTTTGTGCTTTCTACAAAGTACTTGGCACTTATCCTGCAGGCGAATGATGATCGAACCTAAAACTTTGCGCACCCCACTGGCGCGCTGCCTTCAACTGACCAGGAAACAGGATGTTTGAACAACTGGGACTCATTGGCTGCGGCCTGATGGGCGGCTCCTTTGCCCTCGCCCTGCGAAAAGCAGGCCTTGTCAAGCGTGTGGTGGGTTACAGCAAGTCACCCTCAACCACCGAGCGCGCCCGTCAAATGGGCGTCATTGACATCGTGGCCCCCTCGGCACTGCTGGCCGTATCAGGCGCTGACGTGGTTCTGATTGCAGTACCAGTGGCTGCGACTGAAGCCACCTTCAAGGCCATCAAACACCTGGTAACGCCGCAAATGCTGATCATGGACGTTGGTTCCACCAAACGTGACATGATTGACGCCGGTCGCCGGGCTCTTCGTGAACAGATCGGCTCATTTGTTCCAACCCACCCCATCACGGGGCGGGAGGTCTCCGGTGTGGAGCATGCAGATGCCGAGTTGTACAGCGGCAAACAGGTAATTGTCACCCCCATTGAACGGACCTTGGCCAATCACCTGCAAAGTGCGATTGATGTCTGGACGGCGCTGGGGTGCAATGTCGTACAGATGTCCCCGGAAGCGCACGACGCCGCCTTTGCTGCGGTCAGTCACCTGCCTCACCTTATCGCATTTGCCCTGATGAATGCCATCTCAGGCCAGCCGCAAGGTAAGGACTACCTGACCTTGGCAGGCCCCGGCTTTCGCGATTTCACGCGGATCGCGGCCAGCGAACCGAAAGTCTGGCGCGACATCTTGCTGGCCAACCGAGAAGAATTGCTGGCTCAGTCCAAGATTTTTCAGCGCAATCTGCAAGCCCTTGAAGTGATGATTTCAAGTGGCAACAGCGAGGCACTTGAGGGACTGATTGAACATGCAAGCAATACCCGCGCCAGCTGGAGCATGACGCGCCACAACAGATAATGTTTTCTTCAGCGTTTCTTGACATTCCGCACTTGCAGGGTGCTGGCGGCACCCTCGTGCTTCCCGGCTCGAAAAGTATTTCCAACCGGGTACTGCTCTTGTCTGCCCTTTGCAAAGGCACAACCACACTGCATGACCTGCTGGACTCCGACGACACACGCGTCATGTTGGAAGCCTTGCGTCAGCTTGGCTGTGGCGTGCGCCAAAGTGGCACCCGTGTGGAAATTGATGGCTTGGACGGCCAACCGGGTGCCCGCAAGGCCGATCTTTTCATGGGCAATGCCGGCACCGCCATCCGCCCGCTCACCGCCGCCCTAGCGGTCATCGGCGGCGACTATCAACTGCGCGGTATCCCCCGCATGCATGAACGCCCGATAGGCGATCTGGTGGATGCACTGCGCCAGCTGGGGTGCCGCGTCGATTACCTGGGGAAAGAGGGTTTTCCTCCGCTTCACATTGGCAAGCCAGCGCTGTCACTGGACGCTCCGATTCGGGTACGTGGCGATGTGTCAAGCCAGTTTCTGACTGCCTTGCTGATGGCGCTGCCCTTGGTCGCGATGCATAAGGCTCCCACGCTCGGCACTGACGTGTCCTCGCTGCCCCCTGAGGGGGCCGTCCAGCCTAGGGGCGGCCCGTCGACTGGACAGGCCATTGTCATTGAGGTGGTTGGCGAGCTGATCTCGCGCCCCTACATTGAAATCACGCTGAACCTGCTGGCTCGCTTTGGCATTCAAGTGGTTCGCGAGGGTTGGCAGCGCTTTACCATTCCTGCAGGCAGTCGCTTCAAATCGCCGGGTGCCTTGCATGTCGAGTCGGACGCCTCATCTGCTAGCTATTTCATAGCGCTTGGCGCAATAACGACGGGCGTAAGAGGCCGAAAAAGCATTACCATTGAAGGTGTGGGTGCGGCCTCCATTCAGGGCGACATTCGCTTCATTGAAGCCGCTGAAATGATGGGGGCCCAGATTGTCAGCGGCCCCAATTGGCTTGAAGTGTCACGCGGTGACCCCGGCCAAGGCTGGCCGCTCAAAGCCATTGATCTGGACTGCAACCACATTCCCGATGCGGCCATGACCTTGGCGGTGATGGCCTTGTATGCCACCGGCACCACCACCCTGCGCAACATCGCCAGCTGGCGCGTCAAGGAAACGGACCGCATCGCGGCCATGGCCTGTGAGCTACGCAAGCTCGGCGCCAGCGTGGAAGAAGGCCCGGATTTCATTCGCATCACGCCACCAGCAGGCCCGGATGCCTGGAAGACGGCCAACATCCACACCTACGACGATCACCGCATGGCCATGTGCTTCTCGCTGGCAGCCTTCAACCCGGCAGGCCTTCCGATTCGCATTGAAGACCCCAAATGCGTAGCCAAGACTTTCCCCGACTACTTTGAAACGCTGTTTTCGCTGGCTCAAACCCCGCTTGATGCCATTCCGGTCATTTGCGTCGATGGGCCGACCGCCTCCGGCAAAGGCACACTGGCCGCCGTTGTGGCAAAACAACTGGGGTACCACTTTCTCGATTCCGGCTCGTTGTACCGCCTCACGGCATTGGCAGCGACTCAGCACGGTTTGAGCTTGGATGTGGCCCATGAGTCGGCCATTGCAGACATGGTCCACGGTCTGACCATCCAATTTACAGAAGGACGCGTGATCCTTGACGGCACCGATGTCAGCGACGCCATTCGCACCGAAGAAGCGGGCATGAACGCGTCCAAAGTTTCCAGCTTCCCTTTGGTCAGACTGGCACTGATTGACCTGCAGCACGAGTTTCGCCAACTCCCCGGCCTGGTGGCCGACGGGCGCGACATGGGCACCGTCATTTTCCCGCAAGCTTCCCTTAAGGTTTTTTTAACCGCCAGCGCTGAACGGCGTGCTGAACGCCGCTATAAACAATTGATTTCAAAGGGAATCTCAGCTACACTCCCGTCTCTTCGCGCCGACCTAGAAGCACGCGATGCACGGGACTCCTCCCGCAGCGTCGCACCCTTGAAGCCAGCGCAAGATGCCAAGCTGCTGGACAACTCGGATTTAACGGTTGAAGAATCGCTCAATCTGGTGCTGAACTGGTGGCAAAGCAAGCAACCTTTTAAAGCAATTTAAAAGGCTTTTTCCGGTCCACATCAGCCCTCTCGCGCAGCCCATGCGCACTGCTGGTGTGGTTCAACAAACTAACCTGCGGAACCATCCGCATCCAAAATGTCAGAATCTTTTGCCGCCCTTTTTGAAGAATCCCTGAAACGCACCGAAATGCGCACGGGAGAAGTGATCACTGCTGAAGTGATTCGTATCGAGCACAGTTTCGTGGTCGTCAACGCTGGCCTCAAATCCGAAGCTTATGTGCCACTCGAAGAATTCAAAAGTGACAAGGGCGAAATCGAAGTCCAAGTGGGTGACTTCGTCTCTGTGGCCATTGGCTCCATCGAAAACGGCTACGGCGACACTATTCTGTCGCGCGACACCGCCAAGCGTCTGGCTTCCTGGATGAGCCTGGAAAAAGCGCTGGAAACCGGCGAATTCGTCACCGGTACTACTTCCGGCAAAGTCAAGGGTGGTTTGACCGTGTTGGTCAACGGTATCCGCGCTTTCCTGCCCGGCTCACTGGTGGACACCCGCCCCACCAAAGACCTGTCTCCGTATGAGAACAAAACCCTGGAATTCAAGGTCATCAAGCTCGATCGCAAGCGCAACAACGTGGTGCTGAGCCGTCGCGCCGTGGTGGAAGCCAGCATGGGCGAAGAACGCGCCAAGCTGATGAACACCCTCAAAGAAGGTTCCGTGGTGCAGGGCGTGGTCAAGAACATCACCGAATACGGTGCGTTCGTGGACCTGGGCGGTATCGACGGCCTGCTGCACATCACCGACATGGCATGGCGCCGTGTCCGTCACCCATCCGAAGTGGTGACGGCTGGTCAAGAGATCACCGCCAAGATCCTGAAGTTCGACACCGAGAAGAACCGCGTGTCTCTGGGTCTGAAGCAAATGGGCGATGACCCATGGATGGGCGTGAACCGCCGTTACCCCCAAGGCACCCGCATGTTCGGCAAAATCACCAACATCGCCGACTACGGCGCGTTTGTGGAACTCGAACCCGGCATCGAAGGTCTGGTCCACGTGTCCGAAATGGACTGGACCAACAAGAACGTGGCACCTTCCAAGATCGTTGCCCTGGGTGACGAAGTCGAAGTCATGGTTCTGGAAATCGACGAAGACAAGCGTCGCATCTCCCTGGGCATGAAGCAGTGCAAGGCCAACCCATGGCAAGAGTTCGCGCAAAACACCAAGCGCGGCGACCGCGTCAAGGGCCCGATCAAATCCATCACCGACTTCGGCGTGTTCGTCGGTCTGGCTGCTGGCATCGACGGCTTGGTGCATTTGTCTGACCTGTCGTGGAATGAGGCTGGTGAAGCCGCCGTGCGCGAATACAAAAAGGGCCAGGAAGTTGAAGCCCTGGTGTTGGCCGTGGACGTCGACCGCGAACGCATCTCCCTGGGTATCAAACAGTTGGATTCCGATCCTTTCACCACCTTTGCCACCATCAACGACAAGGGCCAGGTCGTGACCGGCAAGGTCAAGACCGTGGATGCGAAGGGCGCTGAAATCGATCTGGGCGATGACATCATCGGCTACCTGCGCGCCAGCGAAATCTCCCGCGACCGCGTGGAAGATGCCCGTAACGTGCTCAAAGAAGGCGACGAAGTCACTGCTGTGGTCGTCAACGTGGATCGCAAGACCCGCAACATCCAGTTGTCCATCAAGGCCAAGGATGCTGCGGACCAAAGTGAAGCCATGCAAACGCTGAGCCAACAATCGGCCCGCGAAAACGCTGGCACCACCAGCTTGGGCGCATTGCTGCGCGCCAAGCTTGACAACAACAGCTGATTGTTGAATTGCCCGTATTAAAAACGACCGGTCGCGCCCTGCACCGGTCGTTTTTTTGTCAGAATTTTTTTGATATGACACGCTCCGATCTTGTCGAAGAACTCGCTGCCCGGTTCAGCCAACTCACCCACCGCGACGCAGAATTTGCCGTCAAGGCCATTCTGGAGGCCATGAACGATGCGCTGGTGCGTGGACATCGCATTGAAATTCGGGGTTTTGGCAGCTTTTCCATCAGCCGCAGACCGCCTCGCATGGGACGCAATCCGCGCAGCGGCGACAGTGTGGCTATTCCGGAAAAACGGGTACCGCGTTTCAAGCCGGGAAAGGCTCTGCGCGAAGCCGTCGACCAACGCACCGCAGAACTGGAATCAGGCCCCAAACTTTGACCCATGGTGATACCGTCCGCACAATGCGTCAACACACCTGCATGGCTGTCAACGGTACAACGTTAGAATCGGCCCGTCACTGGGAAGATCAATGAAACATCTCATGTGGCTGCTTAAGTGGATGCTTAAAGCGGCCATTTTTTTCACCTTGTTTGCTTTCGCACTGAACAACCAACAGGACACCACTGTGCACTTTTTCTTTGGCACACAGTGGCGTGCGCCCCAAGTGCTGGTTGTGCTGACGGTTTTTGCAGCCGGCGTATTGGTCGGCGCGCTTGGCATGGTTCCGCGGTGGTGGCGACATCGCAACTCAGCTGCACAAGAACAACTTGCCTCACAAGCCGCATCGCAAACGCCTGCATCAACCACCTTGCCGACAACCGCCACGCATGGACTTTGACCTCAGCTGGATTTTATTGGGCCTGCCTCTGGCCTTTGTGTTGGGTTGGCTCGCCTCGCGACTTGACCTTCACCAACTGCGCATTGAAAACCAGCAAGCACCAAAGGCCTACTTCAAAGGATTGAACTTTTTGCTCAATGAGCAGCAAGATCAGGCCATCGACGCCTTCATAGAGGCCGTTCAGAGTGACCCGGACACCTCAGAATTGCACTTTGCGCTTGGCAATCTGTTTCGTCGCCGAGGCGAATATGAGCGCGCAGTTCGCGTTCATGATCATCTGTTGTCGCGTGGCGATCTGAGCTTGGCTGATCGCCAGCGCGCCCAGCATGCGCTGGCACTGGACTATCTCAAGGCCGGCCTTCTTGATCGCGCGGAAGCGGCATTACTCAAACTTGAAGGAACACCGTTCGAAACCCAAGCACAACTGGCATTGTTGGCCAACTACGAACGCAGCCGAGATTGGACTCACGCCGCGCAAATAGCCCAAAAACTGGAGCTCTCAAAACAGGGGAATTTCAGCGGTCGCCTAGCACATTACCTGTGCGAAAAAGCGAGCGTTTGTATCGCCAACAAGGAATACATACAAGCAAGATCGCTGCTGGAGGAGGCCATCAACACCGCTCCTGCGGCACCGAGGCCCCGTATCGATCTCGCCAGCATGTTCAATGATCAGGGGCAGCCAGAAGACGCCTACCGTACACTTGAAAAATCTTTTCAGTCAACCCGTACAGCGCTTCCATTGATTGCAGGTCCATTCGCTCAATACGCGATAGGCTCAATGCACGTCCCGCAGGCGCTCGAATTGCTAAAAACAAGTTATGAGCAGTCCCCATCACTGGACGTACTCGATGCCATCGTGGCTCTGGAAGCCACCCTGACTGGCCCCTCACCCACAGCACGTGACTGGTATGTTCGACATCTGGAACATGAACCCTCGCTGGTTGCCGCAGCAAAATGGATTGCTGGCGAAAAGCTTGAACATGAGCAATTTCACCCGCAAGTGCAGCGCGCACTGGACCACGCCGTCAAACCGCTGACGCGCTACCGCTGTGCTGCCTGCGGTTTTGAAGCCAAGCAACACTTCTGGCAATGCCCCGGCTGCCAGGCGTGGGACAGTTACCCTGCCAGGCGGGTCGAAGAACTCTGACCGATCATTTTCATTCGATGAATATTTCCAAAGAAAAACTGTCAAAGGCACGCGTTCTGGTGGTCGGCGACGTGATGCTGGACCGCTATTGGTATGGCGCGGTTGACCGCATTTCCCCCGAGGCTCCCGTGCCGGTTGTGCGCATCACCCGTGAAGAAGAACGCAATGGCGGTGCAGCCAATGTCGCCTACAACATCGTGACTCTGGGCGCACAGTCTTCGCTGCTCACCGTGGTCGGTGAAGACGAAGCCAGTCACAAACTGGAAGCGCTGGTGGCGGGTACCGGCATCCAAACGTACTTCGGTCGCGATCCAGATCTCAAAACAACCGTCAAGTTGAGGGTCATTGGTCGGCAACAGCAACTCTTGCGAGTTGACTTTGAAAACACACCCAAAACAGAAATTCTGGCCTCTCAAAGTGCTGCCTTTGCCACATTGATGCCTGAACACGACGCGGTTCTTTTTTCCGACTACGGCAAAGGTGGTTTGGCACATGTCAGTGACATGATCGAAAAGGCACGCGCAGTAGGTAAACCCATATTGATCGATCCCAAGGGTAGCGATTTTTCACGCTACAAAAATGCGAACGTCATCACCCCCAACCGCCTGGAGTTGCAACAGGTCATCGGCCCATGGTTGAATGAGTCTGATCTTCAAAACAAGTGCCAGAACCTGCGCGAACAATTGGGGCTCACGGCTGTTTTGCTGACCCGCAGCGAAGAGGGCATGACACTGTTTGACAGCCAAGGTCAACTGCACGTCAATGCCCAAGCACGTGAGGTTTTTGACGTCACTGGCGCTGGCGACACCGTCATCGCCACCATGGCAGCTTTGGTGGCAGCGGGCATGAGCATGCGCAAGGCGCTGCCCCTAGCTAACCGCGCTGGCGGCTTGGTGGTTGGCAAATTTGGCACGGCCACCGTTTCTTATGAGGAGTTGTTTGAATGACCCGAATCGTGGTAACCGGCGCTGCCGGTTTTATTGGCAGCAATTTGATCAAAGGATTGAATGCACGCGGCATCAACGACATCATCGCAGTGGATGACCTGACCCAAGGCGACAAGTTTCGCAATCTCGCCGATCTAAAAATTGCAGACTACCTGGACGCCAGCGTGTTCTATGACATGTTCGCCAGCGGTTCCTTTGGTCAGGTGGAAGCCGTATTTCACGAAGGTGCTTGCAGTGACACCATGGAAACCAATGGCAAGTACATGATGGACAACAACTACACGCTGTCTTGCAGCTTGTTCCATGCCTGTCAAAAACGCGGTGCCCGCCTGTTGTACGCCTCCAGTGCCGCCACCTACGGCGGCTCCGACACGTTCCGCGAGGACCCGATTTTTGAGCACCCCTTGAATGTCTATGGTTACTCCAAACTGCTGTTTGACCAACGAATGCGACGCGAATGCGGCATCGACTTTCATCGCTCGATCGCCGGAAAAATCAGTCAGGTTGTGGGCTTTCGTTATTTCAATGTTTATGGTCCGCGAGAGCAGCACAAAGGTCGCATGGCGAGCGTAGCGTTTCACCAGTTCAACCAGTTTAAGGCCGAGGGGAAGGTCAAACTGTTCGGCGACTACGGTGGCTACGGCGCTGGCTCACAGATGCGGGATTTTGTCTTTATTGACGATGTCGTGGCTGTCAACCTCTGGTTTTTCGACCACCCAGCCAAGTCTGGTATTTTCAATTTAGGCACAGGCCGGGCGCAACCATTCAACGATGTTGCCAGCTCCGTTGTCAATGCCCTGCGCGCCGTCCAGGGTCAAGCCCCACTGCCCTTGCAGGACATCATTGCCCAAGGATTGATTGAGTATGTTGCCTTTCCAGATGCGCTGCGCGGCAAGTACCAGTGCTACACGCAGGCCGACTTGACAGCCCTGCGCGCGACCGGATGCGATCACCCTTTTTCGGATGTACAGTCTGGCGTAGAACAATACGTTCAAACACTCACAAGTCAACCCTCAAGGATCTGATTTCGTTGCAGCATGCGTTCCACCGAGGATTCATGTCAGAGTTTTTTATTTTTATTTTTAAGGAGATGATTTATGTTGAAGAAAATTTTTACCGTGATGGTCATGTTGTATACGGCCGCCTGCTTTGCTGCAGTTGATGTAAACAAAGCGACCGCTGCTGACCTCGACAGCGTCAAAGGCATCGGCCCCGCCATTTCCACCAAAATTCTTGACGAACGCAAGAAGGGCGAGTTCAAGGACTGGGGTGACTTCATTGCACGCGTCAAGGGTGTCGGCGAAGGCAACGCCGCTAAATTCTCGAGCGAAGGATTGACTGTTGGCGGCGCTACCTTCAAAGGTGCAGCGGCAGCACCAGCAGCCAAGAAAACTGAGAAATCGGCAGGTAAAGACGACAAGAAAGACCTGAAAGCCGAGGTTGCTAAACCAGCCGCTAGCGCAGCCAAAAAATAGAATTATTCTGCGCAATAAAAGACCCGCTTCGGCGGGTTTTTTATTGCGCGCTGTGCGATGAACATCAACTGACGAATTCAACAAATGTGCTGGTTAAAAAATTCCAGCAAAAACAGTCGTTTTTTTGCAGAAAACACAGGGATTACACCAAGGCAAATGCAAACATGCCTATGCTAATCTGCCCTTGGCAATCGACGTAACACAGTTCTTTCGAGACAAACCGAGCAAACACCATGCCTATACGAATCGTCTATTTATTCTTGTTGTTGATGAGTCTGCTGGGTGTAACACCCAGCGTCATTGCCGCAAACGCCCAACCGGGTTGTACATCCTGCAAAATTCATGTCGACAGCTTGGACCACCCCGTCCACCTGAAAGGCAAATGGCTCTTTACCCGCGATGATGCACCGGAAAACAAAAACGTGGGCATCGACACCTCGGCATGGAAACTGGCCAAGACGCCAGGGCCATGGAAGGGAATTTACGAGGACAAAAAGAACTTCAACATCGGCTGGTACCGTGGCAACCTGGAGTTCGATCCCAAGTTGAGTGGCCAGGAAGTGGTCTTCCTGATCAATGCCTACATGGGACGCGTCAACGTCTATGTGGACGGCAAAGAGGTATACACCCGGCCGAACAACATCAACGTCTCACGCTACTACTCGACCCAAGCCATTCCAGTGCGCTTCATGGTCACACAGCCGCACAATGAGATTGCCATTCGTATCGACACCCCGCTGATGACAGGCGTCTACGCCCTGCCGTTTGAACTGCGCAAATACAACCAACATGATCTGAGCTTGGTGGCCTACCAAATGATGGGCGGTGAAATCCGCATGATCGTTTCGTATGTTGCGCTGTTCTTTGGCTTTTTCTTCCTGTTGGTGTACGCCAAGACCAAGTACAGCCTGTACCTGGTGTGTGCAGGAACCAGCATTCTGATCTTCCCCTTCTTTGCATCGCCAGGGGACTATTTCCTGAGCATGTTTTCTCCGGAAACCATGCTGTACCTGCATTACACAGGTATTTGTGCAGACTTCGGTTTCTTCATCTTTGCCCAGTACTACTACAAGTTTTACCCACGGGCCAACTGGATTGTTGGTTCCTTGCTGGCCCTGATGGGCTTGACCATTGGTTCGATGGCCATCTTTCCCAACATTAACTTGTTCCAGCACATTCGTGGCATTTACTTCATCGGCATATTGGTCGCAGGTCTTTTCGCTTGCTACTTCCTCACAAGAGCCGTGCTTAACTTGAAACAAGGTGCCGGCATCCTCTTGTTTGGCCTTCTGGCCTTTACCCTCACCGGCGCGAACGACGTTTTCCTCGCCCTGGGCGTCATCCAGTCCCTGCCCGTCGCCTTTTTCGGCGTGGTGATCGCGATTTTCACCATGCTGTGGGCCGCCTCCATCACCTTTGCCAACACTTTTGTGGAAAACAGACGCTTGGTCAAAGACTTGAAGGTCTTGAACGACGGACTGGAAGACCTGGTCACCGAGCGCACGGCCCAGCTGGCGCAAAAAACCAACGACATCCAGGCCATGATGCAAAACATGCCGCAAGGCGTGTTGACGGTGATGTCAAGCGGCATCATCCACCCCGAATACTCGGCCTACTTGGAAACCATTTTTGAAACCAAGAAAATTGCCGGCAAGAGCGTAATGAAACTGGTTTTTGTCAACACCAACCTCGGTTCCGACCCCTTGTCACAGATTGAGGCCACCATCGACGCCTGTATTGGTGAAGACCGAATGAACTTCGAGTTCAATTCACACCTGTTGGTCACCGAGTTTGACAAGAAAATGTCTGATGGCCGGGTCAAGTCGATTGAACTGAGCTGGTCGCCGATTTGCAATGACCAAGACGTGGTTGAAAAAATCATGCTGTGCGCCCGCGATGTCACCGAATTCAAGCGTTTGGGCGCAGAAGCCAATGCACAAAAACGCGAGCTCGAAATCATCGGCGAAATCCTTTCCGTCAGTCAGGAAAAATTCCAGGAGTTTGTCGACAGCTCCTACCAGTTTGTTGAAGAAAACGATGCACTGGTTCGTAAAACCAAGGGCAAAGACGAGAAGGTCATCGGTGTTTTGTTCCGTAATATGCACACCATCAAAGGCAATGCACGCACTTATGGCCTGTTGCACATGACCAACGTGGTGCATGAAACCGAGCAGAGTTACCATGAACTTCGTCAAAATCCCGAAACAGTCTGGGATTCCGAAAAACAGGCTAAACAGTTGGCTGAGGTGAGGACCTTGGTTGACGAATACGCGAAGATCAGCAGTACCACATTGGGTCGCAAAGGTCCTGGTCGCCGGGGTAACGTTGAGCGCTTCCTGATGGTCGATAAAGATCAGCTCACGCACACACTGCAACTCGTCAAGTCTGTAGACCAAAACGACATTGCGGCACTGCGTTCAGCACTCGCCCAGGTTGATACGACATTGAGCATGGTCGGTACCGACAAGATCGACAACATCCTGGCCGGGGTGATCGAATCCATGCCGTCTCTGGCCAAGGAATTGGGCAAGGAGCCCCCGATTATCAAAATTGAAGACCATGACATTGCCGTGCGCAATCAGATCAACAGTTTGCTCAAGAATCTTTTCGTGCACGTACTGCGCAACTCCATTGACCACGGGCTTGAAACGGCCGCAGTGCGTCAGGCGGCCGGTAAGTCAGCTGTCGGTACCATTCGCCTGTCCATGTCGGTTGAAGGAGAAAAACTCAAGTTGTCAGTGCGGGACGATGGCCGTGGTCTGAACATCGCCAAAATACGACAAGTCGCCATCGAGAAAAAAATGCTCACGGAAAGCGAAGCGGCTTTACCTGAAACCGTGGCACAAATGATCTTTGCATCGGGATTCTCAACAGCGGACAAGGTGACCGAAGTTTCTGGCCGCGGTGTGGGCATGGATGCGGTCAAAGGATTCCTCGAAAACGTGGGGGGGGTCGCACAGATTCACTTCCTCGACAACAACTCAAGTGCTGACTTCCGTCCCTTCGAGCTCGTCATTTCGCTGCCTGGAAAGTTCGCGGTGCAAGCACACGATTAGCCGGTCCTGAGTCATGCTCGCACTCTCTAATTCACCGACGTTGCCCATGGAACGCCCGACGCCGCGTGAATCAAGATGGTGCGGCATGTCGAAGGGAGACTGGGCTGTAACAATCACCAGATAAGATGCAACGTAAGCGGTCAATACCTTGGCACGTGACTCTTGAACAAATTGCAGAGCACAACGACTGATGCTTGAACACCATGCTTGATTCCTTTCTTTTCTTTCTATTTGGACTGCTTTGTGGTGCAGGCGTCATGGGATGGCACGCTTATAAGCTCAAGCAGTCCATGGCTTGCATGATGCCCATTGAACAAGCTGAACTGGTCGAACAGAATCTGCTGCAGGAAATTGAAACCCTGCAACAACAAATCGAACAGGATCAGCAATCCATCGAAGACGAAAAAAACGCAAGCCAGTCAGACATGCTTCATCTTCAGGAGGATCACGAACAGCTGCTTGGTCAACTCAAACAACAGTATTCAGAAATCAAGTCTGGTGCGATGGGAAACTGCACCTCTTTGGCAAGCGAAATTTCCACCCTGCTCGGTTTGATCAAGACTTTTGAGCGTTGGCACGCAGACATGAACGTGCTGATCACCCACAACCGCGAAATGCACACCAAAAACGATGAGTTTTCTTCACTTGTGAGGCAGGTGGTCATTGTGACGCTAAACGCCTCAATTGAGGCAGCCCGTGCCGGTGAACTCGGCAGAGGATTTGCGGTGGTGGCGGATGAAATGAGAACCTTGGCCACGCGTGCGGAAAATCTATCAAAAGATTTTCGCAGTAATCTTTACAAAAATGATTTGATTACAACGACCACATTTCAAGACCTGCAGGCAGGTGGCAAGATGATTATTGGTTCGGTTATTGGTCTGGACCTGATCAATAAGAAAACGCAAGAAACTTTGGTCGATTAGACAGTATTAGCCATGATCAGCGACTCAGCGCGAGAAGGTTTTAATCGACTGCTTTTACAGAGCCTCAAAGGCAGTCTGGCTCCCTCGACGGATGACGCTTTCGAGCTCACCGTATTGCCTGACTTGGGAGAGGTGAAAGAGAGTAAGTTCGTTATTTTGACAATTTCGTCATATCTATTTCGCCTGATGGTTTTGATTTATTTTTCACCCGACGAAACGACCAAAGAGCACTTCGCACGAATCAACAATGTTCCCGTTGCAGAAATGAACGAACAAGCTTTTTTTGATGCTATTGCGGAGCGCGGAAACATTTGCTGTGGCATATTGAACCGGGATTTGGGGCATTACTTTCCGCATATGGGACTGTCAACACCGAATATTCTTGACAAAGAGTGTTCATCCAAACTGGACGTTTTGGGTTGCGGTCATATTCAGCACGTCAGGGTTGACATCAACAGCTCAGTCCATTTTCATGCCAGCATCTGCGTGTGTGACTATGCTGACTTGGATTTTGTTGTTGAAGTTTCCGAAGAGGAAGACAGCACGGGCGAATTGGAAATGTTCTAGTAAATGAAATCGGACTAAGAGGAAACATCCATGGAAGATCAAGCGAAACTGGTAAGCAAAGTACTCATCTTGGACGGCGATATTGCTTGCCACGAAAAATTAAAAACTTTTTGTGACGAGAACAATCTGGTCGGACTGAAGGTTCAAGATGACAACGTGATGGCAGTGCTGAAATCAAATGTTGATTTAGGCGCAATTTTGCTGTCTGAAAATTTTTCTGACAAGGAGCATGGTGCTCTTGCCCTTGCACGCGCAATGCATGCGGTACGGCCTGAGCTGCCCATTTTTCTGCGTCGGGAATCTGTGGATAATTTGAATGACCTTGGTGAAGATGACCAGCGATCCTTCAGTGCCGCCTACACCATCGACAGCATTGATACGCTGCGCAAGTCCATTGAGGAATCCATTTTTTGTCTGGAGTACCCCAATGCGTTGTTACGCGGCATCACCGAACTCACCAAATCAGCATTAGAGAGTCAGTTTAAAGACATGACGGTCGAAGTTGCTACGCCTTACATCGTACGAGACCGGATTATTTTCGGTGAGCTGTTTACCTTGATTCCGATTGAAAGCAGTTGGTGTCGCGGATACTTGATGTTGCAAACAGAAGAAGAACTCTTGTTAAAACTCATCGAGACCGACCGAACGCACGTCAATCCAGGGGACGGTGGAGATTTTAGAAGCGTCAATAACGTGCTGGGCGAGATTACAAACCTGATCTGGGGTGGGTTTAAGGCGCGCTATGTTGACTACAACGCCAACAACAACACGACCAACATGGCCCAAGTGCCCTTGATCATCAACCATTTGCACCGTTATATTTCCTTCGGGTCCGAAAAGCCGCAGTTGTGCTTCAAATACACGCTGCTCGATCAAATTAACAAAGAGGCGCGGTCTTTGGTTATTTATCAGCGGTTTATTTTCAACTTGAGTTGGTCACCTGAGGATTTCAAAGAGAATCAAACCTCTGTTGAAGAACTGGTTGAACTAGGCGAGTTGGAACTGTTTTAATTGTTTTAGTTGTTTTTTTGAAAGGCTATCATGGCTCAAATTTTAGTGGTTGATGATTCCAGCACCGTCCGCAATGAAGTGGGCGATTTTCTGAAAAAAAATGGCCTGACGGTGACCTTGGCTGTGGATGGGCAAGACGGTCTGGCCAAACTCAAAGGCGACCCCAGCATCAAGCTGATCGTCAGCGACGTGAACATGCCCAATATGGACGGCCTGACCATGTCGGAAAAAATTCGCAATGAATTGAAAAACAGCACTGTCAACATCATCATGTTGACGACAGAAAGCTCACCGGTCATGAAGGAACGGGGCAAGGCAGCTGGCATCAAGGGCTGGATCGTCAAGCCGTTCAAAGGTGATGCCGTTCTGGCTACCTTCAAAAAACTCGCCGGAGCCTGATTCGTCGAATATCAGCCAAGATTGCCGGGGGGCGACTCCCGGCGATCAGCGCCGTCGCACCTCATGCGTCATTCTGAAGGCCCATCCATTCGACATTTCGCACGAAGCTGCAGACGGTGCTTTAGCTTGCCCCCTCCAGCAGAACTATTCGCGGCAATAGCCGAGTCGACCAAAAGCTGATGGTTGGCATATCTGTTGCAAAAAGTCTCTCCTATGCTATATATTCAATAGCTGCTTGCGCTTTATTAGCGTGCGCTAGGGCGTGATTTTGCTTGTAATTTTGACCCAGTATCCGCACCCTATGTTGAGATCAAAATTTCTAATCACTTGCCTGATTTACTTGGCGCTGATTTGCACAACGCGAGCCGAGGAGGTGCGGGTGGCGGTTGCAGCCAACTTCGCCGCCCCCATGGAGCTCCTCATGGAACAGTTCGAAGAGCAGACGGGGCATAAACCCCTGCTGATGATCGGCTCCACGGCCAAGCTCTATGCCCAGATCCGCAGCGGCGCACCATTTGACGTTTTGCTGGCGGCCGACGCGGACACACCCGACCGGCTGGAAAAAGAAAACGCCGCCGTACCAGGCACCCGTTTCACTTACGCCAGAGGTCGGCTGATTCTCTGGTCCGCCAAGATGCGTACGGTTGATGCCGAGGGCCGAGTACTGAAAACCGGTGAATTTGACCATTTGGCCATTGCCGCGCCCAAGCTGGCACCGTATGGCGTGGCCGCCATTGAAACCATCAACTACCTTGGGCTGATGAACAAACTGGCCCCTAAACTGATCACGGGTGAAAGCATTGGTCAAACTTACAGTTTTGTCGCTTCCGAAAATGCTGAACTGGGATTTGTGGCACTTTCACAGATGACTTACAAAAAAAATGGCAAACTCAGCCAAGGCTCGGGCTGGATCGTTCCGCAGCGCATGCACAGACCCTTGCGCCAGGACGCAGTGATGCTGGTGCGTGCCAAAAACAACCCGGCTGCCCGTGACTTGCTTGCCTTTCTAAAATCGGAGCAGGCCAAAGCCGTGATGCGTTCCTTTGGCTATGAGTTTGATTAGGCATTGGCTGTGATGCCCGAGGTCACACCCGCTGTCTACGGCGACGCGATCGCACTCACACTCAAACTTGCGGGCCTGACCACCGTGCTGCTGCTGCTGGTGGGCACACCGCTAGCCTGGTGGCTGGCCCGCACACGTTCATGGCTCAAGGGGCCCGCCAGTGCGCTGGTGGCCCTGCCCATTGTGCTCCCCCCCACCGTGATCGGGTTCTACCTGCTGGTGGCCATGGGTCCAAACGGGCCGGTCGGTCACGTCACCCAAGCGCTGGGGCTGGGGGTGTTGCCGTTCACTTTTGCCGGCCTGCTCGTAGGCTCTGTGTTCTATTCTTTGCCCTTTGTGGTGCAACCACTGCAAAACGCGTTTGAAGCCTTGGGTGAGCGTCCACTGGAGGCGGCGGCCACCTTGCGGGCATCACCACTCGACACTTTTTTCAGCGTCGTTTTCCCGATGACCCGCCCTGCTTACCTCACGGCCACGGTCATGGGTTTTGCACACACAGTGGGCGAGTTTGGAGTCGTGCTGATGATTGGCGGCAACATTCCCGGCAAAACCCGGGTGCTGTCCGTGCAACTCTATGACCATGTCGAGGCACTGGAATACACGCAGGCACATTGGCTGGCGGCAGGTATGGTGCTGTTCTCGTTTGGCGTGCTGCTGGTGCTCTACACCCTCACCTCAAGCGGACGGCGACCAGGAGCGCAGGGGCAGTGAGTACCTCAGCCGACGGCATCAGGGTCAGATGCAAACTCAACTACCCCGGTTTCGATCTGGAAATCGACCTTGCCATGCCGGGCAAAGGCGTCACCGCCTTGTTCGGTCCCTCCGGCTCAGGCAAGACCAGTTGCCTGCGAGTCATTGCAGGCCTGCAGCACAGCACGCAAGCCTACGTGGCCATCAACGATGAGGTCTGGCAGGACGATGCCCGGCAATGGTTTGTACCGGTGCATCAACGCGCGCTAGGCTATGTATTTCAGGATGCCAATTTATTCACGCACCTGAGCGTCGCCAACAATCTGGCCTACGGGAAGTCACGCGTTGCGCAATCCCAGCGCCGTGTGTCCCTGGACAGGGCTGTATCCCTGCTTGGCATTGGCCATTTGATGGACCGCCAATCCGGAACCTTGTCCGGCGGTGAACGTCAGCGCGTGGCGATTGCACGTGCATTGGCCACCAGTCCCCGCATTTTGTTGATGGACGAACCGCTTGCCGCGCTGGACAGAGCGCGCAAAGCCGAAATTCTTCCCTTCCTCGAAAACTTGCACATCGAGCTTGGTATCCCGGTGCTGTACGTGACCCACGCACTGGATGAAGTGGCACGACTGGCGGATCATTTGGTCTTGCTTGATGGAGGGCGAGTCACAGCCAGCGGTCTCGCCGCCGAGTTGATGACGCGTCTGGATTTGCCGCTGGCACATGGCGATACCGCTGGTGCCATTGTGACGGCAACCGTCGTCAGCCACGCCCCCATTGACCACTTGACCACCACCCATTTTCCTGGCGGAACCCTGATTGTTCCTGCGATCAATACCAAAATCGGTCAAACCCTCAGGATCCGGGTACAGGCGCGGGACGTGAGTCTGACCCTGACGCACCAGACCGGCACCAGCATTCTCAACATCCTGCAGGTCACAGTCACCATGGTGTCGCCGGATGCTCCCGGTCAAGTGATGGTGGCGCTAGAGGCAGGAGGCTGCCCCCTGCTGGCGCGCATCACCCAGCGATCCGCAGACGCGCTGCAATTGGCACCGGGTATGGCGCTGTATGCGCAAATCAAAGGCGTGGCCATTCTGGGTTAACAACACATGCGAAAAGTTGGGCGAATGAAAACCAAAAATACAGCTCCCGAAAATGCGAACTGTCGCATTTCCATAAAGAAAACGTCGTAGCATGTACGCTTGACTCACAAGACTGCAATAAAGTTTCTCCTTTGACTGATGCGGAGCCTATTACCTCGTTGGATCATTGTCCCTATTGGCCGCAGGTTCCCACTGGTACGAAAACACCGATGAATCCAACTATGCAAAACACAAGCAGCCCTGATTTACCGGCCTTGCTGGCGCGTCATCAAAGCAATCCGCATGCATTGGTGCAGATTTTGCGCGAATTGCAGGCCATGCACGGCTGGTTACCGCGCGAAGCCATGAGCCACATCGCGGATTCGCTTGGCTTGACTTTGGCCCATGTGCAGGGCGTTGCCGGGTTCTATCGTTTCTTGCATACCCAACCGGTTGGGCAATACCGCATCTTGTTCAGCAACAACATCACAGACCGCATGCTGGGCAACGAGGCACTGATGCGCGATTTGTGCCAGCGTCTTGGCATCACACGCGGTCAGGTTCGTGCAGATGGACTCGTCAGCGTCGAATTGACCTCTTGCACTGGATTGTGCGACCAGGGCCCGGCGCTGCTGGTCAACCACCACCATGTGGTGACGCGGCTAACCCCGGGACGCATTGAACACATTGCGGCCTTGATTGAGGCGCAGGTTCCGCCATCGCAGTGGCCTCCCGAATGGTCGCGCATAGACGACCAAATTCGCCTCACCGATGTCAAGCTGGGGACTCAACCCTCACCAGGCCAGGCCTTGGCAGCTGCACTAGCCCGCGGGCCGCAGAGCACGCTGGACGACCTTAAGCGCTCCAAGCTGCGCGGGCGCGGCGGCGCAGGTTACGCCACCGCCACCAAGTGGCAACTGTGCCGCAATGCACCGGGCGAGATGCATTACGTGGTCTGCAACGCGGACGAAGGCGAGCCCGGCACTTTCAAGGACCGCGTGCTGCTCACAAGTTACGCCGATAGCGTGATTGAGGGCATGACCATCGCCGCCCTTGTGGTGGGTGCTAAACGTGGCCTGATTTATCTGCGCGGGGAATACCGCTACCTCCTGGAGCACTTGCAAGCCGTATTGCAGCGCCGCCGCGAGGCCAATTTACTCGGCGAAACAATTCAGGGTCAGACTGGCTTTGATTTCGACATCGACATTCATATCGGTGCCGGTGCTTATGTGTGCGGGGAAGAGTCGGCACTGATCGAGTCGCTCGAAGGCAAGCGCGGCACGCCACGCATTCGTCCGCCGTTTCCGGTCGAACACGGCTACCTCGGACAACCCACGACCGTCAACAACGTCGAAACTTTTTGCGCCGTCACCCACATTGCGCTGCACGGCGGGCAATGGTGGGCAGGCATTGGCACGCCACAATCCACCGGCACAAAAATCCACTCCGTGTCGGGCGACTGTGAACGCCCCGGCATTTATGAGTATCCATTTGGCACCCGCATTGGCCGCATTCTGGAAGACTGCGGCGCGCGCAACACGCAGGCGGTGCAGGTCGGCGGCCCGTCGGGCGTTTGTCTTTCAGTTTCGGAATTCAGCCGCCGCATCGGTTTTGAAGATGTGCCCACGGCCGGGGCCTTCATGGTGTTCGACCGTTCACGCGACATGTTCACGGTAGCGCGCAACTTTGCGCATTTCTTTGCGCATGAGAGCTGCGGTTTTTGCACACCCTGCCGGGTTGGCACCAAGCTGGTTGTGCAGCGCATGGAAAAACTGCAGCGCGGTGACGGCTGTGCCGAAGACGTTCAGGTTCTCTTCGAACTCGACAAGTTGATGCACGGAACCACCCATTGTGGCTTGGGCGCGGCAGCCTGCAACCCCCTGCGCGACACCATCGCCAAATTTCGTCCGGCCTATGAGCGACACCTTCAATCGCTGCATTTCGTGCCCGGATTTGACCTCGATGCCGAGTTGTCGCAAGCACGCTTGGCCACAGCGCGCGACGACAGCGGGGCCCACCTGGAGAACATGGAATGAACAACCAACGCATTGACCCACTGAGTCCCGGCTCTTTTGAGCTCGATGGCCACGATGTAGAGTTCGCGCCCGGCGACACCATTTTGCAGGCGGCCACACGCGCTGGCCACTACATCCCGCACTTGTGCTGGAAGCCGGAATTCAAACCGCACGGCTCCTGCCGCCTGTGTACCGTCAAAGTCAACGGCCGCAGCGGCTCCGCTTGCACCGTGGCCGCCAGCGCAGGCCAGGAAGTGCAGAGCAACACCGATGAACTCAATGCCCAGCGCAAAACACTGCTGCAAATGCTGTTTGTCGAAGGCAACCATTTCTGTCCCTCGTGTGAAAAAAGCGGGAACTGTTTGTTGCAAGCCACCGCCTATGAAGTGGGCATGGAGGGACCCCATTTTGAAGAGATGTACCCCACTCGGCCAGTTGACGCCAGCCACCCTGATGTGTTGCTCGACCTGAACCGCTGCATTTTGTGCGGCCTGTGCGTGCGTGCCAGCGCCGAGGTGGATGGCAAGAACGTTTTTGCCATTGATGGCCATGGCATCCAGACCCATCTGGTGGTCAACAGCCCCAGTGGCCGTCTGGTGGACAGCGCACTTCATGTGGACGATTGCGCCGCCAAAATTTGCCCGGTGGGTGCCATACTGCCCAAGCGGGTGGGCTTTGCCATACCCATTGGACAAAGGCGTTTTGACATCAAGCCAGTGTCGCAACAGGTTGAAAAGGATGCAACATGACGATGGACTATGAGGGTGCGCCCCCGCTGCATGCCCCCCGTAAATACAAAGTTGCCACGGTCTCTTTGGCCGGGTGCTTTGGCTGCCATATGTCGTTTTTGGACATTGACGAGAGGCTTCTGCAATTGCTGGAACTGGTGGAGTTCGACCGCTCACCGCTGACCGATATCAAAACCCTTGGGCACTGCGATATCGGGCTGATCGAAGGGGGCTTGTGCAATGCCGAAAACGTGCACGTGCTGCGCGAATTTCGGGCCAATTGCAAAACCCTGGTGGCCGTAGGTGCCTGCGCCATCAACGGCGGCCTGCCTGCGCAGCGCAATCACCTGGACGTTGGAAAAATACTGCGCGATGTGTATTGCAACCAAACCGGCATCGGCCCCAAAAGCCAGATCCCCAACGACCCGGAGCTGCCGCTGCCGCTCAACCAGGTGCATCCGATTCACGAAGTGGTGCATGTTGATTATTTCTTGCCCGGCTGCCCACCCTCGGGGGACGCCATCTGGGCATTTTTGAACGACCTGATCGCAGGACGCACGCCCCATTTGGGTCACGGATTGATGCACTATGACTAGGCCAAAGGATTGCACATGAGTTTTGCATTAGAAACCGCGGCAAACCCGCAAAATTTGCGCCGTGTGGCGATCGACCCCGTGTCCCGTGTCGAGGGCCATGGCAAAGTCACCCTGCTGCTCGATGACAAGAACCGTATTGAACAAGTGCGTTTGCACATCGTTGAGTTCCGGGGTTTTGAAAAATTCATTGAAGGCCGCCCCTACTGGGAAGTCCCCGTGATGGTGCAGCGCCTGTGCGGCATTTGCCCGGTTTCGCACCACCTAGCCGCTGCCAAGGCGTTTGACCGGGTGGTGGGCGCATTGCCAGTCACCGCCAGTGCCGACGCCGTGCGCCGCTTGATGCATTACGGGCAAATGCTGCAATCACACGCGCTGCACTTCTTCCACCTGTCTTCACCAGACCTGCTGTTTGGTTTTGATTCCGAAGTGGCCAAGCGCAATATTGTGGGGGTGGCCCAAGCCCACCCTGAAATTGCCAAAAAAGGCATTTTGCTGCGCAAATTCGGCCAGGAGATCATCCGCATCACCTCCGGCAAACGGGTACACGGAACCGGTGCCATTCCTGGTGGCATCAACAAGCTGGTCACGGCTGCCGAGCGCGACAGCCTCAAACGCGACCTGCCGCAAATGTTGCAGTGGGCCCAGGACTCGGTAGACATTGCCAAACAATTGCATGCGCAAAACCCGGCGCTCTATAACAAATTTGGCACCTTTCGCTCCAACCTGCTCTCCTTGGTACGACCCGATGGCGGCATGGACTTTTACGATGGCGTGCTGCGCGCGCGCGACGCCAACGGCACTATTTTGTTTGACGGCGTGAGCGACCAGCGTTACCTGGAGCTGATCGAAGAAGAAGTACGCTCCTGGAGCTACATGAAGTTTCCGCACCTGCGCTTGCTCGGGCGCGAGCAAGGCTGGTACCGCGTGGGGCCGTTGGCCCGGGTGCAAAATTGCGACTTCATTCCCACGCCACGCGCTGAAGTGGAGCGCCAGGCCTTTGTGGCCTGGGGCAAGGGTGAGCTGGTGCACGCCACACTGGCCTACCACTGGGCACGCATGATTGAGGTACTGCATTCGGTCGAAGTCATCGCCGAGTTGCTGGACAACCCCGCGCTGCTGTCGGGCGACATGGTGACCACCGGCGTGCGCCAGCGCAGCGGCGTTGGCATCATTGAGGCACCACGCGGCACCCTGATCCACGATTACGACGTGGGTGATGACGACCTGGTCACCCGCTGCAACCTGATTGTGTCCACCACCCACAACAATCAGGCCATGAACGAGGCCGTGCGCGCCGTCGCACGCGACTACCTGGACGGACGCGAGCTGACCGAAGGCCTGCTCAACCATATTGAAGTGGCCATCCGGGCTTATGACCCTTGCTTGTCCTGCGCCACGCACGCGCTGGGTCAAATGCCGCTGGATGTCGCACTGGTCGGCCCTGATGGCGAATTGATTGACAGGGTGGTCAAGTCACAGCCCGGCGAGTTCAAACACGACCTCACTGGTCCAATTGGCCTGACCGGCCTGCCTGCATGACACAGGGAACGGTCGCG
Source organism: Candidatus Rhodoferax bjergmarkensis (assembly GCA_016708345.1). Lineage (GTDB taxonomy): Bacteria > Pseudomonadota > Gammaproteobacteria > Burkholderiales > Burkholderiaceae_C > Rhodoferax > Rhodoferax bjergmarkensis. Next base: position 212,787 of record JADJFX010000035.1, read on the forward strand.
CCACTGCTGGTGTTTGGCTGGGGCAACCTGAGCCGCGGCGACGATGCACTTGGCCCCCTGTGTGTTGATCAATTGCGTGCTGTTCACGCGCACTCTGGCCACGTGGAGTTTTTGGACGACTACCAGCTGCAGGTCGAACATGCGCTCGACCTGGTGGGGCGACAACGTGTCTTGTTTGTGGATGCCAGCCTGAACTGCCCCGCGCCATTTGAAGTCACGCCCTTGACGGCTGCGCAGGACGCCAGCTTTACCACCCACGCCATGTCGCCCCAAGCCTTGATGCACGTTTATCGGGGCCTGCAGGGCGAAGCGCCACCCCCATGCACCCTGCTTGCCATTCGCGGCGAGTGCTTCGAGTTGGGGGAAGCGCCCGGTGCTTCGGCCCTGGCCCATCTGGATGCTGCACTGCAATGGGCGCACACCTGGCTTGCCACCCCTGATGCCGCACCCCAACAACTTTGACCCATGCATGAGCTGAGTTTGGCCGACGAGATCCTACGCATGGTTGAGGCTGCTGCTCTGCGCGATCAATTCAGGCGCGTGGCCACCCTGCGCCTGGAAGCGGGTGCCTTGGCTGGCGTGGAAGTATCAGCGCTGCGCTTTGCCCTGGAAGCCATCATTCCCGGCACCTGCCTGGAGGACGCAACCATCGATATCGACCAGCCACCAGGGCGCGGCTGGTGCGCCCAATGCGCCGCCGAAGTCACCCTTGAAACCCGCACCGACGCCTGCCCGCAATGCGGTGCTTATCCGGTCAAACCCACCAGCGGCAGCGCGCTGCGTGTGCTTGACCTGCTGGTCATGAACGATTAGTTCATTCTTTACGTTAAAGGAGAACCCAAAATGTGTGTCGTGTGTGGATGCAGCAATACCGAAAATCATGCCGTGCCTGAACCGGCAGTCTCGTCGGCCCTCACCTCTGCCACGGGCGATTTGCACTACGGCACAGGCCTGGCCAAAGCGTCGGTACCCGGCCTGAGCCCCGGTCGCATGGTCAAACTCGAAGCCGATGTGCTGGGTGCCAACCAGCGCCAGGCCGATCTCAACCGCGCCCACTTCACGGCACATGGCGTTGCCACTTTCAACCTGGTTTCCAGCCCCGGCTCGGGCAAAACCACACTGCTGTGCGCGACGATTGCCGCCTTGCGCCAGCGCGCGCCTGACTTGCCCCTGGCCGTGATCGAAGGCGACCAGCAAACCAGCCTGGACGCCGATCGTATCCGCGCCACAGGCGCACCCGCCATTCAGGTCAACACCGGGCGCGGCTGCCACCTGGACGCCCGGATGGTGAGTGAAGCCTTTGCCCGCCTGGACCTGCATGCCCACGCACATCACGATCATGGTCACGGCCATTACCATGACAACAGCCACGCGCAGGGTGAAAGCCACTCGCACCCCCATGATCACGCGCCCCACGCGGCTCAAGCCCTGCTGTTGATTGAAAACGTGGGCAATCTGGTGTGCCCTGCCCTTTGGGATTTGGGCGAGACGGCCAAGGTGGTGATTCTCTCGGTCACCGAAGGGGCCGACAAGCCGCTCAAATACCCCGACATGTTTGCCGCTGCCAAGCTGTTGGTGATCAACAAGATGGACCTGCTCCCGTATGTTGATTTCGATGTGGCGCGCTGCATTGAGTATGCACGCCGGGTCAACCCCGACATTGCGGTGCTGCAGCTCTCGGCCACACGCGGGGACGGCATGCAGGCCTGGGTGGACTGGCTGCTAGAGCGGCCTTGAACCCGCTGCCCCACACCACCCGCTTAGCCAGCGCAGCGCCCGCTCGCGTATTGGCCTGTGGCGCTTTTCTTAAAAACCGGGCCTGCCTGCTCGATGGCGACCAGGCGCATTGGTCAGCGCTGCACGGCGACCTGGCAGACCCAGCCAGTCGCCAGGCCTTATCTCAATCGGTAGAGGAACTGCTGGCGCTTGCCAGTGGCCCGTTGCACGCCGTGGCACATGACCTTCACCCCGACTTTCACAGCACCCACCTCGCCCTTGGCCTGGCACAGCGCCTTGACATCCGTGCCATCGGTGTCCAGCACCACCATGCCCACATTGGCGTGGTGCTGGCCGAGCAGGCCATCTGCCAGCCGGTGCTGGGTTTGGCGCTGGATGGATTTGGCTTGGGCAACGACGGCGGTGCCTGGGGTGGCGAGCTGCTGTGGGTGAACGGCGCGGCGCAAGCCCAAACATGGCAACGCCTTGACCACCTCGCCCTGCTCACCCTGCCCGGGGGTGACGCCGCCGCACGGGAGCCTTGGCGACTGGCCGCCGCTGTGCTGTTTGCCGTGGGTCGCGGCAGCGAGATTGAGGCGCATTTTGCACCGGTGGTGGGTGCCAGCACAGCACGGCTGATGCACCAGATGTTGCAGCGCCAACTGAACTGCCCTCGCACCAGCAGCGCGGGGCGCTGGTTTGACGCTGCCGCCGGCGCTCTGGGCATCAGCGTTCGCCAGTCCTTCGAGGCCGAAGCCGCCATCGCGCTGGAAAAGCTGGCCAGCCAGTGGCTGGCCCAGCACCCGGGCTTTGATTTCACATGGTCCTCGCTCGACTTGCACCCTCTGGTGGCCGATTTTTTGACCCTCAAAGACAAAGGTGACGATGCGCTCGGCCAGGGTGCTGCGCAGTTCCACCTGGCGCTGGCCGGGGGCTTGGCCCATCGCACCATCGAGCTGGCCGCCAGCCGGGCTTGCCGCCAGGTGGTGTTGGCAGGCGGTTGCTTCGCCAACGCCGTGCTGCGCCAAAGCATAAGCACCAAACTTCAACACGCCGACCTCACCGTTTTTGAACCGCAGTTTGCGGGCTGCGGTGACGAAGGCCTCGCCCTGGGCCAAGCCTGGATAGCTGGCTGCACGGCTGCAACCTAACGATCTACACACACATGACTTCAAGAAAAACCTCCTACCTGCGCCCCATCGACTTCAAACACGGCCGCATCGACATGAACCACGGCGCGGGGGGCCGTGTGGGCGCCCAACTGATCGACGAACTGTTCGCCCGCGCCTTCGACAACGACTACCTGCGCCAGGGCAACGACGGTGCGCTGCTCAGCGTGCCTGCCGGACACCGGCTTGTGATGGCGACCGACGCGCATGTGATCTCGCCGCTGTTTTTCCCGGGTGGAGATATAGGCAGCCTGGCCGTGCATGGCACTGTGAACGACGTTGCCATGCTGGGTGCCACCCCGCTTTATTTAAGCGCCAGCTTTATCCTCGAAGAAGGTTTTGAGCTGGCGCAGCTCAAGCGCATCGTGGAATCAATGGCTAGCGCCTCCCGTGAATGCGGCGTACCCATCGTGACGGGCGACACCAAAGTGGTCGAACGCGGCAAAGGCGACGGCGTTTTCATCAGCACCACCGGCTTGGGTGTGGTGCCCCAAGGACGCAACATCGGTGGAGCCAACGCCCGCCCGGGTGACGTGATTTTGTTGTCCGGCAGTATCGGTGAGCATGGTGTGGCGGTGCTGTCGCAGCGTGAGTCGTTGCAGTTTGAAACCAGCATCGCGTCCGACAGCGCCGCACTGCACACCTTGGTTGCCGCCATGCTTGCGCACGTGCCGGAGGGCGCAGTGCGCGTGCTGCGCGACCCCACGCGCGGCGGCCTGGGCACCACCCTGAACGAAATTGCGCAGCAGTCCAAGGTCGGCATGCTCCTGCAGGAAGCCTTGATTCCGGTGCTTCCGCAAGTGGCTGGCGCTTGCGAGCTGCTGGGCCTTGACCCACTGTACATTGCCAACGAAGGCAAGCTGGTGGCCATCGTGGCCCCTGAAGCCGCCAGCGCCGTGCTGGCCGCCATGCGTGCCCATCCACTGGGTCAGCGGGCCGCGCAGATTGGCTTGGTGAGCGAAGATGCCAACTATTTTGTCCAAATGAGCACCAACTTTGGCGGACGCCGGGTGGTGGACTGGCTCAGCGGTGAGCCACTGCCACGCATCTGTTGACCCAGGCTTGTAATCGGGGGAGAATGCGCGCGTAAATTGATGAAAAAAATTGGCTCTTGCGCCCATCCAATCTACGCAGGCAGCTACTAAAAAAATAGCATTTATGGCTGTTTTGAGTAGCCCGGACAACAACCCGTCATCACAAACAACCTTGGGGGCGCCCATGAAAAACTTGATCAAAGTGCTTTGGCTGCTACTGGCCTTGGCTTTCGGCGGAACTTGCGCCGCACAGGACAACGGCTGGAAGGCGCTCAACGAAGAGTCCGTCGCTTTGTACCGGCAAGGCAACTACTCACGCGCTATCACCGTGGCCCAAACTGCGCTGCAATTGGCAGAAAAATCTTTTGGCGCAGAGCACCCCCACGTGGCGACCAGTCTGAACAACCTCGCTGCACTGCACAAAGCACAGGGCCAGTTCGCACAAGCCGCACCGTTGCTGCTGCGCTCGCTGGCCATTCGGATCAAAGTGCTTGGGCCCGACCACCCCGATGTGGCGAGCAACCTGAACAACATCGCCCTGCTCTACCGCACCCAGGGACTTTATGTGCAGGCTGAGCCTTTGTACCTTCGCTCACTGTCCATCACCGAAAAAGCGCTCGGGCCGGACCACCCCGATGTCGCCAATGGCCTGAACAATCTGGCCGCCCTATATGAAGTGCAAGGGTATTACGCTCTGGCTGAGCCACTGTACCAACGCGCGCTGGTGGTCATTGAAAAGGCTTTGGGGCCAACGCACCCCGATGTTGCCGCAAGCCTGAACAATCTGGCCGTGCTGTACGACGCACAAGGACAACACGCCAAAGCCGAACCCTTGTTTCAGCGCTCCCAGAGCATTGTTGAAAAAGCGCTGGGGCCCCAGCATCCCTATGTGGCGCAAGGCCTGAACAACCTTGCCGCTCTTTATTTCAAACAAGGCAAACTGACACAGGCTGAGCCCTTGTACCAGCGCAGTCTGGCAATCATCGAAGAAGCCTTGGGGGCCAACCATCCGCAAGTGGCCCAAAGCCTGAACAACCTTGCTGCTTTGTACTTCACGCAGCAGCACTACGCCCAAGCCGAGCCTCTGTACCGACGCTCACTGGCCATCTGGGAAAAGGCGCACGGGCCAAACCACCCTGACGTTGCTGCGAGCCTGAACAACCTGGCAGTTTTGCATGAATCGCAAGGCCAATTTGCACAGGCCGAACCCCTGTACAAACGCTCGCTGGCCATCCGGGAAAAGCTGTTGGGGTCGAATCACCCGGCGGTTGCTGAAAATCTGAAAAACATGGCCGCGCTGTACCGAAAAACCGGCCGCATCCAGGAAGCCGACGAGTTCGACGCGCGCGCTACCGCCATGCTGACCCTCAAGCACTGAGCGGCCCCAGGAAAATCAATAAAAAAGTGCTTTTGCGCACGTCAATCTTGCGCAGGCAGCTATTTTTTTAATAGCATAAAAGCGTTTTTTCCGGCAACAGCATCTATTCAATTTGATCCTTAGGGGATCTTGACCTTTTTTTTGCACTGACTGAATTGGTGGCTTGAGAAACCCAAGTCGGGCAGCTTGCTCCCTCCTTGGGTCAAGAAAAGGTCTTGCACCCTTGCCAAGTCGATGCCCCCGTTTCTCGCCTTGTGGAGGGGGCAAAGCGCCGTAAGATGCACTCTTCGGGTTTTACGCACTGGCTTATTCCCTCTTTGGAGCTTGTATGAAGACACAATTTGCTCGCCTTGCTTGCTGCTTGGCCGGTGTCATGATTTGGATGACGGCAGGGTCGGCTTGGGCGCAAGACTATGTGGACCGCTATGCCCTGGCCGCTGGCTCGGCAGAACTGGACGTGGGGGTGCAACCTCAGAGCTACCCGAATGGCGTGATTGGTGCGGTCATGCGCCGCGACCGCCTGCTGCGCAGTGAACTTTCCAAACTGGGCACCCCTTTGAAAACCCATGCTTTCAAGCGCGGTGCCGACATGCTGCCCCTGATAAGCGATGCTCGCCTGGATGCCGGCCTGATTGGCGACATGCCCACGACCATTGCCGCAGCAGTGGGCAAGGTGTGGATTGTGGGGCTGGCGGAGGTGTCCCAAAACGCGATCGTGACCTATGGGGGCTCTCGGGTGCAAGACCTGGCAGGCAAGCGCATTGGCTACGTGCCGGTATCTACTGCCCACAGCACCTTGATGCGCGGCCTGGCCTCGTCGAAGCTGGGTTCTGCCGATGTAAAACTCATCCCCCTGACGAATGCAGAGCTGCCTGGCGCGCTGGCGCGTAAAGAGATTGATGCATTTGCCGGCTGGGAGCCCGCTATTTCAATGGCACTAGGCGCCAGTGCGCAAAGCAGAATTGTCTTTCGGGGCCTGAGTGTGGACTATTTTGTGCTCAGTCGCGCCTTTGAACGCGCCTCGCCAGAGGCCGCCCGTGTGCTGGTGGCGGGGTTTGCGCTCTCCATTGAGTGGATGCGACGCAGCCCGAAAAATGTTGAGGCGGCGGCCCGCTGGGTACTGGCGGACAGCAAAGAATTTACCGGAACAGCAACCGAGGTGCCCGTTTCGCAGGTGGTGGCCATTACCCGTAGCGGGATACTGAATGTGCCCTCGGCCCCGGTCATTGTCAAAACACCGGGTGAGCAGCCCTTGACGTCGGAATACGATTTGCTCAAGTCGCTGGGGAAATTGCCTGTGGACGAACGCTGGGACAACGTGGTCTCCTCGTTTCAGTACGACGGGTTGCGCCAGGTGATGGCCGCCCCCCGCCAGTACGCACTCAAATCCTTTGATTACGACAAATAAGTCGGCATGCAAAAAGTTCACTCGTTTTCAACCCGCATCGCCCTGTCTTTCGGGGCTTTGTTTTCTGTGACCATGCTGGGCGCGGTGGTGCTTTGGTACGCGGGCCTGCCATGGCTGGATGTACGGGGCGCACGTGCGCAGCAGCTGGTGGAGGCCACACGCAATCTGGAGTCATTGGCCAATCAGAAGTTAACCACTATTCGGGCCATCATCAGTCAGCGCCGGGGCGAAGTGATGGTTCTGTCCGAAAGCAAAATTCTGTCAGACCTGTTGATTCAAGGGGACGACAAAGGGCTACAAAAAAATCTGGTTCAAATGTTTGAGCGGCAGGAACGCGCCTACCCCGGTACCTACCAAGGCCTGCGGGTGGTAGACCGACAAAATGGCTTGGTGCTGGCGTCCAGCCAACCTGACGAAGCGGGCAAGCCATTCGTTCATGCCGGGCTTGCGCAACGTGCAGCCCAGCCCGGGGTGACCGAATTGCTGGAAGAGATCATTGATGCCCATGGCCCGGCGCTGGCCATTGTGCGGCCCATTGCCGTGCTCGATGACGAGGGCTACCCGGTTGAATCAGCGCAGGGCATTTTGGTGGCCACGCTGGAAATCAGCGCTGTGGTAGAGCCTGGCATTGGCAACGAACGGGTGGGTTATGAACAACCGGGCGTGACCCTGATACGTAGCGCCAAGGGCGATGCACTGGCAAGATTTCCAGCAGGTCAGGAAAAGCCAGATGCTTTTTGGCGCAGTGAAAGCATGGCCCGCAGTTTTGAGGGCGCTTTGGAATTGCCAGACGGCGATGGCTCGATGGTTCTGGCGGTTTACCGCCACATTCAGCTCAACCATGCCCAGGGCTGGACGCTGATTCATTACCAGCCAGAAATGCAGGCGCTGGCCGGTCTGAAAACCCGGCTGCAGACAGTGATACTGGGCGGCTTGTTCATCACGACTGCCGCCTTGGTCTTGATCCTGTGGTCAGCCCGGCGCCTCACAAGCCCTTTGCGCCGGCTGGCAGATACCGCCCGGCACTTTGGCGAAGGCGATTTGTCGTCGCGCGCCGTCACCGCCCAGGACGACAGCCGCGAATTTTTGCACCTGGCGCAGGCCTTCAATGGCATGGCCAGCAGCGTTGCACACAACCAGCAAAACCTTGAGGCCATGGTGGCGCAGCGCACCCACTGGCTCAGCGTGCAGGAGGAAAGCCTGCGTCAGAGCGAAGAAAACCTGTCCATCACGCTCAATTCCATTGGTGACGCCGTCATTGCCACCGACAGTGCCGGCTTGATCACGCGCATGAACCCCACCGCCGAACGGCTGACTGGCTGGCGTCTGGTCGATGCGATCGGACAAAAATTGCCCACGGTTTTTCGCATCGTCAACGCACAAACCCGTCTGCCCGTGGTCAATCCCGTGGAGCGTGTGATGCACCAGGGGCATGTGGTGGGCCTGAGCAACCACACCACCTTGTTGGCGCGGGATGACCGTGAGTACCAGATTGCCGACAGTGCCGCACCGATCCGCCACACGAACGGCGCCATCGTCGGTGTGGTGCTGGTGTTCAGTGACGTCACCGAAAAGCACCGCGTAGAAGAGGCGCTGCACGCTTCACTGCAAGACCGCAGCGATGTACTCTCGGCTCTGGACGAACACGCCGTCGTTGCCACCACCGATACCGAAGGTGCCATCACTTTTGTCAACGACAAATTCTGCGATATTTCCCAATACACGCGGGAAGAACTGATGGGGCAAAACCATCGCATTCTCAGTTCCGGCCATCACCCGAAAGAGTTTTACGAGGATATGTGGACGACGATCAAGGCGGGGCGTGCCTGGCACGGCGAGGTCAAAAACCGGGCGAAAGATGGCAGTTTTTACTGGCTGGACACCACCATCGTGCCGGTGATTGACCACGCAAGCGGTCAGCCCAAGCTGTTTCGCGCCATTCAGGCCGTCATCACCGACCGCGTCAAGGCGCAGCAGTCTCTGCAAAATTCCCTCAAGGAAAAAACTGCTTTGCTGCTTGAAGTGCACCACCGCGTCAAAAACAACCTGCAGGTGATTGCCAGCTTGTTGCGGCTGGAGATGGGGCGAAGCGAGCATGAGGCCGCCAAGGCTGTCCTCAAGGACATGCAGGCTCGCGTGCGCTCGATGGCGATTTTGCACGAAACAATTTACCGTGCAGGCACCTTTGCCGCCATTGATCTGGGGGGCTACATTGAAAAAATCGCTACCCAATCGTTCAAATCCATGAACACGACCCCGGGCTCTGTCCAGCTCCGCCTGGAGCTTGGATTTGTACCGGTGAGCCTGGACCAGGCCACGCCCTGCGGATTGCTGCTCAGTGAACTCATGTCCAACAGTCTCAAGCACGGATTCCCCGAGGGGCACACGGGTGAAATTTACGTTGAATTGAGCCCGTTGGCCAAATCTGGCGATTGGCGCTTGCGGGTGAGCGATACTGGCGTCGGTTTACCCTTGGACTTTGCGGCAAAACGGGAAAAATCACTGGGCCTGCAACTGGCAAGCAGCTTGGCTGTGCAAATGGGCGGCACGCTTGACATGGGTGCAGGCCCGCAGGCCGTTTTTACCGTCGATTTCAAGGCCGACAAACCAGCCTCCATCGTGATCAATTTATAAACCAGCCACGGCCCGTACAAAACCATGAGCAAGCCCAAGATTCTTATAGTGGAAGATGAAACCATCATCGCCATGGAATTGGCCATGCAGTTGCGCGGATTGGGTTATGAGCCGGTAGGCCATGCCACGCAAGGCCAGCAGGCGATCGAGATGGCCGGTCAATTGCGCCCTGATCTGGTGCTGATGGACATCTACCTGGCAGGTGCCATGGGTGGCATCACGGCCGCCAAAATTATTCGCATTCTCTACGGCGTGCCTTCGGTTTTTTTAAGCGCCTTTGCCGAAACCGCGTTTACCGGCAGTGACAATCTGGCCCAAGCCGAGCTTGATGAACCCGCAGGCTACCTCTCCAAGCCATACGAGGCCCATGAGTTGCACGCGGTGATTGAAGCTGCACTCAAGAGGTAAGGAAAGAGGTAACAAGACCTCAGTCTTTTGAGAGGGCGTCGGACCATTTCTCCATGGAAATCACAACCGACGAAATGCTCAATGCGTTTTGAACGATGGCGCTCCATACCGGAGAGCAAACCTTCACGCCATAGCGAAAAATAGGGTGTTCCAGCCTTCGCTGTTCAATCATTTCTGCCATTTTTTCATCTGAGATGCTCAGACCCAGCGAGCCAAGCAGGCTCTTTTTCTCAGCAATCAACCCCGGCGTGCGCAGCAGTTTGACCAATCGGGCGTGCAATGCCTCGTTGTTTGCGACATCCTTGGTTTTTTTGTAGATTAGTTCGTTGACCAACTCGGCAAGCACCACTTCGTCGCTGGTATTGAGGGAGCTCCACACCATCGTGCCCTCAAAGTGCGAAAGGCCGCGCTTGAGTTCGAGCAAGGGCTCCTTTATTTCCTGGGCGCTGTAGAAGTTAAAGCCCACTTCATTCCACCCCAGCGCCTCAATGCGCTCCCACACTTGCCCGCAGCGGTATTGCAAGCCAATGCTGATATGGCTGTGCCGATCCCCGGTTCGCGCGCTCAAAAATTTCATACGACGCTTATACCAAGTTATCCCGGCTCATGACAAGATGGTGTGAAAGGTGTCTGCATGATCTGCAGTGTCACGTGGTCGATTTCAAATTGGTCATGCAAAAGGTTGGTGGCTCGCTTGAGGAACGCATCGTCCGGGTATCCCTGGGGCATCACCAGGTGGGCCGTCAGGGCAATGTGCGAGGTGCCCATGGCCCAGATGTGCAGATCATGCACACGGATGACGCCTGGCAGGGCCAGCAGGCAGTCGTACACCGCCTTGGGGTCCACACTGTCGGGCACGCCGTCAAACAGCAGGTGCAGCGACTGTTTGAACAGCCCCCAGGTTCCCAGCAAAATCACCAGTGCAATCAGCAAACTGACCACTGGGTCCAGCCAAGTCCACCCCATCCACAGCGTCAAGGCCCCGGCAACAACCACCCCGGCCGACACCAGCGCATCCGCCGCCATGTGCATGAAGGCCCCGCGAATGTTGAGGTCGGTTTCGCGTCCGCGCATGAACAGCAAAGCAGTGGCCGTGTTGACCGCAATACCCACACCCGCCACCACCATGATGGTGATGCCCTGCTCCTGCAGCAGAACTTGGTCCGAGAACAGCCGCCCGACAGCCTCCCAGGCCAAACCACCCATGGCCACCAGCAGCAGCAACGCATTGGCAAGGGCCGCCACGATGGTGGCTCGTTTCCAACCATAGGTATGCCGTGCGTTGGGTCGTAACTTGACCGCCAGGGCACCGCCCCAAGCCAGCACCAAGCCGGCGACATCGCTCAGGTTGTGCCCCGCATCAGCCAGCAAAGCCAGAGAATTGACCCGCCAACCATAAAACGCCTCAATGCCGACAAAAACGAGGTTGAGCACAATGCCAATGGCAAAGGCGCGGTTAAAGTCGGCCGGAGCGTGGGGATGGGCGTGGTCGTGGTCTGCGCTCATTGAAGCTGTCTTTCTGACGTCAAACAAGCGTCATTTTGCTACAAATTTAATAGCTTCTCGCGCAGATTCTACGTGCGCAAGAGGCATATTTTGCACCCATTATGTTGACGATTGCGGTGAATGGAATGCCTCATTCCGTTTCCAAATCATTTGTGTCCAGGCGCGAAGCCGCAGACAGTGCAGACGCGTGTCCCAGAGCATTTGACGATGCTCTTGGAGGTCAAGGCGAAGCAACAACGACACGGATGATTTAGAAATGGAATCAGGGGGCCACGCCCAGCAAGCGACCCGTGAGCTGACGCGCCACCGGTGCCAGAAAGAAAATCACCGGCACGCCCACCACGTAGGCAATGGCAAAGGCTTTCATCCACAAGCCCAAAAACTGCGCACTCCACCCGACATTGACTGTGGTGATGACGAACGTCATGATGAAAATCATCATGGCCCCCATGACGAGTGAGAAAACCAGGTGAAACTTCTTTTGCGGGTTCATCAATCCAATCTCCGTGTTGTCAAACGCTTGTGCTTTCAATGCCCAGGCGCATCGCTGTGTGACACCTCAAAACCATCGGCCACATAAGCCGGGCCTTTCATGAGCCACACGATGATGCAGCCAATGCTGATGGTCAGCACCAGGGTCCAGATAAAAATGACCAGGCCCAGCATCACATAGTCAAACAATTGAACATGCCGGGCCAGCTCGGCGGCGCTGCCAGCCATGAGGAAATACCTGGCCACCCAAGCCGCCAGCGCGGGCAGCAAGGTGCCGACGGCCAAAACTTTCGGCATCGCACACAAAAGAACCCACTCAAACCCGTAGGGAGTTCTTTGAGATCCGGGCAGTTTTTGGAGCCAGTTCATGCCTCAATTTTAGGCAGGATGGAAAACCTTGCCCTCATTCAGGCTACGCAAGGCTACCAAAGCCAACGCCATCCAAAAGCTGAGCCGCAGGGCCATGGCACCCACGGTGCGCATCTCGTACGCGCTACCGCCCATGACATGAAAGCCCAAAGCCAGCGCCACCAGTGCGGTGGAGCCTGCCAGAGCCAATGCGGCCCAGACTGCCCAGCGCTGGCCCAGCCAGAGCCCGGCACCGGCCAGCACATAAAAGAAACCCGCTGAAAAATTGAACCAGAGCACAAAGTCCACGGCATTGCCGACACTTGCGCGCGCCTCTTCACTGCCAAACAGGGCGCGGCCCCCACTGAAAACCGTGAGCGCGCCAAAAACGATGGCAATGCCAGCCAGGATGCGCAAAACGCGGGATGTTTTCATGAAAATTCCTTTTTAGAGTTTCAAACCTTGACCGGCTTCTTCAAACGTGCGCCCGTCACGGATGTGATAAATACGCTTGAACGTGGGGATGATTTTTTCATCGTGCGTGACCACAATGATGGCGGTGCGGTACTGCTGCGCCATCTGGTTGAGGATGCGCATCACGCCCAGCGCGCGTTCGCTGTCCAGCGGGGCGGTGGGCTCGTCGGCCAGAATCACGGGCGGCTGGTTGGCCAGAGCCCGCGCAATGGCCACGCGCTGCTGCTCACCGCCCGAGAGCTGCGAAGGCTCGGCCCCTGCCCGGTGGCCAACATCCAAGGCATTCAATAGTTCCAGGGCACGCGCCCTCGCCTTGGCGTTGGGCTGGCCCGCCAACATGGGCAGCAAGGCCACGTTGTCGGTCACATCCAGAAACGGGATCAGGTAAGGGGCCTGAAACACAAAACCAATGCTGTCGCGGCGCAGGGCGCGCAGGTCAGCAATTTTCCAGCCATTGTCAAAAATCATCTGCTGGCCCAGCGTCATGCGGCCCGAGGTTGGCTCAATCACGGCACCCAGGCACTTGAGCAGTGTGCTTTTGCCCGAGCCGGATGGGCCGATCAGCCCCACCACCTCGCCCGGTGCCACGCGCATGTTCACGTCTTTGAGCGCATCCACGGCAGCATCCCCCTCGCCATAACGCTTGCTCAAACCTTCGATGTGGATGCCGAGTTCACTCATGGGGTTTCACTGTTGGGTTCATCCAATGGCCGCTGCCGGGTCCACGCGCAAGGCCATGCGAATGGCCAGCGTGCTGGCCAGCGCACAAATCACCATGACCACGACCAAACCGCGCACGGCGTCGCCGGTTTCAAGCAGCACGTACTTGGGAAACACGGGTGCCCACACCGTGGCGGCAAGCTTGCCCACCATGAAGCCAATCAGCCCCAGGCCCAGCGCCTGCTGCAAGATCATGCTGGCAATGGTTCGGTTGCGGGTGCCGATGAGCTTGAGCACGGCAATTTCGCGCAGTTTGCCCAGCGTCATGGTGTAGATGATGAAGGCCACGATGGCCGCGCTAACGATGGCCAAAATGACCAGAAACATGCCAATCTGCCTGGCTGAAGTGGCAATCAACTTTTCCACCAAAATGCTTTCCATCTGTTTGCGGGTGAGCACCTGCAAGTGCTTCCAGCGGCGGATGGGCTCAGCCACCTTCTCGGCATCCAAACCGGGCTGGATTTGCACCAGCACGGCATTGACGTTGTGGTTGCTGTTCTGTGAAGCTTGCACGGCCTCCAGCAAGCCGGGAACGCCAGGGCGGTTGAGGGCGGGGTTGGCGGCAGTGCGGGCGCGCTCATTCAAAATGGCATCGTTGTCTTTGAGAAACTGGGCCTCTTGCGCATCGGCCAGACCAATGAACACCATAGGGTCGCCGCCGGATGACACCATGCGCCGGGTAAGGCCGACCACTTGGTAGTCGTGGCGGCGAATTCTGATTTGGTCACCTACTGAGAAGCCGGTTTTCACATCGGCCACGGCCTCGTAATGGTTGCGCGTGATGTGGCGCCCTGCCATCAAAAACCCCGGCTCGCCCGGCTGGCCCGGTTCTACACCCACCACCATGGCCCGCACATCGGTGTTGCCACGGCGCACCTGCATCGTGAGGTAGGTCACATTGGCAGCACGCGCAACACCGGGCATCCCCAAAACGGACCGAACCACGTCATCGCGCAGGCTGGACGCCTCGGCATAAGGGCCTTGGGTATCTTGCTGCACCACCCATAAATCGGCCCGACTGTTGGTCAGCAACATGCGCGCATCGTCCACCATGCCGCGGTACACGCCCGCCATGGTCAAAGTTACGCCAATCAACAGCCCCAAGCCAATGCCGGTAAAGACAAACTTGCTCCACGAATGCAGAATGTCGCGACCCGCCAGGCTGATCATGACTTGCCCTGCCCCACTTTAGACGCAACCAAACTCTTGACCACCTCGATGCGGCTGTTGGTGTCAATCTCTTTCTCGCTGTACACCACCACCTGCTCGCCCGCTTTCAAGCCTTCCAGCACCTGCACCTGCCCGTCCAGGCTGGTCTGCCCCAGACGCAAGGGCGCAAAACTCAAACGACCTTCGTTCAGCAGCCAAACGCCGGTCTGGCCGTCGTAGCGCTTGATGGCGGCATTGGGCAACACCAGGGACGGCGCTGTGCCTGGCAAGCTGAGCGTGACCTCGGCCAACTCACCCAGCGAAATCCCGACCGGAAGGGCATCGAATGCAATCTGGGCCGTGCGCTCTTGTGTCACGCTGTCACCCTGCAGCTCAACGCGGGCAAGCTTGCCGCGCAGGCTGACGCCAGCGTTGGAACGCAGCACAATGTCGGCGGCAAGGCCCGGGGCCAAACCGGCCGAGCGAGCCTGATCGAACCGTGCCTTGACCCACAAACTGCCGGGGTCCACCAGCTTGATCACCGATTGCCCCGCCACGACGGTCGAACCTGGCTCCGCGTCGCGCGACATCACCACGCCATCTTGCGCGGCCACCAGCCGCAGGTTTTGCCGCTGCTGGACCAAGGCAGCATGCTCTGCCTTCAGGCGCACCAAATCCTGCCTGGTGGCCAACAGATTGGCCTGCGCTGAGCGCGAAGCGGCTTGCGCAGAGGCTTGTTCCTGCGCCTTGGCTTCTACCGCTCCACTGCTGACAAAGTTTTGCTGCGCCAACTCGGTATAGCGGCGCGCGGAAGTCTGGGCCAATGCCATGCGCGCCTGAGCGTCTGCCGTCTGCGCATCGGCAGCCGCTACCGCACTGTGGGCCCGTGCCACCGACGCATTCAGCGCCTCAAGGCGGCTGTCCAAATCTACCGGGTCCATCTCTGCGAGCAGTTGGCCCGCCTTGACCGCGTCACCCACATCCACCAGCACGCGCAACACCCGGCTGGCAGCGGTCGGGCCAATCAGGTAACTGCGACGCGCCTCGACCGTGCCAATGCCGTAGAGTGCGGGCGTGATGGTGCTTGTCGCTGCCTGCACCACGGTCACGCGCACCGGCGCCATCGGCCCCGCACGCCGAATGATGAACACGAACACGATGAGCAACAGCAACACCAGCAGTCCCAGCAGCAGAGCCTTGGACGAGAGTAGTTTGAGCTTCATGGTGTGGCGCAGATGCCGCGCAGGTAGAGTTGAAAGACACCAGCGGCTTGCTCGCCCATGGTGGAAATCTGGCCGTTCATCATGGACTGCATGACCAGACCCTGGACGATGCCAACGAACAAGGTGGCAGCCGCTGGCACGTTGAGGTCGGGCGCTGCTGCCCCGCGCTGCACAGCCTGCTGCAGCAACTGTATTAACAACTGGCGGTAGCCCTGCATGAGGCTGCGCACCTGCTGCTTCAGCGGTGAATCGTGCGGCTGCTGCAGTTCGTGAAAGATGACGCGCGGCACCCCCGGGTGGGTCATCACAAAATTGACATGGGCGTCAAACACGGCGCGCAAGGCGACCAGCGGTTCGTCTGCCTGCCCTGCTGCCTCATTGAGAAGGCGCAGCAAATTCTCTGTGACCCAAGCCAGTGCGGCCAGCCAGATCGAGTCTTTGGTGGGAAAGTGCTTGAACAGCGCTCCCTGGCTCAAACCCAAGGCGTGCGCAAGATCGGTGGTGCTGATACTTGACGGGCTGCGGTCTTGTGCCAGCCGCAATGCGGCAGCCACAATCTCAGCCTGCCGCAGTTCTGTGGGTAAACGTGTGCCGTTTGTTTGCATGGATGGGTGATTGGAACGAAACCAACTCAATCGAATTAGTTGGTAAGTATTTAATTACTTGCCAATAATAACCAGCAAAATACCCAAGGTCAATGCTTACAAGCCAACACTCGATATTCAATTCAAATTGACTGGGAGACAGCAAGGGCCTGAGCCCTCGCGCCCAAGGATATGGCTAAGCTGTCAAGGTGGCGGCAATACGCTGGGCACAGGCTTGGGCCTGGGCGGCATCACGTGCTTCCACCATCACGCGCACCAAGGGCTCGGTGCCGCTGGCGCGAATCAGCACTCGCCCGCTGTTGCCCAATTGGGCCTCTACCGCCTGCGTGGCAGCGGCCAAACCTGGGCTGGCTTTCCAGTCCTGACCCGGTTTCAAGCGCACATTGACGAGGATTTGGGGGAACAAAGTGACATCCGCCAACAATTGGGCCAAGGTCAGGCCACTGCGCATGCACGCTTGCAACACCTGCAGGGCAGAAACCAAACCATCACCCGTCGTGTGCTTGTCCAGCGCCAGCAAGTGCCCTGAACCTTCACCGCCCAAGAGCCAACTACGCTTTTCCAACTCTTCCAGCACGTAACGGTCGCCCACTTTGGCACGCACCAGTTCAACACCTTTTTCCTTCAAGGCAAGTTCAACCGCCATATTGGTCATGAGCGTCCCCACCACGCCCGGTACCGCCTCACCAACACGCTTGGCGGCAACCGATCCGCCGCGGGACAATCGCTCCTTGACCATGAGGTACAAAATCTCGTCCCCATTGAACAAGCGTCCATCCGCATCGACCAACTGTAATCGGTCCGCATCACCATCCAATGCAATGCCATAGTGGGCATCGTGGGCCTTGACGGCTTGCAGCAGTGCCTGTGGGTGCGTGGCACCCACCTCGTGGTTGATGTTCAAACCGTCGGGCGAGCAACCAATGGAAATCACCTCGGCACCGAGTTCGTGAAACACTTTGGGGGCCACCTGGTAGGCTGCGCCATGCGCGCCATCGACCACAAGTTTGACACCCTTGAGTGTCAGGTCATTGGAGAAAGTGCTTTTGCAAAATTCAATGTACCGACCAGCGGCATCTTCCAAGCGGCGGGTCTTGCCCAAGCTGGCCGAGTCGGCCCAGACCGGCGCTTCATCCAGTGCGGCTTCGACATCAAGCTCCCAAGCGTCAGGCAACTTGGTCCCTTTGGCGCTGAAGAATTTGATGCCGTTGTCGGCAAAAGGATTGTGACTTGCACTGATCACCACACCCAGCGAGGCGCGTTGCGCGCGGGTCAGGTAGGCAACGCCTGGCGTTGGCAGCGGACCTAAAAGCACCACATCCACCCCGGAAGAGTTGAAGCCGCTCTCCAAAGCACTCTCCAGCATATAGCCGGAAATGCGGGTGTCCTTGCCGATCAGCACCGTTGGCCGGGCTTCCGTTCTTTTCAACACGCGGCCCACCGCATGCGCCAGACGCAAAACAAAATCCGGCGTGATAGGCGCTTGCCCCACGGTGCCACGAATGCCGTCTGTTCCAAAATATTTTCTGCTCATTGATCTGCCTTCACGCTTTGAAATAAGAACCCATATGCTATTTAATTTATAGCAGATAACACTTTGAGCGCCTGCACGGTTTCACGCACATCGTGAACACGAACAATATTAGCCCCGCGCTCTGCCGCCAACAAGGCAGCCGCCACACTGGGAACCAGCCGCTCTCTCACATCCAGCGTAGCCACTGATGCCAGCGACGTGCCCGTAACCGCCGCCAATGACGACTTTCGCGACCATCCCACCATCAGGGGATAGCCACCCGTGCGCACTTGTCTTTGCCTGGCGAGCAATTCAAAATTTTGTGCCACGGTCTTTCCAAAACCTATACCTGGGTCTATCGCAATGCGATGCTTTTGAACGCCTTGCTGTTGCAAAATCACTGCCGCGCGCTCCAAAAACGACTGCACTTGCGGCACGACATCACCTTCCATAGTGGCCACTTGCATGGTCCGCGGCTCACCGTGCATGTGCATCAGACAAACGCCACACCCCGCATGACGCGAAACCACCTGAACACCATCCATTGACACGCCGATGGCGTTGGGGTCAGTCCAGCGTAACGCCCAGATGTCATTGATGATGTCAACACCCAGGTCCAGCACCGCCTGCATCACCTGCGGCTTGTAGGTATCCATCGACACCGGAACACCAAGTTTGACCGCTTCACGAACCACCGGGACCACACGTGCCAATTCTTCCTTCATGTCCAAGGGCTGTGCACCGGGGCGTGACGACTCACCGCCAATGTCCAGAATATCGGCACCGTCTTTGACCAGCTTCTCGCAATGGCGCAGCGCTGCCGCAGTAGACGCATACTGTCCACCATCGGAGAACGAATCCGGGGTGACATTGACAATGCCCATCACCTTGGGCGTCGCCAAGTTAATGACGAATCGTGTGGTATGCCATTTCATGGAACGTCGGGGTCCAAACAAACCAAAATGAAGATTAAAAACTGACGCATGGCCAATGCAAAGGAATGAATCATGAAAATGAAAATGGGGCTTCTTGGCCCCATTTAGTCAACAAAATCGACTCAAGCGGCCGTTGGCGCTGCGTCTGGCTTTACCGCCGATGAGCCGCCACCACTGCTGTCACTGCCGGTAGATGGCACGCGAGGTGTCCAGTCTTTCGGCGGACGCGGCTCTTTGCCGGCCATGATGTCTTCCAACTGGTCGCTGTCGATGGTTTCCCACTCCAGCAAGGCTTTGGCCATGGCATGCATTTTGTCGCTGTTTTCTTCAATCAGTTTGCGCGCCAATGAGTACTGCTGGTCGATGATGCGGCGCACTTCGGAATCCACCTTTTGCATGGTCTGCTCGCTCATATTGGTGGTCTTGGTCACCGAGCGCCCCAAAAACACTTCACCTTCATTTTCCGCGTAAACCATGGGGCCCAGGGCGTCGGTCATGCCATAACGGGTGACCATGTCACGCGCAATATGGGTGGCACGCTCAAAATCATTGCTGGCGCCGGTGGTCATCTGCTTCATGAACACCTCTTCAGCAATTCGACCACCGAACAACATGCTGATCTGATTCAACATGTAATCGCTGTCGTAGCTGTAACGATCCTGGGCTGGCAGACTCATGGTCACCCCCAGCGCACGACCACGCGGAATGATGGTGACCTTGTGCACCGGATCACACTTGGGCAGCAATTTACCGATCAGGGCATGGCCTGACTCATGGTAAGCCGTGTTGCGACGCTCTTCTTCGGGCATGACCATGCTTTTGCGTTCCGGCCCCATCAAAATTTTGTCTTTGGCCTTTTCAAAGTCCTGCATTTCCACCGTGCGGGCGTTGCGCCGAGCGGCCATCAGGGCGGCTTCATTGCACAAGTTAGCCAGATCAGCACCCGACATGCCGGGCGTACCACGGGCAATGACTGCTGCATTGACATCCTGCCCCAACGGCACCTTGCGCATGTGCACATTGAGAATCTGCTCGCGACCGCGAATATCGGGCAAGGTGACGTACACCTGACGGTCAAAACGACCAGGGCGCAACAGTGCGGCGTCCAGAATATCGGGGCGATTGGTGGCAGCCACCACAATCACGCCGACGTTGGTTTCAAAGCCATCCATCTCGACCAGCATCTGGTTCAGGGTTTGTTCGCGCTCGTCGTTACCCCCGCCCAAACCAGCGCCGCGCTGGCGGCCCACCGCATCAATCTCATCGATAAAGATGATGCAGGGCGCATTTTTCTTGGCGTTGTCAAACATGTCGCGTACACGGGAGGCCCCGACGCCGACAAACATTTCAACAAAATCAGAACCTGAAATGGAAAAGAACGGAACCTTGGCTTCACCCGCAATCGACTTGGCCAGCAAGGTTTTACCGGTGCCCGGAGGGCCTACCAGCAACAAACCACGGGGAATACGGCCACCGAGCTTTTGAAACTTGGCCGGGTCTTTCAGGAAATCAACAACTTCCTTGACCTCTTCCTTGGCTTCATCGCAGCCAGCTACATCGGCAAAAGTGACTTGGTTGGTATTTTCATCCAGCAAGCGCGCCTTGCTTTTGCCAAAGCTGAAGGCACCGCCCTTGCCACCGCCCTGCATTTGACGCATGAAATAAACCCAGACGCCGATCAAGAGCAGCATGGGACCCCAACTCACCAAAAGCGTCATCAGCAGAGAGCCTTCTTCGCGGGGTTTGACGTCAAATTTAACGCCATTGGCGATCAGGTCACCGACCAGACCGCGGTCCAGGTAGGTGGCGGTGGTTCTGACCTTGCGGTCGTCATTGGTCACCGCAATGATTTCAGTGCCGCCCTGACCTTCCTGAATGACAGCGCTTTTGATGCGCTTGCCACGAACCTCTTCCAGAAAATCGGAATAGCCCACATACCCGGCGTTTGCGACGCCCCGCGTATCAAACTGTTTGAATACAGTGAAGAGCACAAGCGCAATCACAAGCCAGACGGCAATTTTCGAGAACCACTGATTATTCAAGCGAGGCTCCAATAGGGGCAGATAAGAAGACTGGATACATTTGAGCGCTATTTTAGGCGTTTCAAGGTGCGCAGGGTTTGATTTTCGAGCGATCGCACCTTTCGCAAGGAGGGAATCCACAATTATTTCAAACCAATGCCAACCAAAAAGGTTTCTGATGATTTGTCGCGAGATGCCTTGGGCTTGATCCGCTTGACCACTTGGAAGGCTCCTTTAAACCGGTTGAACAAATGTTCGTAGGCCCCGCCATGGAACACTTTGGCCACCAATGCGCCCTGCGGTTTCATGTAGTGCTGGGCAAAGTCAATGGCCAATTCGACCAAATTTTCCACCCGCGCCGCATCGCTTGAGGCAATGC
Organism: Candidatus Rhodoferax bjergmarkensis; assembly: GCA_016708345.1. Lineage (GTDB taxonomy): Bacteria > Pseudomonadota > Gammaproteobacteria > Burkholderiales > Burkholderiaceae_C > Rhodoferax > Rhodoferax bjergmarkensis. The sequence goes on from JADJFX010000035.1 coordinate 233,899, forward strand.
CCGACAGGTTGGGCGCCATGTCGGACACCACCACATCGGCCAGCTGGCCCTGCATTTCTTGCGCCAGGCGTTGCAGGACTTCCGGCTCCCTGAAATCGCCCAGCAGAAAGGACACCCCTTCCACTGGCTCCATAGGCAAAATATCCAAAGCAATGATGGTGCCGTTCAACTGACCGACCGCTGCGCCGCCACTCAAAGCCGTTTTTGGCGACATTTTTCTCCGCACGTACTGACTCCAAGCCCCTGGGGTCGAACCCAGATCCACCACCAGCTGGCCCGGTTTGATGAGACCCAGCGTTTCATCGATTTCCTTGAGCTTGTAAGCGGCGCGCGCGCGGTAGCCCTCCAGCTTGGCTTGCCTGACGTAAGGGTCATTGACGTGTTCATTGATCCACGCCCGATTGACCTTGCTGCTTTTGGCTTTTTCTTTCATTTTCACCTTCGTGACCGATAATACCGACATGCCCCAAATCCAACTTACCCCTGCCCAACGCAAAGAACACCGCGCCCAAGCGCATCACCTCAATCCCGTGGTGATGATTGGCGGCGACGGGCTGACCGACGCCGTCAAAAAAGAAGCTGACGCTGCCTTGAACGCCCATGGTCTGATCAAAATTCGCGTTTTTTCAGATGACCGCGTAGCGCGTGAAGCCATGTTTCAAACCCTGGCCACTGAACTCAATGCCGCACCCATTCAGCACATTGGCAAACTCTTGGTCCTTTGGCGTCCCATGCCAGAGCGCGAAAAGACCGTGGACGAAGACCGCATGCGCGGCCCACGCGACTTCAAAGTGCTTAAGTACAGCAAATTAAGCGGACAAAAACCCGAAATAAAAACTTTGCGAGTGCTGGGTAACCAGCGTCTCACGGCAGGTGGCCAGGTCAAACGCGCCAAGAAGCCCAGGCAAATCAGTGTCAAAAAACGCAGTCAAACCTGAAAACACCCTGCCCCGCGGGATGCCTGCAAGCAGCACCCGCAGGATTGACACCTCCAACGACTGACGCGCTACTGGCGCGATGGCGTCAGCTTCCAGAATGTCACTCCAGCACAAAGCCACTGCAACACGTACATCGCCACGCCCACACCATGCCACAAACGCATGTTCTCCCGCATCAAAATTCGGGGTGTTACGGCAAACTCTGACAACAGCGCCAGCAACATCCCGCCCACTATAAAAACAATAGCTGTCTGCGCAATAGATACCTGCGCTGCAGCCCAATTTGATCTAAAAAACATCAAGAGCATGAGCGCACACAGACTGGAAACCCAAGTTTGCGCCGTGAAGAGTTTGGCCGCTACTGCGCCAGCCATGGCCGGTGTTGGCAAATGCGAAAACAGCATCGGCACGACGAAAAACCCGACCACGCCGAGGCTACACCACCATACGGCAGCCACCCAAACCGGCAAGCGTGCCATCACCTTAAACGTAGCTGACTTCAACCACTTCGTAGTGTTTGATGCCGCCCGGTGCCTGCACTTCGGCGCTATCGCCCTCTGATTTTCCGATCAAGGCCCGGGCAATCGGGCTGCTGATGTTGACCAAACCCAGCTTGATGTCGGCCTCGTCTTCACCCACGATCTGGTAGGTGACCTGGCTGCCGGTGTCTTCGTCCTCGAGCTTGACAGTAGAGCCGAACACAACACGGCCTTCGGCATCGAGCTCGGCCGGATTGATGATCTGGCAAACCGACAATTTGCCTTCAATTTCCTGGATGCGCCCTTCAATGAAGCCTTGCCGCTCCTTGGCAGCGTCGTAGTCGGCGTTTTCACTGAGATCGCCTTGCGCGCGCGCTTCTGCGATGGCTTGAATCACCGCAGGGCGCTCGATCGTCTTCAGTTTTTGCAGCTCGGACTTGAGCAATTCGGAACCGCGTTTGGTAATGGGATAAGTTGCCATGATGTTTTTTGGGATTACGGACTCAAAATGCAAGGACAGTGCAACGCTCGCGCACTGCACTGTCCTTTCTTATGACCCGGATTATGCCAATATAAGTTGTCGATTTAAGTAGCCAATTGGCTGTGCATTTCCTGCACAGAGATCACATCCAGGTGATCCATGTGTCGCATGCCTTGCACAGCAGCCTCGGCACCCGCAATCGTCGTGAAGGTCGTCACCCGGGCTAACAGAGCTGAAGTACGAATCTGACGCGAATCGGCAATGGCGTTGCGACGCTCCTCCACGGTGTTGATGACCAGCGCAATTTCATTGTTTTTGATCATGTCAACAATATGGGGGCGCCCTTCGGTGACTTTATTGACCACCGCACACGGGACACCCGCCGCATTGATGGCCGCCGCCGTACCCTTGGTCGCCAGCACCTGAAAACCCATCGCAGCCAAGGCTCGCGCCACCTCAATGGCTCGCGGTTTGTCGTTGTTTTTCACGGTCAGGAACACTTTGCCTTCACGCGGCAGCTTGGTGCCGGCACCCATTTGCGATTTCACAAACGCTTCGCCAAAGGTCTTGCCCACGCCCATCACTTCACCGGTGGACTTCATCTCGGGGCCGAGAATGGTGTCTACGCCGGGGAACTTCACAAACGGGAACACAGCCTCTTTCACGCTGAAGTACGGTGGTGTGACCTCGCCCTTGATGCCTTGCGACGCCAATGATTGCCCCACCATGCAGCGCGCCGCAACCTTGGCCAGCTGAATGCCGGTGGCCTTGGACACAAACGGCACGGTGCGGGAGGCGCGCGGATTGACTTCCAGCACGTAAATCACATCCTTGCCATCGATATTCTGGATGGCGAACTGCACGTTCATCAGCCCCACCACGTTCAAGGCTTGCGCCATGGCCGAGGTTTGGCGCTTGATCTCGGTCACCGTCTCGTCCCGAAGGCTGTAGGGCGGCAGCGAACAGGCTGAATCGCCACTGTGGACGCCCGCTTGTTCGATGTGTTCCATGACACCACCAATAAAGGTCACGCCGACGGAATCACGCACGCAGTCCACATCACACTCGATGGCATCGTTCAGGAAACGGTCCAGCAGCACGGGTGAATCGTGGCTGACCTTGACCGCCTCGCGCATGTAGCGCTCCAGATCGCGCTGCTCGTGAACGATTTCCATGGCCCGGCCACCCAGCACATAGCTGGGGCGCACCACCAACGGATAACCCAAGGCAGCCGCCTTTTCCAGGGCTTCGGGCTCGGTACGGGCCGTGGCATTGGGCGGCTGACGCAATTTGAGCTCGTGCAGCAGCTTTTGGAAGCGCTCACGGTCTTCGGCTGCGTCGATCATGTCCGGCGAGGTGCCAATGATGGGCACGCCGTTGGCTTCCAGGTCCAGCGCCAGCTTTAAAGGCGTCTGGCCACCGTACTGAACGATCACGCCAAAGGGCTTTTCCTTGTCCACGATTTCCAGCACATCTTCCAAGGTGAGCGGCTCGAAATACAGGCGGTCGCTGGTGTCGTAATCGGTGGACACAGTCTCCGGGTTGCAGTTGACCATGATGGTCTCATACCCGTCTTCGCGCATGGCCAGCGCGGCATGCACGCAGCAGTAGTCAAACTCGATGCCCTGCCCGATCCGGTTGGGGCCGCCACCCAGCACCATGATCTTTTTCTTGTCGGTGGGTGCGGCTTCGCATTCAGAACCTTGCGCCTCATAGGTGGAGTACATGTAGGCGGTGTTGGTGCCAAACTCGGCCGCGCAGGTGTCCACCCGCTTGTAAACCGGGCGTACATCCAGCGCCCGGCGCTTGTTGCGCACGGCAGTGTCGGTGGTCTTGAATTGACGGGCCAAACGGCGGTCGGAGAAGCCCTTTTGCTTCAACGCACGCAGGGTGGCAGCGTCAATTTTGTCAAGCGTGCTGCCGCTGGCTGGCTGCGGCAAACGTTCAATTTCGAGTTCAATTTTGACGATCTGCTCGATCTGCACCAGAAACCAGCGGTCGATCTTGGTCAGCGCAAACACTTCGTCCACGCTCATGCCTTGGGCAAAAGCATCGCCCACGTACCAGATGCGCTCGGGGCCGGGCGCGCCCAGCTCGGTTTCCAGCACCTCGCGGTCTTGGGTTTTTTCGTTCATGCCGTCCACGCCCACTTCCAGACCGCGCAGGGCTTTCTGGAACGATTCCTGGAAGGTGCGGCCCATGGCCATCACCTCGCCCACCGACTTCATCTGGGTCGTCAGGCGACTGTCGGCCGCAGGGAATTTTTCGAACGCAAAACGCGGAATCTTGGTCACCACGTAGTCGATGCTGGGCTCGAAACTGGCCGGTGTGGCACCACCGGTGATGTCGTTGCGCAGTTCATCCAACGTGTAACCCACCGCCAGCTTGGCAGCCACTTTGGCGATCGGAAAGCCGGTGGCCTTGGACGCCAAGGCCGAGGAGCGCGAAACCCGTGGGTTCATCTCGATCACCACCATGCGGCCATCTACCGGATTGATGGAGAACTGCACGTTGGAGCCACCGGTGTCCACGCCAATTTCGCGCAGCACGGCCAGCGACGCATTACGCAATATCTGGTATTCCTTGTCGGTGAGCGTTTGCGCCGGGGCCACGGTGATGGAGTCGCCGGTGTGCACGCCCATCGGGTCCAGATTTTCGATCGAGCAAACGATGATGCAGTTGTCCGCCTTGTCGCGCACCACTTCCATCTCGTACTCTTTCCAGCCCAACAGCGACTCTTCAATCAGCAGCTCGTTGGTGGGAGAGGCTTCCAGGCCGCGTTTGCAGATGACCTCAAACTCTTCCGAGTTGTAGGCAATGCCGCCGCCCGTGCCGCCCAGCGTGAAGCTGGGGCGAATCACGGTGGGGAATCCCAGAGTCCTTTGCACGTCCCAGGCCTCAACCATGCTGTGGGCAATGCCCGAGCGGGCTGAACCCAGACCAATTTTGGTCATGGCGTCTTTGAACTTGAGCCGGTCTTCGGCTTTGTCGATGGCCTCGGGTGTGGCGCCAATCAGTTCCACGGGCCGTCCCGTCGCCGCGCCCTTGTATTTCTCCAGCACGCCGTGGTGCCACAGGTCCAGCGCGCAATTGAGCGCCGTCTGGCCGCCCATGGTCGGCAAAATCGCGTCAGGACGCTCCTTGGCGATGATCTTTTCGACCGTCTGCCAGGTGATGGGTTCGATGTAGGTCACATCGGCCGTGGCCGGGTCGGTCATGATCGTGGCGGGGTTGCTGTTGATCAGGATGACCTTGTACCCCTCTTCGCGCAAGGCTTTGCAAGCTTGCACGCCGGAGTAGTCGAATTCACAAGCCTGACCAATGATGATGGGGCCAGCGCCGATGATGAGGATGCTTTTGAGGTCAGTGCGTTTAGGCATTTTTGCTCCCGAAGGACCGCTCCGAGGGAGCAAACGCCCCCTGGGGGGGCAGTGAAACGGCATAGCCGTGAACGTGGGGGCTCATTGTTTGTTCTCCTGACTCATCTCCATCAATCCAATAAAGCGGTCAAACAAATAGGCAATATCGTGCGGGCCAGGCGAGGCCTCCGGGTGGCCCTGAAAGCAAAACGCCGGTTTGTCGGTGCGCTCCAGACCTTGCAGGGTGTTGTCAAACAAGCTGATGTGGGTGGCGCGCAGATTGGCGGGCAGGGATTTTTCATCCACCGCAAAACCGTGGTTCTGGCTGGTGATGGATACACGGCCATTGTCAAGGTCTTTGACCGGATGGTTGGCTCCGTGATGGCCAAACTTCATCTTGAAGGTCTTGGCACCTGAGGCCAGCGCCATGATTTGATGGCCCAGACAAATGCCAAACGTGGGAATGCCGGTTTCAAGCAGTTCGCGTACAGCCGCAATGGCGTAATCGCAAGGCTGGGGATCACCCGGTCCGTTAGACAGGAAGATGCCATCGGGCTTGTGTTTGAGCACCTCTGAAGCTGGCGTTTGCGCAGGCACCACGGTGACCTTGCAGCCCCGCTGCGCCAACATGCGCAAGATGTTTTTCTTGACGCCGAAGTCATAGGCCACCACATGAAAGCGCGGTGCGGCTTGCTGGCCGTAGCCGGTGCCCAGCGACCACTCCGATTCAGTCCACGCATAAGACTGGCTGCAGGACACAACTTTCGCCAGATCCAGCCCCGACATGGAAGGCGCAGCCTTGGCTGCTGCCACCGCTTTTTCCACCGCCGCACTGGTCACCATCTCACCAAGAGCCAAGGCCAGAATGCAACCATTTTGGGCACCCTGGGTGCGCAACTGGCGGGTCAACTGGCGGGTATCGATGTTGGCTATCGCCACCGTGCCCTCAAGCTTCAGGTACTCGCTGAGCGTCTGGGTTTGGCGAAAGTTGGAGGCGATCAGCGGCAAATCCCTGATGATCAGGCCTGCTGCATGGACTTTGCCGGACTCGACATCTTCGGGATTGACGCCATAGTTACCGATATGAGGGTAGGTCAGCGTGACGATTTGCTGGCAGTAGCTCGGGTCTGTGAGGATTTCCTGGTAGCCGGTCATGGAGGTGTTGAACACGACCTCGCCGACCGTGGAGCCGGTGGCTCCGATGGAATTGCCAATATAGACCGTGCCGTCTGCGAGCGCCAGAATGGCGGGGGGGGTGGTTCCCTTTAAAGACAAAAGCACTGGGTTCTCCGGATGGGGTTTTCGGGTACGCCCAAACGCGCTCAAGAATCAACTCTTGGCTTGCTACTGAAGGGGATTGGCTTGAGAAGGCTCTAGGCGTACAGGATGCGGTAAAGCCTCTCATTATAGCCGAGGGTGGGGTCTGCTTCGACCTCGTACTCAGGTCAGCCCAGTGCTCAAATGGACTGTGCCGTACCAATTTGGGTGAAACTAGCCTTCAAAAGCCGCCGTGGCGCAGGCATGCAGGCAAACCGCCGCCGCCGCCGCCACATTGAGCGACTCTTCGCCACCCGGCTGGGCAATGCGCACGTGCAAGGTTGCCAACGCCTCCAGGTCGCTGCTCACGCCCTGCCCTTCATGCCCAAGCGCCCATGCACAGGGCATGGGAATCTCTTTATTTTGTAGCATTTGATGCAAGAACGCCCCCCGGTGCGAGCTGGTCACCACCATCGGCAGCGCCAGTGCGGTCAGATCGGCTAGCCCCACACCCTCCACCATCTGCAGGCCCCAGTGGGCGCCCATGCCCGCACGCAGCACTTTGGGACTCCATAGCGCGGCAGTGCCCTGCAGGGCAATGATTTGCTTGAAACCAAAAGCACTGGCGCTGCGCAAAATGGAGCCAACGTTGCCCGCGTCCTGCACCCGGTCCAAAATGACCGAGGCCATTTGGGCCTGCACTCCCATCGCTACAGGCAGATCAAACACAAATCCCATGCTGGCGGGGGACTCCAGACCGCTGATACCGGCAAACAACGGGTCCGGTATTACTATTGTTTTGATAGCTGCTTGCGCATATTCCACGAGCGCTACAGGCCATAATGACTCTGAAAATACAGCAATGCTTGGTTTCACCCCGCGCGACAGGGCCGCCCGGCACAGGTGATCGCCCTCCACCCAAAAGCGCCCTTGCTTACGGTAAGCCGTGTTCTCTTGCGACAAACGGCGCAGGTCTTTCAAAAAAGCGTTATCGCGTGATGTGATGTGCTGAACTTGCGGTGCGCTCATTTGAGCACCTCGGCCACCGGGCGAAAGGTTTTGCGGTGCTCAGGGCAGGCGCCATGCTCCGCCAAAGCCGCCAGATGGGCGGCCGTGCCATAACCTTTGTGCCTGGCAAAACCGTACTGGGGGAACTGCAGGTCGTACTCGGCACACCAGCGGTCACGGCTGACTTTGGCCAGAATCGACGCGGCGGAAATGGCTGGCACCAAAGAATCACCTTTTACGATGGCCTTGGCCTGCATGGTCAGCGCAGGCAGCCGATTGCCGTCCACCAGCACCAGCTTGGGCGGCAGTCGCAAGCCATCGACCGCCCGCCGCATGGCAAGCAAGGTGGCCTGCAAGATGTTGAGTTGATCAATTTCTTCCACACTGGCCTGGGCCACAGAGCAGCACAAGGCCTTGGCGCGAATTTCATCAAACAGCTTTTCTCTTTGCTTGGCCGTGAGCTTTTTCGAATCGGCCAGACCTTTGATGGGTTGGCGATCGTCCAGGATCACGGCGGCCGCCATCACGGGGCCGGCCAAAGGGCCACGCCCGGCTTCGTCCACACCGGCCATCAAACCTGAAATACTCCAATTCAATTCGACTGGCAGGCGGGCGGCTGGTTTAGCCTTGGAGGACTTGCTGGATCGCATGGGCGGCTATTCGAGGGGTATCGCGCTGCAACTCGGTGTGCAGCGCGGTGAATTTTTGTTGCAAAGCGGCTATTTTCGCAGGCGTGTCGCCATCAAGCCTCAACCAGTTCAGCACGGCGTCGGCCAAGGCTTGCGCCGTAGCTTCGTCTTGCAGCAGCTCGGGCACCACAAAATCACGGCACAGGATGTTGGGCAAGCCCACCCAAGGCTGCAGCTTTTTGCGCCGCATGAGTTGCCAGGAAAGCCAGCTCATGTGGTAGGCAATCACCATCGGCCGCTTGAACAGGGCCGCCTCCAGGGTGGCCGTGCCGCTGGCAATCAGGGTGACATCGCAGGCCGCCAGCACCTCATGGGACTGACCCGGAACGATCTGAAGATACGCGCCGACACCACTGGCGTAAGCCGCCGCCTCAATCTCTATCCGCAGGGATGGCACTGCGGGTACTATAAATTTAATAGCTGGTTGCGCACGTCTTATAAGCGCTGCAGCCTGAAAGAACCTCAATGCAAGGTGTTTGATTTCAGACTTCCGGCTGCCAGGCAGAATCGCCACCACGCGGTCACTGCCTTGCAGGCCCAACTTTGCCCGCGCGCTCGCCCGGTCTGGAACCAAAGGAATCACGTTGGCCAGCGGATGCCCCACATAGGTGGCGGCAATGCCGTGCTGCGCCAGCAAGGCTGGTTCGAACGGGAAGATGCACAGCACATGGTCAACGCTGCGACGGATTTTTTCGACCCGCTCAGGTCGCCAAGCCCAAATGGAGGGCGACACAAAATGCACGGTCTTGATGCCTTGGGCCTTCAAAGCCGCTTCCAGATCGAGGTTGAAATCAGGCGCATCGACACCGATGAAAATTCCGGGGTGCTGGTCCAGCAAACGGGCCTTGAGCTGGTTGCGAATACCCAGTATTTCGCGGTAGCGGCGCAGCAACTCCCAGCTAAAACCGTGGACCGCCAATTTTTCACTCGGCCACCAGGCTTCAAAGCCCCGGCCGTGCATCTGCGGGCCACCAATGCCGACCGCCTTCAAGGTGGGCCAGCGCTCCTTGAGGCCATCGAGCAGCAAACCGGCCAGCAAATCGCCCGAGGCCTCGCCCGCCACCATCGCCAAGCGCAAGCGCCGTGCGTCATCCAGCACTGAAAAAGTAGGTGCCGAGTCGGCAATTCCCGTCATGCGAACCTAACGAACAATGCCGCGCTGAGGTGACGATTGCTCCAAAAATGAGAGCATCAGCGCAACATCGGGTGAGGACTCCGGGCTGGTTTTGACCAAATCCGCAATACGCTCACAGGCTTGCGCCAAAGTCAGGTGGTCTCGGTACAGCACCTTGTGCATGGCTTTGACCGCGGCTATCCGCTCCGCTGAAAAGCCGCGCCGACGCAGGCCCTCAAAATTCATGGACCGCGCCCGCGCCGGTTGCCCCTGCGCCATCACAAAGGGCGGCAAGTCGGCCAGCAGCACCGAGCCGACCGCTGTCATGCTGTGGGCACCAATTTTGACGAACTGGTGAACCCCGGTAAAGCCACCCAAAATCACCCAGTCACCCACGTGGACATGACCGGCCAGGGTGGATGTGTTGGCAAATATAGTGTGATTGCCCACCACGCAGTCATGCGCCACATGCACGTAAGCCATCATCCAGTTGTCGCTGCCGACACGGGTGACACCTTGGTCGCCCGGCGAGCCAATATTGAAGGTGCAGAACTCGCGGATGGTGTTGCGGTCGCCAATGACCAGTTCACAAGGCTCACCCGCATACTTTTTGTCCTGGGGAATCGCGCCCAGAGAATTGAATTGGAAAATGCGGTTGTCACACCCGATGGTGGTGTGCCCTTCGAGCACGCAATGCGGACCAATGGTGGTGCCAGCGCCCACCTTGACGTGGGGACCAATCAGCGTGTAAGGGCCCACGGTTACCGAGCTGTCAAGCTCGGCAGCAGGATCAACAATGGCCGTTGCATGGATCGCGGTCATGGGTGCCCCCTTATTTGACAAAGCGCATGGCGCAGGTTAACTCGGCTTCCACCGCAAGTTCACCGTCAACCGTGGCACGGGTCTTGTATTTGAAAATACCGGACTTCTGTCGCAGCAATTCCGCATGCAGAATCAGCTGATCACCGGGCTCCACCGGGCGCTTGAACCGTGCGCCGTCAATACCGGCGAAATAGTAAATATTATCGTCACTGGGAGAGGCGTCCATCGCATCAAACGACAGGAGCGCAGCCGCTTGGGCCAGGGCTTCAAGCATCAAAACACCCGGCATCACCGGGCGTCGCGGAAAATGCCCTTCAAAAAACGGTTCGTTGATGGTCACGTTTTTCAAGGCCTTGATGCTCTTGCCCTTCTCGATCTCCAGCACCCGGTCGACCAACAAAAAGGGATACCGATGGGGCAACTGCTTGAGAATTTTGTGAATGTCCATCATGTTATTTTTTGCGGGTTGGGGACAATGCCTGCAAACATTGCAATGCAAGGCGCTGTCCCACAGAGTGTTTAGTTTTTCAGCTTTTCTTCCAGCGCACGAATTCGATCACGCAAGCTGTGCAGTTGTTTGAGCGAGGCTGCATTTTTTTCCCAGGTAGCGTTGTCATCCAGGGGAAAAAATCCAGTGTAATGCCCCGGTTTTCGCACGGAACGTGTGACCACCGTGGCTGCCGAAATGTTGACGCCATCTGCCAGCGTGAGATGGCCCAGCACGTTGGCAGAGCCGCCGATGGTGCAATGCGCGCCAATGGTCGTGCTGCCCGCAACGCCCGCGCAGCCTGCCATGGCCGTGTGGTTCCCGATGTGGACGTTATGCGCGATTTGAATCAGGTTGTCCAGCTTGACGCCATCACCAATGGTGGTATCTTGCAAAGCACCCCGGTCAATGCAGGTATTGGCACCGATTTCAACGTCGTTGCCAATGCAAACCGCACCCAACTGTTCGATTTTTTCCCAGGTACCTGCATTCGGTGCAAAGCCAAAACCATCGGCACCGATGACCACACCAGGGTGCAGCAGACAGCGCTCGCCAATGATGCAGTCCTCACCCACCGTCACGCGCGATTTGAGCTCGGTTTCGGCCCCGATGCGGGCCCCGCGTTCAACCACACACAAGGCCCCAATGCGGGCCAGTGGGTGAACGAATGCATCAGGGTCAATCACTGCACTGGGATGAATCTGCGCAGACTGGGCGCGCGGCAGACTCTTCTTCCAGAGCTTCGTGACGCGGGCAAAATACAAATAGGGTTGCTCAACCACAATGCAGGCACCCCGGGCCAATGCAATGTCGCGCATTTGAGGGCTGACAATGACACAAGCCGCCTTGGAGCTTGCCAATTGGCTTTGGTACTTGGGGTTGCTGAGGAAACTCAGTTGCCGGGAGGTCGCAACTTCAAGGGGTGCCAGCCCCTCCACCATGAGGTCAGAATCCCCGTGCAACGCCCCCCCGAGAGACTCAACGATGGTGCCCAGACTTATCGCCACAAGTCACCTGCCTTCAACATCGTTATTTGTAGCCACCCGAATTGAGTACCTTGATGACCTTGTCGGTAATGTCATGCTTGGGATTGACATAGACCGCTTCCTGCAAGATAAGGTCGTATTTTTCGGCCTCTGCAACATGTTTCACAACCTTGTTGGCGTTTTCAATCACCTGTTGCAACTCCTCGTTTTTTCTGGAATTGAGGTCTTCCTGAAATTCACGGCGTTTACGCTGAAACTCACGGTCTTGATCAACCAGTTGCCGCTGACGGCTGGCGCGTTGCCCCTCTTGCAGGGTGTGAACTTCTTTGTCCAGCTTCTCAGCCGTTGTTTTCAGATTGGCCCCAAGTTCGACCAATTCTTTTTCGCGCTTGGCAAATTCTTGCTCCAGCTTGACCTGCGCAGCCTTGGCGGTGCTAGCCTCTTTGAAAATTCGATCGGTGCTGACAAACCCGATTCGGAATTCTTGAGCCTGAACAAGGGCGCAGGTCAGCAAGCTGGCCAGCAAGATGCCGATACGGCAGCGTCGTAAAACATGGTTCATTAGAAGGTCGTTCCAATCTGAAATTGCACGGGCTGAATTCTATCGCCATCAAACTTCTGAATCGGTTTGGAGAATGCCAAGCGCAAAGGCCCCACGGGTGATATCCAGCTGATACCAACGCCAGCAGAAGCGCGCAAGCTGTTGGCGTTGTTGTTGATGGGCAAATTAGCCCCCTCTCCGCCAACCATTCCAGCATCCATGAAAGCGTACATCCGCAAAGTGCGATCATTGCCCGCGCCGGGAAATGGTGTCAGCAACTCAGCATTCAAATTCATTTTTCTGGTTCCGCCCACCGAAGAGCCACTGACATCCTTCGGACCCAGACTGGACTGCTCAAAACCACGCACGGAACCCAGACCACCACCATAAAAATTCTTGAACACCGGGAACAAACGATTAGCTGCTGCTTTGCCCCAACCAAACTCACCGTTGAACGCAGCGGTGAATTGCTTGCTCAAGGGGATGAACTCCTGGTATTGGTAGGTGGCGCGCAAGTAGCGAGCATCGCCAACAACCGACAATTCTGCATTGGCACGCTGGAGCACTCCCGAGTTGGGTGCCATCGCGCTGTCACGGCGGTCACGGCCCCAACCTACGGTCAAAGGATAAGCGGAGCTGTCATAGCCATACTCGTTGGCGTAGTCAAGGTAGGACAGTGGTAAAGACGTGCCCGGCACGATGGTCGTTCGCTCAACGCCACCACCGAAATACACCGTATCGGTTTCTGTGAATGGCACACCAAAGCGCAAACTACCGCCGGAGGTTTGCAACTGGTAGTAGTTCTGGTCTTGGTACGGACTGCTTGTCCGATAGTAGAAATCGAGGGTACGGGAGACGCCATCCGGCGTGAAGTAAGGATCGGTTGTGTTGAAAACTACCACCCGATTGACCTTGCTGGTATTGAGCTGCACACCCAGCGAGTTGCCGGAGCCGAAGGCGTTTTCTTGTTTGAGGCCAAATGACAATCCAAGCCCTTCGCCACTGGAATAACCGGCCCCCAAACTCAGGCTGCCCGTCGGCTTTTCAATCACGCTCAGCGTCAGATCGACCTGATCCTGTGAACCAGGCACTTCCTGGGTCTCGATATTGACATCACCGAAGTAGCCTAAACGATCAACCCGGTCACGTGACGCCTTGATTTTGTCACCGTCGTACCAAGAGGCTTCTAGCTGCCGGAATTCACGGCGAACAACCACATCACGGGTGCGGTTGTTGCCAGCGACATTGATTTTTCTAACATAGGCCCGGCGGGACGGATTCGCCTGCAAAACCAGAGCAACACTGTTGTTGCTGCGGTCAATTTCAGGTCGCGCCTCCACCCGCGCAAAAGCGTAACCAAAATTTCCAAAGTAGTCGGAGAACGCCTTGGTTGTTTTAGCCACCTCATCAGCGTTATAGGCATGACCGGGTCGAATCGTTATCAAAGACTTGAACTCGTCGTTTTTGTCCAGGTAATTGCCTTCGAGCTTGATACCACTCACAATAAAACGCTCACCTTCTGTGATGTTGATCGTGATGGCAATGTCGGACTTGTTGGGCAAAATCGCCACCTGTGTGGACTCCACCTTGAACTCCAGATAGCCACGCGTCAAATAATACGAACGCATGGTTTCAATGTCGGCATTGAGCTTGGCGCGCGAGTACCGATTGGCTTTGGTGTACCAGCTCAACCAGCCACCGGTGTCCAGATCAAACAGATTGCGCAACGTGGACTCTTTAAAGACCTTGTTGCCAACAATCCGTATTTCATTAATTTGTGCAGGCTCACCCTCCACCACGGTAAACGTGAGGTTGACCCGATTGCGCTCAATCGGTGTAACTGTTGCCACTATTTCTGCCGCGTACAAACTGCGGTTGATGTACTGCCGTTTGAGCTCCTGTTCGGCGCGGTCAAGTTGTGCTTTGTCAAAGGGACGACCATCGGCCAGCCCCACATCACGCAAGGCCTTTTTGAGAACATCCTTGTCAAACTCGACCGTCCCGACGAAATCGACCTCGGCCACGGTGGGGCGCTCCTCCACCACAATCACCAGCACATCGCCATTCACTTCAATTCGAACGTCCTTGAACAAACCAAGACCAAACAAAGCACGAATGGCAGCCGAGCCTTTTTCATCGTTGTAGACATCACCGACTCGAACCGGCACCGATATAAACACAGTGCCAGGTTCTACCCTCTGCAATCCTTCGATACGAATATCTCGCACGGTAAACGGACTGACCGCCCAAGCCGCACCGGCAACAAAAACCAAGGAAGCCGCAGCAGTTGCCAGGCACCATTGAGATCGAATAAATTGCATTTTTATATATTAAGAAGTCATAAAGTGTCGAAGGTCGACACCATGAATTTAGCCAAATAGGCGGGTGAAATCGTTGAACAGCGCAATAGACATCATGAGCAACAGCATGGCAACACCACCGCGCTGTAAGCGCTCCATCCAGACATCAGACACAGGCTTGCCGGTGACTCCCTCCCAAAGATAATACATCAGGTGCCCACCGTCCAAGACCGGCAGCGGCAGCAGGTTCAAAACCCCCAAACTCACACTGATCAAGGCCAAAAATGTCAGGTACTGCGTCAGCCCCATGCTGGCGGACTTGCCGGCATAGTCAGCAATCGTCAAGGGACCGCTGAGGTTTTTGAGTGCAGCCTCACCCATCAGCATTTTCCCCATCATTTTGAGCGTCAATGCCGCCACATCCCAAGCGCGAACCGCTGCGCGCCACAATCCATCGACCACGCCGTACCTCGTCATCACGAACTCAGGGGTGGCACCGACATACGCACCAATTTTCCCAACCATCACTTCACCCTCTTGCCTGATCTCAGGTGTCACTGTCAGTTCCAAAATACGTCCTGCACGTTCGATTTTCCAAACTGTAGCGACAGCTTTACCGTTCAGAACACTGCCCCGAATCAACTGGCGCAGTTGCTGGCCATCCACCACCGGGGCGTTCCCGACCTGTTTGACCACGTCACCGTCCCGCAATCCAGCTTGATCGGCTGCTGAGCCGGCCATGATTTCGCCCATCACCGGCAAGGTAAACGGCCCCACAATCCCAATTTTTCGAAAAAGATGGGCGTCTGCGTCTACACCCTGCAAGCCGCTGAGTTTGAGCACAAACTCGCTACTCAAGCCTTGTGCAGTTCCGGTCACCGCCAAGCGAACGTCATGCCCCTCCAGCGCACCCTTGGTCAAAAACCAGCGCAAATCTTCAAAGGAGTCAACTTCTTGCAACTCACTGCCATCAAATCCGACTCTTTGCACCCGCTCTCCACCCACCAAACCAGCCCGTTCTGCCACCGACCCCGCTTCGGGGCTCGCCAGAATTGCGGCGGGTTGCTGCACACCAATCCAGTTGACGGCTGTATACAGCAAAACCGCCAACAACAAATTTGCCATCGGGCCCGCTGCCACAATAGCCACACGCGAGCGCAATGGCTGGGTATTGAAAGCCAGATGCCGTTCCTCCAGGGCCACAGGTGCCTCACGCTCGTCAAGCATCTTCACATAGCCCCCGACCGGGAAGGCCCCCAGAACAAACTCGGTTGGCGAACCCTTGGGTTGCCATCGAAACAAGGTAAACCCAAATCCGATTGAAAAACGCAGCACCTTGACACCACAAGCGACAGCCACCCGATAGTGACCGTACTCATGCACCGCAATCAACAGTCCGAGCGCTGCCAAAAAAGCTACAAGTGTCAGCATATTGACTCCAAGATCGATGGATCAAACACCCACACGACCAACCACCCGGTTGGCTGCATTGCGCGACAACGCATCCAGTGCCAACAAATCCTCCAGCGACTGGGGGATGGCTGTGGCAACGGATTCCAGTGTTTCCAGATTAACCCCATGGATTTGATCAAAACGGATCTTTCCGTCAAGAAACGCCGCCACTGCGACTTCATTGGCAGCATTGAGAACGGCCGTCGAACCCGAGGGTGCTTCCAAAACAGACCAAGCCAGTTGCAAACCTGGAAAACGCTGCTTGTGTCCATGCGAATCGAGAGACTCGAAGGTCATATCGGCCATGGCCCTGAAATCCAGCGCAGCAGCGCCCGACGCCATGCGATCCGGCCACGAGAGTCCATAAGCAATCGGCACCTTCATATCGGGCGTGCCAAGCTGCGCCACCACGGAATTGTCTTTGTACTGCACCATGGAATGGATGACACTTTGCGGGTGTATCACAACCTCGATTTGGTTCGATGCGACACCAAAAAGAAAGCGGGCTTCAATGACTTCCAATGCCTTGTTCATTATCGTGGCGGAATCAACTGAAATTTTTCGCCCCATCACCCAATTCGGATGTGCGCAGGCCTGTTGGGGCGTCACATGCCGCAACTCAAGGGGGTCTGTGCGCCGAAAGGGACCACCCGAGGCGGTCAGAATGATTTTGTCGACCTGACTCGCCCACACTGAGGCATCGGCCGGCAAGGACTGAAAAACGGCTGAATGCTCGCTGTCAATCGGTAACAGTTTGGCTCCGCCCTTGGCCACGGTCTGCATGAAAAAGTCACCGCCAACAACCAACGCTTCTTTGTTGGCCAGCAGCAATCGTTTGCCTGCCCGTGCCGCCCCGAGACAGGAGGCCAGCCCTGCGGCACCCACAATCGCCGCCATCACGGCATCGACAAGTTCGTGCGAGGCAATCATGGTGATCGCTGATGCCCCCCAAAGAACCCGCGTGAGCAAGCCAAGATCCCGACACTTGCGCTCCAATTCAATAGCATGGGACTCACTGGCCATGACAGCAAACACAGGTTTGAACTGCACACATTGCCGCAGCATCAGCTCAATCTGGGTTGAGGCGCTCAAGGCAAAAACCTCAAACCGATCCGGATGACGGGCAATCACATCGAGTGTGCTGACGCCAATCGAACCTGTTGATCCCAATACGGCGATGCGCTGTTTCACCAAAACGTTCATTGCAGCTTAAATACCGAATACAGCATCATGGCCAAGGGCAGCGTCGGCAATAACGCATCCACCCTGTCCAGCACACCACCGTGCCCCGGCAACAGAGCGCTACTGTCCTTGACACCCGCGCTGCGCTTGACAAGAGACTCAAACAAATCCCCAACGACACTCATCGCCGCCATGAACACCGCCGCGATCAACAATAACCAGCCACCGTTTTTTCCGACCTGACTGTACAAACTGGGCACCGTCCAGCCCCAAGCCGCATCGGCCCAACGCCAGACAAACGCCACCGCAACGACACCCGCCATGCCGCCCCAAACGCCTTCCCAGCTCTTGCCAGGACTGATGGATGGCGCAAGCTTGCTCTTGCTAAATCGTCCTCCCAAAGCCCTGCCCGCAAAATAAGCAAAGATATCTGCCACCCAAACGAGGACCAAGATGGAGAGTAGAAAATTGATGCCGATCACCCTGGATTGCGCTACCGCCAGCCAAGCCAGCCAAAGTGCAAAGACACCACCTGTCAATCGAAGCAGACGAGGATGAACAGACCAGGCAGACACACCAGCACGTAACAGCCAAGCACCCACTAACACCCAAGCCGAGCCAGCCAGCACCCAGAGCAAAGTTAACTGACGCTCAAGCAAACCAAACCACCAAGCCATCGCACAGGCTGCTACACAGGCCAACCCCACAAGCACTGAAGGGAGTTGCCCGTAACCATTCAAACGCGCCCACTCCCACGTACCGGCTGCAATCAGAATCAGCGCGATCACGCAAAACGGCTCTGGCGATGGATAAAACAATGCTGGCAACAAAATGAGCAGCAGAACAAGGGCCGTGATAACGCGCTGTTTTAGCATCTGGGATGGTCCTTATATTCTGATCGCGTTATCAGGTTGGCCACCGACTTGATCGGAAGTTTTCCCAAATCGTCGCTCGCGACGACTGAAATCCGCAATGGCAAAATCCAAGGCTTCTTCATCAAACTCAGGCCAAAGTTTGTCGCTGAAATGGAATTCAGAATAAGCGGTCTGCCACAGCAAAAAATTGCTGATGCGCTGCTCTGCTCCCGTACGAATGACCAAATCGGGATCTGCAACATGTGCCAGCGCCATAACTTCATTCATGGCTCGTTCAGTGATGGACCGACCTTGAGCCGCCAACTTTGACGCAGCCTGAATAATGTCCCAGCGGCCCCCGTAATTGAAGCAGATATTCAAAATGAGACGCGAGTTCGATGCCGTCGCCAGCTCTGCCTGCTCTATGCCATGGGCAACTTTTTGCGATAAACCAGAGCGTTCACCGACAAAATGCAACTGAACACCATCTGCCTGCAACTGCGGTACCTCGCGAACCAGTGCCATGGCAAAGAGGTCCATCAAACCGGATACCTCGTCAGCCGGGCGATTCCAGTTTTCCGAAGAAAAGGCGAAGACTGTCAGCACACCGACACCTCGCTGCCCACAGGTTTTCACGCAGCGACGAAGCGCGTCAACGCCTTTTTTATGGCCGGCAATCCGTGGAAGAAACCGCTTTGACGCCCAACGCCCGTTGCCATCCATGACAATGGCAATATGTTGTGGGACTTGACTCATGCGCTGGGCAATCTAAACCGCCATGATGTCGTGCTCTTTGGCAGTGACCAATCGATCGATCTCGACAATATGCCGATCGGTTGTTTTTTGGATTTCGGCCTCTGAGCGCTTTTGATCGTCTTCAGAAGCCAGCTTATCCTTGACGGCTTTCTTGACCGCCTCATTGGCGTCGCGGCGTAAATTTCGCACAGCAATCTTGGCACTCTCACCCTCGCCTCTGACCACCTTGGTGAGTTCCTTGCGCCGCTCCTCGGACATGGCAGGCATCGGAACTCGGATCAAATCGCCCATAGAGGATGGATTGAGTCCCAAATCACTGTCGCGAATGGCTTTCTCGATCTTGGCCCCCATACCCTTTTCCCAAGGCTGCACACTGACGGTACGGGAATCGAGCAAAGACACGTTCGCCACCTGGGTGATAGGCACCATGGAACCATAGTAGTCCACATGAACCGAATCCAACAATGCCGGATTGGCCCGGCCCGTGCGAATCTTGGTCAGGTTGTTCTTGAATGCAGCGATGGATTGATCCATCTTCATTTCTACTGTTGTTTTAATTTCGGCAATCGGCATGTTTTTTCCTTACTCGACTGTATAGGGGGCACTGTGCATTCGACGCAATGTCGGCAGCATCACGCGTAGACCAAGGTACCTTCATCTTCCCCCATCACCACACGCCGGAGCGCGCCATGCTTGAATATGGAGAAGACCTTGACGGGCAACTTTTGATCCCGGCATAAAGCAAAAGCAGTCGCGTCCATAATGCCTAGGTTTTGCGTCATGGCCTCGTCAAATGAAATTTTGCCATAGCGGGTGGCGAGCGAATCCTTTTTGGGATCGGCCGTATAGACGCCATCCACCTTGGTCGCCTTCAAGACAATTTGTGCTCCAATTTCAGCCCCACGCAAGGCAGCCGCCGTATCCGTCGTAAAAAACGGATTTCCTGTGCCCGCAGCAAAAATCACCACTTTGCCCTCTTCGAGGTATTGCAGTGCTTTCGGCCGAACATAAGGCTCAACCACCTGGTCAATCGCAATGGCTGACATGACACGAGCCGTCAGACCCGCCTTGTTCATGGTGTCACCCAAAGCCAATGCATTCATGACCGTGGCCAACATACCCATGTAATCCGCTGTGGCACGGTCCATTCCGACTGAACCGCCGGCGACGCCACGAAAGATGTTCCCACCACCGATAACCACCGCGACCTCGACACCCAGGCGCGTGACATCGGCCACCTCATCGACCATGCGAACAATAGTGTCGCGGTTGATGCCAAACTGGTCATCACCCATCAATGCCTCACCTGACAGCTTGAGCAGAATCCGCTTGTAGGCTGGTTTGGCGACGGTCATGTTAATTCCTCGATAAAAAGACTGTTTTGGAAAACCACTCCAAACTCAGACCGCTGATCTCGGTGTGAGTCTGGACATGAGAAGCAAGCTGTCTGAACAGGCTCTGCCTGTCACAGTTCTTCAGCTCGCCTGCTGGGCCGCAGCAACCTGAGCTGCCACTTCAGCCGCGAAATCGTCAACTTTCTTCTCAATGCCTTCACCCACCACATACAGGGTAAAGCCCTTGACGTTGGTTCCGGCTGCCTTGAGCATTTGTTCAACCGTGAGCTTGTCGTTTTTAACAAACGCTTGGTTAAATAACGAAACTTCCTTGAGGTATTTCTGCACGCCGCCTTCAATACGCTTGGCAACAATCTCAGCCGACTGAACCGGCTTGCCGGCAGCAGTAGCCACCGCAGCGTCTTCCGCTGCTTTGGCGGCTGCCACAGAACGCTCTCTGGCAACCAAGTCATCAGGAACATCTGCACTTGACAAGGCCACAGGCTTCATGGCTGCCACGTGCATGGCCACATCCTTGGCGGCTGTTTCGTCGCCCTCAAACTCAACCACAACGCCGATGCGTGTGCCATGCAAATAAGTGGCAAGTTTGCCGCCAGACGCAAAGCGCTTGAAGCGGCGAAAACTCATGTTCTCGCCAATCTTGCCAATCAGGCCTTTGCGCACGTCTTCCAGGGTTGGGCCGAAGCCGTCCTGGCTGTAAGGCAAAGCCCCCAAAGCAGCCACGTCAGCCGGATTATTCTTCGCGATCAAGGCTACAGCCGCATTGGCCAAGCCCAAAAAGCTGTCGTTTTTGGTCACGAAATCGGTTTCGCAGTTGACTTCAAGCAATGCTCCTACGCCGCCTTCGACGCAGCAAGTGACCACGCCCTCGGCTGTGATGCGACCTGCTGCTTTGCCAGCCTTGCTGCCAAGCTTGACGCGCAGTATTTCTTCAGCCTTGGCCATATCGCCATCAGCTTCCGTCAATGCGCGTTTGCACTCCATCATGGGCGCGTCAGTTTTGCCACGCAGTTCAGCCACCATGCTTGCGGTAATTGCAGCCATCTTTATTCTCCGTACTCAGTTCAATGATTTTAAAAGGGACTAAAAAAAAGGGGCACCGAAGCCCCCCTTTTTTGGGGTTGCAGGCACGTCAGGCAGCTGCTTCGCTCACTTCAACATATTCGTCAGCACTCTCTGGCACCATGGCTTTAACGACATCGTCCACCATGTTGGCGCGGCCTTCAATGATGGCGTCTGCAATGCCTCGGGCATACAGAACAACCGCCTTGGAGGAGTCATCATTGCCTGGAATGATGTAGTCAATACCTTCTGGCGAGTGATTGGTGTCCACCACCGCGATCAAGGGAATACCGAGTTTTCTGGCTTCAGCAATGGCGATCTTGTGAAAACCAACGTCAATCACAAAAATAGCATCTGGCAGAACGGTCATATCCTGGATACCGCCAATATCGCGCTCCAACTTGACGAGTTCACGTGCAAACATCAGCTGTTCTTTTTTGCTCAGACTGTCCAGACCCGCTTCTTGCTGAATCTTCATGTCTTTAAGACGCTTGATCGAGGTCTTGACGGTTTTGAAATTGGTCAACATACCACCCAACCAACGCTGATCGACGTAAGGAACACCCGCACGCTGGGCTTCCATGGCGACTGTTTCACGGGCTTGGCGTTTTGTACCGACCATCAGCACGGTTCCGCGCTTGGCGGAGATTTGGCGCACAAACTTGGCAGCCTCTTGGAACATCGGCAGCGATTTTTCCAAGTTGATGATGTGGATTTTGTTGCGATGGCCGAAGATGAACGGGGCCATTTTGGGGTTCCAGAAGCGGGTTTGGTGACCAAAATGGACACCGGCTTCCAGCATTTCGCGCATGGTAACTGACATATGTAACTCCGAAGGTTAGGTCTGAAATCCAGTTCGTTTTTGCATCATTCGTCAGACTGAAAAGATCACCTTGGTGAACCCATCCAACCAAGCTGCAACACCTTGATGAAACTGGTTTGTTGATTTGCCTGCCAAAGAAGCACTGGGCCACTTGGCAAAACCTGTCGATTGTAGCATGGGCAGACCATTGAAATCATTGCCCAATCGACTGCAACCAACGACCCCAAGGGGCGTTGCCAGTTCTATAAACAGGCAAAAATATGGCATTGCGCATAGTGGACGTGCGTAGAAAGCTACTATTTCAATAGCAAAAACTCAATTCCGATCAGGCACCCGATGGTGCCAATAACGCAAGCCTTGCGCACGTTGGCAACTGACATCCTGTGGCCTGGCTGACTGCCAGGTCATCGCCCCGCAGCGGGGAGAATCAAACACACGGATGTTTCGCTCGGTGTAACGCGCCAAAACAGACTGCGCCGGATGACCAAAGCGATTGCGGTAGCCCGCCTGTACCAGCGCGATGCCCGGCTGCACAGCATCCAGAAACGCGGCGCTGCTGGAGGTTTTGCTGCCGTGGTGGGGTACCAGCAGCACATCGGCCTTTAGCCTAGCATCCATGCCCGGCATTGGCTCCGGACCCGACGGCAGTGCGGAACGCTTGACCTCACTGCCCCGCGCTCCCACCAGCCGGGCTTCCTGGGCCTCTTCAATGTCACCGGCCAGCAAGGCCGTCTGCACGCCGTTGGAAATGCGCAAGGTACAGCTCAGGGTGTTGGACTTGGCGGTGCCGTCATAGTCACTGGCGCGCGGATGCAGCACGTCAAAATCGACACCGTCCCAGCGCCAGTGCTGGCCCGCCACACAGCGCGTGGCGGCTCGCACGGCCTGCAACTCATGTTCGTTTTCTATGGAACTGAGCAGCTCAGCCTGCGGCTGCATGGTCAGTACGGCCACTGCTCCGCCCACGTGGTCGGCGTCACGGTGGCTGAGCATGACGGTGTCCACACGGGTGCCCAGTGCGCGTAACAGGGGCACCAGCACGCGGTGACCGGCATCACTCTCGCGGCTGTAACGCGGACCGGTGTCGTAAACCAGTGCGTGGCTGGCCGTGCGCACAAGCACGGCATTGCCCTGCCCGATATCAGCCGCCAGCAGTTCAAACTGCCCGTCTGGCGGACGCGGTGCCTGCCACAGCAGCACCGGCAACATCAGCGGCACCCCCACCAGCCGCAAACTCCAAGGCAATTGCATCACCAGCAAAACACCGCCCACAACTCCGGCAATGCCGGCCCACAAAGGTGCTTGTGCGACAGAAACCGTGGCATAGGGCAAGGCGGCCAGCAGCTCAAGGCACAGCGCCATGGCCGCAATGGCGCTGGCGGCCAGGTCCCACAAGGGTGCCAGCAGCACGCCGCCCATGGCCAGCGGCGTGATGAGCAGGGTCACCCAGGGAATCGCCAGCGCGTTGGCCACCAAGCCCACCACCGACACCTGCCCAAAAAGCAACAAGGTCAGCGGTGCCAGGGCCAAGGTGATCACCCACTGCTCCCGAAACATGGCATAAAAATAGCCTCTAGCGCGCGTTTTACCTGCGTAACCAGCTCCTGAATCTGTAGCAAACAAAACCCCTACCGCGACAAAACTCAGCCAAAAACCGGCTTGCAGCAAAGCCCAGGGGTCGATCGCCACCACCACGGCGCAGGCCAGCAGCCACACGTGAGGCCAGGGCCATTGCTTGCCCGACAGTCGCAGCAAACCGACCGTGGCCAGCATCAGCACGGTACGCTGCGACGGCACACCCCAACCGCTGAACAGCGCATAGGCCCCGGCCAGCAACACACCCACCACCAGGGCAGCACCAGGGGCTGGCACGCCCAAGCACAGGCGCCGGGAGCGCCGCCACAACCAGCCGGTGGCGAGCGCCGCCAGCCAGGCAAACATGGTCACGTGCAGCCCCGAAATGGACATGAGGTGCGCCACGCCGGTGGCCCGGAAAATATCCCAGTCGCTGCGCTCAATGGCGTTCTGGTCGCCCACCACCAAAGCAGCCACCAGACCCGCGTAGCGGCGCTCGGCCACCCGCTCAAAGATCCGGTCGCGTACCTGCTGACGTGCCCACTCCACGGGGTGCTGCCCGGTTTGGCCGATGCGCAGCGGGGCTGGGTCTTTGGAGCTTGCGCGCACGTACCCCGTGGCTTGCAAACCCTGCTCCCACAACCACAGCTCATAGTCAAAACCGTGCGGATTGCTGCCCCCGTGTGGGGCCTTGAGCCGAACGGCAAGTTTCCAGCGCTCGCCTGCCTGCAGGGGTGCGGGCTGGCGCTGCAGTTCAGCCACCTGGCCCGTGCCGCCCAAAACGCCCCCATACCAGCCCAGCAAGATGCGCGGGGGCAATGGCACCGGCGTATCGGTACTGCCATCCGCCAACCGGGCTGATTCCACATCCAGCCGGAAACGAAGCCCCGCCTCATTGGACTGCGGCATGCTGGCCACCACCCCGGTGACGATCAGGTCACGCCCTTGCAGATTGGCGTCCAGCGCGTTTGAAACAAAAATTGCGCTGCGCAAGCCACTCAGACCAAAGGCCAGCACACAAAATGACAGTGTTGCAAAGATGAGCTGCCATGAATTTGCTATATTTTTAATAGCTATCAGCGCAAGCAACACGTGCGCAAACAGCATAAAACATGCATAAGTTTGCCAAGCGTATAGCGCCCCCTGCTGCAGCTGTATGGCGCTGCCCGCCACAAAACCCAGCAGCGCAGCTGGCATCAGCCGCGCAAAAGCAGGCACGTGGTGCGCGTCGATCAGACTGGCACCAACTTGTCTGGCGCGCACAGTGGCAGCGTCAAGGTCACGGTCAAGCCCGCGCCGAGCACGCTGGTCACGTCAACTTTGCCGCCCAACTCGTCCCTGACGATGTTGTACACAATGTTCATGCCCAGACCGGACCCGCCTTTGCCGAGTTTGGTGGTGAAAAACGGGTCAAAAATTCGCCGCAGCACCGTCTCGGACACTCCCACACCATCGTCCGAGAAGCTGATTTGCGCAGTGTTTTCATCCACCAAACGACTGGTGATGCACATGACGCCAGAGTCCCGCCCTTCAAAGCCATGGAGCAAGGAATTGTTCACCAGGTTGGTGATGACCTGGCCGAGCGAGCCGGGATAGCTGTCGAGCTCAATGCCGCTGGCCAGGTCGTACTCCAGCTTGTAGGCGCTGGACTTGCGGGTCGCCTCCAGCATAAGGCCGACTTCATGCAGCACATCATCGAGTTTGAACTTGCGTCTGGCATTGCTGGACTGGTCCACCGCCACGCGTTTGAAGCTGCTGATCAGTTCAGCAGCGCGTGTCAGGGTGCGCATCAGCAGATCAGTCCCCAGTGTCTGGTTGGCCAAATACTCGTCCAGCGATGAGCGTTTCAAAGCGTTGGCGCCAACATCCTGGACAATGTGCCGGGTCTGGTCCTGCAAGGTGCTGGCAATGGTGACGCTGTTGCCGATGGGCGTGTTGAGCTCATGGGCGACTCCCGCCACCAAAGAGCCCAGCGCGACCATTTTTTCTGAACGAATCAACTCAGCCTGCATCTCGTTGACGGAGGTCAGCGCCTCGCTCAGGGTCTGGTTGGACAGCTCAAGGTTGTGCGTGCGCGAGGCCACCCGTTCTTCCAGTTGCAAATTGAACTCGCGCAACTCCAATTCGACTTGTCTTTGGCGGGTCACATCCACAAAAGTAAAGATCACCAGCTCTTGCTGTCCATCGGCAAAATGCCGGACCGAAAGCAGATAGACATGTTTGCTGCCATCGCGGTGCTGGAGCGACACATCCTGGTAGTCAACCGCTTCGCCGCGCGCCACCTGCCTGACCAGTTCCAGCCTTTGCTCGTAGTCCACCCAGATGTTGAGCTCCGTCGGGGTGCGGTCAATGACCTCTTGCTTGCGAAACCCGAACTGCACCAGCCAGGCTTCATTGACCTCGATGATCCGGTTGTCGATCTGGTCCAGCAAAACCAGCGGAATCGGCGAGCGGTCAAACAAGCCGGCAAACCGGTACTCGCTTCGGCTCAAGGATTCACGCGACTTGCGAAGGCGAGTTTCATAGACTTGCATGACCACGGTCATGCCGAGAATAAAGGCGGTCATCAAGGCCGACAACAAAATGCGGTCCCGGCTACGCTCGCGCCAGGGCAGCAAAATCGTGTCAAAGTCACGCCCGTAAATGGTGGTCACCGGAAAGCCCGGCACCTTTCGGTAGCTGTACAGCCGGGGCAACTCGTCATCCAGAAAGCTGTCATGGGCAAAAGTGCCTTCATCCGGCCCTGTACGCAGCTGGGTCAGCACGGTGGAGTCTGAAATATCCCGGTCGAGGTAACGCGCCTCAAACGGCGAGCGGACAAACACAAAACCTTCATTGGCAATCAGGGAAACACTGGCCTTGTTGTCTTTGGCCACACGGGCATAAACGCTGCTGAAATAGGACAGGCGCAGGTCCACGCTGAGGATGCCCAGCCACTTTCCATCGGCGTCAAAAAGATTGCGCGCCACCGGAATCACCAGCTGACTGTCGTACCGGCTCGGATAAGGATGCCCGAGCCACACCTCACGATAGGTGGTGTCCGCCATGAGTTGCCGGATGTATTCCCGATCACTCAAATCTTCCTGGTGGGGCGCTACATCCGGGGAACGAATCCAGCTCAATCCATCCCGGTTGACAAACTGCAAGGTCTTGAGATGCCTGACCTGCTTGAGCTCTGCAGCGCCGAGAATCCGGTTGATGACGGCCTCCGTATTGCCACGCTTGGCATGACGATCGTTTTCATTGACAGCCAGTTGCACCGATGCAGCCACCTGGTCAAGTGTGTACACCGCGTCTTTGAGGGTCTGGGTAGCGTGCTCTTCCAGAATGCGCACCGCCACCATGCCGTTGGCAGCTTGCGCGTCAAGAGTCAGTTGCTTGTCCTGGTTAATAGCCCACCACGTCTGCCCGATCAGGGCCAGAATGGTCATCCCCACGGCGCTCCACAAAAGGAACGAAGAGTTTCTACGCTTTGCGTGCAAGGGCGCGCTGCTTGTTACATCCAAGTTGTCAGCTCCCAAGGGATCCAGCCACCGCAGTCAAGGCTGCTTTTGATCATCGCACCCGCCCCTGCTTCCAGGCCAGCAACAACTTTTCATAGGCAATGGTTTCGCCTTTGGGTTTTTCGTTGGCCAATTTTTTCCAGGGCGCACCCTTGTCCGACAGGTATTTCTCAGGACTGTTCTTGGCATTGAGTTGCGGGGTACACATTTTCATGCCACTTTTTTGCAGGCTGGCCATGGCATCTTCCATTTCGCCAGCCAGTTTGTCCATTGTCGCCTGCGGGTTCATTTCACCGGACAAGGCCATGGAGACATTTTTCCAGAACAACTGCGCCAGCCTGGGGTAGTCGGGTACATTGCTGCCCGTTGGTGTCCAGGCCCCGCGTGCCGGGCTGCGATAAAACTCGATCAAGCCACCGTACTTCATGGCATTTTTCGTAAAGTAATCGTGCCGTATGTCGGATTCACGAATAAACGTCAAACCCACAATCGATTTTTTGAGTGACACGGTCTTGGACGTGACAA
This sequence comes from Candidatus Rhodoferax bjergmarkensis, assembly GCA_016708345.1. Lineage (GTDB taxonomy): Bacteria > Pseudomonadota > Gammaproteobacteria > Burkholderiales > Burkholderiaceae_C > Rhodoferax > Rhodoferax bjergmarkensis. Next base: position 261,447 of record JADJFX010000035.1, read on the forward strand.
ACTGACCATACAGCCAGGCCGCCGCCATTTGGTCCGGGTGAGTCGATTTGAGATAAGTCCAGGAGCCGGCATCCTGGTAACCGTTTTGCATACCATCTTTCCAGTAGGGGCCATGCGGCGACGGGGCCATGCGCCACTTGGGCATGCCTTTGGCATCCACCACCGCGGTGCCCGGTTTGCTCAAGGCTGCGGTAAATGCGGTGTACCAAAAAATTTGCTGCGCAATTTGCCCCTGCCCCGGCACCGGACCGGCTTGCGTGAAGTCCATGGCGGCAGCTTGCGGCGGGGCATATTGCTTCATCCAGTCGACGTATTTGGTCAGCGCAAATACCGCAGCAGGTGAATTGGTGGCACCACCTCGCGCCACCGACGCAGCCACCGGTGTGCATTGGTCATGTCCCACCCGGATGCCCCATTCATCCACCGGCAGGCCATTGGGGATGCCTTTGTCGGCGGTGCCTGCCATAGACAACCACGCATCCGTAAAGCGCCAGCCCAGCGATGGATCGCGCTTGCCATAGTCCATGTGGCCATAGACTTTTTTGCCATCAATTTCCTTGACCTCATGGCTGAAAAAGTTGGCGATGTCCTCATAGGCAGACCAGTTCACCGGAACACCCAGTTCATAGCCATAAAGGGTCTTGAATTTCTCCCGCAAATCCTTGCGTTCAAACCAGTCGGCACGAAACCAGTACAAATTGGCAAACTGCTGGTCCGGCAACTGGTACATCTTGCCGTCAGGCGCGGTGGTGAAACTCAGGCCAATGAAGTCCTTCAAATCGAGACCGGGATTGGTGAATTCCTTGCCAGCACCCGCCATGTAATCGGTGAGGGACACCGTTTGGCCGTAACGGTAGTGGGTGCCTATGAGGTCGGAGTCATTGACCCATCCGTCGTACTCGCTTTTGCCACCGTAAATAGCACCTTTGATTTTTTCAACCAGCACCCCTTCGGGAATTGCGTCGTGCTGGACCTTGATACCAGTGATTTCGGTAAATGCTTTGGCCAAAGTCGATGACTCGTACAGATGGGTGTCAACATCTTCAGAGGCTACTTTCACGGCAACCACACCGCGCTTGCGCAATTTGGCGGCAGCCTGTGCAAACCACTTCAGTTCATCGATTTGCTGCTGCCGACTCAAGGTGGAGGGTTTGAACTCGCGATCAACCCAAGATTCAATGGCAGGCGGCTGGGCCCAACAAGGCAACGAGGCCAGCAATGTCAGACACCAAGCGCGAGCGGGTAGCAGCATAAACTTTCCCTTTGTTGACGCATCAGTCGGGTGACTGTTAAGGCCTCAAATACTACTACACCCTGCTGCACGCTGCTACTGCCTGCCCGCAATCACCGCCATCCATTACTGCGCCACATTGCCCTTGAAAACGTTTTCCACCAAAGGCTTTGCATCCACTTGGGGCACGTGGCAGGAATTGCACTGCCAGCGCTTCATGTCAAATTCCGGCTTGGCGGCAGTGCTGGTGGGCAAAAAATGGCTGGCACCGGCACGCGGCACTTTTTGCCCCCTGAAGACCTCATTGATGTGGCAATCCAGACAGGTGTTGTCGGTCGCGTTGATGTCATCAAATCCATCAACCTTGTGAGGAATCAAGGGGGGTTGCTCCTGAAAGGTTCGCGCAATCAGTTTTTGCGCGCCAGGCTTGCTGCCCAGGTAGGGCTGCTCAATGGGCGCTTTATCGGTGGCCGGTACCTCGCTGCCGCGCATGCTGCTGACGTGCTGCGCGGTGCTCCAGCATGACGCTACCGCAAACACGGCAGCCAGGGAAATCTTGAGGGTTGTCTTCATGAGAGGGGTCTCCACGGGTGAAAGGTCTTGGGAATCATTGAGGCGGCAGATTTGCGCCGGGCGAGGCAGAAGGCTTGGGGGCAAAGCGGGTTCCAAAGGCGAAAACGTCTTTGGAACACACGTCGATACAGCGGCCACAATTGGTGCAATTGGGCGACAAAATGACCGGGCTGCTGCCCTTGGCAGCCCCCTTGAGCGGCATCCGGATCACCTGCTGCTCCGGGCACACGGCGTAACAATCCAGACAATCGTTGCAAGCCTCGCGCTTGATGGCCGCCACGCGCACCAAGCTCCATTTGCCCAATGTGCTGTAAAACGCGCCCACCGGGCACAGGTGCGAACACCAGGCCCGCTTCATGACAAACAGGTCGAACAAGAAGATGGCCGCGATCAGCAACCAACCCGCTCCCATGCCAAAAAGCAGGCCACGCGGCAGCAGGGACACCGGGTTGACCAGCTCCCAGACAATGCTGCCCGTGCTGGCGGCCAGCACCAGAATCAGCGCCAAAATCCAGTAGCGGGTCTGGCGCGGCATGTCGCCGCCACCGCGAATGTCCAGCTTGCGTCGCATCGCGCTGGCGCAATCGGTCACGATATTGACCGGACAGACCCAGGCGCAAAAGCTGCGCCCGCCCACCAGCATATAAAACAGCAAAACCAGGCTGACGCCGATGATGGCATTGCGCTCGGGCACATGGCGCGCCAGCAGAGATTGCAGCATCACGAGCGGGTCGGCCAGCGGTACGGTATTTAACGTCAGGCTGTAATTGAGGTTGCCTTTGACCAACCACCAGCCAAACCACGGCCCCGCCAAAAACAGCGCCAGAATGCTGAATTGTGAAACGCGTCTGAGCACCAGCCAGCGGTTTGCACCCCACCACCCTTTGGTCTGCCGTGCTTCCTGTCCGACGGTATGGACAACCGTTTTCATCGCGGCACCTCATCGGAGATCACACTGCCGGGGTCGGAGTGACCGGGTAGCTTCAAGCCCTCGGGCATGCGGTCGGGCAAATCGACAATGTTCTTGTCCTGGACCAAGGACTTGCCCGCCTTGCTCTTTTCTTCCCAGCCGAGCCGGTAGTGTGAGCCAAGCTCGCCCTTGGCCAGTTTGACCGGAACCACCTTGATCGCCGCCACTTCCAGCACACAGGAGGCCTCGCACTTGCCGCAACCCGTGCAATGGTCCGAGTGAACCGTAGGCAGAAACATGGCGTGCTTGCCCGTGCGCTCGTTGTGCTGTACATCGAGCGTGATGGCTTTGTCGATCACCGGGCACACGCGGTAACACACATCGCAGCGCAGACCCTGAAAATTCAGGCAGGTTTCGTGGTCCACCAACACGGCCAAGCCCATTTTGGCTTTGCCAATATCGGTCAACTTGTGATCGAGCGCACCGGTCGGGCAGGCCTTGACGCAGGGAATGTCGTCGCACATCTCGCAAGGTTTGAGGCGCGCCACAAAAAACGGCGTTCCGGTGGCCACCGGCTGCCCTGGCGTCGCGAGTTTGAGAATGTCGTAAGGGCAGTCGCGCACACACAAGCCGCAGCGGATGCAGGCCGACTGAAAGTCTGTCTCGTCCCCCGCACCGGGCGGACGAATGGCCCCCGCTGGCAGGGCCTTGGCCTGGCGGCTGACCAGCGCCAAACCCAGCGCGAGCGCACCCATGCCGCAAGTCATCTTCGCAGAATCGAAGAGGAACTGACGGCGTGCGGCGGCTTTTGCGAGGTCTGGCATGGTAATGGCAGCTAGTAGTCCGTTTTACCAATCCCGATACATGAAATCGTGTCTTTTTCCGCCATGCGTCGTTGTTCGTCGTTGCCATAGCTGCGGCTATGTCGCCTCCTCTCGCCTAGCCTGACGAAAAAATCCATCAATTTCATTTTGTATCGGTTTTGATGAAACGCACTACCAGGCAAACGTGAGGAACATGAAAAAGGAAGGTGCGGGTTCATGTTTCCATGTACCCGCAGCACATCAGACCTTGACGACCTTGCAGGCGCACTTCTTGAAGTCGGTCTCTTTCGAGATCGGGCAGGTGGCGTCCAGCGTCAGCTTGTTAACCAGGCGGTGCTCGTCAAAGAAGGGCATGAACACCAATCCTTTGGGCGGCTTGTTGCGGCCCTTGGTCTCCACCTTGGTTGCGACTTCGCCCCGGCGCGTCATGACCTTGACGGTGTCGCCGCGCTTGAGACCCCGCTTGGCGGCATCTTCCGGGTTCATGTACAGCCAGGCATCCGGCATGGCACGGTACAACTCGGGTACGCGCCGGGTCATGGAGCCGGTGTGCCAGTGCTCCAGCACACGGCCAGATGAGAACCACAAATCGTACTCGGCATCCGGGGCCTCGGCGGCGCTCTGATAAGGCAGCGCAAAAATCCAGGCCTTGCCATCGGGCTTGCCGTAGAACTTGACGCCCTCGCCTTTCTTCACATACGGGTCAAACCCCTCGCGAAAGCGCCACAGCGTTTCTTTGCCATCTACCACCGGCCAGCGCAAACCACGTGCTTTGTGGTAGGTGTCAAACGGAGCCAGATCGTGCGCGTGACCGCGTCCAAAACCGGCATATTCTTCGAACAAGCCTTTTTGCAGGTAATAGCCCAGCTCCTTGGATTCATCGTTCTCGAAACCTTTTTGCAACTCGGACAGCGGAAACTTGTTGACCTGACCGTTGGCGTAGAGCACGTCATACAGCGTCTTGCCCTTGAGTTCAGGCGCTTTGTCCACCAACTCGGCAGGCCAGACTTCCTCCACCTTGAAGCGCTTTGAAAACTCGACGTACTGCCACAGGTCGGACTTGGCCTTGCCCGGTGCCTTGACTTGCTGGCGCCAGAACTGGGTGCGACGCTCGGCATTGCCAAACGCGCCCTCTTTTTCCACCCACATGGCAGACGGCAAAATCAGATCGGCCGCCAGCGCTGACACCGTCGGGTAGCAGTCCGACACCACGATGAAGTTGGCCGGATTGCGAAAACCGGGCCAGATTTCGCCATTGATGTTGGGACCAGCCTGCATGTTGTTGGTGGTCGAGGTCCAGTAAAAATTGAGCTTGCCGTCTTTGAGCGCGCGGCTTTGGGCCACAGCGTGCAAACCCACCCAATCTGGCACCGTACCTGCCGGCAGCTTCCATTGTTTTTCAGCAATTTCGCGGTGTTTCGGATTGGTGACCTCCATATCAGCGGGCAGGCGATGGGCGAAGGTGCCCACCTCACGTGCCGTGCCGCAGGCGGAAGGCTGACCGGTCAGCGAGAACGGGCTGTTGCCGGGCTCGGAAATCTTGCCCACCAGCAAGTGCACGTTGTAGATCATGTTGTTGACCCAGGTGCCGCGCGTGTGCTGGTTGAAACCCATGGTCCAGTACGACACCACCTTGGTCTTCGGATCGGCGTAACACTTGGCCAGCGCTTCGAGTTTGTCCTTCGGAACACCAGAAATCTGGTGGGCTTTTTCCAGCGTGTACTCCGACACGAACAACTTGAACTCATCAAAGGTCATCGGGGTTGATGCGCCCGGGTTGCCCTTGGGCTTTCCGTCAGCACCGGGGTAGCCGTTGTTGTTGGCAACCTGCTCCAGTGGGTGATTGGGACGCAAGCCGTAGCCAATGTCGGTGACACCTTTTTTGAAGTTCACATTGCGCTTGACGAACTCCTCGTTCACCGATCCGCTTGTGATGATGTAGTTGCAGATGTAGTTCAGGATCGCAAGATCGGACTGGGGGTTGAAAATGAGTTCGTTGTCGGCCAGCTCGCAGGAGCGATGCGTAAAGGTTGACAACACGTGCAGCTTGACATGCTTGGCCGTGAGGCGTCGGTCGGTGATGCGGGTCCACAAAATGGGATGCATCTCGGCCATATTGGAGCCCCACAGTACAAAAGCATCAGCATGCTCGGCGTCGTCATAACAGCCCATCGGCTCGTCAATGCCGAAGGTGCGCATGAAACCTGCCACCGCCGAAGCCATGCAATGGCGAGCGTTGGGGTCAATGTTGTTGGAACGGAAACCCGCCTTGAATAGTTTGACGGCCGCGTAACCTTCCCACACCGTCCACTGGCCGGAGCCGAACATGCCGATGGATTTGGGGCCACCCGCTTTCAGTGCGGCCTTGCACTTTTCTTCCATGATGTCGAACGCTTGCGGCCAGGTGATGTGGGCAAACTCGCCATTCTTGTCAAACTTGCCATCCTTCATGCGCAACAAAGGCTGCTCCAGACGGTCTTTACCGTACATGATTTTGGACAGGAAGTAGCCCTTGATGCAGTTCAGGCCCTTGTTCACCGGCGCGTCGGGATCACCCTGGGTGGCGACCACGCGGTTGTCCTTGACACCAATGAGCACGCCACAGCCGGTGCCGCAAAAGCGGCAGGCACCTTTGTCCCAGCGCACGCCGTCTTTGGCACCGGATTGCGCCAGCGCCTGAGCGCCCGGGACACTGATGCCGATCACGGTGGCGGCGGCGGTGACGGCATTGGCCTTGATGAGGTCACGACGGGTTACTTGCATGTCAATAGCTCCTGGTCAGGGTTGGATTCGGTTTGCTGAAAAATCATGGCCACGGACAGCACACTGTCCATGCGTTCAATGGCCTCATAGGTGTCGACGGCGGTTTTGTCGTTGTCACGCTCAATGGTGACGATCAATTTGCCATCTTCGGTGGCTGCGTGGATTTCCACGCCCGGCAACTGGGAAAGACTCTGGCGCAAAGTCTCGTTTTGGCCCGCCTTGGCGTACACGATGGCACTGGAAATGTTCACGATACGGCCTTCCATGGTTGACTGCGCGGTGCGCAGCAAATGGTTTGAAATCGAAGTCCACTTTACCAGTGTGGTTATAGAAAACATTAACCTAAATCAATGATTCAGGGTAATCCCTAGCCATTAAAGCGCCTGTACCTTTGCGCTGTCAGGTCGGCGCAGCCAAGCCTCGAACTCATCTGCCAGTTGTGCGCTTGCCGCTGTGGCGGCGCTCCATGCCTTCACCCGGCCTGCCAGGTCCTGGCCATAGTGGGTGAAATCGTTGCGGTCAGGGAGCTTGCCGTTCGGCAGCGTCTTCACCCATTGGGGATTGGGGGCCAGCAGCACCACGGTGTCCAGAAAGTGGGTTGGTTTGTAGCGCCACTTCAAATGCTTGTCGAGCCAGCCCGGCACCACGGACTTCTGGAAATGTGGGTAAAGTACCAAGCCTTTTTGGCCTGCTGCGCCCTCGGAATCTGCGCAACCAGCTACTATTTTTGTAGCATCTGGTGCACCCGCGTAGTTCAAATGCAGGTGGTAGTCGGTGATGCCGCCGTCCCAAAAAGCACCTGGCGGTGCACCGGGAATGTTGTGAATGGCCTGCAGCACAAACGGAATCGAGCAGCTGGCCTGCAGCGCGAGCTCAAAATTGGCGTCGGTCAAAGCCACCTGGCGGGTACGGTAGTCGCTGGTGGCAAACGGCAAGGGCGCAAGCGGGCTTGAAAACACCACCCGCTCCAGCCACGCACCCATGGCCTTGCGGTGCACGGTATTGGTCATGAATGCGCCCAGATAGCCCAGGGGCGTGCGCCAGCGCTGCTCACGGCCCAAAATGTGGCGCCCGCGCGAGGTCACGATGTGCAGTTTGTAGCGTGGATGGTGCAACACCTGGGCCACATGCCCTTTGTAGAACGCCTGCAAATTGCGGCCAAAAAGTTCACTCACCAAGGCCGCAGTTGGCCGTTTTTCACCGGGCTCCAGGTGGTAGTGCTGGTGTATGTAATCGTGCTCAAGCCGTTCAAACGCTGCCACCGGATGGTTCAAACACGCCGTCGCCATGCGCCACGCACCAATGGAAGCCCCCACCAGATGCACCGGCTGACTCGATTGGGGCAGCCATTGGCCGAAAATGAAACGGTCCAGCGGCCCCAGAATCAAACCTTTGGGCCCGCCCGCAGCACCGGGCACCGTGCCAATGTCGCCCGGCTGCAAACCGTTTTTTTCAATGTGTTTTCTGGCCGTGGGGCCCGCATAAAGGCACAGCGCTTGCATCGCCTGCCGCGCTCAAAAAAACGAACGTCCGGGCACCTGGACCGACCAGTCAATCGGGTCTTGTTGCAGCACCATGTCAATGTCAAGCTCCAGCACCTCGCCGACCGAGCCCGGAAACGTCACGGCCATGGCCTTGTCGGACAAATCGGCTTCTTTGGCCCGCGCCCGCCAGGTGGCCAGGTGAATGACACCCGCCAACGGCTCGTAAACATCGTGCTCAAACGGTTCGTCCTGGTGTTTGAGGGCATCCACAATGGGCTGCGGAAACTGCCAGTGGTAGGCAAAACCCGCACTCACCTGGGCGTACGAGAAACCAAAGGTTTTCTTTTCGGCCTTGGCACGCAAAAGGTCGAGCGGGGGAATTTCACGGTCCAGCGCCGCAATCTCTTCTCCCATGCCCATGTGCATGGCCAACTCACCCACTGCATGAATCAGGCCACAGGTGAACGCGGCTTGCTGGTTTTGACGCACCACCCCGGCCAAAGAGCGCGAGAGCTTGGCCACGTTCAAGCTGTAAGACCAGAACTGTTGCAGGTTGATGCCCGGCACCGCTTTGAACGAGGCGGCCGAGGCGGCCTCGTTGGCCATGGTGCGAACATGGTCCAGCCCCAGCAAGGCCAAAGCCTCAGTGACGCTGTTGATCTTGCCCGAGAGCTTGAAAAACCGGGAGTTGGACAGCCGCAGCAAGCGTGTTGTCAAGGCCGGGTCGGTGCTGATGAGCTGCGTGATCTTTTTCAGATCGGGCTCGCTGTGTTTCAGCTCCGTGAGCAAAAGCGCAATCACCTTCGGAATGCTGGGCAAAACGAACTGTGACGCTAGCAGGGTTCTCAGCTCCATGAAAACGAAACTCCAATGTTTGATGAACCGAACCTTGCCATTATGTACCTGCAGTCCATTTGTACCTGCAGTCAGTGAATTAGCGCCCCAAGCCCTTGAGCTTGGCAAACGCCGACGACATGGCATTGGTCTGCGGCGCAGAAAATTGCCCACCGCCCTGCCCGCCGGACTTGGCCCTTTGACCCGAATTTGCACCCTGGTAACGGTTGTCGCCCGCGCTGTCGCGCCTGGCCGGCGCAGCGCCGAGCTTCATGGTCAGGGCAATACGCTTGCGCGCCACATCCACCTCCACCACCTGCACCTTGACGATGTCACCGGTCTTGACGATCTCGCGCGCGTCCGTCACGTACTTGTGGCTCAACTGGCTCACGTGGACCAAACCGTCCTGATGAACACCCAAATCCACAAAAGCGCCAAAGGCCGCCACATTGCTGACAGTACCCTCCAGCACCATGCCCTCGCGCAAATCCTTGATGTCCTCCACACCGTCATTAAAACGGGCCACCTTGAAGTCAGGGCGCGGATCGCGGCCCGGCTTTTCCAGCTCGCCCAAAATATCCTTGACGGTGATGACACCAAAACGTTCGTTGGCAAACAGCTCCGGTTTCAAAACCTTGAGCATGTCGGCGCGGCCCATCAACTCGATCACCGGCTTGGCCACATGCGCCATGATTTTTTCCACCACCGGGTAGGTTTCCGGGTGAACCCCCGTCATGTCCAGCGGATTGTCACCGCCGCGAATGCGCAGAAAACCAGCGCTTTGCTCAAACGTTTTGGCCCCCAGGCCCGTCACCTGCATCAACTGCTGGCGGTTGTTGAACGCACCGTTGGCCTCGCGCCAGCGCACCACCGCCTTGGCCACACTGCCAGACAAACCGGACACGCGCGAGAGCAGCGGCACGCTGGCGGTATTGAGGTCCACCCCGACCGAGTTCACACAGTCTTCCACCACCGCGTCCAGCGTCTTGGCCAGCTCGCTCTGATTCACATCATGCTGGTACTGGCCCACACCAATCGATTTCGGGTCGATCTTGACCAGTTCGGCCAAGGGGTCTTGCAGGCGGCGGGCAATGCTGGCCGCGCCACGCAGGCTCACATCAACATCGGGCATTTCCTGCGAGGCAAATTCGCTGGCAGAGTAAACCGAGGCACCGGCTTCGCTGACCACCACTTTTTCAATCTGGCGGTCTGACACCTTGGCCATCAGCTTGATCAAATCGGCCGCCAGCTTGTCGGTTTCACGGCTGGCGGTGCCGTTGCCAATGGCGATCAGGTTGACACCATGCTTCTCGCACAGCTTGCCCAGGGTGTGCAATGAGCCCTCCCAGTCTTTGCGCGGCTCGTGCGGAAACACGGTGGAAGTCTCTACCAGCTTGCCGGTCGCATCCACCACCGCCACTTTGACGCCGGTGCGAATGCCGGGGTCAAGCCCCAGCACCACGCGTGGCCCGGCTGGCGCGGCCAGCAACAGATCACGCAGGTTGTCGGCAAACACCTTGATGGCGACTTTTTCAGCCTCTTCGCGCAAGCGGGCGAACAAATCGCGCTCGGTGGACAGGCTCAGCTTGACGCGCCAGGTCCAGGCCACACATTTGCGGATGAAATCATCCGCCGCGCGGCCCTTGTGGCTCCAGCCCAAACGCAGGGCAATACGCCCCTCAGCCAGCGACACGACCGGCGTTGCTACTTTTTTAATAGCTGCTTGCGCACTGTTGACGGGCGCAACAGGCACATTTGGCTCAGGAAGCACGAGCTTGGCGTCCAGTATCTCCAGGGCGCGCCCGCGAAACACCGCCAAGGCGCGGTGCGAGGGCACGCGGCCTATGGGCTCGTCATAGTCAAAGTAGTCACGGAATTTGGCCACGTCGGCGTGGTTCTCGTCCTTGCCCTCCATCAGCCTGGATTTAAGCAGGCCCTCCATCCACAGCCACTCGCGCAAATCCTGCACCAGGGCGGGGCTTTCGGCCCAGCGCTCGCTCAGGAGGTCGCGCACCCCGTCAAGCACCGCTTGCACGGTTGAAAAATCCGGCTGCTTGTCTTCGCCCTCCACCACCGGCCGCATGGGAATCACATAGGCCAGGGCTTCATCAGCCGGCACCAGATCGGGGTTGGCAAACAGCGCATCGGCCAGCGGCTCCAAGCCGGCTTCACGCGCCAGCTGGCCTTTGGTGCGGCGCTTGAGTTTGAAGGGCAGGTACAGGTCTTCCAGCTCTTGCTTGGTGCCCGCAGCCACCAGCGAGGCCAGCAGCGCGGGCGTCATCTTGCCCTGCTCTTCGATGGCCTTGATGACGGTTTGCAGCCGGTCGCGCAGCTCGCGCAAATAGCTCAAACGGCTTTCGAGCTCTCGCAGCTGAATGTCGTCCAGCCCGCCCGTGACTTCCTTGCGGTAGCGGGCGATGAATGGAACTGTGGCACCACCGTCGAGCAAATCGACTGCCGACTGCACTTGATGGGGTTGAATCCGGATTTCTTGCGCGATCTGCGCGATGATTTTCTGCATAACTTGTGGAAAGCATCAGCCTTGCGCTGACAAAAACATGAATCGAAGGCCGCGAGTGTGCCACAGCTGCAACTGCAAAATCACCCCTGCGTGTCGGTCGCCATCAAGAAAATCGGGGAAAACCCTTGAATGAAAAACACCACAATTCAAACCCGATATGTTTGGCAACCGTTAATTAAAGCCTTTGGAAATCTTCCAAACGCCCTTAGACTGACTTTCAACTTTAAGGTGCATCGGTTTGCATTTTAAAAATAATGTCCCAAAAAAAATAAGCAATTCAAGGCGAAACACCTGTCGTGTGAATTGAGCAGACGCCCGGAATTTCAACACCATGAACAAACAATATGCACTTTTTCGCACATGGATGGGGCAACTGGGTGAAAGGCTGGACGCATGGCTTTATGCTTTTTCCATCAGTGCCGTACCGATTGCCATTGGCCTGATTTCCTTGTTGGCACTGATGGCCTGGCAGTCGCAGTACCCCGCTACTGAACCCCGGCAGCTTGACATTCAGGTCCTGAGCGAATCACCGGATGTGAGCAGCCCGGCAAAAGCGTGGGACAACTTGCAAAAAAGACCCGCCCATACAGACCACCATACCCAGTTGTCACAAGCGCCTTTCTGGTTCACCTTCAGTCTTCCAAGCGAGTCAGCGCTGGCTGCAAAAGTGATTGAATTCCCCTCCCGACACCTGGTGGAGATTGCCTGCTGGAACGCCACCACATTCACGCCGCTGGGCAGTGCAAACCGTCAAACCACACAAGGCAGCGTCATGCTGGCCAAAGCCGGTTTTGCGCTTGAAATGCTCGCTGACCTCAAGCACAGTCCGGTCGTTTGCCGCACCAGCGCCATCGGTCCGGCCCGGCTCTCGGCACTGAAGTGGGAGCCAACAGATTTCAAAACCTCTGTCCAGGACTTTCACCGCAAATCCGGTCTGCTCGATGGTGGTATTTTGATATTGACCGCCTTCGTTCTGATCACGGCCCTGATCAACAAAAATGGGCTGTACATCCTGTTTGCGGGCTGGCTTGTGGTCAACCTCAGAATGGGGGCCCTGTCGGCCGGATGGGATACCCAGTGGCTCGGGCACTCAGTACCCTACCCTTGGCTGATTCAGGGACGACTGATCACGGTGGCCCTTTTTTACCTGCTGACACTCACACTCTTTACCTCGCTTTTCAAAGAAGATTTGCTCAAAGTCGGGCACCAGCATTTGCTGCGCATGGCACAGTGGACTTGCTTCCCGCTGCTGGCTTTGTCTTTTGTCCTGCCTTTTGATTCGTTTTTGCCACTGATGTGGCCCATCGCCGGGTTGGGCATTTTGTTGTTGGCGTTTCAACTGGTTCAAATACTCAAGAAAACTCGTTCCCGCGTTGCCATCTGGTACAGCGCGGCCATCAGCATCACACTGCTGTCAAGCTTTTCAGAGGTGATTTCTGCAGCCCTTGGCATCAAGGGCTTTATCGGATCAGTCAACAGCGTCACCGCCGCCCTCTCTTCGAGTTTGCTGGCGGCGCTGGCCATTGCTGAACAAATGCGACAAGAGCACGAACAAAGGCTGCAATTGCAAAGTGAAATTGAGCACACCTTTCATGCCATGCCGATTGGGCTTTTTACCCTCGACCTGCAAGGCCGCTTTTTGAGTGCCAACCCCGCACTGCGCGCCATGCTGAGTCAGGATATTCTGAGCGAGGGAGAAAATCGCTGGCAGCGTTACTTTTCAGAAGGTGACTGGATTCAGTTGTACAACATGGTGCATGACGCAAGCCCTGAAGATCTGGAAATCAAGGGCCTGCCGATGCCGGACGTCATTGGTTCAACGCGTTTTCTGGTCAAGGCCATTTTGTCCCGCGACAAAATTGAAGGCTCCCTGCAGGACGTGACCGAAAAATCAAGGGCCAGTGAAAACCTTCAGTTTCTGGCCACCCATGATTCCCTGACCAAAATACTGAACCGCCGGGGCATTGAAGCCGTGCTCAGCCGGGCCATTGAAAACCTGAGCGACAGCGGTACTCTGGCACTGGCCTACATTGACTTGGACCGGTTCAAATTGATCAACGATCTGTATGGTCACAATGCCGGTGACGAGGTCTTGCGCCAGGTGTGCAAGCGGGTTACCGACATGCTCTCGCGGGACATCCGGTTTGGCCGGGTCGGCGGTGATGAATTCGTCATTGTGTTTCCAGAAACCAATATCGCCCTGGCCAAGCTCTTGTGCAAAGGCATCATCGAAAACATCGACACCGGGCCCTGCCGGGTTGGCGACAAGGCGTTTTTTGTTCGCTGCTCCATCGGACTGGTGGAGGTCAACCCCGCGATGCAATTCAATGACGCCATGTCCACCGCCGACCGTGCCTGCCGCGAAGCCAAAACCAGCAGCAATGGCGGCCTGGTGGTGTATGAAAAGTTTGCCGTCGCCTTCCAGCAGCATGAGGCTGAACTCAAACTGATTACCCAACTCTCCACCACCACCGCCACCGATGGCCTGTACCTTGAAATGCAGCCCATCATGTCACTCACCAAACCGCATGAATCACTGAATTTTGAAGTGCTGCTGCGCATGCGCGGGTTGGACGGCAAACTGGTGCCAACCGACCGGCTGATTGCGGCTGGCGAGTGCAGTGGCCGCATGGACATGATTGACCTGTGGGTTTTGTCCAGCACCCTGGACTGGCTCAACCAGAACATGACCCAGATGAAGCACACCAAGTTCATCTGCATCAATTTAAACGGCTCGTCCCTGAACGACGAGCGGTTTCTTGAAAAAGTCTATGCCATGCTGGAAAAAAACCTGCACTTAGCCGGCCAGCTTTGTCTGGAAATTACCGAAAGTGTGGCCTTGCACGACCTGGAAAACACGCGCCGTTTTGTTGACAAAGTGCGCGGCTACGGGGCCAAGGTGGCGCTGGACGATTTTGGCGCAGGCTACACCTCGTTCTCGTACCTGAAAGAATTCACGGCTGATTTGCTCAAGATTGACGGCAGCTTCATTGTGGACATGAACAAGCACCCGGCCAACATCGCCATTGTGGAAGCGATTGTCAGCCTGGCCAAAAACCTGGGCATGAAGGTGATTGCCGAGTGGGCCGAAGACAATGCCACCGTGCAAACCTTGACCGAGATCGGGGTTGACTATGTGCAAGGGTTTGCCGTGGCCCATCCACAGCACCCGGACCGGCTGCTGGCCGCCAAATCATCCGCCAGCTTTATCGTGGACGAAGAACTCACCCAGTACGCCTTTGATCTCGGTAAAAACGACCCCATGCTGGCGCAAGTGGACTTGTTCCCGGAGCCGCCCTACGCCCAGGTGCACTGAAAACTATTCGGCGCGCAAGGCGCGCTTGAGCTCTTCGCCGAGCTCGGGCTTGTGCGCAAAAGGGTCGGTTGGGTTGCGCCCCAGCAAAACATCTTCCAGCCGCACTTGCACACCCGCAATCGACTTGGGGTGGCTATAGATGTAAAACTGGTCGGCGGCCATGGCATCAAAAACTTTTTGTGCCACCTCAGCTGCCGTGACTTTGCCGGACCCCACTGCCTTGTCGCTCATGGCCTGCCCGATCAGTTGACTGCGGGTGGGTTTCTCCGGTTTTGAGTCCTGCGGACGGTTGCGATGGCTTTGGCTGATGCCGGTGGGCACAAAATACGGGCACAGCACCGAGGCACTGATCTGGTCGGTGACCAGCCGCAAGTCCTGGTACAGGGTTTCGCTCATGCTGACCACCGCGTGTTTGCTGGCACCGTAGATGCCCATATTGGGCGCATTGACCAATCCGGCCATGCTGGCGGTGTTGACGATGTGGCCTTGGTAGGCCGGGTCTTTTTTGGCAGCTTCCAGCATCATCGGTGTGAAGACACGCATGCCATGGGCCACGCCCATCAGGTTCACGCCAATGACCCATTCCCAGTCTTTGGCGCTGTTTTCCCAAATCAAGCCGCCGGCCCCCACGCCTGCATTGTTGAACACAAAATGCGGTGCACCAAAACGCTCCAGCACGGCCTGCCCCAAAGCATCAACCTGCGAAGCTTGCGAGACATCCAGCTTGAAGGCCAACACCTGCGCACCTGCCGCCTGCATCTCGGCAGCAGCCCGGTCCAGCGCATCTTGCTGCACATCGGCCAGCACCAGGTTCATGCCCAGTTGGGCACCCAAGCGGGCGCACTCCAGGCCAAAGCCGGAACCTGCGCCGGTCAGAACGGCTGTTTTACCTTTGAAATTTGTGATCATATTTATTGACTGGTCGTGCGGTATTCATGCAGCCGTGCTCAGGCAGCAGCAAGCCTCAGGCGGGTGCCTTCTTCAAAACGTAGCCCACGCGGGGGAAATGCACATGCACCACCCCGGCGCGTTCATCGGTGCGGCGCAGTGTGTAGCGCTCTGCGGTGGCGGCCACCAGTTCACCGGCGGTGGTTTCTGAGCCAAAGCTCTCGGCCCCCACCGTGACCGCCTGCCCCAAGGCAATGCCGTGGCCATCCAGAAAAGAAGCATCATTGAGGGCCTGTGCGCCCGCAGACTGTGCGCAAAGCGCTATTGCTTCTGTAGCAGAAAACGCTTCCATCTGGCCATGGCCAATGGCGGCCATGCGCTCCATCCAGACCAGCACACCCGGCGTTGCGTTGAGAATCCAGGCCATCACCGGCACCTGCTTGCGGGTGAACCATAAGGGGTGGTAGGCGGCAAAATCGGCCACCGTCGGCGTGGTGCCCAGCAAGAACTCGTTGTGTTCCAGCATATCGGCCAGGTGGCGCAAATAGCTTTTGTAGGCGGCTGTGGCGTCACCCGGGCGCAAACGGGTCATGCCGGCGCTCATTTTGCGGCGATCCTCGCCAAAAGCCTGGGTCATCTCGCGCGACACCCCAGCGAACAACTGGGCCACCCCCTTGGGGCTCAGGTTGTAGGCCATGGCAGCCCAAAACAAAGTGCGGTCGGCCCACTGCGCGGTGATGCAGGCCAGGCCTTTGGAACCCTTGGGATACAGGGTGGGCTCCGGTTGCAACTGCTCCAGCACCTCGCAGATCAGCGCGGTGTCGCAGTAAACGTCGGACCCGATCTGCATGAAAGGCGTCTTGCGGTAGCCGCCGGTGAGCGCCAGCACATCGGGCTTGGGCATGATGGACGGGATGATGACCGACTTCCAGGCCATCTTCTTGTAGCCCAGCACCAGCCGGATTTTTTCTGAGAAAGGGGAACTGGGGTAGTGATGAAGAATGATGTCGCTCACGTTGAAATCCTTTCAAGTCGTCACATTAGGGATGCGGAAGCAGCCAATGTACCGCTTTGGGGGTGCTGGCGGGATGCAGTGCAAGGCGTCCTGAGCGCAGTTTGGCTAGCCAAATAAGCGAAGGACAACGAAGCAATGCACCCGGCAGTGCCGTCAAAAACGGGATATTGGCTACTTCTGCATCCCTTAGGTCGACCCAGGCAAGGCAAGCCTGCGCAGGGCCGTTCAGTATACGGAGTGACAAAAAAGTGACAAGCATGAATTTCTGCACTAGCCGCCGGTGACCACACTGACGCCGCCGTCCACCGCCAGCCACTGCCCGGTGATGTGCTTGCCCGCATCGGATGCGTAGAGCAGAGTCAATCCCTTGAGGTCTTCATCGTCACCCAGGCGATTGAGCGGCGCGTGGGCTGCCATGGCCTCCTCGCCCATGGATTTGATCAACACCTCGGCCATCTTGGTCATGAAAAAGCCAGGGCAAATGGCGTTGACGTTGATTTTGTACTGACCCCACTCCGCCGCCAGGGCGCGGGTGAAGTTGATGACCGCCCCTTTGGAGGTGTTGTAGGCAATGGTGTTCATGCCCTTGGCATTGCCGTTGAGCCCCGCAATCGAGGCTATGTTGATGATGCGCCCACCGCCATTGGGAATCATGCTGTGCTTGGCAATGTGCTGGCTCAGGATGAAATAACCCCGCACGTTGAGGTTCATCACCTTGTCCCAGGCCGAGACAGGGTGGTCTTCGGCCGGTGCGCCCCAGCTGGCACCCGCGTTGTTGACCAGAATGTCAACCCGGCCCAGGCGCTCGAGTGTCTCGTCGGCCAAACGGCGAATGTCTTCTTCCCTGCCGCAGTCGGCGGCAATCCAGCGGGCGTCAATGCCTGCCGCCTGCAACTCGGCTGTGGCCTGCTCCAGGTCGCCGGCTTTGCGTGAACTGAGCATGATTTTGGCCCCGGCCTCCCCCAGCGCATGCGCCATTTGCAGCCCCAAACCGCGCGAGCCGCCGGTGATCAGGGCGACTTTGCCTTGCAGGTCAAAAAGTTGCTGGACGTTACGGGTCATGGTGTGCCTGGCTTTCTGGTTAAGGGAAAAATGATGGGGAGAAACAAAAATGTGGGGCGATTGTGCCGCGAGGGTGCTCGGTTTGGCTGTCTCTTAGGTGATATTAAAAGGCATCTTCGGCCATGGCTGCACAGGTCTGGTTGCGCGTTTCCACCACGTGCAGCCAAGCCCCGATTCTGGGCAATTCATAATGGTAAAAATAGGCGTTTGCGCACATTCTGCCTGCGCAAGCAGCTATTGATTTAGTAGCATCCGGGGCCAACGAATCGCGCCATTCAAGCGTGGCCAGCGCCACATCCAGCCAAATCCAGGCCAGCACCGTGTGGCCAAAAGCCTGCATATAGGGCACCGCGTTGGCCAGTGCCTCGCCGGGCACCCCGGTGGCCCAGGCCGCTTGTGTGGCTTTGCCTACCTGCTTGACTGCAAGCGCAAGCGCCTCGGCTTGAATGGCCAGTTCAGGCACCTCTCTGGCCTTTTGCACCGTCGCGCCCACCCGCCCCACCAGCAGCGCCAGGCCATGGCCGTTTTCCATCAGCACCTTGCGCCCGAGCAAGTCCATGGCCTGAATGCCGTGGGTGCCTTCGTGAATCATGTTCAGCCGGTTGTCACGCCAGTACTGCTCCACCGCAAAGTCCCGCGTGTAGCCGTAACCGCCGTGAACCTGGATCGCCAGCGAATTGGCCTCCAGACACCACTCGCTGGGCCAGCTCTTGGCAATCGGCGTGAGCACCTCCAGCAGCAAGCGCGCATCGTCCGCCGCCTGCGCATCACCCGTGTGCTGCTCGTCCACCAGCCGCGCGCAGTAGAGTTCCAGCGCCAGCGCGCCTTCACAGTAAGCCTTTTGCGCCAGCAGCATGCGCTTGACGTCGGCATGCTCGATGATGCGTACCTGCGGTTGTGAGGCGTCTTTGCCCCCGGTGCCCAAGGCCCGCCCCTGCGGCCGGTTTTTGGCATAGTCCAGCGAAGCGTAGTAGCCCGCCATGCCCAGCATGGTGGCGGCCATGCCCACCCCGATGCGGGCCTCGTTCATCATGTGGAACATGCAGCGCAAGCCGTCCCCCGGCTGGCCCACCAGATAGCCGATGGCCCCGGCCTGGGCGCGCACCGGGTACTTGCCCTCGCCAAAATTGAGCAGCGTGTTGGTGGTGCCGCGCCAGCCCAGCTTGTGGTTGAGCCCGGCCAGCGCCACATCGTTGCGCTCCCCCGTGAGTTCACCCTCGGTGCCCACCAGCTTCTTGGGCACGATAAACAGCGAAATGCCGCGCGTACCCGCCACCAGCTTGCCATCCGGTGCCGGTATCTTGGCCAGTACCAGATGAATAATGTTTTCAGTCAGCTCATGCTCACCGGCCGAAATCCACATCTTGTGGCCGGTGAGCCGGTAGCGCGCGCCCAGCGGGTCAGATTCAAAGCCCGGACCATCTGGCACGGCCCGCGTGGCCACATCCGACAAGCTGGAGCCCGCCTGCGGTTCCGACAAGCACATGGTGCCCGACCAGCGGCCAGAAAATTCATTCTTGGCGAACACCTGCTTTTGCATGGGGCTGCCATGCGCCATCAGCAAGCTGGCGTTGCCCGTGGTCAGCATGCCGGAGTTGATGCTGACCGACGCGCAGGCAAAAAATGCGTTGGCCGCCGCCTCGATGGTGTAGGGCAACTGCATGCCCCCCAGCTCATAGTCCTGCGCCGCGCTGAGCATGCCCGACTGGGCATAGGCGCGCTGCGCATCGTGGGTGGCCTGCGGCAAGGTCACCTTCTCGCCATCAAAATGCGGCTCCTGGGTGTCCACCAGCCGGTTGAAAGGGGCAAACTTTTCGCGGGCAATGCGCTCGCAGGTGTCCAGCACCGCATCAAATGTCTCGCGCGAATGGTCCGCAAAGCGCGCGCGCTCGTTCAAGCCGTCGGCCTTTAGCCATTGGTAAAGTAAAAACTCAAGGGTTGGGCGCAGTGCCATGGCGTTCTCCGGTTTTTCTATCAGTCCAAGGTTTGCCTTGCGCGCTTAACGTGAAGGCAAGGCGCGGTTCCAGTGAAAACATTTTAGGCATCAGAAAGGCCGCCACAGTGGTTCGGTTGTCGCCTAAAGCTCCTGGGTTGGTCGCGTTGGTGCAGGCGGTTTTTGCGCAGCGACTGCGAAGGTACGTCGCCCCAAGACCTCCACCAGGCATGGCCGCATGAGAACTGCCATACTCGGCCCCCACCCGTTCCAGTGCTGTCAGCCTTTTGGCAGCAGTCAACACGCTCTAAACCAACGCCCCCATGAACACACCACCCTACCAAGTCATCGTTTTTGGCGCCACCAGCTTTGTCGGCCAGATTTTGTGCCGCTATTTGATTGAACAGTTTGGCGACCATGGCACCGGCACCCTGCAATGGGCCGCCGCCGGGCGCTCACAGGCCAAACTCCAAGCCTTGCGCGACGAACTCGGCCCCAAAGCGGCCAAGCTGGCCCTGATCGTGGCTGACGCCGGCGACGAAGCTGCGCTCAAAAAACTGTGCGCGCAAACCCGGGTGGTGATCTCCACGGTGGGCCCTTACGCCCTGTTTGGCGAACCGCTGGTCAAGGTGTGCGCTGAAAACGGCGTGGACTACTGTGATTTGACCGGCGAAGTGCAGTGGATCAGCCGCATGATCGCGCGCTACGAGGGTGCCGCCAAAAAGTCGGGTGCGCGCATCGTGCACTGCTGCGGGTTTGACTCGATTCCGTCCGACCTGGGGGTGCTGTTTTTGCAGCGTGAGGCTCAAAAGCGCTTTGGCCAGCCGTGCACCACGGTGAAGATGCGGGTGAAAGCCGTGGCCGGGGCCGCATCAGGCGGCACGGTGGCCAGCGTGATCAACATTGTCAAAGAAGCCGCCCAAGACCCTGCGCTGCGCAAAGAGCTGGCCAACCCCTATTCGGTGTGCCCGCCCCGGCATGGTTTTACGGCCCAGCAAAACGAAGTGCGTTTCGCCCAATTTGACCCGGATTTTCAGGCCTGGATCACCCCTTTCATCATGGCGGGCATCAATACCCGCATCGTTCACCGCTCCAATGCGCTGTCGAAAAATGCCTATGGCAAAAATTTTTGCTACGACGAAGCGACCCTGACCACCACCGGTTTCAAGGGCCGGCTGGCCGCGCAAGGCGTGGCGCTGGCGACCGCCAGCTTCATGCTGGCCCTTGCCCTGCCACCCACACGCTGGGTGATGGAACGTTTTGTAGTGCCCAAACCAGGCGAAGGCCCCAGCCCGGCGGCGCAGGCAAAAGGTTTTTACGATCTGCGCTTTTTTGGCCGCACCGACAGCGGCCAAACCCTGCGCGTCAAAGTCACCGGTGACCGCGACCCCGGCTATGGCTCCACTGCCAAAATGCTGGGTCAGGCGGGTGCATGCCTGGTGCAAGACATTGCCCAGTCCGACTGCCCCGGCGGCTTTTGGACACCGGCCACCATCTTCGGCCAGCGCTTGATAACCCGCTTGCAAGCCAAAGCGGGCCTGACGTTTGAGGTGCTTGAGGGCTGACGCTGTATTGCTGTGACCCGTGTTTCTTACTATGAAATAAGCCGCTACCGCACGTTCTACCTGCGCAAGCAGCTATATTTTTTATAGCGATTTCAAGGTTTGCAGCGCTTAAAAGCGACTGCAAACGCTCACCACTTGGCTGGCCCAAGCCGGCAATTCGTTACACCGAGGTTATGACCAATGCTCGAATGGGCGATTAGCAGCAGTCATCCCGGTGACCCGGTACGACCTGCCGCCCTCGCAGACCCGGACTTGGAGCGTTAGACCATCGAGCTCCCAGTTTGAGTCATCCACTTTTAGATCTATCCTGACGGCGTGCCTGGCCCTGTCAGATCAAGGCGGTACGAAATGTCGCCAACATGCGCGTCCAGGCAAGTTCGGCTTGGGCAGCATCGTAGACCCGTGTGTCGGGAGGGCACCAGCCGTGGGCTGCGGGGTACACCTCTACCTCGGCTGACAGCTTGACGCTGTCGAACGCTGCGCGCAAGCTGGCCTTGGCTTGCGGGTCCTTGGCATCGTCGTTTTCGGCTATCGCAATCAAGTAGTGCGCCTGCGTCTGGGCCACCAGGCGATGCGGGCTGTCAGGTGCTGTTGTCACCATGGCGGAGCCATGGAAGGTGGCGACTGCCCCAACGCGTTGGGGTGCGACGGTGGCTGTGCGCACCGCGATGGGCCCGCCCATGCAATAGCCGGTGGTGCCCAGTTTGCGCGTTTGGTCCACCTCGGGCTGGGCGTCCAGCCAGGCCACGAATGCTTTGCCGTCGCTCAGGTGCATGGCCGGGGATAGCGCCTGCATCAACGGTAAAACTTCGGCAATCGGCGTCTGACCGCCCTGTGGCGCGGTGGGCGCTTTTTTCTGCCGGTAGAAGGGGTTGACCACCAGCACGCTGTAGCCCGACTCGGCCAGTCGGCGGCCCATTTGCCTGAAGGCCGGACGCAAGCCAAACACATCGGGCCACACCAGCACGCCGGGTGCGGTGCCCGAGGCAGGGGCGACAAAGTACGCGTCGCTGGTGCCATCGGGTGTCGGGATGCTTACCTCACGCTCGATGACGGCTGCTGCGTTGGCCACAAGGGGCAAGGCAGTCAGCAGCCCGGCAGATGCCACCCACACACCAAAATCGCGGCGTGTGTATTTGCCGGGTACGTCCTGGTCATTCAAATCACACATGGTTGAGTCCCCTCATACAGATCAATTTACACAACGATTTAGCCGATGCATCGGGCGTCAGCCAGTTTGCGCGGCATATTGCCCACTGTATTCGATAGTCAATTGGCGGGTAATGTCCCTGTTTTTTGCAATGGTTTGTGCAGTTGGCGGGTTCATCATAGGGAACTATGGTGCCGGACAAGTCCGACTGCCCTGGCCGCTTTTGGACACCGGCCACGATTTTTGGCGCGCGTTTGATGGAGCAATTGCAGACCAAAGCGGGCCTGACGTTTGAGGTGCTTGAGGGCTGACGCTGTATTGCTTTAACCCGTGTTTCTTGCAACAAAATATGCCACTACCGCACGTTCTACCTGCGCAAGCAGCTACTTTTTTTGTAGCATTTCAAGGCTTCCAGCGCTTCACCGCGCACTCAGACGCTCACCGTTTGGCAGGTCCAAACGAGAATTCGGTACACCGAAGGTCTGCGCAGTGCTCGAATGAATGACCTGATCCTCGCGCACCGCCAAATGCCAGATGCACCCTACGCCCCACCTGTGCAACTGCTGCGTCTGGCTGGCCAGTGTGTTCGTAGGCGTTCTCTTCTATGATGGCCGCTGATTTCAACCACAACTTAAAGGAAAAATCACATGGGATTACTGGACAACGTTTTGGGTGCCGTGATGGGGGCACAAGGTCAGTCGGCACAGCAAGGAGAAGGCTTGGGCGGCATCTTGGCGATGGTCGCCAACAACCCGCAAATCATGCGCGCAATTGCCGACATGTTGAGCAATGAAGGTGCTCAGGGGGGCTTGGCTGGCTTGGTAGAAAAGTTCAAACAGGCAGGCTTGGGTGATGTGATCGGATCATGGATAGGAAACGGTGCCAACCAAGCAATCTCGGGGGAACAGCTGACCCACGTTTTGGGTGGTGACACCATGAACGGCATGGCTCAGAAAATAGGCATGAACGCAGGTGATCTGGCGCAGCAAATGTCACAGCTATTGCCTGGCATGGTGAACAAGCTCACGCCAGGTGGGCAAGCACCAACGGGTGGTTTGGGCAATTCGGCCGACCTGATGGGCATGCTGGGTGGCCTGCTGGGAAAATAGCATGACGATTGCCAAATGGTGTGTTCTGGCGGCTTGTGTGCTGCCCATCGCTTCCGTCGCGCTGGCCAAAATCAAGAGCGCGGGCATTCCCCGCAAAGCCGGCGGCTTTGACAACTACAACCCCCGCGAGTGGGAAGCCAAACTCACAGGCTGGCAGCAGCGGGCCAACGCTGCGCAGGCCAATGGGTTTGAGGCCCTGCCGCTGTTTATTGCGGGCGTGGTATTTGCCCAAATGGCGCAGGCGGATCAAGGCCGTATCGACCTCTTGGCGATGGCCTTTGTAGGCATTCGCGTGGCGTATGTTGCAGCCTATTTGGCCAATCAGGCAAATTTGCGCTCGCTGATCTGGTTTGCCGGGTTCGGCGTGAGCGTGGCCTTGCTGGCCATGGGTGCCTGACGCTTGAGTTCCAAGCTTTGCCGGTAGACGGCGAAGTCCCCATTCATGATTCCGTCACATACCGAAGGTGAAATGGGGCCTTTTCTAAACTTGGACTCAAAAATGAAGATGACGATGCGTTCGCTTGCACTTGCTTTAAACCCTGTGATGGCAGGCCTGCTCATGACGGCTTGTGGCGGTGGCAGTGATACAACTGTTGGTGGCTCCGACGCCAGCGCGCAAGGCCGATTTGTGGATGCACCCGTTGCCGGGCTTGCCTACAGCACATCCGCTGGCCTCAAAGGCACCACCGATGCGAACGGAACCTTCAGCTACGGGGGCGGCTCGGCGCCGGACATGGTGAGTTTCAAAGCAGGCGCACTTGTACTGGGCAGTGCTGCTGGTGCCGGTGTGATCACGCCGATGGATCTGGTGGCCGGGGCATCGGTCAGCGATGCACGTGTGCTCAATCGCCTGCAACTGTTGCAGTCGCTGGACAGCGACAAGGACGTGGACAACGGCATCGTGATCGACACCACGCTGGCGGCCAAGCTTAACGACACGGTCAAGCCGGACGAAACCGACGGCACCAAGTTTGAAGCCGCTTTGAAAACCGCGCTGGGCACCACGCCCGTGGCGCGCACACTGGCACGCGAGAGTTTTGAGAGCAGCCTGGCCGCCATGGGCCGCAGCGTCACGAGCGCAAAAGAAGCCATCAGCGGTGGCGATGTGGTGGTCAGCAAGCACCGCGTCAGCGTACCCACCAGCATGAATGTGCCCTACGAGGGAAGCAGTGCCGATTTGAAGGCTGCTTTCCCCAAAGGATTTCCTCTGGCCGTGGGCTCGGCGATGGCGCTCAAGTCGGTAAACAGTGATGGCAGCATCGATTTTTACGTGCTGACCGACCGCGGCTCCAATGCCGACGGCCCCAACATCACGGTAGGAACCAGCACCTACGGCACCAAGGTGTTTCCGGCCCCGGGCTTTGCCCCCACGTTTGGCGTGCTGCGCCTGGCCAATGGCGTGGCCACCATGACCGGCATCACACCGATGCTCAACGAAAAGGGCGGCAAACTCACCGGCTTGCCCCTGCCGGTGGGCACTCCCGGCTCGTCGGCCGAAGTAGCGCTGAACGAGGCACTTGTAGCTTTGGCCAGCGATCCCATGGGCCTGGACCCTGAAGGCATCGTGTTTGACAGGGCCAATAACAAGCTCTACATCTCCGATGAGTACGGCCCCTTCATCATCAAGGTGGACGCGGCCACCGGCAAAATCGAGGAGCGCTTTGCCCCGGCCATTGCCGGCAGCACGGCCAGCAAGCCGGTGTTGCCTGCGGTACTGAACCTGCGCCGTGCCAACCGCGGCATGGAAGGCCTGACCATGGATGCTGCAGGCGAACTGCACGGTCTGGTGCAAAGCCCGCTGGACGCCAAGGTGACGGCGGATGACGGCACCACAGTGTCGGTCAGCAAGACCGCGCTGTTCCTGCGCTGGCTGGTGCTCAATCCGGCCACCGGCACTACCAAAACCTATGCCTTTCCTTTGAGCAAGACAGACTGGTCCAAGTCCGACACCGGGCAGGCCAAGATGGGCGATATCGCCTATGTGGCACCCGGCAAGTTCCTGGCCATCGAGCAGGGCGTGAACGCCGCTGGCGTGCTGGTCAACAAAATCATGCTGGTGGAAATTCCCGCTGACGCGACGGACATCAATGCCCTGGGTGCCGAGCTGGAAGCCAGCAGCGCCACGGCCAAATCGGTCAAGGGCGCGGACTGGACCAAGGTGGTGCCGCTCAAGCGCACCCTGCTGCTGCAACTCAACGATGCGGGCTGGCTGGCAGAAAAGGCCGAAGGCCTCACGGTGGTCAATGGCGACACGATTGCGCTGATCAACGACAACGACTTCGGCGTCACGCCTGCGCTGTATGACGCCAAGGGTGTGGCCGTGAGCGGCGACGTGACAGCCTGCCTGACGGAAAACGGCAAGCTCGTGAACAACGGCACCAAGGTTTGCCCTGCCGCCGCCGTTCGCGTAGCACCCGGCAGCGAGGCGGAACGCCCCACACGTCTGTACACCTTCAAGTTCCCCAAGTCCATTGCCAGCTACAGCGTGAAGTAAGGTATTGATCAAATAAGCCTCTACCGCACGTTCTACCTGCGCAAGCAGCTCCTGTTTTTGTAGCATTTTCAAGGCTTCCAGCGCTTCACCGCGTCCTCAAACGCTCACCATTGGACACAGGCCAACCATGTTTCCACGGGCAAACCAAGCACCTTGACAGGCTACTGCAGCCCACTACGATTTCTTCGTGCATTACTATTTTCGTAATGCACGAAGGAGAACACCATGCAAGTTATCGCCTCCCAAGCAACTGTGAAGGTCGTCGGTGCCAACGGTCAGATTTCGCTCGGCAAACAATTTGCGGGTCGTCAAGTTTTGATAGAAGAACAGGAAGCGGGCGTTTGGCTCATTCGCACCGCCACCGTCACCCCTGCTCGTCTTGACTTGAACAACCCAGTTTTTCAGGAGCACCTTTTGGGACTGCAAAAGCCCGAACGCCATGCAGCCTTGGATACTTTGCGAAAAATCCGGCAACTGAACTGGGACCAGCTCTACCCTGACAAGGGTTTGAAATGGGACAAAATCGTCAGCGTAAAGCCACCGCAAGGAATTGACGCAATCTACTCGCTGCGAATCACCCAGGCCCGCCGTTGCACTGCGTATCGCGACGGGGATTTCATTCGGTTTTTGACCGTAGCCCCCGACCATGACAGCACCTACGGACGCAAATGACCCCATTAAGTCGGAACCAGCGTTTCGTGACGAGATGACATGAGGGGCGAACGGTCAGGTCTTGCAAAGAAGGGATGTAGGGCCACAAAAAAACCCCGGCCAGTTTCCCGGCCGGGGCAAATTGCGGATCTTTTGGAATCTATTTCGGTATAAAGCGCAGCCCCAAACTGCTTACTTGCGATCTTTGTATTTACCCCAGGCCTTGGCCAGTGCGGAGCCGATTGCCGGTTTGTCATAAGCATCATGATCGGCCACACCGACGGCATGGATCTTGCGCGCCACCAGCGCCCCGCTGGCATTGAGGTAGCCTTCCACCTTGATCTCGGCGTTGGCCAGCGTGGTGGTGCTCACACCGGCGAAAGCGGTGTTGTCGTTCCACACGACCGTCACTGCGGTTCGGCCTGTGGGCGTCAGCTTGAAGGTTTTGGCACTCGCGTCGATGCTGCTGGCCGTGCCCTTGATTTCACGCATGGCAAACACTGGCAGTTGGGGCGCGCCGACACAGCCCAGGCGAGTGGCCTTGACCACATCGGTACCAACTTGCGCCGTGGCGACCACGTTCACAAACACGCCTTCGGCCAGTGTGACACCGGTGCATGAACTCTCCAATGCGGCACCAGAGGCATCAACCGGCACACCGCGCACCACAAAGGAACTGGCATCCGTCAGGGAGCTGATCACGCCCTTGAGCTTGATGCGGGCAGTGTCATCGCTGGTGCTGGACTCTCGGATGTGCAGGTCAGTGGCGGCCAATACGCCGCTGTCGTTAAACGTGCCTTTGACCAGGATGTAGCTGCCATTGGCCAGTGTCTTGCCCACCGGGGTGGTTTTGGTGCTGGCGCTGAGGCTGACCTTGATGCCATCGAGTTCCAGCGTGCCGGCACTGGCACTGTACTGGCTGACCAGTCCGCCCAGTTGGGCGACGCTCCCGGTGACGATGTCAGAAATAGCCCCGCGCACCACGCGCACGCGGTTGGCCTTGAGAGTCGGTGTGCCCGCCACGTTGCTCAGGCTGTCTTTTCCGCCCCATATCACCACAAACTGGTCGTTGGCCAGGGTGGCCACGGTCGGCACCAAGTTGGCGCTGGCATAGTTCACCACCAGGCCGTTGAGGCCAAAGGTCTTGGCGGTCGTGTTCAGGTTGGCCACCTTGCCCATGACGCGGACAAAATTGATGTCGGCTTTTTTCTCGATGCGGCTGGCCTGGATTTCGTAGGCCGCGCGGGTGCTGCTGTAAACGGCGCTGCCATGCACTTCGACCAAATCAGCTGCCACAATGTCAGAAAATCCGCTGTAGCCACCGCCAAAAACCGTCACCGGCCCGCTGGCGCTGTCGGTATTGACCTTGACCCACTGGCCCGCCGCCTTGAAGGCACCGTTGGCGGCATCGAGCGCGCTGACCGCCCCGATCACCGCCGCATCGACATGGACCTGTGACGCGGTGCCCTTGCCGTCATGTTCCACACGCACCCGCTGGCCCAGCTTGAGCCCCACCGTGCTGCTGCTGCCATCACTGCCTTCACTCACCACCTTGGCGGTGGCGTCTTCGATTTCAACACCATCGACGATCACGCTGCCAAAACCGGTGACCGTGCCGCTGGCCAGATTGGCGCTGGGCGTCGGCACGGCACTTACGGGGGTGCTGGGGGTGCTGGCGGCATCACCCGCACCACCACCGCCGCCACCGCAGGCCGCGAGGATCAAGGACAGGCTGACCGTGGCCAGCACTACTGGCAGACGCCGCAACTGGCGGGGTTCAAAAGGGGTGTGATTCATAACTATCTCCTGCAAAAGTAATGGGCATGCTTGCGCCCGAGGGTTGGAAAAGATCGATCAAATCAAAAGTCGCCATCAAAAAAAAAATTCAATGACTTCGCTTGATTTTTCGGGCCCGCAATACGCCTGTTTGATAGACACCCTCGACTTCGACACTTTGGCCGGTCAGGCTTTCGGGGTGTTTTATAAATTCAATGGGCAGGTAGGTCTGTGCGTCCCACTGCACGGTGATGGGGTCGCGCGCGGTTTGCAGCACAAAATTTCTGGCTTTGAGGTTCAGCTGGCTGACGCTGCCGCTGCGACTCACGGTAGAGCCGTTGCCGTTGGTGTTATTGCCCAGGGGGGTGCAGCGCAGCTCGGTCGCCACCACGGTGTCGGTGGCGGTGGCCAGCCGGCCCTTGACCTCTATCAGCAGGTCCACCTCTGTGCCCGCCTGACGGCAGGTGGCGTCCACCACCAGCTGGCTGGCCATCACGTCCACACCTCGCAGCTTGAAGCGCACCGGCGTGGCCTTCCAGTCAACGCCGCTGCTCACGGCCTTGAGTGACACGCTTTGCCCCAAATCGGCCGCGCCGCCCGCACCACCGCGCAAATTCAAGGCCGTAGCCACCAGCACACCACCCGTGCGTTTAACCTCCAGGGCGACAAAATCACCCCTGGACAAAGCGGCTTCGTCCACCTGCAAGCCAGCGGGAAGCTGAACTTTGACGCCCTGAATTTCCAACGTTCGCGCTGCAGCGTTGTATTGGGCGGCCTGCCCGCCCAGGCGCAGGGTCTGTTCCGCCAGCTCGGTGGCACTGAGCGTGGCATCGACCAAGCGGCTGGCGAGCAGCGTCTTGCCTGCAGCCGCAGTCAACGCTGCCCGGCTGGCCCACACCCGTACCAAGCGCCCCACCGCCAAGCCCGCTGGCATGGACGAGGTTTGAAGGCTGATTCCGTCGGCGCTGTTCAGACGCAGGGTGCTGCCCGCGATGGACTGCACCAGGCCTGAGAGTTGCACCGGGTCCGGCGCGCTGGTGAGCTTTTCAACCCGGCTGGCACTCAGCACATAACTGGCCGTGGCCTTGTCGTAAACCCAGGAACCATGCACTTCCAGCTCGTCCCCCAGCGCAGGGCTGGCCGCACTGAACCCTGCTTGGGCGGTGGTATCACCCAGTCGCACGCCCTGCCCCATGACCTTGAAAGTGCCGGCGGCGTCCATGGCCTGCGTGACCGGGCCGACCAACTGCGGCATCACCATGACCGACTGAACCTTGCTGGACGAATCCAGCACCAGGCGCACGCGCTGGCCCAGCTTGAGTTCGGCATTGACGGATTCACCGGCACCATCGTCCTGCGCCACGCTGGCATTCGAGTCGTCGTATTCCACGCCATCAATAAACACGCTGCCAAAACCGCTGACCGTGCCCTCCGCCAGGCCTGAACCGCCCGTGCCGACACCGGCCAAAGTCTCCAGAGCGGCACTGCCGCCGCCGCAAGCACTCAAGGCCAATACCGTTGCCAATGCCATCGCTGCACAAAGTTGTGCAAATCCTGTCGTGCGGAATTGAGTTGTCAATGCTTTCATTTTTCGTTGTTCTCCACGGCTTTTTCGCCTATTGCTGCCATCGGTTCGGCAAAACAAAACATGCCCAAGCGCAGGCGTTGATCACCACCGAGCGGTTCATCGTGCTCACACAGCGGCACGGCAGCTTGCATCATGCGGCGCATGGCCTCGTGCCAGAGTTCATTGGCCAGTTGCTCCAGGGTGCGCACCGACTCCTGGCTCAGGCCATCGGCAAACAGGGCTTGCTCCAGGTATTTGCGGCCGCCGTCGCGGCTGTCGCCGGTGAGGTTGTGAACACCTGCGGCCAGGTGGTCGGCCACGCTGTCGGCCAGCAGCTGGCGCGACTCCATTGCTTGCGGGTCGGGCACAAAGGCCTGGCGAAGCAGCACCAGTTGTCCATCCACCAAGTGCGCTACACCCAGTCGAACCAGCTCGTGCTGCACCGAGCGCGGATGTACATCTCTGGACACCTGATGCACCAGGCTCTCAAAGCTTTGGTCGCCCGCCAGGGGCAGGGTCTGGGGCAGCGCATTGGCCACCCAGCGCGCCACCACCTGCGAGGCAAGGCTGGCTTTGGCAGGGGCGCAAGTGCCTTGTGCGACAACCTCCAGCGCAGCCTTGCGCACGTCTTTGCGGTGCAGGCCGGACAGCAGGCTCAGCGCGGAATCGGTTTCTTTGCGGCCAATGCGGCGCACCTCGGCGCGCGCCTCGGCCAGAAAAACCGGCTTGATCGCTGCCGTGAATTCGGCATACCCCACTCCCGAGCGCAACAACCAACGCACCAGCGGTGCCATCACACGCAGCACCGCGCCCAGAACGGGGTGCAAGGTGTCGGAAGCGTTTGTGTCGTGCATGGGCTGCAGTTTATGGGAAACTTTCCCATAAATCAAGCCAGAATTGCATTTTTCCGTCCTTCTGTGCGACTAAACTGATCAACATCACATGCGAAATATGCTTGTGACGCAGGCGGGGCGTGCGTCACAAGCTCCTTTATTTATAGCAATTTGGTGCAGCCCGATAAAGCAGAAATCGCGCTAACTTTCAAGTTATTCCTTTTCCAGATCGATACGACATTAGGCGCGAAGCCGCAGACAGTGCTCTGGCACGACAAGGCGAAGCAACACCATGTCGGATTGATATGGAAATGGAATTAAAGGCATGGACAATCTTGATGCAGATCAAGCGACATGCGCCAACAACATGCTTTCAACATAATCCCCAATGGCCAGCGAGCTGGTCAAGCCTGGCGATTCAATGCCAAACAAGTTGACCAATCCCGGCACACCATGCTGCGCGGGGCCCTGGATGCAAAAATCGCAGGCAGGCTCATCCGGCGCATGAATTTTGGGACGTATGCCGGCATAACCTGCCAGCAAAGCCCCATCCTGCAACGCGGGCCAGTACTTGCGCACCTCGGCATAAAAGACATCGCCGCGCGCTGGGTTCACGGTCAGATCGTCGGCAGACGCAACCCACTCTACGTCAGGGCCAAACTTGGCCTGGCCGCCCAGGTCCAGCGTAAGGTGAACGCCCAGCCCTGCCGCTTCTGGCACCGGGTAAACCAAGCGGCCAAATGGAGCTGGCCCCGAGAGGGTGAAGTAGTTGCCCTTGGCAAAATAGGCTTGGGGCACATGCCGGGGATGCAGCCCTTTGAAGCATCCGGCCAACGCCGGAGCCTGCAAGCCAGCGCAGTTAATCACCTTTTGAGCCTGCAGCTGCGTGCCGTCAATCGCTACAAGTTTAATAGCTGCTTGCGCACATTCTGCGTGCGCCAGAGCCGTATTGAGCACCAATAATCCACCTGCATTCTCTAGGTCGCCCTGCAGGGACTGCATCAAGGCATGGCTGTCCACAATGCCGGTGCCAGGTGACAAAATGGCCGCTTTGCACGACAACTGCGGCTCCAGTGCGCGCGCTTGGGAGCTGTCCAGCAGCTCCAGATCTGTAACGCCATTGAGCGCAGCCTTGCGCACAATGCCTTGCAACAGCGGCACTTGGTCTGCTGCCGTAGCGACAATCAGTTTTCCGCAGCGTCGGTGACCAACGCCCCGCGAGGCGCAATAGTCATACAGCATACGGTTGCCCGTTACGCACAAACGGGCCTTGAGCGAACCCGCTTGGTAATAAATGCCAGCGTGTATGACTTCGCTGTTGCGTGAGCTGGTGCCGGTGCCAATGGCATGGGCGGCCTCCAGCACCATGACCTCGCGCCCGGCCAGCGCAAGCGCGCGAGCAACCGCCAAGCCGACAACACCAGCGCCAATCACAACACACTCCACCTTGTCCATTCTCAGTCTCCGGTAAACGGCCTGCAGCCGCCAAGTAATGCACAACAGTGCCAGTTTCTTGCGCCCATTGTGCCTCCCGATGTACCATTCAAACTGAAACACACGCCACCGTGCAAGCAGGAGACCGCCATGACAGACTTTGTGATTGAAAACATCAGGATTGAGCCCGAGATTGGGGACGGCGTCATGTTCACCCTGGACCTGCACGGCACGGCGCATCGATTTTTTGTAAGCCGGGAAACGCTCAGTGAAGTGGAGCGCACCAGGCTGACGGACAACCACGACATGCTGGCCTCATTCGACCGCCAAAGTGAAAGAGTCAAACACGCGGTGTCCAATACGCTACGACTGGGCACCAGTCACAACATCACCTTCCTGAAGACGGATTTTTTCCACTGACGCCGAGTTTTTCGCTGGCGTAAGCCTCAAACTTGTCAATTGGCAGCGGTCGACTGAAGAAATAGCCCTGATGGGCATGGCAGCCAGACTGGGCCAAAAAGTCGCGCTGGGCAGCGGTTTCAACCCCTTCCGAAATAACGCCCAAACCGAGGCTATGGGCCAGTGTGACGATGGTTTTGGCAATGGCGGCATCATTGGCATCCACATGGATGTCACGCACAAACGACTGGTCAATCTTGAGCTGGTCCAGTGGCAGGCGTTTGAGGTAGCTCAGCGAAGAGTAGCCGGTACCAAAGTCGTCCAGTGAAAAGCCGACGCCTTTGGCTTTGAGGGCGTACATTTTTCCGATCACTTCTTCAACGTTGTCCACCAGCAAACTCTCGGTCAGCTCCAATTTGAGGCGGTGGGGATTGACCCCGGTTTCCCGCAATACAGCCAGCACCTGCTCCACAAAGTCGGCCTGACGAAACTGCTGGGCGCTGACATTCACCGCAATCGTCAGGTGGGACATCTCGGCCCTGGCAGCCCAAGCCACCAACTGCAGGCAAGCGGTTTGCAAGACCCAATGGCCCAAATTCGTTATCAGCCCGGTTTCTTCTGCCAAGGGAATAAATTCGGCGGGTGAAACCATGCCGCGCACCGGATGCATCCAGCGCACCAGCGCTTCGGCACCGGACATGCGCCCGTCATCGTCCACCTGGGGCTGGTAGTGCAGCAACAATTGCTGCTCGCGCAAGCCCAGGCGCAAATCGGCCTCCATCTCTGTGCGGGCCATCACAACAGATTGCATTTTGGGGTCAAAAAAGCGCAAAGTGTTACGCCCTGCCGCTTTGGCCTGGTACATGGAGAGGTCCGCATGCTTGAGCAGCTCTTCCACGGAGTCGGTGGCGTGGGTGAACATGGCAATACCAATGCTGGCGGTGCAAAGGTAGTCCAAGCCCAGCAGGTCATGTTTTTCCTCAAATGCAGCAAGAATTTTTTCGGCCACTACCCTGGCTTGTGCTGCCGCCTCAAGGGCATTCAAACTCAAGCCTTCCATCATGATGACGAATTCATCACCACCCAGCCGGGCAACGGTGTCCTCCTCGCGCACGGCTGCGCTCAGTCGCCGTGCAACCGATTCGAGCAGCAGGTCACCCTTGTCGTGCCCCAGTGTGTCGTTGAGCGTTTTGAAGTTGTCCACGTCAATGAAAAACAAGGCACCTGCAGAGTCGCTGCGTGAACAGGCCTGCAAAGCGTGGCGCAGGCGGTCCAGCAAGAGCCGCCTATTGGGTAGACGTGTCAGCGGGTCATAAAAGGCCAGGTGCTTGATTTCTGCTTCTGCCGTTTTGCGGGAAGAAATGTCGATGAAGGAAGCCACGTAGTTGGAGACAGTGCCATCGTTGGCCTTGACCGCTGAAATGGTGGCCCATTCAGGGTAAACCTCACCGTTTTTGCGCCGATTCCAGAGCTCGCCCTCCCAGGAACCGATGGTATTGATGCTTGACCACATCGCCTGGTAAAAAGCCGTGTTGTGGCGGCCAGAACTGAACATGCGCGGGGTTTGACCGATGGCCTCATGGGCCAAGTAACCGGTGATCTCACAACACGCGCGGTTGATGCGCAATATTTTGAGGTCTCCATCGGTAATGATCATGCCTTCCTGGGAGTCAAACGCCACCGCGGCCACCCGCAGGTCTGCTTCTGAGCGTTTGCGGGCGGTGATGTCCTGCAAACTGAATTGCAAAAGTGTTTTGTCACCATTTTGGAATGCCATCAAGTGAACTTCAGCATCCCATATTTCGCCGTTGGGGCGCTGATTTCGCCATTCAAAAAGCTCCGAACCCTCGCGCAAAACCCTCTGAATATGATCCATGGCGGACTCGGAAGAACTGCGGCCGTCATATTGCGAAGGAGCTGAAAAATCTGCTGCCGATCCGCCCAGTACTGCGTTGCAATTTTCCTTGTGAAAGATGTCAGCTGCCGCTTGATTGCAATCGAGCACCCGCCCAGTTTCAGGGTCAAGAACCACCAAAGGAATGTGTGAGCCTGAAAATAAAACTTTGTTATAGGCCTCGCTGCGGCGCAGCTCTTCTTGTGCCTGCTTGACCTCCGTGATGTCTGTTGCAGAGCCAGCCATCCGAATGGCCTTGCCTTGGTCATCTCTGCGTGCTTCGCCACGGGTCAAAAACCAGCGATAAACGCCGCTCTTTGTTTGCATCCGGAATTCAACAGAAAAGGGGACATTGGAGGTTAAATGCTGCCTGATGGCTTCTTGCACCTTCTCTGAATCATCGGGATGAATCAATGCCATCCACCCGTCTGGCGAAATTTCCCGCTCACCAGGCTGGTAGCCCAAAAGCATCCACCATCGGTCAGAGACAAAGCCAGTTCCCGCGACCAGGTCCCAGTCCCAGATGCCGTCAGAAGATCCGCGCACCGCCAGATCGAAGCGTTCATGGCTTTCCCGCAATTGCTGTTCGCGCTGCCCCAGGATGGCAAGCAGCTGATTGAATCCGCCAATCAGTTCGCCAATTTCATCCTGGCTGGTGATCGCCAAGGGTTGCAGGGCCTGACGTGAATGGGAGTAATTGGCCAGCGTTCTGGTGGCTGCCAACATGGGTGAAAGCTGGCGTCTGAGCATCATCCAGGTCATCCACCAGGTCACGGCACCGGCCAGCAGGGTCAGCACAGTGGAGGCCAGCAACATTCTTTTCTGAAGCGCACGAATCGGGGCAAATGCCTCTTGTGTGGGCAGCGTTGCCACCATGGCCCAGTTGGCTATGGGAATGCGCTTGACCGAGACCAGTATGTCCGTGCCATACTGGTCAACATAGTTGGCAGACCCTTCGTAGCCCTGTACAAAACGATCAACAAATGGATTAATGCCTGCCCTGGGCAGGCGCT
Source organism: Candidatus Rhodoferax bjergmarkensis (assembly GCA_016708345.1). Taxonomy (GTDB): domain Bacteria; phylum Pseudomonadota; class Gammaproteobacteria; order Burkholderiales; family Burkholderiaceae_C; genus Rhodoferax; species Rhodoferax bjergmarkensis. The sequence goes on from JADJFX010000035.1 coordinate 296,686, forward strand.
GCATGACCCGGCTTTTATCGCTGGAAGTGACATTCAACCGGTGATCCAGTGACGCTACGAAATAGTGGCCCGACTTGCCGTAGCGCTGGTCGGTGATTTTGTCCAGAAAATTGGGCGCACCCAAAGTGGTTTCACCGTAGATTGCACCAACCACATGGTTCTCTGCGTCCCGAATCGGCACGGCCATGCCAAAAACAGGTGCCGGCGGTGTGCCGCTCATCACGGGTTTTCCAAAAAGAAAACTGCCTTCTTTGAGGGCTGCTGCAACCGTATCTTGGCCCATCAAGTTGATGCCCATTCTTCCGGCTGAACGCGGAAAGTCTGCCACCACCGTGCCATCAAAATCGAGGGCCAGCACGCCCGCATTGAACAGGTTCAGCAAATGTGGTTGCTGCTCCAGCAGCGTTTGCAAGGCTTGGGGATCGGCCAAACTAGCGGACTCAACCCGGGACGCTACTTTGACCAGTGCGCGCACACGCTCTTCGAACCGCTGGTTGATATCGTCCGCCATAAATGAGACCGTGGCGAATTGCTGCTCGGTCAGCACACGCTGCATGTCAGTGCGCAAAATGCCTTCGGCATAAAACGTCAGCGACCAGATGCTCAGCAAAAATATGGCCAGCGTCCACAGGGTCAGCCTGGTTTTGAGCGAGCGCAGCGGGTTGCGGTTGATGCTCATTGAAGTGCCGGTGTCAAATCGCCAGCCTTGGGTCGCACGCCTGCCAAGGGTGTCAGTTCAAACCGCCTTGTGATGAATTTAAGGATGGAGGTGGTGTCATACGAAGTTGAATCGATGTGACCCCGTTTGACGTGGGGGCCAATGAGCAAGGCTGGCACCCGAGAACCCGGCCCCCAACGATCGCCCCAGCCGGGGCCTGTGGGTGGCGGCACATGGTCCCAGTAACCGCCATTTTCATCGTAGGTCACAATGACCAGCATGTCCTTCCACTGCGGGCTGGCGCGTAACTTTTCCAGCACACCGGCAATGTGGGTATCGCCAGTCATGATATCTGTGTACGACGGATGCTGGGTATCACGTCCGGCTGGTTTGTAAAAAGAAACACTGGGCAGCTTGCCTGCATCTATGTCGGCCAAAAAATCGCTCCCATCGAGCAGGTGTTTGGCACGGTCTGCTGTGCCGGGCGCAAAGCGGGAAAAGTAATTGAACGGTTGGTGGTGCGCCTGAAAATTGGGCGAATTTTCCGCACGTTGGTAAATCACTCGTCGTTTGGCATCAGGTGCCTGGGTGCCGTCAGCCAACGCTGCGTTCCAAGCCCCGGCATACCATGCCCAGGAAACGCCTTTTTCGGAGAGGGTATCGCCAATGGTTTGGGCTGTTTGCGGCGGTACGGGTTCGCCGGTTTCTATGTGGCCGGACGTGTAGCCTTGGGGGTTGGTGTGCGTGCGCGGGCCATCAGCCAAAGGAGGGATGCCGCTGGGCTGGTAAGGAGGTTGTGAGGTATTGACGGACCAGCCATCAGGCGTGACACGACCACTCAGACCCACACTGTAAACCTGCACGGCCCCGACGCTGGCAGAGGGCGATTGTGGCCGTTTTTCAAGCTTGCCACTCGCATCGAGCCGCACCCGCATGTTGCCGGGCGCATTGGTATGCTGCGGCGTACAGGCACAAATCAGCCACTGATGGTTCAGGTACGACCCACCAAACGCAGCCTGAAAAAAGTTATCTGCCAGCGTGTACTCTTGCGCCCATTTCCACAACTTGAACTGACTGCCGTCGTAGTGCCCCATGGTCCACCCGCCAACATTGGACATGGCGGCAAACCGGTTATTGAGCCCACCGTTGATCTGCTCTTGGTGAAAGAAAAAGTCATGGATCGGATTGGGCACGATGACCGTTGGCGGGCGGTTTACAGGCGGCGCATCAATGCGAAATGGCTGGTTTGGCAAGCGGGGATACTTCGGGTCCGGCTTGCCGTCCTTGCCAAAAACCAGCAGCTCTGGCAATGGGGTGTCATCGTGATCCCATTGAATTTTTTGTTGTGCAGTGGCCTGGGCGATGCCGTTGGCACCAGGAAACAAGCCATACAAATTGTCAAAACTATGGTTTTCCGCATAGATGACCACCACATTCTGAATGCGCTGCAATGGAGCATCGTCGTTGTGAATGCGTGACTCTGGTTGGCTGGCACAGCCAGCCACAAAGACCAGCATCAGACCAAAGCTCTGTTTGAAGGTGCGCGAAAATTTCGATGATTGCATCAGGTCTGTCCCCGGTAAAGCCACGGCATGTCCAACAAACGCTCGCCCAACAGCTTCATGGCTGCATCGCGCGCCCACCGCACAGGCCCTGAGGCATGGAATATCCGCCCGTTTTGAATGGCGCGGGCCTGCACCCGTGCGTTTCTCTGCCACCGTAGCGCCGCGTAACGTTGGAGTGCGGCTGGAGCGTCGAGTCCTTCGGAGCCTAAGCCACTACCCAGCGCCTGCGCATCTTCAATGGCCATGCCAGCACCTTGCGCGAGGTAGGGCAGCATGGGGTGCGCTGCATCCCCCAAAGAGCAACCCGACCCTGCGCATGTTGACAGGCACTGCGCATAGGCACCCGAATACTCAAAGCCCACAGGCGCCAATGTTCAATGGCTTGAACAAAGTCTTGCAAGTGCGCACAGGCAGCCGTCATGGAGCGTTTCAACTTGGCTGGATTGGCACTGTGGTCCCAGTAAGCAATATCGCCATGCACCCGGCCATGCACAATGGCCACGACGTTGAGCCACTCCCCACCGCGCACCGGGTACGCAACAAAGTGCATTTTGGGCCCCAGCCATGCTGTCACCTGAGCAGACCGCAAGTCGGCCGGCAAGCAAACCTGGCGAACCATGGCCCGGTAAGCCAGATGGCCCGTGGCATGCGGGACACCATCATTGAGGAATTGTTTTCGAACCTGGCTCCAAAGACCGTCGGCACCGATGAGCATATCTCCGTGAGCCTGCCGGCCATTTTTGGTATGCAGCGTAACGCCCGATTTTTGTTGAACGTACCGGTCAAACTCAGAATCAATGTGCAGCGAAACATTGCCGTGATGTTTCACTGCTGCCAGCAATTGCGCATGCAGATCAGCGCGGTGCACCGTCACATAGGGCCAGCCATAACGCTCTACTGTGGCTTGACCCAGGCGCAAACCACCCAAGGCTGCGCCACTGGTCGCACTGCGAATCTGTAAGCGATCCGGGTACGCGGCAATTTCGGCCAAATTGGCTTTCAAACCCCAACTGTGCAGTACTTTGACAACATGGGGGCCTAATTGAATGCCGGCCCCCACTTCGGCAAATTCATGGGCACGTTCAAACAATTCAACTTCGGCCCCGGCCCGCGCGCAGGCCAATGACGCTGCCAAGCCACCGATACCGCCACCCACAATCAATGCACGATGCGTCATTGTTATATCTCTTGCGTCACCGCAACCTTGCAAGCAAACCAGTTGGCACCACAGCGATCAATCGCGCCACCAAGGCCCAAGGCCAACGCGGTACGGTGGCCCGCTCTACCCTTCGTTCAATCAAATCCACCAGCAATTTGCCACCCTTTTCAACCGGAATCACGAAGGGACGACTTTTGGCCCCCTGATTAATGGGCGTGTCGATAAAACCGGGCGACAGGGTTGTGACCAAAATGGCGGCATGGTAGGTTTCCGCCCGCAAGGACTCCAAATAGCTGGTGACCGCAGCCTTGGAGGCACCATAAACACCACCCGCAGGCATGCCACGAAACGCAGCCACCGAACTGATGCCAACCAGATGCCCGTAACCTTGCTCGCGAAAGCAGCGCACAGCAACATCTGCCGTCGCCATAAAACCCGTCACATTGGTGTTCACGGTGTCCCGCACCTTGGAAAAAGCCAGCTTTCCGATCATGCCGTGATGGCCGATGCCTGCATTGAGTACCGCAATATCGATGGTGCCAAAATGAGCACGGGCGTCGGCAAACACCTGGTTGACCGCCGCCTCATCCGTCACATCCAGTGCGGCGATGAACACCGAAGCTCCGCCAGTTTTTTTGAGCTCAGTCTGGAGTGTGTGGAGTGCATCCAGTCGCCGTGCCGTCAGTGCCAGACGGTAGCCACGCCTTGAAAATTCGATGGCCATTTGTCGGCCAAGACCGGACGATGCCCCAGTGATAAAGACGACGCTTCCAGTGTCTGCATGAGCACGCATTGATATAGGCTGTGTGTTGGTGGAGCCAGAACTGCCCCTAGTCGCCAATTGTGCATATATTTTGGATTGGGCGCACCAAAAGGTGAATTTTCCCGCTGCCTGTTCCATATCAACAGCATTTGCCAGACAATCGAACAACCTCTTGTACAAACATCGGAACCATGCCTGAATTGAACTCCGACCCCGACATACACACAGTGTCCGACGCGACCTTAACGCAACTGCAACTTGCGCTTCGCGAGCAGCAGGTTATTTTGGACACTGCGGGGGTTGGCATTGTTTTTGTGAAAAATCGTCTGGTCATCCGATGCAACCAGCGATTGGCCCAAATGTACGGTTTCAACGAGGTGTCCGATATTGTGGGCAATGCCAACTTGACGCTGTACCCTGATCAGTCGGTCTTTGATGCTTTGGAAGACGCCGCCCTGCCCGTCATGACCCAAGGCTTGGTGTACAAAACAGAGTTGCAGATGGCGCGCCAAGACGGGCAATTGTTTTGGGCCCACCTGACGGGTCAGCTAGTAAACCCACAAGACATTGAAGAGGGCTCAATCTGGATCGTTGATGACATCAGTGAGCAAAAGCTGGCGCAGGCACAACTTGAATCTGTCTTGGCCGAACAGAGCTTGATTCTTGACAATGCCATGGTGGGTATTGTGTTTTTGCGAGATCGTATTGTCACCCGCTGCAATCGCAGCTGCGAAATCATGCTGGGTTATGAACCCGGCGAATTGGACGGTAGCTCAACTCGCGCTTGGTACCTGAGTGAACAAGACTGGACTGAAGCAGCATACAGCTGCTATGCCCCATTCGCCGCTGGTGAGGCCTTTGACGGCGAAATGCTGCTGTGCAAAAAGGACGGCACGCCCGCTTATTGCTGGGTGCGCGCCAAAGCCATTGACTTCAATGACCCCAGCAAGGGTTCCATTTGGATTGGGATGGACATCACAGCCCGTAAAAAGGCCGAGATCGAACTGTTGCAGGCCCGAACCGATTTGGAAAAGTTGGTTGAGATGCGCACACAGGAGCTCAAACGCACGGTGATCAGCCTTGAAAAGAAAGCCGCCGAACAAAAAGAGTCTGAAGCCCATATTCAGCGCCTGTCACATTTTGACGCCTTAACCGGCTTGCCCAATCGCGTCCTGCTCAATGACCGAAGCCAGCATGTACTCAATATCGCCTGGCGTTCGAATCAATCCGTTGCGCTGATGTTTCTGGATTTGGACCATTTCAAGAACATCAATGATTCACTGGGGCACCGCGCTGGCGATGAGGTGCTGATTGAATGGGCCAGGCGGCTCAAATCAGCCATGCGCGAGCAAGATACAGTGTCTCGCCTGGGGGGCGATGAATTTGTATTGCTGTTGCCAGACACCGATGCATTTGGTGCCGCCGAGGTGGCCGACAAAATACTGCAAGCTACGCTGCTGCCTTTTCTGATTGATCAGCATGAGCTCACGGTAACGCCTTCCATTGGTATTGCCTTGTACCCAAGGGATGGGGCCGATCTGGACACCCTTTCCAAATGCGCTGACGCAGCGATGTACCGTGCCAAGGAAGATGGACGCAATGGGTATCGGTTTTTCACCTCTGCCATCCAGACCCACTCGGATCGAACCCTGCTGCTGGGTAACGCTTTGCACAGGGCACTGGAACGAAACCAGCTGGAACTGAGCTACCAACCGCAAATCTCGATGCTGACAGGCAAGACGGTCGGCGCCGAAGCATTGCTGCGCTGGCAGCATCCTGAACTGGGCAATGTCTCTCCTGCTGAATTCATTCCGATTGCCGAGGGTAATGGACTGATCCTGTCGATTGGTGAATGGGTTATTCGCACCGCAGTCAAACAACTGGCAACATGGATTGAGCAGGGAATGCCACCCATCACCATGGCTGTCAATTTGTCATCTGTCCAGTTTCGAAATGCGCAGTTACCGGAGCTGGTCAGCAATATTCTGAGCGATGCAGGTCTGGCACCCAATTTACTGGAGCTGGAGTTGACGGAAAGCGTGGCCATGACCAACCCACTGGAGGCGATTGCGATCATGGACGATCTGCACAAGCGGGGAGTACGTATGTCGATTGACGATTTTGGCACCGGCTACTCATCCTTGAGCTACCTCAAACGGTTTCAGGTATACAAACTCAAGATTGACCAATCCTTTGTTCACGACATCACCGACGATCTGGACGACAAAGCCATCGTGGGGGCCATCATCAGCATGGCCACCAGCCTAGGGCTCAAAACCATTGCAGAAGGTGTCAAGACTGCCGAACAGCTTGATTTTTTGCGAGCAAGAGGATGCACCGAGGCACAGGGCTATTACTTCAGTCCGCCCTTGACGGCCAAGGTCTTCGAAAAGCACGTGCGCAGTGCGCTACCAACCGACACGACTTCAGTGTGAAGTGCCTTCCGAACGACTGATCTTATTAAACAGGTTGTATTTGCCAACCGGCTTGTCCATCGGAATGCGTTTGACTTCTTTGAAGGTGGTCGCATCAAAGACGATCAATGCGCCGCCGTCGGACCGACGCTCCCACAGACTGGCCAGCGCGTACTTTCCATCACGGGTGAATTCAATATGGGCCAACGTTTTGCCTGGCGCTGCCTTGATTTCTGTGACTTTTTCAAGCGTGCGTTTGTCGATCACTTGCAAAGTATTTTTCGCCGGACTCATCATGGAATCGGCCCAAGCGTAGGGCGTTTTTTCGTGCGATCGCATGAAAAAACCGGGACCAGGTGTGGGCAGCGTCTTGATGGTTTTCCAATCACCCATGTCAATCACGGTGATGAGACCGTCTTTCAAATTGGGCGTTGCCATGACGGTCTTGCCCTCCCAATGCCAGGTAATACCGGAACCCAGATGCGGCATGCCGGGCAGGCTGAGGTCGGCAATTTTTTTTCGCACATCCAAATTCACCACCTGCCCCTTGCCCGCCTCGCGGCTGGTACCCATCAGCTCACTGTAACCTTGGGTGAAGAAAAAATCATCCAGCGGTTCGGAAAGGTGTGTACGGCGGGGGTTCAAAAAGCCGGAAATAAAGGCACCTTCCTTGTACTGAAAATCATGCACCATCCCTACAGGGATGTCGTCTGCTTTGGGGTTGTAACTAATCTCCCAAACCTCGGGCACATCTTTCAGGGCAGCAACAAAACTCTGGCGCGGAGCTGCGTCGTAAACGGCCGAAACCCGTGACCCCTGCTTGCCGTCCTTGTCTTTGACGTCAAGCACTTTGAGAAGGTTCAAATCTGCGTCCATCAACACCAGCGTCTGCGGTAAATAGTTGGCAACGGCCAGAAATTTGCCGTCACCCGACACCGCCACATTGCGCGTGTTGATACCCGCCCGAATCTCGGCCACCACTTTAAGGTTCCAGATGTCAAACTTGCTGATCCACCCGTCGCGGGAGGCAAAGAACACATAACGTCCATCCGGCGTGAATTTCGGTCCACCATGCAAAGCATAGCGACTGGCAAACCGGTGAATGGGTTCGAGCTTGTCGCCATCGAGCACCGTCACATGATGATCGCCTGTTTCAACCACAATAAAGAGGTTCATCATGTCCACCCCTTCGTATACCGGTGCAGGTTTGTCCGGCAAACTGGCCGGGGGGTGACTCACAATGCGCGAAGCACGAATATCTGCTTGCGAAAAAACAGGTGCTGGAGTGACTGTGCTGTAGATATAAGCAACAAGGGCTTCAATTTCTTCCTTGCTGAGGCGATCAGAAAACCCGCCCATTTGGGTGGCCGCTCGCCCCTGCGTGATGGTCTTGATGGCCTCCGGCTTGCGCAGGCGCTCCAGACTTTGCGGCAACAGGGCCGGGCCCGTCACTCCCAAACGATCGGCCCCATGACATGCGGCACAGTGCTGCTGGTAGTTTTTTACAGGATCTGCCAGGGACTGCGCCGCAAACGCCATCAGGGCCATGGCGCAAAAAAAGAAACGAATCATGTTGTGGTTCAAACTCGGGTGGGCAAATCAATCAGCGAATGTGATCATCAAGAACTTCTGTGAGGGCTTAGGAGTCTTGATGCAGGCTCAATTCAAGCTTGTCTAGCTTGGAAATCAACACCTGGGCCTGAGCGCGAAAATGGGCATTGGCAGATTCAACAACCTCTGCAGCCAATTTGCGTGCGCCTTGGTACAACCCCAAATCCATGAACTCGTTCGCCAAGGCCAATTGCACTTCAGCATCAGACGCCGTGTCATCGGCATCCGCCTGCTCGTCAGCGTGCTTGTCTGCTGTGTCTTCCTGTGTCGCAGTGGTTAAAAGGGCTTTAACTGTTTCATCGGTCCCGAGCTCGGCAGTTTTCAGATCAAAAGGATCTGCCCCGCCGTAGTCCAGATCGTCCATCGACAATTTCCAGTCCGGGCCCACCAAATTAAGTAAAAATTTCGGATCCGACTTGATGGCATGGCCACCCGACTCCCATAACTCCAATGCCAACAAGCGTGATTGTTGCGCCTCGTCAGAATCATCCTGCGTAGTTGGCAACTTCACTTCGAACTTTTCTGCAACAGGCGGCGTTGCAGCGTCGGGCTTCACGACCGGCTTGAGGTGCCCGGTTAAAGCGCTGGGCTCTCCCGTTGGCTGGTAGTCCGCAAAGATGTCGTGCCCCAAATGAGACTCTTCGTCGTTGTCAGTGTGGTAGCTGCCCTGCCTCAGAGTTGACTCATGATCATTGTGCTTGGTGCGGTCAGCGCGCTTGTCTGCCAAGAACTTGCGCACACGTTCAACCTCTTGTGCCGCAACGTCCGGATCAAAAACCTCCGACTGACGCGCTGATTTGGCTGCATACCCTGCCTCCAGCTTCAGGGTATCAGTAGGCTGACCCCAAACACTCTCAAATGAAGCGCTGATCTCATCCTGTACAAAGGTTGAATCGAGTACCGAGTCGGCTTCAGGTACAGGGTCAGGACCGAATTGCTGACTCGGGACAAACTCATTGGTGCGGGCAGCAGGTTGACGGCTGTGTCTCTTGTGGATTTGCTGCTTCCACTGTGCTTGATCTTGCTGCGGAAAATAACTGCTGTCGACAAATTCAGAGTGCTCACCAGTTGGCCGCTTTGAGGGCCGCCGGGATGTGTACCACCAAAGAACCCCCAGAAAAAACAAAGCGCCAATGCCCAGCATGGCACCCTGGGCTCCAAAATTCACAGGAAGTGCGAACTCAACTGCTGGATAGGTCCGCCCTGACTCGACGAGCTGGAGCTGCTCAATGGAAGTCTGGATATTCAGGGCTTCTTGCCTGAGTGCCTTCGCTTCTGCTTCCAGTCTGTCCAGTTGAGTCATGGCCGCGCTCACGTCTGCAGGCTGCGCCATGCCAACAGGAGCTGTCAAACTTTGTGGTGCCGATGGTGCGAGCGCGGGAGCCCCGCCGTCGATGGTATTGACTGGGGTCATCTTGAATGCATTGAGTGGAGTCGGATTCTGCAACAATTCATCTTTGATTCGCTCTGGTTCTAATATTCATGATTACGATCTGCGAACACCCCGAATCATGAAAGTTCGTTCTATGACGTTAACGGCCTTGCATTATTAGAGCATTTTTCGCCAAAACGATGGCAACAATTTCACGACAACATCAACTGCATGAATTGCCTTCAGGTGCGATGTCGGAGGAGGGTTCAATCAAAGGCATCAGGGTGGGTGCCAGCAGCTTCAAAATCTGCACTGGCAAAGCGCTGGTGAAATCATATTTGGCTGCCTGCGGCCCATGGACATAGGCCGTGATGCTGCCGAAGAAGCGCTCACCAATATTGAACACGAACGTGGCCGAGCGATTGATCACCCGTGACTCCAGCAACTGACCACGTGCGCCATAAACATCAAAGCGGTGATCGCCCGTGCCGGTTTTTCCGCCCACGTCAATCACACTGCCATCAGCCCGGACAAACGCTGTTTTAACGCGCCTGGCGGTTCCCTCCCGAACTACATCGCGTATGGCACCCAAAGCCACCTGGGCGGCTTCGGGTGACAAAACCTGCTCGCTTTTGCCTGGCAGGCGTTGGAGCCGGGTCTCATAAGGCGTTTGCGCGGCAAAGTGCAAGGATTCAATGCGCCGCCCCGGTTTGCGTACACCACCGTTGACCAAAATGCCCATCAGTTCGGCCAGGGCAGCCGGTCGGTCTGCCGATGCACCCAAAGCACTTGCATAAGAGGGGACCAGCGAATCAAACGGGTAGCCCATACGCTTCCACTGGCGGTGGATTTCCAGAAAGCCTTCGACTTCGAGCAGGCTCAAAATGCGCGAGTCCTGTGCATGCTTGCGGCTGGTACTGAACAGCCATTGGTACACATCCTGACGCTCGGCCACACTGGCGGCAATCACTTGCGAAGATGTTGCTGCCGGTTGCGCGCGCAGGTAGCCAACCACCCACAATTCCAGCGGATGCACTGTGGCAAGGTAACCACGGTCGGCCAGCGACATTTTTTCTGGCGAGTACTGCTCATAGAGTTTTTCCAACCGGGCCGGCTCCATTTCGTGGCTGGCGGGCAAATATTCCTTGAAGAAAGCGGCAAATTCGTCCATGCCGGCTTTCGGTGCAATGGTGCGGAAAATGCTCGCCAGTCGAACCGGTGTAGGGCGCACCCCCTGCATCAGCAGTTGTTCGGCTTCCCTGGAGGTCTTGCCTTGGTATTTTGGCAAGAACCGGTAGATAAACTCGCGCCCTTCCCGGTCAGCAAAGCGGCTCAGATAAACAGCGCGGCGCGGGTCGTTTGCGTCTTTGAGCAGGCCCGCTGAGGAGCCCGGTGTCAAAAACATGTAGTGGTGGACAACATCGCGCAGCAGGCGCACAAAAACCAGATTCACGGAATGGCGCAGTCCCTCACGCACGGACATCACCTTGTCGTTGTCCTCACGCTTGAAATTGTTGAACGTGTGTATTCCGCCACCGGTAAAAAACCCCTCTGCCGGGCTGGCCGAATAGCTGCGCTCCAGCGAAGACTCCAGCATCGCGGTGACATCACTTTCAGGATGGCGCTCCAGGTAATCCAAGGCCCACAGGGAAATTTTGTCTTTTGGATCGACCACCGTGTTGCGGCGTTCCTCAGAATCAAGCGGGCTGTAACGCTGATGCAAATTGGCAACAATGTCCAGGTAAGTGACCAAGGTGCGCAATTTTGCGGTCGATCCAAGGTCAAGCTTGGCACCATCATTGATGTCAAGTGGTTGCTCATAATTGTCGGTTTGCACGCGCAACTGGTTCACCTTGTCGCCACGTTCCAACAGCGTGAAGCTGTAAACCACTTTGGCGGGATCACCACTGCCCAGCATTCCCTTGCCCTGCAAACCGGAAGTTTTGGCCACTTCGGCATCGCGTAACTGACGCAGCACATTGGTCACCGCCTGCTGGGTTTGTGCATCCAAAGTACTCACCACGTCCAGATCCAGCCGATCCAGGCTGTAAAACCGTGGGGAGCCCAGCAACCCGGCCAGTTGGGTTCGAATCGCCGTGGAGGCCTTGCGCGACACGAACGATGCGGCAGGGGGCGTTGGACGAACCCGGCTGGCGTTGTCCAGCTTGACAGACAGTGCGGCATCTCGCAGCAAGGTGCTGATAACCCCCTCAGAGGCCAGCAAACGCAAGTGGCTGTCGGTGAGCTGCTCCAGATCACTGTCGCTGTCCGCCAGGTAGTAAGAAGGCCGACGCTGTGCAATGAACAGGCTCAGTGCCTGCTTGAAGGCCAGCGCACTGGCACTGGAAGGCGTGCCCTGCTCGAAGTCACTGCGCAGCAGACGGTTGACCTCGGCAAAATCCCGGCCATACCACACCCACAAACCGTCTCCCATGCCGTTGACTTCGCCATAACCGGGTTTGGCTGACAGCGGTACGGTGTTGAGGTAGTCGAGCACCAGTTGGCGCCGCGCGGCCATCGTATCCTCACCCAACAGATAAGCGCGCACCGATGCCGAGGCCATCTGGCGCAGTTTCTCCTTGATGGACGATGTGCGCCCTTCCGGAGAGTGCCGGTATTTTTCAATCTGAGTGGCCAGCGTGCTGCCACCGGCCGACCTGTGGTCGGAATCCAAGCCGTGCAATGCCTTGTCAAAGACTGCCTTCGCAAGACGATCCCATTCCACGGCCGGGTTACGCTGGGGATAGCGAGAATCGAGCAACTCGCGGTTTTCAATGAACAGCAAGCTCTTCACCAAAATAGCCGGTGCATCATCGAACGACTGGTAAACGCGCTCCGGGTAACGGGCCGAAAAAAGCGTTTGCTTGCGGCAGTCCTGAATGCTCAAGCCCACTTGGGTTTTTTCCCGGTAAGGTGCAAACAGACCGGCGTCAATCAAACCCGTCATGTCGGCCGTCATCCGGGCCTGCGACTCAATCTGAAAGTCTTTGGTCTGAAGCTTGCCAAAAAACTCCGGCAAACTGGAATACCCGAGACGTTCGTCATACGGGCTTTCATGCGGGTAGCGAACGGACGACGCAGGTGCTGGCCCTGCCGCCATGGAATATTTCATGGAGCTGGCCAGGCGTGCGAAAAACCTGGCTTGCAAGGCAGAAGTTCGCATTTCTTGCCACCCCAAACCGACAAGCACCAGCACGACCAGCAGGGTCATGCCCAAAATGACCTGCACCCAACGACGGCGCATGAAAGGCACGGGCTTGGGTGTGGCGAAAAACGCAGGTGGCTCTGATGCCACTGGAGACGTTGGCGTCTCTGGTACCGCTGGTGAATCTGGCACCACTGAAGACAGAGGTGACTGTGGTGGCTGTGGTGACTCTGGTGTGAAATCAGCCGGATCGGCCGCAGGTACCGGTTCTGCCGGAGCGAGTGCATGTTTGCGCCTTGCAGCGGCTAGTGCACTGGCCCCTGCCCGGCTCAAAAGTTTACGTGTGGCCCGGACAAGGGTGTGAGGCCGACGCCAGCTCGCATTTTTTTTCATTGTCAAAAAAACTGGTCTTCAGAGGTTGTGTCGTAGCCAAGGTGTGCCATAAATAGCGTCGGCTCACGCCTGCTGCAGCCTATTATGTGATGCGTTAGCTGGGCAATTGGGCCTGCTGTTGCCAATATTCCACTCTAAATCCACGCATATCTCACTCTTGAAGGTGTCCACGCGCATAAAAAAGGGGCCGAAGCCCCTTTTTGCTTGCCCGGCACCTGTCATCCCACCCACTTGCGCGCGTTTTCCCACAATTGCAGCCATGGGCTGGCGGCGCCAGGGTCGCCATTGGTCCAGCTCATCTGGATGTTGCGGAACACCCGCTCGGGGTGCGGCATCATGGCGGTGAAACGGCCGTCTGCGGTCGTCACGGCGGTTAAGCCGCCGGGGCTTCCGTTGGGGTTGAAGGGATACGCCTCGGTGGCCGCACCAAAGTTGTCGGTGAAACGCATGGCGGCAATGGCTTTTTCAGCGTTGCCCCGGTATTTGAAGTTGGCAAAGCCCTCGCCGTGCGCCACGGCAATCGGCAAGCGGCTGCCGGCCATGCCCTGGAAGAACAGGCTGGGGGATTCCAGCACTTCCACCATCGAGAAACGCGCCTCAAAGCGCTCGCTCTGGTTGGTGGTGAAGCGCGGCCAACTCTCAGCACCAGGAATGATGTCGGCCAGCTCGGCAAACATCTGGCAGCCGTTGCACACGCCCAGGCCAAAGGTGTCACCACGTCCAAAAAAGGCTTTGAACTGCTCGGCCAGGCTTTGGTTGAAGGTGATGGAGCGCGCCCAGCCAATGCCCGCACCCAGCGTGTCGCCATAAGAAAAGCCGCCGCAAGCGACCACGCCTTTGAAGTCCGCCAGATTGGCGCGACCGGTTTGCAGGTCGGTCATGTGCACGTCAAACGCTTCAAAACCGGCCTGGGTGAAGGCGTAGGCCATCTCCACATGCGAGTTGACGCCCTGCTCGCGCAGCACGGCCACTTTGGGGCGGGACAGCATCAAGGCCGGACTTGCTATTGAATTAATAGCTGCTTGCGCACGTTCTACCTGCGCAAACGGCTTTTTTGTACTAAATTGACATGCAAGCCGGGATCAAGCGGTGCACCGGCGGCGGCATGCTCGGCATCGGCACAGGCCGGGTTGTCGCGCTGGCGGCAAATCTTCCAGCTGGTGGCGTCCCAGACCTGGTGCAAATCGTGCAGCTTGGCGCTGAACACGGCCCTGGCATCACGCCAGACCTGAATTTCACCCACACCAACCTGGATGGCGGAATTTGCCGGGCGGGTTTTGCCAATCTCGTGGCTGTATTTGCCAAGGCCATGTTGGCGCAGGGTTTGCATCACAGCACTGCGTTCAAGCGTGCGCACCTGCAGCACCACGCCCAGCTCTTCGCTGAACAGGGCTTTGAGGGTGAGTTCCTCCCGGCGGGCACTGACCTGGCCTGCCCAGTTTTTGCTATCCCCCACGTCGGCACGGCTATCAGATATGCCGTCCCCCTCCAGCACCAGCAGATCAACATTGAGCGACACGCCCACGTGCCCGGCAAAGGCCATCTCTACAACCGTGGCAAACAGGCCGCCGTCGCTGCGGTCGTGGTAGGCCAAAATCTGGCCCTGCGCGCGCAAGGCGTTCACGGCATTGACCAAGTTCACCAGGTCTTGCGGGTGGTCCAGGTCCGGCACCTGGTCGCCCAGCTGGCCCAGGGTTTGCGACAAGATACTGCCGCCCATGCGGTTTTGGCCCCGGCCCAGGTCAACCAGCACCAGCGTGGTGTCATCAGAAGCATTGAGCTGTGGCGTCAGGGTGCCGCGCACGTCCGCCAAGGTGGCGAAGGCGGTGACGATCAGAGAGACGGGGGATGTGACCTTTTTAGCGCCCTCTTCATCCTTCCACTGCGTGCGCATGGAAAGCGAATCCTTGCCCACGGGAATGGAAATGCCCAGCGCCGGGCACAGCTCCAGCCCGACCGCCTTGACGGTGGCGTACAGCGCGGCGTCTTCGCCCGGCTCGCCGCAAGCGGCCATCCAGTTGGCGGAGAGCTTGACACGGGAGAGCTCGATCGGTGCGGCCAGCAAATTGGTGATGGCTTCCGCCACCGCCATGCGCCCGGACGCCGGGGCGTTGACGCTGGCCAGCGGCGTGCGCTCGCCCATGCTCATGGCCTCACCCGCGAAACCCTTGAAGTCAGCCAGCGTGACGGCGCAGTCTGCCACCGGCACCTGCCAGGGGCCAACCATCTGATCGCGGTGGGAGAGCCCCCCCACGGTGCGGTCGCCAATGGTGATCAAAAACCGCTTGGACGCCACCGTGGGGCTGGCCAGCACGTTGATGCAGGCTTGTTGCAGGTCAACGCCGGTCAGCTTGACAGGCTCAAAGGTACGCGCCAACACTTTGACATCGCGGTGCATTTTTGGGTGGCTTACCGAGCAGCACATTCATCGGCATATCTACACATGCCCCCACGCTTGTCACTGCGTGTACTGCGCTGCCCCCCGAGGGGGCTGCGCTTGCTTGGGGCGGCCCGGCGCGGCGATCCATTGCCCCCACGCTTGTCACTGCGTGTACTGCGCTGCCCCCCGAGGGGGCTGCGCTTGCTTGGGGCGGCCCGGCGCGGCGCGCGGGCGACTCCTGATCCCCATCAGCCAGAACCAATTGTCGTTCTTCAGTGGCCACCCCCACCACCGCAAACGGGCAGCGCTCGCGCTCACACAAGGCTTTGAACATATCGAGCGACTCGGGCGCAATGGCCAGCACGTAGCGCTCCTGGCTTTCGTTGCACCAGATTTCCTTGGGGGCCAGGCCGGATTCTTCCAGCGGCACGGCGCGCAAATCAAAGCGTGCCCCCGCCCGGCATCGTTGGTCAGCTCGGGGAAAGCGTTGGACAAGCCCCCGGCACCGACATCGTGAATCGCCAAAATGGGATTGTTCTCGCCCTGAATCCAGCAGTGGTTGATGACCTCTTGTGCGCGCCGCTCAATCTCGGGGTTGCCGCGCTGCACCGAGTCAAAATCCAGCGCTGCCGCGTTGGCACCGGTGGCCATGGAGCTGGCCGCGCCCCCGCCCATGCCAATGCGCATGCCGGGGCCGCCCAGTTGAATCAGCAAACTGCCCGCCGGGAACTCGATCTTGTGGGTCTGCTTGGCGTCAATCACCCCCAAACCACCGGCGATCATGATGGGCTTGTGGTAGCCGCGCTGCTCCTGTTTGATCCCGTCATCACCTGCCACGGTGTAAGTCAGGCCCTGCTCGTACTCGCGGAAATAACCCAGCAAATTGGGGCGGCCAAATTCGTTGTTGAACGCCGCGCCGCCCAGGGGCCCCTCGATCATGATCTGCAAGGGGCTGGCGATGTGCTCGGGCTTGCCGTAGCCGGGTGCCGTTTCATCGAAGCGCAGCGTAGACACGGTAAAGCCGGTCAAACCCGCCTTGGGCTTGGAGCCGCGCCCGGTGGCACCTTCGTCACGAATCTCGCCACCCGCGCCGGTGGACGCGCCGGGGAAGGGGGAAATGGCGGTTGGGTGGTTATGGGTTTCCACCTTCATCAAAATATGGTTTATTTCGCTATGTTTTTCATAGCTACTCACGCTTATTCCACGTGCGGTAGCACTTGTTTTTGCCACAAACCGCTCGACCTGGGCACCTTCCATCACCGAAGCGTTGTCCGAATACGCCACCAGCATGTGCTGCGGGTGCGTCTGGTGCGTGTGGCGGATCATGCCAAACATGCTTTTCTCTTGCGCTACGCCGTCGATGGTGAACTGGGCGTTAAAAATTTTGTGGCGGCAGTGCTCGCTGTTGGCCTGCGCAAACATCATCAGCTCGACATCGGTGGGGTTGCGCTGCAACTGGGTGAAAGCCTGCACCAGGTAGTCGATTTCGTCGCTGGCGAGCGCCAGGCCAAACTCGGTGTTGGCCGCCACCAAAGCCGTCCGGCCACCTTGCAACACATCCACATGCGCCATGGGGGCCGGGTGCAGCTCGGTGAACAGGCCCAGCGCCTTTGCACGCTCGCCCATCACGCTCTCGGTCATGCGGTCGTGCAGCAAAGCACCGATGCGCTCCAGCTGCGCCTCGGTCAGGGTCGGTTTGCTCAAAAGGCCACTTTTGAGGCTGATGCGGTATTCGATCACCCGCTCTACCCGTTTAATCTGAAAGCCGCAGTTGTGCGCAATGTCGGTGGCCTTGGAGGCCCAGGGTGACACGGTGCCAAAACGGGGCGTCACCACGATCAGCGCGCCCTCGTGCGGTCCGGTGTAAGGGTCACCGTAGGTCAACAAGGCCGCCAACTGGTCTTTTTGTGCCGGGGTGGGCTCATTTTCCGAGCTCACCAAATGCACAAACCGCGCCGCCACGCCATGGATCTTGTCGTGAATGGCTTGCAAACTGGGCAAGAGTTGCTGGATTCGGAAACTGCTGAGAGCGCTGCCGCCCTCGAATTGGGTGATATGCAAGGTCACTTTGGGGCCTGGATGTGGGTGAACAAGAGGGATTGGGAAGCGGTCTCAAGGTGCGCGCGGCAGGGCCGACCTTGAAAACGGACGATTTTACCTGCTGGCCTCCACGCGGCCCGGCGCGCTGCAGGCCCCATTGACCAAGTTTGGTCCTTGCCAAGGGCCTACTGTGCCTTGTGCGCGGCTTTTCTGGTTGCCACTGGCGGTGGCAGGTCTTTGGCCAGTAATTCGCGCACCTGCACCACCAGTTTGTTGTGTGCATCCAGAAACGCGGCGGCAATTACCTTGCCCTCATTGGTGTTGCTCCAACCTACACCACCAGCCCCGCCCATGCCGCCAAAGGCCAGGCCACCCAGACCCAGGTCGGTGGTACGCGCAGCGCCGGTGGCGGCTGAGAGCTGCTCCGTGGTTTCGTTGTCGGTCAGCAGCAGCGCGACCTGTGCTTCCTTGAATTTGACCTGTTCAACCAGGCCAATCAGGCCGACAAAGTCGCGCAGGACCGGAATCATGCCCAGCACACCGCCAATGCTGCGCCCCGCATCTTGCTCGCTGAAGGTGAGATTGGGCGTCAAGGTGTACTGCGCCTCATAACCTTTGCCTTTTTGCACGGTGCTGCCCTGGCGCCGCAGCACACCGGACTCCTTGAGTTCCTGCTCCTGGATGACACTTTTCAAGCCCGCAGCGCGATCGACCACGCGAAAGCAGCCACTTTGCTGGGCCAACAGCCTGACCAAGGGCACCGGCGAACTGGGCAAGCCGTAACTACTGCTCATGGCGTAGCCCGCCGGGTTTTCAACCAAGGCCAAGGTGGCAACGGGTGAATCACATTTGACCAATGATTTGTTTTCGCCCTGCGCACCTGCCGGCCCTGCAGAACCGGTCACTTCCGAGCTGCCACCCCCGAGCTCCGTGCCTTTCTTGCCACAACCCGGCACAAGCACCATCACACCAAGCACCAAGACACCCGCAGTCAGGCCGCGCAAAGAACGCGGCAACATATTGTCAAACATCACTGTATTCCTCAAAATGAAGGGCGCATGCTATCCGATCGCCGACGTGCAAGGTCAAATCAACCGGGCACTCAAGGCAGTCTGCGCCATGGATGGGAGTGCAAGTGAGTGCTTTCCCCGCTCCTGATGCGGACATCAGGACACCCGGCCCCATGCCCCCCCGCGCCCAATGGGATAATTGACCACATGACTATCACTTACAAAGACGCCGCTGGCATTGCGGGCATGCGCGTGGCAGGCCGCCTGGCCGCCGAACTGCTGGACTACCTGACCCCCTTTGTCAAACCCGGCATCACCACCAATGAGCTGGACAAGCTGGCCAATGACTACACCACCCAGGTGCAGCAAGCCATTTCAGCCCCGCTGAACTACGCCCCTTCGGGCCACAGGCCCTACCCCAAAGCCATTTGCACCTCCATCAACCATCAGGTCTGCCACGGCATTCCCAATGACAAGCCGCTCAAAAAAGGCGACATCGTCAATGTGGACGTGACGGTCATCAAGGACGGCTGGCATGGCGACTCCAGCCGCATGTTTATGGTGGGCGATGTATCGGTGGCGGCCAAGCGCCTGTGCGCGCTGACTTACGAAGCCATGTGGCACGGCATTGTGAAAATCAAGGCGGGGGCCTATGTAGGTGATATCGGTCACGCCATTGAAAAATTTGCCCACAGCCACGCCCTGAGTGTGGTGCGCGAGTTTTGCGGACACGGCATTGGCCGCAACTTCCACGAAGAACCGCAAATTTTGCACTACGGCCAGCCCGGCACACTGGACCAGCTCAAAGCGGGCATGACGATTACCGTTGAGCCCATGCTCAATATAGGACGCCGCGAGGTCAAGGAGGCCGGCGACGGCTGGACCATCGTGACCAGAGACCGTTCGCTGTCTGCCCAGTGGGAGCACACGGTGCTGGTCACCGAGACCGGTTACGAGGTATTGACCTTGTCGGCCAACAGCCCGGCCATTCCATCGTTTGTACCCGTAGCAGAGCGCACCCCTGTCTGTGCCTGACTTCCTGCCGAAGTTGCCTTTTTCACCGCCGCCATGACCGATCTGCCCGCGCTGCGCACCCACTACCGGGCCCAAAAAGCAGCACTCTTGCAGTCGCTGGCCGCAAGTGGCACATCGACCCGCGGGGTGCGCACTGCGCTGGGCCAGCTCTCTGACCTGGCCGATGAGACCTTGACCGCGCTTTGGACGCATGCAGGGTTCACCAGCCCCTTTGCCTTGCTCGCCGTGGGCGGTTTTGGCCGGGGGGAACTGTTTCCTTACTCGGATATCGACGTTCTGGTTTTGCTGCCCAACGACCAACTTCCTGACCAGAATGAAGCGCTTAAATCGCAGATTGAGGGCTTTATTGGCAGTTGTTGGGATGTTGGGCTGGACATTGGCTCCAGCGTTCGCACGGTTGACGAATGCCTGCATGAAGCGGCGCAAGATGTCACGGTACAGACCTCTTTGATCGAATCACGCCTGATCACCGGCAGTGCCGCTTTATGTGCCGGGTTCCAAAAGCAATTTTTTGCGGCCCTCGATCCCAAAGCATTTTTTGTGGCGAAAACGCTTGAGTTGCGTCAGCGGCACACAAAATTCGAAGACACGCCCTACTCGCTGGAGCCCAACTGCAAGGAGTCACCTGGCGGCCTGCGTGACTTGCAGGTGATTCTGTGGGTGGCCAAGGCAGCAGGCTTTGGCGACAACTGGGATGCACTGGCCAAAAGTAACTTGGCCACTGCTTTTGAAGTGCGGCAACTCAAACACAATGAAGCGCTGTTGCGGCTGATTCGTGCCCGCTTGCATTTGCTGACCAATCGCCGTGAAGACCGACTGGTTTTTGACTTGCAAACGGCGGTTGCGCAGACCTTTGGCTTTGCCACCGAGTCGCCAGATGGCGCTCGGCTTCGACTGCGTCCGAGTGAAGCGCTGATGCGGCGCTACTACTGGGCTGCCAAAGCGGTCACCCAGCTCAATCAGATATTGCTGCTCAACATCGAAGAACGACTTTACCCCTCGACCCATGAACCGAGGCCCTTGACTGCTCACTTCAGTGAAAAAGCGGGCATGCTGGAAGTCAACAGCGACGAACTTTACCAGCGTGAACCGCACGCGATTTTGGAAACCTTTCTGGTTTACCAGACCACGGTCGGCATCAAAGGTCTTTCGGCCCGCACCCTGCGAGCGCTGTACAACGCTCGCGCCGTGATGAACGGCAGTTTTCGCAACGACCCGGTGAACCGTGCAACGTTCAAGAAAATTATGACGCAGCATGACGGCATCACCCATGCCATGCGGCTGATGAACCAGACTTCTGTGCTGGGACGCTATCTGTGGGTATTTCGCCGCATCGTGGGGCAAATGCAGCACGACTTGTTTCATGTTTACACGGTGGATCAACACATTTTGATGGTGCTGCGCAACGTGCGGCGTTTTTTCATTGTCGAGCATGCGCACGAATACCCGTTTTGCTCGCAGTTGGCCTCCGGCATGGACAAACCTTGGATTCTCTATGTGGCAGCCATCTTTCATGACATTGCCAAAGGTCGCGGCGGCGATCATTCCGAACTGGGCGCAGCAGAAGTACGGCGTTTTTGTGCGCAACACGGCTTTGAGCAAGAGGATGCACGCTTGATCGAGTTCATTGTTCGGCAGCACCTGACCATGAGCCACGTCGCCCAAAAATCAGACCTGAGTGACCCCGACGTCATCCAGGCTTTTGCCAAGCGGGTGGGCAATGAACGCAATCTCACGGCCCTGTATTTGCTCACGGTTGCAGACCTTCGCGGCACCAGCCCGAAAGTCTGGAACGCGTGGAAAGGCAAACTGCTGGAAGACCTTTACCGTTTGACCCTGCGCACCCTGGGGGGCCGCGCGCCTGACCCTGATGCGGAGGTGGAGTCACGCAAGCGGGAGGCTTTGATACTGCTCGCACTGCACGCGCTGCCGTTTGATGCCCACAAGCCCTTATGGAATACGCTGGATGTGGGCTATTTCATTCGTCACGACGCTGCGGACATTGCCTGGCACACGCGGCAACTGTCGCGCCACATAGACACCGGCAAAGCCATTGTGCGGGCGCGCCAGTCACCCTTGGGCGAGGGCCTGCAGGTGCTGGTGTACACCCCGGACCAAGCGGACCTGTTTGCCCGGATTTGTGGTTACTTTGACCATGCAGGTTTCAGCATTCTGGATGCACGCATCCACACGGCAAACAATGGCTATGCGCTCGACACCTTTCAAGTGGTTGCCTCCAGCGCGCCTGATCACTACCGCGAACTCACGAACATGGTGGAGAGTGAATTGAGTCTGGCGATTGCCCAAACCGGCCCGCTGCCACTGCCGAATCGCGGAAGGGTGTCTCGGCGGGTCAAAAGCTTTCCGATTGCACCCAGGGTTACGTTGCGGCCAGATGAAAAAGCGCAGCGCTGGCTGCTCAACATCTCGGCCAGTGACCGTGTAGGTCTTTTGTATTCAATTTCCCGGGTGTTGGCCCGTCATCACATCAATCTTGAACTGGCCAAAATTGCCACTTTGGGTGAACGGGTGGATGACACATTTTTGATTCAAGGTGCCGAGTTGCAGCACAACCGGACCCAGATTGCAATTGAAACGGAACTGCTGGAAGCACTGGCCTGACAAAGACTTGCCGGCAGAGACAACTGGCCCTAAGCCTCACCCTGTGTAACTTGCAAATCATTGTCTTTGGCAAAGTTCATGCAAAAGTCCCACGCCATGCCTTCATGTTCACGCAACTCGGGGTCCACCACCACGCACCGGATGCCCTTGAAAGAACTTGGAACGCACCACGGTGAATACCCGAGATGGCTGCCGGGCTGCGGTCCACCCGGGCGAAACTGACTCATCACGCCCGCCAAACGCTCCGCCCAATCACTGGGTCGAAAAGTTCGTCCGCTTGTGGACAAGCCCAAAATGTAAATTTTGTCGGCGGCGTTGGAATGCATCAGTTCGATGATATTCAGATTGCGCCAACGAAACTACCTTGGCACTGTGATAAATTTTACCATCACAGTTATCTTATATCTTATAGAAGACTTACACATTCGATTCATTCACATGGCATTGATGCCAATTCAACTGCAATGTTTGCAACTGGATGCCCCTAAAATCACATTTCAACGGCCCAACCCATTCGTTGGGCCGCTTCGTTTGATGCCCGATTGTGGAACAGGCCGCGGCAAAACAAAATGAGCCAGCGTTGTTCCCAAATGATCCATAGGAATTTGAAAACCATGAACACCACAGCACAAGGTATTGAGGCTCAATCCCCCCACGTGATGAATACTTACGGCCGCTTGCCGATTGCCCTGTCCCATGGCGAGGGTTGCCGGGTGTGGGATGTGAATGGCAAATGTTATCTGGACGCATTGGGCGGCATTGCGGTCAATACGCTGGGCCACAAGCACCCCAAGCTGGTTCCGGCGTTGCAGGATCAGATTGCCAAAATGATTCATTGCTGCAACTACTACCACGTGCCTGAGCAGGAAGCGCTGGCCAAGAAGCTGGTTGAACTGTCGGGCTTGACGAACGTTTTTTTCTGTTCAACCGGGCTGGAGGCCAACGAGGCGGCCTTGAAACTGGCACGCAAATTTGGTCACGACAAGGGCATTGAGCGGCCGGAGATTGTGGTGTACGAGAAGGCTTTCCATGGTCGCTCCATTGCCACCCTGAGCGCGACAGGCAACCCCAAGGTGCAAGCTGGCTTTGGCCCCCTCGTTGAAGGCTTCATCCGGGTACCCATCAATCATATTGAAAGTCTCAAGCAAGCGACCGAAGGTAACCCCAACGTTGTGGCGGTATTTTTTGAAGCCATTCAGGGCGAAGGTGGCGTCAATCCGATGCACATGGATTACTTGCGCGAAGTACGCCAGTTGTGCGACGAACGCGACTGGTTGTTGATGATTGACGAGGTGCAGTGTGGCATGGGCCGCACCGGCAAGTGGTTTGCTCACCAATGGGCTGGCATCAAACCCGATGTGATGCCCTTGGCCAAGGGGCTGGGCTCGGGCGTGCCGGTGGGCGCGGTCGTGGCCGGCCCCAAAGCCGCACAGATTTTTCAGCCTGGCAACCACGGCACCACTTTTGGCGGCAATCCGCTGGCCATGCGGGCAGGTGTGGAAACGATTCGAATCATGGAAGAAGATGACTTGCTGGCCAACGCCTTACGGGTGGGCGCGCATTTGATGGCTGAGCTCAAGCAGGCACTGAGCGCTGAACTGGCTTCGCACACTGTTCGAGAAATTCGTGGCCAAGGGCTGATGCTGGGCATTGAACTGGCCCAACCCTGCGCTGCACTGGTCGGGCAATGTGCCACGCATGGCCTGCTGATCAGTGTCACCGCTGACACCGTCATCCGGCTGGTGCCCCCACTGATCATGACCGCGGCTGAGGCCGACGAAGTGGTCGCTATCTTGTGCCCACTAATCAAGCAGCACTTGCTACCAGCGAATTGATTCAACCGTTGCATTAACCCATTGCAAACCAGTCCGCCCATGAAACATTACCTGCAATTTTGCGATCTCAGTGCCGACGACTACGCCTACCTGTTCGAGCGCTCAAGCCTGATCAAGAAAAAATTCAAGTCTTACGAAAAACACCACACGCTGGTGGACCGAACATTGGCCATGATTTTCGAAAAAGCGTCCACTCGCACACGGGTCAGCTTTGAGGCGGGCATGTACCAGATGGGCGGCAGCGTCGTGCATCTGACCACGGGCGACAGTCAGCTCGGTCGCTCTGAACCGATTGAGGACAGCGCCAAAGTCATCAGCCGCATGGTCGATCTGGTCATGATTCGCACCTACGAGCAAACCAAAATAGAGCGTTTTGCAGAGCATTCCCGAGTGCCCGTCATCAATGGGTTGACCAATGAATTTCATCCGTGCCAGATTTTGGCGGACATCTTTACTTATATAGAGCACCGCGGCTCGATTGCAGGCAAAACCGTCGCTTGGGTGGGCGATGGCAACAACATGGCCAACACCTGGCTTCAGGCCAGCGAAATTCTGGGCTTCAAGGTGCATGTCAGTACGCCCGGTGGGTATGAGGTAGACCAGTCCATTGCGGGCATTCGATCAGCAGAAAGTTACCAGGTGTTCGACGATCCAATGCAAGCGTGTGCGGGCGCGGATCTGGTGACCACCGATGTATGGACCAGCATGGGCTTTGAGGCCGAAAATGAAACCCGCAAAGTAGCTTTCGTTGATTGGTGCGTCGATGCTGAGATGATGCGAGCCGCCAAACCAGATGCCCTCTTCATGCACTGCCTGCCTGCGCATCGGGGTGAAGAGGTTCAAGCAGAAGTGATTGACGGACCCCAATCAGTGGTCTGGGATGAAGCCGAGAACCGCCTGCATGTTCAAAAAGCACTGATGGAATTTTTGCTTTTGGGACGCTTGGGGTAAAGAGCCCGAAAACCAGCGCATTAGTAAGCACTTCTCAATTTTTCCCCCATTAAAAAACCCTCAGGTGTGACTCACCGTGAGGGCTTTATAAAAAATGCTCGGGTGAATCAAATCATCAGGAAAGACTCACCGTTTTCATCCGCATTATTGAAGGAAACTTACTTCTTTGCTGAGGCAGCTGCAACGGGGGCAGAAACGGCAACAGCTGGAGCAGGTGCGGAAACAACAGTGGCTGGTTTGGCAACAGGTGCTGCCGGTTTTTCCACTACAGCCTTTTTATCCGCATTAATCTCCCACAAACCATCGCTGCGAACCGTCTTTTTATCAGCCATAGACGCAGGAAGAGTCATCTTGAGCTCAGCCAAGCGCTCTGGATTGACAAGCACGATCGGTTTTTTCTGCTTCAAAATGGGCAACAAATCTGGTTTTTTGCGTAACTTGAGAATTTTGATGGCTTGTTGGGCCGACAGGCCACCCACCACCTCAAAGTCAGCACCGATGTAAACAGACGCACCAGGAACTGGCATCATGGCGAATGAAACCACCGG
Source organism: Candidatus Rhodoferax bjergmarkensis (assembly GCA_016708345.1). Lineage (GTDB taxonomy): Bacteria > Pseudomonadota > Gammaproteobacteria > Burkholderiales > Burkholderiaceae_C > Rhodoferax > Rhodoferax bjergmarkensis. The sequence continues at coordinate 322,187 of JADJFX010000035.1, forward strand.
CACCTTGTATTCAGAACCAAACTCTGACAAATCCAATGTGGGTTCGTATTTGCGCAAACCATAATATGTGTCGAGCGGCACTGCAAACATCTGCACGCCCCTGCCTTCTTCATACAAGGATTTCAGCGCTGGAATGATGCTGTCCTTCTTGTCAACTTCTTGCGACGAAACACTGATTGCGAATTCCCTGGCGCTTGCTCTGGTGTTCTCCACATGGGCCGTACCATTCACGTCATCCGTATGAACCATGCCGATACTGCTGATAGCGGGGAAAACCTGCTTCATGATCTTCACCGACTCGGCCATGTCCATGTACAGCGTGGCACCGGTAACGCCAGGCCCTCCATCTGTAAGTGATGTGCAATCTGCATCCAGCGGATCTGCCACGGCCGTGAACACCACTGGGATGCGTGCGACGCTAAGAATGGTACGGGAGTATTTTGTGGCTGCAGTGCCAAGGGTCAATACCAGATCAGGCTTGGCTCTGGCAATACGCTCGGCTTCTTGCTTGATGCGAAGCACCACACCCATCTTGTCCCAGAACCCTCCGTTTTCAACGTCAAAGTCAAGTTTGACGCGATTGATTTCGAGGTTTTTTCCAAGAATGATGTCATTGGCTTTGAGCGTTTTCAGAAAACCGTCCAAAGATTTTTGATAAGGCTCAATGTCCGTTACCTGAAGAACTTCAATTCTCATGGTTCGGGGAGCGTCCATCAAGTCGGACGACATGGCCTCCAGTGCCCGACTGGGAGAAGCACACACAATCAGTGCGCAGGCAAATATTTTCAGCAGATTTTTCATTTTTACTTTATTAATCAATAAGACATAACCGACAACACCAAACAACCATTCATGCAGATGAACTCAAGCCAAGCTGAGTCACTCCGCCACCTTCAAATAAAGTCGCAAAAGCAACCTTGGAACGAATGGCACTGTCAATCGACTCTTGTTGAATTAATATCCACAGGAAAATTCCAAGCATATCAGATCAGGGCGATTTTCCCCTACAAAAACCGATATTTCAATCATCTGAACTGGCCTGATTCCCCGCAAAAAGCACGTCGGTAAAGCCAAACCGAGTGAAGTCACGCACCCGCATGGGGTACAGCTTGCCAACCAAGTGATCACACTCATGCTGCACCACGCGGGCATGAAACCCGTCCACTGTGCGGTCGATTGGGTCGCCAAATTGGTCAAAACCGGTGTAGCGGATGCGTGCAAAACGCGGCACCACGCCGCGCAGCCCTGGCACCGACAGGCAACCTTCCCAGTCTTCAACTTCGGCAAATGTCGCATTATTTTCGGAGTCACTCAGCGGTGTAATCACCGAATTGATCAGCACGGTTTGAGGCACTCTGGGCGCATCCGGATAACGCGGATTGCGTGCATTGCTACCAAAAATCACCAACTGCAGGTCAACGCCGATCTGCGGTGCCGCCAGACCGGCCCCTTCAGCGGCCAGCATGGTGTCTAACATATCCGATATCAGCAGGTGCAACGTATCCGAGTCAAATTGGGTCACTGGCTGAGCCATGCGCAATAAACGCGGATCGCCCATTTTGAGAATTTCACGCACTGCCATTGAGTAACTCCTTCAAACCTGTTTCATCCAGCACGGCCACGCCCAGCTCTTGTGCTTTGTCCAGCTTGCTGCCCGCCTCCGTGCCCGCCACCACAAAACTGGTTTTCTTGCTGACCGAACCGGCCACCTTGCCACCCGCAGCTTCGATCAGGTCTTTGGCCTCATCACGACTCAGGGTTGGCAAGGTACCGGTGAGCACAAAGGTCTTGCCAGTCAGCAGCTTGGGCGTAACGGCTGCGGGCGCGCCCTCCTCCCAGCTCAGCCCACAAGCGCGCAACTGGTCCACCACTTCGCGGTTATGCGGCTGATCGAAAAAGGTGCGGATGCTCTGGGCCACGATGGGGCCCACATCACCAACCTGCAACAACTGCTCCACACTGGCGTCCATGATGGCATCCATCGTGCCAAAGTGACGCGCCAGCGCCTTGGCGGTGGCCTCGCCCACATGGCGGATGCCCAGTCCAAACAAAAAGCGCGGCAGCGTGGTTTGTTTGGATTTTTCCAGCGCTTCGACGATATTTTGGGCCGACTTGTCCGCCATGCGGTCCAGATTGGCCAGTGAACTCAAGCCCAGCCGGTACAAATCAGGCAGGGTGCGGATGTTGTTGCTGTCCACCAATTGATCCACCAGCTTGTCACCCAGCCCTTCAACCTCAACCGCGCGGCGCTGGGCAAAATGCAAAATCGCTTGCTTGCGCTGAGCGCTACAGAACAAGCCGCCGGTGCAGCGGTAGTCCGCTTCGCCTTCTTCCCGCACAGCCGCGCTGGCGCAGACCGGACACTGACGCGGCATGGTGAACTCTTGGGCATCGGGCGGGCGCCTGTCGGGCAGCACCGCCACCACCTCGGGAATTACATCACCGGCACGGCGCACGATCACGGTGTCTCCCAGGCGCACATCCTTGCGCCGCGCTTCATCCTCGTTGTGTAGCGTGGCATTGGTAACGGTCACACCGCCGACAAAAACCGGGGCCAGTTTGGCCACCGGCGTGAGTTTGCCGGTGCGCCCCACCTGCACTTCAATGCCAAGCACCGTGGTCAACTGCTCTTGGGCCGGGAACTTGTGCGCCACCGCCCAGCGTGGCTCACGGGTCACAAAACCCATACGCCGCTGCAGCGCCAGACTGTTGACCTTGTAAACCACGCCATCAATGTCAAAACCCAGGCTGTCACGCTGCTCACCAATCGACTTGTAATACGCTACCAATTCAGTAGCACCTTGCGCAATACCTACAAGCGCTGAGACCGGAAAACCCCAATTTTTCAGGGCCTGCAGCATTTCATAATGGGTGTCAAACGCCGGCCCGCCCGACTGCACCGGCGAGATCTCGCCCAGACCGTAAGCGAAAAAACTCAAGGGACGCTGGGCCGCAATGGCAGGGTCCAGCTGGCGCACAGCACCTGCGGCGGCGTTACGGGTGTTGACAAACGTTTTTTGCCCTTTCTCGCGCTGTTTCTCGTTCAAGGCGTCAAAGTCATCGCGGCGCATGTAGACCTCGCCCCGAACTTCCAGCACCTGCGGTACCGAATATTGCCCCCCGGCCGACGCAAGCAAGCGCAAAGGAATTTGGCCAATGGTGCGAATATTCTGGGTTACGTCTTCACCCATTTCACCATCACCCCGGGTGGCGGCCTGCACCAGCACACCGTGCTCGTAGCGCAGACTCATGGCCAAACCGTCAAACTTGGGTTCCGCCACATACTCCACCGCAGGCGCAGTCTCCTCAAGACCCAGCTCCCGACGCACGCGGGCATCAAAATTCTGGGCACCCGACGCCTCGGTATCGGTCTCGGTGCGAATGCTCAGCATCGGTACCGTGTGGCGCACACTGACAAACTGATCCAGCGCACGCCCGCCAACACGCTGGGTCGGGGAATCCGGCGTCACCAGCTCGGGATACTGCGCCTCCAGCGCCTGCAATTGCTGAAACAAGTGGTCGTATTCGGCATCGGGAATGCTGGGATCGTCCAGCACGTAATAACGATGGGCATGCGCCTGCAGGTCAAGCCGCAGCGCCTGCATGCGAGCAGCATCGAGCGGCTGCGCTGGCAAAGCAAACAAATCCTGCGTAACCATCATGTGGCTGAACAACCCAAAACTCAGGAAAACAAGCGCCGCGCCAGCGCGGAACCCGCCGAAATATCGCGCTGGTCCAAGGTGTCATACAAATGCTGCAACTCCTCACCGATGACATCCATGGCCTCGATAGGCAGCGGCAAGCCGTTGTCATCGGTCACCACACCATCCATGCTGTCAGCCAGAGACATGGCTGCCTCACGCATGCGCTCAAAAGCGCGCTCCCCGCGGTCAACCTGAGCAACATCCAGACTGATGGCCAGCTCGCGAATGGCTGACTGTGCAGGATCCTCGGCCATGGCCGCCTGGGTGTCAAAACTCAGGCCCAAAACAGGCGGCAAACCAGCCACGCTGGCTGGCAACACCATGCGCCCAGGAATCGCACCCGCCACAAACCCGACGCGTGCTGCATTTTGTTGCACGTAGCCCGGACTCCAGGCCGCATTGCGGGCCCGCACGACAAAACCAAGTTGTGCATCATGATCCCCGGCAAACTGATCGAGCTCACGGGCGCGGGCGACCTCCTCACGCATATCCGGAAAATCAGGCGCACCGTTGATGGCATCACAAAAGGCTTGCGTTTTCATGACGAACTCAGAATATTCAATGTCATTGAGCGGGCCAGAACGGTTTGCCAGCTGAACACCTGCCTGCAGCTTGGCGTAGCGCTGCCCTGCATGCGGTGTTTCCCAGCGCCCGGTGGTTTCTTGAAAGCCTTCAATTGAAAATAATTTGCTTCCCACCCGCCGTGTGGCGGGCATGGCAGCCAGTGCGGCGTCGCCCCACACCGGATTTTCTAGCGCAATGGGTGCAAGCACATCAATCAAGGGGTCAATGCAGGAGTTTTTTTCTATTGGAACCAAAGGAAACTTGGCGACATCAAATGCAGCCGCATCCAGTTCAGGTTCAATCCCCTGACCCAACTGGGGCTCGGAACCAGGGTTTGCCACCGGCACGGGTGGAACAGCCTGCCGGGGCAGGTTTTTGCGCGAAGACCAAGCCCCATGCAAAACCATGATCACCAGAACCAAGGCACCCGCCAGCGCCAAGCCAATTTGCAGATTACCCATAATCAAAACGCCTCCGCCATTGAAACCGCCGCGTCCATGTCCACAGCCACAATGCGCGACACACCCTGCTCCTGCATGGTCACGCCGATCAATTGTTTCGCCATTTCCATGGCAATCTTGTTGTGGCTGATAAATAAAAATTGAGTTTGCTGGCTCATGCTGGACACCAATTTGGCATAACGCTCGGTATTGGCATCGTCCAGCGGAGCGTCCACCTCGTCGAGCAAACAAAAAGGTGCCGGGTTGAGCTGAAAAATCGCAAACACCAGCGCAATCGCGGTCAGTGCTTTTTCGCCACCCGACAGCAAATGAATCGTCTGGTTTTTCTTGCCCGGTGGCTGGGCAATCACCTGCACGCCGGAGTCCAGAATTTCTTCCCCGGTGATCACCAGCCTGGCATTGCCGCCACCAAACAGTTCGGGGAACATACGCCCAAAATGCTCGTTGACCGAATTGAAGGTGCCCGACAGCAGTTCGCGGGTTTCCGCATCAATCTTCTTGATGGCATCTTCCAGCGTGGTCATGGCTTCCACCAGATCGGCCATCTGGGCATCCAGAAACTGCTTGCGCTGCCCGGCAAGCTCAAGCTCCTCCAGCGCCGCCAGATTGACAGCCCCCAGCGCAGCAATTTCACGGTTGAGGCGGTCAATCTCGGTTTGCATGCCGCCCAAACGCACATTGCCTTCTTCAATCGACTTGGCCACCAAGTCCAGGTCGGCCCCCGCCTCTGTCAGCAATTGGGCGAATTGTTCATAGCCCAGGCGCGCGGCTTGTTCCTTGAGCTGGAATTCGGTGATGCGCTGACGCAAGGGGTCCAGTTCGCGCTCCAGTTGCATCCGGCGCTCATCGCTGGCGCGCAGCTTGGCGGTCAGGTCGTCGTACTCGCTGCGCTTGAGCCCCAGCGCTTTCTCGCGATCGAGTTTGACGGCCAGCGCATTTTGCAAACCGCCTTGGGCTGCAGCATCGTTGAGCCGCTCCAACTCTGCATGGGCTCTTTGCTCTTCCCCGCTTATGGAAAGGGCCTGTTGTGCTGCAGTTTCGATAGCACGTGACAACTCCGCCTTGCGCGCATCGAGACTGCGCATGGAAAAAACCGCCTCTTGCGCCTGGCGTTCCAGGCTGCGCTGCTGCTCCCGGCACTCGCTCAGTTTGCGCTCGGCAGCCATCACGCGCTCGTCCAGCTGGGCGTGGCGCTCCTGGGTGTCGGCGAGTTGCATGTCCAATTCTTCAAAACGACCCTCAGATGTCGCGCGGCGCTCTGCCAAATCATCCAGCTGGCCATCCACCTCGGCCAAGTCGCCGGCAATTTGCGCACTGCGAGTCCGGGTTTGCTCGGCCAGCTGCGACAGGCGCAAGGTCTCGACCTGCAATTCATGAGCCCGGCTTTGGCACTCGGACGCCTCGCGGCGCACACCCACCAAACGCTGCGAGGCATCGGCATAAGCGGCCTCCGCGCGCACCAGCGCCACGCGGGATTCGTCGCTGATCAAAGTCTGGGCGCGCAGCTGCTTCTCCAGATTTTCAATTTCCTGGGCGCGTGCCAGCAAACCGGCCTGTTCCGAGTCCTGCGCGTAAAAACTCACGCTGTAGGTGCTGACAGCGTGGCCGGCTTTGACAAAAATCATCTGTCCCGGCTGCAGCTTGTCACGGTTGGCCAAGGCGTCTTCAAAACTCGGCGCGGTGAAACAGCCTTGCAGCCAATCGGCCAGCACCGCTTTTTGACCGGCATCGTTGATCCGCAGCAAATCGTACAGGCGTGGCAAAGCAGCGCCAGCTTGCGGAAACGCCGCCAGCGGCGGGCTGAAAAACGCCAATTTGGCGGGCGGCGCATCACTGCCAAAGGCGCGCACCATCTCCAGCCGGGACACTTCGAGCGCGCCCAAGCGCTCGCGCAGCGCCCCTTCCAGCGCGTTTTCCCACCCCTGTTCAATGTGAATACGGCTCCACAAGCCCTGCAGGCTGTCCAGCCCATGTTTGGCCAGCCAGGGCTGCAATTTGCCGTCGGTCTTGACCTTCTCCTGCAAGGCTTTGAGCGCTTCCATGCGGGCGGACAAATCGGACTTGCGGGCGGCTTCGGTATTGACCGTCTGTTGTTGCTGACGCCGGTGGTCGTCGAGTTGCGGCACGGTTTCCTGCAACTCATGCAAACGGGCCTCGGCCACGCTGGCGGCCTCCTGTGCCTGCGCCAGCTGACTTTGCAGATTTAACAAGCGGGTTTCATCGGGGGCAGCCAGTGCGTTGCGATCGGCGCTCAGTCGCTCACGGCGAACGGTGAGCTGGCGCGATTGCTCTTCAATGCTGCGCTGGTCCGCTGCCAGCACCTGAATTTGCTGCTGCACCTGGGCCACACTGGCCCGCTGCTCGTTGGCGGCTTTTTGGGCCAGCCGCAAAGCCTCTTCCAGATCGGGCAACAGCTGCGCCTGATCCTCCACCTGTGCCGCCAGCAGTTCGGTTTTTTCTTCGCCGACCATCGCCAGCTCTTGCAGGTTTTCAATTTCGGCCTGAGCATCGTCGCGCCGGGTGGCCCATTGGGCGGTTTGCTCCTTGAGCGTGATGAGGCGCTGCTCTACCCGCTGGCGGCCTTCCACCACAAAGCGAATCTCAGCCTCCAGCCGCCCGACCTCGGTGCTGGCTTCGTACAACAGGCCCTGGGCCTGGTTGACCTGGTCACCGGCCGCGTAATGGGCTTGGCGCACGGTTTCCAGCTCGGCCTCAATGTGGCGCAGGTCCGCCACCCGGCTCTCCAGCGCCACGACGGCACCTTGCGCGTCGGCCTTGACCTTGGCCTGATCCAGCTCGGACTCGCCGCGCTTGAGAAACCAGAGCTGGTGTTGCTTGAGCGTGACGTTGGCAGACAAGGCGTTGTATTTGCGTGCCACCTCTGCCTGCTTTTCCAACTTTTCCAGATTGGCACCCAGCTCACGCAGAATGTCTTCAACCCGCGTCAGGTTTTCGCGGGTGTCGTTGAGGCGGTTTTCAGTCTCCCGGCGCCGCTCTTTGTATTTGGAAACGCCCGCTGCTTCTTCCAGAAACAGCCGCAATTCTTCGGGCTTGGATTCGATGATGCGGCTGATGGTGCCCTGGCCGATGATGGCGTAGGCGCGCGGCCCGAGGCCAGTGCCCAGAAAAACGTCTTGCACGTCCCGGCGGCGCACCGGCTGGTTGTTGATGTAGTAACTGCTGGTGCCGTCGCGCGTGAGCACACGCTTGACTGCGATCTCGCCAAACTGGTTCCACTGGCCCCCGGCCCGGTGGTCGGCATTGTCAAACACCAGCTCCACGCTGGCACGGCTGGCAGGCTTGCGGGTGTTGGTGCCATTGAAAATGACGTCCTGCATCGACTCACCGCGCAGCTCCGACGCCTTGGACTCGCCCAGCACCCAGCGCACCGCATCCATGATGTTCGATTTGCCACAGCCATTGGGTCCGACCACGCCCACCAGTTGCCCCGGCAACATGAAATTGGTCGGTTCAGCGAAGGACTTGAACCCTGATAGCTTGATTGAATTAAGACGCACGGATCGCGAAAGCTGCTTAAGCTGTTGATTTGACTTGGATTTTTGATGGCTCGCAGACTGCCGGACAGCCCGTGAAACAAGGCGCAATGATACCTTGCCTGCCCACCGGGTCGGCAAATGGCCAGTTCCCAGGTCATTTCAATGGTGCTGACGACCAAGACACCATGCCATCCCTCAAAAATACATATCAAAACGGCCACTTGCGCACGTGGAATATGCGCGAGCAGCTATTTTTTTGGTAGCAAATTAACAAAAAAAGCATGGTTTCAGGCAGTAAAGTCACTCCACCCCCAGCGCCGTGAAGTCCCGCGATAATGATGACGTCGCCCTAGGTTTGGGCGTGGGCTACTTCCAGCGTGCCGAATTTGTCGCCTGTTTTGTCCGAGATGCCCAGTAAGTTGGCGCGGGCGGTGACGGCTGCGATGAAGTCTTTTTGACCGGCGCACACTGCAGTCATCCACAAGACAAAACTTGCAAATGCTTTCATTCGGGTCCTCACCTCAGACCATGTGAATTGAATCACTGTGCACGGGGTGGCGCATTTCAATGTGCTCCGTTCCCGCCTCTTCAAAAGGTTCGCCACACACTAAAAACCCTTGGCGTTGGAAAAACCCTTCAGCACTGCGCTGTGTATGCACCAGCAGCTCACGATCCCCGCGCTGGGTGGCTGCGCGCATCAAGGCCTGCAGAAGTTCACGCCCCAAGCCTGATCCGCGCACCATGCGATGAACCGCCATACGGCCAATTCGCCCCACACCCGGGTCGTGTTGCAACAAACGACCCGTGGCCACCGCCAAGCCCATCCGGTTTCTGACCACGGCTTGCACTGCGGCCTCGTCGCAAGCATCACATGCCAGCACCGGATCAATGCCCTGCTCATTCACGAACACCTCGGCGCGCAGCAAGTGTGCTTCGCCGCCCAGCGCCTGCCAGCTTCCCAGCTCAACTTGGATCATCGATTCGCCCGCCTCGAAGCCGAGCAATATGTCTCTTAAAGCAGTCGGTACTGGCCTTGCGGTTTGGGTGGTGGGATCAGCAAACACGTAAATCATTTCGCAGCTGATCAAATGCTTTTCACCACGAAATATGGCCCCGGAAAATGCCATAGACGAAGTGCCAATGCGCTGACACCGCAGCGCCACGTCAAGTTGGTCGTCCACCCGGGCCGAAGCGTGAAATTCGATACTCGCCTTCTTCACATACAAATCACCCTGCAACGCCTGCAACGTGGTGTCGTAAGGCAAAGCCAGCGCACGCCAGTAGTCGGACATGGCGGTATCAAAGTACATGAGGTAATGTGCGTTGAACACGATTTTTTGCATGTCCACCTCGGCCCAACGCACCCGCAGACGATGAAAAAATCGAAACTCCGAACGGAAAATGGCATGCATGTTGGAAAGCTGATCCACTCGCATCCCACTTCTGGGATGAAGTTCAGCTGAATTTCTAGGATAAAGGCAAAGAATGAGACCGCCTTCAGCGATCGTTGCGGGTACTCATGTAAGCCAGCCGGGGCAGGATCACCAAGACCACCGTTACAGCCACCAGCGTGGCCAAAATGCGGGCGGGGTAGTTTCTGCGGTTGCGCTGATTGGAGCTTTCAAACTGTTTCCTGGCCCGCCGTCTGGCCGCCACATCCACCCCTAGTGATCGACTCCCCATGTGCTGCTCCTCGTGTTAACGCCACAGTTCGGCCATTGTATAGGCCGCTTCAAGCGTATTATTTTGAGTCTTTCTCCTGTGCCTTCATGGCGTCGATCACCGCCTGTCTGATCACTGGCTCCAGCTCTTGCCGAAGGCGGGCACTTGCCTCCTGGATTCGCTCATCCACGACGGAATGCAGCATAGCGTCCGCTTCTTCACGAATTCGGCGTTCCAACACCAGATCCACCCGCTGCATCACAAACCAAAGTGTCTCTTCAAGGACAGGTGTTGCCCGCCTTGTTTTTCGGGGCACGCCGGGAGGGTGGACAATTTCCGTCAAGGTCGGCAAAAACCGGGGCATTTTGGGTGGGGTGGGTTTTGCACTCATCAGTGAGGGGCCTTTAAAGTCAAATCATGGCGTGTGATCGTGTAACCAAGGTCAACATAATGCTTCCAGCGGCGTCTGGCCAGTTGCCGGTCTTCGTCGTCCATGCCGACCAGCTCAATAACGCGTTCAAACTGTTCGAACCCTTCAGGCACTTGGCGATCCAGATTGACCAATACCTGCCGATGGGCACCCGCCTGTGCGGATGCGCTCAACACCACCGGCGACGCGCTGACAAGCAAGGCATTGTCATCTGCATGGCAGTGCGGCACGAAGTCCGTAGGGGAAAAGTTCCACAAAGCGCTATCCAGTTGCTGCAAGGTATCGGGTGAGCCGGTCACCATCAGTTTGGCCCCGCTGGCCACCGCTTTACGCAATAACCGGCAGGCATAGGCAACCCGGTCCGGCGTATTGAAATGAAAGGCAACTTCGGTCATTGCACCCATCACTTGTGCGATGCGGGGGCTGCCAGCAAATAGTCCAGCAACAAAGCCACGGGGCGGCCCGTGGCTCCTTTGGCGGTGCCACTTTTCCAGGCAGTGCCCGCAATGTCCAGATGAGCCCACGAATACTTGGTGGCAAAGCGCTGCAAAAACTTGGCGGCGGAGATGGCCCCACCCGTGCGTCCGGCCACGTTGGCCACGTCGGCAAAACTGGTTTTCAGACCTTCTGCATAGTCATCGTCCAAAGGCATCCGCCAGCACAGGTCTTGCGACGACTCACCCGCTGCCAGCAGGGCTGCAGCGAGTTCTTCGTTGTTCGAAAACAGTCCGCTGCGCACCGCGCCCAGGGCCACCACACAGGCCCCGGTAAGGGTTGCAATGTCCACCACAGCACGGGGTTTGAAACGCTCTGCATAGGTCAGGGCATCACACAAAACCAAACGCCCTTCGGCATCGGTGTTGAGGATTTCAATGGTCTGTCCACTCATGCTGGTCACCACATCGCCGGGTTTGATGGCCCGGCCACTGGGCAAGTTTTCGCAAGCCGGGATCAAACCCACCACGTTGATTGCGGGTTTGAGCTCAGCCAGTGCCCTGAACACACCCAGCACACTGGCTGCACCGGACATATCGAATTTCATCTCATCCATCTCGGCTGCTGCCTTGATCGAAATGCCGCCGCTGTCAAAAGTAATGCCTTTGCCGACCAGCACCGTTGGCGCGTGCGACTTGTTTGCACCCTCGTAGCGCAACACAATAAAGCGCAAAGGCTCGTCCGACCCCTGTGCCACCGCCATAAAGGATCCCATGCCCAGCTTGGCCACCTCTTTAGGGCCCAAGACTTCGCATGTGATGTTCGCAAGTTTGGCCAAGGACTGGGCAGCACCTGCCAGCAAGGTGGGCGTGGCATGGTTAGCCGGGCGGTTCGCCCATTCCTTGGCAAACTCAATGCCCGCCACGGCCGCCACGGCCCGGTCAAAAACGGGCTTGAACGTGGGAGCATCGGGCACACCCACCACCACCCGCTGAATCACTCGACCCTCGGGCTTTGATTTGGTGGTAGTGAACACATAGCTGGCCTCTGCAACGCCCACCAGCGCTGCACGCAGGGCCTGTGCGTCAGGCAACGCGGCAAAGCAGATGAGCACTTTTTTGACATTGCTTGACTTGACCGCTGACACGGCAGCAGACACAGCTTGCCTGACGTCTTTGGCCGAGCCATCACCAATACCAGCGAGCACTGCCCGGGTGCAGGCCAACCCGTTCGCACGGTACAGAATCAAAGTTTTTCCGGCCTTGGTTTCCAGGTCCTTGGCCTTGAGTGCCTGCGCCACCAGCGTGGACAAAACATCGTCTGCCGGCTTGAAAGACTGACCCAGCAGCACAATCAGCGCATCACATTTCTCGATCGCAGCACTGCTTAAGTCAAAGGTCTTGAGTTCAAAGTTCATAATTCAGGTTTTTCACTAAGTTGAGGACCGACACACAGGTGTAGCTTTGCGATCTGTCTCGGTAATTCTGCGCCAATGTTATTCCATTCCTCCATCCGCCGGGAACTCGCACGCAGTTTTGGCGCAACACTGATTGTGCTGGCCACAGTGGTGATGACCATGACGCTGATCCGCACACTCGGAGCCGCTTCACGCGGAAGCTTCAACCCCTCAGATGTGATGCTGGTCATGGGTTACACCGTACTGGCTTACATGCCCACCATTTTGACCATGAGTCTTTTTATCTCCATCATTGCCACGCTGTCACGCATGTACCGCGACAGTGAAATGGTGATCTGGTTCACCAGTGGTCGTGGTTTGTCCTCCTTGCTGCGGCCCTTGTTTCGCTTTGCCTGGCCGGTCTTGCTGGTGGTGATGGCACTGGCCATGCTGGTGCTGCCGTGGTCGAACGCACGCATCGAAAAAATGAAAGACCAATACGAAAGGCGCGGTGACCTTGAGCGCATTGAGCCTGGGCAATTTCAAGAGTCGGCTGGTGGCAAACGTGTGTTTTTTGTGGAAAAAGACGCCTCAGGCAAGCAACTGGGCTCCAACGTGTTTATCGCCACCACTGAAAATGGCAAGGAAACGGTCACCTCGGCGCGCAGCGGTCGGGTTCAAACTGTGGGTGAAGACCGATTTTTGATGCTCAGCAACGGTCAACGGCTGGAAAGTACGATGGGAACCTCTGACCTGAAAATCAGCCAATTTGAAGAATATGGTGCCAAAGTGGGAGCCAATGTGCTTACCGGCAGTGACTACATCCCGGTCAACACACGGCCCACCCAGGAACTGCTGAACAACCTGACGCTTGCCAACCTGGCAGAGTTGTCATGGCGTATCGGACTGACTTTGGCATCGATTAATTTCATCATCATTGGCGTTGCAGTTTCCAGTGTCAACCCACGGGTGGGTCGCAGCATCAACCTGGTTTTCGCCATGTTCGCATTTGTTATTTACTACAACCTGCTCAATCTGGGCCAGAGCTGGATCGCATCAGGCAAAGTTTCGTTTGCCGGTTTTTTACTGGCTTTGCATGGCGGCGCACTGGTGCTCGGCAGCTTCTGGCTTGCCAAAAGCCACAACGCCTGGCAATGGCACACGCTTTTACCCGACTTCATCTCTTCACTTCGAAAGTCATCAACGTGAAAACCATCCGACGCCTGATCTACGGCGAGGTGCTGTCTGCGGTGGCTTTTGTGACCTTGGGGTTTCTCTCCTTATTTTTCTTTTTTGATTTTGTCGAGGAGATTCAGTCCATCGGCCGCCATGCCGCTGCCCAATACAAACTGATTCATGCCCTGTCGTTTGTCGCACTGATGACGCCCAGTCACCTCTACGAACTGTTGCCTATTGCCGTATTGATTGGCACCATCTTCGTGATGGCACGCCTTGCCCAAAGCTCGGAATTCACCATTTTGCGAACCAGTGGACTGGGTCCTGGGCGGGCGCTCAAAACATTGCTGCTGCTCGGCTTGGGTTTTGTGGTGTTGACGTTTGCGATCGGTGACTACGTTGCACCAATGGCAGACCGCACCGGTCAGCTCCTGAAAGCTCGCTACCAGGGGCGCATCACCGTGGGTCAGACCGGCGCTTGGCTGAAGGAAAAGCAAGCCTATGCCCAGTACGCAGTCAACGTCAACGCATTGGAGTCCGATGGCAGCATGCGCTCCGTGCGCATCTTTGAATTCGACAATCAGGGTTTTCTGATGTCAACAATGGAAGCTGATTCCGCGTACTTTGGAGAAGACGAGTCCTGGAGCCTGCAGCAAGTCAAACGCACAGAGTTTCCTGCGCGTGATAACACTGCCGCCGGCATCTAGCGCACGCAGCTATCCGTTTTGCGCTGGCCCAACCAGATCAGTGCTGAAATGGTGTCTGCTGCGCTGCTTAAACCTGAGCGTATGCGCACGATTGACTTGTTTGAGTACATCCGGCATCTGAACGCCAACCAGCAAAGTGCACAGCGCTATGAAATCGAATTCTGGAAAAAAGTTTTTTACCCCCTGAGCTGCTTGGTCATGGTGGTGCTGGCCCTGCCATTTGCCTACCTGCACTTCCGATCTGGCGGCATTGCCACCTATGTGTTCGCAGGTGTCATGGCGGGCATCAGTTTTTTTCTGCTCAACAACGTCTTTGGCTACATAGGCAACCTGCAAAACTGGCAACCCTGGTTGACGGCTGCGCTGCCTGGCATGATTTATTCACTGCTATCCCTGACCGCGTTTGGGTGGCTGGTCCTCAAACGATAAGGAGAACTTGATGCAACCCGACACAACACCTGCCGGCACCCAACGCGGCACCATTTTGTTTGCCCATGGCTCACGCGACCCGCTGTGGCGCAAACCCATTGAAGCGGTGGCCGATCACATTCGAAAAATTGCCCCAGATGTGCTCGTGAACTGTGCCTATCTGGAACTCTCGGTGCCTGACTTGCCCACCAGTGCAGCCGAATTGGCCGCACGGGGCGTCAACGCCATCACCGTGGTGCCTTTGTTCTTGGGTGTTGGAAAACATGCGCGGGAAGATTTGCCCGTCATCATGGCCCAATTAAAGATCAACCATCCGCACATCAGCTTCAACTTGCGACCCGCCGTGGGCGAAGAGCCTTTATTAATAGAGCTGATGGCCAAAATTGCCATTTCCTGAACGGTTAACGCAAGTTGGCATATCTCTTTGCAACATAATGAAAGTCCTCTTTAGTCGCAAATTGATATGAATCTTCATCAATTCCGCTTTGTCCAGGAAGCTGCCCGGCGCAACCTCAACCTGACGGAAGCTGCCAAGGCACTGCACACCTCGCAGCCAGGCGTTTCCAAAGCCATCATTGAGCTGGAAGAGGAGCTTGGCGTCGAAATTTTCGCCCGGCATGGCAAGCGGCTCAAACGCATCACAGAGCCTGGCCAGCAGGTGCTGCAAAGCATTGAACTCATTCTGCGCGAAGTGGGCAACCTCAAACGCATCGGCGAGCAGTACAGTGCCGAAGACAGCGGCACTCTTTCAATAGCCACCACCCACACGCAAGCCCGCTATGTGCTGCCAGAGCCAGTGGCCAAGTTGCGCCATGCCTACCCCAAAGTCAATGTCAGCCTGCATCAGGGCTCGCCTGAGCAAGTGGCCAAAATGCTGATGGACGAGGTTGCTGAAATTGGTGTTGCCACCGAATCCCTGGCGGGCTATTCGGAGCTGGTCACCCTGCCCTGTTATGAATGGCAACACGTGCTGGTGCTGCCAGTGGGTCATGCCTTGTGCCAAAAAGAGCACCTGACACTGGAAGACATTGCCCACGAACCCCTCATTACCTACCACCCGGCCTACACCGGACGCACCAAAATTGACCAAGCCTTTGCCACCCGCAAACTGTCGCCCCGCATTGCGCTGGAAGCCATTGATTCTGACGTCATCAAAACCTACGTCAGGCTGGGTTTGGGGGTCGGCATAGCCGCCGAAATGTCAGTGCTTGATGTGGTGGCAGACGGGGCCAAAAGCGATTTGGTGGTGCGCAAGGCCGGGCACTTGTTTGGGCAAAATGTGACACGGGTGGCCTTCAAACGCGGTGCCTATTTGCGCAATTTTGTCTACAAATTTGCCGAACTTCTCAGTGACCGGTTAAGCCGCGACCTGGTCGCCCGCGCCATGACCGGAGGAGTCAACGATTTTGACTTGTAAAACCCCGACTCTCCAAAGCAAGCTCCCCTTGGTGGGCACAACCATCTTCAGCGTCATGTCTGCGCTGGCTTCACAGCACAACGCCGTCAATCTCGGGCAAGGTTTTCCGGATTTCGACTGCGACCCGTCCTTGGTCGATGCTGTCACACTGGCCATGAAGCAAGGCCTCAATCAGTACCCGCCAATGCCAGGCGTGGCGGTATTGCGCGACACCATCGCTTCAAAAATAATAGCGCTTCACGCCCGTCAATACTGCGCAACAAGCGAAATAACCATCACAGCCGGCGCAACCCAGGCCATTTTTACAGCCTTGCTGGCGGTTGTGCATCCGGGCGACGAGGTGATTGTGCTGGAGCCGTGCTACGACAGTTACGTGCCCAACATTGAGCTCGCTGGCGGTGTGGCGGTGCGCGTGCCGCTGGGCGCAAGCGACTCGCCCGGGAGTTTTCACCCAGATTTTGACAAAATCGCCGCCGCCATCACCCCCAAAACCCGGGCCATCATCGTCAACTCCCCGCACAACCCCAGTGGCACGGTGTGGACGCAGACAGACATGCTCCGCTTGCAAGACCTTCTGGCTCCGACCAACGTCTTGCTGATCAGCGACGAGGTCTATGAGCACATGGTTTTTGATGGCCAGCAGCACCACAGCGCGGCCCGTTTTCCGGGCTTGGCAGCGCGCGCGTTCATTGTGTCGAGCTTTGGCAAAACCTGCCATGTGACGGGCTGGAAAGTGGGCTATGTGGCGGCCCCTGCCCCCTTCAGCGCCGAGTTTCGCAAGGTTCACCAGTTCAATGTTTTCACGGTCAACACGCCGATGCAATACGCCCTGGCTTCGTACATGGCAAACCCGCAGCCCTACCTTGATCTGCCTGCCTTTTACCAGCGCAAGCGGGACTTGTTCCGCGCAGGACTGAGCCGTACCAAATTCACACTGCTGCCCTGCGAGGGAACGTATTTTCAGTGCGTGGACATCAGCCAAGTCAGCGACTTGGGTGAAGCTGATTTTTGCCAATGGCTGACCCGCGAAATCGGGGTGGCAGCCATTCCACTGTCAGCGTTTTATGGCAGCGGATTTGACCAGCGCGTGGTGCGGTTTTGCTTTGCCAAAAAGGACGAGACCCTCCATGCAGCGCTGCAGCGTTTGCAAACGCTCTAGTCAATGCACTGCTGATCACAGGCTGTCGCGTATCAGCTCATATTCGGTTTGCATTTGCACCTCTGCTGCGGCGGCCACAAACGCCGCCAGCTTCTTGCCAATCAGTGGAATGCTGCTCTCGAAGGTCATGACGATCTCGTTCACACAACTTTCAGAATCCCCGTGAAGCGTCAGCTTGCCGGTAATGCTGACAGGAACGCCCTTGAGTTGAATTTTGAGCTCGCCTTGGTAACCCTTGGCAGCTGAACCCGTCCAATGCTCTTCCTGCGTGATCGAGTTCCACTCACCGACAAACTTCTTTAGAAAAGCCGGCGCGTCGATCGGCTCTTCGCGGTGAATCAGCATGTCCATCGAGGTTTTGGTCAGCTTGAGAGTATCGATTTCAATGTTGCGAGCACCCAAGGCGGTAAACCGGCGCACGGTGCCCTCCTTGTCACCAAAACATTTGAATACGGTCTCGGCCGACCTGGGGTAGGCGTGCTTGGCAATAACTTCCATGCTTTTTTCCTTTAAAAATGATTTTTATGTTCAGGCCGCAACTGGCACGGCAACCTTGGTTTCAGCCGCTTTGCGGGCAATTTTGGCTTTGGCAGGACGCTTTGCTTCGTTTTCTGCATCGACCTTGGTTTCAAGCTTCGCTTCAATCACGACCTTTGACGTGCGCGCAGCAGTGGGTTTGGCCTTGGGCTTGGCTGGCGCCTTGGCTTTGGCTTTTGCTTTGATTTTTGCCGAATCAGACTCTGCTGGGCGGGTTGTATTTTTGCTGGCCGCCAACTCCTTCAACTCCTCAAAGGCCTCACCCACATACTTGCCCAGCAAATTGATGTCTGGCATGGCATTGCGACAACCCAAAATGCCAAAGTCAAGACGGCCACCTTGGCTGCACAGGGTAATGTTCAGCGCCTGGCCATCCATCAATATCGACATGGGGTAGGAGCCAACCACCTTGGCCCCCATCAAATAAAGCGTTTCACGCGGCCCAGGCACGTTGGACAGCACCAGATTGGCCGGCGGTGTGACGAAAGCCGACAAATGAAAATGGTTGATCAAAGCTGCTGTGCTTTGGGCGACCACCGCGAGGGTTTGCACCGCATGGCGCGTGAGGGCACTCATATTGCGCTTGGCCGCCGCAGCCGAGCGACCAATGGCCGCCATGCGCTCCAGCGGGTCATCCACATCAGTACACAAGTTGACCGCAATATAGGTAATCTGGTTGCCCTTTTTGTTGGCCCCCTCCAGTTGAATCGACACCGGCACCGTGGCCGTCAGCGGCAAGTCCGGGGTCATGTTTTTCTCAGCCAGATAGCGCCGCAGCGCTGACGCGCAAATGGCCAGAAACATGTCATTGACCGTGTGCCCGAGCGTGCTGCCAATTTCTTTGGCCTCGGCCAGCGGCAGCGAATGAACGGCAAACCGGCGTGAAGCCGTGATGTGGCCATTAAAAACCGTCTTGGATGTTTTGAACGCAATGGCGGCTTCGGTCTTGCCCGGCAAAGCCAGGGCTTTGAGCACCTGCGGCATGGAGCGCAGCGGCCCCCACACGCTTTTGGCCGTCTTGATAGCGCCATCGGTCATCGACCGTTTGAGACGGGCGCGTTTTTCAATCTCTTCCACCGACCAGAGCGCCCGCATATTTTGGTCATCCGGCGTGCGCGACAGGCTGTGGTCCATCAGGCGCATGCCACCCACACCGTCCACCAGCGCATGGTGAATTTTGATGTAAATGCCGAATCTGTTGCCTTCCAGGCCTTCAATCAGGTACATCTCCCACAGTGGGCGCGTGCGGTCCAGCAGGCGGCCATGCAGCCGAGACACCAGTTTCATCAATTCGTCCATTCGCCCCGGCTTGGGCAATGCCGAATGCCGCAGATGAAAGTCGATGTCAAAATTGTTGTCCGCAATCCAGGTCGGGAAAGCCAGTGGCAAACCCTTGGGGCTGAGTTTGAGATTGAAAGGCTCGCCAACCGCAATCACCTCCAGCCTGGCCTTGAGGTCTGCCACAAACGAGCCCTTGTAACCCGCTGGAATTTCAAAAATCTGCAGCCCTCCCACGTGGGACGGTGCTTCAGGGGTTTCCATCTGCAAAAACGCAATGTCCAAGGGACTCAAACGACGTGCCATGACTCAGCCTTACTTTATGAATTAACGTTGTCCATGCCGGGATTGGCATTCCAAAAGGGTTTGATCGCAAAAATACGGGAAAACCCTAGGGCGGCGATTTTACATAAAGGGGGCTCAGGCGTCGACTATATTCACCCCACCCTGTGCCAGAAGCAGAACAGGTTGATGATTCATTTTGCTATTATTTACATAGCGCGTTGCGCAAGCAATACCTGCGCAAATGGCCAATTTAATACATAAAACCAAACCAAAGGACACCCCATGAGCATTTACACCAAACTCACCGAACTCGGCATCACCCTGCCCCCCGTAGCCATTCCGGCTGCGGCTTATGTGCCTTTTGTTCAAACCGGCAACCTGGTTTTTTTAAGTGGTCACATCGCCAAGCAAGACGGCAAGCCATGGGTTGGGCAGCTTGGTAAAAACATGAACACCGCACAAGGCCAGGCCGCAGCGCGCAGCGTCGCCATCGACCTGATGGGCACGCTGCATGCGGCGGTGGGCGACCTTAACCGGGTCAAGCGCATCGTCAAGCTGATGTCGCTGGTCAATTCAACAGCCGACTTTACCGAGCAACATCTGGTGACCAATGGTGCCAGCGAATTGATGGGTGAAGTGTTCGGGGCCCCGGGTGCCCATGCACGCAGCGCCTTTGGCGTAGCCCAGATTCCGCTGGGTGCCTGCGTTGAAATTGAGCTGATAGCCGAGCTGGCCTGATAAAGCGCCCGATCTTCAGAGTGGCCCCAGACACCAGACCGACTGGCCTGCAACCCGGCTCAATTGTTCTGCACTGACCCTGTCCGGGGCCAACTCAGCCAGGGGCCGCAGAACAAATGCCCGCTCTGCCATGCGCGGATGCGGCACCACCAGGGCGGGGCTGCAAATGCGGGCGTCACCAAACAACAGCAGGTCCAGATCCAGCGTGCGCGGGGCGTTGAGAAAGGGGCGCTCACGCCCTGCTTGCAACTCAATACGCTGCAAAGCTGCCAGCAGTTGCGGGGCCGTCAAACGGGTTTGGACCTGCACCACGGCGTTCACATAGTCCGGCCCGCTGGAATCCACCGGCGAACTGCCGTACAGCGACGAGCGCCGTGTGAGCCTTACCTCATTTAAGGTGTCAATTGAATGGGTGGCGGCCCGCAAAGCAGCACTGGCGTCCCCCAGGTTGGCTCCGAGCCCGATGCAGGCGGTAACCCAATCCCTCATCACACAAAAAGCTGAATACTGGTTCAGGAACCTGTGTCGCCACCACCGACGCCCGCAGAACCAGCGCCTTTGGCGGCCCCGGTGCGACGCCTGCGCCGGCGCTTGCGCGGCGGGTTGTCAGTTCCATCACCCGGCTGGAAATCGGCCACATGGCGCTGTGGCGCACCCGGGGCGGACGCTTCAGCCCCCGTTTCGCCATGGCCATCCGTGTCAGCTCTGGCCCGGGGCACAGCTGGTGCCCTGTGTACCCGGGGTGCCCGGGGTGCCCGTGCGCGCTGTTGCTGCTCTTCACGCACCTGGTCCACCATGTCCTGGCGCAAGTTGTCATTGGCCAGGCTGAACTCCTGCCACCAATCGGCCAGCACATCGTCAATTTCACCGGCTTCCGCGCGCAGGCGCATGAAGTCAAACGCCGCGCGAAAACGGGGCTGCTCCACCAGGCCAAAGGGCGCACTGCCCACGCGCTTGTCAAAGCGGGGCTGCATCATCCAGATTTCACGCATGTCTGCGGCGAGTTTTCCGCGGCCCGACACATCACCAATGCGGGCGTTGAACACCTCGTCAATCGCGTCCTGCAAAGCGGGGTGCGAGTGCTGGCGCTGGTTGAGCCTTTGCGCCCAGCCATCACGCACGTCGGCCCACAAGGCGCAGGCCAGCAAAAAGCTGGGCACCACCGGTTTGCCTTCACCCACACGGCGGTCGGTGTCGCGCAAGGCCCCGTTGACAAACACCTGATCGGCACGCTCCACCACCACATCGAGCAGCGGATAAATGCCGCGCGCCATGCCCAGCGCCTTGAGCTGCGCAATGGACGCCAGCGCATGGCCGGTTTGCAGCAGCTTGAGCATTTCGTCAAACAAGCGGCTTTGCGGTACATCGGCCAGCAACTCCTGCGATTTAACCAGCGGTGCCGCTGTTTTGGCCTCCAGCTGGAAACCCAAGGCACTGAGCTTGGCCGCAAAACGCACGGCGCGGATGATGCGCACCGGGTCTTCGCGGTAACGCGTGGCGGGGTCGCCAATCATGCGTATCACCCTTGCCTTGGCATCCTTGATACCGTGGTGGTAATCGACCACGATCTGGGTCTCGGGGTCGTAGTACATGGCGTTGATGGTGAAGTCGCGCCGCACCGCGTCTTCTTCCTGCGGGCCCCAGACGTTGTCGCGCAGCACGCGGCCGGTCGAGTCCACTGCGTGCTTCATGCCGGCCAGTTCACTCTTGCTGGTTTTCTCGTTACCCGCCACCTGCTCGGCCGCGGCGTTGTCCATGTAGGCACGAAAGGTGGAGACTTCAATCACCTCATTCTCACGGCCCCGCCCGTACACCACATGCACAATGCGAAAACGCCGCCCGATGATGAAAGCGCGGCGAAACAGGTTTTTAACCTGCTCGGGGGTGGCATTGGTGGCCACATCAAAATCCTTGGGGCGCAAGCCCACCATCAGGTCGCGCACAGCGCCACCGACGATATAGGCTTCAAAACCCGCCGTCTTGAGGGTATGCACCACGTTGAGCGCCCGCTCGTCCACCAAGGCGGGGTTGATGCCGTGTGCGGCCACACCAATCTCTTCGCGTTTGCCAAAGGGGGATTTTTTGCCTTTTGCTGCCACAGGCGATTTGCCCAGCAGTTTGTCGATAAATCGTTTAATCATTCGCTTCAGTAAGTTGAAAACAGGTCAAGTATGCGCCATCCACGCTGCACGGCGATCGCGCGCAAACGCTCATCCGGGTTGGTGGCCACCGGATGGGTCACTTTTTCGAGCAGCGGCACATCGTTGATGGAATCGGTATAGAAAGTGCTCTCAACATCGGCCCAGCCCAGTTGGCGCGCCGACAGCCACTGCTCAACCCGCACCACCTTGCCTTCGCGGAACGAGGGCACACCCGAAATTTCGCCGGTAATCCAGCCGGTACCGCCCACTGAAGTGTCACGCTCAAGCTCCACCGCAATCAGCTCAGTCACGCCAAAAGCCTCTGCGATGGGACGCGTCACGAATTCATTGGTGGCCGTGACGATCACGACGGTATCGCCCGCCTGCTGGTGCGCCCGGACCAGCGACAGGGCCTCAGATTTTATGGCTGGTTGGACCACAGCGCTCATGAAACGTGCGTGAGCAGCTACTGAATTAATAGCACCCTGACGCCTCACAGCATCCGTCGAAAAACGCACAAACTCGCGCACGTCGAGCGTTCCAGCTTTGTATTGCTCATAAAACTCATCGTTGCGGCGCTTGAACGCCTGTGGGTCCGTCCACCCGATGGTGCCCGTGAAAGCCCCCCAGGCGTAGTCGGAGTCGATGGGCAACAGGGTGTGGTCAAGGTCAAACAGGGTCAGTTTCATGGCAATTTTCAATTCACTCAAGTGTTTTCCATCATCGATTTGATCAGGGGAATGGTGATGCCCCGCTTGGTCTGCAAGGCGTAGCCGTCGAGCAGGTTGAGCAATTCGATCAGGCTGCCCAGATCGCGGCTGAAGCGGGTCAACATATAGTCCATCACCTCATCCCCCAGAAACACGCCACGCGCATCAGCCGCCTGGCGCAGCACGGCGCGCCGTTCGGGCTCACTGAGAATCCCCAAGTGGAAAATATGCCCCCAGCCGAGCCGGGTGCGCAGGTCATCGCGCAATTTGAGGTCAGCCGGTGGCAACGGGCCAGCCGACAGCACCCAGCAATGAGACGTTTGCGCATTGACGAACCAGTTGAAGGCGGCGTGCTGTTGCACCTCGTTGTAGGCCTGCACATCGTCCATCAGAACCGCCGCCCAATGCTCATTGAACTGCGGGGGTGTCAGCACCGTGGCATCAAGCCAGCCTACCGAAGCCCCCCGCTCGCGCAGGGCAACTTGCACTGCTTTGAGCAAATGTGTTTTGCCACAACCGGCACTGCCCCACAGGTAAGTTGGCACGGGTGCGCCCATGGCAGCGCTTGTATCTTCAGCACAGCGGGCTTGCAGATGCTTTTGCGCAGCTTCATTGGGGCCGGTATAAAAACTCTCCAGCGTAGGGCCGGGGTCCAGGCCAATGTCCAGCGCAATCTGTTTCATGCGCGCTGTCAATCCAGGTAAAGCCGGCTGGACAGGTAACGCGCTCGCGCACGCCGCATGGCCACCAGCAGCACAGCACTGGCCGGCAAGGCAATCAGCACACCGACAAACCCAAACAATTGCCCAAACGCCAGCAAGGCAAAAATGACGGCCAGCGGATGCAGGCCGATGCGTTCGCCCACCAGGCGCGGTGTCAGAAAAAAGCCCTCAATGATTTGCCCGGAGCCAAACACCACCGCCACCATGATGAGCGCCTGCATAGCCCCGCTGCTGGTGGAAAACTCCAGCAAACCGGCCAGTGTGGCCAGAATCAGCCCCACGCCAAAACCAACATAAGGGACAAAGGCTGCAAGCCCGGTAAAAACACCAATTGGCAAGGCCAGGTCCAGCCCAAACAGACTCAAACCAACGCTGTAGTACACGGACAGCGCCAGCATCACCAGCAACTGACCGCGCAGGTATTGCCCCAGCACAACATCGGCCTCATGGGTAAAACTGTCATACGCACCGCGCAGACGCGGCGGCACAAACTCAAGCGCCCGGGCCACAAAACGGTTCCAGTCCATCAGCAAATAGAACAAACACACAGGAATCAAGACCGCATTGCCAATAATGGCAAACGCCACACTGCCACCGAGCTTGACCGAGGTTATGACCGAGCCAAAGGCGTCTTCCACGTTGGCACTGAGGTACTTGACCACAAACGCCTTGATGCTCACAACGTTCATGGACAGTTTGATGCCAAACTGGGCCAAAAATGGTTTCACGGATGCATTTATGCTGTCCAGCAGCACCGGCACCTGCTCGCGAAGCAGCGGCAGCTCCTTGGCCAAAATGGGCACAATCAAAAGCACAATGCCAAGCGCCACCACCATAAACAGCAGTTCAATCACCACCACGGCCAGCACGCGTGGCACGCGCCCGCGGCCCACGTTGTCGAGCCAATCCACCAAAGGCGTCAGGGCATAGGCCAAAATTGCAGCCACCACAAAGGGGGTCAGCACCGGCCCCAGTCGCCACAGAATGAAGCCTGCGGCGCTCGCCAGCAGGCTCCAGGCGAAAGCGCTTTTTTGAGTTGAAGTAAATTGCATACGAAAAGCGCAGGACAAACCCTTAAAATCTGGCCAAATTCTATAGGGCTCAGCCAATCAGCCCGCCACGTCGCCCTTTTCAACGCAACTTAAATGACCACACCTCACGCCTCCTCCCCCCTTTCCTACAAAGATGCTGGTGTCGACATCGACGCGGGTGACGCACTGGTTGAGCGCATCAAACCGCTGGCCAAAAAAACCATGCGCGAAGGCGTGCTGGCAGGTATTGGCGGCTTTGGTGCCCTGTTTGAAGTACCCAAACGCTACAAAGAGCCTGTTTTGGTCAGCGGCACCGACGGTGTGGGCACCAAACTCAAACTGGCCTTCGAATGGGCCATGCACGACACCGTCGGCATTGACCTGGTCGCCATGAGCGTGAACGACGTGCTGGTGCAAGGTGCCGAGCCGCTGTTTTTTCTGGATTATTTCGCCTGTGGCAAGCTCGATGTGGACACCGCTGCCGCCGTGGTAGGCGGCATTGCCAGAGGCTGCGAGTTGTCGGGCTGCGCGCTGATTGGCGGGGAAACCGCAGAAATGCCGGGCATGTACCCGGCTGGCGAATACGACCTGGCCGGCTTTGCCGTGGGTGCGGTTGAAAAATCCAAAATCCTGGCGGGCCAGAACGTCAAAATTGGCGACGTGGTGCTTGGCCTGGCCTCCAGCGGCGTGCATTCCAACGGCTTCAGCCTGGTGCGCAAGTGCATTGAACGCGCTGGTGCCAATGCCCCGGCCACCCTGGACGGCAAGCCCTTCAAACAAGCCCTCATGGAGCCAACCCGCCTTTACGTTAAAAACGTGCTGGCGGCACTGGCGACCTACCCAACAGATACCGAGGCATCTTCAGGCATCAAGGCACTGGCGCACATCACAGGCGGCGGTTTGCTGGAAAATATTCCCCGCGTTTTGCCCGAAGGCATGGCAGCGCACCTCACCAAAGGCAGCTGGCCTCAAACCGAATTGTTTGCCTGGCTGCAAGCCACCGCGGGCATTGACGACTACGAGATGAACCGCACCTTCAACAACGGCATCGGCATGGTGGTAGTGATTGATGCGGCCAGTGCGAGCGCCTGCGCCAGCAGCTTGCGCGCGGCGGGTGAGCAAGTTTATGAAATTGGCGTGATTGCCGCGCGCGGGCAAGGCGCTGCGGTTGTGGTGGCTTGATCATCGTCGAAGCAAGCCGGCGGAGCTTGCCCGTCAACCCTTCATCAGCTTCAAAGCAGCCACTTGGCTGTTGATCGTGGGCATATCCTCATTGCTTTCATCGTTGGCCAAATAAACCTCCAGGTCTCGCAATGCCGCCATGGCCTGACCTGTCATGGCATAGGCCAGGCCGCGGTCACGGTACTCGGCCCATACCTTGGGCATCAGCACAATCAGCCGGTCTTGCACGGCAATCAAGCGCGGCCAGTCTTCCTGCGTGAGGTAAATTCTTTTCAAATTACGCAGCATTCGGGCAATGATTTCCCGCGCAGGCGAGTCCTGCAAATACAGGCCCAGCGGTATCGAAAAATCGTCGAGCAAACCAACGCCCAGGCGAAAAGGCTCCAAACGCTGCGCAAGCTCCTCCTGACTGAGGGACTGACCATTCAAAGGGTCAAGTACCGCCTGACCCTTGGGCAATTTCACTTTCACCATGAAATGCCCCGGAAAGCCGACGCCCGAGGCGGCCAGCCCCAAGCCCTGAGCCAACTCCAGCCATATCACCGCCAAAGTAATCGGAATCGCGCGACGCGTGCCCAAAACAACACTCACATAGCTGTTGCCAGGGTCGTCAAAATGATTCAAGTTGGCCGCAAAATTCAAATCACGGTAAAAAAACTGGTTGAGCACGCGCAGCTTTTGCAATGGCCCGGCATCTGCCGCCACACGGCGCTGCACACGGGCCAGCAACTGATCCACATCATCGAGCACCCTTTGCACATCCAGCGCGGGGTATTCATCCTGGCCCAGGCTGACAGCTGCCTCCAAAAGGGGAAACTCAGCATCACTGTGAACCAGCGTTGCAAAATATTCCAGCGGTGTGGGTGGTTTGAAAGAAAAGTCCATACAAAACTTGGTGGCTTACGGATAACAGCTGAGGGCTTAGAGCTTAGTCATTTTGCAGTTTTCGCGCCAATGTAACGTCAGATGTTGGGTGGCATTGATCCGCCACCAAGCGTTCAATGAACAGTGCCAATTCGGCTGTGACGTTTGGCTTGTATAAAAACCCCGCGGCACCCACCTCTTGGGCCGCACTGCGGTAGCCGGTGTTGTCATGCATGGTCAAAAATACGATAAGCGGTGCCTGCGGCCACGACTGCATCCGCTTGGCCACCTCCAGGCCATTGAGTTCAGGCATCGATATATCAAGCAGCATCAAGTCGGGCATCAGCTTTTCGGCCATGGCCAGCGCTTCGCGGCCGTCATGCGCCTGCCCAACCACCTCCACGCCATCCATTGACTGAATGAACCTGCGAACAGCGGTTAAAAAGGCCTGACTATCGTCGACCAGCAAAATTCTGATTGTCATCGCGGCTTGCCCGTTGAATGGGACTGTGGGACTTTCACACAAGCCTCACTTTAATGAAGCCCATCAACTCGCGCCATCAGGTTGATACCCTATGCAGCCGGGGAAAAAACCTGAGACGGTCAAGTTCCCCAGTCGTGAACTGTTCAGATATAGGGGCAACACCTGAGTTGCTTACGGTAAAACACCTGAGTCAGTTTCACGCAAGACTCGCGCAGACTGAGCCGGTGCGCAAAGCCTTGCTCAAACCCGAAACGGGTTGCGAATCACCAGCGAGCTGGCGCTGGCCAGTCCTGGTACCTTGAGATTGAGCCCTTCTTGCATGTCTTCGGTGTACAAAAGGGCGCAATCACTCAAAGCTGCGGCTGCAACGATGTTGGCGTCATACACCGAGAAGTTGTAGCGGGCCATTAATCTCAAGGCGGTTTGGTGGGTGCGCACGCTCAAATCAAGCACCTCGCAGGTGTCGATCAAGGTGGTGCAAAGTGTCTCAACATCTGGCAGCGCCATGGCGCGTTTTTTGCGCAAGACATTGGCAAACTCGTTGAGAACCTGAACGCTGATGACACACTCTTGCACCAGCAACTGCTCCACCACATCGGCCCGTGCGCTGTCGTCCACCCAATAAATGAGCACATTGGTGTCAATAAACGCCTTCACCGTGCGTTGGCCTCGTCACGGTCAAAGGCAAAGTCTGCTCCCCAAGGCGCACGCAAGTGGCGCACCGCCTGCAAGCGCTCCAACTTGCCTGGCAGGCGGGTTACGCTGACCGTAGCAGGTTGTTCAGCTTGTCTGGGGGCCGGCTGCAGCACCAATTCATCTCCATCGGCAATGCCCAGCTCTTGCACCAAAGCGACGGGCAAGCGCACCGCCAGACTATTTCCCCATTTGGCAACTTGCATAGCGAACCTCAAGAAGGATATACAAAGATTTCAGTATAGGGTGACGCACCCTTTCACACAAGTTGTATCGAACGCGCCCCGTGACAAAGAACATTGTTTTCATGCCAGCCGCAAGGCTTGAGACCACTGAGGCCCAGAAAAGCGACATTGGAATGATGCGTAACTGGACAGCTTCAAGGTACTGAAATGCGGGAGTCGCCGGACATACTGCACATTTTTCTTGGAATTTGCGTTAAAAATGCATAATCAGTAGCAATGAGTAAGCCGAGGAGATGTTGCAATGCAAACCATCAGTGCTACTGAGTTAGCCAGAAATACCCGCGAGATACTGGACAAGGTAGCCAGTCAAGGCGAGACCGTCTCTATTGAGCGCAATCACACCCTGATTGCCCAAATCGTGCCGCCACAGCGCAGCATGACAGCGTCCCAGGCACTTGCGGGCTTGGCACTGCCCATGCTGACGCTGGCGCAAGCCACCGATTGGCTGCAGGACAGCCGTCAAGACTTTGGCGATGCGGTGCGTGACCCATGGGCATGATTTTCGACAGCTGCATCTGGGTGGGACTCGCTGCCAACCATGTGGATCGACAAGCGGTCATTGCTGCTGCGGGCCAGGCGTCTGTGTTTACATCCGTGATTTCACTCGGCGAGCTGAGTTTTGGTGTGCAGTCATGCCTAGACCCCACAGAACGCGCCATGCGCGCGGCCTACTTGCGCCAAGTAGAAAGTCGCCCGACTTTGGGAGTGTCCAAGCACACGGCTGCAGCGTTTGGCGTGCTCGCGGCTGCAGTCAAACAGGCTGGCCGCTCACCCCGGCCACGTTACAACGACCTGTGGATCGCCGCACAAGCCATCGAACACGGGTACGCGCTTTTAACACTCAACACCAACGACTTCGTTGGCCTGCCAGGACTGCGGCTTGCAACACTCTCGCCCAAGGCACAGGCTTAGCCATCAATCCGGCGAAATCAGCCCGGCGCGCATGGCGTAGCGCACCAGCCCGGTTATCTCGTGAATTTCAAGCTGTTTCATGAGCTGGCTGCGGTGGGTGTCCACTGTTTTGATGGAAATATCAAGCCTGCGGGCAATTTCTTTGGTGCTCAGACCCTCGGCCACCAGGGTCAGCACCTCACGCTGGCGCTGGGTCAGGGGTGAAACGGGTTGGTCCTGCTCGCGCAGGCGGTGGATGTAGTCGCTCAAAACACCTTTGGAGACCGCCGGGCTGAGGTAAGTGTCGCCCTGCAACACGGTTTTGATGGCCCATTCAAGCTCGGTGGGCGCGGCGTCCTTGAGCATGTAGGCGCAAGCGCCGTGGCGCAGAGCCTGGCGCACATACTCCTCGTTTTGATGCATCGACAATATGAGCACGCGGGTCTGGGGCCACTCCTTCATGATCCGGGCGGTGGCCTCCAGCCCGTTCAAAGCGGGCATGGAAATGTCCATCAGCACCAGGTCGGGCTGCAGCTGGGCCACCAGGTTGATCACGTCCAGGCCATCATTGGCCTCGCCCACCACCTGCATGTCTGGAATGATTTCGATCAGTTTGCGCAGGCCCGCCCGCACCAGCACGTGGTCGTCGGCCAGCAAAACGCGCACCGGGCTCATGCCAGCGCCCCGCGCAGCCGCAGCGGACAACGCAGGCGCACGGTGGTGCCCTGCCCTGGCGCAGATTCAATGGACAGCACGCCGCCAATGAGCGCCGCACGCTCGTGCATGCCCAGTACGCCCATGCTGGAGCCCGACAAGGCGCGCGCTTTCATGTCGGCCAGGTCAAAACCGCAGCCATCGTCTTGAACCATCAGCACCAAAGACTCTCCTTCCTGGGTTAGCGCAATCTGCACATGTTTGGCCTTTGCGTAGCGCACCACATTGGTCAGCGCCTCCTGGGCGATGCGAAAACACGCGGTCTCGATCTCGGGGGTGAGCCGCTCTGGCAGGCGCACAGCATGAAACGCCACTGCAATGCTGCTGCGCTCCGAATTTTGCTCGGCCATCCAGCGCAGTGCCGGTGCCAGCCCCAGATCGTCGAGCATGGAGGGGCGCAGCGCCAGCGCCAGCCGGCGCACATGTTGGAGCACATCTTCAACAATGCCCAGGTTTTCAGCCGTTACGTCTTCAACCGGCCGGTTTTTGAAACGTGCATTGGCTTGCAGGTTGATTTTGAGGGCGGTGAGCGACTGGCCCAACTCGTCGTGCAGTTCAATGGCAATGCGGCGGCGTTCGATCTCCTGCGCCTGCAGCACCCGGGCGGACAAGCTCTGTAACTGGCGGGTCGTCTCACGCAGCAAATCTTGTGCATTTTTGCGCTCCGTGATGTCGCGCGCCAGCAATATAAAGTGCTGCTGGTCCGCCGGCACCGCCGGCATAGGGGCCACCGAGAGTTCAAACCAGCGCTCACCCTGGGGCAAGCCCAGACGGTACTCGGAGCCACGGCTGCAACCTTTGAGTGCGGCCTCCTGCAGCGCCGCCAGGCAAGTTTGCGCCGCCTGCGCTGGTAGAAACTCTGAAACGTGCTTGCCCATGAACTGCTCGGGCGGTACCGCCAGCAAGTCGGCGCGGTTGGAGTGGTAGTCAAAAATGCGGCCATCCAGGCCCGCTTCAAACAGCAAATCTGGCATGGCGTCCAGCGTAGCCTGCAGCCGGTTTTTGGCCGCCAGTGTTTTGCTCTCGCTCTGGTGTTTGTACAGCGCCATTTCAACCACAGTACGCACTTCGCGCTGGCTGAAGGGTTTGAGAATGTAGCCAAACGGTTCGGTCAGCTTGGCGCGCTCCAGAACATCGTCGGCCGCGAAAGCGGTGAGAAACACCACCGGCAACGCAAATTGCGAGCGAATGACCTGCGCGCAGGCAATGCCGTCCATGTCGCCCGCGAGCCCAATGTCCATCAGAACGAGGCCAGGGCGCAGCTGGCCCGCAAGGCGAATGGCGTCAACGCCCTGGGTGGCATGGGCCACGGGCTCGTAACCCAGCTCGGTCAACTGCGCCCAGATGTCCCGGGCCACAACCGTCTCGTCTTCGACGATGAGAATGGTTGTTTTTTTCATGCATTTTCCTGGGGAATTTTTGACTTATCTACATTAAAGCAAACCACGAACACGGCACCAGGCCCCGGGCCAACCTCCAGATGCCCGGCAAGTTGACGGCTCAGATCGTCCACCAGCTGTAAGCCCAGCGACTTGCCCCGCTTGGCTTCAAAATCATCACCCAAGCCAACACCGTTGTCGCTGACGCACAAACGCACGGGGCTGGCACCCTCTGGCGTGCTGGGCAAGGCCTGCAGCGAAATTTTGATTTCTCCACCCTGCCCGTTCACAAAACCGTGTTTGAAGCAGTTGGAGATCAGCTCGTTGACCAGCAAACCGCAGGGTGTGGCCTGGTCCATGCTGACGTGAACCGTATCCAACTCCAATTGCAGCCGCACGGCACCCGTGCCGCTGGCCATGGCGCGAAAGGCCTGGGTGGCGAGCTCCCTGAGGTAAACCCCCAAGTCAACCGCAGCAAATGTCCCCGCGCGGTACAAAGACTCGTGCAACAGCGCCATGGAGTGGATGCGGCCCTGCATATCGGTGAGCACTGTCCTGGTATCCTGCTGGGTGCTGCGACCCGCCTCCAGCCGCAGCAAACTGGCGATGACCTGCAAGTTGTTTTTGACCCGGTGGTGAACCTCGTTGAGCAAGGCCACTTTTTCTTTGAGGGAGGCCTGCAGTGCGTTGTGGATCTGTTTGCGCTCGGTGATGTCATGCACGGCGGTGAGCACAGTCGGCTTGCCCTCAAAAACCACCGGAATGCCCTGCACTTCGGCATCCATGACCGTGCCATCGACCTTGAGCAGTCGCTGCTCAATGACCGGGGCGGCGTGTCCTGTTTCCATGCCCTCTTTGATTCGTGCCCTGGCAATTTCTTTGAAGTCGGGGTGCACCCGGTCAAGCACCGGCGTTCCGACCAGATCGGTTTCAGAATCGGCAGCAAACATCGCCACTGCCGCCGGATTGAGATACAGCAGGAGTCCATCACGGTGCATCAGGATCGGATTGGGCGACCAGTTGACCACTGTGCGGTAAAGGTCTTCACTGGCTTTCAAGGATTCCTGTACCCGGTGTTGCCCGGTGACGTCGCTGAACACCAGCACCACGCCCACCATGTGCCCGCTGGCGTCCAAAATGGGCGCGGTACTGTCTGTAATCTGGTACACCTCGCCGTCCCTGGCCAGCAAGGCGGTGTGGCTGGCCAGCCCCAAGGTTTGGTCACGGTCTGCCACCGGCTGCACCGGATGGATTGAAAGGTCTGTGCTGAAAGCGTTGATGGCGTTGAACACCACGGGCAAGTCCCGCCCCATGGCCTCAGACAGCGGCCAGCCCGTGAGCCGCTCAGCAGCAGCGTTCATGCGGGTAATGCGGCCCTGCGCATCGGTGGCAATCACGCCATCGGCAATGGAGTGCAGGGTAATGGCAAGGCTTTCTTCGCTTTGCCTGAGCGCCTCTTCGCGCTGCCCCAAGGTGGCCAGCAGCGCATTAAAGCTGCCAATGAGCTCACCGATTTCGTCGCGCGTGGTCACAGGCAGGGGCTGCGGGGGGCGGTTGGTGGCCGAGACTGAGGCCAGTGTTTTCACGGTGGCGAGCAGGGGGGCAAGCTGGCGGCGCATCATCCACCAGGTCAGCGCCGCTGCCAGCAGGGAAACAAGCAAGGTGAGCAGCACCATGCGCAGCTGCAGGGCCTCAATCGGGGCAAATGCTTCCCTGGTGGGCAAGATGACGGCCACATGCCAATTGGCCACAGGCACACCCCTGGACGAGCCCAGCATTTCAACGCCTTGTGGATTGACAAACACGGCTGCGTACACGTCGCCTTGCATGGCCTGGTCAATGACAGGCATGATGCCAGGGGTGGGCAACACTTCCAGAATGCGGCTTTTTTCTGTGGCGGCCACTATCTGGCGAGCCCGTCTGTCCACCACCACGTAGCTGCCGGTTTTGCCGTACCTGTTTTCTGAAATCCGGTCCAAAAAGCTGGGCTTGCTCAGGTCCACCACGCCAATCAGCGTCCCCATGACCTGCCCTTGCGGGTTAAAAACAGGCACCACCATCGAGATCACAGGCACCTGCAGTGCTTTGCCAACAATCGGGTTGCCGATGCCGGTGCGACCTTGCCTGAGTGCAGCCGCAACATGGTCGCGGTACATGTAGTTGGTGCCGGCACGTTTGGCCAATAGCGGTATTGAAGCAGTGGCGATGCCATCGGGCCCGGTGAAAAAAGTTCCCGCATTGAAAAGAGACTGAAATACCTCACGGTCTTGCAGAAACTGCTGCAAGGCTGGTGTATCGGCCATCATGGCGGGTGTTACCTTGGCTGCTACCGCCTTGAGTGCGTCCAGGCGCTCGGTCAGATCGTTGTCAAGCTCCTGGGCAATCAGGGTCACGGTGGACATCTGCTGCTCGCCCATCTCGCGCTGCATGTCTTCGTGCAGCATCCGGACGGCGAAAAAGGCCAGCGTCCAGATGCTGGCCAAAAAAATGACCAAGGTGAACAGCGTGACCTGGGTGTTGAGTGAGCGCCAAGCCGGGAATTTGAAGTTCATGCCGGAACACAGGCCAATCAAGTTGGCATGTTTACTATTAATTTAGTAGCTGCTCGCGCAGATTCCATGCGCGCAAGCAGCACTATTTGTTTAAAAAATCGGTCAGCATCTCGGCCGGGCCGGGTCGTCCGAAAAAGTAGCCCTGGTAGGCATCACAGCCAATGCTGGCCAAAAATTCACGCTGGCCTTCGGTTTCCACTCCTTCAGCGATCACCTTCATGCCCAGGTTGTGGCCCAGTGCCACGATGGTGCGGGCAATGACGGCGTCGTGAGGGTCGGTCAAAACGTCGCGCACGAAAGACTGGTCAATTTTGAGCTGCGTCAAGGGCAAGCGCTTGAGGTAGCTCAGTGAGGAGTAGCCAGTGCCAAAGTCGTCCAGCGAGAAGCTCACGCCGCGCGCTTTGATGGCGTTCATTTTGGCAATGATGCTGTCCACATTGGACACCAGCATGCTCTCGGTGAGTTCCAGTTTGAGCAGATTTGGGCGGGCACCCGTCTTTAGCAGGGCCTGCTCGACATGCTCGACAAAATCGGGTTGGGAAAACTGCGAGGCGCTGACGTTGACCGCCATGGTCCAGTGCGCGGTTTGCGGGTTGTCGGCCCAGGCCACCAGCTGGGCGCAGGCGGTCTCCAGCACCCATTGGCCCAGCGGCAATATCAGCCCGGTTTCTTCGGCCAGGGGGATAAAGTGGGCCGGGGACACCATGCCGCGTGTGGCGTTGTTCCAGCGCACCAGCGCCTCCACCCCGGTGGTGGCGGGCAAACCGTTGTCAGAGCTGCCCACGCGCACCTGAATTTGGTAGTGCAGCACAAACTCGGCCTTGGCCAGTCCCCGGCGCATGTCTTTGACCAGTTCGGTGTAGGCCGATACGGCGTCCTGCATGGCGGGGTCGAAAAAGCAGGTGGTGTTGCGCCCTGCCGACTTGGCCTGGTACATGGCGGCATCGGCCTTTTTGAGCAGTTCGTCAATGCTTTCGCGCTCCTGGTAAAACACCACAATGCCGATGCTGGGCGTGCTGGTGTAGACGTTGTCGCGCAGGGTGTAGGGCTGGCCCAGAACGTCCTGGATTTTGTTGGCAATGTGCTCGGCTTGCGAAGCAGCTTCGGGGGCGTTGGGGCTCAGGGCTTCGAGCAGTACCACAAACTCGTCGCCACCCAAACGGGCCAGGCTGTCGCCCTCGCGCATGCAACTGCCCAGGCGCTGGGCAACATCCTTGAGCAACAGGTCGCCCAACTCGTGACCCTGGCTGTCGTTGAGCAGCTTGAAATGGTCAAGGTCAAGAAACATCAGAGCGCCATGCTGGCCGCTGCGCCCCGAGGTGACCATGGCGTGCTTGAGGCGGTCCATCAGCAGGCGCCGGTTGGGCAGGCCGGTCAGCGGGTCGTAAAAAGCCAGGCGGCGAATTTCTTCGAGGTCCAGCCGGTGCTGGGTAAAGTCGCGCGTCACGCCAATGAAGGTGGTGCGCCCCTGGCGGGTGATTTTGGATACCGACAGGCTCAGGGGGAACACAGTGCCGTCTTTTCGCTTGCCATGCACCTCGCGCGGCGTGCCCAAAATGTGGGCTTCGCCGGTGGCGTGGTAGCGCCCCAGGTAGCTGTCATGCTGGCTGCGGTGCGGCTCGGGCATCAGCATCGACACATTGCGGCCAATCACCTCCTCGGGGGTGTAGCCAAAAATGGTGCTGGCTGCCTTGTTGAAAGACTCCATCAGCCCATGCACATCGATGGTGATGACGCCGTCCATCATGTTTTCAAGAATGCTTTGCGTGTGGGCGGCGGCATCGTGCAGCTTGGCTTCAGAAGCATACTTGTACAGGGCCATTTCAATGACCGTGCGCAGCTCCCGCTCGGAAAATGGTTTGAGGATGTAGCCATAGGGCTCGGAGAGCTTGGCGCGGTCCAGAATGTCATCGGCTGCAAAGGCGGTCAAAAAAACCACCGGCAGGTTCAGCTGTGAGCGGATCATTTTGGCGGCCATGATGCCGTCCATGTCGCCCGCCAGCTGAATGTCCATCAGCACCAGGTCAGGGCGCAGTTCACAGGCCATGTCAATCGCCTGGCGGCCATGGGTGGCATGCCCGATGAAGTCGTAACCCAGCTCCAGCAGTTGCGCCTGAACATCGCGGGCCACAATGGCCTCGTCTTCAACAATGAGAATTCTGTATTGGCTCATGGGTGACTTATGGGTGGCTCATGGTTGAGGGATGGGGGTCAATCCCCCCGATACAGGGAGCGCTCATTTTGCCATCACGCAGCAGGGGTGACGGGCTTTTGTTCATTTAGCCAAAAAGTGATGGTGAAGACCGCCCCCGGCCCCGGCCCGATGGCCAGGGTGCCCCCGATCTGCCGGGCCAGATCAGCCACCAGTTGCAGGCCCAGTGACTGGGTGCGCCGCAGCTCAAAGTCCGCGCCCAAACCCACGCCGGTGTCGCTCACGCTGACACACAGCGCGGCACTGCCGGGCACTGGCCGCAGCGCCAGCAGCACCTCGCCGCTGCGCCCGTCGGGAAAGCCGTGCTTGAGGCAGTTGGAGATCAGCTCATTGACCAGCAGGCCGCAGGGCGTGGCCAGGTCCATGCTGACCTGCACTTCCATCACGTTGACCACCAGAGCGACGTTTGCGCTGGGGTTGGCCTGCGCCCTGAAAGCCTGGGTGGCAAGCGAGCGCAAGTAGCTGCCCAACTTGACCGAGGCAAAAATGCCGGTGCGATACAGCGACTCGTGCAAGAGGGCCATGGAGCGGATGCGGCCCTGCATGTCCCGCAGCATGGCTTTGGTGTCCGTGTGGGCGGTGCGTGCAGACTCCAGACGCAGCAAGCTGGTGATGACCTGCAGGTTGTTTTTGACCCGGTGGTGAACTTCGTTGAGCAGGGCCACTTTTTCCTGGAGCGAAGTTTGCAGGGCTTGGCTGGCCTGTTTGCGCTGGCTGATGTCGCGCAGAAAAACAAAGAAAACCCCATTTTCCACCTGCGGAAAGGTGGCGCTGACCTCAACATCCCACACCGTGCCGTCTTTGCGGCGGTGCCTTGTTTCGAACTGATCGCGGCCCATCTCGATGACTTTGTGAATGTGCCTGAGCGTCTCATCGGGCAGCTCCGCCGCATCAAGGTTGGCAATGTGCATGCCCAATAGTTCGTTTTGGGTGTAACCCGATTGCTGGCAATAGGTGGGGTTGACTTCAAGCAAATGCCCCCGCACATCGACACGCCAAAAGCCGTCAAGCGTGGTGTCCAAAATGTGTTGCAGGGCATGCAGGCTCTCACGCAGCGCAGCCTCGCGCTGCGCGAGTTTGTCCAGCAGGTGGTTGACGCCGCCAATCAAGTCGCCAATTTCATCCTGCCGGGCAATGGGCAGGCTCTGGGGGGGGTGGTCGGATTTGGCCAGTGTGGCCAGTGTTTTCACTGCAGAAAACAAGGGTGAAAGCTGACGCCTGAGCATCCACCAGCTTAAAACGCCCGCCAGCAGCGTGAGCAAGGTGGCCGCTTGCAAGATACGCCGCTGCATGTGCGCCATCGGGGCATTGAGCTCGGCGACCGGCAGCACGGCGGCAACGTACCAGAGCGCCGATGGGACCGTTTTGACCGACGCCAGCACATTCACGCCCATGGGGTTGACGAATACCTCGGTGCCTTCGAACCCATGGATGAAGCGGTCCAGCGGAGCATTGACGCCGGGGCCTGGCAGCACTTCCATACTGCGGCTTTTGTCGCTCGCAGTAACGATCAGGCGATGCTTTGGGTCAACAATAAAAAAGCCGCCGGTCTTGCCATATTGGTTCGCGCTAATTTGATCCAGAAAATTGGGCAAACCCAAATGTGTGACCCCTGCCAGCGCGCCGATGACTTGACCGTCAGCCCCCCGGATGGGCACTGTCATGCCAAACACGGGGGCGCGCAGTTTTTTGCCCCTCACCGGCTTGCCCACCGATGATTTTCCCTCCTTGAGCGCCAGGGCCAGGGTGTCAATGTCCATGTAATTGATGCCGACCCGCCGGGCCGACAAAGGCAGCTCGGCCAGTGCTGTGCCGTCCATGCCATAAATGATGACCCCACCATTGAACAAGCCCACCGCGACCGGGCGCTGGGCCAGCAGCGCTTGCATGGCCGCTTGGTTGGTCAGCATGGCAGCGTCGATGCTGGCGGCCACGGTGGTGAGCGCACCGAAACGCTCCTGCACCGCATGGTCCACATGCGCTGCCAGAACTGAGACGGTGGAGAACTGCTGGGCGCTGACCAGCGCCTGCATGTCGTCACGCAGCATGCGGCTGGTGTACAGCGCCAGCGACCAGATGCTCAGCACGAACAGTGCGAGCGTAAACAGGGTGACCCTTGTGCCCAGCAAACCAAACCAATTCGCTATGAAATAAATAGCTGCTCGCGCACGTTCTACGGGCGGTAGAGGGCTTTTTTTCATTAGCTTTTTAGCTGGGCCAGCCTTAACCGGCCGGATCAAAAAAGCACACGGTATTGCGGCCAGCGTCTTTGGCCTGGTACATGGCACGGTCGGCCCATTTGAGGATGTCGCCCTGGCTGGCTTCATGGTCAATGAACAAGGCCACGCCAATGCTGGCCGTGCAGTAGTGCTCGATGTTGAGGGCACTGTGCCCCTCGTGCGCCAGGGTTAGCAGATAAGGCTGCATCAGCGCCTGCCCCACTTTTTCGGCAATCAGGGCGGCTTCGGCCCTGGATTGCTCTTTGTCACCCCCGAGCTCACTGAGCATCAGCACAAACTCATCACCGCCGAAGCGGGCCACGGTGTCCATCTCGCGCACACAGGCTTTGAGCCGCCTGGCCGCCTCGATCAGGAGCAAATCGCCCACCGCGTGGCCGTGGGTGTCGTTCAGCGGCTTGAAGTTGTCCAGGTCCAGAAACATCAGCGCGCCATACAAACCACTGCGCGCGCTGGAGGCCATGGCCTGGCTCAGGCGGTCGTTGAGCAGGCGGCGGTTGGGCAGGTGGGTGAGTGCGTCGTAAAAAGCAAGGTGGCGCAGCTGGTCTTCCATGCGCCTGCGCTCGGTAATGTCGCGCGAGACCACCACCACCCGGGTCACGCGCCCCTCTTCGTCGCGGATGACGCTGCCCAGCGACTCAACCTCATGCACGGTGCCATTCGCGTGAATAAAGCGGTAGTGAATCTGGCGTCCGACGCCGCTTTGAACGGTTTCGACAAACACCTGTTTGACGCGCTCGCGGTCTTCGGGGTGAATTTGCGAAAAGGAATCGGTGCCAGTGAGATCGGAACCGGCTCCAAAAAACTTCAAATACGAGGGGCTGTTGTAAAGCCGGTGCCCCTGCAGGTCCACCACGGCAATGAAGTCGCCCATGCTTTCGGCAATCAGGTGAAAAAACTCTTTTTGCTGGCGCAGCGCTTCTTCGGCGTGGCGCCGGTCCGTCACGTCTTGCACAATGCCGACAATGCGCGCGGGAACGCCTTTTTGCGGGCGTTCGAGCTCGACTTTTTGCCTGACCCAGCGAACCTGCGAGCCGATGATGACGCGGTGTTCGTGGTCCACCGAGGTGCCATGCAAAGCCGATTGCCAGGCGTTTTCAAGGGCCTCGCGGTCTTGATCATGCACCCGCTCGGCATAGGAGTCGCGCGTTTCCCGCTCGTTCTCGGACAGGTTGAAAATGCGCCGGGCCTCGGCCGACAGGGTCATGGTGCCGCTGGCAATCTCAAACACCCAGCTGCCCACTGCAGCCACAGCCTGGGCGTTGTGCAGCTCCGAGCGGTTGGCCTCCAGCTCACGGGTTTGCTTGGTCAGGGTGCGGCCAAAACGCTGCAGGTCTTTGAGCTGCCCCAGGTAGGCGCGCAAAAGAGTTGCAATCAGGTGGGCCGAAACAATGAAGATGGTGATTTGAACCGCCGCATACATGGCAGGGTGCGTGCCCGGGGGGGTTGGTAAAAAGCCCCAGGACTCAGCCATGACGAAAAACAGCGTCATGGCCACGGTCATGATGGCGGTAAACCAGGCCGCCCGTGCCCGGATCATCCAGCCGATCATCAAGATGATCACCGGGTACGTCACGATGACCGTGGCACGCACCCCGCCGTTGAAAAGCGCAATGACGGTGGCGCAAGACCACACACCATAGGCCAGCACATTGACACAGGCTCGCGGCCTGCCACTGGCCAGAAAAAACCACCCGACCAACGCCATGATCCACATGGCAATGGGCCCTAGCACGCGGACCAGCAACTGGTCGGGGG
Source organism: Candidatus Rhodoferax bjergmarkensis (assembly GCA_016708345.1). Classification (GTDB taxonomy): domain Bacteria; phylum Pseudomonadota; class Gammaproteobacteria; order Burkholderiales; family Burkholderiaceae_C; genus Rhodoferax; species Rhodoferax bjergmarkensis. The sequence continues at coordinate 361,877 of JADJFX010000035.1, forward strand.
CAACCAACAGCGTGACGAATGTAAAAGCGCTGGCACAAACCAGCAGCGCGCCAATGGTGTAGCGCAAAAAGGCAATCGACGGCTCCCACGTCACCGGGTTGTCGATTTCCACGGTGTAGGTGCGTACGGGATTAGTGGATTTTTTCACAGCAGATCCCGTTGGTGGTGTGGCGCTCCAAGTGAATTCGCTCAGCCCATGTGCAGGCCGCCATTGACCGAGAATTCGGCACCGGTGGCGTAGCCCCCCTCCTCTGAAGCCAGCCACGCAATGATGGAGGCGATCTCGCTGGGTTCGCCCAAGCGCTTGAGGGGCACGGTGGCGATGATGTTGTGCAACACATCCTGCCGGATGGCCTTGACCATGTCGGTGCCAATGTAGCCGGGGCTGACGGTGTTGACGGTGACGCCCTTGCTGGCCAGCTCTTGCGCCAGCGCCATTGAAAAACCGTGCATGCCGGCCTTGGCGGCGGAATAGTTGGTTTGTCCGGCCTGGCCCTTGACGCCGTTGACCGAAGAGATGTTGATGATGCGGCCCCAACCTTTTTCCACCATGTCGCCCACCACCTGTTTGGTGACGTTGAACATGCTGTTCAGGTTGGTTTCAATCACCGCGTCCCAGTCTTCGCGGGTCATTTTGAGGAACATGCGGTCCCTGGTGATACCAGCGTTGTTGACCAGTACGTCAATGCTGCCGTGCTCGGCTTTGCTTTTTGAAAAGGCTTCCACGGTGGAGTCCCAATTGCCGACATTGCCGGCCGACGCATGGAATGTGAAGCCCAAGGCGGCCTGCTCGGCAATCCACTTGGCATGGTCGCGCTGGGGGCCGCAACCGGCAATGACCTTAAACCCTTCTTTGTGCAGGCGCTGGCAGATGGCGGTGCCGATGCCACCCATACCGCCGGTGACATAAGCGACTTTTTGACTCATGGTCTGACTCCTGAAAATGAAAAGATGCACATGCTGAGCATGGCTTCACTATAGCGAGGAAACCCGCTTTAACTCAAGTCCTTGTCAAGCCTTGACCTTGACGTAGCGCCCCGGAGCGGGTTCGATGGGCTGGTATTTTGCTTTGGTTTTCCCGGTGCCACTGCCATAGTTCTTGGGCGCGGCAATTTGTTTGCCCGCTTGCTGGCTGAGCCAGGCCGACCAGTCAGTCCACCAGCTGCCCGGATGCTCGGTGGCACCTGCCAGCCATTGGGCGTGGCGCGGCGGCAGTTCGCCATCTTCGCGCGTCCAGTAGCTGCGCTTGTTTTTGGAAGGCGGGTTGATCACGCCCGCAATGTGGCCGGAAGCCCCCATCACAAAGCGCTTGTTACCCGGCAGCAACTGGGTGGAGGCATAAGCGCCGCCAATGGGCACGATGTGGTCTTCACGCGAGCCGTAGAGGTACACCGGCAGGTCAAGGCTGCGGAAATTGACCTTTTCGCCACACATGACGAGCCCCTCGGGCTTGGCCAGGTTGTTTTCAAGGTAGGTGTTGCGCAGATACCAGGCGTAAAAGGGCCCGGGCAGGTTGGTGGCATCGCTGTTCCAGTAGAGCAGGTCAAACGCGGGCGGCGTTTCGCCCTTGAGGTAGTTGCCCACCACGTAGTTCCACACCAGGTCGTTGGGGCGCAGAAAGCTGAAGGTGCTGGCCAGGTCCTGCCCCTTCATCAGGCCGCCCTTGCCCAGTTCCTGCTCGCGGTACTTCACAAAGGATTCGTCAATGAACACATCCAGAATGCCGGTATCGGTGAAATCGAGCAAGGAGGTCAGCAAGGTGGCACTGGCCACCGGCTTTTGACCGCGCGCCGCCAGCACCGCAATGGCGCTGGCCAAAATGGTGCCGCCGACACAAAAACCCAAGGAATTTATGCTCTTTGCGCCCGTGATTTCTTGGATGACAGCTATTGCTTTGATAGCAGCGTGTTCAACATAGTCGTCCCACGTTTTGTGCGCCAGCGAGGCATCGGGGTTGCACCAGCTCACCACAAAAGTGCGGTGCCCCTGTGCCACGGCATAACGGATGAGGGAGTTGTCAGGCTGCAGGTCCAGGATATAAAACTTGTTGATGCACGGGGGGATCAGGAGAAAAGGCTTTTCATACACCTTGTCGGTGAGCGGCTTGTATTCGATCAGCTGAAACAGCTCGTTTTCAAACACCACTGCGCCTTCGGTGGTGGCGACGTTTTTGCCGACTTCAAACACGCTCTCATCCGTCATGGAAACGTGGCCCTGGCGCAGGTCATGCAAGAGGTTTTGCACGCCATGGGCAATGCTTTCGCCTTTGGTCTCAAGGGCTTTTTGCTGAGCCTCGGCGTTGAACGCCAGGAAATTGCTCGGAGCCGTGGCCGCCGCGACCTGCTCAACGGCAAAGCGGATGCGTGCGCGCGTTTTGGCGTCGGTCTCGGCAGCATCGGCCATGCCCAGCAGCGCGCGGCTGTTGAGCAAGTAGGCCGCAGCTGAAAAAGCGGCCATCGGGTTTTCAGCCCACGCCTTGGACTGAAAACGCTTGTCGGCAGGTGCCGTCAAGGGGCCGCCTTGCAAGCCCTTTGCCCACAGGTCGGCCACGTCCAGCAGGTACTGCTGCTGTAACTGCTGCAGTTTTTCGGGCGAAAAGCTGATGGCCGGAGTCGGGTCAGCGGCGGGTACCGCACCGGCCTTGGCACCACCAATGTCCATGTTCTGGAAAGCCTGAAAAGCGTTGATCCAGCTTTGCCCCACATTTTGTTGAAACTGCTGGGCGGATTTAGTCCAAAAATCAGGAGAATCCTGTGTCATGCTGCGGGTCCTAAAGTTGTTCCGGCATTGTTGTTCCGGTCAAAATTCAGTGTAGCTCAGGTCTGTTCACTCCCTCCAAACCAACCGACACCATCATGTACATCGTTCCCATGGCCTGGCTATATGTTGCCCTGATGATGGCTGTGGCCGAAGCCACCAACTCCAACGGCACCGTGCTGGGTGCCATCATCACCTTTGTGTTCTACGGGCTGGGGCCGGTGGCCCTGCTGGTGTACCTGATGGGCACACCAGCGCGCAAACGGGCCCTCAAGGCCCGGGACGCGCAAGAGCTGGCTGCAGCGCAAGCGCAAGCGCAGACAGCCCCCGGCTCATCGGTTCAGCCAGATGCAGGCCCCCAGCCGGCCGGTGACGCCGTCACGCCGGTAAGAAAAGAACCGTGAGGGGTTGCTGGCGGTACACCAGGGCGCTGTGCCATCGTTGCCAAAAACCTGGCTGACCCCCAAGGCGGCCAAGCGCTGGCGCGCCAAACCGGGCAGATTGGCCCGCCATTTGCCTGCGCTCACCGACGTGCCAGTGACGGGTGTGAACAGGGTCTGCGCAGCCGGGTCGTGCGCTACAAAGGCCTGGCGCACGTCGTCGCCCACCTCAAAGGCCTGGGGGCCAATGCAGGGGCCCATCCATGCTATTAATTCAGTAGCTGCTTGCGCACGTTCTACGTGCGCTAGAGCCCTAAAACGCTCTAAAACAGATTCCAGAATACCGACCCCGCCCTCGCCCACCAAACCGCGCCAACCGGCATGCGCTGCCGCCACCAGGCTGCCTTGGGTGTTGGTCAGCAGCACCGGCAGGCAATCGGCGACCATGACGGTGCAGGCCACGCCCTGCTGCGCGGTGACGCAGGCATCTGCCGTGGTGCCATCGGCACTGTCGTCAAAAACTTCCAGGGTTTGGGTGCCATGCACTTGCGACAAAAACACCGGGCGTGCGCCCAGCGCCTGCGCCAGCACCGCGCGATTGGCCACAACCAGCTGCGGCTGGTCGCCCACGTGGTCACCCAAGTTCAGGGCATCAAAGGGCGGCTTTGAGTGACCACCGGCGCGCGTGGTGCAAACCGCACGCACATGGCCGGGCGCAGGCCAATCGGGAATCAGCCAGTCAGCGTTCACAAGCAAGTTTCAAGCGGTGCGGGCATGCACCTTGTCGTAGGCCGCCAGCAGCTTTTGGTGCATTTCGCAGCCGGTCATCGAAAGGCCTGGCACCGACAAGCCCATGAAGCGGTCGGTTTGCATGATGAGCGCATGCGCCTGTGCCACCGCGCCCGCGCCATACAACTGGCGCAAGGCGTTCAGGAAAGGGCCAGTGTCGCCCATGTCGGCCAGGTTGATCAGGCTCTCGATGCAGGCGTAAACGCTCAAACGCTGAGGGTTGCACTGACCAAAGTTTTTGATCCACTCACAGCCCTCAAGGGCTGCGCCTTCGTCACCAATGGCCAGCGCCAGCAGGGTTTTGAGTTCGCCCACCCGCAGGTCGGCCCAGAAGGAGCCCGCATCGGCCGCCATGCCAATCACCGCCGCCACCGGGCGCTGGTCGGCCAGCGCGGAGTCATTCAGGGTTTCAAGCAAATCGGTGCATTCTTCGTCGTCCAGGTCAGCCAGGTTGAGAATCGCTTCGCGAATGGCATTGCCCACGCTGTTGTTCTCAAAGTCGAGGTCATCGACCGGGTAAATCTCGGACATGCCGGGCACCAGAATGCGGCAGGCATAGACGCCCAGGTGGGTGAAGTCGGAGATATAAATGTCGCGCCCGTCGCGGTGAATGCGCTCCACCGCCCACGCGTAATCTTCTGCCGTGGTGCTGCTGAAGTTCCAGTCGCAAAACTCAAAATCCGGCACATCGCCCAAAAACTTCCAGTGCACCACGCCGCTGGAATCGACGAAATGGATTTCGATGTTGGTGGCGCTGGCAACTTCTTCCAGGTCAAAACCGGGGGCCGGAAAACCGGCCAGGTTGTCCAGTGCACGGCCTTGCAGCAGCTCGGTCAGGGCGCGCTCCAGCGCAATTTCAAAGCGCGGGTGGGCACCAAAACTGGCAAAACAGCCCTGGTCTTGCGGATGCAACAGGGTCACGTTCATCACCGGGTACTGGCCACCCAGCGATGCGTCTTTGACCAGAATGCCAAAACCAGCGGCGCGCAGGGCCTTGATGCCGGCTTCAATGCGTGGGTAACGGGCAATCACGCTCTCTGGCACATCGGGCAGGCAAATGCCTTCACTGATGATGCGGCCCTTGATGTGGCGTTCAAAAATTTCGGACAAGGCCTGTGTGCGCGCCTCCGCCTGGGAGTTGCCTGCCGACATGCCGTTGCTCACATACAGGTTGCCGATGATGTTGACCGGGATGTAAGTGACCGCGCCGTCACGCTGGCGAACATAAGGAATGGCGCAAATGCCGCGCTCGACATTGCCGGAGTTGAACTCCACCAGGTTGATGGCGTCAATGCTGTCGTCCGGGTTGTAGAACTTGTGCAGTTCGGGGTTCAAAATCCCGGCGGGCCAGCTGCCGTCGTCGCCCGGCTCAAACCAGCGCTCCTGCGGGTAATGAACGTAGTGACGGTCGGCCACTTTGGGGCCCAAGTAGTAATGGGTCCAGAAATAGTTGGTGGACAAACGCTCAAAAAACTCGCCCAAGGCGCTGGCCAGGCAGGCCAGGCGGGAAGCGCCCTTGCCGTTGGTGAACAAAATGGGGCAATCGCGGTCGCGGATGTGGACGGACCAGATGCCGTCAACCGGGTTCAGCCAGGATTTTTCCTCAATGTGAAAGCCCAATGCCTGTAATTTGGCTTGGTGGTTGTTGATGGTGGATTCGAGGGAGGCATCTTTGCCGGGGATAAAACTTTGTGTATTCATGGGCGTCAGCATACATGAAATAAGCCCCCACGCTCCACCGCTACGCGGGTCGCTGCCCCCCGAGGGGGTGCATTTCATCCTCGATGGGTCTCATAGTCCCATCGACACGGGGCGGCCCGGCGATGAAACCTTGCCCTGCCGGGCGCTAGACTTACCCACTTGCCAATTTCCCCAAAAAATGGAGTCCCTCATGATTCTTGAACTTGCCGACATCCGCATTCACCCCGGACTGAATACCGAATTTGAAGAAGCCATTGAACGTGGTTTGAAAACCGTTATCCACCAGGCCACGGGGTTTCAGGGCTACAAGGTCAACCGGGGCATCGAAAGCCCCGAGCGTTACATCTTGCAAATATTCTGGGACACGCTGGAAGACCACACGGTCGGTTTTCGCCAGTCGCCAGGGTTTGCCCAGTGGCGGGCCATCGTCGGGCCATTTTTTGCCAGTGTTCCGGTGGTGGAGCATTTCAACCTGGTGGTCAAATCCGCATGAATTATGTTTTCAACCCTGCCCCGCTCGTTTCGGTTCCGATAGTTGGCACCCAGGACCGGTTTCCCGTCCACCGCGTTTACTGCGTGGCGCGCAACTACGAAGAACACGCCAGGGAAATGGGTTTCCCCAGCAACGAGCCGCCCTTTTTCTTTCTGAAACCGACCGACGCTTTGCTGGTGGTGGATGCGGGTACGCAAGGCACATTGCCCTACCCCAGCCTGACCCACAATTTGCACCATGAAGTGGAACTGGTGGTGGCCATTGGCAAGGGTGGAAAAAACATCGCCGCCAGCGAGGCCCACCAGCATATCTACGGTTATGCGGTTGGTCTGGACATGACCCGCCGCGACCTGCAAAACGAGATGAAAAAGCAGGGCCGTCCTTGGTGCATTGCCAAGGCGTTTGACCTTGGCGCGCCGATAGGCCCCATCACGGCGGCAGATCTGGCGGACGATTTAAGCAACGCCGAGATTTTTCTGCAGGTCAACGGCCAGCCCCGCCAGCGCAGCCGGGTTGCCAACATGATCTGGAACGCCGCCCATGTGATCGAGCATCTGTCGCGTGCCTGGGAGCTGCAGGCGGGCGACCTGATCTACACCGGCACCCCCGAGGGCGTCGGCCCGGTGGTGGCGGGCGACACCTTGCAAGCGGGCGTGACGGGCCTCACGCCGATCACCGTGACCATCACTTAGTTTTTTGGTGTTACGGCACCTATCGCTTTCAATTTAGGGATGAGGAAGAAGCCAATGGTCCGCTTTTGGGCGGTGCTGGCAGGATGCAGTGCAAGGCGTCCTGAGCGCGGTTTGGCGAGCCAAATAAGCGAAGGGCAACGAAGCAATGCGCCCGCAAGTGCCGACAAAAACGGGAAATTGATTGCTTCTGCATCCCTTACACTCGCAAAATGCTTCGTCCCCCCATCAAACACTGCCGAGACTGCGGTACTGCCGTGGTCTACCGCTTGCCGGACGATGGCGACACCAAAGAGCGCGCCATTTGCACCGCCTGCCACACGGTTCACTACGAAAACCCGCTCAACGTGGTGGGCACGGTGCCCTACTGGGGTCAGCAGGTGCTGCTGTGCAAACGCAATATCGAGCCGCGCTGGGGCAAGTGGACGCTGCCGGCCGGATTTATGGAATTGCACGAAACCGTGGCCGAAGGGGCTGCACGCGAAACGCTGGAAGAGGCTGGCGCACAGTTTGAAATGGAGGGCCTGTTCTCGCTGGTCAATGTGGCGCGGGTTGGGCAGGTTCATTTTTTCTACCGGGCGCGCTTGTTAAGCCCCATTTTTGACCCCGGCCAAGAAACGCTGGAAGCACGCTTGTTTTCGGAAGACGAAATCCCCTGGGACGAGATTGCCTTCATGACCGTCAAAGAGACGCTGCGACGCTACTTCAGTGACCGCCGCGCTGGCGCTTTTTCCATCCATGCGATCGACGTCTGAAATCAGAATTCGGACCCGGTTGTGGGTTCATCGCATAGCCATCTATTTGCTGGTCAATGTGGTGGACGACCCCGCATGGCTGGCATTGATTTTTTGTTGAAACACGGCAAATCTAAAATTTTTTCGTCAGACTTGCACATGTCCATTGACCGGAATTTCAGAAAAAGCACCGATGAAGTCACGCCATCGATGTTTGCCGCTCATGGCCGGGTAGAAATGTTTTTTGAAGGCGACATTTTGCAGTACGAAGCCTGCGGCCCTTTCAACAAGGAACTGTTTGAATCGCTGGCTGTGGCCCAATTGGATTTCCTGAAAACAGCCAACCATCAAGGCCCATGGGCCAGCATTTGCTTGGTGCAACGCAGTGGCCTAACCTCGCCGGAAGGTTTTTTATGCTATGAAGAAATGATCCGCGCGCCAAAACCGGATCAATTTACACCACTGGCAACTGCCTTTGTAGTGCCCCCTGGTGTTGAAGGCGGCAGCCTGATGCTGCCCCGGGTTACTGCCATTTTTGCAAGAGTGGGCCGCCCCTTCAAGGGGTTTGACAACATGTCCAGCGCCAAGGACTGGGCCAACAGCCTGATAGACGCCGAAAAAACGCGCATCCTGAGCAAAGCCTGATGCCCCTGATGCGCTTGATAATTGTGAACCATGGTTAAAAAAATTATTGCTGCCGTTGTCCCGACCCATGAACTTCGCGAACAGCTAAGTGACGCCATCTCGGATTTGGTGCTGCAGCTGCCCCCGTCCAAAGAAGGCCAAGTGACTCATGCCCACGAACGCGCCCACGCACTCAGTCGCACGGCCTCGCGCCAAGCCAGTCTGTTAGCCGGGTCAATGGCCTTGCCACCGGGCATTTTGGGCTGGCTCACAATTCCCATTGAATTGATGGGAGTGTGGCGACTGCAGGCACAGATGGTGTCCGATATTGCTGCTGTGTATGGCAAAAGCGCCACCCTGAGCCGCGAGCAAATGGTTTACTGCCTGTTTAAACACGTCAGCGCCCAACTCTTTCGTGATGTGGTGGTGCGCGTGGGAGAACGCTATGTGGTGCAGCGCGCCTCAATGGCCTTCATTCAATCCGCAGCACAAACACTTGGCGTGAAGATTACAAAAACCATTATTGGCAAGGGCGCGACCCGTTTGGTTCCCCTGATCGGTGCCATTGGCGTCAGTGCCTATGCCTACTTTGACACCACCCAAGTGGCCAAAACAGCCATTGAGCTTTTTTCTCGGGACATTGTTTTGGAGTAGCGGTTGATGTTGTTCAAAAGGGGGCTGTCAGAGCCATATCGCCCCATTGTGAGTTTCAAGCCAGTGCCGCCAGAAATGGGATATTTGTGATTTCTGCATCCCTCACACCTAGCCTGACGAAAAAAATCCATCAATATGTTTTGTATCGGTTTTGATGAAACGGACTACTAGGCGGGGTTGATAATTTATGAGACTGCCTGAAACTAATAGTTGGTGCCCGGGACCGGAATCGAACCGGTACGCCCGTTATTCACGAAGCGGCGGATTTTAAGTCCGATGTGTCTACCAATTCCACCACCCGGGCACGGCTGCCTGATTTTTGGAGGCGCGAGGCGGAGTCGAACCGCCCTCCACGGATTTGCAATCCGTTGCATAACCGATTTGCTATCGCGCCAATTTTTTTGACAAAAAAGGGAAGCATATGCTTCCCTTTTTGGAATCTGGAGCGGGAAAAGAGTCTCGAACTCTCGACCTCAACCTTGGCAAGGTTGCGCTCTACCAACTGAGCTATTCCCGCGTTTCAAGCTTTAAATTATAGCGTGTTTTTAACCATTTTTAAAATCCACCCAAAAAACTTTTCATTTATCGCATCAATGCTTGACTGACCCTGCCAAATCTGGCGTTGCCACAGTCACTTCGGCACTGGACGCCGGCAGCGGTTCTTCGTCTGGTTCGGGTGTTGGCATTCTCTCTAGGGCCAGTTCCAGCACCTTATCGATCCAGCGCACCGGCACAATCTCAAGCCCGTTCTTAACATTCTCAGGAATGTCCTGCAAATCCTTTGCATTCTCTTCCGGGATCAGTACCGTCTTGATACCACCGCGCAAAGCAGCCAATAGCTTTTCTTTCAGACCACCAATTGCAGTCACTTCACCACGCAAGGTGATTTCACCAGTCATCGCAACATCGCCCCGCACTGGGATTCCCGTCATGGCTGAAACAAAAGCGGTGGTCAAGGCCGCACCAGCACTCGGACCGTCCTTTGGGGTTGCACCATCAGGCACATGGATATGAATGTCTTTTTTCTCGAAAAATTCATCCTTGATACCTAGTCGGCGAGAGCGACTGCGCACAACCGTGCGGGCAGCTTCGACAGATTCCTTCATGACGTCACCCAATGAACCAGTGCGCGTAATAACACCTTTGCCAGGCATCATTGCGGCTTCAATGGTTAACAAATCTCCGCCAACTTCGGTCCAAGCCAAGCCAACGACCTGACCCACCTGATTTTGCTGCTCAGCGCGTCCGTAGGTGTACTTGCGCACACCGAGATAGTCATTCAGGTTGTCAGCATTGACCTTGACCTGCGGCAACATTTTTTTGAGCTGCAATCCCTTCACCACTTTGCGGCAGATTTTGGACAATTCACGTTCCAGCGAACGCACCCCCGCCTCACGGGTGTAGTAGCGGATGATGTCCCTTACGGCATCCTCACCAACGAGCAGTTCATCCTCCTTGACACCATTGTTTTCAAGCTGCTTCGGCAACAAGAATTTAAGAGCAATATTGGTTTTTTCATCTTCGGTGTAACCGGACAGTCGAATCACTTCCATTCGGTCCAACAAGGCGGGGGGAATGTTCATGGAGTTGGAAGTCGCCACAAACATGACATCGCTCAGGTCAAAGTCAACCTCTACATAGTGATCGCCAAACTTGTGGTTCTGCTCGGGGTCCAGAACCTCCAGCAATGCACTCGACGGGTCACCCCTGAAGTCTGTACCCAACTTGTCAAGCTCGTCGAGCAGGAACAACGGATTTCGGGTACCTACCTTGGTCAGGCTCTGCAGCACTTTGCCAGGCATGGCACCAATATAGGTACGCCGATGGCCACGGATTTCGGCCTCATCTCGCATACCTCCCAAGGCCATGCGCACGTACTTGCGTCCGGTTGCTTTGGCGATCGACTGCCCCAGAGAAGTTTTCCCGACCCCGGGTGGGCCAACCAAACACAAAATCGGGGCCTTCACTTTATCGACACGCTGTTGCACCGCTAAGTATTCAAGGATACGGTCTTTCACTTTGTCAAGCCCGTAATGGTCTTCATTCAATACTTGTTCAGCATTGCCAAGATCATGTTTAATTTTGGTTTTACCCGTCCACGGCAATCCCGTTAGCACGTCAATGTAATTGCGCACCACGGTCGCTTCAGCGGACATCGGTGACATGAGTTTGAGCTTTTTCAGCTCACCCTCTGCCTTCTTCAGGGCATCTTTTGGCATTTTGGCCGACTTGATCTTTTTCTCGATCTCATCAATGTCTGCGCCATCTTCACCTTCGCCCAGTTCTTTCTGAATGGCCTTGACTTGTTCATTCAGATAAAAGTCGCGCTGGTTTTTTTCCATTTGCCGTTTTACCCGGCCACGAATTTTCTTGTCCACGTTGAGAATATCGACTTCACGTTCAATCTGCTCAAACAGGTTTTCAAGCCGCTCCTTGACACCTGCAAGGTCCAGCACAGCCTGTTTGTTGTCGAGCTTGAGTGGCAAGTGCGCAGCAATGGTGTCAGCCAGCCGACCGGCATCGTCAATACTTGAGATCGAGGTCAGTATTTCTGGTGGTATTTTTTTGTTCAGTTTGACGTATTGATCAAACTGCTGCATCACCGCGCGGCGTAAAGCCTCGGTTTCGCTGGCTTTGCCACGCAACTTGGCCTCGGGGTCAGCCATTAACTCAACCGGCGTGACGTTTGCAGAAAAGTGATCCTCACCTTCTTCAATTTTATTGACACGGGCCCGTTGCTGCCCCTCCACCAACACTTTCACCGTACCGTCAGGCAGTTTGAGCATTTGCAGGATGGTGGAAACGCATCCGACATCAAACATGTCCGTCACCAAGGGATCGTCTTTGGCGGCGGCTTTTTGGGCGACCAGCATGATGCGACGCTCTGCGCCCATGGCAGTCTCAAGTGCCTTGATGCTCTTGGGACGCCCCACAAACAGCGGGATGACCATGTGCGGAAAAACGACCACATCGCGCAAAGGCAAAAGTGGCAAATCAATGGGAGTTGCAGGCAGTTGGATATGTCCAGACATGAGGAGACCTCTTAGTTACCTGTTGAATATGAAACAGAAATACAAATTTTCAACCGGAGAATAATTATTAACTGGCCGCGCGAGCCTCAAATACAGGTAAACGCCCGCGAAGGCAGGTCAAATCAGGCCTTCTTGGCAATCTCTCGGTACACAAGCAAGGGTGGCTTGTTTTCGTCAATGGTCGACTCGTCCACAACCACTTTTTCAACATTGGAATAATTAGGTAGCTCGTACATGGTATCGATCAGGGCCTGCTCCAGGATAGAGCGTAAACCGCGAGCCCCCGTTTTGCGTGCCAACGCTTTTTTGGCAATGGCCTTTAGCGCCGTGGGTCGGATTTCGAGGCCAACACCTTCCATCGACAGCAGTTTTTCGTACTGTTTGACCAAAGCATTTTTAGGCTCCGTCAAAATTTGCACCAAAGCATCTTCACTGAGTTCAGCCAACGTTGCCACCACAGGCATACGGCCCACCAGCTCAGGAATCAAACCGAACTTGATCAAATCTTCCGGCTCGACATCTTTGAAAACTTCGGTCAGGCTACGCTGCTCTTTGCTTTTCACTGCTGCACCAAAGCCGATGCCGGAAGACTCCGTTCGGTTGTCGATCACTTTTTCAAGTCCGGAAAACGCGCCGCCGCAGATAAACAATATGTTGGTGGTATCAACTTGCACGAAGTCTTGGTTGGGATGCTTTCGTCCACCTTGTGGCGGCACACTCGCCATGGTGCCTTCAATCAGCTTGAGCAGCGCCTGTTGCACGCCTTCGCCAGAAACGTCCCGGGTAATGGAGGGGTTGTCCGACTTGCGGGAAATTTTGTCAATTTCGTCAATGTAGACAATGCCGCGCTGTGCTCGCTCGACTTCGTAATTGCAGCTCTGCAAGAGCTTGAGCACGATGTTCTCGACGTCTTCGCCCACATACCCGGCTTCGGTCAGGGTGGTGGCATCGGCCATGACAAAGGGAACGTCAAGCATGCGAGCCAGCGTTTGCGCCAGCAGTGTCTTGCCGGACCCGGTCGGGCCGATCAGCAAAATGTTGCTTTTGGCCAATTCGACATCGTCTTTCTTGGCTTTTTCTTTATGGCGCAAGCGCTTGTAGTGGTTGTAAACAGCTACTGCGAGGGTTCGCTTGGCCGGTTCCTGACCAATCACATAATTGTCAAGATTGGTCTTGATTTCTGACGGCGTTGGCAGTTCGCCGCTTGCGTTACGCGTATCAGTGCTGGCAGGCAATTCATCTCGAATGATCTCATTGCATAGATCGATGCACTCGTCGCAGACAAATACCGAAGGACCGGCAATCAGCTTCTTGACTTCGTGCTGGCTCTTGCCGCAAAAAGAGCAGTAGAGAGTTTTTTCGCTGGAGGAGCCTTTTTTTTCGGCCATGTGAACTGTGCCCTTTTCGGAATGTTACCGAATGATACCCAAATAAAAACGGTGCCGTCTGCAACAGACCTGCACCGCACATGCGGCGAAACCGCCCAAAACCATGCCCGAATTTGACGGCTAGGCCCGCTTCGAGATGACCTGGTCTATCAAGCCATATTCTTTGCACTCATCAGCCGACATGTAATAGTCACGCTCAGTATCACGCGCGATTCGGTCCAGTGGCTGGCCGGTATTTTCAGCCAGTATTTTATTGAGCTGCTCGCGGGTTTTCAAAATTTCACGGGCCTGAATTTCGATATCGGTGGCCTGCCCCTGACTGCCACCGGACGGCTGATGAATCATGACCTTGGAGTTGGGCAATGAGAAGCGCTTGCCCTTGGCACCAGCCGCCAATAAAAATGCACCCATGCTCGCCGCCATGCCGGTGCATAGCGTCGACACTTGCGGCTTGATGAAGTTCATGGTGTCATAAATGGCCATGCCGGCACTGACAGAGCCACCGGGTGAGTTGATATAAAACGAAATGTCCTTGTCAGGGTTTTCGCTCTCCAGAAACAACAATTGCGCAACCACCAGATTGGCCACGTAGTCGTTCACTGGACCTACCAGAAAAATCACGCGCTCTTTGAGCAGACGCGAGTAAATGTCGTAAGACCGCTCACCGCGACCGGATTGCTCAATCACCATGGGAACCATGCCCAAGGCTTGCGTATCCATTGCACCAAATTGCTCGTTCATGTTTGTTTCCTAATCAGTTGGAGTCGCGTTTTGTTGAAGCCTTTATTGGCTTCGCAATTTATTGCTCTGACGACGGTACTGTACCGAAAAATAAAAGTTTCAAAGAAAATGGGGCTTGTATACCAGACTGCAAGCCCGGCACAAGCCCCATTGCAGCCGCCCATGGAAAGGCGGCTATGGACTTCAGTTTTGCTGAGACATCAGCTCGTCAAAAGACACACTTTTTTCGTTGACCTTGGCCTTGCCCAACACAAAATCGGTGACATTGTTCTCGACCACAATGCCTTCCACCTCAGCTAGTCGGGTGTTGTCGCTGTAGTACCAGCGCAGAACTTCAGCCGGCTTTTCGTAGCTGGCGGCCAACTCTTCAATGTGCGCCTTGATTTGCTCTGTCTTGGCTTGCAGGTTGTTGGAACTCACCAATTCAGCCACGACCAAGCCCACACGCACGCGACGCTCGGCTTGAGGGCGGAATACATCCTCTGGAATCTGCGCTTTGTCTGCATCTTTGACACCACGCTGTTTGAGGTCGGCGCGAGCGCTTTCGAGCAACCGCTTAATTTCTGACTGCACGCTGACAGTGGGCAGGTCCAGTTCGGCCTTGGACACCAACGCGTCCATGGCTGCTTGTTTGTTACGGGCCAACAAGCGGAACTTGACTTCACGCTGCAAATTTTTCTTGATGTCCGCGCGCAAGCCCTCCACCGTGGCACCAATAATGCCTAATGATTTGGCCAATGCCTCGTCAACTTCCGGCAAATGGGCAGCTTCCACTTTTTTCAGCGTGACCATGAAATCGGCAGTCTTGCCTGCTACATCCTTGCCATGGTAATCGGCGGGAAACGACAACTGAAAAGTCTTGCTTTCACCAGACTTCATGCCACGGGTCGCTTCTTCAAACTCCTTGAGCATCTGGCCATCACCCACGATGAATTGGAAGTCTTCGGCTTTGCCACCTGCGAAAACTTCACCATCGATCTTGCCTTCAAAATCCACGGTCACACGGTCGCCGTTTTGCACGGCAGCGTCTTGCGCGCGTTGGGCAAAAGTGCGGCGCTGCTTGCGCAAAATATCAAGGGTTTTGTCAACAGCGCTCTCATTGACTTCGGCAGTCACCTTTTCAACTTCAACGCTCGAAAGGTCACCGATTTTTACTTCGGGAAAAACCTCAAACACAGCATCAAACGCCAATTCACCTTCAGGTGAAACTTCTTTCTCGGTGATACGTGGCTGGCCTGCGACGCGAAGCTTGGCTTCGTTGGCCGCATTGGCAAATGCTTCGCCTACTTTGTCGTTCATGACTTCGTAGTGCACCGAGTAGCCGTAACGCTGTGCCACCACGTTCATGGGGACTTTGCCAGGACGAAAACCGTCCATCTTGACAGTGCGTGCGATTTTTTTCAAACGCTTTTCCACTTCCGATTCAACGGCAACAACGGGCAAGGTCAAGGTGATTTTGCGTTCCAGCTTTTCCAAGGTTTCAACGGTAACAGCCATAGTATTTCTCCAAAAATTCTTCAACAGTTGCAGACAGAGCGTGCCGCATTGCGGCTGCAATCTGCCCCGAAAATTCACAAACACAAACCATTGTGGACATAGCTGGTCGCCAAGCAACCGCGAACTGTCCGGCAAACAATTTGAATGGTGCGCGGAGGGGGACTCGAACCCCCACACTGTTGCCAGCGTCAGGACCTAAACCTGGTGCGTCTACCAATTTCGCCACCCGCGCAAAAAACAATAGGGGCCGTCTGCAAGACTACCCCTATGAAATAGGTCAATTTGAGATTTTAACCTGCTGCGGGTGTCTCCCTTTTGACCCGGAACCAGGCCGCGTACATGGCGGGCAAAGCCAGCAAGGTCAGCACGGTGGCCACGATCAAGCCGCCCATGATGGCAACCGCCATCGGCCCCCAAAACACTGAGCGCGACAGGGGAATCATGGCCAGCACGGCGGCAGCGGCGGTCAACACAATCGGACGCAAGCGCCGCACAGCCGACTCCACAATGGCATCCCAAGCTGGAACGCCATTGGCGCGGTCCTGCTCAATCTGGTCAATCAGAATGACCGAATTGCGCTGAATCATGCCCATCAAGGCAATCACACCGAGCAAGGCGACAAAACCAAAGGGACGCCCCGACACCAGCAGCGCGCTGGCCACCCCGGCAATGCCCAAGGGGCCGGTCAAAAACACCAGCATGGCGCGGCTGAAACTGTGCAACTGCAGCATCAGCAAAGTGAAGGTGATGAACAGCATGATGGGAACACCCGCCACGATCGACGCCGAGCCCTTGCTGCTTTCTTCCACTGCACCCGCTACATCAATGCGATAGCCTTCGATGCCCTTGGCTTTCCAGGCCGCTTCCAACGCACGCAGCTTCGGCAGCAACTCATTGGTTACCGTGGCGCCCTGCAGCCCCTCGGCAATATCGCTTTGCACCGTGATGGCATAGTCGCGGCTGTCACGCCACAGCACACCAGGCTCCCAGCCAAACGTGGGTTTGGCGATTTGGGTCAGCGGAATGGATTTGCCGCTGGCCGTGGGCAGGTAGGCGTTGGCAATGTCGGTAATGGCGCTGCGCTCGTCCAGCGGCTGGCGCAAAACGATCTCGATCAGCTTGTCCCCTTCGCGGTACTGGCCGACCGTGGTTCCGCTCAGAATGGTCTTGCTCGCCTGGGCGATGGACTGGCTCGTCACCCCCAGCGCTCTGGCCTTGGTCTGGTCCACTTCCAAGCGCATGACTTTGATGGACTCATTCCAGTTGTCGTTGACACCGCGCGTGTTGCTGCTGGCGCGCATCACGGCTTTGACCTCATCGGCCCGCTCACGCAGCCCCACCGGCTCACCGCCCACCACCCGGAACTGAACCGGAAAGGCGACAGGCGGGCCGTTGGGCAAAATCTTGACACGAGAGCGCACTTCGGGAAACTCCTGCGCCATCAAGATCGGCAGCTTGATGCGGATGGACTCACGCAGCTTCAGATCGTCAGGCAAGATGATGAATTGCGACACATTGCTCTGGGGAAAGATGGCGTCCATCGGCAAATAAAAACGTGGCACGCCGGAGCCCACCCAAGTGCTCACGCTGTTCACCCCCGGCTCGGCCATCAAACGCGCCTCAATGCGCTTGACCGTCAGCTCATTGGCGGCAAACGAGGTGCCCTCGGGAAACCAGACATCTACCAGGATTTCCGGCCGACTCGAATCCGGGAAGAACTGCTGCTGCACCTTGCCCATGCCGACAATGCCCAGGGCAAAGGTGGCCAGCATGAGGCCGATGGTGATCCAGCGGTGCGCCACGCACCAGTTCACCGCCCGGCGAAAGGTGTTGTAAAAAGGCGTGTTGAACAGTTCATGAGATTGCTCACCGACACCCAGTGGTTTGACCTTGAGGATCAGCGTTCCCAGGTAAGGCACGAAGAACACCGACACGATCCAGCTCAGCACGAGGGCCAGCACCGTGACACCGAAAATGGCAAAGGTGTACTCGCCGGTCGATGACTTGGCAAGACCGATCGGCAAGAAGCCAACCGCCGTGATCAACGTTCCCGTCAGCATCGGCATGGCGGTAATTTCATAGGCGAAGGTAGCGGCGCGCACCTTGTCATAACCCTCCTCCATTTTGCGCACCATCATCTCCACCGCAATGATGGCGTCGTCCACCAGCAGGCCCAGCGCAATGATGAGCGAGCCCAGCGAAATTTTGTGCAGTCCAATGCCCCAGTAAGACATTCCCAAAAAGGTGACTGCCAGCACCAGCGGAATCGTGATGCCCACCACCAGGCCGGGCCGTGTGTCCACGTAATACCGCTTGAACCAGGGCGTGTTGCCGCCGCGTTTGTGCAGCCCCAGGCTGACGATGCTCACGGCCAGCACGATGGCAATCGCTTCAATCAGCACCGCCACGAATTCATTGACCGATTTGGCCACCGCCTTGGGCTGATCCTGCACACCCACCAGCCGCAAACCGGCGGGCAAGGTGGTGCTAATTTTTTCAGTCGCCACCTTGAGCGCGCGCCCTAGGGCAATGATGTCGCCACCCTTGGCCATGGAAACCCCCAGCGCAATCACCTGCTTGCCCTGGTGGCGCACTTTGACCGACGGTGGATCGACGTAACCGCGCTCAATGGTGGCAATGTCTTTCAGGCGCAACTGGTTGCCTGAGCTGCCCCGGATCGGCATGGCACCCAACTCCTCGACAGCTTTGAATTGCCCCGCCACCCGCACCTGCACAATGTCCTGCGGCGTCTGCACCGCGCCAGCACCCTCCACCGCATTTTGCGCGGCAAGCTGCCCCAATACCTGGTTCATGTCCAGCCCCAGCTGGGCCAGCCGCTTTTGCGAAATTTCGACGTAAAGCTTCTCGTCCTGCACGCCAAAAATTTCGACCTTGTTCACATCGGTCACGCGCAGCAGCTTTTGGCGCACCTCGTCGGCAAAAGTCTTGACTTCGGCGTCCGAAAAGCCATCGGCCTCCAACGCATAAATCACGCCATACACATCGCCGAATTCGTCGTTAAAAAATGGCCCCACCACTCCTGGCGGCAGCGTCAGGCGGATGTCGCCCACTTTTTTGCGCACGGTGTACCAAATGTTGGCAACATCGGTGGCCCGGGTGGAGTCTTTGACCTGGAAAAGAATCGTGGACTCGCCCGGCTTGGAATAGCTGCGAATGCGGTCCGCGTTGGGCACCTCCTGCAGCGTGCGCTCAATTTTGTCGGCCACCTGTTCGGCCATTTGCTGGGCCGTCGCCCCAGGCCAAAAGGTTCGTACCACCATGATGCGAAAGGTAAACGGCGGGTCTTCATCCTGCCCGAGCTGAAAATAGGCGGCCGCCCCGAGAATGAGTAGCACCACCATCAAAAAACGGGTGAGCGCCGTGTGGTCCAGCGCCCATTTGGACAGGTTGAAGCCTGCTTTGGGTTCTTGTGGGTTCATGATCGCCTCACTTCGCGCTGGCAGCGCTGGCTGGCAACGCAGCAGCGGCAAGCTGAGGCATCTCGGATGCTACTGTATTGATAGCTCCTTGCGCACTGTTAATGGGCGCTACAGCCTTATTTTCCTTGTAAATTGAGACCTTCTGGCCGGGTGCCAGCACATGCACACCCGCCGACACCACCACGGCACCTGGCTGCAAACCGCTGGCCAGCACCACCTCGTTGCCATCCGCCGTTGCCACTTGGACCGGCTGCAACCTGACCGTCATGCTGGTGGAGTCGAGCACCCACACCGCCGACGATTTGGCGCTTTGCACCAGCGCACTGGTGGGCAGCTTGATGACTTGCGCAGCGCTGCTCCTGAGCGCCTGCGGCGTCACCGCCACCGTGGTGCCCAGCGTCACGGGGTCTTTGGCATCGAGTGACACCTTCACGCCAAAGGTGCGCGTCACCGGGTCGGCACTGGCCGCCACCTCGCGCACCACGCCTTGGAGGGTGGTGTTGGCCGACCACACCCGCACATTCACACCAGAGCCGGGTTTGATCTGCGCCACCCGATCCTCCGGCACCGAAAACACCACATCGCGCGGCCCGTCTTGCGCAATGCGCACCACCGGTGTGCCCGGTGCCACCACCTGGCCGGGCTCTGCATCCACCGAAGTCACCACCCCGGCCACATCCGCCACCAGCGTGGTGTAGGCCGCCTGATTGCCCTGGCCGGAGAACTGGGCCTGCGCCTGCTCCAGCTGCGCCTGGGCGGCTTTGAAAGCGCCTTCCCGGCGTTCCAGCTCGGCGCTGGAGATGAAGTTCTGGTCACGCAATTCTTTAAAGCGCTTGAAATCGGCCGCCGCCAGATCACGGCTGGTGGTGGCTGCCGCCACTTGGGCCCGGCCCGCATCGGCGGCCAGTTTGTAGTCCTGCGGATCAAGCTGGGCGAGAATTTGACCTACCTTGACACGCTGGCCCAGTTCAGCCCTGGCGACGCACAATTTTGCCGCCGACCCGAAACCCAGGCGCGACTCCACCGGGCCCGCACCTCGCCAGCAAACTCGGCACCGGTTTGAACGCTGGCCAGCCCCACCGTGATAACTTTGACGGAACGAATTGGCTCTTCGGTGGGGGTTGGCTTGGTGCAGCCTAGCAGCGACAACGCACCTGCTAGCAGCAAAGCGGTGGCTTGAATGGACTTTATGGTCATGGTGAAAACGGTTGGAACGGTTGAAACGGTTAAAACGGGTAGGGCGAAGAAGGCAGGTGAGACAACTTGATCGTTAAATTTTCGTTAATGACCAATTGGTTAGTAATTTAAAATAAATGACAAATCTTGTCAAGCATTGTGCGGATTGCTGATTCCGTCTATCTAAAAGAAGCAGGCAAAATCACCCCACCATGCTGCACAGAGCCCCAGATTCACCCCCAGCACCCATCGGGCATTACGAGAATTTTCCGGTGGCCTCCCTCTTGTGCCCGGCGCACTTGCGCGCGCCGATTGCGGCCATTTACCACTTTGCCCGCACCGCCGACGACTTGGCTGACGAAGGCGATGTCAGCCCGGCGCAGCGCTTGCTGGACTTGCAGGCCTACCGGCAGGATTTGCAGGACGCCAGCCAGCCCCAACCCAGCGCAAGTGCGCGCTGGCCGCAGGTTTTCGGGGCGCTGCGCCCAGCCATTCACACGTACCACCTGCCACTGCCACTGCTGCACGACCTGTTGGACGCGTTTGTGCAAGACATTGAAAAAACCCGCGACGGTGCCGGTTACGCCACGCAGGCGGAGCTGCTGGACTACTGCCGCCGCTCGGCCAACCCGGTAGGGCGGCTGCTGCTGCACCTGTACGGCGTGACCAGCACGCAGGCGCTGGCCATGAGCGACAACATTTGCAGCGCCTTGCAACTTATCAACTTCTGGCAAGACCCCAGCCGCGACATTCCGCGCGGGCGCTACTACTTTCCACTACAAGACTGCCAGCGTTTTGGCGTGCTGCAAGCCGATCTGCTGGCCTGCCGGCAAACCAAAAACGCTACTTATTTGATAGCACACTGCGCCCAATTGGCGTGCGCAAGCATGCAAAAAGGTGCCCCATTGGTGCACCTGGTACCAGGCCGCGCGGGCTGGGAGCTGCGGCTGGTGGTGCAAGGCGGCTTGCGCATTGCGGACAAGATCAAAGCCCTGCACTACGCCACGCTCACCCGTCGCCCGACATTGAGATGGTGGGACTTGCCAATCATGCTGTGGCGCGCCCTGTGGATGTGACAATAGCCGCATCGTGATGACGCCCCAATGATGACGCCCCAAGACTACGTCCAGCAAAAAGCGGTTGCCTCCGGCAGCAGCTTTTATTACGCCTTTTTGTTCCTGCCCACGCCGCGGCGCGCGGCCATCACGGCGTTTTATGCGTTTTGCCGCGAGGTCGATGACGTGGTGGACGACATGGTGGACCCTGTGTTGCCAGCAGCAAACTGGCTTGGTGGCAATCTGAAGTGAATAAATCCTTCGCGGGCCAGCCCAGCCACCCGGTGATGCAGGCGCTGATGCCGCACACCGCCATCTACAACATTGAACTGCGCCACCTGCAAGCCGTCATTGAAGGCTGCCAGATGGACCTGAACCAGACCCGCTACTTGGACTACCCCGGCTTGCAGCGCTACTGCCACTTGGTGGCGGGCGTGGTGGGCGAAGTCGCAGCCCACATTTTTGGCCAGACACAAGAACAAACCACCGCCTACGCGCACAAACTGGGCCAGGCGCTGCAGCTGACCAACATCATCCGCGACGTGGGTGAAGACGCATTGCGCGGGCGCATCTACCTGCCCGTGAGCGAATTGCAGCAGTTTGACGTGAAGGCGCATGAAATCCTCAAACGCACTTACTCCGAGCGCTTTACTGACCTGATGCAGTTCCAGGCCCAACGCGCACATCAGCTGTACGACGAAGCGCTGGCCCTGCTGCCTGACGCCGACCGGCACGCCCAAAAGCCCGGGCTGATGATGGCCAGCATCTACCGCGCCTTGCTCGGCGAGATCGAGCGCGACAACTTTCAGGTGCTGCACCAACGCATCAGCCTCACGCCGCTGCGCAAGCTGTGGCTGGCGTGGAAGGTGCAAGCGCTGGGAAGGTTGTGAAAGTCGCCATCATCGGCGCTGGCTGGGCTGGCATGGCGGCGGCGGTTGAGGCTACGCTGGCGGGGCACCATGCTATCGTTTTCGAAGCTGCTCGCGCAATAGGGGGGCGCGCAAGAGCCGTAAATGGCACTTTATCTGATGGCACCGGGGTGACGCTGGACAACGGCCAACACATTCTGATCGGTGCCTACACCGAGTCACTGCGCCTGATGCGGCTGGTCGGCGTCAATCCCGGCCAAGCCCTGCTGCACCAGCCCATGGCGCTGGTGTTTCCTGATGGCCTGGGCATCCGCTTTCCCGACTGGCCCACGCCGCTCGATGCGCTGGGCGGCATTGCGCGCTCGCGTGGCTGGACGCTGGCCGACAAAGGCTCGCTCTTGCGGGTGGCGCTGGGCTGGCAGGTGCGCGGCTTTCGCTGCCAGGCGGACACCTCGGTGGCGCAGCTGTGCCAGCTTTTAAGCCCGCGTGTGATGGCCGAGCTGATTGAGCCGCTGTGCGTCTCTGCCCTGAACACCCTGGCCCCGCGCGCCAGCGGCCAGGTGTTTCTGCGGGTCATGCAAGACGCGCTGTTTGGCGTGCAGGGTGGCTCCCGGCTGCTGCTGCCCAAAGGTGGATTTGTCGGAACTGTTCCCCGGCGCGGCCGCGCGCTGGCTGAGCAGGCAAGGCGGGCAATTGCGCCTTGGCACGCGCGTCACAGCCCTGGTCCCAGCGGGTTTGCAGTGGCAAATTCAGGGTGAAGCCTTTGATGCGGTCATCCTCGCAACTTCAGCATCAGATTCGACCAGAGCCCTTGATAACAGTGCGCAAGCAGCCTCCTGATTCAATAGCAAATAAGCTGCAGCAATGGGGCTGCATCACCCGCGCGTTGCAGTACGAGGCGATTGCCACCGTCTATGCCTTTGGTGCGGACGTGACCCTGCCCCGGCCGATGCTGACGCTGCGCTCAAGCGCCGCCATGCCCGCGCAATTTGCGTTTGACCGCGGTCAGCTGGGCGGGCCGGGCGGCTTGCTGGCCTTTGTCGTCAGCGCCAGCACTTTGGCGCGTGATGCGCTGCAAACGCAGGTGCTGGCGCAAGCGCAGCAACAGCTCGGCTTGAACCTGCAGGCAGTGCAAACCATTGTCGAAAAGCGCGCCACCTTTGCTTGCACGCCCGGTTTGCAGCGCCCAGCCCTGCAGATAGCCCCTGGCTTGCTGGCTTGCGGTGACTATGTTGCAGGCCCCTACCCCGCCACGCTGGAAGGCGCGGTTCGCAGTGCCGTGGCCGCGGTTGCGGCCCTCACAATGCATCCTCAAACCGTATGATTCTCAAATGAAACTTGCACTGAAATTGTTGGCCCTGCTGCTGGCCGTGCTGTTGCTGGGTGCCGTCGCCGTCGTCACCTGGTACCTCCACACCAAGCAACCCCAGCGCTCGGGCACCTTGCCACTGGCTGGGCTCAAGGCGGCTGTCAAAGTGAATTACGACGAACGCGGCGTGCCCCACATCCGCGCCGCAAACGAGGCCGATCTGTACCGCGCGCTGGGCTACGTGCATGCGCAAGACCGCCTGTTTCAAATGGAAATGGTTCGACGGCTGGCACAGGGTGAACTGGCTGAAATTCTTGGCCCCGCTCTGGTCGAATCGGACCAGCTATTTCGCACCCTGGGCATTCGCGCCCATGCACAGGCCACTGCGGACCAATCCGATCCAACCAGCCCCGCCGTCAAAGCCTTGGTGGCCTACCTGGACGGCATCAACCAATACCAGGCAAGCCAGCCTGCGCCGCTGGAATTTGACCTCCTTGGCATCCCCAAACGTCCGTTCACAGCGCAAGACTCCGTGGCCGTGGCGGGCTATCTGGCGTACAGCTTTTCCCCCGCCTTTCGCACCGACCCGGCCCTGACCTACCTGCGCGACAGGGTGGGGCCAAGCTATTTGAATATTTTTGACCTGGAATGGAACCCGTTGGGAGTGATCTCGTCTGAGCCCACAGCCAGCCTGAACACCGCAGACTGGGCTCAACTGGCGAAAATTTCACAAGTCAGCCAGCAGGCGCTGGCCTTGGCCGGGGTTCCAGCCTTTCAGGGCAGCAACGCGTGGGCCATGTCCGGCAGCCTCACCGCCAGCGGCAAACCTTTGCTGGCCGGTGACCCGCACATTGAATTTTCGGCCCCTGCGGTCTGGTACGAAGCGCATTTGTCGGCACCCGGTTTCGAGTTGTATGGGCACCACCATGCACTCACTCCCAGTGCCTTGCTGGGCCACAACATGCAGTTTGGCTGGAGCCTGACCCTGTTCCAAAACGATGACGTTGACCTCATTGCCGAAAGCTCCACCCAACCAACCCCAATCTGGTGTGGTACAAAGGCCAATGGGTAGAGTTGCAAAGCCACAGCGAAACCATCCGTGTCAAAGGTGCAGCGCCTGTGCAACTCACCCTGCGAAGCTCGCCCCACGGCCCCCTCATCACCGATGCTTTCCCGGATACTTTGGGTACCAAGCCGGTGGCCATGTGGTGGGCTTTTCTGGAAACCGAAAACCCCTTGCACGAGGCTTTTTACGAGCTTAACCGAGCCAACACGCTGGAAAAAGCCCGCAGCGCCGCCAGCAAGATTCACGCGCCCGGTCTCAATGTGGTGTGGGCCAACGCCTTGGGGGACATCGGCTGGTGGGCGGCTGCCAAGTTGCCGATTCGCCCGCAAGGCGTCAACCCGAGCTTTATTCTCGATGGCAGTAGCGGGCAAGCCGACAAACCCGGCTTTTACCGCTTCAACGATAACCCACAGGAAGAAAACCCTTCGCGCGGCTACATCTTGTCGGCCAACCACCAGCCCAAGCCCAGCAGCGGAGTTCCGGTGCCCGGCTATTACAGCCTGTACGACCGCGCCCAGCGGCTCGATGAACTTCTGCGCGACCCGGCCACCGCTTGGAACTTGGACAACAGCAAGCCCGTCCAGCTGGACACCCAAAATGCTTACCCCCGCCGCGTGCTTGAGCCTTTGCTGCCGGTGCTCAAAGAAATCGTGACCGACCCGCTGGAGCGCGCCCTGCTCGAAAGCCTGGCCCAGTGGGATGGCAGCCACTCGCTCAACAGCATCACCCCACGGTGTTCAGCCAACTTCTGTACGAATTGGCCCACGCCGCCATGGCCGACGAATTGGGCGAAGAACAGTTCACGCAATTGCTGCACACACCGGCGCTGGAATTTGCCCTGCCCCGGCTGGCAGGCGACGCCACATCGCGCTGGTGGAACAACAAAAGCACGCCCAAAACCGAGTCACGCGCCGACACGATGCGGGTGGTCTGGCGTGCCACCATCAGCCATTTGCAAGAAACTTTCGGCAAAGAACCCACAGACTGGGGTTGGGGCAAAGCCCACACATTGACCCATGTACATCCGCTGGCCACAAAAATGCGACTGGGTCGCATCTTCAACATTGGATCCTTTGCCGCACCCGGTGGACGCGAAACCCCGAATCACCTCTCCAGCCCTCTCGGACCCGCGCCATGGGCCGTCACAGCCGGCCCCTCTACCCGGCGCTTGATCGACTTTGCCGATGCCAGCAAAGCCCTGGCATCAACCCGGTGGGTCAAAGCGGCGTGCTGTTTGACCGGCACTACCAGGATCAGGCGAAAACATTTGTCGCCGGGGCTACCTGCAGCAGCCCCTGAGCACCGCAGATGTGAAGGCCAACACCCGCAGCACGCTGGTACTGAGCCCAGTGCCCTGACCAAGCCCAAAATCGTGCCTTGGCCCGAATATTTCCCGACCTTGCCCGCTCATTTCCCCTTCATTTGAACCAAGCCGCCCCGGCGCGCGAGAATACGACATGACTTCTTTTCCACTGGTAAATTCGCGGCCGAGCCGCCCTTCGCGCATGGCCAACCACCCCGCACCGCCGTCTTGTATTGCAACCTGGGAACTCCTGACACCCCACAACGGCAGACGTCAGGCGCTATTTGCGTGAATTTTGAGCGACCCGCGCGTGGTTGAAATTCCGCGTCTGCTGTGGCTGATGATTTTGCACGGCATCATCCTGCGCTTTCGGCCCGCCAAATCGGCCGCCAAGTACGCCAGCATCTGGACACCCGAGGCTCGCCTCTGAAGGTCTGGACAGAAAAGCAGGCCAAGCTCTTGCAGGGCTGGCTGGGCCAGCGCGGACACCAGGTCAGGTGCGTTATGCCATGCGCTACGGCAGCACCTCCATTGCCTCGCAACTTGATGCACTCAAGGCTGAGGGCGTCAACAGGGTGCTGATTTTGCCGGCCTACCCCCAGTATTCAGCCACCACCACCGCCAGCGTGTTTGACGCGGTGTATGGCTGGGCAGGCAAGGTGCGCCATATTCCCGAACTGCGCTTTGTCAACCACTACCACGATGATGCTGGCTGCATCCGTGCGCTCGCCGGCAGCATCGCGCTACTGGAAAGCCCATGGACGCCCGGACCATCTGGTCATGAGTTTTCATGGGGTGCCCGAGCGCACACTGCATCTGGGCGACCCTTACCACTGCGAGTGTCAAAAAACAGCGCGCTTGCTGGCGGCTCAACTGGGCCTGGCGCAGAACCAGTACAAAGTGACGTTTCAGTCGCGCCTGGGCCGGGCCAAATGGCTGGAGCCTTACACCGAGCCGGGCCCTGATTTCAATGGGAAAAGCTGGGGTCAAGCGGGTTGATGTGGTGTGCCCCGGCTTTACCAGCGATTGCCCGAAACACTGGAAGAAATAGCCATGGAAGGCCGCGCCGCATTCCTGAACGCGGGTGGCAAAAGAGTTTCACTACATCCCCTGCCTCAATGACGACCCGCCTGGATTACCGCCCTGTGTGAGGTAACGCAGCAGCATCTGGCAGGCTGGCCGACACAAACCACCCCCAGCTTGCAAGAGCTTGCTGCCTCACGCGAGGCCGCCTTGAAACTTGGAGCCAAGCAATAAAAAAGCGAGCGTTGCACGGGGCAACACTCGCTTTTTTGATTTTTAACCGATGGACGTGGCGTTCACCGGTTTGGGTGGAGATTTACAGCTTGGTAGCCTTGACATCACCATCAGCACCCAGACCCAAGGTATAGCCTAAAGACACATGGTGGAAGCGTCCGCTGGCGTGGTCGCCATGGATTGCGAGTCCAAAGGAACCGCCTTGCCTTCACCGGGTTCTTGCGGGTGAAAGTGACGGTGTAAGTGTCGCCAGCCTTGCTGCCTTCAGCCTTGGCGCCCAAGGAACCGCCCTCCATCTTGCGCTCACTGGTCACCGTACCGTCAGCCACCTTGGCACCCTTGGCACTCTTCCACTGCATCAGGTCATACGAACCTTCTTTGGTGTACTTGGTTTTCTTGTCATCGGCACCCGGCATGGTGCGGGCGTCCACGGCAGGGTAGCCCAGCAACCCACTTGGGCAGCCTGAGGTACCTTGGCATCCGGGAACATCACAGCGACTTTTACATCGTTGTCCTTGTCACCCTTGTCCGCACCACCGGCCGGAGCCTTGAAGGTCATCCGGATATAGAGATTGCTCGCATCGTAGGCAGCCTGCACGCCAACGGGGGTAGATCATCGTCTTGGGAGCACCTTTGGGCTCCAATTCCTTGTCAGCCAAGCGCTTGAAGTTCAAATTCAAAGTGCCCTTTTCCTCGTGGCATCCCACGCAGGTTTCACCCTTTTTAAGACCAGCGGTACCGCTGTGGTCAGATTTTTTGCCAACCCATTCAATGGGTGTCACGCCAGGGTGAAACACATTGATCTCGCGCTTGGGAACTTTTGCCCAATCAGGTGCTGCCATGGCCGAGCCGGCCATCAGCAAAGTGCCAAGCATCAGCATGGAAACTTTGGTTTTTTTCATCTCAAACAGTCCTTTCAAATACTCAATAAACAATCATTGTGTGAATAAATATGCGCTATGCAAGATCACTCATCATCATCTTCTTTCATGCCTTTGGGCTTCTGGTGGGCAATACCTTTGTGGCAATCAATACAGGTTTTCTTTTCATCCTGAGCGATTTTGTGCATTTTGGCACCACGCAGCTTTTGCTTTTCAGTGTCCATGCCCTCAAAACTATGGCAGTTGCGGCATTCGCGGGAATCAACCGCCTTCATGCGCGCCCACTCGTTTTCAGCCAAACGCAAACGATTTGCCTCAAACTTTTCCCGGGTGTCAATCGTTCCCATCAGCTTGCCCCACAGCTCAGCACTGGCTTTGATCTTGCGCACCATTTTGTGCGACCAATCCTTGGGCACATGGCAATCGGAACACATCGCCCGCACACCAGTCCGGTTGCTGTAGTGAATGGTTTTTTGTATTCTTGGTACACGTTGTCATGCATTTCATGACAAGAAATACAAAATTCCATGGTGTTGGTTGCTTCCATGGCGGTATTGAAGCCACCCCAGAAAATAATTCCTGAGAAAAATCCAACGGTTAACAGGGCAATCAACGAATACTTCGCACTCGGCGCGCGCAACTTAGCCCACAGGCCACCTAATTTTGATGCCATTACAAACTCCAAATTTCCAACGAAGACACAACAACTCTGCATACAACAGAGGGGCTTGCGCCCCTCTGTTCATGTGTCAGATTGCTGGTTCTGATTAATAAATGTCGTGCTGCGTGTTGTACACGTTGAACTTGCCTGTCGGTGTGATCATCTTCGGATCGGTGATCACCTTTTCAAGGCCAAAGTCTTGTCGTCATACACCACAATCGCAGACTGGTCTGTCTTGCCGCCCCACAAGGAGATCCA
Source organism: Candidatus Rhodoferax bjergmarkensis (assembly GCA_016708345.1). Taxonomy (GTDB): domain Bacteria; phylum Pseudomonadota; class Gammaproteobacteria; order Burkholderiales; family Burkholderiaceae_C; genus Rhodoferax; species Rhodoferax bjergmarkensis. The sequence continues at coordinate 390,631 of JADJFX010000035.1, forward strand.
CACTTCTGTGCCGTCCGCGCTGTACTCTGGGTGAACGGCACGGCGCGTTGCCTTGGTAGCGGGCAAACCGGAATCCTTGGCGACGTTGATCGTCTTGAACGGTTTGGACAGGTCGCCCATCTTCCACACAGACACTGACTCAGCTGTTTCCCTTGTCAGAATTCTGAGCAGAATCAGCCCACAGATGGTTGGACTTGGGATGTGTCTTGACAAACAGGTTGCCAGGAACGTGTTTCACTTCCTGAACGACCTTCCAGTTGAACTCTTTGTATTTGGCAAACTTTTTTCTCGTCAGATGGCGTGCTGATCAAGGTCACGACATCGGCACCTGCGACCCGTCGCCCAAACCGGACCAAATGTTGGATGAACGAAGTTGGCACCACGGCCGGGATGAGGAATCTTGGCCGTAGGCACCAAAGCAGCCAGCTTGCCAGTCTTCAAGTCCACGGCAGCAATCTTGTTGGAAGCATTCGCAGCGACCAAGAAGTAACGCTTGGAAGCATCAAAACCGCCGTCATGCAGGAATTTGGCAGAACCAATGGTGGTGGTCTTCAAATTCTCGATGTCGGAATAGTCAACCAGCAAAATTTGACCGGTTTCCTTGATGTTCACAACCCATTCAGGCTTGATCTCAGAAGCCACAATCGACGCCACGCGTGGCTCTGGATGGTATTCACCATCCACCGTCATGCCACGGGTGCTCACCACTTTGCGGGGCTTGAGAGTGTCACCGTCCATGATCACGTACTGGGGCGGCCAGTAAGAACCAGCGATGGCATAAACGTCTTCAAAGCCCTTGAACTTGAGGTATCGACCGAACGGGCGTCAAAACCAATTTTGACTTCGGCCACAACACCTGGTTTTCCATCCACAGGTCAATCAGAGACAAACGGCCATCGCGACCGATCACGTAGACATAACGTCCGGATTTGGACAAGCGCGAAATATGCACGGCATAACCGGTCTTGACAATGCTGCGAATCTCTTTGGTATCGCCATCAATCAGCGCCACTTCTCCGGTATCGCGCAAAGTGACCGAGAACATGTTCTTCAGGTTGAACTTGTTCATTTGCTTGGTTGGGCGGTCCTTGACAGGCACCATCACCTTCCAAGAATCCATCGTGTCTTTGAAGCTGTATTCTGGTGGCACATCCGGCGTGTTCTGGATGTACTTGGCCATCAACGTGAGTTCTTCCCTGGTCAGGATGTCATCAAATTGACCATGCCGCCATCGGTACCGTAACCGATGATTTTCTCAAGACGGGATTGACCCAAAGAAAGGTGCCGCCTTCTGTTTTCTTTCCATCTTTGTCGGTTTTGGACCAATGGGGTTCCAGATTTTTACCAGTGGCACCTTTGCGCAAAACACCGTGGCAACCCGCGCAACGCTCAAAATAGATCTTTTGGCGGCTTCTTTTTCTGCCGCTGTCATGGAAGGCGCTGTCGTATTGTCTGCGCAGCCGCCGAGATCGCCATGCCGGTCAATAGAACCACTGCCGCAACGCTGGAAAGACGTGGAAACTTCATATTTCTGTAACTCCGTTGTACCTCACAGCCAAAACACCAGAATGGTAAGAACCCGGGCTCGTCGACGGCTGCAAAACTCGACTTGAGCGGGGTCATTATCTATCGAAAAAACGTCCAGTTTTCCTTAATTCAGATCAATCATTACAGGGTTAACCCGGGTAATCCAAGTGGCAAAATGTCCCTCCGACTCATACGAATTTGATTCGGCGGTACATTGCAAATCAGTCAAGCGAGCATCTTTTCCTGCAAATCGACCGCATCATTTTTGCCCCGTTTTTTTCACAAATCATTGCCCACCCACTGCATTTTTACGACTCCAGAAGCACGCCATGTCCCAAAAAACCACCGAACGCACAAAACCCGCCGTCACACTCGCACCGCAGCAAATCAGCGAAGAAGTTCTTATTGAGAAGTACAGCAAGGGAACTGAAAAGACCGTGTTTGAAGTGAATCAGCGTGTTGCGCGTGCCTTGGCAAAGGTCGAAGCACCGGAACACCAAAAACAATGGAAACCAAATTTCTGCAAGCGCTGCAAAACGGATTTCTGCCGGCCGGGCGGATTCAATCGGCAGCGGGAACTGATCTTGCAGCCACGCTGATTAACTGCTTCGTGCAACCGGTTGGCGACTCCATTGCGCACGTGGAAGACGGTCATCCCGGCATCTACACCGCCCTGACCGAGGCTGCCGAGACCATGCGCCGCGGCGGCGGTGTGGGCTATGACTTTTCACGCATCCGGCCCCGTGGCTCATGGGTTGGCAGCACACAAAGCAGTGCGTCAGGTCCCGTAAGTTATATGCGTGTTTTTTGACCGCTCTTGCGGAGACCGTTGAATCGGCAGGTGCCCGTCGGGGTGCTCAAATGGGGGTATTGCGCTGCGACCACCCCGACATTGAAGAATTCATTCACGCCAAAGACAAAGGCGATTTAAAGAACTTCAATATTTCGGTGGGCGTCAGTGATGCCTTTATGGAAGCAGTGCGCCAAGACGGCGAGTTCGCGCTGATCCACCGTGCCGAGCCGGGCGTCAGCCAAAAATCTGCGGGGGCTTATCAGGCCAAAGACACTGGTTTATGGGTCTACCGCAAGCTGCAAGCAAGAGATCTGTGGGATCAGATCATGCAGTCCACCTACGACCATGCCGAGCCTGGCGTCCTGTTCCTGGACCACATCAACCGCGACAACAATCTGTCTTATTGCGAAACCATTGCCAGCACCAACCCCTGCGCCGAGCAACCCCTGCCGCCCTACGGTTGCTGCTGCCTTGGCTCTATCGACCTCACCCGCTTTATCACCAACCCCTTTGAAAGCAACGCCGAGTTTGACCACGCCGCATTTGCTGAAGTGGCGCGTGTGGCCACCCGCATGTTGGACAACGTGCTTGACGTGACCGTGTGGCCCCTACCCCAACAACAAGAAGAAGCGCGCAACAAACGCCGGGTCGGACTGGGATTTACCGGTTTGGGCGACACCTTGGTGATGCTCAATTTGCGCTACGATTCGCAAGAGGCGCGCGACATGGCCCGCAGAATTTCTGAGGTTATGCGCGACACAGCCTACGAAGCCTCTATTGAGCTGGCACGCGAGCGCGGTGCTTTTCCCTTGTTCAATGCGGATCTGTACCTGAGCGGTCAAACCTTCGCCTCACGCCTGCCATCGGCCTTGAAGGATCGCATTCGCGCCCACGGTCTTCGCAATTCGCATTTGCTCTCGATTGCCCCTACCGGAACCATCAGTCTGGCTTTTGCCGACAACGCCAGCAATGGCATTGAGCCCGCGTTCAGCTGGAGCTACACCCGCAAAAACGCATGGCGGATGGCAGTTTCAAGGAATATGCGGTGGAAGATCACGCCTGGCGCCTGTACCGCCACCTGCGTGGCGAAAATGCGCCGCTCACACCGGCCTTTGTCACCGCGCTAGAAAATGAGCGCCCAAGCGCATGAGTCCATGGTGGCGGCTGTAGCCCGTACATTGATACCGCCATTTCCAAGACGGTCAACGTCCCTTTGCCGACTACCCCTATGCTGACTTTCAAAACCTGTACATGGAGGCATGGCAGTCTGGCCTGAAAGGTCTGGCCACCTACCGCCCCAACTCGGTGTTGGGATCGGTTCTGAGCGTCACCCCAAGCGCAGCGCCGGTCAGCGCAACGCCGCTGCATATCGACGGTGCCAATCACCGCTTGGCGCTCGAACGCTTGCCCGTGCCCGTGCTCTCCTCTCTACGCTGGCCCAGCCGCCCCGAACTGCCAGCCGGCAACCCCGCCTGGACCTTCATGGTGCATCATCCATTTGGCGACTTTGCCTTGTTTGTGGGTGAATTGGCTCCTGAAGAAGGTGGTGCCCCGCAGCCTTTTGAAGTTTGGGTCAATGGCACTGACGAACCACGCGGTCTGGGCGCTCTCGCCAAAACACTGTCCATGGACTTGCGCGCGAATGACCCGGCCTGGTTGCAACTCAAACTTGACGCCTTGGCCACCGTGGCTGAAGAACACTCGTTTGAAATGCCATTCCCCCGCACGGAGAGAGCTTCGCTTGTTCCCGGCGTGGTGGCAGCCACGGCAGCGGTCATTCTGGCGCTGCGAGCAGCTCAAGGCATTGGCTGGCAAGGACACCACCATTCCAACGCCGTTATCGACGCCATGTTCAGCCGTGGTGAGCCTCAAACTGGCCCCTCCGGCACCTTGGCTTGGTCGGTGGACGTGGACAATCCCGCCACAGGCGAAGCTTTCACCGTCACACTCAAAGAAGTGAACCTGCAAGGCCAGGACGGCGGCATTGTCACGCGACCCTGCGCAGTCGGTTTCTCCGGCAACTACCCCCGCGCGCTGGACGGACTGGCCAGACTTTTGTCACTGGACATGCGGGTGATCGACCCCGCCTGGATTGGCATGAAACTGCGCAAGCTGCTCAACTACGCTGAACCCCTGGGCCACTTCATGGCCTTCGTGCCGGGCTTGCCCCATGGTGAGCGTCGCCAGCAAACCTGGCCGTCCACCGTGGCCTACCTCGCACGCCTGATCATTCACCGCTACGCCATGCTCGGCGTGCTGGACGAGGAAGGTTTCCCCTTGCGCGACATGGGCGTGCTGGATGCACCAAAAAGCCAGGGTACACCCACCACCATGGCCGGAAAAATCTGCCCCGAGTGCGGAAACCCAACCGTCATTCACAAAGACGGATGCGACTTTTGCACCGCTTGTGGTTACGTTGGGCAGTGTGGCTAATTTTCATAATGCATGTGAGTTACACCATAACGTGAGAATTCGACACCATAAGCTGCGTTTTTTGCCAGCATAAGTTGCGACTACCAGCAAAGGCTCCGAATATGTATATCTCTGGGCCTTTTTTGAGGTTACTGCGATGGGTTCTCATGGTCATCAAACCTTGAGCACTCACGGTTTGCAACCAGAAACCAGTCAGGCCCAGAAGTCTGGGGTTGACGCATAAGCAAAAGTTGCGTATTCTCACCAAAGTGCTCCGGCTTCGGCCGGAGCACTCATTTCAACTATTCCAAATTTGCTATCACAGGCAAGCCACGCCTGCCTTTTTCGAATTGACATTGCAATGTTTAATATAGAGAAAATTCCGGGTATTGCATCCATCTATGGGGTTCCATGGACCAGCCGTTTGCTTGGATTGATCCTCGCAGGTTTATTCGGATCCGTTTTTCTCGGAGTGACGAGGTTCTTGGGGGTGCAAGGGCTCTATGTATCAGTAGGTTTATTTTTTACAGGAGCAGCGTTCGGCTACATCGCCTGGATGCTCTCCTGTCGAATACCTAGAAACAAGCCCGGAATGATTGGGATCGCTCTTGCAATAAAAACAGAAACTCAAGAAGAACAACGCCGCATTCGTGCGGACTTTATCCAAGAGATCGGCCGATGCCTTGGCAAAACGAATCCGCTCATCCCTTCTACGTCTATGAAATCCCAGGGCATCTCGCTCCTGATATCAATGACATTGAAGGAGCAGGAAAATTCCTTAGTAAATCCCGTGGTCACCTCTTACTATGGGGCAGCATCCGAACTCGAAGCAAGTCAAAAGTCGAGACTTATTGCTTGAAGCTAGAGGGCGTCGTTACACATTCAATAATTGAATATGAGAGGAGCAGAGCTTTTTCGAAGGACATGCGCCTTGCGATACCGGAAAAAACCGAGATTACATTGGCAAACGAACTACGTGGATTTGAGAGCACATCTCAAACAATATCCTTTGGGTCTCAATACATCGTTGCGATAGCGGCTGCGATTTCCGGAGACTGGATTTTCTCGGAAGCGCTATTTGCTTGAATTGCAGAGACGAATTGGCAAGACATCACCAGTCAGGAATCGCAAGGCCAAAACGAAAATAAAACCGTCAGACAAGACCGAGTTACAAAAATTGGTTTCTCAGCGCCTAGCAGAGGTCTGCCTTGCTCATTGCCATTGGTCGATTCAGCAATGGCAAAAAAATAAAACGGACACCGCCATGCTCGTACGTGCGGAGGTTTCGCTTGAGAATCACCGCAACGTGATGGATCGAGTCGAAAACCATGCTTATTGGATAAACAAGGCATTGCTTGAGGTCTCCCTGCGCAGGGACATTGTGGCTGCCGAACGCATGCTAATCAAATGTCGCGCCGCAGCAATTAACGATCCGACATGGCGTTTATCCCTCGCTTTCATCAGCGTATTAAAGGGTAAAGTCATAGAGGCGATCAACCTTTATGACGCTGCTTTAGAACGACATGTCCCCGCTGACATGCTAATGAACATCGAAGACTACGTCCAATGGTGGTTAAACACACATGATGGCCCACCAGCGCTTTATCTTTTGTCCGCCATGCTAAATGCACACGGGAAATGCGATAGGCACCTCGCTTTGACAGACTTAACCACCTTTGAAGCATTGGCACCGCCTATTGACGCTGAGCTAAAACTGCGAGTTTCCACCCTTCGAACAGAACTTGAGTTGCCGGATTCATCAGGTAACGACATCAAATACGAATCAAAAAACACAAATAGTGCTCAAGTTGGAGTTTGGGCCACAGCATAATTTCCCGCTCATATCACCAAACTTCCAATATAAATACAAAATGACAACTATTCCACTCCCAGCGCCTTAAACACCGCATCCACCGGATCCGAGTAAAAGCTGGTTTGAAACTTGGCAAACAACTCGCCTGGCACGGTCGCAATGTCAACCACGCTGGACATCGGCAGCAGGATGCGCTTGGCACCAGCATCAAACGCCACCTGCATGCACTCCGCTAGGTTACGCACCTGCACAACGGTTCCGCCCAAACTCATGTCGCCCATCACCGCCAACTGCGACTGCACTGGCTTGGCCAGCGCCGCCGAGCATAGAGCGATAAAGCTGGCCAACGTCAGTGCCTGTGGGGCACCGCTGTTTTGCAGCTCGACCAAGTGGGTGTGAAAATCCCGCTCCCCCGGCTTGATGGAGGCACTCACCCTGGATGAGTTGGCTTTGAAATAGTCAAACGCCACCCGCACCGCTTCCCGCGGGGCGACTCCTGAGACGTTCGCTTTACCCGTGCCCGGAATGGACTGAATCTCCAGCCGGTAGATGCCGGGCATCTCGCTGGTGCCCATGCTGATGGTGTGCAGTGTGCCGGGACTCAGGCGCCTTCTGGCACCAGTGCGCCACCTGGACTGCTCCGGCACGGTCACAAAACGCTCCACGCCATCTTCCAGGTCGATGTAGCTGAAGTGGACGTCGTAAAACTCCATGCCGCCAATTTTCTTGAGCTGCTCCTTCACTCGCCGGCGTGTTTCCAACGCGTATACCAAACATTTACGAACAGAATCTTTGGTGTACTCGCCGTTAGGGCAGACCAATTTGAGCAAGCCTGACGTCGTGCGACGAACCGCAATGGTGTCGCGCTGGTTCAGGTTGTTGCCAAGTTTGAAGAATTTGTCAATGGCATCCGCAAAGCTCTGCTTGCGCATTTCGCGCAAGTATTCCGCCAGGTAGTCAACAATCAGGCCGTACTGGTTGGTAAAAAACTCTGGCCGCATCTTGGGGATCTCCCAACCTGGCACGTAAGCATGAAAGCGATCAAAGAAAGCCGAATCAATCATCGCTTCTGGAAATGGCGCCAGCAGGTGCGAGGTCTTGACCAATGATTCGACGCTTTGATTGATGTTGCCGACAAACACCATGGCGGCGCTGGCATTGATGGACTCACGGCCCCGACTGAACGAGCCGGAAGCCATGTAGTCCTTCATGATTTGAACGCCGTCATGGTCTTTGAAGTTGATGCCTGCCACCTCATCAAAGGCCACCACATCCCACAGGCCGACCAAGCCCACTTTGCGCGCGCCCATGTTGTAGAACAGGTTGGCAACTGTGGTTTGGCCGCCCGACACCAAAATACTGTTCGGGCTGATTTCTTTGTAAATGTGGCTTTTGCCGGTGCCTCGCGGGCCAAGCTCGCAAAAGTTGTAGTTGTTTTCCACCAGTGGCACCATGCGCGCCAACAGGTGCCACTTGACCCGCTCTTTGAAGTGGCTGGGCTCCATGCCTGTCGAGCGAATCAGCGCATCAATCCACTCCTCATCAGTGAAAGACTTGCGCGCTTCAAACAAAGCGCTCATGTCCATGTTGGGCATCTGGATCGGCTTGAGCTCGGTTACCGCAAAAGGTGACCCCTTCTGATCTTCCTCAAAGTGGTACTTCAGGGTGACGATGCACCAGATGCCACCCACCAACAGCTTTTCAAACTGGCGCACATAGGTGTCGGAAATTTCAGCATTTTTGACACCCAGGTTCGACAGCAATGCTTCATACACATCCCGCTTTTCATTGAGCTTGACGGTAACCTTGTCGATCACTTTGTAGGTGCCACTCTCGCGCACCTTGGACTTGACCTTCTCCGCTTCATCCGGGCGTACATAGTTTTCCGTCAGGATGCGCTTGACGTTGACCAGTCCGTTCTGAATAACCGCCTCGTCATTGCTGGCCAGTACATGCCCAGCAAATACTCCAGCACATAGACTGGAACATTCGCACCCTCTTTGATTAATTTGGTCAGATCCTTGCGCACCACCTTTCCTGCAAAGTGGGTGTTCAACAAAGTATCCAAGCTGGTGTCAGGCAGCGCTTCAGGGGTTAATTGAGATTGCGTCATGTCAAATGATTAAAAGTCGTTGCCAAAGGCCAAATCCACTTTGATGGGCAGGCGCAGCACTTCCACCTTGCTGACGGCATCGCGCATGACCAGGTCATAGCGCTTGTGTGGGTCATGCGCACCAGCCAGCACAGTCAACAAAACGGAACGTTTTCGCTCCTCCAGCAATTGTGAAGTACTGTCAAACGTAATGGACTGTTCATTGCTGATGGGCTGGTCACCATTCGATCCATCTCGCAAGGAAACCACCACGGAACGGGCCAATACCCGCTCAGAGACCGCATCTGTTTGAATGAACTCAAAACGCTGGGTGTTGGTGACCACCTTGTTTACAGCACCCAGCAGACTAACACTCACGTATTTGGTCTTGGCATGGTCCGCCTCGCTCTCGCGCACCGTGATGACCGGCACCACAACCTCTTGCGGCATGGCGCTGCCATGAACAAAACGCGCGCCACCAGCAAAATGAAAGCGGCTGGCACCTTTGGGCACCCAGAAATCAAGACTTCCCTCCGGCGTGGTGCCGGCCGTCACTGCGGTATTGCCGGACCCAGGGCTTTGGGTGTTGCACCCAGATTGCGCCCAATCAAGTAGCGCTTCGGCCTTCAAGGTTCCAGCGGGTTTATCGTCCAGCGTGGACTTGTCCGAATCATCCAGCGCCGACTCCTGGTACATAAATCCATGATCCGCCGTGACCAGCACGGTCGAGCCGTTGAGTGAATTGATGATGAAACCCAGTACGTTGGCGAGATCCTGCACTGTCAGCGCCGCCGCCTCAAAAGTTTTAGTCTCCGACGCCTGCTTGTCACCCGTCATATCGATGCGGTCGTGGTAAATGTATATCAAGCGCTTTTCTCGCACCAACTCCCGGCCCTTGTCTTTGCCCAGTCCCATCAAGTCCTCGGCTTTGACCGCGATGCCACCAAATTTTATGAGGTGCTCTCCACGCTGTTCCAAGGTGGCCACAGGATGCCCATCCGCCAACACATCCAGATTGGAACTCTCTTTGTATGCCAGCGTTTGGTGCGGCAGCAGCGCCGCCATGCCCAGCGCGGTGTAACTTGGCAAGACACCCAGCATGCCATCCAGCGATGCCTTGAAGCGGCTCTTGCTATTGATCTGCAGCACCAGCTCCTGAGCGACTTCGAACCGGAATGCGTCCGAAATCAAAACAAACACCCGTTTCAGCCCGCCCTCAAACAAGGGCAACACTTTGCGCTCAAAAAAAGCCTGTTGCGGCGTCACCTCGGGCAGCTTCCAGTGGGTGAGCAAGCCCTGTGGCCCCTCCATTACTTTGGCCCAAGCGGCGCTTAACTGCGGGATATACCAGCCTGAATACACACCCTCAATGGTTTCTCGAAGCTCATGCAACACGGCCCAGCCGGTGGGCTCCACCGCGTCGGCCGCGGTGTGAAAGTGTCGGTACAGTTGGTCAAAGCGATATAGCTCATCGCGATATTGGGCAAAAGCAGTTCCAGCATCTGCAAAACTAAATCCTGCAGCGTGGGCTGCTTTCAGGGTAAAGAAGTCAGCTGCGGCAGTCAACGCGTCGTAGCACGCCGCCAAGGCACGGGTACGCTCATTGGCGCTGGCAAGCAAAGGATTGGCCCAATGACCTTCGCGCCGACGTGCCATCAGCATGCGCACCACGTCCATGTTGGCACCAGCGCCGGCAACGATGCGCTTTTTGAGGTCTTGCACCACCCGCAACTCAACGTCTTCAAACGTCATACATTCCAGCAATTGCTCAGCTGATTGGCTTGACAACAAGCTCACCAAGTTCAACTCATGGGCCACGGCCTGCGCCAAAATGTTGTAACTGCCAAACTGCGCAATGTCAGAGCGCCACCGTGCAACAAAAACGGATGCATTGGCAGCCAGTGTTCGATCCGGCAACACAAAATGGGCCAACTGCCTTGGTGCATCCCCCAGTAGTCCACGGCAAAAGTCGGTCACCAAGATTCGCACCAATAAATCGCGCAAATTGGGCTCGGCATCAACATATCCCAGCTGCATTTGCACCAGCGACCAAAACGCGGGAGTCAAATCATTTGTAGCAATGTCCAGCCAGGCCTTGGGTTGCCCCGCCAGATCTGCAGTGCCATCAGCCACCATGGCCCCATAAAGCCGCTGCAACATGGCAAACAGTTCCGGCTGATCGGCTCTGCACAGCACAGCCAGCATCTTTCGATCCAGATCCGGGGCGGTATCACCAGGAAGCACCAAGCGTTTCAAACGATCTACCCGATCTTTGGCACGCAAAAACTTTGCGCGGTCCTTCAAATGCTGCCTCAAGCCCAAGGTGGTCAACCCCAAATCCTCCAACAAAATGGATGTGGAGTCAGCACGAAACAATTTACTGCGCAGGCGCACATCCAGCAACCAGTCTTTGGTCGGCTCCGGCTCCGGCTTGTTGCTGTACACCAGCCAACGCTGATTGGGGGTGCGCTCCAGATCAAGCTTTACGCGCAATGCGGGTGCTTCATCCAGGCGGACCAGCTGCACGCCATCAAGGTTCAGGCTTTCCAGTGCATTGACAAATTCAGCGTCCACGTCGTGCCAGAACACTACAGAGTGGGTTGTGAACAAGGATGCCAGACCTCAGAAATTCTTTGATTACTCATGAAAATGGATCGCCAAACGCGTCAATTTGATTTCTGATTTTTGCCGCAAATATGCCAAGCTCATCTGACACAGTTGATCTTCGATAACTCGGATCATCTCGGTAGCGCCACCTAAACTTTTGCGAAAACCCGCCACCGAGCCGCAGGAAAAAAACATCCGCATCATGCTGCTCAGCAAGCCCACGCATGGTTACTGTCATTCTGGGTCTCCCGCTGGCAAGACTTTGCGGTCATAGCTCATGACAAATCCATCTGGCACCGGCTTGAACGGCTTGCCAGATGAACGGAAGCTGCTCTGGAACCGACGCAACGCCTGGACGTCGATCTCGCCAATCACACAGTAATCTGTAACGCCACCCTTGACCCGCAGTACATCGCGCATCCAACTGTCCTTGAATGGCGCACGGATGCGACTGTCTCCATACTGCCTATCGTTGCACTGGATGATGTAGGCATGCATATCCAACGCGGCAGATTCGACCAGCGCATTAAAGGTTTCAGTGTCCGGATTCCACTCCGGCACGAATAGTGCGTCCACCTTTCCCCTCAAGGCCGCGCGGTAGCTGATGTTGGTCAGCTCACTACAAACTAACAGGGCAAAGCGGAAATCACCATGCTGGATGATCGGCGGAGTGTCTGGTTTCCATTGACCTGCTTCTGCTGGCTGCAACTTCAAACCGTTTAAGCGATGAAGCTCTAGCTCTTCATGTTGCGCAGGGCGTTGCTTGTCCTGGCGATAAACCATCAAAGATGGAAAACCCAGGCCATCGTGTGACAGCGATGCCCAAACTTGATTGCGTACCCGACTTGGTCGCATGCAGGATTCAATGCCGGTGATTAGTGAGATGCCTCGCCCCCGAAGCTTACGGGCGATGCGGATGAACCAATGGGCAGGCAGGGCCAGCTCCGGCAGGATCAAGTAGCGGCTTTGGTGTGGCTGCGAAATGACACCATCCAGCAAGCGGCAAAGGCGGGTGTAACGATCTGCATCTGGGTCTGGCTGACACATGACGGCAGATACCCAACTGTCGAGCCGAGTCATCCAGCTCGACACGGCGATGCTGTATTTTTTAGGGGCCTCTCCATCGGGGATTTGCAGCACTCTGCGCTTGTCAAAGACCGGTGCTTTTTCACCTAAGCTAAACCCACGCACTGCCTTTACAACGGATCTCATCGCTGCGCGCTCTGACTCAGCGTAGGCACGCTCGTTGAGGATGAACAGTTCAGGGAGATTGAATGGGCGCGTAGCAAACAATATTCCATGGGGCAAGCCCCGCAACTTGATCCAACCGGCCAGTAGCTGACTTCCATCAACCACTTTTCGACGAAGCATTTCCGCTGCTTGTGTCGGAAGGCATGCAACAACCGTTTTCTTGGCGGGGATGCCGCGTTGGGCAACCATTTCGGGCAACCCAATGAAACGGAAAGGCAGATGCGCAAGGTCAAATGCAAACAGCCTTGCATGCTCTGCTTGGTAGCCCTTTATCGAGAAATCACGCTCCACAAACTCAAAACCCGGAACCCCACCATGCTCATGCCAGTCTTTCATCCACTCGTTCCATGCACGTGTTCCCTTTTTAGACAAACGGGGTGGGAACGCAGCAGTTATGGCTTCGAGCGAGCTGTCCAAAAGCTGCCTTTGCCATATCGGCAATACTTCGTTAGAAGGTTGAATCGCTTCGTCATCCCATGCTTTGACGCAGGTGTTGCAATGCTTTTCAAGCGTTCCAAAGATCGAATTCAGTGCGTTGAGGACCTTCCTCAACTCTGCAAAGTCTTCACATGCCTGGCCAATTTGATCACGCGGCAGGTAAACGGCCAAATCAAAAATTGAGGCAGCACCATTACATGCTGTGTAAACGCGCCGAAAAAGGCCTGCCGGTGTTTCTCCCAGGCATCGGGGTGCAGATCCCGCTCATAGGCCTCAAAGTCGCGCAGCTTGATAGCAAACCCAGCCCGGCGCATGGTCAATGCATCAGTTTTTCGCAGGTTGTCAGCGGCTTCGCCATCACTTTGGGTAGCGGCCAGTAAATCGGTTCCCACATGAGCGTCGGAGCGCGGTAACCGTGGCATGGCCCGCCATTCACTGGCACGTTCATGAATCTGATGCGCGATGGCATCCACCAGCGTTTTGCCGGATTCTCCTGCCAGCAAGAAAACTTTGTTCTTGCTGTTTGCAAAGTGGATCTGACTCTTGCCCTTACCTTCCTTAAGGTATCCAGGCTGGAAAGAGATAACCTTCCCGCCTTTTTCGGTGACTGGCCCCCAGGTCAAGTTTTCCTTTGACCGGGAAAACAACCAATTCCACAGATCCTCAGTAGAACGAAAGCCTACGCCGTTCTCCATGACCAAGAGAATGTCATCGACATAGCGCCCATAGTAAAGCGGCACAACTTGCCGCTCAATGCATCGGTCCAACTCTACCAACGCGACGTTGGCGACGATGGCGGATGCGGGTAGACCAACCGGTAGCCCTCGCTTCAGTGGTGTTTCCAGTGCCCACGACTGAAGTGCATTGACAAATAGTCTATGGAGCTTGTTCGCTTCATCAGACAGTTCATCAAGTTCTAGAACGTTCTTGATGAATGCGGGCTCCTGCATGAATCCGGGATTCAGCTCGTGATAGAACGAACTGATATCTGCCGTCAAGGCAACGATCTTCTTTCTGCGTTCAATGCTGTCCGCATGGCCTCAATGCCCTTGTCTCGCCAATCACGAAAAGGCTTGAGATACGGCTTGAAAGTACCCAGCGAAAGTTCGTTGATTTCAGTTTCGTTATTGCCCTTTCGCCGCAGCCGATTGCCATAGGCGCACTCGGTCAACTTGGCATCGAATAGGCGCCAACTTTCAGCATCCACAAGGTAGACAGCACATGGAAATCAATGGAGCAGAGTGCCATCACCCGAAATTCGGCCTTGGGTTTGTCCCTTTTTTTTGTTTCCAACGTGGAGCAGGCATGCTCCCATTCATCAGAGGGGGACGAAAAAGTCAGACCGTTACCGCCTTCTTTTTTCTGCTTTTTCCACCCCTCCATATCGATGGATTTGGCTGCCAAGGTCCATGAGCCAATGAAATCCTTCTTTGAAACCCACGTCTCATCGTCGCCCTTGATTTTTTCCAACAGCGCAGTCAGGTTGGCATGCAGGTTTTCTTCGTAGCTGGCAATGTCATTCAGGCGTGGATGCGATGAGTAATACAGATCCACCTTGGCCTTGCGGTAGGCCATGCCCAAATCTTTAAGATCAAAGGCGGTCATTCGGCTTCACCTGCTTGCTGCTGCAATTGCTGCAAGTCGTTCTCAATTTCTTCCACCGTAGGCAATGCGCCCTTCAGGTTGTCAGGCAAGGCTTCCACCAGTGTGTATTCACTCACGCCCATGGGTTTATTCATGTCGCGCAGGGAAAACTCCACCTCGATGTTGTTCTTGTCGCGGCACAACAGCAGACCGATGGTGGGCTGGTCGTCACTGCGCTTGAGCAGGCTGTCCACTGCCGACAGGTAAAAATTGAGTTTGCCAGCGTACTCTGGGATGAATTTACGGTTCTTGAGCTCCACCACCACGTAGCATTTCAGCGTGACGTGATAGAACAACAAGTCAATGTAGTAATCATTGCCCGCCACTTCCAGGTGGTACTGCCGGCCAATGAAGGCAAAGCCTTTTCCCAGCTCCAACAAAAACTGGGTGATGTGCTGCGTGAGTTGGCGCTCTACATCCCGTTCGTTGAACTGGGCCGTCATGGCCATGAAGTCGAAGGTGTACGGGTCTTTGAGAGTTTGCTGGGCCAGGTCAGACTGTGGCAATGGCAAGGTGCGAGAAAAATTGGTCACCGCCTTGCCTGCGCGGGCATACAAGTTTGACTTGAGTTGCAGTGCCAACACATCGCGGCTCCAGCCCTGCTCCAGGGTTTGCTGGATGTAAAAACGAGCTTCAACCACGCTGTCGCACTTGGTGAAAATCTGGATGTTGTGGCCCCAGGGCAATTGGTCAACAGGCTGTTGACCAATTGGCGCGTCAGCGCTGTAGAACTGAAAAAAGCGCAGGCAATACTTCAAGTTGGAGGCCGACAAACCCTTGATGTCAGGAAAGGCCTTGTGCAAGTCGGCCGACAGTTGGGCAATGAGCTTGTCCCCCCATTGGCTTTGGGCCTGCTTCTGGGAAATCATCGCACCCAGATCCCAGTAAAACAGAATCAATTCACGACTGGCCGCCAGCGCCATGCGCAGGCGCACGGAGACGATGCGCTGCTTGATGGTGCTGAGCCACTCTTGGTATTCGGCCAATGCACCCGGCTGAAGTATCAGAAGATTTGTCATGGTTGGTTCTAATTTGACTTGGGTAACTCATGGCCACCAATCAATTTCGAAATAAGTGGCTCAAAATCAAGCAGGCGCTTTGAGTTGATCGCGACACCGATATTGTTCGGAATCTGGGTAAAGGGAATTGCTGTCGTACTTGTTGGCGCAGTAACAATCTTGATCTCACCTGTCGCTGTGTGCATAGCACCTGCATAGTGGATTCCCAACAAACGAATGCGAGTGGACCCCATGTACGTATTGCCATTGCGATCCATGTAACTTCCGATATTTGCCAATAAAACGGGAGACCCACTGGATCCAGGAAAACTTGCAATATCTGTAAGGAACTCGGTCTTTCCATTCCAATCGATTGACGGGTGTGTCGCAGAAATTCCCCGCCGGATGACCGGTAGGTTGTTAACAGCATCCCAGATTCCACTCGGATAGCCAATCATGATGACATCCTCCATGGTAGAGAGATCTTGCCTCTCTAGGTCAGAGGGAATTAGGTTTGTTTGCAGCGGGACAAAGAACAACTTTGCACCATACTGCTGAACTTGGTTTAGCAATGGTCCAATTAGAAATGCAGCCAGGTCAACTGTATTGTCTGGATGCTGTATCCACAGAGACTCAAAATTGGGAATAGTGAATTGTTGATGATTCCCGAGATCAGGAGATCCGTCCGGTTTCGCCAAAGTGAGGTGAAATTTCCCAGATTCAGAATTCGCAATGACGTGCTTGTTTGTAATGATTGCGGGAATTGCTTCTGTATCTGTCTGGAGAAAATTCATGAAGAATCCAGTGCCGCAAGCCGCACCACCGCTCTTTAAGGTGGTTTCGATTCTTACGGAACAATGTGCAAGTTGTTCAATTATTCCAAGCGCCACTTTTTTCTCCCAAATTTGTAAAATTCACTAACGGCATATTCACGTACGCAATACACTTTGATTGGCTGTTGAGGTCGGTCGAGCTGCACCTTGCTAACACCACTTTAAAGTGGCCTAAACGATTGTTGTATGGCACTAGGTAGCTGCGTGAGCTTGGAGACAACCTTGGTTCCAAACCGGTCGCAGGCTTTTGCAATGTGTGGTGCCATGAATGCGTCCGCCCTGAAGATGTCGACATAAGGTGCGTACATGGCGTGAAGTCCATCGGGAAAATCACTCAGCTTTGGCGACCGTGGCCTTTGACTCGTCGTTGTCCACCATGCGCTATGCAATGACCTTATACCTACAGACAAGCCAGAACAATCCTTGTCAATAGAGGAAACTGACAATTCACTGGCATCTTGACTCAACAACGCTGTTGACATCCTCACCGCAATGCCATGAAGCAATTTATCCTGCAGGGTTAGCCATTCCGATGAAGAAAACAGGGAGTCAGCCAATGTCGTGCCGAAATCAGCATCGCACTGTCGAACCGATGCCGATTTTTGACCATATCATCGAGGTGCAGCTGCATCGAAGCAGCGGGGCCTCGAATCCAAGTGGTGAATTGATTGAGAAGTGCACCATTTTCCCAATCCATTGCATCATCCAGCGCGGATCACGCAGGCTTGCCTCGAAGGCTATTGTTGCGTCCTGTGCACTCGCATCACCAGCGATATATCGACTGAGCACCCGCGCATCTTCTGGGCGCATGGGGTATTTTTCAAGTATTTCATCCAGCGGGCCGCTCCGGGCATTGGCCAAAATAGCCGCATGCATTGCGGGCCGAGGTTTCCCACCCTTTAAGGCCTTTCGCTTCGCGGCACGCCTTTCCGTTCGACTCATTCCTGAGCCCTGAATTAATTGTTGAATCTCAGTGGTAATTTCGAGGTTATTGATTGGCAAGACAAATTCAACGCCATCTGGATACCAATTGCCAACTGGAGAATGGGCAATGGAAGTTGCTCAGTCAGCTTGAGCGCATTTTTTTAGCTCACCAGCAAAAGTCGATCCTGCGAGACTCATCCCCGGCCCCACCCGTAACCGCCTTCACCTCCGCCAGCAAATCCCCAAACTTGCCATAGTTCACCTTCACCCCATCATCCAGATCCAGGGTGATGCGCATGTCGGCGTAGTGGCGGAGTTGTTCGTCGTAGGCCAGTAGCTCTACGTGCTTCTTCTTGAGCTTTTCCACTTCCTTGGCCAGCTTGTTGCGGGCGGCGGTGCTGGTGGCGGCTGCGGCGTCTTTTTGCAGCATCTCGATGCGGCTTTGGATTTTGCCGGTGAGAGGCACGACGTATTCGGCGCGCACTCTAGCGAGTGTGCCCTCGTGGTAGCGGTGCAGATAGACCAGGGCCTGGAAGGCACCTTGTTTGCCGCTGCTGAAGAGCCAGTAGATGGGGCGCTTTTTGTAGGTTTGCAGGTGGTCTTTGAAGAACTTGTCGGCGATGTAGCGGCGGATGGCCTCGTCTGGGGTCTCAGAGGCTTTGGTGCCCAGGCTCTCGGCCAGCCAGGCCATGTTTTCTTCCAGTGTGTCTGGCCCCCAGACGGCGCGCAGGAATTCGCGGGTGCGGCTGCAGGCGTCGTCGGCAAACCAGAGTTCGTCGGTAATCGGGACGATTCCATCGGCATCTGCGGGGAAGGTGGCGTAGCGGCCAGGCTCGAAGCCGACGTTGCCCGCGTGGGCATAGATCAAGCCGGGCTCGTCGAGGCTGTAGCGGCCCATCATGCAGCCGATGGCGTAAGAGATCAGGCGCTGGCTGTCTTTTTCGCGGTCGGCGCGAGCCAGGGTGATTTGGGATTCGGGGACTTCGGGGGAGAGCTCGGATTGGAGGCCGTAGGCGTTGATGAAATATCGATTGTTTTCCAGCTCAATGAGCTGCATTTCTGAAATTCGAGTTTGACATTCTTGCTTCCATTGCTCCCAAGCCAAACCAATATTTTGAATCTGACTCGGTTGATGAAGAATGGGCATAGACGAAAAATCCCATGATGTTTCAAATGAATCCCAATCTTGTTTTGCCAACGTTACAGCATTAGTGACCAATTCGTTGTGACTGTCCGTCACAAATTTTGAATCAAACGGTAAATTTCTAAAGTCCCCAGTTTGGAAATGAAAGTAGGATTTAGAACTTTTACTATTTCATTTGCAAAGTTCGTATTTAAAAATCCTAAGACTGTCAACTTTCTTTCAGCGATCTGAAGAACGCTGATGTCCCTGAGCCATCAAAAAGAAATCCGACAGAATTAAATCTTACCGAAATAGCGCCTGATGTAATATCCGACCAAGTTATCGAGTCTTTGAATATATTCTCAAGATTAAAATTGTGAGCCCATATTCTTCCGGTCTCATGCTTGGTAGTTTGAAGTTTCTGACCATCATCTATCCAATCAACAACGTACTCGTTATTTCCGTACCATTTTCTGTAGGAACCACCTTTGCTTATAGGGAAACCAACGACAACCACTTAAATTGGCATCTTCTCGTGTTGGTTTGTTAAAACCGATTTTGTTTTGACTGCATTCAAACCAGAGACGAACATATTTATCGTTATTGCCAGTTGCCAACCCCATTCTTGCTTCGGCAATATCACCAAGTTTGTTTGTTTTGTAAAAAGCGTCAGTAACTTTAGATGTAAGCCAATAGGCAATTGGGCTTCCCGGAATTTTTCTGAAATCATCGGGTTTGGCTGTTTTAGACGTTCGTTTCGAACAGGGAATTCTTTGGGGCTTTCGTTTTCACCAATATTCTCGTTCTCGCAATAAGAAAAACTTCCCGCGTAATCGGAAACCTGCTCATTCAGTATCACCGTTGCAGCAGTACCAAATGCAATGCCCATCACACCGTTGGCCATATGCACCATGCAAGACAGCGTCTTCCTTTGCAGCAACTTTTCTCTCATTGCTTCATACGACGACAAAAACATCCAGCTTTGCATCGTCACCATGCTGTTAAAGCCGCTCGGTTTGCACCACTCAAACCCACGCTCCATAAACATGGCAAACAAATCCGACTTGCTGTCCGGAAAAGTGGCCTTCGCGTAGTCCTTGAGCGCCTGGTTCATTCCCTTACTACCCATGTACGGTGGATTCGCCACCACCGCATCAAACTGCATCGCCAGCACCTGCGCCTGTTGCAGCAGTGGCAGCAAATCCTGCGCTGCGGCTTGGGCGTAGAGGTCGCCGGTGGCCATGGCTTGCTGCACGACTAATAGCAGCTCCCGCACGTTCTTAGAGGGCTGCGGGCCGATTTGTATTAAAGAACCAAAGGTTTTCGCGTGTTCAAAGGTGGCAATGAGAGCGGCGATGGCGGAATCAATGGCAGAAGTGGCGGTGTCGATTTGCCCTGCCCGCGCTAGTGTAGTTTGCGCTGATTCGCCCAGCGCCATTTGTGGGAAAGTGGCGGGAAACAGGTCGTCACGAGCGAACTCGCTAACAACTGGATTGCCGCCATTGCTGGAATGAAGATCGGCTTGCAAGGCTTGGGCCAGCGCTTGGGCGTTCATGCCTTCGCTGCTTTGCAAGGCCAACACATTGAGCTTGGGCGGCTGCAAGTTGCCAGCATCATCGGTGGCGGTGAACAGACGGCGGTCGTCGGCGCGGGCTTTCATCAACAGGGCAAAACCGGCCATTTGGGTGGCGCGGTCGTCAATGTCCATGCCGTAAAGGTTCTTTTCCAGAATCAGGCGCGGGATGGCCCTAGGTTGGTAGCCGCGCTCCAGGTAGATGGCCTTGAGCACGTCATACGCCACCACCAGAATGTGACCACTGCCACAGGCCGGGTCCAGCACGGTGATGGATTCGGGGTTGAGGGTGTCGCCGTCTTCACGCACACGGGTCTGAATGAGGGCATCAAGCTGTGCTTGCACTTCAGGCGTTTGCTCGGCGGGGGCGATGTAGTACGGCCAATGCTGGGCCAAGGTGCTTTGCGGGTTGGCCATGAGCCACAGGCGGCCCACGCTGTTTTGCACCAAGTACTGCACGATCCAGTTGGGCGTGAAGAGCTGGGTGGCGGCGGGAATGTCTTCGCTTTTGACGACCTTGCCAATGACCTGGTCCTTCTTCTCACTGATATAGAACTGGTACAGCCAGCCGATGATTTCGACCTCGGCCCAGTCTTCTTCGGGAATCTCTGCCACCAGCTTGGAAATGACGGAGTCGCTACGCAACAGGTTGTCGGGCAGTAGCAGCTCGGAGTCGTCGTCAATGCGCTCAAACAAAAAGGGCATGGCACGGGACAAGGCGTTGCACTGGGCCACCAGCAGCATGCGGTACAGCTCGCCATCGCGGTTGCCAGCGAGTTTGAGTTCGGTGACTTTGACCGCGTTCAGGCCTGGGAGTTCATTCGTCAGGTCTGTGGCGTGGGTGAGGATGTCTGGCAGCCCGCCCGAGGTGCTTGACAGCGCCCGGTGGCCGTGGCCCAGGTAGTCGTGCAGCTCCATGGCGCAGCGCGGCAAAGCGGTTGAACCAGGTGTAGGCCACGGCTTCCATGGTGTGGGCAAAGCCGTCTTTGCGGATGCGCTGGATCAGCTGGTCGCGCTGGCCACTGACCGTGGCGGGCCAGGCTTGGCCTGCGATGACGGTGACGTCGCCTTGGGTTTGGGCGGGGGCCACTTCAAGGGTGCCAGCCTTGTCAGACAAACCCAGCAGGTTCGCGCGGGCGGTGACGGCGGCGATGAAGTCTTTGCGGGCCTGGGGGGCGTAGGACTTTAGGTTGGATTTGTTCATTTTTTTTTGTATCAAATTGGGCTTTTCCGCACGTAGAGCGTGCGCACTACTAATTTAGGAGTAATCAAGCAGCCTCCGGTGGCGGCATCCGACTGGGGCATGGTCAGGCGGCGAATGGTCAGCGAACAGCGCTGGTCGATGATGGGGTGGTGGTTGCCTTGGCTCTGAAACGTGGCCCTGGGTGGCATGCGC
>JADJFX010000036.1 GCA_016708345.1 Candidatus Rhodoferax bjergmarkensis
AAGCCTATGCCAATTTGCGCCAGCGCAATCAATTTGCCACGCTGACCAACATCGGTCTGGCCGCGCTGCTGTGGTGGCTGGCACAGGGGAAATCGCTATGGCCAGCGCGCCCGCCCGGCAGCAGGGCAAGCCAGCGTCAAAACCGGCCAGCTGCCATGGGTTTGGGGCGGGGTGGCGGTGCTTTTGGCCATGGGCAACGCCGCCTCGTCGTCCCGCACCGGGCTGCTGCAACTGTTCATGCTGATGTTCATGGTCTGGTGGTGGAGTGGCAAGCAGGGCGCTGGGCAAGCGCGTGGGGTGCGCGGTGTTTTGCTGGCCGCCGCACTGGCTTACGTGGTGGCGGTCATTGCGCTGCCCCGCTTGGCCGGGCTGGACCCTAACGCCACCGGTATGCTGGCGCGTTTGCAGGCGGGCGACCCGGCCTGTGCCAGCCGCCTCACGCTGTGGGGCAATGTGCTGCATTTGATTGCGCAAAAGCCCTGGCTGGGCTGGGGTTGGGGCAACCTGGACTATGCCCATTTCATCACCCTGTACCCCGGGGCGCGGTTTTGCGACATCTTGGACAACGCGCACAACCTGCCGCTGCATCTGGCGGTGGAGCTGGGCTTGCCGGTGGCCTTGCTGGTTTGTGGCGTGGGGCTGTGGCTGGTGTGGCGCGCGCAGCCTTGGCGGGAGGCTGACCCCACGCGGCAATTGGCTTGGTCTGTGCTGGCCGTGATTTTGCTGCACAGCTTGCTGGAATACCCGCTGTGGTACGGGCCGTTTCAGATGGCGTTTGGTTTGAGCGTGTGGATGCTGTGGAGAGCAGACGCGTCAAGATCCAAAAATACAGATGCTTTTAGGCCTGTAGCGCCCATTCTGTTTGCGCAAGCAGCTATATTTTTAATAGCGTTTATTGCCTATGCCGCTTGGGACTACCACCGCATCAGCCAGATTTACCTGGCCCAGAACAGGCGCGCTGCGGCCTACCAGGACAATACGCTGGAGAAAATTCAAGGCTCATGGCTGTTCAAAAACCAGGTGCGCTTTGCCGAACTCACCACCACGAGCTTAACCCCCGCCAATGCAGCGCACGTGAACAGCCTGGCCAAGGATGTGCTGCATTTTTCACCCGAAGGCCGCGTGATTGAGAAACTGGTCGAGAGCGCCGTGATGCTGGGGCGCGATGACGAGGCGCTGTTCTATCTGGTGCGCTACCGGGCGGCTTTTCCTGACAGCCATGCGCGCTGGGCGGCGAAAAAATAGCGATTCACGGTTCTTGGCGCGGCCGTTGACCTCAACCAAAGGGTGTCATGTCGCGGTATTGCCTCCATTTTGGCCAGTCGCCCAGCAGCGCCCTTGCTCATTGGCCGAGCGGATCAGGCAGGAAAAGTCGGCACTGCCAAATTCGCCCGGCGTGGGCGACGCAGTTTCAAGGTAACGCTTGAGCATCTTGTGAGGACAGGCACCGGCGGCATGGTGGCGGCGCGTAGCAACATCTGATGGCCGCCAATGGCCCCCAAAAAACTGTTTAAACAGGCAAAGAACCCAGCGAACGAGCGCGGCGACGGCTCAGCGCACCCACCGCGCCCAGCCCCAGCAACAACATCATGTAGGTTTCTGGTT
Organism: Candidatus Rhodoferax bjergmarkensis; assembly: GCA_016708345.1. Taxonomy (GTDB): domain Bacteria; phylum Pseudomonadota; class Gammaproteobacteria; order Burkholderiales; family Burkholderiaceae_C; genus Rhodoferax; species Rhodoferax bjergmarkensis. The sequence continues at coordinate 1,606 of JADJFX010000036.1, forward strand.
CTGGCACCGGTGCCAGCAAAACATCGCCGGGGTGTACGGCCATTGCGAGATACAGATTCTCTATCGGGCTAACACTTTGGTTGCCATAGGTATTGAATTGCCACGCATAACCTGAAAAGTACGATGAATCGAGCCAGAACACATAGGGAAAGAAATTCTTAAAACTACCCGTGTTGGTTAACCCCCAATCTGCTTGCTCTGCTCCACTTCCGCTGGCGTTGGTGTAGCGAGCCTTGTTGCCCAAGGTGTCAAAAAACAAGCTGGCCATTTCGCTGGAAGATGCCGCAGGGTTGAAGCCACAGTTGGTGGCATTGCAGTCCAACTGGCTCATGGTGGGCAAACGCCAATTGCTGAGGGTGCCCATGCTGGTGCTCAAGTTGGCGGCCCAGCTTGTCGCTTCAGACCAAGTCATCGTCCCGTTGCCATTTGCAGTGGGATTGGCATAGGCATCACGCAGCCACGTAACACCCAACTTCGTGTCATACAGGTAGATGGCGCTGCTGTCGGTGGCGGCCACCGCATGGCGGTTGATGTCCCGGCCCAGCAGGGTGTACTCCCAGGTGCCTTGGCCCGTTATGCCTGCGGCGTGCGCTGGCAGCGCGCAAACCAGTGACAAACTGAGCGCGGTCGCGGCCGTGCCGATGATGGTTTTGAATTGCATGGAAGTTACTTTATTCAATGGTTATTGTGATTTGCACAGCGAGGCAGCCTTGCGCCAGCAGCCCGTTGTGGAACTGCATTATCTGGGATTTCTGAGACTAGGCAAAAGTGCATTTCGACTATTGCGCCGTTGATTTCACCCTTTAGCAAGCCCACACTTGCTACAAATTTGTGAGCTACTTGCGCAAGCAGGACGTGCGGAAATGGTATTTTTTATGGCGATTTTCGGGAGAGGGATGCTTGACCAGGACACAGCATGGGCTGGCACTCCTGGCACCGACACTGGCCCTGTGCAGTGAGTGCAGGGCTGCTGCACAGCAGATCAAGGTTCTGCGCCAGCAGCTGCATCGGGCCGCTCGGTAGTGTGGTTTGCGCATGGGCTTGGCATTTGGCATTTGGCATTTGGCAATGACCAGGTGCAAATCCTGCTATTTGCGCTGCGATTCGGAAAATTTTTCTGATGGATTTTGGGGTAATGTTGCCCCGAAGGCAGTGCGCCAAGCAAGCCAACTGAGGTCACTGCAAATAAATAGTCTAAGAGTCGATGGACCAGAAGTACAACGCTTTACTAGACAAGTGTTACTACTTTATACATGGCTAAAAGCCAGGCAGATAATGGCGCTGAGGGAAATTGGTGGTCTTCAAGTTTTGCAAATACGAACACATGTACACATGTTTTGCAGCCAATCCAGTTTGGGCTGCAGGTTGATGCAAAAATGAGTTCGCCGATCCTTCTCATCAGGAGAATCATCTCCCGATGAACTTTTTTAAATCTATTTATCCCGAGGATCAACATGGTCACCAAAAGCAAAAAAACACCAGCCCCCTCCGCAGCCAAAGCACCACTGGCAGCAGCCAAAAAAACACTTGCAGTGAAAGACAAGAAAGCGCCAAAAGCGGCCCGGCGGTCTACCGCTGTTGAAAAGGCGGCGGCACTTGAAAAAGCTGCCAAAAAAGCAACCGCCAAAGGTCGCAAGGGAGCCAGCAAGGTCGTGCACATGACGCACGACGCCGCGTTCAAGCTGCTTGACTCCCAGCGCGCGATCTGGCTGGCCGGTCTGGGTGCTTTGGCCAAAGCCAATGCAACTGCAGGCACCAAAGGTGAACAGGCCTTTGAGGCGCTGGTCAGCATGGGTGCCTCGTTTGAAGCCAGCGCGCGTGGTGCGATAGACAACGGCACCGAACGCCTGAAAAACGGTGTGGATGGCGCAACCACGGCACTGGACCAAGGCATCGACAACGTCGGCTTGTCACTGGACACCCTGGTGGAGCAGGCGCTCGATCGCCTGGGATTTCCCAAGAGCGATGCGTTCAATCAGCTCTTTGAGCGATTGACTGATTTGTCCAAAGCCCTTGAAGCCAAAGTGCGCGGAAATTTGCCTGGCAATCATTCCTGAGCGTCAAAAGTGAGCCTGCCGCAGTGATGCAAGCTGCGGCAGCAGCGTGACTTTGCCCTTGCGGCTGGCGCGGCCATTGGCGGGATAATTGCGCCTTTTCAGCACCCCTGCCCCAGCCGCCACCCATGTCCAAATCCAGTCCTAGCAAAAAATCTCTCCCGGTACCCAACGCCAGCCAGATCGACGCCGTGCGGCGCTTGGTGGACAGTGGCGACTTTTTGCAGGCACGCCAGCGACTGGCGGCCATGCGCAAAGCCTTTCCCAGCTTCAAACCGCTGCTGGGGCTGGCTTGGGAAGTTGAGGACCGTGGTGGTGCGCCGCTGATCGCTTGCGCCCGGGCGTACGAGTGGCACCTGGCTGCGCCCAACAGCCGCGCGGCCATTGAGGCGCTGTGCGACAGCGCCCGGGCGGGCGGCCTGGCGGCTGTTTATGCCAGCACGCTGCAACGCTTGTCGGCCTTGGATGGTCAGGAAGACTTTGTGCTTCCTTCAACCATCGAATCGGCGCTGGGAACCTTGACCCTGGCGCAGGCCGAAGCGATTGATTTATCGCGCATGCACGTCGCCGATGACAACCCGTCTGCATCCCTGGCCGTACTGCAGGGCGTGGACCACCCCAGCGCGCGCAACAACATCGCGATTGCACTGTTCACCAGCGGTGATGTTGAACAGGCTCGCAGGGTGATTGAGTCCAACTGGCAGGCCAGTCCGGACAACCTGTTTGCCTTGGACAACGCCGTGCGCTGGCGCTGCTGGTTCGAGGGCTTGGATCGCTGCAGGGGTTTTGCGGCCCCTTTGAAAACCACCCAGCCGCGCCGCCCAGAAGATGCCATTGCCCAAGTGGCTGCCTTGCGTTTCTTGGGCGAAGAGAAAGCCGCGCTGCAGGCGTGGGAGTCCGCAAACAGTTCATTTTCTTGGCGTGATTACAGCAACGATTCGCGCACGATGTTCAATAATTTGAGGACAACATCTGCAGCCTTGCCCGGCAGCAGCCGTACGTGGTTCCCCGGTCCATGGCTAAAAGCCGCAACCGACCTAGGGCGATCACATAGCGGCATCAGTGACACGCGTTGGGAGCAACAGTGGCAGGCCTTGCTTGACACTTGTGACGCGCATGGAGACTACCTGATGTGTGCCGTCGATTTTGGCGACGATGCTTCCCGCATGCTGGCCCTGTCGGTGCTCAAACAACGGGCCAGACGTCATGACCGCGTGGCAGTTAGTAGCCTGACAGCCCTGCTTACACATCCCAGTGGGCCAGACTCGGCGCGCATGGAGCTCTTGAATTGGTTGATTGAGGAGGGATTGCGTGACCGCAAAGAGCCGGCCGATGTCTGGCTTGGCGGAGAACTTCGCCCGATCCGTTCACATGGTTTTCGCATCAGCGATAAGCAGCACCCCAGCCCGTTCCCCCCTCAAGGCGTGGCTTTGAACGAACGCATCCATGCGGCAATTGGCGCGCACAATTTACCTCTGGCGCTGGATCTGGCGCAACAGTTGCACCAGATGTACCCAGATCAGCCGCTCACATTGACCAACATGGCCGCGATCATGGAAGGACTCGGAAGACCGCTGGCCGAAGTTGCCGATCTTTTTCGCCGGGCTTTTGCCCTCGCGCCGGACGACTTGTTTGCCCGCTGCGGCCTGGCGCGCTGCTTTGCCAAAGAGGGAGACATCGACAAAGCACGCACTTTATTGGACGGCATACTTGAGCGCGAAGAGTTTCATCGCAGCGAATACCGAAGCTTGCTGATGGCACAGCGTGCAATTGCCGTGGCCACTGGCGACCATCAATCGGTGCTGGCCGTGGACCAGTCGCTGGTCGATATCGAGCAATCACCCAAAGACTGAGCCGGCAGGCATTAAAGATTGAGCTGTCGGATTCTTATGCATCAAATTGGCCATTTGCGCATACAGAACGTGCGCAAGCAGCTATATTATTAATAGCAACCCAAGGGTTTTGGCTTCAATCCGAAGCAAGAAATCAAACTACTTGATACACACTGAGCGCACCATTTTGAGGTCGGTCAAGCCCATCATGATTTTTTCCATGCCGTCCATCTTCAGGGTGCGCATGCCGCCCTCGACGGACGCGGCAAAGATTTCTGACACGCGGGCACGCTCTTGAATCAGGCGTTTGATGTCCTCGTCGGCAATCAAGAGCTCATGCAAACCAACCCGGCCTTTGTAGCCGGTCTGGTTGCATTTTTCACAGCCGACATGCCGGAAAAAATGAAGGCGGCCATCTTCACCATAGGTGTCAACCCAGCTGTCCAGCAGCTTTTGGGTTTCGCCTTCGTAGTCGGCCTTCCAGGCTTTGGAGTGACGCAACTCCTCCGAGTACTCGGCCAAAAATTTCTTCAACTCTGAACCGTTTGGTACGTACGATTCTTTGCAGTCGCACAGCTTCTTGGCCAAACGCTGGGCCAGAATGCCCAACAAGGCATCGGCAAAATTGAAGGGGTCCATGCCCATGTCCAGCAAACGGGTAATGGACTCGGGGGCTGAATTGGTGTGCAGGGTGGAGAACACCAAGTGGCCGGTGAGAGAGGCCTCAACCCCCATTGAAACGGTTTCTTTGTCGCGCGACTCGCCCACCATGATGATGTCCGGGTCAGCCCGCAAAAATGCGCGCATGACCAGCGCAAAGTCAATGCCCGCCTTGCGGTTGATCTGCACCTGACGCAAGCCTTTTTGCGTAATTTCAACCGGGTCTTCGGCGGTCCAGATTTTGGTGTCTGGCGTGTTCAGGTGTTTAAGAATGGAATGCAGCGTGGTGGTTTTACCGGAGCCGGTAGGGCCACACACGTAAAACAGGCCGTAAGGTTTTTCAATGGTGCGAATGACGCGTTCTTTGTTGTGTTCGGTCAAGCCAAGTTTGTCCAGCGGAATTGGCTCACCGGCGGCCAAAATACGCATGACCACATCTTCCACGCCCCCGGCCGACGGAATGGTGGCCACCCGCAGCTCAATGTCGAGCGGACCGTATTTTTTGAACTTGATTTTGCCGTCCTGTGGCTTGCGGCGCTCTGAAATATCAAGGTCACACATGATTTTGAGCCGTGTGACAAAGGCTTGGCGAAGATGTGCGGGAACCTCGATATACGGCTGCAGGGTGCCATCTATGCGAAAGCGAATGCCGGTTTTGAGTTTGCCCGGCAAGGGTTCAATGTGGATGTCGGACACCTTTTGGTTGTAGGCGTCGATGATGACTTTGTTGACGAGCTTGACCAGTTCGTTGTCTGCGGCGGCCGACTCCAGCGAATCATCGTTCGCTCCATCGTCGATCGGAGCGCCGTCCATATCAGCCAGCAGGTCGTCAATAGAGCCGCTTTCGGGTCCGGCACCGAATATCTGCCCCAGCGTATCCTTGAATTCGACTTGGGTGGTGACGCGGTAGGAAAACCGGGTGATGCGCGGAAACACTTGCGGAACCACCCGCGAGCCGCTGACAGCCTCTGGGTCAACACACATGATGACCAAGCCTTCGGGCGACTCTTCCAGCGGAATCCAGCCCTGCTCTTCAATGAATTCGCGTTTCAAGGGGCCATGCAGCACTTCTGAGCGAATTCGTCCGGCATTGAAGGGTTCGTAGGGCACCCGGAAGAACTTGGCAAGCGAAGGCCCAATCTGCGCCGGGCGCAATTTGTAGTGCGCCAGCAAGACCTGCTCAACCGATTTGTCTTCATTGCCCGCTTCTTCAAGGCACTGGGCAAGTTCTTGCTCGGACATCAGGCCATCAGCAACCAAACCATCGTATTTGGTAGCCCGGCGCCGGGCGCTTTCTTCGGCCTTTTGTACTCGCTGGCGAATGGCATTGGCAAGCGTTTTGCACAGCTGCGTAACCCCTTCCACCTCAAGATCACCAAAGGGCTGATTTCCTTTGTTGTTGATGACTTGCAGTACGCCATGGAGGATGTTGCCTTCCAGAATGGGGGCCACCAGCATCTGACGGGTTCGGTAGCCGGAGCGCTTGTCAACTTCCTTCAAAAAGGTCAGGGATGGGTGGATTTGCTTGAGCGCTTCATCGTCGTAGACATCAGGCAAGTTGAGCAATTGCCGGCTGAAGGCAACGTAGCCGGCAATGCTTTGGGGAGAGATAGGCAGCTTGAGGTCACGGCTGCTGTTGAGCCCGGTTTTGACCTTTGAAATAATGGCAGTTTGATCTTCAGTGACGGCGTAGAGTGTCAAGCGGTCGGCATTGAACAGCTTGCAGATATCTTGACTGGCCTCAAGCATGATTTGCTCAAGGTTGTCCGTTTCATGAATCCGGGAGGTGACCTGCTGCAACTGCTTGTAAAAAAGCAACTCAAAGGTCACCCCGCGCTTTTCAGTCGGCAGCTTTTGTGATTCAAAAAAGGCTTGCTCAGAGTTTTTGTCAAGACTGGCGGGCTTCACCGCGGCATTCATAACTCAAACTCCTGTCCTGCCCGCAGCCAGCGAATATCGTGTGTCACGTTCGGCCCGTTGATGGATGTTTCGTCAAACCGCTGAATTTCCGCCATGATCAATTCGGTTTCCGCAGGTTTGGTGTGGGTAATGTAGACGGGGTATTTCTTGCCCCTTGCAATGCAATCGAGTTCGTTGGCCAGCACGTGGGGCGAAAGATGAAGGCTTCTCTTGGCAAGGTCTTTTTCTCGGTTGCTGAAAGCTGTTTCAATCACCAGCATGGCCACATTCAGTTGATTGATTCGCGCCCAGAAGGCCGGGTTGCGCTCAGTGTCGCCGGTGAACACCCAGCACCCATTGCCCGCCGTGACGGCATAACCCACTGCAGGAACGGTGTGCACTGCAGGCAGTACCTCGATGATCTTGTCATGAAATTGAAGTGCTTGGCCCACCACGATTTCGTGAAAAGTGATGAACGGGGCTTGAGGCGTTGGAATGCGGCTGAAATCTGGCCAGATGACGTCATTAAAAATATGCGTTTTCAAAGCCGCTATGGTTCCGGCCAACGCATGAATTTTCACCGGCGTCGTGCGCCTGGATGCAATGGCGTCCAGCATCAGTGGCAGCGCAGCCACATGGTCCAGATGCGAATGGGTTAATAGAACGTGGTCAACGCGGCTCATCTCGTCCAGCGTTAAATCACCAACCCCGGTACCGGCATCGATCAGCACGTCTGCATCAATTAAAAAAGACGTGGTGCGGCATTCTTTGGAAATGGCACCCGAGCAACCCAGTACGCGTACTTTCATAGCAAATCTTTACTTGGTCTCAAAGTTGGTTGCGCCGTCCCACGCGGGGTCAAACGGGAGCAATCGCATTGAGGCGACACGCTCAGAGTAGAGTTGATAAAGGTACCGTTTTTCATTCATTCGCAGCAAATTGAGCATCAGCATATCGCACTGATCCCAATCCTGCGCGCGGTAGGCTTTGATGAAGGTCTTCCAGGTTTTGAGTTCAGTGGCAGCCTCTGGTGACAACCGATCCTTGGGTGCCATCGGCCAAAAGATGGCGACAGCCTGCTCTTTGCCTTTGACGCGAACACTGTCAAGCTCCTGCCATGCGTAGCCAGTGGCCAGCTTGCGTGTAGTTTCGCTCACCACAATATCGAGGCCATAGGTTTTGGACAAACCTTCCAGACGGGAACCCAAATTCACTGCATCCCCAATCACCGTGTAACTGCGCCGAATGTTGGAGCCCATGTCCCCCACACACATGACGCCTGTATTGAGACCGATGCCAATGCCTATTTCCGGCAAGCCGCGTGCCCGGTGGTCCTGATTGATTTCGCGCACCGCATTGGACATTTCCATGGCCGATTTGACGGCCAGATGGGCATGGTCAGCAGTCTCAACCGGTGCCCCCCAGAACGCCATGACGCAGTCACCCATGTATTTGTCGATAGTGCCCCGATTGCCGCGAATGATGCTGGTCAACCGCGTGAACACGCCGGTGAGCAAATGCTGCAGTTGCAGCGGTTCCATCTTTTCCGACATTTTGGTGAAGCCCCGCATGTCACAAAACATGACCGTTAATTCGCGACTGGTCGCTTTCATGCTGTAGCTGTCGGGGTCCTTGACCATTTCCTCAACCAACTCAGGGGGAACATAGGTGCCAAACAAGTTGGCCAACTCGCGCTTGGAGCGACTCTCCACAAAGTAGCCATAACTCATGTTCAGTCCAAATGCCGTCACGACCATGGTCAAGGCCGAGGCCAGCGGCAACACCAAACCATAGGACCAATACAGCCAAAAATTGACACCCATCACAGCCAATATGGTCACACTGCTCATGAGCACGGCCAACGGTGCGGACAGGGCAGGCAAGGCAAGCGCCAACAATAAACCAGCAATCACCAGAATCACAACTTCATAGCCCACCGAATAGTCAGGTTTGACCATGACCTTGCCGTCAAGCAAACCGGAGATGACATTGGCATGGGCCTCAACGCCGGGGTAAGTCTCCCCCACCGGGGTGACGCGCAGGTCCACCAATCCTGGTGCCGTAGTGCCCACCAGCACAATCTTGTCTTTCAGCGCCCCGGCAGGAAGTCGTCTGGCCAGCACATCACTGGCCGAAATGTATTTGAATGATCCCCCGCTTGCCCCGCCACGGCCACGAAACGGGATCAACACGGAAACGCGGTCATCAACGGGAACTGACAGCACTTTGCCATCCTTGTGCAAATCGATGCTTTCCAGTCGGTGGTAATTTCGCCCCAGAACGCGGTCTTTAGGGAAACCTGGCTTTACCGCGGGCAAGCCAGCCAGCATGCGAAACATCGCCAGTGACAAGGCCTCGAAATACTGTCCTTTGAATTCTGCAACCAGCGGCAGCGAACGGACGACACCATCGCCATCAATCACAGGATTGAAAAAGCCCGCCATCGGTGCAGCCTTGGCCAACTGCTCAATATTGGAACCAAAACCGTCCCACGAGGTGAACGGAACCTGTCGACCAAGCAAATCGGACTTATCCATCACAGGTTCAGGCAAAACCCCGGAAGCCCGTCCTTCGCGGTCGCTCGTTAAATAGTAGCCCAGCGCGACCGGACGCTTTTCAAGCGCACGGGCAAAAACCTGATCGTAGTCCAACGATTCACGCAGTTGCTCAACCTGCGCAGCGAAACCGGCTTGGCCACGAAACTCTTTTTGGGCCAACTCGGTCAGTCGCTTCAGGCCCGAGCTTTCATCGGCCTCGGCGAACACCACGTCAAAGCCAAGCAAGGAAACTTGCTGCCGATCAAACAACTCATCCGTCAGTGCTGCCAGTTTGTTACGGCTCCAAGGCCAACGCCCGATCTCCGCCAAACTCTTTTCATCAAGGTCAACGATGACGATTCGCTCATCGAGCGTATTGGGCATCGTGGCCCGCAAGCGGGAATCGTAGATGATTTCATCAAGGTGCTGGAGCACACCCAGCCGAACCGCTCCCACTGCGTGCAGCAGAGCGAAAACCAAGGGTAAAAGCGTTACCGCAATGCGAGGCCAGTGTTTCAAAAATGATCCCATAGCGCCCCGGTACTCGTTCTTGCATCATTTCGGCTCACATGAAACCGAAATACTTTGCAACAGTTCAGGTGTGAACAAATTGCATTTTGGTGCCGGCCAATTCAATCAGGTCACCATTTTTCAGCGAAACCGGATCCGCCCCAATGGGAGCCCCATTGAGGGTGGGGTTACCCGCACCTTCGACATGGTGAACAACAAACCCACGCTGACGCCGGGTAATGGCAGCCACCGCAACACCGGGCTTCCCAATGGTGGTCACAACTTTGGTCAAAGGTACTTCACGCCCTGTCGCAGCACCTGACATCACCTTGATCGCGGCATGCAAAGCATCAATTTCGGCACCATAACCGGAGGGGTACACCGAAGGCGGAGAGGATGAGTTCTGAGCTGCTACGGTGCCTGATTTGACCATCATGGTCTTCTCAAAGCCATCACCAGCGCCGTCACTGACAAACTTGATCTTGTACTTGCCGACCTCAACGCTGTCGCCGTTACGTAGCGCCTGCTTTTTGGCAGCCTTACCATTGACGTAAGTGCCGTTGGTGCTGTTGAGGTCCTCAATAATGACTTCATTACCGGACATTTGAAGCACGGCATGCTCGCCACTAACTGCCAGGTTGTCAATCACGATATCGTTATACGGCCTGCGACCCAAAGTCGTTCTGTCCTTTGTAAGCTGGACTTCCTTGATGACAACCCCGTCGATCGATACGATCATTTTCGGCATGACCGACTCCTGTTCCTGAAACTTGTGATTGAGAATCTCATGAGATTTACTATTTCCCGAGCAATCTGGCTATTAAACCTCGTTTTTCGGAAGATGCCTCCACTTGTGTTAACAATACTGTGATGTTATCGCGTCCGCCATTTTCATTGGCCATGGTAACCAACTCTGCAGCCATATTTTCCAGTGATGAATGATTGTGCAAAATTCTCGCCATTGCTTCATCTTCCAACATGTCCGACAACCCATCTGAGCACATCAGATAAAGATCACCAGGCTCAACATGGTGCTCGTTAAGTTCAACCATCACTGAGTCTTCCACACCCAAGGCCCGTGTGACAAGATTTTTGTTAGCCGATGTGGCCGCCTGCTCCGGCGTCAACAAGCCGGCGTCAATCTGCTCTTGTAACATCGAGTGATCTTTTGTGATCTGCAAGAACTCATGGCCACGCAAACGATAGCAACGTGAATCACCTATGTGCCCCAACAACAGTCTGGCATCCTGAAAAACCCCCATGACCAACGTGGTACCCATACCCGAGTACTGCGGATTGGACTTGGATGCATTAAAAATAGAAAGATTTGCGTTGTCAACACATATTTCAATCGCCCGACGAACCTCTGCAGTTTTGGCCTGCGGGCCAGCTTGGGCCAGCCAGCGCGCCAGCTCTGACTTGATGAACGCCGTGGCCATACCACTGGCGATTTCACCCGCGTTATAGCCGCCCATGCCGTCCGCCAAAACACCCAATCGGGTGGCTTCATCGATGGAGAAGGAGTCTTCGTTATTCTCCCGGCATCGGCCCGGATCAGTTTGCGCGAAGAAGGTGTAATTCATTGTGTTGGGCTATTGTTCAAGTTGGCTCTTTGCCCGCTGCAGACTGCTGCGATGACATGGGGGTCGTGCTGATATTGGTTTTTTCAAATTCGGCTGGTGACCACGGCACGGTGGCAGAAAACGTTGCTGTTTTTTCAAATTGCGCAGTAGGTTCTGAGTGATTTTTCGGCAAGGCCACGTCCGCTGGCGGACTGCCCATCGACATTTCGAGCATGATAACCCGCAGGTCTTTGGCAAGCTGCGCCCCATCTTGGTAACGGTCTTCCGGTCGCTTGCTCAGCGACAAGGCGATCAGACTGGCCAGACTTTGCGGCAACTCCTTACGAATGATGCGAATATCAGGAGCCTCTTCGTTGGCAATTTTGTACATCAGCTCTGCCATGGATTCCCCGCGAAACGGCAGCACGCCCGCGAGCAGCTGGAACAGCATGACACCCAATGAATACAAATCCGAACGGCCATCAACCTTTTTCCCGGCCAATTGCTCTGGCGACATGAAACTGGGGGTGCCCAGCACAAGACCTGTTTTTGTTTTGCTTGAATCCGTGATACGGGCAATGCCGAAGTCTGTCACCTTGACCGTGTCACTGGCAAGTTCGTACATGATATTGGCTGGCTTGATGTCACGGTGCACAACATGCTGCTTGTGCGCATATGACAAAGCATCTGCCACACGGGCGATGATGGAAAGCACCGTCGGAACGGGCAGTAGATTTCCATCTTTACAGTTGTCCACCAAGTCTTTTCCCTTGAGGAACTCCATGGCGATATAGGCCAGATCATGCTCCTCGCCCGCATCAAAATCGTGACAATGTTTTGATGCTGCAAACGCCCTGCAGTCTCTGCTTCACGGAAAAACCGTTCGCGAGCGTCCGCCAACGCATCACCTTCGAACTCTTCGCCCAAGGCCATGGTTTTGATGGCAACCACACGACCAATTTTGGGGTCTTTGCCCAAGTAGACCACGCCCATGGCACCCTTGCCCAATTCTTTCTCAACTTGATAGCGTCCCAGCATGGGTTTTTCGACTGCGCCACCATCTAGCAGCATGGTGCCGCCAGGATGCGAGGCACCGCCACCCAACATGACTGTTTCAGACAAGTTTTTGGCTCTGTTCAACTTGGTCTTGAGGTCTTTGTAGTCCTTGTTGTAGGCGGCCATGTGCTCATAGACCGCCTCGGCTTTGTTGAACTGACGCTTGCGCTCAAAGTCAAGCGCCAGGTTGTACAGATTGCCCATCACGGGCTCAGCCATCGGCACCCGACGAAAACGATCAAACGCCATATCAAGCTGCCCCTGCCCCTGCAGCGCCAAGCCCATCATGCGGTTGGTCTCGGCTGACTCCTCGTCAGACTTGACCTTGCCCGCTTCGGTCATCAAGAAGCGTTTTGTTGTCAAGGCCAGATGGCCAATGACCAAAAGCGAGGCCGGAAAAACCAGTTTCAGCCACAAGGCGGACCCAGACAATAAGCCAAACTCAGTACCCACCAAGACGATTAGCAAAAGAAATGTCACCACTGCCGCAGCGCCAGCCGACAGGCGCGGCAGTATTGCAATGACATAGGCACAAACCAGCAAAAACACACCTAATGTCGCCCAAACGCCCCAGCTTGGTTGCACCAGAAAGTGCTCGCTCAAAATACTCGATGTAATGTGGGCAATGGTTTCTGCCGGCGTCAGGGACGGATGGCCTGGCACTGGAAATTGCGTACCCACTCCGGCAGCCGTGGCACCAATGATCACGATCTTGTCAGCGTATTTGCTCGCTGGTATTTTCTCGCTCAGCACATCGTAAAACGAGTCCACTGCAAAGGCTGGTTTGCCATCCCGGTCTTTGTAAAACTGCGGCAGCATAAATGCAGCACCATCGGTTTTGATGCGCAGCTTACCGATTTGCACCGATTCACCGACATTGAGTTTGATGTCTGCAGGCGTCAGGTTAAGACTTTTCACGGCCGCCAACAACGCCATGGAAGGCACGGCTTTGCCATAGTAGTTGACCAGCAAGGGCTCAACCCGCACCGCGCCATCCACGTCCTGAAATTGATTCAGGTGACCCACACCGGCGGCCATGGTACCCAAGGCTTCGATCGGCTGCTGGTCACTGATCGCTGGCACTGAAAAACCATTGCTCTCGTCAAGCGCGCTCCTAAGTGCAAAGTCTGGCAAGGGGTTGTCTGGATTTCCCTGCGGTTCTCCGAGCCTGAAGGACGAGGGCAAGATGACGTTGTTGGCATTTTTGAGGCTACTGGCCAGTTGGCTATCGGTATCAAGATCCGCCTCGGCCTGCGCAATCACCTGCAACAACTGCTCTTGGCTGGCAGATGGCGTACTGGCAGGATCGTTTGAAGCACCCAGCACATCTTTGATTTTTCGGATGTAGGCCAAGCTGCGATCGACCTGTGGTTCAAAAAAGAATGCGGTATGAACGATGGTTTTTGCCTTGGCTGCGGCCAGTTGATCAATCAATGCGGCATGGACATCACGCGACCAAGGCCAGCGCCCGATGTTCGCAATACTCTGGTCGTCAATCGCAATCACAGCAATTCGATCTGACGGTGATCTGGTGGTGGAGGTACTGGCGAAGTCGTACAGTTTTCGCTCCAGCGAACCAATCACATCCGTAGACATGTGCAGGCCGATCACCGCAGCCACAACCAGCACACCGGCAAACCAGTCGGTGCGCCAAAATTGGCTTTGCTTGGATGTTGAAGAGGATGCCACTAACTGCCTTTGCTCAATAGCCCGTCAAAAAAAAACCGCTGCGCAACACCTGTCAGGCTACGGCTTTAAACAGGCGCTGAAATGGACGTTCGACGTTAGCAGACACGGCACGCGCCTGCAAGTGACGAATGCCCTCAATCTTGTCGTATTTTTGCAAAACCCAGCATATCGGTTACCGCTCAGGCTGCCTTTGACGTGCGATTTTTGATAACCATTCCAACCACAAAGACAGTCACAGCCCCCAAGATTCCAAAGCCATAACTCCACAACTGGGTTTGTGGCAGCCAATCCTTGGTGGCAGGATCACTGTGCGCCATGGTACCTGCGATCCACCCCAGCAACATGCCACCGATGGTGATGATGGCCGGAAATCTGTCCATCAGCTTCAGAACCAACTGACTGCCCCAAACAATGATGGGAATACTCACCAGCAAACCAAAAATCACAAGGGGGAGTTGATGCGCAGAACCTGCACTGGTGGCCGCGCCCGCAATCGCAATGACATTGTCAACACTCATCACCAGATCCGCAACAATCACTGTCTTGACCGCCGCCCACAGCTTGTCGCTGCCCTGAATGTTGGAATGCCCTTCCTCCTGCGGCACCAGCAGTTTGACGCCGATCCACAACAACAGTGCGGCACCCACCAATTTCAAAAACGGCACTTGCAACAAGGTCAAGGCAAACGCAATCAAGATGACGCGCAGCACAATGGCTCCGGCAGTCCCCCACAGAATGCCTTTGGTGCGCTGGTGCGGCGGCAGTTGTCGGCATGCCAAGGCAATCACGACAGCGTTATCGCCCCCCAGCAAAATATCGATCATGATGATCTGACCAACCGCAACCCAAAAATGTGCAGTGAGGAATTCTTCCACGAGGTTCTTTCTTTATCGGTGCCAGGGGCTTGCAAACAACAAAGCCGGATTGTCCCTCAGGATTTCCGGCTTTTCAGAAGAAGCGCCGCAATCAGCGGCGCCGTCAAAGGCTAAGGATGTGACCTTTACAGCAAGGCTTTTAACAACTTCGCCATTTCAGAGGGATTGCGGGTGATGGTGAAACCGCACTCTTCCATCACGGCCAGCTTGGCGTCCGCTGTATCAGCGCCACCAGAAATCAGGGCACCGGCATGGCCCATGCGCTTGCCAGCTGGCGCGGTGACACCGGCGATGAAACCAACGATGGGTTTTTTCATGTTGAGCTTGCACCAACGGGCCGCTTCTGCTTCGTCCGGGCCGCCAATTTCACCAATCATGATGACGGCGTCGGTGTCCGGGTCGTCGTTGAATGCCTTCATGATGTCGATGTGCTTGAGGCCGTTGATGGGGTCGCCACCAATGCCCACCGCGCTGGACTGGCCCAGACCGATTTCGGTCAATTGTGCCACCGCTTCATAAGTGAGCGTACCGGAGCGGCTGACCACGCCAATGCGACCCTTGCGGTGGATGTGACCCGGCATGATGCCGATCTTGATTTCATCAGGGGTAATCAAACCAGGGCAGTTGGGTCCGAGCAGCAAGGTCTTCTTGCCGCCCGCAAGCTCCTTGGCGCGCATCTTGTTACGCACTTCCAGCATGTCCTTGACCGGGATGCCTTCGGTAATACAGATCGCCAGATCCAGGTCGGCTTCGACAGCTTCCCAGATCGCCGCGGCAGCGCCAGCAGGCGGCACATAAATGACGGACACGGTAGAACCGGTTTGGGCAGCGGCTTCTTTCACCGAGGCAAAAATTGGAATACCAAAAATGGATTCGCCCGCCTTCTTGGGGTTCACGCCTGCTGCGAAACATTCTTTTCCGTTGGCGTATTCCTGGCACTTTTCAGTGTGGAATTGGCCGGTCTTGCCGGTGATGCCTTGGGTGATGACTTTGGTATTTTTGTTGATAAGAATGGACATAATGGCTCCTAGGCTGCTTTGACGGCGGCAACCACTTTTTGGGCCGCATCGGCCATGGTGTCGGCGCTGATGATGGGCAAACCGGACTCGGCCAGCATCTTTTTGCCCAATTCTTCGTTGGTACCCTTCATGCGCACAACCAAGGGCACGCTCAGGTTGGTGGCCTTGCAGGCTGTGATCACGCCAGTTGCAATGGTGTCGCATTTCATGATGCCGCCGAAGATGTTGACCAAAATGGCCTTGACCTTGTCGTTTTTCAGCATGATCTTGAAGGCTTCCGTCACCTTCTCTGGGGTGGCACCGCCGCCCACGTCGAGGAAGTTGGCCGGTTCTGCGCCAAACAACTTGATGGTGTCCATGGTGGCCATGGCCAGACCTGCGCCGTTGACCAGGCAACCGATGTTGCCGTCCAGGCTGATGTAGGCCAGATCAAACTTGCTGGCTTCCACTTCGGCCGGGTCTTCCTCGTCCAAGTCGCGGTAAGCCACGATTTCGGGATGTCGGAACAGCGCATTGGCGTCAAAGTTGAACTTGGCGTCAATCGCCTTGATGTTGCCGCTGCCTTCCAAAATCATGGGGTTGATTTCCACCAGCGAGGCGTCAGTGTCCATGTACACCTTGTAAACCTTTTGCAGCACGTCGACGGCTTGGGTGGTGGAACCGGCTGGAACTCCGATGGCATCGGCCAGCTTTTTGGCTTGTGCGTCAGTCAGGCCCGTGGCGGGGTCGATGATTTCGGTGACGATTTTTTCAGGCGTTGAGTGAGCGACTTCCTCAATGTCCATGCCGCCTTCGGACGATACGATCATGGCCACGCGCTGGCTGGCGCGGTCGGTCACAGCCGATACGTAATACTCTTTTTGAATGTCGGCACCTTCTTCAATCAGCAGGCGGCGCACTTTTTGACCTTCCGGCCCAGTCTGGTGGGTGACGAGTTGCATGCCCAGAATCTCGCCAGCGAGTTTCCTGACATCGTCAATTGAACGCGCCAGTTTGACGCCGCCGCCCTTGCCGCGCCCGCCCGCATGGATTTGCGCTTTGACAACCCAAACGGGTCCGCCCAATTTTTGAGCAGCTTCTACCGCTTCTTGTACGGTGAAAGCCGCGATGCCGCGTGGCACCGGGACACCAGCTTGGCGCAAGATTTCCTTGCCTTGGTATTCGTGAATCTTCATAGGTCTCAATCGGTTGAGGACGTCGCTGGCTGCATTGGATGCGCTGGAGTTCTGTCCTGCAAGGTTTCAGGAGTGGATGATTTTTACCTAGCCGCAAAGCTCTAGAGCGTTGCGGCTGGCACTGGACAAAGCAGTGACAGAATGTATCATGCGGCGGCGCACAAGCCTTTAACCAGACTTACACGCCCCCTTGCCCGACCCGAAGCACCCCACCATGCACAAAATATTTATTGACGGCGAAGCCGGCACCACCGGCCTTCAAATTCGCGAACGCCTGCAAACCATGCCCGGCATCGAGCTGGTCAGCATCGCCCCCGAACTGCGCAAAGACCCCGCCGCCAAACGCGCCTTGATGGAACAAGTTGATTTGGTCGTGCTGTGTCTGCACGACGAATCCGCTACTGAATCAGTAGCAATGATTGACCAGATGACGAGCGGAAATGCTCAATCTGGCCCCAAAATTATCGACGCCTCGACCGCCCACAGAACAGCACCGGGCTGGGTGTATGGATTTCCTGAACTGGCCCCCGGGCAGCGCGAGGCGGTCACCCATTCGCGCCGGGTGAGCAATCCGGGCTGCTATGCCACTGGTGCCATTGCACTGCTGCGCCCCTTGATCGATGCCGGGCTGATTCCCGCCGATTACCCGCTGGCACTGCCAGCCGTCAGCGGCTATTCGGGTGGTGGGCGCAGCATGATTGAGGCTTACGAGAAGGGCGAAGCTCCAGCTTTTGAGCTGTACGCACTGGGTTTGAAGCACAAACACATCCCCGAAATCATGAAGTACACCGGGCTGACACGACGTCCTCTGTTCATCCCCTCGGTGGCCAATTTCAAACAAGGCATGCTGGTACAGGTTCCGCTGCATCTGGACCTGCTGCCGGATCAGCCCTGCGCACAGGATCTGGCAGATGCACTGCGAAACCATTACGCGGGCAGCGAATGGGTCAGCGTGGAGCCCGCCACGGCGGACTACAAGCTCGACGCACTGGCACTGGCAGACACCAACAAGATGGAACTGCGGGTGTTTGCAAACCAAGGTGCTGACGATGGCTTTGCCCACGCGGTGCTGGTGGCTCGCTTGGACAACTTGGGCAAGGGTGCCAGCGGCGCTGCGGTGCAAAACCTCAAGCTGATGCTGGGGCTTTAAACCAAGCTTTCTGCTATTGTTCTTGTAGCTGCTTGCGCAGATTTCACGTGCGCAAATGCCATTTTTGGCACTTGAAATCTTTAGTCTTCGGTAGAGCTAGTTCACGCTAGCCGTTTCATGATCATTGGCTCTTTTTTTGCAGGAATTCCAAATGTTGACCCTTGGCACGCCACTTTCGCCCCATGCCACCAAAGTCATGCTGCTGGGCAGTGGGGAACTGGGCAAAGAGGTGCTGATTGCGCTGCAGCGTCTGGGTGTGGAAACCATTGCGGTGGACCGCTACCACAACGCACCGGGGCACCAGGTGGCACACCACGCCCGCACCATTGCCATGAGCGAACCGGCCCAGCTCAAGGCACTGATTGAAGCTGAAAAACCGGACTGGGTGGTGCCCGAGATTGAGGCCATTGCCACGCCCGTGTTGCAAGAACTGGAGGCTGCAGGCGTAGTGCGGGTGGTGCCCACGGCCCGCGCGGCCCGGCTGACGATGGACCGCGAAGGCATTCGCCGCCTGGCAGCTGAAACGCTGGCACTGCCAACCAGCCCCTACAAATTTTGCGATTCGCTGGCCGAGTTGCAAGCAGCCATTGACTCGGGCATTGGTTACCCCTGTATCGTCAAGCCGGTCATGAGCAGCTCGGGCAAAGGCCAGAGCAAAATCGACGGCCCGGCCGACGTGGCCAAAGCCTGGGACTACGCGATGGCAGGCGGGCGAGTCAGCCATGGCCGGGTCATTGTGGAAGGCTTTATTGACTTTGACTATGAAATCACCCTGCTCACGGTGCGCGCCCGTGGTGCTGACGGCGGCGTGCATACCCATTTTTGCGAGCCGGTCGGCCACGTGCAGGTGGCCGGTGACTATGTCGAAAGCTGGCAACCGCACCCTATGCACCCTGCCGCGCTGGCCAGCGCGCAGCAGATCGCCCAAACCGTGACCGACAACCTGGGGCAGGGGCTAAATGGCGAACCGGCCGGACTGGGTCTGTTTGGGGTGGAGCTGTTCGTCAAGGGCGAGCAGGTCTGGTTCAGCGAGGTCAGCCCGCGCCCGCATGACACCGGCATGGTGACGATGGTGACGCAGTGGCAAAACGAGTTCGAGTTGCACGCCCGCGCCATTTTGGGCTTGAGCGTGAACACCACACTCAAAAGCCCCGGTGCCAGTGCCGTGATTTACGGCGCTGTCGAGGCCGCAGGCATTGTGTTTGACGGCGTGGCTGAGGCGTTGCAGGTACCCAATACCGACCTGCGCCTGTTCGGCAAGCCCGAGAGTTTTGTCAAACGCCGCATGGGCGTGGCGCTGGCGTTTGATGCCGATGTGCAGGTGGCGCGAACGAACGCCAAGCTGGCTGCCTCCAAACTCAAACCGCGTGCTGTTTAATACGACTTAAATATATCAAATTATCAAAAAGTCGCGACTTTTATTTATTTAGATGTAGTAAAGTCGTTAAAATTCTGGCATGAAGCGCTATCTGGACGATCGTGTCAGTCTTGATCTGAAAAAAAAAATGGTTTTCCTGACCGGCCCCCGGCAGGTTGGCAAAACAACGCTCAGCCATGCCCTGATGGCGCAATCTGGCGGGCAATACCTCAACTACGACGTGGCCGACGATCAACGCCTGATCGTGCAACAACGCTGGAGCCCGCGCGCGCCCTTGCTGGTGCTGGACGAGCTGCACAAAATGCCCAATTGGAAAGCCTGGCTCAAAGGCGTTTACGACGGCAAGCCTGCCTCCCAGCAATTGCTGGTGACTGGCAGCGCCCGACTTGACACTTTCCGGCAAAGCGGTGAGTCCTTGGCGGGTCGTTTTTTTGGACTGCGCCTGCACCCCTTCTCGGTGCGCGAATGGTGCGAGCAAAGCGGTGCCGCGCCCGCGCAAGCACTCACCCATTTGCTCGAGCGTGGCGGCTTCCCCGAACCTTGTCTGGCGGCGACCCATGAAGAAGCCGAGCGCTGGCGGCATCAATACTTTGACGGCTTGGTGCGCAACGATGTGCTGGAGTTTTCGCGCATTACCGAGGTCAATGCCATCAAGCTCTTTGCCCAGATGCTACGCTCGCGCGTTGGCTCGCCGCTGTCATTGGCCAGCATGGCGCGTGATCTGGCGCTTTCCCCGGTGACGCTCAAAAAGTATCTGGATATTTTGGAGGCCTTGTACATCGTGTTCATCGTGCGCCCATGGCATGGCAACATTGCCAGAGCCGTTTTGCAAGCACCGAAAGTTTATTTTTTTGATACCGGGCTGGTGCAAGGCGATGAAGGTGTTCGTTTTGAAAATCTTGTGGCCACCGCGCTGCTCAAACACACGCAATGGCAAGTTGATGCGCAAGGCAAAGAAGTGGGCCTGCACTACATTCGCACCAAGGACGACGCCGAAGTGGACTTTGCGCTTAGCGAAGGGGGGCAGCTTACCCACTTGATTGAATGCAAGATGCAGGACGACAAACCGCACCGAGCCTTACGGCGCTTTGCCGATGAATTCCCTGCCACGCAAGCCATTCAGGTGATCCGTGACCTGCGCCACTCCTTTGCTATTGGTCGTCTGCAAATGCAGCGCGCCGATGAATGGCTTAACGCCTTGCTGGTCTAGTGCTGTCTCGCAGCGTGCGGGAGCCTGCCCCGCACGCCCTGTTTTTCAACTTAGGGATGCAGAAATTGCAAATGTACCGTTTATGGCGAGTGCTGACGGGATGCAGTGCCAGGCGCAAGACGCGAAGTTTAGCCAGCTAAACGAGTGGATTGCAACGACGCAATGCACCCGCCAGTGCCGCCAGAAATGGGATATTTGTGATTTCTGCATCCCTCATGCGTCCACCACCACGGCAAACTTGTCCGGCAAACCAAGGACCGTCTCGAAGGGACGGAAGTCGCCACCGGTATCGGGACCGGTGAAGCGCAGCTCTATGCTGCCGCCCTCGCGCTCGATGAATCCCTTGACCGCGTCCATGCCAACCCCGCGGCCAGAAACTTCGGTGACGGCTGCGGCGGTTGAGAAGCCTGATGCGAAGATCATCTGTGCCAACTGCTCGGGCGGCACTTGCTGGTCTGCGGTGATCAGGCCGGACTCGATGGCTTTGCGCCGGATGTGCCCCAAGGCCAAGCCTTTGCCGTCGTCGCGCAGTTTGAGCCAGAACTTGCCCTCGGAGACCGACAGGTTCAATTCAATCTGGCCAGCGGACGGTTTGCCCTGCGCCACCCGTATATCGGCGGTCTCAAGGCCATGGTCCATGGAGTTGCGCAGCAGGTGCATGAAGGTGTTTTTCAGCAAGTCGCCGATCTGGTTGCGCACCACGATGCCCTCGTCGTGAATGACAACGACGGGCGGTTCCTTGCCCAGTTCTTTGGCCAGCGACGGCAGCGAGTCTGTCACCCCGGCCAGTATGTCGCCAATCTTCTCGGTGCCAATTTGCTTCAGTGTGCCCAGCACTCGGCGGAACAAGGCATCCTTGACCCCTTCGCTCTTCGCATCGGGCTGCTCCAGCGTTTCAATCAGTGACTCGATGTGGTCTTTTTGAACCATCAGGAACTTGTCCACACCGCCACGCCGTCCCGGGCCCTTGCGTCCGAGCTTGACCTCGTTGACCTTGGAATACTCTTGCAGCGCGGTGAAGGTCTCTTTCAGTTGCTCCAGAAGTTGCGCTTTGTCCCACTCTACCTCGGGGTTTTTGCGCAGGTTGTCGTAGGTCTGTTCGGTCTCATGCACCACATTGGTCAGCTGCAGCAGTCCATAAGTTCGGGCATTGCCCTTGATGGTGTGCATGTTGCGGAACAGCAGGCCAATCGCGTCCATGTCCTTGGCGTTTGTTTTCTCGATGATGTCTTTGTTTTCATCAATAAACTGCATGGAGCTGTCGACAAACTGATGGAACTTCTCCTGGTTGACCGAGAGCACCTGGCCGATCATTTCCAGCTCACGTTTTTGTTGGCCTGCCTCAGCAGCCAGGGCTTTGAGCTCGGTCACATCGCGCACGCACAGCATCAATTTTTCGCAAACATCGTCTTCATTGCAAATGGGTGACCAGCTCAACTCCAGTGATTTCACCTTGCCATTGGGCATGGTCTTGTCGAACTCGGTGACCATCAGGTGCGTGTTGAACTCAAAGTTCATCTTGTCTTCACCAATACACGCACCCGCCACTGCCTCGACCTGGGACAGAATGTCGGAGCCCAGGGTGGTCTTGGAAAACACCAACTCCATCATGCTCTTGCTGGCAATCTCTTTGGTTTCAAAAATTTGCTCCAGGTAAGCTGAGTACTCGGGGTGGATCACGCCACCCTCGACCACCGTCAAAATACCCTGCGGCATGTTTTGCAGCATGTTCTGGATGTCGTTGGTTTTTTGGCGCAATTGCAGGGTACGCTGCGCAACCAGATCCTCCAGGTTGTCGTTCATGATCTTCAGGTCATGCACCAGACGCTTGTTCTCCACGAAGGTGTTGGCAAAGATGTTACTGGCCACATACAGCATAGAAATGACGAAGCCCAGTACACCAGAGAACAGCATGGACGTGGAGCCAATGAGACCAAAAGCCAGCAACATGTCGTGAACCCCAGCACACCAGAACAGGCCAATACCTATGGCCAGCGTGATGGCACCGGGGCGCTTGAGCATTGCCCCCCGTATCGTTTGATAAAGCGCTGCGCAGCCAATCAGCAAAGCGGAGATGAAAAATGCTGAACGCACCTTCTGGAATACATCCAGATTGGGGTGGATCATCATGGACGCGATGGTCAGCGCCATCAAGCCAAAAAGTGAGCCGACAACCCAGTTGGTTTTGGGATTGAACTTGTAAAAAACTGGCTGAACAGGTAGGCCAGGAAGAACATGAACAGGCCGGTGTAGTGCAGGAACAGTAAAGGCTCCGGCGCATACACCCTGAGCAGGATATCGCTCGGAGCAACAAAAAACGGAAACACCGAAATACTGGCCAGCGATGCAACCAAATACAGCGGATAACGGGTTTTCTTGTAGACCAGCAAGAAGAACAGACCAAAAAAGAACACGACAAACGCAGCCAAAATGCGTAACTCGCCATTTTGGAACTGGTACCAGGCCAGACTGGTGTCGTGCTTGTCGTATTTGTGCATTTCAAACGGCAGCTGGTAGATACCGGTCATCAACCAGGTGTCGACCCGAATGGCGACGACATGGTTTGGCTGTGTGACCTTGAAGCGAACCGGAATCGGCTGCGTGGCGTAGTAACGCTCAATGTTGATGTCGCCAGGGCGTCGGTAGATTTCCTGGCCGTCGACGTAAACCTGGGTGCGGCCCAAATACGTATTGACCAGCAGCACGACCTCCTGGCCTACCAGTGACTGATCAAATTCAAAATTGCCGCGGTACCAACCCACACTGAAGTTCTTTTTGTCCGCGTAAGCGCCCTTCCACGGCCCCGGCGCCTTGATGATGGGCCAGCTGCTGGTGTCCACCACCACATCCTTGTTCTGGGGATTGTCGTCACGGGTGAACAGCCACTTGCCGGTCAGCTTGACGGGCTTGTCCAGGCTTTTGATTTGTAACCGGCAGGAGTCGCACCCCGGGCGGTTGTCCTCGGCCGCCAGCAAGGGCGCTTGCCCGAGCAATCCCAGCAAGGCCAGGATCATGAAAATGAAACGCATAGTGCCATCCTCTGTCTAGTTGGTTTAAACCACGAAAACTTTTCGAACATATCACCAACTGAGGCTGATAGGCTGGTACTGGGTAGGGTTTTTTTAATTTGTTGCGAGATGCCAAACGATAAACTGATATCGATCATGCATAAACCACCTCCATCAACTGACGAGCCCACGGGCATTTTCATCCCGGTACTGCCGCAGGTGCGCACCATTGCCTTGGAGCGACCCATGCACTGGCTGGTGTGGGCGTGGCGCGACATGGCGCACTGCGGATGGATCAGTTTTGCCCATGGTCTGGTGTTTACGCTGGGGGCGCGGCCATATTGGCCATTGCCCACAATCGGTTTTGGTTGTTGGCTGGGGCCATTTCAGGTTTTTTGGTGGTGGCACCGGTGCTGGCCACCAGTTTGTATGCGCTGAGCCGGACACTGGAGCGCGGCGAGCCAGCCAATGTCAAAGTGGTTTTCAAAACCTGGACGAACTGGCAAATTGATCACTTGAACAAATGGGGCAACGACTACTGGTGTCTGGTGCAGTTTGGTGCCCTGCTGGCACTGGCCGCCACAGGCTGGGTGCTGACCTCGGCGGCGCTCATTACCTTGCTGGCACCGGTGCATATTTCTACGCCGATTGATTTTGTCAGGCATGTTGTGCTGGCCAAAGATGGTTTTTTGTTTGAACTCTGGCTGGCCATGGGCGGCATGCTGGCAGCGCCGATTTTTGCCTCCACGGTGGTTTCCATTCCGCTGCTGCTGGACCGCCGTGTTTCGATCTTGCAGGCGGTGCTGACCAGTTGGCGGGTGGTGCAGGCCAACCCTTTGCCAATGGCCTTTTGGGCGGCACTCATCATGGTCTTTACCTTGCTGGGGATCGGCTCTGCGCTGCTGGGCCTGATTGCCGTGGTTCCAATGCTGGGCCACGCCAGCTGGTATGCCTACCGTGACCTAGTGGACGCATCCAAGCTGCCAGAAAGGGGATCGCACTGATGTGGGGTTACTCGGAAGAGCAGATTGCAGCCTTCGGGCTGACGTTTGGCGTGGGCGCTTTCATGCTCTACATGCTGTTCATCATTGGCCACCTGGCCTGGTCGTCCAAGGCCGGAAAATTCGGCACCTTCATCATCTTTTTGGGCCTGGCCTTTGGCATGACCGGCTTTGTGGCCAAGTACCTGATCCAGTGGGCGATCAACCTGAAGTAAGGGGTAGAAAAATCTTCTTGGTGTCGCCGCCTTCGTCCGCCGCGCTGAGGTCTTCTTGAAAGCCCTGCGCCAACGCCAGCTTGAGCATGCGTTCGTTTTGAACCAGCACGGTGGCCACCAGCCGCTGGGTGCCCTGGGACCGCAAGTAGGCGGTCAGCTTTTCCAGCAATAACTGGCCCAGCCCTGTGCCTTTGAGTTCAGACCGCACGATGACGCCAAACTCGGCTTCAAAATTGTCCGGGTCTGTGACGGCGCGTGCCACACCCAGCGTTTGCGGCTCACCATCTGGCCCGCTTGCCAGCGCAATAAAAGCCATTTCACGCGCATAGTCAATTTGGACCAACCGGGCCAGTTCACTGCGCTCCATGGAGCGCTTGTTGTAGAACAAGCGCATGCGAATATCTTCGGGGTCCAGGCTCTTTAAAAATTCGATGTGCCGTACCTCGTCATCGGGGCGGATCGGGCGCACACACAGTGTTCGACCATTCCACTGGACTTTTTCTTCCAGCTCACCAGGGTAGGGTTTGATCGCAAAATGAGCGGCCCCGGCAGGGCCTTTTGCGCTCAGGCGGATGCGGGCATCAAGTGCGATCGCGCCTTCAAAGTTGACAATCAAAGGGTTGATATCGAGCTCAGCTATTTCCGGTATTTCGGCCAGCAGTTGCGACACGGCAATTAGCACACCATGCAGAGCCGTTTCGTTCACCGCTGGCGTGTCACGCCAGCCGGCCAGCAGCTTAGAAATCCGGGTGCGCGAAACCAATGCGCGTGCCAGAGGAGCATTCAACGGAGGCAGTGCCACCGCGCGGTCTGCCATCACTTCGACCGCGGTGCCGCCTTGGCCAAAAAGAATAACGGGGCCAAAAACATTGTCAATGGCGCTGCCGACAATCAGCTCTTGGGCGTGTTCTGGGCGAACCATGGCTTGCACGGTAAAGCCCTGAATGACGGCGTCGGGGTGCTGACGTTTGACGCGCGCGAGCATGGTTCTGGCGGCGGTTCGCACATCGTTTTCGTCCTGCAAATTCAGCGCCACGCCGCCCACGTCGGATTTGTGCGAAATGTCATCCGACAGGATTTTCAGCACCACGGGAAAGCCCATTTTGAGTGCTGTCTTGACCGCCGCTGCGGGTGACGCCCGCACCCGTTGGGTCGGCACCACCGCAATGCCGCAGGCATCGAGCACGGCCTTGGCTTCGGGCTCGGTCAACATCTCGCGGCCACTGGCGAGGGCCTTGTGGACCAGTACCTTGATGGCTGCGGTGTCGGGGCGAACATCAGCCAGCAATGCCGAAGGCGCTTCGGTGAGCTCTGCCTGGTTGCGCCGGTAGTTTGCCAGCATGGCAAAAGCCCGCACGGCCTGCTCGGGCGTGTCGTAGGTGGCAATGTCGGCATCCTGGAAGACTTGGCGGGCGCGGGCCACAGATTTGTCACCCAGCCAGCAACTCATCACGCGCGGGGGCGCATAGGCGGCGTGCTCGGCCAGTGGAACCAAAGCCCGTGCAATGTCGGAACTTGACACGATGGCGGTTGGCGCATGCATGAACAAAATGGCTCCCGTGCTCGCGTCGTCAGTGAGTATTTTTAAAGCCTGCTCGTAGCGCTCAACCGGCGCATCGCCAATGATGTCCACCGGGTTGCCATGCGACCAGTTGGGTGGCAACACCGCATTGAGTTTGTGCAGGGTGTCGTCGCTCAGTTCAGCAAGCCGCACGCCCATGTGGGCTGCAGCATCTGCCGCCATCACCCCGGCACCGCCGCCATTGGTGAGGATGGTGATGGCGTCGCTGGTATTGGTTCTGAAGCGGGCCAGGGTTTCTGCGGCCAAAAACAATTCTTGCAAGGTGTTGACCCGCAGCATGCCCGCACGGTCAATGGCGGCATCGAACACCATGTCAGAGCCTGCGAGCGCCCCCGTGTGCGACGCGGCTGCCAGTTGCCCGTGGGGAGATCGTCCGGATTTCACCACTATTACAGGTTTGTTGCGGGCGGCCGCACGGGCGGCGGACATAAATTTTCGCGGTGAATCAATGGATTCGATGTACAGCAAAATGGCGCGGGTTTTGAGGTCGCTGGCCAAATAGTCCAGCATGTCGCCAAAGTCAACGTCAGCGTGTTCACCCAGCGACACAAAATGAGAAAACCCGATGTTTCTCGCCTGCCCCCAATCAAGCATGGCGGTCACCAGGGCACCGGACTGGGACACAAAGGCAAGGTCGCCCGGGAGCGCGTTCATGTGCGAAAAGCTGGCATTCAGCCCTGCGTGCGGGGCCAAAAGGCCAATGCAGTTGGGCCCCAAAATGCGTAGCAAATGCGGTTTGGCCGCCGCCAGCATGGCCTGCTTTTCTTCGTCTGTCATGCCGGCGGTCATCACCACAGCGGCCCGGGTGCCCAAGCGACCCAGCTCTTTGATCAGAGCGGGAATGGTGGCCGGTGGGGTGCAAATGACCGCCAGCATGGGCACCTGCTGGCAGTTTGGACGCCTTGGCCACCACGGGGTGTCCGGCGAGTTCCTGGTATTTGGGGTTGACGGCGTACAACTCACCCTTGAAGCTGCCGCTGGTCAGGTTGCGCCATACCGTGGCACCGACGCTGCCTGGCCGCAAAGACGCGCCAAAAACAGCGACGGAACCGGGCTCAAACAGGGATGTGAAATTGCGAATACTCATCAATTAACCTACGGGACGAACACCAATGAGCAAGCCGTGCAGCCACAGTGCAAAGGCAATCCATGCACCGACACCCACCGCGACCGTGATGCCGGTAGCACCCGCAGTGCCGCTGGGGTAGCGGGTGCCTTGCGCCACATCACGGCGGCGGGCCGCGCTGAAACACAAAACAGACCACACCAGAAATGCGCCAAACAACAGCACATGCGCCACATTGCCGTTGGCCAGCAAATGCGCCAGTGCCCACACCTTCACGCCAAGCACCATCGGGTGATGCAAGCGGGCCTTGATGCCATTGCCCGGCACGTAGGCGGCCGCCAGCAGCACAAAGGCGATCAGCGTGAGCAGTGAAGCCAGATGGCGCATGGCCACCGGGGGTGCCCACAGCTGAACCGGCTGCTGACGGGCCAGGCCAAAGCCCCAGACGATCAGCCCGAACCCGATCAGGGAAAGCACCGAATAAAGACCTTTCCAGGGCAGTTCGCCCAAGCTGGCCCGTGCATGCGTGCGCCAGCCATCCGCGAAGATTCGAACCGAGTGCACGCCCAGAAAAATCACCAGCCCCAAGATCAAATACGTCATTGAAAACTCCTTCACTTCACTTTATGAATTTCATCTATGAGCCCAGCTATGAGCCCAAAACCCTGTTTTTCCCCGCGCGCTTGGCCAGGTACATGGCCTGGTCTGCGCGTTTGATGGCTTCATGACCCGTCTCGTCAGCGGCCAGTTGCGCAACACCCGCACTGAAGGTGATCAGTATTTTTTCAGCGCCGGACAAAAACAGGCGCTTGGTGAGCTCGCGTTGCAAACGGGTCATGGCTTCGATGCCGCTTTCCAGGACAGTATCAGGCATCAGGATGACAAACTCCTCACCGCCATAGCGGGCCAGCGTGTCCTGCGGGCGCATGACTTCACGGGCCACAGCGGCCAAGTGGGTCAATGCACCATCTCCGCTGGCGTGACCCAGCCGGTCATTGAGTTTTTTGAAGTTGTCCAGATCCAGCAGAGACATGCACAGCGGCGTTTCCTTGCGCCGGAAGTTGGAAACTTCGCGGTCCAGTGCTTCGTCCAGACCTTTGCGGTTGAGCGCGCCGGTCAGCGGGTCATGGCGGGCCTGCGCGCTGACACGGTCAAGTTCCTGGTGCAGCTTGGCAATTTCGGCATCGGTGGCCTGCACCTTTTCACGCATGACGCGCAGTTCATCGCGCGCAGTCAGGCTGTCGCTGGCCATGTGGCGGGTTGCACCCACAACGTCTTTCAAAACCGGCGCAATTTCGGCAATGGTTTTGGCCTGCTCGATCAGGCGGGCGTTTTCTTCCATCCGGTCATGAAACACCCCGGTGGATTCGGTCATCTGCGACAGGCGGTCAATAAAGGTGGCCAGCATCTTGCGCATTTCTTCCTGCGCCTCCAGTGCCCGGCCTTTGGCTTCGGTCTGCTTGAAGATGACGTCTTTGAGGCGTCGCTCCACATCGTCAAGCCGTCGCAGGGTCAGCGGCGGGGCGGAAGCGGACATCAGCGCATCCACCTGGCCCTTGAGCCAGTTGTCGTCCACGCTGAGCTCGCCAATGTTTTCAATGATGAGGTGCAGCAGCTTGAGCAAGGTGAGCTTGATCTCGGCCTGGTCCTCTGCCGCAAACGACAGGCGATGACCAAAATTGCCCAACATCAGTTTGACAGCGGGCAGATCGGCCCCCGGCTGGCGCATGGCCTTGAGCAGGGTTTGCGCTTGCTCAACAAAACGGACATCCTCGTTGCCAAGGGCTGGCATGGCGAATTCAATCAAGCGTGCAATTTGTTCCAAAAATTCAGCCGTCAGGGCCGGAGCGCCTGCCGTGGACGAAGCAGGAGCCAACCCAGGCGCTGCATAAGATGAACTGGTGGCTGCAGGCAATGCCAGCACAGTACCAGACGCATTGGCAGTGACCGGGTCGGCGGGCGGGCTGAAGCCTCCGTAGGCCATCAAGGCCGTTTTGACACCCGCCCAATTGAGCTGGTTGATGGCGGAATCCAGCAAACCGCGCTGCTTTTGTTGCCCCGGTGTTTTCAGGGGCAGGGCCTGCGCAATATCGCGCAATCGGTCAAGCGGAAAAGCAGGCTCGATCGGCAAGCCAGCAATCTCGCAATATATTTTTTGGTAGTTGGCAGGAATGGGAGGCAGCTTGCGAAGCGTCAGCTGTTTGACGGTTTCGCGCGCTATTTCAAATGGTTTGGCTTCACTCATGGCTAATTTGCTATGTTTTTAATAGCTGCTTGCGCTTGTTCTACCTGCGTAAACGGCTATATTCATCATAAATCTCTGGCCGAGATCACTTTCTGTCCAGAAAACGGCTGGCCACTGCGGCTGTTTCATCCGGTCTTTTGTACCCCAAAGTATCATCGTTTTCAGTTTCAACATTTTGCGCTGAGCCACGTATTGCAATAAGGCAATGTCCAATCATCTGGCCAAGGCACTGCCCGCGCGCTGCGTCAGGCCCAACAGTCCCAAAGTGGTCTTCATGGGGCTGGACTCTACACGTTCGCAGGGTCTTTTGCGTGACGTGCTGACAAACACCAATCCCGTGAGCTGCCAAACGGCGGGATTAAAATAAAAGAGCTATGGGCCACGGGGGCTCCAAGGCGCAAACTTAACTGTGGGTATTTATGAAAAAAGTCGTCAGCGTCAGCTTGGGTGCCAGTGACCAGGATTTCGAATTTGTGGCCCCTTTCATGGGCAAACAAATCACTGTGCAGCGCGTGGGCACCAACGGCAGCACCGACAAAGCCGTCAAACTGCTCAAACACTGGGAAGCGCATGCCGATGCCTTGGGCCTGGGGGTGGTGAAGGACTGCTACACGGTGGGCGCAAGGCGTTTCATTGAAAAAGACAGCATCCGCATGAAAAGCGTGGTCAAGCGTATTCCGGTCACAACCGGGGGCCGCTTGAACGACATTCTGCAAGAGTGGGCCTTGCGCCATGCGCAGGTCAAATTGGGCAATTACTTCAACAACGCCAGAGTTCTTTTCTTCTCCGGCATGACCAATTACAAGCTGGCGCAGTGCATGGCGGAGTACACCCAGAATTTGCAGTTTGCCGACCCGCTGCTGCAATTGGGCGTGCCCAAGCTGCTGACCTCGCTCAGTGCGCTGGAGCTGTATGCCTCGGGCTCGCACTATGTCTCGGACTGGGCTTTGCCCTCTGTCATGTCGTCTGGCCCCGTCAAGGAGTGGACCCGCTTTGTTCTGCGCAAGGCCATGCAAAAAGCCACAGTGATTGTGGCTCCCGTGCATGAGCTCGATGACTTCACTGCAGAGGAACTCGCTGGCAAGACCATCATCACCTCGTCGGTGAACGACGAGCGCCTGGTTCAATTCAAGGACAAGGGGGTCTATTTGGTGATTGACGGCTCGCTGAACCTCAATGAGCATGTGCTGGGCCCCAATATTCTGGACGCCATGATTCTTGCCGCCACCGGCAAGGAGCCGCAAGACCTGCTGGAAGACGATTACCTTGAAATCATCACCGATCTGCAGATGGAGCCGCGCATTATTTACCCTGACGGTTTCAAGCGCATCAATCGTTTTGCCTTCGTGATTCACCCCTTGTCGCAGGAGTATTTCAAAAAAGTCAAGCCGGTTGAATTGCTGTCACACGTGTCGCCACCGATGTTCATGAACTCGCTGGAAAAAGCGATGGCTTACGCGCCGCCTTTTGTTTATTCCAAGGTGACCGGCATCAAGTCGCCCACCGGGGTGGAAACCGAGGGCTGGCTGATTTCGGTGGGTGGAACGCCCAAGGAAATCATGGCCCACAGCCCTGAATTCACTTACCGCCGTTTGCTGGCCGCCGCTGACATGGCCAAGCGCCTGGGGGCGCAGATCATGGGCTTGGGTGCGTTCACCAAGGTGGTGGGCGATGCCGGTCTGACCGTGGCCAAACGCGCTCCGCTGCCGATTACCACGGGCAACAGCTACAGCGCATCGGGTGCCCTGTGGGCCGCGCATGATGCGATGCTGCGGCTGGGTTTGTTGCCTGCGACGGAGAAAGGTAAAAAAGTTCATTTCAAGGCGATGGTGGTGGGGGCTACCGGGGCGATTGGCTCGGTCTGTGCGCGCCTGCTGGCGATGGTGGCCGAAGAGGTCTACCTGGTGTCGCCGGAAACGGCCAAGTTGCTGTCCCTCAAAGAGTCCATCCTGAAAGACACGCCCAGTGCCAAGCTTTTCCTGTCGGCCCATGCCGACAAGGACATTGCAGACATGGACATGATCGTGACTGCCACGTCTGGCGCAGGCAAAAAGGTGCTCGACATCATGAAGGTCAAGCCCGGCTGCGTCATTACCGATGTGGCACGTCCGCTGGACCTGCCCGCCAGCGAAGTGGCCAAGCGCCCGGATGTGCTGGTGATCGAATCAGGTGAAATTTTGCTGCCCGGCGATGTGCAGATGAAAAACATCGGCCTGCCCAAAAACGTGGCTTACGCCTGTCTGGCTGAAACCATTGTGCTGGCGCTGGAAGGGCGGTTTGAGAACTTCACCGTGGGCCGTGGCATTGAGTGGGAGAAGGTGCGTGAGATTTATCGCCTGGGGCTCAAGCATGGCATGAAGCTGGCCGCCATTTCGGGGGTCAATGGCGTGTTTTCCAACGCCGACATTGCCCACGTGCGCAAGCTGGCACTGGCCGCGCGAGCCAAGCAGGCCGCACCCGCCAAAACAGCGGTCAAAAAGGCTACTGCCAGCAAAAAAGTGGTGCCTGCCAAGGCGGCGGTTACCGCCAAGCGAGTCGCTGCACCCCGCAAAAAAGCGGTTGCCTGAAGATGGTTGAGGTTTGACGGTTTGAGCCTTTCAATAGGGGCCGGGGCGGCCCCTATTGCTTTGCAGGGCAATTTGTTTACACTGCAATTTCATTGACAAAAACTGACAGGAGGTTTGATGAAACCGGTTATCCAATTATTCAAAAAGCGCAGCGCCACCATCTACCAGGTCGCTCCTTCGGTCACTGTGTTTGACGCCCTGCGTTTGTTGGCCGACTATGGTGTGGGGGCCATCCTTGTCATGGACAACGGCAAGCTGGTGGGGGTTTTGTCTGAGCGTGACTACACCCGCAAAGTGGCGCTGCAGGGCAAGAGCTCAAAGGAAATCAAGGTCGAAGAGATCATGACCCGTGATCTGATCACAGTCTCGCCAGCGACCGGCACACGCGACTGCATGAACCTGATGAGCCAGAAGAAAATTCGCCATCTGCCGGTGGTCGATGGCGCCAAGGTGTTTGGCATGATCTCCATCCGCGACATCATGGACGACATCATTGCCGAGCATGAGCTCACCATTGCCCA
Organism: Candidatus Rhodoferax bjergmarkensis; assembly: GCA_016708345.1. Lineage (GTDB taxonomy): Bacteria > Pseudomonadota > Gammaproteobacteria > Burkholderiales > Burkholderiaceae_C > Rhodoferax > Rhodoferax bjergmarkensis. Next base: position 34,417 of record JADJFX010000036.1, read on the forward strand.
GCTCACCAATTACATCAGCGGCTAGTCAGTTGCTGCACCAGCGCCTGCGCTGCGTGCAGGTCGGCCACGGTGTCAATGTCAAACACGCAGCCCACATCATTTACTATCAATTCAATAGCTGCTCGCGCAATAACCACGCGCGCAGCACCCTTTTTTCCTCTTAAATTCAGCAAAGCCTCCCGGCAACTTGCCTGAAAACCAACTGGGTGCCCGCGTTGCCCCTGGTAAACCGGCACCACCACTTCATGCGCATCCAGCGCCGCCGCAATGGCCCGCAAGGTGGCACTTTGGACCAGGGGCAGGTCACCCGGCAAAATCAGCCAGCCACCAGATGCCGGATTGGATTGCCATGTGGCTCGCACCGCAGCGGCGATCGAGTCGCCCATGCCCGGGTGTTCACCGTCCTCCAGATGCCATGGCAGGCCGCTGGCACGCACCGCATCCAGCGTGTGCTGCAGCACCGTTTTGCCGGCCAGCCTGGCCTGCAGTTTGTGCGTGGTGCCTCCTGAAGCCAAAAAACGTTTGCCGTGACCACAGGCCAGAACAATGACGGTGGGCAGGTTCAAACCCGTGCGCAGCCCGCTTGGACGGATGCGGCTGATGTTGTTGCTGATGCTGCCGAATTTTTGACCTGCACGATTTCCGCCACGATGGAGACGGCAATCTCGGCCGGCGTTTTGGCACCCAACGCCAACCCAACCGGGCCATGCAAGCGGGCCAGGGCTTGCTCGCTCAAGTTGAAGTGCTGGGCCAGGCGTTGTTTGCGCAGGCTCTGGTTGCGCCGGGAACCGAGGGCTCCCACATAAAAAGCGCTGGACTGCAGCGCTTCGAGCAGCGCCATGTCGTCAAGTTTGGGGTCATGCGTCAGGGCCACAATGGCGGTGTGTGCATCGGGCACCAGCTCGCGCACCACGTCGTCGGGCATTCCCTTGAGATAGACAATGCCATGGTTGCCGGCATCCAGCGTGGCGGCATATTCTTCACGCGGGTCGCACACCAGCACCTCAAAGTCAAGCATCTGCGCCATCTGCGCCACGGCCTTTGACAGCTGCCCCGCACCGATGAGCAGCAAACGCCATTGGGGGCCAAAAACGGTGCGCAAGGTGCTGCCATCAAAGTGCATGGCCTGGCCACGTGTGGCACTTGAGAGTTCGACCGCCCCGGTCGCCAGTGTCAGGGTGCGCTCTACCAGCTGGTGACTGGCGGTGCGCGAGAGCAATTGGATGATCCACGAAGGGTCGAGCAGCGGTTCCTGCACCAAGCGCAAGGTGCCCCCGCAAGGCAGGCCAAAACGCGCGGCCTCCTCCTGGCTGATGCCGTAGGCGATCATGCCGGGTCGCAGCAAAGGGTGGCGTCCCGCCTCGCAGCTGCCAAAACTGGCCTTGGTGCGGGCAATCAAATCATCCTCAACGCAACCACCCGATACCGAGCCGCTGACCACACCGTCATCGCGTACGGCCAGCAAGGCACCCGGCGGCCTGGGCGCGCTGCCCCAAGTCTGCACCACGGTGACCAGCGTGACCGCATGGCCTGTGCTGTGCCAAGCCAGCGCATCCTGCAAAACCCGCAGGTCAAGACTCTCCATCAAGCCCCTCTTTTTGCTTTAGGTGCGCTTAACGTCTCTGCCTGCTCGATATTTTTCGCCGTCAGTGGCAATTTGCGCACGCGTTTTTTGGTGAGGGCAAACACGGCGTTGGCCACGGCGGGTGCAATCGGCGGCGTGCCCGGTTCGCCAACGCCGCCGGGTAGCTCGGTGCTGGGAATGATGTGGGTCTCAACCACAGGCATGGTGGCCATTTTGATGACGTCGTAATTTGTAAAGTTGCTTTGCTCCGCGCGACCACTTTTGATGGTGATCTCGCCCAGCAGCGCGGCGCTCAGGCCAAACACGATGGCGCTTTGCATCTGCGCCACGACCGTGTCAGGGTTGACCACCGTGCCACAGTCAATCACACAAACCACCCGGTGAACCCTGGGCGCGCCGTCGATCAGTGATATTTCGGCCACCTGCGCGCAAATAGAGCCAAAGGATTCGTGCAAGGCAATGCCACGGGCTCGCCCCTTGGGCAGGGCAACACCCCAATCAGCCTTGGAGGCCGCCAATTCCAGCACAGCCTTGTGGCGCGGGTGGGCCGTGAGTAATTTGCGCCGGTACTCGTAGGGGTCTTTGCCCGCCGCGTGCGCCAACTCGTCCATGAAACATTCGGTGAAAAATGCGTTGTAAGAATGCCCCACGCTGCGCCAAAAACCCACCGGCACGGGCGTTTTGGATCTGACCTGGCTTACCAAGAGATGGGGAATGTTGTAGGGCAACTCAAACGCCCCTTCGATCAGGTTTTTGTCCGGCACGCTGACCGCCAGCGCAGGCATCAGCCGCTCCATGGAGGCCAATCCAACAGACGGTGCCGACACCCGGTTGATCCAGCCATGGGGCTGGCCTTTGGCGTCGAGCGCAGCGCTGAAGCGCGACACCGCAGCTGGGCGGTACATATCGTGCTGCATGTCCTCCTCGCGCGACCAAGTCAGCTTGACGGGTACCCCGAAAGTATTCATGGCAATGGCCACGGCCTCTTCCACCATGTCAAACTCCAGCCGCCGGCCAAAACCTCCACCCAGATAAGGCACATGCAGGGTGACATTTTCGACATCGACGCCTGCCACTTTGGCCGCCTTTTGGCGGGCAAACGAGGGCACTTGGGTTGAGTTCCAGACGGTCACTTTGCCGGCCTTGACCTGGGCAACACAATTGATGGGCTCCATGGCGGCATGCGCCAAAAAGGGAACTTCGTATTCGGCCACCACCTTTCGATCGGACTGTTCGACGACCTTTTCAGCGTTGCCAACATCGCGAAAGCTGGCACTGAAGCCGAGCTCGAAGTCACGCCTTAGCTGTGCTGAAACGACTGCAGATGACAAATCTGCGTCAAGGCCTTCGTTCCATTGGATTGCGACCTTGTCCATCGCCATCCGGGCCCGCCATGTGTTGGTGGCAACGACCACGACCGCATTTTTTCCGATTTGAAAGATGTGCTTGACGCCGGGCACCGTGCCTACTGCCGTGGCGTCATAGGATTTGACCGTGCCCCCAAAAACCGGACAGTGCCGGATGGCGGCATACAGCATGTCCGGCACTCTGACGTCGATACCGAAGACAGCGCGGCCATTGGTTTTGTCCGGAATATCCGTGCGCGGCACCTGCTTGCCGATGAGGCGAAAGTTTTCGGGTGATTTCAAGACCACATCTTGCGGCGGGGTCAGCAAGGCCGCAGCTTTAGCGAGCTCGCCAAACCCCGCCTTGCGTCCGCTGGCGCTGTGACTGACCACCCCGCTGGCAACGCTGCACTCACTCGCGGGAACGCCCCATTGCCCGGCTGCCGCCTGAACCAGCATAGCCCTGGCCGTTGCGCCAGCCAAGCGCATCGGCTCCCAGGCATCGCGCACACTCGACGAGCCGCCGGTGGCCTGCAAGGACATTTCATACCCCATGCGCTGCAAAGATGCGCGCGCCAACCGAGCGGGCATGCCATCGTCGTCCGGCAAAAAGGGAGCCACATTGAGCAGCAAAACGGTGTTGGCATAAATTTTGGCGATCGGTGCCTGCTCCACGCTCACGCTCGCCCAATCTGCATCCATCTCATCGGCCACCAGCGTGGCCAGCGCGGTATAAACGCCCTGACCCATTTCTGACCGGGGTGAGGCCACGATGACCTGCCCGGCCGGGGTGATCTTCACCCAGCCATTCAATGCAACCTGCTCGCCGGTGGGGCGAAATACCTCCCGATCACCCAGTCTTTTCATAGGTGCCGGGGCCGAGCAGCCTACCAGCAAGCCACCGGACAATACACTGCCGGTGATCAAGAAGCGACGGCGGTTCAAATCGGCGCTCATGCTTTCACCGCCTGATTCCAGCGTGCCGCAGTATGAATCGCGGCCCGGATGCGCTGGTAGGTGCCGCAGCGGCAAATATTGGTGATGCTGGCGTCAATGTCAGCGTCGGTCGGTTTGGGGGTGACTCTGAGCAGTGATGCGGCGGCCAGAATCATGCCGCTTTGGCAGTAGCCGCACTGGGGCACTTGGTGGGTGACCCAGGCCGCCTGCAGTGCTTTGACAACGTTGTCTGGCCCGCCTTCGATGGTGCGAATATTTTTGCCTTGGACGGCAGAAATTGGCGTGACGCAGGAGCGGGTGGCCACACCGTCCACTTCCACCGTGCAAGCACCGCAGTAGCCAATGCCGCAGCCAAATTTGGTACCCGTCAGGCCCAATTCATCGCGCAGCGCCCATAGTAGGGGCATCTCTGGTTCGACCTCTAGTTGCCGTGACGAACCGTTTACTGTCAAACTGGTCATGGTGTCTGTCCTCTTATATGCATTTTCAATTTTTTTCTGGTTGATTTCTTAGGACTTTACACGGTTGCAGCCGCCTGCGGTTGCTCGGCCTTGGCCACGCAGCGCCCTTCTGATCAAGCCCGGCGTCCGCTGCATCGGCTTCCAATGTTCGACGCCCGGTCATCAAAAGTCAAAAGTGAACCCTGACCGGCCTGGCTTGCGAGTGCAATGTGAAGGCAGTCTGCAAAATTCTGGAAACCATTTTGCTTGAAAAGCCACAGTCATTGCTCTAACGCCTGCTCGGTCTGGAACGTCAGTTCCATCACGTTCATCAAAGCATTCAATGCAGCTGTTACCTGCGGCCTGTCAAAGTGATACTTGGTTTGCATCACCCACTCTACCTCCTGCATGACGGTAGTGGTCACGAAAAGTCGCTCGTCCTTACTGATCGCTTCATCAAACAGCTTGGCCACGCGCGCGCACTGCTTCGCGTCATCTTTTATCAGCCATCGAACCAAAATGTTTGTATCGAGTGCTGCCATCAAGCCGCACCGATGCTCATTTCGGCAATTGAGACCGAGGTGTCAGACGGCGGCGTGAGCAAGCCCCTGAGCTCACGGATGGACTTTGTTTTTGGCCCGCATCACAACCGTTCCATCAGACATGGGTGTGAACGTGAGCCGGTCTTTTGGGCTGATCGCAATCAGCCGCCGGATGTCGGCAGGAATGGTAATTTGACCCTTGCTGGTGAGTGTGGTTTCAGACATAGAAATTTCCTTCTATTAAGATTTAATGGAAGCAATTAGGTTGGCCAGATCAATCCAATGACACTCATTTCTGTAGCATGCAGGTGGAGTTGCCAAACGCGGCCAATAAGTGGCTCAAGGCATTGGGGATGCGCCACAAAGACACCAGTGAAACTGATGTGCAGCGCAAACCTAAGTTTTTTTGACTCGTTGCCGCCTTAGCAACAGCGTCATGAATTCATCCACCAGTTCCCGGTGATCCGGGGTCAACGCTGAATATTTGGTCGAAGTCAGCGCAAGATCAAGTTCCACAGGCTTGTGACCAACAACGCATGCGCCAGACTTGTCCGCACTTTGTACTGAAGTCTCCATCCTTCGATGCAGCTCCGAAACCGTCACACCTAAGGCTGTAGCAATACGTTCCAAAGTTTCGGGCGAATAGCCCTGTGTACCCCGTTCGATGCGCGACAAGTTGCTGGCGTTGGTGTCTGCAGCCAAGGCAATTTCCTCAAGCGTCGCTTTGTGCGACTCCCTGATCTCCCGAATGACTTGCCCAATTTTCATGGGCGCAATGTTGGTTGGAATTGACGTATTGCGCAAAGCGCAACACGTCAATTAAAATGACTCACAACGTCAATCTTACTGCGCTACTCACCTATCCAATCAATCACAAAGTGAACCGCCACCATGATTTCCATTGTTGTTAATTTCTTCAATAACTGCCGCGAAGCCGAGAGAACACTTTTTTCTTTAAGCCGCGCCTATCAAAAGGGAATTTTCGACACGCCGTATGAAGTGATCGTCATTGACCACGGCTCCACCAAACCGTTGTCGGCAAGCACTGTCATGTCGTTTGGCCCGGAATTCAAATACCGTTTTGTGAAGACCACTTCTGTGTCGCCTGTGAAAGCCATTAATGTCGCCTGTCGTGATGCTGCCGGTGATGAGTTGTTGGTTCTGATTGATGGCGCGCACATCCTGTCGCCGGGCATTCTGAAGGCAGCCACCGATGCCTTTAAGATGTTTGCAAACCCATTTATTGCTACCGTCCCTTTTCATCTTGGCCCCAAGCGACAAAATGAATCTGTCGCCGATGGCTACAACCAGCAAGTTGAAGATGCACTACTTGCGCCGATTGACTGGAAGTCCAACGGCTACAAGCTGTATACAGCGACAGGTAACTTCGCAGATTCGAGTGGCGGCTGGTTTGGTTGCTTGCTGGAAAGCGGATGTTTTGGCATGCGCAAAGCTGATTACTTGACCATGGGTGGATTTGACGAGCGATTTCAAACCAAAGGCGGGGGCCTTGTTGCGCTTGAGTTTTTCAAACGTGCCGTTTCCAATAGCGCCTTCGAATATGTCATGCTTCTGGGAGAGGGCACATTTCATCAATTCCACGGTGGGGTAGCCAGCAATGCAAAGCTCGAGGATCATCCTTTCGAAGAATTTCACAACGAATATACGAAGATCACTGGCACAGAGTACAGCCAAGCCTTGCGCAAACCCTACTTCGTCGGCCAGTTACCAAATGAAGTACTGCCTATCGTGCAAACATCCGCTGCAATGGGAACCAATTTTTGGTTGGCTATGGCACAAAATACAGCTTGACGCGCATTAAGCCGGATGCCTTGGATGCAAGTCATCAAACCTGCAACGCTATTAATTAAGGAGCTGTCTACGCACGTTGCACATGCGGTACAGCCCAAAAAATTACCTGCGAAAAGTTGTGGCTGGCAGCCGTGGCCGAGCTGCGCTTAATTGATGTTTTATGAAATTTCTCCTCATCAATTTCCTCTACTGCGCGAATGTTTGCGACACATTGAAAGCGGCAGGGAAATTAACATCTTGCAAACGAACGGCCGCCCATATGATTCGAACGCCATGATGGCTGACACGATACAGGCGTGAGTTTTGCAGACATGGGGCCATGCAGACATAAGTAGAGTAGAGAACAGATTTTTACCTGCCCTCCCTCATCAAACCGTGCATCCGGTTTTCCCGCACACGGTTTTCCGATGTTCTTCATGCCAATGCATGCACCGATTTCCGGCCCCTAACCCTGACCAGTCGTTATACGTGATGTGCAGGACATCATCTCGGCTGATCTTGTCGTAGAGCACGTAAAAGCAGTAGGCTGACTCTTACTTGGCATTGTTGACTTGGTGCTGGCTGGATTCAGGCACGCGCCCTTCGTCCATCACACAGTAGCGCAGGCGTAAGGCCGTTAGGCGCGCAAACCCGTTTGTGTCAAAACGCACACACACCGGATACACGCACAACACAGGGCGTTTGCAAAATCAGCAGCTGGTAATTCACACCTCAACCTGAAAGCGCACTCTATGAAATCGACCCATATGAAAACCCCATTTTTGCCAGCCAACCCCACCCGTTCGCAGCGTACCCGCTGGTGCGTGCTGGCGGCTGCGCTCGCCCTGGCGGCCTGCGGCGGCGGCGAGTCCACTGCGGGCAGTGCCACGGGCAACACCAGCACACCCGCGACCACCACCCCCGCCGCAACCACGGTGGCGGCCACCACCACCAACGTGGCCTATGCCAGCACTTCATCGGCGCAAAAGCTCGACGTGTATGTGCCCGAAGGGGCAGGCCCCTTCCCGGCGGTGGTGCTGATCCATGGCGGTGCCTTCATGATGGGCGACAAAGGCGGTGAGGCCAATAACGCCCGGGCGCTCAACGCCAAAGGGTATGTGGCGGTCAGCATCAACTACCGGCTCAGTGGCGAGGCGCAATTTCCGGCGCAGGTGCATGACATCAAGGCGGCGGTGCGGTTCATCCGGGCCAATGCCGCCACCTACCGCATCAACCCGCTCAAAATTGGCAGCTGGGGCGCGTCTGCCGGGGGCAACCTGTCGGCCATGCTGGGCACCACCGGGGTGTGGCGGAGCTGGAGGGCGCCGATTTGGGCAACGCTAGCCAGTCGTCCCGCGTATTGGCGTCGGTGGACTGGTTTGGGCCCATCAACTTCTCCACCATGGATGCCGAGGCGCAGGCGCTGGGGTTCACCATCAACACCAACGCTGCCACGTCGCCCGAATCCAAGTACCTGGGTGCCGCAGTGCCCAGCGTGCCCGATTTGGTGGCCAAAGCCAACCCCGCAAGCTACATCACCAGCGACGATGCGGCATTCTTCATCCAGGCCGGCAGCGTGGACCGGAACATTCCCTACACCCAAAGCGCCAATTTCCATGCGGCACTGGTCGCCGCCAAGGGGGCTGACCAAGCCAGCTACGAGCTGTTGGCGGGTGCCGGGCATGGCACTTCGGAATTTTCGACCACGGCCAATCTGGACAAAGTGATTGCGTTCTTTGACAAGACCCTGAAATAGCCGTGTCGCGCTCAACCATCGGCAGCGCTTGCATTGGCGGCGCGTGTATAGGCAGCGGCTGTACCGGCAATCGCTGTACCAATCCGAATCGCAGTGCGCGCGTGTCCGGTGGTGGGTGGTGTCAAAATCCTTTGCGGCGCGGCCATGCTCTGCGCCGCAAAGGACGCCCCATGATTCACTGCCTGCTTGTGGATGACGATGAAGCGATTCGCACCAGCCTGGGCCACTACCTGCGTGGCTTTGGCATGGCCGTAACGCTGGCCGAGGGGGCAGTGGCCATGCGTGGCCTGCTGGCCCAGTCGCGGTTTGACATTATTTTGCTCGACCTGATGCTCCCCGACGGCGATGGGCTGGAGCTGTGCCAGTCGGTGGTGGGCACCAGCGCCACGCCGGTCATTTTGCTGACCGCCAAAGGCGATGTGGGCAGCCGGGTGCTGGGGCTGGAGTGGGGCGCTGACGACTACATTACCAAACCCTTCGAGCCGCGCGAACTGGTCGCCCGCATGCACGCCCTGCTGCGCCGCGACCACCGCAGCCGCCAGCAAGCCCAGCCCGCAGCGTTGGCACAGGCCGCGCAAACCGTCGAATTTGCGGGTTGGCGCTTTGACCGGGTGCGCCACTTGCTGATCGACCCCTCCGGGGTGGTGTTGCCCTTGTCCAGCGCCGAATACCGCCTGCTGGCCGCCCTGGCCAGCCACCCCAACCAAGTGCTGAGCCGCGAGCGGCTGCTGGAGCTGAGCCGCGCCCCCGGCGTGGACGTGAACGACCGCAGCATTGACCTGGTGGTGTCGCGCCTGCGCAAAAAACTGGGCGACACCCAGCGCGATGGCAGTCTGATACGCACCATCCGGGGTGAGGGTTATCTGTTCGACACCTCGCCCGTATGCTGAATCCAGCGCGCCCCCTGAAAAAACCATGGCACCTGCCCACGCTGTGGCAAGACACCTTGTTTGCCCGGCTTTTTGTGCTGCTGTGGGCCATGCTGGTGCTGAGCCACGCCGTCGCCTTTGTCGTGGTAACCCAGCTGGCCATACCGCTGACCCGCCCGAGCGTGGTGGCGGATGGCGCGCATCAGCCACGCCCCGCGGTTGTTTTTCCGTCCTTGCCACCCGCGGGGGGCAGTGCCTCGTCCGAACTGCCCGCAAGGCATGACGACCTGCCGGGCTTGCCCCTGCCGCTGCTGCTGCTGGACTACGCCATTCGCCTGCTGGTCATGGGGCTGGGTGCCTGGTGGGGCTCGCGCTGGCTCGCACTCCCGGTCAAACGCCTGGTGAATGCGGCGCACGCCATGGGCAACGCGCTGGAGCAGGGCCAGCCGCCACCGCCACTCGATGAAAAACGCGGCACCGTCGAAGCACAACAGGCCGCCACCGTGTTCAACCGCCTTGCCACGGATTTGTACACGGCGTTTCGCAGCCGCGAGCTGCTGTTTGCCACCGTGTCGCACGACCTGCGCACCCCCATGACCCGCATTCGCCTGCGCCTGGAGTCGCACCCCGGCCCCGCCGAGGTCGCCCAGTGCATCGCCGATATTGCGCAAATGGACGAGCTGGTGCGCTCCGCCCTGGCCATGGTGCGCCAGAGCGCCGGAGCGCAGGCCCTGCAGCCCACGCGCATTGACGCGCTGCTGCAGGCGGTGGTGGACGACTACGCCGACATGGGCCAGCCGCTGGTCTGGCCCGAGGCGCAAACCACGCCCCCAATCACCGCACTGGCAGACCCCCTGGCCCTGCGCCGGGTGCTGGACAACGTGATTCAAAACGCCCTGCGCCATGCCAGCCAGGTGCAGCTGTCGCTGTGGTTCGCACCCGACACTGCAACGGTGACCATTGCACTGGAGGACGACGGACCCGGCATGGCCGAATCTCAGCTGGCCAGCCTGTTGGCACCCGCTGCGCACGCTATGGGTTTGCAGGGCTCAGTTTCCGGTCACGGTTCGGCGCAGGCGGGTGGTCAGGGCAGTGGTTTGGGCTTGTACATTGCGCACGATTTGATGCGCCTGCAGGGCGGCTCCATGGTGCTGACCAACCGGCCTGAGGGCGGGCTGCGCGTGGAAATACGCTTGCAAAGAAACAGCGATTGATGGGCGGGCGGCGATCTTCGCTTGACAGCCGGAAATTCGTCGCAGATACTTTGCCTCCACCCACTTGAAATCCACGTTTATTTTCAAGCTTTTCCCATGTCCGCGGCCATCACCTCGTCCACTGCTGCACCAACGGTGACGAAGCGCTACAGCCGTTTGTCCAGCTTGGTTCTGGGTGCCAACCCCCAGCAGCGCGGCACCGTCATGGTGGCCATGTATGCCTCGGCGGTCTATATCGCTTGTCTGGGCCTGGTGGCTTTTTTTGTGCAAACTGGATTCATGGCACCGGCGGTCGGCTGGTGGATGACGGGCGGCATCATTGCGACTATCGCGCTGATTTACACCATGCTGCGCAGCGGCTGGAGCATGCGCTTCAAGGACCCGGCTTTGACGGTGTTCCAGATCATCCTGGCCATCAGCTGGGACTGCATCAACTATGCACTCATCGGGCCGGCCCACGCCGGGATGCTTTTACTGATGGAACTGAGTCTGTTCTTTGGCATTTTCTCGCTGACTGCGCGTTCGGCTCGCATTGCGCTGGCCTATACGCTGTTTGCAGCGGGTGCTGCCATGGCCTACGGGTCCATCACCGATCCCGCCGCGTTCCGACCTGATCTCCAAGCCATTTATTTTGTCGCCTTGCTGCTGGTGACCAGCATGATTGCGCGCCTTGCGACCAGTTTGACCGGCATGCGCCGCGAGCTCGAAGCCCAGCGCAAAGGGCTGGCTGGCGCACTGCAGCACATTCAGGAAGCAAGCTCGCGCGATGCCCTGACCGGCCTGCACAACCGCCGCCACATGATGGAAATGCTGCGCCACGAGGTGGAGCGACACCAGCGCTTCAACACCGGTTTTAGTCTGGCCCTGATCGATCTGGACCACTTCAAACAGTTCAACGACCGCTATGGGCACCAAACCGGTGATGAAGCTTTGTGCTGCTTTGCACGTCAGGCCCAGGCTACCTTGCGCGCGGGCGACGTGCTGGCGCGCTGGGGCGGGGAAGAGTTCATGCTCTTGTTCCCGGAATCTACTGCGCAAGACGGGCTGGCGAACCTGGAACTGCTGCGCAGCAGCTTGCAAGAAGCCACTGTCAGCCCACAACACCCCGAGCTAAGGGTTCGGTTTTCGGCCGGATTGACGTCATTTATTTCCGGCGAGAGCATTCAAAAAACCATAGAACGCGCCGATCAGGCGCTTTACCAGGCCAAGGCCAGCGGCAGAAACCGCTGCGAAATCAACCTGGAGCCCGGCACATGAGTCAAACACTCGCGTCCGCTTCAAGCACCCACTTTGCCGATGATGCCGGATTCTTCACCCGGGCTTTGCTTGGTGCCAACCCCTTGTACCGCAAACTGGTGTGGCGCAGCGCCATTGGTTTGGCTCCCTATGGCGTCAGCGTGCTGCTGGTCGTTTATGCGATGGCGCGCGGATTGTGCGAGACCCGTCAGGGCTGGTTTTTGTGTGTGGGCATGCTGGCCACCGTCATAGCCTTTCACCTTGCCTTGCGTAGCGGCTGGAGCCAGCGCTTCAAAGACCCCGGTCTCTCGCTCGCCGGGGTCCTGACAGGCATGAGCTGGACCGTGTTGGCCTACCTTTTTTCGGGTGCCGCACACGCCACCCAACTGCTGTTTTTGGGCTTGACGATGGGCATGGGGGTATTTAACCTGAACGCCCGCCACCTGCGCCTGACCTGTCTGTATGGCGTGACCACCATGGGTGCAGCCATCATTGCCATGACGCAGATCGCACCCGATCAATACCCACCAAAAATTGGCTATTACTACCTTGCATTGCTGGTGATCTGCCTGCCAACCCTGATGGCGGTGGGCATGCAAAGGGTCAAACTCACGCACAAGCTGAACCGGCAAAAATCTGAACTCACCGAAGCACTGACACGCCTGAAAGAAATTTCAATTCGCGACGAACTGACCGGCCTGTACAACCGGGGGCACATGATCGAATTGATGAAGCACGCCGTGGCCCGCCAGCAGCGCACTGGCGAAAAATTTTCGTTTGTCATGTTCGATCTGGACTACTTCAAGCGCGTCAACGACACCCATGGTCACGGGGTGGGCGACGATGTACTGCGTTCATTTGCAAGCATGGCCACCGGCATTTTGCGCAAATCCGACGTCCTGGCGCGCTGGGGTGGCGAGGAGTTTGTCGCCGTCTGCCCGCAAACCGACGATCCGCACGCCATGGTGGGTATCGAGCGCCTTCTCAGGGAGTGGAGCCATGCCGAAGTCTCGGCGCAAGCGCCCCAATTGCGGGTGAGTTTTTCAGCCGGTATCACCACCTACCTGGCAGACGAAGCCATTGAAACTGCGCTGGGCCGCGCTGACCAAGCCTTGTACGAAGCCAAAGCCAAAGGCCGCAACTGCATTGTCCGCTTGTGAATTGAACGCATCGGCTGTGCGTGAACTGTTTGTCAACTCACCGCTGCACCGCTGCCATTTGGTTGACAATCGGGAGCTGCCTCAAAGAATAATCCAATGACCATTACCGAAACCGAAACACCTGTTGAAACCTGCGGGACCGCACCCGTCGTTGATGCACAGCCCCCTCTTGGCCCTACACAAACCGTGCAAGCGGTGCTTGAAAAGCTGTTTGAACTGTACCCCCACCTGTTTGGTGCCGAGTTCTTGCCACTCAAACTCGGTGTTTTTCAGGAGCTGATGACCCGGCACCCCGACCAGTTTGAACGCACCAGCCTTAAATCCGCGCTGGGTCTGCACACCCGCTCCACCCGCTACCTGCAAAGCGTGGCCGCCGGAAATAAACGGCACGACCTGGAAGGCAAGGCGGTAGAAGACGTGGCCCCGGAGCATGTCTTTTTGTCTGTGCTCGAACTGTTCAAACGGCGGCAAAGCCGTACCAAGGAAGACTTGCGCCCCAAGCTGCGCACCCAGTTGATCGCTGCCTTCGAGGCCTCTGGCCTGCCGCGCCAGGACTACCTGACCATGGTGCAAAGCAAGGATGAAACCGCCAACGCGCTGCTGCTGGAGGCACTGGCCGAGTACGACCAGAAGCTGGCCCGGCAAGAGGCGCTGCGCAGCGCCTTCCAAAGCAGTGGCAAGTCGGTCAAGGAGTTTGCCGAGATGTACGGACTGAACCCGCGCGAAGTGGGCTCGATGCTCAAGCCCGCTTTATAAACACGTTTCCACATCACCCGTGTGGCTCAAGCTGCGCCTTGCCGTGTGTCTGCTCCACTGCGGTTACCGGGTTCAACACTAGGTTCAATGTTCCATGTGTTGATGATTGACGCCTGCCAGAGGGGTGAAGCGCGCCTGCTCCGGGGGTTTTCCTGCCAGTGTGATTGACACCACCGCCTTCATGTCGGGCCTGGAGGCGTACTTGGCCATGCCCTTCAAACGGTTGTCGCCATCCGGTGCCAGCGTGACACTGGCCTTGAGCTTGCCCGCAAGCAAGGTCACATGGCCAGCAGCTCCGGCAGTCGCAATTTTCTCCCCGGCGTGATCGGTGACAAACACCTGCACCGGATTTTCTTTGACCTCTTTGCTGTTTTTCACAACCACCAGCTCGTAGTGGTAATTGCCAGCCATGCGCACCTGCCCCCCGTTGGGTGCCTTGAGAGTGTCCAGGTAGGCGTTGTCATGCGCCTTGGCGGACAAAGCACCGAATGCCATTGCAAACGCCAGTGCCAGTGTGGCCGCGCTTCTTATCGTGGAATGCACTGTGGTCTTCCTTTCTGTCATGGCCCGAAGTAGGCCGGGTTCGATTACATTAGCTGCATGAAGCGCGCTATGTACCTCCTGCTTGTGGTCTGGATTGCCTTGCAATCGGCCTTGGTACAGGCGCACATGGTAAAAGAGAGTTTGCACCAGATCGACCACACTGTACAACTTTCACACCACTCCATGCCCGATGCCGACCATGATGGCGCTTGTACCGTGGCGGCCTGCTGCCACCCTGTAGGGGCTTTCTATATGAGCGCCAAACTCAGTTGGGACCCGCTCACTTGCTTGCCCCCCACCACGGTACTGCCCCTGCAGTCTGCGCATGCGCCTGACGACATAGAGCGCCCCAAATGGCCCACCACCACCCCTGGCGTGGCGGGCATTTGAGACCCCGGACGGACTTTTTCACCCTCTTTGCGGTTTTCAGGCTCGCCGAAGTTGTTTTTCACTTCGGAGAGATTAATTGTTTGCATTTTCAGATTTGCTGCGGCGCAGGTGCGCCGTGGCCCCGGCGCTGGTGTGCGTGTTGGTGGCGCTTGCGCCTGCAGCCGTGGCACAAAACAGCCCTCATACCAGCGCCCATGCCAGCGACCCGGCGGGCACTGCTGGCCCCCTCAACACACCAGGCACACCTGGCACGCCCCTGAGCTTGCGCTCTGCGCTGGAGGCGGCATGGGCTTTGCACCCTGCATCACGCGCCGCTGGCAACCGCTGGGCTGAACTGGAGGCACGCGCACTTGCGGCGCAAACTTTCACTCCGGGTTCTCCTACCGTGGGTTGGGCCCACCGCACCGATGCATTGAGCAGCAACGCGGGCCTGCGGGAATACGAAGCCGAAGTGGCCGTGCCGCTGTGGAACCCCGGTGTGCGGGGGGCAACCCAACATCAGGTGGCGGCGGACAGAGGTGCGCTGGAATGGCAACTGCGCTCCGAGCGGCTCAGGCTGGCCGGTGAAGTTCGTGACGCTGCAGCCCAGGTGGCATGGGCCCGGGCTGAATGCGAGGGCGCTGCGCGCAAGCACCTGGAGGCTAGCGCGTTGGCCCAAGATGTTGAGCGCCGCGTCAAAGCCGGTGAAACCGCCCGCGTGGACGCCTTGCAAGCGCATGCCAGCGTGCAGCTGGCGCAAGGGCAGCTGGCGCAGCACGATGCGGCGCTGGTGCGCGCACTGGGCCAATGGCGGGCGCTGACGGGCCAGACGCAGGAGGCGAACCTGGATGAACCACTGCCCGACGCAGCAGCACAGACCCCGGCCACCATCGTGCAAAACGAACACCCTGCCCTGCAAACCGCCATGGCGCAAATCCAAAGCGCGCGCGCCCGCCTGGCGCTCACAGAAGCCGACCGACGCGACCCGATGGAGCTGGGCCTGGGCGTCACGCGCGAGCGCGCTGCTGCGGGGGCCAGCCCGGAGACATCGGTCCGGTTTGCTGTGCGGATTCCATTGGGGGGCGACAAGCGCAATGCGGCCAAACTGGCTAGCGCGTTGGCTGAGCTGGATGCCGCGCAAGCGCAAGCCGATGCCATGGCCCGCCAAACTCAAGCGGATGTGGCCGCAGCCCATGCGGGCCTGGATGCCGCACGCAGCCAAGAAGCATTCGCCGCGCAGCGTGCCACGCTGTCCACGCAAATGCAGGCCTTGGTGGCCAAGTCTTACCGTTTGGGCGAAAGCGATTTGCCAACCCGTATGCGGGCTGACAACGAAAAGCTGGACGCCGATCTCGCCCTGGCCCGCGCTCGTATCGAGCTGCAGCGCGCCGTGGCTCAACTGAACCAATCCCTCGGAACCCTCCCATGAAAACTTTTTATTCAATGCCAAATCGGGCTCTAGCGCATATAAAACTTGCGCGAGCAGCTATTATTTTTGTAGCGATTGTGATGTTTTTGACCGCTGCCTTTGCTGGCGAAGGCCACGACCACGGCGACGCAACCCCGGTGGCCGCTGGCACCGGATCACCTAGAGTCAGCAGCCACTCGGACCTCTTTGAGCTGGTGGGCATCGTGGACGCTGGCGCCATGACGATCTACATCGACCGGCACGCCACCAATGAACCCGTGACCAATGCCAAAGTGGAAGTAGAAGCGGGCACGGCCAAAGGTGTGGCTACCCCGCAGCTTGATGGCACCTACCGCTTTGAGCATGCTGTGTTGAAGGAAACGACTGCGCTGTCCGTCAGCTTCACCGTGGTGGCGGGGTCTGAAAGCGACTTGCTGGCTGGTGACCTGACCCTGGCGGATGCCCACGCCGCGCATGACGACGACCACGCCGCACGCCCCTGGCGGCGCTGGGCGGCCTATGGCGTTTGCGGCTTGGCGCTGCTGGCCGTGGCCGCCTTGCTGATGCGCCGCAAGCGCCGCCCGAAAAGTCAAATTGCTACAGTTTTGGTAGCTGCTTGCGCACTATTGACGGGCGCAACAGCCTCATTTGATGCACAAGCTGGAGAGGGTCATGACCATGGCGATGCTGCACCGGCAGCAACCGGTGGCAACTCACCCAAGCGCCAAGCTGACGGCAGCGTCTTCCTGCCCAAGCCCACGCAGCGCCAGCTGGAGCTGCGCACGGTAACGGTAGAAGAAAAGTCCCTGCCCAAGACCGTGGAGCTGACCGGGCGCGTGGCCAACGACCCCAATACCGGGGGCAAAGTGCAGCCCACCCAAGCCGGGCGTATTGAAGCCGGGCCACGGGGCCTGCCCCAGCTAGGCCAAACCGTGCGCAAGGGAGAAACCTTGGCGGTGGTGCGCGCCTCCACCGCCGCTATTGAGCGTGCCAACCAGGTTGCCCAGACGGCGGAGCTCAAAGCCAATCGGGACCAAGCCCGCAAGCGCCTGGCACGGCTGGAGCAGCTCGAAGGCACGGTGGCGCAGAAGGACATAGACGCCGCCCGCACCGATGTTGACAGCTTGACCCAGCGGCTGGCCGCCGTGTCGGGCAGCGTCAGCGCAACTGAGGTGTTGACAGCACCCGTGTCGGGCGTGATTGCGGCGGCCCACGCAATGGCCGGGCAGGTGGTGAATGCGGGCGATGTGTTGTTCGAGATCGTCGACCCCGCGCGCCTGGTGGTGCAAGCCAGCGCGTTCGATACGGCGCTATTGGGAAATATTGCGTCCGCCACGGCCAGCCCATCGGCCGGCACCACGGTCGCTTTGCGCTTTGTGGGCGCGGGACGCACTTTGCAAGAGGGTGCGATTCCCCTGCAGTTCAACACGGTCGCAAGCAAGGGCGCAGTGGCATTGGCGGTGAACCAGCCCGTCAAGGTGTATGTACAAACCAAAGAAACGGTTTTGGGCTTTGCCGTACCCACGGGCGCGGTAGTCAAGAACCCGAGCAATCAGGACGTTGTGTGGGTCCACACCGGGCCGGAGGTGTTTGAAGCCCGTCCGATTCGCATGGTGGCGCTGGACGGTGCCAACGTGTCGGTGGTCAACGGTTTGAAGGCCGGTGACCGTGTGGTGACCCAGGGCGCACCCCTGGTCAACCAAGTTCGTTAATCCAGTTTTTTAAAGCAGGCACGATCCATGTTTGAAAAACTTATACACAGCTCCCTGCACAACCGCCTGATGGTGATGGTGCTGGCAGTCCTGATGCTGGTGACCGGCGCGTTCACGCTGGTCAAGATGCCGGTCGATGTATTCCCCGACCTGAACAAACCCACCGTCACGCTACAGGTGGAAGCCGGTGGCATGGCCCCCGAAGAGGTGGAGCAGCTCATTACCTTTCCGCTGGAAACGTCAATGGGCGGCATACCGGGTGTGGAGGGCATCCGCTCTGTGTCCAGCGTGGGCTTGTCTTTTGTCTACATCACGTTTGACTGGAAGACCGACATCTACCGCGCCCGCCAAATGGTGGGCGAGCGCCTGTCTCTGGTGCGCGAGCAACTGCCCCAGGGCGTGGAGCACGTGGGCATGGGGCCCATCAGCTCCATCATGGGCGAGATCATGCTGCTGGCGTTGCCGATTGACACCACCAAGATCAGCCCCATGGCGGTGCGCGAGTACGCCGACTTTGTGATGCGCCCACGCTTGCTCACCTTGCCGGGTGTGGCCCAGGTGGTGCCGATTGGGGGCGAAGTGCGCCAGTACCAAGTGCAGCCCGATACGGCGCGCATGGCGGCGCTGGGGGTGGATCTTGAATCGATAGCGGATGCCTTGAAAGGCTTCTCCGGCAATTCCAGCGGGGGCTTTTTGGAACTCAACTCCCGTGAATACCTGATTCGCAATATTGGCCGCACCACGCGACTGGAAGACCTGCAGCGTTTGCCGGTGGCCTTTCGCAATGGCAAGGCCATTCAGCTCAGCCAGGTGGCCCATGTGATGTTTGCACCCGCCATTAAACGCGGCGATGCTGGGCTGAACGGCCAACCCGCCGTGATCCTAGGCATCCAAAAACAGCCCGACGCAGATACGGTGAAGCTGACTGAAAAGGTGGAAGCGGCGCTGGAGGAACTCAAGCGCGGCCTGCCTGCGGGCATGGGCGCGCCACAAGTCACCATGCGCCAGGCCAGCTTCATTGAATCGTCCGTCAATACATTGAAGGGCAAACTCTTTGCCGCGTCGGCGGTGGTGGCGGTGGTGTTGTACTTCTTCTTGCAAAACGTGCGTACGACCCTGATTTCACTGACCGCCATTCCCGTGAGCGTGATGATCACGGTGCTGGTGTTCAAGTACTTCGGTTTGTCCATCAACACCATGACGCTGGGGGGGCTGACCATTGCCATTGGCGGCTTGGTGGACGACGCGGTGGTGGGCGTGGAGAACGTGTTGCGCCGCCTGAAGATGGAGCGCGTAGCGCACCCGGACCGGCGCTTGGGGCCGCTGGAGCTCATTGCCAAGGCCACGCTGGAGGTGCGCTCGGGCATCGTCATTGCCACGGTCATCATCGTGCTGGTGCTGCTGCCCCTGTTCTTCTTGCCGGGTATCGAAGGGCGATTGATGCAGCCGCTGGCGATTGCCTACATCGTCTCGTTGCTGGCTTCTATGGTGGTTTCTGTGACGCTGACGCCGGTGATGTCGTACTACTTGCTGCCCAACCTCAAAGGGCTGGACCATGGCGACACCAAGGTGCAGGCCTGGGTCAAGGCGTGGTACGCGAATGCGCTGACCAAGGTTTTGGCAGCGCCACGCGGCTGGGTGGCGGCGGGGGGCGTGGCAGCGTTGTTGGCCATGGCCGCAACGCCCTTCTTCCCAACCACTTTTTTACCGCCTTTTAACGAGGGCGTGGCTTTGGTGGGCCTGCGGCTCAACCCCGGCACCACACTGACGGAAACCACCCGCATCGGCAGCATTGCCGAGAAGGCACTGGCGGGCGTGCCCGAGGTGGAGCATGTGGGGCGGCGCAGTGGCCGTGCCGAACTCGACGAACACGCCGAGGGCGTACATGTGTCGGAGCTGGACGTCAAACTCAAACGCAGCGAGCGCAGCCTGGAAGCGGTGTATGCCGATATTCGCAGCCGCATTGCCTCGCTGCCCGCCGCCATCGGCATCGGGCAGCCCATTGGCCACCGCATTGACCACATGCTGTCGGGCGTGCGTTCGCAAATTGCCATCAAGATTTTTGGTGACGACCTGGACACCTTGCGTGCCCAAGCCGAGAGCCTGCGCCAGCAGCTCGCAAAAATCGGGGGCGTGGTTGACCTGGAAATTGAAAAGCAGGTGCTGACGCCGCAAATCAAGGTGCAGGTGGACTACGACCGCGCTTTGGGGATGGGCATCACGCCGGCCAAACTGCTGGCGGAGTTGCAAGTGTTGATTGATGGCGAACGGGTGACCCAAATTGTGGAGGGCAGTCGGCGTTTCAACCTGGTGCTGCGTCTGCCGGAGAACTCGCGCGGAATTGAGGGCTTGCGCAAGCTGATGATGGACACGCCGGGGGGCCGTGTGCCCTTGTCACAACTGGCATCGATTGAAGAGGCGGACGGCCCCAACCAGGTGAGCCGCGACGACGGGCGCAGGCGCATCGTGCTGTCGGCCAACACCCAAGGGCGGGCTTTGAGCGACGTGGTGGCTGACATTCGTGCCCAGATTGCCGCCACGCCCATGCCCGAGGGTTACTTCATCAGCATCGGCGGGCAGTTTCAGGCGCAAGAAGACGCTTCACGCCTGATTGGCTTGCTCTCTATCGCCTCAGTGGGAATGATTTTCCTGATTCTGTACACCCGCTACCGCTCTGCCGTCCTGGCGGCCATCATCATGTCCAACATTCCACTGGCTTTGGTGGGTGCCGTGGTGGGCTTGTGGCTGTCCGGCCAGCCACTCAGTGTGGCGGCGCTGGTGGGTTTCATCACGCTGGCGGGTATTGCCATTCGCAACGGCATTTTGAAGGTGTCGCACTACATCAATCTCTGTGCCTTTGAAGGAGAAAACTTTGACACCCAGATGCTGGTGCGCGGCTCCGGTGAACGTCTTACGCCGGTGTTGATGACGGCGCTGGTAGCGGCGCTGGCCCTCGCGCCGCTCCTGTTTGAGGCGGATATGCCGGGCACAGAGATACTGCACCCGGTGGCGGTGGTGATTTTCTCGGGCTTGATCACCTCCACCTTGCTCGACTCCTTCCTGACCCCGGCCATGGTGGCGCTGTTTGGTGCCAAGCCGATTGCTGCTTTGGTAGCCAGCTCTGGCGCAGAGTCCTTCTGAGCGTTCCCTGTTGATTTTTTGATTTCCCATCCCCTGCCTTTGCGCAGTTTTTTGAAAGTACCTTGTATGAAAAACAATCTGAAATTTTTGGCCAGTTTGGCCATCGCGGCGTGTGCCGCAGGCCCCGTCGTTGCGGGCGGCGACCACAGCCACGCTCACGCACCCAAAAACGGCGGCATCGTGGTGGAAACCAAGGCGGGCGACTGGGAAATTGTGGCCAAACCCGAGCTGCTGCAAATTTTCATCAGCGACCATGGCATACCTTTTCAACTCAAAGGTGCCACCGCCAAAATCACCCTTTTGAACGGTACTGAAAAGTCCGAGGCTGAGTTGGTGCCAGACGGCGACAAAATGCAAGCCACAGGAAGCTTCAAAGTGAGCAAAGGTACCAAGGGTATTGCGGTGTTGACACTGGCAGGCAAGCCCCCGGCCACGGCACGTTTTGAAATGAAGTAATTTCCATCTGATCGTGCGCATCACGCCGGGTTTGACGCAGTAGAAAATACGCGCACTGAACCTGTTAATTGTTTCTGACGGCGCGCGATGGGGTGGACGATCTGACCCACCTTGCGCACCGAATGGAACACGCGCTGCAAGAGCACCACGGGCTCGAACTGCTGGTGCTCGGCTCGCAGCACGCGGTGCTGTTTGCCACCCCCAGGGCGGGTTTTACGGTGGAACGGGTGGCGCGCATGATTTCGGACATGCTGCTGCTGGCCAAGGCGGAGAACGGCTTGGCGCTGACGCTGCCGCACGGTGCGTGAACTCAGGTGGGCACTCAGGCTGGCCCAAACCGCAAGCCATATTCAAGCAGGCATATTTACCCATCAAATCAGCCTCTTGCGCACGTAGATCATGCGCTATCAGCTATTAAAACAGTAGCTGTTTTTACGCCGCCAACGCATCCATGGACACGCAAAAGCGCCGCGCCAGCGCCTGCACCTGGCGCAAGTTAAGCATGTCAGCAGTCAAGCACAAAAAGAGGCATCCTGCGTCAAGGCCGCCCTAAAATCTGACCATGACCGCCACCCCTACCCTGCCCCGGCGCAAACTGCCTATTGGTATTCAGAGCTTTGCCAAGCTGCGTGAGCAAGACTGCTATTACGTGGACAAAACCCCGCACGCCTTGCAGTTGATCGAGAAAGGTGGTGCCTACTTTCTGAGCCGCCCCCGGCGCTTTGGCAAAAGCCTGTTTCTTGACACCCTGAAAGAGCTGTTTGAGGGCAATCAAAAGCTCTTCACCGGGCTGGCCGCTGAAACCCGCTGGGATTGGTCGATAAATTACCCGGTGATTCGAATCAGCTTTGGTGACGGGGTGCTGCGTAACCGTGCGGAGCTTGACCAAAGCATCAGGGAGTTGCTGCGTGTCAACCGGCAACGGCTGGGCTTGCAACTGCCTGCCGGCTTGGCCGAGACTTATTTGCCGGGCAACCTGGCGGATCTGATTGCCCAAGCTCATCAGCAATCTGGCCAGCGCGCCGTGGTGCTGATTGACGAATACGACAAACCGATTCTGGACAACATCGACAACAGCGCAGTTGCCACCGACATGCGCGAGGGGCTGAAAAACCTGTACTCCGTCTTGAAAGGATCGGACGAACACTTGAAGTTTGTCTTCATGACCGGAGTTTCCAAATTCAGCAAGGTGAGTTTGTTCTCGGGGTTGAATAACCTCAATGACATCACCATTGATAAGCGCTACAGCGACATCTGCGGCTACACCGATAAAGACGTGGACACGGTGTTTGCCCCCGAGTTGCCGGGGCTGGACCGGGAGCTGATACGCCAGTGGTACAACGGCTACAACTGGCTGGGCACGCCGGTGTACAACCCGTTTGGGCTGCTGCTGCTGTTTGACACGCGTAAATTCGCACCGCATTGGTTTGAGACCGGCACGCCGACTTTTTTGATCAAATTACTGGCACAGCGCCAACAGTTCACACCCGACTTGAGCCGCATCGTGGCCTCCGAGTCGCTCTTGTCCACCTTTGACGTGGACAACATCCCCGTTGAAGCCTTGATGTTTCAGGCCGGGTACCTGACGATTGCCAGCCAGCGTCAAATTTTGGGGAGGCTTGAGCTGAAGCTGAAATACCCCAACCTGGAAGTTCAGGCTGCACTGAACGACAGTTTGCTGCAAAGCTTGAGCGGTGCCCAAAATGTGCCCGGGCCGTACATCAGCCAGCTTTACGACCTGCTCATGGCCCGCAACTTTTCCGGCCTCAAATCCCTGTTCCACGCCTTTTACGCCAGCATTGCCAACGACTGGTACCGCAAGAATGAAATGAGTGGCTTTGAGGGCTACTACGTGAGCATCTTCTACAGCTACTTTGCCGCGCTGGGGCTGGACATCCGGCTGGAAGACCCCACCAACTTTGGCCGCATCGACATGACGGTGCTGTTTGACGGTCAGGTGTTTTTGTTTGAGTTCAAGGTGGTGGAGCTGAACCCTGCGGGGGCTGCGCTGCAACAAATCAAGGACATGCATTACTTTGACAAGTACCGCAGCCGGGGCGAACCGATTCACCTGATTGGGGTTGAGTTCAGCAAGGCCAGCCGCAATATTGTTGGGTTTGAAGTGGAAACACTGCTTATTTGATAGCGGCTCACGCAAACATTTCAAGCCCGCGAATCAAACTGCAAAATCGCCCGCGCGATGCTCTCCAGCGGCAGGATGTCATCTACCGCCTGCAGCTTGATGGCCTCTTTGGGCATGCCAAAGACGACGCAGGTTTCTTCGTTTTGGGCAATGCAGCGGGCACCGCCGTCGTGCAGCACCTTCATGCCGCGAGCACCGTCGTCGCCCATGCCGGTCATGATGATGCCCAGCACATCGCGCCCGCCGCACTCGGCGGCGGACTTGAACAGCACATCCACCGAGGGCTTGTGGCGGTTGACCGGCGGGCCGTCCACCACATGCACAAAATACTGCCCGGCGTTTTTGCGCAGTTGCATGTGCAGGCCACCGGGCGCGATCAGTGCCACGCCGCGCTCCAGCCGGTCACCGTCTTTGGCCTCGCGCACATTCATGGCGCAAATGCCGTTGAGGCGGCTGGCGTACATGGCGGTGAATTTTTCCGGCATGTGCTGGGTGATGGCAATGCCGGGCGCATCGGCGGGAAGGCTCGTGAGCACCAGCTCCAGCGCCTGCGTGCCGCCGGTGGAGCTGCCAATGACCACCGGCTTGTTCATGGCAAACGCATGTACGGTGCCCGGCACCGGTGCGCGCTGTGCAAAAGATTTGGCCACAACGGGCTCGGCCCCGCCCGTGCGTACCCGTGGCCTGGACTTGGCTGCGGTTTTGAGGGTTTGAATCATCTCGCGGCGTGAGTCTTCCAGGTGCTGCTTCAAGCCCAGCTTGGGCTTGGCCAGCACCGCCACCGCGCCAGCGGCCAGCGCTTCCAGCGCCACTTTGCTGCCCTCGGTGGAAAGCGTGGAGCAAATGACGGTGGGAATGGGTGTGCCGGCCATGATTTGCCGCAAAAACGTCAGCCCGTCCATGCCCGGCATTTCAATGTCCAGCAGCAGCACATCGGGCGGATTCTTGCGGATCATGTCCATGGCCAGGAGGGGATTGGGCGCGCTGCCGATCAGCTCTACCTCGGCGTTGCCCGCGAGCATGTGCGCCAGCGCCTGGCGCACCACGGCGGAGTCATCGACCACAAAAACTTTGACGACCATCTGTTGTTTCCTGCTCTTTTTTGTTCAGTTCAGGCCGTTTTACGGAACGCGCCGGGGATGACGGTGGTGATCGGGGTGCTGCAGGGCACCCGCCCTTCAGCGGTGCCCAAAAAGAACAAGCCACCCGGTTTGAGCGCAGCCAGCACCCGGTCCACCACCGCGCTTTTGGTGGGGGGGTCAAAATAGATGAGCACATTGCGCAAAAAGATCACATCGAAGGGGCCCAGCCCGTCAATCGGTTTGCACAGGTTGAGTTGCCCAAATTGCACCCGGCTACGCAACTTGTCCTGAATCTGCACCTGCCCTTCAGACTCGCCTTCTCCGCGCAAACAATAGCGGCGCAGCCGCTCTGGCGAAACAGCGCGCAAGCGGTCTTCGGGGTACACCGCCTCTTTGGCGCTGAGCAGCACCCGGTGGCTGATGTCGGTGGCCAAAATCGACCAGTCCGGTGAGATTTTGCCCATCACCTGCATGTCTGCCAGCAGCATGGCCGTGCTGTAGGCTTCGTCGCCAAACGAGGAGGCCGCGCTCCAGATGGAAATGGGGGCTTTGTTGCCTAGTCCCGCCAGCTCCTGCTGGAGCAAATCGTAGTGTTTGGGCTCCCGGAAAAAATAGGTTTCGTTGGTGGTGAGCAAGTCCACCGCCATTTGAAACTCGGCCGCTTCCGACTCGTCTTCCAAAATGGCAATGTAGTCGGCAAACCCCTCCAGGCCCAGTTTCTGGATGCGCGAGGACAAGCGCGAATGAATCAGCGATTTTTTGGAATCGTTGTACGACAAGCCGGCGGCCTCGTACATGAGGTCGCTGATCTTTTTGAACTCCCGGTCACTGAAAGGTAGAGCGGACATGGCTAATGCGCCGGCAATACGCCACGGATGGTGGCGGCGAGCTCGCGCGGCGCGAATTTGGCCACATAGGCGTTGGCCCCGACGCTTTTGACGTGGTTTTCGTTGGTGGCCCCGGTGAGCGAGGAATGGATGACCACCGGAATGGATTTGAAACGCGCATCCTGCTTGATCAGCCGTGTGAGGGTAAAGCCATCCATCTCCGGCATTTCCAGATCGGTCAGCACCACGGCTACTTTGTCTTTGGCGGTTTTGCCTTGGGCCACCGCGTCATCAGAAATGGCTTGCAGGCGCTCCCAGGCTTCCTTGCCGGTTTTGGTCATGATGTAGTTGACCCCCATGGCTTTGAGGCCAAGCTCAATGACCGAGCGGGCCACGGCCGAATCGTCCACCGCCAAAATCACGGCCCCGTGCGGCAAAGCCAGCTCCGGCCCCACCACTTCGCGGTTGATTTCTTCGGTGGTGACGGGCATGACGTTTTTCAAAATCTGCTCCACATCGAGCACCTGCGCCAGCCGGGTGTCGGCCTTGGCACCGTCCAGCCGTGCAATGCCGGTAATCAAGGCCCCGGCGTGGCTGCTTTCGGCGGGCAAAACCTGGTCCCACTCCAGCCGAATGATTTCACGCACATCTTCCACCGCAAAAGCCTGAACCGTGCGGCCAAATTCGGTCACCATCAAAATGCTCATGCCGTTTTGGGGTTTGCAGCCCAGAACGGCCGGCAAATTGATCACCGGGATGATTTGGCCGCGAATATTGGCCACCCCCATCAGGTGTTCATGGGCGTTGGCCAGTTCGGTGATGGCGGGCATCACCAGCACTTCACGCACTTTAAACACATTGATGCCAAACAGCTCACGCTGCCCGCTGCCAGGCGCCTCACCCAAACGAAACAGCAACAACTCAAACTGGTTGTTGCCCGCAAGGCGGGTGCGTTCGTCAATTTCCTGCTGCGCTGTTCTCATGAGATAGGTCTCGGGCTGCTGAATGAATATTAATAGGGCTTGAAATTGGAACTGCCGCCACGCACTGGTGCAGACTTGAGCCCCGTGCCCAAACGGGGTGCGGCCTTGGTGGCCCCCACCCGGCGGCGCTCACTGCCCCCCATTTCATGGCGGCTGGCCACGGGCGGCGCATCGTCGCCAATGTCAAAAAAGGCAATCGAGTGCTGGAGCTGCTCGGCCTGGCCGGAAAGCTCTTCGCTGGTGGCGGCCAGCTCCTCGGAAGCGGATGCGTTTTGCTGCGTTGCCTTGCTGAGCTGGCCCATGGCACCACCAATTTGCACCACCGATTCGCTCTGCTCGGCACTGGCTGCTGCAATTTCCTGCACCAGCTCTGAAGTCTTCTGGATGCTGGGCACAATTTCATCGAGCAGTTTGCCTGCCCGCTCGGCCGTGGACACACTGCTGCCCGCCAAGTCACCAATTTCCTTCGCGGCGAGCTGGCTGCGTTCGGCCAGTTTGCGCACCTCTGCCGCCACCACGGCAAAACCTTTGCCATGCTCACCGGCCCTGGCCGCTTCAATGGCAGCGTTCAGGGCCAGCAGATTGGTCTGGTAGGCAATGTCGTCCACGATGCCGATCTTGGCGGCAATTTGTTTCATGGCCGACACCGTCTGGCTCACCGCACTGCCGCCGTCCACCGCCTCTTTGGAGGTCTTGGTGGCCATGCCGTCGGTCACCTTGGCGTTGTCGCTGTTTTGGCTGATGGAGGCGGACATCACATCCACCGACTCGGTGGTTTCCTCAACACTGGCGGCTTGCTCGCTGGCCGCTTGCGAAAGGGACTGCGCCGTGGCACTGACCTGGTTGGCTGCGCCGGTGAGGGCATCGGCTGCTGCGCGCACTTCACCAATGACGCGCGTGAGGTTTTCTGCCGTGGAATTGGCGCTGTCTTTGACCTTGCCAAACAGGCCTGCGTAATCGCTCTCGATGCGCTTGGTCAGGTTGCCTTGGGCAAAGGCCGCCAACACATCGGCCACATCGGTCAAGCCTTGTTCAGTGGTGTCGAGCAGGTGGTTCATGCCGGCCGACAAATTGGCAAAAAAGCCGACCTTGCCCTGCACATTCAGACGCGCGCTGAAGTCACCCTCACCTGCCGCTTGCACCAGCTTGTCAACCTCCACCTCAGAGGCTATTTCGTCGGTTCGGTCCACCCAGTTGGTGACGCGGCCAAGTTGCATGCCATTGGCATCGATGATGGGTTTGGCAATCAGCCGGATCTGCCGGCCTTCAATTTCCAAGTCCACAAAATCGCCGGAGGTGACGGCTTGGTCAAACTTGGCCACGGCTTCTGCACTGTGAAACAAGCTGCTGATTTTGCTGCCGTAAAAGGTGTTGATGTTGAACCCGGGTCCGCCCATTCTTTGCAGTATGGCAATGGCCGCGGGCGTGGCATGAACCAATTGGGCGTCGGTGTTGGAAACCGTCAGCCCCACCGGCGAGCTGTCCAGTGCGATCTTGATGCGCAGATTCTCGCTGGCCACATGCTGCTCGCGCTCTTGCGTGACCAGCTTTTCTGCCGCTGCTTTTTCTTCCTGCACGGCTTTTTGCTCGATGGTTTGCAGCGACACGTTGGTTCGCTTGAGTGACTCGTTGAAACTTCCGCGCATGCCCACCGGCTGCGCCAGTCTGAAGTACTGGCCGCTGCTGGCATATTTCAAGGCCGTCGCCTGTTCGCGAAAGCAGGCTTCCAGCTGGTCGAGCATGTCGTTCATGTCCCAGCACAGCGCATGGTACTGGCCAGTGGTGGGGATGTTTCTGATGCGCCGGTCGAACTTGCCATGGGCCACGTCCTGCGCCATCGCCTGAACATCCAGAAGATATTTTTGATTGGTCTGATTGGCGCGATGCCACAGGCCCAGGCAAGCCAAGGCGGGCATGAGCCACAGCAGGGGCAGCAGGCTCCAGCCGTCGCGCCACCAGTGCATCGTGGCACCGCCCACCAGCACAAGGGCCATGGCCCCGACCCACTTCACCGAATCAGATGGAAAGGATGAATTTTTCATAGCTAACTCCTTTCTGGGTCAACACACTGACAAGCAGGGCAATGGATGCGTCGCAAGCGTCTCTGGGCCCGGCGCGGCGTTCTTCGTCCAGCATCAGTTTGTACACATCCGCCAGAGCCGACACGGCCCCCCGAGCGGGCTTGCGGCGTACAGAAAAATAGCCTTCGCAAACACCTTGGTCGTCAAGGTCGGGCGTGACGTTGGCCAGCACCCAGTAGAAACCGCCATCCTTGGACATGTTCTTCACGTAGGCGAAGCACTCTTTGCCCGCGCCCAGGGTGTCCCACAAAAATTTGAACACCCCGCGCGGCATGTCAGGGTGGCGGATGATGTTGTGCTGGGCACCCAGCAACTCCTGCTCTGTGTAGCCTGAAAATTCGATAAAAATGCGGTTGCAATAGCTGATGCGCCCTTTGAGGTCGGTCTTGGAGACGATAAAGTCGTCGTCCCGCATCAGCCGCTCATGCTGGGTGGGTTCTACCTTGTATTTCATGTGTTCACCTTCTTTGTAGAGGCCGCGTCGCAGAATCGACGGTGTCAGTACGGTTTGAAATTGGCATTGCCCCCCCGCACCGCTGCACTGACCAAGGGAGCGCTGAGCCGGGGGGCTGGCCGGCCTGCACCACCCCGGCGCTCTGGGCCAGCCAAGGCATGACGATTGCGCACCACCGGGGCATCGCCGCCAATGTTGAAAAAGGCAATCGACTGCTGCAACTGCTCGGCCTGGCCGGACAACTCTTCGCTGGTTGCGGCCAATTGTTCGGAAGCAGAGGCGTTTTGCTGCGTTGCTTTGCTCAGTTGCCCCATGGCACCGCCAATTTGCACCACTGATTCGCTTTGCTCGTTGCTGGCCGCGGCAATCTCCTGCACCAGCTCGGAGGTTTTCTGGATGCTGGGCACAATTTCATCGAGCAAATGGCCCGCGCGCTCTGCGGTTGACACACTGTTGCCCGCCAGATCACCAATCTCCTTGGCCGCCTCCTGGCTGCGCTCTGCCAGCTTGCGCACTTCTGCGGCTACCACGGCAAAACCTTTGCCGTGCTCACCCGCACGCGCCGCCTCGATGGCGGCATTCAAGGCCAGCAGGTTGGTCTGGTAGGCAATGTCGTCCACGATGCCAATCTTGGCGGCAATTTGCTTCATGGCCACCACAGTCTGGCTGACGGCGCTACCGCCGTCGGTGGCTTCCTTGCTGGCTTTTGTCGCCATGCCGTCAGTTACCTTGGCGTTGTCGCTGTTATGGCTGATGCTGGCTGACATGGCCTCAATCTGCGAGCTGGTTTCGTCCACACTGGCGGCCTGCTCACTGGCGGCTTGCGACAAAGACTGAGCTGTGGCACTAACCTGACTGGCTGCGCCGGTGAGTGCGTCAGCGGCGTCCCGCACCTCGCCCATCACCCGTTGCAGGTTCTCGGCAGTCGTGTTGGCACTATTTTTGACCGTTGCAAACAAACCTTGGTAGTCTCGCTCGATGCGCCGGGTCAAATCGCCCTGCGCAAAGGCCGCCAGCACATCGGCCACGTCGCCCAATCCTTGCTCACTGGTTTCGAGCAGCTGGTTCATGCCGGTAGAAACACTGGCAAAGAAACCAGTCTTGCCTTGCAGCGAAAGCCTTCCACTGAAATCGCCCCGGCTTGCGGCGTTGACTATGTCATCAAGCTGCTTTTCAGAGGCAATTTCATCGGTACGGTCAACCCATTGGGTAATGCGCCCCATGGGCTGGCCCGCACTGTCATGCACGGGCCGGGCCAGCAGCCGCAGTTTGCGCCCGGCAATTTCCATATCCACCGTTTCACCCGAGCGCACGGCCTGGTCAAAGCGCGTGGCATCGTCCGGGTTTTTAAACAGCGTGCTGAGCTTGTTGCCATAAAACTTGTCGGCATCGAACCCAGGTCCGCCAACGATCTTTAAAAGTTCTTTGGCCGGTGGCGTGGCATGCACCAGCAGCGCCTGCGCGTTGGACACGGTCACACAGACGGGCAAGCTGTCCAGCGACAAACGTATGCGTTCATTGAAAGTCGCCGCCACGGCCGCCTCTTGCAATGCGGCTTGCACTTTGTCCATGGCCTCACTGATGCGTGCTTTTTGGCCTGGCAGCCGGTCCATGACCACATCCAGCCGACCGGCAGAGTAGCCGGTGACCACCTCCAAAATTTTGCGGGTGCCATTGATGTGCGATTGCGCCAGATCGTTGATGGATTGCGCCATCGAGCGGTAAGAACCCTGCAGCTTAGCAACCGGCATGCCGTGGTCCAGCATACCCAGATCGTGCTGGCGCGCCATCTCCTGCTGGGCAGACTCAAATTGCTGCAAGTTGCTTTGCATTTTGGCCAGTGAGGCCAGCAACTGCCCGGTTTCATTGTTGCCCTTCACGTGAATCGCCAAACCCAGATTGCCATCCGCCACCGCACTGGCCACGGCCACGGCTTCGGAGACGGGGCCGGTAATGCTGCGCACAAAAGCAATGGCTAGTACCACGGCACCGAGCAATCCCAGAATCAGCAAGGTCAGCAAAATGGTCTCCGCACGGATCAGGGCGTTCACACGGTCTGCCAAAGCGGTGTTCAGGCTCTTCATGGCCATGCCATTGAACTCGTACAGGCCATCAATAGAGCGGGTGAATTCGTCAAAATACTCATTGGCCGGGTGCTTGAGGTCCACCGTGCTGATAAGGGTTTTGTCCGCCATCGCCAGGGTTTTGGCCACGGCTGCCAAGCTGCTTTCGGCGCGCGCGCTGAGCGCAGCTTTCATGTCCGGGTTGCTCTCGGTGGCGCGCTTGAAGTTGCGCCCCATGTCGCCTTGCAGCTCCAGCACCCGCTTGTGCAAAGCCTGCAAGCCGACACGCCCCTCAGGGCTTATGCTGCCCTGCGCCAGATAGCCCGTGCCTTGTGCCCGCATGAGGCCCAAGCTTTCACCCAGCCATGGCATGTTTACCAGCGAAGCTTGAATCAGGAAATACGTGTCGGCCTCGGGGTCGAGCGCCATGCCGAATTCACTCAAAATCTGTTCATTGAGCACCAGAATGCTGGCTATCAATTGGTTGTGCAACTTGGTGCTGTCGGCACTTTTGAGCTGTTTGGTGCTCACCCCCTGCTCCAGCGTGGTCCAGCTTTGCTGGGCATCTTTCCACTGTGCCAACAACTCTTCAGAGCTGCCCGCTTGTTTGAGCTCCGAGTCCAGCACACCCATGGCCTGAACCACCTTGTCGCGCATGGCCGGTCTGCGGGCCGCTAGGCCTTCATTGCCATTGAGTGCACCCGCTGCCATGCCCCGGTGCGTCTGGGTGTACTGAACCACCTGGTTCAGCGCCACCACGGCCCCGCTGGACAGTGCTTCACGCTTGGCAACATTGATCTCGGTTTGCATTTTTTTGAAATACAGACCGGTGGGAACCATCACCATGAACAGGGCAATGACCCCCAAAATGATGAATTTTTGGGCAAGGTTGAGGCGATACAGAATGGACATGGTGTAGTGCGGCTTCTTGGGAAAAACGGGGGTGGTTGTCGTCAAATCAGCTTTTCAGGGGATCACTATGAATACGGCTTGAAACTGGCGGTGTTCATTTTTTCGCTGCCACTGGCGCGCACCGGCAACGACGTTCCCAGCCGGGGCGCTCCATGCGTGCGGCCGCTGGAAGCCTCGTAGCCCATATTGAAAAAGGCGATGCTGCGCTGCAATTGTTCCGCTTGGCCTGACAGCGCTTCGCTGGTGGCGGCCAGCTCTTCTGAGGCCGATGCGTTTTGCTGGGTCGCTTTGCTGAGTTGCCCCATGGCACCGCCAATGTGGGCCACCGATTCGCTCTGCTCGGCACTGGCGGCAGCAATCTCCTGCACCAGCTCGGACGTTTTCTGGATGCTGGGCACAATTTCATCAAGCAGCTTGCCTGCCCGCTCTGCTGTGGAAACGCTGCTGCCCGCCAACTCGCCAATCTCTTTGGCGGCTTGCTGGCTGCGTTCGGCCAGCTTGCGTACTTCGGCGGCCACCACGGCAAAACCTTTGCCGTGCTCGCCCGCCCTGGCCGCCTCAATGGCGGCATTCAAAGCCAGCAGATTGGTCTGGTAGGCAATGTCGTCCACGATGCCGATCTTGGCGGCAATTTGCTTCATGGCCACCACCGTCTGGCTCACCGCCGAGCCGCCATCAGTGGCCTCTTTGCTGGCCTTGGTGGCCATGCCATCGGTCACCTTGGCGTTGTCACTGGTCTGGCTGATAGAAGCCGACATGTGCTCAATGCTGGCACTGGTTTGCCCGACCGATGCTGCCTGCTCACTGGCGGCGTGAGCGAGCGACTGCGCCGTGGCGCTAACCTGGTTGGCCGCACCTGTGAGCGCATCGGCTGCAGCACGCACTTCGCCCATGACACGGGCGAGATTTTGGGCAGTGGCGTTGGCACTGTCTTTGACTTTGCCAAACAGACCGGCGTAGTCGCGCTCCATGCGGCGGGTGAGATCGCCTTGGGCAAAGGCTGCCAACACATCGGCCACGTCGTTCAAACCTTGCTCGCTGGTGTCCATCAGCTGATTCATGCCGGTGGACAGGTTGGCCAGAAAGCCCGTTTTACCTTGCATGCTCAATCGCTCGCTGAACTCGCCCTGGGCCGCAGCGCGCACCAATGCATCAACCTGCTGCTCTGCTGCCAACTGTTCGGTGACATCGGACCATTGCCCCACGGTGCCCAGACGTTCGCCCCCCTGCGTGATCATCGGGGTGGTGGTCAGGTCATAAAGGCGACCACCCAACTCCAGCCGCGATCGGGCCACGCTGGTCAGGCTGCGCAGGCGGTTCAGTGCGGCTTGCGGATCGGCATAAAAAACACTCACGCTGGCACCCACCATCTTGTCCGGATCAAAGCCTGGTATCTGCTTGCGAAAGCCTTCCTGATACTTGTGCAAAGTTTCACGCAAGGCCTGGTTGATGTAGACAATGGTGCCATCATCAGCGGCTATGCGCACTGGCAAACTCACGCTGTCGAGCGCCGCTTTGACGCGGGCGTTGTATTGCGCCGCTTGTGCGGTCGCCTGCAATGTATGCTGCACTTTGTCCAACGCTTCGCTGATGCGGGCCTTTTGACCCGGTAAACGGTCCATGGCCACACTCAGACGGCCTTCAGCGTAGCCAGTGACAAGCTCCACAATTTTCATCTTCACTGCAATGTGCGACTGAACCAGCCGGTTCAATGACTCAGCGATGGTGCGATAACTCCCTTGCAGGCGATCAACAGGCATCACATAGTCAATGTTGCCAGCCTCATGCCGGGCCGCCATCTCGCGCTGCGTGGCCTCAAACTGCTGCAGTGCACTTTGCAACTTTGCCAGCGGTCTGAGCAACTGCCCAATTTCACTGCTATCAGTTTCAATCACCGCATCGAACTGGCCAGACGCCACCAGATTGGCCGTATCCAAAGCCTTTGCCAAGGGCCGTGTGATGCTGCTGGTGACGCTCCATGCGACCAGCAGGGTAAGCACAACCGCCACTGGCACGATCAGCCAGGCGGTTTGCGATATTTGATCGACCTTGGCTTGGGAGTCCGAAATATCAGACAAATACTGCTTGGCTTGCACCTCATTCTTGTCAAGACGGGTCGCCAGCTGCGCATATTGCACGCTTTGCGCCGACACATTCGCCATGCTTTGCTTAACCTGTGCGAGTTGACCACCCAGCCACATGGCTAAACCGACGAACAAGACAATGGACAAGCCAAAGCCCCACAAAATGCGCGCTTTGATGGATAAATTGAAGTTATTCATGCAAACCCAAATCAAGCCATGGCGGACTTTTCGACCAGCAGGGCCATATCGTCCACATTGAGTGCGCGGTCGGGTTCCAGGATGACGATGAATTCGCCATCCACCTTGCCCATGCCGCGAATGAAGTCGCGTTCAATCGTGGTGCCAAACTGGGGCGGCGGTTCAATCTGCGAAGGCAAAATGTCGATCACCTCGCTGACGGAATCGACCATCAAGCCCAGCTCCAGCGTCTCCCCGTCCACACGGGCGTCAAAAATAATGATGCAGGTCTTTTTGCCCACTTGGGTTCTGGCGCGGCCAAAACGGGACTGCAGGTCAATCACCGGCACCACAGCACCGCGCAGATTGATCACACCGCGCACAAAATCCGGCATCAGCGGCACCACGGTCATGGCGGCATGCTGAATGATTTCGCGCACGGTGCTGATGTCCATGGCGAACACCTCATCACCCAGCGAAAAGGTGAGGTATTGAAGGGCAGTATCGGTTGTCATGCCACGCATTCCTCAATAGGGTTTGAAGTTGGAGCCAGCCCCTCTGACAGCTGCCGGCCTGAGCGGGGCACTCAGTCTGGGCGCAGCACCACCACCGCGCCGCTCCGTCCCGCCAATTTCGTGGCGGCTGCGCACTTTGGGCGCTTCATCGCCCAGATTGAAGAAACTGACCGATTGCTGCAATTGTTCGGCCTGGCCCGAAAGCTCCTCGCTGGTGGCCGCCAGCTCTTCAGAGGCCGATGCGTTCTGCTGGGTCGCTTTGCTGAGCTGCCCCATGGCACCGCCAATTTGCACCACTGATTCGCTCTGCTCGGCACTGGCGGCAGCAATCTCCTGCACCAGCTCGGACGTTTTTTGGATGCTGGGCACAATTTCATCGAGCAACTTGCCTGCCCGCTCCGCCGTGGAAACGCTGCTGCCAGCCAACTCGCCAATCTCTTTGGCCGCTTGCTGGCTGCGTTCGGCCAGCTTGCGCACTTCGGCGGCCACCACCGCAAAGCCTTTGCCGTGCTCGCCGGCCCTGGCCGCCTCAATGGCGGCATTCAAAGCCAGCAAATTGGTCTGGTAGGCAATGTCGTCCACGATGCCGATTTTGGCGGCAATTTGCTTCATGGCCACCACCGTCTGGCTCACCGCCGAGCCGCCATCAGTGGCCTCCTTGCTGGCCTTGGTGGCCATGCCATCGGTCACCTTGGCGTTGTCACTGGTCTGGCTGATAGAAGCCGACATCACGTCAATTGAGGCGGTGGTTTGTTCGACACTGGCCGCCTGTTCACTGGCGGCTTGTGACAGGGATTGGGCGGTGGCACTGACCTGATTGGCCGCCCCCGTCAGGGCATCCGCAGCGCCGCGTACCTCTTCGATGATGCTGGCGAGTTTTTCGGAGCTGGTGTTGGCGTCGTGCTTGACCTGATCGAAGATGCCTTCCGCGTTGCGTGTGATGCGCTGCGTGAGATCACCGCTGGCCATGCCCGAAAACACCCGCCCCACGTCGTCAATGATGCCGGCCATTTTTTCACTGGTTGCATTGGCATCACTCTTGAGCTGTCCAAAGGTGCCCGCGTAGTCACGGGTGATGCGCTGGGACAAATCACCCGCCGCCAGCGCGCCAAACACGCGCACCACATCTGAAAAAATTACCGAGGTCGTTTCCATCAGCGAATTAACCCCCGCACACAAGGACTCAATCGGGCCGCTCTTACCCTCCAGCGGAATGCGCTGCGACAAATCGCCCTTCATGGCAGCGCTGGTGACCGCTTGCGCTTGCTCCACCGCGTTGCGCAGCATGGTGTTGGCATTGACCTCTGCCGTGACATCGGTGGCGATTTTTACAATCTTGACCACACGGCCCATTTCATCGGTGACGGGGGCGTAAACCGCCTGCAAAGACACCTGCTGCCCCGTTTTGGTCACACGCTTGAACACATCACGATGGGATTTTCCGTCATTTAGATCGCGCCAGAACTGCTGATAGCCCGGTGCATTGGAAACTGCCGGCTCACAAAACATGCGGTGGTGCTTGCCCACGATTTCATCGTTTTGATAACCCATGGTCTGCAAAAAATTCTTGTTGGCCTTGAGAACATGCCCGCCCAAATCGAATTCAATGTAGGCGTAACACGCGTCAATAGCATTGATGATGCCGCGTGCGTTGTGGCGCTCGATTTCGGTTTCTGTGATGTCGTAACGAACACCAAGGTATTTCATGGGCTTGCCGTTGTCGCCCAAAATGGGGGCTACCACGGCATCCACATAGTAGGGCGTGCCATCTTTGGCGCGGTTTTTGATCACACCGCGGAACATATCACCCCGGCCAATGGTGGACCACATTTGCTTGAAGGTCTCCTTGGGCATGTCCGGGTGGCGGGTGGTGCTGTGCGGGTGACCCACCAGCTCATTGCGGCTGTATTTGGAGACTTCAATGAACTTTTCGTTGATGCTGACAATGTCACCTTTCTTGTCGGCTTCTGAGACGATGCTCGTCAGGTTCATGATGTCGGTGCGCACCTTGAGTTCGGCCTCAAGTTCGGCAATACGCCGTGACAGCTGCGCGCCATTGAAAAGTTGCGAAAACCACGAGGGAGAGTTCTTGTTCATGCTGCTTTGCTTTCAATAGTTGAAGGTAGGCTCAAGCCAACTTATCCGATGTACACGAGTGCATCCAGGAGGTCTACAGGGCCGTGGATTCGCCAGCCATGGCGACACCGGGCGCTTTTTCGGCAGTCACCAGCGAGCCCAAGGAGTTCACGTCCAGAATCAGGGCCACTTCGCCGCTGCCCAAAATGCTGGAGCCCGAGATGCCGCGCAAGGTTTTGAACAAGCGCCCCAGTGGCTTGATGACCGTCTGTTGCTGGCCCAGCAGCACCTCCACCTCAATGCCATATTTGCCGCGCGTGGAGTTGACCACGACCACGCTGACACGGTCCGTGTGGGTGGACTCCACGCTGTACAGGGTGCGCAGGCGCACCACCGGCAGCACGGCACCACGCAGCTCAAGACAATGTCGTCCGGTTTTGTCCACCTTGACATGACTGCCTCCGGCTTCAATGACTTCCACCACCGACTCCAGCGGCAGTACGAATTTGGAACCACCCACGCCGACCAAAAATCCGTCAATGATGGCTAGGGTCAGCGGCAGGCGAATGTCAACCTGCAAGCCTTGTCCAGGGTTACTGGTCAGCTTCAACGATCCGCGCAGGGCTTCAATGTTGCGGCGCACCACATCCATGCCGACACCGCGCCCGGACAGGTTGGTCACCTGTTCGGCGGTTGAAAACCCGGGTTCAAAAATCAGCATGTTGATGGCATCGTCGCTGGGCACGACGCCTTGCTCCACCAAACCACGGTTCCAGGCCCGTTGCAATACCCGTTCGCGGTTGATGCCCCGACCATCGTCTTCAATGCGAATCAGGATGGAGCCGGTTTCATGCTGTGCACTCAAAGTCAAACGACCGGCACTGGGCTTGCCTGCGGCCAGCCGCTCTTGTGGCGGCTCCAGACCGTGGTCCAGCGAATTGCGCACCAAATGCATCAGCGGGTCGGCAATTTTCTCGACCATGGACTTGTCCAGCTCCGCTTCACCGCCCACAATTTCAAAGTTGACTTCTTTGCCCAGGCTGGAGGCTGTATCCCGCACCACACGCCGGAAGCGGCTGAAGGTCTCGCCCACCGGCACCATGCGCAGGCCCAGCGTGCCATTGCGAATTTCCTCAATCAGGCTGTTCATGTGAAGATTGGCTTCAGTGAGAGCAACTTCTCCGGCTTCGCGCGCCAACAGCGTGGCACCCGCGCCCGCTATGACCAGTTCGCCCAGCAGATTGATCACCGCGTCCAGCCGGTCAGCCTGCACGCGAATGTAGCGCCCTTCTTCCCCGGCGCTGCTCGATTCACGCAACTTTTGTTGCTTGCCCAGCGCCGCAGCCACCACCTCTGGCGCAACTCCAGCCTGTGTTTCCAGCAAATCACCAATCTTTGACTTGGGCATTTGGGGCATGCCACGGCTTTGCTGCTGGGTGCTGAGCACTTCGCTCAAGCGATCCTGCGTGAGTGCGCCCACGGAGACCAGCATATCGCCCAGCCTCGGGGTTTCCGGCATTTCTTCTAGCTGGCGCGCCAGTTTTTGCTCGTGCGTCTCCGGCGCACTGACGTCAAGCTGGCAATCGTCCGCCACAAAACTGAAAGCACCTTCCACTTCTTCCCGGCTGGCGGCCGACTCCAGCTCCATGCCAAAGCTCAGGTAACAGGTCTCGGGATTCAAATTTGCCAGCGAAGGTACCGCCTCGATTCCGCAGCGCATAGACAGCACCTTACCCATGCCTGCCAGATACCGCGCAATGGACAGCGGGTCCATGCCATTGCGAAAGGTGTCCGGGCCAAAGCGGGCGGAGATGGTCCAGCGGGTCAGTCCGCCAACGGCAACCGGCGTGGCCGCTGGTGCACCGGGGCTGGCTTTGGTCTGGGCGGGCGCTTCGGTCAGCGCACGCAATTGAATGACCAGGTCGGCACGCTCATCTTTTTGCTCTGGCGTATCGGCCGCGTCGTCCGTTGCAGTGGCCACCAGCAGCTTGATCTGGTCATTGCAGCGCAACAACAAGGTGCTGAGCCTGGGGTCCAGAACAATCTGCCCCTCGCGCATCTGGTCAAGCAGCGTTTCAACGTGGTGGGTGAACTCCACCACCTTGTTGAGCCCAAAAATTCCGGCTGAACCTTTAACCGTGTGGGCGCAGCGAAAAAGTGAATCCAGCAGTTCGCGGTTGTCAGGCTGCTCTTCAAGTTCAAGCAGCAGCGTCTCGATGGCTTCGGTCTGCTCAACGGCCTCGCTGATAAAGGCCGGCAGCGCGGCGGCAATAAAGTCCTGATCGGCATCGTTGTCGGAATAACTCATGGCTTTGCCCCCGCAAGATCAGATTTCAAGTACCGCGAATCCAGCCAACTGGCCAGCCCCATGGTCTGACAAGCTTCGCTGAAAACCGAACTGGTTTCGACCAGCCGCCAGCTGATGTCCATGTTGGACAGGGCAGCCAGCAATTGCAGGCCCGAGCCGTCCACTGAATCAACCCGTTTGGCCGAAATTTCAAGCTGGCCGCCAGCCTTGGCAGTGTGCTCTGACACCCACGCCAGCAAGGTGTCGCGTGTTTCCACAGCGCTGTAAATATTCAACTCAGCGGGTAACTCAAACGGTTGGGGCATGTCTGTATCCTCGTTGTGGTGTGAGTTTCTTTGAACTCATTGAAGCGAACGCCACTGCATTCGCCGCTGCCACATTTCGCCTGCGAAATGAATCTGGCGAAAGTACTCAGGGCAAACAGAGCTTGGAAACAGCGTTCAGCATGGAACTTGGCGAGAAGGGCTTGACCATCCAGGCCTTGGCACCAGCGGCCTTGCCCTCTTCCTTGCGCGCTTCCTGGCTCTCGGTGGTGAGCATCAAAATGGGCAAAAATCGGTAGGCTGGCAGGGCCTTGGCTGCCTTGACAAACTCAATGCCGTTCATTTTTGGCATGTTGACATCGCAAATCGCCATGCCGATTTTCCGGCCATCGAGCAAGGCCAGCGCAGCCTGACCATCACCAGCCTGAAGTACTTCGTAGCCCGCCCCCTGCAATGCCATCGCCACCACCTGCCGCAGGCTGGACGAGTCGTCAATTACCAATATCGTTTGTGCCATGTTTCACCCTGTCAGAAAAAAGTTGTTTCATCATTGTTGTCGGCGGGGGCGGTCCCACTGGTGTCGGCGCTGTGCTCCTGACGCTGCTCTTGCATCGCGTACAGCGACTCCAGCCGGTTCAGCCAGGCCTGCGGCGTCAGGGCCTGCACTGCACCAGCAGGCGATGCCATGACAGAAATCAAACGCTGGATGTCTTCATGCAGCAGCGTCATCATTTGACTGATACGGTCCTGGTACTGAAACCCCACGTACATGCGCTCGACCTGCTGGTTGATCATCTGGGTTTCATGCTCAAACGGTTTGGACACCTTGTTCAGCGCATCGACCGACTGCTCAATCATGGTCATCACCCGCCGGATACCGTCTGCCGCCCCTTGCGCCAAAGTGGGCAGCAGCGGTGCGAGCTCTTGCTCGCAAGCCTTTGCCAGTGCGGCGATGCCGCCTTCGCCTTGATCCAATGCGGCGGAAATTTGGGCCGACTGCCGGGTGGCCATGTTAAGGTGCGGCCCAATCTCGGCAAAGGCGGCCAGCATCTCGGCCACCGCCACTTCGGACTGCGTGCGCGACGTGGCCAGCTGACGCCCCCACACCGGCAACACCGCAGAGGTCAGTGCCACCAGTGCGGCGCTGACATCGGGCGCAGCCCCTGAATGAGCAACGTTTACCGATGCTGTTGACACTTGATCAGGTTCATTGCTCATAGGCTGTGGGTCAAAATTGGAATGATGGGATAAAGCCACTACAACCAACGGGTCTATACATGCAGCCATTCCGAATTAAGGTAGCAGCCGCAACCGAGCAGGCGGTTGTCATCCAGCGGCACCACATAGGAAATTTTGGCCTGCAGTTCACCCGTGAGCGGATTGGTAATGGAATAGGTCACCCACCCGCCTTGCTCCTGGTCGCAGGCATGCCATGCGTCACTCACCAATTTATCGGCATCATGCCCCTCAATTTCCGACAGATGGGTGCCTTCTATGTGCGTTGCAGCACCTTGCACGATGGTGTAACCTTCCCGGTCAAACACAAAGATGTAAAGATCGCGATCGAGAAAACCACCGCGCGGGTGGCGAAAATCAGCGAAGGCCTGTTCAAACCCGACACTTTGAATGTGCATCTGGGCATCAAACACCAATTGTCTGGCTTGATCCGCCGTGCCTTGGCGAAGCCGGAAGTCACCCACCGAAATCTCCAGCACGGACGCCTGCGAGATCATCAGTGCCGAGTTGTTGGTGGAACGAGCCACCAAACCGGTGTTTTCCTGCGTCAGCACATCCAGGTCGCCCACCGCATTCACTACCTCTTCCAGCGCAGAACTCTGCGAAGCACTGCCCTCGGCCATCACATTCACATTGATGGAAATTTCGGCAATGCCGGCAATCAGACTTTCCATCATGACGTTCACCTGCTCTATGCCGCTCACGGTGGTGGCGACACGGCTGGACGACTCTGCAATCAGACCGCGCACCTCGGCAGCGGCAATCTGGCTGCGTTTGGCCAAATTACGCACCTCGGCGGCTACCACGGCAAATCCGCGCCCCTGTTCCCCGGCGCGGGCGGCCTCGACGGCAGCATTGAGCGCGAGCAAATTGGTCTGAAACGCAATGCCGTCAATGGTGCCAATGATGTCCGACATGCGCCCGGAGGTCGCCTGCAGCGGCCCCATACTTTGAACGGCCTGCTGCATGAGCTGGTCTGCGTTGCCAGCCTCCTTGTGCAGGCCAGCGGTCATCATGCTGATTTCCTGTGACGCAGCCGCATTGCGGGCCACCGTCTCACTGACCTTTTTCACGTTCAGCGCCGTTTGCGCCAGGTTGTCACCCTGCGCCTGCGCGCGCTCCGACAGGGAGCGGGTGTCTTCCACCAATTTTTTACCGGTATCGCCCAGCAACACCGCCGCGGTGCGGATGTTGGCCACGATGAGCGACATTTTGGTCATCATCGCATCCAGATCCTTTTCATACTCACCTTGCTCACTCAGGGCACCCTCTGGTTTACCGGTCAAATCACCGTCTGCCGCCATTCGGATGGTTTCTTCGGTGCGACCACTCATGCTGGCATTGGTACGCAAAAAACACAGCACCAGATACAACCACAGCAGCAGCCCGGTCAAGCTCACCAGCAGGGGAACGAGAATGTGACTTGCCACGGCGACTGACGGGGTCGCAGCGCTGCTGTCATCGGTGAGCAGTTCGGTGAGGTGCATTGAAAACAGCACGCACAGAGCCAGAACAAGCGGAGCGGGAATGACCCAGAACCGGGCGTTCTTGCCCAGCCGCTTGAGCAGTGTAATGCCTGGCAAAAAAATCCGGCTTGGTTTGGGTGTGCTTGATTCGGAAGTCATCGTTCGCGAAGTTAAATTTTCGAGAGTGCGGCTGTTGCAAAAGAACCGCTTGTTACTTCAGGGCAAGCTCCAGCTTGGCGCGCAGGGTTTCGGGCCGTGGCGGTTTGACGATGTAGCCGAATGTACCCAAGGGGAGAGCCTCTTCCAGGGTGCCTTTGCTGGCATCAGCACTCATAAAAATGACCCGCAGTTTGCGCATGGACTCGCTGGGGTGGCGGCGCAAAACTTTCACGAAGTCAATGCCGCCCATGGGTTGCATGTGGATATCGGTCAGCACCACATCGGGTTTGAAAATGGGGGCCTGCTTGAGGGCGCTGGCACCATCAACACAGGTTTCAATGGTCTGAATGCCCATTCGTCGCAGAGAACCCACGACGAACGAACGCATGATTTCTTCATCATCAACCACCATGACGCGAGCATTTGCGATATTCATTGGAACGAGTCTCTATGTCAAAAAAACAACCACTACGTTACGGGCCTTGGCCGCTTGAGGGGCATTACACCCCTTTCCAACTTTTAAATACTTACTTTTTGTCAGCTTATCAGCATTTCTAATCAACCCGCTTCTCGCGGTGATTTCATCAACCAGTGACAACCCCTAGCCCTGCGCAACGAAAGCGCGAATTTCAACCAGCAATTGTTCTAGCTTGGGAGCCAGCTCGGCAAACAAAGGCTTCACGTCTGCTGCGCTGGCGGTCTTGCTGAAAACCTCGGTTTGCGTGACCTGATCAACCAGCGGATCGGTGCAAAAAATAGGAACATAGCCTTTGATGCCGTGCAGGAGGCGATTGGCCACCGCAATGTCGCCCGCCTCCAATGCTTTCCAGATGTCGGGAATATTGCCCGTCAGGTTGAGGTCGACCGTGGCCAGAATACTTCGCAGCGCCTCTGGCGAACCCATCATGCCCACCCCGATTTCGACAGAGAGATGCTCCAGCGGCGGATTCGATCCGACTGGAGCCGATGAAGTCGGCGAAGAGTCGCTTGATGTCATATATGCACCTGTAGTTTCATCACGCCAACTTTCACGTTAATTTTCACGCTAACTTTCACGTTCAGGAAAGCAAAAAGTGAATAGGACTTTACGCGATAAACCCGGGCACTGACAAATATTTCAGTGCCGAGAGTGGCTAATTCGCCGCACGCCGGGTGAGGATTTCGAACGCGGGCAGGGTCTTGCCTTCAAGCACTTCCAGAAACGCACCGCCGCCGGTGGAGATGTAACCGACCTGTTTTTCTATGCCGTATTTGGCGATGGCCGCCAGTGTGTCGCCCCCGCCCGCAATCGAAAACGCGCTGGAGTCGGCAATCGCGTGCGCGATCGTCTTGGTGCCATTTTCAAACGCAGCGAACTCAAACACACCGACCGGGCCGTTCCAGACAATGGTGCCAGCGGCCTTGAGCTGCTCGGCCAGTGCTGCGGCTGTTTGCGGGCCAATGTCCAGAATCAAATCGTCGTCTGCGACGTCCGTTGCAGCCTTGACGGTCGCCACAGCGTCGGCGGCGAAAGTTTGGGCAGTGACCACATCGGTGGGGATCGGCACTGCCGCGCCACGGGCTTTCATGGCCTCGATCACGGCTTTGGCCTCGGCCAGCAAATCGTGTTCGGCCAGGCTTTTGCCAATGTTCAACCCGGATGCCAGCATGAAGGTGTTGGCTATGCCGCCGCCCACGATGAGTTGGTCCACCTTCTCGGCCAGGCTTTTAAGTATGGTCAGTTTGGTGGACACTTTGGAGCCCGCCACAATCGCCACCAGCGGCCGCTTGGGATTCGCCAAAGCTTTGCTGATGGCGTCCATCTCGGCCGCCAGCAAGGGGCCGGCACATGCGATCTTGGCGAATTGCGCAACACCGTAAGTGGAAGCCTCCGCCCGGTGTGCGGTACCAAAAGCGTCGTGCACAAAAATGTCGCACAACGCAGCCATTTTTTTCGACAGCTCTTCGTTGTTTTTCTTTTCGCCCTTGTTCACGCGGCAGTTTTCCAGCATCACCAGTTGCCCCGGCTGTACGCTGACACCATTGACCCAATCGGCCAGCACAGGCACGGGCCGCCCCATCAGCTCGGCCATGCGCTGTGCCACCGGTGCGAGCGAGTCTTCGGGTTTGAATTCACCCTCGGTCGGACGGCCCAAGTGAGAGGTCACCATCACCGCAGCACCGGCATCGAGCGCCATCTGGATGCAAGGAATGGAGGCACGAATGCGGGTGTCCTCGGTAATGTTGCCCGCGTCGTCCTGCGGCACATTGAGGTCGGCACGGATGAAAACACGTTTGCCAGCGGCTTGGCCCTGGGCACACAAATCGGAAAAGCGAATGACGTTCATGAGAAATCCTGATGTGAGGGTGAAACGAAGACAAGAACACTGAAAAGTATTGTAGGCAGCGGTTTAGCGCCCGCCCAGAACCATGCCGGGCTGTACATCAGCGCCGCGCAAAAAATCCGCCACGTCCAAACGTTTACCGCCAGCACGCTGCAGCAGCGTAATATTTACTATCGAATTCATAGCTGCTACCGCAATACCGGTGTGCGCAACAGCCAGAATTTCTCCAAATTTTGCACCTGTTGGCGGCACCCCGGGCTGCACCGTAGCCATCCATACCTTGAGGGGTTCGCCGCCCAGTGTGGCGCTTGCCCCGGGGAATGGATTGAACGCCCGAACCCGCCGCACGATCAGGTCTGCGGCTAGCGTCCAGTCGATGGCAGCTTCGTGTTTTTCGATCTTGTGGGCGTAGCTCACCCCTTGGGCCGCTTGAGGTACGGGTTTGAGTTCACCCTGCTGTGCCTGCTGCAGGGCCAACACCATCAATCGGCCCCCCAGCACGGCCAGCCTGTCATGCAGGGTTGCCGTGGTGTCGCTTTCCAGTATGGGCAAGGTGTGC
Source organism: Candidatus Rhodoferax bjergmarkensis (assembly GCA_016708345.1). Taxonomy (GTDB): domain Bacteria; phylum Pseudomonadota; class Gammaproteobacteria; order Burkholderiales; family Burkholderiaceae_C; genus Rhodoferax; species Rhodoferax bjergmarkensis. Next base: position 79,410 of record JADJFX010000036.1, read on the forward strand.
GCCATCAGCATGTCGCCGGTGTCCAGCCCGGCATCCATCTGCATGATGGTGATGGCGGTCTCGGTGTCGCCCGCTTCAATAGCCCGGTGAATCGGTGCCGCGCCGCGCCAGCGCGGCAGCAGGGATGCGTGAATATTGAAGCACCCCAGAGGTGGCACATCCAGCACCCACTGCGGCAGGATCAAGCCGTAGGCGGCCACCACCATGGCCTGCGCCCCGGCAGCCTGCAAGGCGGCCCGCGCGGCAAGCGCATCTTCGGGGTATTTGCCATCCAGGCGCAGGCTGCGCGGCTGCGCCACCTCCATGCCGTGCGCCAGTGCAAACTGCTTCACAGAAGAGGCCTGCAATTTCATGCCGCGTCCGGCCGGACGATCCGGCTGCGTGAGCACCAAGGCAATGTCGTGCCCGCTGGCATGCAATTGTGCCAGCGCCTCGCGGGCGAATTCTGGTGTGCCGGCAAAAATGAGCCTCACCGCGCGTCCTCACGCTGCGCCTTGATCATCTTTTTCTTGATACGGTTGCGTTTGAGCGGGGAGAGGTATTCGACAAACACTTTCCCCATTAAGTGATCCATCTCATGCTGTATACAAACCGCCAGCAGTTTATCGGCTTCAACGGTGCGGGATTTCCCCTCACCATCTAGCGCCACCACCTTGATGGCATCAAAACGCTGAACACCATCGTAGATGCCGGGCACGGACAGGCACCCCTCTTCATTGAGGTGTGTTTCAGAGCTGGTCCACACGGTTTGCGGGTTGATCAGGACCAAGGCCTGGTCACGGTCCTCCGACACATCGATCACGATCAGTTGCTCATGCACATTCACCTGCGTGGCGGCCAGCCCGATGCCTTTGGCGTCGTACATGGTGTCCAGCATGTCCACAATCAGCTGCTTGATGCGGGCATCCACCGCTTGCACCGGTTTGGCCACCGTGTTCAATTTGGGGTCGGGGAAATAAAGGAGAGGTAATACAGCCATGAATTCTTCGAGCGTTAAGATCAGCACCAAGGACATCACCGGCAACGGCGAATCCCGCAAAGTTTCAGATATGTCGTTATTTTCGCTACTTTTGACCCCAACTGCCCCACCCCGGATGGGAATACATTGCCGAATCAAGGGCTTGAGCGCAAAATCGCGCGTGATTTATTGAGATTTTTTTGGAATGGCATGGCGTCCGCTGAGCCCCCCTAACTTCATGCTTCGGTAAGCGAAGCTTGAAGTTTGTTCTTTCACGTTAACAGCCTACAGGGCATTTGCAAGCAGCAAGATATGACAAAACACACAATGGCCAAATCCAAAGTCGCGCTGGCTGCGCTGGTGCTTGTTTCTGGTGCCTTGCAGGCCATTCCTGCCAGCGCCGAAACCTACCCCATCACCCCGGCGCAAAAAGCCACGGCCAACCAGGTCGCCGAAAAGGGAGTGCCCTTGAGCGAACTGGCTGCCGATGCACCGGACAGCTATACCATCAAGCGCGGCGATACATTGTGGGCCATTTCCGGTATTTTTCTTAAAAGACCGTGGCGCTGGCCTGAGCTGTGGGGCATGAACCTGGAGGACATCAAGAACCCGCATCTTATTTACCCGGGTCAAGTTCTGTACCTTGACAAGTCCAACGGCCGCGCCACCTTGCGCACCAAACTCAATGACTCCCAAACGTCAGCCATCAGCACACTGCGCGTGTCGCCCCGCACCCGCTACGAATCTTTGGCTGACAATGCCCTGCCAACCCTGAAAAGCCACCTGATTGAGGCGTTTCTGGCCGAACCCGTGGTGGTGGACGAAGCCGAACTCAAGGCAGCGCCGCGCATTGTGGCCACGCAAGAGGGGCGTGTGCTACTCTCCCGTGGCGACCGCGCTTACGCTCGCGGCCCAGGCAGCAACATGCTGATGGACGACCCGGCAAAGAAACAAAAAGAGTACCGGGTGTTTCGCAATGCCACACCGCTCAAAGACCCAAGCACCGGCGAGATTTTGGGCTACGAGGCGCAATATGTCGGTAAAGCCATTTTGATGCGCAGCGAATCCACCCAGGAATCCACTGACAAAGACGGCAAAGTAAGTACGGAGTTGGTGCCCGCCACCATTGACATTGTCTCAACCAAGGAAGAAATGCGGGTTGGCGACAAGTTGCTGCCCGAGCCGTCGCGTCAATTGCTTAATTACGTGCCCCATGCCCCCCAAAGCCCGGTGAATGCGCAAATCATGTCGGTGTACGGCAGTGCCGTGGTCAACGCCGCACAAAATCAGGTGGTCACCATCAACCGAGGCACCCGCAACGGCCTCGAAGTGGGTCACGTTCTGGCCATCATGAAAGATGGCCAGCGCATGGTTGACAAAACGGACGAAGCGCGGCCCATGCTGAAGTTGCCGGATGAGCGCGATGGCCTGCTCATGGTGTTTCGCACGTTTGACAAAGTTTCCTATGGTCTGATTCTTGACACCTCGGTCGGCGTCAAAATTGGCGACCGGCTGATCAACCCGCGCTAAGGCGCGCACTGTGGAGCGCGACGAACTGGGTGCTTGGCTGCGCCTGACGCTCACGCCCGGGGTTGGCAATGCAAGCGCCCGCAAATTGCTGGGGGCGTTTGGTTTGCCGCAGGCCATATTTGAGCAATCTGCTGCTGCGCTGCGCCAAGTGGTCAGCCCGCTGCAAGCAGATGCGCTGACCGCGACACCGCCCGAGCTCGAACCCCTCGTTGGCACCACTTGGCAATGGCTGCAAGAGCCCGTGCCAAACGGTGTGGGTTCAGTGCAGCGACGTATCGTCGCTTTGGGCGACAAAGACTACCCAGCCGCGCTGCTGACGATCGAAGACCCACCTTTGATGCTGTACCTGCTGGGTACCGCAAATTTTGAATCAAATCACCCGCCAGCGCACGAATACCCTGCGCGAGAAGCTATTAATTCAATAGCGATCAACTGGCAAAACAGCCTTGCTGTGGTGGGCAGCCGCAACCCGACGCCGCAAGGCGCAGCCAATGCACGGCTGTTTTCCAAAGCACTGGCGCAAGCGGGCCTGTGCGTGGTGTCTGGCCTGGCTTTGGGCGTGGATGGTGCAGCGCACGAAGGCGCGCTCGATGCCCTGGCACCCGGTGAGCAGCGGCTGGTCACGGTAGCAGTGGTGGGCACCGGGCTGGACCGCGTGTACCCAAGGAGCCACCGCGAGCTGGCGCACCGCATTGCGCAAAACGGGTTGCTCATCAGCGAATACCCGCTGGGAACCCCGCCGATACCAACCAATTTCCCCAAGCGCAACCGTTTGATTGCGGGGCTGACGCAGGGCACTTTGGTGATTGAAGCGGCCTTGAAATCAGGCTCGCTCATCACAGCGCGCCTAGCCGCCGAGCAAGGCAAGGATGTTTTTGCCATTCCGGGCTCGATTCACTCGCCGCAGGCGCGTGGTTGCCATGCGCTGATCAGGCAAGGTGCAAAACTGGTGGAGTCCGCGCAAGATGTGCTGGAAGACATGAAGATCGATGCCAGTCCCAATATCACTCCTGAATTGATAGCTGGCAGCGCATATAAAACATGCGCTACAAGCGTTTTTGATGCTGAAGATTCGCTGCTGAGCGCACTCGGCTTTGACCCCGTAAGTCTGGACGCCTTGCAGGCCCGCTGTGGCATGGCCACCGCGCAGTTGCAGGCCCGGCTGATGACCCTGGAGCTTGACGACCAGGTCGCGCGCCTGCCTGGCGGACTGTTTCAAAGACTGAAACCTGCTTAAAGCCGGAATTGGGTGATAAGTCCATTTTCTTGCTGCTGTTGCGCAAGGTTCGCGGTATATTGAACCCCATGTTTGAAGTACTTGTCTTCGTCTACGAGAATTACTGGCGCGGTGATGCTTGTCCTGAAACAGCTCACCTGGAGCGCAAGCTGAATTTGGTGGGTTTTGATGCCGACGAAATTCAGGATGCCCTCACTTGGTTATACGACCTGAATCTGGCGGCAAAGGGTTTTGAACTGGCACTGCCGCCGGATGACGCGGTGAACCCACGCTCCTGCACACACGTGCAGGCCATAGCGCAGTCACCCTTGAGCATGCGCGTTTATTCTGCGGCTGAACAATACCGCTTGGGCGCTGAGGGCTTGGGGTTTGTTGCTTTTCTTGAAACATCGGGTGCATTGTCCGCACCGATGCGCGAGTTGGTGCTAGACCGGGCCATGGCAGCCCCCGGCAATCAAATTGCGCTGGACGACCTGAAAGTGATTGTGCTGATGGTGTTCTGGAGTCTGGGCGAAGAGCCAGATGCCTTGGTGCTTGACGAGCTGTGCGATGACCACGCCCACCGGCTGGCACACTAACGTTCCTCAGCTCAGCAGCCGTTCGGGATTGGCCGCCAGTTTGGCCAGCGCGTTGCGTGTGGCGCGTACGGTCAGGGCCTCTTCTTCTTGCGGCAACAACAGGCCGGCTTGCAAATAGGCAGCCAAGCGTCCGGCTTGCACCAAGTAGCTGTGGCCATCGGTTGACGCAAACAAGTTCAGATGCTTGCGGTCGCTGCGCCATACAAACTGAACCTGCGCCAAACGGCCATTGTGGTCCAGCGTGTACCACGAACCCAATTGCAACTCCTGGGCCCACGCCAACATGGCGGCCGTTGGCTTGGAACCACCGTCAGCGACGACATCGATGGTTGACGCATCCAAGCCCAGCATCATTTCAATGCTTTCCGAATCGATCGGCAGGTCACCCATGCCATCGTCGCTGACAAAGTCTTCAAGATTGGCCAAGCGCTCGGCCATGGCTTGAATCTGGGCGGCCGGAATCGCCTGCGTCTTGGACAAGAAAGCTTCGGCCAAGGTGTCACTCACGGTTTTGATGTGGGCCTCTTGATCTGACGGTGCCAAGCCCAGCAAAGTCATGCCTGCGCGCAACCTTTGCAGCAGCTGAGGCAACTCCTGAATGACACGGGCCCGGTCAGCACGATTGGGTTTGGCACTGGCTGCCCAAACCAAATCCGTTGACATTTTTTTGAGCCCCAGGGTTTCCGGGTGCTGCGGACCTTTGCGAACGGCAGCAACAGCCAGCACTTCAGCCCACACCTTGAAAAGAAACATGCGAATCGACTCCTGCACCGGCATGTCCTTGAGCATGTTGCGCATTTCGATGGTGTATTGGATCGTCAGCGTTTCTTTTTGCTCTACTTGCTGGGCCACGCTCACCACTTTTTGCGTCGAGGCCTTGCCGGTCAGGAATTGCGCCAGGAACTTCTGAAATTCGCCACACACCAGTTCGTACACCCGCTTGCCGGTTTCGGGGTACTGCTCGATCACCTGCACTACCCGCTTGATCTCGGTTTCCAGCGCACCGCCGTTGATGCCACTGGCGTCAAAACCCATCACGCAAGAGCCCATGCGGTCAATCAACTGACGCGCAGGGTGATTCAAGGTGCCAAAAAAATCCGGCTCAGCCAGCGCCACGCGCAACACCGGCATTTGCAAGCGGGCAAACCACACCCGTATGCCGGGTGGAATGCGGTCTTCCTGCAAAATGGCCTGAAACATCAAGGCCACAATTTCAATCGTTGCCTTCTCGCTTTTGGTCTCAGCCTTGTTTTTAAGCTCGGTACTGGTCTGGCGCAGATGCCCCGCGATCTTGGCAACAGCTGCAGGACTGTAATCGTCCATGACCGTGCCACCGTCCGAGTAGTCTCCTGCGTCAGCACTCATCGGCGCTGGCCGCACCTCCATGGCAGCAGCCAAAGCGGGCGACGGCGGCAAATAATGTGTGGCTTCAAAATCAGTGCCACCAGTGCCCATCAGCAAACGTTTGAGCTGCCCCATAACGCCCAACGCCCGGCTGCGCGCCCGCGCCAGCGGCGTGGCAGAAGTCATCATGCGGGTTTCATCGGTCGCGCTGCCATAGTCAGAGTGGTGCCGATCGCCCGGGTGACGGCCCTGCAAAGTGCCAGGACCAGAATCAGAATCACGCACTGAACGGCCTGAAAAAGCGCTTTGCGGCGAGGTCTGCTGCGACATCTGGGGGCGGCCACTGTAAGGCCCTGACGCGCCGGGGCCGGTGTACCCCACGCCAGCGGTGTCGCTGTAAGGGCCACCCGATTCCGAATCGTTGACCGGGGGCCTTTCAGGCCTCGCGGGAAGATTTCCCGGCTGAGTACCAGGCCCCCCGCTTCTTGACGAGGTCGGCGTGACCCGCTTGACACGGTCTTTCAGTTCAATGGTGGGCATCACACCCTGTTTGATCAGGAATTCATTGGCGCTGGCATAGGCTTGCTTGAACCGCTCAATCAACAGCTTGCACGCCACATCGTTGACCAAGGGCCACGCCTCGCGGGGCATGCCCGCGCTGGCCCAGCGTTCTATCATCAAGAGCAGCAACACATCGGGCAGCAGAGCGTCGCGCGCATCCAAATCGTCAGTGCCGTCCAAGTATCTGATCCGCAGACGCAGGTCATTCAGCTCACTGCTGACTTTCTCAGTGACAGCCATCACCAGACGGGAGGCAACAATTTTGTTTTCAACCTCATCTGTAGCGACCAACTCCAAACTAAGTTCCTGTGGCTTTTTCGGCGCAAGGGGTGCGGGCTTTAACGCCGCCTGCCAGTCTTTCAAGGTGCCATCTACCCACGCTGCCCGTGTGCGCTGGTACAGGGTCCAGACATCACGGCGGGTTTGCATTTCCCGCGAAGGGGCTGCTTCATTCATCAGGACTGTCAAGCGTTCCTGCGCTGCAGTGCCCAGCTCCACCAGCGCCCGACCGGCTTCTGCCACGAAGCGTTTGCGTGTCTCTTGAGCGAGTTGGGCGCGCTGCGCAAATTGAGGTTGACTTGCCATGAAGCCGATTCTAGTCAGACTGTGGCACCTGCGTTGGGATCATTCGGATCTGTCTCCTTTTTGGTGCCACCTTTGACCAAGTCTTCACGCTGGATGCCCAACCACATGGCAATGGCCGCCGCCACGAACACCGACGAGTAGATGCCGAACAAAATACCAATGGTGAGTGCGAGTGCAAAGTAGTGCAGCGTCGCACCACCAAAAAGCAACATGGACAACACCATCAGTTGTGTGCATCCGTGCGTGATGATGGTTCGGCTGATGGTGGAGGTGATGGCGTTGTCGATGATCTCCATTGAATTCATCTTGCGGTAGCGCCGGAAGTTTTCGCGGATCCGGTCAAAAATAACCACCGACTCATTGACGGAATAACCCAGCACCGCCAGCACGGCGGCCAGCACCGGCAGCGAGAACTCCCACTGGAAAAAAGCAAAAAATCCCAGAATGATGATGACGTCGTGCAAATTGGCAATGATCGCGGCGACGGCAAACTTCCACTCAAAACGCATGGCCAAGTAAAGCATGATGCCGGCCACCACGAAGGCCAGCGCCTTGAGGCCATCGGTGGCGAGCTCGTCGCCAACCTGGGGCCCGACAAACTCAGTGCGGCGCAGCTTCAAAGGCTCCGCATCAGCCGCCTTGCAAACCACCTTGCCGCCCTGTTGGCTGTCCGCCTGCATGGTGCCGCTGGCTGCAGCGCAAAGACCGGCCAGCACCTTGTCACTTTGCTGGGCAGAACTCACCCCTTTTTGCGCTGGCAGGCGGATCATCACGTCGCGTGCGGTGCCGAAGTTTTGCACCTGCACATCTTGCAAGCCCAGCGCGGCGACCGTATTGCGAACTGAATTCAAGTCAGCGGGCTGCGAGTAACTCACCTCCATCAAGGTGCCACCGGTGAACTCCACCGACAAATGCAAGCCACGCGAGAACAGGAAGAACACCGCCGCCAAAAAGGTGACAAAGGACACCAGATTGAACACCAAGGCATGGCGCATGAACGGAATGTCGCGCCGAATTTTAAAAAATTCCATGATTAAACTCCCTTGCCTGACTTGACCACAGCCGATGAATCATCTGGACGCCAGACCGTACCAATGGACACACTTTTGAGCCTGTTCTGACGCCCGTACCACAGGTTCACCAAGCCGCGCGAGAAGAACACGCCAGAGAACATGCTGGTCAAAATACCCAGGCAGTGAACCACCGCAAAACCGCGCACCGGCCCTGAGCCAAAAGCCAGCAAAGCCAGCCCGGCAATCAGCGTGGTGACGTTGGAGTCCAAAATGGTGGCCCAGGCGCGGTCATAACCGGCGTGAATGGCCGCCTGCGCCGATGCGCCGTTGCGCAGCTCTTCGCGCACCCGCTCATTGATCAGCACGTTGGCGTCAATCGCCATACCCAGCACCAGCGCCATGGCGGCCATGCCGGGCAGCGTCAAGGTGGCCTGCAACATGGACAGCACCGCCACCAGCAACAGCAAATTGACGGCCAAGGCAATGCTGGAAAACACGCCAAACAGCATGTAATAAAAACACATGAAGACCGCCACAGCGGCAAACCCGTAGGTCACACTGTTAAAACCCTTGGCAATATTCTCGGCCCCCAGACTCGGTCCGATGGTCGTCTCTTCGATGATTTCCATCGGGGCCGCCAGCGAACCGGCGCGCAACAACAGCGACGTATCAGCCGCCTCGACGGACGTCATCCGGCCCGAGATCTGCACTCGCCCACCACCGATTTCGGAGCGGATCACCGGCGCGGTCACCACCTCGCCCTTGCCTTTTTCAAACAGCACAATCGCCATGCGCTTGCCAATGCTTTCGCGGGTCACATCCCTGAAAATACGCGCACCCTTGGCATCCAGAGTCAAGTTAACCACCGCCTCCTGGGTCTGGCTGTCAAAACCGGGTTGGGCATCGGTCAGGTTTTCGCCCGTCAAAATCACCTGTTTTTTTACAATCAGGGGCTGTCCGCTGCGCTCGGCAAAGCGCTCCGCCCCGAACGGAACGGGCGCGGTTCCGGCCTCGGCCGCGCGGGCTTCGCTCGACTCGTCCACCATGCGAACTTCCAGCGTCGCGGTGCGGCCCAGAATGTCTTTGGCCTTGGCGGTGTCCTGCACGCCCGGCAGCTGCACCACAATGCGGTCCAAGCCCTGCTGCTGAATGACCGGTTCGGCCACACCCAACTCGTTGATACGGTTGTGCAAGGTGGTGATGTTTTGCTTGATGGACTGATCCTGCACCCGGCGCGCCGCCTCGGGTTTGATGGTGGCGCTCAAGCGAAACTCAGCGCCATCGGGCGCATCCACGGTTTGCAAATCAGTGAACTGGTCCTGCACGAGCGCTTTGGCGGAAGCCAGTGTGGCGGCGTCGCGAAAGCGCACTTCGATGCTCTGGCCGTTGCGGCTGATACCGCTGTGACGCACATTTTTTTCGCGCAAAATGGTGCGGATGTCGCCCGCCAATGATTCGGTTTTTTTGGTCAGCGCTGCCGGCATGTCCACCTGCAGCATGAAGTGCACGCCACCGCGCAAATCCAGCCCCAGATACATCGGCACTGCGCCTAAAGAAGTCAACCAGGTTGGCGAACGCGACAGCAAATTGAGTGCCACCACGTAGCCCGCGTTCCCCATGTCAGGGTTCAAAGCCTTTTGAAGCGCGTCCTTGGCCTTGAGCTGGGTTTCGGTGTTGCCAAAGCGGGCCTTGATTGAGGTGCCATCCAGCGTGATCAGATCAGCCGCAATGCCGGCACCTTTGAGGGCTTCTTCCACCCGCGACAGGGTCGTGCTGTCAACCTTGACCACCACTTTGGCGGAGGAAACCTGCACGGCGGGTGCCTCACCAAAAAAATTCGGCAGGGTGTACAGCACCCCGACCACCAGCGCGATCATGATGATCGCGTACTTCCAAATGGGATAACGATTCATGTTCGCGCGTCTTCCTGACTTGTGTGAATGGTGTGAACGATTGAATTATTTGATGCTGCCCTTGGGCAATACCTGAACCACGGCGGTGCGCTGGATTTGAATTTCCACGCCGTTGGCCACTTCAAGACCAAGGTGGTTGTCACCCAATTTGGTGACCTTGCCGAGCACGCCACCGGCGGTGGCCACTTCGTCGCCCTTGGCCAGCGCATCAATCATGGCCTTGTGCTCTTTTTGCTTGGCCATTTGCGGGCGGATCATGACGAAATAAAGCACGACAAACATCAGGATCAAAGGCAGCATGCCCATGAGCGATGACTGCATATCACCACCAGCGGCAGCAGCGGCCGGGGCAGTTTGGGCAAAAGCAGAAGAAATGAACAAAGGAAACTCCACAAAAGCATTGATACAAAGCGAGACACCAAGCCACCTTTAACGTGAACGTTTGCACCGTGGGTGCAAGGGGCAGGCAACCCGGCATTGTATGCGGGTGCTAGTGCTTAGCTGCAGAAGTCCGCTTTACACCGAAAAGTGTTTTGCGCTGCGAGTGCAAGGCGCAAACCACAGCCATAGCCCCAGCTATGGCGCGGATTTGCAACGCTGCAATCGCAGATGCAAAACACTTTGAATGTAGCGAGATTTCTGCAACCAAGCACTTGACCTATAGCTTGCGAAGCCGGGCCATTTGTGAATCCCAATTTAGACGCGCCAAGGCCAGATGGCGCGCCTTCACATGCCCAAACCCTTTGATCTGTTCCGGGATTCGGGCGATCTCCAGGGCCAGTGGATAGGCCGCTAAAACATCACCCGATACGAGGATGCGGTCCAGCACCTGCATCACCTCTTCAACGCTGGCGCGGTACTCGCCAATCAGCGCGCGCTCCTGTCTGCGCTCAGGCGTCCAACCAAAAATATCCAGCGCCGTGCCGCGCAATCCTTTCAGACGCGCAAGCAACTTGAAGCCTGTCAGCAAGGCCGGGCCATAGTGCTGCTTTTGCAACTCGCCTTTCTCGTTCTTTTTGGCCAGCAACGGCGGCGCCAAATGGTAGTGAAGAGTGAAATCACCTTCAAACATCGCTTCAATTTTTCTTTGAAAAACACCGTCCGAATGCAGGCGGGCGACTTCGTACTCATCCTTGTAGGCCATGAGCTTGAACAGGCCCTTGGCCACGGCCTCGGTCAGCGCCAGGTTTTGCTTGCCCACACGCTCATCCCATTGCCTGACCTTTGCGACGAAAGCCTGGTAGCTTTGAGCGTACGCAGTATTTTGGTACCCGGTCAAAAACTCAACCCGCCGCGCAATCAGTGCCTCCAACGATGGGCGCTTATGAACCGTCACAACCTGACCCGGTTGAAGCCCGCGCTCAAGGGCTGCGGCGTCGTGCGCTGCGTGGCGACCCCATTCAAAAGCGGTCTGGTTTTGCATCACGGACACGGCGTTAAGTTCCATCGCCCGCAGCAACGATGCTTTTCCCAGCGGAATCCAGCCTTTTTGCCAAGCGTAGCCCAGCATCATGGGGTTGGCGTACAGACTGTCGCCCATCAATTCCGTGGCCAACCGGTCGGCATCGAACACGCCCAGCGCAGCCGCCCCCACAACCGTTGTGATTTCGCTCACACACGCCTGCGCGGGGTTATTCCACTCGGGGTTGCTGACGAAAGCGGCGGTTGGCCCCGCATGGGCATTGAGCGCCACATGGGTGCGCCCCTGGCGCATGCGAAAAACAGTTTCCTTGCCTGCAGCCACAATCGGGTCACAGCCGAGAATCAGGTCCGCCCCCGCCATGCCCACCCGGGTGGTACAAATATCGCCCTGGCTGGTGCCAATTTGCACATGGCTCCAGGTGGCACCGCCTTTCTGGGCCAGCCCCCCGGCATCCTGGGTCACGATGCCCAGCCCCTGCAGATGCGCGGCCACGCCCAGCAACTGGCCGATGGTGATGACGCCCGTGCCGCCAACACCGGCCACCACCATCCCCCAGACCTGATTCTTTGAACCATCCAGCACCGGCAGAACCGGCTCGGGCACCACACCCAACGCGGACGGTGCCAGGGCCGGCCCGTTGGCTTTTTGCCTGAGCTGCCCACCCTCCACCGTGACGAAGCTGGGGCAAAAACCCTTGATGCAGGAGTAATCCTTGTTGCAGCTGCTCTGGTTGATTTGCCGCTTGCGGCCAAACTCAGTCTCCAGCGGCTCCACACTCAGGCAGTTGGACTGCACGCCGCAGTCGCCGCAGCCTTCGCACACCAGCTCGTTGATGACAACGCGTTTGGCGGGGTCGGTCAAGGTGCCGCGTTTGCGCCGACGCCGCTTTTCGGTGGCGCAGGTCTGGTCATAAATGATGACGGTGGTGCCTTTGATGGCGCGAAACTCGCGCTGAATGCGGTCCAGCGCGTCACGGTGCTCGATGGCAATGCCTTGCGGCAAATCCGTGATGTGCTGGTACTTTTCCGGCTCGTCCGTCACAACTACTATTTTGATAGCACCCTCCGCCCGCATGGATTGCGCAATCTGCACAACGGTATGCCCAGAAACAGCCATCGCGCCCGGCGCGCCGGGGCGCTCGCCAACATACTGCCCCCCGGTCATGGCCACGGCGTCGTTGTACAAAATTTTGTAGGTGATGTTCACCCCGCTGGCAATGCTCTGGCGCACCGCCAGCAGCCCGCTGTGAAAGTAAGTGCCGTCGCCCAGGTTGGCAAACATGTGCTGCTCGTGGCTAAACGGCTGCTGGCCAACCCAGGGCACGCCCTCGCCGCCCATCTGGGTGAAGCCCACGGTGGCGCGGTCCATCCAGATCGTCATGAAGTGGCACCCAATGCCGGCCATGGCGCGCGAGCCTTCGGGCACTCTGGTCGACGTGTTGTGCGGGCAACCCGAGCAAAACCACGGCTGGCGTTCAGCAGGCGGGGCAATCACCTGCATGGCGCGCTCTTTGGCGTCCAAAATCGCCAGTTGCGCGTCCATGCGTGCGGCCACATCGGCGCTGACGCCCAATTTTTTCAGGCGTTGTGCAATGGCGCGGGCAATCAGGGCGGGCGACAAGTCCGCATGCGCCCGCAGCAAGGTGCTGTCTGCCGGGTTGGCGTTGGACCACTCGCCGCCCGACAAATCACCCTCGATTTCGTTGAACTTGCCCAGCACGTTGGGTCGCACGTCGGCGCGCCAGTTGTACAGCTCCTCTTTAAGCTGGTACTCGATGATCTGGCGTTTTTCTTCGATGACCAGGATTTCCTGCAGGCCAAAGGCGAATTCGCGGGTGAGCTGCGCTTCCAGCGGCCACACCACGCCCACCTTGTGCAGTCGCAGCCCCACCTGCTGGCAGGTGGCGTCGTCCAGCCCCAAATCTGCCAAGGCCTGGCGGGTGTCGCTGAACGCCTTGCCGCTGGCAATCAAGCCCAGCCGGTCGCAGGGGCCTTCAATGGCGTTGTAGTTCAGCCGATTGACGCGGATGTAGGCCAGCGCTGCGTACCACTTGTAGTTAAACAGCCGAGCCTCCTGGTCCAGTGCGCGATCGGGCCACCGAATATGCAGGCCACCGGGGGGCATCTGAAAATCGTGCGGAATTTTGATCTGCACACGGTCAGGGTCCAGCATGACGGTGGCGCTGGACTCGACGATTTCCTGAATCGTCTTCATGCCCGCCCACACGCCAGAAAAGCGGCTCAGGGCGAAGGCGTGCAAGCCCAAATCCAATATCTCCTGCACCGTGGCCGGAAAGAACACCGGCGAGCCGCAGGCTTTGAAAATGTGGTCACTCTGGTGCGCGGCGGTCGAGCTTTTGGCCACATGGTCGTCGCCCGCCACCGCAATCACGCCGCCCCATTCGGTGGTGCCAGCCATGTTGGCGTGTTTGAATACATCGCTGCAGCGGTCCACTCCGGGGCCTTTGCCGTACCACAGGCCAAAGACGCCATCGAACTTGTTGCTGCCCGGCGGCGCAAACCCGAGTTGCTGCGTGCCCCACAGGGCGGTGGCCGCCAGCTCTTCGTTCACGCCGGGCTGAAAAACAATGTGGTGCGCCTTCAGGTAGCGCTCGGCTTTGACCAGCGCCTGGTCCAGGCCGCCCAAAGGCGAGCCACGGTAGCCGCTGACGAAGCCGGCGGTGTTTTTGCCAGCCATTTGATCCCGCAAGCGCTGCAGCATTGGCAGCCGGACCAGCGCCTGCACCCCGCTCATGAACGCCGGGCCGTGGTCCAAGGCGTATTTATCATCCAGCGAAATCGATTCAAGGCTGCTGTGCTGGGTAGCGGGGTACGGTGCGTTCATGATGCAAGTCCTCCGAAAATCGGACAAGGCCGACTTGGCAAAGTGTATGCCTGCAGCGCAGGGTTGTCAGCCAACTCATCAGCGCCTTAGGCTGCCCAACTCTCCCCCATCACCTGCGCCTGCTGCAGCACCAGTTCCACCGCCGCATCCTGCAAATCGGGCGGGTATTTGTACTTGCGCAAAATGCGCTTGACCATTAAGCGCAGCTTGGCACGCACACTCTCACGTTCGGACCAGTCCACGCTCAGGCTCTGGCGCAGGTTCTCGGTCAGTTCGTGGGCAATTCTTTTGAGGGTCTCATCCGTCAGCTCACGCACGGCGGACTCGTTGGTGGCCAGCGCGTCGTAGAACTTCACCTCATCTTCGCTCAGGCCCAGCGCATCGCCCCGGCTGGCCGCCTCGCGGAATTTCTTGGCCATGGCCACCAGTTCTTCCATGACCTGCGCGGTCTCAATCGAACGGTTTTGGTAGCGTTGGATTACGCTGGCCAACAGCTCTGAGAACTTCTTGTCCTGCACCACGTTGCTGGCAAAGCGGCTTTTGATTTCGCCTTCCAGCAGCCGCTCCAGCAGCTCCACCGCCAGGTTTTTCTCGGGCAGGGTTTTCACCTGCGCCAGAAACTCGTCGGAGAGCAGGCCAATGTTGGGCTTGTCGAGCCCCACTGCATCAAAAATATCGACCACGCTGTCGGACACTACCGCCGAGTTGATGATTTGGCGGATGGCCAACTCGCGCACCTCGTCGGTTTTCTTTTGGGTGCTGATGTCTTTTTTGGTCAGGATGACTTTGACGCCCTGCATAAAGGCCACTTCTTCGCGCACCGCCTTGGCCTCGTCCAAGGTGCAGCACAGGGTGAAGGCCTTGCTCATGGCCAAGGCAATGTCGGCAAAGCGCTTTTTGCCGTCGCGCTCTTTGCCATTGCCCAACCCCAGCACATGGTTGGCGGCCCCGGCCAGGGTTTTGTGACCGCCGGTCAGAAAGCCGCTGTAGTCAAACCCATGCAGCATGGCCCGCAAGACGTCCAGCTTTTCCATCAACACGCTGCAGGCCTCGGCTGCATCCACCGTCGGCCTGCCCCGGCCTGCGGCGTTGGTGTATTCCTTCATGGCGGCTTTGAGTTCATTGCCAATGCCGATGTAGTCCACCACCAAGCCGCCCTGCTTGTCCTTGAACACGCGGTTCACGCGCGCTATGGCCTGCATCAGGTTGTGGCCCTTCATGGGCTTGTCCACGTACAGGGTGTGAACGCAGGGTGCGTCAAAGCCGGTCAGCCACATGTCGCGCACGATGACCAGTTGCAGCGCATCAAACGGGTCTTTGAAACGTTTCTCCAGCCGCTTTTTGGTCTGGCTGCTGTAAATGTGGGGCCGCAACAAGGCACGGTCGCAGGCGGAGCCGGTCATCACAATCTTGATGGCACCCAGCTCGGGATCAAGACTGTGCCAATCGGGGCGCAGTTTGATGATCTCGTTGTACAAGTGCACGCAGATGTCGCGGCTCATGACAACAATCATGGCCTTGCCACTCTGCGCCTTGCCACGCTCTTCAAAATGCGCCACCAGGTCTTGCGCCACACTGGCCACACGCGGCTCGGCACCCACTACCCTCTCCAGCGCCGCCCACTTGCTTTTAAGTCGGGACTGGTCGCTCATCTCTTCATCCTCAGCCAGCTCATCCACCTCATCGTCAATCAGCGGCAGGTGGCCGTCTTTGAGCTTGAGCTTGGCCAGGCGCGTTTCAAAGTAGATGGCCACCGTGGCGCCGTCTTCCTTGGCCTGCTGCATGTCGTACACATGGATGTAGTCGCCAAACACGGCACGGGTGTCGCGGTCGGTGCTACTGACCGGCGTGCCGGTAAAGGCCACAAAGGTGGCTTGGGGCAGTGCGTCGCGCAGGTGTTGGGCGTAGCCCACTTGGTAGGTGGATGTGGCTGGGCTGGTGTTGTCCGCTACAGCGTCCACCGCGTAGGCCGGCGGGGCAAATTCGGCACGGTGCGGGGGTACTGAACCGTCGCCAGTTGCTATAACTTTAGTAGCTGCTTGCGCACGTTCTACCTGCGCAGAAGCCCTATTTGGCTTAGAAATTCCCTTGCGTGTCTTGAGCTTTGCCTCAAAGCCATATTGCGTGCGGTGCGCCTCGTCGGCAATCACCACAATGTTGTGTCGATCCGAGAGCACCGGGAACATATCCTCATCTTCCCCCGGCATGAACTTCTGGATGGTGGCAAACACAATGCCGCCCGAAGGACGGTTCGCCAGCAAGGCGCGCAGCTCCTGGCGGGTGCGCGCCTGCACCGGCTGCTCGCGCAGCAGGTCTTGCGCCAGGCTGAACACGCCAAACAGCTGGCCGTCCAGGTCGTTGCGGTCGGTAATCACCACAATGGTCGGGTTTTCCATCTCTGGCTCTTGCATCACCCGCGCGGCAAAGCAGGTCATGGTGATGCTCTTGCCGCTGCCCTGCGTGTGCCACACCACGCCGCCTTTTTGTGTGCCGCCGGGGCGCGATGCCGCCACCACCTGCCCAATCGCCAGCCGCACCGCATGGAACTGGTGGTAGCCCGCAATCTTTTTGACAATGCCGCCATCGTCTTCAAACAGCACAAAGTAGCGCAGGTAATCCAGCAGGTACTGCGGAGCCAACACGCCGCGCACCAGGGTTTGCAGCTCGTTAAATTCGCCCAGTGGGTCAAGCAGGATGCCGTCAATGGTGCGCCAGGCCATAAAGCGTTCGGCGCTGGCGCTCAGGCTGCCCAGCAGCGCCTCGGTGCCGTCGGAGATGACCAGCACCTCATTGGTCTGGAACACATCGGGAATCTGCTCTTTGTAGGTCTGAATCTGGTCGAAAGCCTTCCACACGTCGGCGTTCACATCGGCCGGGTTCTTCAGCTCAATCAGCACCAGCGGCAGGCCGTTGACGAACAAAATGATGTCCGGGCGGCGCGTGTGGTGCGAGCCTTTGATGCTGAACTGGTTTACTGCCAGCCACTCGTTGCGCTGCGGGTTGGCCCAGTCCACCAGGCGCACAAAGTCGCCCCGGGTTTCACCATTCAACTGATACTGCACCGGCACACCACCCACCAGCAGGCGGTGAAAGTGCCGGTTGGCCGACAGCAGCGCCGGAATGCCAAGGTCCAGCACCTGCTTCAAGGCATCTTCGCGGGCGGCGGTGGGAATGGTCGGGTTGAGCTTGCCAACGGCCTCGCGCAGGCGGAATGTCAGCAGCACCTGCCGGTAGTTGGCGCGTTCCGGCTTGGGGCCGTCAAACGCAATGTCGGGGCCGTAGAGGTGGGTGTAGCCCACGTCCTGCAGCCAAGCCAGGGTTTCTTGTTCGAGTTGGTTTTCGGTCACGGTGCCCTCCCAGGCTAGTCTGCCAGCAGCGCGATGTACGCCGCATAACTGTAGCTGCGGTTCTTCTTCTGCCCGGTCAGCTCGGCCACGATGCCCAAATCCTGCAGCACCTTCACCGCCGCATTGGCCGTGGGAAAGGTGGTGCCCAGCTTCTGGCGCACCTGCTCAATATTGAAGCGCGGCATCATGGGCAGCATTTCAAACAGGCGGTAGCTGGCAGGCCCAGCCTTGATTGACGCCAGCAGTTTTCGCCGGTCTGCCGTCAACAAGGTAGCAATGGCCACAATGCTGCGCTCTGCATCCTGCGCGGCAACAGTCACGCCTTCCAGGAAAAAAGCCACCCAGCCCTCCCAGTCGCCCTCGGTGCGCACGTTGGACAGGCGGCGGCAATACTCGGCCTGGTGTTGCTTCAAGTAGCCGCTCAGGTACATCAGCGGCTCGGGCAGCAGGCTCCAGTGCTCCAGCAGCGCGGCAATCAGCAAGCGGCCAATGCGACCATTGCCATCCAGGAAGGGGTGAATCGTCTCAAACTGCAGGTGAATCAGCGCCGTCTTCACCAGCGGCGGCAATGGCTGCGCAGCATCATGGATAAACCGTTCCAGGTCCGCCAGCAAGGCGGGCACCCGCTCGGGCGGGGGCGGCACAAAAACCGCATTGCCGGGGCGCGTGCCCCCAATCCAGTTTTGCGAGCGGCGCAACTCGCCGGGCTGTTTGCCATTGCCCCGCACGCCGTCCAGCAGCAAGCGGTGGGCATCGCTTAACAGGCGCACGCTCAAAGGCAGGCCAGCCGGGTCGCGCAATTGGGTCTGCACCAGCCGAAAGGCGCGCAGATAGTTGGTGACCTCTTCCACGTCGTCGGTATTGCGCACAGCAAAGCCCGCTTCTTCGTCGAACAGGTCGGCCAGCGTGGCCTGGGTGCCTTCAATTTGGGAGGTCAGCAGCGCCTCTTTGCGGATGGCGCTGTACAGCAACCAATCCACTGAGGGCACCAGCCCAGCCACTCCAGACAGCCTTGCCAGCGCCAGCTCCGCCACCCGGTTGGCCTCCACAAAGCACTCGGGCGCCAGCGCGGGCTGGGCGGGGGGCAGTTCGTGCGGCACAAAAGCCTGCACGGATTCACCCAAGGTGGTGGAGATGGCGTAGGTGCCGGTGCTGCGCATGGTGTGAAAGAAGTCTTTAGTGAACTTGAATCACATTAAAACAAACTTTAATATTGGGTGCAAGTATGAATGTGCGCTTGCAGAGCAAGCCGATTGCATCACGCGCTGAGCAGCGCCAGGTCCAACCCTTGCGGCACAAAGTTTTTGAAATCCCGGTCCAGCGAAACCAGCTGTAGCCCGCCTGCGATAGCAAAAGCGGCCAGATAAGCATCCATCCACACTTTGGGCGATGCGGTGTCCGCCCCCGCCATTTGGCACCACAAGGTAAACACGCCGGGGGCCTCATCGCGTAGGGCCACCTGCGGCAGGGCTTGCAACGCGTTCAGCACGGCCAGCGCATCCCGGCTGGTCAGCGGGGGAACTCCATAGGTTTTCGCAAGTACTGCCGTGGACAGCAGTCGCAAAAAGCTTTGCTGTGTAGCACGACAAAAAACCGCCGGTTGGGTGGGTGTGGTTTGCTGCAATGCCCGCCGGGCAATGCTGTGGGATGGGTGCCGCTCAAAGGTCGCTGCCAGCCAGGTACTGGTGTCAAACAGGTAGCCCGGCACGCTGCATGTCCTCCTGGGTTTGCAGGACCTGTTCAAGGGCTATCAGGTCTTCGGCGCTCATGCGTTGGGCGGGTGCGTCGGGCTCACCCCGAATGATGGGCATTCCGTCGGCACTGATTTCAGCGCGTGAACCTGGCGACGGCGCTTGCAGTGGCCGGGGCGCGGCAAGCCCCAGGCCTTGGCGAATAAAGTCGGCAGCCAGGTCGCGCAGGGTGCGTCCCTGCATCACGGCGCGCAGCTTCATCTCGCGCACCAGTTCGTCGGGTAAATCGAGGGTGGTTTTCATAAGAACCAGCTTACCAGCTTACTGGGTTGCTGTAAAAGTTGCCTGGAATTGTTTGGCTTGAATTTTGCATCAAATTGGCCTGCAGTCCCCGTGGAACGTGCGCAAGAAGCTATCAAAAGCATAGTGATTGATGCCATTGGACTCATGACCGCATCTCCTCTGCTGCGGCTTGTGCCTCTGGCAGGCGCAACTGGCCGGAGATCAGGCAACGTTTGGCCATTCCATTTCCAATGCAACCCGACGGACTCCGATGGTGAATGCTTTGAAACTGCTCGAACGATTGTGTTCGCCCGCTCGTAGGTGCGCAGCCATCGCCCGCGCTCCAGCCACCTTGCCAAAATCTACGACCAACCGATCCACTTCGACGGACGGTTTTTGCCAACCGTCCGGGTCAGCAAACCGCTTGCGGTGGCCGGGAGTGTCCAAGTTGGGCTGCGAAAATGCCTGCGCCATGGCCCACAAATCGCCCAAATACCAGCTCTCCAACTCCTGGCACACCAGGCGTACAAGGCTTTCCGGGCGACCGCAAGCGCCGCAAACAGCAACATAGCGCGCCTTCAAAGCCACACAATCGGCGTTGTCGTTGTCGCGGACGATCACAAACCTATCCCCTGGCACCTTCCACTCCTTCAGCTTGCGTGGAACGCTTTTGTCCAAATCACTTTTCCCTTCGTGTGGGACGCACATAAAGTGAATTCCCTTTTGCCAACCCGGAAAGAACCGCGGCAAAAGCCCATCGAGCAAAACCTTCATGGAGAGCTCTTCCACCAGGAAAATGAGCCGCCCTTGCATCAGTTCAACCCTTCAAACAGGCCCTGCTTCCAGAGATAACCTGGCAGGTCACCCGCATCGAACAAGGCACGCAAATTCTCTGAGTCGCCCGCACGTGTAATGCGCGTGAACCCTTCTTGCTTGCGCAGGCAATAAATTTCATCCAGCGTCAGCGCATTCAAAAAGTCAGGTGAGTGCGACGAAATGAAAACCTGACCTCCCCGCTTCGCATAGGAGCGAAACTCTTCGGCCAATTCCGCCAACAGTTCGGGGTACAACTGATTTTCTGGCTCCTCTACGGCCAGCAAAGGGTAGGGTTTGGGGTCGTTCAGCAGTACCAGATAGGCAAACATCTTGATCGTGCCGTCCGACACATGGCGTGCAATAAACGGGTCTTTGAAACTCCCATCCTGAAAACGCAGCACCAGGCGCCCGTCCTCCGTTTGCCTGGGTTCTACAACGGACACGCCCGGCACGCGCTGCTGCATGGACTTGAGTACCCGGTCGAACCGATCCCTATGGTGCTCAAACAAGTAGTTGGCAACCAGCGGCAAATTTTCACCCTGTGTGGACAAGTGTTCCGCAAAACCGTCTTCCTGGCTTTGGCGGGCATCGGATACATGGAAGTCTGAGATATGCCAGTTCTCGATCATGAGGCGAAACGCGCTGGCCGCCTTGAACCGCTCAAACTGCCCCAGGCCTTTGATGGCCAAAATATCAGTGGCATCCAGCTCCTGGTCTTCGCGTTTGAGGGCCTCATCCGCTTTCGAAAAATCTTCCTCGTTGGTGATGGCATAACCCTTGCCGCAGGCGAAATCAAGAAAGTGAAAGGGTTTGCCATTCGCGCCCCGCTTGTATCGCAGCACTTCGCGCGCCACAAAGGCGCGTCCCGTGGCGTCGGGCTCGATCTTGAGGATGTAAGTTACCAGACGCTCATAGCCCGTGATTTCCAGCCGAAACTGTAAAGTCAGTTCAATCGGTTCGTTCACATAACCGCGACTGGCAAGCTCTTTGTAGCCCCCGCGTTTGGACACGGCCTTGCCCACATTCATGGCCAGCGCATCCTTCAAAAAGGACAACACATCAAACAGGGTTGATTTACCTGTGCCGTTGGCCCCCACCAATACACACAGACGTGGAATGTTGGTGAGCTTCGTGTCCCGGAACAAGCGGTAGTTTTTGATCTCGATGGACTCGATTTGCATGGCGTTTACTTTCGGGGAAAGGACTGTCGGTGGATTGTGCCAGCGACGTCAGATTGCAGGGCGGGCAAGGGACCGGGTACGTTGGTTGCTAACGCTATGGCAGGTTGGGGTGAACCAGGTGGGTGTGATCATGCGGTCTTTTTCTTCCGCCTTGCTTGGGCGGCGGCTTGGCTAGGTGTTTGAGCATCAAATTGGCCTGTAGCCCTCGTGAAATGTGCGCAAGCAGCTATTAAAAGCGTAGTGAAATCAAGGTATTTCCTCTCCCGCCAGTTCCGCTTCAATGTCCGCAATGCTGGGCAGACTTTGCTCCAGCAGGGGCGGTAACTCGCGCAGCAACTGGTAACTGCGTCAACACGGTCACGATATGGAACCACGGCAATTGGGCAGCAGGCTGCTGCCCAAATAGACCTTCCGGGCAATGCTGGGCAAAAAAACGCATGTACTTGAGGTTGCTGGACGACCAGCCGCGCATATCGGCAAAGGCGTCTTTCAGGTCAAGCGCCAGCCGGTCAATCACCTTGGCACCCCAGCCCTGACTTTGCTGCCGCTCCAAAATGTCGCGCCCCACGCGGCCATAGAGTTGCACCAACTCGGCATTGACCGACAGCGAGGCCCGTTGCCGGGCCTGGACAATCTGGCCCTTGAGCTGCGCCAGCCAGTCGGCATAGCCTTCGGGCAGGGTGAGTGCGGATTTGCCGGTGGGTGGTGTCATACGGTTCTCTTATTACGTCTTGCCTGGGCGGCGGTTTGATTGGATATTTGAGTATCAAATAGGCCTTTAGGCCCCGTGGAACTTGCGCAACCAGCTATCAAAAGCATAGTGACTGCAAGGTGAATGAACATATTGCGCGTTGTTAGGTTAAACTAATTCTCAAGTGGATTGGGGGTTCTCGATCGGCGTTATAGCCTCGGTGGGTTCATCGGGGCTTTTCGCTTTGTGGGGTGGGTAAACCATCAAGCCCACGTTCTCAAAACCACTGCCCACGTGCGCACGCCCGCCATCACAGTAGAACTTGCGCTTCAGCAGGTCAAACGCCTGGTTCTGCTGTGCCGGGCGAATGTAATTCAGACCAATGGGCCTGGCGACCAAGTCGGCCAACTGCAAGCCCGCCAGATTGGTCTTCTTGTCCGCAAAAACAATATCGAACGGAAGCCGCCCGCGTCCAAGAGCGCTGCCATCGCGAATACGACGAAACTCCAACTCCAGTTCCCTATCTTCCTTCTTGCCTCTGCACTCCACCACCAAATGGGTTAGAAGATGGTCTTGTTTTTTCTCTGCCAAAAATTCCCGCAAAGCCTCCAGACAAATATCCAAAGCTATGTGATAAGGATTGGTCGACGCCCCCTCGCTTTTGCCCATGCGCGCCTTGTCCACCACACAGGCAATCAGGAGGAAATTGCTGGTATCCATGATGGTCGACAGTTGCCCCACGAACTCAAGCCGGACGGGCAATCGGTTCAGAAAAGCGAAATCACCCTTTTGCTTGCGAATGTCATGCTCGTGAAGCACCACGCTGTCGTGACCAAAGTAGTTGAACTTCAACTTCTCGACTGCGGGGATGATTTTTTCGGCATAGTGCCGTTTGTGAATTACACACAAAGCCAGCACAAACACCGGGAAGTCCGGATTGATGCTGGCCAGTGAATGGTCGCCGCTTTCGTCCACATAGACGACGTAATCGCTGAATCGTGCTTCTGGGTTGTCTGTAGGTGGGCTTTCTAGCGGAGAAGCCTCAGCCACTTCAAAAAGCGCGTATTGGGTACCCGGAGTTGTTGTCATGCGGTTCTTTTCATTGGCTTGGCTTGGGCGGCGGCTTGGCTAGGCGTTTGAGCATCCAATTGGCCATTTGCGCACGCTGGATGTGCACAAGAAGCTATTAAATTCATAGTAAATGTGGGCGCCGGGTTCAACTGGCGTGACGTTGTTAAGCACTTCTAACTTATTGTTTTTAAAAGAGTTTTTATTAATTTCAAGCGTGCGGTAGCGGTTGTTAAGCAATTGCTAAATGGCTTTTCGCGAGATGTAGTGGACAGCACCCTCACTCACCTTGTCCAGAAACCCATCCGGTTGACTCCATTTTTTTAGGTAGCGTGATGCCTCTACCTGTGCTGAAGGCGAATCACCCAAACCCAGCAGCTCCCGCAGTTCGGCATTTCTGATTTTTTGATGATCTTTCAAATACTCGCGCACCATTTCGGCGTAGCGCACAGGGTTTAAACCACGCGTCTTGGTGTAGGCCGCCTTGCCTTTCAATTCTTTGGCAACCCCTTTGGCCAGGTGAAAAGTCGCTGCGGCTGTATGCCCCTTGCGTTCTATCAGACTCAAAGGCGGCAAAGCCATGGCGTCCAGCACGCGGCGCGCGTCTTCTTTCGACAGTTGCAGCACGTCAGCAGCCTGTCCGACGTCAATAAAGTCTTGCCCCAGCATGGCATCCAACACCAAGAGCTGGTCCAGCCCGACCTCGGCACCCTGCGCGTCCAGCCGGGCAATCAGGCGGGCGAGCGCTTCATGTGCGCCCTGGTTAAAAATTCGCAGAGTGACCGATAGGCCGTCGGTTGTGTAAACGGGGCGCCGTTTTCCATAAACCAAAGCAGAACGGAAAATCCGTTTGCGGCCAATGCCTGAAGACTCGACGAGTCGCAATTTGACCAGCGCGTTGGCCAAGGTCCGGTTTCGGGGCACAGCCTCATGCCGCAAAATATTTTCGGGCGTGATGCCGTCCACAAAGCCGCCGGGGCTGGTTACCACCAGTTCCTGAACGGAGTGGCGAACCAGAATTTCACCCGGATGCTGATAGTCGCGGTGCGTCAGCGCATTGAGAATGGCTTCGCGAACGCCCTCTATCGGGAACTGCGGGATGCGCAACTTGAACAGACCCAGATCAATCTCTTTCTCGGGGTTCAACGGCCCCAGAAAAATTTGCTCCATACGCTCTACGGCCTCCAGTAGTGGCAGCCGCTCAATGTCGTTGCGCGCCACGCTGGTTTCACTGTCATGCAAAACGTAATGAAACTGCGCTTGAGGGCAAAGCTCGGACAACACCTCACGCCGTGCAAACAGCAACATGCCGGTATGCGTCACCTGTCCACGCCGCACTGCTTCAAGCCCCCGCAAAACTCCAAATCAGGCAAATCAATCAACCCCGAAGATGGCGCTTTGCTGCGCAAAATCTGACGCGCCCGCTCAATCTGCAAGGGGTCAAGGTCACGCAAACTCAGGCCGATGGCGGGGGCGCCACTCCAATCAACGGCGGCTGTGCTAATTTGGGCATGCTGAAATACGGAAGGGTCCAACGGCATGCAATTTTTGCCAACCCGTTGCTTGAACAGACCCGCCGATGTGCCGTAAGGCTTGCGTTCACCCGGCCAAACGCGCATCACCAGCAGCTTGCCGGTACCTTCAGGCACAGGAATTTCATCCACTTCAGCGTCTATGCCGGGGCGCGTGCCATCAAAAATGCCTCGACGAAAAATATCCAGGTCATAGCCCTTGGCACCTTGGATCGCCTGGGCGCGCCCGCGCACCTTGTCAGCCACACCAAAAACCACCACCCCACCCCCTGCATTGGCAAAGCAAGACGCGTACTCACAGGCTAGCTTCAAATCTTCCTTGGGGCTTTGCCAAGGCTTGAAGTCCAGGAACTGACTTTCCAAATCATCAGCGATGCAATGCTCCAGCTGGTCGAGTAGGGCCAGAATTTGAGGTGTATCCGGAATGGTCATATTGGATTGAAATTTATGGAGCGAAATTGGCCTGTAGCACCC
This sequence comes from Candidatus Rhodoferax bjergmarkensis, assembly GCA_016708345.1. Lineage (GTDB taxonomy): Bacteria > Pseudomonadota > Gammaproteobacteria > Burkholderiales > Burkholderiaceae_C > Rhodoferax > Rhodoferax bjergmarkensis. Next base: position 104,478 of record JADJFX010000036.1, read on the forward strand.
GTGGAACATGCGCAAGCAGCTATCATAAGCATAGTAATTGAAGGTGCTCCAACCTATCGCACATGGTTTGCAGTAAACTCCGCTCATGGGTCGTCCACTGCGTAGCGGGGTTCGGCCCTTTTTCATTTGGGCAACACCATCAGACCATAGCCCTCGATCCGCCCATGCGGACTGCGGCGGAACTTGCTTTCCACGATGGCGTAATCATCCTTCACGGGCTTTCCCAACACTTGGCGGCCAATGGGTGTAACCACCAAATCGGCCAATTGCAGCCCCGCCACGTTGGCAGCTTTGCTCTTCAAGTTCAGGCTCTGGATACGCCGCTCGACCTGCTTGGCCTGCATATACCGTGTGCCCTGAATTTTCAGGTTCAACCACGCCAGCTCCAGCTCATGATCCAGCGTCGGGCCGCGCCGCTCAGCCACGATCAGGCCACCGTCCTCGATGTCGCCCACATCCATGCAAAAGCGCTCCACCAGAATGTCCAGACTCATCAGATACGGGTCGAGTGCGGCCATGCCGTAGCGTGCGAGGTGCGCATCTTTGCGAATCGCGCACGCCAGCACGCTGAACTCCAGACTGCGCACCAGCGCATTGAGTTGGTCATAAAACTCGGCACGAAAACCAGTGTCCTTCAGTCGCTCGAAGCCGTTGCGGTTGCGCGTGATGTCCGCAGTGTGCAAGACCAGATCGTCGCGCCCAAACAGCCTGCGCTTGAAGTCCGCAATGGCCGGTGTGAGCACCTCTTGGGCATAGTCGGCCTCCATGATCACGCCACCCAGCACGAAAAGCGGATACGCCGGATCAATCACCGACAGGTTGTGATCCCCGGACTCGTCCAAAAAAAGGGTTTTCATGCGGCAAAGCCCTCTAACAACGATTCTGCCTCTGGCAGCCGCAACTGGCCGGAGATCAGGCGCGGCAGCAGGGTGTCGCGCAGGGTGGCTAGGGTTTGGGCTGATTGATGATTCGCCGCAAACAATGCGCCCGCTGCATTACGCTGCCAAAGACAGCGGCGATTTCAAGGCTAGGAACAGCGAGCATGTACCGCCCGAGCACATCGTTTTGTATTCGTTGACGACCACTGGTGCCCGACATGCTCTGGATTGCATACTCCCTGAACGCCGGATGACGACATAACAAATAGCCAAGGTACTGCGGAAGAGGTGCTTTGGGGCGAAGGACAAGAAACTCTGGTTTAGCCCCAACGCAATCTGGCCTACGGCAAGGAAGTCAACGAAGGCGGATCTTCCATTTTCCAAGCAGGGCAACGCGTGCCAATAACGATCTTTGCCAAGTCCTGCGCAACTTTGCGCTCGGAACCCATCGTATATTGGCCGCATCCCGGAAAGGCGCTTTGGGTGTGCCAGCAGTGAATGGCCAGGTTCCGCCATCACGCCCTTGAGAGTTTGCGCGTCCGGGGTTGATCGTCAAACGCATCGCCAATGGCGCAACCCGCCACCCCTCGGCACCAAGCCCAACTCCGATTCCTCAAAGCTGTCGGGAAACAGCCGGGCGGTGGCCTCATCCATGCCTTCGGGGGCGCGGCCTTCCAGCTTGGCGCGCACGGGGTCGAAATCGACAAACCACGACTTGAACAGCGCCTGGGCGATGGCTTCCAGCGTGGCGTTGGTTTCGCGCAGGAGGGTGATGCGGTCGTCGAGGGCATCCAAAGTACGTGCAATTTCGTCTTGTTCTCCTTCTGCGGGACAGGGATTGGAAAGTGAGCAATTGAATCGAACGTAATCTGCGGAAACGTCCCTGAGCCAGGATTCGGCAATCCTTTGAAACTCGCCAAGAGTCTTGATTCGTCAGGACGTGTGCAAATCTGGCGAAAACACATCCAAGATTCTCGATGACCATGATTTGGCGGCTACGACTTCATACCCTGTCATCAAACTCCACGAATGCAAACGTCCATTTGCAGGACGGATCATCGAACTGAGAATGTGCATTTTGAGTAGCGCTTGCCTGGCCGGAGGCTCGACCCACGGAAACGCCGGTGCAGAAAGTTTCCACGAGCCATCACCCGTGTTTACCAATACTACTTCTGGTTCGTCGAATGAAAATGGGCGCGATCGTAATTCTTGCCGAGTTCACTAAAATCTTCCCAATCCTCATACCCCACCCCCCAACACCGCTTCATCCGCCACACCCCAAATTTCACCGCCCAAAAACGGCACCAACCCTGCCTGTCGTATTGCTTGAAAGCGCTCCAGTGCGGCGGTCATTTGGCGCAGTTGCGGGTTGATCCAGCCAATGATTTGCAAAATCAGATCGTGCTGCGCGTCCAGGTCTTTCCAGTGAACAATGCGCTCGTGGTGGAAGACGCGGTTGCGCAGGGCGCGAACGTGTTCCAAGTCGTTTTTTCGGTCTTTGCGCTTGTGCAGGCTTTTGGGCAAGTGGGCAAAAACCGCCTTGATGCCGCTGGGCAAAAAGGGTGTGTTTTGCTCGTAGTGGGCCTCAAACAGGCTGGTCCAAAACCCAAATTGCAGTTCAGCCACCACGCGCCCTGCGGTGACGGGTTTGTGGGTTTTGGCAATTTTGTCCTTCGCCTTGCGCACTTCACTTTGCGCCCAAGGTGTTAGCTCAAAATTCACAGCATTGAACCAATCGTCACGGCCTATAAGTGCCGTCAAATGGCTGTGAATGGCGTTACGCAATGCAATTTCACACGTTTGCAACGCGGGGTAGAGGCTTTCACACAATGCCATGTTGAGCATGTAGCGTGCCAGCACGAGGCGTGGCGCGGCCTTTGCCCCGGCCATTGGCGAGGCGTAAGCACTCAGCCTCTCAGCCGAGATGTGGGCCTCGATTTGCTTATAAAGTGTGAGTTGCATGCGTCACATGGGTTAACGTAAAATTGAGTGGTAAGCCTCGGAACTCCCTCTCCCGCTCTTTGCGGCGGTGACTGGAGCCGAGGTTTCTTCTTTTGGGGCCGTCGTAATACCGGCACAGCCGCTTGAACACCACCAGCATGTCCGGGTCGCAGCAAAGTCCGAGCATGTGGTCAAGCTGGTGCTCAATGCGCTGGGTGTCCTGCTCGCCGCTTTGGATAATGGCATCGACCTCCAAGTTGGCGAGTGGCACGGCCTGGCGGAACAGGGCCACCATTTGCCCGGCGAGTTGGTCGAGGTTGTCGGTCATGGCTTATCACCTCCATCCAGCCCCAACTCCCGCTCAATCGCCTCAATGCTGGGCAGCTTGTCGCGCAGGGCTTCGGGCAGGGTGTGGCTCAGGGTGTAGGTGGACAGGCCCATGGGCTTTTGAATGTCGCTGAGCGCGTATTCGGCCACCAGCCGGTCTTTGCTTTTGCACAGCAGCAGGCCGATGGTGGGCTGGTCACCGTCGCCGCGCAATTGTTCATCCACGGCCTTGGTGTAGAAATTGAGCTTGCCCGCAAACTCGGGTTCAAAGTCCACGGTTTTCAGCTCCACCACCACATGGCAATGCAGGCGGGTGTGATAGAAAAGCAGGTCCAAAAAAAACTCGCGCTCGCCCACTTGAAGCGGCACCTGGCGGCCAATGTAGGCAAAGCCTGCGCCCAGCTCCAGCAGAAACTGGGTGATGTGGGCGATCAGGTCGTTTTCCAGTTCGCGCTCGGTGTGCTCTTTGCTGAGCGATAAAAAGTCAAACTTGTACGGGTCTTTGAGCATTTGGGTGGCCAGGTCCGACTGAGCGGCGGGCAGCGTCTGCTCAAAGTTGGTGATGGCTTTGCCCTCGCGCTGCCACAGGCCGCTCTCGATCTGGTGCACCAGCACGCTGCGGCTCCAGCCATAGGTTTGCGTGGCTTGGGCGTAATACAGCGCCTCACCGTGCTGCTTGCACTTGGCCAGAATAGCCAGGTTGTGGCCCCAGGGGATGGACAGAATTTGCGAAACAGGCTGTTGCGCCAATTGGGCAACAGGCTGTTGCCCAATTGGCGCGTCTAGCCAAAACTCGTGCCACTGCCGGATGTATTTGAGGTTGCGGACCGAGAAACCCTTCACGTCCGGGAACTCGCGCATCAAATCGGCGCTGAGCTGGGTCAAAAAGCCGCTGCCCCATGCAAATTGCGCTTGTTTGGCCACCATGTCCGCCCCCAACTCCCAATAGAACTGGAGCATGGCGGTGTTGACTGCGACGGCAGCCTTGAGCTGAACTTGGCGAAAGCGCGTTTTCAGCTCGCCCAGCCATTGGCGGTAGTCGGCGGTGTTGGGGGTGATTTCTCCAATCAGCGGTTGGAGTTTTGGTTCGTTGGTCATGCCTCGGCCCTTCCATCATCCGCAGATTGAAGTCGCACAAATGTGACGTACTCGTTTTGCACATCCAGCGCAAGTGTTTTACCCGCTTGAAGTGCTGCCAGATGTTCAGAGGTGAGAGTGAAGCACTCCCCGCCCCAGCGTTGGCCAAAAGGTTGCTCGGTTTCGTCCACGTTGAACGGCGCGTCCACAATCACGACGCCGCTTTCGACATCCTGCTTTTCAGAACTCATACCCCAACCCTCCCAGCTTGGCGCGTATCAACTGGTCCAGCTCCGCGCCCTTGGCCATTTGCTCGCCCAATTTTTCGGTGAGCTGCTGCATCTTGGTGGTGAAGTCCTCAAAGTTGTCTTCGACTTCTTCCGCACCCACATAGCGGCCCGGTGTCAGCACATGGCCGTGCTGGGCGATTTCGGTCAGCGGAACTGAGCGACAAAAGCCGGGAATGTCTGCATAGAAAGTGCGCGAGCAGCTATCATTTTCAGAGTGGCTGGGGTCTGGAACCCCACGCCACGCGGCCACGGTGGCGGCGATGCGCTCAATCACCACATCGGTCAGCTCGCTCTGTACCCGACTGATCATGGTGGCTTGTTTGCGGGCGTCGATGAACAGCACTTGGCCCTTGCGGTGGGTTTTCTGCTTGACCAAAAACCACAGGCAGGCCGGTATCTGGGTGTTGAAGAACAACTGGCCGGGCAGCGCCACCATGACCTCCACCACGTCGGCCTCGACCATGGCGGCGCGGATTTGGCCCTCGCTGTTCTGGCTGGAACTCATGGAGCCATTGGCCAGCACAATGCCGGCGCGGCCTCCTGCCTTGAGGTGGTGCAGCATGTGCTGCAGCCAGGCGTAGTTGGCGTTGCCTTGTGGTGGGTCGCCATAGACCCAGCGGGCGTCACCCGTCAGGCTGGCGTGCCACCAGTCGCTGATGTTGAAGGGCGGGTTGGCCAGGATGAAGTCGGCGCGCAAATCGGGGTGCTGGTTGCGGGTGAAGGTGTCGCCGGGCTCGCGGCCCAGGTTGAAGTCGATGCCGCGAATGGCCAGGTTCATGGCGGCCAGCCGCCAGGTGGTGGGGTTGGCCTCTTGGCCGTAGATGGATACGTCGCCAATCTTGCCGCCGTGGGCTTCGATGAACTTCTCACTCTGCACAAACATGCCGCCCGATCCGCAGCAGGGGTCGTACACCTTGCCTTCGTGGGGCTCTAGCACCGCCACCAGCGTCTTGACGATGCTGGCCGGGGTGTAAAACTGCCCGCCGCGCTTGCCTTCGGCGCTGGCGAACATGCCCAGGAAGTATTCATACACTTGGCCCAGCACGTCACGGGCTGAGGAAGCGCCGGGCCGCCCCAAGCTTCCTCGACCTCCTTGGGGGGCGGCAACGGCATCGCCGTTGCCTGGGGGCACACGGTTCGTTGGGTTGTCGCCAAAGCCTATTGTTGACACCAAATCCACCAACTCCCCCAGCTTGCCGTCGGGCAGTTGGGCGCGTGCGTAGCGTTTGTCCAAGATACCTTTGAGTTTGGCGTTCTCAGACTCGATGAGCGTCAGCGCATCGTCGATGCGCTTGCCAATATCGGGCTGCTTGGCGCTAGCACGCAGGCTTTCCCATCGGGCGCTCTCAGGCACCCAAAAGGCGTTGACCTCGGTGTAGTAGTCGCGGTCTTCCAGCTCTAGCTGCAGGTCGGCAGGCGTGGCGTTGGCAAAGAAGTAGTCGTCTGCCGGGTTGGTCAGGCGCGTGGTCAGCTCAGCGCGGCGGGCGGCAAAGGTGTCAGAGATGTATTTGACGAAGATGAGGCCGAGCACCAGATGCTTGTATTCGGCGGCGTCCATGTTGGCGCGCAGCTTGTCTGCGGTGGCCCAGAGGGTTTTTTTGATGTCTTCCAGCATGGTGTGCATCCCTTGGGGTCAATGAATCTTGCCCCGTTTTTATAGAAATATGGCTGGTAATTTTTGGCGCTTTGCCCGTGCGCGCTTGAGGCAAGATGGCGGGATTGGGGTCAGCCGTGACCCCAAGGCCCCATGACCGGTAGCGTTTCAGCGTTTCAGCACATCCCGAATGGTGGCTGCCAGCTCATCGGCTACAAATTTGGCAATGTAGGCATCGGCACCGACGCTTTTCACATGGCTTTCGTTGGTGCTGCCCGTCAAAGACGAGTGAATGATTACCGGAATGGCCTTGAAACGAAGATCCTGCTTGATGTTGCGTGTGAGGGTGAAGCCGTCCATCTCGGGCATTTCAAGGTCGGTGAGCACCACGGCAACTTTGTCCCGCACTGTTTTCCCCTCGGCCACGGCTTGGGTCGAGAAGGCCTGTAGCAGGTCCCATGCTTCCTTTCCGGTTTTGGTCATGATGTAGGGCACGCCCATGGCTTTGAGGCCCTCCTCGATCATCATCCGCGCCACAGCTGAATCGTCCGCTGCCAAAATAATGGTGCCAGGCGGCAGATGAAACTGTGGAATCACATCGTCCTCCTGGATACCCTTGTGCTGTTGGGGAAACACGTCACGCAGAATTTGCTCCACATCGAGCACTTGTGCCAAACGCGTGTTTTCCGCACTGCCATCCAAGCGTGCAATGCTGGTGACCAAACCACCGCCATGCCCCTCGGCCGAGAGCACATGCTTCCACTCCAATCGAACGATCTCGTTCACTTCTTCCACGGCAAACGCCTGGGTGGTGCGGGCAAACTCCGTGACGAGCAAGATGCCCAGCCCCTTGGTGGGGTTGCAGCCGGTGATGGAGGCCAGATTGACCACCGGAATCATTTCGCCGCGCACATTGGCAATGCCCATCACGGACGGCGGCGCATTGACCATGGCTGTAATCTGGGGCATCACCATGATCTCGCGCACCTTGAAGACGTTGATGCCAAACAGCTCACGCCGGTCGGTGCCCGGTGCCTCCCCCAGGCGAAACACGAGCAACTCGAACATGCTGTTGCTGGTTAAGCTTGTGCGCTCATCGATTTCCCGCATTGATGTTTTCATGGATTCATTCGTTGATTGGTTAAGGCCTTATGACCCCGGAGCCGATGGTAATTCACTCGCCTTATTTTGGCCACAACACCCACAAGCGCAGTGGCTGCTTGAGGCGCCCCGCCAGCTCACCGGCTTGCGCGCCTGAGCCGGCAAAATAGTCGGCCCGTACAGCGCCAACGATAGCACTGCCGGTGTCTTGCGCAAGCACCAGTTTTTGCAGCGTGATCTGGGGGCCACTGGAGGCCAGCCACACCGGGGTTCCGTAGGGAATGCTGCCGGGGTCCACCGCGATGGAGCGCCCCGGCGTCAGCGGTACACCCTGCGCACCTTTGGGGCCCCAGGCCGCATCCTGCTGCGACAAAGCCTCCTCCCGGAAGAACACCGTGCGCGGATTGCTCCACAGCAGTTCATTGACACGCGCCGGATTTTGCGCGATCCAGGCCCGGATAGCGGGCCATGAAGCATCCCGCACTGCACCTTGCTCCAGCAACCAGCGACCCACGCTTTTGTAAGGCTGCTCGTTGGAGCCCGCGTAGGCCAGCCGCACCAGCCGCTGGGAACCATCAGGCTCGGTGACGCGGACCCGGCCAGAGCCCTGAATCTGCAGCACCAGTGCGTCAACCGGGTCCGCAAGGTAGGCAATTTCCCGGCCTTTGAGCGCCGCTTGGGCGGCCTCCAGCGTGTCGATTTCCTGGCGGGTGTACCAAGGCTTGCGCTGGGCCAGCGTTAAAGGAATTTGGTACAGCGGCACCGGGTATTGGGCGCTGGGTGTGCGCGACGCCTCCAGCACGGGCTCGAAATAGCCGGTCAGCAGGTTGCCCGGATCACCCGACAGCGACTCCACCCGGTAAGGCTGCAAACGGGCCATCAGCCACGTGAGTTGTTCCTGTGGTGCGCCAATGCTCAAACGCCGCACTTCGCCGCACAGTGGCGCAAACACCGGGCCGGGTTTTTCGCAACTTTTCAGCCAGGCATTCCAGGCCTCATGCAAGGCATCATCCGCCAAACCGGGCAATTCGGCCCACCGCACAGCCGTCCAGCGGCTTCTGGCTTGCACAATGGGGCCCGGCAAGTCTCCGGTGTCTTCACCCCCCACGACGGTGACGGCCCCGACGGGGCGACTGCTCACAGGGGCTTGCAGGGGCGCGCTGCCACAGGCGGCCAGCATCCCTACAATCAAAACATAGCTTAGGGTACAAAGGATTCGGGTCATGAGTTTGTTATTGCTGGAAGCAGGGGGCGCACTGGTGCTGCTGTTGCTGATTGTCTGGTGGACCATGTTTTCAGGGCGGCGGCACGGTGAATTGCCACACGATATAACGAACAAACCCGATGCGCAGAGTGATGCAGGCAAGGCCATCGAAAAGGAATAGAGCCCCCCCGCATTGCATTTCCAAATCATTTGTGACGCAACGCAACAATGTCGCGGATGATTTGGAAATGGAATCACAGCACGCGGTGCTTGAGCGCAGGCAGCTGCACCCGGCAAGCTGCAAGCCGGGCGGCGTCCAGTTCAGCACTGACCACACCTTCGGACTCGCTGCGCTGGCCGATGACAGCCCCCCAGGGGTCAATCAGCATCGAGTGACCCCAAGTATGGCGTCCATTGTCATGCTGCCCCCCCTGGGCGGCGGCAGCCACAAAGGCCAGGTTTTCAATGGCCCGCGCCCGCAGCAAGACCTCCCAATGGGCCTGGCCGGTGGTGTGGGTGAAGGCACTGGGCACCAGCAGCAAATCGGCCCCGGCGCTGGCATAAGCCCGGTACAGCTCGGCAAAACGCAGGTCGTAACACACGCTCAGACCAATGCGCCAGCGGTGGCCGTCGCGCGAGGGCAACTCGAACACCTGGGGTGCAGCGCCGGGCCTGAGCACACAGGACTCGTCATAACGTTCCTGCCCATTGTCAAAGCGAAAGAGATGAATTTTGTCGTAGCGCGCCACGCACTGCCCCGTGGGCGAATACACCAGGGTGCTGTTGTAAACGCGGTTTGTTTCACCCGGTGCAGCGGTGCCGTCATCTTGCGCGGTGGACAAGGGCAGCGTGCCGCCTACCAGCCACAACCCCAAGGCCTGCGCCGTGTTGGACAAAAAGTGCTGGATCGGCCCAGCTCCAAAAGGCTCCGCAATACCCAGCTTGTCTGCATCGTGCTGGCCCATCAGGCAAAAATACTCCGGCAACACCGCCAACTCGGCACCCTCCCGCGCGGCAGCAAGCAACAGGGCGTGGGCACGATCCAGGTTGGCTTGAAGATTGGTGCCAGAGACCATTTGAATGACGGAAATTTTCAATTTGCCACCTCAGCGGGGTTGAGCAGTTTACGTTCTACCTTGGTGATTTTGGGGTCTACCCAGCTGCCATCAATGTAAAACTCCTGCGTTGCGGCTTCGGCCAAGGGTTTGCGCAAGAAATACTGCGCCAAAAAGCTGCCCAGACCGACAGCCGGGTTGATCACGGTGGCGATCAGCGAGGCTGTGCCGGCGTTGAGTTCGGGAACCACCACCACCTTGACCTCCTGCGTTTCTTTCGCAATGTCGGCCCGCCCCTCCATCAGGACAGCCGCATTGACACCTTTCATCTGCAGGTTGTTGGTTTTGGCGATTCCCTGCTCAATCGCGATGTCGCCGCGCAGAAAATCGAACGCAAAGCCTTCGCTAAAGACATCCCGAAAGTCCAGCGACAGCCGTCGCGGAAGTGCCTGCAGGCTCAGCACACCGAAAAGCTTGGCAATGCCCGGCTCGGCTTTGAGGAACTGGCCCGCTTCCACATTGACGGTGAAGGCACCGGCCAGGCTGGGGTAGTCCAGCGTGATGGGCGAACCCTGCCAGGCAACCTGCCCCTCCATCTTGCCGCGCCCGCGCCGGACCACATCCTTCATGCCAAAACGTGCCAGCAACCCACCGCCATCGTTGATGTCGAGCTTGAACTTCAGGACCGTGCGCCGTGGCCCGGCCACACCCCGCACAGGAGCCCCAGGCAACAAGAGCGAGGTCTGGGCATTGGTACTGGCCCAGTTGCCACTGGCCGTGAGCACCGCTTCGGGCGTGGTCATGTTGAACTTGTTGAGCCGCCACTCACGCACCCCACCCTCACGCGCAGGCACCCCTCCACCCCGGTTGATCGCCTCTACCTCCACCCGGCCAAGACGCTTGCCGCGCAGTTCAAAGTCATCCACCACAATGTCCAGCGCCGGAATACCGGCTGGCTGCTCATTGAGGATGGTTTCCACCTCGGCAGCTGCCGCTGGTGCAATGCTCAACCGGGCCAGACGGGCATAGACACGGCCCTCACCTGCGCCCGACGGTTGCCGGTACTCGACATATCCATTGAGCTCGCTGGCGTCCAGGTTGGCACGCCACATCAACCCCTCACGCCCACCGCCCACCACCACGTTGTGCAGCGTGCGTCCGCCCAAAGTCAGCTCTTTGGCACGCACTGCCATGCTGTTGGGCAAATAGGTCAATGCCGGGCTGGCCGCAGCGGCAGCAGACCCTGCTGGCGCTGGTGCGGCACCGGCCAAGGAGGTTCCTGCTGCTTGCGACAAGGCTGCGCTCCAGGCGTCCAGATTCACCCCGCTCATGTTGATATTGGCAACCACCCCTTCATCGGGCAAAGGTACGGCCTCGTCGCCAGCCAGCCCCACAGCAATGCTGCCGCGCACCACGCGCGGCAGCGCACCCGACAGATCACGCTGATAGACGATGGACGCCATGCGGCCAAGCTCCAGTGTGAACTGGTCGCGCAGGCGCACCTGGCCATCTTGCCCCGGCAGCCACGAATCACGCAGCAATGCAGTTTCCAGCCGCAGCGGCAATGGGGCCTCAGCGCTCTTGTTAAAAGGCCCAGGCAGCCCCAGGCTGAGCCCCTGCAAGTTACTAAACACCTGCAGCTCTGGCTCGCCCCGGCGAAAACCCAACACAGCCGTATAAGCTGCGCTGCCACTGGCGTTTTGGGCCAGCCGTGCCACAAAACCCAGCTCTGTGGCTTGGCGCAGGCCGTCAGCAGAGGCCGTGCCACTGGCGCGAATCACCATGGCGGCCGGGGCACGGGCCGCCACCGGGCCTTTGGCGACAACCGGTTCGGCCAGCCAGCCACCATCCAGACGTACATCACCCCCGAGCATGCGCGCCTGAACACCGGCCAATGAAAAGCCGCTGTCCGTGAAGTTGATCGGCCCGCGCGCGCGCAGCAGCTTGGGCGTTGAGGGTGAAATTTGAACGTCATTGCCAGCCAGCATGACGCTGCCCTGAACCGTTGAGGCATCCATGTTATCGAGCGGCAAATTGAGCTTGAATTTGTAGTCTGCTACGCCAGTGGCCACGGTTTGGGCCAGCGCGTGCTCCGTCATGGCGGCCAGCGGCGAACCGTTGACTATGCCCAGCACTTCCGGGAGCGGGCCACGCACATCCGCCGTCACCGACACGATCGACTGGTCCATGTCGGGAATATTGGCATCCACCCGGGTGACCTGCAGACCCGAGGTCGAGCCAAATTTGGCACGCGCACTGCGCACCTGCAACTGCGTGCGCTCAATCACCAGCTCGCCATTGAGCTGCGTCAGTGCAGGCCAAGGCAGCTCTCCCGGCGACTGAATACGGCTGGGGACGTACAGAAAAGTAGCATTGTGAATATCGGCCGAAATCCGGAACTCACCTTTTTTCGGGTCTTTAAAAGGCATGTCATACAAATCACCCCTGACCCTGAACTTGACCCCGCTGGCCTTTCCCACCGGAAAAGCATCCCGCACGTAATCTCGCACCGATTGGCTGAGTACGGTTGGCAGGTAGCGGTAAACGCGCGTCCCATCGGCACGGCTGAGTACGGCCTGCAAATCCAGCACCCCCGGAAAGCGCGAGCGCCCTTCGGATTGCGCCGGATCACTGGTTTCCCATTTGATCTGCGCCTCGCCCTGGGCGTCGGCATTGCTGAACTTAAGGTTGGGCAGCTGCAGCGCAATGTGTTCGCCCTTGACTTGCCATTTGACCTCTCCTGACAAGCGGTTAACCGCAACCAGGGGGTCATCAAAAACACCCGGCAGGTCCACGGCACCATCGACCACCTGCACGCTGGCTTTGCCACCCGATTGATTCAACTCAAACTCGGCATTCACGCCACGAATACCGGGCGAATCAGAGCCCGCATCAAGCCCCGCGCCGGGCAGGCTTTCGGGCACGGCCAGGGGCAACTTGGGTGCGGCCCCAGCAACTGGTCGAGCATTTTGCGCAGAAAACGCCAGTCCACTCACCCGTCCGCGCGCTTCATATGTGTTCAGTGCATCGAACGGCCCCTGCCATCGGGCCTGAATGCGCTGTACCAGACCCTTGGGGGCGTAAGCCGCCAGCGTGGCGCGCATTTTGGGGTCAATCGGCAAGCGGTCGGCAATTTGAGACAGTGTGGCCAGATCAAGTTTGTCAGCCTTGAACTCTCCGCGTGCCGACTCGTCAGCATCGGCGCTCAGGTAAAGGGCACTGATGTTGCCAGCAGGCCAGTGCAGGCCATCGTGGGTGTCAAACGCCAGTGCCTGCGCCTCGAATTCAAAACCTCGCGGGAGCATCTGCACACCCAAACGCCCCAGCACCGACTGCATCTCCAGCGCCTGCAAGCCGGCACCCAAGGTGACGTCAACCTGCGCCAGCGCAACATCTGCCACCACATTGCTCACCTGCGCACGGTCCACATCCACCCACGCCCGAACTGCACCCCTGCCTTGCTGCAAATCAATGCCCAGATCGGCATAGCGGCGCAGTTCAGACAGGTCAACCCGGTTAAAGTCGCCAAAGATCTGCCCTTCCCACGCCCGCCACCGGCTGCTGCCACGCGACAGAAGGGGTTGCACAAACTTGGCCCTGACGCTGAATCGTTCGCCCCATGCGGCGGGTGGCGTTGCATCCAGGCGCATGTCGTGGTGCCGCGCCCGGTTACGCACCACCAGATCCACCTGCTGCAGTGCCAAGGTGGGGCGCGCGTTCAACTCATCGGTCCACTCTATCGTTCCATCGTGAATGACGAATTCAATTTGTGAAAAAAACCAATCCACTGCACTGCTGTCGGAGTCGTCATTTTTTTGGGAAAAATCAAGGCCCGCGACGTAAATCTTCCCATCGGCGGCACGCCGGACATTGAGCTGAGGGCTGTCAATGTAGAGCTGATCGAAGCCTAAATTCCAGACCGAGCGTGGCGACAACGCCGCCAGCACCTTGGGCAGTCGCAAGGCTTCTCTGCCTTGGGCATCAAACAGCTGAAGCTGGCTAATTTCAAAAGACGGAATCATGCCGTGTGAATGGGCCGTGATCGACCCAATTCGCACCGGCACACCCAGCACCTGTGTGGCCTTGGCTTCGAGTTGCGGGCGAAAGTCGCCAATTCGCGGCACAATCAGCCAGTGCAAGCCCCCCCATGCCACTAAAAAAAGCCCCCAGACAAGCACCAGCAGCCACAGTGACCAGCGCGCAAAGAAGGTCAGTGTTTTCAGCCGTGAAGAGGGGGCAGACGTCAAGTCAATCATTGAGTTAATGGAGCTACGACAGGAATTATGACCCGCCAACCATTTTCATCCCACTCGCGCTTCGCACAAAGGGTTCAGCGTCGTTATGAACAACAACTGCATTTGCTGCCTGTCGGCGTGCCTGACCAAGCGTCGATGGCGGATTTATGCCAAGCGTTGTTGACTCAAGGCTTTGACTTGGGTGCTGCATTGCGCATCACCCGACAGCTGGTGCTGGAGCGCTTGCTGCGACTGGACTGCGACGAAAAAACCCCATTGGCCAGCATTACCCAATCCATGACCGACCTGGCGGAATTTGCCTTGGGCCAAGCCTGCAGCGAAGTCGAACGCACGCAAAACCTCAAACACGGGGCTCCCTGCACCCCTGCCGGAACGTCTGCCAAGCTCTGGGTGATGGGCATGGGCAAGCTGGGAGCCTGGGAGCTCAATGTTTCAAGCGATATCGACCTTATTTACATTTACGACCACGATGGCGACACGGCCGGTGATGCCCAAGGCTGCGGCCGCATCTCCAACCACGAGTACTTTGCCAAGGCCGTGCGCGCCATTTATGCCCTGATTGGTGACACCACCGAGCATGGGTTTGTCTTTCGCGTTGATCTGGCGCTGCGGCCCAACGGAAACTCCGGCCCTCCTGCCGTGTCACTGGGGGCGCTGGAGGAATACTTTCACGTGCAGGGCCGCGAATGGGAGCGTTTTGCCTGGCTGAAAAGCCGCGTGATTGCCCGGCTGGGCAGCCAGGACGAAGAGTCCGACCAGAACCTTCGCAAGGTGGTGATGCCCTTCGTCTTTCGGCGCTACCTTGACTACAACGTGTTTGACTCGCTGCGTGTACTGCACCGGCAGATTCGTGAACATGCCACCCGGCGCAGTACCGGACGCCCGGAGCGTGCCAACGACGTCAAACTCTCGCGCGGAGGCATTCGCGAAATCGAATTCATCGTGCAACTGCTGCAAGTGGTGCGGGGCGGGCAGTTTCCCGAGCTCAGGGCCCGCGCTACCCTGTCTGCACTGCCGCGCCTGGCCAAAGCCGGTCTCATGCCCCCTGCCACGGCGCAGGCACTGGGCGACGCCTATGTGTTTTTGCGGCAGGTCGAGCACCGTATTCAGTACTTGGACGACCAGCAAACCCATGTTTTGCCAACGCAAGATGAGGACTTGGGCTGGATCGCCACCACGCTGGGTTATGCCAGCGTCAGCGCCTTCCTGCACCAGCTCGATGCCCACCGCGAGTTGGTGGCCCAAGAGTTTGACGCACTGCTGGGTGGCGCGGCCGAACATGACTGCAAGGGCTGCAATGGCAACAAGTCAAACGCCACTGTGCCCGAGTTTGACGAATTGCTGACCCAGCTGCCCACTGATTTCCGGGCGCGCGTGGCCGCTTGGCGAGAGCACCCTCGCGTGCTGGCCTTGCGCGATGAATCCCGTGCGCGCCTGCTCAAACTGATCGCCCGCACCGCCCAATGGGTGCGCGATGACAAGGTCACAGAACTGGCTGCCGTGCGCATTGTGGACTGGATCGAGCCCCTGTTGCGCCGTGAAAGTTACCTGGCCATGCTGCTGGAGCGACCCAACGTTCATGAGCGGCTGCTGCGCTTGCTCGGCGCGGCGCGCTGGCCGGCGCGCTATTTGCAACTACACCCTGGGGTGATCGATGAGCTGGCCAGCGCCGAAATACTGAACGAGCGGTTTTCTGCCCCTGATTTCGAACTGGAACTCGCCCATCGTCTCGAATCACTGGCCGACACCGGTGAGGATGATGACGAAACCCTGCTCAACCTGCTGCGCCGCGCGCACCACGCGGAGGTTTTCCGAACGCTGGCGCGGGATGTTGAAGGACGTTTGAGCGTCGAACAAGTGGCCGACGACCTGAGCGCTCTGGCCGACGCTGTTTTGCGCATCACCACCCGCTGGTGCTGGGATCGGCTCAAAAACAGGCACCGTGACACACCCCAATTTGCCATCATTGCCTACGGCAAGCTCGGCGGCAAGGAACTCGGTTACGGCAGCGATCTGGACATTGTGTTTTTGTACTCTGACGACGACGAACGCGCCTCCGAGGTGTATTCGGCCCTGGTGCGCAAACTGATCAACTGGTTAACCGTGAAGACCGGCGAAGGCGATGTGTACGAGATCGACACCGCCTTGCGGCCGAACGGAAACTCCGGCTTGCTGGTCACCAGCTTTGATGCCTACGCCAACTACCAGCAACAGCGCGGCAGCAACACAGCCTGGACCTGGGAACACCAAGCCATGACCCGCGCCCGTTTTGTGCTGGGCGACGAGGCGCTTCGCCAGCGTTTTGACGCCATAAGGCAAGCCGTCATCACAGCGCCGCGCGACACACCCAAACTCAAAGATGAAATCATCACCATGTGCAACCGCGTTCGCGCGGCGCACCCGGTCAAGGGCCTGAACCCTGATGAAGTTTTTGATGTCAAGCACAGCCACGGGGGCATGATTGACGCGGAATTCATCGTGCAGTACCTGGTGCTGTCGCAATCGGCGCAGCACCCGGAGCTGATCGACAATGTGGGCAACATCGCCCTCTTGGAGCGCGCGGAAAAGGCTGGGCTGCTGCCCGGTGGCGTTGGCCACGCAGCAGCCGACGCCTACCGTGAATTGCGGCGCTTGCAGCACCACGCACGGCTTAACGAAGAAGCGCCACAAGTCCCGACTTCCAGCGTTGCGCTCCAGCGCGGAGCCATTCTGGCTTTGTGGGCTGCTATATTTGTTGCCGCGAATTAACCCAATTTCGTTTGATCCGCATAAAATGCGGTTCCCTAATTAAAGTTGAATACCCATGAGCACCAAACACGACAAACTGATCCTCGATTACGTCTACAAACACGAAGCTGCAACGCCGGAGAAGGTTTACCTGACCCAGCCACAAGGTGGCAAAAAGAAGGTGCTTGACTACACCTGGGCGCAAACGCTGGACCAGGCGCGTCGCATGGCGAACAACCTGCAAAGCCGCGGCTTTGAACCCGGCTCACGCATTGCCATTTTGTCCAAAAATTGCGCGCACTTCTTTATGGCGGAGCTCGCCATCTGGATGGCAGGCTACACCACCGTCGCGATTTTCCCGACCGAAACTGCCGAAACTGTGAAATACGTGCTGGAGCACAGCGGTGCCAGCCTGCTGTTCGTCGGCAAGCTCGACACCTGGGACCAGCAAGCCCCCGGCGTACCCGCAGGTCTTCCCCGCATTGCATTCCCCCTCGCACCAGAAACAAAATACGAAACATGGGACTCGATCGTGGCGCGCACTGCACCTGTGAAGGGCCGCCCGCACCGTGCGCCCACCGACATCGCCATGATCATCTACACCTCGGGCTCCACCGGACAACCCAAAGGCGTGATGCACAGCTTCGAGCACGCCACACGTGCTACCGAAGGCATGGTCAAAGAGCTGAAAAACCGCGTCAAGGTCAAAGGCGAGAACCGCGTGATGTCCTACCTGCCTTTGGCGCACGTGTTTGAGCGCGCCTGGGTTGAATGTGCATCGCTGGTCGATGGCAACATCCATGTGTACTTCGCTGAAACACTGGAAACTTTTGTCAAAGACCTGAACCGGGCCAAGCCAACCATCTTCATCTCGGTGCCGCGCCTGTGGCTCAAATTCCAGCAAGGTGTGTTTGCCAAGAAGCCGCCCGAAAAGCTCAACAAACTGCTCAACATGCCCATTTTGGGTCGCATTGTTGCGAACAAGGTGCTCAAGGGCTTGGGCCTGAATCACGCCAAAATGGCCGGCAGCGGCTCGGCACCGATTCCCGCAGAGTTGATTGCTTGGTACCGCCGCCTCGGCCTGAACCTGATCGAAGGCTACGGCATGACCGAAGACTTTGCCTACTCGCACAACTCCACGCCCACCATCAATGCCCCCGGCTGCGTCGGCGTGCCTTTGCCTGGCGTACAGGTGCGCATCAGCGACGAAGGCGAAATCCAGATCAAGTCCCCCGGCCGCATGGTGGGCTATTACAAGCGCCCTGACCTGACGGAAGAAGCCTTCACTGCAGACGGCTATTTCAAAACGGGTGACCGTGGTGAACGTCGTGCCAGCGATGGTCTGCTCAAGATCACCGGCCGCGTCAAAGAATTGTTCAAAACAGCCAAGGGCAAGTACGTGGCACCGGCTCCCATTGAAAACATGCTCAACGCCCATCCGATGGTCGAGCTGTCGCTGGTGTCTGGCGTCGGTCAGGTTGCGGCCTACGCCATGGTTGTGCTGGCTGAAAACCTGCGTCCCAAGGTGGGTGACCCCGCCGTCAAGGCGCAAGTGCAGGACGAAATGGCCAAACTGCTCAAAGAGGTCAATAAAAACCTGCCTGATTACGAACAACTCAAAATGATCGTGATCGCGCCAGAGCCTTGGTCGGTTGAAAATGGCTTCCTCACACCCACCATGAAGATCCGCCGCGCCCGCATCGAGAACGCGGTCGATCCTCAGCTGGATAACTGGTACGCCAAAAAAGGCGCTGTTCACTGGGCTTGATGCCGACTCAACTACCGATCAGTCGGTGATAAAAATGGGGCCTTCGTGGCCCCTTTTTCATGGGCGGCTGCGCCAAAAGGCTTCCAGCGCCTGTGCCGGTTGTGGCCGGGAGTAAAAGTAACCTTGCAACTCATTGCAGCCCATGTCACGCAGGCAGTCGGCCTGGGCTTGGGTTTCCACCCCTTCCGCCGTGACCTGCAGCTTCAAGGTCTCGGCCATGCGGGTGATCATCTGTGCAATGGCCAGGTCGTCCGTGTTGTCTGGCAGGTTGATGACAAAAGAGCGGTCGATTTTGAGCCGGGTAATGGGCAACTGTTTGAGTGCAGCCAGCGACGAGTAACCGGTGCCAAAATCATCAATGGCCACCGCAATGCCCAGCTCGCGCAGCTCGGTCAGCGTCTTGTACCCCTCGCGCACACCCGCCACCATCACCCCTTCCGTCACTTCCAGTTCAAGCTGCTGCGCTGCCAGGCCGGTCCGAGCCAGAATGTCTTGGGTTCTTTGCAGCAGGCCCCCGCGTGAAATTTGCACGCTGGACAGGTTGACCGCCATTTTCAGATTGCAAAAATCAGCGGTGGCGTTCCAGGTCACGGCTTGCCTGCAGGCGGTTTCCAGCACCCAGTCGCCCAAGGGAATGATCAGGTCCGTTTGCTCCGCCAGGGGGATAAACCGGTCCGGCGGAATCATCCCCTTGGTGGGATGAATCCAGCGCACCAGGGCTTCCACCCCCACCAGCTTGCCGGTGTGGGCATCGACTTTGGGCTGGTAGTACACACAAAACTCGCCGCGTTCCAGCCCTTGGCGCAGCTCTGAAATCACGGTAAAGCGGTCATCCGCGCTTTGCGTCAGTTCCGGGCGGTAAAACTCGAAACTGTTGCGGCCTTTGCCTTTGGCACGGTACATGGCGGTGTCGGCTGCGCGCAGCAGCGGTTCGGCATTTTCGCCATCACGCGGATAAAAAGCCACCCCGATGCTGGCCCCGATGGTGACCGACCGGCCTGCAATGTTCGCCGGCTCCAGCAGGGCATCGAGCAATTTTTTCAGCACCCCATCAATGTTGGTTTGCTCGTCCACACCTTCCATGAAGATGGCAAATTCATCCCCCGACAGTCGGGCAACGGTGTCGGCCTCGCGCATCACCTCCTTCATGCGCGCGGCCAGCGTGCACAGAAGGTCGTCACCGGCGGCATGGCCCAGGCTGTCGTTCACTGCCTTGAAGTAGTCCAGGTCAATGAACAGCAGGGCCAGTGCGGCATTTTCCCGCCGGGCCCGCACCAGGGCGTGTTCGAGGCGCTCGACAAACAGTGTGCGGTTGGGCAGATGAGTCAAGGCATCGTAGTGCGCCAAATGGCGCATGCGCTGCTCGGAATGAATCCGTTCGGTGACATCGCGGAAGGTAGAGACGTAATGCGCCACCTCACCGGCTTCATTGCGCACCGCCGAGATGGTCTCGGTGGCCACAAAACCTTCACCGGTTTTGCGCCGGTTCCAGATTTCACCCTCCCAGTAGCCGTGCTCGATCAAGGCCCCCCACAATTTTTCATAAAACGCTTTGTCATGTCGGCCAGATTTCAAAATGCTGGGTTTCTTGCCGACCGCGTCTTCGGCACTGAAGCCGGTGATGATGGTAAAGGCCGGGTTGACCCGCCGGATGATGCCTTGCGCGTCCGTGATGATGACGCCTTCGAGCCCGTCCTCAAACACCTTGGAGGCCAGGCTGGCTTCGTCAAAAACGGCTTGGCGCTCGCGCTCAAGCACCACCGAGCGCCGCGCCGACAGCCCAATGGCCAGCATGCCCGTCAGCCAGATGCCCAGATACAGGAGCGAGAGGTTGCGCTTTTGCCGGTTGGCCACCTCCAGATAAGGTGCCATGGGCACCGACACACTGACAGCCCCCCGGATGTCGCCCACTTTGAAGCCCAGGTGGCCATGGCACTTCATGCAGCTGGCCTCCATGCGCATGGGTTTGATCAGGCGCAGGTTGGCTTGTCCGGCCAGATCGGAGACCGCCATCACCTCGGCAGTGCCTTTTTCAAAAGCGCCGATGGCTGACGACTCCCAGGCATCGGCCAGATTGTCGGGGTTGAGCGCCACCCGCCCCACGATGCGTCCCTTGACGCCATACAGCTCGCTGAACTCTTGCATCATCTGGCGCAGCATGTAGGCCGGGTTCATGAGGGTGAGTTTCTTGCCATCGGTGGTGGTCACGTCGCGCTCGGGAATGTGCGCCATCCACGGGCTGGGGGGCGTGCGCTGCGTGGGTGGCACATACACCCCGCCGTGGCCGCTGGCCCAGGCACGGTAGACCTGGTCTTTGTTGAAACTGCTGCGGGCCGCGTGGGTGGCCAGCTCCATGGCTTGCTCGTCTTCCTGCCTGACAGACCAGCCCAGCGACAAAGCCAGCATCGCAGTCCAAACCGTGGCGATGATCGATGCATTGCGAAGGGGATGGCGGGCAAAACGGGTCACGTGATTCAGGCAGGCAGGTTCATGGGGATGACGGGCGATTCAGTCTATCACCGCCAACACCATGGGATGCACCCAAAACCACACGCAGCCCCACAGACTGGTGCAGCCCACTGTCACATCAGGTTTTGCCGCAAGTGTTGTAATTGACCCCATGAAACCCAAAAACAAACAAAATGCTATTATTTTTATAGCTGCTTGCGCAGTATTGGCGGGCGCAACTGCCATTTTTTCTTCAAAACCTGCGGCCCCGCCTGAAAAAAGCAGCCCCAGCACACCAGCGGTTGCCAAGCCGGCCCTGACGGTGACCACCACGCAGGCGCAGCCAAGTTCGCTGCCGATTGCGCTGACCGCCAACGGCACGGTGGCAGCTTGGCAAGAAGCCAGCATTGGCGGCGAGAGCCCCGGTTTGCGCTTGGCCGAGGTGCTGGTCAACGTGGGTGACGTGGTACGGCGCGACCAGCTGCTGGCCCGTTTTGCCGACGACAGCGTACAGGCCGACGTGACGCAGGCACGGGCCAGCGTGGCAGAAGCCAGCGCCATGGCGCTGGAGGCCACCGCCAACGCCGACCGTGTGCGTACGCTGCAAAGCACCGGCACCTTCAGCGGTCAGCAGATCAACCAGTACCTCACGGCGGAGCAAACCGCCAAAGCCAGGGTTGAATCGGCCAAAGCCGCCTTGAGCGCGCAGCTGGTGCGGCTTAAAAACACCCGGTTGTTGGCACCGGACAGCGGCGTCATCTCGGCGCGCAGCGCCACGGTAGGCGCGGTGCCTGGCAACAACACTGAACTCTTTCGCCTGATTCGCCAGGGGCGGCTGGAGTGGCGCGCGGAGGTCACCGCCACCGAGCTGGGCCGCATGGTGGCGGGCACCCGCGTGCGGGTCACCACAGCCGGGGGAGCAGACGTGCCGGGCCGCGTGCGCATGGTGGCCCCCACGGTAGACCCGCAAACCCGCATGGGGCTGGTGTATGTGGATGTGCCGCCGATGTCCCAGGCCAACGCGGCAGCACAATTTTCCGCCGGGCCGCCCCAAGGAAAATTAGCCCCCTCGGGGGGCAGCGCAGTACGCGAAGCGACAAGCGTGGGGGCCAGCATCCTGCCGGGTATGTTCGCCAAAGGAGAATTTGAACTCGGTAGCTCCAGCGCGCTGACGGTACCGCAGCAGGCGGTGGTGGTGCGTGATGGCTTCAGCTATGTGTTCCAGCTCTCAAGCGACCAACGTGTCAGCCAGCGCAAGGTGCAAACCGGGCGGCGCGTGGGCGAGCGGGTGGAGGTGTTGCAGGGCCTGGCCCCTGATGCGCTGCTGGCCGCCAACGGTGCCGGTTTCCTGAACGATGGCGATCTGGTGAAGGTGGTGACTGACCCTGGCCAAAATTCAGATCAAAAAAGCCCTATTCCGCAGAACCAGCCTGCGCAAGCAGCTATCAAATAAGGAGCAGTCATGAACTTCTCCAGCCTCTCCATCCGGCATCCGGTGCCGGCCATCATGCTTTTTTTCCTGCTCTCGCTGGCGGGCATTTTGTCCTACCGATCCAGCGTGGTGCAGGATTTTCCCGACATTGAGCTGCCCATCGTCACCATCAGCGCGGCGCTCCCGGGCGCAGCCCCGGCGCAGCTGGAGACCGAAGTGGCGCGCAAGCTCGAAGACTCGGTGGCCACGCTGCAGGGGGTGAAAAACATCCACACCAATGTGCTCGATGGCGAGGTGAGTGTCACCACCGAGTTCATTCTGGAAAAACCGATTGCCGAGGCCGTCAACGACGTACGCGACGCAGTAGCGCGGGTGCGCGCCGACCTGCCGGGTGAGCTGCGCGACCCAACCGTGACCAAAGCCTCCACCGCCGGGCGCGTGGTGCTGACCTTCACCGCCGAAGCCGCCCCCGCCGCCAAGGGTGCTGCCGGCGCACCCGCCAGTGCGCTGGATGCGCAGGCGCTGAGCTGGTTTGTGGACAACACCGTGGCCAAACGCCTGCTGGGCGTGCCCGGTGTGGGCGCGGTCAAACGCATGGGCGGCGTCAGCCGTGAGGTGCGGGTGGAGTTGGACGCCGCCCGCATGGCCGCCTTGGGCGTGGCCGCGCTGGATGTCTCGCGCCGCCTCAAACTGGTGCAACAGGAAGCGCCCGGTGGCCGGGGCGATGTGAGCGGGGCCGAGCAGTCAGTGCGAACCATTGCCACCGTCAAAACCGCCGACGAGCTGGCCCGGCTGGACCTTGCGCTGCCCAATGGCCGGCGCATCCTGCTGGGCGACGTGGCCACCGTGCTGGACACCGTGGCCGAACCGCGCGCACTGGCCACGATGGACGGGCGCAGTGTGGTCGGCATCGAGGTGTTTCGCACCAAAGGGGCCAGCGAGGTGGATGTAGCGCGCAATGCGCGCGCGGCCATGGCCGAGCTGCAGGCCAAACACCCCACCATCTTGCTGACGCAAGTGATTGACAACGCCGCGCCAGTGGCCGAGAACTTCAAAGGCTCGATGGAGCTGCTGTATGAAGGTGCGCTCTGGCCATTTTGGTGGTGTGGTGGTTTTTGCGCGACTGGCGCGCCACGCTGGTGTCGGCTGCTGCGCTGCCGCTGTCGGTGATTCCGACCTTTCTGGGGCTCAAATACTTTGGCTACACGCTCAACACCGTCACGCTCTTGTCGCTGGCGCTGGTGGTGGGGGTGCTGGTGGACGACGCCATTGTGGAAATCGAGAACATCGAACGTCACCTGCGCATGGGCAAGTCGCCGTTTCAGGCCGCCATGGAAGCGGCCGATGAGATCGGCATGGCGGTGATTGCCACCACCTTTGCGCTGGTGGCCGTGTTTTTGCCCACGGCCTTCATGGGCGGCGTGCCCGGCCTGTTTTTCAAGCAGTTTGGCTGGGCGGCGGTGCTGGCCATTGTGGCCTCGCTGCTGGTGGCGCGGCTGCTCACGCCCATGATGGCGGCCTACATCCTCAAGCCACACAAAAATGCCGCCCTGGCCGAGCCACAAGAAGCACCGGACGGCTGGCTGATGGCGCGCTACATGGCCACCATGCGCTGGTGCCTGCGCCACCGCCATGTCACTTTGAGCGGTGCCGCTATCTTCTTCGTGGCTTCCATTGCCTTGGTTCCGCTGCTGCCCAAGGGTTTTGTGCCTGCCGCCGACCGCGCCCAGACCAAGATCAACATCGAACTGCCCCCCGGCAGCACGTTGGCACAAACCAGCGCCGTGGCCGAGCAGGCGCGCCTGGCCAGCATGCAGGTCAAGGGCATCCAGAGCGTGTTCAGCTCGATTGGCGGCGGCTCCAGTGGCGACACCTTCGCGCCCGGCGTATCAGCCGAAGCACGCCGTGCGGTGCTCACCCTCATGACCACGCACCGCGATGACCGGGTTGAGTCAATGGCCGACATTGAAGCCCAGTTGCGCAGCAAGCTGAGTGACATTGCCGGGGCACGCTTTTCGGTCGGCCCGCCCGACACAGGCGTCAAGATGCAAATGGTGCTCAAGAGTGAAGACCCGGTGGCGCTGGTGGCCGCCGCTCAAAACGTGGAGCGCGAGTTGCGCACGCTCAAGGGGGTGGGCAATGTCAGCTCCAGCGCGTCTCTGGTCCGGCCCGAAATCATTGTGCGGCTGGACGCCGCACGCGCCGCCGACCTGGGCGTGACCGCGGCCAGCGTGGGCGACACCGTGCGCGTGGCCACGGCGGGCGACTACGACACAGCCCTGTCCAAACTCAACCTGTCGGAGCGCCAAGTGCCGATTCGCGTCAAACTGCCCGACAGTGTGCGCGCCGACTTGGGCGCGCTGGAGCGCCTGACCGTGCCCGGCAAAAATGGGCCGGTGATGCTGGGCACGGTGGCTACGCTCAGCATGGAAAGTGGCCCGGCCCAGATCAGCCGCCTCAACCGCAGCCGCAACGTGACGCTGGACGTGGAGCTGGGCGGACGTCAGCTCGGGGAGGTGAACGAAGAAGCCCGCGCCCTGCCCGCCCTGAAAAACCTGCCGCCCGCGGTGTCGATTGCCGAACTGGGTGACGCGCAGGAAATGCAGGCCCTGTTTGCCAGCTTTGGCCTGGCCATGCTGATTGGGGTGCTGTGTATTTACGGCGTGCTGGTGCTTTTGTTCCACGACTTCATGCAGCCGGTGACGATTTTGGCGGCGCTGCCCCTGAGCATTGGCGGTGCCTTTGTCGCCCTGCTGCTGACCGGGCGGCCACTGTCGATGCCGTCCATGATTGGCCTGATCATGCTGATGGGCATCGTCACCAAAAACTCGATTTTGCTGGTGGACTACGCCATTTTGGCGCGCGAGCGTGGCCTGGCCCGCTTTGACGCGCTGGTGGACGCCTGCCACAAACGCAGCCGCCCGATTGTCATGACCACCATTGCCATGGGTGCGGGCATGATGCCGCTGGCCCTGGGCTGGGGCGCGGACCCCAGCTTTCGCTCACCCATGGCCATTGCCGTGATTGGCGGCCTGATCACCTCCACGCTGCTGAGCCTCTTGGTGGTGCCTGCGGTGTTCACCTACATTGATGATCTGGAGCATTTGATGCGGAGGGTGGCGGGATGGCTGCGCGGAGCGTCAAAGGTGACAGTGGCTGGGCAGACGTCATAGAGCCTGGGATTGCGATGCAACCAGACATTGCGGGGCTATTTCAAAAGAGGCGTGCCCGCAAAATATTGCTGCAACAATAGCTTTTCCACAAAGGACTATTTTTCATGGGACAACGACTGACACAAATCGCCACCCGCACCGGCGACAACGGCACCACCGGGCTGGGCGACAACACCCGCGTATCCAAAAACAGCCTGCGCGTGCATGCCATGGGTGATATTGACGAGCTCAACTCCAACATTGGCGTGCTGCTGTGCGAAGCCATGCCCGAAGCTGTGCGCACCCTGCTGGTTGAAATTCAGCACCAGCTCTTCAACCTGGGCGGCGAGTTGTCCATTCCCGGCTATGAGTTGCTCAAGCCCGAGGCGGTGCTGGCGCTGGACGATGCGCTGGCGCAGCACAACGAGCACTTGCCCAGGCTGCAAGAATTTATCCTGCCCGCGGGCACCCGCGCTGCTGCGCAGGCCCACGTCTGCCGCACCGTCGCCCGCCGCGCCGAGCGCGCCGTGGTGGCGCTGGAAGGCCAGGATACCTTGAAAGACACGCCGCGCCAGTACCTTAACCGCCTGTCAGACCTGATGTTTGTGCTGGCCCGCGTGCTCAACCGCTACCGACTTGATGGCACGGAAGGCGATGACGTGTACTGGAAGAGCGAGCGACTGGCGCAATCTGAGGCTTAGCAAGCCTCAGATTGCTATTAAAATAGTAGCTGCCAGCGCACGTTTTATATGCGCTAGCGGCATATTTCATCATAAATCTTGGCACCCAGATGGTTCGCCGTCGGCAGGGCGAAAATCACGGGGTTAGTATTTAGGATGGGCAGAAAGGGCAGGCCCTCTTCCCATCCGAGGGGCAAATCGGGAATATCCGCCCACCTTACCCATTTTGTTCTGGAGTCTGCGCATGCCCAATCCCATCCTGCATCAACTCAGTGTTGCCGGGTCGGTTCTAACCTCTACTCTGGCAGCCTGGCGTGGTACCAGCGTGCTCAAGGCCGCCAGCCAGCCGGCGCAGTACCTCAAGCTCTACGACATCGAAGGCTGCCCGGATTGCCGCAGCGTGCGTGAGGCGCTGACGGCGCTTGGGCTGGATGCGCAAATCTACCCTTGCCCCAAGGGTGGCCAACGTTTTCGCCCCGAGGCGCAGCGCCTGGGGGGCAAGCAGCAGTTCCCCTTGCTGATCGACCCCAACACCAAAACCACCCTGTACGAGTCGGCGGCCATCATCGACTACCTGTTTCTCACCTACGCCGCCTGCCCGACGCCTCGCACCTACCAAAGCAGCCTGCGACGGCCGTTGCTAGACCGCCTGGCTTCGTCCGTGCGGGGCCAGCGTGGTGTCCAGGCGCGCGCCGCGACCCATCCGCGAAGATTGCTAGAACTGTGGAGTTTTGAATCGAGCCCGTACGCACGGCTGGTGCGTGAGCGCCTGTGCGAGTTGGAGTTGCCCTATGTGCTGCACAACATTGGCAAAGAACAGTTTGCCGACATGGGGCCTGCGGTGATGCGCGTCAAACCCGGCCCCTACAAGCCGCGCCCGGGAGGTCGACGGGAAAAAGTGCTCGCGCAGCTGGGGCGCATTCAGGTGCCCTACCTCGAAGACCCGAACACGGGCACCAGGATGTACGAGTCTGGTGCCATCATTGACTATCTTGAAGGGCAATATGCAAGTTGAACCGGATGGACGTCCTGGCTTGAATGCCGGACACCGCGTCGTTTTTGTCACCGGCAAGGGGGGCGTGGGCAAGTCTTCGGTGGCTGCAGCCACTGCGTTGCAATTTGCCCGCCGGGGTCAGTCGGTGCTGCTGGCGGAGTTTGGCAACCGCAGCTTTTACGGCCCGTTTCTCGGCTTGAACGTGGGCAACGATTCGGTGCGCTGGAAGCCTCGCATCGAGGTGGCCTGCTGGGATGTTGAAGAGTCGCTGCGCGAGTACGTCACCCACTACCTGGTCTTCAAGTCCGCAGCCAACAAAATACTGAGCAACACTGTGATGAAGGCCCTGGCAGGCGCTGCCCCTAGCCTGAGCGAGATCGCCATACTGGGCAAGCTGATGGCCCCCATGCTGCACACCTGGTACAAGCGCACGGTGGATGTGGTGGTGGTCGATGCTTATGCCACCGGGCAGTTCATGACGCTTTTGCGCGCCCCGCGCGGCTTGTCGGCCACCGCCGCCGGTGGGCCGCTGCACCGCCAGACGCAAGCCATCACCCGTTTATTGTCCGACCCCAAGGTGTGCGAGTACCGCATGGTGACCCTGGCCGAAGAAATGCCAGTATCAGAGGCCTGCGAAATGTTTGCTGACATTGAATCCGAGACCGGCCTGCAGCCCAGTTTGTATTGCAACCGCATGCTTGACCTACCTCCCGTTCCAAGCGGTCAAGGGTTTGTCAATGCAGGCACTTTTCTGGACCAGCTTCAAAGCATCAAAACCCGTCAGGAGGCCAGCATGACGCGGCTACAACAAACGGGTGCCACGCAGGTTTACACCCTACCCATGTTGCCGATTCTGGCCGTTGACGCCATGCTGGAGCGACTGGCCGATGCGCTGGACCTGGCGCAATCAGCTCAAACGGGGCCGGGGGGCGCAGCATGAAGGCGCTGATTGAAAACCACCGGGTCATCGTTTGCACCGGCAGTGGCGGGGTTGGCAAAACCACGCTGTCGGCAGCGCTGGGTGTGGTGGCGGCCCGCATGGGCAAGCGGGTGCTGGTGTTGACCATTGACCCGGCCCGGCGCTTGGCGACCACACTGGGCATCGACCAGAGCGCCGACGAAGTGCGCGTGCCAGGGCAAAGCTACACCGGCAGCTTGCACGCGGGCATGATCGACCAGACGCGAATTTTTGCCGATTACATTCGCCGCCACGCCGCCGACCAGGCCACGGTCGACGGGCTGTTTAACAACCCGCTGTACCAGCAACTGTCCACCACGCTGTCGGGCTCGCAAGAATTTACCTCGCTGTCCAAGCTGGTGGATACCGCTGGCAGTGGCCACTACGATCTGGTGATTCTCGACACACCGCCGGTGGCCCACGCGGTGGACTTTTTGCACGCGCCGGAAAAGCTCAATGCAGTGTTTGACACCGCCATCATCAGCATGTTCATGGGCCGCACCAAGGGGTTCAAGTTCGCTTCTGCCGCCTGGAAAATGGGCGTCAAAATGCTGCTCGGTACGCTGACGTTTTTGACCGGGTCGCAGTTTGTGGCCACCTTCAACGGGTTCTTCTCGGCCATCGATGCGATTGCCCCCGACATTCGCGAGACCAACCTCAAAGCCCACCGGCTGCTGCTGGACCCCAGCACGGCCTTTGTCTTGATTACCAGTTTTGACCAGGCCAAGATCATCGAAGGCGAGGCTTTTCACGATGAACTGCGCCATGCCGGTTACCACCTCAAAAAAGTCATCGTGAACCGCGCCTGGCCTGCCTGGGCGGTGCCGGGGTCTGACCAGGCACCTCTGACGCAAACCGAACTGCGCCAGCATGGGCTGGACCAACTGGCCGACTTGCACCAGTCGCTGTGCAGCTACTACGGCGACCGTTCGCGTGCCCACACGCGCTTTGAAGACATCGTCAAACTTGCAGAGTTTGATGATGAGGTGGTCGGCTTGCACGCGCTGGAGTTGCTTGCGGACCGGTTGGTGCAGGCTTGATGGGAGGGATAGCTGCTCTTTCTCTTACAGAACGGGTGCAATTGCGAAGCCAGCAGCGGCTGCCTCAGCCGATCCAACCTGCTCCAACCCTGGAGAAATGGAATGCATGCCTGGGCAGTTGGACTGCCAACAAGTACCGGAATTGAATTGATTGACATGGCAACTTGCGAATCGCCTAGCACAAAACTTGTTGTTCAAGCTGAAGTCTTGTAAGATCAATAAACCAATTTGGGTTCATAAACTTTTACAGACGGCGGGCACTATGGAATGGGTTAAACAAAGCCATCAGAAATCACTGTTGGGTCAGCTGCTGGTGGACAAAAAGCTGGTTTCCGAGCAACAGTTGACGCAGGCGATAGATCAGCAGCGTAAAACTGGTCAACTGCTGGGAGATATTTTTGCCGAGTGGAACATCATCACGCAGCGCCAGATTCAGAGCGTCTTGATAAAACAGCGCACATTGCGCCTGACGGCCTCCATCGCAACGGCCTTGCTGGTGCCGATCCAGGCTTATGCCGCTGTAACTCCGGTGCCTGTCACGGTCAGTTCATCCCAATCCACCTCTGGATCGCAAAAGACAAGCAGTTTGCGTGCTTTGACCGAGGATGAACTTTCAGAAACCCGCGGACAAGGTATTCAGGATGACACCTTGGGCCAGTGGCTTAATTTGAACAATGCCATCAATAAATTTTCCTATAGCGGGAAAACAGAAGATTATCTGAAAGGGCAGAATAATCTTTTCCAGCAGCCCGACTCGGGACTCAAGGTGCTGGGCGACATGGGAAAACTGCTGAACCCGCTTTTGTTGATGCTGGACGCAAAGACAACCATCAAAGATGTTGTTTACGACACTGCCGACGCGGGCTCCGTTCTCAATCCAGATGGCTCAATTACGCTCAAAATGCCCAGCTCCATCGGCGAAATCAGTTTCCATGACATCCGAATCAAAGGCAGCACAGGCCCGAGTTTTGGAAATATTGACATCAAGGGCATCGATTTGCGCGGAACCACGGTGACCATCAAAGCGCGTTAAGCACTTTTCTGCGCAAATACTCAAGCCGCGTCAGCCGTTAGGGTTGACGCGGTTTTTTTGTTTGCCAAGACGCTACTTCATCAAGTTCAAAACTTACGCCCTGCGCCAAGGGCAAAGCGTGTGAATAGTTGACCGTGTTGGTGGCGCGGCGCATGTAGGCTTTCCACGCGTCGGAGCCTGATTCGCGGCCACCACCGGTTTGTTTCTCTCCCCCAAAAGCACCTCCAATTTCAGCGCCAGAGGTGCCGATGTTGACATTGACAATGCCGCAGTCCGAGCCAGCGGCGGACATGAACTGCTCGGCCTCGCGCACATCTGTCGTGAACACAGACGACGACAGGCCTTGGGGTACTTCGTTGTTGAGGACAATCGCTTTTGCAAAGTCTGTGTACTTGAGGACGTAAAGAATCGGGGCAAAGGTTTCCTGCCGCACAACAGCCGTTTGTGCAGGCATCTGCACCAGGGCTGGGCGCACATAAAAGGCATCGGGAAATTGATCTTGCAGCACCCGCTCGCCACCGGTAACGATGCCGCCTTGCGCTTGGGCCTGCTGCAGCGCGAACTGCATGGCGTTGAACGCATCGTGGTCAATCAGGGGGCCAACCAAGGTGCCTTCGTCCAGCGGAGAGCCGATTTTGAAGCTGCTAAATGCCTGTGTGAGTCGCCCCAGCAGTTCGGTATACACCGATTCATGCACGATCAAGCGCCGTGCGCTGGTGCAGCGCTGACCCGCAGTGCCCGCCGCCGCAAACGCGATGGCCCGCACCGCCATGTGCAGATCGGCAGTTGGGGTGACGACGATGGCGTTGTTGCCGCCCAGCTCCAGCAGGCTGCGCCCAAACCGCGCCGCCACTCCAGGCCCAACCGCCTGCCCCATGCGCGTGCTGCCGGTGGCTGAAATCAGCGCTGCCTGTGGGTGATCCACCAGGGCCTGTGCCACCGCGGCATTTCCCAGCAGCAACTGGGACAGATGCTCGCAGTGCGCCGCGCCAAAGCGCTGGCAAGCGCGCTCAAACACCGCCTGCACCGCCAGCGCACACAAGGGGGTCTTTTCAGACGGTTTCCACACCACGGTGTCGCCGCATACCAGCGCCAGCGCGGCATTCCAAGCCCACACCGCGACGGGAAAGTTGAAGGCTGTTATCACCCCCACCACGCCCAGCGGGTGCCAGGTTTCCATCATGCGGTGGCCGGGCCGCTCGGTGGCCATGGTCAGGCCGTACAACTGGCGCGACAAACCCTGCGCAAAGTCGCAGATGTCGATCATCTCCTGCACCTCGCCCAGGCCCTCCGACAAAATTTTGCCGCTCTCCAGCGACACCAGCGTACCCAATGGCTGCTTGTGCTGGCGCAGCGCTTCACCCAACAAGCGAACCAGTTCGCCGCGCTGTGGCGCAGGCAGCAAGCGCCAACGCAGGTGCGCAGCGTGGGCTCGCTCAACTTTTATTGCCACCTCGGCCAGCGGTGTTTCAGCCACGTGGCCCAGATGGGAGCCGTCAATCGGGCAGCGCGCCGTGATGGAGCCGCCTTGGCAAGCTGTGGCCGGTACGCCAAGCGCATTCAGAAGGGCTTGGGCCTGCATTGAGTAGGTGGACATGAGGACTCCGCATCGGCTAACGAGACAAGGGGGTATTCAACCAATGGACTCAACCTGACGCGACTGCTGGTAAGCACTGCCGAACCGGTTGGCCAGAAAATCAGGCAGCGCTACCTGCTCCTGGCGAATGAAGCCAGACTGCGGCAACTTGCCTTCTCGAAATAAATCAACGGCCGCGCAAATGCCGGCAGCCGTGGTGATTTGAATGGCGCTCAAAGGCGCTTGCGCATTGCGGTCGGCAAATATCTTGCGCGCAAACACTTCTTGCATGAAATTGCCATTGCGCTGGCCGCTGACAGTCACAAAAACCAGCACCACATCCTGCATGGTCAGGGGAATTGAACGGCGCAAAATGTCCTTGAACCGCTCCTGATCGTCCTTCATACCCAGTTCCTGCAGCAGCATCTTCATGATGGCGCAGTGGCCTGGGTAGCGCACGGTTTTGTAGTCCAGCGTCTGGATGCGACCCTTCAAGGTGTCGCACAGCGTACCAAGGCCGCCGGAGGTGTTGAAGGCCTCGTATTCGGTGCCATCGAGCGAGAAATGTTCCAGACCTTCGAGTGGCAACACTTCAATCAATTCACCATCATGAATGGCCTCGCAAGGGTGGCAGTATTCATTGATGAGCCCGTCCACGCTCCAGGTGAGGTTGTATTTGAGGGAATTGGTCGGAAAGGCCGGCAAGGCCCCTACACGCATTTTGATTTCGTGCAGCGAGCTGAACTTCTGGCTCAGGTGGTGTGCCACGATACCGATAAAACCAGGAGCCAGCCCGCACTGGGGCATAAAGGCCGTCTTGGCACCTGCTGCCAGGCGCATGATTTCACGCGTGGCATGCACATCCTCGGTCAAATCAAAGTAGTGGCAGCCCGCGTGCAAGGCCTGATGAGCGGCCATGGTGGCCAGGTGATAAGGCAGGGCATTGATGACCACGTCGCACCCCTTGAGCGAGGCGCGCAAGGCATCCGCATCCGAGGTGTCGATCAACGCCGTTTCGATCGGCAAGTGCGCAAGCGGGTGCAGAGCCTGCACACTGCGGTCAACCACCTTCACTTTGAAATCCGAAGTGTCTGACAACAAGGTTGCAATCGTCTGGCCGATGTGACCTGCTCCCATCAGAACAACACGCATGTGAAATCTCCCGGATGGAACATCGCTTGGAGTCGCCGCGCAGCTGCTCCATTATGCGGTTTTCACTGCACCAAGTGACCTCTTTTTTATGCGTTTGCTACCTGACACCTCGATCCTGGGATCAGACGATCAAGGCATTTGTACGCATCCCCACATCAATCAGAACGAGCGAAACAGCGCTGCGAGGATGCTTGTGAGCGTGGGGGCGGTCAAGACTCATTTGGCAAGCTCATGCAAGGCCTTGGCATTGCCGGGCACCTGCCACAACCTCGACTGGGTCAAACAAGGTGCATTTAGTGTCCGTGGGGGCCAATAAAAGGCAGAAATTTCGCATGTATTTGCGGCGCAGCGCTTATCATCGTCGCCCGTCAGCGGCGGCGCTGCACCCCTTGTGCAGGCCTGCCTCCTATTGATCCTTCCAAATTTGACCTTGCTTGCTACCCCAAGCCCCGCACCATGCACCACACCATGCACGCCGAAACCCCGGTTCACTTCTTTCCCAGCACCGCAAAAGGGGAGGTGCAGCAGTCCGATATTGACCCCATCGTGGGTGGCCGGGTGGAGTTGCAATTGCTCACCACGCTCAAATGCAACCTCAAGTGCAGTTATTGCTCCTTGGGGGTGGGCGAAGTGCTGGGCTCCCAGGTGCATGTGGAGTACGACATTGAGCAGCTGAGCGCTTTTGTGGACAAGCACTTGCAGGGCAAAGAGGTTTACGTCACCTTTTACGGCGGCGAGCCCACGCTCAACAAGAGTTTGATGCTGGATGTGATGCAGCGTTTTCCGCGCTTTCGCTTTCAGCTGCAGACCAACGCCACCTTGATTGACAACCTGCCTGAGTGGGCCTTGAATCGCCTGTCCAATGTGCTGGCCTCGATTGACGGCGGCGAGACCACCACCGATGGCTACCGGGGCAAGGGTATTTACCGCCAGGTAGTCAAAAACCTCCGGGAAGTGCGCACCCAGATTGGCGGCTCGGTAACCGCCCGCGTCACCTGGGGCAACCCGGACACCTGCTTTGAAGAACTGGACCAACTGGTGGGCCAGGACACGCCGTTTGACTACCTGTACTGGCAGTTTGTGGCCGACGAAATGTACGCAGGCGACTCGGTGGACAAGCGCAAGGCGGTGCTGGTGCAGTTGATGGACAAGTTTTTCTCGCGCACCGATGTGCTTTACCCGCTGATTCCGATCATGGGCATGGTGCGCAACAAGATTTTCCCGGCCCGCGCGCAGGAGCTGTACGCCGGGGCCACGCAATGCCGCGTGTCCACCCACCTGCTCAACGTCATGCCCAACGGCGAGATTTACCCCTGCCCGGACATGATGTACGCCCCGGCTATGAAGATGGGCGACGTCAAAACCAACTGGCTGCAAGAAAAGCCCGCTGCAGCAAGACCCGGCCATGCCGTGCCACGACTGCGAGGCTTATGCCTGGTGCCGGGGCAACTGCATGAAAAACATGTACCTGGGCTATGTGAAGAACGACCTGCGCTACCGTACCAATGTGGTGGAGCCCATTTGCGAGCTGGTTCGCTTCATGGGGCGCGAAATTGACAAGCGCAACCCGCAAGCCTGGTTTGAAAAAGCCACGCTGCCGGTGCGCAAGCAGATCACCGATTGTGAGGTGTACGAATACGTGGAAGTGATGCCCTGATTCCATCCCCCAATAAAGACGATAACGTCGTTGCAACGCCTTGTCGTGCTAAAGCACTGCCTGCGTCGCTGCGCCTAGTTCTCGCCTTTATTGAGAAATGGAAAAATAGTGCATCTAAAAAACAAGCCCTTACTTGGGCATGCTGTACTGGTCTTTCATTTTCAGCACATGCGATTCCCACACGGTGTTGTAGCGTGTGGCATCGACCACCGGTTTCTTGAGCATCTTCAGGCACTGCTCCATTTGCCCTGGCGTGCTGCTGGGTTTGGAGTAAAGCTGCAAGGCGAACTTGGAAAAGTCGCGCACCATGAAGTCAAAAATCTGGTCGATGACTTCAGTCTCCACGTTGTAGATTTTGGCGTTTTCAAGCACCAGCTGGCCGTAAACCACGAGCGTGAACATCTCACCCGCAGTTAGCAGGAAATCGATGTCCTTGGCCTGCTCGGCTGAGGGCGGTGTCTTCATCATCATCTCGGTGAACAGGGCAATTTGCTCTTTGAAGACGCTCAGGTTGGGCAGGTCGTAGCTGTTGTAAGCAATGCGGTAATCGTGGAACTTGATTTTTCCAAGGCCGGTGGTGGGCCCCTGGTTGAACAGGAAGTCGTCATTGGAGCCATCGTCGCGCTTGGCCACTTCAGGGTATTTGGCCGGGAAGAAGAAGTAGTTGGCCATGAACTTGATGATCAAGGCCATGTTCACATGCACCGTGCCCTCCAGCTTGGGCAGGCAGCGAATGTCCTGCGCCGCCATCGCGAAATACGGCTCTTTTTCAAAGCCTTTGGCGGCAATCACGTCCCACAGCAGGTTGATGACTTCCTCGCCCTGGGTGGTGACCTTCATTTTCACCATGGGGTTGAACAGCAGGTAGCGGCGGTCTTCGCTTGATGCGGTTTTCATGTAGTCTGCCGCGCGCAGGGCAAACAGTTTCATGGACACCAGGCGCGTGTAGGCATCCGTGAAGAGCTGGCGCACGTGGGGGAAGTCTGTGACGGTTTTGCCATACAGGTGGCGGTTGGCGGCGTGGTCAATGGCCTCGTAGTAGGCGTGGGTGCAAATGCCGATGGAGGCCCAGCCCAGGTTGTACTTGCCGACGTTGATGGTGTTGAGTGCGGCATTCCAGGCGTCGTCACCATGGTGCAGCACATCGGCCTCGGTAAAGGTGTAGTTCTCCAGGCGGTATTCGGCCACATAGTTCTGGCTGTAAACCGTGTTTTTGATCAGCTTGTAGTCCGGGCGCTGGGAATCTGCAACAAAGAAGATGTATTTGCCTGCGTTTTCACCGCCCTCGGCCATCTTGCCGAAGGTGGACACCATGGCGGCCTTGTTGGCGTTGCCAATGTAGTACTTGCCGCCGGTGGCCGTGTAGCTGCCGTCCGCCAGTTTGGTGACGATCATGTCGGAGGAGTAAATGTCGGCACCGTGCTCTTTTTCCGACAGGCCAAAGGCAAAAATTTCACCTTGGTCGAGCAGTTGCTTGGCTTTGGCTTTGGCACCCTGGTTGTTGCTCATCCAGATCGGGCCAATACCCAGCACGGAGACCTGGTAGGTGTACCAGTAGCACAGGCCGTAAAAGCCCAAAATCTCGGCAAACCCGCACACGCGCCAAGTGTCCCAAACCGCGTTCTCGCCTTCTTTGCTTTGCTGGGCGGGGGTCATCATCGAAGAAAAAATGCCCTCGGCTTTACAGAATTCCAGAAAATCCGCATACCAAACCGCACCATTAAAGTCTTCCTTCAGCTTGGTCAAACCTTTCTTTTCAAAGAAGGCGATGGTTTTTTCCATAATTTCCCGTGAGCGTGCATCGGGATAGTTGCGGGTCATGTTGCGCGGATTCAGCAAAAGCATTGGTAACTCCATGAACGGTTGAAAAAAGGACAAAAAAGCGAGCTGCGACAGGCGTTCGCGAGCAGCTTTTGATCATAGTCGCCGAGACCCCCTTTGACAGCCAAGGGAGGTGATGCAGGTCAATGTTTTCATCCGAGGGTTTTCCCTGCCAACTTTGACGTTCATGTGAAAATTATGGGCGCGCAGGTGACAGGCAGGCAGCGTCAAATTTGGCAAACTCAGGTCTCCATTGAAAGGTTTGCCATGGATTTCGAATACTCACCCAAAGTGCAAGCGCTGCGCCAGAATTTGGAAGCGTTTATCGAGCGCTTTGTGTTGCCTTATAACGGCGCTTGGCATAGGTCGGTGGCGCAGGGGGTGTACCCGCCACCGTTCATGGAAGATCTCAAAGCACTGGCCAGGGCGGAAGGGCTGTGGAATCTTTTCCTGCCCGGCCTGCGAAGTGACGAACCTGGCCAGCGCTTGAATAACCTTGAATACGCACCACTGGCCGAAATCATGGGGCGCTTGCCGTGGGCCAGCGAAGTGTTCAACTGCAGTGCGCCCGACACGGGCAACATGGAGTTGCTGCACCTGTTTGCAACACCGCAGCAAAGCCAGCAGTGGCTGCGCCCGCTGCTCGATGGCGAGATACGCAGCGCTTTTGCCATGTCCGAGCCGGATGTTGCATCCTCCGACCCGACCAACCTTCAAACCACTGTGCGCCAAGAGGGTGAGCAACTGGTACTCAACGGACGCAAATGGTTCATCACCGGGGCAGCCCACCCGCAGTGCAAGCTGCTGATCGTGATGTGCCGCAGTGGCGGTAATGAACTGGACAAGCATGACCGGCACAGCATGGTGCTGGTGCCTGTGGATACACCCGGTGTTGAACTGGTGCGCAACATTCCCATCTTGCAGCACCACGCGCCCGAGGGGCACTGCGAAATAGTGTTCCGGAATGTGCGCGTGCCACTCACAAATCTCTTGGGCGCGCAAGGCGCTGGTTTTGCCATGGCGCAGGCCCGCCTTGGCCCGGGGCGCATTCACCACTGCATGCGCAGCATTGGGCAGTGCGAACTGGCGCTGGCCTTGCTGTGCGATCGCACGCTGGAGCGGCAGGTTTTTGGCAAGATTCTCGCGGACTTTGCCAATGTGCAGGAGTGGATTGCCGATTCGCGGCTGGAAATTGACCAGGCCAGGCTGCTGGTGTTGCGCGCCGCCTGGCGGCTCGATCAGGCGCAAACCGAGCTTGATCGCCAGCAGGCCAGGGTGGATGTGTCGGCCATCAAGGTGGTGGCGGCCCGGCTGCAAACCCGTGTGGTCGACCGTGCCATGCAGGTGTTTGGTGCCATGGGCATGTCGCCCGATACGCCGCTGGCCTACTTCTGGACCTGGGGCCGCGCGATGCACCTGATGGACGGCCCCGACGAGGTTCACTTGCGCACCGTGGCCCGGCATGAGCTGACCCATGCAAAAGACGTGTCGCGGGGCAACGGCCGCTTACTTTACGCTGCCTGAACAGCTGCTGGCGGAGCCTCGAATTCGGTAGCTTCGGCTTTGCCCGGGCTGTACTTTATTGCGCGTCAAGGTGAACGGCAAATTTTTCCGGCAAGCTGATCACTGTTTCGAAGGCGCGCAAACCGGTGCCTTTGTCTTCGCCGATAAATTGCAGCTCAATGGTGCCGCCCTCACGCTCGACGAACCCTTTGACGGCATCCATTCCCACGCCCCGGCCCGAGATTTCGGTAACTTCAGCCGCTGTGGAGAAGCCAGATGCAAAGACCAGCTGTGCCAATTGTTCTGGCGACATGGGCTGGTCTTCCTGCACCATGCCCATGGCAAACGCTTTGCGGCGAATGGCATCCAGGTCGAGCCCCTTGCCGTCATCACGCAGCTTGAGCCACAACCGGCCATTGGAGAGCGAAAGGTTCAGCGCAATGTTGCCGGCTGGCGGTTTGCCCTGCGCCATGCGATTTTCGGCGGTTTCGATGCCGTGATCCATCGAGTTGCGCATGAGGTGCATGAACACGTTTCGCAGCAAATCGGATATCTGATTGGGCACAAGGATGTGGCCGTCGTCAATGACCACGGCGGGCGGCTCTTTGCCCAGCTCCTTGGCCAGGGAAGGCAGGGAGTCCACCACGCCAGCCAAAACATCGTCCATTTTTTCGGTGCCGATTCGTTTCAAGGTGCCCAGAACCCTGCGGAACAACTCATCTTTTTCCGCCGGAGTTTTTTGGTCCACTTTTTCAAGGCCGTCAATCAAAAATTCAATGTCATTTTTTTGCACCATCAGGTATTTTTCTACCCCGCCCCGGCGTCCGGGGCCTTTGCGCCCGAGTTTGACCTCGTTGACCTTGGCGTACTCCCGCACTGCATTGGCGGCCTGCTTGAGTTGGTCCAGCAATTGCTCCTTGTCCCAAGGCACCTCCGTGTTCTTGCGCAAATTGTCATATGTTTGCTCCGTTTCATGCACGGTGTTGGTCAAGTGCAGCAATCCATAAGTTCGGGCATTGCCCTTGATGGTGTGCATATTGCGGAACAGCAAGCCAATGGCCTCCATATCCTTGGCATCGGTCTTCTCGATGATTTCCTGGTTCTTTTGAATGAACTCGCCTGAGCTGTCAATGAACTGGTGGAATTTCTCCTGGTTGACCGCCAGGATTTGGCCAATCATTTCGAGTTCGCGTTTTTGCTGACCCGCCTCTGCCGCCAAAGCCTTGAGTTCGGTCACATCGCGCACGCAGAGCATCAGTTTTTCACACACATCGTCTTCATTGCAGATGGGTGACCAGCTCAGCTCAAGCGACTTGGCTTGGCCATTGGGCATGATCTTGTCGAACTCGGTGACAAAGACATGGGAGTTGAAACCAAAATTCATCTTGTCCTCGCCAATACACGCATCGGCAGCAGCCTCGACCTGGGACAGAACGTCGGAACCCAAATTGGTATTGGTGAACACCAGGTTCATCAGCTTTTGACCCGCAATGTCCCGGGTCTCAAAAATCTGCTCTAGGTAGGCAGAGTATTCCGGGTGGATCACCGCGCCTTGAACCACCGTCAAAATGCCTTGGGGCATGTTTTGCAGCATGGTCTGGATGTCGTTGGTTTTTTGGCGCAGTTCTGCGGTGCGCTGCAAAATCTTTTCTTCCAGTGTTCGGTTTTGCTCTTCAATGACGGCCAGCATTTTTCGGATGGCGTTGCGCATGCTGTCAAAACTGTGGGCCAGACTGCCCAGCTCATCACGGCGGCTGGTGTCAATGGCGTAGTTCAAATTGCCGCTTGCGAGCTGGTCGGCGCTCACGCGAAGGGCTTCAATGGGGCGCTGAATAATGCGTTTGCCCAGCAGCCAGATAAAGCCTGAGAGCAAGAGCACCAAGACGGCGGCAAATACCGCAATCAGCACGCTGGTGTAGCGCACCAGCGCCTGCACCTTGTTGGTGGAGGTGATGATCTGGACGCTGGCAATGTCCTTTTCTTCGCGTTTGATTTTTGCTGAGGTCTGCACATTGGTCGGGTTTTTCAGCAACTCTTCAAAGGTTTTGACCGACAGGCCTTCGCGCACCGTTTCCAATTCGGCTTTGTCAGAGCCGGCCTTGGTGACCCGGATGCCCTGCACGTCAACGTCCAGCAAGATGGCTTTCACAATGCCTTGCAAGGCGGCGTCATCAAAATTCCAGACGGGCTCCACCAGACTGATGGCCGCAAGATTGGCGGTATTGGATGCCTTGGTCTGCAACTCTGCCATCGACCGGTCATAGTTGTACATGCCAATGATGAGCGTGAAAATACCCAAGCCCAGCACGATGCCGATCAGCACCACAGTGCTGAAAACGCGAACGATACTGTTTCGAATAAAGTTGAGCATGTGCTGCCTCTGACTGAAAAAAAGCGATACAAACCAGAAAAATGAGCCCCCGGAATAGCTATTCGAGGGGCTGCACAGGAACAGAAGGGCTAATGCATCATGGCGTGGCCGTCAATGCGTTCAAACTTCCATCCTTGATCATGCCGTCCAGTGCAGTTTGCAGTTTTGCGATGTCGGCCTTTGGCATTTTGGTGTTGCAGGCCAAAGAGCCCAGCGACCGCCGGAAGACATAGGCTTCCTTGGGTGCGTTACCCCCGGCCTGCTTGCCGAAAAAGTTGGCGGACAGTACGTCGGTAGCCCATACATCAATTTGCTTGCCTTGCAGCTTCTTGACGTTTTGGTCCTGCGAATTCGCCTCTTCAACGGAAAAGCCAAATCCTTTCAGGTACTCTGCATCGCCACTTCCGCGCAAAGCGCCGACCTTGAGCTTTTTGGCGTCGGCCAGGGTGGCAAACTTGGCTTTGGAATCGGGATGGACGAACAAGCCTGAATTGGCCACAAAGATGGGGCTCACCCAAGAATACTCAGCCTCATTGCTCTGGGCACGCTGAACGGGGAATACGCAGGTGAAGTCGGTGCTTTTGGCATCGGACATGGCGCGGGCCAGCGGCACATTTTGGAACTTGTACGACAGCTTCGCCTTTTCAAACAGTTTGGCCACGATATTGATCGCGACACCCTTCTCCTTGCCGCCCTCCACCATGGAAAATGGCGGGTTTTCAGAAAAATCCAGTGTGTAGGCTTGCTGCGCGTGGGCGGTCACGCTAAGTAACATCATGCCAAGCATGGTCAGTGTGGTTTTCATGGCTTTGTGCTCCATTTTTTTGGTTTTACCAGTTATGTTTAAGACTGTTTTCATAGCTTTGCGTCTCCCCTTTGGGTTTCTCATTGGCGAGTTTGGGGAAGGGTGCTGAACCTTTTTTGTACCAAGCCTCTGCCGGCTGTTTTTTGTTCAGCTTCGGTCCGCACTTGGTCATGCTGCCACCCTTCTCAATCTGTCCCATGATGTCGTCTGCTTGGTTGGCCATGTTGTTCAACGCGGTCTGTACCGGAACTTCGCCACGAATGGCTGAGCCGATGTTGCTCCACCACAGCGGTGCCAGGTTGGGGTAGTCGGGCACGTTGGTGCCAGTGGGTGTCCACAGTTTGCGGGCCGGACTGCGGTAGAACTCGACCAGTCCGCCCAGTTTTGGCGCGGCATCGGTCATTGCCTTGGAGGCAATGTCGGATTCGCGAATGGGCGTCAGTCCGACCAAGGTTTTCTTCAGCGAGGTTGCTTTGGCCACTGCAAACTGCGCATACAGCCAAGCTGCCTTCATGTTTTCGGGCGGTGTGCCCTTGACCAGCGTCCAGGAGCCAGCATCCTGGTAACCCAGCTTCATGCCCGATTGCCAATAGGCCCCGTGCGGTGACGGTGCCATGCGCCATTTGGGCGTGCCGTCGGCATTGGTGACTGGCAGGTTGGGCTTGTTCATGGAGGCGGTAAAGGCCGTGTACCAGAACACTTGCTGCGCGATATTGCCCTTGGACGGAATGGAGCCCGCCGTGCCGAAATCCATTTGCTTGGCCTCAGGCGGGGCATATTTGTTCAGCCAGTCGATGAACTTGGTCACTGCATAGTTCGCTGCGGGGCCATTCATGTCACCCCCGCGCTCCACGGAGGCCCCCACCGGCGAGCAGCCTTCTACGCGAATGCCCCATTCATCCACCGGCTTGCCGTTGGGCAGGCCCTTGTCGCCGCTCCCTGCCATGGAAAACCAGGCATCAGAGAAACGCCAGCCCAGCGAAGGGTCTTTGCGGCCATAGTCCATGTGGCCATAAACTTTTTTTCCGTCCAGTTCTTTGACGTGGACCGTGAAAAATTCGGCAATGTCCTCATAGGCTGACCAGTTCACCGGCACATCGAGTTTGTATTTGTAGATCTCCATGAATTTCTTTTGCAGATCGGGCCGGTCAAACCAGTCTTTGCGGTACCAGTACAGATTGGCGAATTGCTGGTCCGGCAGTTGGTACAGCTTGCCGTCCGGCGCGGTGGTAAAGCTCTTGCCAATAAAGTCATTCACATCGAGTGTCGGCAGCGTGACCGCTTTGCCTTCGCCCTTCATGAAGTCGGTCAGGTTCATGACCTTGCCTTGCCGGTAATGCCAGCCAATCAGGTCGCTGTCGTTGATGTAGGCATCGTACAAATGGGTTCCGGTGCGGACCTGGGTTTCAATTTTTTTGACAACGTCATCCTCGCCGGTCAGCTCGTGAACCAGTTCAATGCCGGTCAACTCGCTGAATAATTTGGCCATCACCTCGGATTCGTACGTGTGGGTGTCGATGGTTTCGGACACCACCATGATTTTTTTGCCCTTGTAGGGCTTGGCGGCTTCGCGGAACCATTCAAACTCTTTTCGCTGAGCCTCCGGGCTCAGGGTGGACGGGCTGAACTCCTTCATCAGCCGGTCGATGACATCCGGCGATCCTTGGGCGTACCCCAATTGCGAACACGCCATCAAACTCAGGCTCAGCAAACTTAGACGCCATTTCGTAAATTTCATAGT
This sequence comes from Candidatus Rhodoferax bjergmarkensis, assembly GCA_016708345.1. Lineage (GTDB taxonomy): Bacteria > Pseudomonadota > Gammaproteobacteria > Burkholderiales > Burkholderiaceae_C > Rhodoferax > Rhodoferax bjergmarkensis. The sequence goes on from JADJFX010000036.1 coordinate 147,059, forward strand.
GACCTTTTCTGGGTTGGTATCAGAGATGAGTAATTTCAGTCAAGACCAAGTTCGGCACCTTGGGGGAGCCATTATTGGAGTCGACGAAATTCAATTGACATCGGTGAAAACCCTTGACGCGGGTCAGTGAAGGCTTTTAATTGATGGTCATCAAAATCTGGTTAATCTTTCAATACAAACGCAACGCTTGTTCGGCATTTTTCGGTGCCAAAAGATGCGTAGGGGTAAAAGAACTAAACCAGCAGCGCCGACAGTGCGGCCAGGGCGGCTGTTTCAGCGCGCAAAACGCGCGGGCCCAGGGTGACCGGCATGTACCCACAGCCCAGAACAGCTGCTTCTTCATCAGGGCTTAAACCACCTTCCGGGCCTGAAACAAAGGTGACGGCTTGCATGGACTGCAGCGCGGCACTGGCAGCCTCACGCAGGTGCTGGCTGCCCGGGCGCAGCGATAACAAGAACGCGCCGCCGACCGCAGGGGTAGATTGGGTTTTTTTCCATGCCGAAAAACCCATGATGTCATGCACCAGCGGCACCCGGTTGCCGCCGCATTGCTCACAGGCGGCCACAGCCACGCTTTGCCAGTGCTGGACTTTCTTTTGTGCGCGCTCACCGCTCAGGCGCAGCACACTGCGCTCCGTCATCAACGGCTGAATGCTGGCAACGCCAAGCTCCGTGGCTTTTTCCACCAGCCAGTCCATGCGCTCGTTGGCCGGCATGCCCACGGCCAGATGCACGGGCAAGGCAGCTTCACGCTCCACCGCGTGGTGCGCGCCAACCTGAACCTGCACATCGCTGCGCCCCATGTGTGTGACCGTGGCATCAAACTCACCACCGATTCCCGCGCAGTCGGGACCACCGTTGAACAGCGTGATGGCATCACCGGGTTGCAGGCGCAGCACCTGAACGTGGCGCGCTGCGCCAGCGGGCAGCTCCATCAGTTCACCAGTGGCCAAAGGGGTGGGGCAGTAAAAGCGTGGCATGCAAGGGTAATTTTGCTACAAAATAAATAGCTGCTTGCGCATATTCTACGTGCGCTACAGGCCTATTTCGTCTAAATTCTGCCGAACGAATAGCCATCGGCAACTTCAATGCCCTCCACCCGTTCGACCAGGCGCAGCAGCGGCTTGAGCTCGCGGTAGCGCTCGCAGGTGGCGCGGATGTAGGCAATGAAGCGGGGCGTGTCCGCCAGGTACTGTGGTTTGCCGTCGCGCAGCGTGAGCCGGGCAAAAATACCGGCTACTTTGAGGTGGCGCTGCAGGCCCATCCATTCGACACCCCGGTAGAACTCGCCAAAGTCGTCGCCCACCGGCAGCCCTGCCTTGCGGGCTTTTTCCCAGTAGCGGATGGTGATGTCCAGGCAAAAGTCTTCTTCCCAGCTCAAGAAAGCATCACGCATCAGGCTGGCAATGTCGTAGGTAATGGGGCCGTACACCGCGTCCTGAAAGTCCAGCACGCCTAGGCGGGTTGGGCTTTCGTGTTCCGACACCATCAGGTTGCGGGGCATGAAATCGCGGTGTACATAGACGCTGGGCCAAGCCAGATTGCTCTCAATGATCAGCTTGAAGGCGTCATCCAGTGTGCGGCGCACGTCGCCTTCCACTACTACCCCACGGTGGCGCGCCAGATACCACTCTGGAAACAATTCAAGTTCACGGCGCAGCAACGCGTTGTCATAGGGCGGCAGCACGCCAGCTTTGGAGGCCAGTTGCCAGGCAATCAGGGCTTCAACCGCCTGCAAATACAAGCCCTGGTTGGCGGCAGGATCGTCACGGTTGATGACCTGCATCATCGTCTGAGTCCCCAGGTCGGTGAGCAGCATGAAGCCTTTGGCTTCGTCCCATGCCAGCACCTGCGGCACCTGCAGATGGGCTTGCGCCATGAGCTGCGCCACTTTGACGAAAGCCCGGCAGTCTTCCTTGTCGGGCGGTGCATCCATGATGATGCGGCTGCCCTGGGTGGTGTCCACCCGGAAGTAGCGCCGAAAGCTGGCATCGGCCGAGGCGCTGCGCACCGTGTGGACCAGCAGGCCGTGGGTGGGTGCCAGCTGGGTCAGCCAGGCATTGAAATCAGCGCCGCGCTGGTGCTCGGACCAAAGTGGGGCGACAAACGGTGTAGGGGTAGGGGCTTGGCTCATGGATAATCCATTCTACAAACTCGAATGTTGCGCTTTCATTTTCAACCTGCTTTTACGACCGATACACCCCCCGCCCGATGCGCTTTTTGATGCATGACCCTCAACGCAGGGCGCCCCCCACCTGTTTGTTGCGCAGCCAGATTGCCGTGCTGGTCTGGGCCATGATGCACGGCACTGCGGTGATGGCGCAGGTGGCCCAAGTGATGCAACCCATGCAGGCTCAAGCGGCCGAACCCGATGACGCACCGATTGCGCTCAAAAGCAGCCCGATGCTGCAGGAGCTGCTGGGCCCTGCTGCGCGCAGCACCATGCCTACCTTCATGTCGGGCGAGCGCGCAAGCGGGCGGCCAGACCTGGAAACCGTGGTCGAAGGCAACGCCGTTTTACGCCGTGGCGACATGGTGATCAAGGCCGATCGCCTGAGCTACGACCACCCCGATGACTTGGCCAAAGCCAGCGGGCAAGTGCACATCAACCGTGCAGGCAACACCTACGAAGGGCCGTTGCTGGAGCTTAAAGTCGATGCGTTTGAGGGCTTTTTCAACCAGCCTAGCTACCACTTTCTCAAGAACGACGCCCATGGTGAAGCTGACAAGGTGGAGTTCATCGACGACCAGCGGGCCATCATTCGCAACGCAAGCCTGAGCACCTGCCGGCGTGTGCCAGGACCAAACTGGATGCCGGACTGGATTTTGCGCGCCACCACGATTCGCCTGGACAACGAAGAAGAAGTAGGCAGTGCCGAAGGGGCTTTGCTCACATTCAAAGGTGTTCCACTGCTGCCCATTCCCATCCTCAGCTTTCCCCTGAGCGACAAGCGCAAGTCAGGCTTTATGCCTCCAACCATGGGGCTCGACAGCGTCAATGGTGCCGAGTTGGCCCTGCCCTATTACTGGAACATTGCACCCAACCGCGATGCCACCTTCACGCCCACGGCCATGACCAAGCGGGGCGTCAACCTGGGGACTGAATTCAGGTACCTTGAGTCCGGCTATGCCGGTACTGTGAATTTGGACCTGATGCCCAAAGATCAGCTGCGCGATGCCAACCGCTGGGGCTTGGCCTACGGGCACCGCGCCATGCTCAACAGCCCCGACATCAAGTCGGTCGCAGACGCAGGTCTGGCCCTGAACCTGAGCCTGAACCGGGTCAGCGATGACGACTATTGGCGCGATTTTCCGCGCAGCTCGACCACACTGACGCAGCGGCTGCTGGCCAACGATGCCACCTTGAACTGGTCAAAAGGGCATTTCACCAACAGCGTTCGCACCTTGAAATGGCAAACCCTGCAGGATGTGACAGCCCCCATCGTGCCGCCGTATGACCGTTTGCCCCAACTCGCCACACGTTATGCGCGCAGCAACGTGGGTGGTTTTGATTATTCGGTGGATGCGGACTACACCCAGTTCCAGTCCAGCCAGTTGCTCACAACGCAGCCCAATGGCCAGCGAACCTTCTCGGTGCTGCAGATGAGCCGCCCCGTGCTGGCACCGGCCGGATTCATCGCGCCCAAGCTGCAACTGCACGCCAGCCACTACCAGTTTGAATCCCCCCTGCGCGACGGCTCCACAGCGGCCAGTCGCGTGGTGCCTACCGTCAGCCTGGACTCCGGGCTGGTGTTTGAGCGCGATGCGGAGTTTTTTGGCCGCAAGTTTCAGCAAACTCTGGAGCCGCGCGCTTTTTACGTGAACACGCCGTTCCGGGATCAAAGCTTGTTGCCCAATTACGACTCGGGGGCCAATGACTTCAACTTTGCAACCATCTACACCGACAACGCTTTTGTCGGCAACGACCGCATCTCCGACAGCAACCTGCTCACGCTGGGGGTGACAACACGGCTGATTGACCCGGCCAGCGGGTCGGAGTCTGCCCGTTTTGGGGTGGCGCAGCGTTTGCGCTTTACCGACCAAAACGTAACCCTGCCGGGCGGCGCGCCGGTGGCCGACCGCCTGAGCGATGTTCTGCTGGGCGCTTCGGTGAACTGGAACCCCCACTGGGCTTTTGATTCAACTGTTCAGTTCAACCCCAAAACCGAACAATCGGTGCGCTCCACCATTGGTGCGCGCTACAACCCGGGCCACTACCGGGCGGTGACCGCCGCCTACCGCTTCCAGCGCGACTTCAGTGAACAGCTTGATGTGGGCTGGCAATGGCCTTTGAACGACCTTTGGGGCGACCGTGGCCAGAATTTGGGTGCGGGCCAGGGCCAGGGCGAGGGCCGCTGGTACAGCGTGGGCCGCCTTAACTACAGCATGAACGAGGGCCGCCTGGTCGATGCCATCACCGGCCTTGAGTACGATGCCGGTTGCTGGCTGGGCCGGGTGGTGCTGGAGCAGCACCAGACCAGTGTGCTGGCGGCCACCCAGCGCATCATGTTCCAGCTGGAGTTTGTTGGCTTCTCGCGTTTGGGCTCCAGCCCCTTGAAGACCTTGAAAGACAATATTCCCAGTTACCAGTACCTGCGCGAGCAAACCAGCACGCCCAGCCGCTTCAGCCATTACGATTGATTCTCACATGACCCATCGCCTTCTCACTCTGACCCTGGCCGCCGTCGCCATGCTTGCGGCCCTGACTGCGCAGGCGCAGGGCCTGCAACTGTCTGCCAGTCAACGCCTGAGCGTCCTGCCAAACCAGCTGCGCCAGGCCGACTTTATCGTGGCGGTGGTCAATTCAGAGCCCATCACCAACAACGAGGTACGCTTTGAACTGCGCCGTGTGGTGCAGCAGCTGGCGCAGCAGCAAAGACCCCAGCCGGAAATTAACCTGCTGGCCCGCCAGGTGCTGGAGCGGCTCATCAACGACAGGGCACAGCTGCAATTTGCCAGGGAGACCGGTATTCGCATCGACGACACTGCAGTCGACCAGGCAGAAGAAAACATTGCACGACAAAACCAGATCAACGTGACCGAATTGCGCAAGCGCTTGAGCGACGAGGGAGGGGATCTCACCCTGTTCCGTAACCAGCTGCGTGATCAACTCACACTCAATCGGCTTCGGGAGCGCGAAGTAGAGGCGCGTGCCAGGGTGACTGAGCTCGACATCGACCGATACCTGCTTGAACAGCAGCAAAACACCAACCCTGAAAGCCATGAAATCAATTTGAGTCAGATTTTGCTGGCGCTACCCGATGCAGCCACACCAGAGCAAATATCAGAAGTACAGGCCAAGGCGCAGCGTGCGTTGGAGCGGGCACGTGCTGGTGAAGACTTTGCGGCGCTGGTGCGTGAACTCTCGCAGGCAACAGGTACCAGCGTGGACGGCCACATTGGACTGCGCCCGGCAGACCGTTACCCGCCCCTGTTTTTTGAAGCCACGCAAAACCTGAACGTCGGCGACGTCTCCGCGCTGGTGCGCTCGGGGGCCGGTTTTCATATTCTCAAAGTGATCGAGAAGAAAAAAACAGGCCTGCCAGCAACAACGATGCAGCAAAGCAAAGCGCGCCATATTTTGCTGCGCGTGAATGAGCAGCTCAGTGAATCGCAAGCGCTGGCCAAACTGGGCGAATTCAAGAAGCGCCTGGATGCGGGCCAGGCTGATTTCGCCCAACTCGCGCGTGACAACTCGCAAGACGGCAGCGCTGCCAATGGCGGCGACCTGGGTTGGGCCAACCAGGGCATGTATGTACCCGAGTTTGAAGAAGTGATGAACCAGCTCAAGCCGGGTCAGCTCAGCGAACCCTTTGTGTCGCGCTTTGGCGTGCATTTGGTTCAGCTGACCGAGCGCCGCACGGCCCAGCTCACGCTGCGTGAGCAACGTGATGCCGTGCGCGCCATGCTGCGTGACAAAAAGCTCGACGAGGTCTATCTGAACTGGACGCAGGAAGTGCGTGGCCGCGCCTACGTAGAGCTGCGTGATGCGCCTTTATAGAAGCTTCGTGCCCGCATGAAACACATCCCCCGCAAACGTTTCGGGCAGCATTTTCTGTCTGATCGCGGCATCGTCGATGCCATTGTGGACGCGATTGCGCCACAGCCCGGACAAGCCATGGTGGAGATCGGGCCCGGCCTGGCGGCATTGACGCAGCCGTTGGTCGAGCGACTGGGGCACCTGACAGTGATCGAACTCGATCGCGATCTGGCCGTGCGCCTGCGCTTGCACCCCCAGCTCACGGTGGTTGAATCGGATGTGCTCAAAGTGGACTTTGCCCAGCTGGCCCAGCCCCTCCAAGGTACAGGCAAGCTCAGGGTGGTGGGTAACCTGCCGTACAACATTTCCACCCCCATTCTGTTTCATCTGCTCGATTTTGTGGACGTCATTGAAGACCAGCATTTCATGCTGCAAAAAGAGGTGATTGACCGCATGGTGGCGCGCCCCGCCACGTCCGACTACGGTCGTTTGAGCGTCATGCTGCAGTGGCGCTATGCCATGGAAAACGTTCTGTTTGTACCCCCGCAAAGTTTTGATCCACCGCCGCGGGTGGACAGCGCCGTGGTGCGCATGGTGCCGCACGCGCCCAGCGCCCAGGTCAATGTCAAGCTGCTCAGCGAAATTGTGCAGGTGGCTTTCAGCCAGCGCCGGAAAATCCTGCGCAACACCTTGGGCAAATGGCTGCAAGACAAAGCTTTCACGGGCGAGTTTGACGTGCAGCGCCGGGCCGAAGAGGTACCGGTGGCCGAGTACCTGGCCTTGGCTGCACAGCTCCAGCGCGAATCGCCCTAATCTGCCAGCCGGGTGCCCGGTCTGAACGGCATGCCCTGCGGGTATCATGCCGACTCAATCATTCACGCAGGAGTTGCACATGGGACTGATGAGTTTTATCAAGAAACAGTTCATTGACATCATTCAGTGGACCGAGGACGCGGACGGCACACTGGCCTGGCGCTTTCCCATGGACGAAATGGAGATTCAAAACGGTGCTTCGCTCACCGTGCGTGAATCGCAAATAGCACTGTTTGTCAATGAGGGAAAAGTGGCCGACGTGTTTGGCCCCGGCACCCACAAACTCACCACGCAAACCCTGCCGGTGCTGACCTACCTCAAGAACTGGGACAAGCTGTTTGAGTCCCCCTTCAAAAGCGATGTGTACTTTTTCAGCACGCGCCAGCAGGTCGATCAAAAGTGGGGCACCCCCCAGCCCATCACCATTCGTGACAAAGACTTTGGGGCCGTGCGCCTGCGTGCGTTTGGCAACTACAGCTTTCGCGTGGCCGACCCCAAACTGTTCCACACCGAAATTTCCGGCACGCGCGAGAACTACGCGGTGGGCGACCTCGATGGCCAGCTGCGCGGCCTGGTGCTGCAAAACATCAGCAACGCAATTGCCAGCAGCGGCATTCCCTTTTTGGACCTGGCCTCGAACCAGCTGACCTTTGCGCAGGCCTTGACAACACAACTGGCACCCGAGTTTGCCAAGATTGGACTCAAGTTAGAAGGCATGACGGTGCAAAACGTCTCGCTGCCCGAAGAATTGCAAAAAATTCTGGACCAGAAAATCGGCATGGGCATGGTGGGCAACGACATGAACAAGTTCATGCAGTACCAGACCGCCCAGTCGATTCCGAAATTTGCCGAAGGAGCCGGTGGCGGCGGCGGTGGTGTTGCCGGGGATGCGATGGGGCTGGGCGCTGGCGTGGCCCTAGGCCAGGTGCTGGCACAAAACCTGGCGGCGGGTTTGCAAAGCGGCGCGGCGGCGGCTCAAGCCCCTGCTGCTGCGGCTGCAGTTGGCGTGAAGGCAGAGGATGTGATGGCGACGCTGGAAAAGCTGGGCGATTTGAAGTCCAAGGGGATTTTGACGCAGGAAGAGTTTGATTCGAAGAAGGCTGAACTGCTGAAGAAGCTGATTTAGTTCTTTATTCTTTTTGGTTTGGCATTAAGTGGCTTCTTCCCCCACTCACTCCCCCCCACCCCTCTCTCGCCCCGCCGGGCGAAAGAGGGGAGCCTTCAACAGCCCATTTGGCCGCGTGTTGAAAGTGAATGAGTTCCTCTCCAGCAGCAACTTGGGCTCTGTGGCAAGCGCACGGGTTGACTCTCTGCCCATCACCGATTCAACAACGATTTGCCCCAACGCCAAGCGGCGCGGGTACGAGCCCACTTTGAACACAAGGCCAAATGGGCTGTTCAGGCTCCCCTTTTCGCCCCGGCGGGGGGTGAAAAGGGGCGGGGGGGATAAGGGGGGGCAAAGGGATTCAAGAAGAGCTCAGCCGTGTAAGAGCCAAGCGCAAAACCACAGCCCCGTGGCCAGTTAATCCGTCTGAAGAAACACAGCATGGCCACCGAACCCTCTCAACGCTCCTACCGCGCCCCCTGCCCCGGCTGCGGTGCCCCGGTTGACTTCAAAAGCGCCCAATCAACCCACTCAAGGGGTTGGGGGATAGGGGGGGAAATAAGGTATTGCGCATATGGGACGTGCGCAAGCAGCTACTTAACTCATAGCATTGATTTCTCGCCAGCCGCAACTTGGGCGCTCTATCCATCACCAATTCAGTCAGCGATTTGCCCCAACGCCAGGCGGCGCGGGTACGTGCCCACTTTGAACACAAGGCCAAATGGGCTGTTCAGGCTCCCCTTTTCGCCCCGGCGGGGGGTGAAAAGGGGCGGGGGGGATAAGGGGAGGCAAAGGGATTCAAGAAGAACTCAGCCGTCTAAGAGCCAAGCGCAAAACCACAAAGCTCCAGCCTGGGCTTCAAGTATTCAATAGCCGAACAGCATGGCCACCGAACCCTCCCAACGCTCCTACCGCGCCCCCTGCCCCGGCTGCGGTGCCCCGGTTGACTTCAAAAGCGCCCAATCAACCCACGCGGTGTGTGGCTTTTGCCAGAGCACCGTGGTGCGCGATGGTGAAACGCTCAAGCGCCTGGGCAAGATGGCCGAGCTGTTTGACGACCACAGCCCCCTGCAATTGCAGGCCAGCGGCGTGTGGAAACAAAAAGCCTTCACCCTGGTGGGCCGCCTGCAATACAAGTACGGCGAAGGCACCTGGACCGAATGGCATGCGGTGCTGGCCGATGGCTCAAGCGCCTACCTGAGCGAAGACAACGGCGCTTACGTCTTCAGCACACCATTGGAAAGCCAACGCGATCTGCCCGCCCCCGATCATTTCAGGGTCGGTGCCACCACCGCGTTCAACGGCAAGCCCTGCAGCGTCACCTCCAACCAGCAGGTGATGCTGATTTCGGCTCAGGGCGAACTGCCGTACCTGCCGGAGCTGGGCCGCTCATTTGCGATGGTGGAGCTGCGCTCCCAGGGCACGGGTGCCATCGGGCGAGCTGACGGGGAAGTTCTGAGCATTGACTACGGTGCCCAGCCCCCCAATGTCTCGAGCGGCACCTCGGTGTTGCTGGATGATCTCAAACTCACCGGCTTGCGCAGTGAATCTGCCAAGGAAGAAAAAGGCCGCCAGTTTGCCTGCCCGAATTGCGGCGCTTCATTGACCGTGCAACTGGCCACGAGCCAAAGCATGACCTGCAGTTCCTGCACGAGCATCATCGATGTATCGCAAGGCATTGGCGGCGAGCTCAAGCACGCCATCCAGGACGAGCCAGTGCAGCCGCTGATTCCGCTGGGTTCCACCGGCCAGCTGCAGGGCGTTCAGTGGCAGGTGGTGGGCTTTCAGCACCGCATGGGGACGGACCCGAGCGACCCGGACGAACACTTTGGCTGGGAAGAGTACCTGCTTTACAACGCCAAGCGCGGCTTTACGTTCCTGGTGGATTCCACCGAGGGCTGGAGTCTGGTGCAGCCCACCACCGGCGCACCGAGCATGACCAGCAGCGGAGCACAAAGCGCCACTTACCTGGGCACCAAATACCAGCTCAAGGAAAGCTACAGCGCCGAGACCACCTACGTGGCGGGTGAGTTTTACTGGCAGGTCAGCCGGGGGCAAAAAACCTCCAACCGCGATTTTGTCAGTGGCAAAGGCATTTTGTCGCTGGAACAAACGGCCAATGAACTGACCTGGTCGGTGGGCAGCAAGATAGACAGTGATCTGGTGGCCAAGGCCTTCAAGCTCGATGCCAAAAAAGACCTGCTCAAGCGCAGTGATGCGGGGCCGGGCAGTGCGTCCCAAAAAGTGGGTTGCGGCACCATCATCTTGCTCTTTTTTGTCATCTTGGTGTTCCTGCTGCTGATGAGCAAATGCTCCAGTTGCGACCCCAATGTCGAAAATTGCTCTTCTCGCAGCTCTGGCGGTTCGTATGGTGGTTTTTCCAGTGGTGGCGGGCACAAATGAGGTTTTAGGCAAGCTGGCTTTCATGTAAAAAATTCAACACTTTTGAAGGAGATGGGTATGGAATGGATTAGACCGGGCGCTTTGCTGGGCTCGCTGGTGTTTGCGCTGATGGGTGTGCTGATTTTCTGGCTGAGCTTTGTCGTTCTGGACAAGCTCACGCCCTACAACCTGTGGGAAGAAATTGTCGAAAAGCAAAACCAGGCGCTGGGCATGGTGGTGGCCGCCATGTCGCTGGGCATTTGCATCATCGTCGCGGCAGCCATCCATTGAGGACCTCTGACGAAAACACCGGGCCGCGCCCGGTTGAGGTTGCCCTGCTCGCCTCGGTTTTCGTCGTTTCGGCCTGCGGGCTGGTGTACGAGCTGGCAGCCGGTGCCCTGGCGTCCTACCTGCTGGGTGACTCGGTGCTGCAGTTCTCCACCATCATTGGTGCCTACCTCTTTGCCATGGGGGTGGGCTCCTACCTGTCACGCTTTTTCGAGCGCCAGCTGCCCGCCCATTTTTTAAGGATAGAACTGCTGGTTGCGCTGATAGGTGGGGCGCTACCAGCTATTCTTTTTGTAGCAAATGCCTGGTTGCCGGGCTCGTTCCGGTTTTTGTTGTATGCCCTGGTGTTGATTGTTGGCACGCTGGTGGGGCTGGAGATTCCGCTGGTCATGCGCATCCTCAAGCGCAACGTGGCGCTGAAAGACCTGGTCTCGCAGGTGCTCACCTTTGACTATCTTGGCGCGCTGGCCGTCTCCCTTGCTTTTCCGCTGGTGCTGGTGCCGCAACTGGGGCTGATACGCACCGGCTTGCTTTTTGGCCTGATGAATGCTGCCGTGGCGCTGTGGGCGCTGTGGCTGTTCCGCTTTGAACTGCGCATGCTGGGATCGCACGCATTCGCCTGTTTTGCCACGCTGGGGGCCTTGGGTGCAGGCATGATGGGTGCCGACCACATCACCACCTGGGCCGAAGACAAGATGTACCAGGACCGGGTGGTGTTTTCCAGCACCTCGCCCTACCAACGCATTGTGGTCACCTATGGCGGTGGCGAGGGCCGCGCCGGTTACCGCCTGTTCCTCAATGGCAACCTGCAGTTTGCCCAGCGCGACGAGTACCGCTACCACGAAGCCCTGGTGCACCCGGCCATGGCCGCTTATGCCGCAGCAGGTGGTGCGCCCAAAAAAGTGGCGGTGCTAGGGGGTGGCGACGGCATGGCGGTGCGCGAAATCCTCAAGTACCCGGGCGTGGAAAGCGTCACCCTGGTCGAGCTGGACCCGGCCATGACCCTGCTTTTCACACAGCAGCCCTTGCTGGCCCGGCTCAACGGCGAGGCGCTGAAGTCGCCCAAGGTCAAAGTCATCAACCTTGACGCCTTCAGCTGGCTGGAGACCACGCCCGAGACCTTTGATGTGATTGTGGTGGACTTCCCTGACCCCACCAATTTTTCCATTGGCAAGCTCTACACCAACTCTTTTTACGCCCTGCTCGACAAGCACCTGGCCGCCAGCGGCTACGCAGTGGTCCAGACCACCTCGCCGCTGGTGGCGCGCAAGAGCTTTTGGACGGTGGTGAACACCATCGAGTCGGTGGGCCTTACCGCCACGCCCTACCACGCGCATGTGCCCAGCTTTGGCGAGTGGGGCTTTGTGCTGGCCAGCCGCAGGCCCTACCGGCAACCCACCACGCTGCCCGCAGGTTTGCGGTTTTTGGACTTGCACAGCCTGCCCAACCTGTTCGACTTTCCGCTGGACATGGCGCGCCTGCCCACCGAGGTCAACCGCCTGTCCAATCAGGTACTCGTGACGACCTATGAGGCTGAGTGGGGCCGGGTGGGGCATTGAACTAACAACATCAGCGGAGGCTTCCTTGCTGCAATCTGCCAATTTATTTTTAGAAGCTGCCAGCGCCAGGGGTATTGACCTTCTGGCCCGTGGTTTTGCGCATCTGACGCCTTGGCTGCAGGGCTTGTTGGGCAGCTGGCAGCCGCCCGGCTGGCTGCGCGCGGTGGGTCGACTGCTGGCGGGTGTTGGCTCCGCGCTGCAAGCCCGCCTGGCCTGGTTGCTGCTGGCGGCAGCCGTGGGGGCGGGCGGCTGGGCGGTCTGGCCCACCCTGCAAAAGTGGACGCACGGTGTAACGCCCGAAAAGGTGGAAGTGCTGCCCGCCAGCGCCAGCGTGGTGGCTCCAGCGCGCACCGAGATCGAAAACAATCTCGGACCCAACCCGGTGGTGCTCAATTTTTCGCGCCAGGTGGCACCCATTGCGCAAGTGGGCAAGGATGCGCTGGATGTCAGCATTGAACCGGCCTTGGAGGGGCGCTTTAGCTGGGTTAGCGCCACGCGGCTGGAATTTTTACCCAAGGAAGACTGGCCGCTGGGCGTCAGCTACCGCATCAAACTGGGACGCAAGGCAGTGGCGGCCCACGTCAAGCTGGACAAAACGGAGTTCGACTTCAGTTCCCCGCGCTTTACTGCGCAGATCGACAGCGGCGAGTTCTACCAGGACCCGACGCAGCCGAATGTGCGCCGGGCGGTGTTTCAGGTGCGCTTTTCACACCCGGTCAATACGGCTGAATTCGAGAAAAAACTCACCCTGAGTTATGACAGCGGCTGTGCACCAAGCCTGCTGGGCTTGGGTGGCTGCGCCAGTGAAAAATTCAGCGTGGCTTATGACAAGTACAAACTGGTGGCCACGGTGCAGTCCGAACCGTTGCCGATTCCCGAGCAGACCCGCGCCATGACCTTGCGGCTGGCCCCGGGCATCGTGGCGCAAAAGTCCGGGCCGGGCAGCGAAGGCGAAACACAGCGCAGTGTGGAAATCCCCGGTCTGTTCAACGCCGAAATCACCAGCGTTTCAGCCAGCATCGTCACGGCTGACAACGGCGAGCCCGAGCATGTGATGCATGTGGCGGCCAGCATGGCCGTGCATGAGCGCGAAATGGCCCGCATGGTGCAAGCCTGGCTGTTGCCGCTGCGCCCTGATGACAAGGACAAGTCGGAAGAACGCTTTGACTGGCAAGCCGATCCCGACGCCATCACCGACGCCGTGCTCAAACGCGCCCAGCGGCTCACCTTGGTGCCGATTGCGGGCGAGCGCGAGGTGGTGGAGTCGGTCAGCTTCAAGATGCCGCAGGCCGAAGGCGGGCGCTACCTGCTGGTGCGCGTGGCCAAGGGCCTCAAAACCCAGGGCGGCTACCAGTTGGGCAATGCGCGCCAGGATGTGCTGCTGCTCAAGAGTTTTGCGCCCGAGCTGAGCATCATGAGCCGGGGCTCGCTGCTGGCCCTTTCGGGTGAGAAAAAGCTGCCGGTGCTGGTGCGTGACCTGCCCGGCATCACCGTCGAGATGGCGCGCCTGCTGCCACAGCAGTTGCAGCATCTGGTGACCCAAAGCCAGGGTGATTTCTCGCGGCCTGAGTTTTACCGGGGTATCCAACCCGATCATCTGAGCGAGCGATTTGAGAAGTCAACCCCGCTGATGCTGCGCCCTGGCAAGTCGCACTACGAAACGGTCGATTTTTCCGAGTATCTGAACGCCGATGCCGCCGACCGGCGCGGTGTGTTTTTGCTGACGGTGCGCGCGTTTGACCCCAAGGCCAAAGCCGATGCCGTGCCCGACCCGGCATCAGAGCCTTCCGACGAGATGGCAGGGGAGTATGACGGCGAGGGCGAGGAAGACCCGCAGGAGCGCGCCAACGCCATGACCAAGAGCGACAAGCGCCTGGTGCTGGTGACCGATCTGGGCATGGTGACCAAAAAAGCGCTCGACGGCTCGCGCGATGTGTTTGTGCAGAGCATTGCCAGTGGTGCGGCGGTGCCTGGCGCGCGGGTGGAAGTGTGGGGCCGCAATGGCGCGGTATTGCTGAGCCAGGTGACGGACGCTGCGGGCCGTGCGCGCCTGCCCGATCTGTCGGCCTTCCAGCGCGAAAAACAGCCCACGGTGCTGGTGGTGCGCAAGGGTGGTGACTTGAGCTTTTTGCCGTTTAAGGGCTCTGACCGCGGCCTGGATGTGTCGCGCTTTGATGTGGGCGGCCTGCACAGTGCCGGTGTGCCCAACCAGATGACGGCCTATGTGTTCAGCGACCGCGGCATCTACCGCCCCGGCGACACCATGCACCTGGGCCTGATGGTCAAGGCCGCCAACTGGGCCACGTCGCTCAAAGACATGCCGGTGGAGGCCGAAATCATCGACGCCCGGGGCCTGAGTGTGCGCCGCGAAAAACTGCGCCTGGGGCCCGGCGGGGCTGCAGAGTTCAGCCACAGCACCCAGGAGGCCTCGCCCACGGGCAACTACACCGTGAACCTGCTGCTGGCGCGCGAGTCGGCCCCCGGCGCGCCTGAGATTGCGCCGCTGCTCTTGGGCTCCACCAGCGTCAAGGTGCAGGAGTTTTTGCCTGACCGCACCAAAGTCACGGCCAAATTGAGCAGCGAAGTGGCCGAGGGCTGGGTGCGCCCGCGCGACCTCAAGGCGCTGGTCAACGTGCAAAACCTGTTTGGCACCGCCGCGCCCGACCGGCGGGTGGATGGTGTGCTGACGCTCTCGCCCGCTTTTCCCACCTTCCGCAGCCACGGCGACTACAGCTTTTACGACCCGCAGCGCGCCAAAGACCGGCAGGTGGATGAACTGGGCAGCGCGCAAACCAGCGACAAAGGCGAGCTTGAATTTGACCTTCGCCTGAACCGTTTTGCCGCCGCCACCTACCAGGCACACGTGCTGGTGCGCGCCTTTGAGCCCGAAGGCGGGCGCAGCGTATCGGCCGAAGCGCAGGCGCTGGTGAGCGACCTGGACTACCTGGTGGGCCAAAAAACTGATGGCGACACCGCCTACATCAGCAAAGGCGCGGTGCGCAATTCGCACTGGATCGCCATCGATCCGCAGGCCAAAAAGACGGCTGTACCCAAGCTCAAACTGGAGCGGATCGAGCGCAAGATGCTGTCGGTGCTGGTCAAGCAGGGCAACGGCTTGTACCGCTACGAATCGCGCCGCAAAGAGGTGGTGCTGGAAGAAAAACCCTTTGCCATCACCCCCAGCGGTGTTGGCCTGCAGCTCAACACCAGCGCCCCCGGCAACTTTGCCTACGTGCTGCGCAATGCCAACGGGCTGGAGCTTAACCGGCTCGAATACAGCGTGGCGGGCAACGCCAACCTGAGCCGCTCGCTGGAGCGCAATGCCGAGCTGCAGCTGACGCTGAACAAAAAAGACTTTGATCCGGGCGAAGAAATCGAAATCAGCGTGCGCGCACCGTACGCTGGCGCGGGCCTCATCACCATCGAGCGCGACAAGGTCTATGCCCACACCTGGTTCAAGACCGACAAAACCGCTTCGGTGCAAAAAATCACCGTGCCCAAGGACTTTGAGGGCACCGGCTACGTCAACGTACATTTCACCCGCGACCTTGCCTCGGACGAGGTCTACATGAGCCCGCTCAGCCATGGCATCGTACCCTTTGCCACCAGCCTGGGCAAACGCAGCGCCAACGTCCGGCTGACGGCAAGTGAACTCATCAAACCGGGCCAAACCCTGAAGATGAAGCTCACCAGCGACAAGCCCACCCGGGCGGTGGTGTTTGCGGTGGATGAAGGCATCTTGCAAGTGGCGCGCTACAAGGCGCCGGACCCGCTCAAGCATTTCTTTCAGAAACGTGCACTGGAAGTGACCACCCAGCAAACGCTGGACCTGATCCTGCCCGAGTTCAAAAAGCTGATGCAAGGTGCCGCCCCCGGCGGTGACGGCGAAGGCGAATTGGGCAAACACCTGAACCCCTTCAAACGCAAGCGCGACAAGCCGGTGGCTTACTGGTCGGGCCTGGTGGACGTCACAGGCAGCCGCGAGTTCAGCTACAGCGTGCCGGAGAGCTTTAACGGCAGTTTGCGCGTGATGGCGGTGGTGGTGAATGACGAATCCACCGCCGCGCGCACTACCAAAACCACGGTGCGCGGCGACATGGTGCTGCTGCCCAACGTACCGCTGGCGCTGGCACCGGGGGACACGGTGGAGGTGGGCGTGGGGCTGGCCAACAACATCAGCGGCTCTGGCAAGGAGGCACCGATTGCGCTCACCCTCAGCGTCACCGGCGGACTGGAAGTGGTGGGCCCCGCGCTGCAAACGCTCAAAGTGAATGAACGCGGCGAGTCCAGCACCCGCTACCAGATTCGCGCCAAACCGGGCGCGCAAACGGTGCTGGGCTCGGCCAGCGTGGTGTTTGTCGCCAAGTACAAAAACGCCGAGGCAAGGTTGTCCACCGACGTCAGCGTGCGCCCGGCGTCGCCTTTTGTAACGCTGGTGCAGGCCGGCAGTTTTCAGGGCCAGGGCGACTTGAGCGCGCAAGGCGACTTTTACCCCAACTTCCACAAGAGTGATGTGGCGATTTCGACCGCACCGTGGGCCTTCGCCTCGGGCCTGATGCAGTACCTGGAGCAGTACCCGCACGGCTGCACCGAGCAGATCACCAGCCAGACCTTCCCGTCGGTACTGCTGGCCAGCCGGCCTGAACTGGCCGCCGAGCTGGCCAAGGCGCGCCACAATGGCGCAGCCCCCGGCAAAGACGGCCCGCCCGACCTGCGCAAACAAGCTGAGCAAACGCTGGCGCGTTACCTTACCCAATTGCGCGCCCGCCAGACGCCCGAAGGCGGCTTTGCCCTGTGGCCCGGCAACGGTGCCGACCCCTTCGCCACGCTGTACGCCTTGCACCTGCTGATTGAAGCGCGAGACCGCAAACTCACGGTGCCTCCCGACATGGTGCAAAAGGCCAGCATCTACCTGCAGGGCTGGCTGGGCCGCAGCGAAAACCACCTGTACCACTGGCGCCAGCGCACCCAAGCCGCCTACCTGCTCACGCGCCAGGGCATGCTGATTCCGGCGGTGCTGGCCGACTTGCGTGAGGCTTGGCGCAACGGCCAAACGCGTGGCTATGGCGGCGATTTGGGCGCGGTCTATCTGGCTGCCAGCTACCAGCTCATCAAGCAGGACACCATGGCCGCCGAGCTGTTGCAGCCCGTCTGGGCAGACCTGCAAGACCGGGTGGCCAAGAAAACCCGGCGCAACGTGTGGGACTATTACTACGACCCCTTGGTGCATGACAGCATGCTCATGCACCTGGTGGCCAAACACTTTCCCCAGCGCCTTAAAACCCTGCCCACCAGCGCCTGGACGCGAACCGCCGAACAGCTGCGCGACGGCTGGTACAACAGCCTGTCGTCCGCTTCCTTGTTATTGGCCATTGACGCCTACCAGGACGCTGCCCGTGACAACACCCAAGGCAAGTTAAGTGCCACTGTGATCGACCGGCAGGGCCAAGCCAGCGCCTTGACGCTCGGCCCCCTGAGCCCACTGGCGCGCGTCAGGGTGCCGGTGAGCACCGGCAAGCTGCGCCTGAGCAATGCGGGTGATTTCCCGCTGTACTACTCGTGGGCCGAGCAAGGCTTTGAGCGCAACCCACCCCAACAAGCGCTCAACCAGGGGCTGGAGATCCTGCATGAGGTGGTGGACGCCAAGGGCACCGTGCTGACCGAAGCCAAACTCGGCGACGAGGTGTTTGTGCGGGTTCGCGTGCGCAGCCTGAACCAAGCCCAGGTCAACAACGTGGCGCTGGTCGATGTGCTGCCCGGCGGGCTGGAGCCGGTGCTGGCCGCCACGGGTGATGCGGACGGCGGCGAAGCACCCGATGCGCCCATCTGGCAGCGCCGCTTGGGCGGGCGCGGCAGCTGGCGGGTGGACTATGCCGACGTGCGTGAAGACCGCGTGGTGTTTTACGGCACGGTGGGCAAGGAGCTGCTGGAGCTGACCTACAAGGTGCGCGCCACCAATGTGGGCGAGTTTGTCGTGCCGGCAGCCTACGGCGAAGCCATGTACGACCGGCGCATCTTTGCCCGCTCGGCGGGGGCTAAGTTCAAGGTGGTGCCGGTGAATTGATGCCAAGGCAGCGGTGAAGGGATGCAAACCCAGAATTTGCTACGAAAACAGGAGCTGCTTGCGCATGAAGTACGTGCGGTAGAGGCATATTTGTTTGGAAAAAAGGCAGGAGAGGCGTTTTGGCGTATCTGAAGGGTCAAGCGCCTGATCCAGTTTTTTAAGCGCGCTGACCATCGGCGAGGCCATAAGCCTTCCTTAAGATTGACGGTTGATCATTCTCCACGAAGAACAATTTTCGGAGAGTGCTGAGATGAAATGCCCGGTGTGTACCACTACCAATCTCCTGATGTCCGAGCGATCCGGTATCGAGATCGATTATTGCCCCCAGTACCGGGGTGTTTGGCTCGATCGCGGGGAACTCGATAAGATAATCGAGCGTAGTATTTCTATTGATGGAGCAGGCGAGCAGCATCGGGAAACCACGGCTTATCCGCACCAAAACAACCATTGGGGAAGTTCGGAGCCTGACGACGACCTTCGTGGGCACCACAATCATGGTCAGTCCTACCACGCAAAGAAACCGCTCGGGAAGTTGTTTGACTAAACAAGGTGAATAGTGATGACCTCGCTTGGTCTGCTGCTCTGGATTATCTTTGGCATCTTTTTGCAGGTGGGGCTGTTCCTGGGCATCAGCTTTTGGCAGCACTGGCAGACCTACATCCGGCTTAAGCAAGGACAAGCTGAGCTTCAAGTACCGGTTGCATCGGTCAACTCACCCAAGGAGGAATCTGCCGGTTGGCCGGGGTTCCGTGTTTTCAAGGTGGCAAGCCGCGCTATCGAAGACTCGTCCCAACAGATATGTTCTTTCTACCTAGAGCCTGAAGATCATCAGCCGCTGCCTGACTACAGGCCCGGTCAGTTCCTGACCTTCCGGTTGGAAGTACCGACGGCCGACGGCAGCGGCATCGATCAGATCACACGGTGTTATTCCCTGTCAGATGCACCTCATCCTGACCATTACCGTGTTTCAATCAAGCGGGTGCCTCCCCCGCCCAGGAGCGGCCTTTCCCCGGGTCGCTCCTCGAACTTCTTCCACGATCATATTCCGGTCGGAACGACGCTGCAGGTGCGCGCCCCCTCGGGGCACTTTTATCTTGAACCGGGCAGTGGCCCCATTGTCCTGATCGCTGGCGGCATCGGCATCACGCCCATGTTGAGCATGCTCAACTGGTGCCAGGCGCACCAACCTGAACGCGAAGTCTGGTTTTTCTATGGCGTACGCAACGGCCAGGAGACCGCCTTCGCAACGCACTTGAGCGCGATCGCTGCAGCCAACCCCAACGTCCATCTGCGCTTGTGCTTCAGCGACCCGCTGCCGGACGATCAACCGGGCAAAGACTTCCATCACCACGGGCGCGTGGATGTGAATCTGTTCCGCATGGAACTGCCGCTGAAGCCATACCACTACTTCATTTGCGGCCCCACGCCGATGATGGAAAACCTGGTGTCGGCACTGGAAGCCTGGGGCGTGGCGGATTCGCACGTCCACTTCGAGGCCTTTGGCCCGGCCTCCATCAAGCGCCGCACACCGGGGACTGCACCGGCCGGGATCGCCGCCACAGCCCCCGTCGGCGACATTACGGTCACCTTCGCCAAATCGGGCAAGTGCGCCCAGTGGTCACCCCAGTCAGGCAGTTTGCTGGAATTTGCCGAGGCGCAAGGCATCACCATCGATTCGGGCTGTCGGGCGGGGGGCTGCGGCACCTGCCAGACCACCATCCGGTCCGGCGAGGTGGCCTACCGCCAATCACCGGATTTCGACCCGGAACCCGGAACCTGCCTTATGTGCGTCTGCACGCCCAAAACCAACGTGACGCTGGAGACCTGAATGACAACACCCGGCACGGCCTCGCTCTGGCGCAACCACATCCTGCCATTTACTCTGCTGGTGACGCTGCTCGGCATCGGCACAGTGATCGGCGACTACCTGTTGCATCGCCTCAATCTGGTGTGGGTCGGGCGCTATCTCGGTATTCCCGGAACCTTTCTGATCATCGGTTCGCTGATCTATTCCCTGCGCAAGCGCAAGTACATTTTGTCGGGGAACGTCAAATCCTGGCTCAGCATGCACGAGATCGGGACCTGGCTGGGTTCGCTCATGGTGCTGATTCATGCAGGCATTCATTTCAATGCCATCCTGCCCTGGCTGGCAACAATCGCCATGGGCATCAACGTCATCAGCGGCATGGTCGGCAAGATGCTGCTGGCGCGTTCGCGCGAACATATCCAGGCCCAGCGTGAGCATTACCAGCTGCGGGGATTATCCAAAGCGGAGGTCGAGCAGGCAGTATTCTGGGAGTCGGTGACATTAGATGCCATGGCCAAGTGGCGCAAGGTACATATCCCGATCTTCATCGCCTTTGCTGTGCTGGCGCTCGGACACATCATCAGCATCTTTTTATTCTGGGGCTGGCGATGAGCAAGACCCTCAAATTCGTCCTGGCGGCCAACTTGATCGTTCTGGCCATTCTGTCCTTTGTCTTTCCCCATCTGATGGTCGGTCCAGGCAAGCTGATTCCCGGACACAGCAAGCTCGAAACTGACTGCTTTGCCTGCCATGCACCGTTTGCCGGCACCACGACCGAACGTTGCACGAGCTGTCACAAACCGGAAGCCATCGGCAAGATGACGACTCGCGGCCAGCTGATTCAGAAGCCGCTGACCAATACACCCTTTCACCAAAAACTGCTGAAACAGGATTGCCTCTCCTGCCATAGCGATCATGCCGGTGTGAAACGTTACCGAATCGAGGGCCGCTTCAATCATGCCCTGCTTCAGGCCGACGCCCGCAAGGAATGCCAGTCCTGTCACAAATCACCTACCGACTCTCTCCATCAGCAAATAACGGGCAATTGCAGCCAGTGCCATTCTCAGCAGAAGTGGACACCGGCGACTTTCGATCACGACAAATATTTCGTCCTAGATCGTGACCACAATGCAAAATGCGTGACATGCCACGTGAGCAATGATTACAGCCGCTATACCTGCTACGGTTGCCATGAGCACTCACCCGAGAAAATCCGGCGCGAACACATCGAAGAGGGGATTCGCGACTTCAAGAACTGCGTTGAATGTCATCGCAGCGCCAACGAACACGATATTCGGATGCCGGGACGTGTGCGCGAAGGGGTCGCCGGTCAAATCAGGAAGCATGATGATGACTAAAACGGGCGTACCGAGCCTGCAGCGCTATGCTTGGATTTCCATGGCCGCTGCGCATGTGACCATTGTGCTTAAGGGGGTTGCTTGGAAGCTAACCGGATCGGTCGGTCTGCTTTCGGATGCTATTGAGTCGTTCGTGAATCTTGCCGGGGCACTCATGGCGCTATGGATGCTCTCGCTGGCAGAGCAACCTGCGGATGGGTTTTAATTTAATTCGATCCTGGTCCCTTTTTTCCTTGGCATCGAGCGGGACGCTGAGTTCGTTGCCAAGCCAGCCGTCATTGCCGTTCTGCTTGGGCTGACTTGTTCACAGACCACAGCTACCAAACCCTGAAAGTTACTGAAAAATGATTCTCACGCTCAAAGTCAAACTTATTAGTGGCATGTATGCCAAAGGCGACTGGGAAGGGGTGATTGAAATTGACGCGACCGACACCCTGGAAGACCTGCACTTTGCCATTCAGAAAGCCGTCAAATTTGCCAACGACCACATGTATGAATTCCGCATTGGCAGGACCGAGCGCAGCCGGAACATGGAGGTGTTTAACGATGACACTGGCAATGTTTATGAGCAGACCATCGGTGGCTTGTATCCGCTGCCAGACAAAAAAAGTTTGTATTACCTTTTTGATTATGGTGATGACTGGTTTTTTAAAATCGTCAAAACACAAAAGACCTGTCCTGAACCTCTCCCGGGCGTAGCCTACCCCCGATTGGTGCAGGAATCCGGTGTCAAGCCTGAGCAATACCCGGCCTGGGATGACGAAGAATAAGCCTCCAATAAAGAGGGATTTTCCGTGCTTATCCGGTTGTCACACCCACTTGGCGGAATTTCCAACTTGCTGGCAAAAATCGTCGCTGAACTGATCGTTTGCCCTGTCGTCGGCGTCAAAAGGTCGAGCTTTGTCCATCTTCTGGACAAAAATTCGCCGCAAGAAATCTCTGGGTGTGGCAACCGGATAAGCACGGAATTTTCATCGTGAAATTGTGGGTAAAACACCCGTTTGCGCACGTTCTTATTGCGCTGGTAGCTATTATTGTTATAGCAATCAGATGTTGGCCGCATAGCACTCTGGCGCAGGCGGTGGGCAGTTCCCGGGCGGTTTACGCGCAAGGCGGCGAACTGATGCGCCTGACGCTGGCCCCCGATGGCCAGTACCGGCTGTGGGTGCCGCTGGCGCGCATCGCGCCCACACTGGTGGAGGCAGTGCTGACCTATGAAGACCGCTATTTTTTCTGGCACCCGGGCGTCAACCCGGCCGCGCTGGTGCGCAGCAGCTGGAATATGGCCAACGGCCAGCGCCGCCAGGGCGGCTCCACCCTCACCATGCAACTGGCGCGCCGCCTGTATGGCATTGACAGCCGCAGCTTGGGCGGCAAACTGGCGCAGTCGGCGGCGGCGCTGTGGCTGGAGCTGCGCTACAGCAAGGCCGACCTGCTGGAGGCTTACCTCAACACCGCGCCCTACGGCGGCAACATAGAGGGCGTGGGGGCCGCCAGCCTGATCTATTTTGGCCATGCGGCGCAGACCTTGAGCCTGCCTGAAGCGCTGACGCTGGCCGTGATTCCGCAAAACCCGGTCAAGCGGGTGGCGGCAAAGGGGCGCAACGTCGAATTGCAGCAGGCGCGTGAACGCCTGTGGGCGCAGTGGGTGCGACGCGACCCGCAGCTGGCGCGCCACGCGCCGGATGTGTCGCTGGCCTTGAGCGCCCAAGGCCGCGCGGCGCTGCCTTTTGTGGCACCCCACGCCACCGACATGCTGCTGTCTCAAGAGCACGGAAATAGCGAAATTCGCTCCACCTTGAACCTGCCCATGCAGCGCACGCTGGAGCGCATCATGGCGCAGTACCTGCAATCACACGCCGGCATCGGACTGACCAACGCCAGCGCCTTGCTGCTCGATGCCAGCACCATGCAGGTACGCGCGGTGGTGGGGTCGGCGGATTACCACAACGAGGCCATCAGCGGGCAGGTCAACGGCACACTGGCCAAGCGCTCGCCCGGCTCCACACTCAAGCCATTCATCTATGCGCTGGCGCTGGAGCAGGGCCTGATGCACCCGCGCACCGTGCTCAAGGACGCGCCTACCGCCTTTGGCCCCTATGCGCCCGAGAACTTTGATGGCCGCTTTGCCGGCCCGATTGCCGCACAGGATGCCTTGATCCGCAGCCGCAACATCCCGGCGGTGGCGCTGGCGGCGCGCCTGTCCAAGCCGGGTTTGTACGATTTTTTGAAGCTGTCCGGCGTGGGGAGGCTGCAAAGCGAGCAGCACTACGGCCTGGCACTGGTGCTGGGTGGCGGCGAGGTCACCATGGAAGAGCTGGCTTCGTTGTACGCCACGCTGGCCAATGGCGGTGCCAGCGCCCGACTGAGCTACACGCAGGCGGATGCACCTGGTGCGCCGCTGCAGCTGCTCAGCCCCGAGGCCGCTTACATCACCTTGGAGATGCTGCGCCAGACCCCGCGCCCCGACACCGGTGGCCCGGCGCGCCCGACCGTGGCCTGGAAAACCGGCACCTCCTGGGGTTTTCGCGATGCCTGGACGGCGGGTGTTTTTGGCCGCCACGTGCTGGTGGTGTGGGTGGGTAATTTTGACGGCAGCAGCAATCCGGCGTTGATTGGCGTCGATGCCGCCGCGCCACTGTTCTTGCGCATGGTCGATGCCCTGCGCGCCCAGCGGCTCGACCCTGGCGAGCTGGCCATGTCGCTGCCGCCCGATTTGCGCAAAGTCGAGGTGTGCGCCGCCACTGGTGGCTTGCCCGATGCCCTGTGCCCGGTGCAGGTCAGCACCTGGTTTATCGCGGGCAAGTCACCCATCCAGGCGAGTAGCCTGCACCGCGCCCTGTGGGTGGACCAACGCAGCGGCCAGCCGGTGTGCGGGCCGCAGCCCCATGCCAGGCGCGAAGTGGTGGAGCAATGGGGCAGCGACATGCAGCAGCTGTTTCGCAAAGCCGGCCTGGCGCGCAAGGTGATGGCTGTACCAGACTGCGGCACTGCTGCAGCCAGTGCGGAAGGCGCGCCCGTCATCACCTCGCCCCTGCGCGGCGTGAGCTACCAGCTGCGCATGAAAAATCCTGAGCCCCTCTTGCTTCGCGCCGACGCCGGGTCGAATGCAAAGACCTTGTTCTGGTTTGCCGACGACGCCCTGCTGGGCCGCGCCCGCCCCGGCGAGAGCCTGCACTGGCTGCCCACTGCCGCCCGTCGTTATGCGCTGCGCGCGGTAGACGAGCAGGGCCGCGCCGATTCGCGCGAGGTGACCGTGGAGTTGGTGCCGTGATGTGACAGTGGACACGCAACCCGGTCAGGGCCGCAGATGAGAAATATGCATTGCAAATGAGTGTGATCACCCAGATGGGGGAACGAATCGTCACGTTGATTGGAAATGAATTCAATTTCTAGCGGAATTGACAGCAAGCCCAGACGACAAGGGCCTTGCCCAACTTATTCCTGCTTGACCCCTTAGCTGACAATTAAACTGATCTGGCTGTTTGGCAAGTTGATTGCCAACACCGACATGCACAAAGGCAACCTGAGTTCTGTGCCGACCATGCCCTTGCAAGTGGTACCGGTCTACGACATGCTTCCGATGTTGTATGCGCCGATGGCGGGAGGTGAAATACTGCTGGTTCGGTATGCCCCGGCCTTGCCCAGTCCGCAGGACCGGGCGCTATGGCTGCAAGCCAGTGTTGCGGCCTGCAGGTTCTGGCAAACCGCTGCCGCCGATCAGAGCATCAGCCCAGAGTTTCAAACCCTGTGCCGCCAAAACCTGGCTGCGCTGATGGCCGTGCAAGATATGGCTTGATGCCAGCGCCGCTACAGCTCGGCTTCTTCGGCAATGGCGTTGGCCATGTACTCGATCTTCTTTTGCATGTCTTCATCGGTGTCAGCAAAGCGCTTGGCAATGGCGGCAAATTCGTCCTGGATTTCGATGAAGGCGTCCACCATGTCGGGGTCGAAATGGCTGGCGCGGCCCTGAAAAATCGTCACCACAGCCTGGTCGTGCGGCACACCGGCTTTGTAGACCCGGTCGGAGATCAGGGCGTCGTACACATCGGCGATGGCCAGCAGGCGCGCAGACAAAGGAATCTGGTCACCTGACAGGGCCTGCGGATAACCCGTGCCATCCCATTTTTCCTGGTGGCTGTAGACCAGCTCCTTGACGATCTGCATGCGTACGGCCTCAAACCCCAAGGTTTTCTCGGCGTAGGCGATGGCGTCGCGGGCCAGGGTGGTGTGGGTTTTCATGATCTCGAACTCGGCCGACGTCAACCGGCTGGGTTTGAGCAAAATGCGGTCCGGGATGCCCACCGTGCCCATGTCATACAAGGGCGCAGAGCGGAACAATTCGCCGATATATTCCTGCGTCAACGTTGCTGCGAAACGGGGATGGCCAACCAGCCGCTGTGCCAGTGCATTGACGTAATGCTGAATGCGCATCACGTGGTTGCCGGTGTCGGAGTCGCGCGTTTCGGCCAGCGAGGTGATGGCGAGAACCGCTACCGCCATGGCGGCACGCACGGGATCAGCCTCGAAATTTTGGCTGGGGTCGGGTAAATTCAAAATAGTGCTCCACTGTTCAGACTGTGATATTAATGCGACTGGCGCTTGTGCGGTGTAATTTCTTTAAGGATGTGGCTAGGAATAATTTCCCGATTTGCCCCGAGGAGTCGGGATGCGATGTGAGGCGCAAGACGGGCCGTGTAGCTCCGCTACACAAGCGGCTTGCAACGAAGCAGCGCGCCCGAATCCGACAGGGGAAATTGGGGAACTTATTTCTTGCCACATCCTAAGGTTGTTGCCTGCTGCATTCACGCATTACGCGGCTCAAGCGGTGCACGGTAAAGCCACACCATCCGGCCATCCGGGCAGCGCAGCGTGGCCTGGGGTTGCAGCGACAAAGCCTCAAATTCCAAGCTCACCAGCCAGGCACCCGCGGCGAGTTCGGATCGCGCTTTGTCCACGGCGCGCTGCATGCTCTCGGGCCTTTGAAAAAGGTACACCATGGCATAGGGGTGCCAGTCGGCACGCCAGATGTCGGCGTGGCGTATTCGGGCCCACCGGCAGCGCAGGGCGCACAGGGCGCGCAATGGCCAGCTCCACTCCAGGCCGTGGAACTGGGCCGCCGGGTAGGCTTGGCGCAAGGCTTTGAGTCCGTCGCCCAGCCCGCAACCCGCGTCCAGCACGGGGGCATCCACCGGCAGCGGGGCCACGGTGGCCAGGTCGCTCAAGGCGTTGGCAGGCGTGGGGAACAGGGGTGCATCACGCCAGGCATTGAGCGGGTAAATCAGGAACAGCAGCGCCAACGGCACCAGCCAGGCCCAGCCGGGCAAAACAACGCCGCCCGACAACGCGAGCGACAAAGGAAAGCCAGCACCAATGATGAGCCGACGCCACCAAGTGCCGCCCAACAAACTGAACGCAACGCCCACCAGGCAAGCCAGCGCCAACGCAGCGTAAGCGTGCAAACCAAACCACTGCAGCAGCGCAAACAAAGCCCAGGCACTGCTCCACGCCAACAGTGCAGGCAGCGGCCAACGCAGTCGATCCAGCATGGTGTGCAAAACCTGCCTTTACGGTCAACGCGTAGCGCCGCGTGTGAGTTTGTCGATCAACCCATTGAGTTCATCAAGCGAACCAAACTGGATGCTGAGTTCACCCATTTCTTCCATGCGCCCTGCCCGCTTGACGCGCTTTTTCACCCGCACCTCAACCTCGGCCATCAAGAGGTCAGACAACTCTTCTTCCACCCGTTTGACGTCGCGCGACTTTTCGGGCCGGGGTTTGGTGGAGGTCAGAGAGAAATCGGCACTGAGTTTTTTGACCAGGCTTTCAGCCTCGCGCACCGACATTTTTTTGGCGCTGATCTGGCTGGCGGCGGTGATCTGGCTGGCCCGGTCCAGCGCCAGCAAGGCCCGTGCGTGGCCCATGTCCAAGTCGCCCGCCATCAGCATGGTTTGCACCGGGTCGGCAAGGTTGAGCAGGCGCAGCAGATTGCTGGCAGCACTGCGTGAACGCCCTACCGCCTGAGCGGTTTGTTCGTGCGTCAATCCAAATTCCTTGATCAGACGCTGCAGGCCCTGGGCTTCTTCAAGCGGGTTGAGGTCTTCGCGCTGGATGTTTTCAATCAGCGCCATGGCGGCAGCGGCCTCGTTGGGCACATCGCGCACCAGCACCGGCACGCTGTCCAGCCCAGCCAGCTTGGCCGCACGGAAACGGCGCTCGCCGGCAATGATTTCGTACTTGCCCACGTTGGCACCGTCATGCAGTTTGCGCACCAAAATCGGCTGCAAGATGCCCTGCACCTTGATGGATTCGGCCAGCTCGTACAGCGCGCCCTCGTCCATGCGGGTGCGTGGCTGGTACATGCCGGCCACCATCTCGGTGACCCGCAGAACCGACGGTGCCCCGGCAAGATCAGCATTCGAAGCCAAGCCATCTGCGGCGGCAGACTCGCTGACTTTTGGACCGAGCAGCGCTTCGAGTCCACGGCCCAGACCTTTGAGTTTTTTGGTCACCATTTAAGTTCTACCTTCTTGAAAATTTCCGGGACAGGTCGGCAGCGCTGTCGTTAACTGATCAAGCCATAGCTGCCCTTGCGGCCAGTCACCCAAGCCCGCTTCGTCATTGATATGGCCCCGGTTGCCAATATCCCGGTAGTCAGCGCCCCAGTCGCTGGCAAACTGCTGCGAGCGCGCTACGCTGCAATACGGATCGTTGGAACTAGCCACAAGGATGCTCTGGAACGGCAGTTTTTGTGCCGGTATGTTGGCCCAGCTGGGCAGGGCCGAGCGCAGGGCTTCTTGCTGCAGATCGGGGGGAGCCACCAGCAAGGCGGCTTTGACCCGGTGCGTGTTGCGCGAGTGGGCTGCCCATGCGGCCACCAGCAAACACCCCAGGCTGTGCGCCACCAACACGGCTGGCTCATCACACGCCAGCACCACGTCTTCCAGTCGTGCTGTCCAGTCACCACGCAGCGGGCGCTGCCAGTCGTGCTGCTGCACACGCTGGTAACCATGCGCAGCTTCCCACCGGCTTTGCCAGTGGTCAAGGCCGGAGTTTTGCCAGCCTGGCAGGACAAGGACGTTGGCGGGGTTCATTTGCTATATCTTTAGTAGCTGCTTGCGCACGATTGATATGCGCAAACAGCCAATTTGTTACATGGATTTGATACGCTCCACCATCTCTTCGGCAAAGGCCACATACGCCTGAGCCCCCTTGGAGGACGGATCAAACACCACGCCTGGCGCGCCATGGCTGGGTGCCTCGGCCAAGCGCACGTTGCGCGGAATCACGGTGTTGAACACCTTGTCGCCGTAGTAATGTTTGAGCTGGTCGCTCACCTGCTGCTGCAAGGTGATGCGCGGGTCAAACATGACGCGCAGCAAACCAATGATGGACAGGCTCTTGTTCAAATTTGCATGAACTTGCTTGATGGTGTTGACCAGATCGGTCAGCCCCTCCAACGCAAAGTACTCGCACTGCATAGGCACCACCACACCATGGGCACAGCACAGCCCATTGAGGGTCAGCAGGGACAAACTGGGCGGGCAATCGATCAGGATAAAGTCGTATTGCGAATCCACTTCGAGCAGCGCTTGCTTCAGGCGCGCCTCCCGCCGCTCAATGTCCACCATTTCTACCTCGGCACCCGCCAACTCACGGTTGGCACCCAAAATATCGTAACTGCAGCCCCCTTCCACCAGCTTCTCGCTGCGCACCCGCGCCTCTGCCACCGAGCTGGTTTCCAGCAGCACGTCGTACACCGTGAGCTTGAGCTGGCGCTTGTCCACCCCCGAGCCCATGGTGGCATTGCCCTGCGGGTCCAGGTCCACCATCAGCACCCGCTGCCCGACCTTGGCCAGCCCGGCCGCCAGGTTGACGGTGGTGGTGGTCTTGCCGACACCACCTTTTTGATTGGCGACGCAGAATATTTTGCCATGAAGTACTTACCTGAGATAGAAATGGATTTAAAAAATTAGTGTTTCACGTGAAACAGTTGAAAGCGCTATTCGACAAAAACACCCTCGTCGGCAACGCCAAGCATCGAAGTCCTTGGGATGGAGGCTTTAAAGTTGCCTGCGGAGAGGTGCTGAGTTTACGGGGAGATTGTGGGCGTTGTGGTGGTGACTGGGTGGTGAATTGCATTTTTGGCTTTTTGGAATGGATATTTTTTTGATTTCTCTCGCCGCCCCCACTCTCCCCCAGCCCCTCTCGCCCCGCCGGGCGAAAGGAGGAGCCTGAACAGCCACATTTGGCTAACGCTTGGAAGTGATGCAGTGCAAGTGGGTGGGACTGCTGACCGGTGGTGAAGTTCGGGATGATGGACCGGCCTTAGAAATCCTCAAGCCATGAGTTCCTGTCACTGACCGCCATATAGGTTCTGGCGCGGAGGGATTGAACCCTTTGCTCACGAAGAATTGATTTGTCGGTGCGGCATTGAATCTTTGCACCCGGGTTCTCGTTATCTAGACTGGTTGCTGCCGTTCACATGGCACAGCTGCACGTCAAGTCCGCAGCGTTTGCGAACCTTGCACGCACAGGTTTGTAGTGGCCGATGACACCGGGGCAGATGGCTCCGCTCATGTCCCCCGGACCGGACTGCGCGCGATCCTCCTCCTTTACTTCGCTACACCATCCACCCCGCCGTCACCGTCAGCCGACAATGCATATGCGCAAACTCTCTATAGCAATCGGCGAATTACCAACAACGGTTGAAGACTCAGGCTGGCGTGGCGTTCAGTGTAGTGAGGTCAAGGAGGAGCCCGCAACGCGGGCGGGGGACACGAACGGAGCTCAATGCCACGCCAACCTGAGTCCTGCTGTGAGAGCGGCGGCGGCTGGCCTGCTGGATTCATTCACGGCCAAAAACCCAACGACTCCTCCAGCGACACTGCGGCAATTCAAAACCCGTTGAACACTCACCCCTCAACATCCCTAGCCACCCTATGCCGCTGCACTGAACAACTTTAAACACGCGGCTAAATGTGGCTGTTGGCTCCCTTTCCGCCCTGGCGAGGGTGGAAAGGGCGGGGGGATAGGGGGTGAGTTCAGCCCTTGCGCATCCAAACAATACACCGCTCCGCCCCCAACCCCGGCACCTGCAATTGTTCCACGTGAAACACTGTCACCGCCGCAGGCAAAGCCGCCAACTCCTGCTCCGGGTGCTTGCCCTTCATCGCCATCCAAACTCCCTGCTCTGCCAAGGCCGCACCCGACCAGTTGGTAAAGTCCAGCAAGGAAGCAAAGGCCCGTGAACTGACCACGTCGTAGGGTTCCTTCAAGGATTCCACCCGCGCATGCACCCCTCGCAGATTGGGCAACTTCAAACTCACCGCCACTTGCTGGATAAAGGCCGCCTTTTTGGCCACGGTGTCTACGCAGTGCACGGTAATGTAAGGGCAGCATATGGCGATGACAATGCCGGGCAGACCCGCACCGGACCCCACATCGAGCAGCCGAACGCCCGGCTTTGCGTTCGAACCATCACCCTGCCCTGCACCCATTACCGCCAGTTGCTGGCGCAGCGGCGCAATCACGGCCAGACTGTCCAGCAGATGGTGCGTCAGCATCTCATTGGGGTCGCGCACCGCCGTCAGGTTGTAAACCTTGGTCCACTTGCCAATCAAATCAAGATAGTCCAACAGGCTGGTGATTTGCGCGTCGCTCAAAGCCAAGGCCAGGTCGCTCAAGCCTTGGCGCAGCGCTGGCTCCAGCACCCGCATCATTCGCCTGCCTTTTCCGTACCAGCCACTTCGGCCGCAACATCAGCTTTGCCAATCGTCGCAAAACCTTTAAACCGGTTCTTTTTCAGGTGGATCAACAACAGGGAAATGCTGGCCGGTGTGATGCCAGAAATGCGGGAGGCCAGCCCCAAGGTTTCGGGCCGATGTTTGTTGAGTTTTTGTCTGGCCTCGATGCTCAAGGCCGACACCTGCAGGTAATCCAACTCGGCTGGCAGTTTGAGATTTTCATAGTAGGCCGCGCGACCAATCTCATCCTTTTGGCGGTCAATGTAGCCCGAGTACTTGGCCACAATTTCCACCTGCTCAATGACCACTGCCGCCATCGTCGCCTCGTCAGCGGTTGCAGCAGCACATGTTTCACGTGAAACATGTGCCGTCAATTCGGGGCTGGCGTACTTGCCTTCGTTCAAGGACATCAGGCCGGCATAGTTCACATCTGGTCGGCGCAGCAAGTCCGCCAAGCTGTATTCATGCTCCAGCGCCTTGCCCAACACCCGCTGCGCCTCGCTGGCTTCCAGATTTTTGGGGTTGACCCAGATGGAGCGTAGCCGCTCTGTTTCACGTGAAACAGCGTCACGTTTGCGGCTGAAAGCATCCCAGCGCGCATCGTCCACCAAACCCAATTGCCGCCCTGCTTCCGTCAGGCGCATGTCGGCATTGTCTTCACGCAACTGCAGGCGGTATTCGGCCCGGCTGGTGAACATGCGGTAGGGTTCGGTGACACCCTTGGTGATGAGGTCGTCCACCAGCACGCCCAAATAGGCTTGGTCCCGGCCCGGCACCCAGGTGTCTTGCTGCCACGAAGTTTTGGCCCCTGCCTGCAGCGCGGCATTGATGCCGGCAAACATGCCTTGGGCTGCAGCCTCTTCGTAGCCAGTGGTGCCGTTGATCTGCCCGGCAAAAAACAACCCGCCCATGGCCTTGGTTTCAAAACTGTTTTTCAGCTGCTGCGGGTCAAAATAATCGTATTCAATGGCGTAGCCGGGCCGCAAAATGTGAACATTTTCCAGCCCGGGCATGGAGCGTACCAACGCATATTGAATGTCAAACGGCAAACTGGTTGAGATGCCGTTGGGGTAATACTCATGGGTGCTCAACCCTTCAGGTTCGAGAAAAATCTGGTGGCTGTCTTTGTCGGCAAAGCGGTTGATCTTGTCTTCCACGCTGGGGCAATAACGCGGGCCCACGCCCTCGATCTTGCCGGTGAACATGGGGCTGCGGTCAAAGCCGCTGCGAATGATTTCGTGGGTGCGCTCGTTGGTGTGCGTCATCCAGCACGACATTTGGGGCGGGTGCTGCGCGGCACGGCCCATAAAACTGAACACTGGCATCGCGGAACTCATGCCGCCTGGCATGCCGTCACCCGGCTGCTCGGTGCAACGGCTGAAGTCGATGGAGCGACCATCCAGGCGCGGTGGTGTGCCTGTTTTCAAGCGCCCTTGCGGTAGTTTCAGTTCCTTCAACCTGGCACTCAAACGCACTGCAGGCGGGTCACCTGCACGGCCTGCGGCATAGTTGTTCAGCCCGACATGAATCTTGCCGTCCAGAAAAGTACCCGCAGTCAGCACCACGGTTGTGGAACGAAACTCGATGCCCACCTGCGTCACCGCCCCCACCACCCGGTCACCCTGCACCATCAGGTCGTCCACCGCCTGCTGGAACAGCCACAGATTGGGCTGGTTCTCCAAGCGGCGGCGAATGGCCGCCTTGTACAACACCCGGTCCGCTTGGGCGCGGGTGGCGCGCACCGCCGGCCCCTTGCTGGAATTGAGAATGCGAAACTGGATACCGGCCTCGTCGGTGGCCAAGGCCATGGCACCGCCCATGGCGTCCACCTCTTTCACCAAGTGCCCCTTGCCAATGCCGCCGATGGACGGGTTGCAACTCATCTGCCCCAGCGTTTCGATGTTGTGACTGAGCAGCAAGGTCTTGCAACCCATGCGGGCCGACGCCAGGGCAGCCTCGGTACCGGCGTGGCCGCCGCCCACCACGATGACGTCGAAATTCTGAGGGTAAAGCATGACGGTTGAATCTCGCTGGGGGTGAACATTGGGGGGCGAGCCTGCGGTGTGAGGCACTGTGGCGTCAATTTTACGGGAGCCTCTTATTTATGGTATCTATTGGGCTTTTCTTCTGGGCAACATCGCATAACTATCGGTAAACTCTCACATGCTCACCAATTCATTGGCTGAATTAAAGTCAGTTGCCTACGGTCAGAATTGCATCAATAAGGAATCGGTTCGTGATATGACTACACCTCTAAGCAAAGAAGAAGCCTACGCCCGGTTGGGTGCCATTACCCGCGAAATGCATGAAGCATTGTCCGTACTGGGAGGTAATCAGTTGCACAGCATCGTGCAAGAAATCCCCAATGCACGCGATCGTCTGGCTTACGTCGGCAAAATGACGGAGGATGCAGCCAACAAAGTGCTAACCCTGGTGGAAACCGCCAAACCCGAATGCGACGATCTGGCCGTGCGCGGTCTGGAACTGGGCCAATCGCTCTCACGCATGGCCACCGCCGACCTGACGCTTGAGCGCGCCCAAGGCTTGCTGGTGGTGTGCAGCAAGTTTGCCGAAAGTTCCGCCAAATTTGCCAAAGGCCAAGCCGACACGCTGAGCGACATCATGATGGCGCAAGACTTTCAGGATTTGTCGGGGCAGGTCATTAAAAAAGTCATCGACATCATCAACCGCACCGAAATGCAGTTGGTTCATCTTTTGCTCGACAGTGCGCCGCCAACTACTGAAGACACAGCCCAGGCTGAACCGGTCGTCACCACAGTGGACAACCACAAGCTCGAAGGCCCCCAAACCGCTGCGACTGCGCTGCAACAAAACGACGTGGACGACTTGCTGGCATCCTTGGGTTTCTAAATATCAAAGGGCTTGCGCTGCCCCTGCGCCGGG
This sequence comes from Candidatus Rhodoferax bjergmarkensis, assembly GCA_016708345.1. Lineage (GTDB taxonomy): Bacteria > Pseudomonadota > Gammaproteobacteria > Burkholderiales > Burkholderiaceae_C > Rhodoferax > Rhodoferax bjergmarkensis. The sequence continues at coordinate 181,065 of JADJFX010000036.1, forward strand.
GCCGCACGCATAATCGGCCTTAAAACCGAAAGCCCTCTCATTCCACTGCCCCGAAGGTACACCCATGAACAGCATTCCCCTGCACAGCATTACACCGGTCGATCTGATCCGTCACGAGCTTGAAAGCACGCTGGCACTGCAACGCGCAGCCTACTTTGCCAACCCGGTGCCTACCTTTGCCGAACGCAAAGCAGATTTGCTCAAATTGCAGGCTTTTATCCGCGACCACCGCGAAGCTGTGATTGATGCGATTTGTGCAGACTACGGCAACCGCTCGCGGCATGAGACCCTGTTCACCGAAATTTTCACGGTGATTGACGGTGTGGACCATGTACTCAAACACCTTAAAAAGTGGATGAAGCCACAACGCCGCCATGTGGACCTGATGAATTTTTTTGGTGCCAGCAACCGGGTTATTCCGCAGCCATTGGGCGTGGTGGGTGCCATTGTGCCGTGGAACTTTCCGATCAACCTCAGCTTCACCGGCCTGATCTACACCTTTGCAGCGGGCAACCGCTCGATGGTGAAAATGTCAGAAAACTCGCGCAACCTGGCGCGTTTGCTGATGGAAAAAATGCCCTCTTACTTCCCCAAAAGCAAGCTGGCCATCTTCGATGAAACAGGCAGTGTCGGCATCGAATTTTCCAAACTCAAATTTGACCACTTGCTGTTCACCGGTTCCGGCCAAACGGGACGCGCGGTGATGAGCGCTGCGGCGCAAAACCTGTGCCCGGTCACGCTTGAATTGGGCGGCAAGTCACCAGCCATCATCCTGGAAGATTTTCCGCTGCGAAAAGCCGCTGAGCGTTTGCTGTTTGTCAAACTGCTCAATGCCGGGCAAATTTGCACCACGGTGGACCACTTGTACCTGCCCAAAGGCAAGACATCCGAATTTGTCATCATGGCCAGGGAAATTGTGGCCCAGCGCTACCCGCAGCTCGATTCACCCGATTTCACCTCCATCATTGACGTGCGGGCCTTCAACCGCCTGACCAACGCACTGGAAGAAGCACAGGCTGGCGGTGCCACGCTGGTTCAGCTGATTCCGGGCAAAAAATGGGATGCTGCAACCCACAAAATTGCACCCCACATTGTGCTCAACGCACCGGCCAACAGCATCTTGATGCAACGCGAAATTTTCGGCCCTATTCTTCCCATCATTGAATACAGTTCACTGGAAGAAACCATTCAAACCATCAACAAAGGGCCGCGGCCTCTGGCACTCTACCCCTTCAGCAACGACAAGTCCAAGATTCAAACCTTGCTGGACCGCGTGATGTCGGGCGGCGTCAGTGTGAATGACTGTCTGCTTCACGTTGCCCAGCATGACCTCCCGTTTGGTGGTGTGGGCGACAGCGGCATGGGCCACTACCATGGGTATGAAGGCTTTGTGACCTTTTCCAAAATGCGTCCGGTTTTTTACCAAGCCTCTTTCAGCGCATTGAAATTCATGTGGCCACCCTATAAAACGTTTGCATCCAAATACCTGAACTTCCTCACCCGATAAGGGAAAACCCTAGGCTTCATCCATCCCCAATTCCATCCTTTTGGATGGTGACGCGCAAGCGGCGTCGCCGTACCATCTTGGGCATAAAGTTCAAAAGGAGTTGGAACCATGTTTGATTATGTGATTGTGGGCGGCGGATCAGCCGGGTGTGTTTTGGCATCCCGTTTAAGTGAAGACCCCAGCATCAAAGTTTGCCTGCTGGAAGCAGGTCCGGCCGATACAAATCCCTTTATCCACATGCCCATGGGCATTTTGTGGATGATGCACAGCAAAGTGCTGAACTGGAACTTCCGCACAGCCAGCGAGCCTCAGCTCAATAACCGCAAACTCTTCTGGCCCCGTGGCCGAACCTTGGGAGGCTGCAGCTCCAGCAACGCCATGCTGTACACCCGTGGCCACGCCAGCGACTACGACGCCTGGGCCAATCTTGGCAATGCGGGCTGGTCCTACAAAGATGTTCTGCCCTACTTCAAGCGCGCAGAAAACCATGAAGCCGGGCCTTCCAAATACCATGGCGTGGGCGGCCCACTGAACGTTGCACAGCAGCGCAACCCCAATGTTTTGACAAGCACCTTCATTCAAGCAGGCATCCAGTGTGGCATTCCACACAACGATGACTTCAACGGCGCTGAACAGGAAGGCGTTGGCCTTTATGAAGTCACGCAAAAAAATGGCCGCCGCTGGAGCACCGCAGCAGGTTACCTGCGCATGGCCAGCGGACGACCCAACCTGACCGTCATTACCGAAGCCCACGCTAGGCGTGTGCTGTTTGAAGGAAGCACCGCCATTGGCATTGAATTCCAGCGAAAAGACCAGATTGAAGAAGTGTTCGCCGCCCGGGAAGTCATTTTGTCAGCCGGCGCCATTCAAAGCCCGCAATTGCTGATGCTCTCCGGTGTTGGCAACGCACCTGAGCTGAAAGCCAAAGACATTGCGCTTGTGAAACACCTGCCTGGCGTTGGCAAAAACCTGCAAGACCACCTGGACGTATTGGTGGTCAACAAATGCACCCAATCGGTTTCCGCCGGTTTCACGCTTAAAAATTTCCTGCGCGGAGCTTGGGAAATTTTTCGCTACTACACCGCTGGCAAGGGTTTGCTCACCATGGTAGGTGCTGAAGGTGGTGGTTTTGCAAAGACTTCACCCCAAGAGCGCGTTCCTGACGTGCAATTCCATTTCAACCCCTTGCGCCTGTCCAACCACGGCCTGGACCTTGCGTTTTTGCTGGGCGACGGGTACTCACTGCATGTGTGTGATCTGCGCCCGAAAAGCCGTGGCGAAATCACCTTGGCCAGCAACGACCCAATGGACAAGGCCCATATCAATGCCAATTATTTGTCTGCACCGCAAGACATGGAACGCATGGTCAAAGCGGTCAAGCTCGCACGCAAAATACTGGCCGCTCCCGCTTTCAACCCCTACCGGGGTGAAGAAATGCGTCCGTCACTGCAGTGCCAGTCTGACGAAGAAATTCGCCAATTTATCCGTGAGCGCGCTGAAACCATTTACCACCCGGTGGGCACCTGCAAAATGGGCAATGACTTCATGGCTGTTGTGGACGATGAGTTGCGTGTGCATGGTCTGAAAAATCTGCGGGTAGTCGATGCGTCCATCATGCCGCTGCTGGTGGCTGGCAACACCAATGCACCGACTGTGATGATTGCTGAGAAAGCCAGTGAAATGATCAAACAAGCCCGCCGCACGCCACAGCGCGCGCACGTTGCAGCGCCAACAGGTCAAGGCAGTCGCGAACTGCAGCATGAGGTGAAAGAACTTGAAACCGTTTGATGGAACCGTTTCAATTATTTAAGAGAAAACCATTGATTGCGCAGGTAGAACCTGCGTAACACGCTATTATTTATGTAGCATAAACTGCATTTTTAACCCAAAACCGTACCCCGGAACGCTTTCCAACCCAGTTGGAAAAGACAGTTCCGGGGTAATTTTTTTACACAATTTTTTTACCAAATTTTTTGCACCTGTCAAATAACAAAGCTGTGGATAATTTCTATGTAAAAGCAAACTTATCCACAGATCATTCAGATTTCCAAAACTTGTGCAGAATTGGGTTGCAATCCAAAAGCATGCTCACCCACACCCCTCAAAATGCGCTAAGTGATTGATCTGAATGAACAATAAAGGCTTGTCCACAGACCCATGCTTCCCTTATCTACTACTACTATGTATTAAATTAAGAATGAGATAGAGAAGCACAGGCAAACTCGAATTCAAAAAAATCCAAAATTCACCGTACGATGCAAAAACCCTGCAGCAATGCGTCGGCTGTATCATCCAAACCCAAAAAAGCCAACAGCCAACAAGCCCTCTTTTGAGGTTCCCCTTCAAAAATGAGTGAATCCATGTCGCCTTCACTGCCCCACAGCAGATCAGTGCCTGATACGGCAGCGACATTGGCGCTCAACCAGACCAAGTTCCATCCCCTTTTGTCCAGCCATGGGGGGGTACGCAGGCAGCAGCTCGTATCAACGCTGGAACAGGCCACTGATGCCCATCTGGTGCTGCTGTTGGCACCCGCAGGCTATGGCAAAACAACCTTGATGGGGCAGTTGATGGAGAGCATCCTGCACAAAGGCGGTTTAGCGAGCTGGTTGCGCCTGGATGAAACCGACAACGACCCCGCACGGCTCATGTGTTACCTCTATGGTGCGCTTCGTGGCTGGATGGAAGCCGTTTTGGGCCCCGCCCAGGTGCAGGCTTTCCTCGCCTCCGACGACTGGATGTCTTTGTTGGACCAGATTGGCCCCAACAGCCCGCCCCACACCTTGTTTCTGGATGAATTTGAAAAACTCACCACGGCACCTTCGCTGCGCGTTGTCAAGCTGTTGATAGACCGACTGCCGCGAACCGTGAGGCTGGTGATCAGCAGCCGTGAAAAACCGGCGCTTGGCCTGGAGCGCTACCGTGTGCGTGGCGAATTGCGCGAATTGACGGCCAATGATTTGCGATTTGACAATCAAGAGACGCAGCAGTTCTTTACCACCCGCATGAAAGCGACGGTGCCCACACATGTGATTGCAAAAATTCAATCCATCACCGAGGGCTGGCCCGCTGCCCTGCAATTGACAGCCCTGGCCGCGCATTCAGAAAAAGAGCTAGAGCGCTACGCCAGCAGTTTGTCGGGCAGCCTGGCGCACATTGCGGACTATCTGGCCGAAGACGTTTTGCAGGCGCAAACGCCCGAGGTTCGAACCTTCTTGCTTCAAACCTGCGGTTTTTCGCGCTTATGCACCGCCGTTTGCAATGCTGCCACAGGCCGTACGGACAGCCAGCGCATGTTGCAATACCTGGAGCGGCACGGCTTGTTTACCACGCCGCTCGACACCAGCCACACCTGGTACCGCTACCACCCCTTGTTTGCCGAGTTTTTACAAACCCAGCAGGTGCAGGCTTTGCCACAAGAGCAAATTGTGGCCACCCACCGGGGGGCTGCGCGCTGGTTTGCCCGCCATGGCACAGCGGTAGAAGCGGTTGATTTGTGGTTGCTCGCGGGTGACAGCGACGCCGCCATCCGCGAAATGGCTTCCTGCGCACGTGAACTGGTCATGCAAGCCCAATTTGGAACCCTCTTGCGCTGGATTGAGCGGCTCGATGAAAGTGCCCTGGCCCAGGCAGGCCCTGAGTTGCCATTGGCTGCAGCCTGGGCTTGCGGCTTTGCTGGTGAACCCCGGGCTGCCATGCGCTGGCTGGCACAACTCAAACCGGTGCTTCAGGCAAACAGCGAGCCCAGTGCGTTGTATGACGAACTGATGGCGCTTGAATCGGTACTGATCACCATGGGTGGCGATACGCGCTCCGCGCTGGCCAGCGGCCTGGCCCACTGGCAGCGGGTGAGCCAGGGAAGCCGCTTTGCCGCCGGTGCACTGGCCAATGTCATCTCTTACTCGCTCATGCTCGAAGGCGACTTTGAACGCGCCCGTATCTTTTCCAACGAAGCGCGCTTGTGCAACGAAGAAATAGGCAGTGCGCTGGGCCTGGGTTATGCGTTGTCCGTGTCCGGCCTGATTGAAGCCGTCCAAGGCAATTTGAACAAGGCGCTGGAGCAGGTCAACGAAGTTGACAAGATGACGGCCATGCAATCGCGTCAGCCGTGGTTTGAAACCACGCACGTCAAAATGACCTCGCTCGGTCTGATTGCTGCTGTGTGGTACGAACAGGACCGCCTGGATGAAGTCGATGAACTGCTGCAGCGCTACTTGCCGCTGGTGATGCATCAGCCCTCGCTGGACATGCAGCTGTTCAGCTACATCACCTACACGCGGCTGAAAATTGCCCAAGGTGATTTTGACGCTGCGCTCGACATCCTCAAGCGTGTCGATCTGAACAGCACCACCGGCTGGCAATTTGCCCGAGCCCAGCGCATTGTGGAATGGGAGCGGGTTCGGATCGAATTGCTCCAAGGCAAACTGGAGCAGGCCACCTTGCGGGCCGAACTATTGGAACGGACACAACTGGCGAGCGGGCAGCCGGTGGGCTACTCGTTTGTTGAAGAGCTGTGCGGGCGCGGTATTGAATCCATCCGGTTTGCCATTGCTCGGGGTCAGCCGCAGGCAGTCAAAGAACGGCTGGACACTGAAATTGCGCAGGCACAAACACAAGGCAGGCGCTGGCGGCTGCTCAAACTGCTGTTGCTGCGCACGCTGGCGATGGACGCGCAAGGTGAGCAAGAGGCTGCGCGGGCGGCACTGGCCCAGGCGCTGGCGCTGGGCTGGCGCATGGGTGCGCGCCGCAGCTTTGCCGAAGAAGGTCCGCGCATCGCGGCCCTGCTGGCCGAACTGCCGGTTCAATACCTGCAGCCCATGGAGTGCGCGCAAGACATTGCGAACTACTGGCGCGATTTGCGCGGGGAACGCCCAGCAGCAGTCAGCACACCCACAGAGCGCGGGCAAGCCAGCTTCAATGAACGTGAGCGCACCATTCTCAAATTGTTGGCGACCGGTATGGGCAATGAGCAGGTAGCCAGCGCTGTGTTCCTCTCGGTCAACACCGTCAAATGGCACATCCGGCGCATTCTTGAAAAACTGGAAGCCCGCAACCGCAATGAGGCCGTGTTCATAGCGCGCCAGCTGGGGCTGATCGAAGCTTGACGGTGGGGTTTTTTAAGCCTGTGCACTCAAAAATGCTCCTGAATTAATAGCTGCTCGCGCAAGTAAGACGTGCGCAAGAGCACAATTTGATGCATAAACTTGGTGTCTGGGCTGGAAGTTTCAGGTGCGCAGCGCCAGCCACTGCGCCAGCACGCGGCGCAAGTCTTTGATATTGACGGGCTTGGTCATGAACTCATTCATGCCGGCGGCGATGCAGTGGTCGCGGTCGGTTTCAAATGCACCCGCAGTCAAGGCGACGATGGGCAGGCTTGCTCGCTGCGTTTCAAGTTCCCATTGGCGAATTTGCCGGGTTGCCGTGATGCCATCCATGACCGGCATTTGCATATCCATCAGCACCACATCCGGGCGCAGCCCGGCTTGAATGGCATTCACAGCCAGTTGGCCGTCCTCCACGCTGATAAAGCGCAAGCCCAGCATACCCAGCATGCCCTCGACCACCATGCGGTTAATGGCGTTGTCTTCCACGACCAAGACCAGACCAGCGGGCTGATCTACCACGGCGGTTGCAGGCAAAGTAGTTGTGTCACGCACCATCTGGCGGCTGTTTTGATCCGGCAAGAGCGTGTCCACCCGAACCCGAAACCAGAAACGCGAGCCATCGCCTGGTGTGCTGTCCAGCCCCACCGTGCCATCCATAAGTTGCGCCAGGCTGCGGACAATCGACAGTCCCAAGCCGCTACCGCCGTATTCACGGGTGGTGGAACTGTCGGCCTGTGTAAAAGGTTTGAACAGCAAGCCCTGCTTTTCCGGTGCGATGCCAATGCCGCTGTCCAGCACAGAAAACTCCAGCACCGAGTGGTCTGCTGTGCACTCAACTTCAGTGACTACTGCGTGCACAAAGCCCTGCGCGGTGAATTTGATTGCATTGCCAATCAGGTTGGACAGCATTTGCCGCAGGCGCGAAGAGTCGGCGCGGTAGCGCCGTCCTGCGGGCCCCACCCAGACAGCTTGCAATTGCAGCCCTTTGGAGGCTGCGAGTTGGGTAAACAAGGCACCTGTTTCCTGCACCAATTGGGCCGGATCGAATACCTCCTTGCACAGCTCGAGCTTGCCCGCTTCGACTTTGGACAGATCCAGAATGTCATTGAGCAGCGTGAGCAGTGTCTGGCCAGATGACAAAACAGTACGGGTGTAATTTTCGCGCTTGGCTTCTGTCAGTCCGGGCACCAGCAGCAGTTGTGCCATGCCCAAAATGCCATTCATCGGCGTGCGAATTTCATGGGACATGGTGGCGAGAAACTGGCTCTTGGCAACATTGGCGGCCTCAGCAGCGTTCTTTGCCACTTGCAGTTCCAGCGCCACCTCCTTGTCACGGGTAATGTCTTCTTTGACCGCCAAAAAGTGAATCAAGGTGCCCTGTTCGTCAATGATGGGTGAAAGGCTCACATGCTCCCAAAACAGGCTTGCATCCTTGCGCCGGCTGTGGAACTCGCCGCTCCAGGTTTGTCCTGCCTGCACCAGATCCCACATGGCACGGTGCTCGCCGGGCGTGTTTTCTTCGGAACTGAGGATTTGGGTGTTTTGCCCGATCGCCTCCAAGCTGGTGTAGCCCGTGAGCTGTTCGAACCTGGGGTTGACATACTGAACGCGCCCTTGGGGATCTGAAATAACAATCGAGACCGGGCTCTGCTCTACCGCGCGTGAGAGGGTTCTGAGCTTCTCTTCGGCCCGTTTGCGCTCAATGGCAAGCATTGCCAATTTGGCATACCGGCCCAGCAAAACCGGGTCAATGTCGCAAGCCTGCATAGCTTGCCGGTAGTGCAGTGCAAGCACGCCCAGCACCTGGCCTTGCGTGTCGAAAATCGGTTGCGCCCAGCATGCGTGCAAGTCTGCACGCTGCGCCAGCTCGCCATAAGTTCCCGCTGGCTCATGGGGCTGCTGTGCACCTTCAAAAACGCTCGTTTTGCGCGCAATGGCTGCGGCGCAGGGGCCGGCTTGCGGCCCGAGCGTAATGCCGTCCATCGCCTCGCGGTAAAACCCAGGCAGACTTGGCGCCGCCGCCACCCGCAGGTGCCCGCCATCGTGGTCCAACAGATAAATGCCGCACCATGCACCCGGATGGGCGAGCTCGATTTGGTGGGCCAAAGTATCGAGCACGCCTGGCAAGGGCAGCATCTGGTTGATCTGATCCAGAATCAGGTTATGCAGGGCCAATTCACGGGTTCGCTCGTCCACCAGCTGGTCCAGGTCGGCGACATGCGCGGCGATCGTGGCCTGAAGCTGGCGAATGCCATCGGTCAGCACATCGACTTCGTCCCTGTAGGCGCGCGCGTTGCGGCTGACCTGCACCAGGGTTGCGATCTTCGCCGGATCCAGCTCGCGCGCGAACTGCGCCACATGCGCCAACGGGCGCTGCAACTCACGGCGCAGCAAAACGGCGGTGGTCAGGCAAATGGCCACCACGAAAACCAGGTACCCGAGCAGCAACTGACCAATGGCACGTGTGATTTTGCGGTACAGGTAGGCGTCGTTGGCGGTGATTTGCAGGGTGCCAATGTTCCCCGTGCCCTTGGGTGACGGCACCTCGATACGGCTGGTGGTGCCACCCTGGCGCTGTGTGCCGTCGCCCGCTTCAAAAGTTTTGCCGGTGAGGGTTGTAAGGCTCACAAACGCAATCTCGGGTCGGCGCGCCATCACGGCGAGTTGCTTGTCCACCACGTCTGGCTCGATGTCCCACAGGCTGATCGACAGCAGCGGAACGCTCGCTTCAGAAAAGCCACGCACTGTGGCTTCAAAATCCGCCTTACCCTGGCGAAACTCCAGCACGGTCTGGACCATGCTCATCAGCACAAAGCAGACCATGGCCCAGCGAATAATCTGGCCGATCAAAACCCTGGCCAGCGGACGAAAGGGAGTGCTTGAGTCGGGCATCGGCAGCTTCAATGGGGCAATTGAGCAATAGGGCAATGGGCGTCAGCAGCACAGCTTAGCGAATGAGCTGCTCAAAGGAGAAGTCGTAATGCTTGAGCCCGGGATTCAGGGCCTTGCTGTATTTTTTAAAATCCAGACTGTCATACTTTCCATCGCCAAACCTGGCCAGAAAACGGTCCGCCGCGCGGGCGTCAAACAAGACAAACATGGGGCGGTCCAGATCGAGCCCCTCGTCGGCAAAATCACGTCCATTGGCATGGTCATAAATCATCACCAGCGCCCATGCACCCACTATAAAATGCCCGCCGGCCAGTGCGCTCAGACGCCCGGACTTGACGGCCTCCATCGCCTCAGTCGATGTATTGACGCCAGAAAACCAGGCATTCTGACCAGGCTGACCGCCGCGACGCTCCCAGCTGGTCATGGCACCAAACGCCATCTGGTCACTGCCGGCCCAAATCAGCCGTGCCAAGGGGTAGCGTTCAAACAAAACGGCGCTTTGCTGCTGCGCTTTCTCGCGATTCCAGTCGGAATAAATCACTTGGTCCAGCACCACATCACCGGCCTCCCGGATGGCGCGCTGCATTCCTTCATTGCGATGGATGGAAACCGGCGTCGAGCGGTCTCCGGCAATGGCCAGCATGTGCAGCTTGCCATCGGCTCCGTGGGCCTTGGCGGCGCGTCCTTTGGCAATCAGGGCCTGCGCGGTGAGGTAGCCCGCGTCTGCAGCGCGCGGCTGCAAAGAACCGAGCCAATGTTTGTGAATTTGGCGTGGTTTGCCCAGGGTCGCCTGATCGGCGACAGTCGGCGGGCTGTAGGCAAAAAAGCATTGGATGCCCGTGCCCTCAAAAATGCTCAGCAATTTAGGGCCCAGTCCGTAGTCATTGGTGATGATGACGTAGTGGGGTCGGTCAGCCTTGGGTCGCGCGGCGATTTCCTGGGCCGCAGAGAGCACGCGCAGTTGATCGCGTTCAGCAAACTTTACCTCCAGGTCCACCCCCAAGCTGCGAGACGCCGCCCGCATGGAGTCGGCGGCCGCCACCCAATAGGCTTCGCCCGATTTACCCGGATTGATGAAAACCACTGATACCGCGAAGGCCGGCCATGTCATAAATGCCAACAGGATGCCCACAACAACCGCAAAAAGGCGACGCATATGTTTCCCCCATGTGTGCCATTGGTAAGCGCCAAGAGCAGCCACACGCGACCGCTTGCAACACCAGCACTGATCATCAAAATCTGCCAACGCCAAGCCTGCTGCTTGACCGCTGCAAGGATACAGGAAGAGAAGTACGAAGCGAGACAAATGGATGGCTTAAAGCAGATAGATGCATTTCAAACACATACCGCAAGCACCTGTTTGAATGTGCACATGCCGGTCATCACAAGGTCACCTTTATGCTTGCGGCACAAAGTGCCGACTTTCGCACCAGGCATTAAAGTGGGGCTGGAGTTCTTCTGGCAAAGACAGTACAAAATCGATGTTCAAGGGGTGGCTGTCGATCAGGAAGAACCGGGTGGCATCAAGCAGCACCTCACCCTGGCGGTGGTCTTTTGCCTTTTTGGCCGGATTTCTTTCTGGTTTTTTTGCCAGCCAGAGTTTATGCAAGGCCATCCAGCGCGGGTCGGGCACATACAAGGGGCAGGCACGGCCCCGCACGGTGGCGACCACCACGCTCAGGGGCATACCCTGCAGCAGCCACTCTTGCTCAATCAAAGTCACCATGGGCTCAAAGGGTTCAAATTTTGGCAAGGGATGCGTGCTGGGCGCAGCCAACAATTCCACTTCGTACCCCGTTTTGTTCACTGCCTGGTAAGGTTTTCGCGGGTTGATCTGGTAACTTGAGTCGAGGCTTTTGAGCACGGCAAACAGGGTTTTTTTGCCTGTGATGTTCGCACCAAGCCCCAGCAGCGATGCCTTGGTGCCGCGACACCAAGCCATGTCAAAGTCTTCGGTTTCTTCGTTGCCCGTGGGGAATCTGGCCCCTGCGGCGAGTTCGTAGGCGACGAAGGCATTGGTACCGACAACCATCAGGTCGGTGCCCAGCAAGCCCTCAATGTCAAGTTTGCGCAGTATTTCAGCCTGTCGGTCCGGGATGGATGGCAGGCGCAGGCGTCGGTACAAACCAGCGCGCTCGGTCAATTGCGCGTCAAGGGCAAGAATGCGCTCTTTCAAATGTGCCTTGGCTTCTACATGGTTTTGGTACTGAGCTTCCAGCTGGGGGGTTCGTCGCCCTAAGCTGCTGCCATTGTCTTGGGACGTTTGTTTGACGCAAAGATAGTCTGTGCCTTCTTTGGCGCTCCAGTACATGGAGACGGGCATGGCCTCCAGCGCACGCCGGGTCTCGACCCACGCTGCATAAGATTGCTCCAAGTTCGCACGCACACGCTGCGAATCTGCTGAATATTCTAAAAAATCTTGCCTTTTGTATTCCATAAGGCAATGATTTTATTGTGTTTACACCATGCATAAGAAAATTATCGCGCGCATGGTGAAGGTGGCTGGGTTCACCGGACCCCTTGAAATAAAAAAGGGCAGAACAAGTCTGCCCCTCCCCGCACAAGCCTGTCACAAGCTGGCTGGCTTAGAAATAACCACAGGATTCATACACAGCACCACCATTGGCATCGATGCCGCCGCCCGCATCCACTTTCAGGTCAACACCGGCCGTCCCATAGTTCAAAACAGTAATGTTTGCGCTTGCCGCAATGGCGTATTTATGGGTGCACATTGTTTTGCCAATAAATTTGGCCGTGGTGCCCGAAATGCCCAAGCCTGAATTTTGAGCGCAAGCCGTTCTCCAGCCCAGGCGGCCATAGGCACTTGAAACATTGCTATAGCCATAAGGTTTGGGTTTGCAACTGGTGTCGCAACTCAAGCCAGATTGCTGAGCGCCAATATCCTTATTGACCAGAACGTTTTTGAAAATATTCTTGTATTGAACATTACGCGCGCCGTAAGTGACGGTTTTCTGCTTGATCGCATGGTTGCTGGCCAATCCACAGGTGCCTGCAATGCTTGCGCTGGCAAAACTGGTGCTGCCATCAACCGCTCTGCTTGCGGTGGTATCTGCCGCCTTGACCGTGACAGTCGGGCCGCTGCCTTCGGCCATGAACTTCACGCGGTTATTGGCGATGCTGTCGATAAACTGAACGTTGGGATCAAGCAGCACACAATGAAATTGTTTTTTCCAGCAAAATTCAATCGCACGATGATTGCTGACATCGCGTTCGAGCGTCATGATGACATCAAGAATGCGATATTGACCTTCTGACACCGGATAACCAATGGCCTCAAAATCGGCCACGGTTTTGTTCAGATCACTGAACTCTTGCGAGTTGGCATCCGCATTTTCAAACGCATGATTCGAAGTGACAAAACCGTCATCAGACGCCACCAGCTTGCGCCATGGTGCATTGATGATGCTGGAAAATGGCTTGCCCACCAAAGCTTTGAGCTTGCCATGGGCGGCGGTGCTCACGTCAAAGCTGACCTTGTCATCCGCTGAATCTGCATATTCTGTGTAAATTCGTTCGGCATATCCAAGGCGTTTTCCCAAAGGTGCGGCATGGGCAGCTGATGCGAGCAACAAAGCCGCTCCTGCGCAAATTCCAAGGGTTTTGGTCATTGAAAAAAATGAGTTTGTCAACATGGTGGTCTCCATCATTAAAAAATTAACTATTGCGATTTAACGTTCAAGCACAACTATGAAAAGTGCCTGAATCTGGTGGCGGTTCTCTCCTGGATTTAATAAACTTTTGGTCATTTCGCCTCTTGCGAAGCACACTTTTTGAGCATGGGGTGCTGCGTTCGAATTTGTCGCAGCAACGCCCGATGCACGAATTCACTGTATTGGTGCATCCTCAATAAGTCATGAACTAATTGATGATTTGGCACTTATTTTTTTGAAGGCTCTGGTTTGGCGGCGCTTGGCGTGCATGAACTGGCGCAAGAAGCCCAGCATTGACCGCAAAGAAGGCCACAGACTGGGATCAATGGCCTGCTGAGCGGGGTTAATGGGATGGGTAAGACGGGGATGGTGATGTTGGGCATTGCGCTATCAACAAATGATTGCAACATCTGCAACGCTTGCGATAATTGCAAGCATGAACAGCAAGCACACCAAGACACTGGCGGCAATATTTGCAAAGCCGACATCGGCAACCCTTGAATGGGCGCGGATTGAATCGCTGCTGATCGGTGTGGGTTGCACTGTGATTGAGGGAAACGGCTCGCGCGTGAAGTTTTGCCACGGCACAACGGTTGCCAGCTTCCACCGCCCGCACCCGACCAAAGAAGCCAAGGCGTACCAAGTGGACGATGCGCGGGCTTTTCTGACACTGATAGGAGTAACACCATGAACACCATGACATTCAAGGGCTACACAGCCCGCGTCGAGATTGACGCACGCGACAACATCCTCGTTGGTCGCTTGCTAGGGCTGCGCGACATTGTTGGCTTTCACGCTGACGATGTTGCGGGCCTGCGCATAGCGTTTGAAGAAGCGGTTGACGATTACATCGAAACCTGTGCGAAGTTAGGCAAGACACCAGAAAAGCCCGCCAGTGGCAGGCTGATGCTGCGGGTTGCGCCCGAAGTGCACAGCGCAGCGCTGATCGCGGCCCAGGCCAGCGGCGTGAGCCTGAACCAGTGGGCGGGCAAAGTATTGCAACAGGCTGCGGCTCACGGCTGATTTCACGCCTTGCCACCATAGCCGCGCCAGCACGCTCTTTTATCCGTTATTGATTCACGCCCGCCAGACGGTGGTGACGCCTAGCTGCATTTGCTGCGCCCGCCCCAGCGCTTCCAGGGTTTGCAAGAGCGTGGGCAGCGACTTCTTCAGGCTGGCGCTGGCGGCGAAGCGTACAGTGAACTTGCCGATACAAGATCAACTTTTCGGCGGCACTGTTTGGGCCCGCGCACGCAGCGCGTTTTTCAGTCTTTCCAGCTTCAAGCGGTCGGGAATATCCGTCTCGCGCGTAGTGCGCTTGGTTTGCAGCATGCCGTCCACATCCAGCGTCACCACCGCAACGCCACTCAGCACCACGGTCTGAATGTGTTGGCGCAATTCTTCAAATGATCGGGATGCGGCCACGTACAACAAGTCAATATAAATTTCGCCCTCCAGTGCAGTTGAATGCCCCTTGTCCATCCACTCTGGCCGCAATTGCGCCAAGGCTTCGGCGTTTTGTGGCATCGATTCAAGCGCGCGTAACAGCCGGGCGTTGTTGGCAGGGTCAACGGGAAGCAAAAGATCGATGTCTTTGGTCATGCGTGCAAAACCGTGCAGTGCCATCGCAGCGCCACCAATCACTACGTACTCGACGTCAAAATTTGCCAGTGTTTGCGCCAGACTGAGCAAGTCGGACTGGTTCGGGTGCCTGTATGCGGTCATGCCGGGCGCACCCCATGTCCTGTGTTGTGAATAGGCATTAGCAACGCCTGCTGCAGTTCACGGGCTTCATCAAAGCGGTTTTTTTCACTCAAAGTGGCGTAGCTTCTGGCCGCATGGGGCGTGGTCTGGTCGTTGGTTGACAACAAGGCCGCGCTGTCTTGCAAACGCCCCCACTCCTCTTGCAGCCACTGCCAGCGCGCCGCCGGTGTCATGTCTTGCACGCGCAACGCCTCTTGTAATTCGCGCTCCATCTGGTAGTCAGACAAGGCTTGGGCGGTCTCGAAGCTGTGCAGCATGGCGGCTTTCGTAGTGGGGGCATTGAAAGATTCTAGTCACGCCCGCCAGACGGTGGTGCCGCCCAGCTGCATTTGCTGCGCCCGCCCCAGCGCTTCCAGGGTTTGCAAGAGCGTGGGCAGCGACTTTTTCACAGCTGGCGCTGGCGGCGCAGCAGGCGGTAATTTGGGCCAGTGTGAGCGCTTGTGGGCTGCTGGCCAGCACCTGTGCCACGGCTTTGACCTGCTCGGGCAGCGCGCCGGACCAGACTTGCGCCGTAGCTGCGGCGGTGACAGGATTAAGTGCAAAATCAGCCCCTATCGCTTGCTGTACCTGCGCTGGAAGCTCTTTTTTTGATAGCGAATTTTGAAACGCCAAGGCGCAGCCAGCGCACCCGGAATATGCAAATACTCATTGACAACACGATTAAACGCATATACAACTATCAACATGCAAACGAAACTTATCTGGGATGAGGCAAAGCGCACAGAGAACCTGAGCAAACATGGCTTGGACTTTGCGCAGGCGCATTGCGTTCTGGATTCGCGTCTGCGCATGGATGTTGACTCGATGCGCAACGGTGAGTTGCGGGTGCAGTCGTTTTCTTATGTGCTGGATGTGTTGGCGGTTCTTACGGTGGTGCATACCTAGCGCGAACAGGCAATGCGGGTCATCAGCTTTCGACATGCAAGTTTTA
Source organism: Candidatus Rhodoferax bjergmarkensis (assembly GCA_016708345.1). Taxonomy (GTDB): domain Bacteria; phylum Pseudomonadota; class Gammaproteobacteria; order Burkholderiales; family Burkholderiaceae_C; genus Rhodoferax; species Rhodoferax bjergmarkensis. The sequence continues at coordinate 196,935 of JADJFX010000036.1, forward strand.
CAGAATGCGAGGTCTACTATGAGTGGCTTGACAACCAATGACATGACTCTGGAACAGGTAAAGGCGGCAGTGCGGGCGATACCGCCTGAAAACCATTTTGTTTGGGACGGCGTGGACGAAGACGACCGCCCTGCTACCGCCGAAGAAATGCGCGCCGGTATCGAAGCGGCCAAACGTCGGCGTGGCCGCCCCGCCGGGTCAGACAAGACGCAGATAGCCCTGCGCGTGGACAACGCCACACTGGAAGCTTTCAGGGCCACCGGTCAGGGCTGGCAGTCACGCATGAATCAGGCTCTGGGGGAGTGGGTGAAGTCGGCTCGCGGATGATTTCACGCCCGCCAGACGGTGGTGCCGCCTAGCTGCATTTGCTGCGCCCGGCCCAGCGCCTCCAGGGTTTGCAAGAGCGTGGGCAGCGACTTTTTCAGACTGGCGCTGGCGGCAAAGCAGGCGGTTATTTGTGCCAGTGTGAGCGCGGCGGTGCTGCTGGCCAGCACGTTGGCCACGGCCTTGACCTGCTCGGGCAGCGCGCCGGGCCAGACTTGCGCCGTAGCTGCGGCGGTGACAGATTTTGGTGCCAAATCAGCCCCTGGCGCATGTTGTACCTGCGCAGGCAGCTCTTGTTTTGATAGCGGATTTTGAAACGCCGGGCGCAACCAGCGCACGCGGCCTTGGGCTTCTTCTGCCGCGCGGCGCTGGTTCAGGGTGACCAGGCGCTGCAGCAGTGCGTCTTTGGCATCGGTGATGGAAGCCAGGTCTGACCAGCCGTAGGCGGCCAGCACGGCGGCATCCAGCTCGTCGTGCAGGGTTTTGAGCACGCCCACCAGGCCGGTGCTGTGGATGGTTTTTTCTTTGACAGTGAGCGGCCGGCCTTCGCGCAGGGCTTGCAGCACGTTGTACAGGCCGGTCAGCGTCAGGTCTTTGTTGGGTTTGGCAGGCGCGTCAATTACTCCTGTATTGATAGCTGGTTGCGCATACTGGATGTGCGCTAACGGCATATTTGATGCTTGAATTGGCGGTGTTGGCAACAAACCCAGCACGCGTTTGCGGTGGGTGTCGATTTGTTCGGCCAGCAGGCCTATGGTGTGGCGCAGCGCGGGGGTCAGGCCGGTGTCTTCGTCGGGGAAGGGGAAGGTTTCGAAGCAGCGGGATTTGACGTAAACCGGGTCGTTGCCAACACCCAGCCAGCTACCGGCTGCCTGCGCCCACTGGCCATGCGCGTGGCTGGACAACACGCCAAGGTGAAAGGGATCGTCCAAGGCGATGGCCACCAGCTTGTTGTCGGGCAGGATGCTGGCATCCAGAAACTGGAACAGCCGGTGTTTGGCGGTTTCGACGGTGGCAATGTAGCGGGGTAGATTCGCCAGCATTTCACGCAACTCTTCGCGAGCTCGACGATGTAACCACCAATTGCTTTTAAGTTTTTCGTCTCGATTGACATCCCGCTCTGGTTTTACACGCTCAAGCAGCCACTGATAAACCATTGGATATTGAGTTCGCAGTTGATCCGCACTATGTCCAAAAGCGTCGATTACCTTTACGCCGCGGGGACGGTCTGTCAAATCACGACCGTTCCTGTAATCACGAACGATTGCAGGTTTACCAAGGGAAATGGCTTCATCAGGTGTCACCAAAAAACCGGCACTACCGAGTTCATGCCCTCGACTCGATATGTTTCCAACAGCTTGCAAACCCTTGGCCTCAGTCACATTCGCCCCCACCGACAAATCCGCATGAATCAGCCCCCGCCGCTCGGCCAGCGTGACCAGAACTTCACCCTCCGGCCCCGGCTGTTCGTCGGTGACGGTGAGAAGCCGCCCTGCGCACGAGCCCGCGCAATTGGGGTCAGAGCCCGAGTTTTGCTGCACAAAATCGGGATCCGACCCCAATTGCGCTACCGCTGCACGTTGAACAACGGTCATGGCAATACGCACCGCAGCACCATCCGCACTGTCCACCCACGGATGATCGGCAATCGCAAACACCAAGGCCACGGCAACTGGTTTTCCGGCCGGCGAACCCACAGCGTTGTCAGCACCGGGGTGGGTATTGCCGGGGGCCGATTTCTGGGCCTTTGACAGTATGAGGCCCCCGGCAGTACCCGCCCCGGTGCCCACCAAACCGCACAAAACACCGCCCGAACCAACACCCGCCAAGTTCAAAGAACCATCCAGCGCCGACTGCACCACCCGCCGGTTAAAAGTCTGGCGCAGGCTGTTGGTGGTAATCAGCCCCATGCGCTGCACCCCGCCCGCGCCCACCAGGGCTGCTGCCCGTGCCCACCAAAACATGACGAAATCGGCACTGTCGGGCACGTCAGACCACACCGCGCGCAGGGCCTGCACATAACCATCGCCCAGCGCGGCACGCATCGTGGCGGCACCAATAAACGGCGGGTTCCCCACCACAAAATCCGCCTGCGGCCACACCGCCTGCCGCGCGCCCACATAGCGCCACTGCGGCACCTGCGCCGCCTCATCGGGCACGCGCTCCCCGGTGACCGGGTGCAGCTTGAAAGTGACACCGTCCCACCGGCTGAGCAACTGCCCGCTGGCATCGAAAGCGGGCTCTTGCGCATCCCACGCCAACACCGCGTCGCGGCACGCGATGTTGCGGTAATCGTGCACCACCGGCTCGGCCACCGCCGCGTTGCCCTGCGTGCGAATGTGCCACTGCAGCCAGCCAATCCACAACACCAGCTCGGCCAGCGCGGCCGCACGCGGGTTCAGCTCAATACCCTGCAACTGCTGCAAGGTGACGGTTTCGCCCTCAAAGCCTAGCGCGTCCTGCGTCTGCCCCAGGGCAGAGAGCTGGTTGAGCACCTCGCCCTCCAGCCGCTTGAGATGCTCCAGCGTCACATACAAAAAATTGGCACTGCCACAGGCCGGGTCCAGCACGCGCACACTGCACAGCCGGTGGTGAAACGCCTTCACCTGCGCACGCGCCTCGGCCAGCCGCGCCTGCGCGGCGCGGCCCTCCAGCTCGGCGGCCTCGTACGCCAGCACCAGCGCGGCGGCCTGTGCGTTGGCCCACTCGGCGCGCAGGGGTTCGACCACCGTGGGCAACACCAGCCGCTCCACATAGGCGCGCGGCGTGTAGTGCGCCCCCAGCGCATGGCGCTCGGTGGGGCTGAGCGCGCGCTCCAGCAGGGGTGCCAAAATGGCGGGCTCCACCTCGCGCCAGTTGGCCTGTGCGGCTTCGATCAGCAGGTCAATCTGCTCGGGCTGTAACAGCAGGCTGTAGCCGTCGGCACTGGCGTTTTTGAACAGCTTGCCGTTGAAATGCAGCACGCGGGTAGCCAGTGCCGGGCTGAAACCGCCCCGGTCCATATCCGTCCACAGGCTTTGCAGCATCAGGCGCAGCGTGGGCGGGTCGGCGCGGTGGGCTTGGAGCAGGCCCATAAAAGCGTCTTTGGGCAATAGCCCCACGTCTTCGGCAAACATGGAGAACAGGCAGCGGGTGAGAAAAGATGCTACGTTTTCAGGAGCTACTTGCGCAGATGGAACGTGCGCAAACGGCATATTTGACTCATAAACGGCGCTGCACTGCACCGCGTTGCCTTCAATCGACTTGGCCAGCCGCGCCAGCAAGTCGGCCACCTGGCGGGTCACGCGGGCGCTGATGCGCGCCGGGTTCAGGCTGTGGGGGTCGAGCCAGATCTGGCGCAGGCGCTCGCGGATGTCGGCGCGGGCCAGGTCGTCCAGGCGAATGCGGTGGCTGCGCGGGTCGGGGAACGGGGTGTAGGTGGCACCGCTTTGGCTGAATTCGGCGTACACCTCAATCACGGTGCCCACATCGACCACCAGCACAAACGGCGGGCGGCCCTCGCCTGCTGGCAAGGCGCGGGCGTAACCCTCGGCCTGGCTGCGGGCGCGCAACAGGCCGTCATCGAACCCTTTGGTATGACCGGCGGCTTTGAGTTTTTTGGACTCCAGGCAAAACGCGCCTTGGCGGTAGCAGTCAATGCGCCCGGCGCTGCTGGTGCCGTCGCCATGGCGGAAGGTCACCGGGCGCTCAAACATGTAGTCTTGCGCGGGCGTAGGGTGGGGTTTGTCCACGCCCAAGAGCGCGCACAGGTCGATGACAAAGCCTGCGCGGTGGAGAGTTCACTGG
>JADJFX010000038.1 GCA_016708345.1 Candidatus Rhodoferax bjergmarkensis
AATGCCTTGGCCATCAAGCCCGATCGGGCTGTCGTCCACAGCAACCCGTTGTCTGCTGGATATCAACTACCCGTCAGACCACCAGCTCCCCGCCCGATTACTGGCGGCATCCAAACGCTTTGGTGAGCTGGGCGGCGCAAACAGCCCACCCCTATATTCAGTGTCCAAAGTCCTAGCATCGGACCGCCGCTTGCGGGTGGTTTTGTATCGAGAGATCCGAAGAATCATCCTGTCGGCTTTTTTCTGGAAAAAGCGTGCTGGCAGCGACTTCGGCGGCAAACGCTGGCGCAGATTTATTAGAACTGGCGGCTTACTCCCAGCACCCGCAAAGAGGACGAAGTCACAGCCTGGCTCAAGACGGCGTTCACGACTGGTGAAGCCCTTGGCTGATCTGAGGACGGAAGCCGTCGCACGCCCGCACGATTCAAGACGGATGGGGTTCACGATCCTGATCGACCTTATGGGCTACATTTAGCTGACAACTGGCTGCCCCTGTTCGCTTGGAAACCCGCACCCGTTCTGGCGGAGCTGTTTCAATATCGCCGACCACTGGAACGCTGCCATCGACCACTTTTGTAGCCGACCCTTGGACCTTGCCTGCGACCCAAGAGGAATATTTCACTGAAAAATATGGCGGTTGCCGCAAACCCGGCTTTGTTTTACTGTTGCGCCGGACGCGGCAGTTCCTTGCAAATGGCTCTACCAGCGTTGACCAACCACTTTGTCACCTTTGGCTGCTTCGCAACAACCCGGCCAAAATGAATGATCGGGTGGTTGCCCGTGGCTGTAAAAAGGTGCTCCGTGTCCCGCAGCCAGCCGCCCGTTGCTCAAGGCCACCCAGTTTGTAAGAGCCGCTGGTGCGCCAGCGTGGTTGGTGAGCGGTTTTTGCGGTTTCAGGCATCGGGCGCCGGAAGCGCTTGATGCTCGAAGGCTCCGCCCCAGAGTCGACTATCTCGCGGCCTCCAACAGTTGAATGGACATAGCCCTAGACCCTTTCCCACACCTGCGGCACCACCAGCGTGTAAGGGTCATTTGTGGATGGGCGTGCTCCGTGCTGACCCTTTCGGGCGATCGATTTCTATCTCGCCAGGAGTCGGCTTGTTGATGAATGCTGGCTCGCCTTTGGCGATCGCCTTTTTTTGCGAGGACTACGGAGCAGAGCGGTTGTACAGGCCGGTGATCTGGCAGCGATTGGCTATGCTTCGTCAGGCATTACTGGCAACTGGTACTCGGCCCGCCATTGTTTGACGCCACCGGTTTTGCTTTCCAATATTTTGAAACTGGTTTGAGCGGAAAGGGACGGCATTTTTGCAAAAAGCATGACGCACCTCCACACACTCGTGCGTTGCGCATGAACGCCGTTACATTTGACCAGATTATCGAGCACGTTCGCGCCAGTTGCGGCCGAGCAATACCCGCTGCTGCGCATCCGTGGGGCGGCACCATGATTTTTATTGGCCAGTCGCTGCAAGGCGAGGTGCTGGATGCGGAGTGCTCTGTGCGGCGTCGTCAGGCTACGAGCCCAGCGGAGCTTGACAGCTCGTCACCGTGCGCGGGCACGCTGCTGGATTGAGCTGGAAGGAGCTGGCCGAACACGGCCAATCCCCAGTTTGTTTTCACCTGTTTTTCCCTCGCGCTTACAGACTCACCCAGCCGCGCCACGTGGCGGCATGGTGGCGGGCGGTCTGAGTGGTCCGGCCCGTGCCAGCGTGGGCGGGGGCGTGACTTCCAGCGTTGGGCGTCAAATCGATCACCGGCCGTAGCGAACTGGCCACATTCCCCCGGCAAGTGTTATCAAAAACGTGGCCGGGTATGACGTGTAACGCCTGATGGTGCAGGTGCCATGGGCACGCTGGGGTTAATGACCGGGAGCCTTCACCCCGCGTGCTGCTGCTTGCCCTCGCCGAGGCGCGACGCTGGTAAAGTTTGAACCGGGTCCAAACTCGTGCGCTGGCCCAGTTTGACCGTTTAGTTTCCAGCCTGGCTGCTGAACGCCAGTTGCTGGGTGCGAGACGACACGGGCCCCGGCGGCAGCCCTGAGTTGCTGTTTCAGTGCCTGCGCGGTGCCGTGGCGGCGGTGGAGTCGGCCTTAAGCCAGATGACCCGGGAGGTACCCGGTACACGACAAGGACAACGCCGGTCGCGCCCGACTGGCAAACGCTTGCCGCAACCTGAAATTGCCCTTTCACACCACCAGAGGCGCAGAATTTGGCCCTTTGCAGGGCAGCTTTCAGTCTGCCCCCAAACCGCACCCCCTACTCTTTGCCTTTGCCCAGCCCGTTGAGGCGGCATGGCGGGCAGCGCTGGCTGTGGGCATCCGTGTCGGCCCCTGCAACAGTTTCGCTTCCCGCTGTTAACAGAACAGCTGGGCGGAAAGGGCCAATATTTTCATAGCTGCTCACGCAGAAGATACGGGCGCCAGCGCCCGATTTAGCCCTCCAAAACCACTGATTGACCGCATTCATTACTAACCCAAGGCCGAGTTTGATCCGGCGCAGCATTTTCAACCGTGGCCGTCTTCACCCGCAGTGGCAGGTAGCACTTGCTTGATTTGAGACCCCATGCAAACCAAACTAGCCCCCGAATACTCGCGCATCGGCCGACGGCGACGTGGCTACGAGGCGATTTTGGTGCAAAATGCTTTCGACTTGGTGGTTTTTGCAATGCCACCTCGCCCCACTGCCTACCAGTTGCTGGGCGACGAGCTGGACGCAGCCACGCGGGCGGGGCACCTGATCAAGGCGTTCAGCTTTCGCGACACGCCTACACGCAAAACCCAGTTGCACCTGACCCCTGCCTGACCTGCCGCAACTGCGAATCCACCTGCTCGGCGTGGCTTCTCCTCTCCATGGCCAGTTGCTGAGGCGAGTCGCAAACTGGTCGATGCCAGCAACAGCCGCGCCCTTTGCGGTGAGCCCTCGCTGGACCTCTGAAGGATGGGCCTTGACCTCACCCTATTTTTGGTCCGGCCATCTAGCTGGGCCGGGTTGCTGCGGCTACTGCCGCCCGCTTCACTTCAAAACAAAATACCTGTCGCGCAGGACGCGGGCGCATGGGCCCATCGGCCAACACGCTAGCACTGGCGTCGCTGCTGGCGGTTGTGTGCAGCCAGCCATGCAGCTCCAACATCAACCGGGCCACTGCTGGTGCCGGGACGCCAGCCGGCATCCAGACCGTGATCGCGCCCGAGGCGGCCAGCGGCGCGGTCAAGTTTCATCGGAACGACCAAGAGGGCGGCAAAGCCGCAGATGCTTACCAACATCGACGCTTGGTGGCCCTACGGGCATATGCAGCAGGCATTGTATCGGGTGTGGGGTGGAGGCGATCCGGATGAACGTCTCGGGCTGCGGCGTGCGACCGTCGGCGAATACGCCCACTTTTTGCATTGATGACCCGGCGTACGCGGCTAAGGGCGTATCAGTGAACCGACAAAGACCTGAGTGAATGGTTGCCCGAGCTGGTCGGCAAGCTCAAGGAGTGATCACGACCGCAGTTGCGGTGCGGAAGCCGGACACATTGCCTTTCACCCACCCCGCACACCGTAAAGCACGGGACAGCAACTGCGCGGTGGCGTGGAAAACACTGGGGAACTGGGCTTTGATCGTCCAGCCGCTCACAGCGCCTGTGAGCCCCTGACTTGTGTTGCAGTGGTTCAGCTGGCACCTATTCGATGCTGAACTCGCACTGGCGTACCAGCTTCGGGACCTAGCTCGGCCACCTGCAAGAGACTATCGGGGAATGCGCCAAGCCAGATTGCTTCCAGCCAATATGGGCTGCATTACCCACCTCAAAACGGGCACCTCAATCCCGGTCAGGCACTGGATCGAGGCGCTGGATTATCGTTTGAGCCACGCTCCTTGACGGGGGCGCGGCTGGACGATGGATGGCATTGGTCGGGCGATTTGCCCGCAGTGAAAAAAGTGCGGGTGACTGGCGCTTTGGCTTATTTGTTGACAACGGTTTTATTGGTTAAAGCTTGGGGTCGCTGCCTTGGCAGCTGGTTTTGCTGCTTTGGTCGCGCCGGACGCCGTTTTGACCACCGCTTTGGAAACTGCCTTGGGCCCGCTGGTTTGGCTAATTGACGCCTTCCCGGCAGGTGCCGCCTTTGGCGTGAAACACCACCCTTCCTAGTCAAACGCGCTGGCTGGTCACGGCCTTGGCAATCGCCCCGTCGGAGAATACCTCGTCTTTCATACCCGAGATGGCCGCCAGTTTGCTGCCATGCTTGAGACTCCAGCTTCCAGGGGTCTTTGACCTTTCACCCCGTGAAAGATCGCGGACCGACGCAGAACACTTCAAAGCGACCTTCGAGCGCGGGCACAATGGTTTCGGCCAAGCAGGCGTAGATACCGTTGTCGGGCAGGCTGGATACTTTTCATGCGCTACAGCACCCCCCCAGGCAGTCTGACCCCGCCGACCCCGATCACCGTGCACATCCGGGCGTTTTGGCAAACATCGCTGGCAGGCAGATCGAGCGGACCGGCCACGTCGGCGATGACCCGGCCGTGCTTGATCGCTCAGTAAGGATGTCTCTAGAATCTCTTTGCTCACGCCTGAGGTGGATGTGACGATCATGTCCATATCATTCCAGCGCAATTCGTTGTAACTCACCGTGGTGAAGACCTCGGCGTTAGGCGTTTCCCCGCAGGATGGAGGCCTTGAGTTCGTCTAGCTTGGTTCAGGGTATATCCGGCCAAATAAACCTCGTCAAAGGTCAGCTCCATTAACAGGCGGGCGCTGACTGAGCCGGATCGAGCCAGAGGCACCGATCACCATGGTCTTGGCAGCCACTTTGCGGTTCTTTGTGGATTTCCAGCGTGTTCCATGCGGCGCACATAGCGTCAGCTGCTGCCTCCACAAAGCACCCGATGCGGAAGGGTTGTTGCCCGTCGTAACGGAATGGCGGGCGCGGGGCGCGACCGTCACGACCTGGTGTCGTCCACCACTTTGCGGAACGCCCCCAGGACCTCCATGATTCGCGCGCCCTTTCTCAGCCATTTTCGAAGGCTACCAGCAATTTGCGGTATGGTGAACTGTGGGCTAGTGCGCCAGCATCTCCGGGCGTTCCACCAATCGAAATCAGCCAGCCTTCAGCTTCGCGCTGGTAGGAAATGATGTTGTCCATTTTGTAATAGATAAATGGCGGCAGTTGTGCCGCCAACCGCTCAACCTGATTCATCACTAACTTGGGAGTAGCCGCCGGAACGGGTACCCCCTTTTACTGTTATAGGTCTGACTCAGAGGGTGAACTACAAACGCAAAACGGCGTATGTTCGCGAAACTTTCCGGTAAGTAGCAGGCGCGGCACAATTTTGCTTCTCATCCAGAATTTCATCAAAATCGTCGGCTCGAGACTTTCTTTCCCGGTATTTTTGTCCAATGCCGCCAGAATCATCGTTTAATCGTGTACGCTCACTACCTTTCGAACGCTTTGTGATACATCCACCACCAAGCTGATTCCTGCAAGCGGTGAAAACGCCAAACGCTCGTCGTCGACCTGACGTGATATGGCTCTTCCTTCCAAGCTTGGGATTCGTCACGGCCTTGATTTCGGCAAAGTGCCGACAAATTAAAGACTTGGCCACAGACCGTTTGCCATTGATCTTGTAATCAGACACGAACTTTCTAGTATCGACCGTGTTTGCCGCTGAGCATCAGATCACTGCCTTTATGGTTAACTCCAGTTAGTTCCAGTTGAGCCAAGCATGGCCGGTGATCCGGTTGGAACAGGGGCGTCGGCAAACTCAGGTTTTTTGAGTATCGGATGACGGCCACCGCTTATGTCGTAAATTGCGCATGCCGGAGAGAAACAGAAACAAGGTTGTTATTGGCTAAGTGACCCAGTCTTTTGAACATGGTGAATGGCACGCACCCGTGGTAGAAGGCGGCACAAAGTGGCACCGCGGTGGTCACCGGAACGCGCAACCACCATTTGTGCCAATCGCTTCGGATTCCCTTGTTGGTGACGGTGCGCAGGCCCATGAAAGTGGTCGCGGATTCACCCAGCCCAATCCGCATCGGCAGTCGCCCGACGGCACCGCATCAACTCCCACGCGCCTTTCCGGCGTCCTGGTCGACACCGAGCCGGCGCACCGAGAAATCCCTGACTCAAGGAACCTTGGTCTTGAAACCTTCAAAATCCCGTTTACGGAAACCAAGCGTCACCGTCACTACCTTTTTCATCAAACCGCTCCTCATCCAAAACAACAACCACCACGCGCCTGATCTGCACCTGCAACCAGGGGAAATCCGTATTTTCGATCAATCCACGCGCCAGCGTCTGCCGGCCTGTCAATCACCTTTTATCAAACAGCTTTTTGCGACGACCTGAGAACTCCCTGCCAAGCAACGCTCTAGCGAATGATGTCCTTCACAAACTCTGCTTTGTGACATGTAGCGCGGCACTGGTAGTCTGTATGCGTTCTCCCAGTAGGCAGCCTTGGCCAGCTCAGGATGTTACTTTCGCGCAACGCTTCCAGATAGCTTGGAACGCCCAAACTTATTCAGCCGTTCGACGGCATCCATGAACTGCCCGCCAGCACGTTGTGCCGGCTCACCCTTCGTTGACCGATGCGGGAACCGCCAATCGGGGCCAAACGGTCCAGTGATGGCTGGCGCTGAATAGCGCAACGCTTATGGCAGCATGACGGCGCTGGTCAAACCATGGGGCGTGGTAGCAGGCCGCCAAACCGGTGGGCGATGGCATGCACATAACCCACACTGGCACGGTAAATGCAAAAACCGGCGTAGGTGGAGGCCAGTGCCATTTTTTTCGCGCGTAGCCGAAGTTTTGCCGTCTTTGTAAGCGGTACAGGTTTTGAAACAGTCCGACAGCTGACAGCGCCATCGCGTCCGAATAAGGCGGACCCAGGCCGACAAATGCTCCACCGCATGGGTGAGTGCGTCAATGCCGGTGGCCGCCGCATGGGCGCGGCAGGCCAGCTGACTGCGAGGGTCAAGTGGGCAGCCATCTGGGACGATGCGTGGGTCGATGATGGACGAGCTTTTTGTGCGTTTCGGGGTCAGAAATGACCGCTGCCACAGTAACTTCTGAACTGGTGCCCACGCGGTAGGGACGCCAAATTTGACCGGGTTGTGCAGGCCCTGAAACAGCCCGCCAGTTTGCGCAGCGGTTTGTCATTATTCACCGCCACCGCAATGGCTTTCGGAAGCGTCCATCGAGGAGCCGCCGCCAAACGCCACAATGGCGCTCACATCCGTGGGACTTGTAGAACTCGATACCTTTTTCGACCGGGAATCGGCGCATCGGGGTGATTTCGTCAAACACCACATACTGAGCGCCGACGGTCAATTCGTCTGTCAGGGCTTTTGAGCAAGCCCAGCTTGGAGATGATGCTGTCCGAGACGATCAAAATCTTGCTATACCCAAATCCTGCAATGGCCTGCCCCAGTCGGCCACTGGCACCAAGCCCGACCAGCAAGGTGGGTTGTGGAATGGGATGAAACGGGTTACCAGACCCGCTCCCCGCATGATGGTTCCCAAACCACGTTCAAGCACGGAATCGCTCAACAAATTCATTAACAAGAGATATCTCCTTGCAGATATTGGCGTGGGTTGAGCATACCATGTCCGCAAAGCTTACCGTCATCGCGAATACTATAAACACGGACAAACCCCGATAGCCAGAACGCGCAACCCTGTCATCATCGCAAGAACACTTCGCTGCACCAAGATGCAAGTTGATCGCCATGCTATTTGCAGCTTCAGACAATCGCTCCATCAAAGACGTTGCAATATGACCCCGCAGGCAGACGCGCATTCAAATTTGCACCAAGCGCTTGTGCTGCCATAGAATGACAAACCGCACAACCTTCTGCCGCTGGTGGGCTTTGGACGATTGTGCTCACATGTCGGAACCCATGATTGAATCGCCAATTCACGTTGCAGCACCAGAGGTTGACTCACATTGATGCCCCGAAGTCAGGCACCTGACTGGGAGAATCCGAAATCTTGGGGTTGTTGGGCGTTGGCGGTTTCGGCATGGTCTACCGGGCCTATGACCATTCACTGCACCGGGATGTGGCCATCAAAGAGTACTTGCCCACCTGGTTAGGCTGTGCGTGCTGATGAGGTACCGAACATTAGCATTCGAACCCCGGCTGATCATCCGACTTTCCAAGTGGGCTGGCGTCTTTGTCGCAGAGGCCCGCATGCTAGAGTTTGAACACCCTCACTGGTGCGGGTTTTCAGATTCTGGAAGCCAATGGCACGGCCTTACATGGCGATGCCCCTGTACCGCGGCATGACCTCAAACAGGCCAGAACCCGAATGCAAACGCCACCCAGTGAGGCTTGGCTGGCAAGGTATTGTGGTCAGTACGGCGCACTCAAAGTCTTGCACCGAGGCCATGCGCTGCACCGCGATGTATCGCCTGACAATATTTTTCTGCAAGATATCGGGCCGCCCTGTTGTTGGACTTGGGCCGCGCGCGTTGCCATCAATGACAACTCCAAAGGAGCACACGGGCCATATTGGAAGGTGAATTTCGCACCAATTGAACAATATGCTGACGTTCGTGGTACGCCGCAAGGCCCTTGACGGACTTTATTCACTGGCGGCCGTGGTGCACCGCATGCTTTGCAACGAAGCACCCACGCCCGCCACGATCCGGGCTGTCAACGACAGCTTGCTCTCTTTGAAAGTATCGCGAAAACGGTTGAGACAATTCGGACTCAGTTACCTGAAAGCTTTGTGGCGGCCATTGACGCAGCCCTGAGCATTCGCCCAGAAGACCGACCGCAATCGGTTCAGCTGTTCGCATCGGGCGCTTGGTCCGACAACGCCCAACGGCATGTCATCGTTTGACTGGCGGTGAGTTGGACCCGGCCTGCCTGCCAAACGGCGAGCTGTTTGGCCTCGTCGACCGGTCACGCAAGTCGAGCGTTCTTGCCGTCAAGTTCCGGCAATGACTACCTCTCAACCCAACTCCATCAAACCCGCGCCGGAAAACGACAACGATTTGTGATGAAAGAGACGATCCATCCACCGTCATTGAGCCGTGGAGCCGCTGAGCCACCCGATCTACCTGAGCCACAACCAGTCAAACTCAGCGTTGAACAAAAAAAACGCGTGAGCGAGCGGCAGGTGTTCAGGCAGCGGAAAACGACCGAATACTTTTGTCTGCTGAGGCGGTTGCCTTGGCGCAACCCTTGGTTGCTTCGCGGCGGAGAATCGTCGATCCAACATCGCTTGGTTGATCGTTTTCTTTGGTAGTGGCACTTGGATTTGCTGTAACTTGGAGTTGGCGCAGCACTTGGCAAGTCAGTCGCAGCAGTGCCGAAAGTTGTTGCACCAGTGTTCAACCCGGTCCTTGACACACCCTCTGCTGCATCGACCCTGGTGGTCAGCGGTCTGTCACCCAAACAGCACCTGCACTGACTCCCATCCCGTCACCCGTGATTAAACCAATGAAGTCACCACCGACATCCGCCTTGCCAGTGCCCAAATCGGCGACAAAAGCAAAGCACACAAACCGAACCAAGCGAAATGTCGCATCTGCGCCGAAAGTGAAAATACCTGAGGTCGTGCAGCCTAGTGTGGCAGCAACGCCAGCACCTGCACCTGTCGCACCCGGAGCCTGCGGTCGCAGCGGCACCAAAACCGGTGGAACCTTGATGACGGCAGAAAACTCTGCGCTGACAAAGGGCTCGGACCCGGCCCATGTGCATCTTTCAAGGCCTGTCAGCGGCCAGAGCTGGTCAACACGCCGACCCGCATTGAAAACGAACAACGCCCTTGGCGCAATACGCAAAACACCCCGGTAGCACAAGCTAGGGCCGACCGATTGGGCTAGTGTTTTGGGCGGATCAGGCAGCCACCAAGGCAGCCTCAATATCCGCCGCCATACCGCTTGGCGCATCAGTCGGTGCATAACGCTTAAGAACCTGACCGTCCTTGGCACTAAAACTTGGTGAAATTCCATTTGATGGATTTGCCGCCCAGCAAGCCTGGTGCTTCTTGGACAACCATTGATACAGCGGATGCGCCTGCTTGCCGCTGACATCAATTTTTAGCCATCATGGGAAAGGTCACCCCTGAACTGAGCTGGCAGAACTCCGAGATTTCTTCATTGCTGCCCGAATCTTGCGATGCAAATTGATTGCAATGGAAAACCCAGTACCACCAGCCCTTTGTTGCCAAATTGCTGATGCAAGGTCTCTAACCCGGCAAACCGGGTAAAACCACAGGCGCTGGCGATGGACAATCAGCATGACTTTCCTTTGTACCGCCCAAAGGGACGGACTTGCCGTTGATCTGCAAGGCTCGAAATCGTAAACAGAACTCATGCGTTATTCCAGTCAAAAATGGGGTTTCTCCGGCGCATCGTTGCCGATGAAAAACGGTTTATCATAAGTCGCGAAGCAAACACTTTGCATTCGTGAGCCTTTAATAATCGACAACTGAAATTAATCACGATAAGGGCACCTCCAGCATGCAGTTGCACCTTGCAAGGTTTGCACTTTGCTTCGCAACCGCCGCCCGCCAAAATAGCGACGTTCAGGCCGAGGCGACTACCGAGACACCGCGGCGCTTTCGAATCTTGGCTACTTTCGTGGTGCCGGTCAATTTTGATCTACGTTGCTGAATTCTGGTTTCACCCAGTGGCCAAGAGTCGGCCCGGCACGCGAATTGGGCCAATGCCATAGGCTGGATTCATGCCGTCATGTGCGTGTCCATGGTCATTCTTGGTCCGGCAATTCATCGGTTTCTTACCAGCGTTCTTTGAACACAACAAAATTTTCGCTCTGTCCCCTGCAAATTCTGTTTTGCATAAGTTGTTTGATGTTTGGCGTCGCCTTGTCAGTGGCTGACCAAATGGTCTCGCCAATACGACCAACTTTGCGATGATCAGCTTGATTGTCGCCATGATGTCCCTGATGCGGCCCGTGATGGTCACCTCTGTCTTTTTCGCCACTTACTTGATTTTTCAACGCCCGGCGATCACCCAGCCCGATCTCAATTTGCGGCTGGACGGCGCGCAGCCACAGCGCGAGCGCCACCGCTGATGAGCATCATTGCATCCATTGTGGTGTGGCGTCAGTACGTGGCATCTGTGCTGCTCAGACGGGAGATTACCCACGCCAATGAGACCATGGCCGATCAGCAAGCCGAATTGGCTTTATGGCCACCCGCGACCCTTGACCGGCCTGCTTGCGCCGAGTTCATCCGTTTGCCAAAATCGAACTGGCCCGCGCCACCCGCTTTCCAACCGATACCGGCATCCTGATGGTTGACCCGGATTTTTCAAGCGGATCAACGACACCGGGGCACCCGGGTGGTGATGCTGTTTTGCAACAGGTCGGCGCTTTGTTGACCAACGGTGCGCAGCACGGACATCGTGGCACGCATGGGGGCGAGGGAATTCATTGTGTTGCTGCCCAATACCTCGCGCGATGGTAGTTTGGCCGTGGCTGAAAAACCGCGCGCTGGTGCGGGAACGCCCACTTGAAATTGACGGCAAACTGATTCCCGTCACTGCCAGCCGGGTGTCAGCGGATTCTCGCGAACACAGCAGGGCCATTGAAAGTCTGTATGCCGCCGCCGATCACGCCCTGTATACCGCCAAGCGTGGTCGCGACCGTGTGGAATTCTGCCGAGCCGCAAGCCATTGCAGCACCTTCGAAATTTGTCGGTCAGCAAAGTTAAACCGATTTCCTGAAGGACACCACAGACAACACCGAAGCCAGCACAATCAAACCACCCCCAAGAGCGTTCGGGTGGTCAGCTCAGCGGTGCCCAGCACCACCGATGACACGCTGGCAAAAACCACCTCTGACAGCATGATGAGCGAGGTCACACTGACGCTTAAGTGCGCTGCGCCGTATTGCAGGGAAAATTGCCAGGCAAAAACGCAGCACTGAGGCACAGTACCGTGGTAACCCACGCAACATCGGGCGATGGCAGGGCTTGCACCACCCCCGCAGTCATGCCAAAAGCGCAGCGCCGATGGACATCACCGCGCCACTACCAAACATGGCCATCATGCGCGTCGCATCGGGTGCCGATTCAACTTGCGCAGCAAGATCGTGGTCAGGCAAAGCAAATCCCCATGAGCGCCAGACCATCGGCCAGCTCTGCGGCACCGGCAGGGTGCCCGGTGTTTTGAGCACGATCACGACACCGACCAAAGCAAGTACACAGCGCATGACAGAACCCATATCGGGTTTTTCACCCAGCATAGGCCAAGCCAGCAGTACAACCCAAGCAGGCATCAAATAAAACAGCAACACGACGCGCACCACATCGCCCACCGTGACCGCCCAGTTGAACCCCACATTGGTCAGCCCCGAGGCCAGCACCAGCAGCCACAAAAGCGGGTGGTGCCCAAACCCGCGCCAGGCACCGGCTCGCAGCACAGTCAAGCACAAGAGTGCAACGGTGATGATGGCGGTGGCCCACAAGGGGGTGCAGGCCAGGCGCCCGCAGGCGAAAAGGCCACCATGAAATGCCCCAGACAAAGGCATTCAGGACCAGTGCGGCTGCCGCCAGCACCTTAATCGGCATCAGTCACGACGCTGCCGTGAGCCCACCGCATCGGCAGCTCGGCGGTAAGGGTGGGGCTGATCGCCGACAAATTCAGAGCCATGGCGCTTGTCATTGCGCGCAATGCTGAGCAGGTGCTCCACTTCAGGACCAAATTGAACACAATTGCGCATGCCAGCGCTTGATGAGTGTCATAAACCCGGCAATCACCAAGCCAAACGCGGTGATGGCACCAAAGGTGGGCAAACCCAGTCCGGTGGAAAGGCTGTACCAGCACCCAACATCAAAATGGCGGCTTGCTCATTGAAGTTTTGCACGGCAATCGATCGCCTGCGCACCATCAGGTTGTGCCCTCGATGCTGCAGCAGGGCATTCATGGGCACGACCAGAAACCACCCAAGGCACCGAGCATGACTTGGTGAAGGGCGCGGCCACCCATACCTGTTAATAAAATAAGCAAAATGATCAGCAAGCCCAGGCCGATGCCCAGCAATCACGCGCGGGCTATCTTCAAGGCGCATGCGCATGGAGGCCACCACATAGCCCCAATGGCCATGCCAATGGCCACCACACCTTGCAGCGCCGAGGCCTGCGTCACGCTGTAGCCCAGCGCCGCCGCCGCCCGTGCCAGCACGATAAACCGAAATTTCCGGCCACCCCCATATCAGGGGTGGTGGCAGCCAGCGATATCTGCCCCAGTTTGTCGCGCCACAAACGCGCATTGCAGGTCCAAAATCTGGCAACAGGTCGAAGATCTGCTGGGGCATCGGGCACAACACCGCATCAGTGCGTGAATATGGGTGTTAAACCAAAGCCGCCAGCAAGTACGTAAAAATCAGAACACTGATGGCAGCTTCCGGTGGTGTCCACACTGGTGCCGATCAAGGGAAGATCAAATGACAACAACATCGGTGCCAGCATCGGCCCCACCAGTTGCCCCCAGCAATACGCCCAGAATAATGGAGGCGATGGTCAGCCCTCAATCCAGCCATTGGCCTTGACCAATTGCTGAGCGGGCAGCAACCCGTCAATATGCCGTATTTGGCCGGGGAATACGCCGCTGCGCCCAGCCCCACAATGGCATAGGCCAGCAAAGGGTGTGTGCCAAAACAGCATCATCAAGCCAACCAATGACCTTGATGAAGTTGTTGATGAGCATGACTGCCCTTGGGCCTTGAATCCGCAAAGGCCCCGACAAAGGTGCCAGAATCACGAAACAAGGCGAACATGGCACCAAAGCAGCCTGTTGCCACCTGGGCTTTGCTGCTTCGCACATTGACCGCTGCCACAAACAGTGCGTTGTCGGCCAGCGAGCCGAAAAACTGCGCGAGCATGATGGTGAAAAACTGCGTTTCATTGTCTACCGGCGCGCATCAGTGGGGACCGACGCGGTATGTTTGTAATAGGATCTCCAGCGATCCCGCGTTATAGCATGCCCCGGCAGTGTCAAAATCCGCAACCTTATCACCACGTCAGCGCCATGCCACGTCCCATCCACGCGACTGTTCACACCGCTGCGCTGCGCCAACTCTGGCCCGTCTGAGTCAGGCGGCCCCGATGCACGCGAGTTCATGGTCGTCAAAGCCAACGCCTATGGTCACGGCATTGAACGTGTGTTTGAAGGTTTTCGGGCGGCTGATGGTTTTGGCCTGCTTGACTTCGACGAGGCGCGCAGCGTGTGCGCGACTTGGGGTGGCGTGGCCCGATTTTGCTGCTCGAAGGCGCATTCGAATTGCGCGACCTGGAGTGTGTTCACGCTTCGGGCTGTGGGCACACCGTGCACTGCGACGAACAAATTGACATGCTCGCCACCCACAAGACCAACAATGCCGCACCGCGTCTTTTCAAATGAACCCGCATGAACCGTCTCGGCTTTCCCCGCAGCAGTACCGCGCCGTTTGGACACGTTTGAACGCACTGCCTCAGGCGGATGAAATTTTTGATGACCCATTTCAGCGACGCCGACGGCCCTGTTGGCGTAACCACCAAATGGCGGTGTTTGACACCACAACCCCGTGATCTGTTGGGCGAGCGAACCTGAGCAACAGCGCGGGCCATGCTGCGTCACACCACGCCGTTTCACAGTGCCAGCGGGCACCGTGAAACCCACGGGCATCCGACTGGGTTCGCGCGGGCATTACCTGGACGGCAGTGCGCCAGACTTCCCGCAGCACTCGGCACAACAACGGAACCGAGCCCGGCATGACGTTGACTGCAAAAATAATAGCAACCCAAGACCTTGCGACAGGTGCAAGTTGGCTATGGCTCTGTATTTATCGCAAAACCCATGCGGATCGGCGTCGTTTCGTGCGGCTACGCTGACGGGTATCCGCGTGCGCTAGGCACTGGCACCCGGTGCTGGTTCAGGCATTCGGAACCTGTTCTGGTCGGAAGGGTCAGTATGGACATGATGACTGTGGATCTCACGCCGCTGATGGACGCCGGTGTGGGTGCAGGGTTTGGCAGTGAAGTCACCCTGTGGGGCCGGGCAGCCAACGGTGTTGTGCTGGGCATTGACGAAGTGGCTCACTGCGCCGGCACTGTAGGGTACGAGCTGATGTGCGCGCTTTCTGCCCGCGTACCTGTGTTGGAGGCTGACTGATGCAATACGTTCCGGTTCCCGTTGCCATGCTCGAAACCGGCCGGTCGCTGCCGGTGGACATGTGGAGTCCGGACGGCAGGCTTCTGCTGCGAAAAGGCCAGTCCATCGTATCCGAACAGCAAAAACGAATGCTGGAGGCGCACGAGGCCTGCATGACCCCGGTCGATGCGAACGCATGGCAAAAAAAGCTTTTGAGCGGGTCATTCGCGCCATGCTCAGGGATGGCATCGACATTGAAACCATTGCCCACACCTGCATGCCAGAAGAAATTCTGGAGTCCGACTACATCGTGACCGCTGAAGTCAACGGTGGCTGGCTTGATTGCAAATCATTCTGCAGGGCCTGCTGTACCGGTGAGGCTGCCATCAGCCCTCTGTCCCGCTTGCAGGGCATTCAGCAGAAAGCTTGGAGCTGCTCAAGAGCAATCCGGATGAATGCCTTTCATCCCGTTCCGTGCGCTGGCCGACCCCTCACTGGAGTTATTGTGCTACCCATGCCTTGTTGTGCGCCGTCGTCTGCGAACTGACCGCCGAAAAGCTGGGTGTGTCCGACATGGCCAGAAACACACTGTTCAACGCAGCACTGGTGATGAACATCGGCATGGCGTGGAGCAGGACCGAATGGCCCGCCAAACGTCCATCATCAACGATGCCCAGCGCAAGTTGATCAAGGAGCACCCCCAAAAGAGCCATGACATTTTGCGCACATTCGGCGTGGATGACATTGACCAGCTCGACATCGTGCTCTGGCACCACGAAGCGGATGAAACCCACGGCCTAGCTTGCACTATTGAGTGCCGCCGCATTTTGCGGGTAGCGGACGGCTTTGTGGCCAAGATGGCCTCGCGCAAAACGAGGCTGGCCATGTCGCCCATGGGTGCCGTCAAGGCCATTTTTCTGGAGTCCACCCAAGGCTCGGCCTCGCCCGGTGCCGCCATGGCCACGGCACTCGGGTTCTATCCGCCGGGCACTTACGTTCAATTGGTCAATGGCGAAAAAGCTGTGTCCGTCGCACGCGGGCGGCGCGCCAACAACCCACATGTGGTGAGCATCATCAACCCCGGTGGCATGCCACTGAGCAAATACATCTACCGCGACACCACCGACCCCCACTTCGCCATTCGCTCACCCATCAATGCGGAAAAGTCAAAGTCAAGGTCAGTCTTGAAAAAAAGCATTGAAGGCCCGCGCTGAACGTGGTGCGGACCCCGAACCAGCGCCATTCAAGGCCTGACGGGATCCCAAGGCTCTTGGGCAAAGTAGGCCTCCATGCCGGGCTGGCGATGCGGATTGCCTGCGAGTCCCCAATGGCAGGTGAGGCGGGGGTAGTTGTCAAGATCACTGCCGACCAGGCAAACCATCTCTTGCGGGCGGCGTTCGTTCCACTTGAAAGCCAACACATAAGCTTCGCCAGGGTCCGCGCGTCGGATAACGCCAAACAGGCGGCTTCGCTTGCCACCAATGTCACGACTTAAGCGCAGTTGTGCGCCCACTCTGTCGATGCGCGCGGTTCCCGTGTAGGTCTGCGTACTGTCCGGGTGGCGTCCGATCAACTGGTAACGTCCCGGCACAAAACTCCATTGGTATGGTTCCTCTGACTCGCCGCCATAGACCGGCGTGAACGAAGTGATCAGCAATGCCAACGCGGCATGGCGCCATTGCCGGACAGTCGCCCTAGACCTCGCCAAGGAGGCTGAATCAAAGTTCATCGCTGCCGCTTTTGCCAGGACAAAATTGGTACATACCCCAAGTGTAGATGGCGACATTACAAACACGCACCCGACGAACAAACTTGATGACTTCAACCCAGACCACGCTGACCAGCCCGAGAAGCATGGCTGTCAGCAGCTTGCCGGGTGCCAGAGGTTCAAAGAAAAACAAACCCGCCAAACCCGGCAGGCTACTCAGTGGTGGTGGCGTAGTCGATACGCAGGTGTTCACCCTGCCCACTGATCGGCCCTTGCGCATAGAGTTGCGCCACGGTCATGCGGTTTTCGGTCAGGTGCCGGTCTTGTCCACGCACAGCACACTGGTCGCACCCAGCGTCTCGATGGCGGCAATGCGCCGGGTCAGCACTTTTTCCTTCGACAAGCGCCGGGCACCTGCAGGCAGGCAACACCGTGAGCACCACCGTGAACTCCTGCGGCAGCAGCGCCATGGGCAGCGCTATGCCCGCCAGCAAAGCGGCCAACCAGTCGCCGCGCATCAGACCAAACGCCAGCACCGTGAAGAGACTCGCGCCAAAGGCAATAAAGGCCAACACCTTAACCAATTGGACGGTTTGTTTTTTCAGCGGCGAACGCTCACTGCTCAAAGTCTCCAGCGCGGCACCGATGCAACCGATCTCACTGCGCGCCGGTGGCCGTCACCCGCGCTGTGCCATGGCTATCAAATTATGCGCTGCCAGTGCCCTTCGCACGATGCCAGCAACTGGCTGGCCGCATGATGCAAATGCTGAAACGCCGCAGCTGCGCTCAACACATCCAAGTTGCCCAAGATGGTCAACTTTTCATTCATCATTTTGGTGCTTGCGCACGTAGAATATGCGCAAGCAGCTATTATTTGATAGTAAAACAGGCCCCGCAAGACGCCCCATCCGCTTTCTCACCTTCCGCCATGAACTTCCCTGAACTTGACGACGACTCCGAAAATGCCGCCCACAGCCCGGCCGAGCGGGCGCTGGCGGCCTCGCGCAGCACCTGGTCAGCGTGGCCGTCAACCTTGTGTTGACCTTCACCCAGATTGTGGTGGGCGTGCTGGCCAAGTCACAGGGTTTGATTGCCGACGGTATTCACTCCCTGTCTGACCTGATTGCGGACTTTGTGGTGCTGTTTGCCAGTCACCACGCCCAAAAGGACGCTGACGCCGACCACCCTTGGCCACCAGCGTTTTGAGACCGCCGCTTCGCTGGTGCTCGGAGCTCTTTTGCTGGCGGTGGGTGGGCATGTTGTGGTCTGCCTTTCGCAAACTGGAAAGCCCTGATACCGTACAAACAGTTCACGTCATGGCCCTGTGGGTGGCGGGCGGGGCCTTGATTGCCAAGGAGCTGCTGTTTCGCTACATGCTGGCAGTGGCCAAGCGCGTCAAATCAAGCATGCTGGTGGCCAATGCCCGCATGCCCGCTCTGATGCGGCCTCTTCGCTGGTGGTGGGCATCGGCATTGCGGGCAACCCGCGGGTTACCCCATTCTGACCCCATTGCCGCGCTGATCGTCGGCTTCATGGTCGCGAAGATGGGCTGGGGGTTCGGCTGGGATGCGCTGCACGACCTGATGGACCGCGCGGTGGACGAAGAGGAAGTCAAAGCCATTCGCCAGACTTTAAAGGAGACACCGGGCGTCAGTGACGTGCACGATGTACGCACCCGCAAGATGGGCGACATGATTGTGGTGGACGCACACATCGAGGTGGACGCCACCATCACCGTCGAAGCCGGGCACGACATTGCCGTCCTGGCGCGCCAGCGGTGCTGCAGCGCCATCGGGTGCTGAACCTGATGACGCATGTAGACCCCTGGCACCGGCCCGATCTGGACCATGCCATGCTGGTTGCGCCATCGAGAAAGTAAGTCCGGACCAGCCCCGCACAGCCGACTCATGTTTTTACAATAAAAACCGGCACTTGCGCCCGTCAATAGTGCGCAACCAGCTATTTTATTTATAGCAAAATTACACCTGACGTACCTGAAATAATTCCCATGGCGAAAGAAAAAACTGTTTACGTCTGCTCCGACTGTGGCGGCATCAGCCCCAAATGGCTGGGCAAATGCCCCAGTTGCAATGCCTGGAACACGCTGATCGAGTCCGTCCCCGAAAACACGGCACCCACCAAGAACCGCTTCGCGTCGCTGGCCAAGACCGCTGAAGTCGTCACCCTGGGCGATATTGACGCGGTGGACATGGCGCGCACCCCCACCGGCCATGAGGAGCTGGACCGCGTGCTGGGTGGCGGCATTGTGGAAGGTGGTGTGGTGCTGATCGGCGGCGACCCCGGCATTGGCAAGTCCACCCTGCTGCTGCAGGCGCTCGACTCCCTGCAGCGCAGCGGGCAGGCTACCTTGTATGTCACGGGGGAGGAAAGCGGTGCCCAGGTGGCGCTGCGCTCACGCCGGCTCGGGCTGGACCACTCGCAGGTCAAGGTGCTGGCCGAGATTCAACTGAAAAATCCTGGCCACACTGGAGGCCATGCAGCCCGACATTGCCGTCATCGACTCGATTCAAACCGTCTATTCCGACCAGCTCACCTCCGCGCCCGGCTCGGTCGCGCAGGTGCGTGAATGTGCTGCCCACCTGACGCGCGCGGCCAAGGCCAACGGCGTGAGCATTGTGCTGGTTGGCCACGTCACCAAAGATGGCGCACTGGCCGGGCCGCGCGTACTGGAGCACATGGTGGACACAGTGCTGTATTTTGAGGGCGACACCCACAGCAGCTTTCGGCTGGTGCGCGCCATCAAAAACCGCTTTGGCGCGGTCAACGAAATTGGCGTGTTTGCCATGACCGAGCGCGGCCTCAAAGGCGTCTCCAACCCCAGCGCTATTTTCTTGAGCCAGCACGCCGAGCCGGTGCCCGGCAGCTGCGTGATGGTCACGCTGGAAGGCACACGCCCGATGCTGGTCGAGATTCAGGCCTTGGTGGACAGCGGTGGCCCCTCCCCCCGACGCCTGTCAGTGGGGCTGGACAAAGACCGGCTGGCCATGCTGCTGGCCGTGCTGCACCGCCACGCAGGTGTGGCCTGCATGGACCAGGATGTGTTTGTGAACGCGGTGGGCGGGGTGCGCATCAGCGAGCCGGCGGCTGATCTGGCGGTGCTGCTGGCCATCACGTCGAGCTTGCGCGGCAAACCGCTGCCCAAAGGCTTTTTTGCGTTTGGTGAAGTGGGGCTGGCCGGAGAGGTGCGCCCAGCGCCGCGCGGTCAGGAGCGGCTGAAAGAAGCGGCCAAGCTGGGTTTCAGCGTGGCGGTGGTGCCCAAAGCCAATGCACCCAAAAAGCCCATCGAGGGCCTCACCATCCACGCCGTCGAGCGGGTCGAGCAGGCAATGGAGGTGGTGCGGTCCATGGGGTAAAACTCAAACAGCAAAATAATGGGGGGTGTCATGCAAGTTGGTGGTCGGTGCAAAGTGCGCCTCATTGCCCAAACGAGTCATACCCCGTCTTGCAGATCAGCCCCAGGACCACCAGCATGAACACCACCCGCACAAAGCCGGTGCCGTGTTGAAGGGCCAGGCGGGTGCCGAGCAGGCTGCCGACCACATTGGCCACGGCCATGACCAACACAAAGTGCCACCAGATGTGGCCCTTGGCGATAAAAAGTGCCAGGGCGGCTACGTTGGTGGCGGCATTGACCAGCTTTGCGCTGGCAGAGGCGCTCAGAAAATCGTAGCCCAACACACGTACAAACAAAAAGACCAGAAAGCTCCCGGTGCCAGGGCCAAAAAAGCCGTCGTAAAACCCGATCAGCGCCCCGATGGCCGCCGCCGCCCAGCCCTCACGCGCGCCCGTAAAGCGCGGCGCGTGCTTGCGACCCAGGTCTTTCTTGAGCAGGGTGTAAACCAGCACCGCCAGCAAGACGAAGGGCAGCAGACGGCGCAGGTAAAGGGGCGACACCACGGTGACCAGGGCCGCACCGGCAAAGGCCGCCACCAAGCCAGCGCCCGCCGCTGGCAGCAAGGCGGCCCAGCGCATCTCGACCTTGCGGCTGTACTGCCAGGTGGCAAAGGCAGTGCCCCAGACGGAAGCGCCCTTGTTGGTGCCAAACAGCGTAGCCGGGTGCGCAGCCGGAAAAGTGGCGAACAAGGCAGGCACCAAAATCAGGCCTCCGCCGCCCACCATGGCATCTACACAACCCGCCAGAAGCGAAGCGAGTGAGACGATCAAGAGTTCCATGGGGGCATTTTCGCATTGCGCAACGAGCTCAAAACACTACACTTTTGATAGCTGCCTGCGCACTATTGACCTGCGCAAACCGCCTATTTGATCAAAAAAAAATGGCACCGGGTATGCCGGTGCCATTTTTCAGCCGCAGTTGCTTTTGAGAGTGCTATTTTTGTTCGCCCACGTGGGAGTGTCTCCAGGGCCTTTCTCCTTCAATAGAGCCAGTGGCCCTGTGATGAGTAGCCGCACTATACCCATCAATTCATGCGCGGGCATCGGGGCATACCCTTGGTTGATTGAACCTAGTGTTGACGCCGCGCGCGCTTAACGGGCTTCTTCCACCATCCACTGCGCTGCCTTTTCGGCCACCATCAAGACCGGCGAGTTGGTGTTGCCGCTGGTGATCAGCGGCATGACACCCGCATCGACCACACGCAAACCGGCAATCAGGCCGCCGGGGCCGCGCACCCGCAGGCGCGAATCGACCACCGCCAGCGGGTCGTCCGCCCGCCCCATCCTGGTGGTGCCGACCGGGTGAAAAAGGGGGGTGGCGATGTCGCCGGCCCACCGGGTCAAGTCCTGGTCGCTCTGGTGCTGGGCACCGGGTTTGTACTCCTGCGGTTCAAACTTGGCCAGCGCAGCTTGGGCTACGATATTTCGTGTGATGCGCAGGGAGTCGATGGCCACTTGCCGGTCCACCCCGGTGCTGAGGTAGTTGGGCGCGATAGCGGGGGCTTCGTCAAACTTGGCGCTTTTGATCTGAACCGTGCCACGGCTGGTGGGGTTGAGGTTGCACACGCTGGCGGTGAAGGCATTGAACTCGTGCAGCGGCTCGCCAAAAGCCTCCAGGCTCAACGGCTGCACGTAGCACCCGATATTGGGGTGCGGCTGCGCCGGGTCGCTGCGGGTGAATGTGCCCAATTGCGAAGTCCCCATGCTCAGGGGGCCGCTGCGTTTGAGGGCGTACTCCAGACCCATCCTGGCCTTGCCCCACAGTGAGCTCACTTGGGTGTTGAGCGTCTTGACGCCCTTGACCTTGAATACGGTGCGTAACTGCAAATGATCCTGCAAGTTAGCGCCAACGCCGGGGGCATCCACCACCACCTTGACACCATGGCGCTGCAACAATGCGCCGGGACCGATGCCCGAGAGTTGCAGTAGCTGCGGTGAGCCGATGCTGCCCGCACTCAGGATGACTTCCCGGGTCGCGCAGGCCGTGACATTCTGCGTGCCATCCCACACCTGCACGCCGGTGCAGCGCTGGCTGCCGTTTGGCTGCGCTTCAAGCAGCAATTTGGCCACTTGGGCCGAGGTCCACAACTCAAAATTGGGCCGTGCGTAGCAAGTTGGGCGCAAAAAGGCTTTGGCCGTGTTCCAGCGCCAACCGTCTTTCTGGTTGACCTCAAAGTAGCCCACGCCTTCGTTGTCACCCTGGTTGAAGTCGCTACTTGCCGGGATGCCCGCCTGCTGCGCGGCCTGGGCAAAGGCTTCCAGCACATCCCAGCGCAAACGCTGTTTGTCCACCCGCCATTCGCCCCCGGCATTGCGGTGGCGCAGCAACTGGGCGTAGGGGTCGGTCTTGTCGCTCATCAGCTCAGGTGCCACACCGCGCGCGCCGTGCGCCGCTCTGGCACCTTGGTAGTAGTCTTCGTGCAGCTTGAAATAGGGCAGCGAATTTTTCCAGGTCCAGGCCTCATCGCCGGTCAAACTGGCCCACTGGTCGTAGTCACGGGCTTGGCCGCGCATGCAGATCATGCCGTTGATGCTGCTTGAGCCGCCCAGCGTTTTGCCGCGCGGATAGCGCAGTGAACGCCCATTGAGCCCGGCCTCGGGCTCAGTGCTGTCAAGCCAGTCGGTGCGTGGGTTACCGATGCAATTCAGATAGCCCACCGGGATGTGAATCCAGTGGTAATCGTCCCGGCGACCGGCCTCGATCAGCAGGACGCGTTTGCTGGCATCGGCTGAGAGTCGGTTGGCCAGCAGACAACCCGCCGTGCCCGCGCCGACGATGATGTAGTCAAAGGTGGTGCTCATAAGATGCTCATTCCGTTTCCATATCGATACGACATTAGGCGCAAAGCCGCAGACAGTGCTATAGCACGTCAAGGCGAAGCAACAACGTGTCGGATTGATATGGAAATGGAATCAATGCCCTACCCAGTTGGGTTTGCGTTTTTCCTGAAAAGCTTTTTGCCCCTCTTGGGCGTCTTCGGTCAGGGTAAACAAGGCAATCTGGCTCTCGGTAAATGCCATGGATTCTTCAAACGCCATCGCTTCTACTTTTTTGAGCGTGTACAGGCCACGGCGGATGGCGGCCGGTGATTTGTCCAGCAAACGCGCAAGCAACCACTGCAGTTTGGCGTCCACATCGTCATCCACATAGTTCACCAACCCCACCTGCAGCGCCTGCGCTGCGGTAATGGGCTCGCCGGTCAAGCACATCTCGGCAAGCAGGCGCCGGGGAATCAAATGCTGCAGCACGCTAAGCACCTGGGCCGGAAACACGCCGACCTTGACTTCGGGCAGACCAAACACCGCGTGGCTGGCGGCCACCGCCATGTCGCACATCGACATCAAGCCCATGCCACCGGCCATGCAGGCCCCATTTACGCGGGCGATCAAAGGCACGGTGCTGGCGCGCGCTGCGCGCAGCAGTTGCGCCAAATGGCCATGCGGCTCGGAGTAGTCGGTGGTGAAGGCCTGCGCCGACTGCAAATCAGCCCCGGCGCAAAAGGCTTTGGTGCCTGCGCCGGTGATGACGATGGCGCGAATGTCTCGCAGATGTTGCGCTTGGTGGATCGCCTGTGCCATGGTGGCCAGCACGCCGTGGCTCATGGCATTGCGCCGCTCTTCGCGGGTGATGGTCAGCCACAGCACCGGGCCGCGTTGCTCTACAGCGAGTTCTGCTGTGGACGTAAAAATGGGATGGCTCATGGGGGCTCCTGTTGGACCCATTTTGCCGCATCGTGTGGTGGCCAATTGACACGTAGAGGTCGGCTTTGGCGTTACGATGCAGGCTCCTCACTTTTCGAGTCAACTCCTGCATGACGGACCAAACGCCCAGCATCACACGCTCCAACACGCCCGATGGGGCGGGTGTGCGGCTGTCAGGCTGCTGGAGTGCGGCTCGGCTGGCTGAGCCTGCGACTTGGCTACAGCTTCAGACCGGGCTGAGCGGCTGCTCGGATGCCACCGCAACTTCACAAGGTACGGCGTTCGCCTGGGACCTGCGTGAATTGCAGCGGCTTGACCACACCGGTGCCCAACTGCTGTGGAATGCATGGAATCATCAATGGCCAGTGTCCGTGCTGATGAACGAAGCCCAAAAAACCATGCTGGAGCGCGTGGCCCGTTACTCCGTGGCTGCGCCCGTGGCGAAAAGAATTTCCCTGTTTCAAATGTTCTTGAAACTAGGTGCCGGGGTTTGGCAAGTGCTGGACCACTTGTGGGGCATGGTTCGGCTGCTGGGCCAGTTGTTGCTGGACACGCTCAAAATGCTGCGAGCACCTTCCAAAGCCCCTTGGCGCGACCTGTCTGGTCACCTGTACCACATTGGGGCCACGGCGCTGCCCATCACGGCGCTGGTGGGTTTTTTGATTGGGGTGGTGCTGGCTTATTTAATGTCGCAACAGTTGCGCCAGTTCGGGGCTGACGCCTTCATCGTCAACATCTTGGGCGTCACACTGATCCGTGAACTCGGGCCGGTGCTGGCCGCCATTTTGATTGCCGGACGCTCCGGCTCCGCCATCACGGCGCAGATCGGCGTGATGCGTGTCACCGAAGAGCTCGACGCCATGCGCGTGATGGGCATTGCCAAAGGCTACCGGCTGGTGCTGCCGCGCGCCATGGCGCTGGCGCTGGCCATGCCCTTGCTGGCCGTGTGGACCACGCTGTCGGCGCTGCTGGGCGGCATGCTGGCAGCAGATTTGGCCATGGGCGTGACACCGGCCTACTTTTTGCCAGCTGCCACGGGCGGTGCAAGTGTCCAACCTGACGCTGGCGGTCGGCAAGTCGGTGGTGTTTGGCATTTTGATCGCGCTGATTGGCTGCCACTACGGCCTGCGCGTCAAGCCCAACACTGAGAGCCTGGGCCAAGGCACCACCGCCTCGGTGGTGACCTCTATCACCATGGTGATTCTGGTCGACGCCTTGTTTGCCGTCGTCTTCAAGAGCGTGGGCATATGAACCAAGCTACGCCACCCACCAAAACCGCCGCCAACGTGGTGGAAATCGCCAAATTGTGGTCTGTTTTCCACACGCCGGGGCATGATGCGGTCATTCACCAAAACCTTGATTTATCCATCCAGCAAGGCGAGTTTATGTCCATCGTGGGCGGCTCCGGCAGCGGCAAAACCGTTTTGCTTCGTCAGATTCTTGGTCTTGAAACGCCATCGCGTGGCAGCGTCACGGTGCTGGGGCAACCCGCATCGCAACTGGGTGCCGAGGGGGCAGCCAGCCGCGTAGGTATGTTATTTCAACACGGTGCCCTGTTTTCGGCTTTTACTGTGCTGGAGAACATTGCGTTTCCGCTGCGCGAGCTGCGAACCCTGCCTGCCCCTTTGATTCGCGATGTGGCCATGGTCAAGCTGCAAATGGTCGGGCTGCACCCATCCCATGCGCACAAAATGCCGGCGGATCTGTCGGGCGGCATGGTCAAACGGGTGGCGCTGGCGCGCGCCCTCATCATGGACCCGCCGCTTTTGTTGCTGGACGAACCCACTGCCGGGCTGGACCCCGATAGCGCTGACGAGTTTTGCCTGCTGCTGCGCTCGCTGCACCGCGAGCTGGGCCTGACGGTGGTGATGGTGACGCATGACCTGGATACACTATTTGAACTCAGCACCCGCATTGCGGTGGTGGCTGACAAGCGCATTCTGGTCAGCGGCGCGCCTCGCGAAGTCATGTCCAATCCGCATCCCTTCATTCATGATTTCTTCTTGGGTGAACGCGGGCAGCGAGCCAGTGTCTTGTTGGGGGAACCCATTAAGTTGACATGATGGTGCCAATAATGAAAAAGAACCATGGAAAATAAATCTCACGCGCTCGCCGCTGGTGCCTTTGTGCTGGCCATGCTGGCTCTGTTGATTGGATTGGCCGTATGGCTGACACGCGACAACCGTGTATTGCGGGTGTACGAACTGTCCAGCCCGGAGGCTGTCACCGGACTGCAACCTCAGGCCTCGGTGCGCTACAAGGGCGTTAATGTAGGCAAGGTGATGGCGATTGGTTTTGACCCGCAAAACCGCAGCCACCTGCTGATCCGCATTGCGATTGACGAGCGCCCCCCCATCACCCATTCGACCTTCGCCACGCTGGGATTTCAGGGCATTACGGGGTTGGCGTTTGTACAGCTCGATGACAGTGGCGAATCCCAAGAAGATCTTGTTGCAGGCACCGAGCCACCGCCGCGCATCGCCATGCGGCCCAGCCTGATGGCCAAACTGACCGACCGGGGCGAAAAAATTCTGATTCACCTTGAAGAAAGCAGCCTGCGCATCAATCAATTGCTCAGCACCGACCACCAGAACAAACTGATGAGCGCCATTGGCAACCTGGGGCAAGCCGCGGCCGGCATAGCAGAACTGTCAAACCACGCCAAAAAAGAACTCCCACAACTGGTACACGAGGCCAACGTGACACTCAAAACCATGAAAGAAACCTCTGTGCGTGTGGGACTGAGCGCCGACGATGCCCGCGCCTCGGCCAAAGCTTTTAAGGTGGTCAGCGATCGCATGACGGAAAAGGGCGGCACGCTGGAAAAAATGGCCATGGCCGCCGACGTGATGGGGGCCAGCGGGCAAACCATGAACATCGCCACCCTGCCGCGCATGAACCGCGCCGCCGAAGACGCTGCCCAAACCGCCCGCCAGGTCAGCCGGGCGGCTGACACCTTCAGCGACAACCCGCAGTCCCTGCTGTTTGGCATCGGGACGCTGCCACCCGGTCCCGGCGAGCCGGGTTTTTCTGTGATGGGTGCCAAACCATGAATTTTGCTATGAAATCAATAGCTGCTTGCGCATATTCCACGTGCGGTAGAGGCCTATTTCTTGCTTTAATTTTGACCCTGACGGGGTGCGCCGCTTCAAACCGTCCGGCGCGTCCTGTGGTGTATGACTTTGGCCCCGGCAGCACCGCAGTGCCATCTCAGCAAGCCGCCCCGCTGCCCCCCTTGGTGATTGCCGGTATTGACGCCCATCCATCCCTGGACAGCACCGCCATTGTGTACCGCCTGGCCTACGCCAACGACCAGCAGCTCAAGGCCTATGCGCTGGCCCGCTGGAGCATGTCACCCGCGCAACTGGTGCGTCAGCGCCTGCGTGAAAAACTGGGTGAACGCCGTGCCTTGTTCAATATGGGTGAAGGAGGCGCGCCCGGCGTGGCCACGCCTTTGATTCTGCGCATTCAACTCGAAGAGTTCAGCCATCTGTTTGAAACGCCTGAGCAAAGCGCTGGCTTGCTGCGCCTGCGCGCCACGGTGGTGACGCGAACCACCCTCACGGGTGAAAAACTGGTGGCGCAGCGCAACGTGCTGGTACGCCGCCCGGCACCCAGTGCGGATGCCCCGGGTGGTGTGCGCGCCATGACGGCGGCCACAGACGCCGCCGTTCAGGAAATTGACCAGTGGCTGCAGGAGCTTCTGCTTTAAGGATGCAGAACAGTAAATTCCGCTAACACCAACTTCGGTGACTGGGCTACGGCGACAAAGCTGGATCAACTCACGGCTTGCGCAAGCAGCGTTGTGGCATCACTGACTTCAAATTTACCTGGCCCTTCAACATTTAACGCAACAACCTTGCCATCCTTCACCAACATCGAATAGCGATTGCTGCGAAGGCCCATTCCACGCCCCGTGAGGTCCAGGGTCAATCCGGTGGCCTTGGCAAAGGTCGCATCACCATCGGCCAGCATGCGCACCTTATCTGCTGTTTTTTGATCGCGTGCCCATGCTCCCATGACAAATGCGTCATTTACGCTGACGCACCAAATCTCGTCGATCCCGGCTGCTTTCAATTCTGCGAATTTTTCGATATAGCCGGGAACGTGCTTGGCCGAGCATGTGGGTGTGAAGGCACCGGGCAATGCAAACAAAGCAATGGTCTTGCCCGCGCAGGCTTTGGCAACATCCACCGGATTGGGGCCAAGGCTGCACCCGTTCCCCTCCACCTCCACAAATTCCATCAAGGTCGCTGCCGGAAGACTGTCACCTACTTTGATCATTTATAACTCCTGAATAAGTTGATTCGAATTCACCAATGAAAACGGCTCACATTGTGAGCCGTTAATTCGAATCTTGCAGTCTGCGGACTGCAAAGACTTAAACTGCCGCAGCCTTTTCAACCAACCGGGTTGCAACCCAGTTTTTGGTTTTTGAAATTGGACGGCTTTCGGTGATCTCAATGACATCACCCAACTTGTACTCGCCCTTTTCGTCATGGGCGTGGTATTTGCTGGATTTGCCAACGATCTTGCCGTAGAGTTCGTGCTTCACACGACGCTCAATCAGCACGGTCACAGTTTTAGCACGCTTGTCGCTGACCACCTTGCCAATCAAGGTGCGCTTGAGGGATTTTTTAGCTTCCGTCATTTATCGCTCCTTATTTGGCGGATTTGTCAGCGCTTTGCTTCTCGACAAGAATGGTCTTGGCGCGAGCAATGTCGCGGCGCGCAGTGCGCAGCGTAGCGGTGTTGTTGAGTTGTTGCGTGGCTTTTTGCATGCGCAGGCCAAAGTGAGCTCTTTGCAGCTCCTTGACCTCAGCCTGCAAACCGGCAACGTCTTTTTGGCGCAGTTCAGTAGTTTTCATATCATTTTCTCCTGCTTACTGGCCAATCATGCGGGCCACAAAGGTGGTACGCAAAGGCAGCTTGGCCGCAGCCAAACGGAACGCTTCACGTGCCAACTCTTCCGACACGCCAACGATTTCAAACACGATCTTACCGGGCTGGATTTCAGCCACGTAGTATTCGGGGTTACCTTTACCGTTACCCATACGCACTTCAGCGGGTTTTTGGGAAATGGGTTTGTCGGGGAACACACGAATCCAGATACGACCGCCCCGTTTGACGTGACGCGAAATGGCACGACGCGCTGCTTCAATTTGACGGGCTGTCAAACGTCCACGATCCGTACACTTCAGACCAAAATCACCAAACGCGACCGAGCTGCCTCGGGTTGCGACACCGGTGTTACGGCCCTTTTGCTCTTTGCGATATTTGCGACGAGCTGGTTGCAACATAATTATTCTCCTTTGCCGTCAGCTGCTGCAGCTGGCGCGCTTACCTTGCGGACAACGCGCTTAACGGCGGGTTTATTTGCTTCAGCACCAATGGCTTCCGCAGGCTTGTCGCTGCCATCCGCAGGCGCTGCATTGCTGCCGCCGGGACGACGGGCACCACGCGGAGCGGGCCGATCAGAACCTGGACGGGCATCACGGCGAGGCCCACGCGGACGACGCTCTTCTTCAGCACGGGGCTCAACAGCGGTTGGCAGGTCATTACGACCCAGCGTATCGCCCTTGTAAACCCAAACCTTGACACCAATGATGCCGTAGGTTGTTTTTGCTTCAGAAGTACCGTAATCAATATCGGCACGCAAGGTGTGAAGCGGCACACGACCTTCGCGATACCACTCACAGCGAGCGATTTCAATGCCGTTCAGACGCCCGGACGACATGATCTTGATGCCCAAGGCACCCAGACGCATGGCGTTTTGCATCGCACGCTTCATGGCCCGGCGGAACATGATCCGCTTTTCCAATTGCTGCGTGATGCTGTCGGCAATCAGCTTGGCATCAATTTCAGGCTTGCGCACTTCTTCGATGTTCACGGCCACAGGCACGCCGAGCTGCTTGCTCAAGTCACGCTTGAGGTTTTCGATGTCTTCGCCTTTTTTGCCAATCACCACACCCGGACGAGCCGAGAAAATCGTGATGCGGGCATTTTTGGCTGGACGCTCGATAAGCACACGCGACACAGACGCGCTTTTAAGCTTGGCTTTGAGGTACTCACGCACCTTGATGTCTTCAGCCAACATACCCGCGAAGTCACGGTCACTGGCATACCAGCGTGATGACCAATTGCGGCTAACCGACAGACGAAAGCCGGTTGGGTGGATTTTTTGTCCCATATCTTCCTGGCCTTTTTCAGTTACCAACCGTCACGTACACGTGGCACGTCGGTTTTCTGATTTGGTTGCCGCGACCTTTGGCGCGGGCCGTGAAGCGACGCAGCGATGCACCTTGCTCGACGTAGATGGTTTTCACCTTCAACTCGTCGATGTCGGCACCGTCATTGTGCTCAGCATTGGCAATAGCGGACTCAAGAACCTTCTTGATGATCACAGCAGCTTTTTTCTGCGTGAACTGCAAGATGTTCAAGGCTTGATCCACCTTCTTGCCGCGAATCAAATCCGCGACCAAACGGCCTTTATCGACCGACAAACGAACGCCACGAAGGGTTGCACGAGTTTCCATGGTCACCTCCTTATTTCTTTTGGACTTTTTTGTCCGCCGGATGACCCTTGAAAGTACGGGTAAGTGCAAACTCACCCAACTTGTGGCCAACCATTTGATCGGTGATATAGACCGGCACGTGCTGCTTACCGTTGTGCACGGCAATGGTCAAACCGATGAAATCGGGCAAAACCATGGAGCGACGCGACCAAGTCTTAATCGGCTTTTTGTCTTTGGTGGCAACGGCTTTTTCAGTCTTTGCAACCAAGTGATGGTCAACGAATGGACCTTTTTTCAGTGAACGAGTCATTTACCTACCCCTTACTTCTTGCGACGCGACACGATCATGACCTGCGTGCGCTTGTTGTTACGGGTACGGTAGCCCTTGGTCAGATTACCCCAAGGATCGACTGGGTGACGGCCTTCGCCTGTCTTACCTTCACCACCGCCATGTGGGTGATCCACCGGGTTCATGACAACGCCACGAACGGTCGGACGAATACCTTTCCAACGCTTGGCACCGGCTTTGCCTAGTCGACGCAGACTGTGCTCTTCATTCGCCACTTGGCCCAAGGTTGCACGGCACTCAATGTGAATCTTGCGAACTTCACCTGAGCGCATGCGCACTTGAGCGTAGATGCCTTCGCGAGCCAGCAAGGTTGCCGAGGTGCCGGCAGAACGAACGATTTGAGCGCCCTTGCCAATTTGCAACTCGATGCAATGCACGATAGAACCCACCGGAATATTGCGAATGGGCAATGTGTTTCCAACACGGATCGGTGCTTCAGCTCCGCTCATGATGGACGCGCCAACCTCAAGACCACGCGGGGCAATGATGTAGCGACGCTCGCCGTCGGCATAACACACCAAAGCGATGTGCGCTGACCGGTTGGGGTCATATTCAATGCGCTCAACTTTGGCAGGAATGCCATCTTTTGTGCGCAAGAAATCGACCACGCGGTAATGGTGCTTGTGTCCACCGCCTTTATGGCGGGTGGTAATGTGGCCGTTGTTGTTACGACCAGCCTGCTGGAATTGCGGCTCCAGCAATGCAGCATGAGGCGCACCTTTGTAAAGGTGATCACGCGCGACCTTCACCACGCCACGACGGCCTGGAGAAGTTGGTTTCATTTTGATAACAGCCATGATTACGCAGCCTCCCCACCAAGGTTCAGCTCTTGACCGGCTTTTAGCGTCACATAGGCTTTGCGAATATTGTCGCGACGGCCTACCGATTTGCCAAAACGCTTGGTCTTGCCTTTGGTGTTCACCACAGATACGCCCTTGACATCAACCTTGAACATCAATTCCACTGCGGCCTTGATTTCGTACTTGGTTGCATCTTGTAGCACTTTGAAAGTCACCGCATTGCTCTTCTCAGCGACCATCGTTGCCTTTTCAGACACGATGGGAGCGACAAGCACTTGCATCAGACGACCTTCGTCGAATTTGGACAGATTAGGACCGTGACTCATGCGAACATCTCCTTGAGTTGATCCATGGCAGCCTTGGTGACAAGCACTTTACGGTAGTGAACCAGCGAGACTGGATCAGCGTAACGGGGCTCCACAACCAGTACATTTACCAAATTGCGAGATGCAAGGTACAGATTTTCATCAACCTCATCGGCAATAACCATCACAGACTCCAAATTCATCGCCTTGAACTTTGCAGCCAATGGCTTTGTTTTGGGCGACTCAACTTTGAGCGAATCCACGACAGCCAAACGACCTTCGCGGGCCAACTGCGAGAAGATCGATGCCATACCAGCACGGTACATCTTCTTGTTGATTTTCTGTGAGAAGTTCTCATCGGGCATGTTCGGAAAAATCCGACCGCCTCCACGCCACAAAGGCGAAGACGTCATACCAGCACGAGCACGACCGGTGCCCTTTTGCTTGAACGGCTTCTTGGTGGAGTGCTTGACCTGTTCGCGGTCCTTCTGGGCACGGGTACCCTGGCGGGCATTGGCTTGGAAGGCCACCACAACTTGATGAACCAGATCTTCGTTGTACGCTCGACCAAACACGGTTTCTGGTGCTTCAAATTTTGAAGTAGCCTGACCTTGGTCATTCAGGAGTTCGAGCTGCATCAGTTCGCTCCTTTCGCATTAGCATTTTTTGCTTTAACTTTGATTGCAGGACGAACGGTCACAAAACCGCCAGCCGAACCAGGAATAGCGCCTTTGATCATCAGCAACTGACGCGCTTCGTCAATGCGAATAACATCGAGGTTTTGCGTGGTAACCGTATCATTACCCAAGTGACCCGTCATGCGCTTACCAGGAAACACGCGACCAGGATCTTGCGCCATACCAATGGAACCTGGCACGTTGTGCGAACGGCTGTTACCGTGGGACGCACGCTGCGAACTCATGTGGTGGCGCTTGATAGTGCCCGCATAACCCTTGCCGATGGTCGTGCCTTGCACGTCCACCTTTTGCCCGACAGCAAACACAGCAGCGACAGGCACTACCGCGCCCGCTTTGTACTGCGCAGCCGCATCAGCGGTGATGCGAAATTCTTGAATGATTTCACCTGCCTCAACACCTGCCTTGGCAAGGTGTCCGGCGATAGGCTTTGTGACACGCGAAGCTTTTCGCGCACCAAATGTCACCTGCAAGGCAACATAGCCGTCATTCTCTTGGGTTTTCACCTGAGTCACGCGGTTGTTTGACACATCCACCACCGTGACAGGGATAGCATCCCCCTCATCGGTGAATAGGCGCATCATGCCCACCTTGCGACCCAGCAACCCTAAGTGATTGCTAAGACTCATTATTTTCTCCGTAACTTCCACCGCTGCAACTTCAATTGGCTACAACGTTTTTGCGTGAAAGACTGTTAATAAAACTGCACTAAAACCCTAAAGAGTTTTAGTGCAGCCTTTTAGTATATCCTGAACTCAACCACTAGGCAAGCCCGATCAATACAAACCAATCCTGAGACTTCGACTCACGTTGAAATCCCACCTGCCTGCTTATTGCAGCTTGATCTCCACATCCACTCCGGCTGGCAAATCCAGCTTCATCAAAGCGTCAACTGTTTTATCCGTGGGATCCACGATGTCCATCAAACGCTGGTGCGTGCGAATTTCGAACTGGTCGCGACTGGTCTTGTTCACGTGGGGCGAACGCAGAATATCAAAACGCTTCATGCGTGTTGGCAAAGGCACGGGACCTTTGACAATTGCGCCGGTACGCTTTGCGGTATCCACAATCTCAGCGGCCGACTGGTCAATGAGTTTGTAGTCAAACGCCTTCAGACGAATACGAATTTTTTGTTTGGCAGCCATGATTGCTCCTTACGCGATGATCTTGGCAACCACACCGGCACCAACCGTTTTGCCACCTTCACGGATCGCGAAGCGCAGGCCTTCTTCCATGGCGATGGGGTTGATCAGCTTCACAGTGATCGACACGTTGTCACCAGGCATCACCATTTCTTTGCCTTCTGGCAACTCGATCGCTCCGGTCACGTCCGTCGTGCGGAAGTAGAACTGGGGGCGGTAGTTGTTAAAGAATGGTGTGTGACGGCCACCTTCGTCTTTGGACAAAACATAGATCTCGCCCGTGAAGTGGGTGTGGGGCTTGATGGAGCCGGGCTTGCACAGCACTTGGCCACGCTGCACGTCTTCACGCTTGGTGCCACGCAGCAAGATGCCGACGTTGTCGCCAGCCTGACCTTGGTCGAGCAGTTTGCGGAACATTTCCACGCCCGTGCAAGTGGTCTTTTGGGTGTCAGCAATACCAACAATTTCGATTTCTTCGCCGACTTTGATGATGCCGCGCTCAACGCGACCTGTCACCACAGTACCACGACCAGAAATGGAGAACACGTCTTCCACGGGCATCAGGAAGGCACCGTCAACTGCACGCTCTGGCAGTGGAATATAGGTATCGAGCGCTTCGGCCAATTTAATGATGGAACCTTCACCCAGATCACCCTTATCACCTTCCATGGCCAGCTTGGCGCTGCCGTGGATGATGGGGGTTGCATCACCAGGAAAATCGTATTTGTCGAGCAACTCGCGAACTTCCATTTCAACGAGTTCGAGCAGTTCAGCGTCGTCCACCATGTCGCATTTGTTCAGGTAGACAATGATGTAAGGAACACCAACTTGACGAGCCAGCAAAATGTGTTCGCGGGTCTGGGGCATGGGGCCGTCAGCTGCGGAGCAAACAAGAATTGCACCGTCCATTTGAGCGGCACCGGTGATCATGTTCTTCACATAGTCGGCGTGTCCGGGGCAATCGACGTGTGCGTAGTGGCGGTTGGCCGTTTCGTACTCGACGTGGGCGGTATTGATGGTAATGCCGCGTGCTTTTTCTTCAGGTGCCGCGTCGATCTGGTCGTAGGCCTTGGCCTGACCGCCGAACTTGGCTGCCAACACGGTGGTGATGGCGGCTGTCAGCGTAGTTTTACCATGGTCAACGTGACCAATGGTGCCCACATTGACGTGGGGCTTGGTACGTGTGAATTTTTCTTTTCCCATTTTTCAATTCTCCAAAGAGCTCATTCCCGTGTGTTGGTTTAATGTTTGCACGATGTTGCTGATTCGCCCCGCACGGAAAACAGGGCGGCACACCGTCGCAGACAACTTCTGAATCAACGGGGACAGAACTAAAGTCTGTCCCGCCATTACTTTACTTAGCGCGAGCAGCCATGATGGCTTCAGACACATTGCGAGGAGCTTCCGAGTAGTGTTTGAATTCCATCGTGTAAGATGCGCGCCCTTGCGACATGGAGCGCAAGGTGGTGGAGTAACCAAACATTTCCGACAGTGGAACTTCCGCCTTGATGGCTTTGCCTCCACCAACCATGTCTTCCATACCCTGCACCATGCCGCGGCGTGAGGACAAGTCGCCCATCACGTTACCAGCGTAGTCTTCAGGCGTTTCCACCTCAACCGCCATCATGGGTTCCAAGATCACAGGCCCGGCCTTGCGGCATCCTTCCTTGAAACCAAAAATGGCGGCCATCTTGAACGCCAATTCATTGGAGTCCACATCGTGGTAGGAACCGAAGTGCAGTGTCACCTTGACATCAACAACCGGGTAGCCGGCCAGCACACCTTGGGTTACTGCCTCGTGGATACCCTTTTCAACCGCAGGGATGTATTCGCGAGGAACCACACCGCCCTTGATGGCGTCGACGAACTCGATGCCTTTTCCGGCCTCATTCGGTTCGATCTTCAGCACCACGTGGCCGTACTGGCCCTTACCACCAGACTGACGCACGAATTTGCCTTCGGCATCTTCGATTGTCTTGCGAATGGTTTCGCGGTAAGCCACTTGGGGTTTGCCCACATTCGCTTCCACGCCGAATTCGCGCTTCATACGGTCAACAATGATTTCCAAGTGCAACTCGCCCATACCGGCAATCAGCGTTTGACCGGACTCTTCGTCGGTTTTCACGCGGAACGAAGGATCTTCCTGAGCCAAACGTTGCAAAGCGATGCCCATTTTTTCCTGGTCAGCTTTGGTCTTGGGCTCCACCGCCTGGGTAATCACAGGCTCAGGAAACACCATGCGCTCCAACATCACCACAGCAGCTGGATCGCACAAGGTTTCACCCGTGGTCACATCTTTCAATCCGATACAGGCAGCAATGTCGCCAGCCACAATTTCGCTGACTTCTTCGCGCTTGTTGGCGTGCATTTGCACGATACGCCCGATGCGCTCTTTCTTGCCGCGGATCGGATTGAACACGGTGTCACCTTTTTGCAGGACCCCCGAATAAACACGGACAAACGTCAACTGGCCCACAAACGGGTCTGTCATCAGTTTGAAGGCGAGCGCGGAAAATTTCTCGGTGTCGCTGGCTTGCCGCACGACTGGATTTTCATCCTCATCTGAGCCATTCACAGGGGGAATATCCACTGGGGACGGCATGAATTCAACTACAGCGTCCAACATGCGCTGCACGCCTTTGTTCTTGAAGGCAGAGCCGCAATACATAGGCTGGATTTCGCTGGCAATCGTGCGCTTGCGAATACCAAACTTGATTTCTTCTTCAGTCAAATCACCTTCTTCAAGGTATTTGTTCATCAACTCTTCATTCGCTTCAGCTGCAGCTTCCACCATCTTCTCGCGCCATCCTTTGGCCAACTCGACCAGTTCTGCGGGAATGTCTTTGTAGTCGAACAACATGCCTTGTGAAGCTTCATCCCAGATGATGGCTTTCATCTTGATCAAGTCAACCACACCAGTGAAGTTTTCTTCGGCACCGATTGGGATCACCATCGGCACAGGGCTGGCCTTCAGGCGAAGTTTCATCTGGTCCACGACCTTGAAAAAGTTGGCACCGGTGCGGTCCATCTTGTTCACAAAGGCCAAACGTGGCACTTTGTACTTGTTAGCTTGACGCCACACGGTTTCAGACTGGGGCTGCACGCCACCCACCGCGCAATACACCATGCAAGCACCGTCCAGCACGCGCATGGAACGCTCAACTTCAATTGTGAAGTCAACGTGTCCGGGGGTATCAATGATGTTGATGCGGTGCTCGGGCAAGGACTTGTCCATGCCTTTCCAGAAACAGGTGGTGGCCGCGGAAGTGATCGTGATGCCACGCTCTTGCTCCTGCTCCATCCAGTCCATGGTGGCTGCACCATCGTGCACTTCACCGATCTTGTGGTTCACACCGGTATAAAAGAGAACGCGCTCGGTAGTGGTTGTTTTACCGGCGTCAATGTGGGCGGAAATACCGATGTTGCGGTAGCGCTCAATGGGGGTATGGCGAGCCATGATGGATCCTTGGTTGATCTGAATATTTCAAAACGACGACGCCGCACAGGCTTTCGACCCGGCGGCGTAGCGAGAAGGCTTCAGGCTAGGCGCAAACCCGCAGACAGTGCTACCAGCACGGCAAGGGTTTGCAACGACGCATGAAGCCTTCGCAGTAGCCGCATATTAGAAGCGGAAGTGGGAGAAGGCCTTGTTCGCCTCCGCCATGCGGTGAACTTCGTCACGCTTTTTCATGGCACCGCCACGGCCTTCGGTGGCTTCCATCAGTTCGTTGGCCAAACGCAGGGCCATTGATTTTTCACCACGCTTGCGGGCAGCTTCTTTAATCCAGCGCATGGACAAAGCCAAACGACGAACAGGACGCACTTCCACTGGCACTTGGTAGTTGGCACCACCGACACGACGGGACTTCACCTCAACCATGGGTTTGACGTTGTTGATGGCCATGGTAAAGGCTTCAACCGGGTCTTTGCCAGGGTTCTTCTTTTCGATC
The DNA here is from genome assembly GCA_016708345.1 of Candidatus Rhodoferax bjergmarkensis. Taxonomy (GTDB): domain Bacteria; phylum Pseudomonadota; class Gammaproteobacteria; order Burkholderiales; family Burkholderiaceae_C; genus Rhodoferax; species Rhodoferax bjergmarkensis. The sequence goes on from JADJFX010000038.1 coordinate 37,667, forward strand.
TGCTCCAACGCGCCATAAATGATGCGCTCAGCAACCGCTTTTTTGCCGCCTTCCATGATCACGTTCATGAATTTGGACAGCTCTACATTGCCGAACTTAGGATCCGGCAGGATTTCACGTTTAGGGACTTCGCGACGACGTGGCATTTTTTCACCTCTTTGCTTCAGTTGACACCCTTACCGGATGCCGCAAAAACCATTTTTGATTTTTACTTACTCGACCCAACAGCGGGTCACTACGTTCATTTACCGCGCCACGCAGCAAACAAACACCTGTTATTTGAACGAACCAGCAGCTTATTTAGCCTTTGGACGCTTGGCACCGTATTTGGAACGCGACTGCTTGCGGTCTTTCACGCCTTGCAAGTCAAGCGAACCACGCACGATGTGGTAACGCACACCGGGCAAGTCCTTGACACGACCACCACGAACCAGCACCACGCTGTGTTCCTGCAGGTTGTGGCCTTCGCCGCCGATGTAAGAAATAACCTCAAAACCGTTGGTCAAGCGCACTTTGGCAACTTTACGCAAAGCGGAGTTAGGTTTTTTAGGCGTTGTGGTGTACACACGGGTGCAAACACCACGACGCTGCGGAGAGTTCTGCATAGCAGGGCTCTTCGACTTGATAATCTCGACCTCACGGCCTTGACGAACTAACTGATTGATGGTTGGCACTTAAGCCTCCTAAGATTGAAACGTCCCTAAACGTTTATAAAACTACGAAAACGTGAATCCCTTCGGAATTTCCGAAAAGCCCTCGACTATATCAGGACATGGATGCTTGCGCAATCACCATTTGCGACTCGTGTGCGACTCCCAAGCACCTGCAGCGCGATGGAAATATTGGTGAGCGCTGACTTTTGCAAATATGCGCTTATTTGATCCAGAGCCGCACGGCATCCCAAGCGCGGCCCAGCAAGCCCGCCTGCTCTACTGCCTCAAGCACCACCAAAGGAACGTCAACCAAGGTCTGCTCTCCGCTGGTCACCTTTAAAGACCCGACTTGCTGGTCTTTGGCAAAGGGTGCCACCAGCGGGTCAGGACGAACCACCTGGGTTTTGAGCTTACTGGCCGTACCAGCTGGGACGGCGACCACAATGGGCTGCTGACGCCCGAGGCTGACCGTCGGGCGCTTACCCTTCCAGACGGCTGGTGTCACAACCGCCTGATTGGCCTCAAACAACTTGACAGCCTCAAAGGCCGTGTAACCCCAGTTCAACAGCTTCTGCGATTCATTGGCTCGCGCATTTTCACTGGCAGCCCCCAGCACGATGGACAAGAGGCGACGGCTTCCGGTGGCCGCAGGCGTTCCAGCTACGGCTCCGGGCGTGCCCAAGCTGGCGAACTCTCGCTTGGCGGTGGCAATCAAGCAATAACCGGCGGCATTTGTGTGTCCGGTTTTCAAGCCATCCACAGAAGGATCGCGGAACAACAGCAAATTGCGATTGTTTTCATTGGTTGCCGGTGTTCCGTCGTAGCGGTACTTTTTGATGGCGTAGTAGGCCACGTAATCCGGAAAATCATGCAACAGCCGGGTGGCCAGAATGCTGAGATCACGCGCCGTGGTGATGTGACCCGCCTCAGTCAAGCCCTCGGGGTTTTTGTAGCCGGTGGACTTCATGCCCAGCGCTTTGGCCTGCTCGTTCATCAGTTGCACAAAGCGCTCAGCGCTGCCGCCCACGCCCTCAGCCAAGGCCATGGTGGCATCGTTGCCGCTTTGAACAATCATGCCCTTGATGAGGTCTTCTACCGGAACCATCATTTTGGGGTCAATAAACATGCGCGAGCCCGGCATTTTCCAAGCGCGCTGACTCACCGGAAGCGTCTGCTTGAGGTCAATTTTTTTGACCCGCAAGGCATCAAAAACCAGATACGCGGTCATGAGTTTGGTGAGCGACGCCGGTTCAACCGGAACATCAATGTCTTTTTCGGCCAGCAACTGATTGGCCGTGACATCCAGCAACAAATACGAACGCGCCGCAATTTCGGGTGCAACAGGCGACTGCGCAGCCACCGAAAAGCAAACAGACGCAATAAGGGCAAAGAGAAGAGTTTTCATGATGAAATGATGCAGCCGGGTTACCGGCGAGAAAAGCAGAAGGGGAAAAATTAAATTGCTATAAATTATATAGCGGCTTGCGCTTGTTTTACGGGCGCTAAAGCCATAAATTACCCCTAACGACCGATATTGTCAGGAATCAGCAATCGGTCCACCACTTTGCCGTTTTTGAGGTGTGATTCCACAATTTCATCTATGTCATGTTCGTCCACGTAGGTGTACCAAACAGCCTCCGGGTAAACCACCGCGACCGGCCCTGCGGCGCAGCGGTCCAGGCAACCCGCCTTGTTCACCCGCACCTGCCCCACACCGGACAGTCCCGCCGCTTTAATCTGCTGCTTGCAACGGTCGAAGGCTGCTTGCGCGCGATGCTGGGCGCAGCATGGCTCGCCTTCTTTGCGCTCATTGAGGCAAAAAAAGATGTGGCGCGAAAAATAGGAAGCCGATGCATTCCCGGTGGTTTGGTCAGAAGCTTGGTCAGCCGATTTATTTTCAGTCATGGCAGTGATTCTAGTTTTGGGCCTCCCTACCCCACAAAAGGGTCATCACATACACCAAAGCTGCATAGGGCCACAGCCAGCCGAGCCACTGGGCCAGGCCGTTAAATCGAATAAAGCGTCCCTGCTCCCAGGTGGACAAGGTGTGGGAAAAATATGCACTGGTGGGGGCCTGATTCAACAAACTCAGGTACAAACCAAGGGCCAGCAATACCAAGGCCGCACTGGCCCGCAGCGGCACCCACACCAGCAACATCGCCAGCACCAAGGCCGACACCAGGCCCGTCTTGACCGGCAAACTCACCCATGCCCACGCGTGTTCAGGACCATAGCTCAAAGCCGCCGACAAGGCCGTAACGGCAATCCCAATCGTAAAAACCTGCAGCGAGAACACGGCCCGGCGCACGCTGGAGCGGATGATGCAATAACCCAGCAGACACGGAATCAACACGCCGAACATGACACACACCAGCTCTGCAGCAGGCACCAAAGGCTGCAACTCCACGTCGCGCAGTGGCACCCATTCCAAAAACGGGGTGTCCTGCAAAACCTCGGCCAAGGCCGCTTCCAGACGCTCCAGCACCTGACCCAGCCCGAAAGGCACGGCGGCGGGAAACAGCAAGGCGATGGGCCACAAGGCCAGCAGCACCAGCGCACCGCGCGCCTCCTCCACGAACCAGCGCGCACGCAAGCGGCTCCAGCGCGCAATCACCCCCAGCTTTTCCAATGTCCAGGCCATCAAAGCCCCCAGACAGCCCCCTGCTACATTGAGCGCAAGGTCCACATTGGAAGGCACTCTGCCTGGTAAAAAACTTTGTACCGACTCCATCGCCAAAGACAAAACACCGGCCACCAACACCGCCAGTACGATGGCATAGCGGGCCCTGCCCGAGCGCAGCGCACTGAGCGCCCACAAAAAACCCAGCGGCATATAACCCAGCACGTTCACCGCCACATCAAAACCTGTCCAGTACTTGGGCATCGGGCTGTTCAAAAAAGCCCAAGGCTCGATGCCCTGGTAGCGCCACTCCAGGAACGGATACAGGCTGGCGTAAAGAATCAGCCCGACGTAGATCAAGGCGAGAGGCCAGGCAGATGTTTTTTGCATGGGCGTGCGCCCGAACTCAGAAGGGCTTGAGCACCACCAGCAGAACCGCCGCCAGCAGCAGCAGCACCGGTGCCTCGTTGAACCAGCGGTACCAGACATGGCTGCGGGTATTGCCCAGCGCGACAAACTTGCGCAAGATGATGCTGCAGCTGTAGTGGTAAGCCATCGCCAGCACAACCACTGTCAACTTGGCGTGCATCCAGCCATTGCCAGGCCCCCAGCCAATGCCATAACCGGCCCACAACCACAAACCCAAACCCAGCGCGGGCACTGCAATTACGGTGGTGAAGCGCAGCAACTTGCGCGCCATCAGGAGCAGGCGCTCGCGCTCAGCGACAGACTCGGCAGGCACCATGGCCAGATTGACAAAGATGCGCGGCAGATAAAAAAGACCGGCAAACCAGCTGGCGACGAAGACGATGTGGAGTGATTTAACCCAAAGCATGCGCCCAGTTTAGGCCAAAAAAAACCCCAGCACGAGGGCTGGGGTGGTAAGCCTATTTGCTGTCACACATCAAGGCCCCGCTCAGGGAGGAAAAGCGGGGGCGGCGAACCACCCGGGCGTAATTTAGCAAACCTGCCGCATTGATTCAAGCTTGAGCCCGAAAAATTTTTTTCCTGAGTGAGACAAAAACCATTCACCGCTTACACTTTTCGCCATGACACCGCACGCCCCCTACCCCCTTGGTCGCCCCCGCCGCCTGCGGCGCGACGCCTTTACCCGCAACCTCGTTCGTGAAAATACACTCACGCCGCACGACCTGATTTACCCGGTTTTTGTTGTTGATGGAAAACAACATCGCGAAGCCATCAGTTCCATGCCGGGCGTTGAACGCCTGAGCCTTGATCTGCTTTTGCCGGTGGCCGAAGAATGCGTCAAGCTGGGCATTCCAGTCATGGCCTTGTTCCCGGTGATTGACCTCGCCCTGAAAACGCCGGATGGCCGAGAAGCGCTTGAATCCGGATGGCTTGGTGCCCCGCGTTGTGCGGGCTTTGAAAAAAGAATTCCCTGATCTGGGCGTGATGACCGACGTGGCGCTGGACCCCTTCACCACCCATGGGCAAGACGGCCTGCCCGACCCGAACCCGGCCGAAAACGGCTACATCATGAACGACGCGACCATCGAAATGCTGGTCAAGCAAGCCCTCACCCAAGCGGGTGCCGGTGTCGACATCGTGGCCCCGAGCGACATGATGGACGGGCGCATCGGTGCCATCCGCCACGCCCTGGAAGCCAATCACTTTGTACACACCCGCATCATGGCCTACAGCGCCAAATACGCCAGCGCGTTTTATGGCCCGTTCCGCGACGCCGTCGGCTCCGCCGGCAACCTGGGCAAAGGCAACAAAAAGGTCTACCAGATGGACCCAGGCAACTCGGATGAGGCGCTGCGCGAAGTGGCGCTGGACATTGCCGAGGGTGCTGACATGGTGATGGTCAAACCCGGCATGCCTTACCTGGACATCGTGCGCCGCGTCAAAGATGAGTTCAAAGTTCCCACCTTCGCCTACCAGGTGTCGGGCGAGTACGCCATGCTCAAGGCCGCGAGCAGCAACGGCTGGCTCGACCACGATGCCGTCATGATGGAAAGCTTGCTGGCTTTCAAACGGGCTGGGGCCGATGGCGTGCTGACCTATTTTGCCCGCGACGCCGCACGTTTGCTACAAAATACATAGCTGCTTGCGCAATAGATACGTGCGCAAAAGCCGTTTTTTGCACCTATAAACCCCATGCGAATCTTCAACATTCAGGGCAGTAAAGTCACCGAGACGGACAGCCTGCCGGCACTGGTCAGCGCGCAGCTGCCAGCGCAAGGTTTTGTCTGGATCGCCTGTGCACGCCGCGAGTTCGAGGTGATGCAGGGCCAGGTGCAGGCGGCGCTGCAAACCCTGTGCGGCATGCAACTGGTGGATTTGCACATCTCCGACCTGCTCAACAACCAGCTGCCTTCGCATTACGACTACACCTCGCAATACGACGTGCTGGTGTTTCGCCGCTTGGCTGCTGGCCATTCTGAGACCGATCTGGCGCAGCCCGGCCTGCCGCTGAGCCACCTGCCGGTGCGCGGGGGCCCACCCATTTTGCGGCGCATCGACACCAGCCCGGTCGGCTTTGCCGTGTTCGATCAAATCGTGCTCACTGTGCACCCCACCGAATGCACCGTGCGCGACACCTACGCCGCCAAGCTGCTGCAATCGGCCAGCGCCGAGTCGCGTGCCGCCGGTGCGCGATTGCCCACCAGCCCGGCCGATCTGATGCTGCGTGTGGTCAACCAGATGGTGGACGGTTTTCTGGATCTGCGCCGTGAACTCACCCACCAGCTGGACCACTGGCAGACCGAGCTGCTCAACCCCCACACGCGCTTTAACAACTGGAGCTCCCTGATGGACGCCCGGCTGTCACTGCACTACCTGGACGAAGTCTGCGAAGACCAGCGCGCCGCCGTGCAGGACTGGCTTGAGGCCACCAAGACCTGGCCCGACCCCACCACCCTGGAGGCGCAGCGCGAGCGTGACCTGCTGCATGTGCGCTCGCGCGACGTGCTGGAGCACATCGAGCGGGTGGTACACCACGTGCGCCGCATGGAGCAAAGCGTGGAGACCGCCGTGCAAATGCACTTCAGCGTGCAAGGCAGCCGCACCAACGACATCATGCGCACACTGACGGTGCTGACCGCCATCTTTTTGCCGCTGAACCTGATCACCGGCTTTTTTGGCATGAACTTTGACGCGCTGCCACTGATTCACCAGCAAAGCGGCATCTGGATGGCGGTAGGCATCATGCTCAGCGTTGCCATCAGCCTGGTGGTGCTGTTCTGGCGAAAACGCTATCTGGCGCGCACGCCGCGTTAGTGATTGCGGGCTATTGCTCTGTCAGCGGCAAGTCAAAAAGACGCGCGCCGTTGTTCCAGGCGATATTGCGCGCCACATCCGGCGGCAAATCACCCAGCCACTGGCGGTAGCCCTGCATCAGCTCGTCGTAGTACAGCCAGCGCTGGTTGACCCAGGTGTCGGAGCCAACCATGAAGCGGGTCGGGTACTTGAGCAGCAACGCGCGCCACTCGGGGCACAGTTCATCGCCGCCCTTTTCACTTGCACAGGTCAAACCGGGGCGGTAAGACAACTCACCCATCAAACGGGGGTATTTGTCCAGCAACGCACTGACCCGCGCCACCGGCACACCACTGATGCCAGTGTGCGCCCAGATCAGGCGCAGCGTCTGGCCTTTGGACGGCGTATGGGCCATCAACAGGTCAATCGCCACATCATCCACGTGCGCCAGCACCACCAGGGCCCTGGCGTCGGCCAGCGCCATCAGCTTGGCGGCCACCGGGCCGTTGGCATCGTTGCTGTCATACAGGTGAAACTCGCCAATGCCACGGTACGGCCCGGCTGGCGTGCCACGCGCCAGCTCGGCCTGCACCATCTCATCAGTCGACGCATCCCGAAACCAGCTCTGGTAATCGGCCCGGTTGCGGTAGAGCCGAACAAAGGGCAGCACCTTGGGGGCCTGCACTGCGCCCGCCTGTCGTGCTTCACCCGCCGCCAGGGCCAGCGCCTGCGTGCCGTCGTTGGGGCGGGAATTGGCCACCATCGCCTTGACGCCATTGCGCTGCATGCGCTCCAGCACATCGCCCGGCGGGTGCGGGCCAACTTGGCCATTCCAAGCCTCTTCGTTGTAGTGCAGGTGCGCGTCCAGCAAGGGGCCAGCATAGGGTGCGGCCCAGGCGGCAGGCGTAATTGCTATCAAAAAAGAAGCTGCTCGCGCAATAAACACGTGCGCAAACGGCCTAAAACGCATGAAGATTTGGCTGGATGCCATGGTTTCACCCCTCAAGTTGGCCAACGAGGTTCAAGTCTCAGCCCCGGTCATAGCCCCAAGCAAAGCCGCCACCTCCGCCACAGTCATCACGGATGGAATGCGCCTTGGCCGGGTCGGGCGCTGTACATCGTCAAGCCACGGCAACTTCAACCTCTGAACCTAGCGGCACAAGAATAGCAGGGCACTGAGCGCTGGTTGTGGACACCGACACATTGCGAGCCAAGCCCTTTGGAGGTGCCAGTTTGCGCCCATCATTGCAATAACGGGTGCCCAAACAGGACATTTTTTAACTTGAACTTATACGTTAATCGACCAAACCGATCGGGTAGTTGGCCAGCAACTGGTCGGCCTGCGGGGAGTGGGAACGGCCCTTGTTTTTGGTTTGATAGGCCTGCGAGGCCTCCTTGCCGCACCAGGGCAAGATGACACTGGGCTTGGACGGGTGATCCGGCAGATAGGCGCTCAGGTCATAAACTTTCCCATTGATGGCCATCCAGCAGTCTTGCTCGCTTGTGTGGCGGGCAACTTCGGTCAACGAAATGCGCCTCTCGGCCGCAATGCTGCTGGCAGGCTGCGGCGCAGGGGTCATCCAATCGTTCATGGCAATGAGCCCGACCGCCAGCCAGAAAATGCCGGTGCTGATGAAAAAAAGCTGACGCATCATCGAAAGTCAAACCGTTCAAAATGAATGTTTTGTCGGCTAACGCCACGTTTTTTCAGTACTTTGATGGCCGCACCGACCAAACCTTGAGGGCCACACAGATAACACGCCAACGCCGTAAGCTCTGCGGCGCTCGGTAGCACGGCATCCAGGTTGGGCAATTCGTCACCACTGGTGATGACCTGCAGACAGAGCAGCGGCTGTTGAACGGCCAACGCCCTGAGTTCAGCAAGAAAGGCTGCCTCAGCATCATGGCGGTGCAGATAAATGAGCCGAACGGCCTGCGGCAACGGTCCGCTGCGCAGAACGGCCAAAAACGGGGTAATGCCAATGCCCCCGGCGATCCACAGGCCCGGCCCTTGGTTTCGCTCTGCCAAAAAGTTACCAAACGGCCCCTGCACCCGCACAGCTACACCCGGTTGAACTGACTGAAGGTGGCGGGTGCAATCCCCCAGCGCCTTGATGCCGATCGACAGGCTGCCATCTGGGGCCATGGCGCTGAGGGTGTAGGGGTGGTATTCGCCGCAGCCATGGAAGCTTCGGCCTTGAAAAAAGGCGACCACCACGAACTGACCGGCCACGGCCGTGATCGGCTGTGCAAGTGGTCGCAAAGATACTTCCACCACGTCAGGTCCAAAATGATTGACCTGCGTCACCACAAAGGGTTTGGCGGCCCAACCGAAATCGCCGCGCAATATCCGCCACAACAAGAAAAAAAGTGCCAGCAAAGGCATGGCAATGAGGGGGGCCTCCAACCCCAGCCCCACCAGATGCGCGCCACCCAAAATAACCGACAAGGTGAGCAGGTGATGCAAACGTCGCCAGAGCGAATAAGTCACCTTGGGGGAGAGCGAAACAACCAAGCCCACCATCATGCATACCATTGCGGCCCACCCAAACCACACCGGCCAGCCCTGCTGCCAAGGTGCCAGGCTTGCCCATGCGAGAGAGGCTGACGACGCCCAGCCGTCAGCCGCCAGCGCCAGCGGGTGCACCAGCAATGCAAGATAGGCCCAGATACCGAACCGATGATGCCAAAGGTACATCGGCTCCAGCCCACCCAGCGCTTTCGCCAGCCACGGCTCGCGAACCATGAGTACCAGGCTGGCCAGCAGCAGGCCACAGGCGATCCAGCCCGACACGATGGCTGCGCTTCGCCAGGGTGAAATGTCGTGGGGATACGACCACCAGACCAAGCTGATGACTAGTGCAGCGGCTATCAGAAAAATCCAAAGAGAACGTGAAAAATCAGGTAGACGCATGCAAAACAAACCCGCTAGCGCAGTGGCTTGCCAACTTTCACGTTAACTTTCACGTCCAACTTTCACGCTATCGGCCCACGGTGTCCGTGCGCAAATGTTCACAAATGTCGCGCCCCCCAGCGGGCAAGGACAAGCCCTTGGCTGAAGCTCGCGCCTGCATCTGTTGGTGATGCGCCACCTGGTAGTCGTGGCACGGTTCATAGGCTTTGAAGGCGCGGACCGTGGCCTGGTGCTCGATGCGTTCTTTGGGAGACATGAAATGCCAGCCCTTTGTGTTGTGTTCACTGGCACGCCAAGGCCCTCGCGCCAAGGCAGTTCCCGTCAAGCTCAACATCAAGGTCAGCAAACACAGAATGCTGACAATAGAGCGCATGGCAAGGGCTTTAAGGTTGTTCTGAGGGTTGGACGAGCGCTGTGGGGCTACGCTACCAAAGTTAGCGGCACCGCTTTGGGCTTGCGGCGCGCTCTGGGCGGTTTTTTGGCGACCAGGACCGGCTTTTGCTCCACCTGTGGACTCACCAGCGCCAGGTATTCCTGGTAGCTGTCGCGCAGGCAGTGGGCCAGCACTTCAGGGTCTGGCACCTGCTCGGCACAGGCGGTAAATGAAATAACAATGGTGTCGTTGTAGCCGGTGACCGAAAACACCAGCCCCATGCCATCCGAAATGGGCATGATGGCCGAAACATGCGTCAGCCTGGCGCCTTGCAGGTAAAGCGGCACCCGCGAGCCCGGCACATTGGTGATGGCGCAATTGGCCAGCGGAACCCAGTTGCCCATCAGGGCCGAGGCAGAGCGCAGCATCCGGCTGGTGGCGGTGATCGCAACCGAGGGAGCGTTTTGCGCCAGTTCAGTCAATTCACGCACACTGATGGCTTGCTCCATGGCGGACGAAGACGAGCTGGCGGTCTGGATGGCGATCAAGCGCTTGATCGGATCGGCGATGTGGGTGCCCAGTGTGATGCGTGCCCAGGAAAAATTGGCCCTGTTGTCGGTGTCAGCCCCGGTGTGCACGGCAATCGGGGCGGCAGCAACCATGCTCTCGTCAGGCAACTCGTGCTGCACGGCCAGATAACGCCGCAAGCCACCGGCGCACACTGCCAGCACGACGTCGTTCACCGTGGCCTTGGGTGCCAGGGTGCGAATGGCCTTGAAGTCCGCCAGCACAAACCGGCGCATATCAAACACCCGCTGGGACGATACCTCGGTGTTGAATCGCGTCATGGGAAAAGGGTGTGCTCGCCCCATGAATTCCCCCACAAAAGTGTCCACCGTGGACTTGAGCGCTGTCCAATGGCTGCTCACCATCTGGGCCATGCGCAGCGGGAAGGTTGCGAAATTGATCCCTGCCCGGCCCAGCAAAATCAGATTGCCGGGGGCCGACTCGGGAAACCAGGGCGCAGCAGGGGCTGGCGGGGGAGAAGTGGGTGAAAGATCATGCAAAAGCGCTGTGATTTCGTTGCCGTGCGCAATGTCCATTGCCGCATGGTGAACCTTGAGCAGCACGGCAAAACTGCCCACCGGCAAGCCGACAAAACTGTCCAGCCCTTCAATGACGTACATCTCCCACAAGGGGCGATTCAGATCAAGCGGGCGCGCGTGAATGCGTGATGACAAAATGCAAAACTGCCGCCAATCGCCCGGCTTGGGCAGGGCAATGTGGCGAACGTGATACTCCAGGTTGAAGTGCTCGTCTTCAATCCAGTACGGATAGTCCAGGTCAAGCGGTACGCGCAGAATTTTTTCGCGGAAGTTGGGCAGCCGGTGCATGCGGCTTTCGAACTGCGCCAGGATTTGCTTGAAGCGCACAACCCCGCCGGGTGCAGTGGACTGGTCGTAAATATGGAGCAGTGTCACATTGGAGTTGGCATGCCCTGTGTCGGAATAAATAAACGCGGCATCGTGTTCGCTGAGTTGTCGCATGCGCTAGGCCTCTGGCAGGTTTCAGGTCGAGTGGGAAAGGGTTGGTTCAGGCGTAGCGTCGGTTGTGTGGTGCCACACGCACCCCAACATGCCCTGGGGTTTGAACGGTTTCCAGTCGTTCTCGGGCTCGGCCAGCCGATTGGCGATGATGGACAGCACAATGCCGTTGAAAACCAGGCCAACATGGCTCCCCGGCACCTGAATGTTTTCGTGCAGGGCGGGGTCGCCATCCATGGTGGCCTCTTGCGGTGGCACCACACCATCGGTCAGCGAGTACAGGCAACTCATGGGCAAAGCCAAGCGAAGTTTCTCCCGCACGGCTTTGACACGTGGCTGCATCATGTGGGCAGAGGTACCCAAGCGGTGCGACACCAGCCGGTAAAGCGCCTTCAAGGTGGGGGGAGACTGATGACCCACCGCGTCCACGCTCACGGGGCTGCCCAGTGTGATGATGGAGCGCACACACTCCTGCGTGCTTTGGGCACCGAAAATCGAGAACACGCCGCCCAAGCTCCATCCAACCAGACTGACTTTGCGCCCCGTGGTGTGGTGCAGATAACGAATTTTCTGCTGCAAGGCATTGGCATGTTTGCTGCGAAAGCCCATGTTGCGCCCAAGCCCCCAGGTGTGAACGTCATAGCCTTTGCTTTGCAGGAAAAGCTTGAGTGCAATCAACGTGGCTTCACCGGCCATAAAGCCGGGCAACAGCAGCACCGGATGCCCGTCACCACGGGGTGCCTCTACCAAGAGCGGCAATGTAACGGGCAAGAGCGCGGTTTCCAGCAGGAAACGGGCCTCCAGCAGTGAGCTCAGAGCAGTCGGCGGACCGACATGGGTATGACGAACGACGGGGCGACGAGACATGAATCCGACTCCTTCGATACGAATAAAAACTTAACGACTATCACAAAGTTTAGGAGCTAACAACAGCTAAAAATTAGCATACAGGTCTAATGCAGGGCTAAGGTGTCGCATAGGCGTCACATAAAAGCATGCGAAAACCGTCTTGGGCCACAGGTTTCACCGTTTCGTCACAGCTACGGGCATCTTCAACCAACAAAATGGCTGCTTGGCCGCACAGTTGATACAGACGACGCGCTTGCGGCACAATGCCATGTAAACCCATTCAATCTACAAAACACCTCAACATCCATGAGCGTTACTGATGACGGCCTGACGAATGCCAACCCCCACGCCTTGGAAACCATCGTCCAGGCCAGCGCCAAGCGCAGCATTGTGGCCTCCGAGGACATCTTTGACGAGCGAGGCACCAAACTGCTGGCGCGCGGCCAGCCGGTATCAGCGAGCTTGCAACAAAAACTGCTGGAGCGAAAGCTCAAAAAGCCGCTGGAATCCAACCTGGAAGCCACCGACGGTGTGAACCCCACGGAGTTGAAAACAGCGCTGGAAACGTTCATGTCGACCGACAACCCTCTGGCGCGGGCCTTGATGCCCTGGCAATCAGAGTTGGCGCAAGAAGTTACCAAGCTCAAAATTCACTCGGTGGTTCAACTGCTGCTCACCGCAGCCCAGGCAGCCCGCCCCACGGCTTATTTCCATGCCGTGCGCGGGATGGGGCTGGCCGGTGCCATGTGGATCAAAGGCGGCGGCGACCGCTCCCAGCTGCAATTGGCCCTGCTCGGGGGCTTGTTGCACGATTTGGGTGAAATGTATGTCAACCCCGAATACCTCGATGCCAAGCAGCCGCTGGACACCGCAGGTTACCGCAATGTGGCGGTACACCCGCGCACAGGTGCCATGGTGCTGGGCAAGATGGCCAATTACCCGGAACCGCTGGTACGCGCCATTGGCGAGCACCATGAACGGCTCGATGGCACTGGTTATCCGGGTCGTTTAATGGGCGCCGCTATTTCGCCGCTGGGGCGTTTGCTGGCAGTGGTCGAGGTCACGCTGGGGATTGCCGCCACATCCAAAGTGCCCTGGGCGCATGCCAGCTTTGCGCTGCGCATGATTCCAGGCGAGTTTGACGGGGCGGGCGTGAGTTTTGTGACTGCCGCAGCGCGCAATGCAAAGGAAGATTTGGCCTCGGCCGGGGATGCCTCGCATGCCGACCTGAGCCTGGTGGATGGCCAGCTTGCCGCCGCACTGGCCGTGGCCGTGCAAATCAGGGACACCGCCACAACCCCTGCAGTCAAGGGCATGGCCGAGCGCGCCATCCGTTTATTGAGCCGGCTGCGTACCGGCTGGAATGAAATGGGCTTGTGGGCCGTTGATGAGGGGAGCGACATCTCGCCGGAAACCGCTTTTGAAGTGCGCATGGCCGGACGCGAGCTGGCCTACCGTCTGCGCTTCATCCGCCGCGAGTGTTTATGGCCAGAAAAGGAATTAAGCGAGCCCGAGAACCAAGCCCTGGCACCGCTGTGGACCAGTCTGGAGGCACCAGGGCGCGTGCCGGTTCAGGTTTGAAACCCGCCAAGTTTGGCATCAAATTCGGCTTTAGCGCATATAAAACCTGCGCGAACAGCTATTAATTTTATAGTATTGAGCGCACGACAAGTTTGGCTTGTGAGCCGCCATCGGTGATGTTGCCCACCTCGGCAGCCGCCGCAAAGCCGTGCTGCCTGAACAGCTCCAGCACAGCGCTCACCGCCTCGGGTGTGCAAGACACCAGCAAACCACCACTGGTTTGCGGGTCGCTGAGCAAGGCTTGGTCTGCTGCGGCAAAGCCGTGCGGCAACGCGATGTCGTGACCATAACCGGCCCAGTTGCGCCCGGACGCCCCGGTCACCAGCCCTTGCAGCGCCAGTTCGCGCACGCCGGGCAGCAAAGGCACCCGCGCCCAGTCAATGTGTACGGTGCAGCGGGCACCCCGCGCCAGTTCCAGCGCGTGCCCGGCCAGCCCGAATCCGGTCACATCGGTCAGGGCATGCACGCCATCTAACGCCGCCAACTCTGGCCCGGGGGTGTTGAGCTGGGTGGTCACGGCGATCATCTGCGCGTAGCCTGCTGCATCCAGCTTCTCTTTTTTGAGTGCAGCAGACAAAACCCCCACACCGAGTGGTTTACCCAAAATCAGCCGGTCGCCCACCCGTGCATCGGCATTGCGCTTGACGCGGCTGGGGTGTACCAGCCCCAGGGCCACCAAACCGTAAATTGGCTCGACCGAGTCAATGGTGTGGCCGCCGGCTATCGGAATACCCGCTGCACGGCACACACTGGCACCGCCTTCAAGGATTTTGCCTATCGTCTCGGTGGAGAGCACGTTGATCGGCATGCCCACCAGCGCCAGCGCCAAAATGGGTTTGCCGCCCATGGCGTAGACGTCCGAGATGGCGTTGGTCGCAGCAATGCGGCCAAAGTCAAACGGATCGTCCACGATGGGCATGAAAAAGTCGGTGGTGGCAATCAGGGCCTGCTCGTCATTGAGCTTGTAAACGGCGGCATCGTCTGCCGTCTCGATGCCCACCATCAACTCCCTGGGCATCGGCATGGCGGTGATGCCCTTGAGAATATCGGCCAAAACGCCCGGCGCAATCTTGCAGCCGCAGCCGCCACCGTGCGACAAACTGGTCAGGCGTGGTTCAGCCGGGGCGCTCATGGCGGGATGCTCCTAGCGGCCCAATTGGCCGGTGGCGATCAGGCGGTCCACCTCAGCCTCGGCCGCCAGCCAATCGTCGGTCGGATTGCCTTGGGCAAAGCCACGCCGCTCGGCGATGTAAAACGCGGCTATCTGAACATAGTTGGCTCGCTGCTCGGGGCTCACAAGGGTCACGTGCGACACGGGCTGACTCGCTGTTGGTTTGGCAGCGGCCGCTTTTTTGGCGGCGGGTGCTTTTGCAGGGGCTTTGGCAGATGTTTTGGCAGGTGCCTTGACAGGTGTTGTGGCGGGGGCTGCAATGGCGACCTTTTTTGCAGCAACTTTTTTGGCTGCCAGTGGCTTGGGAGCCGCTACTTTGGCAGCATCTGCCGGGGGCTTGGGGCTGCTTGTCTTTTTTGCTGCCTCGACTTTTTTCGGTGCTGCTTTCTTAGCTGTGACCATGTGATTCTCCTGACTTTGGCGACCTGTCGATCGCGCGAATTTTGATGCTGCCTGATTTCGGTTTATCTGGCCGGAATCAGTCCCCTGTCATTTGGAGTTTTGTATTTAAAAAAACAGCGAACAGGTCCATCAAAAAAAATCGCTGTCACCGAAAAACTGCAAGGCAAAAACAGGGTGTATTCGCCATGGACAGAATGACAAAAATCGGCACGCTAGTATCTTTCAAACTTTGGCGAAAAAAAGCGTGCTACGAAAAAAGTTTTTGTGCACGCGCAAGTCAGGGGTGCGGAAGTAGCCAATATCCCGCCTTGGGCGGTGCAGGTGGGATGCAGTGCAAGGCGTCCTGAGTGCGGT
This sequence comes from Candidatus Rhodoferax bjergmarkensis, assembly GCA_016708345.1. Taxonomy (GTDB): domain Bacteria; phylum Pseudomonadota; class Gammaproteobacteria; order Burkholderiales; family Burkholderiaceae_C; genus Rhodoferax; species Rhodoferax bjergmarkensis. The sequence continues at coordinate 53,350 of JADJFX010000038.1, forward strand.
TTGGCTAGCCAAATAAGCGAAGGGCAACGAAGCAATGCGCCCGGCAGTGCCGCCCAAGGCGGGAAATTGGTTACTTCTGCATCCCTTAGTCGCCTTTGGCCTGGCCGCGAACAAACTCCATCTCGGTTATTTGACCACTCGCAAAATGGAAAGCCCCCTTGCCGTGCCTGAGGTTGGCTTCATACCCGCCCACATATTTATCCCCGTTGGCATAAAAATGCGTCCCCGGCCCCACCATGGCCCCGTCCTTGAAAGTGCCCTCAAGACGGTCGCCATTGGGCATCAACATTTTGCCGGGGCCGTTGAAAGCGTTGTTGGAAAAACTGCCTTCGTAGCGCGAACCGTTCGCAAAATGGTAGATGCCCTGGCCCTGCTTGACACCGCGCTTGTACTCCCCTTCATAGCGGTCACCGCCCGCATGCAGGTACGTGCCCTTGCCTTCAAACACATTGTTTACAAACGGGCCTTCGTAACGTTCGCCATTGGCAAAACGATAAACGCCATGACCTTGTTTGATGCCGCGAACATAGTCACCGTCATAACGATCACCGCTGGCATAAATAAAGGCACCCTTGCCGCTGAACAGGTTGTCCGAAAACTCGCCCTCGTAGCGATCCTTGTTGGCAAATAGGTAAACTCCTTTGCCGTGCTTGGCACCGCGCACATAGTCTCCCTCATAGCGCTCGCCGGAAGCAAACGTCATGACCCCCTTGCCGGAGAAGGCATTGTCCGCGAGCCCTCCCTGGTAAAAATCACCATTGGCAAACCGGTATTTCCCCTGACCAGTTCGCACTTCACCCATCACCTCACCGTCATACTTGTCACCATTGGCCAAGGTGTAACTGGCCACCACAATGCTGGGGGCAGCCTGCGCAGGCGCGGAGTCTGCGGCGGTTGCACCCGATGCTTCGGACTCTGACGCCGCCACGGGTGTTGGTGACTCCGAAACAGATGGCTTAATCGCCTCTTTCGGCACCTCTTTTGGTGCCTCTTTTGCTGCCTCCTCCCGTGTGCTGGCCGCAACCGCAGGGTCAACGGGGGGCGCAGGTCTGGCCGTGGGCTGCGCTGTCGCCCCCCGCATCTTGAGGCGGGACATATTGGCACGCGCCAAGCCAGCATAACGGCCTGTGGGGTAAACACTCAGGTACGCCTCGTAGCCTTCCAGGTTGTCCGGTGCTTTGGTATCTTGCCAAAATTGGTCTTCGCGTGTGGCTTCGTAATGTCCGTTAGGTGCAGGCGTGGCGGCGGCCGAACCCGCCGTGTTGGGCGCGCTGGCGGAGCTTGGTGCAAAAAAGTAAAAATCCCCGGTGTAGTCATTGACGATCAGGGGCCGCTGGTCATGCTCAACGGTGCGCGCCAGCCGTTCGACCGAGTTTTTAACCTCAATCGCCAAGCCTTCAACACTCAAACCCGGCTTGCGCATGCGCGCCGCGAACTCACGGGTAAAAACGCCATTCGGGTTGATGTCTCTTTCGTCCAGCGAATCGAGTGCTTTCTGGTTTTTGCCGGCCGAAAAAATCACCATCTGGCCTTTGGCCAGATCGGGCGCACTCAGGCCGCGAGAAATTCCGATGGTGCGACCGCGCGAGCGCAGCGGGTTGTCACGGCAGGCATCCACAATGACCAAGCTGAACTGGGGCTTGAGTCTGTCCAGCTCCTCCAGCAAACCATTCACAGAGTAGGATATTTTCTCGATCTGGGAGGTGGTTTCACCTTCAATATCGGTCGGCAGCAAATAGCTGCCCCGATCGGTCTGCACGCCGTGGCCGGCATAAAACACGGCCACCGCATCGCCACCCTTGATCTTGTCAAAAAAGCCTTCAAACGCCACCACCGTTTGCTTGAAGGTCAGATCCCGGTATTTTTTGACTTCGAAACCCGCGGCTTCAAGCTCGCGCGCCATGGTGTCGGCATCATTACCCGCCTTCTCCAGCCGAGTCACTTGCAGGTAATTGTCATTGCCGATCACCAAAGCAATGCGTTTTGCATGCGCCGCGCCTGCACCAAGGCCCAGCAAGGTGACACATATCAACAAAAAAAGCTTACGAGCACTCATACAGCCATGTACCCAAGCATTATCTTGACCATATGTAAAAAGATGTAATTTTACCGCATGCTTGTTTCGGCAGCTTGCCCAAGGCACTCCCTGGCCACTCCCGTCCATACAACCATCCACCGCGCACGCTACAAATAATGTAGCTGCTTACGCAGTAATAAAAGTGCTGCAGCTCAGAATCATCAAAACATCGCACATCGAAACCAGTGATCCGCAATGAGTTTCGAAGCTACACAAGCTTGCCCCCAACAACTGCAGTTGTTTTGGGAGGGCAAAGAAAAAACTTACGCCAGGTCGGTTTGACTTTTTGCTTATTGTCAATACACTGGCACTACAAACACATCATTTTCCAGGGATACTTTTATGGCACAAGACGCGGATGCAACGGTCCAGTTCAGGATGAATTCCACCATCAAGGATGGTGCTTTTGCTGTGCTGCGTGAGATGGGCATCAGCCCATCGGAGGCGATGCGCGTCTTCATCACACAGGTCTACAGAACCCGCACGCTCCCGCTGGTGATTGCCGCTGACGCGCAAGACTCAGACCCTGTGCCCGAAGCGGGCTACAACGAGTGGCTGCGCGCGCGTCTTCAAAAAACCATCCTAGCGCTGGACAGCGGAGAAATGAAGAGCTATTCGAGTGAGACCGCAAAGGCCGTGCTGCATGCCCGTCTTGAGGCACGTCGCAGCAAAATGAATTTGCCTGTGTAATTCGAGCCCACGCATGGCAATCCAATGGTCTGACTTTGCGCTCCAAAGTCTGGAAGACATCATCATCTGGTACGAAGTGGAAGCAGACAGGCATGTTGCCGATTCCATCGCGGCAAGAATCTTCACGCAGATTGAAAAAATGGAAACTTTTCCCATGAGCGCGCCGGTGAGCGAGATTTTCCCCGGCACACGCAAAGTCGCGATCAAAAATCTACCTTGCGTTGCATTCATTCGTCCGATAGAAGACGGCATTTGGGAGGTGGTCGATATTGTTCACACCGCGCGAAAACTCCCCAAAAGCGAATAAATTGACCCGCAACTGACCGGTCAACCACTACACCGACACCACCGACACCACCGCCATGCCCCCTGCTCAGCCCCTGCCCCCCCTTCGCACTGACGCCGCCTGGCTCGATGCCCACTGGATGCCGTTCACCGGCAACCGCGACTTCAAAGCGCACCCGCGCATGATGGTGAGTGCCCAAGGGGTGTACTACACCGACGCCCATGGCAAAAAAGTGTTTGATGGCCTCTCGGGCCTGTGGTGCTGCGGGCTGGGGCATGGGCGGCAGGAAATCACGCACGCCGTGTGCCGCCAGATGGCCACGCTGGACTACTCCCCGGCCTTCCAGTTTGGTCACCCTTTGTCGTTTGCGCTGGCCAACAAACTCAAGGAACTCACGCCTGCCGGGCTCGACTATGTGTTTTTCACCGGCTCGGGCTCGGAGGCCGCCGACACATCCCTCAAGATGGCGCGCGCTTACTGGCGGGCCAGGGGGCTGGCCAGCAAAACGCTGCTCATCGGGCGCGAAAAGGGCTACCACGGCGTCAACTTTGGCGGCATTTCGGTGGGCGGCATCGCGGGCAACCGCAAGACCTTTGGCCAGGGCATTGCCGCCGACCACCTGCCCCACACCCAGCCCCCACCGGGCTCCTTTCACCGCGGCATGCCCGAAAAGGGTGCAGAGCTGGCCGACGACCTGCTGCGCCTGATTGCCCTGCACGATGCCAGCAACATTGCGGCGGTCATCGTCGAGCCCTTTTCCGGCTCGGCCGGGGTGGTGATTCCGCCCGTGGGCTACCTGCAGCGCCTGCGCGACATCTGCACGGCGAACAACATCCTCCTGATTTTTGACGAGGTGATCACCGGCTTTGGCCGCTGCGGCACCTGGACCGGGGCCCAGGCTTTTGGCGTGACGCCCGACATCATGAACGTGGCCAAGCAAATCACCAACGGCGCGCAGCCGCTGGGCGCGGTGCTGGCCAGCAAAGCTATTTACGACACCTTCATGGCGCAAGGCGGGCCGGACTACATGCTGGAGTTTGCCCACGGCTACACCTACTCTGCCCACCCGGTGGCCTGCGCCGTGGCGCTGGCCACGCTGGATTTGCTGGAGAAAGAAGCCATGCCGGAGCAGGTGAAGGCTCTGGCACCCTATTTTGAGAACGCCGTGCATGGGCTCAAGGGCGTGCGCCACATCAGCGACATTCGCAACTTCGGTCTGGCGGCGGGCTTGACCATCGACGCTTTGGCGGGCGAGCCAGCGCGCAGACCTTATGAGATTGCCATGGCCATGCTGGACAAGGGTTTTTATGTGCGCTACGGGGGCGACACGATTCAGCTGGCACCCCCTTTCATCAGCACCCAGGCAGAGATTGACAGCCTGATCAACGCGCTCGGTGAGACCATCCACCAGACTTCGTGAGCCCTTTTTACTATTGTTTTGATAGCTGCTTGCGAAGTATCTACGTGCGGTAGAGCCTTTTTTTATCTAAATTTTGACACCTCTTTCAGCCATGACCACTGCCACCGCGCTCCCCCACATTGCCCACCTGATAAACGGCCAGAGCGCCCAAGGCGGTACACGCTCCCAGGACGTCTTCAACCCCGCCACCGGCCAAGCCCAAAAGCGTGTATTGCTGGCTGACAAGCCCACCACGGCGCAGGCCATCACAAACGCCCAAGCCGCCTTCCCGGCGTGGCGGGCAACGCCGCCGCTCAAACGGGCACGGGTGATGAGCCAGCTCAAGGTTTTGCTGGAACAGCACGCCGAAGAACTCTGCGCCCTCATCACTTCTGAGCACGGCAAGGTGCTGCCCGACGCGCTGGGCGAGCTGCAGCGCGGCATTGAGAATGTGGAGTACGCAAGTTATTGCCCCGAGCTGCTCAAGGGCGAGCACAGCAAAAACGTCGGCCCGGCCATTGACTCTTGGAGCGAATTCCAGCCGCTGGGCGTTTGTGCTGGCATCACGCCCTTCAACTTTCCGGCCATGGTGCCGCTGTGGATGTGGCCGATGGCGGTGGCCTGCGGCAACACCTTTGTGCTCAAACCGTCCGAGCGCGACCCTTCCAGCACGCTGCGCATTGCCGAGTTGGCGTTAGAGGCGGGCCTGCCGCCGGGCGTGCTCAACGTGGTCCATGGCGACAAGGAGGCTGTGGACACACTGCTGCTCGATGCGCGCGTCAAAGCCATCAGCTTCGTCGGCTCCACCCCGGTTGCTGAACACATCTACTCAACAGGCTGCGCCAACGGCAAACGCGTGCAAGCCCTGGGCGGTGCCAAAAACCACGCGGTGGTGATGCCCGATGCCGATGTAACCAATGCCGTGAGCGCCCTGATGGGGGCGGCTTTTGGCTCCTGTGGTGAGCGCTGCATGGCGATACCGCTGGTGGTGGCCGTGGGGGACGCCACCGCCGATGCCGTGATGGCCGGATTAACAGTGGAAATCGCCAAGATGAAGGTCGGCCCCGGCACCACCCCCGGTATGGACATGGGGCCGCTGGTCACCAAGGCGCATTTGGACAAGGTGAAAGCCTATGTCGATCAGGGTATCAATGACGGTGCCACGCTGGTGGTGGACGGGCGCGCCCTGTCGGTGGCTGGCTTTGAGGGCGGCTACTTCCTGGGGCCGTGCCTGTTCGACCATGTGAAGCCCGGCATGAAAATTTACCAGGAAGAAATCTTCGGCCCGGTGCTGGGCATGGTGCGTGTGCAGACCTTGCAAGAAGCCATGGACTTGATCGACGCCCACGCGTACGGCAACGGAACCTGCATCTTTACCCGTGACGGTGAAGCGGCCAGGTACTTCACCGACAACATCCAGGTCGGCATGGTGGGGGTGAACGTGGCGCTGCCGGTGCCCGTGGCCTGCCACTCGTTTGGCGGCTGGAAGCGTTCACTGTTTGGCGATTTGTCAGCCTACGGCCCGGACGCCGTGCGCTTTTACACCCAGCGCAAGACCATTACCCAGCGCTGGAGCGCCAGCAGCGCGCGCGAGGGTGCGGTGTTCAGCTTTCCGAGCAGCCGCTAACTCTGTTTTCAAGCAAAATCAAGGCTGATTCCCACACTCTGAACCTCAAAACATGACTTTCGCCGACAACCTTCAACAACTCCCCGGCGTCGCCCACTTGTCCGCGCTGGAACTGCTTGACAGCGCAGGCCATGTGGTGGCCACCATTGAAAACAAACCCGGCAAAGCGGGCTCGCTGGCGGTCTACGCGGCGCTGGCGGCCAAACACGGCAGCCTGAGCGTCGCGGCTGCGCAGGAGGGGCTGACCCTTTTCGCCGAACACACGGCTAACGCGCGCGCCCACCCCGGCAGCCACCCCAATATCGACCGCCTGCTGGCCGTCATCGCTTCAAACGAGGGCTTGGCCGTCAAGCTGATCCCTGCCTGATCGCGCGGGAGATGAAGATCAAGACACCCACAAGAGGCCAACTGTGAACCCGCCATTTCCCTTGAACGCCAAAGTTCGTTTCACGCAAGAGCGTTTGTCCATCCTGTCGCCCAGGGACAGGAAAAGTCTGGACGGGCGCATCGGTGTGGTGGAAGGCTATTGGAATGGCACCCGAAAGCCAACAGTGAATTTTTCAGCCGACGGTGCCAGGGTGCAGCTTAGGCTGCTGCGGGTGGACCCGCAACACCTTGAACTGGTTGAAGAAAGCCCCGTTCAGCCAGCCATTGAACCCCAAATCAGCGACGAATCCGATGCCAACCGAAAGCTTTCCCAAAGCGAGCTGGACGATCTTTTTGGCTGAGTTCAACCCCTTTGCAACCCCTTTGCAACCCTTGCTAACACCTGCTGCCTGTTAGGTCACTCCACCCACCCTTCAGAAAGCCACTCATGAGAAAAACTGTCCGCTTTGTTGGCCGCGCAGCATCCGTCGCTGCCACCGCCGTTTTGCTGGTCGCTTGCGCCACCACCGCGCCCACCGGCCCCATGGGGTTTTTCATTACCAGCGCCGGGCCGGGCAACGGTGCTGACCTGGGCGGCCTGGCGGGTGCCGATGCGCACTGCCAGAAGCTGGCATCCACGGCGGGCGCGGGCGCTCGCACCTGGCGCGCTTACCTCAGCACCGGCTGGACCAGCACCACGCCGGTGGTCAACGCGCGCGATCGCATCGGCAAAGGCCCGTGGTTCAACGCCAAGGGCGTGCAGATCGCCAGTGATGTGGACAACTTGCACAGCGCCAACAACCTGACCAAAACAAGCGCACTCGACGAAAAAGGTGAGATGGTCAATGGCCGCGGCGACACGCCCAACAGGCACGATATTCTGACCGGCTCGCGCGCCGATGGCACCGCATTCTCGTCCGCCCCCGGCATGCCGGAGATGACCTGCGGTGAATGGAAAAAGAGCGGCGACGGCTCGGCCATGACCGGCCACCACGACCGCATCGGCCTGGCCACCGATGCTTGGTCCACATCGTGGAACTCCTCGCACAACACGGTGGGCTGCAGCCAGCAGGCGCTGACCAAAACCGGCGGCGCGGGGCTGTTTTATTGCTTTGCGGCGGACTGATCAGCCGGCATGCGCCTGCGCCTGAAGTTGGCATCTGGCGTGTAGCTGAAGCTGCCATCTGCGTTGGCCACCAGCACACCGTGGGCGGGCTGGGTTTGGATGGCAAATTGCAGCTTTGCACCCGTTTTGTCTGCGTCAGCAGCTAGCAAAGTGATAGCGATTGTGCTGTCTTCCAGCACAGATACCAGCGGCAATACCGGCCAGATCGACCAGGTAGGTGCGGCTGCCATCCGGGTTGGTGACGTGGGTCAGGCCAATGGTGCTTGCAAGGGATGCGCCGGTGTGGGCGTTAAGCAGGGCAACCTCAAAAGCATCGTCCGGGCCAGTGGCGGCACCGGCTTCAATGGCGACGCTAACTGGCATTGATGTTGGGCACGTAGCGTCTGCCCAAAGCTGCGCACAGCGATCAATGACTGGCAAACACCTGCGTCATGTTTGACGCGTCCAAGCTGCGGTCGAACCAAGCCTCGATCTGCTCGGCACTGGCTGCATCGATTTGCGCCAGCACCTCGGGTGACAAGGGACCAAAACGGCGCACCAACAAACGGCGCAGCATGTCGGCCTCGGCTTCGAGTTTTCCTTCAAGCTTTCCTTCAAGCTTTCCCTGCTGCATGCCTTGCTGCATACCTTGCTGCATGCCCTGTTGCATGCCTTGCTGCATACCCTGCTTCAACCACTGCTGGGTCCAGCTTTCTACGCGTTCGCTGATCATGTGATGTACCTCCGGTAAGTCTTCAAGTTCGATTATCTCGCCTTCGGGTACAAAGCGGCGCAGCACCAGGCGGCGTACCCATACGGTGAGCGCCCGGCGCAGTTCCCGGTTTTGCGGGGCCTGGAGTTTGTGCGCCAGTTGGCCCACCATGTTGGCAATGTCTTGCGGGCTGGCGCTGCGCTCCAGTTGCACCAAGCTGGCGATGGCGTTGTCGGCTTGGTGAAGGCTGGCTTCGGGCACGCGCCCTTCGTCCATCACAAAGTAGCGCAGGCGCGGGCGGTAGGCACCCAAACTGGGGGGCACGGGCTCGATGAGTTCTTCGAGTTCGCGCGCGGCGCTCCATGGGCGTTCGCCGTTGTAGAGCACCAGTGGGAACACGGCAGGTAGTTTACGGGCGCTGGTTTGTCCGCTTTTGATGAGGTCCTGGTACAGCAGCCCGATGTAGGTCAGGATGCGCACCGCCATATAGGTGTCATTGCTGCTTTGGAATTCGAGCAGGAGGTAGACGTAGAGCCACTCGCCTGCCGTTTCGGTTTTATCCTCACCCTGCGCTGGCGCTTCGCTTGGCGTTTGGGCGCGCATGCGAATGCGCCAGATGATGTCGTCTTCTCGGTCGCGCAGGTCGTCGCTGACATAGCTTCCGCTGACTTTTTCCAGCGTGGTGTAGTCCAGTTGCTGCACCCAGTCTTCATGCACAAAGCCGCGCAACAGGTCTTGCACCGCCTTGGGGTGGGAGAAAACGTTTTTGTAGGCGTTGTCGTGGGTGCTCATGGGGCAAAGCCTACCATGCGGCGGTGCCCACAGGTTTGGTGCGGGTGACTGCTGTTTTGGGCTCCAAGCAGGCTGACGCTATGAAAGTCAGAGCTACTTACGCTTGTCTGGCTTGCGCAAGATGGTGTTTTTGTTTCAAAAAATTTTTAAATTTGAACCTGGCTCTTTGATCCGTTTCTGCACTTGAGGCCACCGGCGCGTCGTTGACGGCGGTTACCGTCAGGCTGACGCTTGCCAGGCTTGAGTCTGCCTCGCCATCGCTCACCCGGTAGGTGAAGCTATCAAGACCGAAGAAGTTGGCCTCGGCCGTGTAGGTGACCGTGACGTCGCTACCCTGCACCAAACTGCCGTGTAAAGGGCCGCTGACGATGCTGGCGGCCAGGGGCGCGCCCTCGGCGTCAATGGCACCGGCCAGCAGGTCGATCGTCAGCATGCTGTCTTCCGCCAGCGTGGTTTGTGGGCCTGATAGGTCTGCAGCCACCGGGGCGTCGTTCACCGGGGTAATGGTCAGAGTGACGGTCGACACATTGGAGTCCACCACGCCGTTGCTCAGGCGGTAGGTAAAGCTGTCAGTGCCAAAGTAGTCTTGCGCCGGGGTGTAGCTGAAGGTGCTGTCAGGATTGACAACTACCAGCCCATGCTGCGGCGCGGCCACGATCACCGGGGCCATGCCAGCCTGGTTGGCGTCAATGTCATTGGCCAGGGCGATGATTCTCGCCACGGTGTCCTCAAAGGTGGAGATGCTGTCGTCGCGGGTTTGGGCCATGCCCATCAGGCGCACATTGCTTACCGTGGCATGGCTGCCCAGGTTGGGGGCGGTGCTGCCAAAGCCGATCAAATCGAAACTCAGGTTGACAGCGGTACCCGCAGCAATACCGGCCAGGTCGACCAGGTAGGTACGGCTGCCGTCCGCGTTGGTGACGTGGGTCACGCCGCTGGCGGCCAGCTCGGCACCGCTGGCTTGCAGGTTGAGCAAGGCGTCGGTGTGGGTCAGTCCTATATCACTGGTTTGGGCTGACAGGGATGCGCCGGTGTTCGCGTTAAGCAGGGCGACCTCAAAAGCATCGTCCGGGCCAGTGGCGGCCTCAATCAGGGCAAGATTGGACAGAGTGAAGCTCAGGTAGCGGTCTTGCGGGCCCACGATGAACACCTGGTTCAGGCGGGTTTGCTGGGTGGCAGATTCATTCAGCGTGGCAGCACCGGCTTCAATGGCGACGCTACCCTCTGTGGCCCAGCCTTGGGCGGAGTTGAGGCTGCCGTTGGATGTATTGAACTGACCATTGGTCAGGGTTGTATTGGCGGCGACTTCATACTGCGGCACGGCGGCCAAAACGCTGCCGTTGGGGGCAAACAGGGTTTGTATTCCATAGCGGTCGCTGCGCAGACGGCCCAGGGCGAACAGGCCCAGGCCGGCAAAGGGCAAGCCGGGCAGGGGTGCCGTTGGCGAAGACGGCGCGTCAGGGTTGGCCGGGTCTGTGGGCGTTGCGCTGCTGTCGGCCTTGAGCTGGGCCACCAGTTGGCTCATCAGGGTCAGCTCTTCGCTGCTTGGCAGGCGGCGCTCGCCTGGCTGCAGGGTGGTGGCCATGAAATCGCGTCCATCGGCACTGTGCACCAGGCCGAGGGCGTGGCCATATTCGTGCAGCAGGACACTGAGCATGTCCATCTTGCCTGCGGCATCTGTACCTGCTTTGGCTTGCCAGACATTGGGGTTGCTGGTGGGCAAATAGTCGTCGGTGTTGTCCAGCGGTGTGGGATCGACGTACCAACCGTGGCCGGCGGCAATGAAGTCTAGGGTGATGGCGGCGTTAGAGCCCTCACCGGCTGAGTTGCCGACGGCAGAGCCAGCCAAGTCTTGGAAGCCTGTGATGGATTGGCTGGCGTCGGAGAGTACGGTGGATAAGGTACTTGCGCGTTGCCAGGCGGCGTAGTCTTGGCTGCCGGATTCAAACTCGGAGTCGGAAATTTTCCTCAAGTCCATTCCGTTGGGGCAATATTTTTTATACCCCGTTATCCAGAAATTATTGGTCGCCGTTACGTCTCTATTCACGACATTGATGAAGTGGGTGACGATGACAGCCCTGCCCGTGTTTCCGGTCACCAGGAACGTAATGCTGCCCCTACCATCGTCAAATCCCGGGGTTGGAGTTTGTGAATTGTGACTTTTCCAACACACCTGGTGTTAAGGGCCTATAAAGACCTTTTATGCGGGGAATTCTTGTCCATCGATCATTTGTCCGCCAAAATGCTCACTTAGAGTCGGTGCTTTTTGCGATGTTTTACAAATAATCCATGGCATCGTCTCCTGGGGCGGTATTAGCCACCTAAAACAAACCTATCAATATCTCTTCAACGTATATAGGAAATATCACACCGACCAATTTTCGGAATTTTCTTAGCTCCACCGGTTTGAGTCGATGCGACCATCACCGTTTGCGGCAACTGATATTCGTCTTGAATGACTTGATCTAGCACTAGCATGTCCACATCTCCGGGTTGAATGTCAAAGTCTTTCTGCAGATCACCAATCAGCACTGAAGAAATCAGGCCGTTGGTTTGATTCCCCTCGCCAAATAAAGCATTGCGTGCGGCAACGCCGTTCGTAAAGTTCTCATTGAGGTCAGCCCAACCATCGCTTTGGGTGAGCGCATACAACGATAAAAAATCTCGCAATGCTTGTCGTTGACCGTTACCCGAGTTATGCGGCAAGTATCCTGACCAAGTGGTTGCATTGCCGACACTCCAACCCCCCGTCGTCGCAGCTATAGTGCGGTTCCCGTCCGTTGCGTCACCCTGATTGGCGTCAGCTATATACCGACTAACGTCCATATCAAAAGCCATTCCCAGGTCATGGCTGCCGTGCATTCCGCCTGGCACATAGCCCTTTGGAGTTTTTCCAAGATTGGCATCCACCGATCCATTGAACGTTACGTTTTGCCCAGCGACTAAGGGGTCAGGTCTTGCAATCATGCATTTGACCCAAAATCTACTAAAAGGCATACCCACACGATTTGGGTTCAACATTGTTTTTCTCCTGCTTTTCTCACAACAAAAAGGGCCGTTACCGCATGTTCTACGCGCGCAAGCAGCTCCTGTTTTTGTAGCGTTTTCAAGATTTCCATCTGTCCACCACTCCCGCAAACTTTCATTCCCCACCTGTTGCACGGGACCGAGTAAGAACTCAACAATCCGCCGCTGCCTGGTCTTGATCTCACAATGGAAAAAGGGGCCAGGCTCGAATTAAATGTTCCCGCCGCCATGACAGCCTGATTTTCCAACAGGGCCAGCGCAAGGACAACTAAGGGGTCAGGTCTTGCAATCATGCATTTCACCCCAAATCTACTAAAAGGCATACCCACACGATTTGGGTTCAACATTGTTTTTCTCCTGCTTTTCTCACAACAAAAATGGCCGCTACCGCATGTTCTACGGGCGCAAGCAGCTCCTGTTTTTGTAGCGTTTTCAAGGTTTCCATCCGTTCACCACTCCCGCAAACTTTCATTCCCCACCTGTTGCACGGGACCGAGCAAGAACTCAGCAATCCGCCGCTGCCTGGTCTTGATCTCACAATCGTTGCCCAACAGCGACTATAGAACTTGCGATAACGGCTGCCTTTTATAGCAAATTCAATCCAAAAATTGGATCGTGAACGATGATGAATGGAAAATTGCATGAATGGGAGAGTAGCAGCAGGCATCCCGGTGACCCGGTACGGCCTGCCGCCCTCGCAGAACCGGACTTGGAGCGTTACACCATCCGGCTCCCAGCTTGAGTCTTCCACAATGGCGCTGGATAGAGGTTGTGCTGGATATGCACCTTGGGCAGCCATCCCTTGAGCACGCGATTGAAACGCACCCAATTGATGCTGCGCCGTTGGCTGCGGCGGTTGAGCCATTTGAACAACACCCGACTCACGCAGTAGACATAGGCCCGCAGGCTGCGGCTATTGCCGCTCACGCTGTAGTAGGCCAAATGCCCCTGCAAGTGACGCCTGGTGTAGTCCATCATGGCCTGGCCGCCACTTGGGCGCAGCTGAGCCAGTCGTTGTCCGACTTCCTTGAGCTTGCGGGCCATACGGCTGCTTTGCGTCTTGCGGCCTACCACAAAGTGGTTGCGCCGACTAAGGGGTCAGGTCTTGCAATCATGCATTTGACCCCAAATCTACTAAAAGGCATACCCACACGATTTGGGTTCAACATTGTTTTTCTCCTGCTTTTCTCACAACAAAAAGGGCCGTTACCGCATGTTCTACGCGCGCAAGCAGCTCCTGTTTTTGTAGCGTTTTCAAGATTTCCATCTGTTCACCACTCCCGCAAACTTTCATTCCCCACCTGTTGCACGGGACCGAGCAAGAACTCAGCAATCCGCCGCTGCCTGGTCTTGATCTCACAATGGAAAAAGGGGCCAGGCTCGAATTAAATGTTCCCGCCGCCATGACAGCCTGATTTTCCAACAGGGCCAGCGCAAGGGTGCAAGGCATTTTGGCTTTCATGTTCGTTTTTACTTTCTTTTGCTATTGAAGTTATAGCCACTACCCCAGTATCCACCTGCGCAAAGGCTGATTTAAGCATCCATTCCCGACAGCTCAAGTTGCTCGAATTTAATTCGAGCCTGGCCCCTTTTTATTGGAACCGTGCTCGCTCTGTCGCGCCAATGCGGACGCTATGATGCCCGTATCCACCATTGCACGCAGGTAGACATGTCCAATCTGGCCGAACAAATTCGCGAAGCACTGTCCATGTTTGCGCGCACTGGCACAGAGCCAGCCTTGATTGGCGGCCTGGCGGTGGTTGCGCACCAGGTGGTGCGCGCCACAAAGGATGTGGATTTTCTGGTGGAGGCCGAAGCTGCAGACCGGGTACATGACGCGCTGCTGAACTTGGGCTACCAGTGCCTGTACCGCAGTGAAGACGCCGCCAACTATGTGCGCGCAGCAGAAGGTCTGGATGTGCTTTACGCGCATCGTCCCCTTGCGCGACGCCTGCTGGCGCAGGCATCGGAGCGTGAGACCCCCATGGGCCGCATGCGCATCATCAGCGTCGAGGGGCTGATAGGCTTCAAACTGCAGGGTTTCGTGAACGATGCAACGCGAACGCGCGATGTGGAAGACATTCGTGCACTATTGAAAATACACCGTACTTCCCTCAACATGGACGAGTTGCACGAATACTTTGCCCTGTTCAACAAACCGGAACTCCTCAATGAACTGCTCGGATAACACCGAACCACACACACAGACGGCGCCCAAGCGTCCGGATGTCAGTGCGGTGCTGGTGCGCGAAGCGGGTGTGCCTTTTCAGCCGGAGCTGGGCACTGCGTCCGGAAATGACCCCATCGCCGAATGGCTGAGCCTGATGGAGGTTGTGCAAATGCTTTGCCCGGTGTGGCCGGTGCGTGACAGGCCCATGCAGGGCAAGCATTGGCGACTTTGATCGAGAAATTCGAACGAAAAAAGGGCCAGGCTAAAAAGTAAAAATTAAAAAAGGGCCAGGCTCGAATTAAATGTTACCGCCGCCATGGCAGGCTGACTTTCCAACAGGGCGAGCGCAAGGATGCAAGGTATTTTGACTTTCATGTTCCTTTTTACCTTCTTTTGCTATTGAAGTTATAGCTGCTTCCGCAGTATCTACGTGCGCAAAGGCTCATTTGAGCATCCATTCCCGACAGCCCAAGCTGCTTGGGATTATGGTCTGATGCCACAACTGATTCAGGTTTGCGCGGTCTGCCACGGGGTTTGGCTTCGCGGCAGGCGCTTTGGCGGCTGGTGCCTTGCCAGCACCCGCGCCAAAAAGGGGTCAGTCAGCGCTTGTTGACCTCCAGAATTCCGTCCACAAACTCCTTGATGGCCTGTTGCGCCGTGGGTTCAATGGCGGTGAATTCCACGGGGTACTTGTAGTGGCCATCTTCGACGGTCACGCGCAGCACCTTGGCATAAATTTCTCGAATTTCACGCCCCATCATGGAGACAGAAATGGCCATTTTGATGTCCACAAACGGGTCCAGTTCAACTGCGCTGGAGACAAACATGCCGCCATAACCAATGTCCACGATGCGGCCCATGTACGCCTGCGACTTGACGGATTTGCCGTCGAGTGCATGAAACACCAAGGGCATATTGACCTCCACCCTGGGGCTCTTGCGTTCTTCGCGGTTGGGTGCGCGCAGGGAACATGGCCGGTGAACGGCCAGCAGTTCAAACATGCGCACCGAACCCTCAATGCCTTTGACCTGAACTTCCTTCATTTCACCAATATCGATGAAATCTCTGGCTTGCTCGCAAGTGCTTTCACTGAGCAAAATCTGCCCCCGCAGGCTGTGGGCCTCCACCCGTGAGACCAGGTTCACCGGATCACCGATTGCCGTGTACTCGCTGTGCAGGGGCGAACCCATATGCCCCACCACCACATCGCCCGTGTTGATGCCGATGCCCATGTGCAGGGGCACCATGCCATGGACCTTGTTTTCGGCATTCACCTCGTCCATGGCAATTTGCATTTCAATGGCGCAGGCGAGTGCGGCTTCAACGTCGTTTTGCAGCGGCGTGGGCGCACCAAACAGCGCCATGATCGCATCGCCCATGAATTTGTCGATGCTGCCGCCGTGGCGCTGAATGATCTCGGTCATGTGGGCGTAGTAGCGGTTCAGCGCGGCCACCATCTCCATGGCCGGAAATTTTTCAGTAATGGCCGTAAAGCCTCGCAGGTCTGCTAGCACAATCGTGACCCGCCGAATTTCGCTGCCACGTTTGCTCTGCGATGCACCGTCCAGCATGTCCGTAACCTGGCGGCGCAGGGCAATGGCATCACGCGGTGCTACCGGGTTGCGGGGGTCAAAAAGCCCTACCAATCGGTCAACCAGATGCTGTCGGTCAAGGTGTTTCATGGCGCTTTTATGTGTGGGAGGGTTCAGGGTATCAGGCTCATCATTTTGCCGTTGAATTTCAATCCTCACGACGTCGCCACACCATGGCCAGCGACTTGAGCTTTTGCCAGACACTGGCGTGCTCATCTGACAGTACATCCAAAAAGTCCGACAGGCGTTTGGATTTGGTCATGGTGTAGGCCGTCAGCCCCGTCGTCAGCAAGAACACCGTGCCAAAAATGAATAATTTGCGCTCCAGTGAAGCCTCGGCTTCGGCCAGCAAATTCATACCCAGAAAGCCGGTTGACATCGTGCCGATCAAGCCAAAAATGGTGACCACCGTCAACCGGATCACGGTGTTGGCCTGACGGCGCAAGCTGTCGGCATCCAGGTACTGGTTCATTTCGGCAATGCGCGCCTTGACTTCGGCGTACATGGGGTCCAACCCAAGGTGCCGGGCACACATGCGAAACAGGGCGCGGACCTGCGTCTGCTCAGACACTTGGTGAAACCAGTACCGGTTGGTAAAACGCAAAAAGCTGGAAAAGCTGTCGCGAATGGTTCGCTTGAAGCGGCGCACGCTGCCTGCATCGCTGATGTCGAGGTTTTTCAAAGCCTCGGCCAGCCGGTCCGAAAACATCAGCATCGCGGCCTTCTGAAAGTGCGCAATCAAAAACAACAAGAAGTGCTGGTGCCGGAATTGGGCCAGCACACCTCTTTCACCGCAAACAAAAAACGCACTGTTCGCATCACCCACCACAACCAGCGTATGCCCGTTGCACAGGTAGCGGGTAAACGGTGCTGCGCCGCCTTCAGACCAAAAGCGGTCATAGCAATAAAGGTCCTCGAAGTCGCTGAGGTGCTTTTCGGCGTAGGGCAAGCTGTTGGCGTCTGTCGCTGGTGCCCCCGTCACCATGCCCAAGCGAATGAAATCACCACGACTCAGGGCTTGGGGCTTGTCCAGCGCCAGATAGGCCATCAGGGGCATGCGGTAGTACTCGATCTGGCGGTAACGCAAAGCGCCAGCCTGCTCGGAATGATCACTGACCAGTGGCTGCAAAAGCCAATCCCAATGTGAGGCAATGCGTGGCGAACGATGCGCGCTGACATGGGACATGTACACATCGCGCTGATTGGCGTCCGACTCGGCCAGCACCTGGCCCCCAGCCCCCAGCCACTGCGCCCCTGACAGGCAGTGCGTGGCCTGACCATCCACACCCCAACTGGCCGGGTAGCCGCGCCCAAAACGGTAGAGCAACTCCTGCGCCTGGGCCAGCGTCAGGTCGTTGGCACTGACCTCGACATTGAGCAACACCAAATCCAGGTCCAAAAAGAAATACAAGTCCACATGCACGATGTCGAGCAGGATGGGGGCCTCGCCCTGGCGCGTCACCACCTTCACGGCACTGACGTCACTGCGACGAAACACCCGCATCGGCGAGCCGGTTGCCCCGGTACCGCTGCGGCTGCGCCCCTCGCCATACAAAAAACGCTGAACAAAAGGCAAAAAGGTCACAAATTCGTTGTAGTGGCGCTCCTGAAAGCGGCCCTTTTCTCCCGCGTACTCGTCAACTACCTCGCGCCAGGGTGAAGCCTCGCCCATATCGGCCAGCAGCTGCCATGGTTTGGCATGCCGCCCCTCAGAGCCGCGCACCGGCATCAGGCGCAAAGGCCACAACAAGACTTGGCGAAAATGCTTCACACAATCTGAACGGTGCTCGGTTGGCATCTGGGCGGCCCCTTTGTCGAATAGGTGGCCGAAAGTGTACGGCAGCAAAACTGCCCGCCGGGATGGTGTTGTTTTCTTAGGGATGCGTAAGGGATGCAGTGCAAGGCGTCCTGAGCGCGGTTTGGCAAGCCAAATAAGCGAAAGTCAACGAAGCAATGCGCCCGGCAGCGCCGTCAAAAACGGGATATTGCTTTTTTTTGCATCCCTTACCGCATCAAGCCATAAAGCCAAGATCGACCGGATAGCCTGTGCCGCCAAAGTGGCCTATGTTGGGCAAGATGCCCGCCAGCTCTGCATTGGCCACACCAAACCATTTGGCCAGGGTGGCCGCATACTGGTCCACCGAGGTGCTCGGCAGCAAGCGGCCCTGACCCACATGCCACTGGTCTTCAGGCGCGCTGGTGCTGTTGCCCACGCTCACCGGTGGTGCCATGCCGTAAAACGCCCGGCCTTTGACCGCCCCGCCCACCACCAGATGATGACTGCCCCAGCCGTGGTCCGAGCCATCACCGTTGGAGGCCAGGGTGCGGCCAAAGTCCGATGCCGTGAACGCGGTGACCTTGTTGGCAAGCCCCATTTCGACCGTGGCGTTGTAAAACGCGGTCATGGCGGCGCTGACGCGGTCCATCAACACCGGCTGCTGCGCGATCAGGTTGTCATGCAAATCAAAGCCGCCCAGCGATACAAAAAACACCTGGCGTGTGACGCCCAGTTGTGAGCGCCCCTGAATCAGACGCGCCACCATCTTCAACTGCTGGGCAAAGCTGTCTGCGGGGAACACGGTGGTGGGCGGGGTCAAGGCCAGGGCGGCTGTCACGGAGGATTCCGCCGTGATGGCGCGCTGGGTGACGCGGTTGTATTCGTTCTCCAACTTGTGCGTGCGGGTTTGCTGGATCAGGCCATGGATGGCACTGCGCACGGCGCTGGAGCCGTACACCGTTGAATTGGTGGCGGGCTGGATTTTGATGGCACCGCTGGTGCTGACCTGGTATTGCAGTGCCGTGTCGCCCGACAAAAAAACGGCATTGCCCGACACCGACATGCAGGTGAAGAGTGAATTGGTGTTGCCCGACAAAGCCAAGTCACCGATATTGCCGCCCCACCCTACCTTGGAGCCTTCGGGTGAGGACGATTGCCAGATGGAGGTCTGATCGTTGTGCGAAAAAAGCTGGGGTGGTCTGGGGTACAAAACCCGGTTGGAGCTGTTGTACTGGGCCCGTGTGAGTGGCACCACCAGCGGGCCAACGTTGAGTTGCACCGCCGCCTGACCGCTGTTGAACAAGCCGCTCAAGCCGCCCATGGACGGATGCAAGGCAAACTGGCGCACATTGCCCAGCGCGTCCACTGGCGCCACGGCGGGGTTGAGTGCCGTCAGCGCCGATTTGGCCAGCGCGATGCCCCCGGCCGTTTGCCCGGCACCACCGCCCCGGATGGTGCTGTACAGGTTGTAACTGGGGTCGTCATACGTGACCACCGTGTTGGCGTAGTCGTTGCCACCGTTCATGAACACACACACCAGGGCCTTGTAGTCGGTAGCATCAAACGCCGCCGCCTCCCCCATGGCGGCCAGGTTCAGCGCCAACGGCAGGGCGGCACCGGTGAGGGCCAATTGACCCGAACGGCGCAAAAATGCACGGCGGGTGTGAAGCTGAGGTTGTAGCAAATGCATGATGGGCCTCCTATTCCATTTCCAAATCATTCGAGTCTAGGCGCGAAGCCGCAGACAGTGCAGACGCACGGCAAGGCGAAGCAACAACGACGCGGGTGATTTAGAAATGGAATTATTTCTGGATCAGGTAGTCGCTGGAGGCCATCACCATCAGCACTGCCGCACAAATGCGGTTGCGTTTTACTGTGGCAGAACTGCTGGCTGTGACGGGTGTTGCATTGAGCGCGTTGACAATCAAGGCCTCGTTCGGCTGTGTGAGCTGGCCTGCGCACAACAGCAGGTTCAGGCGGCGCACCAAGGCGGCGGTGTCCGTCACCAACGCAAGTTCGGCGGTGTACGGCGCGCTCATGTCACCTGAATTGATGCCACTGGAAATCACGTTCATCATGTAATTCAGGTAGCCGCCCACGCTGCTTTCGGTCACTATCTGAAACTCGGGCACCACCACGCCGGCGCTCAGGGCCGCTGAAGGTGGCACATAACCCGGCCGGAAAAAATTGAACACCGAGGGTGAACGCAGCGGGCTTTGCCCCAACTGGGTTCCTGCATTGCTCAAGTCGCCAATCTTCCAGGCACCACTGGTGGAGCTCACGCCAAAGGTGCGCGCCCATTGCACCAGGCGCAGCATGGGCTCACGCAATTTGCCAAACTCGGGTTGCGACAGGCCCAAGGGCCCGCGTGCTTCGTCGTCCAGCAAAATAGCTGAAAAAACATGCGCCAAGTCGCCCCGCACCCCTGCGCCGTTGTTGGCAAAAACTGCCGCCACGCGCCCTACATAGGCCGGACTTGGGTTGCTGGTAACCAGCCTCTGGATCATTTGTTTGCAGAAGAAAGGCGCTGTGTTGGCGTGGTTGAACAAGGTATCCAGGGCGATCTTGAGGGCCTGGGCAGCGGGCGTGTTGGCGGCTATCGTGACGCCCAAAAAGGTAAGTGCAAGAGTGGAATGGTTACTCTCTGTCAGCACCATCGGCAAACGGGCAAACGCCGCGCTGCCAACCTTGCGCGTGCCGCCCCCGGTTTGGGGAATATCCGTGTTCACGTTTTGGCTTTGGTCCAGGTCATAGCCGGTAAATACGCGTGCCAGGTTGCTGACATCGCTGGCACCGTAGGTGTCGATCATGTTGCCTTCGCCATCTCGCTTGGCTGTTCCATCCGCGTTGAGCTGGTTCAGGCCAATGGTGAACAGTTGCATGATCTCTCGCGCGTAGTTTTCATCGGGCTGGCGGCCAGAAGAATTTTCTTTTTTGTTGCCTTTGGTGTTGAGGTAGTAGCCCATGGCCGGGTTCAGCGTTACCGCTTCCAGCAAATCCCTGAAATTGCCAAAGGCATGGGCCACCAGGGTGTCCCAGTAATGTGCCATGGCATGGCTGCGCCAGCTGAAACTGAGGCCGGAGAGCGAAACCACAAAAAACTCGGACAGTGCCAGCGCCATGCGACGGCGCATCGGGTGGGGTGCTGCCATCAGCTGGTTCCAGATCATGTAGTCGCCCTGCGAACTGCTGTCGTAATAGTTGGCCGGGTTGAGCACATCACCATAGCCTCGGGCATTGAGCCAGTCCCAGCCGGTGTCGCCATAAGGCAAAGCCACTTGCTGCAGCAGCCATGCGGCGCACCCGCTAGAGCGCACCGCGGCGATGTCTGCCTCACTGGCGCTGAACTGAGCCTGCAACAAGAAACGCGCCGCATCTTCATCGGTTGCAGGTGATGCATAGTTGTAGCCGACCGACGGAACCTCCACAGTGCGACCTGGCACTGGTTCGCTGGGAGGCAACGGCGGGTTACTGCCCCCGCTTGCTGCACCGCCACCACCTCCACCACCGCCTCCACAGGCGGTAAGCGTTGCAGCAGCCACGCTGCTCATACCAACAAGCAAGGCGTTGCAGGCAACGGGCAAGGCCTTAGAAGGAGGGTGATGGAGCGGTGCGCAGGCAGATGCAGGCGCATCCACAATATCAACGGTCATTTCTGGAATCATGGCAATAAGCCTCTCGCGGGAAGATTAAAAGAATCACGCAGTAGCCCCAAGACTATTCGGGCTGACAGAGCTCGCCTAGCGGTCTTTCAATCTGTTACGGCCAGCTTGCAAGAGGATGTAAAACGTGAGAAATGCGTGAATTTTCAACGCAAAATTCGAATCAGCGCAGATTGGTTCGCAGCTTGAGCAAGGATGTGTCTTGTTTGGCCGGAAAGATGGCCGCACGCAATTGCGCAATGGTGAGCGTGTGAAGTTGTGACACTCTGGATTCACTGAGTTGCAACACGCTGCCAATCTGGTGCATTTTCATGTCTTCTTCATAGTAAAGGCGCAGCAATGTTTTTCGCTGTTCCGGCATGGCATTGATCGCACCAGCCAATGCTTTGCGCAGTGCCTCACGCTCCAGTACCACGAACGGGTCAACGTTGCGCTGGGCGCATTGCTGAAGGTAAGCAGGTGCATCTTCACCGCCGCCAAGGTCTTCCAGGGAGATCAGCAAGTAACCATGCGCGTCTTGAAGAATGCGCTGGTACTCGGCAAGGGGCAGCCCCAGATCGGCCGCAACTTCGCCCTCATGCGGGGGGCGGCCATAGTGGTGACCTAGTCGCTGGATGGCAAGCTCCACGCGGCGCATGTCTTTGCGTATTTGGCGCGTGCCGGGGTCATTGGCTCGCAAGCCGTCAATCATGGCACCTTGGGCGCGCTGGGCGACATAACTTTCAAAGTGAACGTCGGTCATCTCTTTGGTGCCGCGCAAAATGGCATCAATCAAACCCAGCAGACCGTCTTGCACCAGATCATCGCAATCCACACTGGCAGGGAGCTTGCGCGCCATGTGACGGGCAATTTTCTCCACCAGCGGCGTTTGCTTTTTGATCAGCCGATGGTGTTCGGATTCGCTGATGGTGCTCGTTTGTTTTCTCATGGCGCAGTGCCGTTCAATGCGGCCATTTGACGGTGGCAACTTGCCTCAGCATCAGAAGATGTGAGGTTTAGGATGTGGCTAGGAATAATTTCCCGATTTGCCCCGAGGAGTCGGGATGCGATGTGAGGCGCAAGACGGGCCGTAGCTCCGCTACACAAGCGGCTTGCAACGAAGCAGCGCGCCCGAATCCGACAGGGGAAATTGGGGAACTTATTTCTTGCCACATCCTTAGTTTGGTATAGCCAGCCTCGGCCCCTGAATTGATTTTCGACTATTTAAGCCGAATGTTTAGCTGCCTGCAAAACATCACGTGTTTTGATCGCCACCTGCCGCGCCGCCTGCGCATAGTCATCGCCGGACGACGCATAAAGAATGGCGCGTGATGAGTTGACAATGATGGGGGCCACCGTTTCACCCTTCATGCCGCGCCAGCCAGCCTTGACCGTGGCCAGTGCATCACCGCCTTGCGCGCCAACACCGGGAATCAGCAAGGGCAGCGTTGGTGCCAGCGAGCGCACCCGCTCAATCTCCGCCGGGTAGGTGGCACCCACCACCAGGCCCAATTGACCGTTCAGGTTCCACGGGCCTTGCGCTAGTTGGGCAATGTGTTCGTACAGCAGCGGCTCCCCCGGCACTGTGGACAAGCGCTGGTTTTGCAGATCATCACCACCGGGATTGGACGTGCGGCACAACAGAAATGCCCCCTTGCCGGGGTACTTGAGGTAGGGCTGCACCGAATCGAAACCCATAAACGGCGACAGGGTGACCGCATCAGCACCGTAGCGCTCAAAAGCTTCCTTGGCGTACTGCTCAGCGGTGGAGCCTATGTCGCCCCTTTTTGCATCCAGAATAATGGGAACCATGGGTGCGGTGCGGCGCATGTGGGCCATCAAACGCTCCAACTGTTCTTCGGCCCGGTGGGCAGCAAAATAGGCTATTTGGGGCTTGAAGGCTATCACCAAGTCGGCCGTGGCATCCACAATAGTGGCGCAAAAATCAAAAATCTTGCTCGCATCGCCATGCAATGAGATTGGGAATTTGGCGGGTTCGGGGTCCAGCCCAACACACAACATGGAGCCGTTTTGGCGCTCGGCAGTGCGCAACATGTCTGAAAAGTTCATGTTGCTATTGTATGAAACCGCCTAAAAATGGGGTGCGACTACAAGGCCAGGGCAAGTCCACCGATATTGGTGAGGAAATGGACCCACATCACAGGCAACAGACCTCCTGATCGTTCATAAAGGTAGGTTGAATAAATGCTGAACACAAAGGCCGCCATGCACCACAGCACTCCTGCGACTGAAATGGTTCCTGGCCACAAGTAAAAGAAATGTGTCACATGTCGCACGCCAAAAAACGTGCTGGCAATAAACCAAGCCAAAGGTTTTGAAAACTTGGCCTTTAATGCACCATACAAATAGCCCCGGTAAAACAACTCTTCCGCCACAGGTGCCCATACCAGAACACACAATGCAAACACCAGCTGACCCTTGGTGATCGACCACTGGCGACTGAGGGCAACAGCATCAATCAAGGAGTTTGTGGCCAAGGTCAACGAATAAAAAGGGTCACCACTCCAACCAGTGTGCAGCAAAACCCAGTCGACGCCCAAGCCAAACACACCAAAATCGATCGCCACTGCAATGACCAAAATCAGACCCGAAAGTTTCCACAAGGCCTTGCCGTGCACCTGGGTTGGTCTGAAAGTGTAGGCCTTGAGCCAGATCGGAATCAGCAAAGTCAGTAAGCCGTAGCCCATGGCAAATGGTGCCCAAGGGGTCCAGCCCGCGATACTTTCAGCCAGCACCATCGCCGTCAAGACAGCAGCGGTTGTGAAAGCGCCTGCCGGACTCAACATCCATTGTTTGAGCGAGAACTGCGAATTCGCTGGCGAACCGACCAAATTCAACGAGCTGTTCATGGCGACTTCCGGTAAAAAACTTTAATTTTTTATATCAATACAAATGAAATTTGTAAAAGCTCCGCGCAGGAGCCATGTGATACCTCTTTGGTGCGGGATGATACAGGGCCTTTGCGATCGCTCGGATCTGGCCATGGTGCGTATTGAAAGTTACGCTGACTTATCTCGAACTTGTGACCGGCTAGGCCACAAGCGTTGAAACACATGAAAGCAGCAGGTACCCATGTGGCGGGGACGAGATGACCTCGTCGCCCGCTTGCAAAAAATAAACGACGGTTAAATCACACCACTGCTGCGCAAAATCGCAAAAATGCTGAACAGGGGCCAACGGGACTTATGGCCGTAGTAAGTCCGTGTAAATTTGCCATCAAATCTGGACTTGGCAAAATCCAGACCCTTGCAGCTATAAAGCCAGCCGCATTTGTTGTAAATGAAGTTCATCAGGCTGTGAACCAAGGGTGACTCAAAGGAATCGATTCCCGCCTCGACCCGTGCCGGGAACAGTCCGAAATCAATGTATTCGACGCCTTCTTCTTTCATGATATTCATGGCGTGAATCATCACGGAATACCACAGCCCACGCTTAAACCCGGCCCATGAGCGCGACACGTTGGGAGCGTACGCAATAACCTTGCCGTCGCGGTAAATTGGATCGAAACAAACATACCCAACAACGTGGCCATCTTTGCGTGCGTAGAAATACCGGCAGTTTTCGCGGTAATCCATCTCCATCGGGCGCACCAAAAATTTGAGTTCTTTCTTAACGACCCGTGTTTTGAGCCATGCGGCTGAGGCTTCCATCAACTCGTCGTGAGCAGGCCCGACGGTGCCAATGTAGCCTTCTTCGGCAATGGTAATTCCCTGCGTTTTGGCCTGATTGACCGTTTTGCGCAAGGACTGGCGCTCTTTTCCGGCCATGGTCCAAGTGCTCAGCGGAACTTTGTTTTCCGTACCCAGTTGCGAGCAGTAGTAGCCATGTTTTTCAGCAATGTGCTTGGCCAGTTCGGGGGAAATCTGCACCCAGAGTGCATTTGGGAAACGTTCCGCAAAGAGCGCCACCAGACGCTCCGTGTTTTCTTTCTTGCAAATCGGATCACTCAGGACATATACCATTCCAAAAGCGTAGCGATACGAGACATACCCCACATCATGGACATCAAAGTATTTCATGCCTGGCTGAAACGATGCAAACGCATTGCAATTCGTTCCGAATTTTTTCAGGTAGGCAATTCTCTCGGCAATAGAGAAAGAAAAGGCTGTATCAACTGCAACACTGCGGCTCGATACTCTGGACAGAGCAAAATGTTTTCCGTTCATCTCATTCTCCTTTTATCATTTACATTCTTAAACTTTTTTGATAACTCACTCTTGTCTCCACTGCCGATAAAAGCGCATGTCCTAAGGGTGAATTTGGCTATTCATTTCAAATTATTTTTTCGTCTCACTCATCAACTTATTAAATTGCGATTTATGTCGTTCGCCTCATAGTTGCGCCTTTCTGGCTACGCCATTCAAGAACAAGCTAAGCATCTCGCTGGTCACTTCACGCAAATTGGACTCAGGGTCTTGAACCCAGCGCATCAGTGACACCAGTCGCAGAAAGGTCAGGTACTCTGCCATCCGCTCGGCAGGCATGTCGGTCACGATGTCGCCAGTGAGCTGCCCCAAACGCAACAATTCGACAAGTGACGTATCAAAGATGGTTGGCGCACGCGACCCGTTGTTGGGGCTGCACATAAAGAGCAGGTAGGGGAACACGTACGAACGCATGCTCTCCAAGTAGGGCTCAATCTCCCGAAACAGATATTCAAAGCGCTTGACACTGGTGGGCATGGCGATCACTGCAGCGGTGATGGACTCTTGCCGCTCAAGACAAATCTGGTCAATGCGATGCTGAATCAGCGATTCTTTGGCCTGATAGTGCTTGTAAAGGGTTCCCTTGGCAACATCAGCTGCTTCGGCAATGGTTTCCATGGTGACGTTTTCGTAGCCATGGGCATCGAACAACCCCCATGCAACATCACCGATGTGGGATTTGGTGTCTTGCAGCTTTCGCTCGCGCCGACCTGCAGCTGGCGCTGCAGGTGCCAATGCGCCAAAACCAGAATTATTAATAGATTGGAGTGACATATCTAAACTTTTTTATACCTTGTGCAGAATTGTACTGAGTTTATTGCTGAACGACGTATATTTTTTAAATACCTTCGTTTTAGTCAACTATTTGGCAGAATTCTCTGTGCTGTTGACTGAATCGCCGCAGCGCAGGCCAGCGCAGTCCCTCGCCAGTCAAACAGCCTTGGCAGTCAGGCTGCTACTGGTTTGAGTAAACTCAGCGCCAGACACAGGTCTGCCCATGCGCGGGCTTTGTCGCCCTGGCTGCGTAGCAAATAGGCGGGGTGGTAGCTCACCACCACAGGGATGCCTTGGTAGAGGTAGATTTGTCCGCGCAACTTGCCCAAGGGGATTGCGCTCACCTCGGGCACACGCTCGCTCAGCAGGCTCTGAGCGGCAAAACGGCCCAAAGCCAGGATCACTTTGGGCTGCACCAACGCCACTTCGCGGCGCAGGTAGTTTTCACACGCCGCAAGCTCGTGCGGCTGAGGGTTGCGCACCACGGCGGGGCGGCACTTGACCACGTTGGTCAAGTAGGCTGCCGTGGCCCCGGAGTTCCCCGGACCCCACCGACTGACACCGACGGCTTTGAGCATGTTGTCCAGCAACTGCCCAACCTGCTCGGCAAAAGGCGTCCCCAAACGCGCCTCGGCTTCGTCCGGCGGTTCGCCCACCACCAGCCAATCTGCCTGAGGCAGTGCATCATGCTCACTGCCTGCGGTCACCGGTGACCGGCAGCCGACATGCAGCGAACAAGCCTGGCAGGTGGCCAGGGTTTGCGCCAACGCCGGCCACGCCATGGTGGCAATGCCTTCAGCCAGTCCCGCACTGGCCGCAGTGGTGGCCATGGCAGCCACCCCAATGCCCGACGCCATGGTAGATGCAGCCACCGGGTTTGGTTTGCGAATTTCAGGTGCTTTTTGGGCTGCTGCGCCCGTATTCATTGCGCGAGCAGCTTCTTTTTCGATAGCAAAATCAGCCGCCTGATCAGGCATTGCAGCCGCTTGCCTGGCGCTGACACCCCCGCCCTGAGGGTGCTGCCACACGCGCACCCCCATCTCCTGCAACATGGCACGCTGGCGGTCATCTAAATTCAAGGACATGGGCACATTCTCACAGACTCACAAGGGGCGGCTCATCACGACGGCCCCCTCACGCTGACCGTCCACGGCGGGGTAATAGTTCTTGCGCTCCCCCACCCTGCGAAACCCCTGCGCTTCATACACCTGCAGGGCGCGCAGATTGCCCACGCGCACCTCCAGCCACAGCCACTGCGCGCCCTGCCCTTTGGCCCAGATCGCCAGCGCATCGAGCATCACATGCGCCCAACCCTGGCGCTGGTGCTGCGGGGCCACGGTGATGTTGAGCAAATGCGCCTCATCCACCCCCAGCATGGCCACGAAATAGCCCAGCAAGGTCTCGCCCGCCAGCAGCAATTGAATTTGGTAGCCCGAACGCAGGCAATCCAGAAAGTGGCTGCGCGACCAAGGGTGGGCATACGCCTGCTGCTCGGTCGCCAGCACCACGTCCAGCCGCTGTGGCGTCAGGGCTTCAAAGCGCACTTCGAGTGCAGCAGGCTCGGCACTCATGTCGCGGCTTTCTCCGCAGCACGCTCCAGGGTGGTTTTGGCCACCTTGTCGCGAATGTAAAGCGGCAAGGCCTCGTCTGGTGCCACCGCGCATCCCGCCGCCAACAGACCGGGGGCCAACCGCAAGAGTGCGCTGGCCGTGGGCAAGGCCTCTATGCGCTGGGCAAAGGCAGGGTTCAATCGTGCGCCATACACCTCAAACACATTGCCGGCCAATGTGCATGCTGGCACGGTTGGCAAATCTTCAGGTCGAATCAGGCTGCTGCGCACTATTTGTGACCACTTGTTGCTATCAAATGAATAGTGTCCGGTGTACAACTCGTCCATCCGCGCGTCCAGCAAAGCCAGCGCACTGAAGCGGGGCAATTCGCGCGCCTGCTGCCAGCGCGCTTCTTCGGCCACGGCCAGCAAGGTGTCCACCGGCAACACCTTGATGCCCGCACCAAAGGCCAGCCCCTGCGCCACCGCACACGCAGTGCGCAGGCCGGTGAACGAGCCCGGGCCGCAGCCAAAAACAATGGCATCGAGTTGAGGAAACTGCAGCCCGGCCTGCGTCATCAACTGCTGGATGGCCGGAATCAGCAGGGTGGAGGTCAGCGCGCCGCCGGGGCCGCTGTGCAGCCAGCACTGCACCGATGGGCCTGCGCCCGCCACACCCACGTCGGTGCGCTGCACGGCAAGCGACATTGCCTCGGTACTGGTATCAAAAGCCAATAAATTCATGGTATCAAATCAGCCTCTAGCGCCCTATAAATATGCGCGAGTAGCTCCTATTTTTGCAGCGAATGGCAGCGCCATGCGCAACGGCCAGCGGTTTGGGATGAGGCATGACAAAGAAAGCATCGCTGGATTATCGGCGGGCGACTCAGGGCCGGATAATCAAACCATGTCTTTCACCAAAAACCTGTTGGGCGTTGTACTCGCCTGTTTATCCGGCTTGAGTCCGGCCCAAGCCCTGCCCCCCGATGTGCTGGCAGCCTTGGCCCGCGCCAAAGTGCCGCTGGAGGCGGTCAGCCTGCTGGTGGTGGATGCCCAAGGCAAAGCGCCCCCCCGGCTGAGCCACCGCGCCAGCGTTCCGGTCAACCCGGCGTCCGTGATGAAGTTGGTGACCACTTATGCGGCGCTCGATCTGCTGGGCCCGGCCTTCAGCTGGCGCACACCTGTGCTGGTGGAAGGGGCTGTGCGTGAGGGCACCTTGTATGGCAACGTGTACATCGTGGGCCAGGGCGACCCCAAACTGGTGCAAGAGCGCCTGTGGCTGCTGCTGCGCCGGGTGCAGGCGCTGGGCATCCACACCATCGCGGGTGACCTGGTGCTGGAGCGCAGCGCTTTCGAAGCTATCGCGCCCGACCCCGCCAGCTTTGACGGCGAGCCGCTGCGCCCCTACAACGCCGCGCCCGATGCGCTTTTGCTCAACTTCAAATCAGTGGTCATGACCTTCGTGCCCGAGCGCTCAAGCAACACCGCCCGTGTGCAGTACGAGCCGCCGCTGGCCGGGGTTCAGATGCCAACCAGCCTGCCCCTGGCCGCAGGCGAATGCGGCGACTACCGGGGCGCACTCAAGGCTGATTTTTCTGACGCCACACGCATCCGCTTTGCCGGCAGCTACCCGGCAAGCTGCGGCGAAAAAGTCTGGCCCGTGGCCTACGCCGACCCCCAAAGCTACAGCGTGCGCGCTGTCGAAGGGTTATGGCGCGAGATGGGGGGCAAACTCGGCGGCACGGTGCGCGAGGGCCGCCTGCCCCAGCGGGCCGGGCCAGCGAATAAAGTGACGCTGGAGCCCGCATTCGAAGTCAGCTCCCCGCCTTTGGCCGAGATCATCCGCGACATCAACAAGTACAGCAACAACGTGATGGCGCAGCAACTGTTCCTGACACTCAGTTTGCAAGCCCGTGATGCCCTTGGCAGCCCGGTCAACACAGTGGCAACGCGAGCGGCTTCACGCGCTGTGGTGGGCAACTGGTGGAAAGAGCGCATCCAAACGGATGACGCCCCGGTGCTGGACAACGGCTCGGGCCTGTCGCGCCATGAACGCATCAGCGCCCAGGCCTTGGGGCGTCTGCTGCAATCGGCCTACCGCTCACCGCTGATGCCGGAGCTGATGGCCTCTTTGCCCATCACGGGGGTGGACGGCACGCTCAAAAACCGCCGCGCTGGGCCGTTGGGCAGCGCCCACCTCAAAACCGGCAGTTTGCGCGATGTCACGGCGGTGGCAGGCTATGTGCACGGTGCCAGCGGCAAACGCTATGTGCTGGTGGCCATTGCCAACCACCCCAACGCCAGCGCCGCACGGCCTGCGTTTGGGAGTCTGATAGAGTGGGCATGGAAGGAGAATTAGCTGCATGAGTCATCCTGAGTCCGTCGTCAAAACCAAGACACCTGTTCACTGGACGGTCAAAACAAACTACCGGCTGCGCACCGGCTCGTTTGCCATCATGTTCACCAGCATCGTCTTTCATGGCTGGGACAAAGGCTACAGCCCGTTGTTCTGGGGCCTGATTGCACTGCACCTGCTGGCCTACCCACACCTGATGTTCTGGCGTGCCCGGCGCGCGGCCAACTCTCAGAATGCGGAGGTGAACAACCTCGCGGTTGACTCCTTTTTGTTTGGCATTTTGGCGGCGGCTTTGCAATTTCCGCTGTGGATTTCGTTCACGGTGTACATCGCCAGCACGCTGAACATCACCATCAGCCGGGGCACCAAAGGCATGCTGCTGTCGCAGCTGGCTTTTTTCGGCGGCGCACTGATCTCGATTGGAATTTTCGGCTGGCATGTGTCGCCAGAGACCGGCTGGCCGGCCACCTTGATGTGCCTGGCCGGCAACACCGTCTATATGATTTCCATTGGCGTGGCCGCTTTTGGCCGCAACCAGCAATTGCGCAAGACCCGCGAAGCCTTGCGCGAGGGCGAACAAACCCTCAAGCAGCAACTGGCAGAAATTCAAAACCTGCAGGAAAAGCTCCAGGAGCAGGCCAGCCGTGACCCGCTCACCGGCATGTACAACCGCCGTTTTCTGGACTCCATGGTGGCGCGCGAAATTGCGCGCTGCCGCCGCGAAAAAACCCCCTTGACCGTGATGATGATTGACGTCGATCATTTCAAGAAGGTCAACGACACTTATGGTCACCCCGGGGGTGACGAGGTGTTGAAAAACCTGGCCGCCCTGTTGATTGGCAGAGTGCGCGTCACCGACGTTCCTTGCCGCTACGGCGGTGAAGAGTTCCTGCTGCTGCTGCCAGGTATGGCACCGGACATTGCCATGTTGCGCGCCAACACATGGCGCACCGCTTTCGCTGAAATGAGCTCTACTTTAGACGGCGTGACGATCAAAGCCACCATGTCCATCGGGGTTGCCATTTACCCTGAGCATGGCGACACCATCACCGAGCTGACCCACTGCGCCGACCTGGCCCTGTACCGCGCCAAGGAAGAGGGGCGCAACCGCGCCATCATGTACACCGAAGAGCTGGCCAAGGCCAAATCCTGAAGACAACATCCTTGCGCGCCCCTTCTGAGCCTGCCATGCAACTTATCGACGTCATCGGATTTATCGCCGCCGTGCTGACCACCGCCAGCTTTGTGCCCCAGGCCTGGCACACGTTTCGCACCCGCGACGTGAGCGGCATCTCGCTGGGCATGTACAGCGCTTTTACCGCCGGGGTGGCCTGCTGGCTGGTTTATGGCCTGCTGCTGGGTGCCTGGCCGGTCGTGATTGCCAATTTGGTGACCCTGAGTCTGGCTGCGACCATTTTGGTCATGAAGCTGCGGTTTGGCCAGTAGGTTGAGCAAAGAACCAAGGCCAGCCCCCGAATCAAGCCCCTGCAGGTGCCAGAATTGCTATCAAAAAAGTAGCTGCTTGCGCACATTCCATCTGCGCAAGCGGCATATTTTCATTGGAATAATCGATAGGATGGCTGCTTGTGGCAACTTGTGGCAGCGCCGTGGTAGCCGACAAAAGAGGCATGGCAGAGCGGCTCAATTCAGCCTTGACCCAAAGGCAGTTCCACCACAAAACAGGCTCCGCCCGCCGGGGCGTTTTCGCAATACACACGCCCACCATGGCGCAGGACGATGGATTTCACCAAAGCCAGCCCCAGGCCCACACCGCCATCACGCTCGGTGGCACCGGGCAGACGGTAAAAAGGTTCAAAAATCCGCTCGCGCAATGCGGGCGGCACGCCCGGCCCACGGTCACTGACGCGCACCAGGGCCTGGTTTTCGGTTTGGGTCAGGGTCACCGTGACGCCACCGGCACCGTGGCGGCGCGCGTTCTCCAATAAATTGCGCATGGCACGGCGCAACAACTTTGTCACCCCTTGCACCGGCAAGGCCGACGCCTGCCCGAGCTGAACATCCAGGTCGGCATCCACCCGCGCGCACTCCTCCGCTGCCAGGGCTATCAGGTCCACCGATTCGATGGTGCCCAGGTCGGCTTCACGGGCGTCGAGCCTGCTGGCCAGCAGGATTTCTTCAATCAGCTGGTCCAGTTCGGTGATGTTGCGTGATATTTCATCGCGCCATGAGGGATTGAGGGCTGCAGCATCCCCCATCAACTCCAAACCCATTCGAATACGGGTCAAAGGTGAACGCAACTCGTGCGAGGCATTGGCCAGCAGCGACTTTTGCGAAGCCAGCAGGGCCTCATGCGAATTCACCAGCGTCTCGATACGCTGGGCCGCGTGGTTGAAGCGCGCCGCCAAAAACGCAACCTCGTCCTGCCCCGACTCGGGTACCCGAATGGAGAGATCGCCCTCGCCCCATTGTTCAACCCCGTTTTGCAAGCGCTCCAGGCGGCGCGTGAGTTTGCGGCTGATGGGATAGGTGGCCAAAGCCACCGCAATGGCGACCAAGGCCACCAGCCAAAAAAAGCGGTTCCAGGGCGACTGTGGCGGACGAGGCAAGTGCATGTGCAAGGTTTGACCATCGGCCAGTTGAACCAGAAACTCTGGCCCGGAGCCATATTGGCCATGTGGTCCAAACAAAGGCACTGCGTTTTCAGCTCCGCTCGCGGACGGATTCGTTTCGTCGACGGAATGCGAATGCCGGGGGCGAACATGGCCGCGACCAATCACATCGCCCGCCTCGTTGCGCACCACCACATCGCGGATACGCGGCTCGGAAAGATTGCGTGAAATCCAGCCCACGGAAAAGGTGGCCACCGCCACCGCCAGCACCACCGCCAGCCAGATGCGTACATAAAGTTTCTTGAAAAACACGCTCAGTCCTGTTGCCGGGCAAACACATAACCCACGCCGCGCACCGTCAAAATGCGTTTCGGGTTTTTGGCATCGAGTTCGATGGCAGCGCGAATGCGACCCATGTGGACATCTATCGAGCGGTCAAACGCATCGAGCTCCCGGCCGCGCACGGCTTCCATGATCTGGTCGCGGGTCAGCACCCTGCCTGCGCGTTCGGCCAAAGCGACCAGTAAGTCAAACTGGTAGGAGGTCAGGTCGCAGGCTTGCGCGCCTACGGTGACCGTGCGCGCGTCACAGTCGATCTCCAGTTTTCCAAAACGCAGTTGCTTGCCGTGCTGGGGAGCGCCGTCAACCCGGCGACGCAGTACGGCACGAATGCGTGCAAGCAACTCACGTGGTTCAAAGGGTTTGGGCAGGTAGTCATCGGCCCCGACCTCCAGACCGATGATCCGGTCCATGGCATCACCCTTGGCGGTCAGCATCAGCACCGGGGTTTGCGCCAGCGCACCCGGCAAGGCGCGAATGCGCCGACAAACCTCCAAGCCATCCATGTCGGGCAGCATGAGGTCCAAAATGACCAGGTCGGGGGCATTGGCCTGCAGGCTGCCAAGCCCCTGGACTGCGCTGCCTGCATGGCTTACCAGAAAACCGGACTGGCCCAGGTACTCACTCACCATCTGGGCGAGGCGCGCATCGTCTTCGATCATTAACAGGTGTTGGCTCATGCGTGCAGTCTAGAACGCAGCCGCGTTACCTGCTTGAAGTTGCGGTAAAGAAACGTAAACCCAGCCAGCTTGTAAATCAACCCGCCAAAATGGAAGGCGACTGGCGCGACGCTGGCTGCCCCAGCGGATGAATGCCCCAGATTTCGTTGGCATATTCACGAATCGTGCGATCGGAAGAAAACGCCCCCATGCCGGCCACGTTGAGAATGGCGCTGCGGGTCCAGGCTGCAGGTCTGCGGTAAAGGTCATCCACCTTGTCCTGGGTAGCTGCGTAATCGGCATAGTCGGCCAGCAACTGGTAATGGTCTGACTCCAGCAGATTGTTCACCACATCGCGGTAGCGGTCAGGGTCCTCCCGCGAAAACTCGCCTTCGGCCAGCCGGTCAATGGCGTATTTCAGGTCAAAGTGGCTTTCGTAGTGATCCCGTGGGCGGTAACCGGCACCGCGTATTTGGGCTACTTTTTCAGTGCGATTGCCAAAGATAAAGATGTTTTCAAGCCCCACGTTGTTGGCGATTTCAATGTTCGCGCCATCCCAAGTGCCGATGGTGAGGGCACCATTGAGCGCAAACTTCATGTTGCCGGTGCCTGAAGCTTCGGTGCCAGCGGTTGAAATTTGCTCCGACAAATTGGCCCCGGGAATGATGATTTCGGCCAAGGACACCCGGTAGTTGGGGATGAAGACCACCCGCAGCTGAGCTCCGATGCGAGGATCGTTGTTGATCACGCGCGCCACGTCATTGATCAGCCGAATGACGAGTTTGGCCATGTAGTAGGCGGACGCTGCCTTGCCGGCAAAGATGACCGTGCGAGGCACCCAGTTGGCATGCGGCTGGGCCAAAATGCGGTGATAGCGGGTAATCACATGCAGCACATTGAGCAATTGCCGCTTGTACTCGTGCATGCGCTTGACCTGAACATCAAAGAGGCTCTCCGGGTCCACCCTGACGCCAGGGGTACGGGCCATCAAATCGGCCAAGCGGCGCTTGTTTTGCTGCTTGGCCAGGCGGAAGGCATTTTGAAACTCTGGGTCATCGGCAAACTCGCGCAAACGGGCCAGCTGGTCGAGATCACCGCGCCAGTTGGGACCAATGCGGCTGTCAATCAAGGCCGACAAGGGCCGGTTGGCCTGCGCCAGCCAGCGCCGGGGCGTGATGCCGTTGGTTTTGTTGCAGAAACGCTCAGGGTAAATTCTTGCAAAATCGGAGAAGATGGTGTCCACCATCAGTTGGCTGTGCAAGGCTGAGACGCCATTGACCTTGTGGCTGGCCAGCACCGACAGATGCGCCATGCGCACCCGGCGAATACCGCGTTCCTCAATCAATGAAATGCGCCTGAGCATGGCATTTTCAGCCGGGAAACGCTGGCGTGCTTCGGCCAGGAACATGGCGTTGATGTCGTAAATCAAGGCCATGTGACGGGGCAGCACACGCTCGAGCAGGTCAACCGGCCAGGTCTCCAGCGCCTCTTCCATCAGTGTGTGATTGGTGTAGGAAAAAATTCGCGTACACAGTGACCAAGCGCTCTCCCAAGGCAGTTGGTGCTCGTCCATCAAAAGCCGCATCAACTCAGGCACCGCCAATGCGGGGTGCGTGTCGTTCAGGTGAATGGCAACCTTGTCAGCCAGTTGCTCAAAACCGCTGTGGATTTTGAGGTGACGGCGCAGAATATCCTGCAAGGAAGCACTGACAAAGAAGAACTCCTGCTTCAAACGCAGCTCGCGCCCGTGGTCACTGCTGTCGTCCGGGTAGAGCACACGCGAGACGTTCTCGGACATGTTTTTGGTTTCCACCGCCCGGATGTAGTCGCCCCGGTTAAAAGCGTCCAGATTGACGCCCCCGCTGGCGCGCGCCGACCACAGTCGCATGGTGACCACACTGCGCATTTTGTGGCCCGGCACGCCGCTGTCATAAGCGGTGGCAATGACGTCGTCGGTATCGACCCACAGGGCGCGGTCGTTTTGCGAGATCAGGCGCCCGCCAAAGCGGATGGTGTAGCTCAGTTCAGGGCGCATGAACTCCCAGGGGTAGCCATTGACCAGCCAGTAATCGGGCTCCTCAATCTGCTGGCCCTGAACAATGCGCTGCGCAAACATGCCGTACTCGTAACGAATGCCATAGCCGATGCCGGGCAAGCCTTCAGAGGCCAAAGAATCCAGAAAGCAGGCAGCCAGTCGGCCGAGACCGCCATTACCCAGACCCGCATCGGGTTCCAGATCAATCAAGGCATCAAAATCAGCCCCGAGCAGCGCGCAGGCTTGCTTGATCGGCTCGTAAATGTCCACGGCCAGAATCGCGTTGGTGAGCGCGCGCCCGGTGAGAAATTCAAGCGACATGTAGTACACGCGCTTGGCGTCCTGGTCTTCGGCCTGAACCAGCGATTCGCGCCAGGTGGTCATGATCCGGTCGCGTACAGCATGAAAAACCGCAAACAGCCAATCACGCTGGGTGGCCGATCGCAGGTCTTTGCCCACCTGGTAAACCAGCCGGTTCGCAATGGCCCGGCGCAAAGCTTCAACACTGTTGGTCGGCGTGTCGTACTGAAAAGTGTTGTCTGTTGTCATACGGTATGTTTTCCGGGAAGTGGATGGAGGTGCGAAATAGCCCCCGGCCTCAAAGACTGGTACATGGCAAGGTAATGCTGCGCAGCACTAGGCCAGTCAAACCGCAGCAACATGCCTCTGCGCTGGACGGCGGCCCATTCTCCGGGCCGACGGGCCAAGGCAAAAGCCCGCCGAATGGCGCTTAAAAGTCCGTCCGCGCTTAATTCGTCAAACACAAAACCTGTAGCGGTATCAGCATCCAGATTCTCCAGCGTGCAGTCAACCACCGTATCAGCCAGGCCGCCAACCCGGCGCACCAGTGGCAAAGTGCCATAGCGCAAGCCATAAAGTTGCGTCAGGCCACAGGGCTCGAAGGCTGAAGGCACCAAAATCACATCAGCGCCCGCCAATACCGCATGCGCGGTCACTTCGTCATAGCCGATGCGCACGCCCACTTGGCCCGGATACCGGATGGCTGCATCTACAAAGGCTTGCTCCAGCGCAGTGCCCCCCTGCCCGAGCAGTGCCAGTTGACCGCCACGCTGGACAAGCTCCGACAAAATCTGGGGCAACAAATGCAAGCCTTTTTGCTCAGTCAATCGGCTCACGACGCCAAATACCAAGGCATCGGCCCGCTGCTCTAACCCGAAATCCGCTTGCAGGGCAGTTTTGGCAATCGATTTTTTGGCCACCGTGTCCACATCGTAAGGCGTGGGAAGCAGTGCATCTGAGGTTGGACTCCAGACGTGGTAATCGACACCATTGAGGATGCCGGACAAAACCCCGGAACGCTCGCGCAGCAAACCTTCGAGCCCCCAGCCGTGCGATTCCAACAAAATTTCCTTGGCATAGGTCGGGCTGACGGTGGTGATCCGGTCGGCATATTGAATGGCTGCCTTCATGAAGGAACCATGCCCGTAGAACTCCAGACCATTCACACTGAAGTAAGAACTCGGCAACCCCAATTGGGCAAATAGAGGGCGCGGGAAAATACCTTGGTAGGCCAGGTTGTGGATGGTAAAAACGGTGGCGGGGGTGGCCAGACCAGCCTCGGCAAAGGCACGAACATAGGCGGGGGTTAGTCCCGCATGCCAGTCATGGCAGTGAATGACGTCGGGGGTCCATTCCCGGTCAAGCCCCTGCCCCAAACTGGCCCCCGCCCAACCCAGCGCGGCAAAGCGCTTGGCGTTGTCGTCCCAGTCTTTGCCGTCCGGCCCCAGATAGGGGTTGCCAGGGCGCTCATACAGAACCGCGGACTGAAGCAAATAAACCGGTAATTCCAGGCCGGGCAATCTCGCCAAAGCCACCTTGGCAGCCGGCAGCACCGGAGCATGGCCCCAGGGTGTGTTGCCATGCGGCAGCGTCGCAACCTGGCGCACACCATGGGCAACTTCGGAAATGGCAGGAAAAGCGGGCATGAGGATGCGCACATCACAGCCCAATGCCTGCAACTCTGGCGGCAAACCCGCACTGACGTCGGCCAGACCACCGGTTTTGAGAAAAGGAAACAGTTCCGAGCAAACGTACAAAACCTTCACGCGGGCACTCCCTCCAGCGCCGCCAGCATGGCACAAGTGACCAGTACCACGCCATTGGGACTGCGGTGAAAACGCCGCGCATCCGCCGCCTCGTCGAACCCGATCGTCATGCCATCGGGCACTTGGCAATTTTCATCAATGACCACTTTGCGCAAACGGCAGTGCCGGCCAATGCTGGCACCAGGCAAAATGACAGCTTCCTGAATCGTGCTGTAAGAGTGAATTTGGACATCGGAGAACAGCACCGAGCGCCGCACCTCGGAGCCGGACACGATGCAACCACCTGCCACCAGGGAGTCCACTGCCATGCCACGGCGGTCATCGTCATTGAAAACAAATTTGGCCGGTGGCAAGGTAGGCTGGTAGGTCCAGATGGGCCAGTCTTTGTCATACAAATCAAGCTCCGGCGTTGTCGCGGTCAAATCAATATTGGCGGACCAATAGGCATCCACCGTGCCAACATCGCGCCAATACGAGACAGCCTCGGAACTGGTTTTAACGCATGACATGCCAAACGGATGCGCCACCGCCTCGCCCCGCGACACCATGGCGGGAATCAAGTCCTTGCCAAAATCGTGACTCGATGAGGGGTCTTTGAGATCGGTTTCCAGTGCGGAAAACAGGTACGCCGCATCAAAAACATAAACACCCATGCTGGCCATCGCGGTGTCCGGCCGACCCGGCATGGCTTGCGGTTGCACAGGTTTTTCCTCAAACCTGGTGATGCGGCGGTTGGCATCCACTGTCATCACGCCAAACGCCGTGGCCTCCTCGAGCGGCACTTCAATACACGCCACCGTGCAGGGCGAACCCTGCTCGACATGGTCCTCAATCAAACTGGCGTAGTTCATCTTGTAAATGTGATCGCCCGCCAGAATCAGGATGTACTTGGGATCATGCTCACGCAAAATGTCCAAATTTTGAAACACTGCATCGGCCGTGCCCCGGTACCAAAACTCTTCATCAACGCGCTGCTGGGCTGGCAGCAAGTCAATGAACTCATTGACCTCATTGCGCAGGAATGACCATCCATGCTGAATATGGCGCAGCAGGCTGTGAGATTTGTACTGCGTCAGCACGCCAATGCGGTGCACATCCGAGTTCAGACAGTTGGACAGCACAAAATCGATGATGCGAAACTTGCCGCCGAAGTAAACAGCAGGTTTGGCACAATTTTCAGTCAAGGCGTGTAATCGGGAGCCTCGCCCTCCCGCCAAAACGAGGGCAATGGTGCGACGAACGGGACGACGGTGAGCACTGTCTTTCATAAAAAATCTCGCAAAAATAGTTTGAAAATCAGGGTAGCACAGGGGCATTACGGCCATGTGCATGGGTCAGGTTGGCAAGGCGACGGGCTGGTTCATCGTTCACCTGATTCCACGAAAAACGCCATTGCCAGCACCCGTATGCCATGCCAGGCGTGTTCATGCGGTTCGCACCATCGAGCCCCAGTACATCCTGAAACGGAAATATGACTGTATTGGCTTGTGACTGGGAAAGTGCTTGCATCATGGCCCAGTGAATTTCGGTATCCACTTGGGGGCCGAGATAGCAGCGGGCGGCGTGACGCTCGGCAGCACTGGCGGTGTGCCACCAGCCCATGGTGGTGTTGTTGTCATGGGTGCCGGTGTAGGCCACCGTTTGGGCATCAAAATTGTGTGGCAAATAAGGGTTGGCGGGTGAGTCACCAAACGCAAACTGCATGACACGCATGCCGGGAAAACCGCACGCCTGACGCAATGCTGTCACAGCGGGCGTGATGATGCCCAAATCCTCCGCAATGATCGGCAGCTGTTGCGCCGCCCGATCACCCTGCACTTTGGCCAGCTCATCAAAAAAAGGTTTGCCCGGACCCTGACGCCAGCAGCCGGCCACGGCGGTGGGCTCGCTGGAAGGAATCTCCCAATAGGATTCAAAGCCACGAAAATGATCCAGTCGCACCACATCCACCAACCCGAGCAGGTGGGTGAGCCGGTCTTTCCACCAGGAAAATCCATCCTCGGCCATGACGTCCCAGCGGTACAAAGGATTGCCCCAGCGCTGGCCTGTGCTGCTGAAATAATCGGGTGGAACACCGGCCACCACCGTCGGCTCACCGTGCTCATTCAAATGGTACTGGTTGGCATTGATCCAGACTTCTGCGCTGTGATGCGCTACAAAAATAGGTGCATCCCCCACAATCAGGATACCGCGCGCATTGGCATACTCGCGCAAGCTGTGCCATTGCAAGGCAAACCGCCACTGTATGAAGCTGTAAAACCCGAGATCGTCAGCCAAGTGCACACCGGCGTCTGCCAATGCTGCCGGCTCACACCGGCGCAATGCCGCAGGCCACTGGGTCCAGGGCTTGCCGTGGCGCTCTTCCAAGGCCATAAAGTGGGCGTAACCTTCAAGCCAGTGCGATTGCTGCGCGCAAAAATCCTCAAACTCCGTGCGATCCGGCTCATGCGCTTTGCGCAAAAAGCCCCGCCAAGCCTCACGCAGCCTGAGCATACGGTAGGTGGACACACGCTCAAAGTCGCAGTAGCCGGACTCAAACCCGTGATCGGTTTTGGCCGACAACCAGCCGCAGCGCATCAAATCTTCCAGATCAACCAGCATCGGGTTTCCGGCAAAAACAGAAGCGCTGTGGTACGGGGAGTTGCCCGGCCCCACCGGCGACAGCGGCAATATCTGCCACAAACGTTGCCCGGCTGACACCAGCCAGTCGACAAAGTGGTAGGCCTCGGCACCCAGATCGCCGGAACCATACGGCCCTGGCAAGGAGGTGATGTGCAGCAGCACACCACTGGTGCGCTGCGAAAAAATGGAAGCACCGGCGTTTGTCATGGCGTCATTGTGAAAGTGAATCAGGAGACAAAGGGGAAACATCCAGCCATTGAACCAGCCCGACCACAGTGCGGGGCGACAGCATGATTTCATCAACGCTGACCTTGGCGACCTCCCATTGAGCTTGCGGCAAAACCAATGCCTGCGCACTGTCGAGCACCTGCAGCCAGCGCCCGGGGGGCAAGGCGAAGGCGCAGGGGGTGCTGCCAGCATGGAACATCATGAGCCAGCGCTGCGTGGGTAGCTGGCCTTCTTCGGCCACTTCGATCAGACTGGCAAAACTGCGCGTTTGCGGGTCTTCCCAGTCGGTCGCAGTCATGGGTCCGCCATCAGGCTTGCGCCATGCAATGTCTGCACCCAGTCCGGCCATGTCAA
Source organism: Candidatus Rhodoferax bjergmarkensis (assembly GCA_016708345.1). Lineage (GTDB taxonomy): Bacteria > Pseudomonadota > Gammaproteobacteria > Burkholderiales > Burkholderiaceae_C > Rhodoferax > Rhodoferax bjergmarkensis. The sequence goes on from JADJFX010000038.1 coordinate 94,389, forward strand.
GTGCGAATGACGCCCCATGGGCCTGCACCATGGGCCACCGGGGCGCACTGCCGGTAAACCAGTGCGCATAGCGAAACGCCGCATGGGCATGGCGCAGATGAATCAGCCCCGCCACAAAATCGGTCTGTCCAGTGTCCGCACCGCCCCAATCAAGCCAGCTTGTTTCATTGTCTTGGCAATAAGCGTTGTTATTGCCATTTTGGGTCTGCCCCAGCTCATCCCCGGCCAACAGCTGGGGCGTGCCCTGTGCGCAAAACAGGGTGGCCAACAGCGCGCGGCGCCATTGCCCGCGCACGGCCTGCACGCCAGCGTCGGCGCTCGGCCCCTCTACGCCAGCATTGGTGCTGTGATTGTTTTGCGCCCCGTCGCGATTGTCTTCCCCGTTGAGCAAATTGTGCTTGCGCCGGTAGGAGGTGAGATCGGTCAAGGTCATGCCATCATGCGCGGTGATCATGTTGACGCTGGACAAAGGATTGCGACCGCCGTGATCAAACAAGTCACTGGAGCCGGTAATCCGGCGCGCAAAATCCCCGCGCGTGCAGTCAAAACCGAGCCAGAACGCACGGCTGGTATCGCGAAACCGGTCGTTCCATTCGAGCCAGCCGGCAGGGAATTGCCCCAGCTGGTAGCCATCCGGCCCGATGTCCCAAGGCTCCGCAATGAGCTTTACCCGGGCCAGCACCGGATCGAGTCCGATGGCCGCCAGCAAGCCCGACATCGGGTGGAATTTATGGTGCAGCAAGGGGTCACGCCCCAAAGCGGTGGCCAGATCAAAGCGAAAACCATCCACACCAAAAGCCTGCACCCACCAGCGCAGGCTGTCCATCACCAGCTGCGCCCCGCACGGACGCATCAAACCAAGACTGTTGCCACAACCACTGAAGTTGAGGTACTGGCCAGCGTCATCCAGCGCGTACCAGCTGGCATTGTCCAGCCCGCGCCAGCTCAGGGTAGAACCCATCGCATCACCTTCGGCGCTATGGTTGTAAACCACATCCAGCACTACTTCGAGTCCGTTCAGGTGCAGCAGATCCACCATGAACCGGAATTCTGCACGGTCATCCGCGAATTGACCGCTGGCATACCCCGGTTCGGGAATGAAAAATCCGAGCGTGTTGTAGCCCCAATAGTTGCGCAAGCCCTTTTTCAGCAAATGCCCCTCTGTCACATGCAGTTGCACCGGCAACAGACACAGCGTGGTGATGCCCAAGCGCCGGTAGTGCGCCAGCATGGGGGGGCTGACCAGCCCCGCATAGGTGCCACGCAGAGCCTGCGGCACCTCAGGATGGCGCTGCGTCAAGCCTTTGACGTGTGCCTCGTACAGCACCGTATGGGCAAGCGGTACTTGGGGGCCTGGCGTCATGTCGGCTCCAGCCTGCAACTCGGCCTTGAGGTCCAGAATGCGGGCTTTCGGAATGCGCGCTGCATCATTGGCCGGGTCACGCCTGGCATCGCGCATCGAGGTTCCCTCTTCGGTCCTCTCCAGGTAATCATGCTCCAGCGACAGATTTTTCTTGTCCCCCACGATGGCACGCGCGAACGGGTCAATCAGCAATTTGGCCGGATTGAAGCGATGCCCGCGTGCAGGTTGATAGGGGCCATGCGCTCGCAATCCATAAAGTTGCCCCACCCCGAGTCCGGGCACAAACCCATGCCAGACTCCGTTGGTGCAGGTTGGCAGCGTAAAACGCGCTGTTTCCTGCTGGCCTGTTTCGTCAAACAAACAAACCTCAATGCGCTCTGCATGGCGTGAAAAGACAGCGAAGTTCACGCCCTCCTGCCCGCCCCATTTGATGCAGGTTGCTCCCATGGGCCATGCCTGCCCCAACCCACAAGTCACCGTATTGACGACGCCAACGGCCTGGTTCATGCTGTTTCTCCAGCCATCAAGTACAGCACCCCCAAAGGTGGCAGGGACAACACCACTGAGGCAGCACAACCGTGCGAGGGAACATTCTGCGCCGTCACACGGCCAAAATTGCCGACCTCGCTGCCGCCGTAATGCGAGGAATCGGTGTTCAAAACCTCGGTCCAGACCCCGGCATGCGGCACCCCCAAGCGATAACCATGACGTACCACCGGTGTCAAATTACACACAACAACTACCTGCTGTTCTGGTGTGACACCGTAGCGAACAAAGCTGAATACCGATTGCGCCCGGTCTTCGACGTCGATCCACCTGAATCCGCCCGCGTCATCATCACGGGCATGCAGCGCCGCATGGTTGCGGTAGAGGTGATTGAGATCACGCACCAGGTGTTGCACCCCCGCATGGTCCGGGTTGTCCAGCAAGCCCCAGTCGAGTTCGCCATCGTGATTCCACTCCCGGGTTTGCGCCAGTTCGCAGCCCATGAACATGAGTTTGCGGCCTGGATGGGCGTACATCAGCGCATACAAGGCACGCAGGTTTGCCCGCTTTTGCCATGGGTCACCCCACATCTTGCCGTACAGCGAACCCTTGCCATGCACCACCTCATCATGCGACAACGGCAATACAAAATGCTCACTGTAGGCGTACATCATGGCAAAACTGATGCGCTCATGGTGGTGTGAGCGGTACACCGGGTCCAGAGCGAAATAAGCCAGAGTGTCATGCATCCACCCCAGATTCCATTTGTAATGGAAACCCAGACCGCCATTCCAGGGCGGTGCCGTCACGCCGTGAAAGGCCGTGGACTCCTCCGCCACCGCAATCGCGCCAGGCACTTCCACCCCCAACACGCGGTTGACTTCACGTAAAAACGCAATGGCTTCATAGTTTTCACGGCCGCCGTCCCGGTTGGGAACCCACTCGCCTTCAGGACGGCTGTAATCACGGTACAGCATGGAGGCTACGGCATCGACCCGAAGCCCGTCAATGCCATAGCGCTCAATCCAGAACAGTGCATTGCCAACCAGAAAGTTGCGCACTTCGTCACGGCTGAAGTTGTAAATCAGCGTATTCCAGTCACGGTGAAAACCTTCTCGCGGGTCGGCATGCTCAAACAGCTCTGTTCCATCGAAGCGTGCCAGCGCATGCTTGTCAGTTGGAAAATGGGCCGGCACCCAGTCCAGCAGCACCTGCAAACCAGCCTCGTGCGCCGTTGCCACAAAGTCACGAAAGGCTTCGGGTGTGCCATAGCGGGCGGTTGGCGCGTACAGCCCGGTCGGCTGGTAGCCCCAAGAACCATAAAACGGGTGCTCGTTGACCGGCATCAATTCGATATGGGTAAACCCCATGTCCACCACATACGGCACCAGCGTTCGCGCCAGATAATCCCAATCTGGCATCTGCCCGTTGGGCCGCCGCCAAGACCCGACATGCACCTCGTAAATACTCATGGGCGCATTCAAGGCATTGGCCTGCGCACGCTGGCCCGGCGGCAGCAACACCGGCTCAGGCAACTTCATGACCATGCAGGCATGGCCGGAGCCGCTTTCGGTGCGCAGGGCGTAGGGGTCGGTCTTGAAGACCTGCTCGCCATCAGCGCCCACCACGAAAAACTTGTACATGGTGCCTTCACCAACACCGGGGACAAAAATCTCCCAGGTGCCGCATTCGAAACGATGGTGCATGACGTGCTGGTGCGAGTCCCAATGGTTGAAATCTCCCACCACCGACACTTTTTTCGCATTCGGTGCCCACACGGCAAACGCCGTACCGGCCACACCGCTGCGCGTGCAAAGGTGAGCGCCCAGTTTTTCCCACGGACGAAGATGCCGCCCCTGCGCCAGCAGCCATACATCGACCTCGCCCAGCCAGGGTTCACTGAAATGAGAATTTAATGCGCTTTGTGGCATGCTGATAAAGAGGTTATAAAGACAAGTACATTGTGCTACTTTACTTGACAGTGCTTGATCCCCCCTCTGCTTTCACGCAGTCACCCGTTCGCTATAAAATTTAAAACACTTGCCCTGACATCAGCACCCAGCGTTCACCCCAGCGTTTTTCACTGCCGAACTATGGTGTCGCCTGAATACTTGACCGTTTCACCGACGGAAAAACCGGGGCTATGGTCAAAGCGGAAATTTTTCTTGATGCCAAATGGGTTTTGTACCGTGACGGACCAGACCTTGCGCGATTTCATTTGCCCTTCGATGGTCTTTCCTGCGTAAGCCCCACCCACGGCACCCACCACGGTAGCAATGTCTTTGCCAGTGCCACCGCCCACCTGGTTGCCCAGCAAAGCACCGGCGGCACCGCCCGCGATGATGCCCAATGCGCCGCCTTCACCCTCTTTATCCAGCACGTTGACGGCCAGCACCTTGGCGCAGTCGTCACACAGCGGTTTGGAAACAGGGGCAGGGGCGGCCACCTTGGTGGCAGGCACCGGGGCTGCCGCAATAGCAGCCGATTTAACTGACGTTTGAACAGTCATTTTCTTCTTGGCCACAGCGATTGACTGGTCGTACTCAGCCTTGGCATCGCGTCGGCACTGAAGCCGGGCGCTGGACGATTTTTCTTCAGCACACAGTGCGTTGTCACTGGTATAACGCGTCATGGCGCGCTTGCTGTCGGCAGCAAACTGGGCCTTGGGCGTCATGGCTGTTTCAGCCACAGCGAAAGATGGAACCGCTGAAAGGATCAAGGCACTGGTCCATGCCAACATTTGCTTCTTCAACATCGACTCCTGAATGAAATGGATCGCTCACAGACACAACATGATGAGTGAGTGACTGCGCGCGCTCGCAAGAATAGCTGCAATTTGAGCGCCAGCCAAAACACGCCCGCAAAAATGATCGGTGCGCGTCAATGCTGACCCATGGAGGGGCCCGGTCCCCGACCCGCGATATGGCGGAAGGTGATGCGCCCCTTGGTCAGGTCGTAGGGCGACATTTCCAGCGAAACCTTGTCGCCCGCCAAGATGCGGATATGGTGCTTGCGCATCTTGCCACCGGTGTAGGCAACCAACTGGTGTCCGTTGTCCAGAGTGACACGAAAACGGGAATCGGGCAGCACATCCGTAACCATGCCACTCATTTCTATCAATTCTTCTTTGGCCATGGCCACTCTCCGGTTGGGTTTAAAAAAGGCAGGAGCTACTGCATGCCAGACGGCAAGAACAGGCCCATGATGAATGCAACGGGCCTGCAAGGCACCGTGACGCTTTGAATCGGGGGTTGGACGTTGGGTTAGTGAAACAACCCGGATGAACTGCGCTGCCACGGCATTGACCAAGGCAGCACGGCCATTGTAACGCGCCAGCCCTTATTCCGTTTCCAAATCATTTGTGTCCAGGCGCGAAGCCGCAGGCAGTGCGCCAGCGTGTCCCATAGCACCTGCCGATCCTCTGGGAGGACAAGGCGAAGCAACTACGACACGGATGATCTAGAAATGGCGTTATGAATTACTTAATCTGCGCTGCCTAACATTCGGCCCCAAGGAGGTGCCATGCACAAATTTTTGACAATTCTTTCCCGGGCCCTGCTCTTGAGCGCAGCCGCCCTGAGTACATCAACTTACGCCGTGACGCCAGCCGAACAGCTTGCCGCCCTGTCGGCACAGGCTGCCACCGCCGCGCAGCCCACGCGCGGTCAGCAGTTCTTTACCCGCCAGCACGGCAAGGACTGGAGTTGCTCGTCCTGCCACAGTGCCACGCCCACCGTGGAAGGCAAACACGCCAGCACCGGCAAGGTGATTGCGCCGCTGGCACCGGCCTTCAACGCCGAGCGCTTTGCCGACACGGCCAAGTCAGAAAAATGGTTTCGCCGCAACTGCAACGACGTGCTGGGGCGCGAATGCACGGCCAGCGAGAAGGCCGATGTGCTGGCCTGGCTGCTCACGCTCAAACGCTGATGCGCCATCCACCCACCACAGCCCCACTTTCACCGTCAAGGAGCCCCCTATGTTGATGACTCGTTCAACACTTAAACCGATCGCCATTGCGCTGCTGGCAACAAGCCTTGCGGCGTCCGCCCACGCCGATTCGCGGAGCCCGCAGGCCCCGCCCTTGCCCAAGTACCAGCAAGAGTGCGCATCCTGCCACACGGCCTTTGCGCCCGGCCAGTTGCCGGCGGCTTCGTGGCAGCGCATCATGGGCTCGCTGGGCAAACATTACGGCGTTGATGCCTCGCTGGATGAGACCAGTGCTCGCGAAATCAGCGGCTGGCTCAAGGCCCATGCGGGAACCTACAAGCGGGTCAGCGAAGAGCCGCCACAGGACCGCATCACAAAGTCCGCCTGGTTTTTACGCAAACACAATGAGCGCGAGGTATCGCCTGCGGTCTGGAAGCGAACCTCTGTCGGCAGCCCCGCCAATTGCGCAGCCTGCCACCCCAACGCATCGCAAGGCAGCTACAGCGAGCACGACATCAAAATTCCGAGGTAAGCACCATGACCGATTCAAACGAAAAAACCAAAATTCTGGTGTGGGATGCGCCGGTGCGCGTGTTTCACTGGCTGATGGTGCTGAGTTTTGCCGGGGCGTATCTGACGGCAGAGAGCGAACGCTGGCGTCTGGTACATGTCAGCCTGGGCTACACCATGGCTGGGCTGCTGGTGTTTCGCATTTTGTGGGGGCTCATTGGCACACCTTATGCCCGCTTCAGCAGCTTTGTGCGTGGCCCGGCCGTGGTTGTTCGTTATCTGAGGGCCATGGTGAACGGCAAGCCCGAGCACCATCTCGGCCACAACCCGGCCGGGGCGATGGCGATCGTGCTGTTGCTGCTTTTGAGCGCGGCCTGTGTCACCTCAGGCTGGGCGGTTTACAACGATGTGGGGGGCCACTGGCTGGAGGAGTTGCATGAAGGCGCTGCTGGCTTCATGCTGGCGGTGGTGGCTGTGCATGTGGCAGGCGCCCTCGTGACGAGTTGGCTGCACCGTGAAAATCTGGTCCGCTCCATGGTCAACGGCAAAAAAATCGGTGCGCCTGGCGACGGCATCCGCAAGGCATGGCGAGGATTGGCCATTTTGATGCTGGCCGCAACCCTCGGGTTTTGGTGGCTGCAATGGCAGAGCGCGCCTTCAGGTGCGGCTACGCCTTGGGCGGCAACGGAACCTAGCCGCTCCAAAAAGCATCAAAGCCACGATGACTGAACAAGCCATCACATTGAGACATGGGTAAAGTCGCACCCGTCAGTCATTTCAACTTGGGAGCTCACTGGTATGCGAATTTTGCTGGCTGAAGACGACCCGATGCTGGGCGACGGACTGCGCGCGGGCCTGGGCCAGCAGGGCTTTCAGGTGGACTGGGTGCGCGACGGCGTGGCGGCCGAGCGCGAACTCGCATCCTCAGATTACGCCGCCGCAGTGCTGGATCTGGGTTTGCCGCTGAAGGACGGCATCGATGTTTTGCAGTCCCTGCGCGCGCGCAAAATCACCACGCCTGTGTTGGTGCTGACGGCACGTGACGCGGTGCCCGATCGCATCCGCGGGCTGGACCTGGGGGCGGATGACTATGTGATCAAACCGGTGGACCTGCATGAGCTCGGTGCCCGGCTGCGCTCACTGGTGCGCCGCGCCCACGGCCAGATGCAGGACGTCTTGCGCTGTGGCGACGTGTTGATGAACCCAACGGCCCGGCAGGTAAGCTTCAAGGGCCAAGACGTGATCCTGTCCACCCGTGAGTTTGATCTGCTGCATGTGCTGATGCTCAATGCAGGGCGGGTGCTGTCACGCGAACAACTGGAGCAAAAGCTGTACAGCTGGGGCTATGAAGTGGACAGCAACGCGATTGAGGTTCACATTCACCACCTGCGGCGCAAATTACACACTGACATCATCCAGACGGTGCGCGGCATCGGCTACACCGTGCTGCGCACACCAGAGGCGCCATAACACCATGACCCCATCGAACGCACAAAAGTCTTTGCAGGCACACCTGTTGATGCTGGTGCTGGGATGGGTGACGTTGGTGTGGCTGGGGGCCGCCGTCATGACCTGGGTCAATGCACGCCACGAACTCGATGAACTGCTGGACGGCCATCTGGCCCAGGCGGCCGCCCTGCTGGTGGTGCAGCAAAGCACCGCCGATCATGATGACGACGTGGCGGACGCCCCGACCCTGCACAAATACGCGCCCAAGGTGATGTTTCAGGTTTTTCACGAAGGGCAATTGGTGATGCGTTCGTCCAATGCCGGACTGGCCCCGCTGACCACGACCACGCGCGGCTTTGACTCGGTTCGCCTGGGCGACGGGTCGCAGTGGCGCGTGTTTGCCACCCATGGCGGCGAACGCGATGTGCAGGTGTATGTGGGCGAGCAAATGTCCTCGCGCAACTCGATTCTGTGGGCTTGCCTGCAAGGCGCTCTGGTGCCCCTGGTGTTTTCCCTGCCGCTGCTGGCCCTGGTGCTGTGGTGGGCGGTGCGCCAGGGCCTGGCACCGCTGCGCCAGCTCAGCGAGATGCTGGGCCAACGCAAGCCACAGGCGCTGGAACCCCTCGGCTTAAGCGACACGCCCTCGGAAATACAGCCTGTGGTGAAGGCTCTGAACGACTTGTTTGAGCGCATTGAGGGCATGATGATGTCCGAGCGCCGCTTCACCGCCGATGCAGCGCATGAGCTGCGCACCCCCATTGCCGCCATCCGCGCCCAGGCCCAGGTGGCGCTGGGTGCCGGCCCCAACGCCGCCCAGCGTGACCATGCCTTGCAAGCCACCTTGGCCGGTTGCGACCGCGCCACCCGGCTGGTTGAACAGCTGCTGACACTGGCGCGGCTGGAAACCCCGGCGGCGGTGCCCACCCACCCCCTTGACCTGAGCGCGCTGGTGCAGCGCGTGGCAGCCGAACTGGCGCCCGGCGCTTTGACACGCCGCCAAACGCTGGAACTCGATGCACCCACGCCTTGCGCCCTGGCAGGCGACGACACGCTGGTGGGCGTGCTGGTGCGCAACCTGATCGACAATGCGCTGCGCTACAGCCCGGACGGTGCCCACATTAAAGTGAGCGTAGCGTGCGATGCGGAACAAGCGGTTCTGTGCGTGCAAGACAGTGGCCCAGGCATGCAAGCGCAAGACATGGCCCGGCTGGGCGAGCGTTTTTTCCGGGTGCTGGGCCATGCGCAACCGGGCAGCGGGCTGGGCTGGTCGATTGCAAAGCGCATTGCGGATGTGTCGGGTGCCCAATTGCAGGTGAGCCGCTCAGAGTTGCTGGGGGGATTGGCCGTGTCAGTGCGCTGGCCGGCGGCGGCGAACACACAAATAAATGCAGAGATCGACTCGGGCGTTTGAAACTGGACTTGTGGCGGGTCTGAGCGTTAGGGGGCTATTCGGTGAAAATACGGCATTGCACCCAACATATTTAAAAACACCATGCATAAATTGTCGTTACTCGATCTCGGTTTTTTTGTCGCCGAGTCGCAGGCCAGCCCCAAACACGTGGGCGGTCTGTTGATTTGCAAACGGCCTGCCAAATCAAGCCCGGCCTTTGCCAAGACTCTTTACCAAGACTATTTGACCTTCACCGATGTCAAAGCACCCTTTAACCGTGTGATCCAGTTTTCCCTGCGATCCATGCCGCACTGGAAAACCATCGACAAGGTGGACTTGAGCGAGCACGTTTTTTACCACAAGCTGCGCCCCGGCCACAACGACCGACCGTCGCTTTACAAGCTGGTTTCCCAATTGCACACGCCCGTGCTGGACCGCTCGCGCCCGCTGTGGGAAGTACACGTGATTGACGGCCTTGAAGACGGCCAGTTTGCGATGTACCACAAGATGCACCATGCCTATGCCGATGGCATCACCATGGCACGCTGGACCGCCGACAACATGACCGAATCTGCCGACGACTTGACCATCACCCCGGTATGGACGCAGCGACTCAGTGGCTACGGTGAAAGCCGCAAAAAACACAATCAGGCCATGATGCAGACGCTGTGGAAGGAAGTCAGCGGCACCACCTTGCGCTTCATGGGCGTTGCCCGTTTGGCCACCATGCTGTTTCTGGAAAGTGTGAACCTCACCAAAAACGCCATTGCCCTGCCCTTTGTATCCAGCGCCAAAACGCCTTTGACCGGCCAGGTCACCACCGGACGCCAGTTCACGACCGCGGGCGTTTCCATGAAGCGCATCGACCGCGTTCGGGAACGCACCCGGTCAACGCTCAACCATATCGCACTGACCTGCCTGGATGGTGCCTTGCGCCGCTACCTGAGCGACCAAGGTGTCGAGCTAAAGCGCCCCATCACCATTCAGATGCCGGTCAATTTGCGCCAGGAAGGTGAAAAAACGGCGGGCAACAAGGTGGGAATTGTTCTGGTGGAACTCTCCACACCGACCGACGACCCCTATGTGCGCCTGCGCAACATCGGTTTCTCGCTGCGCAACGTGCGCACCATGGTGGACAGCGTTGCTCCCGAAAGTATTGAGTCCTACACCCTCATCACCGGGCTGATCGCACAAATTGCCGAGATGCTGGGGCTGAGCAACACCCTGCCGCCATGGGGCAATACCTTCGTCTCCAATGTGCCCGGTCCGCGGCATCACTTGTTCATCAAGGGGGCCCGCATGGAAGAGATGCACCCCGTGAGTCTGCTGCCGCCGAGCAACTTGCTCAACATCACCTTGTTCAGCTACGCGGGCGAGCTGTTCTTTGGCCTGATTGCGTCGGATGAGCTGCCCAACCTGCAGCGCCTAGGCGCTTATGTGCAGGAAGCCTTCACCGATCTGGAAAAAGCCGTCACCGACGCCCATGCGGTCTGAACAGGCCTGGCGCAACATCTGGCCAGCAGCGCCCCGGCGCGCCCGTAAAATCGCTGTTTTTGCAGATTCTCCAAGCGTAATTCTTTAAGGAAAAATTGATGAGCCCCCTACCCCCTTCAATGGCTGACCGTGATGGAAAAATCTGGATGGATGGCCAGATGGTGGACTGGCGTGACGCCAAAATCCACGTCCTGACCCACACACTGCACTACGGCTGCGGCGCTTTTGAGGGGGTTCGCGCGTACAAAGGAGAGGGTGGCACTGCCATTTTTCGCCTGCAGGAGCACACCGACCGCCTGTTCAACAGCGCCAAAATTTTGCGCATGAAAATCCCGTTCACCAAAGAACAGGTGAACGAAGCGCAGATTGCCGTCATTCGTGAAAACAAGCTGGAGTCCGGCTATTTGCGCCCCCTGACCTGGATTGGCGACCGCAAACTGGGCGTCTCCCCCAAGGGCAACACCATTCACCTGATGGTGGCGGCCTGGCCCTGGGGCGCTTACCTTGGTGAGGACGGCATGAAACGCGGCATCCGCGTCAAAATTTCCAGCTACACGCGCCACCACGTCAACATCACCATGACGCAGGCCAAGGCAGTGAGCAACTACACCAACTCCATTTTGGCCAACATGGAAGCCACCGACGACGGCTACGACGAGGCCATGCTGCTCGATGCGTCCGGCTTTGTCAGCGAAGGTGCTGGCGAGAACCTGTTTGTCGTCAAGGACGGCGTGGTTTACACGCCCGACCTGTCCGCAGGTGCCCTCAACGGCATCACCCGAAACACCGTGTTCCATATCTGCAAGGACCTGGGGCTTGAACTGGTGCAAAAGCGCATCACGCGCGACGAGGTCTATATCTGTGACGAGGCCTTCTTTACCGGCACCGCTGCCGAGGTAACCCCCATTCGTGAACTCGATCGCATCGAACTGGGATGCGGCAGCCGTGGCCCGATCACCGAAAAAATCCAGAGCGCGTTTTTTGACATCGTCAATGGCCGCAACCCCAAATATGCCCACTGGCTGACAAAAGTTTAGTCTGCCCACCACTGATCAGGAACAAGATGAGTAACTCAACTGTTGAACTGCTGGCCAAAGACCTCAACGCCCAAGGCGGCGTCTATTGCCCCAGCCCCCAGGCCGGCATGAAACTCTGGAGCAGCCACCCCAAGGTTTACCTGGACGTGGCGGGCAGCGGGCAAGCCAAATGCCCCTATTGCGGCACGGTGTACAAACTGAAGGCGGGCGAACACGTCGGGGGGGGGGGGGGGTGAGTCAACGGCCACCACTATCCTCTCTGGTCATCGCCCCCCAATGGATTGGGGATGCGGTCATGACCGATCCCCTGATGCGCCGCCTGCAGGCGCGCGGCGAGCGTTTGACCGTCGGCGCACTGCCGTGGGTGGCACCGGTCTACCGGGCGATGCCGCACGTGGCCGAGGTGATTGAGTTCCCCTTTGCCCACGGTGGCCTGCAGTTCAAGGCGCGACGCAGCCTGGCCAAACAGCTCGAAGGCCGCTTCGACACAGCCTATATTTGCCCCAACTCCCTGAAAAGCGCCTTGCTGCCGTTTCTGGCCAGCATACCCAAACGCGTCGGCTATCTGGGGGAGGCGCGCGTGGGTCTGCTCACCCACCGCCTGAAAAACCCGCCCAAAAACAAACGCCCGCCCATGGTGGCGTTCTATTCAGCGCTCAGTGGCGAAGCCGATGTGGCCAATGACCGGCCCCGGTTGCAGCTCGATGCCACTGAAGTACAAGCCGCGCTGGCCACCTTGGGGCTGGCACAAGGCGGCTACTACGTGTTTGCGCCCGGCGCTGAATACGGCCCGGCCAAGCGCTGGCCAGCAGCGCATTTCTCTGAACTGGCACGCCAGCTTGACCTGCCGGTGGTGCTGCTGGGCTCCGGCAAGGAGTTTGAGCTGTGCCAGCAAATTGCGGCACCGGTCAACGCCGGGCAACCGCAGAAGTGCCTGAATTTGGCAGGAAAAACCTCGCTGGCGCACGCCTTCTGTGCGATAGCAGCTACCAAAAGCATAGTAAGCAACGATTCGGGCCTGATGCACGTGGCCGCCGCCTTTGGGGTGCAGCAAGTGGCCATTTTCGGCTCCAGCAGCCCGCTGCACACGCCGCCACTGAACGAGCGCGCCACCGTGCTGTGGCTCAAAACCCAGGCCGACTACCAGCCCCCGCTGGACTGCGCCCCCTGCTTTGAGCGCGAATGTCCGTTGGGCCACACCCGCTGCCTGAACGACATCAGCGCCACTCAGGTGCTATCGTATTTATAGCTGCTTGCGCAAGCAGAACGTGCGGTAGAGCCCTATTTCATTCATAAAAATGCGCTTGGTTGCAGTTCCAGCCCGGTGCAACATCAGGCGGCTTGGCAAGATATGGGCGTACTGAACTCGGTGGCGCGCGGCGGGCGGGCAACGCACAAGCAGCAAGATTGGTAGCATCGGAGCCATGCACATTGCTTCCATCCAGGCGGGGCTATGACCTCACCCACGCCGCGCCTCACCCTTCAATTGCTGGGCTTGTTCCGATTGGCGAGCCGGGGTGTGGGCGTCGATTTGGCCTACGAGAAAGGTCGTGCGCTGCTGGCATTTTTGGCCCTGCAAGCCGGGCGGTCCTACACACGTGACTACCTGGCGCAATTGCTGTGGCCGGCGCTGGAGCGCACCACGGCGCTGGCCAATTTACGACTGGTTTTGCATAATCTGCGCCCACTCATCAATGGGGAAGATGATGCACAGGACAACGCGCTTTTGCAGGTCAGTCGCAGCGCAGTGGCGCTGCAGGTGGACGAGCGAATCGACGTTGACGCCATCCGGTTTCTGGCTCCCACATTGGCCTGCACCACCGTTGCAGCACCCGGTTTTTGCACGGACTGCCTGGCCGACATGGCGCAGTGCGCTGCGCTCTACCAGGGTGAATTCCTGCAAGGTTTTGCGTTGCCGGACTGCCCGGAATTTGAAGACTGGCTGTATCCCCAGCGCGAACGGGTGCTGCAGCGCGCACTCAGCCGCCTAGCCCAGCTGTCAGACACCCATGAACGCGCTGGTGCGTTTACGCAGGCCCTGCCTTTCGCGCAGCGCTTTTTGGCACTCGACCCCTGGAATGAGCATGGGAGCCGGCGCGTCATGCGCCTGCTGGCGCTATGCGCCCAGCACGATGCAGCACTCTCCCACTTCGACCGCTGGTGCCGCGTTGTCAAGGACGAGCTCGGGCTCTTGCCTTCAGAAGAGACGCGCACACTGGCTGAGCACATTCGCAACCATGCCCTGCCACCCAAGGGACGGCGCAGTTCCGATGCATCCCTTGCGGCACCGACCGTTCCCCTTTCACGCGCACAGCGCCGCCAGGTGACGGTACTGCACTGTGCACTGGAGGTGGGCGGCGTGGACGACCCGGACGCCGCCATGGCCCGGCTGCACGGCCCCCAGCAGCGCTGTGGCGACATCATCCGCGCCTTTTCGGGCTACCTGGTGCAAGCGCACGGCGGCAGCCTGCTGGCCTATTTTGGCTATCCCCATGCTGTCGAAAACAGTGCAAGGCAGGCGGTACGGGCGGCACTGGCCTTGCGCGACGAAAAGTTCATCGGTCTGTCCTTGCGCATGGGGGTGCACACGGGCATGGTGATCAGCGGTGGCGAGCCCGATGTGCCTGACGCGATTGGCGCTGCATCCAACGTCGCCATCCGCCTGCGCCAGCAACTTGACGACGGCGAAATTGCCATCAGCCGCGCCACCCACCGTTTGGTGGCGGGGTATTTTGACTGCACAGCACACACAGGTGACGCCTGCCGTGTGCTGCAAGAAAGCGGCGCACGCGACCGGCTGGAGGCCGCCGACACGCTGACCCCCTTGGTGGGCCGCACCCAGGAGCTTGCCACCTTGCTCGCACTGTGGCAGCAAGCCCAGCAGGGCAGCCCGCGCGCCGTGCTGCTGCAAGGCGATGCAGGCATCGGCAAGTCGCGCCTGGTGCTGGCGCTCAAGCAGGCCCTGAAAGACACCCCCTTCGCAAGTACCGAAATGCGTTGTGTTCCGGAGTACAGCCAAACGCCTTTTCACCCCTTGATCGAGCTGTTTCAGGCCACGATGGGCTTTGTGGCGACCGACTCAACGCTTTCGCGCGCGCAAAAGCTTGCCCAGTACGTAGCGACCCACTACCCCGGCGAACAGGCCGATGTGCATGCGCTGCTGGCCAAGCTGTTGTCCCTGCCCATGCATTCGCCAGCGAATGATGCGCTGACCACCTCACCCCGCCAGCGCGAAAGAACCTTGCAAATCGTGCTGGAGAGGCTCTACACCATGGCGCAGCCCCGGCCCGTGCTGTTGGTGGTGGAAGACCTGCACTGGGCCGACCCCTCTTCCCTGGAACTGCTCAATCGAGTCATTTCGCATCAACGGCCCGGGGCCTGGATGGCCGTCATGACGGCCCGGCCCGATTTTTCACCGCCGTGGGCGCAGGATCGGTGCGCCACCATGCCCCTGCAGGCACTGAACACCCAGGAGGCCCGCGCGCTGGTGGACGCCGTGCTGCCTGAGTTGCCCCCTGCCGTGGCACGCTCCATCGTGCAGCGCGCCGATGGCATCCCCCTGTTGTTAGAAGAACTGGCCAAGGAGCTGACGGGCCAAGACCTGAGCGCCATCCCCTCGACCTTGCAAGACTTGCTGACCGCCCGCCTGGATGCGCTGGGCGCGGCCAAGCTGGTGGCACAGCAAGCTGCCACCATCGGGCGCGGGTTCACACTCGATTTTTTATGCCGCATTGCCAGCCTGGACGAAAAAAGCCGTGGGCCATGCGCTGCGCCAGTTGCGTTCGGCAGGTTTGCTGCACCTTGTGGCCCCACGGCATTTCAATTCAGCCATGCACTGCTGCGCGATGCGGCCTACCAGTCCCAAACCCGCCCTGAGCGCCAGGCCACACACCTGCGCATTGCAAAGGCACTGCAGTCAGATGCAGACGTGCGCCCCGAACTGCTGGCACAGCACTGGACGGCGGGCGGCCAGTTGCGTGAAGCCGCACGCTGCTGGCTCGCGGCCAGCCAGCTGGCCCGCCAGCAATCCGCCCACCAAGAGGTCATATTGCATTGCAGGGCAGGCCTGGACGTGCTGGCACAACTGCCCGACGATGTGCAGCGCCAGCGCCTGGAGTGCGATTTGCAAATCAAACTGGGCGCTTCCCTGTGCGCAACGCAGGGCTACACCTGTGCACAAGGCGCAGCAGCCTACACCCGTGCCATGGCCTTGTGTGCCGATGCCCAGCAAGAACCCCATGTGGACCTGTTCATTGCCCTGTGGGGGCTGTGGGCCAGCGCCAGCCAACGGGTTGACTACAACCATTCCCAAGAACTGGCGCAGCAGCTGCAGCGCATGGCGCAAAACCTCGGCGACCCGGTTCACATTCAACAAGCCTGTTTTGCACAAGGTGTGACGCATTTTCGGCAGGGCCATTTTGAGGATGCACACCGGCAGTTTCGGCAAGTTCAGGCGCTGTATGAGCCCACCCAGCAAACCAGCCATGTGGCGCGCTTTGGCGAAGACGTTGGCGTCACCAATGGCTCACATAGGTCAGGCGTGTTGTGGCTGATGGGTTGTGCCGATCAAAGTTTGCGCACCAGTGGCCAAACGGTGGCCTACGCACGCCAGCTGGAGCACCCCTACAGTTTGGCCTATGCGCTCACCTACGCCATGCTGCTGCACTGCAATATGCGACAGCCCGTCGCCTGCCTGGCCTTGGCCGATGAAACCCTGGCGCTGGCTCAGCAGCACGGTTTTGCGCTGTGGCAAATGGGCGCGGCACTGCTGCGCGGGTGGGCCATGGCCCAAATGAAAATGCCCCAAGGCCTTGAGCTGATGCAGCAATGCGTGAACGCCACACGCGCGGCACTCGGCAGTGTCGAAGTGATGGGCCTGGAGCCCCTGGCCCAGGCCAGTGTCAGCGCCGGGCGAGCGGACCTTGCCTTGGCGACCCTTGACGAGGCCTTTGCCACCGGCAGCGCCAAAGCCGACCACCACCTGGACGCTGAACTCCACCGGCTTCAGGGCGAGGCCCTGCTGCTGCAATCTCCATCCAACGCCGCTCAAGCCGTGGTGTGTTTCCAGGCCGCACTGCACATCAGCCAACAGCAGCACGCCAAGGTTTTCGAATTACGTGCCGCTACCAGCCTGGCCCGGCTGTGGAAGAAGAAGCGCAAGGCCCAAGCTGCGCATGCCCTGCTGGCGGGCGTTTATGAGGCTTTCAGTGAAGGCTTCGATACGCCCGACCTGCAAGACGCGCGCCAACTGCTTGTGCGGCTGACGCCACCTTAAAAAAACAGGAGTCACTCGGATTTTGGTCGTGAATGACTCCAAAAGGCCAGCAGCCGCCGATCTCACAGCAGGACTCAGTCCGACGTGGCATTGAGCTCCGGGCGCACTCCCCCGCCCGCTTTGCGGTCTCCTCCTTGACCTCACTGCACTGAATGCCACGCCGTCCTGAGTCTTCAAGCGTTGTTGGCAATGGGGCCGGTTGTTATAGAGAGGTTGCGCATCCACATTGCCGGCTGACGATGGCGCCGGGGTGGATGGTGCAGCGAAGTAAAGGAGGAGGATCGGGCGCAGTCCGGTCCGGGGGACATATACCCCGGTGTCATCGGCCACTACAAACCTGTGCGTGCAATGTCCGCAAACACTGCGGACTTGACTTACGGCTGTGCCACGTGACCGACAGCAACCCGTCTCTTGCGGTAGTTCAGCACTATGGTCAAGTCCACCTTTCTGGCTAGTCACGGCGCTGAACTGAGTGGTCTAGAGCACTGGAATACGCACTGTGCCTCTAAGTCCGCGTCACCATGACGCCTTTTCCCCCGGATGGGGCCAACACGCGCCTCTAACGAACTTCTAACGACCTTCTAACGGACTGTTTTTACAGTACCGCACCGCGCGCAAATACTTTTGCGTCGTCGGCACCCCTTAAATCCTATTTTTAAATTTCGAGGAGAACTCATGCGTCCATTCAAACTCACACTCACCCTGCTGGCTGCAGCAAGCCTGGTTGCCTGCGGTGGCGGCTCGGTAGATGGCGGCGCTACAGCCGACGCATCGGTCAGCGACAGCCTTGCCAGCCCACGTGCCTTTGCGGCAGCCTCAACCAGTTTTTACAACCCTTGGACCAATTTTTCCAAGCAGGTGACCTTCGGTGACAGCTTGAGCGATGTGGGCACCTATGCAGTCGGCACCGTCGCAGCGCTGGGCGGCGGCAAATTTTCGGTCAACAACGTCGTCAAAGGCGTGAACCAATCGAAAAACTGGACTGAAGTAATGGCTGCCGGCTTGGGCCTGCCCCGCCCCTGCGCGGCGCAAACCGGGCTTGACGGAGACGCAAGCAAAGGCTTCAAGGTGGCGGTGGTCAATCACTCGGCCTGTACCAATTACGCCCAAGGTGGTGCCCGCGTGACCAACCCCGTCGGCCCTGGCAACAAACTCCTGGGTGGCAACAACGCCGTGCTGGGGCAACTGACCGTGCCCGTCGCCACACAGATCAAGACCCACCTGGCCAAGAGCCGCGGACGTTTTTCCGGCTGGGAACTTGTCCAGGTTCTTGCCGGTGCCAATGATGTATTTATTCAATTGGCCACCCTGTCGAACGGTGCCACGGCTGCGGCCACAGCAGCTGTGACCGCCGCTGTACCCGCGCAAATTGCCGCCGACATTGCCGCCGGCACCTGCGACCCGGCCAACGCGCAAACCACTTGCGTGACAGCTGCTGTGGCGAAATTGACACCCACCGTGGGTGCGCAAGCCGCTGGCGCTTATGTGCAAACCAACGCACCTGCCGCGGTAGGGGCCATGGCGACAGCAGGCGCAGAACTGGCCGCTTTGGTCAATACACAAATACTGGCCAAGGGTGCGAAAGCCATTACCGTCATCAACGTGCCCGATATGGCCAAAACGCCGTTTGCACTGAGCCAAAGTGCGGCCACGCAAGCCTTGATCGACCAAATGGTCACCACCTTCAACAGCCAGTTAAAGGCCAAGCTGTCAACCAGTTCCGCCGTCTTGTATGTGGATGCCTACGCCGTGTCACAAGCTCAGTTTGCCAACCCCGCCTACTACGGCTTGACCAACGTGACCCTGCCCGCCTGTGATTTGACACCGCTCAAGAATGTGCTGGGCTCGTCCCTGGTGTGCAACAAAGGCAACCTGATTCCCGGCGTCGTCACCAACTATCAATTTGCAGACGCCGTGCACCCCACACCTTACGGTCACAGCCTGCTGGCCTACGCCGTGGCCATGGCCATGCACAAGAAAGGCTGGCTGTAAGAATCGGTGCCTGCGGCACGTCGCGGGCCTGCTCCAGCAGGCAGGCCTGCGTCAAGGCGCTCATTCAGAGCAAAAAACAGCTGTTCCGCCCGCCAAACGGGCGCTGACAGCTATGTATTTTGTAGCAAATTCACTCCAAACCGCCGCACGATAAGCGCTGGGGGCCTTCCAAACCGGTTCAAACCGCCTCAAGCGGGCTTGCCCAGTTCTTCCCAGCGCTCCAGCGCCGCCATCAGTTGGTCGTCAATCTGCGCACTGCGGCTGGCCAGCTGCAGGGCACGCGCGTTGTCGCTGCTGTACAGGCGGCCATCCGCCAGCGCCGCCTGAATGTCTTTTTGTTCGGCTTCCAGCGCGGCAATGGCGTCGGGCAGGCCGTCCAGCTCGCGCTGCTCCTTGAAGCTGAGTTTGCGGGTTTTGGTGGCTGGCGCAGGGCTTGCGGCAGCTGCGGGCGGTGTTTTTTGCTCTTCTTTTTGTAGCTGCTTGCGCTCATAATGAAAGGGCTGAGCGCCTTTTTGACCCTTGGATTGGGCAATCTCGCTGGCACGTTTGCTTTGCACCAGCCAGTCGCTCACGCCGCCTTCGTACTCGCGCCACTTGGCGTCACCTTCAAACGCAATGGTGCTGGTGACCACGTTGTCCAGAAAGGTGCGGTCATGGCTGACCAGGAACACGGTGCCGTCGTAGTTTTGCAGCAGGTCTTCCAGCAGCTCCAGCGTGTCGATGTCCAGGTCGTTGGTCGGCTCGTCCAGCACCAGCACGTTGGCGGGGCGGGCGAACAGGCGCGCCAGCAGCAGGCGGTTGCGCTCGCCACCGCTCAAACTGCGCACGGGTGAGTTGGCACGTGCCGGGGAGAACAAAAAATCGCCCAGATAGCTTTTGACGTGTTTTTTCTGGTTGCCAATCTCGATCCACTCACTGCCGGGGCTGATGAAGTCTTCCAGCGTCGCGTCCAGGTCGAGCGCGTTGCGCATCTGGTCAAAGTAGGCCACCGTCACGTTGCTGCCCAAGCGCACCGTGCCCCAGGGGCTGTGGCCGGGCTCGGGCGGCGGCGCGTTGGCTGGCGGCGGGTCAGGCTGCAGCTCGCCCAAAATCAGCTTGAGCAGCGTGGTTTTGCCCGCGCCGTTGGGGCCCAGCAGACCAATCTTGTCACCCCGCAACACGGTGGTAGTGAAGTCCTTGACAATCACGCGTCCGCCGGGCCGCCCCAAGGACGTGTGCACCCCTCGGGGGCCTGGCATCGCCAGGACTGGGGGCTACGTCGCGATCTCCGAAAGTCTTGGTCACATGCACCATCTCGGAGACCAGCTTGCCGCTCTTGTCGCCGCTGGACACGTCCATGTTCACGCTGCCCACAACGTTGCGCCGCGCGGCATGCTGGGCGCGCAACTCATCCAGGCGCACGATGCGGGCGGTGGCCCGGGTGCGCCGGGCTTCCACGCCCTTGCGAATCCACACCTCTTCCTGCGCCAAGAGCTTGTCAGCCCGGGCGTTGATCACCGCCTCCTGCGCCAGTTGTTCTTCTTTTTGCAGCAGGTAGGCGGCAAAGTTGCCGGGGTAGGACAGCAGCTTGCCCCGGTCCAGCTCCACGATGCGGGTGGCCACGTTGTCCAGAAAGGAGCGGTCGTGGGTGATGGTGATGATGGAGCCCTTGAAATCGACCAGCAGGCCCTCCAGCCATTCAATCGAGTCCAGGTCCAGGTGGTTGGTCGGCTCGTCCAGCAGCAGCACATCGGGCTGCGCCACCAGCGCCTGCGCCAGCGCTACGCGTTTTTTGGTACCACCCGACAGGGTGCGGACAATCGCCTGCGGGTCCAGGTGCAGTCGGTGCAGCGTTTCATTCACCCGTTGCTCCCAGTTCCAGCCGTCCAGCGCTTCGATTTCGCTTTGCATTGCATCCAGGTCACCATGCCCCTGGCAATACTCTTCAATCAGGCCGATCACGCGCGCCAATCCTGCGCTGACAGCTACAAAGATAGTAGCATCCGCATCCAGCTGCGGCTCCTGCGCCACGTAGGCAATGCGGGTGTTGTTTTGCACCTGCAGCGTGCCGTCGTCGGGCTTTTCCATGCCGCCCAGTATTTTGAGCATGCTGGACTTGCCCGCGCCATTGCGGCCAATCAGGCCCACGCGCTCCTGCGTTTCAAGGGAAAAATCAGCGTGGTCGAGCAGGGGAACGTGTCCGAATGCCAGCTGTGCGTCAAGTAGAGTGATGAGTGCCATGTGGGGATGGATTATCCGCTGAGCGGACACCGCTACAGAACCGGGCTATTGGGCTGCAGTTTTTTCAGAAAACTTTCGCACGGCAAACACAAAATTTCACCAATTTTCAGCTCTTCGCTGCCCATGTAGAGAAGGCACACTGCGGCCTGCGGATAGTCTTGCTGAAATGCTTTGAGCGCGCGCAGGTCTGTAGGATGTGGTCAGGAATAATTTCCCGATTTACCCTGAGGAGTCGGGATGCGATGTGAGGCGCAAGACGGGCCCTCGTTCAGACCCGCCAGGGTAGGAACGACATGTAGCTCAGCTACACAAGCGGCTTGCAACGAAGCAATAAACCCGCCAGCGCCGCCAGAAATGGGATATTTGTAATTTCTGCATCCCTAAGACTCAAACTGGTGGGGCTGGGTGTGCATGTCCCTGTTTTGCAAATTTATCCGCGTTTGTAAACCATTGATTTCATTGGATTTTTAATTGTATTTGCCGAAGTTTTTGCCAATTCAATTGCCAATTGTTGGCCAAATTCACTCTCAGATCTTCCTCAAACGGAGAATGGCGGCAAAATTTTGTGCCAAATCAGCCTGTAGCGCACATGGAATCTGCGCGAGCAGCTATTAAAAAGATAGTAAATTGCGCGCCCACCTCTGCCTTTCCGGACGAAACGCGCACGAAATAATCAAGGTCACCCGCCTGTGACCCAGCCTTGAACCCGGTGATGGCGGCAATTTGGTGGTGTATGGGCAGGGCATGGCCCGTAAAAGTGTGAAGCCCACCGATAAGCCGGATTCTGTGCATTGAGGTTGCCCCCAATGTGACTGCCATTAATCTGGGCCGTTGGTCACCCAACGGCTCGGTGCTACCTACCCGCACACAGCCCGGGGGCCCCGGGTTGAACACCGCAGCGAACTGCGCTGCTCGGCGTGTGCCTACTTGGTATTGCTGCGCGTAGAGATTGCCCGTTTCACCCGAACCCGGGTTGCCCCGCGTTCGACTCGTCTCTGTTGCTCTGATCCTCACCTTATACCGCGCACTTTCGTACACGGCTTTCAGTGGACAGCCGTTAGCTGCTACGCTGCCCTGTGCAGTCCGGACGTTCCTCCAGTGCCTTGTTTCCAAGATTGCACCAGCGACAGTCTGGTGGGCTTCACGGGGGCATTATCGCGGCTTATCTTGATCCTGCTGTGGCAAGCTGCCGCTGAAGTAGTCCAAAATGGCGTCTTTTCGCATCATCTAACCCGCTTAGCATTGGATCTGATCATGAAAGCCGACAACATTCTGCAAACCATTGGCAACACGCCGCATGTGCGCATCAACCGCCTGTTTGGCTCAGGCCACACGGTTTACATCAAGTCCGAGCGCAGCAACCCGGGCGGCTCCATCAAGGACCGCATTGCGCTGGCCATGGTGGAAGCTGCCGAGCGCGATGGCACCCTGCAACCCGGGGCAACCATCATCGAGCCCACCTCGGGCAACACCGGCGTGGGCCTGGCCATGGTGGCTGCGGTCAAGGGTTACAAGCTTATTTTGGTGATGCCCGACAGCATGTCGGTTGAGCGCCGTCGCCTGATGCTGGCCTACGGTGCCACGTTTGACCTGACCCCGCGTGAAAAAGGCATGAAAGGTGCCATTGCCCGCGCCTATGAGTTGTCTTTGTCCATCCCTGGTGCCTGGATACCCCAGCAGTTTGAAAACCCGGCCAATGTGGAGGTTCACGCCCGCACCACCGCCCAAGAAATTCTGGCCGACTTCCCGAATGGACTCGATGCCCTGATCACCGGCGTAGGCACCGGCGGGCACCTCACAGGCTGCGCCCAGGTGCTCAAGGCGCAATGGCCTGCGTTGAAGGTGTATGCCGTGGAGCCTGTGGCCTCGCCGGTCATTTCCGGCGGCGCACCTGCTGCCCACCCGATCCAGGGCATTGGTGCGGGTTTCATCCCGAAAAACCTGCACACCGATTTGCTCGACGGCGTGATTCAGGTCGATGCCGAACCGGCCCGCGAAATGGCCCGGCGCTGCGCCCGCGCAGAAGGGTATGTTGGTGGGCATTTTCATCCGGGGCGACTTTGGTCGCCATTGCGCAAAAACTGCCCGATCTGCCCGCAGGTGCCACCGTGCTGGGCTTTAACTACGACACGGGCGAGCGCTACCTGTCGATTGAAGGCTTCTTGCCGGCCTGAGGATGTGGCACAGCCACATTCTGAATACTCCCTTCCCAAAATGCCTGATGCCCTTGAACCCGCCATGCTACGCATTTCCGAACTCAAACTCCCTTTAAGTGCCCTGCCCGCAGGTGCACGACGCCCCGCCGACGCGCCCACCGAGACCGACGCCGACCGCACCCCGCCACCGCATCCGATTGCGGCTTTGAAGACACTGGCCGCACAGACGCTGGGTGTGGCCGAATCCACTATTGCCTCGCTGCAAGTTTTCAAACGCAGTTTTGATGCGCGCCGGGCTGATTTGCTGGCGGTCTATATTGTGGATGCAGAGATTGATCCGGCACTTGAAGCGCCTTTGCTGGCCAAGTTTGCCGGCAGCCCCCACCTGATGCGCACGCCCAATATGGACTACCAGCGCGCGGGGCAGGCCCCGGCCAACCTGGCGCTGCGCCCGGTGGTGGTGGGTTTTGGCCCCTGCGGCATTTTTGCAGCCCTGGTGTTGGCGCGCATGGGTTTCAAACCCATCGTGCTGGAGCGCGGCAAAGCCGTGCGCGAGCGCACCAAAGACACCTGGAGTCTGTGGCGTCAGGGCGAGCTCAACCCCGAGTCGAATGTGCAATTTGGCGAGGGCGGCGCTGGCACCTTCTCGGATGGCAAGCTTTACAGCCAGATCAAGGACCCTCGCCACCTGGGCCGCAAGGTGATGAACGAGTTCGTCAAAGCCGGTGCGCCGCCTGAAATTTTGTACGAAGCCCACCCCCACATTGGCACCTTCAAGCTGGTCAAGGTGGTGGAAAACATGCGCGAGGAAATCATTGCGCTGGGCGGCGAGATTCGCTTTGAGCAGCGCCTGACCGATGTCAGCATTGAAGAAACCAATGGCCGCAAACAGCTGCGCGCCCTCACCGTGCTGGACCAGCGCACCGGGCAATCGCATACCCTGCAAGCCGATCATGTGGTGATGGCACTGGGCCACAGCTCGCGCGACACCGTGGCCATGCTGCACCAACGCGGCGTGGCCATGCAGGCCAAGCCATTCTCCATCGGTTTTCGCATCGAACACCCGCAAAGTGTGATCGACCGCGCCCGCTGGGGCCGCCATACCGGCCACCCTCAGCTGGGCGCGGCCGACTACAAGCTGGTGCACCATGCCGACAATGGCCGCGCGGTGTACAGCTTTTGCATGTGTCCCGGCGGCACGGTGGTGGCAGCCACCTCGGAGCCGGGCCGTGTGGTAACCAACGGCATGAGCCAGTATTCGCGCAACGAGCGCAATGCCAACGCGGGCATTGTGGTAGGCATTGATCCGCCGGACTATCCCTACGACGAGGCCACTTTTGTGCAAGCCTTTGGTGCCGACGGCGCGCAGTACGCCAGCGAGGCCCGGGCGCGGCAGGAAGATGCATCGCTGGGCGCAGACGGGTTTCATCCGCTGTCCGGGATTGCGCTGCAGCGCCAGTTGGAGGCCACCGCCTACGTACTGGGCGGCAGCAGCTACGCGGCACCGGGGCAACTGGTGGGCGACTTTCTTGCCAAGCGCCCCTCCACCACCTTGGGCACCGTGCAACCCTCTTACAAACCGGGCATCAAGCTGGGTGACCTGGGGCCCAGCCTGCCGCACTATGCGATTGAAGCCATTCGCGAAGCCTTGCCCGCGTTTGGCCGCAAGATCAAGGGCTTTGACATGCCCGATGCGCTGCTGACCGGGGTGGAAACCCGCACCTCGTCGCCGCTCAAGATTCCGCGTGGGGACAATCTGCAGAGTGTGAATGTGGCGGGTCTGTACCCGGCTGGCGAAGGTGCAAGCTACGCGGGCGGCATTTTGTCCGCCGGGGTGGACGGCATCAAAGTCGCCGAGGCCATTGCCAAGAGTTTGCTGGCCTGAAACAGGTTTTTTCACCACAAAACTTGCGCCCGACTTCATGCACAGGAAAACCCTTAGTTGAAAATCCGGAATAAATTGATCTTGGTCAGGTCAATACAGCAATTTCCGTGTACGCTGCTGGGCTCGTGGTCACCACGTGTTTGAAAAATCCCTACCTCTAACCGGAGAAAGAATGAGTAACAGAAAATACGGGCTCTGGCGCAAAGCCACACTAGCCCTCGCACTGGCGTTGCCGCTGGCGGCAACCCATGCCATTGCCGACGAAAAAGGCCACGAACCCCGTAGCCCGTCTGAAAAGAGCTACCAAGCGGGTGACTCATCACCGGTGGGTCAGGCCGAGATGCATCACAACATCAACCCCAAAGCTCCGGCCATGTCCAAGGACGAGTTCGAGAAGGGTAAAAACATTTACTTTCAGCGCTGCGCGGGCTGCCACGGCGTGCTGCGCAAAGGCGCTACCGGCAAACCCTTGACCACTGACAAAACCATTGCCAGCGGCACGGAATACCTCAAGGTCTTCATCAAATACGGTTCCCCCGGCGGCATGCCCAACTGGGGCACTTCCGGCGAACTGAACGACGCCGAAGTGGACCTGATGGCACGCTACATCCAGCAGGAGCCCCCCACACCACCCGAGTGGGGCATGAAGGAAATGATGTCTTCGCTGAAGATCATCGTGCCGCCGAACAAGCGCCCCACCAAGAAGATGAACAGCCTGGATTTGCCCAACCTGTTCTCCGTGACCCTGCGTGACGCAGGCGAGATCGCGCTGATTGACGGCAAGTCCAAGAAGATCGTCAAGATCATCAAGACTGGCTACGCCGTGCACATTTCACGCATGTCGCAGTCTGGCCGCTACCTGTACGTGATCGGCCGTGATGCCCGCATCAACCTGATCGACCTGTGGATGGAAGACCCCAGCAACGTGGCTGAAATCAAGGTTGGCCTGGAAGCCCGCTCAGTGGAGACCTCCAAGTTCAAGGGTTATGAAGACAAATATGCGATTGCCGGTACTTACTGGCCGCCCCAGTTTGTCATCATGGAAGGTGACTCGCCCAAGCCACTGCGCATTGAGTCAACCCGCGGCATGACCGTTGGCACCCAAGAGTACCACCCTGAGCCCCGTGTGGCTGCCATCGTGGGTTCGCATTACAACCCGGAGTTCATCGTCAACGCCAAAGAAACCGGCAAGATCCTGATCGTCAACTACAAGGACATGGAAAACCTGAAGATCACCACCATCAATGCAGCCCAGTTCCTGCATGACGGCGGCATGGACTCGACAGGCCGCTATTTCATGGTTGCCGCCAACGCCTCCAATAAAGTGGCCGTGGTGGACACCAAGGAAGACAAACTGGCCGCCTTGGTGGATGTGGGCAAGGTGCCACACCCTGGCCGTGGTGCCAACTTTGTGCATCCGAAATTCGGACCCGTCTGGGCCACCAGCCACTTGGGTGACGAAACCATCAGCCTGATTGGAACCGACCCGATCAAGCACAAAGACCAGGCATGGCGCGTGGTGCAGACCCTCAAGGGTCAGGGTGGCGGTTCGCTGTTCATCAAGACGCATCCCAAGTCACAAAACCTGTGGGTCGACACACCGCTCAATCCTGAAGCCAAAAACAGCCAGTCCATCGCTGTGTATGACATCAAAAACCTTGACAAAGGTTTTGAAGTACTGCCCATCGGTGAGTGGGCCGGCATCAAGGACGACGGTGCCAAGCGTATTGTTCAGCCTGAGTACAACAAGGATGGCGATGAAGTCTGGTTCTCCGTCTGGAGTGCCAAGGACAAAATCTCTGCCCTGGTGGTGGTGGACGACAAGACCCGCAAACTCAAAGCTGTGATCAAAGACCCCAAGCTGGTGACCCCCACCGGCAAGTTCAATGTGCACAACACGCAGCATGACGTGTATTGATTGAATGACCGGTTGAATGACCGGTAGATAAAGCAAACGGGGGCATCAAGCCCCCGTTTTTATTTCAACCTCATTTTTCAACCCTCATTCAAGACCAGCATGGGTCTTGAATGAAATTTTTTCAACCTTGTGCGTTTTGCAACGCCGCAATACGCTCTTCAATCGGTGGATGGGTCGAGAACAACTTCCCGATGCCTCCAGCAATGCCAAACGCAGCCACACTCTTGGGCAACTCGCCCGGTGCCATGCCCCCCAGACGCGCCAAGGCGTTGATCATGGGTTGCTTGCGGTTCATCAGTTGGGCAGCGCCCGCATCCGCACGGAATTCACGCTGACGCGAGAACCAGGCCACCACGATGGCGGCGGCAAACCCGAGCACAATGTCCAGCACGATGGTGGTGATCATGTAGCCGATGCCCGGGCCGCTGGAACGCTCGTCGCCCTTGCGCAAAAAGCTGTCCACCGCGTAACCGATGACCCGGCTCAAGAACACCACAAAGGTGTTCATCACGCCTTGGATGAGCGTCATGGTGACCATGTCGCCATTGGCAATGTGGGCCACCTCATGGCCGATCACGGCCTCGATTTCTTCGTGCGTCATGCCCTGGAGCAGACCAGTGGACACTGCCACCAGCGCCGAGTTTTTGAACGCGCCCGTGGCAAAGGCATTCGGGTCGCCGTCAAAAATACCCACCTCTGGCATGCCGATGCCCGCCTTGTCGGCCAGTTTCTTCACCGTGTCCACAATCCAGGCTTCGTCTGAGTTTTGCGGCTG
This sequence comes from Candidatus Rhodoferax bjergmarkensis, assembly GCA_016708345.1. Classification (GTDB taxonomy): domain Bacteria; phylum Pseudomonadota; class Gammaproteobacteria; order Burkholderiales; family Burkholderiaceae_C; genus Rhodoferax; species Rhodoferax bjergmarkensis. The sequence continues at coordinate 122,266 of JADJFX010000038.1, forward strand.
GTTGATCACGCGCACGCCAGAAGTCCACTTGGCCATGGGCTTGCTGATCAACAGCGAAATGGTGGCACCGCCAAAGCCCATCAAGAGGGCATAACCCATCAACCGGGTCAAATCCAGCCCGTTGGGCGTCAGGTAACGGTTGACGCCCAGCAAGCTGCCGATGATGCCCAGCACGGCAACCACCAGCACGTTGGTCAGAACAAACAAAATAATGCGTTTCATGATTTCCTTCAAAAATGACCCAAACCGTTGAGCCAATGGCGCGAATGTTAGGGGTAAACCCGCCCAATTCAAGACCCGGGGCCAAGAATACCTTTGGGGTTAATGGTCTATTCGGGTGCCACGCGCTTGCGCAAACTTCAAAAAGTCTGCTGCCGGCATGGGGCGCGCAAAACAATAGCCTTGCCCCACATCACAACCACGCCCTTGCAGCCAGTTCACGGTGGCCTCATCTTCAACCCCTTCGGCCACTACGGACAATTTGAAGTTGTGTGCAAGGTCAATGGTCGACGAAACAATGGCTTGGTCCCCCGGACTCTCCAGCAGATGCCGGACAAAACTCTGGTCAATCTTGAGCTCGTCAATCGGCAGGTTTTTAAGGTAAGACAGTGACGAATAGCCGGTGCCAAAGTCGTCAATCGACAACTTGAACCCGTGCTCGTGTATCCGCTGAATCACCTCCATGGCACGCTCGGGTGATGTCATGAAACAGCTCTCGGTAATCTCCAGATTGACGCACCGGGGATTCAAACCGGTCTCCAACAGGGCATTGTTCAAAACACCCAGCAACTCAGGGTCCAGCAAGTTGAGCGCCGAAAGGTTGATGGAAACATCCAGCGCCAGACCCAGCTTGTGCCAACCGGCACACGTGCGCATGCACTCGCCCACCACCCAGGTGGTCAGCGGGCGAATCAAACCAGACTCTTCTGCAACCGGGATGAACAGGATGGGTGGCACCATGCCGGTCTCGGGGTCATGCCAGCGCGCCAGGGCTTCGGCCCCCGTCACCAAGCCGGTGCGCAAATCGATTTGCGGCTGAAAATGCACCTGCAAATGCTGCTTGAGCAAGGCCTCGCGCAATTTGCCGAACAGGAGGTGGTGGCGCACAAAGGCCTGCTCCTGCGCGGCGTCATAAACAGACCACTGCTGACCGCTCTTGTGCGCTTGCAGCATGGCCTGCTCCGCCTTGTTCAGCAGCAATTGCGAAGTGTCTGCGTGGCTGGGATAAATGGCCACCCCAAGGGTGAACTCCACAAACAGTGTGTAGCCCTGCTCCTGCACCAGCAACTGGTGGTCAGCCACAAACTTACGCAGTTCGTCTGGCGAGACTGAAGGCTGCTCCAGCCGACGCACAAGGACAAACTCGCCGCGCCGGGTTCGGGCCAAAGCGCCGTGGTTTGACGAAATGCGCCCAAGGTGCGCAGCCACCTGGCGCACCAGGTTGTCACCACCCTCGCTGCCCAGTACATTGCTCATCTCAAACAAACGCTCCAGGCGCAGGATGCACACCATCAGCCCTTGGCCGGTGGCGCGAACGTCTGCCATTTGCTGTTCAAGAATGTCCAGCAGCATGGCCCGGTTGGGCAGCGACGTGAGGGTGTCGTGGGTGGCCAGAAACTGCTTTTCATTAAGCAGTGCCTTGGCAGCCGCCGTTTCCTCATCAACCCGCTGCTGCAACTGCTCTTCAAAGCGGCTGCGCAACTGGTTGAAGGCGGCAGCTACCAAGGTGTAAAAAAACAGCGAGAGCAAAAACTGGAAGGCAACAACCGGGGTGTATTTGTAGGAAAAATCCAGCCGCTCATTGATCCACACAAAATAGACCACCGCCAGTACGATAAAACTCATGCTGGTTAGCCATCCGCGTCTTTGACCCTTCAGAAAAAAGACCAAAAACGGCACGGTGCAAACCCAGAAAAGTCCGGTGCCCTGAATGCCACCAAAAACAATCAACGCACCGAAAACCGTCAGGGCTGCCAATTGAATCAACGTCTCCGCATAGCCCACCTGCTGCGCGTTGCGACTGAGCCACGCGGCCGGGCCCAGAAAAAATACGACTGCCGCCAACTCGGTCAACCCCAGGCTGAGCATACCTGGAGTCAGGATGTTGAACACCGAAAACACCGCGCCCACCAGCATGCCGATGGTGGCTGTGGCGCGCACATTGCGCACGCGCTCGTCAAAACCAACCACATCTTTCAGTCGCAAGCCCAGTACATCGACCACTGCACTCTGCATACGCCCCATTCGTTCAACGAAATTCATGCCCATTTTTTGCCTTTGCCAAGCCTTTGTTCGCGCACATCGTCCTCCTGTTTCCCGACAAGCTCACCCATGTTAGCGGGAGTGGTGGTGTGATCGTATGTCATCTGGCGTCAGTGGCATTCGTTGCCCTGTACTCACTCCCCAAAGTGCTACCATTCGCGCATGATTGATTGGTCTTCCTGTCCTGCTATTGAACGCGACCCGGATCGCGTCAGCGGCGCTTGGGTTTTCCGTGGTACGCGGGTGCCCATTGCCGCGCTTTTTGAAACTTGGAAGAAGACGCTTCCATTCATGAATTTCTTGAGTGGTTTCCAGGTGTTACTTTGTCGCAGGCGCGTGGTGTTCTGGAGCACGCCGCCCGCTCCACACTGTTGGCGGCCTGATTGCGCGTTCTTTTTGACCAGGGAACACCTGTTCCATTACGGCAAAGTCTTGCACACCACAGCATCTCAACGGCCTACGAGCTTGGCTGGTCAACTTTGAAAAATGGCGAACTTTTGCGCTTTGCCTAAGAAAATGGCTTTGAGGTACTGGTTACCACAGACACCAACCTGCGCTACCAACAAAACTTGGCAACCCGACGTATTGCGGTCGTCGTGCTGTCCACAACCAGCTGGCCGCGCATCCGTGTTGTGGTGGAGCGTGTCGCCTCGGCAGTCAATGCGGCCGGTGTTGGCAGCTATATTGAAGTTTCAATTCCGTAAACCTCACGCCTAACGCCTAACGCCTCACGCCCCATGCGCGGCGCGCGAAACACGCTGGCATCGGCATAAAACTCAGGGTTTTCATTGCCCGCCCACCAGCCGGGCACGCCCAGCACCGGCAAATGCGCAAATGGCTTGGTGGCGAGCTTGTCCGCACTCAGGTCGGCGGCCATCCAGGCGTCCAGACTCGCTATTGAATTGCTAGCTACTCGCGCACGGTAGACGTGCGCTGTGATGGGTTTTCTTGGGTTAACCAGCTTCTCCAGCAGGGCATGGCCAAACAGCACCAGGGTCGCTTCTTGCCACAGGGGGCGCAGCGTGACGAACAGGCGCTGCCAGTCCTTGGCCGCCAGCGCGTCCCATAGCGCATCGGGGGCCTGCAAAAAGGCAGCGTTTTCGTCAAACACCGTGAGCGCATCGCGCGCCGGGCCCCTCACCGGGTTAATGCCCAAGCGGGCAATTTGCTCGGCCTGCAGCTGGTTGAGCCGTTTTTTGGTTGCCGGAAAATGCATCCAGCACAAGGCATTGAAAAAATCATGCAGCCCGTCGCGCGTGGGCACGCAGTGGGTGTCAAAAATATGCTGCTCATAGGCCACCCCTGCTGGCAGATCGGCTTGCGGGATAAAGCGCACCGGGCAGGTGTGCGGCGTTTGAACCGCTGCATTCAACACCTCGGTCTGCGTGCTGCCCGCCACAATTTGCTGCGCCAGCGCTTGGCCAGGCACCCGCCATGGGTTTAGCCAGGGCGCGGCCCAGTCAATGTCGCCCAGTGTGGGCACGCTCAAGGCCGGCGCATTGGTATCACGTGTCATGGCAGGGGCAGCCCCTGCAATAACAAAAGGCAACACACGCTCACACCAGCCGCCACGCCATCGACTCCCCGGCGCCCAGTGGTTTCAAAATGGCCTCGCCATAGGCAAAGCTCTCGGGCGCAGTCCAGGCTTCTTTGCGCAGGGTGATGCGCCCTTGGTTGCGCGGCAGGCCGTAAAAGTCGGCACCGTGAAACGCTGCAAAGCCTTCGAGCTTGTCCAGCGCGCCAGCGCTGTCAAAAGCCTGTGCGTACAGCTCCATGGCGGCGTGCGCGGTGTAACAGCCGGCGCAGCCGCTGGCGTGTTCTTTAAGGTGGGCAGCGTGCGGGGCGCTGTCGGTGCCCAGAAAAAACTTGGGCGATCCGCTGGTGGCGGCTAGCACCAGGGCTTGCCGATGCGTCTCGCGCTTCAAGACCGGCAGGCAGTAGTAATGGGGCCGAATGCCGCCCGTAAAGATGGCGTTGCGGTTGTAGAGCAAGTGGTGGGCGGTGAGCGAGGCTGCCGTGAAACGGTCGGATTCGGCAACATACTGCGCCGCCTCGCGCGTGGTGATGTGCTCAAACACGATTTTGAGCTCGGGAAAGTCCCGGCGCAGCGGGATGAGCTGGGTGTCGATGAACACCGCCTCGCGGTCAAACAGGTCAATCTCGGGCGACGTGACTTCGCCATGTACCAGCAGCAGCAGGCCTTCGCGCTGCATGGCTTCCAGCGTTTTGTAGGTTTTGCGCAGGTCGGTCACGCCCGCATCGCTGTTGGTGGTGGCGCCAGCCGGGTAAAGCTTGACGGCCACCACGCCCGCGTCTTTGGCACGCTTGATTTCATCGGGCGGCAAGTTGTCGGTCAGGTACAGCGTCATCAGCGGTTCAAACTGCACGCCTTCGGGCACTGCTGCCTGAATGCGCGCTTTGTAGGCCAGCGCCTGCGCTGCGGTGGTCACAGGCGGGCGCAGGTTGGGCATGATGATGGCGCGGCCAAACTGGGCCGCAGTGTGCGGCACCACCACGCGCAAGGCAGCGTCATCACGCACATGCAAATGCCAGTCGTCGGGGCGGGTCAGGGTGATTTCTTGGGTCATGGGGTTGGCTATTAGGTCACAGTGGGGTTGGGTTACTTGGCGTTGACGATGCCTTTGAAGTCGTAAGGCACCACGATGGTGTGTACCTTGCCTTCGGCCACGCCCTCGGCGATCTTCAGGTTGGCCATCGCATTCATGTAGCCGATGGCACCGGCATTGGCATTGAGCGCGGCTATGCGTTCGGCCTCTTTTTTGGCGGTCTGGACTTCGACTTCCTTGGTTTTGAGCTCATTCTGCGCGCGCACCAGCTCGTTGGCACTGTTGACGATGACATCGGCCGGGGTGATGGCGCGCACCTGAACCTGCGAAACGGTGATCTTGTCGGCCAGTTTTTCTTCTGTCAGCGTTTTCACAATGTTTTCGCGAATCTGCTGCTCAATGGCGGGTCGGTTGTCCGCCATTTTGAGCGACTCATAGCTGCGCGCGACTTTGTAAGCCGCATTGCGCGCGCTCAGGGCCACGTAGTTTTGCATCAGCAAAATGTCGTCGCCTTTGTCTGCAATGCCGTGAAAGGTTTTGTTCTTGGTGGTCCACAGCTCGGACACCGCCGTCGGGTTGACGTTGTAGACAATCGTCATATCGAAGTCCTTGACGGTCGAGTTGTCGGAGGCCAGCGGCGTCATGTTGTCCACGGCCACCGCCACGTCCTGAATCTTGAACGTGACAATCTCGCCAATCAGGGTCTGGTTGAAGGAGCCGGGCAAGCGCTCGGTGGCATCGGTGGTTTTGTCAAAGTTGATGCGCAGCCCCACTTCGCCGGTTTCGATGCGGGTGCAAGCTGCCAGCGACAGGATGGCAAGGGTGGTCATCAGCGTCTTGGGCGTCTTTTTCATGGCAGGTTCTTTCATGAGCTTGGTTGGTGGGTGGCTTTGGGTTAATTTTGTCCCAAATTCCGAGCACAACAGCGCGGCGCGTCAAGCTGCTGCGGTCACGTGGGCCAGCAAATGATCCCACAGCGCTTGAGCGCTGCGTTTGGGGGTGGCGCTTCGGGGGGTGTGAACCACCGACTTGCTGACCTCCCTGGCCACAGGTCGCTCCCGATAAGCCCGCACTTCCATGGTGATTTCAAGCCCTGAGAGGCCGGGCGGTGCGGCACTGACCAGCTTTTGGGTGCGCAAATCGTCTTTCACGGCACTAAAAGGCAAAAAGGCGACGCCATGCCCCTCCAGGGCCATCGCCCGCAGGCCCTCGGCCATGTCGGTTTCATAAACACGGTCAAAGTGAATGGCAATGCGTGATTGCTTGAGGATCAGCTCCACCATCTGCCCCAGATAAGCGCCGGGTGCATAACCAAGGTAGGGCAAGAGTTGCCCGCTACTGCCGGGCAAGCGAAACAGCGGCGCACCATGGGCATCGGCCTTGACATAGGGCGCAATCACCTCCTGCCCCAGGCTCACCATTTCATAACGGTCGGCATCGAGCTGGTTAGGCTGGGAAGGGTGGTGGTAGGCAATGAGCAGGTCGCAACTGCCCTCCACCAGGCGCAGCACGGCATCATGCACATTGAGCGCAATCAGGCGGCTCTTGATGGGGCCAAAACTCTCCCGCAAAGCCGACACCCAGGCCGGGAAGAACGTAAAGGCCAGCGTGTGCGGCACAGCAAACTCGATCACGTCTTGCGCGCAAGCGGTGTGGCCGCGCATCATGGCGCGGGTGCTTTGCAGGGCCTGCAACACCTCCAGCGACTGCCCGTAGAGCATTTCACCGGCGGCAGTGAGCCGCGTGGGGTAGTTGCTGCGGTCCACCAGATCGGTGCCCGCCCACGCCTCCAGCGACTGAATGCGCCGCGAAAAAGCGGGCTGCGTCACATGCCGGAGCTGGGCCGAACGGCTGAAACTGCGGGTTTCAGCCAGGCTGACAAAATCTTCGAGCCATTTGGTTTCCATGGCCTTCATTATGCGTGGATTGCATGAAGTTGGGCTTTGGGAGCCCGCCACCGGGGTGCCCGGTATCATCACCAGCCCCCTGCAAATATGCCTATCAGATGCATATGACCGATTTTTTCAACCGCAGAACACGCTCACGCCATGAAATCTCCCATCCCGCCGGCCTTCAAATTTTTCTGGCTGTTGCTGGCCTCGTGGCTGGCCGGCTGCCAGGCGCCGGTGGTGCATGTCAATGTGCTCAAAGCGCCCGAGTTTGACGAGGCCAACCAGTACAAGGTGTTTTCAGTTCGCCCCTTTGCCGGCTCCAATGGCGCACAGCTGGCCCGCGACATCGACGCCGCGCTGGCTGGCAACCGGGTGGCGGGTCAGGCGCTGGTGCGCACCATCCCGTTTGACACGTTGGGGGCCGCCGCGCGCAGCGGCAAAACCGGCGCTGGGGGCGCAGATGCCATTGTGTCGGGCGAAGTGAACGAATCAACCTGGAGTGACCAGGCCCAGAACCGGGAGGAGCAGGAGTGCGCGGTGCATGGGGACAAGAAAAAGCTGCTGGGCCTGATCAAGGAGTGCAAACAGTACAGAACGGTAATGCGCTATTGCACCCAGCGCACCGCCCGCTACGCCGTCACGCTGCGGGTGGTTGATGCGCGAGACCAGCGCACAGTGTGGGGCAAAAACCTGGCGCACGCGGTGGACGACACGGCCTGCCAGCATGAAAGCAGCAAGACACTGAAGCCCGGCAGTGAGCTGCTTGGAACGGCCTACAGCATGGTGATGAATGACATCCGCACGGCACTGGTCGCCACCGAGCAGTCTGTGCCCGTCAAACTGATGGACAAGGCAGACGGCTTGAGCGACGCCGGGCAAACCACCTTCAAAGGCGCGGTAGCCTTTGCCAAAGAGGGGCGCATGGACCGTGCCTGCGATTTGTTTGGCCAGCTCTTTGAGCAGCACAAACAATCCGTCGCCCTCACCTACAGCATGGGCCTGTGCCAGGAGGCCCACGGACGGCTTTTTGAAGCCACCGAGTTGTACAAAACCGCCGACGCACTCACCCAGGCACCCAACGCCCTTATCAGCGAGGCCTTGAGCCGGGTCAGCCTGCACGTCAAGGACGCCAACAAGGTGCGGGGTGCCACGGCACAAACTGCGGCACCTAGCGCAGCCAAGCCCTCCTCCATCCAGGATGAAGCCCTGAGCGCCGCCCAAAAAGCGCAAATTCAAGCAGAACACCGCGTGGCGCTGGTCATTGGCAACGCGCGCTACCGCAGCATCCCGGCGCTGCGCAACTCGGTGAACGACGCGCTGGACATGGAAGGCGCGCTCAAGGGCAAAGGCTTTGAAGTGATCCGCGTCACCGATGGCTCGCGCGAACAGATGACGCAAGCGGTGCGCAGCTTTGAGCTCAAGCTGAAAGACAACTCGACTGCCCTGATTTTTTATGCCGGCCACGGCGTGCAGGCGCGCGGCGTCAACTACCTGATTCCGGTCGACGCGCGCATCCAGTCCAGCGCCGACCTGAGCACCGAGGCGATTGACATGGACCTGGCCATCATGCGCCGGCTGGAAGACCGCAACCCGCGCCTGTCCATCATCATTCTGGACGCCTGCCGCAACAACCCGTTCCCGGCCAGCGCGCGCAGTGCGGGCGAGCAGGCCGGGCTGGCGTCCATCAACGCGCCGCGCGGCAGCATGGTGGCGTTTTCCACCGCGCCGAACAAAACCGCGCAAGACGGCACCGGCCGCAATGGCCTGTACACCAAGCACCTGCTCAAAGAGCTGCAAGTGCCCAACCGCAAGATCGAGGATGTGTTCAAACGCGTGCGTGAAAACGTGATGAAAGAGTCCGCCAACGAGCAGACGCCATGGGAAAACTCGGCCATGACCGGCGATTTTTACTTCTCGGCCAGTCGCTAGAGCGTCAAATTACTCCTGTTTTGATAGCTGCTTACGCAATATCTGCGTGCGCAAGCAGCCAAAAACACCTTAAATTTGACGGGCACAGCCACGCCTTAAGGCAGCAGCAGTTTTCCAACATGCCAAGTGCGCACATAATATGTGCAATCACCCACTTCCCTACCCGATTGGAAAGGCACTCCCATGAACATCACCCTGTCGGTTGACGAACAAGTGGCCCAGCGGGCGCGCGAGGCGGCGCAAAAAATGGGCAAAAGCCTGAACCAGGCGGTGCGTGACTACCTGGAGCAGCTGGCGGGCAGCAGCCAGCGCGAGCAGCGCTGGGCGCAGTTTGAGGCGCGCTGCCTGCAATCGCCCGCTAGGCTTGAGGGCTGGCGCTTTGACCGCGACGAAGCCAACGAACGCTAATTCCATTTCCAAATGATCCGTGACTTTTTTGCTTCGGCTTGCCGTGCGTTTGCACTGTCTGCAGCTTCGCGTCGCTTCACAAATGATTTGGAAATGGAATAAGGACACCCCCGCATGGCCACCCGTAGCTTCATCGACACCAACATCCTGATCTACGCCGAGGCAAGTGACGAGCCCATCAAGCAGCAAGCGGCCCTAACCTTGCTCAAGCAGCTCTTTGAGACTGGCACCGGCGTGCTATCTACCCAGGTGCTCAAGGAATACTGCAACGTGGCGCTGAAAAAGCTCAAACTCGCGCCGGAGCACATTCGCGCGCAACTTGATCTGTACGAGCTGTTTGAAGTTGTGCAGGTCACCCCACCCCTCATCCGCAGCGCCCTGGACCTGCACCAAACCCGCCGCCTGGCTTTTTACGACGCGCTGGTGTTGGCCAGCGCACAAACCGCAGGCTGCACGGTGCTCTACAGCGAAGACATGAACGCGGGGGAAGTGGTGGGCGGCGTGCAGATTGTCAACCCGCTGTCAGATTTAAAGGGGCCAGGCTCGAATTAAATGTTGCTGCCGCCATCGCCATGGTATTTACGAGAATTGGGCATTTACGCACGACGGACGTGCGATAGCAGCTATCAAATCAGAAGCAAACAACCAAGCTCACGATGCCATTGTGGTTCTCGGTCAGTAGCAGACAGGCACCGGACCCAATAGGGCTGAAGTCCGAGCCCCACACTTCATCATGGCAGCTTGGAGAGGGCGTTTACGCGGTGATTTTGACTCGCTGCCGGATGGCATTTCGCCCGGCGCATGCCAGGTTTTATTGACCCACTTCACATTGCCTGTGATACTTTGCCAATGAGCACACTGAACGAAGAACAAGCACGCGCCTACATTCACAAATTGCTGGGTGCCATGCGCCAGGCCGGGGGGTCTGACCTTTTTATTGCCCACGACTTCCCTCCCAGCATGAAGTCCCACGGCAGCATGCAGCCGCTGACCCAGCAAAAGCTCACCGGCGACGTGACCCGCGTGCTGGCCCACGCACTGATGAACGAGCGCCAGCGCGAGGAGTTTGCCAAAGACATGGAGTGCAACTTTGCCATCTCCATCCCCGGCATTTCGCGCTTTCGGGTCAATGTGTACGTGCAGCAGCAAAACGTGTCGATGGTGGTGCGCACCATTGCCTCCGAAATCCCGAACTTCGAGAAACTGGACCTGCCGCCGGTGCTCAAAGATGTGATCATGAACAAGCGCGGCCTGGTGCTGGTGGTGGGCGGCACCGGCTCGGGCAAATCGACCACGCTGGCCGCCCTGATTGACTACCGCAACAGCACCTCGGCCGGCCACATCATCACGGTGGAAGACCCTGTGGAGTATGTGCATGTGTCCAAAAAATCACTGGTCAGCCACCGGGAGGTGGGCGTGGACACCCATAGCTGGCACCACGCCCTGAAAAACACCTTGCGCCAGGCACCGGATGTGATTTTGATTGGCGAAATTCGTGACCCCGAAACCATGGAACACGCCATCGCGTTTGCCGAAACCGGCCACCTGTGCCTGGGCACGCTGCATGCCAACAACGCCAACCAGGCGATTGACCGCATCATCAACTTCTTTCCCGAAGAGCGGCGCAACCAGCTGCTGATGGACTTGTCGGCCAACCTGCGCTCCATCGTCTCGCAGCGCCTGGTGCGCACCGAAGACGGCAAGGGCCGCCGGGCCGCGATCGAAATTTTGCTCAACACGCCTTCAGTTGCCGAGCGCATTTTCAAAGGTGCCTTTGGCGATCTCAAAGGTCTGATGGACAAGTCGCGCGAACTGGGCATGCGTACCTTCGACTGGGCCTTGTTCGAACTCTACGACCAAGGCCACATCTCCTACGAAGAAGCCCTGCGCAACGCCGACTCCGCCAACGAACTGCGCCTGGCCATGAAGCTTAAAAGCAAGCGCGGCGAGCCGGAAACGGCCAGCGGCCCAGCCCTGTCGTTTGACAAGGAACCCACTGCCGAGGAACTGGCTGCCCTGCGCGAGGCTGAACGCGTCAAACAAGCCCAGCGCAAGCGCGAACTGGAAGACCAGGAGCTGGAAAGGAAATTAAAGGAAAAAGGCAATGACAGCCGCTTCTACTGAAGCAACCACAGGCCGCGGCTATGACGTAAACAGGGGCTTATTCCGTTTCCAGATCGATGCGACATTAGGCGCGAAGCCGCAGGCAGTGCTCTAGCACGACAAGGCGAAGCAACAACATGTCGGATTGATATGGAAATGGAATTACCGGGCTTGGCAAGCGCCGCTGGTTTGGTCACCCTGCCGGGTCGAGGGCTGGAAAAAAATTCAAGCCAGATTCCAGGCGAGCCGCCAGGACCCTGGATTAGTAGAGAAAAATGCCATTCCCGCACATGGACAGTGCGCAAGCAGCTACTGATTCAATAGCAAAAAACCGGTCTTTTTGACAATACTGGGGTCAACCGGGAGCCCAAGTCGGTTGAATTGACACTGATCTGGCCTGTCGTCAGACTAGGACATCCATCAACGTCAAAACCCCTCACAAGGCATCGTCAGCACGGTGTCGTCCAGACTGCGCAGCAGCTCATGCCAGGCGCGGGTTTTGGGTAGCTCCCAGCGGTAGAACCAGCGGCAGGCGCTGAGCTTGCCCTGGTAGAACGCCTGCTCAGTGGCATCAAGCACGGTCGCGTCCAGCGCCAGTGCCCTGCAGGCAGCCACGGCTTGGCGCAACCACATCCAGGCAATCACGGTGTGGCCAAAGGCTTCCAGGAAAACGCTGGCATTGGCCAGTGCCCGGTTGGGCTCCTTCAGCATGGCAGCGCCAAGCGTCTGCAAGGTGCTGACCATGTCCATCAGGGCCTTGTTCAGTGCAGTGGTGAACTCCTGCAGTTCGGCCACCTCATCGGCCTGCTCCAGCGTTTTCCCGATTTTGCGGGCCAGCAACTGGCTGGCCGCGCCGCCCTGCATAAAGGCTTTGCGCCCCAGCAGGTCCAGCGCCTGGATGCCGTGTGTGCCTTCGTGGATGGCATTGAGCCGGTTGTCGCGGTAAAACTGCTCCACCGGATAGTCCCGCGTGTAGCCGTAGCCGCCGTGAATCTGGATAGCCAGGCTGTTGCCCTCCAGGCACCACTGCGAGGGCCAGGACTTGGTGACCGGGGTGAGCAAGTCCAGCAGCATGGCGGCCTCGCGCCGCTCGGTCTCGTCGGCGCTCACGGTTTGGGTGTCGATCAGGTGGGCGCAGAAAAGGCACAGCGCCAGGCCGCCTTCCACATAGGCTTTTTGCGCCATCAGCATGCGCCGAACGTCACCGTGTTCGATGATTGGCAAGGGGGGCTCGGCGGGGTTCTTGCTGGTGGGTGCGCGGCCCTGCAGGCGCTCTTTGGCGTAAGCCAGCGAAGCCTGGTAGCCCCGGTAACCCAGCATCACCGCGCCCAAACCCGCCCCAATGCGGATCTGGTTCATCATGTGGAACATGTAGCTCAAGCCCTTGTGCGGCTCGCCCACCAAGTCGCCCCGACACTCACCCTTTTCACCAAAAGCCAGCAGGGTGGAAGTCGCACCCCGGCAGCCCATTTTGTGGATCAGTCCGGTCAAAGCCACGTCGTTGCGCGGCCCCAGGCTGCCGTCCGGTTGCACCCGGAATTTGGGCACAATGAAGAGCGAGATGCCCTTCACGCCGGGCGGTGCGCCGTCGATGCGCGCCAGCACCAGATGCACGATGTTCTCGCTCAGTTCATGGTCGCCACCGGAGATGAAGATTTTGTTGCCCCGAATGGCATAACTGCCATCCGCATTGGGCGTGGCGCTGGTTTTGAGGTCGGCCAGGCTGGAGCCTGCCTGCGGCTCGGTCAAGGCCATGGTGCCAAAGAAGCGCCCGGCCATCAGGGGCTCAAAATACAGCTTCTTTTGCGCCTCGCTGCCATAGCGGTGAATCACGCTGGCATTGCCCATGGACAGCAAGGAATAAACCGTGGTGGCCATGTTGGCACTGGCAAAAATCGCCATGGCCGATTGCGAAAGGATGGCGGGCAGTTGCATGCCGCCCTCAAGAAAGTCGTAGCTGGCGGAAAGAAAACCCGCCTGCACAAAGGCATCTATCGCCTGCCCAATCTCTGGGACCATTCGCACGCGCCCATCCTCCAGATGCGGCTCGTTTTCATCGGCGCTGCGGTTGTGCGGCGCAAACTTGTCCGTGGCAATCGCCTGCGCCGTGTCCAACACCGCCGTAAAGGTTTCACGGCTGTGCTCGGCAAAGCGGGGCTGCGCGGTGAGCGCCAGCGTGTCCAGCACCTCAAAAAGCTGGAAGTCGAGGTCGCGGCGGTTGATGAGGTCGTTGGACATGGGTGGCCTTGGGGTGACCAATTAAAGGTCGATAGCCACTTCGGTAGCCTGCGCAATGGCGCGCTTGGCGTCCAGCTCGGCCGCCACATCGGCACCGCCAATCAAGGTGTGTTCGATGCCCAGCGCCGTCAAACCCTCCACCAGTTCGCGGCGCGGCTCTTGCCCGGCGCACAGCACCACCGTGTCCACGTCCAGCACTTGCTCTTTGCCGTCAATGGCAATGTGCAGCCCGGCGTCGTCAATTTTGCGGTACTCGACGCCGCCCAACATGTGCACATTGCGCTTTTGCAGCAGCAGGCGGCGCGCCCAGCCAGTGGTGCGGGCCAAGCCTTCGCCGAGCTTGCCGGTTTTGCGCTGCAACAGCCAGAGTTCGCGCGTGGACGCCGGCATTTGCGGTGCGGTCAAGCCACCGCGCAAGTTGCCGTAACCAATGTCAATGCCCCACTCCTTGCGGTAGGCGTCCAGGTTGACCGGGCTTGCGGGGTCGTCGCTGTGGGCGCTTGCGTGGCTGAGCAGTTCCGCCACGTCAAAACCAATACCGCCCGCGCCGATGATGGCGACCTTTTTGCCCGCTTGTTTGCGGCCTTCAATCAGGTCGATATAACTCGTCACCTTGGGGTGGGAGATGCCTTCAATCGCCGGGGTGCGCGGAACAATGCCGGTGGCAACCACCACGTGGGCGTAGCCCTTGAGGTCGTCGGCTGCAACGCGGCGGTTCAATTGCAGATCAACCTTGAGTTCGTTCAGGCGATTGCGGTAGTAGCGCAGCGTTTCACCAAACTCCTCCTTGCCCGGGATTTTGCGCGCCAGATTGAACTGGCCACCCACATCTGCGGCGGAATCGAACAGCGTGACCTGGTGGCCGCGCTCGGCCAGCATCGTGGCTGCAGCCAGACCCGCCGGGCCTGCGCCCACCACTGCCATACGCTTCGGGCTCGCCGCTGCGGTCACTTCCACCTCAATTTCATGGCAGGCAAAGGGGTTCACCAGGCACGAAGTGATTTTGCCCACCAGCACATGGTCCAGGCAGGCCTGGTTGCAGCCGATGCAGGTGTTGATGGTGTCGGCTCGCCCGGCAGCTGCCTTGTTGACAAACTCGGCGTCCGCCAGAAAGGGGCGCGCCATGGAAACCAGATCAGAGTCGCCGCGTGCAATCACATCATCGGCCACAGCGGGGTCGTTGATGCGGTTGGTGGCGACCAGCGGAATCTTGACCTGCCCCATCATGCGCCGCGTCACGCCCGTGTACGCGGCGCGCGGCACCATGGTGGCAATGGTCGGCACCCGCGCCTCATGCCAGCCAATGCCCGTGTTGATGATGCTCACACCAGCTTTTTCCAGCTCTTTGGCCAGCGCCACCACCTCGTCCCAGGTGCTGCCGCCTTCCACAAGATCGAGCATGGAGAGGCGGAAAATGATGATGAAGTTCTGTCCGGCGCGTGCCCGCACGGCACGCACCACTTCCAGCGCGAAGCGAATGCGGTTGTCAAACTCGCCACCCCAGCGGTCCAGGCGCTGGTTGGTGCGCGGCGCGATGAACTGGTTGATCAGGTAGCCCTCCGAGCCCATGATCTCGACCCCGTCGTAACCCGCCAGCACACACATGGCGGCGCACTGGGCGTAGTCGGCAATGGTGCGCTGGATGTCTTCTTCGGTCAGTTCGCGCGGCGAATAGGGGTTGATGGGGGCCTTGATGGGCGACGGCGCCACCAGATTCTTGCTGTAGGCATAACGCCCGGTGTGCAGGATTTGCACCACGATCTTGGCGCCATGGGCATGCACCGCCTCGGTGATGACGCGGTGTTTTTGCGCTTCCTCTTCGTTGTCAAAAATGGGGCCGCCCTGCACCACCACGCTTTCCTTGTTAGGCGCAAAACCACCCGTCACGATCAAACCACAACCGCCCTTGGCCCGCGCTTCGTAGAACGCCGCCATGCGCCGGTGCGAATCGGCAATGTCTTCCAGCCCGGTGTGCATCGAACCCATGATGACGCGGTTCTTGAGCGTGGTGAAACCGAGGTCAAGGGGTTTGAGCAGGTGGGGATAAGGCATGTGAACTCCGTTGTGGATGGGGTGGCTGGATGGAAGGGGTTGCACTTTTTATGCAACTGGTTGCATAGAACTTTAACTGCATGTCGCAATTAATGCAACTGGTTGCATAGTTATTTTGTGAATTCGGTGGGCGGCCGGGTCGCGGGCGAGGTTGGCGTTGCCATCGGCGGCATTGCCGGGCCAACACCCAAGCGCAGGGTTCACTGAGCTATAGTTCTGAGCAAATGCAACGTCAGATGAAATGAGTTCGACGTAGGCATTTCACATAGGAGACCATGCAGCGATGATCGAAGAAATTAGACAAGCAGTGCATAACGCCGCTCTTGGAAAGCAAAAAATTGCAATGTTTCATTTCCAAGTCCTGAGAAATGCTGCTGCACTGGAAGGGTCTGACCCCGCGTCGTTCTGTGCGAAATTGTCGCCAACACTTACAAAACAGGCCGATGCGGCAGCAAATGTTCATCTCGCCTGATTGCGGCAGGTGCGCCGCACTTTTAAAGGGAGATGACGACCCAGGGGCCTGGGCAGTACAACGAGTATTAGGCCGGCCGACCTAGGGAGCTAGCAACATTGATGGTGAATACGCCGAGTATGCATAGCAAGGAGGAGGTCTGGTGCTAGTGCTGCGACCAAGATGGAACGAAACCAAGTTAAGTCGAAGGTCAAGGCGCCACAACCCTGTGCGGCTTAAAGGCACGGTTCGTTGCGTTGCGGGCCAGTCCAACAGCCTCAGAACGGCTGGTTCAAACGCTGCGGAGGCTAGGACATTACTAGCTGGCGATGAACAACTGGTTGCCCGGCACGACAACCAGGCCGCTGTTCGGGGACGCTTTGACTTAACCCCTTCAGGCTTTCCAGTTTAAGTGGGACGACCGCGGCAACAAGCCGTGTGCGAGCGGTCGCGTTTTTGGCGATGACAGACGCCTTTGACCGACACAGCAAATTTGAAGATCGAGTCGAACTTATGGCAAACAAGGCGCACTTGGTGGTCGCAGGTTCACGCGCTACCGGATGGATTCGAAGCTGGAAAAATCACCGCGAGATGAACGGGGCAAGATTACACAGCAGGCGCACTGTTAGTGCACGAGCATAAGGCTGCAACGTCTGAGGCAGTACAAGCGTGGCAACATGGTTTCGAAGCGTCAACCGGAGGCTGTCGCAACCCGTTCACGGTCAACGTTGGATAGCGATGCAACAAACGGGTTCCCCTCTAACCGGACACTTTCGCCACCGGAGGCTGTCATGGCGTTCGCAAGCATGTGCTCCCCGGGCGGGGGGGGGGGGGGCCCCCCCCCCCCCCGGTTGAGCAGGTCAAGGCTGGCGCCGAAAAAATCATCACCAAAAATGGCGAAAGTTATGTCGCCATCATTGATGCCCAACGGCTGGACTACTACCACCGGCTGGAGCGCGAACGCATTCATTTGTTGCTGATTGACGATGCCAGCAAAGGCCTGGACGACATCATCGCGGGCAAGGTAAAGGGCGCACACAGCACCTTGAGCGCATTGAAGCGCCGCCGTGCGGCCAAGGCGCAAGCCTGAGCGACGTCCGTACTGTGGCAAGCAAACACTTCGTCAAACTCACCGCAAACTTTGAGCGCAATCTTGAAGAGATCGAGGAATTTTTGCTTGAGGCCGATGCGCCGCAGGCATTTGATGCGCTGCTGGACGAACTCACCGATACAGTGATTCCAAACCTTGAGCGCTTTCCTGGCATGGGCAGGCTGTTCTTTGAGCGGCCCACGCGCTCAGTGGAGGCCAGCAATGGAGTCGACCGCCTGAAGCGCAAGCTCAAAACGATCGCCAAGGATGGGGAGATACGCGAATACGTGATGTCGCATTACATGGCGCTGTACGCACGTATCGACACCACCATTTACCTGCTGTCGATACGGCACCACCGGCAACTGTCATTTGACTTTGAGTCGCTATGGCCAGCGTGAACAGGCGGGCCCCGTGTGAAAAAGGGACCGGGCTCTAACCACCCGATGACACAGCCCCTGCCAGTCAAACCTGTCCTGTCATCAAGGCTTCAATCTCATCGGCCTTCACCGGTACCCCCCGGGTGATCAGTTCACAGCCGGTTTCGGTCACGATGGCATCGTCTTCAATGCGGATGCCGATGTTGTGGAATTGCTCCGGCACGCCCTCTGCCGGGCGCACATAAATGCCGGGTTCAATCGTCAGCGCCATGCCGGGGCGCAGAATCCGGGCGGGCCGGTTGATGATGCGCTCGCCGGTGAGTGCGTCTTTGCGCTCGCTGGTCTGGCCCAGTTCGGACGGCTCCAGATAGCTGCCGCAGTCGTGTACATCCATGCCAATCCAGTGGCCGGTGCGGTGCATGTAAAACTGAAAATAGGCGCGCTTTTCGATGACATCACCGAGCAAACCGACCTTGTTTTTGTCCAGCAGGCCAACATCAAGCATGCCCTGGGCCAGCACTTGCACGCTGGCGTCGTGCGGGTCGGTGAAGCGCGCGCCTGCGCGGGTGGCGGCAATGGCGGCTTCCTGGGCGGCCAGCACCAGATCGTAAAGCGCGCGCTGTGGGCCGGAAAATTTGCCGTTGGCCGGAAAGGTGCGGGTGATGTCGCTGGCATAGCCGTCCAGCTCGCAGGCGGCGTCAATCAGCACCAGCTCGCCATCACGCACCGGGGCTTCGTCGGCCCGGTAATGCAGCACGCAGGCGTTGGCCCCGGCGGCCACGATAGAGCCGTAGGCAGGGTGCTGCGAGCCGTGCATGCGAAATTCGTGCAGCAACTCGGCGTCCAGGTGGTATTCGCGCACTTCACGGCCCTCGCGCAGCCTGCGGGCGCACGTTTGCATGGCCCGGATGTGTGCGCCTGCGCTGATCTGCGCGGCGCGGCGCATGGTGTGCTGCTCGCTGGCGTCTTTGACCAGACGCATCTCGTCGAGCAAAGCACACACATCGCGCTGTTGGTCGGGGCACAGGGCACCCTGGCGCACGCGGGCGCGCACGTTGCCCAGCCAGCTGGCAACGCGCGTCTCCAGCCCCTTGTGGGTGGCAAACGGGTACCAGACCACGCGGCGGTTGTCCAACAGCTTGGGCAGTTGCGCATCCAGCTCGGCCATGGAGAACGCTGCACTGAGCCCCAAGGCCATAGGCGCGGCTTCGGGGCCCAGGCGAATACCGTCCCAAATTTCGCGTTCCAGGTCTTTGGGCGCACAAAACAGGGTACTCTGGCCGTCGCCGGTGATCACCAGAGTGGCGTTGGGCTCTTTGAAGCCGGTGAGGTAGTAAAAATAGCTGTCGTGGCGGAATAAAAATTCGGCATCGCGATTGCGCAACTGCTCCGGCGCGGTCGGGATGATGGCAATGCCATCCTTGCCAAGTTGAGCGGCAAGGATGGCGCGGCGCTGGGCGTAGGGGGGTGGTGTCATGGGTTTAACGTCGGCTGGCGGAAATCAAAGGTTTATTGGAAAGATTCATTCAA
Source organism: Candidatus Rhodoferax bjergmarkensis (assembly GCA_016708345.1). Classification (GTDB taxonomy): domain Bacteria; phylum Pseudomonadota; class Gammaproteobacteria; order Burkholderiales; family Burkholderiaceae_C; genus Rhodoferax; species Rhodoferax bjergmarkensis. The sequence goes on from JADJFX010000038.1 coordinate 141,168, forward strand.
GCACCGAAGGCGTTCGGGTGTGCCCACGTCGGTCCATGCCCCGGTGTACAGCTCTGCACTGACCAGCGCCTGGTCCATGGCGGCGCGCAGCAAGGGGGCCAGCGCGGCTTTGATGCCAGCCGGGTTGCCGGGGGCAATGTCGCAAAACGGCGGTGCAAACAGGGCGCTGCGGTACAGGCCAATGGTGGAGTAGGTGAATTTTTCGTCAGCCTGGTTCAAAGCCAGGCCGCTTGCGGACAAACCAAAATCGCCTTTGGGGTTGTGCGCAGGGTTGGGTACCAGCCAAAGGTGCGCCAGTTTGCCGCTGGCGGCAAAGCGGTCTGCCGCCTTTTGGCTGAAGACAAAATCGGGCGCAAACACATCGCCTGCCAGCACCCAGAACACATCGCCCAGACTTGGCAAGGCCCGCACAATGCCGCCCGCTGTTTCCAGCGCAGCGCCAAAATCCAGCCCTTCGTGGGAATATTCGATGCTGATTTGCTCCTGATTTGATAGCTGCTCGCGCCCACTGGATGAGCGCAAGGGGCTAAAAACATGCCCAAATTTTGCGCTGATCTGCTCGCCCAGCCAGGCGGTGTTCACCACCACCTGGGTGAACCCACCGTGGGCCAGCGCCTCCAGCGGCCACTGCATCAGCGGCTTGCCTTGCACTTGCAGCAGGGGTTTGGGGGTGCTGTCGGTCAGCGGGCGCATGCGCTCGCCGCGTCCGGCGGCCAAAATCATGGCTTTCATGGCGCAATCTCTCCCCGGTTGAGTTGGTGGCGCTGCACCTGCGCGGGTTCAAACAGGTTTTCCAGTGCGCTCAGCAAGGCTGTCGCCTTGGCGCGGTGGTCAGCGCCAAAATTGCACACATAAACGTCCAGCGTGACGGCGTGCTGCTCAGGCCAGGTGTGCAGACACAGGTGCGATTCGGCCAGCAGCACCGTGGCGGTCACGCCGCCAGGGCCGTGGTGGGTGTCCGGGAAGGTGTGAAACAGCTGCGCCACGGCTTGCAAGCCGCAAGCGGCTACGGCTTGCAGGCAGTGCTCGCCCAAGCGCTCTGCGTCGGTCAGCCACTGGGGGCTGCAGCGGCATTGGTGCAGATCGGCGGTGAGATGGAGTCCTTGCATGGATGCAACTATACGCATTGCCGCACCACCCACCGTACCTTGCATAAAGTGGGCGACCGGGCAAGCCCGGTAAAATATGCGGTTCCCCCTTTCGTAACCTGAATTTTCGCGGAGTTGGCACAAGAATGGCTGATACACAACAGACGAGCGGCGCAAACCAAGCAGACATGGCCAGCGCAATCCGCGCCTTGGCCATGGACGCCGTTCAACAGGCCAATTCCGGTCACCCCGGCGCGCCCATGGGCATGGCCGACATGGCCGTGGGCCTGTGGAGCCAGCACCTCAAGCACAACCCCGCCAACCCCCACTGGTTTGACCGCGACCGTTTCGTGCTGTCCAACGGCCACGCCTCCATGCTGATTTATGCGGTGCTGCACCTCACGGGCTACAAGCTGCCCATGAGTGAGCTGAAAAAGTTTCGCCAGTTGCACAGCAAAACCGCCGGTCACCCGGAAGTGGGCATCACCCCCGGCGTAGAAACCACCACCGGCCCGCTGGGCCAGGGCATCACCAATGCGGTGGGCATGGCGCTGGCTGAAAAACTGCTGGCCAAGGAGTTCAACCGTGAAGGCCACACCGTGGTCGACCACCACACCTATGCCTTTATGGGCGACGGCTGCCTGATGGAAGGCATCAGCCACGAAGCCGTGGCCTTGGCCGGTGCCTGGAAATTGAGCAAGCTGATTGCCCTGTACGACGACAACGGCATCTCGATTGACGGCAACGTTGCGCCCTGGTTCATTGACCAAACCCCCATGCGTTTTGTGGCCTGCGGCTGGAATGTGCTGGGTCCGATTGATGGGCACAACGCTGAAGTTGTGGCCAGCACCATTGCCCAGGCCAAGAAATCTGATGGTCGCCCCACACTGATCGTCTGCAAAACGTCTATTGGCAAAGGCAGCCCGAACCGCGCCAACACCGCCAAAGCGCATGGCGAACCCTTGGGCGCGGAAGAAATCAAGCTCACCCGCGACGCGCTCGATTGGCCGCATGCCCCGTTTGTCATTCCCAAGGAGGTTTACGCCGCGTGGGATGCCAAGGCCGCAGGCCTTGTGGCCGAGCAAGCCTGGAACGACAAGTTTGCCGCCTACCAGTCGGCCCATCCCGACCTGGCCAAAGAACTGTTGCGCCGCATGAAAGGCGAACTGCCGAAAAACTTCAAGAAAATCGCAGCCGATGCCGCCAAGGCCGCTCACACCAAAGCTGAAACCGTGGCCTCGCGCAAGGCCTCGCAACTGGCGCTGGAAGTCTTCACCGCCGCCTTGCCCGAAATGCTCGGTGGCTCGGCTGACCTGACCGGCTCCAACCTGACCAACACCAGCTCCACGCCCAATTTGCGCTTTGACTTTTCGGGTGAAAGCAATGGCGGGCGCCACATCAACTACGGCGTGCGCGAGTTCGGCATGGCCGCCATCATGAACGGCGTGGCGCTGCATGGCGGCTACATTCCCTACGGCGGCACTTTTCTCACTTTCAGTGACTACAGCCGCAATGCCATCCGCATGGCCGCCTTGATGAAGCAGCGCGTCATTCATGTGTTCACCCATGACTCCATCGGTCTGGGTGAAGACGGCCCCACGCACCAGTCGATCGAGCACGCAGCCAGCCTGCGCCTGATTCCGAACCTTGACGTGTGGCGTCCGGGCGATACCGCCGAGACCACGGTGGCCTGGACAGTTGCCCTGCAAAACAAGTCCAAGCCGACCGCCTTGCTGCTCAGCCGCCAGAACATCAGCTACGCGCCCAAAAGCGACCTGGCCCACATCAGCAAAGGCGCTTACGTGCTGGCTGAGCCCAGCGACGTGGGGCTCAAGAAGAAAACCCAGGCGGTCATCATCGCCACCGGCTCCGAAGTGCAGTTGGCGCTCAAGGCGCAAGAATTGCTTGCTTCTAAAAAGATAGCTGTTCGCGTAGTATCCATGCCCAGTACCACCACTTTTGACAGGCAAGATGCAGATTACAAGAACACCGTTTTGCCGGTTGGCTTGCCCCGCGTTGCGGTGGAAATGGGCGTGACAGACGGCTGGTGGAAATACGGCTGCGCCGCCGTGGTCGGCATTGACACCTACGGCGAGTCAGCCCCTGCTCCGGTGTTGTTCCAGCACTTCGGCTTTACCCCCGAAAATGTGGCGGACACGGTCGAAAAAATCTTGCGTAAGTAAGCGGTTCAGTTTTTAGTTATTAGTTTTCAGTTTTTTAACCATTGGAGAAAAAGCAAATGACAATCAAAATTGGTATCAACGGCTTTGGCCGCATTGGGCGCAACGTATTGCGCTCTGCCATTCAGAATTTCTCGGACATCGAAGTCGTTGCCATCAACGACCTGCTGGAGCCCGACTACTTGGCTTATATGCTGCAGTACGACAGCGTGCACGGCCGCTTCAAGGGTACGGTCAGTGTCGAGGGCAACACCTTGGTCGTCAATGGCAAGAAGATCCGTTTGACGCAAGAAAAAGACCCCACCAACTTGAAGTGGAACGAAGTCGGAGCCGACATCGTGATCGAGTCCACCGGCATCTTCTTGGACAAGGCCGGCGGCGAGAAGCATCTGGCGGCAGGTGCCAAGAAAGTCATTTTCTCCGCCCCCTCCAAGGACGACACTCCGATGTTCGTCTACGGCGTAAACGACAGCTCCTACGCCGGCCAGACCATCATCTCCAACGCGTCTTGCACCACCAATTGCCTGGCACCCGTGGCCAAGGTTTTGAACGACAAATGGGGCATCAAGCGCGGCCTGATGACCACTGTGCACGCAGCCACTGCCACCCAAAAAACCGTGGACGGCCCGTCCAACAAAGATTGGCGCGGTGGCCGTGGCATTCTGGAAAACATCATTCCATCTTCCACTGGTGCCGCCAAGGCCGTGGGCGTGGTCATCCCCGCGCTGAACAAAAAGCTCACCGGCATGTCTTTCCGTGTGCCCACCAGCGATGTGTCTGTGGTTGACCTGACTTGCGAGTTAAATTCTGAGGCCACGCTGAAAGACATCTGCGCTGAAATGAAAGCCCAGAGCCAAGGTGCCTTGAAGGGCGTGTTGGGTTACACCGAAGACAAGGTGGTGGCCACTGACTTCCGTGGAGAGACCTGCACCAGCGTGTTCGACGCTGACGCGTCCATTGCACTGGACGGTACTTTCATCAAGGTCGTGGCTTGGTACGACAACGAGTGGGGCTACTCCAACAAGTGCCTGGAGATGGCGCGCGTTTTGTCCAAGTAAACCAATTTGACGCTGTTGCTCCGCACTGCCTGGAGCGCAGCTTCAATTCAGGGCCGCTGCCAATTTTCGGCAGCGGCCTTTTTTCGGTATGCAGGCTTTGCCAATGCCTCAGTAGCGAGTCAGGTTGCTTGGGCGCTGGCTAGCTTTCACGCAAAAAGTATCAGTACATTAGGGATGCAGAAATCACAAATATCCCATTTCTGGCGGCACTGGCGGGTGCATTGCGTCGTTGCAATCTGCTCGTTTAGCTGGCTAAACTTCGCGTCTTGGGCCTGGCACTGCATCCCGCCTGTACTCGCCCTAAACGGTACATTTGCAATTTCTGAATCCCTTAAAGTTTAAAACTGAAAAAAGAGCAACTCATGCAAATCCATGGAAAACACGTTTACGCACAAGGCATTGAGACGATATTCAAGAGCTTTGGCGACAAGGCCCGCCTGGAAGCCCGTTTCAAGGCGCTGGGCGCGCGCAACATTCAAATTGAAACTTGCAAACTCACCAAAACTTCGCTGGATCTGATCCTTAGCCGTGAAATGCCGGTGGAAGCGCCAGCGCTGCTGAAAAAATTTTTTGGCGAATGGAGCCTGTCAACGCAGGAAGAGCACTGGAAAGGCAGCGCTGCCAAAGGCTATGAGTGTGACCTGAAGATCACGCTTAAAAATGTACCGGTCAACATCACCGGAAAATGGTTTTTGTCTGGTGATGCCAACGGCTGCGTGAATGACGTGACCATGAACTTTGAATGCGGCATTCCACTGGTGGGCAACAAGCTGGCCAGCTTTGTCGGTAACTCAGCCGTTGTTGTGATGAAAAAAGAATACGAACACATCCGCGACAGTTTTTAGGAACAGTCCCCTGCCCTGATTCTCATCAAGACCGCGCCGCCTATCCCGGCGCGGGAATTTGCGAGCGCACAGGGGCTGGCAGTTGCTGCCACAACGGCCTTAACTGCTCGCCGCGCTCGGCCTGGCTGAAACTGGCCATGGACTGCACCTGCAGAAATGCCAGACGGTACTGGTCCAGCGCCTCTTCGTCGCCAAAAAACGCCTCCCGCACGTCGGCGGGGAACATCTGGGCGCGCAGCGTGGAGCGGCGCTGCAATTGCATCGCCTCACCCATCACACCCAGACTGGCGGGCAGCGCGGCGCTGATTGAAGGCTTTGTCTGCTGTTCGGCAGCAGCATTGCGGTAGGCTGCGTAGCTGTCCAGCACCCGAAGCGCCTCCAGTAGTGCTGGCTCTCTTAACTCTTGCTGCAGCCTTTGGCGTGCGCGTTCCAAAGCTTCAGGGCTGACTGGCCCATCGAACCAGCCCAGGCTATCGTCCAGCTTGTTGCGCAGTGCGCGCGTCAGCCGCAGGTGGCCGCCGGCGTCAAGTGCCAATTGCTGTGGTCGCGCCAGCGCCTTCAAGGCGGTGTCGACTGCAACCAGCGATTCGGTGGCATTGGCCGCGGTTGCATCCATGTTTTGCATGTTTTCATCCCCCAAGGAACGGGCTGCCGAGCGTTGCCAGAAATCGCCCGCCTCCCCCTTGCCCTGACCCGAAGTGCGGATCAGGGTGGGTGCGGTGTCACCGGCTGATTGGTAAATGAGCAAGCCGCCAGCCGCTATCAAGGCCCCCAGCGCAAAAGCGGTCCACGCAGGCTGCTTGGCCCAGCGCGGGCGATGACGGCGCGGCACGGCGCGGCCCACGGCACGATTCATTGACGACATGGTCACCTCCAAAAAAGACAGACATCAATCCGCCCGCCTCGCAGGCGGACGGGGCCACGGTCATACCAGGTTAGTGAAGCACACTCGACGGCACCACCGGCAGCACGATGCTGGACGGATGACTCGGGTCGTTCAGAATGGTGCTCACGTTGCCATTGGCGATGGCCTGCAAAGGCCGGGGCCACACGCCTTGGGCCTGGTTGCTGGAACTGATGGCCACGCGAAGTCGATGGCCAGAGCGAATCAGCGCCGCTGTCGGGAAAATCTCGACCGGCACCAGCACCGGCTGGCCGGGAACCAAGGGGCTTGACGAAGCCGCCGTGAACGGATGCCATGGCTGGATCATCACGCCATCCACATACCGGGAGCGTGAGGTGTCCACCGCGCGGTAGGCTGCCGACTGCAAGCCGTTGGTCAGCGGCGTGGCTTTGCCCGATGGATCAACATCGTCGATGCGGACCGACAGCGCAGCCTGCGCTTTGGTAGCCGACATCCAGATGTCGGCCTGAATCGGGCCGTTGAGGTACATGTCCGAACTCAGCACCGGGGTTTGGTAGATCAGCGCGTTTTGCCTGGTTTCAACGGTGGTGTTGTCTGAGAAACAAGGCAGTGGCAGCAAGCCGGAGATGCCTAGCGTCCACTGCACCATGCTGATGGAGCAATCCGAGCCGTCCTTGACCGTTGTGGTGGCCACGAAAAGGTTGCCCACTTTGGACGCACTTACCACCGCTGCTGCACTTGGCTCGGCGATGGTGTGCGCGGCTTCGGCTGCCGTGGGTGCGCTGGCGCTCAGGCTCATGTCGCCACGCAGGTACATGCGCTGGGGCTTCATCTGCGGGTGGGGCCAGTCGGTTGCGGTGGCGTAGCGCTTGGTGTCACCCGTGCCATAGCCCTGCACGTACTGCGTCACGTTGGGCAAATTGGCAGCGCCAGTGTTTTTGCCCTTCAGGTACTGGTCGAACCACTGCAGCAGCAAGGAGGCCGAGCCCGGTGCGCCCTGCGATGTGCTGTTGTTGCTGGACTGCTGGGCATTCAAAACAGCCTGCACATGCGCGCCTGGAACGATGGCCAGCTTGGTGTTGACCGAATGCTTCATGCGTTCATACAGCAAGGGCTCGTCACGCTGAAAGAGGTCGTTGGCAGAGCCGACGATGAAGGTTGGGGCCTTGATCTTGTGTGCGTTCTCCAGCGTTGAGCGCACCGACCAAAAGGTGCCGTCGTCGGTGGCGAAGCCGGTGACGTTGCCCATGGCGCTGTTGAAGGTGGGCAAATACCAATCGTTAACCGCTGCGACATGGTCATTCGTGGCGCTGTCGATCGTTGAAATGTGCAGGGGGTTAAGCAACTTGGCGGGCCCGTTGAGCACGCTCAGCGCCTGGGTCAGCGTCATCCAGGTACCAACGAACAGGGAGTTGATCATGCCGCCGGTTGCCACCACAGCGCGGTAGGGGTCGCCCATGGGCACTTCGGCAAAAACGGCCTTGACAGCGGGGTGTTGCTGCTCAGCGGTGAGCAGGCTGGTGATGCCCAGGTAAGAGGTGCCGGCCAGGCCGATATTGCCGTTAAACCACGGCTGCTTGGTGACCCAATTCACAGCCGCAGCATAGGCCTCTTGCTCTTCTTCACCGATCAATTTCGTCTTGCCGCCCGACATGCCGGTGCCAAACGAATCGACCGCCACGGTGATGTAGCCACGCTTGACCATGAATTTGTCCAGCCCGCCAATCAGCAGGGTGGTGTCTGACGGGGCAACGCCGCCGATCAGTTCGCCCAAGTCAACCCGGTAGGCGGTTTGCGTCAGGATGACCGGGAACTTGCCCGAGGCCGGCCAGCCCAAAAAATTGGCAGGCACCGAGACCAGCACTGCCAGCTTCTTGCCGGAGCTCAGGGTGATGAACTTGAGCGGCAGCGTCACCGCTGCAGCGTAGTCTTCGCCGCGCGAGTAGGTGCTCCAGCTGGCGTTGGCGTTGGTGGTGAGCGCTGCGTTGGGTGTGCTGATGCTGCCGCGATTGCCCAAGGTGGTTGTTTGTGCCTGTGCTGTCAGCAGACCGGCGGCTGACAGCACAAGCGCCAAGCCACAAAGTTTCAGGGTGTTTTTGATGGAAAACTTTTTCATGGTTGTCTCCGCGAGGAGCTCATATTTTTTAAAAAAATCAAGATTTAAAAAGTCAATTCAAATACCAATTCATTTACCGTGAGCAACCTTTCGCAAACTTTCGCAAAGTTGCTGCTGCGGGTTGACTGGCTGCCCGTGAATTGTGTCCACTGCACCAATCATTTGTGAACAGTTGTTCTGTTGGTAGCAGTCTATTTTTGGCGTTTGGGGGTGTCACGCGGGTAAACCCGTAGAACGGCAAATCTGCTTTGGAGGAGGTTATTCAAAGCTTTCCGATGTCAAAAACTTGCTTTTTCAGAGGAAAAATCGGAGAGAAACCACTCGAAGTTGGCCATTAAAACCTGCATGGATGTGCATTTTTGATGTCGCGTGCGTGACAAGGCAAATCATCAAACCAAATCATCAAAAGTGGGGCTTTGAAGACAGACACTTTTTACGGTGAAAGGTGTGACCCTAAAATGTAAAAGTTTGTGTACAGTCGTTTCTTCTTTGTTGCTCATTTCCATTCGCCAAGCATGCCTTTTATTGCGCAATGTGGATCAAACGAATCAAACCACTCGCTGCAACCCGTGCTCGCCAACCAGCAGCTTGAACACCGGTCTGCGCTCACCCACGGCTAAACCGCGCAAATTGGTAATGGTTTTGGCACGCCAAGGCGCAAGCAGTTCGCGCTGTGCCTCATCGAGCCAGCCCAGCTGCTCCAGAACTTCCACACATGTTGCCAGCAGGGCGGTGGCGTTGCCGTCGAGGATTTTGATGGCCAGCGCTTCGCCCCGGCTTTTGCTGGCCAGCACCTGCACCCCGTCGGCACCCACCTTGCTCACCCAGTCACCACGGCCAGCTTGCATCAGGGCCAGGTCGCTGCGGGCGGTGCCGGAAACAAGCGCCGGGTGGGCCGTCATGGCGTCGCAGAGCGTGGCAAAACTTTCACCAAACTCGCCGTCCTGCGCTGCGCTGGCCAGGCGCGCATAGCCATAGGCCAGGCGTGACAGGGGCAAGGCGTAGTTGGGGGCGGAACAGCCGTCAATGCCCAGCTTGAGCGCATGGGTGTCCAGGCCCACGGCACGCGCCACATCCCGGCGAATGGCCTGTTGCAGTGGGTGGCCAGGGTCCAGGTAGTCTTCCAGGCTCAGGCCATGCTGCACGCAATAGGCCAGAAAACCCGCGTGTTTGCCGCTGCAGTTGTTGTGCCGCTCGTCAAACACCAGATCGGGCGGCGGCGTCAGGTTTTGCGCGGCGAACAGACCCGGTACATGGCAGCCGCAGCGCAGAGCCTTGTAGCCCAGCCCGGTTTTGTCCAGCATGCCCTGCACGGTGCTGACGTGCTGCGCCTCCCCGCTGTGGCTGGCGCACAGCAGCGCCACCTGCTCGGTCGAAAACCCGAAGTGTTGCGGGCCGTGGGCCTGCATGAACGGCAGGGCCTGCAGCGCCTTGAGCGTGGAGCGCGTGAAGGTCAGCCAGTGCGGGTTGCCCGCCTGCGCCAGCACCTTGCCCCGCGTGTTGACCACGGCCACAGCCCCAACATGCAAGCACTCCAGGGTTCCGCCACGGGTGAGTTCGATGAGAGGGGTGAAATCCATGCCTCAATTGTGATCCAAGACCCCGCAGCGGGCTTCACCGCCCCTGGCCCAGGGCCGCCAAAGCATGACAATTTGCTATACAAATAATAGCTGCTCGCGCAATCAATACGTGCGGTACAGCCTGAAAATACATTAAAACCGGCTCACCACCCGGTAGCTCAGGGTGGTGCTGCCTTGCGCCGGTACAGCAACAGCCCACTGCGCCAGATTGGCTGCCAGCTTGGTGTGGGCGTGGCTGGTGCTGGTAATTTGCCAGTCGCCCGGAATCGGCTCTTGCACCAGCACCTGCACCGCTTCGCTCTTGGCGTTTTTCAGCACCACTTCAAAGCTGCTCTCGAACACGCTGCCCTTGCGGCTGTCGTTGGAGACCACTTTGAAATCCATCTGGCGTCGGTCGGCCGTCACATCAAACGCCTCGCCCAGCTTCAGGCGCACTTTCTCGTTTTTGGGTGTGTGGTCAATGCGGTCTTCGCCGATGAACTGGGCGTTGCCGGCCTTGTCTTTCTTGTAGACACGCACAATGCCCTTGGGCAAGGGTATCCCCAGGTGCTGGCTCTCCTTGTTGTCAAACTCCACAAACACGCTGACTTTTAGCTTTTGCCCCAGTAAACCGGCCTGGCTCTGGTAATAAAAGTCGTTGCCGTACAGCACCAGCTCCTTGCGCGCCGCCACGTCACTGGCCGCGAGCAGTGCGACCTGTTTGGTCTGGTTCTCGGCTATGGTGGTGGGCCGCGCCAGGGTGTACAGGTGGTATTCAAACAGCGACTCTTCGGACATGTCGTTGGCCCTTTTGGCCATGGGGGCCGGTGCCATGGCCAGGGTGCGCGCGGGGCTTTGTACTTGCGGTCGCACCCGGTTCACATCCCCTGCCACCAGTTGCAGCTTGGCGTTGCGGTAGCTGGCTCCGCTGGTGTTGGTCAGTGTCACCCAGCCAGACAGGTCCAGCGCATCGTCTTTGGCCGCCAGCTCCACCACGTAGTCGGCGCGCCACGCCAGGCCGCTGGTGAGGTAGCTCAACTCCACGTCTTGCGCCTGAGCTTGCAGGTTGTCCAGCTGCATCACCAAGGTGGGGCGGTCACGCAGAGTGGGTGGCAACTCGCCAAACACCAGCCGCCCGGGCACGCCGGTTTCAATGCGGTTGCCCATTTGCAGCACCACGCCGCCATTGGTGGCCAGCACCTGGGCACTCTCTGTGGTCTCGGCACCGGTGGTGGGGTGGGTGCGCACCACGCTCACGCTGCGGCCCACATACTTTTCCAGCAGCTTTTGCGGGCTCAGCAGGTCAAAGTCGAAGTTTTGCTCCACCACCCGCAGCGCGCCGGGGTGGCTGTTTGAGCGCAGCAGCGCGGTCTCAGGCCGCATCTTGGCACTCACGTCGCGAAACGCCAGCGCCGCCGCCCCCGTGGGCAGCGTCAGACGGCGCATGTCTTTGACCAGCGCCAGGTTGTCGTTGTAGATGGTCACGGCCACCTCTTTTTGATCTTCCAGCGTGGCGCGCAACTCCTGAGCGTGGGCGCTGGTAAGGCAACCCAGCAGGGCGATGGTCAGGGTGGACAGGGGAGAAAACAGAGATTTCAAGACATGCTCCTGGTGGGGGATTTTGAAGTGACATCAGCGAGTGATTTTGTGTGACTCAGACCAAATTACCCATCGGCAACCAAGGCCTGCACCTGCACCTGCGGATGTTGGATTTTGAAGCGTGGATCACGGGGGTATTGTGCATTTTCTGAATATCAGCAAAAAAGCACCGCAGCGCCCATATCCAATGAAATGCAAAAATGAACTGGGCTTGTGATCAAGCGGATTTGCGACGAAATCGAGCAGGTTTTGTTGGGCACGCCAGCCGTCATGCCAGACCATGCTGCGTCCCATCAGTGCCCGTTACATGCACCAAAAGGAGATCGACCACTATGAAAATCAAATCCAAGACCATGCCATCGCTAAAAAGTGATGCCGATGCGGAGCAATTCGTTGCGACGGCAGACCTTTCTCAATACAACCTGTCAGGTTTCAAACCGAAGCGTTTTGAGTACGAGCCGAAAGTTGCGGCGCTGAATATGCGCATTCCTCAAAACTTGCTGGACGCGGTGAAGGTCAGGGCCAAGGCCAAGGGGATTCCATACACACGCTACGTCCGTCTGCTGCTTGAAAGCGACGTTTCGCGCTGATTGGCGTTATGAAAACGCTATCTATTGCATAGCTGTCTGTGCATGTCAGACAAGCGCAAGAAGCTGATTTGGCATATAAAAAGTTGTCAAACTCGAATGAGTGTGGATCATTTCAGTCAAGCCATGCAGCCGACCATTCAAGCCTGATTTTTGAACTTAAAAGTGCCAGTTCCGCCCGTCAATCCTGCGCAAGCAGCTACAAAAACCATAGCTATTGAGCGGCATTTTGGCGCTCAATCCGCTTGCCATGCGGCAGGTTTGCGAGCCGGGTGAACAGGCGGCGGCAGTAGCCGTTGATCTGCAGGCACTTGTTGATCTCATCCACCGGCAGCGGGCCGGACACCACCACGATGTCATTGGCACTGTCGATCGACCCTGCAGCGCGCAATCGTCTGCGCGCCGTGGTGGCCCAGGAGTGGATGCGCAGGGGGCTGCCGTGCTCATGCAACTCACCGGTGCGCCGGTCAAAGGCAATCGCCACATGGGCGGTTTTAAGGCGCAGGCGGCGCTCCCCGGTGACGGTGCTGGCGGGGGTGCTCATGTCGTACAAATGGTAGTGGCCCTCTTTGAGCTGGTATTGCAATGCCATCGGGTCTCCTCGTCGTTGCTTGGTGAGGTGTGATTGTGGATGGCGGTGAGCGGTGCTAAAGCCAAAAAAGCGTGGGAGAGCCGGATTTTTTCCCGGCTCTCGCGCCTGGGGCGGCCCTATTACGCCGCCGATCCATGCCATACTGAGAATCGCGAGCTTGCCTTTCCTTATCCCTTATCCGTGGATCCGACTACAAGATGAATACTTTGAAATTACTGCATGTAGGCTGCGGCCTGCTCAACAAATCATGCACTACGCCTTTTTTTCAATCAGAGGAATGGCAGGAAGTACGTTTTGATATTGATCCCAGTGTCAATCCTGACATCCAGGGGACGTTGACCGACATGAGTGCCGTTGAAACAGGCTCTATGGATGCGGTGTTTTCTTCGCACAATATTGAACATCTGTATGCACATGAGGTGCCGATTGCCCTCAAGGAAATTTTGCGTGTACTCAAGGACGACGGCATCTTTGTGGTGACTTGTCCCGATATGGTGTCCGTCTGCAAACTGGTGGCAGAAGACAAATTAACCGAACCGGCATACATATCACAAAAAGGGCCGATTGCCCCGATTGATATTTTGTACGGGCACCGTGATGCCATGGAGAAAGGCAATTTATTCATGGCCCATCGCTGTGGCTTTACCCAGAAAGTGCTTATGAATAGCCTGGGTGCGGCGGGCTTCAGGACGGTAGTGGCTGCATCGCGTCCCGAATTTTTTGATTTGTGGGCCGTCGCCTGTAAAAACGCCAGGCCTGTTCCTGATGTTCAAAATTTATTGCTTGCGCAATTGATGTAAGCCTCATCGGTTGGCCCTCCCCCGCGACCTGAAAGTCCGGCTTTCTGAATGCGAAAAAGCGTGGGAGAGCCGGATTTTTTCCAGCTCTCCCACGCGGCGTTTGCGATTTCCCTTTCGGGCGCTTAAGCGGCTTTGGCTTTGGTGCCCGCCACAGGCAGCGCCTCCACCGGTTTGCGTTTGCCGCCTGTGAGCAGGCGCAGCGCAAACAAGGCAAGGAACACCGTGCCGATGGCAAACACAATGTCGCCCGGCACCCGCAGCCACACCAGCGTTTCCATAAAGTGCGAGTGGATCACCTCGGGTGAGCGGGCAAACCACATGCCTTGGGTGATGCTGGCCCAGGCCTGGTAGATGCCGGCGGGCACCAGTGACATAAACACCATCATGGCCAAGCCAATGTTGAGCGACCAGAACATGGGTGCCAGCAAGCGGTCAGACCAGGCCAAACGCTCGGACAGACCTCGCAGGCAAAACAGCAGCAAGCCGATGCCCAGCATGCCGTAGACGCCAAACAGCGCCGCGTGCCCGTGGGCGGCGGTCATGTTCAGACCCTGCATGTAATACAGTGCAATCGGCGTGTTGATCGAGAAACCGAGCAAGCCTGCGCCGACCACGTTCCAGAAGCCCACCGCGATGAAGCTCAATATCGACCATTTGTAAGCTTGCACCCATGGCGCAGCTTTGGAGCGCTGGTAGTTGCGGTAGGCCTCGACCCCGATCATGGCCAGCGGAACCACTTCCAGCGCCGAGAACATGGCACCGATGGCGATCACAAAGGTGGGCGTGCCGGTGAAGTACAGGTGATGCAGCGTGCCCAGAATTCCGCCGAACAGGAACACAATGGTTTCCAGAATGATGGCGCTGTTGGCGGTGGCTGCGCGGATCAGACCCAGGCGGGTGAACAGCAGGGCAATCACGGCAGTGGCAAACACTTCAAAAAAGCCTTCCACCCACAGGTGCACCAGCCACCAGCGCCAGTATTCGATCATCGCGTAGTGCGTATGTTTGCCCCAGGTGAGCGAGGTAGCGTAAAAGCCGCCAATACACAAGGCGGCCAGGAACACCATGGCAATCAGGCCCCGGCTTTCTGAGGGGGTTTTCAATGCGGGCATCAAACCGCGCCCGAGCAGCGTCACCCAAAACAGCAGGCCCACGAACAGCAGAATTTGCCAGACGCGGCCCATGCTGGTGAATTCCAGGCCCTGGTTGCCAACCCAGAACGAGAAATCATTGCCCATGTGTTGCAAAGTGCCGATCCAGCCGGTGGCGGTGGAGCCCACCACGATGAAAAGCAGGGCGTAAAACAGCAGGTTCACGCCAAGTTTTTGGTACTTGGGCTCATGGCCCGAAATCGCCGGGGCAATGTACAAGCCGGTGGCCAGCCAGGCGGTGGCAATCCACAAGACGGCAAACTGGGTATGGATGGTGCGGCTGACGGTAAAAGGCAGAATCTGCGCCAGTGGGAAACCAAAAAAGCTCTGGCCTTCCACCGCGTAGTGCGCGGTGATGACGCCCATGCCCACTTGGGCGAGGATCAGGCCGATCACCACATAAAAATACTTGCGCGTGGCCAGCATGGAGGGTGTGGGTTTCAGGTCAAACAGCGGGTCGGTCTTGGGCGGCTTGGGGTCGCTTTCTTCTTTTTGCGTTGAATGAAAGAACAACATGCCAGCAATCGCAGCAATCATGAAGATGATGCTGGCAATCGACCAGATACCGGCACCGGCGGTGGGCGTATTGCCCACCAGCGGCTCGTGGGGCCAGTTGCTGGTGTAGCTCAGATCCGTTTCGCCGGGCCGGTCGGTGGCGGCGGACCAGCTTGACCAGAACATGAAGGCGGGCAAAGCCTGCAGATCCAGCGGGTCGGGCAAAGACCCCGCGCTCATGGCGTATTGCTCGCGCAGCTTGTCCAGCGACGCGTCATTGCCAAACAGGCCCATGTAGTGCTGCACCACCTGCTGCACGGCCTCAAAACGCTCGGGCGAGAGCGTGAGGGTGCCGGTTTGGGCGTCATACGTGTTGCGCCGCATCTCCACCTTGAGTCGGGCATTGAGTTCGGCTTGTTGGCCCACACTCAGTTGTTCAAACGGTTGTTTGAAATCCTGCTTGGCCCAGATGGCGCGCAAGGCCAGCGCCTCGCGGTGCAGCCAGTCTGCTGACCAGTCCGGGGCGACATAGCTGCCGTGGCCCCAAACCGAGCCCAGTTGCTGGCCACCAGCCGAGAGCCAGGCTTCCTGGCCGCGTTGCACCTGCCCTTCAGAGAACAAAACCTTGCCCTCGGTGCTTGAGACTTGTTTGGGGATCGGCGGGGCGGTCAGGTAAATTTCTGTGCCGACCCAGCCCAGGACGGCGAAGGACAGGGCGCAGATAACTGCGAGCCAGGTCCAGAGTTTGCGCGTGGCGTGCATGATGAACATTGCCTTTCTGGTAAGTTGAAAAGGGATGCAGCACCGCAGGAAATAAGTGCCGCATAAGATGCATGTTACATATCTCTATTAAAAGATGCAAGTTACATGATTCTTTAACCGTGTGGCCACCATGGCTTTGTCAAACCCAGCGCATCAGGAGAAAACCGGATAATTAGTCAAATGGATGCGCGGCCCTCACAGGCAAAGGTCCATCAACCGTCATCGAAAAGCCATCCCATGAACACATTGCCAGACATCGAATTCTCTGAAACCCTGATCCGCCGCTTTGACAAACTCGGCCCGCGCTACACCTCTTACCCCACGGCGGACCGGTTTCATGCTGAATTTACCGAGTCCTTGTACACGGAGTACCTGGCGCAGCGTGCCAAGCCAGGCAGCCAGAACCCACCCTTGTCGATTTACGTGCATCTGCCGTTTTGCGAGTCGCTGTGCTACTTTTGTGCGTGCAACAAAATCATCACCCAGGATCGCAGCCGCACTACCGAGTACTTGCGCTACCTGGCCAAAGAAATGGCGCTGGTAACCCAGCATCTTGGCCCGGACCGGCGCACGGCACAGTTGCACTTTGGCGGCGGCACGCCGACGTTCCTGAGCCCGGACGAATTGCGCGAGCTGATGGCCATGCTGCGCAGCCATTTCAACTTTTTGCCGGACGCCGAGCTGGGCATTGAAATCGACCCGCGCACGGTCAATGACGGCACCATGACCATGCTGGCCGAGTTGGGCTTTAACCGCACCAGCTTTGGCGTGCAGGACTTTGACCCCGCAGTGCAGCAGTCGGTCAACCGCATTCAGCCCTACGAGATGGTGGAAAAGGCCGTCACCGCCAGCCGCAAGGCGGGTTTTGAGTCGGTCAACGCGGACCTGATTTACGGGCTGCCCAAACAATCACTGGAGAGCTTCAACCAAACGCTGGACCGGGTGATAGAGCTGGCCCCGGAGCGCATTGCGCTTTACAACTACGCCCATTTGCCCAGCCGCTTCAAGGCCCAGCGCTTGATTGTGGAAGCTGACTTGCCCAGTGCCGAATTGCGCTTGCAAATCTTTCTGATGTCGGTGCGTCGCCTGCTCGACGCGGGTTATATCTACATCGGACTGGACCACTTTTCCAAGCCGGACGATGAGCTGAACAAAGCACGGCTGGACAAGAGCCTGCACCGCAACTTTCAGGGCTACACCACGCGCGCCGATTGTGATTTGATCGGCTTTGGCGTGTCGGCCATTGGCAAGGTCGGCCACTCCTACAGCCAGTCGGTGCGCACCGTGAAGGCCTATTACGAACATCTGGACGCCGACCAGCTGCCCATTGAAAAGGGCTTTGCCCTGAGCCCCGACGATGTGCTGCGCCGCCAGGTCATCATGGAACTGATGTGCAGCGGCCCGGTCAACTTTGCCGCCATCAATGCCGCGCATGGCATCGATTTTTGCAGCTACTTTGCGCCGGAACTGTCGCAACTGACGATGTATGAAGACGCCGAGCTGATCACCGTGGACGAGAACAGCATTTCCGTCACACCCAAGGGGCGCATGTTCGTGCGAGCGGTGGGCATGGTGTTTGACAAATACCTGGCGCAGCAAACCAGTGCGAAGTACTCCAAGCTGATTTAGCTTTGGATGCCTCGCTTTGCATGATTAAAAATGCCATTGCCGCACGTTCTGTAGATAGTTTGCTCAAAAGAGAAGTAATAAACATGCCTGGTGGCGTGCTGTTGCGGTTACGAAATATCCTTAATGCGAGCCTGTTCCTTTTTCCATGTTTACAGTCGGATTGAGGGCGCTTTCAAGGTGCGATGCACTTGGCCCCGTGTGATTGAAATGCCTATCCGTCGTTGGAGAACAGAG
>JADJFX010000037.1 GCA_016708345.1 Candidatus Rhodoferax bjergmarkensis
ATCCAGTTCCCCGCCACAATCACCGGGTTCAAATGGCCGTGGCATAAGCAGCTGTCAGCGTAGTTTGCCCCGGGCAGCCGGTGGCGGGAACCCGGTCATGGCGTTCACACTTTGGGTTGTTCACCTTGACTGTCCAAGAGCCGTCTTGCCATTACTGGGCCTTTAACTGCTCCACGTATATTCGTCGCCCTGATACAGAATTAATTCGAGCCCGGCCCCTTTTTCCGATCCAGCCGGTGGCGGAGCCCACCACGAAAAAGCAGGGCGTAAAACAGCAGGTTCACGCCAAGTTTTGGTACTTGGGCTCATGGCCCGAAATCGCCGGGGCAATGTAGCCGGTGGCCAGCCAGGCGGTGGCAATCCACAAGACGGCAAACTGGGTATGGATGGTGCGGCTGACGGTAAAGGCAGAATCTGCGCCAGTGGGAAACCAAAAAAGCTCTGGCCTTCCACCGCGTAGTGCGCGGTGATGACGCCCATGCCCACTTGGGCGAGGATCAAGCCGATCACCACATAAAAATACTTGCGCGTGGCCAGCATGGAGGGTGTGGGTTTCCAGGTCAAACAGCGGGTCGGTCTTGGGCGGCTTGGGGTCGCTTTCTTCTTTTGCGTTGAATGAAAGAACAACATGCCAGCAATCGCAGCAATCATGAAGATGATGCTGGCAATCGACCAGATACCGGCACCGGCGGTGGGCGTATTGCCCACCAGCGGCTCGTGGGGCCAGTTGCTGGTGTAGCTCAGATCCGTTTCGCCAGGCCGGTCGGTGGCAGCGGACCAGCTTGACCAGAACATGAAGGCGGGCAAAGCCTGCAGATCCAGCGGGTCGGGCAAAGACCCCGCGCTCATGGCGTATTGCTCGCGCAGCTTGTCCAGTGACGCGTCATTGCCAAACAGGCCCATGTAGTGCTGCACCACCTGCTGCACGGCCTCAAAACGCTCGGGCGAGAGCGTAGGGGTGCCGGTTTTGGGCGTCAAACGTGTTGCGCCGCATCTCCACCTTAGGTCGGGCATTGAGTTCGGCTTGTTGGCCCACACTCAGTTGTTCAAACGGTTGTTTGAAATCCTGCTTGGCCCAGATGGCGCGCAAGGCCAGCGCCTCGCGGTGCAGCCAGTCTGCTGACCAGTCCGGGGCGACATAGCTGCCGTGGCCCCAAACCGAGCCCAGTTGCTGGCCACCAGCCGAGAGCCAGGCTTCCCCGCGTTGCACCTGCCCTTCAGAGAACAAAACCTTGCCCTCGGTGCTTGAGACTTGTTTGGGGATCGGCGGGGCGGTCAGGTAAATTTCTGTGCCGACCCAGCCCAGGACGGCGAAGGACAGGGCGCAGATAACTGCGAGCAGGTCCAGAGTTTGCGCGTGGCGTGCATGATGAACATTGCCTTTCTGGTAAGTTGAAAAGGGATGCAGCACCGCAGAAAATAAGTGCCGCATAAGATGCATGTTACATATCTCTATTAAAAGATGCAAGTTACATGATTCTTTAACCGTGTGGCCACCATGGCTTTGTCAAACCTAGCATATCAGGAGAAAACCGGATAATTAGTCAAATGGATGCGCGGCCCTCACAGGCAAAGGTCCATCAACCGTCATCGAAAAGCCATCCCATGAACACATTGCCAGACATCGAATTCTCTGAAACCTGATCCGCCGCTTTGACAAACTCGGCCGCGCTACACCTCTAACCCACGGCGGACCGGTTTCATGCTGAATTTACCGAGTCCTTGTACACGGAGTACCTGGCGCAGCGTGCCAAGCCGGGCAGCCAGAACCCACCCTTGTCGATTTACGTGCATCTGCCGTTTTGCGAGTCGCTGTGCTACTTTTGTGCGTGCAACAAAATCATCACCCAGGATCGCAGCCGCACTACCGAGACTTGCGCTACCGGCCAAAGAAATGGCGCTGGTAACCCAGCATCTTGGCCCGGACCGGCGCACGGCACAGTTGCACTTTGGCGGCGGCACGCCGACGTTCCGGAGCCCGGACGAATTGCGCGAGCTGATGGCCATGCTGCGCGGTCATTTCAACTTTTTGCCGGACGCCGAGCTGGGCATTGAAATCGACCCGCGCACGGTCAATGTCGGCACCATGACCATGCTGGCCGAGTTGGGCTTTAACCGCACCAGCTTTGGCGTGCAGGACTTTGACCCCGCAGTGCAGCAGTCGGTCAACCGCATTCAGCCCTACGAGATGGTGGAAAAGGCCGTCACCGCCAGCCGCAAGGCGGGTTTGAGTCGGTCAACGCCGACCTGATTTACGGCCTGCCCAAACAATCACTGGAGAGCTTCAACGCAAACGCTGGACCGGCGTGATAGAGCTGGCCCCGGAGCGCATTGCGCTGTACAACTACGCGCATTTGCCCAGCCGCTTCAAGGCCCAGCGCTTGATTGTGGAAGCCGACTTGCCCAGTGCCGAATTGCGCTTGCAAATCTTTCTGATGTCGGTGCGTCGCCTGCTCGACGCGGGTTATATCTACATCGGACTGACCACTTTCCAAGCCGGACGATGAGCTGAACAAAGCACGGCTGGACAGAGCCTGCACCGCAACTTTAAGCTGCACCACGCGCGCCGATTGTGATTTGATCGGCTTTGGCGTGTCGGCCATTGGCAAGGTCGGCCACTCCTACAGCCAGTCGGTGCGCACCGTGAAGGCCTATTACGAACATCTGGACGCCGACCAGCTGCCCATTGGAAAGGGCTTTGCCCCTGAGCCCCGACGATGTGCTGCGCCGCCAGGTCATCATGGAACTGATGTGCAGCGGCCCGGTCAACTTTGCCGCCATCAATGCCGCGCATGGCATCGATTTTTGCAGCTACTTTGCGCCGGAACTGTCGCAACTGACGATGAGAACGCCGAGCTGATCACCGTGGACGAGAACAGCATTTCCGTCACACCCAAGGGGCGCATGTTCGTGCGAGCGGTGGGCATGGTGTTTGACAAATACCTTGGCGCAGCAAACCAGTGCGAAGTACTCCAAGCTGATTTAGCTTTGGATGCCTCGCTTGCATGATTAAAATGCCATTGCCGCACGTTCTGTATAGATAGTTTGCTCTCAAAAGAGAAGTAATAAACATGTCTGTGGCGTGCTGTTGCGGCTAGGGAATTAATGCGAGCCTGTTCCTTTTTCCCATGTTTACAGTCGGATTGAGGGCGCTTTCAAGGTGCGATACTTGGCCCCGTGTGATTGAAATGCCTATCCGTCGTTGGAGAACAGAGTATGAATGCAGTGGTGTTTGAGCATGTACGTTTGAGCGATCTGCCTGCCGCTTGGCGGGACAAGTTGCCCAAGACCGGGTTTGCGCGCCAGTCACATGTGACGGTGCGTATTGAGGAAGAAGAGGTGGTCGATGCACCCGCAGACAAAGCGCAAGCTGACCTTGAAGCGTTAATGGCCAATCCAATGTTTGGCATGTGGCGTGACCGCAAGGATATGGCCGATGTGGGCACCTATATCCGTGCGATAAGGGCTCCGCGCCTGAACGCAGATGGCACACGGCGCAAGAACTGATGCTGATCGACTCTGACGTGTTGGTGTGGATGACCCGAGGGCACGTGGGCGCGGTGCAGCGTTTGGCGCAGTTGCTGCCCTGGCAGTTGTCTGCAGTGACGTACATCGAGCTGGCCCAAGGGTGTCGCTCCAAGGCGGAGTTGTCGCAGATCAAGAAGGGCTTGGCCATGAGCCAGGCGCACATACTGCCTGTAACGCCCAGCATCACCGAGCGGGCAATGGCACTGATTGACAGCCATGCGCTTTCCAACGGATTGCAACTGGGCGATGCCTTGATTGCTGCCACTGCCTTGGAGCACGGGCTTACGCTGCTCACGGGCAATAAGAAACATTTTGCCAAACTGCCAGGCCTGACCTTGGATGTGTTCAAGCCTTGACACCTGACACCAGATCCGACGATGACGATATGCCTGCCGAGTTTGATTTCTCCAAGGGCGTGGACTACAACACCTTTGTCAATGACTTGCCCGGTCAGCCTGCGCGTCCATCACCACGGCGACCAGTTCCACCTTTTGGCGTGCGGCCGTTATGAAGGCCTGCAGCTGGTCGAACGCATCCGGGCAGGTGGGACACTAGGTTGTGGTGAAGACATAAGCGGCGGGGCGTGGGCCGCTTTTGAGTAGGTTTGCCCATGTGGTCAGGTCAAAATCTGCTGCTTATTTTATAGCTGCTTGCGCAATGTGGACATGCGCAAGAGGTTGATTAGACCCTGAAAAGCCGGGGTGAGGCTGGCGGTTTAGACCTTGAGCCCATGGACCGTCATTTCGCGTGGTCAACGTGGCCAAGCATTACATCCAGTTCGCCACAATCACCGGGTTCAAGGCCGTGGCATAGCGGCTGACAGCGTGGTTTGCCCGGCTGCCGGTGGCGAGAAGGCGGCCATGGCGTTCACCAGGTTGTTCACCTGACTGTCCAAGAGCGTCTTGCCATTACTGGTCTTCAACTGCTCCACGTAGTATTCGTCGCCCTGATACAGAATTAATTCGAGCCTGGCCCCTTTTTTTCCGCTGGTTCGTTTCCATTGAGCCCGTATATGTGCCGGAGCGGCAATAAGTGGGGCATCCCTAAATGAGATGCAACGTATCCTGTCCACAGTCACACGGGTTCAAACCAAGAGAATCATACTTGCAATTTGTGGTATAAATTATGCTTATTTTATTGCAGAAATTTAATTCAAGTAACTACATGACATCCACGATTAACTACCTTTCCCTTGGCTTGCTCTCAACCACCATTGCAACACTTAGCGCATGCGGTGGCGGGGATAGCGCTCCTGTTGCGTCGCCTAAAATTATTGGAGTCGCTGCGACGGGCTTAGCCATTTCTGGTGGCAGTGTCAGTCTTAAATGCGTTGGTGGTACGGCCACCGCAGTCCTTACCGGGATTGATGGCAGCTATGAAATACCAGCCGCTGGGTTAGCATTTCCTTGTCTAGCACGCGTTGATTACAAAAACTCAGCAGGAACACCGCAAAAGCTACATACGTTGATTGCCGACGCGGGTATTGCCAACATCACTCCAATTACTGAATTGCTGCTTGCCAACTTGGTCAAGGGCGCTGTGGCACCTGCTTTTGATAATTTTAATGCGACCACTGTCAAGAGCTACTCTGCACAGCAAGTGACTTCTGCTGCTGCCAATGTCAAAACATATCTTGATGGTTTGGGTGTGGATACATCCAAGTTGGCGACCGATCCTATTGGAGTCAAATTGGTCGCTGCGACAGCTATCGCGCCTTTTAGTGGCGATGATACTGATAAGGTACTAGATAAATTGAAGATCAAACTTGGTGACAAGACAATCGAGTCCGCAGGCCAAGAAGTAGCTGCCATATTGCCGACACCTACACCTACACCTACACCTACACCTACACCTACACCTACACCTGCACCTGCACCTGCACCTGCACCTGCACCTGCACCTGCACCTGCACCTGCAAGTGGTGATGCTTGTATACCATCTTCGTGGTACGCAAGTATGAATATGCAAACTTATGTATCTGGCGGAATAACATCAGCGACTTCAACGCAATCGACTATGCTTCCTCCCTACCGCGATTTAAAAGTCACGGTCGATACATCGCTCTTGTCGGGCGCTACGTTCGAAGCATATATCCCTTCCGACGGATGTCCATATACAGCTGCAAAGGTAGTTGCCCTTGAAACAAAAATAGCTCCAAGTTACACTAATATAGTGGAACCTTTTGCATCGGGATCTTCGATTCTGATTATTACCAATACAGGTAAGTGGTCAGTACAAAAAATCAACTGATATTTGACATTGCTTCCACGGGCAAGCGTGGAAGCTTTCAATTATTTTAATCACTATGGGTAAATTCCCCGCTCCTTGGGGCGGTATTTCTCCCGGTCTTTGGAAAGGAGGAGATTGGGGTCAAGTCTTGCATACCAGCATTCCATTCCAATTCCCATAAAAATTTGCCCGCAAGTTTAGGCCCCAATTTGGTGCCATTGGAGCCTCGCCCCTTTTTTCATGAGATCAGCCGTGAGTCGCAGCCTGCGCCATGGCTGCCCGCGCCGCTGCGCCAAAAAGCCGCTGCGCGTTGCCCCGTGGCTGCGGGCGTAAGCATCAATTTCCGGCGTACCAAACCAGCCGGGATGGAGATGTTGATACGCATGGGTTTTTGGTTAGAGCGCACTTCAAGGCGCGACACATCCACGTCAATCAACATCACACCCCGCCGGTGAACTCTGCACGCGCGGTTAAGCACCTCCAGCGCAGTGGGCGCGGGCAAGTCCATATCTTCGCCCATGCACCACACCTCGACAGCCTCCTGCACCATGCGGGGCAGGTCTTGCCAGTCGTCTGCCGCGCTGAAACAGCCGGAAAGTCGGGCACCTGCGCACCGTGCGAGTGGGTGCTATCGCCAGGGTGAACGTAAACGGGGTACAGCATAAAAATTTACTCCTTCCAAATCCAGCCAGCACGGCGGTAGATATTGCGCAGCGTGCCGATGGCAATGTCCTTGCACGGGGTGCGGCACCACCACATGGCCGGACTTTGTGGCGTGTTTGAACTTTTCGTGGTCGCCCTTGCCGCCAACCAATAACCAGCCCTCAGTGGTCAAACGCTTGATGATTTCTTTGCTGGTCATGGGTTTAATCATACAAACAAATACACATAAATACACACTAAGGTGCATGCATACAAGCAAAGTCACACCAATAAATGGCCAAAATCTCCATCCCAGTCCTGCTCATGCACCTCGCGCAAAAGCTATGGATGCCAGCCTGGCGCGGTGCAAGGTGATTTACTGCAGGCGCATGTTCGTGCGAGCGGTGGGCATGGTGTTTGACAAATACCTGGCGCAGCAAACCAGTGCGAAGTACTCCAAGCTGATTTAGCTTTGGATGCCTCGCTTTGCATGATTAAAAATGCCATTGCCGCACGTTCTGTATAGATAGTTTGCTCTCAAAAGAGAAGTAATAAACATGTCTGTGGCGTGCTGTTGCGGCTAGGGAATTAATGCGAGCCTGTTCCTTTTTCCCATGTTTACAGTCGGATTGAGGGCGCTTTCAAGGTGCGATACTTGGCCCTCGTGATTGAAATGCCTATCCGTCGTTGGAGAACAGAGTATGAATGCAGTGGTGTTTGAGCATGTACGTTTGAGCGATCTGCCTGCCGCTTGGCGGGACAAGTTGCCCAAGACCGGGTTTGCGCGCCAGTCACATGTGACGGTGCGTATTGAGGGAAGAAGAGGTGGTCGATGCACCCGCAGGCAAGGCGCAAGCTGACCTTGAAGCGTTAATGGCCAATCCAATGTTTGGCATGTGGCGTGACCGCAAGGATATGGCCGATGTGGGCACCTATATCCGTGCGATAAGGGCTCCGCGCCTGAACGCAGATGGCACACGGCGCAAGAACTGATGCTGATCGACTCTGACGTGTTGGTGTGGATGACCCGAGGGCACGTGGGCGCGGTGCAGCGTTTGGCGCAGTTGCTCCCGGCAGTTGTCTGCAGTGACGTACATCGAGCTGGCCCAAGGGTGTCGCTCCAAGGCGGAGTTGTCGCAGATCAAGAAGGGCTTGGCCATGAGCCGCGCACATACTGCCTGTAACGCCCAGCATCACCGAGCGGGCAATGGCACTGATTGGCCATGCGCTTTCCAACGGATTGCAACTGGGCGATGCCTTGATTGCTGCCACTGCCTTGGAGCACGGGCTTCACGCTGCTCACGGGCAATAAGAAACATTTTGCCAAACTGCCAGGCCTGACCTTGGATGTGTTCAAGCCTTGACACCTGACACAGATCCGACGATGACGATATGCCTGCCGAGTTTGATTTCTCCAAGGGCGTGGACTACAAACACCTTTGTCAATGACTTGCCCGGTCAGCCTGCGCGTCCATCACCACGGCGACCAGTTCCACCTTTTGGCGTGCGGCCGTTATGAAGGCCTGCAGCTGGTCGAACGCATCCGGGCAGGTGGGACACTAGGTTGTGGTGAAGACATAAGCGGCGGGGCGTGGGCCGCTTTTGAGTAGGATTGCCCATGTGGTCAGGTCAAAATCTGCTGCTTATTTTATAGCTGCTTGCGCAATGTTGACATGCGCAAGAGGTTGATTAGACCCTGAAAAGCCGGGGTGAGGCTGGCGGTTTAGACCTTGAGCCCATGGACCGTCATTTCGCGTGGTCAACGTGGCCAAGCATTACATCCAGTTCGCCACAATCACCGGGTTCAAGGCCGTGGCATAGGCGGCTGACAAAGTGGTCTGCCCGGCTGACGGTGGCGAGAAGGCGGCCATGGCGTTCACCAGATTGTTCACCTGACTGTCCAAGAGCGTCTTGCCATTACTGGTCTTCAACTGCTCCACGTAGTATTCGTCGCCCTGATACAGAATTAATTCGAGCCTGGCCCCTTTTTTTTCCGATCCAGCCGGTGGCGGTGGAGCCCACCACGATGAAAAGCAGGGCGTAAAACAGCAGGTTCACGCCAAGTTTTTGGTACTTGGGCTCATGGCCCGAAATCGCCGGGGCAATGTGCAAGCCGGTGGCCAGCCAGGCGGTGGCAATCCACAAGACGGCGAACTGGGTGTGGATGGTGCGGCTGACGGTAAAAGGCAGAATCTGCGCCAGTGGGAAACCAAAAAAGCTCTGGCCTTCCACCGCGTAGTGCGCGGTGATGACGCCCATGCCCACTTGGGCGAGGATCAGGCCGATCACCACATAAAAATACTTGCGCGTGGCCAGCATGGAGGGTGTGGGTTTCAGGTCAAACAGCGGGTCGGTCTTGGGCGGCTTGGGGTCGCTTTCTTCTTTTTGCGTTGAATGAAAGAACAACATGCCAGCAATCGCAGCAATCATGAAGATGATGCTGGCAATCGACCAGATACCGGCACCGGCGGTGGGCGTATTGCCCACCAGCGGCTCGTGGGGCCAGTTGCTGGTGTAGCTCAGATCCGTTTCGCCAGGCCGGTCGGTGGCAGCGGACCAGCTTGACCAGAACATGAAGGCGGGCAAAGCCTGCAGATCCAGCGGGTCGGGCAAAGACCCCGCGCTCATGGCGTATTGCTCGCGCAGCTTGTCCAGCGACGCGTCATTGCCAAACAGGCCCATGTAGTGCTGCACCACCTGCTGCACGGCCTCAAAACGCTCGGGCGAGAGCGTGAGTGTGCCTGTTTGGGCGTCATACGTGTTGCGCCGCATCTCCACCTTGAGTCGGGCATTGAGTTCGGCTTGTTGGCACTCAGTTGTTCAAACGGTTGTTTGAAATCCTGCTTGGCCCAGATGGCGCGCAAGGCCAGCGCCTCGCGGTGCAGCCAGTCGGCTGACCAGTCCCGGAGCGACATAGCTGCCGTGGCCCCAAACCGAGCCCAGTTGCTGGCCACCAGCCGAGAGCCAGGCTTCCTGGCCGTGTTGCACCTGCCCTTCAGAGAACAAAACCTTGCCCTCGGTGCTTGAGACTTGTTTGGGGATCGGCGGGGCGGTCAGGTAAATTTCTGTGCCGACCCAGCCCAGGACGGCGAAGGACAGGGCGCAGATAACTGCGAGCCAGGTCCAGAGTTTGCGCGTGGCGTGCATGATGAACATTGCCTTTCTGGTAAGTTGAAAAGGGATGCAGCACCGCAGGAAATAAGTGCCGCATAAGATGCATGTTACATATCTCTATTAAAGATGCAAGTTACATGATTCTTTAACCGTGTGGCCACCATGGCTTTGTCAAACCCAGCACATCAGGAAAACCGGATAATTAGTCAAATGGATGCGCGGCCCTCACAGGCAAAGGTCCATCAACCGTCATCGAAAAACCATCCCATGAACACATTGCCAGACATCGAATTCTCTGAAACCCTGATCCGCCGCTTTGACAAACTCGGCCCGCGCTACACCTCTTACCCACGGCGGACCGGTTTCATGCTGAATTTACCGAGTCCTTGTACACGGAGTACCGGCGCAGCGTGCCAAGCCAGGCAGCCAGAACCCACCCTTGTCGATTTACGTGCATCTGCCGTTTTGCGAGTCGCTGTGCTACTTTTGTGCGTGCAACAAAATCATCACCCAGGATCGCAGCCGCACTACCGAGTACTTGCGCTACCTGGCCAAAGAAATGGCGCTGGTAACCCAGCATCTTGGCCCGGACCGGCGCACGGCACAGTTGCACTTTGGCGGCGGCACGCCGACGTTCCTGAGCCCGGACGGTGCGCGAGCTGATGGCCATGCTGCGCAGCCATTTCAACTTTTGCCGGACGCCGAGCTGGGCATTGAAATCGACCCGCGCACGGTCAATGACGGCACCATGACCATGCTGGCCGAGTTGGGCTTTAACCGCACCAGCTTTGGCGTGCAGGACTTTGACCCCGCAGTGCAGCAGTCGGTCAACCGCATTCAGCCCTACGAGATGGTGGAAAAGGCCGTCACCGCCAGCCGCAAGGCGGGTTTTGAGTCGGTCAACGCCGACCTGATTTACGGCCTGCCCAAACAATCACTGGAGAGCTTCAACCAAACGCTGGACCGCGTGATAGAGCTGGCCCCGGAGCGCATTGCGCTTTACAACTCCGCCCATTTGCCCAGCCGCTTCAAGGCCCAGCGCTTGATTGTGGAAGCCGACTTGCCCAGTGCCGAATTGCGCTTGCAAATCTTTCTGATGTCGGTGCGTCGCCTGCTCGACGCGGGTTATATCTACATCGGACTGGACCACTTTTCCAAGCCGGACGATGAGCTGAACAAAGCGCGGCTGGACAAGAGCCTGCACCGCAACTTTCAGGGCTACACCACGCGCGCCGATTGCGATTTGATCGGTTTTGGCGTGTCGGCCATTGGCAAGGTGGGCCACTCCTACAGCCAGTCGGTGCGCACCCGTGAAGGCCTATTACGAACATCTGGACGCCGACCAGCTGCCCATTGAAAAGGGCTTTGCCCTGAGCCCCGACGATGTGCTGCGCCGCCGGTCATCATGGAACTGATGTGCAGCGGCCCGGTCAACTTTGCCGCCATCAACGCCGCGCATGGCATCGATTTTGCAGCTACTTTGCGCAGGAACTGTCGCAACTGACGATGTATGAAGAAGCCGAGCTGATCACCGTGGACGAGAACAGCATTTCCGTCACACCCAAGGGGCGCATGTTCGTGCGAGCGGTGGGCATGGTGTTTGACAAATACCTGGCGCAGCAAACCAGTGCGAAGTACTCCAAGCTGATTTAGCTTTGGATGCCTCGCTTTGCATGATTAAAAATGCCATTGCCGCACGTTCTGCATGGATAGTTTGCTATTAAAAGAGAAATGTTTAACATGCCTGCAACCTACCGTTTTCATGGCTGCGCAGCCTCATCCCGCGTGCCAGCCTCCTCTCGTGGGCAACGGCTATCGGCCAAGAAACGCCAATGCGCTGGGCACAAAATCCGCATGGAACTGGAAGATGCCGCCATGACCGGCATCGGGATAGATGATCAAGCTGCTGTTCGGCAGCCGCCGTGCCAGGTCGTGTGTGTTGGGCGTGGGGACCATGCGGTCATCGTCTCCGTTGACGACGAGTACAGGCTGCTTCACGACCGAGAGGTCCGCAGGCTTTTTCTGGCCCCAAGCCCTCAGCGCCTGTAGCTGTGCAACGTAAGCAGCCACGCTAATTGCTTGGTCGCGATGCACTGATCGCTCCTGCAGGCGCGCCAGAAACGCTTTGCCGGCCTCAATGCCTTGGGGCGTGCGCGAAAAGAACAGGAATTGCTTCGGGTCTTGCCCCGTCAACAGCCCCCGCAAAAGGTCGTAGTTGGCAACGCCCGCCACGGTGCTGATGCCGTCACCGCCTGCAGGGCCGGTTCCCGCCAGAATCATTTTTCGAACCAGTTGTGGCTCCTTCAGCACGATTTCCTGGGCAACCATGCCGCCCATCGAAAACCCCAACAGGTCCACCTGCGTGAGTCCCTTGGCTTTGATGAAGGTGATGGCATCGTCGGCCATTTGCTCCATGGAATTCGACGCTGACCCAGTGGATGCGCCAATGCCGCGGTTGTCGAAGGCGATCACATGGCGCTTCGCTGCAATGCCGTCCACGATGCGCGGGTCCCAGTTGTCGAGCACGGCGGCCAGGTGGACCAGAAACACCACGGGCGTTCCGCCGTTTTGTTTGCCCAACTCGCGGTAGGCGAAGGTGACGCCGTCTGCCGTGATGGTTTGCGTGGGCACGCTCTTCCAAGAGTCCACCGGGTTTTGATTGGCCGCAGGCATTGTTTGGTGCACCACGTTGGGCGCTGCATCTGCCGCCACTGCCGCCGTTGAAAAGAGGGCAGCAGCCGTGGTGATACCCAGCGCAACACGCGCAAATGCCTGCGCGATTCCTTGCTGGGCGCCGGTGGCAAGAACAACAAAATTTTCGATTTTCATAGGGGACTCCTGAGGGTTAAATGGATACTTCGCATGATGGTCGTCATACTTGCGGGCGTGCCAATGCGTGCCATGCATTGGCAATGGTTCAACGAACCTTGATCCGACCTTGCCTTTGGCCCGTCCGCTTTCGACGTAAGCCAATGCCGCGTTGGTGGCCTCGAACGGGAAGACCTTGTCGACGACCGGGCGGATGGCGCCTGACTCGATGATTGGTGTGATTTGCCGCAACTGGCTTCCACTGGCTTTCATGAACAGGAAGGAATAACCGACGTTGAGGCGCTTGGCTTTTCTGCGGGTGCCAAAGCTCAGTGCGCGCAAAACTTGTTTCACCAACCAGGGCGCTTTGATGTCTTCTGCAAACGCGGGGTCGGGTGGGCCAGAGATGGAAATCAGTTGGCCGCCAGGCTGGAGCACATTCAGAGACTTATGCAGCGTCGCGCCATCCTGGCTGTTCAGAACCACGTCGTAGCCGCTCAAAACGTTTTCAAAGTCGTCTTTTTTGTAATCAATGACAACATCCGCCCCCAGGCTTTTACCCATGCCACATTGCCGGTGCCCGTGGTGGTGGCAACGGTTGCGCCCAGGTGTTTGGCCAGCTGGATGGCAAACGTACCCACACCACCAGAGCCCGCCTGAATGAAGACCTTCTGCCCCCGCTTCAGCTGGGCTTTCTCGACCAGTGCCTGCCACGCCGTCAAGCCCACCAGCGGGATGGACGCCGCTTCTTCCATGGTGAGATTTTGGGTTTGAGCGCCAGCGACGCTTCCTTGACCGGGACATATTCTGCGAACGTTCCGATCCGGAAATCATCCGGCCGGGAGTAGACCTCGTCACCGGCCTTGAACTGCTGCACCTTGCGCCCCACCTTGACGACCACTCCGGCTACGTCGTGGCCCAAAACAAACGGTGTGCGGTAAGGCAAGATGAGTTTGAACTCCCCATTGCGGAGTTTGGCGTCCAGCAGATTCACGCCTGCGGCATGCACCTCGACCAGGACCTCGTCATCACGCAGCTCCGGCATGGGAACGTCTGCCAAGTGCAGCGCGCTTTTTTTCCATAACGATTAACGGTAAATGCTTTCATGGTTTTTCCTCTTCTTAAAAGTGTTTAGGGCGCAACCCAAGGGCTGGTGTTGTTATTGAATGTCGCATGATGTTCATCATATTTATGGGTAAAAAAAGGTCAGCCAATGGTCGTGGTGGCAGGCAGCGCCAGGCTCTTCAGGGTTGCATTGCACAGCGCGTCAGACAGCGCGGGGTCGTTCACCGCACGGGCCAGCATCAAGGTGCCCACCATCGTGGATACGGTCACCAGCGCACGCTGGTGGGCGGCGGGTTGCCCCCAGTCGGGGAACTGGCGCGCAACCAGATCAATCATCTCTTTGATGCGGCGCGTGGCAGCAAGGCGCACCTCGGGCGATTGGCGCGGCATTTCTGAACCCAGTGCTGAAACCGGGCAACCCGTCTCAATGCCCTCCAAATGTTCCTTGGAGAGGTAGGCCAGCATCAGGGCCTGCAGCGCCTGTTCAGGTGGTACCGAAGCAATTACACCCGCCGCAACGGCGTTGGATTCGGCACCCGCACGGTCGGCCGCTTCGGCCAGCATGGCTTCACGGGAGGCGAAATGGGCGTAAAAGGCCCCATGCGTCAGGCCCGCTTCTTTCATGATGTCGGCAACACCTGTGCCGTTGTAGCCACTGCGACGGATGGCGCGGGCGGCCACACCCACGATGCGCTCGTGGGACGCCTCTTTGGCGGCGGTACGGGTGTTGATTTTTTCTTTTCGCATGATGTGCATCATACATAAAACCGGCTTGCATTGCAACTGACAGCCTTGTCCAATGAGGTATGAGTCTGACGCAGGCCTGTATTTCCAAGCAGAAATGAGCCTGAAGCGGTAATTTGATGTGAACTGGCAAGTGGGTTGATCATCCAGAAATGGTGATCAACATGGATGAATTCCAGCTGCGCACGATTAAACAAATCGAGCAATTCCTAGCCGCCAGTGCCGAAGTTGCATTTACAGCCCACGGGCGCAGTCCGGTCCGGGGGGGCATGAGCGGAGCCATCTTCCCGGTGTCATCGGCCACTACAAACCTGTGCGTGCAAGGTCCGCAAACGCCGCACAGCCGACCGCCCCACCCTCAATTCTCCCGAAAATACTCCTCATATTTCTCCTGCGCCAGATCGCCAAAAAGAATATGGCAGGCCTCCATCAAACCCTGTGAATTTTTCAGATCTTCGCGGCGCACGACCAGGGATATTTTGGAACGTCGCCGCAGGAAATCTTCCAGTTTGGTGATCATTTCGCGCTGCGCCGCCTGTTCAATTTCGCAGCGGGTGTATTCGGCGTTTTCAATCAGGAGTTCGGCCTCCTGGGGGTCGTTGCGGATGTTTTCGAGCAGGCCGATGGCGTTGGCCCCATAACGGCGCCAGAAGCGCACGCTCAGCGGCTCGGACGATGAGGGGTTGGTCAGCGTATCCAAACCCATCAGTTTGGCCTGGTGCAGGTAATCATCCTTGATGGTGTCATGCGGTTCGCCATACCATTTGCGATCGGGGTAAGGAACGGGGATGCCCAGTTTGGCCAGTTCGTCCACCACTTCATCACCAACATTGAGACAGTCGGTCAGCTTGCCGCCAAAGATGCTCAGGTGCCGGTCTTTGGGGATCACGTCAATGGCGTGTTTGCGCGAGAGTTTGACCCAATCGGCCTTGCCGCCCACGCCCGTGATGGCCAGCGGGCGCACGCCGCAGCGCTCGGCAATGATGTCGGCCTTGGTCAAAGGGCGTTTCAGGTTGAGCAGGCTGTTGGCGTTGCCCAGCACAAACTCCCGGTCGGCATCGGTGACCTCGGTTTCAGGGCTGTCCACTTGGGTGTCGGTGGTGCCAATGCAGGTTTTCGGTCCCATGGGAATGACAAAAAACAATCGCCCGTCGCTGGCAAAAAAGGTCAAAACCCTTTTGTGGTCGGTGATGCGATCAACCACCAGGTGAATACCTTTGGAAAACACGTGGTGGTGCGTGGTTTTCTGCTGAGTTAACTGATTATGTTGATCAACATAAGGGCCGCAGGCATTGACCAGCGCTTTGGCCCTGATTTTGAATGGCGTGTTGCCCATGGTGTCTTTGGCGTCAACCACCCAGAGGTCATTTTCCCGTTTGGCCTGGGTTGACTCCACATAGTTGGCGGCAATGCCGCCGAAATTCAGACTGGAGCGGATGAAGTTGAAAACAAAGCGCGCATCGTTGTCGTGGAGATAACAGTCTGAATATTCAAACCCGGCTTTGACGTTGGTGGTATTGACCGCCGATTCCTCCCGGTTGATCTGGCTTTTGGTCAGATAACGTGGTGCTTGGGCGAAAAACCGGCCAATCAGCCAATAAAAAAGCGTTCCAAAATAAACGAACAACACCGGCAGCCGGAACCCTTTTGAATACTGGTGAAAAAGCGCACTTCTGGACGGTGGAAGGGTAATTTTTCATCAAATGGTTTCTGCATTGGCAGAGTTTGTTCACCAGAAAAATCTCGAAGTTTTCCAGGTATTTGATGCCACCCCGGGCTGAGGTTGGACGAGTTGGAACTGGTGAATCCAGCAAAGTCCCCTTTGTCGATGAGCGCGACCTTGACCCTTTGGCCGCCAGAGCCGCGGCGGCAACAGCGCCATTGATGCCGCCACCGAGAATCAGCACGTCAAAAACGCCTTCGCTGAGTTTTGCAATATTGGTTTGTCGTAGCTTCATGGCTTCTCACATTTCCTTCTCAAAAATGCAATACAAAAATTTGGGTTATGAAGTCTTCGCAAATCGGTGGCAGTGGTCAGATGGACTGCCCCAACGCAGGAAGATTTTGTATCGGGCAGTGCGAGCATAAACGGGATTGCTGGTGGCAAAGCCAAGCATTGGCGTCACGCGGTACCCCAGGGCTGGCTTGGCGTTGACGATCGGCATGCCGCTTATTAGACTGTGAACCTTCAAACAGAACCGTATGTGTGCAACGCACTGCACTTTGTTCAACGTCGTTCGATCCTCCTTCCTGCCTTCCACTGCAACCCATGAGCGCCCTTTTAAACCAGCTTTGGCCGCTTGCCCTGTTCATGGTGCTGATTGCTCTGCTTGTCAGGCTCAGCCAGCGCAAGCGCCGCCAGGAGCAGGTGCAGCGCAACACCACCAGCGCGGGTTTGGTGGCATGGCTTATTCGGCCCCCACCGGCGATGATGTGGGTGGCCAGCTGCGCGGCACGCACCGCTTTGAGGGCAGCACCCGGGCGTCACATGGTGGGCCGAAACGCTTTACCTGACCGATCAGGCTACCGGCAGCTATGCACAAACCCATAACCAGATTCAAAACTACACGCGCTGGACCGCCCCCAAGATTGTCACGGGCGGCGGCACCTTGCTGCTGATGAACTTGCCCCACGGCGTGCAGGCCCCGGCCGTGGGCGCAGCACAAGGCAAGAGCGGATTTTTAGCCGCCATGGCCGACAAAGCAGCGGCGGCAGCCTTGCAGCTCTTTGCCCGCGTGACGTTCGGCAACACCCGCAGCACAGCCTTGCCGCTGGAGCCGCACCACCGCGTCCCGCTGGGCGGCGACGCTTTTGGCGCTGCCTTCGTGGCCTTTTCTGATCGCCCCGAGTTGCTGCAACGCCTGGGGCCCGCAGCCCACGAGCGTTTGCTGGCTGAGCGCGACAATCGCGTGGCCTTGCTGTGGGACGAGCAAGGTTTGACGCTGACCTGGCCCACCGCCTCTATTGCTACCGAAGAGGTGGCCGCCTGCGCCGAGTTCGGCACCACGCTCGCGCAATGGCTTGCCCCGTGATATTTTCAGCCCCCTCATTTGACAATTTTCTAAACAAGGAATCGCCATGAAAAAATTCGCTGCCGGCTTGCTGCTGGGCTTGTTGTCTGCGGCCAGTGTGCTGGCCCAAAACGCAAAGGACAACCCCAAGTGCGAAGCCAATCCGGTGTTCAACCGGTTCGCCGGTGAGGTCATGGCGAGCTGTGAGCGTGCGCGCTTCAAGGCGCTGGAGTTGTGGCGGTTCAAAACGGCCAACAACCCCAAGTCTGGTGCCGAGGCGTTCAATGTCGAAGGTGAATACTGGTATTACTTCAACGACATCAACAAAGACGCCCAAGGGCGACATCCGGGCAAACTGGAGGTTGCGCGCAATTTTGAAAACGCCGTGCGGCAGGCCAAAGGCGAACTGCTGTATGTCAACGACAAGCAAGTGACTTACCGGCTGCACAAGGGCAATGACGTGTTTTGGGGCGAGGCCGGCTGCGGGCGCGGCGGTGACGACTGTTCGGCCATCATGCACAAAATTGTTCGGGTGGCTGGCATGGAGCAATCGGTCGTGGTCTCGGCCGAGCAAATCGCCAAAGCCATGGGTGATGAAGGCAAAGTGGTTTTTTACGGCATCTACTTTGACACCGACAAAGCGACTTTGAAAGCAGAGTCGGCCCCCACGCTGGCTTAAATGGCCAAATGGCTCAAAACCAATGCGGGCACCAACGTGTTTATCGTGGGCCACACCGACATGCAAGGGCCGGTTGAGCGCAACCAAAAACTTTCGCGCGACCGTGCGGGTGCCGTCATTGCGGCCTTGACCAAAGAGCACGGCATTAGCGCCGCACGTTTGCTGGCCGATGGCGTAGGCCCGCTGGCACCCGTGGCCAGCAACGCCAACGAAGCCGGGCGCGCCAAGAACCGGCGGGTGGAGATGGTGCTGCGCTGAGGTGACCTCGCTCGCACTGCTTTTCGCAGGGTTCTCAATTTTCAGCGCGCTGGTGCTGGCGCTGACGCACTTTCGCCAAGCGCACTACCCAAACCAGCCGGTTTCGCAAGTCATGGGGCTGCTGCTGTTGCTGGCACTGGGCGGCTTGCAGGCCACCCATTTCGCGTGGCTCTACCACAATGCCGCGTGGGTGACGGCATGGCCTTACCGGCTCACCTTGTTTGCGGTGGCACCGGCCTTCTTTCTGTTCAGCCAGCCCCTGCTGCGCCCGAATGCATCCCACTCGAATAGACCGGCGCTGCTCGGGCACGCGCTGCCCATCGTGATCGCGCCCGCGTTGGCGGATCACATGGCGCTGCCGCTGGCTTTTTGGTCGGAGCGGGTTATATGTTGTGGCTGGCGCGAAGTCTGTACGCCCTGCGCGTTGAGCGCGCCCGCTTTGGTCTGGAAATGGTTTTGCTCGGCTAGCGTGTTTGCCATCGCCACGGGTGTGTCGGCGCTTAGGCCTGGCCCAAGCCGCCTTGCCGGACAAGCTGTTTTACAGCCTCTACACGATTGCCATCGGTTTGGCTTTTTTGCTGGTTCAGACCACGCTGGGCCTGCGGCCCCAACTCTCTGTGGAAGTCAGTGAAACCGTGCAAGCCGCTTATGCCAGCACCACCCTGAGCCAAGTCAATTGCGACGCCGCATTGGCCAAGTTGGAGGCGTTGATGCAAACCGATAGGCTGTATGTGGATGCCGACCTGAGCTTGCCTGGTCTGGCCGGGCGTTTGGGGCTCAGCACCCACCAGCTGTCGGAATTGATGAACGTGCGGCTGGGAAAGGGCTTTTCACGCTACCTGCGGGAGCGGCGTATTGACGCAGCCAAAACCATGCTGTGCGACGAGCCTTCCGCCTCGGTGCTGTCGGTCGGCCTAGGCGTTGGATTCACTTCGCAATCGAATTTTTACGAAGCGTTTCGGGAGATTGAGGGGACCACCCCCGGCCAATACCGCAAGCTTCACGCCAAGCTCACCGCGCACCGCTAAGCGGATTTCAGCTTCGAAATGATCATTTCGGAGCGAAAAAACGCTCCATTTCGATCAAACCGGAGGCATTTCAAGCCCCCCATCTCCAAACTGAAGGCTCCATTCACTTACCAGGAGTCTTTCATGAATGTTTTGCTCACGGGTGCCAGCGGCTTCATCGGCCGCAATATCGCCCATGCCCTTGCGGCGGCGGGCCATCGGATCAAGCCGGTGTCCCGCCAGCACGGCCTTGATTTTTGTGGCATGCGGACGCCGCAGGACTGGCTGCCCCATCTCGAAGGCATCGATGCCGTCATCAACGCCGCAGGCATTCTGGGGGAAAGCGGCACCCAGCGGTTCGCACCCCTGCACACCCAGGCACCAACGGCCTTGTTTCAAGCCTGCGCCATGGTGGGCGTTCGCCGGGTGTTGCAGGTCTCGGCGCTGGGGGCGCACGAGTCGGCGTTTTGCGCCTTCCACCTGAGCAAACGGGCTGCTGACGACGCCCTGCGCAGCCTAGGCTTGGACTGGTTTGTGCTGCGCCCTTCGCTGGTCTATGGCCGAGGTGGCACCAGCGCCGCTTGGTTCATGCGATTGGCGGCCATGCCCATGATTCCGGTCCTGGGCGACGGGCAGCAAAAGCTGCAGCCCATTCATATCAGTGATGTGGTGGCAACGCTTGTGCAGTGCCTCAGCGCCAAGATCACAAAGCAAACCCTGGACCTTGTGGGCAGCCAACAAATCACCTATGCCCAGTGGTTGCAGTGTTTGCGCCAGGCCCAAGGCTTGCCGCCTGCGCGGCTGCTGCGCCTGCCCATCGCGCTGGCCATGGCCGCTGCACGCCTGGGGCGCTACGTCAGCCCCCTGCTTGAGCCGGACAACCTGCGCATGCTGCAAACCAGCCAATGGGCCGATGTGCAGCCCTTGAGAACGTTTTTGGGGCGAGGGCCAAAGACCTTCGAGCCCCGCCTGCTTGTCACGGATGCCGATGCCCTGCCGTTGGCACACAGACACTCAAGGGAGCCTGTCATGAGTTATACCCCTTCTCAAAACGCTGCACATTTTGAGCATGGTGCTGTTGTTTGGCACCGGTCTTGGCAGTGCGTTTTACAAGTGGATGGCCGACCGCAGTGGCAACGTGGCCCACATCGCAGTCACCAACCGGCATGTGGTGCTGGCCGACTGGATTTTCACCACGCCCACCGTCATCTTCCAGCCCCTCAGCGGATTTTGGATGGTGTACCTGCTGGGTTTGCCATGGACCACACCGTGGGTGCTCGCCAGTTTGTTTATGGCTTAGCCGGTCTTTGCTGGCTGCCCGTGGTGTGGCTGCAAATTCGCATGCAAAAATCTCCGAAAACGCCGTCGCCCATGCTGCCCCTTTACCTGAAATTTACTGGCACCTGGCGCGCCGGTGGTTCTGGCTGGGCATTCCCGCCTTTACCGCCATGGTGCTGGTGGTAGCGCTGATGGTCTTCAAACACCTGCCGGGAGCGGGATCATGAAAAGCCTGATGCAACACGCGCTGGGCGCTGACTGGGACCAACTGCCACCCGCCCTGCAGGCGCACTACCGCTTTGGCACCACAGTGGACCGGGGCCACCTGGACATTACCTACCCACGGTTTATGCAGCTTTTTCTGACCTTGCTGCGGCTCTTGGGCGCACTGGTCAACCGCAGCGGGCACCACCTGCCAACCCAAGTTGAAAAACACATGCTTGGCGAACGGCAGGTTTGGCGGCGTCAAATTACCTTTGGGGACGGCAAGGTGATCCGGTTCAACAGCTTCTGGGTTTGGGCCGGTGGCAACAACTTGATTGAATTCGTCAACCCGGTGCTTGGCTTGCAAATGGCCGTGCAAGTGCAGGACGGCAAGCTGCATTACAGCGGCGTCTGCTTCGTCATCAAAATTGGGGCTTGGCTGGCAGATTCCAGAATGGCTTGTTCTGGGGCACACCACCATTGTCGAAGTTGCACTGGATGAGCGCCATTTCGCCATGGACTTTCGGTTAACGCATCCACTGCTGGGGCAGGTGTTTCGCTATAACGGCGAGTTTGAAGCGGATGCACGGAAACCTTGATGGGCACCCGTGGGCAGGCGAAAGTTGTTTCCAGTGTCAAAGTTTGAAAAACAACTTTGATCAATTGAAATCACGATCTTCAGCCGCTTCGCAACCTTAGGGATGCAAAAATCACAAATATCCCATTTCTGGCGGCACTGGCGGGTGCATTGCGTCGTTGCAATCCGCCAGCACTCGCCATAAACGGTACATTTGCAATTTCTGCATCCCTTGGTTATTTAGTCGATTGGCCGCGTTTGAGGGCGTCAGGTGAAATCTTTGGATTTAAGAACTGAAATATTTCCCCATGCAGCAATTTCCACTGCTTCTCGTAACGATTGAACTTATCGAGTTTCGAATCGCCGGAGAAGAATAGCCTGACCCGCTTCCCCTGAAAAACCGCATCAATGTAAATAGTGGGCTCGTGGAATTCTGATGCGTTATCTGTTCTGCCTTCTGACGCGAGCTGACTTAGCGCAGTAAAGAACTTTTCGATTTCGATGCTCTTGTGGTGTGCCAGAGTTTTAGCCTCAAGGCTCACATGTGGCGCGCCTTTATGGTGTGCACCTTTCGATGGTATGTACCCGATGCTCACGCTGTCGTACTCGGTTGCCGAGCAGCTGGTTCCGACTGCGACAACTGGAAAAAACAAAGGCCAACTATCAGCAATGCAAAAGTACGGAAATTGAAATGACAACATAAACGCATTAAGACCGACTCCCGTGCATTTCATTGAGATAGATTGGGTGACGACCCCCGGTCGTTCGGACACTATATCGCACCACTTGGCACCCAGCAGGCCATGCCATTGAATGTCGGCTCCCGCTGCGGAATTGACTTAGGGATGACAACGACCAGTCTTGTGGAGTCGCTGCAAAGTGGAGCCAGAAGAAACCGCAAAGACATCACTTGGCGGAAAAGGGTGACCGGGTTGGTTTCAAACAGGTTGACGATGCCCACGGTTTTAGGCCGTGGTTTTACGGTATCCAATGCGATACTTGAAACGTCATCCTCTCCAACATCCCCATAAGGTACGGTCATGCATCGCAAACCCTCAGAGGTTCTTCGGCAACATCGGGACTTGATCCGAAGCGTTGCGCTCCTTCATCGCACGGAGAACCTTCGTGTCTTTGGCTCTGTCATTCGCGGAGAAGACACCGAAACCAGCGACTTGGACCTGCTGGTTGACCCTTTGCCTGGTGCCACCTTGTTGGACCTGGGGGCCATCCAGATTGAATTGGAAGAAGCCTTGGGCATTGCGGTCGATGTTCTGACACCCGGTGATTTGCCCAAAAAATTCAGAAATCAGGTTCTCAGCGAAGCGGTGCCGGTATGAATGCAAAACAAAGGCAGCTGCGTGACGCGGATTCTGTGGAGAAGTGACACAAGCTACCACCCCCTGTGAAGCGCCGCCACTTCCTCGCCACCTGTTCCCTGCCGCTGCTGGGCTGCACTCACCCGCACGACATTGCGGGCGGCTTCACCGGCATTGACCAGGCACGTGGGCATCTGTTGCGTGATGCCAATCATTGGCCAGCGCCGCAGGTACTGCGCAAAACCGATGTGCTGATTGCCGGGGGCGGTGTGGCCGGTTTGGCGGCGCGCGCGCTTTGCGCCTCAAAGGCATTGAAGACTTTGCCCTGCTGGAGCTGGAAAATGAAGCCGGTGGCAACAGCCGGGGCGGGCAAGTTGGCGGCATCACCTGCCCGCTGGGTGCGCACTACCTGCCGGTGCCGGTGATGACGCGCCCGAGGTGCAAGACCTGCTGGAAGAGCTGGGGCTGCGCAGGCGGGTGGCCGGACGCTGGGAAATAGATGAACGCCACCTGTGCCACAGCCCGCAAGAGCGGCTGTTTTTCAACGGCGAGTGGCAAGACGGCCTGCTGCCCATGCACGGCGTGGGTGCCGCCACGCTGGCGCAGTACCAAAAATTCTCGGCCCTGGTGGCGCAGGCGCGCCAAGCCAGCCGCTGGCGAATTCCTGCATCAAAATGGCCTCTTGCGCAAGAGCAGCAAGCGCTGGCAGCTATTACTTTTATAGCGTATCTGAATCAAAACGGACTGACCGACCCGCACCTGCGCTGGTACCTGGACTACTGCTGCCGCGACGACTATGGCGCGGGCGTGGCCACCGTGTCGGCTTGGGCTGGCATCCACTACTTTGCCAGCCGCCATGGCTTTACCGTGCCCGGCCAGGAGAACGCAGAGCGCGAAGGCGTGCTGACTGGCCCGAGGGCAACGGCTGGCTGACCCAGCGCCTGGCCGCCCCCCTGCAAGAACGGCTGCACACCGGGTGTGTCGTGCTGCGCATCAACACGACCAAACACGGCGTGGAAGTGGACGCCTACAACACGGCCACCCAAGCGGTGGAGCGCTGGCAGGCGCGGCGCGCCATTGTGGCGCTGCCGATTTTTATCGCCGCTCGCGTGGTGCAAGACCCACCCGATTTTTTGCGTCAGGCGGCAAGCAGCACTGTGTACGCGCCCTGGCTGGTGGCCAACATTCACCTCAAAACCGCGCTGCTCGACCGGCCCGGCCCCGCCCCCAGCTGGGACAACGTTCTCTATGGCAACCATCAAGGTGCTGGCGGCCTCGGCTATGTGGACGCCATGCACCAGAGCCTGCAGCCCGTGCCGGGTGCCACCGTGCTCACGCACTACCGCGCGCTGGGCGATGCGCCTGCCATGGCGGGTGCATCACCCAGCGTGGTGGGCGCAGCCGGACGCAGGCTGCTGCAGGACAAGCCATGGACTGCCTGGCGCGACGAAATTCTGGCCGAGCTGTCCGCCGCCCACCCCGACCTGCCTGCCAAGACCACCCGCATCGACATCACCCGCTACGGCCACGCCATGGCCATTCCGGTGCCTAAAAATAATGATGAAATCGGGCTCTTGCGCACAATCCATGTGCGCAAGCAGCTATCAAAACAGGAGCAAAAGCCATTGACGTATGGCCGTCTGAGTTTCGCCCACAGCGACTGGGCAGGCTACTCTGTGTTTGAGGAGGCGTTTACGCTGGGTCATGGGGCGGGCACAGCAGCGTGAAATTCACCTGAAAGTTTCGTTTGACGGTTATTGAGGACACCACCACAATCGCCGATCAATTTAAAAGTGGAAAAATAATGAATGCAACAGAATATGACTACGTGATTGTGGGGGCCGGTTCAGCAGGCTGTGTACTGGCTTCCCGCCTGAGTGAAGACCCCCGTGTGACCGTGTGCCTGCTCGAAGCCGGTGGCCCCGACTCCAGTGTGCTCATTCATGCACCGGTCGGCGCGGCGGCCATGGTGCCGACCAAGATCAACAACTACGCTTACAAAACGGTGCCCCAGCCCGGCCTGAACGGCCGCCTGGGTTACCAGCCACGGGGCAAAACGCTGGGCGGCTCCAGCTCCATCAACGTCATGCTGTACGTGCGTGGCCACCGCTGGGACTACGACCATTGGGCCGCCTGGGCAACCCCGGCTGGAGCTATGAC
The DNA here is from genome assembly GCA_016708345.1 of Candidatus Rhodoferax bjergmarkensis. Taxonomy (GTDB): domain Bacteria; phylum Pseudomonadota; class Gammaproteobacteria; order Burkholderiales; family Burkholderiaceae_C; genus Rhodoferax; species Rhodoferax bjergmarkensis. The sequence continues at coordinate 24,621 of JADJFX010000037.1, forward strand.
GACGTGCTGCCCCTGTTCAAGCGCTCAGAGAACAACGAGCAGTTCTACAACGAATTTCATGGCCGGGGTGGACCGCTGAACGTGACCTATCCGCGCTATGCCAGCCCATTGAGCCAAATGTTTCTGGATGCAGCGGCGCAGCATGGCATCCCGCACAACCCCGACTACAACGGTGCGCAGCAAGACGGCAGTTTTTTGTACCAGGTGACGCAAAAGAACGGCGAACGTTGCAGCGCTGCCAAAGCCTATTTGACGCCCAACCTGCACCGCCCCAATCTGCGGGTGATCACCCATGCGGTTACCGCCAAGATTACCTTGCAAGATCGCCGCGCCACTGGGGTTGCGTATTTTCAGGGCAGTCATTTGCAAACCGTGCGGGCCAGGCGCGAAGTGATTGTGTCGGCCGGTGCTTTTGGCTCGCCCAGGTGCTGCAACTCTCGGGCATTGGTGCGGCAGCGGAGCTGCAAAAAGTGGGCGTGCAGGCGGTACATGACTTGCCCGGCGTGGGCAAGAATTTGCAGGATCACATTGACTATGTGCAAGCCTGGAAAATTCCTTCCAGCGCTTCGTCGTTTGGTGCATCCTCCTCCGCAGTGGGCAAAATGTTGCGTGGAATGCTCCAATGGCGGCGTCAGCGTGTCGGCATGATCACCAGCACCATTGCTTCAGCAGGTGCATTTTTTCGCTCGACGCCAGACCAGCCCATGCCCGATTTGCAATTGGTTTTTGTCATGGCGCTGGTGGACGACCATGCACGCAAATTACGCACCAGCCACGGCATTTCCAGCCATGTGGACGTATTGCGCCCCTACAGCCGCGGCACGGTCAGCTTGCAAAACGCTGACCCGCGCAGCGCCCTTGATAGACCCTCAATTTTTGTCCGACGAGCGCGACCTGCAGTTGCTGCTCAAAGGCGGCAAGATGCAGCAGAACATCATTGAATCAAAAGCCTTTAAAACCGTGCGTCGCAAAATGCTTTACCCGGTCAATGTGGAGGACGCCAAGGCCATGGAGAAAGACATCCGCAGCCGCGCGGACACGCAATACCACCCCGTGGGCACCTGCAAAATGGGGCCTGACAGCGACCCGATGGCGGTGGTGGATGCCCGCTTGCGCGTGAAAGGCATAGCCGGTCTGCGCGTGGCTGATGCATCCATCATGCCCACGCTCATTGGCGGCAACACCAATGCCCCCACCATCATGATTGGTGAAAAGGCGGCAGACTTGATTCGCGCCGATCAGTGAGTGAATCACCCCACCGGCTGAACGACCAAGTAACGCGCTTTACGCTTTGGATGCGGTTTTGAGAATGGCGTACAGCTGGTCTTTCAGCACGAGCTTTTCTTTTCAGGGTTTCAATTTCTTCAGGGGTTCCAGGCTCAATGTGGGACTCTTTGTTTTTGATGTTTTGATCAAGCGCATTGTGCTGTTCAAACAGGCGCATGAAATGCTTGTCGCTGGTTTTAAGTTGGGTAATCAGGTCACGGTATTCAGGAAACATTGAAATCCTCAGGTTGCTAAGTTACGAAATGGTTAAACAGGCTATGCCGCCTTGCGCAAGGGTGTTTGTGGCACAGCTGCTGGTTTTTCAGTTTGACAGGGCGCGCTGCCTTGCGTGCGCTGGCGGCTTTGCGCGCGGCGGCGCCGGTCAGAAAGGTTGCCCTCAAGCTCGGTCAGTGCATCGGCAGTGTAAACCGCCAAGCGCTGCATGCTGGGCATGGACGAGTGGCATCCGGTAAAGCCGAAATTCATGAAGCCGGCGTAGCTCTGGCAGGTTATGTTGAGTGCCTGGCCATGGGTCACGATTGAGGCGGGGTAGGTGGCCACCATCTCGGCACCCCGGAAATACAGGGGCTTGTCTGGGCCGGGAACGTTGGAAATGGTGATGTTGAACATGGGCCGTGTGCGCCCGCCAATGCCCGTGAGCAAGGTCAAAATGGTGGGAGCCATCAGCAGCACGGTGTATTGCATCATGGCCTGGCGGGGCAGGCTCTGCACATGCTCTTTGGCTTGCTTGACGGACTGGCGAATGGACGCCAGACGCTCGCGCACATCGTCAATATTGGTGCCCAGCGTGGACACAATGAAGGTAATGGCATTGCCGGTGCCGTCATCGTCCTTGGGGCGCACGGAAACCGGAATGCCGGCTGTCAGGGGTTTGTCCGGCAAGCTGTTGCGCTCGTCCAGAAACCGCCGCAGTGCGCCCCCGCAAATGGCCAGCACCACATCATTAAGCGTGCAATCTGCGGCTTGGGCCAGCGTGCGCATGCGTTCCAGTGAAAACTGCTGCGTGGCAAAGCGGCGCTTTTCACGCACCCGCCCATTGAGAACCGACTGCGGCGCATCAAAGGGAAGGGCCATGTTGTGCCCGGGCACAAAGGCTTGTTTGATCATTTTCACGAAAGCCGTAGCCAGTTGGGGAACCGTCATGGCCTGCATGCGAAGCTCCTGCACCGCGCCCGCAATGGCGTGGGTGACGGTGGGCAGCAGTGCTTCAGGGCTCCTGGGCGCTTTGGCGTGGTGTTCTTTACCGCAGGCCCAAAAGGGCGGCAGATGCAGGCTCGCATCACGGTCCGAAGACATGCTGCGCTGCAGTAACTTGACCCCGCTAACGCCGTCGATCAGTGAGTGGTGCATTTTGATGAACAGGGCAAACCGGTTGCCATCGAGCCCCTCGATGATGGTGCACTCCCATGGGGGGCGGGACAAGTCCAGCGGCGTGCTTTGCAAGCGCCCCACCAGCTCGCCAAGTTCGCGCTCGCCGCCAGGCCAGGGCAGAGCGGCATGGCGCACGTGGTACTCCAGGTCAATGTTGTCATCTTCAACCCAGGCCCGCAGGGGGCTTTTGTTGAATGAGGGCTTGAGACGCTGGTTCCAAGGCGCTGCAAACTGACGATGGCCGCGAAACTCCGTCATCATTTTGCGCATGAAATCCTTGGGCGCGCCATCGGGCAGCTTGAACTGCAGCAGGCCGCCTACGTGGTTGGGCGTGGCGCGGGTTTCGGTAACGATCCAGGGCGGCGTCTAAGGGATTGAGGTTAAATTGATTCATGATCTTGTGGTCTGTGGAGGGCTCTTGAAATGCCGGGCGATGGCGCAAAGGCTGAACCAGACAGTGCGTAACAGCTTACACGTTTCTGCCGCAAAAGACGGAGTGACCACTCTGACTTTGCCCTCATTCTCGCAAATTTTTTCCTTGCCCACCCGCGTGGCTGCCAAGGGACGTGTTGACAAGCCCCACGGGATTGGGTAACTTCACCGCTTTATTTTTAAAGTGAGTACTTCATGGCCCCACGCAACCCCGCCGATTGCATCACCCTTCGCCTGCCTGCTGCTGACAGCACGACTGGCATCAACCATGAGACCCTGCAGCGCCTGGCGCAGCGCCTGGGTGTTGACGAAACACAGGCCATTCATTTGGCACTGCGCGAGATGGCGGGGCGCATGCTGCCCCATTTCAAGACGGTTCAGGCACCTGGCACCAGTACCCACACCCAAGAGCGCCGCGGCACCGGCGTGCGCCAGCGCACGGTTCGCTCCGGCTGCGAGCGCCGAGCCGTCAACACGGTTTTTTACTTGACCGGTGGTGAAAACCGATAAGTTTTCTGTGTCGTATGGTTCGCGGCTTACTTGACCCCGGCCATGACCACAATGACGATCAACAGAAGCAGCGAAACAGTTTTCCAAAAAACGACCGGGTTGCGCTCGATCAGCGGCGGCCTTGGTTTTGCTCAGAAATGCCTGATTCGGGTGGTGCAAGTCGTAAATGAATTCAGACAATTCCTCGTAGCGCTTGAGCGGGTCCGGGTGAACGGCTTTTTTGATGGCGTCATCCACCCAGGCCGGTATTTCGCGATCGTCATTGAGCACTGTCTGGTAGTCCAGGTTGCGCTGAGCAGCGCGGGTTCTGGCTTTGGGCACCTCAGCGCCGTAGGGCAGTTTGCCTGAAAGCATCTGGTAAGCAATGACCCCCAGCGAGAAAATATCCGAGCGCGTGCTGCCGTTTTCGCCCAAAAAATACTCCGGCGCGGCGTACTGAGCAGCGCCCAGCAGGTTGATCTGTTCGATGGGGGTGGCCATTTCCATCATGCCGGCCACCCGCGTGGCACCAAAGTCAATGATCTTCACCGTGCCGGTGGTGTCGATCATGATGTTGTCAGGCTTTAAATCCTGGTGCAGCATTTCCAGCCGGTGAAAAGCCTGCAGGCCTTTGGCAATCTGCTCAACGATGCCGCGCACCGCCGCCAGATCGGGTTTGTGGTTGTCGATCAGCCACTGTGCGCGGTCTGGCCCTCTATGAACTCGGTGGCCACGTAAATGAAATTGCGTTTGCGATCCTGCAAACACGGTTTGAGCACATGGGGGCTGTTGATGCGCCTGGCAATCCACTCTTCCATCAAAAACCGCTCAAGGTAGGCAGGGTCAGCTTGCAGGTCAATCGAAGGGGTTTTGATGATGACCCGCTGCCTGGTTTGCGCATCAATCGCCAGATAAATGTGGCTGCGGCTGCTGCCCTTGACCTCCCGCACAATCTCGTAGCCGTCAAACAGCATGCGGGCCTGCAGCAGCGGTGCCAGTGGCAGTTCGGAAATTTGCCGGTACATCTCGTTGGCCTGCGGCGCTGGCAAGGCCAGAACCTTGACGATCTGCACCGTCAGGTTGTCGCCGCTGCCCTTTTCATAGGCCTGTGCACCAATTTGGTGGGCCGCCTCGTCCAGCGCAGTCCCGCTGTCCTTGAGCACGCTTGTGATGAAGCTCGCCTGCGCGTATTCGTGAACGCCATCGGTGGTCAAAAGAAAAACGTCGTTTGGCACGACCGGAACTTGCCGGTAATCAATGTCAATCCTGCTGTCGATGCCCAAGGCACGGCCCAAGTGGCTTTGGCTTTGGGACACCCAAACCCGGTGATCCTGTGTCAATTGCTCCAAAACATCACCACGCAGCCGGTAAATGCGGGAATCGCCCACATGGAAAATATGCGCGGTGGTGGACTTGATGACCAGTGCGCTCAGGGTGCAAACATAGCCCCGGTCTTTGTCAAAACGGTAGTGGCTTTGCTGGGTTTGGGAGTGCAGCCAGGAGTTGGTGGCGCTGAGCACCCGCTCGGCGGAGGTCTTGACGGACCACGCATCCGATGTGCAGTAGTAGTCCTCCAAAAAGCTGGTCACAGCCGCCTCGCTGGCAATCTGGCTGACGCTGCTGCTGCTGATGCCGTCGGCCAGCACGATGGCCACGCCTTTTGCGCCCAGCTGCGGCTCCTTCGGAACCAGCGCGCCGTGAAAATCCTGGTTGATTTCCTTGCGGCCCTTGTCCGAATACTGGCCAATCGAGACTTTGAGTTGTCGGGTCATCTGCGGTCACAAACCCCCGAGTTCAGCCCAGTGTTGGCGGGGCTCGGGGGTAGATTGGCTTAGTTGAAGGTACGCTTGGGTGCGGTCTTGATGTGGGTGGTGTAAAGCGTCAATCCGGTAAAGGCCAGGCCGCCCACCAAATTGCCCAACACAACGGGAATTTCATTCCACAGCAAGTAATCCATCAAGGTGAAGTTGCCGCCCATCATCAGACCTGTGGGGAACAAAAACATATTCACCACCGAGTGTTCAAAGCCCATGCCGAAAAACAGCATGATGGGCATCCACATGGCGGCAATTTTGCCGGTCACCGAGGTCGAAATCATGGCCCCCACGACGCCGGTGGACACCATCCAGTTACACAGCACGCCCCGCACGAAAATGGTGAGCCAGCCTGCCGCACCATGCGCCGCATAGCCTACCGTGCGCGATTCGCCAATGTGCGCCATGGCTTCCCCGACCTTGCTCGGTGCTGAAGAAAAGCCGAAGGTAAACACAATGCCCATCAGCACCGCCACCGTCAGCGAGCCTAAAAAGTTGCCCGTAAACACCCAGCCCCAGTTGCGCAAAATGCCGCGCACGGTCACGCCGGGTCGTTTGTCGATCAAGGCCAAAGGCGTCAGCACGAAAACGCCGGTCAACAAGTCGTAGCCCAGCAGATACAGCATGCAAAAACCGACGGGAAACAAAATTGCACCAAAAATGGGCGAACCGGTTTGCGTGGCCACAGTGACGGCAAAAACAGCCGCCAGATTCAGAATTGCGCCGGCCATAAAGGCGCGAATGATCGTGTCGCGGGTTGACATGTAGATTTTCGATTCACCCGCATCCACCATTTTGGTGACAAATTCAGAAGGCACCAGGTAGGCCATATCGTTCCCCTATAAAACACCGTTAATTCAATCCATTCAAAAATACACCGGACCCAACGTATCGGACCCTTGCCAAACCAGTTACGCAAGAAGCGGGCCTACTGCCAGGGCAGGTGATGAAAATGTGTTGGGTGCAAAAAATGCACCAATGCGTGCTTGTATGCAACTTGATGGGGCGCGGGGACGCACGCTCCCCGTCGTTTGCACCATGCTGGTGAATTTAGTGAAGCTGGCACCACGAAGGCGCAAGCCACACATTGCTGTTAACGCGAGGTCAGGGGGGAAAGACTTTTCAACAGCCGCCAGAAGGAAATGTTTTTACTTCTGGCGTTTGTCCACGGCGCTCATCACCTTGTCCAGAAGATTTTGGGCCTTGAAGGGTTTGACGACGTAGGCATCCACCTCATGCTCCATGAAGGCTTTGATGATGTCTTCGTTTTTGTTTTTGCCGGAAATCATGATGAAGGCCACGCGCTGGAAATGGTGGCGCGCACGCATCCATCGAACCAACTCAGCACCGCCACCGTCTGGCATGCTCCAGTCTGAAATGACGGCGTGGTAAGTGTTGCTGCTGAGTTTTTCAATGGCCTCATTCACCCCGCTGGCCTGGTCCAGCTTGATGAAGGGGTTGATGCGTTCGATGCCGGAGGCCATCAGGAAGCGATGCACCTGAACGTCGTCTACCAGCAAAAAACTCAGTTTTCGGTTGTAGTCAATTTCCATCTTCGGTTACCTTTTGTGGGCAGGCTTGATTGGTCAGTTTAATCAGTTCGGGGGTGACGCGGAGCAGTTCATGCTCAAGTTGCGCTAGGCCTTGCGCGTATTTTGCAATTCTTTCTTCCTTTGCCATGACTTCCAGTGCCAAGCAAGCCGATCGAGCCGCATTGGCCCCCACGCTGGTCAGGCTGCCCTTGAGCCGGTGGGAGGCTTCATAAAGGCGTTGGCTGGCCTGCGCACTGACTGCATCACGCAGGTTCGGCAAGTCGCCCTGAATCTGGGTGAGCACCATGCCCGCCATGGTCTGAACCATGGCAAGATCACCATCGGTGTAGCGCAGTGCGCCCTCCAGGTCGAGCAACAAGGCGGGTGACGTGTTGTGGCTCGTCTCCAACTCCATCGGTGCTGACCTGCCGCTGCTGTCACCCTGTAGTTCGGCCAGCTTGGCCAGCAGGGCGCTTCCACGAACCGGTTTGACAATGTAGTCGGTGATGCCGACTGCCAAGCACTCTTCCCTCAAACCCTTGAGCCCATGCGCGGTGACTGCAAGGATGGGGATGGTGATACCGCGCTCCCGAATCAGGCGGGTCGCCGCGAACCCGTCAAGCACAGGCATCATCAGGTCCATCAAAATCGCATCGTAGGAGCTGGCCAGAGCGAGATTGACTGCTTCCTTGCCATCGTTTGCGACATCAACCTGGTGTCCGGCCCGCGTCAGTACGCTCACAGCAAAACGCTGATTTACCGGGTTGTCTTCTGCGAGAAGGATGCGCAAGACTTTTGCGCTGGGCAGCGGGTTTGTGCCAGGGGCACGCGCTTGCACGGCGTCATGTTCTACATGGTTCGTCGTTTGTCGTCCAAATGGCAAGGTGAAATGAAAAGTGCTGCCTTGGCCGACTTGGCTTTGCACCCATATGCGCCCGTTCATCAGTTGCACCAAGCTGGCGCAAATGGCCAGCCCCAGCCCGGTGCCGCCGTGCTGACGGTGAATGGAGCTGTCAACTTGCGTAAAGGCCTCAAAGACGGCTTCGAGCCGATGCTCGGGAATGCCAACGCCGGTGTCATGCACGGTGAAGTGCATCTGCAGAGCAAGCGCATCAGTCATTTCGGATGCCACGTTGACCAGAATTTCCCCCTGTGCTTGTGAATTTGATCGCGTTGTCAACCAGGTTGCTGACGATCTGGCGCAGGCGGGAAGGGTCGCCGCGCACCTGTTGCGGGATTTCGTCGGCCAGCCGCAACACCAGCCGCAGGCCCTTGCGAGACGCCCGCAGCGCCAAAGGTCGCAAGGTCTCGTCCAGCATCTGCCGCAAATCGATACACAGATCTTCCAGTTCCAGTTTGCCAGCTTCAATTTTGGAAAAATCCAGCACATCATTGATGACCGTGAGCAACCCGTTGGCAGAAGAATAGGCCAGCTCCAGGTTTTCGCGCTGCTCAGCTTGGAGTTCAGTCGCCAACACCAACTCGGTCAAGCCCATGATGCCGTTCATCGGGGTGCGAATTTCGTGGCTCATATTGGCTAAGAAGACCGCTTTGCGCCGAATGGAAGCCTGTGCTTCGTCCCGTGCCGCAATCAGCGCCAGTTCCGCTTGCTTGCGGCTACTGATATCGCGCATGACGGCAGTGAAAAAATGGTTTCCGAAAATCTGAAAATAGGCCGGAGACATCTCCAGTGGAAACTCCGTGCCATTCTTGTGCAGACCGACCCGTTCCATGAGCTTGCCTTGGTCCTGCGGCTCTGCTCCAGCGCGAATTCGGTTGATACCTGCCAGATGCGCTTCGTGGAAGCGTTGGGGTATCAAAATTGCCATTGACTGGCCGATGGCTTCGGCCGGAGAATAGCCGAACACGGCCTGCGCACCCAGGTTCCACTTGACGATGGTGCCTGAGCTGTCGGTGGTCACAATGGCGTCTTTGGCCGTTTCAGGAATTGCGCGGCACAGCGCTTCACTCTCTTGCAAGGCTTTTTCAATTTGACGGCGCTGCGTGATGTCGCGCAAAAATACGAAAAGTCGCCCTCCGAGGTCTTCGCGGTAAGACGCGCTCACCTCCACATGCCAGGTGGTGCCATCCTTGCGGCGATGCACGGTTTGAAATTGATCGTTGCCGTGAGAAATGATGTGGCCGATGTGCTTTTTTGTTTCGGCGGCGCTTTCCACCATCTCAAGGTCCCAAATGTGCATTCCCAGCAGTTCTTGTCGTGTGTAGCCTGACAGCTGGCAATAAGCGGGATTGACGTCGAGCAAGCGACCATAGTGGTCGATGATCCAGAAACCATCCCGCGTGGTACCCAAAATGGCGTTAAGCGTGTCGTGGCTGTTCTGCAGCGCATCTTGCGTCAGTTTTTGCGCCGTGATGTTGGTGTGCACCACCACCGCACCCTGCTGGTTCAGCCCGAGCGGAGTGACATTCATGTGGAACCAGTGTTTTTGCGTCGGCGAATGGCAGGGATATTCCATGCTGAAGCTGGCCATCTGGCCAGCCAAAACCCCCCGGATGCCCTCGGCGGCCTTGTGCCCGAGATCACTGCGGGCAACGCCGGCGCGTGTCTGGCAGGCGGCCAGGTAATTGGCACCCACATCGGCGCTGGCCGACTGCGTGGCAATGCCGGAGCTGTTTTCCAATGCAAAGCGGCGCCAGGGCTCGTTCACGGCAATGATGATGCCGCTGCGGTCGAGCACGGCAATTTCAGACGACACGGAATCCAGAATGGAGCGGGCAAAGGCTTCACTCAACACCAATTGGGCTTGGGTCTTGTGTTTGAAAAGCGCCATTTCTATCACCGTGCGCAGCTCGCGTGGCAAAAAGGGCTTGAGGATGTAGCCAAAGGGCTCGGTCAGCTTGGCGCGCTCCAGCAGGTCATCGGCGGCAAACGCCGTGAGAAACACGACGGGCAGAGCGTGCTCCGTCCGAATGGCATGAGCTGCGGCTATGCCGTCCATCGTGCCACTGAGCTGGATGTCCATCAACACAAGGTCAGGGCGCAGTTCCCTGGTCAGATCAATCACATCGTCACCCCGGGTTGCGTGCCCGACGACCTGGTAGCCCAGTGCTTCCAGCTGGTTTTGAATGTCGCGTGCAATCAGCACTTCGTCGTCTACGATCAGAATCCTGGCCGGACTCAAGCTTACAGACATCGGTGGTCTCCTGGGGAAGCAGGTCAATTGAAACACCCGCCGGTTTCGGGCGGAAAACCTTCAAGATGGGGAATATAACCTCTTCAATGAACGGGGTATTTGATCTGAACTTGGATGGCACCAGACAAGGCTCATTGAAAACTGACAGAATCTGCGACCTATCACTTTTGAGGCATGGCGCATGCGCAGACTCGTTCTCACTACCACCCTTGCTGCCAGTCTTTTGCTGGTGACCTTGCATTCATCCAGCGCAGCTGCTGAACCCGCTCCAACACCCGGCACCGCACAGGCCAAACTGCCGCGCCACGCGCTGGTCATTGGCAACAGCCAGTACCCCAAAGGGCCCTTGCTGAACCCCAAAAACGACGCCCAAGCCGTAGCGGACCGGCTGCGCCAAGCCGGCTTTGCGGTCACCCTCAAGCTCGATGCCGGACGCCGCGAGCTGCAGGAATCCATTCGACATTACGGTGCCACGCTCAAAGCTGACAAGGGCATTGGCGTGTTTTATTACGCCGGCCATGGTGTGCAGTTGAACTGGCGTAATTTTCTGTTGCCGGTGGACGCCAAAATTCGCTCCAAAGCCGACATCCAGGCCGAAGCGGTCGATCTGGGCCTGCTGCTCGACGGCCTGACCAACGCGCGCAACGCACTCAACCTGATCATTCTGGACGCCTGCCGCAACAACCCCTTTGGCCCGGATTTCCGCACCGATGACAAAGGGCTTTCGCAGCTCGATGCCCCGCCGGGAACGCTGCTCGCCTACGCCACTGCGCCCGGCAACACCGCCGAAGACGGTGACGGTAGCCATGGCCTGTACACCAACCGTTTGCTGGAAGAAATGCTGGTGCCCGGTGCCCCCATCGAAGACGTTTTCAAGCGCGTGCGCCTGGTCGTGCGGCAAAGCTCGCAGGGCGGGCAGATTCCGTGGGAAAGCACCTCGCTGGAGGCCGATTTTGCGTTTCTGCCCGGTCAAAGCCCGCGTGATGCGGCCAAGGAGTTCGATGCCGACCTGGCCAGCTGGCAGCAGCTGCGTTCTGCCGGTTCGCCCGAGCAACTGATGGCCTTTATCCGCCAGCGCCCGAACGGAAAATTTGCCGAAATGGCGCAATTCCGGCTCGACCAGTTGCTCGCGGCCAAGGGCGAAAACCCGGTTAAACCGCGCAGCGCGGGTGCCGAGGTCTGTGCTCCTGACAAACCCGGTGCGTTGCCGCCCTATTTTGGCGTCTCGCAAGCGTTCAAAGTGGGCGAATCCTATGTCTATCGCAGTCTGGATCTGCTGACCCGCGCTGAACTGGGGCGCTCACAAGTCAGTGTCAAGCGCATCGACGGCGACGAGGTTCATTACAGCGACGGCAAGGTCAGCGACCTGTTTGGCAACAATGTGCGCTCACCCGACGGCCAGCGCTGGACGCCGTACCAGTTTTTCATTGCCGACTACCAGCTGGGCAAACGCTGGCCGGCCCAGTTTTTGACCACGCTGGCCGATGGCCGCAAAGCCAACATGGAGTTCCAGCTGCGCGTGGTTGCGCGTGAACGCATTACCCTGCCAGCCGGTACGTTTGACGCCTTTCGCATCGAAGCCCAAGGCAAAGACCTGAGCAATGGTGATGTGCTGGAGCGCACGGTCTGGCTGGCCCCCGAGCAAATGCGTGGCTTGCTGGCCATGGAAGCCCAGGTGCGGCGCAACGGAAAAGTGCTGCAGGGCGAACGCATGGAACTGCAAACCTACACAGCCCAGCAGCCTCTTGCGCCGCAACCCGTGGCAGCACCTCAAGGGTTTTCCTATTGATGCCCATGCGCCAGAGCTTGCCCGCATATTGGCTGACGAAGCGTAAAATTCGCGGCTGACCATTTGTGGGGCAGGCCGCCAAGGGTTGCCAAGGGCCGCGCGCTGACTCCACCATTCTCAATACCATGAAAAATATTCAAATCGGCGTCGTCATGGGCTCCAGTTCTGACTGGGACACCATGCAACATGCAGTCCACATTCTTCAGCAGTTTGGCATTGGGCACGAAGCGCGTGTGGTCTCGGCCCACCGCATGCCGGACGATATGTTTGCCTACGCTGAATCTGCTGTGGGCCGGGGCCTGCAGGCCATCATCGCCGGGGCCGGTGGCGCGGCGCACTTGCCGGGCATGCTGGCGGCCAAAACCACAGTGCCGGTGCTGGGCGTGCCGGTGGCCAGCAAGCACTTGTCGGGGGTGGATTCGCTGCACAGCATTGTGCAAATGCCCAAGGGCATTCCGGTGGCGACCTTTGCCATTGGCGCGGCGGGTGCCGCCAACGCCGCCTTGTTTGCCGTGGCCCTGCTGGCCAACCACGACAGCAAGCTGCGCGCCAAACTGGACGCATTCCGCGCCGAGCAGACCGAAATCGCCCGCGGCATGACGCTGCCGCCGGCGCATGCCCCGCCTCTCACTCCCGTTCCGTCGGGGCTCCACCGTTGAGGGCGCTTGGGGGCGGCCCGGCGGTGAATTGTGCTTCCCATGCGTCGCTCACTCCCGTTCGCTTCGGGGCTCCACCGTTGCAGGGGTCGCTGCCCGGGGCTGCGGCCACTGCAAGCGCTGGCCTGCACGCCGAGATGACGCTGGGTGTCATGGGTGGCGGCCAGTTGGGACGCATGTTTGTGCATGCCGCCCAGCGCATGGGTTATTTCACGGCAGTGCTGGACCCCGACCATTTAAGCCCGGCCGGGCGCGTGAGCCACCACCATATCCAGACAGCCTACACCGATCCGCAAGGCCTGCACCTGCTGGCGCAGCGCTGCGTGGCGGTGACAACCGAGTTTGAAAACGTTCCGGCATCTGCCCTGCAAGAGCTCGCGCGCAACGTGGTCGTGTCGCCCGCCGCCAGTGCCGTGGCCATTGCCCAGGACCGCGCCGAAGAAAAAGCCCACTTTGCCGGCTGCGGCGTGCCGGTGGCACCGTATGCGGTGATAGAAACGCCCGCGCAGCTGGCCAGCGTGGCTGCAGACCTGCTGCCTGGCATCCTCAAAACCACCCGCATGGGCTACGACGGCAAGGGTCAAATCAGGGTGGCCGACCGTGCTGCGCTGGGCACCGCTTGGGACACGCTGCGCAACGTGCCCTGCGTGCTTGAAAAAATGCTGCCGCTTCAGCTGGAGTGCTCGGTCATCGTGGCGCGCGGTGCTGACGGCACTTGCGTACACCTGCCGGTGCAGCGCAATCTGCACCGGGACGGCATTTTGGCCGTGACCGAAGTTTATGAGGGAAATCTGCCTCCTGCGCTTACAGAACGTGCGGTAGCAGCTACAAAATCAATAGCAAATAACCTGCAGTACGTGGGAGTTTTGTGCGTGGAGTTCTTTGTGCTCGACCCCGCCAGCCCGGCGGCGCAGGCCCTGGGCGGCTTGGTGGTGAACGAGATGGCTCCGCGCCCGCACAACAGCGGCCACTACAGCATCGATGCCTGCGACGTGTCGCAGTTCGAGCTGCAGGTGCGAACGCTGGCGAATCTGCCGCTCACGCAGCCGCGCCAGCACAGCCCGGCCATCATGCTCAACCTGCTCGGCGACCTGTGGCCCGGTGTGGCCGAAGGCGGCGCTGCTACCGGCACACCGCCGTGGGATGCCGTGCTGGCCTTGCCGGGCACCTTTTTGCACTTGTACGGCAAACAAACGGCCAGCAAAGGCCGCAAGATGGGCCACCTGACCGTTACCGCAGCCAGCGTGGCGCAGGTGCGTGCCACGGCGCTGGCGGCAGCAGGCATTTTGGGTATGGCACCGTTTTGAACACCTGCCCTGCGCTGAAATATTTGCCATGATTCTTGATGGTTTTGCTCCTGAATCAATAGCTTCTGGCGCACGTTCCATATGCGCAGGCGAGCTATTAGGCTTGCCAACTGAAACCGTCTACGGCTTGGCCGCCGATGCTGACAACCAGGCTGCCATTGCCAAAATTTTTGCCGCCAAGGGCCGCCCGGCGGATCACCCCCTGATCGTGCATGTGCCAGACTCAGCCAGCGCCGACCACTTTGCCGCCCGGGTGCCCGACTTTGCGCGCCAGCTGATGCAGGCTTTTTGGCCCGGGCCGCTGACGGTAATTCTGCCCCGCCAGCCCGGCGTGGCGGGCTCTGCTGCCGGTGGGCAGGACTCCATCGGCCTGCGCTGCCCGGCGCACCCGGTGGCGCAGGCGCTGTTGCAAGCGTGCCAGGGCTTGGGAGTCTGGGGCATTGCCGCACCCAGCGCCAACCAGTTTGGCCGCGTCAGCCCCACCACCGCCCAACACGTGCAAGGCGAGTTTGGCGACAGTCTTGTGATTCTGGATGGTGGCCCCTGTGCCATTGGCATTGAGTCCACCATCATCGACTGCACCCGTGGCCAGCCGGTACTGCTGCGTCCCGGTGCCATCACGCCAGCCCAGATACAGTCCGCCTGCGGCCAGCGTGTGCTATCAAAAGAAGAGCTACTTGCGCATGCTGCACCTGCGCCACGGGCCTCTGGCACCCTGGAATCGCACTACGCGCCCAAAGCCAAAGTGCGCCTGATGGACGCCAAAACCCTGCAAACCGCGCTCGACCTGCTGGGCGCTGACATTGACGGTGCCGGTCAGGTGATCGCCACCTATTCGCGCGTGATTTTGCAATCGCGTTCCATGAAAGTACTGCGCCGGCGCATGCCCGATGACGCGGCCGCCACCGCGCAGCAACTGTTTGCCGTGCTGCGCGAGTTTGATGCGCAAGGCGTCAAACTGATCTGGGTCGAAACCCCGCCGGATGAGCCCGAGTGGGACGGCGTGCGCGACCGGCTTGAGCGGGCGGCGGCGGGGTGAGCACAGGCTGTGGTGGCAGGCCGCTATGTTTTCGGCATGCGCGCCAGCTGTTCGGCAGATTGGCGCAAACCCTCGAAGATGGACTGCGCAATCCACTGAGGGAAACCCGCCGGCAGCTTCCTTGCCATGTTGTCAATAGCCACCGGGGTGCGCTCCAGCACCTGTTCAATCAGGTCTTCCGCATCACTGCGCTGGAAGTATTTGGCAGCGGTGTGGTTGAAGTGACGGCGTTGAATGTCTTTGAAGTGGTAATGTTTGTTTTTGCCCAACACGGCCATCGCCAGTTTCACCTTGAAGCGCGAGAACTGATTGGCACCGTTGCCTTCAACGGGCCAGATTGACATCACGTCATACAGGGGGGTGAGGCAATAGCGTCCCTGCGCCAAAACCCGCAGGCTGAAATTTTTCGCATGCCCATCGGGTGCCGCCAGCATCCAAAACAGCAGCTGGGTCTTGAGCAAGGTGGCGAGATCGGTGCCCGCTTGCACCGAGCCACTGAGTACGCCTGCAAGGTCTGCCAGCCCGGGGCCACCGTCACTTTCGTACTTCAGGTGCGAGGCAACGCCCTTGACCTGGCAAAAGTCCTCCTGCGGCAGCCGCATCAGCCAGCTGCCAGAAGCATGCAGTTGGCGGTCGAACCGTTCTACGGACAGAACCTTCTGGCTGCCAAACTGCAAAATCTCTGTTTTTGCCACTGGCAAACCAAATTCACCAAGCAGGTTCATGCACAGCCACTCGTTCTCGACCGAGCTGCTGAAGTCGGCTTGGCGGTGGCCCACCAGCCCCAGTGGCAGCTTCAATATATGGGTCGTGGGGGTGGTGCCGTGTGGCCTCATCCATGCTCCCTCATGCCAGAGCAGGGCAGTTTTTTCCTGCGCACCAGCCAGCGAAATGCGCAGTTCCTCTTGGTCGTCCCATTGCGACAGGGGGCCGCTGCGGGTGGTCTGGATCAGGTGCTTTTCGATCTCGTCCTGCCGCATGGGCGTGCCAGTGATGCGGTGAATATCGGTTGGCGATTCATCCCGCCCCAACAACTGCACAGCACCAACGCAGTCGCGTCCCACCGCTTGCAGCAGGTCAAAAGCATCGGTGCTTGCCGTTTGAAAACGGGTCGCCAAGCGATGGCGAATGGCGTCACTGTCGGGCAACAGGTTGTCAAAAAAATGGCGCACCCGCTCGCCCTTGAGTGGCTGGCCAGCGGTGTAGGGCAGAGAGAGTGACAGCGGTCGCCCGGCTGGTGAGCTCATCCATGCCGGGTCGTAGCGGAATTCGGTGTCACCGCGGGTGGGTATCGTCCAAGTGCCGACCCGTTGGCCATTGGCCCACACCGACAATGAGCGAGCGTGCGATTTGCGTCCCATGGCTTACCACGGTGTTTTTTCATTCACTGCGTGAAGCTGCGGCGCTGGGGCTTTGGTTTGCACCAGCAGTTCCAGCTGCAGTGCCGAGCACAAGGTCAGCAGCTGATCCAGGCGAATGGACGCGGGCTCGAGCTCCATGGCCGATAAGCGGCTTTGACTCAAACCCAGGCACCTGGCCAGCTCGGTTTGGGAGAGTCCCACTGCTTTGCGGGCAGCTTGCAAAATGGGCCCGGCTTGGTCGGCAATGGAAAGAATTTGCTGCATAGGGGTGCTTTCATGGCATGGCTTGGCTGTCAGACCGGAGAATTTAGCTGCCACAGAGGTATTTGTAATTTACCTTTTAAGCAAATATTTGTCAAATAGTTGCAATGCGAGTAACTCGTGTCGGGTCTGAAAAATCAGAATTGAAAAACCAATTGCGAAGCTGACGGTTTTTTTTGGGGGGGCCAGCGCAATTTCTTGTGTATTCCCGTTGGACATGGTAGTGACGGCGCTCAGTGTTTACCCTTTAGTCGAACGGCCTAGTTGATGCCAGAATGCGCGCTGGTTGTGATGCTGAACATCCTTTGCGCGCCCGCAGCAGCGCCCGCGCCGCCGAGTGGCAGTGAATGACCCTTCTTATAACTTCAGGAGAATTGTGTATGGCAGGTTTGCGTGCTTATTTAAGGTCGCGCGGGTTCGCGTGGGTCATCATGGCGATGCTTGCAGTGTTGCAAGCCGCTTGCGGCGGTGGTAGTGATACTGTTCCTGTTACGCCTCCTGTTACAGCCGACCCCAATGCGACGGCACTTACCGTTCCTGTCTCTTCGGGGTACCCCATTCTTGGTAGTACAGTTTCTCTCAAAGGGGCCAACGGGAACGTCGTGTCTTCAAAGGGTGACAGCTCCACGGGTATCGCCACTTTCACGGTTGGGCAAGTGTCGCAAGTGGGGAATCCTCCGTACCTGATTAAAAGCACCGGTGGCACAGCGAACGGGGTTGCTGTTCCTTCCAGCAGCGACTACTACTCAATTGCCACGTCAACAACCGGGCGTTTCAACGTCACTCCCATCACCCATTTGTTGGCTGTAGAGGCCACGGGTAGCGGCAATTTGGCGGGTATAGCCACTTTGTTTGCATCAGGCTTCACGTCAACCAAAGCTTCCGCATTGACAAGCTCCGCCATCGCGTCTGCGTTGACCAAAGTCAAGTCAGCTTTGGTGGCGACCAATCCTTTGGTTGACTTGGGAACGACCGATCCCCTGACCGTGGTGTTCAGTTTCGGTGATGCACATGATGCCTTGCTCGATCAGATCAAGCTGACCCTGAAGGGTTCCACAGGCGCAACACTCGATTCAATTCAAACCGTGGTCGCCGGTGGATCGTCAGCGGCCGCAGCAGCCGACGCGATTAAACCGTTTCGCCGTGTGATCGTGTTTGGAGACAGCTTGAGCGACGGCGGTGCCTACACGGTGTGGGCCTCAGCCGCGGCGAGTGGTGCGAACCGTTTTGTGGGAACCACGCCGCTGCAAATGTTGGCTGCAGCAGCGCCCTATGGCGGCAAGTTCACCACCAACGGGGGCAAGGTCTGGGTTGAAAATATCGCATCGGACATTGGTTACGACATGAAGCCAGCCAATCTGATGGGCGGAAACCAGGCTTCCATGGACCTTTCCAAGATGGGTTGCACAACCTGCACCAATTACGCGCAAGGTGGTTCAAGGGTGAGTTTGCAGCCCGGTATTGGCAATATTGGAACAACCGCCAATCCTGCCAATGCGGCCGTTGCGCCTCTCGGGTTTGCAGGCAACAGTGCAGGTGCGTCAGTCGCGGCTACCCCGGTTCTTTTAGGTGCGGCAACTGCTGACTACACGGTGACCAATAAATTCCTTGGTGCTTCGACAATTCCTGTGGTTCAGCAAATTGACCAGCATCTGGCCAGCACCTACGCTACCGCTGGCAAATTCGCCGCTACTGATTTGGTGATTGTGATGGCCGGTGCCAATGATGTCTTCACACAAGCTGGTTTGGCAGGTGCCGGTGCGATCACATCGGATGCGGCTGGAGCGGCAGTGGGCAAGGCCGCCAGCGATCTTGTGGCGCAAGTCGCGCGCATCAAGGCGGCTGGTGCCAGGTTTGTGATGGTCGTGGGCTTGCCGAATATGGGGCAAACACCCGCCGGTGTTGCCCAGGGTGCCGCAGCCGCTGCTGCGTTGACAGCCTTGTCGCAATCTGTCTTCAACCCAACCGTAAAAGCTGGCTTGGCCACGGTTGGCAAAGTCGCCTACCTTGATCCGGTGCCGATGTTCTCTGCCGTCGTGGCCAATCCATCCACCTATGGTTTCACCAAGGTGATCGACACCACATCCCCGGCCACGGCAATTGCCAGCCAGGCTTGTGGTCCCAATGCGATTGCGCAGGCTGCTGCGGGTGACAGCGCCACTTCGCCAAGCTCGCTGTTTTGCTCAGCAGCCAATGCAAGCCTAGGCATTGTGGGAACTTTGCGCGCCTTGCTGGCCGATCAAACCTACGCGTTTGCTGATGGTGTGCATCCAACCACTCAAATGCACAAGGTTCTAGCCAATCATGTGCGTCAAAAAATGGGCTTGCTGCTGGCAGAAGCCATTTGATGTTGATTTGAGAGAAAAATCACGGGTGGTTTGGCCAGTTCAGGCCGACCACCCGTTAACTAGCGGCCACCATTGCGGTGGCCGTTTTCATTGTGTGACGAGCATGGACGCACAAAAAAAAACCCCGCCTTATTGAGCGGGGTTTTTGCAAAATGAACCAGTGCCGGGTCTGAAAAATCAGAATCTAAAACCAATCGCGAAGCTGACGGATTTGGGGTCCAGCGCAATATCTTGTGTGTTTCCGGTTGACATGGTGGTAACGGTACTGAGTTTGGTCTGGCTGTACGAGATGTCCACAAACCATTTGCCGCCGTCATTGAATGTGACCCCGATTTGCGGGGTTAATGCAAATTTGGAATCCACTTTGAAGCTGGTGGGCGGGCCACCGGGGTTGAGCATGGCCGTCAGGGCACCACTGCCCGTTTCATTGAAAAACCTGGCATAAGTCAGGCCTAAGCCTACATATGGGCGAATTTTGGCGTTCGCCTCCAGCAAGCGGTATTGCACAAAAAGAGTGGCTGGCAGCACGCTGACTTCACCCACTTTGCCGACACCCGCCAAGGCCCCGGCACCCGAAAGATTGTGGGTGAACGGTGCGGCCACGGGTAAATCGAGCGCCACGTTGTCGGTAAACATGTAAGTCAGGCCACCGCTGGGTTGTGTGTCAAAGCCCACATCTGTCTTGTTGTTGGCACCAACGCCCGTCAAGTCACCGCTGGTGACTTGAGGAGTCAGTTGGGTGGCACCGATGCGTACCATTTTGGTACCGGCGGTTTGGGCAAAACTGCTGCCAGCCGCCACCAGCGCGACAGCAGCGGCGAGGAACTTCATTTGGGTTTTCATAAAGGGTTCTCCTTGAAGTTCAATGGGTTACAGCCAGCCGGCCTTGGTCAGCTCTTTGGTCACCAGCTGAGACAGCAGTTTGTGGCCGTAGGGCGTGGGGTGAACATTGTCAGCAAAGAGGTAGCGTGACGTGTTGCCTGCAATGAGATTGTTGGTATTGCATACCAGTGAGCTTCCATCGGCTTTACCAGAAGTGGCCACAACATTGGCTGGGCTGGTCAAGTTGCAGGCTACGTCGGTCACATTGGTGATTCCGTAAAGTGCTGGGCTGGCAATTTGCTTCTGATTTTCTGAAAACGCATCGACGAGCAGCACGCCAGAGGTGCCTGCCAAAGCCGATTGCAGAGTATTGTTAAATGCAGTAGTCATGGCAAGAATGAGCGGCTTGTTCGCGGCATTTTCTGGCAAGGCGGCCATTGGCGTCTGGCTCACATCTGGCAGATTGACAACCACAACATACCTGGCACCCTTGTTTACCATGTCTTTCACATAACCCGCCAGTGTGGTGGCTGCTGCAGCCATGCCCGCGACCGCGTTTTGCGCGCCGGTGGTGGCTGCATAAGTGTTGCCGGCTGCTAATGCGGCGGCCCCGGCGGTTTCGCCTACTTTGACCGGGTTGGCGGCCGCTGTATTGGTGTAACCATTGCTCCCGGCGTGAACCGCTGCGGCCGTGACTGCTGCGGTGATGATGCTGGTTGGCGTTGCGCCAGCGGTGGTTGCTGCCTTCAAAGTGGCCATGTAAATGGCGGCTTGCGCCGCACCTTGCTGGGCTGTTGGCGCACCGGCCACCAGTTGGGAGACCAACGAGGTCACCAGCGCTTGACCACCGGCCGCCGTAGCAGCCGCCAGCAAGATGTCAGTTTGACCAAAAATGTCGTTGGCACCGGCAAGTACCGTGATCAGCTCCGTGCCTTTGAACAGGCCTGCGTTGTTAGCATCCAGCAAATAATTGGCAACCTGTGTGACGACGGGTTCGGTCAAAGGCCCTGCGGCATTGTTCACCCCTACTGAATTGCCCACACCCTTAGGATCGGCCACGCGCGAGCCACCTTGCGCGTAGTTGGTGCAGCCAGCCACCGCAGCCCCAAGGGTTCCGAAACCCCCGCTACGCGCTGCGCAAGTTGGCGTACCTACGGCTGCCGCGCCAATCAGTTGCGCCCAGGTGTATGTGGGTACGGGATCGGCCCCCACCGCACCCGCAATACCATTCACGGTGAATACCCCGGCTGGCGCACCAGCCGAAACATTGGCCATGACATTCTTCTTATAAGTACCGGCATCGCTCAGACTGTCGCCAAAGTTGACCACCGATGAGTACCTGATGCGCGGTGCCTGGTCGCCATCACCACCCCCTCCGCAAGCTACCAGCAAGGCTGCTGCGAGGGCGGTCGCTAAAACTTTGAATTGCTTCATCCAATGTCTCCGATGTTAAAAATAAATTGCGCCACTGCGCCATTTCAGGCTTCTAGGCTAGCGACGCCTCCTTGACAAAGGTATGGGGAAATACCCGCCCTTTGGACGGTTGTTGCTTTTTAACCATGGGCGGCAAGGTCCGGCAGTAGTGATCGGGCGTGTCTGCGACGGTATGGAGAAAACCATGCTGGGCTTTACCGATCTCAAAATGGTACGGTTGGAGTGTATTAAGTAGTATATTTTTTGCTATGCAATACTGGCAAATATGCATTTTTCACATAAAATGTAATGTATGAATAGCAATTATTCCGTCGTTTTAACACTCGCAAATGTTGGAAACGCAATACGTGCTGCGCGCAAATCTCAAAAATTGTCCCAGACAAAACTGGGGAAAATGGCTGGCTTATCGCGGATGCCGGTCTACCGGCTTGAAGCCGGGCAAGACGTTTCTCTGAACACCTTACTCTCCATCCTGTCGGCATTGCGCTTGGGCTTGCATCTGTCGCCTTTGCCCGAAGGTGTTCCCAGCGTGGAGGCTCTGCACAATGCGTTTTCTCATCTGCACGCCGAGGAATCAGAGTGAGCTTGCCGGACAAAATCAAGGAGCTGCACGTCGGTGTTGCCGGTGAAAAAACCGCCACATTGCTCAAACAATCCGTTTACAAGCTGGTGTATGAAACGAACGCACTGCGCTGTGTAGGCTTGGGGTTGCAGCCCGACGGCCTAGCGTTTCAAGACGGAGACTTGTTTGCCGCGCTTGATATGAACTTGCCCGGAAGGCTATTTGTTTGACCGTATCCTGAATCGTTTTCCCAAATTTGCACTGTCCAAAATGCACTTGCTTGCTCTCATGGGCAATGGCGGAATTGGACGCGTGGGTTACCAACTGGCCGCCGGAACCACTGACCCTGTGCCTGCCAGCGTACCGCTTGAAGACCTTTTGCATGGTGGGCAAAGCGATTCATTATTTGAAGAACTTGTGAATGCTTACTTGGGTGTAGGCACCGCGCTGTCGGGCGTGCAACCAAAAGTGATGGTTCCAGTGGTTGACAAAGCCATCATTGCGACGACTAACGTCATCGTTAAAACCGAGGGGGCTCGCTACCCTGGGCTCTGTGCCAACGAGTGGATGTGCCTGACAGCAGCGCGATGCGCCGGATTGCCGGTGCCAAATTTTGATTTATCCGATGATGCCAAACTGTTGGTGATCGATCGTTTCGACATAACCCCAACCGGCCAGCGCATGGGTTTTGAAGACATCGCCGCCGTCATGCAACTTCGTGTGCGCGACCGCTTAA
>JADJFX010000039.1 GCA_016708345.1 Candidatus Rhodoferax bjergmarkensis
GCCCCGACAGGGCAGAAAACTAGGTTGATCAGGTCGGTCGTGCGTGGAAAAACCGCGCCGCGACTCGCAGTTGTCGCCATACTGGTCCGAGGAGTAGCCGGCATGGGCGCGCTTTCGCCTTTGAAGCGGTCCAGCAAAAACATGTTCTTCTCGGGGTCGAAGAACTGCTCGATGGTCTTGACGCAATCAGCGACCGTCCCTTGCGGTCGCGCCAAATACTGACAGTCTGGCGACCCAGTTCAATGGTAGTTTCCGGGCCGTCGGTACTGTGCCGGTTGTCAAAACTGATGCGAAAACCGTCGGGGTGGGTTGCGCCCGGCTGCGATATCGACCGCAAACTGCTGAGGTGTTTTGCCGGCTTTTCGGCTACCGTCATGATCAGCGCCGTGCGTGTCGTCAGCGCGGACAAAATCGACCGCATTGCCCTGCATGCGCTGGTAGCGCACCCAGATGTCGGCACCGGATGTATTCCGCGATGTGCCCGACGTGGGGGAAGTTTCCACCGTTGGCGTAGGGCAGGGCGGTGGTGACGAATAGTTAGCGTGGGGTCGGGTGGGTTCGTCACAGCCGATCAATCAGTTCGCGGGGAGTCAAAATGGTGGTAAAGGTGTTTCAGGCTCAACAGGTCTTTGTCGCCAGAAACTAGGAAATCAATCGGGTGGCGGGTCAGCGCGAAGCGGTAAAATCATCGTTGGGGTCGCGACAAACGGGTTCAAGGGTGGCTCAAAGATTAAGCTGGGGCGTTTGCCATGAAACTCACGCGAAGGCGTAGACCAGCCGGGCTCCATCAACCCGGCTGGCGACCAGGATAGCACGAAACCACCGTCAGTTGCGGTTGACGCTCGCGGGTAACCCTCGCAATACCGCTCTCGCCACATCCGCCAGAGCTGGCACAGGCTGGATTTAAGTGCTAAGCAGGCTGGAAAACAATGACGTTCGGGTCCAGCAGTAACTTCACTGCAGCCTGCCCTGTTGCCTTTTTGGCGTGCGATGTCACGGCGTGCCTCTTTGACCATTGCGGTAGCTTCGTCCATGATTTCGTCTTCGGTGCGGCCTCAAAACCGCGTAAAAAAACTTGGCCAAGGCGCTCAAAATCATCGCTGTCCTGTTTCAAGGACTTGTCCAAAGCGATGTCGATCATAGCCGCGACTGGTTTGCCAGCTTTGGTAATCACCACTTCATCGTGTTTATACTGAACCTCGTTGAGCAATTCGCCTGGTTTTGGCGCGGTCATGGCGGTGGCTTCGCGTTGCATGATTGGACTCCCAGTTGAGGGTAATTCTATCAGTTGAGGTAGTTCACGGGGTGTCAAGTGCCTGTCTGCAGCTTCACGCTGGTCGCATCGATGAAACGCAATCAGCCGGGTTTGATTCGGTATTTGGCAATAGTCACCACTTTGCCATCGCAATAGTGCATAGCACACTCCAAGCCCCAAAAATCCGACCCTTCTACCGCTGCCTAAAAACCGGGCCGGCCCGCAAACAAGGCTGGCGTGGCTTTTAGTGTTTGTGAACGGACATCACAAACCTAACCCACAGTCAGCAAGGGGCAAGTATTTTTAAATTCGCATGCCTTAGAGTTGCAGAAGAAAGCAATATCCCGTTTGTCGGCACTGCCGGGCGCATTTACTTCGTTGCCCTCGTTTGTTTTGCTGGCCAAACCGCGCTCAGGACGCCTCGCTGCATCCCGCCAGCGCCGCCCAAAGCGGTGAGAATCACTGGCCTGCAAGCGTTCACCGCGTTTGGGTAAACCATGAAAAATACTGATTCTTGTCACCGCCGCCGCTTTGGCCCCGGGCTTTTTCGCGCTGGGTTTGCACAAGTACCTGACGCTGGACGGCTGAAGGCCGGCTTGGGGCAGTTTGAGGCCAGCGCTCCGCGGCGCCCCTGACGGTGGGGCTGGCTTTTTTGCCGTGTATGTGGCTGCAACTGCCTTGTCCCCTACCGGAGCCTTGGTGCTGACGCTGGCGGCGGGGGCCTTGTTTGGGCTGGTCACGGGCATTGATGGGCCTGACCCCGATTCGCACCTGGAGCTACTACTGGGTCAGCCAGGTGGGCATGCTGGCCGGCACACTGGTCTATGTCAACGCCGGTACCCAACTGGACCAGATCACCAGTTTGTCGGGCATTGTGTCGCCCGGCGTTGCTGTCGTTCGCGCTGCTCGGGGTGTTTCCCATGCTGGCCAAGAAGTTCCTGGGCTTTTTGCAAAGCCGCCGGGTTTACGCCAAATGGCTGCGGCCCAAATCATTTGACCGCAATCTGGTGGTGATTGGTGGCGGTGCAGCGGGCCTAGTCAGCGCTTACATTGCGGCAGCGGTCAAGGCCAAAGTGACTTTGGTTGAAGCGCACAAGATGGGCGGCGATTGCCTGAACTACGGCTGCGTGCCGAGCAAGGCGCTCATCAAATCGGCCCACATGGCCAACCAGATGCGCCATGCCGAAAACTATGGCCTGAGCGCCCTAGAACCCCAGTTCAGCTTCAGCAAAGTGATGGCCCGCGTGCATGCGGTCATTGCCGCCGTCGCACCCCCATGACAGTGTGGCGCGCTACACCGGCTGGGCGTGGAGGTGCTCCAAGGCTACGCAAAAATCGTCGATCCCTGGACCGTTGAGATCAAGCTCAATGACGGCGGCACACAACGCCTGACCACCCGCAGCATCGTCATCGCCGCCGGTGCCCGCCCGTTTGTGCCGCCACTGTCGGGTCTGGACGACGTGGGTTATGTGACCAGTGACACCTGTTTGGGACGAATTTGCCAGACTGGATGCGCCGCCGGCACGTCTGGTGGTGTTGGGCGGCGGCCCGATTGGCTGCGAACTGGCGCAGAGTTTTGCCCGCCTGGGCTCCAAGGTGACGCAGATCGAGATGGCACCGCGCATCATGATCCGTGTGCCGTGGGCCACCTTATCGAGCCGAAGTGGCCCGGGTGGGCCTCAATGAGCAGGATGCCAAAGAAAAAAACATCCCGTATGAAGTCACGAAGTACGGTATTGACGACCTGGACCGCGCCATTGCCGATGGCACCGCGCACGGCTTTGTCAAAGTGCTGACCGTGCCCGGCAAAGACCGCATTCTGGGTGTCACCATTGTGGGCGAACACGCTGGCGACCTGCTGGCTGAATTCGTGCTGGCCATGAAGCACGGTCTGGGCCTGAACAAAATTCTGGGCACCATCCACACCTACCGACCTTGGCGAAGCCAACAAATATGCGGCCGGGAATGGAAGCGTGCCCATGCACCCCACAAAGTGCTGGCCCTGCTGGGGCGTTTTTCATACGTGGATGCGGGGCTGAAAGAAACTCTTATCAGGACAGGCATTAGGGCATCAGCGGGTCGATGTGAGGCTTGACCGCGACGCTCCAATCCATGCGCAAGACGCCGGGTTTATGCATAGAAATAGTGCCTTTGCGCACGCCTGGCGTGCGCAGGTAGTTAGTGCCTGACCGAAAACCCCCATTTTTCAAAAACGATCCTGCTTAAAATACAGGCGCATAGGGTTTACCCTTGGTATTTTTTGGCATCATTTTTGACAAACTTCCCCCGCCATCCGTGTCGCACGAATTTGATCAAATCGCACCCGAGCTTCATCCCAGAATCTCACAATTCTGATCGCAAAACCTGATGCTGGTGCGCGTTTGCTACGCCGCGAGCTTGGGTGGCTTGTACCTTTGGGCATAGTTGCTTTTTCGCTCTTCTCGCTGCACGTCTTGCTGCCACACAATCGCACCAATGCGGTGAATGTTTCGCGCCAACACCGCCAGCGCCACATAACGCTTGAAGCCATCAATGCCGTGATCGCGGCATACATCCAAACCATGCACCTCCAAGGCATTGATGGCAGACTCCACCGCAGAGTGCGCCCGGCGCGCTTTGACGAAATCAGGGGCTTGTTCTTCTTCTTTGGCCTGTTGGCTTAGCTTGCCCTTTCTGGGCATGACCACCTGCTTGAGATGTTCTTTCAAGGCAATCTGGTTTGCACTGGTGTGAAAGCCTTTGTCAAAGCTGCAAACATTGAGTTTTGGGAAGCGCTTTTTGGTCTGGGTGACCATCTCCACGGTGACTTGATCGTCGGTTTGTTGCTGCACCACTTGGTGGTACAAGATGAACTGGTGCTGGTCTTCCAGAATGCACACCTTGACGCCGAACTCCACGGGAACTCCCGCCTTGCCTTTGCTGATCCACTCGGTGTGGGGTTGGAAGATGGAGAAGACTTTCTCTGCGTGAGGGATGACTTCACCGCGAATCACGCGACGCTCAATTTGATTGATCTGGCGCTGTGCGTGGGCCATGAAGCCTTCGATCTCCAGTTTTGTGATCAGATCAAGGGGATTACCCAATCCTTGCGCGGTGATGGTGGCCAGTGTCTGGCCGACTTTGTCGAGGTAGCTTTGAGCCACATTCAGATACGTTTGGTGGGCTTGGATGATTAGTAGCTGGTTCTTTTCGATTTGATCCGGGGTCTTGGCGTTGCTGCGTTTTTGTTCTGCGCGGTGCGCATGGCTTGTTTGACTTGACGCAGGTTGAAAGCCGATTGGCGCCAGTCGCTCATGCCCCGCTCGTCGCACCACTGTGCTGTCAATGTGATGCTCTTGCGCATGGCATCCCACAGCAGGTTGATGTCGGTGGGGTAATGAACGTGGGTCTCAAGTACAAAGGAGTCGCAGCGCCCACGCAGGGCTTCGTCTGGACTTTTTTTTACCAGTATGTGGCCTGCTGCGACGACGAGTTGGTTGATCTGGTCGAGCAGCTCCGGGGTGAGCAGTCTGACGTTGTCTTTGAGGGTCTGGAAGTGGTAGGTCACATCATCAAATGCACCGTGTCCGAGCATTTCGCGCAGGGTGTTGTGGTGGTTCACGAGTTCTTGCAGGCGGTCGTAGTCGCAGTTCAGATCCAGGCGAATGACACCGCACACCAAGATACTCCACAGGGTCATGCCGGGGCGGCCATTGGTTTTGCTGACTTCTGGGGAGATATTGGCATCGAGCAACGCGAAGATCGAAGTTCGCAGCGCCAAGTTGGTGTAGATGAACTGCAGGCCGCGAAGGATTTTGGGGATGTCGTCGCGTGATTTGAGATCAAAACGCATCTTGGAGATGTCAACTTCACCGATGGTCATTTGTTCGTTCTGGGCGACGCGCATGGGGTGATTTCTCTCTTGAAACGATGCCGTTTTTGAAGTCGCTATTTTACTTTTTTGCAGTCAAAAAGCATAGCAAAATTCTGCAAATATGCTGACTATTTGGAGTGGTTTTTGGCCTCAATGGATGGCACCCAATGCAACGAAGATTTACCTTCAAAGTCGCCAGAACCCCATGTATCGGCTAAAAACCGCTCGTAAAAGGCGCAATCGGGAAAATCTTCGTTGGTGAAATCAATTGCCCACCATTGGGGAAATGGGGTTTTCGGTCAAGCACTGGTTATCAATTCAAAGTGAATGAGTGTCTGCAGATGGCCTGTCAAGCCATACCAAGCGGATATAACTGGATATAAAAACAGTAACATGGGTGCGCAGCCCGGCCAATACGCTCGCTCTGGCGCTGCACCCTGCCTATCGCCGCCCGTACCGCGCAAGCCTCCTCACCACCCGCACGCGGGTGGGGCGGCAGGTTGCCAATCGGGCAACAAATCCAAACTCTACAACCCGCACCACCCTGAGCGAACCCTGCTCTGCAAACCATAGCCGAGCACTTTGAGACTGGTTTGAGTTGGCCCGGCGCAGGCCAGTTCGACGGGCAGGGCGATACCACACCCCAAAGCCTATGTCCGCCAAACGCTTCCGCAAATATCTGGAATGCGGCATCTTTGCCCACGGCTGCCAGAGCACAGTGTGACGACTGCAGCCACGACTACTTTGTGGCCCCCCCTTACCAAAGGCCGTGGCGTGTGCCCCTCGTGCAACACCGGCGTATGGTGGAGACGGCGGCACACCTCACGGACACGTCTTCCCTCCTGCCGGTGCGCCAGTGGGTGCTATCGGTGCCAAAGCAGCTGCGCTACTTCACATGCAGCAGGGCGGGCCGGCTGGGCATGGTGCTGCGTATTTTCTGCGGGGTCATCGCGCAGAAGCCTGCAGACCCACAGCCCCGGTGCGGCAGCACAGGTGAACAAGGCCGCCCTGCACATCGGGGCCCATCAGCCTTTATCCCACCGATTCGGCTCCAGCCGGAACCAGCATGTGCATTTCCCGTCTGCGTGGTCGATGGGGTGATTGAGGCGGTGGCGGGCGAGGGGGGACGCGGATGTTCCTCCAGCCCCTGCGCCGAGGGGCGTCATCTTCCACCGGCCGGAGCGCCATCGATGCGGATGCCGTTGCCCCAGGTACGGACCACCCTGCAAAACGCATCCTGCGCCTTCGTCCGCTCGGGGCCTGCTGGAGAGTTGTGACGCCAAAAGACATGCTGGCCTCACGCACTGCGGCTTCTCCCGATGAATCACCGGGGTGCAAGCCATCAAGCTACGACCGCGCTGCGCTGGAGCGCTTACTGCCTTCTGCGCCCGCCCGCCCTTTGCCATGGACCGCGCTTCCGCGAGGCGCTGCCCCTGATGTTGCCGCTGCGACAGCGCAGCGACCTGATGACAAGCGCGGTGCCGGCGGGCGAAATCACCCTCCCACCGCTGGAGCCCCGATCGAGCGCCCGCCCAGCCGGTGCCCGCCACCACACGCATCGGCACCGCTACTTTGGTGTACTGGCCCCGGAATTCGCCGCTCAGGGCTGCGGTCACAACGCAGCACCGGCCCACCCGGCCACGGCACGGCCGAGCACCACAGCAGGAGGGTGCTGGTGTAATGGCACCGCTGGGCAGCAATGTGCTCCAGGCCAGAGCGGGCCTGCAGAGGCCAGTGCCGCCCAAGCGCCAGCGCACTACCTGTGGGCCGTTTTGATCGCCCGCGACCCACGAGTTTTCCCGCTGCTGTGCCCAAAGTGCGGTGGCCAGATGCGTCAGATTGCGTTCATTACCGAGGGGCACGCAGATCAAGAAGATTCTGAACCACATCGGGGTGAAGTCTGATCCCCGCACATCTCCCCGGCACGCGGGCCACCGCTGTGGGAGGACGGTGGTGATGCGCAGACGGTGAAGGGGTGCAAAGCAGGTCAGGTTGGGATTTATGGAGAACAACCAGCCCCCATTTACGAGGTAGACCAGCGCATCAGTTGGTGAATGGGCGAAGCGACGACTTTGGATCGCTGCGGGGTGACCTCCGCATGACGCACCCGCAGCAGCGCTATGAAGGCTCTGGCGACGGTGCATTTTGCTGGTGAAGCAGCAACGCGGGCAAGAAACTCAGGGTTTTCACGGGGCTCGAAAGGCTATACCGGGGCGCGATACTTCACGGCCTAGGGCAGTTGGGCCTGGCCTATCCGTCCGCAGTGAGTTAATCAAGCACCATTTCCGGGCCTGATGCGCATGGGTGAGATTTTCCACAGCCAAGACTTTTGTCGAGAGGTGACGTCGTGACGCTGGACTGGATTCCGGGCGCAACACCTGGTGGTTAACGGCAAGGGCAAACAGCAGGGCGAGCCATTCAGGCCAGATTTTTATGCCATCGCCAGCGTCTGGCTGGGGCAGCTTAACCGACCAATTGGAAACTCAAGGATCAATTGCTGGGCATCAATAAGCCGGAGATTTTTCTAAACGGAGCGCTTGCTTCGAAACCTTTTGCGGCTAACATATTTATTATTTCGGTTTGGCTCACCAAATAGTGCATGTTTAGCTTACCGCCGGTAAACAGGTTGCCCCAACCACTTTGCGTTAAGGCACCACACACAAGGAAAACACGTGTGTTGAGAGGCGTAGTGCTTGATAAGTTGTAAATGACTGGTTAAAGTTGTAACAAATCAAGTGACCGCTTCAAGCTTTTGTCTATCACTTCAGAAACCTTCCCCGTACTTTCGAGACTCCATTGCTGCTGCTGATTTTTTGCTCCTTGTTCGCAAAAGCGGCGGCCAGCTCACCAACGCATCAAGTCGGCTGCACCTCCTGCAAAATCCAGATTGAAAGTCTGAGACAAGCCACTGAAATTGAGCAGCAAGTGGCTTTTTACCCGCGACGATTCCCCCAAAACAAGGACGTCAACCTTGATACTTCCAGCTGGCGACTGGCCAAGGCACCGGGGCC
>JADJFX010000040.1 GCA_016708345.1 Candidatus Rhodoferax bjergmarkensis
GCAACGAGCGCATTTGGTGAATGGCAGTGTTATTCAAGGCTAGCAGGCGTTCACTTTGGGGAATGCTTTGGCGAATCAACTCGGCGTTGATGCTTTCCATGTTGGAGAGGATGATGAGCTGCTCCACGCTGGCATGGTCGCGCATATTACCTTGCTGGGCTTTGTTTTGGTCGCGCCATTGCTTGGCGGTCATGCCAAACAGGGCAACGTTCAGCACATCGGCCTCAGAGGCATAGATCAGCCCGGCCTGCTGTTGGGTAAGGGCTTGAGGAATGATATTTTCAGCAATGGCATCAGTGTGGATGCGGTAGTTGATTTTGCTCAATGACCGGGTCAGGTTCCATTCAAGCGATTTGGCTTGTATTTCGTCGTTTTTGAGGCGCTGAAATTCTTTGATGAGATAGAGTTTGAACTCTGCCGATACCCACGATGCAAATTCAAAGGCAATGTCCTGGTGGGCGTAGGTGCCGCCTGTGCGCCCTGCAGTGCTGCGAATGCCAATAGCGCCAGTGGCTTCAATCCATTTGCTGGGGGACAAGGTAAAGCTGTTGGTGCCGGCCTGAGTTTTAAAGGAGTCGAATTCGACCCCTTTAAAGTTTGGGTTGTTGATTTGTTCCCATAGTCCCAGAAAATCGAGGGTCGAACGAGACCGCAGCCAGTTTTTGACCACGTCCTTTGGTTCGTCAGGGTTTTTGACCTTTGCAATGTCAGTCAGTGATATGAAATCGCCTTGCTGAATTCTCGTGAATGAGACAACCGTGTTTTGCACGAGAAGCTGACCTTTGCTTACCTTGGTTTTCGCGAGTGCAATGCCAGATCGATATGGTTGGGTTCTGGGGAACGTGATTGGGTGGCGAACATTTTCATTGATATTAATTTGATAGCTGTCTGCGCTTATCTGGCAGGCGTTAGCGGCTGTTTTGTTGCATGAAATCTTGGTAGGCCAGCGCCAAGCCCTGCTCCAGATTGACCTTGGCTTGCCAGCCTAGTGCGTTTAACCGGGTGCTATCCATCAGCTTGCGCGGTGAGCCATCGGGCTGGGTGGGGTCAAAGTCGATGTTGCCTTGGTAGCTTGTGGCGTTGCTGACGGCCTGGGCCAGCTCGGCGATGGTGATGTCTGAGCCAAAACCGACGTTGATCTGGCTTTGCATGGGGGTGGTGTGCTGGTCGTACACGGCCTTGGGCAGGTTCATGACAAACACGCTGGCGGCAGCCATGTCGTCCACGTACAAAAACTCGCGCTTGGGTGTGCCACTGCCCCAGATGGTGACGGTGGGTGCGTTATTCACCTTGGCTTCATGAAAACGGCGAATCAGCGCGGGGATGACGTGGCTGTTTTTCGGGTGGTAGTTGTCACCGGGGCCGTACAGGTTGGTGGGCATGACGCTGCGGAAGTCAATGCCATGGCTGGCGCCATATTGGCGGTTGTAGCTCTCGCAGAGTTTGATGCCGGCAATTTTGGCAATGGCATAGGGCTCGTTGGTGGGCTCCAGCGGGCCGGTGAGCAGGGCAGACTCGGTCATGGGCTGGGGAGCCAGCTTGGGGTAGATGCAGCTGGAGCCTAAAAACAGCAGCTTCTTAACGCCATTTTGAAAAGCAGCCTCAATCACATTGGCCTGCACCATGAGGTTTTGGTAGATAAAGTCTGCCGGGTAGGTGTTGTTGGCATGGATGCCACCTACTTTGGCGGCTGCCAGGTAGACCTGGG
The DNA here is from genome assembly GCA_016708345.1 of Candidatus Rhodoferax bjergmarkensis. Lineage (GTDB taxonomy): Bacteria > Pseudomonadota > Gammaproteobacteria > Burkholderiales > Burkholderiaceae_C > Rhodoferax > Rhodoferax bjergmarkensis. The sequence continues at coordinate 1,709 of JADJFX010000040.1, forward strand.
TGGGTTTCTCAGATGCAAAGAAGGCTTGGACTGCGGCTTGGTTGGTAAGGTCTAGCTCTTGGTGAGTTTTGAGGACTAAACGCTCGGGACTGATGCCGCTTTGCAGCAATTGGCGCACGATGGCCGAGCCAACCATGCCACGGTGGCCTGCCACATAGATCTTTTGGGTGCTGCTCATGAATTGGATTTTACGGGTGCGGATGGTGATGGCTGGTCAGCTTCAAGCTGCAGCGCTTCAATTTCCCCCCGCAGCATTTCATATTCAGCCATCTTGCGTTGCAAGAACCGCCGGGTCAGCGCCGCTTTTTCAGCCACGCCAGTGGGTGTGAGCAGGTAGGCGTAGCCCAGTTTGTCGGGGTTCTTGCTGAAGTTGCCCATCTTGATCCAGCCTTTTTCGACCAAGGCTTTCAGGCAAAAGTTGATGCTGCTGACGTTGATGCCCACTTCTTTGGCCAATGTGCGCTGGGTTACGCCGGGGTTTTCCTGGAGCAGCTTGAGCGTCCAAAACAGGGTGTCGTCGTTAGCAGTCTGGCGGCGGGTGGTCATTTTTTTGAACGCTGAGGTACGAATGCTGGGATGCTGAGTGCTGAGTAAAACCGGGTTTGGGATGGCTGCCGCAGCCTGCTTGTGCCCTTTGGGGCGTGTGGAAAGCCGAGTGGTAACGCGGTGCTGTTTTATTTGTAAACGATTTTAGCTTTGGATATTTGCTTTTTTTGCGGCTGTGACCAAAAAATTGTTTTGCACCAGAGTGGCATCACACTCAGCACGGCGCTTGATGCCGTTCACGACGTAGCCTTTTTCTAAAGAAGTTCGGCCAGTTAGCTGCCGTCTTGGCCGGTGATACCGGTGATGAGGGCGGTTTTTAGTTGGGTCATTTGATATTGTTTTGATAGTGGCTTGCGCTTAGACTGCGGGGGCTAGCTGGTGAATTGCCCATTGGCATTACTTTGCCAAAGCCAGCCGCGTGTTTGTGCGAGTCCGCGTAGTACTTTCGCTTTTTGCTCAATTACTTTCTTTGGGAACGCAGTGTAGTCAATGGCGCAATGCTCTGGGTACGGGGCAGCATCTGCCAACACGGGCAACGCTTGCTGCGTACATTCTGAACAGGTCACGGCCATGATGCCGACCGACGAATAGTCTGGGTTTGCGGTAAAGCGTTGCCAAGATGCGTGTGGGGTGATCAGGTCACCGTTGTCCACAGACAAATAGCCTTCATCTTTTGGCGTGGGTCTGAAGGCTTGCGAAGTGACACGGCCCGCCTGCACAAAATTTGGGTGTATTTGGCGCAATAACAACGTTGCAGGGGTCATGCTGCACCTCCACCGATTTGGTGTAGCACAGCGTTGATCTGTTGCGACCCCTCTATGCTGGTTAGCACGAGGTCGTGTTCGTGTAGCTCACGCGTGACCAAGTTCAAGGCCTGAAGACTGGCACCTTTGGTTGGCAGGTCAATTTCAAGGCTGGCCTCCCAGTCAGAAATGCTCCACTCTGCTTGAATGCCGCCGTCAGCGGTGGGGTAAAGGTAAGGCAACGGCAGGCTGGCATCAAAATTGTCTTCAAAGGCTGCCGCCAGCCATTGGGTGTGGCTGGGGTCAGGTGTTTGGCCTTTGCCGTCAAGCCAACCTGGTTTGAGTTCGGCCAGTGCAGCCAGGCGCAGGGTGACGTCTAGCGGGTCTAGCGGGCTAATGTGCTCAACTGTCTCAAACGCTTGCATGTGATCCAAGCGGTCTTTTTTTACCACGCCTTGCAGAAGCACATGAGCCCCAGCGCGATAACCATTCACAGCATCCAGCACCGCGGCCAAGTGCTGATCGGTTAATGGGGCGGGCAGTTTGGTGCCATCGCGCAGTTGAAGCTGAAAACCCAATTTGTCCTGATTGATGGCGGGAATGCGCCCACGCAGGGCGACTTCTTCTGTCCATGTTTCTACTTGAGCCAATTGGACTAGCCGCTTGCGCAGCACCGGGGTGTAGCTGATCGGGTTTTGCGTATCGCTGTCAAATACGATGGATTCATCGACGCGCAGGCTGCGTCCAAAGCGATCAAAATAACTCAGTAGGTAGTTCGGTAAAGCAGGGCTAAGACCGTGGGCGGCCTGGTCGATTGCCGCGACAATTTCAACCCGAGCATGTTCAAAATATTGCGCATTGCCAGCCGATAGCGCAGCCGTTGTCACCAAAACAATTGCAGGTATGGCGCTGCCGTCTTTGATCTGCGCCAAGTGCAGCTCAAGCCCCTGGCTAAAGTTGCGTTGCACTCGTTTGCTGTCAGGGTGTGCTTGGCGAAACTTCCATTTGGCAACCTCAACCACCATTTCTTCCAGCGCTGAAAAATCTTTCAACATCTCAAGCGGCACCGTATGCCCGTCAAAACGTTTGCCAACGAGGCGCGGGTTAAGAAAGGCTTGGTACATGGTGCCTCCATTGCAGTGTGGTTAACAGCTTGGTATCCATCAGTGCTATTTTATTTATCTCGTTGACACCCTCGCCGTCATGCAGCTTGAAGTTGGCGTTGTCTACATGCGGGTCTTGGTAGATGTGGTCTACGCGCTGGGTAGTAAACGAGCAGGCCCGGCGCTTGATGCCGTGGACGATGTAGCCTTTTGCCAGTAAAAACTCGGCTAGGTAGGAGCCGTCTTGGCCGGTGATGCCGGTGATGAGAGCGACTTTGGGTTGCGTTGCAATGCTGGGTGCTGAGGGCTGAGTGCTATTTGTAGGCATGGTGGGCGTTATCAATTTGATAGCTGCTTGCGATTAATTAGCGGGGCCAGAAGCTGATTTGTATACCTGTTGCCTGCGAGTACAAAACGTCTGGGCACAGGTCGGCACCGTTGGGCCAGACTACGGTGCCAAGTTCGGTGTTGACCGTGACTTGCCTGAAATAATCGTCTTGCAGCAGTGGGGCAAAACACCGGTGTAGTTTTTAACAATGCGATCCATTTCGACAATGCCATGAAAACCATTTTCAAAAGTAAGGTCCAAATTGCGATTAGGCAAAGCTTGAACACGGGTGACATCAATTAGAAACATGGTTTTACTCCAGTGGATCAATATGCAAGCGTTCGGCATTGTCCCGCGCTAGGGCCCAATCAGCCATCAAGTCGTCTTGATGCCGTTCACGACGTAACCTTTTTCTAGAAGGAGTTCGGCCAGTTAGCTGCCGTCTTGTCCGGTGATGAGGGCGACTTTGGGTGGGGCTGGAGATTGATTTTATTCAATAACCTGCCACTGTCCGCCTTTGGCAGGGCCGATGCGGACTATCCTGCCTTGGGCCTTGAGTTTTGCCATGTTACGCATGATGGTGGAGCGGTCCTTTTGAGTTAGCACCGCCAATTTTTCATATGAAAGGTGCGGGGTTGCCCGTACCAAATTGAGCAATTGCACCTGCAAACTGGGCTCTAATGCATTTACAGGTGCATTTACAGGTGCATTTACAGGTGCATGGCGTTGCACGGTTGCCGTAAACAGGCAGCCATCGCGGTCGTCAGAAAATTCAATATCAGGCCAACTTGACAATGCGCGTTTGATGCCCGAGCCCAAGCCGTGGTACGGCAACAGGCCCTTGGCTACGTAAGAAACCAGAATAGGGTTACGAATGTTGGAGTTGCCAACGCGAATTTTTTCGACCGTCAGGTGGTTGGGTAAGTGGCCCGGGCTGATGATTTCAGCCCGCCCCGGCGCATTAACGCCACGACCAGCCTGCGTTTTGTGCAGGTTGCGCATGATAAATGCCAGTGCATCGGCAAATAGCTTGGGCAGGGTTCCGGCAAAATCTTCGGTGTCTATGTAGTCGCTGACATGAATCTGGTTGCCGGGGTAACGGATGGCTTTTATGACAAATTGGGGCTTGATCCGCTCGGGCTGCTCGGCAAATAGCAAAACACCAGCCAAGTTGAGATGGCCGTCATCAGAGGCGAGATTCATGTTTTGCAAAAGCTGTGTGAGCCCTTGCTGCGTTTCAGGCATCGCTTGCTGGTATTCGTCGCGCAAAAAATCCCGGAAACGCAGTTTGTCAAGCTTGTCGATGCTTGCTTTGGTGGGCAATTCATCGGCATGAAATTGGTCGGACATTTGAAACAGGCGGCGCAACTCTTCTTTGGAGTTAACGCGGCGCTTGTCTGCACCGGTCTTGAGCCAAATCACACCGTTCTTGTCGAAATAGGGTTTATCAATACCTTTGGGCACGCAAAGCACAATCAGCACGCGGCCATTTCCCAGCGCCACGTTTTCAGTCCGCACGGTTAGCGGGCTGCGTACCAATTGGCTGGCCGCATTGCTGATGAGCTGGTTGATGCGCGCGATATCTTCTTTGCCAAGCCCCGGCGCGCTGCCGTCGTCGGCCACACCGATCAACAACGTGCCACCCTCAGAATTTGCAAACGCAACCATTTCAGCCGCCAATGACTCACCATTGCGCACATCCACCTTGAACTGATGTGTGCTGTCTTCGCCAAGGGCTATTTGGGCCAAGATGGCATCAATGAACATACTATTTAGGAGCTTTTTGCGCTTGTATGACGTGTGCTAGAAGCCAATTTCATACAACACTTAAACGAGCTGGCCCGGCGCTTAATGCCGTTCACGATGCAGCTTTTTTCTAACAGGGATTCAGCCAGGTAAGAACCGTCTTGGCCGGTGATACCGGCGATGAGGGCTACTTTGGGGGGTGTTTGGGTGCTGGGCATGGTTCGTGTTATAAATTTAATAGCGGGCTGCGCTTATCTGGCGGGCGTTTGTGGCTGGTTTTATGTTGAAAATCTCAGTTTTACTTGAGCTGCAAGGCCAGCTCATCGGCTTGAGCAGCTATTTGCTCAATGCTCAGGTCCGGCAGACCCTTTCGACGCCATTCTGTGTAATTGAACTTGTCTTGGTTAATAGCTATCAAAAACCGCTCAGCCTCGATAAGACCCAAGGAGCCAATGAGGGCTTGCATGCCTTGCATGCGAATTTCAGATTCAGTTTTCATAACAGGCGTCACGATCAAATTTGCCGTCGGACACCGAGCCAAATTGGTCAAAGTCATTGACGTTTTGAGTCGTTTTATCTGCGTGTTTGAGTTTGTTTTTTAAGTAGCCAACAAAATCAAGCACTTCATGCGCTTGCATTTCTGGCAAGTAGCGTATTTCTTCGGTTATTTTTTTGACAGTATTCATAAATGGATCTAATTGAAGTTTGTTATCAATTTGATAGCTGCTTGCGCTTGTCTGACGGGCGCTGGAGGCTTATTTTATGCATAAAATCTTGGTACGCCATAGCCAGACCCTGCCCCAAGTTTATCTTGGCTTGCCAGCCCAGTGCATTCAGCCGGGAGCTGTCCATGAGCTTGCGCAGGCATCCGTCGGGTTGGGTGGGTCAAAGTCGATGTTGCCTTGGCTGCCTTGGCTTTGGCAGGGTTGTATTGCAGCAATGGAGTCGAGTGCAAAACCGGGGTGTACAGCGCACACGTCCAGCACAATGTTGACATCAAGTAGAAGGTCCATAGGGTTCAAACCGTGCGACCTTGTTCGGCGCGCAGTTGTTCGCGCAATTCCATGGCAACAAGGCGATCCTGGTAGTCGACAGACAGCGGTGGTAACGCGTCGTCTGACGGAAGCGGGGCAGACATGATGGATTGAAACTTGTCAAGTGTGGCTTGTGCTTGAGCGACCTCTTCTGCGCTAGGTTTGAAAGTGGGGGCCGGTGCAGCTAGTGCTTCGTCATCTGGCAGATCGACAATCACGCGCAATTGGTCATGTTTGAGTGTGATGGGTTGGGCAAATGACAGTTGCCCACGGTTGTCGATGGCTTCTACTTGCATGGTTGGTTCTCCAAAACAGTGAGCTGATCATTTTGCAACAAGTACTGCAAGGCGGTGGCGGTGCAAGTAGCAGTGCCTGTGCCGGTTAGGGGTAGATTGAGTTTGTAGCGTCAGATACAAATTGCCCAAAACCCCAGCCCATGGCAAAATATGGCTATCCAGAATTTTAGGGGCTAGTGTTATGAAAACTATCGCTGTATTTGAGGCAAAGAATCGGTTTTCCGAATTGCTGGCGGAGGTGGCTCTTGGTGAGGAAATTACCATCACGCGGCATGGCTCGCCGGTGGCGCGGCTGGTGGCACTTAGTGCCAACGCGCAGCCTTCGCATCAGCAGCGTCAGCGTGTATCCAATGCCATGAAGCGTTTGCGTGAACTTGGTGATAGTGCAGCGCTGGGCTGCACAGTGCGCCAAGCGCTGGATGCAGGACGAGATTGATGGCATTTGTACTTGATAACTCGGTGGTCACTGGCTGGTATTTACCGGACCAGTCCACCAACTACAGTCAGACAATAGCGGCCCGACTCGAAAGCGACAAAGCACTGGTGCCAGCGTTGTGGCAGCAAGAACTGGCAAATGTACTCAAAACGGCCTGCACGCGTGGCAAGCTCAAGTTAGAGACAGCCCGGGAAATCCTTGATACTCTCGGCACCTTGCCAATCGAAATAGATACAGGCGCTGGCCCCGGCCAACGCCAGTTGTTTGAACTGGCCATGCGCTACAAGCTCAGCAGCTACGATGCTGTCTACTTGGAACTGGCCATGCGACACGGCCTGCCAATTGCAACTCAGGATGCACAACTCAAAACGGCGGCAATCGCTGCGGGTGTTGGCATTTTGTGAGAGTTAACTTACCTAGGCCCCACAACTTCATGTCTTGAAGCGCATCGGTCAGCGCATCGGCGTGGCCTTGGCACACGCCATGTATTTGCTGCAGTGCAAATTGTTCGGGTGTGTGTGTCATTGAATTTGTATGCCGGTGGTGTGGGCCACGATCACAATGGGTCTTGAGTCGATTGGCTGCTCTATCTATTTTGCGTTCGCCCAGCAGGCGTTCAAGCAGGCATAGCATCTTGATTTTTTTGACAAATGGCTGGTCTGCTGCCGAAGGTGGGGGGCGTACCAGCAGGTCAATGTCACCACCTTTTTTGTGATCGTCCGCGCGTGAGCCAAATAGCCACACCGATGCGCCTTCTCCAAAAGATGCGGTGGCCGCCTGACGAATGGCCTGAATTTGATCGGTTGACAGACGCATGTTGTGGATGCTTGCAAATTAGTACGTTTTCTATCGGAACTTGTTATTAATTTGATAGCTGGTTGTGCTTAATTGGCTGGCGTCAGAGGCTGATTTTATGCTTGAAATCTTGGTAGACGAATGCCAAACCTTGCGCCAGATTGATCTTGGCTTGCCGAGCAGCTGTTCACAAGGAAAGTGAGTTGACTGATCCATCCGTGTGTGCATAAAATGCACACATGCGAAATCAAAAAATCTTCAATTGGAATCCCGACAAGAACCAATTGTTGATTCTGGATCGAGGTGTTTCGTTTGAGAGAATAGTGTTCGAAATCGGCAACGGAAACGAGCTGGCTGTGCTTGAACATCCCAATCAGGAAAAGTACCCTGGGCAAAGAATTTCAATGGTGCAAGTTGATGACTACGTATATGCCGTGCCATTTATTGAAACTGACACGGAAATCTTTCTAAAAACCATCATCCCGAGCCGCAAGGCAACCCGGCAATACAGGAGTAAGGCATGAAAAAAATCGCTGAGTACGATGAGGAAGAGCTAGAGATACTGCAAGCGTGGGAGGCTGGTACGCTAAAACCAGTCACCGATATGGCAGAGCAGGCCAAGGCGCATCGGGTCGCAGCGGATGCCACCTTCAAAAAAGACCAGCGGCTGAACATCCGCATCTCAAGCAGGGATTTAAAGAGTTTGCAGGCACGTGCTCTCGAGGAGGGTGTTCCCTATCAAACGTTTGCGGCCAGTTTGTTGCACAAGTATGTCAGTGGGCATCTGGTGAATCAGCGGTAGCTAAATTTGAATGCTTGCGCTTGATTGGCGGGTGCGGATGGCTGTTGGGTTTTTAGTTGCAGTGCTTCAATTGCTTAAAGACAAGCGCCGGGAGCGATTTTCATGGTTGAAATTCTTTGAGTAAAAACCGCACCACAAATTGGTCTTTATCAGCTTTCAGCAGAGCGGTGACTTGATCCATGTCGATGTTCATGTAGTCGTGTACCAAGCGGTTACGCAGGCCAATGATGGCATTCCACGCGGGCAGGTCGGCGGGCGCCAACAGGGCGCTATTGGCCAGTGCGCTAAACGCATCGTAGCCCGATATCGGAACTGGTTGCTCGCTGGCTTTTAGCCATTGTTTCGCTTTTCCGATTGCGTTTTCAATGAGTATCTGAAGGGCGTGCAAGACACCGCTTTGCTCCAGCGGAGTTAACACACGACCTTCGCTGAGGATGGATTTGGCCTGTGCCAGCAAGGCGCTTTGCCCGGCCGCAATGCGGGCGGTTTCCGCTGGTACAGGTCAAGCCGCATGGCGTTTGCTCCAGTAAAAGTCTTCCATATCGCGCCAAGTGCGTTGCAAAAAATGCGTCCATGCCAGCGTGTCCTGGCCTGTGAGTGACACGCCTTCTTCAGCCACGCTGGCACGCATGGCCAAGTTCGCGCGGCGCAGTTCTATCAGATCAATGGCGGAGGGGCTGGTTTGCAGCACCTCTGCCAGTGTGCGGCGCAGGGTTTCGGTGAGATCAAGCACCGTGAGCCATTCAAGTTTTGGCGACCATTGCAGGGCAATGTCCCAGTCACTGTCGGGCCGGGCCGTACCCGTGGCGCGACTGCCTACCAATACGGCAAATTCCAGATGCTCTTGCCCAAGCAGGACTTGCGTCAAGGATCTGGCTTGCGGTATTGTCATGGTGAATGCTAAATGGCTAAGCACGCCCCAAAGCCTTGCGCCAGGCTTGGCGCAAGCGCCCCAGCTTTTCTGCTGACTCTGGCGTTTGGGCAGCACCGCGCAGCGCTTGGCGAATAAAAACAAAGAGAAGAAGCGCAAAACCAGTCGCCAGAGTTGCCATCATGGCAATGAGCGCCTTCTTGGGCTTACTATTGCGCTCGGGTGGTTCAGCGACATCGATAATCTGTATCGTGGCACCCTCGCGCCCTTCATCAATGCGGGCGATTTCATACTGTTTGGAGAAGAGTTCAAACAGCGTCTCGTTGTATTTGTATTCGCGGTATTTGGCAATGTAATCATTTTGAGTGGCATTGGGGCCAGCATTCGATTCAGCGTCTTGGCGCTCCAGCACAGCCAGTTGTTGCTTCAAGGCAGAGAGTTCAGTCTGAGCTTGCTTAAATTCCGGCGCTGAGTCAGATAAGTAACCGCGCATAGTGGAAAGCTTGATTTCTTGGGCTGTTACTGCAGCATGAATCTTGGCCACACCCTCTAGCGCACTTGCCGGGTTGAGCTTCAGGCTGCTGCTGTTGACACCAGTGGCTTTGAGCTCTTGCGCTGCGCGCACCCACTTGGCATTGGTGGTGGCGAGGAGTTTTTCAAAAAACAGTCGGCGTTGTTGCGCTTCAGTTATAGCTAGACGGCCCAGCAGTCGTTGGAGTTCTTGCACATGACCATTGGCAAGGTCTGCCGCAAACTTGGGGTCTTTGTCATTTGCCTCGACCGTGACAATGCCATCCTTTGCATTGCTGGTAATGGTTGCAACTTGAGCCAGAGCTTTTCGTGTATCCACACGAAACTTCTTCTCGTAACGATCCATCAGGCTAAAGCGATCTATCAATGCGTTTTGGACCGAATCGCTCTTGATAAAGGATACGAATTGGTCACCAGGGCTTTTAAGGCCAGCGGCAGCGCCTAGTCCAGCCAATGCGCCCAGCGATTGCATCATGGCCGCACTGGCACTTTGGCCTTGCGGCACCAAAAAGCGGGTGGTTGCGGTGTACACGGGCGTGATGAGGAAGCTGATGCCCAGAGCCACCAGGCCAATCAGAATCGGGCCCAGCACCAGAAGGCGCAGGTTATCCACCACCACCTGCAGCAGGTCGAGGAGGCTTATTTCGTCTTCGGTGTCCGTGGGGCCAACAGAGTTAAGCGGATTGGACAAGTTATTTGGCAAGTTGGAATCGGTCATGGTGCGTGCCGCTTCCTTAGTAGCCCAGCGAGCGGAAGGCCGCTGCACCCAAGCCAAACTGGGCCAAGATGGCAGTCCAATCTTTGGCACCGCGCACAAAGGTGGAGTAAGCGGTTTCGCGGTCAGCCTTCTCAGGCACCACCACGGTGTCGCCAGGCATAAGCGTCAAGCTACTGTTGCTGCTAAATAATCCGGCCAGCAGCCCGTTACCCGAGCCACCTTGTACCGTGCCATCTGCGCGCAAAACATAAAGCTCAGATGCGTCCGAATAGTTGGTGAGGCCGGCTTGGTCTATGACATCGCTGACACGCACTCCGCTCTTCCAGAGCATGGCGTTTTCGTTGTAGACGGAGCCATAAGCTCCAACGAAAGCCGGGACTGAAGGCACATTGACGGTATCGCCATCTTCGAGGGCTAGCAGCGGCAAGTTCTCGAGGCTGGTATTTTTAGGATCCAGGCCCAAAGCAACACGGCCCGAAGCGCGAAGTTTGCGCAAATTCGAAAGTTTTAACTGATCTGCTTGAACGCCCGCCTGAACCATCTGGGCTTGAGTTGTAGCGTCAGTGGACACAACATTTTGGAGTCGTTTACTGGAATCGGCCTCAATTTGTTTTTCGAATTGCTTGATCAATCGGTCCAGGTTTTCCTGCTGGGTGCGGCGCACACTTTCGCGCTTGAACTCAAGCCCATACACGTACGAGTCTGCGGTAAAGCCACCAGCGCGGCGAATGATCTGCGGTAGTGTCTCGCCAGGCAGAGCCTGATATACACCGGGTACTGCCACTTCGCCCGAGAGCGTCACCATGCGGATGCGCTTGGCCACGGGCACCGCCACTTGCGAGGTGTTAAACAGGGCAATTTTGTCGCCCGGTTGCAGCACCAGGTTGCTGGCCGGGTCTTCGCGCAGCACGGCGGCCCCCAGGTTAAAGGTGATGGCTTCGGTAGACAGGATAGATGGCACGCGACGGATAATTTGGGCGTAATCCCAATTGATTTCATCGCGCAGGTTATTGCCAACCGGGCGCTGCCAGAAGTCGTAATAATCGATAAGCCACTGGGCACTGGGAATAATGTCTTTCACCGTGAAACCCGGGCGCCAGACAAAGCGCTGTGCTCCACCCACAATCTCGCCCGCAATAAAGACGCTGTCTTGCGTGTCAGCGCCCGCCTCGCCCGGTTTGTAGACGGTGAGGACGTCGCCGCTTTGCAGGGTCAGGTTTTCTTGCGGGTCTTTGGCAATGGCTTTGGTGAGATTGAAGGCCAGTACACGGGTGCGCATCTTGCTGGAATCAAGCCGCTGGATGGTGGCGTAGTGCAGATTGATCTCGGGGCGCGAGTAAGAGCCACTGTGCGCACCCTGATTGAGCTGGAACCAGTAGCTGCCGGGAATCAAAGCGCTCAGATCACTCAGCACATCAGACACCTTCATGCCGGGCTTAAAGGTGGTGCGCAAGGGAGTAATGCCATTGCCTTGCAGAGTTACTGCGTTGGCAATCTGGGGGCTGATGGGGAACACGGTGAGCACATCACCATCGGCCAAGGGCACGGACAGGCCACGGGTGTCGAGGGCAAAGTCTTCCACAAACCGGGCTACTTTTTCTTGCGCGTTCACGCGGTCAAGCTGTGCGCGATGGGGCGAGGCCAACACGGGAAGGCCACCGGACAAAGACAGCACGTCTTTAATCGACTCTTTACCCTTGAGTTCGTAAATGGCGGGCGTGTGGATGGTGCCGAGCACGGCAGAGCGGGCACCTGCTGGGGGAATGTAGATGACGTCGCCACTCAAGAGGTGCACGTCGCCAGAGCTGTCGCCCTTGGCCAAGAACTGGTAAAGGTCTACCGAAGCAATTGTTTTGCCGCCCCGGCGCAACTCAATAGCGCGCATGGAGCCATTGGCGCTGGGGCCACCGGTTTCAAACAAGGCGTTGATGAGTGTGGACAATGAGCTCACTACCTGCTTGCCCGGATGGCGGGCTTGGCCGACCACAAACACTTCAATAGAACGCAGGCGCCCCATGCTGACGCTCACCTGAAAATTCTTGTAAACCTTGCTCAGGTGCGCAGTAATCGTCTTCTCGGCATCAGCAAATGGGACACCGGCCAGTGTCAAAGGGCCCACTTTAGGCAAGGTGATGCGGCCATCGCGGTCAACCACAAAGCGGTCTGCAATGTCCATCAGGCCATAAACCTGCAGCACCAGTTCGTCCCCAGGACCCATCACATAACCAGAGGGCACGGTGTAGGCCTGAACCGAACCAAAAGCACCGGCCTCAAAGAGGTTGTAGCCGAACAGGGGCAAGGTCTTGCCGGTGGACTGGCTCACAAAGTTTTGAAACTCGGTGTTCTGCAGCGGGTGGCCCACTGCGGCTGTGCTGGTTTTGGCAGCGCTGAGCGGGGCGGTGCCGACTTCGGATTTGGATTGCTTGCCATTGCCCTTGGCAGCGGCTGCACGCGCGGCATCGATGGCACTGGCGGGAGTGCTGCCGTCTTTCGGGCCGCCAAGTACCTGGCCAGCGGAGTCAACTTGCTGGGCACCAGTTTGCAGGCCTTTGGCATCCAAGACTTGTGACCCAGTAGACCCAGCAGAGCCAGAAGACCCACCTTCAGCGCCACCCATTGCAGCACCAATTGCAGCACCCATTGCTGCAGTTTGGGCCTGCGCTGCGGGCAACTGAGCCAAAAAAAGGCCTGCTGCTGATAGACAGAGCAACGCGATGCGCGAAAAAGATCTCAAAGAAGGGACGCCACCACCAGTGGCATCCCTTTTGGAATTACAAAATATCAAGATACGACCTTCTAATTAGAATAAAAAGTGCTTAAAGCACCGCAGCACAGACGATTAAACCAACAACTCGTCGCAAGCTTTGATTTTAGTCGACCGCTACTATAGGCTTAGGGAAAACCCACTACTCCCAAACGGGTGGGTGCAACGATAACGAAATTCGGGCGGTGTCTTCAGTTTTAAATGACGGCAAGTAATGGGTTGACCAAATGTTTACAACTCGGAGGAGGCCAGCAGGCTGATTTCATCGTTTTCGGCTTCACTATGCGGCTCATAGACTGATTCATAAAATTTATGGCTACTCAAAAGGTGGCTCAGGACTTGTGGGCATCTGCAGGCCTGCACTTTGGGGCGTGGCTGCTATTTTTGATCCAGATCCACCTGAATTGGCTTAAGCGCACATAAAGTGCTTCGTAAATGCCAGCAAACAAGGCGAACCCTAGGGCAAGTGCCCAGGTGTTTTGCGCAAACACCACCGCCCACGCGGCGGGCAGCACCACCAAAAAACAGCAAAGGACACTGGTAAAACCATTTTGCAACGGGGCACGCAGCCCGGGGAACCTTTGGCGAATGACGCGGCGGTGGATCAAATGGTGAAGGTGCACCTTGTCTGGCTGACCCGGGTGGTGCCCCTCGCGCTTGCGACGCCGGCGCACCGAAGAAAGCACCTCAATCACCGGGTAGGCACACGCCAAAGCGGTGGCCCAGGCGTTGATGTGCGGACTGCGCATAGGCAAGAGCACAGCAACCCAAGCCAGGCAAAACCCAAGCAGATAGGCCCCCCCATCGCCCAAAAATATTTTCCCCAGTGGCCAGTTGACCGCACCAAACCCAAGGGCGCAGGCAGCCAGCACTGCGCAAGTGGCTGCCAGCGGTGCGTCGCCCACGCTCAATGCCATGAGCCCGATGGCAGCGAGCATGATGGACACGGCACCGGCTGCCAACCCGTTGAAACCATCAATGATGTTGATGGAGTTTGCCACGCCCCCCACCGCAAAAGCCGTAAAAATGACCGCCACCGGGGTGAACTGCAGCAGCCAGTCCACAAAAGGGACGCCGGTATCTTGCATGGCCACACCCGTCAGGTACCAAGCGAGCACACCGCTGAACATGGTTGCCAGCAGGCGCGGCAGCACGCCTACTTTTTTGGTGACATCTTCAGCCAGTCCGAAGGCAAAAGCAGGAACACCCGCCAGCAACATGGGGCCCAGAATGGCCCGCACATCGGGCGCAGCCAAAAACCAGCCCATCAGCAAACCACTTACCAAGGCAACGCCGCCTATTCGTGGTGTTGGCTCCGTGTGGTGCTTTTGCACACCAAAGGTGCTGTCCATGCTGAAATGGCCGTGCCAGTGCTGGGTGCAGACCAAGGCCACAGCGACCAAGGCCGTAACGGCAAACACGGTGAAAAAATTTTCCATGCGAACTTTCAGGATGGCTTGGCTAATAGTGATGCGCAAATTAACACGACAGCAAATTGTTCACCTGTCATGCCTGTTCAAGCCAATGGCCTCACTATTTTCTGATGGGTTTGCAGGCCGGGCTCAAGCCCTGCAGTGCACAGCAAGGCGAACCCGGCCAAAACGGCTCTCATATAGGAAGACTTCAAAATAGTGCTTTTCTGAAACATAAAAAGTGGCGTGAGTTTAATGGCATTTCAAAAACGGTCTTTTCACGGCCCACCCCTGCGCAGCGCGTCCACTTCGGCGCGCACCGCGCCAGCCCAGGCCCGCCGGTCGCGCCCCTGGGCCAAATCGGGCTGGCCAAAGGAGACAACTGCGCACAGCGGGGGGGCGCTCAAGGTGCGCCAGAGGGAGCCTGGCAGGGTGTCGTCGCCGATATAACACGGTGCCAGGCTTGGCTGGCCGCTGGCGGCGTCAACATAACGCAGCGCCACCGGCAGCACCGGTGCATTGACGGCGATCGCGGCTTGAAACAGGTTGGCATGAAAAGGCAGCAACCCCTCGCCGTTGCTGGTGGTGCCCTCGGGGAAGATGGCCAGCACGTCGCCCGCCTGCAGCCGCTCGGCCATGTGGTGCACCACGCGCATGGCGTCGCGGCGCGATTCGCGTTCGATGAACAAGGTGCCAGCGGCTCCGGCCAGGGTGCCGAACACGGGCCAATGGTGAACGTCGGCTTTGGAGACAAAGCGGCAGTTGCAGGCGGAAAGCATCACGATGATGTCCAGCCACGACACATGGTTGGCTGCAAGCAACAGCGGGCCCTGCGCTGGCGGCTGGCCAACCACTACCAATTTGATAGCTAGTCGCGCAAGCAGGGTGTGCGCCCAGGCGTTAATTCGTTCTTTTTTTTGCTGGGCAGAAAGCTTGGGCAGCTCAAAACGGATAAGCCACAAGGCCGTCAGAATATGCACCACCGTGCGCAGCAGCCGCCAGCAGGCGATGAGACGGACCCACAAGGGCTTCATGCTTTAACGTGAAAGTTGGCAAAGCCCACCTGAGCGCCAATGACCGTGCAGCGCACACGGCCCGGCAGCTCATAGCCGGAGAACGGCGTGTGTTTGCCCTGGCTGTGCAAGGCACCGGGCTGCACGGTCCAGGCACCCTGCGGGTCAAATATGCACAAGTCCGCCAGCCCGCCTTCCATCAGCCGGCCAACGCGGCCCTGACGCTTGCCCAGCGCCGTGCCCAGCACCCCGGCCGGCCCGCTGGTGATGACTTGCAGCGCCCGCACCAGGCTGACACCGCTGTCCTGGCTCCATTTCAGGGCCAGACTCAGCAGCAGCTCCACGCCGGTGGCTCCGGGCTCGCTTTCGGCAAACGGCAGCGCCTTGGCATCTTCGGCCACCGGGGTATGGTCCGAGACCAATGCATCAATGGTGCCATCCAGCAGACCCGCGCGCAGGGCGTCGCGGTCGCGCTGCTGGCGCAGCGGCGGGTTCAGGCGGGCGCGGCTGTCAAAGTAGCCTATGTCGGCATCGGTGAGGTGCAGGGAGTTGATGCTGATGTCGCAGCTGACCTTGAGCCCCGCGGCCTTGGCCTGGCGCACCAGCGCCACACCTGCCGCGCTGGAGAGGCGGCACAGGTGCACCCGTGCGCCGGTGGCGCGCATCAGCTCAAAAATGGTGTGCAGCGCGATGGTTTCGGCCACCACCGGCACGCCGGACAGGCCCAGGCGGGTGGCCAGTGCCCCGCTGGCAGCCACGCCCTTGCCCAAAAACAGCTCCTGCGGGCGCAGCCACACGCAATAACCGAAGGTGCTGGCGTACTGCATGGCGCGCTGCATGACCTGGGTGTTGGCCAGCGGCACTTCAGCCTGGCTGAAGCCGACGCAACCGGCCTCGGTCAGCTCGACCATTTCGGTCAGCGTAGCACCTTCGAGCTTGCGGGTCAGGGCTCCGAGCGGGTAAACATGGGCCTGGTTGAGCTTTTCTGCGCGAAAACGCAGCATTTTCACGAGGCCCGACTCGTCAAGCACCGGCTCGGTATCGGGCAGGCACACCAGGCTGGTGACGCCACCGGCCACGGCAGCGGCCATTTCAGACTCCAGCATGCGGGCGTGCTCGTAGCCCGGCTCGCGCAAACGCACCGCCAGATCGACCAGACCGGGGCCACAATGCAGCCGCTGGCGTCGATGGTGTGCTCGGCCCTGAAATCAGGCGCTATGTTTTTAATAGCTAGAACCGCACCATTGGCGAGCGCAACATCGGTTTTTTCATCGAAACCGCTGGCCGGGTCGATCACCCGGCCCCCTTTGATCAGAATATTCATGTCAAGCCTCATTTCCTGCCACGATGCTCATCACCGCCATGCGCACGGCAATGCCGAAAGTGACCTGCGGCAGGATCACGCTTTGCTTCCCATCGACCACGGCAGAGTCAATCTCCACCCCCCGGTTGATCGGCCCCGGGTGCATGACGATGGCGTCCGGCTTGGCCAGCAGGAGTTTTTCTGGGCGTCAGGCCGTAGCTTTTGAAGAATTCCTGGCTGGACGGCAAGAGCGCCCCGCTCATGCGCTCGTTTTGCAGGCGCAGCATGATGATGACGTCACAGCCGCGAATGCCCTCCTGGAGCGTGTGGCACACGCGCACGCCCATTTGCGCCATGTCCGACGGCACCAGCGTTTTGGGCCCCACCACCCGCACCTCGGCGCAGCCCAGGGTGGTGAGGGCATGGATGTCGGAGCGGGCCACGCGCGAGTGCAGCACGTCGCCCACGATGGCCACCGTCAGGTTGGCAAAGTCTTTTTTGAAATGCCGGATGGTGTACATGTCCAGCAAGCCTTGGGTGGGGTGGGCGTGGCGGCCGTCGCCAGCGTTGATCACATGCACATGGGGCGCAACATGCTGGGCGATAAGGTAGGGGGCACCGGATTCACTGTGCCGCACCACAAACAGGTCGGCCGCCATGGCGCTCAGGTTGGCGATGGTGTCGAGCAGCGATTCGCCTTTGGAGGCGGAGGAGCGGGCAATGTCCAGGTTAATGACATCGGCGGAGAGGCGGGTGGCGGCAATCTCGAAGGTGGTGCGGGTGCGGGTGGAGTTCTCAAAAAACAGGTTGAACACGCTTTTGCCGCGCAAGAGCGGCACTTTTTTGACCTCGCGGTCGCTGACGCTGACAAAATTGGCCGCTGTGTCGAGCACCTGGGTCAGGATGTCTTTGGGCAGGCCCTCAATGGAGAGCAGGTGGATCAGTTCACCGTTTTTGTTGAGCTGGGGGTTGTGCTTGGCTAACATGGCTATCGGTTTTTCACGTTGAAACTGAATTCGCCCGCCTCGCTGCGGGCCAGCGCCAGTGACTGGCTGGCGGGCAGCACCATGCGGGCTGCGCAAAAGTCCGCCTGGATGGGCAGTTCACGCCCGCCACGGTCCACCAGCACAGCGAGTTTGACGCTGGCGGGCCGGCCAAAATCGAACAATTCGTTGAGCGCGGCCCGAACGGTGCGCCCGGTGTAGAGCACATCGTCCAGCAACAGGATGTGGGCCTCATTCACGTCAAAATCAATCTGCGTTTGCACACCCACGGTCATGCCGCGGCGGGAAAAGTCGTCGCGGTGCATGCTGGACGAAATCACGCCAGGGTGCCCTGGCAGTTGCAGGTCTTGCTGCAAACGCTCGGCCAGCCAGGACCCGCCGGAGGTGACCCCCACCAGCCGCATGCCGGGGCGAAACAGGGGGCGCACACCAGCGAGCAGCTCTGAATAAAGCGCCTGCGCATCAAGCGTTAATTGGCTCATGGAATAGTCCTCAAAAATTGCTCCAAAATAATGCAGGCGGCCGCCGCATCGGCATCCTTGGCACCTGCGGCCAGCGCCTCGGTGGTGGTGTAGCGCTCGTCCACTTCAAAAACCGGCAGCTTGAAGCGCCCCTGAAGCTGCCGGGCAAAGCGCCGGGCGCGCAGCGTGTTTTCGTGCTCTGCCCCATCGGGGTGAAACGGCACGCCCACCACCAGGGCATCGGGCTGCCATTCTTTGAGTTGCTGCGCAATTTTGACAAACCGCGCATCCCCCTCGGCGGTGATGGTGCCTTGCGGCTGGGCGGTGCGCAGCAGGCGGTTGCCCACCGCAAAGCCGGTGCGTTTGAGGCCGAAATCGAGGGCCAGAAAGGTCTGCAACCCTGGCGGCACATTCAAGGGCGAGCAAGTAGAAGTACTCATTCCGTTTTCAAATCGATTCGACATTAGGCGCGAAGCCGCAGGCAGTACTGTAGTACGACAAGGCGAAGCAACGACATGTCGGATTGATTTGGAAATGGAATCACGCATGCCCCGCTTGAGGGGACAACATCCAGGCCTGCAAACCCAGCAACTGCAGGGCCTGTTCGTAGCGCTTGGCCACGGGCGTGTCAAAAATAATGGTGTTGTCTGCTGCCACGGTGAGCCAGCTGTTGTCTGACAGCTCGGACTCCAGCTGCCCTTCGCCCCAAGCGGCATAGCCCAGCGAGACCAGCACTTTGCGCGGCCCGCCGCCGCTGGACAGGGCTTCAAGCACGTCTTTGGAGGTGGTCATCTCCAACCCGCCGGGGATGGTCATGGTGGAGGCATAAACGGCCTCGGAAGGCTTGTCCACACCCACAAAAAAGGGTTCGTGCAGGACAAACCCTCTCTCGGTTTGCAAGGGGCCGCCCTGGAATACGGGGGCATGGGAAAGGTCCTGGCGGTGCAAAGGCAGCTCCACCTTTTCAAACAAGCGCTTGAGCAGCATATCGGCAGGTTTGTTGATCACCAGCCCCAGGGTGCCGCGCTCGCTGTGCTCACACACATAAACTACGCTGCGGGAAAACATTTCGTCCTGCAGTCCGGGCATGGCAATCAAAAAGTGATTGGTCAGGTTGGTAAGGGCAAAATCTGCGGGCATCGGGCAATTTTAACGGTGAACATGTACATGCAATATGACACAGGGCTGATGTGGTTTCGCCGCGATTTGCGGGTGGAAGATAACGCCGCCCTGCACATGGCCCTGGCAGCGTGCCGCCAGCTCCATTGCGTTTTTGTTTTTGACCGGGACATTCTGGATGCCCTGCCCCGCGCGGATCGGCGGGTGGAGTTTATTCGGGAGTCGCTGTGCGAACTCGATGCCGAATTGAGAAAACTTGCCAACATGCCAGGTGCAGGCCTGATCGTGCGCCACGGCAGCGCTGCTGATGAAATTGTGCGTTTGGCCAAGGCCCTGCAAGTACAGGCCGTTTTTGCCGCCCATGACGATGAGCCGAAAGCGCGTGAGCGTGACAGCCAGGTGCTCGCTGCCCTGACGCGCTCGCGCATTGGCATGCACACCTGCAAAGACCATGTTGTTTTTGAGCGCCGGGAAATCCTGACCCAGGCCGGCACGCCGTATGGGGTATTTACGCCTTACAAAAATTGCTGGCTGGCGAATATTACTGCGGAGCAGTTGCGCAGCCTGGATGCCACACCTTATGCAGTTGCGCTGGCGAGCCGCCCGCCGGAACTGCAGCTTGCGGTGCCCACCCTGGCCGATATTGGCTTTGAAAAGACGAACCTGAAGGACCTCAAAATTCCCACCGGCGCATCGGGTGCGAGCCAACTTTTTGAAGATTTTTTTGAGCGCATGGACGCCTATGGTGACACCCGTGACTTCCCGGCGGTCAAGGGGCCCAGTTACCTTGGCATTCACCTCCGATTTGGCACCGTTTCCATTCGCCAGCTGGCCGCCACCGCCTTGCAGCGGCAAATTCAGGGCAGCCAGGGTGCGGCGGTTTGGCTGAGTGAACTTATTTGGCGCGACTTTTATGCGCAGATTCTTGCCAACTTTCCGCATGTGGCGAAGGGTGCCTACAAGCGCGAATACGACGCCATTGTCTGGGAACAGGGGGCGCACGCCGAAGCACTTTTCAAGACGTGGTGCGATGGGCAAACGGGTTACCCGCTGGTGGATGCAGCCATGGCCCAGATCAACCAGACCGGCTACATGCACAACCGCCTGCGCATGGTGGTGGGCAGCTTTTTGGTCAAAGACCTTGGCATTGACTGGCGCTGGGGCGAGCGCTATTTTGCACAGCACCTGAACGATTTTGATTTGTCTGCCAACAACGGCGGCTGGCAGTGGGTCAGCTCAAGCGGGTGCGATGCACAACCCTATTTCAGAATTTTCAACCCGGTCCGTCAAAGCGAAAAGTTCGACCCCGAGGGCAAATTTATTCGCCGCTATCTGCCCCAACTCGCCAAATTGCCCAACAAGCTGCTGCACGCGCCCTGGACCGCCAAACCGCTGGATTTGCGTCTGGCCGGCGTGACACTGGGTGAAAATTATCCGGCGCCCATCGTTGCACACGATGAGGCCCGGGCTCGGACTCTGCAACGCTACGCCGTCGTGTCGGCAAAGCGTTAGGGTGCCACAATCTAGCCCACTATGTTTTCACCTTCACAAGCCGACGTTCGCCGCTTTTTTTGCTCAATTTATGCCAAAGCGCAGGCAGGACATGCGCTACAAGCTATTGAAACAATAGCAAATTTATGGATTGACGAGCACCCCGAGTACCACGCCGACCTGGCCGATGTGGACGCGGCCCTGGCCGCCATGGAGCAGGCCGATGAAGGCAAGACCAACCCATTTCTGCATTTGTCCATGCACCTGTCGATCAGCGAGCAGTGCAGCATTGACCAGCCACGCGGCATCCGCCAGGCGGTGGAGTTGCTCACTCACCGGCGCAATTGCCTGCATGACGCGCACCACGAGGTGATGGAATGCCTGGGCCGCATGATCTGGGACAGCCAAAGCGCTGGCCGAGCGCCCGATGGGGATGCTTATATTGCTTGCGTGCAGCGCCACGCTACCAAGGACTGACAGTTCTTAAACCTGCGCCCACACCACCGGTTGGCGTTGGCCAAACCAGGCTGCGTAGTGCCTGGCATACAGTTCTTCAATTTTGGGCCGCTTGACCTTGAAAGTGGGCGTAACCACGCCGTTTTCCGGCGTCCAGGCGGTGGTGACCACCACCAGACAATCGAGCTGCTCATGCGGGCGCAAGCGTGCATTCACCGCTTGCAGATGCGCTTTCAGCGAGTCGGTCAAGTCGGCACGCGCTGCGCTCTGGGCAAGGCGTTGGGCAGCTTCGGCCGAAAGCATGACGATGCCGAGTGCTTGGGCAAAACCACCGCCGCCGGTCACGGCACACGCCTCAATGTCGGGGTGGGTGACCAGCATGTCCTCAATCGGTGCGGGTACCACATACTCCCCTTTGGCGGTTTTGAAAATGTCTTTGACCCGGCCGGTGATGCGCAGCGCGCCATCGGCTTCCAATACGCCTTTGTCACCGGTGTGCAACCAGCCATCCGCCGAGATCGTGGCAGCGGTTTGCTCCGCATCTTTGTAGTAACCCATCATCACGCCCGGCGAGCGCATTTGAACCTCGCCGGTGACCGGGTCGATTCTGCTTTGCACCCCCTCGTAAGGGAGACCCACGGTGCCGGGGCGGCAGGTGCCGGGCAAGGTGGAATGGGAGACGGCACAGTTTTCGGTCATGCCGTAGCCCTCCAGCAGGTCCAGCCCCAAGTCGCGAAACCAGCGCAAAAGGTCGGGCGGCATGGGCGCGGCACCGCCCAGTGCCAGGCGGCATTGGTCCAGCCCCAAACCCTTGAGCAGTTTTCTGCGTACCAGCCAGCCAAGCAGTGGAATACCCAGCAAAAGCTTGAGTTTGGCTGGGGGCATTTTGGCAAACACGCCCTGCTGGAACTTGACCCACAAACGCGGCACCGAGAAAAACACCGTGGGCCTGGCGCGGGCCATGTCTTGCACAAAGGTGTCCAGCGATTCGGCAAAAAAGATGTGCCCGCCTTTTCTCAAAACCCCCTGCTCCACCAGAATGCGCTCGGCCACGTGGGCCAGCGGCAGGTAGGACAGCAGCCGCTCCTGGTCGCTGAACTTCACCCTTTGCAGCCCGCTCGACACGGCCCAGGCCATGGCGGCAAAGTTGTGCATCACGCCTTTGGGCTGGCCGGTGGTGCCGGAGGTGTAGATGATGGTGGCGACCTCCTGGCCCGCGCGTCTGGGGGTTCCGGTCAAAGGCTCACTTTCGGCCATCAGGGCATCCCAGGACAGCGCATCGGCAAGCTTGGGGGCCAGCGGCAAGGCAATCACAGTCACACCCGGCGGCACGCCATCCTTCAAGGCAGAGACATCATCGAGCTTGCCCACAAAACAGACTTTGGACTCGCTGTGCTGCAGGATGTAGCGCACAGCCTCGCTGTTGAAGGTGGGGTAGATGGGCACGGATACATGGCCCGCCATCCAGATGGCCAAATCGCTCAATACCCAGTGAGCGCTGTTTTTGCCCAAAATGGCAATTTTGCTGCCCGCCGGCCAGCCTTGGGACTGCAACCAGCGCGCCATGCGGCGGGTTTCGTCGGCCGCCTGACTCCAGCTGAACTCGCGCACGGCACCTCCACCGAACGGCTGGGTCAGAAAAATATCGCTTGGGCGTTCGCGCTCCCAACGGTAAAAACATTGGAGCGCGAGCTCGTCGTCGCTGACTGTGATGAGGTTGGCCATGAATGTCCAGAAATTAAATACTGGACGCCATGGTGGGGCAGGCTCAGAAAAAACACCATGGTATTGACCCTAGTAGTCCGTTTCATCAATTGCGCGACGGTTCGCGCAGGGACTGCCGCTCAATCAGCGAAAAATGCTCTGCTTCACGGTCTTGAGTTCACCCGGCAACGAGCTGAGGTAAACGGCCATTTCTTTCAGCTCTGCGTTGGTGAACTGCTTGGCAACACCTGCCATCACGCCGTTGGAGCGCCCCCAGGTTGCATGGCCTTCTGTCTTGTACGACTTCAAGGCCACAAACAAATAGTCTGCATGCTGGCCAGCCACCTTGGGAAAAGCAGGGCTGACCGGTTGGCTGAAATTCTCACCATGGCAGCTGGTGCAAGCCCCTTTTGTAACCAGTTCGGCAACCCGGGCGTTGCCTTCAGGGGCTTTGGCCGGCAAGGGAGCGCCTTCGGCTTTGCCATGTATTTCGTAGTAGGCGGCCACATCAGCCATGTCCTTTTCGCTCAGGTTGTCAACGATACCGCGCATGGTGGGGTGCTTTCGTTCGCCCTTTTTATAGGCGGTGAGTGCCGACACAATGTACGCTGCGCCCTGGCCCGAAATCATGGGTACCTTGTACACCTCGGGAAAGCTGGACTGGTAACCTTTGATGCCGTGACAGCCAATGCACATGGCAATTTTTTTCTCACCCGCTTTGACATCGCCCTGCACCTCCTGCGCACTGACAGAATGAGAGGTCGCCAAGGCGACAAGCAAAACCGGGAACCATGACATTAATTTATTCATTTTGAGTGGACAATCAACCGATGTTTGAGATAGATCAAACAATGATTATATGAGTCAACAATCCATCGCCTACTCTCCAAGCTGTTTTCCCCTCCACAAGCAAGAATTATGAAATTCCAAGGATCCAAAAACTACGTCGCCACCCAGGATTTGATGCTGGCCGTGAATGCAGCCAGCACCCTCAAACGCCCGCTGCTCGTCAAGGGCGAGCCCGGCACCGGCAAGACCATGCTGGCCGAGGAAGTGGCCCAGGCTTTGAACCTGCCGCTGTTGCAGTGGCACATCAAGTCCACCACCAAGGCGCAGCAAGGCTTGTATGAATACGACGCCGTGAGCCGCTTGCGCGATTCGCAGCTCTCGGGCGTAGAAGGTGGCGAGCGCGTGAAGGACATCAACAACTACATCGTCAAGGGCGTGCTGTGGCAGGCCTTCACCAGCGAGCAGCCAGTGGCGCTGTTGATTGATGAAATCGACAAGGCGGATATTGAATTCCCGAACGACCTGCTGCGCGAGATCGACCGCATGGAGTTTTATTGCTACGAAACCCGCGAATTGATCCGGGCCAAGCACCGCCCGCTGGTGTTCATCACCTCCAACAACGAAAAAGAGCTGCCCGACGCGTTTTTGCGCCGCTGCTTCTTCCACTACATCAAGTTCCCCGATGCGCAGACCATGAAAAGCATTGTGGACGTGCATTTTCCGGGCCTGAAACAGGAGCTGTTGACCGCCGCCATGAAAACCTTTTATGACGTGCGCAACCTGCCGGGTCTGAAAAAGAAACCCTCCACCAGTGAACTGCTGGACTGGCTCAAACTGCTGCTGGCCGAAGACATTCCGCTGGCTGCCCTGCAAACCAAGGACGACAAAGTGGCCGTGCCGCCGCTGGTGGGCGCCTTGCTCAAGAACGAGCAGGACGTGACGCTGTTTGAAAAACTGGTGTTCATGCAAAAGCACAACCGCTGAACGCAAGAACCCAAGCCCATGGAAAAGTCGCTCTTGATGGAAGGCTTGTCGGACGCCATCGGCTTTGTCGGCGGCGCGCTGCTGGGTTTCTGGATCGGGCGCTTTTTCGGACTGGACATTTTTGACGCTGGCTACAACAACGCCAGCATCGGCGGCATAGTGCTGGTGGGCCTGGGCGGCGGCGTGGGCCTGCAGGTGGCCCGGCGCTGGCAAAAAATCCGCAAAGAAAGCACCAAGAGTTAAAGATGACCTTCGTCGAACCCCTCACCCTGACGGCACGCGGCCTCGAACTGGTACCGCTGGACTTGACGCACGAAAGTGGCCTGCGTGCAGCGGCCTCGGACGGTGAATTGTGGAATTTGCGTGTGACCGGCGTGCCCACGCCCGATCAAACCCGAGCCTACATCCTAGATGCGCTGGCCATGCGCGAGGCGGGCCATCGCCTTGCCTTTGCGGTGATCGATAGCGCCAGCGGCACCGTGCTGGGCAGCACCAGCTACCACGACATTCTCCCCGCCATCAAACGGGTGGAGATTGGCTACACCTGGTACGCAAAGCGCTGCCACCGCACCCACGTCAACACCACTTGCAAATTGCTCTTGCTCACACTTGCCTTTGAAACACTTGGCTGCCACGTGGTGGGCTGGCGCACCGACAATTTCAACTTCGCGTCTCAAGCCGCCATTGAGCGGCTGGGGGCCAAAAAAGACGGCGTCATTCGCGGCCACGCCCTGCGCCGCGACGGCACCATCCGCGACACCGTCATGTACAGCATGCGCAGCGGAGAATGGCCAGAAGCCAAAGCGCAGTTGCTGTATTTGCTCAGCAAGCCGCGCTGAGGCAGGTTGGACTTTTTGCATAAACGTATATACACTTAAGATATACAAAAGGAGTTCACACCATGAACGCACCGCCCCCCACCCAACCCCTGCGCCCAGCCAGTTGCACCACCACTGTCTTTACCTCAGGCAATAGCCAGGCGGTTCGACTGCCCAAGGAGTTTCGGTTCGACACCAAGCAAGTCACAATCGAACGCCGGGGCGATGAAATCGTGCTGCGGGCGAAAAAGCCCACAGTGGCAGACTTGCTGCGAGGCATGCCAGAATTGAGCGAACAAGACCGGGCCGAATGGGACAAAGCAATGGCCTTGGTCGGCAAATCCCCACCCCAAGAGCGCGATTGGGATGCCATGTTTGCCGATTCAGCCCCCACCAAATGACCTACTTGTTGGACACCAATATCGTCAGCCATTTTGTGCGATCAAGCTCGCCCGAGCTTACCCGCCGCATCTTGGAAAGTGAGACAGACAGCTTGTGCATCTCGACCATCAGCGCCGGAGAGTTGCTGTATGGCTTGGGCCGCCTGCCCCCGTCACGCCGCGCCCAGACGCTACGCCAACAGCTTGATGCGGTGTTCAAGGCCATCACCGTCGTGCCCCTGCCTGCCGATGCAGCACACCACTATGGCATTGCACGATCGACACTGGAGAAAGCGGGTAACCCGATTGGTGCCAACGACCTGTGGATTGCCGCCCATGCGCTGGCACATGGTTTGACTTTGGTGACAAACAACACCCGTGAGTTCAAACGGGTCAAGGGCTTGAAGGTGGAGGATTGGTTGTGAGCCGGACTGGACTCAAACAAAAGAAAAACTTCCCCCTGCCCTTGGAACGTAAGTGGGCACGCGACCACATCCTGAATACATACGACTTTCACCATGCTGCTTGATTTTTTCTACACCCTGCGATCCGCCAAACTGCCGGTTTCGGTCAAGGAATACCTCACCCTGCTTGAAGCGCTGAAAGAAGGCGTGGTTGGCCCGAACGGGACCGGACCAGAGGACGATAACGGGCCCAGCGGCTACAAGATTGACGATTTTTATTACCTGAGCCGCACCACGCTGGTGAAGGACGAAAAGCATTACGACAAGTTCGACCGCGCCTTTGCCGCCTACTTCAAAGGCGTGGAGATGGTGGCGGATTTCACCAAGGACATTCCGCTGGAGTGGCTGCGCAAGAACCTGGAGCTGAACCTGAGTCCTGAGGAACTGGCCAAGATTGAAAAAATGGGCTGGGACGAGCTGATGGAAACGCTCAAAAAGCGTTTTGAAGAGCAAAAGGAGCGCCACGAAGGCGGCAACAAATGGATTGGCACCGGCGGCACCAGCCCGTTTGGCGCTTATGGCCAGAACCCGCAGGGCATCCGCATCGGGCAGGACAAAAGCCGCAACAAGAGCGCCGTCAAGGTGTGGGACCAGCGCGCCTACAAGGACTATGACGATACGCAAGAGCTGGGCACGCGCAACATCAAGGTGGCGCTGCGCCGCCTGCGCAAATTTGCGCGCGAAGGCCATGAGGACGAGCTGGACCTGGACGAGACCATTCACAAAACAGCGGCCAATGCGGGCTACCTGGACATCAAGATGCGGCCCGAGCGCCACAACAATGTGAAAGTGCTGCTCTTGATGGACGTGGGCGGCACCATGGACGAGCACATTGCGCGGGTGGAAGAACTTTTCAGCGCCACCAAGACCGAGTTCAAACACCTGGAGTTTTACTACTTTCACAACTGCGTGTATGACTTCATGTGGAAGAACAACCGGCGACGCTACAGCGAAAAATTTGACACCTGGGACATCATCCGCAAGTACAACAAGGACTACAAACTGATTTTTGTGGGCGACGCCACCATGAGCCCGTATGAAATTTTGCAGCCCGGCGGCAGCGTGGAATACAACAACGAGGAAGCCGGGGTTGAGTGGCTGCAGCGCCTCACCCATGCCTTTCCCAAATTCGCCTGGATCAACCCCGAGCCACAGGGCGTGTGGCAGTACCGCCAGAGCATCAGCATCATGCAGCAACTGATGAACCAGCGCATGTACCCGCTCACCCTCAAAGGGCTGGAAGAAGCCATGCGACTGCTGACCAAGTAAATGGCCGCTTTGCAATGGTGGCTGGCTGTAGCGCTGCTCCTGTTCGTGCCCACGCTGGCACAAGCTCAAAGCCTGACGACCGCAAAAAGCACCTCAGCCCCCTCCGGCACCGATGCGACTGCATTGCCCGCGTTTGACCTCGACATTGAGGCCCCAGATGAAATCAAGACCTTGCTGGGCACGCACCTGGAGTTGCAGCGCTACCGGGCACTTGCCGATCTGAGCGACGGTGAACTCGATCGCCTGCTGGTGGCTGCCCGGCTCAACACCCAGGAGTTGCTGGCGACACTGGGCTACTTTTCCCCCGCCATCGACATCGCATTCAAACCCGCCACCAGCACCACAGCCAGCCGCAGGGTCACGCTGCGGGCAGAGCCCGGCGAACCCACGCTGGTGCGCGAGCTTCGCCTGGAGTTCAGCGGCCCGATCAAAACCGACCCTGCAGCCCAACTGCAGCGCCAGCAAATTCAGGACAGCTGGTCGCTGCGCGTGGGCAGCCGTTTCACCCAGGCAGGCTGGGACGATGCCAAAGAGCAGGCGCTGCGTCAGCTCACCACCCTGCGCTACCCGGCGGGCCAACTGACCCAGACGCTGGCCGACATTGACCCCGCCAGCCACAGCGCGCTCCTGGTGGTGACGGTGGACTCTGGCCCCGCTTACCGCTTGGGCGAACTGGTCGTGAGCGGCATGCAGCGTTATGACCCGCAGCTCGTCACCCGGCTGGCGCGCCTGCGCCCTGGCGCTGAATTCTCCCAAGCCGAATTGGTGCAAGCGCAGCAGCGCCTGTCCGACAGCGGCTACTTTGACTCTGCCTTCATCACGCTCGACACCTCGGGCGACCCGCAGGCCGCGCCGGTGCGCGTGCAACTGCGCGAGGCGCGCCTGCAAAAGCTGGTGCTGGGCGTGGGGGCCAGCACCGACAGCGGCGCGCGCCTGTCCGCCGAACACACGCACCACAAGCTGCCCGGCATCGGCTGGCGCGCAATGAGCAAACTGTCGCTGGACCGCGAAACACGATCCCTGGGCACCGAGCTCACCGCACCGCCAGAGAGCAACAACTGGCGCTGGGTGACCTCGGCGCTGCTGCAAAACCAGCAGTCGGGCAGCTTCGACGTCGGCAGCCAGCGCCTGCGCCTGGGGCGCACGCAAAGCGGCGAGCGGATTGACCGCAACTACTACCTGCAGTTCGACCGCGCCCAAACGGCCGCTGAAGATGGCAGCGTGCCCAGCGTGGCCGAGTCCCTGAGCGCCAACTACGCCTTCACAGTGCGCAATTTCGACAGCCTGCCCTTTCCCTCCAGCGGCTGGGGGCTGGGCCTTGAACTGGGCGGCGGCACTACACTGGGCAGCCAGCGCGAGCCCTACAGCCGCATGTTGACGCGCCTGCAAGCCTACCTGCCCCTTGGCCGCCGACCCGAGTCCGGCCAGGCCGATCTGCGCGCTGGCCGCATCGCGCTGCGCGCCGAAGCCGGGGCCGTGCTGGCCCATGCACGCATCAGCCTGCCCAGTACCCAACTGTTTCTGACCGGTGGCGACAGCGGCGTGCGCGGCTACGGCTACCACGACATCGGCGTGACGCTGGCTGATGGACAAACCACCGCCGGGCGCTATCTGGCCGTGGGCAGCGTGGAGTGGCAGCGCCCCATCACCCGCAACGGCCAGTTGACCCAATGGGAGAGCACGCTGTTCGTTGACGCGGGCGCGGTAGCAGATGAACCCAGCAGTCTTGATGCCAAGATTGGCGTGGGCGCGGGAGTGCGCTGGAAGAGCCCGGTCGGCCCCCTGCAAATGGACCTGGCCTACGCCCTGGCCACGCAGCGCTTTCGGCTGCACCTGAATGTGGGATTCAGCTTTTGAGCAGGGTTGAAAACCTTGAAATCGCTATAAAAATAGGAGCTGCTCGCGCATATAGAACGTGCGGCAGAGGCCAATTTCATGGGAAAAAACTGGCGTAACAAAACTGTCGTAATTAAACTGGCGTAATTAAACTGGTAGAGGGGCGTTCCAGCAAAACGGCAATGGGTCAAGCCGCCCGCAACACGATGTCCACCTGCGCGCCCCCCAGCACCGCTTGCGAAATTGTGACCGTACCTTGGTGGCTGGCGACCAGATCCCGGACCACCGTCAAACCAATGCCGTGGCCGGGCACGGTTTCATCGAGCCGAACCCGGCGCGCCAGAGCAGACGGTGCCTGCGCGAACCCCGGCCCGTCGTCCGTCACGCGAATGTGCAGGCTGCCAGCTTCCTGCCAAACCCGAAGCGCGACCCGGCACTTGGCCCACTTGGCGGCGTTGTCCAGCACATTGCCCAGTATTTCAAAGGCATCACCTTGGTCGATGCGCCAGCTCAAATCCGCCGGGCAGTCGATAGCGAAAGCCAGATTTTTGTCCACATAGACCTTGGCCAGCGACTCCTGAATGCGCCCCACAATGGGTGCCAATGTCAGGTAAGGGGCAAAGCGCGCGGCTCCGCTGGCACCGGCCCGGCCCAACTGGTGCACCACAATCTCGTTCATCCGATCGACTTGCTGCGCCACTTGGGACGCCAGGTCGCCTGGCTCGCCCAGCGTGGCGCGCAGCACCGCCAGCGGCGTTTTAAGGCTGTGGGCCAGATCATCCAGCGCCTCTTTGTAGCGCGTTTGCCGGGCACGCTCCTGGTCGATCAGCAGGTTGAGATTGAGCGTGAGTCCGGCCAGCTCGGCCGGGTAACTGCCCTGTACTTTGGTTTGGCGGCCACTCTCAATGCCCTGGATTTCCAGCGCCATGCGCCGCAGTGGCGTCAAGCCCCAACGCAGCAATAAGGTTTGCGTCAGCAACAGCAGCAGCCCGGTCCCGCCAAGCCACAGCCACAGCGTGCGCTGGAACGAGCGCGCAGCGAGGTCAAATTCAGCCTTGTCTTCGAGCACGGAAAACACCAGTGGTGCCGTTTGCTGGTTGACCGCCCATTTGACGCCGTAGCTTGCCGCCAGGAAGGACCGCGTTTTTGACCCTGTGCCCCCCTGCCCTGCCGCTGGCGCGTGGATGGTTTCAAAGCGCCACTGCCCGGTTTCTTGTTCGGTTTGAAACGGCAAGTCAAGCCCCAGGGACGATGACGACTGCCACACTTCAGCTTTGCGCATATTGGCAATGTTGGCGTACAAACCCGACGCTGGCAGCGACAGACGCGGCTCGGCCAGCGCCGCCGGCATGGCCAGCGAGCCCTTTGCATCAAGCTCGGCCCCGGCCATCAGCAAATAAACCGTCGTTTGCAAACGCGCAAAACGCTCGGCCTGCACACTAGCCACATACGCTTGCTGAACCGCCCACCCCGCACCGGCCAAAAAGGCCAGCAAGACCAGGGCAGCGCCCCAAACCAGCCGGGCACGAATGGACAGAGGGGTTTTCACTGCAGCACGAAGCGATACCCGCGCCCGCGCAAGGTCTCAATGGGCAAGAGCGTGCCAAGGGGGTCGAGCTTGCGGCGCAGCCGCCCCATCAACACTTCCAGCACATTGCTGTCGCGGTCTTCATCGTGGGGGTAAAGGTAGTCTGACAACTCCTGCTTGTTCACCACCCGGGCGCGTTCGCGCACCAGGTATTCCAGCATTCGGTACTCAAAAGAGGTCAACTCAAGCAGCTGGCCATGAAGCCTCACGGTCTGAGCTGAAAAATCGATGCCAAGGGGCCCCAGGTTCAGGACATCCGAGGTGGCTTTGAGCGAGCGCCGCAGCAATGCCTTGACGCGGGCCGCCAGCTCCGGGTACTCAAACGGTTTGACCAGGTAGTCGTCAGCGCCTGACTCCAGCCCCTGCACCTTGTCCTGCCAGCTTGCGCGTGCTGTCAAAATCAGAATCGGCAGCGTCCGCCCCTGGGCCCGCAAGGTCTGAACCACCGTCAGCCCGTTCACCTTGGGCAGCCCCAAGTCCACAATGGCCAGGTCCAGCGGGTACTCCCTGGCCTGGAACAAGCCGTCTTCGCCATCAGCGGCCTGGTCAACCCGGTAGCCATCGGCTTCCAGTTTGCGCTTGAGCCCCAGCCGCAAGACAGCGTCGTCCTCAATCAACAACAAGCGCATGTCAAGTTGACTCTAGTACGTGCGTCCGCTGGCTGCATCAATCAGGATGACTTTGACTTCCCCCTGGGGGGTCAGTACCTTGACGCGCCAGGCCGCGCGCCCTTGGTGCTCTACCTTTTCGACTGCCAACACCCGCCCCGCACTGGCGCGCTGGGCCACAGCAGCTGCCTCATCGCGGCTGACGTCGGCCCATGCGGGCACGGCCAGTGCCAGCATGAGCGCGCCGAAAAGGGGGTAAAGCAGTTTCATGGCGTGGGTTGAGGTCTGTGAAATTGGCGGCAATGGTACTCGCAAGCAAGGGCCACAGACCACAGACTATTTATTGCTCGACCGGGTCTACCGACACCCGCACGGGCAAGTGGTTGCCAGGGTTGCTGCGCATAAAGGTCGAGAACAGCTGCCCCCGGTATTCATAGGCCACGCGGTAGCCGGTGAGGCGGGTTTGCGAATCGTAGACCGTGCGGCAACGTTTGACTTCACGCTGGGCGGGCTCATGGTGGCCGCCATCGTAGTAGCCCCGGTCATCGCGGTTATCGAGACGCTCTCCGGTCACGGCACCAATGACCGCGCCCAGGGCCGTGGCCGCTTCCTTGCCTTTGCCGCCGCCCACCTGGTTGCCGATGATGCCGCCCGCCAGTCCGCCAATGATGGCACCGCCCAGGTTACGTTCATGCCGTTCGCCACCATGACGCCCGCCCCGCTCCTGAATCCAGTGACTCGTGCACTCATTGCGTGGCACGCTGACGTTTTCATACTGTGGCTCGGCACTGCGCACGCGAGCGTTGTCGGTGTAAGCGTCGGCATGGGCACCCATCAAGCCAGTGGTCAACAAGGTCATCATCACGAGTCGTTTCATATAAATCTCCAATAGAAAAGTTGATATGGAACGAAGTTTGCGCCGGGGTGTATGAACCGAAGCTGAACGGAATTGAAATAGTTGGTTTATTTGAAGGCGCGACAAGGCGCAGTTTCGGTTTTATGCGTTGGCTTCCAGTGGGGGCAGATCGTAAAAAATATCCGCCACGGCAATCACCAACTCCGCAAAGGCCAGAGGCGAACAGACCTCCCCCATGCCAAACACCAGCGGCTTGCCGTAGGCCTTGTTCTCCAGGCGGTAAATGGTGACCGAGCGATCGCCCGGATGCACCAGCCAGTATTCTGCAACGCCATGCTGTTCATACAGCGCACGCTTGGTGCGCTGGTCGTGTATTGCTGTGCTGGGCGACAGGACCTC
This sequence comes from Candidatus Rhodoferax bjergmarkensis, assembly GCA_016708345.1. Taxonomy (GTDB): domain Bacteria; phylum Pseudomonadota; class Gammaproteobacteria; order Burkholderiales; family Burkholderiaceae_C; genus Rhodoferax; species Rhodoferax bjergmarkensis. The sequence goes on from JADJFX010000040.1 coordinate 34,376, forward strand.
TACCACCCAATCGGGCGCACCAAGGCAGCCATGGTTGTCCTTGAGTTTTTCCGGATCACAGACCAGGCTGATGTCGGGCTGCACTACCGTGTCTACCTCGTGGTCGCTCACACCCGCGCGTGGCAGACGCACATCAAATGGGGCCACAAAGGGGCGGCAGGATTTGCCACGAAAATGGTTGTGAATTTTGGAAAACAACTCGCCAACGATGAGTTGGTGAAAATTGCTGGGTGCCGGACTCATGGCATACGCCTGTCCCTCAATGAGTTCCCAGCGTTCATCGTCGGACCAACTCAGGTAGTCTGCATAGGTGAAGCCCGAGTCGTGGTGGCGTAGCGGTAAACCCATAGTGAAATGTCCTTACAACAGATGAGAAAGAGTGTAAAACCTATTGCATTGGCGCTGCGCGGTTTGGCAAGCCAAATAAGCAGTTATTTTGAATTACATTGGGGGCTTGGTGCCATGCAGGTTTATCGTTGTTTTAGGGATGCGGAAGAAGCCAATATCCCGCTTTGGGCGGTGCTGGCGGGATGCAGTGCAAGGCGTCCTGAGCGCGGTTTGGCGAGCCAAATAAGCGAAGGGCAACGAAGCAATGCGCCCGCAAGTGCCGTCAAAAACGGGATATTGGTTACATCTGCATCCCTTAGCAGGAGTGTCATGAAAAAGATATTGCTGACTCTGTATTTGGTTGGGCAGGCAAGTTTGGCGCTTGCAGGCAATGCGCCGCAATGCCCTAAAGCAATTTCGTTCGCGCTGTACGAAAACGGTTACATCTACGACTCGGCCAGTGACTCTGGTATTGACAAGGATGTGGCAGAGGAACTGGCCAGGCGCAGTGGCTGTCGGTTTGAGTTTTCCGTGAGACCTCGTGCAAGAATTTGGGCGGAACTAGAAAGTGGGTTTCTCATGATGACGGGGTCTGGTATCCAGACCGCCAAACGCGATGAGTTTTCCTGGGCCGTGCGATACATGGCCCAAAAAAACTATGAGCTGGTTAAAAAGACTGTTTCCTCCCAATCGCCGGCGCAGTTCAATGCGGATCCTAAATTGCTTTGGGGCGCGGTGCGGTCCTATAAGCATGGCAGCAAGGTTGACGAATTTCTGGACAGTTTGCGCCAACAAAACCGCGTGGTTGAAGAACCGGATTTGGGCAGCGTCTTTCGCATCTTTTCCAAAGAGGGGCGGACCTCGGCCGTTTTAGCTCCACCACCAGCCTATGCAAAGTACCTCAAGGAATGGGGTTTGACGGACCGCGTACGTATTGAAGACTGGTTTCCCGAAGAGTTATCAATCCCGCACAGCCTGATTTTTTCAAAAAAGGCTTTCTCTGAGGAGGAAATTAAAAAATGGCGCCGAATCGTGGGTCAGATGCGCGCCGATGGCACCCTCCATTCGATCTATACAAAATATCTCGGTGCCACCGATGCCGGCCGGATGATGATGTACAAGGAAGATTGAACAGGCGGAACGGGATTGCGAAAGCCGACCATCATTTTTAGAGCCTCAGCCAGCAGCTCGGCGCTGGCTTCGTCGAGCGCGGTTTTCTCGCTCAGTACATAGACTTCAAATAAATCAGCGGCCGGTTGCACCGCCCACAGCCGAACGCCAGTGGCCAAGCTGGACGGAACGCTGCTGCCCGGCGTTGGCGGCGAAGAGCCCATGAAACCCTTGAAAACGCTACAAAATCAGGAGCTGCTTGCGCAGATAGAACGTGCGGTAGAGGCCTATTTGATTGAAAAAACTGAAGGAGAATATCCATGCTGAATCAAAGTCGCGTGGGCAAGCCTGTATGGGTGGCTGGGGTGAAATGCTTGAATGCAAAACCTGAAGTCGTGCAGGCACCGACAATCAGGGTTTGAATGCACTTGCCATCCATCTAATCTGGCAAATGATGCGACCCTTATGACTTCGAACATTTTTTTGACACTTCAGTGGCAAGGTTTGTCCACATGAACAGCAAGCGCATCGTTCGTATCGTTAGCTTCTCTGGCAGCACAAAATGCACTTTGACGGCAACCGCCTCTGGTGAACCTGTTGATTGTCGTAGGAAGCAGGTCTCAAACGTAAAAGTGACGAAGAACAACCCGGCTCATGCATGGCCAACAAGTTGCTCGGCACGATCAGTAGCGGAATTTTGAGCTGATGAAACTGCTCCGCATCGCCCTGCCAAGCAACATCGCCGCGCTGGCGGTGCTGTTCGCCTTGGCTGCTGCACTCTGGTCCTGGAGCGGCACCGACACCTCGCTGGCCACCGCGCTGAACACCATAAGCAGTTTTCTCCCTGCCAATCAAACCCTCACCGTCAAAGACGTGACGGGTTCTGTGCGTGAAGGCGGACGCATTGGCTGGCTGCGCTGGCAGCGCGGCCCGCTCAGTGTTGAGGCCACCGACCTCCAGACCACATGGGCGCTGCGTTCGCTGTGGGATGGTGAACTGCGGCTAACCCGGCTCAGCATCCAAAACCTGCGCATCGACTCACCCCCATCCGACCCTGAACCTGCGCCAGCAACGCCGCCCACCAGCTTGCAACTGCCCATTTTGGTGGAAGTACCCTTCTCCGTCGAGCGTCTGGAGTGGGTCGGATCAACCTCTTTGCACCTCTCCAACCTGGCTGGACACTATGCCTTTGATAGCAAAGAACATAGACTGGATGTGCGGGAAGTACACTTTTCATCAGGTAAATATCGCCTCCAGGCACAACTGGGCGCGCAAGCACCGCTGGACTTGTCTGCCCAGCTGCAGGGTGCCGTGCAAACCCAGCTGCCTGGCAGTAACCAAAGCGTGACGGCCGACGCGTTTGTCGAGTTAAAAGGCCCTTTGGCCGGGCCAAACGCCGAGCTGGCGCTGCAAGCGCGGCTGCAACCACAAACTGACGCCAACCCTGCCCGTGCTCTGCAGGCCCACATCAAGGCCATTCTTCGGCCCTGGCAAGGCCAGCACATCGTCCGCGCCGATGCCCGCTGGCAGGCGCTGAATTTGGCCGCGCTGTGGCCCCAAGCGCCGCAAACCAACCTGGCGGGTAGCGCCACGGTAACGCCCGACGGCCAAGGCTGGCGCGGTGCCATGGCGTTCACCAACAGCCAAAGCGGCCCCTGGAACCAGCAGCGCCTGCCCGTGCGCAGCCTGGATGCCAAGTTGGTGTTCCTGCAGGGCCAGTGGACGGTCGAATCGCTGGCCGCCACCGGCGCTGGGGGCCACATGCAGGCGCAGGGGCAGTTAAACAGCGCCGCATCCAGGCCCGCCAACGCCGCAGCCAAGGCCGCAAGCAAACCCGGCTGGCAAGGCAGTGCCACACTCAACGGAATCAACCCCGCCGAACTGGACTCACGGCTGGCCGCCACCAGACTGGACGGCCAGCTAAGCGCCCAACAAGCCCCTTCTGGCATCACATTTGAGGCATCCATCCAGTCAGCGCGGCCAGCGTCCACAGGACCGCAACCCACTGCGGCCGCCGCTGGCGTCATCGACAAGCTGCGCATCAAAGCCATCCAAGCCAAGGGCAGTTGGACAGCCCCACACTCCAGCTTGACACGCTCCAAGTGGAGACCGACACCGCCAAGCTGCAAGGCCAATTGACGTTTGACACCCACAGCCAGGCCGCACAAGGCCACTTGGCACTGACCCTGCCGGGCGCGCAGGCCACGCTGGCGGGTTCAATCGCCAGCACCGAGGGCCAGGGGGAGCTGAGCCTGCGGGTGTCAGACCCCACCCTGGCGGCGCACTGGCTGGCGCAGCTGCCCGGTGGCCCGCAGGGCTTGGGCCGCACCGCCCTTCAAGGCAACGCCGAATTCACCGGCGGCTGGCAAGGTGGCTGGGGGCAGCAAGGCCGACAGCTCAAAATTCAGGCCAGCCTGCACGCACCCCAGCTCACGCTGCGCGCCGCCGACCAGCCAGCAGACCAAGCCTGGGACCATGCGCGAACTACAGGCCAATCTGGGCGGCACGCTGGCCGCGCTGGACCTCACGGTGCAGGGTCAGATGGCGCACGCCAGCCGCCGTTTTGCCCTGCAGGCGCAGCTGCAAGGCGGGCAGCAGCCCGACGGCAGCTGGCAAGCCTTGCTGGGCAGTACCCATTTGACCGCCCAAGACCACCAGCGCCCCGGCCTGTGGACCCTGGCGCTCAATGAGCGCGTGAGCCTTCACTGGAGCCAAAGCGTGAGCTCGCAGCGACTAACGGTGTCGCCCGGCACCGCCCAGCTCACAGGACCGGTGGCTGGCGTGGCCAAGCTGCAATGGCAAGCAGCCCAATGGTCGCAGCAAGGCACCCGCAGCGACTGGCAAACCCAGGGCCAGCTCGATGGTCTGCCGCTGGCTTGGCTGGACCTGATCGGTCAGACCCAAATGGCCAACCTGGGCCTGCGCGGTGACCTGCAGTTTGGCGGCCAGTGGCAGGCCACGGGTGGTGACACCTTGCAGCTCAGCGCCACGTTGGCGCGCACCAGCGGCGACTTGCTGCTGCAAACCGACGAGGCTCACCTCGCCACCCTGAGCGCCGGTGTACGCGATGCGCGCCTGACGGTCACCGTCCAAGGCGATCAATTGGCCGCCAGCCTGCTTTGGGACAGCGAACGCGCCGGCCAGGCACAAGCCCAGTTCAGTTCACGCCTGCAGCGCCAAGACGGCGCTTGGCGCTGGCCAGACAGCGCTGCCGTGGCGGGCACGCTGCGCGCGCAGTTGCCCCCTGTAGGTGCTTGGTCCTTGCTGGCACCGCCGGGCTGGCGCTTGCGCGGCACGGTGGACGGCAACGCCGTCCTGTCCGGCACCCGCGCAGCGCCGCAGTGGTTCGGCACCCTGATTGCCAAGGACCTGGCCGTGCGTTCGGTGGCCGACGACATCGATTTCAGCCAAGGCGAACTGCTCGCCACCATCGAAGGGCAGCGCGTGGAGATCATCAACTTCACCATGCAAGGCGCGGGGGGCCACAGCGGTGGCCAGGTTCGGATCAAAGGTTATGCGCTGGGGCTGCCTGCCAGTGATGCGGCGACCCAACTGGCGTCACGCTTGCGCATGGAGCTGGACATTCAGCTGGAGAACCTGCGCGTCAGCAGCCAGGCCGACCGCCGCCTGGTGGTGTCCGGCAACCTGACCGCCAAGCTGGCCAGCGAGCGCCTGCTGATTCGCGGCCTGCTCAAGGCCGATCAGGCCCTGTTTGTGCTGAAGGAAGACTCCGCGCCCGAACTGGGGCGGGATGTGATCGTGCGCCGCCCTGCTGTCACCCAAGCAGACGGAAAAGCGACCAGCACAGCCCCCCCCGAATCCACAGTCATGCAGGTCAAGCCAGACATCAGCGTCACACTGGACCTGGGGCCAAAATTTGAGGTGCGCGGGCGTGGCCTGGACACCCGCCTGGTGGCAAACTTGAATTGACCAGCGCCGCCGAGCATGGTTTTGCGCCGCGCCTCACGGGTAATTTGCGCGCCATCGGCGGCACTTACAAGGCCTATGGCCAAAACCTGGACATCACCGTCGGGGTGCTGCGTTTTAACGGGCCGTACGACAACCCGGCGCTCAATATTCTGGCGATACGGCCCAACCTGCAACAGCGCGTGGGGGTGCAGATCAGCGGCACCACCCTGTCCCCCGTGGTGCGCCTGTATGCCGACCCGGAACTGCCCGATGCCGAAAAACTGGCGTGGCTGGTGCTCGGTCACTCCGGGGCCAATGGTGGTGCCGAGGCAGCCGTGCTGCAGCAGGCGGCGCTGGCACTGCTGGGCGGCAACGGCAAGGGCCTGTCCAGCAACCTGGCGCAAGCGCTGGGGTTGGACGAATTGTCCGTGCGCGGTGCAGCCAGCAGCGCCAGCGACAGCGGCACAAGCACCACGGCCGCCACCGTCACACTGGGCAAACGCGTGTCGCGCGATTTTTATGTGGCTTACGAGCGCAGCCTGGCAGGCACGCTGGGCACGTTCTACATTTTTTACGACCTGTCGCGCCGCTTCACCCTGCGCGCCCAGACCGGCGAGCAAAGCGCCATGGACCTGATTTTCACACTACGCTACGACTGATGTGGACTGATGTGGACTGAAATGGAGCCCCGCCAGCCCCCGTACAATGCAGGGCACCCGCCGCCGTAGTTCAATGGATAGAACGAGCGCCTCCTAAGCGCTAGATATGGGTTCGATTCCCGTCGGGGGCGCCAGGTCATGCTTTTAAACCCCTCCCTTCTGCTACAAATTCCATAGCTGTCGTCGCACATGCGACATGCGCAAGGTGCTGATTTACCTTAAATTCAGCCCATGGGAACGCTTTATCTTGTACGCCATGGCCAGGCTTCGTTTGGTGCCGAAGACTACGACCACCTGAGTTCGCTGGGCCAGCAGCAAAGCGTGCGGCTGGGTGAATACTTCCGCCAAAAGGGGGTTGCGTTTGAGGCCGTGCTAACCGGCACGCTGCGCCGCCACCAGCAAACCTATGACGGCATCCGCGCAGGTGGCACCACCACCTTGACGCCCTGCTATGGCCCGGCCTCAATGAGTTCGACAGCCTGGCCGTCATTGCCACCGTCCACCCTACAAGCTGGAAAGCCTGACTCACCCGAGCTGTACCGCCATCACTTTCGGCTTTTGCGTGATGGCCTGACCCAGTGGATGAACGGCGTGGTCAGCCCCAAGGGCATGCCCAGCTACCGGGAGTTCCGCCAAGGTGTGGTCGATGCGCTGGACCATGTGCGCAAACACCATGAAGGCAACGTGCTGATCGTGTCCAGCGGTGGCCCGATCGCCACCGCCATCGGCCATGTGCTGGGCACCACGCCAGAAACCACGATCGAACTCAACCTGCGCATCCGCAACAGCGCCATCACCGAATTCGCCGTCAACCGCAAACGCCATTCGCTGCTGACCTACAACACACTGCCCCACTGGAACATGCCGACTACGCCGACTGGGTTACCTACGCTTGAGCGTTCTTTGGCCACTCAGCAGTCGCTGAATATTAGGTTTGCGCATGTTGGATGTGCGGATGAAGCTATCTAATTCATAGCATATTTCACCCGCTCACGCCCCACCGGGCGGTAAAGGGGTGCCTCATTTGGCCGCGTTTTTAAAGCAGATGCTGGCGAGCGCCAATGGGTGGCTTCACTACGGCGAACATCACGGCTTGGCACATCAAACTAAATCGACACCCTCCAAGCCCATCACCACCTGAGCATCTTGGTGCAGCTGAGCCAACGCGGCCAGCTTCATCAGCGCCGGGGCCAAGCAAGCACCTTTAGGGAGAGCCTGTGCAGAGAGTGTGGCTTCAAGCAGGGTCTTTAACGCATCGGCCAGTGCAAACAGGCTTTGCGCTGCAAGCTGGCGTCCCACCTGGTTGCAGTCATCTCTCCAACGGGTGGGCAACTGTGAAACACCGTGGTGCAACAGCGTTGCCAGCACCTGCTGCAGCTTGGCCAGCGCATTGGAAATCGGGTCAACTGCTTCGTCAGGCAAAAACGCGAGTGGCAGGCTGGCCAGTGCAGCGCTGTTTTGATCGGTAGCGGCGGCAAAGTCGGGCACCACGATGCTGCTGGCGGCGACCGCCCAGGGTTCAATGATGGGGAGGCCGCCGGACCAGTGCAACAAGCCGGCCACATGGCTGACTGGCCCCTGTTTGCCGGACAGTGCATCGGCCAACGCAGCCAGCGCGTGGCGGTTGTGGCTTTCATGGCTGCGTTTGAGCAGCAGGGTCTGGTCGTTGCCGTCATACAAAACAGCCATCAGCGTTTGCTCGTGGGGGTCGTAATGCAGGGCTTCCATGCGTGCAGGTGTGAAAACAATAAACCGCTGGGCCGCATGGCGTGGCAACACTTGCGCCGTGGGTTGGGCCTGCTGGGCTGCAGCCAGGGCGCGCACGCTGTCATAACGCAGCGGTGCGCTGAGCTGAGACCAATCGGGCACCTGCGGCAGTACGCTGTTGTGGGAGCTGCGGCTTTTGGCAAGTTTAAGGCTGCCGTCGGGCAGTCGGCGGGCTTGCCGGGCCAGCAGTTGGCCCCGGCTCAGGGCTTGAAGCAACACGCCGGGTGCCAGCCGCTCCAACGCGCGGGTGCTGGCTTCGTCCACCGCCGTGTCGGCTGACACCTCCCACGCATGGGTCAACACCAGCGCGGTGCCGGTGTCGGTATCGGCCAGCAACAAGCGGGTGCGGCGCTTGGGGCCGTCGCGCACCGTGCGTGCGCCCAGGCAGACCAGGCGCAGGCGGTCCAGTTCGGTTTCACCGGGCTCGGCCAGGCCCAGCACGGCTCTGGCGTTGCCGGGCAATACCCCGGCGTGCAGGCGCAGCGCCAGCTCTGCCACCAGCGCCAGGCCGTCCGTGGCCTGGTAGGAAGCACTGCGCGCATGCCAAGCCCCGCACCACTGCTCCAGGTCTTGCAGCAGGTACACCAGCCAGGTGGCATTCAGTGGCCGGCTGGCGTCCAACGCATGGCTCAGCGCCTGAGCTATTGGGGCGGCGCCGTTACTGACACCGTGAAAAATAAGCGCTTCCACCAGCGCAACCCAAGGTGCGGTGTCCAGCGCCAGGCGGGTGCCGTCGCTGCCCAAGCGCACCACTTGGGCTGACAAAGAGGCCTGCGCGGACTGGTTTGCATCCTTATCCGCCTGTCGAAAAGCCCACACCCCCAGTGCCACATGTTCACAGGCGGCTGCGGCAATGCAGTCGCAGCGTGCGGCCTCCAGCGCAGCACCCGCCCAGAAACGCACCGTAGCCGAGGGCAGACGTGCGGTGTCGCAGGGCTCGCCACTGGCGGTACGGCGAAGGGTGATGGACAAACCTGCGTCACGTGCCAGCGCCGCTCTGGCCAGCAGGGTGGCGGGGATGACCCGTGCCAGCGTTTCGTCACTGACCTGGCCGGGTGAGGTTGCTTGGACATCTGGCGCGGAGGCCGAATCGGCAGATGCATGGCCAGACGAACCTGTCGCCAGCGCAGCCACCCGCGCATCTTCCCGGTAGGCCAGCGCCACGATGATGCGGTGCCTGCATACCGTGGCCGCACCGCAGCTGCAGCGCACCTGCCCAATGGGCGTGGCGGCGGGCCAGACGGTATGGATGCCGTCGCTGAAACGGGCGTCCAGCGTGCCGTCTGCACCCAGTGCCAGTTGCGGGCGGTAGCCACCTTCCAGCTCCCGCACAGCACGTTTGACCACACCGGCATTGGCCGCCTGGGCCAGCGCCTCGGGGCTCAGGTGCAGCAAGTCCTGACGTGGAATCATGTATTGGTCATACCTTGCTTCATCCCAATTTCTCCGCCAGCCAGGCCGCCAGTTGGCCCGGTGTCATGGCTGCTATGTGCGCGCCTGCGTCGGCCAGTTTGCCCGCAAGCACGCGGTCGTAATCGGGATTTGCTTTTTCATCCAGCGCGGCCAGCCCGAGCACCTGGGTGCCTTGGGCGCACAGGGGCGCACCTGGCTGACCAGCACATGTTCAGCAGCACCCTCGTAAAGTCGCTGATGATGACTACGATGGCGCGGCGTGGCGCTTCAATCTGCCCGGCGGCATAGGCCACGGCCTTGCCAATGTCGGTGCCGCCGCCTAGTTGCACCCGCATCAGCACGTCCACGGGGTCTTGCACGCTGTCGGTCAGGTCTACCACGTCGGTGTCAAAAGCCACCAGATGGGTTTTGACCCCTGGCAAAGCCCACAGGCACGAGGCCGTGACCGCCGAGTGGATCACACTGGACACCATGCTGCCGCTCTGGTCCACCAGCAAAAAAACCTGCCAGGGTTGCAATGAGCGGCGGGTGTTGACATAAAACAGCGGCTTCTCTATCAGCAGGCGCTGGCCGCGCTGGTCGTAGTGTTTCAGGTTGCGCAGCAGGGTTTCGCGGGCGGCAAATTGACTGAGGGACCCGCGTGTGGACAACTGCTGGCGCTTGCGGGTGCCGCTGAAGGAGCGCTGCACCTCTTTGGCCAGCTTTTCAATCAGCTCGGCCACCACCTTGGCGACCAGTTGGCGCGCCATGGCCAGCACCTGCGGGTTCATCAGGTGTTTGGTACGCATGACCGCCTGCAGCAATGCCGGGTTGGGCGTGGCGCGGGCCAGCACCTCGGGGTTCGTCACCACTTCGTCAATGCCGTAGCGCTCTATGGCGTCGCGCTCCAGCCGTTCTATGGTTTCCTTGGGGAACAGTGTGTGGATCTCGTTGATCCATTCGGGCACCGAGAGTTGTGACGCCCCCGCGCCGCCGTGGCGGTCCAGCCGGTCGGCGGCCTCACCACCCCCGTCACCGCCCTGGCCGTCGGGCGCGTCCCGGCCATACAACCAAGCCAGGGCGCGGTCCATGGCCATGGCCTGCAGGTCACCCGCACCGCCCAAACCGCTGCCCAAAGGCTGCTGCGCCGCTTCACCCAACAGCAGCCGCCAGCGTTCGGCGGCGGAAAGCACAATGCTGGGTTTCATAACGGAATCTCCAGCGCCCTGGCCCAGGCCAGCGCCTGTGCTTCAATACGTTTGGCGTCCAGCAGTGCCCGGCTGCCGGTGTGCAGCGTCAGCAGACCCGACTGTTCGCTGCTTGAGAGGCCCAGCAAGGCCGCCACCCGCACCGCCAGCGCCCCCCGCTCACGCGGTGGAAACCAGGCAAAAGCGGCGCGCAACTGCGGCAGGGCGACCAGAAAGTCATCACTGCCCATGCCTTCCAGCGCCTCGTGTACGGCGTGGACGATGGCGTCTGATTCGGTGGCCAGCACCCGCGCACAACAAAACAGGCCGTACAAAAAATCGCCCAGCGCATCACGCGGCGGCACGGCGCGCACCAGGGCCAGTATCTGCAGATTGGCCTGCTCACCCAAAGCGCCATGCACATAGACCACGGCCAAAGCCGCACCACGCAGCGCGGGTGGTGATTGGGCATTGCGCGCCAGGCGCAGCAAGGTTGCCAGGGTGGCGCTGCGGCTCAAACCCGCTGAGGTTTCCAACTGTAGGCGCAGCAGGCTGTCAAACACGCTGACCGCTGCCACGTCGGCCTCCATTTCTTTGCCCTGGGAGCTTTGACGCTCCTCCAGAAGCCACACAATGCGCCCTGCCAGCACTGAGAGCGCACGCTCCAGCAAGGCGCGGGTGTCTTGTCCCCAGAAGCCGACCTGCACCACTTGCAGCAGCAGCCCGGCCGCCCTGGCCAGCGCCGCCAGGTCGTGCGCGGCGGGGACGGCGGCTTCCAACTGCTGGCCCAGCGCATCGCCCATGTCCAGCAGACCCGCACGCACGGCTTTGAGCATGCAACTGGCGGCCTGGGCCACATCAACCTGGCTTTGGGCGACCAGCAGGGTCAGGCGGTTTCTGGCGGCGGACTCCAGCGTGGCACCAAAGGCTGCGGCCTCGATCAGGTTGGGAAACCAGCGGTCCCCCTGGGTCAAAGACCAGTGTTCTTCAAAATTTAGCGCCGCAGGCAGTTGGCGTGCGGCGTGCGGTGCGCGTGTCTCCAACAGTTTTGCACCCTCCAGGCCGATGAGCTGCAACTGCCACAGGGTGTGGGCGCGGGGCAGGTCGGCGGCGCGGCGGCGGTCTATGACGATGTTTTGCTTGCCCTTGCCCGACCGGTCCTGCGGTTGCGGGGTCAGCTCGCACTGCGCCAACCGCGCTGCCACGTCATGCACCAGCGGCGGCAAGGGCGTGTCGGTGTGCAGGTGCCACCGCCCTCGCCGGTCAGCGCCAGCAAGGCTTCCCGCAACACCGGGTGGTGCTGGTCACCCAGCAGGCCCTGGCTGGCCCAGGGTGCGGGGGCGTCCAGCGCTTCTTTAATGACGGTGGACTGCAGCGCGTCCAGAATGTCCCCGCGCAGCGGCAAGGCGTGGCCGCGCAGTTGCGCCAAAGACTGCTGGGCGCAGCGCATGGCAATCAGCTCCGCGGTCGAAAAAGCCACCGCTTTGGCCCGCAAACGCCGGCTGATGTGCCGCAGAGCTTGCTCACCCGCACTTTGCAGGCCCGACTGCCACACCCACTGGTAAAACCGTGGCGATTGCATACCTGCGCTGTAGCCACCCAGCGCGTCCACCTGGCGGTATTCATAAGGCACCAAGTAACACCCGGCGGCGCGCACATCCGCAGGGACAGGCGACACGGGCTCAGACCCTGCGGGCTGCTGGGGCCAGAGCTTTCAATGGCGCGTTTGTGCCAGCCGCCGCAAATCACCAGCACGTCACCCCCCACCATCACCTGCAACGTGCGCGTGTGCCCAGGCCACCCAGCGTGCCATTGCAACTCCCGCGCCTGGTCTTGGGGGGGGCCGGGGTCGTAACCCGGCAGCGCGGCAGAATAAAGGTCCAGGCGCTGCTGCAAGACAGCGTCCTCGAGTTCACCTTCAAACAGGTGGTCCCACAGCGCGTTGCCACCGTCACAGCCAAACCGCTGGCACATCAATTGCAGCACCTCGGCATAGCGTGTGCGCGGCTGCAAACCGCTTTTAGTTTCATGGGTATCGGCAATAGCCCGGTACTGCCAGTGCGGTAAATCAATGAAGCGCAGCAGAGCGCCCACCTGCTGCCCGCTGCGCAGCGCCACCCATTCGGGTGAATAGTCCAAGAACGGAAACCAGCACTGCGCGGGGCGCGTGCCCTCGTTGGCGTAGCTGTACAGGGCCACGGGCAGCGTGTGCTCCAGCATCAGCTCGCCCAGTCGCGGATTGAAGTCGCCCGGCCCCTCGATCAGCACGGCAGCGGGTTTGCGCTGCGCGATGACGCTGGACCAGCCCGCGCAGGCCGGGCTGTGGTGGCGCACGCCGATGACACGCACCGTCATGGTTCTAAGCCTTTCGGGTCTGTGGCGCTTGTGTAGTATGCGCAGCCAGGTATCAATTGCATAGCAAACCCTGTGTCGGCAGCGTGCCCAAAGCCCTATTCACGGCAACAAATGCCGAGCCGCATAAAAGTCGCGCCAGTGATCACCCTGGCGTTTGGCGGCTTTGTTTTCGATGTAGCGGCGTATCTTTTTCATGTCGTCGGGGTTGTCTTTGGCGGCAGCGCCCGCCAGGCTTCCACAATGTCCGAGGCTGGCCCGTGTCACCGCGCAAGTAGTGGCCGCGCAGCGCCACGCTGTAGCCCACGCTCACGGCTTCGGCCGTGCTGACCACGGTGGACAGGCGCTCGCTGGCAGCACCTTCGCGGTCCACGCCCTGGCGCAGTTCGCGGAAAGTGGTGACCAGTACCTCCAGCACCTCGGCGGCGGGCTGGATTTTCAGGCCGTCGTTGGCCAGCAAACGGGCTACCTCGCTTTGCACCAGCGCCAGTTCCTGGTCGTAGTCGGCAATGGGGAATACGGTTTCAAACGAGAACCGGCGTTTCAGCGCGGCGGACATTTCGTTCACACCCCGGTCACGCGTGTTGGCGGTGGCGATCAGGTTAAAACCCGGTGCGGCAAACACCGCGTTGTCACCAGGCAGCTCAGGCACCATCAGCAGCCGTTCGGACAGTATCGACAGCAGTCCGTCCTGCACTTCAGCCGGGCAGCGGGTGATTTCTTCAAACCGCACAATGTGACCGCCCTGCATGGCGCGGTACAGGGCTGAGGGCACCAGGGCGCGGGGGCTGGGGCCTTCGGCCAGCAGCAGTGCGTAGTTCCAACCGTATTTGATCTGGTCTTCGGTGGTGGCGGCGCTGCCCTGAATGGTCAGCAGACTGGAGCCACAAATGGACGCCGCCAACAACTCCGACAGCAAACTTTTGGCCGTGCCCGGCTCACCGACCAGCAGCAAGGCGCGGTTGGACGCCAGCGTGACCATGGCACGCTCTATCAGGCTGGGCGCGCAAACTATTTTGGCGCGTAAGTCTTTGTCGCCAATGATGAAACGGCGCACCGCCTTCATCGACAGTTGCCACCCCGGCGGTTTGGGATCACGGTCAGACTTTTTAAGCCGCGCCAGTTCGTCGGCATACAAGTGCTCGGCGGGCGGGCGCTGCTGGCGGGTGGTAGGTGCTGGGGTCATGGTGCAGACATGATTTGGTAAGGGTTGAGCAGGCTCAGGTCCCGCAGGACTTCGCTGATAAAAATGGGGTCCAGGCTGTCAAAACTGGTGCGCTGGGGTGCTGTGCCTTCGCCATGGCGCAGCAGCCATAGCTCGCCCATATCCTGGCGTGGCTCCATCTGGCCGCCGCCTACAAAAATACCGGGTGAGATGCTGATGCTGACCTCCAGGCCGTCTTTACTTCTGCGGCTGTAATCGCAAATCATGCCACCGTCTTGCGGGCTGCCGCGCTCCCAACCCCAGGGCTGCAGGCTCATGATCGCGCCGGAGGCCACGGACTGGCCCTCGAAACGTTTGAGAACCTGCTGCTTCTGTTCATCCGGCGTCAGCGCATAGGTCTCCCGGCCCAGTTGTTTAAAGGGGTTTGCAAAATTTCATAGTCGGCAAACACCTGTGAAAACTGGGTGAGCATGTCGGGGCTCAGTTCCAGCAGATGGGGAACGCCCAGCACGGCATCGTCGGGCAGTTCGACCCGTTCATCGCTGCTGTTGGCCAAGGTCCAATCTTCGGCGATGCGCAGCGCCTGCACCAGTTGATCGCCCTCATACCGCCCCCACACCAGCCGTACAGACATGTAACGCATCAGCGGGTGGTCGATAAAGAAACGTTGGAACTCGGCCAGCGGCCAGCGCCGGGCGCTCACCATGGCCCGCTCCATGCGGGTGATTTGCAGGCTGGCCAACGTGCGGGCGTCTTTGCGTAGCAGTTTTAACCGGTCAGCCGTGGCCTTGGCCAGCGCCGCGTCGTCACTTTTATTCGGTTTGGGCAGGTCTTTGAGGCGTGCGCCCTTGGCGTCCAGCACCACGGGTTTGAGTTCTTCGTCAAAAGCCAGGACAAATTGGCGCGGGCCAAAGTCCAGCATCAAAGCGCCCTCCTCGTCCAGGCCCAGCGCGGGCACCAGCCGGTCGGCTAGTTCTTCCAGGCTCAAACCCCGTGTGTCGGCGGCGCTCTGAATCATTACGCCAGCGCGCTCCTGCAAAATTTTGTGTTTGCTTTTGGCCGCAATCACACTGAGCAGCATCAGCGCCACGTCACTGCCGATTTGTTTGAGCATGTGCATGGCCTCGGTGGCGCGGGCACGCAGGGCGTAGTTGGCGGCCCAATCGTTGATGCGGGTAAACAGCCGGCGGGCGGTGTCGTCATCGCCCAGCAAACCTAGGCAGCCAAACGCCCAGCGGTATTTGCCGGGCCGCCCGGCCGCGTCCCAGGCTTCATAAATGTCCCACGCAAACTCGGCCAGGCTGGCACGGGTGCAGCTTTGTTTCACGATGTCGATGCCCGCATACGGCACCCCCGGCTGCTCCAGCGCCAGCATGCGGCCAATGTGCTCCAGCGCCTGCAGTGGCAACGCGCCGCCGCTGTTCAACTCGGGGCGGCGGAAAGACGCGGCTACAAAAAAGTCGGGCAGCTCCGGCATCACACCGGGCAGCAGAAAAATAGGGTCGGTGGTCAGCAATGCCTCCAGCGCATTGGGCATAGCACCGCCGTAAATGCTGGCTACTTCCCGCGCCAGGTCAGCATGGCCTTTGTCGGCCAACCAGGTGATCGCGTGGCGTGCATCGTCGCGCACGGGGTCGTATTCAGCGGTTTCACGGGCAAAGGCCTGTGGCAGCGCCTTGAATAGTACGGTGCGCGGGAAACGCGCAATCCAGCGCCCCGAACTTTCCTTGTGCAGCCTGACGTTGCGCAAGCCGTGCAGCATGTGATTGACCAGGCCGGGGCTGTCCACCATGGACGCTAACCAAGGTGCCTTGCCGTCATGGGTGGTCAAAAAAGCCACTGCGCCAGGAAACGCAGCGGTGCCGTATTTGGCGAGTAGTGCGGGTATCACGCGGTTCGCAGTCCAGTCACGGCTGCTGGCACTGGGGTAGTGGTTCCACAAGGCAAGCTGGGCCGGTTCAGGCGAACGCAGGATGTCGTCAAAGTCAACCCGGAAGGCCTGCGTATCTATATCCCAGGGCTGCAGGGGCTCACCCGCCAGCAAACGCTGTGCACCTGCGGGTGTGAGGCCCAGGGTTTTGGGAAAACCCCAGGCGTCGTTTTCGGGTACGCGCCAGTCGCTGGGCATGTATTTGGAGGCCTGCTCCTGGCTGCTTTGGTGCCACACCACAGCCTGCGGCCAGACCAGCGCCTCGGGTGTGGACAGCACAGGTACATCAAAAGCCGGCAACTCGCCCGGCCTGTCCGCGCGCAACCAGGGCGGGTCCCGCAAGAGCGGTGGCAGGTTTTCTGGCGGGGCAACTTCCTTGTGCAGCGCAGCCCACAGCGTCTCAAAGCGTTTACGGGTGGAGGACTCCAGCGCGGCGAGTGCGTCCGGTAGGGCATCAGGTTGTTGCAGGGCTAAGCGAATCGTCCAGCCCTCAGCGGCACGGTTGCGCACCGCCAGACTATGTTCCATGGCGGCCTTGAGCACAGCAGCCGGGAACTGCACCGCTAGCTTTTCAAGCGCTGTGCGTACCTTGGGCGAGCCCATAAATGTCAATAGCATGGCTGGCATTTGCGGTGTGTGCAGACGGACGAGCACATCCAGCAACATATTCAGTGCGACCTTGTCGTCTCTAGTGATGGCACGCGCGAGCAGCGGCGACATTGCCTCCAGCGCACCATCCTCATCCAAGTGTATTTGCAGCAATAAATTAGGAAACTCTTCTTTCCGCCCGCTCCAGGAGGCCAGTATCCGGTCGGAATGCTGGCTGACATGGTTCGCAACCCCGGCTGCGGGCTGAAAGCGTTCTTTCAACAGAAGCGCCGCCGAAAGCTGCTTGCGCCATTCGGGTTTCCACTGAAAACCACCGGTGAACACGGTGATGGCTGCTGTTGTATGTTCTTTTTGCATCATGGGTTAATCGAAAATTTGCTATATTTTTGATAGCTGCTCACGGATTCCGCTATTGCGCCAGCAGCCAAATAGACTCGAAAGACAATGGCGTTCCCTACATTAGTTTTTCGCCGAGGCCAGCAACTCCAAGTCGCGCAAAAACTCGCTGACCAGAATCACATCCAGGCTGCCAAAGTTCAGGGACGCGTTCGGGTTGTACCGATTGCGTTCGCTCAAAGTGACGGTGGGCAGCTTTTGCCGGGGTTCGTGGGTGGGATCGCCCATGATGGTGCCTGGGGTCAGTTGCACAGTGACCTGGTGTTCCTCACCCAGCAATTTGCGGTACTCACCCAGCCAGCCGCCGCCATGTTCAACACTCTCCCACCCCTTGTTGGCCAGGCCCATCACGCTGGCGGTGTTCAGCACGCGGCTGGCAAACCGGGTCAGCACATTGCTCTGCTGTTCCTCCGGTGTCAGCGCATAGGTCTCGCGGCCCAGTTGTTTAAAGGGTTGCAAAATTTCATAGTCCGCAAAAATCTGGCCAAACTCGGCCACGGTCTCGGTGGGCATCTCAAGCCGGTGCGACAGGCCAACAAAAACATCGTGCGGCAAGGCATAAAGGTTGTCGTCGGCATCAGCCAGCGTCCAGTCTTCGGCAATGCGGAAGTTTTGTTGCAAGCTGCCGTCGGGCTGGTCGGTGTCATAAACACCCCAGACCAGGCAGGCGGCCAAATGACGCATGACCGGGTGGCCCAGCAGCAGCGTATTGAAGTCCGCAGCGGTCCAGCGGCGGCGCAGCACCATGGCCGACTCCAGCCTCAACAGTTGTAGGCTGGCGATGGTTTTGGCATCTTTTTTGATCTTTTTAAACCGGTCGGTCGCCTCGGTGGCCAGGGTGCTGTTGTCACTCTGATTGGGTTTTGGCAGGTCTTTGAGGCGCACACCCTCTGCGTTTTTGACGATGGGTTTCAGTGTTTCGTCAAACGCTATGGTGAATTGGCGTGGCCCAAAGTCCAGCACCAGCGCGCTGGCTTCGTCCAGCCCCAGGCGCGGCACCAGCCGGTCGGCCAGCTCCTCGGTGGTGAAACCGCGCGCCTCGGCCAAATCGTGGATCTTTTCGCGGGCCTTTTGCTGCAGAGGTTTGTATTTGATCTTGGCGGCAATGCCGTTCAGGTGCATGAGCGCTACGTCGGAGCCAATGGCAACCAGCATGTCCAGCCCGGTCACCGCGCGGGCGGTGGCCGACTGGCCCGGCCACTCGCGCACCAGCGGTGCCAGGCGGCGCGCGGTTTCGTCGTCGCCCAGCAGGCCCAGCGCGGTGAATGCCCAGTTGTAGCTGGCCGGTGTGCCAGAATGCAGCCAGACTTGGAACAAGTCCCAGGCAAAAGCCGCCAGGCTGGCACGGGTGCAAGTCTGGCGCACGATTTCTAGCCCGGCATAGGGAGCGTCGAGCTTGCTGATGGCCAGCATCAGGCCGATGTGCTCCACCGCTTCCGGTGGCAGGGGCTGGCCGTTCAGCAGCTCGGGCCGGTGGAAGGCGGCGGCGTTAAAAAAATCAGGCAGTTTCGGCATGCGGCCCGGCAAGACCAGCAGCGGGTCGGCACTGAGCAGCGCCTGCAGGGCATCGACCATGCCCTGGCCGTAGGTGGCGGCCACTTCGCGGGCCTGGGCGTCGCATCCGTTGGCAACCAGCCAGCGCAGGCCGTACCTGGCGTTGTCACGCGCCTGGCTGTGGCTGGCCTGAAAAGCCAGCGGCAGCGCGCCTTGAACAGCACCGTGCGCGGGTAGGCCAGTATCCATTTCTGGGCAACGGTTTTGAGGGTTTTGCTATTGCGCAGGGTGTGCAAAAAGGGCTCAACCAGCTGCGGACTGTCAACCTTGGCGGTGTTGTAGTAGCCAGAGGCAGGCAGGGTCTGGAACAAGCGAACCAAACCGAGAATGGCTGCAACCCCGTAGTCGCCAAACTGCTTGCGGATCACATCGCCGCTCACGCGCCAGCTCAGCCAACCGGTGGCCGGAAAGCTGTTCCATAGCGCCAGCCGTGCGGACTCGGGCACCAGCAGTGCCAGTTCCATGTCTGCATGGCAGGGCTCCATCACGTCGCCGGGCAGCAGGCCTTGCCCTTGCAGCAGGCGCTGAATACCAGCGGCAGTCAGATTGAGCTTGTGCAAACGCGGTTGCCTTGGCAGGGTCGTGGCTTGCGGTCTTTGTACAGCCTGAATTGGCCAGTTCCACTTGGTCCAAACCCAGCCGCTCTTCGGTGGGGATGGGGGCAACATCGAGCACCGGCAGCGGATTCTGGCGTTTTTGGCCAGCCAGGGCGGGGTTTAGCAACAGGGGCAGCGCAGCCGATAGAGCCTGTGTGGCATCGGCTGCGGTGCGGGTGTCGGAAGTGCTTGTCGCCAGGTTGTTGTCTGTCAGGTGCCATGCGTGTGATTTTCTTGTTTGCTGCAAAGTTGATGGCTTACGCAGCACAGTGATTGCGCAAACAGCCAAAAAGGCTTAATACTGCCAGGAGTTCAATCTTTCACCACAGCCAGCAGTTCCAGGTCGCGCAAGACCTCACTCACCCCAATAGGGTGGAGCCTGGCAAAGGGCAAGAAGCCGGTTTGGTCATAGGTACCGCGTTGTCGCAGGGTCACTGCGGGCAGCCTTTGTTTGGGCTCATACGACATGTCGCCCACAATGGTGCCGGGGTCCAGTTGCAAGGACACCTCCAGATCAGTGCCCACCGTTCTGCTGAACTCACCCACCCAGCCGCCGTCTTGCGCCTGCCCGCGCTCCCAACCCCGGTTGACCAAGCCCATGACGCTGCCGGTGGCCACCTGTTTGTCTTTAAAGCGGGTCAAGACGCTCAGGCCCTGCTCTTCGGGGGCGAGGCTGTAGGTCTCCCGTCCCAGTTGTTTGAAGGGCTGCAGGATTTCATAGTCGGCAAATAGCTGGCCCCAGGCGTCCAGGCTTTGCGGGGGCATTTCCAGAACGTGGGAAATGCCGATGCTGCAGCCCTCGGTCTGCTCGGGCAGCGCATATAAGGTGTCCTGCGCGTCCGCCAAACTCCAGTCTTCTGCCACTCGGAAGTTGCAGACCAATTGCTCACCCGCATAAACACCCCAGACCAGGCGGGAGGCCAAATGGCGCATGAGAGGGTGTTCGATAAAAAACAGGCTGAAATCCGCCACCGGCCAGCGCCGGCGCGCCACCATGGCCATTTCAAGCCGATTGACCTGCTGGCTGGCAATGGCTTTGGCGTCTTTTTTGATCTGTTTGTAGCTGGTGGTGGCCAGCTCGGTCAATGCAGTGTCGTCAGTTTTGAGGGGTTTGGGCAGGTCTTTGAGGCGTGCACCCTGCGCATCTTTGACCAGCGGTTTCAGGGCTTCGTCAAAACCCACAAAAAACTGGCGTGGGCCAAAGTCCAGCACCAGGGTGCCGGAGTCGTCCAGCCCCAGGTCGGGCACCAGCCGGTCGGCCAGCTCGTCGGCGGTAAAACCACGCGCCTGGGCCACCAGATTGATTTTTTCTTTGGCACGCTCTTGCAGCGCCTTGAACTTGACTTTGCCTGCAATCGCGTTGAGGTGCATCAGCGCCACATCGGTGCCAATGGCGGCCAGCAGGTCCAGCCCGGTCACGGCGCGTGCATGGGCCGACTCGCCCGGCCACTGGCGGATGCGCGGTGCCAGGCGGCGTGCGGTCTCATCGTCGCCCAGCAAACCCAAAGCGGTAAACGCCCAGCTCTCTTTGGACGGCGACCCGGCAGTGGTCCAGGCGTCAAACAACTGCCAGGCAAATTCGGCCAGACTTGCGGGTGTGCAACTGTCCTTGACGATCTGCAATCCCGGATACGGCGCGTCCATCGAACTGATGGTCAGCATGCTGGCAATGTGGGCCACCGCCTGCGGGGGCAGGGTCAGGCCCTTGGACACGCCACCGAGCAGCTCGGGGCGGCGCAGGGCCGCTGGCACCAAAAAATCAGGCAGCTTGGGCATCTTGCCGGGCAAAACTAGCAGCGGGTCAGCGCTGAGCAAAGCCTCCAGCGCTGCGGGCATGGCTGCGCCGTAGGTCTGCGCGACCTCCCGCGCCAGCGCCTCAAAACCCTGGCTGCTGAGCCAGCGTATGCCAGCGCGTGCGTTGTCGCGGATGGCGCTGTGGTTGGGGTGAAACGCTGCGGGCAAGGCTTTGAACAACACCGTGCGGGCGTGGGTGCGCACCCAAGCCTGGGCCGGGCCCCTGTTTTTTCAGGTTGCTGGCGATATGCAACACAGCATCGACCAGCTGTGGGCTGTCAAATTTTTCGATCAGGGAAAGACCTTTGTCGGGCGAAAACTGCAGGTAGGCCAACACACCTGGCAAGGCGGCCAGGCCATGGTCGGCCAGCACAAGCCGAATCGCACCGGTATTGCCGTCCCACAGATACCATTGGTTTGCGGGATAACTGTTCCATACGGCCAGGCGGTGTTTTTCGGGTACTACCAGCAGCAGGTCCGGCGACTGGCAGCTGTGCGAGCGGGTCGCCACATCACCGGGCAGCAGCCACTGCCCAGCGAGCAAACGCTGCAAACCCGCGGCATTGATGGCCAGATCATCGGGAAAACCCTGGGTAAACGCCCGTTGACGAAGATAGGCCCGGACTTCGTACTTTCTGGCCTGGGCCAACTCCGCATCCGTCCACACCATGACTTCGGGCGTGGGCAACGTGGCGACTTCAAAACTGGGGAGCGCCTGCTGGCGTTGCTTGCCCAGCCAGGGCGGGTTGCGCAGCACCTCAGGCAGGCTGGCCTGCGGCGCATCGTCACGCTGCAAAGCGGCCAGCCGGGCTTCAAAACGGCTGCGTACAGCGGGCTCCAGCGCGGCCAAGGCACTGTTCAAAGCATCCGGCTCGCGCAGGGCCAGGCGCACCGTCCAGCCCTCTACCGCGCTGCTGCGGCTGCTGGCGCTATAGTCAATGGCGGTTTTGAGCACGGCGGCCGGAAACTGCGGGTGCCAGTTTGTCCAAAGCACCGCGGATTTCCTTGTTTTCAATACCACTGACGAGCAGGGGAATGAGTGCCGGAATATGCATGCGGTGAGCAATTCAAGCGCCTCCAGCGTGGCGTCTTTGCTGCCTGTGGATTGCGACAGCGCACAGGCTAGCGCCTCAAAACAGGCCTCACCATGCAAATGAATCTGCAAATACAGTGCCGGGCGCAGCCAGCCAATGGCAAAACGCTGTCTTTGGATGTAGGCTAAAAAGCTGGACGCAGGCAGTACACAATCCAGCAGATAGGGCGACCGTTCAATGGGCTGGGTGTCAATACACTCCACAGCCCATTGGCCAAGGTGCGCAAACAAATGGGCGCAGACCCGCTTTTTTTCAAAACTTTGCGCACGCAACACCTGCGCAGTCTGCAACGCCCGGGCGTAGTCCGCGTCGCTGGCACATGCAATGGCCTGGCGCAAAACGTCCAGCAGATCCGACATGTCACTGCGCCGGACCTGTGCTGGCTCCCACAGCGTAAGCGCCGCCTCCAGCGCAAACGGCAGGCCATGCAAACCAATACACACCTTGGTCACCCAGCGCAGATAGTGGTGTTGCCAGCCGCTGCAAAAAGCCTGGGCCATGAGTTCAAGCCAATATTCAAGATCTGGCTGATTCAGTGCTTCTAGCGTGACCCGCCGCCGGGACTCGGCCTCGTCCCAGGCGCCCCAGGAACGCCCCGCTGCATTGGCGATCTCAGTCAGGCTTCGTAACTGCCAGCGGCTACCACTGGACAACCGACCATAGTTGTCCAGCCAGCCCCTGCAAGGGCTCCATGGGCGGCGCATGGATGCCACGCACCACCGGCAGGGCATCAAACCATTCCTTCTTCCACTGAAACCCGCCGCTGGGCCAGGTGATGGCGGAGGCAGATGCATAGTGTGCGGGAGCAGCGGAGTTTGCAGGCACAGCAGGCATTGCAGGTACCGCCAACTCTCCTGAACGAGCGCCGCAGGGGCGGCTTGCGGTGCAGCTGCCGGTGAGGGTTTTGGTTCTGACGCTGGCTCTGGTTTCCGGCGTGGAGGGGCTTGGTGTGGCGGCCGCCGAGGTGCCGACCAGCGTGTAACCTTTGCCGGTTTTCTCCTTGATGAGCTTGTCCCGCTCCTTGATGGCGGCAGCTGCATCGCCCAGACTTTTGGTCTTGCTCTGCCCCGCCGTGCCTATGCGGCCAAACCCCACGGTGAGGTCCGCGCCAGACACCTCCACCTCCCAAAATTTGCTGGATACGCCCTCAACCACCTCATATCGCTGCACAGGTACGGTCCTCCAATAGAGTGGATCAGAGTGTTTGAGGCTCCAATTTTGCCGAACCCACTCAGAAGAGAAGACAAGCATTTCGACCCAACGCGGGCAAGTATCTCACCTTGAAGCCGCTCTCAATCTGAGGCCAATATTCTCAGTCCGGGTTCGCATACAAAAGCGGCTTAGGGTGTTGGATTTATGCCGCCAACCTATTGCAAAACCAAGCCCAGCCGGGCCCAGCGAATATTGGCTTGGTCGCTTGAAAACCAGACTTGGCGTGCCCGTCCCAGAATGTCTTGTAGCGGCACAGTGCCAAATCTCCGGGAATCGACACTCACACCACGGTTGTCGCCCATCACAAAGACCTGGCCATCAGGCACACGCAAATTTAGTTCCTCAGCTGGTTTGACTGCTGCTCGATTCAAGGGAGGCAGCCTTGATTCAGATTGTGCAGGCTCTACAGCATTTCCCTGACGCACTTGCCAGTTGCGACCATCGATTTGTTCGTTATAAATGCCTGCAGCTGCGCCATCGTGCAAGCTTTGCAACGGCTGTCCATTGACTCTAAATTGCTGGTTCCGGTATTCCACCAGATCACCTGGCAGTGCAATAACGCGCTTGATATAGCGAACACTGCGGTCATTTGGATAGGCAAAGATGGCGATATCACCGCGGTGCACACCTTGCCGGCAGCCCGGGCAGTTGTAGCGCTTATCTGCAAAGATGTAGTCACCCTGCATGACGCTGGGCTCCATGCTGTGGAAGGGAATGCGAAACGGTTCAACCTGGTGTTCACGTACATACTTGGTCAGCAGTGGCAGAGCGACCAAATCACAAAGAACAAATAGCAGCGCGTAGACGCCACTGACCTGCCAGGAGTGTGCACGATACTCCTGCTTGGTACGCGCTGCGTGCCAAGCTTGCCACATGCCGTAGATCCAAATTCCTATTGTCATGAGCAGGCCAACCGCCAGTGCCGGCACCATCCAGCCGTCAGGAAGATAAAGGGCCACTAGCACGAGTCCAGGAACTGACAGCAGGGCGAAGGTCAGAAAAAGCCAGATTGCGCGGTTGAGTTCGCCGTTATAGAACTGGCCCAAGCCCGGCAACACGAGTGAAGCTAGCATCGCGAACCAAGGCTTACGCGGAGCGTTGGGAATCGACTCAATTTGTGAAATATGCGAGTTGCGGGCAGGTTGAGGATTAATGTTGATCATGGTTAATTCCTTTCGATACAAGTTCTTTGCCTTCAAAGGGGTGGCAGTATCAAAGCGCTGATGAGGCAAGCCACACGCCGAACACAAAACTCACAACCTGGCTCAAGCCAAGCAATCCAGCGCCGATCATTCCTATGCGCACCGCAATCTTGTGAAGTGCATGTTCAGGTTGTCTGGTGTATCGTGGCTGGCTCTGTTCGAACGGCATGGGTAAAGGCTTAATGCCTTGCATCACCCGGTAGGTGAAGTCTGTAGGCGATCGAAGCAGGTCCTGGCCCAGCAAGGTGTCAAGGTCGTCATTCATGGCTGTTCTCCTGCGGGTTTTTTCGAGAGTGCTGCGCAGAGCTTGGCGTGCGCGATGCAGTCGAGTCTTGATGGCAGCCAAGCTGACGCCTTCGATACGAGCTACGTCGGTGAGCGAAATGCCCTGCACATAGGCCAAAGCCAGTGCGCTGCGGTCTGTCAATGGCAGGCTCCGTAGCGCATGTTGAAGTAGTTCCCGCTCCTGTTTGGCCTGCAGTTGTTGCATTGGGCTGGGATGTTCGCAAGCGATGTCCGCTAGAGCATCGTCTGGTAAACCGGCATGTTCCTGCCGCGAGGCTAGCAAGGTGAACGCCAGGTTACGCGCGATGGTATGCAGCCATGTGCTGAACTGAGCGCGTGCCGGGTCAAATTTATTTAGATGCGACCATGCGCGCAGGAATGTTTCCTGAGCTAGGTCTTCGGCTTGTGCTTGTGTCATGCCCATGCGCCCAAGGAATCCGAACAAAGGCTGCTGGTAGCGTTGCACCAACTCAGCAAAAGCCTCACGCTCGCCACTGGCAATTCGCTCCAAAATGGATTGATCACTCACCATCACCGCGCAGAGATCGAGAGGCATTTGTGCGTCCTGGCTGGTTTCGGTTGAAACGATAGTGTTTGGCATGGTGCAGTTCAGGGCAAATTTTGCTTATCTACTCCTTATACTGGCCGACTGCGAAAAGGTTACATTTTCAGACATTGACGCCCGAGGCTGTTGGGCCTTCAAAACCCTGGTCTACACGATGATCAACCTGCGCCATTTCTGTCGCAGCTAGACCCACAGTTGATCGAGTCCACTCATAAACCGCACTTCGCAAGGTGCCAGGAATTCGCACGTCCGTGCGTGACGAAATTCACCGAATTGCGCACACCGAGTGACGCCAAGGAAGCATTCACCGGCACAAATCCGGCGGGCCGCTCAACATCGGCAAATCCAACACCGTCTCGGCAGTCAAAACCCGCAACCAGTTGTGTGCCAGCGAACAGACACCACAACGCCAACTTTCGACAATTCGAACAGAGCCAGCTCTTGGCTTGATTCACAACCCAAAATCCGCGACAGAGGCCTCATGACATTTACCTTACCTCGGCTGACCGCAATGATTTGTGTTGTGTCTCTACTGGTCGGCTGTGGCGGTGCAGGCAGCAAGGATCCACACGTGGAGGTCGCGCAGGAGGCGCAACTGGCAAACATTGCCGGGCAAGGGCAATTCATGGAGGCAGTGCTGCTAAAAACCGTCTCCACAGAAGAAATCACGTTGGCGACGGCGCTCGCTGGCGACGCGGCGTTTAATGCCATTCCTCGGTATGCAGTCAAGGCCTATCGCATGACTTATATGACGCAGGATGGGCAAGGGCAACTGATACCCGCCTCTGCCTTGCTTGCCATTCCGCAAAAACCCGTCAATTCCCTCAGTCCGGTTCTGAGTTTATCAGCACGGCACGATCAGGCGGGAGGCTGAAGCACCGAGCACGCTAGCCGACGTGGGTGGTCCGGAAATGGTGCTGGCCTCCACAAGGATATGTCGTCCTGTCGGCCGACTATGTGGGTTACGGCGTATCAACAGCGGCGAGCCATCCCTACCTCCTGTCCGGTCCTTCATCCGCCGCGGTGATCGACATGTTGACGGCTGCAAAATACTGGCTGCAGACGCAAGGTGTGTTGGACAACAAACAATTGTTTCTTGCGGGCTATTCAGAAGGAGGCTATGTCACGATGGCAACCATCAGGGCGCTACAGGCTGGGACCTCCATCTATCGCAATCAGGTTGTGGGCGTAGCGCTGGGGGCTGGTCCTTACAACGTGGGCCTGTCGCTGGACGAAGAACTCAAAATTGTTCGGCGAATTGATCCCTTGCTCGGAGCATTGCTCAATCCCGGCTTGTTGAAATTCCTCAGCGATACCGATAGGCACAACGTGCGAGACGAACTGCTGCGCCAGGCGTTGGGTGCCGATTCGGATGTGAGCTTCGTGCCCACGGTTTTTGACAACTACCTGGCTGACGACCGGGCGTCAATTGACCGGCTCAGCAATGTGTATGACTGGCTTCCGGACGGGGTAATCAATTTCTTTCACGGTCGTGATGACCAGACCGTTTCCTACCTCAACGCCACCAGTACCCTGCAGGCGATGCAGACCAGAGGTGCAGGAAGTCGAGTCAGTTTGACCGACTGCCCTGCCCAGCCCGCTGGCCACAGTGAATGTGTGCTCCCGTATTGGCGTTTTATGCTGGACACCTTTGCCAGGGTGGTAAAGGATCTTTGATGGTGCACTGGGTAGTGGGCCATACTGTCAAAGAGAGCAGCCAAAGCCGGAGGCAGCCCTGCATGCGCCCACGGGATTTACGGGCGGTGCGATCACCCAAGCCCCCACACCACCACCACTTCGACCGCCTGGCAGACCTTGTCCCAGGAGGTGCGAAACGACAGGGCTGTTTCCTTCCACGACAACTTCTTGGCCCAGTGCGCCAGGAACAGGACGTAGGCGGTGGTCATCTGGTGCTTGCCACAACCCCACGGAACCTCTGGGTTGAACTGGGGAAAAGTGTTTTCATAACAAGGTCTTCCTGACTTAATGCACTGGAAGACGATTTGGTGATGGGCTTGGCAATGGAAAAACACACATAGGGTTCAATCGATCACCAACTGGTCATGGACTATTGATGTCCTATCGAGTGGAAATAGAATGAGTAATGCTCAAAATGCGGAGTGGCACGTTTTGGTGTTGGCGTATTGTTATGCTGAGCTCGTCATGTAAAGAGTGGATGGAGACCTGCGCGATGACAGTCAATCGGAAGAAAGTGGTCATCATTGCCAATTTTGTTGACTCACCGCGGCAATCGAGTTGCCCAAGACGTTGATGACGGTGGTTGACCCATCGCCGCATTTCGAATGGATTCCGGCACTCACGAAATACTCTTCTCGGGCGTTAAAACCCAGCGGGTTTGCAGCTTGACCGGCACAGATTATTGCGCGTGCCGGGCATCGTTTTTGCAGCAAGACTGCGTCAAAAGTATTGACACGCGCCACCGCCGCGTGACCACTGCTGCTGGGGCAACCCTAGCTTACGACGTTGCCATCGTTGCTGTAGGGGGTGTGACAAACAACTACCACATACCCGGTGTGGACAGCTACACCTGGCCGTTTCGAACCGTGGCTGACAGCCTGGCTATTGAGCAGCGGTTCGATGAACTTCGGCACACGCAGCCGTCACTTCAGGTCGTCGTCATCGGAGGCGGCATATCAGGTGTTGAGGCACTGGGCGAATCTGTTGCGACGCTACCGGAGATAGGCCAAAGGTTTCGCTTTCCATCGTTGAGGCCAGCAATCAACGGATGCCCGGATTTCCTACAGATTGACGCCGACCTGCGTCTTTGGCCAGGAACACACCGTGTCGATTTATACCGGAGACCCGGTGGAACGTGTATCACGCCCAAAGGCGTTTGGTTAGCTTCCGGCAAGCGGGTGCCGTCGGCTCCTCACCATTTGGGCCGGCGGGCTTGCACCCTCCTCCCTTTTGCGTGAAGCGAAGCTGATTCGCCGGGTCCAAACATGGGCGCCTGTTTGTCAGGAGCGCCCGCAGAGTCGCTATGCGAAGATATCGTCATCGGAGATGCCATGACTTAGCCGATCGGAAAACAGGCCTATAACGCCATCGACATGGGTACCTTGGCCGCACAGAACACCACACGCTGGCTGGCAGGCCAGACCCTTAAGGAATTCAAACCAGCCGCAAAACCGATGCTAGTGGCATTTGGCGATCTGGAGACATACCTTCAGGTTTCAATAAAATCAGGTGCTCGCCAGCAAAAACGCTGGCTGCAAAAGAAGGCGTCTATCAGCTATTCATGGCACAAAACGCGCCACAGGTTGGATTGAGCGCAGTGCAAGGTGCGCTACGTCGGCTGCGCAAGAGTTGGCGAGCACTGGTTGTGCCTGGTCTGCTCTCCATCAAAGACTTCAGGGCAATGGACGATTGCCGAGTATTGAAACTACTTTGATGAGTCCAAACGCAGCTTGCGCCGTATAGTCATGCAAGTGGTCCGCGATCACTTAGCCAGCGTTTGACATGCACTGGTTTATAGGTTGCAGCGCCATGCTATGTCACCTTCACCCGAGCAATTTTCAAACAACACAAATCCTTCTCGCCGACACCATCTCCAAACACAAACGCGGGCGCTTAAAAGGCCGCTCCATTTTGCCGTGGTCGGTCTGGCCGTCACCTCGACGGCTTTCCGGTACGCCACTGGGTATTCCCAGGCAACACGGTAGATGTCATTCTTGCGTCGCGTGAAGTTAAGCGTCCACCACTAGCGCAAACTTGTCCGGCAGGCTGATCACGGTCTCGAAGGTGCGGAAGTCGCTTCCCGTATCGTCACCAGTGAAACGCAACTCGATGCTGCCGCCCTCGCGTTCGATGAAGCCTTGACCACGTCCATGCCGACCCCACGACCAGACACTTCAGTGACGGCGGCGGCGGTTGAGGCCGACGAGAAGATCCATTAGTGCCCGCGCTGGCCTCATCGGTCATCAAACTCTCTGCCGGCAGCGTCGCAAGATTTACCATTTCCTTTGCGTTTCGAATACCGCTTTGCGGAAACGCGGCTATTCGTTTCGCAAGACTATCGACAAAG
This sequence comes from Candidatus Rhodoferax bjergmarkensis, assembly GCA_016708345.1. Classification (GTDB taxonomy): domain Bacteria; phylum Pseudomonadota; class Gammaproteobacteria; order Burkholderiales; family Burkholderiaceae_C; genus Rhodoferax; species Rhodoferax bjergmarkensis. Next base: position 63,526 of record JADJFX010000040.1, read on the forward strand.
TTACTCAATTCAGAATCCGGTAGTGCGCGATTGATCCATCCGTACCGCTCCGCCTGTGCGGCGTCGTAGTCGTTGCTCGACAGGATGACTTCGAGAGCGCGAGCCCGTCCGAGCAATGCTGGTAACCATTGAGTCCCACCCGCCCCCGGCAGCAGACCACTGCCGACTTCCGGTTGACCGAATACTGCTCTTTCAAGCGAGGCAAACCGCATGTCCAGCGACAACGCAAACTCACCACCCGCTCCACGTACGCGACCACGAATTTCTCCAATAGTGACCTGGGGGAGTTGCGATATCCGTATGTACAACTGTGCGAGGGGCGACAGTCCGTTTCGTGGCTTCGATGCGGGGGGGAATTTACCTGCGCCGCCATGTCAAAGTGGTTTACAAAGAAGTCCGCACGGCGCTGCGAAGACAACAACCCGAGTAATTTCACCTTCGACAGAGATACCAAGGCCATTAAATCGATGACCAATTTGCGGTCGACTAAATTGGTTGGCGGGTTGTTTATCTCATCAATGATGGCGATACCATCGCGATCCGTACGACTGAGTGTTGAAAACGTTTCAGTGTTCATTATGGCTTCCTGTTAGGCTGAATTGCCCGAACGATTTTCCTCAACTCTCTCGGAGGCGGCTTCACCAAAACATTTACTGCCGATAAAGAACGTGGTACTAAATGCGCCGCGTTCAAACGCTGACTGGGTATTTGTGAGAAGGCCGCCTTTGACGTCCGGTTGTTGTGACGCCCTCAAGTAAGCCACCATCAATCCCAGCTGCCGACAAGACGGCAACGATCTCGGTCGGGTCATTCATATTTCGCCCCTGCTCCCCACATGGCCGGGAACATCGCATCCACGTAGGCTTGAAACGCCAAGCTTTTGCGCCGCGACGGCCCCACGCATCAGTTGTAATGTGTTGATGGGGAAGAAAGGGTTAAAGCGGAATTTGTGGATCCTGTGCTTTGCAATGAAGCGTTGGATTTCAAGCGCGTCGTAGGCTTGCTTGTTCGGAACGCCCGCAAAATGCTTCCATAGGTGAACGATTGTTGGCAGCCAAAGACCCCGCAGTATTTGCATACTAAAGCATCACGGGTAAGAGATTCGATTTCAGGAATATGCTTTGTGCAGAGGTAGGCACTGGACTTCCAAAGTCGAACATGAATTGAACGGTAGATGACTCATGGGTGACTTCAACCGGTGTTGATTGATTCACAAGTAAAGGCGAACTACCAGCGTCCAGCCATGGGCGCAGTTCTGTCTCATGCGTCCATGCATCTCAGGTTAGGGCACGCATTCGCCAGTAGGCCTGCGTATGCCGGTCCGGTTTCAAGATGCTGCGTTGATCCTTCAGCCCGTAGCGTTCAGGAAAAGACCTGCGCGGACGAATTCCGTGTCAATGGCACCATCGATAACCGGGTGCGCGTGGACTGACGCCCTTGAATAAAGTTCGCGCGCCATGCTTCACGATGTGTCGCAGTGGCATGCTCGGTAACTGCGAATGCCGCAGTCACGTTGCCGCCGCAAGCTTGCGGTAGCACCGGTGAAAATGATGGTTCCTCGCCCCCGTGGCAGCATCACTTTTGCTGTCTCTCGTCCCATAAGAAAGCCGGAGAAGCAAGCCATCTCCCATACCTTTTGGTAGACGCGCGAAGTCGTTTCAGTGATCGAGAAGCGCAACGTTGGCACCTATGTTGAACACTGCTACTTCAATAGGTGCAATGTCGCGCCTGGATCTTTCGATCAAGCGAGATCATTTCTCCTCTTTGCGAGCATCGCTGCCAAACCAGATGCTCTCGCCCCCGCTATTGCGTATTTCAATCACATATTGCCAGCTTGTCTTCACTGCGGCGGGTAACAAAGTAACGTAGCCTTCTGCGTGCAAACCGCCTGGCAATTGCTCCCCGGCGGCATCAACCGGCGCTGATGACAAGAATGGCTTTTTCGTTCATGGTGGGTTCCTTTGAGAAATGCTTATTTGCAAAGAACTGATAAAGTGTTCCCCGGCGTTGCGTGAACTGCGTTCAACAGTCCGCGCTGCATCGCTTCACTACGCATTGAACGCGCAAAGCCATCACCGCTTTCACGTTCTGTGCCACGACGACCCAGGCGGTCTTCGAGTTGCCTGGTCAGAGCACTAACGTTGGCATGAACAGTCCGGACGCCTTGTTCAAATGCAGTCCACGGCGTTCCTCGGAACGCCCCTATCTCGGGTGTCAATGATGGGAGGGGCATCCCAGTCTCCGGGTGCTGCACATGACTCTTACTTAAATACTTCGCTATACCGATGGCCCGACTTGGGTTCGCATCCACAGCGGCATACATGCTCGCCGCGTTTTAGTTCGGCGGTGATCATCGCGGGTTTTGAACAAGTCCGACTTGCCGCTGAAATGTTTATACAGTGAACCCGTGGTCACCCCCCAAGGCCGCTGCAGCGAGGTCCGCTATTCCGCTGCTATCGAATCCGTGCCGCTTGGTATGCCGACCACCCCGAATCCAGCTCAGTTTTGCGCGTGCTTTCTGTTCTTGTATCCGCTGGTGTAACGTATGTGACCCTCACTAAAAATTTTGCTGACACGTTTTCAACAGGTGACGGAGGACAACGTTTCATTATCCAATAAATCAAATAACTTTTTTTTTCTGAGAACAGGAACGCCAGGGGAACCACAGAGACAGACGACTGGAAGAAGATAGCTTGCATCCTCTGTCGCTCAACTGCGGCCTGGAATCAAGACAGAGGGGGGACGAATCACAAAGATCAAGGGTGACAAATCCAACCCCATCTCGCAGGGGCTATATTCGCGAGAAGTCGCAACGCATGACTTTATCAAAACTGATGACCGTATTGACCCACCCAAACGCCGTAAGCTCCGATGGAACCCATTGAAAACATCGATTGGGAAACACATCCGCGAGATTGCGGAAAAATTAGCTGCAATCAAACACCGGCACGGCGGCGAAAGCATTCTGTATTACGGCGGTGGTAGTCAAGGCAACCACCTTGGCGGTACCTACGCTGACAGCACCATCAAAGCGCTAGGTATTCAGTACCGTTCCAACGCCTTAGCACAAGAAAAGACGGGGGAAGGCTGCGTGCAAGTGCGCAAGATGACCGGTGCGCCAGTACATGGTGACTCGAGCAACAATGAGGTGGCGGTACTCCTAAAGAACCCATGGCAATCGCATGGATTGCCCTTGGACCCGTGTCACCCGGGGGGAGATTCAAAACCGATTCGGGCGCCCGCTTGGTTGGTTCGCGTTTGTTCCGCGTGGCCGGGGACGGCAAAAATGGCTGATTACCACTGGGCCTCAACCCGGCGTTGGGCGGGGCCGGGGGGGGACCGCACTATCCGCCATCCTGGTATAAGAGAAGGTGGGAGGTGCAGAGGAAGGTAAATGTGTCACCGCCGCATTTGCCTCTTTCCCAGTAATGACCCGTAAGCAGGTGACACTTTTACCGTCGCAGTCTGCGCGGGTAAATGTGTCACTTTGTATTAGCGGCAGGTAAATCTGTCACTTCGTAGCTTTATTTTCTGCGCGCGTGCCTAAGCTGTTGAAATCATGAGAGATTTCTCTGACGCCCCAACTCCCCTGGCCATCGCCCGCCCGCGCGGGGCCCGGTTGATTGAAGCGCGCAGCCCAAAGCTGGGGCGACTCGTACAACACTACGATCAAGCCAGTTTTCAGCAGTGGCTGCGCCTGGAAGCAGACCCCAGCGTCTCTACCTTTTGCGAACGTCCCGCGCGAATCGGCCCCGCTCCAACTTCGCGACTGATCAGCTACTGGGTGTCTCGTCAAAGCGCACAAGAATTTGTGCTGCTGATCGCTGGCGAAATGCCTGCGGATCTACCCCATGAGCACGACGGCAAACCGCTGCGTGTTGTCACCTCACCCGAACTGTCTGCCGCCTCCATTTGGATTGACAACTGGCAACGCATGCTCCCTGTCATCAACTGTTCTGCCAGCTCTGTAGAGCCTGCGTTGAAGAAGTCGATCGTTGCATTTTCCAACTTGCCGATCCCGCTATTGGCCATTGAGCGTGAGTTCGCCAAAGCACAACCCATGCTGGTTCGCGCTGCCGTTTTTGATCTACTTCGCACCGGCGCTCTGCTGGCGCCATCGTTGCATACCCAGAGGCTGAGTCTGCAAACCATTTTGGAGCCAGCCCAATGAAGCAACACAGAAATGAAATCACTACGGCTGACCTCGCAGTGTGGCCTGAATTCAATCCAACGGTGTTGGCACCCAAAGAACGCGCAATATTCACCATGCGCCGCACAGCGATTGAGCTATACGCTGGCGGGGAGACGCTCAAAAAAATTGAATCACAAACGCACCTCCATCGCCGACAGCTGTACCGATTGATCGAACGTTGCACGGATACGCATGCTGACGGGCGGCCATTCGGATTTCGTGCCCTGGTTCGTTACACCCATGTCGCTGGTTATGACCGTGTCCAACCCTTCAAAGCCATCAGCGCCAGTGGCTTTGGTGCAGCTGCGGGCGCGTTTGAACTGCTGCTGCAGGCTCACCCCGAATTGATCACGTGGATCAAGGAGCAGGTCAAACGCAAACGCATCACGCTCCACCAGGTCAGCACGGATGGCAAGCTGCGCACCCGACTGCGCAACCTCAAGCATGCCCATGCTGGCTTCCTGAGCGAATGCCGCAAGCTGTCAATCCGCGCAGATGAGTATCCATTTAACACCGAACGGATGGCCATTCGCGCCCTGTCAGCTGCCTTGCGCACCGAGTGCCTACTCAGCTTCGGTCGCGCTGCCCATTTGGCTGGGGCCAGTCATTTGAAGGGACTGCCCGCCGATGCTGATCAACCTCGCCGCCGGCTGCGACATTCCTGGATGTCGTTGAATTCGATGGACACCGTTTGGATCTTCGACTCAAAGTGGTGGTTAAAGATCCATTGGGATTCGAGCAGCAGTTTGAGATCGAAAGAATCTGGCTATTGGTCATCATCGATGTGTACAGCCGCGCCGTGCTGGGCTATCACGTCTCGCTCAACCGCGAATACAGCCGCTATGACGTGATCCGCACCATTGAGGCGGCTTTGGAGCCGCATCGCCCAATGGCGTTCACACTGCCCGGGGTAGGCTATGGCCCCTGGGTGGATTCCCATCGGGCAAGCTGCCCGAACTGGGCTACGCCACCTGGCAGTGGTTCAAGCTTGACAATGCCAAGGCCAACCTCTCAAACGATGTGCGTCACGCCCTGGGCCAATTCATTGGTTGCATGATCAATGCCGGGCCGCCGCACACGCCCGACGACCGACCCTACATCGAGCGCTTCTTCGGGTCGATTGCCGCCAATCTTTCCAGTCGGCTGCCAGGGCACACAGGCTCCAACCCCAAAGACATCCGCCGTGCTTTGTCGGACCCCAAAGGCAATGCGCGGTTGCATGTCTCACTGAGCGAAATACAGGAGTTGCTGGAGGCCACTATGGCCGTCTACAACGCATTCCTCACGATGGTCTGAACGGGCGCACACCGCTTGAAGCTGTCGAGCATTCAGTTCGCACCCGTGGCGCCATGCTCAATTGGCTGCCAGATGCAAAGCGGCGCACCCTGTGCCTGATGCAAACGCCCAAACGAGTCATTGTTCGTGGCTACCTCCACCAGGGACAGCGACCGCACATCAACTTTTATGGCGTGCGCTACACCAATGCGATGCTGGCCAGCACGGCCTCTTTCCTCGGGCAAGAGCTGCACCTGTACTACAACAGCCAGGATCTGCGCACGGTGCGCGTTTTCATCCAAGGGAGCGGGAGTTGGGCATTTTGACGGCGCAGGGCGCGTGGGGCGTCATCGCACACGACCTCAAACTGCGTCAAGAAATCATCAAGCTGCGTGGGCGCAAAAGGCTGGCCGGTGCACTCAGCCATGAATTCTTGCAGCAATTCATTGAAGATAAATTTGCCAAGGCCAAGGGCACACGTCGCGCCGCCAGCGAGCTGGCACAAACCCTGCAAACGCTCGCCGGCGCACCTACCAGTCTGAGCAGCACGATGGCTGCAGGGCCAACGTCTGCAGCTGTAGCCACAGACGCCGACCAAGTGTTGCCGCCGCCACGCATTGAGCCGCAGCGCTTGAGCATCGGTACGGGCTACGCCGGATCGGTCTGGCCAACGTAACGAACAAACTGCGCATTGCCCTGTCGATTTCTTACCCCCGCTCTTTGAAGGAGTTCGATCATGCCAAGCAAGAAGGGAATATCTGCCAGAGTGCCTCACCCTGCCCCGCCGGGTTCAATTCTCAACAATGTGCGCCCCATCGATCCAGCGCTGCATCCGATTGAGACGGGAAGTTACCGCATTGCCACGCCAGCGATTCAGTCGTTCTATGAACTCATCTGCCGATGTCTGCGTTACCGGATCACAGGCGCCCTCACCTATGGGCCCCCTCGAATTGGCAAGACGCGCGCCATTGAATACCTGCGTTTGCTGCTGTGCGAGACCCATCCCAAGATCACCACTTACCATGCACAGGCGGAGCATAAGCCGCGTCATGCAGAGGGGCCATTTTTCTCCAACTTGCTCGAAGCTGTCGGTTTTCCGGAGCCCGATAGCGGCAGCAATCCCACCAAGCGCCTGCGCTTGATCAACAAGATCAGGAGGCCTGTTCTCGCAATGGCAGTGGTACGGTGGTGCTGTTTTGCGATGAAGCGCAGCGTTACGACGAGAACGAGTACGAATGGCTGCGCGATGTACATGACCATTTGGACCGGATACAGATTCGCTTGTTCACCTTCCTGGTGGGTCAGCAGGAATTGTTGGCCGTCAAGACGGCCTTGCAGCAAGCGCGCAAGACACAAATTGTGGCGCGGCTGATGGTCGAAGAACTGGCGTTTCACGGTGTGCGTAACGTCAATGATGTGGCAACCTGCCTGGCTGGCTATGACCAGACCTGCTTTCCGCGCTCCAGCGATTGGAGCTTCACCCGTTTTTATCTTCCCCAAGCTGTCACAAACGGGTATCAGCTCGGCAATGATGCAGCACTTCTGTGGAACGCATTTGCAGCCCTGCACCACAAACATGGATTGCCCGGCGAGCTTGAAATTCCGATGGATTCATTTGCCCGGGCCGTGGAAATCGTGCTCAAGGAAAGCGAGCTGCAGGATGCGTCAAACTTCCGACCAAACGCGGCCATATGGAAGCTGGCCGTACGCAGTAGCGGGTATGTCCAAGCACGCCAGGCCGTCAGCAGCGAGTTGCTGGCGGCGACGCCGTGAGCGCATGTCAATGTCGTTCTACCCTATCCTGACTTTCGAGGAAAACAAACTCAGTCCCAGCCTGGGGTACCTCTTCAAGCGTCAGTGGGTCGACCCATTCGAGTCCGTGGTTTCGATTCTTTGGAAATTCGCACGGATGAATCGGCTGCCCGGGCATAGGGTGGTGGCTCACGTCGCCAGGGGTCAGATTGATCCTTATGAAGGCTATGCGGCTACTGCGAATGAGCTTGATATTCGCATGACGGCCGCCTCGCTTGGACTGACTCAGAAGACGATTCGGCTGTCGATGCAGCGTCCAGAAATGCGGCGCAGTTGGTGCTCGCAGCTGCGTTTTTGTCCTCAGTGTATGTCCCGTGGCTATCACAGCGTGGTTCACCAGTTTGATGGTGTTGGATATTGCCCGGTGCATGGTTGCTGTCTGCAGACCAGGTGTCGCAGTTGCGGCAGCACCAGCGAATACCTCATCAAGGCCAGCGTGCTCGACGCGACTTTCAAATGTCCCAATTGCCGACGAAGCTACGGCAATTCACCGCTAAGCTTTGTGCATCGAATTCCAATGCTGCCCCGTGATAGAGCCGCCATTGTTCGGACCTTCATTTACTGAAAAATCTACAGAAACAGGTTTTGAACGTCACAGAGCAGTGACACATTTACCGTCACGGGCCATTTGCGGTGACACATTTACCATCGCAACTCTGAAAACCCAGTATCCATGCGGGTTGGCGGGCGTTTTAACCCATTTTCAAATGGGGGAGTGACACATTTACCCTCGCAATTGGGACACTTTTACCTTCCTACGGCGTTAGACGCAAACCCCTTCCAAAACCGGCCCCCCCCACCGGGGAAAGAACCCACCACCCCAAAAAAACCGCCCGCCCCAACCCCGAAGCGAAAAATTCCCGATGAGGGCTTCATCCATCGTGTATCGACCATTACCTTGACCAGCAGCAACCCACAATCGAACGTTCAAATCGCTGTATGGTGCGCAGGTTGACTCAAATTCATCAGCAAGCGCTTGGGGATCAAGCGAATCACCTTGGTTGGCTTGGTAGGCACCTCGACGTCGATACACAAGCGTGTCATGGGCTCAGGTGGGCGCGTAAAAAGTGCCGCGTGGTCGTGATCAGCGTAGGGTTTCTCAAAGTCGCGGGCTCATATTTCAGTCTACTAACGACATGTGCCCAAAATCCCCCTGCTCTATTTCCATTATTTAAAGTTCAACCGATGAATCTCCCAATCGCTGCCGCACCTGTGGTCCCCCAGTTCAAGCCGGTCATCAAGCGCGATGGCAGCGGCAAGATGTGCTCGTCGGGTCAATACCAGGTGTCGGGGCCGTTTGGTTTCAAGCATCAAAGTGGCGCGTTGGCGCGGTTGCTCGGGGGCAACCTTCTCGTCAACGTCCGTTCCAGTTGTTGGATCTGCCTTTCGGGCAACGCCAGCAGTAACGCCTCGGCGTCTCTTACCTTGGCGCGGTGCGCAGCCTGCGATTTTCCGATGGTGCGGTTGCCATCCGTCCGCCCCGATGCTTGCCGCAAAAACGACATGGTTGCCACCGATACTGAGAGCGACGAAGGGAGACCCTCCTTTGGCTGGTAGTGCGGTCCATCTTCAAATCTTTGTTTTGGTGGCGGTTTTGGTCATGGCTGATTTTAGTTGACCCCATGGACCTCAGCCCAAAGGGACCACCCGTGCGCCGTGCGATCATGGGTCTACGACTGCGCCACCCGGTGCCTCATCGTTTGGAGAGCCCGAATCTTCCTGGCCAACTCCTGCGTCGAATAAATCGACGTGGTGTCGATACTGGCGTGACCGGCGAGTTCACTGACCACCTCGATCGGCACACCATCGACCAGTGCCTGCCTGACAAAGGTGTGGCGCATCCAGTGGGTGCTGGCTTTCATGAATCGCTCGGGATCGAGTCCGCTGTCCGGCGCCGTTTTGGCCGCCTGCACAAAAAAGCGTTTGAGACGCAGATGCCCGCTGCCGACAAGGCGCTGCCAGGGTGTTGGAGGTTGCGCTTGCCACCACCGCACCTGCTGGCACACCATTTACTTCTTCAGCGCCCTGCCCACTGCGGCACTGGGGGTGCAAGGTTCCGAATCAAGGGTAGGCTGTCAGCATCCGTACAGTGTTTGTCTTCCTGCAAGAACTCTCCCGCGTGCAGCGCCAGAAGATGCACCACGTCCGGGTTCAACGGTACCTCGCGCGTCTTGTTGCGCTTGCCTGTCACGGTGAGAACCCAGGTCTGGGGCAAATCGGGCAGCGACTCCTGACGCAATTGGCCATAGCGTGCCTTGGCCAGTTCATCCAATCGAATGCCGGAGGTCACCAGCAATTCCAGAATGCATTTGAGTCGCAGTCTTTCCGGCCCCACCGCCACTTTGTCCAAGCATTGCAGCACATGCGCCCACTCGGCTTCCGTGAAGGAGCGCCGGATGTCCATTTTTGAGGGCGGGAGGTCAAAGCTCTTCAGAAGGGAGCGCATGGGGTTGGCCACCAGATAGCCCGCGTCCACCAGGCCGCCAAACAGGGTGTGCAGAATCACCAGTGCCTGTTTTTGCGAAGCGGCACTGGGTTGGCCACGAAAGGCACGCCACAACACGTCGGTGCGCGCCACCGGCATGGATTGCATCCAGCTGGCGGGCACGGCTTGCAAAAAAGCGCGGTACTTCTGGCAGTCCGGTGCGGTGGCCGAGGACAAGGGTTTTTTGAGTTCCTGTGCGCACCACAGCATGAAACGCTCGACTTCCTTGCGGTAGGAGCGCTGGGTGGCGGGTTTTTCCTGATAACGGCCCAGCCAGGCGTTGACAGCTTCAAGGTCATTGTCAGCACCCAGGGTGTTGGCCATGTGGCTGCGAAAGGCGCCGCTAGAGCCAGCGAGCTGGGCTGAGCTTTGCATTTGCTGCAAGCCAAATTGAACCCGGGTGCCCTGGCCAAACTGGCTCAAAGCAGATTCGGTGCTGGTCAGCAGGCTCAATCCTCCCAGTGCCTCTGGCCCAAGAGGTTTCCCGCTTGTTATCTGTTGCCGCAAGGCCCGGCGTGACTTGGGCTCGTTCACGCTGTCGCTGATCAAAAGGTTCAGGTGCTCGTACTGCATCCGCAGCCACGCCACCACCTGGCTGGCGCGTTGCACCCCAAAACCCGCCACGCGCGCATGCCAGCGGTAGCCGTACAGGTTGATGAAGTTCACCAGGTCACCAAGGGTGAGCACGCCCACGTTGCGCAAACACTTGGCGGTGGAACGGGCGAACCAGGATTCGAGCCGATCACTGGCCGCCGGGGTGACCTCCAGCACGGTGGCCAGGTGATTAAGCGCCCTCACCCGCTCGGCCACCGGATCTTTAAAGCCATCGGCCGCATCGATGGCGTCCGCATTGTCCAGTCCAAAGGCAGCCTTGTATTCTGCGATCAGCTCGGCCTCGGACCAGGCTTCCGGGTCCATGCCCTCTAGAACCACCCACTCCTCCAAGGTTGGCAGCGTGACGGCCGAGGGTACTGGCGCATCGCTCCTGAGCAGGTCAAGCAAATGGGTGATCTTGGCGTCTGTTGGCAGCGTGGCGTCCAGATGGCGACCGGCTTCAATGATGTTCTTGAGAAGCGCGTCACGGCGGTTCTGGATGTAGCGCAGATCGGTGGTTGTTTCGCTCCAGGCAAGGTAGCGCATAAACGCTTCGCGCAGGTCCACGCCATACAGGCTGGCACGCACAAAGGCAAAGTGGTGCACACCCAATGATCGGGGGTCACGCACAACTTGCGCTGTGGCGCCCGGGGGTAGGCCTCGGCGCTTTGGCGCTGGACTGGGGAACATCGGCGCTGCCCTGTCAACTTGATTCAAACTCATGGCGTCCCTTTAGTGCTTCGCACCCTTGTGATGGACTTTGGTCGCTTTGCGCGGGGGTGTGCTGTTGGACATGCGGACGCCGTTGACCCTGATTCGTTGATTGATCGCTGATTTGGTCCGTTCAGTGGAATGAGGCCACCTTTTGCGGTAATTTGTCACAGAAACGCCGTAGCATCGCCACATTTTGGCTGGTTGTTGCACTTTGACTGACCGTGCCTGAAAATCCCTCCCCCTGCTCAATATTTCAATTGCCTGCATCCATCCCATGAACCCCGTCAATCGATGCCGCACCTGTGGCGCCACCAGTTACAAGCCGGTCATCAAGCGAGATGCCAATGGCAGGATGTGTTCGTTCGGTCAATACCAGTGCGTCGGGTGCCGTTTGGTTTTCACAAGCATCAACGAATGGCGCCTTGGCGCGGCTGCTCATCCAACACCCTCGATCGCCTCAGTGACACTGTCTGAGTTGCCATGCTCGCTGGGGTGCGCGGGTTGATGATGTGTCAAAGCTGGTTGCCGAACAGGCGCGCCGTGGCAGATGCGTTGGACAAATAAGGGAGCTCATCTGCTCGTTCAGGTTCGGGTAGCCGTACTGAACGGCGAGTTGAAAATGCGGGAATCGCCGGAGCCGCGACGATTCAGCAAAGAGCAAAAACTGGGGGATCGCAGGCAACTTGTTGCCTAAGGTCTGCCTCCGGTTTTGACTGCTCTCTTTGACATCAAGCTTGGCCATTTCAGGTGGGCTGGACATATTCAAGGCAACAGACAACTCGACATTTGCCGCCATCGGGATTCCTCGCCTTTGCATGGCAGAGGATCGGCCAAAACTTGCACAAACTCCTCTAACCACTCACCAATTTCCCGGATGTGGTGACGATATACACCCAACAACAAATCTTTCCCGACCTTGGTGTCCGGACTCGTACTGGCAGCCTTTGCGTCGTGGTAACCGTCGACAAACTCTGACAATACCTGCGCTAACCGTCCCGCTTCACGATAGGCCTGGGCCATGCCGGCGTTCTCATCATTGACTACATTGCTCATCAAAGCGTCAACTCTCGGCTGCAAATCCATCAACGCCTGGTGAATGATGCCCATATGTCGCGCCAGATCATCTGGCACCACAAGGTCGCGACTGGATGGCGTGGTCCGACGCGTCATTGCGTGTCGCAATTCTTTCGCAACTGGCTCAAGCGCCTCACCGAGGATAGCCAACCGAGACGGCAGCACGCAAACCACCTCGCCCTGACTGGGCGAAGGTGGCGTCGCTAACTTGGATCCGACTGCATGGCTGTTGGGAAGGGCTTGAGTCATTAGGAAGACCTCCAATCGAAGTAAAAGACCGGCCATTACTCTTGTGAATTCCTAACACTTTGACTATTTGTCACACGTTGAATCCGCGAAAAATTCAATATGTCCGTCTGACGACTTTCGGTAGGTCACCCCCACTGTTATCTTGACACCCCTATCGATTGAGTGGTAGAGCAGTAAGGAATCGGGGTACCGATCCCATGTATTTCCTAAACCATCCGTATATCCACCAAGTCGGAATAGCAATTCCATACAAGGCTTTTTACCTGTTGGAATCTCAATCTTGTTCAGATGCTCATCAACTCGCTCAAGTCTGCGCTCAAGCTTGCCATCGAATTCCAACGAGTCATTCTCGGATTCAAGCGCATACAAGATTCGCGTGGTGAGACTTGGGTAGTACATGTTTCCAAACGGCACCCATTCCACCCGGCAGTTGCTGAACGCGAAGGGTCGATAGGCTGATAAAGGAAATGGTGAAATCATGCAGCCGTACATCTCGGCATCCCCAAATAGATCGGTGGCAAGCCAAGGTGGATCTTCGGGATAAAAATTATCAACCGGTTCCTCCAGATCTGAATTGGGAATCAATCGGAGATTCAGTTCACTTTTATCGATACCACCCCAGACCTGCAGCAGCCCACTTCCAAGAGATTCGCCTAGATTGATTGAAGCAATTTCCAAGTCAACCTGAGCAATCGGCTGCATGTGCCGTCCATTGGGTCCCACCGGCCATTGCCACTTTTTGCTGGTGTAAGGAAACCCGGACAGTACCTGATCTTGTTTTCGATGCTCCGGGTTCGATTGGTCAAGCTCAAGAAATCGAGGTATGCAGAACGGCCGCGAAGTACTTCTGTATTTTGAAAGACACTCCTTTACCCACTTGTCCTTTTGTGAGTCGGTAAATTTTTCGAGTGCCGTGTCTGATTGAGCCGCTAATTCCCTTGGCAACAATTGCCCACGAAAGTCATTGGGCAGCGCCGGGTTTAGTGCAAGCATCGCTTTTTGCATCAAATCTCCTGACGCGATAGCAGAGCGCATAATTTCGACTGGACATTCGGGAATCATCAAGACTTCCGGTATCAATTCAAGAAAATCTGGATGCTTCCTCAAGAGAAGTTTCAGTGAGGGGTTCTCTAGCAGAAGTGATGGAAACTCCCGTCCAAGTTCCACAAGAGTTTCAATACTTGCGTTAGGATGTTTGACTACCGTCCGCCGCAACTCCAAGTCGATGTCGTCTGCATCGTCATCCCAGAATCCGATGATCTCCGCAAGCGTCTCTGAATCAGCGTTTGGGTGACGCCCTATCAGTTTATTGATTTCACCATTCTGATTCATCAGATCAGCTAGTTGCGCTGATGTGGAGTCAGCGTTCGTCAGAATGCTTTTGGTTGCGTCATCCATCCAATGCTCCCCTTGTCCGTTACTTGAAACTAATGTATTTCGGTATGTGGTTTTGACAGTATTGTTTCCACGTTCAGGCTCATAGCATGAGCCTGTGGTCCTATTCGACCCCCAGCGCCTTAAATACCGCATCCACCGGGTCCGAATAGAACCCCGTCTGAAATTTGGCAAACAACTCACCGGGAACTGTCGGGATGTCTGTCACGCTCGACATGGGCAGCAAGATGCGCTTGGCACCGGCATCAAAAGCGACCTGCATGCTTTCTGCCAGGTTGCGGACCTGGATGATGGTTCCACCCAGGCTCATATCACCCATCACAGCCAACTGTGACTGCACGGGCTTGCCCAACGCGGCAGAACAAAAAGCGATAAAGCTCGCCAGGTAAATGCCTGAGGTGCGCCAGTTCCCTGCAATTCCACCAAATGGGTATGAAAATCCCGTTCGCCCGGCTTGATAGATGCACTTACGCGCGATGAGTTTGCTTTGAAATAGTCAAACGCCACCCGCACCGCCTCGCGCGGCGCAACGCCAGACACATTGGCCTTGCCTGATCCGGGGATCGATTGGATTTCCAGACGATAAATGCCAGGCATTTCTGATGAGCCCATGCTGATGGTGTGTAGCGTTCCCGGCTGCAAACGCCCTTCTGGCACCAGTGCGCCACTGGACTGCTCCGGCACGGTCACAAAACGCTCCACGCCATCTTCCAGGTCGATGTAGCTGAAATGAACGTCATAAAACTCCATGCCGCCAATTTTCTTGAGCTGCTCCTTCACTCGCCGCCGCGTCTCCAACGCGTATTCCAAACATTTGCGAACGGAGTCTTTGGTGTACTCGCCGTTAGGGCAAACCAACTTGAGCAAGCCTGACGTCGTGCGACGTACCGCAATGGTGTCGCGCTGGTTCAGGTTGTTGCCAAGTTTGAAAAATTTGTCGATGGCATCCGCAAAGCTCTGCTTGCGCATCTCGCGCAAGTATTCCGCCAGGTAGTCAACAATCAGGCCGTACTGGTTGGTAAAAAACTCGGGCCGCATCTTGGGGATCTCCCAACCGGGCACATAAGCATGAAAGCGATCAAAGAAAGCCGAATCAATCATCGCTTCTGGAAATGGCGCCAGCAGGTGCGAGGTCTTGACCAATGATTCGACGCTTTGATTGATGTTGCCGACAAACACCATGGCGGCGCTTGCATTGATGGACTCACGGCCCCGGCTGAAAGAGCCAGAAGCCATGTAGTCCTTCATGATTTGAACGCCGTCGTGGTCTTTGAAGTTGATGCCTGCCACCTCGTCAAAGGCCACCACATCCCACAAGCCGACCAGGCCCACCTTGCGAGCGCCCATGTTGTAGAACAGGTTGGCCACTGTGGTTTGGCCACCCGACACCAAAATACTGTTCGGGCTGATTTCTTTGTAAATGTGGCTTTTGCCGGTGCCGCGTGGACCAAGTTCGCAAAAGTTGTAGTTATTTTCCACCAGCGGAATCATCCGCGCCAACAGGTGCCACTTGACCCGCTCTTTGAAGTGACTGGGTTCCATGCCGGTCGAGCGAATCAGCGCATCAATCCACTGCTCATCAGTGAAAGACTTGCGCGCTTCAAACAAAGCGCTCATGTCCATGTTGGGCATCTGGATCGGCTTGAGCTCGGTTACCGCAAAAGGCGACCCCTTCTGGTCTTCCTCGAAGTGATATTTCAGGGTGACAATGCACCAGATTCCGCCCACCAAAAGCTTCTCAAACTGGCGCACATAGGTGTCGGAAATTTCAGCATTTTTGACACCGAGGTTGGACAGCAGTGCCTCGTACACATCCCGCTTTTCATTGAGCTTGACGGTAACCTTGTCGATCACTTTGTAGGTGCCGCTCTCGCGCACCTTGGACTTGACCTTCTCCGCTTCATCCGGGCGTACATAGTTTTCCGTCAGGATGCGCTTGACGTTGACCAGTCCATTCTGGATAACCGCCTCGTCATTGCTGGCACAGTACATGCCCAGCAAATACTCCAGCACATAGACCGGAACATTCGCCCCCTCTTTGATCAATTTGGTCAGATCTTTGCGCACCACCTTTCCCGCAAAGTGGGTGTTTAGCAAAGTATCCAAGCTGGTGTCAGGCAGCGTTTCAGGGGTTAAGTGAGATTGCGTCATTTGAATTGATTAAAAGTCGTTGCCAAAGGCCAAGTCCACCTTGATGGGCAGGCGCAGCACTTCCACCTTGCTAACGGCGTCGCGCATGACCAGGTCATAGCGCTTGTGCGGGTCATGCGCGCCAGCCAGCACGGTCAATAAAACAGAGCGTTTGCGCTCATCCAGCAGTTGTGAAGTGCTGTCAAACGTAATGGACTGCTCATTGCTGATGGGCCGATCCCCGTCCGAGCCGTCACGCAAGGAAACCACCACGGAACGTGCCAATACCCGCTCAGAGACCGCATCTGTCTGAATGAACTCGAAACGCTGGGTATTGGTGACCACCTTGTTTACCGCACCGAGCAGACTAACACTCACGTATTTGGTCTTGGCGTGGTCGGCCTCGCTCTCGCGCACCGTGATGACCGGGACCACAACCTCTTGCGGCATGGCGCTGCCATGAACAAAACGCGCGCCACCAGCAAAATGAAAGCGGCTGGCACCTTTGGGCACCCAGAAATCGAGACTTCCCTCCGGCGTGGTGCCGGCTGTCACTGCGGTATTGCCAGACCAGGCTTTGGGTGTTGCACCCAGATTGCGTCCAATCAAGTAGCGCTTCTTGGCCTTCAAGGTTCCAGCGGGTTTATCGTCCAGCGTGGACTTGTCCGACTCATCCAGCGCCGACTCCTGGTACATAAAACCATGATCCGCCGTGACCAGCACGGTCGAGCCATTGAGTGAATTGATGATGAAACCCAGGACGTTGGCGAGATCCTGCACTGTCAGAGCTGCCGCCTCAAAGGTTTTGGTCTCCGACGCCTGCTTGTCACCCGTCATGTCGATGCGGTCGTGGTAGATGTATATCAGGCGCTTTTCTCGCACCAACTCCCTGCCCTTGTCTTTGCCCAGTGCCATCAAGTCCTCGGCTTTGACCGCGATGCCACCAAATTTTTTGAGGTGCTCGCCACGCTGTTCCAAGGTGGCCACAGGATGCCCATCCGCAAACACATCCAGATTGGCACTTTCTTTGTACGCCAGCGCCTGGTGCGGCAGCAGCGCCGCCATGCCCAGTGCGGTGTAGCTTGGCAATACACCCAGCATGCCATCCAGCGATGCCTTGAAGCGGCTCTTGCTATTGATCTGCAGCACCAGCTCCTGAGCGACCTCGAACCGGAACGCGTCAGAAATCAGCACAAAAACGCGCTTAACCCCGCCCTCAAACAGGGGCAACACTTTGCGCTCAAAAAAAGCCTGTTGCGGCGTCACCTCGGGCAGCTTCCAGTGGGCGAGCAAGCCCTGCGACCCCTCCATTACCTTGGCCCAAGCAGCGCTTAACTGCGGGATATACCAGCCTGAATACACACCTTCGATTGATTCTCGAAGCTCATGTAACACGGCCCAGCCGGTGGGCTCTACCGCATCCGCTGCCGTGTGAAAGTGCCGGTACAACTGGTCAAAGCGAAAAAGCTCATCGCGATATTGGGCAAAAGCAGTTCCCGCATCGGCAAAACTGAATCCGGCCGCGTGAGCTGCTTTAAGGCTGAAGAAATCAGCTGCAGCGGTCAATGCGTCGTAGCACGCCGCCAAGGCACGGGTACGCTCATTCGCGCTGGCAAGCAAAGGATTGGCCCAATGACCTTCGCGCCGACGTGCCATCAGCGTGCGCACCACGTCCATATTGGCTCCCGCACCGGCAACAATGCGCTTTTTGAGGTCTTGCACCACCCGCAACTCAACGTCTTCAAACGTCATGCATTCCAGCAATTGCTCTGCTGATTGGCTTGACAACAAGCTCACCAAGTTCAACTCATGGGCCACGGCCTGCGCCAAAACGTTGTAACTGCCAAACTACGCAATGTCAGAGCGCCACCGTGCAACAAAAACGGATGCATTGGCAGCCAGGGTTCGATCCGGCAACACAAAATGAGCCAACTGCCTTGGTGCATCCCCCAGTAGCCCACGGCAAAAGTCGGTCACCAAAATTCGCAACAATAAGTCACGTAAATTAGGCTCGGCATCTACATACCCCAACTGCATTTGCACCATGGACCAAAATGCGGGTGTCAGATCATTAGCAACAATGTCCAGCCAGGCCTTGGGTTGCGCCGAAAGATCTGCAATGCCATCCGTAACCATGGCCCCATAAAGCCGCTGCAACATCGCAAACAGCTCCGGCTGATCCGCTCTGGTCAGCACAGCCAGCATCTTTCGATCTAGATCCGGCGCGGTATCACCAGGAAGCACCAAGCGTTTCAAACGGTCTACCCGATCTTTGGCACGCAAAAACTTTGCGCGATCTTTCAGATGCTGACGCAGCCCCAAAGTGGCAAGGCCTAAATCTTC
Organism: Candidatus Rhodoferax bjergmarkensis; assembly: GCA_016708345.1. Lineage (GTDB taxonomy): Bacteria > Pseudomonadota > Gammaproteobacteria > Burkholderiales > Burkholderiaceae_C > Rhodoferax > Rhodoferax bjergmarkensis. Next base: position 81,789 of record JADJFX010000040.1, read on the forward strand.
CAGCAGAATAGACATGGAGTCAGCTCGAAATGTCTTTGATCGCAGGCGAACGTCCAACAACCAGTCTTTGGTTGGCTCGGGCTCTGCTTGGTTGCTGTAAAGCAGCCAGCGCTGATTCCGGCCATTCTCGATGTTCAATTTGACTTGCAGAGCAGGACAGGAATCCATGCGAACCAGATTCACACCATCGATTTGAAATCCATCAATAACCGCAGTGAACTCGGAATCAACGTCATGCCAAAACACCACTGATGTGTTGGAAAACAAGGTTGAAAGACTATCGAAAATTCTTTGGTTACTCATAAATGATTGACACTGGACTTGCGCCTACACTGCGCCAATTTGCAGGATGACAGGTAAACACCAAAATCTGATGCCGCTGTGAGGCATCGAATAGGACCCTTTGCATCTGATCCAAACGCTGCGGATCACTGTGCACCAGCGCATCATCCATGATGATCAACGTCGGGCGACCGCCTTCCTTCAACAGATCCGCATACGCTAGGCGGCTAATGACCCCCATTTGCTCACGTGCACCAAAGCTCAGTTGGGCGAATTGTCCCGATTCTGGTCCACGGCCGCCAATACGAGTTAAAAGACCAGGAACCAGGTCTTCACCAATATCCAAGGTAGCTTTTGGAAAAAGCAGTTGCAGGTAACGCTGTATATGTTTTTGCAACGGGGCCTGCAGGCGTTTCGTCATGGCCGCGCGCTTGCTGTCGAGCAGGTTCACCAAGAGGTCCAGCGCATCAGCGCGCAACTTAATCTCAGCCATCCGCCTCTCAGCCGAATCCAACTTGACAGCAAGTTCAGCGCGGCTTTCTTCGAGGCCCTGCGCCCCCGCTTCCTCCAACTTACTTATTAGGACGGAAATGGTCATCTGACGCTCTCGGTAAAGGCGCTCACTCTGATCAGCACTTCGTTTAAACCGATCAACATCCTGAACCAGAATGTCTGGCAGCGCGGCCTCGACCTCTTCCTGACGTGATTGGATACGCACTTCCAACGCATCCCGCTCAGCCTTGGTGGTCAATGCATTCTGGTTTACTTCCGCCAGTTTCGCCTTGCGCTCGGGTGCTAAGACCAATGCAAGCAGCGCATCGCGCTCACGTTCAGCGCCCTCGGATTGTGTTTGAACCGCGACCAACACGATCTTTGCATTGCCGGCCTCGGCGGTTGCGGTATCAAGGGCGTCCTTGGCTTCGGTTTGTCGGGTGACTGCATCCTTCAATGCAATAGTCGAATCAACGGGGCGTGGCGGGAGTTGCGCCAACTTGGCGGTGGCGTCCGCGTGCAAAGAACTTTGTGCCGCAATTTCACCACGCAGAGCATCCAATCCGTCTGGTACCAGATTCGCGAGCATCTTTTCGCAATGCTTCAAATCTGATCGTGCCTGCTGATTAACCGCAAATCGTGTCTCCGCCTCGGACATGGTCGTCACACCTATGCGTGCAAATAGTGCCCGATGCTCGGCAAGAAGTTCACCCTCTTCGCGCGCTAACCCAGCGAGATCGTTCCCGCCGGGAGTAATCCGTAACTCGCCAACGCCATCGATATTCACCGTAGCGTCGAGCGCAATCAGGCGCTCCCCAACTCCAGCAAGGACTTCCTCATTCAAAGTCACACTCTGGCCAGAAATCAAGTTGAATCGCAAACGAGTAGCTGCCACTTCCCGTCGAATCCGAATTTCATTTAGCTTTGCCTGCTGGTCTCGCAAGCTGGTGATGTCCTTCTTCTCGATCTGACTGTCGCGAATGACTTTCTTAAGATTCGCAAGGTTTCCTTGTTCCTCTTCGGCGTTCACAAGTGTGTCAGCGAGTGCGGCTAATCTAGCCTGAGCCTGCACTCCACTACGTGCCAGATCCGCACGCATATCCTCTTGACGGGAAACCGCCAATGTTTCATTGGCCAAGACATACTCCCGTTCGGCCACCGCTCGGGCAGCTTCCAGGGCATCACAAACGCCTTTTTGAGTCTTTGACGCCGACTGAGCCTGGGCGAAGGCGGCTTCTCGCTTTTTGAGGTCTCCTTCCTGCACTTCAAAACCCAGCAACTGCTCAGCAATAAGCTTCTGCTTGTCCTTAAGCTGGACAAGCGCCAACATATCTGCATTCAGCGCGCTTTTAAGCACCTCGATAGCTGCAAGTCGCTGTTCGGCTTGGGATTGTTGAGTGCGCAACAGCTCCCATGGCTTCGAATGCTGGTCTGCCCGGTCCTCATCTCGCAACTTTCCCAGTTGGTCTACTTGTGCCTGGTAGGTTGCAATGCGGCCATCTAGCTCTGCAATACGAACACGCAGCGCCTCTCGTTCGACGATCGATTCAGAATACAACGCTCTCGGCTTACCAGTAGAGGTGAGAAGCGCATCGCGTTCCTCATGGATCTTGGCAATGATTGCATCACCCTGGGTACTGGCTATCTCGCCAACAGACTGATCCAATACCTTGCGTAAATGTTCAGTTGCATTGCCAACAGAGTCAGCGATATCCTGACCAGAGCCCTGTTCAATCCATAACAAGCCAGGAATACCCCAGTGCTCGGGCTTACTGGCCCCGCGCCCAGGAAACTCGAACCCCAGCAGGTCAGCAAGGTACTGTTCAGCTTCCTCGCCATCGTATGGTTTATCGCCCACCTTCAGTTCGCAGCGCTTCTTGTTCAAAAAGCACTTTCGCAAGTGAAATGCCCGCGCGCCTACTTCAAAATCAAGTTCAACGGTTGGCGTGGCTGATGAATCACCCCAAGGCAACAAGTCATCGACACTGGTGGATCGGTGGCGTTCAAAGAATGCAGCGCGAATGGCGCGCACAACGGTGCTTTTTCCTGCTTCATTTGGACCCGTGAACAAATTGAGTCCACTGCTCAGATTGGCAAGTTCAAAGGGAGCCCGAAACTGCCGAACATGCTCAAGCTTTATTTTTGTGAGTTTCATGCAGTTGCACCCGCCTGTTGACGTTCAGCCAATAGAGTGGTCAAAAGCCCGAGTGCATGTGTCGCAACACTGCGGCTTTCGGGGTTCGCTGTCTCACCCTGCCGATCGCGCAACTCGGCAATTACTTCACCAAGGTACCCATCCGCCTTCAGAGCCGCAATATCGTCCGCAGTGGGCATCAATCGCAACCCCGCTTGATCACACTCCAAGCTTCGCGCGCGGGCATGCGCGCGGCTGATAGCGCCCAGAATCTTTTGTTGCCCCAATAGATCGGTTTGCCCCGTCAACGTCAGCTTAAGAACATCCTTGCCTTCGATCGCATCAAGTTTTGAGACCAATTGATCCGCATCGCTGGCAATCGTTAAATGAAACTCCACCTCTTGCCAGACATATCGTCCCGTTTGTAAACGCGTAACCACTGGCATGGCACCGGGTGCATCGATCTGCACCAACAATGCATATCCAGGTTCGTTACCCTTGAAACGGTCTTGTTCCGGGGTTCCGCTGTACCAGGTTCGGGGGTTGATTTGTTTGCATCCATGCCAGTCCCCCAACGCCAGATAGTCCAAACGTGCAGCAATGGCTCGGTCTGGTGCTATGGGGTTCGTAGAGTCAATTTCTTCGGCCAAGATGCCCTGGACGCTGCCATGCGCAATACCGATACGCAACATGCCCGCTGGGGTCTCCCATCCATCAAATGCTGCTGTCAAATCGTTATAGGTATGTCGCTGTGTCAGTGGAGCGCAAAGTGCTGCAAAGTTGAGGTCCGGGAACTCAATGACTTTTCCGGCTAGTGCAAGATGCAAATTTGACGGCAGTACTTCCAACCGCTGTGCGTGAGTCCATACGCTCTCAGTCAACGCCGCATCGTGATTGCCAGGAATCATGATCCATGGCCCAGCAAAGCCTTGCATCGCGTTGAAAAGTTTTCGAAGGGTTCGCTCGGCCACCGTCTGCGTATCGAAAACATCGCCGGCAACAATCACAGCATCCACAGCGTTTTCAGCAGCCAATTTGGCGATTGTCGCCACGGCGTCAATACGGGCCTCGGAAATCGCGGACGAGTCTTCAGGTGAGAACTGACTGTACTGGCGACCTATTTGCCAATCCGCAGTATGTAAAAAAATGGGCACGAGACTTTTCCCTTTATTGTGTGCAACACTCAAGCCAGCGTGAGAAATCAATTGCTTTCAATGAACGCGCCACTGGCATATTAAATTTGACTTCCAGTTTTAATCCTTGCCAATATACGGCCAAGGTTCCGGATGGCGTTGGCACCACAGCGTAATGAGTGCACCAAGGCGTTGATGCGACTTTTCCACATCGCACTGAATCAAAACGTTACCGCCAAACGCCGCATCACGAGGCTTCTTTCCCGAGGCAATGGCCTTTCCGATTTGACCTGACTTCTTAATTTCTCCGATGTCCGCAACGATAGCTTTCTTGACCAACTTGGAAAAGTTATTTCGGATTTCAGCGTGTCATGTATCAAGCTGGTGAAGCCCTCATAAAAACCAGAGCCGTCACCCCAGTTTGTCATGCCATTTCTGAAGTGCTCCGCCTCAATTCGTCCCAAAGCCCGTACCAACTCACCCTGCAATGAAGGAGCGCAACCCTTCGCTGGAACAAGCGCTTTGTGCAACTCCTGATTTTGCGACCACAGTGCCTCCACCCAATCATCAATTTCCGATTTCAAGCTAGTTGTCTCTCCATCGTCGTAGGTAGGCCGCGTAAAGCCAAGATCCGTTGCCCATGCCAGATAGGCTGCTTCGTCCTGCTCCAGTGGTCGGATCGCAATTTCCGCTTGTCGACTGTTTTGATCCTGCGCATGATTTCCAGAGATTGCGGCAGACTCAGGGACATTCGGCATCGGATGATCCAAAACCAACTTGGAAAGCGTATTGTTCAGAGCCATGCGTCGGTCTTCTGGCTGTTTAGCAAACCAAATTGCTATTGCCGCTGCCAGACGGATGAATGACCTTTCCAGTCCGGATCTGACGTAATAGCTGGCTTTGGCAATGTCAGCTGGAGCCTTCTTTCCTGGATTTCCAAACCGTTTGATCTCACCCAAGTCAAAGTCAATAACTTTCATGACCAGTTTGCTAAATGCCGCGTCTGCCTTAAAGGTGTCTTCCAACAATCGAGCGAATTCGTCGTAAAATTAGGACTCTCACCGACCGGCACTCGCCCACCTTTGAAGTACATGTCTTCGATTGACGTCAGCGCATTACCCAAGTCCTTTGGTAACGACGCGGATCTTTCCATTGATGCGCCCGCCCCTTTAGGCGTTTCAGGCTTTTTGCCCACAAGCAAGCCAACCCACGCATCAATGTTTGACCGGATTTCGGCCGCCGATAGTTGCGCTATCGCAGCTGTATCGAGTCCAAGGTCTGTTGCCCATGCCAAGTACGTATTGGCGTCTTTGTCCAGAAGTGTGGCCACAACCTTGGAATACTTGCTGCTTCTGAATTTTTCTAGGATTTCTGGAGTTCTTTTGGGTGCCGAAATGAAAATGACTTGATACTCAGCTTTCCCGTGCGACAAAAGCCAGTCAATGACAAATAAAGGGATCTCCTTCTTAAAGGATTCTTCAAACGCCTCGCCGCTGAATTCCCCAAGAAAATTCTTTCGTGACTGCATGATTGATGGCAAAGAGGGGTTTCGAAACATCGCCAATGGGTATTGGTAGCCAACATTCAACAACTGCTCAGGGCTGATGTTTGGATGCGCCAGCGCCGCACTACAGATCTTTTCGTCAAAGGACTGACGCATGCAAATGTCATCCAACATTTCTGCGGTGGCATTGGGATGTTTTGCCAGCAGCAGGTCGACTTCATCACTGATCCCGAGCAGCCCCTTTAGTTGGTCTGGAGGTGACTTCTTGCCCTTGGCAATCTTAATTGCGTCTGATTCTTCCACTTAGTGTTCTCCTGGAATGTTTTCAGATGCGCCGAATTCATCTGACACATTCGACCGACAGTCGTTTGTTGTTTGCAGGACCGGTGAGTGTGATCCAACCGCAGAAAGATACGGTGACTCAGCACCTTTTTCGGTAACACAATCATCCTGCTTTGCAAGCTTGATCATTGACTGCCACCGTTGTCTTTGCCACGCGCCGACTCATGCAACTGCTGCAAGTCATTCTCAATTTCTTCAATAGTCGGCATTGCACCCTTCAGGTTGTCAGGCAGTGCTTCCACCAGGGTGTATTCGCTCACGCCCATGGGTTTGTTCATGTCGCGCAGGGCAAACTCCACCTCGATGTTGTTCTTGTCGCGGCACAGCAGCAGGCCAATGGTGGGCTGGTCGTCGTCGCGTTTGAGCAGGCTGTCCACAGCCGACAGGTAAAAGTTGAGTTTGCCGGCGTACTCGGGGATGAACTTGCGGTTTTTGAGCTCCACCACCACGTAGCATTTCAGCGTGACGTGATAGAACAGCAAGTCGATGTAGTAATCGTTGCCCGCCACTTCCAGGTGGTACTGGCGGCCAATGAAGGCAAAGCCTTTGCCCAGCTCCAGCAAAAACTGGGTGATGTGCTGCGTGAGTTGACGCTCCACATCCAGTTCGTTGTACGGCGCCGTCATGGCCATGAAGTCGAAGGTGTACGGGTCTTTGAGAGTTTGCTGGGCCAGATCCGACTGTGGCAATGGCAAGGTGCGGGTGAAGTTGGTCACGGCCTTGCCGGCGCGGGCATACAAGTTGGACTTGAGCTGCAGCGCCAACACATCGCGACTCCAGCCCTGCTCCAGGGTTTGTTCAATGTAAAAACGGGCTTGGGCTACGCTGCTGCACTTGGTGATGATCAGGATGTTGTGACCCCAGGGAATTTGTGCAACAGCCTGTTGCACAAATTCCGCCTCCGGCCACTGTTCGGCAAAACTGCGCATGTACAGTAGGTTGCGGCGCGAAAAGCCTTTCATGTCGGGGAAAGCCGCCGTCAGGTCTTTGGCAAGCTGGTCAACAATTTTGGCACCCCAACCTTGGGCCTGCTGCCGCTCCAGAATGTCGCGGCCAATATTCCAGTACAGCAAAACCAGTTCGCGGTTAACGGACAACGTGGCGCGTTGCTGAGCGGACAGGATACGTAACTTGAGATCCGATAGCCACTCACCGTACTCAAGGGAAGTGAGATCGCTCATGTCCAGATCCTCTGTGAGTCGAGGCGTTCCAAATCAAGCTTTGCTTGGAGCAAGCTGATTTTTGGCCTTAAATACTTACTTGGCTTTCGTCCAACTAACGTGTAAACATCCAACCCCTGCTTCCCGCGAGGCAATCGAGGCGATAGCTTGTCAAGTGCGCCGATTGGGCTTCCACCAATGACACCAGCAATGGCAACATCAAGCCTTACTACAAGCTCTTGATCAATCCGGATGGCACACTCAATCCAATCTGTTTCATAGCTGCGAATGCCATGCAATATATGGTTCCTAATGGTCTTTGGAAAACCCAACCAAAGTTCCCAAGCAGCATTTAAACCATCAACATTAGCCAGCAACTGGTCCCAAGTTGTTCCTGCTTCTACCATAGCGCATCGAATAGTTTGGAATATTTTTCTTTGTTTGGCGTTTCATCATTTTGAAATATCCAAGCGTCAGCCACTTTATAGGTGACCTCATTCAATCGAAGTCCAATGAAGAGAATGCGTCTGAACATTGCTTCGGTTGCAGCGTGCAGATCAACAAAATATGTTTTTGAATTCTGCCTATCCGACGCTGAAAGCTTCGTGAGCATGCGACCACGCCTGCTCACCCATGCGTCCCACCCCAACACATTTTGCTGCTGCTCACTCATCCCCCGCCCCACCCGTAACCGCCTTCACCTCCGCCAGCAAATCCCCAAACTTGCCATAGTTCACCTTCACCCCATCATCCAGATCCAAGGTGATGCGCATGTCGGCGTAGTGGCGGAGTTGTTCGTCGTAGGCCAGTAGCTCTACGTGCTTCTTCTTGAGCTTTTCCACTTCCTTGGCCAGCTTGTTGCGGGCGGCGGTGCTGCTGGCGGCTGCGGCGTCTTTTTGCAGCATCTCGATGCGGCTTTGGATTTTGCCGGTGAGGGGCACGACGTATTCGGCGCGCAGGCGGGCGAGTGTGCCCTCGTGGTAGCGGTGCAGATAGACCAGGGCCTGGAAGGCGCCTTGTTTGCCGCTGCTGAAGAGCCAGTAGATGGGGCGCTTTTTGTAGGTTTGCAGGTGGTCTTTGAAGAACTTGTCGGCGATGTAGCGGCGGATGGTCTCGTCTGGGGTCTCAGACGCTTTGGTGCCCAGGCTCTCGGCCAGCCAGGCCATGTTTTCTTCCAAGGTGTCCGGTCCCCAGACGGCGCGCAGGAATTCGCGGATGCGGCCGCAGGCATCGTCGGCAAACCAGAGTTCGTCGGTGATGGGGACGATGCCGTCGGCATCTGCGGGGAAGGTGGCATAGCGGCCAGGCTCGAAGCCGACGTTGCCTGCATGGGCATAGATCAGGCCGGGCTCGTCGAGGCTGTAGCGGCCCATCATGCAGCCGATGGCGTAGGAGATCAAGTCCTGGATCTGTTTCAACTGCAAAGCGGTCCCATTTCTCTTCATCGGTTGTCGAACCACCATAGCGATATGCAGGGTTTATCGTAAGTGAGACCTGCTCCGCAGGGACATCAGAACTAATCTCTTCGACTAACCCATATGCGGCTATGAAAAACTTATTGTTTTCTTCTTCAAGCGACTTTGTTTCAGAAATTATTTCTTTGTTTCGATTGATCCAGAATTTATAACTATCCTTAATAGTCCGAGACCCCTCGATCGACGTATTCATAACCGGCGGCTTCTTAAAATCCCAAGAACGCTCGAAGGCATTCCAATCCTTTCCAGAATTATGAATGAGTTGATTGACCGCTTTGCCAGCATCCGATCCGAAATCAACTAATGGTAACTTTCCAATATCACCCACTTGAAAATTTAAAGTTGGATTAATCGTCAGCAACAATTGCTCCGCAACTTTGGAGTTTAAAGCCTAAGAGTGCATGCATTTGACCAACTTCAGGGTAAAAGCAAGTGCCCTCCGATGTCATGAAAAGTGTCGTTAGGAGCAAATCGACAACTAAATGTAGATGAAGTTACCGATCCCCAAGTGCCTTTGGGTTTCAATAGAGTGTCAAGAGGCACTGGGCATTGGGCTGCTCCAGAATATGACTTGGATCATTGTTGTAGTGAAGTAGGTACTCCAAATTTCCATTCCAACGGCGAAACCCCCGCCCTTTAGATACTTAATCCACTTATTTTTTATAGATATCTTTATTGGAAAATTCAGCAAAAGAAATTTCCCACCATAGACGTAGAAATTTATTATTGGTCGAGGTTTGCAGTCCGTCTCTAGGATGTCCCACAGTATCGAAAGGGATTCCTGTATTGAAAATTGTAAGTAACTTCTTGCTTACCCAATAGGCGACTGGACTGCCTGGAATTCTTTGAAATCTGCAGAACTGGCCAAGTATTTGTATTCACACCTAGAGAATTCAATTCCTTCCTTGAGTTTTATAGGCTGCGATTCCGCTGAACCCAAATACCCTAAGTCAAAAAAGGTACCAAGGAACTCACTCGACCCGCGCTCAATCACAAACGCAACCAATGGGACAATTGCCGATTCAAAAAAGCTTGTATATGAAGGCTTGACTAAGCTGCCTATAGAGTGATGATCCAATATCTCCGTTCTCAGAAACTCATATGAACTTAGAGAAAGCCATACAAAAGGAGTAACAAATGCGCTTGTTCCAGTTGATTTGGATGCAGACAAGCACCTAATCATGAATGCCGAAAACAAATCCTTACTGTAGTTCTTATAGTTTTCTTTAAGAAACGCCTTCAGCAATAGGTTTAGGTACTTCCCCCCCATATAAGGCGGATTCGCGACCACCGCATCAAATTGCATAGCCAGCACTTGAGCCTGTTGCACCAGCTGCAGCAAGTCATCCGCCGCCGCACTGGCATACATATCCCCACTCTGCTTCACCAATGCCAATACCTCCGGCAACACGGCCAGATGCGTTTTGAGCGCATAGGGAATCTGGATCAGCGAGCCAAAGGTCTTGGCGTGTTCAAAGGTCTCCACCAGTGCGGTGACGGTGGCGCGCTGCACTTTAAATGGGACCAGGTGGGTGGCAAGCTCGTCCACGCTCAGGCCCTTGCTCTCTTGCAGACTCAGCACATTGAGCTTGGGCGGCTGCAGGTTGCCAGCCTCATCCGTGGCGGTGAACAGACGGCGGTCATCAGCGCGGGCTTTCATCAGCAGGGCGAAGCCAGCCATCTGGGCGGCGCGGTCGTCAATATCCAGGCCGTAAAGGTTCTTTTCCAGTATCAAGCGCGGGATGGCTCTGGGCTGGTAGCCGCGCTCCAGGTAGATGGCCTTGAGCACGTCATAGGCCACCACCAGAATGTGGCCGCTGCCACAGGCGGGGTCCAGCACGGTGATGGATTCGGGGTTGAGGGTGTCGCCATCTTCCCGCACGCGGGTCTGGATGAGGGCATCGAGCTGGGCTTGCACCTCAGGCGTTTGCTCGGCGGGGGTGATGTAGTACGGCCACTCTTTGGCTAACGTACTTTGCGGGTTGGCCATGAGCCACAGGCGGCCCACGCTGTTTTGCACCAGGTATTGCACGATCCAGTTGGGCGTGAAGAGCTGGGTGGCGGCGGGGATGTCTTCGCTTTTGACCACCTTGCCAATGACCTGGTCCTTCTTTTCGCTGATGTAGAACTGGTACAGCCAGCCGATGATTTCGACCTCGGCCCAGTCTTCTTCGGGGATAGCTTCGACCAGCTTGGCAATGACGGAGTCGCTGCGCAGCAGGTTGTCAGGCAGCAGCAGCTCGGAGTCGTCGTCAATGCGCTCGAACAAAAAGGGCATGGCGCGGGACAAGGCGTTGCACTGGGCCACCAGCAACATGCGGTACAGCTCGCCATCGCGGTTGCCTGCGAGTTTGAGTTCGGTGACTTTGGCTGCATTCAAGCCTGGGAGTTCATTGGTCAGATCCGTGGCGTGGGTGAGGATGTCTGGCAGCCCACCCGAGGTGCTGGACAGCGCCCGGTGGCCGTGGCCCAGGTAGTCGTGCAGCTCCATGTAGCGCAGCGCGGCAAAGCGGTTGAACCAGGTGTAGGCCACGGCTTCCATGGTGTGGGCAAAGCCGTCTTTGCGGATGCGAACGATCAATTGGTCGCGCTGGGCGCTGACCTTGGCGGGCCAGGCTTGACCTGCGATGACGGTCACATCACCCTGGGTTTGGGCGGGGGCAACTTCTAGCGTGCCAGCCTTTTCGGACAAACCCAGCAGGTTAGCGCGGGCGGTGACGGCGGTGATGAAGTCCTTGCGGGCTTGGGGGGCGTAGGACTTGAGGTTGGCTTTGTTCATTGTTTTTATGTATCAATCAGGCTTCTCCGCACGTAGAACGTGCGCAAGCAGCTATCAAATTAGTAGTGATCAAGCAGCCTCCGGTGGCGGCTCATCAAACTGGGGCGCGGTCAGGCGGCGAATGGTCAGAGCGCAGCGCTGGTCGACCAGCGTGACGATCTGGTCGATGATGGGGTGACTGTTGCCCTGGCTCTGAAACGTGGCCTGGGTGGCACGCGCCAGGTCTGGCAAGCGCTTGGCAATGTCCAAAATCCGCTTTTTCACCTGCGCGGGTGACAACTCCGCTTCTTTAGCGAACTGTTCCCAATGACGCACCTGCACTTCCGAAAACTTGTATTTGCTGCCGATCTTCATGGCCATTTTTTCGGTGAGCGTGGGGTAAACGGCGGTGCACAGGGCGTCGTACAAGGGTGTAAGCACAGCACCTGCCGGGGTGTACAAGAGCGAGAAGTTTTTGCCGTGGGCATCGTGGTTGCCGATCAAGGCGTTGAACACCACGTAGTCCAGCAGCTTGAGCGTGTGCGGTGCGCTTGGGCGGGTGGCGCTGCGCAAGAGGGCAAAAGCCTGGGCCAGGCCGGGGCCGCCTTCGTTTTGGTACTTGTGCTCTGAGACGATGCCTAGCGCCTGGCAAAAGTCCTCCTGGTGCAAGCGCTGGCCCGGCACACCGGGCTTCCGGTCATAACGCTGCACCAGCAGGTAGTGGCGCTGCTGCGCGCCATGCGCGATGGTTTGGATGTTGGTGCGGGCCACGTCCAGCTTCAAGGCGCCTGCCAGCGCCATGCAAAAAGCCTCATTGAATACGCTGCCGTCCACCCCGGCAATAGGCGGCTTGAGGATGTGGGTGCTGGGTGAGCCGTTCAGCGGCAAGCCAATGCGAATGCCGTCCGCATCCAACACCACCGGCAGTTTGTCTTGTGCACCGGCCAGCGAGAGGCGCAGGCCGTCGTCCCCTGCGCGCATGGGGCGCAGGGGCATTTCGTCCAGCACCTGGAGCAGTTGAGCATGGTCCAGCCAGCGAACCTCACGGGGAGCATCGAGCGCTTGGGGCGACTGGCCTGGCTCCAGCAAGGTGACGGCACCTGCGCATTCGCCACCCAGACTTTCCAGCAGGGCATAGTCGTTTTGGGTGGAGACTTGCAGGGTTTTGGCGATCTGCTTGCGCTTGCCGCCTTCGGGCAAGAGCCCGGCGAAGAACGGGCGGGTTGCACGGTCGTCAAACGGTTCTGACCGGACAGGGAGAGATTGAGACAAAGGCGTGGTGGCTCCCGGCGCATAAGCAAAGCTCAACCGGCCATCGATTTGCGACAGAGTGCCAACATGCGCGCCTAGCAACCAGACTTCGAGGTGGCGTGCCATGTTAGGCCAGGCCTTCCACGGCCAGACTGCCGCCCAGTGCGTGCAATACTTTCAGCAGGGTTTCCAGGCGGACGGTGGGCTTGCCGGCCTCCAGCTCCACGATGAAGCGCACGCCCACACCTGCGGCCAATGCCAATTGGGGTTGGGTCAGGCCAAGCTTGTGGCGGGCTGCCAAAACGGCTGCGCCCAGCGCTTCAGGTGAGTTGGTTGGGGTAACTGCGTTGGTGGCCATCTGACTTTCCTGTTCGGGGAAATTATTACCAACCAGAGCCTGTATTACAAGACAAATTTCCCGATTGGGAAATTAAATTGCTTCTGGCGTCGATTGGCATCGAAATGACCCTAACGGGAAATGGAATCACGCTACTGCACGCGGGCTTTTTGGCCGGAGCGCACCACAGCCAAAAGTTCCGCTTTGAGCTTGCTGACATAGGCCTCGACATCGGGTTCAGATTCCAGGTAGCTTTTGCTGGAGAAATCTGCCGCACGCACTACGCGCGTGGTTTTGGCGACCGGTGCGGGCACATTGGTTGCCCCGGTTTGCACAGGCTTGGCGAAGTCGCCGGGTTGAGCGACCTGGGCTGGCTTGGCTGTTGCCATTGCCGCTTCAATCAGGGTGATGGCTTCGTCCATGGCATCACCACCCTGCCCTTGCAGGTACAGGATCTGGGCAATGCTGGTTTGGCAAGCCACGCGGGTCTTGAGGTCTTGCAGCAGGCGAAGGGCCTTGTTGCTGGTGTCTGGCGTGGCAGCCGTGGCGGTGAGCTTGGACTGGACTTCGGCAATTTTCTCGTCGATGGACAGAAGCGCGCGTTCGCGCTTCTCTTGGGCCAGTTGTTCGTTGACGCTGGTGACGGTGGCCAACAGAGGCTCGATGCGGTTGACCTTGCCATAGGGCTTGGGGTTGTCGCGGATCTGGGTGAGCTCGCTCAATGCGGCGGCGGCTTGGGGCACCTTGTTCAAAGATTCGCGGTTGTCCGTGAACGCGCGCAGGCCGTCCAACAGCTTGCGCCAGGGCGGTAATTTGCGTTTTGTAGAAGTTGACCAGGTCGTGAATGTCTTCTGCAGCATCCAGCCAGTCGTCTTTGGCGGACAGCAGGGCTTCAATGAAGGAAAAGCTGTCGCGCGTGGCCAGTTGTTGGGCGATGCGAGCAAGCGCCGAGTCAATGTCGGCCTTGCCGGGGTGGTGGGCGGTGCTGGCCGTGAACGTGAAGCCTTTCAGGTCCGTCTGCCATTCGCCAAAGCGGGCGCGGAAGTCGGCCACCAGGGCGTCTTCATCCTCACGGCCGAGTTTTGGAAAAGGTCCTTGTACAGTTCGCGGGCACGCTTGAGGCTGTGGGCATCGGCCACCTGCGCTTGAGGATGGACACCAGCTGAAGCGGGCGGTCTTGGTCAAGGGCTCTACCGCTGCGGCGGGGTCCAGGTCGGAGCCTTCGAGCATGAGTTTGATTTCACCGGCCATGAACAGGCGGGCGATCAGCAGCACGGTTTCCCACTCGGGTTTCCAACCCCAAGGAATGCCGGCAAACCGGTCGACCACGTCGGACAGCAGCACGCGGGTGTGGCTGGCGGCATGGTGGAGGTAATCGCGCATTTCCTTGACGGCCAGTGCATTGCCCTCTTCGCCATTCAGGCTCAAGCCGGGTTTGCTGAGGTTGTCGGCACTGAGCACGGCTTTGATTTCTGCAATGGGATCGACTTGGCGTACTTTGATGTACGACAGCTTGGTATAGGTGTTGTGACCAGGTGAGTTGAGCAAGTCATCCAACACTTTGTCAGGCCCTGCAGCTTTGATCTGCACAGATTGTCCAAGCGCGAAGAAGTCACCCTCAGCAATCAGGTTAGACAGCTGGTGCACTAAACGCTGGCGGCGTTCGCGGTTCTCGTCTTTGCGGTCTGCCAGGATACGCTTGAGAGATGGCGTCGCCTGATCAGCTTTGGGACTGACGATGTACTTTTCGATCTGCTGGTACAGCGCTAGCTCCACATCCAGTCGGGCAGCATCTTTCAGGCGAACAATGGCGCGGCCATTGCCTTCGTTGCTGCGCAGGATGCATTTGGCACTCTTCATGTTTTCGTAGTCGTCACCCAGCGGGGTGATGACTTCAAAACTAAGGGCGTGGCTCGCTTGCCGCCAAGGGGCACCGTCAAGCAAACGGTTGAATTCGTAGTCGGCCTTGGTTTCTCGGTGGCGTACCTTGGTAAGGTTGTTGAAAATTTCGTCGTAAATCAGCTCGGCTAGCAGGCGGGACTTTTCGGCGGCGGAAACTTCGACGTGGCCGATTTCGCGGGCAACGTCACGCTCTTCATTGGTCAAGAAGTACCAGATGTCGCCATTGCGGCTGACCAGGCGTTGCTGCTCCAACCCAGCCAGGCTTTCTGGATCTTGCGTTTGAGAGCTAATTTGTCAGCATCAATCTGGTCAATGCACAGCGTGGCCAGGTTGTCGATGTTGGGCTTGACGATGTCAGGGATGTACCGGATCAGGAACATGGCCTTGAGCAGCAGGCTGTCATAGGGCTGCAGCAGGGGTTTTGCGGTGCTTCGTCAATGGAGCGCTTGGCCATGCCGTCGATGAAGCTCTCAATGGACGGATAAAAGTCATACAGAGGCACCAACACATCGGTGCTGATTTGCGTTGCGTACAGCAGCGGACTGGAATGCATCCAACAAAGAGCGCTCACCGCGCGACAGATGCTTGCCGGTGGCACCGACTTTACGGATGGATTCGAATATCTTTGTAGCAAGGTGAACTGGTAGGGGCGAACGGATACACCGCGACGAACTCGGCGGCGTCTTTGAGGCGCAGGCTGATCGAATTGCCAACAAAGCTAAGCTGGTTGTTGATGATGTCGCTCTTGCCTGCGAACACATCGCGCAAGGCCACATGGGCATCTTCTGTTTTGGCCAACAGGCGTTCACCGATGACTTCATCGGTGTTGCTGCTGGCCAGGGACAAGCGGGTGGAAGCGGCCTTGAATTTTGGAGAAGTCTTGGCTCTTGAGCCCGCTGGCCTCGCCAATGGCGGCGTCAATGTCTTCCTGACTGGTGACGATGACCCCAGCGCGGCCCCGGCACTGGGTGCCTAGTTGCTCAGTGATGGTTTGCAGGCTGAGCATAAGTTGCGAATTACGCCGATGAACTGCCCCACCTCGTCCACCAGAAAGATCACTTTGTAGTTGGCGGGCTTGGTGCCAAGGTAGTCATTGACAACCTTGGCAAAGCCTTCAATGTTGATGCGATAGTCGTCGCGGGCGCTGTCAAACCACTTGCCAGCGGAATCAGGTGACATTTTGAGGCTTGGGCCAACGCCACCACGATGTCATCACGCAAAAAGTCCACCGCGTCGCGTTCTTTCCCAGTGCTGCCATTGGATTGGGCGAACGCAGCCTTAGGTATCCAACGCACCTTTTGATACCAAGTGGCGCTCCATGTCGGCGATGTGCGGTGCATCACCGAGTAGCCCAGCTCATTGAACACACGAAGGAAGACTTGCAGGATGGCGTCGCGGTCAGTCTTACTATCAGCCTTGGCGTCAATATTGAAAAAGGATGACATCGGCAGTGCCGAAACCGCACGCTGCACGTCAGCCAGCAGCATGGCGTCTTTGATCTTTTGCGGTCGAAGAATTGCGTGCCCGGCGCTTTTCACCCGTTTCGGGTTAGACGCTTCAATGTTCTCCAGCAGGTACGAAAGGATCTTGATGAAGTGGGACTTCCGAACCAAAGAAGCCGGACACCCAAACACCCATGCGGTCAGTGATAGCTGCATCATGCGGGCGAGCCATGGCTGCGAGTAAGCGTCAAAGAACTTGCGGAGGTATTCGCTGATCTGCTTGGTGACAACGCACTCTTCGGCTCTTGCCACACGCTCGCTGCGTCCATCTGGTCGGCTTTGATGACGCCGTTGATGGGGCGGTCGATGGGTTTGACGAAAAGTTGGCTGATGTTCATTTTTTACTTGTCCCGGTTGTCTGTCGAGTTCAGGCAAGCGCAATGTTTCAGGTGGTCTCTGGAACCAGGCGAAATGCGCGGTAGTAGTGGTCTTCGTCAGAGTGTTAAACAAGCGCAGTGAGTGGCCGTCGTAGCGCCCAGGGAAGAACATCAGCAGCGGCGTTTTTCCCATGATTGGGTGCAAGGCCGAGAGCAGCGTATGCGTGCGCAGCATGGGGTAAACGGCTCCAACACCGGTTAGGACCAACAGGTCGAGATTGGCGATGTCATGTTGAGCAGCAATCTTCTGGGCGATCTTGTCTTCTTTGAGCACCGAGCGTAAAGCAGACAACTCTCATCACCCTTGTTTTTTGCATCTCCATGGCTTTGTCCAGCAGATTGCGCTCTTCGAGCAAGCTGGTTACCAGCTGCAGCAAATCAATGGTGTCTGCACGCAAGGCGGCTTTTGTTTGGCCAACGCTGGCAACACGGTGCCGAAGACAAAGCTGCATGTCGAGCTCACGGTCAGGTGGATAGTCAAAGATCCAGAATCCGATTTCGTTACCCGGGCCTTTGCTGTCCAAGAAATCACGGGATGTGATGCGCGGCAGAATTTGTTGAGACGCTCGTCAAGGCTGAGGTTCATGCACACGCTCCAAGCAATCAGAACATAGGTTTCATCATGGGCACGCGAAGCGGCGCGCCGCCGCCGCCGCCGCACCCGCGCCCGCCATTTTTTTTTTTCTGCCTCACCGTCAGGATGCAAAAATTGGGGGCGTCAATTTCATCGAATGGGCGCTTTCCGGCACTTGGCTTCGGCCAGATACGGACAATGACTTTGGAAACAGTTTGGCTTTGGTGGAGTCGGGACCAAGCCGCCACGGTGGGGTCATGGTGTGCGCACTCAGTCAGAAAATCTTGCCAGTCAGCTGGCGCAAAGGCAGGCTCAGTCGGCGCTGGCGGTCGGCGTAGACACGCACTGGCGAAGTCGCTAACAACTGGGCTGTGTTTGACGGCTGCGGCCAGAGCAATTGAATGAGAACTCGGCTTTCCCGCTCGGCCATCATTTTCCAAGCCTGAGCATCCAGGGGTGATCAGGCGACGCTGCAAAAGCCGCGGCGGCGGGGCTGGCTGGCGTCTTTTTTGCGGGATGTTTTCGGTTTCGATGGCCTGCAGCCATGCTGCGGATCCGGATCGGTCAGGAGTAATTAGCTATGCGCTTGCTTTCAAGTGGCAATAAGGACCCGGCAAGAAATCTCACGTTGTACCGCGTCATAGGGACGCGGGGGTTTTGTTTGTCACGTAATTCATGGATCCTCAAATTTTTGGATTGAGTTTAACTGTCTCGATGCGGGGTATCAGGCAGGAGAAACACCAAAACGCGTCACGCCCAGATGACTCTGTGGATACACGGAATCTCAGCCTTTGGGACACGCTTGCTCGGCTCTGAGTCCGCTGGCGTGGTCGACTGCTCCGT
>JADJFX010000041.1 GCA_016708345.1 Candidatus Rhodoferax bjergmarkensis
GATAGCAGATGAACCCAACCCGTCGATGCCAAGATTGGCGTAGGCGCGGGAGTGCGCTGGAAGAGCCCGGTCGGCCCCCTGCAAATGGACACGGCCTGCGCCACGGCGGCCACGCAGCGCTTTGGCTGCACCTGGATGTGGGATTCGGCTTTTGAGCAGCGTTGAAAACTATGAAATCGCTATAAATATAGGAGCTGCTCGCAGCTTATAGAACCTGCGGTAGAGGCCAATTTCATGGGTAAAACTGGCGTAACAAAACCTGGCGTAATTAAACTGGTAGAGGGCGTTTCAGCAAAACGGCAATGGGGTCAAACCGCCCGCAACCACGATGTCCACCTGCGCCCCCAGCGCAACTTGCAAGAGTGTGACCGTACCTTGTTGGCTGGCGACCAGATCCCGGAGCACCATCCAACCAATGCCGTGGCCGGGCACGGTTTAATCGAGCCAACCCGGCGCGCCAGAGCGAACTATTGCCTGCACGAACCCAGCGTCGTCCGTCACGCAGATGCAGGCTGCCAGCTTCCTAAGAAGCCAAGCGCGACCCGGCATGGCCCACTTAGCGGCGTTGTCCAGCACATTGCCCAGTATTTCGAAAGGCATCACCACGGTCGATGCGCCAGCTCCAAATCCGCCCGGGCAGTCGATGGCAGAAAGCCAGATTTTTGTCAACATAGACCTTGGCCCAGCGACTCCTGGATACGCCCTACAATGGGTGTTAATGTCGGGTAAAGGGAACTGACGCGGCTCCGCCCGCCGCGGCCCGGCCCAACTGGTTTTTCACAATCTCGTTCATCCGATCGACTTGCTGCGCCGCCGGGACGCGGGTCGCCTGGCTCGCCCAGCGTGGCGCGCAGCACCGCCAGCGGCGTTTTAAGGCTGTCGGGCCCAGATCATCCAGCGCCTCTTCGCCCAGCGCGTTTGCCGGGCGCTCTGGGTCGATCAGCAGGTTGAGATTGAGCGTGAGTCCGGCCAGCTCGACCGGGTAACTGCCCTGTACTTTGGTTTGGCGGCCCTCTCAATGCTGCCACCGGATTTCCACGGCCATGCGCCGCAGTGGCGTCAAGCCCCAACACGCAGCAATAAGGTTTTGCGTCAGCAACCCCGGCGTGGCCGATCATCGGAGCCACAGCCACAGCGTGCGCTGGAACGAGCGCGCAGCGAGGTCAAATTCAGCCTTGTCTTCCGGGCACGGAAAGCACCAGTGGTACCGTTTGCTGGTCGACCATGTCCTTTCTGACGCCGTAAGCTTTTGCCGCCGAAGGACCGCGTTTTGACTCTGCTCCCGCCTGCCCTGCCGCTGGCGCTGTGGATGGTTCAAAGCGCCACTGCCCGGTTTCTTGTTCGGTTTTGAAACGGCAAGTCGACCCCAGGGACGATGACGACTGCCACACTTCAGCTTTGCGCATATTGGCAATGTTGGCGTACAAACCCGACGCTGGCGGCGACAGACGCGCCTCGGCCAGCGCCGCCGGCATAGCCAGCAGGCCCTTTGCATCAAAGCTCGGCCCCGGCCATCAGCAAATAAACCGTCGTTTGCAAACGCAGGAAACGCTCAGCCTGCACACTAGCCACATACGCTTGCTGAACCGCCCACCGCACCGGACAAAAAGGCCAGCAAGACCGAGGGCAGCGCCCCAAACCAGCCAGGTACGAATGGACAGAGGGTTTTCACTGCAGCATGAAGCGATACCGCGCCCGCACCAAAGGTCTCAATGGGCAGAGGCATTAGCCAAGGGGTCGAGCTTACGGCGCAGCATATCTTTCTTCAGCACATTGCTGTCGCGGTCTTCATCGTGGGGCCCCGGTGATCTGACAACTCCTGCTTGTTCACCAGCAGGCGCGTTCGCGCACCGAGGTATTCCAGCGTTCCGGTGCTCAAAGAGGTCAAGTGAAACAGCTGGCCATGAAGCCTCACGGTCTGAGCTGAAAAATCGATGCCAAGGGGCCCCGGGTTCAGGACATCCGAAAGGTGGCTTTGGGCGACCGCCGCAGCAATGCTGCCCGACGCGGGCCGCCAGCTCCGGGTACTCAAACGGTTTGACGGGTGACTCGTCAGCGCCTGACCCCAGCCCCTGCACCTTGTCCTGCCAGCTTGCGCGTGCTGTCAAAATCAGAATCGGCAACGTCCGCTGCCAGGCCCGCAGGTCTGAACCACCGTCAGCCCGTTCACTTGGGCAGCCCCAAATTCCTTGGCGGGTCAACCCAGGTACTCGGCACGAACAAACAAATCTTCGCCATCAGCGGCACAGTCAACCCGGTAGCCATCGGCTTCCAGTTTGCGCTTGGTTACAGCCGCGAGACAGCGTCGTCCTCAATCAACAACAAGCGCATGTCAAGTTGACTCTAGTACGTGCACCCGCTAACATCGTCGAGGATGACTTTGGCTTTGAAGTCAGGTATGACGCGCCAGGCCGCGCGCCCTTGGTGCTCTACCTTTTCGACTGCCAACACCCGCCCCGCACTGGCGCTGGGCCACAGCAGCTGCCTCATATCGCGGCTGACGGCTCCCATGCGGGCGCCAGTGCAGCATGAGCGCGCCGAAAAAGGGGTAAAGCAGTTTCATGGCGTGGGTTGAGGTCTGTGAAATTGGCGGCAATGGTACTCGCAAGCAAGGGCCACAGACCACAGACTATTTATTGCTCGACCGGAGCCGCGCGACACCCGCACGGGCAAAGTGGTTGCCAGGGTTGCTGCGCATAAAGGTCGAACAGCTGCCCCCGGTATTCATGGAGGCCACGCGGTGCCGGTGAGGCGGGTTTGCGAATCGTAGACCGTGCGGCGGCAACGTTGACTTCACGCTGGGCAGGCTCATGGTGGCCGCCATCGTAGTGCAGCCCCGGTCATCGCGGTTATCGGAAGACGTCTCTCCGGTCACGGCAGCACCAATGACCGCTCCAGGGGCCGTGGCCGCTTCTTCGCCCTTTGCCGCCGCCCACTGGTTGCCGATGATGCCGCCCGCGAGTCCGCCAAGATGGCACCGCCAGTTACGTTCATGCCGTTCGCCACCACGACGCCCGCCCCGCTCCCGAATCGAGCGACTGTTGCACTCATTGCGCGGACGCTGACGTTTACATTGTGGCCACGGCACCTGCACCTTACCGGGCGTTGTCGAGGTAAGCGTCGGCATGGGCACCCCTCACGCCAGAGTGGTCAGCAAGGTCATCATCACGAGTCGTTTTGCCGTAAATCTCCAATAGAAAGTTGATATGGAACAAGTTTGCGCCGGGGTGTATGAACCGAAGCTGAACGGAATTGAAATAGTTGGTTTATTTGAAGGCGCGACAAGGCGCAGTTTCGGTTTTATGCGTTGGCTTCCAGTGGGGGCAGATCGTAAAAAATATCCGCCACGGCAATCACCAACTCCGCAAAGGCCAGAGGCGAACAGACCTCCCCCATGCCAAACACCAGCGGCTTGCCGTAGGCCTTGTTCTCAGGCGGTAAATGGTGACCGAGCGATCGCCCGGATGCACCAACCAGTATTCTGCAACGCCATGCTGTTCATACAGCGCACGCTTGATGCGCTGGTCGTGCTGCTGTGCTGGGCGACAGGACCTCTACCCCCAATCGGGCGCACCAAAGCAGCCATGGTTGTCCTTGAGTTTTCGGATCACAGACCAGGCTGATGTCGGGCTGCACTACCGTATCTACCTCGTGGTCGCTCACACCCGCGCGTGGCAGACGCACATCAAATGGGGCCACAAAGGGGCGGCAGGATTTGCCGTGAAAATAATTGGCGATATGCCGAAACAACTCGCCAACGATGAGTTGGTAGAAAATTGCTGAGTGCCGGACTCATGGCATACGCCTGTCCCTCAATGAGTTCCCCAGCGTTCATCGTCGGACCAACTCAGGTAGTCTGCATAGGTGACCTGAGTCGAGGTGGCGTAGTGGTAAACCCATAGTGAAATGTCCTTCCAACAGATGAGAAAGTGTAAAACCTATTGCATTGGCGCTGCGCGGTTTGGCAAGCCAAAAAGCAGTTATTTTGAATTACATTGGGGCTTGGTGCCATGCAGGTTTATCGTTGTTTTGGGGATGCGGAAGAAGCCAATATCGCTTTGGGCGGTGCTGGCGGGATGCAGTGCAAGGCGTCCTGAGCGCGGTTTGGCAAGCCAAATAAGCGAAGGGCAACGAAGCAATGCGCCCAAAAGTGCCGTCAAAACGGGATATTGGTTACATCTGCATCCCTTAGCAGGAGTGTCATGAAAAAGATATTGCTGACTCTGTATTTGGTTGGGCAGGCAAGTTTGGCGCTTGCCAGGCAATGCGCCGCAATGCCTAAAGCAATTTCGTTCGCGCTGTACGAAAACGGTTACATCATGACTCGGCCAGTGACTCTGGTATTGACAAGGATGTGGCAGAGAGGAACTGGCCAGGCGCAGTGGCTGTCGGTTTGAGTTTTCCGTGAGACCTCGTGCAAGAATTTGGGCGGAACTAGAAAGTGGGTTTCTCATGATGACGGGGTCTGGTATCCAGACCGCCAAACGCGATGAGTTTTCTGGGCCGTGCGATACATGGCCCAAAACTATGAGCTGGTTAAAAGACTGTTTTCTTCGCAATCGCCGGCGCAGTTCAATGCGGATCCTAAAGTGCTTTGGGCGCGGTGCGGTCCTATAAGCATGGCAGCAAGGTTGACGAATTTCTGGACAGTTTGCGCCAACAAAACCGCGTGGATTGAAGAACCGGATTTGGGCAGCGTCTTTCGCATCTTTTTCCAAAGAGGGGCGGACCTCGGCCGTTTTAGCTCCACCACCAGCCTATGCAAAGTACCTCAAGGAATGGGGTTTGACGGACCGCGTACGTATTGAAGACTGGTTTCGAAGAGTTATCAATCCCGCACAGCCTGATTTTTCAAAAAAAGGCTTTCTCTGAGGAGGAAATTAAAAATGGCACCGAATCGTGGGTCAGATGCGCGCCGATGGCACCTCCATTCGATCTATACAAAATATCTCGGTGCCACCGATGCCGGCCGGATGATGATGTACAAGGAAGATTGAACAGGCGGAACGGGATTGCGAAAAGCCGACCATCATTTTAGAGCCTCAGCCAGCAGCTCGGCGCTGGCTTCTTCAACGCGGTTTTCTCGCTCAGTACATAGACTTCAAATAAATCAGCGGCCGGTTGCACCGCCCACAGCCGAACGCCCGTGGCCAAGATGGACGGAACGCTGCTGCTCCGCGTTGGCGGCGAAGAGCCAATGAAACCTTTGAAAACGCTACAAAATCAGGAGCTGTTTGCGCAGATAGAACGTGCGGTAGAGGCCGATTTGATTGGAAAAATTGAAGGAGAATATCCATGCTGAATCAAGTCGCGTGGACAAGCCTGTTTGGGTGGCTGGGGTGAAATGCTTGAATCCAGCACCAGACATCGTGCAGGCACCGACAATCAGGGTTTGAATGCTCTTGCCATCCATCTAATCTGGCAAATGATGCGACCCTTATGACTTCGAACATTTTTTTGACACTTCAGTGGCAAAGTTAGCCAGCATGAACCGCAAGGCATCGGCGTTCAGTATCGTTGGCTTCTCTGGCAGCCAACTGTTTACTTGTCGGCCGCACCGCCTCTGGTGAACCTGTTGATTGTCGTCTTAGGAAGCAGGTCTCAAGCGTAAAGTGACGAAGAACCCCGTCTCGCGAGGCCAGCAAGTCGTTTCAGTTTTTTTCGCGCCAGGATCATGTTGTCGGCAAGTCGGGATTGTCGAGGTTCGCGAGCTGACGAACAGCTCGCTCATGCCCCTGCGCTAAACGCACCGTGACCATCGCGTCGGGCTGATGAAAGTGCTCTTCGCCCTGGCAGCATTGCCACTCTGGCGCTTGGCGGTTTGTTGGAACTGGAGCGGCACGGCACCTCGCTGGCCACCGCGCTGAACACCATAAGCAGTTTTCTCCCTGCCAATCAAACCCTCACCATCAAAGACGTCACAGGCTCTGTGCGTGAAGGCGGACGCATTGGCTGGCTGCGCTGGCAGCGCGGCCCGCTCAGTGTTGAGGCCACCGACCTTCAGACCACATGGGCGCTGCGTTCGCTGTGGGATGGTGAACTGCGGCTAACCCGGCTCAGCATCCAAAAACCTGCGCATCGACTCCCCCATCCGACTCCGAACCTGCGCCAGCAACGCCGCCCACCAGCTTGCAACTGCCCATTTTGGTGGAAGTACCCTTCTCCGTCGAGCGTCTGGAGTGGGTCGGATCAACCTCTTTGCACCTCTCCAACCTGGCTGGACACTATGCCTTTGATAGCAAAGAACATAGACTGGATTTGCGGGAAGTACACTTTTCATCAGGTAAATACCGCCTCCAGGCACAACTGGGCGCGCAAGCACCGCTGGACTTGTCTGCCCAGCTGCAGGGTGCCGTGCAAACCCAGCTGCCTGGCAGTAACCAAAGCGTGACGGCCGACGCTTTTGTCGAGTTAAAGGGCCCTTGGCCGGGCCAAACGCCGAGCTGGCGCTGCAAGCGCGGCTGCAACCGCAAACTGACGCCAACCCTGCCCGTGCCCTTCAGGCCAACATCTCGGCCATTCTTCGGCCCTGGCAAGACCAGCACATCGTCCGCGCCGATGCGCGCTGGCAGGCGCTGGATCTGGCCGCGCTATGGCCCCAAGCGCCGCAGACCAACCTGGCAGGTAGTGCTACGGTAACGCCCGACGGCCCAGGTTGGCGCGGTGCCATGGCGTTCACCAACAGTCAAAGCGGCCCCTGGAACCAGCAGCACCTGCCCGTGCGCAGCCTGGATGCCAAGTTGGTGTTCCTGCAGGGCCAGTGGACGGTCGAATCGCTGGCCGCCACCGGCGCTGGGGGCCACATGCAGGCGCAGGGGCAGTTAAACAGCGCTGCATCCAAGCCCGACAACGCCGCAGCCATGGCCGCAACCAAAACCGGCTGGCAAGGCAGCGCCACACTCAACGGAATCAACCCCGCCGAACTGGACTCACGGCTGGCCGCCACCAGACTGGACGGCCAGCTAAGCGCCCAACAAGCCCCTTCTGGCATCACATTTGAGGCATCCATCCAGTCAGCGCGGCCAGCGTCCACAGGACCGCAACCCACTGCGGCCGCCGCTGGCGTCATCGACAAGCTGCGCATCAAAGCCATCCATGCCCAAGGCATTTGGACAGCCCCCACACTCCAGCTTGACACGCTCCAAGTGGAGACCGACACCGCCAAGCTGCAAGGCCAATTGAAGTTTGACACCCACAGCCAGGCCGCACAAGGCCACCTGGCGCTGACCCTGCCGGGCGCGCAGGCCACGCTGGCGGGTTCAATCGCCAGCACCGAGGGCCAGGGCGAGCTGAGCCTGAGGGTGACAGACCCCTCCCTGGCGGGGCACTGGCTGGCACAGCTGCCCGGCGGCCCGCAGGGCCTGGGCCGCACCGCCCTTCAAGGCAGCGCCGAATTCATCGGCGGCTGGCAAGGTGGCTGGGGGCAGCAAGGCCGACAGCTCAAAATTCAGGCCAGCCTGCACGCACCCCAGCTCACGCTGCGCGCCGCCGACCAGCCAGCAGACCAAGCCTGGACCGTGCGCGAACTACAGGCCAACCTGGGCGGCACGCTGGCCGCGCTGGACCTCACGGTGCAGGGTCAGATGGCGCACGCCAGCCGCCGTTTTGCCCTGCAGGCGCAGCTGCAAGGCGGGCAGCAGCCCGACGGCAGCTGGCAAGCCTTTGCTGGGCAGCACCCATTTCACCGCCCAAGACCACCAGCGCCCCGGCTGGACCTGGCGCTCAATGAGCGCGTGAGCCTTCACTGGAGCCAAAGCGCGAGCTCGCAGCGGCTAACGGTGTCGCCCGGCACCGCCCAGCTCACAGGCCCGGTGGCTGGCGTGGCCAAGCTGCATTGGCAAGCAGCCCAATGGTCGCAGCAAGGCACCCGCAGCGACTGGCAAACCCAGGGCCAGCTCAGTAGCCTGCCGCTGGCCTGGCTGGACCTGATAGGTCAGACCCAAATGGCCAACCTGGGCCTGCGCGGTGACCTGCAGTTTGGTGGCCAGTGGCAGGCCACGGGTGGTGACACCTTGCAGCTCAGCGCCACGCTGGCGCGCACCAGCGGCGACTTGCTGCTGCAAACCGACGAGGCTCACCTCGCCACCCTGAGCGCCGGTGTACGCGATGCGCGCCTGACGGTCACCGTCCAAGGCGATCAATTGGCCGCCAGCCTGCTTTGGGACAGCGAACGCGCCGGCCAGGCACAAGCCCAGTTCAGTTCACGCCTGCAGCGCCAAGACGGCACCTGGCGCTGGCCGGACAGCGCCGCCGTGGCGGGCACGCTGCGCGCGCAGTTGCCCCCTGTAGGTGCTTGGTCCTTGCTGGCACCGCCGGGCTGGCGCTTGCGCGGCACGGTGGACGGCAACGCCGTCTTGTCCGGCACCCGCGCAGCGCCGCAGTGGTTCGGCACCCTGATTGCAAAGGACCTGGCCGTGCGTTCGGTGGCCGACGACATCGACTTCAGCCAAGGCGAACTGCTCGCCACCATCGAGGGACAGCGCGTGGAGATCATCAACTTCACCATGCAAGGTGCGGGGGGCCACAGCGGTGGCCAGGTTCGGATCAAAGGTTATGCGCTGGGGCTGCCTGCCAGTGATGCGGCGACCCAACTGGCGTCACGCTTGCGCATGGAGCTGGACATTCAAATGGAGAGCCTGCGCGTGAGCAGCCAAGCCGACCGCCGCCTGGTGGTGTCCGGCAACCTGACCGCCAGGCTGGCCAGCGAGCGCCTGCTGATTCGCGGCCTGCTCAAGGCCGATCAGGCCCTGTTTGTGCTGAAGGAAGACTCCGCGCCCGAACTGGGCCGGGATGTGATCGTGCGACGACCTGCTGTCACCCAAGCAGAAGGAAAAGCGACCAGCACAGCCCTCCCGGAATCGACCGCCCTTCAGGTCACGCCAGACATCAGCGTCACACTGGACCTGGGGCCAAAATTTGAGGTGCGCGGGCGTGGCCTGGACACCCGCCTGGGTGGCAAACTTGAATTGACGAGCGCCGCCGAGCATGGTTTTGCGCCGCGCCTCACGGGTAATTTGCGCGCCATCGGCGGCACTTACAAGGCCTATGGCCAAAACCTGGACATCACCGTCGGGGTGCTGCGTTTTAACGGGCCGTACGACAACCCGGCGCTCAATATTCTGGCGATACGGCCCAACCTGCAACAGCGCGTGGGGGTGCAGATCAGCGGCACCACCCTGTCCCCGTGGTGCGCCTGTATGCCGACCCGGAACTGCCCGATGCCGAAAAACTGGCGTGGCTGGTGCTCGGTCACTCCGGGGCCAATGGTGGTGCCGAGGCAGCCGTGCTGCAGCAGGCGGCGCTGGCACTGCTGGGCGGCAACGGCAAGGGCCTGTCCAGCAACCTGGCGCAAGCGCTGGGGTTGGACGAATTGTCCGTGCGCGGTGCAGCCAGCAGCGCCAGCGACAGCGGCACAAGCACCACGGCCGCCACCGTCACACTGGGCAAACGCGTGTCGCGCGATTTTTATGTGGCTTACGAGCGCAGCCTGGCAGGCACGCTGGGCACGTTCTACATTTTTTACGACCTGTCGCGCCGCTTCACCCTGCGCGCCCAGACCGGCGAGCAAAGCGCCATGGACCTGATTTTCACACTACGCTACGACTGATGTGGACTGATGTGGACTGAAATGGAGCCCCGCCAGCCCCCGTACAATGCAGGGCACCCGCCGCCGTAGTTCAATGGATAGAACGAGCGCCTCCTAAGCGCTAGATATGGGTTCGATTCCCGTCGGGGGCGCCAGGTCATGCTTTTAAACCCCTCCCTTTTGCTACAAATTCCATAGCTGTCGTCGCACATGCGACATGCGCAAGGTGCTGATTTACCTTAAATTCAGCCCATGGGAACGCTTTATCTTGTACGCCATGGCCAGGCTTCGTTTGGTGCAGAAGACTACGACCACCTAAGCCCGCTGGGCCAGCAGCAAAGCGTGCGGCTGGGTGAATACTTCCGCCAAAAGGGGGTTGCGTTTGAGGCCGTGCTAACCGGCACGCTGCGCCGCCACCAGCAAACCTATGACGGCATCCGCGCAGGTGGCACTTACCACCTTGACGCCCTGCTATGGCCCGGCCTCAATGAGTTCGACAGCCTGGCCGTCATTGCCACCGTCCACCCCTACAAGCTGGAAAAGCCTGACTCACCCGAGCTGTACCGCCATCACTTTCGGCTTTTGCGTGATGGCCTGACCCAGTGGATGAACGGCGTGGTCAGCCCCAAGGGCATGCCCAGCTACCGGGAGTTCCGCCAAGGTGTGGTCGATGCGCTGGACCATGTGCGCAAACACCATGAAGGCAACGTGCTGATCGTCTCCAGCGGCGGCCCGATCGCCACCGCCATCGGCCATGTGCTGGGCACCACGCCAGAAACCACGATAGAACTCAACCTGCGCATCCGCAACAGCGCCATCACCGAATTCGCCGTCAACCGCAAACGCCATTCGCTGCTGACCTACAACACACTGCCCCACCTGGAACATGCCGACTACGCCGACTGGGTTACC
Organism: Candidatus Rhodoferax bjergmarkensis; assembly: GCA_016708345.1. GTDB lineage: Bacteria > Pseudomonadota > Gammaproteobacteria > Burkholderiales > Burkholderiaceae_C > Rhodoferax > Rhodoferax bjergmarkensis. The sequence goes on from JADJFX010000041.1 coordinate 10,499, forward strand.
TACGCTTGAGCTTACTTGTGGGGCCACTCAGTAGTCGCTGAATATGGGGTTTGCGCATGTGGGATGTGCGGATGAAGCTATCTAATTCATAGCATATTTCCCCCGCTCACGCCCCACCGGGCGGAAAAGGGGTGCCTCATTTGTCCGCGTTTTTAAAGCAGATGCTGGCGAGCGCCAATGGGTGGATTCACTACGGCCAACATCACGGCCTGGCAAATCAAACTGAATCGACACCCTCCAAGCCCAACACCACCTGCGCATCTTGGTGCAGCTGCGCCAACGCGGCCAACTTCATCAGAGCCGGGGCCAAGCAAGCACCTTTAGGGAGAGCCTGGGCAGAGAGTGTGGCTTCAAGCAGGGCCTTTAGCCCATCGGCCAGCGCAAACAGGCTTTGCGCTGCAAGCTGGCGTCCTACCTGGTTGCAGTCATCTCTCCAACGGGTGGGCAACTGTGACACACCGTGGTGCAACAGCGTTGCCAGCACCTGCCGCAGCCTGGCCAGCGCATTGGAAATCGGGTCAACTGCTTCGTCAGGCAAAAACGCGAGTGGCAGGCTGGCCAGTGCAGCACTGCTTTGATCGGTAGCGGCGGCAAAGTCGGGCACCACGATGCTGCTGGCGGCCACGGCCCAGGGTTCAATGATGGGGTGGCCGCCGCACCAGTGCATCAAGCCGGCCACATGATTGACTGGCCCCTGTTTGCCCGACAGTGCGTCAGCCAGCGCGGCGAGCGCATGGCGGTTGTGGCTTTCATGGCTGCGTTGGAGCCGCATGGGCTGGTCGTTGCTGTCATACAGCACGGCCATCACGGCTTGTGCGTGGGGGTCGTAATGCAGGGCTTCTATGCGTGCAGGTGTGAAAACAATAAACCGCTGGGCCGCATGGCGTGGCAACACTTGCGCCGTGGGTTGGGCCTGCTGGGCTGCAGCCAGAGCGCGCACGCTGTCATAACGCAGCGGTGCGCTGAGCTGAGACCAATCGGGCACCTGTGGCAATACGCTGTTGTGGGAACTGCGGCTTTTGGCGAGTTTGAGGCTGCCATCGGGCAAGCGGCGGGCTTGCCGGGCCAGCAGTTGGCCCCGGCTCAGGGCTTGAAGCAACACGCCGGGTGCCAGCCGCTCCAACGCGCGGGTGCTGGCTTCGTCCGCCGCTGTGTCAGCGGACACCTCCCACGCATGCGTCAACACCAGCGCGGTGCCGGTGTCGGTATCGGCCAGCAACAAGCGGGTGCGGCGCTTGGGGCCGTCGCGCACCGTGCGTGCGCCCAGGCAGACCAGGCGCAGGCGGTCCAGTTCGGTTTCACCGGGCTCCTTCAAGCCCAACACGGCGCGGGCGTTGCCGGCCAAAACCCCGGCGTGCAGGCGTAGCGCCAGCTCGGCCACCAGCGCCAGGCCGTCCGTGGCCTGGTAAGAAGCACTGCGCGCATGCCAGGCACCGCACCACTGTTCCAGGTCTTGCAGCAGGTACACAAGCCAGGTGGCATTCAGTGCCCGGCTGGCGTCCAACGCATGGCTCAGCGCCTGAGCTATTGGGGCGGCGCCGTTGCTGACACCGTGAAAAATAAGCGCTTCCACCAGCGCAACCCAAGGTGCAGTGTCCAGCACCAGGCGGGTGCCGTCGCTGCCCAGGCGCACCACCTGGGCCGACTGGGACGCCTGCGCGGAAAGGGTTGCGTCCAGATCCGCCTGCCGAAAAGCCCACACCCCCAGTGCCACATGTTCACAGGCCGCAGCGGCAATGCAGTCGCAGCGTGCGGCCTCCAGCGCAGCACCCGCCCAAAAACGCACCGTGGCCGAGGGCAGACGTGCGGTGTCGCAGGGTTCGCCACTGGCGGTACGGCGAAGGGTGATGGACAAACCTGCGTCACGTGCCAGCGCCGCTTTGGCCAGCACAGTGGCGGGGATAACACGCGCCAGCGCTTCGTCACTGGCCAGGCCGGGGGATGTTGCCGTGGCAACCGGGGCCGCAGTCGAATCCGCAGATTCCTCGCCGGGCGCACCTGTCGCCAGTGCATCTTCCCGGTAGGCCAGCGCCACGATGATGCGGTGCCTGCACACCGTGGCCGCACCGCAACTGCAGCGCACCTGGCCAATGGGCGTGGCGGCGGGCCAGACGGTGTGGATGCCGTCGCTAAAACGGGCGTCCAACGTGCCGTCGGCACCCAGTGCCAGTTGCGGGCGGTAACCACCTTCGAGCTCACGCACGGCGCGTTTGACCACACCGGCGTTGGCCGCCTGCACAAGCGCCTCGGGGCTCAGGTGCAGCAAGTCTTGCCTTGGATTCATGTGTTCATTAAATTTTGTATTTGAGTCTGTAGTTCTGCGACTGCTGTAGGCCAGAAGCAGTCGCTCTCTCTGCAGGACTCAGGCCGACGTGGCATTCAGCTCCGGGCGCACTCCCCTGGCCCCTACGGGGGTGTTGGGGGGGGGGGGGGGGCGGGGGCGGGGGGGGGGGGGGGGGGGGGGGGGGGCGGTCCGGGGGACATGAGCGGAGCCATCTGCCCCGGTGTCATCGGCCACTACAAACCTGTGCGTGCAAGGTCCGCAAACGCTGCACTGCTGCGGTACAAAATTCAAGCCAGTACACCCAATCCGTGCTTCTGCACTACCGCCAATAATTTGAGCGCCATGCCACTGGGCTGTTTGCTGCCGGACTCCCACTTTTGAACAGTGGATTCGCTGGTATTGAGGTATCTGGCAAATACGGGTTGGCTGACATGCGCCTGCTCACGAATATTTTTGATCTGGGCTGGAGCAAGAGTAGTTGGCACAGCCAAGCAGGTTTCATCAAACTGGCGCATCGTGGTTTGATCAATGGCACCAACCCTTTGCAACGCAGCAGCAGAGGCATGGATTGCAGCAAAGGCATCACTTTTGAATTTTTGTTTTTTCGTCATGGCAAATCTCCACAAAGTCTCCGTTAACAAGCAACTGGCTAACCTGCAGTTCCGTCAACCCCGCATAGCTGTTGGCCAGCAGACGGAATGCAAGTAACTCATCGTTCTCAATGTTCGCGCGGTCCTTCTTGGCAAACAGGTATTCATAGACCCAATACTTGCCGCCTTTGGCCAAGATGATTGACCGGTGCAGGTTGTGATTGAGTCTCTTCTTGAAAATACCTCCACCCAAGTCGTCAACCTGACCCAACAGAACCTGCTGGATGGCCAAACAAAGCTCTGCATCCTTGATATTGGCCTTCTTTGCATCCTTGGAAAATCTGGCAGTCTTGAAGGCGCGATTTGAAGCATTGGACGGCATGGTTTAGTGTAGCACCAGGTGATACCCTTTGCAGCATGACGCGTCATGCAGTCAAAAATCCCCCTGAACGCGTTGCATGGCATTGCTCTAATACCCTCTCAGGCATGTTCTTACTCAAACTGGACCACACCCCTGAACGGCTGCAATGCGCTGCAAAGCGTTTGCAGCATTCGCTTCAAAACAGGCATAGGTTTCTGCGTGAAAAGTTGCCGCCTTGCCACAATCCGGAGATCAAATGTGGCGGTAGCCCTCATGGAACTTGCGCAAGCAGCTATAAATTACGTAGCACACCACAAAATCACAGCGCCCATGTGCCCTGCGCCGGGCACTCCCCTTCGTTCAAACACGCGGCCAATTCATCATCCCAACTTCTCCGCCAGCCAGGCCGCCAACTGCCCCGGTGTCATGGCCGCTATGTGCGCGCCTGCGTCGGCCAGTTTGCCGGCCAGCACACGGTCAAAGTCGGGGTTGGCTTTTTCATCCAGCGCCGCCAGCCCCAGCACCTGGGTGCCCTGGGCGCACAAGGCGCGCACCTGGCTGACCAGCACATGTTCGGCAGCACCCTCGTAAAAGTCGCTGATGATGACCACAATGGCGCGGCGTGGCGCTTCAATCTGCCCGGCGGCATAGGCCACGGCCTTGCCAATGTCGGTGCCGCCGCCCAGTTGCACCCGCATCAGCACGTCCACCGGGTCCTGCTCACTGTCGGTCAGGTCTACCACGTCGGTGTCAAACGCCACCAGATGGGTTTTGACCCCCGGCAAAGCCCACAGACACGAGGCCGTGACCGCCGAGTGGATCACGCTCGACACCATGCTGCCGCTTTGGTCCACCAGCAAAAACACCTGCCAGGGCAGCAAGGAGCGGCGGGTGTTGACATAAAACAGCGGTTTTTCTATCAGCAGGCGCTGGCCACGCTGGTCGTAGTGTTTCAGGTTGCGCAGCAGGGTCTCGCGGGCGGCAAACTGGCTGAGTGAGCCGCGTGTGGACAACTGCTGGCGCTTGCGGGTGCCGCTGAAGGAGCGTTGCACCTCCTTGGCCAGTTTTTCAATCAGCTCGGCCACCACCTTGGCGACCAGTTGGCGGGCCATGGCCAGCACCTGCGGGTTCATCAGGTGTTTGGTGCGCATAACCGCCTGCAGCAGTGCCGGGTTGGGGGTGGCGCGCTCCAGCACCTCGGGGTTGGTCACCACTTCGTCTATGCCGTAGCGCTCTATGGCGTCGCGCTCCAGCCGCTCTATGGTTTCCTTGGGGAAAAGCGTGTGAATCTCGTTAATCCATTCCGGCACCGACAGTTGCGACGCACCCGCGCCACCGTGGCGGTCCAGCCGGTCAGTGGCCTCACCGCCGTCACCACCCTGGCCGTCGGGAGCGTCCCGCCCATACAGCCAGGCCAAGGCACGGTCCATGGCCATGGCTTGTATGTCACCCGCGCCGCCCAAACCGCTGGACAAGGGTTGCTGCGCGGCTTCGCCCAGCAGCAAACGCCAGCGCTCCGTGGCGGACAGCACCAGCAGGGGTTTCATAGCGGTATCTCCAGCGCCCTTGCCCAAGCCAGTGCCTGCGCTTCGATGCGTTTGGCGTCCAGCAGCGCCCGGCTGCCGGTGTGCAATGACAAAAGCCCCGACTGCTCGCTGCTTGAGAGGCCCAGCAAGGCCGCCACCCGCACCGCCAGCGCCCCCCGCTCACGCGGTGGAAACCAGGCAAAAGCGGCGCGCAACTGCGGCAGGGCGACCAGAAAGTCGTCACTGCCCATGCCCTCCAGCGCCTCGTGTACGGCAACCACAATGGCGTCTGACTCGGTGGCCAGCACCCGCGCACAGCAAAACAGGCCGTACAAAAAATCGCCCAGCGCGTCACGCGGCGGCACGGCGCGCACCAGGGCCAGAATCTGCGGGTTGGCCTGCTCGCCCAAAGCGCCCTGCACATAGACCACGGCCAAAGCCGCACCACGCAACGCGGGGGGTGATTGGGCATTGCGCGCCAGGCGCAGCAAGGTCGCCAGGGTGGCGCTGCGGCTTAAACCCGCTTCAGCTTCCAACTGCAGGCGCAGCAGGCTGTCAAACACGGTGACCGCTGCCACATCGGCCTCCATTTCTTTGCCCTGGGAGCCCTGGCGCTCCTCCAGCAGCCACAGAATGCGCGCCGCCAGCACGGAGAGCGAGCGCTCCAGCAAGGCGCGGGTGTCCTGCCCCCAAAAGCCCACTTGCACCACCTGCAACAGCAGCCCGGCCGCTTTGGCCAGCGCTGCCAGGTCGTGTGCGGCGGGAACGGCGGCTTCCAACTGCTGGCCCAGCGCATCGCCCATGTCCAACAGACCGGCGCGCACGGCTTTGAGCAGGCAACTGGCAGCCTGGGCTACATCGGCCTGGCTTTGGGCGACCAGCAGGGCCAGGCGGTTTCTGGCGGCGGACTCCAGCGTGGCACCAAAGGCTGCGGCCTCGATCAGGTTGGGATACCAGCGCTCCCCCTGGGTCAAAGACCAGTGTTCTTCAAAGTTCAGCGCGGCAGGCAGTTGGCGGGCGGCGTGCGGTGCGCGGGTTTCCAACAGTTTTGCACCTTCCAGGCCTATCAACTGCAACTGCCACAGGGTGTGGGCACGGGGCAGGTCTGCGGCGCGGCGGCGGTCTATGACGATGGAGTGTCGGCCCTTGCCCGACAGATGCTGCGCTTGCGGCGTGAGCTCGCACTGTTTCAGCCGCGCGGTGACGTCATGCACCAGCGGCGGCAAGGGGGTGTCGGTGTGCAGGGTGCCACCGCCCTCGCCGGTCAGCGCCAATAAGGCTTCACGCAACACCGGGTGGTGCTGGTCGCCCAGCAGGCCCTGGCTGGCCCAGGGTGCGGGGGCGTCCAGCGCCTCCTTGATCGCGGTGGACTGCAGCGCATCCAGAATGTCCCCGCGCAGCGGCACAGCGTGGCCGCGCAGTTGCGCCAGAGCCTGCTGGGCGCTGCGCATGGCGATCAGCTCGGCGGTCGAAAAAGCCACCGCTTTGGCCCGCAAACGGCGGGTGATGCGCTTTAGCGCTTGCTCGCCCGCACCTTGCAGGCCCGACTGCCACACCCACTGGTAAAACTGTGGCGACTGCATGCCTGCGCTGTAGCCACCCAGCGCGTCCACCTGCCGGTATTCATAAGGCACCAGGTAACAACCGGCCGAGCGCACATCGGCGGGTGCGGGCGACACGGGTTCTGGCCCGGTGGGTTGCAGGGGCCAGAGTTGTTCAATGGCCCGTTTGTGCCAGCCGCCGCAAATTACCAGCACATCGCCCCCTGCTTTGCCACCACCCTCACCTTGAACTTGCGCTTGTGCCCAAGCCACCCAGCGTGCCATTTGCAGTTCCCGCGCCTGATCCTGCGGGGTGCCGGGGTCGTCACCCCGCAGCTCGTCAAAATAGATGTCCAGGCGCTGCTGCAGGGCGGCATCACCCAGTTCGCCTTCAAACAGGTGGTCCCACAGCGCGTTGCCGCCGTCACAGCCAAACCGCTGGCACATCAACTCCAGCACCTGCGCGTAACGGGAACGGGGCTGCAAACCGTTTTGGGTTTCTTTGGCATCGGCAATGGCCCGGTACTGCCAGTGCGGCAGGTCAATAAAGCGCATTAGCGCCCCCACCTGCTGAGCGCTGCGCAGAGCCACCCATTCGGGTGAATAGTCCAAAAAAGGAAACCAGCACTGCGCCGGGCGCGTGCCCTCGTTGGCATAGCTGTACAGGGCCACGGGCAGCGTGTGCTCCAGCAGCAGTTCACCCAGACGCGGATTGAAGTCGCCCGGCCCCTCTATCAGCACGCAAGCGGGTTTGTCACGCGCGATTACCCGCTGGACCAGCCGGGCGCAGGCCGGGCTGTGGTGGCGCACGCCGATGACACGCACTGTCATGGGCTGATGCCTTGGAAAGATTTGAAGGTATTTTGGTCGTTTGCGCACGTCCAGCGTGCGCAAGCAGCTATCAAAGTCATAGCATACCCAGCGTCAAAAGCATTGACATAGTCCCCTCACGGCAACAGGTGCCGTGCCGCATAAAAGTCGCGCCAGTGCGCACCCTGGCGTTTGGCGGCCTTGTTTTCGATGTAGCGGCGTATCTTTTTCAGGTCGTCGGGGTTGTCTTTGGCGGCGGCACCCGCCAGCGCTTCAACAATGTCAGAAGGCTGCCCCGTGTCGCCACGCAAATAGTGGCCGCGCAGCGCCACGCTGTAGCCCACGCTCACCGCCTCGGCCGTGCTGACCACGGTGGACAGGCGCTCGCTGGCCGCACCTTCGCGGTCCACACCCTGGCGCAGCTCGCGGAAAGTGGTGACCAGCACCTCCAGCACCTCGGCGGCGGGTTGCAGCTTCAGGCCGTCGTTGGCCAGCAGCCTTGCCACCTCGCTTTGCACCAGCGCCAGCTCCTGGTCGTAGTCGGCAATGGGGAACACGGTTTCAAATGAAAAGCGGCGTTTCAGCGCGGCGGACATTTCGTTCACCCCCCGGTCGCGCGTGTTGGCGGTGGCAATCAGGTTAAAACCGGGCGCGGCAAACACGGCGTTGTCACCCGGCAGCTCAGGCACCATCAGCAGCCGCTCAGAGAGTATGGACAGCAGGCCGTCTTGCACTTCGGGCGGGCAGCGGGTGATTTCTTCAAACCGCACGATGTGGCCACCCAGCATGGCGCGGTACAGGGCGGAGGGCACCAGGGCGCGGGGGCTGGGGCCTTCGGCCAGCAGCAGCGCGTAGTTCCAGCCGTATTTGATCTGGTCTTCGGTGGTGGCGGCGCTGCCCTGAATGGTCAGCAGGCTGGAGCCGCAAATCGACGCTGCCAACAACTCCGACAGCAAACTCTTGGCCGTGCCCGGCTCCCCCACCAGCAGCAAGGCGCGGTTGGACGCCAGCGTGACCATGGCGCGCTCGATCAGGCTGGGCGCGCAAACTATTTTGGCGCGTATGTCTTTGTCGCCCATGATGAATCGGCGCACCGCTTTCATGGACAGTTGCCAGCCGGGTGGTTTGGGGTCGCGGTCGGACTTTTTGAGCCGGGCCAGTTCGTCGGCGTACAGGTGCTCGGCGGGCGGGCGCTGCTGGCGGGTGGGGGGCGCTGTGGTCATGGTGCAGACATGATTTGGTAAGGGTTGAGCAGACTCAAGTCCCGCAGGACTTCGCTGATAAAAATGGGGTCCAGACTGTCAAAGCTGGCACGCTGGGGTGCCGCGCCCTCTGCATGGCGCATCAACCACACTTCGCCCAGGTCTTGGCGCGGCTCCATTTGGCCACCGCCGATAAAAATGCCGGGGGAGATGCTGAAGCTCACCTCCAGGCCGTCTTTGCTCCTGCGGCTGTAGTCACACACCATGCCGCCGTCCTGCGGGCTGCCACGCTCCCAGCCTCTGGGCTGCAGGCCCATGATGGCCCCCGAGGCCACCGACTGGCCCTCAAAACGCGTGAGCGTGTGCTGCTTTTGTTCATCCGGCCTGAGCGCATAGGTTTCGCGGCCCAGTTGTTTAAAGGGTTGCAAAATTTCATAGTCGGCAAACACTTGGGCAAACCCGGCCAGCATATCCGGGGCCATCTCCAGCACATGGGGGATGCCCAGCACGGCGTCGTCTGGCAGTTCGACTCTTTCATCGCCGCTATCGGCCAGCGTCCAGTCTTCGGCAATGCGCAGGGCCTGCACCAGTTGGTCGCCCACATAACGCCCCCACACCAGCCGCGCAGACAAGTAGCGCATCAGCGGGTGGTCGATAAAAAAGCGTTTGAATTCCGCCAGCGGCCAGCGCCGGGCACTCACCATGGCGCGCTCCATGCGGGTGATTTGCAGGCTGGCCAAAGTGCGGGCGTCTTTGCGCAGCAGCTTGAGCCGGTCAGCGGTGGCCTTGGCCAGCGCCGCGTCGTCGCTTTTGTTGGGTTTGGGCAGGTCTTTCAGGCGCACGCCCTTGGCGTCCAGCACCACGGGTTTGAGTTCTTCGTCAAAGGTCAGGGCAAATTGGCGCGGGCCAAAGTCCAGCACCAAAGCGCGCCCTCCTCGTCCAGGCCCAGCGCGGGCACCAGCCGGTCGGCCAGTTCTTCCAGGCTCAGACCGCGTGTGTCGGCGGCGCTCTGAATCATCACGCCCGCACGCTCTTGCAGGGTTTTGTGTTTGCTTTTGGCGGCAATCACGCTGAGCAGCATCAGCGCCACGTCACTGCCGATTTGTTTGAGCATGTGCATGGCCTCGGTGGCGCGGGCACGCAGGGCGTAGTTGGCCGCCCAATCGTTGATGCGGGTAAACAGCCGGCGGGCGGTGTCGTCATCGCCCAGCAAACCCAGGCAGCCAAAGGCCCAGCGGTATTTGCCAGGCCGCCCGGCCTCGTCCCAGGCTTCATAAATGTCCCAGGCAAACTCGGCCAGGCTGGCACGGGTGCAGCTTTGTTTCACGATGGCTATGCCCGCATACGGCACACCGGGCTGCTCCAGTGCCAGCATGCGGCCAATGTGCTCCATGGCTTCCACGGGCAACGCACCGCCGCTGAGCAGTTCGGGCCTGCGAAAGGAGGCAGCCACAAAAAAGTCGGGCAACTCCGGCATCACTCCGGGCAGCAGAAAAATAGGGTCTGTGGTGAGCAGCGCCTCCAGCGCGGCGGGCATGGCACCGCCGTAGATACTGGCTACTTCCCGCGCCAGGTCGGCATGGCCTTTTTCGGCCAGCCAGGTGATGGCGTGGCGGGCATCGTCGCGCACCGGGTTGTACTCAGCGGTTTCTCGGGAAAAGGCCAGTGGCAAGGCTTTGAACAATACGGTACGTGGGAAACGTGCAATCCACTTGCCCGAACTTTCCTTGTGCAGCCGGACGTTGCGCAGGCCGTGCATCATGTGCTTGACCAGGCCGGGGCTGTCCACCATGGACGCCAGCCACGGTGACTTGCCGTCATGGGTGGTCAGAAAGGCGATGGCGCCGGGGAAGGCCGCTGTGCCGTAATGGGCCAGCAGCGCGGGAATCACGCGGCTGGTCGCCCAGTCACGGCTGGCGGGGCTGGGGTAGTGGTTCCACAGTGCCAGCCGGGCCGGTTCGGGTGAACGCAAGATGTCGTCAAAGTTCGCAGTAAACGCCGCAGCATCCATATCCCCCGGCTGCAAGGGCTGGCCCGTCAGCAAATGCTGCGCACCAGCAGGTGTAAGACCTAGGGTTTTGGGGAAACCAAAGGCGTCGTTTTCGGGCACACGCCAGTCGCTGGGCTGGTATTTGGCAGCCTCTTCCTGCGTACTCTGGTGCCACACCAAAGCCTGCGGCCAAACCAGCATTTCAGGTGTGGCCAGCACCGCCACATCAAAAGCTGGCAACTCACCCGGTCGGTCGGCACGCAACCAGGGCGGGTCACGCAAGAGTGGCGGCAGGTTTTCTGGCGCAGCCGTCTCTCGGTGCAGCGCAGCCCACAGCGTCTCAAACCGTTTACGGGTGGAGGGCTCCAGTGCAGCAAGTGCGTCCGGCATGGCGGTGGGGTGCTGCAAGGCCAGGCGTATCGTCCAGCTCTCCACAGCGCGGCTGCGCACCGCCAGACTATGTTCCATGGCCGCCTTGAGCACCGCAGCGGGGAACTGCGCCGCCAGCTTTTCCAGGGCGGTGCGTACCTTGGGCACGGCAAGGCCGGTCATCAGTAGAGCAGGCATTTGCGGTACGTGCAGGCGGACAATCAGATCCAGCAGCAGGGTCTGTGATGGCTTGTCATCTTTTTTGACGGCCAGTGCCAGCAGCTGCGACAGGGCTGGTAGCGCAGCGTCCTGATGCAGATGCACTTGAAGCAACAGCATGGACAGTTTGGCTTTTTGGGTAATGCGGGAGGCGAGAATTACATCGGGATGCTGCTCCACATAATGCGCAAACACTGCGGGGGGCAAAGCGCAGTCTTTCAGAAAGTAACCGTGCAAATCAGCGTTTTGCTCAGCATGCTGGGTCAGCCACTCCTGCGCCCACTCGCCAATATGTGCAAACAGATGGGCACAAACGCGGTGCCCCTCAGCACTCTGGCCCTTTGCGGTCAGGGCAAGGTCAAGTGCTTTTTTATAGTCTTCATCACTGGCGCAGGCAATGGCCTGGCGCAGCGGTGCCAGCAACGTGCGCAACCAGTCCTGTTTGCCTGAGTCAAACCAAGGGTACTGCAGCTTGTCAGACCAAGCGATTAACTGCAACGCCACATCCAGCGTAAAAAACAGGCCATGCCGCGCCAGGCAAACACGTGCCACCCAGTCAAGCGGTTTGTCATAACCCGCTTTGTCACGCTCCTTTTCAGTGTGGTCCGGCCCGTTTTGCACTCCCTTGCGTGCCAGAAAGTCAATTTGCTCGCTTCCAGCAGCCTGGGTTAAAAGTTCTAGCCATACGTCTCGGTCGGGCAAGCTGTTGGCGACTTTCTGCGTGAACACGGCCGTGCCAGCAGCCCCCATGTAATCCCATGGAGCGGCTTTGAAAAAATCATCCAAAGAAAATCTTGACCCCGAAGCATCACGGTCCCGCAGCTTGGGCTCCCTTGCCATCAGTGCGTCCAGCGCCTCCATCTTGGGCGCAAACACGCCCCGCACTGGGGGAAGCTGCTTGCGCCAGTCGGGCTTCCACTGAAAGCCACCGGTGAGTGATGTAATGGCCGCAGGTACTGTTTCTTTTTTCATCATGGGTCTGCTCTGAAATTGCTACAAAATTAATAGCTGCTTGCGCACACTGAGATTGCGGAAGTGGACAAAAAGGTTTGAAAGATATTGCAGTTCCCTGCCTCAGTTTTTTGCCGGAGCCAGCAGCTCCAGGTCGCGCAGCAACTCGCTGACCAGAATCGCGTCCAGGCTGCCAAAGGTCAGTTGCGCATTCGGGTCGTAGCGGTTGCGTTCGCTCAAGGTGACGGTGGGCAGCTTTTGCCGGGGCTCGTGGGTGGGATTGCCCTTGATGGTGCCTGGGGTCAGTTGCACAGTGACCTGGTGTTCCTCACCCAGCGATTTTCGGTACTCACTCAGCCAGCCGCCATCCTCATCACTTACCCATCCCTTGTTGGCCAGGCCCATCACGCTGGCGGTGTTCAGCACGCGGTTGGCGAACCGGGTCAGCACATTGGTTTGTAGCTCATCCGGACTCAGCGCATAGGTTTCGCGGCCCAGTTGTTTGAAGGGTTGCAGGATTTCGTAGTCTGCAAATATCTGCCCAAACGCGGCCACGGTCTCGGGCGGCATCTCCAGCCGGTGCGACAGGCCGACAAAAACATCAGGCGGCAGCGCGTACTGGCGGTCTTGTGCATCCGCCAGTGTCCAGTCCTCGGCAATACGAAAGTTTTGTAGCAGCTTGCCCGCCGGGAGGCTGGGCGGCTGGGCGTTCTGCGTAGGTAAAGGAGGAGACCGCAAAGCGGGCGGGGGACACGAAGCAGACGTTCAGCCGTCCAGCCTCCCGGCTCCTCCGAGTCATACACCCCCCAGACCAGGCAAGCGGCCAGGTGGCGCATGACCGGGTGGCCCAGCAGCACCGTATGGAAGTCGGCAGCCGACCAGCGCCGGCGCAGCACCATGGCCGACTCCAAGCGAAGCAGTTGCAGGCTGGCAATGGCTTTGGCGTCCTTCTTGATTTTCTTGAAGCGATCAGTGGCCTCGCTGGCCAGGGTGCTGTTGTCGCTCTGGTTGGGTTTTGGCAGGTCTTTCAGGCGCACCCCTTCCGCGTTTTTGACGATGGGTTTGAGCGTTTCGTCAAACGCGATGGTGAACTGGCGTGGCCCAAAGTCCAGCACCAGCGCGCTGGTTTCGTCCAGCCCCAGGCGTGGCACCAGGCGGTCGGCCAGCTCTTCGGTGGTGAAACCGCGTGCATCGGCCAGTTCCTGGATCTTCTCACGGGCCTTTTGCTGCAGCGGTTTGTATTTGAGCTTGGCGGCAATACCGTTCAGGTGCATGAGCGCCACATCCGAGCCAATGGCGACCAGCATGTCCAGCCCGGTCACCGCGCGGGCGGTGGCCGACTGGCCTGGCCACTCGCGCACCCGCGGTGTCAGGCGGCGGGCGGTTTCGTCGTCGCCCAGCAGGCCCAGCGCCGTAAAAGCCCAGTTGGTGCTGGCCGGTGTACCGGAGTGCAGCCAGACATGAAACAAGTCCCAGGCAAAAGCCGCCAGGCTGGCGCGCGTGCAGGTCTGGCGCACAATTTCCAGCCCGGCATAGGGAGCGTCGAGCTTGCTGATGGCCAGCATCAGGCCAATGTGCTCCACCGCTTCCAGCGGCAGGGGCTGGCCACTCAGCAGCTCGGGCCGGTGAAAGGCTGCCGCGTTGAAAAAGTCAGGCAGTTTCGGCATGCGCCCCGGCAAAACCAGCAGCGGGTCGGCGCTGAGCAGCGCATCCAGCGCGTCCACCATGGCCTGGCCATAAGTGGCGGCCACTTCGCGGGCCTGGGCCTCGCACCCGTTGGCAACCAGCCAGCGCAGGCCGTACCTGGCGTTGTCACGCACCTGGCTGTGACTGGCCTGAAAAGCCAGCGGCAGCGCCTTGAACAACACGGTGCGCGGGTGCGCCAGTAGCCATTTCTGGGCCACAGCCTTGAGGGTTTTGCTGTGGCGCAGGGTGTGCAAAAAGGGCTCGACCAATTGCGGGCTGTCCACCTTGGCCGTGTTGTAGTACCCGACGGCAGGCAGGGACTGAAACAGCCGCACCAGGCCGGGAATGGCTGCTGCGCCATAGTCACCAAACATCTTGCGGATGACATCGCCGCTGACACGCCAGCTCAGCCAGGCGGTGGCTGGATAGCTGTTCCACAAGGCCAGTCGCGCGGTTTTGGGCAGCAGCAACAGCAGCTCCATGCCAGCGTGGCAGGGTTCCGTCACATCACCGGGCAACAGGGGCTGCCCCTGTTTGAGCCGCTCAATGCCGGCGGTTGTCAGGCAAAAACCTGCCGGAAAAACATCCGTCACAGGGTTTGTGCTGTAACGGTCCTTGTAATGCTTGAAGCTCTCCAGCTCCGCTGCCGACCAGTGCAGCACTTCTTCGGTGGGGATGGTGGCCACGTCCACTGCCGGCAAGGGGTTCTGGCGCTTTTTGCCCAGCCAGGGCGGGTTGCGCAGCAGGGGCGGCAGAGCGGCCAGCAGGGCATCCGCGGTGCCTGCGTCGGACGGGTCATTGGGGATTGCGCTAGTGCTTGTCTCTGTGTTGTGTGCCATGTGTTTCCTTTCCCTGTTTGCTACATATTTGATAGCTTCTTGCGCAATACCAATGCGCGCAAGCAGCCTAAAAAGCATTTAAAGTTCAAAAAATCAGTCTTTCACCACCGCCAGCAGCTCCAGGTCTCGCAGGATCTCGCTCACCACGATCGGGTGGAGCCGGGCAAAGGGCAGCATGCCGCTTTGGTCATAGCTGCCACGTTGCCGCAGGTTCACGGCGGGCAGCCTTTGTTTGGGCTCATACGACATCTCCCCCACCACGGTGCCAGGGTCAAGCTGCACATCCACCTGCAGGTCAGCGTCCACATTTTTGCTGAACTCCCCCACCCAGCCGGCGTCTTGCGCCTGGCCGCGCTCCCAGCCCCGGTTGACCAGGCCCATGACGCTGCCGGTGGCCACCTGTTTCTCTTTGAAGCGCGTCAAGACGCTTTGGCCCTGCTCTTCGGCTGTGAGGCTGTAGGTCTCCCGACCCAGCTGTTTGAAGGGCTGCAGAATTTCGTAGTCGGCAAATAGCTGGCCCCAGGCGTCCAGGCTGTGCGGTGGCATTTCCAGAACATGCGAAATGCCGATGCTGCAGCCCTCGGTCTGCTCGGGCAGCGCATACAGCGTGTCGTGCGCGTCTGCAAAATTCCAGTCTTCCGCCACCCGGAAGTTGCAAACCAGTTGCTCACCCGCATACACACCCCAGACCAGGCGGGCGGCCAGGTGGCGCATGAGCGGATGTTCGACAAAAAACAGGCTGAAATCCGCCACCGGCCAGCGCCGACGCGCCACCATGGCCATTTCCAGCCGGTTGACCTGTTGGCTGGCAATGGCTTTGGCGTCCTTTTTGATCTGTTTGAAGCTGGTGGTGGCCAGCTCGGCCAATGCAGCGTCGTCAGTTTTGAGGGGCTTGGGCAGGTCTTTGAGGCGTACACCCTGCGCATCTTTGACCAGCGGTTTCAGGGCTTCGTCAAAACCCACAAAAAACTGGCGTGGGCCAAAGTCCAGCACCAGGGTGCCGGACTCGTCCAGCCCCAGGTCGGGCACCAGCCGGTCGGCCAGCTCGTCGGCGGTAAACCCCCGCGCCTGGGCGACCAGATTGATTTTTTCTTTGGCACGCTCTTGCAGCGCCTTGAACTTGACTTTGCCTGCAATCGCGTTGAGGTGCATCAGCGCCACATCGGTGCCAATGGCGGCCAGCAGGTCCAGCCCGGTCACGGCGCGTGCATGGGCCGACTCACCCGGCCACTGGCGTATGCGCGGTGCCAGGCGGCGTGCGGTCTCATCGTCGCCCAGCAGGCCCAAGGCCGTGAAAGCCCAGCCCTCTTTGGACGGCGACCCGGCAGTGGTCCAGGCGTCAAACAGCTGCCAGGCCAATTCGGCCAAGCTGGCGGGTGTGCAACTGTCTTTGACGATCTGCAATCCCGGATACGGCGCGTCCAGCGCACTGATGGCCAGCATGCTGGCAATGTGGTTAACCGCCTGCGGGGGCAGGGTCAGGCCCTTGGACAAACCTCCGAGCAGCTCGGGGCGGCGCAGGGCCGCTGGCACCAAAAAGTCAGGCAGCTTGGGCATCTTGCCGGGCAAAACCAGCAGCGGGTCAGCGCTGAGCAATGCCTCCAGCGCTGCGGGCATGGCGGCACCATAGGTGTGCGCGACCTCCCGCGCCAGCGCCTCGAACCCATTGCTGCTGAGCCAGCGTATGCCAGCGCGGGCGTTGTCGCGGGTGGCGCTGTGGTTGGGGTGAAACGCTGCGGGCAAGGCATTGAACAACACGGTGCGGGGGTGGGTGCGCAACCAGGCCTGGGCCAGCCCCTTGGCTTTTTTCAGGTTGCTGGCGATATGCAGAACAGGCCCGACCAGTTGGGGGCTGTCGATTTTTTCGATCAGCGAAAGGCCCCTTTCAGGAGAAAACTTCAGGAAGGCCAGCAGACCAGGCAAGGCGGCCAGGCCATGGTCGGCCAGCACCAGCCGAATCGCGCCGGTATTGCCATCCCACAGGTACCACTGGTTGGCGGAATAACTGTTCCACACGGCCAGGCGGTGTTTTTCGGGCAGCACCAGCAGCAGGTCCGGTGACTGGCAGCTGTGCGAGCGGGTGGCCACATCACCGGGTTGCAGCCACTGCCCGGCAAGCAAACGCTGCAAGCCTGCGGCACTGATGGCCAGATCGTTGGGAAAACCCTCGGTAAACGCCCGCTGGCGAAAATAGGGCTGTGCGTTGTACTTTTTGGCCTGGGCCAACTCCGCATCCGTCCACGCCATGACCTCGGGCGTGGACAACGTGGCGACTTCAAAACCGGGGAGCGCCTGCTGGCGTTGCTGGCCCAGCCACGGCGGGTTGCGCAGCACTTCGGGCAGGCTGGCATCCGGCGCATCGTCACGCCGCAAGGCGGCCAGCCGGGCTTCAAAACGGCTGCGTACTGCGGGCTCCAGCGGGGCCAGTGCGCTATTCAAAGCATCCGGCTCGCGCAGGGCCAGGCGCACCGTCCAGCCCTCTACTGCGCTGCTGCGGTTGCTGGCGCTGTATTCAATGGCAGTTTTGAGCACAGCGGCCGGAAACTGCGGTGCCAGTTTGTCCAAAGCAGCGCGAATTTCCTTGTTTTCAATACCACTGACCAGCAGGGGAATGAGTGCCGGAATATGCATGCGGGTGAGCAATTCAAGCGCCTCCAGCGTGGCGTCTTTGCTGCCTGTGGATTGCGACAGCGCACAGGCCAGCGCCTCAAAACAGGCCTCACCATGCAAATGGATCTGCAAATACAGTGCCGGGCGCAGCCAGCCAATGGCAAAACGCTGCTTTTGGATGCAGGCCAAAAAGCTGGGCGCAGGCAGCACACAATCCAGCAGATAGGGCGAGCGCTCAATGGGCTGGGTGTCAATACACTCCACCGCCCAGTCGCCCAGATGCGCAAACAAATGGGCGCAAACCCGTTTTTTCTCAAAACTTTGCGCACGCAGAACCTGCGCAGTCTGCAACGCCTGGGCGTAGTCCGCATCGTTGGCACAGGCAATGGCCTGGCGCAAGATGTCCAGCAGGTCCGACATGTCACTGCGCCGAACCTGTGCTGGCTCCCATATTGTGAGCGCCACCTCCAGCGCAAACGGCAGGCCATGCAAACCAATACACACCTTGGTCACCCAGCGCAGATGGTGGTGTTGCCAGCCGCTGCAAAAAGCCTGGGCCATGAGTTCGAACCAGTATTCCAGGTCAGGCTGATTCAACGCGTCCAGCGTGACCCGCCGCCGGGACTCGGCCTCGTCCCAAGCGACCCAGGCGCGCCCCGCTGCATGGGCGATCTCAGTCAGGCTTTGTAACTGCCAGCGGCTACCACTGGACAACACGACCAGGTTGTCCAGCAGCCCCTGCAAGGGCTCCATGGGCGGCGCATGGATGCCACGCACCACCGGCAGGGCCTCAAGCCATTCCGTCTTCCACTGAAAACCGCCACTGGGCCAGGTGATGGCGGGTGCAGACGCATAGTGTGTGGGAGCAGCGGAGTTTGCAGGTACAGCAGGCATTGCAGGTACCGCCACCTTCTCCTGAACGAGCGCCGCAGGGGCGGCTTGTGGTGCCGCTGCGGGTGCGGGTTTTGGTTCTGACGCTGGCTCGGGTTTCGGCGTGAAGGGGGGCTTTGGTGTGGAGGCCGCCGAGGTGCCGACCAGCGTGTAACCTTTGCCGGTTTTCTCCTTGATGAGCTTGTCCCGCTCCTTGATGGCGGCAGCCGCGTCGCCCAGACTTTTGGTCTTGCTCTGCCCCGCCGTGCCTATGCGGCCAAACCTGACGGTGAGGTCCGCGCCAGAGACCTCCACCTCCCAAAATTTGCTGGATACGCCCTCAACCAATTCATATCGCTGCACAGGTACGGTCCTCTAATAGAGTGGATCAAAGTGTTTGAGGCTCCAATTTTGCCGAACCCAATCAGAAGTGCAGACAAGCATTTCGACCCAACGCGGCCAAGTATCTCACCTAGAAGTCGCCCTCAGTCTGAGGCCCATATCCTGCCGGTCTGGAGCAGGCAGATTCCAAATCTCTGCACTCGCTATCAGCCATCGCTGTCAATAACTTCTGACAATTGCCGATCCAACTCCTAATTTTTCTCTTCGACACCTGATAGTTCACAGGGTCTGCCTCAACGCACAGCCGCATGTGTACGTGCCGACTTTAAATCTATCGAAAAGAAGGCAAATCCACCAAGGTACTCAAAGGCAGCCGATCCATCTCCCCCAACAACCTGGCCAACCCCAACCCTGCCGCCTGCACCAGCGCATGGCCTTTGTCCGCCGTGGCAGCAGCGGCATTGCCCACGGCACCCTGTGGGTTGTAGTCTTGCATCTGCCAGCCCAGCTTGGCGCTTTTTCCATTGCCCAAGATGTCATAGGCTTGCGCACGGTCTTGCGCGCTGGAGCTGAAATTTTGCGCCTTCGCCATGTCCACGTGTACCGGGTCCAGCGCCAGCATCATGGAAGTTTCAATGTCGCCAGCATGAATGCCAAAACGATGTTCCTCGGCACCAAACAAGCCATTGATGTCCTGACCCTGCCCACCGAGCAAGGGCAAATTGAACCAGCTCACGCTGTACACCAGCAGCCCCAGGCGGGCACGCAGATCGCGGGCGACCATGTCCATCACACTCACCTGCCCACCATGCGAATTGAGTAAAAGCAGCTTTTTGACACCGCTGGCGGCCACCGATTCGCCGATATCCGTCCACAGCCGCAAAATTGTTTCTGCCTTGAGCGTGAGGGTGCCGGGAAAGGCTGCATGTTCCGGGCTTAAACCCACCGCCTGCGTGGGCAGAAAAAGCACCGGCAAGGCAGGTGCCAGATGAGGCAGCGCAGCCGCCACAACGCCATCCACCAGCACCGTGTCTACACAGAGGGGCAAATGCGGTCCGTGCTGCTCGGTGGCCGCCACCGGCAAGACGGCGATGGTGCGCGCCAGTGTGCCGTCGGCCTGTCGGCCAGCGAAGTCGGCCGTCGTCAAGTCGGCCCAGTATTTAGATGGTAAAAACATGGCCTCATCTTAAATTGAACTCGCACAATGTTTAGCCACAAAAGCAAGCGATTAAAACTGCTCGCTGCCGCCATCGCCACAATCTTTTTTTCTGGCACGGTCCTGGCACAAACCCCAACCCTGGCCATCGGCGAGTATTCACCGTTTGTGGCGCAACAATTGCCCGAATACGGTGTCACGGCAGCCATTGTGTCTGCTGCGTTCAATGCACAAGGCATTGATGTTCAGTACGATTTTTTACCCTGGAAGCGGGGCTACACACAAACCCTGAACGGCAAGTACGTGGGTACCTTTCCTTACTTGAAAACTCCGGAGCGGGAGTCATCATTTCTATATTCAGAGCCCATTTTTACCGACCGTTTCCGGTTATTTGTCTTACAGCCCCAGCAAAATCAAAGCAATTGGTACAACAAGCGCGTTTGCATTCCACTGGGATACGACACCACGCAGATACAAGCGTTCACATCTGCAAATCAGATCACGTTTGAGCAGCCTCCGGACATAGCCAACTGCTTCAAAATGCTCAAACGCAACCGAGTCGATGCGGTCTGGGTCAGCGAATTGGTGGCGGCCGACACGAACAGGGAACTTTTTGGTGCGGATGCCAAAACATACCCTTGCAATGTCAATCTGCTGGACGAAAGCAAGTATTACTTCATTGTGTCCAAGACCCTGCCGCAGGCAAATCAATGGATGTCGCGCTTTGATGAGGGACTCAAAAAGATTCGCAAAAATGGCCGCTACGCGGAAATTCTGCGCCGATTTGGCATGCACTGATTGTTCGGCAACTTTGCACTGACTGGCGAAAAATAAGTGGCTATCAAATCTCACCCATCATCAGGCTCAGTGCCCGCTACCAACCAGCCAGTCAGGCTTTTCGGATTCAACAAAAGAAAGCAGCGCATCCACGACCTCAGGATCGAACTGTGTTGATTTGCGCGCCTTTAAATAGTCGCTCACTTCAGACAAAGGCCATGGCTCTTTATAAGGACGACGATGCAGCAGCGCATCGAACACATCAACGACAGCAACAATGCGCGCACTGAGCGGAATCTCGACTCCCTTGGACTGGCGAGGATAGCCTTGTCCATCAAAATGTTCATGGTGTCCGCCGGCAATCTCGGCACCAAAGGTCAGGTGACTCACTCCGGCAACGGAGCGAGCGGCACGGCGAAGCACCGCCTCACCGACCTGCACGTGCTGTTCCATGATTCTGCGCTCTTCAGGGGTGTGTTTACCGGGCTTGAGGAGCACAGCGTCAGGCGTCGAAACTTTGCCAATATCGTGCAGCATGCTGGCCAGTCCTACACAAGAAAGAAAACGCGGCGTGAACTCGTCTGCGTACTTGCCATCAGCATGCAAGCGACGAGCAATGGCGTCGGTCAATTTGGCTACCCGCTGAATATGCCCCCCAGTGTCTGAATCACGCGATTCGGCCAGATCAGCCAGCGAGACTACGGTGGCTTCTTGCGCACATTGAAGCTGCCCGAACATTTGCAGATTTTCAAAAGCCGCACCAATGCGATCACAAAAAACACTCAGCAAACTGCACTGAAGCTCAGCCAACGGACAGTTGGGCTTGAGGATGATGACCATGTTCCCCCCCAAATCCGCATGAATAAACAAAGCACTCACTGCAAACAGGTGAAGATTTTTTTTCTCTTTGAGAACCTGCGATACCAAATCAAAATACGGATGGTCTGCCGGTAAAAATTTCTGCTCCACCAGATCGCTGTACTGACCAGTGGCTGCGAGCACCGTCGGCCCTTGCTCCCCATACTGCCTGGGATCGTGCAACACACACATTGCACCTTGCGCACCCAGGTCAAGAAGCGCATTGACCTGATTGAGCACACCGGATGCAAACTCTTGCAAAGACCTGAGTTCGTAAAGATTGCTGGTGCTGTTCAAGATATTGCTCAGGCCGATACGGCTGCGTTCAATCGTTACCAACCCCTCATACGCTCGCAAAGATGAAATAACGGTGGTGAAAATCTTTTGTTTGGTCAGCTCTGTTTTTGCCTTGTAGTCATTGATATCGTAATCAACAATGACCCTCTCTTCCGGTGCCTGGCCTGGTTGCCCGGTTCGCAGCACGATGCGCACCAGATGGTTATTGAGTTCATCCCGGATACGCCTTACCAATTGCAGCCCGGCATCGTCGGTTTCCATGACAACGTCCAGCAGCACAAGCGCGATATCGGGCACTTTGGCCAACACTTCAAATCCTTCGTTGCCGCTGTAAGCCGACAACAACTCCACTGAGCGATTCTTGAAAACAACACCAGACAACACCAAACGTGTCACTGCATGAACATCGGCCTCGTCATCCACAATCAACACCCGCCAAGGTCTGGCATCGGCCAGCAATGGCTGGTCTGATGCATCGTCGTCAATCATCCAGTCATCTTGATCAGACTGCAGCTCGGTATTCATCGCGATTCTCCGTTCAGGATTCAATCATGTGTTGAACCATTCTCACACCAAAGTCGGGCTGACCTTCGGGAACTTCAGCATAAAGCAGGTTCCTTTGCCGGGTTGGCTGTCCACCGCAATGCTGCCACCGAGTTGCTTGACCACAATGTTGTAAACCACGTTGAGGCCCAAGCCGGTTCCGCCCAAGCCACGTCGGGTCGTGAAGAAGGGGTCGAATATTTTCCCTATGTGCTCCGGCGCTATGCCGCACCCATCATCGCAATAGCGCATGCACACCGTTTCGCCTTTTAATTCAGCCACAAGGTTGATCTTGCCACCCTCATTTTCTTTAAAAGCATGTGTCAGGGAATTCATGGCCAGGTTGGTCAATATCTGCGCCATGGCACCTGGGTAGCCTTCCAAAAAAATACCGGTCGGGCACACAATTGACACTTCGGCCCGACCTTTTTTTAACACCGGATGCAAACTGGTCATCACCTCTTCAAGGTACCCATTGAGTTCATATTGGCGAAACTGCTCACTGGTTTGATCCACTGCCACCTGCTTGAAACTTTGAATCAGCTGCGAGGCGCGCTCAGCATTGCGCATGATCAAGGCAGAACTTTGCACCGCCATTTCAACATAGCTTGAAACCTCCGATTTGCGAATATTCCCGGCAGCCATCGAGCGCTGCAACTGATTGCTGGCTTCCAGCAATACCGATGCACTGGTCAGAACAACACCAACGGGTGTATTGATCTCATGTGAAACACCTGCCACCAAGCCACCAAGACTGGCCATTTTTTCAGCTTGAATCAATGACTCCTGCGTTGCCAGCAAGTCGGAATAAGCCTGCGCAGTTTTGTTTGCCGCAGCGTGAGCGGCCTCCTCTGCTTGGACTCGGCGCTCCATCACGTGCTTGAGCTTGCGCTGGGTTTGATTAAACCCCTGAATCACCTCACCAAACTCGCTGCGGTCACCCTCTGCAATCTCCTGCGCTTCATCCCCACCGTGGCGGGCCAGTTCAAACAAGGCATCACGAAGCCTGCGCAAAGGCACAAACACCATGCGCAAACTCAAACTCAGGGCCAGCACGAGAATCGCATCAATCACCAGCGCTTCCATGACCCAGCGTCTTGCATCAGTTCGCAGCGCCTGATCGATGTAGTCGTGTGAAAAATAAACTTCGATATGTCCCGCCAGAAAACGTCCGTTGTCGCCGGATCGGGTGTTATTGGGTTTGCGCTCGTTGACATAAACATCCGCCTCCAACCGGACGCCCCTCGGTTGATCATCCGCAAATCCCTGCACCACAAGCCCTTGAGCATCGCGTGACACAGCGGCGTACAAAGTTTTGTCAAGATCGAAGACCCGTATGGCGGAAACCTGGGGCTGTAGCATTTCGGCGGACAAAATACTCTGTACGCTGTTTTGGTCCAGGTTCCACAAGGCCCCCGCGAGACTGACCGTCAGCCTCGTCACCGTTGCATGGGTGAGTTGCGAAAAACCAGACTCCAAACTTTGGGACAGCTGGAATCGCGAATAAATTCCAAAAGCAGCCAGCAGCGTCGTCGTCGCAGTGATAAAAAGGACAATCAGCCTGAACCGAATCGAATTCATTCAGGATGGACGTCTTACGCGCTAACGATCACTGCAAATCTTTCCGGTAATCCGATCACAACTTCAAAGCGGCGGAACTCGCTTCCGGTATCGTCGCTGGTAAATCTCAACTCAATGGTGCCGCCTTCGCGCTCAACGAATCCCTTCACCGCGTCCATGCCCACACCGCGGCCAGACACTTCGGTCACGCTAGCTGCGGTGGAAAAACCAGAGGCGAAGATCAATTGCGCCAATTGCTCTGCCGTCATGGTCTGCTCTGGCCTTATCAGTCCGGACTCAATAGCCTTTTGGCGAATCATTTCCACGCCAAGTCCCTTGCCGTCATCGCTTAACTTCAACCACAATTTTCCATCGGCCACCGATAGCGCCAACACAATGGTGCCGGCTGCTTGTTTGCCCTTGGTCAAACGATTTTCAGCGGTTTCGATGCCGTGATCGATCGAATTGCGTAGCAAGTGCGTGAACACATTTTTCAGCAAGTCGGATATTTGATTGCGAATGACGATATGACCACTCTCTATGGTGACGGTGGGTGCTTCCTTGCCAAGCTCCTTGGCCAGGGACGGCAAGGAGTCGATGACGGCAGCAAGAATGTCCTCCATCTTTTCAGTGCCGATTTGCTTTAAGGTACCAAGCACTTTGCGGATCAGCTCATCTTTCTCAGACGAATTTTGGGGGTTCAATTTTTCCAAGCCATCGATTAAAAATTCGATACGCTCTTTCTGCACCATCAGGTACTTTTCTACCCCGCCACGGCGTCCGGGGCCTTTGCGCCCGAGTTTGACCTCGTTGACCTTGGCGTACTCCTGCAGCGCATTGGCGGCCTGCTGCAGTTGTTCCAGCAACAGCGCTTGGTTCCAAGCTACCTCAGTGTTCTTGCGCAAATTGTCATATGTTTGCTCTGTTTCATGCACAGTGTTGGTCAGCTGCAGCAGCCCAAAGGTGCGGGCATTGCCCTTGATGGTGTGCATGTTGCGAAACAGCAAACCAATGGCCTCCATGTCTTTGGCCTTCGTCTTTTGGATGATTTCCTGGTTTTCCTTAATAAACTCGCTGGAGCTGTCAATGAACTGGTGGAATTTCTCTTGGTTGACTGCCAGGATTTGGCCAATCATTTCGAGTTCGCGTTTTTGCTGACCCGCCTCTGCCGCCAAAGCCTTGAGTTCAGTCACATCCCGCACGCAAAGCATCAGTTTTTCACACACATCGTCTTCATTGCAGATGGGTGACCAGCTCAGCTCAAGCGACTTGGCTTTGCCATTGGGCATGATCTTGTCGAACTCGGTGACAAAGACATGGGAGTTGAAACCAAAATTCATCTTGTCTTCACCAATACACGCATCGGCAGCAGCCTCGACCTGGGACAGAACGTCGGAACCCAAATTGGTATTGGTGAACACCAGGTTCATCAGCTTTTGACCCGCAATGTCCCGGGTCTCAAAAATTTGCTCTAAATAGGCAGAGTATTCCGGGTGGATCACCGCGCCTTGAACCACCGTCAAAATGCCTTGGGGCATGTTTTGCAGCATGGTCTGGATGTCGTTGGTTTTTTGGCGCAGCTCAGCGGTGCGCTGCAAAATCTTTTCTTCCAGTGTTCGGTTTTGCTCTTCAATGACGGCCAACATTTTTCGGATGGCGTTGCGCATGCTGTCAAAACTGTGGGCCAGACTGCCCAGCTCATCACGGCGGCTGGTGTCAATGGCGTAGTTCAAATTGCCGCTTGCGAGCTGGTCAGCGCTCACGCGAAGGGCTTCAATGGGGCGCTGAATAATGCGTTTGCCCAGAAGCCAGATAAAGCCTGAGAGCAAGAGCACCAAGACGGCGGCAAATACCGCAATCAGTACGCTGGTGTAGCGCACCAAATCGAGCACCTTGTTGGTAGAGGTGACGATTTGCACACTGGCAATGTCAACGCCTTCACGTTTTATTTTTGCCGCGTTTTGAACATTGGCCGGGTTTTTCAACAATTCATTGAAGGATTTTTCCGCAACGCCGTTGCGCAGGGTTTCTACCTCTGCTTTGTCCGACCCTGCCTTGGCCACGCGAATCCCCAAAACATCGGAGTCCAGCAAGATGGCTTTCACAATGCCTTGCAAGGCGGCGTCATCAAAATTCCAGACTGGCTCCACCAGACTGATTGCGGCCAGATTGGCTGTGTTGGACGCCTTGGTTTGCAACTCCGCCATGGAACGGTCGTAGTTGTAGATACCGATGATCAGGGTGAACAAGCCAAGCCCCCCACACCGCCCCTGAGCACCCCACCGCCGAGGGGGCGCGGGGCGCGGCCGGGGGGAGGGGGGGGGGGGGGGGCGCCGGCGCTGGCTGGAGGGGAAAGCCCCCCCGGGAAGACCCAAACGGGGGGGGGGGGGGGGGGGAGGCAAAACAACGGGGGGGCGGCCGGGGAAGGCAGCAGGCGCGGCGGCCAGCAGGGGGCCAGGGAAGGGCGCGGGGGGCGGCCCCGCCCGGCCCCGGCCGGGCGGGGCGGGGGGGGGGGGGCTGCGGGGGGGGGGAAGCGGCGCGGCCCGCCGGGGGGCCGCGCCGGAGGGGCCGGGCCCCACCCCCGCGAACCAGGCTTTGGGGGGAGGGCGGGCGGCCCCGCGCCCGGGGGGGGGGGGGGCGGGGGGCTGGGTTGGGGAAAGAGAAGGGAAGGGGGGGGGGGGCGGGAGGCCCCGGGGAGAGGGGGGGGTGCGGCGGGGCGCGGGGGGGGGCGGGGGCCCGGGCCCCGCGCGGCCGGTGCCCCCGCGCCGGGGGCCGGGGGGGCCCCGGCGGCAGCGCCGGCCCCGGGGGGCCGCTTGCGCTCCCCCCCGGGGCCCCCCCCCCCCCTCCTCCCCCCCCCCCCCGGCCCCGCCCCCCCCCCGGGCCCGCCGCCCGGGGCCCCCCCTTCCCCCCCGGCACGCTTGCCCGTGGTCCTAACCCCCCCCCGCCCCCCGCCGGGGGGAGGACGCCCCGCCCGCGGGGGCGGGGCCCGGGCCGCCCGGGGACCAACCGCCCGGTCCGCTGGGGGGTGGGCCCCGCGGGTGGCAACCCCCGGGGCCCGGTTCGGGGGTCACCCGCGGGGATCGGCAGCCCGGCGGCCGGGGGGCGGGCGGGGCGGGGGCGGCGGGGACCCCGCGGGGGGGCCGCCCCGGCGGGCCCCCCGGGGGGCGGGGGCGACCCGCGGGCGGGTGGCGTTGGGGGGGATGGTAGCGGGGGGGGAGGGCGGGACCCTGGGGAAAAAACTCAGGGGAGCAAGGAGCGCCCGGAAGCACGGTCGAGGGGGAGCCCCCCTGCGGGGGAGAGGGGTGGTTTCTCGTTTGAGGGGTGGCGCACCAAAAGAAGAGAGCGGAAAAAAGAAAAGAGAGAGGAAAAGGAGGGGGTTAGGGGGGGGGGGTGTAAAAGACGAATGGTTGTTGGGGGCCCCCGGGAGAAACCCCCGGCGGGAGCCCGAGGGTTGCCGGAACGCCCCGGGGGGGCCCGGGGGCGTGCGCCTGGCTTTGCCCCGGGCCCCCAGACCCCCCCCGGGGCGCTGAGGCAACAGGAACAGAAGGCGGGAGGGGGCTGGCCCCCCCCCCCGGGCGGGAGAGCCCCAGCGGGGGGGCGGGTTGGGCGCGCCCCCGGTGGGGGCCCGGTGGGGGGGTTGGGGGTGGTGAGGCCTGTCGGGGTAGTTGGGGTGGAAGTCCTTTTTTTGGAAGGGGAGTAGCGGCGGTCTTAGACCGGGGGAAGCTCGTGGGGGCCCCCCTGGGCGCGGCGGGGGGGGTTTCCCGGGGGGGCGCCGCGGCGCTGGGCGCCCCTCGGCGGGGGGGGGGGGGGGGCGGTGGGGGGGGGGGGGTGTGGTGGTGTGGTGGGGCCCGCCGAAGCCCGCGGGGCGCGACCCCCCCCCGCGGGGGCGGTGGACCCGGCGGGGGGGAGAGGGAGGGCCGGGGGGGGGGGGCCCCGGGGGGGGGGGGTGGGCGCCGTTTGGTTGCGGGGGGCGGGGGCCGGGGGGGCCCCGGCCCCCCGGCCGCGACGGGGGGGGGGGGGGGCGCCCCCGGGCCAGGGGCGCGGGGTGGTGTGTGTTCAGGGCCGGGGAAGGGGGGCCGTCCCTGTGGGGTTCTGTGGGGGGCTGTGGGGGCCCCCCGTTGTCCCGGGCCCTTTCGGCGGCCAGGGGGGGGGCCCGCGGGGGGGGGAGCTGGCCGGGGGGGGGGCTGGACGGGCGGGGGGGGGGTGCGGAGGGGGGGGGGGTGGGGGGGCGGGAGTTTCGGGGGGGGGGGGGGGGGCGGGGGGGGGGGGGGGGGGCGGGG
Organism: Candidatus Rhodoferax bjergmarkensis; assembly: GCA_016708345.1. GTDB lineage: Bacteria > Pseudomonadota > Gammaproteobacteria > Burkholderiales > Burkholderiaceae_C > Rhodoferax > Rhodoferax bjergmarkensis. Next base: position 38,160 of record JADJFX010000041.1, read on the forward strand.
GGGTTGGGAACGCCCCTACGGGGGGTGGGGGGGGGTGGGTCGGCGCCCGCCCCCGGCCCCAAGAGGGGGGGCCTGGTGCTTCGCGGGGCGCCGGGCGCGGGCCAAAGGGGGTGGGTGGCCCCGGGGCGCGGCCCCCGGGGGTGGAGCGAAATGGTCGGGGGGTGCCCTGGGGCCGGCCCCCCCGGCGTTGTCGCCGGGGGGGGACCCCTCCGCGGGCCAGGCCGCCCCCTGGCGGCGGCGCGGGGCGGGCGGGGGGGGGGCGGGCCGGGGGGGGGCGCGCCGGGGGGGCGGTTTGGGGGGGGGGGGGGGGTGGGGGGGTGTCCCCCCCCCCCCCGGCGAGGTGATGGCGGGGGGAGGGGGGGGGGCCGGCCGGGGCCCCCCCCCCCCCGGGGGGGGCGCCCGGGGGGGGGGGCGGGGCCGGCCGGGCCCCCGCGGCGGGGGCGGGGGGGGCCGGGGGTGAGCCGGTGGGCCGGGGGGGGGGGGGCCGGCGCGGGGGGGGGGGGCGGCCTGCTTTGTTGCGATAACCGCCTGGGGGGGGGGGGGCCCTTGTCTCCAATCGTGTAATTATCGAAATGTGAATCGCCACGCCGGCCACAGAAAAATAACCCGCCGAGCATCACAATCCTATGAAAATTAACCGTGCATCGCAGCTTTTTGTCGATTAATCTTGTTTGACTTGCGGGAATACAACATGTGATAAAGAAGAGGTCTATCGAATTCAAATGTTTTACTTTGGAAGACGGCAGTCCTTACGACAGTTATCGAACTTACAAGTCCGAAAAATAGTTTGAAGATTCGCTAACAAAGTCAGGTGCTAGCAAGGTGCGGGCCTGTTCGGGTCAATTCGCACAGCGCGTGCGAATTGACGCAGTTATTGACCATATTGGGTCTTGCGGTTTACTGATTTTCAGTTTGACCAACCGGTGCCTGCAAAGGCAGCGTGACTGTAAAACAGGCTCCCTGGCCCGGTTCACTTTCCACTTGTATTTCCCCACCAAGAGCATCGTGAACCAGGTTGTACACAATGTTCAAGCCCAGGCCACTGCCGCCCCGCCCCAACTTGGTGGTAAAAAACGGGTCAAACACACGCTTGAGGTGCTGCGCTGGAATGCCCAGCCCGTCATCCCGAAAGCTGAGTCGAACATGGCTGTCGCCTGCCAGTTCGGCAGAGATCATCACGTGGCCCTGCCCGACCCCTTCAAAAGCATGCAAAAAGGCATTGTTGATCAGGTTGTTCAGCACTTGCCCAAGCGGTCCGGGGTAACTGTCCATTGAGATGCCCTTGGGGATGGATGATTCGACGGCATGTTTTGTTTTTCGAATCGTCGGCCCCATCGTCAGCAAAATGTTGTCAACCATTTCTTTGAGGTCAAATTGCCGACGCTTGACACTCGTCTGGTCAACTGCCACCTGCTTGAAGCTGGAAATCAGCTCAATCGCGCGTTGCAAACTGCGCATCAAAATATCAGATCCTTCGCGAATGCTGCTGACAAAGGCGTCCAAGCGGCTGCGGCTCAACCCTTTTTGCATGCTGGATTGAAATTCGACAGCGTTGTCCTGCAAGGTGCTGGCCACCGTGACGCTGTTGCCAATGGGCGTATTGAGCTCATGGGCAATGCCCGCCACCAGAAAACCCAAGGCCGACATTTTTTCGGTGCGGATCAGTTCTGACTGTGCCGCCTGCAACTGCGACAGCGCATCGGACAACTCGTGCGTGCGCTCCGTGACCCGTTGCTCCAGGGTGGCATTAAGTTCAAGAATTTCCGCCTCGTACTTGTTCTTGGCAGTGATGTCATCGTAGGCCAGGATGAGCATCGAATCATTGCCGCTGCGTACCACCTTGCCCGATATTTCGCACAGAATGGGGGCCCGCCCTGCGCCAGGCTGCATCCACGCCGCAAACCGCGAAATTTCCCCATCAAGGCTCAAGGTTTCCAGCACACTGCTGCGGTCTTGCTGACTTTTCCACATGCCGTTGTTCTCGCCGCTGGTGCCCAGCATGCTGGCGCGGTCCCGGCCAAACACGCGGGTCCAGGCGACGTTAACGTCCAGCAATTCAAACCCGCCGCCCACGCGTGAGACCGTCATGGCCACGGGCGACGCGCTGAAAATGGACTGGAATTTGGCTTGGCTGAACCCCAGCTCGGCTTGCGCACGCTGGCGCTCCGTCAGCTCGCTCTGCAATTCCTGGTTGCGAACATCGCGCTCATGGATCATGTTGGCCAAATCGGCACGCATGGTGTCCAAGCCCTGGGCCAGGTGGCCAATTTCGTCTTGCCGGTAATGCGCCAGCGGACGGTCGAGCTCACCCCTGGCAAAACACGCCGCATGCTCTTGCAATTGGCGCAGTGGCCGCACCAGCAGGTGATCAAACAGAACCCAGATCAACAGGAAAGAAATAAGCACCTGGGCACCCAGCGCTGCGGCCTGCTCCAACAGCTCCCGAATCAAAACGCGGCGAACCCGCTCAGTTGAAAACTGCAACACCAACTTGCCGATGTGCACGCCGGAATAAACAATTTCGCGGTCATGCTGCAGGACCACCTTGCTTAATGGCACAACCTTACCCTTTTGGATAAAAATTTCCTGCTGATGCCCGGTAACCACAAAACTGATCACATCCGGGTTGGCCATCACGGAATCTGCAATTTCATTGGCAAGGGTCTCGTCAAAATTCCATACTGCCATCACCATGGCGCGCGACAAGACAGCGACATATTTTTCCATGGGCTCACGAACCCGCACCGTCACCTCGTTTTCAAACTTGCCAATGATCTGAAAATAGGCGAGCACCAATGCGGGAAGCAAAATGCCCAAAGCGGCACCCAAAAACAGTGTTTGGCGAAGGGACACATGAGGCACCTCAAAAGGCCCCCGCTCCTCTTTATCTGTCACGCTCAATCTTCTTGGTTGAATTCATCGCTCCACCATCTGTGCTGTTCATTAATGACCCTTTTGAGAATGCGCTTTGGCTGCGCAAAGTATCGTTGGCGCGTAGCTGACGGTCAAGCACTGTGACTTTGCCTGGCATCAAATTTGCGTCAATCTGCAAGGTGGCGCTGCTGGCGTTGAACCAGGGAGTCCGCCGCCGGGGCCTGCGCATGGGCCAGCCGGGCGCGGCGCGACAAACTGCCCTGCAAGGCGCGCGGGTGGCCCCCACGGGCACCGCTGGCCAGGTAGTCCGCCAACAACGCGCTGTGCACGGTGGCCTGCGGTACATCGCCGCGCTGGCAGAGATGGTCATACAAGGCGTCCACCAACTGTTCGGGGCTCAAGCCGCTGGTGCTGGCGCTGCTTTGCCACAAAAAATCAGTAAAGGCCGAAAACGCAGCAAAGGGTGAATGTGGCGAAACGCTTGCAAGTTGACCCGTGGGCACTGGCTCGTCCAGCAGCAACCTGAGCGTTTGCTTGAAGCGCCCCGAGTTGGCCACCAGGTCCCAATAGCGCGCAAACCGGGTAAACCGCTGCATCGCTTGCGCGTCCACCACTGCGGTCTGCTGCACGGTGTAGGGCGCGCTGCTGGCATAGACCATGCCGTGCGCTTGCGTGTGCCGGGCAATCGGGGTGCCGCGCAGGCGCTTGAGCACGCCAAGCTGTATTTCATGCGGCCCCAGGGCGTGCAGGCGGTCAAACCCGCTGGCAAAACTCTCCAGCGTTTCACCGGGCAGGCCAAAGATCAAATCAGCATGCAAATGCGCCTTGGAGTGGTGTACCAGCCAGCGCAGATTGGCCTCGGTTTTGGCGTTGTCCTGCTTGCGCGCAATGCGTTCTTGCACGGCGACGTTAAAGCTTTGCACCCCCACCTCCAGCTGCATGCTGCCGGGCGGAAACTGCGCAATCATGGCTTTGAGCCGGTCAGGCAAATGGTCCGGGATCACCTCAAAATGGACAAACAAATTGCCTTGGGGGTCCGCAAGGCCGGGCGCAGGCAGGCGGTCCAGAAAAAACTGCAGGATGCGCACCGAGGCATCCACCTTGAGGTTGAAGGTGCGATCGACAAACTTGAAGTTGCGTGCGCCGCGCTGGTACAGCACCGCCATGGCCGCAAGGAAAGCGTCCAGATCAAACGCCCAGGCGGTCTTGTCCAGCGAGCTCAGGCAAAACTCGCACTTGAAGGGGCAGCCGCGCGAGGCCTCCACGTAAAGCAAGCGGCGCGCCAGATCGTCGTCGCTGTACTCGCCGTAGGGCAGGTCGATCTGGTCCAGGCTTGGCTGCTCACCGGCCATCACTTTCATCAGGGGCTGCGGCCCATGAAGCAGCGCGCGGCACAGTTTGGGAAAACTCACATCGCCCCAGCCGGTGATGACATGGTCGGCCAGGTGAACAATCTCCTGCTGGTCTGCCTCATGGCTGACTTCCGGCCCGCCCAGCACCACTTTAAGCTCGGGCCGGGCGGCCTTGAGCAGGCGCACCACTTCGCAGGTTTGCGTCACGTTCCATATGTAAACACCCAAGCCGATGATGGCAGGATGGAGCGCCAGCAGCTCCTGCGCCACCTCCTGCGGCTTGCGCGCAATGGTGAACTCGCGCAGCACGGTGCGCGCTCGCAGGTCGGTGCCGCCATGGCGCGCCATATTGGCCAGCAGGTAGCGCAGGCCCAGCGAAGCATGGATGTATTTGGCGTTGAGCGTGGCCAGTACGATGGGCAATGGGGATCAATGTGAGGGAAAACCATGCCGACATTATCGGCAGCAGCATCACTTGTTCGGCGTCAATTGCGGCTCTCTTGATGCGCGTAGCATCCGGGGCATAAACTGCAGACTCTTTTTGGAGAAACAAGCATGACGAACCAATTGACAGACGCCCCATCAAGCGACGCGCTGCTGGCGCTGGACGCGGATGAGTTGATGGAAGAAGGCGAAGAGCTTGAAATGGGTGACGTGATCCAACGCCCCGACGGCTATTACTGGGTGGCGGTCAACGGCACGCAGGAGTTCGGCCCCTTCAAAACCCTGGAACTGGCGCTGGCCGACATGCAATTGGCCAGTGAAGAAACTTCAGAGCCCGGCGAGACGCTGCAGGAGGCAGAAGACGAACTGGGCCTGGCGGACTGGATCGACCCGGACACTGGCGAACTGGCCGAGGGGCAATCCACCCCACGGCTGCACGACGAATGAGCCGCGGCCAGGTCCGCAACGCCACCGGAGACTCGTTTTTTGTCTGGGAAGGTGATGTGCTGGTGGTCAACATTCTGGGCAAGCCCAGTTCGTCCAAAGACGCGATTGGCAAACCCAAAGGCACGCAGCTCAAGGTGAGCGTGACTGCTGCGCCGGTCGCAGGCAAGGCCACCGACCACATGGTGCGTTTTCTGGCCCCGTTGTTCGGCGTGGCGGTGGCCGACATCGAGGTGGTGTTTGGCCGCGAAAACGTGAACAAGCAACTGCGCATCAAGTCGCCCAGCAAGCTGCCGGCGGTTTTTTCCCAAGGGTCGCTGCTGTAAGCTTTTTGCCCGTGCGGCGACAATAGAGGCCAATGTTTGCCGCCTTTTAACAGTTCCCACCCCTGCCACGGCGCTGTGCTCCCCAGCGCAAGACGCCCATACACGATGTTGCCCTACGCATATTTCCGCCATCTTTTTGCTATATTTTTCATAGCTGCTTGCGCAATATCTACGTGCGCAATAGCCCAAATTGGTCCTAAAACTGTGGTCACCACCGAGCAGGTGCGTGCCGAGCTGATGGCTCACGCGCCGCAGGGCGCAGACCCCGGCCAGCCGGTGTGGGTGGGCCTGCAGCTGGCGCACCAGCCGCATTGGCACACTTACTGGAAAAACTCCGGCGACTCCGGGCTGCCCACCTCGCTGACCTGGACGCTGCCACCGGGCGTACTGGCCGGCGAGATTGCCTGGCCGCTGCCCCAAAAGCTGCCCATTGGCAACCTGGCCAACTACGGCTACGAGGGCACGGTGCTGTTGGCGGTTCCGCTCACCATCACGCCAGAGTTCAAACCCTCCGTGCTGAACAAGGACATTGAAATCAAACTCAAGGCCAACTGGCTGGTCTGCCGCAAGGAATGCATCCCCGAAGAGGGTGAATTTGCGCTGCGTTTGCCCATTGGCAGCTCCACAGCACTCCATGGCGCGGCCTTTGAAGCCAGCCAGCGCGCGCAACCGCAAGTTTTGAGCAGCGACAGCCAGGTGGAGATCATCGGCAAAACCATCAAGGTGTCGGTGCCCGGCCTGCCCGCCGCACTGCAAGGCCAGACGCTCGAATTTTTCCCCGAAACGCCGGAGGTGATTGAAACTGCCGCCCAAGGGACGCAAAACTGGCAGGGCGCGGTATGGAACGTCAACATTCCTTTGTCAGACTACCGCAGCCAAAGCCCCGCTGTGATGCCGCTGGTGCTGGCCGCCACCGTCAACGGACAACGCCAGGGCTATTCGGTCCAGGCCAAGGTGCTGGGCAACTGGCCCCAGCCCGGTGCGGCCACTGTGGCCAGCCCGGCCCCGGCCAGCCCCCCGATCGCCACGGCAATCCCTGCCGGGCTGCCTGCTGCGCCCGCCACCGCCTCGCTGGGTTTGCTGGCGGCCCTGCTGGGTGCGCTGTTAGGCGGCATGATTTTGAACCTGATGCCCTGCGTTTTCCCCGTCCTGGCCATCAAGGTGATGAGCTTCACCAAGCATGCCGACGACCGGCGCGGCCACCGCATCAGCGGCCTGGCCTACACGGCGGGCGTGGTGCTGTCGTTTGTGGCGCTGGGCGCGCTGATGCTGGGCCTGCGCAGCGCCGGGGAGCAACTGGGCTGGGGCTTTCAGCTGCAGGCCCCGGCGGTGGTGGCGGCGCTGGCCGTGCTGTTCACCGTGATGGGGCTGAACCTGGCGGGCATGTTCGAGTTTGGCCAGTTTCTGCCCTCGGGCTTGGCCACGCTGGAGGCCAAAAGCCCCTCGGTCAACGCCTTTTTGTCCGGCATGCTGGCGGTGGCCATTGCTTCGCCCTGCACCGCCCCCTTCATGGGTGCATCCCTCGGGCTGGCCCTGGGTTTGCCAGCAGCGCAGGCCCTCTTGGTATTTGCCACCATCGGCTTTGGCATGGCCCTGCCCTACCTGGCCGCCAGTTTGATGCCGCACATCGCCAATCTGCTGCCACGCCCCGGTGCCTGGATGGACACATTCCGGCGCGCCATGGCCTTCCCCATGTTTGCCACCGTGGTCTGGCTGGTGTGGGTGCTGGGCCAGCAAACCGGCATTGACGGGGCCGGGGCGCTGCTCGCACTGCTGGTGGCGCTGAGTCTGGTGATCTGGTCGCTCACCCTGGCAGGTCGCACCCGGGTCGTTCTTGCTACACTTTCAATAGCTGCTTGCGCACTGTTGACGGGCGCAATCGGCAAAATGGTGCTCAAACCTTTGGAGGCCGCAGAGGCTCAAAAGCGTGCTGACCGCTGGCAGCCTTGGGCACCAGGCAAAGTTGAGCAGGCGCTGGCCACCGGGGTGCCGGTGTTTGTTGACTTTACCGCCGCCTGGTGCGTGACCTGCCAGTACAACAAAAAGACCACGCTGGCCGATCCAGCCGTTCTGGCCGACATGGACGCGCGCAAGGTCACGCTCTTGCGTGCCGACTGGACCCGGCGCGACCCCGCCATCACCGCCGCGCTGGGCCAACTGGGCCGCAACGGGGTGCCGGTGTATGTGCTGTACAAAACCGGCAAAACTCCGGTGGTGCTGTCTGAAATTTTGAGCGCATCGGAAGTTCATGCCGCGCTGGCCACGCTTTAACCTCAAATTCAATCGTTCTTGAAAGTGCCTGTATGCCCACCGCCGAAACCGACACCATCCGCCACATCCTGAACAGCTACCGCACCGTGGCAGTCGTCGGCCTGTCGCCCAAGCCACACCGCGCCAGTTTCGACGTGACGCGCTACATGCAGGCGCAGGGCTGGCGCATCATCCCCATCAACCCCAACGCGCAGGAAATTCTGGGCGAAAAAGCCTACCCCAGTCTGCTTGAGGCGGCCAGACACGAAAAAATCGAACTGGTCAACGTGTTTCGCAACAGCGAAGACGTGCCCCCGGTGGCGCAAGACGCCATTGCCATTGGGGCCAAGGCCTTGTGGCTGCAAAAGGGCATTGAAAACACCGAAGCCGCAGCCAGCGCCCGGGCTGCCGGGCTGGAATTTGTGCAAAACCGCTGCCTGATGGTGGAACACGCCGCACATGCAGGCGAACGCCTGTCGCACTGAACGCCCTAGCTTAGAAATTCAAGGTGTTTTTGCCCTTTCCGCATATAAACAGGGCGTTTGCAGCTACTTATTTAATAGCAATTTACCAGCACTTATTTCTGCTCACGGGCTGGCTGAATGAACAACTATTCCCTCTAGAGGGAATTGAGTTTCAAATCATCAGCAGACCACCAAGTGACATCATCAATGCCGCGCACCACTTGGTAAGCCTGCACCACCACCTCAAGCAGCACACAGTCTGGCGCTTGGGTGAACGCTTCAAGGTCAGGGTGTTTTTGCAGGTGGGCATGCAGCAACTGGGGCTGCGTGGCAGCGTTGATTTCCTTCACCCTGCCCACGGCACTCAAAATAAAACCGGCCAATGCGCCACTGGAGCCTTCGCGGCAGCGGCCATCGACCAAGAGCGACACCCGCTGGTTTTGCATCACGTTGGTAAATTTACGGGTGCTGCGATAAGTGGCAAAAACCAGTCGCTGCCCTTCATCAAGTGGCGTAATGGCGATCAAACTGGTGTGTGGCTGGCCGTCGCTTTCAGTCGCAAGTACGGCAAAACCAGTGGTGTTGAGCAAGGTCAGGATGCTGTCTCTGATGGCGGCGGGAGAGGTCATTGAACTCAATTGACGGGTTGGCTCCGGCTGACCAACGAAGTTGAAAACTTGCGTCTTCAAGCTGCTTGCCGACCGCATTTTTGAGCAACGGCCTAGTGCAGGGTGCCTCACCCTTCGCGACGGGTTTTGCAGGGTCAGTGATTGCTGGCAGGACTGTGGGCTGCGCTGGACCTCAAAGGGGCGCGCTACTGGCCGTCAGGGTTTGCAGCAAGGCACTGACGCGTGTTTTTTCCTCAAGCGATGCGCCCAGACGGTCCGCACTTAATGCAGCGTTGAGTACCGGGGCAAGGTTGGCTTGCGCTGTGGGCGTTTGGCTGGCCAAGCGGGATTCGATCAGGCTGTATGCCTCTTCACGGACCGTCGATGCGGTGTCAATGAGGTTTTGCGCCAGTACAGCAAGGTTATTGGGCTGGTGCTGGGCCAGATACCACATGCGTTGGGATGCTGCGTTATGGCGCAGGTTCGTGTCGGTGCTCTGGGCCGCTTGGGCCAGGTAGCCGTCTATGGCCGCCGAATAAGGTACATCCTTCTTGGTCGATAAGTCGGCGATCAAATCGACAATGCGCGCCTTGGAGGATGCGGTGGACCGCGTGCCGTCACGCTGAATCAGGCTCTCAAGCAAGCCAACATCTTTGAGGTCGGCGTCGCGAATCAGGCCGTACAGGGACTCTGCCAGTTGCGGCTTGTCGGGCGAGAAAAACGTTTCAATGATGAAGGCACGCGCCAGCGGGTCACGCTTGAGGTCGCTCAGGGTTTCTTTGATTTGTACTTTGTCGTCCGGCGAATGCGCGCCAAAGTGGTAATCCTGCAGCAGCTGCTCAAACTGTTTGCGTGGCTGATTGCCATCTTGCGCCGACAGCGGTTGCAGCAAAGGGTGATGCGGAAGCAGCCGATGCACGGGCAAACATGGATGCCGAGTTGCCTGTTGCCTGGTGTGTGCGGACATTTTGCTTGGCGCTGGGAGGGAACGGGGCTGCGCTCGATGCGGCAGCCTCGTCAGACAGGTCGGCAAGCCCGCTTGAAAAATGCCACCCAAGGACTAACACGCCAGCCATCGCCAGAGAAAAAGCGGTGAGTCGTGCGTTCATGGTGGGTAACTTTCTTAAACTTTTTTAAATAAAAAAGCGCGTTGCAGCCTGATGGTCGCAACGCGCTCAAGGCTTTCGACTTATTGCGGCTTGATGGTGATCGAAACCAGCGCGTCTTTGCAGCCAGAGGCTCCGGGGCCGTTGGTACGGCGAACGCCGGTTGCACCGTCTGCCGTCAGGATGCCGCCATACAGGAAGCCAGTCTCATCGCTGTTGCCCACGTAGCCAAAGGTGGTCATGCCGTTGGGGGCACCGAAGACGTCCTTGTTCACCCGGTCGTCAAACGACTGCGACAGCAACAGCATGTCACCCTTGCGGCCATCGACCGATGGGAACAGACTGTCTACATCATTGTCACAACCCTTGTTGGCCCAAGCACGAACCGGTGCGCTGGTGTTGGCACCGCGCAGGGTGGTCAAAATCGCCCAGCCGGGATGGCCGGTCGAGTCTTGGTTCATGTTGAACGAGTAGGAAGATGGCTCGCTGGAGCCCGCTGTTTTAGTGAGCACCACCTGAGCCAGATCGCGGCCGTTGTATTTGGACTGAAAGCGTGTGCAAAAGTTGCCTGAAGTGCTGGAGCAGTCGGAAACATTCAAGCATTGGTAGCCGTTGTCTTCCTTGTAGCATTCGGCGCGGCGGGCCCAGCCGCTGACGGCAAAGGGCAGCATGTCATCGGTGCGGTGCAGCACCAGCACCAGCAGGTCACCGGCTCTGGTGTTAGCAGGCTTGGCAACGGTCACGCCTTGGCCGTCAGCGTCCCACACTTGGGTGGTGCCAACATGGCTGATGCTGCCAGTCACAGGTGGGGGGGTGGGGGTGGCGTGACACACCGGTGTTGGTAGCCCACACGCTCACGTTGGACGCAGTGAGTACACGGAAGTTGCCGTCGGCTTGCAGCGTCGCGTGGGTAGCGTATTTGCCATTGGTGCCGGTTGCCCAGACAGCCTGGCCGCCCGATGTGTACAGCACCAGGTTGCCATCACCCTGCATGGTCAGCCGCGTGCCACCTTTGCCATTGGTGCCCGAGGCCCACAGCGCAGCACTCGCCGCATTGCGCAGTACCACATTGCCATCGCCCTGCAGGTAGAGCTTGTAGCTGCCATTGCTGGACTGCAGGTACTGGTTGGCCAGCAGACCTTCATTGATGTTGAGTGTGTCTTTGGAAAAAGCGTTGAGGCTGGCGAACAGCAGGGGCGCAGCGGCCAAGAGCAATTTGACGGTGGGACGCATGATGGGACTTCCTCTTGAATAAATAATTGGTTTTGAATTTAGCCTCCTGCGAGGCTCACTTTTTAAGTACTGGGCGTTGCATTCAAATTGAAAGCAGCCACGTCAGAAACAGGCTTTGAATATATCGGGGCTGCGCAGCATCGTCATGAACTAACTGATGATTTTGAAGGTCAATCCGCTTTATTTGTGACAAATTGCTTCGAAAGCCGCATCAAATTTTTTTCTGTTGTGGGATTCAAATGAGCATGTGAATTTTCGGACTCGCTGTGGATTTGGAATCCCCTTCACCTACCGACCGTGCGCAACAAATTCTCCCGGCAAATGCTTGCACACCTCCTGCAACTTTTCGACCGTCCAGTCGCTGGGGGCACCTTCGTAATAGTAGGCGTCGTACACCGCATCACGGCGGAATCTCACGTCCTTGCACTGTGCAATCACCTGGGTTTGCGGGCAGGCAGTTTGCGACAGCTTGCCTTCAAGGGTGCCGCAGGCATCGCTCAATTCTTTGATCCGAAGCTCTGCATTGCCGGGGCCCACCGCGTATTGGCGGCACTGGTTGAACTGCTGGCGCAGATCACAGGCATAAATGGGCAAATCGGTAACCGAATCGCGCAGCAGACGCCCAAGCTGCACCGTCCCGCCAGCGGGTGCTGGCGCTGGCTCCTGCGTTTGCGCTTGGGCATGAAATGTTGCGTTAAAAATCACCAGTGCAGCAAGGCAGTATTTCTTTAAATTCATAGCTTGTCCCATTCATTTTTCCAGTCAATCAGCGGGTAATTTCATATCTGCGGGCAAGGTCGTCACCACAAATGCGGCAGTTGCCTTTTTGCTGGCATCGATACCGTCTTTCAGGAACACCCTCGGGGTTTTGAACCAAATTCTCGGCACAATTTTCAAGAATCTGTTCAACCTGATTGGAGGGACACACATCCCGCACATCCTCGGCCGCACCAGCGCGTGCTTCGTCTACATTGGACGCTTCATGCGTTCCTTGGACAGGGATGAGCTCGCAGGTTTGGGCGCTGACGGTATCGGAGCGCCCCGTGTCAAAGCCACCCTTGGCAGCCCCGGCAGCTTCGCTGCCCTTGGTGCGCCCATTGCGCTCGGCACCCGAATGACCCGCTTGTTTTGTTGCCGGTGTCGTTTGCGTTTCTGCTTTCGGTGTCGCCATCGGCAAGGCAAGGTCTTCCTGCGGGGCATCCGGTGCGAAAAACCAAGCCAACACCAAGACCAACAATGCGAGCGCAATCCATTTCAAGGCTTGATGTTTACGCATAATTCATCAGAGTGAGATCAAAAAAAACGGGCCTCATTGTGGCCCGTTTTGATGAGCCCCCGTGGCTTCAATAGCCCTTTTTCACCGTGAACTTGTCGATGATCTGGCCCTTGATGTTCTTGAAGTAGAAATCGGCATGGTCAGCGTAAAAGTCACCAAACAACACACCATAGGTTGCGCCCTGGCTGGCCGAATAAACCTTGGCCCACCAGTTGCCGCCAATCTCCTGGTCACGAATACCTACACCCCCCAGACCTGACACAAAGGCAATGGTCTTGCCTTCGGTGACGGTGTAAGGCGACGTTGTGCTGGCAACGGTCTGGTTGCTCATGCTGCTGAGCAGGTGCGTGCGGGAGTAAGAATGCTCATGGCCGGTGGCAATGAGGGCACCTTTTTGGCGACAGGTGCTGTAAGAGCCCCAACCCGTTTCGTCCGTCTTGCCACCCACTTGCATCTTGCGCTGGTTTTTATGCCAGGCGCAGATGCGCCATGCGCCTGCCGGTGCTGCGTTCAGGCTGCTGGCAAGGAAGGCCTCGCGGTCAGAAATGCTGCCCGTGGTGCCCACGGAGGACACCACAAAGTAAACGTTTTTGTACGTGCAGGTCATTTTCTCGGCGTAGGTGCCAGAGCACTTCACGTTGGACTGCTTGTTCAGCCGCGCCTGCGCAAACGAACGTACGGTGCTGAAATTGCTGTCTGAAATGTCGTGGTTGCCCACAGCCAGGAGAACCGGATCAGAGGAGCCCAGCGTGTTGCGCACGCGCGAATCCCAGTCGTCATCACCACCACTGCCGTAGGCGGTGTCGCCGACAAACATGGTCATGCCAGCGCCTTCGGCCTTGATGAGGTTAAGCACGCTCTGGAAGTTGCTGCCGTAGCCCGAGTCACCCACAAAGGCGACGCGTGCAAAACCACCAACAGGGGGGGGCGGTGGGGGTGGCGGCGTTGTGCCACCGGTGTTGGTGGCCCACACGCTCTGATTTGAGGCAGTGAACAGGGCAAAGTTGCCGCTGTCTTGCAGGACGGCACGGTTGGCCCCCTTGCCATTGGTGCCAGTGGCCCACACCGCTTTGTTGGCGGACGTGTACAGCACCAAATTACCGTCGCCCTGCATGTCCAAGCGCACGGCTCCTTTGCCGTTGGTGCCAGAGGCCCACAGTGCAGAACTCGCCGCATTGCGCAGCACCAGATTGCCATCACCCTGCAAATAGAGCTTGTAGCTGCCGTTGAGCGACTGCAGGTACTGATTGGAGGCCAAGCGCTCTCCGGCTTTGAGCGTGTCCTTGGCAAAAGCAGACACGCTGGCCAGCGCGAGCAACGAGGCGGTGATGGTGAATTTGAAAATTTGGCGCATAGCGAACACCTCTTTAATTTAATAATTTGCTTGAAATTTCGCCTCTTGCGAGGCTAACTTTTTAAGGATTAACCGTTTAAGTACTGAACGTTGCGCTCAAATTTGAGGTGGCAACGCCAGAAACAGGGTTTAAATATACCGATGCACCGTGACGTCGTCATGAACTAATTGATGATTCTGATTGAATGACAGCAATTTTTTGCGACTTTTTTCCCAGTAAACGAGCGCTGCCGAAAAAAACGGGCCACTATGGGGCCCGTTTTATTTGAACGTTGTTTCGGCGGTGTCGCCCACAACCATGGTCATGCACGCACGTTCGGCCTTGCTGAGGTGTGAACTCTCCTTGATCTATTAACGCCCTATAGCACGCCGTTAACCACAAATTCGCCCAACTCCCAGTAATCTGTCCGATAGCCGCTTCTGATGATCAACTTCACCTTTCTTGCCGCCACATCTCCCAGGTTCAATTTGAGCGAATTTACGCTTGCCGCACTGGTGCCGCCTGCCCGCTTGGTGTAATTGATACCGTCAGCCGATGTCCACACCTCGACGTCCTTCGAGAAATACATTCCTTCCGCCGTACCGCTGTGAATTACCGCTTCCTTCAGGGTTGCCGACTGTCCGTTCTTGAAGGAGTAAATGAACTCCTGAACACCGGGATTGAGCTTGCTGGACCACCCAGCATCAGTCGTCACACCGTCCGTAAGATCCGAAGCATTCCAGCCGCTGCCGTACTCGGAGGTGAATTTTTCCAGCACGCCTCCATTGGCTGAACGGACAACGTTAACCACCGCTCCGGTCGTTCCACCGCTGACGGTAAACGCCGCCTTGTTCTGAAGGGTGTACGAGTCGTTATAGAAGAAACGGACTTCGTAGTTGCCGGCGGCGAGGCCGTTGAAGGCCATGGATCCAGACTTGACGCCGTTTGTGTAAAACCACTGCCCGTACTGATCATTGGATGCGCCGGCCGCGAAAATACCGATCCAGTCCTTGGCGTTGCCGGGCAAACCGCTGTAACTGACGACGATCTGCTCATTTGCCGCATACGTGGATTTAGTCAGATTTAATGAAGCCCCCGTCGATGGGGTCTTGTAGGTTGCCGATAACGTCACGGCACCTGCCTGCATCGTCAGGGTGGTGCTGGAGGCCGTAGCATTGGCGATTGAAGCAGTACCTGAGTTCACGACCCACCTGTCGAATGTCTGACCAGAAGTGGGGGCGTTGGCTGAGATGGTGACCTTGGTCCCGGCTGCGTAACTTCCGCCGCCACTGCCGCTGTTGACAGTCAGGGTGTATTTTGTAGTTGTTGTGCCTTTGTACATCGCCGAAACCGTGACAGCACCTGCCGGCATCGTCAGTGTGGTGCTGGAGGAATTGGCGTTGGCGATTGAAGCAGTGCCTGAGTTGACCACCCACTTGTCGAATGTCTGACCCGAAGAAGGTGCGTTGGCGGAGATGGTGACCTTGGCCCCGGCTGCGTAACTGCCGCTGCCGCTGCCGTTGTTGACATTAAGGGCATAGCCGGCTACCAACTGGCTTTGGAGCAGTTTGTTCGGTGAACCATTTGCGTTGGAAATTACATTATTAACAGCCATGGCCAAAATAGCTTTTGTGACCACGTCCGGGGAGGCATTTGCATTGACCGCGAGGTATAAGGCAGCAACACCGGCAACATGGGGTGAAGCCATTGAAGTACCACTCATTACTTCAGATGTTCCCCCGTTTTGTGCTGACGTTATATTGGATCCCGGTGCAAACAGGTCGACACAGCTGCCGTAATTTGAAAAAGATGACCGGGCATCGTTGTTGGTTGAGCTTGCAACCGTAATAGCGGATGGAGCTCTGGCCGGCGATTCATTGCAGGCGTTTGAATTGTCATTGCCGGCAGCGACAGCGAGCGTTACGCCAGCGTCAACCAATGCTTTGGAAGCCAAATCGAGCGCGCTTGATGCACTGCCACCCAGGCTCATATTGGCAACAGCCGGACTTTTGTGGTTTTCAGCGACCCAATCTATGCCGGCGATGACGTCAGAATTCGAACCACTCCCTTTGCAGTCCAGTACACGAACCCCGATTAATTTTGCGCTTTTGGCAACCCCCCAGGTCGTTCCAGCAACTGTACCGGCAACATGCGTGCCGTGACCATCGCAATCATTCGCGTTTGAATCATCGTCGACAAAATCCCACCCCGATGAAGCGCGCCCGCCAAATTCAGGGTGATCCATATCAATACCGGTATCAATGATGTAAACATTGACATTTGATGCAGTCGTGCCATAGGTATAACTGCTGTTTAAAGGAAGACTGGACTGATCAATTCGATCCAACCCCCACGTTGGGTTTCTTTGTGTTGCGCTTTTCCTGATGAGCGTATCTGGCTCGATAAACGCCACATCAGGACTGTCGGCCATGGCAACAGCCTCTGCTTTGCTCATTTGAAAAACGCCGCCTTTTATTGCTTTTTTAAACTTTTTGGTGGCTTTGGCCTTATGTCGACTGGTTAATGAGTCAATCAAACTCTTGACCACAACACCCGCGTCAGCTTTTTCGGTTTTCAGTGCATTTTTTAACCTGCCCGATTCCTGTTGAACGGCGGCATCCTTAAAAACCACAATATATTGATCCGTTATCACGGAAGCACGATTCGATGCGGCTTTCAATTCACCCGCGTTGACTGCTAACGACAGCATTAAAAATACTGCAAAGAGTAACTGTTTAAATACATTCATTTTTTAATTTCCTTGGCACTTAACAAAAAATTACTACTATTAACTCAACGAATATTCAGAGTTTATTTTTCGCCAAAACCGGCAATTATTTCAACCACATCGGATTCAAGCGACTTTGCATCACGTATGTTGAAGGTCATCCATTCGCATGACTGGCTAATGCCAGAGTTTTTCGATGCGGTTCAATTCCGGACTGCAAGGCGGCAAGAAGTACAACTTCAGCCCTTTGGCCTGCAAGTGCGTGAGCGCCAGATGATGCGGCGACTTGGCCATATCGGCGGGTGGCACAGTGTCCGCGCCGGGGTGTCTGAACCCATCCACCAGACCCCCATCAGCGCCTACACTGCGCAAACCGCCAAGACCAAGGCACCCGGTGTTCGGGCACCGCGCAGGTGCACCACCTGGGCACCCCGGGTATATTGCACAGCCAACTTGCCGATCAGTAGCCCTTTTTCACCGTGAATTGGTCGATGACCTCACCCTTGATGTTCTTGAAGTAGAAATCGGCATGGTCAGCATAGAAGTCGCCAAACAAGACGCCATAGGTTGCGCCCTGGCTGGCCGAATACACCTTGGCCCACCAGTTGCCGCTGATCTCCTGGTCACGGATACCCACACCACCGAGACCTGACACAAAGGCAATGCTCTTACCCTCGGTGACGGTGTAGGGAGACGTTGTACTGGCAACGGTTTGATTGCTCATGCTGCTGAGCAGCGAGGAGTAGAATGGCGGCGGGCCAAGGTGGCCCTTTTATTGCAGGTGTTGTGACCCCCAACCCGGCCGGCCGTCTTGCCCCCACCGTGGCGTTTTTCAGGCGCAATGCGCCTGCGCCGGTGTGCGGTCAAGCTGCTGGTGGAAAGCCTCGCGCAATGGTGCCGGGACGACACAACAAAAAGACGTTTTGTACGTGCAAGCTTTTCTCGCGTAGCTGCGAGCATTGACGTTGGTCCGTTCAGGGCGGGGCGCGCACGTCGCTGAAATTGCTGTCATCCACATCGTGGTTGCCTACGGCCAAAAGCACCGGGTCACTCGAACCCAGCGTACTGCGAACCTTGTTGTCCCAGTCATCGTCACCACCACTGCCATAGGCGGTGTCGCCCACGAACATGGTCATGCCAGCGCCTTCGGCCTTGATGAGGTTCAACACGCTCTGGAAGTTACTGCCGTAACCCGAATCACCCACGAAGGCGACACGCGCAAACCCACCCGTAGAACTGCCTGCTGAAATAGAAAAAGGAACCGGGCTACCTAAATGGCAATATCCGTCGTTCTGAAACATCTGTAATTGATAGTTACCAGCACCGAGGTTACTAAAACTTACCGATCCAGAGCTGTTCTCAGCATACTTCCATGCAACATAACGGCTGTTTTGCTCACAGGATTTGCCAATGGAACCTTGAGGGTAAACCGCGATCCAGTCGCGACTAGAAGCGGAATTACTGTAATTTACAGAAACAGTTTCACCGACTTTATAGCTTGGTTTGCCTACCGTTATTGATGCTGCACCACCGCCAGTACCACCACCAGTACCACCACCGGTACCTGCATTAGTGACCGAAAAAGAAATTTTGGACCCTATATGGCAATAACCATTTTTAGCAAACAGCTGTGCATCGTAGTTACCTTCCGGCAGATCCTTGAAACTCAATGAACCAGTGGCAAGCTCAGCATATTGCCAGGCAATATAGTTTTTGCTCTTCTTGCAAGAACTATTGATACTGCCTGTTTTATAAATGCCGACCCAATCATTCGCGGCGCCCGAATCCTTGTAACTTATGGCAATCAAGTCAGCCGTACTGTAGCTCGACTTCTCTGTGCTCAAGGTGCCACTATTTGTAACTGCAGCGGCACAGAAGCTGGCAGTTGTGAAAGCCAATGCTATGGCCAATTTATTAGATTTCACGATCATCGCTCCTACGTTATTTAATGAATTTGGTTGAATTTTTGCCCCTTGCGAAGCTACCTTTTTTGTTCTGCTTATTGCGTTCAGGTTTCTGGCTGCAACCGCAGAAAAACGTAACAAGTGTAACGAGCCATGAAAAAATTTACATGAACTTTCTGATGATTATTGAGTCTCATACATCTTTTTATGCCAAAAATTCTGTGGACAAGTGCACACTCATCCTGTGGACCAATCTGGTCGGCTCAGCCCCCAGCCCCAGCCAGGCAGCACCCATCGTGGCCCTGCTCGATGGCGGCATGACCGTGGGCGCCCTCACCGTGCTGGCGGCCGATTTGGACCTCAACACCACCAACATCGGTCTGGTCGGACTGGTGCAAACCGGAATTGAATACAGCCTGTGAAACGCTGACACGCTTTACTCTCGAATTGAAGAGTTGAGCGTCTCGCACCACAAAGCGGCCTACTTCCAGTTGAGATTCAGCTTCCGTTGCGACGCCGCACAGTCTCGAAGGTACAGATTGATAAGGCTCTGATACGGAATGCCAACGTCTTCAGAAATGGTCTTGAAGTACGTAATTGACTCTTCATCGAGCCGAATGGTGATTTGCTTCTTGAGTTGGGCTGCATAGGGATTCTTTCTTGCAGCGGAGAAGTCGTATTCTTTGCGCATGTTGCACCTCTACGGATAAGACCTGGATTCTTGGGTTGTTGCCTTGCGAGCAGAGATGAAGGGGGGGGGGGGGGGGGGGGGGGCGAATACTGACTTGGCTTCTTCGAAGCTCACGCCGTGCTTCTTCGCATTGGCAGCGGCCTTCCGTTCATCCCAATCGAAGCGAAGTGTGCTCATGCCGAAGTGTAACTACATTGTAATTAGTGAGCAAATGAATGCGCCTCGGTCTTGCTCAAGACACCCAACGACCCTCTCGATGGAAGGGTTGCACATTCTGTTCGGTGGTGGCATGACAGTGGGCTCCCTCACCGTGCTGGCGGCCGATTTGGACCTCAACACCAACAACATCGGTCTGGTCGGACTGACGCAAACCGGGATCGAATACAGCCTGTGAAATGCTGCCACGCTTTAGCGAGCGAGCACAGCGCCGGGAGTCATGCGTCGACGCGACGAAGTGCAGCGCTGTTCAAAAACCCAAAGTGACTTTTGGGGCTTTCACGCCCGTGAATACTGCGCGAACAGCTATTACATTCATAGCGATTTCGGAATTTTTGCGTGCCTCCGCCCACCTGAAGGGGTGAACTAAAAAAACCGTGGGGAATGCTTGATTGCAAGACTTGACCCTTGGCATTTCGACAGGCCCAAAACCTGAGCCATAGACTTGTGCGAACCGGCAACGGTTTGCGGCTATTGGAGGCGGTGGGGAACAGAGGGTTTTCTGGGGCTGCCGATGCAGCCAGGGGCGAGGTAGGTGGCGATTGCGGCCAAGCAGCATCGCCACTGACCCCAGCCTTGATCCTGATGGGTGACTGGTGCGCAGTGACGCAACCAGATTTCGAGAACCAAAGCGTGCCGGTGAACGTTGACTTTGAAATGCAGTTTGACAAGAAAATGCGGGGCGAGCGCAGTATTTTTCTCGCCCTATTGACGGAGGTTGGCTAATGGGTGACCCTATGACCCTGACCCCATGACCCTTTGACCCCAGTGCCATTCGACTTGACCCTTTGTCCCCGGTATAAATGTGAAATGGTCATCAGCGATTCCCCGTCGACCGCCCTGTTGGACAATGCACGCCTCAGCATTCAAAGGGTGTAATGTAAAAATACTTTGGTGCCTCGGTTGTACAACCCGCTACACAAGTGAGGCGAATGCCCTCTCGCCGCCCTTCACATGATGGATTTGTATCATGGGTATAACGATAGGTGCTCCCGACAAGGGGCGTCTTTCCTTGTGAGTGACACGAAAATCCGGCGGCAGACATTTTGCACTGAGTAACAAAGGGAACAGGCTCCCTCTGTACACCGCCATCTGTGGTGTGTGAAAAGTCGTTTATCGAAATCATCATCACGGGATGATCGCAGTCGGAAATCGAGATCGCACGCTTAATGGATTCGCCTGACATCGTAGGCGAACATCCGGCATGGGCAATCGCAGAGAATAGAAATATCGAAAGGACTGCTACGACACGAAGCATGGTTTACCCTTCAAATGTGATGTCCAGAACAAAAAAAGCGCTCATTAAGCTGGACTCTGCTCCATAAGTTGGCCATCAAATCCTCCTGAAAGTGGCTTGTAGCTTCACTTTGACTGCCTTTCGACATTGTTCAACCGATGCCCTTATTCTGGCAGACCCGCCGAAGCGCCAAATGCCGACAAAAAACAAACCCACCCCAACGCCAAGCCGCACGTGTACGTGCCCCCTTAAAACACGCGGCCAAATGGGCTGTTCAAAGCTCCCCTTTCTCGCCCGGCGGGGGGAGAAAGGGGCTGGGGGATAGAGTGGGGGAATAAGGTGCTACGCAAATGAGACCACCCGACAAAGCGACAAAACCCATAGCAAAAAACCCTCACCCCACCCCCGCCACCACCTCCCTAACCGCCGCCAACTGCCGCCGCGACACAAACAGCAGCTCATCTATCCCCTCCAGCCGCACCGCCCACCCCTCCCCCTCTTGCGGGTCGTGGTGTTTGACCAAAGCCCGCACGGCGCGCCGGGAAATCAGGGCGTTGCGGTGGATACGCATGAAGTGGTCTTTGTACTTGTCTTCCAGCTCGCTCAGGGACGCGTCCAGGATGAAACTTTTGTCTCGGGTGCGAACCGTCACGTATTTCAGCTCGGCCTTGAGGTACAGCACCTGCGCCAAAGGCACCCGCACGGTGCTGCCCCGGTCTTGAATGACCAAGATTTCTTGAGGCAAATCAGGCTCTGGCGCACGATTGGCGTGCGCAAGGCGCTCTACTTTTTGTAGCATTGCCTGAAGGCGCTCCAGCCGCACCGGCTTGGTCAAATAGTCGACCGCCTCCAGCTCAAAAGCCTGTACGGCATGTTCGGCATGGGCGGTCACAAACACCACCGCAGGGGGGCGGGGCAAGGTGCGCAGCATCTGTGCCAGGGCCAGCCCATCGGCACCGGGCATGTGAATGTCCACCAGCGCCAGGTCCGCATCGTGGTGCTGCAACCACTCCACAGCTTGTGCGGCGTTGGCGGCCTCGGCCTGGACACTGGCCGCAGGTGCGCTGCAATCGCCCAGCAGCGTGCGCAGGCGCGCGCGGGCCAGGGCTTCATCGTCAACGATCAACACCTTCAAAACCATGGCGCACCTTGCGCAATGGCTGCTTGCTCATTCATAAGGGAACCTCGATCCGAACTTGAAAAACACCGTCTTTGAGCGCGTATTGAAACTGCCCCTGCACATCGTGCAGCAGGCTCAGGCGATCGCGCACATTGCCCAGCGCCAACCCGTTGCCGGGCTTGCCTGGCCCCGCTGGCACGGTGTTGCTGACTTTGATGACGACGCTGGAGCCCCGGCGCCGGGTGGTGATTTTGAGGTGCGCCCCCGAGTCACTGGGCTCCACCCCGTGCAGGACGGCGTTTTCTACCAGCGGCTGCAACAGCAGGGGCGGCAACTTGGCCTCATCGGCCTTGGGGTCCAGCACCCACTCCACGCGAAGCCGCTCACCAAAGCGAACCTGTTCAATGGCCAGATACCGCCGGGCCAGCGCAATTTCGTCAGCCAACGTGACGGATTCCCCCTGTTCCATCAAGGCGTGCCGAAACAAATCGCTCAAATCTTCCAGCAGTGCCTCGGCCTTGCGCGGCTCGGCCCGCACCAGTGCAATGGCACTGTTGAGCGTGTTGAACAAAAAATGAGGGCGAATGCGCGCCTGCAGCTCCGTCAAACGGGCGGTCGTGGCGGCCGGTGTTTTGCCCTTGGCCCGCAGCACCAGTGCGGCCACCAGCGCGGCCGACAGCATGGCACCGCTAAAAGCACAGGCCACCCACGGCGCGGATTCCAGCAAGCCCGCAATAAACAGCACGGCGCAGCCATACAAACCCGCCACCATCCCCAGCGCCACACCGGCCACCTGCTGGACGGCGGTACTCTGGCGTGCAAGCTGCTTTTTGAGGCTGCACGCCGCAATCAGCCACACCAGCGTCGCGGGCAGCGCCCCCCCGGAGAGCAATGACAAACGGGTTAACCAGTCAAAAAAAGTGGCCGCACCAAACATGGCCCCCACCCCGACGGCCGTCTCGACAAACAGCACCGCCCTGAGCACCACACCCACATGGCAGGCATCGAACACCAGTGCTTGTGCAGGCACCGCGACCGGCGGCTCAGAGGCCGGCTCCTGGAAGACCGATAAAATTTGGGATTCGTTCATTGATGTGGGGGGTTTGCTTTCCATGATTGATGATCTGCCGATGCTATTTCACCCTTAACCTCTCGCACACGCTTTGTGCCCACGAAACCACCCATGTCACACAACCAATTCGACAAGAAGTCAACTGCCTGGTCCGCCCTATTCTCGGAGCCCATGAGCGATTTGGTCAAGCGCTACACCGCCAGCGTGTTTTTTGACAAGCGGCTGTGGCAGGCCGACATCCAGGGCTCGCTGGCTCATGCCGAAATGCTGTGCCACCAAAACATCATCAGTACCGAAGACCACCAGGCGATTCAAGACGGCATGCGCACCATCAGCGCCGACATTGAAGCAGGCAAGTTTGACTGGCAGCTGGACCTGGAAGACGTTCACCTGAACATCGAGGCGCGCCTGACGCAACTGGTGGGCATTGCCGGCAAACGGCTGCACACCGGCCGCTCACGCAACGACCAGGTTGCCACCGATGTGCGCCTGTGGTTGCGCGGCGAGATTGACCTGATTTCGGTTTTGCTGACCGACTTGCAAAAAGCCTTGCTCGAAGTGGCCCAGGAAAACGTGGACGTGATCCTGCCCGGTTTTACCCACCTGCAGGTGGCCCAGCCCATCAGCTTTGGCCACCACATGCTGGCTTATGTGGAAATGTTTTCTCGCGATGCCGAGCGCATGGCGGACGTGCGCCGGCGCACCAACCGCCTGCCGCTGGGCGCCGCCGCGCTGGCGGGCACCAGCTACCCGCTGGACCGTGAGCGCGTGGCCACCACGCTGGGCATGGTCGATGACCAAGGCCAGCCGCAGGTCTGCCAGAACAGCCTGGACGCCGTGAGCGACCGCGACTTCGCCATCGAATTCACCGCAGCGGCCAGCCTGTGCATGGTGCACATCAGCCGTTTCAGCGAAGAGCTGATTTTGTGGATGAGCCAGAACTTTGGTTTTATCCAGATTGCCGACCGCTTCACCACCGGCAGCTCCATCATGCCGCAGAAGAAAAACCCCGATGTTCCCGAACTCGCGCGCGGCAAAACGGGCCGTGTGGTGGGCCACCTGATGGGCCTGATCACCCTGATGAAAGGCCAGCCGCTGGCCTATAACAAGGACAACCAGGAAGACAAGGAACCGCTGTTCGACACCGTGGACACGCTCAAGGACACGCTGCGCATCTTCTCTGAGATGGTGGGCGGCCAGCTCAACCCGGCCACCGGCTTAAAGGAAGGCTCCATCACCGTCCACCCCGAGGCCATGACCCGCGCCGCCCACAAGGGCTACGCCACCGCCACCGATCTGGCCGACTATCTGGTTAAAAAAGGCCTGCCCTTCCGTGACGCGCATGAAACAGTGGCCCACGCCGTCAAGGCCGCCATCTCGCACCAGTGCGATCTGTCCGAGCTGCCCCTCAAAGTGCTGCAGGAGTTCAACCCGACTATTGGAAAAGACGTGTACGACGTGCTGAGCCTGCGCGGCTCACTCAATGCGCGGGACATTCTGGGCGGCACGGCCCCCAGCCAGGTGCGCTTGCAGATTGAGCGGCATTTAAAACGCCTGGGGTGAGGTTGAATTTGCCAAGCCCGGCAACAGCGCTTGCAATTGCGCCTTCACCTGCGACGCAGATTCAAAGTGAATGCCGTGCCAGCCCAACTGCTGCGCGGCGGTGATATTGCCTTTCATATCGTCTATGAACACCGTTTGCGACGGCTCCAGGGCGTAGCGCGTTTGCAGCAGCTGGTAAATGGCCGCCTCGGGTTTGATGCAATGCACATCGCCTGAAAAGATTCCCCCTTTGAACAAGCGCAAAAAAGCATGGCGCTGCTCCAGCATGCGGGCATACGGGACAGACATATTGGAGAGGAAATACAACGCCGCGCCCATGGCATGCAACTGAGTCAGCAGCGCCACGGAGTCCGGCATCGGCACCAAGTGCCCGCCAATTCCCTCCACCATGGTGGCCACCACCGCCGGGTTCAGGCTCAATCGCGCGCTGGTGCGTTCAATCACCGCCTCCATCGCCAAGGTGCCTCGGTCAAAGCTGTGCCAGTCGGGGTGGCCAAACAGGGCGTGGGCCAGCTGACCAACTTGCTGGGGCGTTGTGGCGTGTTCGGGAAAATAACGGGTCACCAGCTCATGGGGACGCCAGGTGAACAAAACCGCCCCGAAGTCGAACACCACATTCATCACGCGACCACCGATCACCAGGTTCACGTGCGCAGGCGTGCCAGCAAACCGGCGGTGGAGCCATCCAGCCCCGTCGCATCCCCCGATGCGAGACGCGGCTCAATGTCTTTGGCCAGCACCTTGCCCAGCTCCACTCCCCACTGGTCAAAGCTGTTGATGCCCCACAGGGAGCCGCTGACGAACACGCGGTGCTCTTGCAGCGCAATCAGCGCGCCCAGGCTGGCAGGTGTTAAATCGTCCAGCAGCAAAAAGGTGCTGGGCCGATTGCCCGGAAAGTTTTTATGACCCCCCGTGTCAGCTTTGCCCACCATCAGCGCCTGCGCCTGCGCCAGCGCGTTGGCCAGCAGCATGGGGTGGTGGCCAGGCAAGTCGTGGCGCGCTTTTTTGACCGCCACAAACTCCACCGGAATCACATCGGTGCCCTGGTGCAGCATCTGAAAATAGGCGTGCTGCGCATTGGTGCCCGGTTCACCCCACAGCACGGGCGAGGTGCCGTAGGGGAGCGCCTGGCCTTGTGCATCCACCCGCTTGCCGTTGCTCTCCATCTCCAGCTGCTGCAAATAGGCCGGGTAGCGGCGCAAGGCGCTGTGGTACGGCGCAATGGAGCGGCTGGTGAAGCCGTGAAAGTTGCGGTACCACAGGTCCAGCAAGGCCAATCGAACCGGCAAATTGCTTTCGAGCGGCGCGGTACGAAAGTGCTCGTCCATGGCGTGGGCACCCCCCAGAAACTCGCGAAACCCGTCAGGACCAATCGCAATGGCCAGCACCAGCCCAATGGCCGACCACACCGAATAGCGCCCGCCCACCCAGTCCCAAAAACCAAACGTGGTCGTGATGCCAAACGCGTTGGCGGCAGGCACGTTGGTGGTAAGGGCACAAAAATGGCGAGCAATGTCGGTGCCGCCGCTGGACTCAAACCAGGCCTTGGCGGACTGGGCGTTGGTCATGGTCTCAATGGTGGTGAAGGTTTTGCTGGCGATCAGGAACAGCGTGCTTTCCGGCTTGATGCGTTTAAGCAGGGCCGCCAGTTCATGGCCATCGACATTGGAAACAAAGTGAAAACGCTTGCCCTCCAGCACAAAACCCTCCAGCGCCAGCACAGCCATTTGCGGCCCCAGGTCGGAGCCGCCGATACCGATGTTGACCACATCGGTGATGCCAGCATCTGCGCGCACGGCTTGCGCATAGGCCAGCATGGCGCTTAGCGTGGCATGCACTTTGGGCAGCTCATTTGCTATTATTTCAGGAGCTGCTTGCGCTTGCTCTGCGTGCGCAAACGGCGGTTTTCTCAACAAACTATGCAGCACGGCGCGCTGCTCGGTGTGGTTGATGGCCTCGCCAGCAAACATGGCATCCCGATGCGCCTGAACGCCGCTCTGGCGGGCTAGGTCAAACAACAGCTGCTGCGTTGCAACATCAATCAAATTCTTCGACAAATCGGCAAACACATGGGGCGCGGACTGGCTGAAGGCATCAAAGCGGCCCGCATCCGCCGCAAAGGCGCTGCGCAGGTCAAAAGCGCGGCCCGTGGTGTTGAAAGCCGTCTGCAGCAAGCCCCAGGCCGGGGTGTGGTCACAACGCATGCGGGTCATAGCAGCTCCTGGTGCAAAAAAGTTGAGGGTAAAAGTAAAGGCTAAATGCTGGCGTCAAGCGGCCAGCAGCAGCTGGTCCAACTTGACGGCATCCTGGCAAAAAGCCCGTATGCCCTCGGCCAGCTTTTCGGTGGCCATGGCATCGTCATTCAAGGCCAGGCGGAAACCGGCTTCGTCAAAATTAACCGCGTCAATGTCCATGCCTTGTGCCCTGGATGGATCGAGCGCGCGTACCAAGGGTGCTTCACTGGCGGCCAGCTGGGCCAGCAGATCGGGGCTGATGGTGAGCAAATCGCAACCGGCCAGCGCGGTGATCTGGCCCACGCTGCGAAAGCTGGCACCCATCACCTCGGTGGCAATGCCAAACTTCTTGTAGTAGTTGAAAATTTGAGTGACGGACTGCACGCCGGGGTCGTTCACGCCCGCCCTGTCGGCCTCCACCCAGGCAGCACCTGCCGTTTTCTTGTACCAGTCGTAAATGCGCCCCACAAAAGGCGAAATCAGCTGCACCTTGGCTTGCCCGCAAGCCACTGCCTGCACAAACGAAAACAGCAAGGTCAGGTTGGTGTGAATGCCTTTGCGCTCCAGTTGCTGTGCGGCCTGGATGCCCTCCCAAGTGGCCGCTACCTTGATCAGCACCCGGTCGGTGTGAACGCCCTGCGCCTGGTACAACTCAATCAGCCGCTCGGCGCGGGCCACGGTGGCACTGGCGTCAAAGCTCAACCTTGCGTCCACCTCGGTGGAAACGCGCCCCGGAATAAGGCTCAAAATCTCGCAACCAAAGCGCACCAGCAGCCGGTCCATCACCTCGTCGGGCGCACGGCCACGGTAAGCATTGACGGTGTCTTTGAGCAAAGGCGCGTACTCGCTTTTTTGCACTGCTTTGAGGATCAGCGAGGGGTTGGTGGTGGCATCTTGCGGCTTGAAGGAAGCCATTTGCCTGAAATCGCCGGTGTCGGCCACCACGGTGGTGAATTGTTTGAGTGCGTCGAGCTGGTTCATGGTTGGTTTCTATTCCATTTAATGCAGGAATTATGAGTGAAAGCGGCGTCACCAAGCTGTCACACCAACCCGCCGTGCAAATGCGGCAAAATGCAGGCCACACATCGCTAGTAGTCCGTTTCATCAAAACCGATACAAAATGAAATTGATGGATTTTTTCGTCAGGCTAGGCGAGAGGAGGCACCATAGCCGTCGCTATGGCAACGACGAACAACGACGCATGGCGGAAAAAGACACGATTTCAGGTATCGGGATTGGTGAAACGGACTACTAGGCCTCGACATAGAACATGAGACGGACACCCACTTTGCTGCCACTGGCAGCGCCCACCCCAACTTTCACGTTACCGTCAGGGCCTGATGCGTAAACAGGTGCTGGCTTGGCCGCGCCCTGGCAAACGGGCGGTGGTGGTGGCGGTGGATGTTGTGTTGGCCATGGTGGCCACTTGGGTGGCTTACTCCCTGCGGCTGGAAACCCTGCACTGGCCCAGCATCACCTCTGAATGGTGGCCCTACTTGTTAACCCCGGCGCTGGCCATCCCGATCTTCGTCCGTTTTGGCCTGTACCGCGCCATTTTTCGCTACACCGGCCTGGGCGCGCTGGTCGCTACCGGGCAGGCGGTTGGCCTGTATGCCGTGGTTTTATTTGCCATTTTGTTTTGGCAACGCTGGCCGCTGGTGCCGCGCAGTTTGGGTATTTTGCAGCCCATTATTTTTTTGCTGCTGGTGGGCATCAGCCGTGCCCTGGCGCGTTTTTGGCTGGCGGGCATTGGTTTTGGCAGGCCAGCACAACAAGGCCGCATGCTGATTTTTGGCGCTGGAACGGTCGGCGTGCAAACATCGACCGCCATGGCCATTGCGGGCAACCTCAAACTGCTGGGGTTCATTGACGAAGACCCGCACAAAATCGGCCAGACCATCAATGGGGTGCCCGTGTTCTCCCTGGCCGAAGTGCCAGACATTGTCAAAGAGCTGGAAATCACCGATGTGTTGCTGGCCATTCCCAGCGCCACCCGCGCGCGGCGCAACAAGATCATCCAAAGCCTGCGCTCCTTGCATGTGCATACCAGAACACTGCCCAGCCTGGCTGACCTGGCCAGCGGCCGCGTCACCGTGCAGGACTTTCGCGAGCTGGACATTGAAGACCTGCTGGGACGCGAAGCCGTCAAACCCCGGGCCGACCTGCTGGAGCGCCAACTGCTGCACCAGACCATTTTGGTCAGCGGCGCGGCCGGCAGCATTGGCAGCGAGTTGTGCCGACAAATTTTGCAGGAAAAGCCGCGCCAGCTGCTGCTGCTCGACCACAACGAGTTTGGCCTGTACACCATTCACCGCGAGCTGCAGGCGCTGTGCCAGGCGCAGACTTTGCCAGTGGAACTGGTGCCCTTGCTGGCCAGTGTCGCCAACCGCCGCCGCTTGGACTGGATTTGCAGCCACTACCGGCCCGACACGGTGTACCACGCGGCTGCCTACAAACATGTGCCGATGGTGGAGTGCAACCCTTCAGAAGGTATCTTCAACAACGTGTTTGGCACCCTGAACATGGCACAAGCCGCCGCCAGCGCCCAGGTGGCCCGCTTTGTGCTCGTGTCCACTGACAAGGCGGTGCGCCCCACCAACCTGATGGGTGCCAGCAAGCGCATGGCCGAGCTGGTGCTGCAGGCGCTGGCCAGCCAAGCCGACGCAGGGCGCACCTGCTACAGCATGGTGCGCTTCGGCAATGTGCTGGGCTCCAGCGGCAGCGTGGTGCCGCTGTTTCGCGAGCAGATTGCGCGCGGCGGGCCCGTTACGCTGACGCACCCCGAGGTCACCCGCTATTTCATGACCATTCCCGAAGCCGCTCAACTGGTGCTGCAAGCCGCCACCATGGCGCGTGGGGGCGAGGTGTTTGTGCTGGAAATGGGCGAGCCGGTGAAAATTATTGACCTGGCGCGCCGCCTGGTCGAACTGTCAGGCCTGCAGTTGCGCGATGAGCAAAACCCGGACGGCGACATCGAGTTCACCTTTGTCGGCCTGCGACCGGGCGAAAAACTCTATGAAGAACTCTTGATTGGCGACAACCCCACCGCCACCGCCCACCCGCGCATCATGATGGCGCATGAAGACTTCATGCCCTGGCCCGAACTGCAGAGCCAGCTGGCACAGCTTCAAGACGCCGCCAACAACGAAGACCTGAGCGCCATCAAAGCCGTGCTGCTGCGCTGTGTGCATGGTTTTCATGAGCAGGAAGCGAGCTGAAACGCTACATAATTGATAGCTGCTAGCGCACGTTACATATGCGCTAGCGGTCTATTTGATACCTTAAAATTGAGGGGCAAGTGGCCGACAGGAAATTCTAGGCGCAACAACAAAAACCCCGCTGCAGCGGGGGGCCGGAGCGGGGTTCTAACGTGTCTGAAGTTGTATGAAGTGGTGCCGCTTGTCGGATTCGAACTGACGACCTACCGCTTACAAGGCGGTTGCTCTACCAACTGAGCTAAAGCGGCAACGTGTTTATTTTACTGGACTCTTGCGTGATTCTCGGGGCCGTTGGCGGATTATTTCACGCGCTTGAGTGAAGGACGCGGACCAGCAGCCGGAGATCGGGGTGGATCGGGTTCATCGCCCGGCTTTTCAGGGGTTTTTTCTGACTCAACGCGCGCCAATTGAACCACCTTGGCATCAGACTCCGCGTGGGTGCCCGGCGGCACCGACACCAGATTCGTCGGGTTGGAGGGCGCAGCTTTGGCAGCTTTTGGCAACTCCAGCGGGAAGGCCATTCCTTGGCCGTTTTTCTCTGGCATAAATAGCCAGGATGTGCGTCACCGGCAGCATGATCTCCCGCGCGGTTCCGGCAAAGCGCCTTGAACTCGACGAAGTCATTGCCGAGTTTGAGTGAGCTCGTGGCGTCCATGCTGATGTTGAGAACGATCTCGCCGTCTTTCACGTACTCACGCGGTACTTGCACACTCTCATCCACAGCCACGGCCACATAGGGCGTGAAGCCGTTATCGGTACACCACTCGTACATGGCCCGGATTAAATATGGCCGGGTCGACGTGGTCTCTGGCGTGTCAGTCATAGGTCACCCGCCAACTTCTTATTTGCGCATAACTTTCTCGGAAGGCGTCAAAGCCTCTATGTACGCGGGTCGCGAAAAAATTCGTTCGGCGTATTTCAGCAAAGGCGCTGCGTTTTTGCTGAGGTCAATACCGTAGTAATCCAGACGCCACAGCAAAGGCGCAATGGCCACGTCCAGCATGGAGAAGCCTTCGCCCAACATGAATTTGTTTTCAAAAACACGGGGCCAGTTGTGTCAGCCGATCACGGATGTGGGCCCGTGCCTTCTCCAGCAATTTTCATTGCTCTTGGCGGCGCGCGACTCCAGCGTCGACACATGCACGAACAATTCCTTCTCGAAATTGAGCAGGAACAAACGCACACGGGCGCGATCGACAGGGTCACCGGGCATCAGTTGCGGGTGGGGAAAACGCCCATCGATGTATTCATTGATGATGTTCGATTCATACAGAATCAGATCCCGCTCGACCAGGATTGGGCACCGGCCAGGGGGTTCATCACGCTGATGTCATCAGGCTTGCTGTACATGTCAACGTCGCGAATTTCAAAGTCCATGCCTTTTCAAACAGGACGAAACGAACAATGGGAAAACGGTGGGTAGTACCTGAATACAACACCATCATGGCGGGGCTCCTAAAATTCAAAACGTCGTTCCGGTGCAAACCAGCTTACCGCAAGCCATGCTGAAACTAAAGAGTGGGGTGCTGAAACAGTCCCCACTCCGAGAACGGGTCACGCGCTGAACACGAAGGTTAGCAAGCGAAACCTCAAGCGATATTTATTTACTTGACGTCTTTCCAGTAGGCAGCATTGGGTCGCCAATGAGGAATGTAAACACGCCCAAGAACAACAAGACCCACACTTACGCACGTGTGTTTTGAATGACTCACCCATCCTCTGCAAATAACTGACCAGATTGCCAACGGTCTGGTCGTATTGCTGCGGTGTCATGGTGCCGGGCGTCAGCTGCTCCCACCTTTAGAGACTTTACCGCATGACCATGCCCATTTTCTTCATAAATTGGGCGACGGTCACCCAGGGTGCCACTGGAGTACGAGGCATGCCCACATGGGGAAGGCCGGATTGTTACCGGCCGTCGGGCTTAATCGCATCCGGGTAGAAGGTGCGCATGTAAGGATTACAAATAATCTGCACCACTGCCTTTGCTGATGTCTGCACGCGAGCGGGCAATCACGGTCGAACCAGGCGGGTTGGCACCGGCAAAGCCTTGGCTTACTGGGGTCAATGGCGGCCTTCATGGTTTCACCAATCTTGGAGTTGTTGACCAAAAGGTTGTCGATGATTTGCTGTTCGGTCAAACCAATGTCTGTCAAACGGTTGTAGCGCATGAACGCCGCCAGTGGGAATTGAGGCAATAGTTGACAAAGTTTTGACACCATCTTGCAGCGCCGCCATGTCATTGGTCGGCTAGGGCGTTGTCCCGGGCAATACCATCAGAAACACTGGCTTGCGCACCACCGTCGGGCCCAAGGCCAGCACCAGCGAAATGATTTTGTTGTGAAACCCATTGAATTCATGTTCTAGCTCTCCAGTTCAATGCGCCGTGAAGTTTACGCGGCTCGGCACCGGCTTAGGTGTTCCGACAGCACCACCGCGGCATCCGGCAGGAAGAACCCAGAAGTAAAACAGGGTGCCAAGCTGCGACGCGACCACCGATGTCGGACGGGGGCAGCATGCCCAGGTAGCTCCAGCACCCAAAGTTGATCCGCAAAAACGGCATACAGGTACCTTGCCAAGTCAGGACAGTAGCGAATGGTTTGACCGGCTGTTGTCCAGCCAAGGAAGAACAGAATCACAACGCCGCCGCCCCATCGCCACCACGCCCCAGGATTTGGCGTCGATCAGGAGCATCATGGCAACGATGCCAGCGCCCGCCCAGAATGATTGCCCGCGAAAACAGCGGGCATTTTGCCGGGCGCTTATTGCCCAAAAAAGCACCACCAAGTACACAGGCAATCAGCGCGTACATCACTCTCGTCGGTGACGGCACGCGGCATTGAATAGAGGGGCGTGGAAATACCGGACCAGGGCAATGTGCAACGAAGGGTCTTGAACGGGTCAGCCGGGATGAAGTTGTTGTACTCCGAGGAAATAGCCGCCCATTTCAGGTGCAAAAGATCACGATGGCGGTGAACACCGTCAGGAACACGCTGACGCCGAAAATATCATGCACCGAGTAGTAGGGATGGAAGGAATGCCATCAAGCGGGATGCCCTTGCGCATCTTTGGAAGCCTTGATTTCAATCCCGTCGGGATTGTTGGAACCCGCTTCATGCAGCGCAATAATGTGCGCAACCACCAAGCCCAGCAGCACCAGCGGCACCGCGATCACATGGAAGCTGAAGAAGCGGTTCAGCGTGGCATCACCCACCACAAAGTCGCCGCGAATCAGCAGGCCAGATCGGGGCCGACAAAGGGAATGGCGGAAAACGGGTTAGCGATCACCCTGACGCACCCCAGTAGCTCATCTGACCCCAAGGCAACAGGTAGCCCACGGAGGCTTCGGCCATCGGGGCCAAAGATGCCCCAGCCAAACAGCCAGATCAGCTCGCGCGGTTTGCAGTAGCTGCCGTACATGAGGCCACGGAACATGTCCAGATGGACCACCACAAAGAAGGCCGAAGGCACCTGTGGAGTGCATGTAGCGAATCAGCCAGCCCCAAGAGACATCACGCATGATGTACTCGACAGTACAGAAAGCCAGCGCGGCATCGGGACTGTAGTGCATCACAGAAAATGCCGGTGACGGTCTGAATCACCAGCACCAGAAGCGAGAGTGAGCCAAGATGTGCCAGGAAGTTAGAGTTCTTGGGTGCCGTGAGTACTCGCTCATGTGCTCTTTGAAGCTTGGACAGCGGAAGCCGTTTGTCCACCAATTGAGACAGTTTTTCGCCAGCGGGGCGTTCGGGGAAACTTCGTGAAATTCAGCCATGATGTTCTTTCTTAGGCTTTCTTGTCGTCACCAATGAGGAGCTTGGTGTCAGAGAGGAATTACATATGCGGCGGGACTTCGGGGTTGTCCGGCGCGGGCTTGTTTGTAGACCCGGCCAGCCAGTCAAGGTGGAGCCGTGGCAAGGGCGAAAAAAGCCACCTTGCCAGTCGTCCGGCAGCGAAGGCTGGGCACCGGTCTGGAATTTATCTGAAGGCGAGCAGCAAGTGGGACCCAAGCCCACCAATCACCAAGTACTCGGGCTTGATGGAACGGGTTGCATTGCGGGCGTATTCGGGGCTTGCTCGGCAGGCTTGCGCTCGGACTTGGGGTCGGCCAATTGGGAATCGAGTTTGGGCAACACAGCGAGTTGCTCGGGCGTGCGAAGCGCAAAATCCACACCGGCTTGCGCGCCACTCTCCGTCATTTTTCGCCGGGTTTGAGGCGGAAATGTCCGCCTCGGCGGCTGCACCAGCGCCCTTGGCCCCTTTTCACCGAAGGCTGAAAACTGCGCCTGACAAAGGAACGACGGCTGCAACACCGCCCACGGCACCAACGCAGGTGGACGCGATCAACCACGTCCGTTTACTGGCGTCGAACGGCCGTTATCACAAAGGCTTTCACTCGCCGGGAATCCTCAATGAAAACATCACTACTGGGGTACCCAACCGGGTTGTAGTGGACCAATAGCGGCGGGCTTTGGGACGAACTCAAGCCGCCGGTAGTTTTGATTGATACTCCCATTTTTTAAACTTGATTAATTAGACAGGCCCATGGGAATGATGCAAGGAATTCAAAAGAGTTTGCCGTCAAGGTAATGTGATGGATCTGGCAGTCGGTGTGATCATTGGCGGCGCGTTCGACAAAATTTTTGACTCCGTGGTGGGCGACCTGGTTATGCCAATGGTTGGGGCGGTGGGGGGGGCTTGATTTTTCCAACCTCTTCATCGTGCTGGGCGCCGCCCCTAGGCACTGCCATGACGATGGATGCCTTAAGAAGGCTGGCACACCATTGCTGGCCTATGGCAACTTCATCACCGTGGCGGTGAACTTGCCATTTTGGCGTTCATCATTTTCATGATGGTCAAACAAATCAACCGTCTGAAAAGATGCCCCGCCACCACCTGCCGCGCCCCCCCAGCCCCGACGCCGGAAGATGTGCTGCTGCTGCGCGAGATTCGCGACAACCTCAAAAGATAATTTACTATAGTTTTAGTAGCTGCTGGCGCTTATTCCTGCGCTAGCGGTCAATTTCAGATACCTAAAAATGCAATGATCCGCCAAGCTGGCGGGCCATACGAATCGCCTCGATCAGGCTGGACGCATCGGCCTGGCCGGTGCCGGCAATGTCAAACGCGGTGCCGTGGTCCGGATGGTGCGCACCAGCAACCCCGGCGCGTCACATTCACCCCCCTTGTCAACACCGGTACGTCACGGGAATCAAACCTCGGTCGTGGTACATCGCCAGTACCACATCAAACTCACCAGACTGACCCGCTTTCGACCGTGCGCATGAAGATGGTGTCGGGCGCAAAGGAACCGCTGACCTGCAGGCCTTCAGCACCGCCTGCTGGACGGCGGGCGCAATGTTGTCCTCCTCCCGCCCGAATAGCCCCCCTCCCCGCCCAGGGTTAAGGACCCGCCACACCAATGCGCGGTGCCCGCTACAACCTGCAAGGACTGGTGCGTGATGCGCAGGGCTCCAGCACCCGGTCAAACGCGACCACCTCAATGGCCGCACGCAAAGAAACATGAATGCTGACCAGCACCACCCGCGGACCGTCATTGGCCAGCATCATGCGCACCAGCATGGCTGCCAGCAGCAGCTTTGATGGGCGGCGGCCAGGGCCTGCAGCATTTCCGTGGCGGCCCGGGATACTGTGCGTGTGGTTCCCCCGCAAGCGCCAGCGCCGCTTGTTCAGCAGTGCCGTCACCCGGGCCGCCACTTCGCCGCGCGGCCTCACCTACGCCGCCCATACCACGCACTCGGCCGCCCCGCTTGCCTGCGCTGGCGCTGAGCTGCCCCAGCGGCATTTCGCCAGGTGTACCCACCTGCAACACCGGCAGGCGGCGTGGCGGCAGGTCAAGGCTTGCAGCGGCAGATCGAGCTGCGCCACCGGCGGCTGGTATCTGCCCCGCGCTGGTCAGTTGCACGGCCCGGCGCATGATTGCGACGTCGCCAACGACAAAACAGCCTTGCGTGACCTGCGGGGCATCCAGAAACGACTTGGCTGATTTCGGGGCCATTGCCCGCCAGGGTCGCCCGGGGTGATGGCAATCGGTTTTTCATGGTGGATGGGGGTGGGGGGGGGGGGCACTGGACTCATTCCGGTTCCGAGAGCGACATTAGGCGCGAAGCCACAGTGCTGTAGGGCGACAGGCAAGCCCATGTCAGTTGATATGGAAATGGAATCTACGCGGATTGTCAATGTCAATGAACTCATGAAGCAGCCCACACTGCGCCGCCACATAGGCCCGCGACAGCGGGGGCACCGTAACGTTCTGGCGTGGTAGCCCCGCAGCGAGAAATGCGACGCCGCATTCACGCGCCCAGTGCGCCTGCGGCTCAGATATTTCGCCGGTGATGAAAGCGTCGGCACCGGCTGACAATGGCGGCTTCAAATAGCTTTGCGCCCGCCACTGCACCGCACTATAGTTTTAATAGCTCGTTGCGCACCATCAACAAGGCGCTACCGGCCTGTTGCGTAAATTCAAGGTGCTCTGCAAGGCCTCGGCAGTTGTAAAATCACGCGCCAACCGCGCGCTGCCCGCAGAAAACCCAAGTCTTGCTCGCCAAAAGCGGGCCCGGCGACCTGACCCAAGGCCTTCGCAAGCCCAGTTGCGCGTTGTTGCCCAGTTCGGGGCGCGCATCGAGCGGCAGGTGGTAAGCCAACAGATTGATATCGTGCGCCAACAGCAGCGCCAGCCGCTGCTTCATCCAGCCGGTGATGCGCCCGTCCTGCCGCGCCAGAACAGGCCGTGGTGGACAAAATAGCATCTGCCTGCGCGGCAATCGCCGCCTCGATCAAAAGCCCGGCTGCGGTGACGCCGGAGACGATTTTTCGCGCTGGCCCGGCCTTCCCTGCAGGCCCGTTGGAGACCAGAATCGCGAAATCGCCCGGGTTCAAGCAGGGGCGTCAAAGTTTAAAAGCTCAGTGCGGTCGATCATGGCATGGGTTCATCTGGAGGGCCGGGAAGTTTAGGGGGTTGGCTGCGCCGCCTGCACCGTGCTGTCGCAGCCCAGGCAAGCGGCGATCCAGCGCTTTGCCAAACGGGCCCAAAACCCAAGCCAGGGGGGAACCCATGCCTTGAGAAAATTGGGCGCGCCAGTTGCAACACCTCCTTCGGTGCCGTGACGGCTCCACGCGGCGGTATTGGCGCGCATCGTCTTGCCCCTGACGCTGCCGCACAAACGCCCGGCGCTTGCGCGACTAACTCCGTGCCCGGCGGACAAGGCTCCAGCAAGCAGACACGCCACAGCCATTGCAGGGCGCACCCCGTACCAGCTTGGCACTGGCCTCTGGGCATCAATATGACGTGGTGCGAGCATCATGGCGATGGAAGGCGACTTGGCTCGATAAATGGGGCAACTGTACAGCCCGAAAGTCCTGCGAAGCCTACAATTGCGCTCATGCTTTCAACTTTGTCCCTACCCCAGCGCGGGTACCGAGCCCGCCAATGCCACAAGGAACGTCTTTGGTTGTTGCTTTTCACAAACCGTCACGTGCTGGTGGACGCCTATTTTGTCGTCGGCGCGCTCCAACCAGACTGGCTGAACCATCGCCCACCCAGGCGTCGCCGTGAACTGGAGCCCCCCCAGCCCGCCCCCGGCGTTGACCGCCGGGCAGCCCTCGACTGGCGGCTCAAGAATCCTCGGCCGTGGTCAGCATCAACACCAGCAAGGCGGACCGACGCGTTACGCGCAGCGCCGACCCTGGTTCAAGTTCTTTTTGGTGAGCAGGGCAATAAGCCGCAAGTGAGCAGGCGGCGGCGTCATCGTCAGCAGCAGTGGCTACATTCGACCAACAACCACGTGGTGGAGAGCGCCGACGAAATCGAGGTGACCTCCTCAACGACAACCGCCATGCCAACGCCAAAGGTGATCGGAACTGATCCGGATTCCGTTACTGGCGGTGCTCAAGATTGATTGGAGCGTTTGCCCGCCATTGTTTTCTAGGCAATTCCGATAACCTGCAGGTGGGTGACCAGGTGCTGGCCATCCGGCAACCCCTTTGGCGTTAGGCGGACAATCACCGGCGGCAAAGTCAGCGCTGGGCGCAACCAGCTGGGCATCAACACCTTTGAGCTTTATCCCGGACCGATGCCATCAACCCCGGCAATTCGGCGGCGCGCGGGTGGACACCAACGGCAACCTGCTGGGCATCAAACCGCCATTTATTCGCGCTCGGGCGGCAACACGGGCATCGGTTTTACCATTCCAGAACCTCCACCGCCCGCATGGCTGATGGACTCGATCGTGAAGACGGGCGGGTCACGCGCGGCTGGATCGGCGTGGAGCCCAACGATTTGTCGCCCGAACTGGCAGAGCTTTTGGCATCAAGGCCCCAAAGGGTGATCATCACCGGCGTGTTGCAAAACGGCCCCGCCGCGCAAGCCGGCATCCACCCGGCGACGTCATCACCGGCGTGGTAAGCAAAACATCGACAATGTGTCGGAACTGCTGGCTGGTGGTGGCAGCCCTCAAGCCAGGCACGGCGGCCAAGTTCTCGGTGATGCGGCGCGGTGACAACCTGGAACTGGATGTGACGCCCGGTGTAAGGCCCCAAATCGCGTCAGCAGGATCAATAAGGGATGCAGTTTTTGCTTACATTCAGTAGCTGGCTGCGCACGTCCATATGCGTAATACCTTATTTCCCCACTCCCCCCGCCCCTCTCTCCCTAGACAGGGCGAAAAGGGAGCCTTAACTAACCCATTTGGCCGCGTGTTCAAAAGTCAGGACGTACCCGCGCCGCTTGGCGTAGTGACAGTTCGTGGTTTGAATTGGTAAGTTGGTAAGTTGGTGAGGCAGTAAGTCGGCCATTTCACCTGACCGGACTCAGCTGGGCTCAAGACCCTTGCGTTGCCGGTGGAGATGAACTCACTCACTTAAAACACGCGGCCAAATGGGCTGTTAAGCTCACCCTCGCCCGGCGGGCCATGAGGGATTCAGGGAAAGTGGGGGAAAAATCTTACTCCGTTTTCAGATCGATGCGACGTGGGCGCGAAGCCGCGGGCGGTGCTGCTGGCACGACAAGGCGAAGCAACAACATGTCCGGTTGATATGAAATGGAATTAAGGGCATCAGACAAGCAAAAACCCACTCATTCAATAGCCGATACGCCCCAGCCAGCAGCGTCATGGTCGGCGCCGCGCCATCGGTGCCATCGGTAGTAACGTTTGCTATATTTCTAATAGCTGCCAGCGCTTATTCCGCGTGCAAAGCACAATTTTATACCTGTTCCACAAGTGAAACCGAACCTTGGCAAAAGCACTCCGGACTCCACAGGTTGATCCAGCGGGGCACCGGCCCTCTCAACCTTGAAGTCCAAAATGAAAATGGCTTGCGGCCCCGGGCCGATGTCAGAACGCCGCCCATTTGAACAGCCAGATCCCCTACCAGTTGCAGGCTAAAGAGTTTTCCGCCGGGTTTCGAAATCGTCTGCCAGCCCTGTGCCAGTGTCGCTCACCCGCAAGCGCCACTGGTTGGCTGGGTCCAGCGGCCTCAATTCGATCCAGATGTCACCGGTGCGCCCCGGTGGAAAACCATGTTTGAGACAGTTGGACACCAGCTCGCTGACCAGAAGCCACAGGTCGTCGCGGTCCATCCCCACCTGAACCGATCGTCCGGGCGCAGCTGGACAGGCGCTCGGCTAACGGGGTTCGCACGGTTTGGGTCGCGGCCTGACCACGCTAAGCACCCAAGTCAATGGCAACAAAGCTGCCTCTGCGGTAAATAATGGTTTCGTGCAAGAGGGGCCATGGCCCGAATACGGACCTGCATGTCTTTGAGCACCGCTTTGGTAGGGCAGTTACTGCGCCCGGCCTCCAAGGCAGCAAACTTGTGATGACTTGCAGGTTGTTTTTAACGCGGTGATGTATTTCCATCAAGAGCGCGGTTTTTCCTGCAGGGATGACTGAAGGCTTGTT
The DNA here is from genome assembly GCA_016708345.1 of Candidatus Rhodoferax bjergmarkensis. Taxonomy (GTDB): domain Bacteria; phylum Pseudomonadota; class Gammaproteobacteria; order Burkholderiales; family Burkholderiaceae_C; genus Rhodoferax; species Rhodoferax bjergmarkensis. The sequence continues at coordinate 77,774 of JADJFX010000041.1, forward strand.
CCGCTTGCTTACGCTCGGTAATGTCCTGCAAGAGGCCGGCCAGGCGGACCACCCGACCACTGGCGTCACGCTCGGGGATCCTTTGACGAAGCAGGGGCGAAGTTCCCGGTTTGGCTGATACTGTCATCAGCTCCAGCTCGTAGGGCGTGCCGTCAGGACTCTGCCTTGCCAACCGCATCAAACAGGCTGTGCGTGGACTCTGGCGTGCACAACTCATTCTGCCTTCCGGGTTGGGGATGCCTTGCGCGGGGTCGCGCCCGAAAATGCGGAACATTTCCGGGCGACCAGGTCGTGTTGGCATCTACATCCCGCTCAAAACTTGCCCGGAGAGCGCCGCTTTTTCTGTGCGCTCGAGCATTAGCCTTGCCGCGTTGCAAGGCGTCTTCGGTTTGCTTGCGCGCGTTGATGTCCCGCGCGGAGGGCAAGAAACAGCATCGTCTTGTCCACTGCCGGTGATACGCGCGACTCCAGCCAACAGTAGCCGCCATCTTTGCAGCGGTAGCGGTTGATGAACTGCATGGTCACTTAGCCCACCGAGCTGGCGAGCTACTTCATGCAAAGTAGCGTCGCGGTCATCTGGATGGATCAAGTCGAGAAATGGCTGGCTAACAATCCTCTTCGACTGAATAGCCAAGCACATCGTACCAGCGAGGTCAATAACTTTGAGAAATTTCCCCTCGGTTGACGCGATGCAGGCCAGATCAGGACTGATTTGAAAAAACCGCTGGAAATCATCTTGCGCCTCTACCGTTCGGTGATATCAACAAAGAAGATGACTGCGCCTTCGATCACGTTGTCCAGCGTGCGATAAGGGCTGGACTACTTAGGGTGTACCACTGGCCTTCCGGGGTTTGCACTTCGTGCTCGACCAGTGCCAGGGGTAACCACTTACTGCCTTGATGTCAGCCACCAGGCTGGTGTAACCCACCGAGTTGGACTGAAGTGCGCCCTGGACGGCCCACGTCCGACACAATCAGGTTGATGATGCTGCTGGCCGCAGGGGTAAACTCAAAATGCAACTGCAAATCAACAAACACGGTGCCAATGCCGGTGCCGCTGAGCAAATTGTTCATGTCGTTATTCGCCCGCGACAAATCAAACACCTTCGTTGCAGCTCAGTGGTGACCGTATAACCTTCATTGACCGACTGCAGCTCTTCATTGGAAGACTGCATCTCTTCGATGGCCGGTGCAGGTCTTCGCTGTAGGTTTCCAGCATGGCAATGGTGCTTTAAGGTACTCATCTTTGGCATCGAGCTCTTGCGAAAGTGCGGCATGATGCGTGCTGCCGCTTCAGCTTGCGGCATTTCCGGGTGCGCGCAGTCCGGCGACGACTCTGCAGAACATGAAGTGCGTCTTCGAAGGTCACCAAAAACAAGGGCGTGTCCGGGACCTGGTTCTGATCGTCCCGAACGGGATGGACACCGGTTTGACAAGCAGTAGTTCACGGTTTGATGGTGACCTTGAGGTTGGTAAATTTCGAAAGCCTTGCGGGTCGTCACGGCATGGCGCAGCATGGTTGCTCCAGGGCGGGGCGCAAACAAATCCCGCGCCATCTTCAAAATGTTGCTGACACTCGCTTCACCAGGGCTGGTCTCCAGGTAATTCCCGGTTTGGCCATGCACGTAGAGGATGTCGCCCCTGGCGTTGATCAAGACGCTGGCCGGGATGATTTGGCGCAGCAGGCACGCTCCATCGGCTCACGCAGCGGGGCCTCATTTCGGGTTTGGTGCCTGGGCAACCCGCCCGGACGGGGATGCAGCCAGTGGTGTCAACGGGGTCAAGGGTGCCAGCACGCGGCTGAGCAGAAACTTCTGCTGCCCTGCAAATCGATCTTGTGTTGGTAGAGCTTGGCACCGCCTTCCAGCGCGCTAAATAACATGTCAAACTCGCCAACGCCTTCCTGAATTGCCCAAAACAGCCAGCCCCGGGTTTTGAGTGCGTAATGAAACAGCGGGATGATCTTTTTGCAGCTCCAGGGCCCATGTAGATCAGCAGATTACGGCAAGTGATCAGGAGTCAAGTCTGGAGAAAATGGCGGGTCTTTGATCAGGTCTTGTGGAAAATACCAATAAGAGTCACGGATGTTTTTGCGAGTGCAGTGGGCGCCCGTCCGCTTCCAGCGCCGAACCATAAATCGCTCGGCGAGACATCAGCTACGATGCTGACCGGATAGAGTCCGGCGCCCGCTACCCAGTAACCCGGCTATCGACATCGCTTCGGCGAACAGCTCCGAGCAGTTCAGCCCCAGCGCCTCCATCCGCTCCACGCAACAAGATGGCCAGGGAATAGGCCTCCTCGCCGGTTGAGCAGCCTGTGGTCCAGGTTCTGATGGGGGTATCCGACGTTCGGTTTTCAAATGACTGCGGGATTATTAACTTAACCAGCACCCCGAAACGCCTCGGGTCGCGAAAAAAACTGGTGCAATAAGCAGTGCTGGAAGCAGCGCCTCTGCTTGGGCTGGTGTGCTGGAGTAGTTGACGTAGGCGTCGATGGAGTCGATTTGGTGTACCGCCATGCGCCGTGCAAATCGACGGTAGATGGTGCTGGGCTTGTACTTTGAAAAATCATGTACCCGGTCTGGGCGCGCAGCTGCACGAAGATGCTTTCCAGGTACATCCCTCGGTCTGGCTGGCAGGAATGCGTGAGTGCGCCAGCTTGCCAAAGGCGTGGTTGGCGTGGGCGATTAACTGCGCTGGCACTTGCGCCGGGGGCGGTTGGTAATCCACGAGGCGGTGGTGAGGGCGCTAGGCGGCATGCCGTATGTTCGCAGGTAGCGGGGTTTGTGCCATCACCAGGCATGCCCGCACCTTTGATGGCGCGCACGCGGCGTGCCATCGCTGCCAGTGCCCGAGGCGCGATGCCCATGGCCTGCTCGCGCTGATCGGCCGCCAGCGATGCCAGAAAAAGTCAATCGGCAATGAAGTGGCCCACGCGGGGCTACCGGCTCCAGCGGGTGCAGCACGCCTTGCTGCAAGACCGTAATGTAATGGGGTGGAATGATGTAGACGCGGTTTGGCAGACCGCATGCCGTCTTCCACCTCATACACCGGCATGCGGGTACAGCGGCGAGTAAGGTCCCGCCCAGAATGCTCTTGTGGTCCGGTGCCAGGTGCTGCACCAGCACGAAGGCCATGCCAGGGCCATCGGCAGGCATGCCGGAGAAAAAACTACAAAAACCGCCGGACCACCGGCAGAGGCACAATACCCACGATGGG
>JADJFX010000042.1 GCA_016708345.1 Candidatus Rhodoferax bjergmarkensis
CGGCGTACGCGAGTGGCGAAAACCACGCAGAAGTTATGCCGGAGCACGCCGAAAATTCTGGTCATTGACAATGAAGGAAGCCGACCGCGAACTGCTGGTCAATGTGCTGCAGCCGCTGGGCTTTGAAGTGCGAACTGCCGCCAGCGGCCGACGCGCTGGACCTCTTGACCACCGGCTACCAGCCCGATGCCGTGCTGCTGGACTGGCCATGCCCGGCATTGACGGCTGGGAGACCTTGCGCCGCCTGCGCGCGCTGGGCGGCGCACAATGGCCGGTGGCGATTGTGTCGGCAGATACGTTTGACCGCGTGCTGGACAACGGCGAGGCGTTGAGCCACGGGATTATGTGCTCAAGCCGGTTCGCCACAACCGAACTGCTGGATTCAGCTGGAGCGCAAAGCTCCATTTCAGGTGTGTGAAGCGCCTGTACCAACCGCGCCGCCACCCGCCTCCCGTCAACGCGCCCGGCAAACGAGCCCGTGCCAGCACCGCCGCGCGCGCTGCCTTGCTGGCGCTGCAAGGGTTGGTCAGAAGCTGGGCTACTTCGGGGCATCATGAACTCACTGCAAAGGCCATGGCCAGCGCACGCCCTGAAAACGCCACTTTTGTCGCAGCACCAGCCCAGCTGGCACGCCAGTGCCAGTTTGAAACCATGATGCCAATGTTGCAAGAAAGCGCTCGATGGGTCCCTGCCCCGCCCAGAAACCACCGCACACTGGACCGCGCCAGCAGCGGTGACGTCGTGCTGATCGTGGACGACGTGCCCGACAACCTCTCGGTCTTGCACGATGCGCTGGACGAATCAGGCTATACGGTGCTGATTGCCACCCTCGGGCGGGCTGCCCTGCAGCGCGCCGTGCGAGCCCTGCCCGATGTCATTTTTGTTAGATGCGAAGTGCCCGGCATGGACGGCTTTGAGTAGCGCGCCGCCTCAAAGCCACGGCGCAGACCACGCACATTCCCATTGGCCTGTGACCATGCTCGACACCGAATACACAGTGGCGGCGCTCGGATCCGGCGAGGTGGACTGCGTCCGCAAAGCCCATCAAACCCAGGGAAGTGCTGGCGCGCATGCAGGTGCATTTGAAGGGCGCACGCGAGCGGCGCAGACCCGCAATGCGATGGACGCCTTTGGCTACGCCACCATCACGGTGCGCGCGCAAGACGGCACCTGATAGCAAAGCCCACGGGCGCGTGACCTGCTGGAGACTTATTGGCGCAGGCTCCACCGGCTTTAGCGCCGATATTGGCTGGCTGACGGATTAGATGCGTGTGCTGGCGCAAAAGGCGAAGCCGCCCAAGCTCAACCCGGAACGCGGACCCAAGCGCCTGACCTTCAGGCTGCACCAGCAAATCAACGACAGCGATGCAGGTGGCGACTGGCGCGAAAATCGTCATGCGCGAGGTGCTCGAACACGGCAGTGGTAGAGGCGCTGGGCCTGTGCTTCAAACTGACCGCACGCGAAGCCAGGGTGCTATATTGGGTCATCGAACCCCAAAACCAGCAAAGACATTACGGCGACATTTTGGGCTCCAGCCCCATGGCAGTCAAAACACTTGGAACGTGTTTTGCGAAACTGGGCGTGCGAAACCCACACCGCGGCGGCGGGCATGGCCATCAGGGGCGCATCCGGCAATTACTTGGAGCGAGGTGACGCACCTGCGGACAGTTTGGGCCTAGTGATCACTTAGAAATAAGTCCACGAAACATCGAAAAGTGCTTTGCACTGCGGTAAACCATAAGCCAAAGCGATAGCACCAGCTATGGCGCGTTGCAACGCAGCAATCGCAGATGCAAAGCATTTTGTATCTTGTGAGATTGCTGCTACCAAGCACTATTACACTGACCGTGAAAGTTAGTCCGTCATTAAATCGAACACAAAAGAACATAAAGGAACTTAAAAGAGCTATAAAATATCAAGAATATTTAAATTAAATTCGTCTCTTCAAAAAATGAACCGAATCAAAAAATCAACACTTGGAGCATTCTTGTTGCGCTGCATTCACAGCAGGTGCAATGACCGCCGCTGACGACAATGAGCTAAGGAACTGTCAGCAAATTAAGCACACAACTTCGTACGCAGCCTGCGGGGTTTTTATTGATTGGAGTCCGGTGACCGGAGCAATCGTGTAGTTCCAGTCGCCGTGAAATTTGTCGGTATCAGGTGCAGCGTCGCCATCGTCGCATCCTCTACCTGACTTCGGTTGGGTACGCATCAATTGTCGAGCGCGGCATACTCGCGAGCCTTTTGTTGTGGTGGTGCTGGCGATCAGGTTGACAATGACCTCATGACTTTCAGGCGGGCGTCCACGCCAGTGCGGGTGATGTGACAGAACATCCGATGCTCGATTTTGTTCCCGCCAGCCCGTGCACGGCGGAAAGTAGCGAAACGGCGATCTTCAGTCCGGTGACGTCGGCAAACGCTGGCTTTTCTTCCATAGGCACGCGTGATCCGGTGCTGCCCCGCGTCTGCGGTGATTAACAGTTCGCGTGCTTGCGGATGGGTCCGGCGCGCCCATCTGGCGCCACCAACGGTAGATCGATTCGACATCGAGCTCCGGTGTATCGTGATCAATGCCGACACTGGCAGCGGCCAGCCAGCATTGGCGCTCAGGTCATAGACGCCGTATGGAATGGCGCGCCCAGATCCTTATCTTGGAAGTCGTGTACCCACACCACTGGTTGACCTTTCCAGATTACCGCTCCTGTCCGGCATTCTTGAAGTCTCCCACCAATTCTTTCTCTTGGGTGGCCACGGATATCGCCGGTTTGGCCGCGTCGCTGAAACTGCTTGGCGCGCTGCGCAGTAATGCTCGAACTGCGCATTGCGATCCGGATGGCCAACGCCCTCGCGCGTCTTGCGATTGACCTGCAGGCGCCGTGCCCAAACTCTGCAACACTTCGCTCACGGCATTGGCTGACCAGGTGACCTTGCCGTTTAAACTCGGCGGCCATGGTGCGAACACTCTTGTGTCAGCGCAATGGCGACGTCGGATCACCTCGGGTCGTCGACTCCACCAACTCTTGGAGTGCCGGACCTGACCATTTGTCCGCATTCGTCAGACGTGGGCGACCAGCACCCTCGCGGCGCGCCCGATGGCAGTGCCGATGACGCCGAGATGGCTCGCGTCGCTCAATTCCTTGATGCCAGCCGTGATCGTCGGCCGAGTCATTCAATCGCTCTTGCCACGACGCTGTCCGCCATACCCAAGTGCAAGGAAGCTTCGATCGCAGCCCACAGCCGTCGCATCTGTTCTGTCCAGCCCACGCCGTAGTGCCCCATTCTCGGAAATGCGTGACTCATCGTTCATCCCACGATGCTACGAGATTTCAACTAAGTTGTAAAAGTAATTTGCTGACAACGCCTAAGGCTACGTTGCCGGGCAGGACGGCGTGTCGATCGCAGCCGATCTGAAAATCGACATCGCATCTTTGTTTATGTTGACGCTGAGTGCCGTGGGTGGCTCCATGAGTCACAACGACATCAATTCCGGGGCGCATGATCAAAGCGCTTTGGACATACTTTCCCCAAGCTGCCGTCATGACCAGAACCGTTCGCTCCCAACGCCAGTTCAGTCTTGGGCAACATGGGCGGCGCTGACTTGCCCGCATTTTTGCCGAAGAAGGGTGACGTTATCGACTCTGCGCCATTCCCCAGAATAACCACCAACAAACCAATCCCCATCTCGATTGCCAGCCGGACCATGGGTCACTCCACAGCATCCTTTGGCGCTATCGCCATCAACCAAATGAGCACGGCTGGCTCCACAGCTTACATCTGGGCGCATTAATTTTGCTGATAAAAATACGGCAACTGGCAGGAGTGTGCTGTGAACCACGATTGAGCGGCAGCAGATGTGAGCAGCACCAAACTTTCATCCCCTCAAATTGCCGAGAGCACCCCGGCCCGTCAAATTATTTTTACGTTGAGCCGGGCCCAGCAACGCATTTTTTCAGGGCTTCTCGGCAAGGGGAATTTCCCAGCCAAATGGACAGCATGGCCTTATAAAACTCAGGTTCCTTGAAAGGGTTCGATTTGCATTTTTGTCACGGATGGTGATGACGGTGCCAGTCCCGGGCACCCAAGTCGATCGTGATGCTGTCTTCCGATAAGAACCTTTTTTGTTGAACAAACATTTCCCCATGCGGCGCAACCTGTGGTGCCAATCTGAGGATGATCAGCATCCCCGGAATTGGCAGTAATTTGTTAAGATGAGCGTCCTAACCCCCACATCGACCATTTCGCACCATCTAGTAAGACTCAAGCGTTTGGAGCATCTGGTTAAAAACCTCTGCGGTATTGCTGGTTTTCAACGCCAGATACAGAGGCCGCCACATACATTTTTAATGGTACCGCTTGGCGCGTGCCTACGCCGTTGAGCGTCAACTGCGTGCCTGCAACAAATATTGTAGAAATGTTTTAGCGGATACCATCGACGTCCACCGACGCTGCCATGGCATTCAATGCCAAGGCGCTGACAACAACCGCCAAAGCAAATTTCAAGTTCATAAGAGTGTGAAGGCTATGTTTTCACCCTGTCCAGAGCATGTGGCATCAGGGGTGCTGGAGAACAATCATTCAGCAAGATTTTACCCAGCATAGCAAATAGTCAACGAACACTTTCGCCGATGGATCCCAATGAGCAACACATTCAGTTGAAACTTTAGCCATTGCACTCTGGCGCTGCAATCAAGAACCGCGTGGTCACCGCCGGCGTCACGCGGTATGCCGATCATCCTTATTGAACTTTGAGCTAGATCTTGCATTCAAATATATCAAATATGCCGTTTGCGCGTTCCATCTGCGCAATCAGCTCTATATTCCTCCAGCGTTTAACTCATTTTCTACCGGCTAATGACTAATGGCGCAACGTGCGACCGTGCCGCGCTACAACGCCGGGTCGCGCATTTCCCAGCGGATGGCATCGATCTGTTTGAGCAAATCCGGTGCCAGCGTGGTGCCCCAGACATCAAGGTTTTCGTCCAACTGGGCCACCGAGGTCACGCCAACGATGGTGCTGGCGACCTGCCACCGGTGAAACAAAAGGCCAGCGCCATCTGCACCGGGCTCAGGCCGTGTTCGCGCGCCAGCGCGTTGTAACGGCGGGCGGCCCCAAAGCCTCGGGACGGCCCCAGCGCTGTTTGCGGGTGGACTCGTAGCGGGCTAGGCGGGCGTCAGGAGAAACGTCGGCACCCGTCAGGCCTTGGGCATCGTATTTGCCCGTGAGCAAGCCAAAGCCCAAGGGCGAATAGCCCAGCAGCGACACCTGCAACGCATGCAGGGTTTCGTCGAGAGCGTTTTCTACCGTGCGGTTGACCAAGCAAAACGGATTTTGCACCGTCGCAATGCGTGCCGGCCGTGCTACTCGGCGAGGCGCACAAATTCGTGTACACCGTAAGGGGTTTCATTCGACAGGCCTATGGCGCGCACTTTGCCCGATTGCCAAGCTTTGCAGGCCTGCAATTGCGCAAGGATAGGCGTGCCTTGGTTTGGCCTTGCGGGGTCAAATAGGCGGTGCCAAAGATGGGCACATTGCGCACCGGCCAATGAATTTGGTAGAGGTCGATCACATCGGTCTGCAGACGCTGCGAACTGCCTTCACAGGCTTTAACAATGTCCGCCGGGGTCAAATCCCCACTGCCCCGCGCACAGGGTGCGGCGCGCGCCGGGCCTGCCACCTTGGTGGCCAGCACCAGTTTTTGCCGCGCTGCCGGTTTTGGCCAGCCAATTGCCGATGATGGTTTCGGTGGTGTTGAAGGTTTCGGACGCCCGGGCACCGGTACATCTCAGCCGTGTCGATAAAGTTCACGCCGCGCTCCACGGCGCGGTCCAAGATGGCGTGGGCGGTGCGCTCAGGCACCTGCTCGCCAAAGGTCATGGTGCCCAGCACAACGGCGTCACCTGCAAATCACTTTGACCGAGTTGTAGGGTTTTGCATCATGATTCCCCGAAGTAAGTTGGATGTGAATAAATTACCCAGTTTACGTTCTGCCGCCTGTCGCTACGCGGGCGTGCGCCCGGAGCGGATTCGCCGCTTGGTCAATCTGGAAGGCTTTGGCATGGCAGCCACCCGGCCAGAACAAGCCCCTGCGCGTTATGCCAAATGGATGGACGAAATCAAGAAATTGCATGCCGACGAAATGGATCTGAAGGCGTATGACACTGTGCAAGGCGTGGCGCGGCGGCTGATGAAAACCAACCCACGGCTGGGTCAGAGCAAAGCAGATTGGCTGGCCCCGCATTGGGCTAGGGCCAACGCACTGGGCCAATGGGAAATCATGGGCGACCCGGCGCACAAGGTCATTAATGCCCAGTTGTACCGGGTTGATGAGGTGCTTCGGAAATTTACCGCTGCATCAGCGCGCCCTCCTTGCGGTCGAGGCCAGCGACGACAGCCTGGGCCTGTGGTGGAAGGCAAGTACACCTTGAGCGAATACACGAACGACTCCAAGGCAGTGCCCGATGTGCGCATTGAGCGCATTGCCGATCCGGGTCACATGCTGCACCATGACCAGCCGGAACTTTTGGCGTCATTGATTGAGAACTTTATTGCCCGAGGCGGGGCCAGAATCGCCAGAAAGTGCGCCAAGAGCCGAGCATCGAGAAAATGCCGGGTTATTCGAATTTTCAAACCTCAGGACCCGCATCATGGAAGCAGAACGCATCAACCTCATCGGCACTCAACTCTCCGATTTGAGCGCCCGCACCGCAGATTTACGGGGTATCTTTGACTACCCTGCCAAATCTGAACGACTGAGAACCGTCAACGCCTGCCCTTGAAGACCCACGGTCTGGAATGACCCCAAACGCGCGAGCAGAATTGGGCCGCGAGAAAAGCGCTCGATGGCGTCGTCATCACCTAGACAACCTGACCAATGAACTGTCCGACAACACCGAACTGTTCGAGATGTCGAAGAGGACAGCGACGAGGCTGGACTCATCACCATCGAGGGCGAGACTGCCAAGCTGTCCGCCATCATCGAAGGGCTGGAATTCCGCCGCATGTTCAACAACCCGGCCGACCCGATGAATGCCTTTGTAGACATTCAGGCGGGCGCGGGCGGCACCGAGGCGTGCGACTGGGCCAGCATGTTGCTGCGCCAGTACGTGCGTTATGCCGAGCGCAAAGGTTTCACGGTCACCGTGGAAGACGAAACCGCAGGCGACACCGCTGGCATCAAGGGTGCCACCATCAAAGTCGAAGGCGAATACGCTTTTGGGCTGCTGCGCACCGAGACCGGGGTGCACCGGCTGGTGCGCAAGTCGCCGTTTGACTCCTCGGGCGGGCGCCATACTTCGTTTGCGTCGGTTTTTGTGTACCCCGAGGTGGACGACTCCATTGAGATCGACATCAACCCGTCCGATGTGCGCACCGACACCTTCCGCGCCAGCGGTGCTGGCGGACAGCACATCAACAAGACCGACTCGGCGGTGCGGCTGACGCACATTCCTACCGGCATTGTGGTGCAGTGCCAGGACGGACGCAGCCAGCACGGCAACCGCGACGTGGCCTGGAAGCGCCTGCGTTCGCGCCTGTACGACTTTGAAATGCGCAAGCGCCAAGAAGAACAGCAAAAGTTGGAAGACTCGAAGACCGAGTGTAGGCTGGGGCCCGCAGATTCGCTCATACGTGCTGGACAACAGCCGCATCAAGGATTTGCGCACCAACTATGAAACCTCGGCCACGCAAAAAGTGCTGGATGGCGACCTGGACCCGTTCATCGAAGCATCGCTGAAGCAAGGCGTTTGATGAGCCAAGTAGACGCGAAAACGCTGGCAAAAATGCTGGTGAGTGAGCCAGTTCAGGCCCTGATCTTCGACATGGACGGCACCATGATCGACTCCATGCCCTACCACGCCAGGAGCTGGGTTGCGTTCGCGCAGCAGCACGGTCTGGACATTGATCTGGCCGACCTGATGCGCCGCACCACCGGGCGCAATGGACTGGAGTGCATGCGCGAGCTGTTTCAGCATGAGATGGACCAAGCGCAGGCTTGGGCGCTGATCAAACAAAAAGAGCAGTTGTACCGCGACCTTTTGCGCCCGTTTTTTCAGAAGTGGCCGGTTTCAAAGCGTTTTCGCAGCAAGCGCATGCAGCGGGCTTGAAGGTGGGCGTTGGCACGGCTGGCGACAAGCACAATATTGAATTCGTCTTCTCCACCTGAAGCTGCCAATGCCACCGCATGCAGTTGTGGGTGGCGACGAGGGCTGCCCGGAAAACCCGACCCCGCTATATTTTTAGAAGCAGCAAACCGAATGAATATATGCGCAAGCGCCTGTATTGTGTTTGAAGATTCGCCCTTTGGCATTGAAGCCGCACGCCGCGCCGGCATGCGGGCCGTGGCGGTCTGCACGACCCACAGCTGCACAACTGGCCGGCCCTCATGTGATGGCCAGCGTGCGTGACTTTGATCAACTGATAAATACAAAATTTTGGAGAACCTGAATGTTGCTACTTCGTGATGGACATGGCCCGGCCACGGTGATTCGGCGCAGCGACTACGCCGCACCCGCCTACTGGATTGACACCGTCAACCTGACCTTTGACCTGGACCCCGCCAAAACCCGGGTGCTTAACAAAATGACGCTGCGCCGCAACCCGGACGCACCAGCCCAAGCCCTGCGGCTCGATGGCGAAGCACTCAACCTGGCACGCGTGCTCGTCAATGGACAAGGCACATCGTTCAGATCGACGGTGCCCAGCTGGTGCTGGAAAACCTGCCGGTTGAAGGCAGCTTCGAGATTGAAATTTTTACCACCTGCGCGCCTGCAAACACCAGCCTGACTGGTTTGTACACGAGCAAAGACTCGTTTTTCACCCAGTGTGAGGCCGAGGGCTTTCGACGCATCACCTATTTTCAGGACCGCCCCGATGTAATGGCCAGCTACACCGTGACGCTGCGTGCGGACAGGCACAAGTACCCGGTGCTGCTCTCCAATGGCAATCTGGTGGACTCCCGGCCTGCTGACCGGCGCGGGTAATGAAGGCCGCCATTTCGCGACCGGGCGGACCCCACAAAAACCGTCCTACCTGTTCGCACTGGTGGCTGGTCAGCTGGTGTGCCGCGAGCAGCGCATCACCTCGCGCGCAGGCAAGATCATTTGCTGCAGGTCTATGTGCGCCACGGCGACATGGACAAAACCGAGCACGCCATGAACTCGCTGATGGCGTCTGTTGTGTGGGATGAGGCCCGCTTTGGGCTGCCACTTGACCTGGAACGCTTCATGATTGTGGCCACCAGCGACTTCAATATGGGGCCATGGAAAACAAGGGCCTGAACATCTTCAACACCAAATACGTGCTGGCCAGCCAGCCACCGCCACCGATGCAGATTACGCCAACATCGGGCGTGGTGGGCCATGAATATTTCCACAACTGGACCGGCAACCGTGTGACTTGCCGCGACTGGTTCCAGCTGAGCCTGAAAGAAGGCCTGACCGTTTTCCGAGACCAGGAGTTTTCGCAGGACTTGTGCAGCGACGCATCCGCCCGGGCTGTCAAACGCATTGAAGACGTGCGCGTACTGCGCACCGCCCAGTTCCCCGAAGACGCGGGCCCGATGGCCCACCCGGTGCGGCCTGACAGCTACCTTGAGATCAACAATTTCTACACCGTCACCATTTTATGAAAAAGGTGCCGAGCTGGTGCGCATGATGCAAACACTGGTCGGGGCCGGGGATAGCAAAACTGGCCGTACCAATTTTGCCAAAGGGCTGTCGCTGTACTTTGCCCGCCGACAGCCGGACCGTCACCTGTGACGATTTTGCGCAAGCGGTGGCAGACGCCAACCCGGACTCCGATCTGGCTTTTTGCTGCCCCAATTCAAGCGCTGGTACAGCCGGGCTGGCACGCCCGGCTCGCTGCAAAGGGCCGGTACGATGCACAGGCGCAGACCTACACGCTGCAATTCAGCCAAAGTTGCGCCCCCACACCAGGCCAGCCAGACAAGGGCCCTTTGTCATTCCTGTCACCTGGGCCTGATTGGCATCAGCGGCAAAGCCCTGCCCTTGCAGGCGGACGGCGAAACCGCCATTGCGGACAATTTCCTGTTTGTAATGACCAGCGCCAGCGAATCCATCACATTCGTCAATGTCGGGAAGAACCAGTTCCGTCCATCTTGCGCGGTTTTTCTGCCCCAGTGGTGCTCGATTTCGACCACACCGACGCCCAACCTCTGACCTTGCTGGCTTTCGATACCGACCCCTTCAGCCGCTGGGAGGCCGGACAGCGTCTGGGCCTGCGCAGCGCTATCAAAGCTATAGCTGGTGACGCAAACTCCACGGGCGCAAGCCAGCTAAACGATGCCTATATTGACGCCATGCGCAGTGTGCTGATCTCGGAAAAGCTCGACGCTGCGTTCAAGGAGCTGGTGCTCACCCTTCCCTCTGAAGCCTACATTGCCGAGCAGCACGGGGTTGTGGACCCACAACGGATTCACCGGTGCGCGAAGCCATGCGGGCGCAGATGGCCAACGCACTCAATGTGCGGTGGCAGAAGGTGTTTGAAACCCACAGCGACAGCGGTGCCTACCGCCCCGACGCCTTGTCAGCCGGGCGGCGCGCGCTGGCAGGCATGGCGCTGAGCCAGCTTACATGCTAGCGGCGCGCACCAGTGGCGATATTGCTTGGCCCGGCCGGTGACTATCAGCGCTTCAAGGTGGCGGACAACATGACCGATCGCATCAACGCCCTGAGCGCGCTGGTAAGCAGTGGCCATGCGCTTGCCGCCCCTGCCCTGGAGCACTTCTACACCCAGTTCAAGGATGAAGGCTGGTGCTGGACAAGTGGTTTTGCACTGCAGGCAGGGGCTTGCGACCGAGGCGGCGGTGCTGCCTGCTGTGCGTCAACTGCTGACCCACCCTGACTTCAGCCTTCGCAACCCGAACCGCGCCCGCAGCGTCATCTTCAGCTACTGCAACGCCAATCAGGTGCCTTTCACACCGCATGGACGCGACAGGCTATGTGTTCTGGAGCGAACGGGTGATTGAACTCGACGGCATCAACCCTCAAGTTGCGTCCCGACTGGCGCGTGCGCTGGACCGCTGGAAAAATTGGCCAGGCCTTACCGCAGCGCCGCTCGCGAAGCCATCTCGCGCATTGCGGCCAAGAACGACCTGAGCAACGACGTGCGCGAAGTCGTCCAGCCGGGCGCTGGCCGACTGAAAATATATTCCTGTCCATGTTCACCTGTTTATCCATCGAAATAGATCAACCATGAATACCAAAAAATTTTTGACCCGTTACCTGGTAGAGCAACAGCGCCGGGATGGACATATTCCGCCAGGATTGCGCCTGCTCACGGAGGTGGTGGCACGTGCTTGCAAGCGAATCAACCCGGGCCGTCAACAAAGGCTCTTTGGGCGAAGTCATGGGCAGCGCCGACGGCGAAAATGTCGAGGGCGAAATGCAGAAAAGCTGGACATCATTGCCAACGAAGTCTTGATCAGAACCCAATGAATGGGGAGGCCATCTTGCGGCCATGGCCAGCGAAGAGATGGAGGTATTTATGTTGTCCCGAATCGCTACCCCGGGGCGAATACCTGCTGCTGTTCGATCCGCTCGACGGCTCCAGCAATGTGGACGTGAACGTCAGCATCGGCACGATCTTCAGTGTGTTGCTCAAACCCGAAGGCGCAGGCGTGTCAGAGCAAGACTTCCTGCAATCTGGCTGCAAGCAGGTCGCGGCGGGTTACTGCGTTTATGGACCCCAAACCACCGCTGGTGCTGACTGTTGGAGATGGCGTGGCCGTATTCACCCTCGACCGGGAGCGGGGTTCTTTCATGCTGACCAGAAACTTGCGCATCCCTGCAGACACACAAGAATTCTCCATCACCTTGAGCAACATGCGACACTGGGACGAACCGGTCAAGCGCTACATCAATGAAGCCTGCAAGGCAAAAGGCCAGGGCAAAGACTTCAACATGCGCTGGGTCGCCAGCGCCGGTGGCCGATGTTCACCGCATACTCACCCGCGGCGGCATTTTCCTGTACCCGTGGGACAAACGTGACCCCGAAAAAGGCCGGCAAGCGCGCCTGATGGACTGGGGCAACCCCGATGGCTTGGTTGGTGGAAACAAGCCGGTGGTGCCGCCACCAATGGCAAGCAACGGATTTTGGACATCCAGCCTGACAAACTGCACCAGCGCGTGAGCGTGATGCTGGGCTCAAAAAAGAAGTCGATCGTGTGACCTCATACCACGGCACGATATAATTTCGCGCTTGTGCCGGTGTAGCTCAGTCGGTAGAGCAGCTCATTCGTAATGAGAAGGTCGGGTGTTCGATTCATCTCTCCGGCACCAATAGATACAAGGGTTTGCTGCTATTAAGTTAGTAGTGAACCCTTTCTTTTAATGGACTTACAGACTATTTACAGACTGCGGTACATGGTTTTGTACCGTGTAGCCATCAGCGCCAGACGAAAGAAAACCCGCACGCGGCGGGGTTCGCAACTGAAGTCGGGTCTTAACTTCTATGTTGTGCCATGCAGACTGGCAACGCCCCACGGATTACGCCTTACCTCAAAGGATGCCCGGTCAATCAGTGCCTGCTCTGTCTCACTGGTCTGGCGCATCCAGTGGTTGCAGTCGCCATCACGCAGGCGGGTTATTTCAACGTCAAGTTGTCCGGGTGTCACAACGCGGCGAATGATGGTCAGGGCGTCATAGGTTGGGTTCGCCGCCTCCAGTGCTGTGATTCTCTTTTCAAGGTTTTGCATTTGTTTCTCCCTATCGTGGCTTTCCAATATGGTCCCCAACACGGCTCTCGGTACGTTTTCCAGCCATTCTCGGTCACCGTCAGGTCGCCACGGGCGGCACTTCAAGCCCCTGCTTTGGCACCAGTCAAACATGCGGTGTGCGCTTCGCAGCCTCTTCGGGCTTGGTTGCTGCTTCAAGAACCTTCAGACGCGCGTCAGGCTGTGCATTGTGTTTTGCCTCAATGAAGTGATGCGGGCAGCGAGTTCGTCAATTTCGGTCACCCGTGCCAGTTGACCTATGGCGGCAATCAGTTGGCTACCCTGCCCCGGTGCAAGTTCTCCAACAGCCACGACACCAGCACGGCCCGGCCTTGGTCGGTCAGGTGCCATCAGGCAGCGTTATCGGCTGGGTTGGCTCCACTGGCCTTCAAAGGTGCAATGGCACGCTCTAAAAGCAGCCTAGCGGCCCCTGTGTCGCCCTCAGCGCCAGCGCCATCAAGCTGTCAAAATCTCAGGCACACGAGCGGCAATGGCGGCGCGGATTTTCGGCACTTCGCCAGTGCCCGGCGTTCGGCCTTGGGGTTGCCAGATTCGCCCTTTTTCCAACGCCCCGGCGCTCGTTTTTGATTGCGGTCATGTTTACCTTCTTTGTTGTTTCAAGTTTCAAAAAACATCCCGGCAGTCGCGGGCAACGAAGGCCACACCACCAGCACCACGGATGCGCTCAAGGAATACGGCTTGCTCTGGTCGCAGCTTTCCCGTTGGGCCTTTCACTTCTACACCCAGCAAGCGGCCATCACGCATTGCCCCAGCACGTCCGGGCATCCGATAAACCCGAATTTCACCCAGCGCGTGCCGATACGGGTAGCGCCTGAGGTTCGTCCGTTCGCACCAGACAACAGCAGGATGCGCCCTGAGTGCCTCTAGCACCTCAACCAAAGCCTCGGCCTCGGGTCGGTCGTTGGTGCGCTTGGTGGGGCTTGTGGCCGCCAAACAGGTCAAAGGCTGGCAGTCGATTAACTTCATTCATTGGACGGCCTCACTTCTTCCATACAACTCGTGCGCGTTGCATTTTCAGTTCTCCGTCAAATTGATTGATGCTATCGGTACTACCCAATAAATCGGATTTGTAGACTTACCCATGTTGCCCACCTTTCAACCCCAACAGATACCGCGTTGCCGTGTTGGCGGCCTCACTGTTGCCATGCTTGTCTGGGTGACACAGTTGCACCAGCGGCGCAGCATGGTCAGCTCAATCGGTGCAGGGGGCTGGTAGGGCTGGTGCGGTCTCCCTTGCGCTCCAGATAGCAACTCACACAACAGCTTCCAAGGTTGGTCTTGAACGAACCAGCGGGTATTCGCAGGTCGGGCAAAAGTACCGTTGCACCAGTGAATGATTTATTCATTGCAATCACCGCCGAAAAAAACACACGAACCTTCTCCCTATGGGGAGAGGAGGATTTCCCCGGTTACGGAATTCACCGAAAACGGCGAAAACGGAGAATTTCGGTTATTCAGGCCAGATCCATAACCCCCCTCATTCAAACCCTAACACTCCACGGGAAACTAGCCCAGTAATTGCCTCTCTGGCGCGTGGGCTCGGCGGTCGGTCGGGCAAGTCAGACTAGAGGCACCACGAACCACAGCGGCTTCAAGCTCAATGCAAGGGCGCAGCGGCGGGGCTCAGACTTGCCGGATATGCCATCCTTGAACATGCCACGAATCGCGCTGTAAACCAGGTTCTGATTTCCACCTTGGGGCACCTTCACCCGTTGCACATCGGCGGCGCTTGTGTCGACTCGTACCGTGCAGCTTGTTATCGGGTCGCCATGCTCATCAGTGCCCAGCGTTTCCACTTGCAAGCGAAACAGGTGCGCGTCACCATCGGCACCGTCTTTTGACTTCGCAACCTTCCATTCCCGGCGGTCGTCATCGCGTGAGACTTCCACAGCAGCATCCAGCGCAGCAAATAGCGAACTGTGCCCGCGCAGCCCAGCAACGGTGTTTTCCGTGTGGTGAACCAGCACCACCAGCCCACCGTAAAGGCGCTGCAGTCGCTTGGCACCCTCCAGATTTCGCCCATGTCCTTTGAACTGTTTTCATCAGCAGTTGGTGCGGCTCGGTTCAACGTATCGAGAAGCACCACAGAACCAGCAGGCACCACGGCGGCAAGGTCTTATGTCCCGTGGGTCTGTCAGCTTGAACAGTTTGCAGCAACATATTCAGGCCAGCGGGCAGCGTGCGGCCTTTGTGGGCTTCCATGCTTGGGCGCGTAAGCTTGAACCCGGCTTCACCTTCCAGTGCGGCGTACACCACGGGCGCAGCTTCCACCCGGCAATCAAACCAGCGCAAACCCTCGGCAATAGCGGCGGCCATGTCCCCAAGGCCAAGAACGATTTACCACTGGAACTGGCCCATACGGCCCAGCCAATCCGTCAGCAGGCAACACGCCACGCACGCGCCATTGAAGCGGCGGTAATGCATGAAGGTCAGCACTGCCCAGCAGCTTGTAACGCGGTGCAGGCTTGGGCGGCTCTGTCGCGGCTTCAATAGCGCAGCCAGCACGTCGAAACCGTCACGCTGCATCAGGTCGTTGCGTCGAAGTTGTTGGCCTCGCCCTCGGGCATGGCGGCAACAGCGGCTAACATCGGCGGCAATCTTTGCGGCGTCGGCTTCCTTGCCCATCAGGCAGCAGCACCAGCCGGGCAGCATCATCGTTCTGGCGCAGGGCTTGTTGCCACCTTGCCCATGTTGCTGGCACCAAAGCAAACCACGGCAGCCCCGGTCGCTTGCCACACTGCCCACGCCTGCCCGATACCCTCCACGATGTAAACCACGCCACCGGGCACCAGTTCGCCCACAGTGAACCAGCCTTGCACCGAATCCCCCGCAGGTTCAATTTCCGGGCTTGTCAGCAGCTTTCAGGTTTGCGGCAACATCGGGCGGCGGTATCAGTTACAAGGTCGATAACGTGCCATCAGTGGCCATGCACGGCACCACCAACGCCTCGGCCATGCTTTCTCCCATGATGCGCAGCGGGTCACCAGCAGGCACCACTCGAAGAGCATCAACGGAACCCCGGCGGCTCGCTTCGCTGCAATGTACAGGTGTTGATTTGTAGCAGGCTCACAGCGGTCGTACACCTCACGGGCACCCATGCGGTGCAGGCTTGCGCGGCGGTTCTGTGGACTTTGTCGTGGGCCTTGTTGGCGCAGGACGTGGGCTTGCGGTGCCATCCTGCCAGCCGTGGTCACGGGCCATGCCAAACAATGCACCAGCCCCAACACCACCGGGCGCGGTCTTGAAACTGCGAAAAGTAGCGACAGGCTTGGGCGTTGTATGTGTCGGCTGGGCGCTCCATTGGTTGAAGTCATCAAAGCCACCGCCAGCAACATGAAAAGCCATTCCAGCCTTCACCATTGGTCACGGGGCAGGTCGGAAGGTATCGAGGTAAAGCGCATCACGTGCGCGGTCGGTGTCATTCGCTTGCATGGTCACCCCATGGCGCATGGTGTACGCGGCCTGTTTCGCTTTTGTCGACCAGGAATACAGGGCTATCTTGCGGCTCCAGCCGTTGCACTTCACACGGATAGAAACAGGCTCCCAGCCCAAGTAATCCAAGTCCTTCACGGCGGCGGCAAAGTCGCCAGCCTTTACCCTCGTTCAACCAGTCGATTTGTGTCAGGTCACGCGCCAGCAGGTCATTCCAATGCCTGTTCAGCGGCGCTTCCACGCGGCGGCATCAGTGGAGCAGAATGCCGGGCCTTCAAACATGGGGATTTGTTCCGGGTGTGGTCATTACAGCGCCCCAGACAATCGCCACACACTGCACAGTCAGCACCACAAACATGAAGCAAAATTCAGGGTTTGCGCTTGCGTAACGTGCGGCAACAGCTATAAAATCAGTAGCGTATTTAGAGAGTGTTTTTACGAACTGCCCGGCACCACCCGGGCTTTCGTTTTTGTGGGCGTCCATTACAGTGCAACCCCGGCCAATGCCTTGACTTCCGAAGTGCTCCACGCCAGCAGGCCACCAATGCGGCGCGGGCGTATGGGGCCAGTGCCATCACGCATAGCCCAAGTGCGCAATGTTTGCGGGCGGCGGTTCAGGTAGAACGCGGCTTCGTCGGTTTTCAGGTTGGGGCGGGTGACTTGCTCCAGCGGCAGGTATTGCCCTGTGAACTGTTGCGGGGCGGTTGCCTCACGCATCGCTTGGATGCTTGAGTGGGTAGCGGTCGTCATGGCTTCGTTTCCTTCCCCCGCCACTAACAACACTAACCCGGCAGGGCATGGAACGAATTGAAAATATCCGCACTTTTTGAGGGCTCACCCCGGAATTAGAAAATCCATTCGAATCAACGGCTTACATCAATACAAGCATCGCAAACCGGAATTAATCCCCGGATATTTGGCACTGTTAATCTGACGTGCAATACGTTGCAAAGTATTCATTGAAAGCGTCACGCCACGGAATCAAAACGGGATTGCGATTAAATCGAGAATGAAAGGCTTTCATAACCTGCTCTTTTGCCTTGTCCCCATTGGTTTCACCGTGTATCAATTGCGCCAGAACCAACGGGTCCCACACTGCAGATGCACCACCCGCAGTGCCTCGGGCCTTGCGTGCGGGGTGTAGCCAATGCGAACCACTCAAATTTTTGGGCCATCGGTCGGCAGACCAGCCATTCACGCCATCGAAAGTAACAGCAATCTCTTTTGTCAGTAGTCCATCCTCCACCGGCCCGGCCTTGTCAGGCCCCACGCCATCGGATGCGCCTACAGTCTCCACGGGCGCAGGCGTTGCGGGTGTCTGTGCTGGCGCTGCCACGGGCGGCGGTTTTGCGGCCACAAGCTCAGGCGGTAGGTTGATATAACCAATATGGGCACACCAAGCGGCGAAAGCCTGCATAGTTACAAGCCCGTCATGCCCTAGAAAGTACGTCCGGTCATACAAATTACGCTTAAGAAGTTCAAGCCGTTTTGTGAACTCTGTTTCAGCCTCACGAATTGGAAAACTGTCGTTTGTGAAATGAACCCCACTTCCCATCCATGATTGCGGGTGATGCGTCATGTTTTCGGGGTTGATATTCAAAGACAATGCGACAGCTTCCCAAGGCTTCAGCGGCATGTGAATCCAGTGCTTCCAGTCAATCGGTTGTTTGATAGCCTTTGCAGGCGGGCGGTAACTGTGACGGCCCGACAGTGGGGTTATTGGCTCTGGCGCTTTGCTTATCTGAATTGGCTTGCGTGCTTGCGGTAGGTTGTTGTTTTGATTCATTGCACCCCTTCAAGGTGTCACTTCAAATAAGAGCCCCAGCAAGCGGGTGAAGGTGCCCGCCTTTCGTCTGGCCGGACTAGCTGGGGCAAAACGGTTTAGGCGGCTTCCAGATGCACCACGGCACGCGCTCCAACGGCTTGCGCATAGCGTTGTACTGTTCGGATGGAAGGCATACGGGTGCCACCCTCTAGGCGTGCAATGACGCTCTGTGTGGTGCCCATGCGCTGTGCCACTTCGCCCTGCGTCAATCCGGCACGGGCACGGGCGGCTATCAGTTCGCGGGCCATGCTGAATTCGGCGGTCATGGCGTCATATTCGGCCCGCGTGTCGGTGTCGGCTAACAATTCAGTTTTGAGTGTGCGAAGTGTTTTCATGTATGCGACTCCAATCGTTTGAGTGCCATTGCAATAGCAGCCCGTGGTGTGGTCTGCGTCTTTTTCACAAACACATGCAACACCAGCAAGCGGCGGTCTTGAACGGCGGCATACACGGCGCGGGCTATCCCGTCGCGGCCTTTCATCCTCATTTCCCACAGCTTGCTTTCCAATGGGCGGATATGGGGCAGTCCTACACGTTGCGGGCCGAATTCCTCCAGCATTTCAGCAATGTGCAGAAACCGGGCTTTCATGTCAGCAGGCAGTGCCAGCAATTCAAGTTCTGCCAGCGGGTGCATGGTCACAGTCCAATTGTTCATAGTATAGCTATTTTGCGATATTTAACCAGCCACCACCCGCAAAGCACCCGGCGCGGCCTTGGCATCGAACGTCACCCCGGCCTGCTCCAGAATGTGCGCTTCAATCTTTTCAAGGTACGGGCGCAATGCGTCAACGCTTCGCGGCCTGTAACCCTCAGCCGTGGCGCTCGGTTTGTGTCCCATCACCTGCGCAATGGCTCCAGCGGGTGCCCCGGCAGCTTCACCCAGCAGCGAAAACGAACGACGCAGCCCGTGGATAGTCAGGCCATCGATAGCGGCGCTTTGCAGGGCCTTTGCATGGCTTGAACGGGTGTCACTGATTCGCCCGGCTTTGCTGGCACTGGCAAACACGAATTCATTGATTCGCGGCAGAGCACCCAGCAGTTGCGCCAGATAGGGCGTCAAGGGGATTGTGCGGGTCTGGTCTACCTTGTCGGCAATGGTCAGTTTGCGCCACTGAAAATCGACTTGTGCCCACGTCAACCCGGCCAATTCCTCTTTTCTGGCACCAGTCAACACAAGGGCTTTCAAATACACACTGGCGGTGCGGTTGTTCAGCTGCTCCACACCTTGCCACCAGCCCGGCAATTGGGCGGCTTCAATGGCGTCTGTGCGTTTGGTGTTGCTTGGCAGGTTTTCCAGAATTGCAGGGGCTTTGCCAGCGTCACGGTCAATCAGTTTGCGGTACTCAGGCCGGGCAGCGCACCAGCGCAGGAAACCCCGGAACATCATCAGAGCGCGGGCGGCTTGGTGTTTGCCTGCCAGGGCTTCGCGCTCAAACCAGATTTGTAATGCATCCTCGGTCACGTCACCCAGCGCCAGCGCCATCAGGGGAAATATTGGCCCCGGACGGGTCAACCCCTGCCCTCTCACTTTCTTGACGCCACCGGGCGCGGCCATCACGTCCAACGATGCGCGATAACCCGGCTTCCATGCGTCTTTGCGCTTGGGCTTGCCTTCTTGCAGGTAGCGCGGCCAAATGTCGCCCACGGTGATTGCAGCAACTTTGTCGGCTTCCAGTTGAGCAGCATGGGCAGCAATGGCAGCAGCTTTGTCGGCTTCTTGCTGGCGCTCTCCCTCTCGCGGGTCAATACCTTGCTCGGTCAATCCACGAAGGCGGTGGGCTTCAGCCTTGGCTTGGTCAATCGACACAGCTGGCCAGCCACCCAGCGCACGGGTGAACAACTTGCCTTTGATGCGGGTCTCAAACTGCCACGCTTTGCCCCCGGCTTTTGTGATGCGCAGGCGTAACCCCTTTTTGTCGGCGTCTTTCACCAGCACGAAGGGCGCATCAGCCGGGCAGGTAGCCCGCTCCAGCAGGCCATGCGTGAGGTCGTGGGTTGCGGCAAAGTCAATCGCGGCTGTCTTGCTTGGTCGTGCCATGTTGAGAACCTTTCCACATTTACAGACTATTTACAGACTGAAATGCACTATTTTGATGAATTTCAATCAACGCGGCAGCTGTTCACCCGTCCAGTGCTTTTCTTGTAAGTCGTTGATTTATATTGATTTTACTACGCAGTTCAACACAATGAAATATGTATTTCGTGTCATTCTTAATGAGAAGGTCGGGTGTTCGATTCATCTCTCCGGCACCAATAGAATCAACGACTTACGAGTCGTTGTTGCCTCAAGTACCGTCATCTGTCACACTCATGTCACAGTTGACGGCATTCTTGAGCAGCATTGGTCATCAGTGCCGTTTATCTCCAGCGCCAGATTTCGCGCCGTCAACTCAACCCCTGGCAGTTACGGTAGCAAATTAAATGGCAGCCATACGTGAACGGATAGACGAAAACGGCCAGAAGAGCTATCCGTGGCCTCAAAAGCGGTTTCAAGGGCAAGAAAATAGTAACAAAATATGGCGTTTGCGCACTGTTTATATGCGCAAGCAGCTATAACTTTTATAGCAAAATAAGCCAAGTAGAAGATTGAATTGAAAAATTTCCAAAAACTTTAACCCCTTTGCCTTGCCTCGTTCGTTTCAGTCAGCACCCTCATCTATTTTGGAGCTGCTATGAAACTCAAACTTGAACTGCTAAGCCTGTCCGTCTTGCTGGCGTGCGCCGCACCACAGGCCCAAGCTATTGGGCGCTTGGCCGACGTGACCGTGGTGGACCGGGACTCTGGTGCCACCCTGCCCCTTTACCACCACCACGGCGAATACTGGGTGGCGGGTCGGCCCGGTGCCCGCTACGCCATTGCCGTGCGCAGCAAGGTGGGCGAGCGGCTGATGGCCGTCACCTCGGTGGATGGCGTCAATGTGCTCAGCGGTGAAACCGCCGCCTGGAGCCAGACCGGCTATGTGTTTTCACCCTACCTGTATTACCAGATCACCGGTTGGCGCAAAACCAGCAGCGAGATCGCAGCCTTTGAATTCGCCGCTGCGCCCGACTCCTACGCCGAACGCACCGGGCGACCCACCCATGTGGGCGTGATTGGCGTGGCGCTGTTTCGCGAAGTACCACCGCAACCGGTGGCCATTCAGCCCGATTTCTACCGGCGCAGCGACCTGGCCAGCGAATCATCCCCGGCACGCGACAAGCGTGAGGAACGGCCCGCACCCGCTTCGCAAGCCCCCGTGGTTTCTGACAAAGGCGCGGGGGCTTTGTCTGGCATGGCCGAGCGCCGCAGTGCCGAGTCTGTGGCTGATGCCCAAGCCAACAGCGCTGACGCACCCCGGCACAGCCTTGCCAAAGCCATGCCAGCCCCCTTGCCCGGCCCCAAGCTGGGCACAGGCCATGGCCAGCGCGAAGAATCCAGGGTGGCACACACCAGTTTTGCGCGCCTGCAGTCCAACCCCAACGAGGTCATTCGCATTCGTTATGACAGCCGGGAGAACCTGATCGCCAGCGGCGTGATTCGAGAGCCGGTGCGCCGCCCGCCCATTCCCAACCCGTTCCCCGACTCGGACAGCACATCCTATGTGCCCGACCCACCCGTTCGGCGATATTGAAGGGCCAACGCCCGACCCGGATAATGCGGGGGATGCAAAGTGCTGAGTCCCCTGCCCTTGAAACCGATGAGTCGCTGATGCTGCGCTATGGAGCAGGCGACATTACGGCGTTCGACACGCTGTACGGGCGTCACGAGCTCGGTGTTTGGCGCTTTGTTTTTCGCAGCGTTCGGGTGCAGGCGGTGGCCGATGACCTGCTGCAGGACGTGTGGTTTGCGGTGGCGCGCCAGGCACTTAACTACCAGCCGACGGCGCGTTTCAAAACCTGGCTCTTCACCCTGGCCCATAACCGACTGGTGGACTACTTTCGCACTGCGAAAAACCATATGAGTCTGGACGCGCAAGACACTGCCGATGATGCGGGCGAACGCGTGCTCGACACCCTGATCGCCAACTCCGGGTTTGGCCCCTTGCGCCAACTCCAGTCCAGGCAGCAGGCAACAGCCCTGATCAACGCCATCGAGAACTTGCCCCCCGTGCAACGCGAGGCATTTCTCTTGCAGGCCGAAGCCGACATGACAGTGGAAGAAATCGCCAGTGCCACGGGGGTGAGCTTTGAAACCGCAAAAAGCCGCTTGCGCTACGCCCGCAACAGTCTGCGCGAACAATTACAGGAGTTTGCATGAGCGCGCCCAAACTTCCCGATGAGCTTTTGCTTCGTTACCAGGAAGCCAGCGCCCAAGACGAGCGCCGGCCAGCCAGCGCGGTGCGTGAGGCGGTGCGTGCCCATGCCCAAATGGTGATTCGTGACCGTCAACACTCTGCAAGCCGGTCGACACCCCACCTGCAAGCTGCCGCCAATCAGAAACGCTGGAAGCTCTCCTTGCTCGCCAGTATTGCGCTGGTAGGCCTGACCAGTTTGCTGGTGCTGCAGTTTGACCGAGGTACACCCGAGGAGCAGGAACTCGCCTTGGGCCGACCTAAAAGCAGTGCAGAAAACACCCCACGCTCGCCTGCGCCAGTGAGCGCGCCGCAATCTAGCGCCAATTCCGCCGAAAAGTTGAGTGACGCAGCGCCTCACCCTGCGCTGGCCAAAAAATCTCCTGCTGACACACAGCCACCAGCCAAACGACCCGCCATGGAGTCCAAGGCCGAACTTTTCAAGAGCCAGCAGGGCGCGCGTGAGGATGAAATTGTTTTACCCAAACCATCAGGCATGATGGCCGCGCCAAGCCCGGCAGCAGAACCAAGGGCAGAACAAGCCGCAGCGGTCGCGCCTGCTGTTCAAGCTTTGCCACAGTTCGACGTCGCGCCGGTTCCTGCACCTCCAGCAACCCAAGACTCCGCACTAGCCAGCGGTTCAGGTGCAGCAAGTACCAACTCTGCACAGCGCACAGCCAAATCACTTGCAGTACCAGAGGCTGCGAGCTCTTCAAGACAAATACTGGAAAAATCAGAACTACAAATGAAACGCTCAGAGGAACGCGCTGACAAAGCAGCACCCAGCGCCCGGGCTTTGAACGCCGCCTTGCTTGACAGCGCACGCGCCGGGCAGGTGGCTCAAATGGAGCGCTTACTCCAACAAGGCGCACTGATCAATTCAACCGACGAGCAGGGCAGAACCCCTCTTATCCTCGCGGCGATGAACGGCCAAACGTCGGCGGTTGCAAAACTACTGGCCTTGGGTGCCAACCCCACGGTAACCGACCGTGAGGGTTTGAACGCGCTGCAGCATGCCAGACGGCTGGGGTTTAACCAGATTGAGCACTTGCTGGAAGCTGGACCCTGAACGTCAGGCCTGCAAGGTTAAACCCAGGTTAAAAAGTTTCCCAGTCTTGCTCATTATTGACTTGCGGTTTGCTGGCAGGTGGGGCAGTCTTGCGCGGCGGTGCCAAAGTTTTTGCCTGGCCACCCAAGGCTGGTCTTTTTGTCGGGGCAAGCTCTGCACGCTTGGCCGCCGGGGCTATCGAATGGGGACGTGCATGCGCCTTCATCGGGCGTGTGTTGTGCAGCACAGGTGCCCGGGAGTGGCCTTGCGACAAAGTGAAAATCTCCACCGTTTGCACCAGCTCCTGCGCCTGCGCCTTGAGGCTGCTCGCAGCAGCGGCCATCTCTTCCACCAGCGCAGCATTTTGCTGGGTAGCCGAGTCCATTTGCCGCACTGCTTCTCCAACCTGGGTCACACCCATGGCCTGCTCACTGCTGGCGGAGCTGATTTCACCCATGATGTCGGTGACGCGACGAATAGAACCTACAACCTCGGCCATGGTGGTGCCAGCTTGGTCCACCAAGGTGGTCCCCTGCTCCACACGCTCGACGCTGGCATTGATCAAGGCCTTGATTTCTTTGGCTGCTTCAGCCGAGCGTCCGGCCAGGGAACGCACCTCGCTGGCCACCACCGCAAAGCCGCGCCCTTGCTCACCGGCGCGGGCCGCTTCCACGGCCGCGTTCAGAGCCAAAATATTGGTCTGGAACGCAATGCCGTCAATCACACTGATGATGTCCGATATTTTGCGCGAGCTGTCGTTGATGCCCTTCATGGTGTCCACCACCTGGGCCACCACCTCACCGCCCTTGACGGCCACGGATGACGCGCTCATGGCAAGCTGGTTGGCCGCAGCAGCGCTGCTGGCGTTTTGTTTGACGGTGGAGCCAAGTTCCTCCATCGAGGCGGCAGTTTGCTCCAGCGCACTGGCTTGCTGCTCGGTGCGGGCGGACAAGTCGTGGTTGCCTTGGGCGATTTCGGCGCTGGCCGTGGCCACGCTTTCAGAGCCTTGGCGAACCGACTGCACCACACCACTGAGCCCTTGGCCAATGCTGTTCATGGCTTGCATCAACTGGCCAACTTCATCCTGGCTGTCAGTACGAAGTTCTACACTCAAATCCCCTTTCGCAATGGATTGCGCAGCAGAAACGGCGCGCCCCATGGGTTCGAGAATCATGCGGCGCAGCATCCAATAAACACCACCGGACAAAACCAGCACCAGAACGAGTCCGATCAAGGCATACACATTGCGCAAACTGCGCACTTCACTGGTGTATTCATCGACATAAGTGCCGCCGGCAATGACCCAGTGCCAGTTTTGCAGGTAGGTAAACGCCACCACCTTGTCGCGTGGGCTGGTGTCTCCAAGCTCCTTGTTCATCCAGGGGTAACGAATGACACCGCTCTTTTGCTCCAGAATGTCTTTGATGAACTCGCGACCATTGGGGTCTTTCACAGTCAATAAATTTTTACCTTCGATGGCGGGATGGGCCACCAAGGTGCCGTAGTGTTCACCCTGACGCGCATCCAGCACGTAAAAGTAGCCGGTTTTGCCAATTTTCAAACTGCGCAGCGTGCTTTTCAAATTCGCCAGGTAATCGCTGAAGTCAAGTCCCACAAAACTCAAACCAACAAGTTTGCCCTGAGCATCCTTGATGGGGTCGTACTGCGTCATGTACTGTTTGCCAAACAGCGTCGCCAAGCCTGTAAAACTGCCGCCTTCGCTGACAATTTTGTAGCCGGGATGTGCCCGGTCAAGCTGCGTGCCCACCACTCGTTCGCCTGTTTCATTTTTCACCGATGTCGTGATCCGCACAAAATCGTCCCCCGTTTTTGCGAACACGGTGGCCACTGCACCGGTGCTTGCGGTAAAGCGATCTACCACTGAAAAGTTTTGGTTAAGTGGCTTGCCGTCCAGCTTCAGGGTGGGTATGGACTTGCCCCCAATTTGAACTGTGGTGGCATTCAACTCAAATTTACCGCTCAAGCTGGTTTGAAGGCCTTTGGCCAACACCGCCGTCCGGCTTTTGAGCTCTTTGTCCGAAGAATCTATCAAGTCCACCAGCAACTTGGTCTTTTCAGTTACATCGGCAATGGCGCGAGCCTCGATGACTTCTGAAATGGAATAACCAATACCGGCAATCAGTGCCGACAAAACCAGTGCCACCAAAAGAAAGTTACTAAATGCCAGCTTGGTTCCCAAGCTATAGGAGCGCCAGCCGCTTGCGAGTTTGATCATGCTTAATTTTTCCAAAGTTGTCAGAGCCCATGCCTTACAACCATCCACACAATGCGTCTTCGTACAGCAGCAAGCCGCACTAGCACCAGTGCGCTCTGTGCGAGCGCAGGACAGCCAAGACATTACTCAATTTAGGGGAATGTCTACGATTATGCAGCCTCTCACTGAGCTGCCCGGCGCAGCGTCTGTACCACGGGACGCTGCAAAACCTCGCGCAAACCCCACCAACCCGCAGCCAACGCCAGCACGGCACCACTGAGAGAGCCGAACAAGGGCACCCACAGCGAAACCACCCACTCAAATTCAAACACATACTTGGCCAGCGCCCACCCAACGCCGGTGGCCACGACAGAGGCCAAAAACCCTGCAAGCAAGCCCACACCGATCAATTCGGTGCGCTGAACTTGGCGCAGCAAACTGCTTTGGGCCCCGATGGCGCGCATGATGGCGAACTCTTTGGCGCGCTCCTCACGCGTCGCTGTCACCGCCGCAAACAGCACCACCAATCCGGCAGCCAAGGTAAAACCAAACAAAAACTCCACCGCACCGATCACTTGGTCAAGCACGCGCTGAATTTGCAAAATGGTCGTGGTGGTGTCCACATTGGTGATGTTGGGAAATTGACGCACCAAGGTATTGTCAAAACCGGGGATGTCGGGAGCCTTGAAGGCGCTCATGTAGGTCGCCGGTACATTGTCCATGCGGCTCACCGGGTACATCACAAAAAAGTTGGCCCGCATTGACCCCCAGTCCACCTTGCGCACGGAGCTTATTTTGGATTCAAATTGCGCCCCTCCAATGTCAAAGCGCAATCGGTCACCCAAGCGCAAGTTGAGCGTCTTGGCAATACCTTCTTCCACACTGATGGCATCGGGCTCTTCCGGCGTCCAGCGGCCCGCCACCACTTCGTTTTGAGCCGGTTTGGTGGCGCTGTGGGAAACATTGAACTCGCGGTCCAGCAGGCGCTTGGCGCGCTCGTCTACGTAATCTTGCGGTGTGACGGTTTTTCCATTGACAGCCACCAAGCGCCCGCGAATCATGGGGTACCAGTCAAACTTGGCAACACCAGCGTCACGCAGCGCTTTCACAAACGCATCACCCTGTTCAGGCATGACGTTGATCACAAAGCGGTTGGGGGCATCGGGCGGCGTGGCACGACGCCAACTGCTGATGAGGTCGGTACGCAGCAACACCAATAGAACCAATGCCAGCAACCCCACCGCCAGCGCACTGACCTGCACCACGGCAAAGGCAGGGCGGGCTGAAATTTGACGGGTGGTCAGCACCAGCCACCTGGGTGCAGAGCCTTCGCGCACAGCCCAGCGCAGCAACTTGACAGCCAGCCAACTCATGGCTGCGAACACCACCGTGGCCCCGGCAAAACCGCCCACCGCAATCAGGCCCAGCTTCACGTCGCTGCTGGCGGCCAACAGCAAGGTGGCAAAACCGGCCACACCCAGCCCCAGCACACCGATGGAGGCGGGTTTAAGGTTGCCCACATCGCGGCGCAGCACGCGCAGCGGCGGCACCTGGGCCAATTGCAGCACGGGTGGCAAGCCAAAAGCCAGCAGCAGCGTCAGCCCCATGCCCATGCCAAACACCACGGGCCAAACACTGGCCGCAGGCAGCGCGGTGTCAACCAAACCAGCCAGCAACAATACGAATACATAGTGCACGCTGTAACCGCACACCACACCCAAGCCACTGGCCAGCAGCCCGATGATGATGAATTCAAAGGTATAGCCCATAGCAATGGTGCGCTGGTTCAACCCCAACACGCGAAGCATGGCGCAGTCGTCCAGGTGGTTGGCCGCAAACCCGCGTGCCGCCAATGCCACCGCCACCGCGCTTAAAAGCGCCGCCAGCAAAGCCACCAGATTGAGAAATTTTTCGGCCCGGTCCAGCGTTTGCCCCAACTCCGGGCGCCCGCCCTGCAGCGACTCCACGCGCACCCCGCGCACTTGCGGGTTTTTGACCTCAACCATAGCCCAGGCCACAAAATCAGCAACTTGTGCATCCTCCCCCGCCACGGCCATACGGTAAGTCAGGCGGCTGGCGGGCTGAATGAGCTTGGTGGCCTGCACATCGGCGCGGTGAATCATGACGCGCGACGCAAAATTCATGAAACCAGCGCCCCGGTCAGGCTCCACCACAATGATTTTGGCCACGCGCACGCTGGCATCGCCCAAGAGCAGTTCATCGCCCATACCCAAACCAATGGCTTCCAGCAAGGGGGCTTCCACCCATGCTTCTCCGGGTGCGGGAATGGCACGCGTCAGCTTATCTGGCTGGCCAGGTGCCGCGCTGATTTTCAAATTGCCACGCAGCGGGTAACCGGGTTCAACCACTTTGAGGGCCACCAGTTTTGAGGCCCCACCCTTGGCGTCCGTGGCACGCACCATGGTG
Organism: Candidatus Rhodoferax bjergmarkensis; assembly: GCA_016708345.1. Classification (GTDB taxonomy): domain Bacteria; phylum Pseudomonadota; class Gammaproteobacteria; order Burkholderiales; family Burkholderiaceae_C; genus Rhodoferax; species Rhodoferax bjergmarkensis. The sequence goes on from JADJFX010000042.1 coordinate 27,975, forward strand.
GGAAAGCCTATCGTCTCCACCACCTCCAAGCCCAGTTCGCGTGCCTTGGCGGCAAACGCAGCAGGGGTGGCGTTGTCACTTGAGATGACGGCGTCGCCACCCAGCAACTGCCGGGCATCACGTTGCAGGCCACCCTTGAGGCGATCGGCAAAAAAGCCCACGGCAGTCAAAGCCGCCACGGCAAGCGTCACCGCCACGATCAGCAAACGCAGTTCACCCGAGCGCAAATCACGCCACAAGGAACGCGAACCCAAGCGCCAAAAAGATATGGTCATATCACTACCTCAGGAAAAAACGCAGCCCACTAATTCCGTTGTCAGAGCCATCGGCCGCTGTGCGGCATCTGAACTTCCTCCGCCGGGCTTGAGCTGATCACAAACGAACCCATCACAAAGCTGAGCACGCTGATAAAGATGCTGGCAAAGAATGCGGTCCAAAAGCCCGACACCGTAAACCCTTTGACCAGTGACGACACCAGCAAAATCATCAGGGCATTGATGACAAGAAGGAACAAACCAAAGGTGAGAAAGGTCAGTGGCAAGGTCAGCACAATGAGCAGAGGCTTGACAAGGGCATTTGCAAAACCGAGCAACAGCGCAGAAAAAATCAACGATGAAGTGCTCGCAAATCGGATACCGCTAAAAAGCCGGCTGGCCGCCCACAGCGACACTGCGGTAATGGTCCAATGCAGGAAAAATGATGTCATGTTGTCCAGCCTGCAGGGCTGGTCTCGCAAGTGCTTTAGCGGATGGTTTCTGAATCATACCGCGCCATAATGTGCCCCATGATTGCCCCCCTAGAACCCCTTAACGAAGTAAGCCAATGGAGCGACGGCAGCGAACCGGAACCGTTGGCAGAGTTGCCGTCCATCATCGATGCACTGCGCCGTCACTGCGGCATTGATTTTTCGGGTTACAAAACGTCCACACTGTCCAGACGCATCCGCCAGCGCATGACGCTGCGTGAAATGACCACGACAGCGACCTACCTGCAGCAGATTGGCGAAAGCGAGGAAGAGCGTGCTGCCCTATGCACCGCCCTGCTGATCAACGTGACAGAATTTTTCCGCGATGCAGGAGTTTTCACGCAACTTGCAGAAGAAGTGCTGCCAGACTTGTTGCGCGGGCGTGACCCGGCAGACGATCTGCGCATCTGGTCCGCTGGCTGCGCCAGTGGCGAAGAAGCCTACTCGCTGGCGATGCTGGCACTCGATGCTGCGGGGCGCATGGGTTTTCACGGTGACGTCAAAGTATTTGGCACGGACTTGGCAGCGGGTCCGTTGACACACGCGTCTCGCGGAAGTTATAGCAACGAAGCGGTCGCTTCAGTGCCTGATGCGCTCTTGCGCCGCTATTTCCAGCGCGAACCCAGCGGTGCCAGGGTGGACGCCACGCTGCGAAGGCATGTCGTGTTTGCCCGCCACAACCTGCTGTCAGACCCGCCATTTACCCGCATTGACCTGGTGGTCTGCCGCAATTTTCTGATTTACCTCAAGCCGCAGGCCCAAATCAAGGCACTGACGCAGCTTCATTTTGCCCTTAAACCGCACGGGCTCCTGTTGCTCGGTGCCAGTGAAACCGTGGGCGATCTGGAGTCGCTCGCTTTCTCTGCGGTGGATCGATCGAACAAACTTTTTCGCAAACAGCCGGCCCTACTTCCACGCGCGCTGGAGGTGCCTACCTTGGGTGCGCTGTCGGTGCCGGCTGAGCCGTCCAAGCAAATGCCCGACTTGGCAGGCAAGCCCGCCGAACTGCTGGAAGCCGAGCTGCTTTCCACGCAAGAAAGACTGCATGAGATGGTGCTGGAACTACAAGCCAGCCATGAGCGGGTCGATTTATCGAACGAAGAGCTGACTGCGTCCAACGAAGAATTGCAAAGCACCAACGAGGAGCTCAAATCCGTCAACGAAGACTTGTACACACTGAACCGCGAGCTTGAAGAAAAAAACGAAGATTTGGCCGCACTCAACCGCGATTACGACCATTTGCTGGCCAGCACAGAAATCGGAACCGTGTTTCTTGACGCCAAACTGCAACTGCGTCGCTTCAGCCCCGCCGTGGATGAATTTCTGGCGCTGCGCGAGCATGACATTGGCCGCCCCGTCTCCGACATCAGCTATCGCTTGGGCTCCCAGCAGAATTTTCTGGCCGACCTGAAGCGATGTGCACAGGGTGGTGCCCGCATGGAACGCGAGGTGAAGCTGGACGACGGGCGCTGGGTGCTGGAGCGCATGCTGCCATTTGTGGAAGGCAATGGTGAACGCAACGGCGTGGTCCTGACCTGGACCGACATCAGCGAAGTCAAGCGCATGCAAACCTTGGCCGAGCAACTGGCTGCGGACCGCACCAAGCTCAAGGGCATTTTGGACACACTGCCCAACGGGGTTTACATCACCAGCCCCTCGCATGACATCGAGTACTTGAACCCAGTGCTGGAGCGTGAATTTGGTCCCGTGGAAGGACGCAAGTGTTATGCGTATTTTCATGGTCGCAGCGCTGAGTGTGATTGGTGCAAAAACAAAGTTGTGTTTGCCGGTGAATCAGTGCATTGGGAGTGGACCTCGGCCAAGGGCAAAACATTTGAACTGTTTGACATGCCATTTCACAATCCAGACGGCACGGTCAGCAAGTTTGAAATTTTTCATGACATCACCGCAATCAAGGACAGTCGGCGACGCATGAAGGAAGCCGCACAACTGGCGCAAGTTGGCCACTGGGAATGGGTGCTGGCCACTGGAGAATTGCGCTGGAGCGATGAAACCTTTGCCTGCTTTGGCTACAAGCCCGCCGAAGTGGTACCAAGCTTCGAGCTTTTTGTAGGGCACATCCATGAGCAGGATCGTGCCTTGGTGCAATCGAAGGTTCAGTTTTCGCTCGCACATGGCAGCGAATATGAAGTGGAATTCCGCTTCCGCCGTGTTGACGGCAGCGCACGCATTGGCCGTGCCACCGGACATGTTGAACGTGATTTTCAAGGCACCTCAGTGACCATGTCGGGTGCCATGCAGGACATCACCGCGCTGCGGCAGTCTGAAAAGCGCTTCAAAGTCGCCTTTCGGGCCAGCCCGCTGGCGGCATCGATTGCCAGAATGGCCGATGGTGTGTTCGTTGATGTCAATGAAAAGTATGAAAAATACTTCGGCTGGACCCCCGATGACCTGTTGGGAAAATCGTCAGTCGATATTGGCTTGTGGACTGACAAGGCTTGCCGTGACACATGGATTAGTGAGTTAAGGCGCATCGGCACCACACTTGATTTTGAATCGCAGTGGCGAAACAAGCATGGAGAACTGCGCCAGGTCAGCATCTCTGCCGAATTGATCGACATTGATGGCGAGCCCCATGTATTGGCTTTTACGCAGGACATTACCTTACGCAAAGCCAGCGAAGCGCGCATTGAGTTCCTGGCGCATCACGACCCACTCACCAGCTTGCCCAACCGGGTGATGTTTCGCGACCGTTTTGCACTGGCCACTGCGTGGGCTGAGCGCAGCGCAGGAAAAGTGGCCCTCCTCTATGTTGACCTCGACCATTTCAAAAACATCAACGACACCCTCGGGCATCCCGTGGGCGATCAATTGCTGCTCCAAGTGGCCCAGCGTTTGCGCCGATGCGTGCGCGATACCGACACCATCAGCCGCCAAGGTGGGGACGAATTTTTGATTGCACTCACAGACATTGCTGAGCTTGATACCGTCAGCCAACTCGCCACCAAAGTGCTTGAAACACTGGCTTTGCCATTTGCCATTGAAGGCCATGAGCTCACCGCTACGCTTTCCATGGGCGTCGCTGTTTGGCCCGATGATGGCCAGGATTTTGACGCCCTGCTGCAGCGCGCCGACACCGCCATGTACCAGGCCAAATCGGCCGGACGCAACACCTACCGCTTTTATACGGCCGAGATGAATGCGCAGGCACTGGAACACCTTCAATTACGCACTGCCTTGCATCGCGCCTTGGACAAGCACGAATTTTTGCTGCACTACCAGCCACAGATTCACCTTGTCAGTGGTCGTGTGATTGGCGTAGAGGCCCTCTTGCGCTGGCGCAGAGGAACAGGCGAGTTGGTGCCGCCTGCACGCTTTATTCCTGCAGCAGAGGAAAGTGGCCTGATCGTGCCCATAGGCGAGTGGGTACTGCGCGAAGCCTGCGCCCAGGCCGTGCGCTGGCAACAAGCCGGACTGCCGGAGATGACGATGGCGGTCAATTTGTCAGCCGTGCAATTTCGCCGTGGCAATCTGGAGCACAGCGTGATGAAGGCGCTGACTGACTCGGGTCTGGAGCCGTCGCGGCTGGAACTGGAACTGACTGAATCGCTGCTGCTGGACGACGCCGAGCATGTGCTCGATGTGGTACGCCGCTTCAAGTCCCTGGGCGTGTGCCTGTCCATTGACGACTTCGGCACCGGCTACTCCAGCCTGGCCTACCTCAAGCGTTTTGCCGTGGACAAGCTCAAGATTGACCAGTCTTTTGTGCGCGACATCGTCAGTGACCCCGATGACGCCGCCATCGTGCGCGCCATCATCAGCATGGCGCGCAGCCTCAAGCTCAAGGTCATCGCCGAGGGCGTGGAAACCAAAGACGCGGCACGCTTCCTGGGCTTGTACCAGTGCGATGAAGCACAGGGCTATCACATTGCCCACCCCATGCCGGCCGATGCATTGCAGGCGTGGCTTCAGCAAAGACTACAAGCGGTCTGAACCCTTTCTGCAGGCGCACCCAGTGCATCAGTGTCCGAGAGCCTTGTCGCCCCACAACTGCTTCAAACGCTCGTCCCGACCACAGCGGCTACGGTAGTAGTTGTAACGAATTGGATTCTTCTGGTAGTAGTCTTGGTGGTAGGCCTCGGCCGGATAGAAAACACTGGCGGGCATGATCTCGGTCACGATGGCTTCCTTGAACGGCTTGGATTTCTCCAGCGCCGCTCGTGAGGCCTGGGCAAGCTTCAATTGCTCATCGTTGTGGGTAAAAATGGCGCTGCGGTAGGGTGACCCATGGTCACAGAACTGCTGGTCCTTGACGGTGGGGTCAATGGAGCGCCAGAAATACGCTAGCAGTCGTTCGTAGCTGACTTTGGCCGGGTCATACTCCACCTGCACCACTTCCGCGTGGCCCGTGCTGTGGCTTGAAACCTGCTCGTAGCTTGGGTTGACCGTGGTACCCCCCGTATAGCCTGATGTGGTCGAAATGACACCCGGAATTTTGTCAAAGTCGGATTCAACACACCAAAAGCACCCCCCGGCAAAGGTGGCCCGGGCGGTACTTGTTTTAGCTGCGCCTGCAAGGGGCGCAACGCCTGACTGTGCGGTGACTGCCAGGGACACGCCCAACACAACACCTGCGACCAAAACGCGCCAACCCAATTGAAACCCATATCGGGCGTTCATGCAGCACCTACAAACTTGAGTGCTACACCATTGTTGCAATAACGTTTTCCTGTAGGCTGCGGGCCATCATTGAACACATGACCTTGATGCCCCCCGCAACGCGCGCAGTGGTACTCGGTGCGCGGCCACACCAGCTTGAAATCGGTTTTGGTCTGCACCGCCCCGGACAAGGTGCTGAAAAAACTCGGCCAGCCGGTGCCACTGTCAAATTTCATGTCTGAAGTGAACAAGGGCAAATCACAGCCCGCGCAGTGGTAGACCCCCTTGCGTTTTTCCGTATTGAGCGCGCTGGTACCGGCGCGCTCTGTGCCTTCACGGCGCAGCACCTCGTACTGCTCGGGCGACAGGCGCTTGCGCCACTCGGCGTCGCTCATATTGAACGGTTCGATTTTGGGCGCATCGCCGCTGGAGCCGACTGCAAATGCGTAAGGGGCCAGGCCAATGCCGCCCATCCAGGTAAACAGTTGACGACGGGTCATGGAAATTTCCTTTGCGTGTGGTGAATGCAGATTTGGTCGGTGCTACCGTCAAAACCTTACACCACCCCACCTGTCCAGAAATACAACCCGGCTTAATCCCGCGCACCAGCCAATGGCATTGCGGTGCGTATCAGGTATCTTTTGAAATTTTGATGGTCGGAAATTTGGACGAAAAATCTTTGTTCTTGGCGGCAATCGACACCGCCACCTTGCGCGCCACGCCGCGGTAAATGCCCGCCACCTCGCTGTCGGGGTCAGACACCACTGTGGGATGGCCAGTGTCAGCCTGCAGACGAATCTGCATGTTCAAAGGCAAGGCTCCCAAGTAATCCATGCCATAGTCTTGCGCCAACTTGCGGCCGCCGTCAGCGCCAAAAATGTGCTCCACATGGCCGCAATTGCTGCACACATGCACCGCCATGTTTTCCACAATGCCCAATATCGGAACACCCACCTTTTCGAACATCTTGATACCTTTTTTGGCGTCCAGCAGCGCAATGTCCTGCGGCGTGGTCACCACCACTGCACCGGTCAGCGGCACACGCTGGGAGAGCGTCAGCTGAATGTCGCCGGTGCCAGGAGGCATGTCCACAATCAGATAGTCCAGATCGCGCCAGTTGGTCTGGCGCAGCAACTGCTCCAGCGCCTGGGTGGCCATTGGGCCGCGCCAGATCATGGCCTCGTCCTGCGCTACCAAAAAGCCGATCGACATGACCTGCACACCGTAGTTTTCCAGCGGCTCCATGGTCTTGCCGTCTTCACTCTCGGGGCGGCCCTCAATACCCATCATCATGGGCACGCTGGGTCCGTAAATGTCGGCATCGAGCAAACCCACACTGGCACCTTCTGCGGCCAGTGCCAGCGCCAGATTGACCGCCGTGGTGCTCTTGCCCACGCCGCCTTTGCCAGACGCCACCGCCACAATGTTTTTCACCTTGGGCAGCAGTTGCACACCGCGCTGCACCGCGTGCGCGACAATTTTCATCGTCACGTTCACCGACACGTTGTCCACACCCGCTACAGCCTTGGCGGCGGTGATCAGGGCTTGCCGCAAGCCGGGTATCTGGCTTTTGGCGGGATACCCCAGCTCAAGATCAAAAGTCACGTTGCCCTTGTGAATGGACAGGTTTTTGATGGATTTGGAGGACACGAAGTCGACTCCGGTATTGGGGTCAACCACCCCCTTGAAAGCGTCCATCAGCGCTTGTTCTGTCACTGCCATTGATTTCCTCTGTCTTTCACATGAAGACCGCTAGTCTAGCGAAGACGGTTTTACCTTTGGCAACGCAGGTTTACAACGCAGGCTCATAGCAGCCAACAAGCCGTCACAGCCGACTTGTTGCATTTGCCCCATAGAGCAGCACAATTGCCCACCGTCTTGCGGGTTTTTCTGCGCGCTGGCGCGCACAAGCAGGCTGATAATGACTTCATGACCCTCGACGACTCCCACAAACCACCGGCAACTGCACTCTTGCTCACAGGCGGTGGCGCGCGCGCCGCCTACCAAGTGGGGGTGCTGGAGGCGGTTGCCGACATTCGCAAAGAATGCGGTGCGTTGTCTGAAGCCAATCCGTTTCCCATCATCACCGGCACGTCCGCAGGTGCCATCAATGCCGCAGCAATGGCCTGTGGTGCCGATGACTTCGACCGCACCGTGCGAGCGATCGTCAAAGTTTGGGAAGACCTCGATGTTCACCAAGTCTATCGGGCCGACTCCCTGAGCATGGTGCGTTCAGGCGCGGGCTGGATGAGTTTGCTGTCGATGGGCTGGCTGGCTGCCAAGTTGCGTGGCGTGCGCCAGCGCTCCTTGCTGGACAACAGCCCCCTGCACAAGTTGCTGACCAAACTGGTGCAATTTGAGCGCCTGCCGGCACTGATACGGCGAGGCCACCTGCAGGCACTGGCCATCACTGCGTCGAGCTACAGCTCGGGCGAACATGTCACTTTTTTCGAAGGCGACAAGCGACTCAAACCTTGGGTGCGATCCCAGCGCTGCGCTGTGCGCGATCACATTACCCATGCACACCTGCTCGCCTCATCAGCCATTCCGTTCCTGTTTCCGGCTACCGCGCTGCAAATCAACGGACACACCGAATACTTTGGTGACGGATCCATGCGTCAGACCGCACCAGTGGCTGCAGCTATACATTTAGGAGCAAACCGGGTCATGGTGGTGGGCGCTGGGCGCATGAACGAACCCCAGGAAGAAAGGCACCTTCACACCAGCCACAGCGAACCATCGCTGGCCCAGATTGCCGGCCACACACTCTCCAACATCTTTCTGGATGCGTTGGCGGTTGACGTGGAACGGGCCCGGCGCATCAACCAGACCGTTGCCCTGGTGCCACCAGAGGCACGGGGGCGCACCGCCCTGCGGCAGGTTGAAGTGCTGCTGATTGCGCCGTCCCAGCGTCTGGACACCATTGCCGCCCGCCACTTTGAGGAGCTGCCACCGGCCATGCGCACCGTGCTCAGGGCGATCGGCGTCTCGGCCAAAGCCACTGACCCCCAAGGCGCGGCGCTGGCGAGTTACCTGATGTTTGAGGATGGCTACACCCGTGAACTGATGGTGCTGGGCTATAACGACGCACAGCGCCAACGCGCCGAGGTGTGTACTTTTTTTGGCTGGACCGACCCCAAGGCCTCAAAAGACAAGACGCATGCGGTGCCACCACCCAAGCCAGAACGCCGCCGCGATTCGCTGCGTTTACGGGGGGGAAAATTCTGGGGGGGGGGCGGGGCGGCGGGGGGGGGGGGGGGGGGGGGAAAGGGGAAACTAAGCATTAGGCGTTAGGGTACGAATCCGCACTTTTCTTGTAATCAAATACTGCAAGCTTTTCAGTTCGAACGTTGACCCGTGCAGGCACACACTGACGAAGGGCCTCTGCCAATGGGTCTTCTTGGTTGCTTGGGAAGGGGACATGCAAGTAAGGGCGACCGCTACCTGACCGAGAAGCTCCGGCGTTGATTCGATCCGAGACGCTCCAAGAGTCGTACTCGTCTTTCAGCAGAAAGACAAGGACGGCACGGCCCACGTAGGTAGTTTCACCGAGCTCAATCGTCTTGAAGTTCTTCACAAGGACAAGCTCCTCTATCGAAGTCCACAATACGGACTGCCGCCTTGCGCCCAGATTGGCAGTCACGGAGATTCCCCACGAATCTGCCGAAAACACATGCGCACCGCTTTCGTCAATGGTTTTTTTGGCCATGGCAGGCAAGCGAAGCAGCAAGGCAGCGCCCACCAACCCAAAAAGCAAAGAAAAGACGAGGAAGGCCTTGGGCGTTCTTGGTTGATTGCTCACGAAATAAAAGCCAAGGGCAAATACCAAGCAAGCACATCCCAGTGCGGCGCCATAGGCGATAACACCCCACTTTTCCCGATAGACCAGAACTTCTCTCTCTGATAGCCGCAACTTGAGCTTCATACAAACCTCGGTAAATATTCACCACTGGAATCGAAAAACCCTGAATCTCCCTATGCTGCAAAGAGAGCGCGGCGATTATCACGCACCCGCCGTCCCATACGCCACTCGGCGTATTTCGCAAACCGCTGACCTTCCCTACAGTCAAACCATCGTCGCGCAAGGCCAGCCTGAACGGCCTGACCAAGCGCAACGAAATCGGTTTTTACTTAACTACGGAAGGTCACCCATGCAAAGCACAAACTCACGTCGATTTACGCTCAAGGCGCTCACCGCTGCGGTTGCGCTCACCACCTTTGCGGCGCTGCCAGCGCACGCGGCGGACACCATCAAGGTCGGCATTTTGCACAGCCTGTCGGGCACCATGGCCATTTCGGAAACGGTGTTGAAAGACACGGTGCTGATGGCGATTGACGAGATCAACGACAAGGGCGGTGTGCTGGGCAAAAAGCTGGAGCCCGTGATTGTGGACCCTGCGTCCAACTGGCCCATGTTTGCGGAAAAAACCAAGCAGTTGCTGGGCAAGGACAAGGTTTCGGTCATCTTCGGATGCTGGACTTCGGTCTCGCGCAAGTCGGTGTTACCGGTGGTGGAAGAAATGAACGGCCTGCTGTTCTACCCCGTGCAGTACGAGGGTGAAGAGTTGTCCAAAAACGTGTTCTACACCGGCGCAGCGCCCAACCAGCAGGCCATTCCCGCAGTGGACTACCTGATGAGCAAAGATGGCGGGGCTGCCAAGCGCTGGGTGCTGCTGGGCACCGACTATGTGTACCCCCGAACCACCAACAAAATTTTGCGCGCCTATTTGAAATCCAAGGGTGTGGCCGACAAGGACATCGACGAAAAATACACCCCGTTTGGCCACTCCGATTACCAGACCATCGTGGCTGACGTGAAGAAATTCGCCGCCGGTGGCAAGACCGCCGTGGTGTCCACCATCAACGGTGACTCCAACGTGCCGTTCTACAAGGAACTCGGCAACGCCGGCCTGAAGGCCAAGGACGTGCCCGTGGTGGCTTTCAGCGTGGGTGAAGAAGAACTGCGCGGCGTGGACACCAAACCGCTGGTGGGTCACTTGGCGGCCTGGAACTACTTCCAGTCCATCAAGAACCCGACCAACACTGATTTCATCGCCAAGTGGACAAAGTACGCCAAGGCCAAGAGCATTGCCGGCCACAAGGACAAGCCTTTAACCAATGACCCGATGGAAGCCACCTACATCGGCATCAACATGTGGAAACAGGCGGTTGAAAAAGCCAAGTCCACCGAAACTGACAAGGTGATCGCGGCGATGGCCGGGCAGACCTTCAAGGCACCCAGCGGCATCGTGAGCAAGATGGACGAGAAAAACCACCATTTGCACAAGTCGGTGTTCATTGGCGAGATCAAGGCTGACGGCCAGTTCAACGTGGTCTGGAAGACACCCGGCCCTGTCAAGGCAAAGCCATGGTCTCCGTACATCGAAGGCAATGACGCCAAGCCTGACGAGCCTGTGAAGAAGTAAGTTGTGGCGAAGTAAGAGGCGGCAACGCCTCTTTCCTTCACCTCACTGTGTGGCATTCGAAAGTACTTTGTGAATCGCATCTTCATTTTATTTGCTATATTTTCAATAGCTGCTAACGCACACGCCATAAGCTCAGACAAGGTAAAAGCCATTGCAATTGGCGAGGGTGAAACACGCATAGAAGCCCTGCGCGGCGCGGTGACGGAGGCTGATGAAAAAACGCTTGCCTTCATTCAGGCCCTGTCCGACGATGCCGTGAAGGTGGTCGATGGCCTACCCGTGATCGTGAAGGACGGCAAAGCGGTCGATCCTGTCACCGGCGCAGAGTCGGCCTTGAGTGAGGCGGCAGAAGATGTGATGAACAACAACCGCATGCGCGGGGAGATCGACAGCGCGCTGGCTGCGCTCAAACTCATGTCCAAGGACGAGGCGGTGCGCCGCGAAGCCGTCAAAACCCTGCAAGGCGAGGTGGACGAAAACAAACTGCCCCTGCTGGACAAAGCCTTTGCGCAGGAAACCGTGCCCGACATCAAAGAGCGCCTGGGTCTGCTGCGCGCAGCCGCCTTGTCAGGCAGTGCGGACAGCGCCAAACGGCTGGCAGCAGCCCAACTGCTGGCAGAGAGTTCGCAGGCTGCTACCAAAACTTTGCTCTTGGAGCGCCTTTCCATCGAGACGGACCCCAAAGTCAAAAGCGCGCTGCAACTGAGCCTGAGCAAGGTGGAAGCACGCCTGGCCTGGGGTGACCGACTGGGCGCAATCTTCAGCGGCATCAGCCTGGGTTCCATCCTGCTGTTAGTGGCGCTGGGCTTGGCCATTACCTACGGCCTGATGGGCGTGATCAACATGGCGCACGGCGAGCTGATGATGATTGGTGCCTACGCCACCTATGTGGTGCAGGGCCTGTTTCAAAAATATGCGCCGGGCGCGTTTGACTGGTATTTGCTGGCCTCGGTGCCAGTGGCCTTTGCAACGTCGGCATTGGTGGGAGCGGCATTGGAGCGTGGCGTGATCCGCTTTCTGTATGGTCGCCCGCTGGAAACGCTGCTGGCCACCTGGGGCATCAGCCTGATGCTGATGCAGCTTGTGCGCACGTTGTTTGGCGCGCAAAACGTGGGGGTCGAAAACCCGAGCTGGATGAGTGGCGGCGTGCAATTGATGGGCAACCTGTCCTTGCCCTACAACCGGCTGGTGATTGTGGGCTTTGCCATCACCGTGCTGGTGGGCGTGTGGTTTTTGATTGAAAAAACCCGCCTGGGCCTGTTTGTGCGCGGCGTCACGCAAAACCGCCCGATTGCCAGCTGCATGGGCGTGAACACCGCCCGCATTGACACCTATGCGTTTGCCTTGGGCTCAGGCATTGCGGGTTTGGCCGGCTGTGCGCTGAGCCAGATTGGCAACGTCGGGCCCGATTTGGGCCAAGGCTACATCGTGGACTCGTTTTTGGTGGTGGTGCTGGGCGGCGTGGGCCAGCTGGCGGGCACGGTGTACGCCGCGCTGGGGCTGGGCGTGCTCAACAAGTTCCTGGAGGGCTGGGTGGGCGCAGTGCTGGCCAAGATTGCCGTACTGGTGTTCATCATCGTCTTTATTCAAAAACGTCCACAAGGCATTTTTGCCATGAAGGGCAGACAAGTATGAAACCCCCCGGCTTGCCCACTTCGTGTGGCCGCTTTCCCCCTTGCAGGGGCAACACCAGCAGCCCGGCGAAGCCGGTTCTGCGGTGTTTCTCGATGGGGCCTCGCTGCGCTCGGCAAACGCTCTTCACTGGCTAACTTTCACGTTAAGCTGATATGAATACAAGCACTGTGACACCACAATTTCAACTTCCCAAAAAATCAACTTTGCTTGGCCGCTCAGGGTGGACCGCTCTTGTCGCCGCCGTGATTGTTTTGTGCGCGGTGGTGCCCGTGCTGAACCTGCTGGTGCCCCCAAGCAGTGTGTTCCACCTGAGCGACTTTGCCGTCGCGCTGGTGGGCAAGATCATGTGCTACGCCATTTGCGCGCTGGCCATGGATTTGATCTGGGGCTACACCGGCATCCTGAGCCTGGGCCACGGCCTGTTTTTTGCACTGGGGGGCTATGCCATGGGCATGTACCTCATGCGCCAGATTGGCCTGGAAGGCAACTACAAAAGCAGCTTGCCTGACTTCATGGTGTTTCTGGACTGGAAGACACTGCCCTGGCACTGGACGTTTTCGGACAGCTTTCTCGCCACGCTGCTCCTGGTGGTGGCAGTGCCCGGTCTGGTCGCCTTTGTATTTGGCTACTTTGCCTTTCGCTCGCGCATCAAGGGCGTGTACTTTTCCATCATCACCCAAGCCATGACCTTTGCCGCCATGCTGCTGTTTTTCCGCAATGAGACAGGCTTTGGCGGCAACAACGGGTTTACCGATTTCAAGCGCATTTTGAACATTCCGATTGCCACGCCCAGCATGCGTATGACCTTATTTGTTTTGACAGCCTTGACCCTGCTGTCCTTTTTGCTGCTGGCACGCTGGCTGGTGGGCAGCAAATTTGGTCGCGTTCTGCAGGCTGTGCGCGATGCCGAGTCACGGGTCATGTTCTCGGGCTACAACCCGGTCGGCTTCAAGCTCACCATCTGGACCATCTCGGCCATGATGTGCGGCGTGGCCGGGGCCCTGTATGTGCCGCAAGTCGGCATCATCAACCCGAGCGAAATGAGCCCGGCCAATTCGATTGAAATTGCCATTTGGGCAGCCGTGGGCGGGCGCGCCACCCTGGTCGGGCCGATTGTGGGTGCCTTTATCGTGAACGGTGCCAAGAGCTGGCTGACCGTGACCTACCCTGAATTCTGGTTGTACTTTCTGGGGGCGCTGTTCATTGGCGTGACGCTGTTCATGCCCGATGGCGTGGTGGGCTTGTACAAAAAGCTGACGTCCAAAGTGAAGGGAGCTGCCAAATGACACCCGAACTGATGGAAGCAGGTGCCCGCCGCCTGGAGGCCCACCAAGCCGCGATGGCCGCCAAAAAAGGGCAAACCGAGTCGGGTGGACGCAGTGCCGGCATTGGCCGCGTGGTGAAAGACCAGCAGGTCGATGTGACACATGGTCGCATTCTCTATTTGGAAGACGTGAACGTGAGCTTTGACGGCTTCAAGGCCATCAATAACTTGTCGCTGGACATTGCACCGGGCGAGCTGCGCTGCATCATCGGCCCCAATGGGGCTGGCAAGACTACCATGATGGACATCATCACCGGCAAAACCCGGCCCGACTCGGGCACGGTGTTCTTTGGCAGCACGATTGATTTGTTGCGCTTCACCGAACCCGAAATTGCGCAGCTGGGCATTGGCCGCAAGTTTCAAAAACCGACCGTGTTTGAGCAACTCACCGTGTTCGAAAACCTGGAACTGGCGCTCAAAACCCACAAGGGCGTCAAGGCTTCGGTTTTTTTCAAGCTGGACTCGGCCCAGGGCGACCGCCTGGCGCAGGTGCTGCACACCATCCACCTGGCAGGCAGCGCCTTCAGCCTGGCGGGTGTGCTCAGCCACGGACAAAAGCAGTGGCTGGAAATCGGCATGCTGCTGATGCAAGACCCCAAACTCTTGCTGCTCGATGAGCCGGTGGCCGGCATGACCGACCATGAAACCGAACGTACCGCCGAGCTGTTTCTCTCGCTCAAAGGCCAGCACTCGCTGATGGTGGTGGAGCACGACATGAGCTTCATCAACACCATTTCCGACATCGTGACGGTGCTGTGTGATGGCTCGGTGCTGGCGCAGGGCACGCTGGCGCAGGTGCAGGCGGATGAACGGGTAATTGAGGTGTACCTTGGAAGGTAGTCGTCCTTTTTGCTGGATTGTTTGTCGCGTGGCAGGCCGGGTCTCGGCCCGGCGGGCGACTCACTTTTCTTTGCTTCGCCAAAGAAAAGTAAGCAAAAGAAAGGCGAGCCGGATGCGTCGTCCCTGCGGGCACACTGCGTTGCTCGGCCTGGGCGGGGTGCGCGCAAACTCGCCTTCGGCTCAAACACGCGCGCCCCTGATCCGCCCAGCCCTGCGCTACTCGCCGACGCATAACGGCGGGGAACCGGGTACTGCAGCAGTTGCACAGCCCGATACGATTTTTAAGCCGTATACACAGCAAAATTGCTATGAAAAAAGTAGCTACTTGCGCAAACTCTGCTTGCGCAAATGGCATTTTTCTTCACCAATTTTGCCCACTCACGGAGCCGAGCGCAGCAAAGGCGTGTTTGCTCCCCTTCCCTTCTGTATGCGCCGAGGAGCGCAGCTTGGGGCGGATCAGGGGCGTGCATGTTTGAGCGAAGCGAGTTTGCACGCACCCCGCCTCAAGCGAGCACCGCAGGTTGCCCGAAGCGCAGCGGAGGGACGCAGACAGCAGGGTCGCCTTTTCTTTGCTTACTTTCTTTTGGCGACGCAAAAGAAAGTGAGTCGCCCGCCCGGGGCGAGACCCGGCTTGCCACGCCAGTGAGGCAGGTCAAAAAGAAATCAAACAATGCTGAACATCAAAAACATCAACCAATACTACGGCGGCTCCCACATCCTGCGCGATGTGAGCCTGCAGGCCAGTCTGGGCAAAGTCACCGTCATCCTGGGTCGCAACGGGGTAGGCAAAACCACCCTGCTCAAAAGTCTTATGGGCCTGGTGCCCATCAAAAGCGGCAGCATTGAGCTGGACGGCAAACCCATCCACAACGCCACCCCCTACGAACGCGCCCGCTTGGGGCTGGGTTTTGTGCCGCAAGGCCGTGAAATCTTTGGTCGCCTCACCGTGGAAGAAAACCTGCGCATGGGCCTGGCCTATAAAAGCGCTGGCACCCCGATTCCGCCTGAACTTTTTGAACTGTTCCCGGTTCTCAAGCAAATGCTGCAGCGCCGCGGCGGCGACCTGTCGGGCGGGCAGCAACAGCAACTGGCCATTGCCCGGGCATTGGCAGCCAGTCCCAAGCTGTTGATTCTGGACGAGCCGACCGAAGGCATCCAGCCCAGCATCATCAAAGACATTGGCCGCGTCATCCGCATGCTGGCCGACCGGGGCACCATGGCGATTGTGCTGGTGGAGCAGTACTACGATTTTGCGCAAGAACTGGCCGACGACTATGTAGTGATGGAGCGCGGCGCGGTCATCGCACAGGGACTTGGCAAGGACATGCAGGTCAATGGGGTACGGCAACTGGTGGCGATTTGAGCCGCCGCCGCGTGGCGTGGGTAGGATCGTGCCATGACCTGGAACGCCACCCTCACCCTCGACTACTCCCTAGAAAGCAAGCGCAGCGTCTTGCGCCACCTGCACAGCGGCCCCTTGCGCGTATTGCAAAGCCTGTACCCGCAAGGTGATTCCGTGTGCCACACCGTGCTGGTGCATCCGCCCGGCGGTTTGGTGGGCGGCGACTCGCTGGACATGCTGGTAGCGGTGGGCAGTGGTGCCCATGCCCTGGTCACCACACCCGGTGCCACCCGGTTTTACCGCTCTGAAGGGGCGCTTGCCATGCAACGCGCCCATTTGCAGCTGGCACCAAACGCCCGCCTGGAGTGGCTGCCGCTGGAGGCCATTTTGTACAACGGTTGCGTGGCCGAAAACCGGCTTTGTTTTGAACTGGCTCCCGGTGCCGAGCTGATGGCCTGGGACGTGACCGCCCTGGGCTTGCCGCATGCAAACCAGCCCTTCGCGTTCGGAACGTTTCGCCAGCACATCGAGCTGCCCGGCATTTGGCTGGAACGCGCCATGATCGATGCGCAAGACAACCGGCTGCTGACCAGCCCGGTAGGCCTGGCGGGTCAGCACTGTCTGGCGTCCTTCTTTTTCGCTGCGGGTCAGCCGATCGGCCGTGAGCGCAAGGACTTGGCGCTGGAACTGGCCCGGCAGATTCTGAAAGACCATGCGCTGGCACCCAGCGCAGGCGTGACCTGCGTCAACCCGCAGGTGCTGGTGCTGCGCGTGTTGGCCCCGCAGGTGGAACCGGCCATGAGTCTATTGCGAAAGGTCTGGGCGGTCTGGCGGCAGGCGCTTTGGCAGATGCCCGCGACACCACCACGCATCTGGGCCATGTAAGGTCCCCTCTACACTTCGCCCCATGCAAAAGTTTGACGTTGTGATTGTGGGTGCCGGTGCGGCCGGTCTGTTTTGTGCGGGGGTGGCCGGGCAACTGGGCCTGAAGGTGCTGGTGATCGACCACAGTGAAAAAGTGGCCGAGAAAATCCGAATTTCCGGCGGCGGGCGCTGTAACTTCACCAATCTGGACACCGGTCCGGCCAATTTTCTGAGTAACAACCCGCACTTTTGCCGCTCCGCCCTGTCGCGCTACACACCGCGCGATTTTGTCGAGCTGCTCCAGCGCCACCAGATTGCCTTTCATGAAAAGCACAAGGGCCAGCTTTTTTGCGATCGCTCCTCGGAAGACATTATCCAGATGCTGCTGGCCGAGTGCGCCGCGGGCGGTGTGACCCGCTGGCAGCCCTGCAGCCTGAAATCAATAAGGTTTTTGGCCTCTACCGCATATGGAATGTGCGCGAGCAGCTACGAAATTGATAGTAGTCACGGCACTGTTCACTGCGCATCCATCGTGGTGGCAACGGGGGGTTTGTCAATTCCGCAGATTGGTGCGACTGATTTGGGCTTGCGGCTCGCCCGCCAATTCGACTTGCCGGTGGTCACGCCCCGCCCTGCCTTGGTGCCGCTGACCTTTGACGCCGCGGCCTGGGCACCATTTGCCCAGCTGTCGGGCCTGTCGCTGCCTGTACAGATTGAAACCGGCAGCAAAAAAGCAAAAATTACGTTCCTGGAGGATCTGCTGTTCACCCACCGGGGTTTGAGCGGCCCGGGCGTGCTGCAGATTTCAAGCTACTGGCAGCCGGGCACCCCCATCCGGCTGAACCTGGCCCCGCAGTTGGACGTGCTTGAGCATCTGCAGCACGCCAAGGCCAGCTCGCGCAAGCTGATTGCCAATGAACTGGCGGGCGTGGTGCCCGCGCGACTGGCCGACGCCTGGGTGGGCCAAGGCGCGGCACTGGGCCACAACTGGCTGCGCCCCATCAGTGAGGCCGGCGACAAGGCCTTGGCGGCACTGGCCGAGCGCCTGAGCCGCTGGGAGCTGACCCCCACCGGCACCGAAGGTTACAAAAAAGCCGAAGTCACCGCTGGCGGGGTCGACACCCGGGCGCTGTCCGGGCAAACCATGGAATCCAGGCAACCCGGCCTGTATTTCATTGGCGAGGTGGTGGACGTGACCGGTTGGTTGGGTGGTTACAACTTCCAGTGGGCCTGGGCCAGCGGATTTGCCTGTGCGCACGGTTTGGCAACCAGAACACCGCCACATTTGATATAAATCATGCACGCGACAGGCGCTGCTCGGAGAACGCGTTTTCCGGCTCAAGCCCGCGACCAATCCTCAACGTGAAAGTTGGCACATTTTGTACATGGGACGATGAATGCGCAACAACCAACCGGTCACCCGCAAAGAATACATCCTGCGGGACAACCAGGCCCCTATCTCGCGAACCGACGCCAAGGGCAAAATCACCTTTGCCAATGCCGACTTTATCGAAGCCAGCGGGTTTGATGAAGATGAGCTGATCGGAAAACCGCACAACATCGTGCGCCATCCAGACATGCCGCCAGAAGCATTTGCCGATCTCTGGAAGTGTCTGCACCAGGGCCAATCCTGGACCGGCATGGTGAAAAATCGACGCAAAAACGGGGACTATTACTGGGTGCTGGCCAATGCCTCACCCATGTGGGAAAACGGCCGTATTGTTGGCTACGCCTCGGTGCGCATCAAACCCGAACGCGCGGCGATTGGCCCCACCGATGCAATCTACCGACTTTTTCGTGAAGGCAAAGCCGGTGGCTTGCGCATTGAAAGCGGCCATGTGGTTCACACCGGCTTGCTCGGCCTGCTGGAGCGTTGGCGCAAACCCAGCATCCAGGGGCGGATCAACCGGCTAACAGCATTGGCTGCAACCCTTATTCTGGTCATCGGCACACTGGGCATTGTTGGCAACGATGGCAGCGGCCAGCAAACTGCCCTGTTGCTTGGCATGGTAGGCAGCATCGCGGTGCTGCTGGCCTTGGGCTGGAACTTGCAGCGCACCATCACCAGCCCTGTCAACGAGGCGGTGGCAATTGCCAAGCAAATCGCAGCGGGCTGTCTGGTCAACAAAATTGACCACGGCGGAACCGACGAAACCGGCCAATTGATGCACGCCTTGTTTGCCATGCAAAAAAGCCTGGCCTCCATGGCCGAAAAAATTCTCATCAGCGCCGAGCTGGTGAGCCATGAGGCCAGCACCATTGGTCAAAGCAACGAGGCGCTGGCCGCACGCACCGAACAGCAAGCCTCTTCCCTGCAAGAAACCGCCTCCAACATGGAGGAAGTGTCCACCACGGCCGAGCACAACACCGACAACGCCCGCTCCGCCAACCAGCTGGTACAAGAGGCCGGAACCATCGTGACCGCAGGGGGGCAAGCCATGGCCAGGGTCGTGGGCACCATGGGCTCGATTGCCGAGAGTTCAAGAAAAATCACCGACATCATTGGCGTCATTGATGGCATCGCCTTCCAGACCAATATTTTGGCGCTCAATGCTGCCGTTGAGGCCGCACGGGCGGGTGAGCAAGGCCGCGGTTTTGCGGTGGTTGCCAGCGAAGTGCGCAGCCTGGCCCGGCGCAGCGCCGAAGCTGCCAAAGAAATCAAGTGGCTGATCGAAGACTCGGTCCACCAGGTTGAAAACGGCTTGACCCAAGTAACCGACGCGCGCCAAGCCATTGACTCTTCAATTGACGTGGTGCAGCGTGTAGCGTCGCTGATGAGCGAAATCACCCACTCCTCGGGCGAGCAAGGCATCGCGATTGAGCGCGTGGCCCAATTGGTGGTGCAAATCGACCAAGCCACGCAGCAAAACGTTCCCATGGCCAAAGAAGCTGCTGATTCAGCGCGCACGCTTGAGGGGCAAGGCTCCGAACTGGTGCGCACGGCCAGTGTTTTCCGCCTGAATTGAGTCGCCGCTGACACAAGGCACGCCCGATTGGCAAAAAATATTGGAAATGAGCGCAAAAACGCTATAATGGCAGGCTAATCTGGCAGTATCCCCGTCGGCCAATACTAGTTATAGATGGGGAAATACCGCTGAAACGTAGCACAAGAGGCCCGATCTTCCCCTTGTGAAAAACGGCAGCACATTTTGGACAACTTTACGTAATGACAACGATCCGTGTAAAAGAAAACGAACCCTTTGACGTCGCACTGCGCCGCTTCAAGCGCACCATTGAAAAATTGGGCCTTTTGACTGACTTGCGTGCACGCGAGTTCTATGAAAAACCCACCGCTGAGCGCAAGCGCAAGAAGGCAGCCGCCGTCAAGCGCAACTACAAGCGCATTCGCGCCATGCAGTTGCCCAAAAAGATGTACTGATCTTTTGACTGTTTAGCGGCCGTCAGGCCCGCTCAAAAAGTCAAGCAAAAAGGCTCACCGGGGACGCTCAGGTGGGCTTTTTTTTATGGCCCAACGCTTCTTCATTTCCCCCCCTCCCCCGGGGGGGGGGGAAGAAAAAAAAACCCCCCTTTTTGCGCCGCCCGGGGGCCCGGCCCCCCCGGCCCCCCCCCCTTTTTTTCGCCCCCCCCCCCCCCCCGGCGCCCCCCCCCCCCATCCCGCCAGCACCGCCCAAAAGCGGTACATTGGCTGCTTCCGCATCCCTTACCTCCCTCCAAGGACTCTCAACATGACACTCAAAGACCAGATCACCGAAGACATGAAAACCGCCATGCGCGCCAAAGACAGCGAGCGCCTGGGCACCATTCGCCTGCTGCTGGCTGCGGCCAAGCAAAAAGAGGTGGACGAGCGCGTGGTGCTGGATGACGCGGCCATGGTGGCCATCGTTGACAAACTGCTCAAGCAGCGCAAGGACTCGATTGCCGCCTTCACCCAGGCCAATCGCATGGACCTGGCCGACAAGGAAGCGGCCGAGGTGAAAGTGCTGGAAGCCTACCTGCCCCAGCGCCTGAGCGCCGACGAAGTCAGCGCCGAGGTGCGGAGCATCGTGGCCGAGTTGGGCGCTGAACTGGGCCGTGCGGTGGGCCCTGGCGACATGGGCAAAGTCATGGGCGCAGTCAAAACGCGCCTGGCGGGCAAGGCAGACATGGGTCAGGTATCTGCCGCCGTCAAAGCTGCGCTGGCGGGTTAAATCAGCTGCCCGCCACCTTCATGCGCTTGATCAGGATGGAGCCGACTGTCTTGGAGCCGTAGTTGTAGGTGTCGGCCCCCACCGCCGCAATGCCTTTGAGCATGGTTTTCATGTTGCCCGCAATGGTGATCTCATGCACCGGAAAAGCAATGCGGCCTTTTTCCACCCAAAAGCCGCTGGCACCGCGCGAGTAGTCGCCCGTCACATAATTCACGCCGCTGCCCATCAGCTCGGTCACAAACAGGCCGGTGCCCAGTTTTTCGATCATGGCATCCAGATCGTCCCCGGCCTTTGTCAGGCGCGAGCTCAGGGTCAGGTTGTGCGAGCCGCCTGCATTGCCGGTCGTTTTCATGCCAAGTTTGCGGGCCGAATAACTGCTCAAAAAGTAGCCTTCAACACAGCCAGCCTCAACCACCTGCCGCGCTTTGACTTTGACGCCTTCGTCGTCAAAGGGTGAGCTGCCTTTGCCGCGTTTGACAAACGGGTCTTCTGCAATGTCGATGTGTTTGGGCAGCACCTGCTTGCCCAGTGAATCGAGCAAGAAGGAACTCTTGCGGTACAGCGCACCTCCACTGAGCGCCTGCACCAGGCTGCCGAGCAAGCCGGCGGCCAAGGGCGACTCAAACAGCACCGGGCATTCGGTGGTGGCAATCTTGCGTGCATTCAAGCGGCTCAGGGCGCGCTCTGCGGCATAGCGCCCCACCGCTTCTGGCGCGGCCAGGTCATCGGCATTGCGCATGGAGCTGTACCAGGCGTCGCGCTGCATGTCGTCACCCTTGCCCGCAATCGGCGACACCGACAACGAATGGCGTGAACTGGCGTAGCCGCCCCGAAACCCGCTGGTGTGGGCGCTGAAAAAATGCGACTGCTGGGCCGATACGCTGGCCCCCTCGCTGTTGGTGATGCGCTTGTCCGTTTGCAGGGCGGCTGCTTCACACACCATGGCCAGTTGTGCGGCCTGCTCGCTGTTGATGGCCCAGGGATGAAACAGATCCAGATCTGTGCGCTGCTTGGCTGCTGACGCAATGTCTTTGGCATCCGGCAAGGCGGCAAATGGGTCTTCGGCAGTGAAACGGGCAATGTCGTAGGCCGCCTGCACGGTTTGCTCAATCGCCGCCTTGGAAAAGTCGGACGTGCTGGCATTGCCCCGGCGGTGGCCCACATAAACGGTGACGCCGAGCGACTTGTCCCGGTTGCGCTCCACATTCTCAAGCTCCCCCTTGCGCACCGAAACGCTCAGGCCACACCCCTCGGACGCCTCTGCCCCGGCATCGGTGGCACCGAGTTTCTTGGCGTGCGCCAAAGCAGTGTCCACCAGTTCTTCAAAAAAGGGTCGGCTGTAGGCAAAGCCGCTGTCGGGGCGAGATGGTGCAGAGGTCATATTGGGTCTCTTGGTACGGACGGCTATGATACTTGGCTATGTCACGCAAATTAAAAAAAGGCTATTTCGTCCGGGGTGAATTCGTTGCCGAGGGCAGCGAGCGCGATTTGGAACTCAAACGCGAACTCAAAGGCACCGACGAACTCAGCCGTACCGAGCTCAAACGCGAAAGCGCCGAACTGCAAAAGCTCGGCGAAGACCTGCTCACGCTGCGCGCCGATCTGCTGGCGCGCTTGGCGCTGACCGACAAACTCAAAGACGCGGTGGCTGAGGCCAAACGCATCACCAACTTTGAAGGCAAGCGCCGTCAGTTGCAGTTCATTGGCAAGCAAATGCGCTTGATCGAGCCCGAGGTGCTGCAAACCATCCGCGCCGCGTTGACCGAGCAATTCAGCGGCTCTGCGCAGGAAAATCTGGTTTTGCACCAGTCCGAGACCTGGCGCGACCGCCTGATTGCCTTTGATGACGCTTTTGGCGAATGGATCGCGACATTTGCAGCCACCGATTCGCAGCAGTTGCGCGCCCTGATTCGCCAAGCCAGAAAAGACGCCAAGCCCGAAAAACCCGGCGAAGCGGTGCGCCATGGCCGCGCCTACCGCGATATTTTTCAACTCGTTCGTGAGCAGTTGTCCGCAAACAGTGGCTCACAGGATGAAGGCTAAGCGTGATGAACAGTGCGACGAGCCCTCCGCTTGATGCCGTCAAAATTGGCATCGTCTCAGTCAGTGACCGAGCGTCCAGCGGCGTCTATGTGGACCAGGGCCTGCCTGCTTTGCAGGACTGGCTTGCCCGCGCCCTGAAAAACCCCTTGCAGTTTGAGCCACGCCTGATTGCGGACGAGCAAGCCACCATCAGCGCCACCCTGGTTGAACTGGTAGAGGCTGGTTGCGCCTTGGTACTGACCACCGGCGGCACCGGCCCGGCCCTGCGCGATGTCACCCCCGAGGCCACCTTGGCCGTGGCGCACAAGGAAATGCCAGGTTTTGGCGAGCAGATGCGGCAAATCTCTTTGCGCTTTGTGCCCACTGCAATTTTGTCGCGCCAGGTGGCCGTCATCCGGAACCAATCCCTCATCATCAACCTGCCCGGCCAGCCCAAGGCGATTGCCGAAACGCTGGAAGGCTTGAAAGATGCCAACGGCCAGCAAGTGGTGCCCGGCATTTTTGCGGCGGTGCCCTACTGCATTGACCTGATTGGCGGGCCTTACCTGGAAACGGTGGACGCGGTATGCAAGGCCTTTCGGCCCAAAAGTGCCGTGCGGCCAGTCAAAATTTAAGCCAAATCGGGCTGTAGCGCACGCAAAACGTGCGCGAGCAGCTACCAAATAAATAGCACGCAAAAACTGCCGGGCTACTTCCCCACCAACTGGTTCAACTTTTCCGCCTCAAAGTGCTCGCAGCGGGCGGCATCACCTGGCACACAGTCGCTCTCGTGGCGCTGTTGGGTGAGTTTGTCGATGGTTTGCCACAAGAGCGCAATCTGGTGTTCCTGCGCGGCGGCGTTGTCGATCAAACCGCGCATCGCCTGGCTGAGCGGGTCGTCATTTTGCGTGACGCCGTAAGCTGAAAACCCCATTTTGGAAGCCACTTCTTCCCGCTTGACGTCCAGTTCGGCCTGGATGATGCGCGCCGGGTTGCCCACCGCCGTCGCGCCTGCTGGCACCGGCTTGGTCACTACTGCGTTGGAGCCGACTTTGGCACCGTCACCCACCGTGAAGCCGCCCAGCACCTGTGCACCGGCCCCCACCACCACGTCTTTGCCCAGTGTGGGATGGCGCTTGACGCCTTTGTAGAGCGAGGTGCCACCCAGCGTAACGCCCTGGTAAATGGTGCAACCGTCGCCAATTTCAGCCGTCTCGCCCACCACCACCCCCATGGCATGGTCAAAGAAAACCCGCTCGCCGATGGTGGCACCGGGGTGGATTTCAATGCCGGTCAAAAAACGGGTGATGTGTGAAATAAAACGACCCGGCCACTTCAAGCCATGGGTCCAGCACCAATGTGCACACCGATGCAGCACCACGGCATGTAATCCGGGATAGCAGGTGAGCACTTCCCAGGCGGTGCGGGCCGCCGGGTCTCGGTCAAGAATGCACTGAATGTCGGAACGTAAGCGTGAAAACATGGTGCAAGTCTAGCCTTTTGCCAATGGCGCAGCGTCTGGCAAGGCCGCTGCGGGGGTCGCTGACTTGTCCATCATCTTGGCGATGCCGCGCAGCAGATGAATTTCTTCCTGCGTGACTCCGGCCCGGTTGAACAGCTGGTTCAGCCGTGGCATCAGTTTTTTGGGTGCCTGCGGGTCCAGAAAACCGATGGCCACCAGCGAGCGCTCCCAATGCGCCAGCAAGCCCGCCACTTGCTGTGCATCGGCCAGCGCGGGTTCTGGTGCCGGGCTCGGCGGGGCACCAAAGCCGCCCAGTGCCAGACGCCACTCGTAGGCGATCAACTGCAAGGCCGCCGCCAGGTTCAGCGATCCGAAGCGGGGATTGCTGGGAATGCTCAAGGCCACGTGACAGCGGTAAACGTCTTCATTGCGCATGCCAAAGCGCTCGCAGCCAAACAGGAAAGCCACTGCCTGCGATCCATTCACAGCTCCAGCGGACTCGCCTGCACCGTCTAAATTACATGCCAAATTGGCCGTTTGCGCACGTAGATCGTGCGCAAGCAGCTCTCTTTTTGATAGCATTTCAAAATGTTCGCGCGGCGTCACAGTGGGGGGCCCGAAGTCGCGCCCAATCATGGCAGTGGCGCACAAATGGGTCATGCCATCGAGCGCTTCATCCAGCGTGGCCACAATGCGGCATTTTTCCAGCACGTCCAAAGCACCACTGGCGCGCTGGATGGTTTCCTCGCGGCGCAGCACATTGGCCCAGCGCGGTGCCACCAGCACCAGGTCATCAAAGCCCATGGTCTTCATGGCCCTTGCGGCGGCCCCCACATTGCCGGCATGGCTGGTATTGATCAGGATAAATCGTGTTTTCATGGGGCTGGGGATCGAAGAATTCGCCGGAGCAGGTAAAATCGCCCTATTGTCGCCGCCCGCATCGCCGGGCCGCATTGCCAAGCTCTTAGTCAGCTGGGGCCGAATCACCCAAACGGCCCCACCAACACAACTCAATGTATGTCCCCTAATCTGCATCCCATGATCAACGTGGCCGTCAAGGCCGCACGCGCTGCCGGCTCCCTCATCAACCGCGCCGCACTCGACGTTGAATCGGTTCGCATCGCAAAGAAAATGATCAACGACTTCGTCACCGAAGTCGATCAGGCTGCCGAGAAGGTCATCATTGAAACCCTGCTGGCCGCCTACCCAGGTCATGGCATCTGGGCTGAAGAATCAGGCCGCGAGCACGGTGCCAAAGACTCCGAGTTCGTCTGGATCATCGACCCGCTGGACGGCACCACCAACTTTATCCATGGCTTTCCTTTCTACTGTGTCAGCATTGCGCTGGCGGTCAAGGGCAAGATCGAGCAGGCCGTCATTTACGACCCCAACCGCAACGACCTGTTCACCGCCACCAAAGGTCGCGGTGCCTACCTGAACGACCGACGCTTGCGCGTTTCCAAGCGGATTCGCATGCAGGAGGCCCTGATTTCCACCGGTTTTCCCTTCCGCCCCGGCGACGATTTCAACACCTACCTGCGCATGATGGGCGACATGATGCAGCGCACCGCCGGGCTGCGCCGCCCCGGTGCCGCCGCACTCGATCTGGCCTATGTGGCAGCTGGTTATACCGATGGATTTTTTGAATCAGGACTGCACCCCTGGGATGCAGCAGCAGGCTCCTTGCTGGTCACCGAAGCAGGCGGCCTGGTGGGTAATTTCACCGGCGAAGCGGACTTTCTGGAACAAAAAGAATGCATGGCGGGCAACCCTTCCATCTACGGTCAGATGGTGACCATCCTGGGAAAATACAGCAAGTTTGCCAATGCCGGTGAAAAAGCGGCAGTTCGCCAAGCACTGGCTGAGTTGGCCAACCACCCAGCTGACACCCAAGCTGAAAACACCCAAGCCGACGCTTCAGACGGAGCCGCCTGATAGAACAGCGCCGGCGCATCCCTTACAGCGCCAGCTGTTCCAATGGCACGGGTCGGCCAAACAAAAACCCTTGAAACAAGCGGCACCCGTGGCGCAGCAAAAAATCGCGCTGCGCCTGGGTTTCCACCCCTTCTGCGACCACCGTCAAACCAAGGCTTTGGCCAAGGGTCAATACCGCTTGCGCAATGGCGGCATCGTTAGGGTCTGTCATCACGTCGCGCACAAAAGACTGGTCCAGCTTGAGCTGCTCCAGCGGCAGCTGTTTGAGGTACGCCAGCGAGGAGTAGCCGGTGCCAAAATCATCCAAGGCAAAGCTCACACCGATCGACCTGAGTTCGCCTATTTTTTCAATCACACTGTCAATTTCATGGAGCAAAAGACTCTCGGTAATTTCAAGCTTGAGCCGGTAAGGGTTGGCACCTGTGACTCGCAACAAGTTCAGTAAATCACTGGCGAACTCCGGCTGGCGAAATTGTCGCGCGCTGACATTGATGGCCAGACTCAGACGCGCCGTCGCTGGCTTGGCTGACCACGCCACCAGCTGGGCGCACACTGCCTCCAGCACCCACTTGCCCAAGGGCAGAATCAGCGCGGTCTTTTCGGCCAAGGCAATGAACTCATCGGGCATGACCAGCCCGCGCGTCGGGCTTTGCCAGCGAACCAGCGCTTCCACCCCGACCACCACCCCCAAATGGTCCACAATCGGCTGGTAATGCAATAGCAGCTCCTTGCGCTGCAAACCTTGGCGCAAGTCCAATTCCAGCACGGCACGTGCGGCTACCACGGCCTGCATCTTGGGGTCAAAGAACCGCAGGGCATTGCGACCCGCGGCTTTGGCCTCGTACATCGCCAAATCAGCCCGTTTGAGCAGCTCGTCGATGTCCTGCATTTGGTCATGAAACAAAGCAATGCCGATACTGGGTGTGCTGTGATGTTCAATACCCCCCAGCCGGTAGGACTGGTTCAGCGTGCTCAGAATTTTTTGACCAACTCCTTCAGCGTGGGCCGCCGCTTCGTCGGGATCACGGCTGAGCTTTTCCAGCATCACCACAAACTCATCGCCGCCCAGCCGTGCCACGGTGTCCGCATCACGCACACACTCCGCCAGCCGGATGGCCACTTGCCTGAGCAACTGATCACCCATGTCGTGGCCCTTGGTGTCGTTGAGGTCCTTGAAGTTATCCAGATCAATAAACAGCAAGGCACCCGACAGGCGATCACGGTCGCTGCAGACCAGCGCATGCTGCAGCCGGTCAATCAGCAGGCGTCGATTGGGCAGCCCGGTCAAGGCGTCATAAAACGCCAGTCGTTCTATTTTTTCTTCGGCATATTTGCGTCCTGAAATATTGCGCCCGACACCACGGTAGCCCTTGAAAACACCCTGCAAATCAAAAATGGGCTCGCCACTGAGTGACATCCAGTATTTTTTTCCCTGCTCGTCAATGTCTTGCAGCTCCAGATCATGAAAGGTTTCATGCGCCTGCAGCATGGCCCGGTGGGCATCCCAGTCGGAGGCTGACATGTTCAAGGCACCCACCTCCCAGCGCGTCTTGCCATAACGACTCAAGCTGGCTTTGCCGGTGACCAATCCACCCTCAAACCGGACAAACCTGAACTGCGCATCCTGCTCCCAATACCAGTCGGACGACAGTGCCGTCAAAGCACGAAACCGCGCCTCGCTGATGCGCAGGCTCTCATCGGCCTCTTTGCGCAAGGTGATGTCCATCGTGATTCCGTTCCACACCACGGAACCGTCCGCCTGCCGCTCTGGCATGGCCTGTCCCAGCAACCAGCGCACCTCGCCGCCCTCCAGAAGAAGGCGATATTCGTGATTCCAGGGGGTCAAATCGCTGGCCGAGGCATGGATAGATGCAAAAAATGCCTTGATGTCTTCCGGATGGTGCAGTTTGTCAGTGCAGCTTGCGTCTTGCAGCATCGCTTCGGGGCTTACCCCGTCAAAAATGTCGCGCGAGAGTTCGCTGACATACAAAAATTGAAACGTTCCATCGGTGTTGCGGCGCAGCTGAAACACCATGCCCGGAATTCGACTGGTTATTTTTTGAATGAACTGCAGTTTCTCCTGCAGGGCCAGCGCCGCGACACGCTCGTTGGTGACGTCCTGCACCACACCAAAATGGGCCCCTGCGGCGCTGTCATCAGACAGGCTTTTCATGCGCGAGCGCATCCAGTGAATTCGTCCATCGGGATGATGCCAGCGAAACTCGACGGTCTCACCATCCATGCGCGCGCGCGCCGCTTCAAAATGCGGCCGGTCTTCTGCATGAATATTCCTTCGGCCCGATTCCGAATCGAGCACCGTGCCCGGTTCAAGCCCGGCCAGGCGGTACAAACCATTGGACCAGCCCAGATCAGAGGCATCCGCCCCGGCCGTCCAGTGACCGACCGCCGCCAGGCCCTCAATCGACTCAAACAGCTCGATTTGCTGGCTGAGTCGCTTGTTGGTGGCCTGCAAAAGTTGTTCACTCGCCAGCGATTCGGCCTGCAGTCTGCGCTCTAGCGTCACGTCTTTGAAGTAACTCAGAATGTACAGGGCTCCGCCGATTTCAATGCGGGATGCATTGAGCTGAAGAATCAGTTTGTCGCCGTCCGGGCGCACAAACGACATGTCCAGATTGCGCAGGTGGCCATGCTGGCGCAAAGGCTGCAACACAGTATCCCGATGCACTGAGTCAGCCCAAAATCCGATATCGATAGCAGTTCGCCCCAGCACGTCCTGCAATGAAAACCCCGTCAACCGGCTCCACTCTTCATTGACGTCCACGTACCGGCCATCCTGCTCATAACTCAATGAAATGGCCAGCGGACTCAGTGCAAACAAAGCCTCCACCTGCTGCTGCAAACGCATGTCAGCATGTTCAGCATCAGCCGCACCCGTGTTGTCCCAAAACTTGACGACCACACGATCGTGTGCGATTTGAAAGGCAAAAAGATGGAACGATTTACCGGAAAAAATTCCTTGGCCAAGCAGCGTTTGCTGCGCCAGCGCCTGGCCAGTTTTGACCACCTTGCGCAAGGCTGTTTCAATGCCAGAGTGGGCAAATCCCCAAAAAAACACTGTGCTGGCTTGTCCGAAAAACGCGGCACAGGGTTTGCCCATCAGCTCGTCGGCCATGGCATCGGCGGCCACCAGCACCAGCTGATCGTCCTGGCGAAGTTCAAACTCCAGCTTGCCCATAAGCGCCCCGGAGAGGTCGGCCACCGCCTGCAAACGCCGCTTGGCCGCCAGCAATTCATCCTGCAAGCGCTGAACTTGCACGGATGGATTGACAGAGAACGAACTCATGTCAAATGAAATTCATTGATCGGCACCGGCGTGCCAAAAAGATAGCCTTGAAACGCCGTACACCCCCAACGCTTCAAAAGTTCCAATTGCCCCTGCGTTTCGACACCCTCGGCCACCACGGTCAAGTCCAGACTGTGGGCCAGCGACAAAATCGTGCGGACAATGGCGGCATCGTTTGCATCGGTCAACAGGTCGCGTACGAATGACTGGTCAATTTTGAGCTGGTCCAGTGGCAAACGCTTCAGGTATGACAAGGATGAATAGCCGGTGCCAAAGTCATCCAGTGAAAAACTCACGCCGATAGAACGCAACTCGCCCATTTTGGTGATGGCGTCTTCAACATCGTTAAGTAACAGACTTTCCGTCAGCTCCAGCTTGAGCCGGTAGGGGTTGGCACCGGTCTTTCGCAGCAGCGCCAGCACCTGAGAGGCAAAATCGGGACGGCGGAACTCATGCGCGCTGACATTGACCGCAATGGTCAGGCCCTGCGTTGCCACACTGGTGCTCCAACTCATCAGCTGGGCACAGGCCGTTTCCATAACCCACTGCCCCAGAGACAAGATCAGACCGGATTTTTCCGCCAGCGGAATGAAATCGGTCGGCAGTACCAGCCCGTGCTGGGGGTGCAACCAGCGTGCCAATGCCTCCACCCCGATCATGCGCCCATCTGCGTTCACCACCGGCTGGTAACACAAATGCAACTCGCCCTGGCTCAGTCCATGGCGCAAGTCCACTTCCAAAGCTGCCCGCGCAATCACAATGGCCTGCATTTGAGGATCAAAGAACCGAATCGTGTTGCGACCTGCCGCCTTGGCCTGGTACATGGCCATGTCTGCCCGTTTGAGCAGATCGTCCACTGTTTCATCGCTGCCAAAGAACATCGTGATGCCCACACTGGGCGAGGTGTACTGCTGCTGGCCCGCCAAAACAAAGTGCTGATTGAGGGCAAACAATATTTTCTTGCTCACCGTTTCAGCCTGATCGGTCGCTTCAGTAATGTCCTGACTCAAATCCTCCAGTAGCACAACGAATTCATCGCCGCCGAAACGCGCCACCGTGTCCATCGGCCGCACGCACTGGTTCAGCCGCCTTGCCACCTGTTGCAGCAACTGATCACCCTTGAGATGGCCCATGGTGTCATTGATGGTTTTGAAGTTGTCAAGGTCAATGAACAGCAAGCCGCCATGGGTGCGTTTGCGGGCGCTGGTTTCAATGCCTTGCGCCAGACGGTTGAGCAACATGCGCCGATTGGGCAACTCGGTCAATGAGTCATAAAACGCCAAAATTTCAATCTGGGCTTCGGCCTTCTTGCGCGCTGTAATGTCGCGGCCAATGCCCCGGTAGCCGCAAAACACACCATGGGCGTCAAAAATGGGTTCGCCGCTGACCGATACCCATTGCACCTCACCGGTAGCACTG
The DNA here is from genome assembly GCA_016708345.1 of Candidatus Rhodoferax bjergmarkensis. Taxonomy (GTDB): domain Bacteria; phylum Pseudomonadota; class Gammaproteobacteria; order Burkholderiales; family Burkholderiaceae_C; genus Rhodoferax; species Rhodoferax bjergmarkensis. The sequence goes on from JADJFX010000042.1 coordinate 59,061, forward strand.
CGGCGTTCCAACTCCAGGTCACGGAACACTTGCCGCGCATCGAGCAAGTCGCGATGCGCCTGCCACTGCTGCTCGGACATGTTGTAGGCGTGAATCTCCCAGCGCTGCTTGCCCGTTGCATACGGAACTTCACGCCGTCCAGACTGCTCGGCACTGCCCTCAAACTCAACAAACCGGTAATTTTCGTCCTGCTGCCAATACCAGTCAGAGGACAACGCCGTCAAGCCACGAAAACGGGCTTCGCTGTCACGCAGTTTGGCATCGGCCTGGCGCTGCTCTGTGATGTCTGAATAAACGCGCACCATCTCGCCCGATGCCAGTACACGGGTCACCACCTCGATGGCTCGGCCCGTTCGGGTGATCCGCAGGTGTTTGCGGGACGCATCAGACGAAGTGCCTGCTCCGGGAACAAAGCTCTGCTGCGCGATCTGCTCCGACTCATGGTCGTCACCGTAGTCACCACGCAAAGCCTGAAAATTCACCACATCCTTGTAATTTGGCTTGGCAGCCAACAAGCTTTCAGGCAAATCCAGCAGCTCCAGAACCCGCTGGTTGTAAACCGTATAACGACCGTTTGAATCCAGCGTCACAATGCCCTGGCTCATGCTGTCCAAGGTGGTCTTGAGCGACTGGGTTTTTTCGGCCAGCAAAGCCGCCGTCGCCGTCAACTCCTCCTGCGCCCGCCGGCGCTGGGCGTCGATGCGCCGCGCCTGCACCATTTGGCCAATGGTTTTGCACAAGGGGTCGAGAAATTCAACATCAACCGGGCTGTAGCCCCCCGATTTGTTGGCCAAGCCAATCATCGCCACCAAGTCGTCGCCATGGTGTATGGGGAGCCCTAAAAACGCATCCAGTGCCGGGTGTCCAGCGGGCAAACCACCGCTGCGGGGGTCCGTGGCGGGATCGTTGGAAATCACCGGCTGGCCACTTGTCAGTGCAGCGCCAAACAGTGTGTACGGGTTGGAAAACACCATGCCTTCGGGCATGCTTTCCTCAAAACGCCGACGTGAGGCCTCGTCCCAGGCAATGTTGGAAATGGCAAAAGTTTTGAGGTAAGGCTGCTGCTGTGCATCAAAGAAAACCTCACCCACAAAGCCGTAGCGGCTGCCGGTCAGCGCCAGCAACTCAGCGAGCAAGCCGTCAAAAATGGCCCCCACTGCACTGCTGGCAATCACCAGCGCCTGAGCCCGGCTGATGGCTTGGAGCAAACGGTTTTGCCTCGCCGCCGCATCCTGGTCGCCACGGCGCTTGGTAATGTCGGCAAACGTTCCCAACATCCGCACGGGCAACCCTTCAGCGTCGCGCTCCATCACCCGGCCGCGACTGAGCACCCAGATCCAGTGGCCATCTTTGTGACGTAAACGGTATTCACAGCGGTACGAGGGGGTATCGCCTCGCAGGTAGGCCTCGCTGGCCTCTTTCACGGCAGGCCAGTCATCGCGGTGCACCATGCGCTGCCATAACTCGGCATCGAGCAAGCCTTTGGCAGTGCTGTACTGCCTGCGCTCGGCAATGCCGTAACCGAGCATCAGAAAAAGGCGGTCACTGGGGTACACATCGCCGCTGGGCAGGAATCGTTCCCATGCCACCAAGTCAGAGCCGGCCAGCACCAACTCGTAGCGACGAGCGGTTTCCTGCTTTTGCCGGAGGTCTTCCCAGCGCGCCAGCACCCCCTCCATCATGTCCACCAGGGTGTCAAACTCGCCCTCAACGCCGCTGCAGTGGATAAAGCTGCTAAAACCCAGCCGCAGCGCCCGAGCGCTGGCCCATTCATCTTGCGGGTTCACGCACAGCACGGTCGGCAGCGAACGGGCAAGGTCCACCGAGTCACTGCCCAAACTGTCTGTCAAATCGAAACCAACCAACGCCACATCAAACCGCTCACCTGCCAAGCGCCGCTCTTGCGCTTGCTTGAGCGAAGAAACAAGCTCAATGTGCCACGTTGGCCGCTCGCGCGCCAGCACCTGACAAACGGTACGCACACGCTCGGCATCGCTTTCAATCAGTAGAACGTGAATCGTCATAGACGCTGTTGGAGAGAAAAATCGTAAAAATGCAATTACTCCGACTTTACCGCTTTCAGCCTGGCCTTCGTCAAAAAACTGTCTGCGGGTGTAAAAGCGACACCTCGCGGGGCCATTCATTCATCGACGGCCTTGGAGACATTTTCGGTTTTGCTGCTTTGGACGCGGGGTTGACCCTCATGGCCAGTTACATCAGGCGCTGGCTGAAGCTTGAACTGCCCACCTCTTTGGGCCCGGTAAATACCCGTATGCCCGGAGAACAGGTAGCTGACCACACAGGCCAGCAGGGCATAGACGCCAATTTCGGGCCCAAAAAGCTCTATCGCCATCAGTGTGCAAGCCAGTGGCGTATTGGCGGCACCGGCAAACACGCCCACCAAGCCCAACGCCGCCAGCATCGGAAACGGCATGTTCAATAGGGGTGCCAGCGCATTGCCCAGTGTTGCGCCAATGTAAAACAGGGGCGTCACCTCGCCGCCTTTGAAGCCGCTGCCCAGCGAGGCCATGGTGAACACCATCTTGCCCAGAAAATCCCAGGGTAAAAGTTGGCTGGAAAACGATTCAACGATGACCGGCAGCCCCAAGCCCGCATAGCGCCAGCCCCCCAAAAACCAAAACGCTGCGGCAATAACTGTTCCGCCAATCAAGGGGCGCAAGGGAGCGTAATGAAAACGCTTTTTCATGAATGCAGACAGCGCGTGAACGCCACGCGCAAAAAACATGCCGGTCACGCCAAACAGGCCCCCGGCCATCAAGGTCGCCGTCACCCCCCACAAACTCACCGCCGGAATCAGGCCCGCCGAGTAATGGGTGTGATGCACCCCCCACAGCAGGGTGGTCTGATCGCCCACCACGGCGGCCAAGGCGCAGGCCAGCAGCGCGTCATAACGCAAGCGCCCAATGGCCAGCACCTCCAAAGCGAACACCGCACCGGCCAGGGGCGTGCCAAACACGGAGGCAAAACCTGCGGCAATGCCTGCCATCAGCAAAATGCGCCTGTCCTCTTTGCGCAGCCGGAAAAGGCCGGTCAGCTGATCGGCCAGCGCGCCGCCCATCTGCACCGCCGTACCCTCGCGCCCCACCGAGGCACCAAACAAATGGGAAATCACGGTACTGAGCAGAATCAGGGGTGCCATGCGCAAGGGCACCACCTTTTGCGGATCGTGAATCTCGTCAATGAGTAAATTGTTGCCCGCCTCGACGCCCTGACCAATTTTGAGATACACCCAGCCCACCAAAAAGCCTGCCACCGGCAGCAGCCAGACGATCCAGCGGTGCGACTCACGGTAGCCGGTAGCGGCATCAAGCGCCAGTAAAAACAAGGCCGATGCCGTACCTGAAAGCAGCCCAACCAGCGTTGCCAGCACCAGCCAGCGGCCGGTGTAGGCAAGCAGCGCAACTTTTTCAGGGGGATTGGATTGAATCATGCGTCCGTGGGTGAATACCAAATTTTCTATCGACCTCGCTTTGGGCTCATTTCTGGGTGGAAATACGCGAACCGTTCACACCTCATTGGACAAGGCTGCGCCGTCGTGTCAAACCAATTCATCACCCGGGGTGGGAGGCACATCCGGGCTGGCGGCAAGCCAGGCATCAAAACCAGCCAAATCACCGCGTGCTGCACGCTCTTTGAAATAAGACTCGGTTTTCAAGGCCGAGACTTTTTCGGCAATGGCGGTCACAAAAAACTGATTCATCGAGACCTTTTCCTCCGCCGCCACCAAGCGGGCGTAGGCAAACAGCGACTCGGGCACTCTCAAAGCGTAGTTGGACATCACATATCCCCTTGGTTTAACTGTTTCAAAAACTCTGCCGGCGTAAGCACCGGCAGTGCGAATTTTTGGGCTGCATCAAAGTCGCCCTCATTAAAAGTCACCAGCGCATCTGCCCGGCCATTAAGGGCAGTCTCCAGCACCATTTCGTCCGCTGCGTCGCGCAGTTGTGGGCGCCAAAGGTAATACAGATGAACCGGTTCAACCCGCAACACCAAGGCGTCCAGAAAAGCGTCCACGCTCGCCACACTGCGCATGCCTTGTGCCAATTGCTCTGGCCGCTTCAACACCGACTCGTATTCCACAAACAAGGGGACTGAAGCCAGCATGCAAAACCGGTTTGCGCGCAAAGCATTAAGCAGCGCAAACGATGCACCGTTGCGGCTGCGCGCTGCCGCCACCAGCACATTGGAATCCAACACCACTCGGTTAAATTTCATATTGCCAATGATATTACAAACTCAAAAACCGAGCTACCGACACCTTCCCGCGAATCGTTGCCGAAGCCGGGGCGAAAACGCTGACCTGAATATTTGGCCGATTTTCAAAATCGGCCGAAGGTTCAAGGACGGACAGCGATTTCGTGCTTGATCGACTTGACACCCTTCACACCGCGCGCAATGCCCTCTGCCGTGTCTTTCTCTGTAACGCTTTTGGCGAAGCCGGACAGCATGACGGTGCCGTTGAGCGTCTCGACACGGATGCTGCTCGCATCCACGTAAGTATTTTCAACAAAACGTGCTTTCACCAAGGTGGTAATGCACGTGTCGTCAACGTAAGCGCCAACGGTTTCCTGACCGCGGTTAACCGCACAACCGATGGCTGAAAGCAAAACTGCAGCTCATCCTGTCGGTACGGTGGCGCACGCAAAGCCCCTTGATAATCTTGACATCAAGGTCAGCCTTGCAAGAGGGACGCAAACCCAACTGCGGTTGATAATTTAATCTTTCAACTCCCCCAGAGTCCCCGTCAGGCATGGGGTCGTTGAGGGAACGTGAAGGCATTTGCCGGCAGATGAAGGAAGCGAAACGACGCTAATAAATTGATGTTTAAAGAAAAAAACAAATCAGAGACACCACCAGAAGATGCCGAAAAACACACCCCCATGATGGCCCAGTATTTCGGCCTCAAAGCGGACTACCCCGACACCCTGCTGTTTTACCGCATGGGCGATTTTTACGAGCTGTTTTACGGCGATGCTGAAAAAGCCGCCCGCCTTATCAACATCACCCTGACGCAGCGCGGCCAATCCGCCGGGCAGCCGGTGATGATGGCGGGTGTGCCGTTTCACTCGGTGGACACCTACCTGGCCCGGCTCATCAAGCTGGGCGAATCGGTGGCGATTTGCGAGCAGGTGGGCGAGGTCACCGGCAAAGGGCCGGTGGAGCGCAAGGTGGTGCGGGTGGTCACTCCCGGCACCTTGACCGACATGGAGCTGCTCAGTGACAAGACCGAGTCCATGCTGCTGGCGGTGCACCAGGGGCCGCGCAACACCTGCGGCCTGGCCTGGCTGAGCGTGACCCAGGGCGAAGTGCATCTGGCCGAATGTGTGCCCGAAGCACTGGCGGAATGGGTGGCGCGCATTGGCCCCGGCGAGTTGCTGTTCAGCGCCGGGGCGACACCTGCTTTTGAAGCGCGCTTGCGGGCGATTCCCAGCGTAAGTGCGCTGTCGATCTCGGCCCGGCCCGACTGGCAGTTTGACCCCGCTTTGGGCGAGCGCAAGCTGCTGGAGCAACTCAAGGCGGCCACCCTGGCCTCGTGGCAGGCCCAAGACCTGCCCCAAGCCCACGCGGCCGCCAGCGCGCTGCTGAACTACTGCGAACACACCCAGGGCCGCGCCCTCACCCACCTGCACAGCGTGCGGGTGCAGCGCAATGACGAGCTGATTGACCTGCCGCAAACCACCCGGCGCAACCTGGAGCTGACGCAAACCCTGCGCGGCGAAGAAAAACCCACGCTGTTTTCGCTCCTGGACACCTGCATGACCGGCATGGGCAGCCGCTTGCTCAAAAGCTGGCTGCTGGCGCCCCGGCGCGAGCGCAGCGAAGCCCAGCAGCGCCACAATGCCATTGCCGCGCTGCACAGCGCCACAACCCATGGCGAGCCCGCCTGGCGTCGCCTGCGCGAGCAGCTCAAGGGCAGCACCGACGTGGAGCGCATCACCGCCCGCATGGCGCTGCGCCAGGTGCGCCCGCGCGAGCTGGTGGCACTCACTCAAACGCTACAAAAAAGTGAGCTGCTTGCGCAGATTCCACGTGCGCTAGAGCCCTATTTGACCCATATTTCTGAGCAATTGCAGCCGCCCGCTGGCTGTGCTGAACTCTTGAGCCGCGCCATCGCCCCGAGCCCGCCGTGCTGGTGCGCGACGGCGGCGTGATGGCCAGCGGGTTTGACGACGAACTCGACGAGCTGCGCGCCATTCAGACCAACTGCGACAGCTTTTTGCTTGATCTGGAAACGCGCGAAAAGGCGCGCACCGGCATAAGCAACCTGCGCGTGCAGTACAACAAAGTGCATGGCTTCTTTATTGAGGTGACGCAGGGCCAGATCGACAAGGTGCCAGACGACTACCGCCGCCGCCAGACCCTCAAAAACGCAGAACGCTTTATCACCCCCGAACTCAAGGCGTTTGAAGACAAGGCCCTCTCCGCCCAGGAACGCGCCCTTGCGCGGGAAAAGTGGCTGTACGAGCAGGTGCTGGACCAATTACAGCCCTTTGTCCCCGCCCTGACCCGCCTCGCCCGCGCCCTGGCCACGCTGGACGCCCTGTGCGCCCTGGCTGAACGCGCGCTGACGCTGGACTGGTGCGCCCCACAGTTTGTCAAAGAACCTTGCCTGGACATCACCCAGGGCCGCCACCCGGTGGTGCAGGCGCGTCTGGCGGAAACCAGCAGCGGTGCCTTCATTGCCAACGACACACACCTGAGCGCCAAGCAGCGCATGCAGATCATCACCGGCCCCAACATGGGCGGCAAATCAACCTACATGCGCCAGATTGCGGTGATAGTCCTGCTGGCCAGCATGGGCAGCTACGTGCCGGCCAGCGCCTGCCGCTTGGGGCCGATCGACGCCATCCACACCCGCATCGGCGCGGCCGACGACCTGGCCAACGCCCAGTCCACCTTCATGTTGGAGATGCTGGAAGGCGCGCAGATACTGCACGCTGCCACCCCCAACTCGCTGGTGCTGATGGACGAAATTGGCCGGGGCACCAGCACCTTTGACGGCCTGGCGCTGGCCAGTGCCATCGCCACCCAGCTGCACGACAAAACCCGGGCCTACACCCTGTTTGCCACCCATTACTTTGAGCTGACGGAGTTCCCCGCCACCCACCACGGGGCCATCAACGTGCACGTGAGCGCCGCCGAGTCGGGCCGCGACATTGTGTTTTTGCACGAAATCCAGGCCGGCCCGGCCAGCAAAAGCTACGGCATTCAGGTGGCGCGCCTCGCTGGCATGCCAGCCAGCGTGGTCAACCATGCCCGGCGCACGCTGGAGGCACTGGAAGCGCAGGCGTCGCAAAGTAACGCGCAGGTCGATCTGTTCGCCCCAGTGCCCGAACACGCTACAGAAAACATAGCTGGTAGCGCACTGGATACGGCGGTAGCAGCCTTAAATCCTGATAATTTAAGCCCCAGAGAAGCGCTGGAAGCGCTTTACCAGTTGAAGGCTCTGGCTGGCAAGGGCTGACATGGCCGCGTTTATGCCGTCATTTAACTTACTGGCACCACAACCACAGGTGTCAACCCCAGACGCTTGGCGCGACGCGCAAACCGTCGGTCGTCAAAAGTCATCAACTCCACGCAGCCGCTGCTGGCCAGCAGGTGCAGCGCATCGGCAAAATCCAGCCCGTCTTTGTGCAAGCCCAAGGCATCGCTCACCCGTGCCCATTCTTCGACCGTTACATGGGCAAGACCCAGCAGATGCTGGATAACCCGTACAAAATCATCCGCCGCAAAACCATAAAAAGCGCGCAACACCCATTCCAGTTCCAGCACCACTGTCAACGGCACAAAGACGGCTCGGCCTGAGTCAACAAACGCCGGGCGATGGGGCGCTGCTTGACCGCTTCGGGGTCTGCCGGGTCGTCCACATCACATAAAAGCGGGCAAATATATTGGTAGCAAGCGCGATCATCGGTGCCTTCACGCATGGCCTGCGCCACGTCAAAATCTGCCAGGCTGCGCTTGCCCGGCTTTTTGCACACCAACATGCCAAAACCGTCCTCGGCCAAGGTGGGGGTCAACTGGCGCTTGACTTCGGCGTGGATGACGTTGCCCTCTAGGTGAAAGTCGAGCTGGCAACCCGTCGTAATGCCCAGCTTGCGCCGAATGTCGGCCGGAATGACGACTTGGCATTTGTGGAAACGGTAACGGTGAGCATGGCATGCCTTCTACACGCCGACCTGCCATCCGCTATTGACCGATTACGTCCGATCATTCCAATATCCGGGTTTACGGCTTTGATGTGCGATTGCGTAGATTTGCGGTCCGTTGACATCATCTTCTTCGTACACAATGGTGTAAGGAAAGCGATCCAAGTGGTAAACCCTGAAACCATTTTCACTGTGTGGGCCGCATTGCTGGTTTTCTAAAGAAGGTCGCGTATGCGCTCATATTCTGCGAGAAAAGCCAAAGCAATCATCTTGCTGGCGTGGGTAGCGTAGTACTGCGCCGCCTCACCAAGCTCAGCCTCTGCGTCGGGGTGAATCGAGTACACCTCCGCAATCCTTGCTCTGACGCGTGCCAATGCTTCGTTGCCAGGAACCATCGCCGCTTTGCCGCTTCGTACTTCTTCTCTGCGCATACGGGCAACATCGACCCAAGCTTTCTGCATGCGTGACTTTGGCTCAAAGCTTTCAATCAACCGCTCAAGAAGATGGGCTCGTTCAGTGGAATCCAATTTCAATACTTGAGCTTCAAGGTCATAAAAATGAGCGTGCATTGGAGTCTCCTGTAAGTCATGAATCTGTACAACCACTCAACCGACCACGGGCCGCAGGATCAGTTTAGCCGACTTGCCCGACCTATGGAATGAACTGCCATTCAAAAGCGTATATCCAGACGTTACAAACCCGCCCGGTGCATCAACTGCGCACCGGACAAGCCCTAGAGCAGCAGGCCAGTTTGAGGATATTGGACAAGCGCAAGGTTGTGCTCACCGCGCTCGATACCTCCCACGTATGAGCGGTCAATTTCAGCGCTGAGCGCCAGCGCCTCCTGCGACAAACCGATCTCCAGACGCACCAGACGGATGGCCTTTCCCAAGGCCACCAACTCCGGAGCATAGCTGTATCGATTCGACTTTTTTGCCACGCCTCGATGTTGCGTGGTTGATGGTTTTTATACCACGGTATATGATACCCAAGTGCATTTGCAAAGCTATGCACTGTCGAAATTTACGAACAATGAAAAGGAATCCATGCACAAAAATAATCACAACTATTGTTTTAACTTTCGGCGCAATCTCATCCTTCGGGCAGATGTGGCTATCTGTAGGGGCTGCGCCCTCGTCGGACGGAGGTGGTACGAAATTGCACTTTCAGGCAAAGGCACTGGTGCTTGGGGATTCGGAGTTGGCGCTGTTTTCAATTCCAATTTTTCAAACGATTTACTCGATTACCCGGTCCCCCACAGCTCTTATACGAGCCCTTGGAAGCAAACGAACCGGCAGTACATTTGGGTTTGACGCGCTTTACTTCTTTGGAGACAGCAAAACAGTCCTGCCGTATGTAAGCGTTGGCCTGTATGCATCAAAGCGCGCCGAAGTCGCCCAGTCAAACGTGACAAAGTGGTATTACACACAAAAAGATCAATCCACAATACTTCTCAGTGGTGAATTGGGACTACACATGGTTACCGAAAACGGTTGGCTTTTGGGGCTGGATACCATTCCATTCGTGGCCCAAATTTGAGTCTTAGCAAGGCATTCTGACGGCACCAAACTATTGACCCCGCGGCAATCAACTTGAAGCTGTCGGCTCTGAGCTGATGACTTCAATTTCCTGCAGATGCAGACACAGTATCAATAAGGCTGTGGCGCTGACAATCTTCACGTAAACGATCTGCAACTTGCACGCAACGGCCACGATCAATCGGCAGTCATTGCCTTTGATGTTGAAGACCACACAAGCGAGGGTTCTTCATCACGCTTGCACGGCCGTTACGCGCCTTGATGTCGGCGGGCTCGGTCCATGCCGCACTCGTGGCCTCGCCGTACCCAGCCGTCAGGACTTGATCCAGCTTGGGCGTGCAGGCTTGGGCGGTGGTGCTGAAGCCTCGATGAAATAGCTGACCTGCTTGCGCGGGCTGAGGTAGTTGTACACCTCGGGCGGCACTTGGGCGGGTCGCAGTGCGGTGACGATATGCACCTCGGTCTCCTGCGCCATGTCGATCATGATGGCCTCATTTTTGGGCACAGTGGCGTCACACACCACCACGGTCGGCTTCAAGGGTTTGGCCGGGTTGATGGTAGCCCCATGCCAATCAAGTTGTCCGACAGCTGCACCAGCGTCCTGGCGGGTAAACGCCAGGCAGCGGATAAACACCTCAAAATTTTGGGGTCAAACTTGCTGCGCAGCTTGGAAACATCAGCGACAGTGCTTCATGCGGCGTCAAAGCGTCACAAGGAGAGCTTAGGTTGCACAACTCATCGTAATTGCTGGCATGACCACAATGCGCCAGCGGGTTGATGGCCTCGCCTGCTAGTTTGGCCGGATAACCGCTGCCGTCCATGCACTCGGTGGTGTTCGCGAATGATGGCCAGCGCAGTAGGGGCCAGCAGCATGCGCTTGCCGATGGCCGCCATATTGGCAGTGCATCTCGAAAAATTGCGCTCGGCACGGGCCGCTGGGCCCGGTTTTGAGGGCGATTTTGTCGGGCATCTTTGTGGCCAATATCGTGCATCAAGGCCCCATGCCCAGCGCGCCGCCACCTCGACCGGCAGTTTGAGGTCGCGCGCCACCATCATCGACAGCATGGTGACGTTGAGCGAATGAAAATACAACTCGTCGCTGCCCATTTTGTCGCCCATCACAGGCACCGGGCAATTTCGGGCGAACTGAGAATGGTCGGTCACCTCGGTGATCAGTTTGGCGGCCTGGCGCACGGTTTTCGCGCGGCTGGCTGAACAGGTTTTCTCAATGTCTTTAATGGACTGCGGCGGTGGCGGTAAGGCCCGCTCCGACCGGTGGCCTCGCGGCGCTGGAGCATCTGCTCCATCATGGCGCGCTTGGCCAGCACCTGGGCCGACGGCTCAGGCACTACCACCGGGCCGGGCGTTTCTTCAGGGACGTTTTCACCGGGCTCATCCGGGCTGCAGTCACTCAAGGCCGGGTTGAAACGCAAGGTTTTGAGCCCCAGACCCCGAATGACCTTGATCTGATCCTCCGACTTGATTTTGAAATGGCTGAAGGCGAACGGATGCTCCATCCACTTCAAATCAAGGTAGACGTACAGCCCAACCTTGAGCTGATCGGGCGTGAGTCGGGGATCGTCAGACATTAAAACTTAGGCCGCCCAGCGCACCGTGCCAGTGAACGCTGTGGCCAGCACTACCAAACCAAAGGCAATCCGGTAATAGGCAAACCCGACAAAGCTGTGCGTGGCGATGTAGCGCAAGAGCCAGCGTATGCACAGCCAGGCGCTGATGAAAGAAAACAGCAAACCAACGCCAAACAGCGGCACATCGGCCATGCTGAGCAGGCACGCTCTTTGTACAGGCTTGTAGCGCCTGCACCGATGAGGGTGGGAATCGCCAGGTAAAACGAAAATCGGTGGCAGCTTTGTGAAAGTCCAAGCAACATACCGCCAATGATGGTGGCACCGCTGCGGCTGGTGCCGGAATCGGCAGACACTGCACCAGGCCAACCTTCAGGGCGTCCACAGGCGTCGTGGATTCAACCTCGTGAATGTGCGCCAGCCGGATTCTTGGCTTGCCGGCGCTCAGCCCACAAAATAATGAAGCCCCCCGATGATGAAAATTTTGGCCACCACCACCGGCGTAAACAAATGGGCCCTGATGGCTTTGCCAAACAGCAAGCCGAGCAACACCGCCGGAATGAAGGCAATCAAAACATTCAGGGCAAAACCTTTGTGCCCTCTTTGTATTGGGGCAAGGCCACCAGCGTGTCGCGAATTTTTGCCAGTAAATCAAAATCACGGCAAAAATGGCACCGGTCTGGATGCGTCAAACACTTGGCTGTCGTCGTCAAAACCGAGCAGGGCACCGGCCAAAATCAGGTGCCCGGTCGATGAAATGGGCAAAAACTCCGTCAATCCCTCGACGATGCCCATGATGATGGCTTTGACAAGCAGTGCAGTATCCACGCGAAATCCTGATTCCTGATGATTCGGGCGACTGGCCGCTGCGCTCCTGCGCCTGGCTAACCAACCCATGAAAGTGCCGCGATTATCGCTGTGCCAACCGCGACAGGGTGCCAATACACTGCCAATTCGCCTCAATCACCGGTCCGATCATCACCTGTCCAGCCCCAAAGCGGTACTTTGGTTACTTTGCATCCCTAATCGTCTTTTGAACCCGGCGCGCCACATCTATTGCCACACCGGCCACCGCGCCTGCGCGCCGGCCGCCAGTTTTGACGACCACGGCGACGGTGGTGACGGCGGCGTCGGCCACGGCCACCACCGCACACCCTGGACAAAACTCTGGTGGCGCAGGCCACAGCCATGACGGCACTTTTTGATGACTGGGCGCATTGAAAAACTCCACGTGAACGGGGCCAATTATCGCAGCAACGCACGCCTGGGTGTAACGAAGGGTTATGGCGCTTTGGAGAACCTCATGCACCTAAAACCCGCGCACTGCCAGCAAAAACTCGCTTTGGAGGAACCCTGCCCACTCACCGGCCAGCAGGCCCGGCTGACATGCAGGTCTATATGGTGGGTGGCGCGGTGCGGATGCTTTACTGGGCTTGCCGGTGCAGGATCCGCGACTGGGTGGTGGTGGGTGCCAGCCCCAAACGCTGCCAGACCAAGGGTTTTTGTGCCGGTGGGCAAGGACTCCGGTCTTTTTGCACCCCAAGACGCATGGGGAATACGCCTTGGCGCGCACCGAGCGTAAAACCGCCCCACGGCTACCACGGCTTTAGCATTCACGCCGCGCCCGAGGTCACTGGAGGAAGACTCGGCCCGGCGCGACCTTACGTATCAACTCCATAGCTGTTCGCGCTTATTCCACGGGCGCAAGAGGCCGATTTGATGCCCAATGCACGCCCGACCCCAGGCTTGGGCCACTGCTGGCGCGCTGGTGGACCATTTGGCGGCCAGCGCGACATTGCAGGAAGGTGCTGCGCCATGTGACCGACGCTTTTCGGGAAGACCCGGTGCGTATTTTGCGGGTGGCGCGCTGGCGGCGCGTTTTGCCGACTTCACCCGTGGCGCCGAAACCCTGCAGCTGATGCGCGCCATGGTGCACAGCGGCGAGTGGACGACCTGGTGGCCGAGCGCGTGGCAGGAGCTGGCCAAGGTTTGATGGAAGATAAACCCTCGCGCATGTTGGAGGTGCTACGCGACCGGACAGCTTAGAGCGCTTGCTGCCCGATGTGGACCGCCTGTGGGGCGTGCCCCAGCGCCGAGTACCACCCCGAGATCGACACCGGCATCCACCTGATGATGGTGCTGGACACGAGTGCGCACCTGGGGCCAGTTTGCCGGTGCGCTGGCCTGTTTGTTCCACGACACAGGCAGGCACCACGCCCGCCGATGTGCTGCCAACTGTTATTGGCCACGAAGAGCGCAGCGCCCGCAGCACTCAAGGTTTGCGAGCGGCGGCGTGTACCCTCGGGGTCGCAAAGACTGGCCGACGTGGTGGCGCGCGAGCACGGCAACATCCACCGCAGCGGCAGCCTGGACGCCGCCGCGCTGGTGCGGCTGCTGGAGCGCTGCGACGTTTTTCTTCGCAAACCGCAGCAGCGCTTCTTCGCGAGGTGCTGCTGCTGGCCTCAGAGTGTGATGCCTGTGGCCGCCTGGTTTTGGCCGAGTCGCCTTACCCGCAGCGCGCGCGCTTGTTGGCGGCACTCACAGCAGCCCAGCAGGTTGCTGCATTCGGCAGCGTTTCGCGCAATATCCACGGGCGCAAGTGGCAAAAGATAGGTGAATTTATTCATGGCGCGGGTGGCGGCGGTGAACGACGGCTCTAGTCCGCGGGGCCGATAACCCGCGATCTGGTGGGTCGGTAGCTGTTAGATCACTGTTGGGCTGATCAGCGCTAATAAAGACTGTCGGAGCTAGTGGATCTAAGTTGTTGGTCAGCGACAAATGGAAGGTCGG
>JADJFX010000043.1 GCA_016708345.1 Candidatus Rhodoferax bjergmarkensis
CCGCTGCCCGATGTGAGGTTGCCAAAGCCGTTGTCACGGACTGCCCCCACCGCCAGCCGGTCACCGCTGGCGTTGAGCGCTACGGACCAGCCAAACATGTCAAGCGGCTCCAGACTGCCGACATTGACACTCTTGCCACCTATATAGCCTTTGCCGACAATGCCCTGCAAGGCACCTCCTGAAAAACTGGTGTCGCTAAAGCTGAACAGATACACCGCGCCGCTGTCTAGTGTGAGGTTACCAAAGCCGCCGTCACCATATGCCCCCACCGCCAGCCGGTCACCGCCGGCGTTGAGCGATACGGAGACGCCAAACTGCTCGTTCACCTCTAGGCTGCCGACATCCACATTTTTGCCCCCGGTATAGCCGCTGCCTATCACCGCTTCATAACTCCAAGTACTAACCGCAGTCGCAGTGTCCGCAATGGTGATATTTTTGGGGTCCAGCAGAAGCGCGCCGCCAGCGCCCACCGTGACTTTGCTCAGGTTGGCGTGGCGCAGGTACAATTGAGCAACGTTGCGCCCGATGTAGCGCTGGTAGGCATCGCTGGCAGTGTCTTGCGCTTTGCCGCCCTGAAACTCGCCACCCACGCGCACCAGACCGCCTTGCGTGGCTCCCGTCGCGTCCAGTGTGGCGGAAAGCAGGCGCACGTTTGCTACCGCTCATGTCAATCTGCCCGCCATGCCCGGTGGCACCGCTGGCGCTGTAGTGGCCGGAGGAGAGGATGCCGCCACCCGCAGTAACGCGAATGCTGCCGCCGTCCGTATGGCCCGAAGTGTTGGTATGCGAGGTGCTGGTTTCGATGATTTTGCCGCCCGCGCTGTAGCCCACGCTGCCGCCTGCTCCACCTGTGCTTTGCGCGGATACGCTGTCGGCCAGCGAGAGGTCGCGGCTGGTGCTGACTTGCACCGTGCCGCCTTTGGCACCCGCCACGCCGTCGGCACTGATGCTGCCGCCCAGCGCGGCATAACCGCCTTCCAGCCGTATCACACCTGCGTGTTCTGTGAGCGAGCTGGCCCGCACGATGCCGGTGTTGTTGATGCCGCCTGCGCCCAGGCTGCTGGCCGCACCCGCACTCATCAGCACCCAGCCGCCTTCGGTCTCGACCAGGTTTTTGTTCTCAATCAAGCCATTCACTGCCGATTGATCGACCTTGATTTCAATCAACCGATCGCCGGTGAAGTCGACCCGCAGCTCATTGCCACTGGCCAGCGCTACGGTGCCCAAGCGGGCGGTGATGACGCCTTCGTTGCGCACTTCAGGGGCCAGCAGGGCTATGTAGCCACCGTCGGCGGCGGCAAGCAGCCCTTGGTTGACGATGTTGCCAGCGCCATCTTTGCCGTCTTTGGTAAAGCGGTAGTTGCCGCCCATGAAGTCATCGTTGCCCAGTTTGAGGCCGGAGGCCAGCAGTCCGCCCACATTGATGTTGGCCGTCGGCCCGAACAGCGCACCGCCGGGGTTGAGCAGCCAGACCTGGCCGTTGGCAGTCAAACCACCGTTGATGAGGGAGCGCCCGCCATCCTCACCGACGCGGTTCAGGGTGATGGAGGAACTGGACGGCTGATTAAAGCGCACGCTGGCACCCGAGCCGATGTTGAAGCTTTGCCAGTCGATGACGGCTTTGTTCGTGCTTTGGTCCACCCGCAGGGCGCTGCCTGCGCTGCTGATGCTGGCGCTGCCTGCGGCCACGACGCCGCCGGTAGGCAGGGCGTTGGCGGCGAGCTGGGCATGGGCCGGCAGGGACAAAAGCCCCGCCGTGGCCAGCACCAAAACCAAGGGTTTCAGCTGAGACAATGCGTTTTGAAGTGCTGAAGAACGGTACGCGCGTGCAGCACGACCCGGCGCAGGCCGTGAATTTTTTCCACTCATGGGGTGACTTTCTAAATGAACAACTGGTTACGCGATGATAGCTTTAGACTTTTAATGGCCAAATAAATTAACCAGACAAAAAGTCTGCACGTGTGATAGCAGAAGTGTTTTGGTTTGATTTTCTGTCGCGAGGGTGGCAAGTGGTGGCGTATGCCCTTTGCCGCCAGCAAATTTAAGCCAAATTGGCCTGTACCGCATGTCGAACGTGCGCAAGCAAGCTATCTAAACGTACATAGCACTTAAACTTCGGCGTCAGCCATCACAGCCCTAGATTGCGTAGTTTTGATCAGCTAAAATCCTTGGCGGCATGCAGCCACATGAATGAAAAGTGAATTTCCGGTAGACTCGCGCTTGTCCGCGAAATCGATTCGCTCGTGGGGTTTGTGATTCATGGTGTTCACCCTGGCCTTACGTCACCGAACTGAGCGCGACAAGGGCTTCGGCACTATGAGCAAAAAGAGCAAAAAGGGGCCAGGCTCGGATTAATCCTTTATGCCCGCACACTGAACCCGGCGCGATGGTTGGCAGACTACACCATGTCGTATCTGGAACGCGATGTGCGCCAAATCAGCCAAGTGCAGGACTTGTCCGCCTTTCAGCGTTTTTTGCGTTTGTGTGCCGGTCGCACGGGGCAACTGCTCAACCTGAGCAATCTGGCACAGGATGCGGGTATCGCCCAAACCACGGCGCGCGCCTGGCTTTCGGTGCTTGAGGCCAGTTACATTGTTTTTTTGCTGCAGCCCCACCATCGCAATCTGGGCAAACGCATCGTCAAGATGCCCAAACTGTATTTTTTGGATACCGCTCTGGCGGCCTCGTTGATGGGAATTCAAACCACTGCCCAGTTGGCCATTCACCCGCTGCGTGGCGCGCTGTTTGAGACCCTGATCGTGTCCGAATTTCTCAAGGCACGATTCAACGCGGGGTTTGCCTCCAACCTGTTTTTCTGGCGTGATAACGTGGGACTGGAGGTGGACTTATTGCTGGACGAGCCCGAAGGCTTGTTGCCCATCGAGATCAAATCGTCAGCCACCGTCACCGACGATCTGTTCAAGGGTTTGCGCAAATGGCTGGCCATTGCAGGTGACGCGGCACGGCTGCCTCGCTTGGTTTGCGCAGTGCCGACAAGCTACCAGCGCGATGGCATCAACGTGCGCCGTTGGCAAGAGGCTAGCGACTGATTTGTATTGCCAGCACCAAATGCCCTAATGCCGCCTTGGCTGGCCGCACCCTAAAATCTGCCCAATGACCAACACCCTGCTGCCCCGACTCAAGCTGCCGATTGGCATTCAGACTTTTCGCATCATTCGCGAAGAGGGCTACTACTACGTGGACAAGAGCGGCATTGCGGTTGATTTGGCGCAGCGCGGCGCGTATTATTTTTTAAGCCGCCCCCGGCGCTTTGGCAAAAGTTTGTTTCTGGATACTTTGAAGGAATTGTTTGAAGGCAACCAAGCGCTGTTTTCCGGGCTGGCTGCAGAAAACCGCTGGGACTGGTCCAAAAAGTACCCGGTGATCCGCATCAGCTTTGGCGGCGGCGTGCTGGGCTCGGTGGAAGATTTGAACCAAAGCCTGCATCAACAGTTGACCACGCTGGAGCAGCAGTTTGGGATGCAGGCGCAGTTCCCCGACCACCGTAGCCGCTTCAAAGACCTGATCGCCCACGCCCACCGCCAAGCTGGCCAGCGTGCCGTGGTGCTGGTGGACGAATATGACAAACCCATCCTTGACCGTATCGAGTCGCCCGAGATCGCCCGGCAACTGCGCGAGGCGTTGAAAGACCTTTACTCAGTGATGAAGGACAGCGACGCGCATATCAAATTTGTATTTCTTACCGGCGTGTCCAAATTCAGCAAGGTCAGCCTGTTCTCGGGGCTGAACAACCTGACGGATATCACCCTGGACAGCGCCTACAGCGATATTTGTGGCTACACCGACCTTGATATAGATACTGTTTTCGCACCTGAGTTACCAGGGCTGGACCGGGAGCTGATTCGCCAGTGGTACAACGGCTACAACTGGCTGGGCACGCCGGTGTACAACCCGTTTGGGCTGCTGCAGCTGTTTCGTACCCGGCAAATTCGCCCGCACTGGTTTGAGACGGGTACCCCCACGTTTTTAATCAAACTGCTGGCGCAGCGCCACCAGTTCACACCGGACCTGAGCCGCGTGGTGGCGTCGCAAGCCCTGTTGGCCACCTTTGATGTAGACAATATTCCGGTAGAAGCGCTGATGTTTCAGGCCGGTTACCTCACTATCCAAGACATCTGGCAGGCCCCGGGGCAGATGGAGTTGACGCTCAAATACCCCAACCTGGAGGTGCAGGCAGCACTGAACAACAGCCTGTTGCAAAGCCTGACCGGAGCACTGAATGTGCCGGGACCGCACATCAGCCGCCTGTACAAGCTGCTTCAAAAGCGGGATTTTGCGGGTCTCAAGGATTTGTTCCACGCCTTTTACGCCAGCATTGCCAACGACTGGTACCGCAAAAACGAGATGAGCGGCTTTGAGGGCTACTACGTGAGCATCTTCTACAGCTACTTTGCTGCACTGGGCATGGACATTCGGCTGGAAGACCCCACCAACCAAGGCCGCATTCACATGACGGTGCTGTTTGACGGGCACGTGTTTTTGTTTGAGTTCAAGGTGGTGGAGATGAACCCGGCGGGTGCGGCGCTGCAGCAGATCAAGGACAAACACTACGCCGACAAGTACCAAGCCCGAGGTGAGCCAATTCACTTGATTGGGGTGGAGTTCAGCAAGGCAAACCGCAATATCGTGGGGTTTGAGGTGGAAACGCTATAAATAATGGAGCTGCTTGCGCATTTTCTGGCTTGATTGGCGCACGCATGTATTTCAACCTGTACGCCCCGCGCCAAACCGGCAAGACCAGTTTGCTCAACCAAGGCAACCGGTCCATCAGCGTCTGGGGCATGTGAAGCTCCTGCAACTGAGTGAATGAATGACTGGCCGCAGCCTAGCAAAATTCACTATCAAAACAGCTACTTGCGCATATAGATAGGGCGAAAGCAGCTATAAATACAATAGCAATTTAATTATTTCACTGCAAGCTACTTCAACCCGATCAGCACCCCGGCAGCATCCCCGGTGGTGGTCAGCATCAGGGTAATGCCTGTGTTGTCGGGCGTTTTGAGTGCCACGCCGCTCATTTGGGTTAGCGCCGGGCAGCTCTCGGTGAGTACCACATCGGCAACCGCTTTAGCCTCGGTGCGCAGGCTCAGCTGCCCTGAGTAGGTGCAGCCTGTGGTGCGGGTGCCGGTGATATTGCCTGCGCTGTCAATGCGCCAGTTCACGGTACCGTTGCCCAAAGTGCCACTCCAGGCGCTGCCCACAAAGCTGGCCAGGGTCACGGGGGTGTCGTAGCGGCTTTGGTAGGCCAGGCTAAAGGATTCGGCCTGCGTGGTGGTGCCGGTAATGGAGCCATTCAGGCTGGTTTTGCTCACCGATGTAGCGCTGAGCGTGACCGCCTCGGCCGGGGTGGCAGAAGCGACGGTGGTGCCCAAAACATAGGCCTTACCCGTGCCGTTAAAACCAGCGCCACGGGCAGCTAGGCTGGCTTTGAGCAGCCGGGTGGTGCTTGGGGTGGTGCTTGTGCTGGTTAGTACGCTCCACACCTGACCGTCTTGCGTGACCAGTGCAGAGGTGGTGGTGGCAGCACCTACGGCACTTTGCCAAATGCCTTGGGGTATGGCGCTGCTTGCGTCCGGTAGGGTCGGTGTGGGTGCAGGCTCTGGAGTGCTTGGGTTTGTTGTGGGCGCAGCCGGGTCACTGCTAATGCCACCGCAAGCTACCAAGATTGCGCTTGCCAGCGCAAGAGTGACCGATTTGAGTAAGACATTTTTGTTCATGGTGCTATTCGTAGAGGTATGAAATGCGAAAGTGCGGGGATTGAAGTAAGTGCGCCGTGTGCTCAGAACCAATAGGTCATGCCTGCGGGCAGCTCGGGTGCCAGCCCCACCAATGACAGCGGCATGAACGCAGCTGCACCGGGGTCGGTAATCACCCCGTCTATCTTGCCGTCTGCATCAAACTGCCCACCGTCGGTGATTGAGAAGTCCAGCCGGGTTTTGCCACCTTCGGTCACAATTTGGCCTCCGAAAGCGGCGCTGGCTAGGTTGACCCAGGTTTTGTTGGCGTCTTGTTTCCAGTAGCCGTTGATCTCCAACGTGGGGTCAACATACAGGCTGAAGGTTTCGCTCACGCCCAAGGCCGGGGTGCCTGTGCTGGGGTTACTTAAACCCACTGTGGCGCTGAAGGCAATCAGCCCCAGTGGCATTTTTACCTCGACGGGCAGGTTGGCGGGGGCGTCGAGTTGGCGCACGTTGGACAAATTGGCGGTGTTGGTGTCTGCCGTGTCGATCTTGCCGTCCTTGGCGTCGGCTACCAGACTCACAAACACGGGCGCAGCAGTGCTGGGGTTGGTTTGCGCGGCATCCGTCTTGAGAAACGATACCGAGGCCACGTTGGTTTGCAGTGCGTCGGGGGTGCCATCGCCGTTGCCGTCGCCCACTGTGCCGCCGGTAGGTGCGGGAGCGGTGTTTTCTACGTTCGCACTGGCTCCGTCGTTGTCATTGAGCACAACCGGGCCAGTGCCCAGCAGTTTGACGATGACTCCATCGGGCAAGTTGCTTAAATCGACCGTACCCGTGCCGGTGTTGTCGATGGTGAGTACCTGGCCGGGTTTCATACCCGAGAGGTCTACCTTTTGCGTGCCGGTGCCGGTAATGGTAAGGGTGGTGCTATCCGTAATGCCACTGGTCGTAGTGGTGCCGGTACCGATGTTGTTGAGGGTGACGCTGGTGCCGGGGTTGGTGACTACCGTGTTCGCACTACCTACGCTGGTGACGGTGCTGCCGGTGACGGGCTTCAACACCTGTACCACCCCGTCGGTAGGGGGTACGAGTGTGGTGATGCCGTTGGTATCGGTCACTGTGGAGGTTGGCAATACTGCGATGCTTTCATTGCTCACAACGCTCTCGACGGAGCCGCCGAAATCGGTGTAGGTGGCCACCACTGTGATGGTTTTGCCAATCTGGTCGGCACCGAGTAAAAAGGAGTTGCCCGTAGCACCCGTGATAGGTACACCTCCCGCGCGCCACTGGTAGCTGATGCTGCCCATGCCGTCTTCGTCGGTCAAGGTGTTGGTGGCCGTAAGCACTGCCCCGACCAGGTTAGTTCCTTGCAGCACAACAGATCCGCTGGGTGCTTCGTTGAGGTTGTTAATCGCCAGGGTGACGGCTTGTTCTGATGCATTGTTGGCTGCGTCGGTGGCGACAACCGTGAAGCTGTAGCTGGCTTTGGTTTCAAAGTCGGGGTTGCCGGTCAAAGTGACTGCGCCGGTGCTTGCGTTGATGCTGAACGAAGAAACATCGCCCGTAGCAGCTTTCAGGCTGTAGGTTGTTGCACCCGTGGCCGTGTCACCCGTGTCGGTGGAGGTGGCGGTGTACACCACTTGCGTTGCACCGCTGTTTTCATTGATGGCGGTGGCGCTGGCTGCGCTGGTAATGGTAGGGGCTGATTCGTCCAGATTGTTGATCGCCAAGGTGACGGCTTGTTCTGATGCATTGTTGGCTGCGTCGGTGGCAACAACCGTGAAGCTGTAGCTGGCTTTGGTTTCAAAGTCGGGGTTGCCGGTCAAAGTGACTGCGCCGGTGCTTGCGTTGATGCTGAACGAAGCAACATCGCCCGTAGCAGCTTTCAGGCTGTAGGTTGTTGCACCCGTGGCCGTGTCACCCGTGTCGGTGGAGGTGGCGGTGTACACCACTTGCGTTGCACCGCTGTTTTCATTGATGGCGGTGGCGCTGGCTGCGCTGGTAATGGTAGGGGCTGATTCGTCCAGATTGTTGATCGCCAAGGTGACGGCTTGTTCTGATGCATTGTTGGCTGCGTCGGTGGCGACAACCGTGAAGCTGTAGCTGGCTTTGGTTTCAAAGTCGGGGTTGCCGGTCAAAGTGACTGCGCCGGTGCTTGCGTTGATGCTGAACGAAGAAACATCGTCAGTAGCAGCTTTCAGGCTGTAGGTAATTGCGCCTGCATCTGTGGCGGCGGCGGTGTAGACCACTTGCCCTGCGCCGCTGTTTTCGGCAATCGCGGTGGCAGTGGTTCCAGACGTGATGACAGGGGCTGCTTCGTCCAGATTGTTAATCGCCAGGGTGACGGCTTTTTCTGATGCGTTGTTGGCCGCGTCGGTGGCAACTACCGTGAAGCTGTAGCTGGGTTTGGCTTCAAAGTTGGGGTTACCCGTCAAAGTAACTGCGCCGGTGGATGCGTTGATGCTGAAAGCAGCCACATCGCCAGTAGCAGCTTTCAGGCTGTAGGTGGTGGAGCCTGTGGCCGTGTCGCCAGCGTCGGTAGATGTTGCGGTGTAGACCACTTGCCCAGCACCACTGTTCTCGTTGATAGCCGTGGCAGTGGCTCCAGACGTGATGTCAGGGGCTGCTTCGTCCAGATTGTTAATCGCCAGGGTGACGGCTTTTTCGCTGAAATTGTTGCCTGCATCGGTGGCAACTACCGTGAAGCTGTAGCTGGACTTGGCTTCAAAGTTGGGGCTGGCTGTCAGAGTAACCGCGCCAGTGGTAGCGTTGATGCTGAACAAAGAAACATCGCCGATGCCGGGTTTCAGGCTGTAGCTTATCGCGCCAGTGTCGGTGGCGGCTGCGGTGTAGACGGTTTGACTTGCGGCACTGTTCTCGTTGATAGCCGTGGCCGTGGCAGCGCTGGTGAAAACAGGGGCTACTTCATCTTGGTCGTTAATCGCCAGGGTGACGGCTTTTTCGCTGGCGTTGTTGGCCGCATCGGTGGCCACTACCGTAAAGCTGTAACTGGGCTTGGCTTCAAAGTCCGGGTTACCCGTCAAAGACACCGCGCCGGTGCTTGCGTTGATGCTGAACGAAGCAACATCGTCAGTAGCAGCTTTCAGGCTGTAGGTAATTGCGCCTGCATCTGTGGCGGCGGCGGTGTAGACCGTTTGCCCTGCGCCACTGTTCTCGTTGATAGCCGTGGCGGTGCCTGCTGCGGGAGCTGCGTCGAATGTGGGGGGCGTGGTGTCGAGCGTGAAGGCCAGCGCCGTGCTGGCGCTGCTGGTGTTACCGGCGGCATCGGTCTGGCGCACGGTCACGCTCTTGGCACCGTCACCGCTGACGGTGAAGCTGCTGCCAGTGCCGCTACTCCAGTTGGAACCCGCATCGGTGCTGTATTGCCAAGTGGCTCCGGTCTCTAGGCCGCTGACGTTGACCAAGCTGTTATTGGTGATGGTGTCGCTGGTGCTGCTGCCTGTATCAACGGCCAAGGTCAGTGCTGGGGCGGCGGCAGTGGTATCAATAATGATTGCCTTGTTGGCACCAAGGGAATTGGTCGCAGCGGGTGTTGCCAATGTCAAGATCGAATCATTACCAGCGCCGTCTTTGATGGTGCCACTGTTCAGGGCCAAGGCGGTAGTGCTGAGGTAATCCAGATCGGCACTGGTATCGCCCGCCTGCACGGTGTAGCTGAAGATCAGCGTGTTGGAGCCCGAACCACTGGCGTAATTGACTATACGATCCGTAGTGCCAGTTTCCAACGTCAGCTGCGGTGTACCGGTAACCGTTACAACTTCACTGAACAGCACGGTCACGGCGATCACGTCGCCTGCTTTGTAAGTGCCGTCAGCCGTACTGGATGAAACACTGCTGATCGTCGGGGCAATAGCATCCGACACCCCCGTGGTGAAATTAAGCGTTGTGGTGTCGGAAATGCCTGCAAAGGGTGTGCTAGTGCTACTGGTGATCACCCCGCTGGCCATCTGCACATAGTAGGTGGAATTTGGATTGAGATCGGCGGTCGGATTAATGGTGACCGTGGCACCACTGATACTGACCTGCGCATCGCCCACGGCAATGGTGCGCGTGTCAGTACCATTACTGATGACAATATTGCCGGACCCCGCAGCCACGTTTTCACTGAAGGTAAGCACGATATTGCTGCCAACAGCGACCGCAGTGGCATTGTCAGCCGGGCTGCTGCTGCTCAATCCAAAAGGTGCCGCAATAGCGCCAAAACTTGGGCTGTCAAAGTAAAAATCGCCGTTCTGATTGTTAATGGCATAGACCTGCAAGGTTGTGATGCCTGTCCAATTAAGAATGCTTTCAGTTGAACTGTACGCAGCATCAATATTTACAGGGGAGTACGAAACATTTTTAGACATGCCACTTATCTGAGTACCGCTGGCATCCAACCCCCGCAAAATGATGATGTCGGTATTTGTCCCCGTGTTAACCCCGTATAAAGTGCCTATATCAAAAGTACCCCCTGCCGTGGCTTTGATATCGACCGTGTAATGGTAGGTATCTGCGCGAGCTGATTTGAAATAAGTACCCGAAATGCCTGAACTGGAATCATTGGCTGATGGATTGCCCGTGGTGAACACGCTGGCTGTGGGCAAATTGGCTGATGACTTCCATAGACCACTGGTAGTAGGAAGAGAGAGCGTGATATCCGTGACTGGCACAATAAGTACCCCGCGCCAGCTTGGCACACAAATTTCTAGCGATGACGGCATCATGTCCATGTGCGAAGCCTTATCCAACGCCCAACGCCCACCTAAATCAGCATGGCCGACCTTATGGCTGGCGGCAAATACCTGCAGCCCGGTTGCAATGCTCAGTTGGTTAATAAAGCGATAACCCTCACCGCGAGCTGCAACCTCACAACCATAAATCAGCCACTGACCATCTTCAACCAGGGCGTTGCTGATGATGTTGAGTTCATCCCCGTAATCCGCCAAATTAGCGCTGCTCAAGGTCGAGTTGCCGATGTGCAATTGCCCTGGCGCACCATGAGTGATAAGGTGCAGCGCCTCAATGCCACTGCGCCCAAGCAGCGTGTCGGCAATGCACTTTAGTCCGTCGCGCCCCTCTGGCAGCAAATGCACCTCTACCCCGCTGGGCAGCCCTGCCAGCAGGGTGGACAGGTCAGGCAAGCTGGCGTCAATAAAGTAAAAAGAAGTAGCCATGATGGCTTGGTTTGCAATGCGCGACAGGGGATACATAGTCACTACCAGAGGCGTGAGTCCAGCAGCCACATTGGTGGAGTTGTCGGCCGGTGAGAAGCTGGCAATGGCTAGGGAATGGCGCCAAGCCTGCGCAGTCAGCAAGCTGGCGTTGATGTCACCGCTTGCCGCTTCCAGCACCCAGTCCCCACCCAGCGCAGTCGCGCCAGTCGCGTCACTGGATGCCGCCACATCCGCCCCGCTGAATTGCGCCAGCTGACCTAGCAGGCTTACCCCCGCGGCACCCTCAGCCACGTTGCAGCCATACAGCAACCAGTCGCCCTGCGCCGTCAGCGCCCCACCAATCTGCGCCAGAGTGGCGGCTTGCTCTTGCAGGTTGTCGGTGTTCAGCGTCAGCGCGCCCAAATTCAGGCTGCCGCTGCTGCCGTGGCCTAGCAGGTGAATCGCATCCACACTGCCAGGTGTTTTTTGGGCCAAGTAGTCCACCATTTGCGCCAGGCCGTCGCCCGTGCCGTCCAGTACCACCACTTGCACACCGGGGCGTACGCCGGCGGCCAAGGCTTGCCAGTCGGCCACGTTGTTCAGCACAAACGCGATTTCGGTTCGCGCAGGCGCACCCGCCGCTGGCTGTGCTGCAAAGGGAGCCAAGGTGCTAAGGGGCAAAGGGTTTACGGTTGACATACTGAAACTCCAAATAAGGTGCTGACGGGGACAAGGGTGGCAAGCCTGGTGACGAAGCGGGTGACGTGGTTGGTGATGCAGCAGGCTTAAAGTGATGGTATGCAAGCAATGCCCCTGCGCCTCTCATCAAAGCTTATGAATGCTGCTCAATACGCACCAAACCTCACCAAACCTCACCAAGCTGCTGCGCTGCAGTGGCGCTGGCCCGGCACTGCGCCCGCTGCCTCTATAGTTGGCAGACCATGTCCACACCCGATTTGCACCTGATTTTTGTGATTGATGACGACGCCAGCCTGCGCGACGACCTGGTGGACTACCTGTTGGGCGAGGGCTACCGGGCGCTGGGTTTTGCCAGTTATGAACAATTTGTGCCGGCCAGCGAGTTACTGCAACCCGCACTGGTGGTGCTGGACTTGGGCTTGCCGGGGCTCGATGGCATGGCGGCGTGCCAACTGCTGCGCCAGCGCTGGCCCCATGTGGGGGTGGTGATGCTGACCAGTCGCAGTGGTGTAGAGCAGCAGCAGGCCGGGCTGCAGGCCGGGGCCGATGCCTATTTGCTAAAAACCGCCTCTTTGCCCTTGGTGCAGGCCACGGTGGCCAGTGTGCTGCGTCGCCTCACATCTGCCAGCCTTCTTGCAGCCTCAAATGCCTCACAAAATACCGCCAGTCATGCTTCTGCCAACCCACCCAAGCAGCCCACCACCGACTGGGCGCTGCGTGACGTCGATTTGTGCTTGCTGATCCCCAACGCTGGGATGACTGTGGTGTCGGTGAATGAATTTCGGTTGGTTCACGCGCTGATGGCCGCACACGGTCAAAGCGTGCCGCGCCCCAAGCTGCTGGCTTTGGTGGGTAAGAGCGATTCCGTCACCAACCGGCGCAACTTGGACGGGGTGATTAGCCGCATCCGCGCCAAAGTGCGCCAGCAAGCGGGTGCAGACCTGCCCCTGCGCTCCAGTTATTCCAACGGATATGCGTTTGTGCCGGGCCGCGCGGCGGACACGCCCACCAATTCAGCCGCAGTTACAGCCGCCAAAGCCACGGGAAGGAGTGCACCCTAAAATCTGCGGATGACCACGCCCACACTGCTCCGCCGCAAGTTGCCCATTGGCATCCAGACTTTTTCTGAAATTATTGAAGAGGGCTACTACTACGTTGACAAGAGCGGCATCGCGGTGGATTTGGCGCAGCAAGGTAAATACTACTTTTTGTCTCGGCCTCGGCGGTTTGGCAAGAGCCTGTTTCTGGACACCTTGCAGGAGCTGTTTGCGGGCAACCAAGCGCTGTTTACCGGCTTGGCCGCTGAGTCCCGATGGGACTGGTCCAAGCAGTACCCGGTGATTCGTATCAGCTTTGGTGACGGGTTGCTGCGCAGCAGCGCAGAGCTGGACCAACGTATCCGCGAAATACTGCAGGACAACGCACAGCGCCTGGGCGCGGTGTGTACGCATGAGAGCATTGGCGGGCGTTTTGCCCAATTGATCGCCCAAGCCCACAAAAGCACCGGCCAACGCGCCGTGGTGCTGATAGATGAGTACGACAAACCCATTCTGGACAACATAGACAACAGCGCTGTTGCCATAGAAATGCGCGAGGGGCTGAAGAACCTGTATTCCGTGTTGAAAGGGTCTGATGCGCATTTGAAGTTTGTGTTCATGACCGGTGTGTCCAAGTTCAGCAAGGTAAGCCTGTTCTCGGGGCTGAATAACCTCAAAGACATCACCCTGGACGAACGGTATAGCGACATTTGCGGCTACACCGACGTGGATGTGGATACCGTGTTTGCCCCCGAGCTGCCGGGGCTGGACAGAGAGCTGATTCGCCAGTGGTACAACGGCTACAACTGGTTAGGCACGCCGGTGTACAACCCGTTTGGCCTGCTGCTGCTGTTTGACACCCGCAAATTCGCGCCCCACTGGTTTGAAACCGGTACCCCCACGTTTTTGATCAAACTGCTAGTGCAGCGCCAACAGTTCACACCGAACCTGAGCCGCGTGGTGGCGTCTGAGACCCTGTTGGCCACCTTTGATGTGGACAACATCCCGGTGGAGGCACTGATGTTTCAGGCCGGGTACCTGACGATTGCCAGCGAGCGCCAAATTATGGGCCGACTGGAGCTGACGCTCAAATACCCCAACCTGGAGGTACAAGCCGCGCTGAACGACAGCCTGCTGCAAAGCCTGACCGGAGCCCAAAATCTGCCGGGGCCGTATATCAGCCGGCTGTATGACTTGCTCATGGCCAGAAACTTTACCGGGCTCAAAGACTTGTTCCACGCCTTCTACGCCAGCATTGCCAACGACTGGTACCGCAAAAACGAGATGAGCGGCTTTGAGGGCTACTACGTGAGCATTTTTTACAGCTACTTTGCCGCGCTGGGGCTGGACATTCGGCTGGAAGACCCCACCAACCAGGGCCGCATCGACATGACGGTGCTGTTTGACGCGCAGGTGTTTTTGTTTGAGTTCAAGGTGGTGGAACTGAACCCTGCCGGTGCGCCGTTGCAGCAGATCAAGGATATGCATTACTTTGATAAGTACCGCAGCCGGGGCGAACCGATTCACCTGATTGGGGTGGAGTTCAGCAAGGCCAGCCGCAATATTGTCGGGTTTGAGGTGGAAACGCTATCAATATAGGAGCTGCTTGCGCTTGCTGCATATGCGCAGGAGGCAATTTTTATTTAAATACCATCCACACGCTGCGTGGTGGTCGACCGGGCCTGCCCCAGCTCCAATAACCAACACACACCCTGGGGCTGGCGGGGCTGGGCCTGCAGGCTGCCGCCGTGGGCTTGGGCGATAGTGGCCACCAGAGAAAGGCCCAGACCAAACCCCGGCTGGTCTTGGGTGGGGTGGCGCAGCAGGGCAGACTGACCCAGCAGCAGGTATTGCTCGGGCTTGAGGCCGGGGCCTTCGTCTTCTACCCTAAACAACACACTGGCGGGCTGCACCACCACCTGAATATGGATGGGGCACTGCGGGCCAGCGTACTTCAGGGCGTTGATGAGGATGTTTTCCAAAGACAGCTTGGCCAGCAGCGGGTCCAGCACCACCGGGGGAGCGTCCTCTGGCCAGCAAATCTGCAGCACGGCCTGTGGGTAGTTGAGTGTGAATTCGGTTTGCACCTGTGCCATCCAGGCCGACACATCCATGCTGACCGGTCGCACCTGGGCCTGTCCCGACTGCAGGGCCGCGTTGTTTAAAAACACCTCTACCAGCTTGCCCGACTCAAACGCCGATGCGCGAATGTCCGTGATGCGGCGCAGTGTCTTGGGAGGTAGTTTGGCTTCACGCAGCACCATTTCAGCCGAGCGGCCCATGCGGGCCAGGGGGTTGAGCAGTTCGTGCGCTACAAAGGCCGAAAACGAGCGTATTTGCGCTTTCTGGTCGTCCATTAAGCGCTGGCGGAAAGTGGCCTCACGGCCCTGGCGCTGCATGTCGCGCACCGACCAGCTGGTGGCAATCGCCAAAAACAGCACATGCAGCAAGGCGGAGGTATCAAACGCCAGGTTGAACCAAGGCCGGGGGGGATGAAACCCGACGCACTCAAAATACACGCCATGGCGGTAGCGACCGTTACACCAAAGGCCAGCACATACAAGCCCAGCTTGCGCCGGAGTTCTGGTTGGCGCATGGTCCACAACGCCAAACCGATGCTGGCTAGCCCCAGTACCAACACCCCCATCATCGACACAAAAGCGGCCACGCGGAAAAAAGGCGTGTTGATGCTGGCCAGGCTCAGGCTGCACACCAGAATGATGCCCGCATAGGCCTTGAACCAATGGGGATGGGTGCGACGCAAATCCAGAATCACCATCCACAACAAACTGCCCGCGGAGGGGATCATCAAAATGCCAAAGCCGTGGACCCAATTGGCCCAGGCGTGTGAGCCCAAGGTGGCGTTGAGCAGCAGAGGCTGTTGGGTGCCCAAAAAAATGGTCAGCAGGCACAGCATGTAAAAGCTGTAGGCCAGTTGAACCGCTTGGCGCAGCACCATTGCCGACACGGCATACAAACCTGCCGACAACAAATACAGGGTTACGAACAGGCCGGCGGTAAACAACTCCCGGGGCATGGATTGGGCCAATGCATCGTCATGCACCAAGCGGGCCGAAATGTTGATGGCGCTGGTGGTTTGCACCCGAACAAGCCAAATTTGGGGCACTGAGTTGTCGGGCAACTGCACCAGGTGGCGCGTGGGGTATATGGACGCAGGCGACGGGCGCACCGAATCGCCCACGGTGGCATACGGCTGTGGATTGCCTTGGGCGTACACATCCATCTGGTCGATGTAGGGCTCCCCCAGCGCCAGCCAGCGCCGTCCGGTGTTGGCTGCTTGCGCGGCGGGCACTTCAATACGCAGCCACACCACGCCGGACCGGTGACCGTAGTTGCCACTGCGGGTGTCAGTTTGCCACGGCACGTTGGGCTGCATCATTTCTTGGGGGGTTAGGGTGCCGAGCTGGTCCCAATGCACACGCCAATCGGTTGAAAGGTCACTGGCCCAGGTCGCACCCGCGCCCAAACAACCCCCAATGCAAAACAGCCAGAGTGCCAAGACTCTACCCAGCCTGGCCAAGAGGATGGGGTGTGCGCGCAAGGAGCACGCAGCTTGGGCCGTCGGCACGTTGTGGGCTACGGCCAAAAAACATGTGTTCATTCTGGAGAATTCACCTCAACGAGATACTTACGATGGTGCGCGTGCGGCACCAATGCGGACGAAGTAGTGTAAGTACCGCCAAAACTGAACTCTCGGGTTTGATCGCATCGAACAAGTATTTTGTCCTGCACGCCCCGCGCCAGACCGGCAAGACCAGTCAGCTGATCAACCTGATGCATTTCATCAATGGGCAGGGACGGTACCGGGCGCTGTATGAAGCTCCTGCAACTGAGTGAATGAATGAATGACTGGCCGCAGCCCGGCAAAATTCAGTATCAAAATTGCCATTTGCGCATATAAACAGTGCGCAAGCAGCTACTATTTTTATAGCATTTCGAGCGCCACGGCGGTGCCTTCGCCGCCTCCGATGCACAGTGTTGCCACACCCCGCTTGAGGCCACGTGCCTGCAGCGCATACATCAGCGTCACCATGATGCGCGCACCGCTGGCGCCGATCGGGTGACCCAGTGCGCAAGCGCCGCCGTTGACGTTGACCTTCTCAAACGGCACGCCCAGCTCTTTCATCAGCGCCATGGGCACCACAGCAAAAGCTTCGTTCACTTCCCACAGATCAACTTCGCCCACTGCCCAGCCCGCCTTGGCCAGCACCTTTTGCGTGGCACCGACCGGGGCGGTGGCAAACCACTCGGGCTCCTGGGCGTGGGTGGCATGCGCCACGATGCGGGCCAAGGGTGTGCAGCCCAGGCGGGCGGCGGTGGATGCGGTCATCAGCACCATGGCGGCGGCGCCGTCGTTGATGGACGAGCTGCTGGCGGCGGTGATGGTGCCGTCCTTCTTGAAGGCGGGTTTGAGCGTGGGGATTTTGTCGAGCTTGGCCTTGCCGGGGCCTTCGTCCACTGAAATCAGCGTGTCGCCCGCACGCCCCTTGACGGTGACGGGAGCGATTTCGGCCTCGAACGCTCCTGATTTAATAGCTGCTTGCGCACGTTGTACGCTGGCTATGGCGTAATTGTCTTGTTGCTCACGGGTAAAGCCGTATTTGGCGGCGCAGTCTTCGCCAAAGGTGCCCATGGAGCGGCCTGCCTCGTAGGCGTCTTCCAGGCCGTCGAGCATCATGTGGTCAAAAAATGCGCTCGTGGCCGATGCGATAGCCACCGCGCGCCTTGGGCAACAGGTAGGGCGCGTTGGTCATGCTCTCCATGCCGCCGGCCAGCAGCACCTCATGACTGCCGGCGAGCAGCATGTCGTGGGCGAACATGGCCGCGCGCATGCCGGAGCCGCACATTTTGGACAGCGTCACCGCACCGGCGCTGTTGGGCAAGCCGCCTTTGAAACCAGCCTGGCGCGCCGGGGCCTGGCCCTGGCCCGCCATCAGGCAGTTGCCAAACAAAAGCTCCGTCACCAGCTCGGGGGAGACCGCGGCGCGTTCGATGGCGGCCTTGATGGCAACGCCCCCCAAATCATGGGCGGCAAGGCTGGAAAAATCGCCCTGAAAGCTGCCCATGGGGGTACGGGCGGCACTCACTATGACGATGGATTCAGACATATCAGACTCCTGTTGTAAAAAAAAGGATCAGCAACGGTCCGTCAGCCGGTTGGCCGGCAAAAACCGCTTTTCGCGCTCATAAGGGAACACATCAATCACGTCACCCGCCAAAATGCGGTCTTTGTGGCGCTGCCAGTAGGCCACATCGAGCAAATCTGCATGGTGTTTCATGAAAATTTCACGCACCGCCGGGTTGCCCAGCAGGAACGGGCCGAAGGTTTCCGGGAACACGTCTCTGGGCCCTACCGAATACCAGATGTCGCCGGACATTTCTTCCTCTTCGTTGCGCGGCTGCGGCACCCGGCGAAAGTTGCAGTCGGTGATGTACTCGATCTCGTCGTAGTCATAAAACACGACTTTGCCGTGGCGGGTGATGCCAAAGTTTTTCCACAGCATGTCGCCGGGGAAGATGTTGGCCGCCACCAGGTCCTTGATGGCGTTGCCGTACTCCACCACGCCGCGCTCGATCTGCTCACGGGCGCGCACCGCCACGGCGCTGGTGTCGCTGGCGTTGGCTCCACCGGCATCAAAGGCTTCCTGCAGGTAGATGTTGAGCGGAATCATGCGCCGCTCGATGTAGACGTGTTTGATGATGACTTCCACCCGCCCGTCACCATCGCGGTCGCTGATTTCGAGCTGGCTGGGGGCGAATTTTTCGATTTCGGCAATCAGCTCTGCCTCAAAGCGCTCACGCGGAAAGGCAACTTCGCTGTACTCCAGCGTATCGGCCATGCGCCCTACCCGGTCGTGCTGTTTGACCAGCAGGTACTTGCCCTGAATCTGCTCGCGGGTGGTGTCTTTTTGCGGCGGGTAATAGTCTTTGATGACCTTGAAAACATAGGGGAACGAGGGCAGGTCAAACACCAGCATGACCATGCCCTTGATGCCCGGCGCAATACGGAATTTGTCACTGGAATGGCGCAGGTGGTGCAGGAAGTCGCGGTAAAAAAGCGTTTTTCCCTGCTTGGCCAGTCCGAGGGCGTTGTAGATTTCATTGCGCGGTTTTCGCGGCATCATGCTGCGCAGAAACTGCACATAGGCCGAAGGAATTTCCATGTCCACCATGAAGTAGGCGCGCGCAAAGCTGAACAGCATCAGCAGCTCGTCTTCACTCCACAGCACGGCATCTATCGCCAGTTTGGTGTTCAGCACGTCATGAGTCGGCAAAAACGTGGCGGGTGGACGCTGGGGCTCTGGCGAAGCCGCCGCAGGGGCCGTGTGCAAAATGGGCAGCGCAAACGGGAATTCATTGAAGCCGTTGATGAGCTTGCCCACAATGTAGGCCCCCTTGTTGCGAAAAAACAGGCTGGTGAGCACCTGCACCTGAAAGTTGGCGCGCAACTTGGCATCGCCCAAGGCTGTCGTCAAAACGCACTCCACAAAGCCGCAGTCGCGCTCCAGGTCTTCAAAGTCACAGCGCAAGTCAAAGTCTTTGACCATGGTGGCCAGCACTTCACGCATGTTGGCACGTGTGGGGTAATACGCCCGGTAGGTCGGGCGGCGCTCGGACTCGCCGTTTTCAATGTACTCGGTGCTGACCGCCGGGCGCACAAAGATGAAATCATTGTGGAAATGCGTGCGGTGCAAAATTTTGGTGTTGACCGAATTGAAAAATGTTTCGGCCAGTTCGGGCTGGTGGTGGTTGACCAGCAAGCCGATGTAATGGAGCTTGACCTGCTGCCAGATGTCCATCGGCTGCTCACCGGCCTTGAATTCACGCTCCAGCCGGTTGGAGCACTCGCGCACCCGCAGGTCGTAAAACTCGATGCGCTCACGCTGGGCGCGCTGCTGGCCATGCCAGTCGGAGGTTTCAAAGCGGTGCTTGGCACGGGCCGATTCGGTGCGAAAGAGACGGTAGTGGCGGTTAAAGCCGTCCATCATGGCTTTGGCGATGTCGTAGGCAAGGGTGGAGTCAAGGCGCTGGGGAAACATGAAATAAGGTCTTTTCAGTCACGAGGGGGATGAAGGCGGCCGATCCGGCTTGTTGAGTCGGCGCACCGCAAGGGCAGACGCCATTTTAGGGACAGCGCGGGTACCGGCTTAGCGCCGCACGGGCAACATCCACGCCATCTTGCGAGCCCTGCATGCTGACCCCCATGTCTTTGAGCAAACCATCCTTGAGGCCATAACACCAGCCATGCACCGCCACATTTTGACCGCGCGCCCAGGCGTCCTGCATGACATTGGACAAGGCAACATTGCCCACCTGCTGAATCACATTCATCTCGCACAGCACATCTTCCTGCTCGGCCACCGGCAAATGGTCGATTCTTTTTTGATTGCGCAGCTTGACGTCATGCACATGGCGCAGCCAGTTGTCGGCCAGGCCAACGCGGGTGCCCCGTAAAGCGGCCAGCACGCCGCCGCAGCCGTAGTGCCCCACCACCATGATGTGCTCCACCTTGAGGTGGTCCACCGCAAATTGAATCACCGACAGGGCATTCAAATCAGAATGCACCACCACATTGGCCACATTGCGGTGGACAAACACCTCACCGGGGTCCAGACCCATGATTTCGTTGGCCGGAACCCGGCTGTCAGAGCAGCCAATCCAGAGGTATTTGGGCGTCTGCTGGTGCGCCAGCTTGCTGAAAAAACCGGGCCGCTGTTGCTCCACGCGGATGGCCCACGCACGGTTGTTTTCAAACAGGTGTTCAAGCGAAAGTGTCATAGAAATACTCAAAAAAAGTGCGGAGCCTTGGCGCTGCCATCAACAGGTCTGGGCAAACAGTTCGCGCCCGATCAGCATGCGGCGGATTTCGCTGGTGCCCGCGCCAATTTCGTACAGTTTGGCATCGCGCCACAAGCGCCCCAGCGGGTACTCGTTGATGTAGCCGTTGCCACCAAATATTTGCACGCCCTCACCCGCCATCCAGGTGGCTTTTTCGGCCGTCCACAAAATCACCGAGGCGCAGTCCTTGCGAACCTGGCGCACGTGCTCCCCATTGTTCCGTTTCGCCAACAAATCAAGATTCTTGGCCACCGTGTAGGCAAAGCTGCGCCCGGCTTGCAGCGCAGTGTACATGTCGGCCACCTTGCCCTGTATCAGCTGAAATTCGCCAATGCTCTGGCCAAACTGCTTGCGGTCATGGATGTAGGGGATCACGTTGTCCATTACGGCCTGCATGATGCCCAGCGGCCCGCCGGTCAGTACGGCGCGCTCGTAATCCAGCCCGCTCATCAGCACTTTGGCACCGTTGTTCAGACCGCCCAGGATGTTTTGGGCCGGCACTTCCACGTTGTTGAACACCAGCTCACCGGTGTTGGAGCCACGCATGCCCAGCTTGTCGAGCTTTTGGGCAATGGAAAAGCCTTTCATGCCTTTTTCGATCAGAAAAGCCGTCACGCCGCGGGCACCCAATTCAGGGTCACTTTTGGCATAGACCACCAGCGTGTCGGCATCGGGGCCGTTGGTGATCCACATTTTGTTGCCATTGAGCAGGTAGTAGCCGCCCTTGTCTTCGGCCTTGAGCTTCATGGACAGCACATCGCTGCCCGCGCCCGGCTCGCTCATGGCCAGCGCACCGATGTGCTCCCCCTTGACGAGCTTGGGCAGGTACTTTTGGCGCTGCTCTGGTGTGCCATTGCGCTTGATCTGGTTGACGCACAAATTGCTGTGCGCGCCATAACTCAAGGCCACCGAAGCCGATGCGCGTGAAATTTCTTCCATGGCAATCATGTGCGCAAGGTAGCCCATGTTGGCACCGCCATATTCCTCGCCCACCGTGATGCCCAGCACCCCCAGCGCACCCATCTTGGGCCACAAATCCATCGGGAATTGATCGGTGCGGTCAATGCTGGCCGCACGCGGGGCGATTTCGGCCTGGGCAAACTCGCGCACCGCGTCGCGTAGCGCATCAATGTCTTGGCCGAGTTGAAAGTCAAGTCCGGGCATGTTCATGGCATCTCCTTTGTGCTGGTGTCAATGGGTTCTGGAAACCGGTGTGGCGCAGGCCTGCACAGGCTCATTCATCAGGGGTTTTCGTTTCTTGCCCTGCGCTGTTGCGCGCGGTCCTTTTTCGCCGACCTTTTGCCAGCAAGGCCCTGGCTTCACGCTGGTGAACCTTGAGTTCATCCAGATTGGCCTGCAGGTCAGCCATCTGGTCTTCCAGCTGTTTTTGGTGCGCGGCCAGCACCACCAAAAACTTCTCCAACTGGGGCCCGGTGTCACGCGGGCTGTCGTACATGTCAATGATTTCCTTGGCCTCACTCAGGCTCAGCCCCAGACGCTTGGCGCGCAGCGTGAGCTTCAAACGGGTGCGGTCACGCCCGCTGTAAATGCGGTTGCGCCCGGCCGCACCGCTGCGCTGCGGCTCCAGCAACCCCATGTCTTCATAAAAGCGGATGGCCCGGGTGGTCAGGTCAAACTCTTGCGCCAAATCGCTGATGCTGTAAGTGATGGCCATAAGTGGATGCGACAAAGGTGACAGCGAAAATCGATCTGCCGACCTAAAATGCCTTCTTTCAATTGACGTTTACGTAAACGTCAATTATGTCGCAAATCAGGAGCCTGCTTGAACGAACTCGAAAAATGCCTGCACTATCCGCTGGGCCACGCCCTGCCCGCACCAGGAACCGCGCTGACAGTGGCTCCGGGAGTGAAGTGGCTGCGCATGGCCTTGCCGTTTGAACTCAATCACATCAACCTGTGGTTGCTGCGCGATGAAATCCAGGGCCGCCAGGGCTGGAGTGTGGTGGACTGCTGCGTCAGCACCGACAGCGCCAAAGCGCAGTGGGAAAAGGTATTTGAGAATGAGCTGGAGGGTCTGCCCATTTTGCGCGTGATCGTGACCCACATGCACCCCGACCACATCGGCCTGGCGCATTGGCTGTGCGAGCGCTGGCAAGCACCGCTGTGGATGAGCGCCACCGACCATGCGGTCGCACGCATCGGCACCCTGGTGCCCACCGGTTTTGGCGG
The DNA here is from genome assembly GCA_016708345.1 of Candidatus Rhodoferax bjergmarkensis. Taxonomy (GTDB): domain Bacteria; phylum Pseudomonadota; class Gammaproteobacteria; order Burkholderiales; family Burkholderiaceae_C; genus Rhodoferax; species Rhodoferax bjergmarkensis. The sequence continues at coordinate 22,645 of JADJFX010000043.1, forward strand.
CGAGCCTGCCGTGGCGTTTTATGCCGCCCATGGCCTGAATGAACCGGGGTTGAAGGCCCGCATCAAAGACCGCTCCGACTTTTTCCCGCTGCTGGTGCCCAGCGTACCGCGCCAGTTCCGGCGCATGATGGACGGCGAGCAACTGCGCATTGGCGGGTTGCCTTGGCGCTGCATCAGCGGCTACGGCCATGCGCCGGAGCATATTTCACTGTATTGCGAGCCCCTCAAGGTGCTGATCGGTGGCGACATGATGCTGCCGCGCATCTCCACCAATGTGAGCGTCTATGACCAGGAGCCCGAGGCCAACCCGCTCAAGTTGTTTCTGGATTCGATTGACAAGTTCAGCACACTGGATGCGCAAACCCTCACCCTGCCGGCTCACGGCAAACCCTTCACCGGGCTGCATGAGCGCATCCGCCAATTGCACGCGCACCATGCGCAGCGGCTGCGCGAGGTGATGCAGGCCTGCCAACTCCAGCCCTGCTGCGCCACCGACATCCTGCCGGTGCTTTTCAAACGCGATCTGGATTTGCACCAGTCCACTTTTGCCATGGGTGAGGCGATTGCGCACTTGCACGCCTTGTGGTTTGAAGGCCGCTTGCAGCGCAGCTTGGGTGTGGACGGGGTGTACCGGTTTGCCCCCTGCTGACGAGGCGGATCCGAAACCATGAAACTGGCGCCGGTAGCGCCACGTCAACTCATACTGGTGCATTTATTGCCAAAGGGTGTACGCCTTGGCACCGGCATGAACCCCACTCTAGCGCGCTGGCTTGGGCCGTCAAGACGCAAAGGCCAACAAAAGAGCACTTTTCAGGCCCTTATCAAATTGTGGTGACAGGGGTGTGAATTACTTCACAAAATTTGGCCTTTGCAACTTTTTTTGAGGAGCACGGAACCACTTGATGGACTGGCTATTCAACGCCGGCGAATGTCACGCAGCATGAAAAGGTAAAGCCCCTCGACCTTGTCACGCGCCCATGGCGTTTTGCGCAAAAATTTCAGGCTCGACGCAAGGCTGGGGTCATGGGTAAAGCAGCGCACCGGTATGCGCTCACCCAAATTGACCCAGCCATAGTGGTCCACCAACGCCTTGACGATGGCCTCCAGCGTCAAGCCATGCAAAGGGTTGGCGGGCTGGGCCAGTGGTGATGAAGGCGTTTGCACTTTGGGTCTTTCCATGGCCTGCGCGGGCACTGCCGCCGTAGTGGATTTTAGATTTTGAGCGTGCGATTTTACCCACAGCACAATTTTTCAGCGTTCACGTGAAACCTGCGGGTACCCCTCTACAGTCGACCCACGCCCCAAGGCAGCCATGCTGCGACAACCACCGCCAGCAAGCCCAGCGACACGGTGTTGCCATAGCGCTTGCCACCCGCAGCGTAGGCGGCAACCACCTTGCTGACGGTATTGGTCGAGAAGGCCAGCAAGGTGGCCATCCACACTGTGGCAGCGTCAATGCTGCCATGGGCTGACAAGGAAATCACCGCAGCCACCGGCGAGTGCATGTCGGCAAAACCCGCCAAGGCAGTGGCGGCAAACGTGGCCAAGGTGCCAAACGCGGATTGCACCCAGCCCACCACCACGGTGATGCCAGACAGCATCAACGCCAGGCCAATCGACTGCTTGAGACTGAAAGCGCGCCCCCTCACATGGCTTTCTGGCGGAAAAACCGGGCTGCGCCGCACCGCCCACACGCCCAAGGCCAAGGCCGTCAGCAAGGCGCACGCCAACGATGCGCCCAGGGTGCGCAGCGCAGACGGTTGCAGCACCAGTGCAATCAAGCCCACCTGCAAGGACGTGGACACGGTAGAAAACCAGGCCCCGGCCACGCAGGCCATGTGCAGTTCAGGGGCCTTGCTTACGCGCACCCCCATGGCGGCAATGGTGGCCGTGCTCGACACAAACCCCGCCACCAGCCCCGACAGCGACAAGCCCATCCTGGCACCGAACAGCCGCAGCGCCACATGCCCCACCGCCTGCACTCCCATGATGAGCACAACCAGCAGACACACCGTGCGCGGGTTCAGGCCGCCCAGCCAAACCAAGGGCTGATTGGGTGCCAGCGGCAACACAATCAGCACCGAGCCCGCCAGCAGCAAGGCATCGTGCAACTCCGGCTCGGACAGGGTTTGGGTGGAAAACCGTTGCAAAGGCTCTCGGGCCGCCAGCAGGGCCGCCACCACCACGCCACAGGCTCCGGCCATCACCGGTTGCTCCACCGCCAACATGCCCAGCAAGAAGGTCACAAACAGGGCCATTTCGGTGGTCACGCCGGGGTCTTTGGAGCGGTCTTTCAGGTGCGAAATGACGGCAAGCAGGGCCACCAACACCGCCGCGACCAAGGTGATCCATGGAAAATTCAGCGCCTGCGCCACCGCACCGGCCAGCGACACCAGCGAGAAGGTGCGGATGCCCGCAAAATGCCGGGTCGGCCCGGTTCCCTTGCGGCGCTCGCGCTCCACCCCAATCAGCAGCCCCAAGCCCAGCGCCAGCGCCAAGCTCGCAAAGTTGTTTTGACTCCAGTCCATGCGTGTTCGGCTCGGGTGCTTGAATCGGTCAGGCGCGGGGGGCGGGGGGGGGGGGCCCCCGCATCGAAAGTGCTCGAGCGCCACCACAGCACCACGGCGCGGTTCATCGTAGATGCAAAGCATTTTGAATGTCGCGAGATTTCTGCAACTAAGCACTAGGTCCAGCGCGGGACAGAGTCGTCTTTGAGTTGGGCGCGCAGCACCGCATAGTCGGGCACCACGGATTCCACCGTGTCCCAAAAACGTGCGCTGTGGTCCATCACGCGCAGGTGACTCAGTTCATGCGCCACCACATAGTCAATCACCGGCTGCCTGAAATGAACCAAGCGCCAGTTAAGGCGAATGGAACCATCGATGCGGGCACTGCCCCAGCGGGTACCGGCATTGCTCAGAGACAACTTGCGCCAGCTCACCTGCAGCTGCGGTGCGAAATGGTCCAGCCGTTCGGTGAAGATGCGTTTGGCCTGGCGCATCAGCCAGGCCTGCACGGCATCACGAATCTGCTCTGGCGTGGCCGCGTGCGAGAGCCCGATCTGCAGCGTCAAGCCACCCTCCTCGCTGCGTAGCTGCGCCCCGCCAGCTCCAAAAACCTGGCGCGGCTCCAGCACCAATTGAACCGGCTCACCCAAAAATGGAAAACTGGCCCCGTCGCGCCACTCGATCCGGTTGGACACCAGACGCTGGTGGCGCTCGCGCGTCTCGCCCAGCTTGCGGATGATCCAGAGCGATTTTTCCTGCAAGGCGGCATCCACTTCATGCAGCGCCGCCCAGCTGGGCGCGCGCACCACCAAACCGTCAGGCCCCACACTGAAACCGATGGTGCGGCGCTTGCCGCGTTTGAACTCGTAAGCCACCACGGCGTTGCTCAAACGCGCTTCGCGATTGGCCCGGGGGTGGCGAAAGGTGGCGGGGGCCACCAATTTGTCCAGTGCTTCGCCCGGCTGGTGGATGCCAAGCGCTCCTTTTTTTATAGCTGGTTGCGCACTATCTACCTGCGCAATCGGCTGATTTGATTCAAACAAATCGAGGGTGTAGCGAAGCAAGGGGTGCATGGCAGCTGCTTTACGCTTTACAGGTAGGCGTCAGGGTCGAGCCGGCGCATCTCGGCTTCAATCCAGGCCTCGACCTCGCGCATCAGCTCTTTGGCCTCGCGGCCCGCGCTGGGAATGGGTTGGCCAATCGACACCGCCACCACACCGGGGTACTTGATGAGCCCCCGGCGCGGCCAGCAGCGGGCCGAGGCCACGGCAATCGGAATCACACAAGCGCCAGCGTCCACCGCCAGCCGGGTGCCGGCTGTCTGGTAGGTGCCTTTTTGCCCCCTGGGCATGCGCGTGCCCTCGGGAAACATGATGACCCAGGTGCCCTGCGCCAGCAGCTTCTTGCCCTGGGACACCACCTGCTTGAGCGAGGCAGCGCGCGACTCGCGCTGAATGTGGATCATGTCCAGCCGCGCCATCGACCAGCCAAAAAAGGGAATGCGCAAGAGTTCGCGCTTGAAAACAAAAGCGAGCGGGTGCGGTACCAGGGTTGGCAACAGCAGGGTCTCCAGCAAAGACTGGTGCTTGGCCAGCAAAATCGCGGCATGGGTGGCATTCTTGGGCACGTGTTCGAGTCCGCTCACCCGCACCTCAATGCCCAGAATCACGCGCACGCCCCAGATGACGACGCGGAACCAGCTCACCGCAAACCACCACAGCGGCGTGCGGCGCAACCCAATGGACAACAGCATCAGCGTGATACCCCACGGGATCAGCGTGACCAGCATCCACGCATAGTTCAGCAGTGACCGGATGAGCAACATTTTTAACGTTTTAGGTCCTTAGCGCCCATAAATAAAGCGCAACAAGCTACCGTTACCATAGCAAGAACAAATTGAAAATCAGGCCGTCGCGGCTTCACGCACGAGCAAAAACTCAGCAAACGCGGCCAAGTCGGCATGCACCAGGGTCTCGGGCGGAAACGGCGCGGGCAAGCTGTGTCCGCGCAAAGCAGCCCCCTTGCCCGTAAGCACCAGATGCGGCTCGCATCCGGCCGCCACGCCGGCCAGCACATCGCGCGCGGTATCGCCCACGGCTGGCACACCTTTAAGGTCAATGCCATAACGCTCGCCGATCTGCTCAAACAGACCCGGCTCCGGCTTGCGGCAGTGACACCCCTGGGACGGTGCATGCGGACAATAAAACACACAATCGACACGCCCGCCAACCGCAGCGAGCATGCGGTGCATCTTGGCGTGCATGGCATTGAGGGCCGACACATCGAACAGCCCGCGCCCCAGGCCAGACTGGTTGGAAGCGATCACCACATGCCAGCCGGCCTGGTTGAGCCGGGCAATCGCCTCCAGCGCACCGGGCAAAGGTGCCCACTCTTCGGGCGATTTGACAAACTCGGCACTGTCTTCGTTGATGGTGCCGTCGCGGTCCAGGATGACGAGTTTCATAGGAGCTTCAGACTGCCAATTTTGAGAGATCGGCCACGCGGTTCATGGCGTCGTGCAGGCTTTTGAGCAGCCCCTGGCGGTTCAGGCGCAAATCCAGCGCCTCGGCATTGACCATGACGCCGTCAAAAAAAGCATCCACCGGCGCGCGCAAGGCGGCCAGCGTTTGCAGCGAAGCAGCATAGTCGCCCACCTCAAACTGGGCCAGGGCCTTGGGCGCGACCTCCTGCATGGCAGCGTAGAGCGCAATTTCAGCCGGTTCGGCCAGCAGCACGGGGCTCACGTGGGCATCCACCTCGGGCACTTTTTTCAGAATGTTGCTGATGCGCTTGTTGGCAGCCGCCAGTGCCGCCGCCTCGGGCAAGGCGGCAAAGGCGCGCACCGCCGCCAGTCGCTTGCCCACATCACCCAAGCGCTGCGGACGCAGGGCCAGCACGGCATCCACCTCTTGCGCGCTGTAGCCTTGCTCGCGCAGGGAACCGGCCAGGCGCTCGTAGATAAAGTCCTGCAGCTTGGGCTGGTGGGCGGCAAAATTGGCGCGCTCTTTTTCAGGCCACAGCTCCAGCATGAAGCCAAAGGCCTTGGCCGCATTGGCCAAAACAGTGTCCAGGTTCAGGGAAAAATCAGCCTCTGTCAGGATGCGGATCACACCCAGCGCATGGCGGCGCAGCGCAAACGGGTCTTTGTCGCCGGTGGGCAGGTTGCCAATGCCAAACATGCCCACCAGCGTTTCGAGCTTGTCGGCCAATGCCACCACGCTGCCGGTGTGGTTGCGCGGCAGGGCATCACCAGCAAAGCGCGGTTTGTAGTGGTCTTCAATGGCAATGGCCACACCGTCGCGCAGGCCATCGTGGCGCGCGTAGTAGCCGCCCATGATGCCTTGCAGCTCGGGAAACTCGCCGACCATGTCGGTCAGCAAATCGGTCTTGGCCAAAGTAGCAGCCTGCTGCACCTTGCTGGAGAGCACGTCCAGCTCGTCCTTGGCGTGGGGGGTGTAGGGCACGGTGGCCAGGCGCAGTTGCTCCACGATGCGCCCGGCAATGTCGGCCACGCGCTGGGTGCGCGCCCCCTGGGTACCGAGCTTGTTGTGGTAAACCACTTTGTCCAGCCCTGCCACACGCGACGCCAGCGTCTTCTTGCGGTCCTGGTCAAAGAAAAACTTGGCGTCCGCCAGACGCGGGCGCACCACGCGCTCGTTGCCGCCAATGACGGCACTGGCATCCTGCGGATGGATGTTGCTGACCACCAGGAACTTGTTGGTCAATTTACCCGCAGCATCGAGCAGGGGAAAATACTTCTGGTTGGCCTTCATGGTCAGAATCAGGCACTCCTGCGGCACATCCAGGAACTGCGCTTCAAATTCGCATACCAGCACATGGGGCCGCTCCACCAGGCCGGTTACCTCGTCGAGCAAAGCCTCGTCGTCAATTGGCTTGCAGCCGCCGCCCACCTGCTGCGCTGCTGCTGCAAGCTGGCGTGCAATGTCGGCCCGGCGCTCGGCAAACGACGCTATCACGGCACCGTCTTTGGCCAGTGTGGCGGCGTAGCTGTCGGCTGTTTCAAACACCACCGGCGACAGCGCCGCTTCAAAGCGGTGGCCTTGTGTGCGCCGCCCGGCGGTGAGGCCCAGTGCCTTCACCGGCACCACGGTGCTGCCGTGCAGCGCCACCAGCGCATGGGCCGGGCGCACAAAGTTGACGCTGCTCCAGCCGGGCAAGGCGCAATCGGTTTCCAGCTGGTAGCTCATGACTTTGGGGATCGGCAGCTTGGCAATCGCCTCGTCCAGCGCTTTTTGCAAGCCGGTGTCGAGCGTGGCACCCGTGGCCAGGCTGTCGTAGAACAGGGCTTCGGCCTTGCCATCGGGCGCGCGCTGCAAGCTGGCCACGGCGGCCTGCAGGTCGGACAGATCAGCGCCCAGTGCCTGCAATTTTTTCAGCAGTGCGGGGGTTGGGGCACCTGTGCTGTCCAGGCCAACGCTGACCGGCATCAGCTTTTGCCGTACCGCTTTGTCGGCCGCTTTGAGCCAGACGTGGCTGATGTGGGCGGCCAGGCGGCGCGGTGTGGCGTAAGCGGTGACCACCGAGTCCGCATTCACCAGCCCTTGCGCACGCAGCTGCTCGGCCAATTGGCTGGCAAAGGCATCACCGAGTTTTTTGAGCGCCTTGGGCGGCAGCTCTTCCACAAACAGTTCAACCAAAAGATTTTGTGTCGTCATAGTCTTTAACCTGGATTCATCAGTTGAGCGGAGCCATTTGCTCGACCCATTCGCGCGGTGCCATCGGGAAACCCAAGCGTGCGCGACTCTCAAAATAACTCTGCGCCACAGCACGCGCGAGGTTGCGGATACGGCCAATGTAGGCAGCGCGCTCGGTGACGCTGATGGCCCCGCGCGCATCGAGCAGGTTGAAGCTGTGCGCGCACTTGAGCACCTGCTCGTAGGCGGGCAGGGCCAGCTGCTGCTCCATCAAGTGTTTGGCCTGTTTTTCATGCGCTGCGAATGCGGTGAACAGGAAGTCGGCATCGCTGTGTTCAAAGTTGTAGGCCGACTGCTCTTTTTCGTTTTGCAGGTAGACGTCGCCATAGCTCATGTTTTGGGTCCACTTCAGGTTGTAGACGTTGTCCACCCCCTGCAGGTACATGGCCAGGCGCTCCAGGCCGTAGGTGATTTCACCGGTGATGGGTTTGCAGTCGATGCCGCCCACCTGCTGGAAGTAGGTGAACTGGGTCACCTCCATTCCGTTGAGCCAGACCTCCCAGCCCAGGCCCCAGGCCCCCAGCGTGGGGTTTTCCCAGTCGTCTTCCACAAAGCGGATGTCGTTTTTCTTCAGATCGAAGCCCAGCGCCTCCAGCGAACCCAGGTACAACTCCAGGATGTTGCTGGGCGCGGGCTTGAGCACCACCTGGTACTGGTAGTAGTGCTGCAAACGGTTGGGGTTTTCGCCATAACGTCCGTCTTTCGGGCGGCGGCTGGGCTGCACATAGGCAGCCTTCCAGGGCTCAGGCCCGAGCGCTCTTAAAAATGTAGCGGTGTGCGATGTGCCTGCACCCACTTCCATGTCATAGGGCTGTAACAGTGCGCAGCCCTGGGCATCCCAGTAGGACTGCAGTTTCAAAATGATTTGCTGAAAGGTCAACATGAATGGGAAGCCTGGAGGCTCGGTGCCTTGGGTTGGTGAACACACGGGGTTGCCGTGCCAAACGCGGATTTTACGGGGGTTGCGGGCTGTCTTTTCGGAAACGCCGTCGCGCCGACCACCCGACGATGGCCACGGCCAGCAGCCACCACGGCCACAGACCCAGCCGCGCCACCCACCAGGCATAAGGGGTGACGCCGCTGCGGCCCTCGATCTCGCCCACCAGCACCGTCCGGCCAGCGCGTGGCAAGCTGGCCACCACCCGGCCTTGATGGTCCACGATGGCGGTCACACCCGTGTTGGTGGCCAGTGCAAAGGGGCGCGCAAATTCAAGCGCCCGCAGGCGGGAAATCTGCAGGTGCTGGTCCAGCGCCAGCCCGTTGCCAAACCAGCCCAGGTTACTCACATTGACAAAAATCGTGGGGGCCAGGGTGGGGTCCAAAAAGTTGGGCGCAAGTTCTTCGCCAAACAGGTTCTCATAACAAATATTGGGTGCCAGCCGCTGGCCCTGCCACTCAAACGAGGGTTGCACCAGCGCGCCACGGTTGAAGTCCCCCAGCGGAATGTTCATCATGGCCGTGAACCATTTGAACAACGGGGGAATGAACTCGCCAAACGGCACCAGATGGTGCTTGTCATAACGCCAGGGCTGCGCCTGCCCCGGCTTGAGGCCGACCACCGAGTTGGTGTAGCCCAGCCGCTCATCGCCCAGTGGCGTGCCGACCAGGGCCGCTTGCTGGCCGCTGGCAAAACGCTGCTGCAAGCCACCCCAATACTCGGCGGGCAACTGCTGCGGCAGCAGGGGAATGGCGGTTTCCGGCGCAATCACCAGCGTGCTGGTACTGGCCTGCAACTGTTCGCCATACCACTGCAAGGCTTGCGGCACTCCCGAGCCGATCTCAAACTTTTCATCCTGGGGAATATTGCCCTGCAGCAAGGTGACACTCAAGCGCCCGGTGGAATTGGACCACGGCGAGGCCAGCTTGTCGTACAGACTGGGTGTGACCAGCACTGCCAGCACTGCGGTCAGCGCCGCCACACGCGCTGCCCAAGACCCGCCGCGCCTCGATCGCCACTGGTGAGCCAGCGTGAGCGCCAGCCACGCCGAGAGCGCGCACAAGCCATAAGCGCCAAGCCAGGGGGCATAAGCCGCCAGCGGACCGTCCACATGGGCGTAAGCACTGGCTCCCCAGCCAAAACCGGTCAGCCAAGTGCCACGCACCAGCTCAGCCATCAACCAAAGCGCTGCAAAAACAATAGCTGCCCACGCCCTTTTGACAGGCGCAAGCAGCACAAAACACCCACAAGCTGCCGCGTAGCACAAAGCCAGGGAACCGGCCAGGGCAAAGACTGCCGCGCCAGCCAAGAGCGCGGGCAACCCGCCATAGGTGTGCATGGCCACGAAGGTCCAGCCAAAGCTGCCGACCAGCCAGGCCGTGGCAAACAGCCAGCCCCACAGCATGGCCTGGCGCGCCGGGCTGCGGCTTGGGCCGGTGCTGTGGCAGCCGTCAAGCCCATACGCCAGTATGCCCAAGGCCAAGAGCTGGAGCCACCACACCGGTTGCCCCTGCACCACACCCAGCCAAGCGGGCGTCAAAGGAGCCAGAAAACCCGGCCACGCCATGCTGGCCGCATGGGCAGCCCCGGCCAGCAAGACCATGGTTGCTGACTGCCAAGCACCTTGGCGTCGCGGCGAATCGGTCACCTTGGACCAGCCAGCGTGTTCTTCATTCCGTTTCCAAATCATTTGTGTCTAGGCGCGAAGCCGCAGACAGTGCTCCAGCGTGTCCCGGAGCATCTGCCGATGCTCCGGGAGGACAAGGCGAAGCAACAACGACACGGATGATTTAGAAATGGAATCACCTTGATTCATGGGTTACCGGGGACACCTTGAACCATTTCACAGCACCACCTTTGGTGTGCAGCACCACAAAATTGAGCCCCTGCAGGGTGTGGCGCTCGCCGCGTTTGGGCACATGACCCATTTCGTGGGCAATCAAACCGCCTATGGTGTCGAATTCATCGTCCGGGTCACGGCCCGCGAGTTTCACGCCAAATGCGTCTTCCACCCGCTCAACCGGGGTGTCGCCACTGACCCGGTAGGTACGGTCGGCCAGGCCAAAAATATCGCCTTCGTCTTCGGGAATATCGAACTCATCTTCGATCTCTCCCACAATTTGTTCCAGCACATCCTCGATGGTGACCAGACCGGCCACGCGGCCAAATTCATCGATCACGATGGCCTGGTGGTTGCGGTTGCCCCGGAACTCGCGCAGCAAGTCGTTGAGGCCCTTGGTTTCCGGGATAAACACCGCCGGGCGCAAGAGAGCGCGTATGTTGAGCTCGGGTGCGCGCTGGAGTTTGAGCAAATCCTTGGCCATCAGGATGCCAATGATGTTCTCGCGTTGCCCGTCAAACACCGGAAAACGCGAGTGTGCGGTGTCAATCACGCCATGCAGGATGACATCGTAGGCGTCGTCGATGTTGACCAAGTCCATCCGGGTGGCGGGCACCATCACGTCACCGGCGGTCATGTCGGCCATGCGGATCACGCGCTCCAGCATCACGCGCGACTCGGCACCAATAATGTTGTTTTCTTCGGCCTCGGCCAGCGTTTCGATCAGCTCGGACGTAGAGTCGGGCCCGGGGTGAATGAACTCGGCCAGTTTTTGCAAGAAAGAGCGCTTGTCTTCCCTCTCAGGAAGGCGCGCGGGATGGGGGTCTGACACAGCCAAAGGCGCAGGACATGCAGTTGTTAACGGACTGCAAGCATAGCGGATTGATGTGACAACGCAAAAAAACGCAGCGCAGCCGGTTTATTTGGGCGTGATTTTTGCGATTCCTGTACGTCGCGGCGCAGCGCCTGAACATCGGCCAGCACGTCCCAAAACTGCTTGACCTGAACCTTGATGCGGTAATCTGCCTGCGCCATCTGCTCATTGACCATCTCGCTCACGCGGGTGTCCAGCGTGGCCGGGTCAAGGTACACATGGGCCTGGGACTCCGGGCCATCACGCTCAACCAAAGCACCCGCATTGCTGGCAATTTTCAGCATGGCCGTGTTTTCGCTGAGCACATGAATGAACAGGCAGCTCACGCCGTCATTGCGGGCATGCATGACAGCCCGGTCAAACAGGCGCGCGCCATAACCGCGCCCACGACTTGCTTTCGAAACCGACACGCCAAACTCGGCGCAGGATTTGAGTTCGTCATCACACGCGCGCGCCAGATGCGCCATGGCAATGAGTTCAAGGCGGCGGTTGTAAATGCCAAAAATTTCATCACGTTCGAAATTCAGACTGTCAACATAGCGCTGAACCTGGGCATCGCTTGCCGTAAACCCAAAGCGCAGATACCGGTCTTGGCTTTCAAGCGCCAGCAGATGGGTAGCAATACGTGCCCGGTGGTTTTCACCCAGCGAGCGAATAGGCACCAGCACCGGCGGTGCGCGCGGCACCTCGGGCTCTGCGCCTCCCTCATGCGACGGGCACAAGAAGTCCTTGCCCACTTGCAACGAAGCTTTGAGGATGTTTATTGTTTCAACCATGTGTGAACTATAGGGATTTCCCCTAGTGCAACCACCCCAAAGTCAAATGGGCCGAATGTCAGCTTGATGTCAGGCCAAGGTCAGATTTTTCCCGATCAAGCGTTTGATCAAGCCCTGGGTCAGGCGGTTGGTGATGCCGTAAATGGACAGCTGCGGGTTGGCCCCAATGCTGGTCGGAAAGATCGAACCATCGTGAATCGACAGATTGTTCAGCTGCCAGTGAACTCCGTCCGGACGGGTTACCCCCATGTTTTCGCTGCCTGCCATGCCACAACCGCCCATCACGTGAGCGCTCACTACCTTGGTGAGCAAGGTTTTCATCGGGAACTCCTGGACCGCCCGCTGGGCCTGTGCCCATGTGGTGTAGGGCCGGGCCATTTCGTGCATGGGGAGCACCTGCTGGGCACCGGCGGCAAACTGAATTTCCATCATGCTCAGCAGGGCGCGGCGGGCACCGTCCATGACGAAATCGGTCAGCGGGTAGTCCAGCACCGCCGATCCGTCCGCGCGCAGCGTCACCTGCCCGCCGGGAGATTGTTCATGAAACCCGTCGCGCAGCAAGGCCAGCAAGAGATGGGAATGGGGAAACTTTTTCAGCAGTTCCGCCTGGGCTTGGCCATAGCCCACCAGCGCCGAAGTAAAAAGCATGGGGTGCAGTGGCGAAGCCTCCAGTTTGAAGCCCATGGGCCCGTCAATGGCCTGGATGTCCATGAAGTGGTCGGTGTAAATGGTTTGAGGCGCTCCCGCCCAGGCCTGCACTTTTTGATCCATGATGGCACCCGACATCACCACCGGGTGCAAAAAAGTGCGCCGCCCCAGCCGCTCATACGGGTCGGGGGCCTGCGAGCGCAACAGCAATGCGGCTGAATTGATGGCTCCAGCTGCCAAAACAATATGTCTTGCTATTATTTTGGTAGCTTTTGACCCATATTCAACGGGCGCAGAGTTCGGTTTGACTGCTATGCAGCGAACCGACTGCACGCGCCCCTCGGCAATTTCAAATTGCTCCGCCCGCGTCTCCACCAGCAAGATGGCCCCTTTTTCCAGCGCGGCCGGCAGGGTGGTGACCAGCATCGACTGCTTGGCATTGGTCGGGCAGCCCATGCCACAGGAGCCCAGGTTCCAGCACCCTTTGACATTGCGCAAAATGGCCGCTGCCGGAATGCCCAGTTTGGCCGCACCACGGCGCAGCACGTCGTTGTTTTCATTGGGCGGCGTGAGCCAGGGGGTGATGCTCAAACGGGTTTCGGCCTGCTGAAAATAAGGTGCCAGCCCGTCGTTGGTGTAATCCATCAGCCCATAGTGTTCCTGCCAATAAGCCAGCGTGCCGGCGGGTGTGCGAAACGAGCTGGTCCAGTTGACGGTTGTGCTGCCTCCCACGCAGCGCCCTTGCAAAATATTGATGCCTTTGTCTTTGGTTTTTCGCACGCCCCCCTCTTGGTACAGCGAGGCGTAGGCTTCGACTTCTTTCTGGTTGAAGTCAGCACTGCTCTGGAGCGGCCCTTCCTCCACAATGACCACTTTCAAACCGGCCCGGGTCAGCAACTCGGCGCTGATGCCTGCGCCCGCACCGGAGCCAATGATGGCCACGTCGCAAACCATTTTTTCGGGCCTTGTGCCGTAAGCGCCGCCAAGCACCTGCCAGCCACGTTTCAAACCCTCTTGAATAGGGTCATGCAATCTGCTCATAAATGAAAAACACCTTGAAAATCAAATGTAAACAGGGCCTGGGTAGCCCATGGCCTCCCAGGTGCTGGCATCGGAAAAATAGGATGCCCCCACGATGTCGTGCAGCCCATGGTAGATCTGCTGGCGCGGTGCCAGGCGGGAAAAGCGCATGGACTGCAAGGCTTGCTGCACCTGCGCCACGCTGGCGTCTGGCCAATCGGGGGCCAGGCCGGCCAGCAGACGGCGCCCGGCTCCCAGGCACAGCAGGCTGACCAACTGGGACAACTCGGCCTGCACATGCACCGGCAAGCCTTTCACCAGTGTTTCAAACCGGGGGAGCATGGCCTCCAGCGCCGCATCCCTGGCCTTGGGTTCTGGCGGCAGCGTGCCATTGAGCATGGCGCGCGCCACGCTGGCCAACATTTGGCGTGCGCCAGCGCTCAATCGGCCCTGGCGCAGGCCTGGCTCCACCAGCCCTGCGCCAAGGCCGGCTACGAGCAAAATGGCAGCGGATACGCCGCCGAGCTTGAGCAGTGTTCGTCTTTTCATGCGTTTAATACTTCATACTTCACAAATCAGGCAAATGCTGCAAGAGAACCCGACACTGGATAGACTAAAGGCTCAGGGAGGGCACATGCAACTTATCGATTCCATCGTAACCCAGGCCAGCGCAATGGCAGCCATTCGGCGCGATCTTCACGCGCACCCCGAATTGTGCTTTGAAGAGGTCCGCACGGCCGACCTGGTGGCGCGCAAGCTGACCGAGTGGGGCATTCCCATGCACCGTGGTTTGGGCAAAACCGGCGTGGTGGGCATTGTGCAAAACGGCACGTCAACGCGCGCCATTGGCCTGCGCGCCGACATGGATGCGCTGCCCATGCAAGAGTTCAACACCTTTGAGCACGCCAGCAAACACCCCGGCAAGATGCACGCCTGCGGCCACGACGGCCACACCGCCACCCTGCTGGCAGCCGCCCAGCACCTGGCAACCCAGCGCAATTTTGACGGCACGGTCTACCTGATCTTTCAACCCGCAGAAGAAGGCGGCGGCGGCGCGCGCGAAATGATTCAAGGCGGCTTGTTTGACAAATTCCCTATGGAAGCGGTGTTTGGCATGCACAACTGGCCCGGTGCCCACGTGGGGCACTTTGCCGTCAGCGCCGGGCCGGTCATGGCGTCGAGCAACGAATTCAAAATCACCATCCGTGGCAAGGGTGGCCATGCTGCCATGCCACACAACGCGCTGGACCCGGTGCCAGTGGCCTGCCAGCTGGTGCAGGCTTTCCAGACCATCATCAGCCGCAATGTCAAACCGATTGATGCCGGGGTCATTTCAGTCACCATGATTCACGCGGGCGAAGCCACCAACGTCATCCCCAACCGCTGTGAACTGCAGGGCACGGTACGCACCTTCACACTGGAGGTGCTGGACCTGATTGAGCAGCGCATGCGCCAGATTGCCGAAAGCGTCTGCGCCGCATTTGAGATGGATTGTTCGTTTGAGTTTTCGCGCAATTACCCGCCTACCATCAACTCCGCGCCAGAAGCCGAGTTTGCACGCAAGGTGATGGCCAGCATTGTGGGTGATGCGCGGGTGCTGGTGCAGGAGCCGACCATGGGGGCGGAAGACTTTTCCTACATGCTGCAGGCCAGGCCGGGTTGTTACTGCTTCATCTCAAACGGCGATGGCGCGCACCGTGCCCTGGGGCACGGCGAGGGGCCATGCATGCTGCACAACCCCAGCTACGACTTCAATGATGCGCTGATTCCGCTGGGTGCCACCTACTGGGTGCGGCTGGCCGAAGCGTGGCTGCAGGCCAAATAGGCTTTCAAAGCAGCCATTTTGCTATTCAATTAATAGCTGCTCGCGCACGTTCTATATGCGCAAAGTGCCAATTTCTTCTTTAAACCGGCGGCTCGCCATTTCCAGCAGACCGTCAAAAATCAGGTTGTCCACCAGTTCGAACTCGCGCGACATGTTGGGTGCCATTTTCCAGCCCGCACCGCCGGTCATGATGCATTTGGGCTCGGCCCCGCAGTGGGTACGCACATGCTGCACCATGAGTTCCACAGCCCCGGCAATGGCGAAGGTGCCGCCGCTGGTGAGTGCGTCACTGGTGTTGGTGGGAAACTCCCGCACTTCGCCGGTGGGCACATGCAAGCCAGCGGTACCGGACTCCAGTGCGCGCAACATGATGCCGTGGCCAGGCAGGATGAGGCCGCCCAAAAAGCGGCCGCTGGCGTCAATGGCCTCGACCGTGACGGCGGTCCCCACCATGACCACCACCATCGGGCGCGCCGGGCCTTGGGCCAGCGAACGATGCCAGGCACCGATCATGGCCACCCAGCGGTCAGCGCCCAGCCGCGAGGGGTAGTCGTAGCCATTGGTCAGCCCGGCCTCCGTGGCACGGGAAACCACCCAATGGGGCTCCACCTCCCAGATTTCAAGCTGCTCCTGAATCCGGCGCTTGAGGGCGTCGCCCGCCACAATGCAGCCCATCATGCAGGTGGGCGGTGCCAGCGTGGCCCAAGCGCCATCGGCCAGCTTGTCAATGT
The DNA here is from genome assembly GCA_016708345.1 of Candidatus Rhodoferax bjergmarkensis. Lineage (GTDB taxonomy): Bacteria > Pseudomonadota > Gammaproteobacteria > Burkholderiales > Burkholderiaceae_C > Rhodoferax > Rhodoferax bjergmarkensis. The sequence continues at coordinate 38,518 of JADJFX010000043.1, forward strand.
TTTCCAGGAACTCGGCCCCTTGGGCCAAAAGCGCTGCCTTGGGATGTGGGTTTTGGTAAAGCGCCCACTTGAGACGGGTGTTGCCAACGTCAATTGCCAGAAATGTCATGCGCGGATTATCGTCAAAGCGGTCTGATCGCCAAATTGCGCACACTAGCCTTGACGCCAGGGCAGGCCATGCCAGCGCCAGCCACCCTGCTTGCCGCGCTGGGCGTGCTGGTCGGGGTCGCCTTCAAAACCTTCGAGCACGTTGTACGCCACCAGCCCCAGTTCAGTCGCTCGTTTGGCTGCAGCCACCGAGCGCACGCCGCTGCGGCACAGCAGCAGCAGTTTTTGCCCGCCCGCTGACGCAGCCTTGAGGCCCTCGTCGAAATGGGCATTCATCACCATGCCCGGCCACTGCTTCCAGGCCAGCGCCACGGCACCGGGGACAAAACCCACCCATTCGCGCTCGGCATCGGTTCGCACATCCACCAGCACGGCCTGCCCGGCCTGCCACCACTGGCAAGCCAGCTGGGGCGACACATCGCCGGCATAGCCCGGTGCCGGACGCGGGCGGTGCAGCGCCTGGGCCACCGCATCGTGCCGCAAGCCTGAACTCAGGTTCACGGGGTTGGCCTGGTCGGCGCTCTGGGGGCTGGGCAAATGCAGCGCCGCCATGTTGGCACCAAACTCGGCCAGCGTTTTGCCAGCCACAAGAGGATTGCCAGCTTTTTCTGCCCCGATGGTGGAATGGCTGCGCCCCTGGTAGTCGTGGCCCGGCCACACCTGGGTGGCGTCGGGCAGCTTGAACAAAATGTGCGTCAGGCTGTGGAACATTGCCTCGGTGCTGCCGGAGGCCAGGTCGGTGCGGCCACAGCCATGGATGAGCAAGGTGTCGCCAGTAAACACGTGATCGCGCCACACATAACTCATGGCACCCGAGGTATGCCCCGGCGTGTGCAGCGCCCGAATACTCTCCTGGCCAAACGTCAGCGTGTCGCCATCACCGAGTTGCACAGCGGCGGTCCCGATGCCGCAGCCCTGGGGCGCAGCAGTCTTGGCACCGGCCAGCTCGGCCAACTGCCCGGCGCTGGTGATGTGGTCCGAGTGGGCGTGGGTTTCCACCGACCACAGCAGCTTGAGGCCATATTGGCGCAGCACGGCCAGGTCGCGCTCCAGTTGCGCCTGGACCGGGTCAATGATGAGCGCATCACGCGTGGTTTCATCAAACAGCACATAGCTGTAGCTGCAGGTGGCGGGGTCAAAAAGCTGGATGGGTTGCATGGATGTTTCGCTCAGGATGTTTCGCTCAATGGGGCACGAGCATGCGACTTTAAAAGAATTCGGTTGCCTGCTGTTTTAGTGGCACCTTTGACGAGTTGGTTTTTTGACACGCGCCAGCAGCCTCATTGGGGCTAAACTGATTTTTCACCCTCCCTTGAACCCACTGGAACACATCATGCGCATCAACCAGCCTGCCCTCTCGCTCGCAGTCGCCGCTCTGTTGGCAACCTTCACCCTGACAACGCCCGCAGCCGAGCCCAAAGGCCATGCAGCCCATCACCCAGCCCACTGGGGCTACAGCGGCGAACAAGGTGCCAACCATTGGGGGTCCATGGAGCCTGGCTTTGCGCTTTGCAAGAACGGCAAAGAGCAGTCACCGATCGACATCAAGATGGCAGGGTCGGGAAAACCTTCGGCCATCGACTTTGGCTACGCACAAAGTGGTGCCGAGGTGATCAACAACGGCCACACCATTCAGGTGAATGTGGCGAACGGCGGCTCCATCAAGCTCGATGGAACAGACTACACCTTGCTGCAATTTCACTTTCACACACCGAGCGAAGAAAAAATCGGCGGCAAAGCCTACCCGTTGGTGGCCCATTTGGTTCACAAAAGTGCCGCCGGCCAACTGGCAGTGGTCGCTGTTTTGTTTGAAGTGGGCGATGAAAACCAGGCACTGAAGCCCGTTTTTTCGGCCCTGCCCGCCAAGGAAGGTGAAGCCACAAAGTTGACGTCCGGGTTCAATGCTTCGGCCATTTTGCCGGCCTACAAGGGCCACTACAAATTCATGGGCTCTTTGACCACACCCCCGTGCAGCGAAGGCGTGCGTTGGCAAGTCATGAAGCAGCGGGTGGAACTGTCCAAGCAACAGCTGGACGCCTTTCGCAAGCTCTTCCCGATGAATGCCCGTCCTGTGCAGCCTTTGAACGGGCGCAAGGTCGAGGAAAGTTGAGCTAAGGCTGCAAATGGTTTACAGTTGACGTTTACGTAAACGTCAACCAAGAAGCCGCCAATGCCCGACCTTTCCGCCGAATTCAAAGCCCTGGCCACCTACCGCCCCACCCACAAAGTCCGCTTTGTCACGGCGGCCAGCCTGTTTGACGGGCACGATGCGGCCATCAACATCATGCGCCGCATTCTGCAAAGCATGGGTGCCGAGGTGATCCACCTAGGGCACAACCGCAGTGTGGACGAGGTGGTGACGGCTGCACTGCAAGAGGATGTGCAGGGTATTGCCATCAGCTCTTACCAGGGCGGGCACGTGGAATACTTCAAGTACATGGTGGATTTGCTGAGAAGCAGGGGCGGTGCCCACATCAAGGTGTTTGGCGGCGGCGGCGGCGTCATCGTGCCGGCTGAGATTGCCGAACTGCAGGCCTATGGCGTCGCCCGCATCTACAGCCCGCAAGACGGCCAGCGCATGGGGCTGGCGGGCATGATTGGCGAGATGGTGATGCGCTGCGACCACGACCTGTGCAGCTACGCCCCCACCGATCTGACGGCCATCCAGGGCCACACCGAGGCCAGTTGGCGCGCGCTGGCGCAGTGGCTGACCGCTGTTGAAAATAACAAGGCAAATCTGGCTCTTGCGCAGGTAATACGTGCGCAAGCAGCTACCAAAAACATAGCAGTTATCGGCATCACCGGCACCGGCGGCGCGGGCAAGTCGTCACTGACCGACGAGCTGATTCGCCGCTTGCGGCTGGACCAGGGCGACAGCTTGCGGGTGGCGCTGATTTCCATCGACCCGAGTCGGCGCAAGAGTGGCGGTGCGCTGCTGGGTGACCGTATCCGGATGAACGCCATTGGCCCTTGGCACGCCAACGCTCGCCCTGAGCTTGTCGAAGGGCTCGCGAAGGGGGACTCTGGCCAGCGCGTGTTCATGCGCAGCCTTGCCACGCGCAACTTTGGCAGCGAAATCAGCGCAGCCTTGCCGGATGTGATTGCCGCCTGCAAGGTGGCCGGGTTCAATTTGATCGTGGTGGAGACCTCGGGCATCGGCCAGGGCGATGCAGCCATCGTGCCGCTGGTGGATGTGCCCATTTACGTGATGACGCCCGAGTTTGGCGCGGCCAGCCAGCTGGAAAAAATCGACATGCTGGACTTTGCCGAGTTCGTCGCCATCAACAAGTTCGACCGCAAGGGTGCCGTCGATGCCCTGCGCGACGTGGCCAAGCAAGTGCAGCGCAACCGCGAAGCGTTTAGTACGCCACCCGAACAGATGCCGGTGTTTGGCACCATGGCCGCGCGCTTTAATGATGACGGCGTGACCGCGCTGTACCAGGCGCTGCTGCCGCGCCTGCAGGCGCTGGGCGTGCCCATGTCTGCAGCAGGCACCCTGCCCCTTGTGAGCGTGCGCCACAGCTCCAACCAGACGCCGGTGCTACCCGCCGCCCGCACCCGTTACCTGGCCGACATCAGCGACACGGTGCGTGGCTACAAGGCCCGCGCCCGCGCGCAGGCTGTTTTGGCCAGAGAAGTGCAGCAGCTGCGCGCCTCGGCCCGGATGCTGGAAGCGGCCAAGGTGGAGGCGACCAGCGCTGTGCCCGCCTTGCATGGGCTGGCGGCCCAGCGCGAAGCACAACTGGGCAGTTCGGAGCGCAAGCTGATTGACCAGTGGTCCGCGCTGCAACAGGCCTACGCGGGTGACGAATATGTGGTCAAAATTCGCCCAGATACTGCGCAAGCCCGAGAAATCCGCACCGCCCTCACCACCAAATCGCTCTCCGGCACCACCATCCGCAAGGTGGCCCTGCCCACCTATGAAGACCATGGTGAAATTTTGAAATGGCTGATGCTGGACAACGTGCCCGGCAGCTACCCCTACACCGCGGGCACCTTTGCCTTCAAGCGCGAGGGTGAAGACCCGACCCGCATGTTCGCCGGTGAAGGTGATGCCTTTCGCACCAACCGGCGCTTCAAGCTGCTCAGCGAGGGCATGGCCGCCAAGCGTCTGTCCACCGCGTTTGACTCGGTCACGCTCTACGGCAACGACCCCGATCCGCGCCCGGACATCTACGGCAAGGTGGGCAACTCGGGCGTTTCCATTGCCACGCTGGACGATTTGAAGGTGCTGTACAGCGGCTTCGATTTATGCAACCCGGCCACCAGCGTGTCGATGACCATCAACGGCCCGGCGCCGACGATTTTGGCCATGTTCATGAATGCGGCGATTGACCAGAACATTGACAAATTCAAACTCGAAAATGGCCGCGAGCCCAGCAACACCGAGGCGGAGAAAATCCGCGAGTGGGTGCTGGCCAATGTGCGCGGCACCGTGCAGGCCGACATTCTGAAAGAAGACCAGGGCCAGAACACCTGCATCTTCTCGACCGAATTTTCTTTAAAAGTGATGGGCGACATTGCCGAGTATTTTGTGCAGCACAACGTGCGCAACTTTTACAGCGTGTCCATCAGCGGCTACCACATTGCCGAAGCCGGGGCCAACCCGATCAGCCAGCTCGCCTTCACGCTGTCCAACGGCTTCACGCTGGTGGAAGCCTATCTGGCGCGCGGCATGCACATTGACGACTTCGCGCCCAACCTCTCCTTCTTCTTCAGCAACGGCATGGACCCCGAATACACCGTGCTGGGCCGGGTGGCGCGCCGCATCTGGGCGGTTGCCATGCGCGAAAAATACGGTGCCAATGAGCGCAGCCAAAAGCTCAAGTACCACATCCAGACCAGTGGCCGCAGCCTGCACGCGCAGGAAATCCAGTTCAACGACATCCGCACCACGCTGCAGGCTTTGATTGCCATTTACGACAATTGCAACAGCCTGCACACCAACGCCTTTGACGAAGCCATCACCACGCCTTCTGAAGAGTCGGTGCGCCGCGCCATGGCCATCCAGCTCATCATCAACCGCGAGTGGGGCTTGGCCAAGAACGAGAACCCGTCACAAGGTGCCTTCATCATCGAAGAGCTGACCGAGTTGCTCGAAGAAGCGGTTTTGTCTGAGTTCGAACGCATCAGCGAACGCGGCGGCGTGCTCGGTGCCATGGAAACCGGCTACCAGCGCGGCAAGATTCAGGATGAATCCATGCACTACGAGATGCTCAAACACACCGGCGAGCTGCCCATCATCGGCGTCAACACCTTCCGCCCACCCGCTGGCGACGCCATGCTGGACAAGCTGGAACTGGCGCGCTCCACGGATGAAGAGAAACAAAGCCAACTCCAACGCCTGGCGGATTTCCACGCCCGCCACGCCAGCGAATCCCCGGCGATGTTGCAACGCCTGCAGCAAGCGGTGATAGCCAACCAAAACGTGTTCGAGGTGCTGATGGATGCCGTGCGCTGCTGCTCGCTGGGGCAGATCACGAATGCGCTGTTTGAGGTGGGGGGGCAGTACCGGCGCAATATGTAAGCACAGGCGGGGCAGCCGCTTGGCGCACCCTCACTGGCTTTCACTGTCCAGATTTACTTTCAAATAGATAGCCACTTGCGCAGTATCTACAAGCGCCAGAGGCCAAAAGCATCATGATTTCAAATGCCACCGCCGTGCAGGCATGCACTGACTCACACCACGTCCACCGGCAAGGGCCTGCGTCGGTAGCTGTCGCGGTCCATCACCACAAAATAGCCTTGCACCAGTTTGCCGTCGTCGGCCAGCAACGGGGCCACTTGCTGCACCGCATCCTCTGGCGAAGTCGGAATAAAACGAAGGTAAATCACGCTCAGCGGCACCGGCAGGCGTTTTAGGTAAATCAGCTCGCCATAGTCGCGGTCAAAAGTCAGCAGCGTGCGTTGTTCACGCCGGGCAAGTTCCAGCACCACCACATCGGTGACACCGGGAGTGGTTTCCACAATGGCCAGCACGTCATGACCCATGTCGCGCAGGAGGCGCACCATGCCCATGGGAATGTTTTCATTGGCCAGCAGTTTCATGCGGCAAGGGACTGGGCAAAGTATTGTTCGTCGTGCAAGCAATCGACGCTAAAGGCAAAAACGGCTTGCAGCGCGGTGCGGTCCAGTGAGGGGTAGTTTTCCAGTACCTGCTCGTGTGTCCACCCCTCGGCAAACAGCGACAACAAAAACTCCACTGACAAACGGGTGCCTTTGACAACGGGCTTGCCTGCCAAAACGTCGGGATTGGCTTCAATGTGGTGTTGCCATTTCATGCGTTTTCTCCTTGAGGGTCGCATCAGTCTATACCAGCGCGGCAAGATTCTGGACGCAGCCATGCACTACGAGATGCTCACGCTCATCAGGTGGAGGAACAGGATCTGAGCATTACGTTGATATCTCAGACGATGGATGTGGCTTTCCGGTGAGGCGGGGCCACAAGACAACTTCGAATTGGTCTTGGATACTGGTGGCGACCACCGATACAGCCAGCACCCAAAGGTCCAAAAGCAAGTCAATTCAAAATTACTCAATCGGCTGAGTAAAATTACTCAATTGATTGAGTAATTTATGTCAACAGAAATTCAACGCCCTGTTTTAGCCACCTTTTGCGCCCGCCTGCAAGAGCCGCGCCGCTTTCTCCAGGTGGTGGCCGGGCCGCGTCAGGTGGGCAAAACCACCCTGGTGCGCCAAGCCTTGGCCTGGCTTGCGCAGCAGCCCGGCAAACCCATGGCCCAGCACAGTGTGAGTGCCGACAACCCTGGCCTGGCGGGAAGCAGCTGGCTGAGGTCGCAATGGGAAACCGCACGCGCGCTGGCGCTGCAGGCGGGTGCCAGCATTTTGGTGCTGGACGAAGTGCAAAAGCTGCCCGCTTGGACGGAAGAGGTCAAACGCCTGTGGGACGAAGACACGCGCACCGGGCGCGACGTGCGGGTGGTGGTGCTGGGGTCGGCACCGCTGCTGATTGCGCAGGGTCTGACCGAGAGCATGGCCGGGCGCTTCGAGATGACGCGCCTGGGCCACTGGCGATACCAAGAGATGCAGCAGGCCTTTGGCTTTACGCTGGACCAGTTCATCTACTTCGGCGGCTACCCCGGTGCGGCCAGCCTGATTGGCGACACCGCGCGCTGGGCCGCGTATGTGCGCGACGCCCTGATCGAAACCACCATCAGCAAAGACGTTTTGCTGATGAGCCACGTGCAAAAACCGGCCTTGTTGCGCCGCCTGTTTGATCTGGCCTGCCGCTACAGCGGGCAAGAACTGAGCTACCAAAAAATGCAGGGCCAGCTCAGCGACGCCGGCAACACCACCACGCTGGCGCACTACCTGCAGTTGCTCGAAGGCGCGGGCATGGTGTGTGGTTTGCAAAAATACGCGGGGCAGGTGGTGCGCCAGCGCGGCTCCAGCCCCAAGCTGCAGGTGTTTAACACTGCCTTGATGGGCGCCATTGCCGCGTTGGATGGATTCGATCTTGAACGGCTGCGCGCCACGCCCGAGCTGTGGGGCCGCATTACGGAAAGCGCCGTGGGCGCGGAGTTGCTGGCGCGCCACCTGGAACACAGCAGCCTGCAACCCCGCATTCACTACTGGCGCGAGGGGGCCAACGAGGTGGATTACGTGCTGCGCTACCGCGGCGAGTTGTTCGCGTTCGAGGTGAAAAGCGGCATCCACCAGGGCAATGTGAAAGGGCTGGACGCGTTTTGCAAATTGAACCCGGCCTGCAGGCCACTGGTGCTGGGCACTGACGGGCTGCCGTTGCAAGGCTGGTTTGAAGGCGACAGCTGAGGAATGCCGAAAACGCTATGTTTTTCATAGCTGCTTGCGCACGCCAGACTTGCGGAAATGGTCATTTGACCAGTGAATCATGGGAACTTCAAGATCGTCAGGGTCTTCTCGATCAAACCGGTGGGCAGGCCAATACTGGGCGCCACCTGTCGGCGTGCCAATGGCGTTGGATCATGAGCGAAAATTACTGCGAAATATCGGAGAGCATGTCCGAATTTTCGTGGTGAACACCATGGGCTGCCATGTAGGTTGTCGCGCAGCGCAGTATCCCGAGCTGTGCGCGCAAACTGGCCCAATCCCAGACCCCGCTGCGCTTGCGCGGGTGCAGCCGGTTCGATGCGTGGCAATGGCGAGGCCGCCTTGCACGCTGGTCATCAGGGAGCAGAGGTGTTGGGTAGTGGGGGGGGGGGGGGGGGGGGGTGGGGGGGCCCCTCCGGCGGAAGGCGGGGTTTGCTACGCAGGTCCCGGGGCGGATAAGGGGGGGTTGATGATTTTTCCCCCGGGGGGTTTCCCCCGGGGTTTTTTTCTGGGGGGGGGGGGGGGGGTTGGGGTCGGGGGGTTTCCCAAACACCCCAATTAAGGGGGAAGGGGGGTTGGGGGGGGGGGGGGGGGGGGGGGGGGGGGGGGGGGGGGGGGGGGGGGGGGGGGGGGGGAGGGGGGGGGGGGGGGGGGGGGGGGGGTTGGGTGGGGGGGGGGGGGGGGGGGGGGGGGCCGAAACCCCGCGGCGGGGGGGGGGCGGGGGGGGGGGGGGGGGGGGGGGGGGGGGGGGGGATTCCGGGCACGCCCCGGGGGGGCCCGGGGAACGGTGGTTCTTGTTTCCCCAACAAACCCCCAGGCCTGCGGGGTTGATTGCGCTGGGGTGCTGGCTGAGTGTCTGCCGCCGAAAATGCGCCTTACGCACATGAAAGGCGTACGCCCGAAACCCCCCGGCTCGTCGTGCTCTACAAAAAGCTTACATAGATTCCCCCCCCCCGAACGGCCTGCTCCTTCCTCTCTGCTGCGCCACTCAACTGGGAATGCCAGCGGACGTGCAGGCCCTGCGCACCGGGCGCAACGTGAAAGGGCTGGACGCCTTTTGCAAGCTGAACCCAGCCTGTCAGCCGCTGGTTCTGGGCACCTCAGGGCTGCCGCTGCAAAGCTGGTTTGGAGTTGAATAGCTTGGGAAGGCCGAAATCACTATGTTTTTCGTAGCTGCTTACGCACACCAGACGTGCGGAAACGGCATTTTTGACCAAGTATTTTGATTCGCTATTGCCCCTCAAGCCACGGATTGACCAGCGCAACCCCGGTACCAACAAAGTCCGACACGTTGCGTGTCACCACCGTGAATTGGTGCTCGATGGCGGTGGCTGCAATCATGGCGTCACGTTCGCCGTGCGGGTTGGGGATATGCAGCGCTGCACACACCGGCGCAGTGCTTTCGGTGAACGACAAAATGCGGTCGGCAAACGCCGCACGCACGCCCGTAAGCCATGCGCGCAGCGCGCTCCCTTGCGGTGGTGTGCGGCGCTCCAGTGCCTGAATGCCCAACTCCAATTCGAGGATGGTGATGGCTGACAGAAAAAGCCCGCTGCTGGCTTGCCCTGCGGCCCAGTTGCGTACCGCCATCGACTGATTGGGTTTGCCATGGCGCAATTCGGAGATGACGTTGGTGTCCAGCAAAAACATGGCGATGCGTCAGTCCAACGAAGCGGCTTGGATCTGCAGCGTGAGCCGGGGCGGCTCGAAATAAATGCTCTCACCGCCTGGAATACCATCCATTAGCTCCAGCAGCGATGGCCCGCTTTGCCCGGCCATGCGGTAATAGTCGTCGATTTTCAGCAGCGCATAGGCCGGACGTCCACGGTCGGTAATAAACACCGGTCCATCCAGCGCCGCGCGCTTGGCGGCGGACACGTCACGCGTGAAGTCGCGGCTCGAAAATGTGTGGATACCCATGATGGCCTTCTGGATGTCAGCAATGCTTGTATGTTATGACATTTTTCAAGGTATGCAAACGCGGAGCTCAGATCGGATATTTCATGCTGAACACCATGTGAAAATAGTTTCACTTCAACCACAAGGAGCGCAACACCATGACCGGCACCATTCGACTTCACCGCGTACTGAAAGCGCCAGCTGAGCGCGTCTATCGCGCATTTACCACCCCGGAGGCGATGGCCAAATGGATTGCGCCTTACGGTTTTACCTGCACGGTTCACCATATGGAGCCAAGAGTGGGTGGAAGCTTCAAAATGTCGTTCACCAACTTCACGACGCAGCAAAGTCATGCGTTTGGCGGTGAGTACCTTGAACTCGTGCCCAACGAGCTGCTTCGTTATACCGACAAGTTTGATGACCCCAATTTGCCGGGCGTCATGCAGGTGACCGTTGTACTCAAGCCGGTGGCCTGCGGTACTGAGCTGAGCGTTGTGCAGGAAGGTATTCCCGAGATGATTCCGGTTGAAATGTGCTACTTGGGCTGGCAGGAATCGCTTGCGCAGTTGGCCATGTTGGTCGAGCCTGAAATTTTGCAGTAAGCGGCGCTTGGGCTCCAGCATGCAAAAAGGGCGGATAAACCGCCCTTTTTGCATGCTGGCAAGCAGCCGGAATCAACCGCCTTTTTTGCAGCGCTTGCCGGGGTTTTTCTTGTTGTTGGTGGCAGTGCCACGCTCCAGGCTGCGCATCTGACCCTTGCCAGCGGTGAAACACACGCCTTTGGGTGCCACGGGGCGGGGGGTTGCTTTGCGGTCTGCTTCGGTACGGAATGTCTTGGCCATGAAATTACTCCAGTTAATTTTTGAAACCCCGCGATTATCCCCGGTCTTGCTCGGCCTCGTCCGCCCTGGGTGCACGCGGTGCCCGATGAACACCTTTGGCCAGTAATTCGAGGTAGAAAGAGGTGCCGCCATTTTGAGCGACCTCGTTGATGAGGCTGGTGATGGTGGCGAAATGCACCACCACGGCGCTGTCGGCACTGGCACCGAATTTGCAATCAAAATCCCAATAGTCCACCCCCTCAGGGAATGGAACGCGCCGCTGGCGTTTGACGTATTTGCGGATTTCGTGCTTGGTGGCCTCTATCACGCGGTCGCGGTGTTTGCCTTCGATGTCGAGTTTGAATGTTTTTTTCACGCTTGCCTCTTGAGAGTGGGGAGCCGATCCAGCAACAAGCACTTGAGCGGATTCATCAGCCTTGCCGGCTGTTCAATCACCCCAGATGAAAGTGATCCGCCCAAGCCCTGATTATGCGGTGTATCCCGGCACAAAGGGTCCAGTGCTTCGACTGCGCGTAAACTGGGACGGCCCCGCCCCGAATCAGTCTCATCATTCTTGCCCACTCCACCTCCCCATAAAGCACCTGTTCATGCCATTTACTTCCCTGGGTTTGTCCCCTGCTCTGCTGCGCGCCGTCAGCGCCCACGGCTATCTGGCCCCCACGCCCGTTCAAGCCGCCGCCATTCCCGCCACCCTGCAGGGGCGCGATGTGCTGGGCTGCGCGCAAACCGGCTCAGGCAAAACCGCCGCCTTTGCCCTGCCCCTGCTGCAGCACTTGGAAAGCGCCCCCCAGCACAGCCCCCGGCGCGCGCTGGTGCTGGTTTTGGTGCCCACGCGCGAGCTGTGCACCCAGGTGGGCGAGGAAATTCGCAAGCTGGCGCTGCACCTGCCGCGCCCGCTCAAGGTGGCCATGGTGTTTGGCGGGGTGTCGATCAACCCGCAAATGATGCGCTTGCGCGGTGGCACCGACGTGGTGGTGGCCACGCCCGGGCGCTTGCTGGACCTGGTGGCGCACAACGCGCTGTCATTGGGCAGTGTGGCCACGCTGGTGCTGGACGAGGCCGACCGCCTGCTTGATCTGGGCTTTGCCGAAGAGCTGGCACGTCTGCTGACGCTGCTGCCCCCCAAACGGCAAAACCTGTTTTTCTCCGCCACTTTTCCTGCGGCGGTGCAGGCCTTGGCGCAATCACTGCTGCACGAACCGGTGCGCATTGAGGTTTTGCCCACATCCCAGAGTCTGCCGGACATCACACAACGTGCCATTGCGGTGGATGCCGGGCGGCGCACCCAGTTGCTGCGCCACCTGATCGGGCAACACCAATGGCGCAGGGTGCTGGTGTTCGTGGCCACCAAACACGCTGCCGAAATCGTGGCCGACAAATTGCGCAAGGCGCGCATCTACGCAGAGCCGTTTCATGGGGAACTCAGCCAGGGCAAGCGCACGCAGGTGCTGGCAGATTTCAAGGCATCACGCCTCAAAGTGGTGGTGGCCACCGATGTGGCGGCGCGCGGGCTGGACATTGCGCAATTGCCGGTGGTGGTGAATTACGACCTGCCCCGCTCGGCAGTGGACTATCTGCACCGCATTGGGCGCACCGCCCGCGCGGGAGAAAGTGGCGTGGCGGTGAGCTTTGTCAGTGCCGACACCGAGGCGCATTTCCGCTTGATCGAAAAACGCCAGCATTTGAGCTTGCCACTGGAACAGATTGAAGGCTTCGAGCCGGTTCAAACAGCGGCTGAAGTCGCCCCCAGTGGCGGCGGCATCAAAGGCAAACGGCCCAGCAAAAAAGACAAACTCAGGCAGGCGGCCCGCCTGGGCGCTGACGCTGCACCGGCCACGGGTGCGGCGTCAAAAACATAAATCAGTTCAGCAGAGGGGCTGCTGGCGGAAAGTCGTCCAGGCTGTCCAACTCTTCGGCGTCGATGGCTGCGTCAAAGGCGGCGCGGCTGGCCAGCGCTTCTTTGGTGAAGGGAATCAGGGGTTTGTCCAGCGGGCGCAGTTTGTGCCGACGCAGGCCGCGCAGTTGCTGGGAGCGCTCCATGGTTTGCAATACCAGTTCGGGCTCCATCATCAGGCTGAAGGGGTTGAGCTCAAGGGCGGTAGTAGTCATGTCGGTTCTCCTGTGGAATAAGCGCTTTGGGGATACTTTGGCGCTTGGGAGAACTCCGCAGAACTGTAGTCAGCAATTGGCTGCAATGTGTGTAGGTGTTTGTCTGACACACCATCAATCCCCTCAAAAGCTACATAAGACGAACTTTCACACTCTTTCCTTTGATTTTGCCGGCGTTGAGCCGTTGCATTGCCTCGTGCGCAATGTCGCGCTGCACAGCCACAAAAGTGCAAAATTCGGTCACGTTGATCTTGCCAATTTGCTCCCTTGTGTAACCCGCATCCGCCGTTAACGCGCCCAGCACGTCGCCAGGGCGTATTTTTTCTTTGCGGCCACCCAAAATTTGCAGCGTCATCATGGGTGCCAGCAAGGGCCCCTGGCCGGTGGGCGTGAGTTCATCCAGCTTGTGCCAGACGGATTCGCGGTTTTGATACTGCTCGATCTTGCCGACAAAACCCATCTCGTTCATGCTGGCCAGACTCAGCGCCAGACCCGACTCGCCCGCCCGGCCCGTGCGGCCAATGCGGTGGACATGCACCTCGGGGTCGGGGGTGATGTCCACATTGATCACCGCCTCCAGCTGCGTGATGTCCAGCCCGCGCGAGGCTACATCGGTGGCCACCAGCACCGAGCAACTGCGGTTGGCAAACTGCGCCAGCACCTGGTCGCGCTCGCGCTGCTCCAGCTCGCCATACAGCGCCAGCGCGTTGAAGCCCTGCTCTTGCAAAAAGGTGACCAGGTCTTTGCACTGCTGCTTGGTGTTGCAAAACGCCAGCGTGCTGATGGGGCGAAAGTGGTTGAGCAGCTGCGCCACGGTGGCCAGCCGGTTGTGGCGGGTGACCTCGTAAAAGCGCTGCTCGATCAGGCTTTCGGTGTGCTGGGATTCGACCTTGATCTGCACCGGCTCGCGCATGAATTGCCTGGCCAGCTTTTCGATGCCTTCCGGGTAGGTGGCCGAAAACAGCAGCGTTTGCCGCTCTTTGGGGCACTGCCTGGTGACGGTGGCAATGTCGTCAAAAAAGCCCATGTCCAGCATGCGGTCGGCCTCGTCCAGCACCAGGGTGCCCAGGCCTTCCAGCGTGAGGTAGCCGCGCGCCAGATGGTCCATGACGCGCCCCGGCGTGCCCACCACAATGTGTGCGCCGTGCTCCAGACTGGCGCGCTGGCCGCGCAGGGCAATGCCGCCGCACAGCGTCACCACCTTGATGTTTTCTTCAGCCCGCGCCAGACGGCGAATTTCGGTGGTGACCTGGTCCGCCAGCTCGCGCGTAGGGCACAGCACCATGGCCTGCACGGCAAACCAGCGCGGGTTCAGCTTGGCCAGCAGCGCCAGTGCAAAGGCGGCCGTCTTGCCGCTGCCGGTTTTGGCCTGTGCGATCAGGTCTTTACCGGCCAGTGCGGTGGGCAGGCTGGCGGCCTGGATGGGGGTCATCTCAAGGTAGCCAAGCTGCTGCAGGTTGGCCAGGGTGGGAGGCGATAAGTTGAGGCAGGCAAAAGAAGTCATGCCCCGATTATCGGTGGTGGGGGGGCCACAGGGCAGAAGTGGCTGGCCAGCACTACTATTTTGATAGCTGTTAGCGCACACAGGACCTGCGGTACAGGTCAATTTGATCTTAAAGAATCAGCACGCCCTGCCCGCCGAACGGGCCAGTATTTCGACAATGCTCTTTTTGATGGTCGAGAGCATGTGCGTGTCACGTCGCACAACAGCCAAAATACCCAGATGCGCGGGTACCGGCGCAGGGTTGTTGCTGACCAGCACCACCGGAATGTCGCTGTTGCGGCTGCGCGACTCGCGCAAGGCGGCCACCACCGCAACGGCGTTCAAATCAGGCAGCTCACGGGAAATCACCAGCAAATCAAAAGGTTCGCGCAGCATGCGCTCGAGCGCCGCAATGCCTGCGGCCATGGTGCTCAGCTTGACGTTGGCTCTGTCCACCACGTCCTTGTAAAGCAAACGCACGGTGTCGGAGGGGTCCACCATCAACACCGACGCCCGGCCCGACAGGCTTTCAAGGCGCAGGCGTTCCAGCACCTGCTCAATGGCCGCCACCCCGGCCGCGTCGCGCCCTTTGGCTGAACTGGTCTTGCGCAGCAGGTCCACATAGGCCAGTGCCGTAGTGGCCGTCTGGCGGTTCATTTGCTTCTTTGAGCCCCCAATAAAACTTTCAAACTGGTGACAAACAGCGGTGATGACGTGGATGCCAAACATGCCGCCGGTGCCTTTGAGGCTGTGAATTTGGCGATACAGCTCGTCAAACGCGCCCGGCTCTGCGCTCTCCAGCGCCAGAACGCATTCCTCCAGGCGGTCGCACCGGCCCGGCAGGTCATCGAGAAAGTCGGCCTGCATTTCGGCCAGCAGATTGGCTACGTCATCACTCACGGGTTGTTTTCCTTCAGGAAAATGGGCAGTCTGAAGCCAGTCCTTTGACGATCGGCACTTTTGCCCTGTTTAAGCCCTTTTTATGCCCTGTTGCCAGCCCAAACCTGTTTGATTTGCGCCGCCAGCGTCATGGGGCTAAAGGGTTTGGCCATCACCTCCATGGCACCCAAAGCCTTGTAACCAGCAACTTCATTGGCGTCGGTATTGGCAGTGAGAAATATCACGGGAATGGTCGCTGTTGCGGGGTCCTGGCGCAATTTGGCAAGGGTGGCCGGGCCGTCCATACCGGGCATGATTACATCGAGCAAAATCAGATCCGGCGCGAAAGCCTTGACCTTTTCAATCGTCTCGGCACCCGAGCCACAGACAAGCAGTTGGAAACCCCCGACTTTTTCCAGCGCCAACTTGGCCATGGCCTGAATAATCGGTTCGTCTTCAGCGTAGAGGATGCGTTGGAGAGTCATGACAATACCGTTCTCGTCTGGTTTTTGGAAGTTCGCGGTCCATTGTGCCGCATTTTTTTCGCTTGGGTCAAAGTCACCAGCGCAAAATATTGCTATTATTTTAATAGCTACTGACGCACGTTTTACTTGCGCAAACGGCCTAAAACACCATCAAACTATTGAAGGTGTCTCACACCGAGAAAACCATCCAAGAATTGCACGCTGAGCGGCAATTTGCCGAGACGTATTTGAAAGCGACGCTGGAAAAGTTGGACAATTCGAACAATCGTGCGGCAGGTCTGCTGTGTGACATTGCCGAAGCTTAGGATGGCTTGGGAAATAGGGCCGAGCATGCGGGCATCCACCGGAAGGCGCTTTATTGCTCCTTGTCACCCAAAGGGATTCCGACCTTGAAGACACCGCTGGCGGTGCCATTGACCGTTTAAGACTGGTTGCTGCCGGTCACGTGGTACTGCTGTAAGTCAAGTCCGCAGCGTTTGCGGACCTTGCACGCACAGGTTTGTAGTGGCCGATGACTCCGGGGCAGATGGCTCCGCTCATGTCCCCCGGACCGGACTGCGCCCGATCCTCCTCCTTTACTTCGCTACACCATCCACCCCGCCGTCACCGTCAGCCGCCAATGCGTATGCGCAAACTTTCTATGGCAATCGGCGAATTACCAACAACGGTTGAAGACTCAGGCTGGCGTGGCGTTCAGTGAAGTGAGGTCAAGGAGGAGCCCGCAACGCGGGCGGGGGACACGAACGGAGCTGAATGCCACGTCGGCCAGAGTCCTGCTGTGAGAGCGGCGGCGGCTGGCCTGCTGGAGTCATTCACGGCCAAAAACCGAATGACTCCTGACGGTGCAAACCCGCCCATCAAAGCGAGAACCATTCCCGCACCCACAAAACTATCGTTTTGATAGCTGCCTGCGCAGGTTTCCAGGGCGCTACAGGCCTAAAACATCCAAAACTCTAATCCGCAGCCGACTGCTGCAGCGCCCACATGCTGGCGTAACGCCCGCTCAACGCCAGCAGCTGCGCATGCGTGCCGCGCTCCAGAATGCGCCCGGCCTCCATCACCAGAATTTCATGGGCATCCACCACGGTGGAAAGCCGGTGCGCGATGACCAGCGTGGTTTTGTTTTGGGCCACGCTTTGCAGTTCGGCCTGGATGGCGCGCTCGTTGGCACTGTCCAGCGCCGAGGTGGCTTCGTCAAAGATCAGGATCGGCGGGTTTTTGAGCAATGTGCGGGCAATCGCCACGCGCTGCTTTTCACCACCCGAGAGCTTGAGGCCGCGCTCGCCCACCATGGTGTCATAGCCCTTGGGCGTGGCGCTGATGAAGTTGTGGATGTGGGCCGCGCGCGCCGCCTCTTGAACCTGCTCGCGTGTGGCACCGGGCTTGCCGTAGGCGATGTTGTATTCCACCGTGTCGTTGAACAGCACGGTGTCTTGCGGCACGATGCCAATGGCTTGACGCACGCTGGCCTGAGTGACCTGCCTGATGTCTTGCCCGGCAATCAGAATCTGGCCTTGCTGCACATCGTAAAAGCGAAACAGCAAGCGCGCCAGCGTGGACTTGCCCGAGCCCGAGGGGCCGACCACCGCCACGGTTTTGCCCGCTGGAATTTCAAAGCTGATGTCATGCAGGATGGGCCGCGCCGCCTCATACGCAAAGTGGACGTGGCTGAAGGTGACGTTAGCCCCCTGGACCTGCAGCGCTTGGGCACCCGGAACATCGGCCACTTCGCGCTCGCGCTCCAGCAGGGTGAACATCTTGTCCAGGTCGGTCAGGCTTTGCTTGATCTCGCGGTACAGCACGCCCAAAAACCCGAGCGGAATGTAGAGCTGGATCATGAAGGCATTGACCATCACCAGATCACCCAAGGTCATGCGGCCATCCACCACACCCTGTGTGGCACGCCACAGCATCGCCACCAGGCCAGAGGCGATGATGAGCTGCTGACCGGTGTTGAGCAGGCTCAAGGTGGTTTGGCTTTTGACGGCGGCGCGGCGGTAACGCTCCAGGTTTTCGTCGTAACGGCGGGCTTCAAACTCTTCGTTGTTGAAGTATTTGACGGTCTCGTAATTGAGCAATGAATCGATGGCGCGGCTGTGGGCGCTGGAGTCCAGCTCGTTCATTTCCTTGCGAAACTTGGTGCGCCACTCGGTCACCACAATCGTGAAGCTGATGTAAAAAACCAGCGCAATCAGGGTGATCCCCGCAAACCAGGCGTCAAACTTGACCGCCAGCAGCGTCAGCACCATCGCCACCTCGATCAAGGTGGGAAAGATGCTGTACAGCGAGTACGAAATGAGCGAATGCACGGCGCGTGTGCCGCGCTCGATGTCGCGCGTGAGGCCTCCAGTCTGGCGCTCCAGGTGAAAGCGCAGGCTCAGGGCGTGCAGGTGGCGAAACACCTGCAGCGAGATGGTGCGCGAGGCACCTTCAGTGGCCTTGGCAAAAATCAGTTCGCGCAGTTCGGCAAACACGGTGGTGGACAGGCGCAGCAACCCGTAGGCAAACAGCAGCGCCACGGGCACCACCAGCAGGGCATTGGCATCGATGCCGCCCTTGGGGTTCATGGTGTCCACCAGCTCCTTGAGCAGCAGGGGCACGCTGACGTTGGCCATTTTGGCAGCCACCATGAATGCCAGCGCGGCCATCACGCGCCATTTGTACTGCCACAAATAGGGGAACAGGCGGCGCAAGGTCACCCAGTCGGAGCGGGGTGCGGCGGGGGTAGCTGCTGGTGTGGACGCAGCAGCGCCGGTGTAGGCAGAGCGGGTGTTTTCGCCAGAGCGGCGCATAGGTGACAATCCAAAAACCAAACCAACCTCGATTGTGCCTATGTCAACCACTTCACCTGTCAACACCGCCGCAAACACCCCAGCCGAACGGGTTCAATTGCCCACCGACGCAGAGTTGGTGCTTAAAGTAATTCCCATGCCTGGCGACTGCAATGCCAATGGTGATATTTTTGGCGGCTGGGTGATGGCGCAGGTTGACCTGGCCGGCTCGGTCATACCGGGGCGCTATACGGGTGGGCGCTTTGCCACGGTGGCGGTGAATGAATTTATCTTCAAGCACCCGGTGCGGGTGGGCGATATTTTGTCGTTCTTCTCCAAGCTCTCGCGCATAGGCCGCACCTCCGTCTCGGTCAAGGTTGAGGTGTTTGCCGAGCGTTATGGCTCGCAAGGTGAGTACACCAAAGTCACCGAGGCTACGCTGACCTATGTGGCCATTGACGACCAGGGCCGGCCCCGTGAGGTACCCAAACCAAAACCCTGATTGCGGGGGCAATACCCTCATATGTTGTTTCCATGCGAGTGCGTCGGGATAAACCCTATCGACCTCAGGGTACATTACCGTTATAAAAGCGTCACATTGATGACAGGCAGCGACTTGACAACGCTTCAAGTTTGGCCTCGTACAATAATTTTCAACACTGGAGCCTTCTGACATGAAATTCAAACAATCGCTTATTTTTGCAACCTTGGCCACCGCCGCAACTCTGTCGATCGCACAGCTGCAGCAGGGAGTCAGGACACAGCAAGGTATCACCAAGACTGAAATCATCATTGGCACGATGCAAGACTTGACCGGCCCGCTCGCAGGCTACGGCAAAGCCGCACGCAACGGCATGATGCTGCGCATTGATGAAATCAACGAGCAGGGCGGCATCAATGGCCGCACGATCAAGCTGATTGTCGAAGACCATGGCTACGACCCCAAAAAAGCTGCTGTTCTGGCTGAAAAATTGGTGAACAAGGACAAAATTTTTGCCATGGTCAACACCTTGGGTGCGACGCAAAACATTGCAGCCATGCCCATTATGTTTTCCAAAGAGGTGATCAACTTCTTCCCGCTGACATCTTCGAGCGAAATGTACGAGCCCTTTCACCGGCTGAAGTTTGCGGTGAACTCAACCTACCACGAGCAGATGAAGAGTCAGCTGGTCAAGCTGATGAAACAAAAAGACGTGAAAAAAGCCTGCGTTATTTACCAGGATGACGAGTTTGGCCAGGAGGTTCTCAAAGGTGCAGAAGACGCACTGAAGTCCGACAACATGACCCTGACTGAAAAGGCATCCTTCAAGCGCGGTGCCACCGACTTCACGCAACAGGTCGGAAAATTGAAGGCGGCCGACTGCGAACTGGTGGTGATGGGCACCATCATTCGTGAAACCATTGGCACCATTGGCACTGCACGCAAAATGGGCTTCAACCCGGTGTTTCTGGGCACCACAGCAGCCTACTCTGACCTGATCCACAAGCTGGGTGGCAAACTGGTGGAAGGTTTTTACGCAACCAACACCTCCCAGCTGCCCTATTCCGACTCCACCTCGCAGCCGGTGCGTTTCTGGGCCAGCAAGTACATCACCAAATTCAACGAAGATCCATCAGTGATGTCGGTGGCTGGCTACACCAGCATGGACGCTTTTGCCAAGGTCATGCAATCTGTGGGCACTCGCCCAAACACCTCGAAATTCATTCGCGGCATGGAGACCATCACAATTCCGTCGGACATCTTCGGCAGCCCTGTGATGAAATTCACACCCACCCGCCGTTTGGGCAGCGACTTGTCCCGCTTGTCGCAAATTCAAAACGGTCGCTGGACCGTGGTCACCGACTACATCAAGCTGTAATGGCAGCCCCCTTGGGGGCTTGATTGCACGGCAAAGGCCACCTTCGGGTGGCCTTTTTCATGGGTATCTGCCCGTTCAGCCTACGCCATGACATCCAATCACCGCCCCAAATACGACGGCAGAGTCTGGCGTGATGCATGCCTTGTGATTTACAGGTAAAAAACGGTGATTGCGCGCATGCAGTCTGCGCAAGCAGCTATAAATTTTATAGTGGATTAACCGTTGTTTTCAAAGCCCCAGCTGCCGCGAGGCCAGCTCTTTCATGATTTCTTCGGTGCCGCCGCCAATCATCAGCACTTTGACTTCACGGTAGATTCGCTCACTGGCGGTGCCGCGCATATAGCCCATGCCGCCCAGAATCTGCACTGCCTGGTCGGCACAGAATTGCATGGTTTGCGTGGCATGGTTTTTCAGCAGGCACACCTGCGCCACCCACTCGGCACCCTTGTCGGCCTTGTGACCGGAGTCGGCCCGGTTGGACACCGCCTGCAGCCAGGCGCGGGTAGACTCGATGCGCATCTTCATGTCCATGATCTTGTGGCGAATCACCTGATGGTCCACCAGCGCCGTGCCAAAAGTCTTGCGCTGCTGGGCCCAGCTCAGCGCCTCATCAAAACAGCACTCGGAAAAACCCAGCGCCATGGCGGCGATGGACAGCCGCTCACCATTGAAGTTGGTGAGGATCATCTTGAACCCGCTGCCCTCTTCTCCCACCAGATAGCGCGCAGGCACCCGCACGCCGTCAAACCGAAGCTGCGCGGTGTCCGAGCACAGCCAACCCATTTTTTTCAACCGGCTGCGTGACAGGCCGAGCGCGTCGCCCGGCACCATCAGCATCGAGATGCCCATCGGGCCTTTGTTCTTGAGGTCGGTACGCACCGCCACGGTGAACCAGTCGGCCCGCATGCCGGAGGTGATAAAGACTTTTTCGCCATCCACCACATACTCATCCCCCTCGCGGCGTGCCGTGGTTTTGAGGGCCGACACATCTGTGCCGCCACCGGGTTCGGTGATGGCCAGGGCCGCGATCTTCTTGCCCGCCAGCACATCAGGAATGACCTCCCGTTGCAAGGCTGGCGAACCATGCCGCACCACAGGGGGCAGGCCGATGTTGTGGCTGAACAGACTGGCCATCAGGCCACCGCTGCCCCCGGCGCGCGCCAGCGCAATGGTCAGGGCATTGCGCAGCTTCCAGGGACTGGGCGTGCCACCAAACTCCTCGGGGTAGCCCATGGCCAGCCAGCCCATCTCGGCGGCACGCGGGTACAAGCTGCGCGGAAATTCGCCCGCCTCTTCCCAGTTGTCAAGGTGGGGCGCAACTTCAGTTTTAATGAATTTACGGGCCGCATCTTCCACCAGGGCAATGTCTTCATTGGAAATATCGGTCATGGTGAAGCCAGCCATCAGGATTCGAACAGCTTGGGCGTGGTCGCACGGTGAAAGCCGTTGAAGGGCTTGATGGCATCGCGCGCTAGTGCTTTGGCGTCTGCCACCCGCATCGGCCAGCCCAAGCGCACTTGTGGCCTGGCACCGTCAATGCGCAAGGTACTGCCACTGATGAAGGCGGCTGCCGGGCTGAGCAAAAAGACAATGCCCGCCGAGGTTTCCGCCTCGGTACCAAAGCGCCCAAGCGGAATGGTTTTGCTCATTTCGCGCAGCATGGGGGCCATTTCTACCGGGTATTTGTCCATGCCACTGGAGGCGATATAACCTGGCGCCACCGCGTTGACCCGCACGCCGCGCCCGGCCCATTCAATGGCTGCCGTCTCGGTGAAGCTGACCATGCCCGCGCGCGCCGCGCCGCTGTGCCCCATGCCGGGCATGGAGCCCCACATGTCGGCCACGATATTGACGATGCTGCCGCCGTTTTTGTTCATGGACTGCAAGAAACACTCGCGCGCCATCAAAAACCCGCCGGTCAGGTTGGTGTTGATGACCGCCTCCCAGCCCTTGGCGCTGATGGCTTCCAGCGGCGTCATGTACTGGCCGCCCGCGTTGTTCACCAAGCCGTCAATGTGGCCCTGCGCCGCCACCACAGCGGCCACGGTTTGCTTCACTGCCTCTTCCTGGCGAATGTCGCAAACATGAAAGCTGGCGCTGCCGCCGTCCTGCACAATCTCGTCCATCACCGCCTGCAGCTTCTCGGCCTTGCGCCCCACCAGCACGGTGTGCGCGCCCAAGGCGGCCAATTCATGGGCGACGCAGCGCCCAATACCGGAACCACCTCCGGTGACCAGAATGACTTTGCCTGCGAACAAATTTTTCGCAAAAACGGAACCGTAACTCATCAACACTCCTTGAAAAATAAAGCAATGGCGGCTTGCGTCAGTTCTTCCAACGAAGCGCCCTTTTTTTGGTCAAACCACTGCACCGACCAGTTCAGCGCACCCAATATCAGCAGCCGCGACAGCTTGACCGACGCCTGCAAATGCCCGCTGTCATGCAAGGCTTGCAGCACCGGCTTCCAGGGGGCCTCGTAGTCCTCCCGCAGCTGGGTCAAAGCGGTGCGCTGGCGCTCACTCAAAGCGCGGTGTTCGTACAGCATCACCGGAACAAAATCATTGCCGGGCCCCAGCAGCGTTTCAAAGTGTGAACGGATCAAGGCCCTGATCTGCCCCAGCGGGTGGCCCACTTGCGCCTGCGCGTCCTCCTGCAAAGCAGCGGTTTGCCGGGTTATGGCCGAATGCATACCCTCCTCGATCACGGCATACAGCAGCGCGTTTTTGCTTTTGAAGTGATAGAACGGCGAGCCACTGTGCATGCCAACCGCTGCCGCAATGTCGCGGGTGCTGGTGGCGTCAAAGCCTTGCCGGCGAAACAAGCGGGCTGCGGCGGTGATGAGGTGTTGCCGGCGGTTGCCGTCGTCGCGCTCAACCAAGGTCTTGCGCGGGCGACCCCGTGGGCGCTTGGGGCTAGCGTCTGGCGCAGGGTTAAGAAGGTCTGGGGCTGTCATGGCCCCGGAGCATACCCAACTAATTTATTTTTAGCAAGCGCTTGCTTTGTAAAAATAAATTACGAGGTCATTGTGGGCGGAGCGTTTGCATGCGCAGGCGACGCGCTGCCTCTTCGGCCCGGGCATCGTCGATCTCGCGGATCACACTGCCCACATCCACCAAGCCTTTTTGGTGTTCGAAGCGCCCTGTGAGAACCGAGTCCGGCTGCAACATGCCCCGCTGGTACAAATCCCACATTTCCGGTCCAAAGTGGGTGTGCAAGAGCTCCGGCGCAAACCGCCCAAAGTAGGCCCGCAAATTGGCCACATCGCGCAGCAGCATGCGCTTGGCGTGGTTGTTGCCCGCCGCATCGATGGCCTGGGGCAGGTCAATGATGACGGGGCCGTCCGCTGCCAGCAAAATGTTGAACTCTGACAAATCCCCATGCACCACCCCGGCACAGAGCATGCGCACCACCTCCGTGAGCAGGGCACCGTGGTGGGCTCGGGCCTGCGCGGGGGTAAGCACCACGTCATTCAACCGCGGGGCTGCGTCACCAAACTCGTCGGTCACCAGCTCCATCAGCAGCACGCCATCGCAAAAGTTGTAGGGTTTGGGCACGCGCACACCGGCGGCGGCCAGACGGTACAGTGCATCCACCTCGGCGCTTTGCCAGGCGGCCTCCTGTGCCTCGCGTCCGTAACGGGTGCCCTTGGCCATGGCGCGGGCCTGGCGCGAGTTCTTGACCTTGCGGTTTTCGGTGTAGTCCACCGCCTGGCGAAAACTGCGGTTTTCGGCTTCCTTGTAGATCTTGGCGCAGCGCGTCTCATCGCCGCAACGCACCACGTAGACCATGGCTTCCTTGCCGCTCATCAGCTGGCGCACCACAGTGTCGATCAAGCCTTCTTCAATCAGGGATTGCAGTCTTTTGGGTGGTTTCATGGGTGCTATTTTGCACCCGCACCACAACCTCAATAATCGAAGCGCAGATTGACCGAGGTGTCGGCCCGGTCAAACAAATAGACATCAGCGCTGCTGTTGCTGTGCCGGGTAAACGACACCTGGGGCCGCACCGACAGGCCTTTGGCCACCGTCCAGGTCAACCCGACGGTAAGGTCATAGAGTTTTTCGTGGCGGGACACCAGATACTGCGGGGTGATGCCACGGTAAACGGAAAACGTGGCCCCTGCGCTGGCGTAGCCGTCCAGTTTTTCGTTGAACTGCTTCATCAAGTGAATGCGCGGGCCCCAAAACTGACGTTCGCCATCATCGCGCTGACCCAGGGCACGCCCCACTGCACTGGCTCCCAGAAGACCAAGTACCGTGCTGCCATCCCCCAAGGGCGTCAGCCACCCGCCGGACAATGTGTTGGACAAGGCATCGGGCTCGCCCAAGGCTGTGGGCACATAACCCGCCCGCAAGCCGCCTTGTACAAACCATGCACTGCCCGTCAAGCCAATGCCGGGGCGTGACGCTGGCAAACCACTGCGCAAGTCGTACAAGGACTGGGCCGCTACAGAACTTGCCGCAGTACCCGCAGCCGCCGCCAAAACGCTCGCCAGCACAGTGCGCGCAGCGCGCAACACCCGCCTGGACATTTGATTTTGCATGCGAACCTCCCCTGCAATGGACGGTATGTGAGACCGATGGGTTGGGGTTGAACGCCAGAAACAGCGTTCACTTCCAGCCCATTATGCGACGAGGCCTGGCAATTGCAAGTGAACGATGTCACAAATTTTTAGCGTCAAATTCTCACGAAATTTGACTTAAATCAAGTCAAATGGTGAGCAATGGCTCACTCCACAAACAAGTCAGGAAGGAAATTTTGGGTGCCTGGCGTTACCGAATATTTTTCCAGATCGGTCACGCCATGCGCAGCCAGCACGGTGTCGTCCATGTAAAAATGGCCGGTGCGGGTGTTATTCTGGGTGAGCACCAGGTAAGCGGCATCGGCCATGATTTCAGGCTTGCGGCACAGCCCCACATCGACCCCCGGAATCATTTGCATGGCCGCCGTGGCAATGGCGGTGCGTGGCCACAGGCTGTTGACACCAATGCCGTATTTTTTGAACTCACCCGCATGACCCAAAGTACACATGCTCATGCCGTACTTGGCCATGGTGTAAGCGGTGTGCGGCGAAAACCAGTGCGCTTGCATGGACAAGGGCGGCGACATGGTCAGCACCTGCGGGTTGCGCCCGGCCTTGGCCGATTTTTTCAGCTCAGGCAGGCACGCCATGGTGCACAGGTAAGTGCCGCGCGCGTTCACACCGTTCATCAGGTCGAAGCGCTTCATGGGCGTGGCTTCGGTGTTGGTCAGGCTGATGGCGCTGGCGTTGTTCACCAGAATGTCGATGCCGCCAAAGGTTTCCACCGCCTTGGCCACCGCTGCCAGCACTGCAGCCTCGTCACGAATGTCCACGGCCAGCGCCAGTGCGTGGCCGCCCACCGCCTGGACCTCTTGCGCGGCGCTGTAGATGGTGCCCGGTAGCTTGGGGTTGGTCTCGGTGGTTTTGGCGACGATGACAATGTTGGCACCATCATGGGCGGCGCGCTTGGCAACAGCAAGACCGATGCCGCGTGAGGCACCTGTGATCAAGAGGGTTTTGCCCCGCAAGCTACCCAAGGGTGATGATGATGCGGCTTCGTCCATGTCGTCTCCTGATAGTAATTGGCTTGTTGAATGCTATTATTTTAGTAGCTGCTTGCGCACTGTTTATATGCGCAAGAGGCCAATTTGGCATATATTTTTCTGGCTCGCCGCCAACGGCTCACTCCGGCGTGTCCAACTGAGGAATCTAGGATTATTGTTTGTAGTACACCAGTTGGTGGGTGGTGACCAGCAGCACACCGGCCTCGTTCCACAACTGGCCGGTGTGGTCAAAGTAGCCGTTGCGAAAGGCTTGGGCTCTGACCTGGCCCAGCAAATAACCGCTGCCGGTTTGAGCCACTTGGCTGGCATCGGCATGGAAGTAGATCGTCAGCGACACGGTGCCCACCGGTACATGGGTGGAGCGGCGGATGTAAACGCGCGGAAAGAAGATGTCGGCCAGTGCGCTGAGCGAGGCAAAGTCCAGTGGCCGGGGCGGCTGGTCGCGCACCCAGAGCTGCGTCAGGCTGCTGTTGCCGCTGCCGTCCCACACCAGGGGCAGGCCGCCGGTGATGGGGCGCTGCTCGTAACGGCTGACAAACTCCATTGGCGCACGCGCTTGGGGCAGTGCAACTTCGCTCGGTGGCGGGCACGCGGGCATGGCTTCCTCGTCCAGACTCCAGGTCTCCCGGCGCACGGCCGTTACTGCCGTGGCCGTGAACACGGCCTGCCCGGCTTGCTGCAGCTCAATCACCCAGTGCTGGGTGGAGCGGTTGGTGCGCACCGGGCGCGCTTGCACCACAAATGTGCCCTTCTCCACAGCCGCACAAAAGTTAACGGTGAGCGCCACCGGGTCACCCAGGCGCTCGGGGTGCCGCAGCACCGCCGTGAGCGCTTGCGCGGTGGTGATGCCGCCAAACGGCCCCACCATGTTGGCATAAGCCGGGCTGGTGTGACCGAGCCAGGAACCGTCAGGCTGCGCCTGCAGATCGACGGCCTCGTCAAATGGGTGTGGGGTCATGATTAGCTCCCGGTGCTTGGATTAAAAAAGCCACCCGAAGGTGGCTTATGACTCGGGCGAGGATCAAACCCGTTCAAAAATGCCGGCAGCCCCCTGCCCCATGCCAATGCACATGGTGACCATGCCGTATTTGCCCTGCGTGCGCTGCAAAGCATGAACCAGCGTGGCCGCGCGAATGGCACCGGTGGCTCCCAGCGGGTGGCCCAAGGCAATGGCACCACCCATCGGGTTGACCTTGGACTGATCCAACCCCAAAGTCTTGATAACAGCCAGCGACTGTGCGGCAAAGGCTTCGTTCAGCTCAAACCAGTCAATCTGGTCCAGCGTCAAGCCTGCCACGCGCAGGGCGGCCGGAATGGCTTCGATCGGGCCAATGCCCATGTACTGCGGTGGCACACCTTTGGCGGCGAACGAGACAAAACGCGCCAGCGGCTTGAGTCCGTACTGTTTGACCGCCTTTTCGCTGGCCAGAATCAAGGCACCCGCGCCGTCCGATGTTTGCGAGCTGTTGCCCGCCGTCACCGTGCCGCGCGCAGCAAACGGAGACTTGAGCTTGGCCAGACCTTCGAGCGTGGTGTCCGGGCGCGCACCTTCGTCCACGCTGACCGTGCGCTTTTTCTCGATCACTTCGCCAGTCAGCAGGTTGGGCGAACGGTCCGTCACTTCAATCGGCGTGGTTTCGGCGGTGAAATACCCGGCGGCTTGCGCAGCCAATGCGCGCTGGTGGGACTGCAGGGCAAACGCGTCCTGTTCTTCGCGGCCCACTTTCCATTGGGTAGCCACTTTTTCAGCCGTCAGGCCCATGCCGTAGGCAATGCCGATGTCCTCATCCCTGTCAAACATCATGGGAGAAAACGAAGGCGCGTTGCCGCCCATGGGCACCATGCTCATGCTCTCCACACCGCAAGCAATCATCACATCGGACTCACCGACACGGATTCGGTCGGCAGCGGTCTGGATGGCGGAAACGCCCGAGGCGCAAAAACGGTTGATGGTGATGCCGCCCACACTGGTGGGAAACCCGGCCAGCACCGCTGCCGTGCGCGCAATGTTCAGACCCTGCTGGCCTTCGGGCATGGCGCAGCCGCAAACGATGTCTTCAATCGCATTGGGATCGAGCCCGGGCACCTGAGCCAGCGCCGACTTGAGCACGGCCACCAGCAGGTCGTCCGGGCGGGTGTTGCGGAAAAAACCGCGGGTGGATTTGCCAATCGGGCTGCGCGTGGCGGCAACGATGTAGGCTTCTTGAACTTGTTTCATGGAGAACTCCTTTGTGTGTTGAGGGCAGCCCTTGCGGCCTTGCCGCGGTCTGCCCTGCAACGTTTTCAGTTTTTTCGCGGGCCGGACGGTATCCAGGCCCAAATAAATTCACACTCAATCGGCTCATTGCCGGACTCGTCCGTCACTTGCACGGCCACTGTGACTTCGCCCTTGTCAGACTTCTGCATCAAAGCCCGCTGTGCATCGGTCAGCACCGCCACGGCGCGCATGGCCCCTTGGGTGCGCTTCTTGAACGCCACTTTGAGCTCTTTGGCCAGGGGCAGGCAGTCGTCGCGCACGTTCATGCCCACCACCATGCCGGTGGCCGTTTCGGCCAGCAAGGTCATGGCCGCCGCATGCACACCATGGATATGGTTTTGCACGCGTCGGCGGTTCGCCACAGCGATTTCAACCCGGCTGGGTGTCAGCTCAACAAATTGCAGCCCCGCCGTGCCGGTGAACGGCACGGCCCGGCGCAACACCGCATTGCGCGCCCAGGGGCGCACAAAACCGGGCACGCGCTCGATCAGGCCGATCGAGCGGGCCAGCCGGTTTGGCCTGGCGGACACCGTGGCCTTGCCCATGTCAGTTGCGCACCGGCTTGCCGGTGGACATCATGCCCATGATGCGCTCTTGCGTCTTGGCGTTGGTCAGCAAGGAGCAGAACGCCTTGCGCTCCAGCGTCATCAGGTATTCCTCAGTGACCATGGAGCCGGCGTCAATGTCGCCACCGCAGACCACTTCGGCAATCAGGCAGCCAATGTGGAAGTCGTGGGCGCTGATGAAGCCACCGTCGCGCATATTGACCAGGGTGCCCTTGATGGTGGCCACGCCGCTGCGCCCGGCCACGACAAACTGACGCTTGTGTGGTGCGCGGTAGCCGGAATCAAACATGGCCTTGGCCTCGTTGATGGCCACAAACAGCAGCTCGTCCTTGTGCGGCACGACCACATCGCTGTCCAGCAAATAGCCCAGCTTGCGCGACTCCAGCGCGCTGGTGCCGACTTTGGCCATGGCCGCAGCCGTGAAGCCTTCGGTCAGGAAGGGAAGAATGTCTTTGCCAGTCGATAGTGCCAACTTTTCAGCAGCGCGGCGGGCGATGTAGGTCAGGCCACCGGCACCAGGCACCAGGCCGACGCCGACTTCCACCAAACCAATGTAGCTCTCCATGGCAGCCACGCGTTTGCCGGAGTACACCGCCATTTCACACCCACCGCCCAACGCCAGACCGCGAATGGCGGAAATGGTGGGCACATTGGCGTAGCGCAGTTTCAGCATGACGCGCTGCAACTCAGCCGCGGCACCGTCAATCGCCTTGGCGCCACCCATCATGAAGGCGGGCAGCATGGACTGCAGATCAGCACCGGCCGAGAACATTTCGTCAGGCGACCAGATCACCAAACCTTTGTATTCTTTTTCGGCCAGATCAATGCCCTTGTCCAGGCCTTCGATCACACCGGCACCGATGGCGTGCATCTTGGTCTTGATACTGGCGATCAAGACTTCGCCATCGAGCGTCCACAAACGCATGGCCTCGTCTTCGTGCAGCGTTTTGCCTGCGGTCGTGGCAGACGGTGCCTGGGCACCGAGCACGCTCTCGGGGAAATGCTGGCGGGCATACACGGGCAGGCTGCGCACGGGCACAAACTGGCCGGTGGTGGGGTTCCAGGAACCGGCCGGTGTGTGAACACCACCGGCATCTGCCACCGGGCCTTTGAAAACCCAATCCGGCAGCGGTGCATTGCACAGTGCTTTGCCTGCGTCAATGTCTTCCTTGACCATGTTGGCAACTTCCAGCCAACCGGCTTCTTGCCACAGCTCAAACGGGCCTTGCTTCATGCCGAAGCCCCAGCGCATGCAGAAGTCCACGTCACGCGCGTTGTCGGCAATCGAAGCCAGATGAATCGCGGCGTAGTGGAAGCTGTTGCGCAAAATAGCCCACAGGAATTGACCCTGCGCGCCTTCGCTGCTGCGCAGCAATTTCAGGCGTTCCGCCGCTGGCTTTTTGAGCATGCGGGCATAGACCTCGTCAGCCTTTTCACCGGCAGGCACATAGCCCTTGGAGGCCAGATCAAAGCGAGACACATCGCGTCCGACCTTTTTGAAGAAACCGGCCTTGGTTTTCTGCCCCAGGTTGCCCATCTCCAGCAGCGTCTTGAGCACATCTGGTGTGGTGAAGCTCTCATAGAACGGGTCGGTTTCGATGCTCAAGGTGTCTTGCAGCGTCTTGACCACGTGGGCCATGGTGTCCAGGCCCACCACGTCCGCGGTGCGGAAGGTGCCAGAGCTGGCGCGGCCAAGCTTTTTGCCGGTCAGGTCATCCACCACGTCATAGGTCAAGCCATAGTTGGCGGTTTCCTTCATGGTGGCCAGCATGCCGGCAATGCCGACGCGGTTGGCGATGAAGTTGGGCGAGTCTTTAGCGCGCACCACGCCTTTGCCCAGATTGCTGGTGACAAAGGCTTCCAGTGCGTCCAGATAGGCGGGCTGGGTGGTGGGGGTGTTGATCAGTTCCACCAGCGCCATGTAGCGCGGCGGGTTGAAGAAATGGATGCCGCAAAAGCGCGGCTTGATTTCTTCGGGCAGGGCTTCACTCAATTTGGTGATGGACAGGCCCGAGGTGTTGGACGCCACGATGGTCTGCGCGCCAATGTGGGGGGCAATTTTTTTGTACAGGTCCAGCTTCCAGTCCATGCGCTCGGCAATCGCCTCAATGATGAGGTCGCAGCCTTTGAGCAAGTCCAGATGCTCTTCGTAGTTGGCCTGCTGGATCAGCACCGCGTCTTCCGCCACGCCCAATGGCGCAGGTTTGAGCTTTTTCAAGCCATCAATCGCACGGGTGACGATGCCGTTTTTGGGGCCTTCTTTGGCGGGCAGGTCAAACAAAATGACCGGCACCTTGACATTGACCAGGTGGGCGGCAATTTGCGCGCCCATCACGCCGGCACCTAGCACGGCGACTTTTTTGACTTGAAAACGAGACATGTTGATTCCTGAAACTGAACCGAAACACGTGGGCAAGTCCATGCGCCCAAGCGCTCTGGCTATGAAAAAAATTTACTGCGCCCGCACCCAGGTTTGAGTTCGACCGAGCAATGAAAAACCTATGAATCCGCGAACATCGAGCTTCTTGCCGTTGTCAATGGGTGTCAACTTCAAGGAGTAGTCCTTGCCGTTTTCGGGGTCAAGAATCTTGCCACCTTCCCAAACATCCTTGCCTTCAGCCTTCTTGGCACCACGAATGATCTCCAAACCCAGCACCGGTTTGCCCTTGCGTGCGTCGGTGCATTTGTCACAAACATCATCCTGCTTTGCATCTTTGCGAAGCAACTTCTCAATCTTGCCGGACAAAACGCCGCCGTTGTCGGTAATACGCACTTCAGAAGACAACTCGCCGGAGTTGTCGTCATAGGTACGCCAGACACCCACCGGGGTCATCTGGGCCAGCACCGGCAGCGCCAGCGCGCCAATCAGTGAAACAAAAACAGCTCTGAACATACCTGCTCCTCTATTAATAATATTTAAAAAAATCCCCGTTCGCACGGGGAGGTCACCACACTTATGCCAAAGCGGCGTCCGTGTCCATCAGCACCTTACTGCCGGTGCGTGCGGTGCGCATGAGCGTCGCGGTTTCCGGGAACAGCTTGGCAAAATAGAAGCGGGCTGTTTGCACCTTGCCCACATAGTAGGGGTCCGTATTGCCGGCAGCAATCTGGCGCAGCGCAACTTGCGCCATGCGGGCCCAGAAGTAGCCGAACACCAAGTGGCCAGCCACCCGCAGGTAGTCCACCGCAGCAGCGCCCACTTCGTCGGGGTTCTGGAAGCCTTTGAAACCAATTTCGGTCGTGAATTTAGTCATCTGGTCACCCAAAATGGCAATCGGCGTGATGAATTCGGCCATCTTTTCGTTAACGCCTTCCTCTTCCACCAGCTTGCCCACCAGCTTGCCAAACTTGCGCAACGTGGCGCCGTTGTTACCCAAGATTTTGCGCCCCAGCAAGTCCAGCGACTGGATGGTGTTGGTGCCTTCATAGGTCATGTTGATGCGGTTGTCGCGCACAAACTGCTCCATGCCCCATTCCTTGATGAAACCGTGGCCGCCAAACACCTGCATGCAGGCGTTGGTGGAAATGTGGCCGTTGTCGGTGATGAAGGCTTTGACAATGGGTGTCAGCATGGCCAGCATCTCGCCGGAATCCTTGCGCACCTTTTCGTCCGGATGATTAAGTTCTTTTTCCAACAGCATGGAGGCGTATGTCATCAGGGCACGACCACCTTCGGCATAAGCCTTGGCGGTGAGCAGCATCTTGCGCACATCCGGGTGGACGATGATGGGGTCGGCCGGTTGGTCTTTGGCCTTGGGGCCGGACAACGAGCGCATCTGGATGCGGTCTTTGGCATAGGTCAGCGCGTTCTGGTAGGCCACTTCAGTCAGGCCCAGCGATTGGTTGCCAACGCCCAGACGCGCGGCATTCATCATCACAAACATGCCCTGCATGCCTTTGTTGGGTTGTCCCACCATTGTCCCGATGGCGCCTTCGAGCACGATCTGCGCCGTGACGTTGCCCTTGATGCCCATCTTGTGCTCCAGGCCGCCGCAGTACACGTTATTTGCCGCTCCCGGCGAGCCATCCTTGTTGACTTGGTATTTTGGCACGATGAACAAACTGACACCTTTGATGCCGGGAGGCGCATCGGGCAGACGCGCCAGCACCAGATGAATCAGATTGGTCGACATATCGTTTTCACCTGCACTGATGAAAATCTTGTTGCCAGTGATCTTGTAAGTTCCATCGGCCTGTGGCTCTGCCTTGGTGCGCATCAAGCCCAGATCGGTACCGCAATGGGGTTCTGTCAGGCACATGGTGCCCGTCCATTCGCCGCTGGTCATTTTGTGCAGGTAGGTCTGCTTTTGCTCGTCGGTTCCATGCGCTTCGAGGGCCGCGTAAGCACCATGTGTCAGTCCAGGGTACATGGCCCAGGCCTGGTTGGCGCTGTTGAGCATCTCGTAAAACATTTGATTGACGACAAACGGCAGACCCTGGCCACCAAAAGCCGGGTCGCAGGCCAGGGCAGGCCAGCCACCATCAACATAAGTCTTGTAAGCCTCCTTGAAGCCCTTGGGCGTGGTCACGGCGTGTGTAGTCTGGTCAATCGTGCAACCTTCGGCATCGCCGCTGATGTTCAACGGGAAAATGACATCGGAGGCAAACTTTCCACCTTCTTCGAGTACCGCGTTGATGGTGTCGACATCCATCTCTGCGTGGGGGGGCAATTGCTTCAAATCGCCTACGACGTCCAACAGTTCGTGCATCACAAATTGCATTTCGCGCAGGGGCGGGTTATAGGTAGGCATACTGATTACTCCTTTAGGGGTGGGTTGATTGAGGAAGAGTTGCGAGAGATGCTGCGGCCGGTTTGCCGTAGCGCGCGAGTATGTTTTCAAAACCTTTGTTGGCTTGCTGCAAAGACACCGGATTTTTCAGGAACCGGGCTTCGTAGTGAAGGGCAAGAATGAGGGCGTGAATTTCAAAGGCCATCTGCCGCTCGTCGGCATCTTCATGGAGATGGCCTTCTTCTTTGGCCTGCACCACGGCGCGGTACATGGCGGCCAGCCAAATTTTGACCGAACTGGCGAGTTCATCCCGAACTGGTCCCGGCCGATCGTCGAATTCGACCGCACCACTAATAAAAATGCAGCCGGACT
The DNA here is from genome assembly GCA_016708345.1 of Candidatus Rhodoferax bjergmarkensis. GTDB lineage: Bacteria > Pseudomonadota > Gammaproteobacteria > Burkholderiales > Burkholderiaceae_C > Rhodoferax > Rhodoferax bjergmarkensis. The sequence goes on from JADJFX010000043.1 coordinate 72,273, forward strand.
GGAGTTCGACCGCCACGCGCTTCATCCAGTTGGCAAACAAAGCCCGAACGCGCGGCAGTCCGCGCGCTTCTTGCATGGCCGGAAAAAAAACTTCGTCTGCAAAACGGCTGTAGTACTCGCGAATGACGGAAATCTGAAGCTCTTCGCGTGATCCAAAATGGGCAAAAACGCCGGATTTACTCATGTGGGTGACTTCGGCCAGAGCGCCAATGCTCAGCCCTTCAAGCCCAATTTGCGCTGCCAAGGCCAAAGCCGCATCCACAATCACCTGCTTGGTATGCTGACCCTTTTGTGACGCCCGTGCGCCTGCCCGCGCACCCACACGGCTGCGGGGCGCGTACAGATTCAACAGGAAGGATTGAAACAGACATTTGCATTAAAAAGAACGATCGTGCTATTTTGCAGCATTTTTCTGCACAGCGGCTGAAATCGGCGTCATTTCTAGAGAAAATTTTCTAAGACACGGGAGGGTTTACCCGAGGCATCCAAGGGTTTACACGGGGGTCACAGGCCCTTATGTGACTTAAGTCACAGAATCAAACGCAAGCTGGCATCCAGGTGTTCTGAGGGCAAGCGCTTAAAACCCGAGCGCGCAAATCGCTGCAAACGCCCCACCACAAAAGCCGTCACAACCGAGGCGCGCACCTGAGCATCCACAGTGGGCGTTGGAGAACCCGCCACGTCAAGATCAGCGCGCAGACTTTGCTTGAAGGTGGCCTCAATCTTGTCAAAGAACTGGTTCATGCGCTGCTGCAGGCGTTCGTTCTCGAACACCAGCGCATCACCCACCATGACGCGGGCCATGCCGGGGTTTTTCTCTGCGAACTGCATCAGCATCAACACCACATTGGCTGCCTGGCGGGTGCCGGTGGCATCGTCTGACGTGCGCTGCCCCAAGGCATCCGGCACGCCCACCGCCTGCGCCCGGTCCACAATTTGATTGACCAGCGAAAACACCGAGTGCTCGATGAACTCGATCAAGCCCTCAAACATTTGCGCCTTGCTGGCAAAGTGGCGGTACAGCGCCGCCTCGCTGACGCCCAGCCGCGCCGCCAAGGCAGCTGTGGTGATGCGCTCGGCCCCCGGCTGCTCCAGCATGGTCGCCAGCGTTTGCAAAATCTGAAGCCTGCGCTCACCCGGCTTGGGCCGCTTGCGCACCACAGGGGCCATCTCAGTGGAAGGTGAGGACTGGGAGAGGGGGGTGTCGGCTTCGGTGTCGGACATGGTGGACAGGCGAAAAGTGAAATTTCATTCTCGCACAGCCCAAGCAAGGGTTTTCGAGGGGGTCAAGCTCCCTCGGCGCTTTGTTCCCGATCTCAAAATTTACAATGAAATCAGGCGCTTGCATCCTATGGAACGTGCGCAAATAGCTACAACTTCAATAGCAAATCAATGGGATCGGATCATGGTTCCAAAAGCCTGCTCTGTCAGGATTTCAAGCAGCAGCACATGCGGCACCCGCCCATCAATGATGTGGACCGCGTTGACGCCGCTCTTGGCCGCATCCAGCGCCCCGCTGATCTTGGGCAGCATGCCGCCGCTGAGCGTGCCATCGGCAAACAAACCGTCGATCTGACGCGCCGTCAAATCGGTCAGCAACTCACCCGCCTTGTTCAAAACGCCGCTGATGTTGGTTAGCATCAACAGCTTTTCCGCCTGCAACACCGTGGCCAGCTTGGCAGCCACCACGTCGGCATTGATGTTGTAGCTCTCGTTGTGTTCGCCAAATCCAATCGGGCTGATGACGGGAATGAAGGCATCATCCTGTAGTGCCTTGACCACGCTCGGGTCAATACTGACAATGTCACCCACTTGACCCACATCGTGCTCTTTGCTGGGGTCGGCGTTGTCCAGCATTTTGAGCTTTTGCGCGCGAATCATGCCGCCGTCGCGCCCGGTCAAACCCACCGCCTTGCCGCCAGCCTGGTTGATCAACCCCACAATGTCCTGCTGCACCTCACCGCCCAGAACCCACTCCACCACTTCCATGGTTTCAGCATCGGTCACGCGCATGCCCTGGATAAACTCTCCTTTTTTACCCAATCGCTTGAGCGCATTTTCAATTTGCGGCCCACCGCCGTGAACCACCACCGGGTTGATGCCGACCAATTTGAGCAACACCACATCTTCCGCAAAATCAGCCTGCAAAGCCGGGTCGGTCATGGCATTGCCGCCATATTTAATGACCATGGTTTTTCCGTGGTATTTGCGAATATAGGGCAGCGCCTGAGCCAGTATTTCGGCTTTGTCGCGGGGGAGAATGTGGGAGACGTCGGTCATATCAGAATATTTCAAAGTCGAAAAAAAACCGACCTCGCGTGCGGCGGTGCGGTCGGCTGGTTTGTTTATCCGTTGGTAATGATGAATGACTCTTTGGCTTGACCTTGCGCCACCAAAGCGGCCATCCAGCGCGGGGTTAAACCACGCCCGCTCCAGGTTTCACCATTGGGGCCGCGGTATTTTGCAGCAACAACTGCGGTGCCTTTTTCTTTCTTTTTAACCTTGGCAACGCTCTTGGTCACCAAGCCCGCCTTCAATTTGGATTTTGGGCCGCGCGATTTGCCTGGCTGCAGATCTTTCAAAGTAATGCCAAAAGCATTCATTTTGACCAGAATGTCCTGCACTGTTTTGTCAAATTCGCGGGACTTGATTTCACTGGCCTGCTTTTGCAATTTTTCAATTTGACTTTGAATATCGATTAAATCGCTCATGGAAAACACCTCGTTATGAATAAATACAAATTTATTCTAAACCAAACCAATCAGATTAATGCATGACACTGTCGCTTTTCAACACTTTCCAGGCAGTCAATACGATGATCTTGAGGTCCATACCAAAAGAATGCGAACGAAGGTATTCAATATCAAAGGCAACCTTTTGCGGAATCGGCAATTCGTCACGCCCGTTAATTTGCGCCCACCCCGTCAAACCAGGCAGTAAACGATGGACTCCGCTGCGCGTTCGCAAATCAATCAAATCATGCTGATTGAACAGCGCAGGTCTTGGCCCCACAAAACTCATCTCCCCTTTGAGAATATTCCACAGTTGCGGTAATTCATCCAGACTGCTCTTGCGCAAAAAGCTGCCAATGGGTGTGAGATAACTCGCCGGGTCCGTCAGCAAATGGGTTGCCACAGCAGGCGTACCGATTTTCATGCTGCGAAACTTTGGCATTTTGAAAATTTGGTTATCCCGCCCTACGCGATCTGACCAGTACAGTGCTGGCCCCTCAGACGTTAAACGCACCAGCAATGCCACCAAAATAATGGGCAGCAGCAAGACCATGAGTGCAACCGTTGCCAAAATAAGATCAAATGCTCTCTTCATCTTGGATTCCTCCATTCACCCTTGTGCTGACGGCACGCCGCAAACCTTCGCTGACAGACACGGGGGGCGTCCAGCCCAGCAAACTGCGCGCCTTGGAAATATCAAGCTGTAAATTGCCGCACAAACGCTGTACAGCGGCGCGCTGGCCCAGCAACATCGCGCCAGCCTCAAGCAGCCAGGCAGGCACCGGCAGGAACCGCTTTGGCACCTTCAACGCATCAGCCAAACCACACACCAACTCGGTGGTTGACAGATCATGACCATCACTCACCAGGAACGTTTGATTGGCCGCCTGCGGATGGCTTGCACAGGTCACAACAAAATCCACCAAATTATCCAAAGCCACCATGCTGCGCTGGTTGTGCACCGCCCCCAAGGGCAAGGGCCAACCCTTTTGAACGGCCCGCATCAAAGCCGCAAAATTAGCCTTGACACCTGGCCCGTACACCAAGGGCGGACGAATGATCACCACCTCCATGCCCGTTTTTGAGGCAATCTCGCGCAAGCCTTGCTCCGCCTCGTGTTTGCTCTGCCCATAAGCATCCTGCGGCGCGGGCGCATCTAGCTCCGTAAATGGATGCCCCGCTTGAGTCGATTCGCCATTGACTTTGACAGAGCTCATGAACACAAACCGCTTAACCCCAGCCGCTGCCGCCTGACGCGCCAAATTCAGCGTGCCAGCCACATTCACCTTGCGAAATTCTGCCAACGGGTCAGCCGCTTTGTCGTCCATGACATGAACGCGGGCGGCGAGGTGGATGACGGTGTCAACACCACAGACTGCCTGCGTCCAATCAGTGTCGCCACTGAGATCGCCCACACACACCGCATCGACGCCCGGCACTGGAACCAGTGCGCCGCGCCCTGCAGCGCGAACTGCATTGCTACGCCTTGAAAGTTCGGCGCAAAGCCTCCTGCCGACAAAACCACTGGCACCTGTCACCAAGAATTTCATGGCGTGCGCTGAAATAACAGTCGCCAGTAAACCGACGAGAGGAAAAACCGCGTCATGCTGGACAAGTGCCAGCGGAAATACTTCCGATTGCGATGGCTGCTGCGCTGCGCATGGTGAACAACCTGACAACCCGGATGAAGGACCACTTGATAGCCCCGCAATCTCAACCGACCGCACAGATTGACATCTTCATAGTAAAGAAAATAGCGCTCATCAAAACCCCGCAGCTCGGCAAAAACACGCCGCGGGAACAGCATGAACATGCCCCCCACCCAGTCTGGATAGACGAGAGATGCCCCTATCGCATAGTCTGGCCCTTTGCATCTGCCAAACGCTTTGCAAAGAATTTTCAGAGGGCTCGGAAAACGCCGGGCGCTGTCTTCCACTGATCCCTCCTGACCCAACACCAGCGGAGCCACCACACCCACTGACGAATCCTCTAGGCCAGCGATCAATTCACCAAAGGGGTTGCCGGTCAAACGAATATCTGGATTGACAACACAAAAATAGCGCCCTGTAGCTTGTTTGAAGGCTTGGTTGTGATTGGCACCAAAACCAAGCGGCAGGGAGTTGCGAATCAACCTGATCGGGAAGACATATGTGTCTGCACCAAAAGGCAAGGATTCTTCAATATTGAGCGTGAGTATTAATTCAAAACTCAAATGACCACAGTAAAGCGCAAGATCACCCAACAAGGCTTCAACCAACGCAATTTGAGAATGACTGACAACTGAAATTGAAAGATTCATGGGCACCGAAGCGGCTACTTCTTCCACCGCAAATAGCCCCAATAAATGATTAATCTGCGCACATACTTGAGTGTTGAATAAACAACCAGCGCCGTCAGCTGAGCGCCCCCAATATATCCCCCCAAATAGAGACGACGGTAATTTCCAAGATCGCTTCTTTCCATTAACCACACCTGCGAGCTCAGCCCCGTCACCCCAAACGCTTCTTTGTAAATAGCCGCCAATTCTTCCGACAGTTTGACCACGCGAGCGCCACTGCACACAATGTTCAGCCACAGCATATGGTCTTCCATATAGCGCTGCTTTTCAACAAAACGGTGCTCGATATCGCGGCGAAGCATGACCGAAGGCGTTACAAACTTATTGGACCGCAGCAAGGCCCACTTGCGAATCCGCTTCACCGGGCCGCGCAACACATCCCAATCTGGCAAACGGTCTTCTTTGAGCAAACGGTGGCCGTGGCCACACAAAACGACATCAGGATTCATTTGCATGAATCCGTACTGAATTTCAATTTTTTTCGGATGCCAAGCATCGTCAGCATCCAAAAAAGCAATATAGGGCTGACCAGCCACCGCCCATCCTGCATTGCGGGCACTGGCAGCGCCCAGGTTTTCAGCCAATAACACAAGACGAATCCACCCCGACCGGTACCGACCGATCAAGGCCTGCAACATGGCAGGCGTTTCATCACCGCTGCCATCGTCAATCAAAATAATTTCTGCCGGCACCATGGTTTGCGCAGCCACAGAGGCCACGGCCCGCTCTACCGTACGCTGGCATCTGTAGCAAGGTATCACAACAGAAACTGGTGCCATTTCTGCATTCATGCGCCTCGATAACCTTTCATGACAGATCTGACACGGCTTAATTCGGCCATAGCGACTCGCTTGACCAACATCAAGCCAAGCATAAGGGCAATGGAAATGCGCGGCATTCGGGCGTAGCGCCGCAGGAATCGCACCGCCGACTGCGTAAAGTACTCATCCAGCAAAGGGCTGCGTTTGCCCAGACTCGCCGACTGTTTATGCCACACCTTGGAGTCATCCGCAACCGCGAGTTGCCACCCGGCTTTTTGTAGCCGAAAAGCCAAGTCCGTATCTTCCCAATACATAAAAAAAGTCGCCTGATCAAATAAACCAATTTTTTCAAGGACTGCACAGCGTAGCAAAAGGGACGCACCGGAAATAAAATCAAGCTTGCCGGGAGATTGCTGATGGTGAGATTGCCCCAGCCAAAGATTCACCCTGCCGCCGCCCCATAGCTGAACTTGCCCGCCAGTCCCCATTTCATACAGCACTGAACCCACGGCCCCCAGAGTTTGATGGCTCTGTGCTTTACGAACAAGCGCAGATAACGCGCATACATCAGCGGTAGAGTCACTGTTGATTAACCAGACAAAGTCCGCACCACGGTCAAGCGCAAGCCTGATACCTGCGTTGCAACCTCCGCCAAAGCCCAAATTTGCCCCGGTTTGCAGCAGTTCAACCGCAGGTGCAGCCTTCTTGATCTGAACCACAGAGTCATCGGTGGAGCCGTTGTCGACGACCAGCAGATGAAAATTCGGGTAGTCTTGTTTTTGAATTGAAAAAATGCAGGCAATAGTATCTTGCCATCCATTCCAATTCAAAACAACGATTTCCACGCGCTCCATCATGCAGACCTATACCTTTTTGCAAACTGTCAAATAATATTGGTATGTCAAAAGGTCTGCGAATATACCGAATGTCAGCATATTAAAAATACCCTTGAGCGAAGACCTTTCAAAACCTCTCGCCATGCAGCGCGCAGCCTCTAGGTCAGGATGTGACAGTAAGTGCTTTGCCGATTTTCGGGTGAAAAAACGCAAATGCGTCCGGTCAAGCAAACCAGCCTGTGCATAATCCCAGCGCCCTTGGAAAAGCAGGGGCAAAACAACGCTGTAATGCCCCACATTGGGCAAACTCACAACCATCGTCCCACCCGGCACAAGATACAAAGAAACCAAGCGGTCAATTGCTTGCCAGGGATTGACCATGTGCTCCAGAACATCCAGGCACAAAATCACATCGAACTTGGCATTTGCCACGGGAATCTCACCGCGCTCAAAGTCCAGACAAAACACTTCATCTGCATGATCTCTTGCGCTTTGCGCGGCAGCCTCGGCAATTTCAACCCCGACTGTGCAAGAGGCTCGCCCGGCTTGGCGCAGCCAAGCAAGCGTCGCGCCAGAGCCGCACCCAATCTCCAGCACTCTGCCGCACTTTTGGGGTAAGCACGGCGCAATTTCTCTGCGCGCATGTGCAAAATAATTATCGTTTTTGTCAGCGTAATTTTGCATGAATTAACTCTTCGCGCCCGTTGCCAACCCGACTGAGTGGCTTCGCCACATCCACGTCAGAACCGCGTAGTCTATTGCGTTTCTGACCAAACAGGCCCATGCAGCGCCCTCAATGCCCATCTTGGAAATAGCCCAAACCAATACCAACCCATAGGGCAACAACTCAAGCACGTGCAGCAAGGCCACTTCACGAACCCTTCCCGCTGCCTGCATTGCGGTGAACGGAATTTGCGCCAGCGCATTGAAACCAAAAGCCAGCAGGAGTATTCGGGTGACCGGTGTAGCCTGCGCCTCAAACGTCGCCCCCAGCCACCAGTGCAATACCCAAGGCGTGACCAGCCAGCCCAACACAATACCAACAGTCACCAAGCCAGCAATCAAGCGATGGGAGCGCATCACCAAACTGCGGGCCATGCGTATGTTTTCTGAACTGCCCGATGCACTGCCCGAAGTACTGCGCAACAGCCGCGCCAACTCTGGCAACAACACGCTGCCAAGCGATGTTACCAACACGGGCAAGCGCGATACCACGTCGAATGGCACGGCATAAAAAACAACAAAGCTTGCAGCCAATACGGCCCCGATGACAAACCGATCCACATAAACAATCACCGGCCCTACAACATTGCTGACGGTCACCCAGCCCCCAAAAGACAACAACCTTTTGAGCCAAGCTTTGCTGCTGGCACGCACAAGTGCCTGCGCAAAGCCTGCCAAGCGAAACTCCATTTCTTGTGCCACCAGCCACACCAGCGCAAACGCATGCACCAGTCTGACCAGAAAAATACTCACACAAGCCCACACAAGATCTGGCGAAATAAGGGCCGTCAGGCAAGGCCCCCCCACCAGCATGACGCCGGTTGGAATGCGAACCAGATTCAAAACACGAAACGCCCCAACACCCTCCAGGTGCCCCCGCAAAACTGACGACAAAAGCAACAAGGGCAAGCTTGGCAGCATCCAATAAAGGGCTTCTTGGACCTCAGCCAGAAATATCGGTGATGACAAGCGAACCGGAACACCCAAAAAGGCAATGCCGAGCGCCAACAACAGGCTCACCAGACTGCCGACACTGAGCAACAGCACAGAAGCGGTGCCCACCACGTGCAGTTCATCCTTGCGCCCTGACACACCATCGGCGCGACACGAGGCAACTGCCACCGTCACCGCCCGCCCCAGGCCCATGTCCAAAAAACTGAAATATCCAATCACAACCCAAACCAGGGAAAGCACGCCCAAGCGCTCCTGACCCAGATAGTGCAGCAAAAACGGCACGGCAGCCAAGGCCGCCACCATCGGCAACACGTTGCCCAGCAACGACCATGTTGCAGAGGTATAAAGCGCAGAAAAAGCGGATTTAGCGCTTTTAGTCATACAGTCTGGCCGCCAACCAGCGCTCATCAAAGAAGTTTGCATTTTTCACGGAAACCGCGGACCTGCACGGCCCTTGATTCCATGCCAAAAACCTCGCAGCATCATTAAAAAATGCTGCAGTCGAGGTGGTGTCAGCAGGGAGTAAAACCCAAACTTCAAAAGCAAGCGCCATCCATCCACCCATTTAAAATTCATGGGCACCCACGGCTCCCGGTACAGCAGGATCGCGTTGCGCACATGGTAGTAGTGCCGCAGCGGGGAGTGAATGGGTATTTGACGTCCAAAGAGCGGGTAAGGTGTTTCGCCAAGGCTGTGGCTCATGGTGGCTGAAAAAACACCAAAGCATTGGAGCCCTTCGCGTTTTGCCCGCAAGCCCCATTCAATGTCAACATAATCAATGAACAGATCCTCCCGCATCAATCCGACCTGATTGAGCGCCGCCATAGGAATCAAACAACCCGATGCAATGAGGTAATCAACTGGCACCACATTGCGCCCTGGCTGCTGAACCACTCGCTCCATCCTCAACCCGCGCATGCGAATAAACGGTGGCGGGTTTTCCATGCGGGCATCCACATAGCAAGGCCCCAAAGCAGCAAGTGAATGGCAGCCGCTTGCAGCGTCCAGCAGTTCTTGCACCATGTCAGGTGCCAACACACTGTCCTGGTCCATCAGCAACACATGGGTTGCGCCCTGCTCCCTGGCCCATGAGATTCCCACGTTTTGTGCTTTGGCAATTCCAAAATTGTGATCAAGCACAATCACAAAGCCTGCGCGAGGGCTATTGGACTGCATCCAGGAGCGTACATCAACCGTGGAATGGTTGTCAACGATCACCACCCTGTCCACCTGGGGCACCAACGCATTCCATTGCAATTGCAGCATTTCAAGCACCGGCTCGTAAGTCACCACCACGGCGACCACCTTGGTGTCAGCATTTGCAACAGTGAGTTCGGGCGTGCTCAAAATAATAAATCAGGGCTGAAACGCTCTGTTCATAGCTGTGACCGCCACGATATCGGCTTCACCGACCAGCGACAGCAAGCGGATTTTCGAAATCAAATACTGGTACCGTGCCTGCGCTAGGTCACGCATCACCATGACACGCTGCTGCTCGGCATTCAATATGTCCATCACAGTGCGACTACCGGCCTCAAAAGATTTTTTACTGGACAAAACCAGCTGATTCGACGAACGCAATGCTTGCTCCAATGCTTTTATTCTAGGCACCCCTTCGGTCACCCCCCGAAACTCCTTGTGAACGCGAATTTCAAGATCTCTTCGACCGGCCTCCAATTGCTGCTCGGCGCGCTCTTGGCGGGTTAAAGCCTGGCGCACCTGAGAATTCACATAACCACCCGCAAAAATTGGAATATTAAGCTGCAGGGCTGCAGAATTATTGGTGTACTGCGATCGGTTATTGGTCACACTTTCACTCTTGTTATTCGACCACTGCAGCACGGCATCCAAGGTAGGGTAATGCCCGGAACCAACCTTGCGAGCCTCCTCTCGTGCAACATCAACCCGCGCCGAAAGTGATTGAATCAGCGGACTATTGCGCATGGCGCGCTCTGTCCATGAATCCAAGCTTTGCGACTGTACCTGCTCCAGTTCCAGGCGTTCCACATTCAGTCTGGCCAGCTCGCCCACCGGTTCCTTCGCAAAAGATTGCAGCTGATGCAGTGTATACGCCACGTTCTGGCGCGTTTCCAATTCCACGGCACGGTTCATGTCCAGGCGGGCCAGCGACTCGTCAACATCGGTACGGGTGCCAGTGCCTGCAGCAAATAACTTGCGAGCCACATCCAACTGGGTGGTGTAGGCCGTTTGCTGAGCCAAAACAAGTGCCAGTTGTTCATGGGCCATTAAGGCGTCGAAATAAGCACTGGCAACACGCACTGCCAAGCCCTGCTCTTCTTGCTGCAACACAGCCTCTGCGTCAGCTGTAAAGGCCTGGGCCTGGCGGTACTGCGCCATCAATTGAGGGCGGTAAAGCGGTTGCTTGAGCGTCAGAGACTGGCTTTCGCTGGGGTATTCGGACTGTGTGGTTTGCTCGGTACCCAAAAAATTGGGGGTGGTCGTGGTCAACCGGTTTTTGGTGCGCGATGCACTGGCGCTCACATACGGAAAAAATTGTGACTTGGCCTGTGCCAAGCCTTCACGGTCTGCCATGGCAGCAGCACGTGCCGCCAAAATGGACGCGTCATTTTTGCTGGCTGCTTCGTAGGCCTGCAACAGGTCCATGGAACTGGCTGCCAACGAAAAACTGAGCAGTGAGCAAGCAACAGCAATCCGCTTCAGATGCTTGCCAGGAGACAACGCCATGGGGTGATGATGAATGCGCATAGTGATCTCATTCTTCTTTCATCGAACTGGCCAAACGTTTGGTCAACGGGTGGAGCAAGTAGGTCAGCAAAGAACGCTCGCCGGTAAGGAAAACCACCTCTACAGGCATACCTGATTGCAATTGGCGCTTGCCCAATTTTTTATAACCTTCAGGCGTCACACCCACACGCGCCAGGTAATAGCCCACACCCGTATGCTGGTCCACTCGCAAATCAGCCGATACCGAAACCACTTTGCCCTCCACGACCAATTGCGGCGTGTGTGCAAAGCCAGAAAAACGGACATCGACCGGCAACTGAGCATGTACACGGTCAATCAGGTGCGGCTGCACCCGCGCCTCAATCAATAAAAACTGGTCTACCGGCACAATGTCCATCAACTTTTGACCCGCACTAATTACCCCGCCAACGGTTTGAAATGCCAGATCAAGCACCTGCGCGGAGGCTGGCGATTTGATGTCAGTGCGGCCCAAATCGTCCTTGGTTGCCCGGTATTTTTCTTCATCTGCCTGTACCTCACGCCCCACATCTGCCAACTGGGACTCCACCTCTTTGCGAAATTCCTGCTGGCGCAAAATGAAACGCTGCTGCAACTCCGACACAGAACTTTTTGCACGAATCAGGTTGCCCTGCAAATCCGCAATCCCTGAGCCGGACTCTGCCACCAACCGCTCCAACTCCAATTGGCGGTTGCGCGGCGCATAACCCTCTTTCACCAGGCTGCGGGTGTTGTTCAGCTCTTCCTGCAACAAGGTCTGCTGCATTTTGCGGTTTTCCAGCACAGTGGCATAGGCCTCAATTTGTCCTTTTTGACCCTGCCGTGCTTCCTCTATGGCCTGAAGTTCGGCCCGCAATGCGCCCCGCCGGGACTCAAACAGCTGCTCCTGGGTCAACACAGCCAGCCGGATTTGTGGATCCTGGCTCGCCGCAAGCACATCTTTGTGATGCACAATTTTTGCCAGCCCACGCTGCTCAGCCAGCAACCGGCTTTCCATAACCCGCAGGCCAAGGTACCGCTGACGCGCTGATTCGAAATGGACCCGCGCAGCCGCCTCATCCAAACGCACCAAAACCTGCCCGGCTTTCACCTGATCGCCCTCTTTGACCAGCACCTCTTTGACCAGACCGCCCGTCAAATGCTGAACCGCCATTTTTTTGGTGTCTATGGCCACCATGCCGGGCGCTGGCACCCCTTCATCCAGGGGGGCCAAACCAGCCCACAGCAAAAAGCCACCGAACCCAACACCCAATGCCCACAGCCCGATACGTGCACTGCGACCGGTCGGATGGATGGGGGTTGCCGCAGGTGCAGGTGAAGGTGCAGACACCACATCAGACACCGGCAACTTGGTTTGCAACTGCTTGAGAATTTCTGGTTTAGTCATATCAAAATCGTCAAAAGATGAAAGTATTAGGAGTGTCAGGCGGACGCAGTCGTTGGCCCTTGAATGGGAGCAACATGCGGTGCCGATTTTTGGTGCGCCGCCTTGATGGCCGCCAGCACCGTGTCGCGTGGGCCGTCCATCTGCACCTGCCCTTCATTCAACAGCAAAATCTTGTCAGCAACCGATATGGCGCCAGGCCGATGGGTAATCAAGAACACGGTTTTTCCCTGTGCTTTCATCTCGTGAATCGCTTGGTAAAGCGCGTCTTCACCCGCATCGTCCAAATTGGCATTGGGCTCATCCAGCACAATCAGCTTGGGGTCGCCATACATGGCGCGCGCCAAACCAATGCGCTGGCGCTGCCCGCCTGACAGCAGATTGCCAGCCTCGCCAATAGGTGTCTCATAACCCTTGGGAAAGCGCAAAATCATTTCATGCAAACCAGCACTTCGCGTGGCCTGAATCACCTTGGCGGACTCGACATCACCAAAACGGGCAATGTTTTCGGCAATCGATCCTTCAAACAGCTCAATATCTTGCGGCAGATAGCCCACATGCGGCCCCAGCTCGATCCGATTCCAACTTTTCACGGGCACGTTGTCCAGCATCACACTGCCGCTTACATCCGGCCAAATCCCCACCAACACCCTGGCCAAGGTGGACTTGCCTGAACCCGATGGCCCCAAAATGGCAGTCACCGTGCCTGCGGGCACACTCAAGCTGACATTGCGCAAAATCGGAGTCTGTCGCTCTGGCGCGCTGGCGCAAACATCCTGCAGTTCAATGGCCCCGCTCGGTGCCACACCCTTGAACGAAGCTTCTCGCTCAGGGTACTGCACCAGCAAATTTTCCAGGCGGGTGAAGGCTGCACGCATACCAATAAACTGCCGCCAGCTCCCAACCAGCAAGTCGATAGGGGCAAGTGCGCGCGTCATCAGCACGTTGGCCGCAATCATGCCGCCGGCCGACAACTGACCGTCAATCACCAGCAGCGCACCCGCGCCCAAAGACAAGGACTGCTGGGTGTAGCGAATAAACTTGCTCCATGCCGTGATGCGCAGCGTCAAATCCTGGGCCGCCGTACTTTGATTCAAAAACGCCTGGTGCCGCCCGGCCCAGCGCACCTGCAAACTGCGCAGCATTCCCATCGACTCCAGCACCTCGGCATTGCGCAGCTTGCTTTGCAAAAAAAGGCTTGCATCTGAACCAGCCTTTGCAGCAAGCTCAGAAGGAGCCACCGTTCTGCGATGCCCAAACCACGCCAAGGCAGCCTGTACCAACGCAAAAGCCAAGCCCAGAGCCCCCAACATGGGGTGCAACAAATACAGCACCAGCAAATAAATCGGCGTCCACGGGGCATCGAAAAAAGCAAAAATCCCGTTGCCGGTCAAGAACTGTCGTATCTGGATCAAATCTCCAAATGCACGCGCTGAACTGGTGCCTGATTGGCCCAAGTGCGCCTCAAAACTTGCGTTGAACACCTGTGTGCCCAATTGCTCATCGAGCCGCACCCCGGCCCTGACCAGCAGGCGCGAGCGCATCCACTCCGCAAACCCCATGACACCAAACAAAAAAAGCGTCAGCAAAGACATGGCCAGCAAAGTCAACTCGCTCTGACTGGTCAGCACGCGGTCATACACCTGCAACATATACAGGGTGGGTGTCAGCATGAGCACATTGACCAGCATGCTGAACAGCCCCACGATCAAAAACTCACGGCGAAAACTCCACAAAGTGGCGGTCAACTCGCTGCGTTTGAAAAAATTTGGTGTTTTCATATCACTTCGTGTCCATTCATGCCGCGCCGGACTGCAGCTGCGCAGCACGCGCCTTGGCGGCCGCCTCACTCAAGGCCTTCAATACATCGTCACGCAGACCAAAGAACTGCGTTTGACCATCGCGCAGCACCAGCATCTTGCTGGCCACACCCAGCACACTGGTGCGATGGGTCATCACCACAAACGTGGTGCCACGCGCGGCCAGTTGCGAAATAGCGCTGGCCAGTGCTGCATCACCCTCTTCATCCAGACTGGAGTTGGGCTCGTCAAGCACCACAAACGCCGGGTTTCCGTAGATCGCCCTGGCCAAACCCACGCGCTGACGCTGCCCGCCCGACAACATGGCCCCTTCCCGGCCCACCGGGTGGTTGTAACCCTGCGGCAAGGCCATGATGAAGTCATGCAAACCGACCGCCTGCGCGGCAGCTTCCACCTTGGCTGGGTCTATCTCGCCAAAGCGGGCAATGTTGTCGGCAATGGTGCCATCAAACAACTCCACACCCTGCGGCAAGTAACCCACGTGTGGGCCCAATTCCTGTTTGTCCCAGTTGTAGATGTCAACCCCATCCAGCCGCGCCTTGCCGCTGGCAGCGGGCCACAGCCCCACCAGCACACGCGCCAAGGTGGTCTTGCCCGAAGCCGACGGCCCCACCACCACCAACACCTCGCCTGGCAGCAACCCCAAGCTGACACCTTTCAAAATTTGCACCGTTGTGCCCGGTGCCATGGCAATCACGTTGTCCACCATGACTTTGCCAGTGGGGGCTGGCAGTGGCATGCTGGGCTGGTGCGCGGGCACGGCCTTTAAGAGGCTGTCCAGACGCGCATAAGCACCCCGCGCATTGACCATGGACTGCCACTGCGAAATCACCTGCACCAGCGGTGCCAGCACGCGCCCACCCAATATGGAACCCACAATCATGTAGGCCGCGCCCCCATTGAGTTCATTGCGCAACAGCAACCAAGCCCCCAAGCCCAGCAGCATGGACGCCACTGTGTTTTGAACGAACTTGGCCACCGCCTGGTAAAAGCCCGCTGCGTCAGAAGCCATGGCCTGCTTCGACAAAAATTCCTTCTGCTTGGTGATCCAGCGGCTGTGAATGCTGCGCAGCATGCCCATGGACTCAATCACCTGGGCATTGCGCAAAGTTCCGTCGGCATATTGCTGGGCCTCCATGGCACTGCGGTTGGCCTCCATCAGAGGCGGCTGGGTACTGCGCTCGTTGAGCCAACCCACAAAAACCTGCACCACAGCAGCCACCACGGCACTCCAGCCCAGCACCGGACTGATGGCAAAAATGAGCACCAAAAATACCAGCGACACAGGGGAATCCATGCAAGCGGTGAGAACCGGTGAATTCAAAAAATCGCGCAGCGTTTTGAAATCGTTCATCGGCTGCAAGCTGCCGCCTGGCAAGCGTTTCAGATTGGCGTCAAAAATTGCCCCAAAAACCCGCCCGCGCAATAAACGGTCCAGCACCAGGCCCGCCTCTTGCAGCACCCCGGAGCGCGCCCACTCCAGCACCTCCAGCAGCACATAAGCCCCCAGCACCAGCAGCGTCAGCATCACCAGCGTCGTGTGGCTGCGACTGTTCACCACACGGTCGTAAACCTCCAGCATGTAGCCCGCAGGTGCCAAGGTCAGCAGACTGGCAAAAAAGCTCAGGCCTGCAGCCTGCTTGTAATAGGTTCGCAAACCGGCAAACGCCGTACCCAACTCTGACGGGGGGGAATTCAAACTCATGGGGCCTCCTCGACCAATACGTATTCAGGGAGGTCATTGCCCCCCACCTCAAGCGCCTGCGCTGACGCCTCATCCTGCACCGGGCTTGCCTCGTCACCCGGAGCCTCGCCGAACAGAAACGACAATTCAAACAAACCATCAGCTCTGCGCGACATTGCAATCTCAAACAACTTTTTCTCCTTGAACTTCGCCTCATCGGTGCCTGACAAAGCCAGCGCAAACCGCATGCGGCCATCCAGCGTAAACATGGACAGTTGCCCATGGCTCACACTCAAGGTGTGGCGGTCAAAATACACAGGGCAGTTGTCTGCGAAACGCAGCAAAGGCAAGGGTTTGTCGCCCAAGCGCGCCAGGCAAAAGGGGCTTTTGGGGCTTTGGTACACCAACCGGCTGGTGCGCGACACCGAGTAAATGGCATTGCACACCATTTGCGAGCCCAACTCAGGAAAACGTTCACGCAAGCTGCGGTACATGAGGTGGTGCAGCGCCACCCGGTTCCACACCTTGGTTTGCACCACCACAGGCGCCAACACATTGCACACCTTGGCAAAAGCATTTTGCAGCGCCAGCAAGCGCCCCAGTTGCTCGGGCGTTGCATTGAGCGGAATGCGCAGCATGTGTTTCATATAGGATAAATGTTAACACGCATCCTATATGAATTACTTCATATAAGAGATTTACCCTGCTCTTTAGGGCAAGCAAACTAGCTTTTGCCCCCAAAAAATCAGCCCCTGCAGTGGCAATGTGACATAAAACAATTGGCTGTTTTAGGCTACACCGCTTATAGAACGTGCGCAAGCAGCTATGATTAACATAGCAAAAACCCTTGAAAGCAACGCCGGCTGCGTCAAACGTCCGGAAATGGCGTTGGTGTCTTACAACGCCATCAGATCTCCATCGCTTCGGGTGGCAAACCCTTTTCATGGCGCGCAAGCATGGTCGTGAATGCCGCCTCCAAGTGACGCGCAAAGCGCCCGGCGTTGAACAATGGTGCCGTCTGCCGGTTGCCTGCCAGCTTCGCCCTGATTTCAGCTAGCCGTTCTGGCGCAGTGGCCAACGCCACCGCCAGCGCTTCATAGGCCACTGGCGTGGGCGCAATCAGCTCTGGCAAACCAACAGCAGCCAGCAAACTCGCTCCCACACGCCCGGCAAAGGTGCGCCCCGGACAGCTCAGCACAGGAAGCCCGGCCCACAGTGCATCGCTGGCGGTGGTGTGGGCGTTGTAGGGGCTGGTGTCCAAAAACAAGTCGGCTTGACGGTGTCTGGCCAGATGGTCCGGCAGGTCCATTCGTTTGGCAAAGACCAAGCGTGCGGGATCGATGTTGCACCGCGCTGCCTCGGCCCGCAAGTTAGTGGCCGCCTGCGCGTTGTCTTCCAGCAGCCACAAAACACTTCTAGGCACCTGCTGCAAAATGCGCATCCAGCGCGCAAAGGTATCGGGCATGATTTTGTAGTTGTTATTGAAACAACAGTACACAAACCCGTCTGAAGGCAAACCCAGCTCTTGCCGAGTGAACACCCTGTCAGAAATCTGTCGCCTGGCGTCATTGACCTGGTAGCTGTCTGGCAAATAAACGATTTTTTCGCGGTAATGCTGCTGATCCGAAGGTGGAATCACCACCTTGTCGGCTATCAGATAGTCCATATAGTCGGCCCCCATGGTGCCGGGGTAGCCGAGGTAGTTCACCTGAATGGGGGCCACCCGCAGGGCAAAGATGCCCGTACGGCTCTCTTTGGTAAAACCTTTCAAGTCCAGCGCAATATCAATGTGCAGCGATCTGGCCAAAATGGCCACCTCTTTGTCCGTGCAGTGGCGCACAGGGATAAAGCGATCAAACGCGGCGGCGAGCCGGACCGCCATTGGGTCATGGGTGACCGGTCCGAATGAAAAGGCAAACAGTTCAAACCGATTTTGTCGTGCTTCTCAAACAGTTCGGCCATCAGATAGGCCGTCGCATGGTTATGAAAGTCAGCTGAAAAATAGCCAATGCGAATCTTGCCGGTGCGCTGGTGCCGGGGCAGTTCTGGCAATGTGGTGGCCGTTGGATACTTGGCTTGCACCCACGTTTGCGCCGCGCGCCTCTGCACTACCGGGGAGTCGCTGAAAGCCGTGACATAAAACGGCCTCGCCACTCTGCTGCCCTGCGCCACTTTGGCACTCAACTGGTCGCAATGGGCTTGCAAACCATGCCAATCGCACACTTTCATTTTTGCATGCAGCCAGGTGCCGGCTAAAAAGTCGAAATCTGGCTCCATCTTGAGCGCGTGACCAAAGCATTGCAGTGCTTCAAAGGGGCGCTTGAGGTCGGTCAGCAAGTTGCCGCAGTTAATCAGCGCCTCGGTGCATTGCGGATTGACCCTGAACGCATGCTGGTAGCTTTGCAGCGCCTCATCAAACCGCTCCATCCCATCGAGCGCACTGCCCCGGTTGTTCAGTGCGTCAACAAAATCAGGCGCAATGGCCAGCGCACGGTCATAACAATCCAACGCCGCCTGCACCTGGTTGAGCGCGCGCAGAGCATTGCCGCGGTTGACATGGGCCTGCGCCAGATCCGGCTTGATGGCCAGCGCGAGGTCATAGCTGGCCAGCGCATCATCGGGGCGGTTAAGGTCTGCCAGGGTGTTGCCCCGGTTGACGAATACCTGCGCAAAGTCAGGGTTGATCCGCAGCGCTTGGTCATACGACTGCAGCGCTTCTTCAAAGCGCCCCAACTCGCGCAGTGCAAGGCCGCGGTTGTTCAGCGCCTCGGCATAGTCGGGCCTGACGCACAAGGCCAGGTTGTAACTTTCCAGCGCCTGCTCAAACCGCTTGAGCTTGCGCAAGGTGTTGCCCCGATTGTTGTGCGCCTCGGCGTAACGGGGGTTGAGCTGCAGCGCCAGGTCGTAGCTGGCCAGGGCATCTTCAAAACGCTGAAGTTCGCTGAGCACATAACCGCGGTTGCACAGCGCTTTGGCATAGTTCGGCACGAGGGTGAGCGCCCGGTCAAAGTCTGCCAGCGCAGCTTCCCAGCGCAGCAGGTCGGTCAAAACAAGGCCCCGGTTGTTGAGCGCATCGGCAAAATCGGGCGCCATGGCAAGTGCGCGGTCCAGGCTTGCCAGAGCTTCCTCAGGGCGATGGAGCGCGCGCAAAACGTACCCACGGTTGTTGAGCAGCCCCGCGTGGTCGGGGTTGAGTAGCAAAGCTGCTTCAAACAACTTTAACGCCGCCGCCGGGTCTGATTGCTGTGCGGCCAGCGTGCCCAGCAATTGCAGCGCCTCAAAATGCCTTGGCTCGGACTGCAAAATCACCCGGTACAACACTGCAGCCTGCTCAAGCTGCCCCGCCTGGTGCAGTTCCAGCGCAGAGCGCAGCTTGGCGGCGTTGCCTTGCGTGTCGGGGTCTGAGGTGTTGTGGTTCATGCGCTTGAAAAAAGCATTGTTGACCGCTTTTCTTGGCTGATTTTGCTATTACTTAAGTAGCTGCTTGCGCAATATCTACGTGCGCTAGAGCCAGATTAGCATGTGAAATTATTAACACAAAGCATCACTCGGACCAACCTAAAAAAACTTCAGGGTTTCACGCCCTTCCAGGAACGACAGGTCTAGCTCTTTGCCCTTGACGGGCACCGGGGCAGCCGCCATGGCTTGCGCTTGTGCATGGGCATCGGCCAGCTTGAACAGCATGGGCACATGCTGGGTGGACAGCAGCTGGCAATAGGCGGGCAGCAGGGCCCCCGCGTTGCGCAACTCCAGCAAGGCATCCATTCCCAACTGGTTGAGCGCTGCTTCATCAATGCGAAACATCCCCGTGGCAAGCGTTTTTGCCCCGCCATCACCGGGCACCGTGATCGGCCAGGGTTGAATCAAACTGTGCTTTTGCAGCACGGCACACACCTGCTGGGTGAACTGACGGCCAGCCGCCATGGCCTGCATAAAGTTCACCAGCTCGGCAAGCGCCTTGCCGGGTTGATTCTGATCATCGTAAAAAAGCTCGCCCTCATGGCTTGAAAGCAGGCCACTGCCTTCATTGAAACAAAGCACATGCTCGCCACGTTCGTTGCTTGCCAGCGCAAATGGGTACGCGCGGTAAACCGCTGGTATGTACCCGCCAAGCCAGCGACCGTCTCTGGCGACAAAAAGGTTTTTTCCTCAAAGAGGCAAAGCACAAACAAGTCGTGCTTGCCTCTTTAATGGCTAATTAAACGAAATTAGCAATAGTCAGGGTTGCCCAGCCAGTGTCGGCCAGATCAATGGTACCGACCAAGGTAGCGACTGTGTCATCAGCACCAGCGCCATCTACCACCGTGTAGACCTTGGCAACGTTGGTTGCAGCGTAGGTGATGTAAACGTGGTTGGAGGCAACGGCATCGTCGGTAGCACCGGCATCCAGCAGTACCTTGATAGCGGCCACAGTGTCGTTCTCACCCGCATCCAGAACCGTATCACCGTTACTGACCAGCGCAACGACGTTGATCGACTTGTTGGTTGCCACCAAGGTTGTCAAATCACCTTGTGTGGTGATGTCGCCATTCAAACCAACCAAATGGAACATATCCATGCCAAATCCGCCAACATTGAAGTTGACGATCACGTCGCTACCAAACGCAGCAGTGTAGACCACCACTTCGTTAGAAGACGCGATTGCAGACGCACCAACGGTTGTACCCAACACAATCACGTCATCACCCAATCCAGGGGTACACGGTGTTGTCGCTGGTTGACGAACTGTTGACACCAGTCAGATTTCCAACCAAGTCATTGGCCAAAGCCGCTGTGTAGTCTTGACCTGCTGCAAAGCCGGCGATTGTGACATCCATTGCGGCCTTCAGCGCAGTACCGTCTGCGTGTGCAGTTCCATTGGCTGTGTTGAAGGCAGTAACAATGGTGGAAGTCAGGCTCGCGGCAGTCGGTGATGTCAAGGCAACACCCAAGTCGGCAGCCACACGAGCGCCATCGGTCAACGCAGTGATAACCAAGGTGTTGGCTGGGCCGTCTTGTGCGACGATCAGCTTGCTCAAAACGGAATCATTATTGATAGCCGATTTGATGGCTTGGTTAACTTGCAAATCATTGCTCTTGTAGCTGGTGTTAGCCACGGTAGCGGAAGCTGTCAAACCACGGAAAGTCACTGTGGTGGTTGTGCCATACAAAGCGTAAGAAGTGTTGGCGCTGGAAACCGGATCCTTGCTATCCCGTGCCAAGTGCAGAGCCGTCGTTTGATCTGCCGTGTTGTACACCCAACGTGCATTTGAATTGGCAGCAGTAGTGGCAACAAAGGTTTGTTGTGACGAACCCTGTTGTCTGTGTAGATCACGTCATTACCGGCATCACCATTGATGATTTTGTTGCCAGCGCCGGGGGTACGGATGGTGTCGTTACCAGCATCGCCGTTGATGGTGATATTTGCGTTCAACACTTGGTTGGTGTACCAAGCTTCTGCATTACCCAACAAAGCGTTGTTGCTGCTGTCAATCAGGTTAAACGTGATGGCGTCGTTGCCTGCACCACCCGACACGTTGAACGTGAAGTCAGATTGGCCAGACAGCACTGAGCTGCGGCTGGCAGCCACGGCACTGTCAACATTCACCACCATGGTGTCGTTGTTGGTTCCGCCGGTGTAGATGAAATTGGCACCAGGAATGTTATGGTTAACATTGCCTGCACCAGCCACATCAGCCGTTGGGCTGGAAGCGGTATCCACCAAAGTGATGTACTTGGCGATCGAATCTGTAGTCACATCGGCAGTGAACGCCAACTTGCCAGTCATGGTAGTGCCGTCAATCAAACGCACATCGGTAAAGCCAGCAGCGCCTGCTGCGCTGTGACCAACGCTGGCACCGGTGGCAGTTCCAATCAAAGCTGTATCGCCATTTTCAACTGTGCCATTGACAGTCAGGTTGCCGGCATTGGTCACTGTGGTGGTGTAGGCATCTGCAACAGCGCTGCTGGTGGCACCATTGACAATGGTGACTTCGCGCAGGGCGTTGTTGGTGGATGTGATGGTTTGGAGTTTGCTGTTGTCATGAACAGTGATCTCGAAACGCTCAACACCACGTGAGGTAGAAGTGGTGCCGACGGACATGCCGCCAACCACCAAATCGCCACCTGTGGAGCCACGGCCCACGTCGTCCAGAACGATGGTGGAGGTGACCAACTCGGTCACAGTGGTAGAACCTGTGTCGAAGAACGTGTAGATGTTGGAGTTGTTTGGAACTGCAGCACCGGTGGTGTTCACCCAGCCAGAACCTGTAACGGTGGTAAACACCATGCCAGCTGCACCGGTCAGGATAATGTCGGTACCAGTGACTGTGTTACCAGACAAGGGGTCGACCACCGAGAAAGTGGAGCCCAAAGCTGCGGTTGCAGCGCCACCGGGTGCCAGAGAGGCTTGGAACAAGGCCAACAATGCAGCATAAGTGTCTGCACCTGCAGCTGCTGTTGTATTGCCTGTGGGGTTCAGGTTGATGGACTGCAACACGCCGTTGACGCCAATTTTGAAGGTGTCGTAGGGGTTGTTCAACAGGGGCTTGGTAGAGTCGGTATTGGCAGCACCGGTGTCGATGACGCGAATGGTCAG
This sequence comes from Candidatus Rhodoferax bjergmarkensis, assembly GCA_016708345.1. Classification (GTDB taxonomy): domain Bacteria; phylum Pseudomonadota; class Gammaproteobacteria; order Burkholderiales; family Burkholderiaceae_C; genus Rhodoferax; species Rhodoferax bjergmarkensis. The sequence continues at coordinate 94,806 of JADJFX010000043.1, forward strand.
CGTGGAAGTGCCACCGCCGGAATTGCGCAGGGACAACTGGTCAAAGTACACACCAAAGTCCACGTTGCCTGGATCGGTTTCGACCATGGCGATGGTGACATCTTTTGTTTTTTGGCTGTTGCCGATGCGCACGTCTTCAACGATGACATCGGAACGGCTGTTGTTGGACTCCCAACGTGTCACGCCAGCAGCAGCGGTAACTTTGTCCATGCTATCAACCGCCACGGAACGCTGTGCATCGATTTGAACGGTCTGGCCGCTCAGCTGGTTGTTGCCGTCTGTGGTAGCACCGGTGCCATTGGCATCAGAACCAGCGCTTTGGGCACGAATGACCACGGTCTCAATGTTGCTGAGCACGGGGGTGATGGCATTGCCTTGGCTGAGGAAGTCAACAATCAGGGTGTCGGTGCCTGCACCACCGTCAAGGCGGTCGCCATCGGTCAAGGTGTTGGCGTTTCCAACGCTACGACCCAGGAAGGTGTCGGCCATTGCTGTACCCATCAGGCTGTCGAAGCCGGTGGTCAGGGCAATGGTTTGGCCAGCGCTGGTGTTGATGGCTTCGCCATACTTGTTCATGGAATTGCTGGAATACACGTCAGACGCCATGATTTTGGCTTGGTAGGACGTCTTGGCGGTGAGCAAAGCGGCGTCTGTGCCGTTGTAGCTGTAAAGCGCAGTGGCCAGATCCATCATGGCACCAACGCGGTTGCTGCCAGCTGCTGTCAGGAATGCTTCGGCTTGAGCTTGTGTGAACGCAGGCGACAGGCCCAGGTTAGCCAGCAAGCTGGCAGCCATGGTGGCTGTGGAGGTGGTGCTGAAATAAGCCTCAAGTGCAGCCTTGTAGCCAGTCACACCAACGCCTGGTGACTGAATGTACGCCAGATGCTCTCCCAGAGCCGCGCTGCCGGGTTTTTCGCCAGCCAAAACTGCGTATGCATTCAGAACAATAGATTTAAAACCGATAGTGATAGCCATGTAGATACCCTTTAAAAAGAAAAAATAGATCCTAACCCTTGTAACCACGTGGTAGGTCTAGGCCAGAGTCTAACCGCGGCGCTCCACTTTTCATGTGATTGCAGTCACAAGTAGACAGGTTTTATGGGCTGTGGGTGTAGTTTTTTTACCAGTTTGACCTGAAACCGAGCGTCATCACGCGGTTTTTCAACTCGAACAGGGGCAGATTGGCGCGCTGGTCGAGCCACTCAAAACCAACATAGGGGCTCAGCTCCTGCACTCGCCAGCGGTACTCAGCGCGGTAAGCGTAGCGCAGCATGTTGCGCGGGGCGTTGTTGTCCAGCAGCGTGCTGTAGCCACTTTGATCCTGCCGGTGGGCCACCTCCCAATCGAGCGCGAGGGCAGCCGCCCCCATGGGACTGAGCTTGCTGACCCGCAATATCGATTGCCGCTGCACACCGCCGGGTCGTGCGGGGTCCAGCGGCTGGTCTTCACCCGCACGCAGCTGCACTTGCAAGCCCCAGCCAGGGCAATTGGTGTGGCTCAGCAGGCCTAAATAACGCCCGTTCGACACCGGGCTGGTCGGATAAACGGTGTGCAGGGCATCGAGACCCAAGCGCTGGCGGCAGTTTGCGCTGGTACCGAGGGCAAAATCAAAGCCCATACCCCATTGGGTTTGCTGCAAGATGGTGTCTCCTGAGCGTAACAATGACTGGCGCTGGCCAAGTACATAAGGGCCTTGGTTGCCTTGGCTGCTGCGCTCCAGCAGCACGCTCCATTGCCCTTGGTCTGCGACTGGAAGGTTTGGGGTGGAGCGGTAGCTGGCCCCCACACCGTAACGCCATTGGGTACCGCTGCTGGCGGCCAGCACCCCATCCAGACTGACATCCGTGCGCAAAAAAGAGCCAGCTCGGGCGCGCTGCTCTTCATCCAGCTCTACGGGCAGGCCACCATCTGGCGTGGTGAGTGTGAACTGGGTGTGGTAGGTGCTGCCCAGCACGTTGTTGTCAACCCCTGTGGCCAAACCGATGGTGCCACGCTGATGGCGGACAGGCAAATGAGGTGCCGGTCTCTGCTCCAGCGCAGCAATTTGTTTGCGTGCGTCGCTGTCCAATCCGGGGTTGAGCAGCAGGCTTTTGAGTAGCTCCACGGCGGATTCGTGGTCACCGATGCCCTCCAGGGCAATGGCATATTCGAGCTGGCTGGGCCAATGGTCTGGGCGGTACATGAGCGCCCCCTCCAGCGGGTCAATGGCTTCGTCATAGCGACCCATCTTGTTTAGCAATTGCCCAAGTGCATATAAAAACGGGGCTTGTTTATGGCAACTGGCTTCCTGGCTGCGCAAAGTGGACAGCGTCACATCTGGACTGGCGTCTGGCAGGGTCTGCACATTGCAGCTTGTTTCTGCCCGCACTGACAGCGCACAGCAGCACAGCAACAATCCAATTGGCCAGCTTTTTGACCAATGGCGTTGAGGCTTGGCGCATGGCTCAGGGCGGCTATTCAACACAGTCACGCAAAGGATAGGCGTAGATATGGCAGGGTGTTTTAAGGCCCTCCAGCAAAAATACACCTTGCGATACCAGCCGGTGCCCCCCCACGCTGGCGACGATGCCTTCGCCCAACAAAATAGGGTGTGCCAGCTCGATGGTCATTTCTTGCAAAAGTGCCGCCATGGTCACCGGGTGGCCAATGGCCAAATGGGTGCGCCTGCGAGCCAGGCCAAACGAGCCCACAGTGGCCATGCCGGTTTCAAGTCCGATCCCCAGCACCAACGGCGCGAGTTCATCAGGCTGCGGGGGGGGAAGGGTTTTTCGGCTTTCTTGCAGTATGGCGACGGCCGTTACCAAGGCTTGCTCCGGGTTTGCAGCTTCAGCCCCCCCGCCCCAAACAGCCACAATGGCATCACCCTGAAATGTTTCGATCATGCCGCCATGCGCTTCAACCAAGCGGGTCACCATGGAAAAGAAGGCATGCAGCACTGCGGCAGCTTCTTCAGGCGGGCGGGTTTCACAATAGACGGCAAAGTTGCGGATATTTGCATGCAGCACTGTGATGATGCGCCTGTCGGCGTCAATCGCATCCGAAGGGGCTTGCTGGGTCAGCGCCGCAGCGACGGGGCCCGGCAGGTAACTGGCCAAGTGCTTGTAAATGCGGTCGCGCTCAAGCCGATCGCGCGCGTACTCGAACAAACCCATGCATAAAGCAAAGAGCAACAAGTATAGCGCAGGAGAAACCCATTCAAACCACAGGCTGTAGCGCGTCAGCAGCCAGCCTTTAACCACCCAGAGGGCAAAGACCATGGCCAAGCCCGAAAGCACCAAAATAAATACAGGCTTTCGTCGCAGCCGCCCCAGAGTCGCTAACAGCACCGTTCCAATGAGCGCAATGAGCGTGGTGTAAGCAGGAGCCAGTCGGGGTTGCGTAGGGATAACCCCATCCAGCACACCACGCAGTAATTGCGCATGTACCATCAAACCGGCGCTGTTGCCACTGAAGGGGGTTGCAATGCGGTCATTAAGACCCAAGGCACTGCTGCCCACAATGACCCAAGCATTTTGCAGCAGGTTTTTGGGAGTCCGCCCCGCCAGCACATCTGCAGCAGAAAGGCTTATAAAAGCGTCGGGATGCAAGGCCCAAGGCACCCGGACCAAACCTTGCGAGTCCAATGGAAGGCCTGATTTTTCAAAGCTTGGGCTAGGGAGCCGCCAAGCCGGCGCCAGCAAGCCTGTACCCGCTTCAATGGGGGACACCCCCACCGAGAGTGCTTTAGAGAGCGCCACAATGAAGAGCGCAGGATAAACCTTGTCTTGGTAACAAATCAAGGCGGGTTGACGGCGCAAGTTGCCATCTTCTTCAATATGCGGAGTGATATGCCCTACAGGCAAGCCACCAAAAGCTGCTTCGTTGGCTACAAAACCTTGCGCCACCGGCAGATTGGCCGGGCAAGCGGCCCAACTGAGTGATCCTGCAGGCTGGCCAATGGAGACGTGAACATTAGCGTCCAGCGCGAAGGTTTGCGCCAACACGGCATTGTTTTTTTTCAAGCGCTCGACCAGCTTTGGATCACCACTGCTGGAGGTTGGAAAAATGATGTCCAATACTTGCAAGCTGGCACCTTCGGCAGCCAGTTTGTCGCTTAGCTCTGCCACGCGCTGACGCGACCAAGGCCACGGACCTAGTTGCGCAAGGCTGACTTCATCAATGTCAACCAAAATAATGCGGCTTTCGCGGACTGTGCTTGCGCTTGCGCGCCAAACCCAATCACTCGATCGCTCTTCTAAAGCGGTCAGGGTAGAGGCAAAAACCAAACAAATAAGCCACCACAATCCAGCGGCGATGAGCGCGGGACTTAAGGCCGAGGGGAGTGCCCCACCCCAGCCGACCAAGCGGCGCAATTACCGCCCCCAGAGGGTCAAGCCGCTGACTGTGCCGCCACTAACGGTTTTCTCAAAAAGGTAACCGGCCTGACGCGCATCCGTGCTGAAGGCCCCGGCCAGCTGTTGGCCGCTTGAGTTGCCCACAAAAAGTCCTTGCGCATTGATTGCGGCAGTGGCAGTAAAGTTTTGCGGCCCCATGGATGGGCTGGCCAAGTTCATTTGCGTGGTCAGAGCGCTCTTGGCAAAATCAACCGTGAGCTTGGCATCGGACACGGTCGCTGGCTCTGCATTGAGGCCAATGGCTGTGTAGTTGGCCGAGGCACTGAGCAAATTAAAACTGGTGATTGCTGAGGGGGGGGTAAAGTCTTTTTTGAGCGTTTCATCACGATAAAGGCTGATGAAAAAATTACCCACCACGGGTCGCCGACCGACTGCGCTGGCCTCGTCAAAACGGGCGCTGATAGAGTTGTCCGGAACATTCCAGCCCAGCGCATTGTGGAGCCAGACCAGCGGCTTGCTTGCAGGCGGTTCGTCAGCCACCACGGCGTCTTTTAACTGGTTGTCAATGGTTTTGGCAGTGACCTCGGCGGTAGAAAGGAGTTCGGAATGGCGGACGTCCGCCACTTGGGTTGCCGGTGCGCTGCGCGCCAGTAAATCGATGTAAGGAATCAGACGTGGCCCGCTTTTGTCGTTTTGCTTGAGATATTCAAGCATTTTTCCGGACATTTCAGACGTCAGCTGCACTGAGCGCTCGCCAGCACAAGGCCCCAGAGCCACCGCGCATGAGCCCTCCAGGGGCGCCATCACAATGGCACCGGTTTTGACGCTAACCAAGGTACTGGCGCTTTCGGCCTTCACAACGAAGTCAGTGCCTTTGATTCCGATGGCTGCGACAGGGGTATTGAGGCGAAACCGATCACGATTGGACTCCCCCCATTGCCCCGTTACCGAGCGCACCACACCAACATCCAAACGGAACTTGATGGCTGCCTGGTTTTGAGTATCCCGGTTACGGTAGTCCTCAATATGAAGACGACTTAAGGGACGGATACTGACCAGCCCGCCATCGACAAATCGCACGTGAACATGCCCGCCTGCCGCTGTTTCAATTTTGTCACCGGCACGAATTCTCTGGCCGCGTGCAATGGACTGCTCACCCAAGGTATTGTGGATTTTTCCCAGTCCGATCACCGTGGTAACTTCACCCACGACATCGGCCGCATCAACCTCTTGCGCAGCCCATGCCGGGACACACAGCAAACAAATGAACGCTATGCAAGTGGCTGAAAGTGTTCTGCGAGTGTACAAATTGACCATGACGGCTCCCAGCATTGTCTTAAAAAAGCTCTCATTATAAAAAAACATCGGTTGACAAGTTGTGTTCCCCATCACACTTGGTATCAATACTTGAATCTAATACCTACTCATGATCGAGATGGCAGAAGGCTACTAGGCTACGATAGCGGCACTTGCACCCCGCTTAATGTCTTCGTGGTCCACCCTCCCCGTTTTCCATGCCTATTGCGTTTCAGTATTTGCTGAAGTTTCCTTTGTTGCAAGACTTGCCTGTAGAGACGCTGATGCGCCTGTCATCACAAATGGACGACCGCCTTTTTGCTCGCCGCGAGGTATTGAGCACCAAAGAACAAACCCAATTTGCCCTAGGTTTTTTAGTGTCCGGACGACTGCAGGGCGTAGATGCCACGGTCGACGGGCGCAGTGTAGGCCTGTTTTTTGTCGAGCCGGGTGACTATTTTGGCGAACTTTCTGTGGTGGACAATAAGCCGGCGGCCGAGCATGTGATTGCAGTCATCAAGTCCCGCGCTTTATTTTTGGAAGCATCGATTGCCCGCAACCTGATTTTTGAGCATTCCAGCATAGCTCAGGCGGTGATGAACCGTTTGTCACAAAGAGTGCGTGAAGTTACGGCACAACGGACGTTGCTGGCACTGCCTAACCCCTTTCAGCGTTTATGCGTTCAGTTGCTTTTGTTGGCTCGCCCAACGCAGGCAGGACAAGCCGTGCTGGAGTCTGCCCCCACACACCAAGAACTTGCCATCATGATCAACAGCAGCCGCGAAACGGTAACCCGTGCGTTTCAAACCCTGATATTGCGACAGGTGATTGAGCGACAGGGCGATCATTTGTATTTGCTCGATACAACGTTTTTATCGGATGTGGGAAACGGACAGATTGAGCCGCCCAAGTAAACTACACGGGTTGTAAAGTGAAAAATGTTGTCTTATTTTCTTACCCCAATCAGATATCGCCCGGTTTTCCGGCAGTTCCTTCGTCGGGAAGTACTGGGGCGCTATCGGGGGTCTATGCTTGGTGTCAGTTGGGCGTTTATTAATCCCTTGTTGATGCTGGGTGTTTACACGTTTGTGTTTGTAGAGGTTTTCAAGGCACGCTGGCCGGGCGCGGAGCAGTCCGGCGGGCTGGCATTTGCACTGCGTTTATTCGCAGGGTTGATGGTTTTTAATTTATTTAGTGAAGTTGTCGCGCGAGCGCCTACTCTCATTTCCGAACAAGCAAATTTGGTTAAAAAAGTAGCGTTTCCACTGGAGTTGCTGCCTTTTATTTCAATAGGTTCGGCGCTTTTTCATTTTTTTCTAAGCACGCTGATTTTGCTTGTGAGTATTTTGCTACTCGAGCTCCAACTGCCTGCCACGATCCTTCTGTTGCCCGTGGTTATTTTTCCATTGTTGCCAATGTTGCTGGGCCTTGGGTGGCTGCTGTCTGCGTTGGGGGTTTTTGTACGTGACATAAGTACCATGGTGGGTGTTTTTGTCAATTTGCTGATGTTTATGTCACCCGTGTTTTATTCAGCCAAATCTCTTGCACCACAATGGCAATTTTGGATGAATTTAAATCCTTTGACGCCAATCATTGAAAACCTGCGTCTTATTGCCTTTTCGAGCACCATGCCAAATTGGGGCGACTGGTTTCTTGCGTTGGGTGTTGGCTGCGCTGTGGCGCTGTTGGGAGCTTGGGTTTTTCATGCAACGCGCGACGGGTTTGCCGATGTCCTTTGAGCAGTTCGCCATTCGGGCTGAGGGCCTGAGCAAAACCTTTGCTGTGTATGAACGGCCTTTGGATCGGCTGCTTCAGTTGTTGGTCGGGGCCAGCCGCCAATATGGCAAACGATTCACTGCGCTTTCTGACATCAGCTTCTCTTTGCCAAAGGGGCAGGTTCTTGGTCTGGTTGGTGACAATGGGGCCGGCAAATCAACTTTGCTGCAGTTGATTTGCAAAACCTTGACCCCTACTTCTGGAAAGCTGGAGGTTCATGGCCGTGTGGCTGCATTGCTGGAGTTGGGTGCGGGGTTTAATCCGGATTTTTCTGGCCGGGAAAATATTTACCTCAATGCGGCAGTTCTAGGTTTAACCCAGGCTGAAATTGAGGCGCGCTACGCGAGTATTGTTGAGTTTTCGGGGGTAGGTGAGTTTATTGAGCAGCCGGTCAAAACATATTCGAGTGGTATGTATATGCGTTTGGCGTTTTCAATCGCCACTTGTGTAGATCCCGATATTTTGGTGATTGACGAGGCACTTTCGGTGGGTGATGGTGCGTTTGCACGTAAATCATTTGACCGCATCATGGCGCTGCGGGAGAAGGGTGCGACCATTCTTTTTGTTCGCATTCGATGTACCACATTGATGCCATCTGCGATCAAGCCATTTGGCTGGAGAGCGGCAAGATCAAAATGCTCGGTTCGCCGGGGGATGTGACGCGCGCTTATAGCGCGCAACTCGCTGCATCTGAGGATGCCTCTTCAGTGCCTTTTTCAAATTTATCGGGGCAGGATTTGCCACCCATTTCTTCGGGAAATGCCAGACTGCTCGCTATAGACGCATCGGTCGACGGCGTGAGCGGCAGGTTTCTGAAATTAAGAGCCAGAACATCCACTTTAAGGGTCGATGTGACTTTTCAATGCGATCCAGCATTGCCGTCACCGTCAGTTGCATTTGGCCTAGAAACAATATCTGGCGCATTGGTTTCTAGCAGCAGTACGGTTTTTGATAGCTCGCCGGTTGAGGTATCTGAAAATGGAAAGGGGCACACATGTCTGGTTTTCCCGCAAATGCCGCTTATGCGGGGGAAATACCGTCTGACCATTTTTTTGGGGTGTGAACGCTCCATCCATCTTTATGACCATGCCCAGTACTGTGTTGAACTTGATGTTACACATGAGGGACTGGAGCAGGGTATTGTCTTTTTGCCTCATGCTTGGGGTGATACCCCCGTCGTGAGCGTTTCTTGAGGTGGTTGTTTTGATACGCCGATTGGCAGATAACGAGTTAGATTTGCTGCAACCCATGTTTGAAGCTGTTTTCAAGCATCCTGTAAGTCTGGCGTTATTACGCTGGAAGTATGCCTGCCAGCGAGGTGAGTCTTGGATTACACAGACTGCTGACGGTCACTTTAGTTTGCATTGCGGGATCTACTTTCGCGACGCTTTGCTGAGTGGTCGCGCTGTGCGAGTGGCACAGTTGGTAGATTTGATGGCACCGCCAAAGGCTCGGGGCTTGATCCGCACGGAGTCACCTTTTGCGATTTTGATGATGAAAATTCTGGCTGGTTTGCCACGCCCGGACAACCCGCTCGGTGTGGCTTTGGGTTTTCCCAGCGATCGGGCCATGCGACTGGGCGAACATATGGGGGTATACCGCGCGGTTGATCAAATGATGGAACTTGAATTTGAACCGATGAGCAGACGCATGGGATCGCGTTGGCGCAACATTTCATCAGTGACTCATGGCGATGCCATGTTGCTGAACCGTGCATGGAAAAAAATGGCTGGCGATTTGACGGAATTTGCGCTCGGGGTGCGAGATGTGGCTTATTTACAGCAGCGTTATCTGAATCATCCGGAAAAGAAATACACATTTCTGATGGTGGAAAGCTTTTGGCTGCGTCAATCCATAGGGCTGGCAGTGATTGGACCCGGTGATGAACGCCGCGAATTGGTTGATGTTGTGTGTGCGTGGAAAGATGTGCCTGAGATCATACGTACTGCACAAAATTGGTTGGCAGACAACTTTGGCAAGGTTCTGCATCTGTTCCTCACCGAACGCTTTGCCCGCCAACTTGCACCTTTAGCCGTTCGCTGCGAATCCACTCAGTTTCGCATCATGGGCAATCCTTTTTCGCCTCAGTCCTCGATTGCATCACAGCAGGGGCGCTGGTGGCTTACTGGCGGCGATACGGACTACCGTTGAGACAGTACCATTTTTAGCCCCGTCATGGAACCAGAGCTGATTAGATTTGCCAAAAGTTACCGCAGGTTATTGCGCATGCTTACCCTTTGGGCAAGGGTTTTTAAAAAACACTTGCAATCACGCGTCATCTTCAGCATTGGACGATGGCTGAGTCCTTTTCAATTACACAGCGATCGAATTCGCAGGTCTATGGGTTTGGCTCTGCCTAGCATCAACGTTATTCATTACTGGCACGAATGGCTCAATAGTCATATCCGGTTTATTCTTGATTTTTTAACTTATCGTTCACTTGATATTGATTGGGTGAAACGTAATGTTGATGTGCCTGACCCAACGTTGTTGGCAGCGCTGCGAAATTCGGGTGGCCTTTTGCTAACCTACCATTCTCATCATCAAAATACATTATGTTGCGCATTAGGTTTAGAAGGTATAACAATTTCCGCTATTGCTGCAAAACCTGAAGACTCTCCCCTGTTTCAGTACATAGGACGCTGGTCGACCAAGGTAAATTCTGACTCCGAATTACATTTCAATGGTGGTAGCTATATTTTTACCAATAACTTGCGCAAACTGCTTCATGCAACACGCGACTTGCTTGCAAAAAAAGAGGTTATTGTTTGTTTGTGTGACTTTAATCAGCCAAGAACAGGCATTCATGTCAGCGCCAAACTTTTTGGTCGCCTGATTTCGCCGCCAACCGGTGCCATAGACATCGCCCTCAAGCACCATGCCCCTATTTATGCTGCAATGTTTGCCCCAAAAAATGGCAAACTTACCCTGGAACTTAAACGCTTGGAAGATTCCGGTGAGCTAGAAGCTGTCGTTACCGGATATTTTTCTTTTCTTGAATCTTGCATTCGCACCAACCCCGCCTGTTGGCAGGGTTGGGAGTGGTTTGAAAATCTCCCATCAGCAGAACAGAACAATCCATGACCACACCACCTGCAAACGCCCACTTGAACCCAGCTTACGCTTCGGAAGATATAACTGCCGTGTGGGAGCATTGTCATGCTCACCTGCAGCCGCTTGAAGATGCATTGCCTGTTGCTGGCGACGACGTTCTCATAAAGATCAATGCCCACATCCGTATCGGTCAGGATACTTGGTTTGATATGGCAACGATTAGTTATGACCGTGTATTGAGGCGTTTTTTTCTGACTCAACAAGACCGACTGGCAATGCTGAGGGATCGCACCGATTTAATGAATACACCGGTGACTGCTGTCAATGCTCGTTTGTGGTCGAAAACACCGACGATGATCAACATCGAACCCACGACACGTTGCAATTTCAGTTGCTGGTACTGCGTTGGCCGACATATGCAGCAAGATGATATCCGGCTGGAAGACTTTGGACGCATGCTGGATAACTTCCCCGAAGTCAAGACGATCGCCTTGGTCGGCGAAGGTGAACCGCTCATGCACAAGGATTTTTTCGACATGGCCCAAATGGCCAAAGACCGGGGTATCCGGGTCATGATTATTTCGAATGGCTCTGCTTTTAGTCAAAGTGTGATTAAGAAACTGTGTGAAACAGAAGTTGCTTACGTTTCGATTTCCATTGATTCTTTTGATCCTGCCACTTTTGCAGAATCTCGCATAGACGGTGACCTCGAAAAAATTTTGCGGGGTATCAAACAGCTCAGGGATTATCGGGATGCAAATGGTTTCAAGTTTCCCAAAATTGCCCTGAAGGGAACCTTGTTTAGCCATACCATTGATCAGTTACCCGCTATTGTCGATTTGGCAAAGAAAAGCGGTGTCGAAATATTTGAGAGCTTTCAGGCACTCAACCCGATGAAAAATTATGTGCGAATCTACCCGAAAGGGCAAGCACCTCAGCTGCCGGTTGCCAACCGCGTTGCCCAAGCCATTGAGCGCGATAGCGTGTATGGGCGTGAGCAGCTTCAGCCAATGAATGATTTTTTGGCAGAAAACAACATTGATTTTTCAAAACCTGTATTAAATAATCCCTTGCGCAAGAACTGCGATGAAACATGGCTTTATTCATTACTGTCCGGTGATGTAACGCCTTGCTGTCAGATTAAAACGCCCATCAGCCCACGCTGGAATATCTTCAACAACCGTGTCGCTGACATACTTGCTGATTTGGAATATGAAAATGTTCGATTCAATCTTTGGAATGGAATCTTCCCCGTGTACTGCGACGGATGTTGGAAAACCCAATGATTTGTTTATTCCTTTACCTATTCCGTTAAGCTGTAATTAATCTAATACTGGTGCATCTTGGAGTCAACGCTCGTCCCTTATAGTGCATGCCACGAACTACCAGCACGGAGTGTATTGGTTCTTGCACCTCATCCAGACGATGAGGTATTTGGTTGCGGGGGCGCGATCATTCGGCATCTTTACTCAGGGTGTCCGGTTTCTGTGATAGTGGTTAGCGACGGGGCTTTCGGTGCAGACGAAAATCAACTACCCCATGTGATTTTGACGCGAGAGGCAGAAAGTTGCGCAGCGGCTGCGCTCCTTGGCTATCCTGCACCCACTTTTTGGCGCTTGCCAGACCGTGGAATCGAGTACGGAGAACTGCTTGTGAGCCGTGTGATGCAAGCCATAAATTCTTCGAATGCAGACTTGGTTTATGCACCGGCGCTGTCAGAAATGCACCCAGATCATCGGTCGTTAGCCATGGTCGCGGTTGAGGCTGCGCGTCGCCTTGGCGCGAGAGTGCGGTTGGCAATGTACGAGGTTGGCGTGCCTTTGTCGCCAAATGTTTTGCTCGACATCACCTCAGTGGCTGCGCTCAAACTCCAAGCCATGCGTTGTTTTAAATCCCAGCTGACCGTCCAAGCTTACGATGACCACATCGTCGCGCTCAATCGATTTCGAACCTATACATTGCCGGCCAATGTACGAATGGCGGAAGCGTTCCGCCTGCACAATGGATCAGACCTATCACTTTCAACACTCCCCCTGTTTGAGTCGGAATATGTTCGGCAATCAAAGCTTGGACTTCCCTTGTGGGGCGCGCGCGATATTCCACTCATCAGTGTGGTCGTGCACAGCATGTGCACCGAAAGTCTCAAAGATGCGCTTGACTCACTGAGTCTGCAGACTTATCAAAACATTGAAGTGGTGGTGGTCAATGCAAGAGGGGGGGAGCACCCGCCGATTGGATTGCGCTGCGGACGATTTCCCATGAGGTTGATTTGTGACAATGAAGGCCCTCTTACTCAGAGCGATGCAATCAATGCTGGGCTTAGCAATACAACGGGAGAGTTTCTGGCTTTCTTAGATGATGAGAGCGTCTTGGATCCAGATCACTATTCAAGCCTCGTTGAGGTTTGGAAATCTCATGTCCCGAATTGCGTCATTGCTTACAGCGGAGTTAGAACCAAATCAAGTCGTGGCAGGAATGCCACCGTAACTCAAGAGTGCATGATTCAAACTGAAGTGAATCTGATCCAACTATTGTTCGGCGGGTTTGTATCCGTCAACGCTCTTCTTGTTCCTCGAACCTTGATCGCAAATGGTGTTATGTTTGATGAGGAACTTATCCCTTATGAGCACTCCGATTTCTGGATTCAACTGGCTGATCTCGCTCCATTTATTTACAGTGGGCGCGTTACAGCTGCAACACATCATTCACCGGAACCACTTTGTGTTAATAAGGGGCAATTGAAATTTTTGCACAAGTGGGTGCTTCAATTGGATGAAAATAAGCTGTCCGATTTATCACGGTTTTTATTAAAAAAAGAAGCTGCTTATCTGGAAAATTTATTGCAATTGCAATTAAAAAGTACTGCACAAGACCAATTGAGAACATCTCTAACTGACATGCAAGTCAAAGTAGATTCCTTATCCACTAAAAATATGGAACTGGTGCATAAAGTTACTCAGTTGGAACAATTCCTCGTGATCGCACAAGATGAAATCCAGGCACTCAGAACATCCACCAGTTGGCGTCTGACGGGTCCTATGCGTTTTTTGTTCGGCAATTTTTGCGACTTATTCAACTCAGCAACTTCCATAAAAGTCACCGAATTAAACATCGTACCGAATGACAGAAATTATTAAAAACTCCCCCCCAACGAGGTTCTGCACAAAATTGAAAGCCGCAGAGTGCTGGTTTTCGCGGCCCACCCGACTGATGCGATCATTGGCTGTGCCGGTGCGGTCATGCGCCATGTCGATGCTGGTGATGCATTGCGCATCATCGTTGCAACCAACAATGCAGCACATGCTGTCGATGTTCAGCGTGTGGATCGAGCAAAACAATTGTGGGCAGCGTCGTGTAGCGCGGCAAAAATTCTTGGGTGCAGTGAACCCGAATCTTTGAAACTGCCCCATGGGTGCCTTGTGTATGGTGAAGACTTGGTGCAACGCATAGTCGCCATGATTGAAGCAGACGAAATAGAGCTTGTTTATGTGACTTCGATTTTTGAGAAGGGCATCAACCGTCACGCACTTGCAATGTCTGTGGTTGAAGCCGTAAGGCGCAGTCGCGGCGGAGTCAAGTTGGCTATGTATGCGCTGTACACGCCAATGCCTCGAAGAAACATTGTGATCGACGTTAGTGATTGCCTAGAGCGCAAAGAGAAAGCTATTGCGTGCCTTTCATCGCTATTGAATGATTATTCAAGTTGCCAGCAAGAAAGCGAATCTGATCAATTTTGGAGTCGAGAATCTGAGGAACATTTGGATTCCGAAGAAGCCTACTTTGTATCGATTTCGGACATTTTGAAAAGTGATTTTTTGGAGATTTATTCATCGGAATATTGGCGACAGAACGTTAAAGGTTTAACCTTCAATAATCCAAGCAGCCCAAAGGTTAGCGTTATCGTGCGTAGCGTGGATCGTCCATATTTGCAGGATGCACTCAATTCCTTGGCACTTCAAACCTATCCCACTCTTGAAGTGTTGGTAATTAATGCTCGTGGAACAGCGCACACTTTTCTAGGTACAAATTGCGGACGTTTCCCGCAAACGCTCCTCAGCACTGGCGCACCTATGAATCGCGTCCAAGCTGCTAACTTTGGCTTGGTCAACGCAACAGGGGAATACATCTTATTTCTGGACGATGATGATTGGCTTGCGCCAAACCACGTTTCAGGATTGATTGCTGCACTTCAGAATAATCGAAACAATCAAGTCGCTTATGCAGGAGTCAGCGTTCGAGACGAGAACCGCAAGGAAATGGCGATTTTGCCATTTAACTGGAATTACAGCGCGGGACGTTTACGCAGTGGAAACTATATCCCTATTCACGCCATGATCTTTGCCCGCTCCCTGTTGGAGCGCGGTGTGCATTTCGATGAATCCTTTGACGTCTACGAAGACTGGGATTTTATTTTGCAGCTTTCGCAGCTGACTGAATTCTCGCATGTTGACACCGTTAGCGCCTATTACCGCGCAAGTGGCACATCCGGTGTGGGTATTCATGCAGATGCGGCTCTTCAACATCAAAGCAGGGTTCGAATATTTGAAAAATGGGGGCATATGTGGTCTGGCGAGCAGCTTGACGCTATGGTGCAGTCCACCATTAGTTTCGAAAAAGAAAAGCACCTCCAACAGCAACAGAATACTCTAGGTCAGCTAGAGCAGGCTCACCTAGCGCTCACAGATGCACACTCCAAACTGAATGCCGTACATTCAGATTACAAAAACCTCGATGCAGAACTAACTCAATCGCGCACAAAGTTAGCGCAATCAAATGCCCAACTAGACCGTGTTAATTTGAATCTGGAAGCAAAAAATGATCAGCTTGAGAAATTGACGCTATCCATCAGTGAGCTGGAAAAGCAACTGGTTGCCAAAGACCTTGATCTTCAAATCATCAACGGTCGCCTATTTGACATGATTCACTCTGCGAGTTGGAGAGTAAGCGCGCCTATCAGATGGTTTGGCGAAGCCAAAGTAAATTTGAAGCACGGTATTTACAAAATTATTGCTTCCATTATTGGTAAAAAAACGTGGCCAGCGGGTCCACCAATCGTCACACAAGGATTCTGCGGTGAAGAAATCACCAAACCTGCTTCTACCGGTAAGCGCCCCCTTGTTTCAGTTATTATGCCTGTATATAACGCTTGCCGGGCGGACAAACGTTTTTTGCTGCGTGCCATAGAGAGTATCGCCAATCAAACCTACAGCAATGTAGAACTCATCATCGTCAATGACGGTTCAACTGACGATACCCAAGCAGTGTGTCAAGAGTATTTATCTCTTCACCCCAATCTGCGTGCACAATTTCTGAATAAAAAGAATGGCGGTCAATCGGAAGCAAGAAACTTTGATGCTAAGGCCTGCAATGTTGACTATGTCGGGTTTCTCGATCAAGACGATGAATGGTATGAAAACAAACTGGAACAGGTTATTCCGTGGCTTGAAAACGAAAACATCGACGTAATTTACACGGATTCCGACAGCATAGATGGAGACGATAAGGTAACCTTAGGAAGCATCCACAAGAAGCATAATTGCGGGTGGCCTCATCCTAAAAAATCAATTGATGATATTTTGTTTAAAGATATTTTCGTGATGCCCGGACTCATGACAATAAAAAAGACTGCTTTCGATAAAATTGGTGGATTCGATGCAAAACTTTCTGGCTATGAAGACGACGACTTATTTCTGAGACTTTTCGAAACCTGCCGCATTTTTTATTTACCAACACCAACTTTGCGATGGAGAATGTATGGCGACAATTACAGCTTCTCGCACAGAATGCTCACAAGTCGCTCCTATTACTGGAAGAAGCTACTTACAAACTATACAAACGGTGGTAAAGATGAGCTAAGAACGCAAATGATTTCACTGAGGTTTTTCTGGGAGTTTTTAAATCAATCCGTAGCGCAGTATCTCGTCAACAGTGAACTATGCTGGGCAAGTTTAAACGGTGCCAAGGAAATTTCCCCCTACCTTCCCAGAATGCCACGAATATTGTTTTCTTTGATTTTTCTTTTGCCGAACAAAATTATTCTCGAATCAATTGTGCGTGGGAGAAAGTTGATTCGAAGCACGTAATCCAATTTCACGAAACAACGATTGTTTTGTTTGATGGCATATTGATGCATCTGGACACGAGCAAGTTGTCGACCATAGCGCTGTGTATAAAGCAGCTAATTGATCACTTGGTGGAGATTATCGACCTGATTTTCATGATTCGGAAGGCAATACGCTTCCAATGCTTGCAAATTCATTCTTTCAAGTTAAAGACCAAATTGCATGTCATGCAGTATGTGTGTAATGAAGACGCTCTGAAAAGTTGTGTGCAATGAGCCCGGATAAGCTGCCCCCACGCACAGCCATGGTGGTTTTCCTCGTCTTCGCCTTTGCATACTTCTTGTCCACACTGATTCGTGCCATCACCGCCACGCTGGCCCCTGTGCTGACGCAAGAATTTTCCTTGAATGCACGCGATTTGGGTCTGTTGGCGGGGGCTTATTTTTTGGGGTTTTCCATGACCCAATTGCCTATGGGGCATTGGCTGGATCGGTTTGGTCCCAAAAGGGTCATCGTCTGCTTCTTGATGTTTGCCGTGCTTGGATGTGCGGCATTTTCGATGGCAACTAGTTTTACCGGCCTGCTTGCTGCGCGATTTGTCTGTGGTGTTGGTGTCAGTGCCTGTTTGATGGCACCCCTGACAGGGTATCGCCGCTGGTTTGCAGCCGGTACGCAAATGCGGGCGAATTCCTGGATGCTGATGACCGGTTCGCTGGGCATGGTGGCGTCTACTTTGCCGGTGCAGTGGTTGATTCCCGTTGTCGGGTGGCGTGGATTGTTTGCATGCCTGGCGCTGCTGGTGCTGTCGTGCATCGCACTGATTGCCCGGCTCGTGCCCAAGTGGGGGGAGGTGGTGATGACGGATGCGCCAGAGCACGAATCCAAACCGGGGTATGCCGAAGTGTGGCGGCATCCCTACTTTCGAAAAATGGCACCCATCGGATTCTTTTTGCTAGGGGGCCAGATTGCCATGCAAACCCTGTGGGTGGTGCCCTGGATGGTCAAGGTGACGGGTTGCAGCAGTCAGCAAGCTGCCAGTGGCCTGTTTGGGCTCAATGTGGCCATGCTCTGCACATTTGGACTCTGGGGTTTTCCAGCCCATGGCTTGCCCGCCGAGGACTGCATGCGGATCGACTGATTGCGCTATTTTTGCCTTGGAGCTTTGCTTTTCTTGCTATTGTTATTATAGCTGGTCCCGCACTATCTACGGGCGCAGCAGCCATTTTTACCTTGTATTGTGTCAGTTGCACTGTGGTTTCACTGGCGCAGCCAGCCGTGAGCATGGCTTTTGCTCCTGCACTGGCCGGGCGAGCGCTTTCAGCCTACAACCTGCTGATATTTGCCGGTGTTTTTGTTGTTCAATGGGGTATCGGTTTGGCCGTGGATGGGTTCATGGCCATTGGGCTCACCGAAATACAGGCTTTCCAAGGGGCCATGAGCGGATTTTTAGTCTGTTCTGGCGCATCGTATGCCTATTTCCTGAGTGCAAAAAGCCATAATCAACACTCCTGAGGCTGCATAGGCTAGGGTTGACCTTAATTGATGGCTGCCACAAACCCCGCAATGATGGACGTTATGACCAACAGCATTTTTATCATCGCCCATGCACCGCTGGCCAGTGCTTTGCGACAGTGCGTTTTGCATGTCTTTCCGGATGATGTGTCGGCTGTGGTCGCGTTTGACGTCCAGCCCGACAGCCCGCCAGAAGTCACTCTGACCGAAGCTGCCCAGGCGTTAAACCATCTCGCTGCAGCGCCAACCTTGGTGCTGGCGGATTTGTTTGGTGCGACCCCATGCAACGTGGCTCAAAAATTAGTGGCCGGGCGCAGTGCCACACTGATTGCTGGCGTTAACTTACCCATGCTGCTGCGAGCCGTCAGTTATCGCCGTGAGTCGCTCGATACCATGGCAGCGCGTGCCATGGCGGGGGGAACGCAAGGTGTTATGCAAGTGGCCGTTTCCGTGCCCCAAAACCAGGCGAAAGAGATCAATGATCAAATCGAATACCACCATCATCAATAAGCTGGGGCTGCATGCAAGAGCATCGGCCAAGCTCACCAAGCTGGCCGGCAGCTTCCCCTGCGAGGTCTGGATGACCAAGGGCGAGCGGCGTGTCAATGCCAAGAGCATCATGGGGGTCATGATGCTTGCTGCGGGTATGGGCAGTTCGGTTGAAGTGGACACCCACGGCGAGCGCGAGCAGGAAGCCATGGATGCATTGCTGGCATTGATTGCAGACAGATTCGGGGAAGGTGAATGACTTTTTCGATTCATGGCTTAGCCGTTGCCCGGGGCATCGCAATTGGCCGGGCGGTTCTCGTTGCTTCGAGCCGGGTCGATGTGGCGCACTATTTCATTGAGGCTGCACAGATCGAATCGGAAATTGAGCGGGTGATGGTGGGGCGCAATGCGGTGGTGGATGAAATCAATCGTCTGCAGGACAGCATTGCACACATGGGCCCCAAGGAGGCACCCCATGAGCTCACCGCGCTGTTGGATGTGCATCTGATGCTGTTGCAAGACGAAGAGCTGAGCAACGGCGTCAAGCATTGGATCACCGAGCGTCTGTACAACGCTGAATGGGCCTTGACCACGCAGCTCGAAGTGATTGCGCGCCAGTTTGACGAAATGGAAGATGAGTACCTGCGTGAGCGCAAGGCTGATCTGGAACAAATCGTCGAGAAAGTATTGCGCGCGATGATGGGTGTTGCCTCTCCGGTTGTACCGCCTTCGGTCCGCGCTACCCGCAAGACCTCGCAGCAAGACCTGTTGCTCGATGACACCGTGGATGTGCCCTTGATTCTGATTGCGCATGATCTGTCACCGTCAGACATGCTGCAGTTCAAGCAAAGCGTCTTTGCCGGTTTCATCACAGATGTCGGTGGAAAAACATCACACACCGCCATCGTTGCACGCAGCTTGGACATTCCAGCGGTGGTGGGGGCACGCCTGTCAAGTCAGTTGGTGCGCCAGGATGACTGGGTCATCATTGACGGCGATGCGGGTGTGGTGGTGGTTGATCCCTCCGCCATTATTCTGGCCGAATACGGTTTCAAGCAGCGGCAAAACGAGCTCGACCGCGGACGCCTGACACGTTTGCTGCACACACTGGCCGTCACGATGGATGGCCAGGAGGTTGAATTGCTGGCCAACATCGAAATGCCCGAAGATGCAGCTGGTGCCATCAAGGCCGGCGCGGTGGGCGTGGGCTTGTTTCGAAGTGAATTCTCTTCATGGGGCGTCAGGGGAAACTGCCCAATGAAGAAGATCAGTACCAGGCCTACAAGCGGGCGATTGAGGGCATGCAAGGCTTGCCGGTGACCATTCGCACGGTGGATGTTGGTGCCGACAAACCGCTGGACAACTCGCTCAGAGACGATGCCCACCTCAACCCCGCCCTGGGATTGCGGGCTATTCGCTGGAGCCTGGCCGACCCGGCCATGTTCCCTGACGCAGCTGCGGGCCATCTTGCGCGCATCGGTGCATGGTCCGACCAAGTTGCTGATTCCCATGCTGGCCCATGCCCATGAAATTCGCAGAACCGTGGCATTGATTGACCGCGCACGTGCCGAGCTTGACAACCGGGGCATTGCTTACGGTGCTGTCAAGATTGGTGCCATGATCGAGATCCCGGCTGCGGCGCTGGCCCTCAAGGTGTTTTTGAAATACTTTGATTTTTTGTCCATCGGTACCAATGACTTGATTCAATACACGTTGGCGATTGACCGCGCCGACGAATCTGTGGCGCATTTGTACGACCCCATGCACCCGGCTGTGTTGGGTCTGGTGGCTGGAACCATTGCGCAGGGAAAAGCGGCGGGCAAAGACGTCAGCGTGTGTGGAGAGATGGCGGGCGAGGTCGGTTTTACCCGCTTGTTGCTGGGAATGGGGCTGCGCAGCTTTTCAATGCACCCGGCGCAAATACTGGCCGTCAAGCAAGAGGTGTTGCGGGCCGATGCTGGCAAACTCGCAGAGTGGGCGGTGCAGGTACTGGCGCAAGAAGAGTCCCCAGGACGCCGGCGTGCCCATCGGGGTCTGCTGCATGGTCCGGAGACGTTCGCCGACCGGCGAGACGAGTCTGCTGACCGCAGGGAAGAGGCGGCGAAACGGGCCAAAAGGCACTGACACTGCGGTCTAAACACCCCAAACCACTTCTTTGCCCGCCTTTTCACAGCGGCGCAGCATATCGATCAAAGGCAGGGCGCGCTGGCGCAGGGGAGATCGATTCAGAGCGGGGAGGATTCTCGTTGCGTGCCAAGGTTGCCGCTTCGTTGGCTTTGTAATCAGCCTCTTCTTTGGCAATGGCCGCCCCAATGCGGCAATCGCGGCGAGCATCTGCTCCGGCAGGATGATGCCTTTGTTCTGCCGCGCCATCTTGCGTGTCTTTGCCAATGATCTCCAGCACGCGCCGCCCGTTGGGCTGGAGCATGATGACGTCGCCGGTGATTTTGGATTTGAATTTGTACAGCATGGCCAATTATCCATTTCCAGATCGCTGCACCATCAGGCACGGGCCTTGAGCATTTAAACTGAGGCTCCAAACATGCCTATGCACACCAAGCCTTTGCAGACCAACCCAACAAAATCTTTGCCACTCATCGATGCCCGCCGCTTGTTAATCCGGTGCTTGCTTGCGGTATCCACATTGGCTTTTGCGCTGCTTTGCAGTCGGGTGCGCCGACACCAGCTATTACCTGCAGTCGGTGGGCGGCCATCTGAAAATGCTGCAGGCGGCCCGGCCGGTTGATCAGTGGTTGCTTGATGATGCGGAGGAGCCGGCGTTAAAGCAGCGCTTGGAGCTGGCCCAGCGCATTCGCAGGTTTGCGGTTTCCGATCTGGGCTTGCCCGACAACGCCAGCTACCAGCGCTACGCTGACTTGCAGCGCCGTGCGGTGGTGTGGAACGTGGTGGCAGCCCCCGAGTTGTCGCTCACCCTCAAGACATGGTGCTTTCCGGTCGCGGGGTGTGTCGGTTACCGGGGTTATTTCAGCGAAGCCGATGCGCAGGCGCAGGCGGCGCATCTCAAAGCGCAGGGGCTGGAGGTCAGCGTCTATGGCGTGCCGGCCTATTCCACGCTGGTTGGCTCAATTGGGCGGGCGGCGACCCCTTGCTCAATACTTTCATCGGTTATCCGGAGGGCGAGCTGGCCCGGATGATTTTTCATGAATTGGCGCACCAGGTGCTGTATGTCAAAGACGACACCTTATTCAATGAGTCTTTTGCCACGGCTGTTGAACGCTTGGGGGGCGAACGCTGGCTGGCCGCGCACGGCTCGCCGCAGGCCAGGGCTGAGTACGCACAGTTCGATGCCCGGCGACGGCAGTTTCGCGCCCTGCTGATGACCACACGGCAAAAATTGGCCCAAATTTACAAAGAAAATGAGCCTCTGGCGCACGATATACAAGCGCAAATAGCTATGAAAAATATAGCAATGCAAGAATTCAGAACTGATTTCGCAGCGCTTAAAACAGCTTGGGGAGGCTACTCAGGGTACGACGCTTGGGTGGCTGGGGCCAACAATGCAGCATTTGGCGCACAAGCAGTTTATGATGATCTTGTTCCAAGCTTTGAGGCGCTGTTTGTGGCTCAGGGCAAGGACTGGAAGCGGTTTTATGAGGCAGTCAAACAGCTTACGCACTGCCCGCCGCGCAGCGGATTCGAACCCCTGAAACAACTATCAACGGAGCATCCAAGTGGCTGATCTTCATATTTTGCGAGCACACAACCTGGGTTGCCCGAGGCACGAAGAGTGGCCTTCAAGTGGGCGGAGCAGGTCGAAGAAGAGTTTGACATGATCTGCACCTATGAAGAAGGTGCAACGCAAGATGAAGTGTGCTTCACCCGATCAGGTATTCACGGCACCTTGCATGTCACCAAGGACAAGTTTGATCTCAAAGCAAAATTGGGATTTTTGGTTGGTGCCTTCAAGGGGAAAATTGAGCGTGAAATTGTAAAAAATCTCGATGAGCTGCTCGAACCGAAAGCACATCACAAGCCCAAACCCCACGCAAAACCACACGCGGTTAAAAAGAAATAGACCTTCGGGCGGTCCGCAGGGGTTTGCTTGCGGGCTGTAGTTTGGGGCGCTTGCCCCAGACAAATCAGCTCAGTGACATCAGCTCAGTGATGCAACCAAGTCAATGTACTGTTGCATGGCGTCTTTGTTGGCGGTGCCTTTCAAACCGTTCCAAGCATCCCATTTTGCGCGTCCGACCATGTCGGTGAAGCCTGGCTTTTTCTCGGTGTTGTCGCCTACGCTGGCTTGCTTGTACAGGGCGTAGAGCTTGAGCATGGTGTTGTTATCGGGGCGCTCGCTCAGATTTTTTGAATGGGCAGCAGCGGCTTCAAATTTTTTCTTCAAGTCAGACATCTTTTTCTCCGACAGAATGATTACCCAACACACTTGGGGCAGCCACATAACAGCCTAGTGCAAAGCTGCAGAATTTATGCAGCCCTCGAAAACGTCAGTCCTGCAGCTCGACCCGGGCCATTTCTACATCCAGTCGTTCCATGGCATCCATCGGTACTGCTGCTGCTGCTTGCTGGTAAAGCTTGGTGGCCTCATCCATCAGCTTGTCGCCTTCCAGCATGACCATGGCATTGGCGTATTCGATCATGCCAATGGCCGACTTGATGTTCAGCTTCAGCGCTTCCTGGAACAGTCGCAGCCCTGTTTCTTTTTTGGCACCGTAAGTCATGCCGCCAATGAGGGAGCCCACTTTGTCAATCACCTCGGCGTGAAAGGTTCCCAGCGCAATGTGGGCATCTGCATGTTTGGGCTGAAGCTTGATCACGTTTTCCAGTGAGCTTTTTACTTTGCTGCCAAGCCCTTGGGCCAAGGCTTTTGCCACACTAATGCCCTGGCTGTAGCGGCTCAGGGCATAGGCCTGCCAGTAATGCGCATTGACGTTTTCAGGATCTTCCTGAAGCTGTGCACCAGCCCGGCGCGCAACCTCCAGGTACAACTCCAGCCTGGCTTTTTCCTTGGTTTCAAGGTAAGTGGCATAGATGCAAGCCGACTTGTTGGCCACGGTGAGTCCGGCACCGCCAAGCTTGAGCCCCAAGTCCGCTGCTTTCTGAAATTCTCCGTTATGGAAAAGCGCCCACGCTTGCAACACTTTGGTGTTTTTCGGCAACGGCTCGGCATCGCCTGCGTGCAAGCGCTCCCAGTTGTTCTTCACACTGGTGGCATCAAAAACATAATCGCCTGCATAGGGGAATGCGGTCCATTCGGCCATTGCTGTCTCCTCTATCGGGGTGTTTACTTATCGGCGTTATTGTAGGCACCCACAAGCTTGAGTAAATGCATGCGCTGACCCTGCTCCAGATAGGGTGCTAACAGGTTCAGCACATGCTGCGCACCGCGCAACAGGGCAGATTGCGCGTTCTCCGGCTCCAGCGCTTTGCGCGGGTCGCGCACATACTCAAAGCTCAGCCAGTAAGTCAGCACCACCACCATGCTGGTGGCTGTGGCCTCCACTTCACGGGAATCAATGCAAACCGCGCCCGAGCGGCTCATCCCGTCAAGCAGTGCTTTAACGGCGCGGGTTTTGTTTTTCAGTACCGACTGAAAATGCGTTTCAAGCCGCCGGTTTTTACTCAGCAAATCATTGAGGTCGCGGTACAAAAACCGGTACTGCCAGATCAGCTCAAACAGCGTGTGCATGAAAAACCAGGCATCTTCCACATCGCGTACGCCGTCGCTGGCGTTGAGCAACTCGTTAAGGGCGCGTTCATAGCGGTCGTATAACGAATTGATCAGCTCATCTTTGGCTGGGTAGTGGTAATAAAGATTGCCGGGGCTGATGCCCAGCTCGGCGGAAATCAGCGTGGTTGACACATTGGGCTCGCCAAAGCGATTAAATAATTCCAGCGTGACTTCCAGAATTCGTTCGGCCGTTCGCCTGGGCGCTTTTTTCACCATGAGACACTTCTCTGATAGGTTGCGGATGAAATGGCCTGACCCAGGTCAGACATGACGTCTTGCAGCTTTTCGATCGCCCGGCCCAACTCGGTGATGGGCGGTACCGGGGCTGTCAAAAACCGTTTCGGGTCGTTCAGTACCTTGTGGTTCAGGGAGATACCATGCTTGGCAAGTTTTGCCGACAGGCCGGTTTTTTGCGATCGCAGCATCATGCGGGTTTGTTGGTACGCGTGCTCTGCCAGATGGTGGCGCTGGGCGTAGCTGAAGGTGTTGGCCAGATAGAGTTCCGGGTCACGGTGGTCGGGCTCAATCAGGATGATGTCGGTCTCCGGATACAGGCGCTCGTATTGCTTCATGCCCAGCACCAGCCGTGAATGGATGATGGAACGGAAAGTCGGGAGGAAACATGCCGGGTAAGGCGGCGCTGGCCTGTACGGCCTTTGAAATCGGCACGTGATCCCACCCTGGGCGACCAAACGGGGCAGGCTCGCCACTGTCCAAATTTGTGGCCACCAGCGTGAGTTGGGTTTTAAGCTGGCGAAAATCGTTGGTGCGCCCCTCCCGTTCGAAGAGTCGTGCCAATTTGGTGTTCATGGGGGCATTGCTGAACACCCCGGTCGGCAGGCTGGGCCCCATGCGCTCCAAGGAGTATGTAAGTGATTTTTTTCCCACGGTGTAATGCCATAACGCATTGACCAACAAGCCTGGCAACATGATGCTGCGGCGGGCAAACTCGCCGTAGGCTGGTGCCATGAGCCAAGAAGGATCAAACGTGTCCGATGCATCATTCGTGCCTTCGATAAAGCTGGCACACAACTCACGCGGGGAAATGCCGTTGGCGAGCCCGGCCGCAACAAAGGCACCTGCCGAGACACCCACATAGTGTTGCAGTTTGGTGAAGTCAATGCCCTGCAACGATTCTTCCAATGCACACAAGGCACCAATTTCATAGATAGCACCCAGGGGACCGCCACCCGCCAACGCCAGGGCAATCTTGGGTGGATGTGATATTTGACGCTTCATAGATTGGCAAAGTGCAAAGCATGAAGTGTAGGGCTGTTACAGCAACAAATATGCTGCAACGCAGCAATGGACATGCATGTAAAAAAAGGGCGCATAAGCGCCCTTTCAAAACAGGTCTGCTGCAGACTGTGTCATGCCTGCCCCATCAGACCATCCCGATCACCTGCCGCTCAGGCCGAGGGGGGCGTCTGTTGCATCGGCCTTGGGTTTGCGAACTGCAGGGCGTTTGGCTGCTGGTTTGGCAGCCACAGTGCTTGCTGCTTTGGCTGATGGTCTGGCGGCAGTTTTCGCAGCAGCTTGGGGCGCGGCGCCTCTTTGCCGAAAGTTTTGAACACTCTTGTTCAACTCGTCAATGCGGGCAATCAAAACGCTCACGTCTTTGGCAGAAGGCACGCCCAGCTTGTTCAGCGCCTTGGCCACGCGGTCTTCAAAAATGTTTTCCAGTTTGTCCCACTGTCCGGTTGCCTTGGACGAAATATCGGTGGCCATGTTGGTCACGCGGCTGGTCGCTTCAGAGAGTTTGCCCTCGGCTGCAGATTGGGTCTTGCGCCCTTCTTTGACCAAAGCCTCCAGTGCTTTGGATCCTTCAGCTTGCGCTTTGTTCAAAGCGCCCAAACCTTTTTGCCAGATTTGTTGCGCCGAGTCTTTGACCCCATTCAATGGTGCAGCGATGTTCTTTGAGGCTTTGATTTTTTCCAACTTTTTGACCATGGGTTCTCCAGATATAGGTAAGGTGAGTAAGTAGCTTGCCGACAGATGACGCAGTTTTGCGCGTGGGGCGTACTTTAATTTGTGATGGCGTGGCTGTGTAGGTGTCGCATCCTAAATCAAGGGTACGATGCGCCCGTCACATGCTGCTGCGTTTCGCCGGGCTTGTGCAGACGAAAATAAATCACGGTGCCTTGCCACCCGGGGGAGAAAACAGCATGAGTGAATTGGGTTCCCGCGTGACCGATCCGGTGGCTGCACCCACCGACACAGAGTCATCCGACGAAGTTGCCGAACAGTCCGCGGAACAGCGCGAGGCGCTTGCGCGTGAAGCCGCAGAACTGGCTGCACAGCGCGCTGCGCAAGAGGCTGAAGAGGCAGCGGTGCGAGCGGCACGACTGAAACGTTTGATGCAGCGGATTGCCTCCCATGCGGATTTCGCTCTCCATGCGCGACTCTATCGCGGGCATTCAAAAAGTGGTGCGCTCCGAAAAATCGCACGTCAGGGCGCTGACCGCCGAGATCGCCGAAGACGTTGCCATGACCGGCAAACTGCTGCGCTTGGTCAACGCCGCGTTTTACAGTTCGGTCGGTGGCGGCAGCATCACCAGCATGAAGCGCGCCGTGGACCTGATGGGTTTTCAAAGCATCGGTATGCTGGCCAGTTCCTTGGCTCTTTTTGAGCGCTTGCCCAAGCATTCCGATGGCGACCGCTTGCGCCAAGAGTTTGGCAAAGCCCAGTTTGCCGCCATGCTGGCGCAAGAAATGTGCAACAGCCGCAAGCACATCGACGGTGCCTACATGACTGCCCTGTTTCAGAACTTGGGCAGTATGCTGGGCGGGATGCACTTCCCGGATGAAATAAAAGGATTTGAGGCCGCGCTGGACACCAGTGGCCTGGCACCGGGAGACCCGGCCAGACCGGAGGCGAGGGAACGGCTGGCACGTCAGCACTGGGGCATCGGGATTGAAGAAATCGGTATTGAAGTCGCCGCGCAATGGGGATGGCCCGAAACCTTGCGCACCAGCTTGCGCAGCCTGCGCCCCAGCGACAACCAGCGCGCTGCCAACTCTGAAGAATACCCGCGCGTGTTATGCACAGGGGCCAACCAGCTCGCGGGCGACCTGTTGCGCCTGCCAAACTCGGGCACCCAGGAAGAACGCGCTGCGGCACGCAAAGAGTGTGTCGAACGCTTTGTCGCAGACATGGCCATCCCGCTGGATTTGAATGTTGATGGAATGGTTAACGTGGTCGAGAGTACCCAGAAGGAGTGGGACGAATTGGCCAGAGTACTCGGTTTCGGCCCTTCGCAAAGCACGGCAAGCCCCACCCCAGCAGCCAAGGCCGTGCCATCAGAAAACCAAAAGAAGCCCCCCCGGCAAAAGTCAGCCCCAAGCCAGCGCCAGCAGCTCCCCGACCACCCGTGCGTGTGGCAAGCGCGGCACCTGTCGTCGTAGCCGAAGTCTTGGGTTCGGCATTGGAGAAAGTCAGCGAGTTGGTTTCTGTCGGGGGCACCACGCGGCCAATTGCTGCAGTTGTGCATGAAGACCATGTATGACGCTTTGCAGCTGCAGCGCGTCATTCTGTGCTTGCGTGACCCGCAAAGCGGTGCCTTGCAAGGAAAAATGGGCTTGGGTGACCGAGCAACCGAGTTGGCACCTGTATTTGATATTCCCATGCAGCCTCCCACGGATTTGTTTGGACTGCTGTGCCTCAAGAACGCCGATACGCTGATCGCCGACACCTCTGACCCGGTCATTTCCAAACGATTGCCCGCTTGGTACAAGCACGCAAAGGCGCAGACTTTTTTGTGGTTGCCCATGGTGGCAGGCACCCAAGTGCTGGGAGCCCTCTACGGCGACCAACCGCTGGCTGGAAGCTTGGTGCTGAGCGAGCGTGAAATGTCTCTGCTCAAAACACTGCGCAACCAAGTGGTCATGGCGATCCATTTTGGTGCCAATGGGGGCAGTAAGCCAGGTTGACGGGTGTTTCCAAAGGCTATTTCCGTTAAGGCAAACTTGCCCACCAATTCCGCACCCCTCACCACACGTGCCCTACCCCTTCCCCTATCTGGAGACAACCCCATGACCGACACCTCTGCCTACACCCCACCCCAAGTCTGGAGCTGGGACCGAGACAATGGCGGAAAGTACGCCAGCATCAACCGACCCGTCGCCGGTGCAACGCATGACAAGGCGCTGCCCGTGGGCGGCACCCGCTGCAGTTGTACTCGCTGGCCACGCCCAACGGCGTGAAGGTCACTGTGATGCTGGAAGAGCTGCTGGCACTGGGACACAGCGGCGCGGAGTACGACGCCTGGCTGATCCGCATCAACGAAGGTGAGCAATTTGGCAGCGGCTTTGTCGAGATCAACCCCAACTCCAAAATACCCGCGCTGGTGGACCATAGCACCCCCACGCCGCAGCGCGTGTTTGAGTCCGGTGCCATCCTTATCTACCTGGCTGAAAAATTTGGTGCCTTCCTGCCCGCTGGTGGAAGCGCTCGTGCCGAGTGCCTGTCGTGGCTGTTCTGGCAAATGGGCAGCGCGCCCTTTTTGGGCGGCGGCTTTGGCCACTTTTACGCCTATGCACCGAGCAAGATGAAATACCCAATTGACCGTTATGCCATGGAAGTCAAGCGCCAGCTCGACGTGCTTGACCGGCACCTGGCCGACAAGCCCTACCTGGCAGGCAGCGACTACACCATTGCCGACATGGCAGTCTGGCCGTGGTATGGCGCGCTGGTCAAGGGTTTGCTCTACAGCGCCGGTGAATTCCTGCAGGTCCACACCTACACGCATGTGATCCGCTGGGCCGACCAGATCGCACAACGCCCCGCCGTGCAGCGCGGGCGCATGGTCAACCGCGTCTCGGGCGACCCTGCCAGCCAACTGCACGAACGCCACGACGCCAGCGACTTTGACACCCAGACCCAAGACAAACTCAACCCATCCTGACCATGCTTACCCTTTACGACTGCAGCACCGCCCCCAGCCCGCGCCGCGCCCGTATTTTGCTGGCCGAAAAAGGCATCCCCACGACACCGTGCAGATCGACCTGCGTAGCGGCGAGCAGCTTGGCGAGGCCTATCGCGCCATCAACCCCAATGCACCGTGCCCGCCCTGCGCCTTGAGAACGGCGTGGTGCTTGCCGACAACGCCGCGATTGCGGCTTATCTGGAAGCCGCCTACCCCGAACCGCCGCTGCTGGGCATCACCGCGCTGGAGAAAGCCGAAATTGCCAGCTGGCACTGGCGCGCCGAGTTCGAAGGCTTGCTGGCCATCGCCGAAGCCTTGCGCAATGGCTCCCCCGCCATGGCCAACCGCGCCCTGCCGGGCCCGGTCAACTACCCCCAGATCCCGGAACTGGCACAGCGAGGGGTGGCGCGGGTGCAGCAGTTTTTTGCGACGCTGAACGAGCACCTGGCCGGACGCGAGTTCATCGCGACCGAGCGCTTCAGCATCGCCGACATCACGGCCGTGGTGGCGGTCGATTTTGCGCGCGTGGTGAAGGTCAAACCTACCGAGCAGCATCCGCATTTGCTGCGCTGGCGTTTGGCTGTGGGGCAACGAGCCTCTATTGGGGGGTAAGCAGCCTCATTACCGCCGACGATGAATTCGGCTGAAGAAATACGGCAAATCCATATCTAAGGGATGCAGCCAATGACCTGGGCGTAGATCACCGGGGCTGAGGCTGTCCAACGTTGCGCATTTGCTCATCATGGCACCGGTCAGTCGGAGCCTGCGTCGGCACGGGTGGGCACGATGCGGCGTAAAGCCCGCACTTTTTGCCATAACACCGCCTTGGGCGTGTGCATGGCCATGGCTTGCATGCAGCGATCCAGCCAGCCCAAGCGGTGTTGCAAACGGTCGATGGCCTTGCCCAAGTCCAGCGCTACGCTGGGGCCATAGGCCTGCTCGGCCTTGGCCAGTGCAGCGCGCAGAACGGGCAAGGGCAGTTGCATCATGGCGAGGTCAATCACATCGCGGCTGAATACGCCGTCATCGGCCTGCCGGTCGGCGTTGGCAAGCAGTTTGGATGTTGCCAAGTCCAGCCGGGTGAGCGTGGACACGCCGCAAATTTTGTCGCTGGCTTTGGGCGTGACCAGCGCAATGCGTGCCTCGCGCACGATTTCGAACTTGATGCTGTGTCCGTCCATCTGAATCTGGGTGCGAATGCCGTACTGGTCGGCCCGAATCTCTCGCAGCGCCACCAGGGGCGGCGCCTGCAGGTGGGTGATACCAGTCAGTCCATCGGGATGGGTCAGCAGTTGGCGCAGCTCCCGGTAGCCAGCCGCGTCCGACACCAAAAAGTCGATGTCCACCGATTCGCGGTATTCCCCATGCAGCAACGCAAGACAGGTGCCACCGCCGAAATAACAACCGTGCGCCAGCAAGGTGCTGCCGTTCAGCGCATGCAGCACATGGGCAATGCGCTGGTGGTGCGGGCGTTCAAACTGCATGGCTAGTCTGGTGCCCCACGCTCCGCCGCTGCGCGGGTCGCTGCCCCGCGCGGGGGCCGTTCGCGCTTTGGGGCGGCCCGGCAGCGCTAAAGGCCAAGCGCAGGGCTTGCAGCAGGGCATGTTCGTCGGCGGACATGGCTGACATATCCAGGTGGCGGGCGTTGCGCTCGTAAATGTCCAGCGCCTCGGTGGGCGTGAGTGTGTCGGTGCCATGCACCTGCCACGCCAGGGGCACGCAACTGCGGGTAATCCGCCAACGCCACCCGCGCCGGTATCCAACCGGTGTGATCGAGGGGCGTTGCGGTGCGCTGGTCTTCGTCGGTAACG
Organism: Candidatus Rhodoferax bjergmarkensis; assembly: GCA_016708345.1. Classification (GTDB taxonomy): domain Bacteria; phylum Pseudomonadota; class Gammaproteobacteria; order Burkholderiales; family Burkholderiaceae_C; genus Rhodoferax; species Rhodoferax bjergmarkensis. Next base: position 125,772 of record JADJFX010000043.1, read on the forward strand.
GTGGTGGCTTGCAGCGTCATCCCCAAGGCCGCCAGTGCGTTGCACCAAGCCCCCATGGTCACGGACGCCTCGCCTTTTTCGATGCGGTGCAGGGTCACGCGCGAAATGCTTGCCGCCTCGGCCGTCACGGTGGCGCTCAGGCGCAAGGCCTTGCGCCGCGAACGCATCCGCGCGCCCAAGGCATGCAGCGGGGCGGTCTGGCTGTCATGTGTTTGCGGGGTGGTGGCATTCATAGTGTTTCTTATTATTTACAAAAATATTAATTTGTCAAATATAAGAAACACATTTTGTGCAAAAACACTAAAAACCAGGTGGCGCTGGGCGGGTAGGTGGCGTATCTGGAGGCGCAGTCTCAGGTCGGCAACCGAGCCGATTTGAAATGTCCTCAGTCAAATCAGATTTGCTATCGAATTAGTAACTGGCTGCACAAATTTCGCGGGCGTAAACAGTGGTTTCGATCCGAGGTGGAGGTTCAGCGTGAAAGCTCACTGTATTTCACGCCAACTACCGATCTCGCCCCCACCCGCCGCCCCCGCCAGCAGCGCCGCATTCCCCCGCCGCCGCCATATTCACCGTCACCGTCTGCTCCGCGCAGAAGCGGTACAGGTAGTGCGGCCCGCCCGCCTTGGGGCCGGTGCCGCTCAGCCCTTGGCCGCCAAACGGCTGCACGCCCACCACGGCACCAATCTGGTTGCGGTTGATATAGACGTTTCCCACGTGGGCGGCGTGGGCCAGCGCCTGGGCTCTGGAGTCGATGCGGGTCTGGATGCCCAGGCTCAAGCCGTAGCCCAGGGCGTTGATCTGCTCAATGACCGCCTGCGGGTCGCCGCGCCAGCGCACGATGTGCAGCACCGGGCCGAAAATTTCCTGCTTTAGCTCGGCAATCGAACCGATTTCAAACGCTTGCGGCCAGATCAGGTTGGGAATCTGGCTCGCGTCGGTTGAGGTTTTTGCTACTGAATTAATAGCTTCTTGCGCACATTCTACATGCGCAAACACCTGTTTTGCTTCTAAATTCAGGCGCGCAATCTGCTGCTCTATGCTGTCAAAGGCCTGCGCATCAATCACCGGCCCCAGGTCGGTGCTGAACAGGGCCGGGTCGCCCGCCACCAGCTCCTGGGCTGCGCCTTGCAGCATCTCGATGACCCGCTGGGCAATCGACTCATGCACACACAAAAGGCGCAAGGCCGAGCAGCGCTGGCCGGCGCTTCTGAAGGCGGACTGCAGCACCGCATCCACCACCTGCTCGGGCAAGGCAGAGCTGTCCACCAGCATGGCGTTGAGGCCGCCGGTTTCGGCGATCAGCGGCACGATCGGGCCATCTTTGGCGGCCAGCGCGCGCTGGATGTGCTTGGCCACCTGGGTAGAGCCGGTGAACACCACCCCGGCCACGCCAGGCTCAGCCACCAGCGCCGCTCCCACGGTGTCGCCGGGGCCATGCATCAGTTGCAGCACGTCTTGCGGCACGCCCGCTGCGTGCAGCAGTTTGACGGCTTCCAGCGCCACCACCGGCGTTTGCTCTGCCGGTTTGGCCAGCACGGTGTTGCCGGTGACCAAGGCGGCGGCCACCTGGCCGACAAAAATGGCCAGCGGAAAGTTCCACGGGCTGATACACACCCAGGGGCCACGGCCTTTCAAACGCAGCTCGTTGACTTCGCCGGTCACCCCTTGCAGGGTGATGGGCACCATGATGCGCTCGGCCTCAAGGGCGTAGTAGCGCAGAAAGTCCACCGCCTCGCGCACCTCGCTCACGGCATCCGGCCAGGTTTTGAACGCCTCTTTGACCAGCAGGGCGCAGAAACGGGGCAGCTCACTCTCCAGCGCGTTTGCGGCCTGGCGCAGCATGTCAGCGCGCACGCCAACCGCGGTTTTGCTCCAAATTTGATAGCTTCTTGCGCAGGTAGACAGTGCGCTAGAGGCCAATTTGGCATCAAACTCTGCGACCTGTGGAATGTGCAGCGCCTGGCAGGCCGCCAGGAGCGGCGCGCGCATGGTTTGCACCGTCAAATCCAGCCCGGCGCTGTTGGCGCGGCTTGTGCCAAAAAGTTGTGGCGGCAGGGGCAGCGCGCTTTGCGGCTCTGCATGCAGCGGCGAGCGCAAGAGATCGCCCATGCCCACCGACTCGTCGGCCAGTTGGTGGACAAAGGAGTTGTTGGCCCCGTTTTCCAGCAGGCGGCGCACCAGATAGGCCAGCAGGTCTTTGTGCGCGCCCACCGGGGCATAGACGCGGCAGGCGATGGCGGGGTTTTTCAGCACCTCGCGGTAAACGCCCTCCCCCATGCCGTGCAAGCGCTGCAATTCAAATTGCGGCTGATCTGGAGCCAAGGCCGCAGCGCCTGGCCGCCCCGGGCCAGGCACGGCCCCCTCGGGGGGCAGCGTGGGGGCCGCAGTTGCGGCCAGCTGCACAATGGCTGCAATGGTGGCCGCGTTGTGCGTGGCGAACTGGGGGTAGATGGCATCGGGCGCGCTTAAGAGCACCTTGGCGCAGGCCAGGTAGGCAATGTCGGTGTGGTGCTTGTGGGTGAACACCGGGTAGTGGGGCAGGCCCAGCTCCTGCGCACGCTTGATCTCTGCATCCCAGTACGCCCCCTTGACCAAGCGGCACATCAGCCTGATTTGCAGGTGGCGGGCGGTGTGGATGACGTGCTCCACCAGCGCCAGCGAGCGTGTCTGGTAGGCCTGCAGCGCCAGCCCGAAGCCGCCCCACTGCGGGTAATACAGGGCCACCTTGGCCGCCAGCGCGCCAAACACGTCCAGCGACAGCTCCAGCCGGTCCACCTCTTCGGCGTCAATGGTCAGGCTGAGGTTGGCGCGGGCGGCCTGCTCGCACAGCCCCCACACGCGCGGCACCAGCTCGGCCATCACCCGTGCGTGCTGGCCGTCCTCATAGCGCGGGTGCAGCGCGCTGAGTTTGATGGATATACCATCTTTTTGCTCACTACCGCACGTCAATTCTGCGCGAGCAGCTATAACTTCAATAGCATTCTGGTAGTTGGCAAGGTACTTCAGGGCGTCTGCCCCGGTGCGGGCACCTTCGCCCAGCATGTCGTAGCTGTAGCGCAGGCCGTGCGCCTTGTGCCTTGCCGCGGCGGCCACTGCCAGGGCTTCGCCCATGCTCTGGCCCAGCACAAACTGGTGCCCCAGCAACTGCACCGCTCGCAGCGTGGCCGCCACCACCGAGCGGGCACTCAGCCGGCCCAGTAAGCCGCTGTGGCCTTGGGGGTCAGGCAGGAAATTCTTGCTCAGGTGAATTGCCGCGCTGGACAGGCGCGCCAGCGCGGGGTGATCGGTTGCGTCGGAAAAATCAGCACGGCCCAGCTGGTCGGCGGTCAGGGCAATGGCGGTTTCCAGGTCCGGCACGCGCAGCAATGCTTCCGCCAAGCGCATCAGCGCCAGCCCTTCGCTGCTGGAGAGAGGGTATTCCTTGAGCAAACTCTCCACCGCCCAAAATGGCGGCGGGTGCTGGCGCACGGCCTGCACCCAGGGTGCGGCTTGGGCGGCGCAGGCGGCCCAGTCCAGCGCTTGACTCAAGGTGTTCAAGCACTCGGAAACAATGGGGGCTTCAGGGCGGTAGGGGTTTGGCAGGCGCATGGGGGAACCTCCAGAGCGGGTGGCTAAATGTTCACGCAAATAGTCACGTTATTGGCTTGCGCATCAAGGTGCTTTTGCCAAACAGGCTGGCAATCAAATCCACGGCCAGTTCGGCGGTCTGGTTGCGCACGTCGAGTGCCGGGTTGATTTCGGTCACATCCAGCGAGGCCAGCTGGCCCGTGTCGGCAATCATCTCCATGCACAGCTGGGCCTCGCGGTAGGTGGGGCCGCCGCGCACCGGGGTGCCCACGCCGGGCGCAATGAACGGATCCAGAAAATCAACATCCAGACTCACGTGCAGATGGGTGTTGGCGTCCATGTGCGCCAGGGCCTGCACCATGGTTTGGCGCATGCCCATCTCGTCGATGAAGCGCATGTCGAACACCTCAATGCCCATGTCATGCACCAGCCGTTTTTCGCCCTCGTCCACACTGCGGATGCCAATCTGGCGCAGCTCGCTGGCCTTGAGTGCGGGCGCTTGGCCGCTCATGCCAATGAGGGCTGGCGGCCCCAGACCGCACAGGCAGGCCACCGGCATGCCGTGCAGATTGCCGCTGGGGGTAAGCAGGGCGGTGTTGAAGTCGGCATGGGCGTCCAGCCACAACACGCGCAGTTTTTTCCCCTGCACGCGGCAGTGGCGCGCCACCGCGCTGACGGAGCCAATGGCCAGGCAGTGGTCGCCCCCCAACATGATGGGCAAGCGCGCTTGCTGGAGTTCGGCGTAAACCGCGTCGTGCAGCAACTGGTTCCACTGCACCACCTCCGGCAAATGGCGGTACCCCCCTACCGCCGCTTGCCAGGGGTTGTCCGGGCCGCTGAGGTTGCCGCAGTCCTTCACGTCAAGACCGAACTGCGCAAGGGTCTTCACCAGCCCTGCCACGCGCAGCGCCTGCGGCCCCATGCTGGCACCCTGCGTACTCGCGCCAATGTCGGTGGGTGCGCCAATCAGGCTGACGCCTGTGGGCTGGGAAATGATGGTCGGATTCATGTCACCAATGCTAATGCGTGCAAGGCAGACTGCAAGGGGAAATTCTTGCGGGCGGTGGTGCGCAAGGATCACTGGGGTGAGGCCGGGGGTGGCAAGCACCTTCAGGGGCACTTTCGCTGTAATGTGCCCCGCAGGATCAAAATCGCGCGTGGAACAGCGTCCAGCGTTTCGAGCACTTCCTTATGATCTGGTCACTACGTGAGACATCAAGGAAGTTCACATGCTGATGCAATACAAGGTCATCTTCGCATCTGCGGTCGAGGTCACTTACGCAGTGGTCACTCGTACCTGGCTTCGCCAGCACTTGGATGGGGCTTACCTTGAATTGGCCGTGTCGGCCTTTCGCGTTGCAACTATCGTCGTCTATTGGGGTTTGTTTCAGGACCTCGTCCGTTCTCGGGCCAAGGCGTCAAACACGCTTAGGCATCCGCTCTTGGTCGTAGGCATTGCCACTGCGTTGGCAATCCCCTTCCTCTTTCGTGGTTGGTCGCCCGGGGGTGGCTTGGGTACGGCCATCGTTTTCGCCTTGACCAGCATCGTCGTCGGTCTGCGCGAGGAGATTCTTTATCGCTGCGTACTGCTTAATCTCATGCAACCCCGTATCGGTGTAATTGGCTCTTTGCTTTGCTCAACCGTCATCTTCACCGTGTACCACTATGGGGCACAACCGTTTACCGTACTTTGGATTACCGAATGCACCTGCATGTCACTGCTGCTCGGTCTCATCTATATCCGCAGCGGCTCATTGCTCACGGTTGCCGCCATACATGCACTTTATGACGGCATTTGGGTCCTCGGCCCGTATCTCAGCACACCAATTCCCGATATTTGGCGGCCGGTATTCCAATGCTCGGCACTCGCCCTTGTCGTTGCTTGGTGGCGCTTTGGTGCCCACGCGCCAAACAGCACCGTAATTCGCGGAACATGACGACGTAATGGATGAAAACAAAGGCCGTAAATTCAGGAAGGTGCACACTAACTTCATGAAAAAGGAATTCAAAGCTTCGATACTGCAGCCATATAGATATTCATCTTGTTTTATTAAAATATAAATAGATAATCGTCTATATGAATTTAACTTGGGATGAACTGAAGCGGCAAACTGCCCTAGCCGACAGGGGCGTTGACTTTGCTGATGCGCAGCAGGTGTTTGCCCGTTGCGTGTATGAGTTTGAAGACATCCGTCACGACTATGGTGAATGCAGGATGATTTGTGTCGGTTTTTTGGCTGACCGCCTGATGGTGGTCGGGTATGTGCAACGTGGTGAGAGCCGCCACATTTTTTCGATGAGGAAAGCCAATGGCCGCGAACAAAACCGCTTTGGGCAGTGATCTGGCGCGCATGGATGCGCACACCATCACGCCGCAAGAATATGACGAGCTGCCTGAAATAACAGATGCTGATATGCAACGTGGCACTTGGAAAATTGGCGACAAAGTGGTCAGCCAGAAGCAGGGCCGCGCCGCATTCGGTGCGGCGTTGAAGCAAAAAATTAACATCGCACTCGACCCCGATGTGCTTGCTTGGTACCGCGCCCAAGCCGGTGGGCGCGGGTACCAAACGCTGATCAACGCGACCCTGCGCGAAGCGATGCGCGGCGTGCAGCTGGCCGATACCGTGCGTGCCGTGGTGCGCGAGGAGTTGCGTCGGACGGTTTGACGCGAGCTGCACCGCTTGGCCCTATTGGTGCGGGCTCATTGACTCCCGCAAGGCCGGTCGATGCCAGTGAGCAGACTGAACAAGTCCTTGGGGTCGGCCAAATCAGGCACCAGTGACACCGATTGCCCGACGCCCAGCGCTTCGGCCTGAGCGCGCAGCCAGCGCAGGGCCGCGTAGTCTTCCAGCGCAAAACCGACCGAGTCAAACACCGTGACCTGGCGCTCGTCGCTGCGGCCCGGCGCATGGCCGCACAGCACCTGCCACAGTTCGGTCACGGCAAAGTCAGGGGGCATTTGCTGCACATCGCCCTCGGCCCGGGTTTGCGGTTCGTACTGCACAAAAACAGAAGCGCCGCGCAGCACATCAGGGTGCAGCTCCGTCTTGCCGGGGCAGTCGCCGCCCACACCGTTGATGTGCATGCCCGGCTCGACCAGATCGGGCGTGAGGATGGTCGCTTTGGTCTTGTCCGCCGTTACCGTGGTCACGATGTCCGCGCCACGGGCCGCTTGGGCAATGCTGGTGCAGAGCGTGATCTTGATCGGCGTGTGCTGAAGGTTGCGCACCAGCTTGGCTGTGGCCTGTGGGTCCACATCAAACAAGCGCAGCTCTTCAATGCCCAGCAAATAGTGAAACGCCAGTGCCTGAAATTCGCTTTGCGCGCCGTTGCCGATCAGCGCCATGCTTTTGCTCTCCGGGCGGGCCAGCGCCTGGGCCGCCACGGCCGACATGGCGGCGGTGCGCAGCGCGGTGGCAAGCGTCAGCTCGCTGAGCAGCACCGGCGCACCGGTGGCCACATCGGCCAGCACGCCAAAAGCCATCACCGTGGGCAGGCCGCGCAGGGTGTTCTTGGGGTGGCCGTTGACGTATTTGAAGGCATAGGTGTGGGCGTTGGCTATCGGCATCAGCTCGATCACACCAACGGGTGAATGACTGGCCACGCGGGCGCATTTGTCAAAGTCTTGCCAGTGCCGGTAGTCGTCACGAATGGCATCAGCCAAGCCGCGCAGGGTGGCCGCAAGCCCAGCTTGGGTGACGATGGCAGCCACATCTTGGGCGCCAAGAAAACGGGTTTGGAGGTCGGTTGTTGCCATGGTGCTGAACTCCGGTAGCTGAGTTCAGTTTGGCAACAACCCGTGACAAAGTAAAGTTTTAAAACGGCATGCTGCTAACGGCATGCAAAACTGCAGCTAAACCCAAAGCACTTTACCCTTTTGCGCGTACCACGCTTCAATCTTGGCTTCAACCGCAGACTCGATGCGGTTGCGGCGGATTTTCATGGTAGGTGTGAGCAGGCCGTTTTCAATGGACCATGGCTGCGGCGCAATCACCACCATCTGAATCTTCTCGTAATCGGCCAAGCCAGCGTTGATGGTTTTGAGCAGATCGGTCAGTTCTTTCTCGACCCGCGCGCGCACAGCCGGGTCGCCAACTTTGGGGCGAATACCTTCGGCCAGCACCACCATGGCATAGGCAGCAACTTGGCCCACACCGGAGACCATGGTCATTTCGATCAGCGGGTTGGCGTTGAACTTGTTTTCAATCGGGGCCGGGGCCACGTATTTGCCCTTGGCTGTTTTGAACATCTCTTTGACGCGGCCAGTCAGCTTGAGCACGCCATCGCTGCGGCGCTCGCCCTTGTCGCCGGTGCGGAAGTAGCCGTCTTCGGTAAACACTTCAGCGTCCAGATCGGGGCGCTTGTAGTAGCCCACCAGCTGGCCTGGCGACTTGATCAAAATTTCGCCCTCTTCGCTCAGGCGCACTTTGACGCCTTCCATGGGCGCGCCCACGCAGCCCGGCGCTGTGAGTTTGGGGGTGGAGGAGTGGGAGTAGGCAAAGTCTTCGGTCATGCCGTAGCCTTCCATCAGGTTCAGGCCCAGGCGGCGGTACCAGTTGATGAGTTCGGCCGGAATGGGTGCCGAGCCGCTGGCAGCGAGGCGTGCCTGGTCCAGGCCCAAGCCCTTGAGCACTTTTTTGGCCACCAAGCGACCGACGATCGGAATGCCTAACAAGCGGTCGAGCTTTTTGGGCGGCATCTTGGCAAACACACCTTGCTGGAACTTGAGCCACAGGCGCGGCACGGACACAAAGCAGGTGGGCCTTGCGCGGTTCAGGTCGGCCACAAAGGTGTCAAGAGTCTCGGCAAAGAAGATATGCGCTGTACCGTCAATATAGGATGCACACTCGATCAGGGCGCGTTCAAAAATATGGGCCAGCGGCAAATAGGACAGCAGGCGAATCGGGGTGTCGGGGCCAAGTTCGCGCCGGATGTAATTGGCAAAACCCAGCGAAGCTGCCGTGGCGCGCTCAAAACTGTGCATCACGCCTTTGGGCGTGCCGGTGGAGCCGGAGGTGTACAGCAGCATGGCAATGTCGGTGGGCGCACGCCGGACATGGCCTTTCAGGGGCACAACATTTTTGAGCACCGCATACCACTCGGGGAAGTCGGTGGAGGGAGCCAAGGGGAAGGCGATGCAAGGCAGGCCAGTGGGCACGCCGGACTTTTGCTGCGCCCAAGTATCGAGCTTGCCGACAAACAGCAAGCTGGCACCGCTGTGCTCCAGCACGTACTTGACGGTGTCTGCCGTTTCGGTCGGAAAAATGGCCACGGTGGTGTAACCGGCCATCCAGATGGCCAGCTCGGCCATAAAGAAATGGGCGCAGTTTTTGGACAGGATGGCAATGCGGGCACCGGGCTCAAACCCTTGCGCTTTCAAGTAGGTGGCCATGCGCCGGGCCTGCTCCATCGTCTGGCCCCAGGTGTAGTCCACGGTCATGCCGTGGCCGGTGGGCTGGGTCAGGAAAATTTTATCGGGGTGAGCCGCTTCGTGCTGAAAAACGTAGTCGAGCAAAAGTTTGGGAGCGGCCATGGGGTTCCTTTTGTGAATGGTTTTTCAATCATAACTGCCCGGCAGTTACATCAAAAAAGCATCGTTGATCTTGACTTGATCCGGCGCAAGGAGTCGTGCTTTACCACTTGGCGCTGACTTATAGGCGCAAGTGACACCAAACCGGGTAGTGATTGGCCTCTAATTCAATTTGGTGAAAGGGTTGTCACTGATTGTGAAATTATTGGCCTGCGCTTGTAATCCTTGGCGTGAACAACTCAGCAGGCAAGCCCGAACAGGCGTCTGGTTTGACGGTGGCACCGCACTCCATGCGTTTGTGTACGCTTCGCTTGCTCTATTCAATTTTCTACATCCAACATGACCAGCAAAAAGACCGCTACCACGCACCACGCGCACAAGCCAACAATGAATGCCATGAACCCCGCCACCGGGGAAATTATTGGCAAAGTTCCGCTCACTGACATGGCGGACATGCCGGAAATTTTTAAGCAAGCCCGTGAAGCGCAGGAAATATGGGCAGAGTTTTCGTTCGATCGGCGGCGCGATCATATTTTTCGCATCCGTGACTATGTCCTGAAAAATGCGGAAGCCATTGCCGAGGTGGTCTCCAAGAACAACGGCAAAACATTGTCGGACGCCATGAATACAGAGGTTCTCCCCTGTGTGCTCGGTGCCGACTGGTATGCCAAAAAAGCCAAGAAAATTCTGGAAAAGAAGTCGCTGCCCGCATCCAACGTGCTGTTTGCCAACAAGCGCACCTACATGCTGCGCATGCCCATGGGTGTGGTGGGCGTGATTTCGCCCTGGAACTACCCGTTTGCCATTCCGTTCGGCGAGATCATCATGGGCCTGATGGCGGGCAACGCGGTCCTGTTCAAGACGGCTTCTGAAACCAGTCTGGTGGGGGTTGAAATTGAAAAAGCCATCACCGCCGGTGGGCTGCCCGATGGCTTGTTCCGCCTGATTGTGGGCAAGGGACAAGAGGTTTCTACGGCGTTTTTTGACAATGGCATCGACAAGGTTTTCTTTACCGGCAGCGTGTCTGTCGGTCAGGACCTGATGCACCGGGCGGCGCAAACCATGACGCCACTGTCTCTGGAGCTCGGTGGCAACGATGCCATGATCGTTCTGGAAGACGCCAACATGGAGCGGGCGGTCAATGGTGCCGTGTGGGGAGCCTTCCAAAACAGCGGCCAGACCTGCGCCGGTATTCAGCGCATCTACGTTCAGGAATCGATCGCCCAGACCTTTTGCCATTTGCTGCGCCAGCGTACCGAAACCTTGCGCCATGGGGTGGACACGGGCAATTTCGACATTGACGTGGGGTCGATGACCACACAGCGGCAGATCGAGGCCGTCAAAGTGGCCGTGGACGATGCACTGGAAAAAGGCGCAAAAATCCTGGCCGAATCCACTATCCGGGACGAGGACGAGCCCTATTTTTACCCCTGCACCGCCTTGGTGGATGTGGACCACTCCATGATGGTGATGAACCAGGAAGTCTTCGGCCCGGTGGTTGGCATCATGACCTTCAACACCGACGAGGAAGCGATTGCGCTGGCCAACGACTCCAAGCTGGGCCTGACATCGAGCATCTGGACCATGAACAACGAGCGCGGCCGCGCCATGGCCACCCAACTCGTCACCGGCGTGACCACCCTGAACGACCACACGGTGACCCACGGCGCGCCAGAAGTGCCGTGGCTGGGCTGGAAGCAAAGCGGACTGGGTGCGACCCATGGTTATCTGGGTCTGGAAGAAATGACGCGGCCCAAAGTCGTGCAATACGACATCGCACCGCAGTTGCACTCCAACCTGTGGTGGTTCCCGGCGCGCAAAATCAAGTACGAACTGTTACTCGATACCGTCCACATCCTGTTCAGCCGGACCCTGCAGGAGCGTTCCAAAGCGCTGCAGCACGTGCTGCCCAAGCTGCTGATGGACCCGCTCTTGCGTGAAAAACTGCTTTACCTGGTCAACCGTGCCAAACACCGCGGCGAACTCAGCCTGGAGCATATGGTGAAAAAGTTCAAGAAGGATCAAAAAGGTTAAATGGCTTTTCAGCCTGTAGCGCAAGCAGAACAAGCGCGAGCAGCTATCAAAACTGTAGTGTTTTGACAGTGGCTGGCGCTGTTTTCTGACGGTTTCTGACGGCAGGCCTCTCTCTGAAGGCTTGTGTCTGACGGCACCTATTGGGCAGCGTTTTGCACCGCGCCAAGCTGGCGAACCCACGGCTTGTTGGCCAGCACCGGCGCTGGCATGGCGTCAATGGCGGCGCGCGCCAGATCGGCGCTGTCAAAAATGCCGTAGAAAAGGTTGTAGCGGTCTTGCCCGTTGGGGCGGGTGACGGTGTAAGACAGTTGCGCCGGGGTGAGAAATGCGGCGTTCTGGTGAATGAAGGCCGTCATTTCAGCCGGACTGCCAACACCAGCCAGCTGCACCGTAAAGGCCTTGGGGTTTTGTTGCCGCACCCACTGGCTACCGGGCAGCGGTGCACCGCCCAAGGAACCCGCCGCAGCTTGCATGGCGGCGTTGTCAACCTTGCTGTTCAACTTGCCAACCGTTTTCTTCAGCTCTCCCATGCTGGTTTGGAGTGCGGCCATGCCGGTGGCCAGCTCACCGATTTGGCTCTCTTGCGCTTCAAAGCGCGTTTCCAGCGGGGGCAAACGTGTCAATTGGGTGTTGATGAAGGCAACCTCCTGCTCCGAGCGTGCCAGCGCTTGCTCCGTGCTGGCGGGCACGAAGGCAGGCATCCATTTGACCGCCGCAAACCCGCCCAGCGTCAGCAGCAGAAGACCGGCGGCAGCGCCATGTGTCCATTTGAAGGTCTTGCGGGTGGCCTCAACATGCGTTCTGAGGTCAGCGCTGACGCCTTGCAGGGCGCGGTCCAGGCGCTGCGCCTGCACCTGCAAACTGCCCACCAGCTTGCGCACGTCATTAAAGGCATCGTAATGCTCGCGCTGAAACGCCGCCAAGCCCTGCAACTGTGTCGTCAGAATGGCGTGCTGTTTTTCGGTTTCGTCGCGCACAGCCTCGATGCGTTTGCGATTGCCCCGGGTTGCGGTGTCCAGCAGCTCATATGCCGCATCGAACTGATCAAGCCGCAGGGACTGCTCATCCAGGATGCGCTGCTGAAACTCCAGCAACTTTTCTAGCGACTGAAGGCTGGTGTCCAGCCGTGAAACGTTGTCATCGATGCGGGTGTGTACGGTGGAAAACTGTGTTTGGGCGTCGCTTTCCACGCGCAGCAGGCCATCTTGAAGTGCTGTTTGCACCGACTCAATTCTTGTGCCAGTGGCCGCTGAGAGGCTGTCCAGTGAGTTGGCTTGGTGCTGCAGATCGGTGTTGACCTGCTGCAGATCGGTGCTGACTTGCTGCAGCTGGCTGGCGACTTCGCCACCAGTTTGGCGGATGCTGCCCAGTTCTTCATCAAAGCGCTGGCTGTTTTTTGCATAGAGCGCGGTCAGCTCATCGTAACTTTGCAGAATTCTTGCAAGGTGGTCGTTGATTTCACCTGGCGTCAGGCTGGCGTTGTTCTTTTTAGCCAAAGTCAGCACTTGGGCCATCTTGGGCTCAATGGCAGGTACCTCGGCTGGCAAAGCTGCGTCCGCAGGGTTCGGAGCCAGTTGGCGTTGCGCATTGTTGTTCATGATGATTCCCTTTCACTAAAGTCATGCCATCCATGATGGCGTCAATGGATGAAAGTTTATTGACGCGCCATAGAGACCGGGCACTAAAGCCGACCCCTGTGGTGCGGAGCGCATCAGAAGGAAAAAAAGGGTAACCACTCTACTGAATCAACAATTGCCAATATTTTTTGACGGGATTGCATCCATTGCTAAGCTCAATGCGTATATCAAGCGTCGAGGCCAAATAACCCGTGAATGGAGTGCCTCGGTTTAATGTTCAACTTTTTGGAGAAAATAATGACCCGTAGCCTGAAACTTGCCTTGCTGGCCTTGAGCTTCTGCACTGTTGCTGGTGCAGCCACAACCATGGAAAAAGAGGGTGTGCTGCGTGACGCAACCGGCCGAACCCTGTACTTGTTTGCGAAAGACGAGGCAGGCAAAAGCAATTGCGTGGATGCCTGCCTGGCCAAGTGGCCCGCCTTCATGGCCGCAGCCGATGCCCAGCCTGCGGGAGACTTGACCCTGGTGACGCGCAACGATGGCAGCAAGCAATGGGCGCTTAAAGGCAAGCCGCTGTACTACTTTGCCGGCGATGGCACGGTTGGCGACACCAAGGGCGACGGCCTGGGCGGAGTCTGGAGCGTGGTGCGCAGCAATGCGACAGCGCCGGCCAAGTCCGGTTCTTACAGTTACTGAGGGCGCAACGCCCACAGCAAGATCAAAATAGGCCACTACCGCACGTTCTACGTGCGCTAGTAGCTATTAAATTAGTAGCAATATCAAGCCAATTCTTGCCGCCAGTTCGCCACAATCACCCGGTTCAAGGCTGACAACTTGGCTGAACGCAGCCGGTGGCGAGAACGCGGCGAATCGGCTCAGCGCACTTTCAGAAAGCATTTGAGCAAGGACGGGTGCAATTCGCCCAAGTGCTGGCGTTTGGCCACGGCCTCGCGCTGGCGGCCTTGGCGCTCCAGGCCCAGCATTTCCAGCAGCAAACGCATGGCCTGTTCGGGCGCGCTGTGCTGGCCGGGCTGCGCCAGGGTCAGCTCACGGGCCAGGCTTGAGTCACGGGTCAGCACCCAGGCAGGAAACCAAGCCGAGGTAGGCGGCGCTGACGAGGTTGACGGGGCGGGCGCATCATCATCAAACTCCAGCTCAAAGGCTTCCTTCAAGCGCTGCAGGATGGGGTTCCCGGCCTGATCGACCAGCGCATCAAGCCGTTTGGGTGCCAGCCAGGCCAATTCGGCCAGCAAAGGCCAGCTGGCGGCCTGCAGGCCAAACTGCTGCAGCTTGGCGTGGGCCATCCAGGCCAGAGGTGCCGGGATGCGACGCCATGAAGGAATGCGTTCAATGACCTGCGCAGCACCGGGCCAGTCCTGCAAACTCAGCAGCAGGGGCGCGGCGTGCTCCTCTTCATGTTCGGCGCAAAACGGCAGGTGATCGGCGCGCTGGGCCAAGTTTTGCCACAGTGGGCGCATCCAGCGCTGCGCCTGCGCCGGGCCAAACACTTTGTGGGCCACCGGTGCCATGGTCTGCGCCAAGTGCAAACGGGCTTGTCGCAAGGCTGCATGGTCGGCCAGCCTGCCCGCTTCGCCGGGTTCGCCCGGCGCGCTTGTCAAGCTGGCTTGCCCCTCCAGCAGTTCGATCAGGGTGAGCAAGTCGGCCGCCAAACGTTCTTGCGGGTATTCCTGCACAAGGCGCTGCCAAACAGTGCGCGCCTTCGCGGCATTGCGCTGTTGCAGCGCCTGCAGCACATCGTTGCGCAGCATGACATCGCGGCTGTCGTCAAAAATATCGAGCTGAACTGGCATCACGGCTGGCATGTACAGGCTCCCTGCTTAACGGGATCGACCGGACGAAGCTTGCACCGCGCACAAGCCACACAGCTGCAGCGCCAGCCGGTGCAAAGCCTGCCAGCCTTCCTGCGGCCAATCGGGCTGCTTCAGGCCTTTGACAATACCATCGACCAGATGCGCAGATTGCAACAACCCGGACAACTTTGCATCGCTCAGGCGCGGCAACACACGCTCGAACAGGCGCTCTTTGGCTCCCCAGATGCGCTGCTCCCGCAGTGCCATCGGCAACGGCTGGCCACGGCCCATGGCGTCCTTGACCCGCTTGAGGGCGCGGATGTCTTCCGCCAGCGCGTAATGCACCAGCACCTCGGCCTCGCCTTCGGCCTGCAGACCATCTAACATGCGCTGCACCCGCTCGGGCTGCCCGGCCAGCACGGCCTCGGACAGCTTGAAAACGTCGTAGCGCGCGACATTCAAAACGGCACTTTCAATCTGGTCAAAACTGAGTTCTCCAGGGTCAAACAACAGGCCCAGCTTCTGGATTTCCTGGTGCGCGGCGAGCAAATTGCCCTCCACCCGGTCGGCAAAAAACTGCAGGCTGCGCTGCCCTTCCTCGCCTGCCGCCACCCGCTGCCCTTGTGCGGCCAGGCGCTGGGCAATCCACTGCGCCAAGGCACTGCGCTCCACCGGCTCGACCTGAATCGTCACCCCAAAACTCTCCAGCGCGGCAAACCAGGCCCCGTTTTTGGTCAATTTATCCAACCGTGGCAGCATGACCAGGGTGAGCGTGGTGTCATTGCCACGCGACTGCTCGGCCAAGTGCTGAATCGCCACACTGCCCTCTTTGCCCGGCTTACCGGAGGGAATGCGTAATTCGACAATCTGCTTGTCGGCAAACAGGCTCAAGGAGCCGCCCGCTGCCAGCACCTCGCTCCAGTCAAAGTGGGCACCGGCCACGGTGTGCGAAGTTCGCTCGGTAAAGCCCTGCGCCCGCGCTTGCGCCCGAATGGCATCGAGCGCCTCCTGAATCAGCAAGGGCTCGTCTCCATGCAGGGTGTACAGGCTTTTCAGGCCTTTTTGCAAATGAGCACCGAGTTGGTGGGGGGCAAGCTGCATGGTGTAGAACGTGGCAAATCAAATCGGATCAAGCTTTGCAGCCAACTTGCCACATCCTTACAGCTTCACCGCCACCAGACGGCGCAGCAGCTGTTGCACGATGTCGGTCTGCATGGCGCGGTACAGCAGCACTTCTTCGGCCTCTTTGGCCAACACGGCGGATTCGTTGAAGCTGATGTCGCGCTGCTGCAAAACTTCGGTTTCCGGGATCAACTCCTGGCCCTGCGGTGTGCGCACCCTGAATTTGACCCGCACGCGCAGTTGAAACTCCCGCACCTGGCCCGAGCTGTTGACGCCCACCACGGTTTTTTCACGCTGCTCCTGCAGAATGTCAATCACCGCCTGTGCCTGCGGCAGTGGGGCGTCAAGCTCCAGCACCCGCACCGTGTCACCAAAAGAGCGCCGCAGCTCTATGCCCAGCGGCCCGCCCGGATTGGGCATCACGGCAATGCTGTCAAAAGCGTAGTTGTAACTGCCGCGCAGCTTGAAGCCGCAGCCGCCCAAGACCAAGCCCGCCACGCCGACCTGGGTCAACTGCACAAGGGCTGAGCGACGCTTCATGGGCTTGGCCTCAAAGCACCAGATTCACCAGCCGCCCCGGAACCACAATGGCCTTTTTGGGCGCAGCGCCTTGCGACATTTTCTGGAATATCTCACTGGCAATCGCCGCTTGCTCAATCGCTTCTTTGGAGGCCCCGGCCGGCACCAAAATGGAGCCGCGCAGTTTGCCGTTGACCTGCAGCATCAGTTCAATCTCGTCCTGCACCAGCGCCGAGGCATCGGCCTGCGGCCAGGGCGCGTCCAGCAGGTCGCCATGCTGTGCGGCATAACCCAGCCCGGCCCACAGGGCATGCGTCAGGTGCGGCGTGGCCGGGTAAATGGCGCGCAGCAAGATGCCAAAGCCTTCTTGCAGCGCAAAGCCGCTACCTAGCGAACCATCGCTCTTGAAGTCTTCCAGCGCGTTGAGCAGCTTCATCGCCCCCGACACCACCGTGTTGTACTGCATGCGCTGGTAGTCGTAGTCGATCTGCTTGAACACGGTGTGGATTTCCAGCCGCAGGGCCTTGGATTCTTTATTAAATTCAGGCTTTGCGCCCGTAGATTCTGCGCAAGCAGCTATATTATTCATAGTAGACAGCTTGACACCAAAGTTCCAGACCCGGCGCAAAAAGCGGTAGCTGCCCTCCACCGCCGAGTCGTTCCACTCCAGCGTGGCCTCGGGCGGCGCGGTGAACATGGTGTACAGGCGGGCGGTGTCGGCACCGTACTTTTCAATCAAGTCCTGCGGGTCAACCCCGTTGTTTTTGGACTTGCTCATGGTGCCTACGCCTTCGTAGGTGATGTCAGTGCCGGCGGGCAAGTCACCCTTGGCCTCCTTGAGCCTGGCACCGGTCACCTTGCCTGTGGCGTCAGCCACGTCTTCCACCTCATGCGGCCAGAAATACTCGATGCCGCCCTTGTCGGCCTTGCGCGAGTAAATGTGGTTGAGCACCATGCCTTGCGTCAGCAGTTTGGTAAAGGGCTCGTCCACCTTGACAAGCCCGAGGTCACGCATGACCTTGGTCCAGAAACGTGCGTACAGCAGGTGCAGAATTGCATGCTCAATGCCGCCGATGTACTGGTCCATCGGCATCCAGTAGTTGGCCCCCCCCGCCACCATCTGCGCGTCGTTCTGGGGGTCGCAATAGCGCAGGTAGTACCAGCTGGAGTCGACAAAGGTGTCCATGGTGTCGGTTTCACGCCGGGCTGCTGCGCCGCAAATCGGGCAGACCACACCGGCATGGAAACCTTCGTGCTTGATCAAAGGGTTGCCTGAGCCATCGGGCACGCAGTCTTGCGGCAACACCACCGGCAAGTCTTTTTCAGGCACCGGCACCGCGCCGTGCTCGGGGCAGTGAATGATCGGGATTGGCGTGCCCCAGTAGCGCTGGCGGCTCACCCCCCAGTCGCGCAAGCGCCAGGTGGTTTTTTTCTCGCCCAGGCCTTTGGCTTGCAAGGCGCTGCTCACGGCGTTGACCGCGTCCTTGTAGTTCAGACCGTCGAACGCGCCGGAGTTGACCGTCACACCGCGCTGCTTGTCACCGTACCAGTCCTGCCAGTGCGCAAAATCATAGCTTTGACCCTCGACGCTCACGACCTGCTCAATCGCAACGCCGTATTTTTTGGCGAAATCAAAATCGCGCTCGTCGTGGGCAGGCACACACATGACGGCGCCGTCGCCATAACTCATCAGCACGTAGTTGGCCACCCAGACTTCAATCTGCTTGCCGTTCAAGGGGTGTGTCACATACAGCCCGGTGGACATGCCGGCTTTTTCGCGCAAGGCCAGCTCGGCCTCGGTGGTGCCACCCTTTTTGCATTCTTCGTTGAAGGCAGCCAGTTGGGGGTTGCTGCGGGCCGCGTGGACGGCCAGCGGGTGCTCAGGTGCCACCGCACAAAACGTGACGCCCATGATGGTGTCGGCACGGGTGGTGAAGATGTACATGCGCCCGTCGCCAATCAGTTGGCCATTGTTGTCCTTGATGTCATGCAAAAAGGCAAAACGCACGCCCTCGCTCTTGCCAATCCAGTTCTCCTGCATCAGCTTGACGCGCTCGGGCCAGCCGGGCAAGCCGTCCTGCACGTGGCCCAGCAGTTCTTGCGCGTAATCGGTGATCTTGAGGTAGTAACCCGGAATTTCGCGCTTTTCTACCGTAGCCCCGGTGCGCCAACCCTTGCCGTCCACCACCTGCTCGTTGGCCAGCACGGTCTGGTCCACCGGGTCCCAGTTCACCACCTGGGTCTTGCGGTAGGCAATGCCTTTTTCCAGCATCTTCAAAAACAGCCACTGGTTCCACTTGTAGTAGCTGGCGTCGCAGGTGGTGACCTCGCGGCTCCAGTCCACCGCCAAGCCCATGGCCTGCATCTGCTTTTTCATGTAGGCGATGTTGTCGTACGTCCACTGGGCAGGTGGCACCCCGTTCTTGAGGGCCGCGTTTTCAGCTGGCAGGCCAAAGGCATCCCAGCCCATGGGCATCAAGACGTTGTAGCCGTTCATGCGCAAATAGCGCGTGAGCATGTCGTTGATGGTGTAGTTGCGCACGTGGCCCATGTGCAGCTTGCCGCTGGGGTAAGGCAACATGGAACAGGCGTAGAACTTTTTCTTGGGCTCACCGCGCGCGTCACGCGCATTTTCGGTCACGCGGTAGGCGTCCAGCGCGCTCCAGTGGCTGTGAGCGGCTTTTTCGACGTCGAGATGGTTGTATTTGTCTTGCATGGGGGTATCAACTTGGGCGACCAACGGGGTCGAAATCGGCAGATTTTAGGATGCGCCCTTGGGCGCGGTTGGCGGTGCGCCAGGTACGTTCGGGTCGGCCACAAAACCGATCCGGTTCAAACCAGCTTTTTGCGCGGTGCCCATCACTTCAACAATGCGCCCATAGGGCACGGCGGCATCAGCGCGCAATTGCACTTCGGTCTCGGGATTGGTTTTGGCGGTTTGCTCCAGCTTGCCCGCCAGCGCGAGCAAATCGAGTGGTTGGTCGTTCAGAAAGGTTTGGCCGGATTTGTCCACCACCAAGGTGACAAATTTTGGTGCTTCACCGGGTTTGGCGGCTTCGGTTTTGGGCAAGTCCAGCTTGATCGAGCTGGCCAGCAAGGGGGCAGTAATGATAAAAATAACCACGAGGACCAGCATCACGTCGACCAGCGGCGTCATGTTGATCTCACTCATGGGCTGCGGGCTTTGGGTGCGCTCTAAACGGCCAAAAGACATGCGATAGGCCCTGGAGAAGCGTTCAAGATTGCCAGACTGACGAACTGGTCGCCAGCTCACGCATATCGCGCGCAAAGCCTTCGAGTTCGGCCTCAATGCGCCCGATTCTCCGGCCAAAAACGTTGTAGGCCAGCACCGCCGGTATCGCCACCGCCAGACCAGCGGCCGTCATGATGAGCGCCTCGCCGACCGGGCCGGAAATTTTGTCGATGGTGACCTGCCCCGCGTTCGCGATCCCGATCAGCGCATGGTAGATGCCCCAGACGGTGCCCAGCAAACCCACAAACGGGGCCGTGGAACCGACCGTGGCGAGTAAAACCTGGCCAAACTGCAGCTTGGCCAAGCCCGCGTGCAAGGCATCGCGCAGCACCCGGGTGAGCTGCAGGGATTTTTCCCCTGCTGCAGCCAAGGTGCCACTTGCTTCAATTTTAGTAGCATGAACCAAAGGTAACACAAGCGCTTCCCGATCAAAAGCACTCAGGCTGCGCACAGCATCCTCGACTGTAGAAGCGCGCCAAAAGGCTGCCACGCAGCGCACCACATCAGCGCCGGCACGGTGCAAGAACCACGATTTCCAAAGGATGACGACCCAGCTGCCCACCGACATGGCCAGCAGCAGCAGCGCCACCGTCTGGCTGACGCCATCGCCCTGCATGAACAGTTGAACCACGTTCATTTAAGACCCAGCACGTCAAACATGTCGAACAAGCCCGACTTGTGGTTTGCCAAAAACCGCACCGCCCGCAAACTGCCTTGCGCGTAGGTGACCCGGCTGGAGGACTTATGACTGATTTCGATGCGCTCCCCGGTACCGGCAAACAGCACGGTATGGTCGCCCACGATGTCGCCCCCGCGAATGGTGGCAAACCCGATGGAAGAAGGGTCGCGCTCGCCGGTGACACCCTCGCGCGCATACACAGCACACTCTTTCAGATCACGACCCAGCGCATCGGCAATCACCTCGCCCATTTTGAGCGCCGTGCCGGAGGGTGCATCCACCTTGTGGCGATGGTGCGCCTCAATGATTTCAATGTCATAGCCGGTGGCCAAAGCCTTGGCCGCCATCTCCAGCAATTTGAGCGTGACGTTGACGCCCACACTCATGTTGGGTGCCATCATGATGGCGATGTCTTTGGCGGCGGCAGCGATCTCGGCCTTTTGGTCGTCGGTGAAGCCCGTGGTGCCGATAACCATGCCAACACCCAGCTCACGGCAAACCCGCAAGTGAGCCAGCGTGCCTTCAGGGCGGGTGAAGTCAATCAGGGCACGCGCATTTTCTAATCCAGCGCGCAAATCCGACGTGATCAAAATGCCACTGGTCTGGCCGAGTAAGGCCGTGGCATCCAAGCCCATGGCAGGGCTGGTGGCAAGATCCAGCGCGCCGACCAGTTCGCAGTCGGCAGCAGCCCGCACGGCCTCAATCAGCATCTGGCCCATGCGTCCTGATGCACCGGCTATGGCGATTCGATGAGTCATGATTTCAGTCTTGAAATAACAAAAGGTTAACGTTCGACCGGCTCCAGCGGCGGGAAACTCGCCGGCAAAGGTGGCAGCGGTTTGGTTTCAGCATTTCTCGCAGAGAGCGGCAGTTGCTTGACACTCTCAGGCGTCATCTCAAGCACGGGCACTTTGCCTGTTTTTCGCCCCGAATCTATGGAAGCCACAAACTCGGCTTCACTGGGCAAGGGGTCGGCTTCAATCCGCTCCAGCGACTCCCCCTTGAAAAACACCGCAACTTTGCGCGTCTGAGGTGGCACGCCCTGCCGTTTGAACGTAAAAACATAATCCCAGCGATCGGCATGAAAAACACTGGTGAGCAGGGGCGTTCCCAGAATGTCGCGCACCTGCGCACGGGTCATGCCGGGTTTGATCGCCGCAGCTTGCTCCTTGGACACAAAGTTTCCTTGGACAATGTCAATTTTGTAGGGTGTGATGACACTGGCAATGCTATTGCTGGCATGGTTGAAACTGCCACAAGCCACCAGACTGGCGCTCGCGCAAACGAGCAGACTCAAACAGGCACGACGGCGTTGAAGTGAAAACATGTGGTGAAGTGTGGCGATATGATCGGGCCATTGTAGCGGCTGCGCCTTGGACAGCAGGGCGCGCGCAGGCATGAGAAAACCACCATGAACAATATTGATGAACTCAAAAGCACAGGGCTCAAGGCAACATTGCCACGCTTGAAAATTCTGGAAATTTTCCAGAAAGGCACGCAGCGCCACATGACGGCCGAAGATGTTTTTCGTGTTTTACTGGAAGACCGCTCAGACGTAGGCTTGGCCACCGTCTACCGGGTGTTGGCCCAGTTCGAACAGGCCGACATCTTGAGCCGCAGCCATTTTGAGAGCGGCAAAGCGGTCTATGAACTCAACGAGGGGAACCATCACGACCATCTGGTATGTCTTGACTGCGGAAAAGTCGAGGAGTTTTACGATGCGGAGATTGAAAAACGCCAACATGCCGTGGCTAAAACCAAGGGGTTTGCCATCTCGGATCACGCCCTGAGCCTTTACGCACACTGCATCAGGGACAAATGCCCCGACCGTCCAGCTTCTACCCGAAACGCTGGCTGACACCTTCAGCAAGCTGCAAGTTAGCCCGGAGAGCCCATGGCTTTGCGGTGGCGCTCGACAAACTCTTGGTAAGTGTCGATACCGCGCAGTTGCAAAATGGTATTGCGCACGGCAGCCTCGACCAGAACGGCAATGTTGCGACCCGCCACCACCTGAATCACGACCTTGCGCACAGGCACATCAAGCACATCTTGGGTCAGCGGCTCGTAGGGTATGCGTTCGTACTCGCGCTCCATGGTTTCACGACGCACCAGATGCACGATGAGCTTGAGCCGCATTTTGCGCCGCACAGCAGTTTCACCAAAGATGCAGCGAATATCGAGCAAGCCTAAGCCACGCACTTCCAGTAAATTCTGCAATAACTCGGGGCAGCGCCCCTCAATGATGCTCTGGTTGATGCGAAACAAATCCACCGCGTCGTCGGCCACCAGGCCATTACCACGCGAGATCAGTTCCAGCCCCAACTCGCTTTTGCCCAGACCGGATTCCCCGGTAATCAGCACACCAAGTCCGAGAATGTCCATGAACACACCATGCATGGAGACTCGGTCGGCGAAATGTTTGGACAAATAAGCCCGCAGCACATCAATCACCAGCGCCGATGAGGCCTGCGTCGAAAACATAGGAATCTGCGCCCGTTCACACAATGAAACCAGGGCACTGGGAGCCACCTGCCCTTCGGCGAGTACCAAAACTGGTGGCTCCAGCGTCACGATGCGGGAGATGCGACGCGCGCAGTCGTCGGGCGTCGCATTGGTAAGGTAGGCAATCTCTCGGCGACCGAGTATCTGGACTCGGTAGGGATGGATGTAATTGAGGTACCCGACCAGATCAGCGCCGGAGCGGGCGGCACGCACGGCGACCTCGTCAAAGCGTCGCTCAGAAGCCCCCAGACCAGCCACCCAATCCCATCTCAGAGAAGCACGAAACTCCTCAAACAACACATCCGCGCTGACGACCGTTGGTTTCAAATCGAATCCGATGCACTAAAGGGACAAGCCAACCCCTATCATGCCAACTGAGCCGAGCGCCAGCTCGATATCAGGCCATACAGCTCAGCAGCATCCTGGCTGGAAACGAGCTTTTCACGCAGACTCACATCACTGAGCATTTCTGCAATTTCCGACAGGATTTCAAGATGCTTTTGGGTTGCCGCCTCCGGCACCAGCAGAAAGATAAGAAGATTGACGGGCAGCTCGTCCGGCGCATCAAATCCTATGGCCTGCACCAGCTGAATGACCGCAGCCATGGGGGTTTTAAGGCCTTTGATGCGCCCATGCGGAATGGCAACGCCATGCCCCAGACCGGTTGTACCTAAGCGTTCTCTTGAAAAAAGGCTGTCGGTCACCAACGAACGGCTAAGGCCATGAAGGTTTTCAAAGAGCAAGCCAGCCTCTTCAAAAGCTCTCTTCTTGCTGGTGACATCAGCGAGCACGAGAACTTGTGCAGGGGGCAGGATGGACGCGAGTCGGTTCATGGTAAGTTTGCAGATTATGCACGCAACTATTTTGACAGGCCGAAAAAAAGCCGCTGGATCGGACCGGCGGCTTTGCTAAACAGGCTGTTTGAGCCCGTTTTACGGTTTACATCAACCGTTTAGGGGCATCATGGTGGTGGTTTTGCAAGCGATCCTTGTGCCGGACAACCTGTCGATCCAACTTATCCACCAATTCGTCCACCGCAGCGTACAAATCAGCATGGGAGCTTTCCGCAAACATGTCGTTCCCTTTGACATGAATATTGCATTCCGCTCGCTGCCGTCGCTCTTTTTCCTTTTGTTTTTCAACGGTAAGTAACACCTTGACATCGACGACTTGGTCAAAATGGCGAGTGATCCGATCTAGCTTGGTCGTAACGTAGCTGCGCAGGGCTGGGGTAACTTCAAGGTGATGACCGCTGATCGTCAAGTTCATAAAATGGCCTCCTGTTGCTCACGGGGTTGAAAAGTCGCCAGCGAAATGCTGGAAACACACACAATAACTTTTAAAAAAAGATACCGACTGCGATCCGACTATGCACCGGAAAAGCCGCAATTGCAATCTTTTCTTATTGATGCAAAGCAGCAAAAAAGCAAACTTGCCCGGATCCCAGAAAGGCAAAGAGGCCAACCGGACAGCGCCGTGCTTGCACTTGCGCCTGCTTTGACCACCTTGCACAATGCAGCCATGGGCATTAACACCGTCATTCAAGCCAACCTTCTGCATCCAACCCGGCCCGTTACTGCACTGGTTCTGATGGGCGGTGGAGCCCGGACAGCCTACCAGGCAGGCGTGCTGCGCGCGCTGGCGTCGATCCTTCTCGCACAATCCGACCCACCCGGCAATTTCCCGTTCAAGGTGCTCGTGGGCACCTCCGCAGGCGCGATCAATGCGACTTGTCTGGCTAGTTTTGCCTCCCATGGCTTAGATGCTTTCGAAAAATTGGCACAATTTTGGGCCGAACTCAGATCCTGCGCGGTTTACGAACTCAATGCCCCCTCTTGGGCTCGCGTCAACAGGTACGTTGCTGCATGGAGCCTGACGCGCCAGGCCCAGGTCAACGGCGCTATTCTTGACAACCAGCCCATGCTCAACTCGCTCAAACGCATCGTTGAGCTGGACAAAATCGAGGAGGCCCTGCAAACCCGCCTGATCGACGCCTTGGCCGTGACGGCGTCTAGCTACACCAGCGGAGTTCACTGGACGTTTTGTCACACCAAGGATGACAATCCGTTTCGTGGCTGGTCCCGTCCGGGGCGACGTTCCGAATTTCAACCCATCACACTTGAACATCTGTTGGCTTCAAGCGCTATTCCTTTTTTGTTTCCCTCGACCAGCCTGATGATCAGCGGCAAAAAGGAATACTTTGGCGACGGTTCAATGCGACAAGTATCACCCCTGTCGCCCGCCATTCATTTGGGAGCACAAAAAATACTGGCAATCGGCGTCGGGCAGCCAGAGCGCGCTGGATTCAGCCTCTCAAATACTGACGCGCCGTCACGTGGGCCGACCTTGGGGCGCATTGCCGGCCACACCATGGCCAGTGTGTTTCATGACACGCTGCAGGCCGACGTCGAGCAAACCAACCGCGTTACACAGACACTCAGAGATTTGCCGCGCGACGCAGCCTCGGCCCTGCCCTTTTCCAGTGTGGACGTGCTGGCCATCCAACCCACCCAATCACTCGACGCCCTAGCACAAAAACACATTGGTGAGCTCCCCCCCGACACCCGCAAGGCTTTGGGTGGATTGGGCATTTTGCGCGGGGGTGGCGGCACGCTGGCAAGTTATCTGCTTTTTGAGCCAGGCTTCACGCAGGCCCTCATGACCATGGGAGAAAACGATGCCTACGCCAAAAAGACCGAACTTTTGGCGTTTTTCGCCCAGCCATGAGCTCATCGCAATGCGATAATTTCCACTCATTGACAACCGGAGAAAACTCCTTGGAAACCTGCCCCAGTTGGTAGCTTTCAACTCCCTCAAGTGCATCGGGGTTGGAAGCGTAAACCACCCACATATGCCTGATGCAAACTAATTTCAAGGGAGTGAGCCATGCTCAACATCTTCACGCTGGCCAATGGTCGGCTCTTCCAGGAAGAGATCGAGTCGCTGGAAGAGCTGTCCAAATTTCAGCCTATCTGGGTTGACCTGGAAGCCCCAACGATCGAGGAAAAACGCTGGATCAAGCAATACTATGAGCTGTCCATTCCAGAAGACGCGATGGACGAGGACATCGAAGAATCCGCGCGCTTTTACAAAGAAGACAATGGCGAGCTGCATATTCGCAGTGACTTTTTGATCGCCGATGATGCCGAACCGCGCACAGTGCGTGTCGCTTTCATCCTGAATCTGGTGAACGATCAACTCAAAAGCAAGGGCGTCCTTTTTTCCATCCACGATGAAGACGTGCCAGTATTCAGACTGCTTAGAATGCGGGCGCGCCGTGCGCCAGGGCTGATCGAAGACGCCAAGGAAGTGCTACTCAAGCTGTTTGATGCCGACGCCGAATACTCGGCCGACACGCTAGAAGGCATTTACGACGAACTGGAAAAAGTCAGCAACCAAGTGCTGTCAGGCGATGTGACAGATGCCTTGGCCGGTGAAGTGCTGGGTGCTATTGCTCGCCACGAAGACATGAACGGCCGAATTCGGCGCAACATGATGGACACGCGCCGCGCCGTCAGCTTCATGATCCGCAGCAAGATGCTCACTGGTGCGCAGTTTGACGAGGCGCGCCAGATTCTGCGCGACATCGATTCGCTCGATTCGCACACCGCCTTCTTGTTTGACAAGATCAACTTCTTGATGGATGCCACCGTCGGTTTCATCAACATCAACCAAAACAAGATCATCAAAATTTTCTCGGTGGCTAGCGTGGCATTGCTGCCCCCCACCCTGATCGCGAGCATCTACGGCATGAACTTCAAGTACCTGCCTGAGCTGAACTGGTCATTGGGCTACCCCTATGCACTGGTGCTGATGGTGGCCAGTGCGCTGGTGCCGATGTGGTACTTCCGCAAGCGCGGATGGTTGAAGTAAAAAATGGCTTCTGCGCCCTTAAATAGGGCGCAAGTAGCTATTATTTTGGTAGCAATTCAAGCAATTCCCGAATGATGCCATGGGCATACCGACTGGCGACTTCCTGCACAAACTGCATGAAGTCGACATGCGCCTGATCGTCGGCGCGGTCTGAGATGGTGCGAACGGCGGCAAACGGCAAGCCGTAATCGTGGCACACCTGCGCCACCGCTGCACCTTCCATCTCAACCGCCAGCGGCACATGTCCAGCCCCGAGCAACGCTTGCTGCAAGTCACTGGCCTTTTCGGCACTGCCCACAAACAGGTCACCACTGGCGATCAATCCCCGATGCACGACCACGCCTGACTCATCAGAGACGGCGCTTGCCTGGGCATAACTTTGGGCAATAAAGCCCTGTGCAGCCACTAGCAGGTTCGATGTCAATTCAGGATGGCAGTCAAAGCGCGCTTGGCCGTAAAGAGGGACTTCAAACCGGGGAAACAGGGGCGAGGCGTCCATGTCATGCTGTACATAGCCGTCCGCCACGACCACATCACCCACCTTGACCCCGGCACCGATGCCGCCAGCAACCCCGGTAAACACAATGCGATCGACCCCAAAGGATTCAATCAAGGTGGTGGCCGTGGTGCTGGCTGCCACCTTGCCGTAGCGGGACAAAGCCAGCACCACATCCTGACCGTGCAGACGTCCGATCCAAAACTCACGCCCTGCCCTGCGCACGCAGCGCGCATCTTCCAGCAGATCAACAAAACCCTGCTGCTCTTCGGCCAAGGCGCTCAATATCGCGGTAACGGTCATGGTGTGAAATCCTTTGGCACGCTTTCAAGCAACACGCTACCCGCGCTTACCACGATCAACTTAACGCAGAAATCGGTGCAGCGGTGGGCTTGAGCTCAACTCTTAAGCGCACTCAGCACCTCGTCGAGCATTTTCTTGGCATCACCAAACAGCATGCGGTTGTTTTCTTTGTAAAACAGCGGGTTATCGACGCCAGCATAGCCCGAAGCCATGCTGCGTTTCATCACGATGGAGGTCTTGGCCTTCCAGACTTCGAGCACTGGCATACCAGCGATCGGGCTGCTTGGGTCGTCCTGTGCTGCTGGGTTGACGATGTCGTTGGCACCGATCACCATCGCCACATCGGTTTGGGGGAAGTCGTCGTTCAACTCGTCCATTTCAAACACAATGTCATAAGGCACTTTAGCTTCAGCCAGCAACACGTTCATATGGCCCGGCATGCGCCCTGCCACCGGGTGAATACCAAATCGCACGTTCACACCTTTTTCGCGCAGATGCTTGGTAATTTCAAACACCGTGTGCTGGGCCTGCGCCACCGCCATGCCGTAGCCAGGCACGATGACCACGTTTTTAGCTTCACGCAGCAGTTCTGCAGTCTCGGTCGCATTCACAGGTGTCACCTCACCGGCCGGTTGTGCCGCATCACCCGTGGGCTTTGGCGCTGCCGCCGTGGTACCGAAGCCACCCGCAATCACGCTGATAAAACTGCGGTTCATGGCGTTGCACATGATGTAGGACAGGATGGCACCGCTGGAGCCAACCAGCGCACCCACAACAATCAGCAAGTCATTGGACAACATAAACCCGGTGGCCGCCGCCGCCCAGCCCGAGTAGCTATTGAGCATGGACACCACCACCGGCATGTCGGCACCGCCGATGGCCATCACCATGTGGATGCCAAACAGCAAGGCAATCGCGGTCATCACCATCACGGGCATCATGCCCTCGCTGATGGAATGCGTGTTGAGAAACTCGCGGCCAAAATAGATCACCACCAGCAATCCGGCAAGGTTCAACCAGTGCCGCCCCGGGAGCAAAAGAGGGTTGCCGCCAATGCGCCCCGAGAGCTTGCCAAACGCGATGATGGAGCCAGAAAAGGTGACCGCCCCGATCAGGATGCCGATATAAATCTCCATTTCATGGATCGATTTGGCAGCCCCCACGAAATCCTTTGACGCCTGTGGATCAATAAAGGTGGCAAACCCGACCAGCATGGCGGCCAGACCGACCATGCTGTGCATCAGCGCGACCAGTTCGGGCATCTGGGTCATCTGCACCGTGCGCGCTGCATACAGACCAATGCTGCCGCCCACCAGCATAGCGCCGATGATCCAGCCGTAACCTGCACTGGAGACTTGGGGGCCGAACACAGTGGCCAACACAGCGATGGTCATGCCAATCATGCCGTACAGATTGCCGCGTCGTGAGGTTTCCTGGTTGGACAAACCGCCCAGACTCAGGATGAAAAGTATGGTCGCTCCGATATAGGCGACTGTTGCCAAACTTGCAGACATGTGAATCGCCCCTCTTTATTTGCGGAACATGGCCAGCATGCGCTGGGTGACGGCAAAGCCGCCGAACATATTGATGGCAGTGAGCACAATGCCCGCCGCTGCCAGCCAGCGTATCCAGTCATCGGGCCGATCTACGCTTGCACCTACCAAAGGTGGCGCAATCTGAACCAGCGCGCCAATGGCAATGATGCTGCTGATGGCATTGGTCACGCTCATAAGCGGCGTGTGCAAGGCGGGCTTGACATTCCACACAACCATGTAACCCACGAAACATGCCAGAACGAACACCGTGAAGTGCGCCAAAAAGGCAGCCGGTGCGTTGGCCCCCACAAACCAAAATAGCAAGGCCGCCACGCCGAACATGATGGCCAGCTTGTTGCCCGCCATCGGTTCACTGGGCGCGCCATGACCATGGGCTTTCTTGGCCGCCGGAGCGGCTGCCGCTGGCTTGGCTGCAGCGGGCGGCGCTGCTGGTAGTTTTGGCGCGGGCGTTGGCCAGGTGATGTTGCCTTCCTTTATGACAGTCAGGCCGCGAATGGCATCGTCTTCCATGTTGACGTTGATGATGCCGTCCTTGGTCTTGCACAACTCTTCAGACAGACGAAACAAGTTGGTAGCGTACAGCGTGGACGACTGCTTGGACAGGCGCGAGGCTAGGTCGGTATAGCCGACGATGGTCACGCCGTGCCTGACCACAGCTTGACCCGGCTCTGTCAACTCGCAGTTGCCACCCTGCTCGCCCGCCATGTCCACGATCACGCTGCCGGGCTTCATGCTCTTGACCATCTCGGCGGTAATCAGCTTGGGGGCAGGCTTGCCGGGAATCAGTGCGGTGGTGATGATGATGTCCACCTCCTTGGCTTGGCTTGCGTACATAGCACGCTGGGCCTGCTGAAAGCCCTCGCTCATCACCTTGGCGTAGCCGCCCCCGCCGCCGCCTTCCTCTTCGTAATCGACCTTGACGAACTCACCACCCAATGAGGTGACTTGGTCGGCCACTTCAGCGCGGGTGTCGTTGGCGCGCACGATGGCGCCCAAGCTGGCTGCCGTGCCAATCGCCGCTAGGCCGGCCACGCCAGCTCCAGCGATAAATACTTTGGCCGGGGGTACCTTGCCCGCAGCCGTAATCTGACCATTGAAGAAGCGACCAAAGGCGTTGGCAGCTTCAATGACAGCTCGGTAACCACTGACACCGGCCATGGAGGTCAGCGCGTCCATTTTCTGGGCGCGGCTCAGTGTGCGCGGCAACGAGTCAATGGCGAGCACCGTCACCTTACGGTCAGCGAGCTGCCGCATCAGCTCCGGGTTTTGCGCCGGCCAGATGAAGCTGACCAAGGCCTGGCCTTCATGCATCAGGGCCACCTCGTCCGTCGTTGGGCCGCGCACCTTGAACACGATGTCAGACGCGGCCCACAGCTTGGCAGCACCCTCTATCACCTGGGCACCTGCAGCGCGGTAGACCTCGTCGCTGAAGTTGGCCAAGTCTCCGGCACCGGACTCCACCGCTACAGTGAACCCCAGTTTGATTAATTTTTCAACCACTTCCGGCACGGTGGCAACCCGTTTTTCACCGGGAAAAACTTCGCGTGGCACGCCAATGCATTGCACTGGTTTGAGCGACTCGCCAGCGGGAAGATTGACTTTATCGGTAGTGACGCCATTGGCCATGGGGCGACTCCTCTTTCGTTTAAGTTGAACTTGTCCGCGAGCTTACCTGAGTTTTTGACGGTTTCTGGTGACAGATCAAGTCCACCTGTCGCCTGATTACCAAGAAAATGCGAGGCCACGGATAATCTGACTCTATGAACAAGAGAAATACAGGGCTCAGAGTTGTGGTCGGTTTAAGTGGGGGCGTGGACTCCGCCGTCACCGCTTGGCTGCTCAAACAGCAGGGCTATGAGGTGATCGGCATCTTCATGAAAAACTGGGAAGATGACGATGACTCGGAGTTTTGTTCGTCCAACGTCGATTTTGTGGATGCTTGCGCCGTGGCGGACGTGATCGGCATCGAGATCGAACATGTCAATTTTGCAGCGGAGTACAAAGACCGGGTGTTTGCCGATTTTGTGCGCGAATACCAAGCCGGACGCACCCCCAACCCCGACATTTTGTGCAATGCAGAAATCAAGTTCAAAGCCTTTTTGGACCACGCGCTGCGTCTTGGCGCTGAAAAAATTGCCACCGGGCATTACGCCCGGGTCCGCTTCAATGCAGCGACCCAAAAGCATGAATTGCTAAAAGGTTTGGATCCCTCTAAGGACCAGAGCTACTTTTTGCACCGGTTGAACCAGTCACAACTTTCAAAAACCCTGTTCCCGGTCGGTGAACTGCTCAAAACCGAGGTGCGACGCATCGCCGCCGAGATCGGCTTGCCCAATGCCAAAAAGAAAGATTCGACCGGCATCTGCTTCATTGGCGAGCGCCCGTTCCGGGAGTTTTTGAACCGCTACATTGCAAAGGAACCCGGCCCCATCAAGGACAACAAAGGATGCACCATCGGTCAGCACGTGGGCCTGAGCTTTTACACCTTGGGTCAGCGCCAGGGCCTCGGCATCGGTGGGCTCAAGACCAAAGGCGCGCAAAAAGGTGGTGGCGAACACACACCATGGTTTGTGGCGCGCAAGGACATGGAAAAGAACACGCTGTGGGTGGTGCAGGGGCATGATCACCCATGGCTCTTGTCGCAAACCTTGTCGGCGCAAGACGCGAGCTGGGTGTCTGGCTCCGCCCCATCGGCAGGTTCACTGGCATCAAAAACCCGCTACCGTCAGCTTGACGCGCCCTGCACTTTAGACGCCGAAACTAGCGAGTTATTCCGCCTGAGTTTCGCCGACCCGCAGTGGGCTGTTACGCCAGGACAGTCTGCCGTGTTGTATGACGGTGAACTGTGCCTGGGTGGCGGGGTAATTTCAGGTTAAGTGGTCAGTGATTCAACGCACTCTAAAACAGCCATGTACTCTCTCTAATACCTGCGGCGGTTCATCATTCCGTTGAACTGATGATTCTTGAGGCCCCGGCGCTGCAACAAGCCCAAGGTGTTCAAGGCCTCATTGCGTTGCCCCATTTTCTGCTGACATTCGGCGATTTCAATGTAAATGCGGGCGTTGTTAGGGTCTTTGTCCATGATGCCAGACAAACTTGTAACAGCCTCTTGGTAGCGTCCCTGCTCTTTGTGGATCATGGCCAACCCCAGCGCAGCGTAAGTGTCAAACTCAATGTCCAAAGCCTTGTAGTAGCTTTTTTCGGCTTCATCCAAGCGACCGAGCTGCCGCAACGTGTCGCCAGCCCGCGCGAGGATGACCTTGTTGTCAGGGTCCCGCTCAAGAATACGATTCCAAAACTCCAGCGACTTATCCATCTGATTCATGCCGCGGTAGCAATCGGCTATGCCAAAAAGAGCGTAGAAATTGTCATTTTCCTCCTCCAATACCCTTTGGTAGTAGGGCAAACCTTCACGATAGGTTTTTAGCTTTCGGTGGCAATTACCCAAGCTGGTAAGAACCCGCACATCTGCATGTGCGGTATCGGCGGTATAGACCTTCTCCCAGTACAACAGAGCTTCCCTGTAGTCCTTGAAATCATAATGAAGGTAACCCAGACCAATGAGTGCGTAGGCATTGTCGTCATGCACAGCCAACACTTTCAAAAAAGTCTCTTTGGACTTGCCAAAGTTTCGCAGCTTTCTGTAGGTATCAGCAACGCGTGTGAGTACAGCAATATTCTTATCGTGCACCAACAAGTACTCTTCCCAAATTTCTAGTGCCTTGGTAAATTGATTGGTGGCTTTGTAGCAATCTGCCAAGCCAAATAACGCGTGGCCGTTGCCAGGGAAAACTGCCAAGCACTTTTGGTAGTACTCCATGGCTTTTTTCTTTTCCCCACGTTTGCGGGCAACGTCACCCAAGCCCACCAGCGCGTAGCTGTTGGTTGAATCAAATTCAAGAATTTGCCTGAAAGCCTTTTCAGCTTCTTCCAGCACCCCTTCCTTCAGGTAGTTGTAACCCTTCTTGGATATTTCAGCCAAGTGGTCGTTGCCCTCGGGATGCGGATGCAGGGGATGCTCCTGGTGCAGGGTTGAGTCTAGATCGTCCATTCGGTCACTCCTTGAGCCGTATTTTTTAATATTTACAGATTAACACGCCTGTCATTCAAGCGCTCAGACAACGAAATTTCACTCAAATTTCGATACCCTTCGATTTTGCGCCTAAAACCGACCAATCGAGCAGTCCTACTCACAAATCGCATCACGTTCATATATGCGGGTGTTTCCCCTCCTTTTAAAGCGCCCAATCGAATGAAAAAAGACCTTGCTTAATACACCATGCTAGGGTGCGATAATTAGAGAGAGGTACTTGAATTTTATTTTTTATAGGTTTTGCCTTAAACATTTCGCTGGGAAGCGAGTTCGGATAGATGCCTTCACAGACCATGTCAAAACCCCGTAAAGTCCGCGCCGCCCCTCAACCAGAAAAGAAAGCTGCATCCAGCATGATCCTGTCTGGCGCGCGGGAAGGCGGACGCCGGTTGTTGCGCGGTGCCAGTGACCTCACGCTGCGTGCGGTCCCATTGGCGGTCTCAACGGCCAAGGTCGCGGGCTCTTTCGTACCCCTGACACGCTTGTTGGCTAATGAAAATCACATCACACCGGAAGAACTCAGCTTCCAGATCGACAGGATTTTCGAAGCGCTGCACCAGCACCCGCTGACCCACCAAACCCGCCGCATTACTACCTACTTGCGTTCGCGCAACGTGCTGCCAAACGAAAGCACCACAGAAAGCCTGATCCGTTACGTGCTGCGCGAGTCGGTCGCACGCTCACCCATTCCGGTTCCCCAACAAATCATTGACGAGTTCTGGACCTTCTTCCATGAGCTCATGGCCGATCCGGAGCTGCGGGGCTTGGCCGATCTAAGTCTGGATGTTGTCCGTTTGCTGCTCAAGACCTATGAGCCCTTGCTCACGGATGTCATCAACGAACTTAAAGACATATTTTTTTCCAACCAGAACCGAATGGACGCTTTGATGAGCCGCGTCAAGGTGGTGCGAGGCGACTTGCAAATCATTCGCCGCCAAATCAAGGCGCTGCGCTACATTCGGCCATTCTTCCAGACCGACCCCAAAGACTTTCATGGTCAAGCAAAAATTGTGGCTCAAATGGTGCGCGAATTTGGCCCCTTCTTCATTAAGATGGCACAAGTTGCTGCCGCCACAGCCGACTTCTTGCCAGAGGAGATTGCCAAGGAATTAGCGGTCTTCCAAGAAGACGTACCGCCGATGTCGGCACAAGAAGCGCGGTCCGCAATAATTGAAAGCTTTGGCGTAGCGCCGGAGGACCTCTATTTTGGTTTCGATGCTGAAAAACCATTGAAATCTGGCTCCATCGGCTCCGTATACTTGGCCAAAAAACCGGTTTTGGTCAACGGTCAAGAACAGTTGATGCCCGTGATCATCAAAATCGGCCGCCACAATTTGGACCGCGAATTCCTGATGGGAAAAACGTCCATTGGACTAATGCTTTTATCGAGCCAATACTGGGCACCGCATGGCAAATTAACCCCTTTTCTCAAAGCCATGACTGAGCAAATCGATGCCTTTGTTGAAGGGTTTCGCGCTGAATTGCAGTTTGAGCGAGAAGCGGCCGTTCAATCGAATTTCGCCAAGCGCGCCCAAAGCAGCCTCATCTGGCATGTACCTGAGGTCTATAGCGCCACGGAACGCGTCATTGAAATGGAGTACGTGCAGGGCGCTGTCAACATTTCGCGTGCGGTAAAGACATTCAAGCCATCGGACCCGATCGCCTACCAGCGCGACTTAGCTAAAAAATTCTTGTACACGATGCTGACACACATCTTCATGTACAAGGAAGTTCATGGCGACTTGCACCCCGGCAACATTATGATTGACCCCTTGGGGCGGCTCCACCTGATCGACTGGGGCAACACCATCGAGTTGAATGGCAAAATGGCACCCGTTTTCGCTTATTTGAAGGGTGCACTGATCGCAGACCCTGACATGCTGACAGACGCGCTGATCGGCATCTGCACCGACCCAGAAGGTGCAATGGCCAGACGCACCGAAATTCGTGAAATGCTGGCACGCACACTGGAACGCAAGGATATTCGGCCGCTGTCCTATGACTTTTTGTTTGCCCTCTACTACGAAGGCCCCGAGGGCTGGAGCGTGCGCATCAACACACTGGGGCATCTAATGTCCAACACCCAACATCTGGGCTTGGTCATTCGCAGCGAGTATTTGCACCTGACTCGTTCAGCGGTTGCAATGATCAGTACTTTGGGAAATCTGTATATCGGTGTTCCGCGCTACTGGATGCTCTACGACATTTTCTTCACCATCAACAGCTTTCCTGCCAAGTTACTACAAGACTTTCTATTGGCTAATAAAACCGACATTCGGCGGCTGCTGAAAACAGTGACGCGGCGGGCGATCACCAAAAAACAACGCACCGACACAGTTTCAACGACACGAAGTCAGAGCCAAGCAAGTGCCAATCCACTTGCTAGACGGTTTTTGTTGCCTTTTAGACGAGCCAAATAAGCGCTCAATGTGTTGCGGCCAACTCAAAACTGAGCCAGGTGTTTTACTAGCCTGAGGTTCTTTCCAAAAAAAGCCGAGTTTTCCCAATGAAACACGCAGTAATTGAGGTTCCACAACTGCCTACATTTTGATCTGACCAATCAATTCCAAGACTCGTTTTTGTTGTGGGTTGGGCGTTGTTGTGATCACAAAAGTGGGCGCATCGGCACCACCGCTGGGCGTGCGGCAGGTATTGCGCACAATGCTAGCAAGGGTGGCCATCAAGGTCTGGAAACTGTGCACCGGCGAGCCATCATCGAGCGTGCGGCTTTGCACCTTCTTCATCGCCTCATCCGAGCGCTGTGCCGGTGCAACCGGGTCACGAATGAGTTTGGCAGCCTGATCCTCATCGGAAAACATCAGCTCGCGCCAAGCCTCACGCATATGCCACTCCACGTAATAGGCCAGCATGCACAGAACCCTGATGGCCACCCAAATTCCCCCACTTGTGGCCACCTCAAATTCCCCCACCCTGAGCGCGGTGAGATGACGGGTTAACCCCCGCCGTTTCGCGGCCTCGGTCAGTACCAGGCAGGACGTTACCTTCACCCCCTCACTTACGAGGGGAAACCGGATTGAACGTCTTGAAACCACATCTACAAACCACGATAACGACACTACTGGAGGCTGGCAACAGCCACCGCCAAATTGAACGCGTCACCGGAATTGATCGAAAGACCATTCGCACCTATGCCAAACGCATAGAGGAGCTCAAGGCAAATTCCTCCGGGGTGGCCACCGGCACACCCGATCAAATTCCCCCACCCCGGCCACCGGCTCAAGCCAAGTCAACAGCTTCCAACTGCGAGCCACACCGTGCGTTCATTGAAGCCCAGTTGCGCTTCAAGCGCAACTACATGGCCATCTACCAAGACCTGGTGGACAACCATGGGTTTACCGGTGCCTACAACAGCGTCAAACGCTTTGCGGGAAGCCTGTGCAAGCACGAACCCGAACAATTTGACCGCCTGGAATTCGCCCCCGGCGAAGAGGCCCAGGTCGATTACGGCGAGGGTGCACTCACCCGTGTTGCAGGCACAGAGCGCTATCGCAAGCCACGCCTGTTTGTGATGACCTTGCGCTACTCCCGGCGCAGCTTTAGGCGAGTCGTGTGGAAATCCAGCCAGGAGACCTGGGCACGCCTGCATGAAGAGTAAGCGTCCGGTAGCGACCACCCTTGCCGCAATGCCGAAACTGCTTTATGGCTGCACGCCAGCGACTGGCCGCCAGCGCGTAGGCAGCAATTCATCAATACGGCTGTTCG
Organism: Candidatus Rhodoferax bjergmarkensis; assembly: GCA_016708345.1. GTDB lineage: Bacteria > Pseudomonadota > Gammaproteobacteria > Burkholderiales > Burkholderiaceae_C > Rhodoferax > Rhodoferax bjergmarkensis. The sequence continues at coordinate 162,416 of JADJFX010000043.1, forward strand.
GATGTGTAGGCAAACGGGTCAGCACATCGGTGAGGTAAGCCAGCGGTTCAATCTGGTTCATCTTGGCCGTCTGAATCAAACTCATGATGTCCGCCGCCCGCGCACCGGCGGCCAAGCTGCCACTGAAGAGCCAATTTTTGCGATCATGAGAAGATTCACATGATCGCAATAATGCGAACTGCAGTCTTATGCGAACTCGCCGTCGACGTCGGGCGATTCCTTCCTCGGTAGAAGCCCCGACCGAATCTCTGCTACTTCGCATGATCACAGTGACTGCAGGAACTGCATCAACCCCTTGGGCGGGCGGTAGCGAGTTGCCCTGACTTCAGGGGGCTTCAGCCGAGCAAGTGTTCGCTCCTTCATCGCGAGGTCGGCCTCGACGTACATGTGAGTGGTTGATGGACTCCATGCCCAAGCCACAATGCGATGTCGGTGGCATTTGTACCCGCCTGCAGCAAGCCCATTGCGGTCGAGTGGCGAACCATGTGAGGCGATACCGACAGCTTGCCCAGTTCAGGTTGGCAAGCCGTGGCCGCCGCGACGGCAAGCTAGCCGTTGCGTGACATTGGCCCTTGTCATCGGTGCGCCGTCACGCCTCGGCAGCAACGCCGAGCCTGCTTCAAGTTGCGGGTTCAGGCTCAACCAATCACGTATCTCCCGAGCGGCTTCCTTCCACAGCGGCAGCGAGCGCTGCTTGCGGCCCTTGCCATGCAATCGGACGCACGAGGTCGTGCCGAGGACCACGTCGGCCACCCGCACGCCGATGATCTCCGACACCCTTGCGCCGGTGTTGAACATCAGCATCAACAGCAAGTGATCGCGTTGACCCAGCCAAGTCGTGGTTGGAACGTCGATCACAGCCAGCATCTGCTCGCGCGTCAGGAAGCCCACCATCTTGCGCTCGAAACGCTTCATCGGCACCGCCAGCGCCTGCTCGATGACGCTCAGGCTGGCGAGGTCGCGACGGGCGGCAAACTTCAGGAATGAACGCAGCGCCGCCAAGCGGATGTTGCGGCTGCGCGGTGAGTTTCCCGTTCGCGCTCCAGGTGGTCGAGGAAGCTTGCGATGAACTTCGGCTGGAGGTCTGACAACTCAAAAGCAGTGGCTGACTTGCCCAAGGTCTGTTCGGCAAAGCGCAGGAGCAGCAAGAAACTGTCACGGTAGGAGGCGACAGTTTGCGGGCTGAGTGAGCGCTGGCGTGTCATGTAGTCTGTGAAGAACTCCTGCACCAGGGATGCAAAGCTGGGTGAGATCGGCTTACTCATGGCCCACTCCTTGCCGCACGAAGCGCTCGAACCGCGCGCCCACCGACTCCATCAACTCCGGCGTGCCTGTGAGGTACCAATAGGTATCGGAGATATTGGCGTGGCCCAGGTAGGTACACAGCCAGAACATCGCGTGTTCGATCGACGTGCCACCTTCGTTCCAGAGTTGGACGCGCCGGACTGCCATCGTGTGCCTCAGATCATGTATGCGCGGGAGGGCATGCTCGCCCCGAGCACGCCAGCCCAGTTGATCTCGCAGCCCGGCGAACACGTTGTGGACCCCGCGCAACGACAGCGCGCGGCCCGACAACGAGGCAAATACGGGCGTGTCGCCCGCGCAGCCGATGAACCGTTGCCGTGCACGGAGGTAGTCGGACAAGGCCTGCACAACGCTGGTGTGCAGGGCCAAGCAGCGCGACTTGTTGAACTTCGTCTGGCGCACGGTGAGCGTCGCCATCGGCAAGTCGATATCCTTGACCTGCAGATTCAACGCTTCGGAGATTCTGAGTCCAGTCGCGGCGATGAGTCCGAACAGTGTCTTATAGGTCAAGGGACGCAACCCGCCTGGTGGCGTCATGCGCTCAGACAGGGCCAGCAAATCGCCAATTTCCTGGTCTGTGTAGATATGGGGGCCAGTCGTCGATGGCCGCGGCCCAAGATGAATGGCGGCGGCACCCTCAGTGGAGGGCTCGAATTGGCGGTAATAGGTCGCGAACGGTCGCACGACCTCCAGCCTGCGCGCTGCCGTGACGGTGCTCGTTCGTGCGACATGCCGCGCGCCCAATCCAGTTGCAGATCGAGCGTCAGCGGCCCTTGATGGTCTCTGGCGTCGGCGAATCGGGCGAAGCGCATCAGCTCGGTGCCCGGGCTCTTCATTGCGAAGCCCAGCCGGCGGCGTTCGTCCAGATAGCGCTGCACGGCGGCTTGCATCGTGGCGGCGCGGCTCATGCCACGCTCCCTGGCCAGGGCATCGCCACGGCGGCCAGCCGTCCAATGTCGACCTTGGCGTAGATCATGGAAGTATCCAGATCACGATGACGCAACATGTCGGCCACCTCTTGAGCGTGCCGCCGGTCTCCAACAACCGGCTCGCCAGCGTATGGCGCAAGATGTGAACGCGCGTGTACGGTAATCCGCAGCGCCGATATGCCAGCCGCACGGTATTACGCACAACGTCCGGTCGGATCGGCTCGTCGACCGGCGCTACGTGACGAACGAAGACGTGCCGATTGACCGTGGTCGGCCGCTCCGATTGCAGGTACGCGGCAATGGCGCTCCCGGTGGTCTGCGGCAGAGGCAGCACATCCACGCGCAGCGACTTGCCTTTGCGGATGCGAAGCGTGCCAGCCTCCCAGTCGATATCGTCGAGTTCCATGTTGACAACTTCGCGCTCACGCAGGCCAAGATCGACCAGGCAGCGCACTATGGCGTGGCCGCGCAAGTGCGAAGGCAGCTCTGGTGGAAACGCGTCCAGAAGTCGCGCGACCTCGCTCGGTGACAAGGTTTGCGGTAACGGTGCCAGCCTCCAATGTGCCGGCGACGCGATCACCGGCAGCAGGTGTTCCACGCCAACCCCGTCGAGCGTCAGAAAGCGCAGGTAGCTGCGCAGTGCACCGGCAAGCGAGCTCGCGCTGGCGGGACTGATGCGCGAGAGTTCCTGCGTGATGAATCGCCGCAGTTCATCGGCGGACGGTGTCGCCATCACGTCGGGATCATCGGTCGCGCGAAATCGCAGTAGCGCTCGAACGACGCCCAGCCGTCGAATCCGTGTGTTCTCGGCCAAGCCTCTTGCGTGCACCATATGGCTGTCGAAGCGTTGGAGTTGGTCCTCGATCGCATTGGGCTGATCACTGCTGATCAGTTCACCGGCATCGACCAGCGTGACTAGCAACTGGCGTAGTGCGGCTCGAACCTGATGGCGGCAGCGCTGCACTGGTGAAGCGCAGGTGCAGTGCGGCAGATGTTCGTCAATGAAACGCCGGACAACCTCATCACCAAGGTGATGCAGGGCAACGCGAGGGCCGCGGGCCCAGTGCGCGAAGTGCGCCACGCTGTACACGTACATGCGCACTGTATTGGCCGCGTAGTGTCGGTCGACCAGACGACGGACGTAGGCAGGTATGAACGGTGCGAGATCGCTGTCGCGAAGCCACGCCGCCGGTACCGGATGAAAAGACTTGAAGGCATCCATGAATATCTCCTGAAGTGGGGTTGCCACCGCAGGAGATACCAACTTTTATGTGAAGTCCAGACTTCGCTCGCGACGACGCAAGTCTTGATACGCCTCGTTGTTCGCGAGGTGAGAGCTGGCGAGTTCGCATAAGACTGCAGTTCGCATTATTGCGATCATGTGAATCTTCTCATGATCGCAATAATTGGCTCTTCAGTGGCAGCTTGGCCGCCGGTGCGCGGGCGGCGGACATCATGAGTTTGATTCAGACGGCCAAGATGAACCAGGATTGAACCGCTGGCTTACCACCGATGCTGACCCGTTTGCCTACACATCCGAACAGCCGTATTGATGAATTGCTGCCTACGCGCTGGCGGCCAGTCGCTGGCGTGCAGCCATAAAGCAGTTTCGGCATTGCGGCAAGGGTGGTCGCTACCGGACGCTTACACTTCAATCCCAAGGTGCCCCGTCAGGCGTGCTTTGAGTTGCACACCTTGAAGTTCATTACCGAGGGGATCAACGGGCTGCTCATTGGCAAGCCCGGCACCGGCAAGAGCCACATTGCCAAAGCTGTTGCCTACCAGGCCACGCTGCAGGGCCACGATG
>JADJFX010000044.1 GCA_016708345.1 Candidatus Rhodoferax bjergmarkensis
GAATATGACGATATTTGGAAATGTGTTTTTGATAGAGATGCTGAGTTTAACGGCAAGATTTTAACGACTCAAAGTGATGATTGCATACACTCATTTATAAGGGGTGGGGATGAAGCGATTTTACTAATGAGAATTGGGCGGTATGTTGGACAAAGCAATCATTTGAAACCAATGGTAACAGTGAGCGATAAGGCGAAAATGGATATGCTTGCCACTTTTGAGAATTATGATTTCAGGTAAATGTTGAAGATTCTAACGCAGAGCTAAGGGGCGCGCGGCTTTTCGCGCGTCCCGCTTGAGCGCCGGGTTAGGTTCCGTGGTTGATAAAGCAACACAAAATAAATGCATAAAGCTCTTGACTATCGTTTGATTGCGCACTACAATAACAACATCAACTCAACAAACGAAGGAGAAACAAATGAGCAACTACCAAGCACGCACCAAACCAAAGACGGCTACACGCTCTTATCAATTTCGCGTTTCCGCGACGGCGAAGAGAACGTGATTCACGGATACAAGGGCCGCCACTTTGCAACTGTTAAGGCGGCGCAAAAATCAACAGACACCTACTTGGCAAAGATTGCAGCATGAGCGAAACAAAACGAGGTGGCCCCGGAAGGGGTCAAGGCCGCAAGCCGGTAAAGCAGGGAGAGGAAACTGTAACGCTCTCTCTGCGGGTGACGACTGCGCAGCGTGAGAAACTGGCACGGCTGGGCGGTGCCGAATGGGTGCGGGGCAAGATCGACCGCGCAAAGGAACCTAACAATTTATTAACAGGCAACGCGACGATTTAATACAGTGCGTAAGTGGCTGGCGCGTTGTCCTGTTGAATTACGAGTTATACGCGCAGTGAACTTTGGGCAAGAGTGCGGAGAGATGAAAATGGACAAAGAGCAGGTTTTAGATAATTTGTGTATGTATGCAAATCACGGAACGCGGTATGAAGATATGGAAAAAGCCTATAACGCAGGGGCTAAAGCAGAACGCGAAAGATGCGCGCAAGCAATCGTTGATTATTCGCTCTCATTTAGTTTTGACGAAGATATGCGAGACTTGTTTGCTGAGTGCGCTCAGTTTATGCGTAACGGCATACTACCAAGCGTATAACGTTGCCGGTAACCGGCTTGACCCGGTACTCCGGGGCAAGTCCGGTTGACTGGCGTGTTAGGGCGCATGGTTGAGAAACGAGAGGATGTGTGCATGCTTGAACTGAACCGGATTCACTGCGGCGACAACTGCGACTTGCTTGGCAAGATGCCGCGCGAGTGCGTTGACCTTGTGGTGACGAGCCCACCCTATGACGACCTGCGCACCTACGGCGGGCATAGCTGGGATTTCTTTGGCGTGGCGTGGCACCTGAAGCGCGTGCTGAAGCCTGGCGGCGTGATCGTGTGGGTGGTGGCCGACGCCACGAAGGACGGAAGCGAGACGGGCAGCAGCATGGAACAGGCGCTGCACTTCAAGCGGCTGGGCTTGAACCTGCTGGACACGATGATTTGGAATAAGCCACCGGCTGGCGCGAACGGCAACAACGACGCCTACCCGCAGAGTGCGGAGTTCATGTTTGTGGTGACGAAGGGGAAGCCGAAGACAAGCAACAGGCTTGCAGACAGGCGCAACGCATGGGCAGGGACCAGCACGCAGACCACAAGCGGCGGGCGTTCCCCGAAGTACGGCGCCGCATCGAAGGAGCGCCAAGAGATACCGGAGTTCGGGCTGCGCACCAATGTCTGGGATATGGACAAGAGCCGTGAGGGCAACGAACACCCGGCCCCGTTTCCGTTTGACCTTGCGCGTGACCACATTGCGACATGGAGCAACCCCGGCGACTTGGTTTTAGACCCGTTCAGCGGCAGCGGCACCACGGCAAAGGCGGCGAAGGAATTGGGGCGCAGGTTCTTGGGCTTGGAGATCAACCCGGAATACTGCGCGATTGCAGAACGGCGGATAGCCCAGCAGGTACTGGAACTTGAAGCCGTATAACTCCATTTAGGCGACACCTGTCGCCTAAGCATTTACGCCGTCACCCTGGCGGCAGAACGCGCACAAAACGAGGAGATGTGAACATGACAACAACAGCATTTGATGACCAGTTCACCGTCGCGCCGGCTGAACTGGTGCGCCATCCCTACGACACGGTTGCTGTCCTGCGCCGGTATGTGGAGTACCTTGAGATTGCGCTGAGGAAACAGACGGAGCGTGCCGAGGCGGCAGAGGCTGAACTTCTGGCGGTCAGAGAGGACAACCACAGCATGATGCTAGAAATCAACAGCCTGAGGGCGACAGCGCCTAGCGTTGCAGACTGCCGCGCCTGCGCCAACCGTGGCCGCATCAACGGGCTGTCGCAGGAGTCCTACTGCGATAGCTGCGTTTACGAGGGGCGCGGATGGCGTCAAAACCATTTTGTTGATGCCAGCAAAATGGCTGACGCAGTGAAGCGCCGGTGCGAAGCCTGCGCCATATTGCCCTGTAGCTGCAAGTGAGGATCAAATGAACATTGAACAACTTATCGCCGACCTGCGCTCCCGCGTGAATCCGCAGTATTACGACCAGATAGGCACAGAGAGTTATGAACGGCATCAGGTGGTAAAGGCGCTGGAATATCTGGCGACGGAGAACGAGCGGCTGAAAGAACTGATGGCAAAGCGCACCCGCGAGCACCAGCAGGAAATGACGAGCTTTAGGTTGCGCGTGAGGTCACAGGATGACGCCACGTTTGCCGCCTTGCGCGAGGAAAACGAGTGGCTGCGTGGCTGGATTCGGGCTGAAGGCGACTTTAACGACACCTGCACGCGGCAAATCCTTGGCGAAGTCTGTCCGAGTTGCAGGTGTGGCAAGGCAGTAAAAGACGCGGCGCGGGGTGCAAAGATTACTCAGGAGCCTGCAAAATGACTAGCCGCGATAAATTGATATATGCGCTGATGTTTATCGAGATCGGAGATGACATCTCGTTGTGCGACGCTCATCACCTCATCCAGTCAGAGCTTTATGACTCAGACGTTGATAAAGATGTTCTCTTGCGCATTTCCAAACGGGCAACAAACGCGATTATTTCAGGGGTATTTACCAATGCGCCAGAATGAACATTACAAATGCGGGGGACACATGGAGGGTTACTTTATTGCCCGAAAAATGCGGCTCATTTTGAGGGAAATGGTTAAAGCGCAGAAGCGCGGCGATGCAACCGGTTTTTATGATGCGGTCGATCTTGCCCATGATGTTTTTGCCAAATATGGGAACTTTGACCGTGAGTTTTGGACAGGAGAGGATGAATGACGCCTGATCAACGAATCCACAGTAGCCTGGAACGCATCTGCGAGGCTGCCGGTGTTTCCATCGGTCATTGCACCGAAGTTCAGTTATCAGCGATGCGCGAGGAGATGCGGAAGATTATGAGCGAGTCGTATATCAAAGGGTCGAATGACAATTACGACGCCATGCGCGGGAAGGTGCGGAAATGACAGTAAAGCAGCGCGCAAAGCGCAAGCCAATCCGCGTGACCAATTACGCCGAAAGCGAATGGTTTTCGTGGTATGTGACCGGCGTCTATTGGCGGAAGGCGAAATAAAAATGACCCCAACCGAACGCCGCGCCCTGCATCCTGCGCACGTTGTCGAGGCGTGGGAATGGATAGACACCTACTGCCCGCACTACGCCACGCAGGGACGCGACTGGCAGACGACGGATAACATGAGCGCCGCCAGCCGCGTCATGGCAAAGCGGCACCTGGAAACACTGCGCGAGGCCGGACTGATCGAGATTGAATCAGCGCCGCCGCGCGGGAACTTTGTCAAGAAGCCGCTTTAACACTACCGACTGCAATCCCTGTCCTCCGGATGGCGCTGGCAATACTCCAGCCAGCCATCCGGCCCCATGATCACGTCACCCAGCACCGGGCGCACCGTTCCGCACCCTGCCAGCATCAGGACCAGCCACGCAACTCCCGCCACTCGCCACCGCATAGCATCGCCTCCCACTCATAATCCAGCATCATCGGCGATACCGGCCGCTCTTGCGTATTGTCGAGGATAAACGCGCCGTCATCGGTATCGACATACAGCACGACATGACCGACGCCGCCTGGCTGACGGCATGTCACTAGCGCCATTCGATCCTCAGGCCATCCCGCCGACAGCAGTTGCGCCCGCTTGGCCAGCGCGTAATCCTCGCAATCGCCACGTCCGGAAGCGGCCTCCCAATGCTCAGGTACGCCGAATTGCTCGGCGTCCGATGCATAGCCAGTAGACGCATTGACAGCGCGGTGGATCTGCGCGGCAAGCTCAAAAGAGCATGGTCTGTTCACGATCCCAGCCCCGATAATGCGCCGTCACACGACAGCGCCGGTTGCGTCCACCCACGCTGTTCCGTTGTACCAGATTGGCTTGCCATCGGCGTCAAGAGTCGTGTCCATGTAGACAACCCCGATGTCCGTTGCTGCCAGTGTCGGTCGGTTTGCCGTCGTGTTTTTGGACACCCCTGCCTGCCCGGATTGCCGCCACGTTGATGCGCTGGCGCTGTTTGTGGTCGCCGTGTACTCCGATGGCGTACCGTATGCAGCTTCAGGCAGGTAGACGCGCATTCCGACAAGTCCAGCAGCAGACGGAGCGGCAACAGCATACCAGCGGCCATTGATGTCAGATCCAGAAGCGACATTGGCGATGGTGCCGCTGTTTACGGCGATGGAAAACTTGCTGTAAGGATGGTCGCCGTTGACGACAAACCCGAGCAGCGTGTCCGGCGCCTCGAAATCTGCGAGGCGGCCGACAAGCCCTGACATATCGCAGTTGTCGAAAGTGACCTTTCCGTAATTCGGAGTATCCGACCCGATGCGAGCAAAGTTGACGGCAGCCGCCAGCTTGCAGCCAATGAACTCATAAATCCCGTTGCGGTGGGCATCAATCACGCTGTCGAATCGATCATCAAACTCGCAGTTGATGAACGACACCCGGAAAGGCAGCGCGCCGGAATACGTCGCAGGCGACTGTATGGCGTACCCGGTGACAGATGCCGTCATGTCGTCATCGCCCTCGATGCGGCAGTTGACGACATTGAGGTACATGCCGAACGTGGCTTTGCTGCCGTCAAAATACCACGGAGACATCGCGCCCGCATCAACTCGCACGCGGATCAGGCTATCGGAAACCGAACTGCCCGGCGCCAACCGGAACCAACGCGTTGAGCTGCCGCTGGTGTACGTTGTCGCCACGCCGATGGTGCTGTTGCGGCATGTCACCAGCGCATCATAAAACACGGTATTGAGCGCATAGGTGCTGATCACGTTGACGCGCATTCCCGTATTGTCGGCGCTGAATCCGCCGATATCCAGGACGTCAAATCGGCAGGCGGTGATTGTTGCCAGCGTCGGGATGCCATCCAGCGGACTCGATACGTTCGGCTCAGACTGGATGAAGTAGCCCGAACACCCGTCGATCGACAGATTTTGAACGCAGGCCTGGAACTCAATATCACCGCGCGGCGACCCGGTGTAGTTCGCATTCCTGGCATGGCAGCCGATAATGACGGCAGAGTTGATACGCCCTTCAGCAAGCTGAATATGACTGCCAATGCGATCGAGCATTACCAGATTTTCAAACCAGGCGTTACGCAATACCGCCGTGTTTTTGATGTTGATAGCAATAGTGTGTGCCTGTTCGTATTTCGTGTCAGGCGACGGCAGAGGCGTATTGGCCCCGTTTTTGTCGAATGTCAGGTCACGCACGGTCACCGACTCGGCGACGTTTGTCCCTGTTGCCGTGATGTACAGCATTTTGCAGGCTGTCGCGCCGGTGTCGCCGCCCTTGTTTGCAGACTCGCGGATGATGCTGACGTCTGGTCCGTCGCCGCACATCACGAGAGACTGGCCATTGCCGAGTGTCGCGGTGATGTTGGGCGACAGCGGCCCCATGACAAACTCACCAGCAGGCACATAGACTGCCAGTCCGTTTGTCACGCAATACGTCACCACATCCTGAAAAATCAATGAATCATCGGTCGTATTGTCGCCTTTAGCGCCAAACCACCGAACATTGATCGCGCTGGTATTGACACGCTTCCACCGGCCTGTCGGAACCCCTGTCACCTGAATGATGGTCCCGCCGTTATCAGCCGCCGTGCTGACGGAATCAAACCAGAAATCCCCGCCTCCATTATCTCCGGCAGCCCAATACCCGAGCACTGTCGCCAACTGACCATAGGCCGCGCCGCCAAGGCTGCGAAGGTCGGCAATGGTGCGGACGGCCTGATTCCCGGCATTGTTGCCGGTCACGTCATCGCGCTGCCAAATGAGCGTGTCGTCGGACGCTGTCAGCTTGAATCGATACGGGTAATCGCTGTCGAGCCAGATGTCGGCGTAACCCTCCGCATCCAGGATGACAGGGTTTGTGTTCGGCGTGCCGTCAGCGTCGGAATAGGTCGCTTTCGGGTCGTCCGTGTTGTTCAAGCTGGTGTAGAGTTTACCACCGGCCAGCGGGTTTCCGTTTTCATCCTCAAACCGGACGCGCGGCCACGGCGACAGGGAATACGCCATTATTGATCTCCGTTTGTGGCGTTTCCGCCGGTTAACCACGGGTTTTGACGACCGACGAACGCGCCAGCCGCAGATGCCTGTTTAGCCTGTTGCCGAGCGATAAGGTCAAGCAGGCCAGACATTTCCATCAGTTTCGCTCGGGCGGCATCACCTTTCAGCAACAATATCCTGCCCATCTCGTTGCGGATTGGCTCTGGAAGATCTGTCTGCTTGACGAGCTTCTGAAGCCAACTCATTGCGCCGGGAACATCGCCTGCTTTTGCAGATGCAGCACCCGCAGCAGCCTCTTTGATCGCTTCGATGCCGAGGTCGTCAGCGTTTGCCAGTCGTGTTGCCGTCTGCGAACCGCCGCCTACAGAACCCTCCATCAGCTTGAGCTTAGCCTGCTTGGCAAGCGAAGAAATAAACCGGCCCGCATCCTTGCCAAACGCGAGCTGGATTTTCTCCCGAGTTGACGGGTTTTTCCAATTGTTCATCAGCCACGTTTGTCCGGACTGATCTCCAGCCTTTTCACGGATAGCCTGCATGAGTCCGACGCGCATGGCCATGATTTCGGATTCCGACATATCGGCAATTGCCTCGCGGATGGCGAAGTTCTTGTCGGGCGCAAAGGCGTTGCGGCCAATTTCTGCCGCGTCTCTCAGCTTTGACGGACCAGCAAACGCATCACGCGCCGCCTTGTAAACAGATTGCCCTGTCTGCGGGTCAATCGTCATGTCATCCAGCTTGTTGCGCAAATCGACCAGCAGGCTCTGGTATGCCATCCCTTTCGGGGACACCTTCCCAGTCACCGCGTCAGTTTCCTTCCTGACCAACTGATCAAGTCCTCGCTTTACCATGTCCAGGTCTGCCATCCCAACAGGCATCCCTGATGCCGTCGGCACGTCCTCAAGGGTGAATCTTTGCCGAAGTGCCGTCGCCATCGTTCGCGCCTCTCCCAATGCGCCGAGGTCGCGCGATGCGTTGATGATGCTGGATAAATCGTCATCAACCGTAACTGTCATCGCTCGCAGTCGCTGATACAACGGCTTAGCTGCGGACTCCCTGGATTTGACGAGATCATCAACCGTCTGCTGGAATTGCGCCCCTCTTGTCCCGAGTGCCTTGTCAGCCTCGCGCATAATCGCAGCGCCGCGCCCTGCCTGCCGCTGCATGACAGCCTGTGCAGCAGCCTCGGGGGTCCGACCTGGCAGGGTTGCCAGTACATCAAACTCCCGACGCGTTTGCGTGCCGCCGACGTCAACCAGACGAGCGTCTCTCCCCATCCATCGCAGATATGCCAGAGCCCGCGCCAGTGGATCTTTCACGGATGCAGTAGTCGGCTGGTCGCGAATGAGTTGCTCGGCGACTTTTCGAGTCGCGTAGTCATCGCGTGACATGCCAGCAGGTTTCAGCGCATCCGGTACGGCAGCAGCCACTCGTTCCGCCGCTTTTGGCGGTAGCATCCTGCCAGTCCTGCCCACCACGCCGGAAAGGATGTTGACGACAGGAACCGACGCTCCAGCCGTTGCCGCCGACGATAGCCCGCCAGTCAAAACGTCGCTCAATAGATTGCCGTCCTGATTTTCTGACTCGCCAGCCGATGTTATTGCTCCATAACCCGCTGCCGTCCCGCCAGCACCCGCCATCTGTCGCGCCAATACGCCAGCGCCAGATGCGCCAGCCGGTGCCTTTAATACCAGTTGCGGCCCGCCGACAAAAACAGGCGCAGATGCCATCAAAGGCGCAACAGTCGCGGTGATCGGGTAGTCCTTGCGGTATTGTTCTTCCATTCCGCGAATCAGGTCTCGTCCCTCGCGATATGCTGGCAGGTAATCGCCACCTGTCAGCATGGACTTAGCGCCCTGAACCGCGCCGGTCATTTCGTCGAGGGAGCTAAATAGCGGCCCCTGCATCGCGGTGACGAAGCCTTGGACTGGAGATGGCAAGTCAGCGCCGGATGCGCGGGCTATCTGCTCTGGAGTCAACGCTGGACGTGCTTCAGGCGCGTCATCAATTGTAAATCCAGACGATGATGCCGGAATTTCGTCCTCAATCGTGAATCGTGCCATTACGGAATCCTCACCCATTTCGTGCCATCAGACCTGTACCGGATGCCTGTCGCGTTATCTGTTGCAATCTTTCCCGGCAATTGCGATGCAGGCGGCAGGATGTTGACCTGCTGGCGCTGCGGCTTGGATTGTCCGCCTTGGTCTTGCTTAGGTAAAGCCCGCCCAGCGCGTGATTTTAGCGAATCAAGGTACACTTTTACGCTGTCGAGTTTTTGCTTGATGACGGCTGGTTTGTCGCCGTAAACCGGGGTTAGCTCCTCGATCTTTTGACGTGCCTCTTCATAATTAACACCAGCGCCTGTTGCCGCTCGCAACGCGGCCTCAGACAACGACCGCGCACCATGCAAAAACATCTGACGATCCTCCGACCGAACAACGTTAGCAACCCCCTCCGGAACAACACGCTCCATCAGTCCCTGCTCAATTGCTCGCGGGTTTTTCTTGATGATATTCGACATGTTATTCCATGCGTTTTCGGCCTGAGCAAGCCATCCAGCAGCTTTGCGCTCGTCTTCTGTTGGTAATCCGCCTCCTGCCGGTGGCTTAACGATTGCCGCGCCGCCTGGCTTCGTTACCGGGACAGCAGGAGCGGACGGATTGTCTAGGTCAATGACAAATGTCCCTGTTTCGTCTGTGACAACTTGGGTTCTTGGCGCTCGCTTAGCTTCCGGCTTTTTCTCTGGCGGCAAAACAGTACCCGGCGGCAGGTTGTCGAGGTCAACCACCTCGATTCCGCGAGCCGTTCGCACGATCCGAATCCTCTGCTTTGCAGGATCACGCTCAGCAGCAAATCCAGTCGGCTCATAGCGCCCGGTCATCATGTTGAGCGCGTATTCCATCCCGTCCTGGCCGCGCTTGGTTTCTGCGCCGAATGGCTTGGCTTGCGAGGCCTGACCGGTACGCGCCGCTTTCATCGCCTCAAACGCGCCCTGAATGTCGCCAGCCTTAAACATGGCGTCAATGCTGGCGGACTGCATGTCCTCAAGCGTCGGCTGACGACCAGGAACTGCCGGAGCCACTTCGCGCGCATTCATCTCATACGGCGATTGCGGTACACCAGTCTGATTGGGCGTATTCCACTGGAAATCAGTCACCGTCTGCGCGGGTTTCCCCTGCCGGATGGCGTTGATTGCCTCTCCCATATACCGCTCGGTATCAGTCTCTCGGCGGCGCTTGCGGGACTCGTAATCCATCCGCATTTCATCCAACTTTTGCTGGATGGCGTTGGCTCGCGCATCTTGCATGACGCCAGCCGGGTTCAGCGGATTGCCAATAGCCGCCAGCGGTAACCGGGTATCAAGATTGACGGCCATTGACTATCTCCTTACTTTTTGCCGTCTTTGTGCCGTAGTACATCGACCCCAGGCCAATCAGGTCGGACATCATGTTCTGATTCGCGCCAGCCTTTGCCGCGTAGGCGCTCGCCCGAGAGTTTGCTGCCTGGCCGATGTTCTGTCCGTACTGGCTCGCATAGTTTCCGGACAATTGCGCCAACTGATTGCTGGTCTGCTGCCCGGTATTCGCCAGACCTGCCAGCCGGTTATAAATGTCGCTGTTCTGTTGCGCCCAGCGGTTGTAGGCGTTCTGGTATTCGTCAGATGCCATTCCCTGATTTACGCGCATGGCCTCTTTCAGCGCCGCGCCGGAGTTGAGCATACCGCGCGCCGCCTGAGACCGATCCATTCCGCGCTGAGCTTCTCCAAGGCGGTACTGATAGCCTGGGTCTTGCTGGAAATCCTGCGCGCTGAATCGCGTCGTCATGTCAGTACCAGGCCGCATCATCCCGGCCAACTGAGACAGTGATTTCGCGCCCTGTTTTCGCCACGGCTCCAAATCATCGCGCCCTTGCTGATACATTTTCCATTCGGTTTCGTTTGCCGCCTGCGCCGCTTGCTCTTGGGCAGCAGCTGCGGATTTTGCCGCCTTGCGCTGGCTGCGTGCGCCGAAACCAGATGCCAGAGCCCCGCCGATAAGTGCCGTTTCAATGCCCATGATTACCTCATCTCATAATGCAGGACGTGGCCAGTGTTGCCCGTCATTGTAAACCCAAACCGTTCTACAAACTCACGCCCGGCATCGTGATCGACGTTTACTGTCGTCACCAGCCTACCATGCAAGGCCTTGTGCCGCATTACGCGCCGATACATTCCAGGCGTGGCCCAGCGCCTGAAAAACTCAGGCTTGATGCAGCAATGCAACTCCGGACCATTTGCCATTATTGCGCCAGCCAGTACACCATCAACAACCACCGGCCAGAATTCCCAGCCGGACGTATCCGCCACGAACTCATCAAGCCCGTAGCCGTCATGGAATTGCCATTTGCTGGCATCCCATGCGGCCATGACAACGTCAGGTGATCTCGATCCCATTGACATCAATTGTCACCACTGTCGCCGTGCTCGCCAGCGCCTGAATGAAATAACCAGACGGGATGTACTTGCCGATCATTTCCGGACAGGTGTACGTCTCATGCGCCGATATGGACTTGGCGTCAATGATCTTGTTTGCCGCCGTTGCAGACCCGGCAGGTGCGATGATATGGACATCAACCGTCCGAGCCGACGAGTCCGTGTTGGTCAGCGTGAAATTGTCAATCCGCGCCGTGACATTGGTGGCGGTGTAATACGTAGCCGCCGATGCGGTCAACTGCTGGGCCGCAACCAGTTTTTTAGGGGTTACTGCCATATCATCACCTCGTCAATTCGTTTTTGGATCGCGCCGATGTTTGCCTGTGCGGCCTGAACCATCGCCCGCAACTGGTCAGGCGCATCAGCCATCGGAGCAATCATCAGCATAAGCCGGTCAACGTCTGCCCTGATTCGATCAACATCCGCGCGCATAGCCAGCATTATTGAATCGGAGGCCATCCTTGACGTGACAGCAAGGTCAGCGACTCCGGCAACGGGAGGGGAATCCTCCGCTCCGGTCATGTTTGTGGCCGGGTCGAGTCCGTTTACGACGGCGTAGACCTTGTACAACCAATCGCGAAACGCCCTGTTGTCTCTCGGGTCAGGTGGCGGCGGCAGGATGCGGATCATCAGGCTTTTCTGCCCCAGACAGTCACGGCAACCTGCACGCCAGCGGTCCAACTCGACGGCGTCAACGTGATTGATTTCAGCGGCCGACCCTGGATATAAAACCCGGTCAACGCCGTTGGATCGATGTTGATTGCAGTGCCGCCAGACGTCACCGTTTCAGATGTGCCATTTTTCGGGATGGCAGTCACGGCGGTAGTGCCAGCCGCAGGACTGCCAACAATCAGCGCCAATTCCACCGAGTACAGGTCACACGCAGACGCAGGGTCGATAGTGATGGTCGTTTCCGACCCGGTGACAACAACACCCTTGCCAACTTCATACATATTGCTCATTCCGGTTGCTCCTGTTCTCTTGGAATTGCCTTGCATTCCGACTCAAGCACCAATTCACCATCAGCGCCGAACGGAGTCTCACCGTCCCACAACACGACATTGACGGCATATCCATCCGCATCAACAACTACATATCGCTGCATGATCAAAACTCCAGTACCAATGCCCAGCCATCACCACCGACGCCACCATCGCCGGTCGCGTATGTGCTGCGGCAACCCGCGCCACCACCGCCACCAGAGCCGCGACCACCCGCACCGCCAGCACCACCAGCGCCACCCGTGCCTCCACCACCACCTCCACCGCCTTGACCGAACAGTCCGCCAGCAGCAGGAGCAGCACCAGCAGTACCAGCGCTTCCGGTAACACCACCGCCACCAGCAGTAGCGCCTGCTGTCTCCATGAAGCGGGGGCCGCCAGCACCGCCATTAGTTGCAGCATTGCCAGAGTTCACACCGCCACCTGAAGCACCACCCACTCCGCCATCACAGGCATATACGCCATTCCCCGCCGTAGCTGCCGCAGAGCAGCCTCCGCCGCCGCTGGCACACCCCACTGCCGCAGTTCCATTTGGTGAGGCTCCATTACCCCCTCCGCCCGCGCCGTATACGGCCGAGACGCTGACCGAACTGCCCTTTGCCCGCTGGCTGCCACCAGCACCGCCATAGTTGGAAGCAGCAGAGGCACCACCCCCACCACCCCCACCTCCGCCATACGCCGTGGCAATCGTACCGAACGTGGTGTTTCCGCCTTGATCGCCAGCATTGCCGACCACCGCTCCCGCATTTGTGACGCTCGCCCCAGCCGTGCCACCCGCTGCAATCCCTACCGGCACAACGCCTGTAGGGTACGCAGCCAGAACCTCGGCGCGTGTTAGCACCAACTCGCGTTTTCCCGCTCCACCGCCACCAGCGCCACCCGTGCAGGCTACGCCAGCCCCAGACGTGCCGCCAGACCCGCCACCCCCGCCACCACCAATGAGCAGAATGTACAGCGACTTGGTTGACGCGCCCATCGTGAAATCTGCCGAGCTGGTGAACTCGGTGGATTTCGCAGCGCCAGCCGAAGAAGAACCGGCACCGGAAAGTCCAGTATTTGCCTCAATTGCCATCAGTGATCTCCTGCCTCTGCGTCGAGATATGCGCCGAGGATAACGGTTTTGACCGGACAGCTACCCGTGATCCGGAATACCCGGTCACGACTGCATCCAAGTCGGTTGAATGTGATAGACGGCTTGAACGATCCGATCTTGCCCATGCTCGCCGAGCGCTTGCTGCACCATGTATGGCCGCCATCGTCCGACCAGTCCAGATAAATAACCGGGTCGCTGCCGTGTCCAGACACCAGACCAACGCCGCGCTCCATGTTAATGGTCAGCGAGTGGAACATGACGCGCTTGTAATCCTGAACAATGCGAGGCGTTGTCCGCTCCCAGCAGATTGGCAGGCCACCATCGGTGTAGGTGGTGTCTGACAGTTCCCAAACCTGATTTGACGCATAGTCGCCAACCAGGTGCTTTCCGAACGCGAACACATGACAGTTTGCGCGGTCACGTCCTTGATCGTAGGTCTCGCGGACATGCCATGCCAATTCCGGGTCTTGGATCGATGCGTCATAAACGTAGGTTTTCAGGGATTCAGGGAAAGACAGCGCGTAAAACGTGTGACCCGATTGTTGGTAGGCAAATGCCGTGGCCTTGTCGATGTCAGGCATCTGTCCGATTTCGTACTCGATGCCGCGATTGCTGATGATCTGCGGATTGT
This sequence comes from Candidatus Rhodoferax bjergmarkensis, assembly GCA_016708345.1. Taxonomy (GTDB): domain Bacteria; phylum Pseudomonadota; class Gammaproteobacteria; order Burkholderiales; family Burkholderiaceae_C; genus Rhodoferax; species Rhodoferax bjergmarkensis. The sequence goes on from JADJFX010000044.1 coordinate 13,711, forward strand.
ACTGATCGGCGCGGTAAACAAGGCCCTGGCCATGCGCATTGCGGCCGAGCCAAAAAATCGTGTTGTCCGCTTTTGAAATAGATTGCGGCGCTGCGCATCCGACCTCAAGCACGGCACCATCTCGCCGTGCCAGCGGGAAATCAGTCGCGCCGGAGTTGTACCAGATTTCGATGGATTGCGATCCAAACAGCCACAGCTCCCGGTGATCGACAACAAGGCCCACAATATCGTCGAGATTGGATTCGGCCTGAGCAAAGTCAAGCGCGTCAAACGACGATCCATCATTGATTGCGGAGATGTAAAACTGTTGCGAGTCGGGAATGGCAAAGACGAAATAGCCGTCCAGATAATCAACGAGATAGCTGCCAGCAAAATCGGTGTCTGTCACCGCAGTTACGCTGCTGCCAGTGATGATGTAGGCGTTGGCTCCGGTGACAGCAATGACGTGATTCCGGTTTGCCGACAGCGCCACGCGTTTTGTGCCGTCGAGCGTAATCGTTCCGATGCGAGTGCCTGCTCCAGTCTCGTTGATGCGGTATACCTCGTTTCCTGAGATGGCGATAACCAGGTGATTATGGCTGATCATCGCGCGGATCGGTCCATTGCCGACGGCGGCGAATTCTGTTTTCCCCGGAACCATGTACAGCGCAGACCCGGATTCAGGCTCTGCCGTGTCGGTCTCCAGGTACAGATTGACCGTGCGCTGGGCATCCTGATTGACGGAGCGCCGTTTGCTGTAGCCACCCAGCAGCGGGATTTTCATGTCGATCCCGATCGAATGGCGTTGATGTCGGAATATCCGCGACGCCTCATCAGCAGCGGATCAAGCACGGCGGCAGGGATTTGCAGGTTGACGCGGCGAACGACTTCCAGAGCATCCGATGCTGTTTTTGCAATCTCTGCCGCGACAGATACGCCATACTCCGGAGCTAATTCGATAGCTAGGTTGTAGCGGATGGCGCGGATGAACTCCGGCGGATATGGCATCGTGTCGTACAGCGCCAAATCAGACGGAGGCGCAACCTTGTCCATGACCAGCGTGCAGCCTGAGCCGGGAGCCGGGTACAGATGCAGTGTAGACAGCGGGTACCCTGGGCGAATTGCCATGATTTCAGGGATGGCACCAGTCGTCGATTTGTCTGGAATCGCTTCATACTCGCCAAGCGCCACGACACGCAACGGGTAATCAATTCCGCCTTGGGCGATGTGCGCCTGATAGATGGTCGTCGGACGCGTGGCATTGATTGCACCGCCTGCGCCGATGGTGTAGCTGGCAACGCCAGAAGTAAGGGCGAACGATGTTTGCGGGACGGATGCGGATGTATAGCGAGATGCCGCCCAAGATGCCAGCATTTGATTCATCGCTGATAGGCCATCAGCGGCTTCTTCTGCCGACGGCGGCTCGATCGGCGTGACAACTCCGATCAATCGCAATGCGCCTCGCACCACATCATAGGCTGTCGTCATTTCTCACCCTGCGCTTGCGGGTTTTTACGGGTTCAGGCTTCGCCTGATTCGGATCAACAGGATCATCAATTGCTGTCGGCTCGGGAGGACTGAACTCGGCCCATCCGGCGCGCTCGAACATCGGTACATCGGCCGGTTGAACCATCTGCCAGCCGTGTTGCGGGTGCGTCATGCGTTTCATGGCTGCATCCAAAATTAGCGCCGTCCTTGGCGGGTGAATCAGTTGCTGGCGACGATGCCGATGGCTTCAAGACGCGCTTCAACCTGGGCAAGACGGGATTGCAGGTTGAGAATGACCGACAGCACGGTATTGCCCTCGTCTTTCGTAACGAAGCCGTAGGCGCTGGAGTTGGTCAAATCCTGAATTGCATAATCAGGAGTGCCGGGCGCAGTATGCGTGATGCTGGTCAATTGGGCAGTCAGGGCAGCACCCTGAACGACCGGCGTGACGCCGTAGAAGCCTACCTTGTCGGTGGTTGCGATGCCGATGTTGGTTCCCTCGGGGCCGTTGTGGCCTACCGAGTACGGAGCTTGCGTGGATTGCAGGGCAGTATTTGCCATGATGTGTTACCTCTCAATTCTGTGCTGAATGGGGCCGTTTCCAGCCCCGGCGTCATCAGTTAGTAATCCTAATTCGTGAGTCGCACCGCCCACTCGGGGCGCAGCGTCGCCATGCCGTACAGGATGTCGATACGACACAGCAGCTCATCATTCCGGATGTCGCCGTCGAACCACACGCGCAACGACAGACCGTCCTGCACCCGGCGAGCACAGTTATGCGAGCCACCCATCAGCGGCAAGTCGGCCGTGATGAACTGGAATGCCTCTTTGTGATACATCAGGTTTTGCAGGTAGGTCGTCGAGGCGTTGCCGACAAACGTCACAACCTGAGCATTGAACGCGGTCGTTGCCAATTGTGCGCTGGCGGACGATGCGACATTCTGGCGCGGGCCGGTCAGGTAAATCGTCGGGGATACCGTGATGGCGGAACCGGCAGAGGTCGTGATGACCGTGAACTGTTGCAGATGGCTGTACGCTTGCTTGGTTTCCGGGTGACAGGCGTACACGCCATCGACGGTAAACACGGAGCCGACGGCCGGGGAGGCGATCAGGGTGTGCATGTCGATGGTGGCGCCGCCATCAGTCACACCGGCAGCGGCGTCTGTCGAGCCGGTCACGTCGCTGCTGTTGGTGTGCGCGTACATGCGCTCATTCTCGTAGAAATCAGCGCCGCCGGTACGGCCCAACATGCCTTCGCGGTATTGCTCCTTGATTTGAGTGGAGTCTTGGAACAGGCCCTTCAGACCGTTGACCAGACCGCCAGAGGTCACGGAATCCAGCATCACGAAGCGGTTGCCGTCTTTGGGGGCCAGGTTCTGGTTCAACTTGGCACGTGCAGCGCCGATAGCAGCGAGGTCGCTCGGAGGGGTGCCGGGAGTGCCGACGCTGTTGAAAACGCGCTTGGTGGCATAGCTGATGAAGTCGCCTTCGATGCCGGAAATCAGCGCGGACATGGCCGGGACGAGGTATCGATCCGAGAAATCGCCGATGCTGTCCGGGGTGATCAGGGCCAGTTCAGCAGAATTGAAGCGCATATCAACGTGATCTTGCGTCGCAACGGTGATGGTTTGGCTAGACTCTGCCTGATCTTGCACGTCCATGACGCGCGAGCCACGGGTGCGGGTGTACATGTTCGGATTGGCAACGCGGAGTTGGTCTCCAGGCTTCCAGCCGCCCTTGGATTTGAACGACTCGTCATACTGACGGTCAACGGTGCCGATGAATACGGATTTTTCGTGTGCAACCTTGAGAGCCTCGCGGGCCAGCAGGTCGGGGATATTGAAGGCGTTAGCCATGGTGTCACCTCATTTGCCGTCTCTCGACGGTAGTTATCGACGTTTGCGCTGTGCGTCCTGGCGCTTGCGGAAATCCGCGTACTCTTTGTCGGTCATGTCAGACACGGACTTGGAGCCGCTGCCAGTCGCTTTCACAGCCGGGGCAGGTGGTGGCGCTTGCGTCACTTTCCGCTCCGGAACCTTAGTGCTCAAACGGGCAGAAATGCGGCCCAGTTCCAGCACTTGTTGACGCTCGCTCATTGCGTTCAGGCGGTACAGTTCGGTCGGATTCTTGGCCAGATGGTACGCCACAGCAGGGCCATCATCTGATTCCAAAATCGTCTCCATCACGGCATCACTAACCCCAATGGCGGCAGATTGCAGCACCGCATCGAAATCAGGATTTGCCTGACGTACGGCAGCAGATCGTTCGTTGAAACTGGAAAGACGCTCAGCATTTTTTTGCTGAATAGTGCGCTCTTGCTCAATCTCGCGAAGCCTCTTGCCTGCCTCGAACTCAACTTTCGCATCCAGGTACTGTTCCAGCGTCTCAAACTGTGACGGGTCGGGATCCGGTTGCGATGCCTGCGCTTTGCGCTCGTTCTCGGAAATCTGCGCCTCCAGTTCGCGGATGCGGGCCTCCCGTTCGTAGCGTTGCTGCGTCAGTTTGTCGATGCGTTTCTGAACGCCTTTCGGCAGTTTTGCGGGGTCGGGTTCGTGGTCGTCATCGCCCGCATCATCTGCGGTTGGTTCGGTGCCAGTATCCGGCGCGGCGTCTGTCGTGGTGGGTTCGTCGCCTGCATCAGGCTGCGGGGGTGCAGTGGTCTCGGCTGCGATAGGTTCGACCGATGGCGCGTTGTCGATAACGCTAGGTGAATCACTCATCAAAAAGGACTCCGGCGACACGGAGGCGGAGGAGATACCGCCGCCGTGTGTGTAGGGATGGTGCGATGTCATCTCGACATTGCATCAGCAGGATAGCGCCTGCTGGCGTGACTACATCATATTCTGTTGTTCACCGCCGCTCAATAGCCCGTCAAGGTCTGTTTGCTGCATCTCTCCTCCTTCCATCGGCATTTGCGGGGCTTCTTCCTGCGCCATCCCATCATCAAGCATCTCAGGTTCGCCGAAGTCTATGCCGGACTGCTCCGGCTCTTGCTCGTCTTCCTCGGTAACGTCCGGCGCAGATGCGGCCTGACCCATGATGTTTTGCGCCAGGATTTGCGCCACCTGCATCGACAGCGCATTGATGTCCGGGCTGGCAGCTGTCAGCTTGGCCGTCTCCAGCATGGCGCGGACGTCGATTTCGTACTGTTTCAGGCGGCGATCTTCGTCCTTGTCCTCGTTTTCTTCCTTGAGCTGCTCGTTCTCCTGCTGCAACTGAGCGATAAGCTGCTTGCCCTGCTCAATCATCTGCGTCACTTCAGCAGGCAACTCCTTGTCTTTTCCTTCGCCCTCCTCGTCGCCGATGATGTTGGCCGGGACCGTCCGCTTCAGTCGATCGGCAATGGCATCTGCTCCGTCCCAATCCATCGACTTGACGATGAGGTCACCGGCAATCTGCATGATGGCCGGGTTCATTTTGGCAATTTCGACCATCATGTTGAGCGCCTCGACTCGTTTTGTCGTGTAGCTCGGGCCGACATCAACAACCAGGTCATATCGGCCAGTTGTCAGGTCGTTGACGGGTTCAACCATGCCATCATCGTTGACGCGGGCGCTGTTGATTCTCTCCAGCGTTTTCTTGCCATCGATGCCCATGATTTCGACAACGCGCTCGGTGTCGTAGATTTTCGGGATAAGATCGATGATGACGCGGGCGCTGTAGCGGATGGCGCGGCTCAGGTTGTCGATGTAGGCAAAGTTGGCCGTATCGCCCTCGCGCTGGCGGGCCAGGATGGCGCGGCCGGATGTTTCGTTTGACTGCTCACCCAGGGCAGCGGAATAGATGCCGGTTGTGGCCTTCATCTCATCGACGGCCAGCAATGCCGCCTGCTCGAACCCCTTGTCCTGCATCCCGGCATTGAGGCGCTGCGGCATGGGCGCGGTCGGGTCTGGATTGTACGGCAGGTAAGGCAGATTGCCGGACAGCGCGTCAGACCAATACTCGTCCAGGCCATCGAGTTGCTTAGTCGTGACCATCACCGGCGCTTTCGGGGCAAGGGCCTTGGTCTCGGTGTCGATGGTTCGCCAGTAGTTGTACATGCGCTGCGGGTCTTTCGCGTGACGGACGATACCGCGCAAGATGCGCTTACCGTCTACCATGTCCTCCTTGCCGTTGACGCCAACAATCGGGATGTACTTGCCGGCCCAATCCGCCTGCTCCAGCACTTCAGCGCCGGACATGATGCACATTTTGACGACGCACTTTTCGGACTTGCGCTCACGGATGACCAGTTCCGGCGCTGTCGGCTTGTCGAATGTAGCCGTCCCGTCATTCAGCAGGTACAGCGTGGCCGGTGTGCGCTCCTTGTACCAGTATTCCGCAATCTGCATGTTATCGCCGGACGACCACCCGGCCTGCATGTGCTCGGTCTGGAAATTGGATTCCGACGCTTTCGGCCAGCGCGACTTGAACTCCTCCTTGCTGATGCTATCGACGACAATGGCATATTCCGCATCGCTGTAATCCGGTTGGATTGCGGACGGGTCAAAATGCACGTTCAGCGCGTTGGGTATGCGCTCGATCGTGACTTCCTGGTCGAACGTGTCGTCGTCGACATATCGCGTTTTGATGCGCCATGCGCCGAAACCAAACGTGGCGGTCTGCTCAAGGGCGGTATCGTATGCAAAATCAGCGTTTGAGCGATTCTCAATGCTGCGAATCAGGCCGCTGTAGATTTTGGCAACCTCGACATCGCCATCCTCACCAGCAAAAACCTTGATGGCCACCTTGTTCTGCCGTGCGTCTCCGATGATCTGGTCGATGAACGCGGGCAGGCGATTGATGGTCTGCATGGGCCGGCCGACACGCATCGCCTTGACGTCATCCGGCCATTGGTCGCCTGATGCGAACCGCTGATCATCGATCATGTCAACGCGGTTTTCCTGCGTGGCCTCGACGGAGGCCTTGTAGCGGCGCATCGCTTCCGTAAATAACGGGTCTTTTTCGCTCTTCATTGTCATGCCTCCCGGCATTACGTGTTAGCCCATCCACGCCATGCGGGAACGGGGCGGCTTGATCTTTAGCGGGGTCGTGGTCTTTTCCTCGAACCCGACAGCAAAATAACGGAACGCATCAGCGCCATGACTTGACCAGTCGTGTGCAGGCTTGGCATGAGCGCCGCCGTCCTTGTTGGTTTCGTAGTGATAATACTCCAGACAGCGTATCCCGTCGGCGCATTTATCATCAATCCAGACGTTTGGCATGACGCGGCGTACAGCCTGGATGCCGTTGTCTATGCCGACTTGCGGGACAATGCGGATTTTAAGGCCCAGTTCCTCAAGCATTTCCTGCACGGTTTTGCCGGTACCAAGATTGGCATGGCGCGCATCATGTGGCAATCCATGCTCAGCGTAAACATATCCGCGTGATTGCAGCATCTGGACGTAGTGCGTCAATGGCTGGCGGTTGGCGCTGTAGTAGTCGATGACCCGCATCTGCATCCCGACGGACTGCACAAACCAGATGGCGGTATTGTCGCCGAACCCCAAATCCCAGAACGTATAAACCGGCTTGGCTGGCTCATACGGAACGCGGCCGATTCGCCCCTCCTCGCGCATCTTGCGCATCTCATCGGCATAGACAGCGCCATCCAGCACGCGCAAGCAATGGCCCTCCCACGTGTGCAGGTACAGGTCTTTGCTGCCTGACTCCTCAGCATGTCGGCGCTCGTTTTCCAGCTCGACCGGGAACCATGGATTATCGCGCCAATTTACGGCGTTGCTCAGGCAGTCAGGAGGCGGGTTGGCAATGAAGCGCTGATATGTGGGGTCGGTCTCCAGGTGCGGGTTAAACGTGACCCATATCTCGGATCCGGGTGCGCGAATCGTTGGGATGAGGATGCGCCATGAATCGTCTGTGACCTTCTCGGCCTCTTCCACCCAGCACACGTCCACTCCTTCCATGGATTTTATGCTGTTGATGTTGTGGCGTAACCCTTCAAAGATAAATTGAGATCCGTTCACGCCCTTGATAGTCGTCTTCTGGATTTCGTAGAAGTGCGACAGGCCGAGCGATTCAACCTGGTCAGACAGCAGCTTGTGGACGGATTCGAGGATTGAGTTTTGCACCTCGCGAGTGCATAGAATCCGCATCTGTTTCTGTGCTGCCAAGATGAGCAAGGCGCGGGCAACCCCCCAGGATTTTCCGGAGCCGCGCCCACCGTGCAGTACTTTGTATCGGGATGGCTTAAATAGCAGGCTCAGCTTGCGCGGAAATTGCGCGTCAACCTGCTTTGTCGGGGTCATGGAATGTCACCGTGATGCCGACCTGATGATTTATTGGTGCGTCAGGGTCGCCGCCGTGCGTGATGCGGTCGCCGTACTTCTTGGGGGCCAGTTTCGACATGGCCCATTTGCGAGTATCAACGCGAAGCTTGGCGCGGGCAACAACCTCATGATTCGTGCGCTCGTTGCCGGTTGCGGGGTCAATCTCGGTATCCAGCATGGAATCGTCGGAAATGCTGATGATCTCGTCGAGGTAGTGCTCGGCTTGAGCCTCTCTTGCGCGTGCGTATTGGGTGGAAAACTCAGGCTCGTCAAACAGCCAGTCCAGTACCTGATCTTTATACGGCATATGCTCATCCTTGCAAATAGCTGTCAAGCTCTCCCCCGACGCAATGCGCTTGCATATCTCAGTGCGTGTTTCAATGCCGTACTTTGCAGGTCGCCCGCCAGCCATTACCGCTTCCTCCACATCTGCCACAATTTCGGCAGCAGCAGCACAATCTGGATAACCGTGTAGATGATGGTGAGCACAATCAGCCAGTCTTGCAGCGGGTAGCCAGCAATCACCATGCCGGAGACTACGACCGGCGGCGTAACCTTGGCCGTCACCGCGCCCACCTCCGCTACGTGTTGGACTTGCTGTACATGCTCAGTTTTGTCCAGCATTGCCCGCGCCCTTGGTACTATCCTCAGACAGGATCAGCTTCAGCCCGGCGGATACACCGGCCAGAGCTGACAGGTAGGCGGCGTAGGCGGGGAAGACTGGCGTCAGTGCCAGCGCCACCAAGCCGATACCCGACCATGTGGACTGTCGTTTGAGCTTGTCCTTGATGCGGGCGGTTGTGCTCATGCGTCACCTCTGAGAGTTTTACCGGATTGCAGGTCAGCCAATGTCAGCCCGCCGGTGTATTGAAAATGCGGGAACTCCGGGAACCGTTTCCAGTCGCCCGCCCATTCCAGCCCGCAAGATTTCCCGATGTCGCCAATTTTGCGCCAGAGTCGGCCAGCGTCGCCGGTTGTAGCCCAGCAGGGTTTGCCGTGAACGATTGGGACAATATCAAACGCCAGACGCCAGTTATGCCAGCTCTGCCCGCCTTTGGCGTTGGTTACGACCGGGCCAACAGCACCGGCCCGTCCTTGCGCGTAAAGTTTGTCTTGGCTGGCATTGTCGCGATATGTGCTGGTGATGAGCAAGGTGATTCCGTCCGCATCGCAGGCGGAAATCATGGCCAGGGCGCGGCGCTTGACGGCGGGATGCAGGTCGTTGAGGTCACGCGATGAAATCATGTTGGCCTCGGAATAAAAACCCGGATGGCTCCGGGAAGGGGATGTTCGGATATTAGACCTCGTCCGGAGGGTTTGGCAAGTCTGGCTTTTTTACATCACTGGCGAACGGAGTGCCAAGCCCTAGCCAACGACAGCCGCAAAGGGGGATGATGCAAACGTCGTAACCCGGACAAACATGATCATCCTGGCCGAACAACTCCGGCTGGTTCATAATTCAAGCCCCGCCTGAATTGCGCTTTCGGCCCATCGCGATGCCCCATTATGCGATTCTATGCGCTCAGCCATAATCATCGCCCGCCAGTCCTTGTTAGGCGGCTGATACGTTCCCCGCCATGCCGAATCAATACCGATGTTTTGAGCGATGTTCGTGCTATCGGCTGATGAAAAAGGAAGGCGGCTAAAAACATCAGGATTGAGCATTCGCAGCCCATGCAGTTTGCAGATCGGATGGCCGCGCTCGTCACAAATGGCGTTCATTGCCTCCGCAATCCGCGACCACCAGCGGCTGTCTCCGACCACGGCATATTTACCGGAGCTGCCGATACAGACGCGAGGCCAGTTCCGCGCCAGCATTTCCAGCCTGTGGATGCTTTCGTGCATGTGCCAGACCGGCGCAGACAGCCACGGCTCATGTGGCCAGGCGTCGATCAACTCGTTGTTCTGAAGCTCATCGCCGTCGATCACGTCAGGGATGACGGCAAAATCAAATCCCGGCAGGCGTTTGATGCCTTCAACCCATTCAAAATAGTCCGGCCAGTTCATTTCCCGCCCGGATTTCCATGCCGAAAACGCCCCGTTATCCACAGCGAACGACTGGCAGACCTCGACGGCAATTTCCAGTTGATCTGGCGTCAGGAAACTCACAAAAGCATGGCGACCCGTCAAAACTTTTGCAGCTGCCGTTGCTGGCGTGATTGGTAGGCCGTGGTAATGGATCATTTCTTCCCCCAAGAATACGAAACTTGCACCCATCGCCCTCTGCATTTTTTATCGTCGCAAACGTGGCCGTGAATTGTGCAAAATGCAAACGTGCGCGACTTAATGCGGGTTGGCTTTGCTTTCATGCGCTGGCGTAATTTCATGGCTGATTCAGTTCACTTGTGGCCGACATGTCACCCTCGCAAAATACCATTTCCTCCCTGTAATGCGGTCGTTCAGGTGCTTGTGCATTTCCGCCGTGAAATCGGTCGGCATTGCCTTCTTGGCCTCGAACTTGACCACGTCCTCACGTATCAAATCCCCATCCTCGTACCGAATTACCGCCGTGACTTTCCAGTTATGCGGATTTGTGCAGTATTTCGCGCATCCGTTTTCGTGACGGATTGGTCCTTCGATGCCGGACGGGGTGACGCGAAAAGCGGCGAAGGGTTGGTATTGGAGTGGTTTTTTCATAGTTCTTCCCGCTCCCATCCTGCCCTGAATCCGCCCTGTTTCGGCCAGACCACGACGAGCGGGAACGGGAACTTTTCAGCGCAAACGCGCAGCTTCACTTTTGCGTCATCCTCTGCCCGATACCCTCCGGCAGAGTTGCGCGCCTTGACCTCGTGTATCTCAATCCGGCCGTCCGAGTACATCACCATAAAATCCGGGTAGTAGTGACACTTTGCCGCAACCTTCAGCCCGACACACTCAAACCACCACAAAGCCACTTCCCCGGCGATTTGAGACGCTTTCAGGTGTTCCGCGTAGGCTGATTCGGTTTTGTTCATTTCCCCGGCTTTAAGGCGGCCTAGAACGCGATTCCGTGGCATTTGCCTGGTATGGCTTCGGGAGAACGTCATGGTTGCTCCCCGATATGCTCCATCAACGCCTGTTCCGCAGTTTTCAACGCAAACGTTCCAGCCGTGCACAGGCTGAGATAGCAAAGCGCTTCCCAAGTCTCCGGGGTGGAATCCAGTATTTTCCGCAGCGCCCGGCGGCGGTACTCGTTCGGGTTGACAATGCGGCCCTTGTGCTTGATCTCGTCGCGGATGTACCACAGCGCCTTTTGCAGGTCTTGAGCCGGTGCGCCTTTGTCGCGGTGCCGAAAAATGTACTTGAACGCATTGCCGCGATTGAACGACAGATGGCGCGTGACCTGGATGCACTCGATTCCGCTCGGATGCCCGCAGTAGTGGGCGGGGTTGTTTACGGGGTCGGTCATTGCGGCACTCCCCAATGATGTTTTTTAACCTGGCCGGTGACGTACAACTCAAGCGCATCCGCTTTGCTGATTCCGTTGCGTTGCGCGTACTGGCTGACCGAGTTATTGCAAAGCCCGTATTTTTTGCAGTGCGCCATCAGCGATGCAGTCTCTCCGCGAAATGCAAACGCCTTGCTTTTCGGCTTGCTGATGCCGTTGCGCTCAAACATGCGGATAGCGGCTTGATGCGTCATGTTTGCCATTGCCCCGATGACCTCCCACTTGCCGCCCGATTGCTCAATCAGCTCGGCCAGCACTTGCGGAACCGGCTTACCCGTCCGCGCTGACTCGCGCCGTTCCCATGATCTCATGTCAAATGCTCCACTGTGCGGCAAAGGCGTCCGCAATGCCCTGATACGTTTTACTGCGCTCTTTCCACCGGTCAGGACTCGGCGGCATCTTGTGTATGCGGTCATCGCGCCCGCTGACGATTTTCGTAGGTTGGAGCAATGGCAACCCACTCAGCCACAAGCAAGTAGCCTTAGTCTCCCCATGCCCGAATTGCCATGGCTGAATAATCTGGTCTGGCCTGCGGTACAGGCCGGACATGATGCAAACCGGGTTTTCAATCGCCGTCCGCTTAATATGCTCGCTGCGCCGAATCAGCCGCATGAAAAACGATACTGCCTCCTGCTGCCTGCCATCCATCCGCTTGGCTGCAAAGTGCCGCGCCCCGCTGACGCTCAGGTGAGTGCATGGCGGGTGGGCAATCATCAAATCCCACGGATAGTCGATCACGTCGAACACATCGCCCATGTAATGCGGTCCAAGCCGCTCAGTCGGCAGCAGGTCGCACGACATGGCGTCATGGCCTAGCTCGATAAACGCATCGCGCACAATCCCCGAATATTCACATGCCACTAAAACCTTCATGGCTTAATCCCCGTTGTTTGGAGCGGGCTGGCCGCTCCGTGCTGCGATTAGGCTGCGATGATGTACCGGCAGTCTTTGTTGTTGTGGCGGTTGTGGTCGGACTTGCAGGAAAGCGTATCGCTCTTGCGCAGGCAGTTTTGCTGGCAGGCAATGTTGCTGCATCCTGCAAGTGCGGTGCGCTCGCCGTTGACGATTGCGATGCGGGCGGAAACGATTTGGTTTGTGTTCATGGTGTTGCTCCCGGTTGTTTGTTTTGATGCCCCAAGTATTGCACTAGCAATATCATTCGTCAACCACTTTCCCCGTAATCCTCTCGAAAATAACCCGGCTGACGTACTCCGCGAATCCGGCCGGGTCAGTCTTGGCCCGTTCGCGCATACTCTGCGCCGTCTTTTCGGACAGCGCGGGGCAGTAGTGGCCTTGTTCGAGTTGGCAGAGTCGGCAGGTTACTAGGTGGCGGTGGAGGCTCATAACCTGGCGTGATGCTCATGTATCAGGTCAATGCAGGCTTTCCTGACTTCCTGCATCCACATTTTGTCATCCATGTGGCGGAACCATCGGCCAATGTCGGCCTCGCATGGGATGGCCGAATCGTAGAACTCGCGCCCGTCTTGCTCAAACGTCAGATAACCATCGTCGCTGCGTACTGTGATCATGTCCATGCCTCCAGCTCATGAAACCGGAATGTCGGGCCGTCGTATCCAATCAGGACGGTTCCGCAGGCTCCGTTTCGGTTTTTCGTAATCAGTATTTCAGCCTTGCCCATGTTTTCCTGTTGCGGCTCGTCGTCGTATTTTTCCTGACGGTGAACCATCATGATCAAATCGGCATCCTGGGCGATGGCGCCAGACTCGCGCAGGTCGCCGTTTGTGGGCTTGCGCTTGGCCTTCTCAACATCCTTGGTCAGCTGGCTGATGGCGATAAACGGCATGTTGAAATCCATGGCCATGCGCTTGATGTCGCGGCTGATGCCGGTCAACTCCAGGTTGCGGTTGTTGGCATTGGCCTTGTTCGCGTCCATGAGCTGGATGTAATCCACGACCGCCATGCTGACGCCGCCATGCTCACGCACCACGCGACGCAACAGGCCGCGCATCCTGGCCGGAGTCAGGCCGGACGCGTCGCAAACAATCAGGTTTTTGGTTTGCAGCCGACCGGCAGCTTTTGCCATCCATCCAGCCTCGTCCGTCGTCATCGAGCCGCGCTTGATGGCTGCGTAGTGGACGCGAGACTCGGCAGAAACCATCCGCCGCCCAATATCCAGAGCTGGCATTTCCATACTGAATACAACAATCGGATATTTCGTGTGACGCATGGCGTGCTGCACCAGCGACATCGCAAACGTGGTTTTTCCCATGCTTGGCGGCGCGGCAACGACAATCATGCTGGCCGCTTGCAGTCCGTCGATCTTGTCATCCAGCGATGGCAGGCCGGTGCTGATGCCGCTGATTCCGGGGTTTTGTGACGCCCTGGCCGCATCGTCAAAAACCTTCCGCATCAACTCAACGCCATCCACGACCGGCAGGTCATTGCCCAGGTTGCCGCTGATGACGCCAGACAAAATTCCGTCAGCCTCGCTCAGCAGTTCGTTGACGTTGCGCCCTCCATGGGATTCGACAAGCTCCGTGATGCTTGTTGCTGCCCCTATCAGGTTCCGCAGTACGGTGTATTCGCGGATGCGCTTGGCATTGCTGATGGCTGCCGCGCGTCCAGCATGACCGCCCTTGACGATGCCGCTGATGATGGCCTCGGCGTCGTCCTGCCCACGGTCCAGCATGTACCCGGCGACCTGCACCAGATCAAACGACCGGCGAAGGTTTTTCAGGTCAGTGATTGCGCCCCAGACGGCGCGATATTCGGGGACCGTGAAGTCATCAGCGCCGAGCAACCCGCCAATGTCGTCATGCAGTCCGTTGTTTTCGATGATGCTGGCCAGCACGAGTTGCTCGGCTGACGGGGATTCCAGTTTTGCTGTGATCATTTCAGGCAAGCCCTCCCGGCCTCAAGTGCCGCTAATTCTTCTGCGTTCATCATGCGCTTCGGGTCTGGTCGCCAGTAGTCCGGTTTCTTTTCGGTGGACGGCTTGCTGGCTGTTTTGGGCGGGCTTGCGTATTCGGTCTTGCACCACGTCACCAGAGCGGATTCCCACTTGTTTTGTGGCTTGCTGGTGCCGTTGTGGTGTATCACGAACTTTGCAATGATTTCATCGGTCAGCCGGTCGGGTTTGAGTCCTGCTCGCATCATGAGCGCCGGGAACTGTTCGCCGGGTTTCCAATCGGTTGTCATGGTGATCGGCTGGTTGGCGTTTTCGTGTCGTGTGACTCGCTCCAGATAGGCTTGGCCGTCAGCAGAAGGGCGAGAATCGCCTACTGACGGTTCCCTGACGGTTCCCTGATGGTTAGGCGGCACTTGGCGCAGGGGGGTGCGGCGTTTGGCGCAGGGGGTACCGGCGTTTGGCGCAGGGGGTGCATTTGGCGCAGGGGGTGCGCAATCTGCCGGTATAGGCCGGAATTTATTGGCTGATATGGTGTAGACGTTGCTGGAATTGTAGCGATGCTCGACGGCCAGAACGCCACTCTCTGACAACCAGACGATAGCGTCACGAATAGCCCTGTCGCTCAGGCAAGTCCGCTCAGACATGCGGCGAATTGATGGCCAGCACACTCCATCGTCGTTGGCCTGATCTGCCAGAGAAATCAAAACCAGCTTCTGTGTCGAGGACATGCCGGTCAGTGACCAGCAAGCCGACAGGATGTGTGTGCTCATTGCTTGCTCCTTAAGTCCAGAAGCTCTGGAATCAGAAACACGGCAGAGAGGAAAAGGCTCGTTTCCTCGCTAACACCCAATACAGTACTGATCCAGGTTCCACGCCGAATCAGTGCCGCTATTTTACCGCATATTCCGCACCCTGTAACATAGAAAAGTGCGGAATGGTCGCCGGATGGTGCGGTCATTGCTGATCCCGTCCGGCGTGTTTGGTTGTGGCGGGTGACTCGAACACCCGACCTGCACGGCCATGACGACCGCCCGCTCTCCCGTTGAGCTAGACACCACAACCGGCTGGACACTGTTTTCGCGTCTCAATGACGCATCGGGGAGCTTTCGCCCTTTGCGCGGTTGTCCGGGTCATGACTCCCGGTTTCCCGCGCATCTGTGCTTTGCTGGCTCTCATCGCGACCTATCCAGCCTCCACACACCCATATTCCGGCTGTCCCGGAATCGTCCAATGCCCATGCGGTTGAAGTGTTGCCGGTTACGTCTCCGGCGCGGGGCTGGTTACCGCTCGTGATGCCGCTCCAGCCGACCGGGTTTCTCCCAGTCCACATCTGGCTGTTGCCCTGTGTTTCTGCGCCGTTTCCGGCGGATGTCCCGACAGATGCAACGATCAGCCCCCTGCCGTCTCCCGACGGGCCGCCATGGTTCGGACTCAAGGCGCTGATCGTTGGGCTGGTTACGCCAGCCACTCGCCAGAACTGTGCTTTTACGTCGAACTTTCTTCTGGATTCCCGGCTTACTTAACAGCCTCCCAATCACTGGCTAAAACATCAGTCTGCGAAGCAAGCCACGGCACAAACTTTTCATCAGTGGTTTTCATTCCGATCCATTCTGCGATTTCGTAGACTGATCCGCAGCTGGAAAAATCCGTAACGCTACGGGAAACAACGCACTCGCCAGTGCCAACAAGCGCCAGCCACATTCCCTTTCCGTTCCACCCAGAGCGACGAACTTTTCTGCCCTCATTGAGCCACCGAAGTGCATCCCCAAAACCAACACCCTTACATTTCTCAGCAACATTCATAGCGTTCCCCCTTGATTGATGTTTAGCTCGTGTCGTGAGCCACTCGCATCTGATCGACCCGGCGATGATTCCGGAATGTAGGCAAACACAAGCCCGTCTGACGCATTAGTCCACTTTTCCCCGTCGCGCCCTTTCAGCTAACAACGGTTGCCACATCCATGTCCGATGCGCTGCCGTTTCCTGACCCCACTATCTTTGTCCGCATGGCGCGCCGGTGAATCTTGACCAGCGCGTCACCCAATACATAGCCGACACTATCACCACGCCGCCCGGTGTAAATGGCGCTGATGTGGCCCTGGGTTGTCCCGTGGCCGCATCGTTTCGCTAACTCGGTTTGTGTCATCCCGGTTTCCAGGATTTCGGTTACTAATTTCTGAAAGTCCATCGTTGTTCCCCTTTGCATGGCCTTCACTATATAGCGCCCGCAATAGTCGCGCAAGAATATTTTTAGCGTATGGGGTTGACGTAGTATATTGCGGGTGCAATACTGGATTCATCGAAACGAACAAACCACAGGAAAACGACAAATGAGCCACCCTCCACCCGGGGGGGGGGGGGGGGGGCCCGCCGGGGCCGCGGGGGGGGGGGGCGCGGGGGGGGGGGGGGCGCGGGGGGGGGGGGGGGGCAGCATGAGCCAGCCCATCCACACTTATATCGAGCTGTCCGGCCTGCGCCTTGAGGTCATAGGAACGTACTACAAGGGCGAGGATGCCAGCATGGACAGCCCAGGCGAAGAAGAAAGCATCGAGATCGATAGTGTGTTGACGCCGAAAGGCGACGACATTTCCGGCCTGATTGCTGATTACATGTCGATGCAAACCGCTGTCGAGGAATTGACAATTCAGGCCCACAAGGGCGCCAAAGAACTGGCGCGTGACGAGTACGCCATTCTGCGCCGAGAAATGGCCAAGGAGGAAGAATGAAAACCTCCGACCTGCTCGACATTATCGCCGTCGTCATCGCGACGGCCGTCACCGCCTTCCTGATAGTGGCCTGCTGGTCACTGCTTGGCGGATTGGTGACGTACCTCATCGCCCTGCTGGTGGGCGGCACACTTCTTTATGTATGGAGCGGCAGTAATGACCTGCATCAATAGACTGCGCAAGTGGCACACCGACCCGCAAGTGGCCTGCGCCATCTTCAAGGAAGCCGCTTTCTGGACCTACGACCGTCCCGAGCGCCCCGCACTGGACAAAGCCCGTGACGCGGTGGCCATGCTGGCGTCTTTCGTCGGCCTTACCGAAACTGCAATGATGTTTCGCGGGGAAGACGACGAGGGAGCGGACATGAATGAGCAGGTGGCAGTCGAGGCCGCTGAACTGGCGCTGCAATACTGCGAGGAGCTGCTGCGCATGACCCACAACACGAAGCGCGACCGCTAGATTGCGGCGCACCTGGAGCAATCAGCATGAACAAATCCGAATCCATCGCGGCGCTGTCTGCCGCACTCGCAAAGGCTCAGGCCGAGATTGAGAACGCCAGCAAAACGGCAAACAACCCGCATTTCAAATCAAAGTACGCCGACCTCGCGGAAGTCTTGAACACCGTCCGACCGGTCATGTCCAGGCACGGAATCGCCATCGTGCAGATGCCATCGTTTGAATCGGGACTGGCCAGCGTGGAGACGCTGATGACGCACAGCAGTGGCGAGTGGATAAGCAACATCTGTTCCGCGCCGGTCGGAAAGCAAGACGCGCAAGGCGTTGGCAGCGCCATTACCTACCTGCGCCGGTACTCGCTGGCAGCGTTTGCGGGAATCGCCCAAGAAGACGACGACGCCAATGCTGCCGTCGGCCAGCGCCAAGCGCCAGCGCCTGCCAAGCCCGCAGAAAAGCCCGCCCTGCCTGATGACCGATTCCGCGCCGCGTGCGACGCTATCGCTGCCGGTAAAACATCCGTGCAGGTTGTCCGCTCACGCTACACCCTGACCACCGAACAGGACAACGAGTTGCATGTTTTGGAGTCCGCCCAATGATGATTATCCGCGCATCCGCGCTTGGCGAAATCATGGCCCCGGCGAAGAAGGCCGGGGAGCTTTCCGCAGGCGCAAAGACATTCGTCCGCAAAGAGTTCTGCCGGGACGTGCTGGGATTCCGCGAGGACATCAGCAGTCCGGCAATGGAGAAGGGCATTACGTGCGAACAGGATTCAATCGAATTGTACAACACGGTGCATTTTACCAACTGGCAGAAAAACACCGACCGCATCAAGAACGACTGGATTACCGGCGAGTGCGACATTTTCACGGGCGACACGGTGATTGACATCAAGTCATCCTGGAGCCTGACGACGTTTCCGCTGCTGGCCAGCATGGGCGAAAACAGCGGCTACGAATGGCAGTTGCGCGCCTATATGATGCTGTGGGACTGCCCTAGCGCCGTGCTGGCTTACTGCATGGTCAGCACCCCGGAACACCTGATCCGGTGGGAAGATCCGAGCATCCACGCGGTTGACCACATCGACCCGGTTAAGCGCGTTACGCGCCTGTTTTACGAACGCGACGCGGAAAAGGAACAGGCCATCATTGAGCGCGTGCAACTCTGCCGCGACTATTACAACCAACTCGCGGACGAATACGCCGCACAAACGAGGTGACACATGGCAACACGCATCAAAGACCTGGCCGTCAAAACCGGCGAATACACCGACAAGAACGGCGAAAAAAAGGCCCGTTATGAAAACGTCGGGAGCCTGTGGGACGGCGACAAGGGGCAATTTGTCACGCTGAAAAAGACGTTCAACCCTGCCGGACTTGAAACAGCGCCCGGCAAGGATCAAATCATCATCAGCGTTTTCGAGTTGCGCGACAACAACCAACAGCAGGCGCAACCGCAGCGCCAA